>OZ223264.1:0-946203 GCA_965140585.1 Spirochaetia bacterium
ATGGGTATCAGGCTGATTCCTCTGCCGTTAAAGAGATTAATTTTTTCGGTTCTTTACTATTATTTAGGAGAAAGACAATACAGCGGAGGATTATCAAATCTGGGAGCATTTAAATTACCGGAAGCTATAAGCCATGAAATTGAGGAAGTTAGACTGTTGACACCTCCCAGTCAGGGAACTTTAATTAAAGCAGGATGTATTTCATATAATGACCGTTTTTGCATTACATTCGGATCTCTTGTGAATGAACGGGAATTCGAAAGACGGTTTTTTTCGGGTCTGAGAAAGCAGGGTCTTCCTGTTAAGATCAGCGTAAATTATTAAGGAGAACATTATGCCATACTGCCCGAAGTGCGGCGTTGAGCTTGATTCACAAATTAAAAATTGTCCGTTGTGCAGTTTCCCCATACCTGATACAGGATCGCCCGATTCGGAGTCGGTTTCCAGATATTCATTTCTGCTGAACCGTCATAATTTGAAGAAAGCTGAACAGAAAAAGAAGTGGATGGAGGCTAAACCCTTTGTCTTTATATCATTATTATTAACACTTATAGTACTTTCAGCTGTTTTCGGGATACTTGATATACACTTCTTTAAGGGCTTTACATGGTCGCGTTATGTAATAGCTATTAATGCTGCTGTTGTTTTGATAATGTTCTTCCTCATGCGGCTTATTCCTTCTATTAGTTTTAATTTTATCGGGATAGGCATGACAGTTATGATTTTCCTATATCTGATTGACAGCTTTTCTGATAATGTCAACTGGTTCTGGACACTTGGTCTGATAATCTGTTTTAATACAATGTTCTGGACACTGATTTTAAGAAAAACCATTCTGCATAGTAAGAGAAAAGGTTTAAATATCGTATCATATATTTTGTTTTCAATATCAATCGCCTGTTTTTCTATTGATCTATTTTATAACTTTGCAGTATCTACCCTGATAAAATTATCATGGTCTATTCCCGTAATAAGTGTATCTATCCCTATAGGTATTTTATTTATTCTTTTACATCTTCTTCTTTCCCCTGCAGTAAAAGAAAAATTAAAAAGGAAATTTCATATCTGATGCAGATTCAGAAAAATTTTATACAAGTAATCATCATGGTTTTATCAATGACGGTTTGTATAGTTTTTCCGGTATCTGCACAGAATAGATACTTGCCCGGCGATATCCCGGCCGGCATACTGGTTCCGGGCCCTGACCCATTTTCGCTTGATGTCAGCAGTGCTATTTACTGCATCAGCCTCTTAAAAAATAACCGTTATATAGAAAAGAAAAACGAATCAGAAAAATACCGGATCATTGAGGTAGATTCCGTATGGTCGTGGTTTCTTGATTACGATGAGAGCTTTCCCGAGGGCTACCGGAAACGATACGACATTATTGTAAACGGAACTCCGCTTGACTGGGACCACAGTTTCATTGAGTACGGCGGGGAAATGATTAACATGCGCCTGCTTTTTCTATACCGGAATCAGTATCCGTCTGATGGGTTGGAGAAGTGCAGGAACTGACAGTTTATTTTTTCTTCATTAATAAATCTGTGAATAATCGGTTATACTCTGAATTTCAAAAATTACGGTTTTTATTCAGAAGCACTTCTTACCTCTGGATGAATCAGACAATACAGTCCGGAAGTTTTAAATAAATACGATTCAAGAAGTGAAACACAATCGTGGGCTTCCTTCAGTTTTATATCATCCCGGAAATATCCATGAAATGTAATTTCTATATGTCTGCCGTATTTATGATATTTGAAATTATGAAGGCCCTTTATCTGCGGCGTCTGGTCGGATGCCGCTGTCTCGATTAGTTTTTTAATATCCTGGGGAATCGATTCGCCAATCATGCTCCTGACCGTGTCTTTAATAATTTCTAAGGCGGCATAGATAATCATTACGGCTACAATAAGTCCAAGGACGCTGTCTATACGTGCAATATACCGGTTAAGCCAGATTCCAATCAGAATGACTAATGAAGATATCGCATCACTTCTGTGATGCCAGCCGTCGGCGATGAGTGACCGGGAGGTTTCCTTTTTTCCGGTCTTTATGGAAATCTGGGCCATAAATTCTTTTGTTACGATTGTGACTATCATGATTATGATGGATGATAAGGAATAATGGACATGCGTAATTCCGTAGGTCAGACTTATTATAGATTCCCTGAGAAATGTAATGCCTATATATCCCAGCATTATTCCCACAATGATACTTGTTATTTCTTCAAAGCGGCCGAAGCCGTAGGGGTGGTTCTCACTTTTCGGTTTATTTGAGATCCAGAGTCCTGCCATTACTATGATGGAACTGATTGAATCAGACAGCGTATGCCAGGCATCGGCTTTAATTGCGAGCGACTGGTTCTGGATACCGATAATGTACTTTACTGAAAAAAGCAGAAGGTTTGCAATAATTGAAATGGTAACAACGGACGAGCCTTTAAAAAGGATTTTTTTCATGAATACTCCCTTTCTGAGCCAGGGAATGTTCAAAAAAATTAAAAAACCTGCAGAACACCCCTACTAATGGGTCCCACAGGTTTTCCTGCTGCAACTAAATGCCCGACTGCGCCGTTTAAGGCCGCCTGATCCTTATACTCAAACTAATATTTCTAAAATACTAATATATAATCTATGATCTGTCTATTACAAATGTAAAATTTTCATTTTCCCATTTTCTGGTAATCAGACCTTCCTTTTCCATCTCGTTAAGATTTTCCGCTACCAAATCAGCTGGAAGACCGAGATTTGAGCCTATCTCCGACTGCTTCAATCCATCGCCTTGCAGTGCAAGCATTGCACAGACAAGCCCTGAAAAATTATTTAATGTTTCTCTTTTGCTGTCATCAATATGATTCTGTGACTTTTCACTTTTGTGGGATCTGCTGCTGAGCAGCGCAAAAATTATTATTGCGGCGAGTATTAATCCGGTTAATATCAATAGCCAGTAATGATTGAAGAATCCGTCAAAAAGGTATGAATGTCGCATATTTAAAACTCCTTTGCTTTTGTTTAGAGAAATATAACATAAATTATATATAGAAAATTAGTTTGTTTTGTGAAGATTTTAAAAGGATGACTTTTTCCCAGGGATTACCGATAATTAAAAAATAAGTAATTTCCGAGCATGGTATTGCTAATTTGAAATTTAGTTCATAAAATTTATCTACAGGAAAAAAAGCAAAGTTCTGGAGGACTATTTAATGAAATTAAAAACTACCTTATTATCCGGGTTCCTTGGAATGGCAGCTCTTACATTTCTTATAGGTTTAATAGCTTTCCTTATCAGCAACAGTACCATTGGGAGCTATGAGGATGTTAATTCTTTAGGGGAAGTAGAAACCAGTCTTCTGGATGCAGTTAATGCTCATAATGAATGGAAATCAAGCCTGGAGGAGTCTTTTCTTTTTAATTCTAATGAAATTAATGTTCAGTTTGACGGACATAAATGCGGATTCGGAACATGGTTTTATCAGGGTGGACTGGACACTCTGAAGCAGCTTTCGCCTGATTCTGCAGCGGTTATTATGAAGGCTGAGCAGGATCACCTGGCTCTTCATTCATCGGCTATCAGGATTGATGAGCTCTGGGCCAGTATTCATCCGGGGCTTGGCGAAGAGTTGTATAAAAGGCTCAGTGATCATAACCGTTGGGCAGCAAATTTAATTGAAGATATCATGAAAGGTCAGATTTCTGATGTACAGGTTGATCCGACACTCTGCGGATTTGGTCAGTTTCTTTCCAGCAGCTGGAATAAGGAACTTAAAGATTCCTGGCCGGAATATAAAAAGATTATGGTTCCGATAATTTCTGCCCACGAAAAACTTCATCAAGCTGTACCGGCAATAAATGATGCTGCTGATTTTGATGATAAATACTATTTATTTGAAACAGAAGTACTGCCAAATCTTGAATCAATAAGGTCTGCTTTTCAGGAAATTATTGAACTGGAGAAGACTCTGATAGAAAATCAGGATGCGGCAAATAATATTTTCAATACTGAAACTGCAGGTTATCTGAATGCCGTAAAATCCGGAATAAACGATACGGTTGCACAATTGACTCTGGAACGGGAAGGGCTTGTTGAGGATGCTGAACAGTTGAATTTTATGCAGAGCATAATTATCTGGACGGGTATCGGCCTTGGGATTCTGATTGGTATTTTTGTTGCGGTTATGATTACCAGATCTGTACTTAGACGGCTTGGCGGAGAACCGGATGAAATTTCATTGATTGCTGAGAGCATTGCAGAAGGAAATCTTGATATAGAGTATGACGATCGTGAGCTGCGGGGGGTCTATGCTTCAATGAAGACTATGTCGCTTAAACTCTCTCAAATAGTCAGTTCAGTATTAAGCGGAAGTGAGCAGGTGGCTTCTGCAAGTGAACAGCTGGCATCCGGAAATCAGGATCTTTCCAACAGAACAGAGCGTCAGGCTGCCTCTTTGGAAGAAACATCCTCTGCCATTGAACAGATGAATGCCTCAATTAAATCCAATGCCGATAATACCAAGACAGCTGACAGCCTTTCCAGGGAGGCAGCCGGAAAGTCTGAATACGGAGCAGAAACTATTCATGAAATGGTAAACTCCATGAATGAAATAAGTATTTCAAGCAATAAAATTGCTGATATTATTGAGGTTATTACAAATATCGCTTTTCAGACGAATCTGCTGGCATTGAATGCTTCCATTGAATCTGCGAGGGCAGGTGAACATGGAAAAGGCTTTGCTGTTGTTGCGGTTGAGGTGAGAAAGCTTGCCAAGCGCTCGGATCGGGCTGCAAAAGAAATAACCGATATTATTAAATCAAGTAACCAAAGGGTATCTGAAGGTGTTGAAATAGCCAATAAGGCAGGTGTTGTTCTTCAGGATATTAATGATGCGGTCAGAAAGGTTACTGCACTTGTTGCAGAGATCTCCGCAGCCTCCCAGGAGCAGATATCAAGTTCCAATGAAATTAATCAGGCTCTTATTTCTCTCGATGAAAATACCCAGAAAAATGCAGCATTAATTGAAGAATCTGCTTCTGCCACCGAAGAGCTCTCCGCTCAGGCCCAGGAGCTGAATACAATAATGCAGTTCTTTACCTCGGTCAGTGATCCTGCTATAGAATCCAAAGTAAATTTGCAGATAGAGGGGCCGGGGATCGATTAAAATCACAGGTTTTCACCATCTCAGGGAATATCATTTTTATACAATGGGTATCAGCACTATCCTTGATTATGTATATAGTGGGGAAAAAGTTATATTATATTTATCACCTGAGCAATAAAAAATAACCTATAGAGAGGTGAAAATATAATGTCCCACAAATTTAATGAAAAACTTAAACTTAGATGCGGTGCTGAATTCAAAAACCGTATTATTATGGCGCCTATGACTACCTTGTGCGGGAACTCAAATGGTACTGCACCGCATGAACTTGTTAGATACTATGGTCTACGTGCAGGTGGCCCCGGTGCTATAGTTGTTGAATGTGTGCATATAAATGCTACCGGCCGTGTTTTCCCAGGCGGTATAGGTCTTGATAATGACGGTGAGATCGAAGGTCTCTCAAAGATTTCCGAGGCTATTAAAGAAAAGGATACAAAGGCCATTCTTCAGGTTTTTCATGGCGGAAGAATGACCAATCCCTCCCTTATTAATGGAGCACAGCCTGTCTGCCCAAGTGCAATAGCAGCCCCCCGGGCAGGTGCGGTTGTTCCAAGAGAACTTACAGCATCAGAAATTGATAATCTTATTATTGAATTTGCAGAAACATGTAAAAGAGCTGTACGTGCAGGTTTTGATGGTGTAGAGATACATGGTGGAAATACCTATCTTATTCAGCAGTTCTTTTCACCCCATTCAAACCGAAGAACCGATAAATGGGGTGGTGATGTAAAATCAAGAGCTCAGTTTCCACTTGCTGTACTTAAGGCTATTAAAGCTGCAGTTCCTGATGAGGGTTTTATAATAGGATACCGATTTAGTCCTGAAGAACTTGAAGTTCCGGGCATCAGGTACAATGATACACTTTTCCTTTTAGAGCAGCTTGCAGCTGAAGGAATTGACTACCTTCACTTTTCAACCAAGACCCTGCATCAGACTTCAATTGTAAACAGAGACGATCAGGAGACTCTTCTTGAAAAACTTATTGGCAGTGCCTCCAATACTTTAAAATCAGTTCCGCTTGTCGGTGTCGGTGGTGTAATGAGGGGGGAGCAGGCTGATAAGGGCATCGAAGCCGGATTCTCTGCTATTGCTATAGGACGTGAACTCATTGTTGAGCCTGAATGGGTCCAGAAGACTGTTTCAGGTGAACCGGCATCAACTTATGTAAGGCATGATCAGTGTAGAAAGCTGGCAATACCTGAGTCTCTCTGGAACTTTGTTGAAAGTGACATGTCGGCAGAATACAAGCGCGTTAATGCTGATAAGCTTGCAGCAAGAGTATTCCAGCCCGGTACCTATCGTGAGAGCTTTGATGATCTGCATGGCATAATTACTCTTAAGGTAAAGGTAAACGAGAAAGGGATTGAAGATATTGAAGTTATCGGCGGTTCAGAAATTGAAGGAGCCGAAGAGGATGTATTTGACGTTATTCCCAGGCGCATGATTGAGCTGAATTCAACTTCAATTGATATTATTACCGGGGCTTCAATGTCCTGTAAAGGGATTATTGCCTGTGTTGACAGGGCTCTTGCAAAGGCTTGCGGAGAGGAGGATCCTTTTGCGGTTCAGTATAATGGTGAAGTGATTCCTACTCCTACATGGCTTGGTGACGAACCTGTAATTATTGATGAACAGATTGAGAAATATGTTGAGACAGATGTTATTGTAGTCGGTGCAGGTGTGGCCGGTGTTAGTGCTACACGTTCAGCAGCAGAAGAAGGTGCCGAGGTTATAGTGTTCGAAAAAGCTGACGGACCTCAGACCAGAAGCGGTGAGTATGCTGTTATTAATGGCCGTCTTCAAAAGATGTGGGGCCGTGATGGTCTTGATACTGACGAAATTGCCGATGACATGATGAAGGAATGTTCATACAGAATAAAAAGACCTATTATCAAGAGATGGGCTGATGAATGTGCCGATGTTTTTGACTGGTGGATTGCTGCAAAACCGGATCTTTATATATGTAAAACCAACAGGGAAGATGTTCCGGATGAATACAAAGACTCATTCCTTGTTCCGCTCTATCATCCGCTTCCTGAGCATTATAATTACCGTGAAGAAGTTTTTCCGACTATTCCGACATCAGTTGAATTCCTTCCGACTCAGCATCCTGTTGTATTCGCTAATATGGATAAAGCTGTCGGTGAAAATAAGGTGACTCCCTTCTATGGACATTTTGTAGTTAAGCTGATTACTGATGAACACAAAAAGGTCATTGGTGTTTACGCCCGTAATGCTGAAACAGGACAGTATGTTAAAGCCGTTGCCAGAAAGGGTGTTATTCTCGCTTCGGGTGATTATGCAAGCAATACCGAAATGGTTCGCTATTATTGTCCGCATATAATCGAAAACGGAGTTCCGTCAATCTGGATGAACAGGGACGTGGAGGGTATGCCGACGAATACCGGTGATGGACTGAAATTCGGAGCCTGGATTGGTGCGCGAATACAGCAGAACCATGCTCCTATTACACATAATATGGGCGGCCCCGGAGGTACCGGTGGTGCCATGGGAAATACTCCCTTCCTCTTCCTGAATGACAGGGGTGAACGTTTCATGAATGAGAGTGTTCCGGGACAGCAGCTTGAAAACCAGATAGAAATGCAGCCCAACCAGGCGGCTTTCCAGATTTTTGATGACAACTGGCCTGAAGCAATTCCGTTCATGCCTACAAACCACGGTACAGTCTGCTACTATGATGATGGAATAAAGCCGAAGAACAATGAAGAAGACAGAAGTTACCGTAGCCGGAAAGAGATTGATGAAGCTGTAGAAACCTATCAGTTGGTTAAAAAGGATACTCTTGAAGAGCTGTTTGAAGAACTGGGAATAGAAGTTAAGACCGGTATTGCATCGGTTAAAAGATACAACGAACTCTGCGCAAAGGGTAAAGACGAAGATTTTGGTAAACCTGCAAAAAGACTGTTTCCTATCGACAAGGCTCCTTTTTACGGAGTTAAGATGGGTGTTACCGCAATGCTCTGCTGCCTGGGCGGGCTTGAAAGTGATGAAAACTGTCATACATTTGATCAGAATACACGTGAAATTATTAAAGGCCTTTACGTGGCCGGAAATATTCAGGGAAACAGGTTTGCTGTTGAATATCCGATTGCTATCAAAGGTGTAAGTCATTCAATCTCAGTTTTTTACGGTTATGTCGCTGGAAAAAACTGTGTAAAAGGTATATAAAATTGTCGGATCAGCGGACCATAAACAGTGAAAATCTAATGGGTACGCTGATCCGTACTATTATTCCCGGCGAGGTCCCTCACTCTGTCACTGATACAGTCTTCGATCTTCTCCGCAGTCTGGAAGCCCGGCTGACTGTTAACAGCCCTTCAGCTTCCGGGCAGAAATCACAGCTGAAAGAAATAAATGATTCAGCGGGTGTCTCGGCTGTTAATGTAG
This sequence comes from Spirochaetia bacterium, assembly GCA_965140585.1. Classification (GTDB taxonomy): domain Bacteria; phylum Spirochaetota; class Spirochaetia; order UBA9216; family UBA9216. Next base: position 8,567 of record OZ223264.1, read on the forward strand.
AGTCGGATGTATACAGTATTGTCCGAAGGGCTGTTGCTGCCAGCCTTGAATACCGTGACGGCTTCAACGCCTTTCTGGGTCCGGTTGTTAAGGCCTGGGGCATAGGATTTGAAAATCCCCGAATCCTTACTGATGATGAAATTTCCGAACTTTTAAAACTTACAAACCCCGAAGATGCTGTACTTAATGATGAAATGCAATCGGTTTTTCTTACCCGTAAAAATATGCAGCTTGATCTAGGGGCAATCGCGAAGGGATATGCAGCGGATCTTGCAGGTCAGATTTATAACTCACATGGGATTTATCAGGGGCTGATAGACCTCGGCGGAAATGTCCTGGCTATGGGCGGTTCCGACAGAGCTGCGGACGGTTACTGGCGGATCGGAATCCAGTCACCTTTTGATTCAAGAGGCGCCGTTGCAGGAACGCTTGCCATCCGAGATGCCTCTGTTGTTACTTCAGGTATTTATGAACGAACTTTTGAGTCTGGCGGAAAGAAGTATCATCATATGATTGATCCTCTTACCGGCCGGCCCTTTGAGACAGACCTTGCAAGTGTGACGGTTATTGCCGGGACCTCTATCGAAGCTGATCTATGGGCAACGATCCTGCAGGCCGGCGGACTTGATACGGCATATGAAAAAGCCGAAGGCTGCTCTGACATTGAGGCTGTTTTCATCACAAGGGACGGTCTTGTTGTCCCGACTCCGGCGATACGCAACTGGTTTTCTCTGACTGACAATTCCTTCCGGCTGAATTAATTCAGAATGTCGTTTAAGCAAATATTTTTACAGCCTTTGCTTTGATAATATTCCAGCATCTCGGGAATTTTTTTCATTGACCAGCTGGTAATGCAATCTGATAAGACATTTACATCAAAACCTGCTTTGCGTAAATTGAAACAGGTTGATTTAACACATATAGCTGCATCTGCTCCCGCTATATAAAATTCTCCAATTTCATTTTTACTGATAAAGTCTCTAAATTCTTCACTGGTTAATGCATTAGTCCTGGTTTTTGTAAAGATCTTCTCTGAAACTACTTTCAAGTCTTCAGCTAACTCAGCCCCGAATGTATTGGGTTTAAGTACCCTCGAACCGGCTGATAGATTTTCATGCTTTATATAGACTACATGAACTTTATTATTGGCGGCCCAATCGATTGCTTTATTTATGTTACCAATAACATTTTTATAATTCCCGGTTATGTCATTTTGAATATCTATTACGACGATGGCTTTTTTCTGCAAAATATATCCTCCTCATTAGCAGATTTATATGCTTATTTTTCAATTATACATACAATTGTTGACAACAGTATGGCAACAATATAAAAATATAAAGCAGGTAATTATCTGATGAAAATTGACAGGCTTGTCAGCATAATAATGATACTCCTTGATAAAAAGCGTATTGGCGCAAAGGAGCTAGCTGATATTTTTGAAGTATCACCCCGGACAATCTACCGCGATATAGATACCATCAATATTGCGGGGATTCCTGTCTGCGCAATACCCGGAGTGGGCGGTGGTTTTGAAATTATGCAGAATTACAAAATTGAAAAAAATGTTTTCTCTACAGCAGATCTTTCTGCAATTTTAATGGGGCTTTCCAGTATTTCCAACATGATACGGGGTGATGAACTGATAAACGCCCTTGCAAAAGTGAAGAGTTTTATCCCTGCAGACAGGGCGAAAGACATTGAATTAAAAGCAAATCAAATATATATAGATTTAAGCCCCTGGATGGGCAACAAAAACATACAATTGTATTTGGACCTGATCAAAAGATCCTTACAGGATAGTAAGCTATTGTCGTTTGAGTATTCAGCTCACCATGCAAATCAAACTTTACGAATTGTAGAGCCGTATCAGCTTGTATTGAAAAATAATCACTGGTATTTGCACAGCTACTGCCATACCAGAACTGATTATCGATTATTCAAACTATCCCGTATATCGAATCTTAAAATAGATGATGAATCTTTTATACCACTAGACTATCAGAAACCGATTTTAGAATTTTCGGAAATTTTAGAAACAATTCAAAGGAAGATCAAACTCCGTATTCATAAAGATGTGCTGGATAGGGTTCGTGATTTTTGTTCTTATGAAGACTTTTCACCGGAAGATAACGGGTATTATATTGTCAAATTTCCTTTCATCGAAAATGATTACTACTACAATATGCTTTTTAGTTTTGGAGATAAATGCGAATGTTTAGAGCCGTTACATATCCGTAAAGAAATCAAGCGAAGAATACATGATATGGCTGCCATATATGAAAAATAGATATCTGTAACAGATACATGCAATTTTATAAAGTTATAATTAGCGTCATCAGGAGGATGAATTTTTAAGGTTTATCCTCTGTACCGTCCGCGTACCGTGCAAAACGAATTGCATCAAGCGAATGAACCGGCTCGCTGCTGTCCCAAGGCCAGCCTCCGAACTGTGTCCGCTGATAGTCTAAAATTGCCTGGTTGATTTCACTGCTTGTATTCATTACAAAGGGACCGTATTGAACTACCGGCTCGTTAATAGGGTTTCCCTGAAGCATTAGAATCCGGCTTACATCACTGCCAGTATTCTCAAGATGAATTACTGTATCCGATGCTGCATCAAACCCGTGGTTTTCGGGAATTTCTTTTCCTTCGGCCGTTAGTCCGCTTCCTTCATAATAATACAGCGTTCTTTCGCTTTCTGCAGGGGCTTCAGGAAGGTTCCATTCTGCTCCCGGTTCGAGGTTTATTATCCAGATCGCTACATTGTTCTCCGGTTTGTTTGCCCATGAATCCGGTGCAGGTGCGGGTGCCGATTCTCCGTGCAGGTTCCCGGCAATAATCCGAATTGAAATATTTTTTCCGTTCTCATCGGTCTTATGAAGCACCGGAATCTTTTCAGCCCATAGCATTGTGTAATGCGGATCAACAAATTTATATTTTGCCGGCAGGTTGAGCCATACCTGAAAAAGATGCAGGGTATTCGGTTTGTCTCTGTGGACACAGGGGAACATTTCAGAATGCTGCAGTCCGCTTCCGGCGGTCATCCATTGGACATCCCCTTCGCCGTAGCGCCCTCCGGATCCGTGTGAGTCCGAATGATCTACATAGCCTTCAAGCACTATCGTTACAGTTTCAAATCCTCGGTGAGGGTGCTCGGGAAAGCCTGGAACTTTTTCTCCGTGGTACATTCTCCACCCGTCTTTAAGCGTGAAGTCCTGTCCTATCATTCTTCCGGAGAGAGAGGCGTCCGGGCCCTGCAGATCGTTACCATTCGGATAATGATCATAATGATGAGCACAGAACAGAAAAGGATCCCTGGTTTCCCAATGGAACCCAAGCGAACGAATATTACTTATTGTATCTTTCATAATCACAATATTAATGTTTCTGTTTTATTTAATCAAGAAAATGGTATAAAATCAGTTACGGAAAATCCAATGGAAAAAGCTGATTTAATAATAACGAATGCAAAAATATTTACTTCAAACAGTAAGTAGAAATGGGCCGACAGTCTTGCAATTAAAGGGGAGAGCTTTATAGCTGTAGGCAGCATCCTGTTCATGGAGTTCCGTATTTCTTTGGTGAACGTTACTACCCTGAAATGTCTGACGGAGACGAACCGTCCAGATAACTTCTTGATAATTATATTTCGGACAGACCCGCCAGGCTGCAGGATTTTATAGATCTCGCCTGCTGGTTTAACAGTATGGCTCTTGAGTATCTGGGTATCAAAAAAGAAACTCCTAACCCTATCGGGCTTTTCGGTGAAGCTGCAATAGACTATCCGGACTTGGAACGATGGAATACCATGTATGATTTTGACAGATGATTGAAGACGGTCCTGTTACTCCGAATCCTGTTTATAAAGACGACTGTCACAAGGACTTCAGACATAAAGATAAAAGAAGACATAGATAATTCTTTAGATTATTAGAGCTGTCCTGACCGGGCAGCTCTTTTTCAGAAAACTATAAAATCGCCTTTCCGGTTGAGTTCTTCTGCATATCTTTTATTACCTGTATCGGTGAGAATATAATATGTTTCGATTCCGTTAACAACTTCTTTATACAGATCATAATATTGACAAATTTTAACATCATCACCCGCTTCAATTTCTGATGGAGTCCAGTGAGTAGCTTCATATGCTGAATAAACAATTTCATAGCTTGTAGACATGAGTTAATAATAGACAGCAGTTAAAACCCTGTCAATTATACTTTTCAATTGTTTATCAGTCTTGCCTGAAAGAGCTAATCATTATAACCTGATAGTTACCTGGAAATCTGGAGTACGGACATGAAAACTATTAATCTGACAATTCCTGATGAAGTAGCTGAAAAATATGGATTTAATCAGGACGGGCAGTACGATATAAAAGAATATGCTGACGGAATTTTTATCAGACAGTCAGCTGATATTCTTAAACGTATTTATCTTGAGGTAACTAATCAGTGCAATCTGAAATGCAAGACCTGCGTTAGAAATGTCTGGGAAGAAGAAACCGGCTTGATGTCTTACTCGAATTTTCAGAAAATAATTGAAGATACAGGCAGGATGCTTGAAGGGAATGAGCAGCCTTTTACTTTCATTTTCGGGGGATGGGGTGAGCCGCTTACTCATCCTGAAATATTCAGAATGATCCGCGAAATTAAAAAAAACGGATGGCGTGCAGAACTGATTACAAACGGAACACTGCTTAACGTTGAAACTTCCGAAAAACTGATTGATGCCGGACTGGATATTATCTGGGTTTCGCTGGATGGAGCAAAACCTGAAAGTTATAAGGATGTAAGGCTTGGTAATATGCTTCCTGTTATTCTTGATAATCTGAGCAGTCTAAGAAATGCCAAGGTTCTGCGTTTTTCAGAAAATCCTAATCTGGGCATAGCCTTTGTTGCAATGAAGAGTAATATAAATGACCTGCCGGGTATTATTGATATTTGCCGCAGAATGAATGCTGTAAAACTTTCAGTAAGCAATGTACTTCCCTTTACAGAAGAACTGGCGGAAGAACGGCTGTATAAAATGTCTTCAGGTAACTGGTGGGGACGGGGAGACATTGAAATATCTTTTCCAAGAATTGATGTCTCAGATGAGGTTTCTGAAATTATTAAAACAACAGCAGGTGCCGGAGGTTGGTATTCAATTGCAGGCAATGAGAGGGATCAGCGGATAGGGGTCTGTCCCTTTATGAAAAAAGCAAGTCTTTCGATCCGCTGGGACGGTAAGGTAAGTCCATGCACACCGCTGTTTTACAACAGTGAATCATACCTTGATAAAACTCTTCGAAAAAGCGATGCCTGTCATTTCGGGGATATTCAATCAGAGACTCTATCCGGAATATGGATGAAGTCCGAATACCGTGAGTTCAGAAAAAGACTTCAGTTTGAGGAGTTTTCTCCGTGTACTTACTGCAATTCCTGTGAGATGGCCGAGGACAACGGTGAAGACTGTTTCGGTAACGGTCACCCCTCCTGCGGCGGCTGTCTGTGGCAGCAGGGATTTATCCAGTGCCCGTGAAGTAGTGCCGGTCAGGCTATTGGGAAACTGATAGTAAAGGTCGTCTCTATTTCTATACCCTCAGGTATAAACGTCAGAATAAGATCAGAAATAAAATCCTCAAGATAATTCTTTATATTAATACTTTTTATTTTTCCTTCACTTTCTTTTCGCCAGTTTTCGCTGAGATGCTGTGTTATTCCTGATATTATTTTCTGTTCCCTGATAGTTTTGAATAATTCTGCCTCTGCAATTATGTTGTCTTTTCTGGGGCTTGAAACTATCAGGACCTTTTTTGCTGAAAACTGTTTTTCATGCCTTTCTGTCAGTTTTCCGGACCCCTGTCCGAAAATGATTTCAGGAACTACAAAATTTCTCATGTTAAGTAAATCAGGCATATGCACATCTATTATTCTAATTATTGGAAATGCAGAAAGATATTTCCAATTTGAGAGTTTAATTTTACCTGTACTTGAGTGAGTTATCAAAAAGCCATGGGAATAAGTCAGTATCTGTGTAGCAGGGCCCTGCTGTGTGTCCCATGCCGGTGTATTCGCTGTATTTAAACATCGGATATATTCCGCGGGTCAGAGTTACAGTAGTCCGTTCGTAATCAGATAGTATATCCGTCTTTTCTGTTTCAAGTGCCCATTTATTGCAGTCGTAATTCCGCATATATTCCAGCGCTTCATTGGCTACGGCCACCCGTTCCTCAGTATCTTCGAGTCCTATATGGTACCAGACGGCAGTCTGCTCCGCAATTTCTTCAGTTAGATCTGACTGGCTACCTCCAGCGCAACGTATGATTGCTGCGAAATACAGCCCTTCTGTATACATTCCCTTTGCAATCGGGTAGCTGCTTGAGCCGCCCCAGGAGAATCCGGTCAGATAGATTCTGTCGGTGTCTATCCTGTACCCGACATCAACCGCGCTTTTAATCCACAGTGCAAGCGCCTCACCGTCTGACTCCGAAGTCTTCTGGTAGTCAATCACAAAGGCGGGATATTTCTGTGGAAAAAATGGATGGGTTTCGCTTTCCACCCCGTACTGTGATTCTCCTTCACCCCACTTTCCGGAAACAAGCAGAGGGTAGCTGCGAAGTGAGTTTGAAAATTTATCATAGCCCCACGGGCTTTTAAAGCTCAGATCTTCATGAACAAGTTCGACAGGAGCATCCTCCTTGTTAAAGTTTTCATCAGGATAATATGGCTGACATGAAAACAGAAATGATGCTGAAAAACTGATGATTAATAGTGTGACATACGTTTTAAATCTCATTTTTTTTCAACTGTTCTTTTTCTATCATAAGATAGCCGAGTGCAAAAAGAGCCTGTGCTGTGATGAAGCAGGGATGAACAATATTCTCACCGAAACTTACCGAACTCATATAATGATTTGCCGTATACAGTCCGTTTTCAGCAATATAGAAAAGGGATCCCAGAAACATTACGAGGCTTCCCCTGCTGTGCGGATTACTCATGAGCTGTCCAAGTGCGGTAATACTTATTAACGCTATCAGGGTCATGTAGATTGCGATGGGTATTAGCATTGAGCCTAAATCGTCTTTCATTAAAATTATAAAGAAGGTACAGATCCAGATCAGCGGAAGCTGAATAAGCATAAACCATCGGGAGAGCTTATAGATATTAATTCCCATAATAAAAATGTATCCTAGGAATCCGATGATTGTAAAAGCTGAACCTGCAATGAAAAGAACCTTCGATTCCTCTCCCCATATCAGGCAGACATTTCCCAGCCACAGGCCTGCTTCAGCCCATACGATCGGGAGTCCCTTTTTTCTGTTCTGTACAGTCAGTAAAAAGAATACAGCCAGTGACGGCATAAGCAGTACTTTACTATAGTCAAAGTAATTACCGGCCATATTGGTTAGAATAATGTGAATTATTGAGACTGCCGTAAAAAATGAAAAAGCTATGATTGAGCCTGTTTTTTTATCTTTGTTTAATTTTTCCATTTTATAAAATCCGTGATTTGTGATGTCTCCATCTTATGCTTATTAAAGCACAGGGTCAATATTTTTCTTGACTGGTGAAATTTACTGCCTTATTATGGCTCGCCGGTAAAAAGATCCAACTGCCGGAATATTTTATGACGGAGGAAAAATATTATGAACCTTGACGGTCGAAAGTTTAAAAAATTTTACCCTGATAATTATTCACCTGATGAAAAAAAACATTGGATGGGGTTAGGTATTGAGGTATAAAAAAAGAGCTGGCTAAGATTTGTTTTTAGTCAGCCCCTCATTTCATTGAAAGTTAATCTATTGCCTGTAAAGCGGATCGAGTCCGATTGTTCCTACAAGCCGCTCGATGTATTCCGGGCTCCTTACTTCTTTCAGCTTTTCTTTTCCCTGCTGAAGCTTTGTCGGTATGCCCAGTCGCATTGCTTCATCTTTATGGCGTTCTGATTTGAGGAATTCTTCCATATATGACATTCCGTTTAGAACCTGCTGTTCTCTCTGCGCCCGGAAAGCTTCAAGTCTGGCTTTATACCAGTCACTCTCTATAACATATTCCCTCTCGAACAGATTTCTTACTTCAGGATCTTCAGCAGTCTTTCCTTCCCAGCTTCCTTCGGCCATGATGTACAGTATGGCTTTTAGCGGAGGAATAGCAGCATTAACGCTTCCGTCTGCAATATATCCCTTTGCAACTTTCTGCTGGGCTTCAACAATATTATTGATTCCGTCTACGAAATCTTCCATGCTCTGAAGTTCAGGTTTAAGCATTTCCTCGTTGAATACAACTTCAGGGTTGTCAAAAATTCGTCCCATGTAGGTGGAAAGAAATTCCCTGTTAAAACGGTATCCGAGCCTGCTTGCCAGAACCTTTTTTCCCTTGTACTCAAAGTCATCAATCTTGTCCAGAAGTCCTTCCGCTATCAGGTTTTTCGGATCTCTTTCTTCTTCAGACATTCTGCTCCAGAGTTCAGGAACCAGAAGGCTGATATCATGATCAACCTTGTAGTCAGGTCCGATGTACCCGGCTGCGGATGTATAGCCGTTATAGCCGGTCAGAATGAAAGAAAGAAGTGCGTTGTTCAAATCACTTGTAGCGGACAGGGCGTTAAACGGTGCTTTTGTAAGTGCCCCTTCAGATCCTGCTCCCGTAGTTGATGGAGATTTTCCTGTGAGGCTGCAGACGAAGTCCATGAAAAGCTCCGGAAGCTGCTGATAATGAATTGGGGCATATACAGCGAGCGGACGAATGCCTGCTTCGTGGTCTGCGGGATTGTTTCTTCGTCCGGCAAGTACTGCATTTACCGGCGCAGCAAGCGGAGATCCCGCAGGAAGCTTACGGAAAAGTCTCATTCCTATCTCACCAAGATATTTTGTGATTCCATCCTCCAGATCCGGCCTGAGTTGCAGGTATCTGGGGTTCTTTGAAGGTGCGCCGTCAACTATTCTGGGATGTGAGGATGCGATAAAATATTCATCATCGCCTCCGTTCTCTTTAAACTCTTTTATTACATTCTGCATCGGTTCAGTGTAGGCGTAAAAACCCGCTGTTTTCTCATAGATATCGATAGCATTCTGCTTCTGAAGCGGTTCAAAGTTACTGATAAAGTTTCCTCTTGAGCCGAGGTCTTTTTCCGCCTGTTTATCCAGGCCTCTGTGAACAGCGTCATCAGGTCTCTGGAAGAATCTGTTTTCACAGTTTTCTACAATTTTTACACTGGGATGGGTGTTTGCTTCTGAAAGTCCCTTAACCTGGGTCTTTGATAAGGTTATTGAGGCAGAAATATCATCTTCAAGCTGAACTTTTTCAGCAGGCATATAATCCTGTCTCAGCTTGTTTGTAACCCAGCTGCCTGTTTTTGTTGTTCCAAGCTTGAGGTAGCTTCCGACAAGTTCTCTGTTGTGAAATTTAAGTATATGACCGGGTTCATTATTGATAATATCAACTGAAAATTTATCCTTCCAATTATCTCCCCACTCTGGTTCATAAAACCGCTTAACCAGGAAGACAAGCATTTTAACCTTCAGCGGGATTTTTTCAAGCCATTCGTTAAACTCGTCGGTGTTGTTTGTTGACGGGGAAAGCAGTTTAATAACTGAACCCAGTGAACGCTCATCACTTAAAAGCGGCCGGGTGGTATGTCCCGGTTTCAGGGTCTTCCGGTATTCAGGCTTGAACCGTTTTCCATAATTGTAGGAAATAATTTCTTCGGCTCTGGCCATATCCTCTTCAAAATCACCTATGAATACCGAGCTGAATCTCATAGCATCACGAATGGATTTTGATATCTCGGATTTTCCTCCGCCTGAAACGGTGCTTGGTTTATGACAGAATGTTCCTTCGGCAACTGTTCCGACAAGCATCCATGCCGGTGATGCCAAATGTTTTCTCATCTGGATCTTGTATCCTGAAGGATGAAGGTAGTAATTTTCAGGAAGAACCTTTATTGTTACTTTTTCCCCGTCTTTTTCCCATACAGCCTGCTGTGTTTCAAGATCTATGGCAGCGGTTTCGGGGATGTAGATTATGTTTTTGAAATTTTTATCATAACCGAAACCCTTGCGGTGTATGATTAAATCATCGCCCAGTACATGTTCAAAGTTTGCGAACGTATGTCCTTTTTTCTGATGAAGAAAAGACATGTTACTGTCCGGTATAAACCTTGTACCAAGATTGAAACTGGGAAATGCAAGTGCACCTCCGGCGTGCTCTTCCTCCACCACTCCAAAGAGATTTGCAGAATAACCTATCTGGGTTTTGACTTCCTTTTTACAGTATCCGAAGTAGTTGTCGGCTATAAGAGTGACAATAACACCGCTTTCATCTCTTGCTGTAAGTTTGAACGGACTTCCGTCATTATAGAGTTCATTTTTTGAAGTCCAGAACATACCGTCTTTTTTCTGGCGTTCTGTCGCATATTTTTCATTCGGCAGACCCATTTCGGCCTTTGTGACATTTGTCAGATGCGGTGCAAGGATTATACATCCTGTATGGCCTGTCCAGTGTTCGGGATCAAGGGCTGCATCATGCTCGGGAAGATAGGGATCTCCGGCATTACCGAAAATGGATTCAACAAAGTCCAGGTTACAGACCATATTGCCAGGAGCAAAGAATCTTATCTCAATTGATCTTCTTTCTGAAAAACCGGGAACCTCAGGGACAACTACAGGTCTGAGGAGAAGGGATGCAATTACATCGGCCTTATCTTCCTGTGAATCCGTAAACGGAAGTTTTGTAAGAATTGAAGGAGGATTAAGTGCTTCTTTTAAAAGCAGGGCGAATGTCTGTTTGGGGACTGCTTTCTTGTCAAAAGGAATAGGAAGACCGCCCTCGGCTATATGGAATACACCCTTGGTTGTCCGTCTGTCGTTCTTCGGGTTATGCAGTACGCCCTGTTTTACCCTGTAGGAACTGATAATGTCGGTTATAAACTCGTTTTTATCCGGCGGAATCGAAAGTTCACGGGCAAGACCGTATCTGTCCAGAATCAGGGTGTCTGTAGGCAGCTCGGGCAGTTCGTCGGTGTCAACGTCTGCAAGATACCTGTTCAGAAAGTCCTGGATGCGTTTATCAACCGGACAATGATAGGTAGATAACAGACGGTTCTTTTCTTTATAGTTTTCGATAAGATCGTGGGCAATTTCAATGTCCATATTCTCTGTGCTGCTGCTGTGAGGAAGGCCCATTGAAGTCAGTTTAAGATTTATATATCTCAGTGTTCTCGCACGCTCTTCAGGGTTTTCTAAATCCTTTCCTAAACCCAGTTTTCTGCTTGTGTCCATAATTCCTTATTCCTCGGTTCTTTAATCAGATTAATTCCGAGTATACTGGTCGTAAAACGAAGGGTCAAGATGCACAATTGTGCAAATTGTTAAATATCAGTAAAAGTTATGAACTAAAGATGTTATGAGTATATTATTGAAAATACAGGACAATCCGGATAGAATCTTTTTAGCATATAATAAAGGATTCACCATGCATAAATTTGATCAGGAACTGAATTTTACAGAGACCGGAGACCATCTTCTTCAGGCTGATATCTCTGATAACTGGACACACAGGGGAAATCTAAATGGAGGACTTCTTTTAGGTTTAGTAGGAAAGGCTGCGTCTTTCTACAGTGATAAAAGCGGAAGTATGCAGGTAACTGCGAACTATCTTGACCGCACACTGCCTGGAAAGGTCGAAATTCAGGTTGAAGAACTGTCTGTATCGAGGAATTTCGATCGTTTTGAGGTAAGCCTTGTTCAGGAGGACAAAAAAGTCCTTCGAACTTTCTGCACTCTTTCTCAGAAAACCGGAGAAACTGAAGATTTTTCCGACTCTACCGATTATAAACCTTCCGCCTTAGAAGCTGATTGCATAGAAATGACCAGACCCGGTGTCACAATTATGTATGAAAATATGAGTGTGAAAGTAGACCCGGCTACGTCAGGATGGATGAAGGATGAGTTAAAAAAGCCGGGAGTGGTAAACGGGTGGATACGCTTCAGAGAACCCCGAAATTTTGATTTATATTCGGTTCCTCTTGCTGTAGACTGCTTTCCACCCTCAATTTTTGCCGCACTGGGAGCTTCCGCCTGGGTCCCAACGCTTGAGCTTTCCGCCTTTATTGCCAGATCTCCAGATGTGGATGCACTTTGGTCCAGTTTTAGAACAAATTTCTATACTGACGGTATCATTGTAGAAGACGGTATTGTTACAGATCCTGAGGGTAAAATTGTTGCCGTTTCCAGACAGACTGCCGTGTACAGAAAGGCCTGATTTAAAGTACTTATAAACATTAAAATTGTTTGTGATTTACAGTGAAAACCTTTAGACTTGTCTAAATAAATTTGAAGGAGATTTCTTATGGCTTTGCTCCGTTATTTGATTCAATACCGTATCAAGGATATGGCTGATCTTATAGGTAATGATAAGAAGGAGCCGGAGAACTGCGATGAATCTCTTAAAGGAAAAACGGTTGTAATATCAGGAACAACAGCAGGTATAGGTCTGGAGACTGCAAGATTGTTTGCCGGGAAGGGTGCGTCTCTGATCTGTCTTAACAGGAACCCGGAAAAATCTGCAAAGCTGGAAAAAGAGCTGCGGGAAAAATATAACTGTGATATTCAGACTGTAATTGTGGATTACAGTTCAATAGAGCAGGTGAAAGCCTGTGCTGACAAACTTATTAAACTTGAGAAGCCTATTGATGTTATTATTCACAATGCCGGTGTTTATCATACTAAAATGACTCTGTCTCCTGATAATATCGAGATGGTTTTTCAGTGTAATCATCTTGCTTCATTTATGCTGAACTATCTGCTTAGTGAAAAACTTAAAAAAGAAAATCGGGCCAGAATTATATATGTAAATTCGGAGGGACATCGCTTTGCTATGGCAGGTGTACATCTGTCCGATCTAAAGTGGCGACGGCATCTGTATACCGGTCTTAAAAGCTATGGGGCGGCTAAAACCGCCCAACTGCTGACCATGCAGAAGTTCAGTGAATACTTTTCAGATACAGATGTCACTGTAAACGCAATGCATCCGGGGAATGTACGTTCGGACATGGGTAATAACAACGGCAGACTTTACCTGTTTTTCAAGCAGAAGCTGGTTTTAAGCTCAGCAAAAGATCCGGAAATTTCTGCAAGATCCCTGTACTGGCTGGCTGCTTCTAAAAAAATGAAGGGACTAAGCGGGAAGTTTTTCAACCTGACTACCGAAGAACGTCCTGCCCCTCATGCAAGAGATTTAAAGCAGGCTGAGCCTGTCTGGAAAAAAAGTCTTGAACTCTGCCGATTAGAGTAAGAGCTTCAGAAGCAGAAAGAGAATTATTCCGAAGTTGATGATCGATGAAATCATCATACTTCTTAAGATTGGTTTCTTGATGTCATCACCCTTCATTGTTTTAAAGCCTGTTTTACTCATGAAGGTGCTTATCTGGGCCAACAGGCCGCTTTCATCACTCAGGCTGTTTTTCTCAAGATCCTGTTTAATTATAAAATGCTGGCTGTATGGGAACACTGCAGCACTTTCCGGCTGGTTGCAGTCAATCAGGTTACATAGATAGGTATTTTTCAGAAACTCGATTTTATCAACAGATATTTCAAGTGCTTCTGTCATCAGGGCAGGATCGAATATCAGGCTGAAATTTTCGGATGTTTCATCCTTCAGAAGCCCCCCGTAATCGACTGATAGGTTTCCCTCCACCCATAGAGCCTTATCAAGCGGTTTCATTTTTCCGCCGTTCAGATCAATATTTGCAGCAAACTCGGAGTTTCGTTTTTCATTTTTAAAATCAATAAGCAGTTCACCATATGGTGTAGTTGTAAATATTGTAGGGTCACTAGTGTATCCGCAGAAACCGTTTTTAGGATCATGGCTGTTAGTGTTGGTTTCATAGTCCGAGATGATCCAGGAGATAAGACCGGTTTCTTTGTTTCGCGCTATGAGGTAGAATTCGAGTCTTGTCCCTATAAAGGCCGAGGTTCGGGCTGTAAAAGCGCTTAATATAACCATAGGGTACTTTTCTTCCCCTTCATAGACGGTGGCTTCTGCAAGCTCATAACCTTCAGGGAGCATGGCCTGTGCTGCTTCAATATCCTTTATTCTGTAGGCAAGGAAGAAGCAGTAGGGATCAACGATAAATCCCATATAGGGGATCTTGCTGCTTCCTTTCTTCATGATACTGTCCTGGGTTTTTTTGGGAAGAATTTGGTTGAAGTCTCCCAGGAAACTTATTGCTGTCACATCTTTCGGTTTAACAAGTGATTCTGTTTTAATTATAAAATCTCTGTTTTCTGTTTTATTCATTCTTTGATGTCCTCATGTTTTTATCATAAGTAATATAGAAAGAATTATTGAGATGACTGGAAAAATCAGTATTCCGAAAAAGAATAGCCGTTTAATTCCCTTTGTTGAGAATGTTTTCATCCCTTTCATTTCGGCAAGGCTGTTGTAGTTTTTTATCAGATCATCAGTTGATTTAATATAGGTCCGGCAACCCGGGGCGTCTGCAATATAATGCTGGGTAAAGGGAAAGCAGGCAACCTTTGCCAGTTTCTGTTCTGCAAAATCGGGAACCAGTGTATTTTTTGAAATGCTTATATCTTCCGGCGGAATATCCATAGCTCTGCCTACTTCTGAGGGGTCAAAGATAACCGCAAAGGGGTCGTCTTCGTAATCGGATAGATCTTTTATATGGCCTATTGATGTGTTTCCGTTAACCCAGAGCGGTTGGTCGGGCCTGCGTATGACTCCGTTATTGAGATTTCCCTTCAGGGAAAGATGGCGGTCTGAATTATCATCTTTTATATCGAGATAGACATCACCCTTTGAGCTTGTTGTGAACAGGGCTGTTCTGCTGTTGGGGTCGATTACTCCTTCAGACGGCACAGCAATTATTGTATTGCTTAATATGTCAAAAAATATCCAGGAAATAAGGCCGGTCTCTGTGTCTTGTGCAATCAGGTATGACTCTAGTCTTATTCCCCAGAAGGTGCTGCCTCTGGTGTTTAAGTTTCCGATTCCAAAATAGTAGTCCGGTTCATCATCTTCAAATACCCTGGCTTTTACCAGTTTAAACCTGTCAGGCAGCATTGACTGCGCTTTTTCGATGTCTTTAAGCTTGAAAAAAAGAAAAAGACTGTATGGCTCGATGACGAAGCCCATGTAGGGCGTTTTTCTTGATGTTTTTATCAGCATTTTTTTAAAAAGAGAATTGGGCAGGAATTTCCGGAATCCCTGGAAGAAAAACAGGTTGCAGACCTCGGCCGGATCGATAAGGTCTTCAACGTTTCTGATGAAACTGTCTTCGTTTTTTATCTGCATATATAAGGCCCCCTATATAATTTAAAACAGCAGGAGCAAAATTGCCAACTAAAAATTTCCGGTTTTTTACTATAGAAGTGAAATAATTAAAGCTGTAACAAAGCCGGCCAGAAACAGTGATATAAGTATGAGCAGGATTCTTGAGTAGCCTTTTGGCGAAACCTGATCATTCTTGTCCATTTTTCTGATTGAAGGATAGAGCCGCCAATAGAAAGTGGCTATCGATGGAATAAGTACTATAACGGCGAGCAGTTTCAGGGTGTCATCACCTTTAAGCAGAATAACAATAAGAAGCGCTATGAAAATCAGCTTGGTGCCTGCTACCCAGTTAATGAGATATTTTACAAAAGCGTGAATTTCCGGATCGGCTTTCGATTTTTCATAGGCGTTGAAAACGCCGATACCATTTCCATTTTTTGCACCGGGAAAGAAATATAGGATAATAATATTAGTAGATTCCAGAATGATAAAAACCAGTATTGCTATTGATAAGGCACTCGTCATTTAATAATGATAATGTAAAAAAGCGTGTTTTACCAGATTACAAATAAAAAAGGGTCCGACAATTATTTGTCCGGACCCTTTTTAAACCAGGTCTAAGCCCTGATGTAATTAAAGCTCAGAAGATGCGCTGTTTCCTGCGATTCTTCCAAAAGTCATGATATCAGAGATTGCATTACCGCCAAGTCTGTTACCTGCATGAATACCGCCTGTAACCTCTCCGGCAGCGTAGAATCCGGGAATCGGGGTTCCGTCTGCATCAAGGACTCTTGCGCTCGTATCAATTCTGAGTCCGCCCATTGTGTGGTGAACAGAGGGTGAACGGGGAGTTGCATAGAACGGTCCGTTTACAAGCTTCGGTCCGAAGTTTCTCTTTCCGAAATCAGGATCAGATCCCTGTTCGATAAATGAGTTGTATTTAGCAATTTCAGTTTCCAGAGCGCCTGCAGGCATTCCAAGCTGTTCTTCAAGGCCAGCAAGTGTGTCGGCCTTGTAAACCTTCTGAGTGGCTATGAGAGTATCAATATCATCACCCCAGAAGTTCTTTCCGCCGGGCTGCGGGTTTCCTGCAGTTACCTGGTCGCAGATAATGTAGAAAAGCGCATCCTGCTGTGAAAGTGCTCCTGAAGCAAGAACATCTCGTTCTGCGTATTCGTTTACAAAGCGTTTTCCGGATTTGTTGACGAAAACCTGTGTTTCTGCACTTCCCCATAGACCTCCTGAAAGGGCTCCGTTCTCAGGGTCTGAACTTGGCATAAGCTGTACAAAACCCATACCGACAAGATCGGCTCCTGCATCTGTTCCCATTACAATACCGTCACCCATAGCATCTGCTGTGTTGGTAGTCTTCATTGTTTTTGGAATATCCGGCCAGTATGTGTTGTATTTTGCAATCATCTCAGGGTTTGCACCATAGCCGCCGGTTGTCATTATTACGCCTTTCTCTGCAGTGAGGGTTACCGGTGTTCCGTCAGTCATCTTTGCGATAACACCTACTACACGGCCGTTCTCATCTTTAACAATCTCACTGGCCTTTGTTTCAAGCATTATATCAACACCGTTTTCAGCAGCAACTCTTGAAAGAGTGTTGATAAAACCGGCACCGACATGTTCAACGGTTGTATGACTTCTTGGCCAGAGTGCGCCGAGGATTGTTGCGACCTCTTCGCTGAATTCAAGACCAATGCTTTCAAGCCAGTGGAGAGTGGGAAGTGTGTTTGATGTAAAAGTTTTTACAAGATCAACATTTCCGGTGATTTCTTTTCCATCAAGAGAGGTTCTCTTTCCGCCAATATATGTCTGCATCATGTGAAGTTCAGGGGAATCAAAGAGTGTTCCGTCATTTGATTTCTTGTATTCACGAATCTGGTCCTTAAGGACAGCAAGAGTAGGAGCAAAATCGCCGGCTTCAGCAGGAGTCATTGATAAGAAACTTTCAAGATCTTCCATAAGCGGTTTTGTCATCTTGATAGCTTTCTGTCTCTGAGGATCATATGAATTGTATCCGCCGCCTGATCTGATTGTGTTTCCGCCGAGGGCCGCTGCTTTTTCAATTAAAATCACGCTTGAACCGTTTCCTGACGCAGATACTGCCGCTGCAAGACCGGCTCCGCCTCCGCCGATTATGATAACGTCAGCAGTTTTTTTAATTTCTTCTCCTGCAACAACAGCAATCTTCTTGTTCTTGAGCATGAGAATATCACCGCCGGCCTGGGCAACACAGTCTTCTACGGCTGTAAGGAAAGCGCGGCTTGAATTAGTAGCTCCGGTTATTGCATCAACTGCAAGGGTCTGACCGTCTATTATTTCTTCGGTCAGTTTCTCCATGGCGACGCCGCCGATACCGGGAGTCTCTGAGTTGGATCCAACAGTAATCTTTTTGATTTTAGTCTTACTGAAAGAGACCTCAACAGGAACATCTCCGTAATTTCCCGGAGCAGCTGCGCTGTAGGTTCCAGGAGTAAACTGTGCTGTTGAGCCATTTTCATCACTTACGCATCCGCTAATCAGTAAAACTGCAATTACAGCGAGTGCGGTGAATGAAGCAAGTAAAGATCCTTTCTTCATTTTTTCTCCTTTTCTTAACCCTTAAAGGACAATTGGGTTAAAAGTTATAGATAAATATTTAACTATAAAATATCAATTAATTTTATCTATTGCAATAGGCTTACTGAATATATTCGGTAAATATTTTGTAAGGGCAGAAATATGATATATTAGATTAAGAGGGAGATTGGTAAATGGCTGATATGCTTGTGAAACTGTATGAATTACCGAAGCCGGAAGCTTTGAGTGAGGGTGGAATAACTGTTAGAAGGGCATACCCCTCAGAGAAGGGCATTCTTACAGGTTGGATAAAAGATAATTTTTCACAGGGCTGGGCTGATGAGTGCGGAATTACGTTTTCAGGACATCCGGTAAAAACATTTATTGCCGTGAGGGAGAATGATATTCTGGGGTTCGCCGCATATGATGCGAGTGCTCTGGGTTTCTTCGGTCCGACAGGAGTTGCAGAATCGGCCAGAGGTCTCGGGATTGGAAAAGTTCTTCTCTTGGAGACACTTCATGCAATGAAAGATTCGGGTTATGGATACGGGATTATCGGCGGTGTAGGACCTGTAGGTTTTTATTCAAAAACGGTAGGCGCTGTTGAGATTGAAGGTTCAACTCCCGGGATTTACCGGGGCATGCTGAAAAGGAAATAAAAAAACCGGGACAACCATAGGTCATACCGGTTTTGAAACAGTTAAAAACTTAAGTGTAACGAATGCGGGCTGTTTATTTAATGGCGCCTGCAGACAGGCCCTGAATAATATACTTCTGAAAAAAGATAACGATTATAATCGGCGGGATAATTGCCAGTATGGTTGCCGCAGACATCAGATCCCAGTGAACGTAGTACTGGCCGATAAACTCGGTCATGGTTACAGTCAGCGGTTTTGATTTAAGGGTATATGTCAGAACCAGTGGCCCAGAAAACATATTCCATGTGTGCAGGAATGAGACAATTGAAACTGCTATCAGTCCCGGCATAACCATCTGAAGACTGACCCTTCCGAGAGTCTGAATTCTTGTACAGCCGTCAATTCTTGCCGCTTCCTCAATTTCCTTAGGCACAGATTCAAAATATCCCTTCATAAACCATGTTTCAAAAGGCAGTCTGAATGTAAATGACAGCAGGATCAGGCCGAGCTTTGTATCCAGCAGATGCAGGTGAGAGAATTCGGAAAATAATCCTATCAGAACCGGCCAGGAGGGAAGGGCTATTATGCCTATAATAAGATAGAAAAACAGCTTGCTTCCTTTGAACTTCAGCCTTGAGAAGGCGTATCCCAGAAGAGGCGCAAAGAACATAACCATGGCTGTTGTAATAAGCGACACAATCAGAGAATTGATAATTCCAGCCCTGAACAATTTTGCAGCAGCTATGCCGTCACCGCCTCTGAAGCTTTCGCCGGTTATCAGTACCTTTTTATATGCTTCGAGTGTCGGGTTCTCCGGTATCCAGTGAGGAGGTATTGAGTAGAGCTCGGTTCGCGGGGATATTGATGAAATGAATACCCAGAATATAGGCGCAATTGACCAGAAGAAGATTATGAAGACCATTACGGCAAGTATTATTTTGTAGGCAGGTCTGGCTTTCATGCATTCTCCTTCTTGAAGCTCATTCTCATATAAAAAAGCGTGAGCAGGAACAGAAACAGGCCGACCATGTATGCCATGGCAGATCCTCTACCGAACCTTCCCATATCGAACGTAATTTCATAGTTATATATCATTGGTGTTTTTGTAAGTTCGCTGAACTCTGTCAGCGCATATATACCGTCAAAAACATTAAAGCTTGCAATCATTGTAAGAACAACGGCAATACCGCCTATCTGTGAAAGGTAGGGGATTGTAATTGCAAAAAGACGTCTCACTACACCGGCTCCGTCCACCATTGCCGCCTCGTAGAGCTGGTTTGGAATTGATTGGAGAACGCCCAGGAAAAGAATGGTGATAAATGGTGTATACCGCCAGACGAATAGAAATACCGACAGGTTAATCGCAACATTGGGATCACTCAGCCAGAAATGATAATCGTCTATTAATCCCAGCTGAAACAGCAGTCCGTTAAGGGCTCCGTAATCACCATTGAAAATCCATTTCCACAGATGTCCGTTAACGACCGGCGGAATTGCCCACGGGATGATTACAACTGCTCTTAAAAACCCCTTTCCAGGAAAAGCCTGATTCAGAACCTGCGCGAATCCCAGTGATATTATCAGTACTGAGGCTGTGGCTACAATCATAAAGTAGACAACACGGAGTACTGTTTTCTGAAAGGTCGGATCCTTCAGAATATAGATATAATTTTCAAGGCCGATGAATTTAATATTATTCGGCATCTTCAGGTTGTATTTAAGAAGACTGAATCTGAAAGACTGTATTGCGGGCAAATATGCAAATACCAGCAGGAGCAGCAGTGTCGGAACAAGGATCGTCCAGGCCAAATGTGTTTCGTTATCCAGCCAGGTCGATAATTTTTTTCTCATAGGTTATTTCTCCTGATTATATCAGTTTAAATGAAAAGGCCCGCAGGTGAAACAAAAACAAAACCAGGTCGGTTTTGTTTTTGTTTTAGGAGTGTTTATTGTAACCCCGTAAAGATATACAAGTAAGAAAATGGTTGCAATAAAACTCCACACAACTATAGAACCTTTAAAAACTGCAGTTTTTAAAGGTATACCTTAGATTTAACGAAGTAATTTAATTTCCTGATAGAGGAAATTAAATTACTTCAAAACAACATGAACACCACCAGTTTGTGGTGTTCATGTTGTTCCTCATTCATATTCTTTCTGAAGTTCTCTGGTGAACTTGCCGAGCTCTGCGATGGCAGTATCAGCATCAACTTCACCGCGTGCAACTCTGAGAAGTGAGTTTTTAAGCTCTGTTTCGAACTCGCCGAACCATGGTGTTGCATATGGAAGCGGTACTACGTATTCACTCTGCTTTGACATAGTTTCCCATCCGTCGATGAGGCCCTGATCTCCAAGTGATTTGTATACGCTCTTTTCAGCGGGGAACATTCCGTTTGCTTCATAGCAGAAAAGCTGCGCTTCTTCTGTGAGCATAAACTCAATGAACTTTTCAGCAGCTTTCGGATATTCAGTATAGCTTGATACTGCGAGACCTGCAGGAAGTGACCATGTGTAGTGCTGTTCAGGGAGAAGGAGGTAATCTGCATTGGGAGCAATCTTTGATTTCTCAGGATTGTTGGCAATTGCAAGTGAACCCTGCCATGCCTGGTGAAATGTAGCGTCTCCTGCCCAGAATGAAGGGTGAGCATTCGGTGATGTGAGTCTTTCAGGAGTAATCAGGCCTTTTTCAAACCATCCTGTAAGTCTCTTGTATGCATCATATGCAGGATCTGAAGGATCATCGAACATTGGTGTTCCGTCTTCAGCAAAGAGGGTGGAACCGGTTGAAAGTGCAATAAGGTAGTAAGGCCAGTGTCTTACTGCCATCGCAAGCGGGTATTCATAGATACCTTCTTCCTTCATCTGGATTGCTGCATTTTCAAGGTCATCCCAGGTTTTAATGTCGGCAGCTGTTTTTCCAATCTGCTCAAGGGTTGCCTTGTCGTAATCGATCATAACCATCTGCTGATAGATAGGCACTGCGTATGAAGTCCCATCAACAACAAAGAAATTAGAACCGATAGTTCTGTCGAAGGTTTCCTGGGGAACGAGCCCTTCAAGATCGGCAAGGATGCCTGAAGCTGCAAATGTTCCAAGGTGGCTTATACCTACAAAGATAACATCTGCCGGATTAACCTTTCCGCCGGCGGCCTGCATAACCTTATTTCTAAGGTCTTCATCCTTAAGAGTAGAAACTTCAACCTTGATTCCGGTTTCAGCCTCAAACTTGGCAACAAGTTCCTCTGAAGGTGCACCCCATGACGGAGTTATATAAACAAGCTTTTCTGGAGTAGCTTCTTCTTTCTGTCCTCCGGCAAATACTGAAGCGCAGCCGAGGACAATTACGGTAACAATCAACAATAATTTTTTCATATAATCCTCCAAGATAGTATTAAGAAATTATATTCTGCGGAAAACACTTAGTCAATAAAATTATTTTTCATTTTCAGAACATTTTTATGAAATTACTTTTTAAAAATATTTTGACAAACAATAATTAAATGCGCATAATGATTGAATATGAATGAACAGATTGTTATCGGACTCATGTCCGGCACTTCGGTGGACGGTATTGATGCCGCTGCGGTAAAAATTACAGGTCTTGGAGCTCTTCCTTCTGCTGTTGAGATGCTGGGCGGACTTTCCTGGCCGATCCCCGACGATGTGAAAAAGGTTATATTTGAACTTTTTGAAGACGGGCCGGGTTCACTAAAAAAGCTTTGTCTTATTAATATGCGGCTTGGGCAGCTTTTTGCCGAAGCTGCAAATGCTCTTATTGAAAAGCTGGATTTAGATCGAAGCGATGTAAAACTTATAGGATCGCATGGACAGACCCTGTATCATGTTGCTGAAAAAGAGGCTTTCTGCGGTGATATGCTTCGTGGCAGCCTTCAGACGGGGGAAGCCTCTGTGATTGCTCAGGAAACCGGAATCCCTGTGGTTTCGGATTTCAGAGTTGCAGATATTGCCGCCGGCGGTTCAGGTGCTCCCCTTGTTCCTTTCTTTGACAGCTTTCTTGCAGAGCTGCATGGTGATAAGACCGCGTTTCAGAATATAGGCGGGATAGGAAATCTTGCCTACTTTGAAAAGGGAGCAGCCGCCTCGGCCTTTGATACCGGCCCGGGGAATATGATAATTGATCGGCTTGTGACCGAATATACGAGGGGCAAGCTTGCCTATGATAAAGACGGTCTGATTGGGCTTCAGGGAACCGTAGATGAAAAACTGCTTGAAAAGTGGATGACTCATCCCTATCTTTCAGCGCCTGTGCCCAAGTCTACAGGCCGGGAGGAATTCGGTACAGATTTTTATAAAAACTGGATTAATGGTGAACAGCCGGAACCTGATTTAATTCGAACCGCTGAAGAATATACAGTACGCACTATTACTGATGCGTTTAAGCGTTATTTTGATAAGGTTCCGGAGAAGCTGATTGTTTCCGGAGGCGGGTCATTTAATCCTGTAATCATGAACGGCCTGAAGCAGGCCATGCCTGAAACACTGATTGTCTCGGGTGATGAGGCCGGTATAAGTTCGGAGTACAAGGAAGCTGCCGCCTTCGCTTTGCTCGCCTGGAGTTATCTGGAGAACATTCCAAATAATATTAAAGCGGCAACAGGAGCCTCCCGTCCGGTGGTTATGGGAAAACTTTCAAAGCCCTAATTTTAAATACGAGGTAAACATGGACAATCTTGGAGAACTGCAGACTGAACAGCCGAATCCGGCATCCAGGAATATTGATACTAAATCAGTCATTGAAATACTTGAAATAATTAACGAAGAAGACATGAAGGTTCCGGGCCGGGTAACTCCTGCAATTCCGGAAATTGCCGCAATTGTGGAAGCAACTGTTGAAGCTTTTAAAATGGGCGGAAGGCTTTTTTATGTGGGAGCAGGTACATCAGGAAGGCTCGGTGTTCTTGATGCCTCCGAGTGTCCGCCTACCTTCGGGGTAAGCCGTGACATGGTTCAGGGGCTGATTGCCGGCGGACAGGAAGCCCTGACCCGCTCGGTTGAATGGGCTGAGGATAACGAGGAAGCCGGTGCAAATGAACTTGCTGAAAAAGGCATATCTGCAAACGATGTTGTTGTAGGAATTACAGCAAGCGGTCAGGCCCCCTATGTAATCGGAGCAATGAAGAAAGGACATGAGGCCGGTGCAGTAGTTGGTGCTATAAGCTGTAATAAAAACTCGAAAATCTTTCAGTATGCTGACCATTCGATTTTTCTGGATGTAGGTCCCGAGATTGTTGCCGGATCTACAAGGCTTAAGTCGGGAACCGCGCAGAAGCTTGTGCTGAATATGATCACAACTGCTTCGATGATACGGCTGGGAAAGGTTTACAACAATCTGATGGTTGATCTGGTTCCTGTTAATAATAAACTGATTGAGAGATCTATAAGGCTGATCATAACTGCAACAGGCTGTGATCGTAAAACAGCTGAAGCAGCCTTTGATGAATCAGGAAAACACCCTAAAACTGCTATTGTGTCTGTACTTCTGGGGATTTCGGCTGATGAGGCAAAGGCTCTGCTGGATGGTAATGAGGACCGAATCGGAACTGCAGTACAGAGTTATAAAAATCAGGCAGAGTAAAAATGTTTGGAAAACTGATTGAAGAAAGTATAGCAGGCGGTTGTTTTCCGGGAATATCCCTGATTGTTGAAAAGGACGGAAAACGGATTGCAGCTGAAAATTACGGCAATATGTCTTATGATGATGAGACATATGTTAGTTCTGATACCCTCTTCGATCTTGCCTCACTGACAAAACCGCTTGCGACAACACCGGTACTGCTTGCCCTGCTCGATGCTGAAGGTCTGGATACCGGTAAAACTCTTTCATACTTCCTTGATAAAATAAATGAAGAAAGCGGAGCTCTGAGTCTTCAGCAGCTGATGACTCATTCTTCCGGGCTCCCTCCAGTCCCGGAGATTTTCCGGCTGTTTGAAACAGAATCGGATATCGATGAACAGAGAGCACTTCGGCATCTTTACTCTCTGGTTCCGGAAGTAAACCCCGGCACCGAAGTTATTTACAGCTGTACCGGTTACATTCTTTTGACTCAGGTATTGAAAAAAATTGCAGGGATGTCGCTTGCGGAGGCTTTTTACAAGCTGATAATAGAACCCTCAGGGATCTCTGATCTTAAATTTAATCCTGATGGGGATGATAAAAAACGCAGTGCTGCAACCGAGTTCTGCAGCTGGAGAGGCCGGCAGCTTAAGGGTGAAGTCCATGATGAAAACTCCTGGTGTCTGGGAGGCGAGGGTGGAAATGCCGGACTCTTCGGAACCGCGGAGGCTGTTTCCTCAATTGCCGATCTTTTCATGCATGAGGGCGTCTTAAACGGAAGGCAGATTCTGAAACCGGAGTATGTACAAAAAATGACTACAACCCAGTCCGAAGAACTTCAGCCTTCTAGAGCTCTGGGTTTTCTCACCCAGTCGGCAGAATCTTTTGCCGGTCAGGGTTTCAGTGAAGCCTCCTTCGGTCATACCGGGTTTACCGGCACAAGTCTCTGGATAGATCCCGAAATGGGACTTAAGGTTACTGCTTTGACAAACCGTGTTAATCTTGGAAGGGATAATACGGCCGATAAAATTAAGGCCTTCCGGCTTGACCTGCACAAACTGATAAGGTCTTTTTTTTAGTAAGCTTCCTGCAAAACCCGGTTGGTTTTGAAATTGCCTTAATTAATCAAAATTCAGTAATTGAAAAAATTATCCCATTGCCGGTCAAGGATTGAGAGCGAATCTTTCAGCGGTTTAACAGTGAAACCTCCCTCAGAGTCTTCATTCAGCAGTTCCAGAGCCTTAAGTTTTGCCAGTGCATCATCGCACTCAAAGTCCATTACGCAGCCGTGCTTCTCTTCCATCCACTTTTCGATACGGCTGTCAAGCTCACCTTCAGTCAGCGGACTTTCGGCTGTGTACAGGAAGTAGTACGAAAGAAATGATTCTTTGCATTCCTCTTCTTCGGCCGAATCTATCAGCGAATAGAAAACTCCTGCATTGTTTACCATATTTCTGAAATAAAGATTGTCGCTGAGTTCTTTCTGAAAGAGGAATCTCTTTGTTTTATATTTACTCCATTGCTTGAAGAGAAATCCTCCGAGGGCTCCAAGAGCTGAAAATAC
This sequence comes from Spirochaetia bacterium, assembly GCA_965140585.1. GTDB lineage: Bacteria > Spirochaetota > Spirochaetia > UBA9216 > UBA9216. The sequence continues at coordinate 34,190 of OZ223264.1, forward strand.
CGCAATAGCCTGCTTGAGCTGATTTTCTTCAACTGTCCCCTTTATTCCAAGATAGGCGCTGATGATTACAAAGGCGACTATAAGTGCCGGAATAACCTTTGTTACCAAAAGCGGTACTCCGGCGGCAACCGCAGGGACGACCAGCATAAGTTTGTCCTTCAGGCTCATTATTACTTTTGAGTTTGGAAAAAGAATCTCGAGGTCCTCAATAGGGACATCCTTGAACATCTTTATGAAGGTACTCTCTTCCTGTTCCTCTGTCTTCTTGAGACGTGCAAAGAGAACTACTCTTTCAAGTATTTCGTGCTCATGGTCGGTGGTTTTAAGCCCGAACAGGCGTTTTAATGTGAATTTATCCTTTCTACGGCCGCGGGCGTAAATTCGGGCGTATTCATAATCATCGAAATCAATTTTAACACTGAAGTTGACCAGGGCGTTATCGTTGAATGCGCTTTCAATTTCTTCCTTGGGGATTAGATTGAAATTGGCGTCATTTAATATCTTCTGGAGGGTTGTATCGAGCTTCCGGTTCGAGTCTTCGATTTCTGCTTCAGATGGTTGCAATGCCTTTTTCAGGTCGGGGTTTATCGGATAGTAAGCGTCTTTCAGTTCCTCTAGATCTTTGTGAAAGGTAAAATGAAAAATGCTTTCGATGATTCCGCAGAGCAGATTAAAATCCCCTCTTGCTTCTTCTGATTCAAATTTCTGATCGTCGAGAATCATACCGATGATATCCCTCTTCCGGAAGGGAATATACCGTTCTTTCTGTGTCTCCATCATTTACTCCAGCGGTTTCAGGAACGTTCATGAAGTCTCTTCAGTCCTTTTACTGCTCCGGTAAGTTCAAGATAATTCTTGATTTCGGGGTAGTCCTCGGAAGCGAGTCCTGTGAACAGTATATCAATAATATTGAGCTGGGCAATACGTGATGAGCTTGCAGCGGACCGCATGCTGGTTTCCGGAGATGAAATGTGAAGGTTTATATCCGCTTTTTCACTGAGGGTGCTGCTGCCGTATCTGGTGATGGCAATGGTAACCGCACCTGCGGCTTTCGCTATATCTATCAGTTCAACAACATCCCTTGTTTCTCCGGAATATGAAATGAAAACAGCTGCATCTCCGGATGTGAGAAGTGTTGCTGAGGTTGCCTGAAGGTGGGTATCTGCGTAGGCATTTGCAAATCGGTTGATTCGCATAAACTTCTGCTGGGCATCGAGGGCAACAAGGCCTGAAGCTCCTGTTCCGTAGAAGTCAATTCTGCCGGCACTCCGGAGGGCTTTAATAGCTTTTTCCACCTCGTTTTTATCAAGAACCTTTATGGTGTCCTCAATAGCCTGTTTATTGTTATGAGAAATATTTCTGATTATTGTTTCAAGACCGTCACCGGCCTGGATATCTGTATACTGTTTGTCAGCAGAGTTTTCCCGGGATAATGCAATATCAGTGGCCATTTTCAGGGCAAACTCTCTGTATCCCTCAAAGCCCAGAGTCTTGCAGAAACGGATTATTGCTGCTTTTGAGGCTCCGCTTAGATCTGCAAGTTCGCCTATTGAAAGTCCTACTGAATTATCAGGATTGTGCATTACATAGGATGCAACCTTGCGCTCCGATGGGGTTAGTCCGGAATAAGACTCTTTTATTTTTAACAGGCAACCGTTCATATCAGACCTCTTTTTCTCCGATCAAAAAACTGATCACAGCTTTCTGCTGGTCGGGAGTGTAGCCGTATGAACACCAGGCGTTTCTGATTCCGGCAATATCGGCATCCCACGGATTCCGGAGAGCTATAAGATAGAGTGTCTTTGAAGCCTCCGCTAGCGCTGTGATTAGATTAGATATATTATCATCAAGATAAGCATTTTCGGTAAAAATCAGATTAATTTTTCCTTCAGCAGCCTTTAAAAGGCTTCTTTTTGTCTCATCTGTCGCTGTTTCGCTGTTTATTTCAAGAAGAGGGCAATCCGAAAGTTCAGCAGCCTTGACCGCTGCGTAGAACAATCCCTGAGCTTCCTCTTCAACCATCACGAGTCTCTGACGTTTCATGGAAAAAATGTTTTCAATTGACGAAAGCAGGGGAAGGGGCTCTTCCTCTTTGATGCATTTTATTGAGCGTCCGGAGAGTCCTGCAGCTTTTGAGGCATTTTCAGCGATTCCGATTTTTACTGTATCCTGATTCAGAGAATCCTCAAAGGGGGATAGAATACTGTTGATCCTTTCCAGTGATTCAAGATAACGTCTGTATAGATGCTCATCTTTCCCGACAGCATCGTTAAGCGAATTAAATGCATTAATCTGTTTCTCAGTTCCCTCACAGATTGAAAGAATATCCATTCCGGCACTAAATGTGTTGATGACCAGTTGTTCAGTAGAGCTGCTGTTTGCCACTCCGCCCATATTCAAATCGTCGGCAAGCAGCAGTCCGTCAAAATCAAGTTCGTTTCTGACTATTCCGGTAAGCACTTCAGAAGAAACGGTTACAGCCTCTTTCCTGCTTTGAATTGATGGAACGTATATATGAGTAGGCATCCAGCATGGGCAGTCAATGTCAAGGAAGGGTTGAATATCAGTATTAAAAAGCTCTTCCCGGCTGATATCAAGAACAGGAAGGTCGATATGCGGATCAACCGATGCTCCTCCCAGTCCGGGGAAGTGTTTAAGGCAGGAAAGCACTCCGGCCTCACTAAGCCCTTTAACGAATGCCTGTGCGCAGCTGATTACTTCTTCTTTCCGGGTTCCGAAGCTTCGTATTCCAATCCCCCGGTTCATAGGATTCCGGTTGATATCAACAACCGGAGCGAGATCCCAGTCAATTCCAACTGCCTTCATTTCTGTTCCAAGTATAAAAGCCGCTTCGTAGGCTGCGGTTTCTCCACCTGCCTGTGCAAGAGCCATTGGGCCCGGCATTACAGTAAAGCCCTCGGTAAGCCTTGTTACAATGCCGCCTTCCTGGTCAACTGCAAAAACGGGTTTTCTGCCCATAAAGGCCGTAATGTCTGAAATAAGTACGGCAAGCTGCTGCGGATTGACTATATTGCGGCCGAAAAAGATAATCGACAGCGGATCAACTGTTTCAAGGAGTCTTTTAGTTTCATCATCGAGTTCGGATCCCGGAATTCCGAGCATGAACAGTCTTCCGGTGTTTATATCTGCAGTGTTCATATTTTAAGACCTATTCCCGGCTTTTGTGAAAAGTATATGTCTGCGCCGCGGTATTCGACGCCGCCTTCTTCTGTTTTTGTTCTGCAGAGCAGGGGAACATCAAGATCGGCATATTTTACGTTTCTTACTGCGGAGGCAAAGTGCGCTGCTGCGGATACTCCCGCATGGCTTTCCATCATGCATCCTGTCATGCAGAAGAGCCCTGCAGCTTCTGCCAGGTGTGCAATTTTAACCGCTTCTGCAATGCCTCCGCATTTGGCCAGCTTGATGTTGATTCCGTCAGCGGCTTCTGCTTCAATCAGCCTGAAGGCGTCGTTAAGTGAAAAGACACTTTCATCAGCTACAAGGGGAATATCTATATTTTCGCGTACATAGCGCATTCCTTTGAAGTCGGCAGCGGCAACCGGCTGTTCAGCGAAGTCGAGACCGGCTCCTGCATTCTGTGATTCATTTATCACCTTGACTGCATCGCGAGCGTTCCAGCCCTGGTTTGCATCAATCCTTATCACGGCTTCGGGTCCCAGGATTTTTCTGACGGCAAGAATCCGCTCAATATCTTCCATTGGATCCTTTCCTACTTTAAGTTTGAATTCACGAAAGCCCTCGTTATAATATTCAAGAGCATCGGAAGCCATCACAGCGGGAGGGTTCAGGCTGATTGTAAGATCGGTACGGATGCACTCACCCCGTCCGCCAAGGTACCGGTAAAGCGGAAGCCCGCAGGATTTAGTAAAAAGATCGTGGAGGGCAATGTCCAGGGCGGATTTTGCGGAAGTGTTTCCGGCCATTGATTTGCCAATAGTATGAAGCAGGGGTTCCAGTGCTGAACAGTCTTCACCGGTAATCAGCTTTGAAATATGTTCGAGGGCTCCTTTCAGAGAGGCTTCAGTTTCTCCGGTAATAGCTGCGGTAGGAGCGCAGCCCCCTATGCCTTTAAGTCCGGTATCGGTAACTACTTCAACCTGAATAACTTCGAGCAGGCGCAGTGTTCTCAAAGATGTTATAAAGGGCTTTTTCAGCTCGCAGCTAATATTCTTCCAGCGGATACTTTCTATCTTCATAAAATCAGATTAACACTATTATCAGGATCTTGCCAACGAATATAAAACTTTTTATCATTAAAACGATGACAATCTGAAAATTAGTTGTATGATATCCTGATTTTTTAATGTATTATTAATATGTATGAAAAATATCATTTTATATAATGCTACGATTTTTACCGGTTTTACAGAGATTGAAAGAGGCGCAGTTGTGCTTGAAGACGGCCGTATTACCGATGTTTTCAGCGGAAAACGGTTTGAACAAAAATCGTTCGGCAGCGACTTTGAGCTGTGGGATCTGCAGGGAGCTTATCTTGTTCCCGGACTGATCGATACCCATATTCACGGTCTTCACGGATACGGTACGGATGATCTGTCCACCGAATCCATACTCGGAATGAGCAGTGCGATGGCTGAATACGGTGTAACCGCCTTCTGTCCGACCCTGTATCCGCAGAATGATGAAAACTTCATGAAATCAATTGAGGCTACCGCGGCAGCAATAGGCAAAGAGGATGGCGCCAGAATTCTGGGGCTGCACCTTGAGGGGCCGTTTATAAACCCTGAAAAGAAGGGTTCGCTTCTTGAAGAAGGAATCAGGGCAGTAAGCCTTGATTTAATGGATAAATACTATACCGCGGCCGGCGGTCGAATAACAAATATGACAGTTGCTCCTGAACTGAAGAACATGCGTGAGTTGGCCCTGTACTGTAATAAAAAGGGAATAACTCTTCAGGCCGGACACTCCAACGCCAGTTACGACCAGATGAGGGAGGGGATGGAGGCAGGCATTACCCATTCCACCCACTTCTTTAATGCGATGAGAAGTATACATCATCGTGATCCGGGAATTGTAGGAGCCATCCTGATTCATCCCGAGCTGACCTGCGAGCTTATTGCCGATGGAGAGCATGTGCATCCTGCAATAGTACAGATGCTGATAAAGGAGAAGGCTGCCGACAAGATCTGTCTGGTTACCGATGCAGTCAAACCGACCTGCGTAAGATCGGGAAAACTGATTGCAAACCGTGATGAGGTTTATCTGGGTGATGATCATGTCTTTCACCGGGTCGAGGATGATGTGATTGCAGGTTCCGCTCTGACCATGAACAGGGCGGTAAAGAATATGGTCGGATTCGGCAGTACACCGCAGGAGGCTTTTCTTATGGCCAGTTATACACCGGCCTCCGTACTGGGACTGTCGAAAAAAATGGGAATGCTTCTGCCCGGGAGCAATGCGAATCTGGCTGTCTATGACAAGGAATATAACTGTCTTGCTACAATTGTAGACGGAGTGTTTAAAAAGAATGAGATGCGCGGTTAAGGAGAAATAATTGAGACTTATAATTCATCAGGACTATGAAGGTGTTAGCCGATGGTCAGCGGCTTATATTGCAAACAGGATAAAAGAGTTTAACCCTTCAACTGAAAAGCCCTTTGTATTAGGGCTCCCAACCGGATCGACACCGCTGGGGATTTACCGGGAGCTTATAAGACTTTACTCCGAGGGAAGCCTTAGTTTTAAGAATGTAGTCACTTTTAATATGGATGAATACGTCGGACTGGGACCGGAAGACGAACAGAGCTACCATCACTTTATGCAGAAGTCTCTTTTTTCTCATATTGATATACCCGAAGAGAATATAAATATCCTCGAGGGGCTGGCTTCTGATCCGGAAGCCGAATGCCGCAGGTATGAAGAGAAAATAAAATCCCTGGGCGGAATTAACCTCTTTCTTGGCGGTGTAGGCGCCGACGGTCACATTGCTTTCAACGAGCCCGGAAGCAGCCTGAGTTCGCGCACCCGCCTTAAGCGGCTGACCCATGATACAAAGGTGATGAACTCAAGATTTTTTAATGATGATATCAGTCTTGTCCCGGATATGGCATTAACAGTAGGTGTGGGAACTATTATGGATGCCGATGAAGTCCTTCTGGCCGCAAGCGGTCTGAGCAAGGCCAGGGCTCTTGAGAAGGCCGTACAGCAGGGGGTAAACCACATGTGGACTGTGAGCTGTATGCAGCTTCATCCCAAGGCAATTATTGTCTGTGATGAGGACGCAACTGTAGAATTGAAGGTCGGAACTGTTAATTACTTCAAGGCGATAGAATCACAGCGATCTCCATCCTGAGTTGATCAGAAATCATTTCTTTCAGTGTCTGATCTTCAGTATCCTTGATCCACCATATTGTATAGAGCATAAGAACTGCTACCAGTCTTTTTGACAGCATTTCAGGTGAGACCGAATCCGGAATGCTTTTGCTCTGCTGACCGCTTTTGATTATTTTTGTAAGCAGCGGTCTAATCGGCAGCAGATTTTCAATGATTGATTCACCGCTCTGAGGCACAATATCATTTTTTATCAGCTGGGCAACAATTGCCTTACCCTTTCTCTCATAGTAATCAAGTTGGAAAGACATCAGCTTCTCAAGCTGTTCTGCGGTCGAGTCAGTCTCTATTTCCCGATAGTAATTGGATAAATCCTCACCTTCAATCTTTAAAATCTCGTTAATAATATCATTAACCGAATGAAAATAATGATAAAAAGTTCCCTGAGCTACGTTCGAAACACTGCAGACTTCAACAAGAGTTGTATTCTCAATTCCTTTTTCCTTGATCAGGTTTATTGCTGAAGTAATTATCCTGTTTTTGGTTTTTGTGCCCTTGGGGGTCTTTCCTGCTTTCATAAAAAAAAAGTAACAGAAGCGGACTCATCTTTCAAGGAGATAATAGAAAAAATCGGGAAATCCCGAAAATAATTGACATTTCATTACAGCAGGAGTAACATGAGAAAAAACCGAGAGTTCTCGAAAAAGGTGTGTTTATGAGCGGGGGAAATTATGTAATAGTCAGCAGAGCGCCGGATCTGGATTACAAAACCGATTATGTAGTCCTTCCAAAAAATTATGGAAGCCGGCAGTATTATCAGAGGAAGGATGTAAGTGCAATAATTGATACTGTTGAATCAAATCTTAATGCGCTCAATGAAAAAACTGATTTTGTAAAAAAAATTCAGGGTCGAAGGGTTATTATCAAGCCGAATTTTGTCGGGGTCTTTCACAAGGTCGGACTGAAGGTTGACGATGTTCCTCAGTCTACAGATCCGCGGGTTATAGATGCGGTTGTAAAGTATATGAAAAAATATACTGATGATATTATTATAATAGAAGGTTCAGGTGCTCCTGTTTCACGTCTGATGGCTAAAATAAACGGAACAGACCGTATTGTTAAACGCTACAATATTGAGTTCCAGGCTGTCGAGGAGCTTCCTGTTGATAAATACCTTCTTCCGAAGGCACAGGTAATGAAGGAAGTATATATTCCCAGGACTTTCAGTGAGATTGTCAGAGGGGAAGCTTTCTACATTTCTCTACCCAAGATGAAAACAAATGCCTATACCGGAGTGACCCTCGGGTTTAAAAACGCCATGGGCTGTCTTTCACCGCATATGCGGTATCGAAACCACAATTACAATATTGATAAGAAACTTGTGGATCTTCTCTGGCTTTTTAAACCGGACCTGACAATTATTGATGGAATTATTGGTGCCGAGGGGAATGTTCCCGGGCCGGTAGATCCGGTGGATGCCCGTCTGATAATTAGCGGTACCAACAGCGTCGAAACCGACAGGGTTGCTACAAGGATAATGGGACATGACCCGTCAAAGATCAGACTGATGCAGGAGGCTGACAAACTCGGGTTTAACGACCCTGACACTGTTGTTATCGGTGAGCCGGAACCCATTCCCTGGAGGCATGCCGATACAAGTCTTGTTTCAGGCAGGATTGCGGAAAAATTTCCTAATGTCAGGTTTCTTGTAGGAGCAACAAAGAATACCGCTCCTGAGATTGACAGTATCGATGTTGATATTGAAACTGTGAAGGCTATGGAACAGGCCTGTCCCGGAGGATGTCTGCCTTCGGTGATTTATAATATGGAGAATTTTCTCTATTACCGCAATCTCAATCCGGAAGATGTAAGGATGACTGTTGTAATCGGAGCCGGTGCCCTTGTCGACGGCCGCAGGTTCTATTTTGATAAAGACTGTAGGGCGTACTCCGATGAGGATATAAAAGCCCTGGAGGAGCCAGTAGTTGCTGTGGGTTCATGTACAAGCCGTCTGAATGGATCTGCAGATTACCAGGTTGAAGGTTGTACCGCCAAGGTCTCAAGAGTTACAGAGGTATTCAATAAAGCAGCAGGCCTGCCTAATCCGATAACAAGAAGTCTGCTGTCAAATCCTTTAAACATCCCTGTGATTCTTAAGTCTCAGCGGAATCGTAAGAAACTGGCTCTGGCAGGGCATCCCATGGATGTTGAACTGTGTATTGAGGACAGGGTTTTTGAAGGACGGGCGATTACTGACGATGAAAAAAAGATGGATTATATCCGCTGTGAAATAGAGCCGCTTACAAAAGAACAGATTAAAAGGCAGTTAAGCTATATAAAACTATAGAAGAGGGTGTATTATGAATAATCAGTCAGTGAAATATGCATCGGTAATTCTTATCTGGGCGGCAGCGCTGCTTCTGTGGATTATCAAAGGGTGGTGGTTTATAACTGCGGCTCTGTTTCTGCTGCATTTTTTTGAAACAGTGTTTACAGGAATCAGGACAGGAAAAGAACATGGTCTGAGTCGGGGGTATTCGATTATTATGTCAATGGCCTTCGGTATTGTCTGGTGGAAACCTCTAAATGATGAGTATAAAAAGAAAAACATTCCGGAGGACTGCGAAGAGTGAAAGGTTATATAGGAAAAATTCTGGTTGCTGATCTCGGATCAGGTAAATGTGAAATTGAAGCTGTTCCCGAGAAGGTATATGAAGAGGTTCTCTCGGGAGTAGGCCTTGGTGCCTGGTACCTCTGCAGGAATATTCCGGCCGGTGCAGATCCGCTTGGTCCGCTAAATATTCTAGGATTTACATCCGGTCTTCTTACGGGAACAGGCTCTGTCATGACCGGCAGGTGGATGGCAGTCTGCAAATCACCGCTTACCGGTGGATGGGGAGATTCCAATTGCGGCGGAAATCTGGCACCGGCAATCAAGCAGTGCGGTGTTGATGCAATATTTATCAAGGGGCAGGCGGCCGAACCCGTTTACCTGTATATGGATAACCGGGGAGCGGAGATCCGCCCGGCTGCAGACTTTTGGGGGCTTGATGCAATCGAAGCCGAAGAGCGGCTGATAAAGGAAAACTGGAAAAAGAAGAAGCCGGCTGCTGCCGTAATCGGACCATCTGCTGAAAAGCTGTCGCTGATATCCGGCATATCCAATGACCTTGGTCGGTATGCCGCGCGTTCGGGCGTCGGTGCTGTAATGGGTTCAAAGAAACTTAAGGCGGTGGTTCTTGCCGGAACCAAGCAGGTTAAGGCAGATAATCCGGAAAAGATTAAGGAACTGAGTAAGGAGTATTCCCGGAAGGTAAGAAAGATGAACGCGCCCAGCGTATTCACCGGTGCCCTGCTTCCTGTGCTTGGAAAGGTAATGGGCAGCCTGAAAAGTGTTGCGCCTCTGGATGGAATGCTAACCGCAATGCTTCTTAGAAAATGGGGTACGGTGATGAACAATACACTGGCCGTCATGAATGGTGATGCCCCGATTAAGAACTGGTCCGGTTCGGAAAAAGATTATAATTTTAAATACTACAGACAGATCAATCCCGATAAGTTCATTGCCCGTGAGCAGACCAAATATCACTGCTATTCCTGCATAATCGGCTGCGGGGGAATGTGTTCAATAAAGGATATCAGGGACGGAAAATATTCCCATACCCATAAACCCGAGTATGAAACGGCAATGATGTTCGGCGGTCTTCTGATGAATAAGGACCGTGATGCAATCTTTTATGCAAACGAACTCTGCAACCGCTACGGTCTTGATACCATTTCAGCGGGAACTGTAATAGCATTTGCAATTGAATGTTACGAGAACGGGATTCTCACGGATGAGGATACATACGGTCTGAAACTTAACTGGGGCAGCAGCGATGCCGTCATAAGTCTTCTTGAAAAAATTGCAAACCGCGAGCCGGGTCTTGGTGATATCCTTGCCGACGGTGTCAAAGCCGCAGCTGAAAAGATAGGTAAGGGTTCTGAAAAATATGCTGTTCATGCCGGCGGGCAGGAGCTTCCGGCACATGACCCGAAGATTGATCCGATGCTTGCCCAGACCTATGGAATAGATCCGACTCCGGGCCGGCATACTACCAGCAGCGGCTTGTACTATACTTCCTCATTTCTGTGGCAGTATGTTTCATGGCTTCCCTCATTCAGGCTGTATTCTAAAAGTAAGGAATACATCCCTTCTATGGAAGAAACAATGAAAAATGTGGCTTATACATCGTTTAAGATGCTGATCGATGGAACCGGCAGCTGCTATTACGCTATGCTGATGGGTGTCAGGTATTTCAGAATTTTTGATTTCCTGAATGCTGCAACCGGATGGAACAAGACTCCCGATGAATATATGGAAATAGGAAAGCGGATGCAGAATCTGCGTCAGCTGTTTAATGCAATACATTCTGTGGATGTTAACAGCTTTAAGCCCCATGCAAGAGTTTACGGGGCGGAGCCTCTTGTAAGCGGACATAATAAAAATATTACGGTTGATATTGACGGGATGATTGAACTGTATAAGGAAGCCTGGGGCTGGGATGCTGAAAGCGGATACCCCACTGAAGAAACCGTTAACAAATACGGACTTGAACAGCTGCTTGATAAGGAGGACCTGTATGCCTGACAAAAAAATCCCGGAAGTCGACTATAAACACTGCATGGCCTGCCGGGTCTGTATTATCGCCTGCCCATTCAGTTGCCTTGATGCGGTTAAAACCGATAATCCGGGAAAGAAGGGTTTTCCGGAACTTGTAAAAGCTGAAAGCTGTACAGGCTGCGGAATATGCGCGCAGGCCTGTCCTGTTGAAGTAATAAGGATGGTTTCCTGAGAAGTGAAGGTTAGAATTACTGCTCCGGCATTCTGCGACTACAGCCGGATTGATGATTCCGGCTGCATCGAACTGCCGGAAAAATCCCGGCTTAACAAGCTGTATTCAATGCTTAAAATCCCGCTTCCGGTAAGGCCTCTTTTAATAACCATGGTGAATTTCGAAAAAGCCCGTCCGACTAAAATTCTTTCCGATGGAGACGATGTCAGCATCCTCTGGTTTATGTCAGGCGGATGATCGTCTCTGCATTGACTCTTTTGCGGTATTAATTCATTCTTAAACAAGAATAAAAAGTATAAGAGGCTGAATCGGTTCAGCTTCGCGTAAAGGAGTCTCTTCAATGGCAAAAATAATCGAGTTTAAAAAACCTGAGCAGGAAAAGGGTAAATCATGTTCCTGGTGCAAGAACCGGGGAACTCATCCGCTTGACCCTCCTTGTGATAGATGCAGATGGTATGATCGTGATGAAGTCTTTGATCTTGAAGTTGCCGGTGAAGGCGTTGTTAAAGTCAGAAAAGAGGTAGACCCCGAGACCTTCGAAATACGCTTCATCCCCGCGGAAGAAACTGATATAGATATCTGAGCTTCCTGCAAAACTTTCATAGTTTTGAAATTGTCTTATCTGATCAAACTCTCCGGTTGACTGTCGGATCGTCGGACGGGTATACTTACAGAATGATAGACATTTTTCTGAAAGGCGGCGTACTGATGTGGCCGCTTCTTGTAATTTCAGTTATAGCTCTTGCTGTAATTCTTGAGCGTGAATATTTCTTTTTTAAAAACCGGGTCAGTGAATCCCAGCTTAACTCTTTAAAGGAGCTTCTTCTTGATGGAAGGGCTGATGAGGCAGAAACACAGACCGGGCGTTCCGGCCGTGTGCTTCTTGTTTTTCTTAACTCAGTAATTTCAAACCGTAGAAATTCCGTTGAGATTGCCGAAAGGGAAATTTCACTCTCCGGAGAAAAGATGCTTTTTCAGGCTTCAAGCTTTATTCATGTGCTTGAGCTTATCGGCAGTATTTCTCCCATGATTGGACTTTCAGGTACTGTTGTGGGAATGGTCAGGGCCTTCCAGCAGATCGGTTTGAATACAGGGTCCCAGATTGACCCATCGCTTCTTGCCGACGGAATATGGGTAGCCATGATAACAACTGTGGCAGGACTATTTGTGGCAATTCCCAGTTTCATCTTTGCCCATATAAATAACAGGCGCCTTAGAAAGCTTGAGTTCAATATGAAAATTTATGGAGAAGAGTTTCATTCGATTTTGCGTGCAGATGAAAAAAAGGCTGTATTGAATGATTGAATTCAGAGAATTTGATGAATCGTGGAAGTCCCGTACAAGGTTTGAGATGACCCCGATGATCGATATGATCTTTCTTCTGCTGATATTTTTTCTCCTGACATCAACTCTCACCAATCCGGTCATTACTGTTGAACTTCCTGAATCTGAAATTGTCGATACCAGAATAGAGCAGGATGTTGTGGTTACAGTTGACAGTGAAGGCAGGCTTTTTCTGGATGAGCAGGAGTACAGTAAAGCAGCGCTTGCCGCTGAAATCAATTCAATATATCTTGGCCGTGACTCATCGGATATTTTTATCCAGGCTGATGAAAATGTTGACTTTGGAATTATTGTTGAGGTAATGGACATCTGCAGAAAGAACGGAGCCTTCGATCTTTCTTTCATTGTAGAAGGAAAGGCTTCTCCCTGAAGAAATGAAATCTTCCAGAATTATTCTATTATTTGCTGCAGTCTCAATTGTAATACACGGACTGGTTTTTCTTGTTAAGATTAGTCCGTCGGAAAGATCTCCAGTGCCGGACTCCGGACATCTGATCCCGGTTGAACTTGCATTTGTTCCGAAGCAGGCATTGCCTGTACAGGCAGCGCCTCCGGTGACACAAGCTGAGGAACCTCCGGCTGAACCGCCGTCAGCTTCAGAGAAACCAGTGCCTAAAGAGCCGGTCCGGGAAACTCCGCAACCGGAGCCGGTTAAACAGGAGTCTCAGGAAATGGACCGGGATACGGCTCCGCATCCGGAACAGGAGACGCAGGAATCTTCCTCTCAACAGCAGGACAGTAGTGATGTTTCTCAGAATTCTGATTCCACTGAAACCCGGGACTCTGCGACTGTCTCAGTCGCTGCGCCGGTGACTCAGGCAAACCCTGTTGACGGTCTTATGCAGCGTGTTGAAATAAATAAAAGAGGCAGCTATCCTCTTCGTGCAAGGAAGCGGGGCCAGCAGGGGACTGTTATAGTCTCGCTGATTCTGGATAAGGATGGAAATATGCTCAATGTTGAGATTATCAGAAAATCCAGACACTCTGCACTTAACACTGCGGCGCTTGAGCTGGTTGAAAAGATTATGGAAACACCTTATCCGCATGGTCTAGATAAAACGGTGAATTTTGAGTTTCCTATTACATTCAGACTTGATTAGTATAAAGGGGAAATTTGATATTGAAGGATGTTCCTGAATTGCCCGAATGATCTATTTCTCCACTCAGGCTGGTAACTGTTTCACGAATAATTTTCATCCCCAGACTTGAGCCGGTCTCAATATTAAAATCTTCGTTTAAAACTATTCCTGTGTCGAAATCCTGAAAAACTGTAGGGCTGTATCCGTGTTCTGATGCTGTTTTCAGTAGTTTCTCAAGATATGCTTCTGTAGTTTTTACCTGTCCGTCGACTACATAGATATTCTCTGTCTTCGGTTTCTGTTTCAAAGCCATTGCAAATGTATTATTAACAGAAGACAGATCATTATTGGGAAGCAGAATTATATCCTCACCCATCGCGATAGTTTCGCCCGGGTCGATAAGTATTTTTGGAATCCCTGGGAAGTAGTTGCTTATTTTCTGAAAAATCTCAGTTGCAGGATCAGCATCGATCATAATTGCGTCTATTTTTGCATTCTTGTATTTGATACTCAGATACCAGTCCCGTTCGTCTATAGTAAGGCTGCTGGACAGTCTCATATCGTCCAGGTATTCATTATACAGAATAACGGGTTTACCGTACTCGGATATCATTTCACTGATACCATTCTGGACGGCGGTACTCCATGGAAGTTCTGCTGCATATGATGATAAAAAAAGTAACTTTAAATTGTTCTCCGATGCAGAAACCGGTTGAAAAACTAGGATGCTCAAAATAAATGCAAGTAAGAATTTCCTGGGCATCTCAGTATTATATTACGAATATATAGGATCACAAAATTATATTTGTGTTTTTGTAATATAAATATCTAAAAATTTGACTTGCGATTTTAAAGATCCTATTAATTCAATAGGAGTAAATGGATGATAATATCAAGGCTCAAGATAGGCCAGAAAATCAGTATAATAATGTCGATCACGGTAATTATTTCTCTTTCTGTTTTTTATATATACATAAGAAATACGACTTTAAACCTCGCAAATAATGACGCAGGAGTGATCGCCAATGAATATGCACAGCATTACGGGCGGACCGTTCAGGAAATTTTCTCTACAGTATTAAGTGAGACCTCCGCAGCTGCAGATGCCATGCTTGCACTGATTGAATCGGGGGAACCTTCAAGAGAAACTGCAACCGCCATCCTTAAGCAGTGGTATGAGAGGGGCCGGGTAGAAAGCCGGATTTATGATACCTGGATAACCTTTGAACCGGGAGCCTTTGACGACAGAGACAGCGAATACATGGGCACGGAACGATATGGGGAAGGTGGACAGTACAGTGCCTGGGTACTTGGTGAAGAAGTTTATGTAAATGTTCCGTCGGGTGACCCGGAGATGGATATCTGGTACACAGGGGCAAGGGAGAGAGGCCGGATAACAGTTTCGGATTTTTTTGAATTTGAATATCCGGACGGCATGCAGACCGTTGTTGCAATTTCCAAACCCATAATTGATTCAAAAGGCAAACATCTTGGTGTCATCGGCTGTGATTTTGAGGTAGGATCCATTCATAAGGAAATAAGTCTTGTAAGAATTTATGAAAATGGATTTTTAACTCTGATCTCTGAAGGCGGGGGTATAATTTCAACAATGGATGAAAACGCCCTCGGGAAGGATATTGCTTCTTTCTCCTGGATGACTGCTGAACTTGAAGATAAGATAAAAAGCGGAGAGTCTTTTAATTTTGATTATTATTCAGTTTTCCTGCAGGAGGATATTTTTGCAGCTGTTGTCCCTGTCGAATTCGGTCATAGCGGTAATACCTGGTACATGATGGTTAATATTCCAAAGTCGGAAATTAATGCGGAATCAATTAAAATAATGAGAAATATTCTGATTCTTGCTGTCATTATGATACTCCTTCTTATCTTTATCCTGACTTTGGTCTCCCGGAGCATCACTATTCCATTAAAGAAAGCTGTTAATTTCGCTAATGATATTTCAGAAGGTAATTTAAATGCACGCCTTGATCATAATAATAAGGATGAGATTGGAAGCCTTACAGATGCCCTGAATGACATGAAGGCAAATCTTGTCAGAATTATCACAAGCATAAAAGACAGTACAGAACAGTTTATTGCCGGAAGTTCGCAGCTGAATGAATCTGCTTTGCAGATCGCGGATGGTGCAAATCAGCAGGCCGCCGGTGTTGAAGAAATTTCTGCAAGTATGGAAGAACTCAGTGCCAATATTCAGCAGAATGCTGATAATGCCGCCCATTCAAGCCGTCTTGCCGATGATGTCATAGTCTCCGCAGATAAGGGAGGTGAGGCTGTTCTTGAGACGGTTTCTGCAATCAAGGAGATAGCTGAAAAGATTGCAGTTATAGAAGAAATCGCCAGAAATACAAATCTTCTGGCTCTTAACGCTGCGATTGAGGCAGCCAGAGCCGGAGAATCGGGGAAGGGTTTTGCTGTGGTGGCAAATGAAGTTAAGAAGCTTGCTGAAAATAGTGCTGCTGCGGCTGCAGAAATAACAGGAATTACAGGTGTTAACGTCTCAAAGGCTGAGCATGCCGGAAAGATTATAAAGGAAATGGTTCCGCAGATAGGAAAGACTGCCGAGCTGATTCAGGAAATCTCCTCTGCAAGCCACGAACAGAGCTCCGGTTCCGGGCAGGTGAATGAATCCATCCTTCAGATGAATAATGTTGTTCAGGAAAATGTCAGTGTTTCTGAAAAGATGGCATCAATGGCTGAGGAACTTGATTCTCAGGCGCGTACTTTACTTGAGCTTGTTTCCTTTTTTCAGCTTGAAGAAAACCGGCGGACACAGAAACTTCTTGAATAGCTGTAAAAAGCCGGCGTAATTACTGCCGGCTTTATGTAGATTTTTTGATTACCGTTTAAATTCTCATAGCAGCATCATATCCGGTTCTTGTTGCGTTGCGTACATTGCTGGCTTTGATGCAGTCGCCGACCGGAGTGAAGAACAGCGCTGTATCTCTGAACCTTTCGGCTTCATCACTTTTGCTTTTCATCCCGGCTGAGAGTACTACGAGATCGCAAGGAATTGTTTTTGTCTGATAGTCATTGTCGGTATATTCCAGTGCCTCAGAGGTTATTTTTGTACAGGTTGCTCCGGTGAAAACATTGGTGTATTCCCTAAGGTGATCCAGAAGCGCATCTCTGGTCAGATACATCTCATCGCTTCCAACTTCTTCAAGCTGTTCAACAATAGTCACTTTCTTACCCAGTTTTTCTGCAAGATAAAGTCCTGTTTCACAGCCGACCAGTCCTCCGCCGAGAACAACAATATTTTCCGGAAGCGCTTTTCCTTCCGCAGCACGGTTATAGGCTTCTTCAGCGGATATTACATTTGGACCGTCAATTCCGGGAATTGGAAGAAGAATTGCTTCCGCACCCACTGCAGATATAACTGCATCCGGATTCATAGCTTCTATTGTTTCAGGTGTCGCTTCGGTTTCAGTTATCACCTCAACGCCGAGCTTGGACATCATGTGAATCTGCCAGTCCATAAACCGGGCAAGATCCTGCTTGAAGGGTACATTCCGTGAAAAGTTAAGCTTTCCGCCCAGTACATTTTCCTTTTCAATGAGAGTCACGTTGTGGCCCCGCTTCGATGCTGTGATAGCAGCCTGCATTCCTGCAGGACCGCCGCCGATGATCGCCACTTTTTTAGAAGGGCCTTCGGGCGGTGTTAGAAGCGGCATGAAAAGTTCGCGGCCAATAGTAGGGTTAACTGAACATGCAAAGGTTGGTGCGCGCTCAAAATCAAGGCAATGAAAGCATCTGATGCAGGGGATAGCCTCATCTTCAATTCCCAATTTCCACTTATTTACTCTATCGGCATCGGCTATAAGACCTCTTGCCATGGCAACAATGTCAGCCTTTCCCTCTGCAAGGGTTTTTTCAATAAGCTCAGGTTCCTGGAAGGCTCCGAGTGTGAGTACCGGAATTTTAATTTCCGGATCAGCTTTCACTGCTGCTGCATATTTTATATTACAGCCGTGTTCGAGAAATTCGGTCGGATGAGTGATGTTTTCTGTTCCGTTGTAAAAGGCTCCAGTAGATACATGGGCAATATCAATTTTATCCTGGATGTATTTGATCATCTCAATACCGTCTTCAAGGGTATAGCCGTCAGGATGCGCCGGATTCTCTTCTCCAGATATACGAAACTCTATTAGAAGTTTATTTCCGACTCTGGCTCTGATTTCATCAAGAACCATGACTGCAAAGCGCATTTTATTTTCAAGCGTAGCGGCGCTGAACTCATCAGTCCTGTGATTCATTATCTTTGAATAAAACTGGGACATGCACAGGCCGTGCCCGCCGTGAATAAGCAGCATATCAAAGCCGCACTTCATGGCAGCCTCGGCAACATCGCCATAGGTTTTTGCTATCCGTTTAAGATCTTCTTTTGTGAAAGCTTCAGTCTCGCAGTTCATCATTTTATTGAAATCGCCGTTTAATGAATGAAGAACGATTTGGCCGTTTTCAAGTTTATGATGATGCTGGAAGGCCAGCAGCTCAAGGCTGACTTTTGCATCCTGAGAATGAATGGCTTCGGTAAAGCGGTTATAAAATCTGTGTGTTTCCGGTTCCAGTATATTCTCACAGGCATGAACGGGATCGTAGGGTGCTTCAAGATCCATATTCTTAGCGGAGTAAGTGATTACTGCAGCTCCTCCTGCCCCCTGTTTGACAGCAGAAGAAATCCTGTAAGGGCTGCTGCAGAGACGAAGCCTGAAATATACCATAGAAGGTCAGGATTGTAATTATCCATTACCAGACCGGCAAGGTAAGGGCCAAGCATGGATGGGATGGACCATGAAAGATTGTATATTCCCATATACCGTCCACGCATATGCTCAGGAGATAGTTTTGCGACAACCGTCTGGCCTACAGGAATGCTGTACCAAGGGCCATCATTTTCATGGGATTTTTTTCTCAAGCCATGCTGAAACCCTGAACTGAAATATAACCACAAAAAGGGCATTTATGCTCATCAGAAGACCGTAGTGCCTGGCGGATATACTGTGAACATCACGAAGATAAACTGAAAAAGAGCTATAGAGCTGCTGATAAACCAGCAGCATTTAATATGTAGGCCATGTAGAATTGATCTGAAAAAACTTTGCTGTAGCCCTTGATGGTTTTAAGCAGGTTGTCATGCTGTTTATCCTGTTCTTCATTTTCAGGTTTCGTTTCCGGAATTTTGATATAAAATATAACAGCGGTGATTATACTCGTAACTGCATCAGCCAGAAAAATAAAGAAGTACGACTTCAGCGACAGAAGCCCGCCTTTCTTCCGGAAGCAGATCCGCCACCATAAACATTCTGGCCATGGCAAATACTGCGAGAAGAAGACCTGCCTCTGTCATTCCAACATCAAATCTTTTAGTTACATACAGTGTGAAAAATGGGTACAGCATGGTGCCGCCCAGCCTGTCTATAAAGGTCGACCCGCTGAGTACCCAGAAATTGCCGGGATATAGATTATAGGTTTCGGTTATCCGCTGTTTTAATTTTTTTATCATTTTGTAAGAATCTAAATATTCCTTTCTTCTTTTATATCCGGAAATCTTACAGGAATTATCAAAGTAAATATTGAGCCTTTATTGAGTTCTGAAGATACAGAGATACTTCCACCCATCTTTTCGGCTAAGGAGTTTGAAATTGAAAGCCCCAATCCGGTTCCATGATGATTTTTTGTATAGGATGACTCCGCCTTCTGAAACTCTTCAAAAATATGTTTTAAATCAGCTTCCTGTATTCCGCAGCCTGTATCACTGATTGAGATGGCGATTTGATTCGGTTCAGTCTTATCTGTATATGCAGTTCTTCTGAAGCCACAAAAGTTCCTAGTCTTTTAATTTCATTCCAGTGGTGGTCAGTCAGAGTTCTCAATTCCTGTATGGAATGAAGCTGTTGGGGAGTAAGAGCTTTACCAGTTGAATTTGCTGATATCATGCGGGAACCTTCAGGCCCTGCGGTGTTACGTAGTGAAAGTGTCTCCAGTTTTATTTGGAAGCCGATATCATTTTCAGGGGATATGGATGCAACGTAGATATGTATTCGAAAAAACATTTAAGTTAATCTGCTGATAAATTATCTTCAATTATTTGATAATCTCCTTCCGGTTATCTATACTTCAAGTACAGAATGAAAATCTATAATTTACTGTATTCTGATCCTTCCGATTTAATTCCCGTTAAAGAAAAGGTATTAAAACTGCCTTCCGAAAAGGTTTTGATCCAGGTTTTTATGGGTACGTCAGAATCTGCAATGGCGGAAAAAATTCTTGAAGAGCTTAAGTCAGACTTTCCCGGATATCCGGTAATCGGGACAAGTACTTCAGGTGAAATCCTAAACGGTACAGTTTTAAATCATTCAACCGTGATTAGTTTCAGTCTCTTTGATTCAACAATTGTCAGATCGGTACTGATTGACCAGAATGATGATATTGCATCTGCCGGTCGGGAAATAGCAGATGTGCTGCGGAACCCTGATTTAAAATCAGTTATAGTTTTCGCCTGCGGAATGAAGGACAATATTTATGTTGATCAATCTTCCATTCTAACAAGCCTTGAGTCCGAGCTTGGCCCTATACCGGTTTCCGGAGGACTATCCGGAGGTGTTTTTAAAGAACAGGAATCTTTCTTTGTTTTTACAGAAAATGGCTTTTCATTTGGAGGCTTTGCTGCTGCAGGCTTGTCAGGAGAACATCTCAGGGTTCTCTGCGACTACAATGTCAGCTGGATACCAATCGGAAAACAGATGATGATAACAAAATCCGAGAATAAAAGGGTTTTCAGTATAGATGACAAGAATGTAAAAGAGTTGTATCAACACTATCTTGGAATTGATCTTACAGGAGCCTCTTCTACTTTTATGGATAATTTTCCGCTGATGATCAGCCGATACAACCGCTATATTCCCAACCCTGTGTCCAGAGTCCTTGATGACGGTTCGGTTGAGTTTGTTCATCTGATGAATACCGGTGAAGCCGTCCAGTTCAGTATCTGCGATGTTCATCTTCTTGAATACGGCGCCATTGGTTTGAAAAATACTCTTAAAGAATTTAAATCTGAGGCTGTTTTTGTTTTTTCATGTGAATCAAGAAAAAGTATTCTTGGAGATGATATCTACATCGATATGAAGGCTCTTAATGGTTCACCGGCGTCAATAGGCTTTTTTACCTATGGTGAATTTCTAAAACCTCATGGAGAACCACCGCAGTTTTTTCAACAGACAATGACGGTTCTTGCTCTTTCAGAAAAAGCGAAGGACGCTCCTTCTGAATACTCCGGATTGTATGAACTTATAGAACCAGAGATTCAGGAGTCCGACAGATTCAAACTGCAGAAGGTTCTTATCTGTCTTGTAAAATGCATAACCGGTGAGCTTGAAGAACGTAATCAGCAGCTTGATAAAATGGCAAATTCAGATACGCTTACCGGGCTGGGTAACCGACGAAACTTTGATATGATTTTAAATCATGTAATAAAAACGCAATCCAGGTCAAATGACAGTTTCAGTCTGATTATTTTTGATGTTGATTTTTTTAAACTATTCAATGATTATTACGGCCATGTCGAAGGAGATAATGCTCTCAGGGGAATAGGCGCTGTTATGAAGAAAATGCTTAAACGAAGCAGTGACAAGGCATTTCGTTACGGCGGTGAAGAATTTGCATGTATTCTTTTGTCTACAGATTCAGAAGGAGCCTCTTTAATGGCTGAGAAGATAAGAAAGAGTATTACGGGCCTCGGAATTCCTCATCAGAGGTCTGGCGTTTCTGATTTTTTATCTGTCAGTCTGGGGGTGCTTACGGTTAATCCTGATAAAAACTCAGAGGCAGATTCAATAATCAAGCAATGTGATCAGCTTCTTTACAAGGCTAAAGAACAGGGTCGGAACTGTTTTGTTTCAGGAAAAATTAATTAGTTATATTCACTCCAATATATCCCTACCCGCCTATTCCGATCAGGGCTGCGCCGGCTATTGAAAGAATCAGTCCAAGAATCCTTAACGGCGGAAGCTTTTCTTTTAGAATTATCCTCTGCAGAACGACCGTAGGTGCCGGATATAAAGAAGAAAGGATAACTGCAATTATAAGATATCCGGTCCTGCCTGCCAGCAGATAAAGTACATTTGCGGCCATATCAAGAAAACCGCTTATAAAAGTGAGTTTACGGGTGCCCTTTGCCAAAATCACTTTTTTTTCTCGAATTATAGCAAATATAAGGAAAACCGGTACTGTAACAGCTCTCGCCGCGGCAAGAGGCCATATTCCGGATTGTTCTGAGGTTTTTGAAACCAGAATGATAAAGAAGCCGGCAAAAAATGTCCCTGATATTAATCCGTGCCGGATAGATTTTGAAATATGTTCGGGCTTGCCGTTTTTTTCCCATGATAAGAATAATATTGCAGGAAGTGATATAGCCACACCAAGCAAGGTAAGAAAAGGCGGTCTTTCTCCAGTTAAAAGTCCGAAAATTACCGGAATAACGGCTCCGCATAAGGCTGCTGTTGGTGATACTATTGCGGCTATTCCTGAGGCAAGGCCTCTGTAAAGAAACAGAATTCCAAGCCCGCCTGAAAGGCCTCCGACCATCCCCCAGAGAAGATCTGCGGCGCTCACCTCTGCTTTTCCTATAAATAGAGCTGCAATCAATACTGTGATAAGCCCAATCATCTGTGACCATGCAACAGTCAGGGCCGCTGAATTTTTCCTGGTGGAAAAGCCGCCCAGAAAATCAGCGGTTCCGTAGGCAAATGCCGACATCAAAGCATAAAA
Source organism: Spirochaetia bacterium (assembly GCA_965140585.1). Taxonomy (GTDB): domain Bacteria; phylum Spirochaetota; class Spirochaetia; order UBA9216; family UBA9216. Next base: position 56,547 of record OZ223264.1, read on the forward strand.
AACTACCATAGCATGCAATGATAACAGATCGTTTGGATTTCGTTTTAGAATTAGATATAATATAATAGTACTGTCTGTCCGGAGGATAGTTTTTGAAATATTTGATTGCAGCTTTGCCTATTCTTTTTATTTTTACCGTATTTATTCCTGCTCAGGAAGTTGATGTAACCGGCGCCGGTTACAGAACTTATCTGGATGGTGCCTGGAGCGTGCAGTACGGTGATGTCGTTGAAGATAATAGCTGGGAAGATGTGGTCTTTCCGAACCTGAAATTCGATTTTCCGGACAATTCCAATCTTTTATGGTTTCTGCGTACCTTTTCTGTTGATGCTTCCATACAGGATGAGCCGCTCGGTCTGTTTCTGGGAAAGCTTCCGGATTCCTGTGAAGTCTATCTGAATGGTTCTCTTCTTCTCCGCAGCGGCCGGCAGGCTCCGGATGAATATTTCCCCGAAACATTTACAGCTTTTAGTACAATTCTTCCCTCGGGACTGCTTAAATATGATGAAAGTAATGTTTTGCTTTTGAAGGTTTACAGTGAAAGACACACCGGGGCACTTCCTTCGATGTTTATTTCAACACCCGGGGATGTTAAAACAAAAACTGTAAAAATTAATACTTTTAATTCCTATCTTGGTCTGACTGCAACAGTCATAACTCTGCTGACAGCCTTGTATTTCGGCGTTATGTTTATCATGGACAGAAAGACTATCGGATACTTGTATATGGTGATCGGCTCTCTGGGGTTTTCTATTAATTCCGGTATCCTGTATATAACCGGCAGTCCGTTTTCCTACCTGACAATGTTTAAGATTTACATCATAGGGCTCTATTGGGGAATTGCCGGTATTCAGCTGTTTGTTATGTATCTGGGTGAATTTGATCTTAAGCCAAAATCCAGGATTTTTATACTGGCAGTGACAGCGGCTATATCAATTACTGCCATTCTAATGCCCAATCTTAGGAGTATTCTCTTTTACAATGATAATATTATCTACTTGATCTGGGTAATTCCCATGCTGATCATTCTTCTTTATGTTACTATCAGGGGCATCCGGGAAAATGTAAAATTCATGTACTTCATACTTGGCGGTGCGATTGTTGCAATGATGAGCGGCGGAAGAGATATATTGCTTCTGCAGCTGAACATTGCACCGGATTTCTATTCAAATCTTATTGGACTCACTGCTCTTATAGTGAGTATTTTCATAACCTATGCTGCACAATTTAACTATAATGAGAAACTTTTAAGGATACAGGCTCATAAACTGGCACAGATGACAGAGAATCTGGAAGGGCTCGTAAAGGATCGGACAGAGGAACTGGAGCATGCATATCAGGAGCTTTCACATCAGGCTGTTACCGATATGCTTACCGGAACATTCAACCGTCTTGAATACAGCCGGGTACTTGAGAGTGAGAATGCACAGTTCAAGCGGACTGGCCAGAATTACGCGGTTATTTATATCGACCTTGATAATTTTAAATATATCAACGATACCTACGGTCACGCTTCCGGTGATTTCGTCCTGCTTGAAATATCAAAACTGCTGAAAGATTGCAAAAGAAGTTCTGATTTTTTATTCAGGATGGGCGGTGATGAATTCCTGATACTTATGACCAATACCAGCTCCGGAAAGGATGCGATTAACCTTGTCGATCGTATCTATCAGCAGATCGAGAAAAAAGAATACTTAAGACCTGCCTTATCGAAGTTTACCGGTGAAGAGATAGTTTACCCTGAAGGTAAAAAGCTTTCACTTACAATCGGTATCAGCTCTACAGATATCTCAAATGTTTCATCTCTGCATGATCTGCCCTTCCAGGCTGATATGGCCCTTCTTGATGCAAAAGTTTCAGGTAAAAATAGATACGCTTTTTATGAGAAGTCATTATAGATAAATTGACTTGACAATAGTATCACCGGAAAATATTATGATTCATAACTCCGAACCTTTATCTCCTAAAATCCGGAAGGATCATGGGTTGAGGTCGATGGGTTCAACGGGAAACGGTTGTGCCTTCCGTGTTTGAAAAGGAGAAAATAAAAAACTGATCATGGCTTTAATGACCTGAAAAAAGTTTCTTATTAAATTACTCGAAGAAGGATTGATTAAGTAATCAGATCCTGTTCGGGCAATTCACACCTCTTATACAGATTCAGGAAGACAGGACCGTACTCTCGTAAATTTGAAAAGACGGAGGCTTGAATGTCTGAATATCTCGAATATCTGCCAGAATTGAAAAGCACTACACTCTTTCAGGGAATAGGCGACTCTGAATTAATAGCTCTTCTTGATGCAATGAGACCCGAAATTGTCTGCAGGAAGGCCGGCACAGAAGGTGTACCGCAGATAGACTTTGATGAAGGTCTATTCTGTGTTGTGCTCAGGGGGAAGCCTCTTGACAAGCTTGCCCCCCGGCCTGATGTTTACAACATGCCTAAAATAACAGAACCGGGAATGATGATGGGAGAAATTCCCTGTCTGTCTGAAATGCTGAAAAGTCGGGCTCCAAAAATCAGATTCAGAGGCGGCGGGCATGCAGGGCCCGGACATGATGACTTTGATCTTTATATGCTTCGAATGAGCGGAGAGATGATTACTCGCTTTCACGGCATAGAGCATAGTGGTGCACAGGGACGGATGCTGCGGAATTTTCTCGGTATTCTGGCCCAGAAGGTAACTGATGTCCGAAAAGAGAAAGCTCAGCTGAGTTATGATTATAATAAGGCGCTTTCTCCATACCGACTGAATATTCTCTGTGCCGGGGTTTCGCTCAAGCTGGTAAAGCAAACAGCTGATATATGGAATAAAATGCATCCTGAGCTTCCGGCGGTTGTTACTACGGGCAGTTCTGTAGACATTATCCGTGACTGTATAAGCGGTTATCCCTGCGACCTTCTTGTTTCTGCAGATGATTCCATTATTGAATCGATGCTGATGCCTGATTATGTTTCGGGTTACCGAATCTGGGGCGGGAATAAAATGGTCATCTGCGGCGAGGGAATTTCTCCTGACAACTGGATTGACAGGCTTCTGGCTTCCGGGGCTTCATTTAAGCATAAGGACCCTTACGGAGATCCCGGCGGGTACAGGGCTGTTATGGCTATGCTGCTTGCCGATAAAGTTGAACCTGGACTCTCGGGCAGGTTGATGAATCATCCCGGCCATATCGGCATGGAGAAAAATCCCGGTCCATTTGGAAATATGAAGCCTGCGGATTATTCGTTTACCTATCTTAGTGCAGCTGTTTCGATGGGAGTCGACTATACTGAACTGCCCGCAGTTATGGATCTTTCTGATCCTGATCTGGCTTCAGAGTATGCCGAAGTAAGTTTTGCTGTTGATAAAGATAATACCGTTACAGCAACACCAATTGCCCACGCATTAGCCATTCCGAAAACTTCACTGCATCTTTCTTCCGCTGCGGAATTTGCTGAACTCTTTCTTAATATCGATAAATCTAAACACGGTTTTCTGCTTCGTGAGGGAACAGCCGGAACCGATCCTCTGACATTAAAAAACAGATAATGTACTTAAAAAAAGTACTGATTATAAAAGGAGAAACTAATGAATAACTTGAAAAAAATTGTTTTAGCGATTCTTGTCGGTATATGCATTGCAGCATCTCTTCCGGCGGACGACAGAGTTGTAAACGTCACTGACATGAGCGGTGACTCGGTTACTGTGAAAGGAGAGGTTCGTAAGATAATTAATCTTTGGCCTGCCGGAACTTCTTCATTCTTTGTTATGGGGGCCGGTGATCTGATTGTCGGGCTTGCTGTAAACAGCCCGGCTACTATGAACTCCTGGACAAGGCTCTTCTACCCTGAATGTCAGAGTATTCCGGCTTTGGGCGGTATTACACCTTCTATAGAGGAGCTGATAAAACTTGATCCGGACCTTGTCATCATTCATCCTTCAAGTGCAAAGGCTGGGTTTGCACAGCAGATTCGAGATGTCGGTATTCCTGCAATCAATATTAATTTCAGTGATTATAAAACAATGGTTAAGGCATATTCAGTACTTGGGGAAGTTCTTGGAGGCAAATATCAGCAGCGGTTGAGCAAATGGTGTTCTGCAGTAGAATCAAAGCTTTCAAATGTAAGATCTCTTACCGCAGGACTTACAGACTCAGAACGTCCTGTAGTTTACTATGTTGCCGGCCAGACAGATTCATTGACAAAAACAATGCGTTCAGGCAGTATAATTAATGACTGGGTTGAGTCTGCCGGAGGAGTATATGCTTTTGACAGGATGGATGTTCCAGGTTCTGATGTTACTCCTGAGGCTGTATTCGCGCTTAATCCTGATGTTATAATTTGCGGCGGTGTATATCAGCATATAGAAAAAGAACAGATTTCTGTATCTGAAGGCTGGAATGATCTTCGGGCTGCTGTTGATAAACGTGTATATACTAACCCTTACGGCTGTTTCAACTGGGATCGCTTCGGTCTGGAAAGTCAGCTTCAGATTAACTATGCCCTCTTAAGGATTCAACCAAAAATAGCTGCTGCTAACGGTATATCTGAAGAGTCAGTAATTGAAGAAATTATTGATTTTTACAGTACATATACAGGATTTAATCTGAGCCGTGCACAGGCCGAAAATATGTTTAATGGTTTGACCGCTGACGGGTCACCGGAAATGTCAGCAAGGTAAGACTGCTTTGACAGATTTAAATTCTGAAAATAAAACTGATCACTCCGCTGCGGGCAGGGTGATCAGTTTCCCTTTTTCATGGATTTTTATACTTTCTCTTCTTGTCCTTTTTATGATGTTTACATTTTCCCTGGCTGTCGGTCGCTACAGTATTCCGGTTGATTATACTCTGCGTATTCTTTTTTCAAAGATAATTGATGTAAACAGGATATGGACAGATATTCAGGAGGCGGTTGTTCTTAATCTTAGACTTCCCAGAACTGTTGCCGCCGTAGTAATCGGTGCGGCTTTATCACTCTCCGGTGCAGCCTACCAGAGTATTTTTAAAAACCCCATGGTATCACCCGATCTCCTGGGAGTTTCTTCCGGTGCCTGTGTGGGAGCTGCACTTGCAATTCTGTTAAATGCCGGGAATGCAGTTATTCAGCTCAGTGCCTTTACAGGGGGCTTAATTGCTGTAGGAATTACAGTTTCTATTCCAGCACTTATCCGGAGCAATTCAACCACGGTTCTAGTTCTCTCCGGTATTGTTATCAGCAGTCTAATGTCTTCAATTATGAGTATAATAAAATTTGTAGCTGATACAGATACCCAGCTTGCAGAGATAACCTACTGGCTGATGGGCTCTTTTGCTTCTATAAAATTTAAACAGATGCTGCCTGTTCTTCCAACTATTATTATCCCTGCATCGGTCGTGCTGCTGATGCGGTACAGGCTGAATATTCTTTCTCTAGGTGATAAGGAAGCGAAATCTCTTGGTGTAAATCTTGGTATTACAAGGGGAATCTTCATCCTGTGTTCAACTCTTTTAACGGCCGGCTGCGTTTGCTTATCGGGGACTATTGGCTGGGTCGGTCTCGTGATACCTCACACAGCAAGAATGATCATCGGATCGGATAACAAGAAAATGCTGCCTGTAGCAATGACCTGCGGAGCTGTTTTCATGCTGGTAATTGATATTCTCTGCAGAACAATTACTTCGGCCGAATTAAGGCTTGGAATTTTAACAGGAATAATCGGTGCTCCGTTTTTTATCTTTATTTTGTTTAAGCAGAAGGACCAGGTAAAATGATTCTTGAAGTAGATGATCTAAGTTACCGCTATCATAACAGCAGTAATGTTTTTAATGGTGTAAGTTTCTCACTTGATAAGGGCGAGGTCCTTTCGATCCTCGGAGTGAATGGTGCAGGGAAATCAACCCTGCTGAATTGTATAGGAAACCTTTTTAGACCTGCAACGGGAGAAATCAGGTTAAACGGAAAACTTATGTCTTCGATGCATACAAGAGATATAGCCCGTGTTATTGGTTATGTTCCGCAGAGCCATACTGCGGTATATGGATACAGCGTTAGAGAGTACGTTGTTATGGGAAGGACTCCGTTCATAGGTGCTTTTGCTGTTCCGGGAAGAGATGATTACAGGATTGCGGATGAAGCGCTTGAAAAAATGGAAATTAAACATTTGGGAAAAAAACTGTATACAGAAATATCCGGAGGTGAAAGGCAGCAGGTTATGATTGCAAAAATTTTCGCTCAGCAGCCTCAGCTTATTCTTCTTGATGAGCCTACAGCCCACCTGGATTACGGAAACCAGCACCGTGTTGTCGAAATGATCCGTAATCTTGCCGGAGAAGGATATGCGATGATAATGACCACTCACAATCCGGAGCATGCGTTTATTCTTGATGGGAAGGTAGCTATTCTGAACAGGTCCGGTGTTCTGTGTGTTGGTGATTCCGGAGAGACCCTTACCACCGAAATTCTTTCAAGCCTTTATTCGCTGCCGATAAAAACCAAATATGATGAAGATGCAAAAAGAAATATCTGTGTAGTCTGCTAAACGCAATACTCTTCTATTATTATAATCCCCTTGAAGCATCAGGTTGTAATTGTTAATCTTATTCAATGCCTTTTAGAGAAGTTATTATTTTTAATGTTCCTATAGTATACATTTATCCGCTGCTGATTCTGATAATATTCAGCACAGTCCTTTTTATTGTTCTTAAGAATCTCAAGAAAGCGACGGTTCGTAGAGAAGAGCGTTTTATAAAAAAGGAACATGATAAAGCATTCTCAAAGCCGACTAAAACCATGCGGAGAAGCAACGCAAAGAAGCGGAAGTCGGGGCTTGAAAGTATTGAAAAGCAATTTACAATAACAAGAAAAATACTTATACCCTTTATTCTGCTCCTTGCTCTTATCGTTGCAGTGGTGCCATTTCTTAATCAGGTTCCTGCGGCTATTTTTTCTATGTTCATTGCGGGTTTTTCGCTGATTCTCGGTATTGCAGTTAAACCTCTGCTGGAAAATGTTTTTGCCGGACTTGTTATCTCTTATTCGAAATCTCTTAATATTGGCGACACTGTAGTTGTTGATGATAAGTACGGTACTGTTGAAGATATAACCATGTCTTATACAACAATAAAAACCTGGGACTGGAAGCGCTATGTACTTCCTAATTCAAAAATGATTCAGCAGGAATTTTTAAACCTGACTCTTGTTGAAAAATATCAGTGGGCATATGTAGAGTTTTATGTGGCATATGATACTGATATTGAGAAGGTTAAAGAGATCGCTCTGAAATGTGCTTCAGAGAATAAACATACTGTTGTTGATAATGTCCCCTATTTCTGGGTTATGGATATGAAGGAAGAAAGCTATGTCTGCTGGATCGCCTCCTGGACTGAAGATCCTGCGACTGCATGGTCATTTAAAAACGATATCAGAACTGATATGATCATTGAATTTCAGAAAGCCGGTATTAAATCCTACTCAATTAAATATTTCATGAATGAAAATCCCCCAGTATAGAAGATATTTCTTGCTGAAAAGATATAAAAAGCTTTATAATTATATTTAAATAATAATTAAGATATATTTTTGGAGTTCTTATGGCACTTTTGAAGGTTCAGACAGAAGGCGGGCTGGTAGAAGGATTACCGGCAAATAACCAGGTGATTTCAGTTTTTAAAGGGATCCCGTTTGCAAAACCACCGGTGGGTGATTTACGGTGGAGGGCTCCGGAACCGGTTGAACCCTGGGAGGGCAACTACGAGGCTTTCAGGTTCAGGAATATTTGTACTCAGCCGCGGTTTGCATCAGAAGGCGGAAATACGCTGGCAGCTACAGAATTTTATGTAGTGGAATTCCCAATGAGTGAAGATTGTCTGTATTTGAATGTCTGGACGCCGGCTGAAAGTGATACGGAAAAACTTCCGGTTGCGGTTTACATTCATGGAGGCGGGTACGAAACCGGCTTCAGTTATCTTAATGCTTATGATGGCGAGGGCTTTGCCAAAAGAGGTGTTGTCTTTGTAAGTATTGCATACAGGCTGAATTTCTTCGGTTTTCTTGCTCATCCTGAACTTGCTGCTGAAGATCCTAACGGAAGTACCGGAAATTACGGTGAAATGGATCAGATTGCAGCGCTTGAATGGGTTAAAAGGAATATAGGAGCTTTCGGCGGAGATCCGGAGACTGTCACAATTTTCGGACAGTCGGCAGGAGCCTCAAGTGTGCAGAATATTTGCGCCAGTCCTCTTTCTGAAGGGCTTTTTAAGAGAGCTATTATGCAGAGCGGCGGCGGCTTATCCCGGAATGGTGTTCTTGAGCCCCTGGATCAGGATACGGCTTATGCAATGGCAGAAGATTTTATGGAGTTTGCAGGCTATAAAAATATTGAGGAAGCCCGGAAAGCTGCAGATCTGGAAATGCTGGAAAAATATCAGGCGTTCACAAAAGCACGCGGACTGGTTATGCCTGTTTTTGCACCTTCAGTAGATGGTTATGTCCTGCCCGATAAGGCATATAAGGCTTTCAGAGCCGGAAAGCATCCCGATATCGATTATATGGTAGGTTCGACTGCAGATGAAATGAGGAATAAAAATGCCGTGGCTCCGCCTTTCGAAAATATAAAGAAAGCAGCGGAACAGCGGTATGGAGAGTTAGCAGAAGCTTACCTGACTGCGATTGATGCTTCGGATCCTGAAAAATGCAGACCGTATTTTGAAGATTTTTTTGCTGATGAGACTCTTGCCGGATGTCTCGGCTGGTGTGAGAATCAGCTGCTTTTGGGACGGCGTCCAAGTTACATGTACCATTTTTCCTATGTTCCGCCCGGAGCAGAGGAGGTCGGAGCTCATCATTCGGTAGAACATCATTATGTTTTTCAGACACTGGTTCGTTCTTTCCGTCCATATACGGGGTTTGATTTTGACCTGTCCGAAGAGTTAGCAGGTTACTGGGCAAATTTTGTGAAGACTGGAAATCCGAACGGTGAAGGGCCTGAAACATGGTCTTCGTATACAAAAGATTCACCGAAAGCGCTGCTGATCGACAGGAAGCGGGAAATGGTTAAAATGCAGCCGAGCCGAAAAGTCTGCTTTATGCGGGATTTTTCTCTTGTAAAGTTTTAGCCGAAGCAATTTTTTAAAATAGAAATTTAAAAAGGCTGATCGGAAAGTATTCCGGTCAGCCTTTTTTATTTGCTTTGAAAAGTATAATCAGTTTATAGAGTAGAGAACTTCAGTTTTGATGATATCCAGAAGCTCAAGGACCGAGCTGTCTGTCTCTGTTCTTTTCAAATTTTCAACAACCCTGTTCAGTACAGTTTTATCTGTACTCTCTGACAGAGAAACAATAAATTCTGTGAGCTCCGGGTTCCTGCCTTCCAGAAGCATTCCTTCATAACCTTCTTCAGTTCCTGTAAGATAAAACGCGTAGGTCAGCCGTCTCTGGCTGGAAATGTCTGTAAGTATGCTGCCCAGTTCAATGCCCTTTGAAATAAAATCTGATGACCGAAGTTCTCCCAGTATTTCACAGATGAGCAGGGCAATTGAAGAATTCTTCTTCAGGTCCATCTTGTCGAGAGTCTCTGCCAACTGATTTATTCTTGCAGGATCTGAGAGCCCTATTCTGAGCAGTGTCTGAATTGCCTCTTCTCTTATGGCTGAATCTCTTTCCCTGGAAGCAAGACTTATCAGTTTTTCTATCGATTCATCACTCAGGTTCTTCATCTGTCCAAGTGACCTTACAGCGTAAAATCTCAGCTGAGCGTATTTCTCATCCCTCATTGTTGCGGCTGTTATTAGAGTCAATTCGACGTTGATGGTAGGATTATCATACCCGCATGCACCAAGGGCCCTTACCGCATTGACTCTTACATCAAGAGGCTCAGTCTCATTGGAGACCATTTTGTTAAGGGCGGTTGTGATAAGTGCGTTGTTTTCCGGTCTGATCCTGTAAAGAGCTAAAGTCGCATACCTTTTTACTTCGGCATCTTCGGAAGCCAGCATTTTAAGAAGGGTCGCGATCGCTGAACTGTCGGGCAGTTCTGAAAAAAGCCTGGCAGCCTGGCGCTGAAACTCCGGATCAGTGTTTGTTGTTGAAAATCTTGCAAGACTTCCAATCAGGGCAATGGAGTCTGTTTGGTAAATGGCTTTTGCCGCCATATATGCCGCATCTTTAATTTCAGTATCTGCAGAAGAAAGTGCATCGAGTACTCCATTGATTCCTTTTGCCCCTTCAGGGTGTACTCCTATGGTTTCAAGGCAGCTGATTTTTAATTCTGTTGATGTCTGCGGGCTTTGCAGGAGGGCAATAATTGACGGAACTATTGCAGGGTTGTTAATATTCTTTGATTTTTCTACAAGGGTAAGCAGTACAGTTTCGGAACGTTCGGTTTTGAACAGCCTTACAAGAGAGCCTACTGTAGCCTGATCGCTGAAAGATGAAAGGCCGCTGATTGCAGTAATTCTTAATGCCGGATCGGCTGAGTTCAGGTATTCGGAAAGAGCTGTAGAAATTCTGCGGTCGGCTGTTCCATATGCTGCTATTTTTCCCAGAGATTCAAGTGCGGCTTTCAGCACTGCCGGAGGTAATTCTTCCTCTTTCAGTATATTGAAAAGCGGAATGAGGCTTTCCTTTGCCCCCATTGACCCAAGGGCTCTGATAATTTCCACCTTAAGCGGTTCTTCCGGATTTTCATCAAGTTTAGTGAGCAGCAGATCCATTGCTTCAAGGTTTCCAATCGCACCCAGACTTCTGATGCTTTCAACAGCATAGGTCTTGTCTGAGGTCATTGGCATTATATAGGGAATAGCCCTGCTGGAGCTAAGCAGCCCGAGGGTATAGAGTGCGGTGTTGATGGCTTCCTGATCGGACTGTTCCCGCAGCAGGCTGTTTATAAGTGTTGACTCAAGGATTTCCTTTTCCTTTCCCGTCATGGGTTCAGGAACGGGATAGCCCTTTTCAAGCATATCGTATAGTTTGCCTTTGGCTGTTTTAAACTCAGTTTCAGCTCCGCTTCCTTCTCTCTTGTAGGCGCTGTCCATCACGGCAAGATAGGATGACATTTCATCCATTGCCTTTCGGCGTGCTGAATTAGGAAGGTAAAGACCGTAATCACCCATTGCAATCCGCTTTTCAATAAGCTGGCTAATTGCGGCCCCGTAGTTCAGTCCGATAAGCTCATTGATTGTGCCCTCGGGGCTTTCCAGTGCATCTCTAACTTCTTCAAGTGTTCTTACCGGGAAATACCTGTAGTTTTTTCTGATAAATTCAAGTGTTTCCTGAACCTGAATCTGATCATCCTGAACAAGATAGTCTGATATCTGCTCATCCATATCATCAAGCCGATCCATGGAACCGTTTTTATTCAAATCAATATAGCCGTTTCTGAGTTCGGGAAAGATCGAACGAAGCTGGTTACCCAGCGGAGTTGAGACAATATCAGAAAACAGGGGATTAATGATAATTATACCTGCAATTAGAAGAAGGAGTTTTCGTTTCATTGCATCATCCTAAAGAAAGAAATGATTCTTGGCAACTCAAAAAAAATCATAGAAATTTAATGATGATTGAATAACTTGGATATTCACTATAGACTGTGTCACTGCAAACAATTCTGCGAAAAACATATTTTAGAGGAAGATATAAGCTTAAAACAAACTGTAGACTTTAAAAAAAGTTCTTTCTCAACTCCACTGATCATTACAATTATCGGTGTTCTGGTTATTTCATTCTTACTTCAATATCTGCTTGTTTCATCAAGGATATCTGAAGAGGTAAAAAAACTCAGTCGATGAATTTCAGGGCAATCACCATGTCTCTAAGTGAAATTCTTGAGCTGCAGCTCGACTATAATGAAAAACTGGCATTATCCTTTGCGGATAATATAAGCCGCTATTTAACGGCTGCAGATGGAGACTTATCAAATCAGGGAGAGGTCTTTGAGCTCATATCTGAGCTCAAAGCTGTAAATGAAAACTTTGAATCTGTATTTATTCTTGATAATTATGGAATAGTTAAATCTTCAACATATTCCGAAAGCCTTCTGGGTACTGATTTGTCTTACCGTGAATATTATATAAAGATTTTAAGCAACATTAGAAAATCATTCACTTCAAGTGAAGCACTGCAGTCTGCAGCAACTGGAAATCCAACTATAGTTCATGCCGCACCGCTTTTCAAAAATGGGGAATTTTTTGGAGTTCTTGGTATTTCACTTGATTTAACTGCACTTGGGAATGAATATATTATATCCAAGAAAATCGGGGAAACTGGTTATCCATATGTCCTGGATAAGCGTGGGCTGGTTCTGATTCACCCCTCCGGGGATATTGTTTTTACTTCGGCACAGGATGTTGACCCATTTTTTCAGGATGTCGTTGACAGCCGGGAAGACATTCAGAAAATAAATTATACACTCGGCGGATCTGCAAAGCAGGGTGTCTTTATAAAAATACCTGACACAGGATGGATAGTCTGTCTGGCTATTGATGAAAGCGAAGCATACAGCTCGATTTATATTTTAAGAATCCTTCTGATTATCTCCGGAATTGTTATGCTTGTTTCAATAAGTCTGATTCTTCTATTTTATATCAGGAAGAACCTTGTAAAGAAATTTTCTGATGTTGAAAAAATTATTTTTAAGGCTTCAGAGGGAGATATCTCAGGACGGGGAATAGTCAGGGGAAGAGATGAGATAGCAAGTATGACTTCCTTTTTTAATAAATTTATGGAACCACTTGCTGTCTTTTTGCCAATCTCAAAGGTAACCTTGGAGAGCTTGATGATGCGGGAAAGGAGCTTTCGATTAATATGGAAGGAACTGCTGCTGCTGTCTATCAGATAAGTACGAACGTATCCAACTCACGAAAGCAAATCTCTATGCAGGAAAACTATGTCCGGGAAACAGATATGGCCGGCCGTGAGATTACCGATAGTATAAATGAGCTAGTGCACATAATAGAAAAACAGCAGATGGATCTTCAGCAGGGGTCAAGTTCTATTGAAGAAATGATTGGACAGATAAGAAACATATCCGCCTCTACTGATGATTCTACTAAAATTATGAATGAATTGAAACTTTCATCCAGTGCCGGAAAAGAAAATCTTGATAAGGTGAGTGAGCTTGTCAGTACTATTGCTGCACAGTCTGCGAAACTCGAAGATGCCAACACAATCATTGCCGGAATAGCCTCACAGACCAATCTTCTGGCTATGAATGCCGCTATCGAGGCTGCTCACGCCGGGGATGCCGGACGCGGCTTCGTTGTTGTTGCTGATGAGATACGGAAGCTTGCCGAGCAGTCCACCCTTCAGTCCGGTGAAGTAAAGCAGAGTATATCTGAGATCATTTCGACTATTACCGAAGTTGTGAGGAGTTCTGATACTTCAAATAATTCATTTCAGGAAATTCTGGAAAGAATTAACTCAATTGACAGACTTACCGGCGAAATAAAAGCTTCGGTGCAAGAGCAGGTGTCAGGCGGAACTCAGGTTCTTCAATCTCTTGAAGAGATGAAAATTTCGGGCATGGAAGTCCGTACAGGTTCAGAAAAAATGATGAAAAACAATACAAAGATTCTTGAATCAATTAAATCACTGATTCGGATTTCAGATGAGGTTTCAATGGCCATTGCTGAGATCGGTAGCGGAATGGATGAAATAAACCAGTCTGTTCTGAATGTAAAAGAGCTTGCGTCGGTGAATATGAAGAGTGTGAATGAAGTAAGACAGAACGCTCTTTTTTACAGGACTGAAGAGGCCTCTCTTAATTAAGCAGAGATCATCATTGAAAAAATAGTTATCTATGACAATGAATAAAGGATAATCGGTCTGGATTTACCCCTTACAGTAACAGGTTCATTTTTTTCAGCATTTATCCGTCTGATGTATTCATCTGACAACTGTGAAAAAGTTGATTCGCTGATAAGAATATCAGTCTCGTAAACCTTAGTCTGACTTTCGATCCTTGATGCCACATTAACAGTATCTCCGATTACCGTATACTCCTTACGTTCTTCCGAGCCCACATTTCCCGCGATAAGCGTTCCGGTATGAACACCTATCCCGTGCCTGATAGGGGGATATTTCCCTGCCTCATTGAACATATCAAGTGCTTTTCGCATTTCAAGTGCAGCAGTAACAGCCGATTCGGCATGTGACTCCAGGCCGAAGACAGGAGAAAACACAGCCATTATACAGTCACCTATAAACTTGTTGACAACACCGTGGTTGTCGGAAATTGGTTTTACCATATAAGAGAAATAATCGTTTAAAAAATCAATAAGCTCGCGCGGTGTGTATCCCTCACTGATAGATGTAAAACTTCTGATGTCGGCGAACATGACGGTTGTTTCAATCTCCTCTCCGGCAAGATCTATTCCTTTTGTATCTATCAGTTTCTTTGCTATTTCTATAGATACAAATTTTCCGAATGTGTCACGCAGTTTTTCTCTTTCTTCAAGTCCTTCAACCATCATGTTGAAGTGCCCCTTCAGCTTTCCAATTTCATCGGCTGACAGCACTGACGATCTTGTTGTAAAGTCTCCTTTTGCCACAGTCTGCATTCTTTCAATAAGTATGTTGATAGGCCCCTGAATATTCCTGCGGAACGTGAATATTGAAAAGAACTGTGCTGTAATGAAGAAGAGGTTAACAAGAAATATGATGATAATCGGACCAAATAACTGACCTGTTACTACGAGGTCAGGCTGAGAGCCTTCAGCGATGGCTTTGAACATCCATGAATTAAATACAACCGGTATGTAAATGCTTAAAATCAGAGGTATTACTCCAAGCGAAACTATCAGAAGCAGAACCCTTGCTGTCAGGTTAAGAGTAAATCCTTTTTTCAGTGAATAAAGTTTGCCGCTTCTGAAAACTTGTGCAGCTATTCCCCTGTTAATGTATCTGGTTGTGTGCCAGGCGTTGATGAATCCGGAAAGACTTCCATACATTATGGCAGAGGCTATGAAGTTTGCAATTATCTTTCCATTTATTTCGATACCGTCAATATCTCTAATTACCAGCTTGATAATCAGACTCCAGATTGCACCGATCCAGGGAAGAACAAACATAAGAACAGGCAGGTTAAGTACCCTTTTTACCGTTTTCTCATCAGGCTCTCCTTCGCCTTTAAAATTATACCGGTATACTGGAATCAGGTAGATTATTATAAAAAGAAACATAATCCCGACAGGGTTTCTTGTTCTGTAAAAGAAATATTCTTCTGAAAGACGCTCGTTTATGGTCTGATCATCTTCAAAGCCGAATTCATTTCTGATTGAGTCCTCAAGTTTAATATCAGGATTGTCCTTATGTTCGTTCATTACTTCCAGAATCTGGTCAGAATTGTTTTTGACATATTTTGCCATTTCTTCAAATGGCATGTTTGAGTAGAATTCAAAAAAGCCTGAAAGAATAGAACTGAGTATTATTGAAGTTAAAAAAAGCAGATAAAGCGGTATAAACAGTTTTTTAAGAAACAGCCGTGAATTCATTGGTATTTCCTTATTTATCTAATTATTATTAGTATAATTATATATTATTGTAATCGGAGGGACTGTTTGAAAAGTATAAAAAAAACTGAAACAGTGTTTATTATCAGTGTAATCATAAGTGCAGTTATAGTTCTGATAACCTGGCTTCTCGGCGGCCGGCTGGAGACTGTCCCTCATTTACCCGACAAGGGTGCTTCATGGTATTACTGGCAGCTGGCAAAGCCTGAAACCGCCGCCAGACTGAGTGCCTGGATTGGTTACGGGCTCCATCAGCTTTTTATATGGACTGTTTTTTATAAGGCGAGAAATGAAAAACCTCATCCTGATACTGTAGGCAAATTCAATGCCGCTCTTCTTCTTATAAACCTTCTGTTTATTTTTCTTCATCTTATTCAAACTCATGTCTGGTACGACGGACTTGCACAGGATGTTCCTATCTGGACTTCCCAGGGCTCTGTAATTGTAATGCTTGTTCTGATGCTCGTTATGCTTACGCCAAGACGCGGCTTTTTTCTCGGGATCAAAATTGGACTTCCGGCAAAGGGTGTAAGGTTTCTTAACGCTGTTCACGGCGTCTTTATATCATGGGCACTGGTTTATACATTCTGGTTTCATCCCATGGAAGGAACCTATGGTCTGCTTTCCGGCTTCTTTTACATGTATCTGCTTTTTACCCAACTGAGTATGTTCAATACCAAGATACATTTCAGCATGAAGTGGCTTGTACTTCTTGAATCAATGGTTGCCGTGCACGGAACACTTATAACACTTCAAAAAGAAAATCCTATCTGGCCGATGTTTCTTTCGGGTTTTCTTTTTATGATTGCATTTACCTACGTTTACGGTCTTACTAAAAAGCGGGTATTTAGAATAGGGACCCTTGTTCTTTATGTTCTGGCGGTCGCTGTCATGTATTATTTCCGGGGATACAATCACCTTTATGAGGTCAGTTTTATTCCGGTTGCCCTGTACGGCGGAGGGCTTGCTCTGATAATTCTGATGAAGCTTGCTGGAAAAATTTTGGAAAGGAGAGCCGGCTAACATATTATGCCGATTATTGAGCGTAAAACTCTATACAGGGTAAATACTGAAGATGTTCTTTATCTGGATGCCGGAAACCTGATGAAAGCCGGCCAGAAGGTAGGTGAAAAGATCTAAGGCTTGGCAAAATATAATGTTTCGCATATAACTGTAATTGCTCCAACTAGAGAGGAGCGGGCAGCTCTCAATGATGATAAACTGAAAGAGCACATCAACAATTACATTGAAATCGGAAAAAGAAAATCTCATTATGATTTGAGGTTTAATCTCAAGAATACACTACTTAATTTTCATGAACTTTACTCTTAAAAAGACAGAATCTTTTCAATACCCGGAAAACGATCATACCTTGAAACAGGCGATCTTCTCTCAGCAAAGATTGAATCTTTAAACTACAATCATATACAGGCTGGAAGTTCCCGCCTGATTGATAAATATAAATTAAAGTACTTAGGTGAAATAATTAGCAAGTATCAGTCCTTCTATGATAAATTAAAACCAATCGAAAAAGGTGAAAAGGAATCTAAGGGTGCTGTTAACAGAATACATATGAATTCGATTCGGCTTAACAGTATGTATGATGATTCAAAACTTGCATCACTTGGTGATTCTCTTGTTAATCAATCTATAGACATTGCTCTGCTGTTTCTTCACACCTTCATTAATATTAATAAAAAGCGGATTATTGAGGGCCGTCCGTTATCTGAATCCCGATGGGATCCGTCTCAGAAAAAATCCAATCAGGGGATATATCAGTATAAGCCTGAATTGATTTTTGAGGCTGTTATCGGGGCACTTCTTCATAATGTAGGTGAGGCACACAGTCTGGTTCATCAGATAATTTCCGGGAAGCCGTATTTTTCAGATCAGAGCAAAAATGATCAGATGAAAATAAAGCAGATTCAGAAATCAACCAATGTGCTGAAGCACCTTCTGGACCGGGATGACATATCATCAATAACCAGGATGATAGCTGTTATGCAGAAGGATTACCCTGACGGTACAGGATATCCTTCGCCCAATGAAAACCGCTATTTATTTGAGTTTGTTCGTTTATTTCAAATTAAGGTTTATCTTTATGAGAAGAGAAAAAGAAACCACCCTATGTACGTAGGCAAGGTTGTCTCATATCCTGATTCATATTTTCCGATGGTTGCAATTCTTAAGGATGAAAAGAATAACAGAGCGTACCGGGATATGATTTTCGGTTCGGAAAGACCGCTGAGCAAACATCTGTAAAAAAGTAATAATTAAAATCCCAGCTCTTCGGCAATCATTATCACATGGAAGTCCGAGTCTGTGGGTTGCCTGTGAATGATGTTTGTAATGTTGCAGTAGCGTTCTTCTGAGCGGCAGTCCAGACATCTGCCGCTTTTATTGCAGGCTAGTTCATTATGGTATTTGATATTATTCATCTGGGCTGCTGTTTCATGGATTCTATCCAGGCCGGTGTTCAGGTCTTTTACAAGCTTGTTGGCTCCGGCAACTACAATAATGCGGTCGGAACCGTAGCAGCTGCCGGCAACTCTATTGCCGGTTCCATCTATGTTTATGATCTGTCCGTCCATCGTAACGGCGTTTGCTCCCAGTATAAAAACATTTGAGACCAGGTAGTTCATCAGAATTTCCCTGGTTTCCTGTTCATTTCCGATTATCTTATATCCCGGGGTTTTGCTATCAAATGCTGTTTTATTTACAGCGCAGGTATGAGGTATGGCAACGCAGTTTTTCTTTTCCAAATCGTCATCAAGTTCAAGGGAGAAAATTGTATGAGAATCTCCAAATCCGACTGTGCTGTTTTCCGGTATCAGGTTTAGAAGAAGAGCTTTTGCTTCAGTTCCCGATTTGCAGAAGTGTGCTTCAAAATTATTTTTTGACAGATTTTTAACAGCAATACGGCATTGCTGCTTCATGTAATCAGATCTTATTTTTTCTCTACTGCAGTCCTCTTCCCTTAGTTTTGGAAATTTCAGTTTTCGTAAATTAAGCATCATAGCCTCCCGATGATGCTATTCTACAGTAAAAATCAGTTTCTACAAAATATTTTGGCTCGATTTATAAATCTTCGCAGTTTTCATCATCAGGATCAACACAGCCGCGTTGTCCGGGTGCCGGAAGAGCCCTGGTCTGTCCTGTTTTTATATGACAGGCCTTCAGGTTGAAGAATTTAATCTGCTCTTCAATACTCTGGACCTGGTCCGCCAGGGTTGTCGCTGTTGCCGACATTTCTTCGGCCCCGGCGGCATTTTGTTGAATGATATTGTCCAGCTGCATGATAGCCGAG
This sequence comes from Spirochaetia bacterium, assembly GCA_965140585.1. Classification (GTDB taxonomy): domain Bacteria; phylum Spirochaetota; class Spirochaetia; order UBA9216; family UBA9216. Next base: position 75,322 of record OZ223264.1, read on the forward strand.
TTGATCTGATCAACACCGGTGCTCTGTTCTGCACTCGCTTGACTTATTTCGCGAATAAGCGCTGATGTTTTTTGAATATCCGGAACAAGCTTGCCCAGGCGGTCGCCTGCATCGGTTGAAAGTTTTACAGTTTCTATTGAAAGTTGGCTTATTTCTGCAGCAGATATCTGGCTTCGCTCGGCCAGCTTGCGAACTTCTGAGGCTACTACTGCAAAGCCCTTTCCATGGTCGCCAGCTCTTGCCGCCTCAATAGCCGCATTCAACGCCTGCAGGTTTGTTTGCCTGGCTATTTCCTCAATAATTACTATCTTTTCAGCAATCTGCTTCATTGAATCAACGGCCAATACTACAACCTTGCCGATTCCTCCTATAATGTCACATAGAGAAAAAATCATGGAGTCGATTGCACGGGCCTGATCTCCGGTTTCATCCTTCATTTTCATATTCTTTTCAGGAACATCGATTTCAAGATTTCCCCGTGAAATTTCCTGAGTCAGTCTTACCCCGGTAACAATTGGTAAGGCAATTTTTTTTACTTATTATCCATGCTGCAATAATTCCGGCCACTGAAAGGATGATTGTCAGTACCATTAGCAGCAGGATTATATTCCTTGCCAGCCTGTCGGCCAGTTTGGTTATATCGTCATTCGGAATTGCTACGTAGAGTATTCCAATTATTTCACCCACTGAATTATGAAGGGGATCATAGGCTGTTAAATAGTTTTTTCCCAGGATTGTTGCTGAACCCAGAAATCTTGTATCGGCCATAATAGGAGCATATGCAGAACTTGCTTTTCCGAGAAATGTTCCTACCGCACGTGAGCCGTCATCCTTTTTAAAAACTGTTGCCGTTATATCAAGCCTGCTTCCAAAGTCATCGATGAAATCAAAATCTTTTACAGGAGAACCGGATTTATCAAGCATAATTCTGTTCTCAATATATGCTGAACCGAATCTCTTATCAAAAGCAATTATAAGTGATTCTATATCGCCTTTCACCTTCATATTCAGAGCCGCAGTTGAGATATCAGTACTCAGCTTTTTCATGCCGACGTAGGCTACAGAAAGTCCTCCGAGTGTTATGACTAAAACAATTATTACAATAAACAGTATTATCTTATTGGTTATGGATACCCGCATTAGTAGTCCTGAAAAATTATAGAGTTTCTAATATATATGTTAGTGTCTGAGATTTTCGGAATCAAGGCTGAAGATTAAATTAGAGACTTTGAAACATCAGCTGAATATAAAGTCAAGAACCCAGCCAGTATGTTTATTAAGGTGCTGGTATAATTTAAATTCCATGCTATATTAAAATCGATGTTATGTTTAAAAAAGTAATCTTCTACATTTTTCTGATATTGGTGTCATCTAATATTTTTTCTCTTCCTTTCCGCAGCAGCGGGCTATGGCTTGGTGCTGATGTTTCGGCAGACTTTCTGACTATATCAGAGCTTTCAAATTCTTCAATCTGGTACAGGACTGTGATGCCTGCTTATTCAGTTGACGGGAACTATGATTATTTAACCAATGAGAATGAGCTTCACCGCAGTGATTTTGGGGTGAAGTATTTTGAAAGTAACTGCTTCAAAATGAACACCGTGGAACTTGAGCCGGGTGATATGAGGATACTGCTTTTAAATATCTACGGTGATTACACAGATACCTGCCGTTTGTTTCTTATCTTGATTATATTACAGGGCTGAAAGTTTCCGGAACATATGACAGCTATGGATGGGTTGTTTCATCAGAAGGGGTCAGGGTAAACAGTTTCTTTGATATTAAAGTGGGACCGGTAAACGGGTTTTCGGTGAATATTCCCGATCTTTTTGAAGTCAGGAGTGTTTTTGGTATACTTGCCGGAATTCCGGTTTCAGGCAGCATTGAATATCCGGGGGATCTGGAAAAAGCGATGTATCCGCTCGATCTGCTGCTTGAGGTTCAGACTGAAGCAACCCTGTTTCTGAACCGGATTTCTCTTTCCATATTTTATAACTGGTCACAGGAGTTTATTGCCGCGGTAGAGGATGAGGCAGAATACTTCACGCCAATATCATTTAATTCCCGGATTATTCACAGTGCAGGAATCAGTGCATGCGTAAAACTATAGAGATAGTACTGTGTCTGCTGATTGCTTCTTTCATGATTTCCTGTTCATACATTGCCTATCCGGAGGATTGTGAAGTTATAGAGGGCGAGCGATGTTTTGTAGTCTGTGACGGTACACTTACTGCGGATCAATATGAGCAGATCTGCAGTCTTGCTGACGGTGTTTATCCCGTCCTTCAGTCAGAGATTGGAATACAGATGAGTTCAAAATTATATATCCACTTCAGTGATTTAAATTTCTCCGGATCAGCGGGAGCCGCAGGCACCGAAAGTATTTTTCTTGATGCAGATTATTATACAAGCCTTGATACAGACTATAAAATATACATGCTCAGACATGAAATGACACATATAATCTTTGAACAGAATTTCGGGGACACAACATCATTCATTTTCTCGGAAGGCATAGCTGAGTATTACAGCTCTTCAGATTCAGATTCTACGGCGGGAATATATGATATTGAAAACTGGATCGGTCTTTCATATTATGATTATTTTCTTAATGCGGACGAATATACTGAAATAAGCACAGAACTGTATTCATTGAGTCTTTCGTTTATAACTTTCTGGTGTTCACAATACGGTGAAGAAAGTTTAAAAGAGCTGTACCCGGGAATTACCGCAGAGAATATAATTGAAAAACTTGAAGATTACAGTCACAAGGATTTTGATGAAATAGTGACCGATTACAATTGCTATCAGGGAGATCGTCTGTGAAAACACTATTTGCTTTTGCGTTTGCAGTCCCGCTATTGTTCTGGTCATGTTTCCCGTTGACTGTAGATGTTGAAACAGAAAGCTCGGAGGGAGATGTTTCATACGTTCAGGAAGTGACTCTCGATGACGGCGAGGAAAAGAGGGTAGTAATCTGTTACGGCAGTAACAATGCATTGCTGATTCAAGTTACTGAGATAAATCAAACAGGTTATATAAAAGTTTCACTCAAATCCGCCTCTGATGTCGCAGAGGGCCTTCATATCTCAGATATGATTATCAAGATATATGATGATGAGCCCCTGATTGGGGACAGCGAATATACTCCATATGATTCTTATGACAGGGACAGCGATACGGCTGAGTACTATTTTATTTCCGACGGTGCTCAGAAATTTATTATCCTGTACCATGAAAATTCAGATTACAGCGGTTTGTTATACGGTGATGCAGTATTTGATTTGAGGGTGGAATCATTTGCGTATTCAGTGGAACCCCCACAACCTGAAGATGAATATGAGCAGAGGTCTATCTCGGCAGGGCAGACCGATTCAGTTTCGGTGCCTTTCCTGGGAGAATCAGCATACATATACACGCTGAATGATATTGAAATTGACAAGTTCTATTCGGTAGCCGTTAGTCTTGATAAGAGTGCGTCTGTGCTAGGATCGGATTATGCTTATTATTTTACGGGTATTGGGCTGATTGCGTCCTCTTTAAGTCTGGAAAAATATTACAACGATTCTGTAATAAATGAGGATATCTGCATCTTCCAAATTACTTCGGATGAAGGGCTTTCCGGCACTGTTGGCGATGCAGTTGCGCTTAGAATAGTGGAATGTTTCACCGGGGATCTGCTTACTGTGGAATTACAGGAAACCACAGAACACATATTTGCTGATGACGCTTTTGAACCTGATCAGGGCCCTGTTACTGCCGGCGATATCATTGATACTGGACATCAGACCTCGGAGCTTCATACAATTATTGACAGAAATGAAGACTGGATACTCTGGGAGCCATGGGGTGCCGGTGATTACCGGATTACAGTTCAGCTGACTGATGCCTGGTATCCGGATTCATCAAACGAGAATTTCGAGTGCGGCATCGGTCTGAATCTCATAGATCCGAATGGTGCTGATGAACTTGAAGCTGAATACTATAATTTTGATGAGGCTCCTGTAAGCCCGGTTGTAAGCAGCGATCAAATTGAGTTTACCCTTGAATCGGACACGGGTGAGCCGTATTTTATTCAAACCGGTTCCGCCTGGGATCTCAGCTATAGGGTTATCGTAGATAAGCTTTAATTTAAAAACTATAATGCCTCCATGGGATTATATTGGAAGGATATTGAAATACTGCCCGGGATGCTTATAGAGGTGGAGCTTGTGCGTCCGGATGCCTTTGACGATGACGGCCGGCCTGTCAGGCTTACTTGGCAGATTATGAACTTCGGAACACGGCTTCCTGATGATGCCTACCTGCTTTATAAAAACGGAAAGAAGTATCCGCTTAAAAAAGTTGTTAAAAGCAGGCGACTTCAGTCGTTGATTAAAAAGGGCCAGCTTCTGCAGCTTCCTGCCGGTACGGATTATATGGTTGTTGAAGAAAGGCATAACGGTACAGAGTCCGGACTAAAGTGCTGCAACCTTGATATGCTTGCGACCGTCAGGAGTATTCGGGTACTGGTGTGAGGATTTTTTCTATCAGCTTTTGCATAAACGGCAGCATTTTTCTGGCGATGCCTCCAACTAGAAATACCGCAACCAGAGTTCCTTCTCGTACACCATGTATTGTGTCGAAAAAATAAATTGAAAAAATACAGCTTAGCGCAACTACCGCGGCATCAAAGCCGATTTTTATCTTCCCGAATTCAATTTTCGTAACATCGGCTATAGCATTGGTTGCGCCCTCAGGCGGCAGAACGATAACATCGGCAGCAAGCTCCATACTTACCCCGACAGCAGCCAGTACGCAGCTAATAAGCATAAGAATAAACCGATAATGATATACTGCAGGTGTCAGCCATGATGTAATATAGATAGAAAAGTCTACAAGGTAGCCGAAAAGAAATGCTACAGGCAGCTGAATAAGGTGTATTGGTTTGAACCTTTTTCGAAGCAGAATTATCTGCAGCAGTACCATTACAAAATGGAATACAATTGTGAATTGTCCGATAGTAAGCTTTTCTGTTAGGCTCAGTACAAACGGGAGTGTTGATATTGTCGATATTCCCAGGTTTGCCTTTACTGAAAGGGCGGAACCCAGAGAGAGTAACCAAATCCCCAGTATAAAAAATGTGTAGCGAGTAAATATTTCTTTGAATTTCATGTTCTTTTTTTAAAGTATCTTCTGGACCCGGCCGACCTGGCCGTCTTCAAGTCTGACTTTTATCCCGTGAGGGTGGTTTGGTGATTTAGTAAGAAGATCGGCAACCACTCCCTCGGTAAGTTTTCCGGTGCGCTGATCCTTTTTTAAAACTATCGCAACCTTAATTCCCGGCTTTATATTTGCTCTGACTTTTCCGTCCATATATTTCTTTCCTAAATATTTAATATTTCAGATGAATTAATAATTTTTATTCCATCTGATTCCAATTGTGATATTGAAGATCTTACACCCTCAGTTGTGACTCCTGCGCAGGCATCTCTGATAACAAAAACTGATCCGTCTGCATTCAGCTGTCTGGCGTCTTCTGCAGTGTTCAGGACGCATACATCGGTTGCTATTCCGCAGATGTAAATTTCCAGCTGTTCTTTTAAAGGACATTTGCTTTTAAGCAATCCGAAAAGTCCTGTATCATTTTTCTTTTCGTTGTCAAAGAATGCAGAATATGAATCAACATCGGGGTTTGTTCCCTTTCTGATTATGCAGTCGACAGGATTCAGGTTGACAGAGGGTCTGAATTCCGCTCCGCGTGTCCCCTTTATGCAGTGATCCGGCCATACGACCTGACCGGCTTCTTCATTCATTTCATATGGCTCAGATCCCCAGGTGGTCGCGAATGACACATGATCTGCCGGATGCCAGTCCTGAGTCGCAACGACGCAGTCGAATATTTTGCTGGTTGACAGCCTGTTAATAACAGGAATAATCTTGTCACCGTCAGAAACAGCAAGACTTCCTCCAGGGCAGAAGTCATTCTGGACATCTACAATAATCAATGTTTTCATCCCAGCATATTATGCCTGATCGTGTGCGAGGGTCAATATTTCTATTTACTGTATAGTGAGATTATAATTATAATATTTCCTATGAAAAGCAGTGATATCTCCAACCAGGATGCAAAAAGAGTTTTCCAATTGCCTGAAAAGCTCGAAAATTCACTGCTTTAAAGGATTATTGAAAATTCGTATGACGGATTATTGGCACCGACAACACCGGGCGGGTTCTTCTTGCCAACCCTCCGGCCGCAAATTTTATGAACCGTACCGTCGAGGAGCTTCTTGGCTATAATGTCAGACTTCTGGTTGAAAAGGGTTTTTACAGTCAATCTACCATTCTGGAGACTATAAGGACGGGACAGACCGTAACAAAACTGATAACAATACCAAGCGGAAAGAAGGTTCTTTCAACAAGTATTCCTGTACTCAATGATGATAATACCGTTAATCTGATTGTTACCACTACAATTAATCAGGATCTGGTTGATACATATGTGGATGCGATTGAACAAGAAAAGACAAAATCGGAAAAATATAAAAGTGCCGCCAATTATCTTGATGGTCTTTAATCCAGAGCTAATGAGATTGTCTTTAAAAGCGAAAAAATGAAGCGGGTATGATTGCCAGAACCGACAGTACTGTTCTGATAACCGGGGAATCGGGCACGGAAAAAGAAGTTATTGCAAGATTTATTCACAGAAACAGCTTCCGATTCAGAGAACCCTTTATTCCGGTTAACTGTGCAGCAATACCTGAGGAATTGATGGAGTCGGAATTTTTCGGGTATGACAAGGGGGCTTTTTCCGGAGCAAATTCAAGAGGGAAACTGGGCTTCTTTGAGATGGCTGATAACGGAACTCTTTTTCTTGATGAAATCGGAGAGCTGTCTTTGAACCTGCAGTCTAAACTGCTGAGGGTTCTTGAGACAGGAGAGTTTCAGCGCTTTGGCGGCGTTGCGATAAAAAAATCGGATGTCAGGCTTGTTGCGGCAACTAATAAAGATCTAGCCTCAATGGTCACTCGCGGGGTTTTCAGGGAGGATTTATATTACAGACTCAATGTTATCCCTGTTTCCATACCGCCGCTGAGGGAGAGGCCGGAAGATATTTTGAAGCTTTCTGATAAGTTTTTAAAGGAATTCAACGCGAAATTCGGGACTGATAAGGCATTTTCAAAGAACCTTCTTGTTAATTTTATGAACTACAGCTGGCCGGGTAATGCGAGAGAATTAAGGAACCTGATTGAAAGGCTTGTTATTATTTCCAGCGGAAAAGAACTGAATTATGATTTTAAGGGTGATTATTGCTCGGAAAAAGATACGGTTGAGTCAAAGCTTGATAAAAAAGGAACTGAATTTGTTCCTTATTAAGGATGCCGTTAAGACGTATGAGCAGACTTATATAAAAGCTGCAGTAGATTCATGTAATGGTAAAATTTCAGCGGCGGCAAATCTGCTTGGAATTCACCGGACCATGATATATCGAAAGCTTGAATCTTCTTCTTTAGATGATTAGGTTTTGTAGTATAATCGCTACATATGTAGTAAATATGCTACAATAAATGTTGCAAAATTGCTACAAGTAAAAATCATAATAAAATAAACTCAGTGTAATAAAGTCTGAAATTTGATAAATACCAGCTGTTTTTCCCATTTTTCTCTCCTAATCAACGGTTTCTATAAATAATTCAAATAAAAAATTGATTTGGTATGTAACTTGCATTTATGACTTCGAGAATATCATTTAGATAAGGAGAAGAATTAAATGAGTATTGTTTTGAGTGGACTGGGAATCCTGTTCGGGTTTCTTCTGCTGATAGTCGGCGCCTGGAAGAAGATCAACCTTCTTGTTGTAACGCTGGCTGCAACTGCAGTAATCGCAATTTTTAACGGATTGAATATCGCCGAAGTCTGGGCCGGAACCTATATGGAGGGGTTCACAAGTTTCGCAGGAAAGTATCTGCTTCTTTTCTGTTTCGGTTCGTTGTTTGGTAAAATCATTGAAGACAGAGGTGCCGGCTGGAGAATTGCAAATACAATTGCATCAAAAACCGGCCATAAAAAAGCCCTGGGTGCGCTTACTCTTGTGACAGCCCTTCTGTTTTACGGCGGTGTAAGTATATTTGTAATTGTATTTTTTATTCTGCCCATCGGAAAGAGTCTGTTTAAGAAAATCGGGATTCCCTGGTATCTCTTCCCTGGAATAGCAATGATCTGAACAATTCCTGCAGTCGGAATGCTTACCTGAACTCTGCAGATCCTGAATATTATTCCTACAAACTTCCTTGGTACTACTCTGACAGCCGGAGCCGGCGTCGGTCTTGTTGCAACTGTTGTATATTTTATGATGGCTTATTTTTATACAAGACGTGTAATTCGAACCAATGCAGGTAATTTTGTCCTTGCAGATTTCAATACAGGGCATGATGTGGAATTAAATGAGGAAGAGCTTGATTCAAGAGCGCCGAATGTTATCTTTTCGCTTATTCCAATAGCCGTTGCGCTTATCCTGATAAACGTATTCAAGATTAACATTATCATAGGAATGCTGCTTGCCAGTGTTGTCGGTGTCGCCCGAACCGTAGCCGCAGTTCCCTTCTTTGATGTAATGAAAGATGCTCTTCTTAATCTTCAGGCTAATGGTCTGATAAAGGTAATTGCAACCACATCTGTTCTTTCTGCAATGACCGGATCTTCGTCTGGAAGTATGACAATGATTCTTGATCTTTTCAGTCAGGACTTTCTGTCATGGGGATACGCCCCGGGACTTCTGCACAGATTGATCTCTGTTGCCGCTCTGGGTTTTGATTCTCTGTCATGGAATTCAGTTGTTGTAGTTTTCTTTACCTTAAGCGGGGATTCATATGCAAAGGGATATAAACATGTTTTTGCCTATACTGTAGTTATGCCTTTAATATGTGCCTTTCTTATTATTGCCATATCACCAATATTTTATTAAACAGGAGTTTAAATGAGTAATTCAGATACAAAGAAATATCTGATCCAGCAACTTCATGATCCTAATATGGGGTCACCTGAGTTTCAGGAGATGCATACAATTACCAAGTCATCACTGATATTTATACCGGCAGGTATGCCTCATATGCCCCTGTCGCTTAAAAGGGTTGATAGACCCATCTTTCATTTTTCAGTAGTAATGAACCCCGAATACTACGACGGGGCTTACAAATAGAGGAAAAGTTATAATTTCGTTGCTTACATTACAGGTAATATACTAATATTACCTGTAATGACTAATAAAACACTGCAGTCTTTTCTACCCCGTAAGGGAATCACAATTATCAGCGGTTATACCGATGCTGATATTCTTGTTTATGTAGCAGCATATGAACTGGATAAGGATAACAGTATCGAGATCCGTTTTCCGAAGGGACATCGATTTAAAGATGGTCAGTTTGTGACTCTGCACCTTGATAACAGGACCGGAGTCGAAGAATACGATTCAGATTTACGGGTTTACCGAACATCCTACCGGGGTATTGTTTCAAATATTAAGGGAAATGATATAAAAGTCCTTCCGAAAGAATTCATGTGCTACTATTCGAACGACTGTGTCATAAAATATGTGTCGCCTGATTTTCAATATGATTTTGTAAATGAAACAAACCCCATACCGGAATCCGGAATAGAACATTCTGAACTTCGCTGGACCGGAAGAGAGTACGAGAATAAGCTGGGAGTTTTAATCACACGGCTTAAAGAGTATCCTCACTCTTCCTTAATGGCTTTTCTTTCCACCGAATGTGATGATATTTTTCTGATCACCCTGAAAAGCCTGTTTAAGTCTTCGGTAATCCACCGGGATAACAGATGCTGTTTTGCGATTGATCACAGGTCGGATTTTGTATTTGAAAAAGCCTATGACTGGAATTACACAATTGTGGAGGCAGATGCTTACACAGTGTCTAACAGTAATCCTGTCTTTGAAGAGATTCAGTCGAGGTTTGTAGATAAGAACCCCTGGGAAGCTTCATTCTTTCTAAGTCCTGAAGTTGAAATGTTTCATCTTAAACCGAATAAAATACTGATGCCCGATACAATATAGGAGCTGTTATGCAACTTTCACTTAAGGAATATTTCATCTCTCTTTCCTCGCTTCTGGACTTTCTGGAGGTGGAAATGCATTCCAGACCTACTAATCACTGTAAAAGGGTTGCACTTTTTGCTTTGAAGCTGGGCAGTGAAATGGGGCTTGATGAGGATGAGCGTTTCAGTCTGGGTGCCCTGGCTCTGCTGCATGATCTAGGTGCATCGATGGCGGTGCTGATCCAGAAAATGGAAAAGCAGAAAAATCCTGACATTGAAGTATTTCCTGATCACTGTAAGGCCGGAGCCGATCTTGTCTCAGGCATTCCGTTTCTGTCCGGGCAATCTGATGTTATTCTGTATCACCACGAACGCTATGACGGCAAGGGCTATTACGGCGCAGATACCGTTCCGCTTTTCTCAAGCATTATAACCATAAGCGACAGGGTTGATATGGAGCTGTTTAATAAATCTTCCGGGATGGACGCACCCAATAAGCTGTTGGAAAAAGAAAAGGGCAGGATTTTTTCTCCGGAAATTGCAGAGGCCGGACTTCTCTCATTAAGCAGCTGCAATATGTTTCAGACTCTGGATGATGCAAATGTTCTGTCCGGAATAAACGCGGAACTGCCGGAAAAGATGATCTCCGCATCAGGAGAAGAGATACTTGAAATGACTCAGCCTTTTTCAAATATCGTTGATGCAAAATCACCCTTTACCAGGAATCATTCCTCTCAGCTCACCGATAAGGTTGCTGCGATGTGTGAGTATTATAAGTTTGACAGAGAAAAAACTATTAAGATGCTTATCGCAGCTAATCTTCATGATATCGGAAAACTGGCGGTGCCGAACAGGATTCTTGAAAAGAACGGAAAGCTGACTCCTGAAGAATTTGATGTGATAAAGACACATACTTATTACACCAGGATTGCACTTCAGCAGATCTCCGGCTGGGAGGATATCACCGACTGGGCTTCCGATCATCATGAAAAGTTGAACGGAAAAGGATATCCGATAGGCAAATCTGCAGATGAACTGTCATTTGAAGCAAGGTTTATGGCATGTCTGGATATCTATCAGGCGCTATCCGAAGACAGGCCCTACAAGCAGGGATTCTCAAATGAGAAGTCTTTCGGGATCCTTGATGAATGTGTTGCCAGAAATGAGATCGACGGTTCTATCGTTGAGGATATGAAGAAGGTTTTTGTTTAAATCATGGCTGTTTTGAATATCTCTTAGACGGAATCTTATTCAAATCAGCCATGGAAATTCCGGGTTGAAAAAGCTAACATTCTTCCTGTTATTATGCAGGATATATTTAAAGAAGGTGTTCACCTCAAACCATTCTACAGATTTATTTTCCCGTCCATTATCCAGATGGTTTTCATGTCCATCAATTATATCATTGACGGTATTCTCATTGCCAATTTCCTGGGGATAAATGCCTTTGCCGCTTTGAATCTCTGCTACCCGGTGGAGTCGCTGATATGGGGCTTGTCCGTAATGCCTGCAGCCGGAGCCTCCGCTCTCATAGCTATTCTTCTTGGCGAAGGAAAAACAGAAAAGGCCAATAGCCGCTTTACCCTGATATGTCTTGTTGCTCTTGGCATCGGCCTGCTGTATACACTGGTTGTCTACGTGTTTATGGAGCAGATTCTGAATCTTCTCGGGGCAACCGGACTGCTGCGTGAAAACAGCAGAACCTATCTGATGATAGCAAATATCGGAACACCCTTTGCATTTCTGGGAGTAATCCTCGGCTTTTTTATCAGGGTTGACGGCAGCCCCAGATTTACGCTTCTTCAGAATGCGGCAGGAGGGGTTGCCCTTGTCGGTCTTGATTTCCTGCTGATGGGTAAGCTCGGCTGGGGTATTGAAGCCCCCGCTATTGCTACGCTTGCCTGGCTTGTTGTGAAAGCTGTTTTAGGTGTCTGGTATTTTCTGCGCCATAACAAGACCATTAAATTTGTAAAACCGCAGTGGGACGGTAAATTTGTCAGAGATTCTCTGGTTAACGGTTCGTCCGAGCTTGTCTCTGAAAGTTCTGCCGGGCTGGTTGCCTTTGTATTCAATCTGCTGGCCCTTCATTACGTAGGAGAAGCGGGGGTTGCTGCAATAGGTATAATCATGACAGTGAATTTTCTGCTCATCTCACTTTACTTCGGTTATATCTCCGGAGCCAGTCCTCTTATAAGCTACTACTATGGTGCCTCGGAATTTAAGATAGTAAATACAATTCACAGATGGTCCAAAAACCTGCTGCTTGTAAGTTCTGTTGTAATTGCCGGCTTAACCTTTATCTTTGCTGAGAATCTTGTTTCAATTTATGAATCAAATGACAGCGAAGTTTTCCGGATTGCGGTAACCGGAATGCGTTTTCTTGCCGCGGGGCTGCTTTTCGGCGGCGTGAACATTTATGCCTCGGGATTTTTTACCGCATATGGAAACGGTTTGATTTCTTCGATTATTTCGTTTTCGCATTCAATTGTTTTTACCCTGCTATTCGGCCTTGTGTTCACCGCGGTAATGGGATTTGACGGAATATGGTTATCGATCTGTACCGCGGAGTTTTTGACGCTGATTATTTCACTTGTATGTTTTTATATTTTCAGAAACAAGTATAGATATTCATTTTTTAAGAGCTGATTATAAAAGTATCAATTCTGTGATATTCTGGATCCGCAGGACTGCGGAACAGATATGATTAAAGAAGAGGAAATAGAATATCCGGAAGGGAGTCCGCTTTCATTCAGGATTTATTCTGTTGAACACTATCATGTACATTTTCACTCCGACTCGCTTGAGCTGATATTATGCCTTGAAGGTTCGGTCTTTATTCAGAACTGTTCCGAGACCAGAAAGCTAAATGTCGGACAAATTTACAGCGTTGATATGCCGGACATTCATCACCTTTACTCAGAAGAGCCTAATATTATTGTTTCCTTTTACATCAGACTCAGTCCGTTTTATTCCCGATGGCCTGAGCTCAGGCACATATGGTTTGCCTGCAACCCCTCCAATCTCAGTCCTGTAAAAAGGAAAGCCCTTGAGCGAATTGAAGAGCTGATTCTATTCACTGCATACGGGGCTGTTTCCGGAAAAACGATGGATGAGGCGGAAGCTGAAAAAATAGCCCTTGAGATGCTGCAGCTTTTAATTGATTATTTTAACTACTATTATTTTAATAAAGAAACAGTCAGCCATAACCCCGATACTATCAGGCGTTTCAACAGGATAATATCCTATTGTCAGGAAAATTACCGGAATAAAATAACACTGTCAGATATTGCCGAGAACGAGAATCTGAATAAATTCTACATATCGCAGCTGCTTCGCAACAGCAGCTTTGACGGTTTCAGCAGGGTCCTTGGTTATATCAGGTGTCTTCACGCAGTGCATCTTCTTCTTACAACTGAAGATTCAATTGAACAGATCTCCAGTGATTGCGGATTTTCAGATTTGAAATACTTTTATAGGCAGTTCCGTGAATGGTGGAAGTGTACTCCGAATGAATTCCGTATCAGGCACGAGGAATACCTGCAAGAACCGGAAATTTTCTGTGACATCAATGAAGCTGAAGTAAAAACACTGCTAAAGACCTATATTATTTCCCGGATGATGCGCAGATGGGCACCATCCGGTACTATTCAACCATGAACTGACCCATCATCCCCGAGTCCTCATGTTCAAGCAGATGGCAGTGATACATGTACAGACCGGTATAATCCCTGAAGCTTACGCCAATCACAGCAGTATCGCCGGCATTAAGGAGAATTGTGTCTTTGGGGCCTGCATAAACCGGATCCGGTTTTCTACCGTTGAAAGACAGCACCGTGAACTGTGTATCATGGACATGGAATGAATGCGGTATGTTCATCATTCCCACCCCTATGTTGCGTACTGTCTTAACCTCCTTTCAGACCGGGCTGTAGCCGGCCTGCTTGACTGCATCCTTTACAGCCTCTGTCAGGGCTGCATTTTCTGCCGCAGCCTTAAATGCAAGTTCTTTCTTTTCAAGATCTACTTCCGCAGATTCTACTCCGCTGACAGACATTGCCGCTTTTTCAACCGCCATTTTACAGTGGTTGCATGTCATTCCATCTACTGTAATTTTTTCAGTCATTTGATCCTCCCTGGATTCATTTGTTTTTACTGGTGTTATTTTTTTCAGTTTGAATTTCTTCAGACTGAGTGAATTCGATACTACTGATACCGAGCTGAACGCCATTGCTGCACCGGCAATTATAGGGTTAAGAAATCCGAGTGCAGCAAAAGGAATTCCAATCGAGTTGTAGAAAAAAGCCCAGAACAGATTCTGACGGATTTTAGCCATCGTTTTACGTGAAAGCAGTATGGCAGCTGAAATTTCCCGCAGATCTCCTCTCATAAGAGTTATGTCCGCTGACTCCATGGCTATGTCCGAACCGGACCCCATGGCTATTCCTATGTCTGCAGTCGCCAGGGCGGGGGCATCGTTTATTCCGTCTCCGACCATAGTGACGATTTTCCTGCTGTTCTGAAGTTTCTTAACTTCAGCGGCCTTCTGTTCCGGCAGGACTTCTGCAAGAATGTTTGTAATTCCGGCTTGTTCCGCTATCGCCACAGCAGTGATGCGGTTGTCGCCGGTTATCATGTATACTTCAATTCCCAGCTCTTTCAGACGGGCAACACCTTCTCTGGACTCCGGTTTTATACTGTCCGCAATTGCAAGCAGGCCGGATGGTCTGCCGTTTTCTGACATCACTATTACAGTATTGCCCTTTGACTCAAGTTCTGTTTTCCGGGACAGAAATGTTTCAGTGCTGATTCCTTTTTCCTGCATAAAGGAGGTCGTTCCTATCAGGTATTCTGCACCGTTTAATTTTCCGCTGATTCCCTTTCCCGGAATTGCATTAAAGTCTGAGACCTGCAGTAGAGCAAGGTTTTTGCTTTCCGCGGCATCAACTACGGCCAAAGCAAGCGGGTGTTCTGAATTCTTTTCCAGAGATGCGGCTGCGGCCAGGAGTGAATCTTCATCCGTCTCGGCAGTGAGCGGGACAATCTTCTGAAGCGCAGGTTTGCCCATGGTAATGGTTCCGGTTTTATCCAATACAACTGATGTTATTTTCCCGGCGTTCTGAAGTACCTCTCCGTTTTTAAGTAGTATTCCCCGCTGAGCACCTATCCCGGTTCCCACCATAATTGCTGTGGGGGTAGCAAGGCCCAGCGCACAGGGGCATGCTATTACAAGAACCGCCACCGCCGGTACTATCGCTGAAAAAACTGATCCGCTTATTACCCACCACAATATGAAGGTAAGAACTGCTATTCCGAGCACTATCGGAACAAAAACTGCCGCAACCTTGTCTGCCAGTTTCTGGATAGGAGCCTTTGAGCCCTGTGCTTCCTCTACTATCGATATCATTCGGGAAAGAACTGAATCACTGCCTACATGCTCCGCTTCGAATTTTACTGAACCGTAGCCGTTGATAGATCCGCTTACGACCCTGTCCCCGGCCTGTTTCTCAACCGGCATGCTTTCGCCTGTTATTACGCTCTCATCGGCGGTTGTGTTTCCGTCAGTGATTATTCCGTCTACAGGAAAACGTTCGCCGGGTTTGACCAGAACGACATCACCGGGAATAACATCATCGATGGGGACCTCTATCTGCTCTCCATTGCGTTCAATATGTGCGGTTTTAGGCTGGAGCCCCATCAGTTTTTTTATTGCCTCGGAGGTTTTTCCTTTTGCTTTCATTTCAAGGTATCTGCCCAGAAGCACCAGGGTGATAATTATGGCCGAGGCTTCAAAATACAGGCCGGCAGATTCAAAACCAATCCGGGACGCTATAAAACCGTTGAAGATACTGAATAAATATGCGGTTGAAGTTCCAAGCACTACAAGTACATCCATACCCGGGCTTCCGGATTTTATGGTCTTCCATGCTACTTTGTAGAATTCCTTTCCTATCCAAAACTGAACAGGAGTTGCAAGAACCAGCTGAATAAGCGGGTTATGCAGAAACATCAGCGCTTCAATTTTAAGTATAGAAGCAAACATAGCTGTAAGAAGCGGAATGCTGAGTATTACCGAAATAATGGTTTTTCTTTTAAGAGAATTCAGCTCTTTCTGTTTTACATTTTCTTCCTTGTCGCTTCCCGGGTCGGGAAGGGCAGCGGCATATCCTGCATCTGATACAGACCTTATTATGTCCTCTATATTAGTTTTATCAGGATCATAGCTGACTGTTGCTTTTTCTGTGGCGAGATTAACCGAAGCCAGCTCAATACCTGAGCCGCTTTTTATTCCTTTTTCTACATGGGCTACGCATGACGCACAGGTCATACCCTGAATATTAAGTTGTACAATTTCCATAATGACTCCCTATTTTGTCATTTTCCGGACAGTAGCTAAAAGCTCATCAATAACTTCATCGCTGCCTTCGCGAATCTGTTCTACAACACAGCTTTTCATATGTGCTTCAAGCAGCGACATCTTCACACCGTTAATTGCTGACTGTACGGCCATGAATTGGTGAAGAATATCGTCACAGTAGACGTCTTTTTCAATCATTCCGGAAATACCGCGGATCTGCCCTTCAATTTTTTTCATCCGTGTAATCATATTCGCTTTCTGCTCATATGAGTGATGAGCCTTTCTGGTTCCGCCTGTATTTTCAGCAAGGATATGGCAGCTATTTTCGTTCATATTTATTCTCCCTGTTTAGATCGCAGCAGTCGAGTCGTCCTTTTCCATAAAGATCTTCATTAACCTTTGCGAGTCTGTCCAGATAATTTTTCCACTTTCTGCTGATGGAATTAAGTACTATCTTCATTTCCATACCTCCAGATACCCCCAGGGGGTATACTTGTAAGTTAATAAACCTTACTGCAATTGTCAAGTAAAGTGTGTCAGTAGGGGACTATTTGAGGTGAATTCCTTTCTACCATCGCTGCTATAATTCAATTCCATGAAAGCTGTAGCCGGTAAACTGTGATATAATTTTCTACATGAAAATAAAGTCAATTATTCTCGTGCTTATTCTGATAGCCTCTTCGGTTTCTTTGTACGGTATTCCGTCCAACCTTACCGGTGATGAAGAGGGCTGGTTTGAGCTGAATATCGGCTACACCCTTACTATTCCTGTTATGGCTACGGAAAAATTCGGTCATAATCTTCGAGGCGGATTTGTGTGGAGTATGAATAATATCGGTCTTGGTGCAGGCTTTATGGCCGGTGAGGATTATGCCAATTGTTATGCGGAGGGTCATTATTATTTTGATGTCCCGGGTATGGATTCTCTAAATATTCCGGTATTTATCAAGGCTGGTTTTTTTCAGTCCGGAATTCTGGGATGGCTTGGTCTTTCTGCTGAGACAGGGTTGAAATACTTCTTTGATGAGAAAGTTGAAGACATTGGACCTTCGCTGGAGTATTACTATAAATCACTGGAACTGCTCAGCGAAATGGATTTTCTGATTATCCCGCTGTTTGATACTGCATCCCGTGAATTAAAAACGGCTGACAGGTTTATCTTTTCAGCCTCTGCAGTATATAGTTTTGATACAACACCGAGGCCCTCCAGCGGTGTATACTACTACTAAATATAAAAAGTGAGTTGTTATGAAAAAAATCATTCTTTTAATCATTATTTCAATTCTGATCTTTTCATGCGGAGATAAGTCAGGACCGCCGGCTGTACAGGTTGATGCCGAAACTGTAGAATTTTCAGGGCTTGACGGCACTGTTGTCGGCCGTGATATGTCCAACCTGGTTGGCGGACCGTCAGAGGATGTTTCTGATGAAGGATACACCAGAGAAGGCTTTGATCTATCGGCAACGACAGTAAACTACTTTTCTGTAGATGAGCTGGATTCTGCTGATTTTATTATTGAAGATGATGGACTGAGTTTTGATGTAACCGATTTCGGGCCGGAGGGGCAGCTTCCCCGTGAAAACAGGAAACCGGTAATCTATGTTACATTTTCACATGCAATGGTTCCGATCGGAAAACTCGGCGCGCCGCTCTCTGTGTTTGACGGACTTTCAATTACTCCTGAACTTAAGGGAACCTACCACTGGTACGGTACGCGGACGCTGAGTTTCGAACCGGATGAACTGCTGCAGAGCCAGCAGGAGTACATGGTTACAGTCAGCAGTAATCTTCAGTCTCTTGG
The DNA here is from genome assembly GCA_965140585.1 of Spirochaetia bacterium. Lineage (GTDB taxonomy): Bacteria > Spirochaetota > Spirochaetia > UBA9216 > UBA9216. The sequence continues at coordinate 93,511 of OZ223264.1, forward strand.
GAAGAAGTCGCTTGCAAAAGATTTTAGTTTCATTTTTAAGACTGAGCCCCTGGACATTGCCGGAATGCGTCCGGGAACATATGACAGGGTCTGGGATGACTTTTTCAATGTTCCCCCGGATTTCTCTCAGAATATTCTACTTTCATTTACTGAACCGGTTGATGCAGAATATATAAAATCCTTCATAAAAATCAGATCCGGGCAAAAGGATTTTTCATTCAGGGTTTCAAGACCTGAAAGTGAAGAGCAGGAGCTTGATGAAAATTATATTTCAAGAACTCTTCAGCTGGAGCTCGATGAGGCTCCTCCCTTTGATTCGGATATTAATGTTGTGCTTGAAGCCGGAGCCGCCTCGGCTGAAGGAAAAAACGGCAGGCCGGGGGCAGTTTTCAGAAAATATCATACCCTCAAGCCTTTCAGGTTTGTATCAGAGAGCACATATTCCTATGCATTTCCCCGAAGCCGTACAGGTACAATTAACCCTGTTTTTATTGAAATGTCCCAGCCGGTAAACAGCACGGGAGCAATTGATTTAATAAGTACGTCATTTGGAGCAATTGAAGACTGGGCTGACAAGGTTGAAATCTGGGAGAATATAATCAGGATAAACGATCTGCCAGTTGAGTACGGCAAAAATTACGAAGTAGTTCTTAAGGCCGGGCTTTCAGATATATACGGCCAGGAGCTTCAAACCGACAGGGCTGTTGAAGTCTATGTGCCGGAAGCCTCGCCCTATGCCTATTTTCCGGGCGGCAGCGTTTACCGTGATACCGACTACAACTTCAGAATGCTTGAATCACAGTTTACCCCTAAGGTGATATATGAATACCAGAATGTTTCCGAGGGACAGATGGCTGTTACACCGGTTTCAAACCTCTACAGCAATATAAGAACTGAGCTGACTCCGGTTGATTTTACCGACAGCCGTAAAAATGAGGCCAATTATAAAATTCTCGATCTAAGCCCCTGGCTGAATGAAGACGGTTTCGGTTCGGTACAGCTGAACTGGAACTTCATTAATCCAAGCACAAGCCGCTACAAGAATGATTACAAGCAGAACCTTGTCGTTCAGGTTACCGATCTCGGTGTAACCGTAAGATACGCTTACAATACGATTCTCGTCTGGGTTAACAGCCTTACCGGCGGAGAGCCGGTTGCCGGTGCCGATGTTTCAATCAAAGTAGGAGGAAGTGATAAAATCATGCAGACTGATGCTGACGGGCTCGCTGTTTTTGAACTGGTCGGTTATGAAAATAAGAATGTCTACAGCAGCCGCTATCACTCCCGATTCAGCAATCCTCTTACAGTTACGGTTAACGGAGACAGGGCTGACTTTCTGCCGTCCGGAACCCACAGCGCCTGGCATTTCGGTGTGTATTCAGGAGCCGGACCCTGGGCCGGAAATGATCCCGAGCCGGTTACCTTCTTTTTTACAGATCGCGGACTCTACAGACCGGGAGAAACCCTTACCTTCCGGGGAATAGATCGTGATATCAGGCTCGGCGACTTCGAATCCTACATCGGCGATTTTCAGCTTACTGCAAAAAAGCAGGAATGGCGGGCTAAACCCTTTAATGAAATCACCGGTTCAACAACGACTGAAGGCGGATTCTACGGAAAGATAGACCTGCCTGAAAACCTCGAACCCGGAACCTATCAGCTGGCCTACAAGAGAGCCGGTGGTACAGGAGAGACCAGGCTGAGCTTTGAGATAGCCAACTTCCGCAGACTCAACTTCGAGGTCAGCTCAAAGGTTCCACAGCGGCTGTTTATTCAGGGTGATACAGTTTCTGTTCCTGTTAAAGCCTCCTATCTGGCCGGCGGAGCAATGGCTAATGCTGATTACGGCTACTTCTGGACAAGGCAGCCTGCATGGTTTCATCCGGAAGGCGAAAAATACAGCGACTGGGTTTTCGGCCCAGATCATTCAGGTGGAACTCAGAATCTTACCCATAAAACCGGAAAACTTAATGCCTCCGGAGAAGTCCGTGCAGAACAGGAAACCGGCGATGAAACTATCGAAGGCCAGCCTTTCAGGTATGTGCTGGAAACCACTGTTGAAGATATTGACCGCCAGGAAGTTTCAAGCCGGGCATCGGTTCTGGTTCATCCTGGAAGCTTTTATATAGGCGCCAAACTTACATCCGGCAGCAAGGGCTGGTGGTCGCGTTTTGTTGCTGAAGATACCGAGCAGACCGCCGAGTTTATTCTTGTAGACCCGGAAGGCGGTGAGGTTTCAGCAGAGGCCGAGATTACAGTCGAGCTTATCCAGCGATCCTGGGTGACCGCACAGCAGCGGGGAGTCTACGGGCGGATAAATACCCGCTATACCCTGGTTGAGAATGTTGTTGATACGCAGATTGTAAAACACAGCGGGGGAACATCAACTGTTAAATTTAAGCCCTCAGAGGCCGGCTCATATATTCTTCGTTCAAAGGCTGTTGATGAAAAGGGCAGGACGATAGTAACCGATTTAAGGCTCTATGCAACCGGAGCATCCTGGATAAAATGGGCCAACTCAGGAGCCGACGATATAAATCTTATTGTTGATAAATCACTGTACAGTGTAGGCGAGACAGCGCGAATCCTTGTACAGTCTCCACTCCCTGACGGAAAGTATCTGATGACTGTCGAGCGTGAGGGAATATTCGAAGAAAAAATTATAAGTTTTGAAGGTTCAACCGGTGTTATTGAGCTTCCGATAACTGAAGATCATGTGCCGGTAATCTATGTTGCCCTCTGCTCTCAGCAGGAAAGAACCTCAACTGCTGAATCCTACTTTGATCCGGATTTGGGAAAACCCAAGGGTTATTTCGGAATTACTGCAGTTAATGTTTCCACAGCTACCAGAGAACTTGATATTGAGGTTATTCCCGATAAAAAGATTCACCGGCCGGGTGAAAAGATGGATGTGGTTCTGAGGGTCACAAAGGACGGAGAGCCTGTCGCCGATTCGGAGATGATTTTTCTGGCCGTGGACCGGGGCGTTCTTGATCTGATCAACTACCATGTGCCTAATCCTCTGACCCATTTTTATGATCCTGATAATTTCAGGTTTGCAGTAGCGGGCGATGATTCACGCAGACTGCTGCTTGATCCTGTAACCTACGATGTTTCGGAACTGCAAGGCGGAGACGGGGATAAACTGAACCGTCGTGAGGATTTTGTCCCGCTTGCTGTCTTTGAACCCTTTCTGAAGACCGACTCAAATGGTGAGGCCCGTGTCAGTTTTGAGCTTCCGGATACGCTTACGACCTACAGGGCAACTGCCATCGCCCTTGAAAATGCAGATATCGGCTTCTCGGAATCGGAATTTCTGGTACAGAATCCGATAAATGTCAGAACCGCCCTGCCGCGGAAACTCCGGTACCGGGATACTACGATAGGCGGCCTGATTCTTCAGAATCTTGATTCCGAGGCTCATAAAATGACAGTTTCCATTAAGGCCGACGGAATTTCAGTTGGTGATGCTAAGGAAAAGAAAGTGACCGTTCCGGCAGAGTCCTCTTACGAACTGACCTGGCTTTTGATGGCTGAACAGACTGGAACTGCTGAACTTGTGTTTACTGTAAACTCCGAGGTCCTCAACGAAGAACTTGTGCAGAAGCTGGAGATAGAAACTCCTCTGGTGAAAGAGGCGTTTACAACAATCGGAAGCACCGACAGCTTCTTTGAGGAAGCTCTGGTTCTTCCTTCCGCAGTACAGCAGGATTTCGGGGGACTTTCCTTCCAGCTCGATTCAACCCGGATGCCGCTAATACGCGAACCTCTTGGTCTGCTTGCCGACTACAGGCTGTCAGGAACCTCCTTCCTTCTTCCATATGGATACAGGGCTCTTCCCGGGCTGCTTTTCGGAAATGCTGTGACTAAACTGCTCCCTGAATCAGCAATAGATCCTGAGGGGCGTTCAAAAGCGTATTTTACACGTGTTGCCAATTACCAGTGGTCGGACGGCGGAATACGGATGACCTCCGGCGGAATCTCAAGTTCTCCGAGAGCTTCTGTTCAGGCGGCAGGACTGCTTAACCTAGCAAAGACAAAGGGCTATACTTCTGTTATTCCTGAAAGTCTGGATCAGGGCAAATTATATAAATACCTTTCCGAGCTGGCAAAAAATGAGAAGATACCGCTATATTTCAGAACACGGGCAGCTGCAGAGCTTGCTGAAGCCGGCCGTCCTGTTCCTGATTCTGTAAGGGCCCTTGAAGGCTACGGAGACAGCCTCGGTCTTTCAGGCTACAGCTACCTGGCAATTGCCGAACTTGCACAGGGCAGCAAGACAAAGGCTGAAGAACTCTGGGGAAGGATGAAGAACTTTCTTGCAATAAGCACCCAAAGCATTGATCTTGAAGAAACCTATGAGGCTGCCGGATATTTTGATTCGGAGATAGAACAGCTGTCTCTTATACTCAAGGTTGCGGTGCTGATGGAAGAGTCAGATGATATGATTAGCCGCCTTTCTGAAAGTATCGGAAGAAGGATTCAGGCAGCACGATGGTTAAGCTACCCTGACTGCGAAGCTGCAGCATCAACCTTCGGTACAGCCTATAAGGATGAGAGCGGTGAAGATACCGATTTTACCGCTTCAGTTAAAATCTCAGAAACAGCTGTTGCTTCTGAATCCTTCGAAGGAATTTCTGAAAATCCCTTTGTTAAAGAACTCTCCTTAAATGGTCCCGAACTTGGAGTTCTGGAAAAAAATAAACCCTATGTTATGCGATTTGAGAAGGAAGGAAGGGGTAAGCTTTATTACACTTCAACGATAGAGTATGCTCTGCCCTCAGAAATTGTACAGCCGCGGGATGAAGGTCTGTCCGTGTACACGGTTATTGAAACCCTGGATGGTGAAGAAGTCTCTGCAGACAGCATAGTGCTTGGTGAAACTTACCGGTGCAGAGCCTTCATCAGCTCTGATCGTGACCGCAGCTTTCTTACTCTGTCAGTTCCTGTTCCATCGGGAGCGGATATAATTGATTCAACCTTTGTGACAAGCTCAAGCTATACTGCTGAAGGCGGTGTTAATTCAGAAGAATGGACCAGGGAAACTGTATACGGTGATCAGCAGAGTTTTATCGCAGAAGGCACAATCAACTTTGAATACGGCGGATGGTGGATGCACTATTACCGCCCTGAGATGCTTGTCTATGATAATGAAATGATTTATCAGTGGGAATATTTCTATAAAGGAGAACGACGGGTTTCGTTTCTGTTCAAGGCCACTACACCGGGGCTTTACCCTGTACCTCCTGCTCAGGCTTCTCTGATGCTTGAGCAGGAGGTTTTCGGACGAACCGGCGGCGGTCTGTTTATTATACAGTAAGTCTCTATGGTAAAAAAACGCATCATTGTTTTTCCTGCAGCAGCCCTCCTCCTGTTTCTAACCGGATGGCTGCTGCTCAAGTTTACTCCATATCCGCAGTGGGATTCGTTTTCACAAAGACCCTACAGTCCGGTGCTGACTGATGTTCAGGGTGCTGAGCTGCGGGTGATTCCGCTTGATAATGGTCTTCGACGAATCTACAAACCGCTTGAAGATTATCCTGACTACCTTGTCGATATCTTTATTGCTGCTGAAGATCACCGCTTTTTTTATCATCCCGGAGTAGATGTTATGGCGATACTGCGTGCAGCAAAACAGAATGCTGATGCCGGACGTATTGTCTCGGGAGCCTCAACAATTCCGATGCAGCTTGCCGGAATGGCGGAGGCCGAAGCCGGGGATGTAAATCTTCACAGTAAACTTACAGAAGCCTACGGTGCACTGAGGCTGGAGGCGCGATATTCAAAGCAGGAACTTCTTGAAATATGGCTGGCATCGCTTCCATTCGGACATAATGTCGAAGGAGCAGCTGCTGCGGCAAGACATTACTTTGGTACGGAAGTTAAAAATCTTTCACCAGAGCAGGCGCTTCTGCTTGCTGTAATTCCCCGCCGTCCGGAGCTCTACAGCCCCTCCGCCCATCCGGATGAAGCTGTTAAGGCTGCATTGGCACTTAGTCTGCAGCTGCCATACGAAATATCTGAAGACCGGCTTCGGTCGGCTGCTGTAGGTGCTGCTGATTCCGAAGCCTGCTGGCCGAATGAGGCTCCCCATTTTGTTAACTGGGTGCAGTCTCAATTAACTCCGGATTTTTATATGCCCGGGCTTCCGGTACGGACTACGCTGAACCTTGAAACCCAGCATATTCTCCAGTCGGCGCTTAACGCCAGGGTGGAAACTGCCGGGCATTTCCGTATAAGTAACGGTGCCGGCCTGATAGTTGATGCCCATAGCGGAGGCGTTCTTGCCTGGGTTGGATCTACTGATTTTTACAACGACAGTCTATCCGGCCAGATTGACGGAGTCCGGATTCAAAGGCAGCCGGGCTCAACACTGAAACCCTTTCTATATTCGCTGGCTCTCGAATCAGGTTTCACGGCGGCTTCTGTACTGCCTGATATCCCTATGACCTTCGGTAGTGAAGAGGTCTACATACCCCAGAACTACAACCAGAGGTTCAACGGTCCTGTGAGACTGCGGACAGCGCTTTCATCATCTCTGAATATACCGGCGGTATATATTGCCGAAAAACTGGGTGTCAGTGTATTTGCAGATCTTCTGATTAGGCTGGGCTTTGAATCACTGAAGTCTCAGCGGAACAGTCTGGGTGTGGGGATAGCCCTGGGGAATGCAGAGGTTTCTCTTTTTGAACTTGTGCAGGCATACTCCGTTTTTCCCGGAAACGGAATTCCGGCAGCAGTTCACTGGCAGTCAGATTATCTGGTTTCAGGCTCCGGTTCGGTTCAGACTGAGGTTGTAGGCGGGGACAGGATTTTCAGCGCTGATACCATGTTTTTGATTCGTGATATTCTCTCGGACAATGTTTCCCGCATTCTAGCCTTCGGCCGCCGCGGTATGGGAACCGAGGGCTTTGACGCAATGCTTAAAACCGGAACCTCCAACCAGTTCAATAATATCTGGGCCGTGGGTGCAACACCTTCGGTTGTCTGCGGGATATGGATGGGTAATTTCTCCGGCGAGACAGTTATCGGCAGTCCGGGCAGCGGCCTTCCGGCAGAGGCTGTTACCGAGGTACTGGGCAGGCTTCAGAGGGGTGAAAAATTTCCGCAGCCTGCCGGTCTTCACATGGTTGAAGTTTGTCCTATTTCAGGCGGAGCAGTAACTGAAGCCTGCCCGTCTTCGATGTCTGAGTGGTTCCGTATTGGTGAAGAGCCAGAACCCTGCAGTTTCCACCGGAATGAGGGTGGTATGAGCAGTATAGTTTATCCGCCGGAATACAGCAGCTGGGCACAGATGTACGGGATTGATTTTAAGACAGACGCCAGTGGCACAGGGCTTTCCATTACAGCTCCGGCGGATGGTTCGGTCTTCTTTTACGACAGCACCCTTCCGGCCGGCGGGCAGGCCGTGCCGGTGGAAGTTCAGGGCAGGGGTGCAGCTGTTCTTTCTGTAAATGGAAAACAGGTAACAGAGGGACAGCTTCCCCTCCGCTGGTTTCTCCCTGTGAAACCTGGAACCTACATTCTGGAGGCAGAGACCGCTGACGGGAAGGATTCTGTTGCAGTCAAAATACGCTAAAAGAATTCTTTAGAGGGACGCGATAGATTGATACCAAAGTTATATAAGCCGATACCGGGACTTGCATTATCAGCTTTCAATACTCCTGCATAGGCTTGTCGGCTTTTGTTGCAAGCAGTCTTGCCGATATTTTTTTTGCTTCAGTAAGAAGCCCTCTGTAATCAGCGGTCAGAAGTTTTCCGTCCTCGACTACCATTCTGCCGTTAACTATTACGCTGTGAATATTTCTACCGTCCATGCTGTAGAGTATGTCTGCAAAGAGGTTGTTTCCCGGAAACATCGAGGGAGTTTCTGTATCAATCAGGACAAGGTCGGCAGGGGCGCCAGGAACTATCTTTCCATAGTTCGGCAGTCCCAGAGCTCTTCCTCCGCTGAACAGCAGCGGCAGAACTTCACCTAAGCCTGCCTTCTCTGCATTGCCCGCCGAGCTTTTACCCATAAGAGCTGCAAGCCTTGCCGCTTCATAGAGGTTCATTGTTGAGTTGCTCGCAGCCCCGTCGGTTCCCAGTGCAACTGCTGCTCCCGCCTCAAGAGTCCTGGGCAGGAAGTTGTGAGAATCTCCGAAACGCAGGTAGGTCTTGGGGCAGTGGGCTGATATGCAGCTGCTTTCCGCCAGTATTTTCAAATCGCTGTCGGTTGCGTAATAGGCATGGGCAAGTATGGTCGGCAGATCGTCAATGGATGCACTGCCGGCAGCCTTCCCCAATTCTGAGCTTGCAGCAGAACTGGCAGTTCTACACGGCCGAAGTATTCCCGTATCACGAAGAACCTCTATCGGCGTTTTGCCATGTGCATTAATTGAAGCCGTTACCTGAGCCTCTTCCTCTGATACATGGATATGCAGCTTCATTTTTTCATCAGCTGCAATCCCGGCAATACGTTTCAGAAAATCATCAGGACAGAGATAGGGTGAGTGCGGTCCCATTGATATATTAATCAGCGGTGACTTGCCGCGGTAGGCGGAATTGAAAGCAATGGCTTTTTCGAGCTTGGCTTCAACCTGATCTCCCAGGCCGAAAACAGCCCAGCACAGATCGGCCCGCATTCCAAGCTTATCATATGCCTGCCAGGCCCTGTCCATTGCGAAGTAATGATCGGCAACGGTAGTAATTCCGTTCAAGAGCATTTCGGCCCCGCCTAAAAGCGTTCCGGTGTATACGTCATCGGGAGTAAGACTCTGCTCATAGATCCAGATATGCTTGTTAAACCAGTCCGCGCTGCTGCAGTCTTCAGCGGTTCCCCTGAGCAGGGTCATAGCTGTATGAGCATGCATGTTGACCATTCCGGGGATTAGCACCATGCCGCGGCCGTCGATTATACTGTCTCCGGTATCTATTTTCGTATTGGAACCTGCTGAAAACGGATCAACCGATATGATGTTGCCATTGTCGATTTTGACGGTCATCCTTTTTGAAATGCTAAGATCAAAAAAATCCGGAATTCTTACATTCCGGATTTCAGTTACTGTATTTGAAATTTTCATATTCAGCCTGCGAGTTTTTTATCGAGTTTCCTGACCGCATCCATCATGATGGACATGAACAGATCGTTATCTACCTTCATGGCTACCTTGCAGTTGGGGGTCTTTCCGGTTACTCCGTAGACATCGGCAACAGTCTGGCCCCTTGTCAGTTCTCCCTGTGTTTCAATATCAACAAACATGGTTTCAAATTCAACAACCTTAGGATTGATGATTGTAGCTACGGTAAGAGCATCATGAATGGGCGCGCCTTCAATTCCGAAGTAGTTCAGGTTTGCCTGGGCAAAAAACTTCATAAGCGGGCCGACTACTGATGAAATCTTTCCGCCCCAGCTGCTTATCTCTTCTGTCTGGGCAAAACTCATCAGTGACTTGTTTGTTACATCAAGTCCGACCATGGTGACCGGCAGGCCGGAAAGGAATACTTCGCGGGCGGCTTCAGGATCAACAAAGATGTTGAACTCGGCACCGGGCGTCATGTTGCTGTCGTATACTGCGCCGCCCATAAGGACAACTTCCTTTACGTTCTTTTTAATTTCCGGAGCCTTGATGAAGGCCAGTCCTATGTTAGTAAGCGGCCCGGTCGGAACCAGCGTGACCTTCTCTGCCGATGCCTTTACGGTGTCGACTATGAAATCAACAGCATGGCAGTCAAGAAAGGGCGCATCGGGGTTTGGAAGTTCAGCACCGTCAAGTCCGGATGTTCCGTGAATCTGCGGCGCCGTGATAAGTTCTCTGATTATCGGCCGGTCTGCTCCGCGTGCAAGAGGGATGTCATGCCGATCTATCAGAGTAAGAACCCTTCTGGCATTTTCAAAAGTTTTTTCTCCTGTCTGGTTTCCAGCTACTGTGGTTATTCCCAGGATTTCAAGTTCCGGGCTGGCTGCGGCAAGCATTATTGCCATCATGTCATCATGCCCGGGATCACAGTCAAGTATGATTTTTGTGCTCATCAGTTTGCTCCTTCAGGCGTTTGTCCGGTGTTCGTGCCGGGCTTTTCTTTTACTTCTTCGGCTGCCGCTTCTTTTTTCTTTTTTATTGCACGTCCAGAGAAAACGGCGAGAGCTACAACTGTTATCAGGTATGGAATCAGCTGTATTAGTTCTGAGGGGATGTTCAGCGATGCAATGTAGATTGCAACAGCAGATACAAGGGCAAAAAACAGTGAGGAAATCATTGTTCCGACAGGCATCATTCCTCCGAGTGTTGCCGCTGCAATTGCTATAAATCCGCGTCCTGCTGTCATGTCGCGACTGAACCATGAGACATAACCCATTGAAAGATAGAGTCCTCCGAAGGCGGCGAACATTCCCGAAAGCATTAAAGCGTAGGTTTTTGTTCTGTTGACGTTAATTCCTACCGATTCGGCGGCATTCGGATTCTGGCCTACAGCCCGTATCCGCAGTCCCAGAGGAGTTTTGAACATAAGAATGTAGAACAGAAAGACCGAAATAAGCGCCAGGTAGGTGAGTATATTGTGTCCGCTGATTATTTCTCCCAGAACAGGAATTTTGTTTATCAGCGGAATTTCTACATTCGGAAAAACAAGGCTTTTTAGGGATGAAGTTGAACCTTTATCACCTGTGAACATATAAAGTAGGAAGATTGTAATTCCAGATGCGAACATATTGAGTGCTACTGCGGAAAGAAAAATATCAGCCTTTAGCTTCAGGTGAAAATATGCAAGAATCAGGCACAGAAGTACACCTGCGGCAATTCCTGCCAAAAGGGCAAGCCAGAGGCTTCCTGTGAATGCACCTACTATTACCCCGAAGAAGGCCGCTATTAGCATGGCTCCTTCCATGGCGATGTTTTGTGAACCGGCCATTGTGCTGACAGCAATTCCCAAAGCCGGAAAAAGAAGCGGGGTCATGACCCGCAGGATTGCAAAGCCGAAGTTTACCGAGAAAAAGCTTTTCAGAAGTTCATTCATTTTGCAGCCTCCTCGCGTTCAGCCTGACGTCTTGTAATTCGGTACTTCCACTGTCCAAGGAAGGCTTCTGCTGTGATCAGAAGTATTATCAGAGACTGGATTACGTTCACAAGCTCTGCCGGTACATCGCCCATCAGGTTCAGCACCTGTCCTCCGACGCGGAGATAGGCCAGAAGCAGTGATGAAAAAATAATCAGGATTGGATGGCTTCGGCCGATGATGGCAACGATAATTCCGTCCCATCCGTAGCCGGGCTGGTTCTGCCACAGAAAGCGTCCGTGTATACCCATTACCTCGCTCATTCCCCCGATTCCCGAAATGAAACCGAGCAGGACCTGTGAGAGGATAATTACCTTTACAATGTTGATACCGCCGAAGCGGGCGAAGTTTTTATTGTAGCCTGTCTGCCTGAACTCGTAACCGCTTGTTGTATGATAGAGAAAGTAATAGGCGACCAGGGCGATAATCAGTGCCAGAATAATGCCGAAGTGCATTCTTGTTCCCGGCAGAAACTGTGCAAAAAGTGCTGTTTCCGGAAGCCTCAGTGATACCAGGAACCCTGCATCCTTGTCCCGGAAGTGAGAGTTGATCAGATATAGACTGAAGTAAAATGCGACGTAGTTCATCATAAGCGATGATACAAGTTCGCTGGCGTTCCATTTGGCCTTCAGGATACCCGGAATCAGGCTCCATACAGCACCCGTTACACCGGCTACTATTAGAACCAGAGGTATGTGAAGAACTGCGGGCATGCTGGTTGAAACAGCAAAGGCTGTTCCGACTGCCGCTGCAATTATAAATGAACCTTCGGCGCCCAAGTTGAACTGGTCGGCCTGAAATGATACTGCAATGGCAACACCGCAGAATATCATCGGTGCGGCCATTTCAAATATATTGAAAAGTCTTCCCTTGGAAGCTATCGGTCCGGTAAAGAAGTACTTCAGCGACTCTCCGGGATATTCACTTATCAGGTAGATCATCAGTATTGTTACAACCACACCGATGATAAGGGCGATCATTACGCGGATAAGCGTAAAATATTTAAGAATCCATTTTTCCACTTGCCGCCTCCTCTTTTTTTACTCCAAGCATATAGGGGCCAAGGTCTACATCGTTGATTTTTGAAGCATCCTTGAAATGTCCGGTGATCTGTCCGTTGTATATTGCAATTACCCTGTTTGAAAGTTTAAGAACTTCATCAAGGTCTGCAGATATCAGGAAGATGGCTTTGCCTTCATCCCTGGCTTTTTTCAGCAGGTTGTGAATAAGTTCTTCCGAGCCTATATCAACACCCCTGGTAGGCTGTGATGCGATTATCACCTCCGGGTTTGAAGTAAGTTCTCTTGCAACTACAACTTTCTGAATGTTACCGCCTGAAAGCGAGCCGACACTTGTTTTTGAGTTCTTTGTAAGAATGTTGAACTGCTTTATCAGGTCCTTGCTCTGCTGGGCTATATATTTCCAGTTCAGTTTACCCTTTGAACTGTATTTTTCCATGTAGTATCTGTCAACTATAAGGTTTTCTTCAACAGATGTTACTTCGGCAACCCCGTTTTCCATTCGGTCTTCGGGTATATGGGCGATACCCTGTTCGCGTACCTGTCTCGGTGTTTTCTTTAGGAGTGAAACCCCGTCAAGTGTTACCGAGCCGGAATCCGGTTCAAGAAGGCCGGCTATGATTTCGGCAAGTTCTGACTGTCCGTTTCCTTCAACTCCGGCAAGGCCAAGAATTTCTCCTGCCCGGATATCAAAATCTATACCTTTCAGGATTTCCACATTGTCTTCGTCTGTATATTTCAGGCCTCTGACTGCAAGCTTTGTTTTACCGATCTTGTCGGGAGCCGGAATTCTCTCGGTATTTATTTCACGGCCGACCATCAATGAGGCTATTTTTTCCTCATCAAGGCCTTCCATATCCCTTGTAACAATAGCCTTTGCATCACGCATGACAGTTATACGGTCGGCCACACGGGTTACCTCGGAAAGCTTGTGAGTGATAAAGATTATGGTTTTTCCAGCAGCCTTGAGCCCGTCAAGGGTTTTAAAAAGAACGTCAGTTTCCTGGGGAGTCAGGACTGCTGTCGGCTCATCAAGAATCAGTATCTCTGCATTCCTTGCAAGGGCTTTAAGAATTTCCACCCTCTGTCTAACGCCGATGGCCAGGTCCTTTATCTTCTTTTCTGCGGGAACGGCAAGGCCGTATTTCTCTGCTGCCTCTTTGCAGACTTTGACTGCTGACTGGGAATCAAGAAAGAGTTTTCCCTTTTTCGGCTCCATGCCGAGAACCAGATTTTCCGCGACCGTTAGATCGGGAGCAAGCATCAGGTGCTGGTGCACCATTCCTATTCCGGCGGCTATAGCGTCACGCGGATTGGAGAAGCTTACCTTTTTCCCCTTGTATGTGATACTTCCGTCCTGATACGGAGTAATACCGAAAAGGACTTTCATAAGGGTGCTTTTACCGGCACCGTTTTCACCTACGAGGGCATGGATGCTGTTTTCCTGCACATCCATAGATACATTCCGGTTTGCTATAACCCCGTCGGGATAAACCTTGAAAATATCTTTTATCTCCAGGATGTTGTTTTTCATATTTCCTCTTTTATTAGGAAGTAAGACCCCTTAAATGATAGTGGGGTACGCTGATGTAAAAGAAACCCGGAACAGGCTGCGCTGTTCCGGGCATATGTATTAGTTAAATTAGAAAGCGGATGAAACCTTGATTTCTCCGGCAAGAATTTTCTGTTCAATTTCATCAATCTTTGCCTGGAATTCTTTGGGTACTACCTTGAGGTAGTTTTCATTTTTGGCAATACCTACACCGCCTTCGGCAATACCGAGGTATTCAGCTTCGCCGTAAACAAGTGTTCCTTCCTGATGCATCTTGATTCCTCTGTAAAGAGAGTTACCAACATTTTTAAGCATTGAAGTGATGATATTTGCAGCCTTTTCAGGATCGCTTTCTGCAAAAAGTGCATACTGGTCAGAATCTACACCGAAGGTGTATTTGCTTCTTTCTTTTGCAGCATCGAGTCCGCCAAGTCCGGTTTCTCCTGCTACGTTAAAAGAAATATCTGCGCCCTGGTCAAAGAATGCGAGGGTAAGCTCTTTACCCTTTGCAGGGTCATTCCATGCTCCTGCATATGCAACTTTAACGTCGATTGCAGGGTCAATGTAGGCAGCGCCTTCCATGTATCCGATTTTGAAGTCGTTGATAACGTCAATATCCATACCGCCGAGGAAGCCGATTGTCTTGTCTTTATTTGCTTTAGGCATCGCTGATTCAGTAATCATTGCTCCAAGAGCTCCTACGAGGAAAGATGCCTCATTCTGCATATACATGATTGAGTATACGTTGCCGAGGTTTCCGTTGCTATAGGTTACTGTTGTGTCGTATGTAAAAAACTTTTTGTCCGGATGCTGGGGAGCCAGCTTTTCAAGAATTTCCTGAGTCTGCCAGGTTCCTGCAATGATTATGTCCCAGTCACCTTCACAAAGCTGAGTAATATCCGGTTCCCATCTTGAAGCGTCGTAACCGCCCTCAATTACCTTAGCTCTGATTCCGAGATCCTTTTCAGCTCTTTTTACACCGTCTGATGCAGAGTCAAAAAAGGATTTGTCGCCGAGTGTTCCGTTTAGATACAGAACAACCTTAAGCTGTTCAGCTTTTGCTGAGCTGTCTGTTGAAGCGCCTTCCTGACTTCCGCCTGCGAATACGGTTGTGCCTGCGAATACCATCAGGATGCAGATGAGTACTGAAATGATAGTTTTTTTCATTCCATAATCCTCCAATTTAAGTATTACTTCAATTGTAGTTTGCTTCATACTTTATGTAAACCAAAAAGTTGTTTATAAATTTTGTGCTCATGTTTGAATCGCGGGAGATCGATTTTATTTATATAAAAGTAAATTTGAGGAGAAAAAATGAAATTAAAAATCAAAATTGCAGCAGTCATTGCTCTGATTGCTGCAGTCAGCGGTTGTGAATGGTTTGGTGCAACAGATGCTGCGCTGGAAGAGGCTGTGCAGGGAACCTGGCTGGTTTCTGTTCCGAGTGCATTGAGTGCCTTTTCCGGTACAAAACGGATTTTTAACGGTAATAATTACGAAATCTATTACTATGATACAGACAGTTCCCGTTATGTTCTTGTGGAGTCCGGAACCTTCAAATTCAGCGGCGGGGTGATGATTGAAACAGCTGAGAAATTATACAGTAACGGAGCACTAATAGACGCAGGTGAAGGGTACCTTGTTAAATGGGAATATCCTTCTTTTTATGTGAACGGGGATATTCTTGCGGAGGCTTCATATACGGGAAATTCCGATGAACTGATAGGAGTTTGGACAAAAGACCTCGAAGGTCCATTCTATGCGATGGGAAGTGCCGGTTTATACAGATATTCAGAATATCGAGATTATGTTCTGGAGTTTGACTCCTATTCAGGCCGCCTGGATTACTCAGGATCCATTTATTACCCCACAGGCGAACTATATGAGAGTAACTCTTATTATGCAAATTATGATGACTTTTCTTATGCAGGGACCGAATGGACCTACACGTACAATTCAGAGACCTACTATGTAAAAAGTAAAATCATAGCTGAAGGAAATCAAAACAGGCTATTATTTTCATATTATGAAAAACAATAAATTTCCCTACGCGGCGGTCTTAATGTCCGCCGCACATTCCTGAACCGCAGCAGCCCCGCTGATAACCTCCGCCACAGCCTGATGCACAGTCCGGTTTTGCCGAGCCGGTTGAGAATCCGAATGTGCTGAATTTCTTAGTCAGTTCAGTACTCCCGCAATTTTCGCATTTTATTTCTGTATCAGAGTTCACTAAAAGTTCAATGTCACTGCCGCATTTAATGCATTTATATTCATAGATTGGCATGGTGTCTCCTACAGGCCCAGCTGTTTGCGCCGGTTCGATAGTACTGTGCCTTCTGCGCATGCAGCCAGATCAAGTACGCAGGGTGCTGTGATCCTGTATTCAACCCTTGTTCCTGATTTCTCATCATCAACAAGCCCTGCATCCTTAAGCTGTGAAAGATGCTTTGATGCCGCAGATTTGGGTATTCCTGCCTCTTCTGCCAGTTCGCATACACACCACGGCTTCTCCTTGAGTTTCTGCAGGAAGTATATTCTCATCGGATGTGATAATGCTTTAAACATATGTGCCCGCCATTCGGCATGCTCCATTTCTTCTTTACTGATCATACCTATAAGGTTTCAAATTCTAGAAACTTTGTCAATATGAAGCCTATGGGCTATTGACTTTTTTGCTGCAAAGTTTCTTAATAAGGAAACAATGAAACTATTAATTTTCAGGAGATAATATGAAATTACAGGTACTTGGAAGCGGCTGTGCAAAATGCAAAATGCTTGAGGCTTCTGTGATAGAAGCGGTTAAAGCAATGGGATCAGATGCTGAGGTTGTAAAGGTAACAGACATTGATGAAATTCTCGATATGGGTGTAATGATTACTCCGGCGCTTGCGATTGACGGAGATGTTAAATCATCCGGAAAGGTTCTTACCCTGGCTGAAGTTCAGGATTTTATAAAAGCGGCTCTTTAGGAACAGGAAAAAACAGTATGGCAAAAAAGGAACTTGGTCCGAATAAACTGCTTATCATAACCGCTGCGGTTTTTCTCGCAGTGTATTTTATACCCTTTGACACTGCCCGTGTATCCGGTGCAATTCAGGAAGCCTTTCTGATGCTCAGTGACTACGCAAGGGAACATGTGCTGCTCTGTCTTGTTCCAGCGATGTTTATTGCAGGCGCAATCACTGTATTTCTGAATCAGCAGTCGGTTATCAGATTTCTCGGGCCGAAAGCTCCAAAGGCTGTTGCCTACAGTGTGGCTTCGGTCTCAGGTGCGATCCTCGCTGTCTGCTCCTGTACAGTACTGCCCCTGTTTAAAGGAATATATAAAAAGGGTGCAGGACTTGGTCCGGCCGTCAGCTTTCTGTATTCGGGACCTGCAATAAATATTCTGGCAATAGTAATGTCCTATAAGGTTTTCGGATGGCAGATTGGACTTGCAAGAATGGCAGGGGCCGTTCTTTTTGCTGTTATTATAGGGCTTGTAATGCAGTTTCTCTTCAGAAAGGATGAAGAGAAAAGAATGGGTGATGAACGGATGTTCCAATATCAGGATTCCGGTGAAGAAAGAACTCTTCCCCAGATGATGCTTTATATGTTTTCAATGATCGGTATTCTTGTATTTGTTAACTGGGCGAACTCAAAGGGCGGAAGCAGAATCTGGGATATGATTTACAGCTATAAATATTTTATCACTGCAGCCTTTGCTCTTATTCTTGTTTTTTCGCTTGTCCGATGGTTTTCAAAGATGGAACTGAAAATATGGCTGACTGCTACAAGAGACTTTGCCCTGCAGATTCTTCCCTATCTCTTCTTCGGTGTTCTGGTAGCCGGTTTTCTTTTAGGCAGGCCGGGTCATGATGCCCTTATTCCGACCGACTGGGTTGCATCGCTGGTCGGAGGCAATTCTGTTTTTGCAAATCTAATCGCATCGGTGGCGGGAGCTTTTATGTATTTTGCGACCCTGACCGAAGTTCCTATTCTTCAGGGCCTGATTGGTGCGGGAATGGGGCAGGGCCCGGCACTCGCACTGCTGCTTGCCGGACCGTCTTTATCGCTCCCTTCAATGCTGGTTATCGGCGGTGAGCTCGGGTTCAAAAAGACTGCCGTTTATGTTCTGCTTGTTGTTATACTTTCAACTGCTGCCGGTTTAATTTTCGGCTCGATAACAGGCATATGATTCGTTTGAATAAGAGGTTTACCTCTTATTCAGACATAAAAAACTTGTTTTTTATGTCTACTCGCAGCCGCAGCTTACATTTCCTTTCAGTATTTCCTTCCAGTCGCCTAATACATCATGGGTCCAGCAGTCGTCAGCGCCGGCTGCTTCTCTCATGACGAGTGCAAGGATATAAGAAAGCTCTTTAACTGTAGCTCCTGCATCCATAGCACCCTTGAAGTGCTTAAGAACACATGGTTTTGATCTTGCCTTGATTGAAAGGGCAAAACATATGAACTGGTATGTCTTCTCATCTATGGTTCGTTTCTCCCGGTAAAGGGCATCCATCTCATCAAGCTGTCCGGCAAATTCCGGAAAAAATTCTTCAAGCATCCGCATTTTGTTACTCCTTGACTGATTTTATAATGTATATATCCGTTTGGATACCGGAATTAATTAAGTTTGAATTCAGCAGCAGGATATTATAAAATTCCTGTAGTTGGATTTATACGGGTTTTTTGCAGATGAGAAAAATCTCTTTCAGAGATAATATAATATTTCAGTATACCGCTGTTTCGTTTTTTACCACCTTGATAATTGCAGTTCTTCTGGTTTTGCTGATGATGGGACGAGTACAGAGTCAGCTGATACGATCACATGGGCAGTTCTACCGAGAGTTTATAAATGCAATCTCTGAAAATTACCGGGAAATACTTCCTGTTTTCAATGGACTTAACCCTGTGGGAACAGATGAGCATACAGAAGCAGAACATGAGCATGAGGCTGCAGATGTCTGGGAACACTTCAGGCAGGATTTACAACAGTATCCTTATATCGAAAAACTGCTCCTTATCAATACATTTAACGAAACAGTCTGGATTTATCCGGAAACTTCCGATTTCAAAAATATTAATCCCACAGTCAGAATCGGTGATACAAATCCTGGCGGTATTAATTATAAAATAAATGACGAATCTTCCGACCTGGTTGTTTCTTATTTTCTTCCGGTAAGGGACGGGACAGAGCTTGTTGGAATGGCCGAAATTATCATCAGAAACAACAATCTCAGAGAGGCCATAAATGAAAGCCGTCTAACTTTTGCAGGCTATATTTTTGCCGGCGGATCTGTTTTTTACTTAAGTGTATTTTTGCTTTTCCTCAGGCTTTATCTGAAGCAGAAATCTGCACTGGACAGGCTTGAAAAAAGTCAGAAACTCACTATTCAGACCATGTCTCTTCTTGCTGAACTAAAAGACAATGACACAAGTGAGCATGTTCAGCGTACCAGTAAATACTGCCGGGTTCTGGCAGAGGAGCTGGCGAAGGACAGCAGATACCGGGGTTATATAGATGAACATTATATAAAAGATCTGGAACGTTCAGCACCGCTCCATGATATAGGCAAAGTCGGTATACCGGAAAATATTCTGCTGAAACCGGGGCGACTGACAGAAGACGAGTTTTCAGTAATAAAAAAACACCCGTTGCTTGGGGCGAATGTTTTAAAACAGGTAATGAATTCGGTTGAGTTTCGTTCATATTTTGAGATTGCCTATCAGATTGTTCTGTCACACCATGAAAACTGGGACGGTTCCGGTTATCCGCAAGCGTTGAGTGGTGAAGATATTCCCCTGTCTGCAAGAATAATGTCCATAGCTGATGTCTATGATGCCCTTACTACCGAGCGACCGTATAAGGAAGCTTTTTCACATGAAAAGGCGGTTGAAATAATTCTGGAGGGCAGGGGCAGCAAATTTGATCCGGCTCTTGTGGATCATTTTCTAAATATAGAAAAAGAATTTAAAATGATCTCAGATGTTAAATTTGCCCCGTAGCCATGATACTATAATCCAAAAGCAGTTGTTAATATATTTTGATAGACTCTTATAATCACTCTGGAGGTAGGTGTGCTGAAACTATTAATTGCTGATGATGAGCACCGTGTTTGCCAGCTTATAGAAAAGATAATTCCCTGGGAGGAGTATGACGTTAAGCTTACGGGTGTAGCCTATAATGGAATAGATGCATTTGAGCTGATTAAAGAGCTTCAGCCCGACATTGTGATTACTGATATCCGTATGCCGGGGTATGACGGCATCAGCTTAATTGAAAAAACAAGAAAACTTGATTCAGATATCAGTTTTATAATTGTCAGCGGATACCGTGATTTTGAATATGCACAGAAAGCTTTGAAATTCGGTGCTGAAGATTATCTTCTAAAGCCGATTTCCGGAGATGAATTAAAAAGGATAGTTCAGAAGGTTATTGGAAAGAAGTTAAAAAATGCTGAGAAAGAGGATTATGAAAGCCGGCTGAAATTCGAACTGAGCCGAAACAGGGAAACGCTTCGTAGGGCTCTTGCAAAAGAATTTTTAGACAGAGATTTTAACCTCGGGATGAATGATTTTTTAAATCTTCAGGAGTATTACAATATCAGTTTTAAAAGTTTATATTTTCAAACTGTAATTATCCAGCTGGATAATCAGGATGAAAATATTCAATTCGATAATTCTGAAGCTGAAAATACAATGCTTGAAAAAACAGAGAGCATGATATCCTCGATAATTGAAGGGGCAGTCTGTGAATATTTTTCAGTGATCCAGCGCAGAAGTATTATTTATATTTTGAACACTTTTGATACGGAAGGCCTTAATCATAGCGATTTGGAACTTCTGCTGGAGAATTCCTCCCAGAAAATTGCAGAATATGGAAAGTGGACAGCAACAATATGTGTCGGCCGGACAGTTGAAAAAATTGAGAATCTGAACTTTAGCTTTAGAGAAGCTCTTTTTGCGCGGAAAGATCGAATAATACAGGGCACTGGAAAAATCATCAGGTTCAGGGCGCCTATTCATGCAGATGATGACTCCCGTCGCTTCAATTATCCGGTTTTATATGAAAAAATGAAGAGAATATTTGAATCTAATGAAACTGAGCAGGTCAAAGCACTGTTTTCGGAACTTCTTGTTTTTCCGCATATCTCCGGTAGAATAAAAAACCCTGAAATTATCAATAATTTCTTCGTCAAACTTTCTGAAATGTTTGGAGAGCTTTTAATTACCTTTGGTTCAGAAGGTGAAGAAGCCGCTGAACTAAAGAGAAAGACAGAGTTTATAATAGAGATATCGGAATCAGTGCCGGTTATCCAGTCAAGGCTATCCGTCCTGTTCTCATCATATCTATCAAGGGCTGCTGCATCGAAAAAGCTGCAAAACTATAAGCCGGTACGGATTGCCAAGGAATATATTGAAAAAAACTTTGCTGAAAATATAGAACTCAGTACGGTAGCCGGAAAATCCGGCTTGAACCCTGTATACTTCAGTACTCTTTTTAAAAAAGAAACAGGTACAAATTTCAAGGAATATCTCCAGCATGTTAGAATTGAGAGGGCAAAGCAGATGCTGGTTTCAGGCAATGACACTATAGTTGCGATAAGTGAGAGTGTAGGTTACAAGGATGTCCGTTATTTCAGCAGAATCTTCACACGGACTGTAGGAATAAAACCGAATATGTACAGAAAGATTTATGGATAACAGGAAAACTCCAATCAGCAAGTCTTTAGCGGTTCTACTTAAACTGCATATAATTTTATTATCGCTAATTGCCCTTGCTTCCTTCTCTCTTCAGTTTGTGGAAATCCGGCTGGTTCCGGAAGGGCTGATTTCTGTTTTATTCCTGGTCTTCTTTTTTGCAGCGGTATTGTTTTCACTATATAAAAAAGTATACAGACCGATTCACCGCATGGAAGATGCGATGGATCTTCTGTCTCAGGGAGATAATGATATTTTTGAAAGT
The DNA here is from genome assembly GCA_965140585.1 of Spirochaetia bacterium. Taxonomy (GTDB): domain Bacteria; phylum Spirochaetota; class Spirochaetia; order UBA9216; family UBA9216. The sequence continues at coordinate 115,064 of OZ223264.1, forward strand.
GTAAAACTTGAGCCGGATAACGCGGTACTTTCCATGCATTTTTCAGAGCTTATCCAGCTGCTTAAGGATTCAATAGACCGTGAGTATACATCCGACTATCTGAAAAAGGAGGCGGAGCTTAATGCCCTTCAGAGTCAAATAAATCCACATTTTCTTTATAATGTACTGGACGCAATTCGCGGACATGCTTTGAATGAGAGTGTTCCTGAGATTGCCGAGATGACTGAAGCCTTATCTAAACTGTTCCGGTACAGTGTCAGTCACTGGGAAAGTGAGGTTACTCTTGAAAGAGAGCTGATAAATGTCCGCAGCTATTTCAAAATTCAGCAATACCGTTTTAACAACAGGTTTGATTTAAGAGTTTTATTTGATGCCGATGAAAGCACTGCTTTATCCTGTAGAATGCCTAAATTGACGCTTCAGCCTGTAATAGAAAATGCAATTTACCATGGTCTTGAAATGAAAATGGATAGGGGCATGGTTACAATCAGGATAAAAGTTTCGGGAAAGCTTCTGCTAATCGAAGTTTCTGATGATGGTGTCGGAGTTGAGCAGGATGTGCTTGATTCAATCAATAGTTCTTTTGTCGACTGGAGGGCTGTAAAAGTTTATGAGAGAGAAAGTTCCGGCACCGGAATTGCCCTTACAAATGTAAACAGCAGAATTAAGATGATGTACGGAGAAGATTACGGGCTGTACATGTATAGTACAAAGGGGTACGGCACTACAATAGAAATACTTCTTCCATTTATAGAATAGACCTGACGGGGGAAATGAAACTATGGGTGAATTACTCAGGATTAGATCACTTACAACTTCAAACAACACCGAATCGGGTTTAAACGGCTTTCGGCTGCAGATATTTGATCATGAAATTGCAGGTTTGATAGGATTGAACGGTTCAGGTAAAAGTCTGCTCGTTGATGTTCTTTCCGGTGAGAGGCAGGTTAGGAAAGGTGTTCTAAAAATAGGTGATAAAAGATGGAGGCTGGATACTCAGCGCCTGTCAAGGACGCTTCTTGAAGAAAACGGTGTATATATTGTGAAGAATGAAACCCGTCTGATAAAAAATCTCAATCTATCCGAGAATATGTCCATCTCGACTATTAAGAAGCTCAGAAGCATGTTGAAAAATCCGCTTAAGCAGGAGCCTTTGCTGCGTGCGCTGCTGGAAGAGTTTGCTTCTGATCTTGATATAAGTACAAAGGGTGATAATCTTCCGTTGTCTGCACACTGGCGAATCGGAATTATAAAAGCATACATGGAGGGGGCTAAATTAATAATACTCGATCGTATTCTGGAGTATTGCTCCGCTCCAGAAAATGAACAGATAATGAATCTTGTACGGACCTTCCGTAGCAAGGGGACGGCTTTTCTGGTTACATATAATAAAACCGCCCGTTTTTTAAAAGATTTTGACAGGCTTGCAATTGTCAGAAATGGAAGGCTGGCAGCCGTTGTGCACAGGGAGGACTATGATCCGGAATCTCTTGCCGGACTAATGACAGGTCAAGCTTATTCTGAAACAACTGCAGTTAGAGCCGGTTCTGAGATACCCGGAAAAAAGAAACTTTTAGAGATAAAAGATCTCAATACAGAAAATTGTATGGCTGAATTAAGTCTGAATCTCTTCACCGATGAAATCCTGGGTGTTTACGATCCCGTGCAGGAAAACTCAGAAACTCTTTTAAAGGTCTTAACGGGAAAATGTGAAATTAAAAGTGGGCAGATTCTCATAGACGGAAAATCTGTAAGATTTGAAAGTGCACATCATGCTCTGAAATACGGAGTAGGAATAGTGTCTGAAATACTTTTTGACAGGCTTTTTTTTGAAGACCTTTCAGCAGGGGATAATATTATGTTTTCTGCTGCGCGTCGGGCTTCAAGGTTTTTAGGGTTTATCTCATCACAGGTAGAACAGTATTTCTGCAAAAAGCTTCCTCCTGAAATTGGAATTTCTGCAGAATGTAATGACAAGCCTGTCAGATATGTAGACAGGCATATGCAGTTTGTCCTTGCCCTTCATATGAAGATACTAAGCGGTGCGCAGATTCTAATCCTGGAAAATCCGCTTCGAAGTGCCGATCTCATTACCAGGGAACTTGTTTATCACAATATTGCAGCCCAGACCAAGAAAGGTCTTGGAATAATTTTTATCTCCTCTGATTATTCAGAGCTCGACGGCTTTTGTGACAGAATTATACAGTTTGAACAAAAAGGAGTTTTTCAGTGAAAAACACTGCTCTGAAGCATCTATTGAGAGATCATCTTAATCTGTGGTTTATACTCGGTATAATTACAATCGAGTTGATTTTTTTAAAAATTGCAATTCCGAGTTTCATCTCTTTGAACAGCATTATCGGTTTTGGCCGTCAGTCTGCTATAATTTCAGTTCTGGCTATAGGTATGTGTATAATTCTAATAAGCGGAGGGTTCGATCTTTCTGTGGGCGCAATCGTCTCACTGCTTGGAATGGTTGCAGCACTTTTATTTATCCGGTTCAATATTCCTCTGCTTCCGGTCTGTATTATTATTATCGTTCTTGGCGGAAGCCTTGGTTTTCTTAACGGTTCGGTTTGTGCAAAAGTCCGGATTCATCCTTTCATACTTACTACAGCCCTGTCTGTTGTTTACAGGGGAACTGCGAACATTGTTAATAACGGAATGCCCATGTACGGACTTCCTGCAAGTCTCCTTAAACTGGATCGATATGCATTGCTTGGAGTTCCGCTCTCACTGATAATACTGATTCTTTGTTTTGTTTTCGGTGCTTATATACTGAGGAAAACATATCTTGGAAAGTATATTTATGCGATCGGGCTGGACGAAAAAACAGCTGAATACGCAGGTATTGATTCAAAACTCATAAAAAAGATTGTATACAGCATTTCAGGAATGTTCTATGGAATAGCTTCAATTCTGCTTCTTACAAAGATAGGCTCAGCTCAGCCCAATGCTATGACCGGTATAGAACTCGATTTGCTTGTTGCCGCAGCTATAGGCGGGATAAGTTTCAAAGGCGGCAGGGGCCGGCTCCTGAATATAATACTTGGAGTGCTGCTAATGGAGATCTTCGCAGATACGTTGATTATCTTTAATGTTGGTGAATATTACAGAAGTATTTTCAAGGGGCTGGTTTTGCTGGCGGCCCTGTTTATGGATGGTGTAATTCGAACCGGAAAAGAAAAATCATAATTTTGTCTGAATTTTATCAACATAAATCTTAAATTTGTCTCATTGCGTGCTGAATTCGGCAGTGTTATCCTTAATTATCAGTAATAAACCACAAAGGGGTATCAAACAGTGCCGTCTCCGGTTCTAGAAATGAATAATATTACTAAAAGTTTCTCGGGAGTAAAGGTCCTTGAAGATGTTCAGCTCACGATAAATCCAGGCGAAGTACATGCACTTATGGGTGAAAACGGTGCCGGAAAATCTACACTGATGAACATTCTTATGGGAATACATTCTGCAGACAGCGGACAGATTCTTCTCAACGGTAAAGTTGTTGTTAACAGAAGTCCCAAAGAAGCCATGGATAACGGAATATCCATGATTCATCAGGAACTTCACCCAATTCAGGATATGGACGTATCTGAGAATGTTTTTCTTGGAAGAGAGATCAGAAATGGAACGGAAGGTTTTTTCAGTCTTGTAAACAGAAATAAAATGAGACATGAGACCGCGAAACTTTTTGAGAATGCAGGTATCGATATTAATCCATCATCATTGATGCGGGATCTTAGTGTTGCTCAATGTCAGCTTGTTGAAATAATCAAGTCTGTAGCACTGTCATCCAAGATAATAATTATGGATGAACCTACATCCGCAATCACTGAAAAAGAAGTCGATTTGCTGTTCAACCAGATTAGAATGCTGAAGGAAAGCGGTACCGCAGTTATATATATTTCACATAAGATGGATGAAATATTCAGGGTTGCTGACCGGATTTCTGTTCTTAGAGACGGGAAATATATCGGCAGCGATAAAACAGAAAATCTTGATGAGCAGAAACTGATAAAGATGATGGTCGGCAGAGAGCTTACAGAGGTTTTTCCAAAAACAGAGGCCGAAATTGGCGAGATTATTCTTGAAGCAAAAAACTACAGATGGGGCAGAAAAGTCAGAGATGTAAGTTTTAATCTCCGGCGCGGAGAAATACTGGGTATTGCCGGTCTGGTCGGAGCAGGAAGAAGTGAGCTGGTTGAAACCATCTTCGGGGTGCATCCGGACGGAAGCGGTGATTTATATTTACACGGTGAAAAGATGTTCATTCGCAGGACAAGTGATGCCATCCGGCACCGGATTGCTCTGGTGACAGAAGACCGTAAAAAGACGGGTCTTAATCTTATTGCATCCATTAAAGATAATATTACTCTGGTTTCGCTGGACCAGCTTTTTACAAAGGGTGTTATCAACAGGAAAAAAGAATCCAAAATCGCAGATGAAAGCATTAAAAAGCTAAAGGTAAAAGCCCATTCAAAGTTTGATGCAACCAGCTCTTTGAGCGGCGGAAATCAGCAGAAAGTTGTTATAGCAAAATGGCTTTTATCAGAGCCTGATATTATTATCATGGACGAGCCGACCAGGGGTATCGATGTAGGCGCCAAAAGAGAGATTTATCTGCTTCTTGGTGAGCTTGTAAAAGCCGGGAAGGCGGTATTGATGATTTCATCCGAGATTCCTGAAATCATGGGAGTTGCAGACAGAATCCTTGTTATGGCTGAAGGCCGTATTACCGGGGAGTTGCAAAGAGGAGAATTCTCCCAGGAAAAGATTATGCACTATGCTTCACAATTCAGAAAAGGAAATAATGATGAAGAAAATTAAGGATATTATGACACTTCGCTCAATGCGGGAACTTGGGATAGTATTTGTATTTGCTGCCATCCTGATTGTTCTGATGATTTTATCACCAAATGCATTCGCAAGACCTGCCAATCTTATAAATATAATCAAGCAGGCTTCCATTAATGGAATCCTCGCAATGGGTATGATGTTTGTAATTATAGGCGGTGACATTGATCTTTCAGTAGGATCCATTGTTGCGCTAACCGGAGTTGTTTCAGCCAGTTTTGCACACCCCGGAGAGTATCCTCTGATCGTTCCGTTTATACTGGCCATTGTGATAGGTATGTTTGTAGGCTGGTTAAACGGTGTAGGGGTTTCTCATGGAAAAATACCTTCATTCATTGTAACTCTGGGTATGATGACAATAGTCCGTGGCGTTGCCCTTATCATTGCAAAGGGAGCCCCTGTATTCGGAGTAACTGATGAATATGAGTTTATTGCCGGGGGCTTTCTTTTTGACCGGGTGCCTCTGCTTGTTGTTTACTTTGCTGTAATTACAGCAATAAGTGCCTATATTTTGAATAAAACCGTATTCGGGCGAAGGGTTTACGCGATAGGTGGTAATGATATTTCTGCGGCTTTTTCCGGAATAAATGTAAATAAAATTCGTATTACCATATTCATGATCTCAGGAATGCTTGCAGGGTTTGCCGGTCTGCTTCTGGCTTCAAGAACAGTATCTGGTAATCCGACTGCAGGTCAGTCATATGAGCTTGACGCGATTGCAGCCGTAATTATCGGTGGAGTGAGCATGTCCGGAGGATCCGGAAAGTGGTACGGAACTGTAATAGGCGCACTGTTAATCGCTGTTATCGGTAATGGACTGGATATTCTGAATGTCTCGTCGCATTATCAGCTTGTCATCAAGGGGGCAATCATAATCTTTGCTGTACTTCTTGATGTTAAAGGTAAGGGAAAAACGGCTTAAGCCGGTTTAATAAAAATGGAATCTCATAATTTAGGAGGATTTTTATGAGAAAACTGTTAACAATGGTTTTTACTCTCATGCTGGTCATGTCACTTTCTGTCTTTGCTTCAGGAAATTCAGAATCTGATGCAGCCAAACCTGCAAAATATGCACTTATGATGAGTCATATGACAAACGCCTTTACAATGGAGCTGTCAAACGCTGTTAAAGAAAAAGCAGCTGAACTCGGTGTTGAACTTACCGTTTTTGATGGTGGGCAGGATGTTTCAAAGCAGATCAGCCAGGTTGAATCTGCTGTAAATCAGGGCTATGCAGGTATTCTTATTGAACCTGTATCAGTTGATGGAATTAAGCCTGCAGCAGAAACTGCCAAAAAGGCAGGTATTCCGCTGGTTACGGTTAACCAGAAAATTACACATCAGGAACTCACCAGTGCCTTTGTTGGTGCCAACCCTGTTGAAGGCGGAGAGCTTGAAATGAGAACCGCTGCAAATGATATCGGCGGATCAGGCAAGGTTGCCTTTCTGCTGGGGCCCCTGGGTTCTGATGCCCAGATTGGTAGAACCGAAGGATATTATAACGTACTCAAAGAGTTCCCTGGAATTGAAGTAGTATATGAACAGACTGCAAACTGGAGAACAGATGAAGCTCTGAAGCTTGTTGAAAACTGGCTTCAGACCGGAGTTGAACTTAAAGCTATTGTAGCAAACAATGACGGTATGGCTCTTGGTGCTCTGAAGGCTGTTGAAGATGCAAAGATGCTTGATAAGATCAAGATTTACGGTCTTGATGCTACCCCTGATGCTCTTGCTGCTGTAAGAGAAGGCCGACTTTCTGCAACAATTTCTCAGAGCACTTCTGATCAGGGAATGGTTGCCATGGAAACAATTGTAAAGATTGTTAACGGAGAATCCGTACCTGCAGAAATAATTGTAGGACATACACTTATCAACAGTTCAAATATTGCTGATTTTTAATCTGATAAAATATTTAAATATCAGGAGGGACCGCAGAATGCGGTCCTTTTTTTTCAGTAAGTTTTCTTCAGCCAGGAGAGGTATCCATCGCTGAGTTCTTCGGAAGTTCTTCCTGTGACCTGTTCGAATGCTGAATGAAGTACCGGCTGCAGAATTGATTCCGAATCTTCAGATTTAGCCCGATCGAAAAAATCTTTACCTGCACAGGCTTCAAGTATTTTACGGTGTACATCATCCCCCCAGGTTTCCGCCATATATTTCACTATCAGCGCTGAAATACCGTAAAAACATGATATTTCCTTTTCGTCTGTCATGGACGCCATATCAATACTCTCAAGCTTTGCGATATTCCAGGCTGCATCAGAAGGTGAAAGCCTGCCGCTTTTTATAAAATCACCTCCGAACACAGCGCCGTTGCCGTAGTGTACGGCGAGGCCTTCCGCATACCAGCCTGCCAGATAGTTTCTGCTTATTTTCAGTGTAATGTGATGAACAAGTTCATGCCTTATTGTTCCCTCATAGGGAGGAATGGTCGGATGGCCGGTCCAGATTTTCAGTGATTCATTTGCCTCTCCCCATGCCGTGAACTGCCTTTCGATTATAGGGTATGTTCTCTGCCTCAGCAGTTCTCTGTCGGTATACAGCTTGACCGGAAAGTTCTCATCAACACCTGTACCGAACAGGTCCGACAATGCCTCATTTGAATTTATAAGGTATCTTTCAAATGACTGAAGATTCCTTTCATTTTCCCGGTAGAAGATTCTGAATCCGTCAACATCATGCCGCAGGAAATCCAGATCGCAGTCCAGCCACTTGCCGTCCTGATAGCTGTACACAATGTTATAATTAAAGTCAAAGTTTTCACCGGCATATATGTGCTTCTGATTGATGTGAACAAGTACAGTTCTTTGGTCAATCTGATCGATTCCGGTAATATTAAAAGAAAGGTTTTGAAAATCATTATTTGCCATATACCAGAACCAGGCATAGCTTTCATTACGGTAGTAGCTGTCTTCGGTGCTTAGCGTGGACATGTATAAATCTGAATCGGAGGTATTGATTGCGGTAATTTTATTATTCCATGATTCAGAAAGCTTTTCTTCCACCGAAACACAGGAAAAAAATATTGCCGTCATAAAAACGATGAGTGTAAAAATTTTCTTTTTCATAATGGAATAATTATAACATGATATAATTATTTGAAAGGAGAGTAGTTGTTTTGATTGAGATTAATGAGCTGCTTAGTATTATCATTGACATCGTAAGTTTTTCGTTTCTGCTTATTGCCGGTTCCAAGGTGAATTTTCAGCGTTTTAAGCTCATTATTCTTGCAGTTATTTTTGTTGTCCTCAGCCATACAGCAACCGTTGTGGAGGGCTTTTTACTACCAAATTTTTTTAATGTCCTTGAACACTTGTTTTTATTATCCGCGATGATAACTCTGCTTTTTGCTGTCTCAAGAATTGCCTTTAAAAGTGAATGTTCCGGTGCCTGATATTATCATAATAATTAATACAGCAGGTATTCTTGCCGGTTTTGCAGGTATATTTCTGATTATAAAAGCGATTATCAGGAAGCGACTGGTCTGGCAGAGCGGTATTTTTCTTCTCATTCCCGTCCTGGTTCTCATCTTTGTATTTACGGCAAATGTTTTCGAATATGAGCACCTCTATATCAATATGGATCAGTATGAAGAGTATCTTGAACTGCTGATAATTCCTGCTCTTCTTATTTTTCTGTATTCACTTGTGACAGAAGAGGTGCTGAAAGAAAAAGTGAAACGTGAGCAGGAACTTGAGAGAATGGTCAAGGAGCGAAACCTGTTCATTCAGGAACTGCAGCACCGTATCAAAAATAATCTACAGCTGATAAGCAGTTTTATTAATCTTCAGATTGGTAATTCTGACAAGCGTGAAATTATGGATGCACTGGGAGCTGCAGTAAATAGGATTGATTCACTTGGTGTAGTGCAGAATGTACTTTACGACATAGATGATTTCTCAAATATCAGGATAGAATCATGTTTCGGTGAGGTTATAAGAAATCTTGTCGGATATTTTGAAATTGATACCAGAGAGACGCTTGTTGAGCTTTCTGATAGGGGTATTACAGCCGGGATGGATACAGTTGTGTCATGCTGCGTAATAATTAATGAGCTGGTTAGCAATATATTCAGGCATGTTAAAAGCCATGTTGAGAGATGTGTAATTAAAATTGATGTAGATCAGAGTTCTGACGGTATGCTGATTATCGGCCTGTCAGATAACGGCCCCGGCTTAAGTGAGAATATCAGCTTTGAGAAGACTCCGGGTCTTGGACTTTTAATAGTAGATGTTGTGACTCAGCAGATAGGCGGAACTGTAGAGATACTCAGGGGCAGCGGGACTGAATTCCGTTTTAAAATCCCTGCAGAAACAAAAAAAGTAATTGAAAAATAATAAAAAGATAAATACTTTATATATAATAAATAATATATTAAATATGAGGTGTTTAAATGAAAAAATATATTCCTGTGATTTTCCTTTTTCTTTTTATCTTCTCATGTGCCGCTGATGAATCGGCTTCTACAGCTGAGGCTGACGGTTATATTAAAAACGGTCTGAGGTATGTTGAGATTCCTGAAAAAAGCAGTCAGATTCAGCTGAAAGTATACAGAGGCGATTATGTTGTTTTTCAGCCCTCTGAAAGCGATTCCGCTTTACTGAGTATTCCGGGCCTGGATATAAATGAGACTGTTTATAAATCATCAGCTGATGCAGGTTATATAAAAATGAAAAGTGCCGGTGAGTTCGAGTTCACCATTGGTGGTAAAAAAGGCACTGTCACGGTAACAGAATTTGAGGCGGAAAGCTACAAGGCTGTTTCAGCGGAAGATGCTTATAACCTTATTAAGACTGTGGATCCTGTTATTCTTGATGTAAGAACCCAGGCAGAATACGACAGCGGGCATCTGGAAGGCGCGATCCTGATTCCGGTTCAGGTGCTTGAACAGAATATGGGTGTACTGGAACAGTTTAAAGATGAGAACATCCTTGTTTACTGTGCGTCCGGAAACCGCAGTACTGTGGCTTCGAAGCTGCTTCTTGAGGCAGACTTCTCCCGTCTGTACAACATGCGCTACGGTATAAGAGAGTGGCTGCAGAAGGGTTATCCGGTAGAATGACCCTTCTGCATTTATTTGCAGGTCATTATATCTAGAATGAGTTTATCGGTTTCGGCCATTCCCTGTGATGCGATAACCGCCAGGTTTTTAATGGTTTTTTCGATATCCTTCTCGATTATGCCTTCATACTCGGTTACATAAAGATTGTGCACTGCCAGGATTGCCGACTGCATTGCAGCGCTTACAGATGTTGAAACCTTAAGCGCGCAGCCGGCTTTTGCTCCGTCGCAAATCATTCCAGCAATATTGCCGATCATGTTCTTGATGGTGTGTTTGACGCAGTTGGCATCTCCGCCCATCAGAAAAACTACGCCGGCACTCGCTCCTGTTGCCGCTGAAACAGCCCCGCAAAATGCCGAAAGCCGGTCCATAAAGGTTTTCAGGTGTATTGCTACCAGATTTCCCATCAGAAGAGCTCTTTCAGTTTTTTCTGTGGAAGCTCCCAGCTTTCCTGCCACCGCAGTAATGGGAACAGAAACTGTTATTCCCTGATTACCACTCCCCGAATTGCTCATGACCGGCATCATGCTTCCGGCCATTCTTGCGTCAGAAGCCGCTGCGGCGCGTGACATTGCATAGGTGGTGATGTCCTGCTTGATTATGTCTTTGTCGATACAGTGGACAACTGTCTTCCCTACCTGCAGCCCGTAGCGGCCTTTCAATCCCTCGTCGGCAATTGCATCGTTAAGTGCTGCTCCGTCAAAAATGAACTGAACAGCCGGACGGATTTTTTCCAGATCACAGCCAGATGCGAACTCGAAAATTTCTTCCACCGTTGTAAGTACTTCATCATGGGCTTCGGTGAATTTCTGAAGTTCGGCTGTGTTGTCGAGGATGATGTTTTTATCAGCTGCCATGTAGATAAAATTTGTGTGGTGTCCGGCAATGATGACAGACGCCTTATGTTCTCCGGCAATTGCCACTGCCTCTATATACAGCTTTTCGGGAGTGTCCTTTTTATGAATTGTAACAAAGTCTTTGAATACAAGCTGTTTTGCCTGCTCAACTATAGGTGCTGAAATACTTTTCAGCACTTCAAGCTCTGCATTGGCATCACCGCCTATTGCTCCAAGGGCTGCTGCAATATGAAGTCCGACAGTGTCTGTGCCGGGGATCCCGACACCCATTCCGTTTTTGATGATATTACCGCTTGCAAAAATGTCTATTTTTTCGGGCTTTTTTTTCAGCAGTTCGGCGGCTTTTGCCGAAGCAAGAGCGACTGCAATTGGTTCGGTGCAGCCGAGTGCCGGTTTTACTTCTTTCTGAAGAAGTCCTATAAGTATGTCGGTTTTATTGCTGTTCATTGTTCAGCCTTTGTAAGAGGGATTAGAATATTAACTTTAACATAGGGGTCTGATTTTTCAAGGGTGTGCATTACAACATTCTGGGCATGAATTTCGGAATTCATCTTTTTAAGCATCTCTCTGGCAACATATAAGCCTATTCCCTGACTCCATTCCTCTTCGGGTATTCTTGTCGGGAATTTATCTATTGTATAAAAAAGGTCAAAGACATTCTCTGAATATTCATATGGAATTCCTGTTACCTTTTTTCCTTTTGCATCGGCACTTGAAGCCTCAACCGGGTTGTTCCAGAACGAAATATCGAGAAAATATTTATCCTTGATTGAATTCACATCAAAGAAGATTATAATCTTGGAATTTTCCGGTGAATATTTTATGGAATTAAAAAGCAGCTCTCTGCATATCCGAAACAGATTATCCTTATTGATGCTGAGAATGTAATCTTTTTTAGAACTGTTGGTGTTCAGGGAAATTCGTTTTTTGTATTTTGCCGCGACAGGAATGCCCTGAAGTTCATACTCGGTTTTGAAATTATCAAGAAATGTATTCAGGCTGATGTTTTCAATCGGGAATTCCGCGCTCATCAGTGTGTTGATATATGTCAGATCGTAGATGATTTTTTGAATGTATTCTGCCGATTCCGTAATAAGGTTAAGCAGTGATTTACTCATCATCATTGAATCCTGTTCTGAATCGGAATCAGAGAGTTCCTGCTTAAGCAGATCCAGCCATACAAAACCTCCGGCATGTTCAATATTTCTTGAAAGAAAATTTAAAAGGCGGTTTGCCTGTGTAGATTCCTTTCCGCTGTAAAGTTCTTTCCATGAGACAATGCTTTCTTTTTGTTTCTTTTCAATAATCTCATCTTCACGGATTTTCTGCAGCAGAAGCTCCCGTTTTTTTTCACTGATAAGCCTCTCAATCTTGGGGAAGAGAGTTCCGACTTTGATTGGTTTTTTCAGATAGTCATCAGCCCCGAGCTTCATAAGTTCAATTACTGTATCAAGATCATCGTTGGCTGTAAGGAAGATAAAGGGGATGTCCGGTTTCATTTTTTTTACTTTTGAGTAAAAAACCTGTCCGTTCATAACCGGCATCATCAGATCTGATATTATCAGATCGTAGTGTTCATTCTCTATTGAGTTTACTGCATCAATTCCGCTGCTGAAACAATTGAGGTCATATCTATCTTCCGGAAGAAGTGTTTTAAGGAGTGTGAGAATAATCTCATCATCGTCGAGGGCTAGTATCTTGTTCATAAAGGCTTATTTTATATTCAGATTCAGATATTTACAATCCAAGATTACAATCAGTGACTATAAAAAGGAACATCCGGGCCTCTGCCGGATGTTCCAGGTTGATCCATGTGTTATGCAAAACAGTTTTTTAAATGTAAATGGAATAGCCGTCGTGGACGGCTGCGCCAAATGAAGCGTTAAGGAGTTTTCTTAACTAGTCGAGTTTATATACAAGAACCAGCCCTGATCTCTGGAAGACCTGTGCTACTTCAATGAGATCCATACCGCCGGCATTTGCCGCAATAAGGTTTGAAACCCATGTTACACCGAAGTCAACCTGACCGGTATAAACAGCAGTTGTTTCGCCAATGTCGCCGCCTCCGGGGATTACAGTTACATCAAGACCGACTTCACTGTAGTAGCCCTTGTCGAGTGCAACGTAGTAACCCATGAACTGAGCCTGGGGAAGCCATTTAAGCTGAATACTTACTTCTGTTTTTTCCGGGCTGAATGTTCCGTCGGAAGCTATTGCTGCTTCCCAGTATGAGCTGTCAGCAAGATCCTCTGCAGAAAGACCTGCAAGTGCCTCAGCAGCTACAGAGTCATCGAGTTTAATATATGTTTTTGCAAGTTCAAGGGTCTGTGCAAGAGCAGAGTCAACAATCTTACCGTACTCGGTTACAGTTGCGCCTGCAGTGTCGGTTTCAACCAGTTTCTTAACTTCTGATGCCATGTAGGCCTGGTGTTCGGCTGAAACTGAAGAACCGTAGTTGAATACGATCTCTGCTGCTTCTTCAACATTATTTACCGCATATTCCCAGCCCTTCATTGAAGCGTAGATAAATGCTTTTACTGTCTCAGGATTTGCTGCTGCGAATTCGGCGGTTGTGAAGATATTGTCTTCAAGCATTGCAACGCCTTCGTCATTCATGTCGATGTATGAAACAGTGTCTCCGTATCCGTAACCGCCTGCATAGCTGTTTTTAACAAGACCAAGCTCATTGTAGGTCATTGCTGATGCAAGCAGGATTGAATCGTCATCAAATCCGTCCATATCAAAAGCCTGGCTGAGATATGTAGTAGGCTGACCGTACTTTGAAAGCAGTGCCTGGATTTCGTATTCGTTACCAAGACCCCAGTTACCAACCTGGCCCTTGCCGGCTGCGTCTACAACGATGCTTTCAACTGATGCATCTGCTGAATAATAGGAGCTTCCCTCTTCAGATTCCTGGCTTCCTGAAGCGAAGAGCGGTGATGCGGCCATTACGCTGATTAAGAGTAAAGACCCGATTGTAAGTAAATTAAACCTTTTCATGTAAATCCTCCGTCATGAATAATTGGGTTTATTATTTCAGTTGAAAAACTCCAGTTACCGGCGTCCTTTCAACAAAATATTCTCAAGAAGAAGCAGCAGAATATACATGGTTACACCAATGCCGAATGCTGCCGTTATATACGCCCAGGCTGTTGAGTACTGGGCAAGAACTATGTTTTCACGAATTTGCCGTCCTACACCGATGATGTATTCGGCAAAGTATTCGCTGACCATTGCACTGATAATACTTCCGGGAACGCTTACCCGGAGTGCTGTAAAAATATACGGAACACTGTTGGGAACCCTCAGTTTAAGAAATATAGTCATCCTGTTTGCTGCAATTGAATGCATCAGGTCCTCTGAAAAAGGCTTGAGTTCAGAGAATCCCCTGAATGCATTGATGCTCATCGCCACTGTACAGGTAATCATTACGACAAGCATCTTGGCCAGCATACTGCGGATATTGGGGTCGCGGCTGAAATCCTTTGTCAGGTTTGTCATAATCGGTGCTATTGCGATAATGGGGATGGCATTGAAAGCTGATACTATTGTGAGTCCGCCGGCGCCCCACTTGGGAAATGCTGTAGCAATGATTGCAAGCAGGTATCCGAGAACCGAGCCCATCAGCAGTCCGCCAAGGGCGACAGTAACTGTAGCCTTAACATTTTTAAGGATAGAACCGGCGTTGTCTGCGATGATATTTGCAATTCGCCCGGGAAGGGGGAGTGTGAAAGTATCTGCCCCTAGGATCTTGTGCAGGGCTTCGGTCTGCCAGAGCATTATCACGAATAGTCCAAACACTACGGGAAAGAAAATGGTTGTAAATTTGTCCTTGTTGAATTTCAGTGTATTATTTCTGCTCATATTTCTTTCCTGTTAACCTGCTGCCCGTTTGCCCGGTGATACTATTTTTTCAAGCAGCGACATAAGCTGATAACTGAGTATTCCGATTATTGCGCTGACAAATACTATCTGCCAGAAAACATAGATGCTCATGGCATGTTTTAGCGACTGTGACAGCATTGTTCCCAGTCCGCCGCCGCCCTGAAGTGTATCTACAAGTATTGATGCGGTAATGGCAAATGGTGCAGCAATCTTTAGTCCTGTGAAAAAGTAGGGAAGGCAGGACGGCAGCAGCAGCTTGGTGTAGATGTGAATCTGCGACGCGGCTATCGAGTGCATGAGTTCGTGCTTTTCCTTTTCGACAGCTTTCAACCCGGCGAGGGTATTTGTTGCAACAGGATAGAATGTAAGTATTGCTGCAATAACTATCCGGCTTTTATCAATATCCTTTGTAATGGCAAGTACAATCGGAGCCATTCCCAGAATCGGAATCATCTGGATCATCATCAGATACGGGAAGGCTGTCTTTTCAATTGGAACAAACATTCTCATTAAAAGCGCCAGGGCAAAACCCACAGCGATTCCGATCAGAAAGCCTATTCCGGCACGGTATAGGGTGATTCCTGCATTGCTCATTACCAGCTGCAGGGCTGTCTGCTTGTTTGCAACCAACGCTGAACTGAAAACCGATTCAATAATCTGATAAAGATGGGGCAGTACATTCTCGGGGGTTCTTTTTGAGCCCGCAATGAATGTTGCTCCGATTTCCCAGAGACCTACAAGCCCGAGGCCCCATACAAGCGTTACCAGCTTACTCTGGTGTTTTGATTGTTTTACTCCGGCCACTGCTAGACTCCCTCAAAACTGTGGCGGACTTTGGTAACAAGCTTTGCAAACTCAGGATTATCTTTGGAGTCAAGGTTTCTCGGCCTGGGGATATCAATACCGACCACAGCCGAAACTCTGCCTGGGTGGGGTGAAAGAACTACAACCCTGTCCGAAAGAAATACTGATTCCTGAATATTGTGAGTAACGAAAAGTATAGTCTTATTGGTTTTCTGCCATATTCTCAGAAGATCCATGTGCAGCTTTTCTTTTGTGAATTCATCAAGTGCAGAGAACGGTTCATCCATAAGAAGTATTTCCGGATCAATAGCAAGCGCACGTGCAATTCCTACTCTCTGCTGCATTCCACCGCTGAGCTGGTGGGGATATTTGTCGCCGAATTCGGTTAATCCTACAAGTTCCAGAGTTTCTTCGATCCTTCGATGGCGCTCTGCTTTAGGTATGCCTATAACCTCCATAGGCATGGAAATATTTTTTCTGACAGTCCTCCATTCAAAGAGAACCGGGCTCTGGAAGACAAAACCGTACTTCTGGCGCTGTCTAACTTCACTTGGAGTCATCCCTTTCACTGAGATGATTCCTGAACTTGGTGGCTGAAGATCTGCTATTGAGCGAAGCAGGGTTGTTTTACCGCAGCCTGATGGGCCTACGAGTGAGACAAACTGTCCTTCTTTGATGTCAAGATTAATGTCGGTAAGCGCATGTACCTCACCGGTTCCGTCCTGATCTGGAAAAGTAACACATAAGCCCAATATTTTAATTTCTGTATCATTAGTCTGCATATGGGGATATAATGCAAATTACATGCCAAAAATTCCTGACTTCTATAGTAAGGATGAAATTCGCTGTGTTTAATGAAAAATATAGTGCTAATCGTGACGATTAAGTGTGATTTCGAAGGGAAAAATGACTTTTAACAAAAATGTAAAAAACAAAATTGAATGATAAAGCTACATTAATGTAACTTTATCATTCAAATAAAACAAAATTGTAGGTTGATCGAGAAAGTATCAAAACCAGCCGGCTTTGATACACGTTCAGGTTTTATTTAAAAATTATTGTGTGATTATTTGAAACAAAAACCCTGTCATCAAAAACCATTTCCATTGCCTTTGCAAGAACAGCTTTTTCTACATCGCGGCCGGCCCGTGCCAGAGCTTCAGCATTCTGCTTATGTGTAATGTTAATAACGTTCTGCTCAATTATCGGCCCGTCATCAAGATCCTGGTTTACAAAGTGGGCTGTTGCTCCGATGATCTTTACTCCGCGTTCATATGCCTGCCGATAGGGGTTTGCTCCGATGAATGCCGGAAGGAATGAATGGTGAATATTGATAATTTGATCAAGGTAATGATCAGTGAATGATGAGGAAAGGATTCTCATATATTTTGCCAGTACAATATATTCGGGACTGTACTGATCAATAATGTTTATTATCTTCCTCTCGTGTTCTTCCCTGCTGATGTTTTCATGGCTGATATAATGATAGGGAACACCCATTTTTTCAGTAAATTCTCTTAGTGAATCATAATTGCTGATTACAGCCAGAATATTTGCGTTTATATTGTTGAAAAAATGTCTTACAAGAATATCACCAAGGCAGTGGTGTTCCTTAGTTGCCATGACAATTATATTCTTTTTTCTTTTTCCGTGAAGTTTAATGTCCGCTTCTTCACCGAGTGCTGCTTTAAGATCGTCGTACATGACTCCGGAATCAAAGGTTCCGTTAAACTCTGTTCTCATAAAAAAACGTGAAGCATCGCTGTCGGTATACTGATCGCTTTCAACAACATTAACGTTATGATTCAGCAGAATATGAGTAATATCATGTACCAGGCCCTTTCTGTCTGGACAGTCAATTTTAAGTGTATGCTTGTTCATATCTTTCTTTCCTTAAACTAATGAGTAATTCATTGGGTATTTCTTTTGAATAAAAATGGAAATATCCGAAGTAGCTGATCTGCTTAAACTTAACATAGAAAGATTTTTTTTAAAATACCGCTTAACCCAAATCGTCAATATTTACTTTTCAGAAAGTTTTAAATATAATTTCGTCAACATTGTCCCTATTCTTCTATACTTAGCTTTTAAATAAATCTCTATAATCAAAGTAAATAGAAGTAACCGGAAAACATTTTTTAGAGAGGCTTTTAATGAAAAGCTACGGCAAATCATATTTAATAAATACCCTGTTTTTCGGGATCTTGGGTTTTATTGCAGATGGGGTAAATTGCGGAATTTTCAATTCGAACGAAGTGCCCTTTTTTACATCTTTTCTCAGGACAATGCTGATTGGTTTTCCTTTTTTTATTCCGGCAATCGGAATCCTTGTTGGTCTTAAAAGAAGCTACAAACATGATTTTTCAAATCAAGATGAAAAAGAAACACTTAATGCACTTTTCAAAACGGGTAAACTGCCGCTTATTTCAATGGTTGTATTTACTTTCTTTTTAATCTTGTACGTAATTTTAATTTATAAAATGAGGACCTGGCTCGGCCTTTACGAGGGACTTGAGCTTACTGTAGCTGTTCTTTGTTTTTCATGGGGAATGCTGGCTGCCGCAGGCGTATACATAGGAACGGATAGAATCAATGTGAATTATCTTACCAGTCTTGATTTGTACCGCTATCCAAGTATGCTTCGCGAAGATCGACAGTCGCTGAAGATGATAATTATACCGCTTATAACAGCCTTGCTTGGTTTAACCTATACATTTGGTCTGGGTGGCAGTCTTCTTGTTAAATACAGAACATTCGCCGAGATTCCCCATAACTCATTTATTTTTGCAGGGGTATGTCTTGTTATCTATTTCTTTTTGATAATTTTATTAGCCAAAATCTGCAGTGACAACCATAAACTTGTTTTTAAAACTGTGATTGAACAGCTCGATCAGCTTTCTTCAGGGGACAAAGATCTTGCGAAGAGGATCAGCATTGGTTCGATTGATGAAGTAGCGTCTATCTCCGGACTGATAAATATTTTTGTAGAAAAACTTGCAGAAAGTATAGATACAATCAAGAAGGCTCAGATTGAATTGAGAACCCTGGGTGAGCAGCTTGGTAAGAATGCAAATGAGGCTGAATTGGATGTCTCAGATATTTCCAGTCATATCGATACGATGAAGACTCAGACTGAAGCTCAGTCGGCGAGCATCCTTGAAACTTCAGGCGCGGTAGAGGAAATCGGTATGATCATTAATAACATGAACAAACTGATAACCGAACAAAGTTCAAGTATAAGCGAATCTTCCTCAGCTATAGAGCAAATGGCAGGCAACATTGTTTCGATTAATAATTCCATGTCAGTTATGGCTGATGAGTTCCGGGATCTTTCAGAGACCTCGGTTAAAGGTCTATCTATTCAGGATGAAACCTACAAACGGACATCGGATATCTCCAAAAAATCACAGGACCTTCAGGTAGCCAATCAGGTAATCGCAGATATTGCGGCGCAGACAAACCTTCTTGCCATGAACGCGGCAATAGAGGCTGCGCATGCCGGCGAATCAGGCCGCGGATTTGCTGTAGTTGCAGCTGAAATCAGAAAGCTGGCGGAGCATTCGGCGCAGAACTCTAAATCAATAAGTGCAATTCTTGGAGAGGTTCAGGCCGGTATTCAGAAGGTTGTTGATTCATCAATGTCCTCAAAGCAGATCTTCAGCACTGTTGCAGAGAAAATCGGTTCAACCGACAGTCTGGTAAATGAAATTAATCAGACTATGAAGGAACAGAAGGAAGGAACCCGGCAGATTCTCAGCTCTCTCGATAAAATGAATGATATTACTTCACAGGTTCAGAGCGGGGCTTCTGAGATGCGGAGCGGCAGTGAGACTATTGTGAAGGAGATGTCCAGTCTGAATGAGCATACTGAGGAAATGCGCTCAAATATGGAAGCAATAGTCAGGGGTATCAAAAATGTTAATCAGAGTGTTGATGCTGTATCCAATATCGCTGTCGTAACTGCCAGATCTATTGAACATATATCCGATGCTGTAGGAGTCTTTAAGACTTAAGCTCTATTTCCAGAGAGCAGTTATATTCATAGAATCTGTCAATAAGGCGGCGCTGTTCCGAGGTGATGTTAACCATCATTTCTGATTTTATATGTTTTACCGCTTCATCCGCTGTGACTCTGTCTATTGCTATTATTATGCATGCAACGGCGAGCGATGTTCTTCCGACACCCGCATGACAATGAACAATAATCCGTTCTCTTTTTTGCAGCCTTTGCTTTGCCTCAAGAACCAGACTTTTGACCACATCAAGTGACGGTGCCTGAAAGTCGGGTATTATATACCTCGAATAAGTGATTCCGAGTTTAGTATATTCCTTAAAAAGATCCTTTCTTGCCTTGTTCTGAATTTCACTGTCGGTTACAAGACTGAAAACGTGATCAACATGGTGATGTTTGTAAAGCTTTAAGAGTGAGCCCGGATCATATGCTCCTGACGGCATGGGGCTTACAAACAGCCTACCTGCAGTATTCAGGGGAATCTGTCGAAAGATTCCCGAATCTCTGTTTTTGTTTATGAAATTCAGCATTCAGAACCGGCCTTTGGGAATGTGTGAGCCGCATCAGGAATAAGCCAGTATGAAACTTCTGCGGTGTCAGTCCTCCCCGAAACAAGATCCACTGCATCCTGCAGTGATTTAAAATTTTCTATACCTGCGTTTTTCAGCGAAGGTTCATTCATTTCGGAAACAAGTATTGTTTTAAATTTTGATGCAAGTTCACATCCGTAATAAGCTATGAACCTTCCAATTGTATAATTTTCTCTTAAGAAATTTTCACGCTCTGCCATCGTTGTAAAATCGGCCAGCATTTCTTCCATCAGGGGATTGCCGAGGCCCTCCTGGCTTCTGGTGGCCAGTATCAGGGTTCCGCCGTCTTCAAGCGCCTGACATGCATTGATCATCGATTTTACCGACTGATAAAAGTTGATATCCCCGGGGAATCCGCCCGCTGAGGCTATTACCACCGGCCTTTTTTTATCAATATTAATGAGAAAGAACTCCCGCAGCATCCGACAGCCTTTTTCATGAGCTTTAAGGTAGTGTCCGGCTACAGCTCCACCAGGCGCACCCTTTCCCGGAAGAATGTTCACAAGGAAATCGGGTTTTATGAATTCCTGGGCTTCCATTAAATCCTCATGAAGCGGATTATCTATTATTTTGTCACATCCGATGAGGGGGTGGGAACCTTTTCCTTTTTCAGGGGCAAGGCTTAAGGAATGGTTCATCATTATGGTCTTTCTGCTGCTTATTCCGGGAACCAGTGATTTCCGCCCCGCGCTGTATCCAGCCATAAGATGAAAAACAATACCGCCGGTAAGAATAAGCCTGTCAGCTTCGGCTGCGGCTCTGTTGATCTCCACAACCGTGCCCCTGCTCGTTGTCCCGACTTCGACAAGATTATCGGTATCATCACAGTCATGATCGATTATGCGGTACTTACCGTACAGTGAGCCTGTGAGCTGCTTTTTCTCATCTTCAGAGTGCTTTCGGTGTGTTCCGAGCGCTGACAGGAGGGTAATGTCTTCCGGCCTGATGCCGGTGTTTTCAAGTTCTTCTACAATTAAAGGAAGGTAGATATCAGTACGCTGCCATGAGCGGGTTATGTCGGAAAAGACTACACAGACGGTCTCGCCGGGTTTCACAATTCTGCCAAGGGGGACAGAAGCCTCCGGTGATGACATTGCGGTTTTCACCATTTCGGCAAGAGATTCTTTGCTTTGTGCAAATGCAGAATCTATTAAATCGCCTTTCCAGTTTTCAGGTAGTTCGGCATCTATTTTCTGTTTTCCATATTCAAGACTGATACTGCTCATGAATCGAGCTTACTCCTTTGATTAGTTTTTTACAACATAGGCTTATGGGTAACGATGCATCTTGCAAATTATTTATGTCAAATTTGAAAAGTGTGGCTGTTGCTATTGACAGAAACGCCAAATAGATTTAAATATATGAATACGATTCTTTACATAGAAACAACAAAAGAGAGAAACTAATGAAAAGAAAACTATTAACTATTCTTACAGCTGTCTTAATATTTACAACCGTAACAATGAATGCAGCAGCTTCAGGATCTTCAGAGGAAGCATCAGCGGCTGACGGAAGCCTTCGTATAGGTGTTTCACAGTTTGTGCAGCATCCTGCGCTTGATGCCGTTTATCAGGGAATTGTCGATGAAATGGAAGCTCTCGGTTATGCCGATGTTGAATACGATTACCAGAACTCCAATGCTGATGTAAATACCTGCAGGCAGATTGCATCGCTTTTTCAGTCAAAGAAAATGGATATGGTGGTAGGTATTGCTACCCCGAATGCGCAGGCATTAAAGAGCGGTGTAACAAACGCACCTCTTATCTATGCGGCAATTACAGACCCGGTATCCGCCGGCCTCGTTGAAACACTTGAACACGGTGATGCGAATATGACAGGTACCTCATATAAGAATCCATTCAAAGAGCAGATTGAATTTCTGATGTCATTTCATGAAGTAAAGGTTTTTGGACAGGTTTATACCGGAAGCGAAGATAATGCCATGTTTCAGGCTAAGCAGGTTGAGAAAGCCTGTGCAGAGCTGGGTATAGAATATCTGGGTACTTCAATTGCTTCATCCGCAGAGGTTAAGTCTGCAACTGAATCAATCGTGAAAAGAGTGGATGCCATCTATGTTACAAATGACAACACTGTTGTTTCTGCTCTGGGCGGACTTGTGCAGACGGCAACAGCAAACAAGGTTCCTGTACTTTCAGCTGATACAGCTTCTGCAAAAGATAATCCGGTATTTATCGCCTGGGGTTTTGACTGGCACTACATCGGTGTTGAAACTGCAAGGCTGATGGATAAAATCCTCAAAGGTGAGAAGTCTGAAGACATGCCGACAACAGTTGTAAGTGATCCGAAATATATGGAGATGTATCTTAACACCGGTGTCGCTGAAAAAATCGGAATTGAATTTCCGCAGTCCGTCCTTGACCAGGCGGCAGTAATTCTTGAAGAGTAAAAATATAAGATAGTTTTTCAGGTATAAAATAAAGCCCGGAAGGTTTTACGGAACTTTCCGGGCTTTTTATTTGTTATGAAGCAGTTCATTAACTATAATTTTAATAATGAAAAATTATCTCCTGATTCTTTTGTTTCTATTGGTATACTCTGCCGGTTTGTCTGCTCAACAGGATAATATTTTAATATTTCATACTTACAGCCCTGAGGTGCCCTGGGTTAATTCCTTTAATGAGGGTGTCTCAAATTCTGAATACTACAATCCCATTACTATGAATCTCTTTTTTGAGTTTATGGGAAATAATTATCCCGAAGCCTCCCTGACCGAGGATGACTGGCATTTCTATCTTCACTTGAAATATCCTCCGGATATGTTCAGTTTTATTCTTGTTGATGCTCCTGAAGCAGTATCTCTTTTTATTAATCACCCGGATCTTTTTCCGGAGACACCGAAGATTTACCGTTCAATTCAAATTTCTGATAAAAAGACGGATGCAGAACTTTATTTATCCTCAGATATTACAGCTGCAGTCAGAAAAACAATTGAGCATGTGCATCAGCAGAATCCTGATGCCGGGAATGCAGTCATAATTGATGCTGATGATTTAACGAGTCAGGTAATTATTAAGACGGCCTCGCCTCTGTTAAAAACAATTTATGGAACAGAGCCGCGGCTTATGAAGGTTTCCACACTGGATAATCTGATTTCTGAAATATCAAAGATAAGCCCGGATTCAGTTGTATACTACATTCTTGTTTCTGAAGATGACAATGGTTCAGGTTACATTCCCAGGGACGTTCTGAAAATGATCTGTGATGTTTCGCCTGTGCCTGTATATACATTCTGGAGTACCCTGATGGGAGCCGGCACCGTCGGCGGATATATGATTGATGCTGAAACTTCTGCTGCGGAGATGTTCAGGGCGGGAGTCGATTATTTAAAGACTGGTTGTTTTGGAGAAGGATATAATTCATATAGACTCTTTTTGGATAGTTCAGTTCTGGAACGTTATGGAATGGATGATAAACATGGTGAATATAACGATGCTGTATTTCTGAATCATCCGGTTCCGTTTCTTGTGGCTAACCTGGAAACTATAAAAATTGTAGTGCTGGTTTCATTCATAATCCTGTTTTTGATCATACTGATGGTTCTAAACATATTGTGGCAGCTTAACCGGAAACTTAAAAAT
The DNA here is from genome assembly GCA_965140585.1 of Spirochaetia bacterium. Lineage (GTDB taxonomy): Bacteria > Spirochaetota > Spirochaetia > UBA9216 > UBA9216. The sequence goes on from OZ223264.1 coordinate 138,730, forward strand.
GAGCATGAAGGATTAATCAGCCTGGTTCATGAGAAGTCCGTTTTAATAAGGGAAATAGACCATCGTGTAAAAAATAATCTCAATATTCTTGAATCGCTTATTAGTATGCAGATTGCAGAAGCTGAGGATCCCGGTCTGAAAAATAATCTTCAGGATGTGGTTAGTAGAATCAGTGTAATGACAATGGTGCATGAAAAACTGTATCAGTCTGAAATTGATAACCGGCTTGATTCAAGAAATTATATTTCAGATCTTATAGATAAACTGTCTGCCATGCTAATCCCGGAATCCGGAAAAATTACTATTACTAAGGATATAATTTCTAAGACTCTTGATGTTCAGATAATGATTTCTCTGGGGCTGATAATCAATGAAATGATTACAAATGCGGTTAAATATGCCTTTGACCCTGACCGATCCGGGGCGATAAATATCATCCTTTCCCGATATACCGAAATAGAATACATATTGATTGTTAATGATAACGGCAGAGGTCTTCCTGCCGGGTTTTCAATTGAAAACAGCGGCGGCCTCGGAGTAAAGGTAATAAAAGTTCTTGCCCAGCAGCTGAAAGGCCGTCTTGAGTTTGAAAATAAAAACGGCGCATCTTTTTCAGTAATTTTCCCTGCATAGAAATATCCGAATCAAAATAAAAAAGGGATACCCGCTGCTTCGAATATCCCTCTATTAATTCGCTTGCTTAGTTTTAAGGTGAAGGAGGCGTTCCTCCGTTTCCGTACGCACCAGCCGGGTTAACCTGGCTGAGCGAACCTACCAGTTCGGTGATGGATGTCTGAACAGAAGTGGGATATGTCGTAGTCTGTTTCATGGTGAAATCATTAAGTGTCCAGTTCGTAAATATTGTATCTGCGTTTGAATATACAGATATACCTATGTTTGTGTTTGTATAATCTGTATTGTCAACATTTGTGCCAAAATCTCCCTCAGCTGTATTATTATCATAGATATTGTAATTAGCCGTTAGGTAAGTAGCCGGCAGGGAATAGATTATATCTGAAAAAGCAGTACCGGGTCCGCTGAATATATTATATTCAAAATTATATGATGATGCCTCATCATCGGTAATATTTGTTGCCATGGTACCGTCGGCTTTGTAGATAATAGTATTGTATGAAAAATTTACACTTATCGGTCCTTCAAAATAGGGCGTTGTATAAAAAGCTTCCTGTGGAGAGTCACCTCCAAGGTTAACAAAAATATTATTGGAAAAATTGAATGCCGCCTCATTTACCGCATAATAGAGTTCAATTGCCTGCGTAGTTCCGGAATAGTGTATTCGGCTGTTTGTGAGTACAATGCCGGAACATACATTTGTGCCGTTATCTCCGGATCGTATTGCATAAGCACCGCCTGAATCTGCCAGGTTTTTAATAAACACATGGTCTATCGATGCTTCATTATTTACCAGAATACCGCCCCAGCCCCCGGTTGTTGGTCCGGATAGAATTACCGGTTTGTACGCTGTCCCTTCAACATTCAGGGTGCCGTCTACTATAATCTGGTATCCGCCGGCTGTATTTAACTCAACATCACGGTAAATAGTTAACGTAGCACCGCTGGAAATGGTTATATCGTTTCCTACGTATATTTCGCCTTCACCTGCAATAACATAACTATCGGACAGAATAGTCTCACCGTCAGCAAGATCCGCTTTGTACAGCCTTGTCCCCTGGTAGTTAAATCCCTCTCCTGAAAGAGAGATAGATATCTGCCCCTCATCCTCATCACTGCTGTAGATTGTCAGTGTACCGCTTAGTACAGCTGCCGTTCCCGGGGAAAAACTCAGGGTGTACGGCTTGGTTTCACCTGCCGGAATTTCGATGGTATCAGTAGTTGATTCAGGCATTGAAAATGCAGAGTCTCCAACCAGCCATGTCAGATAGGTCATATCCAGTGTAAGTGTGTCTGTTGCACTATTGTTGCCAATGGTAACTGTTGCGGTTTCAGTTTCACCGACTAGGGTTTTTGTAAATGTGTAAGAACTTCCGTCGGAATAGGTTGTGCCGCCGATTCTAACTTCTATATCCCCTGCCGGAGCCAGATCCAGCCCAACGTAATCCGGGTCGTTCGGGTTTTCTCGCTCATGCTGTGTTGCGTCAAGAAAAAATCCGTCACATGAGACTATGGAGGTGAGGGTAAGAATTATCAGAAAAAGTTTAGTTATCTTTATCATTGTATGCTCCTAGTAGGAAAATCCGAAAGACAGCACTGTAGCCTTCGATCCCGGTAGAATGGAAACCGCCATATCGGCAGCCGGTTCTGAATCTCCGCCGAAAAAGAAAAGAGAGCTCAGTGCAGCCAGAACCCCGCCGCCTGCAAGCCCGGCACCTACCCAGAACATCGTATTGCTGTTTTCGGCTGCAGTGAAAGCCGTCGTATAGGTGCTGTAAAGTGAGTCATAATCGACGTCACCGGCAGTTGCTGAATCGTATGCGCTCCAGGCGTCGTTTGCGGCATTAATTTTCATTATTGAATCAATCAGAAAGTATGTGCCGACACCTGCTATTACAGTTCCGCCGCCCAGCAGGCTCCATCCGACTATGCTGTTTCCTGTCCCGGTAGGCTTTGAAGCAGTGTCGGTTTCTGCAGGTACAGGCTTTGCAGCTTCAGCGGCCTCTGTTTTCCTTGCCGTTTCTAAACTGCCCGATTCTGCGGCCGCTGTTCGGGTATCGGCAGCTTCAAGCCCGGAAAGACGGGCGGCAAAGTTGGGCATGTCGTCTATGAGTTCACCAAGATCGGTATATATATTTTTAGCCGTATGAATTGTGGCTGATGTTTCTGTTTCAATCATCTTGGCAGAGAAAATATATCTGCCGCCCAGAAGCGCTATGTCGCCTGTCACAATAAACTGAGCTGAAAGCAGCTTTCCAATTTCGAGCATGCAGCTTTCATCGGTACAACCTGAATTGGAAAACGCCAGTTCATCCAGGATTGTATCACGCTGGGCTGTATCAATTACTGTGTATTCGCCTGCGTCATGCAGTGATGCGGATAGAAAAGAAGTTATCGACTTCATATCGCTTTCCGAGATCGAATTGATTCGAAAGTCGAGAACTGTCAGTACAGGTTTGTCGTTTGAAAATACACTTGCTGAAATAAGCAGCAGAGGCACAAACAGTAATATTAGCTTTTTCATCAGTTTTCCTCCAGTTTTATTTTAGCCTGATGTCATAAAATCCTGCAAGTAATCAAACTTAATGTTGACGTTTTTTAATGCTGGGTGTATATTGTGTATATACGATATACACAGTTGGCAAGGAGTTTTGGTTATGTGTATGATGAAGGTAGAAAAACTAAGAAAACACTATGAAAAGTTTCTGCTTGATGATGTCAGTTTCAGGCTTGAAGAAGGTTATATAATGGGTTTCATCGGCAGCAACGGCGCCGGGAAGACTACAACACTGAAAAGTATTATGGGCATGGTTCACCCTGATTCCGGAACTGTCGAAGTTTTCAGACAGGATTTCCGCTCTAATGAGCTTGAACTGAAGCAGAAGATTGCCTTTATGCTTGGTCCCGGAGATTATTATCCAACTAAAAAGGTCAGTGCCATAACTGATACTTACCGGCGCTTTTACACAGACTGGGATGAAGCTCTTTATCAGTCTCTGCTGAAGCGTTTTGATATTGATCCGCAGAAAAAAATAAAGGATCTCTCGCAGGGAATGAAGATCAAGTATTCGCTTTCGCTTGCTCTTTCCCACAGGGCAAAGCTGATAATTCTTGATGAACCCACATCCGGTCTTGATCCGGTTGCAAGGGATGATCTTCTAGAGCTGTTTCAGGAATTTGTAGAGCAGGGTGATAAGAGTATTCTCTTCTCCACCCATATAACCTCGGACCTTGAAAAGTGTGCCGATTACATCACCTACATTGAAAAGGGAAGGATAGTCGAAAGCCTTACCAAGGATGAGCTGATGGATAAATACAGGATAATAAGCGGAACAGAGGCACAGCTTGACGGGCTGAAAGATCAGCTGGTGTCATGGAAAAAGAATTCATTCGGTTTTCAGGGACTTATTGAAACAGAAAAACTGGGTGAGGTTGAACGCGAGTCCGCGTCGGTTCCCGGTCTCGACGATATAATGATTTACCACTCAAAAAGGGGGCAGGCAAATGAATAATCTTCTTCACAAGGAATTTAATCTATCTATTAACAGGTTTTTTGTTATTCTCATGCCGTTGTTCACAGGGGCTCTGTTTCTGATCCCTCAGTGGCCGTACTTTATTGCCATGATGTATTTCTTCTTTATATCCGTACCAACTCTTTCAAGTTCCTACAATTCACAGAAAGACAACGAGTTTTCCATGATTATGCCGGTAAGAAAGACCGATGTTGTGAAAGCCAGGATTGCAGCATTCTGCATCATTGAGCTGATTCATATTGCCTTCGGGGTTATTTTTGCGGTTATTCATCACATTCTGTATAAGTTTGATAATTTTATGCTCAATCTAAACCCTGCATTCTTCGGTGTGGCGTTTACGATGTTCGGTATTTTCAATATTATATTTTTTAGTATGTACTATAAATCTGCTTACTTCTTTGGTATTCCGACAATTGTAGCAACCGTTGTGACTGTTCTGTATATCACAGGAATAGAACTGTCAGCAATTTTTATGGATTCAGTTCGTAATTTCTTTGCTAATCCGGCCATTGGCATTCAGCTTGCGGTCCTCATTGGAGGAATTGCCGTGTTTGTTATTTTTAATCTTCTGACCGTAAAAATTGCATCTGCAAGGTTTGAAAAAGTGGATATATGATAGGTGTAAAAATTTCCAATCAGTCTGATAAACCGATTTATCAGCAGCTTTTCGAACAGATTAGTGCCATGATTCTTAACCGGGCGCTTGAAAGCGATTTCAGTCTGCCGTCCATTAGGACGGCGGCTAAAGAGCTGCGTGTGAGTGTAATAACCGTGAAGGCAGCATGGGAAGAGCTTGAGCGCTCAGGATTGATTTATACTGTAGCGGGAAAGGGTTGTTTTATTTCCGAGTTTTCCGATAATGAGCTTAATTTAAAAAGAGATGAAATTATAAATAAACAGCTTGATAAGGACCTTGTATTTTACAGGAATATGGGTGCTGATAAAAACGAGCTTATCAGTTTAATTGAGAAGAAATTATAAAATGAATGAGCTTTTTGTAAAACTCGGTTAGTTTTGAAATTGCCTCGAATTATACGGCTTTATTGTGTTTGAAAAATTCTTCAAGTTCTTTCTTGTCTTCAACAGCAACATCCCAGAAAATAAGTCCTATTTCATAAAAGTGATCTGAAACCTGATCTGTACGTACTACCTTTGCAAAAACATTTATCTGTCTGGGGTTGCCGGGTAGAAAAAATTTTAAATGTACAAACTGGTTTGGATCAAGAGGCTCTTCCGAAATAAGAGCGATACCGGTTTCACTGATGTTTTTACTGTATACAAATCTGGTGTTGTTACAGTTTACTTCAACATCAAGAGGTATGCGGGGAGCTCTTTCTACATGTTTTCTTTCATTCAAGCTGTCCAATACCCTTTAATTATAGGATATTGGACATAGCGGTGCAAATAATTAAATTTCAATTATGTTTGATTTAGCGATTTTTATTTTGCCAATGACTGTGTAGAGAAAGTTGCCGACACTTCCAAGTATATAGTGATTAAAGGATGAAGGCAGCTAACTTCCATCGGGTCTTACAGCCTCCCAGTTTTCCAGATAGTTGTAGCCCCTTGTTTCACCATATATAGCCAGGACGGACTTTCCGTCTGGAAAAGCAGCCTGTAGGCAGTTTCATTATGTACTTTTTAGTACAGTATATTCAGCATGGGCGGTGTCAATACAAAACCGGTATCCAGATGTCCGCCATTTTCTTCTATTCGATAAACACGCCGCTCTGTCATCAGTTTCTGAAGCTCCGCATTCAGGCTGCCGTCTTTATGCCCGGATGATATCAACGTCTGAAGAATGACAGTCCAGGCCTCAAAGGCTATTGCATGGTAGCAGCTTGTAACAACATCTTTAGTTGCTTCGCTTGCTGCGAAGACTCCGCCTTCTTTCTGAATAAAGCTCGGGATAAACCAGTCTCAGAAATGAAAGCCTGTGTTAAATAGATACTCATTCCATTTCTTTTCATAGGGGGTGCAGTCTGAAAGGTTTTCCGGTTTTTCCATACACTTTTGAATTACTCCGTTTATCCAGAGTCTCATTATTTCAAGATTATCTGCAAGTATACTGATGTTTCCGAAGCTACGGTAAAGTTCAAGCGGAACGAGTATGCAGGCACCGCTCCATGCAGATGAAGGACGGCCACCCCCCCAATGAAAGAAGATCTGGAGAGTTCTGTCTGTGGAACAATGTAGCCATATTGTGACATATATACTGCACATGCAAGCAGACCGCCTGCCATGATATAAGAGATCACTGCATTTTAATTCTCTGTATTTGTGATGACTCTGTTCTTGACGGTAACTCTATGTGCTGTTCCGTCAGCGTCTCTCTGCTGAGTACTGTTTCCATCAAGCTCTTTGATAATCATAGGTATGAACATAATGAAAGTTCCTGAACTTTCTGTACAGATACCAACGTAGACCCCGGCGTGGAAGAGTCCCACTATATCTTCTGAAGCTTTTCCAAGTTCATGCATGCCGCAGTGTGAAAAGCCGCCTATTCCGACAATTTCGCTCCTGTGAAGTTCCATTGAAAAGTTCATCTGCAGGACTGATACCGATGTTACGTTATCGGCCGCAAGAATCACGTCATCCGAGCGTCTGCTCTTAAAATCTTCACGGTAATACTTGTTACCCATCTCTCTGCAGTGATGAGAAAGGGCTGCTTTAGGTCCGAGAACCTTACAAAGGCCAATGGCTTCGACGATAGGATTTGCTCTGCTGATGTCTGAACTTCCCATATCATCTCCATGCAGTCATTTAAATGGAAATAAGAATGTGTTTTTTTCTGAATCTGAGTTAAGTATAGACCATCACGAGCTTTAGTCAAATGTTTCATCTTTACAAGATTCAGACTTTTTTTGTTGTCTGTTTGAAGAGCTTGTAATAAAATTAATCAGAGCTATGAGTACTCAAGTTAAATCAACCAGATATGCAACTCCGGGAGTGGTTCAGGAGGCTGCCGAAAAACTCTTTCTGAATACCGGTGTACGGGTTACCTTTCCAAAGGCGCTTGAATATCTGCGGCGAACAGATAAGCTTCCTAATGTTTCTCCGAAGATGCCTGATTCTCCTGACAGCCCGAGCTGGAGAGAGTTTGATGATCTGATTCTGAATCTGCCTTTTAATGCAGATCAGATAATGGAGACAGACCGAAAACTCCACGGGGATGGGACGCTGCAGGAAGCCGGGATTTTCCCTTCAGAGAAGGATGTCTTCTGTTTTAAACATCTGCCCTACATGAATCATACCCAGCACTGCCACGATTATTTTGAAATTACATACCTGTATCACGGTTCGTGTAGAATGCTTTTTGAGAATCAGAAGTTTCAGCTGAATGAGGGAGAGCTCTGTATAATTCCGCCTATGTCGCCGCATAATCATCTGATTGAAAAAGACTCGATAGCGCTCGGTATTGTCGTGAGGAAAACTACCTTCAATTCAATCTTCGGAGAACTTCTGACTCACAAGGATCTGCTGTCGACTTTTTTCAAAAACTCGTTATATGAACCAAACCAGACAAATTTTCTGATTCTGAAAACTGAACCGGTGGCCCAGCTTCGTGATATTATCCATCAGCTTGCCTATGAGTGCAGTGTGCACGGCCCCTATGCAAATGCTATAAGCATCAGTCTGTTTAATCTCTTTCTATCTCACACCCTAAGAAGATATCGTGATAATATTACCATCTACCGGATGGAGGATTTAGCCCGGAGATCTCAGGACTTTCCGATGATCCTCCAGTATATTCAGCAGAATTACAAAACGGTGACATTGTCTTCACTGGCTGAGGTTTTTCATTACTCAGAATCGCATATCTGCCGGTTAATACAGAAAAACCTGAATTAGAATTTTACAGCGGTTGTCAGAAAGCTGAAGATGGCCCGGGCAAAGGATTATATGGAAAATACATCATTGAAGGTTTCCGAAGTTACCGTCCTGGTCGGATATGAGTCGGTCGATCACTTCTCAAGGACCTTCAAGAAAACTTACGGAGCCGCGCCTTTCGAATACAGAAAAAAACACAGGATGGAAAATGCATAATGGGAAAATCATCAGATATCACTAAAGATCTTCAGTACTGGAAGTTCTCTTTTTACGGCTTTCTAAAAAACCTTCAGTTTTTTGATCCATTTTTAATTCTGTTTTTCAGGGAAATGGGCATCAGTTTTCTGGAGATTGGAATCTTATACTCGGTTCGTGAAATTGTAACAAACATTACCGAAATTCCCACCGGTGTAATAGCCGATACCCTCGGCAGGCGGTCAGCCATGATTCTGGCCTTTGTTTCCTACATAGGCAGTTTTCTGATATTTTACTTTTTCCCGTCCTACTATCTGTATATTGTGGCTATGATTCTGTTTGCTCTGGGCGAGAGTTTCCGTTCAGGTACCCACAAAGCCATGATTATGGAATACCTTAAACTCAATGACATGACTAAGCAGAAGGTTGCCTATTACGGACATACACGGGGCTGGGCTCAGCTCGGCTCGGCTGTATCCGCTATTATTTCTGCGGTGCTTGTCTTTTTTACCGGCAGTTTCAGGGCTGTTTTTCTGTGGAGTATTATTCCCTATATCCTGGGTGCTCTGCTTATTTTTTCATATCCCAGGAATCTGGATTTTTCCTGCGATGAAGATGAGGGATGCCGGGATGATGCAAAACCCGGATGGAAGGATGTGGTTAAAACACTTAAAGATTTTATCGGGCTTTTTACCGACGCATCGATAAGACGGGCTCTGCTCAATTCGAGCCTTTTTGACGCTGTATTCAAATCTGTTAAGGATTACGTTCAACCGGTACTTAAGACCCTGGCCCTTTCGCTGCCGCTTCTTGCTGCACTTGAAGGAACCCAGCGCGTAGCGGTTGTTTCGGGCATTGTGTATTTTCTGCTATATCTGCTGACCAGCTACGCTAGCAGTCATGCCTCGGCCTTTCATTCTATGTTCAAGTCGGAAACAACCGGTCTCAATCTTACTTTTATTTTCAGCATTATCCTGATTGCCGGTATTTCTGGTTTTCTTTGGGCCGGGCTGAATGTGCCTGCGGTTATTTTGTTTATAGTTTTCTACCTGCTTGAAAATTTAAGAAGACCTGCAACCTTGGGCTATATAAGCGATCACATTAAGGGGTCGGTAATGGCGACCGGTCTCTCCGGGGAAAGTCAGCTTAAGACCCTCTTTGTCGCGATAATAGCACCCCTCTTCGGCTTTGCGATTGACCGCCTTGGACTGGGCGGAGCTATGATCTTTCTGGCCCTTCTTCCTGCGCTTGCATACGGTTTTGTGCGCTTCAGGAAAAAATAATTGCGCTACACGGTTTTTTTTGCCATTTTCTCTTCCATAAATAGAGATAAAAATACCTATAATCAATAATTCTGATGGTACTACCAGAAATTTGAATTAGATAAATGTTTATCTATAGTTGACGGCTGAAATTCTATCTCCTATACTTTCACAGATTCAGATCACTTCAAAAATCTTCAAGGATGTCAGGTCTGGAAAACGAAAAAACGCAGCAGAAGATAATAAATAGAAGAAGAGCTTCTCAAGAAGAGACTTCCTCAAGGGTGCTGCTGCACCTCGGAAATATTAATCCGGAGAGGGTATGGGAAAAAAGCATGATCAGATGTCTCTTCTTGAACATATAGGAGAGCTTAGAACAAAACTAATAGTATCTGTTATAGCAATTATTGCCGCTTCAGTCGTCTGCTTTATGTTTTACGACAGGTTGTATCAGATCTTTTTCCGTCCCTTCGAAGGTCTGGAAAATGAAAACGGGCAGAAGCTTTTTATCAACTACATATATGAAGGCTTCATGCTCAAATTCAAATTATCAATAATAGCCGGAATAGTACTGTCTTTTCCGATTCATATGTACAACATCCTCAGTTTTATCTTTCCGGGACTGACAAAAAAGGAAAGCAGGATTATTGCTATCTGTCTTATTGCTGCACTCGCGCTTGCTGTCCTTGGATTCTATTACGGCTATTTTTATATTGTTCCGATTTCCATCAGGTTTTTATCCGGTTCCGGATTTATACCTGAAGGGGTTGGAATGCTTCTTAATTTTGACAGGAACATTTTCTACATCCTTCAGTTCATGCTCGTTTCAGTTCTTGTTTTTCAGCTGCCGGTAATTCTGGAAGTACTGCTTATACTTAATATCATCGACAGGAAGGCCCTCCTTAAGGCAAGCCGTTATATCATCGTTGGGATTTTCATACTTTCAGCTTTATTTACGCCTCCTGACTTCATCTCCCAGATTGCCGTAGCTGTACCTCTGATAGCGCTTTTCTTTATCACTATTCTCATAGCCTACATTTTCAGATTCGGAAACGGAGGTTTTGAGGATGCTTAACATCGGTTTATCAGAGGTATTTATTTTGGCAGTTATTATCCTTCTGTTTTTAAGGCCGAAGGATGTTCCGGTAATCACCAGAAAGATCGGGAAAATTATGGGTACTTTCAGGAATTACAGAGAGACAATAGATAGAGAAATCAAAGATCTGGGAAAGATTGATGATTTGGAAAATGATAAGGAGAAAAAATCATGATTGGAACTACAGAAATTGTTGTTGTAGCTGCTACCGGGCTTATTCTTTTCGGTTCAGCTGCTCTTCCGAAGTTTGCAAGATCAATTGGACAGGCAAAGAAAGAGCTGGAAAAGGGTATTAAGGAAGGTTATGTCGAAGAAGCTGCAGGAAAAGCCGCAGATGAGGCTCCGGCTGCAGGAAAAAGAAAGGCTAAAAAATAGGTTTAATAAAAACCATTATAGGAGAAAATATGAGATCAGCTAAAAGAATGCCGGTAATTATTACGGCCGTATTGTCAGTTCTCGTTTTGGCGGTAATTTCGGGATGTGCTTCAGTGAAGGCTCCTGTATATGCAGACGGTGAATACACAGGAAGCAGTACTGCAGGAATGGGCGGAAAGCTCAATGTTGCGGTTGTAATTACAGAAGGGATGATTTCAGATGTTACGGTTACAGCCCATAACGAAACACCCGGAATCGGAACAAATGCTATTGATGCGCTTCCTACAAAAATAGTTGAAGCCCAGTCAACAGAGGTTGACTCAGTAGCAGGAGCCTCAATGACTTCTACTGCAATTAAAGAAGCTGTAGGCGCAGCGCTCGCAGAAGCAGAAGGCAAATAAACATCAAAGCGGCTCTGAATTTCAGAAGCCGCTTTTTTTAGAAGAAGTAACAACAAAGGAGAAGCCTTGTGGAAAAGAAAAATCCTGAAGCCAACGAAAAAAAGAGCGGAATTTCCAGAAGAGATTTCATGAAAGGCGCTGCCGGAGGGGCTGCAGCTCTTGCCGCAGCAAGTGTCCTCAGCGGATGTACAACTACAGATGCAGCCGGCGGAAGCACCGGTTCAGTTTCGGCAAATGGTCTTATGACTGCTGAAAAAGCCGCAAACATGAAGTGGAATTTTGAAATTGCCCCGAAACCGGTTTCAGAATCAAAGATCTCAAAAACATATACACATGATGTAGTAGTTATCGGTGCAGGACTCTCAGGTCTCTGTACAATGTGCTCAGCTCTTGAAAGCGGTGCAGATGCAGTCATGTTTTCTGCCAGTTCAAAGCCAATTGGCCGCGGTGGATCGAACCATGCAATCGGTTCGAAATACCAGAAAGAGATGGGTATTGAATATACACCTGAAATTGCCCGTGAAATCGTTAAAACCGAGCAGACTTCCGGAACCTATTTCATGGATAAGCAGAAATGGGCAAAGTGGATCAACAACAGTGCAGAAGCAGTAGACTGGATGATTGACAAGATGGAAGCCAAAGGACTTAAGACTTCCCTAGAAGCCGGTTACTATGATCCGGACGGAGTTCTAACCGTTCCTCATGCTTCACATAACTTCTTTACAGATGAACAGCCTCTTGGTGTTTTCTTCGGTGCACCGCTTCAGGCCAAAGCCTATGCAGAGCATATTAAGGACATGGGCGGCGAGATCCATTTCAAGACCATTGCCCAGTATCTTATCAGGGAAAATGATAATACCGGAAGGGTTTCGGCTGTTGTAGCCAAAACAGAAGACGGAAGCTATGTTAAGTACGTTGCTAGAAAGGCAGTCGTTCTTGCTACCGGAGACTTTTCAAGGGATAAGGACATGCTTGCAAAATACAGTCCCTGGGCCTACGGTCTTTTCAAGGATAAGCTTGCAGCTGAACCCAACTATGATGCTGAAATGACATTTGACGGACTTATGCCCGGCGACGGTCAGAAGATGGGTCTCTGGGTAGGTGCCGGATGGCAGAGAACCTTCCCCAATGCCCCGGTTATCAACGGCGGTGCTGCAGGCCCAAGCCATGCAATCATTTCTAATTTCTGGGGATGTAACCTGGATATCAACGGAAAGCGATACCAGAACGAATGTACAAACTTTGCATACGGAGCCATGTCGGTTCTTCAGCTTCCCAAGCAGACAGCATTCGGAATCTGGGATGCCGGATACGCCTACACTCAGGAAGAATGGGAACCTCTTGGATATACAATCGGCCAGGTGAACGGAATCAAGCCTCTCTCTCCGGAAGAATATCTTGATTCATGGAAGAATAACCCTTCATTCATCAAGGCTGATACAATTGAAGAACTCGTTGCACAGCTTGATATGGATGATGAAGGAAAGAAGAATGCTCTTGAATCCATAAAGAATTACACCAAATATGCAGAACAGGGATATGATGAAGAGTTTCAGGTTAACCCTAAAATTCTTTTCCCCATCAAACAGGGACCCTTCTTTGCATCAAAAACAGTCGGAGCAACCTTCCTTGCTGTAACAGGTGGACTTAGAACCAATACAGATCTCCAGGTATGTGATGCTGACGATAATCCAATCGAAGGTCTCTACAACACCGGAACAATGGTCGGCGACTTTTACGCCAACTCATATAACTTTGTTATGCCGGGACAGAACCTCGGAGCTCTCTGCTGTACACTTTCCTATATGCTTGGACGTGATCTGGCAGCCTTATAATTTTCAAATAACTCAGCGGGGTGGACAAGAGTCCGCTTCGCTTTTCATCAATTCTGTACGTATTTCTTACTTTTTCCTTCTTGCAATAAATCTTCGTTTCCTTTAAACATAAAACAACACCAATTTGGAGGAATAAGATGACAATCAAACATAATGTATATTTTGATGGTTCAGTTCAGAGTCTCGGCTTTGTCGATGCAGAAGGGAAGACTTCAATGAGTGCCGGAACCGTACTTCCCGGAGACTATGATTTCGGAACAGCCGGACCGAAGGAAACAATGACTGTAACAAGCGGAGCCCTCACAATAAACGGTAAAACATATAATGTTGGGGACACCTGTGTTGTTGAAACCGGGGAGAAAATCAATATCGCCGCTGCAGAAGAATCAAGCTACACTTGTTACTACGGCTGAGTCTTCGGTCCGGATAAATAAAAAGGCTGAACTTTTCAAAAGTTCAGCCTTTTTCATAGAATGCGAGCTGTGTCTATTCAAACCAGCTTATTAAACTCTCATCTTCTTCTAATTCTGTAAGCAGTTTTCTTTTCTCGTCATACGTGATTTTTTCAATATCTATACTCGAGGAGAATTCATTCGATTTGATTTTTTTGTATGTCTGAACAACTACAAAAGGTGCAATCACAATTGAATTATATTCATATGGTAAGTCAATATTAACATCCTGATTAGAGTCCTCTCCACGGGCCTTGTCTGATTTTATTGAACTCGTAATTGATGTAACCTTGTAGCCGGGGTTTCGAATTTTAAAATATACAAAGCCTTCGCTTGTTCTGGGTATTATCACGGGGGCTTCGAGTCCTTCAATGGTAAGCTGATATTCTCTTGCTGCAGGAACTTTATCGGGATTTGCAAGTACCGTTTTTATGACTACCAGGCAGTCATCAGAGGTGAGCCGCTCGTTTTCATTAACGGTTGTTGCGCAGGATATTATAAGTGAAACCAGTATCAGGATAATTGTTATATATTTTTTCATTATTTACTTTCCTTAATCTCTGAATAATAGGAGATATCATTTTCATACGATTCTTTTTCTTTTGAATAGTTTACAAACTCAAAAATTGAAGCACTTAACATGATAGGACCACCAATGAGGGACCAGAAGCCAACGTTTCGGAGAAATGAATATGATTCATAAGAATTGGAAAGGCTTGTTGCAATACTGTTGAAACCAAGCGCTGCGCCGGCGCTTAGGAGTACAGAGCCTATTCCCAGATCTACCCAACCGGCTGTTAGATGTTTTTTTGCAGCTACATCATGCCCTGTTATATCCTGCCATGTTATGAAGGATTTATTTCCTTCTCTAACATTAATATCAATTTTAAGAGGGGCTTTTCCTTCTTCCCAGATGTATATGTCATGAAGCCCAAGCGGCAGCGCTGTCAGGCCTGAAGCATTGAACTCAGTTTTGACCTCGTCAACCCAGACTGTAGAAGCTGCGGAATAGTTTCTAATTGTAAGTTCAGCAGTCCGCTGATGTTTACTTAGATCAATAGCTGTAGATGAGTTATCGATACTAAAGTCAATTTCTACTCCGGAATATGTTTTATTACCTGCTAATTCAAGTTTCCAATTTCCTGTTGGAAGATATATTTTCTCCTGTGGTGAATATATCAGTTCTTCATCCATATTAGAAAATTTCAGTTTTAATTCAAAATCTCTGAATGATCTTTTTTTGCCGGTAATGAAGTCAGTGTGTGAATATTCCTGCTGTTTTGGCATATTTTCAATATTTACCCGAAAAGCCGGAGACTCCTCTGTTTCAATAGTTCGGCTGCCCGGGTCTGCTGTGATTTCAACCGGAGGGATAAAATATCCGTCTTTTTTAAAGGTAATTAGGTAGGTGTCAGGGATAAGCGAAATGTTCATCGGTATGCTGCCGATCATTCTTCCATCTGCAAACACTTCAGCTCCTTCCGCCCCGATAATGTTTAAAATAGCCTCCTGCTTACCCAGGCCGGGGTTTAAAGTTGTGGTTCCTGAAATAGATTCAAGAGCCCTAAGTTTTCCGGTAAATTCCCCGGAAGCGCCTTTTATGGTTATTTCATTAAAAGACTCTTCCAGGCGGATATATGCAGGAGATTTTCCCGCCGATACTCCGTTGATGGTGATGTCTGCCCCTTTTTCAGTATCAATGATCAAATCGAAAGATGTTTCAATTTCTCCAAGGGCATTGGTTTTGATTTCAGGTTCAGAGGGTGTATCGGCGGAGGTTATTCTTCTGTTCCATTTCAGTAGATTTCCAAAGCCGTATAAGGTTAAAAACTCTTCAATTTTATCGGAACCTTCCGCGTAGAATAGACTGTTGGCATTTTTACTGTCCATTATCGCTGTGTTTACACCGATTACAGCACCTTCTGCCGAAACCAGGGGGCCGCCTGAATTACCCGGGCTGATAGCTGCCGAATGCTGAATATTTAAATTCCCGTTTCTTAATGCGGAAACTGTTCCCTTGTTCATGGTGACTACCTGGTCGCTGAACAGGCGATCCATTACAGAGCCGAGCGGAAAGCCGAAACTGTATACGTCGGTTCCGACTATTTCCTCTGTTATTCTGTCGGAGGAGGTAAGCCTTAGAGGTTTGAATTTTTTTGGATGGTTTATTCTCAATAATGCAAGGTCCGGGTTGTCGTCCTTTGCGATATTTAATATCGTTAGATCGGTGTAAAGCTGGCCGTCTACTGATATGCTTAGTCGATAAGCTCCGTTAAAAATCATTTCATGCAGATCCGCCAGAAGTTCTGTAATTTCTTTATCCGTTTTTATATTTTTGTATGTTTCCTGTGCTACATCTTCAATTTCTGTTGCTATTTCACTTCGTATCGCACGAAGATCTCCAAGCATTACTACGTGCCTGTTTGATATCATGGTACCGTCTTTATCGATTATAAAAGCTGAACCTGAAGAAAGTACTAAATATTCATTTAAAATATCATATCCGGAATCTTCCTCAAAATCTTTTACAAGATCAGGATTACTGCAAAGCTCCGAATCCATATAAATCTCATGTTTCAAATACCCGATAGAAGGTTTGAGCTGATTATAGATATTCTGATTAGTCTGGGAATAAACCGATGCTGCGCAAAGCAGTATAGCCAGAACGGCGGCGCATTTCTTCTTCATTGAACTAACTCCATTTTAAATAAACTTTTAAAAAATGATTCCATTTATCCCTGTAATTGTCAACTAAAAAATTACTTGCAAAAAGAATTGTTTAAGATTACTCTTTTTTAAAATGTATTATAAAAAAAGAGGTATTAAAAAGTGAGTGATTTTAAAAAAGACTGGAAGAGGTTCATACTTCTATCCTTACTGCTAATTAATGTATTTATATTTTTCTCATGTGAAGACCGTTTAGGTATATTTCAGTATTACAATTTAAAACAGAACGGAACAATCAGCAGTATCGCTGCAGGCGAATATATTTCAGCTATAGTTATTGACGGAACTCTATATGCTGTCGGGACTATTCTTGATGAGGCAAAGACCTTTACGATTGCTGAAAACGTGAGCAAGGTTGAAGTATATGAAACGTACCTGAGTTATTTGGATAATACCGGAACTCTTTGGACTGCAGGGACTGATGAAAATAGTGATATCGTCAGCATTGAGCTGATGTCTAATGTTAAAGACTTTTCTGTTGGAGACGGATTCTATCTGATTATAGATAATAATGATGTGGTCTGGGGCCTTGGAGATAATTATTCCGATCAGCTGGGGCTTGGAGGCAGTGCTGATTACTATTATTATGAGCCTGTTCAGATTCTCTCCGATGTTAAAGCCGTTTCCGCAGGCGGTGAATATTCACTGTTTTTGAAAAATGACGGATCTGTCTTTTCCTGCGGCAGTAATTCTTACGGTAGGCTCGGGACTGGAAATTCTGGTAGTGAAGATGAGCCGGTAGAAATTATGAATGATGTTAATTCAATATACGCAGGCTATAAGCATTCGCTTTTTATTAAAACAGATAATACGCTATGGGCTTGCGGATACAACGACTATAATAACTATGCTGATGATTCTTTTGGTTATTCTAATTATACTCCGATTCTAATAGCCTCAGGTGTGGCCTCTGCCTTTGTTGGAGACGGATACAGCTTTTATATTACAGCCGCCGGAGAGCTGTACGCTATAGGAAATAATTCTTATAACAGGCTGGGGGCAGGGGATGGTTATAGCTCTTACCTTACAAACTATCAATTGATTACTGATGAGGCGGACGCGGTGTTTGGGAGTGTGAGGAATTATTCATTACTCCTTAAGCAGGACGGTACATTGTGGGGAGCGGGCACAAATTATTACGGGCAGCTTGGCAGTGCAGATGAAGAGCTGGAATATACTGAGTTTACCCTGCTGTTCTGATATAGTATCTGTTTTTCCCACTTTAAAAATTCCTCCGCTCTTAGTATTATTAATGTACAAATACGGAGGACTTCATGGATTTGAATTTCGGCTACGCGGATATAGCCTTTAAAAATGGTAAAGTAATAACTGTAAATGAAAAAGATGAGATAGCTCAGGCCCTCGCAGTTAAGGGAAACAAAATAGTCTTTGTCGGCAGCAATTCTGATGTCGATTCCATCATAAATGAAGACACAAAAGTGATCGATCTAAAAGGCCGGAGCCTGATGCCAGGCATCATCGATTCTCACTTTCATCCAATTCTTGCCGGGTTTATCGGTCTTGAGATGGATGCAGCAATGATTGATACAACATTCAAAAACTGCAAGAGTCTTGCTCAAATGCTTGATCTGCTTAAGCAGGCTGTTTCAATCAAAAAGCCTGGTCAGTGGGTCTCCATGATGGGCTATGAACCGCTGCTTCTTCCAGAACAGCGGCATCCTACCATAGAAGAACTTGATGTAATAGCTCCGAATAACCCAGTTCACTGTATGCACGGCGGCGGACATATCTGCATGTACAACTCAAAGGCTCTTGAATACCTTGATGTCTACAAGCCTGAAGATGCTGATAAGTATCCACATAATGAGGTCGAGGTTATCGATGGAAAGCTGACCGGAATGGTTTACGGACACACTCACTTCAAACTTTGGGGGATGGTCGATTATACCGAAGAACAGCAGGCAAAGGCTGCGATGAAATCGCATGATATTGCGCTTAAGGCAGGAATTACCTCTGTGCATGATGCCGGAGAGTGCGATAAACCTTCATACCATATCATGCAGAAGCTCTGCAGGGATCGAACCTTTAAAATAAGAAGTTATATGCTGCTGCATAGTATTTTCGGCAAGCCCTTCTCCCTTGAAGATAACGATCATTTTATGTCTCTCGGTTTTCAGACAGGCCTGGGAGATGAACATTTCAGAATAGGCTCATGCAAGTTTATGATTGACGGCGGCTCCGGCGGGCCCTCATGTGCGACCCGTGAACCCTACAGCCATGACCCCTCACTTCCCAGAGAACGCGGCTGGGAACGTGAAGAAGTAGCGGAATACATCAAACTCATCAATGATGCTGAGTGTCAGGGTACCGCCCATGCAATCGGAGACCTTGCTGTTGAGTTTATGGTTGAAGGTTATGAAAAAGCATTCAAGAATAACCCCAGGCCGGATCTCCGCCACAGAATAGAGCACTGCACAATATCGGACCAGGACCTCATTGACCGTATGGCAAAGATGAATATCTGTCCGACTGTTAATCCGGGTATGCTCACAACAATAGGGGCAAACTATTCAAAGTTCTACGGCGAACGTATGAAGTATCTGATCGCGCTTAGAAGCATGCTCGATGCGGGTATCAGGGTTTCGCTGGCCAGTGACTATCCATCCGGCCCGATTGGAATCAATGTAATGGATGGTGCTGTTAACCGCTATAACAGGGCAAACAGCATACAGCTTGATCAGACTCAATGCATCAGTGTTCTTGAAGCTGTAAGATGTACAACCCTTAACGGTGCATATGCTTCTTTTGAAGATGATATCAAGGGCAGTCTTGAAGAAGGAAAGCTTGCCGACATGATAATACTTTCCGAGGATATAACTTCAATTGATCCGATGAAGCTTAATGAGGTTGAAGTTGAACTGACTATGATTGACGGTGAAATACTTTACTCTAAGTAGATTTTACAGAAAGTTAGAGCAGGATTGGAGCTTTAAGGCTTCTCTCCTGCTTTTTTTACAGTTTGCATTTATAAGTGATTTTCGTTGAGCCCAGAATTATTACATCCTGATTTTTAAGTTCGATCATCTCATCAATATTTACTTTCTTTTTGTTTATGTATGTGCCGTTTTTGCTTCCGATATCCTTAAGGTAGGCCTTCCCAAGTTTAAAAGTAACAGTAGCATGGAATTTTGATACCTTCGGATCAGAGACAATCACTGCATTACTGCGGTCCCGGCCTATACCGAAACTTTTATTTGAGAGCGGAACACTTCGGCTGTGGGCCTGAATCATCGGAACCTTGTTTATATAGGAAATTACAGCTTCTTTCTCAATAGTTATTCCCCTGGACAGATCTGTGAAAATGGTTTCAGCACTAAAAAGATTTTTTTCCGGCATAGCCTCTCTCTTATATATTTATGTTATATATTTAATGATATAGCAAAAACCTGAAAAATCATACCGATTTTATGAATAGAAAAGGCTTAACAGTAAAAGACGCAAGTTATATATTCTCTGTATGGATTTAAGTGGAATATCAGAACAAATTCTTAAAAATATCAAAGATATCCCTGTGGATAAAACCCCGGAAGGGCTTCCTCTTGAACCCTGCCGTATTTTCAAAAGCAGAAAGTCAGGGGTTGAAGACTGTCCAGATATAAATATTGATTATTTTCCGCCTCTGGCACATATCGTCATTTACAGCACCATTTCAGATGAAGATACGAATGATTTGGTGGGAATGCTCCGCACTGTACTGGCCGGAGCAAAGATAACTGTCCAGGATCGTTCGATTCGTCCCTTTGAGCTGAAGTATTCTGATTTAACAGAGTCTGATGAGTTTATTGTCACTGAGAACAGACTGCAGTATTACGTGCAGCCGCTCAGAGGCCAGAACTTCGGCTTTTTTGCCGATATGCGTGAGGGTCGGCGTCTGGTCGGTGAGATCACAGTGTCTTTGTTTGCCGAAAAGAAGTTCGTAAATGTGCTCAATCTCTTTGCCTACACCTGCTCACTGTCGGTAGCCGCGGTTTATGCCGGAGCCTCTAAATGTGTCAACATCGATAAAAATAAACGCTCACTTGATATAGGCAGGCGTAACCACAGCCTGAACGCAGATCAGCTTCCGGATGATTATTCAAAGAAAGTGAAATACCTGCCTCATGATATTTTCAAGTCATTCGGTAAACTTAAAAAGGAAGGCCCGTACAATCTTATTATCGCCGATCCTCCGCCAAGCCAGCCTGGAAGTTTTATACTTGAAAAGGATTATCCAAGGCTGATAAGGCGGCTGCCCGAAATGCTTGAGACCGGCGGAGTTTTGCTGCTCAGTCTTAATTCACCCGCTTTCAGCTGGGAAGATTTTGAGACGCTTGCCGCTGGAGCCCTGCCCGAAACGGCTGTTATGAAAAGGATAGAGCCGCCTGCCGACTTTGCTCCCGCCGAAGCCGGCCGCGGACTGAAACTGCTTATAGTTAAATTTGATTAGAGATTTTGAAACTGACTTCAGATGAATTATCCTTCAATTATGGATAATTTGCATGTGGATGAAAAACTTCAGGAATATGCTGAGGGTCTGTCCTAAGGTGAGACAACAAGAAAATTCTATGACTCTTACAGCCTGTATCTTGAGAACTGTACACCCGCTGAACTTAATTAAGCTATCCACCAGTTTATGCAGAAGCAGTCTGATTATAAAAGTATAGAAAAAGTGGTCGGGCAGCTTATTCGAGCCTGCTCGAAGGGTATTGAGAAGAGCTTCACAGAAAATACAGAGGAACCTCCATTTATAAGACTTCTTAAAATCGAGAACAGAAAACTTGAGGCGGTAAGAAAAGAGTCCTCAGTAATTTTCAGGTCATACATCAAGTGCGGAAAAGAAGACTGCCGTGAGCAGAGGCGGAGGGCGGATGAGCTGATTAAAATTCTGGAAATCAAAAAAGGGGGCCTTCCGCACTATCAGAAAATTCAAAATACGCTTTTTTCAGTTCTTGAAGCACAAAGCTCAGGTATGAACTGCCTGAAGCTGATGTGGTACCTGCAGGATGAAGTGCTGAAAAATATAAAAATACTGATAAAGCTGGTTTCAGAACCGGAACCTGATTTTAATATTATCAACAAGAACTATGGTAAACTCTTTCTGACAATGGGTAATCTTAAATACCGGGAAGAAAAAATACTGATTCCATTATCTCTGGAGTTGCTTTCATCTGGTGTGTTTGCAGTAATGATTAATGATGCAGCGGAATACGGCGGTGCATTTAATATGGACATAAAAAGTTTTCTAAAAGATTCAGTTCGAAAAACAGTAAGCGCTTTGAACTCTTCAGGTGATGCTGAAGATGATGGGAGTTTACCGCTTTCTGTCGGGACTCTGAATTTATCTCAGATTGATCTTATGTTCCGGACACTGCCTGTTGATATAACCTTCGTTGATGAAAATGATCATGCAAGGTATTTCAGTCAGGAAAAGGAAAGAATATTCCCCCGGTCTCCCGGAATTATAGGCAGGGCTGTACAGAATTGTCATCCGCCAAAAAGTATACACATCGTTCAGGAAATTATCGATGATTTTAAAGCCGGAAAGCGAGATAGTGCCCTGAATACCATTGGCCTTATCAATCATTCTCGAATACTACTGTAATTACGCCTACTATACATTCAGCGTTTCAATTTTACCGTCTTACTTAACAGTAAAAAGATCAGTTTGATTTGTATTAACACAAATCAAATTAAATCTGGAATATCTTGATTTAATTCCTGTTTAATCAGGATTTTATCCCATCACTTTTATTATGAATCAATACCATAATCTGCATCGCTGCCGGCTGAGCAATCAAAGATTCAATCATAAAAGCAACAGCGATATTTCTCGGCCATTTATAAATAAAGTTATGCAGCGGTTCTGTACTTATTGTTCCGGCTCCAATCCAGGAGCCGATGACTGTTAAAGGTATAGAGATTAAAAAGACTGAACAGAGAATATTAATTGTGATCATGGCTTTAAAACTATCCCCCGGTTTAGTAAGTTTTAAAGTAAGCCATTCTGCGGGTTTGTATGTTAGAAGAACAACTGCTATAACTGACGGCCAGAGTATCGGTAGTTTTTTTAGAACATACAACCAGTTTTGAGCAGTGAACCCGAGTTCAAGGAATGTAATGAGAGGGGCTATCAGATTAACTGAAATTAAAGAAATTATAATGAGAAATAAAGAAAATTCTCTCCTGTTTTGTGGAAGCTTAGTATAAAAATCCATTTCAAACTCCTTTTTAGCGCAAAAAAAAGCACGGACCTGTTAAGTCCGTGCTGAACAATTATACGCACAATGATTATGCATTTTATGAAAATATTCAGGTTAAGTCAATTATTAAGCTGATAAATCATTTTTGAATACTAATGCAATTACGGCTTCTATATATTCAGAGTTTCAATTTTACCGTCTTTCTTAACGGTAAAGAATTCGGTTTCCTTTGTGTTGGTTGAATCAAAATAAACCTGGTAGATCTCATCATCGATAACAACCGCAACAATCTCATCGATTTCCTTCTGTCCGTTTTCCATTGTAATTTTAAACTTGTCTATAAGGAGGTGCGAACATTCCTCAAGATCAACCTCTTCCTCATCTTCGGTATCCTCGTTAATTAGAACACCTTCTTCCAGGGTACTGAATCCGATGTACATTTCATCATCAGCTAAAGGGGGCAGGTTAACATCAGGGGACTCATCAGGTTCTAAATAATCAGGAGTCACACCTGAGACATAGTCACTCAGCGACATTACATTTTTATCATCCGATGCATAACAGAGATATTCATTGAAGACTTCGTTATCAGCAATCAAATCCATTAAAGCGATTTGTTCGTCCTGATTTACTTCCTCGTAATCAGAAATCTTAACTTTTGCTATTTGTATTTCAGTTCCTTTCATTAAAACTTAACTCCTCGTTTGGAATACCTATGGTTTATAAACAACTAATAATCAGCAGATTTTCTTCTCAAAGTCAATATGTCCCATGACACGGAAACAATGTCACTACGCGCCATTGTTTTTGGAGTTTTACATTGAGCTTTGTAGCGACCTGTAACTCTCAATTTTATATAACATATCTTATGTCCCGGTTTGCAGCCATAATACTCCATCGAATCACTTTACAGAAATAAAAAAAGACTGAAACCAAATAGGTTCCAGTCTTTTTTTACCCCCGACGCGATTCGAACGCATGACCTACTGCTTAGGAGGCAGTCGCTCTATCCTGCTGAGCTACGGGAGCAAGTGAATGTATAATAGTAGAAAATGCATCTGCTGTCAATTCTTCGGGACTTATACAAACTTCTGAAAGGTTCGAAGCAGCAGAAAGCTCTCTGTTTTTGAAATTTCTTCTATAGTAGAGAGTTCCTGCGTAAGAAAGTGTACCAGTCCCTTGTTTGAATCAACCAGCACTTCCACGAAAAGATCATAGCGTCCCGAGGTCATCGATACATTGAGCACGTTGTCAAGCTCAGCAATTTCCTGGGCTTTCTTCTCTAGCAGTGAGCTCTTGGACACATTGACAGCTATTACTGCCAGCTGCTGATTGCTAAGTATTTCCGGGTTAATTAGACCCCGTACATTCAGAATTCCTGCATCCTTCAGTTTCTTTATTCGCTGTCTTACTGTTCCCTCAGATATTCCGAGGGTTTTAGCCAGAGTATTGTTTGATTCGTTTGATTCACGGAGAATATCGATTATCTTCCAATCCAGTTCATCAGGTTCCATAATTGGAGTATAGATAGTTCTGAACTTTTTGACAAGCTGATCAATTTAAAATACGAAAAACGTAGAAAAAATATTGACAAAATACGTAAAGCGTACGATATTTGACTCAGGAGGCGCAGTATGACAATAGGCTGTCCAAAAGAAATAAAAAAACATGAATACAGGGTCGGTATGACACCATCCGATGCCGCTGAATATATAAAAACAGGAAGCAGGGTGCTTATCGAGAAAAATGCCGGTTCTGGTGCCGGGTTCGAGGATGAAGAATACATCGATGCCGGTGCTGAGATAATTGAGGATAAAAAACTTCTCTTTGACTCAAGCGATATGATTGTAAAGGTTAAGGAGCCCCTTCCTGAGGAGTATTCGCTATTCCATAAAGACCAGATTCTCTTTACATATCTTCATCTTGCCGCAAGCAGGGATCTTACCGGTGTGCTGCTTGAGGCAGGAGTAAATTCGGTTGCCTATGAAACAATAGAGGTTAACAGAAAGCTTCCCTGTCTGGCACCAATGAGTGAAATAGCGGGGCGTCTAAGTGTACAGGAAGGCGCCAAATATCTTGAGAAGACCTTCGGTGGACGCGGGATCCTTCTTTCAGGTGTTCCCGGTGTTGAGCGGGGTCGAGTCGCTATTCTCGGCGGCGGAGTTGTAGGCGCTAACGCTGCACGAATAGCTGTTGGTATGGGGGCTGATACAACTTTGCTCGATATCAGCGGTGAAAGGCTTGCTTATCTTGATGATGTGTTCGGTTCCGGCCTTAAAACCCTCTATAGTACGAGGGCTAATATCAGGAAGGTTCTTGGTGAAAGCGATGTTGTGATCGGGGCAGTTCTGCGTCCGGGTGCAAAGGCTCCATGGCTAATCAGACGTGAAGATCTCAAGCTGATGAAGAAGGGTGCGGTTATTGTCGATGTTGCAGTCGATCAGGGCGGATGTGCCGAGACCACGCATCCTACTACTCATGATGATCCTGTTTTTGAGGTTGATGGAATAGTCCATTACTGTGTGGCTAATATGCCCGGTTCAGTTGCTTTGACTGCAACCATGGCTCTTACCAGTACAACTCTTAAATACGGACTGATGATTGCTTCAAAGGGCCTTGAGGGGGCGCTGGCTGAAAGCCTTCCGCTTCAGAAGGGTCTTAATACTTATAAGGGCGAGCTTGCCTGTGAAGGTGTTGCTGAAGCCTTCGACATGAACTATAAGCCAGCCTTAGAGTTGATTGGTTAATAAAAAAGAAACCATAGTAACTTCAAAAGTCAGTAACTTTTGAAGTTACTACCTTAGATTTAAATGGAGTTTTATTGTAATGATACAATAAGCTTTTACGTATGATGGAATTTCAATAAAACTCCCGAGCAAAATACGAACTAACTGAGTTCGTATTTTGCTCAGAATACAACAGCTATTTTCCGGTCCGGATCCAGCAGGGTATCGAAGGATCGGATTTTTCCAAGCATTATTTCATCTAGCACAAGGCCTTTCGGAATAAGCAGCATTCCGTTCTGCAGGACTATGTTTTCAGCAATGTACATTCCGGTCTGAAGATCGGCAATGCTTATGGCGGTTGCACTGTCTGCGGCTTCCTGTTTATCTACGTTCTGCTTGATAAATTCTACAAACTGGCGGGCTAGAGACGGGTCGTAAATATATCCGGCCTGGTCCTTTATCATCGAAGCGGCATCCGAAGCCTTTATCTGATTTTTAAAAATATAATTATCGTAGTCATTTGTGAACCGTACTATTCGGGCGCCTATGGGAATTTCTGTACCGGCTGTACCATCGGGGTATCCGTCACCTCCGTATTCTTCGTGGTGCCCCCTGATTATTCTGGCTGTCTGCTTTAAATCGTAGGCGGTTGAGATCATCTTTTCGCCTATCAGCGGATGCTTCCGGTAAAGGGCGATCTCGCTTTCCTTGAGGTCCTGTTCCCGGCCGGAAACTATATCCTGTGGCATGCCTACCATTCCAAGGTCGTGGAGCAGGGCCCCGTAGTAGATTCTGAATATTGTTTCCTTGTCAAAGCGCAGGTATTCGGAAAAGGATTTTGAAAGTTCCGCGACCCTTTTTATATGGCCGCCCAGGAAGTTATTGGATTGAGAAATTGTAATAACCAGCAGCCCTACCATGTCCTGGAAATTACGTCTAAGGGTCTTTTTTAAACCTTTTAGAGATTCAACCCTTTCTTCAAGGGCTTTAAATTGTTGCTGTTCCTGTTCCGTCATGATTAATAAATCGGATTGGAACGCCATTCTCCTTCAGAAAAAAAATAAATTTCTCCGTAACCGCTTGTTTTCAGCAGTTCTGCACCCTCTTTGAAGTAGAAATCGAGGTTTTCTGGGCTGTGCGCATCTGCAGAAATTGTAATCGGTATGTTTCTCTTAAAACAATGCGCCAGAAGCCAGTCTGACGGGTAAAAATCAGTTGTAGCATTGCGCGCGATCCCTCCGGAATTAAGTTCTACGATCATCCCGCTTCCGGCTGCTGTTTCAATGAACTCAAGTGCGAGGTCCCTGTACCATTTGTCTTCGGGGTTGAAAAAACGGTTGTTTGTATTCCTTTTTTTAACTAGGTCGCAGTGTCCTATAATATCAAATTTATGTTCGGTAACCATTCTGCTTTCAAGCCGGTAGTATTCTTTAACAAGCTTTTTAATATCGCCTCCGAACTGCTTCTCAAGAAGCTCTTCAAGCTCCTCAACAGGACCGTCTACCGACAAATCTTTTCCGGAATCCTCACAAACTATTGAGTGTACAGACCCTATCCTGTAATCCAGTCCGAACTGGTCGTAGAAGGGATTATCAGGCCAGATTCTCCCTGGTATATAGTCAATCTCAAGGCCTCTGTAAAGTTCAATTCTACCCTTGTATTTCTGCTGGAGTTCAGCGGCTTCTCCGGCGTAGACTCCGATATTTTCCGGAGCCATGGACCATTCATTTTCATATGGCAGGGGAGCGTGGGGAGAGAATCCCAGTATATCAAATCCTCGGCTTATACCGGTTTCCACATATTCTTCAAGCTTTCCGTTGCCGTCGTCTAGATAGAAATGCGAGTGGTAATTAGTCTTCTTCATAGCAGGTATTCTATCACCGAGGGCATTTAAAATAAACAGGACTTAGAGGCAATTTCAAAACTAAGATAGTTTTGAAATTGCGACCTTGACGTAAATGAAGAAAATTTTACAATTCGTTATTATATAATAATTTACATAATTATGCAAAATTTTACTTCAAAGCTTCTTGCAAAACTAACCGAGTTTTGCAAGAAGCTCCTTAGGCTATGTTTCAGAATATAGGCTGTACTACCTTGAAAGCCTGTCTCTGCTGTTATATAAATTATGGATGGAAAAAAAAATTACCGAATCCCCTTACCTGAAACGACTGATATCTGAAGCAGATTTACCTGAAGGTTTTAAAACGGGAAGGCTCGGAATAAGGTTTAAACCCGAAGAGCTTGATACCGACGATGAAATGAAGATGAATCTTTCCATGATCCTCCTCGACCGGCCTGCAGAATCATTTGCCGGGGTTTTTACCAGGAATAAATTTCCCGGAGCTCCTGTTCTTATGTGCAGAGAGAGGCTGAAATCACCGTCGCTTCGGGCTATCGTGATAAATAACAAGATTGCCAATGTCTGTGTTGAATCAGGACCTGCAGATGCCGAGGCCATGGCTGCCGCTGTCGCCGGATCTATAGGCTGCGATCCTAAGGAAGTTATGACTTCTTCAACAGGGGTTATCGGATGGAGACTGCCGGTAGCTGCCATGCAGTCCTCAATTCCTGAGCTGTATCGTATCGCTGGTGAAGGCCGTGAAAATGCTGTTGCGCTGGCCGAGGGCATAATGACCACCGACCGTTTTCCAAAGCTTCGCACCCGTAAGCTGTTCGGCGGAAGGATTACCGCTGTTGCAAAGGGCGCAGGGATGATAGAGCCCAACATGGCTACAATGCTCTGCTTTGTAATGACAGATATTGCAATTGAGCGTGATGCGCTGCGTGAAATGCTGCCGGGGGCAGCGGCAGAAAGCTTCAACCGGATAAGCGTGGACAGCGACCAGAGTACAAGCGACATGGTCATTGCGGTCAGCTCAGGGTTAAAGCCCTGTACCGATACCGAAAAATTCAGGGAGGCTCTGCATCAGGTCTGTGCGGAACTTGCCGAAGATATAGTACGTAACGGTGAAGGAACCGGGCATGTTATTTCGGTAGCTGTAGAGGGTGCTCCTGATACGGAAACTGCAGTTGCTGTGGGCAAGGCTGTCGTCAATTCGCCGCTTGTAAAAACCGCAGTTGCAGGCAATGATCCCAATGTAGGAAGACTTGCTTCCTCAATTGGAGACTACTGCGGAAACAATAATATAGAAATAAACCGCAACGATGTAAGAATTACACTCGGCGGTGAGATAATATTTTCTGAGGGCTGTCTGAGGCTCGATTCCAAAAAAGAGCTCAGGCTTGTAAAATACCTCAAAGAAAAGGGGCAGGATCCCGCGCTTACGGGATATCCCGAGCATGAAGAAAAAGTAGAAATAAAAGTGGAACTGAAACTGGGCAGTTCAACCGCAACAGTTCTGGGCAGCGACCTTACCCATGAATATGTCAGCGAGAATGCCGACTACAGAACCTGAGGATGGTCTATGAGTGATAATATTGATGTTATAATTGAGAAAGCGCAGACGCAGCTTGATAAATGCCGGAAAGAGATAGCCGCAAGAGTAATCGGTCAGAAGGATATGGTAGACGGTATCCTGATGGGGCTGCTTGCAGGCGGGCATGTTCTTATTGAAGGTGTTCCGGGACTTGCAAAAACCCTTTCGGTAAAAACTACTGCAGAGGTTATCGATTCTTCTTTTTCAAGAATTCAGTTTACCCCCGATCTTCTGCCCGCAGATATCATCGGAACAATGATATACAAACAGCAGAGCGGCGATTTTGTAGTCCGAAAAGGCCCTGTTTTTGCAAATATTGTTCTTGCCGATGAAATAAACCGTGCCCCAGCAAAGGTTCAGTCGGCACTGCTTGAAGCAATGCAGGAAGGGCAGGTTACAATAGGCAGCCAGACCTATAAACTGCCGGAACCTTTTTTTGTTCTGGCAACCCAGAACCCAATTGAAAGCGAGGGAACCTACCCGCTGCCGGAAGCCCAGCTTGACAGGTTTATTCTTAAACTGAAGATCGGTTACCCGACTCCGGAAGAGGAACTGCAGATTCTTAGAACAGTCGGTGAGGAAACAGATATTCCGGTTAAAAAGGTTCTTTCTCCGCTTGCACTGAAGGACCTCAGAAAGGTTGTTGCAAAGATTAAAATTGATGAAAGAATAGAGGAATATATAGTAGCCATAACAGCCGCTACCAGAGAAAAGGATAAAATTGCTGTTCCTTATGCAAAATACATCGAATTCGGGGCTTCACCAAGGGCCAGTATCTACCTTTACCGCTGCTCAAAGATTCAGGCAATGTTTGAAGGCCGATCATATGTTATTCCCGATGATGTAAAGAACGTTGTGTATAACGTTTTAAGGCACAGGATTGTGCTTTCCTATGAGGCCGAATCTGAAGAATTGACTGCCGATGCTGTAATCTCAAGGCTTCTGAAGGTGGTACCCGTTCCCTGATGGACAGCCTTCAGTTACTTTCACAAATACGAAACATCCCCCTTGTCTCGGCCAGGCTTGTTGAAGGCTTCCTTTCGGGAAACTACCGTTCAGTCTTCCGCGGCCCGGGGCTTGAATTCGATGAAGTCCGCGAATATACAGACGGTGATGACATAAGAGCCATTGACTGGAACGTTACATCCAGAATGGGCAGTCCCTTTGTCAAAACCTTCCGCGAAGAGCGGGAAATGGTCCTTCTTCTGATGATAGACGTTTCCGCCTCGCTTCAAACCGGCTCCGGTTCACTGAAGAAAGGCGATGCTGCTGCCCTTGTCTCGGCGCTGCTTGCCCATTCCGCGGTACGTAACAGCGATCGCGTCGGAGCAGTTTTCTTTACCGATCGCATTGAAAAGTGGATTCCGCCGATGAAGGGCCGCAATCACCTGATGCGGCTTGTACAGGATATTGCCTCTTTTCAGCCTAAGGGTACGGGATCCGACATCGCTCTTGCAATTGCCTGCGTAGAACAGTCGCTTAAACGCCGGGGCATATGCATCCTTGTTTCCGATTTCAAATCGCCTTCAAACCTGCGTCAGATGTCAATGCTCTCCAAAAAGCACGATCTCATCGCGGTAAAAATAACCGATCCCTCCGACCGGGAATTTCCCTCAACCGGACTGATGGAGCTCAAGGATATGGAATCCGGCCGGGTGCGAAACTCATTCGGGTTTTCAAACAGCTACCGGAATGACTATATGGATTTCTGGCTTACTGACCATATCTTCTGGCTGCGCGAATGCCGGAGACGCGGGATAGATACACTTGTAATTGATACCGAAGAGGACCCCGCCAAGGCCCTGCTTTCCTTCTTTAAAAGGAGAAAGCGTAAGTGAGAAAATTCGCCGTTCTGCTGACTGCCGTCCTGCTTTTCCTGCCTTCAATTGTTTCAGCAGAAAAGAATTATACTAATGAGAAGGTAGTTTTTCTGCCTCAGGATTTTTACGTTGGCGACCTCGTTGAAATGAGAGTTGTCATAAAGCCTGCTTCCGGAGTTATTGTTTCAAAACCCGAAACTCTTCCTGAATCCTACTGGATAAATATCGAGAATGCCGATGTCTTTCAGACTGAGGATAAGTACGAGTTAAGAGTTTTCCTGAGGCCATACGCTTCAGGAATCAGGACTCTTCCTACCATTCAGTTTGGTGATGTGAGACTTAGTGATATAAAGATTCAGATCAATTCACTGCTTGATGAGACCGGTGCAGAATTTGCCCCCGTTGACGGACCGCTTATGCTTCCGGGAACCACCTATTATATAGCTATAATTGTCGGGATAGTTCTTGTTCTACCCCTGGTTGTCATACTTTTCTGGGCCCGCCTGCGCTACGGACTTGTATCCTTTATAAATGACAAAAGGAAAAAGCGGCCCTATAACCGCCTTATGAAGGTTCTTAAAGAACTGGATGATTCCGCCGGTAAACTCAAAGGCAACGAGTTCTATACTACCCTTATTGATGAACTGAGGGCTTATCTCTCTGAAAAGGGGACTATTGATTACAGCGCCGCTACCGCTGCGGAAGGTTCCAGGATGATTTATGTAGATTTTATGAATACAGCCAGCCTTGATGAAATTGCGGAGCTTTTCAGTTTTTCCGATGAGGTAAAATTCGGCGGAAAACGGGTAATGATTCAGAGAAGAGAAAGCGACCTCGCTGCAGTGCGGGAGTTTGCTGAAGATATAGAATCCATGATGGATGAAACGGAGAAAAAGCATGTGGTTATTTGAAAGTCCTGCGTACCTTCTGCTTCTCACACTTTTTCTTCCTCTTATCTATTTCCGATACATTTACAAAGGCCGCGGAGGAACTATCCCGGCTGCGACTGGAATATGGAAGGGCAGCAATTTTACATCAAGAAATCATTTTCTTAAATTCCTGCTCTTTGTTTCCACTGTTTCCTTCTGGGCCGGGTCTGTCTGTCTTGTTCTTGCTCTGGCAGGGCCGTCGTATGTTGAACGTGAAAAGATCTATCTTTCGCGTGGAACCGATATTGTATTTATTCTTGATGAATCCCCCAGTATGGCCGCCATGGATTTTCCACCTGTTAACCGTTTTGAATCGGCGAAGGATGTAATACGCAAATTTGTAAATGCCCGGGAGCACGATCCTGTCGGGCTTGTCACATTCGCAGACCAGGCCGCGCTTAGAATTCCGCCGACACTTGATTACGACGGCTTCATGAATGAGCTTGAAGGGCTTGAAATGATGGAGCTCGGTTCAGGCACTGCTGTCGGTCTTGGAATCGCGATAGCGGCTCTTCATATGGAAGACAGTACTGCGGATGAACGCATCATGATCCTCATAACCGACGGTGAAAACAATGCCGGAGAGATTGAACCATCAACAGCCGCAGATATTGCCGGCAAAATGGGGATCAAGATTTACTCAATCGGAATCGGAACAAGAGGCGAAGTTCCTATTGAATATACCGACCGTGAAACCGGAAAGATAATCACCGGGCAGTTCAACAGTGATTTCGATGAAGCCCTGCTTTCGGAAATAGCTGATAAAACAGGGGGGCACTACTTCTATGCTCCAAGTACCACTGCCCTTAACAGTATTATAAGCCACATAGACTCGCTTGAAAGCAGCGAGAAACGTGTAAAAATTAAGACCACAGCAAAACCCGGCTACAGAAGAATGATCCTTCTTGCTCTAATTCTGATCAGCCTCGACCTGTTTATAAGAAAGCTGCTGCTGAGGGAGGTTCTCTGATGATGAAGAATCCTGAATCGGCCTGGCTTTTTCTTCTGCTGGTACCTGTAGTTGCCCTGCTTGTGTACAGGTTTTTCCGCGGCCGCAGGGATGTCCTGATGGTCGCCGGACGCTGGCGCGGCCGGGAATTTTATAATCTCTACTCAATTAAGTACTTTTTCTCAGCCCTAGGAACAGTGGTTTTTATAGTCTTTTCAATTGTGGCGCTTCTAGGCTTTCCAGGCAATGAGTACCCTGTCAGCTTTGAATCAACCGGAACAGATACGATCTTCCTCATTGACATTTCCGAAAGCATGAACGCTGAGGATACTACTCCCTCAAGGCTTGAACGGGCTGCAAAGGCAGTCCAGAACATCTGTGAAAGCGCTGACTCCGGCCGGTTCGGCGTGGTTGTTTTCAAGGGGCAGGGAATACGTATAATTCCGCTTACCGAAGATACCCAGACAATAAGCCAGTTTATGGAGCAGATATCAACTTCGCTGCTCACAAGTCCGGGCAGTGATATAGAAGACGGAATAAAAAAAGCAGTAGATTCATTCACCGGCGGAGAAGAACGTAAAAAAGTAATTATGCTGTTTTCAGACGGTGAAGCTCTTGCCGGAAGTGCAGAGAATGCAATTGAATATGCCCTTTCTTCTGAAGCAACGGTATATTCCGCAGGTACAGGTACGGTATCCGGCGGAGGAATTCCGGCAGCAGACGGCAGCTTTCTGATCGATCCGGACGGCAACAGGGTACTAACAAGACTTGATGAGGCAAACCTTCGAAGACTTTCAGAGTCAACCGGCGGCAGTTATTACAATATTTCTGAAACCGGTGTAATTTCTGAGCTTATCAGAATCTCATCCGGTGATGAAATAAGTGAAGCCGAGCAGAAAGGTTTTGTTATTAAAACCCGTGACAGATACAGGGTTTTTCTGCTGCTGGCCTTTGCCGGCCTGATGATGTCTGTAATTGTAAGGATAGTTAAGTGGAAAAATATTTTCTGATATTCATAACAGTACTCGTGCTGCTGGTCTCAGGATGTGCCGATCCCGGAGTTTTTTACTCTGTCTGGAACGGTAACAACGATTTTGCCCGGGGAGACTATCAGAGCGCTAATATCGCCTACCTTAGGGCTTTGCAGGGAGGGGTTTACTCTGATTATATAAGCTATAATCTGGCCACTGTCTATTATGCTCTCGGTGAGGCTCCCGCGGCTATGGCAGAGTGGGAAAACTCCTCCCGCTCGCTGGATGATGATGTTCTGTTTAGAACTGTTTATAACCGCGGTGTTCTTAATTTTGAGCTGGGAAGATATACTGAAGCATTTGAAGATTTCAAAAATGCTCTGATTATAAATCCCGGTGATATGGATGCCAAAATTAATCTGGAATACAGCCTTCGAAGGATGTCGGCTAACAATAATCCTGTGGAATCTTCAGCTTCCTCGGCTACAACATCTGATTCCGGTGAAACCTCGGATGAGATAAGGCGCGTTCTTCAGTTTATAAAAAGAAAGGACTCAAGTACCTGGCAGCCTGTTGAAGAGCAGGAAGTTGAGAAAGGGGTTCGGGACTGGTAATGCTGAAAAAAATTTCTTTAATGCTTTTACTTTCAGTTCTCCTCACCGCCGGACTCCCCGCACAGTCCCGGTTTCTTCCGGATGACCAGCGACCGAAGGCAAAGATTGAAAGTATAGAGATTGAGCCCAATCCTGTTGGACGCGGAGATATTTTCACCCTGACTATTGATGTCGACTGGGATAATGCTCTTGAGGTAGATCTTGATCTTGATGACTTCACTTCTGATTTTACAAAATGGCGTGGTCCATATATGCGCAGCTTTATAGATTCCACAAGTAAGGATGATGTAAGGCGCAAGGTCAGAATTACCACAACTTTCAGGGCTGTCAAATCCGGCAGACAGATATTTCCTTCACTTACAGTAACTGCCGGTTCCTATGTCATGCAGACCGAGCCCCTGCTAATTAGGGTAGGGCTGTATGCTAACCGTAAACTTTATATGCCGCTTGAAGTAGAGTGGACAACTCCGGCTGAACGGATATATGCGGGAGAAGCTATACCGCTTTTTCTGATGGTCAGGAATCAGGAAACTGTATCTATTTTCGACCGGACCAGGGTTGCAACACCAAGAGACGGCTTTCTTGAAGAGGCTGGAGACCTGGGTGAGATAACCCTTCTTGAAGCCGGCGATATTGTCCTTTACGATATCCCGGCTGAGGCTTTTATATTTACATCTCCGGTTTCCGGACGTGTTACCATCCCTGCTGCAGGAGTGGACCAGGGCGGAATTACCGGATGGAGTTCGGATTTTAATCTCGATATTCTTCCTATTCCAGAGGAGATTCTTTCCACAGGTGCTGTGGGAAGCTTCAGTCTAAGTTCTGAAATCTCTTCAGATAAGATCTACACAGGCGATGAAATCAGGCTTACATCCAGAGTCAGCGGTACCGGAAACCAGAATTTTATGAAAATCCCTGATCCGGAAGTCCAGGGTCTGGTTCTTGTCTCAACTGAAGAAATTCCTGAATATTCGTACACGTCAACCGGCTATTCCGGAAGTAAAACTGTGCAGTACATTTATACCGCAGAAGAGCCGGGAGCAGCCTCGGTTCGTGTCCCTGAGTTTCCGTATCTGGACAGAGATTCCGGAAGAGTGGTCACTATCCCTGCTGAAAATTTCACAGTTGCGGTCAGTCCCGTTCCGGCGGCAGGTGAAGCCTCAGAAGACGAAATGATACCCCTTGTTAAGATTGAAGATGAGAGCAGAGGCCTCCGATGGAAATCTTTCTACATGAAGCCTGAATTCTACCTTTGGCTTCTCCCCGGGCCGTTCTTTCTGATACTGTTCTCTTTTGTAAAAGGACGGCGTCTGATAATCAGTCTAGTTATAACTGTAATTATTATGGTTGTTATTGTTTCTGTTACAAATGCTTTTTTCAGTACTAAGGACAGCGGTGTACCTCCGGGGAATGCTGTCAGTTATTATAACACTGCTCTGGAGCGAATTGAGGAACATCAGTACACTTCAGCCCTGCATGAGCTTAGACTTGCCGTGTATACAGATCCGCTAAACAGTCAATATCGTGATGCTTTGGACTGGCTTGAAGATAAAATGGGTTTTGTAAACCCGGTAACTCCGGCATTCCCTTATCATCCCGATATATTCTTTTTTGTTCTGATACTCTCATTTAATCTGCTTGCTGTCGGTTTTGTTTTGAGGAAGGTGATTCAAAGCGGAACCCCTGCTGTTATCATAATCCTCATGTCGGCAGTTATTCTGCTTTCGACCGGATTCATGCTTTACGGGCATATAAGCCGGACACGGCTTACCGGAATAATCATGCCTAAAGACTCATATATTAAAAAGATTCCGGATGAATCTGCCGGTGACTGGCTGAGGATAGAGCAGGGAATCCCTGTCCGTCTGAAAGATGAGTCGGGTATCTTTACCCTTATAGAAACCGGAGACGGTATAAAGGGATGGATAAGCAGAGATAAGATCCGTCTGGACAGAGCTGACTGATGGATATGGATGCCTGGCTGGATATGTATCCGCCGGAAGATAAAGATAAAAACCTGACTGTCCGAAAAACACTTCCCGTCTCTGCGGGGAAGCTGAAAAAAATGCAGCCCCAGCGTTCACTCGATCTCCACGGTCTGACTGCTGCTGAGGCCAGGACAGAGCTTTCTGATTTTCTCTCAAAATCCAAATCAGACGGTCTTAAAAAAGTCCTTATCATACACGGGAAAGGATATCATTCTGCCGGAAAGCCTGTTCTGAAAGATGAGGTTATCAGATTTCTTGAAAGATGTAATGACGCCGGAACATTTGGTACTGCTCCGCGAGAACTAGGCGGGAGCGGAGCAACCTGGGTTCTTATTAAATAACCTAACGTTCCCTGTAGATGATCCTTCCTCTGGTAAGATCATAGGGGGAAAGAGCAACCCGGACCTTATCACCGGGGACAATTCTAATGTAATGCTTACGCATTTTTCCTGACAGATGGGCAAGGATAACGTGTCCATTCTTCAGTTCTACTCTGAACATTGTGTTTGGAAGAGATTCCTTCACAATTCCTTCGACTTCGATAGCTTCTTCTTTAGCCACAATACCTCCAAATAAGTTATTTGAATACTAAGTGAATAAGAATCCTTTGTCAACCAGTTGACATTTTTGCTTATATCATGGATATTTCCGCGTAACTAAAATGTTAACGAGGTAACTATGGACACAGTATTTATAGAAGAGATGAAGGACGAACTTCTCAAGCAGAAAGAGGAAATCGTAAAAAGTCTCATGTCCGAAAGCGATGATTTTGATGCAATTGTGAAAGCAAAGCAGCCCAAGGACCTCGCGGACATAGCCGCTGATGACATTGACCGCAACACACTTGAAACTCTCAGCTCTAATGATGTCAAAAGACTAAGGCTTATCGATTCAGCTCTTTCCCGTATTGCTAACGACAGATACGGCCTTTGTATGAGGTGTAATAAGAAAATCCCGCAGGAGAGGCTCAAGGCTATTCCTTACGCATTGATGTGTATTGAATGCAAATCATCTGACGAAAGAAGAAACAGGTAAATATACTAAACTTCTAAACTCCGCTTCTGTTAATCCGATAAATTTAACAGAGCGATGGAAGTACAGAATATTTCAAGACAGTCATTAGCTTTATCCCAGATTGTTCGTGCGCAGGTAGGAACCGGCAGGATAGCTCTTCCTGTTCAAACCGGACAGGTTTATGCGCATTTCAAGCATATCACAGGTATATCCGGAAGCAGCAGTCTTCCTGCATACACTATTAATCAGCTTAGATCCATAGATAATATGATCGACCGCCTGAAGCTTCTAAAAGGTGAGGGTGAGGCCGATATCAAGATTCGAAACACAGAAAAATCAAATCTGGACAGTTTAATTACCAGTTATCGTGAACAGCTGGTTGATGCACTCAAGACGGAAAAAAACATCTATGGACCCCCTGTTGATGTCAGCGCCCTGTCTGTAGATATCACAGTCTGAGGTCAGGATAAATATGGAAGAAATTGCTTCCGCTGTCATTATTGCCCTTGTTTTCTATGCAGTTATTCCCCTCATTGGAGCCTTTAACGTAAGAAGCGGCTGGAGAAAATTCCGTGAGCAGGTTCTTGAGGCTTCTGTAAGAACCGAGCTGGAGTATTCAAAGCCTGATAGGCATAAAGAGGGTGATGCAGGGTTGTTCCGGTTCATTGGAAATCTCCAGGCAATTCAGAATGAAAGCACCGTATGGGTCAGCAACGGAAAACTTTCGGTACGTGCAGAACTTCAGAAGGTCAAGATCTACATCCTTCCCAACAGTCAGGCCGGAAATGATTCAACATCCGTAGAGAAAAACCAAATCGCAGATCGTGAAGAAATGCCACGGAAGATGAGCTGGGAGCATGTATATTCATTGCCGCAGGGAACTTCTTTTCTCTTTTCAGGAAAGATATTCATTGAAAACGGTATTCCTGTATTCCGAAACACTGATGAAGAACCCCTGCTTGCACTTATCTACGATGGTGCCGAGGAAACCCTTCTCAGGCGCTCAATATGGAGCGGACGGCAGATAAATGAATACTGGAACTCATTTACTCCAGTCTCGCTTATTGCGGGCTCGCTGTCCCTTTTTATAAATGCATATCTGGTATTCCGTAATCCCGCATTCAGGCCGGAAGCGCTGTTTATTCTGGTAATGAGTATAATTCCTCTGCTTGCACTGATGCCCCCTGGTATCCTCTTTTTTTTAATCTATAAATGGCTATGGCGTACCGGGCGCATACTCCGGGGCGAGAGAGATTTGATTAAACTGCCGATGCGCTATTTTAATGAAATGTTTGAAGCAGTCAGGAAGGGTTGCTTTTTTCTGGAGTATCCGAACTGCACGGCGGCAAAGGCCGATTACCCGGATGCTGTGATCCGGAGCAGCGGAATTCTGAAAGGAAAGCCGCTGGACAGATTTCATTCCTATGTTTTTTTAAGCAGTAATAATGATGTGTTTTTTGAAAGACTTATAATACCCGGCAATCCGAATATACTGTCTCAGAAATGCCGGAGCAGGGCAAGGCTGATGGAAATCTCGGCCATGGTCTTTTTTACCATTGGGCTGCTGTTGAATTCCATCCTTGCCTATATAGCTCTGGTTAAAATTATATTATGATTTCTTTCTGGCGTAGTTCACTGTAAGCTTTCTACCCTTGAAGTCCTTGCCGTTAAGTATTTCAATTGCATTGTCTGCCAGTGAGGTTGTTAACTCGACGAAGGAATAACTGTCAAGAACCTTAATATTTCCGATATCAGATTGATCGATGCTGAGGCTGGAAAGAAAAAGCCTGCTTAAATCTCTGGGGTATACTCTTCTGTTTCTTCCGATGCTTATAAAAAGTGTTTGCTTGTCAGGGTCGGAGTTGGAGTCGGATCCGGTGTTTGATGTCCTGGGCCTTGAGTATGCGCTTTTACCAACGGCCTGTTTAAGCAGGAAGGCGCTCAGGTAGCCTCTCATTGAAAATGGTGCGTGTTTTTTAAAAAGTTTTTTGTAGGTGTTCAGCAGATCCGGATCTTCATCTTCTCTTATAGTCTTAATAAAATCCTTTATCTTTTTTTCAATTTCTGCTTCATTAATCGTCTGTGTGTTTTTCATTGAACATGTCTCCTGCTCTTTTTCGTTCTCCATGGAGATAATAATGGGTTTTTTTGTCAGAGGCTCAAGTAAGTCTATATTATCCAGCCTCTCAGTGTAGATAATGCTCTGCCTTCTCTCAGGCAGTTTGGAAAAAATAAAATCCAGATCCTGGTCAAAACCAAGAT
Source organism: Spirochaetia bacterium (assembly GCA_965140585.1). Lineage (GTDB taxonomy): Bacteria > Spirochaetota > Spirochaetia > UBA9216 > UBA9216. The sequence continues at coordinate 177,983 of OZ223264.1, forward strand.
CGGTCAGGTTTGCAGGAGTATCAACTACAGCCGTTTTTATCCCGTTAAGCGAGATGTTTTCTCTGCGGATGTGGTCAATAATCCTGGAAGCTGTTCCGATAATTATATCGGGAGAGTCAGAGATGGATTTAAGTTCCTCTCTGATCTTGTCGTCCGACAGAAGTTCACAGATCTTTATACCTGATGTTTCTGCTGAACGGCAATGTCTGAACTCCTTTCTGATTCGCCGGACTTCCGGCTCTGTCGGAACTATTATCACGGCCTGAATGCCGTCTGTACTGGATTCAGTTGATGCCAGTACAGGAAAAATGAATGAGGCTCTTTTGCCTCTTGCCCCGTAGGTCCCTGTTATAAGATCGCGCTGCTGGGTAAATGCAGAAAAAACCTTATTCTGGAGGTTTGTAGGTTGTTTGAAACCTGCTTTTTTTAGAAGGATCTGTATCCTGTCTTCGGTTTTTACGGAACTCAGTTTTTGATACATGTCAGCAACAATAATAATATTTTTACCTTATAATCGGGAATATAAAATATGATAAAGAGAACAATACTAACTGCAATATTTATCCTCATTTCCATCTTAACGCTATATTCTGAAACTTTCAAGTTCAGTTATTCAGTTGATGACCGATACCGTATTCTCTCTAAAGTTGACGAGCATGTCTATGTAAACGGTGAATATTCTCATAGGGCGGATATCCTGAATAAAATAACTGTGCACGTGACTGATGCTGATGAACAGGGCGGGCATATAAGCTCTGTTTTTCAAACCTCTGAGCGTTCATCCGGATCGACCGGTGTTTATCAATGGGCAACTGATTATGACTCAGAGTTTATAAGAGATGAGTTCGGTAAATATACAATTGCACCGGAATACTACATGCCGGTTGTTCGTGATGTACCGGTTTTTCCGGATCGGGATCTTCAGCCGGGAGATACCTGGACCTGGAAGGGGGAAGAGGTTCATGATTTCCGTAAAAATTTCGGAATACCTGATGCCTTTCACATTCCGATCTATGTGAATTATACCTACCTTGGAAAAGGCCTGTATGACGGGATCGAGTACGACAGGTTTTCTGTAAAATATAATATTTTCTTCAGGCCTTCAGTACCGTCCGGGGCAAACGGGCTGTATCCTGCAAGGATAAGCGGCAGTTCAGATCAGGTCGTATACTGGGATGCTGCGCTGGGACGACCGCAGGCTTACAAGGAAAGTTTTGAGTTTGCTTTTGATCTTTCAAACGGCGAATCAGTTGAATACACAGGAATATCAGAGGCTTATATTATAGACAGCCCGAAGATGGATAAAAAGGCCGTGGCAGAGGGCATTCAGAAAACAATTGATGATAAGGGCCTTGCTGATACTGATGTTGAGGTCAGTGATGAAGGGGTTAAGATTACCCTCAGTAATATTCAGTTCAGTCCGAATTCCTCCCGTCTTCTTGATAAAGAAAAAATTAAACTCGATCAGATTGCTGAGATACTCTGTGAATATCCTGATAGAGATATCCTGGTGGAAGGGCATACTGCAATGGCAGGTACCGCATCCGGCCGGCAGAAATTGTCTGAAGATCGGGCCCGTGCTGTGGCAGATTATCTTCTTTCAATAGGCTGTAAAAAAGAAGAGCAGGTAATAATGCGCGGATACGGGGCGGAGCGTCCGGTTGCAGATAATTCAACAGAAGCCGGAATGCAGAAAAACCGGCGTGTTGAAATTACAATACTGGAGAACTGATATTTTTTAGAGCCTTCCCTCTGGACTTCAGCCAGCTGACTGTCGAATCAAAGCTCCGGTTTACTATCAGCTCCATCGGGAAATCGGTTTCCTTCAGAAGTTCATCAATACCTGAAGTGTCACCGATTTCATGAATTGCGTGAGTATCTGAGTTTACCGCGACCTGGCATTCTGATTCTTTACATGCATTTATGAGTTCCAGAGTCTGTTCCCTGGATGATCTTCCGAGCACCAGTTTTGAGTTATTGAGTTCAACAGCAATCCCGGCTTCCGCGGCAGCAGCTGCAATACGATTGAAGTCGGAGACATAGTGAGGCGCGTTGGGATGAACCAGAATGTCTATGCATGGATTTCGTTTAAGTGCTTTTATGATGATCTCCGTGTAGTAACCGGGGGCTGCGTCTCTTTCCGGGAATTTATGAAATCCGGCTAAAACGATATCGTACCAGTCTGAAAATTTTTCAATTATATCTATACTTCCGTTTTCATCTGTGAAGTTGCACTCCATTCCCTTAAACAGGCATATCCCCTCAACGGGCTGCTTAAGTCTTTCAAAGAATACGCTTGTAGTTTTCCGTCCGAGAAACGGTCCGTGATCGGTAATTGCGAGCCCTTTAAGGCCCTTGTTTTTTGCGGCGGTTAGAAGTTCGATTATTGAATGAAGACCGCAGCTGCTGAAAAGACTGTGTGAGTGTAAATCGGTTTCAAACATGCATTTATTATAATGAATAGGCGGGGTACGGAGAACAGGCCGGAGGCCTGATTCCCGTTAATATTTTGTAATGTCACTTTTTTTATCTACATTCTTCAATGCTATAATATATACCGCAGCTATCAAAAAAATTCACGAAAAATACACAAAAAAAATAATAAAAATATAATATCTTTTAATTATAATTATCAAAATTCAGTATATTTAAACTTTACATTAAATTCAAAACAAGAGCTGCCTGGATGATGAGCTGATAACCAATAATTTTGTGATTAAAATATAAACTGAAGATTTCAGGATAAAAATAATACCGGAGATCAGAAAATGTTGTATTCAACATTCCCTGACTTGACCTGATGGTCTGCTACTCAAACAGAATACCTGCGATCGGACTTTTCTGCGAAAAGACCGACTTGACCTGATGGTCTGTTACTTAGACAGAATACCGGCGATCGGACTTGAACCGATACAGAGTTGCCCCCGGCAGATTTTGAGTCTGCTGTGTCTACCAATTTCACCACGCCGGCGCTATGATGAAAAAAAATTACACTAAATTCACGACTTGTTCAACCGGCACAGGGGACTTCAATAATTCAATGAATCAGGATATAACCAGAATGATGAATGAGTTAAATACAGGTTATCAGAACTGTTCTCTATGCCCCAGATTCTGCGGGGCTGACAGGAAGGATTCGAAGACGGGAATCTGCAGAATGCGCGATGAGGCTGTTGTCGCTTCTGTGGTGCTTCATATGGGAGAAGAGCCACCATTGATCGGATCCACTGGATCCGGCACTGTGTTCTTTTCAGGCTGCGGTCTGGGCTGTCCTTTCTGTCAGAATGCTCAGATTAGCCTGAGTTCAAAGACCGAAGTCCTCGGCAGTGTAGTTTCTGTGGAAACACTCACGGAAATATTTCTTGAGCTCGAAAGAAGAGGCGCGGTAAACATCAACCTTGTTACAGCGACCCAGTTTATACCTTCTGTTTCTGCGGCGATAATCAACGCTCGTTCTGCCGGGCTTGATATTCCGGTTTTATGGAACTCCTCCGGCTATGAAGATCCCGGAGCTTTGGAGCTACTGCGGGGCCTTGTTGATGTCTGGCTGCCTGATCTTAAAACCCTTGATTCTTCGTTATCAAAAAAGCTTTTTAAAGACTCCTGCTATCCTGAAATTGCTTCAAAGGCTCTGGCCTGGATGGCTGATGATGTCCGCACCGGCGGCGGTCCTCTGATTGAAGACGATCTTATGAAACGGGGGCTGATAATGCGTCATCTTGTAATTCCAGGACATGTAGAGAAATCAAGGGAGGTTCTTAAGTGGTATTCAGAGAATATTATGGATACAGCCCTTCTGTCTCTTATGGTACAGTACACTCCGGTGCCGGGAAACAAGCTCGAGCTTGCAGAACCCGGGTATTGTATTTCTGATGAAGATTATGAGCTGCTGACCGGATGGCTTGAAGACTTCAGTATAGAAGAGGGCTTTCTTCAGGGTCCTGAGGCTGCTGACAGCAGCTGGATTCCTGATTTCAGCAGGAACAATCCATTTCCTGCCGAGTATTCAAGGCCGGTATGGCATTACAGCTGCGGGTTTGTTCCCGCTGATAAGCTTTAATTAGTAATATCCCATACCATTCAGGCAGAGGGCGGTCCCGGCCACTGATGCGGTTTCGGTTCTGAGTACTCTTGTGCCCAGAGAAACAAGAGTGAAGCCGGAACTTCTGAGAGTATTCCTTTCTCCGGCCGACCACCCGCGCTCAGAGCCTACTGCAAGAAGTACTGCGCTGCCTCTGTCATCATTTTTGGTCCAGAAATCCTTCATGCCGCATCCGGCCTCATAGTTGTCCAGACCAATTTTCAGTGGTGTTTCTGTAGAAAGCTTACCGGAAACCGCGACAGCAGCTGATACTGCTTCATCAAGGCTGTCGAAGATTTTAAAATCAGGCAGTCTTGTGCAGAATGCCTGCTGTGCTCCTTCAAGCAGAAGCCGGCGAACGCTTTCTTCGGACAGGGCGGAACTTCTGGCATAGCCGGCTTCTCCCCTGTCGGTGGTGAAGGTGAAAATGCCGGATACACCGAGTGCAGTGGCTTCCCGTATGATCTTTTTTACTGTCTGCGGCCTGGAAAGACCAAGCAGCAGAATCAGCGGGAATAGTTTATCCGGTTCTTCGGTTGTTCGAAGCTGTATTACTGCCGCTTTTCCATCATCTGAGACAACAGAAGCTCTGCATCTGGAACCGTTTACAATTCCTGCATCAAACTCTTCACCGGGGCCGGGCTTAAGCACCTGACGGATATGCCTGTAACGTTCCTCAGCAGAACTGATTACTGCTGTATGGACAGTTCTGTCAGTACCTGCTGTAATTTCGTATTCTTCGAATAAAATAAGGTTCAAACGATCTATTCCGGACCTATCATTGTCCCTTCAAAATCCCGGCCCTCAAGCACTGCTACGAGGTTGGGAATGTCTTTTCCTGCGGCGGTTACAACCTTCAGTCCTATTTCCGCACCCAGTTTAGTTGCGATAGGATCAAAGGGAACATTCTTGCCGGGAACCCAGCTGTCGCCTACAAGTTTTTTCAGCTGATCCCAGCTCATCTTATCAAAGGCTGTTGCTTCAGGGTTCAGCTTAGGATCATCGGAATAGACTTTTGATATATTTGAAAGGTTGATGACCGTATCGGCGCCGAGATTCTGAGCGAGAACTACGGCATCATAGTCTGTTGACCATCCGGGCTTCCATCCGGCGGCTATCATTATCCGGCCCTTAATTTCTTTAACAGATGTTGGGTCGGTAACAACATCGTCAAGGCAGAGTCCGTCAAACACAGCCTTCATGAGCTGGCCGTTGAGTCTGGTCGCTGCAATTCCGACCCAGTCCTGAGCGCTGGAATCTGCTTCGCTGTTGATTTCGCGGCAGGCAGACTGGTATGAACGTGCGGGGCCTCCACCGCCTGTGACGAGGATAAGTTTCCGGGTATTATCAGCTTCAAGATACTTGAGTATTTCGCTGCGGAATGCTTTCAGAAAATCGGTATCCACCTTATCGGGTGCAATGATGGAACCGCCGAGAGATATAATTTTAATGTTTTCCATAATCAGTTAAATATAGGATTTTGAGTCCGGATTTACAAGACTGCAGGGGGGAGTGGACGTTTTTTTTAATGGAGCTTATACTGTCAGGAAATGAAAATTTTCCGGAAAAAAGAAAGACCTGATGTGCTGGAAATCATTCAGGAAAAATGGACAACATCTTTCGGCCTGTTTCATAAAAACCGGTTTGAAGAGGAAGACTGTGATGATTATGTTTCATCATTATCAGGCGGGAAGTTTTCACTGCAGCTTAAAAAGAAGAATGTCTTTGTCTGGGCTGATGATGAGCTGTACCGCTATGATGATTTTCTGATAACTGCAAACATCGGAACAGGTTCTGATGAAGGTTATTCGTCATCAGGCTTCATGTTCCGTAAGACCGATGATACTTCCTATTATTATTTTCTTGTTTCAAACCGCGGATTCTTCCGTTTTGATATAGTTTTCAATGGTATACCTTCTCCGATTATCGGATGGACAGCTCTGGAGGATTTTTCTGCCGACAGCTTCATTCTTCAGATTCTTGCCGAGGGTGAATCATTCCGTTTCTATATAGATAACAGTCTTGTCTGCGAGGCAGCTGACGACAGGCTTAGTGCGGGCAGTATAGCTTTCATTGCACAGAATTACGATGAAAAAGACTCGTTTACATGGAATCTGAGGAAGTTTCAGATAGAATCACGTCATAAGGAACTTGGAAAGCTTGCAGCCAGACTGGCAGTGAAGCAGATGAGCGCCGAAGCGTATATCCGGGAAGCCGAAAGCCTGATAACTCTTGGACGTTATACTCATGCAGTAGTTGAGCTTAGAAAAGCCATGGCGTTACAGCCGGGAGACAGTGGAACTATCCTGATGACTGCAGACTGTTTTGTAAACCTCGGACTCTACGAAGAGGCGGAACGCTACTTCCTGATGATACCCGAGGAGTCAAGGGAATCCGGTGCTCTCATGAGTATGGCCGGAATGTACTACATTTCAAATAATCTGCTTAAAACAAGAGACCTTATAAAAGACAACATCAGCAGGCTAGAGAATAACCCTGCAGCCTGGAATCTGCTTGGTAATGCCGAGTATGCACTGGGAAATTCTGATACTGCTGCCGCTGCCTACGGCCGGGCTTTTTCGCTGGATGATTCGTTTGCACTGTATTCTGTGAATGAGGGCCGGGCACTGGAAAAATCAGGTAAAATGGAGCCTGCTCTTGCTGCCTATGGTAAGGCATCATCAATTTTTTATAGAGACGGAGACTACGAAAGTCTTTTTGAAATGCTGCCCCTGATGGAAGGTATAGACAAAAGCAGTATTGCAACAGAAGAACTCCGGGGGAAAATCCTTTTTGCCCAGGAGCTTTTTGATGAGGCGGAAAAGGTTCTCGATAGAGTAATAAAGAAGAAAAGTACCGACAGCGCTGTTTTTTACCTGAATGCCCTTGTTAAATATCGAAACGGGGATAAGACGAAGGCTCTGAAACTTGTGGATAAGGCTTTAAAGATTGAACCGGAGTATTATCTTTACCATCTTCGGAAGGCGGAATGGCTCTTTCCGGAAGGCAAATATACCAAAGCTCTTGAAAAAGCGCGCGGTCTTGCGCCTGCAGATCCATGGGTTCTGAATATGTCCGGTCTGGCTGCGATGGAGAATCAGGATTTTGACGAAGCCCAAAGATGTTTTCTTACCGCTTCAGAGCTGCTGCCGGATGAAGATGAAATTATGGTCAATTATTCTGAAGCCCTCTATAATACCGGAGATTCTGAAAAAGCTTTTGAAGTAATAAGCGAAGATAACTTTCTTTTCCTGAATCAGCGAGGTCACCTTTATGCAAAATCCGGGGACTATCCAAAATCTGCCGGAGCATATGAAAGGGCTCTGCGAATCCAGCAGGATAATACCGATGTTATGCTCAACCTTGCATCTGTCTGCTTTGAAGCTGATATGTTCAGCAGAGCCGAGGAGCTGCTTGTAAGAGTACTTAATACAAAACCGTCAGCGGATGCCTACAACCTGATGGGTAATATTACTGCATTAAAGGGAGAATCTGCCAGAGCCGAGGAATCCTACAAGGCGGCGCTTAAGCTGCAGCCTGATAACCCCGGTATAATCTGCAACCTTGCCTCTTTTTATATTGCAAAAGACCGGTATTATGATGCCGATCTTCTGCTTTCCGGAATACCCGATTCGGAGATTGGTGAACGCGGAATAAAGCTGAAAAAAACAGTATTCAGGTATATAATGTCAGTTCATAACTGTTCGGTCTGCGAACGGGAATGGATTGTTCCGAAAAAGATTGAGACACCGGGAGCGCTTAAACTGGTAGGCGAACCTCCTGATCATATGCCTGCCGGGCAGTGTCCGGTCTGCGGCAGGATTTATTGTATAGGCTGTGCAAAGGAAAACCTTGTTGAAGGACGGTTCTTCTGTACAGAATGCAGCACGGCAATCAAGCTTTCAGCCGACTGGATGAGGTATCTCTATAACAGTGATATGCTTGACAAATAGCTGTGCATGAGTAATATGAGACAATAACATGAATAAATACAAGCTAATTTTCTTTCTTACAATAGTAACTTTTATTATCACACCGATTACAGCTTTCTCACAGGACCTTGTGACAGCGGTTAATTTTTTCAGATCTGTATCTGATAAATACGGTGATGTTCTTGATTATGAAGCAAGACTGACTATTACCCGGGGGGTCAGCGAAGAAGAGTCTGTTTCTTCCGGTGTAATTTATTATAAAAATCCCAATCTGCTAAGAATTGATTTTACCGATCCCGAGGAACAGGTTATCTGTGTTACCGGTGAAGATCTGATGATTTATCTGCCATCACAGGCTGTTGTAATGACTCAGAAGCTTAAACGCCATAATGATGCCACCCTCGCCGCAATGGTTAACAGCCAGGGCCTTGATCTGCTTGAGAAGGGCTACAGTATCGGTTACCTCGAAGGTCCCGATCCGGTTCCGCTGGATGACGGTTCTGATGAAATGGTGACCAAGCTCAAGCTTGAGTGGCGAACTACGGAGCAGGGCTTCCGCCAGATTGAAATGTCTGTAAGCGCAGATAATATGATTAGGCGCATGAAGGCCCTCACTGCTGAAATGGAAGAAGTCCAGTTTGATTTTCAGAGTCTAAAGATTAATCAGAATATTCCTGATGCCAGATTTGAATTTGAAGCTCCGGCATCTGCATATGAAATAAAGAATTTTCTTTTTGAACCGGAAGGATGATATATGGAATCTATAGGCGAAAAACTCACCTCTGCTAGGGAATCCCTGGGCTATACTGTTGAACAGATTGCCCGTGATACAAATATAGCTAAAAGTTACCTCAATGCCCTTGAAAATGAAGATTTTTCCGTTTTTCCCGGTGAAACCTATCTTTACGGTTTTTTAAGAAATTATTCAGAATATCTCGGACTAGAGCCCGAAGATATGGTTACTTTATATAAAAACATGCAGCTTCAGGAGCAGCCTGCTCCGATGGAAGAGCTGCTTGTAAAGCGACGTTCCTTTACCGGAGTAGCAGTACTCATTATTTTTCTTGTTCTTGCAGGACTTGGTGCGGCCGGTTACTTCTGGTTATATCCGACCTTTATAGCAGGAGATTCAGAAAGACCCCAGCGGGTTGAGGAAGAAGCTCCTGAAGTAAAACAGCCGGAAAAGGAAATTGTTGTTAAGAATGTCTACGAGTTCGCAGATGAGGTTGTTGAACGGCGTTTCAAGGCAGGGGACGCTATTTCTGTGAAACTAAAGGATGATTCTTACAGAATGGTTATCGCATCCGCCGGTGACACTCTTGGCCTGATACTTCCTTCAGGAGAAATTGAAGTTCCTGCTGGTGAAGAGACCATGGTCGATCTTAACGGAGACACAACCGCCGACATCAGGATGCTTGTGCGTACCATCGATTCAGCCAATTCTTCAGCAGTAATACATATAGATCGATTTGTTCAGGCTACAGTACAGCTTGCCAACCGAACCGATTCTGCTGCACCTGCGGCAGATACAGCCCCGGCAGATACAGGAATTACTGCTGTTTCCGCCGGAGAAGCCGGTTCCCCTTCAAGAGTAAGGGAGCCTGCAGTAATCCGTGAGGCATCAAGGCCGGAACCCTTTAACATCAATGTTGTATTCAGAGGCTACTGTCTCATGCGTTACAGCTCTGATAATTCAGTGAGGGAAGAACGTTATTTTCACAAGGGCGAAACTTTCCGTCTTGATGTGAATTCAACTGTAACTCTCTGGGTTTCAAATGCCGGTTCCTTCTCCGGAAAGGTTAACGGGGTTGATATAAACATCGGCGATCAGGGTGAGGTTTCAGCAGGCACCATCAGATGGATCTACAACAGTGAAAAAGCCGTATATGAACTCACATTAACACCGGTTTACTGAGATTAGATTTTGGATAATCTGCGTACCTATTACCTGGAAAGCCTCGGCTGTGCAAAAAATCAGGTAGATTCAGAAGTAATTATAGAATCTCTAAATAAGGCTGCGTGGCAGCGTGTGATAGATCCGGCGCTGGCAAAGCTGATCATTGTTAATACCTGCGGCTTTATCGAAAGTGCGAGGGAAGAATCGATAAATGTGCTGATTTCTTTCCGTGATGCATTTCCTGATGCCTGGGTAGTCTCTGCCGGATGTCTTTCCCAGCGCTACTACGAGGAGCTTGCAGAGTCGATGCCGGAACTTGACGGTATCTTTGGCAACAGCTATCCCGGAATGGTTTCAGAGTTTGTTGAAAGGCTTGGAAAGGGAAATTCCCAGAAGGTATTTATCCCTGAGGAAGGTTCCGCCGATTCTCAGCAGACTGAAACTGAAGAACTTCTCAGTGAGGAGCGTGAGCAGCTGCTTTCAACCCAGGGCAGTGCATACATCAAGCTTGCTGAGGGCTGCAGTAATAACTGCAGTTTCTGCGCCATTCCAATTATCAGAGGTCCGATAAAAAGCAGAAGCATTGATGGTATAGAGAAGGAGGCCCGCAATCTTGTTGCCCGCGGAATTTACGAAATTAATCTGATAGCCCAGGATCTCGGTTCCTTTGCTGTCGATACCGAGGGGAGATGTAAGCTGCCTGAGCTGCTTTCAAGGCTTGATTCGATTGAAGGCGATTTCATCATCCGTATGCTTTATATTCATCCTGATAACTTTCCGGAAGAAATCCTTGAAATCTGTATAAACAGCAGGCATATTGTTCCGTATTTTGATATCCCCTTTCAGCATGCATCAGAGCGGGTACTTGAGGCTATGAACCGTCGGGGAAATCCCGGGAAATATCTCTACCTGATTAATAAAATAAGAACAGTTCTGCCCGAAGCTGTAATAAGAACAACTTTCATGCTCGGATTCCCGGGAGAAACTCCTGAAGATCTTGAGATTCTTGAGAACTTCATTAAGGATGCAAAGGTTGACTGGGCTGGTTTCTTTGTTTACTCAAGAGAAGAAGGAACAGCCGCCTACAGCCTTGAGACTCAGCGTAAAATAAAAAAGACAGTAGCGTCTGCGTCAAAGCAGCTTGAACACTTTCAGCAGGTTCAGCAGGACGTTTCCGAAGAAGCTATGAAAAGATTCCGGGGACAGAAGATGAAGCTGCTGGTAGAGGACAGGGTTGAAAAAGAAAACCTTTTTATCTGCCGTGCCTGGCTTCAGGCTCCTGAGGTGGACGGACTGGTAGTGCTTAACTCTGATGATCTCAGCCTGAAACCCGGTGATACTGTAAGTGCTGTCGTGACAGCCGTGAACGGTCTTGATCTCGAAGCTGATACAGAAGAGTAAATGAGTTTCTTTCGAAACTCGGTTAGCATTGAAATAGCCTTAAATATCAAATAAATCCACATTCATATAATCAGGCATCTCTCCACATAATTGTAATTTTATGCTAATCTCTGCTCTGTAATATTTGTTTACAGGAGTTTCAGATGTCTGATATGGAAAAAAAGAGTCCGTCGAATTTTATTCGCGATATTATAGACAGCGATCTTGCGTCCGGAAAACGCAGCAGTGTGGTTACCAGATTCCCTCCGGAGCCCAACGGTTACCTGCATATAGGACACGCAAAATCAATATGCCTCAACTTCGGTATAGCCAGGGATTATAAGGGAAAGTGCAACCTCCGCTTTGACGACACCAATCCGGCCAAGGAAGAGCAGGAGTATATCGACTCAATCCAGGAAGACGTTAAATGGCTTGGTTTTGAATGGGGGTCTGAGGCTCTGTATGCTTCTGACTATTTTGATCAGATGTATGAATGGGCTAAGCTTCTCATTAAAGAAGGCAAGGCCTATGTTGACGATCTTACAGCAGAGGAGATTAGAGAACACCGCGGAACTCTTAAGGAACCGGGAAAGGAAAGTCCTTACCGCAACAGAACTCCTGAAGAAAATCTTGAACTTTTTGAAAAGATGAAGGACGGGGAATTTCCAGACGGTTCAAAAACCCTTAGAGCAAAGGTTGATATGACTTCGCCCAACCTCAATATGCGCGATCCGGTAATGTACAGAATAGTCCGCGCCCCTCATCCGCGTCAGGGTGATAAATGGTGTATCTACCCCATGTATGACTGGGCGCACGGCCTTGAAGATTCTCTTGAAGAAATCACACACTCAATCTGTACTCTCGAATTTGAGGATCACCGTCCGCTTTATGACTGGTTTATCGACCAGATTCCGGGAATTCACCATCCCCAGCAGATTGAGTTTGCAAGGCTTAATCTTAACTACACGGTTATGAGCAAAAGAAAGCTCCTCCAGCTGGTAAAGGAAAATCACGTTAACGGATGGGATGATCCGCGTATGCCGACAATCAGCGGTTTCAGGCGCAGGGGATATACTCCAGAGTCAATCAGGGATTTTGCGAACCGTATCGGTGTAGCAAAGGCCGACAGCACTGTTGACTTTGCCCTGCTTGAGCACTGTCTGAGGGAAGACCTGAACATGCGATCGCTGAGACGTATGGCTGTTCTCAAGCCTCTAAAACTTGTAATTGAAAACTATCCCGAAGATCAGGTTGAATGGTTCGAAGGTGAGAATAACCCTGAAGACGAAAACTCCGGAACACGGAAGATTCCTTTCTCTAAAGTCCTCTATATCGAACAGGATGATTTCATGGAGGAAGCTCCGAATAAAAAATATTTCAGGCTTGCTCCCGGTAAAGAGGTTCGTTTAAAGCACGCTTACTATGTTACATGTACCGGATATGAAAAAGACCCTGCAACCGGCGAAATTACAAAAGTCCGATGTACCTATGATCCCGACTCAAGGGGCGGCTGGACTGATGATGGACGCAAGGTTAAGGGAACAAGCCACTGGGTTTCCGCTTCACATGCGGTAAAGGCTGAGGTTCGGCTGTATTCACACCTTTTCAATGCTGAGAACCCAGGCTCTGAAACCGGAAACTTTCTTGATGACATAGATCATAACTCACTTGAAATCCTCACCGACTGTATGATTGAGCCTTCGCTTGCAGAAGAAAAGGCTTATTCCAACCTGCAGTTTCTGAGGCAGGGTTACTTCTGCGTCGATCCTGATTCAACCCCTGAAAAACCGGTATTCAATAGAACAACAGGCCTCAGGGATACCTGGGCAAAGATTCAGAAAAACGGTTAGAGCATAATTTATTTATGAGCAGTTTGTTTGCCTCATTTGATCTGTCTGCCGCCGACTGGGGCTTCGCAATGCTGGCTGCAGTTTTTATCGGCGCAAACAGATCCGGTGTCGTCAGCATTATACTGCTTACAGTTCCGATCTTCGCCTATATATTCGGCGGACGTGATTCTGTAGGCATAATTCTGCCGGTTCTGATCATTGCTGATATTACAGCAGTAATTTCCTACCGCCGATCGGTAAGATGGAAGGAACTAATTGGAATACTGCCCTGGGCCCTGTGCGGAGTTCTTTTTGCTGTATTTATCGGCTCAAAGATTTCTGATGCAAATTTTAAAATTTTCATTGCAGCCGCAGTAATTATTGTTCTCATTTTTCTCACAGTAAAAGAAGTCGGCGGAAAAGAAATAAAACTAAAAAGCAGATGGTATATCAATGCGGGAATAGGTATTCTCGGCGGATTTACCTCCATGATTGGAAACGCTTCCGGACCAATCCTTGCTGTTTATTTTATTTCGCTTGATCTCGAAAAAAAGGAATTTGTTTCCACCAAAGCCTGGTTTTTCTTTATTATCAACCTTCTCAAGCTTCCATTTCATATTTTTGTTCTGGCAGCTACCTTTATAGCTGCAGTATTTATGCTGCTGTAAATACGGCGTTGACAGAAGTGCCTCAATAGACCAACATAGCAGCATGGATTATCTTTCCGGACTCAACAGACAGCAGCTAGAGGCTGTAACATATGATGGACAGAGCCTTCTGATACTTGCAGGGGCGGGCTCCGGAAAAACCAGGGTAATTACCTCGCGTATTGCCTGGCTCATTGCGCAGCAGGGGATAAATCCTCGTTCAATACTTGCAGTAACCTTTACTAATAAGGCTGCCGGAGAAATGCGTGAGAGGGTGGAGCATATGGTTCCTGGTGCTTCATCAGTAATGATAAGGACCTTCCATTCCTTCGGCGCCTGGTTTATGAGAAATAACTCCCACTTCACGCCCGATCTGAAATCCTCCTTTTCAATTTATGATGATGATGATGCCCTGAGTCTTCTGCAGTCGATATTTCCCGAAAGTCAAAAGAAAAAGCTTCAGCCCTATGCGGGCTGGATAAGCCGTGCACGCGACTACTGCCTGACTCCGGCTGATGATCTTAGTGAAATTACACATACAAGCGATTTTCCCTCCGTATACGCAGCATACGATGAAAAGCTGCGCAAGATAGGGAACCTCGATTTCGGTTCGCTTATAACAAGACCGGTTGAACTGCTTGAATCCAACACCGAAGTCCTGGAGCGGACAAGGCAGCGTTTTCGCATTATCCTTGTCGATGAGTATCAGGACAGCAACGTCGCCCAGTACCGCCTTCTGAAGATGCTTGCCGGCGACAGCAATTCTGTCTGTGTTGTAGGGGACGATGACCAGTCCATTTACAAATTCCGCGGGGCTGAGGTCAGAAACATATTGTCCTTTCCTGAGGAGTTTGAGGGAACAAAGATAATCCGCCTTGAACAGAACTACCGCTCAACAAACCCGATACTCGAGATCGCTTCGGGTGTTGTTGAAAATAATTCAAACCGTCTGGGAAAGAAGCTCTGGACTGAAAAGACCGAGGGGCAGCCGGCTAAGATTGTCTATCTTGAAAGGGATACCGATGAGGCCGAATTCTGTGCATCGCTTCTTGCTGACGGCAACTATAAAAACACTGCCATCCTTTACCGTACCAATGCACAGTCCAGAAGTTTTGAGACTTGTTTTATCCGTGCAGGTATTCCCTACAGGATAGTCGGAGCACTTCGATTCCTCGAACGCGAAGAAATCAAGGATGTCATGGCCATTTTATCGCTTATAGTCAATCCCGCGGATGAGGTAGCTTTTAACCGGGTTGTAAACAAGCCTGCAAGGGGTATCGGAAAGACCGGCCTCAGAAAAATAATTGATTATGCCGTGGCAGAAGGAATTGATTTGATCTGCGCCCTGAAAGAGGTCAAAGGTCTTTCCGCCAAAGCCTGCACAGGCGCTGAAAAGTTTGCAGGCTACATAGAAAATATGCGGAAATCACTGGCGGTTAAGCCGCTTGGTGAGTTTGTTGCTGAAGTAATTGAAGAATCAGGGCTTTTAGCTCATTACACTTCAAAGGATGAGATAGCTGCAAAGGGTCGGGCTGATAACCTCAATGAAATGATTTCGGCAGCCGGTATTTACGGTGAGGGTGAGGAAGCGTTGTCGCTTTTTCTTGAAGAACTTGAGCTCGATCGAAGTACTCTGCCCGGAATGGATGACGGTGATGACGAAAATGCTGTTACCCTGATTACCATGCACAATACAAAGGGTCTTGAGTTCGACCGTGTAATTATTACCGGAATGGAGGAGGGTCTGTTTCCTTCCGGACGGGAAGAGACCGGAGAAGAGCTTGAAGAAGAGCGCCGGATATTCTATGTAAGTATAACCCGTGCAAGGGATGAGCTGTACTTTACGTCCTGCAGAAGCCGTATGATCTGGGGCCAGTTCCGGCAGCAGGCACCATCAATCTTCCTTCATGAAATATCCCGCGACCATGCTGAAGTTGTTGATATGGTTTCAAAGCCGGGGAAGACTTCAGCAGAAGCTGAAAATCCGGCATACAGAAACGGCCGAAGGGTGTATCATGACGATTACGGTAATGGTTTTATTATAAAAAGCGGCAGTGCCGGCGGTCATGATTATGTTATGATTAAATTTGAAACCGGAAAAACCGGCAGATTTCTGCCTGATCTTGATCCGCATCTGGAGTTTTTGGAAAATGATGAATGGTTCTGAATCACTGTACAGTGAGTTGCCAATTGTAAAGCGTACCCGTGACTATCATGTATATGATAACAGGGGCTTCAGATATTTTGATATGTGGCTTGATTCCGGTCGGGCGCTAATGGGGCACAAAACACCCAATTCCACAAAGAATATGAAAAACCTGCTTGAGCAGGGGCTTGCTGCCGCATACCCCTCTGTTCACACAGCCAGGCTTGAGAAGGCTGTAAAGAATCTTTATCCCGGAATCAGGGAAATAGCAGCCGGGTACTTTCCTCCGCCTTCAGAGCTCCCGCTTGTCAGACCATTCGAGCAGGCAGCAACTGCTGGATCTTTTGAAATTCTTGTTCCGCTTCCTGCTGCTGCCGGTATCAGACTTGCCGCATCATATGAAGAGCTTCCTTCCGGGATAGGAAACGGAGCTGTTCCGGCCTTCCTTGCCGGTTCCATGGCAAGAAGCTTCTATGATCTGGCTGCTTTTTCTTCGCGAATCAATCAGGAAGTCTGGCAGGCCTTTGACTGCGGACTCTGGAAAAGAAGGGGCCCCTGGCTGTATCCTGCAGTAAGAGAAGAGGTTTACCCGGATCTTTTCAGAGCCATGCTGAAAAGAGGGATAATAATTTCTCCATATTACAATATTCCGTCATGTGCTCCGGTAAACTTTACAGACGGAGAAATTAAGCCGATAAAAGAAATTGTAAAGGATTTTACCTGATGACAACCGACAGTTTAGTTTTTATAATCAGCCGCCTTGTTTTCGGTGCAGGTTCAGCATTTTTTGCCATAATGCTATGGTCAAGAACCCGCGAATCTGCCTGGATGTTCATTGTTGTCGGTACAATTTTTAGATACGGACAGATCATTTACGATACCTTCAGTATATTCGGTGTGGTCAGGACAGATGTAGAACTTATTCCGGGATATCTGAAGATAGAGACACTTTTAGAGAACCTTCCCTATATCTTTTTCATTGTAGCTTTCATTATCATGATTCGGCGGACATTTCGTCGATGGTGATGGCTTCGGCAGGACAGTCTTCCGCGGCTTCAGCCGCCCTTTCAAGCAGTTCCTTCGTCAGTGGTGTTTTTTTAAGTTCTGCCGTGAACTCTCCTGTTGAAAACAGTTCAGGTACATTTTCTTCACAGAGTCCGCATCCTATGCACAGATTTTTATCAATTTTTACGTTCATACAGTTCCCCGTAAAAAGAAAATAACAGTATTATTTCCCAAAGGCAAACATTATAGAGACAGCTCGGAATTCCTATTGCGGAATGCTCTGTATTTGGATATTGTAAATGGAAAACGGAGGAAGACCATGAAAGCTCTGATTATCGGAATAGTACTATCTCTCTTTGCTGTATTTGCAGCTATCCCTTCCCCGGGCCTGGGGTGGTGGGAGGAGCTTCTGTATGTACTCAGAGGTCTTGTGCCCGTTATTGCCTTATTTATAGGTGTAATTGCCGTTTTTGTCGGTATTACAGACCTTATGGATAGTAGGGAAGCAAAGAAGGATGCAGAGGCTGAAGCTGATTCAAAAAAAGACTGAATTCCTTGTGTAATAAGTAATTAATTTTCCCCCGGCAGTTCTGTCCCTTGACAATATCATCTAAATATGGAATTATTCGAGTCACCCGTTACGATTTTTAGAAGTTTACAAACTAATTGAATTAAAGGCAGACTGATGGATACAATATATGTAAAACCAAAAGATGTTGACCGAAAATGGTGGATTATCGACGCCGAAGGCAAAAGGCTCGGTAGAGTCGCTGTTAAGGCTGTTGAACTGCTCAGAGGAAAACATAAACCGGAATTTGTTCCCTACCATGAACTTGGGGATTACGTGATAATCATTAATGCAGACAAGATTGAAGTAAGCGGAAACAAGGCAAACAATAAGCTTTATTACCGTCACACCGGCTTCCCCGGCGGAATCAGGGTTGAAAATTTCAGCAATATGATTGCAAAGAAACCGACTTTCCCTATTGAAGCCGCCGTTAAGGGTATGCTTCCGAAGGGTCCTATGGGCAGAAAACTTTTCAAGAATATGAAAGTTTATGCAGGATCAGAACATCCGCATGCGGCTCAGAAGCCCGTGGTTATTGAATAAGACAGGAGTTGAATAGTGGCAGAAAATCTTGCTTTAGGTACAGGTAGAAGAAAGACTTCAGTTGCCAGAGTTTATCTCAGAAGCGGCAGCGGAAAAATAACTGTAAACGGTAAGGATGTTGAAACCTATTTTTCAAATCCTATCAATGTATTTATAGTAAAACAGCCCCTCGATGTTACTGATAGTCTTACAAAGTATGATATAGTAATAACAGTAAGAGGCGGCGGAGTAACCGGACAGGCCGGTGCATGCAGACACGGACTTGCAAGAGCCCTTCAGTCTGTAGATGCTTCAAACACATCAGCACTCAAGGCAAACGGATTCCTTACTCGAGACCCGAGAATGGTAGAAAGAAAGAAATATGGCCAGAGAGGCGCAAGAAGAAAATTTCAGTTCTCAAAGCGTTAAACTCACTGTTTCGAGTATCGAGAGAGGAGCTATCGGAAAAGCCGCACAAGTCGGCTTTTCCGACGGCTCCTCTTTTTTTATTCATCCCGGAGTTATAAAGCATTTCGGCTTAACCTGCGGGGATAGCCTGAGCACGGCCGAGATTGAGGAATTAAAAGCATATTCGGAAAAGCTGAGAGCAAAGCAGAAAGCACTTGAGTTCCTTGCCAGAAGAGAACACAGTACTGCGGAATTAATTCTGAAGCTGAGGCAGAAGGGTTTTGACCAGCAGACGGCAAGGGTTGCAGTGTCGGAGCTTGAGGCTGAAGGTTCAGCCGATGACAGGCGTTTTGCTCATGCCTGGATTGAATCGAGGCTTCAAAGACATCCTGAAGGTCTGGGTAGTCTGATTGGCGGGTTGGTTTCTAAAGGGGTTGTACGGGATCTTGCAGAAGAGGTTGCGGGTATATATTACTCTGAAGAGTCGGCTGCCGGGGCTCTGGGCAGGGCGGCGGAGAAGTACCTCAGACGCAGCGGTGTGACCCGGGAGAACCTGATAACTCATCTGGGCCGCAGAGGTTTTACCTATCGTGAGATTAAAAAATATATAGAGGATTCAGGCATACAATGGACAGAAAGCTGAGAGCATACAGACTCAATATAAGCGGCAGGGTGCAGGGTGTTGGATTCAGATACTCTGCACAACGGGAGGCTATACGGCTGGGGCTGACCGGCTGGGTCCGAAATGATCCTGACGGTACTGTGAGTCTGTACTGTGAAGGTCCTGCTGAGAAGACGGCCGTCTTTCTTAAATGGCTGGAGAAAGGCGGACCTTCAATGTCGCATATTACCAATATTACTAAAATCAGTAAAACGCCTATAGAAACCTACCTTAGATTCACTATTGATTATTGAAACCATATTTTCATTCTATTTTGTTATTTAATTATGAGTAAAAAAGTCACCTGATAATTTGTATTCACCCCATTCAATTCCTAAAATATAGGTAGATATAATTATAAGGAGATCTTTTTTAATGAGTAAAAGATCGGTAAAACAGAATATTATTGTACTATCTATAGTCCTGCCATTGCTTGTTACGGGCATCTTTTCAGTTTTTATGTATATTATTCAGGCCAACAGTTTCGGCGATAAAGAAAAAGAGCTGCTCCTTGCTGAAGGAATATCATCTGCTATGGAAGTAAAGTCCGAGATGATCAAAAGTTTTGAACTTCTGCGGAATCTGGCTGCAGACCCTGAGACGGCTGAGGTTCTTAAACGGCTGGATCAGGTTCCTGATGGTCTTGATAATGACGATTTTATCGGGCTTGAAGGTGCGGCAGAACTCAGTAAGCGTATGGGCTTTGTGATCAAGGGAACCGATATTGATCTGGTGTTCGCTTCAGGAACCAGGAGTACAGGAATCCTGCTCGGGCGTGATGTTCAGATAGGTGAAGGCTTTGATGTCAGAAAACGGGACTACTTTGAGGGGGCGCTTGCCTATCCGGGTGAATCGTTTATCAGTCAGCCCAGGGTTTCGGCTGAACAGGGTGCTGCTCCAAAGATTGTAATAACAGTTGCCCTGGGAGTGAACGATGAATCAGGAAACGCGGCAGGGATTCTTGCGCTTAATTATCAGCTGGATCCCATTATAAGGATACTTAAAAATGTGATGGAATCAACCGGTAAGACTATCGGTATCTACGATAGAGTCGGAGGCTTCTTTATATGGAATCCGAACGGTGAGGAAGAATACTTTTTTGATCCTGAAAATATGCTTACACTGGAATCCATCGCAGTGGTTCTCGGCTTTAAAGACGCTGCCGCTGCCGAATTTGTTAATCATGTTACAACCGATTTCAGTTATTTTTTTCAGGGAACGACGCCTTTCGGAAAAGCATTGATTAATTCATTTCAGATTCCGGGAACCAGATGGGGGCTGTTTGTATCAACTCCGATCAGTGAAATTACAAAAATTGTAACCGGTTCGGTTCTTCCGCCTATTCTTGCCTTTATAGCAGGTCTGCTGTTATTGCAGATTATCGTTTATATTATATACTCACGACTGATGATTAAGCCGCTTATACAGATGGGCAGCAATCTTGCCAATCTTGCAGCAGCTGATGCAGATCTTACTGTTGAAATGCCTGTTCTTACGAAGGATGAAATAGGGGGTATGGCGAAGAACTTCAACGAATTTGTTCTTAAACTATGTACCCTGATGAATGATCTAAAGGAAGTTATAGGAAATACCTTCCTGATTAAGCAGAATGTAGTCGCTTCCGCGGAAGAAACCTCTACCGCTATCGAAGAGATCAGTACGAATCTTGAATCGATAAGCGGGCAGATAGATATTCTTGATAATAATATCAATGAGACTGTTGCGGCTATCGAGCAGGTTACCAGAAATATATCATCAGTGGATGAGCAGATAATCAGTCAGTCTTCAATGGTGGAACAGTCTACGGCAGCCATTACCCAGATGATGGCTTCTCTTGGCAGTGTTAATCATGTTGCCCAGAATAAAAGACAGACTACCGTTGCCCTGGCTGCAGTGGCATCGGATGGAAGAGCGAAAATTGAAGAGACTGCTTCGGCATTTAAAAGTGTAGTTGAGCATATCAATCAAATTCAGGAGATGGCTTCCACTATCAACGGGATTGCTGCCCAGACCAATCTGCTTTCAATGAATGCTGCCATAGAGGCTGCACATGCCGGAGATTCCGGAAAGGGTTTTGCAGTAGTTGCAGAGGAAATCAGGAAGCTTGCTGATTCGGCCGGAAATTCTGCGAAAGCTATTTCGAAGAGTATCAAGGATATAACAAGTTCAGTGCTTGAGACAGATAAAAATGTTGCTGAAACAACCCAGGCCTTTGACAGAATATCTGCAGAAGTTGATGATACTGTAAATGCTTTCTCCGAAATAGAACAGTCGGTGAATGAGCTCAACATCGGCGGTCAGCAGATTCTTGAATCAACAAATCAGATTAACGAAGTTACTCTGTCCATCAGAAGCGGATCCGCTGAAATAAAATCCGGAACTTCGCTGATGCAGAATAGTTCAATGCAGATAAAGGAAGTCTCGTCCAGGGTTTCAACCGGAATGGCAGAATCAAACACAGGAGCGCGTGAGATTGTCAGGGCAATGCAGCAGATGGTGGATTTCTCACAGGAGCTGGGTAATATAGTTGAAGAACTGAAAGATAATTTCGGACAGTTTAAAACTGATAAGACTGATGAAACCTAAATAGGTTCTTATTCGGTATATAATAAAAAAGCCGCTATCCGTGAAGGACGCGGCTTTTTTTGTTGTGGATTTTTTGATTCATCAAAAAATCCTAAAACAAAACTAAGTTTTGTTTAATTATCTTTTAATTGAGTAGAAAGCCTTCTTTCCGGGATACTGTGAAATACCCTCAAGTTCATCCTCAATTCTCATGAGCTGATTGTATTTTGCAATTCTGTCTGATCTTGAAAGTGAACCGGTTTTAATCTGTCCGGTCTCAAGACCTACAACGAGATCTGCAATGAATGCATCTTCAGTTTCACCGCTTCGGTGTGAGATGATTGCTGTGTAGTTTGCTTTTTTAGCCATCTCAACAGCCTCAAAAGTTTCTGTCAGGGTTCCAATCTGGTTAACCTTGATAAGGATGGAGTTTGCTACTCCCATTTCGATACCCTTGGAGAGTCTCTTTGTGTTTGTTACAAAAAGGTCGTCACCTACAAGCTGTACTTTGTTTCCGATTTTGTCGGTAAGGATCTTCCATCCTTCCCAGTCGTTTTCATCAATACCGTCTTCTATTGAGATGATCGGGTATTTAGCTGCCCAGTCTGCCCAGTAGTCGGCCATTTCTGCTGAAGTGTATTCGGCTCCGGTTGACCATTCAAGTTTGTATTTTCCGGTTTTCTTGTCATACAGTTCGCTCATTGCGGGATCGAGGGCTATCATGATGTCCTCACCGGGTTTGTAGCCGGCTTTTTCAATAGCGCTCAGTATTACTTCACAGGCTTCTTCGTTTGATTTCAGGTTCGGAGCAAATCCGCCTTCGTCACCTACTGCTGTGCTGTATCCCTTGTCCTTGAGGATTGCTTTAAGGTTGTGGAAAACCTCGGTAATCATCCTGATTCCGCCTCTGCAGCTGTCTGCGCCGACAGGCATTACCATGAATTCCTGGAAGTCTACAGAGTTGTCTGCATGAGATCCGCCGTTGATGATGTTTGCCATTGGGACGGGGAGGGTTACTGTATGGTATCCGCCGAGGTATTTATACAGCGGTATTCCAAGAGAATCGGCTGCAGCTCTTGCTGTTGCCATTGAGACACCTAAGAGTGCATTTGCACCCAGTTTTGACTTGTTTTCAGTTCCGTCAAGGTCAAGCATGATTCGGTCAACTTCAACCTGCTCAAGAGCATCAAATCCCATGAGTTCCGGTGCAATAATGTCATTAACATTCTCTACTGCTTTGAGAACGCCTTTTCCCATATAGCGGCTTTTATCGCCGTCTCTGAGTTCAACCGCTTCATGTTCACCCGTCGAGGCTCCTGATGGAACAGCGGCCCTACCCATTGATCCATCTTCAAGAAAAACCTCTACTTCAACAGTAGGGTTACCCCTTGAATCCAGGATCTCGCGAGCCTCGATGTATTCTATTGTACTCATCTTTCACTCCTTAAAAAATATTCCTTGGTTCATTTATATTGTAAGGATCCTGATAATCAGGACAAATGTCAAGCTTTGAGCCTGTTCTTTATACACTTCATGAGAAAATTGCTGTATTTCCGCTGATTTTATATTAGAATTAATAAAGCTATGAAATATTCAAGTCTCTTTGGTAATAACACTCTCAGGCACAGTTCAGGCAAGGCGAAGGCTGCTAGTTTTTCCCTGCTCCACAGGGGGGGATACATAAGATCGGTCGGTCCCGGTCTTTTTGCCATGATGCCGCTGGGAATGAGGGTTATGGACAAGCTTAAGGGTGTAATTCGAGAAGAACTTGAGAATCTGGGCGGACAGGAAATTGAAATTCCTCTTGTTGTTCCGCAGAATCTCTGGAAGAAAACAGGAAGAGACCAGCTGATTGGACGTGAGCTTATCAGGTTTTCAGACCGTACAGGACATAATCTTGTGCTTTCAACAAGTCATCTTGAACCTATCACCCAGATTGCACGAATGGCCATTAATAGCTATCGTGATGTCCCCAGATTTCTGTATCAGTTCCAGACAAAGTACCGGGATGAGGAAAAAGTTAAGAATGGATTGTTCAGAGCAAAGGAATTTGTAATGAATGATGCATACTCCTTCCATCGTTCATATGTTGATTTGAATATCTTTTTCCCGAAGGTTTTTAAAGCCTACGAAAAGATTTTTGAAAGATGTCAGGTACCTTTTGTTACGGCGGAATCTGCTGTTGGTTCACTTTCAGGCGACAGGGCATATGAATTTCTTATGCCCAGTGAAATAGGTGACGATCGTGTAATCACCTGTCCTTCCTGCGGTTACACTGCTAATCGTGATATAGCCGTTGGAAAAAAATCAATAATTAATGAAATACCAGTGATGTCCAGTGAAATAAATTCTCCCCAGTACGCAGGTGTACATGATCTGGCCAGGGCTTTAAAAATACCCCTGCCGCGGATTGCAGTCACTTCCCTGTATAAAACTCTCAAGGACTGGGTTCTGGTAACCTACAGAGCAGATTATGAAATAAGCAATGAAAAGCTCTCCAGGTTTCTGGAAGAACCTGTTATCGGTCCGGCTACGCAGGAGGAGGTTGCCTCCTTCGGGCTGCAGCCCGGGTTTTTATTTCCGTCTGCTGAAATTACAGGTTTCAGGCATGTTGTTGATGATCTTGTTGCCCAGTCTGCGAATCTTGTAGTCGGTGCCGATAAACCCGGCAAACATATAGTAAATGCCAACTTCGGGCGTGATTTTGAAAGTGAACTGATAGGTGATATTGTAAGTATTCATGCAAAGGATCTTTGTACGCAGTGTGAAACTCCGATGAAGGAGTTTGCAGCTCTTGAAGTCGGGAATGTCTTCAAACTTGGGGATTTTTATTCAAAATCTATAGGCCTGTCCTTCACTGAAGAAAACGGCGGAGTAGGTTATCCGCACATGGGTTCCTACGGTATTGGCCTTGGCCGGCTCATGGGAGCTGTTGTTGAAGCGAACCATGATGAGCAGGGAATTATATGGCCGATGGAACTTACTCCATACTGCTTCTACCTTATGGGTATCGGGAAATCTCTCAGGGTCAAGAAGGTTGTTGATTCACTTGCTGAGGATCTTGGTTCAATGGTTCTGTTTGATGACCGTCATGAATCCATAGGTGTTAAATTCAAGGATTTTGATCTTCTTGGAATTCCCTACAGGATTGTCATCTCTACAAAGAGTCTTGAAGATGGAAATGCAGAGTTTTATGAAAGAAAAACCCGGAAAACATGGCGTGTTCCGGTTGGAGATGTCTATTCTGAATGTACAAAACTGATTAATAGTGACTTCTGACCGTTAAATTATTAGTTTATAAGACGAAGAAAATTTATTCTTGGCAAGTGAGTTAAAATAAATTAAACTGTTAGATCGTAAAACAAAAATTCAAAAGGAGAATTTCATGAACATGAAAAAACTGATCGTTGCAGCACTGCTGATCCTGATGATCGTTCCTGCCTTTACCTTTGCAGGCGGTAAGCAGGAAGCTTCTACCGGTACCGAAGCCGCACCCGCCGCTAAGGCTGAACCAGTCGTATTTAAAATCAATAATGGTACTGAGCCGGAATCTCTGGATCCGACTGTTATCGAAGGTGTTCCTGAGCACAGACTCTATACAGCGCTTTTTGAAGGCCTTGTAACCTATGACCCGGAATCTCTTGATGCTATTCCCGGAACAGCCGAAAGCTGGGAAGTTTCAGACGATGCACTGACATGGACTTTTTATCTTAGAAAAAATGCTAAATGGTCTGATGGAACCCCAATTACTGCTCAGCAGTTTGTTGATTCATGGATAAAGTATCTTTCTCCTGAAACAGCTGCTGTATACGCCTACCTTCCAGCAATGGTAATTAAGGGTGCTGCAGAATATAACGCTGGTGAAGCCGGCCCGGAAACAGTTGCGATCAGGGCTCTTGATGACTATACATTCCAGTTTGAGCTTACAGGACCTGCACCTTATGTGCTTGGTATGCTTACACATTATTCATTTGCAGTTCTTCCGCTTCATGCAATGGAAAAATACGGTGATGAATGGACCAGACCTGAAAATATGGTATCGAACGGTCCGTTTGTGTTAAAAAACTGGATTCCTCAGGATA
This sequence comes from Spirochaetia bacterium, assembly GCA_965140585.1. Lineage (GTDB taxonomy): Bacteria > Spirochaetota > Spirochaetia > UBA9216 > UBA9216. Next base: position 203,706 of record OZ223264.1, read on the forward strand.
AGATTATTGTTGAAAAGAACCAGAATTACTGGGATAAAGATAATGTAAAGCTTGATGAAATAGTTTTCTTTGCAACCGATGATGGAAATACCGCAACCAACATGTATCTGAACGGTGAAATTGATTGGTTGACTGATACTCCTCCAAATAGACTTGATGAAATGAAACTTGATAAGGGATATGCAAACAATGCATCTTTTATTACTTATTACTATGAATTTAATACAACAATAGCACCTTTCGATGATGTTCGCGTTAGAAAGGCTCTCTCAATGGCTATAGACAGACAGGAACTTGTTGACAAGGTTACTAGAGGCGGCCAGTTCCCTGCATTCGGTCTTACTCCTCCTCTTCCCGGACTTTATCCCAAAGTTGTAGCCTTTAAAGAAGATGCTGAAGCTGCAAGAAAACTGCTTGCAGAAGCTGGCTTCCCAGGCGGTGCTGGTTTTCCTGAAACCACCATTATTTATAATACTAACGAAGGTCACAAAAACATAGCTCAGTATGTACAGCAGAAATGGACTGAAGTTCTTGGTATCAATGTACAGATTGAAAACCAGGAATGGGCGACCTTCCTTGATAACAGGCAGAACCAGAACTTTCAGGTTGCAAGATCAGGATGGCAGGGAGACTATGTAGATCCTAATACGTTCCTTACTGACCTCCTTTACTCAGGTTCAGGAAACAATGATGGAAAATACAACAGCCCTGAGTATGATGCTCTTCTTGCAAAAGCAGCTCTTATGCCCGGCGGAAAAGCACGATTCGATGTTCTTCGACAGGCTGAAGAACTTGCGATCGGTCAGGATATGGCTGTTATGCCTTTCTACTACTACACAGCTTTGAACTGGGTTGATACTGATGTATGGGGAGGATGGTATCCTACAGTACAGGATGTTCACCCTGTAAAGAGTATTTATAAAAAATAAGACTATCACGGCGGAACTTCCCCCGGGTTAAATAAAAAGGCAGCTCCCTATCGGAAGCTGCCTTTTTTTGAATTTAGTTCATTAGCACCCGTATTTCCATGAACAGCAGAACTTTACCTTGAAATTCCGGTAATTCATATATATAATCACTTGTTTACGGAAAAGTAACTTCATAACCAATGAAGCAGCTAAAAACAGAAAATTAACCAAACTGTTTTTTACAAGGGGAAAATATGTCTAAATTTATTATTAGACGCGCTCTCGGTTTAATTCCTACTATGCTGATCATCATCACGATCTGTTTCTTTCTTATCCGAGTCGCGCCGGGCGGGCCCTTCAGTTCTGAAAAGAAGATCCCTATCCAGATTATGAAAAATATCGAAAAAAAGTATCACATGGATGAACCGCTTATCCAGCAATACGGACGTTATCTGGTAAATGTTCTCCGGGGAGATCTTGGTCCTTCTTTTAAATATAAGGATTACGATGTAAATTATTACATTGGGCAGGGCCTTCCGAATTCGCTTATTCTTGGAACAGTATCTATTATTCTCGCTGTGATTTTGGGTATTGCTGCCGGAATGTTTTCGGCACTGCGTCAGAATACCTGGGTTGATTATACCTGGATGTCGTTTGCGGTAGTTGGAATTTCAGTTCCTACCTTCGTTATTGGGCCGGTATTGATGTACTTATTTTCAATGAAGCTCGGATGGCTCCCTGTTGCCGGCTGGCTTGATGAATATGGAGCCATTGCTCTTATCCTTCCTGTTATTACACTGTTCTATCAGTATTTTGCTACTATTGCACGTTTGTCGAGGGCGAGTTTCCTTGAATCAATAAGATCAGACTACGTACGAACCGCAAAGGCAAAGGGGCTTAAAACATCGTATATAATGCTTAAGCATGTTCTTAAGGGTGCATCGCTGCCGGTTGTAAGTTATCTCGGCCCGGCTTTTTCCGGAATTATCACCGGTTCAATTGTTGTTGAACAGATTTTCCGTGTTCCCGGACTCGGCCGTCACTTTGTGCAGTCTGCATTTAATCGTGATTACACCATGATTATGGGTACTGTAATTGTTTACTCACTTATCCTGGTGGTAATGAACTTCCTAGTTGATGTTCTTTACGGATATCTTGACCCAAGAATTTCATACAGTTAGGGAGTTGTCATGAGCGAAGTAATAAAAGAACAGAAGACAATAAGATGGTTAATGAACTTAACCAGCCAGTAAAGGGTGTAAGCCTCTGGCTCGATGCCTGGAGACGGCTTCGAAAAAATAAGATGTCAATGATAGGTTTGATTCTGATGGTGATTTACGCGATCATTTCACTTTCAGCAGGAATACTCCCTATTTATTCATATAAACAGCAGGTTCTTGAACATCAGTACCTTCCTCCTTCTACCAGGACAGCAGGAGAATTGATGGTTGAGAAAAAGGTTGATCTTCTAAATAGAATTGCAGCGAAAGAAAACCGAGAGCTGAAACCTTCCGAGATTGAGGAAATTGATGAGCTTAAGGAACGAGTTGCAACAGAGAAAAAGGTTCTGCTTTCAGGTGAAGAAGTTATGGTCCATCAACGTATATACCTGCTTGGAACTGATGAGCTTGGTCGAGATCTTCTTTCAAGAATAATATATGGTGGTCAGGTTTCAATTATGATAGGTCTCATTGGAGCAATTGCGACTGCTGTTATCGGTGTAGTTCTCGGAGCTCTTTCTGGTTACTTAGGTGGAACTTTTGATACCCTGATGATGCGATTTGTTGATATCATGTACTCGCTGCCCTACATGCTGCTGGTTATCATTATGATGGCCATATGGGGTAAAAGTATTACCAACCTATTCCTGGCCCTCGCTCTGGTGAGTTGGCTGACTGTCTGCCGTGTTGTCCGCGGACAGATAATATCACTTAAAAACTCGGAATTTGTTGAAGCTGCCAGAGCCGCCGGAGCAAGTACTGCAAGAATAGTTTTCAAGCATCTTATACCTAACACCATGAGTGTTATTGTTGTTTATACAACGCTGAGGGTTCCGGCCTTCATAATGCTTGAAGCCTTCCTTTCATTTCTTGGTCTCGGAGTTCAGGCTCCGTATGCCTCTTGGGGTGTTCTTATCCATGACGGGGTTTATGCTATGACAAATTATCCATGGATGCTCTGGTTCCCCGCTGTTGCAATGACAGTCTTTCTGTTTTCGATGAACTTCTTCGGAGACGGACTGCGTGACGCTCTGGATCCTCAGAGTAAGAATAAACTATAAGGACGGGGCGTTTAATGAGTGATGTAATATTAGAGGTTAAAGACCTTAGAACATATTTTAATACGGATGACGGCGTAGTTAAGGCTGTTGACGGTGTTTCCTTCCAGCTGAAGAAGGGTGAGATGCTTGGAATTGTAGGTGAGTCCGGTTCAGGTAAATCAGTTACGAACCTTTCGCTTATGAAACTGATTCCTTCCCCTCCCGGAAAAATAATGGGAGGAGAGGCTCTGCTTGACGGTGAGGACATCTTCAAGATGAACGAAGCCGAGATCAGGAAGCTTCGTGGAAACAGGATTTCGATGATTTTCCAGGATCCGATGACAAGCCTTAATCCATTTCTCAGAATCTCAACACAGATGATTGAGACAATCATGCTGCATCAGGATCTTGATAAAGATGATGCACGCAAGAGAGCGGTAGAAATGCTTGAGATGGTTGGAATCCCCAACCCGTCAAAGCGAATCAATGATTACCCGCACCAGTTCTCCGGCGGTATGCGCCAGAGGGTAATGATTGCAATGGCGCTCAGCTGTGACCCTGAGATTCTAATTGCCGATGAGCCTACATCAGCTCTTGATGTAACAATTCAGGCACAGATTATTGAGGTAATGCAGGAACTCTGCAGAAAGATGAATACTGCTGTAATCATGATTACACACGACCTTGGTGTAGTTGCCGGAATCTGTGATACTGTCTGCGTTATGTACGCCGGCCGTATTGTTGAGAAGGGGACCAACGATGAGATTTTCAAGGAACCCAGGCATCCATATACTCAGGGCTTGATAAAGTCAGTTCCCAGGCTTGATAAGCCGACTGATGAGAAGCTTTACTCTATCAAAGGCCAGCCGCCTAACGTAATTGATTTACCCGAATGCTGTCCTTTCCATCCACGCTGTGAAAAGGCTATGGATAAATGCCGTAATACATATCCTCCAAGAATAGAATTTGGTGAAGGCCGTCAGGTCACAGATGCTGGCTTTATGAGGAGGAAAAATAATGGCAGATAATACACTTCTTCAGGTTAAGAACCTGAAAATGCATTTCCCCATTGAAGAAGGGGTAATTCTTAAAAAGAAAGTCGGCGCCATTCGTGCAATTGACGGCATAGACTTTGAGATAGAGAAGGGTGAAACCCTCGGGCTCGTCGGTGAGTCAGGATGCGGAAAATCCACAACAGCAAGATGTATAGCCCAGCTCCATAAACCGACCTCAGGTGAGGTTATCTATGAAGGTGTGGATCTGTGCAATGCAAAGGAGCATGACTTGCTTCAGGCAAGAAAGGGCATCCAGATGGTTTTTCAGGATCCCTACGCTTCGCTGAACCCCAGGATGACAGCAGGCAATATTATTGCCGAACCGATGGTTATCTACAAAAACCGGGGAATGCTGAAGATGTCCCAGCAGCAGATTAATGCCAGGGTTGAAGACCTTATGGAAAAGGTTGGTCTGTCAAGGTTCTTTAAAAACCGTTATCCGCATGAGTTTTCAGGCGGACAGAGACAGCGAATCGGCGTTGCCCGTGCGCTTGCCCTGAACCCGAAGCTGATTCTTGCTGATGAGCCGGTTTCAGCTCTCGATGTTTCAATCCAGTCCCAGATTCTGAACCTTCTGGATGATCTGCAGAAGGAATTTGATCTTACCTTCCTGTTCATTGCACACGATCTTGCTGTTATTCAGCATATCAGTACCCGTGTTGCGGTAATGTACCTTGGAAAGATAGTTGAAATATCAAAGGCTGACGAACTGTACAAGCGGCCGCTTCATCCGTATACCGAAGCCCTCCTTTCTGCAGTTCCGATTCCTGATCCTGATATTGAGCGCAACCGAAAGAGAATTATTCTTTCTGGGGATGTTCCTTCTCCAGATCGCGAACGTTCAGGATGTTATTTCTATGATCGCTGTCCCAAAAAAATGGATAAGTGTAAAAGCAACATTCCTCAGCTCAAAGAGCAGGGCGAGAAGCATCAGGTAGCCTGCTTTCTTTACGAGTAGCTTGATTTTTAATTGATTATACAGCCGTCTGGAATCCCGGACGGTTTTTTTATTCTTTCACAAGTGTCAGACCGGTGAAATCAGATAGAATCCCTGCCTTCTTTTCAAGTGCATCGGTACCGCGGCTGTCTATAGTTTCAATTTTCACAGATCTGCCGTCACTGATATTTAAGAGCAGTTCCTGGTGATATTTCGGATGTATGATTCTGGGCAGCCTCTGCGCACTTATTCCGTCAGCGTGCCTCGCTCTCGGACGGCCGATCTCGATCTGGTGATCCGCCGTTCCGTCAGATTCAGCGCCTCTTAGAAAAATAACAAGCTGGAGTGATTCTGAATCGTCAAAGCTGTATACAGATTTTTTAGAAAGTATTTTCAGCCCGAATCGGTGATATATCATCCTCTGCTTTCGATCGAAGATCCAGAGCTCTTCATAAAGCATTCCGGCCAGACAGAAGATTCCAATTAGTGCAGGGACTATTAATCTGCTCATCGGTTCGCCTGATGCCTTCAGATCTCCATAGACTGCATATAAACCGACGGCTATTGCTGCCGTCAAAACAAGAAAAAGTATTCTGAACCACGGTGCGGGAGAGAATATTATAATATCATCTGATTTTCGTCGTAATACTAGGTTCAGAGTAGGCATTACTGGTTCCTTCTTAAATCTTGGATTTTCTATTACATGTCAATCATACCCCGAATATTTTAGGCAGGCAATAACGGTTTAAACATTATTTATTTGATGCTACAATCGGCCCGATGTTTTGTTTTTACAGAAGAATTGCTGCATCTGTGCTGCTTTTGTTGTTCGTTCTGCTGCCTGGTTACGGGCAGGATTTAATTGAAAACGGATTGACTGTTGCCGGTGTCCAGTATGAAATAGATATTAACAATTATAAGAGTCTTAACAGCTTCTTTGCCGGAGTCGAGGATATTCTTGATGAAGTTCTGGAAAGCTGTGAGCCTGATTTAGTAGTATTTCCTGAATATACAGGTGTATTTGTACAGCTTATTCCATATTTCAGTAAGGTGAAATCATATGACAGTTTCGCTTCTGCACTTGGGTCTCTAGTTCAGGCTGACAATGATATTGATAACCTTACTGATGTATTTCTGAATACAGAGGAAATTCTGGACAGCGCCCTTTTAAGATGGGCTGAACTTTCTTCGGAATACGGTGTTTATATTCTGGCCGGAAGTTTTTTTGTCCCTGATGATGAAGACGGAACTGTCCGGAACCGGACCTATGTATTCAATCCGGAGGGCGTGCTGGAGTATACACAGGATAAGGTTTTTCTGACAGAATTTGAGACTGATATTGTAGGTCTTGAGCCCGGTAAAATAAGCGAGGCCGAACTGTTCCGGGTCAGCGGCTACAGTATAGGTGTGTCTATCTGCCGTGATACATATTTTCCTGACTGGGAGGAAAGATTTCAGGATGCTTTTCTATGGATAGATATTAAAGCAAATGGTGAAATCTTTGACAGGGAGCAGCAGCGCAGTTTTATGAGGGCTCTGCCTGCAAGAATTGCCGAATCGGAAGTAGATTACGGAATGACGGTATGTACAGTCGGTTCATATCTGGATCTTCTATGGGAGGGTCGTTCTTCCATAATTGAGTCGGACAACGGCCAGGTTCGATATGATTCAAAGGCCGAAACTGCAGACAGCTATGATCTGATTATTTTCAGTACAGACTATTTACAGTGAGCATTGAGACAAGTTCACCGAATATATCAATGGCTTTTGAGCCGTTGAGAGGATCTGCCATGGCTGTTCCGTCAACAATGAATTTATACTTATATTTTCCATTTGTGATTCTCAATCTTGTTGAATAAACCCCGTTGCTGCCTATCTCATTAAGTCTGTACATGAAGGGATCCCAGTTGTTAAAGTCGCCGTATACATATACCATCTGCCCCGGCGCTCCCCTGTAGGTGAATGTGACCTGCTCGCCGGACACATCCGGTGAGACCAGAAGTTTTTCTTTCTGCGGCAGCTGATATTTAGAAAAATACACACCGCCGAAATCCTTTTGTACTACCGGATTCGTAGGATCAGTCATCCACAGCCCATCCACAACCAGCCTGTACTCAACTTCCTCCAGATCCTTTGGAAGAGCATAAGTCAGTATGTAGACTCCGTTTGTATTCACATAGAAGGGATGGATCTGCTTGAAATCTTCATGTCTGAATGCGGCGCCGACAAAGCGGTAGTTCCTGCTTCCCTTATAGGTTAGAACCAGGTGATTGTCAATTATTTCCGGAGGTGAAGACGCAGTGGCTTCAGTGATAGCAAAATGAAGCCTCACGGTGACCTCTTCTTCAGCGGCAAAGAGCGGAAAAACTGACAGTATAACTGTAAAAACAGCAATAATTACGCGGTATTTCATATACTGTTTTATTTTTCGGTGACAGATTGTCGCCTCTTGAGATATAATTTTAAATATCCATAAGGATATAAAAACCTAAGAAGCAGCCGGTAAATTACCGAAATTCAAGTATGCCCGAACTTCAGGATATAGAAGAATTTAAAAACGAATTCGCAAGACTCGGAAATGAACCTCAAATTCGCGCGGAAAAGGGTGAAGTTATGCCCGAAATCACTCCGCCTGAAGCCTCCTCTACTGATGATCTGAGTGATCTTTTTGACGACACATCCTTATCTGATGACGGCGGGGATGATATCCTTGAGCAGATGTTCGGCGACGAACTTTCAGAACCTCCGGCCGAACCGGAGGAAGACCTCATTCAGGGGGCTGATGAAGAAATTCAGGAGGCTCGTGAAGGCTTTGAGGAAATCGTAGATTCTGATGAGCTTTCCGATGACTTCGGCATTCCCGAAGGTCTTCTGGACGGGCTTGATGAATCTCTTGATGAGAGTGAATCTGAAGATGATGATTTCGGCTTTGAGCTGGACCTTGAACCTGAAGAGCTCACAGCACCGGAAGTAGAGGCTGCTGATGCAGAGGATGAATTTGATATAGATTTTGATACCGCAGCTGATTCCGATACCGGGACCGAAGCCTCAGCAGACGATGAAGCTGATATCTTTGCCGACTTTGATGATGCTATGGATGATTTCGGTGTTCCTGAAGGTTTGACCGATGGTCTGGAAGAGGACCTGGCCGGAGAGCCGGAAGAAGATTTTGAAGTTGATTTTGAAGAGTCCATGGACGGTTTAGACAGCCTAGATATTGATGATTCTGCAGATGCATCAGAGGCTGAGGATGATCTTCTATCCGATTTTCTGGATGAACCTGATTTTGACGATACCGATGAAGACATAACTGATTTTAATGATTTAGGTGATGAATCCGCAGCTGATCCCGTTGACTCGGAAGTTGACTTCGATATGAGCTTTGATGATGAGAAACTCAGTACTGACGAAGAAGCGGTTGAGGATTTTGGTGAAGAAGAGGACGCGAGCTCAGATTTCGATACAGACTTTTCAATGCCTGATGATTTTTCCGGGGAAGAAGAGTCTCTTTCTTTTGATGATACAGATTTTACATTTGAAGATGAAGAGCCGGAGCAGCCGGATTTTAATATGGAAGATGACAGCTTCGGTACCGATTCTTTTGAGGACTCTTTTGAAGACGAAGCTGACGACGGTGAATCAGAGTTCAGTATTGATACCGAAGAGGAGTCTTCAGATGAGTTCAGTCTGGAAGATTTCAGTATGGGTGAAATCGATGATGATGATATTGAGGCCTCGGAGTTCAGTCTAGGGGATCTCGGCGGAGAATTCGGTCTTGATGACGGTGACGATACCGATTACGGCGTGCTGGAAAATATTCCCATGGAAGATCAGGATGAATCAGCAGCCGGGTATAAGGATTTGTCAGGTGATGATAACTATGCCATTCCTGATGATGAGTTTGATGTAATTAAAAAGACCCTCATAACCCTTCCCAGAAACCTCAAAATAATAATAGAAGAGCTGATCGGCGAGAAGCGGCTTGCAGGGGAAAACCTTGAGAAACTGCTGAAAGGTCTTAAATCAGGGGCAGCGCCTAAAGAACTCGGCTCAATTGTTTCAAAGATTACCGGAAAAAAAGTCCAGATACCGACACAATATGAAAGAAAGACCGCTGAGGATTTTGAATCTGAGCGGGGAACATTCCTGTATGCATTTAAGAGAAACTTTATTCCGATGTTCAGAACGGCTATGCTTGCCGCTGCAGCACTTGGGCTTATTCTCTTTTTAGGTTTCAAATTTCTATATACACCGCTGCATGCAGAATCGCTGTATAAAACCGGTTATGAGGAAATCCAGGCTGGAAACTATGTGCAGGCCAATAATTATTTTAATCGCGGTTTTAATGAATGGAAGAAGAAAAGCTGGTTTTTCAAATACGCTGAAGAATTTATAAATCAGAAGCAGTATCTGCTTGCTGAAGAAAAATATGAATCACTTCTTGCATGGTATCCCGATGAACGGCAGGGAAGGCTGGATTATGCAGATTTGGAGTTCAGAATACTTGGCAAGTACCCTGAGGCCGAAACTCTGCTGAAGCAGCTTCTTGCTGATGATCTTTCTGATTATGATGCGCGGCTGATGCTGGGTGATACCTACATGGAATGGGCACAGGAGCTTAATCCGGTACTATATGATGAAGCCCGCTTTAACTATGCCAAGCTTCTTGAGCAGTATGGGCACAGAGACGTGCTTCTTTTCAGAATGCTGAGGTATTTTATCCGGACCGATAATTATCAGGAAGCCATGGTTCTGTATAATGCTTTTAAGGATAATCCGAAAGCCAAGATCGAACCTTCGATATATGCCGAACTGGCAGGTTATTTTATCGATAAGGGCCAGTTGGGCGATGTCCGTGATATTTTGTTCACTGCCAGAGCGCTTGATGAAAGCATTCCAGAAATTCACTATAATCTGGCCCGTTATTTTGAAATACTCGATATTCCTGAGGAAGAGGATAAGGCTCTCAGTGCTGCAATATGGCTTTTTGAGAACACATCGCCTCTTACCTCTACCAGGACCGGAATGCTTGTTGATTCATATAACCGCTACGGCACTGTTTTATATGATAGAGAGATGTATCTCGATGCTGAAGAATATTTTCAGAAGGCTCTGACAAATTACGAGGATGCGCTCGCTAGGGATCAGTTGAAACCCGAAGCCAAGTACGGCAGTATATATAGCAACCTCGGAGACCTTGCCTACTACATAAGCGGTGATTTTGATTCAGCCCTTAAATTCTTTCAGGAGGCTGAGGACAACCTGTTTACCAATCGTGATTTGAAATACAAGAAGGGCTATGTATATTACTATAATGAGGATTACCGCAAAGCTCTGATAGAGTTTTATGATACAGCGGAAGGTTTTTCAGTTGATAAAGATCTGATGTACGCAACTGCAAATACTCTTTTTAACAGGAATGATTTCTATCTTGCAGAAGGGATGTACATGCATCTGCTTGATATCCTGAATAAGGAGTATTCTGCCATCTCCTATCTGCTAATTGATGAAATTCCTGAACACCGGGCACTGGTTGAGAACCTGATGAAGGTAAGCAATAATCTGGGAGTTACCAAGTACCGACTTTATGAGAAAACCAGAGACCCGAAGAAAAATGCAGAAGCCATGGTGCTTCTGACAGATTCTACCGAATATTATGATTCCCTTGCCAGAGATCCCAACTCCCTGGAAAAGCCGAATACTGTTAACCTTTCTTATCTGAATTCCAAGGCTGTCTTCTACCCGGTAGAGGATTACAGACTCCAGATTTACGGAAGTATTCCACGGGATATGACAAAGCTCAATTTCTAAAAAAAGGCTGACAGGGGTGCTTCCCGGTCAGCCTTTTCTATAATAGATGCGTGTTTTAATCAGATTGAATCAGACATCCACTTATGTTTATCTTCAGATGCTCCGTACTGAATACTCTTCAGAGCCTTAAGAAGGCTTGTTGTGAGTTCTCCCTGTTCCCCGTTATTAAAAACTGCGGTTTTTCCGTTATAGGTGATGGATTCAAGGAATGAAACTCCTGCCGCAGTTCCTGTAACAAAGGACTCTACTGCATCGCTAAGGACTTCATCGATTGCAATTTTTCTTTCTTCAACCGGAATTCCCATTTCTTTTGCAAGGGTGATGACGGTCTTACGATTGATGCCTGGAAGAATTGTATCACCCAGTTCGGGGGTTACAAGCGTTCCGTTTTTAAGTTTAAAGAAAATATTACATGAAGATCCCTCTTCAACATATTTTTGTTCAACTGAATCCAGGAAAACTGCTTCCATGTACCCTGCTTTAACAGCCTCTTTTTTAGCAAGGATGGGAATAACATAATTTGCATTACATTTAATCCAGCCTGTTCCGTTCGGGGTGGCCCTGAACTTGTCGGTTACCAGTGCCTTTGAGTTTCCAGGTGCAAAGTAAGCCCCTACAGGGGTTGCTACGATAACCACCCAGGGATGTGATGAAATATTCAGACCGATCGCCGGCTCGGAATATGTGAAGGGTCTCAGATAAACCGAGTGACCGGTAATATAGTTATCTTTTTCCCACTCAGAGTCGTATTCGGGATAGAATCCGCTGTCCTTGTTCAGTTTAACTACTTTCTTGCAGGCCTCGACGAACATATCCGCGGGAAATGGCGGCATCATCAGTCCTTCCATTGAGCAATACATTCGTGATGCATTTTCATCAGGTCTGAAAAGTTTGAGGTTTCCGTCTTTTTGCGGAAAGGCTTTAAGCCCTTCAAAGCAGCCCAGTCCGTACTGTGATGTATAGTTTACCAGCGGAAGCTGGGGAAACGAGTTTCTCTTTGCAAGCAGTTCTGAAAAATCATCGGAAGAAAGAGCAGCTTCTTCAGCAGGAGTAAGATGCGGATTTTCGATGAATTCTTCAGTCCATTCATTATTTTCATTGTACCTGGCAATGTAGACCCATGGATAAGTCTCGAGTGTAAAACCTTTAGCCATATGCTCCTCCGTGAAATTCCATAATAATCCGATCGGATGCAACAATCAAGCACGGCAATTATTAATTTGAATCATGATGAAGATAATTCAGTTTATATCAGTCAAGTTCCGGTGCTTTATATCAAAAATATCGAGGAGAAAAATGAACAGTCTTAATTCAGTATTGTTTGGAGCCTAATTCATTGATTAAATACCCTTATATAATCTATTATAGGGTAAAGGATTGGACATGGAAAGATGTGGCGTATACTGTAGAGTATCAACGGAGCTTCAGAAGGACAATTACTCAGTTGAGAGACAAAAGAGCGATGGGAAGCAGTTTTGTTTAGATAATGGCTATGAATGTGAACTTTATTTAGATGTGCAAAGTGGTAGTACAATCTCTAAAAGAAGTGAGTTCAGTCGCCTTATTCATGATATTGAAGATAAGAAGATAGATATCATCTGGGTTATTGAGTTCAGTAGGCTCACTCGTAACGATGAAGAAGATGCACTCTTCTTAAAACGGCTATTTAACGAATACAACATTAAACTGTTTGAGAATGGTATCCAAATAAAATTTGATAGCCCAGAAGACCAACTCTTCTACAATCTTAGAAGTTCAGTCGCTGCATATGAAAGACGAAAGATAGTTGAGCGTATGACTAATGGTCAGAGAAAACGCATTGATAATGGTGACCGAGTCCTACCAAGACTTTATGGATATGAGCGAGTTGGAGACGGTTTTAAGATAAAAGAGCAAGAAGCCGAAGTAATAAGATTTATCTTTAAATTAGCCTCAGAAGATATGACTTTCGTAACAATCCAGAGAGAGTTGCTCTTAAAGGGCTATAAGATGCGTTTTGGCAGTGTTAATTGGCAAACTGGACATATATCAAGAATATTACGTCAAAAGGCTTATATAGGTCAAATAAAGAACTCTAAAGGTGCTTATATAGAATCTTCCATGTATGAACCCATCATTGATAAAGAAACATGGGAAAGAACACAAGCCGTATTGAGGCAAAAAACTACAATTAAAAAGAACAAGAACTATAGAGTTGGAACCTTTGAATTATCTGGTCTTCTTGTTTGTAGAGAATGTGGAACCAAGTATTTCAGGAAGGCTAACACAAATAAGGGTATTGAAAGAGGATTCTACATCCACACATTGAATAGTAATGGTGCGTTTGAGTGTAAGGAGAATCTCAAGAATACAACTGTTGACGAGATGATTTTATTGTATCTGGTCAGAGGACTCTACGCTCATAATTTCAATGATACAGAAGCTGTCCTTGGTTTTTTTGAATCAGAGATTGAACGGCTAAAACGAGAGAATGAGCTTGTTCATTCAAAAATCGAAGATTTGAACAAGAATCTCAAGAAATTGGAGAATGACAAGAAAAAGTTAGTTGATGCCGTTATTAGTGAAATTTTTACCATAGATGAGATTAAAGACAAGAAAGCTGAGATTGATAATCAAATAGGGATAATAAAGCAGCGAATCAATGAACAGAACCTGATTATGACCTCTGAGCAAGAAATGAAAGATAAGTTAAATGAATTCGCTGTGGAAGATAACAATGCTTTTGTTGATATGTCTCAGGTTGAGAGAAAAGAGTTATATATGAAGCGTATCAAAAAAATAACCCTCTACAATAGAGAGTTAGATATTGAGTTTATAAATAATGTATCCTACCACATTCCTGATATCTATAATCTGGAAGAACCATGGAAGGGTGAGTTTGATATGGCAAAAGCCTATGCTGAGGGTAACTTTAACACTGAGGATTAGTTAGGTCTTTTCCTGACTGCTTCAGCGGCTTTTCTATCCTCTTCAGTTCCGGGGATATCTATCTTTGGAGCATCTTCAAGCCACATTTTGAAGAGCTGGTCTAACTGATTCTCATTGGCACAATTAGAACAGAATAATAACCCTTTAGAAGTAGGAAATAGCATACCTGAAATGAACAATTCAGGTTTGGATAACAGATACTCACCGGTTTTATCAGAATCAATAATAGTCCCATAATATCCATTTAATTGGGATTCTCGCCATTTACGCCTATCCATTATCTCTTCTAATGTAGACTGAATACGCTTTCCACTCAACTTCCTATCAGACATTCTATTAACTATCTCATCTATAGTATCATCAAGGAGGATTTGGCCTTCTTGGGGTGAAGTCGTCTTCTTGGCTCTCGTAGGGGTAACATGTGAGGTCTGTTTTGATTGAGACATTTGACCCGTTTTGTTCTTTTTCTTGTACTCATCGAGGAGATTAGGCGGTTTCTTGCCTGATTCCTTGGCTGTCCTTCTAACTCCGTCATACAGACCATCAAAAACCTCATCTACCCACTCACCAACAGACTGCTCATTACGATTGATAAGGTTTGACTTACGCCAGCCATCTTTGAGCAGATTTTGTGTCTTATTCAGAAAGTGTGCTGCAAATATCCTTCTGTTCATTTCATTCTGCTCAGTATCAACAAGAAGCAATCCATTTGGAAAGAAGTCAAAGATACGAGCCTGCATCTCGTCCTTGTTCAAATAGTAATCATACAAATCAGATATCAAATCAGAAAGCATATTATGCTGGTCCTGAAATACCTTGTCAGGAGTATCAGGATAGGCTTTCTGGAGGGATATAAGCGCCAATTTGGTAAAGAACTCCCATATTAGGTCCACATTTTCAGAGGTTCCGTCAAAGTAATCTTTGAATGTATTCCATATCTCATAGTGGTTATTAACTATGAAAGTCTTGATTTTGTAGATTCTCTCTGCTGTGTTCATGTGTATATATTGCTTCATGAAAAAAAGTATAAAAAATTCAAAAAACTTTTACAAGTTTGATTTTCCCGTGCGTGTATTTATATGAATCACTTAAAGATTCAAATCCACAAAACACATTTCGGACTTCTCGCGAGTTAAAGGTGGCCATCGAGTCCTCCCATTTGGAGGAACAGAGATGAACGAAATCATGCCTGTAAAAATCAATACAAACCCGAATCTCAAAAACTGGGATTACCGCAAATCAGTTACCACAGTTAAATCAACTGTAATCAACTGGAAGAAAGCCAGTACGGAACTGCTCGACGAGCTGTTCAAAGCACGAATGGCACTTTCTAAAGTGGGCAATCCGTTCCAACTCACCGAAGACGGGGTTGAGAAAAAGAAAACATGGAACGACTACTGTGTCGAAATCGGGCTTAACCGCAGAACAGTTAATCGCTGGATCGATAGATATCTCAATCCTGAGAGAGACGTTGAAACTCCGGTGAAGGAGAAAATCCTTACACATAACATACTCGTTCAGTCAGTAAAGAAACAGAAAGATGGTTCTTACGCTATCAGATTTGTTTGTCCTGAATGTGAGCAGATTCATACCATGGAGGTCGAAATTGACTAATACAGTAATATCAACATTCGCAGGGGGAGGAGGCTCCTCCCTTGGTTACAAGATGGCCGGTTTTAAAGAACTCTTGGCAATCGACTTTGAAAAGAATGCAGTGGACACACTGAAAGCAAATTACGACTTTCCTGTTTGGCAGAGAGATATTTCTACAGTTACACCTGAAGAGATATTCAAAGCCACAGGTATTAAAAAAGGAGAACTCGATGTTCTCGATGGTTCACCTCCATGTCAGGGATTCAGTTTGGCCAATACCAAACGTGTTGTCGGTGATGAGCGGAATGACCTTGTATACGAGTTCATAAGACTTATTAAAGGTCTTGAACCAAAGACTTTCGTAATCGAGAACGTTGCGGGAATGGTGACTGGCAAAATGGCACCTACTTTCTATCGTATCGTTCAGACTCTTAAATCTCTGAATTACAGAGTAGAAGCCAAACTCATGAACGCCATGTATTACGGTGTTCCTCAGAGTAGACAGAGGGTCATTATAATCGGGGTTCGTAAGGACCTCAAAAAAATACCTTCATTCCCAAAGGCTTCATCAAAAAATCTGGTTACTCTTTCTGAAGCACTACCCCATATTGACGGTTATATCGAAGCTCAGTTTGAAAGAGCACATATTCCTGGAACTAAACCTGTCGGAACAATAACTAAAACCACAGGCATGATGTTCATCAAAAACAATAAAAAGGTCAGACCTGATATTGATGATGTCAAAGTTCTCTGTTCATTCCCCCGTGACTACATTCTGACTGGTGGTTATACAGCACAGTGGGCACGACTCGGGAATGCTGTCTGCCCCGCAATGATGAAGGCGATAGCAACGAATATTAAGCGGAATATTCTTAATTGACATATTCCCATCGATACCCACCTGCATTTGGTCTTCTGCCTCTGCAAACTGAGCAGATATGACCTTTCTGTGCACCGCTGACAGAGGCAGCCATTTCTATTGATTCATAGATTTGGTCTGTCTCAATGCATCTAACTTTCCGTTTAAAAGGTGTGATTAAGTCAGTTTCATAAGCATGAATAGTATTATGACTATTCGTACACCATTCGAGATTCTCAACATTATTATTTCCTTTATCACCATCAATGTGATTTACAACAGGAAAGTTGAGAGGATTTGGAAGAAAAGCCGAAGCAACAATGCGATGAACATAAAACCCTTTACGTTTACCTTCATTCGATAAACTTACGGATTTATATTTATCCTTTCTAATTTTCGGCTTTAACCATCCTTTGCTTTTAAATGACCAAATACGACCATCTCTTGTAACAGCATAAGATGGAAAATCATTAACAAATCTAATTTCGGTAATCATAATGCCCCCTTTGTAGATAAATATGCAAAAAAAGGGGGGTGAAACTGAGACATTTGACTCAATAAGGAGAACATATGAAATACACTAACCGATTCGGAGAAATCCAAGTAAAGAAAAGTTTTGCAGCACCGATGCTGACTTCTCAGTACACTATCTGTCCCATCCCTTTTAAGTTTGACCCTTACAAAGGGTGTGCATACAATTGCAAATACTGTTTTGCCAAGGACATTGTCGAGTTTGCCAGAAGACGTTCTGACAATAAAACCTTCCAGTACATCTATGGTAATAGACCTGACCAGCTTAGAGCATGGATTCAGAATGCAATCGAATCTTCTTACGATTATGAACGAGGGGCTGAGGTTGCAATCAAAGAAAGAATCCCTGTCAAAGTTGGTGCCACTTCAGACCCATTCCCTACTATAGAGAGAGATGCTCATATCACTTATGACGCATTGAAAGTATTCGACATGTTTGACTACCCAATTGAGATTCAAACCAAGAACCCTGCAATACTCGCCGAGTATGCTGATGAGTTTGATAATCCCAATTGGACAGTTGCGGTTTCTCTTATCTCTACTGATGAAAAGTATCTCAAAGCTACAGAGCCAGGTGCACCAACGGCAAAACAGAGATTGGATGCAATAAAGAAACTCACTGATATGGGAATCAAAGTTATGGGTAAGATTCAGCCTGCTATCTTTCCCAAGATTCTCGATGACTTACCTTCTCTGGTTAGTGCATTCAAAGATGCTGGTTGCTGGTCATTCAATATTGAAGGACTCAGAGTATCGAGAGCTATGACACCTCAGCAGAAAGCTCAGTACGATTCCATTAGTGATTATCTTGGTTTTGATGTCGTTGAATATTATAAAAACGAAGATTTGATGGGAGAGTATGTTCTTGGTTATGACAAGAAAATGCAGTACGTCAGACTTTCTGAACAGTTGGCTGCAAAACATGGTCTCAGGTTTTTTGTCGCAGATAATGGCATGGGTTGTATGGGATGTTCTGGTGAGTGTTGTGGAACTGAGGTTCTTCGGGATTATCAGATAATGGGATACAACGATAGGTCTCTCTCATTTCCTACTGAGTCAAATGTCTCAGTAGAGATGCAGAATGTAAAAGCTAATTTCAGTAGGAACAAATCAAAACAGCACATGACTATCAGAGAGGTAGTCGATTCTCTAATGTAATTTTGCCCTCCGTTTTGGAGGGCCATTTTTTTTTATTAATTCCAAAAAAGTTTCAAAATATTCAAAAAGTGATGTTTGAAAAGCATATTTATATATAAAGAAAAAGGAGGTAGCAGATGTCTACTACTATAAATATTGGTGATATTAAATTAAAAGCCTTTAAAGCTAAAGTGAAAGAAGAAGGTAGAACTATAAAATGGGTAATGGCTCAACTTATAGATTTGTATCTTGAAGATGAAGTAGAGCTGAAGAGGAATGGCAAGTGAACAAGGATTTAATAGAGGTCTTGAAAGCTCAGAATAAGAAAATTAAGCAGTTGGAGTCTGTGCTTGAATCCATGCAAACTGCTCTTAAAGCCATAGATGAAGATTTGGAGTATATCTCCAAGATTGTATTAGAGAGGTAGATATGAGAATAGAAAAATTGATGCAAGAAATAGAAATTGAATTTAAAAACGCTAAAAATGAACATGAATATGAAAAGATATATTCAGCTGTTAGTGATTGGGTTGAAGAGTTCAATCTGTCTGATGGCTGGGAAGACAAGATAAGAAAACTAAAAGGTTATTAATCACATAGTCCTGAGTTAGACTTTAAATGACTCCTAAACTAACAGGGAACACTACACACTACATAACTCTACTACATCAAGCACATTTATATTTTTTAACAAGGAATGTAAATGGAAAGAAAAGACCTTCTCAGAATATTAAAAGACATTAACAGCTATGGGATTGATTTCTATCTCAGTGGCAAGATGGTTAAACTGCCACCAGAGGTGGTGGTCAGTGGAGCCATACTTAATGGCTTGAATCTATTCAATAACGATGTTGAATATTTGAAATCATTATCAACTATAGATTACCTCAAATCAGAATATTGGAGAGAGCTATCAATCAGGAAACTTGAAAGAGACCCCAAGTGCCAAGGCTGTGGGAATAAGGCAATAAAGGTTTATAAAACTGAATGGCTTACCAAAGGTGAAGAGACCTTGGATGATGTAGTTTCTCTATGTTCAAAATGTAAGGTAATAGACGGTGAGGTTGTTTCTCACAAGCAGATAAAGCAGGAGATTAGAGACGCTATCAGGCAATCACCTGAATTTAAAGAGATGCTTCAAAAGGAAGTTGAAGAAAAAATTATTAAAACTACCAAGGACTACTTGGAAGGTAGGAACAGTAGAGAAGTAAAGGAGATATTATGAAAGAATTTAAATACTATGGAGAATTATTAAAAAAGACAAATGGGTATAAGAAACGGACCACAGAGAATGGTGATTTCTTTGCAGCCGTACCATTGGAAATATTTGATTATGATTTGAATCTTACAGAGACAAGAGTCTATATGTACTTATTACAAGCTTCCTCTGAAAAAGGATATTGTTGGCCAAGACAAAGCTTGATAGCTGAGAAGACTGATAGAACAAGGTCTACTGTATCAAGAGCTTTAAGGTCATTGGAAAGAAAAGGGTTGCTTGCAATACACACAATAAGAAAAGAGAATAACATGGAGCATAATGTATACCTACCTAAGCTTGGTATTTTTTTCTCAACCAATATGACTAAAAAGTCATCAGAGCCTTCCGTAGACGACACACGGGCTGAGCAAGAAAGTTCTGGTAGCATTCCCAAAACAGCACAGTATAAGTATTATCTAAAAGGATTATCTAAAATTATTAATAATAATGGTATCAATAATGAATTTACTAAATCTACAGGGAACACTACATTTAATACTACTAATAAATTTATAGAATTCTATAATATTGAATATCAGAAGCATCTTGGTTCAGAGCATTATGTAGATAATAAGCTTATTCAAAAAGTTAATAAATTAGAGCCTGATAAAATTAAATTTATTCAAGATAATATTGCTGAATGGTTCAGGTTTATAAAATATACAGACAACCAGTTTATTCAGAATTCTAATAAAAGCCTGCACGTTTTACTTGAGCCATCTGTTTATATGCTGTTCTACCAATATGCCAATAGGCCAGGTAAGCCCAAATCAGTTTGGGAGCTTGATTAAGCATATTTATACCTGATTATCAATTTGATATCCGTTCATATCTCCAATGCCCAGAGTTTCTGGGCTTCTTTTTTCTACTGAGACAAATGGCTCAATAAAGCTTTTGTAATTCAATTAATTTCTTGAAAAGATTTTTTGTTGTGTTATAATTCCAGAGTGATCACAAAAAAATATTAAAAAATCGGAGTAAAAAAAATGAAAATCCTATCTCTATTTAAACGTAAAAAAGACTTTAATATTTTATCTTTCTTTTCCAGTTTCTTATGTATTGTCTTAATTATCAGTCTTTCCGGTTGTGGGATTATTGCACAATCAATAACTGAAGAGGTTTCTGAAAAAGATACAAAGATAATATCTGCTGTTGAAGAAAACAGAGAAGTAATTCTTGAGTCATTGTTAAGTTCTGAAGGAAGAGGTGATACTGAAAATGAGGATATCCCCTATGAAGAAATTGAGTATTATCTTAATAATCCTGAAGTTATGATTGAGGAAGTTTCAAAAACAGAGGACGGTCAAGCTGTCTTGGATCTTATTTATGGTCTTTCTTCCGACTTGCCGGTTGAGGAGTTAATATCAATGGCTGAAGACCTTTTACCAGCCGAAGGCTATGAGGAAGAAATTGAACTATTTTATGAATATAAAGAAGAAGCATCACGACTAAATACAAATCAAAAATATTTATCCCTCTTTGCTGGTTATGCAGCAGCAGAGTTGGCTGCGGCTATTGTCTATGCCGCAACACCTTGGTACCTTGTAGCAAACAAAACTGCAGCGGCATCAGCTCTAAGTGCTGCGGCGCTTGCTTTGAGTGTGACATTAGTATTAATTGCCGATGATGATATGCCTGATGCTGTTCAGGTAGCGCTCTATTTAGCATCAGGACATTGTGCTGGATATTCTTATAGTGTTGTAGTGGCGCAAATTTGTGGTGCGTTTGGTTTAGGTGGAACCGGCGCAAGTATAATGATGGGAGTTATGTGTGCATATCACGTATGGGCGATAATAAGGATTATTACTGGGATTTAAAGTATGAAGAAAAATATTTTTATTATACTTATACTTTTTTCGACATCAACATTTTTATACTGTCAATCTATTGGAGACTCTTCTGTAGAAGAGTCTCCAATGTTGAGATATCGATTGACTGGATTATATGAATATTTTACCTATGGTGATGAAGAATTAGAGTTTGCTATGATGTATGGTTCAGATAAGGAAGATAGATTATTAGATATCTTATCTTCAGATGACAAGGCAGCATTAGAGGTTTTGAAGTATCAAGATGATATGTCCAAAGCCAGGTTATTAATAACAATTTCTAATTCTTTAATATTAGTTGGAAGTTCTCTGGCATTGGCACCTGAATATGTTGAAGATGTTCCATCCGTGGTGCCAACTATAGGGCTTATAACCATCGGGAGTGGATTAATTACTGATGTGGTGGGTTATTTATTTTTGCAGAGTGCAAAAGGAGCTCTTTTTGATTCTGTCTGGGAATTTAATAATAGAAAATGATATATAAATATTAAATAGTAAATTTCATCTTTACTGTCCCGATACGCAAGATAACCTTAAACGCTTCGGAGGTTATCTTGCGTTTTCTCGATTGGCTCGTACAAAACAATCACATCACAAAGAGATTTGCCTACAGACTTGGCTTTGATTCTATTTTACACAACAAAAAAGTAGGAGATGAGCTGGCCTTATACTTACCAAATAAGACTGTGCATATATTACTTCAGCAGTGGATAAACGAGGAGTAATTATAGATTGCAGTCATTAGATATTAAAAAAGTAAAGAGGAATTACAGACCATACAAGAAGCAGCAAATCACTCTAAAAGAGTATTACAAGACCATTCATTGGGTCAACTTTAGAAAGCAGTTATTAAATGCAGATGATTGCGAGTGTGAAATTTGTGGCCGGAAGCGTTGGTCGTTCTACAAGATAGGAGCTAAAAAAGGTCAGAGAAAGAGAACGCCAGAACTGAGATTCAACATACATCACCTCCATTATAAGAGTTTATATAAGGAAAAACGGTCTGATGTTCTTGTTCTATGTCAGTTCTGTCATGACTTGTTACATCAATTAGAGAGGGCATCAAAGCTTAATCCAGAGGTCTATGAATCAGCGTATCTGATTATGAAATCCAATACAAAATGGGAATATCAGAAACGTTGAAGATTTATCAATTACAAAAAAAATACCTTCAAACACATCAAGAATCTTACCTCAGTGAGCTATATAAACACATCAAGAAATTACTCTTCTACATCTACAAGACAGAAACATCCAACTTGCCTATTTATCAAATCGAAGACGGAATAGAAACAATCACATCAAGAACTATTATGCAGATAGCTAACGGTGATGAGATAGAAAACTTTTACAGCTATCTCAAACGTGCTCTTACATTCTGGATAATCCAGAACAAGACCTACAACAAGAAGTTTGTCTATGATGCTGAGCTGCCATCATCTGAATCAACACCTGATTGGTTAATCACAGATTCAGTAATCAGCACCATAGACAGATATCTCAAAGATGAACCTATCAAAACCAAGACTCGTATTCTAAACAGAATTATCAAGACTGTTGGTAATAACAGGAATATTAACAATTCATTCTATGGTCTTACCATGAGAGAAAGAGCACTTTTATCATTCATATACAGCGAGGTAAAGAAACTATTATGCGGAATCTAAGTCAGATTGAATATCTGTTGGTAAAGAAACTGACAGACTTGCAAAAGAGATATATCAAGGAGTCTGAAAAAACTGAGAAGACTGTGCCTAATCCCAAACTGTAATCATCTGTCAGTTGCTAATGGTTATTGTAAGGACCACCAATACAAGTATCAAGAGAGGTTAGCACAGAGATTTACAGGCAGAAGAACTGAGTCAGCCAAATGGAATCATTTATATAGAACCAAAGAGTGGATTGAGCTACGTCAGAGAATATTAAAAAGAGATTCAAATCAATGCTGCAAGTGCGGAGGCAGGACAGATTTAATAGTCCATCACATTCATAGATGGAAGAATGAGTATGAGTTCTTTAATAACGAGTATGAAGTTATATGCCGTTCATGTCATTCAAGAGAGCATCAAAATAATAAAAAAGGTTATAGAAATTAAGATTTGTTATGTGCCTGCATGGTCTTTATATACAGGTAGGCTATGAAAAAACTTGGAAACTATTTTATATATATCACACACCCACAGCCCAACGTACACAAACAGACAAAAAAGATGTTAAAGCAATCTGGAGTCTATTATGGGACGTAGACGAAAACCTGTTGAGGTGATGAAAAAGAAAGGAACATATAAAAAGCACCGACATGAAAAGTTCCAAGGTCAGCTTAAAGTTCCTGTCGTTGAAAATGTTCCAAGACCAATAATGCCGCTTAATCAATACGGTTTGTATGAATATTACAGGTTGTGCAGAGAACTAAAAGAACTTGAGATTCTGGGTGACATTGATTTGTCGCTTGTAGAGATGGCTGCAAATTATTATGGAACGTATGTTGAGAATTTTAATTACATCATTAACAACTACGGTTCTGTATCAAAATATCTTGTCAATAAAACAAACAATACAGCAATGATTTATACGAGTATGAACAACGCATTCAAATCCTATGTAGATGTAGGGTCCCGGTTCGGTATTACACCGACTGCGAGATTGAATCTGCCAAACAAGAATGATGGAGGTGGTGAAGATGAGTTTTCAAAATTCTTAAATGAGGTTTCATGAGAGTTGATGATTTAAAAAAGTATTGTAACCATGTAATAGCAGATAACAAAAACTATTGTAAAAACTACCAATTAGCCTGTAAGCGTTTTTTAAAAGATGTTGAATCAGATAATCAATACTACTTTGATGAGTCTGAATCAGAGAAGTTGTTTCTATTCATTCAGAATCTTAAACAGTTTGAAGATGTCTTTTTTGATAAACCACTCATATTAGAAGATTGGGAAAAGTTCATCCTTGCTCAAATCTATTGTTGGAAAAAGAAATCGGATAACAAGAGACGTATAAAAAGAATCTATATCCAAGTTGCCAGAAAGAACGGAAAGACAATTTTAATGTCAGTGATTGCTCTATATTCATTGATTGTTGGTAAGTCTGAAGAGATTTATTCTCTGGCCTCCAAGAAAGACCAGGCTAAGATTGTATATGACAAGATGTGTGGAATCATCAGGCAAACGGGTCTTGAAAAGTATTACAAAATCTTTCGTGGTGAGATAAGAAACAAGAGCAACAAGTATGTGTATGTTTCTGCTGACCACAAACTTCAAGACGGAACAAACCCCTCGATTGTTATTGCTGATGAGTATCATGCCCACCCGACAGATGAACTTCTTAATGTTTATACATCAGGTATGGGAGCACGTTCAGAACCTCTTGTTCTAATCATTACAACTGCCGGTTTCAATTTGGATGGACCATGTTATGAAGAATATGAGAGAGCAGAGAAAATCTTAAATGGTATTTATGAAGATGAATCATATCTGCCAATAATATTTGAGCTTGATGAATCAGACAGTTGGGAAGATGAGTGTGTATACAAGAAAGCAAATCCAAACCTTAATGTCAGTGTCGGTCTTGAGTATCTACAGGGACAGAAGCTTGAAGCTCAACAACGCCCGTCTAAGCGTAGAGACTTTCTAACCAAGAATCTGAATATCTGGGTTGATGGTGCTGAGAGTTGGATTGATTTACAGACATGGAGAAAGAATAAAGAGTTTTTTGATGTTAATGAGCTTGAAGGTAGAGATTGTTTCGCTGGTTTAGACTTATCAGCAGTGTCAGACTTAACTGCATATTCATTATACTTTCCACCAGATGATAAAGATGAAAAAGTAAAAGTTCTTCATAAATGCTACATACCAGAATCTTCCATAGACAAGAAAGAGAAATTTGAATCAATAAAATTCAGAGAGTGGATAGACCAAGGTTATGTTACTCCAACGCCAGGTGAAGTAGTTGATTATTCATATCTTGTTGATGACCTACTTTCAGATGCCAAACTGTACAACATAAAAGAGATTGCCTTTGACTCTTACCTTTCCAAGAACATTATAAAACCAATCGAAGATGAGCTTGGTGAAGATGTAATGATTGAAATGAGACAGGGTTTAATTAACTTCTCTCCATGGACCAAGGAATGGGAGAAAGATGTTTTAGCAAATCGAATAATTGATTTCAATCCTGTTATGGAATGGTGTATCTCAAACACTGTTATCAAGACAGACCAGAATGGAAACTATAAACCACTCAAAGAGAAGCCGAATAAAAAGATTGACCTTGTAATCTCATCAATTATGGCACATGCCAGAATGACCGCCGTTGATAGAGAGGAATTTCGTTCCATCTTTGAAGTGCTGATGTCTGAATAATGTAAACTTTTTCATATCAAATCTCGGTAGGGCTGCCATATCCATAGTCCTTATCTTTATATGGCATTATTTAATGTAAGAAGAAAACCGCAGAATGAAACCCGTAAACTGTCCTTGGAAGATTTGTTTAATTACAGATATTACGGGACGATTGATAAATCTTACATCAATCAGTTATCAGCTTTGGAGAATGAAGCAGTTTATGCCTCAATTAAAATCATAGCTGAAACATTGGCTGGTTTTCCGATTCAAACATTCATCAAAAATGGTGATATAAAAACCAAGGATAATTCCTACTTTCTTTATAGAACTCTTAATTATCCGAATGCCGAATTAGATAAATTCACATTCTGGGAAACTTTCTATACAAACCTTTTAACACATGGAAATGCATACGCCTATATCTATCGGGATAGTTTTAGTTCATACGCTCAGTCGCTGTTCATTCTCCCATCCAAGTATGTAAGTGTAAAACGTAATAACGGAAAGTTAGAATACCACTTTAAAGAACCGACTAAAGAATTAAAGATATATAAAAAAGAGAATGTCTTCCATATAAAGCTTACTTCATTCGATGGCCTTGTAGGTCTCTCGCCTATGGAGCTGTTCAAGCTTCAAATCCTTGAATCCATAACCGCTGATAATTATAACTACAATTTCTTTGACAAGGGGATACTCAGTAATATTGCTCTGAACATCCCGAATAATAACAACTATACGAAAGAACAAATCAATTACATCAAACAGCAATTCATAAACAGCCATGGTGGATTAAAGAATCAGAATGAACCTATTGTTCTTGATTCAGGCACAGAGATAAAAGAGTTTAAAGGTTATTCAAATAAAGACAATTCAATTGTTGAGTTAAGAAAAGAAGCGCTCTTAAAGATTGCTCGTGTCTACAGAATACCTCCTCACATGCTTCAGGAGTTGGGTAATGCTACTTACTCTAACATTGCACAGCAGTCATTGGATTTTTATAAACAGACATTACTTCCTCACATACAGCGTATCGAATGGGGATTGATACACCAGTTAATACCATCCAACCACAGAGAGAAGAGGTTTGTAAAACTCAACATCAGTTCAGTTCTTAGAGCTTCTGATAATGAAAGAGCTTCTTACTACGACATCATGCAAAAGAACGGAAACCTCTCAATCAATGAAGTCAGACGATTAGAAGATCTCCCGCCTATAGAAGCTGCTGTTGCTGATTACCACTTTAACCAACTGAACATGTCTCCAATCGAAGTATGGCAGAACGACAAAGATAAGGATTTAAAAATATGAGTTATGAAATAAGAAAAATGTCTTTAAAGACGCCTATCACAATTACTGAAGATGGTGATGAGAAATATATCGAAGGGATGATTCCATACAACTCTCGTTCAGAGGATATGGGATTTATTGAGGTCATAAAGCCAGGTGCATTCAAGAAGTCAATCAAAGATAAGGACATTCGGTGCCTATGGAATCACGTTGACAGATTGATTTTAGGAAAGACCTCAAACGGGAGACTCATCTTTGAAGATGGTGAAGACGGACTCCACTTCAAAGTCAAAGTTCCAATGACTCGGTCATACGGTCTTGATGCATATGACGTTGTAAAGACAGGTGATGCAGATGGTGTCTCATTCGGATTCAGAGTTATCAACGACACATGGAAAGAGGGTAACGATGTCAACTTCAGAGAGTTAACTGAAGTTGAACTTAGAGAAGTTTCTATTGGTGTGACCTTTCCTGCCTATCCAAACTCAAAGGCACAGGCCAGAGCATTTGATGAAGTGACTGGAATTGATTTATCCAAATTTGTTTCAACGCTCGTCAGAGGCGAGGAGTTGGGTGAACAAGATAAAGCCTACATGAATCAGGTAATAACGCAATTAAGAACTTTAACAGGGGAACTAAAAACAGAGCCGGCAGAAGACCACTCTGAAACTGAAATAGAGCCGACGGATGTCACTCTACGAAAGATGCAATTAGAGCTTCTGGCAAAGTCTTTTCAATAATTTAAAAAAGGAATTTAAAAAATGAATATCATAAAGTTAAAGGAAGAGAGAAATACTCTCTTGGAAAAAGCGAATGAAATCCTTGAAGTGGCTGGTAAAGAAATCAGAGCACTTACTGAGGATGAGAATAAACATTTTGATGAGATAAGAACTCAGATTGATGCTTACACAAATACTATCAATAAAGCTGAAGCATTAGAGAAACCAGAACTTACCCGTTCAATCGAACTCGATGTTGAAGATAGAGATTCTACTTCAGATGATTTTAGAAACTACCTCATTAAAGGGGAAACTCGTGGATTGGTTGCAGGAACTGATGCAAGCGGTGGTTATGTAGCACCTGAAAAGTTTTATGAAACTGTATATGAGAATGCTTTCAATCCATTCATGATTCAGTCTCTTGTTAATGTTGTAAAGATTAAAGGGAATGGTTCAGTCGGTGTTCCTTACATTGACACTGATGCATCTGATGCTGATTGGACAATCGAAGTACCAGCATCTGATATTACTGCCGATTCTACATTGGCTTTTGGTAAGAAGACTCTTGAGCCTATCTCTCTTGCAAAATACTTTACTGCATCAAAGCAGTTTCTTAACAAGGCAGCAATCAATGTCGATTCATTCGTTGCTGAAAGAATTGGTAGAAAACTATCCAAGGCGATTGAGAATGCAATCTTAAATGGTACAGGAACAGCTCAACCACTTGGTATCTTTGATACTACAACTGGTGTTGCTTCTGTGTCTGCTTCTCAGGTATCTACAGGTTCAGCTACTTCAATCAATACCAACGCACTTATTGAGGCATTAACTGAAGTTGAAAAGTATGGACTTCAAAATCTTACATGGGTATTCCACCCAGACGTGCTTGCAGCAATCAGAAAGTTGAAAGGAACAGACAGATATGAACTTTGGACTCCTGAACTTAACGGAAGAAAAACTCTTCTTGGTGTGCCATACGTTCTTTCTGATTTGGCACCAAACACTTTTACAACTGGTTTACCACTCGCTGTTATCGGTGACTTCAGCAAGTACATGTTTACAGTTTCTAACGATGTGGAGCTTACAAGACTTAACGAGGTAGCCGCACTTAAAAACAGTGTTGGTTTCCTTGGTTACATGGAAGGTGATGGAACTCCAATTCTTAGTGATGCTTTCAGAGTAATCATGACAGCATAATTTATGAGAGGCTTTATGCCTCTCTAATTTAAAAAGGTAGTAATGGCAATAATAACTGAAGAACAATTAAAATCCTATTGTGGAAATTACAACGACGACACTCTCAATTCAATCTATATCAACTCAGCAGTAGAGAGGATAGAAAAGTATTTAGGCTACGCTGTTGAGGCAATGGATTATTCAATAATCAGAAGTGGTAACGGTGAAAAGTTCTTCGACCTAGGTGTAAAGCAAATCAATTCAGTCACATCTATTACTGTAAATGAAGAAGAAAAAGATATAACCAATCTGATTATTGATGCTCCGTTTATCTACAGTAAAGATTTCTACTTTAGAGAAGGTGATTACAATGTAAATATTACCTTCAATGCCGGTTTTACTTCTATCCCAAACACAATAGCTCTCACAGCATTAAAAATAGCAACTGTATTGAAACTCGAAGAGGGCGGTAATGTCGCTGTTAAGAGCAAGAGCTTTGAAGATGGATCACGCGAGTTCTTGGAAAAGAAGATTGAAAACTACCTGAAAGATATTGAGGACTACAGAATATGAAAATGTATGTAACGACTGACATATCTGATGTTCTTCACACATTTAAAAAGAATATCAAGAACAACCCATCAATGCAAAAAAAGATGATAAGAGGTGTTCTTAATTTGGGTAGGTCTGATGCCAAAAAGAATACGTACAACACAGTTAAAAAGAAATCAGGTGATTTGAAAAACAAGTTCTATACAAAGCTTAAACCGGATAACAGCGGATATATCGTAAACAGAGCCTCATACGCAGGGAGGCTTGAACATGGCGGAACTGTTGTGTCCAAGAAAAACAGATACATGACTTTTATTACTGATGATGGCAATTGGGTAAAAGTTCCATCTTTCACTATCAAAGCAAAGTTGGGATTTATAAGGCAGATGGAAAATCTTTATTCATCAGATGCTCCGCTTAGAAGGATGGAGGAAATATTACAAAAAGAATTGGAGCGTATCTATAAATGATTGAAGAGATATTAGATACCCTTGAAATCTTCATCCTAAATAATCTGGGTTCATACCTATCCAAGTACTCAACTGAAGATGTACCGCTCACAGCTCCAATATCTGTAATCAGAGACTATCCTGATTTTGATAAAAACAATACAGCATTAAGCCTTTATGTTTTGCCTGATTATTTTGAGTTTGAATATTTGGATGTCGGTGGTGAGTATGAGCTGACACTAAGAGTTAATGTGTACTGCTTTGTAAGAAAGGATTCTACAGCAACCCTACAACTTCAGTCATTCAGGCAGTTAAAGGCAATGACAGAGATGATTAGAGATAACCCGACTTTAGGGGATGGGGTGCAGGACAGCACTTTGATTGATGGAGATATTTTCAATGATGTTGAAGGAGATGAAAACATAAAGGGCTACAAAATCAGTTTGGATTTAATTGAAATTATTTAAAAAAAGGATTTAAAAAATGAGTTACGCAGGAACAAATACACAGTGCCAATTATCCATTGAATCAGTGTGGGGCACTAACCCAGGAACAGGCGATACCCTATTAGCAATACTCTCAGAGGGGATGAAATATAACATCGACACAGCGAGTGAAGAAACTCTGCTTGCCGGTAAGACTGTCTCAGGTGTTGATATTATGGGTGTTGGTGTTGAGGGTGATTTATCACTTTATGTACGGCCATCAACTATAGGATATCTGCTTGCACTTTCATTCGGAGAAGAGGGAACACCTTCTGTTACATCAGGTGGGACGCTCGCTTATGACCACATCTTTACATTGATAGAAGCAGATGCTGCAAGTTCACTTCCTTCTACCACAGTAATAGTTGATAGAAAGGCCGCAGTTAAAGCATATACCGGTTGTAAAGTTGACAGCATAGAATTCTCAGCGTCTGCAAAAGAGTATCTAAAATGTAAGTTAAACCTCAAAGGTAAGAGTGAAGAAACAGGAACTATCGATAGCGGATTAAGTAATCCTACATCATATAAGCCATTCAGATTCATTGAAGGAACAGTAAATGTAAATGGTGCTTCTGCTGGTTATATTACTTCATTCACAACTACTGTTAGCAACAACCTTGATGATGGTGAGCCGGTACTCGGAAGCGGAATATACGGAACAGAAACTGAGGTTCAAGGGCGTGAGGTAGCACTTACTCTTGAGTGTTTCTATGATGCCAGTTCAGAGTTAATCAGAGAGAATTACTTTAAAACAGGTAATGCAATATCAGTTGATTTGATATTTGAATCCACTGCTGAAGCTGAATCAGGTATTCCATATACATTCAAATTGGAACTTCCAAACGTTGTGATATCAGATGCCAATCCACCTGTGTCAGGTAAAGAGAAAGTCAAAATGACTATAAACGGAACAGGTATTGAGACATCAGGTGAAGAGCCAATCACAGCAACAATAATTGATTTGAAATCAGATGCTTATATTTAAGAAGGTAAATAATGGAATTAAGTAAACTTAAAAGTTATACAGAGACAGTTGAGATAGTATTAGATGAGTTCTATGAGGGTGAAGATGTAAAAGTAATCATCAGAGAGCCAAAGCCTGAAGAGTTAAGCATTTTCAATGATGAGCTTAATGATAAGGGTGAAGCCGTTGCTTTAAAGAATCTGTTCTCAAAACTAATCACTGAACATGGATTTACTCAGGCAGGAAAGAAGTGCTCAAACAAGGATGTTACAGAAGCCCTGTTTATGAAGATTGATGTATTCAAAGAGATAGGTGAAGTAATAGGTAAGATTGTTGAAAAAAAAAGCAGGATGAAAGAAACCTCAGAAGAATAGCATCTCACACATTCAGAGGTGAGTATATTGACCAAGATTTAGCGGATGAGTGGCAATCAGGAAAGTGGTTACCTCTTATCCGTATTTTTTTAGGGATTGTCCATAGACGTTACGGTCACTTTGTTACAATGCCTTTCTCTGGTGGTTACTGTGAACAGCCTGAAATGTTGATGGTCTATCTTGAAATAATTCAGAATGAGTTCTTTGGATATCTTGAAGAAATAAATAAACAAAATTAGTTCAAATCATAAAAAGCCTGTGTGGCCGCAATCTTTATCTTATGTATGGCAAAGCAGGCAATTTATCACATTAAAGCCAAAGATGAGACTCAGCAGGGAATAAACTCTGCAATTACTTCATTACGCAACATGGATAAGTCCATAGGTTCTGTAGGAAAGAATTTATCAGGTCTTATAAAATTTGGTGCGGTTGCTGGCGGTATAAAACTTGTAGCCAATCAGATTAAACAAAATGTTACAGCAATTGGCACTCAGCAAAAAGCAGAACTTCAGTTAGCAAGGACGGTTCAAAACTCTCATTTAATAAATGGTCAGGGATTAAAAAATCTAAAAGCATACGCTTCTCAGCTACAGCAAAACTCAATCTACGGAGATGAGCTTCTTATCGGATTAGAAGCCCAGTTGGTTGCTCAAGGGAAGACAGAAGAACAGGTTAAGAAGATTATGCAGGCTTCAGTTGACCTGGCTTCTGCTGGTGTAATGCCGCTTGAAAGTGCTGTAAAGAACATGGCTAAAACCTACAGCGGAATGTCTGGTGAGTTAGGTGAATCAATTCCTGCTATCAAGGAACTTACTTCAGAGCAGATGAAAAACGGTGCTGCCGTTGAGCTTGTAGCTCAGAAGTATAAAGGGATGGCTGAGACTGTTGCCAGTGGAGTAGAAGGTCAGAAGGTTCAGTTATCAAACATCATTGGGGATATCAGAGAGAATCTTGGTGATATATGGATAAATGTTGTTGGTGATTTTAATTCAAAGATGTTACCGGTCTTCAGTCGTATCAATGACTGGATTACTGAGCATAAAGAACGGATTATAAATCTGTTTCTTAACTTTCCTGTTATTGCAAAACGCTCATTTCAGTTTGCCTTTGATTACCTCAAAGAGATATTCAGTCTTGATTATCTAACGAGCCTTGGTTCTTTCATGTGGAAGATATATGAGTCTTTCTGTTATTCAACATTCAATACGATAGCCAATTATCTTTCAGCAATCGGAATCACAATCTGGGAGCCTCTTAAATATGGATTTGAAATGGTTATCTATGGAATCAAATCTGTATTTGTCGGAGTCATAAACTATTTCATAAATAAACTTAATGCACTGGCTGAAGGTGCTCACAATGTTGCTCAAACCATATTACACCCAATAGATAAATCAAAGAGAACCGAGTACACAGGCGGGATTGCAACTCTATCAACTCAGATTGAGAAGCCACAGAACAATGTAATTAACAATATCAAATCAGCATGGGTAACAGCGACAGAAAAGACAAAATCATCATTGGCTGAAAGTGTTGATTATATAAAAGAAGGGTTTGTAGATTTCAAGGAATCAACCAAGGACCTCTCTGTTATAACAGAAGGTTTTGTTGATGATATAAATGAAACTCTAAACACTCCTATTACCTTAAACACAGATGCAATAACACAGGCAATCAGTTCAGGGATAAGTTCTACTGATACACCAGATGATAAAGCCTCAGAGGGTTTTGATAACAGTGCTGGTAATCTGACACTCTCTTTAATAAATGGGTTTATAACCGGAGATTGGGCACAGCTTATAACATCAGTTAAAGATTTGGTTTTATCAATTGAACCACTTAACATGGTCTTGGACCCGTTGCTGATAATTGTAAAACAGCTATTAGAAACAATCACACCTTCGATTTCAAATGTCTTAACTCCGCTTATTGGGGTGGTTGCTGCAGTCGGTGAATTACTTGGAACTTTGGTTGTTCCATTGCTTGATATGCTTGTTCCGGTATTAGACGGAGTTGTTCAGGCGTTTTTACTTTTATATAACTACGGTCTTCGGTATCTGTTTGACGGGATTATCTGGGTGTTTAACTTCCTACATAATGTCGTTGTCTATATTGCAAACAGTATCATTGGATTTATAAATAAAGTATTCAAGACCAATTATAAAACATACTCATATAAAGACACATCAACTGCCGATTACCTCCCAAAGATTACAGCTGAGTCAATTACAAGCAGCGGATCATCCTATGTTTCTGATAACTCATCTTCAGGTGGTAATACAGCCACATATACAGGGGTAAGAGACATCTATGTCTATGTGACTTACAACGTTGGAATCTCAGCCCAAGACGATAAAGACATTGCTTTAAAGATTAGAGATTTAATAAAAGAACAGGAGAAGCTTGGTTATTAATGTTAGCTTACGTTGATTTTGGTTCAGGTGAATCAAACATTTCAGATTATATAATATCTTCCTCATTCAAGCGGACACTTCAGCTATGTAATGAAGAATTGTGCTATGTAGTTAACAAATGCAGTTTTGAAATCAAAGGTTCAACGACTCTGAAACTTCAGATTATGAACAGCGATGATACAACAATCCGGATAACTGAAGACGATGGAACAGCGTATTTTAAAGGAAAGGTAAGAGGAACATTTGAAACCAAAATCAGTTCTCAGGTAGGTAACCTAAAGGTTGAGTTGGTCGATAATCTCGATGACATAACAGCAACTGTTGAGACTGTTGATATATGGTCTGGGTATAAGATATGTGACAGTTCAAATACTTCGGCTTCTATACTGCATCAACTCTTTTATTTGGCTGGTTACTCTTCCTCTGATTTGAGCCTTGTGGATGTCGATGTGACAATTCCATATTTCTATTTGGAAGAGGATACTGCAGTCATTGATATTATCAGTGATTTAACTTTTCAATACGGTCAGGTGATTAACTGTGAACTCGATGGAACATTTAAGAATTACAGTATCTACTATGATGATTTAACAACTTCTTCTTATCTCAACAATACCAACATCTATGGTGAGCTTGGAATCAAGAAAGTTGAAGAGAAGTACAAATCGGTCAAGGTAATATGGAATCCTATCGAGTATGCAGCAGACAAGGTTGTCTTTTCAGATATTACAAACGGAACAACTTTATTGCAATGTAATATTGAATTAGAACCTTCTCAGTATTACCAAGATGATGATGAGATATTTGCCAACTATACCTACAATGATGAAGAGCTTGTCTATGTAGAAAATGCCTCTTTGGATATCAGCTGTGATGCTGATATTTCCTACTCAATAACTGAGGCTCCTAAGGGGGCTTATCTTTCTATTCAGAATACAAACTCAACAATCAATGAGAACATTACAAAACTCGATATCACAGGTGATGTATATTATAAAGGTGCACAGCACACTGAATATTCTTCAAACATTAGTGACACCAAAGATATAGAAGAGATTGAAGCCTCTTACATTTTTGAAGAGGCTTATGCTCAGAATCTTGCGAGTTATCATGCTGTTTACTACAAGTATTCTGATTTCAAATACACTGCCAAATCCAAAGACTATTATCCTATTGGGACACTTGTCCTGATAAACGAAACAGCATTTACCAACCTTGATGTTACTGGATTTGTCTCTCAGATTGTTGATGATGGAACTGGCTACTATACTTATACAATCTATTCAGTAAGTGAGTTCTCAGCACAGCCTATTACAACCAAAGTAAGTACAATCTCAAAGACCAACACCCAGATTTCAATTCCTACTATTGTTGAGGAAGTTTCAAATAATATTACCGTTGAAGGTGTTCCGACGTACAATGAGATAAACACAGGAGCTTCGTTGTTAAATGAAGGTTCTGCAACGACAACAATACCTGATGTGCCGACTGTTGTGGTTGAAGAATATTATAAATCACTCAGGATTGTTTACGATGTTCAAGACAACCTTTCAAACTTTAGCCACTATGAGATTCAGGTTTCAGCTGATGAATCAAATTGGTATTCATTGGCTTCAGGTTCAAATTGGAAAGATACTCTTAATGATACTACAGCTACTATTTTCTATTATCATACTCATGCAGGCATTCCTAACTCTGGAACAAGCCAAGAACCTACAGGAACAACTCTCTCATATAGAGTAAGACGTGTTACTTCTGCCAATGTTGAAAGTGATTGGTCAGATGTAGTAACAGGCACAACCAAGATTATCGAGACAGGTGATGTTGCTGCATCTTCAATAACTGCGGACAAGATAGAAGCTGGTTCAATCACATCTGATAAGTTATCAACAGACTTATTACAGACACAGATTGCACAGGTCAGCGGAAGTATCACTATTGATAGTTCTTATGGGTTTGTTGGGGTTGATAATGATACAAAGAGAAGAGTCTACCTCGATACTGATGAAGTGGTCGTCGAACAATATAACGAAACAACTGGTGATAGTGTTGTTCAATGTAGAATGGGTGGAAAGATAAAAGGTGCACCTTCATCTTATATAATCGGAAATGGTTTAATTAAAAATGAAAATGTAGAGATTCCAACAGCAATCCCAGACACTACTTATAAATTCACATTTGAAACAGATTTCTCAGATACGACTGCTACTTATTATTTCTCAAATGATACAGAAACAACACCAACTATAGATACATCAAAATATGTTTTTGGGACTCACTCCATGAAGCTTGTTTCAACTAATGGAGAATCTTCTGTTTCCGATTGGTTTATACCAACATGGACAGGTGGTAATCCATTCTTCTTTGCATCATATTTCTACATTCCTACTGGAACTACAGCTCACTTCTCTTTTCAAGTTGGAGCTGTGTATATGGATTGTGTGCATTTAGGTATTTCTACACTTTCGGGTTGGGCTGATGGGTATGTTACTAAAGATGGTGTTGATTGTGGTGCAACAGGAACAATTGACATTCCATATGATGAATGGTTTCTCTGTGCAATAAGTTATGACCCTGTTTTAGATACATTAAGTGTATCAGTGAATGATAATTATATAACTGCAAGTATTGATAATTCAACAGCTTGGGCTGGTTCAACAGATTATATGATGGGAAACATTATTTATTGGAATGATACCAGTGAAAGTATTTACATGGATGAAACTGTCTTGGATGTTGAAACTTTTATAGATATTAGTGAGGCAATTAAACAATACTCAAGAACTGAGACATGGAACATTGGTGAAGATATAAGTGATAACCTTTATTTGATACCAGGAGAAGGCGGTTCTGTAATAATTGGTGGTGACATAACATTCTCAAATGCTTTTACGCTTACGGATGCAGAGATAACAACATTAAATACCACAACGTTGAATTCAACAAATATAAATGGAACTCAAATATGTGCTGGGTATGACCCGAATGTTGATAACTCTGTTAGTTGTTCAAATTGGTTTCGTTCATCAGGAAATACTGGGTGGTATAACGCTACTTATGCTGGTGGACTTTATATGGTGGATACAACATATGTTCGGACTTATAACGGAAAGTATTTTTATGCAAACAGAGTTTATGGTGCTGTTGGTAATGACTATGCAGATGCCATAGAAATTGATGAAGAGTTGAATGTTGATTTTGGCTATGTCTATGTTAGAACTGCTGAAGGTAAAACAAGAAAGTCAACCAAATATGCAGAAAAAGGGATCATCGGAATAACTACAAATACCCAGTCTTTTACTGCTCATTCTTATGATGGAGAAAAAGACAGATTACCAATTTCAGTTTCAGGATTTGTATTGGCTCATACAGATAGAATTTATAAATCAGGAACACCTCTTACTTCATCAAAAAATGGATTACTTACTAAGGCTAGTCTGATTACTCGTGTCTTTAAACCTGAAAGAGTTATAGCAACGTTTTATAAAGAGATAAGTCAAAATACTTGGAATGATGTTGATGTAAATAAAAGAAATATAGTGAGAGTTAAATAATGTCAGGTGAAACATTGGTTACTGATTCAAAATTCAGTCATTACTCATCCAGTTCATTTTCTGTTGGATCATCAGCTTATACATACGTACAAAGATTTGGTAGAGGTAATAGAGGTTATATGAATGGAACACCAAGAAGCAATATCTTCACTGATGATAGCTTTATTATGAGAATCTATTACTACTCAGGAGGATGGGTTCAATCTGCATCAGCAGTTTGTTCTACTGATGGAACAGCCGTTGGTCTTTATTGTTCTTCAACAGATAGTTATAGAACCAGATGGTATTTTCTTTGGGATGCAAGGCCGTATGGTGATGGTAAAGCATATTTTGCTGGATATGGCAGAGTGGGGACTGCATACGCAATTAATCACTCATCTTATCCTAGAGGAAAAAATCTTGCTTTGTATCGAATCACAAACTTTGGTTGTGATACTTCTAACACTTCAGCAACATCCGATAGTTCAACAGCAATAACTACAGCACATTATGTATGTACAAAATATCAATAGGAGATTTTAAAAATGGCTTTACTCGTAGATTTAAAAGCAGATAGTAATTACTCACAAATAGATTTAACTGATGTCTATGTTCGTATAGATAGAGTTCAGATACAACCCAAGTTTGGGATTATGAAAATGACAGTAGAGGGTTATATCAGTCCTGATGTCTCGTCTGTTATTAGAGGAATTGAACAAGCACAGACAACCTTTGCTTCTAATTTCTTTGAAGAGGTGGGGAGTGATATTATTTCAGGCAGTTTGTATAACTCTGTCCAAGAAGAACGGAGTATGTTAGAACCACCTCCATTCACACAAGATTATCCAGTAGCACTATTCAATGATGTATTTACTGTAAGGCTAACTGAAGAGACTGCTTCAACTTCTGTAGATGACCTTTATCCCATCTTATATGAAATGCTTAAAACAGAAACAAGATTTCAGAATGTCAGGGATGCTTGATGGAAGAGGAGAGAAGAAAAGACAGAATTGATTTTCAAACTTATATGGAGGTTTTGGTGAGCAACGTAAAAGAAACTGTCAAAATAGAACTGACCTCTGTAAAGCAGGAAATCAAGAACTTGGAAGAGAAGGTAATTACTCGCATTGACCTTCATGAAAAAGAAAGCGGTAACAAGATAACAAACATTGAAGAAGAGTTGGACTGTCTTAAAACCAAGGTCTCAAGTATTGAAAACAGAGTTGAAGCTTTGGAGTTGAAACCTATCAAGGATAATTCTGAGACAATAGAAAAGTTTAAATCAACATTCAAAAAGATTCTGTATACCACATTAGCAGGAGGGATAATCACTTTTATTTTGTATTTAATAAAAATGTTTTTAGGTGTTTAAAATGTATATATTTCAAAATCACAACGACCTGTATCCAGTTATTCAGGATGTGGGTTGTTACTTTCGGTCATGCCTTCATATTGCCGAGTTAGAAAGTCACAAGATTCTATCACCAACTCAGATAAATAGATTATGGGATAAGGCAAATAGTTTAGGACAGATTATTGATTCTAATCTTAAAAAGCCAGGTCCGTTAATTGAACTTGGTTGCAAGGAGCTTGGATTAGATAGGACTGCCTTTGATGTCGCAATCTTCAAGTATGGTCAGATTGATTATTATGGTTGGGTTAAATCACATCCTCAATACAAGAATTATAAATACCTGATTCAGAAAGTTCAGACTGTAAATGATCATGAACATTATAGGGTTGTAGATGTATTTGGCAATGTAATATTTGACCCATATCATCCATCACCTGAAGTTAGCTTTATTTATAGTTCTATTCTGTTCTATGTAGGAGCTTGAATGGATGGTAAGAAAGTTATTATCAATATTACTTGCACTCTTGTTGTTTCAGCCTGCCTATACTTGGGCGGATTCTTTACTGCCAGAAGTATCTATAGTCGAGCAGTTGACGAATGTAATATTTCAATTGCAGAAAGTACAGAACGATATAACCAGTTATCAGAAGCTTATACAAGAATTACAGAAATCAATTCAGACTTACAAGGCAGACTCGATTCAAGCATCTTTGAAGCTGAAAGAGCAACAGGCATTATTAAATCAATATCAGAAGGACTTGGAAGCACATCAGGAGACATACAATCAATTATTGAATGCCTACAACGAATTGTTGAACAGATTAGAGAATATGAAGGTTGTGAATAATATCTTAATCGGGACAACTGTCTCATTTGGCTTATTTGTAATCATTAAAGGTTTTATCATATGGAAAAGTTAAAAAGCAGAAAATTTATTACATGGATTGTAACAACTCTACTTTGCATAATCTCAGTTTTTATAACTAAGACTATATCTCCAGAATTGATAAACTGCTATACAGTGATAACAGTTTTATATATTGGAGGGAATACAGTTTCTAAGTATTTTGAGAAACGATAATGTTTAGGGTATCTCGATTGATGTTGAAGAACTTTTTATCCAATTGTCAAGTTGCTCGATTACTGATTTAATTTCAGAGGGTTTTTTCTTCTTGATTGCACATTCCCATATTATTGCTATCCGCCAGCCTTTACTTTTTAAATTCCGAATATTTGTACTATCTCTTTCTACATTCTCTTGTAATTTTTTTTGCCAAAATTCTGTTCTGGTTTTTGGTAGTACAAAAAGAGGGCAGTTGTGCATATGCCAAAAGCAACCGTGAACAAAAATGACTACTTTATGTTTGGTTAATACAATATCAGGTTTACCGGGTAATTTTTTTGAATGTAGAGAATATCGATATCCAGAAGCAAATAAACCTTTTCGAATTACAAGTTCAGGTTTTGTATTTTTAGCTTTAATACCACTCATCATTTTTGAACGAGTGGCAGGCGATACAATATCCATTATTTTACAAGCACTAAATCTTCATGCTTTTTCATTGCATTGATAACAATCGGTTTAATAACTTTAGCAACTTCAGAAAAAACAGGGACAACTACACTATTACCAAATTGCTTATATGCTCTAGTGTCGGAAACCGGAATGTCGAAACTGTCATCAAACCCCATTAATCTGGCACATTCTCTGGGCGTTAGCCGTCTTGGGTTTTTGTTTTTTTGGTGAACTAAAATTTCTGAACCATCTTTATAATATCTGGCAGATAGAGTTCTGGAAACGTCGTTTTCTTTAACAAGGCCAAATCCAAATCCATTTCCTTTTGCTCTATGTTTCTCGGCATAGTTTTGTAAATAAGCCCAAAGTTTATCTGTTAAAGTATATTTGTCATGTACCTTGTTATTTTTATGGTCAAAATATTTATCCTTATCATGTTCAAGGAAAAGTTCAGAACCATCTGTTTTGTGAAGGATGCTACCAATCTTAACTTGCCCTTTTGGTGGATAGTTTAACATATCCCAGTCAAACTCAGCTTCATTTTTGAATCCAACAATAATTATTCTTTCTCTATGTTGTGGTACCCAATGTTGTCCATCTATTATGTGGGGATAGACATTGTATTCTAATTCTTCTCGAAGTGTTCGCATAATTACTTTAAAGGTGTTCCCTTTATCATGTGATTTTAGATTCTTCACATTTTCAAGAACGAAAGCTTCTGGTCTTTTAGCATCGATTATTCGAGCTACATCGAAGAAAAGAGTTCCTTGTGTTTCATCTTCGAAACCATGCAATCTTCCAAGAGATATTTTTTTTGACACTCCAGCTATTGAGAATGGCTGGCAAGGGAATCCTGCCAATAATACATTGTGGTCTGGAATCTCTGACACCTCAACTTTTGTTATGTCTCCGTTTAAGAGTTCACCATCTCTATAATTTGCAGCATAGGTTTTCTGAGCATATGAATCCCATTCAGAAGTAAAGACACATTCACCACCAGCTTTTTCAAAGGCATTTCTAATCCCGCCAATTCCTGCAAATAAATCTATAAATTTGAATTCACCATTAGTCTTTTTACCGATAGTTTGTGCTGAAATCAATTTCTGTAATCTATCAACAACATAATCTTTTGGTTCAGATTCATTTTTTAACCAACGTGTGACTGTACTTACATTTACATCAAGTTCGTCAGCAATCTCTCGTTTAGTATAATAATTTAATGCATTAGACAGATAATCGATAGTTTTGACTGTGCTCATGAAATCCCCTCCCTGGGAACATATATTGCATTATGCACTATTTATTCCCAGATGAACAGGTTTATTTTGAGTTAATTCCTCAGAAATGTCAATTATTATAAAGATTATATATGAATGGACTTATTTCTGCTTTCTATCCCTTAATCTTTCTGTTCTTGAATATAGTTGAATGAGTTTTTCTTCTTTAACCCTAAAGCAGGTTCCATGATTTCGTTTAGTATGCATCCTAATTTCCATCATAACATCTCCTGATTCAATAAGCTGGATAAACTCCTTTATTGAGGGGCCTGAATAATAGGTTAGCTCTACATAATGAAATTCTTCATTCTTATCTTTACCTCTATTTTCGGCACCGATATACGCACTTTCTGTAAGCTTTTCATTTAGTCTAAATTGAATGGTCGTAAAATCATATTTTCCTATAGGAGTGTTATTAAAACATAGATATACGTTTTCAGTTTCATTATCTACAGAAAGACTTAGATTGTGGGTATTAATGTTAATGGTCGGTGTTGAATACAACGCTTGACGTTGGTTTTCAGCATCAAAATAACCATACCTCTCAAGTCTCTCATTTTGATTTTTGGAGCCATCAATCCATTCCGGTTCTTTGAGAAATAAATTCATTTTTTCTTTAGATTGATTTTGTTTTAACCTGAAGCATTTCAGCTCAATACCCTTGAAGTCTGGTCCTGAAGAATTATTCTCTTCTATACCCATTAAAGATTCAAATGTGTATCCTACTCCTGTACTTCCAGAACGAAGTGTTTTGACATAACCCATTTCTTTAATTTTATCAAATTCCTCTAACAGTATATCGATGCCATTATTTCGCTGTACTGGTTGAATTGATAAGTGCCAATCTAAATCTAAAAAGAAAGAACCTTGTAAATTTGATAAATTTAGTTCAGAAAGTAATTCGGAATAGTAGATATGGTCAGGCTCAAGAATATGGATTTCATAAGTTCTTTTATAATCTTTTCTTCTTCCTACAATTATAAGAGTATGTTCAGGTACAGAATTGACTGATGTCTTTAGGCGCGTTATTCGTCTCTCAGGATACCGATGGTAATGTTTATAATTACCATCCTTAACTTCAATTGTTCCTGTGTCATTCCAAAGATAGCTAATTTGTTCTGTATAATTTATTGATACATTCGGGATAAAGTTGGTAATTGCAGGAAAAAGTCTATATGCTTCAACCGGGATAAGAACGCCATGTCTACCAGAATCATCATTTTTAGTTAATATCTTACAGAGGATACCATCTACATTTTCATAATTGATAAGAATTTTTGATAATACAGACATAATAAGTCAGTTTAGATGCAATCTGATTCCATGTCATGCAAAAAAATCAATTTTGTTAACTCTTCAGAACTGTCTATTGAGCCAATTGGCTCAATATATCTATAAAAGCGCTCCCCGGTATAAAAAGGGCCGTGTACATCCCAAATTCCACCCAGTACTATGCTTCCAAGATTAACTCAAGGAGGTACAAACTATCGAAGATTGGGAAGTTGTCTTCTCATATTCAAGAGAAGATGCAAAGCGTGATGGGGTATTAAAAGACGTAACTTACATTGCTAAAGAGTGTGGGTTCAAGCTTGATACTGTCATTACAGAGACCTTGTGGCACCTCATAGAAGGTGAAGAAGGTGTAAGGCCATTACTTTTTGATTTGTTGCTGAGAATCAAGATGGCAAAGAAAGACAGTTCTATTCTTGTTTATGATTACAAGTGTAGAAAAGGCATGATTAAGGTCAGGTCAGAAGTCGGACCTGGCGATGATGCGTATCCGGTTCTAACAATCGGAACAATTTATGATTTCTAAGGAGTGAAATGATGAGTGTAATGACTAAATTGATTGAAGTAGAAGCAATGGAAGAAAACGATGTTTATTCTCAGTTTAAGACTGGTAAGAATAATGTAAAGAAGGTGCTAAAAGTCCTGCTATTTGATGAGTTGAAAGATGAAATGGAGAAAGAAGATAAGCCAATTAGGCAACGTAAGCCTCAAAAGAAAGAAAAGCCGGTTGAGCCGGAAAGAACTTAAATTAAGGAGCCAATTGGCTCCTTTTTTTTAGGAAAATTTATTGGTCAGTGGCTTTTAGAGGGTGTAATATAGAATAAACTAAAAAAGGATAAAAGATGAAAAAGTCGATTTTTATTACAATTACGATTCTTACAATAATACAGTTAATTTTCTCCTGTGATAATTTGGCAGGAGTTAACCCTGAAGATATAACTTCAGATGGATCAGATTCTACTTCAGACGATGGAAGTGATAGTTCAGAAAGTGAAGTAATTGCAAAGAGCATGAAAGCATATGATGCAAACGGTTCTTTTTTAGGTTATTGTACTTATGCTTCAGGTTACTTTTTATTTATGTATTCTCAGAATGGATATTTTTACAGTATAAATTGGGATGGTTCGTTCACAGACGGAGGATTGTATTACACAGGGCAAAATCTAACAGGCACTGCTTTTTATGCGTACTTAGATTCTTATGCCATTAAAGCAAAAACTGTTTTTTCTGTTAATAATGTTTTGTATACCTATGTAGATTCAAATAGTGATAGTTTGGCAGATATAAATGCTTCAATCACACAGTATCAAAGTGTTTA
Organism: Spirochaetia bacterium; assembly: GCA_965140585.1. GTDB lineage: Bacteria > Spirochaetota > Spirochaetia > UBA9216 > UBA9216. The sequence goes on from OZ223264.1 coordinate 247,862, forward strand.
CAGTGGTGGAACTACAACTAACTATGAAACACCTTATGAATTAAGCACATTTGGCTATTCTGCCTTTTCTGTGCAAACAATAACCAAATCCACAGCAGGAATACCGAGTAGCATTACTACTCCTATTTCCTTAGTAAGTGAGTAGAGCTTTAATAGATAATGGAGCAGGAAATTGAGAATAATGAATTAGTAGAATATTTTAATAGTAAACTTATAAGGGGTCAGTATTCTAAATTATTTTTAGAACAGATAATAAAAATTGATTCAAACGAACCATTAGTTTTAGGAGCAACTGATTTCTCTGAGTTCCGGCTTTTTAATATTACTGAAACAATATTAGAGTTAGAAGGTGTGAACAGAACATCAACAAAGAAAGAAAAACAAATGAGAGGGATATTGTCTCAATATTATCATAAGCATATTGAATATTGGTATTCGATAGATGAAATATTTAATAAGACTATTGCTAATGAAAACCTGATAAATGAAGCAATTAAGAAGGCGATTAAATATAAGAAAGATAATAATCGAAAAGAAGAAGTTGTGCAATTGTTACCACATTTTTTAGTAACTGATAGAATTTCTGAAGTATACAAAAATAGAAAAGTAACAGGGGAGTGGTTGGTGTACTATAAACATGAATTAGGTAATATATATATCTTACTTTAGCTTCACATGCGGAAGATTATAAAGAAATATTAAAAAGAATTAATAGTTGTGCCATAGAAATGGAAATGATTTCAACTTTTTAAAGAACTCAGTCCATGCATCCTTAACATTGTTTGACTCATCGTCGGGTATATTACTGTGAAAGAGTTCAATAGTCTGGTCACGAACAGAGTATACTACAATTGAAGGCTGGTCCCATTCTTTAACATTGAAAGCTGAGACTAAAGTTTTGCCAGGTCTTTCAGTTATTGCTTTGATTGTAATGCTGAGAGGAAAGTTCTTTTTTACAAACTTGTCATCAGTAAGATTTGCATATAGCTCTTTCATGTTGCTTTTAGGGAATTTACCGATTACTTTGATGGTTTTAGCCATAAGAGATACTCCGAATTATTGTTTGTTTATTAGTATAACACGGTAGGAAAACACTGTTAAGACGAAAAAAGTAGTGTGGATGTCTAAATAAGTGTAATATAGTTATATCCGATGGAGCTGTATTTAAAATGAAAAAAATTCCGATAAACGATCAAATTGCGTATTCTATTTCGAACTTAGTTGATGACTCTCAAGTAGGACGTAGAGACCCAAGCCATTATGAAATAGAAACGTTGATTAACGAGTGCGCATTATCAAAATATGATCCAAACCAAATCGGGAAAGGCCCTGTTGGGAAGATGAAACGTATTCGTCATGTACTAATAGGTTCATTAGAAGAAGAAACAGAAAAAGCCGAGGCTTTTGCTTATGGAATTATAAGCTTAATACGTTCTTCTGGTGGATTCCGAGAATTATCTCCCAATTTTATTGGATGGGAGAATATCCATAATTTGCAAACGGTTTTAAAAGATGAAGGTATTTTGTTGGGTGATGATGGTACCTTAAGTTATAAGATTTTAGATGATTTATCAAATTCAGAGAAGACCGATGTTTTATATTCATATATTAAAAGAGCCAGGAAAGGTAGTGAAGATGCTGCTCTGATTGTGGGAACTAGTAAAGATTTGATTGAAGCAGTATCAGCTCATGTGATTTTTTAAAATGTGGAACATATCCTACAACTGCAAATTTCCCAACATTACTGGGACAGGCATTTGTTATGTTGGGCATGGCTACCTCTTATGATGAGGAAAAGAAAGATGAACATCCAAGAAAAACGATTGAACGAAACATGTATGATTTAGCTTGTTCTATTAATAAATTACGGAATAAACAAGGAACTGGTCACGGTAGACCTTTTCTTCCAGATTTGTCAAAGACAGAGGCTATTGAAGCTGTACAAGTTATGGGGATTATTGCAGAGAAGATGTTAAATTGTTTGAGTTGAGAAGATTGTGATATTGAACTAAGTGCTTATTTATTGGGGGTATGTTGAAAAAACAAAAGTTTTCAAAAGCTGAAATTTCTGAACTTGTTATGTATAAGCTCACAGAAGGGGCAGATTTTATTGTTGAGAAGTTATTAGAAATTAATGAGAAATACCAAATTAGTGAAGATGATAATCAAACTCTTTCAGCTGTGCTGGCTTTTGTTTTTTTCTGTTATGATTTTTCCTTCTTCTCGGTCTATCAAGATTCTCAAGAATCAATAGATATTAGAGCTCAAATCAAAGAAAATATGCTCAAATTTCCCATGATTTCTCAAGAAAAATTAGAGTGGTATGTTAGAAATCATGGACACCTTTTAAGGAAACATAAAAATCATACAAATAGCGATTGGATAGTTGAATTAGTTTCTGTAACTTTTAATTGGCGGGACGATAATGTTTCAGGACTTTTTCTTTTAGTTTTCTTGCAGACCTATGAATTCGTTGAAGAAATATCAAAAAAAATTAAAATAGTTCTAAGATAATATACCTGATGCCGAGGTAAAGTAGTGACGTGAGTGGATTGGGCCAAGAGGCTCAGTTAAGAAATGTATGATTATTTATATTGTACTATAAAAATTGCCGTCATAATGACGGCTAGAATATCTATTTCTATTTATTGCAAAGACATTAATTCCTCAAGAATTATTTTACTAAAATCTGGTGGAAGTCTACTTGAATGTATCATGTATTCTGTAAATAGAAATGCAAATTTTGTTGCTTGTCTATTAGTTTTTGTAAATAACTTTAAACACTTTCTTTCTTTATCATTTGATAGAATTGACCAAGCTAATTCACGGAGTATTAATGGCGAGCTATTAATTTCAAATGGAGCCTCTAATGCATGTCTGATTAATTCGATGAATTTCCCCCAATGTGGCAATGATAATTGTTCACCTAAATCAGAACTTGGTCTTGCATTTTTTAATGCCTCTTCGTAAAGATTATTCTTATATTCATAGGTTTCCCGTCCGCCATATAGTAACATTAACAATGCATCAGAAAGATCTTCTTTTTTGTCTGGATGAAGATAAAGAGAAAAAATTTTATTAACAATCTCTGCTATAGAAATGAGAAATAAACTAGAATAATCTAATACCAAAGAGAGATGCTCTTCTTTTTTAGGATCTAATTCTGGTGCGTTTTTTCTTAATAGAATGAGAGATTTACGACATGATTCCCCAGCATCTTTTATCATCCAAAAACTCGAACGAGAGAAACTAATTAATTCGGATAATGTTGGATATTTTTTTCCAATATCAAAATATTTTTCCCATAAATCAATTTTACCTAAATTTGCGTCTGTCAAGGTTAAAGCTTTTTGTGAAGTCGCATCACAGAATACCTTAAAATCATGCTCGGTCAATAAAGTAACACCTATTTGACCAGCTGAGATGCGATGATCTTTCTCGATGTTGTCTTTTCGCAAGATGCAAATGCCCATCTCGGCAGACATGTATTTCATTATTCCATTTAACCATAAAGCTCTGTTAATTGGACTTTGCCCCTTTAAAGTTTTGCAATCAATTATAATTTTTTTATAGCTGATGAAATCACATGGAATATATGCTAGAACGTCCAAGTCGGTAATTTTAATATTTTTATTCTGTATGTCTAGGGGACTACAGACATCTACCTCAAGTTGGGGGACCCAACCTTTTGATACAGCATACTTCAATGCTCTTTGTTTTTGTTCACGGTCTTGCATCATAGTTTAGCTCCGTACATGATTGAATCTAGTTCATATTGCTTTTCTTCAGACAATGGGATTTCTCCTCTTTTCCTTAGGTTTGTTGCGCTTATTGTTGACTCTACATATTCCTTGCTCTGTTCAAACATTTTACATGCCTCTGGGTTAATTTCTAATCCTGAGACAGCCTCGTTAGAAACAAGTGATAATGCAATGCCCAATGCTTCCATATTTTCTTCTGTGTCTATGATGTGAAGTTGAGAATACCCGTGAGGAAGTGGCTCTAAATAGCCAACTCGGCATTGCACTAGGTTTTTATATTGTTGAGTAGCCTCAGTTGTGCTACTTATTGTCTTTCTATCTCGTAAAGCTCTAATAATCGCTGCCGGTTGTCTTATCCTATGTGCCTTCGGTAAGAATTGCCCTTGTCGAACAGAAGAAACAATTGCCATTGCTCGTTCATATATTTCACGTTTTGTTGGCGGTAGGTGTTTTGATGAAGGCGCTGGGGTAAACAGGAAGTAGTTTTTACCACTATGATCAGTTTCAATAGAGGGTGGTTTCACTATGCCAAATTGTGATAGGTTTAATAATAATTTGAGTTCATCATCTGTGATGTGGTGTCCGTTTATTTCTTTAGTTTCTTCGACTATTGATAAAGGTATACCCTGAACTGTTTTAATTAGACTTAAAATATTGCTGACAGATTTAGAGCCACTACTAGCAACTGCATCTGTAAATATATCAATGTTCTCAGAGAAATAGTGTGGACTGAGTAATATATCTTTTCCTCGGGCTCGGCGATTAATTATAAAGTTTCCTTTTGTCCCAATATCTACTGCTCTATCAAAGAGAACTTTTTCAGGGCTAAGCTTCTGAAATAGAGAATCACGATTTTCTGGAGATTGAGCAAGGCGTTTCACCATCTCAATACATAACTGTTCTGATTCGTTAAATGACCCTTCAGACATAGAATAATCACCGATTACATGGTATAGATCTTCATAATAAGGAACATTAGGTAAAATCCCCTTAATAGTTCTTCCTTCTTGCCTGATCTTTACAAATTCAATATCACCTAAAATTTCTACTATCCCCTTAATCGATGTTGTTGGTATTGATAAATAGTGATTTGATACCATTTTCAGAATTTCAAAGTCAATAAAAGGAAGACCTCTGATATGTAATGCTAATCGTACTGCCATGCCTATTTCAACTAAAAATCCGAACTCTGGAACATCAATTGCTCCTAAATTTAATTGAATTTCATGGCATCTTGCAGCTATTTCAGATGATTCACCTTTTGAACTCATTTTTAAATCCTCCTATAAGGACCAATGTATAAATCTAAGAGTTATATGATAATGCTTCTAGACTAAGTATTCAAATATAAATTTTATTCTTTGAAAAAGAATTAAACTTCATTCAAAAAAAGTATAATGTATTAAACCTTAGGTAACCCGGAATAACGTGAATTGGGACAGGTGACTCAGTTGAAAATGTTGATGTGCAGTAATCGAGTTTGTGATATTGTTTTCGTTATGCAAAAAGTGTTAAAGAGGTTAATCCCTTTACTTATAATGCTAATCTTCTTATTTGTTGGATGTGAAAAAGTTGAACATTTTGAAATTTCTGATGTGATTATCTTAACGACATCTGATAATGCACCAATAATGTTTAATTATATAATAGATTATAAAGTTTATGGGTATAACGAGCGTGAGAGAATTAATAAGCTTGAATGGAAAATTGAATCACTAATTATTCCCGAATTTGTTGATTTTATAAATGAGCAAGTATCGGGATTTTCTAAATCTGAAATGATTACTAGTAATAAGATCCTGAATGGCATGAATACAAAAGTTGAAAGTCATTTAAATAAAATAGCGTCTGAATATCATTTCAGGGTTAAAAAAGTTACTATAACTGTAAAGTAAAAAATTTATTGAATTCTGTTTTAATTTGATATAGGGAAACAATTTATACGTGCTCATAAATTTCGTCCCCTAACCGGATTAAACCTTAGGCAACCTGGAACTGTGTGAATTGGGACAGGTGACTCAGTTGAAAATGTTGATGTGCAGTAATCGAGTTTGTGATATTGTTGATTGATAGAGGATTGAAAGTGTTAAAAAGAGGTTTCGTATTTTTAATCTGTTATTATATTAATAAACTCCATAATTTTGTTTTTAGGATTAATGGAGATGAATTAGAAGTAATATCCCCAACTATGATAATGTTACGATTTAAAAATTTAAGAATGATAGAAAGTGAAGAGGACGTAGATGCAACTGAGTCAATCTCAAGGGCAATATTACTACAATGCCAGATGGTATGACCCAAGCATAGGCCGAATCACCACCGAAGACCCCATGCGTGACGGCCTAAACTGGTACGCTTATGCTAATAATAATCCGTTGAAGTTTGTTGACCCGAGCGGGTTGGCTAACTTGACATCATATACACCTGATAATCCCTATTACTATTATAGCTCCTCAAAAGTGACTGATACGGTTATTAAATCATTATCGCTTATTCCTTATATAGGTGTAGGTGCAGGAATTGCAGAGTCCATCTCAAACAAATTTGGTTTATTTGAGATTATTGATTTAAATAAACAAAGCCAAATTGATAAAGCCTCTGGAGGATTATCGTCTGCTGGAACTGTAGCAGGAATTATGAATAAATTGGGGGAAGGTTTTTTTAGTAATGGTTTTTCAAAAGTTTTAGGCGTTTTATCCACAATCGGAACAATAGTGGGACTTGCAGATTATGCTAATAGTTTCTTATCAGAACCCTCATTAGAAACGGAGAAAGCAGTAGATGCCTCAGGGGTCGTTCAGGGGAAACATTTAGACACATTAATCCCATTTGCAAAAGAAGTAGAAGAATTAATGTCTGGATATTTAGATAGTGGCGATGTTGAAATAATTGAACGAGATGATGGTACTGACACATTGCAATGGAATTCGCAGGCATCTAAAGATGCATTCAATTCAGTTGTAGAAGATTATCAACGAAATGAAGTGGAAAGAACCGATGAATAATATAATTATTCTATTTACAGTATTAGCTGTATTATTCTCTAATTTTAGTATTTGGTTATATTCGAAACAAGCAAAATTTTCGAAGATTATTAAGATTATTTTGTTTATAGTAGCAGATGGTATTTGGGCTACTTTGTTTGTAATAAAGATAATAGAAATTTTATAATTCTATATAAAGACGTTTTAAACAATTATATATGATTCCATTGGAAGTAGTCCCGGAGAACCCGGACTACTCAACAGAGTCTATTCCGATAAATAGAGTTTGTTCGAAATTTCGGAAATGATTCATCGTCCTACCAATTTCGTCTAACGCGCGTTAGACGAACCCTTTAGGGCGGTGAGGGGAACTGCAGAAGCTCCGCTTCCGTCGGCAGATTTTGTAACAACGGGCTGTTGTACGAAGTCTGCCGGTTAACTATATAAACCACCTTACAGTTTTAAGAATATTACACAATCCATTCCCCTCTAACGGATTAAACTTCAGACAAACAATAGTGTACTGAAATACCCATATATAATATTATGAAATAAGAGTTCCAATTAATGTATTAATTGAGGGAAACCTGGTCAGAGATCCGGTTTTAAATGAAACCCCAAAGGGGACTAAAATATGCAATTTCACAATTGCAACCAACAGATACTTTAAGCAGGATGAGGAATATCAAAAAGAAGTTTCCTTCATCGATGTGGAAGCCTGGTCCAGACTTGGGGTTGTTTGTGATAATGGACTTCAAAAGGGACAGGGGGCCAGAGTTGTAGGTCGTCTGAAACAGGACAGGTGGAATGATAAGGAGGGCGCTTTTAAATCAAGACTGAAGATTGTTGCTGAACATGTGGAATTTAAGCCTGTATTCTCGAAGGAAGAGGCCCAGGCTCGTCAGGAGGCTGAGCAGGTAGATCTATCCCAGGAGGCCGTTGCGAATGTCGTAACGCCGGAACTGGACCCTGTCGCGGATTCAGTGATTTAAATATTTTAATATGTGATGCGGCGGAAGCCCGGAATATCCCGGCTTCCGCTTACCCTTTTTTTCAAAAATACCGGTGGAAATATAGGCTTCAGCAGGGCATAATCAGTTTATGATGCGTGAAGATTTGCAGGAAATAATGAATAAAGTTGATCTGTTTTATAAAAACGGCAGGAGCCGTGATGCTGAACCGCTTCTGCAAAAAAGTGCAGAGGATTTTGAACAAAAGTATGGCAGGAATGAAGGCTATGCTGCTATAGTGAGCGAACTTGGAGCCCTGTACAGGGAATTAAGTGATTACAGCAGGGCGGAATACTGTTTTTCAGAGGCCGGAGAAACGTTGAAAAGCTGTGCGGGTGAAAATAATCTGGAATATGCCACTATTATTAATAATACTGCCGGGCTTTACCGGCTCATGGGGAGACATGATGAAGCTGAAGATCTTTTCCGGCAGACTATCAGTCTGTATGAGAAAACAATAGGCCGGGATCATTACCTGTATGCCAGCAGTCTTAATAATCTTGGCCTTCTGTACCAAGATATGAAACGTTTTGATGAGGCTGTGATTCTGCATGAGGAAGCTCTTGAGATAATCAGGAGGCATGAGGAACACAGAATTGCGTATGCAACAAGTCTTAACAACCTGTCCGGTGTGTACAGGCAGCTGAACAGACTTAAAGAGGCTGAAACTTCTGTTGTCGAAGCATTGCAGTGCTGCCGCAGTATTCTTGGTCCGGAACATCCGCTATATGCTGCAGGTCTTAATACTTATGCCGCCCTTTATTTTGAATTAAATAATTTTAAAAAGGCGGAAGAGTGCTACATAGAGGCTGCAGGAATCTGCCGCAGACATTACGGAAAAGAGCAGTATGAATATCTTTCAGTTGTAGAAAACCTGTGCAGGCTGTATGAGAGAACCGGAGATGATGAGAAAGCTCTGCCTTTGCTGCAGGAGCTTGTTTCCGGGTATGGAAAGATATTAGGTGGGGAACACAGGAAAACCCGGGCTGCTGCTGCAGCTCTGGCAGCGCTTGAAAAAGAGTCTGAAACAAAATAATCCTGCGGGGAAAAACTCCCCGAAAAACTACAGCGGGGAAATTTTCCCCATGTTTGAACTCCAGCTTTATAAAATTGTTATCAAATCTCATGAAATTAAGGTGTTTTAGAGCAAAAATTCCCTTTTTTTGCTGAAATCATTTAATTAAACAGTCTATATAATTTTTTTCTTGGCACGCTAATAGCTTTAATGCATATAACCAAGATTAAAGGAGTATGCTATGAAAAAGGCATTAGTGGTTTTAATTATGTTAAGTGTGGCTGCAGGTGTTTTTGCAACCGGAGCACAGGAGGCTGATGAGGATGGAATTGTCAGACTCGACCCCAGGGATGTCGCCAGAAACAGTGTGCTGGACGACTATGAAAAAGTTTCAGTAAAGGGCACAATAAAGTTTGAGAGTGTGGTGCCTGAACTGTCTGCCGGGGGAAAGGAATATGCTCTTACCGCACCCGGAGCGAATATGCTTGCATCTTATCTTACAGAAGGTCAGAAGGTAACAGTCAACGGTTATATTGTTGATGAAGATTCCTTTTACGGTCCGCGCGGGATGGGGCCTGGAATGATGAATTTTTTAAACCCGGAAGCTTTGAACAACGACATAACACTGTTGGTTGAGTCTGTCGAGATTGATGGACAGCTTTACATGCTGCCATGGGTTGAAGATGGTTTCGGAACAATGATGCAGGGAAGAAACTTTTCAGATGATTCCAGATTTGGAAATATGCGCGGCGGAACCAGTTCCAGAGGCGGTTTCTCAAGAAACAACAGCGGTTCATATAACCGACCGTACATGAACTCTGATTTCTGCCCCGTTTACTGATTAAATAGGAAAATCTGAAGAAAGCCGGCAATTAGAATTGCTGGCTTTCTTTTATCCTTTATAGTATTGTGATAATAATGATGAACCGAAAGGGTCTAATTGCCATACCTTTTACCGCGCTTATCCTGCTTTTTACTGTTCTTATATTTCTTCTTATCGATCAGAAACAGAACAGTAATGCTATTATGCTCGAGTACCGGGCCTCAAGAACAATAAACCTGCTGATTGATTTATATTTTCAGGAAGATATGCCCAGTCCGGATGAGATCGACAGTGATATCATCGGTTTTGGATTATATGGAATTGATGGAAAGCTGCTCTACCATTATGGAACCGCGCCTCAGGATTTTACAGATCTGAACCGGCATGCCGATGTCTACCTCAAAGATTATCTTCCGGCACCCCAGCTTAGAAATATTGATCTTCAGGGCGGTAGGGTTCTGTTTAATGGCAATGAAAGTATTGCTGTGATCAGACCCCTGATTGGAGATCAGACAAACATGCCTATGGGTTCGATGATGCAGCAGATGCCTCCAGCCATAACTGAGCGTGCCCGTGAGTTTCGCCGTCAGGGCGGTGGCATGCCTCAAATGGGAATGAATTCCCAGTTCAGAACTGCGGGTGCGGGAGTGTATCTCGAATACCGTAACGGAGCCTATTTAAAGCAGCGGAATCTTAATATAGCAATTGTCTCGTTGTCTCTTGCTGTTTTTGCAGTATCGGTGCTTTTAATTATTTCGTTATACCTTAAAAATAGAAAACTGGAACTTAAATCGGAAAAGGACCGGCAGCTCATTCAGCTTGGTGAGGCTGCCAGAGTTCTTGCTCATGAAATCAGGAATCCGCTGGGAGTACTGAAGATACAGCGGGATCTGCTTGTAAAAAAGCTGGGTGAGGGCTACTCGGGAAATCTCGATGTGATAGACCGTGAACTGAAGCGGCTTAACACTCTGGTGGAGAAAGTCGGTGACTTTCTGAGAAATCCTGCAGGTACAGGGGCTGATATTGATGTTGGAAGCTATCTGAACGGTTTATACGGTGACAGGGACAGCATCAATCTGAATGGAATAAACCCCGGAGAATGTTTTATAAGTTTCGATCCTGAACGCTTAAGAACGGTGTTTGACAATGTAATTAACAACGCTGTAGAAAGCGGGGGAACAGCTGAACTTGATATTTTTTCTTCCGCCGATTCCGTTGCTGTTGAAATAAAAGATTACGGACGCGGATTTTCTTCTGATAATCTGTCGATGGTTTTTGAACCTTTTTTTACAACCAAGACCAGCGGAATGGGGCTTGGACTTTCTGTTGTTAAGAAGTTTATGGAAGCTTCAGGAGGCCGGGTTATGATTGGTAATCATGAAGCAGGCGGATATGTGCGGCTTGAATTCCGCAGGGGACATGGTCCGGGGAGTACAGGATGAGGGTTCTTGTTGCTGATGATGAAAAGGGGTTCAGGGAATCCATTGCCGAATACCTTGAACTTGAAGATATTGAGGTGGATGTAGCTGAAAACGGACTCTCTGCAATCAGACGGCTTGAAGATGAAGAATTCGATACTGTTGTTCTTGACTTGAAGATGCCCGGAGCAGATGGGCTGGAAGTCCTGAAATGGATGAAGGAGAATACTCCTGGTATACCGGCGCTGATGATATCAGCATTCGGTGAGGTTTCCGATGCTGTAGCCGCAATCAAGCTTGGTGCTGAAGACTATCTGGTAAAGCCCTTTGAAACTGAAGAACTGCTACTCAAAATACGAAAAGCCGGTGAAAAACGCAAGCTTCAGAGAGAAGTAGAATATCTGAGGAGTACCGGTGCCGTAAGGTTTAATCTGAAAAGCGGGAGTCCGGCTATGAAGCCGGTAATGGAGCTTGTTCATAAGGCGGCACCCTCTCCGGCAAATATCCTTATTACCGGTGAAAGCGGTACAGGAAAAGAGGTTTTTGCCAGATACATACACAGCCTTTCCGGCCGGTCTTCTCAGCCCTTTGTTGCTGTTAATGTGGGAGGTGTTCCCGAAAGTCTTCTTGAGAGTGAGCTTTTCGGTTATGAGAAAGGAGCTTTTACCGGCGCGGACAGGATGAAAAGCGGACTATTTGAGACAGCATCAGGCGGAACTCTTTTTCTTGATGAAATAGGCGATATGCCCCTCCATTTGCAGGTAAAGCTGCTTCGGGCCATTCAGGAAAGAAAGATCCAGAGGCTGGGTGCTGTAAGGCAGATAAATCTTGATGTGCGTATAATTGCAGCTACAAATCGGGATCTTGAAAAATCTGTACAGGAAGGCCTTTTCCGTGAAGATCTTTTTTACAGGCTGAATGTTGTGCGTGTTCATCTGCCGCCTTTGAGAGAAAGAAAAGAGGATATTCCTGTTTTATGCGCCGGGTTTCTTAAGAATATCAATCATAAGATGGGCCGCAGTATTGAAGGACTTTCATCGGAGGCTATTGAGCTTTTAAATTCCTACCGTTTTCCGGGTAATATCAGGGAGCTTGAGAATATGCTGGAAAGGGCGGTTATTCTTGCCGGCGGAACTGAACTGACACCGGAGGACTTCAGTATTGCACCTTCGTCTGTGAAACATAAAGCTCAGGGGACTTTGAAAGATATAGAACGTCTGGCAATAATTGATTCACTTGCCAGATGGGAAGGCAGAAAAACCAGAGTCGCAGAAGAACTTGGTATCGATCGAAAGACTCTTTTCAATAAGATAAAAGAATACGGTCTGGAATAAAAACAAAATTTGGATTACAGCCTCAGCTTTATTATTATATAATCATACATATATAGGAGATTCGTAAATGAAGTATGTAATAATCGGTGGTGATGCTGCAGGTATGAGTGCCGCATCAAGACTTAAAAGAAGAGAACCTGAATCCGAGGTTATTGTTTTCGAAAAGACGATGGATGTTTCGTACAGTGCCTGCGGAATGCCGTATAATATAGCAAAACCGGAAGCTGCAATTGAAAGGCTGGTTGTGAGATCTGCTGAGGCTTTCAGAGACTCGCAGGGAATAGATCTCAGAACCGGTCATGAAGTTACGGCTATCAACCGGAAAGATAAGATTGTATCGGGGAAAAACCATGAATCAGGAGATTTTGAATGCAGCTATGACAAACTGCTGATTGCAACCGGAGCAAGGGCTGCAATGCTTCCTGTTGAAGGTATAGATCTTGAAGGAGTCTTCAAACTTAAAACCCTTCAGGATGCAAGGGATATTAAATCTTATCTTGCGGACGTTGAGGTTAAGACAGCCGTTCTTATAGGAATGGGGTATATAGCTCTTGAGATGGCAGAAGCTCTGCATGCACGAGGTATAAAGGTTGTTATGGTTAAACGCCGCGAGGGCCTGCTTCCCTGGATGCTCCCTGAACTTTCGGATGTATTAAGAAAATCGCTTACAGAAAAGGGCGTCGAGCTTAATGACGGATATCCTGTTGAAAAAATAAGCGGGGAGCGCGGCCGTCTGACAGTTCATGCAGGGGGAAAGTCTTTCAGCGGTGAGATGGTTCTTGTCGCGATCGGAGTGGTTCCTGAGGCCGAACTTGCGAAGGCTGCCGGTTTGGAACTTGGAGCAGAAGGTGCTGTTTCAATCAATAAGAATATGCAGACCTCGGATCCTGATATTTATTCTGCCGGAGACTGTGCAGACTGTCTCAGCATTGTAACAGGAAAGAAGATCTGGCTTCCTCTTGCACTTACTGCAAACAGGGGTGGACGTCTTGCTGCCGACAATATAATGGGAGAGGATGCTCCTTTTAACGGAATTGCAGGCACTGCGGTTTTTAAGGTCTTTGACTACGAGGTGGCAAAAACCGGAATTACTGTGGAGCAGGCGAAGGCTGCCGGTTATGATCCGGTTTATAAAGCAATTGTAGCAAAATCAAAGGCTCATGTTTTTGAAGGTGCGGCTGCGATTCATGTGGCTGTGATTGCCGATAAAGCCAGCGGTAAGATGCTTGGGGCTCAGATGACCGGAACTGATGGTGTAGCCAGACGTATAAACGCTGCTGCTGTTGCGGTGCAGGCGGGCCTTTCGGTCGCTGAATTTTATGAATCAGACCTTGCCTATGCTCCCCCTTTCAGCCCGGTATGGGATCCGCTGCTTACCGCAGCAAGTATGCTGCTCAAGAAAAAAGGTTAAAAACTATTAAATGTTGAAGAACAGCGTTACCGATGTTTCATCCAGGAACAGCTGTCCCTGGAGCTGGTCGGTTAATGCTGTAATGATAATGCCGGATTGATCATCCTCGATGATCTTCCGGCAGTGATTGAGAATGTTTCTTGACGTGCGGATTTTCAACTGGGCAATATTATCATTAAGTAAAAATGTTGTGGATACCGGGCTTGTTTCGCAGCTTAGTTCGTTCTGAATCTTGAGAATTATGGTCAGCAGTTCATTTATCAGCATCGAAACGGCAATGGCCACATCTGTATCGAGGTATATATAATCACAGTGTACCTCTATCTTTTGTGCCCAGGGATTTGCTGAATAAGAACTTGTTAAGTGTTTGATAATATCATCCAGATATGTCTGCATCTTTATCTTGTTTTTACTGTCGATTTTAACCATATTCTGATAAACCAGTGACAGTGTGTAGATCTGAATCTGTATTTCATTCATTACAGAGGCAGCCGTTGCATCCTCTGTTGATCCCTGTTTGAGCGAAATAAGACTTGAGAGCATCTGCAGCTTGTTGTTTATCAGATGCTGTACTTCCTGATGTGCCAGAGCCTTCTCTTCTTCTATGTTGTCTCCTGATGGTTCAAGGCAGTTCTCTTTATTCTTTACAGTGTTTCTTTCTCTGATTATCCCCGCTGATCCCAGATTCTCAAATCCCGAGTCATTATTCTCCCATGAATGTCCGACTGCCGCCAGTTCGCCGTAGGAGGTAAGAGATACCTCAATACCACCCCCAATAGGAGCCTTCCTTTTCAGTCTTATTTGAAGGTCCTTTGTCATCCTGGGGCCGGTTCTTCTTTCATCAAACAGCTTGGGGGCTCTGTCATGGCCGGTAACCCGTCCTCTGAGAATAGGGAGGACCATATCTCTTGATACTTTTGAGACGTCATCAACAAAAAGGATTTCGGAGAAGTGCTTTCCTATCAGTTCCTGAGGCTCCCAGCCAAGGATCCTTACGGCATTATTTATGAAAGTAAAATTTCCTTCAGAATTAAGCACATATATAATATCGGGAAGGGCCTGTACTAGATGCATGTACTGCTTTTCGGTATTCTGAAGAAAGTAATTCTGCCGTTCAAGGCTTTCCCTGATGTTCAGTACCTTTTTAACCATGCTCATCAGGTAGCTGGTAAAGCCCGGTGATCCGTTTCTAAGTATGAAGGTACTCGATTCATCTGTTATAACGTCATCAACAGGAAACAGATCTTCGGAATCGATCATGAGGATAAATGGTGTCGGCCACAGGGTGAGCCAGTCTACGAGGCTTCCGTTCTGATAACTGTAATCAGTTATAATAAGGGCAATCGGATATGTTGTGGTCAGTTCATCGAGTTCTTTCAGGCTCCTGGGGGTGAAAATGCGGTAGGGGAGATGGTTCTTCTCGATATATTCCCGTACTTCGTCCTGTTCTTTTTCAATTGAAGTGGCTAGTATCAGGTTCCTTTTCTGTTTTGTATCATCTATTTCAAGCATTCTGCTTAAATTATCTACAATCAGGAACCCGATATCAATTTATTCAATCAATAAATATAACTAATTCCTGTACTTACTGCGATTCTGCTGTATGTTTCGCCGGCTTCTGCAGTGAGCGCCCTGTCCCTTTCCCAGCTGAAGGTATCATCTCCGTCACCGGCGTTACTCAACAGGTAGGCGAAGAGGGTAAATCCTTCAAAAACATTCCATCCGACTCCTGCTGTTATTTCTGCTGAGAGGTCTGCAGGGGAGAATACTGATCTGGCTGATATGCTTAGAGTATCGCTTGGTGCATACACGATTTCCGGGTAGAGATAGACACCGTAAGCAGGTGCATCAGAGCCTGTTTCCCAGGGGGTCTCTTCAAAGTCACCAAAGGGAGAGTAGAGTCCTTCAAGCCGGAAAGTTACAGTACTTATTGAGTTTATCTGCTGCATGTAGAAGATTCCGCCGCTCAAACTGAGGTTGTCTTTAAAGCTTTCGGTAAGTTCATCGCCTTCAACATCGGAAGATACTGCACTTCCGGCCGTCAGGTACCAGTCGGTGAACAGATTTCCCTGAAAGGAGACGTAAAACCGGTGTGCAGCATCTGTACTGCTTCCGCTGTAAAGATACCCGGCTTCAGTTTTGATATCCAGTACCTTCGTGTATATTCTGCCTCCGGCGGAAGCTGCCGCAATATCGCCGTAACTTATTCCGGCAACCGCTCCGGACACAGGATTTGTTATGAGGGAAGTTTCCGGCGTCAGGGCGACAGCTTCAATGAACGAGAAGCGGCCCAGCGGGACATTGACTGCTGTAAGCCAGGTTGTTTCAGTTCTGAGTTCATCGGCAGTCAAATCGACCGAAGTTCCGGTACTGCCGAACAGAAGATCTCCGGAATTGAACATGAAACCCTCACCCCAGCTGAGCCGGGTTTTCCCGGCTGTTATTCTGAACAGGGGGAAGCGTGCCTTCACGTAAGCTTTGTCGAGTGTAACAATCGGAAGGCTGTAGCCGAGGGTTGCCGCAAGCTCAGGGTAGTTGAAACTGAACTGCAGTTCAGACTTAACGTTGCGGTTGCCTTCCGATTCAAATGAAAAGCCTCCGGCTCCGCTTGTCATCCAGGCCCAGTAATAATCATCCTCTGCTGCCGTGTCAGGAGTTCTGAATATGAGGTTGTTCACAGCCATATCCAGTGTAAGGCTGCCCTCGGCGAAGATTGCCGCGGGCAGTACTAATATCAGAATAATGAAAACTGTTTTTTTTACCATGAAAGTTCATCCAGTGAAAAAAGAGCCTGGTCGATATCAACATTAATTCTTATATCGCTTATGCTCATTATCGTTTCTGAATCGCTTTTCATCTTGTCCGAGATTCTTGAGCTGGATACTATTTCGCGGCCGCCGACAATTATTGTTTCAAGCACTTCCATTTCCTTGAGCAGACGGCCTGATTTTGTTGAATATTCTCCCTTTCTGACAATATAATTTGACTTGTCAATCCATATCTTTTCTTTGGGGTAGGGGACTGTCCGGGTTTTCGCCTCAAGGCTTAGAATCCAGCATTTGTGTCCGTTCAGGGTCTCTTCGCCGATAATAGAGGTTTCGTACTGGGACAGCCGGTCGTTTCCGCCTGTCATATCCTCATAGGAGATGTCAGAACCCATCATCGACTGTCTGAGTGCGGACCCCTGCATTCTGATTATTTCCTCAGCATCCGGGTAATAGAGATATATTGAATCTTCGGTCTTCAGAATCTTCTGTCCCCGCTCTGCTGTGCTTGTAAACTCAAGAAGGGTTTCATCTGCACCGTTGGACCAGGCGTTAAAGGTGCTGACCTTTGTTCCGAAGCGGTCCCTTACCTGAATTTCGCCGGACGATACTGAACTTTCAAATACCTGCCTCCGGTCGGATTCCGCCAGTATTTCATCAGCAGTCTGTGCATAGAGGGCTGAAGAACTTAAGATTATGAATATCAATATAAAAGGTTTAATAATATTTCTCATCATTTCCTCCTGTAAATAGAGTATTTAAATATACCTGAGTGCTTCCACAGGTTCGATTCTTGCTGCCTTTCTTGATGGAATAAAAGTGGCAAGGGCCGCGATTACTACAGCATAGAAATATACGAATATAGTTTTAGGTATGCTGAGGACCGGATACAGTACCGAGGATATTTCGAAATCCATTCCGGACATTGCATCGGTAAAATCAATACCGACCTTCTTGAGGTACAGAGTGACGACTACACCCAGCAGCACACCGACTGCAGACCCTATTGCACTTATGAATGTCCCCTCAAGAAAGAATAGCCTGATAAGTTCATTGCCATGCATGCCCATTGCCGACATAGTTCCGATCTCACGCATCCTTTCAAATATAACCATCATTGTAGTGTTTATTATTACGGTGCTTCCGAGTAGAAAGAATATGAATGCCATGATGTTGTACACATTCTCAGCCAGCTTAAGAAATCCGTACATATCATTCATTTCCAGAAGCGGGCTTATCTCAAAGTCCATTCCGTTCGATTTGTATTGCTGTATAAGTTCTGCCGTTTTTTTCTTCGGGTCAATTCCGTCTTTGAGTTTTATGATGATATCAAGGCTGTTATGGGGCATCCTAAGAAAATACTGGGCGCGGTCAAGCGGCATCCAGAAATACTTGGCATTCATAGTTGCTACAGGGAAGGTCGCAATTCCTGTAACTTTCAGTGTAATTGCGTTTGTTCCCCGTGCGGCGGTTGTTGTCATAAGGGTGACCTTGTCGCCGATTTTCAGTTTCATATCGCGGGCAAGGACCGCGCCTATTATCATTTCATTTTTACCGTATTCCGGAAGGCGTCCCTCATGAACAATAGAGTTGATGTTAAGGTAGTCTTTTTCACGTTCGAGATCTACGCCTACACCGACTGCTCCGAAGTTTGAGCCGTTGAATGCTGCCGGAAAAGTTGTCCGGGGAGTCCATGCCTGAATATCGGAATCAGCATTGAGGATATCCTTTACGTCATCTACGTTAACTGTAAGGTGAATCGGATTGTAGCGTTCAAATTCCGCAAAGTCCTTATTTCTGATTCTGATGTCGCCGGTGTAGAAGGATCTGAGGTTTTCAGACATGTCCGCACTCATTCCGCCTATGAAGGCGAATAATATGACTATACTCATTGCAGCGACAGCAATTGCTGTTCCTGACAGTATTGAGCGCCGTTTGTTTCTGCTTATATTCCGGAAGGCTGTTTTTGCAAGTTTCTGATTCATTTCTTCCTCCTTCTACTGATGTCTCAGACATGCGGGGATGTCCATCGACAGGGCCTTTCCGGTGGGAAAGAAGGCAACCAGTGTTGAGATGATTGTGCCTGCAAAGAAGGCTCCAACCATAGTCAGCGGATTCCAGACCCCCCTCATTACACTCTGAATACGGTAGCCGATATCCATGTCTCTGAGCAGAAATCCAAAGTCAAACCCTATTTCAACAACGTAGATATTCACCAGGATTCCCAGGATAATTCCGATTACAGAGCCGATAAGACCAATTCCTGCAGCCTCTGTCATGAATGTCATCCGTATTGCCTTGTCGCTCATGCCAAGAGCCCTCATCATTCCAAGCTCCCTGATGCGCTCAAAGATTGCCATCAGCATTGTGTTTGATATTCCAACAGCCGCTATTATAAATATCAGAAACAGAATCATTCCTGTTCCCCCTCGTTTGGCTTCGGCAATGGCAAGAAAATCAGCCGCCATCACTTCCCAGTTAAGGGCTGTGTTCCCGCTTCCGGCAATAAGCTGCTGAATATCCTTTGTTGCCTGCGCAGTATCGGCATTATCAGGCAGTTTTATGTTGATCTCGGTCACGGCCCCTTCCATCTCAAGATAGTAGTCGGCGGTGGTAATGGGCATCATGATGAGCGTGCGGTTTACATTGGGGTTGGGGCAGTTTAAAATTCCGACTATCTCAAGATCTATTGCCTCGTAGAAGCCGCCGTTTCCCCTTGTTACGATGGTAACCCAGCTGCCCACCTTTGCGTTGATATCTTCGGCAAACCAGGACCCCATAAGTATTGCATCCTCTCCCGGTTCAAGAAAGCGGCCCTCTACAAGGGTGTCGCTGTAATGAAAGACGTCGTAGTCGTGTTCCGGGTCAATTGCGGTAACCGTTGCCGGCATATTGCCGTCCTCTCCGAAATCCTGGGCATTTAAAATCAGATCTCCTGAGAACACGGTCCTTGGTGATGCTGTATAACCTGCTTCATCAAGCTTTTGAAGTATTTCATCAGGGTCTTCTATACTTATATCGAGCGGAAGCTGGAACCTGTCTTCCCAGTAATCTTCATCATAGATTCTTACAGAGGAAGTTTCATACCATTTCAGGTTTCGCACCGATTCATATTCCGCGCCTTTGAGCATTGAATCTACCATTATGAACATCATGATTCCGAATGCTATGGCGCCCGCTGTTATGAGTGTCCTTCTCTTGTATCTTGTAAGGTTTTTAAATGCGAGTGTTACTATAAAACGCATTTTTTACCTCCTTTCGTCGTTCTGAATCTGTCCGTCGTGCAGCAGTACAAGTCTTTTGGCATAATCCATAACCATTCTGTCGTGGGTGGAAAAAATAAAGGTTGTATTATATTTCTGATTCATTTCCTGCATCAGTTTAAGAATGTCTTCACCTGTTTCTGAGTCCAGGTTTGCTGTTGGCTCGTCGGCTAGAATGATTTCAGGGTGTTTGACCAGGGCTCTGGCGATGGCGACACGCTGCTGCTGTCCGCCTGACAGCCGGTCGGGTCTGCGGTTTTCCATTCCCTTCAGGCCTACTTCTTTGAGAATCCCCATGCTGCGGGATCTAACCTCCTCTTCTTTCAGATCAAGAAGAGAGAGGGCAAAGGCTACATTTTCATAGGCTGTCAGGACGGGTATCAGGTTATAGGTTTGAAAGATGAATCCAAGGTTTTTTCGCCGGAATTCGGTCTTTTCCTTCTTGCTCATCCTGGATACAGGAACTCCCTTAATTGAGATTTCACCTGAATCGAGGGCGTCTATGCAGCCGATCAGGTTGAGAAGGGTTGTCTTTCCCGAGCCTGACGGGCCTGCTATTGATATAAATTCACCTGAGTCAATGTTCAGAGAAACGCCCTTAAGCGCCTGAACTTCTGTTTCTCCGGCTTTGTAGGTTCTTACGACTGAATCAATCTTTATCATTTAATTTCTCCTTACTAAGCGCTGCAGTGCCCATTACGGTTCCGAGGTTCATGCTGTCCAAAACCGATGACGGCATCAGCATCATTGAGCTGTTCTTTCTTAATCCCTCATAAACGATATTCATAGCCCTAAGCTGCAGGGCTTCCGGATTTTCCCTGTATTTTTCAGCAGCCTTCTCGTATCGTTCGGCTACTTCGACCTCGGCTTCGGCCAGTATTACCCTTGATTTACGTTCCCTTTCAGCCTGTGCCTGCTTGCTGAGTGAGTCCTCAAGCTCTTTGGGTATGATTATGTCGGTAATCTCAATGGATAAAATAGTTACACCCCATGGGTTGGTCTTGTTGTCCAGGATTTTCTGTATTTCCTTTCCAAGCTCATCCCGTTCAGAGAGCAGTGTTGCAAGATCGTATTTACCTATTGAGTCACGAAGAGCTGTCTGGGCTGACAGAATAACAGCTTCCAGGTAATTTTCCACTTCAAGGATGGCCTGTTTGGCATCCCAGATCATCCAGAAAGCCAGTGCATCAACGTGGACCGGCACAGTGTCTCTGGTGAGTGTTTTTTCCGCACTGAAGTCGGTGGCTCTGATTCTTGTATCAACAAAAGCTGCGGTCCGATCAAGCAGCGGCAGAAGCAGGAATAAGCCCGGTCCATGTACCTTCTGGAACCGTCCCATGCGCAGGATAACAACCTTATCCCACTGATATACAAGTTCTACGGATGCAGAAAGAAGCAGCCCTATGGAAGCTGCGGCGGCTATGGGGTAGAAGCTAATATCGTAAAATGCAATGAGTCCGATCCAATCTGCGCAAATTACAACTATCACCATTATCCACAGTGGTATAACGGCAATAACTACACCGCTTAAGAGTGCCGCGGATGCGATAAATACAATATCCTGCATCAGGGCATCCGGAACTACTTTCAGCTGTATAAGCAGTCCCGCCGTAATTATTATGCCCAGTACCAGAAATGATACAGCACTGTAGCTGAAGTCTCTTGATATTACGGTTTTACTGAAGTTTTTAATTCGATCAAATTTGGGTTCAAACATGCTCACCCTCCTTCTCCTTGTTTCCAGCTTCATGAAGCTGAAGGTATTCAATTATTTCGTTTAATGTGAAGCCATAAGACCCGGCTTTGGATATGAATGATTTGACTATTGATGAAAGGACTTTTTCTCTTCTGATTTCGTCAAGCTCAACCTTTTTTCCGCTAATGAATGTTCCGGTTCCCTGCTGGGTAGTTACTATTCCCCTTATTTCAAGTTCATTATATGCCCTTGCAACTGTGTTGGGATTGATACGGAGCTCTACTGCAAGACTGCGTACTGTCGGAAGCTGTTCTCCGGTAACCAGCCTGCCGTCGGCTATTGCCATCTCGATCTGCAGGATTACCTGTTTGTAGAACGGAACACCGCTTTTAGGATCAAGGCTGAATTTTATTTTATTAAAACCGCTATCTGCCACCTTTATTCCCCGTTAGTAAAAATTGTATTAAAACCTTAGTACAATAAAACTATAGTTCTTTCAAACATGTCTGTCAACAAATTTCAACGATATTTTGATTATCAGCAGTAAATAGGCTATAATTCAGCCATGTTATATACATTATTGGTTCCGATTGCGGGAATTTCCCTACTTGTTTTGATGGTTCTGACTGTCCTGTTCGGTCTGAGAGTTATCAAGGTTAAAATGAAGGTTCACCGGGCCACCGGCTATGCGGTGCTGGTTCTTGCGGCCTTTCATGGAGTTTTTGGATGGCTGACATTTTTTCCCTACTTCCTTCCTAACATTATTTCAGGTACGGTTCTGTTTTTACTTATACTCACAAATATCCTTTTATGGAGAGCAAAAAAGATCAAGTTCAAGACTCACCGTCTTCTTGGTATTATTTCAATGGTAATTGCTCTGCTGCATGGATTATTCGGAATCCTGTAGATTTTTAGGCAGAAATTTAATAGCATAAACATATTTATTCAGGAGATTATATGAGCGGATGTCCCTGCGGAAGCGGAAAAAGCTACACAGCATGCTGTGAACCGTATATAAAAGGAAAGTCTTCAGCCCCTACGGCGGAAGCGCTGATGAGAGCAAGATATACTGCCTATGTTAAACAGGAAATTGATTTTATAGAGGCTACTCACAGCCAGGAGCGCCGAAACCGGCTTGATATTAAAGAAACTGAAAAATGGGCCCGTGAGTCTGAATGGCTGGGGCTTGAGATTCTAAAAACTGAGCAGGGGCAGCCCGGTGATGAGACCGGTATTGTTGAGTTTATTGCTAAATTCAGACAGGACGGCACTGACTACGATCATCATGAAGTGAGTACTTTTAACAGTGTTGACGGAAAATGGTTTTTCAATGACGGATATACCCCCTCTGCAACTGTTGTACGGGATTCTCCCAAAGTAGGCAGAAACGATCCCTGTCCCTGCGGCAGCGGAAAGAAATACAAGAAGTGCTGCGGCGCCTGAGCCCGGAATAAACACGGGTATGCCGGGCTGAATATTACTCTTTATTTATAAGAAATTGAGCAGCATCATGTAAACTGCTGTTCCTCCGAAGATACTTACCAGCGGATGCCTGAACAGCAGGTGTAAAACGGTTACGGCCGCCGCACCGGCCCAGGGCGTCCAGCTGCCGCCTGACAGCATTCCGCTATTAATAGGGAGACTTGTCAGTACAAGAACAGTCATTACGGCTCCCGGAATCAGTCTTGCTCCGGAAAGCAGCCACTGCGGAGGCTTCCGTTTTGAGAACAGAAGGAAGGGGAAGGCTCTTGTGAACTGGGTTGCCGCAGTCATCACAACAATTGCAATAATTATTCTATACATCTGCGGCCTCTCTGCTTTTTTCAGGCTTTTTTTTCATAAAAAAGCATCCGACTGAGCTTGTGATAATTCCAAAAAGAAGTGCCTGATCCCTGAATCCCAGAACTATCAGCAGAATCACTGCAGCCCCTGCAAGGATAAATGGCTCCGGCCGCCTCAGTGTTTTTATCTGCTCTATCATCAGTACAATGAAAAGAGCGGTTAATGCAAAATCAAGTCCCGGAGCATTCCAGCTTATTACAGACCCGAAAGCCGCTCCCAGCAGTCCTCCGAGTGTCCAGTAGCCCTGGTTAAGCGCTGTTATATAGAAATCAAATCTCTCAGGATCGGTGCCTGCGGGCGGGGTTATTGTTGTGAACAGTGCGTATGTTTCATCGGTGAGACCGAAAATAAGATACTTTTTAAATTTTTTAAAAGGGGCAAACCTTTCCAGCAGTGAGAAGCCGTACACCATATGCCGTGCATTCAGCAGGAATATTGCAAGGCCCATTTCAAAAAGTCCCGCTCCGCTTGTTATAAGGCTGATGGCCATGAACTGGGCGGCACCGGCGAAGATCGTAAGGCTCATGATAGGTGCCCAATACCACTGCAGCCCCGATTTTACAAGAAGAAAGCCGTATGCAAAGCCGATTGAAATGTATCCGAAGAATACAGGTGCCGAGGCTTTCAGTGCATGAGGAAAAGTTTTTAACGACTTCATTATTTACCGATAATACCCGAATTGGAATTGCGGGTAAAGGAGGGAATCCTTCGTTCTATTCTATTCTTCTGAGTTCTTCCGCTTCGCCGGCAGCAAGGTTACTGCATTTTACTGAAGTAAACATATTTCTACCGTTTTCCTTGGAGTAGTAAAGAGCAGTGTCTGCCAGACTGATAATATTCTCAATCGCTGAGAAGTCCGCGGATGTATGCGGGTGTGCTGTAAATACTCCGCCTGAAATGGTAACATTAATGTTTTTGCCACCGGCATTAAAGGGTATCTCCGATATTTTTTCTCTTATCCGCTTTACGAAGTCTTTGATAAACTCCTCCCGGGTATGACGAAGAATCAGCATGAACTCCTCTCCTCCCCAGCGTATCAGAATGTCATTCGACCTGATAATAGAAACTAATCTTTTGCTGAATTCCTGAAGAACAAGGTCTCCAATTTCATGACCGTAGGTATCGTTAACTTTCTTAAAGTGGTCGAGATCCAGAAGTAAAACTGCATAGCAGTCGTTTGCACAGCTGTCTGCAGTTCGCTGGACAGGCTCTGATCCTGCAGGACCTGTGAATTTAATAAAATCAATAATCTCCGGCTTGATTATACTGTCAAAGAAAAGCCTGTTTTTAAGACCTGTAAGATGATCGGTCAATGATAATTCCTCAACCTTTTTATGACTCAGAAAGGTTTTTCTATTGGCTTCCTGAATTATGGCTGTTGCCAGGATGCCGATTAACAGCATTGTGACCAGATAGATTATTTTGACAAGACTTCGGATCGGATCGTCAACAACGAAGACACTGTCCACAATTATTGCAGAGATTACAACAATCAAACCGGTTATTGTTGCCGGTTTGATAGGGATTTTTCCTGTTCCAAAAAAGAAAATAAGGATTTGAGTTATCCCGTAAAAGTAAAGTCCTGCATACTCGCTTTCCCGCGCTATGTATTCCATTGCAATGACAGCCCCGGATGAAATCAGAACTAATATTATAATCAGTAAAAGTGGATGATTCTTAAAATACACTATATAGGTTAGTAAATAGGCTGCCAGACAATAAGGAAGGAATATTCCAAGGCGGATAATCAGAAATGATTTAAATAGATTTCCGAATAGCAGAAAATCCAGCGGCAGATATACTGTGAACAGAGCCGCTCCAATTATTATTATCATCCGTAACTGTTCCGGACTATTGAGCGAACGCCTGAATTCTGTTTCAGTTTTAATATCCTTGAAATGCAGTCCGGTTTTAAATTGTTCGCTGAATATTTTCATCATTTAAGTATATATTAATTGTTCAGACTTTCAACGAAATCAAAATTTTCCATGACTAAAAATCCCTTAGGAGTTATAATCAATAAAGAAATATCAGTATTGCAGCAGGTAAAGTAATGGGAAAAGAACAACCGGAGCGGATCTTAGGCGCAAATATCCGCAAATTAAGGAAAAAACGCGGGATTTCGCTTCAGGATATTGCGGCCAATACCGGAGTATCAAAAAGTTTCATCTCCCAGGTTGAAAACGGAAAGACCCAGCCTTCACTCTCCACCTTGATAAGTATAGCTGAATATCTGGATACAAGTATAAATACACTTCTTGATGATCACAGCCCTGAACCCGGCCCCATGGTTAAGGAAGATGAACAGAAAACAGTAATATACGCCGACGGCATAGTCATGAATATGCTCACAAAATCAGAAACCTATAAGCAGATTCAGCCTATCCTGTATGAACTTGAGGCCGGGGCGAGCTCCGGAAAAAAACAGTATCAGCATTTCGGTCAGGAGTTTGTTTATATTATCGAAGGATGTCTTGAGATTGAACTCGGCGGTGAGATTTATAATCTGGAAAAAGGCGACAGCCTGTACTTCAATTCAACAGTTCCGCATAGTTTCAGAAACAAGTCCTGTGAACTTACCAAAGCTCTCTGGATAGATACCCCGGCAACCCTGTAGTCTCAGGATTTAAGCGGTACCTCAGCGATAGGAATATAATTCAGTTTACCATCAACCTTTCGGCTTTCCATGAGATAAAGGGAAGTTATATTTTCGGAGGGCAGATCAAATCTTGTTTTCTTTAAAATTTTAAGAGTGCTGTAGCTGATCCGGCATCTTCGTATAAGTGTGATGTGCGGCTTCATTGGTTTAAAATCACCGACTGAACAGTTTTTCCGGATAAAATCGGATATGGATGTAAGCGAGTCTCGTCCGCTTTTAACTTTTACATAGATGAGATCCTCTTTTCCCTGCCTGAAAGAGCCGAATGAACTCAGGCGGATTGAAAAAGAAGGAAATATAAGGGCTGCTTTTTCAAGAACAGCTTTGAACTCCGGAATCTGCCCGGGTTCCGCCTCTCCTATGAAATGAAGGGTCAGATGCAGGTTTTCTATATCTGTGTATTTGCCCTGTGCTCGGTGCTCCCGAAGGCTGTTCTGGAGATCTGCGAGCTGGATGCCTATCACCGGACCCGGGTTAACCGCAAAGAAGAGTCTCAAACCTCAGCCTCCGATAGTGACTGAATAAGTTTTAAGAGGGTTTGTTTCATTGATGCTATCTCTTCAAGCTGTATGTCTTCACTTCCAATATCGCCAACCAGTTTGGATGGAATATCAGCTGCTTTCTCGCGCAGAATTCTACCCTTTTCAGTGAGGCTTACAATGACTTTTCGTTCATCTTCCGCTGAGCGCTTTCTTATCAAGAGTTCATTCTGCTCCATGCGTTTCAGCAGCGGGGTGATCGTATTAGTATTCAGAATTAGTTTTTCCGCAATATAGTTTACCGGAAGTCCGTCTGTTTCCCAGAGCACCATCATCACCAGATACTGTGGATAGGTAATTCCAAGAGCATCCAGATGCGGCTGGTATGCTCTTGTTATTAGTCTTGAAGCTGCATAAACCGGGAAGCAGATCTGGTTTTCAAGTTTTAGTTGTTCGAATGCCATTAGACCAAAAATACTTTATTTTGAGCCGGCCTGCAATACTCAGGCTGACTCGGCCAGAAGCGACTCTACTTTTCCCGCAAGTTTAAGAGGATCTGTAGTCGGAGAAAATCTTTTAACGGGATTGCCGTTACGGTCTATCAGAAATTTGGTAAAATTCCATTTAACGCTGTCTCCGATAGCTCCCGGAAGCTGTTTTCGCAGATACTTGAAAACCGGATGGGCTTCCGCGCCATTCACATTTACCTTACTGAAAAGCGGAAAGTTAACGCCGAAATTCAGACTGCAGAACTGTTTGATGTCGTTATCATCTCCGGGTTCCTGATGTGCAAACTGATCACAGGGAAAGCCGAGGATTTCCAGTCCGGAATCCTTGTACTTGTCGTAGAGTTCCTGCAGTGATTTGTACTGCGGTGTAAATCCGCATTTGCTTGCAGTGTTTACTACAAGGACTACCTTGCCCCTGTATTCTTCAAGTACTTTTTCTTTTCCGTCTATGCTCTTTGCTTTAAGGCTGTAAAAATCGTTATTCATAGTTTACTCCAGAAATATTGTATCTACTATGAATATATCGTGTGCGATATAAAAAGTCAAGTATGAACAGAAAAATTATCAATATTTCCAATCTTGACATCATAAAACAATGAAAGCATAGTTAACCGGGGGTATTAATGAACAGAGAAAGGCTTGTTCTTGCACAGAATATTTTTTATTCAAGGTATCCTGAAGGATTTGATGATCAGAAAATGCAGGTCATTATGAAAAAGCATAACATTGAGAAAATGCAGGCCCGGGCTGCCGCTCTGCTGTCGGCTGAAGCCTTTGGTGATCGAAATAATGTTTTTGAATCTGTTAAAAAGATAATAATGCAGTCTTCTCTTGTTTCAGTCTTCGAAAAAATGCGGCTTAGAGATCTTCTTAAAGATATAAATGTGCACGAGGCCGCAGAACTCATTGACGGTATGTTTGAATATCTGCATGGAAAGCAGGATTCCGGGTTCAGGATTTTAAGCGGATTTCTGGAACGTTTCGGGCTGGCAAAATGGCCTATTGTGACGGTCTGCGGTCTTTACCATAATCCTGAGCGGGATGTTCTGATAAAACCGACAACTGTTAAGAGGGTTATCTCCTATTATAAGCTGGAGGAGCTGAAGTATGTCACTAAACCGGATTGGAATTTTTACGACAGTTACCGAAGCCGGTTCATCCAGATGAAATCTTTGGTTTCTGCCGGGCTGCAAGTTGATAATGCCGTATTCAGCGGTTTTTTAATGATTGGCATGGAAACTCCGGATGAATAAGAATAAACTTATAGAAAGGAAAGGTTATAGGAGGATTGTAATGAACATGAAAAAGCTGTCTCTGCTGCTGGCCCTGTCAGCTGTATTATTTTCATCCTGTACTACTTTCAGGTTCTCGGGCGCACAGGTTTCAAAAAATCTGCCCAGGTTTGATGTTCTTGGTGAATTTGAGGTTGAGGTCAAAGTTCTAGAACTTCTTGGCGCACCGGGAGGTGCGAATTTCGGAAACCTGTCGGCAACCAAAATGGATGATGCCATATATGATGCTGTTCTGGAGGAAATTGCATCCAGGAATGGAGATGCCGCTATTGATCTGTCCATAGAATATAAGGCTCAGCCGGCAGACATTCTGCTGGCGACAATAACGGGGAATATCATTTCTCCTGCTACTGCTTTTGTGTCGGGAACTGTTATATCTTTCAAATAAAAAGTTGATTATCAAAGGCTTATGTCCGATACTCTAACAATCAGGGAATTTCACTTTTTGCACTGAAAAAATGGATTTTCGAAACTTAATACGTTATGATATTTATTATCAAAATGGTTCTTTTCTAATTAAATTTAAGTTTATTTGTTGACACTTTTTGCAATATGATTAACTTTGTAGATATTATTTTATGTGGACATTTATGAATAAAAGAGTATTTTTGTTTCTTCTGCTTATGATAACAACTGTCAGCGTATACTCCTACGATTATAAGGAACGGGATCTCCTCGGCCTGGGGTGGACTTATACCTTTGCTCACAGTGAAGATCCAGGTATGTTCGGGCTCAGCCTTCTTTATGCTCCCATGGACTTTTTTACAGGCTTTTCAGCTCTTGTTCAGAGCGACTTCAAAACAACCGCAGAATTCGGACTTGGACTTGAAAGATATCTTATTCTTATTCCAAGTTCCGTTATAAATCAGAGGCTCTTTCACCTTTCGGTGGGAGCTCTCGGTACATATACTATTAATCAGGGCTTTGGGTATGACGTGTATTTGACCAGCGGAGTATCGTTCCCGCCTCTTCACGGGTTGGCGGTGACTCTGCTTTACAATCACATAGAATCCTTTGCATTACGTTTGGAATATTCGGGGGGCGTGTTCCTCGAAAAAAATAGATAGGAGGATCTTAATGAAAAAGATCGCATTAGTAGTACTTGCAGTTCTGGCAATCGTTATGATTTCAGGCTGTGCAACAACTTTCACAACAACAAACGGAAAACTCGCTTACGGTGACGTAAAGGGTACAGAAGTAGGAGAAGTTTCAGCTGAAGCTAGAATGGTTTACATTATCCACCCTTCACTTCTTTCACTCAAGGCTCCTAACGAAGAGCTCGACACAATCGTTGAACCTGCAATGGCCGAAGTTGGCGCAACTGCAGTAAAAGATGTAACAATCACAATGGAAAATGACATCATGGCTTTCCTTGCAAGCTACATCGGTTTCGGTTACCCGCTTGTAAAAGTTGATGGTATTGGCGTTAAATAAGAATTAATTTCTTTTTAACTGAAGGGGTGCCGGCTGTATGGACGGTGCCCTTTTTTTTTCCTATAGTTTATATAAACCTTTATAGAATGGAGAAAACTATGAAAATTTTATTAAAAGCTGTTGTTTTACTTTTGCTCGTCGGTGCACTTTTTTCCTGTGCAAGTCTTAATATGCCTGTAGGTGCAACTTCAAACGAAATCGGACCCCTTGTCGGTCAGTCTTCAGGAACAATCTGGTTTGGAATGTTCGGAAATGTTGATGCAGGTGTAAGAGCCGCTGCACAGGACGGTAGAATTGTTAATATATCCACCGTTGATTTCGAAGCAAAATCTGTTCTTTTTGGTCTTGGAACCAAATTTACCTGTACTGTTACCGGAAAATAAACAACAAAATGCTCCGAAATAGACTTCTTGTCCTTGCTGTACTACCGTTAATTCTAATTTCTTGTGTTTCTGCGCCTAAGGACGATGTTGAAGTCTTTTTTCTGGGAAAAAATTCAGTACAGTACTTTTTTCCTGAAAGAGAATGGGGCTGTACTGAAGATTATTTAAAAATAGATGCTGACTGGCTTTACCGGAATTTTGCGCTGGATGACGAACCCGGAAAACCAAGGACAATACTGAACTTTTCTCTATTTTACACATCAGGTTTATTCAGAACTGTTCCACGGCAGATAGCATTAACGGCCGGTTCAGAAAAAATAATTATTCCTTCGGAACAAATCGAAATAATATACCGCGACAGGGGTAAAACCCGTTATACTGCCTGGCTTACTTCTCCGGAGGCTGAAAGCTTTATTAAGGGAGCTTCTGTAAATCAACCGAAACTGTCTCTTGAATATGATAAGGCCTACGATTTTTATCCGGACGAAACCTTTAATCAGCATATCGATTATTTTCTCGAGGTTATTCTGGGACTTCCTGCATCTGAAGACTGAGCTATGCCGGTGATGAAAAAAGAATATTCAGAAAAACAGCGCTGAGGCTGCTGAGATGCTCCTTATTCCATGCAACCAGAAATCGTGCCTGTTTAATCTCCGGCACCCTGATGAATTTAAAATTCGGATTATTCCAGATAGTGCTACCGTCATCAAGTGCAGATATTCCCATGCCTGCTTCAACCCAGAGTGCGGCCATTCTTAATGTGGGCGCCAGTCTGACTTTCGGTAAAAAACCCGCCTTTTTGCAGGAACTGTTAAGCAGATCAAGAATGTCATAACTCTCATCTTTTGAAATAGTTATGAAGGTTTCTTCTGCAAAATCTGCAAGGCTGAGCTTCTTTTCTTCCGCCTTTTTGTGATTTCCCGGAATTGCAAGATAGATTTGAATATTCTTCAATGTCTTGAAGCCTATCCGATTATGCCGGCTGATATCAAAATCCAGGGTGAATCCGATATCAAGCTGCCGGTTTTCCAGTTTTGTGAGCAGTTCTTTAAGGCCATAATACTCAAGACGTACATCAATATTAGGATATCTTCTGCTTATTTCAGATACTGCAGCTGCAGTTTCAGGACTTACAGTACGCTCCTCGAGATAACCGATCTTTAAAGTACCGGAAATACTCCGTTCCATCATTTTTGCTCTGTCGACAAGTTCTGTGTGGCTGCGTAATATCGATCTTAATCCCTCAAGATATAGTTTTCCCGGATCAGAGAGGTATATACGTTTTTTTATCCGCAAAAAAAGCTGAAAGCCAAGTTCTTCTTCCATGGCGGCTATCTGCCTGCTCAATGCCGATTGCGAAAGATTAAGGGCTTCGGCTGCTTCGGTGAAATTGAGCCGATCTGCCGCTTCAAGAAAGCAGTCTATCTGGGAATCTTTCATGTGCTTATTGTCCTTTTGTTTTCAGATTAAGTCAAGATTAGTTATGCAAAAAATGCATGACCTTATCTGAAATCAATATTTCACAAGATTATCATGTGATGTTAAAATTCGCTGATTAAATTATATCTAAATTAAAAGAGGATCTGAAATATGCGATTGAAAGATAAAGTAGCTATAATAACCGGCGGTAATTCCGGAATCGGTAAAGTGACAGCGGAAATTTTCGCCAGGGAGGGTGCACTCCTTGTTCTTGCCGCAAGAAGAGAAAAAGAGCTTCAGGAGGTTGTTGATTCAATAAATGCTGCTGGAGGAAAGGCTGTGGGGGTGACAGGTGATGTAAGTCTGTATACCGATTGTTCAAAGATAGTGAAGGCTGCAGTTGATAATTACGGAAAGATTGACATTCTGGTAAATAACGCAGGTGTCGCGGATAAACACCGACCTATAACAAGAACTGATGCTGACTGGTGGGACCGTATTATAAAAATTAATCAGGATTCGGTTTTTTACATGTGCAAGGAAGTTCTTGAGTACATGGAACCTGCCGGAAGCGGCTCTATTATCAATATATCTTCTGTAGGTGCCGTGCGCAGCAACAGCGGAGTCTCATATACCGCTTCAAAAACTGCAGTCCTGGGAATGACAAAGAATATTGCAATTCAATTTGCCGGAAAAGGAATCAGGTGCAATGCCGTATGTCCCGGACCCACTCCGACTCCGCTTAATACGCCTGAGCAGATTGCCACATTTGACGGTGAATTTGCCGACCAGTGCAACCGTCATATGGATCTGTCTACTCCTTTTGTAACAGCAGAAGACCAGGCCATGGCTATCCTTTTCTTTGCTTCGGACGAGTCAAAAGGAATTAATGGTCAGGTCCTTACAGTTGATAACGGAATGAGTGTATAATACCATTCATGGATACCGTATTTTCGAAATATCAGTCAATTGTAGAAAATACGGCAACGATCTGCGATAAACTTTTTGAAAAATACAAAGAAGAAATAACCTGTTTTGCCGGCTGCGGATACTGCTGCAGCCGGCTGCATCTGCGGCCGGTTGAATTATGGGCGATAAAACGCAGGATGAAGCTTGATGGTTTTACCATACCGGATATGAATGATTCAAAGGAATGTCCCTTCATGTCTGATGATTACAGCTGCGGGATCTACATGTACCGGCCTCTTATCTGCCGGATTCACGGTATCCCGATTAAATACATGGTGATCGAATATGATATTGATGGAAACCGTGTAATCCATGATCCTCCCGAAATTGAAATTTATTACTGTGAACGAAACTTTGCTGAACGAACCGAGAACGATGATTCATTTTTTTCGGTGGAAGGGAACTGTTTTGACATGGAGGCCCTGCAGGACGAGCTTGGCCAGCTGAATGAAGAATTTGTAAAAACCGCGGAAGGTTCCGAGTTCAGAAATCTCAATGACTGGGATCGTATTCTTCTTTCCGACTTTTTCAGGCCCTGAAAATACAAAAAACAGCAATATTACACTATCGATCCTGAAACTGCATGACTATAATTTAAATAGATAAAAAAAGGCTTTGAAAAAAAGGTAGATATAGATATATTGCTATATATGAAATATTACAATAAATTGACAATTCGGGACAGTGCGAGTAGCTCTATCTGGACAATATCAGGATACCTTCTTGTCCCGGTTGTCTGGATGGTTATATCCTTTTATAACAGAGAGTTTGCCGGAAAGCCTTTTCCCTATCCATGGGAGGCCGTCTTTGCAATATTCCATACCGATAAATCGGGAATCAATCTTTTTATTCATACCGGTGCCAGTCTTTTAAGGTGGGGCGCCGGTTTTGCACTTGCCGCACTCTCGGGTATCTTTTTGGGAATTCTTACTGCATATAACAGAAGATTTGATATTCTTCTTTCGCCGCTTGTTACCGTGATTCAGCTGATTCCCGGGCTTGCCTGGATTCCTATAGCACTCATCCTTTTCGGCCTTGGGAACTTTTCAACTATTTTCATGATTGCCGTAACCTCCCTTACCCCGGTGCTGATAAATACTAGAGGCGGGATAACACAGATTGATCCTGTGATAATTAAAGCTATACGGATGATGGAACTGAAGAAAACGGATGTATTTCGTAAAATTATCATACCGGGAGCTGCGCCTTCGGTGCTCAGCGGATTAAGAGTGGGC
Source organism: Spirochaetia bacterium (assembly GCA_965140585.1). Taxonomy (GTDB): domain Bacteria; phylum Spirochaetota; class Spirochaetia; order UBA9216; family UBA9216. The sequence goes on from OZ223264.1 coordinate 281,563, forward strand.
GCTGCAAATGGATTCAGGGTTCTTATTTCGGCTGAGATGATAGTAGGCAGCGGTCTCGGGCTGGGGTTCAGTCTCTATCAATCGCGCTGGAGTCTTGATTATAATCTGTCTTTTGGGGCCCTTATTCTAATGGCAGCCATCGGTCTGATTCTTGAGAGGGCTGTATTTAGCCCGATTGAAAGGCGTGTAAAACGATCACGGGGGCTTGAATAATGCTTCAATTCAGAAATATCAGTCACCGGTACAGCGGTAAAAATAATGTGGTTGAAGCACTGGATTGCGTAAATCTAAAAATTAATCAGGGGGAATTTGTTTGTATTCTGGGTCCCTCAGGTTGTGGAAAGACATCACTTTTAAATATGGCGGCAGGCTTTATAAAACCTTCAGAGGGAATGGTTATGTTCAAAGGAGATGAGGTTAAGGCGCCCGGACGTGACAGGGCGGTTATGTTTCAGGAATCAGCGCTTGTTCCATGGCTCACAGTCGGGCAGAATATCGAGATAGCCCTTGATGCTGAAAATGCTGTTGAGTCCGGTGAATCAAAAACAAGGCTGGTTAATGCAGCACTCGAGACTGTCGGATTGAGAGGTTTCAACCGTGCGATGCCGCATGAACTTTCAGGCGGGATGAAGCAGAAAGCTGCAATTGCAAGAACCCTAGTCATAGGATCCGAGTTCCTACTGATGGATGAACCTTTTTCAAGTCTTGATGAACAGACAAGGCTCAGGTTGAATCGGGAACTTGTTGACATCTGGAGAAGCCGGGGTAAAACCGTATTATTTATCACACATTCTATTCAGGAGGCAGTTGTCATGTCGACAAGGATTGTTTTATTAAGTGCACGACCCGGTAGAATAACCGGAGAATGGGTTCCTGGAGATGACGGACTCAGCGGAAAGGACCGACAGAAAGCAAGGCTTGATTCGGAAAACTTTAATCGAATGGCATCCGATATCAGAGGATCGATGGATCTGTGCTGTCCTCCGGAAGGAGAGTGCCGATGCTGAACCGGAATAAAAAAATTCTATATTCGGCAATTCTGCTGGTTTTTGCCGCTATTCCGGTCCTGGCATCAGGACAGAGTGATCTCCCTGTTTTTGCCTTCCAGGATCGTGTGGGTGATGCTTCGGCTATTCTGGCAGCTTCAGAGCTTGAGGCTGCCGGGGTTTTTAAAACTATTAGGTTTTCATCAGGAAACCTTTGTGCTGAAGCCCTCATTACCGCAAATGCGGATGCCGCCACCATGGGTGATGCGGTTGCGGTTAATCTTGCTTCAAGATATCCGAATATGGTTGTTATTCTTGGTGTGCACGGCGAAGGCTCGTCAAGGCACCGGCTTGTAAGCCATAATACCAATCCGGAAAAGATTGGCGTGAAATTCGGGACGAGTACCCATGCAGCTCTTCTTGCCTGGCTTGAAATAAAAGGGCTATCCGGCTCATCGCCTGATTACCCTGTCCTGATTGATATGTCTCCGTCTATTCAGATTTCTGCGCTTGAGTCGGGTGAAATTGAAGCCCTTGCAGCAAGTGAACCTACGCCCAGCATTGCCGAAGATAAACTCTCGGAACCCGGAGGTCTTTCAGGATATTCCGCAGAGCCTCTGCAGTTGGAAGGGCGCCGCTTTCCGCTTGTTCTGGTTACTACAAGAAAATCCCTGCAAAGATATCCGGAACAGTTGGCAGAGCTTGAATCTGCGCTATTTTCAAATGGAAATCTTCTTAGCAGGAATTTGAATGGGATTTCTTCTGCTCAGGTGGATATACTTCTATCGGTTACCGGGCTCAGCCGATCTCTTCTTGAAAAAACCCTTTCTTTCCATCAATTCGGTTTTTCCGAATTTTCCGGATACCAGCAGGAAATGTCTGCTCTGGCAGATTTCATGATGTCCGGTGGCAGTATCTCTACAGTACCTGACTGGACAAGGGTATCTGAATAATTCGATAATTGAATCATGGAAAAAATTAAAATAGGAATAAGCAGCTGTCTTCTTGGAAATAAAGTCCGTTTTGACGGACAGCATAAACTGGACAGATTCATAACCGGTACGCTTGGTAAATGGTGTGAATTCATCCCGGTCTGTCCCGAGGTTGAGTGCGGAATGTCAATTCCCAGAGAGAGTTTGAGGCTGGTTGGAGATCCTGAAGATCCGCGGCTTCTAACAGGGAAGACCGGAGTTGATTTTACCCAACAAATGAAGACCTGGGCAGATGAAAGGCTGAAGAAGCTTGAATCTGAAGATCTTGTAGCCTTTATATTCAAGGCTAAAAGTCCTTCAAGCGGTCTCAGGGCTGTGAAGGTTTACGGAGAATCAGGTAATCCGGTCAGTTACCATGGGCAGGGTCTTTTTGCTGCCGCTTTTGTCGGGTATTTTCCCGATGTTCCTGTTGAAGATGAAGGGCGGCTTCATGACCCTGGCATCAGGGAGAACTTCATAGAAACTATCTTTATTCTGCAGCGGTGGCGTGAGCTTGTTGCAGGGGAAGGGCCTTCTGCCCTGGTTGATTTTCACAGCAGGCATAAATATATATTTATGGCCCACAGTCCGCAGAAACAGAAGGAAATGGGTAAGATTGTCGCCAGAGCGGGGAGCGGAAATCGTTCCGATATCCTTGATGAGTACAGGGCTGTACTTCTGAAAGCTCTTGAGATACAGAAAAACAGGAAGAAAAACTACAATGTCCTGCTGCACATGGCCGGGTATTTCCGAAAGCTCATCAGTGATGATGAACGTGCTGAGCTGCTTGAAGCTTCAGAACAGTATTATAACGAACTTGTTCCATTAATCGTTCCGCTGACATTATTCCGTCACTATGTACGAAAATACCGGGAGCCCTATCTTGAACTGCAGTACTATCTTTATCCGCATCCGTTTGAAATGGGCCTCCTGAATCATGTCTGAAAAATAATATTTCCAGGGGTCATTCTGAAGCATTTATACTGTTTAAGAAATATAAAATTCTTAAATCGGTAATCAGGGTTTATACTGCATTAACCGAAAGCTGCAGAGGAGCGGAGATGACCGGAAATATTAAACAGTACAAAAGCAGAATCCCGAGGAAGCAGAAGGTCAGGCGGACGATTCTCTTGATCTCCTTTATGCTGTTTCCAGTTACAGTGTTTTACTTTTCACCATATCTGATTATCATGGGTGCGGCTGAGGGGGCAGTTTCTTTCAGTTTTCTTCTGTTCACCGGGATGTTTGTCTTCTCGATGCTTTTGGGCAGGGGCTTCTGCGGATGGGTATGTCCTGCCGGCGGACTTCAGGATTGTGCTTCCGCCGGGATAGATAAGCCTGCAAGAGGCGGGAAGGCAAATTTAATCAAGTTTATTCTATGGGTTCCATGGCTTGCGGTTATTGTTCTTTTTTTTGTTAAAGCAGGCGGAATTAAAACACTTGATCCTTTCATAGGAACCGATTTCGGAATGTCTGTTACCAGACCGCAGGCTTACATCATCTACATTCCTGTTCTGCTTCTCATACTGATTCCGGCACTGACTGCCGGGAAAAGAAGTTTCTGTCATTATATATGCTGGATGGCTCCTTTTATGATTCTGGGAAGGCGGCTGGGGCGGTTTATACGGATACCCTCTATTGGGCTGAAGTCTGATAAAGACTGCTGTGTCAAATGCGGACTTTGTTCCAGGGCCTGTCCTATGTCACTTGATGTTCTGGCCATGGTTCAGTCGCAGAATATGTTCAACGATGAATGTATACTCTGTGGTGAATGTACCGATGTCTGCAATAAGGGAGCTCTCCGGTTTATTTTTAAACGGTAGCCGCTCATATTATTGTATTTAAACATATTCCTTTCATAATTCATTTACATTTCCGCTGTAATAATTCTAATTTCAATTTGCAGCAGGAATAGCAGGCAGAGATTCCATATCAATGATTGTGCTTTTTACCGCAGCCCTGATCGGAGGAGTCTTTTTCTGCGGCCGGCTTTGGTCAGCCGGTGTGAAAATTGCGGTACATAAGAATGTCCGGAATTTTCAGTGCATCAACTGTTTTAATTGTATAGAAGCATGCCCTGTGAAAGGCGCTTTAACATATGGTCCTGTTTTAATATGAAGGAGCAAAAAATGAAGAGTAAATTTTACGTTAGGGTCTTGGTTATTGGAATTGTAATGATGAGTCTTGTATCAACAAGTGTGTTTGCGTTCAGATCTAAAAACAATTACACCATTCCGGACAGGCTTTTTAGCGTAAATTCTCAAAAAAATATACATATATTAGATGATTATATTGTAGATAGCTATCTAATATAATATATTATTATCATGAAAAATACAAATATGCTTATGTTTATCTACTCGTTAAACCAGGGAATTCACTGGTTTGCAGTCGGTATTGTTGCCCCGGTAATGATTCTGGTGCTACTGGATATGGGTTTTAATATTGCCCAGGTTGGAACAATAATGGCAGTAATGGGAACAACTGTAATGGTTCTGGAGCTTCCCACAGGTGGAGTAGCTGATTCAATCGGCAGAAAACGCATATACATGCTTGCTGTAGCGTTTTACATGACCGGATATGCAGTGATTCTATTTGCGGAAAGTTTTTATCTGCTTTTTATTTCTGTCTTTCTGCTCGGGGCCGGGCGTGCACTGTCTTCCGGTTCAATGGAAGCCTGGTTTGTTGACGGATGTAAGCAGGAAGGCATGGATGATTCCTCACTTCAGAAGGCTCTTGCAAAAGCCGGTGTTGTTATACCTGCCGCACTAGGGGCCGGAACTCTTGCAGGTGGGTTTATTCCGGATCTTACCGGTTCATACCGCTCGAATATTGCTGTTCTTGTTGGAATTTACGCCTTTCAGATTATACTTACAGGTATTCTGGTGAAGGAAGACCGTTCACAATTTTCCGGCCGTGTTCTTGACGGTTTCAGAGCTTTTCCGCATGTTATCAGTTCAGCTGTTCAGTATGGTTTTAAAAGCAGGAACACTCTTATTATTTTAATCGCGACTTTCGGGCTTGGAATAGGCCTTTCCGGACTTGAACAGCTGTGGCAGCCGAAAATAAGGGCCCTGTCGCCTGAGTCTGGAAGTTGGCTGCTTGGTGTTGTTTCATCAGGATATTTTGTCTGCGCTGCAGGCGGAAGCGCACTTTCGGTATATATTGTAAAACTGTTTAAAAACAGGTACGCTCTTGTCTTGTTTGTTTCAAGACTGATCATGTCGGTTATGTATATAGCGCTCTCTTTCATGTTCAGTATTGAAGGTTTCATACCCCTGTATTTACTGATCATGCTTGCAAACGGAGTAAACGGATCTCCGGAAATGACAGTCTTTAACCGGGATATTCCTTCAGAGCGGCGTTCAACCCTGCTGTCCCTCAATTCGCTTTTTCTTCAGTCGGGAGGAGCGTTGGGTTCACTTTTAGCCGGTTTTCTTGCTTATAGATCCGGAATAGGAACATCCTGGCTGGTTGCCGGTTTTGCGCTTGCAGTTCTTTCATTTATTTATCTGTTTCTAAAGGAGAAGCCTGTTGAAGATAGAGTATAACTCCGCTGTAGATCTCTGCTGTGCTATGCTTCAGTTTGTTCACTGGGATGAGATAAAAGGTTTTGTCCCGGGATATACCTACAGTCCGGAACTTGATGCCTGGTACGAGGAAGTGAATAACGGACTTTCAGGGGTTATTAAGGCGGATCTGAATTATCTGATTCATGATTTTATCGGTCTGATTTTTCTTCCGGTTGATCTTGCTCTTAACGAGAATATTGTCGAGCCGAAACAATTGATTCAGAGGCTTGAATCTGCAGATCCTCAGCTGCTCACAGAAAGACTTTTTAATACCTATCTTACCGGAAGGGGCTTTGCTGAGGTAGCGGGAGATGACGATAAAATTCTCAGCGCTATCCGGCTGGCTGACGGAACAACCAAAAAAAATGAAGCTGAAAAGTTTCTTGATTACACCCGGTCTCCGGACGCCTACCGCAGCCGGCTTGCAGATACTATGCGGAAATTTCTTGAGGTTGCGTTTGAACCTTTTTCAGAGATTGTTCAGAATGAAATATTCAGACAGATAGAAGCTGATCAAATGCTGCTGGACTCGGATCCCGACAGATTTTTCAGCGGGTACTGCAGAACTAAGCCGGAAGACGGTCTGGAAACCAGCCGGCTGCTGATAAGTTTTTTTGATGAGCTGGATATAATCTACATTGATAATCCTTCGACTATAATCTACGGCCGGTGCAGGTTTCTGATGGAGGACAGCGGCAGTATTCCACTTGAGCAGATTTACAGCCTGCTTGCAGACGAAAGCCGTAGAACAATTCTGCAGATGCTCTGCAGGAAGCCCTGGTTTATCAGGGAGATAGCAGATGAACTGAATATAACCTCTGCTACAGTTTCGTACCATATGAGTAAATTATCAGCCCTCGATCTTGTTAGTTATGAACAGGGTGAACGTAAGCGTATATACTATCGTGCCAACAGGGCAAATGTAGATAAGATGCTTGAGATGCTTAAAAAAGATATTACCGGTATATGAACAAGCCCATAGTTTAATCTAATCGATAGTATCTGTAGTAAAACTTTCTATGGGTACATCAATTACCTTGTTATCAGATTTCTCGAACATAGTTTTTATCAGGATTCTGGCCAAGAGTAAAGTCGGCCATCTCTTCTTTCAGAAGCTTTATTTTGTCAGGAATAATATCATGGCATATGAGTTTGATTTTTCCTGTTTTTTCGGCCAGTTCAATGGCCTTTCCGACTCCTGCCGCGCCGCCTCCGGTGATTTATATGCCTCTTAAATCCGGAAATGCTTTCAGATAACTCATCGTAATCTGAAAGGCTGTTTCAGTTTTATCCTGGTTTTCTTCTACCTGCACTATGTCAAGATCGGCATGAAAATCTTTGATTTTGTTGATGAGTTTAAAAAGCGGGATATGCATATTTCATGTCTGCGCTGTCACGGAAACCCTGTTCATCCGCAGAAGGTTATGATGGTGTTATCAGTATTGAGCATGAAGACTCATATATGTCAGTTGAGGAGGGGCTTAACAAGGCTGTTGCCAACATGAAGCAGACTTCTTATTTTTAAACCTGCATCCAAGCCGAAGGCTTTTGATATAGATGAGAAGTTTCTGAAGTGAAAAGGAGTTCTTAGACCCAAGAACGTAATTTAAAAAAGTTCCATCTGGCCGGTATCGGATTCGCTCCTAATCTTCCGGTTCCGGACGTAGTGTTTTTCATAATTATCTCCGGGTAATGCATCACCCATTACTGTTTTTCCACCCCACTTGTGAGAATTTTCCCATTCACGTTCAATAACTTTTTCAACATCTGCTGTAGGGGCTGTATGTTGTTCAATCCCATCTGGTAAATCTGTCGAGGTTTTTAATTCCCCTGCAGACGGACATCATTTCCGGTCTTTGCATGACCGAGCGCTCTTTTTACAACAGAGATGCTGCGGTCGTATATATCCAGCGGAACAGGTGCCGGGTGGCCGTCCCTTTCCTCCATGTGCAAAGGAGAATCGTGCAGGATCAGAGAACCTTGACGGACCTCCGTAGATGATCTCACTGACCAGTGCCAGAGACTGAACTGTCCGCGGTCCGACTCCTTCCATCAGAAGCGCTTCGCTGAAGTCAGAGAACTCCCTGGTCCCATGCTGCTGCAAGCGCAGCTCCAAGCCGTTTTGAAATTACATCTTCGGGCGCGAACTTCATGATGTGAAGGAAGTACTATTCGTCTTGACCGCATAAGAGCATCAAGTTCCCGTTTTTGTCTGTCAGGATGTTCCATCAGGAAGTCGAGTATCCCCTTCCGGTTCGCATCGGCCCGGGAATCGCTTAGATTCAGAAGTTCCCCCTGGTAGGGTCCGACAAACTGCGGTATGAGGATCACTGAAGAACGATTTAATTTCAGATGAATGCCAGTGATATCGTCTGGCTTTTCCTGTGTCTTTGTTCATGCCCTGCTGGACAATGGCCCAGTTGCCGTTTTCAGTGATAACAAAATTATGTAGATAGATCTGAAAACCGTCCTGAATAACAGGAATTGTCAATTTTAGCGGTAAGCCTGCTTGTCCGGGTGAGCTGTTCGCCGGACAGACCGGTTTTCATTGCATATTCGAGCAGTTCCGCCGGAGTATTTCGCGAATATTTTCCCCGGCCCCCCCAGCACGGCAATACCAAGTTCGGAGCTGCGCGGATTCAGTCCACGCTGAATTGCCCTCATCACCGAGGTCGTAATTCCGGTATGAATGCCAGTCCATCCATCCCCAGCACAGCACCGAAGGCCTGGAACCAGAACGGATCTGATACCCTTCTTAGGACCCTCGTCGGTTCCTCCGTCTGTTATGATTGCTTCTATTATTGATGTTCCAAGAATCATCATACGGTCTGCAAGCCATTTCGGTACCGTTCCGTAATGAAGCGGCAAGTCGGCACTGCCTCCGCGTTTCATTTCCCGTAGGTTCCCTGCTGCCTGCGTTCTCTTTTTGCTATGTACATATTCTGGTCTGCGGCATGAAGGAATTCATGAAAGCTTCGGTGCTTATCGGGAGAATAAATGATGTAGCCGGCACTCAATGAAATATTATATGGTTTTTTATTTTTAGTGTTAACTTCAGAGATTTTATCGTATATACGCTGGATTACAGCATGAATCTCGGCCGGTGCATTTGTCTCAAGCAGAAGCATAAACTCATCACCGCCGAATCTGGCAGCTCTGTCCATCCGTTTTATGGAGCTGTTGAGTAGGGCTGCAGTCTGGACAAGTACGGCATCACCTTCGCTGTGACCGTAATCATCATTGATTTCTTTAAAGCCGTCCATATCCATCATTACGAGGGTGAAGGAGCCCTTCCTCTCATAATCCTTAATTCTCAGCTGTATATATTCATCAATCTGCTGACGGTTAAGAAGTCCGGTAAGGTAATCCCGTATCTCCCTCTGTATTTCAAGGAATATGTAAACAAAGGTCACGGCAAGTGCGACTGAAGGCCATATAAGGGTTGTTCCATAAAATCTCATCTGTAAAATAGTGCCGGTCACAGGAAGTATACCGAAAAGGGCAACGCCTCTTATGATATCCTTAGAGACCGACCTTCTGTTTTGGATTACGAGAAAATATGAATATAACAGTGTCAGCAGCTGAATAAGTGCGACAAGAAAAAACTCCGGGACCTCTCTGATAGTTGTTGTCAGCATCAATATAAAATATAAACCCGGAGAATGTGGAATAGATTAAAATTAAGGCGGTAAGTATTAGTGGGTAAAGATAGAAAAGCCTTTTTTTCAGCCTGATCTTAGAGTGGTTCAGCTGGTAGTCTATATAGCACAGCCATAACACCAGCGGAACCGGGCCGGACAATATCAGAATGAAATTAAACAAAAACAGGAAAGTACGTGAGCCCTGTCCGGGCAGGCCGTCCATAATCCAGGGTAGTGCATCCAATACCAGCAGTACAATAACGCTCCAGCAGAGAAGCAGGAAAATCCTGGTAGTAACTGATTTAAAAGACTGTTTAAGCTGGATAACAGCAATAATCATAAAAAGAATTATGATCATAAAAATATCCAGATCAATTAACTGGTATTTCAGCATTCACTGATTTTATAGCCAAAACTAGTATTTTTCAATCAGGGTTTTATCATTGGAAATAATAGTTTGACCTCTCAGTATGAGGGGTTTATAATGATGAAAATGAAAAAAGTACGCAGTATGTTTTCTATCAGATTTATTCTGGTTTTTATGCTAGTACTGCAGTCTGTATTTGTACTGTCGATTGCCGCCTATCTTTTCCGATTTAAAATTAATAATTCTGTAGAGAAGATGGCCGGCAATGTTTTCTATACCCTCTCAGAACATATTAATTCACAGCTAACCGCATACTTCATGGTCCCGGAAGATATAAACAGGCTGAATCTGACACTTTATAAATCCGGTTATCTTAATAAATCTGATTTTTCATTTATGCAGAAGCATTTTTATAAGCAGTCCGAATTCTTCCCCTTTGTGAGCAGTATCTATTTTGGTTCAGCAGGCGGCGGTTTTGCAGGCGGCGGTGTTGATTTGCACAATGAACTTTACTATATCATGGGCATTGAAGAAGGCGGTGACGGTAATTTTTATTTAAAAGAAATGGATTATTCAGAGGAGTTCACCGGTCTGGAATGGACTGCTGAGAATATGTAGACGACCCGTCGGCCATGGTATGCCGGTGCTGTAGAAAACGGCGGAAATTTTTATTCTGAGCCCTATCTGCTACTGAAGATGAATTGGGAATCTCTGTCAGTGTTCCTGTGTACGATGAGACCGGTGCTGACCTGGATGGCGTGTTTTGTACGACTCTCTTCCTGTCTGATATATCCGAATTCCTTGAAAAAATTTTTTACGGAAGCGAGCTTGTTGATGCGGTAAGGACGTTTTCGATTGTTATACCTGTTGACCTTTTTTTTATTCTTCTGACTTTATTCTATATCAGAAAAACACTTCCTCCTATAAAGAAGATGATCGAAACAATGAATGCTTTTCCCGAAAAATTTGAAACTGGTTTTGAGGGGAGTCTGCTTAGGGAGTTTTGTGATATAGATCTTGCTTTCCGGCATATGGCCCAGAGACTACTTAAAACTCTGGGGAGTCTGAGGCATGAGCAGCAGTTTAATGATGTGATGCTCAATTCCTCTCTGGATATATTTGTCGTTTTTGATTTACTTTCTGGAAAGACGCTGATATGGAACAGGAAATTCTGTGAGCTCTCCGGCTACACTGATGAAGAAATTAAAGAGTATGGTTCTCCGGAAATCTGGTATGATAAAGAAGACCTGTACAGATGGACAAACATCTCACTTCCCGAGCTGGTGGAAACAGGGACCAATACAACCACCATGCACCTTATTGCAAAGAGCGGAGAGCGGATTCCGGTAGAGTATAACTGTTCTGTAATCTATTTTAATGATGAAAAAGAAAGGCCCGTACTTGCTGTAGATCGTGATATGCGTGAAAAACTGGCTGTCGAACATAAACTTAAAGATTCTGTCAGTGAGAAAGAAGTCCTGCTAAAAGAGCTGTATCACCGTACAAAAAATAATATAAATGTAATTCTTTCCATGATTAATCTTCAGATGGGGTTTATTCATGATAAGAAATACAATGCTCTTCTGCGGGAGCTTTCGGATAAAATTCAATCCATGTCGCTGGTTCATAAAAAGCTCTATGAATCTTCGAACTTGTCAAAGATTGATCTCGGTGAGTATCTGGCGGAATTGTCGAGACTTCTGATGTATTCATACCGTAATGATGACAGATTCCTGGCGCTCACCGCTGAAGTTGAAAAGATAAATGTATCGATAGATCTGGCTGTTCCCTGTGGACTTCTGCTGAGTGAACTTCTGTCCAATACTTTCAAGTATGCTTTTGTTGACTCTGCTTCCGGAAATGTTGAGTTTGAAATTGTAGAAACCGGGGGGCTTGGCTGTATAATAAGATTCCCTGTGAGTTCGGGGAAGGAACGGAATATTGAAAAAAATACTAATCGTTGAAGACGAGGCGTTTGCTGTTATGTCGTTAAAATACTACCTTGAGGAGCAGGGCTTCTCATGCACTACCGCCGCTACAGAAGCTGAAGCCCTATCCGAATATTCCAGTTTCTGTCCTGACTTTATCCTGATGGATGTTTCGCTTGCTGACGGCAGTGACGGGATTTCTGCTGCAGAAAAAATAATACCTATAGTTTTTTTAGTGATAATTTCACTCTTTACAAATTGCACAACATCTACATTTACTGATAAGTCAAGTGATGAATTTATGGCGTATCTGAAAAATGAAATTACAAACAAAAGTGATGGGAATGCCGCATTGATTTTAGTTGAGAACGGTGAGATCTATGATTCATATTATTTTTCAAAAGGGAGTCCTGTAAATTCAGATACATTATTTCAAATTGCATCTATCAGTAAATTTGTAACAACTGTTGGTATATTAAAACTTGTTGAACAAGGGCATATTGATTTAGATTTTCCTGTTTCAGAGTATTTAACAAGTTGGCAGCTTCCCGAAAGCAAATTTGATAATAATAAAGTGACTATAAGACGTCTATTGAGCCATACCGGCGGACTGATTGATGGTTTAGGGTATAAGGGGTTTTATGAAAATGAAGATGTTCAATCATTGGAGGATTCGTTAACTTTCGCAAAGGATAGATTCTGGACAAAAGGAATCACCAAGGTTGGAATAGAACCCGGAACAAGATTTAAATATTCAGGTGGCGGATTCACGCTCCTGCAGCTCGTAATTGAAGAAGTAACAGATAAATCTTTTAACTCCTTCATGAAATCAGAAATTTTTGAACCACTGGATATGGACTCATCAACATTTATAAAAGAAGATGCTGAAAAAATGAATTTGTCTGAATGTTTTACGAATACAGGTAAAATAGTTGAATATATGAAATTTACATCACTTTCTGCTGCTTCTTTGTTCATTAGCAGTGCTGATATGTATAAATTTATAAAACTGTTTTTGAAAAATTGAAATAAAGAACCTTATTACAATAATTTATTCGGAGCTGGATTCCGGAGATAAAATATTCGGACATGACGGCGGGAATTATACTGCCGTAAATACTACCGTAAGAATCAACCCTGACAGTAATGACGCTATAATTATTTTTTCAACAGGCGGACACGGCATTGCCAGTGCTCTGGGAAAAGCTTGGGTTAAATAGCAAAAAGGATAATAGTAGAGCTTCCTGATGTATTTTCTATTTCTTACCGGTTAACTTGATAATATGGTATCCGAACTGGGTTCTTACCACATCGGATATGCTTCCGACACCCATGCGGCTGCATGCTCTTTCAAACTCGGGAACCATCTTTCCGGGGCCGAACCAGCCAAGATCTCCGCCCTTTGATTTGCTTGGACATGTTGAAAAATCACGTGCTATTGCTTCGAAATTTGCGCCCTGCTTGATCTTTCTCTGAAGTTCCTGGGCCTGACTCTGGCTTTTAACCAGTATATGACTTGCTTTCCATTCCATAATAGTGATATTAAACAAAAAAAATACAATTTTCAAGTTAGGAGATATGGAAGAAAATTGTTATATTAATAGCATGAGCAGGAATTACATCGGAACACATGTCTCTACATACGGAGGGGTTGAAAACGCACCGCTTCATGCCGAACGGATAGGCGCGGAAGGCTTTGCGTTATTTACCCGCAATCAGCGGAGGTGGGAATCTCCTGCTCTTACAGAGGAAAGTATAAGCCTATTTAAACAGAGAATGAAGGAAGGCGGATTCACTCCGGATGTTGTTCTGCCTCACAATTCCTACCTGATAAACCTGGCATCTCCTGATCCCGAAAAGTCAAAAAAGTCTTTTGATTCATATATTGATGAGCTCAACCGCGTTAATCTGCTTGGCCTTAAATATCTCAACATTCATCCGGGCAGTACTACGGGCCTTATCAGCTTTGAGCAGGGTATTGAAAACATCAGTACAGCGGTAAACCGGGCCAATAAAATGGTTCCCGATGTAATTACCGTACTTGAGACGACATCAGGACAGAAGAATAAGATCGGCGGACGCTTTGAAGAGATTGCTGCAATAATGGACAGGATTAAACAGCCGGATCGCGTTGCTATCTGCATAGATACCTGTCATGTCTACGGCGCCGGCTATGACGTTTCAACTGAAGAGGGCTGTAATGATATGCTTGAGCAGTTTGACAGGCTGCTTGGACTCTCCAACCTGAAGGGAATGCATCTAAATGATTCTAAAAGAGGTCTTGGTGAGCATATCGACCGGCATGAAAACATAGGGAAGGGCTGCATAGGTGAAACCGGATTCAGGTATCTTCTGAACGACAAGCGTTTAAAAGGCCTTCCGATGATTCTTGAAACGCCGAATCCGAAGGAGTGGGAGGCTGAAATAGCACTTCTGCATTCATTTCTTGAATGACTCGTCCATAAGTGGTAAAATTAGTACAAACTGGGTGGGGAGAATATAAAAATCTCAATGGCAAAACAAAAGAAATCCGCATACGATGAAAGCAAGATAAAAACGCTAAGCTCTCTTGAGCACATCCGTCTGCGTACCGGTATGTATATCGGACGACTAGGAGACGGTTCAAACCTTGATGACGGTATATACGTCCTTTTGAAGGAAGTTGTTGACAACAGTATTGATGAGTTCATCATGGGCAACGGTAAGAAAATAGTAATCAAGGTTGAGGACAACAAGGTTGTAGTTCGTGACTACGGCCGGGGTATTCCGCTTGGAAAGGTTATTGATTGTGTTTCAATTATAAATACAGGTGCAAAATACAACGACGACGTATTTCAGTTTTCGGTCGGTCTTAACGGTGTCGGTACCAAGGCGGTAAACGCGCTTTCCATAAACTTCAGAGTCGTTTCATTCCGTGACGGCAAGTTCTTCGAGGCAATCTTTGAAAGAGGTATCCTGCAGAAGAAACGCGAAGGAAAGAAGGCCGGCGAGCCCGACGGAACCTACGTTGAGTTTATTCCGGACAAGGAAATCTTCGGAGAGTACACATTCAACCATGAATACATTGATCAGCGTATCTGGAATTACGCATACCTGAACAGCGGGTTGACGCTTTATTTTAACAAGAAAAAATATGAATCTCAGAACGGGCTTCTTGATCTTCTCTCGGCTGAAGTAGGAAATACCACCATTTATGATATCGGCTACTACAAGGGCGAACAGCTTGAGTTCTCCTTTGCTCACACAAATACCTACGGAGAAAACTACTTCTCCTTTGTAAACGGTCAGTACACCAGCGACGGCGGTACGCATCAGAGCGCTTTCCGCGAGGGCTTTCTAAAGGGGGTCAATGAGTTCTACAAGAAGAACTACAACGGTGTGGATGCCCGTGAAGGGCTTGCCGGTGCTGTTTCAATAAAGCTGAAAAATCCGGTCTTTGAAAGCCAGACGAAGAATAAGCTTGGTAATACTGAAATCAGGGCCTGGGTTGTAAACGAAGTCCGGTCCGGTGTTGTTGATTATCTGCACAAAAATAAGGAAGCCGCCGACAAGCTTGAGAACAAGATTGTCAGCAATGAAAAGCTGCGGAAGGAACTTAATGAAGTAAAGAAGGAAGCCCGTGAGGCAGCCAAAAAAGTTGCGCTTAAGATTCCCAACCTGAAAGACTGTAAATTTCATCTGGGTGACAAGAAGGGTGAAGAATCCATGATCTTCATCACCGAGGGTCAGTCTGCATCTGGCTCAATAGTCTCTGCCCGGGATGTCTACAGGCAGGCAGTTTTTTCACTTCGCGGTAAGCCGTTCAATGTATTCGGAAAGAAGCGGGCGGCAATCTATAAGAATGAAGAGCTTTACAATCTGATGATGGCCCTTGGAGTTGAGAATGAAATTGACAACCTCCGCTACGGCAAACTGATAATCGCAACTGATGCAGATAATGATGGTTTTCATATTCGGAATCTTCTGCTTACATTCTTTCTCACCTTCTTTGAGGAACTTGCAACCGCAGGACGTATATATATCCTTGAGACACCGCTTTTCAGAGTAAGAAACAAGAAAGAGACCCACTACTGCTATAATATTGCAGAACGTGACGAGGCTATGGCCAAACTCGCGGGCCCCGAGGTTACCAGATTTAAGGGACTTGGTGAGATTTCTCCGAAAGAATTCGGACAGTTCATCGGTGAGGATATGCGGCTGGTTAAAGTCGATGTGAAAACGATGAAAGATGTTCCGAATACACTTGAGTTTTTTATGGGTAAAAATACACCCCAGAGACGAAGCTTTATTATGGAGAACCTTATCTGATGTCATACGTAAAAAAACTTTTTAACGATAATTTTCTGGAATATGCATCTTACGTAATCAAGGACAGGGCCATTCCCGATCTCCAGGACGGACTAAAACCTGTACAGAGGCGAATAATTCATTCGCTGTTTGAAATGGATGACGGTAAATTTCATAAGGTCGCAAATGTTGTAGGCCACTGTATGAAATACCATCCCCATGGTGATGCTTCCATTTATTCAGCTCTGGTCGTTCTTGCCAACAAGGAACTGTTTGTAGACAAGCAGGGAAACTTCGGCAATATCCTCACCGGCGACCCGGCATCTGCTGCCAGGTATATTGAGTGCCGTGCTCTCCCCCTTGCAAAGAGGGTTCTCTATAATCCCGAAATTACAGAGTATACCGATTCCTATGATGGAAGAAACAAGGAGCCGATCGCTTTCAGGGCAAAGATTCCGGTAATTTTGATTCACGGTGCTGAAGGAATTGCGGTAGGTATGTCCACTAAGATTCTGCCGCATAACTATGAAGAAGTTCTTGGCGCTGTAAAAACATGTCTTTTGGGAAAGGCCTTCAAGCTTTATCCTGATTTTCCCACCGGCGGCTATGTTGATGTCTCCAACTATGAAGACGGAAACGGAAAGGTTCTTGTCCGCGCCAAGCTTGATACTTCTGATGAGAAGCGCATAGTTATCCGTGAGATTCCATTCGGAACAACAACCGAGTCGCTTATGAACTCGATTGAGACCGCCGCCAGACAGAACAAGATTAAGGTTTCAAGTATTACCGACTTCACAACTGAGAAGGCCGAGATAGAAATCAAACTTGCCCGCGGAGTTCATACCGAAGAGGTCGTTGATTCACTTTATGCCTTTACCGACTGCGAAGTTTCAATATCTGTAAATCTCCTTGTTATCCGCAAGGGGCTTCCTGTAATAATGACTGTCACCGAGATTATCAAGTATTATGCCGCCCAGATTGTTGAAGTCCTCCGTGACGAGCTGAAGCTTGAGGAGCGCGGTCTTCTTGATAAGATACATGCAAGAACCCTTGAGAGAATCTTTATCGAGGAAAGAATCTACAAGCGGATAGAAACGATGAAAACCAGGGACGGTGTAATTAAAACCGTTATTACAGGTTTTGAACCGTATATGGATGAAATAAAGCGTGAAGTTACCGAGGATGACGTTGAAAGACTTCTCAAGATTCCTATCAGAAGGATTTCTCTATACGACATCAATAAGGCCAGAGATGAAATGGCCCAGCTTCAGGCAAGGCTTAAGGAAGTGCGACATCACCTGCGTCACATTACTGAATACGCTGTGTCTTTTGTCGATGCGCTGCTTCAGGGAGTTGCCGAAGAGCAGAAACGCAAAACTGAGGTTATTTCCTTTGACAAGGTCGATGTCCGGGAGGTTGCGCAGCGTAACCTGAGTCTGGCCTATGATGACAACACGGGTTACCTCGGCTACGATGTTAAATCGGGCAAAACTCTTTTTAATGTATCAAACTATGACCGTATACTGGTTATCAGGGCAAGCGGGGTGTATTCGGTAATTGATGTGCCTGACAAGCTCTTTGTAGACAAAGGTATGCTCTTCTGCGGACTTGCCGACAAGGATGAGATGGCTGAAACAATCTTCAGCATCCTTTATAAAAACAATAAAACAGGCTATGCCCACCTCAAGCGCTGTAAGATTGAGAAGTTCATACTTGATAAATCATACGAACTGATTCCCGAGGGAAACAAGATAATCAAACTGACAACCAAAGAGGATATTGAGGCCGCTGTTACTTATAAAGAAAAGCCGAGATTGAAGGTTCTGGATGAAAGTTTCGACGTTTCGGGCTATCTTGTTAAGGGTGTTAAGGCTGCCGGAGTCAGACTTTCCGCGAAAGAAATAAAGAGCGCCAAGTTTGTGAAAAAAAAGTCAAAAAAATAGTGAATCCGGTAACAGCACAGCCTTTTCATGGTGTTCAATAGATAGACAATGGAAAGGGACGGATTTCATTGAAGATTGACGTAGAACAATTTTACAGAAAATACGGTCCCATGGTGTTCAGGCGCTGCAAATCGCTTCTAAATGATGAAGATCGCGCTCATGACGCCATGCAGGAAGTATTTGTGAAGGTACTCAGAAAAGCAGACTCACTTAACGACAGAGCTCCATCAAGCCTTCTGTATACTATAGCAACAAATGTCTGTCTTAATGAACTCCGTAAAGTCAACCGTCTTGTAGACAGCGGTAATGAGATAATTGAAACCGTTGCAGGGACTGAAAGTCATGAGAGAATAGTACTGACAAACCATTTTCTTGAACAGCTTTTCAGTCTTGAAAAAGAATCTACAAGAACAATGGCTGTGCTGCATTATGTTGAGGGTTATACCCTTGAAGAAACAGCACGTGTTATGAACATGTCCGTTTCCGGTGTCCGAAAAAGGCTAAGAGGCCTCCGTGAGAGGGGTCTTGCGCTTAAGGAGGAATAATCTATGAAACCTGGAAAGCTGTTTCTTGAGCAATACAAACTGGGCGAACTGACAGATGAAGAAAAAAAGCAGTTCGAAGACAGTTTTGAAGATCCGAATGAACTTGAAAGACTCCTGAGAGAACTGGATGACTCAGATAAAGATTTCTTTAAAAAATTTCCCGTAGATGAGACAGTCGATTCAATAAAGGAAAGAAGTGAACAAAGCAAAGGCTCAAAGATTCTGAAGTTTCCGGTTTTCCGGATTTCAGCCCTTGCAGCCGCTGCAGCGGTTGTTATATTCGGCTTCAGCTTCTTTTACTCTCCTGTGAGCACAGGAGGCACAGGCTCGACTCCGGATGTAAATGCAACTGAAAGAATTAAGGGCATGAAGCCCTCTCTTAAAATATACCGGAGCCTCAGCGGTTCTGCTGAAATCCTTGAAAACAGGGATACCGTTGCCGAAAAGGATCTTCTGCAGATTGAATACATTGCCGGCGGCTACAGGTACGGCATGATTTTTTCAATTGACGGACGGGGTACTGTTACCATGCACTATCCCTCATACAGCGGAATAAAACCAGAGCTCGATAACAACGGGGCTGTTCTTCTACCGTATGCCTATGAGCTTGATGATGCTCCGGAATTTGAAAGATTCTTCTTTATAGCCGGAGGAGACTGGTTCAATGCCGATGAAGTTCTTGACGCAGCTTATGAGCTGGCTTCATCAAACAGTTCGGCAAGACGTAGTTTTCTTGATATCCCTGAAGAATACTACCAGACAACAATCTTATTAAAGAAGGGGGCTGAAAGATGAAAAGCCTTGTAAAAGATGTCCTGAAGAAGATGCTTCTTCAGATAAGTATAATCGGATTTATATGCCTGCTTTTTCTTGTATCAGCGGCTGGCGCTTCTGCACAAACCTCAGTTATGAGAAGATACGCAGTTTATGTAGGCTCCAATTACGGCGGTCACGAAAGAGTAACCCTTTCATACGCTGTAACTGATGCAAGGGCTCTTTCTGATGTTATGCAGCGGCTCGGCGGTGTAATGCCTGCCGACGGTATTGTTTTAACAGATCCGTCACCGGCCCTGCTTAAAGATACAATTTCCACCCTTAAAAGAAATGTAAGCAATGATACAGAAGTAAAACGTTCAGAATTCTTCTTCTATTATTCAGGCCATTCAGATGAAAAGGGCCTTCTGCTCGGCGATTCGGTTATGAAGTATGAAGATCTTAAGGAACTTATTGATTCTGTCGGTGCTGATGTAAATATTGCAGTTCTCGACTCCTGCTCATCAGGAGCTTTCACCCGAATGAAGGGTGGTGTAAGAAGATCCCCCTTTCTATCCGATGAATCAGTGGACGCTTCAGGACACGCCTTCCTGACTTCAAGTTCGGAAGATGAAGCGGCTCAGGAATCTGATGATCTCGGTGCCTCTTTTTTCACACATTATTTAATCACTGCGCTCAGGGGCGCTGCCGACAGTACCTTTGACGGTACTGTAACTCTGAATGAAGCATACTCGTATGCCGCTTCTGAAACCCTGGCCAGAACAGAAGATACCCTTGCCGGCCCCCAGCATCCTTCATATGATATCCAGCTTGCCGGAACCGGAGAACTTATCCTTACCGATCTGCGGGAAGTTTCCGAGCAGATTATGTTTGAAAAAAACCTCCGCGGCCGGATTTTTGTCCGTGACAGCGCAGGACGCCTTGTTGTTGAGCTGAAAAAAATAGAGGGTGCTCCGCTTGCTGTTTCAATTGCACCAGGCCGATACTCAATGATTCTTGACGACGGCGATCAGCTGCTTTCCGCAGACCTGATGCTTTCCGGCGGAGCCAAGGTTATTGTACAGAAAGATGAGTTTTACCCGGTTCCGGGCAAGGTTACAACATCGCGCGGCGGAACTTTCGTAGCAGTTGATACCGTTCCCGCTCCGGCGTTGACTGAAGAACCTGCTTCTGTAAACGGTGAAGATGATATTTCCCGTACAGCCTCTGAGCTGGATGAAATTGCAGAACGTGCACGGAGAAGGGCGCTTGAAGCCGCCGGCATGAGTGAAAGCACCGGGGGAGCTTCCATTAACGATACAGAAGAAACCGTTTTAATTAACGTTCAGCGTGAAACCGGAGATGCTTATATTGCTGCATCAGACAGCTCCTCTACTGCTTCTTCTGACAGAGAAAAAGCCCCTGATTATGATCCTGCTAAATTTTCACTCGGCTTTGTTGCATCAGAGAAAGATGTATCAGGTATACAACTGGGGCTTATTGGTGCGACTACTGAAAAAAGCATGAAGGGCTTTCAGATTGGCGGAATATTTGCAGAGTCATCAGGAACTGTTGACGGTTTTCAAATAGGCGGCATATTCAGTTCCGCTGATGATAATGTGGACGGTTTTCAGATTTCAGGTATATGGAATGCCACAGAAATGGATGTAATGGGTGCACAGATATCCGGCATATGGAACTCTGCAAGGGATGTTGCCTTCCTGCAGGCTGCCGGAATCTTTAATGTTGCAGAACGTGATGTCAGAGGTCTTCAGCTTTCAGGTATATTCAATATTGCAGAGGGCAATGTTTACGGAGCTCAGGGTGCAGGTATTTTCAACGTAGCTGAGAATGTCAATGGTTTTCAGGCAGGACTTTTCAACTTCGGCGGAAAGGTTTACGGGCTCCAGGTCGGTCTTGTCAATATCAGCGATGAGCTCTACGGACTGCCCATAGGTCTTATAAATATCAGCGGAAACGGACTGAACGATGTTTCATTCTCCTGGGATGATCTTGGATTTGGAAACATCAGCTACCAGCTTGGAACCTCTTCAGTTTATACATTTATGAACTTTGGATATCACAGTGAAACTCCCGAGCTTGCATCTACGCTAGGCCTTGGAATGGGACTGGAAATCGGCGGTGAAAGACTTTATTTTGACATGGACATCTATGCCAAGGCTGTAGGATACGGTATGGGCAGCGTAGAAAATAATGTTAAGAGTGTTTTTGAGGGTACTGCGGACTATTATCCTGCAGCAAGATTAAGCGGCGGATTCAAGCTCTTTGGTTCAATGTCTATATTCGCCGGAGTGAACTGGGACTTTCATCTCTTCGGAAACGAAAGCGGTTACAGCTACGACCTCGGTTCAAGCATATCTTCATTCAATTCAGGCCAGCCTATGATGCAGGTTGATTTCGACAGCTATAATACAATGGAAGTTTTTCCATCCTTTTTTCTTGGGGTCAGGCTTTAGTAAGCATCACTCAATCAGTTATTTATCAGGCTCCGCTATACCGGCGGAGCCTTTCTTTACTTCAAATTTACATAACTTTCTTTCCAAATCTGCTCATCCCGGTATAAAATCAAATATTGGAGAGTCAAAATGTCTGAATTTAAACTTGGTTCAAGAGATAAAGTTACCCTGGGACTGATGGTCCTAATGTCCTTCTTCTTGCAATGCGATCTTTATATTACACCTGCCATCGTTCCCGAGCTTGCTGCAGAATACGGTGTTCCAAATGCCTCCATCAGTTATGTTGCTTCGGCTTTCACTTTACTCGGGGCGGCTCTGAGTATCATATTCGGATACTTTTCAGATAAATCTGCGAGAAAGCAGCTGCTTATGGCTGTTGTTCTTATAGGCGAGATTCCCTGCTTCCTGACCGGTATAAAGTTTTTCACTGCCAGCTTTCAGGGGTATGTAATAATGAGAATTCTTACCGGCATTGGTGTTGGGGGTATCTATCCTCTACTTTTCAGCCTCGTTTCAGATTACTTCACCGACAGGCACCGGGCAAAAGCTGTTGCATTTATTGATATAGCCTGGGGACTTGGAACAATGGTCGGCCCCATTATGGCAAATATAGGCCTGTCTTCCGGCTACGGCTGGCGGCTTGCGTTCATACTTGCAGCAGTCCCCAACTTCCCGGTTGTGCTGCTATTCGGATTGATAGCCCGCTCTCCGGAACGCGGTTCATCTGAGAAGGCTCTGGCGGAAGCGCTTCATTCTGGTGCTGAATACAACCATAAAATCAAGCTTTCTGATTTCAGGCATGTGCTTAAAAAGCGGACAAACCTTTTTCTGTTTCTACAGGGAATTCCAGGAACCATCCCCTGGGGAATTCTTACCTTCTGGGTTATTACATTTTTCAGGGAGACTCAGGGAATGGGGCAGGCCGAAGCAACCCTCATATGGGAGCTGTTTGGTGTTGGCGTTGTAACCGGAGGCCTTTTCTGGGCTTTTATCGGTGATAAGCTTTTTTCAAAAAAGCCTTCATACCTTCCGCTTCTGTGTACAATCGGAATAATGGCAGGAACTATTCCCTGCTTTATATTCTTCAATATTCCTTTTTCATCACCGGTTATTGTAATGGCTTTAAGTCTGCTGGGAGGAGCCTGTATTGCCACCGCTTCAAGCAATAACAAGGCTATGCTGATGAATGTGAACCGACCTGAGCACCGCGGTTCGGTCTTTGCGGTTTTTAATCTTACAGATAATATTGGAAAGGGCTTCGGGCCTGCTATCGGCGGTGCGGTACTCGCCGCAACATCAAGCTACGGACTGATGGTGAATATGGCAATCAGTTTCTGGTTCCTCTGCAGCCTTCTTTTTATAGGTGTTATTTTTTCCATTAACAAAGACCGGAAAGAGATGCTTGAGCTGATGGAAGAACGCGGCCGTGAGCTTAAGGCAGAATTGAAATAATTAGCGGGGCAATCAGTACTGTAACCAGTCCCGCCATCCCGATTGCAAGGCTGCTCATTGCTCCCTCTGTTTCGCCCAGCTCCAGGGCTCTGGAGGTTCCTATAGCGTGAGCGGCCGTTCCCATTGCAATGCCCCTGGATGTCGCGTTTCTGATTTTAAGGATTCCAAGCAGACCGGGGCCTATGATTGCTCCCAGAATTCCTGTGATGATTACCGAGAGGGCTGTAATTGACGGCAGCCCCCCGATCCCTGCGGAGATTTCCACGGCAATCGGCGTTGTGACAGATTTGGGAACAAGTGAAAGCATCAGTTCTTCAGGCAGGCCAAACACTTTTGAAAGCAGAATTACGCTGAATATTGATGTTACTGAACCGGCAAATATGCCAGTAATAAGAATTACAGCATGTCTTTTTAGAATATGAAACTGTCTGTACAGGGGCACTGCAAGTGATACTGTTGCTGGAATAAGCATGAAAGAAATTATTGTTCCGCCGCGCTGATAGTTTTCAAGCGATATTCCTGTCAGAAACAGAAATATAATGATAAATGCAGAACCGGTTATGACCGGATGCAGAAAAGAGATAGAGAACTTAAGGTAGATTGCTCTGGCCAGGGTATAGGCAGCAAGTGTTATTGTTATTCCGAAAAGCGGTGAAGAAAAAAATGCTTCCATCAGCTTTTATCCTTCTTGGCGGAAAGTCTGAAAAGCAGGCTGACTGTAAGGGCTGTCACTGCCATGGTGAGTACAGTTGAAATAATCACAATCAGGCTGATCTTCAGTCCGTATTTTCCAAGTATCTCGGTTTCTTTCATAAGATTGATGATAAGAGGTATAAAAAAAAGCGGAAGAGATGCCGTGAAAAAATCTGCTGCCCTATGAATCTTTTTAAGATCGAGAATCCCGGTAACAAGCAGAACCGCCATTATCAGCATGCCGGCAACAGGTCCCGGAAATGGAAAGCCGGGGATTAGTGATGCAAGCATACCCGCAGCAGCGATAGTGAATATAATAAAAATTTCTGTAAGGATGTTAAGCATTTTTTATTTTACCGCAACAGCTTCAACTATATAAGGCAGTACCTTTTTATTTGCAAAGATGTAGGTCTCCGATTCAAGCGACATTGGATTGCCCCGGTCGTCTGAACATAGAGCCCCGGCTTCAGAGGCTATCAGCAGTCCGGCCGCAAAGTCCCATGGTCCCAGCTTTAATTCAAAGTATGCATCAAGCCTTCCAGCGGCAACAGAACATATGTCAAGACAGGCTGCACCGTACCGGCGGATTCCCCTGATATTATTTTCAAAAAGGTAATCAATCGCATTAAGTGTACGCTTAACCATGTTGCCGCGTTCATAATAAAAGCCAGTTGAAATTATCGCTTCTTCAATTCCCCTGTCCGAGGCTTCAATTTTATTTCCGTTTACATATGCACCCTTCCCAAGCTCCGCTGTAAACAGTTCTTCATGAACGGGATCAAATATGCAGCCTATTTTAACAGTTCCTTTTTCTGCGTATGCTATGGATACTCCGAATTGTGTAAGTCCGTGCGCGTAGTTGTTGGTCCCGTCAAGCGGGTCTACAATCCACAGATTTTCAGCATGCAGATCAAGAACCCCGCCTTCCTCCTCACCGAGGATTTTATGTTCCGGGAAGGCTTCAAGTATAATTTCTCTAATAGCTTTCTCTGCACTCAGATCCGCCTCGGTAACAAGATTATTGCTTGCCTTCTGGTGGATCTGCACATTCCTGAAGGCAGTGAGAATTATCTCTCCTGCCTTTCTTGCGGCTTTTTCCGCTGTGAATATTATATTGTCGGATTTCATTGTTCAGTTTCCGTTGATAAGTTCTTTTAGTTTTGCAGTTTCAAACAGTTCAAAGAAGTAGGTATTTCCGTCATTGAAACGGATCTCCCATGCAGTTGAACCGAAAAGGCTGCCCAGTCTGCTTACTGGTCTGGCTTCTTCGGTTTCTCCGTGAATACAGGCGATGGCGCTGTTCTCTGAAACTTTTCTTATTGAAGCTGCTTCGGAAAGAAGAAAATTCATTGTGAACTTTTCATAATTCCTTTTCTTCTTTGACAGCATGTCAAGAAATGATGTTTTCTCAAAATCTTCAAAATAAACCCGGTCATCGGTTGAGTAGAGCAGACCGCTTAAGTTTGTCAGACCTTTTCCAGCCTCACCTATAAATCTGGCAAAGCTTTTAAATAGTATCTGCTTGCCCGTTTCCTGCTCTTTTTCCTGCCAGAATTCCCTGCTTTCCTGAGTTTCATCCATAATATAACTGTATAACACAGATTTAGTCAAAATGGTACCTTAAAATACTGTTAATGCTTCTTTTTATGATCGATAATGTAATAGATGGAACACTATCCTGTTCATGAAAATAAGATAGAAGAGATGACTCCTGCAGAACTGGCTGAATATGCCGCCGATTTGAAAACTATTCTAAACAGAGTTTTCACCATAACTTCCCATGATCTCCGCAGTCCTTTCAGCGGACTTCTTGGTTTGTCAGGGATGCTGCTGAATGATTTAGATAACATCTGTACCGGCAATGGAAAGTTGTATGTTGAGAATATTCATGAATCAATTAATAATACATACAGACTGCTTGAGACTCTGTTTGAATGGGGAAAGATAGAACGCGGAAAGGTGAATGACGTCATTGAACTGATTCCGCTGCGGACACTCATGTATGATGTTGAATCAGATCTTAAATCATGGACAGAGAAAAAGGATATATCTCTTGAACACCTTTATTCAGAGGATGTTCTGGTTTACACTAATTCTGAAATGCTTGAGTTTGTTCTTAAAAATTATATTACAAACGCTGTTAAATATTCACCCAGGGGAGCTTCGATTAAAATAGAATGCCTGGGAGAGGGAGGAACAAAGAGGGTTAGCGTGAGTGACAGCGGAATCGGAATCTCTGAAGAAAACATAGCCAAACTGTTCAGGCCGGAAATTATCTGGCGGCACATGGGCACAGAAGACGAACCCGGCACCGGTATCGGACTAATAGCCTCACACCGTTATGCCGGGTTGTTCGGAGCCTCGCTTCATGTCGCAAGCGGGGTTGGAACCGGAAGCACTTTCAGTATTATTTTGCCTGAGCGCCCCGTTTAAGAGCCAGCTTTCCGGTCCGGATAGATTCAATAATATTGTAATCACTCAGCAGGTTGAATGCATTGTTTACCGCGTTGGTATCACCGGTAATTTCAAGCACCCATACCAGTTCATTTGAGTCGATTATGCGGGCCTGAATTGCTGTTATTATCTGCAGCAGCTCGCTTCTGATTTCAGGCTTAACTTCAATCTTTACCAGAGCATGTTCACGCTCAACAGCCTCGGTTTTCTTGATATCCCAGACCTTTATCACGTGTACCAGTTTATGAAGCTGTTTTCTAACCTGTTCAAGCACATTGTCGTCGCCCTGGACAACTATGGTGAAACGGCTCTTCCCCGGAATCTCGGTATGTCCGACTGAGAGGCTTTCGATATTAAAACCTCGGCGTGAAAAAAGGCCTGATATTCTTGTCATTACACCCGGCTGGTCATCACATAGAATTGCAATTGTATGATTCATCATTATCTCCTTTTAGTCCTCTTCGATGAAATCCAGAAGGCTGTCACCGGTTACCATCGGATATGTGTTAAGTTTCTGCGCAAGCATGTATTCAATTACGACCGGCTTGTTCGCTGCCAGGGCTTTTTCAATTGCAGGTCTGATTTCAGAGGGTTCAGTTACCCTGATTCCAATTCCGCCCATGGCTTCAGATATGGCTGCGTAATTTACCGATGAACCGAGGTCGCAGCTTTTGTATCTTTCGGAATAAAATGTGTTTTGAAGCTGGCTGATCATTCCAAGCCTCTGGTCATTCATTACCATCGCAATTACCGGAAAGTTCTCTTCTACGGCTGTTACAATTTCCTGAATACACATGAGAAACGAGCCGTCTCCGCTTATTGAAATTACGGTTTCATCGGGTCTTCCCGCCTTTGCACCAATAGCCGCCGGCAGTCCGAAGCCCATGGTTCCAAGACCTCCGGAAGTGATGAATGAATTCTTTTTATCAACAGGAAAATAATGAGCCGCGAACATCTGGTGGCGGCCTACGTCGGTTGTGATAATTGCATCGGGAACCATTTCTTTAACCGTTTCAAGAATGCATGGAATATTCAGGCTGGAATAGTCAGTCGGCTTTGTGTGTTTTTCCCTGATGCCGTGCAGAAAACTAACCCATTCTTTGCGTGCAGCCGACTCTGCGGCCTTCTTTTTATCATGAAGCAGATCGTTAAGTGCTTCAAGTATTTTACCCGCATCACCAACTATAGGAAGAAAAGAGGGGATGTTCTTGCTTATCTCGGCCGGATCTATGTCGATGTGAATAATATCAGCTTTTGCCGCATATGTAGCAACCGGTCCTGTCGAGCGGTCGCCGAAACGGGTTCCAACTGCTATGATAACATCGGCATTCTGAATTGCGTTGTTAGCCGCTGCTGTCCCGTGATACCCTGAAAGTCCAAGATACTGAGGGTCCGAGTTGGGAAATCCGTTTTTCCCCATCAGGGTTGAAACAACCGGAATTTCTGTACTTCTGGCAAACTCGGTAAAGATATCTTCTGCATTGGAACTGACTACACCGCCGCCGGAGATAAGAAGCGGTTTTTCTGCCTTGCTGATAAGCGCTGCAGCTTTTTTCATCTGTCCCGAATGCCCCTTGATAACTGGGTTATAGCCTTCAAGATTGGATGGCTGAAATTTATTGGTTTTTGATGTGTCAATTTCGGTTGCTAGCACATCCTTAGGTATATCGACAAGAATAGGCCCCTTTCTGCCTGTTGATGCCAGGTAAAAGGCCTCACTTACTGTATATTCAAGGTCTTCAGGTTCTGACACCAGGTAATTGTGCTTGGTTACCGGAATTGTAATTCCGGTAATATCGACTTCCTGGAATGCATCGTTTCCAATCATAGTTTTTGGAACCTGCCCGGTAATTGCCACAACCGGAGCTGAATCCATGAAGGCTGTTGCCAGTCCGGTAACCAGGTTTGTTGCTCCCGGTCCACTGGTTGCCATACATAATCCGGGCTTTCCCGTTGCCCTGGCATATCCGTCTGCCATGTGTGCTCCACCCTGTTCATGCCGGCAAAGGACATGCCTTATACTGGAATGATCCAGTTCGTCATAAATTGGAAGAGTTGCGCCTCCGGGGTACCCGAAAATTATTTCAGCCCCTTCTTTCTCAAGAGCCTTTAAAACTGCTCCGGCGCCCGTTTTATGATGCTTCTTTTTCTTTTCATTATCCAAATCAATTTACCTCCGGCTTTGTTTTACAGAAATTGTCAGAATTTCCGAATCAATTTCGGCAAAAAAAAAGCCTGCTGACCGACCGTCAACAGGCTTGTATTTGCTAAATAGCTTCTAACAGCTGCTTCCGGCTCTAAATGAGTTTCTGACGACCACACTGACCACGACGACGTTAACTAGAACGTTAATGAGTACGTTTAGGACTGTGACCGCTGAAACGGCAGCTTTTACCGGATTCATATCTCTGTTATCCTGATAAAAAGACTAACCGCTTTTTTATTATCGGTCAATAGGCGAAAAGTGCAGGATTGCAGAATTCGAATTGAATCAGCTTCTTTTTAGTGTTATCATTTGAATATGAAGAAGAGAATTATACTTATATTAACTGCTGTAATCTTTATTGCTGCCGCGGCACCGGTCTTTTCTGCCGAAACAGGCGAACAGGCCCCGGCCTTTGTTCTGCCGGATATTAATAAGAATTATGCTTTTTCAAAGAAGATCTATTTCACAGGCTGGGTTCTTGTTGATTTTTATGCAACATGGTGTGAAAACTGTAATGAAGAACTGCCTCATATAGAAGAATTATATAACGAATATTCGGACAGAGACTTTAAGGTGATTCTTATGGCAACCGACAAGGAAGGACTCGATATTGTTAAGCCTTTCTTTGCAGAACGTCCTACCCCTGTAACTGTGCTGATTGACAAGTATCAGAAATCGGTTCAGGCATTCGGTGTTGAAGCTCTGCCTACCTTGTTTCTTATTAATCCCGAAGGGGAAATTGTATTTAAAACTGTGGGTTATCATGAAGAGGATGTTGAAACTTTACGGAGTATACTCAGTGAAGCGCTTGACGGTTAGAAAACCGCTTAAAACCTCTCTTTTTATTCTGATACTGGTTTCGGGCTTTTTGTCGGTACCGGTATTTGCAGAAACTGTCTCTGTGTTCTTTACAGCATCATTAAACGGCAATCTGATCGGCTGTGAATGCAAGGGGGTTCCGAAGGGCGGATTGTCATCATCTGCGACTCTTCTGAGGACAATAGATCATTCAAATTCAGTTGTTGTTGATCTTGGTGATGTTCTTGATGCCAGGGTTGATAACCTGCTTTCTGCAACGATGATGAAACTATATAAGGATATAGGCTATGATCTGGTTGCTGCCGGTGATCAGGAGTTTGCTTCCGGAGTTGATTTTTTCAAACAGAACTCCCGAACAACAGACTATATTTCCAACAATATAGTTCTCGACGGGAGAATGATAACTCCGGAACCAGTGATTTATAACCGTAAGGGTGTAAAAATCGGAATAGCTTCGGTGACTTCTTCTTCTGTTTTCTACTTCTATCCTGATGAAGTAAAATCAAGGCTTAAAATAAACGATCCTGCAGAAACAGCAGCTGTTATGCAGGAAATGATGGATGATGCTGATATTAAAATCCTGCTTTACCACGGACATATAGATGATGCCGAGGCTCTCTTTAATATACAGAACGGCTGGGACGCGGTTCTTGCTGCCCATGATCAGATGCTTTATGAGAAGGCCGACGGTAACCGTATGCTTCTGTCTCCGGGAGAAGAGGGCAACAGGGTCGGCCGTATTGATTTCGATGTCCGGTTTGGAAAAATCAGATCTACTGAACACAGCTTCAGATATTTTAATTATAAAGTGGATCCTCAGGATCCGGGTGTTGAAAAAGCATTTGATGAATATAAAAAAGAACTGATTAAGAATCTCAAAAATGGCTGAAATTTCCTTTAAGAAACTTATTATTACTCTCGTTTTTACCGCATTTGCTGCAGTGTTTTCTGTATTTGCGGACAGCGGTCTGGAGTTCAGTATTACAGAATGGAACACAGGTGAGCTCGAAGCCGGAATTGTTACAGAAAAAACGGTCGAGGTTTTAAATAAATCAGGGACTGCTGTGGAAGTCGAATTAATCAGTACCTGCAGCTGTGTTTCGATAGCTCCTGACTTCCTTGAGATTGCACCGGAGATTACAGCTTCGTTCACAATATATTTTGACAGTTCAGATGATTCCGGGGAGTTTGAAAAGCTGATTATTGTAAGGACGAATCTGCCTGAACTTCCAAAAGGTTTTTTTGTTGTCTCGGGTTCTGTCGCAGGGGTCGGGGCTGAGGTTTCCGCCTCTGAATCAGAAGCGGTAATTGATCCGGAACCCTCAGATGCTGAACTTCCGGTTTATTTTTATACCGCCGGATGCAGGAGCTGTAACAAGTTTATTTCTGAATCTGAAATTCCAATTACGCTCCGTGATATCACAGGTGCTGAGAATTATGAACTGATGTCGCAGCTGCTGGATGATTACGGCGTCCGGCTTGATGCAGTTCCGGTACTTATTTCGGTTAACGGCGTTTTTCAGGGGGAGGATGCAATACGGGAAGAGTATGCCAGACTGGTTTCAGGCGACTTTTCCGGGGACCCTGTAGCGGTCCCCTCCGGTGAGAAGAGGTCTGCATCTGCATCAGAGGGGATAACCCTAGTCGCGGTATTCGCCGCAGGGCTTCTTGACGGGGTTAACCCCTGCGCTTTTACCACTTTAATTTTTCTGCTGAGCGCGCTGAGTGTTGCCGGCCGAAGCCGTAAGGAAACCCTTTTGATAGGGCTTTTCTTTACTCTCGCTGTTTTTGTTACATATTATCTTATAGGTCTTGGATTTTTCAGAGTAATCCGGATTGCAGGGTCCTTCTCTGTTATCAGTACAATAATCAGGTGGCTTCTGCTTGCTGTTCTTATTGTCTTTGCGGGCTTAAGTTTTTATGATTACTCGGTTATAAAAAGAGGGAAATCAAAGGATATCATTCTTCAGCTCCCTGATTATATGAAAAAGAAAATACACTCATCGATAAGGACGTATTCAAAATCAGCCGCAATAGCCGGAAGTTCCATCCTTATGGGAATGCTCGTTTCAGTCTTTGAACTTGGTTGTACGGGGCAAATCTATTTTCCAACCATCACTTATATGATTCAGACCGGAAACGCTCATGAAGGCTGGGGACTGCTTGCTGTTTATAATATTGCTTTTATTATTCCGCTTGCCGCTGTTTTTGCTGTTGTTTATATAGGTGTTACATCAAAAAAAATAACAGGTATTTTTCAGGCACACCTTGGAACTGTAAAACTGCTGACTGGAATAATGTTTATCGGCTTTGCTCTTATGATTTTATTTTTTTGATTGAGTAAAAAGCTCCGTCAGTTCCGCTGAACTCCATTTCAGCATTGAGCTGAAGCACAAGTGAAGATATCAAAGCTGTTCCCAATGTCCCGGAACTTTCCATGCTGAAGTCTGCTGGGAATGGGATTCCATTGTTCTGAAAGGTTATTTCGAGTTCATTTCCGTTATTTTTAAGATGAATTTCAATTCTCCCTTTCTTTCTGTCAGGAAATGCATGCTTGAATGAATTGGTAATCATTTCATTAAGCATTAATCCAAGTGGAATAGCATTATCTACAGAAACACCGATGTCATCTACATCAAGAAACATTTCAACATTTGACGCGCTTCCGGGAATAGTACTTCTGATAGATTCAGTAAGAGAGTGAATGTATTCAGGCATATTTATACGGTTCATATCATCAGAAATATAAAGCTGTTCGTGTACCAATGCCATGGAAAGGATTCGAGTCCTGAGATCGTTTATGAACTGTTCCATTTCTTCATTGTGATTTTGTGACTGATCCTGAAGATTGATGAGGCTGTTTACAAGCTGCAGATTGTTTTTTACGCGATGATGTACTTCCTTGAGAAGAACGTTTTTTTCATCAAGCGACTGTTTAAGCGCCATAAGAAGCTGTTCTTTTTCTGTCACATCGTGCATTATCAGTACTGTATAATCCCTGTTTTCAAAGTTTACTTTTCTGCATGATATGTCAAGGTAGAGGTCTTTTGATAATTTTTTTGGATGATAACTGATGCTGTATGAAGTATAGTCGTTTTTTAGAGCCTGAATAAGTTCTGGTTTATCTTTGAAAAGTTCAAAGATTGTTTTTATTTCTGTCTCAATCAGTGATTTGGAATATTCACGTGCGGTATCATTCATATCTATTATTCCGCCCTCAGGATGTGTCGCCAGAATAATTCCTTCTGAACTCTGATCCAGAAGAGCTCGGAAGCGTTTGAGCCCGGGGTAATAACTTTTTCTTATCGATGATGATCCCAGTCCTATGACAGAATTGAAAGATTCATCTCTTATTTCATCCAAAGGCCTGCTCATAAAGCTCCTTCAAATCAGTTTCGCTGCATTCTCTCGGGTTGGTGAGCAGGCATGGATCGTTTATGGCGCGAGAGGCCATACTTTCAATATCTGTCTCAGTTATGGTCTTAAAAGGTTCCTCATCCACAACAGCATCTTCTATCAACTTGTTGAGCGCGGTTGTGACTCCGGATGAGGATTTTTTGTCATTAATTAGAATTCCTGACATTTCCATCAGCCGGATATACCTCTCTGAGGCTTTCGGCCAGTTGTACTTTATTACCGTGGATAAGAGTACAGCATTGCATTCGCCATGCGGAGCATTAAGGTAGCCTCCAAGGCTGTGTGCCAGGGCATGAACAGCGCCGAGGCTGGTGTTGGAGAAAGCCAGCCCTGCCTCCATACTTGCCCGCATCAGTCTGCTTCTAATCTCAATATCTTCAGGATTGTCAAGGCATGGTATAAGGTCTTTAAGAATTATTTTAACTGCTTCCGCAGCGTGAATGTCGGTGATTGGAGAATGTGCTTTGGAGACATATGCTTCAAAAGCATGGGTCAGTGCGTCGAGAACAGTTGCCGAAGTAAGAGATTTATCCATTGAGATTGTTGTTTCAGGATCGATGAGGGCAACGTCAGGTACAAGCAGTTTGCTTACAAATGCAACTTTAACTCTTTTCTCGGTATCTGTAAGGATCGCAAACTGTGATACATCGGCAGATGATCCGGCTGTAGTTGGTATACATATCATCGGGGGGCCTGGGTCGGGTATTTGATCTATTCCCATATAGTCCATAGGATTGCCCGGATTAGCTGCCAGAAGCCCAATTATTTTAGCACAATCCATGGGACTTCCACCGCCGATTGCTATAATGCCCTCACAGCCTGTGCTGCGGTAGATTTCTGCTCCCTTGATCGCTTCGTGATCTTTCGGGTTCGGGGTGACATTCAGAAAAACTTCTGTTTCCACGCTTTCTTTGTTGAGCAGATTAATGAGTTCGCTGGTCCACCCCGCTCTGGCTACGCCATGATCGCTTACAATGAGTACTTTTTTGAGTCCCAGGTTCTGTGTGTACTGTCCGGCCAGTTTTCTAGCTCCCGGACCGAAAACGATTTCGGGTGCAAGAAACTTGCGCAATGTCAAATCGGGATTTTGTTCCATCTTGGCCTCTACTTAAAATTATATAATAGTTTTTATATTGTTCAATAAAATAATCTGATAATTAATATAATGATATAGGTTTCTCGATGATAAGTTCATAGTTCCCCGGGATATCAAGTGAAAATATAAAATTATTCCGGTGAAAAATAAAACATCACAAAATATTACAGTCTTTTTATTTAATTATGTAATTAAATATATATACTTCAGGTGCCCGAGAGGGCTTAAAAGGGAACCGGGTGAGAATCCCGGACACCCCCAGGTACTGTAAGAGGAAAGGTTCTCAGATAGGGGTTAAGGTGCAATACCTTAATAAGAATGTCTTTAGACATTCTTCCGGCACAAATACAATGGCGGAACCGTCCCGGATTCAAATCTGGTCCCTATTTAAGGCCGCCGAGCGGCTGCTGTGAACGGTTGTTGTTCAATTGTCTGAAGTTTATTATCAAACTTCTGCACCGTATATAACTAATACAGGAGGAAATTGTAATTATTTTCCTTCCTTAAGTTTTGAAATTATAAGGTCATAATTCTCAGGAATGTGGGGTTTGATGCAGTTTGTGCAGTCCTTGATTCCCCTGTCTGTTAGCTTGTAATTACCGCCGCAGTCTTTAATAAGGTAAAGTGGGCAGAAACAGAAGAGGCAGTTCATCTCTTCTATTCCCTTGTGGCATGGGTAGTATTTGCAATCCTTATTCGCAAAAAATTTATAGCTGTTGTCTGTCATACCTCATACCCTCTTGGTGTAATAAACCAGTTTCCTTTTATCGGGCTGCTGGAGTTCCAGAAGATTACAAGCGATGTCATTCCGATATCATCAAAAAAAGACTTAAATTCGGAAGGCCTGCATAGTCAAGACGATTCTTTACAGAATCTTTAATTAGATCCCCTAAGCTCTTTAATAACATAATCAGGTCATATTGTAAGCTTCTTCTACTTTTTAATTTTTTAAAACATTTATTCAGCCATTTTAAAATAGTAATACTATTATTGTCTGTTTTTAAATTCAACAATACATGGTTTTTTGTAAATATTGATATGCTGTTAAAATCATAAAAAGATATACTATATCTGTTATGGTTAAATAGTAAGAATATATATAGCTGTAGGTATCTATTTTTATATAACCCTGGCTTATTGATTTTGATTCTTTGAGTCATTTCTGTTTCTTTGCTCATTGAGTATTGGACGGTTCTTTCGTAGTTAAAATGTTCAAGCAATCTATCTATACCCAAACTTTTACGTTGGGATCTATGTTTTTTAATTTCAATAATTCTTAAACTGATCTTTAGTCTTTTCTCTATAAATTTTAATTCATATGAAGAGTGTCGTTCTGGACTTGAAATATTTAATATGAGTCGAAGAATCATGAATACTAAGAAAATACCATTCACAATATATAGACTAAGGAAACCTAATGAATAGAAGTAACATGGATAGGGGATAATAAATGTCATCCAAAGTAAGAAAGTAGTAATCAATAAATCTATGATTTTAGATATACTGATGTAGATACCCTTGCTGACTTTGTTTTTAAAATTAGCTAGCGTAATACTATAATTCCTGAAGAGGAAACTGAGATAAATTATTAAAAGAAATATAAAAGATTTCAGTATTATTCTATTTAATAATGATTTCATCACTTCTCCATTTACTTCTCTGAATATTGAAATCCTTCCACATTACCGCTATTCATCCAGAAGAGAATGCGCTTCTTTAACTAACGCACTTCGTTCTTCTCCCGGAGGAGTTATTAGCAATTCATGATTGATTTCTATATGGCGCTTTAGAACTTTCTGAAATGAATCCGAGAAGTATTGCTCCTCAATCCAAGTCTTATCTTCAGTAGTGATAGCTTCAATAATTTCTGCTGGTACCCATTCAAGATATTCAGGATCTTCATCTGAACATGAATGCCACATATCGGCTTTTGCCATTCTACCGCCAAGAATATGGGGGAGTAAATATATATTAGAGAGCATTGTTTCTGCCAGTTTACGCTCTCCATCCTTTCCCCCTCTATGTAATATAAACGCCCAGCAGAGAAGTTGAGTTGGTTCATTGGCATCATCCGGGAATTCTTTCT
Organism: Spirochaetia bacterium; assembly: GCA_965140585.1. Lineage (GTDB taxonomy): Bacteria > Spirochaetota > Spirochaetia > UBA9216 > UBA9216. The sequence continues at coordinate 317,256 of OZ223264.1, forward strand.
CAAACCAGCGGATGTACTCAGAAGACCGGCGGTTATCACCCAGAAGGAAGTAGAGGTAGAATAGATAGTACCTGGCACCGCTTCCGTCATCTATGAAACCATATTCTCGTTTGAAGGATGAGAGCTGGGAGCGGATCTTGGTGATTCTGGATGATAGGCCTTTCGGTGTTTTGGGGATGGTCAAACAAGCTCCTTATTTTTAATATGGAAATATTACCACATTACTGCTCTGTAGGGAGTTAGTTTTAAGATTTTTTCTATCACATACGATAAGGATTATATTGATTATGAGCAGGGAGAGCTGTTCTTCCTGCTTTAACTGGTTACTCAACATCTTTAAGATAGGCTGTTTTAAGACATTATCCATCGATACGACAATTGTTGTTGCGTAGAAAGGGAAGAGGTTGATTCCATCTTCTTTCGCGGTACTGCAGGCATCAAAGTCGATAATCACTTTTCTGGCTCCATCATCTATAGATTCAGTTCCATATCGACGAGCGAGCTCAATAGTTTCTCGAAAGATTAAACATGGACAGCTACAGAATTACATTATGCCAGAGTTTAGAAACACTCCTCTTAATGAGATTACACCAGTTCATTTTGAAGACTGGCGGTTGTCATTAAACATCTCCAACTCAACCCAAAACGGAATTACCATTGTAATGAAGCAAATTCTTAATGAAGCTGTCCGTGTAGGTGAAATCCCTCTCAGTCCTTTGCAGAAGGTTGAATCTCTTAATAAGAAGCCTAAAAAACCACGTGATTAATTATCTGTAGCTGAAATAGCGAAACTTTTCCCCATAAAACTTGAAGATGCATTGGCGATATGGGATGAGCAGAGATATCTTACTCTCATGTTCATGATGGTCTCATCCGGTATGCGTTCAGGGGAGTTAAGGGCTTTAAAATGGGGTGATGTTCTTTGGGAGGATAGAGGAATACTCATTACCAAAGCTGTTAAAAACTCAGGTGAGATTGGTTCTGTCAAAGAGCAAAAAGAAAAAACTATTCGAGTACCTGAGAGGACAATAGAGTATTTAAGATTATAGAAAGATGTGTCAAAAGCTTAGGATGATATAGACCATATCTTTTATGGCCAATATACTCAACGACCGATTGATAGAGGAACCATCCTCGATCTCTTCAGAAAGGGTTCTTCACAGCCATGGATTTAAAATCTGGATGGGAATGAAGTCAAAGTCTTTTGTATTTCTTGTGACAAGAATTGCGCCATGAATATATGCAGTTGCGGCAATCAACCCGTCTAAGGCAGGGAGGGCTATTCCTTTTTTTGAAACTGAAGCAGTTAACTCGCCCCATTTTAGAGCGATATTTGATTCGATAGGAAAAGTTTGATATTTGAAGGATTCTTCTACCTTGTTTAGCCACGTGATTAAGTCGTTTTTTCTTTTCCCTTCATCAAGTTTGTTTATTCCGCAATTTATTTCACCCAGAGTAATTGAGGATATAAAGAGATGTTCTTCTGAGACAGAAGAGAACCAATCAAGGACCTGAATAGATGGGGAGGGTTTTCTTAACTCGGAAAGGACGTTTGTGTCAAGAAGGAACTTCATAATTCTATATCTCTCGGTAGATCTGAAGCCCGCTCAATATTGAGTTCGACATGTTTGTGTGGACTGGATAGTAGAACCTCCAGTATGGATTGTTTGTGCTCTCTTTCGTATGTTGCGGCTGAAACAATGTAAGCTATTGGTTTTCCGCTTCTGGTAATAAGCTGTGGAGATTCACTTACTGCAAGGTTTATAACCTCGCTTAGTTTGCTTTTTGCTTCCTGCAGCTGCCAGGTTTTCATGTCATCCTCCATTGGGAAAAACTAGTCTGACTAGTTAGAGTATACGTTGCTTATTAAAATAATTCAAGTGTGACTTTTTCTTAAAAATCGTACGGATTTATAAATCCGTACGATTAATTTCCGGGTTGACATTAAATTTCCAGTAATGGTAAAAGTATTGGAGAAAAATAGGAAAAAACTATCTATCGTTTATTTGTGGTTATAATTATGCTCTGGACAGCGATGTTGTCGGAGAAATATCTGATGACAGGATAGTTTTAATAGTTTCTTATGACACTGTAATAACTTCATTGAAAGCAACTTTTTTGACAACAGGAGAAAAGGTTGTTGCTGGGTGGACAGATTAAAAGTTTCGGTGATACATCAAGAATATCATAAAGAAACACAAAATATTTATTGAGTCTATTTCAAACAGAATATAGTCTTGTATCATGGGTAAATCTCTCATGATACAGGGCACCACATCAGACGCAGGCAAATCATTTCTTGTTGCGGCGCTTTGCCGAATTTTTGCCCGCCGCGGTGTGGATGTATTTCCCTTTAAAAGCCAGAACATGGCTCTTAATTCCTTTGCTACGGCCGATGGTCATGAGATTGGCCGTGCTCAGGCTGTTCAGGCGGCAGCCTCATATAAAGAGCCTTCGGTTCTGATGAACCCAGTGCTGCTAAAACCACAGTCTCATGGAGAATCCCAGGTTGTGCTTATGGGCAGGCCATGGAAGGTTCTGAAAGCCGGTGATTACTATGCGGCAAAGACTGTACTTTGGAACGAAGTCTCTTCGGTTATCGATCAAATATCATCCGCACACGATCTTTTAATTGCCGAAGGTGCGGGAAGTCCTGCCGAGATTAACCTGAAGCAGGATGAAATTGTTAACATGAGGGTAGCAGCATATCTTGATGCACCTGTTCTGCTTGCCGCAGATATTGATCGCGGCGGGGTCTTCGCTTCACTGTATGGGACGGTAAAGCTTCTTGACCCCTCCGAGCAGGAGCGTATAAAGGGATTTCTTATCAACAAGTTCCGGGGAGACCAGAGCCTGCTTAATCCGGGGCTTGATATGCTCGCGGATCTAACCGACGGCCGGCCGACGCTTGGTGTGATTCCCTACATGAAAGACATTGTCCTTGCCCGGGAGGATTCGGTCTACCTGCAGGACAACCGTTCCTTCGGAGAGGGCGGTACCGATATTGCGGTAATCATGCTTCCCCACATATCAAACTACGATGATTTTGACCCATTCCAGATGGAAGAGGGTATACGATTGAGGTTTGTCGAGCGCCCGGGTGAGCTTGGGAATCCGGCTGCTGTAATAATTCCGGGAACCAAGATGACGGTTGAGGATCTTAAGTGGATGCATAAAACAGGATTTGCCGCACTTGTACGCAGACTTGCCGAAAACGGAACTGCTGTTGCGGGTATCTGCGGCGGCTACCAGATGCTGGGAAAAGTAATATCCGATCCCGAAGCTTCCGAGGGGCCTGCAGGTGATTACGAAGGCATGGGACTTCTTCCGGTAAAGACCGTTTTCAGCCCTGAAAAAAAGACTGTACAGTTTAAAGGTAAGGTAAAAACCTCTCCAGGCCCTATGAGCAAACTGCAGGGCTTGCCGGTAGAAGGATATGAGATCCACATGGGACAGACTATTACAGAAAATACCGGTTCAGCCTTTGCTGAAGATTCGGCTGGAAACAGCGATGGCTTCGTGTCTGAAAACGGCAGTGTATGGGGCACCTATATTCACGGAATCTTTGATGAGCCGGAGTTTAGGCGGGGCTGGCTTGAATCACTTGGATGGACAGCCACCGGTACCGGCACCAGTCTTAAGGAACGCAGAGATCTTGAACTGGACAGGATTGCTGATACTGTGGAAGAGTCTATTGACATAAAGTTTCTGGAAAGGATAATCGGACTGTGACTGTAATAATTGTTCTTTCAGCTATAATACTTGATATTTTTATGGGTGAACTGCCCAACCGTTATCATCCGGTTGCATGGACTGGAAATCTGATCAGCAGGATCTGGGAGAGGCGGCCGACCGGTCGGAACAGATTTTTATTTCTGTATGGTATTCTGCTTACCATTGCAGCCTCACTTACTGTGTTTATTGCTGCCTGGCTGGTACATTTTTTCCCGTATATACCAGGTCTTGTTTTAACAGTGCTTTTTTTGAAGTTATCCTTTTCGATAAGAGGCTTGTTCCGGGCTGCAATTGAAATACGCGGTCTTCTTGTAAAAGACAAGCTTGAGAACGCCAGAATTCAGACTTCACGTCATCTGGTTAGCCGTTCTACTGAAAATCTTGATTCTTCAGGGATAAGCGCCGCGGTAATTGAATCTGTAACAGAGAATCTAACCGACAGTTTTACATCCCCGGTTCTTTTTTATGTGCTTGCCGGGCTTCCCGGGGCCTGGGCCTACCGGGCAGTTAATACCTGCGACGCGATGATTGGATACCGAAGGGATGATTACGAATGGGGCGGCAAGTTTGCGGCACGGCTTGATGATGTGCTTAATTTTATTCCGGCCAGGCTTACAGCAGGATCCCTTATTCTTTGCGGTCTGATTTCCCGAAAGCTCGGGCATGACTCGCTGAAGCTGATACGAAAATCAGCAGCGCTTACCGACAGTCCCAATGCGGGGCATACGATGGCTGCAATGGCGGTCATCCTGGATATAAAGCTGGAAAAATCAGGGTATTATATCCTTAATGAACAGGGCCGGGCTCCGGCTCCTGCCGATATCACATCAGCTTTATGGTTCAGTTCTGTTTCCCTTTTTCTGATTACTGTTTTTCTTGCTGGTATTGGAGTCCTTATCCATGGATTATAAATCACGGTTCAAGCCCCTGATTCCAGCTGCTCCGGTAATACACGGTGGTCCGGGCCCCGGTGCGGATGATTTAGAAAGTCCTGCTTACAGCAGTTATACTGACTTCTCTGTCAGCCTCAATCCCTATCCGGTTCCTGAGTCTGTTCGGGATGCCGCTGCAAGAGTTTTGCATGATGAGGTCTTTTTCTCTTATACTGAAAGATCTGCTGAGTCTTTCTGCAAAAGGGCGGCTGAAGCTCACAATACACGGGTGAACAGGGTTTCCGCATTTAACGGAATCAGTCAGGCTGTATTCTTTCTTTCATATCTTATGCTTGATAAGACCTCCAGGGTACTGGTTTGCGGGCCTGCATATTCTGAATATGAGGCCTGTAGCAGGATGACCGGTGCTGCTGTTGAAACTCTATGGTCTGATGACCGGCATGATTTTATTCCGGATACCAGGCATCTCTGCTCACGTGTCGCTGAATATCAGCCTGAAATACTATGGCTCTGCAATCCGAATAATCCCACAGGGAGGCTGATAGATGCAAAGCAGATGCAGTCCATATATGAAGCCTGCGTATCTGCAGGGACTCTGCTTGTTATTGATGAAGCCTATATGAACTTTGCTGCTGAAGCTAAGCGCTTCAGTTTTTCGGGCAATGACTGCGTTGTTTTAAGATCGATGACAAAGGATTATTCACTGCCCGGGCTTCGGCTGGGTTATGTTATCGCACCGGCTGAGATTACCACAGCCCTGAATGCTGTTAAACCGCCCTGGAGTGTGAACGCCGTCGCGGCTGTTGCAGGTATTGCGGCATTTGATTCAGCAGCAGAATATGAGCAGCAGTGGAAAAAACTACTTGGGGAAAAAAATGTACTCGAGGCGGGTCTGTCAGAGCTGGAATTTCGGATAATTCCCTCCGCCGCAAATTTTATTCTGTGCGAATGTCCCGGCGGTGCTGCAGACAGCATCCGGATAATCGATAAGCTGCTTGAACAAAAAATAATGGTTCGGGACTGCACTTCCTTCGGTCTGCCGGGATATATCAGGCTCGGTGTAAGAACTGCAGATGAAAACCGTTTGCTGGTGAATAAATTAAAAGGGGCTTTAATATGAGCAGACTCATATTTATTCTGGGCGGAACAAAAACCGGGAAGACCGGCTTTGCCCAGAAGCTTGGAGCTGATGCGCAGAAAACCTCCGGAAAAAATGTTTCATACATTGCGACCGCAAAGGCCCTTGATGAGGGGATGGAAGACCGGATAAAAAAGCACAGGCAGTCAAGACCGCCTGAATGGCTGACATTTGAGGAGCCACTTAGACCGTCATCAATTATTGAAAAAGCAGCTGCAGGAGCTTCTGCTGTAATCTTTGACTGTTTCACAATGCTTGCCACTAACATCATCATGCAGCTGGGCGAAGATCCGGATCGGCAGAAATCACAGGCAGCGGTAACTGCTGAAACCGAAAATATAATCAGGGCCTGCGGAAGCTCCGATTCTGATTCACAGCTGATAATAATCTCAAACCAGGTTGAAAGCGGTCTTGTGGCACCGACATATCTGGGCGGTTTATTTCAGGATATAAGCGGCATATGCCACCAGATGATTGCCGCGGCCGCCGATGAGGTTTATCTGATGACCGCCGGAATTCCGCAGAGGCTTAAATGAAGCGCCTGATTTATGCTATTAGATTTCTTACTGTCATACCGATTCCTTATAAAGAGGGTGAAGACATGAAAGCGGTGGCCGGAGCAACGGTGTTTTATCCGTTTACCGGGCTGCTCATCGGCGCAGTCCTATATGCTGCCGCCTTGATTCCTGAATCCTTTTTTTCACATACCGTTACATCGGTAATAATTACAGCCCTCTGGGTTATTATCACTGGCGGTCTTCATTTGGATGGTCTGTCCGATCTTACCGACGGGCTCGGAGGCGGCCTTACCAGGGAACGGAAGCTTGAAATAATGAAAGACAGCAGGATCGGCGCATTTGGTGTGCTGGCTCTTGTAGTATTTCTGATGCTCAAGGCTGTATTTATTATGGAGATTCTGAGCATGAACCCGATGGTTCTGCTGCTGGCTCCGTCTGCAGGCAGATTCTGCACAATGCTCGCAATATTGATCTTCCCTTCTGCAAGAGAAACCGGGATGGGTGTATTTTTCAAGCAGAACAGCAGAAAAAGAGAGCCGATAATAGCAGGACTGTCCTTCATCCTGATTGCCTTGCTTACCTGCGGCATCACCGGGCTGATAGTATCCGTATCGGCTCTGCTTGTGATTATGATATATGCCGCAGTGGTTTCAGGGATTCTTGGAGGTCTTACCGGTGATGTTTACGGTTCGGTGATTGAACTGACGGAACTTGCAGTTCTTGTTTTCTTCACTGCAGCTTCAGCTATTGCGGGGCTTATGTGAAAAAGATAGTTTTACTGAGGCACTGCGACAGGCTCGGCAGCGATTACTGTGGAGGCGGAAGCGATGTCTCACTTTCAGAGACCGGCCTGAAAAAGGCTTCTGATATTGCCCCCTTTCTGGCCGATGCCGGATTTGACGCTGTTTACTGCAGTCCTATGCTGCGCTGCCGGCAGACTGTTGAGCCCTATTTAAAGCTGACAGGCATGCCTGAGACTGAAATGGAAGACCTGCGTGAGATGAACTTCGGCGAATGGGAGAACCGTTCCTACGCTGAGCTTGAGTCCTGCGGGGGCAGGCTGTTCAGCGACTGGATTTCAAATCCTTACGGCAGTGCTCCTCCGGGCGGCGAAAAAATGCAGGGTTTCGAGCAGCGGGTTCTGAAAGCCTGGCAGCAGATTATTACGGATGACCGATTCGGCAGCATCCTCGTCGTGACCCATGGCGGCCCGATTCGAACTATTCTGTCCTCGCTTTCGGGGACTATCGGAAGTTCGGAAAGCAGCAGAAATTTCAGCTGGCAGTTTATAGTCGGGAAGGGAAGGCTGTGTATCATCAATGTTTATGATGATTTAAATACAGCAATTGAATGTACAAATATTGAACCGGCCTGGCTGGATCATTATATCGGAAAATAAGAGTGGGAGAATAATACAGCATAATGGACAAAAATCAGCTTAGAGAAAAAATGCAGCATCATCTTGATAACCTGACCAAGCCGGTCGGGAGTCTTGGAGATCTTGAAGATTTTGCGATGAAGATGTCGCTGATACAGGGGGCTGTTCCGCCTGTTTTGAATAAGAAGGCAGTGTATGTTTTTGCAAGCGATCATGGAATAAATGCCGAGGGTGTGTCGATGTATCCGCAGGAGGTGACATATCAGATGCTGATAAATGTCGCCGCCGGAGGGGCCGGTATCAGCGTGCTGGCAAAAAACTGCGGATATGATGTGGTTGCAGTGGATACGGGAATACTCACTCCTGTTGACGATTCCTCGATTATTGACTGCAGGGCGGGCAGTGGTTCCGCAAACTTTCATGAAACAGAAGCTATGACCGCAGAGCAGGCTTCGCTCTGTCTTGAAAACGGCAGGAAGCTGGCTCAACAGGCCGCGGATGCGGGATATCAGCTTGTTGCAATCGGCGATCTTGGAATCAGCAATACAACTACAGCCGCGGCCATGGCTATAGCCGGAGGCCTTGAGGCGGAACTTATCATAGATAAGGGAACCGGAATAAGCGATGAGATGCTTGATAACAAAAGAAGGGTAATTATTGAATCTGTTGAAAAACACGCCCCGTACAAAGATGCGGAAGATATTATCCGGAAGGTAGGAGGCTTTGAACAGGCTGTAATGGCCGGGTTCATTCTCGGCATGAAGGGACGGGGAATAGCCTGCGTGATTGACGGATTCCCGGTAACAGCCGGAGCGCTGATGGCCTGGCTTATTGATAATTCTGTAAGTGAATACCTCTTTGCCGGACACAAGTCAAAGGTCCGCGGTCACAAGGTAATGCTTGATAAAATGGAGCTGTCGCCAATCGTTGATTTTAATATGCGGCTGGGCGAGGGTACCGGTGCAGTAATAGGCGGATACATGGTAGAGCTTGGAGTAAAGACTGCCTGTGAAATGGCATCATTCGAGAATGCCAATGTTTCCAAAAGCCTCACGGAAGAGGAGAATTATTAATCGGAAATGTAATGGTATAACGGGTAGCCTCTGAGGTGTCGAGGAGTGTTTCCGCTCCAAGCTGGGCGGTCATTGCCTCGATAAGAAGGCTGCCCAGTCCTTTTGTTTTTCCGGTAAACGGATTTCCATTGTTTTCAACTACTATAGTGTATTTCTCTCCGCTTGTTTTTCCTTCAACAAAAAGAGTGCTTTCAGGTTTTAAACCATACTTAACTGCATTTGTGAGAATCTCTGTTAAAAGAATCCCCAAATAGCCGGCTTTTTTGTCGGATACCGTAACAGGGTCAATATCTATCTTAAGTTCAACTTCAAAGCAGCATATTGCCGAAAGGGTATTGGACACCAGCTCGTTTATATAGTCTTCAAGCGGGATGTCATTCAGGCTGCCGCTGTTGTACAGCCGCTCATGAATGTCCGAGATAGCATCTATTCTAAGTGAAAGACTTTCAAGCGTTTGCTCGGTATAGGGTCCTTCATTCTGGATTATCAGGCCGATGATCGAACTTATCATACTCAGATTATTCTTTACTCTGTGGTGCACTTCTTTTATCAGCAGTTCTCTCTGTTTGTTTAGCTCATTCAGATCTGAATTAACTTTCTGCAGATGTTTCTTTTTCCTCTGCTGATGGATATACAGACTTGTAAGAATTATTAGAATATAAAGGGTGAAAATTATCAGACTGACAGCCAGTATCCGGTTTCTGACTTCCTTTATTTCACTGTCGAACCGATTATATGCTATTGCATAAAATGGAAAGCTTCTGGTCTGAATCCTTGCAGATACCCAGGTCTTGCCGTGTTCAAGTTTCAGTCCGCCTGTTACTTCATTTGCAGTTTCTGAATATAAATTACCGGAGTCTCCCGATACTGCTTTGCCGGAATCTGCAAGTGTTTTAAAATTGCTGTCTGTAAGACCAAGGTAAAAGGTATTCTGAAAATACGGGTCGTTTTGGAATGGCAGCAGTTTTGATGCTTTTACAGCAATTACAATAATTGCAGTGACAGTGCTCTCTGAAACAGCAGTTCGTGACAGAATTATCGTATCCGGATCTCCCGCATCAAATGCAGATACAGCTATGTTGAATTTCAATCCTTTTTTAATGTGCATATCTGCAGCAGAAGAATATATACTGTGGCCGTAATCAGGAGCGTTGATACTTTTCCATAGTATCTGCATATCAGGCGTGATAATTGCGAGAAAGTCAATTTCCGGTGAAAGCAGCAGCTCATTTCTTGTCTGTCTTTCTAACGCCGGCGGTATTGAATTGTCCCGGGTTTTGATCCCTGATAGTGAGACGGAGGTAAGTCTGAGAAGCATATCAGCATTTTCAAGAATCCGGTTAGCCCTCTCTGCAAACAGGGTTGCCTGGTATTCTGTATCGGTTTCCACCTCATGAATAAGCTGAGTGTATCCTGTCTTTCCGATTGAAATAATAACCAGTATTGTTAGAATCAGTACAGTCAGAGGAATAAGTATCTTTATTATGTTTTTCATTCTTGGACTTCCTGCACCAGTTTCAGAAAGTCCTGATCGATATTGAGAGCCTCTGATATTTCATCTTTTCTATATTAGAATGAGCCTCCAGGCCTCATATTTCTTTGTGGTATCAGGAAAATAGACAGTAATTCCCTTACTTTGTGCCAGATGTATCGCTTCTTCCTGAGCCTTTTCCGCATCCTTCCTCTGGTTAAGCGCCCGAGCGGTTCCATATATCAGTAAAGGTCTTTTTTTCTTCATTAGACAGCTGGTTCCAGAAATAACTTGAGACAAGAGGTACATACTGAGCGAAATATTCATTATCTGCGTATGCATATCTGATTCCAAGATTCCAGAGTTCCGCGCTCCGGATTGTTTCAAAGGTAGTCAGAAGTCCGTCTATGGATTTATCTTTTATCCTCTGCTGCAGATCCGGCCATGGAATTATTATTCCTTCAGCTCCGAATATCTCAACCCGTTTTTTATTAGCTATGCCGCCCGCGACCCTGATTCGGAGATTCCTGAAGTCTTTGGTTTCTGTAATCTGAGTATCTGTTGTGAATATATGAGCCGGACCGAGATCCATCCACAGTCCCGGGATTTTTACATCAAGGCCGTATTCAATACGCCTGATTAACTCACGGCCTCCTTCTTTCTCAAAAAAGGCGTCTATATCGTCACTGTCTGCTCCGTAAAAATCAGGCATGAGCAGATAGCCGATTTCGGGAACATATTTGTCGAGCTGCCAGGTTCCGGGTGCTGCCATCTCCAGGTCACCCCTTGCTAAAGCACGGACCACCTCGCTGTCTCGGAAAAGGCCTGCCGAGTGATAGAATCTTACATCCAGACGGTTCTCAAATGCCTCAGTCAGCTCGGCAGAAAAGGCTTTGACTGCTTTTGTCTGTACATGTGATTCGGTATTTTCAACTGAAATCCTGAAGATGAGCCGGTTGTCATCCGAATACAAATTCACAGCTGTTGATAACATTAGAAAATATGTCAGGATTAGAAACCCGAATGTACTTTTATTCTTCCACATACCCGAATTTTAATGCCCGGGATTTCGAAAAGCAATAATTTTTATAAACGTATTCTATCGTTAAATGCTGTCAGCGCCGACTTTGCACCCTCTCCCATAGCTATCACTATCTGTTTATAAGGTACAGTTGTTACATCGCCCGCTGCATATATTCCTTTAACAGAGGTCCGTCCATGGGTGTCGATTAATATTTCTCCGAATTTATTCATGGCAGCGGTATCATTAACCTGCCATCCGATTCTTCCTATTATAATAGCTGTTTTAAGCCCTTTTCTTACAGAGTATATTGCTGCAGCACAGCCTGCCGGACCTCCCCCGATTACTGCGACAGCAAAATCGGAATGCTCGGCAGCCTTCTCGGTATCACTGAACCCGAACTCTTCCTCAAGGGCGGAAAGAAGTTCACCGAATGAAGCTCTACCTGAATGAATCATTGACCTTTCATGAAAAACTGCAGGAACCCCCTGAATCCCCAGAGACTCAACTTCATCCCCGGCCAGATCTCCTACTGTCATAGTATGAATGATGCCGGGATTCATAAGGCAGATCTGGTTAAAGGCCTGAACAACATCGGGGCAGTTTGTGCATGAAAGTGAGACATAGGTTGTAACAGAGGCTGGAACGTTCAGATTCTTGACTCTGACTGTTATAGAAGCATCCGGCCATTTGCCCTTTCCGTCCGCATTGAGTATAGCCAGAATCAGGCTTGAAACTCGTGACCGCTTGGAATACCGAGAAAAACAATTCCTGCAGGTTCCATTATTTATGAGAATTGTAAATGACGGAACTGTATCGGTAGTTCCGCTGTCTCCTGATGCAGCCTCTGTATCAGTTCCTCCTGCTTTTCATGAGCGGAAATACGGTACGTTCCGCTCTGCCTCGGAGAATTGCTTTGTTAGCCAGCCTACGCTCAGCGGCCAGCTGAGAAAACTAGAAGATGAGCATGGGCATCCCCTGTTTGAGCGCAGTATCCCGGAATCCGGTTTTTTCCGACGGAAGAAAAAACTGAAATTCTGCAGGAACAGCTTCTAAACGGCGAACAGGATGCTGTAATGCTTGCTCATCCACGGCGTGAATTGTGGGATAATCTTGCTGAAGTAATTCATGAACACTGCGGGGTTGATCTGGATGTTGCCCCGCTTAGCTGGTGTGAGTGAATGTTTTCCTCTCTGGATTTCCAACCCTTTATCAAGCATGGATAATCTTATATAGTAGAGCTTTATGGAGGAAGTATGAAGTTCTGCTCTGTTTATGCCCGGCTGTTCTGTGCTGCTGCGGCAGTGATTTTTATGCTAAGTGCCTGCAACACCCTTCCGAAAAAGGGAACGGCCGATCAGACTGTCCCTGAAAAAGGCCAGGTTGAGAAACCTGAGGACACAGCCCCTTCATACGAGCAGATTCAGAAGCTGATGGAAGCTGGAGATACTGCCGCTGCAGCAGATGAGTTTGAAAAAATTAAGACAGATGATGCTGAATCATTGAATGCATATGCCGGTATTCTGATGGCGAACGGCGAATACGAAAAGGCTGAAGAAGTCCTTGCAAAGCTGCTGGAAAAAGAGCCGGGTAACTCTGATGCCCTGCTTAACATGGCGCTTGTAAAGGGGATCTTCGGTGATATTGATTCTGAAAAAGACTTCCTTGAAAAAGCAATAGAGGCGAATCCTTCCAACGCAGACGCTTCTGCTATACGCGGTTCGCTTTATCTTTCAGAGGGTAAACTGAAAAAAGCCGGAGAGCTTTTTGAATCTGCAATTGCCTCGGACCCGGATAATATAGTTGCGCTTACAGGTTACGGAAGTACGCTTGTAAGGCAGGAAGAATATGAAAAAGCCAGGGAGTACCTTGATCTGGCTGTTGAGCTTGAACCGGGGAATCCTTTCACATATCTTGACCGAAGCAATGTGAGAGCTGCCCTTGGAGACTCCAAAGGGGCTGAAGCTGATTTGACCTCAGCAATCAACCTTGAGCCCGACTACTTCTGGCACTATATCGATCGCGGACGTCTTAGGGTTCGTGAAATAAGTGATCGTCAGGGTGCACTTGATGATTTTACAAAGGCAATCGAGCTTAATCCGGATAACTTTTATTCCTATGTTTTCCGCGCAGGTATCTATGATGATATGGGCGAGCTTGAACTGGCCGCTGCAGATTACAGGAAACTGCTTGAACTGAAGCCGGATTACTACTTTGCATACAGCTCACTTGCCACAATTCAGTTCATAACGGAAGACTGGGACGAGAGCCGGAAGTCCTTTGAAAAAGCATTTCGTGCCGAACCTGAGGAATATGCCTTTCTTGCCGCGGCTTCACTTGCTGTGATGCGGCAGGGTGACAAGACAAAGACCGCAAACTATCTAAAAAAGACGTTGGACTATATTCCTGTTGATAATATCTACTATCATGTGATCCGCTCATTCCGTGAGAGTAATTATGATACCTATGCACTGCGTATGATAAAGGAAGAAGAGGATATTAATATCAGAAATAAGCTTCTCTTTTACATCGCAGAGCTGTATTTTATAAGGGATATGAAATCAGCAGCCTACAGCTACCTTGCCATGGTCCGCGATACAAAACTGACAGGTTTTTATGAAGCTAAAATCGCGGCTGCGGAAATAGAAAAATATTTTGAAGATTACTAAGCTTTGCTTATAAACTTCATTGTAAAATGGCTGCCGTCGCGGCAGCCCGGTTATTTTTTATTAGAAGTTTAAACAGGAGTACTATGTGACTGAAACTCGAATCAGCGATACTATCAGAAAAATACAGCTCGGTAACCGGGAGATTATATTATGCGGTACAGCTCATATTTCAAAAGAAAGCATCAAAGAGGTTGAAAACCTCATCCGTGATGAACTTCCAGGCAGAGTCTGCATAGAGCTGGATGCACAGAGGTATAAAACCCTGACAGAAGGCCAGGACTGGAGCAGTCTTAACATAGGACAGGTGCTGAAGAAGGGGCAGGCTTTTCTGATGCTTGCAAGCCTTGTACTTTCATCCTATCAGCGCCGTCTGGGTATGGATGTTGGAACTACTCAGGGCCGTGAAATTCTTATTGCTGCCGAAACAGCTACTGAACTGAAGATCCCGTTTTCATTTTCTGACCGCGATATTTCCACAACTCTGCGGAGAGCATGGTCAAAGTCCGGTTTTTTTCAGAAGATGAAGATGCTCTCTGCGCTGATAGGTTCAGCCTTTACAAGTGAGAAGCTTTCCGAAGAGGAACTTGAAAATCTTAAAACTAATTCTGCACTCCAGACAATGATGGATGAACTGGCAGACTACCTTCCGGGAGTCAAGGAAGTCTTCATTGATGAGCGCGACAGATTTATTGCTACAAATATCTTCAATGAAAAAGAGGAAAAGACCGTTGCCGTTGTAGGTGCCGGACATATGGACGGTATCGTTTCCTGGCTTGATATGCTGGAGAAAAAAGAAGCTGAGGCTGATCTTGCCGAGATAAGTACTGTTCCACCCAAAAAAAACTGGGTTTCAAAAATACCCTGGCTGATTACGGTAGCTGTTGTGGCGCTTATAGCCTCCGGGTTTATACGTTCGGGAATGCATCAGGGATTGAAGATGATCCTTGTCTGGATTCTTGCTAACGGTTCACTTGCCGCAATCGGCGCGATAGTTGCGATGGCTCATCCGCTGGTTGTTTTAATCAGTTTTCTTGCGGCGCCCTTTACCTCCATGAACCCTACCATCGGTGTAGGTATTGTTTCCGGACTGCTTCAGGCCTGGATACGTAAGCCTAGGGTCAAGGATTTTGAGGATCTGTACGAAGATATTTCAAGCATCAAGGGTTTTTACAGCAACCGCTTTACAAAGATTCTGCTTGTATTCTTTTTCTCAAGCGTCGGCAGCAGCATTGGAACCTTTCTGGCCCTGCCTTACCTTACCGCTCTTATCGCCGGCTGAGAACAGGCCGGAAATACACTTCTTTAAATCCGAGGTCAGTTCCGGATTTATGAAGTTTTTAAAGCCCATTTCGGCTGCTGTCTTTGCCCTGCGTTCAATGTGGGGCACCGGCATTATTTCACCTGCAAGGCTTATCTCTCCGGCACAGGCAGTACCTCCCGGGACCTGGATGCCGGTTCTTGCTGAATACAGAGCCAGTGCGAGCGTTAAGTCGGTTCCAGGTTCATCAAGCCTTATGCCGCCTGCTACATTCACATAAATATCCTGATCTGAAAACCGCAGCGACAGTGTTTTTTCCAGAACCGCTGCCACCCTTGAAACTCTGCGCTGGTCGATTTTATCCGAGAACACCCGCGACAGACCGCCCTTTGCCGGGACTGTAAGAGCCTGAATTTCAACCATCAGCACCCGGGTCCCCTCATATACGGCTGCAGTGCAGGCTCCGGAAGGCTGTTCGCCCTTGCGTTTAACCAGAAACAGAGATGCCGGTTCGTCTATCTGCTCAAGTCCCTTCGCCGTCATCCGGAATAATCCCAGCTCATCGATTGAACCGAAGCGGTTCTTCACTGCCCGCAATAGGCGGACATCAGAGGCTCCGTGCTCGAAGTAGAGAACCGTATCGACCATGTGTTCCAGCACCTTGGGGCCGGCAATTGAGCCTTCTTTTGTAACATGGGCTACAAGAAAAACCGGACAGCCGTAGAGTCTTGCCCGATCGATAAGTTCAGAGGCACAGAACTTGATCTGGTTTACAGTTCCGGCGACCATCCCCAGATCCGGGTTAAACATAGTCTGCACAGAGTCGGTAATTACAAGCGCCGGCCTGGTTTTATCAATAGTTTTGAGAATGACAGTTGAATCGCTCTCACACAGTACTTCTATGTCGCGTTTTATACCAAGGCGCTCAGCCCTCATCTTAATCTGTGAAGCAGATTCTTCCCCTGAAATGTAGAGAACCTTTCCGGTAACAGCGGCCTTGTCGCAAATCTGAAGCATCAGTGTAGACTTTCCGATTCCCGGTTCCCCGCCTACCAGCACGGATGATCCCTTCATCAGCCCGCCGCCGAGTACTCTGTCTGTTTCTTCAGTTCCGGATGAGAATCTTACACCCTCGGATGTATAGATCCCGCTGAGCCTGACGGGGCCCCCGCTTCTGCCTGAATCAGTCCTGGCAGAGGATGATGAGGCGTTCTTTGTTTTGGGTGAAGCTGCGTGTTCAAGCTCAATGAAGCTGTTCCATGTTCCGCAGCCCGGGCACTTGCCCAGCCACTTGGGTTCGGTGTGTCCGCATGATGTGCATTCAAAATAGGTTTTTCTTTTAGCCATTAGTTTATTTTGCATTAACAACGCGTATTTTACAAGCTTGCTTCAAAGTCTTTTTTAGGCTTAAATTGACAATATGTAAAATCTCTAATAGGGTCTATGAATGGAATTAAAAATATCTGAATTAAAAAAGAGGAAATCCCGGAGTTCTGCAGCCTTGTTAGAACCGTTTATGACGAGTTTGTTGCTCCCGACTACTCAGATGAGGGCAACAGCCACTTTTATTCATACCTCGAGGAAGCTGCAGTAAGCGAACGCTTTGAGCAGGGGGGCTTTTTTGCCGCGGCAAGGGTTGAGGAGATATTCGCCGGTGTGGCAGCTTTCCGTGATATTAGCCATCTCACGACCTTCTTTGTTTCCAAAGACTATCAGAACCGAGGAGTAGGCAGAATGCTTTTTGCATTTTCCCTGAGGCACATCCGCTCTCATCATCCTGAGGTTAAAAAGATTACAGTTAATTCATCACCCTTTGCACTTCCGGTTTATAAGAGGCTCGGTTTTGAGCTGACAGGCGGGCGTGAAGAGAAGGACGGCATAATCTACTATCCCATGGAATACCGGATAAGCCGATAAAAAAACCGCCCTGTGGTTTAGGGCGGTCTCCATGTCTGCATCCGGCTGAAGCCTTAGCATGTTTATTTAAAATCGATAAGCTCTACTTCAAAAATAAGGTAGGCATTCTCGGGGATTACTCCGGGGTAACCTCTTTCACCATAACCCAGCTCAGGCGGGATGATGAGAGTTCTCTTTTCACCCTTGGTCATGCTCATAAGGGCTTCATTCCATCCCTGGATAACCTGACCAATCTGGAAATCAATAGGCTCGCCTCTTTTTATCGAACTGTCAAACAGTGTTCCGTCAAGAAGTGTTCCCTCGTAATGGCAGGTAACTGTACTTCCCATTTTCGGGCTGCCGTTTCCGTCGCCTTCCTGTCTTACAATGTACATAAGTCCTGACTCGGTCTTTTCTGCATCCGGCCAGTTTTTCTTAATCAGGTCAAGTTCTTCCTTTCTTGCTTCTTCAAGTTTTGCAGCTGCTCTTGAAGCGGAATCTTTCACAAACTTGTCAAAGGTTTCCTGATCAGCCTTGAAGGCTTCGGCATCTGCACCCTTTCTGATGATGGTAACTTTATCCATAACATCTCCCTGGGCAATTGAATCAACTACGTCCTGGCCTTCAACAACATGGCCGAAAACAGTGTGCTTGTCGTTCAGCCAGGGTGTTTCAACATGTGTGATAAAAAACTGGCTGCCGTTTGTTCCGGGGCCGCTGTTTGCCATTGAAAGGATTCCGGGTCCGCTGTGTCTGAGGCTTGAATCAAACTCATCAGGGAATTTATAACCGGGTCCGCCGGTTCCGTTACCATTGGGGTCTCCGCCCTGAATCATGAAATTATCAATAACTCTGTGAAATTTTAGTCCGTCGTAAAACGGTTCTTCACCCTTTGTGTTATCGAGTTTTCCCTCTGCCAGCCCAACAAAGTTGGCTACTGTCATCGGTGTTTTTTTATATTCAAGTTCAAGAAGGATATCGCCCTTGCTTGTGCTTATTTCGGCGTAAAGGCCGTCGCTTAGATCCATGTATTTCTCCTCAATATTGGTGTCTTTCGTATCGCCGGCGGCATCCGAACTGTTCTTTTCCTTTGAGTTTGCACAGGCAAAGGAAACAAAAATCGAGAGTACTGTTAAACCGACAATGATTATTTTTTTCATAACTATTTAGCTTCTATTATCCTTGTAAAAATGATTCCGTCAATGGCGTTAATCTTCTCGATCACATCTTCAGGCACGGAACCGTCAATATCGATGAGGTTATAGGCATGATCGCCCTTGTTCCGGTTGATCATGTTGGCAATGTTAAGTCCGCTTTCGGCAATCACGTGTGAAATCTGTCCGACCATATTGGGAACATTTCTGTTTCCTATAGCTATACGGGTCTCTCCGTTCATCGGCATTGAGCAGTCAGGATAGTTAACAGAGTTCTTGATGTTTCCTGTTTCAAGGTAGTCACAAAGCTGTCTGACCGCCATGATGGCACAGTTTTCCTCAGCTTCAGGTGTTGACGCTCCGAGGTGGGGAATAGGAATGATATTTTCGACACCGATTACATCCTTGTCCGGAAAGTCGGTAACGTAACGATCAACCTGTCCGGATTCAATTGCTGCAAGCAGGGCCTTGTTGTCAACAAGTTCTCCTCTTGCAAAGTTAAGGATCTTTACGCCCTTCTTCATCTTTGCAATGCTTTCGCTGTTTATCAGGCCTCTCGTTGAATCGTTAAGCGGGACATGAACAGTGATATAGTCGCATTTCGCAAGAAGCTGATCCATGGATGCAGCTCTCTGCACTGATCTTGAAAGTCCCCAAGCCGCATCAATGGAGATGTATGGATCAAAGCCTATTACGTTCATACCCAGCGATACTGCATCATTTGCAACCATAACACCAATTGCGCCAAGACCGATAATTCCAAGGGTCTTACCCATAATTTCAGCACCGGCAAAGTCTGATTTTCCCTTTTCAACGAGCTTTGAAACTTCATCGCTCTTGTCGAGGCTCTGTACCCAGTCAACACCGCGGATAATCTTACGGGATGATATGAAAAGGCCCATAAGCACGAGTTCTTTAACGCTGTTTGCGTTTGCTCCGGGAGTGTTGAAAACAACAATACCTTTTTCTGTGTATTCATTTACAGGAATATTGTTGGTTCCCGCTCCGGCTCTGGCAACACCCTTAAGGCCTTCAGGGATCTCCATGTCATGCATCTTGTAGCTTCGCAGAATTATTCCGTCAACGGTTTCGGAACCGCTGTCAACTGCGTACCTGCTCATATCCAGAAGATCCATACCCTTGGATGAAATGTTGTTCAAGGTCTTAATCTGATACATACTTCTCTCCATATTCGTTATGTCAGTCTTTGAGCATCTTTCAAGACTCGGTTAGTTTTGAAAGGTGCTTTGAAGCAAAATTTTACAAAATCATACAATTCCATATGTAATAATAAATTGTAAAATTTTCTTCATTTACATTATGGTGGTAATTTCTAAACTTTCTGAGTTTTGAAATTACTTCTCTTTTATTTCAAGTTTTTCGCTGAGCATTGTGTCATCATCAAAGATAAATTTGCCTGATATCTTTTTTCCGGCAAGGACTTCCGGCAGCCAGACTGCATCATCAGCCCACATCTTGTCGTAAGGAAGGCGTTCTTCATCAGCCCAGAAGGGTTCCGCTTCGTCTGTCTCGACCATTTCTCCTTCATAGGCTTCTGCTGTAAAAGCAAAGCCGCGGATGGAATGACCGTTTTTGAAAATAAAGAAAAGGTCGCCCATCATTTCGGGATTGATCGGTATGAGTCCTACTTCCTCCTGACATTCCCGGATTGCTGCTTCTGAAGGCATTTCGCCCGGTTCTATCCGTCCGCCCGGTGCGTTTACCTTGCCGGCGCCGAGGCCTGTCTTCTTGTTAATAAGAAGAATCTGTTTTTCACTTCTGATGTAGCAGATTACCGCCTGCTCCTTGTATTTCCATGAATCCCAGTCAACCTCATCAACAGTGTCCGGAACTATGATTTCCTCTTCTTCCACAGGCTGAGGCTCGGGAGTCTGAGGTTTCAGGAATTTATCCATAAAAGATGGTTTTCGTTCTTCCTCGGGCTCTTCATCAGGATCACATTCGGAACACATGTTTGAGTCGTAATAGAGGATACGGTTGAAATCAAGCTTTGTACCGCAGGATGTACACTTAAGTTTCCAGGGCAGTGCTTTTGCTCTAAAAATGTACGCGATAATGGCGACAATACCCACTCCGGCTATGAGGAGGTAATCAGGAAGCTGCTCTTTTGCAGCTATTAGAATTACAATTACGTAGAATAGAAAGACAAGGCCGGCCCAGATAATTGTGGCAATCCGCTTTTTCTGGCAATGCTTTTGGTGCTTGCGCTGGGTAATATTCAGCAATGCGACCGCTGCAAGGGCCCAGAAAACGGGTTCAGTAAGTTTTTCTGCTATCATAAATTAGAAAATAACAGTCTCAGGGCCCTTAGTCAATGGCGCGGCCCGCCCTTGATTTTTTGGGCCTGCCGGTTTATAAACTGATGGAATGAAAAAAATGAAACCTTCCTTGAACGGAATACAGAAAACTTCGCCCGTTTTTTTATGGATATCCGCGCTATCTGTACCGGCGATTCGCAGGGCTCTGGGCAAAACTTTAAAGCTGATTTTCATAAATTTTTTCGGTCTGCAGTTCCAGACAGTGCTTAAACCGTCAATCCGACCGGTTGTGAATGTCGATCATCCGCTTGATAAGTCCATCCCCTTTGTTCCCGGATGGGTGGGCCTTTACAATACATTCACCGTATTCTGGATGAAATCAGCCGGATGGCTTTATAAGGAATTCGGTAACAATGCACTCGATGATATTGCCAGATTTGTGCATGAAATAGGGCTTCTTTATGAGTACGCCGGCCGTGTATACAGTAAGTGCCAGTCCACTACAAACCGCCCGGGTGTGATTGCCGATTTCAATTTTATTGTTATTCATCTTTTTGATCCTCATCTGCACTGTGTTCCAAGCCTTCACGTAATGGTCTGTGCCTACACATCTTTCATGACCGATGCTTTAATAGAAAAGTATTCTGATGACCCTTCAAAGTATAAGGCTGAACGCGACTGGGTATTCAAGAATTCCATCGAAATTATCGAATCGGTGCTTCTTGTAAAACAGCACAGCGTAAACTGTATTCCTGCAGGTTATTTCATGAACACTGCGCTTTTTCCCGGCTTCCGTGAAAAATGGGCTGAACGGAGCATTGCAGAAATGTTTAAAGATGATCCGAAAGGACTGGACAGATCTGACGAGGTCATGGATTATATAAAAAAGCTGTACGACAGCTTTCTTGAAAAACTTGATTCCGGCAGGGATGAGGCGGAGATTCTTCTAGAGTTTCTTGCTGAGTATGCCGGTACTGATGAGGTAGAGATTGGCAGATAACCGAAAAAACCCTGCAACCGAGAGATTCCTTAAAAGTATCGGATTCCCGGCAGTTAATGTTCACACCATGAACAATCATCATGATTTTACAAGACCTTCAAGACGGATTCTTGTAATCGGACCGATGGGTTCGGGCAAGACCGAGTTCTCATCAAGGGTCTGGCGTGATTCAAAGATTGCCCTTAAAAAGTCTGAAGAGGTTGCCGACCTTACAACAACAGCCGACTCGGACCGCCGCAGGGTTTTCTTTATCCGTTCGGCACTGGACGGCGGTCGCTTCCCGGAATATCCGGAAGATGCACTTGCCTACCGCGGCGGCTATGAACGTCTTGGCGGAAACATTGCAAAGATAAGCAATTCTTTCGAACTTGAAGAGATGATTGAAAAACATCTTAACCACGGAACCTGGATAATTGATGAAGCCTCGTTCTATGATGAAAGAATTGCGTATCTTGTAAGCAGGTATTCCGAGCATTACGGAATGAACTTTATCTTTCCGACACTTATTCTTAACTTCCGCCGTGACATATTTAATGCAACAGCAAGGTTTCTGCTTGAAACCGCAACCGACGTTTTTACTCTCACAGCCTATTGCGAACATGAAGACTGCATAATTGATTCATTTTATACATACAGATACTACAAAATAGACGGAAAGGAATGTCCGGCTTTGTATTTTGATCCGCTCATCGTAATTGGCGGCGATACCGAGAAAGAGAATCCTCTTGAGCCCAACTACTGCACCCGCTGTGATGAGCATCATTACCTGCCGGGCAAGGACTACACTTTTCTGATTTTAAAGCCGCTTGGTGAGGAAGCCTCTCGCGGGAACATCGATCCGCTTAAGCAGGAACTGTTCTCTATCAAAAATGAACTTGAGCGCTCACAGCTTTATAATATTCTCAAAGAAAACTACCTTGATGCTGAGCCTGCCAACCCGATTTGTATGAACAGCCTGAAGGTTCCCTGTATTGCAGAAAAGGCTCTTCTTTACCTTTTTTCCGAAGAGAATCTGATCACCGAAGATCAGATGAAGCGGCTTACCGATGAGCTTGAGCTTGATGCAGCCTACATGTCCAAGACCCTTGCAGACAACCGCCGGCCGGTAAATTTCGAGCAGCTGGAACTTTTCAGCTGATCACAAAATACAGCATACAGATTTGAGCTTAAACAGGCTATAATACTCACATGATCATACTCGACAGGATTCCTGTTTTCATTGCAGTGGCTGAAGAACTCAGTTTTTCCAGAGCCGCCGACAGACTGGGCAGAACACAGTCGGCGGTAAGCCAGTCTGTTGCTCAGCTTGAAGATGAGCTTGGAACCCTTCTGTTTCTGCGCGACGGAAGAAGCATCCGGCTGACCAAGCCGGGGCGGCTTTTTTACGAACAGTCGATTCTCTCTGTAAATCATATGAACAGGGCCCTGAAGGAGCTTCGTGCCTGGGAAAGCCTTGAATCCGGCTCGCTTGTAATAGGCAGCAGCCATATAACCGCCGCCTACTTTCTGCCGCCGATACTCAATGAATTCCATAATAATTATCCGGGCGTGGCACTGACTGTCCGGACTGTATTTTCAGATGGTGCCTCCAAAGTACTGCTTAAGGGAGATATCGATCTTGCAGTTGGAATACTTCCAAAAACCGAAATCTCCGGAGTAGAGAAAATAAAGCTGCAGGCGCGCCGGGATATGATTGTTTCAAAAGAAGATATATTCAACTCTGCAGCGGATGGCAGCGGCCGATCACTGGAGGAGCTTCTAAGCGGACGGAGTTTTATAATTGCAGCACCGGGAATGCAGAGCCGGATAAAGACAGATGAACTTTTTGCATCATTTAAACATCCGCCGAACGTTGTCCTGGAAGCGGACCAAGTGGAAATCATGAAAAAAATGATTTTATCCGGTGCCGGAGCAGGGCTGCTGCCTGAAAATGCTGTGGCAGATGAACTTGAGAAACAAAGTTTATATGGGATACCTTACATACCGGCCTGTGAGCCGGATTTGATTGGAGTGCTCTGCTTGCCGGAGCAATATCGTTTTCCAGCTGTCAGGGTTTTTATAGAATTGATAAAAGAGCTTTGCCCAGCATCCTGAGTGCCAGGATTGTGATTATGACTTTGATAATCAGCATGAATGTTTTTTCCGGCAGCCTGCCAAGAAGTTTCTGTCCAAGCCAGTTTCCGGAGACTATAACCGGCAGAAACAGGAGGGCTGATTTCAGCATGCTCAGACTTACCTGCCCAAGTGTAATGAAAACTCCAATCTTGAAGGTGTGAGTGAAAATCTGGCAGGCTGACTTTGTTGCTACCAGCTTCTCTCTTGTATATGGATCATGAAGGAAGAAGGGGGCAACAAGAGGTCCGGTTACTCCGAAAATGAGTGAAAAGTATCCCGCCACACCTCCTGCAATCACATAGTTTGCTTTTAACTTTCTTCCTGACTCCTTCCTCGTTTTTTTTCAGGTGAAAAATATAATCCCTGCAGCGAAAATTATGGACATGAAGTCAGGGGAAAGCTTAAGTAGAAAGAAGCGTCCGGTCAGAGCTCCGGCTGCAGTTCCTGCTGCAAACATTATTACCGGTTTGATACAGATGTTCCTGCGTGAAATTACAGTCCGGCTTAGGTTGCTGAAAAACTGTATAAAGCCGTGAAATGGAATAAGCGTTAACGGATCAAGCACAAGCGAGAATGTTGCAAGCGCAAGAACACCCCCACCCATACTGAATGCGCCCGACATTACGGCGCTTATAAATATTAAAGGAACTGTCATTAATAGTGTCATTTTGACCTCCCTGCATGAGTTTGCAGTAAATTAAGAGATTAGTAAAATTAATTATAATTATGAAATATATTAGAAATGATTATGGGTTCCGGCAGTATTCAACATCTTGTATTAAGGGTATAACATCATATAATTAAAAAACAGACCACTAAATCAACAGGAAATATTTTGAGTTCTAATCCATCAGATGTATTAAACCGCTTTTTCGGCTATTCAGAGTTCCGGGGAATGCAGGAAAAAATTATCTCAAGGCTTCTTGCAGGCTCCGACTCCCATTCGCTTGTGCTGATGCCTACCGGTGCGGGCAAATCACTGTGCTACCAGATTCCGGGGCTGATCTTTGAGGGCGGAACTCTTGTTGTGAGTCCGCTTATCTCACTTATGAAGGATCAGGTGGATGCTCTGAAGAAGAAAGGCATCAAGGCTGATTATATAAATTCGACTGTATCATCTGCGGACAGGGAAAAGCGGCTTGAAGATTTCGTCTACGGCGAATTGAAGTTTCTTTATATAACTCCTGAGCGTTTTACCAAGCATGATTTCATGTTTGCAGTTAAAAGGGCAAGAATTTCATTATTTGCTGTAGATGAGGCACACTGTATTTCTCAGTGGGGGCATGATTTCAGACCCGATTACAGCCGGCTGGGTGAGGTGAGGGCTGAGCTTGGTAACCCGCTTACCATAGCGCTTACAGCAACTGCAACACCGCCGGTACAGCAGGATATTATAAGTTCACTTGGTTTCTCATCCTCTGAAATGAAAATATTTCATCAGGGAATAAGGCGGCCCAATTTGAGGCTTGAAGCCCGGGAGTGCTTCTCTGACGGTGAAAAGCTTAAGAATATAACATCTGTCTACAAGACCGTTAAAGGCAGCGGGATTGTTTATTTTGCGCTTATAAAAACGCTTGAGAGCTTTTCAGAAATGCTTCATACAGCCGGGATTCCCCATGTTGTCTACCATGGAAAGCTTGCACCCAAACAACGCAAAAAAGTTCAGAACCATTTTATGACGTCTAATTCTCTGGTTCTTGCAACCAATGCATTCGGTATGGGAATTGATAAACCCGACCTGCGTTATGTCATTCATGCGGAAATTCCGGGGAGTATGGAATCGTACTATCAGGAAATCGGTCGGGCCGGGCGGGATGGAAAGAATGCCCTGTGCAGGATGCTCTATTCTCAGGATGATTTAAGTATTCATATGGATTTTATTAAATGGTCCAACCCCGACCCGGACTTTCTGAAAAAAATGCATGGTGTACTTAAATCCAAAGAGCAGCAGATTCAGTCACTGGGGCGGGAGTTTCTTGAGAACGAACTGTTTTATAAAAACCGTTTTGACTTCCGTCTCGACACCGGCTTAAGCCTCTTTGCCCGGTACGGGGTAACCGAAGGCAGTCTTGAACAGAAAACCCTAAAGGTTATAAGTGATAATTTGCCTGAAGAAATTACCGGTAAAGAACAGCATGAGCAGAAACTGCTTAGTGATCAGAAAAAGCTGCTTGGAATAGTTCAGTATTTCAGAAGCGAAGCCTGCAGGCGGCAGGCAATTGAATCATATTTCGGCTTCGATGACGAGCAACCCTGCGGCAACTGTGATGTCTGTAGATAAAAAAATGCCGGAAAAATGCATATTATGTGCTAATCTGTATGATATACAACGAGGTACTCCGGATTGCCTGATACAGAAGAAAACAAACGCAGACCCAGGATTTTCAATCATAAACTATCTCCGCTGATTTTTCTCTCCTTCTCTTTATTCATAATTTTTCTCATGGTTTTCTTTGTTATCACTACACTGAACAGAACAATCAATACAAACCTGCATAGAGGTCTTGATGTTGTCTTCTCAAGATTTGAAGAACGTGAACGTCATAAGGCAAAGGACTCGATAGATCAGTTTATAATGGGTATCGAATATGCCGTTAAGACATCCCCTCTGCCTCCTGATAGGCTGAAGATGGAAATCTTCGATATGATTGCCTTTGGAACTGTAGGGCTGAATTCGGCTAACGGATATTTTGTTTTTGATGAAAACGATATTTGTATCATAAGTCTTGATTATCCCTGGATAGTGGGCCGGAGTCTGCAGGAATTCAGTGATATTCTGAATATTGATTTCCGGCCGCACGTAGCTGATTTACGTAAAGGTGGTGAGCCGGTTTTTTTTCAGTATGTGATTCCTGTCAACGATGAGGATGCAGAACATAGAATTAAGACCTCATATATGGCTTTCATTAAGGAATACAACTGGATCCTTGGCGCCGGGTTCTATACCGATGGGGCAGACACGGATCTTGAGGCTCAGCGTGATATGTGGCTCAGCCTGGGCCAGGAGATCAAAAGAGGTGTTCTTATAAGGCTGCTGGTACTCTCTACCGCATTGTTCTTACTTATTGTAGTTATCGTATTTCTGCTCTTCAGGTCTGATGTCAGTCGAAAAAACATAGAGAAGCGCCATAAACTTTTTGAAAAAGCGCTTGAAGAAAATCTTTGCGTTATGCATCTGGATCCGAATGGACTGATAACAGAAGTCAATGACAAGTATCTTAAGCTTTCCGGTCACAGCAGGGAAGAATTGATTGGGAAGGCTTTTTATATTGATTACGATTCGGATCAGATTCAGTTTGTTAAGGCAAAAATTAAAAAGAAGCTTGAAAAGAGTTCAACATGGACGGCGTTGGTAAAAGGTAATACTGTTAAGGGTGAAAAATTCTGGCTTCAGGCTCAGTCGGGCGAAGTTCGTGATCTGAATGGAAATGTATTGGGACATATCGCGTTTGGTTTCGATGTGACGGAACTGCACAGACAGAAACATGCGTTGGAACGCTCTTTTATGACTGACACTTTGACAGGTTATGGAAACAGGGTACGTCTTCTCTCTGATTATAACTCCAGAACTGCTTCGTTTATTGCAATGTATAATGTTGATGGTTTTGGAAGTATTAACCTTTTCTACGGAATGAATAGAGCCGATGATGTACTGATTCAGATATCTGCAACCCTTAGTTCTATGCTGAACCCCGAAACTGAAACCTTGTATAGAATACATTCCGACACCTTTGTTGTGATGAGCAGAAATCTGGATTCTACTCAGTTTATAAGCCAGAGCCGGGCTCGTCTTGGTGCATTAAATGACATTACTATTGAAATCAATAATGCTCAGATTCCAATATCAGTTCGATGCGGAATTACTGTATGCGGGGAGGATTCGCTTGTTATTGCCGACTCTGCTCTTGCTGCTTCAAAGAGCAGTTCAGACGGTTTTGTGGCATACAGCGAAAAAGAACTGGATGATCGTGTTGTGAAGATGGAAAATCTGGAAAGACTGAATAATATAAGGATGGCATTAAATAATTCAGAAGTCTATCTGGTTTTTCAGCCGATCCTATGTTTAAAAACCGGAGATGCTGCGAAATATGAATGTCTTTTAAGGATGAATAACCCGGATGGAACTGTTAATAATCCTGTAGCATTTATTAATCTTGCAAAAGAGGGTCGTTTATATAAAAAGCTTACCGCTTTTGTAATTAAAAAATCATTTGAAACATTCAGCCGCAGAGATGATGAATTCTCCATCAACCTCACACTGGAAGATTTTATGGACAGGGAAACACTTGAATTTTTGATTGAACAGGCTGACTTTTATAATATTTCGAACAGGCTGATTCTGGAGATAGTGGAAACAGAGGAACTTAAAGACTTTGACGGACTGATTAAAATTATTTCACATCTTAAGCAGAGGGGAATCCGGATAGCCATCGATGATTTTGGCGCTGGCTTTTCCAATTTTAATTATCTGCTTAAACTGAATGCTGATTTTATCAAAATTGACGGAAGTCTTGTAAAAAATATCCTTTCCGATGAAAAGAGCCGCTCCCTTGTTATTTCAATAATTCAGTTTGCCAGAAAAACAGGGATACTTACTATTGCTGAATATATTGAGAGAGAGGAACTTCTTGAGTTTGCAAAAGCAATCGGTATTGATTACGGTCAGGGGTATTTTATAGGTAAACCTTCCGAGCATTTTCTTAAATAGTAGAAAACCGGATATATCTTGTGCTTCCCGGCATTAATTAATACGGGGTAGACGGAATATGATATTTCCTGTACCCTTAGGACGACAGATAATTAAATGAAGTAGGTTCCTGAAGTACCGGCTGGTTTTTATCAGATTGTTTCTAAAGCCGGGAAACTTGAGCTGAAAAATTATTTCATAGAACTGGGGCTTCTCCAGGGTCTCTTTTGAGGCAATGGAACTGATGTTGCTGTATTAACAAAGCGAAAGCCTAAGCTTTTTAGCTTGGCAAAAGCACTCTAACTCTATAATCATTCGATTGTAAAGTTGGAGTGCTTTTTTTTTGACATCCCCGAATTTCTACTAACTCATAACAATCATAGTCCGGAATGCCGGATTATAAGGAGAATAAATATCATGGCTTTAGTTGAGGTAAAAGATTTATATAAGATCTTTGGTTCAAATCCTAAACGTGCAATCCCGCTTATTAAAAAGGGTGTATCCAAGCAGGAAATCAAAAAGAAGACAGGGTGCACAGTCGCAATTAACAGTGCGACGTTTGAAATCAATAAAAAAGAGACTTTTGTTGTAATGGGCCTTTCCGGAAGCGGTAAGTCTACCTTTATACGCTGTCTGAATAGACTAATTAAACCGACAGCCGGTCAAATTCTGATAGACGGTGAAGATATAGTTAAGATGGATTCTGAAAAACTGAGAGAGCTTCGAAGAAGGAAGATGTCAATGGTCTTTCAGAATTTCGGTCTGCTTCCGCACCGGAATGTAGTTTCAAATGTTGAATTCGGACTCGAATTAAGCGGAGTTGATAAAGATACACGTCATAAGAAATCTATGGAAGCATTAAAGCTTGTAGGACTTGAAGGGTTTGAGTACAGTCTTCCTAGAGAGCTCTCCGGAGGAATGCAGCAGCGCGTAGGCCTGGCAAGAGCTCTGGCTAACGATCCGGAAATACTGCTTATGGATGAGGCGTTCAGCGCTCTGGATCCTTTAATTCGTTCTCAGATGCAGGATGAACTTCTTGAGCTTCAGGCAAAGATGCATAAAACAATCATATTTATTACTCATGATCTGGATGAAGCTCTGAAGATTGGAGACCGAATTGCAATTCTCGGCCCTGATGGCAGAGTCAGGCAGATAGGAACCCCTGAAGCTATCTTATCAAGACCGGCTGATGACTATGTACGAGAGTTCGTCAGGAATGTAGATAAAACAAAGGTTGTAACCGCGGGCACTATCAGGAAAAAAATATCATTCTTAAACTCAACAAAGGATGGACAGAAGACCGCGCTCCATTTGATGGAGAAAGAAGGAAAGTCCTTCGCTTTTCTGGTTGACGGGGACAGAATCCTTAAAGGAATGGTGCATATAGAAGATGTCGTTGAAATGAAAAAACGAGGACTTGATGATCTAGGCAGTATCGTAAGACAGGATTTTTACGCTGCATCAGGAGATACCTCGATTTCAGATCTGATGAGTACGGCTCTTGAAACCAGATATCCGATTGCAGTCATTGATGAAGACAATAAGTTCCTTGGAATTGTTAACAGAGAGATGATTATTGCAGAAATGAATGACGGTATGGATGAAGATTCAGGTCCTGCTTTTTTCAGTGAGATTTTGGAAGATGATTCAAAAACCGTGGAAAAGGTATAACAGGGGAATTAAAGACTTATGGACAAGATAAAAGAAATAATTGATATAGGCGCCGGTTTTGAAACAATAATCGACTGGCTTACGGAAAAAGCCGACTGGCTTTTTGATTTTATCGGAATGGTTGTAGATGGTTTTCTTGAGGGAGTTAACTATATTTTCCAGCTGCCGCCGGCTATTGTTCTTATTATACTTTTTACACTTTTAGCCTGGAAGCTTGCAGGTCGCGGAATTGCGGTTTTTACCCTGATAGGATTCAGTCTTATTTTATACATGGGTTATTGGTCAGAAACCATGGACACACTCTCTTTGGTCGTAGCTGCGGTTTTCTTTGCTCTGCTTGTAGGGATACCGCTTGGTATATGGGCTTCCAAATCTGATACGGCCTGGAAGGTTCTTCACCCAATCCTGGATTTTATGCAGACGCTTCCTGCTTTTGTATATCTGATTCCAGCTGTACTTCTTTTCAGACTCGGCCCTGTCCCGGGAGTAATTGCAACATTGATATTTTCTCTGCCGCCGGTTGTCAGACTTACTAATCTTGGAATCAGACAGGTTCCGGTAGAGATTATTGAAGCCTGCAGAGCTTTTGGTGCAACCTCAAAACAGAGGCTGTTCAAAGCGGAGCTGCCGGTGGCGTTGCCGACAATAATGGCCGGTGTGAATCAGACCATAATGCTTGCGCTCTCTATGGTTGTAATATCCGGAATGATTGGAGCCGGAGGCCTTGGAAATGTGGTTCTCAAGGGGATAACACAGCTAAGAATTGATATGGGTTTTGAAGGCGGTATCTCAATCGTAATACTCGCTATCTTTCTGGACAGAGTCACTCAGGCTCTAAGCAATATTGGAACTAGCGGAAACGGAAATAAATAACCCGTTCCGATAATTTAAAATTATTAGTATCCCGGTAACGGGATAAAAACTTTTACGGAGGAATTTTACATGAAAAAACTAGTAATTATTTTAATGATGTTTGCTGTGCTGATGCCGGCAGCTCTTTTTGCAGGCGGTCAGGGTGAAAACGCTGAAAAGACAACAGTTAATCTTACATATGTTAATTGGGAAGAAGGTGTGGCATGGTCACATGTGATTGCTGCTATTCTTGAAGATGAATACGGTGTGAATGTTGAGCTTACTGCTGCAGATGTTGCACCTGCCATTTCTTCAGTTGCAAACGGAGATCAGGATTTCTTTATGGAAGGATGGCTGCCTAACCTTCATACAGTTTACACCGAAGGTACTGATATTGTTAAAATTCAGAAAATCTATGACAACGGAGTTGTAGGTCTTATTATACCTAAGTACATGGCTGATGAGGGTGTTACAACAATCTCTGATCTTGCTAAACCCGAAGTCGCTGAAAAACTTGATTATAAAATTACAGGTATCGATGCCGGCGCCGGTATGATGATCAAATGTGAAGAAGAAATTATACCTGCATACGGACTTGATGATGCAGGAATTGAACTAATTGCTTCTTCCGGACCCGCAATGCTTGCAGCTATGGATGCAGCAATGAAAAAGCACGAATATATTGTAGGTATGGGATGGCAGCCGCATTCAATGTTTGGAAGATATGATCTTGTTATTCTTGAGCAGGATAAGGACGTGATTTATGCTCCGGATGATATCTATATTCTCGGCAGACCAGATGTTGAAACCGATCTCCCGGAGGTAACTGCTTTTATGAAGAACGTATTCTTCACAAATGATACAATTGGACCTTTAATGGTTTATATTGCAGATTCTGATTTAAACACACTTGAAGCTGCACGTGAATGGAAAGATGCAAACACCGAAGTTTGGCAGGATTGGGTAAAATAATCCTGTACCTTCCATATAAACCGCCTGTTTTCGCAGGCGGTTTTTTTATTGCCAATATAGGCATTGCGGGCTAAACTCTATTCAATTGATTAACAGGATTTGCTATGAATAAAAACGTGCACAATTACGAAGAGCTCAACTCTCTTACAAAAGATCAGCTTATAGACCTGATCGGAATCTACTCCAAAAACTGGCTGGCTATGGACGGCGTCTGGTTTCAGTCGGTAGAACGTAAGCTTGGAATGGATGAGGCCATGCACCACGACAAAGAAGCCTGGAAACGTTTCACAGTTATAGAAGCAAAGAAGATTAAAGAATTTCTGGGTCTTTCGGAGCATCCGGGACTTAAGGGACTGGAAAAGGCACTCATGTACAGGTTTTATTCCAATATCAATAAAAGTGAAATTACCATTGAAGGCAATACCCTTATTTTTAGAATGATTGACTGCCGTGTCCAGGTGGCAAGAGAACGTAAGGGTATGGAATACCACCCATGCAAACCTGTGGGGGTAATAGAGTATTCAGGTTTCGGTAAAACAATCGATGATCGAATTGAATGCGAGTGCCTGAGCTGCTATCCGGAAATAACAGATAATTCCTGCAGCTGTAGCTGGAAGTTTACGCTGAACGAATAATTGACCCTAAAATTCTCTTTATTGAATGTAAAGCAGGCTTGACATGTACCTGCTGTTATAGTATTCTGATGTAAAGTAGACTTTACATGGGGATGCTGTGGGTGATAATGTCAAAAACATAATCAAAGACTGCCGATTAGGTCTGGGGATGACCCAACAGGAGCTTGGGGATCTTACCGGTGTTTCAAGACAATCGATAAACTCAATTGAAAAAGAAAAGTATATCCCAAGCCTTCCGCTTGCCCTGAAGCTGTCAAATATTTTCAGCTGTACTGTTAATGAATTATTTAAACTCGGAGATGACAATGGATGAGAGAACCAAATCACATCAGATGATTTCGACAAGGATTGCAATGATTGTGGCTGCCCTGATTATTGCAGGACTGTTTTACTATAATTTATTTATCAGGGGCGTCATTCGTTATGACTATATGGTGATCCTGGGAGCAGCTGCATTTACCAAGATTTCCATGATGATTTTTTTAAGAATAAAGCGATAAAAAGCTCGGGGAGAAAAACAATGATTTTAAGAAAAATATACAAAGAAAATGATATAAATAAAATTACTGCAGTCGGACAGCTTTCAATGGTAATCGGACTGGGCTGTACTTCAGGTGTACTGCTTCTGAACCGGTTCGGCAACGTTCATGATTTTCTACTGGGCTTTATGACCGGCATAGGTGCAGTGGCAATGATTGTGTCGATTGTTTTTAATGTAAAATCACTTCGGATGAGAAGAACGGAAACTGCGAATTAAAAGTCCCGGCTGTCAAATATATTCTTTCATAAGGTTCAGGGCCTGGGAACGGTAGCCCCCTCCGAACATATTGTAATGGTTTAAAACGTGATACAGGATATAGAGATTCATGCGTTTTTCCCAGCCGGGCTTCAGCGGATAAACAGAATCATATGCCCTGTAGAACTCTGAAGTGAATCCCCCGAACAGCCGTGTCATTCCCAGTTCCATTTCCCGGTGCCCGTAATAAGCCGCCGGGTCAATGATAACCGGCCTTCCATCTTTACCGTTTATAACATTTCCGCCCCAGAGATCGCCGTGAATAAGGCTGGGAGGTTCTTCAGTTCCTGCAAGGAGCCGCGGTATTTTACCGGATAGCCTGTTCCAGGCGCTTGTTAGCGCACTGTCTGCAGCAAGCCTTATCTGATATCCGAGGCGGTTTGCAATGAGAAAATCAGTCCAGTTATCACAGGCTGTATTTTTCTGTGGAATGGTTCCGATATAGTTATCTTCATTAAATCCGAAGCCTTTGATCTCTCTGTGTTCTGCCTGTTCTGCTGATACCCGGTGCATTTCCGCAAGGCCGCGGCCCAGAAGAGTCTGAAACTCACCGCATCTTGGAGCCTGCTTAATGAACTTCAGAACAAGAAAGTGATCATCAAAGCTGATAACTTCCGGGACGCTGATTGTCTTCGTCGCAGCCATCGCATTGATACCGGCAGCTTCCATTCCCGGGAGTCCAGCGCTGCTGTAGCGTTTGATGAAATAATCGCTTTTTTCTGTTTTTACCCTGTAGCTGCTTCCGATATCACCGCCGGACACTGGGACGGCATCCAGTACCTTCTCTGGCAGGACTGAGCTGAAATCAGGCTGACCGCTAAATGCCATGCTCCGACCTTATCTGCGACAGCAGCCCGCTGCAGCTGTCCTCAAGCATATCAAGTACACGCTCAAATCCGGCCGAGCCGCCGTAGTAAGGGTCCGGAACATCTGTGCCTGTATAGTCTCTGGAAAAGTCATTCATCATATGAACCTTATCCTTAAACTCTCCGGTCCTGTCCAGTTGCAGGATGGCCCGGTAGTTGTCAGAGTCCATCGCGATTATATAGTCAAAATTACTGAAATCAGAATACTTAAACTGCCTTGCCCTTGAGGTCAGCTGAATGCCGCGCTTTGACGCGTGCTTCCGCATACGTGCGTCAGCCGGTTCCCCGGTGTGGTAGGCTGTGGTTCCGGCGGAATCGATGCTGAACTCTTTTTCAAGCCCTGCCTGGTTTACAAGTGCAGTAAAAACTCCCTCGCCTGAGGGACTTCTGCAGATATTTCCCATACATACAAATATTACGTTAATCATGTGTTTAATGTATCATGTCAAAGCAGGGAATGATAGAAGGTCCCAGTTTGGAAATTCTTTATAGCGGTTTAATCCTTTTCCATATATCGTCAGCCATCTTTTCAAACAGCTTTTTATCATAGGGCTTAGACTGATTCTGCAGATAATGAAATCCCTTTGGTATCAGAACAAGCTCATAAGCAAGAACCTCAGGATCTACCGAAGAGTTTATTTCTCCTTCTGAGATTGCTTTGGTGAGCCTGTTTTTCAGTGAAGTATTGAAGCTCTCCATAAGCTCTTGCGAGCGGTTTCTGTAATCCGGAAAATGGAAAAGCAATTCTGAAAAAAGGGTATCATAGCTGTGAAACACTTTTTTTTCGGTATCCCAATCCACAGCGCTAGTACGTATGAACATATAGACAATATCCTTGATAGAGAATTGTTCCATGTTGATGTTATGCCCTTCCGAATCTTCAAGCAGATGAATCATCACAGATCGCCCGATGTCCTCTTTACTTATAAAATGAGCATACAGTGAGGGTTTTTTTATACCGACGGAGTCTCCAATCATCTGCATGGTTGTGCTGGTGTATCCGTGTTTAAGGAAGAGATCTAATGAGCTGGAAATTATTTCCTCTTTGGTGGGCATACTGCATTATATAACAAATTTAAGGAACAATAACAAGTAAAACCCAAAAAGCAACCGCAATGGCCGACAGCGGCGTTGCCTTGTAGCCTTTCTCCAGTAAGAGCTTCAGCGATTCCTCACGAAGTTTTTCTTTGGTGCCCAAGGTTGCAATATAGCACCTTATTGTGTTTTATTTTATGATGCCAAAAACCGAAGTGCAGCACCAGTCTGCACTTCGATTCATTGCAATACTACACAAATTTTGCTGTGTTATAGATTGTCATTGATTGTACTAAATATTCCTGAAGCAGCATCCCATGGTGGTGTGCTTGAGAAATTGGCGGCGGCCCCCATACTTACATGGAGCGTAACACCGCTAACCCCTGTAAAAGCGTCAACTGTGGCGCTTGGAGGGGTGCTGAAATAAAATTCCAGACCAGAACTGAGGTCAGTATTGTCAAAGGCATCAGCACCAATAGATGTCAATGTTCCCAGGAAACCAACAGATCTCAATGCTGAACAACCGGAGAAAGTATCAGCAGGAACAACTGTAATACCACTGGGGAATGAAATTACACCATATTGGTTGCTGCCCTGAAATGCGCCTATACCCAGAGTTGTAAGTGTACTTGGAATTACAACCGAGCTACCATTTAACGCAGGGTTGGTCAAACCAGCCATAGCTTGGCTTTGAATTTCTGTCACTCCTCCAGGTACGTTGGTAAAGTAGAGTGAAGTACAATTATAGAACACCCGTGTAGGTAGAACAGTTACTGCGGCTGGCCATGAGAAACCTGTAATTCCTGATGACATAAACGCTTCCTCACCTATCGCAGTTAGTGAGCCTGTCCCTCCGGAGAAGGTTATATTACCGCTGAAATTCTTGAAAGAAGCCGCTTCTATTGTGGTAACACTGGATGGAATAGCTATAGAGGTGACTGTTGTCAGGTTTTCAAAGGCATTTGCTGCAATGGTTGTGACAGGCAAACTATCAGCGGTCGCAAGAATAGTTACAGCGCCTGAAATTCCGCTCTCATATCCTATGACGTCCATGGCTGCTCCCGAATCTGCTAAGGCATAAATGATATTCGATGCAATATAATTACTGGTCTTAAGCACCGTGATAACAAAGGTTTTTGTCAATGTATTTCCTTCACTGTCGGAGATTGTTGCTGTTAGAGTAACTTCTGTATCTGCGTCAGTTGGTTGGGTCACTGTAGCAGTACCATCAGCTATACTGACTATGCCGGTATTACTGGCCGTCCAGGTTATGGCCGTTCCCTCTACTTCCCCTGTTAAAGGTAATGTGAAATCACCTGTGATAGTTGAACTGGTTTCTGAAGCTGCAAAGGTGATGTCTTCAACAGTAAGGGCTGCCGCTGCTTTTTCGGCGTCTGTTGATAAATATACAGACATCATGTCTGAGCATCCTGCTGTCATGCCGGCTATCATTAATACTGCAAGAGTAAATAGTGATGCTGGTTTTATTTTGGTTTTCATTATTCGTCCTCCCTATAGATAAATCCGGATTCCAACCGGGATAAGAATCTGCTGTCCGTGGTCTGAGTCTTCCAGGAAGAATTGATAAGCCGGGTTTAAATAAACACCCAGGTTGTCAGAAAATTTGTAGCTGATATTAAGTGAAGCTCCCATTGTTGAGTCGTAATAGATCCCGAAACCCGGGGCCCCATCCGCTATATGAACCATCCCTCCATAAGCTAAGCTTGGAGCAAAGAACAATTGCTCCGGAATAAACTCGAATTCATAACCGATCTCAATCTGCCATAGCAGATCAATCAACAATGAAATGCTGCTTATTTTTGGAAATTCGTAACTTAGTGCAAAGTCGGGTGAAATGATAATCCCACCCAAAAATGATTCTTCATCTACAACCCCCAGGGCCAGATCGACAGCTCCGTGCAGGCCGATTCCATAAGTGACAAGGTCGGAGTAATTTACTATAGGAACAGCATTGTAAGCTCCTGCATCAATCGATTTGAATTCAATCAGATGGTTCTGACTGAATGCGGAATTTATTCCCAGCAGTAAAAGTCCTGTTATAAAAAAGATTTTTTTCATACTTACCTACCTATCGTTAGTTAGTTTAAATAAGACTAAATAATTTCTTATTGAAATACAAGTCATAAAACTATTTTTCTCTCTTCCTGAAAACAATAAGCGCTGATAAGAGCCCTGCAGCCGCAAATGCCGCGGTTACCGCAAAGCATAACCAGATCGGAAGTTCCGACAATTCAGCAGTTGTTGTTCCGTAAAAAGCGAGCTTCCTGAATCCGGTTACCATATAGGTTACGGGATTTATCAGCGCTCCGATTCTCATCCAGAGAGGAAGTGAAGAAAGCGGATAGAGAGAATTGCTTAAGAATAGCAGGGGAAGCTGGAGAAGGAAGATAAGCATATGGTAGCCTTCGGAGCTGTCTGTTGATGTCGCAAGGCTGAGTGCTATACCTGAAAAACCGATTCCAAAGCCGGTTAACAGAAGCAGACCTCCAAGCAATCCCAGGGGATTGCGGCTCAGTTCAGCACCCATTAATACTCCGACAAAAATGATTATTAACGATTGTATGAGTACTTTTGTTACTATACTCAGTGTATGACCGGAAAGTATGCTCAGGCGGGGAATCGGTGCGGCCTCATACTTTTTCACAATTCCGGACAGGCGCTCATTAAGCCATGTTGAACCCCCGGCTATAGCCGCACCCACTGCTGTAAGGGCTGCAATACCCGGAATCATGAAGGACATATAATTATCCCCTGTTCCTGCAGCTCCCATCATACTGCGCATCCCGACCCCGAAGAGAACCACCCATAAAAGCGGCTGTATCAGCATCCCGGCAATCTCCTCAGGGTGTTTGATTGTTTTATGCATATATTTCTGCCATAAAATAAATGTTGCTCTCATAAATTTTTCCTCATTTATCCCTTAAAGCCCGTCCGGTACTCTGCAGGAAGAAATCCTCCAGCGTCGGTTTTGATACCGAGATATCGTTTATCCTGTACCCGCATTTGACTGCTTCTTCTACAACCTGTGCCAGTCTCCGGTTCCCGGAGTCTACACCTATTTGAATAAAGCCGTTTCTTTCCATAAAACTGTCAACAAATGGCTGAGCTTTTAAAACTCCGGCCAGGCTGTCACTATTTCCTTTTCCTGTTAACCTGATGCTGTCTGCTCCCATCTGTTCGATCAGCTCAGAAGGGGCTCCTTCTGCGACGATCTGTCCCCGGTCAATTATTCCAACCCGGTCAGAAACCGTTTCGGCTTCATCCATATAATGGGTTGTCAGTAGAACGGTGATTCCGGTAGTTTTCTGAAGAGCTTCAATGTACTCCCAGATTTTTGTCCGATTCTGAGGATCGAGCCCCTGAGTCGGTTCATCAAGGATAAGTATTTCCGGTTCAGTCAGCAGCCCCCTGGCCAGCTCGAGTCGTCTTTTCATTCCGCCGGAAAATACCCCTGCCCGTTGGTCAGCTGCTTCCTCAAGTTCTACAATACTCAGCAGTTTGTCGATTTTGTACTGCCGTTCCGTCTTTTTCATGCCATAGAGTCTGGCGTGATAGTCAAGATTCTGCCTCGCTGTAAAATCCGGTTCAAGGACGATTTCCTGAAAGGTTACTCCTATTTTACGGCGTACCTGTTCAGGCGTTTTGATAATATCGAAGCCGGCAACACGGGCGGAGCCGGAAGACGGCCGCAGCAGTGTTGACAGCA
Organism: Spirochaetia bacterium; assembly: GCA_965140585.1. Taxonomy (GTDB): domain Bacteria; phylum Spirochaetota; class Spirochaetia; order UBA9216; family UBA9216. Next base: position 356,095 of record OZ223264.1, read on the forward strand.
TTGATATTGTTGTGGTTTTGCCTGCACCGTTGGGTCCCAGCAGGGCGTAAACAGAATTGGCTGGAATTGAAAGGTTGATTCCGTTTACGGCAACCGTATCTCCAAAGCTACGGCATAGGTTTTCAATAGATACAGCTGCTTCACTCATCTGGATACCTCGTCTCCAGCCACCTCATCTATCCAGGGGAGGATAATTTTCATCACCTTTTCCGGAGTTTCTTCATGCGGCATGTGCCCGGTTCCGGGTATGATATGAAGTTCTGAATCCGGGAGTAGATCATCCAGTTTTTGAAAATCTTCAGCCGGTACAACTTTGTCTTCAGCACCTGAAAGAATCAACGCCGGAATTTTTATATCCGGAATACTGCTTTCAAAATCAAAAGAGACTTCTGCCCATGCTTTCAGATACTGCCAGAGTGCAAAATCCCAGTCACTGACTTCGGTCATGATCATGCTGTCTGACTTTCTGCTTCCGGTAAAAACTTCCGGGTCATAATAGCAGTTCACATAAAATGAGGTTCCTGAACCTATGGAACGGGCAAACAGGGGGCCGACATTATTCAGTTGAGCACTGTTAACCAGCCATCCCGGCATTGATTCGCTGACAAATACCGCCGGATCGATGAGAATAAGTCCGGTAACTCGTTCCTTGTATTCCGCCGCGGCCCGGACAGCGAGTGTTCCGCCGTATGAAGAGCCTACAAGGTAGACCTGCTTAAGTGCCAGCGCGTCAAGAAAACCTATAAGCTGCTGAACCGCCGCTTCCTGGGTATACGGGTTTTCACCACTCCAGTCGCCTTCCAGCAGTTTTTCACTCAACCCGTAGGGAGCCTGATCGTAGGCTATGGTCCGTCCCCTTGCCGCAAAAACATCCTGTACCTTGTCCCAGCTGTACAGGTTATACATTGAACCATGAAGAAGGATAAAAACAGGCTTGCCCGGAGCTGATTGTCCTTTTTCAACATAATGAATCTGTATTCCGTCGGTTCCGTCAAACGGAATATTTATGAACCTGCTGCCTGCTCTTCCTGCTTCTTCTGCAGAGCTCAGTCCTTCAAGAGGTTGAGGTGAAATAACCAGAGGGACTACTACCGCAGCTGCCGAAAGAGCGGCAATAACAATAGCGATAATCAATAAGATTTTTTTTATAAGCTTCTTTTTCATACTAATATAGCTCCTATAACTGCTTTATAGTACTAAACATAAAAGTTAATACTGCTATAGTCAATATAAATACTTGTATATTATGCTTAATAGCAGTAATATTGATTCATGAACGATAAAAAGCTTGAATATGCCAGAGAAATTCTCCTTTACCTTGAAAAGTATCTGGATCAGACAGCTGATTTTTCTGATGATAATGATGAGATGATTCTTGACTTCTCAAGATGGCTTATGAACTCAAATCCTAAGCGGGCTGAGGAAGGGGGGCATGAAGGTTCAGAAATGACAGATATCCTTATTGGTATGCACCTGGTAAATATTGCAAACCTTCTAAAGAAAGAACAGAATCACTTTGTATCAGAAACTCCATTTTCGTCCTTTCTGGATTTTCAGTTTCTCTTTGTTCTCAATGAGCACGGTGACATGACAAAATCTCAGCTTATATCAGCGAATAATATGGAGATGTCATCGGGTATTGAGGTTGTTAACAGATTGAAAAGAGCCGGATGGATTGAAGAAAAAAATAATCCGGATGACAGGCGTTCGAAGCTTATTCATACATCGGAGCAAGGCAAAGCGGTACTTGATGAATACCGGAATAGCGGACTTTCCATTTATAAATCATATTCTGCTAAATTAGAAGAATATGAGAAATCAGCTGTTTTAAAATCACTTGAGCTTTTAAGCAGGTTAAAAAGCTGAGCTAATCCAGATACCCGTTAATCACATCAATAAAAGTTGAGCCGTAGGCTTCCATCTTCTTTTCACCGACTCCTGAAACGAGGAGGAACTCGTCATTGTTGCGCGGCTTGAGAACGGCCATGTCGGTCAGGGTTTTGTCCGAGAAAATAATGTAAGGAGGAACCATGTGTTCCCTGGCAATTTCAGTCCGCTTTTCTTTGAGCAGAGTGAACAGGGCCTTGTCCTTAAAGCCGTGTCTTTCAATCAGTGTTTCCCTGGAAACCGCATCCGGAGCCTTTGAGGCTGATGTCTCACTGATGAAGAAGGTCTGACGGCCGAAAAGTATTTTACGTGCAGATTCGTTCATTCGAAGAACGTTATACCTGGTGCTGTCCTGATAAATCACCTGCTGCCCGAGCAGCTCATTGATAATGCTGCGCCACCAGGTTTTACTCTTATCCTTACCGACTCCGAAGGTCTTCAGCTCCTGATGGTTTCTGCTGCGGATTTTTTCTGTATCGGCTCCGCGGACAATATCGATTATATGATTTATGCCGAAGCTTTCGTTTACCCTCATAATTGCGGACAGTATTTTCTGGGCGTCAACGGTCGCATCGGTTTTCTCGGTTGCGTCGTTACAGACATCACAGTTTTTGCAGTTTCCTTCATGCTCTTCATTGAAATATTCCAGAAGCTGTTTTCGGCGGCAGACGTTTACAGTAGCATACTGAACAAGGCTGTTGAGGTTATTCCGGCTTTTTTCCTGCTCCTTCTGGTCGCTAATCTGATCAATAAAATACTGCTGCTTTACAATATCTCCGGTTCCAAAGAAAAGGATGCAGTTTGAATCAAGTCCGTCACGTCCGGCCCTTCCGGTTTCCTGGTAATATCCTTCCATGCTTTTGGGAAGATCGCCGTGAATTACAAAACGTATATTGTTTTTGTTTATACCCATTCCAAAGGCCGTGGTCGCTACAATTACATCAACCTGATCGTTGTTGAACAGATCCTGGTTTCTGGTTCTCTCTTCCCTTGATAGTCCGGCATGGTAGTGAAGTGCTTTGATGCCTTTTTTCTTCAGGTGTTCGGCCGTTTTTTCGACATCCTTCCTGCTTATGCGGTATACGATACCCGACTCATCTGAATGATTTTTAATGTAGGAAGTGATCTGAGACAGGACCTCGGTTTTTCTGCTGACATGGTAGTACAGTTCTTTTCTGTCAAAGGAAGCTCGTATCACAAGCGGTTTCTTCAGCTTCAGAATCCGGATTATGTCGGCCTGAACCTTTGCCGTGGCAGTTGCCGTAAAGGCGGCTATCGGAATTCCCGGGAAGTTTTTTCTTAGCTTTGAGAGAAAGAGGTAATCAGGTCTGAAATCATGACCCCATTCGGAAAGGCAGTGCGCCTCATCAATCGCAAAAAACGAAACATTTAAGTTATGAAGCCGATCTATATATCCGTCAACTGCGAGTCTTTCCGGGGAAAGGTAGAGCAGTTTGATTTCATTGCGGTATAGCCTGGAGTATATTTCGGAGATCTCCTCAGCTTCCAGTGTGCTGTTTAAAAAAGCTGCAGGAATCCCTTTTTCAATAGCTTCATCAACCTGATCTTTCATAAGCGCAATAAGCGGACTTATTACCACAGTAAGGCCTTCAAACATCAGTCCGGGAATCTGGTAGCAGAGGCTTTTTCCTCCTCCGGTAGGCATCGATGTAAAAACATCCCTTCCCGAAACAATGGCTGATATTACTTCTTCCTGGTTTTCACGGAAGGTTTCGTATCCAAAAATCGATTTTAGTATCTGCTTAGACTGTCTGGTGTTTTTAGTTTCTGCCGGCAAGCTTACGTTTCTCCAAAAAATATGATACTTCAGTTATTATAACTGAAATTTAACAAATTAAAATAAGAGGCACCTCAGAGAAGGGTATATTTTTGTTAACTAAAATTGTACAGTTGCATTTCGTATCCCAAATTTTCCACCTTGGAGTATAAATGCCCCTTATTTACTTTTTCCTCTCAATCATCAGCTGGATAGAACTTGTTATCTGCTTCATAATTTATATACCCATACAGGGGCTGCTGTTTCTTTTTACCGCCCCATTTGATAAGCACCGCAGAATCATGCACTATAATTCTTCAATCCTCTGCACCGTGGTTCTTGCCCTTTGTCCTCTTATCAGGCTTGAGTACAAGGGTCTTGAGAATATAAACCGTAAAAAGCCTGTAGTGATTGTGATGAACCACCAGTCAATTCTTGATATCCTCCTCATTTTTACAATCTTTCTCCCTGCAAAGATGATTGCAAAAAAATCCCTTGCCCGCGTTCCTATTGTAGGCTGGAACCTTTTCATGAGCGGTCATATCCTGATCGACCGGCAGAGCCGTAAAAGTCAGATTGAATCAATCAGAAGGATGGATGATATTCTTCTTGAGGGTGATTCTTTGATGATTTATCCTGAGGGGACCCGTACCTCAGACGGTAATATTGCCGAGTTCAAGAAAGGAGCCTTCCGCTGCGCCTGCAATACCGGAACACCGGTTCTTCCTGTTGTTATAGACGGTGCATATCAGGCTATGCCCAGAAATGGAAAGAATTTGAATGGATTTCATAAAATTACGCTGTCAATACTTCCTCCCGTTGAAGTGGCGAAGGGATTCAACACTCAGGAACTGGCACAGAAATGCCATGAGCTGATGAGTGCCGAGCTTCGGCGTCTGCGGAATTAGCGATAGATTGTATTAAAAATAATCAATTTTGTGATAAGATTTCAAAATGAATAATAAAAGAAATGAGCAAAAAGCCGGTCTCGCTTACATTATGACTGCAGTTCTTATATGGGGTTTTCTGCCTTCATATCTGAAGATGCTTGTTCATGTCGAAACAATACTGATTCTTGCAAACCGGATAGTTTGGGCCGCTGTGATAATGCTGCTTATTATCATATTCTTCTATAATAAAGAGGAACTTCTTTCTCCTTTGAAAGAAAAAAGAAATATTCTGCTTTTTTCCCTTGCAGGGCTTACTGTACTGAGTCAGTGGGTCTTTTATATATATGCCATTACGACAAGTCATATCCTTGAGATCAGTCTGGGGTATTATATTTATCCTGTCCTTGTTGTTATTTTCAGTCGTCTGGTTTTCAAGGAGAGGTTAAGTGTTAACACCCTTATAGCTTTTTTTCTTGCACTTGCGGGGGTTCTGATTCTTATTTTCGGTTATGGTAATGTGCCCGTCCAGGGGCTTGGCATTGCTTTTTCCTTTACATTCTACAGTCTTGTTAAGAAAAAACTTTCCGTTCCTTCTGTGATTTCTACATTTTATGAAATGCTTTTTCTTATGCCCTTCGCCCTTGCATATATGATATATATGGAGTCAACGGGCAGGGGCTGGTTTACTGACTTTTCTGCGGATCCTGTTACACCGCTTCTTCTTGTAGGTGCCGGACTGCTGACCTGTGTGACCCTCATGACTTTTGCCTCGGGAGCGAAGCGGATATCGATGACAGCCGTAGGATTTATCCAGTATCTTTCACCGACCATAGCGATGATTACTGCAGTTTTTGTTTTCGGAGAGGAATTTTCTTCGGCACACTGGCTGTCGTTTGGGTTGGTCTGGGTTGCAATTATTATCTATACAGTCCCCGGAATCAGGCAGCTGGTGAAGAAAAAGCAATAGAAGAACTTGATTATCAGTCTTATTCCTCTCAAAAATATTAAAAAATTTATTCACTGTCGCATTTCCGCCACATTCTGTTTTTATACTCTGAATATAAACCGGTAAATCCGGATTTTTCAGGAGGAAAGAATGATAAAATTAAACAAATTGAATCTGATTGTATTTCTGGTACTTGCGATGCTGGTAGCAGTTTCATTGCCTGTATTTTCAATGGGAAAGGCCGATGTTGTTCCCTACGGGATTACCCTGGAAGAAGGTTTCGGTGATATAGCTGCACAGCTTGATTCAGGAGAGATTAGCCTTGAAGAAGCAATTGCAGCCCTGCATGATCTCAGAACCTCAAATGGAAGGGAGAACAATCCGGAATACGGAGAAATGGAAAGAATTCTGGCAGCAGTTATGGAACAGACAATGACCATGGCACAGGCTAGACTTCAGGTTTGTCAGCTTGATGAAGCGGCCGTAGACTGCACCGGTGATCAGCTTCAGGATAGACTGCGCGACAGACAGAAAGATCTTGACCAGGAGCCTGATCAGGATAAAACACAGGCCAGGGATCGGGACAAGACTCAGGACCCGGATGCGGAAGCAGACCAGCTGAAAGATCAGGATCAGGATCAGCTTAGGGATCGAGTTGATGAGCCGGATCAGGACAGGGAGCGTGACCGGGATCAGGATGGAGACTGCGATAACGACTGTGATGGCGATGGTGACCAGACTCAGACCCAGACAAACGCAGGCGGTTCAGGTGCCGGTGCCGGTAAAAAATAATAAAATAAAGCCGTGATAGTGGTGTATAATTAGATGATGAAGTCCTGTGGTTTTAAAATTAAGCTTTCCCTTGCAGTAATGGTGCTGATAATTCCGCTGACTGTGTACGCAGGGGGAAACGCCGAAAAGAATGAAAACTACAGGACTGAACTTGCAAATGTTTTTAATGAAACTGTTGCCGGAATTTACAATGATGAAATCAGTCTGTCGGACGGTCATGAAGAGCTGAAAACTCTGCGCTCAAGATATGATATAAGCTATACAGATGAGGCCGGAGTGATGGACTCGATGCTCGACAGGGTGTATGAGGGCACAATGTCTCCGGCAGAAACAAAGTATTATTTCAGTCTTATGCAGGAGAAAAAACTTTCGGAATACAGAACACTTTCATATCAAAAGCGCTTTTACCTGCATCAGAACGAACTTATGGGACTGATGCAGTCGATCATTGCTGATTCTTCTTCAGATTCGGTTTCAGTTTCGGTACTTCGAAATACCATGAATAATTATTATGATTTTTTCGGGCTTCGCTTCGGTGAAGAATACCGTTCATTAAATAAACTGCTCATCATGTTTGAAGATGGAGAGCTTTCCATTGAGGGGCTTAAAGATGAACTTGCAACTCTTGGAAAGGAAACTCCTGAATCTGACTCTGCAGATTCGGCATCAATCTCCGCCGGCTTTGAATATAAAACCGGAACTGCCGCTTCATCATCGGAAAGCAGCGGAAGCGGTTCAGCAGCTACGGGAACCTCTGAAAGTTCCGGAAGTTCGAACGCCCAGTCAGGCAGCAGTTCTTCACAGGCGGATTCTGCACAGTCAGGTTCATCTGAAAACTCAGGTGGACAGGGCGCCCCTAAAAGATCATTAAAAAATTAAAGCAGGTTTTCGAAGGATTGGATGTAAAAATACTTGTTGTTGAAGATGAAGTGCGCAGTGCCCGGTGGCTTAAAGTCTATCTTGAAAAAGCAGGCTATATAGTTGAGCTTGCTTTTGACGGAATCACGGGTCTCGAAGCTGCAAGAAAAATATCGCCAAACCTGATTATTCTCGATCTCATGCTTCCGAAAATGAGCGGATCGGAGGTCTGCAGGATACTTAGAACTGAATCCGATGTGCCTGTGATCATGCTGACGGCCAAGGGGGGCCGTGAGGACCGCATTGAAGGCTTCGGAGACGGTGCGGATGATTACATTATAAAACCCTATGATATTGATGAAGTGATTGCCAGGGTAAAGGCTGTTCTTCGAAGAACCTCTGCAGATTCGGTAAGGGTATTAGGCTGCGGAAGGCTTTCACTGGATATACAGAAGGAACTGGCTTTTGTAGATGATATAGAAGTTAAGCTGAGTCATGCACAGTTTTTAATACTGTGTGCATTTATGAAAAATCAGGATGCAGTCCTGTCCAGAAGCCAGCTGATCGAGCTCGCCTTTGATCAGGACTTTGATTCCTATGAGCGTTCAATCGACACTCATATAAGAAGACTGCGGAAGCTTATTAACCGTGAAGGCTTTGAACCGATACAGACAGTTTATGGGGGGGGGTACCGGCTGACATGCGTATCTTCCTGAAATCGATCTACTTCCGTGTTTTTTCCTCTTTTCTGCTAATCATTGTATTTTCTCTGGCCGTGAGCACTGCAATTGAATACCGTCTGTATGCCTCTGAACTTCCTGTCCTTTTCACTGAAATTCAGTCCATCGCTGCAGCCGGGCAGATCAGTTCGATTTATACCAGGAATAACAGCTGGAACGGGATGGTTATGGAAATTCAGCGCTTAAGCAATCTTGAGAGCCTGAATACCGATGAGGGTGCTGTTATCAGGATGGTGGTAAGAGATGCTGATGACCGAACTGTATACAACAGCTTTTCGAATATCCTTAACATAGAAGATAATGTTCTGCTGGAAGGAGAGTCTCAGCCGGTGGTTAATTATACAGACGGCAGGGCTGTCGGTTCAGTAACCCTCTACATCGGCGAAGCCTATATCAATATGCATGTCCGCGATTACGTCTCCGCCTTGCTTAAAGCCGCAGTGTACAGAGGGCTGATTACTGCAGTGCTGGCAGCGTTGATCAGCCTGCTTATATCACGCAGAATTACCGATCCAGTAATCAGTCTTACATCAGCAGCCGTTAAGATTTCAGAGGGCGGCAGCGATATTGAGACAGGCAGTGTTAACGATGATGAAATTGGCCGCCTTAGCCGGGCGTTTAAAAAAATGGTAGCAAATCTCAACAGTCAGCGTGAATCAAGACGCAGCCTCCTTGCAGATATTTCCCATGAAATAAATACACCGCTTAACGCCATCAAGCTTGAGGCCAGGGCCCTTTCGGACGGACTTGTAACTGCTGAAGATGCCGGAGCGCAGATTATTGACGAAGTAGATTCACTTCGGAATGTAATTTACGATCTCGACTGGCTCGCCGAATCTGACTCCGGATCCTACACTCTTAAGCGTGTGACTTTTGATGTCGCAGAAATGATTCGGGTTGAGGCGGATCGATGGCAATACAAGGCTGAAACAACCAATATCAGTATAGAACCGGATATAAAAGACGTGCATAGTCTTGCTGTGTTTGCTGATCCTGTAAGACTTGGTTCGGCAATATCCAACCTGATCGATAATGCGGTTAAGTACTCTCCGCCCGGCAGCCGGGTGAAAATTTCAGTAACAGAAAATGCCGGAAACATAAATATCAGTGTCTGTGATGAGGGTGTTCCGATACCTGAAGAGTACAGGCCGCTTCTTTTTACCAGAGGCTTCCGTGTTCCCTCTGCTGGTGTTGACCGCAGAAAAGGCGGGCGGGGGCTTGGACTTGCGATAGCCTCAGAGATAGCCCGTATGCACGGGGGAGAACTTATTCTTGAGTGCGGTGAAACGTCTGGAAACTGTTTCAGCCTGACTCTCCCGTCCGGCAGAACTTGATATCCTGGGAACTCTGTTTGAAATATCCGGCTAAGGGGCTTATAATTAATTTATAAGGTGTGTTTTAAGGGGGGAGACATGATATCTGTTAAAAACCTGTCACATTCCTACAGTAACGATGAAAAATATGCTGTAAACAATATCAGCTTTGAGGTTGCAGACGGCGAAACCTTTGGTTTTCTCGGTCCGTCCGGAGCCGGGAAATCAACCACTCAGGGGGTTCTGACGGGGCTTTTGAAACTTCAGTCCGGTGAAGTGACCGTTTCCGGTTTTGATCTGAAGAAAGTGCATAATGAACGCTTCAATGATATCGGCGTCTCATTTGAGCAGTCAAACGTATACAGCAAGCTTACCGCAAAAGAAAATCTCGATTATTACGCCAAACTTTTCGATGTACCTACCCGTGATTCGATGGAGCTTTTAAAAATGGTCGGTCTGGATGGGAAAGAGAACGTGAGAGCGGGCGATTTTTCGAAGGGAATGAAGCACCGTCTTACCTTTGCACGGTCTATGATAAACAATCCGAAGCTGTGGTTTCTTGATGAACCGACAACCGGTCTTGATCCTGCAATTGCTGCATCCATCAAGGATATAATCAGGACCCGATCTTCGGAGGGCGTAACCTCCTTTCTTACGACTCATAACATGTACATTGCTGACGAGCTCTGCGACCGCGTTGCCTTTATAATTGACGGTGAGATTAAACTGATCGATACGCCTAAAAATCTGAAAATTCAATACGGTAAAAAACTCATCGAAATAGAGTATATCGAGAACGGTAAGGTCATTAAGGATACGCTTAAGACGGTTACTGAAGAAGACCGTAAAAAAATAGCAGAAATTATACAGAATCATGATATTCAGACCATGCATTCAAAGGAAGCTACGCTGGAAGAAATATTCATCCAGGTTACTGGAAGGGAGCTTGTCTGAGATGAAACTGTTAAGCTCGTATTTTAAGGAGATGAAGATCGCAGCCAGGGGCTTTTATTTCTACATTGAAATAGTTATCGCGGCAATAGTTCTTATAATTCTCCTGTTCGGTGTAAAGGAAAACTCTGTAAGCAGGCAGAAAGAATTCGTTTACTACGACATGCCTGCGGAGCTTTCGGAATACCTGATACAGAAAGAAATCGACAAGGGAACCTTGAAACTGATTGAACCTGCAGAATTCAAAATGAAAGCTGTCAGTTTTGATGTTGAAAACATGGAAACCGGTGAAATTGAATCATATGACTTTGAAAAAGAAGTTATATCAGTCGAAACATATGAAGATTATAATCCTGATACCGGCGAGCTTGATAAGACGGTTTATATCACCGACAGCGAAGAACTGATGATTCGGCTTGCTTTTCAGGAAAGAACACTCGGAGCGACAGTTGCGGTAGACAACGCGGGAAAAAGAACATTCCGGTATTATAACCAGGGATATGAAACCGACCGCTATATCAATTTGCTTTACGTCCTGCATAATGAGACTCCTGATGTTCTAAAGGAAGCAGTTGCCAGGCAGCATGTAACAAAGTTGGACAATGTACATATTTTGAACAATCGCGAAAATCTTGTACCTGTTATGGTAGTTTTTATGGGTTCGCTGATGGGTTTCTTCATCGTTGTAGCCTATATCTTTCTGGATAAGGCGGAGGGAGTTATAAGGGCTTTTGCTGTAACCCCTTCCTCCGTATGGAAATATCTTTTTAGCAAAACAATGATCATACTCACAACGGTTCTGATCTCTTCTTCTATAATTACGATTCCGATAATGGGAACCCAGCCGGATTATCCTCTGTTTTACCTGCTGCTTCTTATTTCAACTTTCTCTTTTGCTGCTCTTGGACTGCTTATCGCTAGTTTTTTCGATACCATGTCAAAAGCTTTTGGAATCCTGTACTTCTTTATGATAGTCCTGATGATTCCGGCGTTCTCATATTTTATTCCCGGATTTGATCCTCTGTGGCTGAGATTTTTTCCGACTTATCCGCTGCTGCAGAGCATGAAGGAAATCATCATGGCTGAGACTGATACGGTGTTTGTTCTTTTAAATAGCGGGGTTTTTCTTGCCGGAGGTGTGCTTCTTTTTGTTATTGCCAACTACCGGTTTAAGAAAACACTCACTTTGTAGTTGAGGAGGCAACATGCTTAAAAATGCTGTTAAGATATTTCTAAGAGATTTCAAGATAGCCAGGCGTGATTCCATGGGGATGGTAATCATGATTATGCCTCTTGTCATGGCTGTCGGTATTATCTTTTTTATTCCCGGACTCAATGATACGACTGTAAATCTTGCGATGCTTGAATCGGATACTGCTGCACATATTGAATATATGCAGCAGTTCGCAAAGGTCACTGTTTTTGACAGTGAGGATGAACTGCTTAACCGTGTGAAAAAGCGCGATAATGTAGCCGCAATCATACCGGAAGGCAAGGGTTATGAAATAATTCTTCAGGGTAACGAGCCGGAGATAGTGGGTGAATATGCCAAAGCCCTCAATGCCCTGTATGAGCTTGGTTCGACGCAAGAGGAAACTACAGCGTCCATGTACTCATTCGGATTCACTGTCTCTCCCGTAAAAACCATGATTGTAAACATGCTGATATCCATGATAATCATGCTGTCGGGAATGCTGATAGCCATAAGTATAGTGGGTGAAAAAAGCGACAACACAATAAACGCAATTAATGTTTCGCCGACCTCCCAGACCTCATTTGTGCTTGGTAAAAGCATGATGGGCGGAATGGTTGCCATGTGTCTGATTATCTTTACTCTTATAATTAACGGTTACTGGGACATAAACTGGATCATGATAATTCTGACAGCCTTCAGTTCGCTCATTCTTTCTCTGGTTGTCGGATTTGTTCAGGGGCTTGCCAGCGATGATGTTATAGAAGCTGCCACAAATGTGAAGATGCTTTTTATTCCGATTGCCGGCTCGATTGCCGGTTACGAGCTCCTTTCTGACAAGTGGCAGTGGACTATGTATTGGAGTCCTTTTTACTGGGCTTACAAGGCCAACCTTCTTGTGCTTTCCAAAAGCGCTGACTGGCCGACAGTCCTGTTGTGTACGGTTATGGTTTTTGTACTGTCAATGGCTGTTTATTTTCTTGCCAGACCGAAAATAAGGGCCGGGCTAAGCTGAATATATAATTTTTTCAAGGAGGATTTTTATGGCTATAGGATTCTTACTAGGCGGAATCGCCTGCATTCTGTATTTCTTCCTGGTTGGAATACTGGGCGGAATCAAGAAGGCGCCCGTACTTCTGAAGCTTGTTAAAATGAAACTTGGAAAAAACATGGGCGATGAAACCGCAGCTAAAATTTGTCTGATCTTCGGCAGTATTATAGGTGCCGGCGGAATCTTTCTTCTTGTATTCGGTGCTGTTCGGGGCTGACCGGGGGTAAGTTCCCGGCCGCCTTTTATCTGTCTATGCAGTCTTTTTCTTGCCGGCTGCAATAAAATAGATTGCAGAGCTGGCTACTCCGCATATTCCCACTCCGAAGGCCATAGGCAGAAGACTCAAACCGCTGAACGCGCTCATTATTCCCGAGGCTCCGAAGGCTGTAATAAACTGGATGCTTCCGTTAATGGCCGATGCAGCTCCGGTATTTTTACCATGTCCTCTCAGCGCAAGACTGGTTGAGCCCGGAAGCATCAGTCCCAGATTGAACATGTAGCCTATGATAGGAAGCAGCAGCACTATCATAGCCGGCTTCGTAAATGAAACTGCTACTGTAAGTACTCCGAATATCAGGGCCAGAACATTTGATACATCAAAGAGCTTTTCCGGGGCGGTTTTCTTTAGCAGTATTCCGCTTAGAATATTTCCAAGCATTATTGAGACGGCAGTACCTGCAAAGACCAGTCCGTACTGAAATTCGTTTAATCCGTACATTTTCATAAAAATAAATGGTGAGGTCGTGACATATGCAAACATACCTGCATTCATTATGTTTCTTGCCAGTGAGATTCTTAGAAATCCGGGAAATTTCAAGACCTTCCCGTAAGCTTTGAATGAGTCTGCCATAGATGCGTCCGGTCCCGGCTTTGATGTCTCCGGAATCCCGATAACAAAACTTATAAGTACCAGAGCACCTGCTCCCAGAAGAACAGCGAATATCCCTCGCCATCCCAGGCTGTCCAGAAGGAAGCTTCCGATTGTCGGCGCAATTATTGGAGCGGTCCCCAGCACAAGCATCAGAACAGAGAATACCTGTCCTGATTTTCGGTGATCGGTATACAGGTCTGTGACAATAACCTGAGAAATTACCATTCCGGCAGAAGCTCCTATTGCCTGTGCGAACCTGAAGAATATAAACATGCCAATGCTTTTTGTGTAGGTACATCCTACACCTGCAAGCAGAAAAATCAGGAGTCCTGCAATAAGCGGTTTTTTTCTTCCGATTTTATCTGAGATTGGTCCATAGAATAACTGTCCCAGTGTTACACCGGCAAAGAATATGGAAATTGACAGCTGCACAAGCGATGCTGTGCCTTTAAGATCAATTTCTATGAAAGGAAACGCAGGCAGATACATGTCAATAGAAAGAGGTGTAAGTGCCATTATTGCTCCTCCGATCAATGATACCCTGATGAGTCCCGGCATTCGAGGATTTGTGTTTTTCATTTATTTTTCAACCTTCCATGTGTAGAATGTCTGTAATGGTTTACAAAACTACTATGAATAATTAGTATAGCAAATCATTAGTAATGTCAATAAAGAGGAGAAAAATGAAAAGGCAGCCAAGAGAATACTGGCTTCAGGCCGGACTTCCACCCTATCCGGGGTTTGAAGAATTTTTAAGTTTTCAGCTGGATAAACTGGCAGGAAGAATTCATACGGGGATATACAGAGTTCTGGGAGAATACGGGCTCATTCCTCCGCAGTATACAATAATGCTTGCATTGAAGGATGGTATAGGGGAAAACCAGGTTACGCTTGCAGAGAACCTTGGAATAGACCGTGCTTCAATGGTTAAGTTCGTCGACGGTCTTGAAAAATCCGGTTATGCTCTAAGACAGATCGGCAGTGACCGGCGTGAACGGATTGTAACAATTACTGCAGAAGGCAAGGCTGCGGTCGATGAAATTTCGCCAAGGCTTAAGACCTGTGAAAATGAGGCTGTTGCTGTCCTGGGTAAAGAGGATGAGGCAGGGTTCAGGGAGATGGTTTTAAAGCTTGTGAAGAGCTGATTTACCGGTTTTTCTTGATAGTTTCTGAAAATATTTCTGATGAAAAGATATGATCAAGGATTAGGGTTCCTGAGCCTGTGGGGCCGGACTTGTCCCTTAATTCGGAAACACAGACTGTGAGCTCATATGTAGCAAGGTGCAGCGAACGCCGTATAACAGCTTCTCTTATTGCACCAACAAAGTGGTTGCCGAATCCGGCCAAGCCTCCGCCTATAACTATAAACGACGGATTAAAGAAATTTACAAGTTTAGCGCTTACTTCACCTACAGCAGCACCGGCTTTCTTGATTACCTGAATGCAGGCAAGATCTCCGGCGATTGCTCCGTTATTGATATCGGCTGCAGTAAGTTTCGGTTTAGTCTGTACCAGCTTTGCAAGGTATTTGCTTTCGCCTGCCTTACCCATTTCTGTTGCAATTTTTCCAAGAGCCTTTCCTCCGGCTACCGCTTCAAGGCAGCCGATATTTCCGCACTGGCACTGAACATCGCTTCCATTTACTGCTATATGCCCGATATCACCCGCGCATCCGTTGGCCCCCCTGTATATCTTGCCGTCGACTATCAGTCCTGAGCCGATACCAGTACCTATCTTAATGAACAGAAAGTCAGATTCATTCTGGGTGCATCCTTTGTAGCTTTCACCCAGGGCCATTACGTTTACATCGTTATCAACAAGTACCGGACATCCGAATTCATTTTCATAAAGGTCCTTAAGCGGGTAGTCATGCCAGAGGGGAACATTCGGCGGCGAGTCAGGTTTTCCTTCCTTGAAGTTTACCGGAAAGGGAAAACCGATACCGATTCCCCAGAGTCTGTGTATATTATTATTTTCACAAAGCATTTTCAGCTGTCTGATTATTTCTTCATTGGTTGATTCCGGATCGCTGATGCTGTCAAAGACAAATTCCGACTCGGCTACTATGTGCATATCAAGGCTGAATATTGCCATGCTGAGTTTGGTGATTCCCAGAAAAACGCCTGCGACATGTCCGATATTTTCACATATTTTCAGCTTCAGCTTTCTCTGGCTGCTGTCGCAGGGCGCAATCTCTTCAATGAGGCCGAGTTTGATCAGCTTGTTGATCTGGAGTGAGATTGTTGACTTTGAGACCCCGCTCATTTTGGTTAATCCCATCCTGTTGATTTCACCGGTGGTGCGAATAATGTTGTATATAAGCGATGTTGTATTGGGAGTTATCAGTTCAGCCTTATTCATAATATTGAGACTATAGTATCAGGAATTGGGAAAATCAACAAGTTCTTCTTGCGACAATTATGTTTAATGATAAAACAAAAAGGTTGACAGTTGGAACATACAGGGTTACAATCAGGATAAATACAACCAAAGGACAAACTAAATGGGTAGACTTAAGGTAGCTGTGATTGGCACCGGTTATATCGGGCCTGTTCATGCAGAAGCAGTTAGAAGGAATGCCGGGCTTGCGGAACTTGCCGCTATTGCTGGAGTATCCGAAGCCGAAGCTAAAGAAGCCGCAGTAAAACTGAATGTCCCTTTTCATACCGGAGATTACAGGGAGATTCTGAAACGTGATGATATTGATGTAGTACACATCTGTACTCCGAACTTCCTTCATTATTCAATGGTGAAGGAAGCTCTTGAGCACGGGAAGAGCGTAATCTGTGAAAAGCCGCTTACGCTTACATCAGCTGAAGCGCGTGAACTTGTTGCGCTTGCGGAATCCAGGGGGATAAAAGCAGCTGTAAACTATAATCTTCGTTATTATCCTATGATTCAGGAAATGAAGGAAAGAAATACAGAAAAATCAGCCGGAGAAGTTTTTGCAATACAGGGCTGTTATCTACAGGACTGGCTTCAGTACGAGACCGACTACAGCTGGAGGCTCGAATCAAAACTGAGCGGTAAATCGAGAGCTGTGGCCGACATCGGAACTCACTGGATGGATATGGCCCAGTATATTACCGGATTAAAAATTAAATCTGTATTTGCGCAGTTCAGCAGAATGTATGATACCCGAAAGAAGAGCGCAGACGGAAAAGACCTTACATTTGATAAAGGAACCTCAAAGGATACATCAGCATATGTTTCGTATGAGGTTGATACCGAGGATTACGCACAGATTCTTTTCAAGTTTGAAAATAATGTGTTTGGAAATCTTACGGTAAGCCAGGTTTCTGCCGGTTTTAAAAATTTCATGGAGTTCAGACAGATGGGAACCAAAGCTTCATTTTCCTGGAATTCTGAAGAACCCAACCTCATAAAAATCGGGCACAGGAATGCCGCTAACGAGATTCTGATGAAAGACCCCTCGTTAATGCATGATCATGCGGCCACTATGTCCGGCTATCCGGGCGGGCATCAGGAAGGTTACGGCGATACTCTGAAATGGGTTTTGCGTGAATTTTACTCTGACCTTCTTGGTGTAGATATGGGCTCAGCCCCCGACTATCCGACTCTCAAAGACGGTCTGTCGGAAATGCTGCTCTGTGAAGCTGTAATTAAGAGTGTTGAAACTGATTCCTGGGTAGAGGTTTAATAATGAATAATCCTGTATGGATGATGAGTTCTGCCTTTCCTGACCGAAGCCTCCCTCAGCTGATTGAAACATCGCTCAAGATAGGTCTTCAGGGATTAGAGCTTTGTGTTTTCAGCAAGGACGGCACACGTGAAGACCATGTCGCAACCCACCTTGAATATGAGGGCTTCAATTCTGATGAGGCAAAAAAAATACTCGAACTTTTCAATATCAGCGGACTCCGCTTTTCAATAGGTGCTTTTGAGAATTTAGTAGGCGGTGATGAAGCTCAGAGAGTCCATAATCAGAATCATCTTTTAAAGCTTATAAGAATGGCAGCTCTTCTGGGCGGTGACAGCAATGGAGTAACTGTTGGTTCTTTTGTCGGATACAATCATGAATGGGATCTTGAAGACGGTTCATTTGAAAAGAACCTGATGGAGTACAAAAGAGTTTTTACTCCGATAATCAAGTATGCTGAAGATCTTGGTGTGACAGTTGTTTATGAAAACTGTCCGATGGAAGGCTGGAGACCGGCCGGGCAGTACGGAACAATGAATAACCTGTGTTCAACCCTCGCAGCGCGAAAACTTATGTACAGCCTTATTCCAAGTAAGGCTCACGGTGAAACCTATGACCCAAGTCATGATGTATGGCAGTTTGTTGATCCGGTAGATGTCTTAAAAAATATGGATATGAGCAGGCTCAAAGCTGTACACCTTAAAACCACAAGAATGAAAAATGACGCCGGTGCAATTCACTGGGGACATGTATATGGAAAGCAGCTGATCTCAAAAGAACTTGCTGATGCCGCCGGTATCCCTTCGGCTGCCCATGAATGGGACAGGTTCTCATATGAACCGATGGTTCCGGGGTTCGGCGGGTCTGACTCTATGGACTGGCGGGCCTTTACTGATTATCTGATGCAGAGCGGCTATGGCGGAGTTTTCTCTATTGAGAATGAAGGCGCCAACTCAAAGGGTACAGATAATGATGCAGCTATTGAACAGGGTTTCTCTTCCTGCCTTTCATTTATGAAACCGATGATCTGGCCGCTTACAGCGGACAAGGGTTACAGCTGCAGTAAACCGGAAGCACTTAAAATACCGCAGGCGATGGATCTGCCTGTGGTTTCAATGAAGGATTTAACAGCCTGAAAAGACTGGATAAATAAAGATTAAAGAATTCAGTGAATTCTGAAAAGGAGCGAAAAAATGAAAAAACTGATTGCGTTCTTACTGGTTCTTGCTGTTGCAGGAACTGCCGTAGTTTTCGCAGGCGGGCAGAAGGAAAGCGGTGCTAAAAAAATTGCCGTTATTATGCCGAGCGCTGACCATGGCTTTCTGGGAGAAAGTATCAAACATGCTGAACATGCAACAAAGGGTCTTGCAGAAGCTGCAGGATATGAGCATGTGTTTCTTGTGTCTGATGACGTAGTTGAGCAGGCAAACCAGATTGACACTGTAGTTGCTCAGGGTGCTGACGTTGTAGTTCTCTGGCCTCACAACGGTGATGAACTTAAAGCCGCTGCACAGACTATTGTAGATGCCGGAATTCCGCTGATTATCTATGACAGACTTATTTCAAATTTTGATGAAACCGCAGAGCTGATGGGTGACAACTTCACTATCGGTGAAGACTCAGGTCTTTATTTCAATGAATACTTCAAAGACGAACTTGCAAAGGGTAAAGTTAACATGCTCGAGTTCAAGGGTGATAATTCAAGTGTTCCCAAGCAGAGATCTGACGGATTCTGGAAAACAGCAAGTCCCAACTTTGTACGTGTAAATGACTATGTTACAAACTGGAGCAAGGATACTGCTCAGACACAGCTTGAAACATTCCTCAGTTCAAGTACCAAGGAAGAAGTTGAAAGTATCAGGGCTATCTTTAACCATGATGCTGATGTAGCTTTTGGACTTCTTGCAGCAATTGAAGGTTATGACGGAGATGCAGATCTGAACATCAAACTTGTTTCAGCTGTAAGTGCTCCAAGAGAGCTTCTCGATGTTTATGACCACTACAAAGAAATCGGAATCGATATCGTTACCTTCTCATTCTCACCTGCTATGGTAGTAGATGCTATCCAGCTCGGAATTGATGTTCTTGATGGAAAAGATGTTTCGGGTATGCATCTTGTTCCTACAGAGATGGTTGATAACAGTAACTATAAAGAATTCAAGAAGGGCCCGGTTTACACCCTGCGATATTCTTTTTATTAGACTTAATAAAATGGCCGGTGCTTAGTTACCGGCCATTTTTCTCAGGAAGGGATTTTCAATGCACTTAGAGATGAAAAACATTTATAAAAGTTTTGATGCGGTTAAGGCAGTTCAAGATGTTTCTCTTACAGTAGGAGATTCGGAAATCCACGGACTCCTTGGTGAGAACGGAGCCGGTAAGTCGACATTAATGAATGTCCTTGGAGGAATCCTTAGACAGGATTCCGGAAAAATACTGATTGACGGTGAAGACCACTCACATTTAACTCCTGTCAAATCTGCACATGCAGGTATAAGGTTTATTCATCAGGAATTAAACCTTGTTAATGACCTGAAAGTTTATGAAAACCTTTTTCTGCATAACGAGCTGACCTATGCCGGATTTATTCAGAAAAAGAAAGAGATGATAAAAAAATCTGAAGTAATCCTTAAAAAGATGAAGCTTGATATAGATCCCAACGAATATCTGCGTAATCTTGATACATCCAGAAAACAGCTTGTTGAAATTGCAAGAGCACTGCTGTTTGACTGCAAATTGATAATAATGGATGAGCCGACTACGGCACTTAATAATGAAGAAATAAATAACCTTTTTGAAATTATGCGCGGACTCAAATCTGAGGGAATAAGCTGCATCTATATTTCACATAAGATGCCAGAGTTGTTTGAGATTTGTGATCGCTACACGGTTATGAGAGACGGTAAATTTGTTGCCACTGGAAATTTTGCTGATATTAATGAACAGCAGGCCACCGAGATGCTGGTTGGAAGAAGTCTTAATGATGAAGTTGTAGAAAAAACTAATGTTGTAGATCAGGATGCTGTAGTCATGGACGTGCAGGATCTCAGCTGTGGAGAACATTTTAAAAATATAAATTTTTCACTCCATAAGGGTGAAATTGTTGCAGTGACCGGACTTTTCGGAGATGGAAGAGGCGAGCTGAGTGAATGTCTTTTCGGAGCCCGTAAGATTACCGGCGGAAAGATTTTACTCAACGGTAAGGAAATACAGTCTGCCTCAATTCTGAAAGTAATGAAGTCCGGGGTTTCGATGGTTCCCCGAAATAGAAAGGAACGATCCATTCTAAAGGATCTTTCTATCAAGGATAACCTTTCGATGGCTTTTTTTACCAGCAAGCATAATAAAATTTATATAAGCGATAAAGAAGAACGGGAACGTTTTGAAGACAGCAAAAAAATTACAAATATTAAAGCCGCAGATCCTGAGCATTTGATTACTTCTTTAAGCGGCGGAAATCAGCAGAAAGTTATATTCTCCCGCTGGTTTGGACTGGATTCGGATGTCTATATCCTGGATAACCCTACTCAGGGAATCGATGTCGGGGCGAAATTTGAAATATACCAATTGATTACCAAATTGGCGGAAGCGGGGAAGAGTGTTCTGGTTTTCAGTTCCGAATACCCGGAAATCTACAAAATTTCCGACCGTTGTCTGGTGATGTATAAAGGGGAAATAAATAAGGAACTTCTCCGAAGTGAACTCAATGAAATTGATGTTATGTATTATGCAACCGGATCAAACAGGAAGGTGGGATAGGAAATGGATACAGTAATAAAGAACGAACGAAAAGAAAAAATAACACTTTTATTGAAGAAGCTTGTAATTGATCATAATTATATTCTGTCGCTTATTCTCCTTTTGCTAATTGGACGAATTGCAAGTGACCAGTTTCTTTCAGCAGCCAGTCTTATAAACCTGCTTAAATCTTCGGTTTTTATTGGAATAATTGCACTTGGAATGTCCCTTGTAATTATATCAGGCAATATAGATCTGTCGGTTGGTTCAATCCTTGGACTTACTGCAGCAATAGGTGTTGTCGTCTTTAACTCGACAAGCAGCATTCTGCTTACATTGGCTACAACTGTCGGAATGGGGCTGGTCCTGGGACTGTTCAACGGACTGTTTGTCGGAATAGCCAATGTTGCGGCATTTATTGTCACGCTGGCTACTCTTGTTGGTTATCGGTCAATCACAATACAGTTCGGTGACGGCGGTCCTCAGATTGTCAACAATGATACATACTTCGATATTCTCCGGCCTATTGGCTATGGAAAACTCGGGCCGATTCCGTTTCTGGTAATAATTTTTATACTGATCACTCTTGCTGTCTGGTTTCTGATGACAAAGACGAAGTTCGGACGCTATGTCTATGCAATAGGTTCAAATGAAAGAGCCGCCCGATTAACTGGTATTAATGTAAAACTTGTAAAGGTCTCAATCTTCACCATAACCGGGATTTTGACCGGTATAGCCGGTTTTCTGTACATTACGCGTTTCGGCTCTGTGGACGTTGCAACTGCAGGAAAAGGTTTTGAACTGGATGTTATTGCAGCTGTCGCAATAGGCGGTACTTCAATGGCGGGCGGCCGCGGTCGTATACAGGGTTCATTTTTTGGTGCTGTCATTCTGTATGCTATTGATGCAATTCTTTCAGCATTCCAGGTGCCGGCCTTTGTAAACGATCTCATAAAGGGAATATTAATCCTTGGTGCTGTTCTTCTGCAGAAAGCACTTGATAAGGAAAGAACTGAATAAACTCAGGTCCGGTAAAATTCTGACCATCTGAATTTCTCCTCCTTTTTATTTTTCCTCATCCGGGTTGAAGCGCCCGATGAGGATTTTTTTGAAATTAATGTAACCGTGTGGTAACATATTTATATAACCAATGGGTTATATAAATATGTGTATAACAGGGATAAAAATGGAACGGGACAGAGTTCAGACAGAACGCAGAATTATTGATGCGGTAAGCAGGATTGTAGAGAAAAAGGGAATTAACTTCGTGGGCATAAATGCAGTATCCCGCGAGGCGGAGGTCTCGAAGGTTCTTATCTACAGGTATTTTGATGATCTTGAGGGTTTGCTGACGGCCTGGGCAGAAGAGCACAGCTACTGGATGCAGACAGCAAAAGAACTTGATTACGATGAAGTCAGCACTCTCAGTCTGGAAGAGAAGCGCAGACTTACTTTCGAAATATTCAGAAGGCAGATATTTGGGCTGCGTGACAATAGCATAATGAGAGAACTTCTTCGCTGGCAGATGCATGAAAAAAACAGTATCTGCACAAGAATATCTGAAGAAACTGAAAAAAAAGGGCTTGCATTAACCCATGCTATGCAGACAGATCTGAAAACAGAAATGGATGTTGAGGCACTGATTGCAGTTATTACTGCAGGAGTCACTTACCTTGGTATAATTTCCGACACTATTCCGGTTTTTAACGGAGTGAATCTGCAGACAAAAAAGGGACTGGAAAGAATTGCCTATGCGGCGGCTGAACTTTCCGATCATATATTTCTATCTGCTAATAATAAAATTGAACATGGAGAATAATAGAATGAATAAAATGTTTTTTTTGATTACAGCTGTATTAACAGCCTTTTCATGCGCCGGCACCAATACGGAAACTATTGAGCTGCAGACCGGTTCTGATGCAGAAATACGAATTACGGTCGGAGATTCATGGCTGCACGATTTCCCTTTATTTCTGTGGTTTAAAACAAAAAACAGCCCTCAGTTTGCGGTCTGGATTGAGGATGAGTCAGGCAATTACCTGGATACGGTTTATGTCACAAAAAAGGTTGCTACCGAGGGCTGGGTTTTCAATAGCGGAAATCGTCGCAGTGAGGCTCTGCCGTTCTGGTCGCATAGCCGGGGAGAGGTCTACAGTGATGGTCTTCTGCTTCCGACTAAAGACGATCCGCTTCCCGATGCAGTAACCTCAGCAACACCGAAGGGCAGCTCAATCCTGCCGGTCAGTTTACCCTCCGGGACGGACAGATTTATAATCTATGCTGAGTTTAACCATTCGGTGGACTTCAATGATTTTTATCCTGAAGATGCTGCTGAAGGTGATTCCGGATACAGTGGCGGTGAAATGGGAAGCGGCCAGCCTTCAGTGATTTACCGGGCTGTGTTAGATTCAGCTTCATTAGAACCGGGCGGTGAAGTTATATTTGAATTAGCGGGCCATGGTTCTGCGGATGGAAGCAGCGGAAATCTTTATCCCGATATTTCAAACCTGACTACTGCATCCAATATTGTTTCTTCAGTAATATTTGTCATAAAATAAAAATTTTGAATCAGTTTTTTAAAATATTCAGCAGGGCTTTTTTCCATACAGCGTATAGAACCGCTGTATGGATTAAGAGTGCACAGGCGGCAAGCAGTGCAGTATTGCCTGAACTGAAGACGAGCATGCCAATCCAGTAGTTGGGAATAACTGCTGCAAAATAATGGAAGGGGGCCGGTACGAAAAACGGGATGGCCGGGGCAAGCATGAATATGCCCAAAGCCTTACCCATTGTCAGGCCTTCTACCTTGTTTTTAGCCGCTGCAGCTATAAATAACCCGGCTGCTGCACCTTCGATGCTCAGGCATACTGCAATTACTGCAGTTCTAATAATTCCAATGCTGCAAAGCGGATTAACCCTGAGAAAAAATACAGCAAATATAAAAGCTAAAATACTGAATATTCCTGTCCTGACAAGATAATGCCGTTTTAATCCGAAGGGCGTCAGCGAAATCTGTACAAGAATATTTTCGTCCTTTTCATCCAGAATGGTAAATCCGGTAAGCATTCCGTACATCAGGGTCGGAACCGTTGCAAAGAATGCTGTGATCAGCGGATAGTAAAAGTTCAAATCGAATAGTGTATATTTTGTTAGCAATTCTGCAGCCGCAGGAATGCCGAAGTAAGTAACTGCTGTAAGCATAATTGGCGCAGCGAAGATTAAAATCAGCATGGGATCCCGGAAGATTGATTTTGTTCCACTCAGCCCCGTATGCAAAAATCTGTACCTGTTTAGAGTTTTACCCATGATTCACTGCCTCCGCGTTTTTTTACTGATGATTTAAGCACCTTTCCTGCGGCATAGAAAGAAACCGCAGACCACGAAAGCATTGATATATATGCAGGTCGCATGGTTAAAACTTTATCACTGCCGTTTGTCTTCAGAAGGATGTCTGCAATTCCCCTTATCGGGAAAATATAAAACAGGGGAGAGCTGACAATTCCTGTAATATCAAGTACAGCAGGAAGGAAAAGAATCATGAAGCCTATTGAAAAAAGAAAGTACTGGTTAACGTTTTTTGCTTTTGCAGATATTACTATTCCCATTGCCGTAAAAATTACAGATGATAATACAGAACCAGTTAAAATAATCAGGATAAGGGTAGCATTGTTTTGTCCGGATACAATCAGTAAAATCACACTACAACTAAAAGCCAGAGTCCCCAGGCTTATAATTTTGGATAATAAATACTCGTGGATACGAAGCGGACTGATGAATAATGATTCAAGCAGCTGCTCGCTCCTTTCAAGAAGAACTATTCCGCCAATGAAGAAGAAGCCTAAAACAGCTGTATCGCTGAAAATTAAATCAGCTGCAGCCTGGGGCCTGAATGCTTCCGGAATGAGTCGCAGAATGATACTGTAGACAATAGTAACTGCTGCGTATATGTAATAAAAACCGTGACGAAACTGAAATCTGAAATCCTGTTTAAGCATTCCCGCAAGTCTCATAGCAGTCTGCTCCCGGTTGTCTTTATAAAGATATCTTCAAGACTTGCCTCGGCAGAATGCATGGTTTCAGGATCCCCCGAACGCAGGAAATCAATAAAATCACTGTTGTCGCCAATACCGTGGAGAGGAAAATCTTTGCTCACTGTTTTCCCATTAATATTTGATTCAACGCAGACTGAACGCTGTCCCTGTGAGAGCTTCAGGTTTCTGGGACTGTCTATGAGACTGATCCTGCCGGCCACAATAAAAGCCACACGGTCACATAGCTCATCAGCAGCAGACATATTGTGAGTAGTAAGGAAAACAGTTTTGCCTTCTGATTTCTGTTTAAATATCATATCCTTCATTATTTTTGAATTTACCGGATCGAGCCCTGATGTTGGTTCATCCAGAAAGAGCAGTGAAGGATTGTTTATCAGCGCACGGGCAAAGTTCAGACGCATTTTCATTCCCTTTGAATAACTACCGGTTTTTAGATGAGCATCTTTATCAAGACCTACATGCCTCAGCAGTTTTTCAGGTGTAATTCCCGCACCGCGGTAAAGGGACTGGAAAAACTCCAGGTTTTCGATTCCTGTGAATCGGCTGTAAAGATTCGGAAACTCAAAAGCTACTCCGATTCTTTCGTAGTAGTCTTCTTTGATTTTATTAATTGCCCTCCCGCTGACTTCTACTTCTCCATTGTAGCCCTTCAGCAGGCCAATCAGTATTTTCTGGGTTGTGGATTTTCCGGCACCGTTAGGTCCAAGGAATCCGAAGATTTCGCCTTTGTTTACATTGAAACTGATACCGTCAACAGCATTTACAGAGCTGCCTGGGTACCTGTAGCTTAATTTATTTACCCTGATCATTATTTATCCTCCTGAAATCTAAATCCTGCTGCAGTCAGTTCACAGAGCAGTCTGACTCCCTCATCATATCCATTACCGATTTCAGTTTTATGAAGAGATATAAAAAACATCGATCTGATCATAGCTGCTGTAGTTTTTACATCGGACGGAAGCGAAACTCCTGCCTCTTTGAGACCCTGTATAAGTCCGATGCTGAAATCAGAATCATCTTCAAGGTGTTCAGCAATAGTCTCATCCGGTAAAACCCTGAGCAATTCGGTATATTCGGAACCGCTTAGGAATTTTTTAAACAGAGGCTCTTCTTCAACTATTATGTACATTTGGTAAAGAAACTCGGTCAGTATCTTCCGGGTCAGCGGTCCCTGTTTGAACATCTGCATAACATTTGTACGATAAGTCTCTTCAAAAATATTGAAAATATCCCAGAGCAGCAGCTCTTTCATACGGTAGAATGAGTAAAAGGCTCCCTTCGAAATACCTGCTTTCTTTGTGATTTCTTCAACGCTGGTTTTTTTCAGTCCGTATTGTGAGAAAAGTTCTTTTCCGGCATCCAGCAGCCGCTGTTTGATCTGTTCTTTATCCTTTTCGTTAAAAGCTCTTCCCATATTACGACCCTATGACCAAAAGTGTTGATATGGTCGTAGTATTGATCAGTTTCATCGTTTAATCAATGGTTTTTTGTTTAGGTATTCGAAGCATGTAAGTTGTATTTGCAAAAAAAAAGGTAGTAATTAAGAAGGAAAAGTCCCCGTGATTTCAATTATCACGGGTATAAACTTCTTAAGTTTTAGAATGATAATGAATATTCCCAGCCTCTAAATGAAAGTGAGTCTCCTGATTCAGCAACTGTGAATTCATACATATCGCCGTCAAAGTTCGATGCCGCCAAAATGAGCAGGATATATCCATCTATAATTCCGGTTCTGGTTTCCGGATCGTAAGTGTATGTGAATTCTTCACCATCCTCCCAGGTTCCTGTTACCATAGTAGGTGCAGACCCTGTTCCATCATCATTGAAAATCAGTTTACTCCCTGCTATTACAATGGAATGTTTCCAGACGGTATTTTCCAAGGCATTATCAAGGCTCGGGTCAATTGCACAGCTTCCTGCTGCCAGCACTAGTGCGACTGTCAGTGCAATTAGTAGTGTCTTTTTCATAAATCCTCCGAATTATTTATATATATGAGATCGGATTATTTTTTTAAAAGTTTACAAAGAAAATGTTAGCAAAATTATTTTTTGAATATATCAGGCAGTCTAATTTCACAGCCTTTATATAGTATGTTTTCAACTTTTTTCATCTGTAAAACGACGTTGTTGCGGCTGTTTATACAGGCGTCAAGATAAGCACCGTTAAACTCCAAGGTTGGGAAGTTAAGGTCTACCTTTGATATTATCTTATGATTCTGATCTATATAACAATGTGTTGAGATTGTCCACCATTCAGCTCCGGACGGGTTTATTTCAAGCAGTCCGACTATATATTCATCTTCAATATCTTGTGATTTTTCGATAGCCACTGCATATATAACATCAGAATCGAATCTATACATATAAAGATCCGCTGAAAAAATATTTGTACAGGGAAGCACCAATAGAAGAATAATCAACACTTTTTTTATCATAAAAATTCCTTAGACTGATACTTTATACTAATTTGTTATCTTTTGTGAAGGTCTGATCTTTCCGGCACCCAGGCCTGCAATAATAAGAAGGATACCAATCAGTTTTACCGGCGCTATTCCAAGTCCGAACCAGATGTCCAGTATGAGGCCACCGGCCAGTTCACCGGCATAGACTCCGAGTGTGACAACAAGCGCCGGGGACTTAAGCAGAAGATATGCAATCATCCCTGTGGTGAATACTCCTATCAAGCCGCCCCCCGCGAAAATATACCAGGGCAGGGCTGCTATTTCCGACAGGCTTTGTCCGACAGGCTTAGTGTCCCCGGTTTTAAGCGAGGTAAAAAGGAATAGCGGAATTATTATTATAAGAGCTGAAATATAATTGAAGACAACTGTCCGGGGTGTTCCGTATCGGGCGGTATTTCTTGAGTTCATATGTTGCTGGATCATCAGAACTATTCCGGGTGTCCATGAGAGGATTATCCATAGGGGCCCGGCTCCTGCCTTAAGTCCTATAATAACCGAGCCCGGAATCAGCAGCGCCGGTGAAAGGATTCTCTGAATCAGCGGGGATCGTGTTCTGTCGGCTTTATAAAAACTCTCTGCCGCAGCCGCTGCGAGAGTCTGTCCTGCAAGTGAGCCGCTTAACGAAAACAGTATACCGCCCTTCTCAAATATTACGCTTGCAAGGTATACGATCAGGCTTCCAAGCATTCCGGCTGTCAGAAATATCTTAGGTGATTTTTCTGAGGAATCTCCCTTCATCCGCCGGTAGGCTGTAATAAGAAGTAACAATGCTCCGCTTAATCCGCAGATGTGTATAGACAGTAATGCTGCGCTCCCGCCTACTGCTGTCTGCAGAACTCCGTTGAACTGAATCATTAAGGCGACAAGGCCGCCGGTAAGAACCGATAAAAAGAAATACATTACCACTCCCGCTTGTTATGCTTCATATTCTATCCTACAATCAATTTATGGAGGTAGGACATATGTCCCACTCAGCTATAATTAAATCATTTTTTACAGAATCTTCAGAGTCGGTCCGAATAGACTGGAAAAAGGCAGATATCCTCTGCCTGGAAGGTGAGCCTCTGGAGTACCTTCATTTTATTCAATCAGGAAGGTTCAGGGTATTCAGATCATTAAACAACGGTCGTGATATGCTCTACCGTATCTATCTTCCCGGTTCCATTATGGGTGACATCGAGCTTTTCACAGGTGGTGAAGCTGCCTCATGTTCGGTTCAATGTATAGAGGCTGCAAAAACGATTTCACTGCCCATAGCCTGCATAAGAGATAATCTTCCGGGATTCTCAGAATTAATTTTCCTCGTCGGTAAAGGGCTGGCAAGAAAGCTGCATGAAAATTCAGTTTCGGAAGCCGTCAATACTAATTATCCGCTTGAAGTGAGACTGGCCCATTATTATCTTGAGTTTAAGGATCCTGAACTGAAAGCTCAAAATTTGATTCAGCTGTCAGAATGGATGGGCTGCAGTTATCGTCATTTAACAAGAAGTCTATCTTCGCTGTGCCGTAAGGGTGCTGTTAAGAAAACCGCCGGCTCCTACGGATCAGGATATCTCGCAGCGGACAGAAATATTCTCGAAAAAATTGCGGGGCCTGTCTTAATGGAAGAAGGCCGCAGGCTGTTTGAGCCGGGAGATGTCTGATAAATCCGAGTTTAACTTAAAAAGCAGTTGACTGCAATTTGCATTTTTCCTATCATCCGCCTATGAAAAGAATAATTGTATTGATGCTTCTCTCTGTTTTTTGTCTGTTTGCTGTTTCTGCTTCTGATTTGGATGCAACTTTTTCAGCAAAGGGGTTTACTGTAGATGGAACAGTGTTTGACGGATACCTTAAAACCAAAATAAAAATTGATGATTTAAAGGTTGCTTTTAAAGAAGGCAACCGGGAGGATATTCTTGCTACTATCTACAGCAGTATTATTCCCTCACAGGCTGTGTTTGGTCAAACTGCAGAAGAACACAATCTTATGCTTGCACAAATATCTGCTAAATATACCGATGAAAATGGTGATCTTGTAAAAGTTCCAGTTCAGACTTTAGTCGATATCAATCTTAATGATAGAAGAGAAGGTCTATTCAGGGTGACCTATGTCTTGGCCTTCATTTCACAGGATCTCATCGATGCAGCAAGAGAAAGCGGTGAGAGTTTGAATGTCGGTGATTATGCCGAGATAACACTGGAATGTGAAATTAAGGATCCTCTCCTTGTGATTGAAGATTAATTATTTCTAGCAATATCTGATATAAAAAAATAATAAACTACTCTGTTGAATTGCGGATCTTATTTTACTAAGCTGAATTTATATGGTTTTGTAGCCGCTTTTATGTTTTCAGCGAGGATTTATGCAATTCAAATCATTAAAAACCAAGATTATACTGATGGCTGGAATCAGCCTTATTTTAACCGGGGTGATCCTTATAGGTAACCAGGTCATTTCACAGAATAATACTCAGAATACCGTAAACTCAAGGGTGAATACTCTTATCGAAAAACAGACTAAGGATATTTTACTTAATCTGGCAAAGAGTGAAGCCCGCTATATTCAGTCGAAACTGGAAATAAATCTGGATTCAGCAAGAACCATAGCTGATTCTTTCAAGGCTGTTAAGATAAATAATGAATCACTTGGGACTGTTGATATCAGAAATTTATTTAATGATATCCTTCTGACAGTACTTGAAAATAACCCTGACTTTCTTGGTACTTACAGTGCCTGGGAGCCGAACGCTCTGGACGGTATGGATTCGGAATATCAGAATAGAACAGATTTGGGTTATGATGAAACCGGACGTTTCATTCCATACTGGAACAGAGACCTTGAAGGAAATATTGCCAGACAGGCATTAGTAAATTATGAAGATAACTCATTATATGAAAATGGAATACGAAGAGGGGGATGGTATCTTAATCCCCGTGAGCGTTTAAAAGAAAATATTTTGGACCCATTTCCCTATATTGTACAGGGACAAACGGACTGGCTTACAACCATGTCAGTGCCGATAATAATAAATGGAAAATTCATAGGAATAGCCGGAACAGATCTAAGGCTGGGTTTTATTCAGAACCTAAGTGAAAGTGTATCCGAAGCTCTATACTCAGGTAACAACAAAGTTCAGGTAATAAGTTATGAGGGAATTATTGTTGCAGACAGTTCCAATTCTGAGTATATAGGCAAACGCTTGAACGAACTTGCCAATTCTAACTGGCAGGAAACCGTCGGTAGAGTACATGAAGGTGAAACCTTTGTTGATACAGGTATTGATACTGGTATTGTAAAAGTCCAGGCGCCTATTCAGCTGGGAAGAACTGGTACTCCATGGTCCATTATTATTGAAGTGGAACGAACACTTGTTTTTGCTGAAGCGATAGCACTATCGGATGATCTTGCTGCTGAATATAAGCGTACAACTTTCTCAGGAATAATAGTCGGATTGATTGTAACAGTAATAGCTCTTTTTCTCCTCTATATCCTATCCTCACGTATTGTTCTTCCGATCAAAAAAGCTTTAATGCTTACAGAACAGATTGCTGCCGGAGATCTTACCCAGGAAATTGAAATTAAGCAGAAAGATGAGATAGGAGCTCTTGTTAGTGCTTTAAAAGAAATGCAATCAAAACTGAAAGACTCGATCATAACAATTAAGAATTCTTCCAATAAGGTTTTGTCAGGCAGTGAACGAATTTCCAGTTCTTCTGAAGGCATCTCACAGGGAACAACCCAGCAGGCTGCTAATATGGAAGAAGTGTCAGCTTCAATGGAACAGCTTAACTCCAATATTCAGCAGAATACAGAAAATGCTCAGCAGTCTAACAGCATGGCTCAAAAGGTTACCCAGGATTCTCTCAAGGGTGGTGCTGCTGTTGATGAAACAGTAGATGCCATGAAGGATATAGCTGAAAAAATTAGTGTAATAGAAGATATAGCCAGAAACACAAATATGCTCGCACTTAATGCTGCAATCGAGGCAGCAAGAGCCGGTGAAGCTGGAAAAGGTTTTGCCGTCGTCGCAACTGAGGTTAAGAAACTTGCAGAATCAAGCGGCGAAGCAGCAAAGGAGATCACTGAGATTACCAGAAATAGTGTGAACCGGGCTGTCGAAGCCAAAGAGCTTATTGATCAGATTGTTCCGGCGATGAAGAAAACTGCCGATCTTGTAGAAGAAATCACTATGGCAAGTCAGGAACAAAGTAATGGGGCAACCCAGATAAACGGCGCCTTGTTAGAACTTGACAGTGTAGTACAGCAGAATTCTTCAGCTGCTTCAGAGCTTTCTTCCATGTCTGATGAATTAACAAATCAGGCTAACGCAATGATGGATGCAGTAAATTACTTCAAAATAGGAAACAAAACATCAGCAGTTTATAAAGCTCCTGAAAAAGCTAAGTCTATTCCTTCGCCAAAACCTAAACAGGAAACTAAAAGACAAGTGTTGATTGAACACAGTCCGGAAGTTTCTAAATCTGTTATCACAGATGAACTGGATGATGAGTTCGACGAATTTTAAACCAGTAGTTCTAGTGTATTGTACAGGCATCCTTAAATGTTTTGTGTGATACGGGATGCCTGAATTATTTTAAATTTTACTCTCTCAACCATCCATTTCTAACCGCTTCATCTGCTTTTGTTTTGAGCCATTCAAACATCTCAGGAGCCTGCATTTTTATAGGTTCATGAATTTTAAGTACCTGATGCTTCCTCACTTTCTGCTCCTGCCATGAGCGTCCCTCTGTTATGAGGTTCATACAGAAGGGCAGTAGCCGGTCAAATACCTTTACCCATCTGCTTTCAGTACTTTGCTGTTTTTCATATTCTTCCCAAAGGCTTAGAATCTCTTCAGTAAAAGATCCGGGAAATCGCATGGCCAGTTCCTGCAGATATTCCTTTTCAGATGACTGAATATCGTTTCTGCCTGTGTCATACACCGAAATATCTCCTGAACCTATTTCACATATATCATGGACAAGAGCCATTTTAAGTGTTTTGATAAAATCAATATCGTCTTCAATTTCTCCATTCAGCATCATAATCATAACTGCCAAATGCCAGCTGTGTTCTGCAGAGTTCTCGTTTCTTGAGCCGTCCGAAAGAATTGTTTTTCTGTAGACTGTTTTTAATTTATCCAGTTCATGAATAAAACTGTAGATCTTATCGTAATCCATCAGGACCTCATTAGTTTAGACTATAAATAAATTCAAGAAGCTTTTTGTTTATAGATTCCATCTCTAAGTTGTCTTCTATTGTAAATATAAGTGCGTCTTCAAGATTTGAAAAGATTTCAGGCTGAATATTCTATAATCTGAAACCGCACTCAAAGTGTTTCTCCTAAAATCGAGCTTTATTTTAAACTCAGAGGTCTTTTATTTAAGACCAGATGTATATTTTAAAATTAGTTCAGGAAAAATGCAATTGCATATAGAAAAAGTTCAATGAGCTGTATCTCACAATAGGGGGAAATCCCCTTAAAATCAGGATATTCCTCCTGATTTATATATCATCAGTATCATTTTATACTCAATGAAAACTCAGGAGAAAAAATGAATATTAGAAAATTAATTATTGTAAGCGTTCTTTTAATGATCGCCGTCTTGTTTAATTGCTCAGATCCTACCAATCCCTCGCAGGACAGTACAGGAGACTCTACCTCAGAAGATACCTCCGGTGGAGAAACAGATAGTGTAAGTTCAATACTGGATAAATCCTGGACTTCTGCAGAATCGATTGTAGAGCCGTCAATTGCCGGTGATGACAGTGTAAATCCTGAGGTTGCATACTCTGCAAATGGTACTGCAGCAGCAGCCTGGGAAGTTGATGGCGGGCTTTGGGTTAATACATTTGACGGGACGGCATGGGGCACCTCTGAATGTTTGTGGGGCGGTGCTTACGGAGATTATCTGGGAGGATATGATATTGATATCAGTTCCAGTGGTAAGGCTGTAGTTGTCTGGAGCGGGGAGCTTGATAGTGAATCATATGACACGGTATGGTGCCGTATCTTTGACGGAACAGGCTGGAGTGCAGCAGAACGGCTTTCGGTTACAGGCCTGTCATTTCCTCAGGCGTATTCGCCGGATGTTGCATACAGCCCGTCAGCTGATGAGGCTATTGCGGTCTGGAAGCAGAATGATGATGTTTATGCTGCAGTATATGAAAGCGGCAGCTGGGATACTCCTGTAATACTTAATACGGATAGTCTGGATTCTGCCTGGGATCCCGGCATTGCCTATAATGGTGAACATACTGCTGTTGCGGTATGGCTTCAGGATACTTACAGCTCCTCTGATTACAGGGATGCGTATGCTGCTCTATATGACGGGTCTGACTGGAGTGCTCCGGTAAATATTGAAGACGGAGATAACATTGACTATGAAATTTCACTTGCTGCTGATTCTTCCGGAAATGCTGTGGCTGTGTGGGAGCAGTATGACGGAAGCCGATGGAATATTGGTGCTAATACTTTTGACGGCAGCTCATGGGGAGATTCAGCATTTATATGCGATGACGGTTCTGATATAGATGGTGCTGTTGTTGATATTCTTCCGGAAGGAAAAGCTGTTGCCGTCTGGAAATATTATAACGGTTCATCAGAACCAAAGATATGTGTAAACATTTTTAATAGTACAAACTGGACCGGAAAAGAAGAAATCGGATCCGCCGACAGTTTTACCGATTCTCCAGAAGTAGCTTCTGATTCCTCCGGAAACGCCGCGGCTGTATGGGACTATGAAAATTCAGATACAGGAATGAGAGGAATATACCATTCATTGTATAACGGGTCTCTCTGGAGCAGCGAGTCTTCAATAGATGTAAGCAGTGAGGCCCAGACTACGGGACTTTGTATCAAATTCAATAAATCAGCAGATGAGGCATTGCTTCTATATTCGGAAGAAGGTGAAGGATTAAATGGATATATGCCGGTGGTCTACTCCATGTTGAAATAGCCCATTATTCGATCAGGAATTAAAATGAAAAAGAATACAATCTCAATTTTTATTACTCTAATTTTATTGATTTCCATCATCACCTCATGTGTTACAAATCCTGTTACATACGAAGATGCTGTCGAAGAAAAGAAACCTCTGGGTGTATTGCCTACTATCATTTTAGGTTATGTGCCGTTTGTAGGTCAGCTGGTACAGGGCGAGTTTATTGAAGCAGGAGTGCTGGCCGGGGCAATGGTGGGCGGGACGGCCCTGGGAATCGGGACTATGGATATGGACACCGGTGAGATGTCTCCCTTTGGATTTGTCGGCGCATCGATGATGGCAGGCGCTATCTTTTACAGCTGGATAGACGGCCTGGTTACAAGTATACAGCGGAACAAGCAGTATAAGCAACAGACTGTCGAATATGCGAAAGACAGGGCTGCCGAGTTATTCATTGCCGGTGAAAGTGCTGAAGCAAAAAGTCTGATTGCCCAAAAAGTCAAAACGCAGGAAGATCGTATCGAGGTTGCATATGAAATAGCCCCTGAAGGTTGTGCAGTAGACGTTCCTGATATTGTAAATATGACTAACTTGAACAACCTTCATTATACTCACTATAACAACCGTTCAATATCCTCCCTTGATACAAAGATCTCGCCTGAGGGCTTTGAGTACATTTTTAAAATCAGACCGAAAACGGATGTTAAAAGTTTTGCTGTCTGTGCTGCGCTGCAGAATGATGCATCGGCCTTGTCACAGTTTGCAGAATATGCGGAAACATACGGAATCACAAAAGAAGTTGTAAGCATAGGAAGCATTATTCTTTCTGAAAATAAAAATACAGATTCACTTTTTAGTTTTTATGATTATTTAAGATCAGAAGCCCCCTTGATGTATCTTGATATGGATGAAATTGAAAAGCGCAGGATTGATATTAATGAACGCGATAAATACGATCAGGCCGGATGGTTTCTTAAAAATGAGCAGTGGGATCAGGTGATTGCAATTATTGAAGAACTGTCACGGGAGTCCGGAGCTGATACTTTTCAAACCACAAGGCTGAACGTTCTAAAGGCTGCGGCAGGGTTGTGTATTCTTGAGACTATTCCGGAAAAAATGAGAAATATTGATCTGCTTATTCATGACCTTGAAAAAGAGGCTGCTGAAAAGGAAGGGCCAGAGCTTGAAGAGCTTAACAGTTATATTCAGGAGCTGAAGGTTCTTTCTGACTCCGGGTATAAATCAAAAGCTGAAATTGAAAATTTAAATAATCTTTTATACATAATCTCAGTAAAAAATGGCGGGGTTTCATTTCTGGGTATGACTCTGAATAACCTGCTTGATAATGAAGAATTGTCCGGTCTTGAGAAATGGCAGGAACTTGAGAGAATGTCAGCAGACAGAAGCGCAATGATATCCTTGTCAGCTATATTGTTTCCGGATCTTGAACTTTCTGCTGCGGAGATAGGATCTGTAATTGATGAAATGCATACTTATGATTATGTATTCTTTTAATTTTTAAAACAGGAGAAAAACGTGAAAAAACTAAAACCATTATTAACAATTACAATGATGCTGTTTTGGACTGGTGTATCGGTATCGGCAGAATCAGTATTGCTGGATGATTTTCCTTCATTCGGAATAAGCAGTATAGGAATTTATGTTGAGAGTTATCAGGATGAAAGAACAGACAACCCTTCTGCGGATTTCATTACAGCGTATGCTATGCAGGATGTTGTCTATTTTAGAAATACTCTCTGTGAGTTTGACTCAGTCACTCCAAAACTGACTACTCCTGCCTATCCGTTATCGGGTAGCGGTTCAAATCCTGGACTTGATAAGATGCTTGCAGAAAAACTCAGCGGGGCCCTCGATGAACTGGGATGGAATAATTTATATCTCAGCAGTTTTTCCGGCGGCAATCTTAAGGACCTGCGCAGGCAGGCTGTTTCGGAAGGTCTGGATGCGGTTCTTGTTGTCCGTTATTATCCGGTTGAATACTTTATACCTATCTCAAACTACCGGGCTTCCTACGGTTATTCCGTAAATACATACTCGGCAAATGTCGGTAAGATTGTATTCGGTCTGGGCATGTATCCGGCACTGGAGCTCATAGATGCGAGGACCGGAGCCCGAATCTGGTACAGCGCCTATTATGCATCACATCCTGAAGCTCCGCAGGGATCGTATCAGAACTTCGTTGATATGGCGGCCGAGTTTTTTGTAATCGGGGACGACTCAGAACAGAATGCCATTGACACAATGATTGATCTGACATTAAAATCACAGGCCTTCCCTGAAGCTGCTGACTCGGGTGCCCGTGATGAACTTACAGCCGCATCACACGCTGAAGGCCGTTCAAATCTGTTCTGGAGCAATGATCCCAGTTATGATTTTTATTCAGCCATGATGGCTGTAGGATATCAGTTCAGGTATCTGGGTGATATGCCTGTTTATTATGATGAATCTTCTTATGATGATGTGCCGGGAACTGTGGTGGCAACAGCTTCGCCAGCAATGGAACACAGGCTGACAATTCCGTTTTTCACTTTAGGATTTGGAAATATGTCACTTGAGCTGCTTAATTTTTATTTCGGTTATGTTCCGGGACCGACGGTCGATGTTTCATACACTAAAAATGAGTGGGTAGAAGACCCCGAAGATCCTTACGGAGGCAATGTGCAGCAGGAAGTAACCAGGACTGCCGAAATGTCCACAGGTGCCATGACTTTCGGTTTTGAGGTTATGGCTAAATACTTCCTGCGTTTTGGTGATGACCTTTCTGCATATATCGGCGGCCAGGCGACAGCCGGTATGTGGATGGATACTATGAGTTCTGAAGAAGATAATTTTGATGAATATGATTATTCATTTCAGCCGCAGGGATTAGCAGTTCTTGATGGGCTGGTAATTAATGCCGGAATAATGGCCGGCTTAAGATGGGATGCAGAAACCCCTGTAGAGCTGTATGGAATCTTTTATCCGGTAGGACCGTCCGGAGACTGGGCCTTAACCGCTGGTCTTACCTGGCATTTTCTCATGACTGACTGGCTGCCGCCTCACAGCAGAAATATACAGGAGACAATGGATTTGTTTTAATATCAGTTTATCTGTTTAATGCAATAAGCTCTGATCTTCCGGTTACTTCAAGTTTCCGGAAGATAGAGGTGTTGTAATTACTAATTGTCTTTACTGATAAATTTAACTCCGCAGCAATTTCTTTATCACTCAGACCCTTTCTAAGCAAAGCTGCAATTTCACATTCACGCGTGGTCAGTTCTTTTTCACTGCATACTTTTTTGAATTCATTCCCGGGCTGACGGCTGTGTTCGCTGCTGTAGTTGTCGATAAACTCGATCACTGAATTCTTCAAATTCTTTTTATAATTATCAGTGCTCAGTTTAACAGATTCGATTATTGCCGATGCCTTGGCTTTGAGTTCTTCGATTGAAAAAGGCTTGCCGATGTAGTCTACAGCTCCGTCATTAAGAGCTTCAATTTTCTCATCTGCAGAATTACGTGCTGTTAAAAATAGAAAAGGGATTTTTTTATATTCAATGTTCTTATGAATCTCCCGGTAAAGCTGCCGGCCATCCATCACCGGCATCATAACATCGCTTATAATTATTGAAGGTTTAAACGATTTTAAAATTTCCAGAGCGAGCTGTCCGTTAGAGGCTGTTGTGATTGTAAAAGTATCAGATAATTCATCCTTAAGGTAATTCAGCAGGTCCTTATTGTCTTCAACAAGCAGTACAGAATGACTGTTACGGCTGAGAGCCTCCTGGTCGGTTGTCTGAGGATTGTCTTCAGCGATAGCGGTTTGCAGATCCGCCCTGTATGCAGACAGCATTGAATCGGGATGGCTTTTTTCTTTTTGAATATTTTCATCCCCAGTATCCGGAAATATCAGTGAAAATGTACTTCCCATTCCCGGACTGCTGTTAAGTTTTATTTTTCCTCCATGCAGTTCCATTATCCCTTTGACAAGAGATAAGCCAATTCCGGCGCCTCTCCATAAAGAGCTCTCAGCAGTTTCGACTTGCTGAAACCTGTTGAATATCTTCTGCTGCTGTTCAAGCGGGATTCCCGGGCCGTTGTCAGAAATATCAATATTGATCTGATTATGATGCCTTGAAGCTTTCAGGTTGATCTTTCCACCGGGCTGTGTGAATTTTATCGCATTACTCATCAGATTTAATATAGCAGTATCAAAAAGATGCGGATCAGCGCATAATTTTAAACCCTCATCAGTTTCTGCCGCAATGGTAATGTCTTTTTGCTCGGCTGCTGACTGTAGTTCTGCGGCGAAAATTGTCAGTTTGGCCTCAAGATTCATTTCTGCCAGTTTAAGAGTAAACTTATGCTGCTCCAATTGCGACAGTTCAAGCAGGCCATTAATCTGTTTTATCAAGCGCAGATTATTACGCTCGATTATTTCAAACTGACTGTCGGCAGCCTCTATTGAATTGCCCCATCGGCCGGTTCTAAGCTGATGAATTATACCATTGATTATAGTTACCGGAGTTCGCAGTTCATGTGAGATATTCATCATAAAGTCGTTTTTTGCTATATCCATCTGCCGAAGTTTAAGCTTTTCCCTCTCTGCGAGTGCATGGTTCACTTTCAATTCGGTCATCTCAGAACCGAGAATAAATGGAAACAGCAGCCCGTTAAAAACCATCCCGGCAAGGAATAAGAAATTTCCATCAAGCAGCGGTGCCGGGATGCCTGCCCCGGAAACTGCATCCTTGAAAATTCCCATTGCGGAAATTGCTCCGAGAATCATCAGTGCTTCGAAAAAAATAAGAGTTCCTGCCTTTTTATTACCCCCGATCCTAAGGATTATTAAAGGCACAAGCAGGATTAAAATGACACCGCTTGCGGAAATATCCATTATGGAAATAATCAGTTTATTTATGGATCCGGCTACAATTGGATGGATGATTGAAAGAATTATAAAAAAGATGCATAAACTGGCTACAATATTTCTTCCTGTCTTAAGAGCCTGCCTGTTTTTAATATTCAGATAATTGTATGAAAAAAGGGTGAAGGCAAAAAGAGATAGCCATGAACCTATGTATGGTTCAACTGTCGGTATGAAAAAGTGTGTATAGAGATTGCTTACCGCATTTATAAAGGCTCCTGTGAAAAACAGGGCCAGATCAAGATAATTGCGATCACGGCTTTTAATGCCGGTGAACAGGCAGTTCAGAACTGCCATGAGAATCATTCCAAGAAACAAATTGGCAGTGGTCAAATAAGGTCCGGGACTTAATAACTTGGGTATAATCAACATGTGAAACATTTTATTTTAGAAAATTACTGCGGGCAAGGACTTTTTTACATATAGGTATATTCGCAAAGCTACTGCGTATATTCTTCAAGCCGGGAAAAAGCCCTGTCCCATGCATGGATAAAGAACTGCCTTGCCTCTTCCCATTCTTTTGAATCTCCCCATCCGGTGTGAATCAGAGTTGACTGGGTTCCGTTATCCCTTGGAGAGAAGAAAACTGTAACATTGGTTAGAGGACGTAATTTGTTCATTTCGGCGGCAAATTGAGGAGGCCCCTTCCATTCAAAGTTAAGGTAGTAAGGTGATTCAATATCAAGTATTCTACATCCTATTGTGCTGTTTTCTTCAGGCTTATCCGGATTCCAGTATAATTCATATTTTCCATGAACTTTTGGTTCGACATCTGCTTTTTCGGTTAGCCAAGTTTCGAGTGCTTGATTCTCGGTGAACAGTTTAAATACCTGCTCGGTAGAGCAGTTCAGAATTGATTTTTTAACAATGATTCTATCCATATTCAAT
The DNA here is from genome assembly GCA_965140585.1 of Spirochaetia bacterium. Lineage (GTDB taxonomy): Bacteria > Spirochaetota > Spirochaetia > UBA9216 > UBA9216. The sequence continues at coordinate 396,018 of OZ223264.1, forward strand.
ACACTCCCTGTATATTACTAAGTTACTCAATAATACCGGGGGAGTGAAATGATTAATTCAGTTTTTCAGGCTTATATACTATCGATGTGAATTCAATTTTTGCAATCTCTTCGACCGGAACCTCAGCTACATGCATAATGAACTGGTTAAAGTTTTTAAACCCGTATCTTCTGGTCACTTCCTCAAAACCTTCCTTGTATATCAGCGATTCTCCTGCAAGTGCAGCCATATAGCTGCGGCTTTTTTCTATTGATATATTTTCAGCACAATGCTTGATTTTGGGGAGAATGGTCGGTTTGAATCGGGCAAGCGAGTGTGAAGAGATTATTTCATTAAAGTCGGAACTTCTGCTTATGACTTTTTCAACTGTTTTTATATACTCTGAAATGCTTGTTGATTCATTAAGACAGAGCCATATATGGCTGGAAAAGGAGTCTCCTGAGATAAGTGTTCTAGTTTTCTTGTCTAGAATACAGACCGAGCCTTTTGTATGCCCGGGTGTATGTATGACTTCAACCTCACGATTTCCAAGCTCAATTATCTCTCCGTCGGATATAGCCTTCAGTTTTTTAGTGATGGGCTTCAGGTACTTTAAAAGACCTTTCTGGTCCGGAGGCAGAATGCTTTTGACATTCATATAAAGTCCGGCCTTCATGATAAGCGATGAATGCTTCCTGTATATTTCAAAATCATCTTTATGGATTAGAACTTCTTTAAAGTGAACATTTCCCTGGATGTGATCAATGTGTCCATGTGTGTTGATTATGCGGATCGGAAGATCGGTGAGGCTTCTGACTGTCTCATATACATTGCCGAATCCATAGCCGGAATCTATAATAAGAGCGTATTCTGTCCCTACTATGAGTGAATAAAATACATCGAGTGAATCATAAATGTGATACAGCTTATCTGCAATTTCGGTTATTTTGTTATCAGTTTTGTTGGCCATGGGGTATTATATTCTGCTATTGAAAGTGAAACAATACTATGTACTAATGAAGTGTTGTGCGAATTTACAGAGATAAATTTATCTTATCCTTGTATTCGGCTTATGCAATTACTATAGTTTAGATGTGAAGAAAGTTCTAATTATCGATGATTCCCGCACAAACAGGGCCAGCCTGAAGCTGCTGCTGGCTCCCTTCGGTTATGAACTTAATGAAGCCGCTAACGGTATCGAAGCGCTTGAACTGATTGAAAATGACAAAATGGATCTCATAATTACAGATCTTGTAATGCCGCGAATGGACGGTTTTGAGCTATGTAACAGGCTAAAGGGTGATGACCGGACCCGCTCGGTCCCGGTTATAATATTCAGCGACTTTTCCGATAAAAAACGGGTGGAGGAGGGATTTACTCTTGGTGCATGGGCTTTTGTTCCAAAGAGTCAGCCTGATGAATTGATAAGAACTCTTACAAAATGGAACGAATCACATTATATGGTAAGCAAGTGGAAGGTTCTTGTTGTAGATGATTCAAAAACAGTCCGTACTTCAATACAGGATGAACTTACACTCGATGGTTATCATGTGAAAACAGCTGAGGACGGTGAGGATGCATGGTCACTACTTCAGGATGAAAACTGGCGTCCGGATATTATTGTAACAGATCTGAATATGCCCAGGCTTGACGGCCTAGATCTGCTTGGACGAATAAGAAACAGCGAAAATCTGAATAAAATCCCTGTAGTAGTTGCAAGTTCTGATTCTGATCGGTCAACCATAATGAAGACTGTTCAGGCTGGTGCTGTTTCCTATCTGACAAAACCTTTCGGTTCGGGACAGCTCTCCTTGAACCTTGAGCTGATACTCTCAAATCAGTTTCAGCTTCTTGATGAAGTACGCAAGCGAATTGAAATGGAGAAGCAGCTGCTTCTTGCTACCATAACAAGCCTTGCAAATGCCCTTGAGGCAAAGGATGTTTATACACGAGGTCATTCCGAGGCAGTGGCTAAATATGCCGTGATGGTGGGGAAGAAACTCGGTTTCAAGGAAAGGCAGCTTGAACAGCTTGAGCTTGCCGGAATGCTTCATGATCTCGGAAAAATAGGAATTAAAGATAATGTCCTTACTAAGGAAAAATCGCTTGATGATGAAGAATATGAGCATATTAAAACCCATGTAGAACAGCTTGAACTGATATTAAATCCTATATCATCGGTACAGGAAATACTAAGCGCTGCAAGATCTCATCATGAACGTTGGGACGGTAGGGGCTATCCGAGAGGCCTGAAGGGCAAGGATATTCCGATTGGCGGAAGGATTCTGATGCTTGCCGATGTTTATGATGCATTAACCAGCGACCGACCCTACCGTACTGCCATGTCCAAGGATAAAGCATTGCGGATAATCCGTGATGGTATAGGAACAGCATTCTGTCCTGAAACCGGACCGGTATTTCTGTCTGCAATATCAAAGCTTCCGGATCCGAATTTAAAAAGGCATTGATATTTTCAGCTTTTATACGATACTGATATATAGGGGGTTCTCAATGCACATAACCGATATAATTCTGAAAAAAAGAAACGGCGGTGAGCTTTCAAAGGAAGAAATTGATTTTTTTATAGAAGGATATGTCGGCGGCAGTATTCCTGATTATCAGATATCTGCGCTTTTAATGGCTATATGGTACAGGGGGATGAATGCACGCGAAACTACAGATCTCACCCTTTCGATGGTCGCTTCCGGCGATACTATAGATCTTTCCGGAATCAGCGGAATTAAGGTTGATAAGCATTCAACCGGTGGCGTGGCAGATACAACAACTCTTGTAGCAGCTCCTCTTGTTGCGGCCTGCGGAGGCAAGGTTGCCAAGATGTCCGGCCGGGGCCTCGGCCATACCGGCGGAACGCTTGATAAGCTTGAATCAATACCAGGGCTTTCCATTGAACAGTCTATGGAGAACTTTCAGAAAATAGTAAACAGCATCGGTGTCTCGGTGATAGGGCAGACCGCCAACCTTGTTCCTGCAGATAAGAAGCTCTATGCGTTAAGGGATGTAACTGCAACTGTTGATAATATGTCTCTTATTGCGGCAAGTATAATGAGTAAAAAGCTTGCTTCCGGCAGTGATGCAATTGTTCTTGATGTAAAAACAGGCAGCGGAGCTTTTATGCAGAAGCTGGATGATTCTAAGGCTCTGGGACGGGCTATGGTTGATATAGGCAATATGGCAGGCAGAAAAACTGTCGCACTTGTTACAGATATGAATCAGCCTCTTGGTGATGCAGTAGGCAACGCACTTGAGGTTCAGGAAGCAATAGAAATACTTTCCGGCCAGCATAAGAATGGCGATTTACGCAAGGTTTCCATGGCGCTTGCATCAAGAATGCTTGTTGTTTCAAATCTCGCCGAGAATACCGAACTGGCTGAGGGGATGCTGGAAACTGTACTAACTTCCGGCAAGGCTCTAGAATGCCTGGCTTTAATGATAGAAGCTCAGGGCGGTGATGCTTCGGTTACTAAAGACATAAAGCGTCTGCCTCAGGCTTCAAAAACCATTGAAGTTAAATCTGCAGCCAGTGGATGGATTACAAGTATGGAGAATGCCGAAATCGGATTATCCGCAATGCTTCTTGGTGCCGGCCGGCAGACCAAGGAAGATGTTATTGATCCTGCTGTGGGACTGTGGATGAGGAAGAGAATCGGTGATGAAGTTAAAACCGGAGATGTTCTCGCTGTTTTTCATGTGAATGATGAAAAGAACCTGAAAGAAGCGGAAGAACGGTTCGTAAATGCGATAAATATTGAAGGCTCAAAGCCTGAGTCTTTATCACTTGTATACGATGTAATTGAATAAAATATAAAAAAGCCCCGCAGCGGCAGAAGATTCTGCATTAGGCGGGGCTTTTAATTTTATTTTATATTTTCAGCTGAGTACTTCATAACCAGCTTTTCGGACAGCATCCGAAGCCTCTTCGAGTGAAAAATCACCCTCCAATGTAGCACTCTGATCGTTAAGGTTGATTTTGATTTTATCAATCCCTTTTACTGTATTAAGAGCCTGTTCCACACTCGCAGCACAGTGCCCGCAGTCCATGCCCTGGATGCATATTCTGACTGAATCTCCGTTATCTGCGTTCTGAGCCTGAGTTGATTTGTTTTTTCTCCGTAATGCAAACATCCTGAATCTCCTTCCAAACAGAAATACAAGTGCTGCAAATAGAAGCAGTGAAACAGAGATAGTAAACCAGCCGGGGTCTGCTTCTTCATGAATATTGTTCAATGCACCGCTTATCGGTGATACGCTCATGGCGGTAAATATGGTATCCATCAGAAAACCGAAAATAAGACTTCCTGCAACTATCGTTGCCACGTATCGAATAGCGCTGTTTTTACCAAGTGTTTTGCTTATGATTGCCAGTGAGGCCGCGTTGGTCGCAGGGCCGGCCACAAGAAATACATAAGCAGCCCCCGGAGAAACACCCTTCGCAAGCAGTGCTACCGCAATAGGGATACTGGAGGTTGAGCATATATACATCGGAATACCAATTATAACCATCAGGATCATAGCAACGAATTTATTTGAAAGGAATGAACCACTGAAAAATTCATCAGGAATTACGATGGAGATAACAGCCGCAATGGCAAGGCCGATCACAAAATTGACAGCAATATCATCAAGCAGTTCAAAAGTTGCGTAATTAAACATTTCCTTTAGTTTTGCCCATAGACCCTTGTATTCTACAGCCTTGCCTGTATTTACCTTTCTGGTGAAAACCTCGTCCATGTTTTGCTGCTCTGTTTTGGAATGTCGCTTACCGGTAGCCAGAAAATCAACTATTCCGCCGGCTGTTCCCATTAAAAGGGCTGCAATTGCTTTAAAGATAGCGAACAGAGGCCCCAGCATCCCCCAAGTTGCTGCAATACTGTCTATTCCAGTCTGCGGTGTTGAAATAAGAAAGGATGTTACTGCAGGCTTTGATGCGCCCGAGTTTTTCAGATATACAGCGGTTGGCACTACGCCGCATGAGCAGAGCGGCAGCGGAACTCCGAAGAGTGCTGCTTTAAATACTGAGGACAGGTTATGTCCGCCTACGTGTTTTGCTACAAAATCCTTGCTTAGAAATACATGCAGCAAACCTGATATAAGAAGGCCGAGTACCAGGTACGGAGCCATTTCAAAAAACAGGGAATATACTTCTTTAAAAAATAATCCAATGTATTCAAGTACCATTATTTAGCTCCTATTCGTTTATATGTTTAAGGCCTGTCGCCAGAATTTCTTCAATGTGTCCGTCGTTGAGCGAATAGAAGACCATTTTGCCTTCTTTTCTGTACTTCACCAGTCTTGCCTGTCTGAGCATTTTCAGCTGATGGCTTACCGCAGTCTGCTGCATCTCCATTATTACGGATAAATCGTGGACGCAGTATTCCCCGCTTTTCAGCAGGAACAGCAGCTTAAGCCTGTTCTGGTCGCCGAATACCTTGAAGAATTCCGACAGGTCCTGGAGCTCCTCTTCTACCGGAAGGCTCTGCTTAAGTTCTGCTGCATCGGATTCTGTCAGATTGCAGGATATTTTTTCTTCTAAATCGCTCATGTGTACTCCTTAACATATGAACATATATTCATATGTAAAATATAAGCGGTTGCAGGATATTTGTCAACCGGAAGAGTTTGGTTTTGCCACGGATTAAAAGCGGGTATGCGCAGGGCAGAGATTTACACGGATTGTGCAGTCAGGATAGAATATATCCTAACCAACAACCCTCGGAACTACCGTCTTGCTGACAATCTCCGCTCCGGTAAGCGAGTCCAATAGAGCTGAAGCCGCCTCCGAATATATTCTGTCAGGCATTATATCTACACTCAGTAATTTAAAAGGCAGTACGTAATCAAGCGGCAGGTTGTCATAGCCTGCCAGAGGCAGCGTCTTTCCAATATCAAGCCCGGCCTCTGCTGCTGCGTACCCGGCACCAACTGCAGTTATATCGTTAACACAGGCTATTCCGTCCAGGCTTTCGTCTTTCAGTTTTCCCGAAATCCTTGAAGCCGCCGCGTATCCCGCATCCTTACCGACTCCTGGTTCCAGTATCTCTACTTCAGATTCGCTGTACACAGAAAGAAAGCCGTTAAGTCTGTCCCGGTGAGGTGCCACAATATCAAGGTAGCCGGTTATATATACAGGTTTATGGCAGCCCGTTTCTTTCAGCAGTTCCGCCTGCATCCGACCGCCGTGGAAGTTGTCGGTACTGCAGCGGCTGAACCCTTCAAATCCTTCTGTATGGTGGCCGATGATATATGGAATGCCGGCTGCGGCAATCATTTCGGCCTCTTCTGCTGTATCCACATCGTAGCAGATTATCCCGTCGCATCGGCTTTTAAGTTTCTGCAGATCGCTTTCTTCCCTTACTGTTGACAGGTTCAGGCTGTACATGCTGAGGTCAACAACATCCTTCACAGCGTTTAGTACATCGGCATAGAACCATTTGTACACCGGCATATCAGCCCAGTAATACTTGCGCCGGGGCTTCTTAAGCTGCACAAGTGAGATGATCCCTGTCCCGTTTCTGCGCAGCGCGCTCGCATTTTTATCAGGTTCATATCCGAGCTTTTCCGCTGTCTCAAGAACTTTTTTCACCTTGTCGGGGCTGACAGACTCAGGATTGTTGTAAACCCTTGAAACCGTCGCGGTGCTCACTCCTGAGGCGGCGGCAACATCGTTTCTTGTAGGGTTTTTAGGCTGGCTCTGCATCTGTATACTTGATTTCCGGTTCATTATGGATTATTGTACACGTGTACATAAAAATAATCAACAAACAATAGACTGCAGCCGTGCGGTTATTCATAGGAGGAAAGTATGGATTTTACTTCTTCACCTCACAGAAGATTAAATATTCTTACCGGAGAATGGATTAAGGTATCGCCTCATCGTACCCAGAGGCCCTGGAACGGACAGGTTGAATCAGCAAATAAGGAAAAGCTTCCCGAATACGATCCGGGCTGCTACCTATGTCCGGGGAACGGCCGGGCAGGAGGCAAAAAGAATCCTGATTATTCCTCCACATTTGTTTTTGACAATGATTTTATGGCGATACTCCCGGATACCAGGCCCTTCGATTATGAGGATGGACTGCTTAAGGCAACCGCCGAACGCGGTATCTGCCGTGTGATCTGTTTCTCTCCGAAACACGATCTTACCCTGGCCCTGATGGATGAAGCTGATATCCGAGGTGTAATTGATGTCTGGGTTGAGCAGTATCTTGAGCTTGGAAAACTCGATTATATTAATCATGTTCAGATATTTGAAAACAGGGGTGCGATTATGGGCTGCTCCAATCCGCATCCGCATGGACAGGTCTGGGCCGAGGAGAAAATTCCCTATCTGCCTTCGCTTGAGCTTAAGCATCAGAAGGAGCATCTGGATAAATCAGCGCGTTGTCTTCTGTGTGATTATCTTGAGCAGGAACGAAGGTCAGGGGAGCGAATAGTTTTTGAGAGCAGCAGTTTCACAGTTCTGGTACCCTTCTGGGCAGTCTGGCCCTATGAGGTGATGATCCTGCCGAGGCGGCATATGTCCTCAATAGATGAAATGAATCAGGCAGAAAGAGCTGATCTTGCTTCGGTAATCAAGAGGCTTGGTATTCGTTATGACAACCTCTTTTCAACTTCCTTTTCGTATTCGATGGGGATTCATCAGAAACCCACAGATGGAGCTGAATATCCGGAAAACCATTTTCACTTTCATTATTATCCGCCGCTGCTACGTTCGGCCGAAGTTAAGAAGTTTATGGTAGGCTACGAGATGCTGGCGATGGCTCAGCGGGATATCACCGCCGAAGGCGCGGCTGAAATCCTCAGAGGTCTTTCTGAAATCCATTATACAGAGGCTGAAAATGACTAAGTTCAACAGCCTTCTTTCAGGTGAAATATCAGATGGCAAATATGATTGCTTATTAAGCGATGTATATCATGACACCGACTTGAACTCAGTTAAAAACCGTTACATCAAACTGCTGGATGACCATCGCCGTACCTTCGGAGATCAGGATGTTCTAATAGTCAGTGCTCCCGGAAGAACCGAACTCGGCGGAAATCATACCGACCATAATCTGGGGATAGTTCTGGCTGCCGGAGTAACACTAGATACGCTGGCGGTAGTTTCGGCATCTGAAGAGCGCATGATACATTTTCATTCAGAAGGTTATGACCCTGTAATAATGGATTCATCTGACAGCACCTTCCGTGAGGAAGAGAAGGAAACTACGATATCGCTGCTCAGGGGCATCCTTTTCAGATTTGAACAACTCAATTACCGTACCGGTGGTTTCAGCTGCTATGTGAACTCTGAAGTTGCTCAGGGTTCCGGCCTGAGCTCATCAGCCTCTGTTGAGGTTCTGATAGGCTCGATTCTGAATGAGCTCTATAACGGCGGGAAGATTTCTCCTGTTGAGATTGCGAAAGCCGGGCAGTATGCAGAAAACAATTTTTTCGGAAAGGCCTCAGGTTTAATGGACCAGGTAGCCTGTGCCTGCGCCGGAATTGTCGGGATTGATTTCTATGGTCATGATGCACCCCTTATCCGCCAGTGCAGTTATGATTTTCGACGACATGGATATGTGCTCACCGCTGTTGACAGCAGATCGAGCCATGCAGAGCTTGCGGATGAATACAGTGCAATCCCTAATGAAATGAGGCTGGTTGCCGGGTATTTCGGAAAGCAGAACTGCCGGGAGATAGACCGTGATCAGCTGATCCTGGCTATTCCTGAAATAAGAAAGCTGCATGGCGACAGGGCAGTGCTGCGGACGCTTCATTTTCTTGGTGAGACAGACAGAGCCGCTGCCATGTTTACTGTTTTGCAGGATAATAATATAGAAGAATATTTCAGGCTTGCAGAAGCCTCCGGTAACTCCTCGTTTAAATACCTTCAGAACATATACCAGGGGTTACATCCGCAGAATCAGGCTGTCAGTCTTGCTCTTAAGCTCACTGAAGACTTTCTTGAAGGACAGGGCGCTTGCAGGATACAGGGCGGGGGCTTTGCCGGCTCCATTCAGGCTTTTATCCCTGCAGACAGGCTTGACAGTTACCGTTCTTTGATGGAAAGTGTTTTTGGGACCGGGGCAGTAACTGAACTGAGCGTCAGGCAGCTGAAAGCCGGTAAAATCCTTTAGTGTCATTTTTTAGGAGAAGTTATGAAAGTTTTAGTTATAGGCGGAGCAGGTTATATAGGCAGTCATGTTGTAAAGGCCCTGCTTGCGAAAGATCATGAAGTCACTGTTTTTGACAACATGAGCTCAGGCTGCAAGGATAACCTTTTTGAAAAGGCGGCATTTATTGAAGGCGACATTCTTGAACCACAGCAGCTTGAAGGCGCTTTCAGGGCGTCAAAGGCTGAGGCCGTTGTTCATCTTGCCGCCTTCAAGGCCGCCGGTGAATCTATGATTAAACCGGAAAAATATTCCATCAACAATATCTGCGGAACCATGAACATTCTTAATACAATGTGCGACTACGATGTTAAAAAGTTCATATTTTCGTCATCCGCTGCTGTATTCGGAGAACCTGAATATCTGCCCATGGATGAAAATCATCCCACAAACCCTGAAAATTATTACGGCTTTACCAAGCTTGAAATTGAGAGATTCCTTTCATGGTACGATAAAATCAAGGGGCTGCGGTTTGCTGCTCTCAGGTACTTCAATGCGGCCGGCTACGATCCCGAGGGTGAAATTACCGGGCTTGAGAAGGCTCCGGCTAACCTGATTCCCGTAATAATGGAAGCGGCAGCCGGTATGCGGGACAAGCTGCTGATTTTCGGAAATGACTATGATACTCATGACGGAACAGGCGTCCGTGACTATGTTCATGTTACAGACCTGGCCCGTGCCCACGTTATGGCTCTTGATTATATCACTGAAAATGATGAAAGCCTTACAGTCAACCTCGGCTCAGAAACAGGCCTCAGCGTTCTCGATATTCTGGGTAAGGCTCGTGAGGTTACAGGCAAGGATATTCCTGCAGAAATTGTTGAAAGACGCCCCGGAGATCCCGCCGGATTATATGCTACATCCAAAAAGGCAACTTCTCTTCTCGGCTGGAAACCCGAATGCAGTGATCTGGATACAATAGTGAGAACTACATGGAATGCGTACAGCATAGCTGTTAAAAATCTGGAACTCTAGATGAAGGCAGAAATTACCGTTCTTATTGAAAATTATCCAGAGACCGGCTCCGGGCTTAAGGCGGAACACGGACTTTCCTTTTATATTGAAGCCGGTGATAAAACCATCCTGTTTGATACCGGTGAAACCGGAAAATTTACTGCTAACGCGGAAGCCCTTGGAAAGGATTTGTCCAAAGTGACAGATGTCATTATCAGTCACGGACATTCTGATCATTCCGGTGGATTCCGGAAGCTGTGTGAATTAACAACCGATTTTACCCTGCATACCGGAAAAGGTTTCCTCGACGGTAAATACGTCTTCCGTGATAATAAACTAAAGTATATCGGTAATGACTTTGATTCCGCTTTCATTGCTGAGCAGGGGATAACTCATCGGGAGATTGCCTCAGGAGCGGTCGAGATTGCACCTGATATTTTTGTTGTGTCCGGATTTGAAAGAACCAATGATATTGAGAAGATCAGTACAGAGTTTATTCTTGAAAAAGATTTTGACCGCATTGATACTTTTGCTGATGAAGCGCTGCTTGTTTTAAAGCAGGATGACGGGCTTACAGTAATTGTCGGATGTTCTCATGCCGGCATTATGAATATTGTCGACTATATCAAGACCCTGTTCGATGAACCTGTTAAAACCATAATCGGCGGTACGCATCTGGTTGCCGGAGACAGCAGCCGTCTGGATAAGACTGTTGAATACTTTGCTGATAATGGTATAGGGAACCTTGGGCTCTGCCACTGTACAGGCGATCATGCCAGAAAAGTCCTGGCGGAAAGGTGCCCCGGCTACCGGGAAATACATTCGGGGACTCGGCTAACCGTCTGAGGCTATCGGGAATAGGCCTGGGTTTTATCTACCAGGCCCATTTCATATGCCCTGTTTACAAGCTTCCATTCATTTCTTCTGGCAAAAAGCAGGGTGCAGTAGTTTCTCTGAATCTGACTGCCGTTGAACAGGTAGTATTCAATCCTTTTAATACCTTCCTCTGAATCCACCAGGCTCAGGAAAAAGTCTATAGCTCTTGTTGTAGGCAGGTCCGTGTCATTATCAAGCTCGGCCATTACGGCATCGATATCTGCAGAGGAGCCTGCAAGGCAGTGATGTTTCAATATGTTAAAGTAGCCGGTATAGTTTTTCATAGGCTGTTTTCTTATTCCTGCGCCGGAAACCTTATTTTGGAGATGATAGTTATAAGGCTTTGTTTATCCTCAACGTTCAAAGCCTCCGCCATCATTGCAAGCCTTCTGTTATAAGGTTCTGCAACTGATGCTATAAGCTCCTGTCCCTTATTTGTAAGTCTGTAGTTTTTTTTTCTCAAATCTCTTTGATCCTGCTGGCATTCAATCAGGGCATCATTTTCAAGTTTTACCAGCATTCCGGTTATGGTAGGTTTACTTCTGCCCAGCAGTCTGGAAATCTCACTGTGAATCATCCCCTCATCTCCGCTTCGGCTTATCATAATCAGAATTGAAAAACGGCTGTGGGAAATTCCATATGGTTTTAGAAATGCCTCAATATCATTCTGCAGCATCATTCCTCCTTCAAGAATTGATAAAAGGGCATCGAATGTAAGGTCTCCGGTCTTTGATATATCCATTTAAGTTAGCATGCTAACTTAAAGAGCTGATTAAGTCAATATCGGCATTTAATGAAAAATCAGCCTATTTGTGTGATGATTTCTTTTATGTATCTTATAAAATCATTCTGAACCATATTGGCAGTATCTACTACTTCCTGATGATTCAGGGGCTGGTCCAGAATTCCTGCTGCCATGTTTGTAATACATGAGACGCCAAGGACCTTCATTCCCATGTGACTTGCGGCGATAACCTCGGGCACAGTGCTCATTCCGACAGCATCCGCACCAAGAACCCTGAGGGCCTTGATTTCGGCCGGAGTCTCATAGCTTGGACCGGTCATGTAGGCATAGACTCCTTCCTGAACTTTTATTCCGGTTTTTGCCGCAGCATCCTTTGCTGTTTTTCTTAATTCTTTCGAGTAGGGTTCGCTCATATCGTTGAAACGCGGGCCCAGCTCATCTTCATTGAGGCCGCGAAGGGGAGAGTCGGCAACCATTTTTATGTGATCGCTTATAAGCATCAGGTTCCCGGGTTTGTAGGATGTATTCACGCCGCCGGCGGCATTGGTGACCACCAGTTTTTTTACCCCAAGCAGATGCATTATGCGCACAGGGTACACAAGGGTCTTCATGTCATAACCCTCATAAAAATGGAAACGGCCCTGCATTGCAATAACGGGCTTGCCGTTGAGATTACCTTTTACAAGAGCGCCCTTATGGCCTTCTACCGTTGATACCGGAAAACCGGGAATATCGTTGTAAGCAAGAGAAACTCTGTCTTCCAGTTCATCAGCAAGTATGCCCAGCCCTGATCCTAGAATCAGAGCTGTTTCAGTATTATCAAAATTATTCTTTTTTAGAAAATCCAGTGTTTCTGAATATTTACTCATTAAACTCTCCTTTTACCTTGAACCCTTGTCATAAGGCTGGCCGGAAGCTTTCGGAGCCTGAGAGTTCTTTGATGAAAGTGCAAGTACCAGTAGTGTTGCAATATACGGAATCATTTTATAGATATCTTTCGGGATACTCAGATCCTGAAGAAAGGGGATTCCCGAGTATGCTGCAGAGATAGTCTTCATAAGTCCGAAGAAGAAGGCCGCCATCAGAATGCGTTTCGGGTTCCATTGTCCGAAGATAAGTACAGCAAGGGCGAGAAATCCGTATCCTGAAACAGTTGCATTAAAGCTAGTCGATGTCGGAACTACGAATATCAGCCCTCCAAGCGCTGCAAGTGCTCCGGAAAGAATAACCCCGGCATAGCGTATTTTATATACATTGATACCGACTGAATCTGCTGCATGAGGATGTTCTCCGCAGGAACGCAGCCTAAGGCCGAACCTCGTCTTAAACAGAACAAACCAGGATAGAATCAGAATCAGAAAACCGAGGAATGTTGTGATGTATGTATTCTGAAAAAACATGGGCCCCAGCAGGGGAATCTTTGAAAGTCCGGGGACTTCCTCAATTCTGAATGTATTAACAAAGGATATCTCTTTTACTCCCTGAACTGTTCTTGCAACGAAGGTTGCGAATGCCGGTGCAAACATATTCAGAGCGGTTCCGCTGATGACCTGATCAGCTTTCATGTTTATTGAAGCATAGGCATGCAGCAGTGAAAAAATCATACCAGTAACTACTGCGACCAGTATTGCTATCAGAAGAAGGCCCTGACCGCTCATGCTGTCCTGCAGAAAATGGATAGTGAAAATACTGGTAAAGGCACCCATTATCATGATTCCTTCCAGTGCAATATTTACGACTCCGCTTCGTTCGGAAAACATACCGCCGAGGGCAACAACGAGCAGCGGGATTGAAAAGAACATTGTCTGCTGTATAAGAAAAAATAAACTGTTCATATTTATGCCTTCCCTCCTTTATCGCCCGGCTCGTCCTTCTCCCGTTTGTCTTGAAACCTGCTTAGGAAATTCTTGACTATCAGGGCAAAGGCGCTGAAGTATATTATTGAGGCAATAATTATATCGATGATTTCCGGAACGAAATCGTAGAGCTGCATATAGAATCCGCCGAGTGTTATGTAGCCGATGAATATCGCCGACAGGACTATGCCGACCGGGTTTGACAGGCCCAGCAGGGCCACTGGAATTCCCATAAATCCTTCGTTGGCCAGAATGTCAAGAACCTCGATATGCTTTCCAGTGCTTGCCAGATACATAAGTCCACCGGCTATACCTGAAAGGGCTCCGGCAATAGTCATTGAAAGTACAATATTTCGCTTGGCGTTGATTCCTGCATACTTGGATGCTTCGGGATTATAGCCGCAGGCAACAAGTTCATATCCGAATACTGTCTTCTTCAGGATGATGTGAATTATAACGGCCGCCAGAAGGGCAATCAGAAAGCCTGCATGAAGGCTTGAGCCCTTAAACAGTGTATCAAAACCCATGGTCGGAATTGATGCCGACTCTGCAACATTCAAGGACTGGTTTCTGAGTTTATCGTATACAGTATGAACAACCAGTGTATTTACCATGTGCATCCCTATATAGTTCATCATGATACAGGTAATAACTTCGTTAACATTAAGAAAGGCCTTTAGCAGTCCCGCAACCGATGCCCAAATCGCACCGGCAACCATCCCGCCGAGAATGGCGACTACCCACTGAAAGGGGCCAAGCTGCGGACAGTAAACACCTATAATGACCGAAACATAGGCTCCGACAATCAGCTGTCCTGATGCCCCTATATTAAATAGTCCTGTCTTGAAAGCGAAACCAACAGACAAACCTGTCATTATGAGTGGAGTGGCAATATAAAATATATTTCCGAAACCCTTTGCTTTTCCGCTGAGTCCTCCCAGCAGGATTGTCCTGAAACCGGCAAATGCCTGATTCGGGTTTGTAATAAGCAGAATAATCAGGCCGAAAATAAGGCCGATTATTATAGCGGAAAAAGATGCTATGAAACTTGACAGCCCGTAGGAGTTTAATAAATTACGTGATTTATTTTTCACTGGAGCTCTCCTTTTTTGCGCCTGACATATAAAGACCAAGCTCCTGAACTGTTATCTCTTTCGGGTTAAGGTTTCCTACCAGCTCTCCGTTATGAATTACCAGAATCCTGTCACTCACATTCATTACCTCATCAAGTTCAAGGGACAACAGCAGAACCGCCTTTTTGTTATCCCTCTGTTTTACCAGCTGCTTATGTATGTACTCTATAGCGCCTACATCGAGTCCCCTTGTAGGCTGAACAGCAATCAATATTTCCGGGTCTTTGTCAATTTCTCTGGCTACAATTGCCTTCTGCTGGTTTCCGCCGGACATTGATCGTGTTATCGTCCTTGCTCCCTGTCCGCTTCGTATATCAAATGATTTAATCAGTTTGTTGGCGTACTCGGTTATTTTCTGAAATTTGAGAAAGCCCTTGTTCTGAAATTCTTTCTTAAAGTATTTCTGAAGCACAAGGTTTTTATCCAGACTGTAATCAAGCACCAGTCCATGTTTGTGCCTGTCTTCCGGTATATGCGACATTCCCAGTTCGCTTCTTTTTCGGATGCTGGCATGTGTAATATCTTCGCCGTTAAGAAACACTTCCCCGCTTGAAGCCTTGATAAGTCCTGTTAAAGCATATACAAGTTCTGTCTGGCCGTTTCCGTCAATTCCTGCTATGCATAGAATTTCGCCCCGTCTGGCCTGGAAGGATACGTCATGAACCATGTTCTTTTCACTGTTCTTCGAATGAACTGTCAGATTTTTCACATCAAGAACTACATCTGACGGAACGGCTTCATCCTTTGCAACAACAAATTCAACCTTGCGTCCTACCATCAGTTCCGACATCATTTCCTTTGAAGTAGAGGCCACATCAACTGTCTCGATGTATTTACCCTTTCGGAGGACCGTACATCTATCTGCTACCTGTTTGATCTCTTCAAGTTTATGGGTGATGAACAGTACTGATTTTCCTTCCTTCACCAGGCCCTTCATTATCTCAATAAGCTCGACAATCTCCTGAGGTGTAAGCATGGCTGTCGGTTCATCAAAGATCAGGATATCGTTGTCACGGTAGAGCATCTTCAGAATCTCAACACGCTGCTGCATTCCAACAGTTATATCCGCGATAATTGCATCCGGATCGACAAGCAGGTTGTATTTTTTACTGAGATCGACAACCTTCTTTCTGGCGCTGTCCATCTCAAGAACCCCGTTCTTAGTGCTCTCTACGCCGAGGATGATATTTTCAAGAACAGTGAAATTGTGAACCAGTTTAAAATGCTGGTGCACCATTCCAATGCCCTGGGCATTCGCATCATTGGGGTTACTGATCTGAATCTGTTTGCCGTTTTTCTTTATTATTCCGTTGTCAGGTTTGTACAGCCCGAAAAGAATACTCATAAGTGTAGATTTCCCGGCGCCGTTTTCACCCAGCAGGGCATGAATTTCTCCATGTTTTAACTGCAGGGAAATATTGTCATTTGCCAATATACCGGGGAATTCCTTGGTAATGTTCAACATTTCAATTTGATATTCCAAATGGCTCCTCCATCTTACATTTACTTAATTATATACTAGATAGATGAATTACTCCTCAGTTTTTACCCTATAGAGCAAAAAAAGAGGTTGCCGGGTAGGCAACCTCCTGGATTCTTCAGAAATAGATGAATTACTGAACTACTGTAACTGATACAATTGAAAGCGGAAGTGCATTCGGAGAATCTCCTGCACCGTCGCCGAGAATTGATGTTCTCAGACCGTTTGTATCATTTACGAGTGCTGTAAAAAGTTTTTCGTAATCAGCCTTGCTGAATTTCTTAAACTTTGAGTTGTCGATAGGAAGACCAACTGCGTCAACAGTTGCATCGAGAGTTTCTGAAACTCCGCCTTTGAAGTTACCGGCATAGTATTCTTCAAGACCAAGGTAAACAGATACGCCGAGCTGTTTCATTGCAGAAGTAATAACAGTAGCAGATTCTGCTGACTGATCGACATCAACACCGATAACCTTTCCGTTATTTGCTTCAGCAGCAGCCATAACTGAGTTACCGACCTTTCCGCCGCATGCAAAGATAACTTCTGTTCCGCTTCCATACCATGAAGCTGCCATTGCCTGGTTTTCAGGTGTTGCATCAAAGTTTCCGGTATATGTGTACATAAGTTCTACAGAACCGAGTCCCATTTCAGAAGCTGCTTTTTCAGCACCCTGAACAAAACCGTAGCCGTATCTAACAACTGCAGGTACTGCCATTCCGCCCATGAAACCGAGTTTTGTATATCCGTCTTTTACAGCCGCATAGCCTGCGAGGAATCCTGATTCCTGCTCTGCGTAAAAGATTGAGTAAACATTGCTTTCAATTCTGAAAGTTGAGTAGTCCTCTGTGTGGGGAGTTCCGTCGATGAGGATGAAACTTGTATCCGGATAAAGATCCTGTGCTCTGTAGATAGCAGGTTCAAAAAGGTATCCGGGACAAACAACAATCTTTGCACCGCCGGTAATAGCGAGATCGATTGCAGCTACATAAGCGTCGGTAGTTTTTTCTGTTGGCTTGTAGTACTTGTGAGTAAGGTCGTTGTCTTCTGCAAACTTAACAATACCTTCCCATGTTCCCTGGTTGAATGACTTGTCGTCGATGTCACCGATGTCGGTAATCATGGCAACTTCATAACCGCTTGTTTTGCTTTCTGTCTGTCCGCCTGCAAAGGCTGCGGGGAGAATCATGATCAGCAGTAAAGCAATAATTCCCAATTTTTTCATAGTGTACGCTCCTTTAAACGTCTGCAATTTATAATTGCACATGTTTGATATTAAATAATAGAATGATTTTGATAGACAGGCAAGTATTCAATTCTTTTTTATCAACTGTTATTGTTGTTTGAATACTACCATAGCAGTGTTATATTGTAATAAAGCACAGTTTCGGAGGTTGTATGAGAGCTTTAGTACTTGTAATAGACAGTTTCGGTATCGGCGCACTGCCGGATGCAGAAAAATACGGGGATGCCGGTGCAAATACAGCTGCTCATATAGCAGAAGGAATGCCCGGCGGGGCGGAATGGCCCAACCTTAAAAAACTGGGACTCGGCAATGCATCAATGCTGCTTGGAAACAGTCTTCCCGGTTGTGAAGCCGTTGAGAATCCGCTTGCATCTTACTCAGTTATG
Source organism: Spirochaetia bacterium (assembly GCA_965140585.1). Classification (GTDB taxonomy): domain Bacteria; phylum Spirochaetota; class Spirochaetia; order UBA9216; family UBA9216. The sequence continues at coordinate 413,843 of OZ223264.1, forward strand.
GCCGAAACTTCTCCCGGTAAAGATACGACCACCGGACACTGGGAGCTGGCTGGAATCATACTTGAGAAAGCCTTTCCTGTTTTTAATCCCGATTTTCCTTCATTTCCGCCGGAACTTGTTGAAGCTTTCGAGAAAGCTACAGGACGCAAGATCCTTGGTAACAAGGCTGCTTCAGGTACTGTAATAATAGATGAACTTGGCGAAGAACACATGAAAACCGGAAGCCCCATATGCTACACATCGGCAGATTCTGTTTTTCAGATAGCCGCCCACGAATCGGTGATACCTATCGAGGAACTGTACTCAATCTGTGAAACTGCGCGAAAGCTTTGTGATCCGTATATGGTCGGCCGGGTAATAGCCAGACCATTCGAAGGCGAGCCCGGAGCTTTCAGCAGGACAAGCCGCCGGCATGATTACAGCATAGCGCTTCCCGGAAATTCAATCCTTGATCATCTGCAGAAGCAGGGGGTTAAAACAACCGCTGTAGGCAAGATAGGAGATATCTTCAATCTCCAGGGAATTGATGAAACACATCCTGATAAGGGCAATCCCGCCTGTCTTGAGAGGACCATCAGCCTGATGCAGAAAAAGCAGAGTGAAAAAGAATATATATTTGTGAATCTTGTTGATACCGATATGATCTACGGACACCGCAGGGATATAAAAGGCTATCATGATGCGGTTAAAGCCGTGGACCAGAGGCTTCCAGAGATTATCGATTTAATGGAAGAGGGTGATCTTCTTGCAGTTACCGCGGACCATGGCTGCGACCCGTCCTACAGGGGAACAGACCATACAAGGGAATATGTTCCTCTTCTTTACTATATTAAGGGTAAAAACGGGAGCTCTCTGGGTATCCGAAATACTTTTGCTGATCTTGCCCAGAATTTAACCGATTTTTTTCATGTGGAAAAATTTAATAGCGGTAACTTCTTTGATAAATAAATGCTTTATATGTTAGAATAAGCCGATTAATAGAAAGAATTTCAATTAAGTGACAATATTCGGAGGAAGTCAATGTCTGTATTTAAGAAAACAGCACTGCTGGTTCTGCTGTTAATTATGGTAACCGGAGGCGCGCTGTTTGCTTTCGGAGCCAAGGAAGTTCCGGAGATTCCGCCGGTAACATCCGGTACCCAGTATCTCTCTCCTAATGATGACGGTATAAAAGATGATGCAACTCTGAAATTCAGCGTAAAGCTGTATGTAAAAAGTGAGGAAGGCTATGTTCCTGAATACGGATTGAATATTATCGATCCTGACGGAAATGTTGTAGCAGAGGAAACAAAGACAGAAAAAAGCGATGTTAACTGGTTTCTTCAGATCTTCCGCGGATATGATGAGTTTAACCTTGAGAAGGAAATTACCTGGGACGGAAAGGATCAGGACGGAAATGTTCTGCCTGACGGAATCTACAAGGTAAAGGTCTGGGTTAAGGATTCATCAAATCATACCACAGAAATTGATGTTGATGACTTTGTCATCGATACAAAAGCACCGACTCTCGCACTGCGAAAGCCGGATAAACTGATGTTTTCGCCTAATAATGACGGAATAGGCGATGTTTTTATAATTCTTCAGGCTGACGGTACAACAGAAACCGAATGGAAGGGGGTTTTCAAGGATTCATCCGGAAAGGTTGTGAAGACCTATACCTGGACTGATGCCTCACCGGAAGATGTCCTATGGGACGGCTCGGATGATGCTGAAGGATTTGTGCCCAATGGAACCTACAGTTATCTGATCAATTCAACAGACCTTGCAGGAAATAAATCAAAGGATTACACAGTAGCAGGAATAAATCTTGATGCCGGGGCTCCTGTTTTCAAGCTTGATTTTGAATCAACCGCATTCTCTCCAAACGGAGACGGTGTTCTTGATAAACTTAATATTACTCCGGTTTATGAAGCTGATGATACAATAACCGACTGGAGCTGGTCGCTGGCCAACAAGGACGGTGTGCTTATGCAGGATGCCGGAACTGCTGAAGCCGGTCTGCCGGATTTAATTACCCTTGACGGGCTTGATTCTGCAGGACTCCCGCTCTTCCCGGGAAATTATCTGTTTTCAATGTCTGTTGAATACAGAAATAACTGGCGTCCGGTTATTGAACAGGCAATTGTTGTTGATATTGCAGCTCCAAGAGTAGAAATACAACCCGACCGCTATGCTTTTTCTCCTAACGGAGACGGTCTTGGGGATATCGTGACTGTTAAGTACAGATCAAATGAAGCAGTTACCTGGGAAGGAAGTATCATAGATATGACCGGACAGGTTGTCCTTGAAACCGACTATACACAGACTACCTCACTGGTTAAATGGGACGGCTCCGGGGCTGATGGAACCGAGGTTCCTGACGGAGAATACCTTGTTCTCGGCGTCTTTACCGACCTTGCAGGCAATACAACCTACGCCGAACCCTTTACTTTAAAAATTGACCGCAGACCGGTTTATACAGTTCTTGAAGTTCCAAGCGGCTTTTCTCCGAACGGAGACGGCCTTGAAGATAAACTGAAAGTCGGAATTAAATCAGACCTGATGGTTGATGTACGTGAATGGAAGATGACAATAATCGATGATACCGGTGAATCTCTTGTTACCTACCGTGGTGAAGATACCCTGCCCAGAACTGTTGAATGGGATGGAATGGTAATGCAGGAAGGCAATACTGCCCCGGCTCTCGACGGTGTATATCAGGCGGTGATATACATCGATTATGAAAAGGGTGATTTTGTAAAAGTTGATTCCGACATGTTCGTTCTCGATATAAATCCTCCCAGGATTGATATGGTTGTAAAGGCTAATCCTTTTGCTAAAACAGATACCGGTGTTGAAGGTTCTGTTTTCATCTCTGTAAAGGTTGAAGACGACCGTGATGTCAAAGGCTGGGAGATGGATGTTTATGATGAAAACGGACGGCTTTTAAGGACCTATGCCGGTAAGGGCAACCCTACAGGCGATATAACCTGGAATGCCGCTGACGGAAGTGTTCCTATTTATGATTCAGGAAATTACACCCTGAAGCTGGTGGTTACCGATAACGGCGGAAATACAACAATGCTGAAGGAATCACTGCCTCTTGATGTTCTTCTTGTAAAGAAAGACGGAAAATACTTTGTAATGGTTCCGAATATAATCTTCGGTGCCTATAAATACTCGCTTGATTCAGCAGGTCCTGCGAGGTACAAGGACAATATGGATTCACTCAAGAGAATCATTGAGCTCTCTGAAAGGTATCCGCAGTACGGGCTCATCCTTGATGCTCATGCGCTTAATATCTATCTCGGAGGTTCAAGAGAAGCCAAGGAAGAAGATATTCTTTATCCTCTGACCGAGAAGAGAGCCGAAGAGGTTAAAAAGGCGCTTATTGAACTTGGTCTTGATCCTGAAAGAATCGCCACAGAAGCCTTCGGCGGAAAATATCCGATGGTTTCAGTTACAGACCGTAACGTCAGATGGAAAAACAGAAGAGTGGAATTTGCGGTTTCCGGGCTTGAGTAGGAACTTAATTTAATTGATACTTAAACCGGTTTCGGGCTTTCCCGGAACCGGTTTTTTTAACAGGTGAATAATGGACAAAAAAATTGTGGGCGGAGCTCTTTCCGCCTTTTCAGCGTATCTTATGTGGGGCTTCCTGCCGCTTTACTGGAAGTTGTTCTATGATGTTCCGTCTTTTGTGATTATGAGTCACAGAATAGTCTGGGCTTTTGTTTTCTCATTTATGGCTCTTGCTGTTAGCGGGAGGCTTTCCGAGTTTAAGGCTGCCTTCAGTTCCGGCAGGAGGATTATGGTGATTGTTCTCAGAGGTATTCTGCTGGCGATCAACTGGACAATCTTTATCTGGGGAATAGGCCACGGGCATGTACTTGAGTCCAGCCTCGGATATTATATTAATCCTCTTGTTAGTGTCTCTCTAGGGCTCATTTTTCTAAAAGAGCGGCTGAATACCCTCCAGAAAGTTGCCGTCGGTTTTGCAATCGCCGGAGTCGGTGTAAAAACTGTTCTTGTGGGGCAGTTTCCAGTAATTGCGGTATCACTCGCCCTGTCTTTCGGTCTCTACGGTCTGCTTAAAAAGCGTTCAAGCGAATCGGCTGTTACAGGTGTTGCTCTGGAATGCATGGTTATTTTCCCAATTGCACTTGCCTATATGATCTACTCGGAAATTGCAGGGTTTGGAGGATTTATGCCTGCAGGTGTGGGGATGAAAATTCTCTATTCACTGGCTGGAGTAGTAACGGTTGTTCCGCTGGTTCTCTTTTCAGCGGGTTCAAAACGTATTCCGCTCTTCGGTATAGGATTTCTGCAGTTTATTGCACCTACACTTATGATGATTATCGGTCTGGTCTTATATGGAGAGGTGATGAAACCCTTTGATCTTGCCGGATTCGTCATTGTATGGATCGGTGTTGTAATTTTTATGTTTTCATTCAAAAGAGTTCCTGAAAAAAGAAATAATTGATATTGTATTATAAAGGAATTTGATGACTACTGAGAAAGAATGTACTGTAAAAGCCGTTGTCTTTGATATGGATGGAATCCTGTTTGATTCTGAGCGGATAATTGCCGAATGCCTTATTTCAATTGCCGCAGAAGAAGGATGGACTGTTACCTGGGATACTGTTCATGAGTGTGTAGGTACAACAAGGCAGGAAACCGGCCGGATAATAAGAGAAGAAGTCGGAATGGACTTTCCTTACCAGCAGATTGCTGATAAGACCGAGGCAAAATTCAGAAAGCTTATGGCAACAGGAGGGCTGCCCCTTAAAGCCGGTGTACTCAGGCTATTTGACTGCCTGGACAGCCGCGGCATACCCTTCGGCCTGGCGACCTCAACAGAACGCAGCCTGGTCGAGGAAATGCTCCGGATTGCTGATCTCTATGGTAGGTTTCAGAGTATCGTCTGCGGTGATGAAATACCTAATAGTAAGCCTGACCCGGCAATTTATGAAAAATCAGCTGAAGTGCTGAAAGTGAAGCCTTCAGAGCTTCTGATATTTGAAGATTCTTCAATGGGCATCAGCTCCGGGGCGGCAGCAGGTTCCAGAGTAGTCTGGGTTCCCGATCTGCAGGAGGTTCCTACTCAGATCAAAGAGCTGTGTTTCAGTGAGGTAGGATCACTGGATGCCGTATGTGATCGTATAGAGGAGCTTTTGTGTTAACTGACGATCATTACCGGTCCCCTTCAAAACCTAAAACCCCGCTTTTCCCGCGTGATGTAATATTCGGTGCAGCCACGTCAGCCTTTCAGATTGAGGGTGCTGTTGCTGAAGATGGACGCGGACCATCAGTATGGGATGTTTTTACCGATAAAAAGGGTCGTATCAAAGACGGCGACCGTGCAGACGACGCATCCTTTCACTACAGCCGCTATGTTGAAGATGTTTCAATTATGGGCCGGCTGGGGCTTGATGCATACCGGTTTTCGGTCTCATGGCCCCGTATTCTTCCTGAAGGAACCGGTCCTGTAAATCAGAAAGGGCTTGATTTTTATGACAGGCTGACTGATGAGCTGTGCAAGGCCGGAATAAGACCATTTGCAACACTTTTTCACTGGGATTATCCTGCCTTTTTATTCAAACAGACAGGCGGCTTTTTAAGCAGAAAATCAGCTCACTATTTTGCCGATTACGCTGAGATTGTAGTGAAAAAACTGGGCGACAGGGTGAAAGACTGGATTACCCTCAACGAACCCTGGATAAACACAATTTTCGGATATATGTTCGGATACCACGCTCCCGGTCTGCACAGGCCGCTTAAGTTTGGACGTGTTGTGCATAATCAGCTGCTTGCTCATGCCTATGCAATGGAGAGAATCAAGTCAGTGTCATCATCTGCCCGGGTCGGAATTACTCTGGATCTTGCCCCGGTGCATCCTGCTAGCAGGCATTCCTGTGACAGGAACGCGGCTCATTTTGCTGATGAATTTTTCAACGGTCTCTTTCTGGATCCGCTGCTGAAAGGGCACTATCCGCAATCGGTACTGAAAAAAATCGGATTCACCTTCCCTGAAGTAAAAGCTTCTGATATGGATATGATTTCCCGCCCGATGAACTTCATTGGAGTTAATAATTATTCCAGGTTCAAGGCACGCTTCGCACCTTGGGTACCGCTTCTGAATACCTGGATTGATCTGCGCCCTGTGCCATATCGTGAATTTGCAAAGAACGACAAACAGTACACCTCAATGGGCTGGGAAGTATATCCGGAGTCTCTATACGAAAGTCTGATGATGCTAAAAGACCGCTATGGGAATATTCCGGTATACATAACTGAAAACGGTGCCGCTTTTACTGATACCTTGGCAGATTACCGAGTCAGGGATCGGCAGCGTATTGATTTTCTAAGCGATTACACCGCTCAGGCGGCAAGGGCTGCTGAGGAGGGCTGTGATTTGCGCGGATACTTTGTATGGTCGCTGCTTGATAACTATGAGTGGGCCGAAGGGTTTCGCAAAAGGTTCGGGATTGTTCACGTTGACTATAAGACCGGCCGGCGGACCATCAAGGACAGCGGATACTGGTACCGCGACCTCATTACTGCCAACCGGCGCTGAAGCCTTCCTATATTAACGAAAGAAATATCTCCGCCGGAATGTATTCAGGAAACAGGTTTCCCGGTGTTTTGAAATTATTCAGAACAAGAGCATATTCGTAGGGTGTGAATTTTTCCTTCTCTCGCTCTGTAATAAAAAGACTTATTGCATTACCTATCTTTGTAAAAAACGATTCCGATTCCCCGTCTGTCGGCTTGCTGACGCTCTGTTTTATTTCGGCATATTTAGCTTTGATGGTCTCAATCAGTTCCTTGAACGTATAGAGTCTGTTTCTCTCAATATCAAGCGATGCCGCAGCCGCGTCGATCAGGCAGTATATAAGATCCTTGTGAAATTTCTGTTCCGGCGGAAGGGTATTGCGGATAAGTATTTCGATGTTTTTTTCGCTGATTTTTTTTGTTTCATAATCCAGCAGATGTGAGTATTTCTGAACATTCTCCATGTCGAACAGTTTTCTGGTAAGATTTTCTTCAAGGTGACGATCAGGCTTAAAGAAGTAATTTATACCTTTGACTTTATCAAATACCTTAAGGGTATCCAGGTAGCCGATGTTTATATTTCTTTCAGCGGAATTGGGATCGAAGTCCAGTATTCCTCCCAGGTCCATGGAGTTTTTAATGTAGATTGTATCAGTGCCTGCAATGTCAGGTCTCCTGTTTACTCCGAGACCGGAGATGTCCACGACAATGATTTTTTTGTATCCTCGGTGCTTCATCATACGGTGCGGTATGTTATCCCAGATACCGCCGTCGGCGTATTTTTTACCATTGATCTCGGCGTTTTTGAAAACCGCTGGAATTGATGCGCTTGCAAGCAGGTAGTCGGGCAGGGTTCCCGGCTCCATTGCATCGAGAAATATCTCTTTTGAAGAAAGGCTGTTGACCTCAACCGTGACTATGCCTAGGTCTCTGCCTGATTTTCTGATGTCGTCTTCTCTGATGGTTTCTTTTAGCATCCTGTAAAGCGGGGCTGTATCAAGTCCGAGGTTGCGGATATCCAGATTGAGGTCCGATATTCGATTGAATGCTTTGAATGAGAATTTGAGTTTGCCGTTTTTAAGCATTCCCTCAGGTACTCTGATTATCCGTTCAAGGGTCATCTCTGTCCAGAGTTTTATTCCCAGCTCATATTCGTCCTGGGCTATTATTGCTGCATTGAGTGCTCCGACTGATGTCCCTGCAACTGCGTTTACTTCTATCTTAAGTTCTTTCAGAGCCTTCCATGCTCCAATTTCATATGCCCCTCTCGCGCCGCCGCCGGCAAGGACTAAACTGTATTCTGTTTTTTTATCAAACATAGGCCACCTTTTACAAAAATATAGGCTCCTGTGAAAGGATTGTCAATCAAAGAAATTTGTTCGGCCGCCGGGTTGAGTTTTGGCCACGGATGTGTATAGGGTTTGCGCACAGCAGCGAACTTGTATAGGGCTTGGGCAGGGCGGTGATTAGTGGGAGTAAGAAAGGCCTCCTTCAGTCCTTATATTTTACATCCCGTTTACAGGAATTCAAGGGCAAGGTGAAAACGGCTTTGCCGTTCCCTTGAGTTCCTGTAAAGCGGGCCTGTGGTATAACTGAAAATTTCAGGAGGTACGCAAATGCTGTACAAAGAATTAAGTTATCAAGTCATCGGCGGCTGCATGGCAGTTCACAAGGGTCTGGGGCCTGGGCTGCTTGAGCAGTGTTATCACAATGCATTGTTTTATGAGCTCCGGGCTGCAGGCTTGGGTGTCGGGTATCATGTACCGTTTAATGTTCATTACCGTGGGCAGGTTGTGGGGGAGTATTTTGCAGACCTGGTTGTAAATAATACTATTATTCTTGAATTAAAATCAGTAAAGGCAATTAATGACAGCCACAAGGCACAGTTAATTAACTATCTGCATATTAGCGACTGTCGTGTGGGTTACCTGCTTAACTTTCAGGGCTTGCAGCTTGAATGGCAGCGCCTGGTTATTTAGAATCCGGTGAATAGAAGGTCAATCGCGGAAGTTACCTCGGTTCTGAGATGTGAGAGATTGATAATACAGTCACCTAAATAATGGATGGGAATGGCGGCCATTTCTGAAATGAAGGCAATATACGGCTGATTATTTATTTCAATTTCTATATGAATTTTGCTGATGTATTGACTTTTAGTATTTACGGCTTTTCGTAGAGGAGCAACGATACGTGTTGCAAGTTCGGAGATTTCATCCGCTTGCAGGATTATTAGATATTCTACATCTTTGGTATTGTTCTTATTAATAACTATATCAAATTGCCCCATTAAAATGGTCTCATCCCGTCGCTGAATACACCATTTTTGTTTATCTGTTCATTGTATGCTTCTATGCTTTGACGGTTTTCTTCTTCCCATTCCTTTTTTTTGATTTTTGAAAGCTCCTTTTTTAAAGCCTCTTCAAGTATTTGAGAAAGAACAAGATTGTGCGCCTTTGCCGCCTCAAATATCTCATTCTGTATTGTAACGTTTGTTCTAGTTTTCATGTGTATATAATAACACATTATATGTGTGCATGCAATTCCGGGGAAAAGATATGCTGCATGATCCTGCAGCTGAATTCATTAAAGGACCTTATGAAGGAGCACATGTACTGATAATGATAACATCATCGACCCGATCGTTCGGATGAAAATTGAGTTATATTTATGAAAAATTGAGAACTTTTACTTCTGAGTATATTTACAATTGGGATAGTTAGAACATCCATAAAATCTACCATATTTCCCATTTCGCTTAATTAAACGGCCACCACATCTGGGGCAGATGAGTAGTTGTTTCTTCTTTTCTCGGATATACAAGGTGTTATTAACGTTATAGATATGCTCAACATCTGCATGTTTTTCATGGATTCTGGCTTGATTGATTCGATTTACTACTTTCTCAAGATTATCAATACATATATCATGTTGTTTACTTATAGATTTTATAACTGTTTCCAGTTGATGTTTGTATATGACAGGTGTTGCTGTAGTAACATTCTTTAATTCACCACTACCTACAAAGACTACGATAGGAAAAAAGGTAATGCCTTTAAAATCGCTTAGAACCTCTTTTAAGGCGTAGATGTGTGCCCAGTTCTGTTTGACAGGGTTAACTAACTGATATTTACTCTTGTAGAAAGTTTGAGTCCAGTGCTCTGAGTTTTCATGACCATGAATCCAACCTCTATAATTTTTGGTTTCAATAACAAAAATGCCATATTTTGAGACTACTACATGGTCAATTTGGCTACTTCCTCTGCTTGTTTGAATAAGAACATCGTTTAGAATTGTATATTCATTCTGATTGAGTTTATACAGTTGGCTTGCTACTTGTGATTCCCCAGCCTTGCCTTTATAGTCAGCACTTTTAAATAGAAATGGAATAATCAGAATAATTAATAAAATGATTGCAATTAAGAAGATCACCCAAATATTACCTCATTAAGTCTTTGGTAAACATTTTTAAAATTTCTTACCATATCTTAAATGTATCATTCGTAGTGTATGCAAGCAATTTTATCTGAAAAGAAAATAATAACGAATTATTGTTCTGAGATGAGATCAGATTAGATACCCGATTTCGGTGTGAAGTAGCTTATGAATTGGGACAGGTGACTCAGTTGAAAATGTTGATGTGAAGTTAATTTATTTGTGGTATTGTTTCATTATAAAAGTTATTTAAAAAGTGGAGATTAACGTGAAAAAGTTGTTGCTTTTTGTTGTTTTTATATTTATGTCTACGATTTTTATTAACGCTCATCCATATACTAACCAATTAGAACAGGGGCAGCATAGAGGGAGCTTTTGGTTTCAGGCCATACAGGGATATGAAGGTTATGTAGATCCGATTTTGTCATATTCTGAATCAGAATATATACTCGAGGGATATTCTTTACAGTCATTCTCCGCTTCATTCAATACAGGATTCGCGGGTTCTTATATTTTCTACGAATATGGAATATATAATTTTCTTTCAGCAGGAATTAAGCTATCATTAGTAGATTTTATTGTACATGGATTAACTGAGGATGTATGGTCGTTTGATGGCTCTGCGTTTATAAACATAAGTATTTTCCCGGATATTTACATACTCTTTTTTGATGAACCAAATTTTGACTTTTTTAATGTTTCGATGCAGGTAGAAGCTAATCGTGCACCTCTTTTTACCGATCAGAATTATAACTTTTATGGATATGGACTTTATAATATTTATTCTACTTTATCGCTGGGGATAGATTTAATTAATACCTCAGATTTTTATATCTCAACCTGTTTTGATTTTAAACATATTTTATGTATTGCTGATGAGAATTATGGCGGGTATCTGTCCTTTGAAAGTGTGTTTGGAGAATATGATTCAGATTTGATTTATGAATATACAAATGGCAATAGATTTGCTTTTTGTCCCGGTATAGAGCTTGGTTGGAAGCATTTTTCAATGTTTGCTGGGTTTAATTTTAAATTATATGATGATTCTAAATATTCTGTACGTAATTATTTAAGTCAGGCGAATATTTCTGAATATTTTACTTCTTCAAATGATATCACACAATTTGAATTGGAATATGTTTGGACGTTCTGATTTGTTCTGAGCTAAATGATTAAGGAATCATCCATACCAATTCAATATAATTAGTAATGAATTCTGTTATCTTCTAATATCGTGATATAATCATGGGTAAAAAAGTAAGGATGTCTATTATGAAAAAGTTATCGGCTATAGTAATTTTAATTTTTCTGAATGTATTTCCGCTTTTGGCTACATGGTCAATAGTTGCAGTAGATCCGCAAACCGGGGAGGTCGGATCTGCAGGTGCTTCATATACACCCTCAGTATGGCCTATTCTTGGAATTTATGGAGGGCATGGAGTTGTTGTAGCTCAGGCTGCAGGCAATGATGCTGCACGGATTAAGGCGGTTAAAATGCTTGGGAAGGATTATTCTGCAGCACAGATTCTGGATGTAATAACTGCTCCAGATTATAACAGCGGCAGGGTTAATCAGCAGTTCGGTATAGCCTCTTTGAGTGGAGGTACTGCAGCTTTCACTGGTGATAATTGTACTTCCTGGGCTGGAAGCCTTGGAAGTGATTTTGTAATGGTTCAGGGCAATATTCTTGTTAGTGAGAATGTGGTTGCGGACAGTCTTGCCGCCTATGAAAAAGCCCGAGCCGACGGTTTTATTCTGGCTGATGCTCTTGTTGAAGCTCTGGCAGCCGGGGCGTCTGCCGGAGGGGATCGTAGGGCGGGTGATCCGGAAATAGCCGCGATGTCTGCCTATCTGGCCGTAGCCTTGCCCGGAGATAAACCTAATCATGCTTCTTCAGGGATACTTGTACCGCCTCTTAAAGACGGAGGAAACCCGGTAACAGAGCTTAAACGCCTGTACGAAGCAGATGAAATTGGAAGAAATCTGTTTTTCCCCTCCATGAATCTGATGATTTTACTGCTTCTCGCCGTTCCTGCAGTTTTTGGATTATCAGGTTTTCTTCTGCTTGAAAGGATGCACAAAAAGAATACAGTATCAAAGCTCCTTGTGTGGCTGGGCGCCATATTCATTTCTGCTGTTATCCAGCAGATTCTTATTCTTCTGTTTAAATCACTCGGCTGGGCTCTTCCTGTATACGGATTTTTTACCTGGATGCTTCCGGCAATGCTTGTAGTGTTTCTTGCTGTGCTGATTCTGCTGATAATATTAATACATGCTGTTTACCGAAAAATAATGGGATAATTAATTTCGATTTTGTCTGCATGAGTTTTCTCAAGTGCTACTAATTTTCATGTTCACAGTGGTTAGGCATGAAATGAAATTGAGACAAGACTCTTCTAAGTCCAATCAGGATTTTTGCGGTACCGACCGGCGTTCATGCCCTTCAGGGCGGGGCAGCTTTGGTTAATGTGCACGGCATGTTTGACCGGGATAAATACGACGGGCAGCATATTGCCTGAGACGGGAATGTACTTCACAACCAGCATAATCTTTCACAAATGGCTGATGCAATTCATTTCTATGGCGAAAAGGTTTCCATGGAAATTCTCGGTGAAAACAGGGAAGGCTACTATGATGTTTTTGAGAGCCTCGCAGGTTTTGCATCTTCGACTCCTTCGAAAGAGATGACTCCTGAGATTATGAATGAAATTGCGGAAAGTTATGCCGATACCGCGGCTACTGCCCAGCGCTGCGGTTTTGATATATTTATGATTCATATGGCCTATTCTTCACCGGGGCCGACACGATTTATTTCTCCACACTTTAATAAAAGAACAGACGAATAAGGTGGACCAATTGAGAACCGCCTTAAATTTCCTATAATGGTTTTCGACTGTATCAAGGTTGAGGATACTATTGTGATGTCTAAAATCCTTGAAAGGCATATTGATATGCTGCATTTTCACGGCGGCGAGGTGTGGTCTGCCCCTCCGACATGTTTTGCCGGCTTCGCTTCCTTTGTTCTTGTTGCCGAGCAGATCAAGAAAGCAGGTTCGCCCATTCCGATTGTAGCAATAGGCTGAATTCAGGACCTTGATGAAATAGAAGAAATTCTTTCTACCGGTAAGGTTGATATTGTCTCGATGGGTCGGGGATGAACTTCTACCAGACCGCGATAAAGGTTTTAATGATCGGCGACTGTCAAAAGATTGGCAACGTATCCTCTGCAATCCGTTCAGCCGACGCGACAGCTTCGCAGATTTAGATTGGGCTTGATGGGTTTTTCAGCAAGCCCTACTTAAATAGTCAGTTAAATATTAAACAGCAGATTGGGAGAAGGTGGTACGTTTTGAGGCCTTGGTTTTTATACGGTATATGAATTCAGTGTATTAAATTAAACTTTACAGCATAGTGTAAGAAATAAAAAGGGCTGCAGTTTAATTGCTGCAAGCCCTTTCAGAGTTAATGATTAGTGCAGATGACACTCGCAGTCCATTTCTGCTGCCATGGTCTGCCAGTTCTGCATTCTATTTTTTAATTCCATACGGCTTTCGCTGTCTTCTCTGAAAGCAATGGTTGTCCAGTTCATTTCTCCCAATGCGGTTGCAATTTCGTCGATTTTATTAAACGGAATTGAAATCATTCGTAATCCTTCAGGAAAGGCTTTTCTTCGCCTTAATCCATGATAAAAACCGGTTGTCATATGATTGACTTTTCCTGATATCAGAGGATAGGCATACATCCAGCTGCAGCTGATTGCCGGAGTTGAGACTGATTCCCAGAGATCCCCTGAGATATAGCATGAAGCACGCATAATAATATCCGCTTTTTTGATATCTGCGAAAATGATTATCAAATCGGGATCAAAGCTGCAGTTTTTTACCTGAGAAAAAGCTACATAGTTTATTGCTCCGGGAACAAGAACCGGCAGATGCTGATACACCTTCATCATGGCAGAAGCGGTTTTGTAAAGTTCAAAATCAAGTCCTGCCTGACCGGAAGCAGTAACCGGCGGTTTAGGTATCATGCCGAGAGACATTTTTCCGTAGCATGCATCATTATCTTTATCAATATAAAAAGTCTCTTCAGAGGTTTGAGCTTCTTTTACATATTGGCAGAAAGCTAGATTTTCATTGTGCTTTTTTATTCCCTCTGGCTTTGTAGGCAGGTATTTAACAGCTACCGCAGGTATGTTCAGCTCAAGCCGGGCAAAGATTTCTTTTGTGCGTTCGTTTAACATTATATTATCCTGCCGATTTTATTTTAAGTAATGTTTTTCTAAGCCGTTCAATTGCTGCATATATATATTTTGTCGGGCATGCCAGGTTCCATCTTTCGAATCTCTCACCCTGTTCACCAAATATAAAGCCGTCATCAAAAAAGAGATTTGCCTCCTCTTTCAACAGTCGGGCCAGTTTCCGTGATTCGATGCCGAGTGCCCTGAAGTCCATCCACAGAAGATAAGTTCCCTCGAGTTTGTATACTTTAATTTCGGGAAATTCCTGAGAAAAAAAGCTGCTTATTATTTCTCGATTAGTATCAATCAGCGTTAAAACCTGTTCAAGCCAATCTTCACAATTCTCATAGGCTAAACGGCATGCTTCCATTCCCAGTGTAGTGCATTTGGGATTTCCTTCTGTTGTCATTACTTCCTGCCAGTAAGTATCACGAATCTTTTCATTCGGAATAATCAGATTGGCTGTCTGCAGTCCGGCAAGATTGAAGGTTTTACTAGGGGCCGTGCAGGTGATGGAATTCATTGCAAATTCCTCACAAATGGAAGCAAATACTGTGTGCCGGAAACCGGGCATGATTATATCGTTATGAACTTCATCGGCAACAACAATAACGTCGTTTTCCAGACAGATACGGCCAATTTTGGTTAATTCATCTATAGTCCAAACTCTACCTGTAGGATTATGCGGACTGCATAATATCAGTATTTTAGTATCAGGATCAGACGCCTTTTTTTCAAAATCGATGAAATCGATTTCATAGGTGTTCTCTTTTTGTATGAGTTTGGTATCCACAAGTCTGCGATTGTTCCGCTTAATTGCATAATACATCGGGTAGTATACTGGGGTCATAAGCATTACCCCTTCACTTTCTTTTGAAAAGGCTTTAACAGCAGTGAAAAAGGCATTAATTACGCCGTGTGAATCTTTCAGCCATGCTGTATCTATTTCCCAGCCATGTCTTCTATGCATCCAGTCTTTTACTGCATTCTTATACTCCCCGGTAGCATGTCCATAACCAAGTACAGTTGAATCGAGGTACTTTTTTAATCCAGATATAATTTCCGGTGGATTCAGAATTTCCATATCTGCAAGTGAAAAGGGGATGATATCATTCTGAAGAGTTTTAACGGTTTTCATTTCATCCCATTTTGAGCTTCCGGTATTAAATCGTTCAATTACAGTTTCAAAATCATATTGCTTCATTAATTTTTCCATGCTATAGCTTCTATTTCTACAAGTACATCCTTCGGCAGACGGGATACTTCCACTGCTGAGCGCGCCGGAAATATTGTGTTTTTAAAAAAATCCATATAAACGCTGTTCATTTCTGCAAAGTTCTTCATGTCACTTAAAAAGACAGTGGTTTTACAGATGTCGCTAATTTCGGCGCCTGCACTCTCAACGACGTTTTTTAAATTATTTAATGACAGCTTTGTCTGCCCGATAATACCTTCCGGTATTTCACTGCTTTCAGGATTTACAGGCAATGAGCCGGACACGAATATCAAATTCCCTATTCCGACAGCCTGTGAATAAGGACCAATTGCTGCTGGTGCCTTTTCTGTCTCAATTTTATACTTCATTTTCTGGCATCTCCATATTAAGATCAGGCGGATATTTAATTGAATCCGCCCTTTGTAGTTGATATTTATTCTGCGACGATAATACCGTCGGCAGCTAGTTCTTCATCAGTTTCGTGTTTTCTTCCCCATCCTGACAGGATTGCAAACCAGTACACTACGACAAGAGCCATACTGTAAAAATTAAAGTATACAAAGTCAAAAGGGCTGAATCCTTCCGCTACAGATCCGCTGGCGACAGCCAGAGATGCAAGAACCATACATCCCACATTTGTAGGAACCAGGTATCCGACACCGCATCCGAGACCGTCCAGGAAATTAGCTGCTCTTGCTCTGTCTATTCTGAATGGACGCATGAGGCTTCGGATGATTGGGCCGCAGAATGTTATTGCAGAGGTTCCACTGCTTATGGCTATACTCATTACGCTTACCATAGCTCCTGATGCAATTTCTGCGGTTTTCTCTGACTTCGCATATTTGCGCATACCATTTAGAAGTGCATCTAATACTCCCGCATCTCTTATCAGACTGACTACAATAAAGATGAACAGAATAAATATGATGGAACCGGTCATTCCGCTGAACCCTGAGGCTATCAGACCGTCTCTTGCAACAAGTTCTGAAAAGCTTGTGTATCCGAACGCAAAGAGCATAGCTACTCCGAGCAGTTCAGCTATTATCAATGCTGTAAAAAAGTTTGCTTTATTCAGCATCAACACAATAATCAGTACAGGAATAACTAAAAAGACAAGACTTGATGCATATGTAGAATCAGCAGTTATACTCTGTACAACTGAAGAATCGACGGTTTGCATTCCGACAAACAGGAAAATCAGGGCTGCAGCGGCTCCGCCGATGAGTGAATATTTTAATCTTGATTTTACAACTTTTATAACACTTACTTCCTGTGTCAGAGAGGAAGCTATTGTTGTATCCGAAACAGGGGCAAGGTTGTCTCCAAAAGCCGCTCCGGACAGGATTGCTCCGCAGACTACGCCTGGGTGTCCTCCCATTGCGGTAGCCATGGGAACCATTATCGGTGTCAGAGTGCCTACTGAACTCGCCGCGCTTCCTGTTGAGGTTGACAGGAGTGCACTGATGAAAAAGCAAATCAAAGGTACGAGACCTGGTGAGAGATTGATCTTGGATGCGGCCCATAGCATTCCCTGTACTACATGGGAAGCAGAGAGAATCTTTGAAAGCACACCTGCTAACAGGAATATTAAAAGCATTATCCCGAAAATCTTGTCCCTTACACCGGAGATGATGGCTTCCTGAAATTTCTTTTTATCTTTATATACAAAAAAGCCTACAATCATTGCAAGGAAACCCGCACTCCAGAAATTGCTTGTTGAGCGCATGCCGTTTACTGCAAGTATTATCATGGTCAGGATCATTACCAGAAGAGGCATTATTCCTCCAAACAGGCCTCCGTATGTTTCGGCAACCTTATGCTGAGGTTTTGTTTTCACAGCGGACATAATTTATATTTCTCCTTAGTTTATTTTAATCTAAAACACTGAAACTGCAGCTGTTAAATCGAGTACTCGGATTTATAAATGCAAATTTCATGCCATACTTAAAAACTAAGAAAATCTGTCTTGTATTCTGTATTTTTCAGTATTTATGGGATTATTGGGATTATATGGATCCTGTAAATCCATTAAGATAATAGTTCGGAGAAGGTTATGAAAGAGATTGCAATTCTAACATATTCGATTGATGCCGCTGATTTATATTTTAATATATTGACCGATGTCCTGCAGAATGTTGTAAAAATTAGAAAATACAGTGTTGAGGAAGATAATATAAACAATCCAATTAATGCTGATCTTGCCATATTATCTGCCTTTGAATTATTTGACTTAACTAAAAAATATATATCTAAAGATGTTCAGATCATGATTCCAAACCTTACAATAAAGAAAGCGAGTTTTACACAAATTCAGAAACTTCCTCAAGGGACACAGGCCTTGATTGTGAATGCAACTTTCGGGATGGCTGTTGAGTGTGTGGAACAGATCTACCGATTTGGAGCCCGGCATATAGAATTGGTGCCATATTCCCCATACCTTGATAATGTGAAAGACATTGATCTTGCGATCACCCCTGGCGAGAATCAGTACATTCCCAAATGGGTTGATAAGGTTATTGATATCGGAAAAAGAGTTTTTGATATCAGCACTATTGTAAATATATTGATTTACTTAAATAAAGAAGAACTTTTTATCACTGAAAAAATGAAAGAATATTGCAGCCAGATAATGCCTCAGAACTATATGCCCCAGACTGATCACAGGCTTAACCCTTTCAGTATGAATGATTTTTTTATATCTAATTACAGATTCGGCATTATCGGGTTTAGTCCGGGCGGTATGATTCTTAACTTCAACAATGCTGCAGAGAAGATTCTCGGATATCGAAAAGAAGCTGTGATCGGAGAGAATATAATGACTTTATTTTCAGATCCCCAGCTGAAAGAAACCATAAGAGACCTTAAGCCGCAGAGAAAAAAGCAGATAAACCTCAATGGTCAGGATCTTCTTGTTGATATAAATATCGGGTATGTCAGTTCCACTAAAATATGTTATATGACTCTGGAACGCATGCATCAGAATGCTGTGGGTATTCCTTCCGCAAAAAATCAGATAGCAGGGAAGGGATATACTGCAAAGTATTTTTTCAGTGATATTGTTACGGGAAATGAAGAGATGCAGAAGCTGAAAAAAATCGGAGCTCAGAATGCAGCCTCGGATTCTTCTGTACTGCTGATAGGAGAAAGCGGAACAGGCAAGGAGCTCTTTGCACAGGCCATTCATAATGAATCTGCAAGAAGAAATGCACCCTTTGTTGCTATAAACTGTGCGGCTGTTGCTGAAAGCCTGCTTGAAAGTGAACTGTTCGGGTATGATGAAGGGGCATTTACTGGTGCAAAACGCGGAGGAAAAAAGGGTTTATTTGAACTTGCACATACAGGAACTATCTTTTTAGATGAGATTGGAGAAATGCCTGCACATCTTCAAGCCAGACTGTTAAGGGTCCTGCAGGAGAAAGAGGTTACTCATGTAGGAGGTAATCAGGTAATCAGTATTGATATACGAGTAATTGCTGCTACAAACTGCAATGTTCTGGAACTGATAAAAGAAAATAAGTTTAGAAAAGATCTGTATTACCGGCTCAATGTCATTACCTTAAAACTGCCGGCTCTCAGAGCCAGGAGAAATGATATCTCTCTTCTAATTGAAGAGTTTAAAAAACAATTTAAAGTGGATTTTAAAATTGATCTCGATGCTTTTGAAAAGTTATACAACCATGAATGGGATGGAAATATAAGAGAACTTCACAACTATATAGAATATTTTAAAAATCTGAGAAAACCCCGTATTACGATTAATGATATTCCTTTTCTACAGATCAATAATCCGGATTCTTCCTTCAGTTATGATGAAAATGTTGAGAGTATAAAAAATGCTAAGAAAACAGATGAAAAAGCTCATACCGAGGTTTTATCCATACTTGAAATCCTTTATAAGTCAGCTGAAGAAAATAGGACCGCAGGCCGGCGTTATATAGCGGAAATGTCCAGGAAAAGAAACGAATTTTTATCTGAAATCAGGATACGATCTCTGCTTGAAAAGATGCAGGAGCAGGGGCTTGTGAAAATACTTAAAGGACGGGGTGGAACTAAGCTCACATCACAGGGTCTTGAGTTTTTAAAGAAATATACAAACGTTTAAACAAATTCCGATCTGATACAAAATCCTAATCAGTAAAACAGACAAAGAATTCTGCACCATCCTGTGTTTGTAAGGTTAGTGCAGACCATTTAATAGAAGTCCCGTCTTCTTCGGTAACAGGATCCATAGGAGCTATGTTAATTAGTGCTCCATACTGAGGGATTTGATTCTCAGAATCCCATCCGACAACAATATGGTAATCAGTTGCAGTTTTAATATGCCCTTTTCTTAATCATACGGATCAGCCGATAAAATAACCTGAAGGCCTCCCTGTTCAGCAGGTAAGTAGTACCATCCTTCTTCTTCCGCATTATACTGAACAAAACGAAGGGCCAATGCCTGTTTGTAACCGGCTTCGGAGGCTGTCGGGGCTCCTTCTCCCAATGAGGTCTCCAGAATATTGCTGCTGACATTTTCATCATAATTAAGTTCAATCACTATATCTCCCCAGCTTCCGTACTGGTGTTGCTGGCGGGCGCTGATGGTTTCTGCGCAGGCTGATGAAGCTATAAGGATAAGAAGAAGTATGGCTATTATTCGAATTTTCATTGTAATTCCTTAATTTATTGTTTACAGAGCATTATTATATTTTTTTATTAATGCTGTTAAGCTGTTCATCTATTCAATAATCCCATCAACTATCCCTATTGCATCAGCAATATAGCCGTGACATTGTTCGACCATATTCTCAGATTTAAACCGCTGCTGGCCTTCATCGCTTAAGAGGTTGCAGCCGTCAAGAAGTTTCCTGCAGATTATGGTGTTGTTTTTTTCTTCAAAATTCGAAATCAGTTCTCTTATCTTCAGGTAGTTTACTTCCTGTTGTGGCTTTTCATCTTCGCAGCCTCTGCCGCAGATCATATTAAGCGCAAGTATCCCTCCGGATACCGCACCGCAGATATTCTGGGTCCTGCCCATACCTGATCCGAATCCGGTCGCTATTTTCAGGGACTGATCTTCGGTCAAGCCTGTATACTCACGAAGGCTGAACAGTACAGACTGCGCGCAGTTGTAACCTTCTTTAAACTTGTTTATTCCAATTTCTTTTAGATCCACTTCTTCATACTCCGTTTTTATAATATTAAAACCATAATAAGGCATAGTTAACACAAACGTCTACAATATACCTTCAAAGACACTCAGAGCTTGCTACCTCCAATCCCTAATCTGTGCAAATCTCTGCCCTGCGCATACCATATACACATCCGTGGCCAGCCCCTCCCATAGTAACCTTACTGTCCCGTGGTCAAAATTTTCTCTATTGACTAAACTCCCGCCGCAGATATAATGGAGATAAACATGGATAATCGGAAAACCACTTACAGCTTTTTTTACTTTTTTAGCTTTAGCAACTCAGCCAATGAGGGGCACCGGTTATCTCTGCAATAGAAACAACAGGGTATGACAGCGGGTTCCTCGAACAGGGGAATCCGCTTTTTTTTTATTGATGCTGATGTTATTTCATGCACCGGTAAATGTTTAATGTCGATCATGCCCATAAAATAAGGAGACATGAAATGCTTCAGAAACTGGAAGAAGTCAAGAAAGAGTTCGACTCACTGATAAATTCCGTTGCCACACTGCCCGATATCGCCCAGTTCAAGGCTGATTATCTGGGAAAGAAGGGGAAACTGAATGGTCTGATGAGCGGAATGCGCGATCTTTCTGTTGAAGATAAGAAAACCTTCGGAGCAAAAGCCAACGAGGTAAAGCAGGAAATGCTTGATGCAATCGACAGGCGGACCCAGGCAGTTGAAATCGAAGAAATTAACCAGAAACTCGCAAAGCAGCGTCAGGATATCAGCTGGACAAACCGTATTAAAGACCTGGGCCAGCAGGCTGCGGGACTCCACCCGCTTACTCAGGTAACAAGGGAACTTGAAGATATCTTCCTTTCCATGGGCTTTGATATCCTCGACGGCCCGCATATAGAGAACGAATACTACAACTTTGAGGCTCTGAATATTCCGGAATCACACCCTGCACGGGATATGCAGGACACTTTCTGGTTCAAGGATATGAAGCATCTTCTTAGAACTCATACTTCCAATATCCAGATTCGCGGAATGGAACTGAAGGATCCTCCTTTCAAGTTTGTAGGTCCAGGAAAGGTTTTCCGCTGCGAAACCCTGGATGCAAGTCATGAGGCTGCATTTCATCAGCTTGAAGGTATGATGGTCGGAAAGGATATTTCGGTCCCTCACATGATTCACTTTCTTAGAACCCTTCTTTCCGAGATTTTCAAGAAAGAAATCAAGGTAAGATTAAGGCCGGGTTTTTTCCCCTTCGTTGAGCCCGGGTTCGAGCTGGATTATGAGTGTCTTCTCTGCGGAGGCAAGGGCTGTTCCGTCTGCAAGCAGGTCGGCTGGGTTGAGGCTCTGGGCTGCGGAATGGTTCATCCGAACGTTCTTCGCACCGGCGGAATTGAGCCTGACAAGTGGAACGGTTTTGCCTTTGGTCTCGGAATAGATCGACTCACTATGATGCGCTATCACATCGATGATGTAAGGCATCTTCATTCCGGAAATCTGAAATTCTCAGAGCAGTTCAAGGCGTACTAGGGGTAAGACTATGAAGATAAGTTTAGACTGGATAAAAGATTTTGTTGAAATTCCATCCGACCTCACAGCACAGGAGCTGGGTATAAAGTTCACCCTGTCCACCTGCGAAGTTGAGGGCGTTGAAGAAACCAATTCACATATGAAGGATGTGAAGGTTGTAGAGATAACTGCAATCGAGGCTCATCCCGAGGCTGACAAGCTTAACCTTGTAACTTTCAACACCGGAAACGGAACCCACAAGGTTGTCTGCGGCGCTCCAAATGTAGCGGTAGGCCTGAAGGTGCCCTTTGCTCCTGTAGGCACAACCCTGCCCGGCGACTTTACTCTTGAACCCAAGAAAATCCGCGGTATTTTAAGCGAAGGAATGCTCTGTGCCGAGGATGAGCTGGGTCTGGGTGACGGACACGAGGGGCTGTTGGAGCTTCCCGCTGATGCGCCAGTAGGAAAAAGTCTTGAAGAGTATATGGATCTCAAGCGCGACGTCCTTCTTGATATAGACAATAAATCAATTACTCACCGGCCTGATCTATGGGGCCACTACGGCATGGCCAGAGAATTCTCTGCAGCATTCGGCAAGCCTTTTGCCAAACCCTTCTCTGACGAATGGATTGAGAAGATGCGCGGCTTTTACAATGACCAAAAGTCACCGGTAAGCATTACAGTTAAAAAGGATACTGCATGCCTCGGTTTCAGCGGCCTTAGCGTGGATAATGTAACTGTTAAATCAAGTCCGTCCTGGATGCAGCGCAGACTGCTTGCATGCGGGATGCGGCCAATCAATAATATAGTTGATATCTCAAACTATGTAATGCTTGAGCTTGGTATGCCCAACCATATGTTTGATCGCGATACCATTAACGGCGGAAAGATTATCGTACGCGAGAACGGTGAAGAATCAGTCTTCATCACCCTTGATGAGATGGAAAGAAAGATGATTCCTTCAGATACCATGGTATGTGATGAGGCTGGTCCCTCATCAATCGGCGGTATCATGGGAGGGCTCACCAGCAGTGTTAAGCCGGAGACATCAAGGATTTTCATCGAGGTAGCCAACTGGAAACCTGAAAGAATCAGACATACATCCACAAGACTCGGACTTAGAACCGATGCCTCACAGCGCTATGAAAAGTCACTGGACAGTCATCAGATTGAAAAGACTGTTCTTCGTCTGCTTGAGCTGGTTCAGGAAAGCTGTCCTGAAGCAAAGGTTGTCGGCTCACTTGTAACCGACGGTCTTACTCTTGCTCCACCGCTTGTAATTGATCTTAGAATCGAGCGTGTTAACTCAATTCTCGGAACATCGCTTGGTAAAAAGGAAGTTACCGAAATTCTCACTTCACTTGAATATGTGGTTGAGGATTCCGGAGACTCACTGAAGGTCACTGTTCCTTCATTCCGGGCAACCAAGGATGTAGAGGTTGATGCCGACCTTATTGAAGATATCGGCCGAATTTACGGATACGACAGACTTGTACCGCTTGCCCCGCATAATGAGATTACAGCAGTAAGGCTCAGTAATGCCAAGACTCTTGAACGAAAAATTCAGGATTTCATGGTTTACCGCGGAAGGGCACTTGAGATTTTCACATATCCGCTTATCGGAGAAAAACTTCTTGAGCAGGCGGAATGGCACAATAAGAATGATAACCTTGTGCTCGCCAATGCCATCAGTCCCGAAACTGACCGTATGCGTCCTTCCATTATTCCTTCCTTTCTTGAGAAGGCAGCTCTTAACCAGAAAAACTACCCTGTTTTCAGGCTTTTTGAACTGGGCCGCAGCTACCTTGAAAATGAGAAGGATTTCAGCGAAGACCGGCATCAGTTCGGCGTTATGTTTTTCGACAAACAGGGCTCCCCTTTCATGGATGTCCTGAATCTGATGGAGGATCTTCTTGAAAACCTCAGCCTGAATGCCCAGATTCAGCAGCCTAATCCCAAGTTCCGGAATCCTCTTCTTCCCGAAAACTGGACAGGTATCCATCCCTATGAGCATCTTGATATCAGGGTTATGGGTAAGACCTGCGGATTTATCGGAACAGTTCATCCGCTGATGTGCCGGAAGTTTAAGATCAAGGGCAATCTGGTAATTGCACTTCTTGATATAACAGATTTTATGGGTGTTGAAGTAAAGGATAAGACAAAGTATAAGCCTTTACCGAAGTTCCCAGGCGCAACTTTTGACTGTACGGTTGTTACCGGTTATGAAACACCGGTTTCCGATATTCTCTCAGTCGTTAAAAAGATAAAGATTAAGGAGCTGGAAGATGCCAGAATCGCCGATGTTTATCAGCTCTCTGAAACAGAGAAAACTGTAACGCTTCGGACCTGGCTTATTGACCGTGAAAAAACCCTTACCCCGGAATTCCTGCGGGAGGCTGAAGATAAAATTGTTTCAGCACTGGAAAAGGGCGGTTATCCGCTGAAACAGGGTTAAACGGCTTAATATAAAATTATGAGAAAATGACCCCTTAAATTGAATTATTAAAATTTTTTGTCGATAATAAAGTAAACCGGGAATAGAGAAAAAATAACTGTTCCCGGTTCTTTTCGATAGGGGTTAATATGAAAAAAATCCTGATAATTGATGAATCAAATCTATTCAGGGAATATCTTGCAAACAAACTTAGAGAAAACGGGTTTGATATAGTTGAAGCGAAAAACGGATTCGAAGGTAATTTGAAACTTCGCAGTGAACTTCCGGACCTTGTTATCATGGAATACTACCTTTCCAGAAGATCCAGCCTCGAATTTCTCATGGACAAATCAAAAGACCCGAATGTTAACGATGTTCCGGTTATTATGGTTTCTTCGAAAATTGATAGGCAGAAAATACTTACTGTAGCAAAATATAACGTAAAAAAATTCTTTTCAAAGCCGCTTAAACTTGATGCTCTGCTTCAGACTATTTCGGGGTTTTTGCAGGTGAAACTGGAAATAGACCGTACACCTTGTATCATAGAAGCTCATTTCAATGATGATATTCTTTTTATTGAAATAGCGATGGGGCTTAATGCCGAAAAAATCGAGCTTTTGAAGTTCAAAATTACCGAACTGATGCAGTTATATGCCGTCAACACTCCGAAAGTTCTTATGATGATGTCCAATATAGAACTTGGCGAAGGCGACAGCGACAAGCTTAAGCTTCTCATGGATACAATAATTCTTCAGACCGAAAGCCGTCCTAAATTTATTAAAATACTGGCAGGAAATGAATTCGTTAAGAATTTCATTAAAAAGAATGCCGATTACCGCGGAATTGAAGTGACTGACAGCCTTGAAAAAGCCATGGATGATCTACTCGGCCTTAAACCCGATCAGATAGCACATGATGAAGTAGCCCAGGACAGAATCCTGACCAGAACAGCCCCTGTGAAAGATACCGAAGAGTCTATTGAGATGCGGTTCGAAGGCGAGCAGATGCAGCCTGAGGACGAAGATGAGCGGGTTGTCCCTGAAGCGAATATTGCTATTGTCGACGATGATATAGTCATTCAGGAACTGGTTAAGACCGTGCTTTCGGGGACAGGCTGGAACATGGTCACCTTCAATAACGGTAAAGAGTTTGTTGATGGATTAAAGGATGCAAAGTTCGATCTTATCTTCCTGGATTTGATGATGCCTGAAATGAACGGGTTTCAGGTCCTTCAGTATCTTAAGCAGCTTGGAGTTAACATTCCGATAATTGTATTCTCTGCTCTTACAAGAAAAGAGACAGTAAGCAAGGCAATGAGTTTCGGCGTTAAGAGCTACATGATAAAACCTTTGAAACCCGAAAATTTACAGAAGAAGGCCTTCGAAGTTCTTGTTTCAGATTTCTAATCAGCAGCAGTGGCTATGGAAAAACTAGGACAGTTTACCAACGAAGTTTTTAAAGTCTCTCCGCTAGGAATGACTGTTACCGATTATGATGGAATAATCATGAGGATAAATCCCTCATCGGAAAGACTGTTTTTCAGGGCGGCCGAAGGTAAAAGTTTTTATACCAATATATTCAAAGAAGACGCGCAGACCCTTAGAAACAATATAATAAACCTCATTGAAGGAAATAAAGAAAGCATCAGATTTGATGCAAGGTTCTATAAAGACGGAAATAAATACGGCTGGTGCCGGCTTTTTGTTTCAGCAGTTTTTTCGGCGTATCTTAACTCAAATGTACTTCTTTTTATTTCCGAGGATATTACCGGTCAGATAGTCCTTGAAAAGCAGCTCAAAAAGGCAAAGTCGCTTGCCGAGCAGCAGAAAACCACAGCTCTTTCAGCCCAGCTGGAAGCTGAAAAAGCTACAAAAACAAAATCAGAATTCCTGGCGAATATGAGTCACGAAATCCGAACTCCAATTCATACTATCATCGGTATGTCCGAACTTCTTAATGAAACAGCACTCGATGCCGAGCAGAAAGAATATACCGGCCAGATAATGTTTTCTGCTGAAGTTCTACTGAGTCTGATTAACGATATTCTGGATGTTGAAAAGATTGAATCAGGAAAATTGAAACTTGAAAATATTGAGATGGATCTGCTGGAGGTTGCCCACAGTGCGGTTGATCTGATTGCACTTGAAGCTCATAAAAAACACCTTGAAGCATCTTTGTATATTGAGCCAGATGTTCCCCATCTGGTGTTCGGAGATCCGACAAGGCTCAGGCAGATTGTTGTAAACCTTTTTAACAACGCCATGAAGTTCACTGAATCAGGAGAGATCGAACTGAGAATCAGCCTGGCCGAAGATAGTGAGGATGATGCACTTATCCTTTTCAGGGTAAGAGACACCGGAATAGGAATCCCGGCTGATAAAATGAATGTTCTGTTCCGGGAGTTTTCACAGGTTGATTCTTCCACTACCAGAAAATACGGCGGAACCGGTCTGGGGCTTACAATATCAAAAAACCTATCACGGATAATGGGAGGAGAGATAGGTGTCGAGTCGGAATCGGGACAGGGATCTGTTTTCTGGTTTACCGCAAGGTTTAAAAAACAGAAGGAAGAAAGTCTCTTTATTTCCTACAGGGATTCGCATTCCGGCGAGCTTGTTCTTGTTGTTGATGACAATGATACGGCCCGCCTGAATCTTTCAGCCTATCTCTCAGAACTCGGCTGTTCGGTCGAGCAGGCATCATCAGGTGCAAAGGCTCTTGAGATGCTTAAAGGTGCGGCAGCCTCGGAACATCCGTATTCAGCATGTTTTATCGATCAGATAATGCCGGGAATGGACGGCTGGTATATGGCCAGTGAGATAAATTCGCTGCGGAGCGATCCGGCTTTTTCCTCTCTGAATCAGCTGAAAATGTATCTTGTAAGTCCGTCCGGAAGAGGCGCTGAAGAGGCAAAAATGAAGCTGCTGCAGTGGTTCAGCGGATATTTGAATAAACCGGTCAAAAAAGAACAGCTGTTTTCAGTTTTCGCCGGAATGCAGACAGCAGCGGAAGAGGACGAAGCATGCGAACTTCTTCCTTTGGATGATGACATTGATACCGGCCGGCCTCTCGCAATTGTTGCCGAGGACCATGAAGTTAATCAGCAGCTTTTCAAGGCTATACTTGTGAATCTGGGCTGTGATGTAGTTGTTGCCTCGAACGGTCTTGAAGCTGTAGAGAGTGTAAAAGAAGCAGCGCCGGATATAATCTTTATGGACTGTCAGATGCCTGAAATGAACGGATATGAAGCTTCAACGGAAATTCGCCGGCTGGGATTTGATGCGCCCATAGTTGCTGTAACCGCAAGTGCCATCAAGGGAGAGCGTGAAAAATGTTTTGCATCCGGCATGTCGGATTTTCTGACAAAACCGTTCAAGAAAAAGGATATAGATATTGTACTTTCAAAGTGGCGCGGGAAAAGACATGAAGCAGCGGTTGAAGAAGCCTCTGTCGAACCTGCACCGAATATTCAAAAGGAGCCGGAACCGGATATGAGTGATATTTTTGACTTCAAAGAAGCAGTAGATACATTTCTTGGCAATGAACAAACAGTAAGAAAGCTGATCAACGATTATGTGAAAAAAGTAGATGGACAGATACCGGATCTTTCTTCCGCTCTTGCAGCTGATAAGCTTGAGACGGGGCGCGAGATTGCACATTCAATCAAGGGCAGTGCTTTGAACCTTGAGATGAAGCAGCTCGGCGAAGCGGCAAAAGAGCTGGAATACTCGTGCCGTGACGGTCAGAGTGAACTTTCAGAAAGCAATTATAAAAGCCTGCTGGAAGCCTTTACAAATCTAAAAGATTATCTTTCTGAAAACGGATTTATTGGATCTGATCAGTAAAAATAATATTCTGGTAACCTGAAGCACTGAACATTTTCTTTATCACAGATCTTCCTCTTTCTTCCGCCAGCTCTGTAAGTTTTCGTTTTCTGGCTTCAGATTTTGTGTGATCTGTAATAATCCCGCTTAGGACCCTCCACTGTTCCGGTGAAATCTTCATATCAGGATATCCGTAGCTGTCGCTGTCTTCGTCGTCAACTTTAATTTCAGTAATTTTTGCCTCTGGAAGCCTTATATACAGACTGTCTGAGTCTTCATCAAAGCGGATGAAATTGGCTGTATTGTTACTGTCTTTTTCCGGATTCTCGAACGGCGTTCCCGAAAAATCAAAACCTGCTGAAAGTCTTGCAGTAATAACAGCGAACTGATGATCCGAATCGTTTAAATCGATCCCTGCATCTGCAGCTATTCCGAACACTGCAAGCAGTTCCAGCTCTTCAGCGCTCAAACTGCCGTCGTTGCGGAATCGTTTAAATAGATCGGGCCAGTCTGTACCCTCCGGAACAAGGTCATATGGGAAAACTGTTTTATATACAAATTCAATAGTATTCAGCCTGGCCGTATCTCTTATGTCTTCAAGGATTGCCGTACTGCTCTGAACTCTGCTCACCCTGTAGAAGGGATTTGGAATTTCAAAATCAAATATCTTCCCAGCTGCAAAAAGAAGTACAACAAGGCCTATGATAATGAGCAGGACAAGAATCAGACGAAACGGGATGTTGTTTGAGGAAGTCTTTCTGCTCATTCTTCTATTCTCCTGAAGCTTGCAACTTCAATTCCTGCCAGGCTCATCATATTGCTAATCAGATTTCTGATGTTTGCATCAGCCCTTTCTATAATTCCGTTTTTTACAGCATCCTCTACTATCTCTTCTTTCTTACGGTTAATCTCATCGTAGTATTCGAGCCTCGTTATATCCTTTCCGTATTCTTTAATGAAAAATTGTTTAATTGATGATTCATCGGCATCTACATCAAGAATTACCGGGTCCGGCAGGTTGATCACAACTGAAGGCCTGCCGTTATCGCTGTTTCCGTTGTACTCGATCTCTATCAGATCAGTATTTTCTATTCCCGCCTGTACTATGATATCGATTGAAAAAAGCAACTGCTTGTCGACAGTTTTGAAGAACAGTAGGTTCTGTTCCTCCCCGATATAAACGATATCCCGGTAGATCTGCTCGCATGCCGGTACGGAGGAAATGCTTCGGACTGAGGCTTCAAGTCTTTCGACAGAATGGGGCTGCTCTTCTGAACAAGCGGCAGCCAGCAGTGATATTATTGCTGCAAAAAGCGGAAAAAGAAGTTTTATCCTGATTTTTTGACCCATAAGCTATTCTAAGCAGGAGATGTTAAGCTGTAAAGCAGAAAAATTGATAAATTGTGCGATATGCCCTGATTAACCATTGACAGATTAGGGTGAAAACAGTTATTCTCGCAAAAATCTCAAGTGGAAGGATATGGATAAGATATTAAGGACAGAGTTTCTTGGGAAAGAGCTGAGTTCACCGCTGGTGCTGCCTGCAGGTGTCCTTGATATTTCATTCTCCAGTCTCAACTCTCTTTCCGGCGCAGGAGCCGGGATGGTAACTTCAAAATCACTTACAATTGAGCCCCGTAAAGGACATGAAGGTCCCGTAATAGCAGAAGTCGAAGGCGGAATGCTCAACTGCATGGGCTTATGCAATCCGGGCATCGATGAAGGAATCAGAGAACTTCAGAAATTTGAAAGTGCTGCCGGTGTTCTCAACCTAAGCATTTTTGCTACTGATGTTCACGGTTTCCGTGTTCTTGCTGAAAGAGCTAATTCCTCAAATGCTGATTTTCTTGAGCTGAACCTCTCATGTCCCAATGTTATGGATGAGTTCGGAGTTCCGCTGGCGGCATCTGCAGTGTCTGTAGCCGAGATTGTATCTGCAGTCAAGTCTGTCAGTAGACTTCCGGTTATAGCAAAGCTTTCTCCGAATGTTACAGGGTTTACAAAAATTGCTGCAGCAGCTGCCGAAGCAGGGGCTGATGCACTGTGTATGATTAATACTATAGGTCCCGGAATTGCTGTTGATATCGAAGCTGCACGTCCGGTTCTGTTCAATGTGACCGGCGGGCTCTCGGGGCCCTGTATCAAGCCTGTAGCGCTCCGGCTGGTTTATGAGTGCAGAAAAGCGGGACTCAGTCTTCCGATTATCGGAATGGGCGGAATTTCGAGCTGGCAGGATGTAGTCGAGATGATCATGGCGGGAGCGGATCTGGTAGGAGTCGGGACGGCTGTCTATTACAGCGGGCCTGAGGTTTTCAGAGAAATTAATGACGGCATCAGAAGTTTTCTTGAAAGAAAGCAGCTGACCGCAGTGACTGATATCAGTCGGATATATTGAACCGGATCATTTTTTATGATCCGGTTTTTTTTGGAGTAAAATATGGTTAAAGACAGAAGAATTACAATACCGATTGCAGGAATAATTGAAGAAACTCCTGATGTAAGAACTTTCAGGTTTGATTTTAATCCCGGCGCAGCAGCCGGCCAGTTTGTAATGCTTACGGATTTCAACGGCGGAGAAAAGCCCTTTTCTATATCCGCCTGTGATGATTCAGGCCTTTCGGTAACCATTAAAAAAGTAGGTAATTTTACCGCCCGGCTGTTCAGTCTTCATGAGGGAGATATTATCAGTATCAGGGGACCTTACGGTTCCTCTTTTTTTATACCCGGCGAAGACCGCTCGGAAGCAGGTTCAGCAGCAGCCGGTGACAATGCGGACCTGAGCCGCCAATCAGCCGCCCGTGCAGGCATTGAACCCAAAAATTTTCGGCCGGTGCTCGCCGGAGGCGGATTCGGACTTCCGCCTCTTTACCTGCTTGCTGTAAAGCTTATCGAAAGCGGTGCAGCACCGTCGAATATCAGGGTTATATCAGCCGGAAGGACAGCTGCAGACATTCTGTTTCGGGAAAGATTCGAGGCTCTCGGGGTTATTTTTACAGGAGTGGCCGAGGATGCATGCGGAGCTTCGGACGTCTTCGAAGGAACCGCTGCTGCGGCTCTTGAATCAATGAAGGGTGAGTACAACTTTGTATATTCTTCCGGCCCGGACCTGATGATGAAAAGCCTCATTCAGGTATTCGGTCCTGAGACGGATTACGATTTCCTTTTCGAGCGCTATATGAAATGTGCAATCGGTATTTGCGGTTCCTGTGTAATGGACCCCTCCGGAATCAGAGTCTGCAAGGAGGGACCGGCACTTAGCAGGGCTTTAGTGGAGCAGCTTGAAGATTTCGGAGTTTATAAAAGGACGGCAAGCGGCAGTGTTGAAAAGTTTAAAAACCGATTTGCCGGGGAGTCTGTGTGATGAGTGCCTTACCGGATTCAGCTGATTTTAAAAGGCTCATTTTAAGAAACTGTTTAACTTCAGGCGGTTCTGTTGATATGGAAATTGACTCTGTACAGATAATTTCTGTGTCTGCAGATGGTCAGAAGCTTAAGAACAGTACCGGCTGTGATGAGCTTGATCTTGCCGGAAAGACGGTAATTCCCGGAATGATAGACCCCCACGTGCATTTTCGCTGTCCCGGTGCATCCAATAAGGAAGACTGGATTTCCGGCGCTTCAGCAGCCCTTCACGGCGGCGTAACGGCAGTTTTTGACATGCCCAATAACAGTCCGGCCTTTGAATCAATGGATGTCCTTAATATGAAACGGGACGCCGCCTCTGAGGCCGATCTTTCCGGTCTGCCGTTGAAAAGATTTTTCTGGGCCGGCTGTTCAGAGGATTCAGTTGATGAGCTCCCGGTACTTCTGGCCGAAGCTGATGTTCCCGGTGTTAAGATTTTTCTATCCGAATCAAGCGGAAACAGCAGCAGCTCTGCTGAGGATTTTCTAAAAAGAGTTTTCTCAATTGCTGCCGAGGCAGGCAAGCCTGTTGCAGTGCATTCCGAACTTGCCGCAAAGCTCAGGAAGCCGGGCAACTGGTCGGCTGAGTATAAGGGGCTTGAACTTCATAATATTCTGAGGCCTTCAGAGGCCGTGGCAGCAGGAACGGATCTGGTTCTGAAGATTGCCTCGGATACAGCGGCTAAAGTATATCTCTGCCATGTCTCAACTGCGGCGGAAATATACATGATACTGAACCATAAAAAAAGGTATGGAGAAGATTCTGTTTATGGAGAACTCACTCCCCACCATCTTCTTTTGGATACAAATCATAAAGTAACAGGAGGGCCTCAGTCCTGGGCCAGGGTCAATCCTCCTGTCCGCGACGCCCTTGAACGGCAGATGATTGAAAAGGCATTCTGTGATGCTCTCAGTCTTTCAAGTACTGCCGCGATTGACCTTTTCGGTACTGACCATGCTCCGCATATCCCGCAGGATAAATCAGATGATTTTATGGCATCACCTTCAGGATTTCCGGGGCTTGAAACGGTCCTTCCGCTTGCGGCCGGTTTTATTTTCGTTTTCAGCGGCGGGGTTAATCCGGAATCCATTGCAAGACTTCAGCATTTTACATCAGGACGGGCAGCAGAGATTTTCGGAATAAGTGAGGCGGGTAAAATCGAACATGGCGCTGCCGCATCTCTTGCAGTAATTGAGACTTGTCCGGAATACAGTGTTGATGCTGCATCATTCAGAACAAAGGCAAAGTATTCGCCGTATAACGGAATGCGGCTTAAAACCAGAATATATAAAACCATAACCGGAGGAAAAATAATTGGATAACAAAACAAAATTTATCAAGGGTCTTTACAGCATCGGGGCTGTGAAGTTTGGAAAGTTTACCCTAAAAAGCGGATTGGAATCTCCCTTCTATCTGGATCTCAGGAAGGTGATCTCTCATCCGGAACTTCACGATTTGATGTGTACCATGCTCACAGAAAAGGCTGCTGAACTGGATTTTAAATGCATCACCGGAATACCGTACACTGCACTTCCTTCGGCTGTGATTATGGCTGAAAGGCTGAAGAAGCCCCTGTTCATGCTGCGAAAGGAAGAGAAGACATACGGAGCAGGCGGTCTGGTAGTCGGCGACCCCGACCTTAAAGGAAAGTGCCTTGTTGTTGACGACCTGATTACAACCGGAAGCTCAAAGTTTGAAACCGCCGACAGTCTTAAGCAGGAAGGCTTCAGCGTAGAGGACATTCTGGTAGTGATTGACCGCAGTCTTAACGGAACTGCAGAACTTGCTGCTGAGGGTCTGAAACTTCACAGTCTTGTATCGTTGGATGAGGTCGTAAGTGTACTTCTGGAAGACGGAAGTCTTGAGCAGGCAAAGGCTGATGAAATAAAAGCATTTACATCAGGCATTGCTCCGTCCAAATCTGCCGCAGTCGAAAACAGCGTAGAGGCCAACAGCTTTACTGACAGGCTTCTTGGCGTAATTGAGAGGAAGAAGACAAACCTTATTCTTTCACTTGATACCGAGGACCCCGATAAGTTTTTCAGCATACTGGAAACTACTGCACAGTACATCGCCATGGTTAAAACCCATGTTGATATCATCAGGGATTTTACACCGGACTTCATCACAAGGCTCAGAAAACTTGCTTCAGATAAGGACTTCCTTATTTTTGAAGACCGCAAGTTCGCAGACATCGGAAACACAGTAAGCCACCAGTTCAGAGGCGGGGTATACCGGATTGCCGAATGGACAGATTGTGTAACAAGCCACCTAATCGCAGGCGAGGGAACCCTGAAAGGCCTGTTCAGCGAGGGATATAAAAACTCTGACGGCAACGGCCAGGCGGCTTTCCTACTTGCCAGAATGTCGAGCAAGGGCAATCTGATAACACCTGATTACACAGATAAAGTTATTTCAACCGGAAAGGCAAATCCGGAATACGTATCAGGCTATATCGGACATGGTAGTTCTGTTGATGATATCAAAACTTTCAGAAAGAAGATTCCGCAGAATCAGCTGCTGCTTATGCCGGGAGTACAGCTTCAGCAGGGCGGCGATAAGCTGGGGCAGCAGTACCTTTCAGTTGAGGACGCGATGGCAGGTGGAGCGGACTGCATCATAGTGGGCCGCGGAATCATCGCGGCGGAAGATCCTGCGGCAACAGCGGAAATATACAGAGAAAGAGCCTGGAAGGCTTTTAAAGCAAAATAAATTATAGGGAGGAGAGCACGTGACTGATAAGTTTAGTCAGAGGCACATTATTTCAATGAAGGACCTCAGCAGAGAGGATCTGCTTTACCTTGTTGAAACTGCGGGGTTGATTGAGACAGGCCGGCTCAAGCCGGATATGGGCGGAAAGATAGCAGCACTGCTTTTCTTCGAGCCTTCAACAAGGACCTGCTTTTCATTTGAATCAGCGATGAAGAGACTCGGCGGGGAAACTCTGCTGATGAAGGGAACCGGCGGTACGTCGGTACAGAAGGGTGAAAGCTTTGCCGACACACTGAAAACCATCGAGCGCTACTGCGATATCATGGTTATAAGATCCGCTATTGAAGGTGCGGCAAGATATGCGTCAGAGATTATAGGCCTGCCCATAGTCAATGCCGGTGACGGTGCAAATCAGCATCCTACCCAGGCCCTGCTTGATATGTATTCAATCAAGAAGACCCAGGGAACGCTCGAGGGGCTTAAAATAGGCCTGATGGGTGACCTGCGATTCGGCAGGACGGTTCACTCGCTTGCCCAGGCACTGGTCCCTTTCAGGCCGGAGTTTTACTTTATATCACCGCCGCACCTTCATATGCCCGACCATATTAAAACCGGGCTGACCGACCTCGGAATCGGATACACCGAACTTGCAACAGTCGATGAAGTTGTCCCGGAACTGGATATCATGTATGTAACAAGGATTCAGAAGGAAAGGTTTGCCGACCCCGAGGAATATGAAAAACTCAAAGGCTCATATATAGTCAACAATAATACAATCCGGGGAGCAAAGGATAATATGAAGATTCTTCATCCGCTTCCAAGAGTTGATGAAATAGCGACCGAGGTTGACAGCTCGCCCCACGCCTACTACTTTCAGCAGGCCGAGAACGGCGTATATATGCGCCAGGCGATTCTCTCAACACTTACCGGAATGGCAGGAGGTGCGGCATGAAACAGATGAAAGTTGATGCCATCAAAGACGGAACTGTAATCGACCATATTCCCGGCGGAAAAGCTCTTCTTGTTCTCAAGATTCTCAACGGTGGAGGTAAAGATCTTGTCAGTGTGGGAATGAATCTTTCAAGTCCCAAGCTTGGCAGAAAGGATATCGTAAAGATTGAGAATCATGAGCTTACAGCTGATGATGTAAATAGGATTGCCCTGGTTGCGCCCACAGCCACCATCACCATCATCAGGAATTACGAAACTCAGGACAAGTGGAAGGTTGAGCTTCCCGGGGTACTTGAAAATATTGCCCATTGTCCCAATTCCAACTGTATTACTAATGTTGAAAAGCTGAAGAGCCGGTTTGACAAAACAAAAAACAATTCAGACTACATGTGTCATTATTGTGAGAAGATTTATGACGCAGACGAGCTAAGAATTAAAATATCGAAGGAATTCCCGCTTTAGGGCGGGATCTATTTAATAAAATATTCTTTCGGCACTTCCCATGCCCGGCCGAATACGCGCAGCAGATGGCTGGAGAGATACCGGCCTTCCGGGTCAGGGGGGGACCCCTTCATCCGCATAGGAGAGTTAAGCCTTGTATTATCCGGTTTCTGAAGGTTCATACTCTCATAGACTATCCCTTTTCGGTAATTTTCGTGGATATATGTAATATTTCCTTTGCTGTCGATATCGACAACCATGCCTACATGGGTGAAGTAATCATTGAATTTTCCGTCTTCATTACGATCGTAGGTATTATCCCAGAAAATCAGGTCGCCGGGAGAGGGCGTTTTGCTGGTGTGGATAAGACTGTTGTCGCGAAGAAACTGGTATATCCGTCTGACTCCGTTACCTTCATAGAGCGCATAGCTTTTTTCAAGATCAATTCCGGCATGGTAATAAATGGCGAGCACGGTTCCGGAGCAGTCCATGTTGAAATGTCTTCCGTCGATATCCAGGCTTTCTTTACCAAGCATATATTCAGCGGAAGCCTGAAGTTTTTTCTGGATTTCTGTTTCAGTCCGGACGGTTCCGGTTCCATTCAGGAAACCGCCCTCATTTGATGATGTTGTTGCACATGAAAAGGCGGCTGCTGTAAATATTAAAAGTATAAGTATATTAAGTCTTTGCATTACATCCAGTTGATCTGGATTTTTATGAAGACAAGCTCAAGTTCTTTTCTGATGTCGGCAGGAAAATCCAGATACAAAGCTTCCTCTATTATATCCCTTGCTTCTTCATATTTCTTCTGGTTGAGATAAGAATATGTAAGTGCATACAATGTCCGGTAATCATAGGGGTTGAGATCATATGATTTCATTATATAGTCATGCGATTCTTCAACCTTGTTCTGAATTCCGTAGAGAACACCAATGTTTCTCATAATTGACGGACTTTCCGGTGAGAGACGTTCAGCCCTTTGAAGGTATTCTTCGGCTCTGAGCAGATCTCCCTTTTTAAACCAGGCACAGCCCAGTGCTTCCCAGGCTTCCGGGGTTTCAGTGTTCTTTTTGATGTAGTAATCAAGAGTTCTGATCGCTTCATCATTTTCACCGCTTTCCGTGAGGACTATTCCCATGTAACATATGGCACGATCGTTATCCGGCTCTTCCAGCAGTATTGTTGACAGTATTTTTCTGGCTTCTCTCAGGTAGCCTGTAAGTATTAAGTTCTCAGCAATATCAATCGCGTTTGCATTCATTGAAACCTCTCCAAAGATTGACCCCTCGGTTTAATTTCGGCTTCAACATTTATAATATTGATACTGAAAATTTCAAAGAGATGAGAAAATGTGGGAATTTCAGCATTCAGGCTTTGTGATAGTTGAGACCTGTGAGATATGTCTCAAAAGATTCCTTTCTGCAGGCTTTTGGTTTGAATATTTTAACTGTTTCAAAATCCGGGGACAGCATTTCTGCCAGGGCTTTTTCATCGCCGCCCTGGAATATTTTTATAGTAAAATTTCCGCCTTCGGTCAGAAATACCGGAATCATCCCTATTATCCCTTCGGCAAGGCTGTATGAACGGCCTGCGTCAACTGTACGGTTTCCTGTTGTTGACGGGGCTGCATCACTTATCACCGCGTCATAGGGTCCCTTTTCGCCGATTTCAGCCTGAATTTTTTCATCAAAAAAGTCTCCCTGCCAGAAAAAAAGCCTCTTATCCGGTTTAATTGTCAGTTCTTTTAAGTCCACCGCGGCAACTATTGAATCAGGTCCGGTTTTACGCAGGCAGTAAAGGCTCCAGCTTCCCGGAGCAGCACCAACATCGAGAATACGGCTGTTTTTTCTGAAGATTCCGAACTTCTGGTTCAGTTCTTCGAGCTTGAAGATTGACCGTGCGGGGTATCCGTCCTTCTTTGCCCTGATCGTGTAATGATCGGCTTCACTTCTTTTTCCGCCTTTCTGCTTTGACATATTGACGTAACTCCCATGTTTGTGCTTTCTAGTATATATGGATAAACATTATATGGAATTACTGGAGAAGGTAGAAGGGGTGATCTCCCGATCTGTTCCTGCTGTGACAGATAAGGGCTGGTTATCACGGACTGCCGGACCGGTTAGAAATAAGATAACTGAAACTTCTGTAGATAAAATTAATGAACCTGCACTTGAACTTCTTGGTCGCGGGGGCAAACGCTGGAGGCCTGTTCTGATGGTTCTCTGCTGCGAACTTGCCGGCGGTGATGCCGAGAGCATAATGCCGCTCTGTCCCCTCGTAGAGTTTCCTCACAACGGCTCTCTTATCATAGATGATATCGAAGACAAGTCGGATATGCGCAGAGGCGAGCCTGCCGTACATAAGATTTACGGTGAGGACATGTCTATAAACACAGGCAACCTTCTTTATTTTCTTCCGACCTACCTGATTGACGAGAGCGATCTGGATGATGAAATGAAGCTGAGGTTGTACCGCTACTATACTCTTAACCTAAGAAGGCTTCATTTCGGCCAGGGGCTGGATATCCAGTGGCATAATAACCATGAATACTTCCCTAGTGTTGAAGAATATCTTCAGATGTGCCGCTTTAAAACCGGTGCACTCTCCAGAATGGCTGCCCAGATCGGCTTTGCCGTGGGAGGAACCGATCCCAATACCTGTGTAACCCTGGGCGATGTATTTGAAGATGCCGGTGTTGCCTTCCAGATTATCGATGATGTTACAAATCTTACAACCGGCAACCCCGGAAAAGATCGGGGCGATGACATTGTAGAAGGTAAGAAGAGCCTTCCGGTCATCCTTCATGCGATGGCCTATCCAGATTCACTGCCCCAGCTTGTTTCTCTGTTTGATAAGGCCGCGGAGCTTGGTGCAGAAAACGGCCGCGAGGCAATTGAAGAGGCTATCGCGCTGATAGAATCATCAGGCAGCATTGAAAGGGCCAGAAACCGGGCTTTTGAAATGATTAGAGGCACAAAGGGATTGATTGAAAAATCTTTTCAGAGTTCCGCAGCGCTTGATGCAGTTTCTGATATGCTCAGTATGTTTTTACCATAATCCGAGTTCCTGCATCTGCCTGATTACAACGTCATCCCAGCCCCTGTTTGCGGCTGGGCTGGCAGGACTTGGATGCAGGATTGAGGCGTGTCTGTAGCGGCCCTCAGCGATTCCATCTTTCAGGGCCGCCATTATCCTTTTTTCAGCAAATTTACCGACGCCGATCACCCATTCCGGTTCAAGAATACCGCAGATAGCTTTCAGATGCTCATCACAGACTTCGAAGAGGCTGTCGCGCTCATTTGCTGGAAGTTTATCCGGTGTTATGTTTCTGCTGCTCTCAGCCATGAAGCTCAGGGGGCAGTAGTTTTCAACATAATGATCTTCAAAGAATTTTGCAGGAGTTTCGAACCTGTTTTTCATAAGCCCCCA
This sequence comes from Spirochaetia bacterium, assembly GCA_965140585.1. Taxonomy (GTDB): domain Bacteria; phylum Spirochaetota; class Spirochaetia; order UBA9216; family UBA9216. Next base: position 453,098 of record OZ223264.1, read on the forward strand.
CAGCCGGCGGCCGCTTACTTCACTTTTGGCGCAGCTGAAGCCCTCGACCGGACGTTTGGGATGTTCAAGAGCTGGTTTTTTCACCTCTGATTCAAGTCCCAGCCAGTCGCGTGCAGCTTCAATTTCACCGAAGGGTATTCCTGTCTGGGCCATTCCCCATGGGCCGGGATTCATGCCTACAAAAATAACACTCTTTTTATTCCCTGCGTAGAGACTCAGGTATTTTTCATGCGGTACAGCCGCATATTCAAGCGGGTTGTAGGAGCAGTATACATCTCCTGCAAATCTCAGTTCTCCGGCATCGCGGCTTAGCTTTCTTGAGGCTTCTATCATTAATTTGCTTTTATTCATTGATTATTTCTTTGAGTTCCCTTGTGAGTTCTTCGAGGCGTTCAAGGTTATGTGAAAATGTGCAGGAAAAAAGCTCCCTCATCAGTCTGTCATTACTGCTTCCGGGCCCTTTATCTGAACGGTAGAATCCGGATATTTTAAGTTCATCACGGATTACAGGAAGAAGATACCTTTTGGAAGTAGTAATAATCTCTTCAAGCGCTTCAATTCCGTCCTGAAAGACTTCTTTTTCGGTGTTGAAAACAGACTGGATACCAATCATATCATGTACATAGCGCAGGCGGTAGGGGTTGAATGCGTTTTTCTCAAGAAGAGAGGTAAACCAGTAGTTGTCAAAATGCCCCAGAAAAAGCTCTCTAAGCTCATCAATGGTCTGAGCACAGATATCTGTTTGTGAGGCTACTGCCGCTGTCCCTTCAGTCATATATCGCTGATACATTACTACCTCTATCGGCAGGGAGGGGCAGTTTGCAAAGTAATTCTTGTTGAATTGTCGGTTTTGTGATAAAAAATATAGTGATTGCTTCTCCGGAAAGTTTTTCTACCCATTATTCCGGGATGAGGCTCCCGGAGGCATCGTTGATGCCCTCCGGTTTTTATTTTATTAAGTCAGCCTTCTGCAGCAGAGTGTATCATCTACTCTGTCGGGTCTGTTTCCTGCCTTATTTTTGCATATCCGGGTTTAAGCACATCATAGATAACTTTAAGACGATCATCATAATGTGCAAATGCCGACTTCATGGCGTTAAGGGTAATTCTCTCAAAGTCCCGTATTGTGAGGTTGTAGTACTCCGAGGCAAGTGAAAACTCTTTTACCAGGTCTGTGTTGCTCATCAGCGGATTGTCGGTACAGAGGGTTACTCTGAAGTTATTCCGGTAATAAACATGAAATGGATGTTCATCTAGTGAGGGTGCAGCGCCTGTCTGAATATTTGAAGACAGACACATTTCAAGCGGAATTCTCTTGTCCCGTACAAAATCGGCTATTGAACCGAGCTTTTCAATTCTTGTTCCATGAACAACCATGTCTTCAAGAAGTTTGGTTGCGTGGCCAATGCGGTGGGCTCCGCATATCTGTAGTGCCTGCCAGATTGATTCTATTCCGAATGCCTCACCGGCATGAATTGTGATATTGAAGTTCTTATTGCGGATATACTGAAAGGCATCAAGATGCCTCTTGGGCGGATGGCCGAACTCATCTCCGGCTATATCAAATCCTACAACTCCCCTGTTTCTGTATGCAACTGCAAGCTCAGCCATTTCAAGTGATACCGGGGAGGGCTGATGTCTCATTGCACAGATTATCAGTCCGTATGCCGTACCTGTTGACTGCTTACCTTCCTCAAGCCCGATCAGAACTGACTCTACAATCTCTTCCAGGTTGAGCCCCTGCTCAGTGTGAAGAATAGGGGCAAATCTGATCTCAGCATACTTAACGTTGATTGATGCTAAATCTTCTATTGTTTCACGGGCAATTCTTATAAGGGCTTCTTTAGTCTGCATTACTGAGCAGCTGACTGCAAAACCCTCAAGGTAGAGAGCCAGACTTTTACGGTCTGCTCCGCGGTGAAACCAGTCTGCAAGTTCATTTGTATCATGAGACGGAATTTCAATATTCTGTTTTTCAGCCAGGTCGATGATTGTCGCCGGCCGGACACCACCGTCAAGGTGGTGATGAAGCTCCACCTTCGGAAGCTTTTTTATCATTTCATTTGTAACCATACATATATGTTACTGATGAGCGGCGGATATTGCAAATGTGTTTTTGATCATTTGGATGAATTTATCACTAAGCATCGGATCAAAATCTTTTCCCCTGCGATCCTGAATGAAAACAAGAGCTTCTTCCTCAGTCATGTTGCTTCGGTACGGACGTTTGGATGTAAGCGCATCATATACATCGGCCAGCGCTATAATTCGTGCAAAAACGGGAATATTTATGTTTTTAAGGCCTTCAGGATAGCCGCTGCCGTCCCATCTTTCATGATGATATCTGACTCCCTCGCAAATGTCTGAAAAATGAGGAATGCTGCCGGTAATGCTGTATCCGATCTCTGTATGTTTTTTTATTAGTCTGAATTCTGCGGCATCAAGTTTTGACGGTTTATCCAGGATCTCTTCGGGAATACCGATCTTTCCTATGTCATGCAGAACGGCTGAAATAATCAGCCGTTCAAGCATTGATTCGTCGAAATTTAGCTTTTTAGCCAGCTGCTCACTCAATCTTGCAACTCGTTCGCTGTGTCCTGCAGTCCATTTTGACTTTGCGTCAATTGCCCGTGAAAGCGCCATTATCGATCCCATCTGCATCTGGTTTCTTTCTTCAATTTCTGTAACTCTCTGAAGCGCAACAGCAGCCTGATCGCCAAGTTTTTTTAAGGTCAGCTTTTCTTCATCAGACAAACCTGAATTCTCTTTTCCGGTTACAAGAAGTGATCCATAATATTTCCCCTGCATGTACAGCTGGATCCGGTAGGGCTCTTCTGTGCCGAAAATATTTTCTGTCTCAGGAGACCTCAATCCTGACCTGCTGATTTTGCTGTGACCTGCTTCTGATTTTATTTTATAAGTCGAATCTTCATCATTATAAACTGCAATAGCGACTCTGCTTCCCGGAACATAATCTGAAATTATTTCTGTAACTCTCTGAATCAGTTCATCTATGGTTACCGCTCCCAGTACTGCTTTGTCTATACTGTTCATAAGCTCCATGGCATGATGGCGGGATGATGATTCCCGGTAGGTTTCGTCCAGAATCCGGGATAATACGCCGATTTCGTCATTTCTTGACAGTTCACCGCTGATACGATTATTTCCGTTCTGAAATTCCAGAGCCTTTTCCGCCAGGGTGTATATAGGTTTTGTAATTCTTCTGGCAAAAACTATACCCAGAATGTATGAAAAAATCAGGAGGCTTAAACCGAATATTATCAGGTCGGGACGTTTTTCAGAAAGGTAATGGATAATACTTTTTTTTTCTATTGTTACAGAGTAGATAGCATTTATCTCTGATTCAGGTGCATTTATATATGCCGTTACTGTATCTTTTCTTTTGAAAAACTGAAAATCCGTAATCTTTATTCCTTTATTCAGAACCTGATTAAGAAAACGGTCTGAAGCGATGAAACTGTCCATGATGCCCGAATTATAGATATTATGCATCTGCCAGTGAGTATCAGTGAAATTTTTAAAATAAAGTCTGAAACTGAATGGCTCAGGAAAATCTATGTACTCGGAATTTAAGAGAACCTCCAGATCCTGCTTCAGTTTCAGTCTGGACTCTTCGGGATCTGAGTCGATGTAGTAAAGTTCTATCTTCACTGCGATGTGCCTGCTGATATCTGTAAGCTGCTGTCTTGTGGATATCATTGCTGAAAAATAAAATGAAATTATTCCTACAATTAGTCCGAATATTACAAAATTAATGGTAAATTTATATTTGAGAGAGAACTTGGGTTTGGTGAATAAGTTCTCATGTTTAGTAAATTTCATAAAGATAAATTATTACTTTTTTACTTATCTATCAATCTGCTGAATGTTAATTATTGTTAATTCTTGTTCTTCCCTTATAGCACTCGGTGCATCCAAGAACATGCACATGTGTTTTCCCGGGTTTCTCGAATACCCTGGCAATCAGGAAGCTGTCAGACGGCATTTTTTTACGGCATACGGGGCATGTGCGGCTTTTTTCTGAATCCGGGAAACGGCAGTGAGGACAGCCGAAGATTTCCATCAGGCTGTCAGGTTTTCCCGGATATAAAACAGAATGAACTTTTTCCGACTTAGTCAGCAGTTCTCCGCAGAGCGGGCAGGGTTTTACCCGTTTTTCTCCATCGTTTTTGCTGCCCGAAGCTTTTTTTTGAACAGTTTCGGTGTTTTTTAGGTTGGACAGAAACCAGATTAACAGGAGAAAAATAATAAAAAGTACGAGAAGCACTGCAATTGTAATCAGGTTGTCGTTATTCATCCTTAACTTATCGGTATTGAATCGACTGCTGTTGACAATTGTTTAAAGCGATGTGAACATAGAAAAAAATACGAGGGGATAAATTGAAAACCGGTTCGGGAACTTTATATATAATTGCCACACCTATAGGAAATCTCAAGGATATAACACTTAGAGCCCTTGATACATTAAAGGAAGTTGATGTTATTGCCTGTGAAGATACCAGGCATACTCTTAAACTGCTCAATAACTATGGCATTAGCAAACAGCTGCTTAGCTGCAGGGCTGCCAATGAAGCAAAGGCTGCGGAGAAAATAGCGGGAATCCTTGAAGAAGGCAGGAACGTTGCATATGCATCGGATGCGGGTACTCCGGGTTTGAGCGATCCCGGAAGTATTCTTGTAAGACATGTCAGGGACTGCGGATTTGATGTAGTTCCCATCCCCGGGGCATCCGCCTTTGCCACCCTCACCAGTGTCGGAGCTTTTCCAGACAAGGGGGTTACATTTGAGGGGTTTTTATCACCGAAGCCGGGAAGAAGAAGAAAACGGCTTGCTGAACTCCTTGAAAGATCGGAAGCTTTCATTATTTATGAATCTCCGTTTAGAATTATAAAGCTTTTAACAGATATTGCCGATCTATCTTCTGACAGGCAGGTTCTTGTAGGCCGGGAAATGACTAAAATTCATGAAGAATTCCTGGAAGGTCCTGTTAATGAGGTTCTTTCAGTACTGGAAGAGCGGAGCAGCCAGAAAGGAGAATTTTCTGTACTTGTTTCTGGTAAGAAAAAGAGTTAAAATATAGTTAAGAATTGCCGATAATTATATCGGAAGGCAGGTTCAGAAATGACAATAGATAGACTGGGACCATTAGATCCGTTATCGAAACTCAATAAGTCAGGAAAAACAGGAAAACCGCAGCAGGTTGATTCCAAGGATACCGTCAGTGTTTCTTCTGAAGCAAAGAATATGGGCGAGATCTACAGGGCAACAGAGCTTGCTAAAGCTGCTCCGGACATCAGAATGGACAGAGTAAATGAAGTAAAGCAGAAGCTTCAGGATCCCAATTATCTCGACAGCAAGGTTGAAGAAGTTGCTGAACGTCTTATGGATGCTTTCGGCCTGTCCTGATTAAACAATTGAGAGACTTACAGCAGAGAGTGTATCATTGCGCTTTCTGCTTTTTTTTTCACTTTTTAAAGGAGTGAGTGCATGCAGCATCTTAATTTCAATGTTCCGGTAAATATCAATATGGGTGAGGGCGTAACCGGAAAAATCGGTATCACGGTTGAAAAGGCGGGCGGACGCACGCTCATTGTCACGGGTGCTGATGTTATTGAAACCGGTCTTCACAAGCGTATTGAAAAAATGCTTGCGGAACGCGGTGTGGACAGTATTATTTTCAGCGGGATCGGCCCCGATTCAACCTGCAGTGTTGTTGATTCAATAGTTAAACTTGCTTCAAGCAGCAAGGCAAGGACCGTTCTCGGTATTGGCGGAGTGCGTACCATGTCGATTGCCAGAGCAGCGGCCATACTCTCGCCGGCAAAAATCAGGATAGATGATTACCTTGACGGAACCAGAGCCGGTGTTCCTGCACTCCCTTTTATAGGCATACCTTCAACATGTCGTGATCCTTTCATGTTTAAAGACTCCATGATGCTTACCGACAGCCGGAACAGAAGATGCATGATAGTAGATACTAACGGCGTTCTACCCCATGCTGTATTCATTGACCCGACGAATGCGGAAACAATGCCCCCTGCAACTTTTATTTTCACCATTCTCGACACACTTATGTATGCGATAGAAGGCTACATGTCGGTCAAAAGCAATTTTCTTTCAGAAAGCCTTTTTCTAAAGGCTGTATCGGCTGTTGTTTCCTCCGAAAAACGGCTAGATGAGAATTCTGCTGATAAGGAAGCCTTTGAAAAGGCCGCCAAGGCCGGACTTGTTACTTCCATGGGCCTGTCCATGGCCGGGCCGGGGCTCGGGGCGGCTCTGTCGATGATAATTTCAAGCCGTTTCAGAATACCCAGAGCGCTTGTTTCGGCAGTGCTCCTTCCTCATATTCTTGAATACGGGCTGCAGGTTTATCCTGAAAAGGTGGCTCGTCTTGCTCCGATTCTGAATGAACCTACAGAAGGCCTGAATGTTGTCGAAGCAGCTCAGCGAGTTATTGATACAATCCGTCACAGGGTAGGGCTCAGACGTGTACCCATGCGCTTCAGTGAATTCGGTGTTACGATGGATGATCTTGGGAATATTGCCGAAACCGTTAAGAGTTTTGACTTTATCACTCAGCTTCCCGCACCTCTTTCCTCTGACGATATTATCGGAATTCTGAAAAACGGACTCTGATATTTATGATTACGCTTAGAAAACTAGCCTCATTAAAGCCAGGAACACGGCTGCGCAAGATTATTGTTCTTCTGCAGGGCTTTGAAAAAGAGCTTGGTGAAGGCAGTTTCTCTGATGTCCTGTATTTCCGGGGAATGCTTCAGCAGCTGCTGGGCACTGTAGACTCACCGGAAATCAGTTTTGAATCAGGCGGCCCTCGGCGGGTTAAAGCCGCCGTGGAGGCTCTGCTTTCCGATATTGACGATGCTGATCTTCCGGTTCTGCAGAGACGGATAAACAGCCTCAGGCATCAGCTGCTGCTTGAAACCGGCAATTCTGCTGCAGACTGGGACCTTTTAGTGCCCAATATGCCGGACCCAATAAAACTTCTGCCTGTCGAAGGGGCGCAGAAGCCTTGTCCGCCATCTGCCGGCCCGGGAGTCGAAATATTTCTCGATGATATACGCTCCCCGTTTAACCTCGGAGCCATTTTCCGAACTGCCGAGGCTCTAGGTGCTTCATGCATTATCCTCTCTCCTGACTGTCCTGATCCGGCTCATCCCAGGGCCAGCCGGACATCAATGGGAACTGTAGACCGTATACCCTGGAAGCGCATGCCCATAGAGGAGGCGGCAGAGGGTAAAAACGTCTTTGCTCTCGAACTCGGCGGAACATCCATTGAAAGTTTCAACTTTCCTGATAAGGGACTTGCGATTATCGGTTCAGAGGAGTTGGGAATCAGTCCAGCCGCACGGGAACTTGCCGGTAAAAGTCTGGGGCTTGTAACAATTCCGATGTACGGAACAAAGGGCTCGCTTAATGCGGCTGTCTCATTCGGGATACTCATGCAGCGATGGTCTGAAAACCTCCATATCAGCTGAGAAGAATTTTATTCTGTATTTAATTGTTTACCAGTCTTTATCAGTCCGGACTGTTTGCCCTGTCGGCATTGAAGGCAGCCGAGAGCCGCTGCTGTATTGCAACAAGCTGATCTTCAGAATGAATGCCGAACTCAGACATGATCTGCGGGTCTATCTGTTCAAATGTGATTTCACCTGTTTCAAGATTACTCATTGAATTTGCAAGATAAACCGTATTAACTACATCGTTGGTGGCCCGTGGTGCCTGATTAGGTTCGTGATGGTATTTGATTGCATCAACTAGCGATTCGGGGAAATTCCATTTTTCAGCAATCATACCGCCGATTTTAGCGTGGTTGAGACCTGCAGAGAGCTCTTCCATGATATCGCTCTGGAATTCCTTCTCTGAGCAGAACCTTGAGATTTTCTCAAGCAGGTTCGGATGAACGCTTGAAAATATGATTTTACCGATGTCGTGAAGTATTCCTCCGACGTAGGCATCATCAAGCAGCTCCTTCTTTCTTTTGAAGTTCTTTGCAAGGTTGTAGGAGTAGAAGGCAACTCTGTATGAATGATCCCACAGGCTCTTCTGATCGGTTTTAAGTACTTTCTGTGTTCCATATGAGAACAGCATGTTTCTTATACCCCGGAGTCCTACCAGTTTGACTGCTTCAACTATATTATCTACCTTTTTAGGAAGCATGAACTGGGCTGAGTTTACCACCTTCAGAAGGTCGGCAGTAAGCGAGGGGTCCATACTTATCTGTCTTGCTATGTCTGTAAGTTCCGATTCAGGATCATTAATCAGCTTCTGTATGAAAACGACATTCTCGGGGAACTGAGGGAGATCTTCAATTTCATCAACAACTTCCTGTGCAAGCTGGTTGAGGTTTTCAAGATGCACGTTGGCAAAGGGGATGGTTATTCTTGCGACTGTTTCATCGCCTTCAACATCGATATCAAATGCATCCTCATCCAGTCCGATCTTTTTCAGCATCAGTACCAGAATAACAATCCCGAGTCCGGCGCCTTCCGAGTCATCCAGTACCGAGGACAGGGCTTCTTCCATTGACTCGAATGCGCGTGAACGTGCTATGCGGTCGTAGACTCTCATCTGTTCCTTCTGGGATATCAGCGCATTGTTTTTGATGGATATTGAAAATGAATCACCCTTTGAGTGAAAAACTATCTTGATATACAGGCCCGCATCTTTCTGTTTTTCGAGCCAGTAGTTAATGTTGTCGAGTGTTTCCTGTTTGAAGGTTTTCATACCTACCGAGTAATCTTCGGAGTCATTGATGTCGAGATTTTTTTCAGAGAAATAGACACGCTTGGTGTTTGCTTTCTTCGCATTTACGGCAAGCTCTCTTAGGCAGTATGATATTCTGTCTTTCAGGGCTCCCTGTCCGAATTTTTCAAGGTATACTCCAAGAATTTCTTCCATGTACATCTCGGTTTCATGGGGCAGGGTATAGCTTTTGATCGTGACTGGAATTGAAGAAACTATTGCTCGATTAATCTGGGCTGCGTCTACTTTTTTCGGCATTTGGACTCCAACAGGTAATTAGAAATTTATCACAGACAAGTATAGTTTTCGTTGCTGTTATATGTCAATACAAAAATCGGGCCTATCCTTTAGTAAAGTCCGGGTTTATAATTATTACTGTTGAAATAATATAATAACGTCATTCAGGGGATTTGTATGGGGAAATACATTCTTGCGCATGATCTTGGAACTTCAGGAAACAAGGCTGCGCTTTTTGATGATGAGGGAAAGCTGGTATGCAGCCGGACTTCCGCCTATAAAACGGTCTATCTCAGCGGCAACAGGGCCGAGCAGTCTCCTGATGACTGGTGGAATGCTGTCTGCAGTTCATCTGCAGAAGTCCTTTCGGAAATTGATTCATCGGCACTTGCCGCAGTGTCATTCAGTGGACAGATGATGGCCTGTCTTTGTGTTGACAGGCAGGGAAGGCCGCTGCATGATGCACTTATATACAGTGATCAGCGGAGCACAAAACAGGAGCAGGAGCTGATTGATATTTTCGGGATGGATGGGATCTACCGGATTACCGGCAACCGTCCCAGTTCTACATATACTCTGCCTAAGCTTATATGGATAAGGGAAAACCGTCCTGAGATATATTCCGAAACCTTTAAGGTCCTACAGGCCAAGGATTATATAAACTACAGGCTTACAGGCACCTATTTTACCGATTATAACGATGCATCGGGAACCAATGCCTTTGACCTGAATAAACTCTGCTGGTCGGAGGATATCTTTGAAAAAACGGGTATCCCGCTATCCCTGTTTCCCGAAGCTGTGTCTTCAACCCATGTTACGGGAACTGTGAGTGCCGCGGCCTCTGCTGCAACAGGGATTCCCGAAGGTGTTCCGGTAGTAATCGGAGCAGGTGACGGCGGCTGCGCTACACTGGGAGCAGGTTCTGTCTCTCCGGGCAGGCCGTACTGCAACATGGGATCCACTGCCTGGGTTTCAGCTACTACTGAAAAGCCGCTGGATGATCCACAGATGAGGGCGTTCACTTTTGCCCATCCGGTTGAGGGCTTGTACCAGCCCTGTGCAACAATGCAGTCGGCCGGTACGGCATTCAGCTGGTTCAGCAGCATTATCAGCGGTAAGGCAGATGCTGAATCTCTGAATAAGATTAACGGTGAAGTTCTCTCCTCTCCGCCCGGGGCAAACGGGGTTATCTTCCTTCCGTATCTGATTGGTGAGCGTTCACCATGGTGGAATTCCTCTGCTAAGGGAGAGTTTCTGGGGATGAATCTGAATACAAGCCGCGGTGATATGGGCAGGGCTGTAGTTGAGGGTATAGCCATGAATCTGAACCTTTCGCTTTCACTGATGACTGCTGTTTTCGGAAAAGGATTATCTGCAGAAGGGGCGGAACCTGTAATGTTTATGGGCGGAGGAGCCAGGAGTGAGGTCTGGCGGAGGATTTTTGCCGATGTATTCGGACGGAATCTAACGATTCCAGAGCTGCTGCTTGAGGCAACCAGCATGGGGGCCGCACTTCTCGGCGGAGTGGGTACCGGGGTTTATGGTGATTTCAGTATGGCGGAAAAGATGAACCCGGTTGCAGAACTTGTAGAGACCGACAGCAGCCTTAGAATACTTTACACTGAACTCTCGGATATTCTGGTAAAATCATACAAGGCTGTTGAACCGCTGTTTCAGGACTTTGATAATTTCAGAGACCGGTTTTAGTTGCCGAAGTTTTTTGCCTGCATTGCAATCTGCTTAAGTTTTTTCTCAACCAGAGAGTTGAATGTTCCGGCGGGAAAGATTCCTCTGGCGTTTCTCTTTCCTGCAGTCATCCCGGTAAGGATTTCAATACTGTCATCAACTGTCTCTACCGGGTAAATGTGAAACTTCTCATTTTCAATATCATCCAGTATTTCATCGGGTAGGATGATGTTCTTTATGTTCTTCTCGGGAACAATAACGCCCTGGTTTCCTGTAAAATTGATTGTGCGGCAGACCTTGTAGAAGCCTTCAATTTTTTCGCGCAGGCCTCCGACCGCCTGGATTTCCCCGGTCTGGCTGAGGCTTCCGGTCACAGCAATATCCTGCCTAAGCGGTACTCCTGTAATCGCGGAGAGCAGGGCATAGAGTTCGGATGACGAAGCAGAGTCTCCGTCAATTTCGCTGTAAGACTGTTCAAAACAGAGGCTTGCAAATATTGAAATCGGAAAATCACGTGCAAAGCTGCCGCGTAGAAATCCTTCCAGTATAAGCACCCACTTGTCATGAATCTCACCCGAAAGTCCTGCCTCGTGCTCTATATTGACAAGACCGCTTTCGCCCGGGGCAATCCTTGCCGAAATCAGTCCGGGGATTCCGAACGAATAGGGACCCTTATCCAGAATCGCCAGACCGTTAACCTTGCCGACTTCGCTGCCGTCGACTTTCAGGTTCAGCTCTCCGCATTTGATGTCTTCAAGAATTCTGCGTTCAAGGAGGTTGTACCTGCCGGAGACCGCCGAAAGTGTCTTCTTAATGCTGTCCGCGTCTATTTCCCCGGATCCGGAAAAACGTTCGGAAGCTTCGGTTATCACCGGCAGGATCTCATTTATAGATGTGCTGAGCTTGTCCCTGTTTTCTGCCAGTGAAATACTGTGTTTCACAAGTTCCAGTGCGGCGCTGTCTGAAAGGCTTTTACCGCAGATGTTTTCAGCGTGATTTCTAAAAATATTTACCGACATTTCAAGGTTGACTTCGTTGAGCGGAATAATTGCGTCAGTCTCTACAAAAAACTGAAAACTGTCGCGGAAATCCTCATCTGTAGCATAAAACAGGTCGAACTGATTTTCGGTACCGATTATGATAATTTTCAGATCTGCATAAAAAGGGATAACGTCAAAGGTCCCTGCTTCGGGAAAGCCCTCTGAGGTTTTAGGGCTGACCGGTTCAATCATTCCGGTTCTGAGAGTTCTTTTGAGAAGGTCCCAGCTTTCTTCTTCGGCAATAAGATCGTCAGCTCTAAGGATCAGAACCCCTCCGCTTGATTTATGCAGTGAACCGGGTCTGATGTCCTGGATATTCTTTGCTGTAGTGCCGAACAGCCTTGCAGGCGTCGGGTGGTTTTCGGTCACAGCCGGAAACGATTTACTGTCTGTCTTGTCGGCGATTATTTCAGCTTCAGTTTCGTTCATTTTATGTACACGATATACCGGTGCCTGCCTGCTGAAGTTTCCCTCTGCTTTGATACTGTTCACCACTTCTACAACTGATTCGTATTTCTGACTTCCGGGGGGGCCGCAGACGAATATATTATATTCCTTTCCCCTTATACGCAGACCTGCCTCAAGTTCGCTGCGATAGGATTCATCCATCATTACTCTGAGGTTTTTATCGGTCTTTACAGCTTTTATATTTTCTTCTGTAACTGATGTACAGATATCGGTTTTCAGTAGTTTTCGGGTTTTCATCAGAGAAAGATACTACTATAATCTTGTGAAAGTATCTATACAGCAGAGGATGGCATGAACACAGCGGACAGATATATATCAGCATATATAAATAGGGCGAATACTGCCCGGAAACAAATAGAATCCTGGAGTCAGGAGAAGATAGATGAGGCGGTTATGGTCATCGGCAGGGTGGTCTACGATAACGCAGAAGATCTGGCGGTTATGGCTGTTGAAGAAACAGAAATGGGCAGAGTTGATCATAAAACTGCAAAAAACAGGGGCAAGGCCGGAATTATATGGAACAGCCTCAGAGGCGAGAAGTCACGCGGTATTATCAGCAGGGATGAGAAACGCGGTATTGTCGAGATAGCGAAACCGGTCGGGATTGTTGCGGCTGTTACACCTTGTACTAATCCTGTTGTAACGCCGATGTGCAATGCTATGTTTGCAGTAAAGGGCGGTAATGCGATAATCTTTACTCCGCATCACAGGGCTATAAAGACCAGTACAAGAACAGTTGAACTGATAAATAGTGAACTGCAAAAACTCGGCGCACCCGACAACCTTATTCAGATTCTCGATCAGCACTCCAGGGAAAATACCCGTGAATTGATGGCGTCGGCAGATGTTGTTGTTGCTACCGGAGGCTCCGGAATGGTCAAGGCCGCCTATTCAAGCGGTAAGCCTGCCTTTGGTGTCGGTGCCGGAAATGTTCAGTGTATAATTGACAGGGATATTGATTTTAAAGAGGCGGCGGTTAAAATCCGGGACGGAAGAAGTTTTGATAACGGCATTATATGTTCAGGAGAGCAGTCCGTAATAGTACACCACGACGATCTTGATTCGGTAATTTCAGCATTCAGAAGTGCCGGCTGCTGGTATACTGATTCTGAAGCGGAGGTTGATGCCTTCAGAAAATCTGTTTTTCCTGCAGGTCATATGAATCCTGCGCTGGTTGGTAAACCGGCGGCGGCTGTTGCTGCTCATGCGGGAGTGGAAATTCCGGAAGGAACACAGGTTATTCTGCTGAAGGCTGACGGCAGTGGTGGGGCCGATAATCTTTCAAAGGAAAAAATGTGCCCTGTTCTGTCTGTATATACATATACCGATTCCAATGAAGCCCTGGATATCGCAGAAGCCAATCTCAATCTTGAAGGTGCGGGTCACTCGGTATGCATCCATTCTAAAAACAGGGAATTTATTGAGCTATCCGCGCTCAGACTTCCGGCGAGTAGATTTGTTATCAATCAGCCTTCATCAACAAGTGCCGGAGGCAGCTTTTTCAACGGGTTCACGCCCACTACAACACTGGGCTGCGGTTCATGGGGTAATAACAGCATTTCCGAGAATCTTTCATTCCGGCATTTGATAAATATATCAAGAATCGGATATTTTATGAAAAATAAATCTGTACCTGATACAGAAGAATTGTGGAGGCAGTAGATGACGCTTGCTGAACTTGACCGGTATTTTAGGGATAATCTGAAGATTGAAGAAGTAGGATCGAGGGATATTTCGCTCAACGGCATTCAGGTTACCTCCGGTACCGGAGAGCCGGAGAATGCTGAAATTAAAAAGGCTGCATTTGCTGTCGATGCCTGTATGGAAAGCTTTGAACGCGCTGCCGCACAGGGCGCGGATATGCTTTTTGTTCACCACGGACTTTTCTGGGGAAGGCCGGAAGCTCTTACAGGTTCTCACTATAAAAGACTGAAATTTCTTATTGAAAATAATATGGCACTTTATGCGGCACATCTGCCTCTTGATATGCATCCGGAGTTCGGCAACAATGCCGGAATCTGTGTGGCTCTGGGTGCAGCAAATGTCGAACCCTTCGGTGAGTACAAGGGCATGATGATCGGGTTTTCAGGTGAACTGAAGCAGGAGGCTGATCTTGATTCTGTACTATCAATGATGGGCCTTACCCGGGAAAGCTGTCTTTCAGTACTGCCCTTCGGTCCGGCAAAAATTAAAACCTTCGCGGTGATTTCAGGCGGAGGCACAGATGATGTTTTTGAAGCAATGGATATGGGCGCTGATCTCTATATCACCGGTGATGCCTCACACACTGTATATCACCCCTGTCTTGAACGCGGAATCAACCTCGTAAGCGGTGGCCATTACAATACAGAAACCTGGGGTGTTAGGCTTCTTGCCGAGCGCTGTGCGGCCGACACAGGAATTGAAACTTTCTTCATCGATGTTCCGACCGGACTCTAAACGAAGTTCAGAGTCCCTCTCTGCTCGCACATAAATTGATTTGTGTCCGGAAATATATATACTTAAATTCTATAAGTCTGTATTTGTATTTTCCGGAGGTCGGGTATGAAAAGGATTTTATCATTCAGAAGCAAAATTATCTTCGGGTTCCTGTTGATTCTATTGCTTTTGGCAATCGGGTTTACTGCAATTCTTTTTAACTGCAGAGACCTTGTTTATAATTCTGAGAAAATTTATAAAATCAGACTTGTCAGTATGGATTTTCTGATAGAAGCCGACAGGGATGCCTACCAGAGTGAACTTGCCCTTCTTCAGGCTGTTACAGAATACCTTGAAGGCGACACTGAAACCTCAATGGCTCTGTACAGCGATGTGGAGGAAAACAGGGATCAGGTTCGGGAACGGTTTGATAAATTTGTTGCTGCATATACTTCGGATACGGGCAATAAAGCACCGGAGTCTATAGAATCCTATATTGCCGATTTCAACAAATATTATGAAAGCTGGATTAAAGCCCTGTCATATACCATGGACCTCATTCCTGAAGATGCTGCTGAAGCCCTTGAATTTACTCAAACTGATGAACATAAACAACCTTTTGGTGATATGCGGAATGTTTTGGATGAGCTTACCAACCTTTCTCTTAGCCTGGCTGAAACCGAGTTCGGCAACGTGCATAGCATCTCTGTACGATCTCATACAACGATCTATATCATAATTGCTGTACTTTTTGTCTCCCTGATTATGGTTTACTTTTTTATTGATTTCTCAATTGTTAAACCGATAAAACATGTTACTGATCTGACTACTGAATTTTCAGAGGGCGACGGGGATCTCACACGGCGTATTCCTGCGGGAAAGGGCGATGAAATAGGAGTGATGAGCGATAATCTGAATGTCTTTTTCGACAGTATTACGCTTATAGTCAGAAAGATGCAGGAAGCCGTAGAGCTTAATACGAATTATAAAAACGATCTCCTCCATAATTCTGAAGAGGCAAGCGTTGCTTCCGTTGAAATCTCCGAAAATATCGGAAATATGAAAAATAAAATCAGTCTTCTAAATGATAATATCGTTTCCTCAACAGAGCTGATAGCTGAAATAGACGCCAGCATTAATGATATGGAGGCGCAGATTCTTGAGCAGAACGGGATGATTGATGATTCCACTGCTGCTGTTACCCAGATGATAGCCTCGATAGCCAGTGTAGCGGATATTACACGTGAAAAAGCAAAGGCAATGACCGAGCTTGAGAATACCGTGAAAACCGGCGGAGAAAAGGTTGAGCAGGCGCTTTCTTCGGTGGAGCAGGTAAATAACAATTTAGGTTCTATAGGAGAAATTACCGAGATGATTAACTCCATTGCATCACAGACGAACCTGCTTGCCATGAATGCCGCTATCGAGGCTGCTCATGCAGGGGATGCCGGTAAGGGGTTCGCGGTTGTTGCAGATGAAATAAGGAAACTGTCAGAAACGACCGGTGAGCAGTCTAAAAGAATCAGTTCAATCCTTGAACTTGTTCTCCGCGAAATTACAACTGCCTATGATGCGAATAAGAGCAGCAACGAGTCTTTTAATCAGATGATCAGCGATGTGAATATGGTTGCCGATGCATTGAGAGAGATTTCAGCCAGCACTGTTGAACTCAAGCAGGGGAGCGATCAGATTCTCTCAGCAGTAACCGGCCTTCAGGGTGTCTCCGGAGCGGTAATTGATTCATCAAGAAATATTCAGTCTTCCTCAATGAGGATTAAGGGCGGCATGGAACAGCTGAATGATATTTCAAGAGATGTTGTTGTGGCGATGGATGAAAGTTCTGAGGGCATGCGGGAAATTACAAGGGTCATTATTTATCTTAAGGATGTTGCAGAAGATATCGGCAGCCAGGCAGAAATAATCCACAGCCAGGTGAACCGGTTTAAGGTATAGGTCTAATAGCCGTCCGACATTGAGCGGTTAATGTCTTTTTTATAGAGCTCATTGTAGACGAAGCCCCGGTTTTTCAGTTTGTCTCTAATCTCATCAGGGAAGGGCATGTCTCTCCAGAATATTCCTCTGACCTCGCGCTCGAGCTTCTGGGTTCCTTCACTTTCTCTGGTTATCCAGAGTATATAATCGTTGATGAAGCGTTCCCTGACATCGCCCTTCATCCTCTTTTCAGAGAACCACTGGTAATAATGACCGGTCAGGCCTTCTTCCATCCAGTAGTGCTGGGCTTTCTCCTTGGCAACCTGCCATCTCAAATCAGCCATAGCGGCAATAATTGCTGTGTTCAGGTCCTTTGAGTACATAGGGATGGCAATTCTGCCGCGGCTTGTTGCCCTGTTGTATTTTTCAAAGGGCTCCCAGCATATTCCTCTTTCCCCATAGCAGGGCACCAGAATAATATAGGGAACAATCCTGGTTGTTTCACGCTTGAATGTTCTCATGAACAGGCCCGGATCAAGTGATTCAACCTTGGCCATTTCGCATATTACGTTTTCCCTTGTTCCAAGGTTATACTGATCGGCATTGAAATACTGTTTCATCAGGATTGGAATATGATTGCCCTGCCGTCCAACACACATTTTCGCCATCTGTCTGATGGAACCGAACTCCTTGATTATTATAGAGGTATCGACATGCATTACCTCGCCAAGGCGTTCAGCCTTTTCTTCAAGAGATTTAAGCAGCTTGTCGTTTTTTTCAAGATCAAAAAACAGCCCGGAAATTTCCTTGTCCTGTTTCTGCAGATATTTCAGAATCTGGCTTATGTCGTAATGAGCACGTCTCTGTTCTGAATTATATGTGTTGTAAAGGTCCGGATAATTGAGGTTTCTTTCCTTGCAGCTGGCAAGTTTTATCTTTTCAAGCAGGAGGTTCTCATTGTCGGCAAGAATTTCCTGTTTTCGCTTGATAATTCCCATTATTGAACGGCTCTGGCCCTGCAGCTTGTCTATCTGCGGCCTGAGGTTTTCAGAGCTCTTCAGTTTTGTGGTCTTGACCTCATCAGTAATCGAGGCGTTTACTACACCGGTGGATATTTTATACAGCCATTCATCAAGGTAGTGAACAGGCTCCGGTGTGCTGTTTTCGACTATAACTTTGGCCAGCAGGTCTCTGGTTTCGGCTGAGATGATATTGGGAAGTACAGACCCGTATCGCAATGTAAATTTTTTAGGATCAGGCAGACCGGAATGGATCTTCTTTGCTATGCTTTCAGCAAGATCCCAGTAGGCGGAAATCAGTTTACCTCTGATCATTGAGCGGTCTTTGGGGTTTTCGGTATTCATGTATTCGGTAAGGTTCTTATGAAAGCGCTGAGCTTCTTCACCCTCACCTGATAAAGCCTGTTTATAGTATTCCTTGTTCCGAAAAATCTGGCTTGGAGTATCTTCAAGAAATTTTGTTATTTTTTCAAATTCTGTGCTTGAAAAGCCGGGTTCTTCAGGCGGAAGCTCACTGCCCTTGCCGTCGTCGAAGAGGAGATCAAAAGAAGGACCCTCTTCATTGTCAAAGCCCATTAAATCGGCTATGTCAGGGTCCATCTCTCCTGAGAAAAGATTATCGTTTTTATTATTTTCGATATCCATTTTTGTTCTGGAGGTGAGGGGAATCGAACCCCTGACCTCGTGAATGCCATTCACGCGCTCTAGCCAACTGAGCTACACCCCCGACTGTTCGGAAATATACCAGAACATCTTTCTGCTGTCAATACAGTCGATCAGCCGGGTCTTCTAAAGTCTTTAAAAAGATAAATCCGTCTGTCTTCAAATTCCCCGTTCTTTTTAAACAGGTTAGCCATCCTGTCCGTCAGAACAGAATAGACTTCTTCGGTGATAGATAATGAATCGGGATCTGTGTATTTAGCCCCGAGATGATATATAGAGTTTATGGAATCAGAAATAATTGTTCCTGTTTTACCGCGGCTTTTGTAGGTAGTCTTCCCAAGATGCATAGCCGCTCTGAAACTTACAGCATCATGCATTCCGAACTCTTCAATACTCATTGTAAATCTGTTTACAAAGAGTTTTACTGCTGCGAGTACCGGGGCAGTTGTGTCTCCGTTATAGGGGAAAAGGGCAAGTCCGCCGTAATCGTTCCAGATCCATATCCTTCCGCCGTAGTCGGTTACGGTTCGCTCAACTGTTGTCTGAAATACCTGAATCATCCGGGTGAGAAACTCGGTACCGGATTTCTTTTTCATTTCAGAGGTGATTCTTATTTCAGTATAAAGCATGAAGAATGTGTATTCCCGGCCGCTTCTAATGTTTTTCCAGTCAACACCGCTGTATGAAGGCTCTGAACATCCCTGCGGAGCCGGAGAGGGTTCTTTGTCTATAAATTCAGGATCCTGTGCCCTGAACTCAAGATACTGTTTAAGTCTTGCCGCTTTATATCCGCTGCGGTACATATCTGAACTGATGTAATCAAAACCTTTAAAGATGATTCCTGCCGGATCTTCAATCTGATTTTTCCGGTCTACTACCAGCAGGGGGAAGCCTTCTTTTTTAAGAATGTATTTAAGATCTTTTAACGCCGACGTATCGCTGCCCGAGGCGTAATCGTATACATAAATATTATCTGATGATGGAGCTTTCAGAATTTTACGCATCTCATTAAGCATGCAGTAGGTGAGAGTATATTCTTTTTTCTTTTCAAAGCTCTCAAAACATTTGAGTTTGCCTTTTATATCTGAAAAAATAATGATTTCCGGCATCAGTCTGCTAACTCCAGTTTATAGCGGTAATATACCCTGTTATCCTTTGCCTTGAAGCTGTTGAACTGTTTGGCTGTAAGCGGTTCAAGCATTACGTTGACGGCCTGGCTGATTGTGACAGAGTCTGTTTCCGCCTGGTTTTTCTCTATGGAATTAACCTTTTTAACCGTTTCCGCCTGCTGTATCTCCTCGCTGCCGGATGTGTATTCAAAGGGTCCGCTGTGCACTGCTATTCTCACATGGATGCCGTCATCTACCGGACAGTCGGTGTGGTTATAAAGAAAAAGTTCATGGATTACTTCAAGAGCGGCCAGTACAGCTGTTTCATTCATATTCCCGAAACAGAAGGCGGCAAGTCCGCCGTCACCGTCCCAACCCCAGACACGG
The DNA here is from genome assembly GCA_965140585.1 of Spirochaetia bacterium. Taxonomy (GTDB): domain Bacteria; phylum Spirochaetota; class Spirochaetia; order UBA9216; family UBA9216. The sequence goes on from OZ223264.1 coordinate 472,841, forward strand.
CCGTTTCTTTTATCAACAGCACGGGTTACAATGCCGCGGAGTGTCCGGTAGGATTCCTTGATCTGTTCGGCTCCGTGTTTTCTTACAAGCTTTGTATTGCCGGCAATGTCTATCCGCAGAAATGCGATTGTATACTCAACATTGTTTTTAAGAGTTCCCCAGTTTCTGGTTTTTCTGACTGCAGGGTTTTCCAGAAACATTCTGCTGCTGGGGTCATATATATATCCCAGCTGGTATACGGAGTTAAGTATCTGCCTGAGATAGGGGATAGCGATCTTTCTGCCGGCGATGCCCTTTCCCTGGTCACTGAAATTTATCAGCAGCAGTACGAAATCAAGAAAGAGGTTGCAGGCTATGATGTCTTTTACTACCTGACGTGCCGCGTTCTGGTTCGGTATGGCTACGCTTGATGGGATTCCTGTTCTCTGGTGAAGATCATAACCGGGAATTAATCTTCTGGTGAGCGTCGACATAGTCCTGTTGTCCATGGACTGCGATAACGCCTTAACGCAAAATGTGATAGTACTGTTGGGGATACGCATCATCATTATTAAAACGATAATCAATAGTATAGTCAAGAACCTGTTTTATGTTAAAATGTTGCAATGAAAAAAATCGAAGAATTGCTGATTCGCGAAGGTATAGCCGCCGGGGCTGTTTATGTTTTTCCTTCAGAGGCTGCTGTTGTCAGCTGGAGGATGAAGGTTCTGAAGCTTCTCCAGGCTGATGCTGTACGCAACGATGTGTTTTTATCATGGGACAGTTTTAAGGAATCGGTTACCCTGCATGACCGGATTGAAAGACCTGTAAACTCTATTCACCGCAAGCTTTTCTGTTCAGATCTGCTTGCCCGTAATATCTCACAAGCCCCGGTCTACAGATATATTCTGCCCTCGGGATTCGACGAGGTCGCTTCCGGATTTGCCGACCAGCTTGTCAGGGTTCTTCCGGGGCTTAAGCGTTTTGCGGAAGCCTTTCATGAGAATGAGTCTCTGTTTCGTGAAGCAGCCGGTGACGGTCTATCCGATGACTACATGAGGCTGTATGAGGAATATTCTTCGGTTCTTGAGAAAAACAGCCTATTTGAGCCCGGCTGGGATATGCCGGATATCAGTACACCGGATAAAAAATACTACATAATATTCCCAGAACTTATCGAAGACTTTGAAGAATACCGGGCAGTTTTGTCCGCATCCGGATGCAGCTTTATTTCGGATGTCGGAGACGTAGATTGCCCCTACCATTTTTATGACAACTCGGTAATTGAAGGCGACGAAGTGATTGCCGGAATTTCCAGCCTGCTGCAGCAGGGGCTGCGATACCAGGACATAGCTGTGACATGTCCGGATGAGGAGCTTGCTGCCTACATGATTTCCAAAGCCGGACGTTACGGGATTCCGCTGAGTGTAAGAAGCGGTACACCGGTCGGTGAGCTGCCCGGAGGCCGTCTGCCCGAACTTATCCGTTCCTGCTATTCAGGCAGCTTTGATATAGCATCAATGAAAGTGCTTCTGCTGTTCCGGGCCTTTCTCTGGAAGGAAAAAGAAACCGCAGATGCTCTTATCCGTTTCGGAATTGAGAACCGCTGTCTGCGCAACTTCGGCCCGGGAAGTGATGGTGATGTATGGGAGCAGCGGCTTACAATCATGAAGAGGTGGGATCTGAAGGATTTTTACCTCAAACTTAAAAAGAGAATTACAGCAGTTGTAAAAGCCGGCAGCCTGAAAAAACTAAGCGATGAGATCCAGATATTCATCAGCACTTTCCTTGAAACGGATGAAGAGCTCTGGGATTTTGAAACCCTTAAGGTTTTTCAGAGAACAAGAGAGATTCTTTCCTCGCTCCAGGATGCCGAAAACGCCCTTGAGGGAATAAGTATCAGGGATCCGCTGGGGCTGTGGATCGAGGTGCTGAAGGAAAAAATCTATGTATGCCAGGCTGATTCAGAAGCCATTCCGCTGTACAGGTACAGGGTGTCTGCGGGTATCAGGCCGAAGCATCACTTCATTGCCGGGCTCAACCATGAGAACTCGGCCGTTGTTTCGGTACCGCTGCCATTTTTAGGTGATCAGATAAGAAGGGGATTGAAGCTCCAGGAAAATAATATGACCGAAGCCTTTCTTCGAGTCTATTCAAAAAGTGGAAATTCTCCGGTAATTTCAGGGTCGGCTGAGACCTTCTCCGGTGTTGCCCTTGCCCCGGCATATTTTATTTCAGCCGGTTCTGTTGAGAAAATGAATTTTTCAGAAGGTTCCGGTAATATAGGGCAGGCCGGTGCCGGGGTTTCAGATCCGGAACAGCTTGAATCCTCATGGTGGTACGGAGACTCTGAGGTTGACTGGCCGCTTACGAAGTCACAGGCCGACGGTTTTGATTACTCGGCAGCAACAGGACTGCTTCCGGCTTCCGATGATTTTACCTTCACCCCTCTGAAGGATTCTGAACTTTCCGAAGCCTGTATAGCAAGGCGCTACGGTGAAGAGCTGAATCTGAAAATATCGGCCACAACACTCAACCGCTGGACGAACTGTCCCTACAGTTATCTGCTTGCTGATTTACTCGGAGTCCGTGCGGATGAGTATGTCCTGCAGGTTGAAGACCCCTTCACCGACGGAGAGCTTCTTCATGAAATTCTGGGTCATTTCTTTAGTCTGCTGAAAGAGTCGGGGCAGGCTTTTTCGCTTGAAAAGCGGGATGAATACCGCGAAATGATAAGGGGCTCAGCCCGGAAGGTCTTTGCGGACTGGGAAAAGAGGGAGAATTACTTCTTTGGCCCGGCCTGGGATACAGCCTGCAGAAAGGCTCTTGAATACATGTCCCGGATGCCTGAAGCTGAAGGTGCCCTTTATGACGGCTATACTCCGGCACTGATCGAAGACTGGCTTGAGTACGAGATTCCGGGTGAGAACATAAAAGCTGCGGGCCGTACGGACCGGATATCTGTAAAAGCGGGCAGGGCTGCGGTTATCGACTACAAGCGGAACTGGAAAAAGAAGAAGACCGCAGACTATTTCAGCCTTGATGAGTCGGGAGCGCTGATGAAGCCTTCGATAGGATACCAGATACCATTTTACATTATCCTTGCCAGGCAGGCCGGCTTTGAGGTTGATTCAACATCCTATTACAGCGTGACCTCTGCCGAACATTTTCAGGTTTCAGGTGAGGCTGGAATTCTTGATGCCGAACAGGTAGAAGCGCTCTGCCGCCTGACGATGAATGAAATAATCAGGATGGGCAAATCGGTAAGAGAGGGCATTTTCACTGCACCCGAACGCTGCGGCGGCTGTGATTTTTACCCCGTCTGCCGCAGAAAATATGCAGTTAAGTTTGGAGGCCGTAAATAATGAAACCCGATATTTACCAGCAGGCTGTAATAGATTCCAACACTAACTCGGTTGTCTCTGCAGGCGCCGGTTCAGGCAAGACAACAGTTCTTGCCCTGCGGTTCCTCCGGCTTGTGGCTGAAGGCCGTGCAGATGTCTCGGAGATTCTTACGCTGACTTTTACCCGCAAGGCTGCGGCTGAAATGTATGAAAGAATATACAGGCTGATGTCCTCGGAGCCTTCAAATCAAAGGGTAGCCGATGCCGCAGCCTCATTTGACAAGGCCGTTATCTCAACACTGGACAGCTTCTGCTCGAGGATTGCACGCGACTGCTGCGGCATGTTCGGGATAGCACCGGGCTTTGTTACAGATGAGAGCCTTGCTTCCGAACTTTCCGGGGCCGCAGGGCTTGAGTTTATTCTGAGTCACAGGGAAGACAGGGCCCTTACTGAGTTCATCTATATCAACGGATTTGAAAAGGTATGGCACGAATATTTTGAATGGCTTTCTTCGGCATGTTTTTCAATAGGAAACCCGCTGGATTTTTCAGATATCTTTCAGAAGCAGATGCATACCGCCGAAAACGATCTGAAAACAGCTGTCCGAAGGCTTTCGGAATTTACCGCAAATGCCGCGGCGCTTGAGCCTGTAACAGAAAGTATGAAAACCGCTGCTGCAAGCCTTCCCGACATGGAAATAATTGCAGAACTTACTGCAAATGCTGATTTCTCAGGGCTGCTAAAATATCTGGCCACGGTTAAAACTGAAAAGCCGCGCGGAGCCTCAAAAAAGGAAGAGTTCGTTAGCTTCAAGGAATATGTAGATGAAATAAGGGACTTCCTGTCTGTAATTAGTGAAATTACCGGTATGCTGGACAGCCGGGAGCTTATTGAGAAACTATTCGCTCTTACTCAGGAATTTCAGACTCAGCTGTTTAGAAAAAAACGACTCAGCGGGATTTTAAGTTTCGGAGATGTTCAGAGTATTGCGGTAGAAGGCCTCAAGCAGGATAAGAATCTGCGCCGCTACTATAAAAGCCTCTTCCGGTTCATCATGATCGATGAGTTTCAGGATAACAACAGCGTTCAGAAAGATCTGCTCTATCTGCTTGCAGAAAAGGAAGGGCAGGAAGCCGACGGAATCCCCGGAACCGCTGATCTTGATCCGGGAAAACTCTTCTTTGTAGGTGATGAAAAGCAGTCAATCTACATGTTCCGGGGAGCTGATGTCAGCGTGTTTAAACAGCTGAGCAGCGAACTGGCTGAAGCCGGCGGACAGGCCCTCTCTCTTAAACGGAACTATCGAAGCGATCCGGGCCTTATCGGGTTTTTCAACAAGGTTTTCAGCAATGCCATGAGCGAAAGTTCCGAGGACTATCAGGCCGCTTTCGAAGCACTCGAACCGGGGCTTTCGCCTCTGGATAAAGCTCCTGATATCAGGCTCCTGTATAAGAGCTGGAATCAGAGCCCCGAAGAGGATGATGTTCATCACGATGAGGCCGAGGCCTGGAGTATTGCAGAGTACATAAAAAAGACTCTCGGCGTTCTTGATGTATCTGAAAAGGGGGAGCTCAGAAAGGCTGCCTACCGTGATTACGCTGTGCTTTTCAGATCCGGAGCCAACCAGAAAACCTACGAGAAAGTTTTCAGGGCAATGTCTATTCCATACGATGTCCATTCAACCAGAACCTTATTCCAGGAGGCTCCGGTTAACGATATCTACAGCTTTCTGCAGATCTGCCTTTACCCGCAGGATCGGGCAGCCTCTGCTGCGGTAATCCGCTCGCCCTTCATGAATCTTTCAGATAAAAGCTTTATAAGCCTGATGCTTTCTGAAAATCCTCTTTTCACTGAGGGAAACGAGGACCTCTGCAGCAGCGGGGATGACCTTTTGAAATACAGGACGGCAGCCCCTCTTTATTCTGAAATCTCATCATCCCTGGACCGTGTTCCGCTTGCAGATATAGTATCCTCGCTGTGGTTCAAGTCGGGCTACAGGTACATCCTTCTTGCAAATCCGGAATACAGCGGTTATCTGGAATATTTTGACTATCTGCGGACACTTGCTGCCCAGGCAGATGAACGTTCAGAGACAGCTGCAGTCTTTCTTGATTATCTGCGTGAGAACCTCGGTGAATACCGCAAGGTTAACGATCTCAATATTCTGAAATATTCTACCGGCGGTGTAAGGATGATGCCGGTTCACCAGTCAAAGGGGCTGGAGTTTCCGATTGTGATAATTGCCAACTCCGGCAATACAGGGATGAATGATACCGGAAGTTCGATGCCTGCCTGTATCTCCGATAAATACGGGCTGTCATTCAACCTTGTTGCTCCCGATACCTCCGGAAAGGGACGAGCCCGCTGTAATTATTTCTACACCCTTGGAAAAAATGAACGTAAGGCCCGTGAGGAAGCAGAACTACGCAGGCTTTTCTATGTTGCACTCACAAGGGCCGGAAACCATCTTGTGATTTCAGGCTGTCACGGCAGGCAGAACAGGAATTCTCCCGCCTCGATGCTTAATATCTTTCTTGCTTCGGCCGGAATGAGCTATGAGACGGTTTTTGATGCTGATCAGGATCTTTTCACAGTTGAGGAAATTAGGGACCGCAAATGGTTCGAGAGAACTGAGGCCGGAGCGGCTAAATCACCAGATGATGCAATGGTTATCAGTCAGTACAGGCAGAAGGCACCGCTTGATTTCAGCCGGCCGAAGTATCAGTATTCAGCCACCGGTCTTAATGCTGAATTAAATACTCAAGCAGCGTATTCTGATGAGAATATGCTTTCAGAGCTTGGTGAACCCGCCTCGTCAATTATTGCAGAATCGGGACTTGAGGCCGCTTTCGGAACACTATGCCACCGGATTATCGAGTACCGGATTAAGAAGGCCGATTACGGTTCGACTGAACTGCAGCCTCAGTTTGCAGGGATTGATGAAAAAGGCTGGCCGGCAGTCTATGCCGAAGCACTGCGAATATCCGACGGTTTTTTTGTCTCTGATGTATGGGGGGCCGCAGGGACAGCTTTAAATATTGAGTCGGAACTTGCCTTTACCCTGCTGACTGAGCACGAGGGCAGGGAGATAACGGTAAACGGAATTATGGACCTTGTAATTGAGCTTGCCGACAGGGTTATTATTGTTGATTTCAAGACGGACCGCTACTGTCTGCCGGAGGAATACAGTACCCAGATGAAGCTTTACGTCAGGGCTGCCCGGAGTATTTATTCCAAACCGGCTGAATGCAGGCTTTTCTACCTGCGTGATGCGGTTGAAATTGTATCAGCCTGAAAATTATGTTAGAATCCATATCAATGAGTGAAGAGAGCGGATTAACATTTAGTGAAGCTTCTGAAGTCCTTAACCGTCTGGTTGAGGAGGCATCAAGGGTAATCAAGGGAAAGAGAGAGTTTCTTGAGTATCTTGTAACGGCTGCCGCCTCCGGCGGACATGTCCTTGTTGAGGATATGCCGGGACTGGGGAAAACAACCGCCGCGAAGACCCTTGCCTCTCTGATAGATACATCGGAGAGTGATTTCCCGGGCTTCAGCAGGATTCAGTTTACGCCCGACCTGCTTCCCTATGATATAACCGGTGTTGATGTTTTTCACCCCGAGTCGGGCAGCTTCAATTTCGCGCACGGACCGGTGTTCACCTCCATCCTGCTTGCTGATGAAATAAACCGTACAACTCCGAAGGTTCAGTCTGCCCTGCTTGAGGTTATGGCCGAGCATCAGGTTACAGTAGGCGGAAAAACACACAGCCTGGGTGAATTCTTTTTCGTAATGGCAACTCAGAACCCCGTTGAAATAGAAGGAACATATACCCTTCCGGCCGCCCAGCTTGACCGGTTTTTGATGAGACTGTCGATAGGCTATCCGGATGCTGAATCAGAGTTTCTTATCGTTACCGAAGATCCTTCAGTTAAAACAATCCCTTCACTCAGCCCGGTCTGCACAGGAAAGACAATAACTGCAGTCCAGAATACGGCCGGGGAGATCTACTGTCATCCCGAACTCATAAAAGCGGTTATTTCAGCCGTTTCACAGACCAGGGCAAAAAAAGAAATAGAACTGGGCGCCTCACCGAGGGGCTCACTCATGCTGATAAAATCGGCAAAGGCTCTCGCGCTGCTCCGCGGAAGAGACCATGTTGTCGATCAGGATATCATTGACCTCGCAGTACCTGTTCTCGCGCACAGGATAGTAATGAAAAAGAGGGAAAGTGGAAGTCGCGAAATGATAAGGGAACTGATAATTGGCAGTCTTGATAAAATCAATTACTAAAACTGGCACAGGTTTTTTTTTGCCTCGCTGGTATTTCTGATCACTGGACTTATCCGCATTGAAATGGGAACCATACTGTTGGGCAGCGGGTTTCTCTTTCTTTTTCTTTACTCATTCACCGGAACAGTAATACAGTATCTGACTCTTAAAAAAAGCATACGGCATGGAATACGGCTTTACGGTCCTGAACTTCCGGTCACCTGCGGCGAAGAAACAATCTTCAGATATGAAGCTATGCCTCCGTCTTTTCTGATGCCCGGATTCTACTGCAGGCTGACTGCCGAGCTTGCTTGGATGAACAGGCTTATCCGTTTAAGCCGTCCTCTCGGCCCCGGGCAGGAACCTTCCGGAAGTATAAGCGCAGTCCCGGAACAGAGGGGAGCCTATACCTGCAGCAGCTGCGGTATAGAAACAGGCGATATCCCCGGCTTTTTTAGACTTAAACTTGAGACCGGCTGTGAGTGTCCGGTTGATGTTAACCTGCTTTCTGAAGTAAATACCATTACTGAAAGACCTCCGGCACGGGGTGGAGTAACATCAGCCAGAGTCAGTCGGAAAAAGCGCAATGAAGATATGATTGAGTCACGGGCCTACTACCCGGGTGATGATATAAGACGGCTGAACTGGAAGCAGTTTGCCCATTCCGGTGAGCTGTTTATCCGGATAGGCGAGGAAGTTCCTCTGCCTGAAGAGCGTCTTCTGCTGGTTGCGGATCTAAGCTGCTGCTTTGAACCGGATGGAGAGTACCGTGATCTTCTTGATATCTACCTTGATGAGACCGTCGGAAAGCTTATGAGCATGTGCAGACTCTACGGTGATGCCGGGATTGAAGTGAATCTTGCTGTTTATCCGCAGGCACCTGTTATTCCGACAGAAAAACTGTATCCGGGTCTATGGTGGTCCGCTGCCGGCGCCGGGGAGGCTGTATCAGCAGACAGGCCTGTCTTTGCAGACAGTTTTAAAAACTGGAATGCCGATAGGCGTTTTAAGAGCGCGGTACTGCTTACAACTGCTGTCACAAGGGATGCTGCCGGGGTAGCGCGCAGAATGAATAAGGCAGGCCTTGATGTGCATCCGGTGATCAGTCTTAAGGCCGGAGACAGCAGGGACTACAAACGCAGCCTGCTTAGCTCTGTTCTTTTCAGAAAGCTGGCGGAAGAGAAGCTGGCGGGGAAGCTTAAGCAGCAGAGCCTCTCTGTGAACAGCAGAGCACAGGCTGTCGGAGCGGAATTGTCTGCCGCAGGAGGCCGATTTGTCAGGTTTTTCTAAAAACGAAGCTCTTGTTTTTACTTTCCGCGTCACTGCCCAGTTCGTTCTGATTATAATAGGCTTCCGGTTTCTTTATGATATAGCATCTCCTGTGATTTTTATTTCCGGCTTTGCCGCTGCAGCCGTCGGAGGTTTTCTCGGCGGCCGGAGCAGTCTGCGTTTTGTATCTGCTTTACTCGGGGCTGGAGCCCTGTTCTTTATAATCAGGTTTATCTATATCTTTATTTCAGACCGTTTTGCCGCGGCGTCTTTAAATCCGGCATATGATTTTGGCGGGATCTTTTTTGATTCGTCTTTTATACCGCTCTTTATCCCGATGCTGTATATATGGGCAGGCGGTTTTCTTTCATCCCGCGGCCGGATATTTCTTATTCTCGAACTGGCAGCGAACTCGCTAATTCTTTCTGCTCTTCTCTGGTCTCAGGCCGGATATAGACTGACAATTTTCCCCCATCAGGGCTACCTTGCGCTTATCTGTGTTATTTATATCATAGCAGAGGTTCTTGTGATTGTTTTTTCCGGTCCGGAGGGGGAGACCGCTTTTATTCAGCGCTTTCTGCCCTTTCTTCTTACAGTGATTCCGGCCATAATTCTTGTTCTGTTTCTGATTCTCGGAAGTTATTCGGATGGTGCAGCCAGAGAAGGCGGGGGATTAATGAAGCCGACTCTCTTCCGCTTTGACTTTTCAGACTATGTGAAGCTTGAAAGTGAGATTTCAATGAATACCGATCTGGTAATGCTGTTCAGAAACTACGGCTATCTCAATTCGGTGTACCTGCGGCGCTACTACCTTTCCGGATACCGGGAGGAGCGCGGCTTTTATATCCAGACAGGTCCCGGAGAACAGGAGCAGCTGACTGTGCTGCCCGACAGACCGTCAGTAACCAATGCCGAGCGCTATCCAAAGCGGATAACCGCCGAGCAGGAATATTTTATTCTTAACTTTGATCCCTCATCACTTATTGCAATCAACTACCCTGTCGAGATAACACCGCTTACCAACTGGGACGGTTCTTCATTCCTGAGAAATTACCGGGCTGTTTCCGATGCAATTGAACTGCCTTCATGGGATCTCATGGATGCGGGAATGCTTCCAATGTCCGACCGGCTGTACAGCTTCTACACTGAATACGGCGATGATGAAGCAATCCGTGAACTTGCGGAAGAGGTGACCGAAGGCCTGGACCTCTACTACGACAAGGTGATGGCGATAATGTATTATCTGCGTGATAACTATTATTATTCGCTTAAACCCGGCGTAGCTGTCGATGGTAACCAGCTTGACTACTTTCTCTTCGACAGCAAAAAAGGATACTGTTCATACTTTGCATTTTCAATGGCGCTGATGTGCAGAAGTCTGGGAATCCCTGCCAGGGTCGCCGCCGGATTTTATATCGATCCCCAGTCCGGTATCCTGAACGTTTACCCTGTAAGGGCTGATATGGCGCACGCCTGGGTTGAAGTCCCCTTTGAGCAATTCGGCTGGGTGGAATTTGACCCGACCTCAGAAACTGTGGCTCCCGGTGAAGAGCTTGAGTTCTGTTCGATTAATCCGGATGAATACTCATCATATGTTGAAGAAATATTTGAAAATGAATACAGCCTTGCAGAGAGTCCTGATGATGAGCCGGATGCTGCTGATACTCATGGGCTCAGCCTTCAGGCTGTTATCCGTTACGCGGCTGCAAAGTGGCCCTTTATACTGGCAGGCCTTTATATTTTTACAGTATTGGCCGTACATCTTTCCGCTCTTATAAGAATCAGGTTTAATTCCTGTCGGAAAAAGGCACGAGCTGTCTTCAGGAGGGCTTCAGCATGGGCTTCGGCTTCCGGGGGCTTCCGTTACTCAGACGAGAGCATTCATGAATATGCAGTGCGCACAGAATCAAAAACCGGCCTTTGCTTCACCGTTCTTGCGGATTCCTACCTGTCTTCGGTATTTTCCGACAGCTATACTGATGCTGATGCAGAGGCTCTTGATTCATCATGGAAAGCCTTTCGCATCAGTCTTAAAAATGTTTCTATTTTTAAACGCATCCTTTTTATTCTTTTTCCGTTCCGGAGACTCCGAAGCAAGCGTATTACAGCCCTCGTTCTTGTTTTAGCCGCGCTGATGCTGCCAGTATCACATTTGGAAGCTCAGGATTTCGTGGATAATTCCCCGGGGGAACAGAGCGGAGCCGCACCGGATGCCGGCTGGTATATTGATATGGCCGGTAGGGAGATGGATGCTGAAAATTATGAGGCGGCTCTCAGACTGCTTAAAGAAGGGGCTTCTGAATACCCGCAGAGCGCGGAAATATATACCGAGCTTGGGACACTTTATCAGGATCGTGAATTGTACAACATGTCGGTTGAAAACTATAACCGTGCTCTTGAAATAAATCCGCTGGATTCTGAAATCCTCTATATGCGTTCGGTTTCAGAGGGGCTGTTAAACCATGATGCCGAGTCGACTGCCAGTCTGGAACAGGTGCTCAGCCTTGACCCTGAAAATTTCGAAGCCATTGCAGATCTGGGCTGGATGTATTTTAAAACCTTCAGGCTTAATTCCGCAGAGGCTCTTCTTCTGGATGCTGTTGAACGATTTCCCGATTCCCCCATCCTGTATATGACGCTTGGAACAGTGTATTCGGGCAAGTATGACTATGATAATTCCAGACTGAATTATCAGAAGGCGATTGATTTAGCTCTTAACGAAGGATGGAGCTACTTTGCCTCGGTTTCCTATTACAATCTGTCGCTGCTTGAACATGGTTTTTATCACTATCAGGAGTCAATGGATCTTACAAACATGTCAATTGAAACCTCGGAACGTGCACCCGGCTACATTGCCAGAGCTGAGCTGTTCACACGTAAGCTTGATTTTACCAATGCCTTTCTTAATTATCAGAGGGCTTATATTCTGGACTCTACCCCGCTTGCCCTTATGGGCTATGCTGATCTCTACCTTACCTTCGGCCTGCTTGATGAAGCCCTGTCGCACATTAATGAGGTACTCAACCGCAGTGATGATTCATGGATGTACTATTTCGGTGTGGACCGGGACAGGCATCTGATGGAGGTGGACAGAATCCTTGCGGGGATTTACGAGGGCCTGGCATACCGTACCGAAGGAATGCCGGAGACTGGATTCGCACTGCTGGGGAAGCTGTTCCAGGGTATGAAATACAGGATGCTTTCATGGTTTCACGACCGCAGATACCGGAAAGCCTCCTTCACTGTCGGCAGCCAGAATTATGCGGAGGGTAACAGTCTGGATGCAGCATGGTCCTTCTACAAGGCTGCAGAGAAATATCCGCGAAAGGCGCTTCCCTATCTTCTGCAGGCTGAGAAGATAGAGACCGCTGTAGCTCCGGAGGCCGAACCCTCCTACCTGCTTGAGAAGGGCAGGCTTTTATCCGACCCGGTGATGCTCAGCACTGCCGCCGGCAGCTTTGATCCCGACTGGGAGAAGCTTGAATTGTCGGAAGCTCTGACCGAGCTGATCCCTATAGCTGAAGATTCGGGAAGGCCGGAAATGAGCGATGAAATGGCCTGGCAGCTCTATGAACTCAATCCGGGAATTTTTCTCAAAACGGATCTGAAATTTCCGCTTCGGCTTGATTTTGAGCCGGGATTCAGGTTCAGACATATCCTTACATCATCAGGTTTTAATATTTTATCAAATAAATCGGATATTCATTACAGATATAGCCTGAAGGCTGCCGATAATCTGACCAGTGGCCGTGTATACCAGCTTGAAGACGGGCTTTCAGGAAGAATTCTGTTTTCAATTCCAGTAGAAACCGATTTAAGCAGCAGGCGGGATATTACGGCTTTTGTAAAGAAGTTCAAGGAGAAGCTGTACAAAATATCTGATGAAGCGGATGCTGCTCTACCATATCAATAAAATCCCAGGTTACATTAAGAACGCTGAAATACCTCAGTGGGCAGAGCTGAAGTCTATCGAAAATCTCGAGCAGATAGTTAAAGAAGAAAATACCGTTACTGCGTTTATTACAACATACCGACAGTTTATTAAACTCAGAAGCAGACTCGGCGAACTTCTCTGCAATGCAAGTGTGCTGATTGCCTACCATGACAGGCGTCGTACTGACCTCGACGATGATCCTCTTGTTTTTGATCAGCTCTCAACCCGGAGACTTAAAATATTCCCCCATGTCATTGATAACATGTATAAGCGCATGATGATCGAACTGAAGGCGGATGAACTTCAGAAGATAAATAAAAAACTTCTTTCGATCGGAGTAGCTCTATCTGCCGAGCGCGATAACAACATCCTGCTTGATGATATCCTGCGTAAAACCCGTGAGATAACAAAGGCTGATGCGGGAAGCCTATATCTCCTAGAAATAAAGCCTGAAGATAACAGTAAGTGGCTTCTGTTCAAAATTGCGCATAATGATTCAAATCCGAAAGAATACTCTGAATTTAAAATGGAGCTTAATAAGAAATCGATAGCCGGTTATGTTGCTGAAACCAGTGAAATTCTGAATATTCCGGATGTTTATGAAATATCCGGGGATACTGCCTACTCATTTAACCGGGACTATGATATTGCCACGTCATACCGATCAAAGAGTATGCTCACAGTTCCGATGCTCGACCACAACTCCAAGATTATCGGGGTAATCCAGCTTATTAACAGGAAGAAGGATTTTGACTACAGGCTCTCAACCGACAAGGATTTTACAGATAATGTAATTCCCTTTACCAAAGAGAATGAGGATATAGTTCTCGCACTCGCCGGGCAGGCCGCGGTGTCGCTTGAGAACAACATTCTTTACAATGAAATACAGACCCTGTTTAAAGGATTTGTATGGGCTTCGGTAAAGGCTATTGAATCACGGGATCCGACTACAAGCGGTCACTCAAGCCGTGTTGCCGCATACAGCCTTGCAATAGCCGAAGCTATCAATCAGGACTGCTGCGGTGATTTTGCCGATATAGCCTTTTCTGAAGATCAGCTCAAAGAGCTTGAGTATGCGGGGCTGCTGCATGATTTCGGCAAGGTAGGTGTCAGTGAGCCAATTCTGATAAAAGCAAAGAAACTCTATCCGGGACAGCTGGAACTTCTGAAGATGAGATTTGCCTACATCAAAAACCAGCTGATGCAGGAGACCGGCGAGCTTGTCTGGAAAAAGGATATAGACCGGGCGCTTATCACACTCATTGAAGCGAATGAACCCGGAGTAAGTGTGGAAGAGCTGACGGATGAGCTTGAGGTTTACCGCAGAAGGACATATACAGATGTGGACGGAAAGGTTAAACCATGGATTACCAACGAAGAATATGAAATGCTTTTGATTGAAAAGGGTAATCTTAATGAACTTGAACGCCGTGAGATAGAATCGCATGTTGTTCATTCATATGAGTTTCTTATAAACATTCCCTGGACAGATGCCTTCAAAAACCTTCCGAAAATTGCAAGGGCTCATCATGAAAGAATGGATGGTTCCGGCTATCCGGACGGCCTTACCGGTGAAGAGATGCCCCTTCAGTCAATGATAATGGCAGTCGCCGACGTATTTGATGCTCTCACCGCAAATGACAGGCCCTATAAACCGGCCATTCCGGTTAAAACCGCTCTTGATATCCTTAAAGAAGAAGCAGACGCAAACCATCTGAATTCAGATGTTGTAAATATATTTATTGATAAACAAGTTTATAAGCAGGTCATGGCCAAATGAAAGTATTGGGAATTATAAGTTCTGACGGGAACCTTAACAGAAAAATTATGCAGGCTTTTGAGCTAAGCGGGGACAGGTACTATCGCCTTGAATTTATTTCAAATGATGACGGCATCTATGAATTTATCAACTATGAGCTGCCCGAAATAGTCATAATTAATTTTTCTGATCCCGGTATCAAAGTGAACGATTTGATTCACCGGCTCGAACAGGATATCTGGCTTCATCATTTTGGAATTATAGGGCTTCATGACCAGGAGCATATTGATGAAGTTGATCTGCTGAACAAGCTTAAGAATATAAATGTCCTTACCCTCCTGAGCACTTTCAGGCTACGCTCCCATTTGATGAAGAGTGTTGAGATCATCCGGGAGAACTACCAGATAATCTTTCAGCGCGGATTTGCGTCGAAGATCATGGAAAGCACCTCCGGATCCTTTTTAATTCCTAATGATATTCTGTCTGTTCCAATTTATGCCGGAATTGCCGCGACAACACTCTCCCAGTCCGGTAAGATTGACACAGACTCTAAAATGCACCTTCAGCTGGCACTTGCCGAGCTTATAGTTAACGGAATTGAACATGGAAACTGTGAGCTTTCGTATGATGAGAAGACTGTCTTTATGGAAGACGGCGGCAATATTGTTGAACTGATAGCAAGAAAATGCGAAAACACGGAAATTGCGGCAAAACGGGTTCACCTCGACTGGGAGATGCATAATAACTATACATGTTTTACCATCCGCGATGAGGGAAGGGGTTTTGATGTCTCCGACCTTAATGAAAAACTCAAAAATCAGGATGAACTGTCCCTTCACGGACGCGGTATCAGAATGGCCATGGCGCTGTGCAGGGAACTATATTATAACAAAACCGGAAATCAGGTCACGCTCATAATAGACCATGTTGAGCAGGAGGCTCAGCCCTTCCCGATACGGTTTAGAAAAGAAGAGATTCTTGAAGTAGAGAAGGGTGATATAGTTTTCAGAGAAGGTGAAGAAAGCGACTTTCTTTATTATATAGTTTCCGGTAAATATTATGTCTATCATCGCCGAAAAAAAGTAGGTGAGCTTAATCAAAATGATATTTTCATGGGTGAGATGTCATTCCTTCTGAGCAACAAGCGGAACGGTACCATCAAAGCAGCGGAAAAGGGTAAACTCATCAAAATATCGAGAAAGGCTTTTGTTACCCTTGTTCGTGATTATCCCTATTATGGTATCTTTCTTTCCAGGCTTCTGGCAAAAAGACTTGCCAGATCCAATGATCAGAACGCCCAGCTTACGGAGAGACTGAAAAAATTTGAAACTTGATTTTTGCATTGTTTAGTATAAAAGGTTATTAAAAGTATGTCGGGAGAACTGGATTTTTATATCAGGATATTTGAAAACTCACAGGACGGGCTTCTTCTTCTTGACCGGAAAGACTGGCGGATAAAGTTTATAAACCAGCGCTTTCTGGAAATGACGGATCTGGAGCTCAAGTCTGTTCTCGACGATCAGCAGACTTTCCTCTCCAATTTCAAACTGTTCGGAGGTGAGGGAATTGAGCACACCGCCAGTATTAAATCCAGAAAAGGCGAAGAGTCAAAATTCAAATATACCTACATATCGCAGGGGAAGAACAATGAACTTCTGCTTCTGCGTCTTGAAGAATTTCAGGAAAAGAAGCTCGCTCCATGGACGGGTAATGTATACAAGCATCTTTATTACAATCTCCCCGACCCCGTGGTTTCAATGGATATAAGGGGAAATATAATTACAGCAAACCCGGCATTTACCGAACTCCTTGGCTGGAATCTTAAGTCGGTCAAGGGTGCCGATGCTCTGTATACCGATAAGGATGCCTTCAACCTCAGAAAAAGAACCCTGGTGGAATCAAGAACTGTTTTAAGTCAGACTGCCAGTCTGAAAGCAAAGGACGGCGCTGAAAAGAAGTTTTTTGAAACGATATGGCCGCATTTTGATGAACATTATGATCTTTCCGGCTACACTGCACATTTTCAGGATCTTTCAAGAGAAGAACTTCTGAAAGCCCAGCTTGATGCAAGTCAGACAAACTATAACAGGCTCTTTGAATACTTCGCCTCATCCATCGTTATTGTTGATGAACTTGGGATGATTGTGAATATGAACAGTGCTGCCGAAAGCATGTACGGATACAGCAGGGTCGAGGTTCTCGGTGAAGATTATGACAAGTATTTCTCCGCCGGTTCGGACAGGCCCGATATTCTTGAGATTATAAACCTTACAAGGGAGAACGGCGGAAGGTATGTCGAGATTGGTATTCCCCGAAAACGTCAGAACGGCGGACTGCTGTATACCTATGTAACTTACTATATCGTAGATTTGAGCGGAGAAGGCATGTTCGCCCTCTTTGTTCTTGAAAAGGATCTCACAACTAAAATCAGGCTTGAGAAGCAGCTTACCGACTCACTCTATCAGCTTAAGGAAACTCAGGCTGCTGCCATAATGGGGTTTGCCAAGCTGACCGAGTACCGTGACCACTGTACCGGCGGACATCTTGAACGTGTCCAGGATTATACGAGGGCACTTGCGGAGTCTTTGAGTGAACATTCTGAATATATGGGATATATTACTCCGGAATATATAGACGATCTTTCGCTTTCCTCGGTTCTTCATGATATTGGAAAGGTCGGCATCAAGGATTCTGTTCTGCTGAAGGCCGGAAAATTCTCTGAAGAAGAATTTGAGATGATGAAATCCCACTCCAAGATGGGCGGTGATGCCTTAAGTGTTATTGCCGATGATGTAGGCCATAAATCCTTTCTTACAATAGGTAAGGAAGTCGCCTCGTATCATCATGAAAAATGGGATGGAAGCGGATACCCCGAAGGCCTGAAAGGCACTGAAATCCCGCTTTCTGCCCGAATTGTCGGACTTGCCGATGTCTATGATGCTCTTAGAAGTGAACGTCCGTATAAAAAACCCTTCTCGCATGAAGAAGCAGTCAAACTTATTACCGAAGAAAGCGGCCGGCATTTCGATCCCGACATTGTTGAAGCCTTTATCAAGTGCAGGGATGAATTCGCCCAGATAAGCGATCTAAAATCCGATGAGGAGTAGATGAAAGCCTCAATTTTCTAAAAACGCAATAGTCCGAATACTATAGTTGACAATTACTTAACCTGGATTTATCCTTGCATAATGGATCTTAAAAGAGTACTCACTGAAGAATTAATTACGACAGATTTAAAAGGAAACACCAAAACAGAGATCATAGACTCACTGATAGAATTATTGAGTGTTTCAGGAAAGATATCAGATAAAGCCAAAGTCCGGGAATGCATATTCGACAGGGAGGCAAAAATGTCGACTGGTATGGAAACCGGCATTGCCATTCCTCATGGAAAGACTGATGCCGTTGATGAGCTTGTTGCCTGTGTCGGTATCACAAGGGAAGGCGTTGACTTTAAATCGCTTGACGGTCTGCCCAGCAGAATCTTTATAATGACAGTTTCTCCTGCCCACCGCACCGGACCGCACGTTCAGTTTCTGGCTGAAATAAGCAGGGTTTTAAGAGATGATGAGCACCGGCAGAAGCTGATGAATGCTGAAACCCCTGCCGATGTTTACAGGATTATCTGCCTTGAATAGGGCCTGAATTATAAGGGCTCATTTTAACCGATTGGAAAAGACCAGTCCTTCATAGTCCGACAGGCTTATCTCGCTGTTATCCGGAGCTGAACCTGTGGACTGTGTTGAAACACTTTTATTCAAGCCTTCGGCGAGTTCTGCCTTAATCTTTTTTTTCTTTCCGGTAAAATTTAAAAGCACAAGACATTCCTCATCTTCATACTTCCGCCGGTATCCAAGAACGCCCTTTGAAAGACTGTTCTCCGGCAGCAGTTCAATGTTGCCGAAACGCAGCGCCCTGCTGCTGTTTCTGAAATGAAGGAGACGGCTGTAACAGTTGTAGAGTGAGCGGGAATCCTTCTGCTGCATTTCTGCATTAACGGTTTCGTAATCAGTATTAATCGGCAGCCATGGCACTGCTCCCGGAGCCGCAAAGCCGGCGTTCTGCTCGGAAGTCCATTGCATAGGTGTTCTGCAGTTGTCGCGATTCAGAGCGCAGCTGACTTTATGGTCTATAAAGTTAAAAACCGGCCCGGGCAGCCAGCTGAAGCCTCCGGAAACCGGATCAAGTGACTGCTTTCCGGGTATTCTTCCGTTTGACATTCCAATCTCTTCTCCGTTGTAGATGAAGGGAATACCCCGTACCGTCAGCTGGAAGAATATGCTCAGTGCTGCTTTTTTTTCATTTTTCCCGAGTGCGGAGAAGCGTCTTATTCTGTCATGATTTGAAAAGGCCCAGCAAGGGGTTAGAGGATATTCAAAGCAGTCTTCGTATTCCGCTATAAGCTTCCGAAATGATTCAGCAGTAAAGGGTTCGGATGCGCATTTAAAGGCAAAGGCTGCGTGCAGTCCCCGGTTTCGGCAGAACTCCGCGATGTCATCAGGAGTTCCGAAGGTTTCCCCGACTAGTATCCTTGGAGGATTCTGAAACTCCTCTGTGACCCTTCTGAGTTCTTTGGTGAATTCAATACTTTCGGGCAGATTGTGCGTCATTTTTGTGCTTTTAAAAAGCATGCCTTCATGGGTTTCGTCAGGAAAAAGTTTCAGTGACGCCGGGTTGTTTCTGAAATCCGCATCTTCGAAGATGCTTCCTATTATATCCAGCCTGAAACCGTCGGCTCCGCGTTCAAGCCAGAAGCGCAGTGTTTCCAGCATTTCGTTTTTAACATCGGGGTTCCGGTAGTTCAGATCCGGCTGAAAGGGCAGGAATGAAGCCCAGTACCACTGCTTGGTTATCTCTGAATAGTGCCAGCCTGAACCGGAGACCTGGCTCAGCCAGTTGTTCGGCGGGAGTCTCCCCCTTCCATCCTTCCACACATACCAGTCACGCCGCGGATTGTCCAGGGACGAGGATGATTCTTTAAACCATGGATGTTCGTCGCTTGTATGGTTAAGAACCATATCAAGGATTATTTTCATGTCTCTTTTGTGAATCTCTTCAACGAGTCTGAAGTAGTCTTCCATAGTCCCGTATTCAGGGGCTATGCTGCGGTAGTCGGATATGTCGTAGCCGAAGTCCTTCTGCGGACTCGGAAAGAAGGGTGAACACCAGATTGTTTCAAATCCAGTTTCCTTAATGTAGTCGAGCCTGCTGATAATACCGCGGATATCTCCGATTCCGTCGTTATTGGAATCGGAGAAGGAGCGGGGGTAAATCTGGTACACATTGGTACCGTACCACCACCTGGTTTCGGACATCTGCTATTCCGACTTGGCGTCAAGACGCTCCAGAGCCCAGAGCGTGTATTTACGGACACGTTTGTCCGGGTCATTTTTTAATTCTTCAAGAATCGGTTTGCCCTCTTTGGTGTTAAGCATTTCAAGGGCCTTGAGCACTTCAACCCGAACATTCTGATCCGGATCCCTTGAAGCGAGAACTATACCCTTAAATGCTTCCTTTGTTTTTATCAGGCTGAGAACTGCAGCAGCGTCCTTTCTTACGTCGGGATTTCTGTGCAGAAGTTTCTTCATTGTTGTATCAATGTATCCGGTTTTCAGCAGAATGTCGGCAAGCACACCGTGGAGTGATGTGATGTTTTCTTTAAGTATTGATACAATTTCTGGTTCAATACTGCTTCCCATCAGTTTAAAGGATTCGGCTATGCGATCCCTGACTTCCGGTGAGGCATCCTTGAAGTATTCAAGCAGAAGCTTGAGAAGTTTACCCGGCTTTTTTACACTGAGAGCCTGTACGGCTGTATCGGCAAGGTCGGGATCCTTCAGCAGATTTACAAGGATTCCAACCGATTCTTCACGTTCGGAATAGCCAAGCCCTATCACTGCCGCTTTCTTGACTGGGTCGACCTCATTAGGATCCTTTATGATTTTTTCAAGTTCAGTCAGAGCCGCTGCAGGTCCGGAGGCGGCAATTACCTCTGCCGATTCCATTCTGACTCTTTCAACAGGATCCCTCAGCATGGCAGTCATCTGGCCTATAACCTTTGTCTCTCCGAATCCTGCCAGAGCTCTTACCCCGGCTATTCTTACCTCGGGATCTGAATCTCCGGCTGCATCTTTGATTGTTTTCACAAAACTTGTCATTCCGGTTGCCGGGAGGCTGCTGATAAGCGCTGCCTTTACGGCAGCATCGACAGACTCAAGCAGATCAGAAACCCTCTCCTCGAAAACATCCGGAGCGTATTCCGCAAGCAGTGCGGCAAATTCCTGCTGCTGACCCGGAGAGAGTATCGTGAGGTTTTCAAGTATTACCTGGAGGCAGCAGGGCATTTTCAGCTCGCCGAGTATTTTAAAGGCTTCCTTCCGGATATTATCTTCGTAACCTCCGCCTTCGTTGTGAAGAATGGAAATAAGCACTTCCAGATAGGTTGAAACGGCGAAGCGTTCGATTGTGTGCCTGAGAAGATCCGGTTTACAGAAATTACCCTCAGTAAGAAAGTTTATCAGGGTCGGTATGAAGATATCCTCTCCGCGTTCCGGGAGGGCTTTTAGTAGAATACTCAATCTAACCGGATCATCAGCTGATTTCTTGAGCTCCTTATCCATCAGTCTAAGTGCGTCATCACTGCCACGAAGTGCTATACATTCCACACCGGAAGCATAGAGTTCAATGAAGGCTTCTTTCGCATTTGCTTCAAGCGTCGGAGCGAATATTCTTTCGGCAAGGTAGTCAACAAATTTACGGCTGCCGTTCTGCTTCAGCAGATCCGCAGCCAGCATTATCGATGCCGGGTTCTCTACAGTTCCTATTTTTTCGAGGAAATTAGTACAGTTAACATCACATGCGTTTGCCAGGAGGGTAGATACGCGTTTGTATCCCTCCCTGTCCCCCAGATCGGCCTTTATAAAAAGCCGGCTCAATGCGTTTTGTCTCTGAAGATAAACTGCGGCCTGGAGCCTGATTTCCATATCATCGGAAATTAAATACTGGAGCGCAGTATTCTCGTCTTCCTTTGAATCGTCATGAAGCTGTTCGAGTACATGGAAAAGCTGGGTTTTATTAAGGTCTCCGGTATCTATACGGTAGAACTCCGGATAATCGTTGTCCAGACGCCTTCTTGCGGCAGTTCGTACTATGAAAGACGGGTCATCCTTGAGAAGTTCCAGCAGATGTTTTCCAAGCATCTTTTTGTCTGCGGTCTTGAATTCTGCGGCAAGGGCGGCACGGATTCTGAAGGCAGGATCCTTGAATGCTTCCCAGCCTGCACGTTCTGCCCTCTTGTCGCTGTAATGTATTAGAAGTTTCAGGGCGAAGAATCTGACTTCCCATTCCGGGTCTCCGGTCATCTCAAGAAGGTTCTGAAGCTGGTCAGGAATAAGTGATGCTGCATATTTTCCACTGAAATCGGTTCCTTTTCCTGCAATGGCAATTCTTTTAAGCAGCAGTTCATCGCTGCTGTCAGCTGTTTTTTTTGCGAGGATCTTACCGAAACCGGGCTTTGAGGGCCCTGCTTCAAGGCAGTAGAATAAGCCCCTGTCGGGGTAGTATTTCAGCAGTTTTTTAAGATCGGAAATTCTGCGGTTTGTTCTGAGCCTCTCTTCCCAGAGTATGTCGAGTCCTGTTGATGCAATGAAGTCTCCCTCGTTCTTTTCAGAGGCTCTTTGAATCAGCCGGGCCTTTCTGAGACGTGCTGCGGGCGGATACTTTTCCAGAAAAGCATTAAGCAGTTCCTCATCGCTGCAGGCCTTATCGCAGGTCTTCAGAAAGCGGAAGTTAAGAAGCAGTTTGATAAGAACAAAGATAATGATTGCCGTGACAGCGCTTAATATTAGAATAATTGCCCATAACGGCATTATTAATCCGGGGATTATCTCCATATGAATATTCCTCCATAGCCGCTAAATCGCGACATTATATATTTCAATCGGTTTAACCTTGCCTTTGACCGTTACAGGAGAACGTTTTTCAAGTTTGAAACGGTCATCAAGCAGGGCTTTTGTTGATTCAGTAATAATTATTTCATTTGCACCGGCAACACCCTCAAGTCTTGCAGCAAGATTCACTGTGTCACCGATGACTGAATAATCCATTCTGCGTGAACTGCCAAGGTTTCCGGCTACAAGGGGGCCGGTATGCATGCCTATACCAATCTTAAGAGATCGTGCCGGCCCTGTAAAGAATTGACGCTGTTTGGATGCTACAAGTCTCTGTATTGCTACCGCGCACTCCACCGCCTTTACGGCGTCTTCTCTCTCATCTGAAAGAGGCACTCCCCATGCCGCCATAATGCAGTCGCCTATGAACTTATCAATATATCCTCCGTGCTGAATGACAAGCTCTACGGCTTCACGGAAATATTCGTTCAGAATATCGATAATAACTTCCGGTTCCTGTCCTTCGGAGAAGGCTGTGTATCCCCTGATGTCGGCAAATAATACGGTTGCGGTCTTTTTGGAGCCGCCGGGATTTACAAGTTCCGGCTGTTCCATGAGGTGATTGACTATCTCGTGGGAAAGATACCTTGAGAACATATCCTTTATAATCCTGCGTTCTTCGACGGCGATGTTTACTCTGTTTTTCAGTTCTTTTTCTGCACTCTGATCTTTGAAGATCAGGGTAAGTCCCTCTTTCCGGCCCCTCTTGGTCTGAAGCGGTGTAATATTCAGGGAGTAATCGATGTTTGTCTTTTCTCCCTTGAATATACCTTCGAGGCCGAGGATTATGCTGCTGTTCTTTTCAGATTCGGAGATTGTATTTATGACTCTGGGAGTAAGTTTCTTTTTGAAGAAGTCTTTCAGGTCACTCCCGATATGCCCGCTGTTGAGGCCGAGCTTTTCCGCAGCGGCATCGTTGAAATAGTGAATGCTGCCGTTGGGATCGGTTGTGATTAGGAAGTCTGACATCGATGTAAAGATTCCTTCCTGGTAACGCTCCATGCTTTCAATTACCCTGAACTGTTCCTGCAGCTGGGAGTATAGAATCGAGTTATGAAGCATCCCTCCGGTAAATTTAGCCGCTGATTCCAGGAAACGGAAACGGTCGCCCCGATAGAAGCCCTCGGTATCCGAGTTCAGAACCAGAAGGCCTATCCTCTCACCGGGAGCATTCAGCGGAAGGATTATTCCGCTGTTCATTACTTCTGTAAGCAGAACCTCAGCGAAGGGACTTTTTTTACGGCTGTTTAGAACAACTGCCTCTCCGCAATCTTCCAGGAAATTAACAAGCTCTGATTTCCGGTTCAGTTTTGCGGGAATCTCGTGCCAGCCCCTTTTGTATACAAGTTCGGGATCCTTATCAGGCTCCGGATATATGAAGAGCCCCGCAAGTTCGGAGCGGCTGATATCAAGTGTCTGTTCCACAAGTATTGAGAAAAGTGATTTCAGACGGTTCTCACGAGCCAGTGCAGAACATAGTCTTACTGTTTCATCTAATAGCTGATTTTCTTTTACCATAATAAATTATTCCGAATGATATCATATAATAAAATTATGTGATAGATTTTAAAAATTATGGATGTGAAAAAAAAATACTACTCAACTATGTCAAAAAAACTGCTTTCAGAAATCAGGAAGCGGAATATGGACGCTGAATATTACGAAGATTCCGCCTCTGCTCTTAAGGCCGTCATGGCTGATATTCCCGAGGGTTCTGCCGTGAGCTGGGGAGGTTCTGTTTCACTTGCCCAGGCCGGTTTTCATGATGCACTTAGAAACGGCAATTTTAATCTTCTTGACAGAGACCGGGCGGAAACCCCTGCCGAGGCTGATGAGATTTATCGTAATGCCTTTAACTGTGATTATTATTTTATGGGAACCAACGCTATTACCGTTGACGGCAAACTTGTTAATATCGACGGGAGGGGCAACCGCCTTGCTGCGCTGCTTTTCGGGCCTGCCCATGTGATTATTGTTATCGGAATGAACAAGGTCACCGCCGATGAGAAGGAAGCTCTTTCAAGGGTAAATAATGTTGCTTCACCGCAGAACGCCGTGAGGCTTGATAAAAATACTCCCTGTGGAAAGACCGGCCGCTGCGGCGACTGTCTTTCAGACGATAGTCTCTGCAGCAATATTGTGATTACCAGACGAAGCTGGACAGCCGGACGGATTAAGGTGATTCTTATCGGCGAGGATCTGGGGTATTAAAAAGAAGCCGGCTGCAAGTTCCGGCTCCTGTCTGTCTGCTACTTATCTTCTCTGACGTAGGGATTTCCCAGTGCCTGGGGAGGCCCCGAAAGGCTTTTACGGTTTTCCCAGACTGTTATTATTACAAGTACAACAATCGTTGCTATGTATGGAAGCATGTTCAGAAATGTTGCAGGGATGTCAGTTCCCGAGGCCTGAAGCCTGAACTGCACAGCATTGATACCGCCAAAGAGTACCGCTCCCCAAATGGCCCTTGATGGATTCCACAGTGAGAATATTACCAGTGCAATTACAATCCATCCGCGTCCGCCGGTGATATTTTCAATCCAGCCCGGTGTGTAGGAAAGGGCCAGATGAGCTCCTCCGACTGCGGACATCATTCCCCCGAAAATTGTATAGATGTACCTTGTCCGCGTGACGTTTATGCCCATCGCGTCCGCCGTTTCCGGACTTTCGCCTACTGCCCTGAGATTCAACCCATGCCTTGTTTTATACATGAAAAACCATGATACCGGCAGCAGAATAAGCACTATATAGGTCAGAATATCCTGATTGAACAGTACTCCGATAAGGGGGATCTTTGAAAGTCCCGGAATTGAGAGCGCTGTAAATTTGGCGGCAGTCAGGCCTGTAAGGTAATTGCTGTTTGTCTCCGGGCCCAGTGTCTGTCCGAGAAAACTTGCCATTCCTGTTCCGAACAGGGTTATGCTCAGTCCGCTTACAACCTGCTGAGCCCTCATCGTTACCGATAGAAATGCATGAATCAGCGAAAGCAGGGCTCCTACAGCACAGGCTGCAAAAAGAGCTGCAAAAAGATTATGCGTGTAATAGGAAACTGCAAAGGAGGTTACTGCTCCCATCAGCATGGTTCCTTCAACACCGAGGTTCAGGACTCCTGATTTTTCAGAGTAAATTTCCCCGATCGTTGCATATATTAGCGAGGTTCCGGCTTTAAGTGTAATAGCCAGTACAGATGCTATTATGGCTATCATTCGGCAGCCTCCATACTATTATTGTCCGCTGAACTGTTTCTGATTATTTTCAGCTTGTAGTCGGTGAATACCGAGCCGGCAAGCATCGGGAAGAGAATCATACCCTGCATAACCTGACCCATCGCGGCAGGCAGCTGCATCATAATCTGTACGCTGTCGCCTCCGACAAGAAGTCCGGCCATTACAACCGAGGTAAAAATACAGGCTATTGGGTTAAGCTGGCTCATCCAGGCAATGATAATTGCCGTATAACCGTAGCCGAGGGAAAGTCCCTGCTGCAGCCTCCGGGCGATCCCGGTAACCTCCGTGGCTCCGGCCAGTCCTGCCACAGCTCCTGATACAAGCAGTGCCAGCATTATGTTCCGTTCTATACTTACACCCAGAACCCTGGCTGCTTTGCGGTTTTTTCCTATCATCTGCAGTTCAAATCCCCAGCGGGTCTTGTAAACCACGAACCACAGCAGTACTGCAATTGCAATGGCAAAAAAGAGTCCGGCATGTGCTCTTCCGTAAAAACGGGGAAGCCATGCGGCTTCCGGGAACTTTGCAGAACCCGGAAATCCAAACCCTTCCGGGTCTCGCCATGGGCCGTGATATATTCCGTCATAGATGAGTATCGCAATGTAGTTGAGCATAAGCGTGGTGAGCGTCTCATCGGTTTTAAGTTTTATCTTTAAAAGTGCGGGAATTCCTGCCCATAGACCGCCTGCAGCGGCGCCGATTATCAGTGTTACAGGCAGAAGCAGAAAGGGCGGGAGCCAGGATGACCAGAACAGGGCAACCCAGGCTGCCGCTATTCCTCCAAGTACTATCTGACCCTCTGCTCCTATGTTCCAGAACTTGAGCCTGAAGGCTATTGATACGCCAAGACTTGCAAGCATCAGCGGAATTGCTTTTACCAGAGTTTCGCTGAAATCACGCATTGATCCGAAGGCTCCGCGAAGCATAGCAGAAAATGTTACAAAGGGATTAATATCAAAAATTCCGAGCATCAGTGCTGTAAGAACAAGCGATACGGCGAATGAAATAACCGGTGTAAGCACAGTGGCCGATCCGGAATAGGCTTTCCTTTTGACAAAAATAATTTTCATTCACTGCCCCCGGCTGCTGCATTTTCTTCGGGGACTCCGGCCATCATCAGCCCCAGTTTATTGATATCAGCGTTTTTGCTGTCCACTATTCCCATAATCCTGCCTTCGAACATTACCGCTATCCGGTCTGAAACAGTGAGCAGTTCCTCCAGATCTTCCGACACCAGAAGCACTGCCTTTCCGCAGTCCCTCTGCTTGACCATCTGAAGCCTTACTGCTTCAGTAGCTCCTACATCAAGGCCTCTGGACGGGTAAGCTGCAACCAGAAGTCCGCCGCATGCATCAATTTCTCTTGCAAGAATTGTTTTCTGGATGTTCCCTCCGGAGAGGAATTTTACATGTGTATGCGGTCCAGGCGTTGTAATGCTGAATGCGGAAATCATTTTTTTTGCAAAATCGAGTATCTTTGAGGAGCTCATGACTCCCCGGCTGACGATGGGCTGCTTTCTGTAGCCCTTCATTACAAGGTTGTTTGCAACGCTCATATCGCCGACTATTCCCATTGCAACCCTGTCCGAGGGGATATGGCTTACACCGGCCTTTATCAGTTCGAGCGGCTGTCTGTTTGTCCGGTTGCTGCCGTTAAGCATAATCTGTCCGGATGATACATTTCGAAGGCCGGTAACAGCTTCGGTCAGTTCAACCTGACCGTTTCCTGCAACTCCGGCTACACCCAGAACTTCCCCCTCACGTATGGTGAGATTTACATCCTTAAGAACAGCTTTTTCATGTTCGCTTACAGCTGTTACATTCTTCAGTTCCAGTACCGGGTCTCCCGGTTCAGACGGTTTTTTATTTATATTGAAAAGAACTTCCCTTCCGACCATTAAACGGGCCAGTTCCTCCGGGTTTGTCTGTGCTGTTTCCTTAACTGCTATCAGCTTTCCCTTCTGCAGAACTCTTACCCAGTCGGAGAATTCCATTACTTCTTCCATCTTGTGGGTTATGAAAATGGCTGATTTTCCTTCCGAAGTCATCTGCTTGATAACAGCATTGAGTTCTGCAGACTCCTGGGGTGTTAGGACCGCTGTAGGTTCGTCAAGGATTAGAATGTCCGCACCTCGGTAGATCAGTTTGAGAATCTCAACCCGCTGGCGTTCTCCTACGCTCAGCCGTCCGACAAGGGCACGCGGATTCACCTTTAGATCATAGTGTTCGGAAATTTCCTTTATCCGCTTTTCTGCCTCTCTTAGATCGGGAATGAAATTCTGGTGAAGATCGCCAAGAATTACATTCTCAATCACACTCATTGTATCTACGAGTTTAAAATTCTGATGGACCATTCCGATCCCGAGTTCCATGGAGTCCTTCGGTGAGGAAATATTCACCTTCTTTCCATGCAGGAAGATCTCCCCCTCATCCGGTCTGTAAAGTCCGATCAGGACGTTCATCAGTGAGCTTTTACCTGCACCGTTTTCACCAAGCAGGGCAAGTACTTCTCCGCTGAAAAGTTCCAGATCGACGTGATCATTCGCAAGCACTCCCGGGAACTGTTTGGTAATCCCTCTCATTTCCAGGATCATATGAGGGGCCGTATTATCTGTATTCTGATTTTCTGTTGGAATCAACGCGGGTTCCGCCTTCCATTAAATGTAGTTGAAAGGCACGGGACAGAAAGCCCCGTACCGTGATAATAAAAAGTATCTTTGGTTTTACTGGCTTATTTTGCCTTCAACGCCTTCTACGAACCAGCTCATTCCAAGCAAGTCGCCGTCTGAAGGTGAAGTACCGGCTGCAATTTTAACGCTGCCGCTCTGATCTTTAACAGGTCCGCTGAATACGTCCCATGAACCTGATTCAATCTTTGCTGCTTCTTCAGCAATAAGAGCCTTTGTTGCATCGTCTACAAGCGGGCTGAAGTCTGAAAGTTTAACAACCCCTTCCTTGAGACCGCCCCAGTACTGATCGGCTGTCCAGGTTCCGTTCATACCTGCTTCGATTCTGTCGATGTAGTATGTTGAGAACTCCCACATTGCACTTACAAGTACGCTGTCGCCTACGAATTTACCCATGTCTGAGTGGTAGCCTACAGATACGGCGCCTCTCTCCTGTGCTGCTTTCTGCGGTTCGGTTGTATCCTGGTGCTGAGCAATAACGTCAGCGCCTGAATCGAGAAGTGCTACAGCAGCTTCTCTTTCAAGAACGGGATCATACCATGTGCTTGTCCAGACAACCTTAACTACTGCATCCGGATTAACTTTCTTTACACCGAGTGTAAAAGCGTTGATTCCGCGGATAACTTCAGGAATAGGGAAGGCGCCTACATAGCCGATGATGTTGCTCTTGGTAGCCTTACCTGCTGCAATACCGCTTAAGTATCTTGCCTGGTAGATTCTTCCGAAGTAGTTGCCCATGTTGTCGAGGGTTTTATATCCAGAGCAGTGCTCGAAGAGTACATCAGGGAATTCCTCAGCAACTTCAAGTGTAGGATCCATGTAGCCGAAAGATGCTGTGAAAATCATCTGACATCCCTGCTGTGCTAGCTGGCGGATAACTCTGGTTGCATCAGGACCTTCAGGCACGTTCTCAACAAATACTGTTTCGATCTTGTCTCCGAGGGCTTCAACTGCGCCGAGTCTTCCACGGTCGTGTTCGTATGTCCAGCCCAGGTCTCCCGGAATACTGAGATATACAAAACCGACCTTGTACGGCTGTGTTTCTGGCGACGCGGCGGGTTCTTCCTTTGACCCTCCGGCAAAAGCAACTGCTGAAACCATAACCAGCAGTACAATAAGAAGCGGAAAAATGTGTTTTTTCATTTTAAATACCCCTTTTAGGAAAAATAAAAAAGTATTTTACTTCTTAGGAGGTAATAAATCAACCGTGTGAATCAATATCTACAGCATCCCAGGGGTAGCATATCCACTTGTCTTCAATTTCTTCACCGACATAGTATCGGTTTATCTCTTCAGGAATAATGCCGCGCTTCTCCTTTAGTTTGTTGTGAAGTACTGCAACGGCTATTTCAGAGGGTTCGTCACTCAGGAGCTCTCTGAGACAGTATTCAAGGGTGGTTCGTGAGTCATCAACCTCGTCAACAAGAAGAATCTTCTTCCCCTTCAGCTTTTTTTCGACTTCATCGATCCACTGGATTTTTTCTGGAGCAGCCTTCGGCTGATTGTTTTTGTCGTAAAGCGAAAGGCCTACAGTCAGAATGGGTCTTGCAATGAAGGTTTTTATGATTCTGGCCGGAATAAAACCACCGGTTCCTATTGCAACAATAAGATCAGGGTCGTATCCTGATTCAATTATCTCTTCAGCAAGGTTCTTTATTGTTTTATGTATCTGATTATACGTATAATAGATCTTCTGGGGTTCTGACATGTAAATCTCCGTGTTTGTGGATGGAAGTCAGAATAATGAACTGAAAATAACTTTTCAAGTGAGCTTTTTGCAAAACTCGGTTAGTTTTGCAAAAAGCTTTGAAGCAAAATTTTACATAATCATGTAAAACATTATTTAATAACAAATTGTAAAATTTTCTTCATTTACATTAAGGTCGCAATTTCAAAACTTTCTAAGTTTTGAAATTGCCTCAAGTGCAACGCACTATTTTTCGAGAATATAATCAGAGGAAGAAATGATCAGGATTAAAAATATAATTTTCGGGTTAATGATTGCCGGATGCGGACTTCTTGTGGCTTTTCTGGGCTTTAATATTGTGCAGAGTACTGTTTCACTAGGCAGTTTTTCGGCAGGAAGCAATACAGTGAAAGTTCCTGAGGGCAAAACAGTCTCTCTGGACAGCCGTTGGCTGTTTGTAAAAGATGAGCTTGTCGCTCCTGAAGATGCTGCAGTGAGATTCAGCAGTGTCACCGGTACAATTTCACCTAAGATTTTTCCTTCAGGATCCGGAAGTCTGTATCTTATTCTTGATATCGATGAATCCTGTAAGAATCCGGCGCTTCTTATTAATCCTGTTTATTCCGCTTTTTCAGTTTATATTAATGGTAATTATGCCGGCGGAGCCGGTTCGCCTGCAGAAAATTACTCCGGTGAAACGGCTTCAACCGATACAATGATTATTCCCTTTCAGACCGACTCCTCAAAGATTGGAATTCTGATCCATATATCAAACTTTTCACATTACTATGGCGGAAGCCTGCTTAACTGGGTTGAGCTGGGCCGCTTTGATAATATTGTAAAGCGGGAACGCTTCGGCAAGATTCTTGATTCGCTGATGTTTTTTATGATGCTGGCCTTTGCGGTGATGCACTTTATTAATCAGTTTTACCAGAAGAAAAGGGATTACAGCATGTTTTTCTCTCTATTCTGCTTTTTCTATTCGCTCTATGTTCTTACAACCGGCAGAATGCTGCTTACCGCCATAATCCCGCAGATTCCACTCGGGCTGGTTTTCAGGCTTGAGATTATTTTTCTGATATTTTCAGTTCCTCTGCTTGCAAATTATTTCCGTTCGCTTTTCAGTTCCGAGGTTCCGAGATGGTTTGTCATAATTCTGCAGACAGCGGCTATACCCTTTACTCTGGTGATGGCTGCAGCGCCCCTCTGGATTACTGTCTATGCGGCAAGGGGCTTCATTGCCGTACAGGCCGCAGCATTTCTTTTCCTGCTGATCTTCATCATAAGAGCTGTAGCTGCCCACCGGAAATTCAGCAAAATGTCGCTTTTAAGTTTTTCAGTCTTTTTTCTTGTTATGCTGAATGACGGATTGATTCTGCTTGGTCTGATACATTCGATAAAACTGATATGGGCAGGAGTCTTTCTCTTTATCCTTCCTCAGACATACAAGGTTATAGTAGACGGATTTACCGATCTGAGAGAATTTCAAACACTGCATATGCAGCTTGCAGCAGTGACAAAGCAGAAAGATCTCTTCTTTTCAAAGAATTCCGATGAACTTGCCAAACCAATACATAATATAGTTGAATTGGGTGAGAGCCTGCTGCGAGGCTCAATAGGTCCGCTCAATTCCGAGCAGATAGCAACATCCTCGCTTATCGTCTCAAACGGAATCAGGCTTTCCAATATGGTCAACGATCTTGTGGACTTTACCGTCATTAAGGAAAAAACGGTTAAACTCAATTTCGGATCTGTGGATCTGTTCAAGGTTTCCAGAAAGGTTATAAGCAGCTGTGACGCCCTTGTTGCAGTTCGGGATCTCTCTCTGATGAGTGAAATTAACAGAGATGATCCTTTTGCCTACGGAGATGAACGGCGTATTGAGCAGATTCTCTATAATATAATCACAACCTGTATCAGGCATCTTACCAGCGGAAGTATAAATATATCCGCAGATTTTACAGATACTCATGCTGAACTCAGGATTAAGACTGAAGGCTGCAGTATGGCCGAAGATGCAATAATGCAGCTTCTGAATGTGGAAATCTCAATGTCGAAGGATAATGAAAGCGAGGATATGGGTGAGATGAGTCTCGCTATCGCATATATTCTGGCAGAGATGCATTCCAGCAGGGTTAATGTTGAAAAGCAGGAGGATGGCTCGGTTCTGTTCAGCCTTAAACTTGAAAAGTGGGCAGGAGAGGAGCCTCTGAGTGACGAGGAATACCTTGAGATGGATGCACTCATAAATTTGCAGCCCGTCTTTGATGAGGTTACATCTGACAGGGATATTGAAGTGCTTCTTCTCGGAAAGGATGTAGAAGAACTTCAGATCATGAAAAGCCAGCTCGCCTCAATGAATTATACGGTAATCCCGATGTTCAACGGCAGAGATGCACTATCCCGCATAAAAAGCGATCCGCCTAATCTGGTAATTGTAAATGTGAAGCTTACGGATATGAGCGGATATGATGTCTGCAGCGAAATAAGAACAGTGTATTCAAAAGATGCCCTTCCTGTAATTCTTGTTATGAATAAGGAAGACATGAGTGAAATGATGGAAGGGCTAACCTCCGGGGCTAATGACTTCCTTTCTCGCCCGTACATTCAGGAGGAGTTCCTGACAAGGGTAAATACTCATCTCCAGCTTTCAAGAATCAGCACTGTATACAGCCGCTTCGTTCCAACGGAGTTTCTGCGTTCACTGGGGTCGCATAATATTGTGGATGTTGAACTCGGTGATCAGGTACAGAAGGAGATGACAATCCTTTTTGTTGATATCCGTGCATTCACAAACCTGTCTGAAAATATGACTCCGGAGGAAAACTTCAAATTTATCAATTCCTACCTGAGCCGCTTCAGCCCCATGATAACCAATAACGGAGGGTTTGTTGACAAATACATCGGTGATGCCATCATGGCGCTTTTTCCCAACAGTCCAGAAGATGCAATCAGAGCAGCAAATCAGATGATTGAGCATGTGGCTGTATACAACGGACATCGTGCCAATGTCGGCTACCGTGCCATCAATATCGGAGTCGGTATCCATACCGGTAACATGATTCTGGGAATCATCGGTGATGAAACAAGAATGCAGGGAACCGTTATATCGGATGCTGTAAACCTTGCCAGCCGTATTCAGGATGTTACCAAGCTCTACAAGGCCAATGTCGTAATCAGTCAGGAAAGCTTCATGAAAATTGATGATATGATGAATCATAACTTCCGCTTTCTAGGCCGTGTACGGGTAAAGGGCAAGGACCAGGCTGTAGCTCTATTTGAAATATTTGACGCCGATACCGAGGAACTGAGAGAGCTTAAGAACAATACCAAGACTGACTTTGAGCAGGCAATTATGAAATTTTCACTGAAGGATTTTGATGGAGCGCTGGCACTTCTTCAGAGAGTCATGGAACTCAATCCAAATGACAGTACTGCTCAAGTCTTTATTGAACGTATAGAAAAAATGCAGATTGCTGAAAAGAAGAACTTTCTTACTTCTCTTTAATCAGACTGTAGCGTCAGCAATAGCGACTCTGTTTCTACCTGATTCTTTAGCTTTTTACAGAGCATTGTCGGCACGTGCGAAAATTGATTCAAAATCATCATCCGTTTTATAGCATGAAACCCCTATGCTTACGGTTATAACGGAGCCGGCAATAGTGATTTCTTCAACAGTTGATACAAGCTTGTCGCATAGATCCCAAAGTTCTTCACTTATTTCATAAAGGTTTTCATAAGGGGGTTGAACCTCCCTTTGAATCATTATAGCCTGCAGAAGGCTGTCCCACAGTCTTTCAATCTCAAGAGTGTATTTATGAATCTGCGTTTTATATTTTAAGCTGATGATTACTGTTTCGGTCTTTTTCAGGATATCTATTTTGTTGTCGATGATATTTATCTGTTCAGCTGTATCAAGTTTATAAATCTCATTTTTAACCAGCCTCTGGATTCCACCTCTTATCCGCCCGGTTCCATTAAGCATTGTTGAAAAAAAACCAATCTGTCTTGAAATACTGAAAATAATAACACTTGTGATGATAAGAATAATAAGCATAATTGATGATACAATGAGTAGATTCGTTGTTACTGATCGCTGATCCTGTCCCCGTCTTTGTTTCATATCTGACAGTTTTAAGTATTATTTTTAAGGGAGCGTATATCAAGTCCGGAGATTTTATTGTGTAAAGGCCTCAATTCTGACTGACGGCAGTCCCTGCTCTGTAATTTGATGTTTCCCCGTCAGCAGACTGAAGATTTCTGCGGCGTTCTGAATTGCCTTGCCCTTATGATGGTTATTGAAGGTAATCAGAAGCCTGTTGACTCTTGAGGCTATTTCCTCAATACGGCATAACCAGGACTGAAGCTCGTGGTTATTGTACAGGTAATCGTAGCGGCTGGTGCTGTCTCCACCCCACCAGTTTTCTGCGTTCCGGCCGTGAAAGCGGATGTATCCGATATCTGAAGTTGTTACCGATGTCGGCAGCGGTAGTTTGTCGAGCAGCGGGAGATCTGTCTGCACAAAACAGATATTTCTTGCTGAAAAAATCATGGTACACCTTTTCAAGCATCCATTCACTGTTGCGGAACTCAATGCACAGCGGGAGTCCGGAAAGTATTCCTGTCAGTTCTGATAGATAGAGCCTGTTGGTTCGGTTGTGATGAAAACTGAAGGGGAACTGAATAAGTACCGAGGCCAGCCTGTCCTTTTCTTTCATCGGTGTGAGTGCGTGATAGAAGGTCTCTGCATCCTGCTGCCATCCCTTTCCCCTGCCGTGTGTCAGGCTCTGGAAGGCCTTGACTGAAAACCGGAATGTTTCCGGCGTCTGGGTGACGAAGTTTAGAATCTGACTGCGCTCGGGCATCCGGTAATAGGAATAATTGAGTTCGCAGAGAGGGAAGCGTTCGCTGTAAAAACCCAGGTACTCATCTTTTCTGAGGGTTTCCGGATAGAAAACGCTCTTCCAGTCGGGATAATAGTAGCCGGATGTTCCGATAAGGATTTCAGCCATGGCAGTCATTATATCTGTGCTTGCACATAAAATCCATATCCGGTTATTATTTGAACATGCAAATAGAAACTCTCAATCAAAAACAGATAATAGATGCCTCAGGCGGACTTTTAGCCGGGCTGCTTGAGCTTTGGGCTGATGCCTCAACTTTACGCTTCGGCTCTGCCGTTCCTGTAATGCTTGGTAACCGTCGTGATAATGCCAGTCCTGTCAGCCAGGGAATCCTGACCGAGACCGTACTTACAAGCAAAGACGGCAGCCTAGTTATGATGATCTGGTGCGATCCAATGGAGCTTTACTATGATAAAAGGATTGCTGAATCCGGCTACAGCAGTGAGCTTATCACCGAGATTTCGGAAATGCTACGGACCGGAACTGCGCCGGGTAAAGAGTTTGATCCGGTTAAGCATCCGGATAAGATTGAATGGGACGGAATTGCCAGACAGATAGGCCGCTGGCTGCTGCGTGTTCGCGGGTTTAAAAAGCTTCGCAATGAGGACCGCCACTTTCATGAGCTTGAAAGTTTCCTGAACCTTGAACTGATGATACCTCCGCTCTATGCGCTTTTTGATGAAGCCGGCTACAGCTGGAAGTCCGGGGAAGAGAAGCGGATAAGGGATGTCCTTGAGGGGCTCAAGAATATGGATGAACCGTCAAAGCGGATAGATCGGGTGCTTAACTGTATAAGGCTCAGTTTTATTTACCGGTATTCAGCTGAGGCCGGCATTGATTCAACAGAACTTAAAGAAACGGTTATCAGCCGGTTTGAATCATTTCCGGAGCTTATAAAAAAAATATCCGCGATGGCTGATAATGCGGATCCTGTTTCACCGGAAGGTAATATTTCATTCCGGAAAGAGCTTGTAAGAACATTCCGGATTCCCGGAAGCTGGTCGACCGTCGATGAAGTTGCGACAGCAACAGTTTAAGGAAGTAATTTCTAGTAACTGATGACTTTGTAAGTTCTTGACCTGTAATTTCTGGAGATTACATCAGGGTTTTTTTATAAAAAGCTCCATTGACATATCACAGCAGCTGCTGTTACTATGTTCCCAATGATTTTCAGGGCCAGGTGAGTTAATGACATTTAAAAATGTCATATGCAATTCCTGACCGGCGGTTATAGCCCGCGACTCCCGAAAGGGACTGAACCGGTGAGATTCCGGTGCCGACGGTAAAGTCCGGATGGAAGAAATTCGTTGATGTACAGTTAGAGCTGTATTAATACACCAATCGAAACTTCAAGCCCTGGAGAATGATCCGGGGCTTTTTTTTGCTTTGAACCTGTTAATCCCATAAGGTTTCACAGCAATCCAAACGCCCCGGCCGCATACTGGGGAGAGAATCATGCACAACAACTCAACACACTTCCTCTACATGAGGAAGGCTCTGGCACTGGCCTGTAAAGCCGGTGTCCGGGAAACCTCTCCGAACCCGAGAGTCGGTGCCGTCATTTTCAAAGACGGCCGGATAATCGGAGAGGGCTATCATCACGGGCCGGGGGCTCCGCACGCGGAAGCCGCGGCCATCGCAGACGCACGGACGCGTTTTCCGCAGCAGCTGCCCGGAGCAGACCTCTATGTCACCCTGGAACCCTGCTGTCACAGCAGCCCGGGTAAAAGGACTCCGCCTTGCACGGACGTTATTCTGCGTTCGGGGGATTACTTCAGTCTGTGCCGCTGTCCAGGATCCCAATCCGCAGGTTGCGGGTAGGGGTCTTGAACTGCTAAGAGCCCGGGGGCTGAAGGTTACTTCAGGAATTCTTGAACAGGAAGCTGAAGAGCTTAACCGCTGGTATTTTCATTCAATGCGTACAGGCCGCCCCTGGGTTATCCTCAAGGCTGCCCAGAGTCTGGACGGTTTCATCGCAGACAGGAGCGGAAAGTCAAAATGGATCTCCTGTCCCGAGTCGAGAGAGGAAGTTCACCGGCTTCGGGCAGATGTCGACGCGGTTCTTGTGGGCCGGGGAACTTTCAACTCCGACGACCCTCTTCTTACAAGCCGGGCAGGGAGGTTTCAGGATGCTGACGTCCGTCAGCCTGTTCCGATAATTCTTGGAAGTCCCGGCAGACTTAACCCCGGCAGCAGGCTTTTACTCAATCCTCCCTCCGGGATGATAATTGCCTGTTCAGATGAGGCTTTCAATAACGCAGAAGAGTTTGAATCAAGGGGTATAAAAATCCTGAGGTTCACCGATCTTTCTGAGCTTCTTCGAACTCTCAGGACTCTGGGAATCAATTCCATCCTTGTTGAAGGAGGGAACCGCGTATTCAACAGCTTTATTGGACAGGGCCTCGCAGATGAGATGATGCTTTATATCGCTCCGCTCCTGTTCGGCTCGGGGCTGCCCGGGTTGTCAGGCTTTGACGGAGCCGGGGAAAATGCTGCTCCGGCCTTCATTTCAGCAGACTGGGCCCGGTTAGGTACTGATATCCGCTTCCGCGGCCTCTTCAAAGGAGGTCCAGAATGTTTACCGGCCTGATTGGCGGGCGTGGCAGGGTATTCAGGCTTGAAAGGCGGAGCGGTTCGGCAGTTCTGTCATTTTCAGCCGGATCACTTGCAGACGAATTAAGCTGCGGCGATTCAATTGCGGTAAACGGTGTATGCCTCACCGTCACATCAAAAATCAGCCGCTGTGTTACCGCAGACGTATCAGCCGAGACTCTGCGAAAAACACTTACAGGTACCCTCTCGCCCGGAGATGAAATAAATCTTGAACTCCCACTTGCTGCCGGTGATCGTTATCACGGCCATGTTGTAACCGGTCATGTGGCCGGAGCCGGAACAGTCGGCCGTGTGGTAAGCCGTCAGGGCAGCCGCTGGCTGACAATCCTGATTCACGAAGAGATACGCAGACAAATCACCCTTGAAGACTCTGTCGCTGTCGACGGTGTAAGTCTTACCGTCAGCGCAGTAAGCCGTGATGCGATTACTGTCTGTCTTATTCCGGAAACACTTTCAAGAACCAGTCTTGGAAGGCTGCGCAGCAGAGACCGGGTGAATATAGAGCCTGACCGGTTTAAACCCGGTAGGAATCCTGATAACAATTTTGGAGAAATAATCAATGACATACATAAAAACAAAAGAAGATTCAGTTTACTGCTCGGTTGAAGACGCACTTAAAGAGCTGGCTGCCGGCAGAATGATAATAGTTACCGATGACGAGGACCGTGAGAACGAGGGTGATTTCTTTATCCCGGCCTCACGCTGTACAGCCCGTCATATCAATCTGATGGCATCCTGGGGCAAGGGCCTTATCTGCGCGCCGATCAGTGGAACCGTCGCAGAGCGGCTTAAACTCAGTCTGATGATTCCCGAAGGCGCTAATGCCCTGCACGGTACTGCCTTTACCCAGTCCGTTGATGCCATTCCCGGCTGTACAAGCGGAATATCTGCAGCTGACCGGGCTGTAACGCTTCAGATGCTGGCCGACGGCAGTACATGCCCCGAAGAACTGGCCAGTCCGGGACACATTTTTCCAATATTGGCCAATCCTGACGGGATTGCCGGACGTGACGGTCATACCGAGGCTGCAGTTGAGCTCTGCAGGCTGGCAGGCGAGCCGGAGGTCGGGGTTATCTGCGAAATCCTTTCTTCTGACGGGTCTATGGCCAGGGGCCGCATTCTTGAAGATATGGCTGCAGCCTGGGATATTCCGATACTGACCATCCAGAGACTCAAGGAATTTATTCTGAATAAAAAAAAGCCTGTAGAAACAGTGCTTCCGCAGTCTGGAGAAGCTGTACGTACCCTGTATTATCCGGCGGAAGCCGTAGGCTGTGAGGCTGTTGTTCTGATCAATGACGGTTGGGACGTCAGGCCCCTGGTGAGGATTCATTCGGAATGCCTTACAGGTGATGTTCTGGAGAGCGGCCGATGCGACTGCGGTTCCCAGCTGAAGGAGGCGAAGCGCCGAATCCTTGAAGAAGGCGGAGTTTTGATCTATCTGAGACAGGAGGGCCGGGGCATCGGACTTGAAAACAAGCTTCGCGCCTATGCCCTGCAGGATCGCGGCTGTGATACGGTAGAAGCTAATACGGCCCTCGGATTTCCAGCTGATATGCGCGATTACTCAGCTGCAGTGAAGATTCTGAAAGAGCTTGGTATAAGCAGTCTCCGTCTTCTGACGAACAATCCGGACAAGATCTCCGCTATAGCCGGAAGCGGGATAGTCGTGGAGCCTCTTCCGCTAATTGTCGATTATCCGGAGACCGCCGCGGTATATATGAATACAAAGAAAGCCCTTATGGGTCATTTACTATAAATAATCAGGGAGATAATATTATGAGAGAGATACACGGAAATTTAAACGCCGAAGGAAAGAAGATCTGCATTGTTCTGTCGAGGTTCAATGATCTGATAGGCAGCAGGCTGCTGGAAGGGGCAAGAGACTGCCTTTTGAGGCACGGAATGGATGATGCAAACCTTGATCTCATCAGGGTGCCCGGAGCTTTTGAGATTCCGCTTGCTTCGGAGCGAGCAGCATCTTCTGGAAGGTATGATGCTGTAATCTGTCTTGGAGCTGTAATTCGCGGTGATACTCCGCATTTTGAGCTGGTCTGTGCAGAGGTATCAAGGGGGATCGGCCGGGTTTCGGTTTCAAGCGGTGTTCCAGTTATATTCGGTGTAATAACCACTGATAATATGGATCAGGCTATTGACCGCAGCGGAGGAAAAGTCGGTAATAAGGGTTGGGATGCCGCCCTTGCTGCAATAGAGATGACATCAGTGCTTGCCGCAGTCTAATCAACTTTTAATTCGTCAAGTTCTTCCGGCTATTGAATTTATATTGTATTTTTACTACACTGCCTATCCATAATATAAATGATAATAGCCGGAACACGCATTTGCTTTCGCGTTTTCTGATGAGTATAATTACTTTGAGAGGATAATATACAATGGCAACACTTGAAAAAATGAGGAATATCGGTATCAGTGCGCATATCGATTCTGGTAAAACCACGCTGACAGAACGTATTCTGTTTTACTGTAATAAAATTCATGCTATCCATGAAGTGCGTGGTAAAGATGGTGTCGGCGCCACAATGGACTCGATGGAGCTGGAAAAAGAAAGAGGAATTACCATCGCCTCAGCCGCCACCAATGTTGAGTGGAAGGGACATCCTATTAACATCATCGACACTCCGGGTCACGTTGACTTTACAATTGAAGTAGAAAGGGCCCTCAGGGTTCTTGACGGAGCTATCCTTGTTCTATGTTCAGTAGGCGGTGTTCAGTCACAGTCAATCACAGTTGACAGACAGCTTAAGAGGTACAAGGTTCCAAGACTTGCGTTTGTTAACAAATGTGACCGAACCGGAGCAAATCCGCTTAGAGTATGCGGCCAGCTTCGCGACAAACTTGGACTTAATTCTGTTATGATGCAGCTTCCCATCGGACTTGAAGAAAAGCATGAAGGTGTCGTAGACCTGATCACCATGAAGGCTGTTTACTTTGAGGGTGATGCGGGTACAGAAATCAGAATTGCCGACATTCCTGCTGATATGCAGGCTCAGGCTGAAGAATACAGAGAGACAATGCTTGATGCTGTTTCAATGTTTTCAGACGAGCTGATGGAAGCAATGATGGAAGAGGCTGTTACAGAGGAAATGATACATACCGCTGTAAGAAAGGCTACTCTTGCTAACGAACTCTGTCCTGTTTTCCTTGGAAGTGCTTACAAGAACAAGGGTGTTCAGGCTCTGCTTGATGCTGTTATTAAATACCTTCCGGAACCAAGGGATGTTCAGAATATCGCACTTGATCTCGATAACAACGAAGAAGAGGTCAAGCTTGTAGCAGATGAAAATAAAAAGACTGTTGCTCTTGCATTCAAGCTTGAAGACGGTCAGTATGGTCAGCTTACCTATATCCGTGTTTATCAGGGCCAGGTTAAGAAGGGCTCGGAACTTTATAATACAAGAAGCAGAAAGAAGTTCAAGGTTGGACGTCTTATCAGAATGCATTCAGATCATATGGAAGATATTAACGAAGCAGGCTGCGGAGATATAGTAGCTCTTTTCGGTATCGAATGTGCATCAGGTGATACATTCTGTGACCCAAGCCTGAACTACTCAATGACTTCGATGTACGTTCCGGCCCCTGTTATCTCTCTTGCTATTGAACCTGTTGATAAAAAGGCTGCCGACAATATGGCAAAGGCCCTTAACAGGTTTACCAAGGAAGATCCGACTTTCAGAACTTATGTCGACCCTGAATCAAACCAGACTATCATCCAGGGAATGGGTGAGCTTCATCTTGATGTTTACGTTGAAAGAATGAAACGTGAATACAAGGCTGAAGTTCAGACCGGTATGCCGCAGGTTGCCTATCGTGAGGCAATAAGCAAGCATGCTGATTTTAACTATACTCACAAGAAACAGTCAGGTGGTTCCGGTCAGTACGGTCGTGTAGCAGGTTTTATGGAAC
This sequence comes from Spirochaetia bacterium, assembly GCA_965140585.1. Lineage (GTDB taxonomy): Bacteria > Spirochaetota > Spirochaetia > UBA9216 > UBA9216. The sequence goes on from OZ223264.1 coordinate 514,383, forward strand.
CGCTTGAAGAAGGAAACTACGAGTTTGTTAACCAGATAAAGGGTGGTTCTATTCCAACTGAATATATCCCGGCATGTGACAAGGGTTTTCAGGCCTCACTTGAGAAGGGTTCACTTATCGGATTCCCGATTGTAGGAGTTAAGGTTACCATCAATGATGGTCAGTCCCACTCCGTCGACTCTTCAGATATGGCTTTCCAGCTTGCGGCAATCGGGGCATTTAAGGAAGCTTATTCAAAGGCAGGCCCCCAGATTCTCGAACCTATAATGAAGGTTACAGTTGAAGGACCTACCGAGTTCCAGGGAAATATTTTCGGTTCAATCAACCAGAGACGAGGTCTTATCAGCAGTTCTGCCGAGGAAGGCGTCAACTGTACCGTTGAAGCTGAAGTCCCGATGAGTGAAATGTTCGGATATTCTACAACTTTACGTTCTCTTACACAGGGAAAAGCAGAGTACTCAATGGAATTCCTAAAGTACGGAAAGGTTCCCCAGAGCATTTCTGACGAGCTCATAAAAGAACATGAGCAGAAGAAGAAAGAACAGAACAAGTAAGGAGATTGGGAATAAATGATTAAATCAGAGCTCAATAAAAGAAGCCCGCTTAGAATTTTTGAAAACTCAATAAAGGGCGGACTCGGAAAAGGTAATATCGGAGTTCTTGCTTCGAAAAAAGGTGTTGGAAAAACAGCATGCCTTGTACACATCGCCATGGATAAACTTTTCAGAGGCCGTCATGTTATACACGTGTCATTTTCTTCCAAGGTTGATCATATTGCTGAATGGTATGAGGATATCTTCAAGGAAATAGCAAAGAAAAGAGAACTTGATGATTCTGTAGAAGTGCACAATGAAATAATCAAGAACCGGGTTATCATGAATTTCAGTCAGGAAGGTCTTGAAACAGCCAAGATTCTGGCAAGTGTTACTGCCATGATAGAGCAGGGACACTTTGCTGCTGATGCGGTAATGATAGACGGGTATGATTATTCAAAGGCTTCAGATGAGGACATTGCAGCACTCAACAAGTTTGCAAAAGACACAAACCTTGAAATCTGGACAAGTGTATCGCTTCAGAAGGATGCTCCCTATGATGACAACGGAATACCGGTAATTCTTGATGACTACCTTGAAAATATTGCTGTTGTTATAACTCTGCAGTATGAGGGTGAATATGTTCACCTCAAAGTAGTTAAGGATCATGAAGAGATTTCTCCCAAGGAGATGTCTATTAAACTGGACCCGAAAACACTCCTGATTGCAGAGATGCAGGATTAATTTTCTAATTACGGGCTGATCTTTTCGAAGTCAGCCCTTTTTTATCCTTCTTTTTCAAAGAAAACATTGCTTGAATTACTCTCGTAACTATCTTATAATCAACACTCAAAACTTATATTAATATCCATAATAATATTTAGTTACATCTTTTGTGCTTTCGGAGGGTAATTGTGCGAATTAGAAAGAAGTTAAATTTACTTGCTATAGGTGTTATAGGGACTCTTTTTATTGGAGTTATTGCTTTCGGACTGACCCTGGCTCCGACAATCCTGATGAGAACTGAAAAAGATAATCTGATGGTGCTCGATACTTCCATCTCAGAATTACGAGCGGAAGTTAATAAGTTGGCCAATGCTCAGCTTGCATCCCAACGCGACGTTATTATAGCTGATCATGAACAACTTACAAAGAATTTTGAAATGCTGGATAATGTAGAAGCACTCAGCAAAGATGAAGATATTGCAGAATCAATACAGATTATGAAGAGATTGTATACACTGTATTCCGGCAATTATTTTGATTTGATAAGCAACATTACCAATCTTGGCCAGGAGGCTGAGGCAATATTTTTTACCGATAACGTAAAAATTGACACATTCAGGGAATCTACACTGGTACAGAATTCAGGAAAAGAGAATATCATCTATTCCAAGGTTAAATCTCTTCTGTCGGTTATTACCATTCTTGATTCAAATCTTACTTCAACACACATGGTGGTAACCGAACAGTTTGAGCTTATGAACGATTTGATCAATAAAAAAGAGCTGAACGCGTACATAATCGGTGTGGGAATAATTGTAGTGATCGGCATAGCTGCATTTATTGCTGTCTTTTTTATAACCGGATTGATAGTAAGATCCATCAGTGCTGCTCATAAAGGAATTGAGCTCATGAGTTCGGGTGATCTTTCCATTAATTTTGATATAAAGAGCAAAGATGAGATTCAGTCTCTCGGAGAGAATCTCAATACCCTGACAGATAAACTGAAGAATGTATTTTCGTCAATGAAGTCCGGTGCAAAAGACGGTGTTGAACTTCAGGAAGAGCTAATTACTTCAACCAACCAGACCTCAGCTGCGGCTCAGGAGATTGCCTCAAACAGTGAGTCAATCAGAAAGCAGTTCAACAGCCTTGCTGAGCTTGCATCAGGGGCTCAGGAAGCGTCAGAAATAATGAAAAGAACTTTGGGTATGCTCAGTGATTTTATAGGTGAGCAGAAATCGATGGTAGAAGAGTCTACTACTGCGGTAACCCAGATGATAAGTTCGATCAATAATGTTACCGAGATAACCCAGAAAAAGAAAAGTGCTACAGACATTCTTGTTAAGACTGCCGAATCCGGCGGTGCCAAGCTTGATACAACTACATCAATAATTAATGATATCACATCGAATCTTGATGAGATCAAGGGTACAGCCTCTATCATACAGCAGATAGCAAGTCAGACCAATCTTCTGGCAATGAATGCTGCCATTGAGGCTGCGCATGCAGGTGAGGCCGGACGCGGATTCGCCGTAGTAGCCGATGAAATCAGAAAACTTGCGGAAGCTTCCTCGATGAACTCAAAACAGATAAGCGGGGTTCTGAAAGAGGTCGTTGAGAGAATCGAAATGGCTTCATCGGCAGGCTCTGAAACACAGCTTGCATTCAATGCCATTGATACCGAGGTTAAGGGGGTTTCCCAGTCTCTGGAAGAGATTTCAATGAGCATGGAGGAACTCAGTATCGGCGGCAAGCAGATTCTTCAGTCGATGACCGGTCTTCAGGAAGTTTCATTCAAGGTAGACGGCGGGAATTCTGAGATGGATCAGGCTTCTGTTAAAGTATCAGATGCTATCTCTACTGTTTCGAGGGTTACATCCGAGGTCGCAAACAGTGCTGCTGAGATAACTGCCGGCATTAAGGAAATCAGTTCATCAATGCTGCTGCTCTCTGATCTTGCCGAAAAACTCGGTGAAATCACTGATCTGCTTGAAACCGAGGCCAGTCAGTATAAAACTGAAGCTGCGGCTGAAACACCCGTTGCAGATGATTCTGCTGTAAAAACTGATGATGAAGCAGTCAGAACCTATGCAGAGTCATTTGAAGGCGGACTCAGCAGTACAAAGGAAAGCTCCAGTCCGGAACTATCCGATGCAACGACTGTTACCCTTGCTGATGAGCAGGAAGATTCAAATATAGAGGAGTTGTGAGAGAACTTTGAACTCCGTTTGTTATAGTTACTAACTAACTGTAAAATCAAAAGTTGGTGACTTTTGATTTTGCTTCCTTATATGTAAATGAAAGATTTTGTAATTAAAGTTACAAAATCTTTCAGAGAAACAAATATACCCAGCCGGGTTATATTTGTATCTCCGGTTACCGGCTTTTTTTTACATCTATTCTTTTACAGTAATCCGTAATTACACATTCCGAGCATTTGGGTGATAAGGGGGTGCAGGTCCGCTGTCCGTAGCTGACAAGCATTTCATTAAGGGGGATCCAGTATTTTTCGGGCAAAACCTTTTCCAGTGCTAATTCCGTATCATCCGGATTTTTTGTATTAACCCATCCGGCTCTGTTGGATATACGGTGTACGTGGGTATCTACACATATTGCATTGATTCCGAAGCCCAGATTAAGCGTGAGGTTCGCCGTCTTGCGTCCGACTCCCGGTAGTTTAAGGAGTTCATCCCTGTCTGAAGGTATTTTGCCGTCGTGTTCATTAATTATAATTGTGCAGCATTTCTTTATACTCGAAGCCTTGTTCCGGTAGAAAGCTGCAGGATAAATCAGCTCCTCGATCCTTTCCTCGTCAAGGCTGCTGAGTGTGTATATGTCAGGGGCTTCTGCGAAAAGTCTCTCTGAAGCTGCAAGTGTAACTTCGTCACGGGTTCTCAAAGACAATATGGTTGAAAACAGAACCCGGTAGGGGTCGGAATCAGCTTCCGCAATCGCAGATATTGAAGGAAGTATATCGTTTTGAATGTGCTTTCGAAGAAGCTTGAAAACGGACTCCCAGTCCCCTGCGTTCAATTTGCATCTCCAAGAAGCACAACAGCAATGGCTTCGACTGCTCTGCCTTCACCCGCAGCATTAACTTTTTCACTGGTTTTAGCTTTGACTGAAATATCACCTGCCGGTATTCCCGCGGTTTCGGCAATATTACTGATAATTTCGGAGATATGAGGCTTGAGTTTAGGCTGTTCGAGAATTACTGTTGTATCAAGATTAATAATTCGATAGCCTTTTCGGGAAACAAGCTCAGTAGTATGTTTTAGAAGGTCCATGCTGTCGGCATTCTTCCATTCATCAGATGTGTCGGGGAAATGGCTGCCAATGTCTCCCAGAGCTGCGGCTCCGAGTACGGCATCTATAATTGCGTGAATCAGAACATCTCCGTCTGAATGGGCAATACAGCCCTTATCGAAGGGGATGTCGACGCCGCCGATTATCAGCTTTCTACCTGGTTCAAGCCTGTGTAAATCCCAACCCTGTCCTATTCTCATCTGTTACCTCAATATCCGACATATAGGTTATTTTTCTGTTGCTTAAGTCTCCGTCAACTGTGAAAACCCGGGACTGATACCTATCGTATATTTCCGTGTCATCAATATAGCTGAAACCGTCATTCTGGGCTTTTGAATGGGCAGAGACGATCTGACCGAAATTAAAGCCCTGTGGTGTCTGTATGCCGACTGTTTCCTGTCTTCGCAGATGATGCTCAATAAAACCGTCATGACTAATCTGCTTCATTGCATCGATGGAAGGAATGACCGGTGCACAGGCTCCGTGCTTGTAGGCCCCTTCGGCGACCTTGACGACTGTCTCAGCGCTTATCCAGGGTCTGGCTCCGTCATGGATAAGGATAATTCCCTTCTCGTAGTCAAAGCCTTCATCATGCAGAGCCTTCAAGCCGTTGAATACAGAAGCCTGTCGTTCTCCGCCGCCTTCGCAGTAGATTAGTTTATGTTTAAGCTGATTAAGTAAGTCCGATGCAGGCTTAAGTGCTTCCCGCGTTTTTTCCAGAGTACCTTCGGCATAGGTGATGAGCCCATAACTGAAGAGTCCGGTTGATAAAAATGTCGAGACTGACTTAGCAAGTACGGTGGAGCCGTTAAGTGGAAGAAATTCCTTTTTAACTCTCCCGCCCATACGGGTGCCGCTGCCCGCAGCTGTAATTATAAAAGCTGCAGGCGGGAAGTCTTCCGGAATTCGGCTCATTCCTCTATTTCGAGTTTGCTGAAGATAAGCTGTTCAACTTCCGGCTTGGTTTTTCCAAGTGAAAAGGAAATTTCATCAACAAGCAGTTTCAGTGCATTGTCGAAGAGTTTTCTTTCAAGAATTGGAAGTTCCTTGACTTTACTCCGGTGATAGAGGGTTCTGACAACAGTGGCTATGTCGGTTACGCTCCCGCTTTTTAGCAGGTCAAGGTTCATCTGATAGCGCATTTTCCAGTCTGCTGTAACCGGTTCATACTCTTCTGAGATGAGTTTAAGCGCTTTCTTGGATTCTTCCTTATCGACGATTGCCCTGATTCCGAGTTCCTCAGCCTTGTCGGTCGGAACCATTATTGTCATGTCAGACACTTCAAGATAGATGATGTAGTAAAGCACATCGTTGTTTTTGAACTTTTTAGTTTCAATACTTATGATCTTTCCGACACCCTGAAGAGGGTATACTACTTCCTGATTGACCTTGAAGGTCGTTGCATTGCTATCTGTTTTGGCCATATCTATTATTATACCTGAAAAGTCTGTGAGAGTAAATATCTGTACATGATCTTGCTGGTAATGAAGGCTTATATGTGTGTTAAAAAGATATCAAATGTATAGAATTTTCTGTTTCAGTGTTATCAACAACTCCCTCCGGCATCTGCGGTTCCTTGAGCCTGAAATACCTGAACGGATGTATGTCCAGAACATTCGGATACCAGCCTTCAAGACTGTCCAGATCGACAAGGTTGAAGGCAGGATAATTTTCAAGCGGCAGAACAAGGGCTGTCTCCAGCAGTATCGATTCTGCCTCGGCAAGGGTTTTGTACCTCTGTGCCGGGGCCTCGGTTTCCGCCCTTGCTATCAACCTGTCATATTCAGGATCTGCAAAACCGGAATCGTTTAGATTGCTGTTGCTTGTCCACATCTGCAGAAATGTGAGAGGGTCCGCAAAGTCACCGATCCAGGTTGTGGTTCCAAGAGAGTAATCATTCAGCTTTAGTGAGTTGTAGTAGTCGGGGTAGGGGCGAACCTCGATCTGAACCGTTACATCAAGGTATTTCTCCCAGGTCTCTTTCATGATCTGTCCTATATATGAGGGAAGGTTACCGTTGGGAACCCTGACTGTTATATTTCCAATTCCTTTTCCCTTTGTGTATCCGGCCGAATGAAGCAGTCCAAGGGCCTCTTTAAAATCTCTTCTATCGATGCCTTCAACTGCGGGGTATCCGGGAATTGCCGGAATCAGTGTTGCTGTAGGCAGAAAGTAGTTGTTAGAATTACGGATTCCTTCCCAGGGAAGTATAAGCGCAAGGGCCCTCCTCACGTCACCGTTTTTCAGTGCGTCATTTGAAGTGTTGAAGAAGAAGTAGGATGTTGCAAAAAGAGGATTGGATACAAGTTTGTCGCTGTCTTCCACCATAGACAGATAGACACCATCAGGAGCCCACTGTATTTCCCCCTTGTTGAAACGCTCGGCGGCCAGCTGGGGATCATCAATAAATGAGATGCTGATTGTATCCGTGTCAATGTTGCTCTGATCCCAGTAAAGGATGTTCTTTTTGAGAGTTATATGTGATTCATCGGCCTTTGTTATATAAAATGGCCCGTTTCCGAGTGTGGATGGGCCGGTCTTCCATTTACCGTTTTCAAGATTAAGCGGATGAACCGGAGAAAAACTGTGGTGACAGAGAATTTTTAAAAAGTATTCCGCCGGCTCCCTCAGTTTTACTTCAAGAATATAGTCGGATATAACCTTTATTCCTACAGTGCGGCGGTCTTCGTTCTTCCCCGTTCTGAAGTCGAGGGCTCCTTCTATTATGTCAAGAAGAAAAGAGTACTCCGCATTCTCATCAGGAGACAGCAGGCGGAACCACGCCTCTGAGAAGTTTGTTGCTTTGACCGGATCTCCGTTCCAGAAGTGTCCCTCCGGTCTTAAAAAGAAGGTGTATGTTTTTCCGTCAGGTGAAACAACCCAGCGTTCAGCTGCCGCTGCCACAGGTTCGAGAGTGAGCGGATGGTAGCTTACCAGTCCTTCGTAAACAGCTGTGAAAAGCTGTGCCTCGGTAGTTGTAAAAGCATGCGCAGGATCCAGTCCGTATTCGGATGATGAATAGCACACAGTAATCTTTGCTTCTTCCGCCATTACAGAAAGTGGAAGTATCATTAATATCAGCAACAGGTACAGACGTCTGGTCATATAAGCCTTTCTTCTTTATAGTTTACGGAGCTTCATGCAAAACCCGGTTAGTTCTGAAACAGCCTCTATAGAATATGTCTGAGAAAGTTTTTAGTTCTTTCTTCAGAAGGCGAATCGAAGACCTGTTCAGGAGACCCTGTTTCAATGATCTCACCGTCGTCCATAAAAACCACCCGATCCGCCGCCGCCCTTGCAAATCCCATCTCATGTGAAACAACCATCATGGTCATTCCGTCCCTGGCAAGATCCAGCATAACATCAAGTACTTCTTTAATCATTTCAGGATCGAGTGCGCTGGTGGGTTCGTCAAAAAGCATCACCCTGGGATTCATAGCCAGCGCCCGGGCAATTGCAACACGCTGCTGCTGTCCTCCGGAAAGCTGCTGCGGGTATGCGTTCTCCTTCTCCGCCAGTCCGACCCTTGAAAGAAGTCTTCGGGCGGTCTCATCCGCCTCGTTTTTGGTCATTTTTTTTACTGTTTTAAGCGCAAGTGTAATGTTCTCAAGTGCAGTTATATGGCTGAAAAGGTTGAAGTTCTGGAAAACCATTCCTACTTCCTCCCTGATCTTGCGAATGTCGGATTTAGTGTCGGTAACACAGTCGTCATCAACCCAGATTTCACCCGAAGTGAGGATTTCAAGGCGGTTCACGCAGCGGAGCATTGTGCTTTTTCCGCTTCCTGAGGGTCCGATTACCAGTACCACCTCACCTGGTTTAACGTCAAGGCTGGCGTTTCTAAGCGCCTGTATATCGCCGAAGTGTTTGCTGGCATCTTTTATCCGGATTCTGTATTCCGCCATTTCGATCATAAGAATATCAAAATACCCGTAAAAGTCAATTAAAGTGCCGAATCATATTGATATTATTATTTTCATACAGTATCAATATTGCATATGTCTGCTGTTTTATCTCTTTTATCACTACTGGTCTTCATTGCCGCAGGAATGTTTTCCGCATTGCTTCCGGTTGTCAGAAAATCTTCGCTGATAGGAAAAATTTCAGCAGTACTGCTGTATCTGCTGCTTTTTTTTATGGGCTTCAGGATCTCTTCAGTCACCGACCCTGCTCAGATCGTTAATATCGGGTTAATGTCTGTTGTTTTTGCAATTGCCGCTGCAGCCGGAACCGCTGCTGTACTTTATTCTTACTATGCAATGCGCTTCCGTTTTTCAAAGGCAGCAGTCCCTGCAGGTGCACAGGATGATATCAGCAGTAATTCCCCTGCAGAAAAACATTCAGGAGGCTTCAGTCTTTCCAGTCTTAAGGATCCGCTCAGATTGCTTGCGGCTGTTATTGTCGGTTTTATTTCAGGCAGTCTAATTCATATTCCAGGTTTCACCGGTGAGGATGTTTCAACCTGGATGCTGAGATTTCTTCTCTTTACCATTGGAATAGACCTGGTTAAAAATGGTGTCAGCCTGAAGGAATCGCTCTCAGGCTTTCAGGCTGTTATTCTTCCCGCTCTAGTTGTAGCAGGTACTATTGCCGGAAGTCTTCTGCCTGCGATTCTTTTCAGCGTACCTGTCAGAAACGCCGCGGCTGTCGTCTCCGGTTTCGGCTGGTATTCGCTCTCAGGAGTGCTTATTACCGATATGGGTGACCCCCTCCTGGGCTCCGTAGCCTTTCTTTCCAATATACTCAGAGAGACAATAGCCCTTATAACAATTCCCTTCATCGGCCGGACCAGGTATAAGGATGTAGCCATCGGTATTGCAGGTGCTACCAGCATGGATGTTACCCTTCCTCTTATTGAAAAATGCTGCGGATCCGCGAAGGTTCCGCTATCGGTGGCCAGCGGAGCAATCCTTTCACTCCTCGTTCCGGTTCTTGTTCCAATCCTTTTTCAGGCATAGAAATTCGCACGGATCGCTGATTCAGAACTTGATTTTTTGCTGATATTTGTGCAAATTCTTCTCTATAACACAAGGTCGACAGAATCTGGCTGAGTCCTCAGCCGGTTTAAATATAAGGAGACATTTTTTGCGCCTCTCTTTCAAAAAAATGCGGACAGTTTTTTGTGCCGTAATCATCTTCTCAGTTCTTCCCCTTTTCAATGCCGGTACAGATTCGGCATCATCAGAGCATGTCTCATGGCTCGGGGAGGCTGAGTTTATCGGAGATTATCAGGTTTTCTCCGAAATCAAGGAACTTGATCTTTATTCGCCCGAAAGTTTTGCAGCTACAATAGTTCTTTCAGATAACGAAGATATGGGATATGTACTTTACAGGGATCCTTCATTCAGATCAGAAATATACAGTTTCTATACAGGTATCACCGGCTCTTCTGAGATAGCCTCAGCTGTTATTGAAAATGCCTATAAAAACGGCATATCCTTCACCCTTGCTTTTTCACTGATGTGGGCGGAAAGCGGATTCAATCCCGAGGCGGTCAACCGTAATGCCTCAAGCATCGACCGCGGGCTCTTTCAGCTCAACTCAAAATCATTTCCCGAGCTCAGAACCGCTGACTTCTTTAATATTCAGACCAACGCGGCTGTCGGGCTTTCATACCTCAGCTACTGTCTACGGCAGGGTGATAATGAAATAGTCGCACTTGCAATTTACAATGCCGGTCATAACCGAGTAAGCGGAGCAGGAGCTCCCCTGATGACGCTTGAACATATATCAAAGATTCTCGATTACCGTGCAGAACTTGAACGTAACTTTGAAAGGTATATTTCAAGGACCGGAAAGATAAGAACCGATAAAAAGGCTGAAAAGAATTTGATTCCGGTAGTTGACACCCGTAAGGCTCTCAAATAGAGTTTTACCATGATTATAATACTAAGCAGAGATATAACCGAAGAGCAGAAATATAAAATTTCATCCTTTCTGGAGACCCGGGGATTTAAAGTAAAGGAAATTGTTGGTGAAGAGGAAACCGTTCTTGGAGCCGTCGGATCAATTTCAATCGATCCCAGAGCCGTTGAACTGCTTGAGGGCGTAAAGTCCGTAATTCCAATATCAAAACCCTACAAACTGGCCTCACGTGAGCTTAAAAAAGAAGATACAATTATAGATGTCGGCGGTGTTCTCATCGGCGGTCCAAGGGTTGCTGTTATTGCCGGCCCATGCGCTGTAGAATCCGAAGAGCAGATAGAAGAAGCTGCAGCAGCCCTGTATGAAGCCGGCGCTGTTATTCTCCGCGGCGGCGCATTTAAACCCAGAACCTCTCCATACTCCTTCCAGGGACATGGAGAAAAAGGACTTAAATGGATGAAGGCCGCCGGTGAACGTTACGGAATGCCGATAGCTACCGAAATTGTATCACCTTCCTATATTGATATTATGCGTGATTACGTTGATATCTATCAGATTGGTGCCCGCAATATGCAGAACTTTGAACTGCTTAAGATTGTCGGAGAGCTCGGCAAGCCAGTAATACTTAAGCGCGGCCTGTCTGCAACCATTGAAGAATGGCTGATGGCTGCTGAATATCTGCTTGCTCATGGTACCGACAATGTTATCTTCTGTGAACGCGGTATTCGTACCTTCGAAACATATACAAGAAATACCCTTGATATTTCTGCTATTCCAATAATAAAAAAACTCAGTCATCTTCCTGTGATCTGCGACCCCAGTCATGGTACCGGCATCCGCGGGAAAGTTTCTCCGATGGCGCTTGCATCGGTTGCCGCCGGAGCCGACGGTCTGATGATCGAGGTTCATCCGCATCCTGAGCAGGCTCTTTCTGACGGACCGCAGAGTCTGTATCCTGCGCAGTTTGAGAAGCTGATGCGCGATATCGAGGCGCTTGGGCCTGTTATCGGAAAGGAAATTTCAAGACCTCTTAAGAAAAGCTTTAACATCTACCGTTCTTCCGGAGAGAAGGCTGTAAGCACAAGCGGAAAGCTAAAGGTTTCATACCAGGGAGAACCCGGCGCCTACAGCGAATCCGCCGCCGAGAAGCACTTCCAGAATGCAGATATTGAATTCTTTCCCGGTAAGCGCTTTGAGGATGCCTTCCTGTCCGTCTTCAAGGGTGAAAGTGACTACGGGGTTATACCTATCGAGAACGCGCTTACAGGCTCAATCCATGAGTGCTACGACCTGTTTCTCAGGTTCCCGGATCTGAAGATTGTAGGAGAGAAACAGATAAGGATCCAGCATAACCTCATCGGTCTGCCAGGAACCGACATCTCTAAAATAAAGAGAATATATTCACATCCGCAGGGTCTGCTGCAGTGTTCGAAGTACCTCGATACTCTCAGTGCTGAACGGGTTCCTTATTACGACACAGCAGGCGCTGTTGCCTTTGTCGCAGAGCAGAAATCAACTGATATTGCCGCTATAGCCGGAGCCAGGGCTGCTTCAGTATACAAGATGGAAATTCTCAGAGATGGTATTGAAACCAATTCTGTAAATTATACCAGGTTTTTTATAATCTCCAGATCAGAGCATCCTTTACCCATAGATTGTGACAAAGCTACTGTCGTCTTCTCTGTAAAAGATGAAAAAGGAAGTCTTGTTAAGGTCCTCCAGCTTTTTGACAAGCAGGAACTTAATATGAAAAAACTTGAGTCCAGACCTATTCACGGAAAGCCGTGGGAATATATGTTCTATGTGGATTTGGAAGTCTCTGCACCTGAAGCATTTAAGGCTTCAGTCGCGGAAATTACAAATGTTGCGGATGATTTCAGGATTCTGGGCATTTACAAGGCCGGGATCTAAGCGGATAACGGATGGGACTTACTGCTGATTTTTCACCTGAAACTTTAATTGTCGGAGTTCTTTCTGCAGATATACGGACTTCAAAGAATATAGTCACTGAGCTCGAATCTCATTTCGGGCCTGTTGACTATGAAAGTCCTGTCCTCGATTTCAACTACACCGAATACTACACTCCCGAGATGGGAGCCGGACTCAAGCGCTGGTTCTATTCATTCCGGGATCTGGTTCAGCCCGACAGGCTCGGACCGATTAAAAATCTGACAAATGAAATAGAAATGAAATATGCTCCGGAATCCGGAAACCGCAGTATCAACCTCGATCCGGGGCTGCTTGATCTCAATCGCCTGATACTTGCTACAACCAAGAATGTAGGGCACAGGATTCCTCTTACCGAGGGAATCTACGGTGAGGTTACCCTTATTTATATGAAAAAGGATTACCACCCGCTTCCATGGACCTATCCGGATTACAAGAGTGAAGAGTATAAAGCAATACTCAAAGAGATCCGTGACAATTACCGGCAGAAATTGAAGCAGCAAAAATAGTCATCTGTTTTCACTTCTATGTGACTTCTGGAAAAATATTGATTTCGTTCTTACTGTTGATGCTCTGCTCATGCTCGTTTTTTTCAGACAGCATCTCTGTTGTTCTGGTAATTCCAGACTTTCCTGATGGAGCTCAGCCTCCGGGACTGGAAGCCTGGCGTGTGGTGTATCCGGAATCTATTTCAAAGGACGGCTGCTGTTTTGCAGAACTGATCATTGATTCCTTGACTGATGAAGAACCTCCGGTTATTGAAATGAGCAAGGGCGTGAATCTACCGGTACTTGTCTATCCTGTATATGCAGACGGTACCTGCAGCAGCTTCCCGGCCGGGGGCTTATTTCCTGCTGACTACAGAGGCGGCAGCCTCGTTCTTTCCTGGGACACCGGTCCGGCTGCAGAAATAATCCACGATTTTTCCCTGCAGGGGGAACTGTTTGAAGGCTTCAATGCAGTGAAGCTCAGGGGGGTGATAATGGAAAAAGCTGTACAAGATTACAATGATGATCCCTGGTTCGCTGACCCCGTTGAAATTAAAAGCAGGCTTGGATACGGACTTTTCAGGGAGAGTTCTGTAAAATCAAGGGAAACTGCTGATTTCGGTATTCCGGCGTTCAGCAGAACCTGGCATTGCGATAATCCATTTGTGCCTGAAATTATTGCTGATGACGGAGAACTGCGGGTAATACTATACAGCGGGCTGACATACCGTTTCTTCTGCAGCGACGAAGTTATTTCAGTATATTTTAATGAGGATTACTGGGTCTGGAAAAATTCTGCTATTGGAGCCTCAGGATACGGGACGAGGTGAGCTTTTCCACACCGGTTTCAGTGATGAGAAAATCATCCTCATAACGCACTCCGCCGGCTTCGGCGTCATATAATCCCGGTTCAATAGTGAATATCATTCCAGGTAGCATGGGCTTGTTGTACAGCTGGTGATTTTTAAGAATCGGAGCTTCATGAACATCCAGTCCTATTCCATGGCCCAGGCTGTGGGGCATAGTCCTCCCGTTTGTTGAAAAGAAGCAGTCAACAGCCTCGGCAATGCCGGCCGCTGATATTCCCGGTTCTGCCGTTTTAAAGGCTATGCTGTGGGCTTCTTTTACAAGTTCTACCATCTGCTCCTGTTTTTCAGAAAGCTTTCCTCTGCACACGGTCATCGTTATATCAGTAGCATAGCCGTCAAGCTTCAGGCCGCAGTCTATGATCGACAGGCCCCCTCCGGTTTCCAGTATTCCGCCAATGGGCCCGGCACTGTAGGCTGGTATACAGTGTATTCCCCATGAGCGGGTTGGTCCTGCAGCAAGAGTTTCAAACGACGGGCCTTCGGCTCCGAGCCTTCGGGATTCGGCTTCTATCAGCATGGCTGCATCGATTTCGGTTTTGATACTTCCGCTGCTGAATCCTGCCTCCAGAGCGTCTATCAGTTTATTAGTCATTATACCGGCTTTGCGGTATAGCGCAATCTCTGCCTCATCCTTTATCGATCTCATTTCAAGCAGCTTTTCAGAAACTCCATCGTCCCGGCAGACAATCTCAAAGCCCTTAAGTTCGGCTGTAATTTCGGTATAGAGCAGATACGGAGTTCGGGAGGAAAGTTCTATCCGGCCGCTGCTCAGTTTACTGCTGCATATGGACTTCAAAGCCTTCACGGCATTCCGCTCAAACTCGGCGTAGGGAATTATTTTATCTGCAGCAGCAGTTTTTTCTGCCATTATAATATCCCAGGGGATGAGCACAGTACTGGCATCGGAAAATATTACAAGAAGCGCATCTGAATCCATTCCGGAAAGGTATTGGAGATTCTTTGAACGCCGGGTTTCAGCATCTTCAATAAAAACCGCATCAATGTTTTCCTTCTCCATCCAATCGCATAATTTTTCAATTCTGTTTTTGTAGGCTTTCATAGACGCTCCCTGTTTTATTAGAAGTTAAAGACATTAGCTGAATTATATCATGTACAATACAAAATATATATGTATATTCAATTGCCATATTATATCGTCCGATGTTATCTTGTCTTATGCCTCTGATTGATCCTCAGGGTCATACCGTAGAAGTTCCTATAAAACCAATGGATTTGTCTGATTTTGAGCCTGAAATTACTGTATCTGAATTTGCTGTTGTAACAGAACCGGCGTCCATAGAAAACGGAGTAGCTGCAGAATACAATGTAACAGCGGAAAACGGTGATTCTGTTACCTGGACCGTAACCATAAATCTGGCTTACGGTGTTCGGTATGTATTTGATGGAACAGAAGTAGTTCACCTGCATGGTTTTATAGACAGCACCGATCCGGACGATGATAAAATGGGGCTGCGGAATTCCCGGTATAGAAATTGATTCATCCAATGGCAGGAGTTCGGGGATTATACTGGAGCAGGAATATGATTGAAGCGTAACAAGTTCAGGACCCCAGTGGGATTATACAAATCTGGATATAGATAATTCTTCAACAGGTTACTGTGACGGCAACCTGAACCTCTTTGATTTTTCTGAAGAATCCAGATACAGTTTTACTCTGAATATAAATATTCTGGAAACCGGGTCTATTGATGATGATTTTAAGGCAGTTTTTGATGGAATGGGTGGTCTTAACAGCAGCGTCCCCCTGAGCCGTGCATCCTCTACTCAACTTACCGGAGGATATGCTAAACTGAAGGTGGTGGCCTGGGCTTCTCCCAGCCGCTGATGTTATTTATCAATATATACTTACTATTATGAGGAGAACTTTTAATTGAAAAAAAGAATATTTTTAGTGCTTCTGGCAGTTCTAATGCTTGGGCTTGTTACCGGATGTGATCTGTACAATTCGATTTTCGGTTCATCAGAGGCAGTAATTCTGGACTATGCTTCCGACTATATTGTTGGAGATCCGGTAATTGATCTTGAAGCGCGGACAGTTGAGGTGACAGTAAAACTGATGGACTTTTCTTCATTCGATCCTGAGATCACTGTTTCAGAATTTGCTCAGTTGTCAGGCCCGGAATCTATTGAAGACGGTGTTCCTGCTGAATATACAGTTACCGCTGAAAATGGAGAAGCAGTTACCTGGGAAATAACCGCGACAATGCAGTACGGTATTATTTTTGTAATGAACGGAACAGAGATTTCACTGCTGCATGGTTTTTCAGACAGTGAAGAAGATGCCCATGATGCCGCACTTGGCAGTGGCGTCCCCGGAATCATCAAATCTACCGATTCTGACTACAGCCAGAACTATATTCTAGGTGAAGAGGATGATCTTGCAGTAGATGAGTCGGAAATTACCTGGGATTATGCTGATTTTGGATTCGGAGGGCGTTCTACCGGAACCTTCGACGGAACATTATATTTCTCAGATTATTCCGAAGGTGTAAGATATTACTCGGATATTTCAGTTACTGTCTCAGTATTCGGGGATACAGGAGCAGATTTTAAAGCCTCTTTCACAAAGTCTGCAACCGCTGAAAGCAGAGTTGCGGCTGGAGATGTAATGACCAGCCTTGTTGACGGTTTTGCCAAGTTAAAGGTTGTAACTGTCGGTCCGTAAGCATAGACTGCCTGGAATATCAAAAAAACACCGCATCAGCATAGGCTGTGCGGTGTTTTTTTATACGCAAGTTAAAACTCAGCGAGCTATAACATTTTGCTGTAAATGTTGATTAAAATTACTTAACTACAAAGTTAACCAGTTTATCCGGTACTGCAATAACCTTGACTATATTTTTCCCTTCGAGATAGGCTGCCAGCTTATCGCTTTCCCGGGCGGTTTTTTCAAGATCATCCTTCGACAATCCGCGAGGAAGCGCAATTCTGTCGCGAAGCTTCCCGTTTACCTGAAGAATCACAGTTACCTGATCGTCAATCGTAAGCTCCTCATCCCAGGCCGGCCATTCCTGTTTGCAGACGGAAGGCTCATTGCCAAGCATTTCCCAGAGCTCTTCTGCAATATGGGGAGCATAGGCTGAAAGCATAATCAGGAATTTTTCCCATGCTGTTTTGTACAGCTTATCTTCTTTGAATGATTCATTTATAAAGATCATCATCTGGCTGATAGCAGTATTGAACTCAAGTGCTCCGGTATCGTTACTGACCTTTTTGATAGTCTTGTGAAGCAGCTTGTTAAGCTCTGCCGGAACAGCTTCAGTACTCAGCGGTTTCTCGGTCATTCTCCATACCCTGTCAAGGAAACGGTGAACGCCGGTCAGGCCCTTGGTCTGCCAGGGTTTTGAAACCTGAAGAGGCCCCATGAACATCTCGTACATTCTCATGGAGTCTGCGCCGAATTCTTCGATAATATCATCGGGGTTAATTACGTTTTTAAGACTCTTGGACATCTTGGCAATCACCTGCTCAACGCTTTCGCCGGTAGCAGTTTCTACAAATACGCCTTCAGACTTTTCCTCTACTTCATCAACAGGCACAAGTGATTTGTTGGGCCGCTGGTAGGCGAAGGAGGTAATGAGTCCCTGGTTGATAAGCCGTTGGAAGGGTTCCTTTGTTTTTACAACACCGAGATCGTAAAGAACTTTATGCCAGAAGCGTGCGTACAGCAGGTGAAGAACCGCATGCTCGGCACCTCCTACATATAGATCAACAGGCATCCAGTAATCCTGGACAGCTTCAGATGCAAACTCTCCTGTATTTTTCGGATCGAGGAAGCGCAGGTAGTACCAGCATGATCCGGCCCACTGCGGCATGGTATTTGTTTCGCGTTTAGCTGCTGCACCGCAGACGGGACAAGTTGTGTTTACCCACTCATCGATTCTTGCAAGCGGAGATTCTCCTGTTCCGGAGGGTTCATAGCTTGCGACATCCGGCAGTTCAAGCGGAAGCTCTTCTTCGGGAATCGGTACTATTCCGCAGTCAGGGCAGTGAACCAGTGGAATCGGCTCGCCCCAGTAGCGCTGACGGCTGAAGATCCAGTCGCGAAGTTTATAGTTTACAGCTGCATGACCAAGACTTTTTGATTCAAGCCATTCTGTGATTTTTCCAATTGCCTCCTGCTTGCCCAGACCGTCAAGAAAGCCTGAGTTTACATGAGGGCCGTCTTCGGTGAAAGCAGCCTCGTCAACATTGCCGCCCTTGAGCACTTCAATGATCGGCAGACCGAAGACCTTGGCAAATTCCCAGTCACGTTCATCATGAGCAGGTACGGCCATGATAGCTCCGGTTCCATAGGAAATCAAAACGTAGTCAGCAATCCAGACCGGTATTTTCTCTCCGTTAACAGGATTGATCGCATAGCTTCCCGAAAATACACCGGTTTTTTCCTTTGCAAGATCGGTTCTTTCAAGGTCTGATTTGAGTGAGGCCTTGTATATGTACTGCTCAACCGCCTCTTTATTCTCTGCGGTTGTAAGTTTCTCAATAAGCGGATGCTCGGGGCTGACAACCATGTAGGTTGCACCGAAGAGGGTATCGGGGCGTGTTGTATAAACCTCAAGTTCCTCATCAAGGCCGTCAAGCATAAATTTAACATCGGCACCCGTTGATCGGCCAATCCAGTTGCGCTGCATAGCCTTGATCGAATCAGACCAGTCCAGGCTGTCCAGATCCTCAAGCAGCTTATCAGCGTACTCGGTGATCTTGAGAATCCACTGTCTGATGTTCTTCTTTTCGACCTGGGCACCGCAGCGGTCGCATGTGCCGTCATTTACTTCCTCGTTTGCGAGACCAGTCAGACATGAGGGGCACCAGTTGATCGGTGCAGCAGACTCATAGGCCAGTCCTTTTTTGAAGAGCTGAAGGAAGATCCACTGAGTCCAGCGGTAGTATTCCGGTGTATGTGTCTTTATCTCCCGACTCCAGTCGTAACTGAATCCGAGGCTCTTTATCTGCTTGGTAAAGTGTTTAATATTTTTTTCGGTAGTCGCCTTGGGGTGAGTACCTGTCTTGATTGCATAGTTTTCCGCCGGAAGTCCGAAGGAGTCGTAGCCCATGGGATGAAGGACATTGTAGCCGTTCATTCTTAGGTATCTGCAGTATATATCGGTTGCTGTGTATCCCTCGGGGTGGCCTACATGCAGTCCTGCACCTGAGGGGTATGGAAACATGTCCAGTACGTACATCCGCTTTTCGGGCGGGAAAGACGGGTCCTCTTCGACCCTGAAAGAGTTGTTCTCTTCCCAGTATTTCTGCCATTTCGGCTCTATTTCGCTAAAAGGGTATCTGCTCATGAGAGGTATGATACCCGTGTGAGTCTATCTCGTCAATCAGACTCCGGGCACCAGAGCCAGCGAAAACCAGGGCACATAAGTAATTAGCAGCACCATAAGAAGCAGAATAAGGAAGAAGGGAATTACCCCTCTGTATATCTTTGCGAGCGGTGTTTCAAAGGCGTAGGAAGCCAGAAAAAGGTTCAGTCCGACAGGCGGTGTAAGGTATCCAAGCTGCAGGTTCGCAAGAAAAATTATTCCAATCTGTACCGGGTTTATACCGTACATCTCTCCCAGGGGTATTATAAGAGGGGCTACAACCATGATTGCAGAGAATATATCCATCAGGCATCCTGTAATAAGCAGAACAACATTCAAAAGCAGCAGGAATACAAGCGGCGACTGAATATGTCTGCTGAAGAAGCCGGTAAGCATCATAGGGACTTCTGCATCAACGATGAAGTAGGAAAGACCCTTTGCCATCGCCAGTATCATCAGCACACCGCCAATAACCGGCATGCTCTTTTTCATTATTACGTTGAAATTACTGACTTTAAGATCTCTGTATATAAAGAACTCAAGTACAAAGCTGTACACGACTGCAACTGCCCCGGTTTCAACCAGGGTTGTTATTCCGCCGAAGTAGCAGAAAAGGATAAAAACAGGAAGAAGCAGATCTCCAAGCGCTCCTTTTAGGGCTGACAATCTTGATATGCTGTGGCTTTCATCTTCAATAGACTGATGAGCCTGTGCAGTTTCTGTATTATTTTTTGTAAATCTGCGGCTGTGAAGTATTGCCATTACCGAGAGCGCTGTTACCAGGATAACCCCTGGTATTATTCCTGCAAGAAACATATCCCTTATGCTTATCTGCGCCTGAACTCCGTACATTATGATCGGCAGGCTCGGCGGGAACAGCAGTCCTATGCTTCCCGAGGAGGTGATTAGCCCCTTTGTAAAGTCTTCTGAATACTCCCTGCTTTTTATCAGTATGAATGAAAGCAGTCCTCCCATCGCCAGAATTGTTACCCCTGAAGCCCCGGTGAAGGTAGTAAAGAAGGCGCATACCAGCACGGTCATAACCGCAAGGCCGCCGGGCATTCTGCCTATAAAAGCTCTGAACAGGTTGACCAGGCGTTCACCGGTTTTTCCTTCGGAGAGTATAAATCCGGTCAGTGTAAAAAGCGGAATGGCCGGAATGGCTGAACCGGTAAGCAGATTATATACTTCGTTCGGGATAACCTCGGGAACACTCCATGAGCCTGCAAAGAGAATGAAGGCGGTGCCCCCCAGAAGTATGAATATAGGCAGTCCGAATACTGTAAGTACAATTATCAGAATTACAATCAGCCAGTCAAGTTTATCAAAAAGCGCATAATAGCCTTCCTGAATTACTTCAAGAAATTCAGGCGGCATGAAGGGCGTTGAATACCAGAGGTTCAGTACTGACGGAAGGGCAAGAAATAAACCGGTGAGTACTGCAATTGTGAAAAGAATCGGCTGCTTTTTATCTGAAGCTGTAAAGAATCTGATACCGGTAAATGCAAATGAGACGGGAATTATACAGCTTATTATCCCTATGGGAATCATCCACAGTCTCTGGTCGGGGGAAAAGCCGATTATAATAAAAGAAACAGCAGCGACAGCCACACTAATTGATACCGAAGCTCCGGTAAAGCGGACTGCACTGTTCACGGCTTTTTTCAGCTTCCCGTCCGGGAGGTTTTCATCAAATCCGAGTTTGATATGCTGGTTTTCCCTTGTGCATATCATTCCCGATGTCAGTCCAATCCATAATGTCAGGTGTCTGAGTAATGTCTCGTATTCAGGAACTGCCTGCTTTGACAGCAGCCTTGCAATAATCTGAAGTACAGGAGCTGCGGCAAGGGCGATAATTATGACCGATGCGAATCCGTTCTCAATTTTTCTAATCTGCTCTATCAGTTTCTTCAAAATTTATTGATTCCTGAATTCTTCGAGTTTTCCGGTAACTTCTTCATAAGTATCATATGAGACAATCTTGTTGTTGCCGACTATTGAGGCTATTCCCTTGACCATTATGTTCTTCCAAAGGACATAATCTTCAATAGTCAAATCGTTTATCTGCAGTCCGTTGTCCAGCATTACATTGATTGCCTTTTCTTCTATCCTGGCAGCTTGGCTGTAGAATCCGGAGGCCATATCCTTTGCAGCTGCCAGAAGTTCAGCATGATATTTGTCCGGGACTTTTTTCCAGGCTCTTTCTGTAATTATAATTCCGCCGATAACAGGCGAAAGTTTGATATTCATCATATTTGGGGCCAGGGCGAACCACTGATATGAGGCTGCGGCCATCGGAGCTCCGTAAAAAGAGTCAACCATCCCGCTCTGAAGCCCCATCAGAACATCTGTCACATCAACGGGAACTACATTGAATCCCAAATCTGTAAAGGCTTCTGATATTCCAGGCTGAGTGATTGAACCTGCAAATTTAAGAGCCATGAGATCCTGCGGTGAGTAAACAGGCTTGTTTGAAAATATGTTGATCCATCCAGATTTGGCCCAGGCCAGCATGATAAACCCGTTTTCCTCAAAGCCTTTTTCAAATTGCGGTGTAAATTCACTGAGTATGTAATCAAGCTCTTCTTCAGAATCAAGAAGAAATGGGATGCTCATGGCGAAGGAGTCGGGGTATATGGCTGTCATTCCTACTGAAGTAAGAACTGCCATATCGATCTGGCCTATACGCATTTTTCTGATAACATCGGCTTCGGAACCCACAATTCCTCCGGCATATATCTTTATTTTTACCCTGCCGTCTGAAATTTCCGACCAGTCTGAAGCCATTCTTTTCAGACTGAGATCCCATTCTGTGCCTTCCGGCAGCAGGCTTGCAAGCTTAAGGTTCAGGCTGTAGATATTTGATGCTGAGAGCAGCAGGGCTGTACAAATTAATATGATTAACCTTTTATTCATAGTCTTCCTCAAAATCAAGCAGAAAATAATCATCGGCGTGGTCAAGAAGCCACTGCGCCTTCTGCTGGTAGATGGTTATAACAAGTTTATTATCCGGCATATTCACCGGGTCTATAGAAAGCGCTTTTTCAAGCAGTTCCCTGTATTCTTCATAATCCTGGTTTTTCACTGAAACAGACTGGGCATAGGTGTTGAATGTCCCGGGGTTTGTTCCTCCGGATATCCGCACTGATTCGTTAAAATGAAACAGAGCCTTATCCTGTGAACTGCTGACGTTTTTCGGATAATAGGATTCAAGGAAGGCTCCTGCATTCAGAGGGGCCGCTGCAGCAGCCTTTACAAGGTGGGACACCGGAAGGCTGCTGTAAAGCTGGATGAAGATGTCATGTACCGCACCATTACTGTATTCAGGATTGATTTCAAGCGCCTTAATCAACATTGCTACAGGCATGTATATTTCGGCTGCCATCTCAAAGTCAAATGGATCGCAGCTGTATGCGCCTATCCAGCCTGCTGCAGTCCAGTAGAGGTTGTCCGCCTCGTCCGGGTTTTTGATCATTGAAAGTGCAGTATCAGCTGCTTTTCCGGCAAGAGCTTCGGTAAATCCGGGATGCAGAAGTTCCAGCGACTGTATGCTGTAGTTTTTACCGCGGATGTACATCTTTTTGGCTCGTTTCAGCTCTGCAGCGGCTTCTTCATAATCATCATCGGAAAGCATGCCTGCCGGTGTCTGTATGAAAGCGTTGGCGTACATAACGAAATTCTTGCCCGTAGAAAGCTGCATGGCAGGTTTTTCAGGAGTCTCGGCTAGAATCATTTCATAGAGTTTTAAAGCCAGCGGAAGTGCATCGGCTACGAGCTGCGGATCGTCATCGTTCATGAAGACGCCTGCGCCTCCGGAACCGGAAGAAAGAATATCTGCAGCCTTATTCATAGCTATATCTTCAACAGATACGCAGGCTGCGGCGGAAAGAATCAGCATGAAAACTGATAAATACCTTATTACCTTTATCATATCCACTCCAATATATAATTAATAGTAGAAAAAAATAAGGTGTTTAACCAATTTCTAATTTCTGAAATCTTCAAGCATGGAAAGAACCCTGCTGTAGGTTTCCGGCTGAACCAGTTTATTCGGTCCTACAATAGAGCTTATGCCGGTCTGCATTGTCTCCCTCCACTGTTCAGCTTCCTGAGGTGTTGTTTCATTTATCTGGAGTCCGTTTTCAAGCATTACGCCAACAGCTCTCTGTTCAAGCTGAAGAGCCTCGCTGTAGAAACCTGCTGCCATTTCCCTGGCGGCTTCTATCATTTCGGCATGGAATCTGTCCGGAACTTTCTTCCAGGCTCTTTCGGAAATAATTATTCCGCCTATTACCGGAGAAAGTTTCAGATCCATCATGTTGGGAGCAAGGGCAAACCACTGGTAGGATGCAGCCGCCATGGGGGCGTTGTAGAAGGCGTCAATCATACCGCTCTGCAGCCCCATGATAAAATCATTGATATCCATTGGCACCACTCTGAAACCCATCTGTGTGAAAGCTTCAGGAATTCCCGGCTGTGCTATTGATGCGGCGAATTTAAGTGAACGGAGTTCATCAGGGGTTGAAACCGGAGTTCTTGAAAAGATGTTGATCCATCCTGATTTTGCCCATGAAAGCACGATGAAGCCCTCATCTTGAAAACCCTGTTCAAAATCAGGTGCTATCTTATCCAGAACAAAGTCAAGCTCATCTTCATTTTCGAGAAGAAAGGGTATGCTTAAAGCGAAGGAATCGGGATTTATAGCAGTCATCCCTGCCGCTGTCAGGACCGCCATGTCAATCTGTCCGAAACGCATCTTTCTTATTACATCCGGTTCTGTTCCTGCAATCCCGCCGGCATAGATTTTAACTTTTACTCTGCCGTTGGAAATATCGGACCAGTCCGATGCCATGCTTTTTAGATTCCGGTCCCATTCTGTTCCTTCAGGAAGGAGGCTGGCAAGCTTGAGTGTAAGACTGCCAGCATCAAACACCGCGAAAATAAGAAGTATCATGACATATAAAGCTATTTTCTTCTTCATAGACCATCCAAGTATATAATTAATCATATAAAAAAATAAGGTGTTTGACAAATTTCTGTTCTCCGCGTTGACTTGTAAATGGGCAGAAGGTATCATTATCCCATGAAAGATGAAATTTTAAAGCGGTTTGTACGTTATGCAAAAATCGAGACAACTTCTGATCTGCATCAGGAAGTTACACCTTCCACTGAGTGCCAGTGGGATTTGCTCAATCTGCTTGTTGAAGAATTAAAAGAGTTGGGAATAAAAGATATTTCCCTTAATGAGCATGGCTATCTGATAGCAAGACTCGAATCGAATTTTTCCAAATTAAAACCGGGAGCACCGGAGCCTCCTGTAATCGGGTTTATGGCGCATGTTGATACATCCTCGGATGTATCGGGCAAGAATGTAAATCCGCTTATCCATGAAAATTATGACGGTAATCCCATTAAGCTGAAATCGGATGTGTTAATTGATCCTCAGTCAGATCCGGATCTCGGCAAATATACCGGACATACGGTAATTACTGCAGATGGAACAACACTTCTCGGGGCCGATGACAAGGCCGGGCTTGCAGAAATTATGACAGCCGTGAAATATTTTCAGGATAATCCGGAAATTCCGCACGGAACAGTAGAGATAATCTTTACTCCTGATGAGGAAACCGGCAAGGGGATGGATCGTTTTCCGGTTAAGGAACTCAAATCTGTTTTCTGCTATACCCTTGACGGCGGAGAAGAAGGCCACATTGAAGTTGAGTGCTTTAATGCCTTTATGGCAAAGCTTGAGTTTAAAGGCCGTGTTATTCATCTCGGAAGTGCAAGAGGCTCACTGGTGAATGCAGTAACAATGGCAAGCACATTTATAAGCATGCTGCCCAGAAACGAGAGCCCGGAAGCAACTGATGAACGTTATGGATATTACTGTCCCTTTGAAATTAAGGGTGAGCTTGAAGAAGCTGAAGTTGTCGTTTATATCCGTGATTTTGACCTGAGTGAGGCAGAGCGGCGTGTTGAAACTGTAAAGACGCTGGCGAAGGCTGTTGAGGCTGTTTTTCCCGGCGGTCAGGTAGAAGTTACCGCAAAAAAGCAGTACCTGAACATGAAGGAACATATGGACAAAGTGCCTCAGGGGCTTGAGTTTCTGCTTGATTCAGTACGAGAAGCAGGAGTTGAACCTGAATATGAGATAATCAGGGGAGGAACCGACGGTGCCAGGCTTGCAGAGATGGGAATTCCGACACCGAATGTGTTTACAGGCGGCCATAATTTTCACAGCAGGAAGGAATGGGCAGTGCTTTCAACTATGGAAAAATCCTGTATCACAGTGATAAATCTGATCAGAAAATGGGCGGATACTGACGGAACAGAATCCTAGTGCTATATTTAAATTGCAAGGTTGGAAAAAAGTGAAACAGGCGGCAGATATGAAGAGTAAATGCTTAAAAAAAATAGGGACGGGGATAGCAGCCTTTTTATTGTTAATCCCCGGTATAGTTTCAGCTGAAGATGTGATAGGCCGTATTGCTTATCTTGAAGGCATTGTCGACCTTCAGCGGGACGGAGACATAATCGAACTCTGGGATACAGACATCGGTTATGAAATCCTTAACTATGATCTTATAGAAACCGGAGTCGACGGATTTATTGAAATAGAAATGCTTGGTCAGAAAAACCGCGGAACCAAGGTAAAGGTTGAGAACGATACCGCCTTTTACTTTGATTCAGCGAAGGTCGGCGGAGACAGCAGGACCAATATCAATATGCTTTCCGGCGCGCTTGCTTTCAAGGTTCAGCATCTTACCGGCAGCGAACAGTTCAATGTAAAAACCGAGAGCGCAGTAATGGGCGTGCGGGGAACAGAATTCGCGATTAAGAGAGCTCCAGAGGGGTCTGTCCTTGTAACCTGTGTAGAGGGCAAGGTTGCCTGTGAAGATGACAGCAGACGTGAGCGTTTTGCATCTCCGGGAAGTATTGTTGAAAAGAGGCCTGATGAAGATTTAACACGGATAGATGTTGATCCGGGTGATGAGAATCTTTACAGCGTTTACTGGACCGGAAAAAGAGAAGAAATCTTCCGTGCAGGTGCCGAGACCTTTGTAAAGGGCTATTCCAGTCAGTACATGTCACTGCTGCCGAGGTTTCTTGAGGCATATGACAAGCTTGATGAAGTTCGTGACCTGCTTGTAACATACGGCAGCGATGCGGCCTCCTCAGGATATTCTTCAAAGATGATTACCGTAAAAAGTGAAGTATCTGATGAAATGATAATGATGCGAAGCATTCTTCCGCTTTTTGAGCATTCATTCTACGCGGTTCAGGTTCTTGAGGGCTATCATGAACTTGGAATCGGCAGGGTAAATCTGGACAAGAATTATTCATCAGATGATTTCTTCACAGAATTCTCATATGACAAGCTCGAAATCAAGCAGAAACTGGCAAATGTAAGATACTTTATTAAACTTTATATAAATATAAACAGGGCTTCATCTCCGGGAGAGCTTGATACTCCCTCATTTTTTGAAGATATGATGACTGCTCCGAATCCTATGGGCGGAGGCGGGGTTCCGTCAGAATCAGCTCCCGCACCCGGAATGCCCGCACCTTCCATGAATTTCTAAGTTTTAAAAATTTTAGATTATCGGGGCTGTCCGTCTGGACGGCCCTTTTTTATTCGATTATCCGCGGCACCCGTTTGGATAAGGAACAGGTGAGCTCGTATGAGATTGTTCCGATAAGTTCGGCAAGATCTTCAGCTGTCAGTGCTCCGTCTTCTGGTCCGAAAAGAACCGCACGATCGTAGAGCTTAACTTCAGGGTTCGGTCCCAGATCCACCATAAGCATATCCATGCACACAGTTCCAGCTACCGGGTAAAGTTTTCCGTTTATCAGTATTTTACCCCTGTTTGAAAGCAGCCTGTAGTATCCGTCTGCGTATCCCGCCGGAATAGTACCTATCCAGGTTTCCGCATCTGCAGTAAACCTTCTGCCGTAAGAAATATCAGTGCCTCTGCTCACTTTTTTTATGTGAATCAGCCTGGATTCAAAACCCATTATCGGCCTGGGCATGAAATTCAGATTTTCAGGCTCTATTACAGACTCCATTCCGCCGGGTAGATAGCCGTAGGCAAGTATTCCCGGCCTCACCATATCAAAGTGGGATTCAGGATAATTTATTATACCGCCGGAGTTTGCTGCATGGATGGTCCCCGGATCAATGCCTCTGCTTCGTATAAGTTCAACCCTGTCGTTGAAAAGTTTAATCTGGTTTCTTGTAAACTCAATATCACTTTCTGCAGTGCTGTCACTCACCGGAAAATGTGTACAGACTCCGCTGAGTTGAAGACCCGGTGCATCGCTGATCATCCCGGCCAGGCGGATAACATCATCTTTGTGGCATCCGATCCGGCCCATTCCTGTGTCAATTTTAAGATGAACCCTTACTGAATTCCCGTCTGCAGCCTCTGAGAGCCTGATAAGCTCTGCTTCTGTGGAGATTACAGGTTCAATATTAAGCTGCAGAAGCTCTTCTGTTTCTTCAGGCAGTGCCGGACTCAGAAGAATTATTGGAAGCTCTATCCCGAAGCAACGAAGTTCAGCCGCTTCGCTCACTGCTGCGACTGCCAGACAGTCCACACCGTAATCCCGCGCCAGGCGGCTGATTCCCTCTGCGCCGTGTCCATACGCATCAGCCTTAACCGCCATGCATATTTTCACACTCTTACCGGTAAGATTCCGGATACTTTCCAAATTAAACTTCAGATTCGATGAATGAATTACAGCTCTGGTTGCTCTCATTCGCACATTCTAACTTTAAATATGCTTCTTGAAAAGCATTTGAAAACCGGATCTAAAAGCGGTATAATCTGAAACAGATAATATGCATGAAAAATTTATGTGGATAGTATGCAGTCTGCTCATTTTCATTTCGGGCTGCAGTAATTCCTCAGTAGAAAGCCTGCTCTCGGATGACGATGACTCTGTGATAAATACTTCGATAAAAAGTTCCATGACAGCTCCGGGTGAGGCTTTCGATATAGAGATCAATCTTGATGATGATCAGTACCCCTCCGATTTAGTTACTCTTGCAATAACTGACTCCTACGGAGTCGAGGTTTTCGCAACCGAATTCAGGGGAACTTACATGAATGACTTCTATACCGAACTGAATATTCCTGAGAATCTGAATCCCGGGCGTTATGTGATGGAAATAATTCTCTACAGTCAGGATGAAGAACTCTCTGCAGACCGATCCGTATTTTATATTTCTGAATCAGGATTTTATATTAAAACAATTACTACATTCCCCCCTGTTTTTTATCCGGGGAGCAGCGGTCTTGTCTTTGCCGATTTTGAAAGCCCTGAAGCTTCCGCCTGGGTAAGGTGGATGCTTGAGGATGAGCTGATTGCCGAGGGATATCTGTTAAACGGGCTTGAAAGAATAAATCTTCTGGCACCGGAGAACGAGGGAATCTACCGCCTTCAGGCCGAGTTGTATCCTTACAATCCCGCTGATTATGAGGATGAGAACGGCATCGAGGAGCCGTCGGTAAAACGTTATGTCTCGGTTTATGTAAAAAGGGACCAGCTGCCGGCAGATCTGGAGTTCAGTCCGGACAGCGATTTTACAAGTCTGTATCACTTCAGGGGTAATTTTATTAATTCCGGTCGTGATTCAGACAGCCTTGCTGCGGTTATGTACGGAAAGGCTGTTCTGAATGTTGATCGGGGAGTATTCGGATACCTCATTGAACCTGAATCCGGACTGTCCTTCCGTGAATCACTTCTCCCCTCGGAATGGGGAATTCTGCAGCCCTTTTCGGTGATGTTATCAATAATACCGGAATGGGGTGAGGCTGAGTTCAGCAGTGATACCCTGTTTTTCAGCCGCAGCAGTGATGAAAGTTATACCCTGCATCTTAAAATATCATCTGACGGGATCCTTTCTTCTGAATTCAGGGCAGGAAATGCAGTTTATGAATTAAATAGTGAGCCCGGCCTTATAAACAGCGGAATGCACTCGGAACTTGCTCTTGCAGTTGAGCCTGAAGGAGAGTACCTCAGTCTTGCCCTTTACAGCAATGGAATTCTGGTGGCATCCGAAACCTTCAGAAATTATGCAGGCGCAGACAGTAAAACTTCGGAGGCAGAGCAGGGAGGCGGAATAACTTCTCTTTTCTCCGGAAGCAGGATAAGTTATCTTGCCGATGAATTCGGAATCTATAACAGTCCTGATTCGGGCGCGGTGGATCCCCTGCAGTTTTACCGTTCAATGGAAAAATTATTCGGAAGCAGTGTTGTTCTTGCCGAGGGGTTTGACAGCCCCGGTAAATGCAGCATTTCAATAATGGAGGAATCATTTATATCCGACAGCAGACTTTATCTGCATCCGGGAAGCGCTGCAAAGATTCCGGTACTTTTCCCTTCCGGTGAGGAATTTTCCTTTACTATTGATTCTGTTACAGAGAATCTGCCCCTGCTGGTAAGCATTCAGCCGGCAGGATCATCTGACTCCTCTGTGACAATTGAACTCGAACCGGAAATGCAGGACGGTGCAAGCGCCTACCGGTTTACATTTGTCTTTTCTGAGGAAAACAGCAGCATTATCTATCAGGATAAGTCAATTCCTGTCGATATAAATGATTACAGCAATGGAATCGAATGTATTCTTCGGAATAAAAACCGGCATAATCTGCCTATAAGTGATATACTGATTTTAAGAAAAAGTTTAAGCGTTGCCGGATCCTCTGACCCCGGTTCGATGACTGCTGCCGGTTCGGAAATAAATTTATAAGGGCTGTGTGTATGAAAAAGATACTTCTCATTTTGACTGCTGCATTGATGCTCACTACAGCAGCCGGAGCACAGGAGGTTTCCGAAAAAAAGGAAATAGCCGTCTTTGCTCTTAATTATTATGACTGGTCAGTGCCTTCCGGGGCTCTGGGCATGGTTGATCAGCAGATCGTTTCCGTTTTCAACAAACTGGGCAGGTTTAATATCAAAGGAATGAGCTACAGACTTTCTGCAGACAGTGTTGATGCATTTGCTGAGTATATAAGGAAGGCTAACGAGTCGAATCTTGTTGTTGATGAAAAGTACCGTCTGGGAGAGGAAACGTTCACTGAAGCTGAATTTCAGCGCCTGACAGGGTCTTTTATCATAGTTATTCCGGTTCTTACCTACTATGAATCGACTGTATCCGGAGACGGTACAGAATGGGAAGTACAGCTTCAGACTTCGTTCACGTTTATATCGGTCAAGGATTCCGGGACTATTGCCCATTTTCTGGTTGATACTTACGGAAACGGCGACAGCCAGAGAGAGGCTGCTCAGGAAGCTTCATCCTCGATAGCCACCCAGCTGGATTATGAGATTAGAAGTATCGAGGAGTTCAGGCTGAAAACCGGAATTCTTGAAGTTATGCCGGGCGGCAGGGTAATTATTGAACTGGGCAGTGATATGGGCATAATGAAGGGTGATGAGTTTTCTGTGATCAATCCCCGGCAGCTTTCCAGCGGCCATACCGTCAACGAGGTTTCAGGGCTTGTTGTTGTCAGTGAGGTTCAGCCTGAAGTCTCTTATGGAAGGCTTCTTTACGGCGGAAAGAGCGTCTTTCCAGGCGATCAGCTGACTGAAATACCGCGCTTCGGGGCCGATGCTTCAGTCTATGTACGGGGGATGTTTGACATTATCGGAGACGTTGAATTTTCAGGGGCTGCAGTCGGTGTCAGGACTTCTGCATCAAGAGGTTTCTACGGCCTCAGACCGGTTGTCGGACTCGAAGTGCCTGTAGGTGTCGGTACCGCTAATAATTACTGGCCGGGGCTTCCTCTTTCAGTATACGGCGGAGGTGAGTTTATGTGGTACTTCGGGCGGCTGCAGATTGAGCCGAATATTTCACTGGGGGCAACAGGGCTGGTTCCTATTCAGGATGATGAGCAGTTCTACCTCACGCATGTCGGCGGAACTATGGGGCTTGCAGTGAACTGGATGGTCTCTGACAATATGAGAATATTTGCTGAAGGCGGATATACTTACTGGTTCAGTCTTGTACCCGATATACTGACCCAGGTCCAGTCTTTCGGCGGGATTTTTGGCGGATTGGGTGTTACATTTAAACTGTAGATATGGAGATACGTAATATGAGCATCATTAAGAGAACAGCAATTCTGCTGATTGCAGCAGTTCTTTCTACGATAATTTTTTCATGTACAACAACAGAAGCAGGAAAAGCGGGAGCCCGGAGCGGCAGACCGGTCTATTATGGATACGGTGAAGGCAGTTCTGCGCTTGAGGCTATGCGCAACGCCAGAATGTTCGCTGTTAAGCAGACCGCCGCGGACCTTCTTGAGACCGCTGCTTATGAAGCACAGAAGCAGGAACTTGATGACCTGCTTACAGATATAACCGATTTTTCTCCCTATATTTATAAAGATTCACAGCAGACTATAAGCAGCGGGCAGTCTGCCGGCTTCAGTTATCAGATTGGAGTCCGTATGAATCTCGAGAGCATAGCTGATCTGCTGATCTCCAGAGATATCTTCGGCGGTCAGGTCGATGGTACTTCAGGCAAGGTCTACGTATTAAACGATCAGAAAGCTCCTCAAGTAAAAGCTGATGCTGCAGCAGGTTCTGCTGAAGAGAATACCCCCTCCTCAGGAAACAGCGCTTCAGGAACCTCAAGTCCCGAGACTGTTCCTTCCGAAGTATCTGTTACTCCATATGAACTGGCAGTGATAAAGGAATATCTGTCTGAAATGACCTATATGGTCTATTTCAATGATGAAACAGAAAGTGATCCATATCTGGCAAGGGCAGCGGTGGCAAGTGCAAACAGGTATCTTGAGCAGCAGGGCATTGAATACATAGATCTTAATCAGATAGAGAGGATTAAAAGCGATCAGAGGCTTGTTTACGAGGAAGAGACAGGTGAAGCAGTAAGTGTCATACAGTGGATCGCCCACAAACTGAATGCCGATATCTATATTGAAGTTGCTCTTGATACAAGCAGCAGTACAAAAGACGGCAAATATTACGGTACAGCCTCCGTTACCCTCAACTGTTTTGATGCCTCAACTGCTATCGGGCGGGGTTCGGCGGTCTACCAGACAAATCCTCCTGCTTTCAGCACTGTTTCAGAGTCAGATGCTCTTAATAATGCTGTAACATCCGCAGCTTTCAAGGGAATGTCTGCAGCAGTAGCGAGTGCCGAAGAGGAAACTCTTAAGGCTCTTTCTTCCGGATTCAAGTACACACTCTATGTAGTAAATACTCCGGACTCCGGTGTTATGAGAGATTTTTCAAAGAAAGTTGAGAAGAAGGTTAAAAATATCAAGCGTCTGTCTTATTCACCGGAGGAAACAATCTATGAAGTTTCGCTGATTGGTGATATCGGTATACTTGAAGATCTTATTTATGATATTGCTGAGCTGATACCCGGGCTTGAAAACCTGACACTTGTAATGCAGCGGAGAAATTCAATCACCTTCGATACAGGAATGTAGGCTTATGATAAAAAAACTGATTAAAGGAGCCGTTTCACTACTTGCAGTTATTCTCATTTTCTCCTGTGCAACTACATCAGGAGCTCCGGACTGGGTTACAAGCCCTCCGGCCGATGATTCTGACTTTGTATATTTTACAGGAATAGGCTCTGATGCTGACGGGGATACCGGACTTGCCTTTGAGCAGGCATCATCAATAATACTTTCAGATATCACACGTTATCTTGATGTTAATATCAGTTCCGATTCCAGTCTTGAACTTCGTGATGCCTACGGTGAATATGAATCTGAAATCAAAGCCGTAATTAAAGAGAACTCATCCGCCCGTATTACAGGGATGAAAATTCGGGAAGTCTGGATAGATGAGTCAGGAGACGGTGTGGATGTTCATGTTCTTGTTGAATATGAAAAAGCCGCACTTAAGGCAGAAAAGGATCGTCTGGAGGCTCTGTTTAAAGAGAAGCAGGAGGCAATTTCAGGTCCCGAAGCCGAGGGTGATGCCCTTGTTTCCGAAGAAAGGTACTACCGTGCTGCAGTAAAATTTCTTGAGGCGGCAATGGCTGCGTCAACCTCAGAGCTTGAGAATTCAGCGATCAAATTTGAACGGAATATAAACAAAGCTAAGCAGGCTATAAACCGCATAGAGATTGAACCAGTGTCTGCACCTGAAGGGACATATATAAACCGAAGTTTCCCCGAGTCTTTCAAGGTTAAACTTACCGGCGGAAGCAAGGCTCTTGAAGGTTTGCCTGTGACTGTCAGCTATAAGGAAATGCGTACAAACGGCAGAAAAACAGTGAAGACTTTTACCGGTCTGACGGGAGCGGACGGTGTTTTTGAGTTTAATTCTCCGGCACCGGGGTTTGTTGGAAAGGAAAAGATTACCTTCTTTCTTGATATGCGTGCTCTTGTGGAACCGCTTGAAGACGTTCCATTCGAACTGCTGAAGTATGTGGACGGTCTGGAACAGGAAGTTAATAATAAACGCTATGTATTTGAGTACAATGTATTCTCAATGGCTGTGGAGATTCCAACCTGCATAATGGTAATGGATGTTGATCGCAGCGGAAATCCTCTGGATAAAACCGACACGGCCGCCGGAATCCTCTCTGAACTGTCGGCTGCCGGCTTTGATGTGTATGTGGTTCCGGTAGACTACCGGATGACGGCAGTTAACGATTCTGAACTTATCAATATGATGAACGCCCAGTATGGAAACAGCTACGACCGCATGATATTCGGTACAGCCGAGATAAGCAGTTTTGAAGAAGGCAACGGAGCTTTTACTGTAAAAGTAACCGGCAGTCTCAAGGCTGTAGAACTGGCAACCGGTAAAATTCTTTTCAGTTCGTCTGAACAGAAGAGGGCCATAGGCGGAAACAACGCCGGTACAATCTCTGCAGCATTCAACAGTCTTGGAAAGATTTACGGCGAAAAACTCGTCAACGAGCTGCCGTAACCGACGCACATGATACGGACGGGTCATTTGAGATGATTCCGTCCACGCCCTTTGAAATAAGCTTTTTCACAATTTCAGGATCATCCACAGTCCATGGCAGTACAGGCCTTCCTCCAATGCTTTTATTGAAGAACATCGAAAGGCTGTTGACCTTAACGTGTTCGGGTTTCAGTATATCAGTATTTCCAATCCACTTTCCCTCACCAAGCCTCAGGTACCAGGGCAGCTCGTCATCGTTGCAGTAGATAATAGCTGTCGGTACCTCCTTGCTGTAGTTTTTGAAATACTTCAGCGGAAGTGGGTTGAAGGATGAGACTATGCATCTTTCATTGAGCTTGTATTGTTTAATCAGCTCATAGAGCTTTTTTTCGATACCCGATTCACTGCGCATGCGGGATTTAATTTCTATATCGTAATAGACCTTGTCGCCAAGCAGATCAAAAACTTCTTCAAGGAGAGGAATCCGCTCGCCTGAATACCCGGCATCCTTCCAGCCGCCCGCATCGAGCTTCTTAATCTCGGCAAGATCGGTGTTTTCGACTTTTTTATCAAGTCCTGTAACCCTTTTCAGGTTGTCGTCATGGGTAACTACAAGTTCACCGCCAGCCGCAAGATGGATGTCCAGCTCAACGCCGGGAACCCCGCGGTTCAGGGCCTCACTGAAAGAAGCCAGAGTATTTTCAGGGGCAATTGAAGAATATCCCCTGTGTGCAAAGATAAGCGGCCTTTCGGCTCCCGGAAGTATATTCATATAAAAATACTATCACCCAGTCAGTCTCTGTGTTAAGTACCATGATTGATAATCAGCAGTTTTTTGATTATTCTGTAACAGTATGAATGAACTTGAATATACCACTGATGAACCCATTGCCGCACTTGCCACGGGATGGGAGGAAAGCGCACTTGCTGTAATCCGGACTAGCGGAACATCGGTAATTGAGATGACGGCAAAGGTTTTCTCCGCCTCTGACAAGCTTGCCTCTGCGGAAGGTAATTCAGTTGTATATGGATATATAATTGATCCGCAAACAGGTAAAAAGGCTGACCAGGTCCTTATTTCGGTATTCCGCGCACCGCACAGCTTTACCGGTGAAGACAGTGCAGAAATCTCCTGCCATGGAGGAATTCCTGCTGTTTCAGCCATCCTTGACATTTTGCGCAGGACAGGATTCCGCGACGCCGCACCGGGAGAATTTACCATGCGGGCTTTTGTCAACGGCAAGCTCGATCTGACCAAGGCTGAGGCTGTGCACGAGATTGTTACTGCAAAAACAATCCGCGCCCACAATCTGGCAGTAAACAGGCTTGCCGGAATGCTTGAGACCAGAATAAACAGCTATAAGCAGAATATTGTCGATATGCTCTCTTCTGTAGAACTTCTTCTCGATTACCCTGAGGATGAACTTGACGGGCAGATTGCAGAATATCCGCTTAAGGTTGAAGATGTAACTGCAATAAGGGCGGAGATAGACAGGCTGGCAGACAGCTATTCTGTAGGCAAGGTCTACCGTGAAGGGGTACCTGTTGCACTTGCAGGCAGAACTAATGCCGGTAAATCATCACTCTTCAACCTCCTTCTCAAAGAAGACCGGGCTATTGTCTCCGAAATTCACGGGACAACCCGGGATTATATCGAATCCTGGATTACCATAGATGGTATTCCAATGAGGGTTTATGATACTGCAGGCCTCCGCGACTCGGATAATCCGATAGAAGCAGAAGGCATCAGGCGCAGCGGAAGGGTCATTGAAGGTTCGGCTATTGTGGTGTATCTTGTCGACTCAGTAAGCGGAATCAGCGACGAGGATCGGACCCGTATAGAGAGTTTTGAAAAAGACCGTAAGACCATAAAAGTCTGGAGCCGGACTGATCTTGCTGAAAGCGGGAACACGGGTAAAAAGGTCCCCGACGGTTTCATCGCTTTAAGCTCTGTTACAGGTGAAGGCTTTCCCGAGCTTGAGAAGGCACTGCTTAACGCAGCCTGCGGAAGCAGGAGTTTTGACGGCGATACGGTAGTTGATTCACAGAGGCAGTATGATCTGCTTGTAAGGGCTTCGGCCTCCCTCGGCAAGGCCGCGGAAACAGCCGAAGGCCGTATGCCTCTTGATATAGCCGCCATGGAGCTGCGGGCTTCACTTGATGCCCTTGGTGAGATAACCGGCGAAGTTAGTTCTGTTGATATACTCAACAATATGTTTTCCAATTTTTGTGTAGGTAAATAATTTGAAAGACTGGGATTTTGACGCAATAGTTATAGGCGGCGGACATGCCGGAATAGAGGCCTCGCTTGCCCTTGCCCGAATGGGCTTTGAAGCAATGCTTATTACGCAGAGCCTTGATGCAATAGGACGGCTGTCCTGCAACCCCTCGATAGGCGGGCTCTCAAAGGGCAATATCGTTCGTGAGATCGATGCTCTCGGCGGTGAAATGGGACGGCTGATAGACCGTACAATGATACAGTTTCGCATACTTAACCGAAGAAGAGGACCTGCAGTACAGGCTCCGCGTGCGCAGGCTGACAAATTCATGTACAACCGCTACGCAAAGGATACGGTTGAAACTCAGAAAAATCTTCATCCCTTCCAGGATACAGTTACCGATTTTCTTCTGAACAGTGCCGGAAACCGGATTGAGGGCGTAATTACCGAGCGGGGCCGACGCTTCCGTGCCAGGACCGTGGTAATGACCACCGGAACCTTCATGGAGGGTAAAATTTTCATTGGGGACTATGAAACCTCTTCAGGCAGGCTTGGCGAGCCTGCAGCACTGGGCCTTGGCCTTTCGTTACGGAAGCTCGGATTCACTGTCGGGCGTCTAAAAACCGGAACGCCCGCCAGGGTCGCTTCCTCATCGATTGATTATAGCAAACTTGAAGTTCAGCCCGGCGATTCGGAAATGCTGCCCTTTTCATTCGAAAATGATGCAGTACAGCGTCCTGATCAGAGCTGCCATATAACATATACAAACGAAAAAACACATGAAATAATCCGTGCAAACATGGATAAATCACCGCTGTACGGCGGTAAGATAGTCGGTACCGGCCCCAGATACTGCCCGTCCATTGAGGACAAGGTCGTAAGGTTTCCGGAGCGTGAGCGGCACCAGATATTTGTGGAGCCGGAGGGGCTGAACTCCGAGGAAATGTACCTTAACGGTATATCATCCTCGCTTCCGGAGACTGTTCAGGAAGCCTTTCTGAGAACACTTCCCGGCCTTGAGCATGTTGAAGTTATGCGTCCGGGTTACGCTGTAGAGTATGATTATCTCGAGCCGACCCAGCTGACCCCGGCTCTTATGACAAAGAGGATCGAGGGGCTTTTTTCGGCCGGACAGACTAACGGTACTTCTGGCTACGAAGAAGCTGCCTGCCAGGGGCTGATTGCAGGAATAAACGCTGCAATGTATCTGCAGGGCAGGGCGCCGCTTGTTCTTTCCAGGGCAGAAGCCTATGCCGGTGTTTTAATTGATGACCTCGTTACCCTTGGTACAAAGGAACCATACCGGATGTTTACATCAAGAGCCGAGTACCGCCTGTGCCTGCGCCATGATACTGCTGATATGCGGCTCACGGAGAAGGGGTACGCCGCCGGTCTGCAGACTGAAGAGGCAATGGCTCGTCTTACCGAAAAGCGTCAGGGGATTGATGAAATAAAGGAACTTTTAAACCAGCGCAGAATAAAAAAGGCTGATATTGAGAAGACACCTGAAATGGCGGAACGCTTCAAAGACAGGCTGGGTGAGACCCTTGAAAAACTGATGAGGATTCCTGATTTCAACCCGGAAGATTTGATAGATATAGAACCCGAGCTGTCGGAACGCAACCGTCAGTGGCTGGAACAGGCTGCTATTGATATAAAGTATGAAGGATATATCGACCGTCAGATGCAGCAGATAAACCGCTTTAAAAGAATGGAGAATCTTAAAATACCCGAAGATTTTAATTATGACGGATTATCCGGAATATCGAAGGAATCGATTGAGAAATTCAGAAATATCCGCCCTGTTTCCGTCGGTCAGGCTTCAAGAATTTCGGGGGTGCGCTCCTCAGATATAGCAGTGCTTCTGGTAATGCTTGGGAAAAATAATGAATAGTCTGCTTGAACAGGGGCTTAACAGGCTTGGTATAGAATGCAGTGAAAGGCAGTTTGAGCAGCTTGTGGCTTATATTGCTGAGATAGAACTCTGGAACCGTAAAATGAATCTGGTAGCCGATTCTGAAAGGGACAAGCTGGTAATCAGGCATCTGCTTGATTCTCTTGCCCCGCTGAATATTCTTAAGAATATTCAGGCAGAGAGAGTTGCAGATGTGGGTTCTGGAGGCGGATTTCCGGGTATTCCACTTGCTGTAATGATGCCTGAGCTTAAATTTTCACTTATCGAGCGATCAGGTAAAAAAGCCGGTTTTCTAAGAAGCGCCACAGCAGTTCTGAGGCTGGTTGATCGTGTAGAGGTTGTTCAAAGCAATATCGAAGAGGTTCATGATTCTTTTGATCTTACGGTGCTTCGAGCCTTCAGGGACTTTTCGGAGTATTATGGTGAACTGCTGCGGATTACAAAGCCGGAAGGTACAATTGCCGCATACAAGGGCAGAATGGATTCAGTTCAGGCGGACTTGAAGCGCTGCGGCATAAGCAAAGGTTTTTCAGTAAACGGGGTGGAGGTGCCATTCCTGGAGGAAGAGCGCAATCTGCTTCTGATTAGACCGAAACAGTAATTCTTTCAAGTTTTTTAACCAGATCTTCCTTTTCTATCAGGTCTATAAGACGGGCTTCCACAAAATTCTTGGCTCCGGTAGAGAAGAAACCGGCTGAAATGCAGATTCCCCGGCCGGCTCTTGTTTCCTTGATCTTTCCATACAGATCCCTGACTATGAGTTCTCCGGTCTGCCCTGAGGAGCGTACCATCCTGAATAGCACGATGTCTTCCCATTTTGGAGCTACTACCTCAACAAGCATATCGACATATTCATTCTGCTGTTTTGAGATCTCCATTACCTTGATCTTAGTCTTTGGAAAGAACTCGGATGTGAGTTTTCTGCACATGCTTACAAACTGAGGCATTGCTCCCATTAGATACAGCTGCAGGTTTGAGTTCTGGTTGAGTTCACCATAGTTTTTAAGCAGAGCTGCGGTATCCTTGTAATTTGGGTTAACTTCGTATATCTGCTGAAGCGGTTTGATAGCATCGGATATTTTAGAGGCTTTTATATAGCAGTTTGCAAGTCTGTATCTCAGTTCCAGGGCTACTTCAGCCTTGATTCCGGGATTTTTAAGTCCCAGTTCAAAATACATCGCAGCCTGATCAAAATTCCTGAATTTCATTGATACGGTTCCCGCATAAATACATGCGTGGGCCCCGTATTTGCTGTCAGTTCTGATCGAACCGAATATTCGGAGGGCTGCATCAGACTGTCCAAGATTGTAATAGCATTCTCCCAGAGAGAAAACCAGTTCCTTGTTTTCACCGTCGAGTTCTATTGCTTTTTTCAAAACCTCAGATGCATCGGTGTATTTATTCATTTTAAAGAGACTGAGCCCCAGATACTTATAGGTGTTCTGATCATCGGCTTTCTGTGATTTAGCCTGATTTAGAAATCCTACGGCTTTTTCGTAGTTTTTCCTCATGTATTCCAGATAGCCGAGGTTGTAATTTATTATAAATTCGTCGGAATTGACGGTCCTCGCAAGCATGAAGCCCTTGTATGCTATTTTGTACTGTTTTGTATTCAGGGCACAAACAGCGTGTTTGAGAGTTATTGAGAACTCATCGAGTTCTTTATCTGTTGCGCAAAGCTCAAGCAGCATGTCGAACAGTTTGAAGGCTTTTTCCCAGCTTTTGTCGTTATAATACATCTCAGCAAGGTAAAGCAGTGCTGCGGGATCCTTGGGGTTGGCGGCAAGCCTTCTCTGGGCTTCTTTTACTACAGCGGAACGGTCGTTAGCCTTTCCTTTTTCAAGTTTTGAATATGATTTAGAATTCTTTCTACCTTTTATGGCTAAGAGGACGATAATAATAGCAGCAACTGAAACCATGAGCGGTATTATTACATACGATTCAAGACCAAGCATGGTTCATTATTGTGTTTGATAATGTAAATGTCAAGTTAGATAAAAATTATTGACAAACAAATAGGCGGATCATACGCTTAATAGAGGTATTCATTTATGGAAGAATCTACTATAGGAATAAAAATTGCTGACGGAACATATTATCCTGTTATGGGGCGTTCGGACAGTAAAAAAAAGAAGCTGATACTCACTACTGTTAATGATGACCAGGAAAGTGTACAGATTGATTTGTACGAGGGTGAAGGCGAGGCTCTTGCTGATGCTAAATATGTCGGCAGCCTGGTTATTGAAGATATCAAACCTTCTGCAAAGAAAGAGCCTTCAATTGAGCTTATTGTCGGTGTAGATGATGAAGGCAACCTTAATGCACAGGCCGGAGACATGGCAACGGGAGACAGGCAGAGTCTCAGTGTCAGCCTGAAATCACTTGAAGAAAAGGATTTCACAACTCCGGATTTTGAAATTGATGAAGACTCCATGTTCGGTGATATTCCCGAGCCTGAAGAAGAGGAGTCAATTGATTTCAGTTTTGATGATGATGAACTGGATACCTCCGGACTTGATGAAGATGTTTTCGAAAGCGATTCTGAGGAACCGCTCTCAGAAGACTTTGATGCCGGTTTCGATACCGAAGCAGATACAGATTTTGATGAAGATTTTTCTTTTGATGATGATGCTGACGCACTCGGTTCTGATGCTTTTGATAGTGAAGAACCTGATTCAGATGCATTTGGAAGCGATGAATCTGAAGACGAAGAAGATAAGCCGTTTCAGTATGAAGGATTTCCTGATGACTATTACAGCAGTGAAGATAATGAAACTGAAGAAGGTTCTGTACCAGAGAAGGGGAAAAAGTCTCCGGTTCTTCTTATCGTGATAATACTTATTCTGCTCATCCTTGGAATAGGAGCATTCCTATTCCTCAGAAATTCCGGCGGCGAAGCTGTTCCTCCTCTGGAGGCCGGAACTGAAAAGACAGTTCAGGATGCGGGTAAGACTGCGGAAGCGGAAAAACCTGAACCTGCAGAACCTGCATATACCGAGCCTGAAAAAAAAGAGCCTGAAATTGTTGTAAAGGAAGAGCCGAAAGTTCCCGCAGCTGAGAAAGCTCCTGAGCCTGAGAAAACTGTTGTGCAGGACACTGCTCCCTCTGCAGCAAAAAGGACTTCTTCCGACGGGGTTCCTCCGGTCGGCAGCGGCGGCGGTGTATGGTACAGACTCAAGTGGGGAGATAATCTCTGGAACCTTTCAATATCTTTCTACAGAACCCCCTGGCTATATGGGATAATTGCGGAAACAAACAGAATTAAAAACCCTGATTTGATTTACGCTGGAACAGATATTTTTATTCCGGAGAACTGAGCTATACTCTCTCTGTAATGTATAAGATATTTACCCTATCTCTACTCCTGACATTGATAATATTCAGCTCATGCAGTTATGAAGAACTGGCCGCCTATGATGAAAATGTAATCAGGGCTGCCATTGAGGATGGGACTGTCGGAGCTCTTGAGATCAGTGAAGATCAGATCTCGGCGACTGATCCTCGGGGGGCCTATTATCTTGCATGCCGTTTATTTGATAACGGAGAATACCGAATCTCTTCGATGCTTGCCAGGCACGCCTGGTATGAGGGGAGCGGGTTTATCCGGGAGCAGGCGGCTCTTTTAACTCTCAAAGCAGATACTGACGCGGAAAACTGGAAAGATGCCCTGTTCTATTCCTCAATTGCAAGCGGGGAATTCCCTGAATCATATGAGATAAGGCGGCAGGCTGCTGAAACTCTCTACTGGTCCCGAAGCGACTCAGAGGTAGAGGCTGCTGTTGAATCGCTTGCGGGTTTTTCCGAGTACTGCAGTGATGAGGAACTGAAGCTTTTTCAGGCTGTTACCGCATACAGGCTCGCAGCTCCAGGCTGGAGCAATAAATGGGTCAGCCTTTTTATGGAAGTTTCAGATTCTTCATTAATATTGAGAGCCTGGGACTACCTTCTGCAGAAGGAGGAGTCTCCGCTGGAATATTTTCCCGGAATGGAGGCGCTCTTCTCCGGCCGTTATTTATATGCAAAGGGCGAATACCGGGAAGCTCTGGTTAGGCTGGAACAGGCTTTTTATGAAAATCCCAGAATACCGTTTGCTTCCGGTTCTCTGAATGCTCTGGATAAAGAGCTTGAAAGCTGCTATATCATGAACGGCAGGGCAGTAAGCGGGCGGCTTGTTTTCAGGGATGCGGCACAGAGCCTGGCCGGCTCCGATCCGGATAAAAGCCGTGAATATTATTTTACCGCTGCCAGACTCTCAAGACGGGCTGGTTACTATTCTGATGCTCTTTCGTTTCTTTCATCATCTGCGGAAGAAGGTTCTCTTTTTAAAGATCCCAGACGCCTCTGGTATTATATGGATCTGAAAATCAGACAAAACCCTGCCTCCGCGGCTGCAGAGATATCAGAATACATTGCGGAATGGGATGAGCCTGATTACTACTCGGATGTGCTTGAGCGGCTGGTCACAGCGCTTACAACAGCCCGCAGCTGGCAGCTTCTGCAGGATCTTGCAAAGATTTTGGAACTTTCCGGTCCGGCAGAGATATATGACCGCTGTCGTTATATATCAGAAAGGGCTGCGGATATGGGCTGGATTGAGCCCTGTGTTTTTTCAACTAAATATTCAAGTTCATACTATAGTCTACTCGGAACGGGAAATCTTCCGGAAATTCCTAAGGACACGGATCCATCACCTCTGTTGTACAGTGATGCTGAGGCTTTCATCATAGGATATATTGAATTTCGGCTCTACTCGCGGGCTGCAGCGGTCGTCCGGAAGTATAGAAATATACTCTCCGAAAAGCTGTTCATTTATGTTGCCGACAGCTTCTGTGAGGCAGGGCTGTATCTCGAGTCAATCAGGCTTATGTATCAGTATCCCGGGGAACTTACTGTTGAAGGACTTAAACGGCTGTATCCGGAGGCTTACAGCCGGGAAATAAGAACGGCTGCAGAGCAGCAGGCGATCCCTGTTGAGGTT
This sequence comes from Spirochaetia bacterium, assembly GCA_965140585.1. GTDB lineage: Bacteria > Spirochaetota > Spirochaetia > UBA9216 > UBA9216. Next base: position 557,466 of record OZ223264.1, read on the forward strand.
CTATCAGGTCTGGTCTGGAAAGAAAGCGGCTTTGATTCGGACATTGTGTCACGTTCCGGGGCAATAGGTCTTTGTCAGCTTATGCCGTCCACTGCAGAAGAAATGGCCTGGCGGACAGGAGTCTATGACTATGATTTGTACAATCCAGAGGACAACCTCTTTTTCGGTTCCTGGTATTTCAACTGGTTAATCGGCTACGTCGGAAATATTCCCGCAGCCGTGATATCCTATAACGGAGGTCCCGGCAGAGTTAAGGGATGGGAGAAAAACCTGTACGGACTGCCCTATGATCTGCTGTTCGAGGCTGTGCCCGTGCTTGAAACCCATGATTACGGAAAGAGAGTATTGACTGCATCTGCAGTTTATGGAATGCTCTATTTTGAAAACACGCCTCTGGCGGTGAGAGAAATGTTTTTTCCTTTTCTGACTGCAACTGCGGATGATACTGAATAATAACTGGAGTACCTATGACTATACTGCAATCTATACTGCTTGGAGCCCTTCAGGGCATTGCCGAATTTCTGCCTGTATCAAGTTCAGGCCATCTGGTTGTTTTCAGGAATTTTATGAGTCTGGGAGATGTTCCTGTTCTTTTTGATATTATCCTGCACACCGCCACACTTGCAGTTGTTATTATAGTTTTCAGAAAGGTAATCGGTGAAATTCTGGTTTCTCTGTTTCGCCTTGTAACCGGGAAAAAAAAGCCTGAAGATAATATAAACCTCAGGCTTGTTCTGGTTGTTCTGGGAGCAAGTGTTTTCACAGCGGCTCTTGGATTTTTTATCGAAGGGCTGGGTTTTGCGGACAGGCCCAAAATTGTTTCTGTACTCTTTCTTTTTACAGCTCTGATTCTGATTCTCACAAAACTGATAAAAACTGAGGGCCACGGCTATGATAAAATCGGGCCTAAAACAGCAGTTATCACAGGAATTGCCCAGGGAATTGCCGTTTTTCCCGGCATCTCCCGATCCGGTATGACCATAGTCGCTTCGCTTTTTTCGGGTATAAGCAGGGAAAAGGCAGCAGAATATTCTTTTATTCTTTCAATACCTGCAATCGGCGGGGCTCTGCTGCTTGAACTTAAAGATTTCGGAGAACTTACCGGCGATGTATCGGCTTCTGCCATAATTGCAGGGTGGCTTTCCGCCTTTATTGTAGGCTATCTGTCAGTGCTTTTTCTTCTTTCTGTCATCAAAAAGGATAAACTGCATTATTTCAGCTTCTATCTTATTCCATTTGCAGTAATCAGCTTTTTCCTGCTCTAACTAAAGGCGAATTGCCTGCTATCCTTAATTTATACTCAGAATCCGGGAGGGATTATCCGATAATCTACTGATGAGGAGTATGTTTTGAAGAATAAAGCCTTCAGATTGTTGCCAGCATTGATTATAACTGCCGCAGGGCTGTATCTGCTATTCTCTTTACTTTCAGCCGTACAGGCCAGACCTGTCGGTATTCCCGGGGCATATCTGACCGGCGAGTTTCTTTATAAAAGTTTCAATATAACCGCTTTGTATCTGCCTGTTTATTTTATGATGTGCGCGGTTCTGATTGCGGCTGACTATTTGAAGCCCAGAGTTTTTGCAGTTCTTATTTTCTCAATTCCTGCATTTTTAACGCTTGCTCTTCTTGTCAGGGTTCTTGATTATTCAGATTCAGCCCCCGCAATAGATTACATGCTGAGAAATTTCGGCCTTCGAGGAAGCTCGCTTATCCTCGGACTTCTGTTTTTAGCGGAAATTCTGGCTATGATACTTATTCTCAGCTTCGGCAGGCCTGTTAAAAGAAGAGCTTTTGTCCGGAAAAAAACAACTGACCCGGAGCACATATCTACTGAAGCAGTAAGAGCCACTGCTCCTCTATCGTTGAAAAATGATGCTGATGAAATTGCCGAGCTGATTTCTGCGGCGGACGATGATGAGGACGGCGATGATGATGAATATGTGCTGCCGGAAGCCGAAGTTGAGACTGAAACAGATAATGAATATGTATTGCCTGATGCGGATGAAGAGTTCGTACTGCCAGAGATAGAGGCCGAAATTAAGACAGAAGCAAAGGCCGGCCTGGCTGTTGATGCAGCATCAGAAGATACCTCGGAATCAGAAGAAGATTCTTCGTTTGTGTCCGTTGCCGGAGGTGAATGGGATCTTCAGGAAGATGATGATATTCTGAATCATCCTGATTTTGCAGAAAGCGTAGAGCCTCTGGATCTTGATCCGGATCTTGCCAGTTTTGATGAAACTGCTGCCGTTTCTGAAAGCGATAAGGAAGAAAAGTTCAGCAGTAATCCTGACATCCCGCTCAGAGGAGATGAGGCTGAAATAGAGCAGGCCGCGAAAGCTGTTTGGGCAGAAGCGGAAATGCTTGGATTTATTGAAGACAGCTACGAGCCTGAAACCAGGAAAATCCCTGATGCTGATGAATTTGATGAATATGATTTTGACGCAGAAGATGCTGATCCGAGACTTGAAGTCAGCTCCGGTGTAATTGAGCTTGAAATAGAAGGTGCTGAAGAAAGAGACGAAATGCTCTCTGAGCTGGACGGAATCGATGAACTTGAAGAATTCTATGACGAAGAGGATGATATCGAAGACGATGAAGACGACATCGAGGACGATGATATAGATATTGATTTTGAGCTGGAAGATGTTTCCGATGACATGGCGCAGGATGATGAAGTGAAAGCTGAATCTGCCGGGCCGGCAGTTGTTGAATCTGTACAGCCTGAAGTCTCTGAGCCTCAGGTAAAAGCAGCTCCTGCGCGAAAGAAGACAAGACGGAAAAAATACTCAGTTCCTATCGATGAACTTCTTGAAAGTCCTGAGGATGATAACTACTGGGTTGTTGACGAGGATACCAAGGCGGCTTCAGAGGTTCTGAAAGAAACCCTTAAAGAGTTCAGAATTGCAGCAGAGGTTACCGGAATAAGCAAGGGCCCTGTTATTACCATGTTTGAAATACTTCCGGCTCCCGGAGTAAAACTGTCGAAGATTGTAAACCTTGCAGATAATATTGCGCTTCGTCTTGCCGCTTCACGTGTTCGAATTGTTGCTCCCATCCCCGGTAAGCACGCAGTAGGAATAGAAGTCCCGAATAAACGGAGAGCCATAGTTACATTCAAGGAAATTCTTGAAGCGGAAGATCTTCGCAAGTCCAAAATGTCCATACCGGTAGTTCTTGGAAAGGATATTACCGGCGGTGCAAGAATTATAGATCTTGTTCAGACTCCGCACATGCTTATTGCTGGAGCAACGGGTTCCGGAAAATCAGTTTCAGTCAACTCGCTTATATGCTCAATACTTTATTCGAGGAAACCTGAAGAGGTAAAGCTCATTCTCATAGACCCCAAGATTGTTGAGCTTAAGCTGTACAATGATATTCCGCATCTTCTGACTCCTGTTATCACGGAACCGAAGAAGGCTTTTCAGGCTCTCCAGTATTGTATCTGTGAAATGGAAAGACGTTATTCACTTCTTGATTCGCTCGGCGTCAGGGATATCAAGTCTTTTAACCGCAAGGTTGTAAACGCAAAGCTCACTACTGAACCTCTGCCGTACATAGTTATCATTGTCGATGAGTTTGCCGATCTGATGGCTACAACAGGAAAGGAGCTTGAGAATGTAATCTCAAGACTAGCCGCCATGAGCCGTGCTGTCGGTATTCATCTTGTTCTGGCTACCCAGCGTCCGTCGGTAGATGTTATCACCGGGCTTATCAAGGCGAACATTCCTTCGCGTATTGCATTCATGGTAGCAAGCAAGACCGACTCAAGAATTATTCTCGATACAATCGGTGCCGACAAACTGCTGGGCAAGGGTGACATGCTCTTTACGTCAGCATGGGATCCGAATCCCTCGCGTATTCAGGGCTCCTTCCTTTCCGAGGAAGAGGTTGAAAGGGTAACCGATCATGTGAAGACACTGGGTGAGCCTGAGTATATCGATGATGAGATTTTCATTCCCGAGGATGACGGTTCCGAATTCATGCTTGAAAATGCCGGAGCAGGAGACCCTCTGATGGAATCGGCTGTAACAATAGTAGTTGAAGCCGGGAAAGCCTCAGCAAGTTATCTGCAGCGGCGGCTGAAAATAGGCTACAACAGGGCTGCAAGACTTGTAGAAGAAATGGAAGCACGCGGAATAGTTGGACCGGCTAACGGAAGCAAGCCCAGAGAAATTATGCATATACCTGATCGTGTCTGATCGATTTGATGTAATACCTCAATGCTATCAGCACCGCTATGCTTGAAAGAAGGTCGGCAATAGGATTTGCCAGCCAAACTCCAATGGCGCCGAAGGTCGGACATATAATCAGCATAGGCGGTACGAAGAATATAAGCATCCTTAATGTCACAAAAATGGCTGCCTGTCTTGCTCTTCCTGTTGCCTGCAGAAGAATAAGAGTGTTAAACAGGAAGCCGTAAACAGGGTAAAGAAAGAAGAAAATCCTGGGCGCATGATAGATCAAATCGAGTACGGCAGTATCGGTGATGAACCAGCCTGTAACTGTTCTTGGGAAGAAAGCAAGGAATGCCCAGAGTGCTGTTGTAAATACCGTAGCGTAAACGGTGAATACAGTGAATCCGTGCAGTAGTCGATCCCTTTTTCCGGCGCCCTCGTTAACACCGATGAATGGCTGCATTCCCTGGGCAATTCCCCATACAGGCGGAAGCAGCAGACTGAATATCTTGAATATGGTTCCGAGTGCAATAACATCGTTTATTTCTGCATAGATGTTAAGAAGCCGGTAGGCCACAACTATTTCAACAATAGCCATAACCGGAAGAGCCATTGAAGAGAATCCGATTTTAAGTATTTCCGAAATGTGCTTCGGGTCGATTTTGCGAATATTCAGGCTGAATTTTATAACTGTTTTTTTTGAGTTGAAATGAATGATACTTAGAATCAGACTCACAACCTGTGAAATAACAGTTGCCGCCCCTGCTCCGGCTATTCCCAGATCAAAGGTTTTTATCAGAATCGGATCAAGAATCAGGTTGAGTACCGCTCCGGACCCCAGGAAGATCATTGCCTCCTTCATCAGTCCGCCTGCTCTTATAAGCATGTTTGATGATGCGGCAAAGTTGATGAAAAAAGTTCCGATAACAATAGTCCGCATATAGATAACACCAAGCTCAAGCATCAGGCCTTCACCGCCCATGAAGTCCACAAGCCATGGGGCATATACGTATGAGATGATGGATAGTGAGCCGGAAATTATTAAATTAAGCAGAAAAACTGCAGGAAACAGTCTCTGCCTGGTTTCCATATCCCGTCGGCCTATACTTCTTGATAGAACAGAAGAGGCTCCTGCGCCAATGAGGCCTGAGACTGCATTGTTAAGAAGTGAAAGAGGGTAGGCCAGGCCTACTGCTCCCATTCCTTCAGGACCGACAAACTGTCCGACGAAAATGCCGTCGACAAACTGGTAGAGCCCGAAAACAAGCATTCCGATTATGCCCGGAACCGACAGCCTGAAGAAAAGAACTGTCGGGCTGAGGTTGAGAAGTTCTTCTGTATGATCTTTGGGGCTTCTCATCAGGTTCAATCTATTAGGAATCCGGAATTAAAGCAATATGACTAACTGCTTTCTAACAAAGCTTCGGCTAGTCTGAAGAAATCTTCACGCTTGCTCCACCTTCCCAGTGAGATCCTTAGAGACTGAGAGGCTCTTTTTCCGCTCCGGCCCATATTCTTCAAAACTGCTGACTCTCCGTCGAGCCGTCCTGTACAGGCGGAAAAGCGGCTGATACAGATTCCCCTGCTGTTGAGATCCAGTATGAGCTTTTCCATATCAGTCTGCTGCTTAAGACTGATGCAGCAGACACCGGGAGCTCTGTTTTCAGGGCTTTCCACAATAAACTCAACACCCTTCTGTTCAAGTATCCGCAGCCCGTCTTTAATCAGGCTTGTCATTACCATGCTTTCCTCATTGAAGTTTTTCTTCATAAGCCTGATTGAATCCGAAAGGGCTGCAGCACCAGGCACATTCTCGGTGCCCGGAAAGGGTGAGTTCCCCGCAGAGCCTCCATATCTTAGACCGCTTATTTTAAGCCCAGGACGTTTCCATACAAGTCCGATGCCCTTCGGGGCATACAGTTTATGGCCGCTGAGGCAGAATGCGTCACAGTAAGGAGCCCATTCGGAGGGTAATAGCCGGGCTGCCGCCTGTACAGCATCCAGAATCAGTACTGCACCCGATTCCGAAGTTATCCTGTGAATCTCTTTAATCGGCTGGATCGCTCCTGTTTCATGGTTGACTGGAGAAATTATCAGTATGCTTTTTCTTCCATGCTTAAGCTGAGTTCCAAGCTTATGAGTAAGCTGTTCAAGATTAACTGTTCCGCTGCTGTCGACTTCCAGTTCAATAACGGAGCCCCCGAAGCCGGAAGGTGCTGCCGGGCTCTTTTTTTTGAGATGAAAAAGCGGATGCTTTACTGAAGAATGGCATGTTGTTTCTGTCATGAAGACCGCATCCGGACTGTGAACAGCTGAGCCGAGAATCAGTGTATTCAAGGCGTCTGTTCCTCCGGCGCAGCAGTAAAACCCGTCGATACTCCGTCCGGTCCAGCCCTCAGCGGTTTCGCTGAGCATCTCCATTTCCTTCCAGGCTTCAACCCCTGCAGAGTGTATGCTGGACGGATTGCCCCAGGTTCTGCGGCAGGCACGTTCAAAACTGCCGAGCACCCGCGGATCTACCGGTGTTGTAGCATTATAGTCCATGTAAACAGTACGTTCGGGTATCCATGGAACGGCCGCGGCTTTTATTTTTTTCTTAAGTTCACATCTGCATGGCATGTCTGAAATTATAACCATGCCCTGATACTTGTAAAAGGCGCATTTCTATGTTTTTATACATTAATGAAAAAACTGTTGTTGAAAGCTTTTCCCTATCAGGGGCTCCCGGGCCCTGTATACATTCTTTTTTTCTGTCGCATCGTCAGCCGTATGGGTGACTTTGTCAGGTTCTTCCTGACACTCTATCTGACTGCGGTACTGGGTTATGATGAAAAACAAACCGGACTTCTAATCACTCTGAGCGTCATTGCTGTAATGCTGGGAAGTCTTGTCGGCGGACGTCTGACTGATTTTTCCGGCAGAAAGAAAATAATGCTTTCGGCACAGTTTCTCGGCGCAGCATCTATAGGCTTATGCGGTTTTTACCCTGAGGCCAGGTGGCTCTTATGGCCGCTAATTTTTTCACAGTTTTTTCTGGGAGCTGCACAGCCTGTGGGTTCCGCCATGGTTACAGATCTTACGACCAGAGAACAGCGGCAGAAGGCGATGTCGCTTCTTTATCTGGGAATAAATATCGGGGTCTCAATCGGACCGGTAATTGCGGGGTTTCTGTTTAACAGCTATCGGCACTGGCTTTTTTGGGGTGATGCGCTCACGACTCTTTTTGCTGTTGTACTTGTAGCCCTGAAGGTACCAGAGACAATGCCTTCCGAAGAAGAGCAGATGGAAGCCTCTGGTCACGAGAGAGCTGAGGATGGCGGTGTTCTCAGTGCACTTCTAAAACGCCCGGTGCTGTCTGTCTTTCTGGTGATGTCGGTCGTTCTTTCGTTTGTATACTCTCAGCATACATTTACACTTCCTCTGCAGCTGCAGAAATACATGGGCAGCGGAAGTGCAGGTTTTTACGGGATTATTATGTCGGTTAATGCTGTAACGGTCCTGATAGTTACTCCGCTGGTGCTCAGGATACTTGAACATAATGTACCGCTGAAGAATTTAAAATACGGAAGTCTCTGCTATGCAGTTGGATTCGGAATGCTCTTTTTCCTGAAGACTAATACGGCACTTTTTTTGATCTCAACAGTGATATGGACCGTGGGTGAGGTTATAATGGTGACCAATGAAGGTGTTTTTGTTGCCAACCATACTCCTGTAAACCAGCGCGGGCGAATAAATGGTCTTCGGAACATGCTTTACGGAATTGGCAGCTCGATTACTCCGGCTCTTTCAGGTGTATTCGTTGATTCCATTGGAACAGCCTTTATATGGCCTCTGGTTGCCGCCCTTGCCGTAATATATCTTGCTGTTATAGCTGTACTGCAGAAGGTGGATGACAGGTAAGATAGCTGAATAAAATCTAAACTTTATTCAGCAGAACCTGTTTTAACTTTATTTTTATAGAAACTTCCTATGAATGCGGGAAGCAGTACAAGGGTTCCTATCATTGTAAATGTGAGTGTGAAGCAGATTAGCAGACCGAAATAGGAAATACCCCTGAAACTTGAGAGTACCAGGAACAGCAGCCCTCCTACTATTGAGATAGTCGTGTGCATTATCGGCCGTCCGGCTTCCATATGTGTGAGATTAATCGCTTCTTTTACTTTTCCTATCAGATCAAAGTTCTTTTTAAACTGAATATTATAGTGGATAGCATTATCAACACCTACACCTATTACGATCGACGTTACCATCAGTGTGGTCATATCAAGCGGAATTTTCAGAAAGGCCATACAGATAAAGTTCAGCATCAGTCCACTGAACAGAGGCGTCAGGGTCAGAACAGCAAAGCCAATATTTCTGAAATAAATAAGGGCAATGATGAACACAAAAATAATTGCTGCAAGAATTGATTTATTCTGATCCCGGGTGAGCATTTCTGAAAGGTAAAGATACCTCAGATCAACAGACCATAGAGCAACATCCATGTTCTTAAGGTGTTTTTCCATGCTTATGTTGAATCTGTCAACAAGCGCACCCAGTGCCGCCTCGGCAAGAATCCGGTTATTCCGGCTGTTGTAAATTTTAAAAGTCAGTGTGATTCTGGAGAAATCATCATTGGTCATCTGCCTGATTGTATCGTTTGCATCTTCAGAAGATCTTATTAGTTTAAGATACCGTGAAAGCAGGCTGATGAGTCCTTTCTGACTCGGTATTTCCTTTTCTCCGTTCATAAGAAAATTCAGTTCCCGGATATAAAAGCTGATTGAAGACACCGAAGTCACATCGGCATCCTCAAGTATCTCGAGTTCAAAGTCAGAAACCTGCTCGAGGACCTCAGGACGAAGGAAGTAGTTCTTTTCATTAGCAGGCGCTGTTATTGTCACATTCATGGTCTGATAACCGCCGACATTCTCCAGGATATAGCTTGTTTCCTGTACTACCGAGTCGTCTTTGGGAAAGTAGGACATATAGTCGGACTGGGATGGAATCCTCGGATAGGCGTAGATGAAAAGCCCCAGAATAACAGCAAAGAGAACCAGAACCATGTAGCGGAAACGGTAAACAAAGTCCCCGAGTTTACCCATATTCTGAGCGAAAGTTCCGGTCAGGACATTCTGCTTCTGGTCCTCTGTAGGAGGCCGTATTTTTGACAGCATCGCAGGCAGGTAGAAGCTTGAAAGGAGCATACAGGCTGTGATACCGAAACTTGTTGATATTCCGAATTCCTTGGTCTGGTCAATTGATGTGAACATCAGACTCATGAAGCCTACTACTGTTGTCAGACAGGCAAGAAAGACCGTTTTATTTATATGAAGTGTCGCTTCAACAATCCATAGTTTATCTTTTCGATCCGGCTGTGCGTCCCGGTAATACTGGTTGAGTATATGTATTGTGTATGAGCTGCCTATACTGAGGACAAGCGGCGGAATTGTAAGGCTGACTACGTTAAGCTGATAACCCATCAGGGCCATGAATCCGAGGGTCCACACTGTTCCTGCAAGGACCACGGATATAGGAAGAAGGAACGAGCGTTTAGATCTGAATCCGAAGTAAAATGATACGAGCATGAAGGCCAGGGCAAAAAGAAAGAGCTTTACAAGATCTTTACTCAGATAGGTATTGCTCCGGTCTGAGATAGGAACATCTCCGGTTGTGTATACGCGGTAGTATTTTTCAAGTTCCGCCCTGATCCGGCTGTATTCCTGCATGAAGGCTTCGGCTTCATCTGTAAGCGGTTCGCTTGGGAATACCGCGCTCAGTGTTTTTCCGTCTCTGGAAATTAGAGTGCCGGCATAGAAGGGGTTATCAACCAGTAGTTCCTTGAAGTCTGCAAGTTCCTGTTCTGTCTGTGGTGCGCGGCTTTCCGGTGAGAGTGTTCCAACCTTCAGCTGACGGCCGGACTTTGTAAAAACCACAGCATTGAATGGAGTAATTCCTCTGCTGATTCCTGTTAAGGTTTCTATTTCATGGATACTTTTATCAAAAGCCTGAAGACCTTCAAGAGTAAACGGATCTTCGCTTGAAATCGCTACAATAAAATACCCGTCAGCCGAACTTTCGGTTCCGTATTTCTGAAGCAGCTGAGTTACTTCACTATGTTCGGGTATAAGGTTTTCAATTGACGGGTCTATTTTCAGCCTTAAAGCGCTGACCCCGAAAAAAGCAGTTACAATCACGGTAATTATTATTACCAGCGTAGAATGCTTTATTATATTAAAAAATAGTTTTCTCATCTAATGATCCCTGATAGATACTAAGTGGTGCCCAATGATACTATCAGTTTTAGACCCAATTGAAAACCTTGACTTTTATTAAAATTGAATTTAATACATGATTAGACTATGAATATTTATACTGTAGCACTCACTCTTATTCTCATTATGGATCCCTTTGGAAACATTCCAATTTTTCTGGGAATCCTCGGTAAATTTACTCCGGCAAAACGTCGTTTGATCATTATCAGAGAAAGCCTGATCGCCTTTGTTATACTTATTTTCTTTCTTTTTTTCGGACGACATATCCTCAACGGACTTCATATTGAGCAGGCCGCTCTTAATATTTCCGGTGGTGTCGTTTTATTTATCATTGCATTGAAAATGATTTTTCCTGCCCGTTCAGGAGGGACGGAGGAGAGTTTTGATGATGATCCTCTCATTGTTCCTCTCGCTGTACCTATGCTGGCCGGACCTTCATCTACTGCATATGTAATGCTGGTTTCTGCACAGTATCCTGATCATCTTATTACAATTTTAATTTCAATAATAATTGCCGCAGCTGTTACCTCTTTAGTTCTTGTCCTTTCTGATTCGATTAGAAAGATTCTTGGAACAAGGATCCTTAAGGCAATTGAACGGCTGATGGGAATGATACTTACCACTCTTGCCGTGCAGATGCTGCTCTCCGGTATCGGAGCTTATTTCGGGCTTTCCGGCTGATTTGACCTTTATCAGGTTCGAATTCTCAGAATTAATTTGGTAAAAATATATCGATATGGTATTATTTACCATAATATGAATAAAAATTGTCAAGATTGATCGAAATTCAAGACTATGTTAGAATATGATTTCTTAGATGGAGAGTGACTACATTGAATGAGAATGAGAATGAGAATGAGTTCCTTAAAACCAGCGTTCCGTTGCCTTCAGTCAGACGACTGCCGTTGTACCTGACAGTACTTGAAGAATTTGAACGGGAAGGTAAAGAGTGGATTTCCACTACCGATTTTTCTGAAGTCCTGTTTCTTAAACCGATACAGGTAAGAAAGGATCTTGCACATACAGGAATCATCGGTAAGCCTAAAAAAGGCTTCAAGGTCAATGAACTTATTTCTACAATCAATAAATTTTTAGGCTGGAATAATCTCACTGACGCGTTCCTTATCGGAGCGGGTGCTCTGGGTTCCGCCCTCCTGGGTTACAACGGTTTCCAGAATCATGGTCTGAATATAGTCGCGGCATTCGACAGTTCTCCTTCAGTTATCGGAAAAACAATTCATGGAAAAAAAGTACTTCCTATAGAGCAGATTAAAGATCTTGCTTTGAGGATGCATGTTAAACTTGGAATTATCACTGTTCCGAGAGAAGCAGCCCAGGAAGCGGCGGACAACCTTATTGCTGCCGGAATCAAAGGAATCTGGAATTTCTCACCAATCAAACTCCAGGTGCCCGATGATGTTGTTGTTCAGAGAGAAGACCTATCCTCAGGACTTGCTGTTCTTTCGGTTAAACTGGGACGCTTCGATTAAATTAGGCTGAAAGTAGAAATATATTTCACATTATCTCGGGGCATCGGTAGAAGGGGATTATTCGAATTCCAGTTACCTGAAAGCCCGAGGTCTGTACAGCCTCGTTCAAAATGACACATGGCAATTCCCATATCAATGTGCTGGATACTGTATCCAATACTTTTATTGTAGCCCGGATTTTCATCAAGGTAAAAATGCACATCCTTTTTATCTTCTGAAACGAGCAGCAGCCACGGCTGTTTGTTTGATGCAGACGGGGCAAGCTGAACCATCTGCAGCGGGCCGCTGAGTTCGGCGGAAGTTTCCTTTTCGAGAGGTGAATTAAAATCAGCTGAGAAAAAAAGGCTTTCCCAATTTTTCCGTGTATGTGAGCGTGCGACACCGCGTACCATTTTATCCGCCATAGATTTTCGTTCCGCCGGATAACCGACCGGTGAAATAACCGGAATAAAATTATCACCTCTGCATTCAGCCGCCTCCATGAAGGATTTACGTTTAAACGTTCCTCCCAGCCAGCATGTTCCTATTCCTGCCTCAGATAGCCTGAGTACAGCATCTTCCAGCACAAAGCCTGTTTTCAGCATGGAATATTCATCATTACTGCATACCGCAGCTATAAATCCCTGAGGATTTTTAATAATTCCGTATGTCCCCAGGCGGCTGCTTCGGGAAACCCCGGAACTCTGCAGATCTATGAATTTGAGACTGACCTCACAGTCCAGAAAATCGGGAGCCTGTGCCGACTTATTGATAATATCTTTCACAAGATTTATGTGATTCTCTGTAAGAGTTCTTTCAGCAAAGGTTCGTACAGAGGTTCTTTCTTCTATTGCAGTTGTATAATCCATAGGCTGATTATAAATTATTAATCTGTGCCCGTCATTATTCTATGTATTGTTGCTTGATCTTTATTTGAAATTTCAAATATCATGTCTGTAATAGGAGAGGACCATGGACTTTACAAATATACTAGCTGAAAGAACTAAATCGATGGGTGCCAGTGCCATAAGAGAAATTCTCAAGGTTGTCGGGCAGCCGGGAATGGTTTCGCTTGCAGGCGGTATTCCTTCACCGGAAAGTTTTCCCATGGAGATTATGAAAGAGCTTTCAGATCGCGTGCTCTCCAAATTCGGTCCTGCAGCGTTCCAGTATGATCTTACCGAAGGCTTTGCTCCGCTGCGCGAGGTTTTAAGCAGCTATCTCGGAGATCGTGGAATTACTGCTTCTCCGCAGCAGATTATTGTTCAAAGCGGCTCTCAGGGAGTCCTTGATGCACTGGGCATGGTCTGCATTTCCAAGGGTGATAAGATAGCTGTTGAAGCACCAACCTATCTCGGTGCCATTCAGGCCTTTCGTCCCTATCAGCCGGAGTTTGTCAGCATGGAGATGGATGAGGAAGGTCTTATTCCCGAATCTCTGGAGAATACCCTTAAGAAACATAAAATTAAATTTATCTATACAGTTCCTACATTTCAGAATCCGACGGGACGCAGTCTGACTCTTGCCCGCCGGAAAGCAATTGCTGAAATTATCATTAAGTACGGCGCTTTGCTGATTGAAGATGACCCCTACAGTAACCTCAGATATACCGGTGAGGTGCTGCCTCCGATAAAGACATTTGCACCTGAAAATGTCGTATATATAACTACTCTTTCAAAGGTGCTGGCTCCCGGTTTGAGGCTGGGAATCTGTGCAGCCCCTGAGTCCATCCAGAAATGGCTCATTATTATAAAACAGGGTGTTGATCTGCACAGTTCGACCCTCGGTCAGGCTTTAGCTGCCGAATATCTTGAGGGGGGCTATATTAAGGAACAGATTCCAAGAATTATTGAGCTTTACCGGCCGAAGCACAGGGCCATGCTTGAAGCTCTTGATGAATATTTTCCTGCAGGATTCACTTTCTCAAAACCTGAAGGCGGAATGTTTATATGGGCTGAAGGCCCGGAAGGGATGGACCTTGAAAAGACCTACTGGAAGGCTATAGAGAAGAACGTTGCCTATGTGCCGGGCAGGTTTTTCTATACGGAAAAAGGTAAGGGCCTGGCGACAATGCGTCTTAATTTCACAATGAGCGAGGCCGATGTTATCCGCTCAGCGGTAAAAACTCTTGGTGATGTGCTGAAGGCGGAATTATAGGCTCTTATGCTGCGGTACCAGATCGCAGGCCTCTGCGGGCATCCATGATGCAGCTTTTCCGTTCCATTTGATATTACAGCCGACAGGGTTTGTCACTTCAATTTCAATTGCCCTTCCGTTTACAAGTGAATCAAGTGTTACTTCAAGGTCGTTTACCGTCATTTTTTCAGTTTCCCTAGGGTTGTCGACCCCCCTACCGGTGTATACAAGTTTTAGTTCACTGTTGAAGACAAAAAAATGAGGGGTTCGCAGGGCTCCGTATTCAAGCGCCACCTGCTGATCCCTGTCATGCAGGTATATCCACGGAAAACGGTTTTTTTCCATCCGTTCAACCATATGCTCAAAATCATCTTCTTCGTATGTATTCGGACTGTTCGAATTAATCGCCACAAATTCAACTCCCAGAGGCTTATATTTCAAAACGGTCTGTCTTGTTGTCTCATCTGATCCTATTACATAGGGACAATGGTTGCATGTGAAAAATATTACAAGGTACGGATTCTTTGAAAAATCTGCAAGGCTGTATGTTTTACCGTTGGTTGCCGTAAGTTTGAAATCCGGTGCAGAATCACCAATGTTAATAGTAAAGGACATTTAATCCTCCTTATATAAGCATGTTTGCATATTGAATATACTAATTTCTCAATCAGCGGACAAATATTATATCGATCTACATGCCCGCTAAAGCATGCAGCGTGATTCAGGAAAAAATCTGAGACAGGGATATACTCATTCTTATATAAAAATTCTATAAACGGGGTTTAAGATGGAGAAAAAGAAAGGAAAATTGTATGTGATTGCCCTTATTACCGTCTTCACCGCTGCTTCCTGTGATTTATTCAACTCTGATATCGGTGTTACAGGTATGGGTAAAATGCTTGTGCCGGATGAGGCCGGCTATTTCAAAGAAGATATTACCTACAGCCTCTCGGGCGCAATTCAGGTTTTCTATGCTGACGGAAATTATCTTTATGAGAACTACGAGTGGGACCCGGTTTCCCTGGAGTATGTAAGGGATGAAGGTGAAAGCGGAACCTATTCATGGAATCCAGAGACTATGGTTATGACTCAAAAACAGTTGAAAAATTATGTGCAGGCTACGGATACCTGGGAGGACATATCGGAAACCAGTGAACGGACTATGTATTTTACAACTGTTTGTTTCGGTAATGCCTTTGTCTATAGCGAGAATAATAGCTGGGAATCTTCTACTTTAGTTGAGTACAATGACGGAAGTTATGATACAGATTCGTACCAGATGACCCTGGATTCTGAAACATACATCCTTAAAAGAGAGGATCTAAGTTATGACAACAACGGAGTTCTCACCTCAGGGTGGAATTCTGAAAGGAATTGCGAGGTCTCGGGCATGTTCCCTGAGGGTGTAGCCTGGGAATCCGGGAATCGTGTAATTTTTAATCTGACCGAGACGCTTGATCGTGACCGTAACTATGACAGTATCAGCTCTTCCTGGGGAGCCTGGGATATTAATGATCTTGATATTTATCAGATGATTTTTCTAAATATGGGAAATTTTTTCTGTATTCCGAATCCTTCAGCTATGCGCGGCACAGGGGAGGTGATATATGAAAAATTATATGATTAAAATTCCGGCTGTATTCATTACTGCTGTGCTGATCTGTTCATGTACTGTTTCATTTCCGGATATAGGTTATGGAAAACTGGTAAATGTTGATGAAAATGGACATCTTACTGAAGACAGAGTTTATTACCAGAGAGAGCAGGTTCATTACATTTTCGCTGACGGGACCATGGAAACCCGCGAGTATGAAGCCTCAGGTACACAGATTGGGGGGATGCGGGGAGTTTATACGTATGATACACAGACAATGGTGTTTGATATAGATGCGGATGAACAATGGGATGATGTAACCTCAGCCTGGGTAAGCGGCAATTCCGAGTCTAAGACTACAGTTTATCTGACAGATCTCCTGTTCGGGAATGCCTATGTTGAAACTGAAGAGAGCAGCGGAATATTTAGATGGGATTCCTATTCCAAGTCAGCGGACGGCAGCGATATAACCGAATATGAGATTTATACAGTTTCAGATACAGTCCTGAGCTATGAGGACTCCGAGATAAGAACTGATTCCACCGGTACAGTTGACTATGGCTATAAGAGTAAATTTTCAGCCGACATCACTGCTCTTTTTCCGTCCGGATCGGAATGGGAGGCCGGCAGTGTGATCACAATTCAATATGAAGAGAGTGAACGTTCCGCCCGTTATTATGATGATACACTGCCTGGCTGGGAGGCCTGGGTGGACAGGACTCCCCGGCCGGCTAACAGAACTTTCGCTTATGAAGGAAACTTCCTGTTTGAATACATGATGGATTACTGACGCAATCTCAAAAATCCTCAAAGTCTTCGTCAATGATGTCTTTGACGGATTCCGATTTCGGGAGCACCGGTTTTGCCGGGGGCTTTTCCCCGGCTGCTTCTTTTCTGTTAACCTGTTTTGCCGTTGTTTTAACAGCAGGCTTGGCACTGATGACAATTTTATCAGAGCCCTTTTTTCCAATGAGTAGCCGTCCTGTCCGTGCACCTTGAAATAACTAATCATTTCGTGGAGCATTTCGGCCTGGCTTGTAAGCTCCTCGGACATGGATGAGGCTTCCTCCGCAGAAGCCGCATTCTGCTGGATTACCTGATCAAGCTGAAGCATTGCCTGGGTTATCTGGGCGGCTCCGGTGTTCTGTTCATTG
The DNA here is from genome assembly GCA_965140585.1 of Spirochaetia bacterium. Taxonomy (GTDB): domain Bacteria; phylum Spirochaetota; class Spirochaetia; order UBA9216; family UBA9216. The sequence goes on from OZ223264.1 coordinate 574,251, forward strand.
CTTGAAGCACTTATCTCGGATACCAGGTCGGATGTTTTTCTGATATCAGGTACAATCGCCTTGATCTTCTCGCCGGAGTCGTTGGCTTTTTTAACGCTTTCATTAGCAAGCTCAAGTATTTCCGCTGCAGCCTTCTGACTGGTTACCGCAAGTTCTCCAACCTCTGCAGCAACAGCAAAGCCCTTGCCGTGTTCTCCAGCCCTTGCTGCCTCAATTGCTGCGTTCAGCGAAAGCAGGTTGGTCTGAAGGGCAATCTCTTCTATTATGTTAATCTTCTGGGCAATTTCATTCATTGCGGTAACCGCTTCAAGGACTGCATCTCCTCCCTCAGCTGCATGCTGCCTGATGTTACTTCGGCAGCAGAAGTTATAACATCTGAAACTACGCTGCTGAGTTTCTGCTGTATTATACGGAGGGTGTCGGTAAGACCGCCTATCTCATCCTTCTAATGCACGTCAATTGAGGTATAGAGCAGCCTCCTTGATTAATTTTATTTTATTGAAGGCTAAAAAGCAAAAAGAAGCTGCCGGGGGGAAGGCCCCGGCAGCGGTATGGTGAATGATCAGAAATCCTCAAAATCGGAATCCTGATCGTCCATTAAATCATTATCCATCCTGGTCCCTGAAGTAGGGGAGACAGTATGTTCCGTAATTCTCAGTTTCTGCTGTGTCCTGGGCCGGGGGGTAACTGTTGATGGGGGGGTGGGTATATTCTGTGGGTGCTTTATTCCTGAGTTTTCGCTGAGTTCAACCTTGAAAAAGCTGATCATTGAGTGTAATTGTTCAGCCTGGCTTGTGAGTTCTTCAGCCATAGATGACGCTTCTTCGGCGGCGGCTGCATTTTGCTGGATAACCTGATCGAGTTGAATCATCGCCGTGTTAATTTGTGATGCACCGGTATTCTGCTCATGACTGGATGCGCTTATTTCGGTTACAAGGTCTGCTGTTTTTTTGATATCAGGAACTATCGCCTTGATAACTTCGCCTGCAGAATTTGCCTTCTTCACACTCTGGGTAGCCAGATCGAGTATTTCGGCAGCTGCTTTCTGGCTTACTGCAGCAAGTTTACCTACCTCTGAGGCAACTACGGCGAACCCCTTTCCATGTTCACCGGCTCTTGCAGCTTCAATAGCAGCATTAAGTGAAAGCATATTTGTCTGTCTGGCTATTTCTTCAACAATATTTATTTTCTGTGCTATTTCATTCATTGCCTGTACTGCTTCAAGTACGGCATTGCCGCCTTCAGAGGCATCGATTGCTGCCTGGGCTGCAATCTTTTCAGTCTGTGAAGCATTGTCTGTATTCTGCTGGATATTTGCTCCCATCTGTTCTACAGAAGCAGAAACCTCCTCCGCATTTGCCGCCTGTTCCGTTGCTCCCTGTGATAATTGCTCTGCAGTCTGGGCCAGCTGAGAACTGCCTTCGGTTACCTGTGCAGTAGATTCGATTACTTCCATTACAACGCCCTTCAAACGCTGCTGCATATCCTGCAGTGTTGATGCAAGGATCCCAATCTCGTCTTTCTGATTAATATTGATTGATGTGTAAAGCTTCCCTTCAGCTATCTCCTGAGCAAAGACCACACCCTTTTTTACCGGTACAGTTATTGTTCGTGCGAAGAGACTGAAGATTAACAGTGCCATTGCAAAGGATATTACACCGACGATGAGAATGGTATTTCTCACTTCATGAACGGGTGCAAGAAACTCAGACTCAGGCAGTGTCAGGAATACTCCCCATCCTGTTCCCGGTATTGTTGCAAAGCCTGAAGTCTTGTATATCCCCTGGTACAGGTAGGTTTCGTATCCTGTTTCTCCGTTTGAGAATCGTTTATAAATATTTTCCATCCCTTCAAGTTCTGCAATGCTGGTTTTAAAGATAACTTCTGGATCTGGGTGAGCTATGAAAAGACCGTCGGCCTTTGTCACATAGGCATATCCGGTAGCTCCGATTTTTGAATCTTTTATAACCTGCCAGACGAAATCCAGCTTTGCTACCAATGCTGCTACACCTATGATAGTGCCGTCGTAATCAATGATTGGGGCGGCTATTGGGATCATTGGATTTCCCGACCCCTTGCTTATGACAGCTTCCCCGATATTGGTTTCGCCTTTAAGCGCTTTCTGCACGTAATCTCTTTCACTCAAATTAATCCCGATCATGGATGTGTTTGAGGAAGATACGGCTATTCCGTTGGTGTCAACAGTAACTATATTTTCATAGCTTTGACCGATATCCTCCGTATCTTTAATTTTTTTTAATTCATTATTTAGGATATCAAAACTAATCTCCCCAGCATGAGCCTGTATTGTTGTGTCTCCCAGAGCGATGACTCTGATTAATTTTTCTTCCTTCAGAACCATGTTATTCAGTGATACAGCAAGTTCCTTGGTGCGCATAATAAGCTGTTCATGTTCTACATCTTTTATTCCGTCTGAAGCTTTGTTAAGCGAAAGAATTCCGCTTAAAAGAAGAGATGTGATGAGTACGATGACTCCAATAAGGATTAGTTTTGTTCCAAGTTTAATGTTCTTCAACATAGTATCCCTCCTTCCAGGGTAATTATTTTTGTGTGAATTGCTCACACAACTTTGATATAATCTCAAGTTCTATAATTTATTTTTGGAATACTTTGTTGATATAGATTAATTTAATCCCTACTAATTTAGTTTTAATTATCGTAATTAATTTTCTAATAGTCAAATTAATTAGTGAAAATACGAAAAAAGCATTAGATAATTTATATATTTGCATTTTACTTCTGAAGAGTGGGGGGAGTATAATTTTGATAGTTTATATCAATTATTGTAGCTTGCGGACTGTCTACGACAGGGTTAAGATTATTGTTTCGGGGGGCAAAATGGGTAAAAAGGGAATCTCTTTAAAAACAGTAATTGTATTGCTGTGTATTTTATTACCTACTGTTCCAGTACTGCTTGTAGGTCTGCTTGAAAATATTGAACTCTTAAAAATTATAATTTTCACAGCTGTTTTTTTTGCAGCCGGTCTTACCTCGGCGTTAATTATTAACACTAGTATTGGGAAATCCGTTAATGCTGTCCGTCATGTATCCATAGACCTGAAAAAGGCAGAACACGATGAAGGTGAGAACCATATTCTGTACAATGAACTAAGAGTTGTCTCTGAGCATTTTGTAAATAATGTTCTTGGAAACGTCCGGAGAATCCTGACAGAAGCAGAGACCTGCCTTGGAACAACCGAAAATATCACCGAGATCCTTGATTATTACTCAAGGGATATAGGAAAGACCTCTGACGGCATAATTGATGATGTAGGAAAGATTCTTGAAGAGATGTCCGGATTTAAGAAACAGATCATAAGCGTTTCATTGGCTGTTACAGAGATTCTTGCTACTATAGAAGCACTGGTTGCTCATATTTCAACGCAGAGCAGTGCCATAACTCAGACCTCCGCTGCAATTGAAGAGATGACTGCATCAATCAACAGCATTTCAAGGATTTCTGTAGAGAAGTCGAAATCAACCGATTTGTTAATAGATAAAGTAGAGCGGGGAAGGGAAACTATCGTCGATTCAAATAATCAGATTAAAGAGATTTCTGCAGATGTCGACGGGATGATGAGCATAATCAGCGTAATCAACAGCATAGCCGCCCAGACCAATCTGCTTGCCATGAACGCTGCTATTGAAGCGGCACATGCAGGACAGTACGGAACAGGTTTTTCGGTTGTTGCTGATGAAATACGGAAGCTTGCCGAGTCGGCTTCTGTAAACGCCAAGATTATTGCAGGTTCTCTTAAGGATGTGAATGAGAAGATGGAGCATGTTCTTCATGCCGGAGAGGCCGGTGAAAAATCTTTTCTGGAAGTTGCAGATAAGGTGATGGATTTTGTTAATGCCTTTACCGAGATATCAAGCAGTACGGCAGAGGTTTCAAGCGGGAGTCGAGAGATTATAAATTCAGTTGGATCTCTTATACAGATCTCGGAGGAAATTTCGGGAGGTTCCGGAGAAATTGAGGTTAGCGCGAGAGCGATCCATACTTCTATCGATGCCCTGCAGGGTACCTACGGGGCAATTCATGAGAAGGTTGCTGTTATTCAGACACGGGGTGAGGATGTTGGTCAGACTCAAGCCGATATGCTTAGAATACAGGGCTGGAATGATACCAATATTAGTAAATTTTCTGCTAAGCTGAATAAACTTGAACTTTCCGGTGGAAATACCGCCGCAGGGGAGCGTATAACAGTTAAAGTCTCACAGTTGCTTTCTTCACATCTATGCTGGCTGAATGTTTCCGGGGCAATAATAACAAATATGGTTTTTCCGGATTGCCCCAAAATGGCTTGTGTCGAAGGTGCTCTTGATAATGGAGATATAGACCTTGAGCTTGCAAAAAATTATAAAGGCTGTGTGATGGGTGAATGGTTGTATGGTGAAGGAAAGTTGTTTTTCGGGGACCATCCAATCTTTAATGATATTCTAAAAGAGCATGAAAAGTTTCACAGCAATATAGTACAGACAGACAGGGACATAAGAGAGGCAGATTTTAACACAGCATTCAGTTCTTTCAGAACCATCCGGACATCATACAACCGTCTGGTGATGCTTTTTATCGAACTTCTTGGAGAAGGATTCTGAAGAAAATTTACCTATTCGCCTTTTTTATCCGGATTCAGAAATAGACCATTTCTTCCGATAATATACCACGGATATATATTCGGAGGTTAATTTGTGTCAAAAAAAGGAATCTCGCTCAAATCAGCAATAATACTTGTCTGTCTTCTGCTTTCAACACTGCCGCTCATCATTTCAGGATTAGCTGATACCTTTTTCTTCAATATTCAAGAGTGTAATGAAAGCTTCAGTTTTATAAAAAATGCTGTATTTATAGTTGTTTTTTTTGCTGTCGGTCTTGCCGCTGCACTTCTTCTGGCCGGGAGCCTGGAAAGAGCAATAAGGAATACCCTTCAGAAACCTGGAGAGTCTTCCGGTAATGAAGATAGCCTGAAGCAGATAAGCGTAAAATACAGAGAGCTGCGGGCGCTCTCTGATTATCTGAATAATGAACTTTTAAACGGAATCAATCACACTCTGGCAGAGGCTAAAACCTGTGTTGATGCCAACAGCAACGTGAGCGTGATTCTTCGTGACTATTCAAATGATGTCGGGAATATTGCCGATGGAATTATACGTGATGTAGGCGGAATCCTGGATGAGATGTCCGGCTTTGAAAATCAGATACTAAGTGTATCTTCCGCTGTTACCCAAATTCTCGCTACCATTGAGGCCCTTGTGTCCCACATTACCACCCAGAGCAGCGCTGTTACCCAGACTTCTGCGGCAATAGAGGAAATGACTGCTTCAATAAACAGCATCTCCAGAATTTCCGTAGAAAAATCGAAATCTACTGACTTACTTATTGAAAAGGTTGAAAGCGGCAGACATACCATAGTAGATTCCAACACTCAGATTAAGGAAATATCATCTGATGTCGACGGAATGATGAGTATAATTAATGTAATTAATGGAATTGCCGCGCAGACCAATCTGCTTGCGATGAATGCCGCAATTGAAGCTGCTCATGCAGGTCAGTATGGTATGGGCTTCTCGGTTGTTGCCGATGAAATACGAAAACTTGCCGAATCAGCCTCATCCAATGCCAAGATCATTGCCGGTTCTCTGAAAGATATGAACGGAAAGATGGATAATGTTCTGCATGCCGGAGAGGCCGGTGAAAAAGCCTTTCTTGAGGTTGCAGACAAGGTAATGGAGTTTGTAAACGCTTTTACAGAAATTACCCAGAGTACTGCTGAGGTGTCAACCGGGAGTCAGGAGATAGTCAGTTCTGTGGGATCGCTTATTCAGATCTCAGAGGAGATTTCAGGCGGTTCCGGTGAAATTGAAATAAGTGCAAGAGAGATTAACAATTCGGTTGAATCTCTTAAGGGCTCATATGGTCTCATTCAGAACGAGGTTGCTGTAATTAATTCCAGAGCCAGGGATGTGGCGGAAGCCCAGTCCGATATGATAAAAATTATTGAATGGAACGATTCAAATATCAATACGATAACTAGTGATCTGAAGAAATACAATATCAGCGATTCCATAAAGATTTCAAAGGAATCAGAGCTTACGGTTATTATTTCAGAACTGCTGACTACACACCTGAGCTGGCTTCAGGTCTGCGGTGCGGCAATAAGGCATATGGCTGTTCCTACTGATTCAAAGCTTCGGGGTATTCACGGGGTGGATAATGACGGAAACATTGATATCAATAAAGCTTCGGATTACAGAGGCTGCGAGATGGGTGAGTGGTTGTTCGGCGAAGGCAGCAGCTTATTTGGTGGAAATCCGGTTTTTCAAAATATTTTGGCTGAACATGAGAAATTCCACAATAATATTGTTAAGACTGCGGAGGATGTTCGGGGGGGCGATTTTAATGTGGCATTCAAATCTTTCAGAAGCATAAGAACTGCATTTAACAGGATTGTAATTCTGTTTATGGAGCTGCTTAGCGAACTACGCTGATTATTCGCCTTTGAATTTCGGTTTTCTTTTCTGCTCACGGGCTGCGATGGCTTCCTCAAAATCATGAGTAGCCATCAGAGATATTGAGAGCTCTTTTTCAATCATCCTCGCATTGTCAATATTTCCATCTACAATGCCGTGGCTTACTATTTTTTTTACTCCCCTTATAGCCAGCGGCGGCTGATCCAGAAGTCTAATAATTATCATATCAACCTCTTCAAACAGTTTGTCCTTTGGAAAGACCCTGTTGACTATTCCCCACATGTGGGCTTCATCAGCTGATATTGCTTCTCCGAGAAGTATCATTTCCTTTGCTTTGTTGACAGTAACTTTTCTGGGCAGCCTTATTGCGCCGCCCCATCCGGGAACCAGCCCCATATTCACTTCGGGCAGTGAGAATTTTGAATCATCAGATGCGTAGATCATATCGCAGCACATTGCAATTTCAAAACCTCCTCCGATACAGAAGCCGTTTACTGCTGCAACTACCGGTTTGTACATTGATGCAATTGTTTCGCGTATCTCAACTCCGCGCTGGTACATGGCTTCCTGTCCGGCCTCGTCAGTAAGTTCTACCAGATTGTCCAGCTGCCCTCCGGAGCTGAATGCCTTGTCGCCATATCCTCGAATGATTATCACATGAATTGAATCATCGCCAGCCGCTTCTTTCAGGAATTCAATAAATTCAATCTGCATTACGGTTGATAGGGCATTAAGTTTTTCGGGATTATGAATAATCAGGTGGAGGACCTCATTATATTTTCCTGATCTCTCAGGGATTATTCTGTCGACTCTGTCAGATGCTTCCTGCATTATATTTCTCCAATTGATTAATCTTCTATATATAAGTTAATCAATTGGAGAGTCAATTTCTATAAAATTATGAATGCAGATCCTCTTTATGAGTCACAAAGCGATCTGCTTCTGTATTTATTTCTCTCACATAGTCGGTATTCTGAATACTGAGACGATCGATATCCATGATTGCGCTGTTTATTTCGTGAATTCCCATGGCTATTTCTTCAATTCCGGTTCGTGTAATCTGCCCAATCTCGTTAAGGTGGGAAACTGCTTCAACCAGCTGACCATTTCCGGCTTTCATTTCCTCTGCTCCGGTACTGACCTCGGTGGAGATAGTGTTCATCTGGTTCAAACCTTCAAGTATCTGCAGACTTCCGGTGTTTAGTTCCATCACCGATTCACCTATGAAAGAAAACCTCTGGTTAACGTTTACAATTGTATCGGTCAGCTCAACAAAGCCCTGGTCTGTTTTTACAGCGGCATTTTTTACAGCATCAATAGATTTTTTTATATCTGTAAGATTCTTGCCTACTATAAGCGACTGCGCGGCTGCCTGTTCCGCAAGTTTTCTGATTTCATCTGCAACAACAGCGAAACCCTTGCCTGCATTTCCTGCATGAGCAGCTTCTATTGCGGCGTTCATTGCCAAAAGATTTGTCTGGCTTGATATGTTTGAAATAATTGTATTTGCATGAAGAAGCTGTTCCGACTTGTTTACAATTCCGCTTATTAGCTCAACAACCTGAACAAGTGAAGTTTTTCCGGTTTCGGCCGCCCTGTTCATTTCGGCAACATCGTTTTCGGCAGTTCTGATTGTTCCTGAGATGGATGAAATACCGGCCGTCATCTGTTCTATTGCTGATGAGGACTGGGTTATGCTTGACTTCTGGCTGATAATTGCTCCGCTTAAAGAGTCTATGTTTCGTGCAAGTTCCTCAATGGCAGCCGCAGTCTGGGTTGTGCTGGCATACTGTTTCTCTATCTGAACTTTGATGCTGTCGATATTGCTGTTAATCTGGTTTATTGCCGCTGCTGTTTCGGTAATATTGGCTCCCATGTCGTTACTCGAGACTGAAACCTTTGACAGCTTGTTTTTTACGCTGCTGAGAAAGTCTGAGAAATTTCCAAGCATTATATTGAAACTGTTAAAGATGCTTGATATTTCATCACTTCCCCTTGTTTCGAGTTTCAGTGTGAGATCTCCGTTGGAAGCATTCAGCAGGTTTTCCTCGATGTGTTTAATTCTCTTAATGATTACTGATGAGAGTACAAGAAAAAGAATTATGATTATTACTACTACACTTACAAGCGACGATATTATAATAGTCTTCTGAAGTGACTGTGAAATTTTAAGCAGGTCGTCATAATATATACTGCAGCTGACAATCCAGGGCAGACTTTCCATAGAGTCAAATGCTGCAACCTTCTGGTCTCCCTGCCATAGATATTCAATGATGCCTCTTTTTTCGCCGCTGTTCAGAATTTCTCCAATCACACCGTCCCTGTTGTCTTTCATCAGCTGTGAAGCGTCGGGATGCATATAAAGAAACCCGTTTTTACCGAAAACGAAGGCATAACCGCCTTCTCCATAGGTTTTATTTAATACATTATTTAAGGAGAACTTATTCAAATCTATCTGAACAACAACTACCCCTGTAAAAGTTCCGTTAACTATTACAGCTTTTGAAAACTCAAGCAGGAGATTTGATTTGAATGAAACAGGCAGGCTGGATATATAAGTTTTTGAAGGTTCCGCTTCTGCACGGAAGAATAGTTCTTTTGATGAAATATTTTCAGCTTCAGGTTTATCAGTTCCGGCCGAAGCTATGATAAATCCCTTTGAATCGGTTATTAAAATATTTCTGATGTAGTCATAATTTTCAGGCATCTGTTTAATAATACTGCCTGTTTCTTTGTAATTCGATGACGCCATACTGGCTTTGATAGACTGGTTTTCTGCAATAGAGGCGGTTAGCAAAGAAGTTAAAGATATGTTGCTGTCGAGTAATTCTTTAAGCTCCGAGACTCTTCTCTGAAGCTCCGTACTTTTGTCGGCTTTTGTGATCCTTTTTGCGTTCGAAGAGCTGATTATGGAAATTGAAGTAAAAACAATAACCAGGCAAATCACTACAGCAAGACTCAATTTGAGGCTCAACCCTTTTTTAGTTTCCATAGATAGATGAGATCCTTTTTTTTATTTAAGCATATAAATGAACGAAATGTTTATTTATAATATGGCTAAACAGGTTAAGTGTCAATGATAAAAAAAATCTGATTAAATTACTAAAAAATTTGGTTAATTTTTATCTTGATAAGAAGTTTGGATCCCCTTATTCTGTATCAGAATAATAATGGAGTATTGATGAAGAGAAAACTTGACGAAAATATCATCTACGAAGCCGCGCTTAAAAATTTCGCCAGGTACGGATACAGAAAAACCTCGCTTGATGACATAGCATCAGAGCTTGAGATGACAAAGGGTAATCTTTACCGTTATTCGAACAACAAGCAGAGCCTCTATCAGGAGTGTATAAGGTATGCTTTATATAAGTGGCTTGAGCATGTCCACGAAACTGTAAAGACTGTTGTCGATCCTGAACAGAAATTAAGAACAATGTGTGAAACCGCTCTTGTTTATCTGAATGAAAATTCACCGCTGATGGAGATGTTGAGTACGGATGAGAAAATAATGTCTCCGATTTTTAACAGTAATGTTTATAATGATGTATATGAAGATTCAAGGATAATGATTGCAGAGATTATCAGCAGTGGGGTTGAAGAGGGTGTTTTCAAGGAAGATCTTAAAGTTAAGGAAATCTCGGAGATTATTTATACTCTCTACCAGACTTTTCTGATGATGGCTTACCGTCAGGGAAAATACAGGTATGTGTCTGATTTCTATTCAGTTACTATCGAACTGCTTCTAAATGGAATAAAAACAAAATAAATTTACAAAATAACTCAGGGGGGAAAAAGATGGGCAAATCAAAGGTATTTTTTGCAGACATGCATGTAACCGGCAGGGAGAATCTTCAGCAGAAACTTGAAAGACTGATTAAAACCGCAGGTATAGAGGATATTGATTTTTCAAAGAAGTATGCAGCTGTTAAAATACATTTCGGGGAGCTTGGAAACCTCGCATATCTGCGTCCGAATTATTCTCGTACGGTTGCAGATGTAATTAGGCAGCTGGGCGGCAAGCCTTTTCTAACCGACTGCAATACACTTTACGTCGGCGGCAGAAAGAATGCCCTTGATCATCTTGATACCGCCTACATAAACGGATACTCTCCGTTTTCGACCGGTTGCCAAATCCTTATTGCCGACGGGCTGAAAGGAACTGACGAACAGCTGGTACCTGTTCCTTCCGGTGAGTATGTAAAGGAAGCAAAAATCGGCCGCGCTGTAATGGATGCTGATATAGTGATTTCGCTGAGTCATTTCAAGGGGCATGAGCTCGCAGGATTCGGCGGTGCTATCAAAAATATCGGTATGGGCTGCGGTTCCAGGGCCGGCAAGATGGAAATGCACAGTGCCGGCAAACCGAGTGTAAGAACGGGTGACTGTATAGGCTGCGGTGCCTGCCTGAAGATCTGTGCACACGGTGCGATAAGCATTACCGATAAAAAGGCGTCCATAAACCATGAAAACTGCGTAGGCTGCGGGATGTGTATCGGCCGCTGTCCTGTTGATGCAATAGAGCCTGTTTTTAATGAGTCAAATTCAGTTCTCAACGCTAAAATGGCCGAATATACCTGGGCGGTTCTTAATGGACGGCCCCACTTTCATATCAGCCTTGTTGTGGATGTTTCTCCGTACTGTGACTGCCATGCCGAGAATGATATACCAATCGTGCCCAATGTCGGCATGTTCGCTTCTTTTGATCCTGTAGCCCTTGATGTGGCCTGTGCCGATGCCGTCAACCGTCAGCCGGTAATAGCCGGCAGTGTTCTTGAAAAGCATGGAACTGCTCATAATGATCATTTTACTGATGTAAGTCCTGAAACAGACTGGATGACTGCAATAGATCACGCGGTCAAGCTTGGAATCGGAAGTAAGGAATATGAACTTATTAAGATTTAAACAGCAGACACTACTGTAATAAAAAAGGGCTCTCCGGCAATACCGGGAGCCCTTTTATTATCAGTACGGATTTAATACTATTCCGCATCTACTTTGAGTACGGTATTGAGCAGAACGGTTGCACCCTCGGTACAGTGCTCCGGTGTTGAGTATTCCGGCTCACAGTGGGAAAGGCCGTCCTTTGACTGAACAAAAATCATTGTTGTAGGCATCATGTATGATGCGAACTGTGCATCATGACCGGCACCTGAATGGAGAACCATGTGAGATGAACCTGCTTCTTCGGCTGCTTCTTTTGCATATCCAAAAAGGGTTTTGTCCCAGTATACGGTGTCGCGGTTCCACATTTTTTCCACTTCGCAACGGCATCCGGCCCACTGCTTATCTGCACAGCCCTTAACTATTGCCAGAACCTGTTCAAGAACTTCCGGTTTTTCATGGCGGACATCAATACAGAAATCAACATAATCGGGAACACAGGTGTGTACGTTCGGATGAAGTACGATTTCACCAGTTGTGTAAACAAGTTCGGGGTATCCGAGTTTGTCTATCTCTTCATGCAGATGCATAATGGTCTGTGAAGCGGCAAATAGGGCATCTTTTCTCTTGGGCATCGGGAAGGTTCCCGCATGCACAGTCTGTCCGTAGAACCTGAAGCGGTAGTTGAACATTCCAAGCACACAGTCAACTATACCGACATCTTTTCCTGCATCTTCAAGGATTGGCCCCTGCTCAATATGGATTTCGAACATGCATTTATAGTTGTCTTTATTGAGACGGAATTTTTTGTCACCCTTGAACCCGGAACGATCGAGCGCAGCGCCGAATGTGTCTTCGCCGTCAAGGACACTCTTTGATTTCATCATATCTTCATACTTAAACTTGCCTTTGATTGCATCAGGAAGATAATCGTAGCAGACGATTCCTGAAACCATCATTGCAGGCGGATAAAGTGAACCTTCTTCATTCGTCCAAATCATTGCGGTAAGCGGATGTTTATGAGGGATGTTCTGATCGACTACGGCTTCAAGAACTTCCATTGCCGACATTACTCCGAGAATACCGTCGTAATTTCCGCCGTTCTTTACAGAATCCGTATGCGAGCCCATTACAATTCGTTTTGCATCGGGATCGCTGCCGGGAAGTGTCGCATACATATTTGCAACATCATCAACCTCTATAACTGCACCTATTGCTTCCATTCGTTTTTTGAACTCATTTCTTGCAAGGGTATCTTCGGGAGAAAGGGTATATCTTGTGATTCCGCCGTGACCGGCATCCCCGAATTTACTGAAAGTTGTAATCTTGTCTGTCATTCTTTCAAGACTGCATTTATACATAAAAACCACCTTAAGATCTGTTTATAACAGGATATGCCCATATCGAGATTCGGGCAAGGGAAAATAAAATATTTGACTTTCAATAATAAAAAATTAGAATATAGTATAGAACTTATTCGGTGAAGCTCGGGGTCATTGCTTGATAAAAAAAACATTTTTCGATTATCGGAAACAGACTGTATTATATATGCTCCTCTACTTCCTATTTCTGGAAACAGTACTTATAAATATTTTCTGGTTCAGACATCACAGTTTTGATGAGTTTCATAAATTTGAATTTTTTTTTCAAAGCGCAGTTATAGCAGGAGTCAGTATTCTTACCACGCAGCTTCGGATAAGACTCATTGAACTGAGACTGTTCAGAAAGCTGAATCCGTATATTGAATTCATACTCAGTAAAGAGCTTAAAGTCCTTCAAATTAACGACAAAGCCAGGCAGTTTTTTGGAATCGAAGATCTTCCTGAGAGAAAGGCAAAGCTTTTCGTTGGTATCTGGGTCAGGAATAATATTGCAAAATCAAGATTGTTTGTTCCGGAAAAGTTTGAATACCGGAGTTTCGGTTCTACTGTTCTCTTTACCAAAAGTATTGAGCCGCAGACCGGAAATCTTCTGTTCTTCGGTGTGGATATAACTGACCAGAAGGTTAATGAACAGGAGATCCGCCGACTACTGACGGCTATAGAACAGAGTGCCGTATCAGTAGTGACTACTGATGCTGACGGAAACATTACCTATGCAAACAAGGCTTTTGAAGAAATTACCGGGTTTACCCGACTTGAGGTTTTCGGTAAAAACCCGCGAATATTCGGCAGCGGGTTTCATGATGATGAATTCTACAGCCAGCTCTGGCACACAATCAGTACAGGCAATGTCTGGACAGGAACCTTCCTTAACAGAAAGAAGGACGGAGAGCATTACTGGGAAGAGGCCATTATTACTCCCATATGCAATGATGAAAATGAGATAACAGCATTTATAGCTCTAAAAGAGGACATAACCAAAAGAAAGCAGTTTGAGCAGGAGCTACGTCTGGCAAAAGAAGAAGCTGAAAAAGCGAATGCTCTAAAGACCGAGTTTCTTGCCAATATGTCACATGAAATACGGACTCCGCTTAATGCTATACTGGGATTCAACGACATACTTATGTCTCAGGAAGATGATCCTGAAAAAGCTGAAATGCTTAAGCTGATGAAAAAATCAGGTTCAGATCTGCTTGGCCTCATAAGTGAAATTCTGGATCTTTCCAAAATTGAGGCGGATAAGGTCAAAATTGAATACCGTGAATTCTCTGTCATGACTCTTTTTGAAGAACTTGAAAGGCAGTTCGAGGTACTCACCGCCGATAAGGATGTCAAACTGGAATTTCTTGAATCCCCGGGTATTCCCAGACTGCTGATAGGAGGGGAAGTCCAGATAAAGCAGGTTCTAACCAATTTAATCGGAAATGCAGTCAAGTTTACCGATTCAGGCTTTATCAGAACTTCGGCTACCTATGAGAACGGGGTTCTGCAGCTTGAGGTCGCGGATTCGGGAATAGGTATTACAGATGATGTTCGTACTAAGATTTTTGATGCCTTTGCGCAGGGTAATATCGGAACTAAGAGGAAATATGAAGGCACAGGTCTGGGGCTGACTATCTCCAAAAGACTGATTGACCTAATGGACGGCTCAATTAATGTTGAGAGTTCACCGGGGAATGGTTCGGTTTTTAGAGTGAATATCCCGCTTCTACCGGTTTCCGTGCCTTCAGAGGAGGAAGTTCTTGCTGTAATTCCCCTGGATGAAGAAGATGAAACAAATGAGTCTGGTCGCGGAAGCCGTGAAGCTGAGCAGGTAACGCCTGAGCTTCTTGTTTTTTTTGATGAGAAGGTGGACAGTCTGCTGATTCAGAAAATACTTGAATCAGCCAGAATACAGGCAGATTATACTCTTGAAGCTTCTGAATTTCAGAAACTCTATCATGAAGGACAATACAGCATAATAATTCTGGACTTCAGCAGGGCATTTCAGGACCATATGCATTTTATTAATACGATACATCAGAACAGGGATAAAGCTCCTTTTACAATAATTATTACCGGTGATGCCATGGCAGGGTCCGAAGAAAAATATCTTGATATGGGTTTTGATCTGTATATATCCAAACCGCTGGACAGAAGGCGACTATTGGAAGTGATCACAGGACATCTTGGAGAAGGTATCCCTGCAAATGAAAACTTCGGCAGATATGATCTCAGCGGGCTTTCCATTGCCGAGTACAGCCGGCTTTCAAAAGAGCTTTTAACTCTTGAAGATGTTTTTAGTTCCAATGATATAGACGGGCTTCTTTCCGTATCTGAAAAGATATCTTTAATATCTGATTCCGATGTTATCAGCAGAATTTCTGAGGATCTAAGACGTATATGGGAGCATATTGATGAAAAAGCTCTTGCCGAGTTTATAAGCAGTATGAAACCGATGATTGAAAAAAGTGAAGGTCGAGAGAATGGTGAATAATAATTTTCAGGCTACGGTACTTATTGTTGATGACAACAAGATTAACACTGAAATAATCGTTGCAATGTTGAAGGATAAGTATAACCTTCGGGTGGCAAGAAACGGTGAAGAATGCCTTAAGCGCTGCAGGATAAAGCCTTATCCGGATATCATTCTGCTCGATATTATGATGCCGGTAATGGATGGTTATGAGACGATCATCGAGCTGAAGAAAGACTCGCTTACACATGATATCCCGGTTGTTTTTTTAACAGCGCTTTCAGATTCTGAAGATATCGTAAAGGGTTTTAATCTGGGGGCAGTGGACTATCTAACAAAACCCTTTAATATGACAGAGCTGTTAGCCAGGATAAAAACACATGTAGAGCTTCAGCAGGTAAGAAAACAGATTCAGTCCCAGAATGCAGTTCTTGAAAATTTGAATATAGCACTTCAGGATAAGATTGATGAGCAGAAAACTTATATTGAAAAAGCAAAAATTCTACAGGATTCTCTAATTCAGAGGGAGCTTCCGTTTTTTAGGGAATTCAGTATTCAGGCTCTGTACATGCCCTGTGAAGATTTGGGGGGGGACTTCTTCTCAATAAACCGGGGTTTCTGCAGCGACAAACTCGTTCTTGTTTTAGGCGACTGTACCGGTCACGGAATCCAGTCTTCTCTCGAAGCCTCCTTTCTTACAAGTGTGGTTCAGGCTAAGATGTCTCTCCTTTTCGATAGCGGAGATACAGGAGCATTTCTTTCTCAGGTAAACCGAAGTGTTATCAGGATCACGGATGAAGATCATTTTCCTACAATGCTTGTCTGTATACTTGACCTCAACAGCATGGTTCTTACCTATTCGAGCGCAAACGGAGTACTTCCCGTCTTGATTAGAGCAGGAGTGATCAGTTCAATTCCCAGAGCCTCCGGGATGCACCTTGGATATGATATCTCCACTGAATATGAGACCTGCAGGCTCAATCTTGAGAAAAATGATAGGCTTTTACTATTTTCTGATGCAGTATTTGAGTTTAACGCTGAAAATGATGGTATAGCGGGAATTGAAATGTTTACCCGGCTACTTAAAAATATTCCAGACGGGCCTGAGCCTGATTTTGAGAAACTAATTAAAAAACTTGGAGAAGCAGCAGGCAGGCTTCCGCTTGAAGACGACACAACAATAATTCAGATAGACTTCGCAGGAGCCCTTAGTAAGGACTTTTTCTTTTCAGAACTGGACGGTTTGAAATCTGTACTCTCGGAGATTGAATTAATGCTTATTAAAACGGGATATTCAACAGATGAGGTTCGGAAAATGTGTATCGGACTGGATGAAATGTGCCTCAATGCCTATTTCCACGGAAACAAGGAAGATACGCTGAAGAGTGTAACTATCAGTGCAGAAATCAACTGTGAAGAAGTGAGGTTTACAGTAACGGATATGGGGGAAGGTTTTGAGCCGGCTGGAGTGCGGGATCCTGTCGAAAATATTCTGGAAATTTATGAGGCGGATAATCCGGAGGAGTACACCCACGGACGGGGAATTGCCGTGACAACAATGTTCTATGACAGTGTTGATTACAGTGAGTCAGGAAACTCAGTGACTCTTAGAAGGAAAAAAAGCATAAAAGATGTAAAATTTATTTAATTTTTACTAAAAAGCAGGATGTGATTTGATTTGGCAAATTCCATTTTCTATAATTTAATAAAGGTTTATGTGCAAAATAAATAGATGGAGCTTTCTAAAGTTGTCATTGATTATAGAAATGGAGAGTATTTTATGAAACTTAGAACTAAAATATCGCTGGGATTCGGAGTTCTTCTGCTCCTTGTCATAGTTGTCGGTGTTATTGCCATCCTTCAGTTTGGAATTGCATCACGGGGCTTTACCGAATACCGCGCCCTTGCACGTGATACAAATCTTGCCAGCCGCCTGCAGATCAACATGCTTATGGTTCGAATGAATGTAAAAGACTTCATCATCTCAGGGCTTGAAAAGGACGTACAGGAGTATAACAGCTATCTTGCGGAAATGACCAAAGATCTGGAAATCGCTTCTGACGAAATTCAGAATCCGGAACGGGCCAAGCTTATAAAGCAGGTTCTGGATAATGTTACCGAGTATCAATCGGGTTTTGAGGAGGTCCAGAAATTTCAGGCTATGCGTAATGACCATGTAGATAATTATCTGAATGTCCTGGGGCCTGAAATGGAACGGAGCCTGACCGATATTCTAGTTTCAGCGGAGGCTGACGGTGATACAGCCGCCGCTTTTTATTCAGCCCTTGTAATGCGGAACCTGCTTCTTGCCAGGCTCTATATTGTTAAGTTTCTTGATGATAATGAAGATTCAAATGTAGACCGGGTTAACCTTGAAATCACTAAAATGGATGAGAACCTTAACCTTCTGGATGCATCGCTTGAGAATGCGGAAAGAAGAAGTCTTATGCAGGATGTAATATCTGCCAGGGAAATTTACCTTGAAAATTTTACTCTTGTTGTTAACGCCATCAGAGAAAGAAATTATCTTATAACAAACCATCTTGATGTTCTGGGCCCGGAAATTGCCGGCTGGCTTGATGATGTAACTCTTTCTGTCCAGGTCGATCAGGATGAGCTTGGGCCGAGACTCCAGGCATCAAACAACAAGGCAATGATAATGATAATTATCATTCTGGCGGTTGCAATGGCTGTGGGGATCCTTATAGCGGTTATTACCGTTTCCTCTGTTCTAAAACAGCTTGGTTCTGATCCTGCCGAGCTGATGGTTCTTTCTGAAACCATATCAAAGGGAGATCTGACCTCCAGAGAAGGCCAATCATCAGAAAATAGTGTAGGGGTTTTTAACTCTATGCTGGTAATGAAGGAGAAACTGGCTGAAATAGTGGCAACAGTTCTTGCCGGTTCAGAACAGATTGCTTCGGCAAGTGAGCAGCTTGCCTCCGGTAACCAGGATCTTTCGAACCGTACCGAGCAGCAGGCCTCCGCTCTGGAGGAAACCTCTTCTGCTATTGAAGAAATGAATGCTTCGGTTAAATCAAATGCCGACAACACAACCTCAGCAGATAAACTTGCACGTGATGCTGCTACACGGGCTGAGGAAGGTTCGGAAGCTGTCCGTGAAATGGTTGTCGCCATGAATGAAATCAATGAATCAAGTACCCGCATAGCGGATATTATTGAGGTTATAAACAACATCGCATTCCAGACAAACCTGCTGGCTCTCAATGCTTCAATCGAGGCTGCCCGTGCAGGAGAGCAGGGTAAAGGCTTTGCAGTAGTAGCTGTTGAAGTAAGAAAGCTTGCCAAACGATCCGACCGTGCAGCCAGGGAAATTGCAGACATAATAAAAGAAAGCGGCCGAAAGGTTGAAGAAGGTGTGGATGTTGCAAACAGTGCAGGCAGCATGCTCGAGGAAATTAATGCTTCGATCAGAAAGGTTACTGCCCTTGTTGCAGAAATATCGGCGGCTTCCCAGGAACAGTTATCAAGTGTTGATCAGATTGATAAGACTCTTGCCAGTCTTGACGAGAACACCCAGAAGAATGCTGCCATGGTTGAAGAAGCTGCTTCTGCTACAGAGGAGCTTTCCGGACAGGCACAGGAACTTAACACTACAATGCAGTTCTTTAGGCTTGATATGGTCGGTCGAAAAAAGCAGAAACCGCAGCTTACTACCGGAATTACTCTTTCGGACAAGAAGGATAAAAAGGAAAAGAATTCAAAACCCCAGCTTCCTAAACCTGAAAAGAAAGCTACTGCTGATGAAGAATTTGGTCCTTATGATACCTTCTCCGAACTTGCAAATGAAGGGGAGTTTGATGAGTTCTAAAGAGTCTGAATATAAAGAAGTGGAGAAAACTAAAGAAATGACGGCAGAACAGAAGTTCTCTGAAATCTATCAGGATATGGACAACGAAGATGAGGATATGCTTGTAAGTCAGCTTAATATGGATGTGACTAACCAGTATGTTGTTTTTTCGGTAGGTGAAGAAGAATACGGAATTCCCATCCTGTCAGTACAGGAAATTATTTCACTTCCGAATTTGACACGTATTCCGGGTATTCCGGAATATATACCGGGGATCATAAACCTCAGAGGGAATATTATTCCGCTTTACATCCTCCGCAGCAAATTCAGGCTGACTCTTGAAGAGCTTGGTGAGGATACAATTGTTATTATTGTGCAGATTGGCACCGAGCAGACAAAGACTGTCGGTCTGATTGTAGATGCTGTTTCTGATGTTGTAAGCATAACAGCCGAGGATCAGCGTGAGACACCGGATTTTAACGGGAATATTGATGTTAGTTTTGTGGATAGAATAGGGCAGATTGGTCAGCGAATGGTAATTCTGATCAGTCTTGATAATTTTTTCACTGAGAAAGAAATCAGTGTAATTGAAACTGCAGGGAAGGCATAATGAGAGTTACGATAGTAATCGGCGATGAGAACAGGATTTCATTGAATCCTGATTCAGTTCCTGATCGTAAATTTGTATATTTCAGATCCAACGAAGAATCATATCTTTACCATCTTGAACATCCTGAGGTTGATTCCTATCTGCTGCTCGCCGGAGATCTGCGTCATGAGCTGTTAAGTAAAATTATCAGTCATATAGGACTACTGAATGAAATGACTCCGGTTTTTCTACTGGGGTCTACCGTGGACGGTCCTGATGATTCTGTTGAGTTTAAAAATACCGTCAGATGCAGAACCTCTGACGAGTTTCTCAGCAATCTTGAGGCTGTACCGGAATCTCACCGAAAATTCAACCGTGTTGAATGGCCGGTAAAAGCCGGAATAACTGACCATGAAAAACAGTCTAAGGATAAGGGGCTTGTATTATCCATTTCATCAGGTGGCTGCCTCATAAAGTCTGACTACAGGACTGAACCGGGTGATTTTCTGCTCATTACAATTATATTTCAAAATTTTGATTTTATGGCTGAAGGCGATGTTCGGCGTACTGAACCGGGAAAGTTTGCCATTCAATTTACGGATGTTTCACTTCAGACAAAAAATTTCATACAGGAAATTATCGATGAGAAAATTCTTTCTGAACTTAAGGAACTTGATTAAAATAATTTATGAAAATTGAAAAAACAATACAAAATGGAAAATCTATCAGTACCCAGCTTGAGCCCTTTGTTTCCAGTCTTCAGATTTTTATAAATAAATATCAGGAAATAATGATAAAAATATCTGAGTCGCTTCCGGAAATAGAACGGAGAATAGAAGATAATATTCTTGAAGCCAGAGAGCTACTCAATTTTCTTTTTGCTCCGTCAGGTCAGGAACAGACTTATGGTGTCAAGAATGAGATAATTAAATTCCGTACCCATCTGGACAGCATACTTGAAGATCTCGGTAATATGAACGAGATGGATCAACGGACTCTCTCCGATCTTAAGCAGGCAATAGAGATATCAAACAATACCGCGAAGGAAATGGAAAGTATTTTTAATATTTCTGAAAATCTCAAGGTCTATGCCATCAATTCGATTGTAAATTCCAGAAAGGCCGGTGAAAGCGGACGCGGGTATCAGATGATTTCTTCCGAGTTTATTAAGCTGTCGGAGCGCATAGCTTCTGGAACGAAAGAGATCAGTGAAGCCGGAGCTCAGGTACAATCTGAAATTGAAACATTTCTGAAAGCTGTTGAGGAATTGGAAGCTTATTCAGATACTCATCTTGCAGACATTTCTACAAGTTCTGCAGATATTTTTAAGAAGGCGAATTTCAGTATCGGGAATTTTTCAAGTATTCTGAATGATCTGCTTGACCGTATAGAGAGTTCAAAGGAACCCACTTATCAGATTATGGTAGAATTACAAAAGCAGGATATAATCCATCAGCAGCTTACTCATCTTGTTGAAAATATTAATGATATACTGGTTATTCTTGATAATAATTCATCACTGCTTGATCGATATGATGATCTTAGAGATGAAAACGAGATCGCAGAATCGCGCAGTCTTTATACCCTGCTAATTTTTCTGATTGAAAATACAGAGCATCAGATAAGCCGAATCAATTCTGAATTTTCAGAAATGGTTGGAGGGCTTGAGAGGCTGTTTATTTTGATGCATGAATCTATCACTGACGTAAGTGATGATAAGAATCTGTTTTCTGATCTCGTTCTCTCCGAAGGTGCAGGACGGGCAGCGCTCGACATTCGTGATAAAAAGTCGGTTATAAGTTATATATTCGATTCTCCCGGGCACATGCTTAAAGACATCAAAGGCGACATCAGCTCTCTTGTATCAATGAAAAAAAATATCTTGATTTTGTTTATGGATCTTGAGAAAAAAATTGAACTGAAGAAAAATCAGGCCGAAGCTTTTCTGCCGATGATTGAATCAATCAAGAATCTGCTGCTGCTCTCAAGGATAGAGCAGGCACGATACAGGCTGCATTTTTCTATCGCCGGAACAGGGCACGATGACAAGTTTTTTAAGCAGTCCTTCAGTAACCTTGCCGAAATAATTGAGAATATTTCTATTACCCATGCCGATGTTATTGAGAAGTTTCAGCATACTCAGGAAACCTTCGGACTGCAGGAATCGCATTACATTAAAATTGAAGAGAACTTTTTGGATTCTGCAAGAACCCTTCAGCAGACAAAGGATGTTTTTCTTGAACATTTTGAAACTGTTATGGATATTACCAATGAACTTGTCTCTGAGATATCCGGATACACATCACTGTTTAAAGAGCTTCGTACACTCAATGATGTAATAGAATCAAACCTCGATGTCAGTTCTTCAATCGTTAAAGATGTGAAGATACGTCTTGAAGATATCGGAGGAATACTGCCTCTGGAAGAATGTCATTTTAAAGATATTATCTATGAAAAGATTGTTCAGAAATGTACGGTAGCTCAGGAGTTCGAAACTATTAAGGATAATTTTACCGGATTTGAAATAGAAGAAGCCGGGACAAACAGTATTACCCTTTTTTAGGAGATGTTTTATGAAAGTTGATATTCCGGAAGAATTGAGAATATACAATGTTGCTGAAGTCTGGAATGAGCTGTCCGGTGTATCGGAAGCTGTTATTGATTTCAGTAAAATGAAAGATTTTGACGGGGCAGGACTGCAGCTTATTATGAAATTACAGCTGCATATAAAAGAGAATAAATCGGGAATGAAAATGGAAGGACTTTCTTCTGATATTATAGATAGACTACTGAAGTATGCAGCTGAATTAAATTGAAACAGAAGAGTATAGAGGAGGAATGAAATGAAGACTGTTTTTGCTGTAGATGATTCGCCCACTGCCAGGGCATCTATAAAATACACCCTAGAAAAAGCCGGTTATAAAATAGTAATGGCTGAGGATGGTGTTAAAGCGCTTGAGTTACTTGACGGTTTTGCTGAGCCTATTAATATTTTTTTATTTGATGTAAATATGCCGAACATGGATGGAATTACATTGATTAAAAAAGTACGAGAAATTGACAAGTATAAGTTTACTCCTATCCTTTTTCTAACAACTGAATCACAGGAGTCGAAAAAGATGGAGGGGAAGAATGCGGGAGCCAGCGGATGGATTGTAAAACCTTTCGAGCCTGCTCAGCTCTCTGATGTAATTAAGCGTTTTGCCGGGGCGTAAATATTATGGATAATCCTTTAGTATCAATTTTTATTGAAGAAGCCGAAGAAAATATTGAAATTCTTGAAGCACGGATCATTACTCTAGAGAAAAATCCGGATGACAGTGAAGTAATTAATGAAGCATTCAGGGCGATGCATTCTCTTAAAGGCGGTGCCGGTCTTGCCGGGTTCAATAAGATAAAGGATTTTTCCCATAAAGCTGAAGATCTTTTTGAAAGTATCAGAAGCGGAAGTCTCAGAATAACCAAAGATATAGTGACCGTTCTGCTTGAGACCATGGATGTTCTTAAAGCGATGATCAGTAATATCAAGATTGAGGCTGAAGCTGATGATGGGCTGGACAGTTCCGCTGTTTTAGGAAAGATTCTAAATCTGCTGGAAGCTGAGCCTCAGGAATCGAGTGAGCAGGCAGTGCCGGATGCTGCTGCAAGCCGTATTTATTTTTTAAAATTGGAATATTATCCCGAGATTTTTAAGAGCGGTATAGATCCTCTAATGTTTATAAATGATCTTGCTGCCGTCGGAGAAATTCTGGAACTTGAGCTTGATACACACGAGCTTTCAGCATTAAAAGATTTTGACCCCGAAAATCTTTATCTGTCATGGCGGCTTTTCTTTAAAACAGAGCTGGATATAAAAGCGATTGAAGATGTTTTCTGCTTTGTAATAGATGAGAGCAGTATTCAGGTTTCAGAGATTGTCGCGGAAAAACTTGGAACCGAAGAATATCAGTCATTTACAGTGAAAAATAAAAGTGCCGAAGAATTTATGGATTCACCTCCAACCCTTTCTGTTTCAGACTCGGGGGGCGAACCGGAAAAGCAGGTTTATAGAAGAGCTTCAGATCTTAATTCCGGCTCCTATATTCGTGTTCCTACGGAAAAGCTTGAAAATATTTTCAATACCGTAAGTGAATTAATCGTTTCCCAGGCCAGGATCAGCATGCTCTCCGAAGAGTATGAGGAAAGCCTGCCTGATAATTTTATCGCAGTTACTGATACGCTCAAAAATATTACCCAGCTTCTTCAGGAGCAAGTCACTACACTTAGAATGATTAGTCTAAGCGGAACCTTCGATCGTTTTAAGAGAGTTGTACGTGATATTGCTAATGACCTCGGAAAGAAAGTTAATCTTGAGATTTCCGGACAGGATACGGAACTAGATAAAAATATGATCGAGAAACTAAATGATCCGCTTAAGCATATTGTCCGCAACTGCATTGATCACGGGATAGAAACTGAAGAAGAGCGTCTTAAAGCCGGAAAGCAGCCTGAAGGGATGCTGAAGCTTGCTGCATATATTGAAAGCGGCAAGGTTGTTATTGAGATTGCTGATGACGGAAAGGGGATCGATAGGGAAAAGATTATTGCAAAGGCTGTTGAACGGGAATTGATTCAGCCTAATTCGCAGCTTTCTGATGGAGAGATCCTTAACCTGATTTTTCATCCAGGCCTTTCAACCGCAGAGAATATAACGGATCTGTCCGGCCGCGGTGTGGGTATGGATGTTGTAAAGAATGCAATTACCGAGCTTAATGGTTCAATCGATATAGAATCACTGGAAGGGCAGGGAACTGTTTTTAGATTATTTCTTCCTCTCACGCTTGCAATAATGGATGGAATGCTTGTTTCGATTGGTTTGGAAAAATATATAATTCCGACACTTTCAATTCTTGAAATATTCAGACCTGAAGAATGGCAGCTTAAGACAATAGCAGGAAGAGGCGAGGTGGTTTTTTTCAGGGGGGATCAGATTCCTGTAATACGCCTCCATGAAATTCTGAAGATTGAAAAAGCGGAACAAAATCCGCTGGTTGCTGAACTTATTGTGATAAACAATAACGGAATGAAAGTGGCGATGCTTGTTGATAATGTTCTTGAACAGTTCCAGATAGTACTCAAATCATTACAGAAAAATTTCCGCAGGGTTGATAATATATCCAGCGCTACCATTCTTGGAAACGGTGATGTCGCTCTTATTCTGGATATACAGGGGATTTTTTCCAAAAGAGTATAAAGAGGTGTATAGAAAATTTGATTCAAAACTGAAAAGTCAGGTGTTGACAATATTCTCCGGCGAATACTTTGTGAGTTCCGGCGGTGAAATTATTTCAACAGTTCTAGGTTCATGTATCGCTGTATGTTTGTATGATGAAATTTCCGGAGTCGGCGGAATGAACCACTTTATGCTTCCGGATGAAAGCGGTGAAAAGAAACTTCATCTCGACGGAGCTACCCTGCAGAATGATGAACTGACTCAAAAATCAATGAGATACGGAATAACTTCAATGGAAGTTCTGATTGCTGAAATGATGAAAGCCGGGGCCTCACGAAACCGGCTGAAAGCAAAGATTTTCGGCGGAGGAAAGGTTTTGAAATCCTCTGCAACACTTACCAGCGTCGGAGACCGTAATATCGGTTTCACAAAAGCCTTTCTTCATACAGAAGGCATTCAGATTATTAAGGAAGATGTCGGGGATTTTTACGGTAGAAAGATATTCTTTCTGACCGGAAAGAACAGTATTTTTGTTAAACGTGTTGAGATCGAGCCGGCTGTTGCGGAAGAACGCCGTTATCTTGAGAAGCTTGAGACTCTCCGTGTCAAAAAAACGGATATTACTCTATTTTAGGATTTTGAAATGTTTGAACTTGCGGATCGGGAATTCAGATATATAGCAGACGCACTTTATGATTTTGCAAAAATTAATCTGACTGAAAAGAAAAGATCGCTTGTTATTTCAAGGCTATCCAGACGTATCCGCGCTACCGGATTAAACAGTTTTCCAGAGTATGTTGAGTATTTGAAAAATGAAGATCCGGACAGGGCGGAGTTTATGAAAATGGTTGATGCCATGTCGACCAATTATTCATTATTTTTCAGGGAACCATATCATTTTGATTTTCTTACTGATAACATTCTTCGCTCATTTGATGGAAGTGAACTTAAGATATGGTCAGCTGCCTCATCAACCGGGCAGGAAATTTATTCCATTCTGATGACTCTGCTTGAATTTGAACGGATAAAACAGAAAAGGATTCAGTTTCGGCTGTATGCCTCCGATATTTCAACCGATGTCCTTCGGTCAGCTGCAGCTGGAATCTACAGTAGTAAGGATATTGAGAAAGTCGAACCGGAGCTTTTAAAACGCTATTTTCTAAAAGGAAGCAGCTCGAAAGCCGGAATGGTGAAAATTAAAAATGAGCTGATACGCAGGGTGAAATTTTTCAGGTTAAACCTTAATGATGAAAAATTTCAAATACCGCTGATGGATGTAATTTTTCTGAGGAATGTAGTGATCTATTTTGACAAGCCGACAAAGATTGAACTTATTGCGAGACTTCATGATTATCTGAAGCCCGGAGGGTATCTTTTTCTCGGTCACAGTGAATCGCTCTCCGGTATTTCTGATCAGTTTGTAAATGTCGGTAAAACGGTTTACAGAAGGAAGGACTGATGATAAATGTACTTATTGTTGATGACTCCGCTTTGGTTAGAAAGGTTATAACCGAAATTGTGGACAGGACGGACGGAATGAAGATTGCGGCCGCTGCCTTTGATCCTGTGTTTGCGATTGAGAAACTTAAGACAATTGAAGTAGATGTAATTGTTCTGGATATTGAAATGCCGCGTATGGATGGACTGACTTTTCTCAGGAGACTGATGGGGGCTCAACCGCTTCCTGTTATAATCCTTTCTTCGCTGGCTACTAAAAACGCAGACGTTACACTTCAGGCCTTTGAATTGGGCGCTTTTGAAGTGATAACAAAACCTGACGATATTCTTCAGCTTCCTGAACTGGAGCATAAACTTGTAGAAACTATTCAGCAGGCAGCATCGGGGTCTGTTAAGGAAAAGCTGATAAACCGTTTTAAAAAATATGGAGCCTCAGCCTCAGTCCCCGAAAAAACTGTGCACACTGAATCTTATTTTACCGGAACGACAAGAACCACCGATAAAATTATTGTAATTGGTTCATCGACCGGAGGAACTACCGCCATACAGGATATCCTTTCAGGTTTGCCGGTTGATGTCCCGGGCATTGTTATTGTTCAGCATATGCCTGTTCAGTTCACATTAGCCTTTGCCAACAGACTTAACTCACTTCTGCATTTTACTGTTAAACTCGGAGAGTCCGGTGAGCAGATAAAACCCGGCTTTGTATATATAGCTCCCGGTGATACCCATTGTTCCATAATGAGTTCGGGTGCAAAATATCTCATCAAGCTGAGAGACGGGCCGCGGGTTAATTATCATAAACCTTCAGTCTCAATGCTTTTTAATTCGGCTGCCAATTATGCAGGCCGTAATGCTGTCGGAGTAATGCTGACGGGAATGGGTGATGACGGTGCAATGGCCATGAAAAAAATGAAGGATGCCGGCAGCTATAATATTGTTCAGGATGAAGCCTCCAGTGTAGTCTGGGGGATGCCTGGAAAGGCTGTAGAGTACGGTGCCGCTGATATAGTTCTACCCCTCGGAAAAATTGCGCCAGAGATATGCAGAGCCCTAGATAAGATGTAATTACAGGAGGAGATATGAATATCGATGTAACACAGGAAGGCAGTTCAACTATTGTTGTAGTTGATACAGATGCCCTGATTAAAGATGAGGCTATGGTCTTTAAAAAAAGAATGGTTGAACTTTTAGATTCCGGACAAAATCAATTGAAAATAGATTTGCACCGGACAAAATTTATTGACAGTTCCGGGATCGGAAAACTGCTGTTTCTGAATAAAAAACTCGGACAGTCTGGTGGAAGCCTTGAGATTTCTGCAATAAGTCCTGAATTGTATGATTTTCTTGATTCTCTTGCCATAACGAAAGTTATAAAGATTATTAAGCCCGGCTCCTGAACTTAATTAAAAATTGCATTCTTAGATTGCCTCGGATATAATTATTTACGTGAACAGAAAAAGTGCTGAAGAAATAGTTCAGACTGTTCTTCTGATTGGTAACGACGAAAAAAGATCTTCCTTTTCCGGCTCTCTGGAGGATTTGGTGTTTGAAATAGTAAGAGAGCGCTTTTTCCCACAGGACCTGCAGGCATTGATGTACATCGAACTTGATTTGATAATAATCGAACTGACAGGTATTCCGGGAAATATTGACTATCAAAAGATTTCAGATATTCTTATGCTAAGCAGCACGCCGGTGCTCGCCGTTCCCGATACGTCAGTTCCGGAAGCTCTTAAGCCGTTTTCTGTAGTGTACTCCGGTATTATTCCTGCCATAATAGATAATACACTTAGGCTTCATATTTACGGAAAGACTGAAGTTGAAAATGAATTAAAACTTCTTTCTATGAAATCTGATTTTTGCGGAGAGAATGCTGAACTGTCTTTTTCGGATCTCTTTGATCTGAAGGAAATTCAAATTCTTCAGGATCAGTTTGCTGCGGCAACCGGTGTTGCCTCGTTAATTACTAACCCGGAGGGAATCCCGATAACACGGCCAAGCAGGTTTAATGATATTGAAAGGAAAACCGAGAAGGGCAGGGCGAACTGTTTTAATCCCGACGGACCTATTATCCATGAATGTTTCAGCTGCGGCTTCTGGGACGCCTGTGCAAGTATAAGTGTCGGTGGGCGGCAAATTGCAAACTGGCTCATCGGTCAGGTTTGCAATGAGAAAATCAATGAAGCCGAAATAATAGGTTATGCTGATGAGATTGGGGTGTCAAGACAGGTATTCAGCGAGATCTTCAAAGAAGTTCCCTTCATGGATGAAGCAAGATTCCGAGGAATTGCCGAGTTCCTGTTTTCAATTGCAAATAATTTATCCCTTATTGTATTTCAAAACCTCAAGCAGGCAGGGTATATTTCAGAAATGGATAAGGCCGCGCAGGAACTGCTTACGAATGCATTGAAGTGCGCATATCCGTAGAGGCTCAGATTAGGATTGAGGTAAATCTTAAACTGAATAATCGTGGTCTCTCCGTTGTTGTCGGAGATTTCGGTTGCGGTCTTAAACCTGGATTTTCCGATAAGGATAAGGGTACCGGATTGCAGATTATTGATATTTTTACACAGGAACTGGACAGCCGGATTGAAATATCAGGTCAGGATGGTGTTTAGGCAGAGTGTACGCTTCCGGATATCATGTAGCATATAAATTTAATATAGGAGAAAGTGATGGCAGAAACAGTGATAATGTCTGAGAATGGTCTGTCCGTTCTTTTCAGTAATCTTTCAAAAGCCGCTGAGAAACAGCAGCTTTCCGGGCTGTCTGAAAAGTACAGCCGTCTCTCGGAACAGTATATGAGCGAAGCAGCTGATATGGATCTGGCAGAAGTTAGGGATGCATTAAGCAGAAGCCTGGCCGGGGATTATCCGGCCTGTAAGGCGGCTGCTGAGGCTAAGGCTGACCGGGGAGTTCTTCGTTCGCTTGTCTGGGGAGAGAAGGTTACAACCATAGAAAAAAGTCTCATCGACCGCTACCTGTCAAAGGGAGAGTCCCTGCTTGAAGGCAAGAATCTGTATGTTTGTGAAGCCTGCGGATTTATTTTTCTGGGAGCGGATGTTCCTGAAATATGTCCTGTATGCAAGGCTCCGTCATCCCGTTTTTCAGTGGTTAAGGAGTAAAATATGTATGCTTCCAGAAATATCAGATTATGTACAAAAGACTGCCTCTGCCTTTTTGTATGTCCCACAGGTGCAACCGATACAGAAAACGGTCAGATAGATAAGTCACGTTGCCTTGACGGCTGCAGACGCTGTGTTGATGCCTGCCCTTCTCATGCAATATCTCTTGTTTTCGAGAACTATCCGGAACCGCTGGAGAAGGATCCGGAACTTGCCGCTCTGATGATCGATATGCTTGAAACGAAGGCCGCTCTTGAAGCTGCTGTTGCCGGGCTGCTTCATCATTCCGGTGAAGCCGGTGCCTCCCGGCTGCTTTCTGCATTGAGGAAGTCTCTGAGGATTACTGCTGAAGACTGTGCCCGTGAAGCGGGGTATATGCTTCCGCAGTGTAAGGCGGTAAGAGACCTCCATGCAAAACTCGGTATTGATTAGAATACACAGAGTCTGCTCAATCACCAAACGGCGGCATGCTGTCGACTCTCCGCATTAAATCTTCAAGGCCGGTCTTTATGTTTTCATCCATAGGTTGTTTTTCAGGTTCAGCCAGAATCTTCTCAACGCGTTTTCTTGCCCGGCTGTACATGTCCTGACGGCCGGCAGATTCCCATACTTCGAAGGCGTCGCCGTCAGTCAGCTCCTGCGTCAGAAATTCACTGCTTCTGCATGCCTCCAGAGTAGAGTCCTGCATCAGGTAATGTCCCCCGGGGCCTACCTCCTTAATGTCGCTGAAGTAATTTTTGGCGGGGGACGAGTCAATCCCGGCCCGGAGTCTCTGGGCATAATTGATAATTTCATCATCAACTACAATCTGCTCAAGCGTTATGCAGTTGCTTGTCTCTATGGCGCCGGGCCCCTGCAGCAGATCAACTCCGCTGTTTAGCAGCGGTATAGTTGTGAGTGTTTTTTCAAGGATGGCCTGAGCCCCGTGCTGTTTGGCATCAGTCAGGCAGCCTGCCTGTTCATTCGGTAATCCGTAAAATCTTGCCATTTCTCCGCAGGCTGCAGTCATCAGTATAGTTTCCGGAACTCCTTCAAGGAAATTACCATTTCTGAAATTGGTTGACCCTACGGCATTTCCCATGATAAAGGGAGTTCCAGGCCTTGCCATTTCAAAAAGCACCAGGGCAGATAATGCCTCTGCGTTGGCAACTGCTGTATTTGAATACAGGCTTGCAGGTCCGGTTGAGCCGGCTCCGGGCATTGGATAGACACATATCGGGATTCCCAGGGGGAGTGATTCAAGATAGGTTTCACACATATGCCTGTCATGTCCGAGTGGAGGGTTTGTGCAGTAGGTGAATGAATAGAGTTTTCTGCGTATTGTTTCCTCTTCACTTCCGGTTATCATGTTAAGAGCTTCGGCCATGAGGGCTACTTCACCGGGATGCCAGAGCTCACTTTGGACGTGCAGTGATGTTGACATAAGTGTGTAAATATCCTGCCGGAATTCTCTGCTGTGTTCAGGCCTCTCAGGTTCCTGTATAGTTGCAGGCCATACAATTGTTGCCCACCTGGATGCTTCATAAACCTTGTTGAAGTTATAGAGATCCTCAAGAACGCATTCTCTCCTTGCTCCGGTATTGAAGTCGAGAGTGAACACCCCTGAATTATCGAGTACTGTTCCGGAAGGGCCTGCAGCAGGCATTGCAAAGTTTTTTTCGGGGTTTCTTGCTCCCAGAACGAAGTTTTTAGGCGCAAGGCTGAGAGCTTCATTGACCATTTCTTCTGTGATGAAAATTGTTTCATCAACACAGCTTGCACCCCGCAGTTTAAGTATTTCACGGGCCTTCGGCGACAGGAATTTGATGCCCACGCTGCTCAGAATTTTAAGACTGTCAGCATGAATGCGCTGTTTTTCCTCTTCATTCAGAAAGGATGTTGTAGTGAGCATAAAAAAACTCCATAATTCAAAATACGGAAATCGAAAATATAATACGAATATAGAAGCAATGTAGCATGAGATGTTGATATGCGCAAGGTTATTTTACATTTTTGACAATAAATTAACTTGTCATATTTTAAAAAAAATCGAAATACTACGGCTGAGGTAGAAAAACATGAATTAAAAATATTGCAGAGCTTATTCTGACAAATGCTTTTGTTTACACGGTTGATGAGAACCGAAGCAGGGCTGAAGCTGTTGCAGTTAAAGACGGTCGAATTACTGCTGTGGGTACTGCGGACGATATTAAAAAATTTGCAGGAGAATCAACCGAGATTATCGATCTTGAAGGTAAACTGTTAATGCCTGCCTTTGTTGATTCACATATGCATCCTGCCAGGTGTGCGGTTCCCTACCTGTATCACATTCAGCTTAGAGGTGCTTTTACCAGAGATGAATATCTGGTAAGAATCAGAGAGTTTGTTGGGAATAATCCGGATTCCGAATACTAAATCGGAGGCGGATATCTGAGATCTGCATTCGGAGAGGCGGGGCCTGTGAAAGAAGACCTCGATGCTGTTGTCTCTGATCGGCCGATGGCTCTTGATTCTGTAGACGGGCATTCAGTCTGGGTGAACTCGAAGACTCTTGAAATGGCCGGCATCACATCTGAAACACCAGATCCCGCAGGCGGTGTAATCAAAAAAGATCCGCTTACAGGCGAACCTACAGGCCTGCTTGCTGAATCGGCCAGAGACCCTGTCAATGCCCTGTTTCCCGCGCCGACCAAAGAGCAGTATAAGCAGGGGCTTTTGTGGCTGCAAAAATGGTTTAATTCTGTCGGTCTTACCAGCTGTCATGACGCAATCGTATACTTTAATCCGGATTATTATAATGCATATGAGGAACTTGCCAGAGAGGGCAGGCTGACTGTCCGCTACCGTGGATCCTGGATGGTTACTCCTGAAATGGTCGGCGGAGGAGACGGCCAGGCGGAAGATTTTAAACCCGAGATGTCGCTTGATGAACTGATTTCAAAGGGACTTGAGCTTTCCGGTACCTTTCAGACTCCGCACTGGCAGGTACAGTCTTTTAAATTTTTTGTTGACCAGGTAATCGAAGAAGAAACCGGCTACATGAAGGAGCCATATATGCATAGAGACGACAACTGGTACGGAATAAAAGTCTGGGAGCAGGATTTTCTAAATGAGGCCTTCCGGAAGATCGACGCAGAAGGATATAACCTGCATATTCATCAGATTGGCGATGCAGCGGCCTCTTACGGACTTGATGCCCTTGAATACGCCAGAGATAAAAACGGTGAGCGTGATTCACGTCATACCTTTGTGCATGTCCAGGTAATAGATGATGCAGATGTGAAGCGGATGGCCGATATGGGTATGAATGCAGTGATTGCACCCTACTGGTCAATAATTGATAATTACTACTGGGAGCTTTATCATCCCTACCTCGGCGCTGATCGTGCATTTAACAGGCAGTATCCGGGAGCCAGCCTTATGAAAGCCGGACTGAATACATCATTTCATTGTGACTTCTCTGTAACGGATCCGGATTACGGATGGGCGCTATACAGTGCTGTTACCAGAACTCAGCCTGAAAAAGTATTCAGAGCAGAGCAGGGTCCGGATGCTGATAAAACAGTAAGGACAACCGATCATTCAGTAAAGCTTGAGCCTGGAATGATCGGTCCGCTTGGATCTGCTGAGGAATGCATGACAATGGAAGAAGCAGTAGAGGCTGCAACAATTAATGGTGCAAGGGCCGACTTTCTGGAAAAGGATCTCGGATCAATTGAATCCGGAAAGCTTGCCGATCTTATTGTCCTGGACCGGAATGTATTTGAAGCTGATATCGAGGATGTCTCCGAACTGAAGGTTTTAATGACCTTTTTTGAAGGAAAGAAGGTCTTTCAGGCAGAATAATGTGTATCCATTAAATATCTTATGACAGCATTTTTCGCATATTGTAGGTATCTTTGAAGTACTGAATTGCTATGTAATAGCGGTATTCAAGAACTCCTTCGATCCTGCCTATTTTATCAGTAAGCAGGATGTGGAGTTCTTCCATATTAGTAACGCTGAAATCGACTTCTATCTGAGAATCTCCTGAAGTATGCGCGATGTATTCAAGTTCCTGAAGCTTCTTAAGTTCGGCAATTATTGCCTTAAGCTTCGATGTTTCAATTTTCAGGTGAATATTTCCGGCAACTTCATATCCCAGTTTTACGTGGTTTGGAACTGCGACTATTGATATGTAGTTTTCATCAAGCAGCCGCTTAATGCGGTTCCTGACTGTAGCCTCAGAAATCCCAATCTGTTTAGCTATGTCGGTGTTCGGCATCCTTCCGTTCACCTTGAGAAGTTTTACAATTTCATTATCAGTCTTGTCCAGTCCGGATTCCAAATGCCATTCCTTATTTGATTTATGCTATGACGCTATCACAGTTGCGTGTTTTTTACAAGTTTCAGGCATCTCCGGCGGCTGTCAGTTTTTCAACATCTTCCGTGTCAAGTTGAAGCTCAACCGATGAAAATATTGTATTAAGCTGTGATTCACTTGTTGCACTTACGATGGGTGCTGTAACCAGCGGATTTGCCATTAGCCATGCAAGTGAGACCGCTGCCGGCGTGCTGCTGTGCTTTGCAGATACCTCATCAAGAGCTTTAAGTATCGTTTTTCCCCTGTCGTTAAAATGCTGCTTTATGCCTCCGCCTCTAACACTGGCTTCGAAGTCTTCCTCCTTTCGATACTTTCCTGTAAGAAATCCTGCCTCCAGGGACCAGTATGTAAAAACACTCAAATTGTACTTTGTTATCAGAGGGGCATATTCATTCTCAAACTTGTCTCTGATGATAAGATTGTAATGAGGCTGCAGTGCAACGTAGGAGGGTAGGCTGTTCTTGTCAGCAGTGTTCATAGATTCAGTAAACCTGGCCGGAGAAATATTTGATGCAGCTATGTAGCGGACCTTTCCTGCCTTTATAATCTCATCGTATGCGGACAGGGTTTCCTCTACCGGGGTTTTCTCATCATCAAAGTGGGTATAATAGAGGTCAATATAGTCGGTCTGCAGCCTTTTTAGACTGTCATCGATGCTTTTGAGAATATGTTCTCTGCTTGTATCTACCGGATGATGGGAGGATGCTCCCCGGTCTTTGTAGCCAGAATAATATCTTTCCGGTTTTTTCTTGAGTTAAACCAATTGCCTAAAATGGTTTCAGATTCTCCTCCATTGCTGCCGCTGACCCAGTGTGAGTAAATATCTGCAGTGTCAATGAAATTGAATCCGCCTTCAGTGAATTTATCGAGTATGTCAAACGACTTTTTCTCGTCAAGCGTCCATCCGAATACATTTCCTCCAAAATTTATTGGTGAAACCTTCAAATCTGTATTATTAATTGTTAGTCTTTTATTGTTCATATAAACTCCTGTCTATATAAGATAATAAAAAGTTGTCGGAATTCCCAATTATAAAAAAAATCGATTATTTCTGGCATTAGCGATCCCGGTTTCTTATAATTATCAAAAGGCAGTGTATGATTTCTAATAGTTGTGTATTCAGGAAATCCTCATTTCGAATTCAGATTCTGATGGCTTCTATTGTTTTTATGTTTTCCATTCAGTGTTTGTTTGCGGAAACATCAGGTAGTCAAAATTCCTTTATACAACAGCTTACATATGAAGAAAGAGCCTGGCTTTCAACTCATCAGGAAATTTCAGTCGGTATTATGGACGCCTGGCCGCCGATGAACTATGTTGATAATGACGGTATTAGCAGGGGGATTGGTGTTGACTACCTTGAAGCTTTAAGCCTCCGTCTGGGTTGTAAAATAAACATAGTTCCTGCACCTTTTTCTGAGAATCTTGAAGCAGTCAGAAATAAAACTCTTGATGCTCTGATGGATGTCACACCGAAACCTGAGCGTGAGGAGTATCTTATTTTCTCAAGAAAGTACCTTGTGATTCCGCATGTAATAGTGGCTGCTTATAACGGACCCTATTTTGCTGTCGAAAAGGATTTGTCTGGGCACAGTCTTGCACTTGAGAAAGGTTTTTACAATGTCACCTACTTCAGCGAGAAGTATCCAGACCTCAAAATAATCGAATACCCTGATACTGCTCAGGCTCTGGATGCAGTTTCAAGAGGTGAAGCTGAAGCATATGTAGGAAACAGGGCTGTAGCCTCCTGGATAATGGAGGAGGAGCTAATCTCAAATCTGCAGATACAGGGCCGGGCCGAAAAACAGGGTTCAGTACTTACCATCGGAGCCCGAAAAGACTGGCCTGAATTGGTATCTATCATCAATAAAGCCTTTGCAGACTTGTCGGTGGAGGAAGTTCACCGCATACACAGCAAGTGGACAGGGTATTTCAATGATACTTCCAAAATTACGATGGTCTCCCTGACTCAGGATGAGCAGTACTGGCTGTATGAGCATCCTGTAATAAAAATAGGAATTGGAGAAAGCTGGGTTCCGTTTGTGTTTGTACGTAAAGATGGAAGTCTGGAAGGTTATGATGTAGATATTGTGAACAGAATAAATGAACTCACTGGCGCTAATATTAAGCTTGAAGCCGGCCCGTGGGTTGATATTGTTGAAAAGGCAGAGGTCCGTAGTATCGACGGACTGGCTGAGTCTGCCATCGTCCCGAGCAGAGTTGACAAATTTAATTTCACAAATCCATATAACATTGTACAGTATGCTGCTGTTTCAATTCCTGAAAAAGCAGCCTCTATAAATTCTTCGGAAGATTTAAACGGTAAACGTATTGCTCATCTGAAAGGTAATGCCTGGATAGGCAGGATTCTTGAATCGATCGAAAACGTGGATGTTGTTGAGGCTGATTCTGAAAGTCAGGCCTTTCAGTTTGTAGTTGAAGAAAAAGCTGATTTTGCATTGATTACCCTTCATCAGATAGGTCAGCTTCGTGAAATATATCATCAGATTCTCACTGTCGCCCATGTTTTTACAGATGAAGAATTTATTTTGAAACCGGTTTACTCCATACGGAAAGACTATCCGGAACTGGTTACAATAATGAATAAGGCTCTGGCTGCTATCAGTGAAAGTGAACGCAGAGAAATATTTAATCGCTGGGTACCGGCTGTTGCAGTATCGGACTCTGCTGAGCCGGGCTTTTCACGGTTTGATATCTCTCTTTTTCTCCTTAAGAGTATTGGCCTGGTTTTTCTATTCATGGGAGTGGTTATAACTGCTGCCTGGCTTGTTAAAGGGCGTCCCCGCTATCTGTCCATCAGGCATTCGCTTTTTCTTATATCATTTGTTTTTGCTTCATTAATAGCGTCGTCTGCAGTATTTGTCGTGCTTCTTGCACAGACCCACGAACATGAAGATGATATTACATCCAGAAACCTTGAGTCTGTCTATCTTGCCTTTGAGCTGAAACAGTCCTCTGATGATTTAACCCGCTTTGTCAGGACTTATACGGTTACAGGCGATGAACGATACGAAGAATATTTTAAACAAACCGCTGCAATCAGGAATGGAGAAGTTGCCCATCCTTCGGATTTTACTCCTTTCTACTGGGATTACGTATCAGCAGGAAAAGTCCTGCCGGATGAGAATGGTGAAACCTACAGTATAGAAGAAAAGATGAATGCTCTCGGAATGACAGAGCAGGAAATGGCTAAGCTCTCCGAGTCCAAGCAGGAATCTGATGATTTGATGAGTCTGGAGAATATTGCTTTTAATGCTGTCAAAGGACTTTACAAAGATGAGCACGGTAAGTTTACCCTGGAAGGGGATCCGGATATGGAGCTGGCAAGAAATATTGTTCACGGCAGTGAGTACCATCTGGAAAAAGCAAAGATAATGGAACCGATAGAAGAGTTTTTTATTCTGCTTCAGAGCCGTATGGATTATGAAGAAACTCAGATTCACCGTCGTAATCAGGCTGTTATTATCGGGATAACTCTTCTTGTTGCAATTACAATACTGTTTTCCGTATATGTTTTCTTTCTTATGAGGCGACGTATCATCATGCCGCTGTCGGTTTTTGAACGTGGTGCTGATGCAATCAGAAACGGTGAATTCTCACATAAAATCCAGATAAAAGAAAATGATGAAATCGGTGAACTGGCTTCTGTCTTTAATTCGATGGTAGAAAGCATAGAAGAGAAAACCTCAAGACTGTATGCAACAATTGAATCAACTACTGATGGAATACTTGTCGTTGATCTCAATCAGAAAATTACTTCCTATAATACACGGTTTCTGGAAATATGGGGTGTGGATAAGGCTTTCGCTGAAGCCGGTAGTGATGAAGTTCTACTGGCGGAATGTATTTCAATGCTTGAAAACCCTGATGCCTTTTGTGAAGATGTAATGACTTTGTATGCAAATCCTGATAGAGAAGATTTTGCCTCGCTAACAATGCAGGATGGTAGAATAGTTGAGCGCTATTCAAGACCGCAGAAATCAGGCGAGCAGATAATCGGGCGGGTCTGGAGTTTCCGGGATGTAACTGAAAGACGTCAGGCTGAACAGGCTCTGAACGAAGCAAAGGATGCCGCGGAAGTCGCTACAAGGGCAAAAAGTGATTTTCTGGCCAATATGAGTCATGAAATCCGAACACCGATGAATGCAATCATCGGTATGAGCCATCTTGCGCTTAAAACAGAGCTGAGTCCCCGGCAGCGCGACTACATTACAAAGATAGACAAGTCCTCAAGGGCTCTGCTGAATATTATCAATGACATCCTTGATTTTTCAAAGATTGAAGCGGGAAAACTCGATATTGAATCGATTAAGTTTTCTCTGGATGATGTTCTGTGCAATCTCTCAAACATGGTTTCAGTCAGTATCAGGCGCAAAGGTATTGAACTGATCTTTGATGTCCCACCCGAGTTTCCGCGCGGGCTGGTCGGAGATCCTCTTAGACTTGGGCAGATCCTGCTCAATCTCTGCAGCAATGCTGTTAAATTCACTCAGGAAGGTCAGATTAAAGTTTCAGCCATTGTAGAAAACGAAAGCGACTCAGAAATCCTGGCACGCTTTTCAGTGCATGATTCAGGTGTCGGCCTGAGTACAGAGCAGCAAGAAAAACTGTTCCAGTCTTTTCATCAGGCAGACAGTTCGACTACAAGAAAATACGGTGGTACCGGCCTGGGGCTGGCAATATGCAAGAATCTGGCGGAGCTGATGGGCGGAGAAATTGGTGTAAGTTCTGCTCCGGGGCTGGGAAGTTCATTCTGGTTTACGGCAAAATTCGGACTACACCATGATGCGATGAAAAAAAATCCAAATTATACAGATCTGGCTGAAAGTCTGAAAGGTAAACGTGTTCTGATTGTCGATGATAACGAAGAGGCTCTTAAATCCATGCAGGAGATGACTGAAAGTTTCGGCTTTGATGTGCTTACTGCCGGTTCGGGGAGTGAAGCACTTGATATTCTTGAGACAGCCGCGGAAGGAAATGAGATTCCGCTCGTACTGATGGATATGAAAATGCCTGAAATGGACGGGATTGAGGCAATAAAACGGATTAAATCTAATCCTGAACTGAAGGATCGGACCTCTGTGATTCTTGTTACTGCTTATGGAAGGGAAGAACTGATGTATCAGGCAGAACTTGAAAATATTGAGGCTTTTCTAGTTAAACCGATTAATCAGTCTCTTCTGTTTGAAACTATTCTTGAGGCTCTGGGCCATGATATAGGCTGCCGTCCGATTCTCGGAAATAGCGAAGTTTCTGTTCCTGCTAACTTTGACTCAATCAGAGGTGCTAAGCTTCTTCTGGTAGAGGACAATGAGTTCAATCAGCAGTTTGCAACAGAGCTGCTTTCTGATGAAGGCTTTTTTATTGAACTGGCGGAAAACGGAGTTGGAGCAGTCAATGCCGTAAAAGCTGAGGGCTCTGATTATGATGCTGTACTGATGGATTTACAAATGCCTGTAATGGACGGATACACAGCAACAGCGGAAATCCGCAAAGACAGCCGGTTTGATGATCTTCCTGTTATTGCTATGACTGCTGATGCTATGGAAGGGGTAAGTGAAAAAGTTTTCAGTATAGGCATGAATGACTATGTTACCAAACCGATCGAACCTGAAATACTGTTTAAAACTTTAATTAAGTGGATAAAGCCCGGCAAGCGAAAACTTCCGGAATCCTACAGCGGCGATACAGATTTTTCAGCTCATCAAAACCTTCAGCTTCCTGAGCTTATAGGTATTGATATTAAAGCCGGACTTGCAAGAGTTGAAGGCCGGCTTGAGAAGTACATGAAGCTTCTTCATACTTTTATTCATAATCAGGGAAATGCGGTACAAAGGCTGGGAGATGCTATAGATTCAAACGAAAAAGAGATTGCAGTTAGAACAGCCCATACTCTGAAAGGTGTTTCCGGGACTATTGGAGCATTTGAACTGCAGGTGAAAGCAGAGCTTCTTGAGACTCTATTGAAATCTGATAATTTCCCTGAAGCCAAAAAAGTTCTGTCTGAAGTCAGCCGAATGCTTGCCGATACCATTACCCTTACTTCTGACTGGCTCAGACTTAATGAGCCTGCCGAAGCGAAAAAAGGACCAGATGTAGAAGAGCTGAATCTGCAGGTTAGGCAGCTTGTGAAGTATCTGCAGGATGATGATTCCAAGGCTGAAGATCTGATTGATGAGCTGCTGAGCTCTTCGGGAACGGCTTCTTATCGGGATAAGCTTTTACTCATAAAAAATGACATTATTGATATTGAATATGAAAATGCGCTTGA
Organism: Spirochaetia bacterium; assembly: GCA_965140585.1. Taxonomy (GTDB): domain Bacteria; phylum Spirochaetota; class Spirochaetia; order UBA9216; family UBA9216. Next base: position 614,293 of record OZ223264.1, read on the forward strand.
TAAAATCAGGCGGCTGGAAATCGGAGAGTAGGATGGCAGGAATTCTGATTATAGATGATTCAGCTGAAAATCGTGAAGTTATTAAGGGGCTGCTTGAAACGGAGCATACGATTTACCTTGCAAAAAACGGTGAGCAGGGTATTCAGCTGGCCAGAAAAAGACTTCCGGATCTAATTCTGCTTGATGTTATGATGCCGGTAATGGACGGTTATGTAGCATGCAGCCTGCTGAAGGCTGATGAAACAACAGTGGATATTCCTGTAATATTTCTCACTTCAATGGATGATGTAGAAGATGAAACCAGAGGTCTGGCTTTAGGGGCTGTTGATTATATAACCAAGCCGGTCAGACCGCCAATTCTTAAAGAACGTGTAAAGAATCATCTGGAATTAAAAGAATCCAAAGACCTTCTGAAAAGGCAGAATGAGATTCTGGAAGAAAAGGTTATTGAAAGAACCAGGCAGCTGGAAGAGCTTCATGATGTAACAATGATGGCCATGGGAGCCCTCGCTGAAACGCGTGATCCGGAAACCGGAAACCATATCCGGCGAACACAGCTTTACATCAAATGTCTTGCAGAAAAGCTAAAAATTCAGCCAAGGTTTAAGGATTATCTGCAGCCTGAAATAATAACATCGCTGTTTAAATCCGCGCCGCTTCATGATATCGGAAAGGTCGGAGTACCTGATCATATACTTCTCAAACCGGGAAAGCTGACGGAGGAAGAGTTTGAGATAATGAAGCTTCACACTGCATATGGCCGTGATGCAATTTCAGCAGCCGAGAAGACGATGACCGGTACTGACAACTTTCTTTCTTTTGCCAAGGAGATCGCCTTCTCGCATCATGAAAAATGGGACGGTTCGGGGTATCCTGAAGGCCTTAAAGGTGATGACATTCCGGTTTCGGCAAGATTGATGGCGGTGGCTGATGTTTATGATGCCCTAATCAGCCGCAGGGTTTACAAACCGCCTTTCCCTCATGAAAAAGCTGTTTCAATTATAGAAGGCGACAGCGGAACTCATTTTGATCCTGATATAGTAACGGCTTTCCTGGGAATAGATATTCAGTTTAAGGAAATTTCACGTGAATATCATGATCTCCACGAAGATTAGGAATGAGCCCCGGATACCGGGGCTAAGCTATTCAGACTGAAGCGCAGCAGCTGTTTATAGATTCTCCCTGCTCCGCATAGGCTTTCACCTTTGCCGCCGCGGCTTTTGATGTGTTGACTATTGATGAACCGCCGACGCAACCGCCCTGACAGGCCATTACCTCAATCAGGTTACCTTCGCTGCATGCCCCCTCCCTGGCGAAGGATTTTAGCAGGGCAATCGTTTTGCGGTCCAGACCGTCTACGCAGAAAGGCCTTACCTCTGCATCATGACCGGCTGCCGTTTTCACTGCTGCAGAAACTCCTCCGCTTACAGCAAACTTTCTGGCTTTTTTTGATGATTCTGTCTGGAATAAGTAGTCTTCGCATTCGCTCAGTTCAATTCCCCTGGCTACCAGCATTGCACCGATTTCCTCGGCACTCATGACGAAATCAACATCATCATCGTAAATTGCTTCCTTTCGTTTGGCCATGCAGGGGCCTATAAATACGGTAATGCAGTTCGCATACCGTTCTTTGGCAATCTCGGCAATAAAGTGCATGGGAGTAGGAGTCTCCGAAATATAATTCTTAAGCTCATGTACATGTTTGGCTACCAGTTCCCTGTATGCGGCACAGCAGGATGTGGTCATAAAGGGGCTTCCTTCATTCATTTTATGAGCAAATTCCTCTGCTTCATGCCTGGTTGTTATATCAGCGCCTTCAGCCGCTTCCAGTACATGATCGAAGCCCATCGAAACAAGAGCAGTCGCCAGTTTTCGTATGGATTCGGGGAACTGGCCTTCCATTGATGGCGCAAGCATCGCAACAACAGGTCTGTCGCTTCGTATTGCCTTAAGTACATCGATGATCTGGCTTCTTTCATTGACGGCGCCGAAGGGGCAGCCCGAAACACAGGCGCCGCAGCTTATGCAGCGTTCATGATCGACCTCAACAACACCAAGCTCATTTTTTCTTATTGCTTTCACCGGACAGACCTCTTCGCATGGTACCCTGAGTTTTGCTATTGCACTGTATGAACATGCACCTATACATTTAGTGCAGTTTTTACAAAGTTTCGGATCAATTGCAGCTTTACCGTTAACAATGCTTATTGCATTGAATCTACAGGATGACACACATGATTGGGCTACACAGCCCTGACACATATCGGTTACGTGAATCTGTACTGGAACACAGCCCTTACAGGCGGTATCTATAGCCGTTAGTACCTGATCTGAGGGCCTTGTTCTCTCTAGTGCTTCATAGGCGTAATCAAAGAGCGGTTTTTCATGGTTGTCTTCACTTACGGAAAAACCAAGTCCGGCAATTACACGCTCCCTTATTGCAGCTCTTTCCTTATGAATACAGCATCTGTACTGTGCATCACTGTGTTTAGGCCTCATCCGGTATGGAATTTTATAGGCTGATGAGGGGAAATCCACCGAGTCAAAAGCCTTTATAATATTTACCAGTACCTGTTTGTTCAGATTGCTTGTAAGTTTTACATTACTCATTAAATGTTCCCCCCTGAGGTTATTTGATATTAATACAGTAAAATTATATCGATAAAAATATACATAATAGATTGGTTTTTGTCAATATCAGGACTATGGACGAAATTACCTACAAACCGATACTTAATTTGACAAGCGATATAAATAGATTATCCTTAAAAAGGAGCTGTAATTTAACCCTTTATTCTAAGCGAGAGAGTAGCATGATTAATACAAAAAACAATAAAATACTGCTGGTAGAAGATGAAGTCATACTGGCCATGTCAAACAAAATGCAGCTCGAGGACTATGGTTACAGCGTTGTTACGGCCAATACCGACAGGCAGGCTGTTGATTTCATTTCCGGTGATGAGAGTATTAATCTTGTATTGATGGATATTGATTTGGGTTCAGGAATAGACGGTACATAAGCTGCAGAAATCATTCTAAGTGAGCATAAAGTGCCCATTGTTTTTCTATCAAGTCATATGGAACCTGAGATTGTAGAAAAAACCGAAAAAATAACCTCAAATGGATATGTAGTTAAAAGCTCGAGTATTACAGTGCTTGATGCATCTATTAAAATGGCCTTCAAGCTTTTTGATGCGAATCTTAAAATTGAGGAAAATGTGAAATCGGAGCAGCCTGCCGGAGTTCCAAGACTATCTGAGCTTGATATAATTAATGAACTGCAGACAAGCGAAAAGCAGTACTGCTTATTATTTGAGTCAACGATTGAAGGTATCTGTCTTCATGAGCTTGTTTACAGTGATGAAGGGAAGGCTGTTGACTACCGTCTCCTGGATGTGAATCCGAAATTTGAAGAAATTCTGAAATTGAGAAAGGCAGATGTTGAAGGAAGGCTTGCCACTGAAGTATATAAAACTGAAGAGGCTCCGTATCTGGAAGCTTATACAAGGGTTGCTGAAACTTCCTGTGCTCCAAGCGCGGTTTCTTCTATTATATCAAATCCAATTCGCCTCAGACCGGCTGCAAGCCGGGCAAAACTGCAGCTGAAGCTGGCTTTCCAGCTGGGAGCAAGGGATACACAGACTCTTTTCTCTGAATTGATGAGGCTCTCTACTATTGTTATATCATTTCTTACTTTTTTTGCGTTCTGGGGGCAGACTGAAATACATTCTCCGCAGGCAATACATTTTTCAGCTATTACCGATGCATGACTGTCGGATATTTTTATAGCTTTCACCGGGCAGCCTCTGACGCATTTATAGCAGTCCATGCATTCACTCTTGATAGTGAATGCAGGATAAGTACCGTTCATTGCCTCTCCTAATTCAGATGAAAATAAGTAATAAAATATCGATAAAAATATATATTGTTGATGACGTTCTGTCAACTGGTTCTGCAGGGTGATTAAAGTTGACTTAAGCACTAAGCTATAGCATATCATAAACTACAGGAGATAATAATGTTTAAAAGTATTGCAAGTATTTCAAGCCTTTTACTTTTAACCGTGATTGTTTCAGTCAGCCCGCATATTGCGGATAGTATAATTGCATATTATGACGGAGACGTTTTCATAAGCAGGAGTACCGAGGAGATTTTTGCCGACTTCGGTTTAGTGATTGAAAATGGTGATCAGATAGAAACCGGGATTGCCTCCACTGCTGTTATAGAAACGGCGAGCGGGTCCCGCCATAAATTAAAAGAAAATACAGTAATTATATTTGATGACCGGCCTGCTGAAACAAGAATCTCACTTGTAGAGGGAGCCCTTTTTTCAAAAATCAACAGGCTTGCCGGGAGAGCATATTCTGTAAAAACACCGTCTGCAGTAGCCGGAGTAAGAGGAACAGAATTCTTCATGGCCTAGGGTCGTACTGTCGAAGAATCTCCTGATATCTGGCTCTGTGTAAATGAAGGCACAGTTGAAGTTCAAATACCTGAAACAGGGGGATTCTGTTCTTGTTGAGGAAGGAAAGAGGATAAGCATCTTTGGCGGCACGCGTTTTTCTGAGCCTGAATATTACTCCTGGACTGAAGACCTTAACTGGAATACTGATCCTTCAGTAAGCTATGGAGTATATTTCCCGCTTAATTTTGGTGATACTCTTGTATAAGAACATGGTCCATACCTGAATATTATGTATCATCTCAGCGACCTGATTAAGATTGAACTTTCCGGAGAATATTCAACCATATTCTGGAGTACCAGTGAAGACAGCCTGGAGGCCGGTGATCTGTACATCATAGATACTCATCGATACCGGCTGTCGCTTGGCCTTGTTTTTAAAATATAAGATTTCTGTAATCTGTGATAGAGTGGGGTAGACTAAGAGTATGGGCTTGGAGGCACAGATTGAGAATCCGAAGAAAATTACAGAAAGCAGCAGTATTACTAATTATTTTGATATGCTCGGCTGCACCGGCTTTTTCCTACCCATTCTCAACATACAATCACAGTGAAAACCCGGTGTTTCTTTCCGTAGACTACGGCGGAATGGAAAGAGAGTATTTTGAATCCGGATTTTCAAATAGCCTGACGGCAGGCAGCAGTTATTTCAATTTCCCCGGTATTTTTTTGAACGGAAGCCTGTTAGATCTTGATCAGATGTCTGTAGATCTGGAAGGGGATCCACTCAAGGTTTTTATGCTTGGTTCCTCCGAATTCCATTCAACTATTTCGATTCTTGATATAAGCCTCGGAGGATATTTAAATATTGATGCCGCTGTAAGTCCTGAGCTTCCTTATGGAATTGTGGATGTTTTTGCCAACGGAATTGATTTTGAAAGTGATGAAACCGAGCTGGTTTCCTATACCGGAGAGGCCTCGGTTTATGGAAGGGCTTTTGTGAAATCGGGTATATATTTCGGCTACCAGGCTGAGAACTGGGTTGCAGGCGTAAAAACAGGTCCGTATGTTCCTGTTTTATATACCGATCCCGATTCAAGCTATATGTACAGTCTTAGTGCTGATGCAGAGGCGGCTCTTGAGGCTGTCTTAAACGGAAATTTTTCCGCCTATTCTCCCTACGACTACAATAACCTTCCTGATTTTACCGGTGATACTGTAATTTCGCTGTTTAAAGATATTGCAGGCTATAATCTGGATCTTGGGTTTACATGGCTAAAGGATGATAAGCCGCTTTGGGGGGTGGGACTCACCGGAATCACCCTTTTTCCAGCAACTCTTAACTATTCCACAAGTATCACAGTTGATGCCTCGGCTGCGGTTAATGCACTTGCCTCTTTCAGCGACAGTGATATGTTTTCTTCCGATTCCGCCGACCCCGAATTCACTTCTTCAGACAGTGCTGCATATGCGGTATATCTGCCGCTCAGGTTTGGCGGGTTTTACCGGTTTGATGTTTTTGGTGCAGCCGATATCATTACCTCGGCAGGTTTATGCTATGACAGCGGAGAGCTGCTGCCTGACTTTAATGTTGGAGCTATATTTCCGGCATTCCCTCTGGTATACGGAAACATCGGCTATCAGGATGCACTGTGGAGGGGGAATTTCGGTTTGAAACTTGATCTCAGGGTGATTGAGTTTGGCTTTGATCTTGGAACTGTCAGCCCGAAGTTCAGTACATTTTTTAATGCACCTGGAGTCTATTTGTCGATGTATTCATCAATTGGTTTTTAGATAAAAAAGGCACAGGATTACCTGAAATTACATCAAACAGGAGTTATATAACCGGTTGTAAGCGGGTCGAGCTGAGTCTCACTTACATTATCAATAAACTCCTCGACTATCTGCTCAATCGAATCCTGCTTTCCGTCCAGATGAGCAATATGGAATACTGCGTCGCCCTCATTTACCAGAGGAAGAGTCTGCTGTCCGATTACAATGCCGTCCTTCTCAGCCTTTATCTCCACTTCAAAATGGCCCAGCGGCGCATTAATAAAAGCAAGGGTCTGCCCTTTCCTGACTTTGTCGCCCAGAGAAACAATGGTTCGCATGATTCCGTCATGGCTTGCCCGCAGCCATGTGGTTGATTTTGCAATGTAGGAGGCCGGCGGTTTTCTGGCTGAGCGTGAAAGCATTTTAAGACTGTACATCACTCTTTTTATTCCTGTAATTCCGGCATGGATTGCGATCGGGTCGAATTTCAGTGCTTCTCCGCCCTCGTAGGTTATCACCGTAATTCCGGCTTTTTCAGCTTCTCCCCGAAGGGAGCCGTGCCTTGGTTCTGAATCAAGAATTACCGGTGTGGCGAATATCTGTGCCAGTTCAAGCGCTTTTTTGTTGGATAGGTTTACTCTTATATGGGGGAGATTTGTCCGGTAGATTGCTCCGGTATGCAGATCTATTATGTAATCGCATTTCAGGGCCAGGTCATTAAAGAACGTGGCGGCTGTACGTGATGCCAGAGAGCCGGTATCGCTTCCGGGGAAGCAGTGATTTAAGTCTCTTCGATCAGGCAGGTAGCGTGATTTCTGTGTGAATCCCAGAACATTCACGATAGGAACGCAAATTAATGTTCCATGCAGTTTTTCCGGTGAGATCATATTTATCATCTGCCGAACGATCTCAACTCCGTTGAGCTCATCTCCATGAATGGCAGCGTTAATCATCAGAACGGGACCCTTCTTTTTCCCATGTATTATTTCTACAGGAATTGAGAGCGGGGTACTGGTGTACAGTCTTGCCGCTTCAAGATCTATGACTTTCCGGGTTCCGGGCAGAACTTCCTCCTGCAAAAAATGATATGAGTCAGCCCTGTTATCCTTTGCCACGGGTCTTTGTTCCTTTTATTGCTGCATTTTTTTCAATGAAATTAATAATCATGCCTGCTATATCCTCTCCGGAAGCCTTCTCTATTCCTTCAAGCCCGGGAGATGAATTGACTTCCATTACAAGCGGCCCCCTGTGTGAACGGAGGATATCCACACCTGCAACGTTGAGACCCATTATTTTAGCTGCCTCCACTGCGGTTTTCCTCTCCTGAGGGGTTATCTTAATCAAAGAAGCGGAACCCCCGCGGTGAAGATTGGAACGAAACTCGCCTTCGGCTCCCTGGCGTTTCATTGCTGCTATTACTTTGTCGCCTATTACAAAGCATCGGATATCAGCTCCTCCGGCCTCTTTGATATACTCCTGGACCATGATATTAGCCTTGAGGCCCATGAAGGCTTCAATAACACTTTCTGCGGCCTTTCTGGTTTCGGCAAGAACTACTCCTATGCCCTGCGTCCCCTCCAGCAGCTTGATCACTACCGGAGCTCCTCCTACCATGTGCAGCAGGTCCTTGATGTCATCAGGTTTGCTGGCAAATCCGGTGATGGGCATTCCTATTCCCTTTCTGGACAGCAGCTGCATAGAGCGAAGTTTGTCCCTTGAACGGCTGATGGCTACAGATTCATTTACAGGAAAAACTCTCATCATCTCAAACTGGCGCAGAACCGCGGTTCCGTAGAATGTTACCGACGCACCGATTCTTGGAATAATTGCATTATAGCCGGACAGCTCCTCACCCTTAAAATGGATCTCCGGTTTGTCCGAGTTTATATTCATATAGCAGCGTAGTACATCAATTACTTTGACATCATGTCCGCGTTCCTCTGCGGCTGACACCAGTCGTTTTGTTGAATACAGTTCTGAATTTCTTGATAGAATTCCTATTTTCATCTATCAGCCTCCGCTTTGGGAGATGTCAGAAAAGAAAGGCCCGGATCGACGAGCACTCGTTGGTGCATTGCAGTCCGCCCAAGCAGCATTCTGAATCTCATGTTTTCTCTGTTAGTGATGGTGATTTCGATTGGCCAGCTTTTATCCGCCAGTTTTAATTCTGTACAGATCACATCCCTGATTTCTTCGTGCCCGCCGGAATCCCTGACGCTGCGGGTGTCGAGGATCGGAGCTTCACATTCAATAACCTGTTCCTGATCATGCTGAACCGGATGAATCCAGAATCGCAGCCAGGGGGTATCTTCCTTTGTAAAATGTTCAGTCCTGAAGGCATGCAGGCATGATGTTCTTGCACCTGTATCGATTTTTGCCTTGATATCTGTTATTCCGAGGGCGGGGAGGCTGACGAACTCGCGCCATCCCACTGTCAATTTATCTTCACTCTTCAATCCCTCTTTTCTCCATATGCCGGCTCAGGGCATAAAAATATCAGGATGGCAAATAATAGGGAAAGTTGTTAACAGTGTCAATCAAGCTGTAACTGTTGGATATTTATTTTACACTAAAAAAATCAAGGATTGATTCCGGTACTTTGAAGTCGCCTCTGCCGATGCCCAGTTTGATTTCAGGTCTGTTTTCTCCGTGAAAATCAGTCCCTCCCGATTTTATAAAATCAAACTCTTCTATATATCCTGCACAGCGACGCATATCTTCTTCAGTGTACGATGGATAATGATATTCAATTCCGTCCAGACCAAAATCCTTCAGTTCTTTCAGTCGTCGCCGGGCTTCAGCATCTGTATATCCCTTCAGGCCGATTGGCAGGTGATAATGTGCCATCACAGCCTTTCCTCCCGCAGAATGTATTGCCGAAAACGCATCCTGCGGTGAAATAAGTTCACCTTCTATATAAGGGATCTTGTCAAGATAATTAATCCAGGCAAAATATATCCTCTGTGCATGGCCTCTGGATACTATACATTTTGCAATTGCGTGGCGATCCATAAACCCGCCTGAGATAAAAGGTTCAGCATCACTGCGGTTTATTTCAAGTCCCATTCTGTGCAGGTCATCAAAAACATGCTCAAGCCTCTCTTCTCTGAGAGTCCTGAACCGGATATAAGTATTCATGAATTCATCGTTTTCGGGATCAATTCCAAGACCAAGAATATGAATCAGCCGGTTCTCGCCGTATGAAACACTGAACTCTATACCCTTTATAAGGGTTAGTCCTGTTCTGTCGGCTTCCTCCTGAGCTTCATTGAGTCCGCCAATGTTATCATGATCGGTCAGGGCCAGAGCTGAAAGTCCGGTCTGTTTTGCAAGATTAACAAGTTCTTTCGGACTTGCTGTTCCGTCTGAAATAGTTGAGTGAGCATGCAGGTCTATCATCGGTACTAAACTGCCATATGTTTCAATAGATATCAACAGGGATATATTGTTTTAATGCATTTCTTAATTATGTTTGGTCTGAATTATCTTGATTAATTTTGTTCAAAATGCGTTTTTAAAGTAAACAATGAAAAGATTTCTTGTCCTGGCTTCGGCCATATATCTAATTTTTATTCTCGGCTCCTGTACCACTACAACAACTTACGGCATAATGCCGAATACTGTAGCCAGATATTTAAATCGAAACGGTTATGACTTTGGAAAATATTATGTGAGTTCTCTGAGTCATATGCGAAGTTTTAATTATCATGAACGCGGGTATATGGTATATGAGGATCTTGAAAAAGTGTGGAAAGCTTATACTGAAACAGAACCAAGGATTGCTTTTGACGGGCGAATAATCGATTTTGGACTTCTTTATGATCCGGAAGCATCGACTGTTTATACCAGCGAGGATGTAAGCCCTTTTTTCGCAAAAGGGCAAATATATATCTTAAATCTAAAAGTTCTCGGGTTTTATAATTTTCCAATTGCCTTCCAGGTTTCAAAAATAGATTCAAGATCAAAAATGTTCGAATTTATATACATGCAGAAGAATATTGTAAACGGAGTTCAGAGGGTGTATTTTTATTCTTTCTTTGATGAGTATGGGCATCCGGTTACAAAGATCAGACACATTTCGTTTTTTAAAAGCAGCAGCGGTTTTCTGGATAAAATTCTTTACCCGCAGTTTCATCAGCAGACTATAGATGATTTCCATAAAAGTATTTTTAGAGTGAATCATTTAATCTGGTCTGCTGAATAGCTGTGTTTACAATAATGGGTTCAATATCGCCTCTTGTCCCAATGGATAATAAAACGAATTCCATATTAAAAGTATATTATAAATTTGTCATATAAAAAAATATTTGGTATATATACAGTATACTGACCGAATTTATTCTGATAAGCTTCATTCCATATGAAAGATGCAGAAGACCGATATATAATTCCGAATTTATGGAGAGCCCTGGATTTGCTGGAATTCCTGGCAAATGAACCTGAAGGAAAGACTATCTCTGAGATTGTTGATGCTATGAAAATTCCTACCAATTCAGTCTTCCGGATATGCAAAACCCTGTCGGCCAGAGGATATATAGCACAGAAATACAAACGGTATGAAGTGAGCAGTCTGCTGTTTTCTCTTGGTGCAAAGGCCATAGCAGAAGACGGACTGCTTGAGAAAATAATTCCTGAAATGCGTGAACTTAGAAATGAAACAAAAGAAACCGTCATTCTGGGTACACTTTCCGATGGAATGGGAGTGGTTCTTGAACAGATTCCCGGACTCTATCCGATGAAGGTAATTGTAGAAATTGGACACCGATTCGGTCTGCATAATACCGCACCGGGGAAGGCCTTCCTGGCTTTTCTTCCTGAAAACGAAAAGACTGAGCTGCTGAAAGATTATAAATACACTAAATATACCTCAACAACAATCACGTCAGAGAAGGCTCTGCTTGAAGAACTGGAGAGTATCAGCAGGACGTGGATATCATATGATATGGAAGAATCTGATGAAGGAGTCAGGTGTATAGGATGTCCTGTTCTAAACAGTTACGGCTACCCTGTTGCTGTATTATGGGTGACCGGTCCATCTTCACGTCTGAATGATGAAAATCTTGATAAAACTGCAGAACGACTGAAGCAGTCGGCTTTCAGTGTTTCAAGGTCTTTCGGATATTTTGATAAGTAAAATTCACAGAAAATAAAATCTTAAAAATTTTCAATATCAAAACATTTTTATCATATAAAATTTTATTTGACAAATAAGTTTTCATATGTAAAAATCACTCGAGGAAAAGAAAATGGTAAAAGATTTTATGTATTATGATCCCGTCAAACTCGTCTTCGGAGAGGGTGCTCTAAATAAAACCGGAGAGTATGCATCGCAATGGGGGAAAAAAGCTCTGATTGTTACAACCGGTAGATTTTTTGAAGAGATCGGCCTTGTTTCAAGATTAAAGAATGTTCTGACCGAAAGCGGTATGGATTCAGTCTATTTTCCGGATGTCAGTCCAAACCCTCTGAATACGGAAATTGATGCGGGAGCTGCGCTTGCAAAGAAAGAAGGCTGCGAGATGTTTATCGGGCTCGGCGGCGGATCTGCTATCGATGCAGCAAAGGGCATGGCTGTTGCCTGCGGGCACGCTTCTCCTATCTGGGATTTCTGTGTAGGTGAAGAGGTGAAAGAGATAACTGAGAAGACGATGCCTATTATTGCGATAACCACAACATCGGGAACCGGCAGTGAAGCCACACAGTGGGCTGTTATAACCAATTCCGAAACCAAGCAGAAACCGGGAATAGGCTGTGATTATACTTTTGCAAAGATTGCAATAGTAGACCCTGAATTAATGGTTTCAATGCCGCCTAAAATTACTGCATCAACCGGATTTGATACTCTTGCACATGCAATAGAAGCCTATACAAGCACAAGCGCAACTCCGCTGACGGATATGATGTGTGAAACTGCAATCAGACATGTCGGAAAGTATTTGAGACGTGCAGTTAAAGACGGCAATGACCGTGAAGCAAGAAATGGAATGGCCTATGCAAATACTCTTGCAGGCATCGGTATTGCCAACGGTGTGGTCACTGTCTGTCACGGCCTGGCTCATTCTGTCGGAGGCGTCTGTAGTACTACACACGGAGAAACTCTTGCCTGTATGACACCCCAGACTATGCGCTTTTCAATGAGAGCTAATCCGGACAAGTTCAAAAATATCGGTATGTTTCTCAGAGATGAAAAAATGAATGAGGGGCAGGATCTTCTTGAGGACAGCGTCGTGGAAGTTGAAATGCTGATTCATGATTTGGGTCTGGATACGGGACTTGCTGCACTTGGTGTTCAAGATAAGCATATCGAACAGATTGCTGACGGGGTAATTGCCTATATGGGTGATTCGATAGAGATAGACCCGATGGACCTGTCGAAAGAAGATTTAATTAATATCCTGCAGGAGTCTATGTAGCCTGTATCTGATGGGGAACAAAGAATAATGAAAGGATATATGGGAAAAATTCTTCGTGTCAATTTAACTGATCGGGAAATCAGTCAGGAGATACTCGAAGAAGATGCCGCCTGGCTTTTCATAGGCGGATGCGGTCTTGGAACTAAAATTCTGATTGAAGAAACCGGGCCGGAAACGGATCCCTTAGGGCCTGAAAATGTACTTATTTTTGCAACAGGACCTCTGAATGGTTCTGCCCTATTTAATTCAGACAGGTTCGATCTTGTCAGTAAATCTCCGCTGACCGGCATATATGCGGAATCAAGTGCTGGAGGATACTGGGGCAACAAATTTAAACGAACCGGATATGATGCCCTGGTTGTGAAGGGTGCTTCCGATAAACCCGTTTACATCAATATTACAGATGAAAAGGTTGAAATCAAAGATGCCTCAGGTCTTTGGGGAAAGGATACCTTTGATACTACAGATATGCTGAAAAAGCTCGAAGGAGAATCCGCAAGAGCTGCAGTCATCGGTGAGGCCGGTGAAAAGCAGGTTCTTATCTCTTGTATAATTACAGACGGACTTCATGGCAGAGCTCTGGGCAGATGCGGACTTGGGGCGGTTATGGGTTCCAAAATGCTGAAAGCTGTTGTCGTTAACGGAAACAAGCAGATCGAAATGGATAGTCCGGAACAGATCAGAAATATATCAAAGAAAATGAGCGGAATTATAAAAAACGACATGAAGGCTATGAAGGATGCCGGAACGGCAAACGGACTTCAGGCCTCGGAGGAACTTGGGAATCTCCCCATAAAGAACTGGTATCAGGGCAGCTGGCCGGAGGGAGCCGCAAAGACTACCGGCTATGCACTTTCGGAGACTCTTCTTTCAGGTACGTATAACTGCGGAAGCTGTATGATCAAATGCGGCAGAAAAGTGATTGCTGCTGGCGGCCGTCATGACGGGAAAGAGGTCGCAGGTCCTGAGTATGAAACAATGGGTCTGCTTGGTGCGAATTTGCTCAATGATGATATCCCTACAATTCTAAAAGCTAATGAACTATGCAACAGCTATGGGCTTGATACAATTTCAGCAGGAGGCGTTCTCGGCTTCGCGATGGAAGCCTGGGAAAGAGGCTTGATAAATGAAAACGATACCGGCGGAATTAAACTGGAATGGGGAAGCCGTGAAGCTATTATTTCCATGCTTGAGCAGATAGGTGAAAATAAATTATTCGGTGCAGTTCTTGGACAGGGAGTAAAACGGGCATCAGAATCACTCGGGGGAATTGCTTCTGAGTTTGCTGCTGAAGTAAAAGGTCTTGAACCTCCCGCACATGACGGCCGGGCAAAATATACAGCAGCAATCGGTATGGCCACCTCTGCACGAGGGGCATGTCATTTATCCGGGTTTGCACATGATTTTGAAGAAGGCGCGGTTCTTAAGGACCTGGGCTCTCCACCGCTGACTGATCGTTTTACCACTGAAGGAAAGGCCGATAACGTTGTCCGTATGCAGAACCTTATGGGGATGCTGGACTCTGCAGTTGCCTGTAAATTCGCCCTGTTCGGAGGATTGACTGTTGATTCGCTAATTGATGCTATAAATGCAGTTACCGGCTGGGATATGGGCCGTGATGAATTTTTCAAAACCGGAGAACGAATCTTCAATCTTAAAAGGCTTTATAATATCAGGATGGGAATAAGCAGAAAGGATGACAGACTTCCGGTCAGGATGATGAACCATCGGCGAGGCGGCGGTACCGATATGCTTCCTCCCCTGAATATAATGCTTAATGAATATTATCGGCTCAGGGGCTGGGATGAGCTTGGGCTTCCCTCAATTGAAAAAACAGAAGAACTTGGTTTGTCGGAATACATATAATATGCCCTTTGTGTATGTCTCAGGATATCTTGAAAAATATATTAATATTCAGGGAAAAATTAATATAAAGGGTGATACTGTTCAGCGGGCAATCGAAAATATTTCACAGCTTTATCCGGAGCTTGAACTAAAGCTTTTTCGGAACGGAACCATCAGCAGGCAGATAATTATCCTTGTCGACGGAACAGATATCCGAAAGCTTGATAATGAAAAAACCGAAATCGGAAAAGATACCATTATCAGGCTTATGCCGTCACTGGTAGGCGGTTGAAATTAATTTAACAGGTTAGGCAATTTAATTATGCAGAAAAATAAGGGAAATATTAAATACGATTTCAGTGGTAAATATATTGTTGTTACCGGGGCAACAAAGGGGATCGGCAGAGATATCCTTACATCATTTGCTTCTGCCGGAGCTGTAGTCGGTGCAGTCGGACGTAATGAAAGGGAACTTGAAGAAGTTGCTGATGAGATTGTGCAGGCAGGTGGTGAGTGTGTGACCTGCAGAGCTGATCTTTGTTTAGCGGAAGATTGTCTGAATATGGCCGATTTTTTTATAAAGAAATTTCCTCGCATAGATATTCTTGTAAATAATGCAGGAATAAGTTTTCCGGAACGTATAGAAAACATTGATATTGAACACTGGGACACTACCCTGAATGTTAATCTGCGTGCTCCGATGATTCTTACACGGGAATTCAGCCGGGGGATGATCGAGCGAAAAGCTGGAGTAATAATTAACGTCTCAAGTAATGCATGCATAGCCGGAATTAATGAACATTCGGCATACTGTGCCAGCAAGTTTGGACTAAACGGTTTGACAAAGGTTATGGCAGTTGAGCTTGGGCCGTATAATATACGGGTGAATGCAATAGCCCCCACTGTAGTGCTGACTCCTATGGGGACACAGGTTTGGGGTGATGCAGCGAAGGCTGCTCCAGTTAAGGCGAAAATACCGCTCGGACGTTTTGTATATCCGAAAGAAGTTTCTTCTATTGTTATGTTTCTGGCGTCTGATGAAGCTTCAATGATTCATGGTGAAACAGTACTAATTGACGGCGGTGCGAATGCAAAATTATATTAATCTCTGAGATTAAACTTTTTTACTTTTGAAATGTAACAGTCCGTCTTTCGCTATTTAAAAAATCCATCCAGCCACCAGAAAAGACCGTCCCATAAATCTGATAGATGAAAATTCGGGAATATATTTATTCCTAACGCCGACTTCAGAAAATACAGAAGCAGCAGGCCCAGCAGGATAAAGGGTGAAACAATAAATATGATAAATACCGCATCACTGAAGCGGGCTGCAGCCTGACGTCTGTCCTGTTCGGCATTCAGAGTTTTCTGACGTGTGTCCCGTCCGAAGTGAAATACGAAATAATACTTTTTGAAGAACAGTGGAATTACCCCGCGCAGATCAATTGTATGTTTTCGGCCCTTGCTGCCCGAGTGAATTGCCTCCAGAACTGCTATGGTCTGTTCTTTACTCAGACTTTTTCGAACCTCAGGATCAAGGCGTTTCCATATATGGTTTGTAAAAGGATCGGACTGTAACTGCGCGATTGTACTCATTAATTTCTCCAAAATATTCTATAGGGACAAAGAATATTAGGAAAAGTTGGAGCTGCTGTCAATTGTTTAAAACATGGGATATGGATCAGATTCTATTCCATCTAAACTGGTTAATCCTGAATATATTTTCTTGAAAGTCATCGATTGTTTTCCTTTGAAAGGGAGGGTAGAGCAGTTTATCTCGCAGCTCATCATCACTTTTAAAATTGAAACATGTTTAACTGCCGTTACAGCCCTGTTATGGCTGTTTGTATCGGTATTGAAAAATATCTGCTGGAACCCATTGGATTTATTATGCTTGAGGTATATGAACTGTATCATTTTCTTTTGTGAATCAATTTGAGTAACTTTAAATGCCGCCGCTATAGACTGTTGTCAGCCAGGTATTAAGGTAGCTCATCCATACCCTGTCGATTGATTCATAAACATTATGAGTCTGCTCGATTATCTTGTAATCAGACCGGCTGCAGTCGCTTAGTTTATAATTTTGAAAATCTGTTCCATTGGTATCAATATATTCAGAAACCTGTTCCGGGATAACAGTTTTAGAATCTTTAACAGTAGCGCACGAAGAGAAAAATACTGAAAGAGTAATAAGGCAGACGATTAACTTAGCGGGGGGCATAAAAAAATAGCTCCTGACGCAGGATTATGATTTTTGTTTATAAAATTCTTGGTTGAGAATACTGTAAACTTTAAAGCGGTAAATCAGTTTGATAAGTCTCCCGGTTTTCCGGGAGATTAGAAGCGGAATAGTTATTCAATTATTATTACGCTGTCTTATTTAGATATACTTAACATAATTGACTCTAAAATTGGTAAAGAAATCACGGTTTGTTTTTCCCTTTGAAAAGGGTCCGAGCCCGGAATTTTTTACACCGCCAAACGGCATGGTTCCGTCCGTTACCGTTCCATGGTTTGTATGTGTCATGCCTGTTTCCATTTCTCTCTGGAACTTATCAATATGCGAGAGAGAATCTGAGAATAAAGATGCTGAAAGTCCGTATTCGGTATCATTGGCAATCTTCATGGCCTCGTCAAATGAGTTTACACGTATAGTGACAAGTACAGGACCGAATATTTCTTCTCTGGCAGCAGCCATGTCTGGGCTTACATTGCTGAGAAGGGTCGGTTCGATGTAGAAGCCCCTGTCAAAGATTCCGCCTTTAAGCTGACGACCTCCGGCTTTTATTTCCGCTCCTGCATCAACTGCACCGCTGATATAATCCATTATCTTTTCTCCGGCACTTCTGCTGATTATGGGTCCAAGGCTTACATCCGGATCAAGACCATTTCCAAGTTTATAATTTTTCATTTTTTCTGCAATAAGAGCTTCTAGTCTGTCGGCATCTTTCTCCATTACAATTACCCGGCTTATGGATGTACACCTCTGACCTGAGAGAGCGAAGGCCGAACTTGTTATCTGGGCGGCTGCGTTTTCCAGGTTTAAGCAGTCTGCTACTATGGCCGGATTCTTTCCTCCCATTTCAAGCTGTATCTTTGTGAAGTTAGCAGCAGCCTGGGTGTTAATGCCTCTTCCTACAGCCGTCGAACCGGTGAATGATATTCCCTTTACCCGCGGATCTGAAGCAATTGCATCACCGACAACCTTCCCGCTGCCGAGTACCAGGTTGAAAACCCCTGAGGGCAGTCCGGCTTTTTCAAACAGTTCGGCAATGATGACACCTGATAGCGGTGTTGCACTTGCGGGTTTTAGAACAACTGTGTTGCCTGTAACAAGAGCCGGGATTACTTTTCTCAGAGGTGTAAGGAAGGGGAAGTTCCATGGTGTTATTGTAGCTACCACTCCAAGGGGAACCCTAACTGCTACGCTTGATACACCTGGTCTGCTGCTCGGCATTGTAATCCCTTCCAGTCTCTGGCCTTCACCTATAAAATAACCTACTTCCTCAATACCCCTGTCCGGTTCTGCAAGCGCCTCTTTCAGAATCTTACCTGCTTCACGGCACACGGCTTCGCCGATTCGGTCTCTGTCTTCAGCCATAACTTCAAGAAACCTTGACATGTAAACAGAACGTGCTGCCGGTGATAGGTTCTTCCATTCTGAGAAAGCCTTCTCTGCACTTCCTATTGCAGCTTTCACATCCTCAACATCGGACAGGGGGTACAGGCCCAGACTTTCCTGATTATCCGCCGGATTGAAATTTTCGTAAAAATCCCCGGTGCCGGGTTCTTTCCATTCTCCATTTATATAATTCAGATATTTTCTCTTCTCAGCCATTGAATCCTCCATTCTGATAATTTCATTATTGATGATAGGATAATAAAATTAAATATAGTTGTAAAATATTAAATATTTATATTATTATAGAAAATAACTATAAGGAGCCTATCTTTGGAAATTCGTCAGCTGGAATATTTCCGGGAAGTCTGCAGGCATGAAAATATTACAAGGGCCTGTGAGGTTCTGCATGTTTCGCAGCCCTCAGTCACAGTCAGTATCAAGCGGCTTGAATCGGAGCTTGGTGTCGAACTTTTTCATCGTATTAATAAACGGCTTTTTCTGACAGAAGAGGGGCGGCAGATGCTTATTCAGGCTGAGCGGATCCTTTCTCTGATTGAAGATACAAAAAATATGATGCTTGATTTTCAGGATGAACCTCAAGGGTGTCTGCGTATCGGCATTACCCCCATGATGAGTGTTCTGTTTACTTCAAATCTTGCCAAATTTCAGCGTAATTATCCACGTGTTGAGATAGAAGTTATTGAAGAAGGCTCCCTTTCAGTTTCGGCCCTAATCGAAAAGGGTGAGCTGGATCTGGGAGTAATAATCAGTAAAAACCTGTCCTCATGTCTTGCTCATCAGCCCATCTGCCGGGGAAGCATTGTTGCCTGCCTTCCGAAAACTCACAGGTTTGCAGACAAAAAGGAAGTATCTCTAAACGATTTGAAAAACGATCCCTTTATCCTTTTTCATGAGGATACCTACACCCGACAGCTGATTATGAGTGAATGCACAAAGCTGAACTTCACCCCTAAGGTTGTATTCTCTTCAAGCCAGATTGATACTGTTAAGGGTCTTGTTAAAGAAAGTATGGGGGTCAGCTTCTTCTTCAATGATCTGGCCGAGAGGCTTGATTCAGTAGCCATAATTCCCCTTGCCGAGCAGCTGGAACTTGAAGCCGGTGCAGTGTGGAATAAAGAGAAGTACCTTTCAAGCGCTGCAAAAAAGCTGATTGAACTATTGTCTCCCGAAAGGAGTACCACTGCTTGACTGAGTGCTGATTGGAAGAGATGTAGAAATATTTCATGGCAGCATCGTGAATATTTATGGAGAAAATCGATGATAAAATTATTTCTTTATGCTTTTCTTTTTAATTTCGGTTATTATGAATACAATGCACCTGAAAACCGGCAAAATCACAATGATAGTACTTACAGTACTAATCTCCTGCGCTTTTTTAGTATCGAGTCTCGTTTCATTTCAGACTGCAAGGAACAGTCTGCGCAGTGAGATTCGGAATTCCTCACTGCCGCTGTTAAGTGAGAATATATACTCGGAGCTCCATAAAGCATTGGCAGAGCCTATAAATGTATCATCCTCAATGGCAGAGGATTCCTTTTTAATCAACTGGGTGACTGCAGGAGAGGAAGAGCCCGATAAAATCAATCTTTATCTCAATAAACTCAAACAAAGGTACGGATTTTTTTCCACCTTCTTTATTTCAGAAGTCTCCCGGAATTATTATTATTACAACGGTGTCCTTAAGCAAATTTCGCCGCTGGATAAGCATGATGTATGGTATTACGATTTTAAGGAAAGCGGAAAAGATATGGACCTGGATGTTGACACCAATGAGGCCGACAACGGCAGTCTTACCGTTTTTATAAATTACCGGCTTAAGGGTTTTGACGGAAGATTTCTCGGCGTTGTAGGGGTAGGGATAAAACTTGAAAAGGTTGCAGAGTTTTTAAACCAGAAACAGACCAAATATAACAGAGATATCTACCTGGTAGATGAAAACGGATATATTCAGGTACATTCAGATCTGAGTCTTATTGAAAAATCAAATATTTATACAAGAGAAGGAATCGCTCTGGTTGCAGAGGAGCTGATGGGTATGACTGACTCGCCTATCGACAGTATATATAATGAAAGCGGACAGACAGTACTTGTAAGTTCCCGCTACATCCCCGAAATGGGATGGCATGTAATTGTGGAGCAGAACGAGAGCTCATCATATTTTCAGGCCAGAAAAAGTCTTTATGTAAATCTTCTGATAACAGCACTCATCGCAGTGGTTCTGTTCACGGCCAGCTATATGATATTGAAAAGCTTTCAGTCGCAGATGGAGAATATAGCGGGGACAGATTCGCTGACAAGCATAGCGAACAGGCGGGAGCTTTCCAGACAGTTTGAACAGCTTAAGTACCGGACGGTCAGATATGGAACGAAGATGAGTCTGATACTGATCGATCTTGATAATTTCAAGATGATAAACGACGGATACGGTCACCTTGCAGGTGATAATATACTTAAGGAACTTTCATCCATGATAGCAAAGTCTCTCAGGCCTGTGGACACTGTTGCCAGATGGGGCGGTGATGAATTTGTAATCCTGATAGAAGCCTCGTCCGATGAAGCTATGGGGCTTGGAGAACGGCTGAGATATTCATATTGTGAGACCATAGGGCAGATGATGAATGGACGGGTAGGCGAAATCCTTTCCATGAGCATGGGTGTGACAGAATACAGAGAGAATGAAGATTTCGACACCTTGATTAAAAGAGCTGATGAAGCACTTTATAAATCAAAGCTTAACGGAAAAGACAGGATAAGCTGTATTTAAACATCAATTCATTTTAAAAATTAGCATATCCCCTCAACCGGGTATAATTACCTAGATAATTCAAGTATATTTCCTCATTTTAATTTCTTCTTCAGAGAACTAAAGTCAGGTTATCAGTTCTGAAGGAGAGTTGAATGAACAGATTTTTTTCAATTTTAGTTTTTGCTGCAGTCTGTACAGTTGCAGGCGCACAGGATGATGTAGCAGAATTGCCATCTGCAGAACCTGTGAAATCTATCTTTTCTATAGATACAGGATTTTCTAGCGACTGATCAAAGGGATATGGTGTATTTATAAAATCTTCCTCGTATATCGGTGAAGGACCTTTTTATTACGGATTTGGTTCCATATTTGGTGAGTTTATTTCAAAAAAAGAGAACTTCTTCGAAACCGGATTCTTTTTCGGATACTATCATTTAATAGGGGATACCAGTCTTGATTTGGACCTTTGTCTTGATGTCATAGTGACAGCCGGACGTATAGAGCAGGCAACAAACCTTTATCGGGCAGAGGCTCCGGCTATACATCCCGGTATCTCAATTGGTTTTCCGTTGATGTCCAATTTTGATACCGCATTAACCTTTGCGCCTGTAATCAGGCCCTATGATGCGGCAACCGGCAATTGGGTTTTTTCAAGGTCTTATATGAATGTCAGCCTGGCTTTAAGATTTAAATCGTATATGGACGCTGTAAAACTCCCCTGGAATAAAACTTCAATCATAAAAAAAGGAGCATCAAAATGAAGACACCCATTACAATATTAATTTTAATAAGCCTGATAATTTCAGGATGCGCAGGATTAAAAACAGAAGCGAAGAATGACTCGGAATATGCATCCGCTGACAGCAGGTCTTCTCTTATAAACAAAATAAAATCAGAAATGAAATTAAAGAAAATGACAGGGCTTTCAATAGCCGTTGCCGACTCGGAAGGAATCCTATGGTCTGAAGGTTTCGGTTTTTCCGATAAGAAAGCCGGTAAATCTTTCAATGATTATACAATTTCAAATGTTGGTTCAGTGTCCAAACTGATAACAGCCGCTGCAGTTATGAAGCTTGCGGAAACAGGTAAGATAGATCTTGATGCACCGGTTTCAGACTATCTTGAAGATTTTGCACCACGCGGAGGCCTTCCCGATAATCCTGTTACTGTCAGAATGCTTCTGAACCATCAGTCCGGACTTGAGTCCGATGCGTTTCAGGATTTTTTCCTGGGATACAGCAGACCGGATGATTTTACCCACAGCTACCGAAAAGCTGTTGATGCAGTAAACCGGAGCGGGGTTGTGAGAGATCCATATACAATTTTTTCATACTGCAATCTCGGCTATTCCCTTCTTGGATGCATAATTGAAAGAACCGTGGGGCTTGAATTTCAGGAAGCCGTAAAAGAGCTCGTATTTGAACCTGCCGGGATGACCAGCTCAAGCTTCATTATCGATGAAATGCCGGAGGATAGGATTTCTCTCGGATATGTAAACGGCATGTCCGTGACTGTTCCCTATATCAGGGACATGCCGGCCGGCAGCCTTAATTTAAACGCTAATGATATGGGCCGTTTTCTTCAGAGGATCCTTGCCTCTTACAAAAATAATGATGGCAACCTTAAGCAGCAGACAGTTTATGAAATGTTTACTCCTTCAAACACAGAAGTCCAGAATGATCTTGACTTTAGAATCGGGCTGACCTGGTGGATCGTAAACCTGAAAAGCCTTCCGGGAGAGTATCTTCTGGGGCACGGCGGCGACCTTCCCCCTTTTCATGCTTTAGTAACTGTTCTTCCGGATAGGGATCTTGCTGTTTTTGTGATGGTCAATTCTGTAAACGGAGTAGGCTCTTTCAGTCTTACTGATATCACCACAGAGGCGGTACGTACTTTTGCAGCAGAAAAAAATCAGGCTCTGAGCAGCAAAGCTTTTGAACCAAGCCCTGTTGTCGAAACTCCGGATGATATTAAAAATAATCTCCCTGGATTCTATGCCTCGGCTTCAGGCTTATCAGAAATAAAGCTGACTGGCCGCAAATTGAAAATCTACGCTTTCAATAACTGGTTTGACCTCGTCTCTCACGCTGACGGAAGTTTGAGCCTCAGCATGAAAATCCTTGGAGTTTTTCCTGTCAAGCTGCCGGTCTTCGACGAGATGTCGATTACAACCGAGCCAATCGGGCTAAACGAATCAATCAACCTGAGATTTCAGGGGGTTTTTATTAGCCCCTGTATTAAAATAGAGCCGGTTCCGATTGATGAAACATGGATGGAACGATGCGGCACCTATAAGGCTGTAAAAGAAGAAATAATGCCCAATTATACCGGTTTTAAAATAGAGTACGATAAAAATAGCGGCTTTTTATGTCTGTCGCTTAAAAGTTCGGACGGATGGTCACGTTTTCCGCTTCAGACTATAGATTCATCACGTGCTGTGCTTATGGGCACAGGCCGGGGGCTTGGTGGAAATGTTAGTGCAGTCACAGAACAGGGTAAAGAAATATTGGAATTTCTAAACTTCAAACTTACTAAAGAATAATCATTTTCAGTATCACTGAGGCAGCCGTTCGCCGCGGCTGTCTCAGTGGTATTTACTCCCAGCCGTATATTTTAATTGACAGCTGAATCTTCCGCTCCTATTATTAAAATAGACCTGATTCTTATATATCGTGCTATCAACCTTACAGGAAAACTGGCGCTTCAGGATTATCTGCTTACACTTGCATCAGTTCCTTTTTCGTTCATTATGTTCACAGCTTTTCCTATGGCTGTTCACAGGATTCTGGAAGTCCGGTATGAAAAATTGAGAAACCGAATCCTGATTATTTTAAACCTGCTGCTTAATTCAATCCAATATTTTCCGGTAGGAAGTACCTACAATATTGAGACCGGAACATTGAACCTGGGCCCTCTGTTTGCATTAACAGGCATCGGTCAGCTAACAGTTATTATCTACAGCGTTCTTCTGCTGGCCGGCTTTCTTACATTGATTTTTATCCCAGGTTTTTTTCATGACATCACTTATTCCATGGGCAGGCAGTATTTTGATATTTCCCCTGCCGAACTCATTTTCTTTCCGCTATATTATTTTATTCTTTCTTTGATAGTGATCATTTACTCCGGGCGGTACTTCATTGCGATTACTCAGCTTGAAAATTCAACTCAGCTTTCTGAAGAATTGCTGATTGAGCTGGGCAGAAAACATGGTCTGACTGAAAGGGAAAAAGAGGTTATTCCGCTTATCGTCGAAGGGATGAGCAATAAACAGATTGCGGTGAATCTCTTCATTTCGACAAAGACTGTGGATAACCACATTTACAATATCTATAAAAAGCTGGAAATCAATTCGCGTTTTGAGCTGTTGTACTTGTGCTAGCATTGATGCTGTCCTGCGGATAATTTTTAAATAAATCAGGGGTACGGAAATGATAAAAGCGGTTGATATGCGTGATTTGATAAAACAGATAATTGCTTAAGTGCTTTATTTCAGGCTGTTTATATCTCCAACCACTTCAACTCCGCAAGAACCGGCTCGATCTTTCAGGAGACAATTATTCTTGTAATCTGAAAGTTCAATGCTGATTTCAGTATCCGTTGTTTCACAAATTCCCCTCTGCATTGCTCCGTTTACCGGAGCTTTTAATAAACCGCCTTGTCCGGGTAATGAAAAGACAACATTAAGTTGATATTTATTATTTTTTATTAAAATTGATACTTCATCATTATTCTCATCGTCTATTTCATAACCACTATTATTGTATGTTGTAAATCTATAATATTTCTCTTTAAAATAAAGGAAGCAGAGAAATCCGTTAAATTCTCTGCCCAGCCATGGAACTTTTGCAATAGACAACATAAAACTTCCGGAGTGTTCACTTAAGCTGTTACTCTGTATCCAGATCCAGGATGACGGCATGGATCTTCCCCAGTCTTTCTCTATATAACCTCTTCCGTTCTGGATGATCTTTTTTTTACCGTCCCTGATAATTTCGCCGTTCACCGAATGATCTGCAGATACAATACCGTGATAACATTCCATGAACGGAACAAATGAATACGGGCCCATAATTCCCGGAGCCCATGTCCCTGAAATGTAGGGTGTGAATCTCCCGAAATTAAGCGAGCATGATATTTTCAAATCTGAACTTGAAATGTTAAGGAAAAGGCTCTTTGATGAAAATTCATTTTCTCCTATCCTGATGTGAAAAGAATTGCGCTCTGCATGAAAGTCTTTCAATGGAAAACGCTGATAAAATGTTTTATGAGTCTTACCTTCAATGATCTGTATAAATGCGTGAGGATCCCGGCCTATTGAAATTCCGGGTATTACAATTAAAACTCCATTTTCATATATGGTTTTAAAGTACCATCCTTCAAAGTATTTCTTTTTTTTTAACGAACCCTGGAAGATTTCAGGATGAAGCAGTCTCATATAAAAATTGCCGATATTCTTATTCAGCTTTTTATCAGTCTGATTATCAGCACAGCAGTAATGACTACAATTGCAGTAATGGCGGAAATAACCACTTCTGTAGCATCACCGACAGCACTTCTTTTTATAACAATTCCAAGCAGTGCCCATATTACTACAAGGCTGTATCCTATATCTCTTCTTGTTACAATTATGAGACAGGTTATAATAACTGCAGCAGCAATAACTATTACCGTCCATGCTTCTTCAGACAGGAAATACCCTTTTAAGTTCAAATTGACTAGAAAAGCAGTAATGTTGGCTATCGTTGCGACCGTTATCCAGCCCAGATATATGCTGAACGGGAGTCTTGTGAGAATATATACAATTTTACTTTGTGGAACAGTGTTACTTAGTTTGAGGTATATAATTATCAGGCTTGCAAGAATTAAAGCCATAAAGAGTAGTGAGAGGCTAAGTCTTTTCCAGTGCCAGGCGAATATCCATCCAATATTAGCTATTCCGGAAACCAGAAACCAAATATTTATTTCTGACAAAAATGATGCGTCAATAGAAGCTTTAAACACCGCTATTATGCTGTATACCGAGAAGCAGGCAAGAAATAAATATATAACTCCCCACACAGAAAATGTAATTCCTGCGGGAACAAAGAGGTTGGGGTACAGATCCGAAAGTTCTCCTGTTCCGATTCCGTTTAAAGGTAAAATGTTTGCAAGTGCGTTAACGGTAACTATCGCGACAAATACTGCCAGATTGATAAATGCAAAAATATAAAGCTGAAACGGTTTTTCCATTATTTTCCTCCGGTCCAGTTCAATTATAATATTAAAGAGTCTGGTAATGCAATAAATTCAATCGGGACTGTTCTTTAACTTTATATTTAATTATATTACGATTTTACTGAAATGAACCTATCGCTTAGGAGATAATATTTTCATGGCACATATTGGAATTGGTCTTGATTTTGGAACCTCAAACACAACTGCGGCTGTTTATGACGGCAACAGTATTGAATATATAAGGCTGGATGACTATCTGAATGAAGGAGTCATTATGCCCACCGCTCTGTATCTTGATCGCGAGATACAGCCTACGGTAGGCGGCGGTGCAATACTCAAATATCTGGAAGAGAATACCAGCCGTAAGATAACACTTACTGATAAGGAAATAGGCTGCATAACGGTTCATATGGGTGAGATGGACAGGGATCATACCATTGAAAGAGACAGGTCCTATACACAGGTTGTGACCGGAAAGATAGACGCAGAACTTCCGGGGCGTTTATTCAAGTCTATGAAGAGCTATCTGGGTGATACAGGAGATCCGCGTTTCGATGTATTTGGTAAAAAATTCCGGCTTGAAGCTATTTTGACCATCATATTAAGGCATGTAGCTGAACGGCTTGCTGAGCACAGTCCCGGACAGGATTTTTCACTGCGTATCGGCCGGCCGGTTATCTACTGCGGGACGGCCGCTCATTCCGAAGAAATAGCTCTGGAAAGAATGAGTCTGTCCAGTTCAAGAGCCGGGCTGCAAAACTTCTCATTCATGCTGGAACCTGAAGCTGCGGCGTTAAGCTACCTGAACAGTCACCCAGGACCGGAGCATGAGAATATTCTGGTTGTCGACTTCGGCGGCGGTACGCTTGACCTGTGCATTCTTGAGAAAGGCAGCGGGGGCTTGGATTTTCTTGGCGCGGCGGGTATCCCACGGGCAGGTGATAACATTGACAGGATGATTTTCAGAAAAAAAATTGCTCCGCTGCTTGGTGACGGCCTGACCATCAGTCATGATTTTCACTATCCTGAGTTTGAAGAATTTCTGCTCAACTGGCAAAGCACATATCTGCTTAACCAGGCTTCTTATATCGAGAAAGTGAACATGCTTATCAGGGAAGGCGGAACTACAGGTGAAAAGGGCCGCAGGCTAAAGATGCTGATACGCTGCAATGGTTCATTTCAGTTGATGGAAAGGATCGAACAGGCAAAAATTGAGCTGTCTGAAAAAGAGCGAACTTCAATAGCAATGGAAGAAATAGATCTTGATGTGGAATTTACCAGAGCTGAACTTGAAGGAATAATTATTCCGGTATTTCAGGATATAGAGCAGGTTCTCAATGAGGTTCTGCAGAATGCAGAGCTTGGTAAAGAGCAAATTAGCCGCATAGTCTGTACAGGCGGTACTTCACGAATCCCTGCTGTCAGAAGACATCTATCAGAAATAATCGGTAAGGAACCAGAGGAGTGGAATCCCTTTCGCGGCATTGCTGCGGGCCTGGCTGTGGCGGCATTTGAAGGATTAAAGGTCTAATCGACAGAATTATATGGGGCGGAAGCGATCGCTCTTTTTCTGTACTGCCTTGGAGATGAGCCGTATTGGTTCTTAAAGGCTATGCTGAAATCTCCGGGATTCCGGAATCCCGAGGCAAGGGCGGCTTCCGCAATTGTTCCCTTTTCCGAAATAATCAGTTCTCCCGCTTTTTTTAAACGTAATTCCGTCAGGACCTGATGCATTGTCTTTCCGTAGGCCTGTCTGAATCCGGTTTTAAGTTTATAATCGTTTAAGCCCACATGATGTGAAAGTTCCAGCAGATTAGGGGGACATTCCAGGTTCTCCGCTAAAATGCGTCGGGCTTCCCTTATTCGGTCTATGTCCCGTGAACAAAGAATTGTGCCGCGGGACTGCATTCCTCCACTCAAAAATGAGATCAGGCCGGAAGCATAGGCAAGACAGTATTCTTCCATAATCTCCGGAGGTGCATTGTTAGAAGAATTTAACAGTATCTCATTTAGTATAGCATTTAGCGCTGTAGGTATTATACAACTGCAGCTTTTCACTCCACGGAAATTGCCGTCCTTGAATGATAGTACGTTAGATGGAAGGCAGGAGCCTGTCTGGCTGCAGCAGGAGTCAAATATTTCCGGAGTAAGATGAATTTCCATTAAATGAAAATCCTGTGTGCCTGATAGCGTTGTATTCACATCAAGCTCTCCCTCTATGAAAGATAATGTGCACTGTTTAGGATAAGCCATGAGATCCTGCTTCTGCCCCTTGATATCATGCTTAAAGACTCCTTCCAGACATATTCCAACTTCTATCATAGCGGTCTCCCTGGTACGGCTCCGGAAGCCGAAAGAGTCCTTTATATCCCCGCTGACACGGGAAAAGGATATTCCAGGGCCCACTCCTGAGTATTTAAATATTCCCTCTATTCCCGGAGCTTTCATCGTCCAGTCCGTCGGCATACTGTCATCAATGGGAAAAGATTCCATAAATAGTCCAAGCTGTTCTGCTAACTCCTCTTTTCTGCTGAATTGAAGATGCATTGTTTTCTCTCCTTTCTTTTATTAATCCTGATTTCGGTAGATTTATAGGGCTAACATGTTTACTCTATCATAAATTATGCAAGACTAACAATATTAGGCAATAAAATAAAAACGGGAGGCATAAAAATGCCGAATAAAAAAGAAGACCCTCTTTTAAAGAGGTTTGTTCCCTACATGGGAAGGAAAAAGACGCTGCTGCCGCTATCGCTGTTCCTGTCCGGAACTTCAGCGGCTCTGAATATTCTGCCCTATGTTTTTATATGGATTATCGTGAGAGAAGTTTTGTCATCTCCTGGCGGAATCAACCCCGGTGAGATTGGTCCCTATGCCTGGCTTGCCCTTGGCAGCGCCCTTGGCGGAGTGATCTTTTATTTTTGCGGATTGATGAGTTCACATATAGCCGCCTTTCGGGTGGAAGTGGGACTGCAGAAAGTGGCTATGGGAAGGATTCGGAACATGCCTCTGGGCTTTTTCGATAAATATCCAAGCGGTAAAATCCGCAAGATCGTTAATGACGGAGCCAGGACTACTCATACATTTTTAGCTCATCAGCTGCCTGATATGGCAGGAAGCGTTGTCACTCCTGTCATACTGCTGATTCTGACCTTTACGGTGGACTGGAAAATGGGACTCTGCTCCCTGATTCCGATTGTTTTAGGGTTCTCTACAATGCGTTTTATGATGACCGAAAAGGGGCGGGCGTTTCAGAAGCAGTATATGGATGCCCTGGAAGAAATGAGCTCCCAGTCGGTAGATTACATCCGGGGGATCCCCGTGGTTAAGACCTTTGGACAGACCATTTTCTCTTTTAAACGTTTCCATGACAGCATTATGGGGTACAAGAATATGGTTCTGGCCTATACTCTGATGTGGCGGACTCCGATGTCCTTCTATACGGTTATTATGGAATCGGCAGCCTTCTTCCTTGTTCCTCTATCCATTCTGATGATTGGGCAGGGCGGGGAGCTGCCGGTGATAATTGCGAATTTTCTTTTTTACCTGCTAATCGCTCCAACCTTTTCCCAGGTCCTCATGCGATCCATGTATTTTCGTCAGAATGCTCTGATTGCTTCACATGCCATCAACCGTATAGATGATCTGATGAATTATCCTGCTATGTACTATCCTGATAAAGATTGCCGCAGCGGTGAGGCCAGTCTGGAATTCCGGAATGTCAGCTTTACCTATGAAGGGAACGAGTCACCGGCAGTTGAGGGAATCAGCTTTAAAGTCAACCGTGGTGAAACTGTGGCCCTGGTCGGACCTTCGGGAGGGGGGAAAACTACCATAGCCCGGCTTGCCGCCCGTTTTTGGGATGCCGATGCAGGCGATATCCTGATAGGCGGTGAAAGCATTAAAGAATATCCGAAAAAACAGTTGATGGACCGTATCTCATTCGTTTTTCAGAACACCCGGCTTTTCAAGGGCACCCTCAGGGAGAATATCGTTTTCGGTAAGAATGACGTGACAGAAGCGGATATCGAACGGGCCGTTGAGCTTTCACAGTCCAGGGAGATAATCGACTACCAGAAAGAGGGGCTGGACACTGTTATCGGCTCCAGGGGGACCTATCTTTCAGGCGGAGAGCAGCAGCGTATAGCCCTGGCCAGGGCTATCGTAAAAGATGCGCCTATCATCCTCCTTGACGAGGCTACGGCCTTTGCCGATCCGGAAAATGAGCATCTGATACATAAGGGGATGAAAGAGCTGAGCCGGGGAAAAACAACCTTGATGATCGCCCACAGACTAACCACAGTAAGGGATGCTGATCTCATCCTTGTTATTGAAAAAGGTCAGATAGTTCAGCAGGGAACCCACGAGCAATTGCTGGACCGGGACGGGCTCTATAGAGCGCTGTGGAATGAGTATCAGAAGTCCATAGCCTGGAAAATAGCCGCAAGGGAAGCGGTAGGAATGGGAGAATAGGATGATTAAATATTTTCAAAACAAATACGCTATGTCCGAAGAGGGGGCAAGGGATTTCGGTAAATCCATTTTCTGGACGACCCTGCTTTTTATAAGCTTCATGTTTCCCCCTGTTCTCGGCTTCAAATTTCTGGATGAATACCTGGTATCAGGGAATGCTACGGGGCGGTTTCAGCCCTATCTCATTCTTACCGGGCTTTTCTTCATCATTATGTTCATATTTGCCTATATCCAGTACGATTCCACATATACGCGAATTTACGGAGAAAGTGCCAGACAGCGGCTCAACCTGGCGGAGACTCTGAGGAAACTGCCCCTGGCTTTTTTTGGTAAAAAGGACATTTCCGATCTCAGCTCTACCATCATGGAAGATGCCACTTCGATTGAGCAGATCTTCTCACACACAATACCTCAGCTCTATGCATCGATCATCAACATCTGTCTGTTTGCAGTTATGTTGTTCATCTATAACTGGAAGATGTCTGTAGCCCTATTGTGGGTAGCCCCCGTAGCAGCTTTGGTTTTTTTCTTATCCAGAAAATTCCAGGGAAGAACCCAGAAAAAGCTCTATGATCAGAATCGCGATATCACCGAAAGCGTCCAGGAAGAGCTGGACCTTATCCATGAGATAAAATCCTATAACCGGGAAGAGGCTTTTACCAAAAGGCTGAACGAAAACCTGGACAGTTACGAACATACCCTTCTCAGCCAGGAGCTGTTTATTGGTGCAACCATCAACCTCTCCTATATGATTTTAAAACTGGGGCTTCCGTCTGTTATTTTCGCCGGAGCTTATATGCTTTACAGCGGCGCGGCCGACTTTACAGTATTTACATATCTGGCCTTTCTAGTGGTTGCGTCCCGTATTTATGCTCCCATGATGCAGTGCTTTGATAATTTCGCGGCATTGATAATGCTTAAAGTGCGTATCAACCGTATGAAGGAGATGGATGCTATGCCCCGCCAGACCGGAACAGCTGATTTTCATCCGCAGAGCTACGATATCAGTTTCAATAATGTGGATTTTTCATACCTTGGTGATGTTCAGACGCTGAAAAACGTGAGCTTTACCGCAAAACAGGGGGAGGTTACAGCGTTGGTCGGTCCTTCCGGAGGCGGAAAGAGTACTGTTGCCAAACTGTCCGCCCGCTTCTGGGATGTGAACAGGGGAGTCATAACTTTGGGGGGAGAGGATATTTCCCTTATAGATCCGGAAACTCTGCTTCAGAATTTCTCCATTGTATTCCAGGACGTAACCCTCTTCAATTCATCGGTAATGGATAATATCAGGCTGGGACGAAAAGATGCCACTGATGAAGAGGTTCTGGAAGCCGCCTGTATGGCCCAGTGCGATGAGTTTGCATCCAAGCTGCCGGATGGGTACGAAACTACCATTGGAGAAAACGGGGAAAGGCTGTCAGGAGGGGAGCGGCAGCGGATATCTATTGCCCGGGCTATTTTAAAGAACGCTCCTATCATCCTTCTGGATGAGGCCACTGCGTCTCTGGATGCTGAAAACGAGAGCAAAATCCAGCAGGCCTTAAGCGAACTGACCCGCGGTAAAACTGTACTGATTATTGCCCACCGTATGCGTACCGTCTCAGGTGCGGACAAGATTGTGGTTCTCAAAGACGGATCTGTATACGAAGCCGGCTCACCCGGTGAACTGATTGAAAAGGACGGTCTTTTCGCTTCCATGCTTAAGGCGCAATACCAGACTGCTTAAAATTATGAGGAGTGATTCGATGAATAATAAACTGAATGTGAAGGATCTTATCAATGTAGGGCTCTTCACTGCAATCTATTTTGTTGCGTTTTTTGTAACCGGCATGCTGGGCTACATCCCTGTACTAATGCTGGCTCTCCCATTTCTTACGCCGGTAGTAGGAGGCATACCATTTATGCTCTATCTTACCAGGGTAAAAAAATTCGGCATGATTACACTTACAGGCGTTATTGTTTCCCTGCTGATGCTTGCCACAGGTCACGGATGGCCGATCCTGGTGACGGGTTTAAGTTTTCCGTTTCTGGCTGATCTCTTATTCAAGTCCGGCAGCTGGAAAAGGACTCTGCTGAGTTACTGTGTATTTTCACTTTGGATTTTCGGAGCCATGCTTCCGATGTGGATTATGAGAGACAGCTACTTTGCCATGGTACGTGAGGGCTATGGAGACGAATACACCGATGCGCTTATGAATATCATGTCCGGCGGAGTTCTTGCGGTACTGCCGGTCCTGGCAATCGCCGGCGCAATTGTAGGTGCTTTTATCGGACGGGGTGCGCTTAAGAAGCACTTCAAACGCGCCGGGGTCGTCTGATGCTAAGTGCGACTTCCGACAGGAGCTGTCGGAAAATCCGCTTGACTCTGGATCCGCGGACCAAGCTGTTCATGGTAATGATTATTAGCATCTTTATGATGAGCGGATCCATAAGCGGATATTCAGTCTATCCCCGATTTGTTTTGGCAGCTGTTCCCTTCCTGCTGCTGCTCTCTGAAGGGAGGAGTAAAGAGGCTCTTCTTTATGCCTTTTTTCTTGTACTGGCATCCTGGTCCGAGTCGTGTTTAGTGGTTAGTACCAG
The DNA here is from genome assembly GCA_965140585.1 of Spirochaetia bacterium. GTDB lineage: Bacteria > Spirochaetota > Spirochaetia > UBA9216 > UBA9216. The sequence goes on from OZ223264.1 coordinate 647,382, forward strand.
CGGGTGGCTGAGCATCCTTATCGTCATGCTTTCAGGTGTGGTAACCAGGTTTATCCCATGCGTCATAATGGGATACTACCTGGTTCTTACCACAACAGTCAGCCAGTTCCTGGCGGCAATGGAGAGGCTTCACATGACCGGACTTATTACCATACCAATGGCTGTTATGTTCCGTTTTTTTCCAACCATTGGAGAAGAATCACGCTGCATAAACGATGCTATGCGCATGCGGGGACTTGGGATGAGGAGCCCCGGGCATAATCCTGTTTCCATGCTGGAACATCGCTTTGTGCCTCTCATGGCTTCTGTTGTAAAAACCGGAGAAGAGCTTACTGTATCTGCTTTGACCCGCGGACTTGGAGGCCCTGATAAAAGGACAAACATCTGTGAAATCGGCTTCGGTTTATGGGATCTGGTATTTGCCATAACCGTATTGTCTGCTGCTGTTTGTTATGTGCTGCTGTCGTGAACTGTAAGGAAGGATACACGTGATTGAGATAAAAAATCTATCCTACTCTTATTCCGGGGGGGGGAAGGGGAAAAGCCTTCGAGAGATAAGTCTTTCTATATTCAAGGGGGAGGTACTACTGCTCTGTGGCGAATCGGGATGTGGAAAAACTACGCTTACCCGCTTGCTTAACGGACTCATCCCCCATTTCTATGAGGGGGAGTTGGAAGGCTCCGTCACTATCGAAGGGGTTGATATAGGATCTCTTCCTCTGCATGAAACGGGAAGGAAGGCAGGTTCAGTTTTTCAAAATCCGCGGTCACAGTTTTTCAATGTAGACACTACGGGTGAAATAGTCTTCGGCTGTGAAAACCGGGGCATGGATAAGGAGGAAATCCGGAAGCGGCTATACGAGACTGTTAATGATTTTCGGATACATGCCCTGATGGACCGGAACATATTCCGGCTCTCCGGAGGTGAAAAGCAGAAAATCGCCTGTGCTTCCGTTTCTGCGGTAGGCCCGGATGTGCTGATTCTGGATGAACCCTCTTCAAGCCTGGATATGGAAGGAATTGAGAATCTTCGCAGCATGATTGAGGTCTGGAAGGCCAAAGGAAAGACTATAGTCATCGCTGAGCATCGTCTTTTTTATTTGCGGGAATTGATAGACCGGGTAGTTTTTATGAAAGCAGGACGGATAGAAGCGCAGTTTGATGCTGAGAAGTTCAGCATGATGACAAGAGTTGATTTGAATGCGCTGGGATTGCGTCCCCTATATCTGGAAGATCTGGAGCTTAATACTAAAGCCCATGCACCACTGGAGGAGAGGGGGTTGCGACTGTCACAGTTCTCCTTTTCCTACCGGCAGACGGGGAGGATTCTCGATCTGGAGGACCTTACACTCCCCCGCGGCTGTGCCACAGCAATTATTGGAGGCAACGGATCAGGCAAGACAACTTTTGCACGCTGCCTCTGCGGTCTAAGCAGGAGATTCGGTGGACAGATGGAAATGGAAGGCAAAGTTTGCAGGGGGCGAGGGCTGCTGAGTAAATGCTATATGGTCATGCAGGATGTAAATCATCAGCTTTTTTCAGAGACTGTGATGGATGAAGTGCTGCTAAGCATGGACAAAGATGACGGGGCAAAGGCGGAAGAGATCTTAGACTCTCTGGACCTTCTGGCTCTGAAAGAAGCTCATCCCCTCTCCCTGTCGGGCGGTCAGAAGCAGCGTGTGGCAATTGCCGGGGCTGTAGCTTCGGGAAAGGAGATCCTTATCTTTGATGAACCCACCAGCGGCCTGGATCTTAGGCATATGCGGGAAGTGGCGGAAATAATAAACCGTTTAATTCAGACTGGGCGAACTGTCCTTATCATCTCCCACGATCTGGAATTCATTATGGAAAGCTGCTCCCATGTTTTGCACATTAACGACGGCAAGATGGAAGACTATTATCTATTGGATGAAGCGGGTGCGGAAAAATTAAAAGAAACATTTTTAGAGTCTCAGGGCTTACTTCAGCGGGGGAGGTAGTTTTATTATGGCGGGTAATTTAGGGAATATACAGGAAACACTTTTTATTCCCCTGTGGGCAAGGGCGTATACTGCAAAAAAATATCCCCGACTTCTGGATGATAGGGAGTCAGTCCGAATTGTTGATGAAAGCGGTTATGATTTTAGTCGGATTGAGACTTCTGAAGAGTATTACACACTTGCTGCAGCGGTTAGAGCGGCTAATTTCGACAGAGAGATCAAAGCCTATCTGGCAGAGTTTCCTGAGGCCACTATCGTAAGTATCGGTTGCGGTCTTGATACAACATTCTTCCGAGTGGATAACGGGAAGCTCACCTGGTATGATTTGGATTTGCCGGAGATTATTAGACTTCGACGAAAATATGTGCGGACGAATGAGAGGACTAGGACTATCGCCCAGTCCTGTTTTGATTACTCCTGGACCGGGCAGGTTGATTATAATCGTGAGAAAGGAGTGCTTTTCATAGTGGGAGGGGTATTCTATTATTTTAAAGAGGATCAGGTTTGCGATTTTCTCTCCACTGTGGCCGGAAGGTTTCCCGGCGGGCGGATGTATTTTGATTCCACATCAAAAGCGGGGTTGAAAATATCAAATCGCTACGTCAGAAAAACCGGAAATACTGGTGCCGAGATGTACTTCAGTTTAAACGGTACGAAGAGATATTTTGCTCCCTTTCTGTCTAAAATAAAAGTGATTGCCGATTACCCATTTTACAGAAATATCTCACTTGTAAAGAGTTGGAAATGGAAGACTAAACTGAGCATGAAGTTTTCCGATTTTTTCAGAATGGTTAAGGTGACTGGTCTGGAGTTTTGTTAATAATCAAACATTCCTGTATATAAAATACACTGAGCTTTTGTAAATTTTTACAATGCTGCTTTTACTTTCTCTTGAAAGAAAAATAAATAATAATTACAATTTTTACATTATTAAAGAATATATTTTGTAAAAGGATAACAAAATGTTTGAATATAAGTTATGCTCCAGATCGATCTTACTTATACTTGCTTTATCATTTCTTGTGTTTTCATGCACCGATACTATTGACCCGTCATTGAAAGATACTGATCCACTGCAATGCGAAGCTCCGGACTTCTCGATAGAGGCAGGAAGCTACAGTACCGATCAGACCCTGAGCCTTAACTCAGACACAGACGGTGCTTCAATTTACTATACAACAGACGGTTCAACGCCTTCTTCCTCTTCAACCTTATATACCGGTGCTATCACCCTTAATGCATCAGGAACTACTGAAATCTCTGCTATCGCTGTTAAAGAAGATTACACAGACAGCGATATCTCAACCGGGAGCTACACTTTAAACTATGAAGTAATGCCCCTAGATGAAGACACAACCTTTGCAAATACAGTTAAGTTAAGCTGGGGAGCGGAACAGTCCGCAGCAGACGGCTACCAGATTCAGTATTCTATTTCGGAAACAGGTCTTGAGAATAATAACTACATAGAGCTTACATCAAGTACAAACTCATGTGAGCTAAGCGGATTGATTGACAGTCAAACTTTTTACTGGCGTTTCCGTTCAGTAAAAAGCAGCTCAAGCAGTGAATATGGTGAATGGAGCGATGTACGTACCTTTACAGTAACAGCAATAAGCAGCTCTGCGGCAAATGATGTGAAGTATCCCTTTGAGCTGGTTTATATTGCAAGCGACAGCGACTATTGGAGTTATTCTTTTAAGCAATTCAGGAATATAGATATGGACGGCGCTGATGATTTTACTCCTATTGGAAACTATAATAGCAGCAGTTCAAGGTTCAGAGGCAGTTATGACGGCGGCGGGTATACTATATCCAACCTGTCAATTTATTCTACTGAAGATTATCAGGGAATGTTCGGCTGTACTTATTCTGGTGCAACGCTGACTGATATCCATTTGGAAGATGTTAATATTTCCGGAGGAACTTATGTCGGAGGATTAGTAGGGCGTCTTTATGGAACAGTAAAATACTGTTCTGTTGAAGGAAAAATAACTGCAACTGGTGAATACACCGGGGGGCTGGCCGGTTATACAGAGTACAGCTCTATATCCGAATGCTATTCAAAATGTACTGTTGAAGGAAATAATTATGTTGGGGGATTTGAAGGTTATTCCCGTTCGGTAAGCCATGACGCATGTTATTCTATAGGGACAATAAAAACAACAAATACTAATGGAATAATTGGAGGTTTTGCAGGCATTTGCACAAGACGTGCTTCAAATTACGTAAACGCAACCTATACAGATTGTTTCTCCGCTTCGACGCTTACCGATATTGATACAGCATATGGGTTTGGATATCATAGTCATTCAACAGTTTCTGACTGCTTCTATGATTCCACACTATTCACCGGTTCAGAATCAAAAGCAGCCCCGCAATACAGTCTCTACATGAAAATTGAAAGTATATTCATAGACGCAGGCTGGGATTTTGCTGATGAAGACACTAACGGCACAGAATATATCTGGGACAGAGCAGATACAATCAACGGGGGATACCCCTATCTTGTAAACAATCCGCCGGCCCTGGAATAGCTTCAGTATTCAGGCTTTCATAGTGTTTTTCCGTCTTCAAAGCCGTTTAAAATCCTGATTACCGAATGAGTATTCGGCTGTAGCTGTATTTATCCAGATATGATCGATTTCCTGCTCCTCAATTTTTCCTTGAAGCCGGATAGTCGGTCGTTTTAGCATGATCCATCCGGCAGTCTCTGAACTTCCCGGTGGGGGAGGGCTGAACAGTTCAATATTTTGAGCTCTGATTGTAAACTCCTCTGATTGATACAGCATCTTTCGGCTGCCTAAATCACATTTAAGAGACTCTATTCGACCATCATGGTATACAGTCCATTCATCAAAACGCACTGAAATATTAGGCATTCCCTTTATCACTGCGGAGACAACGCCTGAAAAGACTGCTTTCTCGCTGTCAAAACTCAGTAGCTGTGCATCTATTTTTACGCCATCAACATATAATGATGCAGCAACACTATTGCCGTAGCCAAAACGGTTATTACTGAACTCTCTGACATTATTCAGTTCTATTCCGCCGGTAATTCTTGGATTATTAAAGTTAACTTTAACTGAATCGAATTTCAGAGCAGATTCTTTAATGGCTATGCCGCTGAGCACTATTCCACTGTTTCCGAATTTAGTTTTATTGGAAGAGCTGACAAAAGCGTCTTTAAACTCCGGGATTGTTCCATTCTGAAGCATCGGCAGTCTTTTAACATATATTTTAACACCTCCGAATGCGTGGGACACCAGATAGCCGTCCATAGTAAACTCTCCATTCTCAGAGATTTCTGCAGAGCGCAGCTCAGCATGGTTAAAAAGAAGCGGATATTCCGGTATGTTTTTAATCTGTGCAGGTTCAAAAAGTCTTCAGTCATAATTGATAATCAGACTGGGTGTTTCGCCGGGGAAGTACTGCTTTTCAGGAATCATCAGCGGAAATGCAATATTTTCAGGCTTATATATCCAGCTCGCTCCGTACCAGTGAATCCTTCCGTTGCTCAGATTGAATTTATCGGCTTCAAAGCGCCATCCTTCCACGCTGAACCGGACTGGCTCAGCTGGAGTTTTTATATCAGTATATAGTGCCCCCTGATCAAATACCGCTTTCTCAATATAAACTCCCTTATCGTCACTCTCCATTTGATATCGCCCGTCAAAAAGCAAATACCCGCTGTAAAACAGCCCTTCTCTGTTTATAGTCCATTTATCGGCGTTCAGCTCTAATCCCGAGGGGCTGTAGAATTTGACAGGTCTATAAATTTCATTCACCTCCTGTGATGAAGGATGGATATCTCCATTAGAATCAATAATCAGATTAGAGCCGGAGAGTGCAATTTCTTCATAACCTGCCGGCTGTATAATAGAGTATTCCTTGAAATTAAAAAGAACTTCATCATCTTTTCGAATTAGGGCAGGATTATGTGGTTTTAGATACACTGTATCTGCAAACATAGCTGAATCACGGTGAATATTTTCATATGACTGATTGATAAGCGCATCAGATCTATCAAGAGATAAATCACCTTCAGCGGAAATAGATATTCTGTCGGCAAAAACAGGGACAGTAGCGCCCCTCCTGTTTCGGCTGTTGATTCTTACATCCGTTTTTCCCTGCAGTACTAATCCGTCAGCGGTAAGACCAGCCGAACTGAAACTGAAATCCCAGCCCTTATAATTGTAAGATGCTTTCAGGCTGCTCTTCCCGGATTCTGTACCTGAAAATCCTAAGATGATTCCCGGAATTATGATAAATTCATCCTCGTTAGATACTTCAAAACCAGCAGGTATTTTTACAACTGCTTTATCGGCAGAAATCTTTTCACCTTCCGCAGGGCAGCCTTCAAGAATAAAATGAATCTCAAAATCGGTTCCTTCCCCAGCTATCAGTGAAAGTCTGTCTGATGTATACGCTGATTCCGGTAATATCAGTGCACTTCGCTCTATAATATCCAATGTGCCTGCATTCAAAACTATTACATCCATTGCAGCATCAAGGCCGAAAAAGCTCACACCATTATCGCGCAGCACGAGCCTTGAACCCTTGAGAAGCATTGATTGAAAGTTAAATATATGGCTGTTGAGCCTAATTTGTCCGTTGTAGAGTTTAAGACCTTCATCAGGATACTGCCATGTCTGTGAATTAAGTTCAGTCTGGAATATTCCTGCGGAAACCCCGGCAACGACTACGGAACATCTAAGTACCGGAAAATCATCTGAATTGAATGATATCAGTTCGTCAGCAGTAATTTTCAGCATTCCGCTGTTTTTCAGATAGCCGCCTGCGGAGGTTTCGCTGAGTTTTGTGATACTGCCCGAGCCTATAACTATCTCATAATCAGCTATCCGTATAAAAGTATCACGGGAGGGAATTATCGAATCAAATACCCTGAGGATTCGTCTGCCTTTATCGTCAAGCTGAATCTGTGCATCTCTGATAAGGACCACTATTCCGGAATCTTCCCCGCCAAGCCGCATACTGAGCCCTGACAGTAAGTCGCCTGTTTCGGCTTCCTGGATCATCATTAAATTTGAATCAGAGAAACTCAGGCTGAATAATAACAGCTGAAACTGTTTCGTGTCCAAGCTTTTATTTACCGGGTATTTCTATTAATGAATGAGATTATCAATAACTTTCCTGGACTGATTTGCAAAAAAAAGACTGAACAACAGATTAGTCATTCAGTCTACCATCGTATGGGCCCACTAGGGCTTGAACCTAGGACCCCCTGATTATGAGTCAGGTGCTCTAACCAACTGAGCTATAGGCCCGACGGACTTATATAGAACAATATTATGAGCCTTTTGTCAATAAGAACCAGTTAGGAAATCGTTATTGATAAATACTGAATATAGTAATAAACTAATACATAATAAAAACTAACTGTAAGGATTTTCAATTGCTTAAAGATGATCGAATCTTCATTGCTTCTTTTAAGATTTTTGATAAATATGGATATAAACGTACTAATGTTCAGGACATTGCCGATGAGGCCGGTGTAAGTAAAAAGACCATTTATAATCATTTTACAAACAAAGATGATCTTTTTAATAAAACTATAGAGTGGTATGCAAAGTTTGTTGTTGAAACGTATACAACCTTCATAGATGATGAAAATATAAGTACTATTGATAAGCTAAAACGCTTTATGCTTGATTCATCCAACTTTATGAAAAACCGGAACAGCAATATCCATCGTGATATGCTTCACGAAAATCCTCACCTGAAAGCTGTCCCGAATGTGTATATTCAGAAAAATCTCGCCCGAATGCTGGGGCAGTTGATCGATAGTATGAAGGAAGAGGGTACATTTCGGACTGATTATAAGACCGAAGCTGTTGTATACCTCATGTTCTCTGCTGTTAACGGACTGAGCAGTTGGAGCAGTCCTGATATGCTGCCGCTGAGTGTAACTGAACTGTACTCAACCGCAGCAAGGATCTTCTTCTCCAATCTGCTTACTGAGAAAGGCTTAAGAGCTCTCGATTTAACTAGTCTGCAGGAAGGGCTATTTAAAGAAAATGGAATACTTTTTTGAATGAATACTTCCAGAAGAGTATAATTCCAATATCCTGAGCCGCCATTAAAAATGACGACTCAGGATTCAGTATTTAAAAAGTAACAGTGTAGAAAAGTGATGCACCAAACTTTGCAGAATCAAAAACCGATGTTATTATATTTCCAAATATTGCACCAATTAGATCTCCGAGAATAGATCCTGAATCTACTGTCTGGATCGGACTGCTTGTTGGTATGAAGCCCAGTGATATATCGGCGCCCAGTTTTCCCGGTCCAATCGGAAAGATCGGAATAGCAAGACCTGTTGCCGCCCATGGCATGACCGGGCTTTCCGCATAGTAATCGATATATCCGTTTTCCACCTTTGATTCATCCGGATCAACGACTTTAAACATTCCCCCGATATCAAAATACAGCCATCCTAGCTCAAGACTGGCAAAAGGCCCGATATAGATGTCTGAAAATGTAGTTCCGAAGTATGCTCCGACACCGGCTCCGACAGCCGGAAATCCCAAATCGTACATCAGTTTGGGGTGAGCAGTAACATAGGTTGAAAAAAGAGAGAAAGATGCTCCAATTTCGGCATCTACCCGCAGCCCCTTTTCGCTCTCTCCAAAACTGAACGCTGCGAAAGAAAGACATAACAGTATAAAAATTAATCTTTTCATGATATCTCCTCCATGAATAGTATAAATGTATCACCCCGATGTGATTTTATCTGATATATTGGTTCTATACCCATTTTTACAACAGGACGGTATTATGGCAAAAAAGATAATTATAATAGGCGCCGGGCTCTCCGGTCTTGCTATTGCTGCCAAAATGGCTTCAGAGGGTTTTGATGTTGAAGTGTTCGAAAGGCACAGCAGCCCGGGAGGTGTCGCCAGGATTACCGAGGACAAGGGATTTAAATTCGATATGGGGCCTACCTGGTACCTGATGCCGGAAGTTTTTGAAAAGTTCTTCAAATCGTTTGGCCGTGATATTAAAGACTACATGGAGATAGTTGAGCTTGAACCTTCCTATAAGATCTACTTTGAGGAGCAGGGAGAAGCTGTCCTTCATCGTGATATAGAAGAAAATAAAAAGCTGTTTGACTCATTCGAGAAGAACGGAGGCAAAAAGCTTGTTAAATATCTGAAAGACTCGAAATTCAAGTACAACGCGGCTTTGAAGGAATTCCTTTACAGGGATTACCGGAGTCTTCTTGATTTTATGCACTGGCCTCTTGTAAGGGACGGGCTTCGTCTGGATCTGCTTAAAAAACTCGATAATTATGCTTCTAAAACCTTCAAGGATCACCGGTCGAAAAAGGTTGTGGAGTTCAATACCGTATTTCTTGGAAGCAGTCCCTTTAAAACCCCGGCGCTGTATTCACTTATGGCACATGTTGACCTAACAATAGGCGTATATTATCCGATGGGAGGTATCCATGAACTTCCGAAAGCTCTTCAGCGGCTGGGGACCGAACTTGGTGTAAAGTATCATTTTAATTCAAATGTTGATGAGATTATGATTCAGAACCGGAAAGCACGCGGAATACGTACAGGCGACCGGCTTGTTGAGGGAGATATAGTCCTCTCTTCTGTTGACTACCATCATGCCGAAACCAAATTGCTTTCTCCGGAATACCGGAATTATTCCAGTCTATACTGGAAGACGAGGGTTATGGCTCCTTCAACCATGCTCATCTATCTTGGAATCAATAAAAAGCTGCCTCAGATTATCCATCATACCTTTTATCTTGCCGATGACTGGGCTGAGCATTTTGATGATATTTTTTCAAAGAAAAAGTGGCCGGATAATCCCTGTTATTATCTTGGCTGCCCATCCAAGACCGATCCCTCAGTTGCTCCGGAAGGTATGGAAAATCTCTTTGTCCTAGTTCCAGTAGCTCCCGATCTTGAGGATCATGACAATATCCGTGAAGAGTTTTCCGAAAAAATTATCAGGCATATCGAAAAAACAATCGGTGAGGAATTCCGTGATAATATAGTAACGAAATACATTATCACTCACCGTGACTTTAAGCAGAATAATAATTTTTTCAAGGGCACAGCACTTGGTCTTGCCCATACCCTTATGCAGACTGCTATCCTCAGGCCAAGCCATGTGAACAAAAAAGTAAAAAACCTGTTCTATTCAGGACATTACACCCAGCCCGGAATAGGTATGCCCATGGCGATGATAGGGGCAGATTTGGTCGCAGAGTTGATAAAAAAGAAAAGCCGAAAGCTGTAGAAGCCTTATTGCAGCAGATCCTTTGCAAAGTCTGCCGCGCTGTCAGGTACCGGCCGTTTGGCCCAGTTGTAATCAGATGAATTATATTCCCGGATGCTGTTTGATTCATGGGTGTTTATTACATATTCCAAATCCATAAGGCCTATACGCAGCGCCTCCGTTTTATAAGGCTTGATTGGACCAATACCGGGAAGGCCCTGGCCGAGTCTGTAGTATGATATTCCCCTTAGAAAGCGAATGAACCAGTCCGGATGGCTGTCCGGAATCGAGGTCATGAATGCTTCGGTGTTTTTAAGATTCTCTACGCCGAAGATTGTCCTTTTTTTTGCAAGAAAGGCTTCTGTTATCCCCTTATATATTCTGAAAAGGTTATCATCATCTCCATCTGATTCGGCTAATGCGAGATTTTCAACAGCTTCATCTAGGGTATTCATGCTGTCTGACAGCAGTATCTTGTTTGTATAAAGGATTCCGAGTCTGAAATAATCATCCGCTGCAGTTTCTTCTATCAACCCATCCAGATAGTCCAGATCGCCGCCAAGCAATGTTGTCATTGAAATTGTGTAGTATGTAGTTAGTGGTTCAGCTGTCCCGGATAATGCGGACAAGGATGCGGCGGAGGCCGAAAAATAGATAAAAATAAACAGAACCAATAATTTTTTTGTACTCATATACCTGTTCCTCTGTCTATAATATAACAAGGAAATAACCGTGGACAATAAACTTTTTTTTCTTTTCAGTCTGTCATCACTCATATACTGGCTCTTCGGCTGGTTTCTCCTTCCAAAACTTCGCTTTCTCACTGGTACGGATGATGAAAAGCTCAAGAACGCCGGCCTCAGTATAATCATTCCTGCACGAAACGAAGAAAAAAGGCTGCCCATCCTACTACAGTCACTCAAAGCTGAGGGAGCTTTTGAAAAGTATGAAGTAATAGTTGCGGATGACAACTCCTCGGACGGAACATCAGATCTGGCTAAATCTTTTGGCTGTAAAGTTCTTAAGGTTACCGGTAAACCTGATGAGGCGCAGGGGAAATCCTGGGCCTGCGCGGTAGCTTCTGATGCAGCCGGTGGTGACTATTTTCTGTTCCTGGATGCGGATGTGAAGTTTTCTGCGGGAGGCCTTTCCAGGCTGATATCTGAATACCGGGAAGGCATGCTTTCAGTACAGCCGTGCCATGTTTTTTTCAGATTTTATGAAAGCTTCTCACTGTTCTTCAACCTTATGGCTATGGCCGGGGTTAACAGTTTCTGCTTTCATTCAAAACCGGCAGAGGTAAAGGGCGCTTTCGGTCCCTGTATGCTCACCTCCCGTAGAGATTACGATGAAATCGGCGGACACCGAGCAGTGGTGTCTGAACTTGTAGATGATCTGGCCCTTGCCGGACAGTATTCAGGGGCAGGGAAAAAAGTTCAAAATACAGCTGGAGGAGATTTTCTGACTTTCAGGATGTACCCGGAAGGATTTAAATCACTCTCCGAAGGATGGATGAAGAACATGGCTGCAGCTTCCGGAAAAAGCTCAGGGCTTGCCGGGCTGTATTTCGGACTTTGGTGTGCAGGGGTTGCCTGCTGTATAATATCAGCTGCAGTCTCCGGAGGTTGTTTAAATCTTCTTCTTATGGTTCTTTGTATTCATTTCATGTATTCACTGCAGCTATATTTCACTGTCAGGAGAATCGGAAGCTGGAATTTCGGGCATTGCTGGATATTTCCGGTATATCTGATTTACTTTCTTTACATTATGATCCGCTCTCAGATCCGCACTAGGATATTCAGATTTTCATACTGGAAGGGCCGGCGAATTAATCTATAAATCGGTTTATATATGACTGCTTTTATGTAATAATACTGCATATGAAAAAAGATGATCTGCATTACAGGATATTTAAAAAAGGAAGCAAAACCTACTTTACAAGCAGTCTGTTCTTCCCTCCGGACAAGCGAGATGATGTATTTATCCTCTATGGCTTTGTGCGCACGGCCGATGACTATGTAGATGAAATTCCCCAGGACAGCGATGGTTTTTATAAGTTCTGTTCCGATTACAGATCGGTACTGGCCGGAAACGGTGAATGCGGTAATCCGATTATAGACCGCTTTGTTGAACTTTCCAGAAGAAAAAATTTCGACCCTGCATGGACCGAGGCTTTTCTTCATTCCATGGAGCTTGATCTGAGAAAAAAAGTGTATCAGACGCTGGATGATACACTGGAGTATATCTATGGTTCGGCGGAAGTTATCGGTCTGTACATGTCTAGGCTAATGGAGCTTCCTGAAGAAGCCTTTCATTCTGCAAGAATGCTTGGGCGGGCAATGCAGTACATAAATTTTATCAGGGATATTGCCGAAGATAACGAACTTGGCCGCAGATACCTGCCTGTTGAAGGCAGCGGATTGGAGTCTCTTTCAGAGGAGTACTGCAGAACACATAGTGACAGCTTTATTGACTTTCACAGAAAGCAGATTAGATTATATACACAATGGCATAATGAAGCGGTTAATGGTTATTCCTACATCCCGAAGAAAATGCGGGTTCCGATAAAAACGGCGGATGACATGTATATGTGGACGGCCTCTCAAATTGAAAAGGATCCATTTATCGTTTTCCGCAGGAAGGTAAAGCCTGAAAAAGGTAGAATAATACGGCAGGTTATTAAAAACTTTTTTACAGCATGATTATGAAAAACAGACTTTTCAAAAAAACTGAATTGTTGTTCATTCTTATATGCGCTGATTTTTACCTGATGGGTATCATCTTTCACAGCATTGATTTTACAGCAGGTTTAATGAAGCCTGTAACTCCCTTTGTTCTTTTAATATTCGGAGCATACCTTCTGTATGCAATAAGACAGTCCATCAGCAGAAAGACTCTTATTATTATCCTGATACTGTATCTTTTCACCTTTACTCTTGAGGCATTGGGAGTTGCTACAGGCATGGTCTTTGGAGAGTATTATTACGGAGATACCCTTGGGATGAAAGTTTTTGAAGTGCCTCTTGTTATAGGCTTTAACTGGGTGCTGATTATCTACGGACTTTATAGTGCCGCTGCTAAAATTTTTTCGGGTAACGGATGGCTTAATATCTTTATTGTCTCTGCAGGAGCGGTCGTTTTTGATTATGTAATGGAGCCTGCGGCCATAGGTTTGAAGTACTGGACCTGGACGGATGGTGTTATTCCGCTTCAGAATTATATAGCCTGGTTTATAATTGCATTTATATGCGCAGCTGTTTTCAAACTGGCAGGAACAAAGACTGCAGGCTATCTCCCTGCAGTTTATGTGGCAATACAATCGGTTTTTTTTATACTTCTTCGAATTATTGTTTTATGAGGAATACAGCGTGAATGATTTTTTTCCTGAACACCGAGCAGAAATGATAAAGTGCCTCACCGATTATCTTAGAAATTTTCCCGGCGATACCGCTATTTGTTTTGAACATGATGATGTTCTTCAAACTCTACTTGACTTCACCCTCAATGGAAAGATGATTCGCGGACGGCTGGTCAAGCTTGGATTTCGGCTGTTTGAAAAGCAGGATTCCTGCAACACGGTAATTGCCGGTTCTGCATTGGAACTGCTTCAGTCCGCGCTTTTGATCCATGATGATATCATGGATAACGACACTATGCGCCGGGGGCATTCCTCGATATACAGCAGATATGCAAAGATAATTGCCGGGGTATCAGCAGGAAAGGCGGTTGATTTTGAAGAAACCGGGAAATCTCTTGCTGTATGTGCAGGTGATATTGCCTTCTTTGCGGGAATGGATCTTCTCTCATCACTGTCTGTTTCTGCTGATATTTTAAAACAGTTAAGCTCGCTATTTTCGAGGGAGATGATCTACGTTGGCCTGGGCCAGATGCAGGATGTAGCATCCGGCATAATACCGGGAATAATGAGCAGGGAGCAAATTTTAAATCTTTACCGTGTTAAAACCGGACGCTACACTTTTTCGCTTCCTCTTATGACTGGAGCAATCCTTGCCGGAGCAGATGAAAAGGCTGTTAAGCAGCTTTCTGAAATAGGTGAAATTCTTGGGATCATCTTTCAAATCAGGGATGATGAACTTGGGCTTTTATCAAGCTCCGATGTTATCGGCAAGCCGGTAGGCAGTGATATAAGGCAGGGAAAGATTACCCTTTTCGTATCACTTTTCCTTGAGGCTGCCTCAGATGAAGACAAGGATTCTTTTTACCGTATTTTTGGCGGGGAAACCTTATCTTCCGGTGAAATTGACGAGGTCATCAGTCTTTTTAGAAAGTACAGTGTTATCGAGACCGTCAGGGAAGCTGCAGAAACGCATTCTGAAGAAACCGAGATGCTGATTCGTTCAATAGAAAATACTGATCCTGAAATGATAGCGATACTCTCAGAAATTAATTCAGTCAATCTGCAGAGGGCAAAGTAATGAAAAACTGCTCAATCATTGGCGGCGGAATAGGGGGGCTTACCTCCGCTATCTATCTTGCAAAGTCCGGCTATGCGGTTGATCTCTTTGAGCAGGAAGACCTCTGCGGGGGAAAGGCTCTTGATCACAGGGGCGGCGGTTTCCGCTTTGACGGAGGGCCTACACTGCTTACCATGCCCTTTGTCCTTGATCTTATTGCTGATGAGACCGGAATTCCGGTTGAACAGCGTCCAGAAATAAAACCGCTTGAGGAAACCTGCAGGTATTTCTATCCGGATAAGAGTGTTTTTCATGCATATACCGACAGGCATATGCTTTACGAAGAGATCTCAAGGAATATGACCGATTCTCCCCAGCAAATGGCTGAATATCTTTCTTATGTTAAACGAATCTATGATCTTTGTTCAGAGCTTTTTGTTTTCTCAAGTTTTCACGAGTTCGACGTTCTGATGAGCAACCGTGATCTTATGAAGATGAATCAGCTGATTGAGATTGATCCGTTCAGAACCATGCATACAGCCAATAGATCCTTTTTCAAGGATAAGCGCCTTGTACAGTATGCCGACAGGTATGCCACTTACAGTGGAAGCAACCCATACCGTGTCCCCGGAACTCTTAACATCATCCATCATGTGGAGCAGCTCGGCGCATCAGTTCCGTCGGAGGGGATTGCCGCCCTCCCGCAATTTCTTCAAAGGGCAGCGGTGAATGCCGGGGTAAGAATATATACCGGAATCGGTGTAAAGAAGATTAATCTTGAACGCTCATCGGTTAAGTCATTGACCACTGACGCGGGTGAGGTCCCATGCCGAAGAATTATAAGCAATGTCGATGTCTCAATGACATATAAAAAACTGATGCCCGGTCATTATAATGCAGATCTTTTTAAATATGACATCACCCAGTCCTCGCTGTCGGCAATGGTTTTCTACTGGGGCATGAAGATCTGTCAGGACAAGCTTGCAGTGCATAATATTCTGTTTTCTGCCGATTACCGCAGGGAGTTCAGAAAACTCTTCGGAAGCAAAAGGTTTCCAGACGATCCAACGGTTTATATTTACATTTCTTCAGGGTATAAGGCTTCGGATGCTCCGGAGGGGCACGAAAACTGGTATGTTATGATAAATGCTCCCCGAATAGCCGGTCAATACTGGGCGAAAGAGATTGAGCGCGCCCGTACTGCGGTTAAAAGACGAATTCTTGAAGAACTTGATATTGATGTTGATGAGCATCTTGTATATGAAGATGTCTTTACCCCTGAACAGATTGAAAAAAGAACCGGCAGTTATCAGGGCAGCCTTTACGGAATATCTTCAAATAACATGTTTGCAGCCTTTTTCCGCCAGGGAAACCGCTCAAAGCGCTTCGGCGGACTGTACTTTTGCGGAGGCAGTGCTCATCCGGGAGCGGGAATGCCTCTTTCAATGCTTTCGGGGCGTACGGCTGCAGGGATACTGAAGAGGCGGGATGGCTGATGATTAAAACCATGCATACACAGTGGGCAAGGGCTGTGTTCACTCCGGTTATAGAAGGGCTGCTCAGGACCAGTTTCAGCTCTTTTTATTCAACGGCCAGTGTGCCCGAAATTGATCCTGCTTCAGGGCTCCTTATACTGCCTAACCATTTCAGCTGGTGGGACGGCTTTTTCATGTACCATCTTCTCTTTCCCATGAGCAACAGGAAGGTGCATCTGATGATGCTTGAAAGGCAGCTGCGTCGATACTGGTATTTCAGGCATATCGGCGCGTTCTCTATAAACCCGGGGGCTGCGGCCTCTGTTATTGAATCTCTGGAATATACAGCCGGGATTTTGAATGATTCTTCAAGGCTTGCGATTATTTATCCTCAGGGAGAAATCCAGTCGCAGTTCAGCCGCAGTATAAAGCTTTATCCCGGTTTCGCATCTGCACTGAAAAAAACAGAAAAGCCTGTAACTGTTCTTCCTGTTTTTTTTGCCGTGGACTGGTTTGAGCATAAAAAACCGGAGATTTGGTTCAGATACGGTACTCCGTTCAGTAAGGAAGAGGTTCTGGGTGATTTATCCGGATTTTTCAGAACCTTTAATCGGGGATTCACTGAGCTGAAAAACAGCATCATCTCACGTGATTTTATGACCGATTGCTTTAGAGAAAGAGACCGAAAGCTTTGGTCTATTAATGCTCAGAATTAAGGATGGTAGAAATTTACTGATGAATCATGAAGTTATAACAGCAGATGTTCTAATCATCGGAGCAGGTCTGGCCGGCTGCAGCGCCGCAGCTGAGTGTGCTGCAGCAGGACTGCAGACAATTGTTTTAAGCAAGCTTCATCCTCTTAGAAGTCATTCAGGTGCTGCCCAGGGCGGGATAAATGCTGCTCTGTATGAAGAGTCAACAGCCGGGCATCAGGCTGATACCGTAAGAGGCAGTGATTATCTTGCGGATCAGGATGCCGTTGAAATACTGTGCAATGAAGCTCTAACTGAAGTAAGGCGTCTTGAGGCCTGCGGGGCAGTTTTTTCCAGAACCCCTGAAGGGCGGATCTCTCAGCGTCCATTCGGTGGTCAGGGAAAGAGCCGAACCTGCTATGCCAAGGACAGAACCGGCCTTGTCTGCCTGCAGACTGTCTATGAGCAGGCTTTAAAAGCCAGAGTCGGCTTTTATGATGAGTGGTACGTAACAGATCTTGTTTATGATAAGGCCGAAAAGAAGGCTTACGGCGTGGTAGCTTACAATCTTAGAACTACAAAGCCTGTAGTTTTTCTCGCCGGGGCTGTCCTTTTTGCCACCGGCGGCTACGGTAGGGCATTCAGACGCAATTCGAATGCCCATGCAAATACGGGAGATGCACTTTCAATCTTTTTGAGAAACGGGCTTCCCCTTGAGGATATGGAATTTGTTCAGTTTCATCCTACCGGACTTTCCGATTCAGGAATTCTTATCTCGGAGGCTGCCCGCGGCGAGGGCGGGTATCTTTTAAACAGCCAGGGTGAAAGATTCATGAAATTATATGCACCCGGAAGACTGGAACTTGCGCCGCGGGACGTAGTCAGCCGGGCTGTAGAAACTGAAATAATTGAAGGTCGGGGGACAGGCCCTGGGAAGGATTCAATCCATCTTGATTTGAGTCATCTTGGTGCTGCAGAAGTTCAAAGGCTTCTGCCTGAACTCAGAGACCTTGCCCTCTGTTTTCAGAATGAAGATCTCGGAACCGTTCCAGTTCGAATAGCTCCTACAGCCCATTACAGCATGGGCGGAATTCCCGTTGATACAGACTGCAGGGTTTTCTCCGGAGTTACTCAAAAGACTGCAGGGCTGTATGCCGCAGGAGAATGCGCCTGTGTCAGCGTTCACGGCGCCAACAGGCTCGGAGGGAATTCACTGCTTGAGGCTGTTGTTTACGGTAGGCGTGCCGGCCGAACTATTTCCGCTGATTTTAAAAATCTGAAGATTTCGTCACTTATCGGAGAACAAAGCAAGGCTCTTGCCTCATCGATTCTTGAAAAAACATATTCAGAACTTTCCGCCTTTGAGAATGCCTCCGGCACCCGAAGCTTGGCAGAAGTCCGAAGAAGGCTTCAGTCCGCAATGACTGATAATGCCGGAATATTCAGAACAGAAGACGGGCTAAGAACTCAGAAAGGCATTATTTCGCAGCTTAAAAAGGACTATGCCGATATAAGGCTTACTGACCGCTCTTCCTGTTTCAATACAGAACTGGAAGAACTTCTTGAGCTTGGTCATATGCTCGATTACTCGGCAGCAATAGTTGCCGGAGCGCTTGAACGAAAGGAAAGCAGGGGCGCCCATTGCAGGACTGATTACGCTGAACGTGATGATGAGAACTGGCTGAAGCATACCTTTACTTCATTTACTACCGGTGATGATATTTCTATCGATTACAAGCCGGTGAGTATAAGGAGTATTATTCCACAGAAGAGGGATTATTAGACTTATTATGGATGAAGATAGAGAAGTAAATTTTAAAATATACAGATTTAACCCTGATTCAGGAGTTCTTCCCCGGTTTGACAGCTATATCCTCGAATGCGGGGAGAGTGAGCAGGTTCTTGATATTCTTATCCGAATCAAGGAAGACCATGATCCGGGCTTATCTTTCCGGCGTTCGTGTCGCCACGGTATCTGCGGTTCCTGCGCAGTCAGGGTTAATGGAAAGCCGGTTCTTGCATGCAAAACTCCAGTATCCGGGCTTGTCGCCGATTTTGGAACCGAACTCAGCGTTACTCCTCTGATTTATGATCGGGTTCTTAAGGATCTTATTATTGACAGAGATGATTACTGGCAGAAGATGCAGGAGGTTAAGCCCTATACCGTGACAATCGATAAATTTCAGCCGGAATCTGATGAACTGCTTATCAAGCCTGAACTGAATGACGGAATTGCTGATGCAGATTACTGTATCCAGTGCTCTTCATGTTATTATGTATGTCCCGTACTGAAAATATCGCCGTCCTTTCTTGGGCCTGCAGCCTTTGTTAAGGCTGCAAGATTCACTGCGGATGTTCGTGATTATTCATCAGACAGGCTTGCAATTGTTAATCAAAACAAAACCGGTGTCTGGGACTGTGTTAAATGCCTGAAATGTACAGAAAGCTGTCCGAAGGGGATAGATCCTTTCAGGCTGATTACAAGGCTAAGGCAGGGGGGGATATCAGCAGGAGCGGTGAAAGACCCTGTTCATACAAGACATGTTACCGGTTTCCGGACTGCAATACGTCATGTCGGTACTATAAATGAACTTCTTCTTGCATTTTTTACTCTGCGTTTCGGCCTTATTAGAATGATTCCGCGCGGAATACTAATGGTCTTGAAGCGAAAACTTCATCTTAACCCTCTTTCTCCGAAAAGCCGCAATATTGATGAGGTTCGGAAATATTTTAAGGATAAAAGAAAATGACATTTGCTTTATATACAGGCTGTACGCCCAAGGTTGCCGAGCCTGAGCTTCTTAAATCAGCATACGCGCTGGCAGAGCATCTGGGCTGGGACTTTATAGAGAAAAGGGAATTTACCTGCTGCGGCGGATCTCATCTTCAGGATGCGGATGATGATGAAACAATGTTTATTAACCTGCGCAACCTTGCTTATGCTGAACAGGACGGCCTTGATGTTGTAACATTGTGCAACACCTGCCAGTTTGTTATATCTGATTTCAGACAGAGGGCTCTATCATCCCCTGAGAAAATGGATGAAATTAATAAAAGCCTTGGCAGGCACAACCTCAGTTTCAGTGGAAAAAGCAGGGTTATACACTTTCTCTATGCACTGATCGAGACCCTCGGTTATGAGGGGATTGCCTCAAGGGTTGTTAAGCCGCTGACCGGGTTAAAAGTCGCATCTTTTTACGGATGCCACAATATCAGGCCTTCCGGACTTCAGACTGATGTCAACCTTGGTGAGAATTCATGGAAACCGCGTTCTCTGGACAGGCTTGTCGAAGCACTTGGCGGCGAGCCTGTATATTTCCCGGAGGCTGACAGCTGCTGCGGTTTTCATACTTCACTTTACTCAGGACGCATCTCGGGTAAATTAAGCGGTCTTATCCTTAAACAGGCCTTTGAAATGGGGGCCGATGTGATGATTACTCCCTGTCCGCTCTGTCATACCAATCTTGACGCAGCGCAGTATGAAGCCAGAAGGGAAGTAGGGCTTGGTTTTGGCTTCCCGCTGCCGATTCCCCGTTTTATCAGGAGTTCCGAGTTTACACCCGGGTTTATTAAAGAAGATTTTGATCTTCCTATTCTTCATTTTGAACAGCTTATTGGTTTGAGCTGGGGGCTTGACCGACGGCAGCTCGGTATGAACCATAATATTATTTCCTGGAGGAAAAACAGGCGTCTCAGGAATCTTGTAAATGGGTAATTCAGTAAATGGATGGCGTTGTTTTTAAAAGGATAAAAATAAATCCGGGCAGGATGATAAAAAGTATACCCGGCTTGTTGGAAAAACTCCCGACAGCCTATTCCGCTCTTAGGCCGAAAACCCTTGCTGTAGGCTTTTCACCTGTTATGGCATCTCTTTCTCTTAGCCGTTTTATAAACGGAAAACTGAATATATCTTTAGCGATAGTCACTGTACTATGTGTTATATTTCTCCAGGCCGCTGCTAATCTAATGAATGATTATATGGATTATCTTAAAGGCAGCGATACAAAGGCCCGGCTCGGCCCCCTTCGATATACACAGTCCGGGCTATTATCTGTTGAAGAAATACAGCTTCTTATTATTGCTACAGCATTAATTTCTGGTCTTTCCGGCTTATACCTTGTTTTAAACGGCGGAGGTCTGCCTATAATTTTTGCTGGACTATTTTCAGTTTTCGGAACGCTTGCCTATTCAGCCTTTCGGCGGCCCTTCGGGTTTACCGGAGGCGGAGAACTTGCCGCTCTTATTTATTACGGGCCGCTTGCATCTACAGGAACTGCCTACCTTCAGTCCGGAGTGACAGACCCTTTATTTCTTATTCCGGGCTTTTCTTTCGGGATATATTCACTGGCTCTACTTACTGTAAATAATTATCGCGACAGTATTGAGGATGAGTCAACGGGTAAAATTACCCTCGCGGTTCTGTTCGGAAGAAGACTCTCTGTAGTAATGTATTTTTCTGTAGTATTTGCTCCGATTATCAGTCTTCTCTTGTTCGCTGCGATCCCTGGACTTTCAGGATGGTTTCTGCTACCCCTGTTAACCCTGATTCCCGGAATCTTTTCCTTCAGGGGCTTTACCCGATCCGGAATCAGTCGGGACCTGAACCGCTATCTTGGTATTACCGGATTATTATCATTTCTGCATGCAGTGCTTTACACTGCTGCAGTTTTTCTTTCGCTGTAGCTGGAAATTTAAAGAGCTGAAAGCAGGAAGGCGCCTGTCCCGGCAATGCTTACAGAAAGCAGGTTTACCATGTCATTGGTCATCCACTGGAAACCGGCGACCCTGACGTTTTTATATGAGTGTTCGGTTATGTATCCCTGTTCACTGTCGATGTATTTAGCCTGAAGGGATGCTCCAAGCAGGCTGTCCGACAGTGAGCCCATGTTACCTCCGATAAATACGAAAAGAGCCTGAAGTATTCCGATTTGAGGGGCCGACAGAGCTATCAGAGCGCTGAATAATGCTCCAGCTGCAGAAGCGGAGGTTCCCAGCAGCGTAATTCCTCCGGAGACTCCGGCATCAACATGTCTGAAAGTAAGAAGAGAAATCGGTTTCTTTTTCGATAGAACGCCAATCTCACTTGCCCATGTATCGGCTGTTGCTGCTGCCAGACTTGCATATGATGCAGTAAGCCAGAAACTTTTTCCTGAAATATAGTGTATAATTACAAAGACTGCTGCAGGAAGACCGTTGGCTGCTACCTGGAGCCAGTCCCGTGTACCGCTTTTATGTATTATTCTTTCAATGTCAGGACGGTAACGTCTTTCAAGCCGCCCAATAATGGTGCTGCTCATAAAGAAAAAGACCAGTACCAGCCAAAGTACAATCCCGCCAAAAAAATAGAGTGAAAGCCCTATTGCCAAACCTAATAACGCCCCTGTACCGGTTACTGATTTCTTGATCCACGCGCCTGCTGCCAGCAGCAGGTTCAATACTATTCCCGTAATTAAAAAAATCATTTTTAAAATACCAGTTTATCCATTAATATGGTTACCACAACCGGAACAGTTATATTATCCAGGCCGAATGGAGTGACAAGTTCTATGACCGCGGCAGCCAGGCTGATACCTATTGCTGCGAACCATACAGGCTCATATCCTGCCGCTGACATGTAAATAATTACAACAGCATATGAAAAAATAAACATTGAAAAGCTGCCTGATAAAGATTTTTCATTTTTGAAAATTTTAATAGGCCCTCTATGCCATTTTTCACCAATGATACTTGCCATTCCATCACCCCATCCCAAAACAAGAACTCCGCAGCCGGCTGCTGTCATGTTGAAATCCAAAAGGTATACAGCAAGGAGCAGAAGGACAAGCGAGATTGGGAAATATACAGTGCCGTAGTTGTTTCCATCTGCTGAATTCATTCCGGGAACCAGATCAAATCGGGCAATAAAGAAATTAATGATGATAAAGCTTACAGGCCCAATAAGTGCCCAGCCAAGGCTGTCAATCATCAGTGATGCAATTATCCACCAGAAGGAGACTCCTATGTGAATGACTTTTCGAGCAAGGCTGTCTGATATTAACTTTTTGCCTGATAAAAGTTTTGCGATAAATATTATCAGAAAAATAGATAAATAAGAAATTATCACTCCAAGCAGGTTCATTTATAACTCCACATTTATTCTTTAATCATTATATATAGTAAATCTTATAAAATCTATCAAATAAAAAAGGCTGGCTGAGAAATTTCCTCAGCCGGCCTGTAAAGTTATGATATGGCAAGGTAGTGCTACTCTCCAATCGCCAGGGCTTCTATTCTATCACGGTTCCTGTCCGCTGATTTTTTCTCCAGTTCCCTTGCCGATATTATCAGCATCTGCAGACGGTTCTCGATGTTTGCAAGTGCTGTATCGGGATCATAATCAAGCGCGATGATCTGAATATGAGGAAACTTCTTCTTTACAGTCTTAATCATTCCGCGGCCGGTAATGTGGTTCGGCATACATCCGAAGGGCTGAACGTATACAAAGGAGTTGACGCCCTTCTTTGCAAGCTCTATTACCTCTCCGGGCATCATCCAGCTTTCTCCTCCACGGTATGTCATATCCATCATATCGGAAGTGTTTTCGGCAAGATTCTTCACATCACCATATCCGTCATAAAACTTGAACTTCCGGTAGTATTCATCAACCTTATAGTGAACCGAACCGTACACATAGTCAGTGAGCCCATTGAGGCAGTAATCCATGAATGGATTCGAGGTGTGACCGCGTCTGCCTTTCTCTTTCTTGATAACAACACTCTGCCTGAAAAAGTCATGCATGGCGGGGAAGACTGTTTCCATTCCATTGGCTTCAAGGTAGCGTTCTACATTTGCATTTGATTCAGGGTGGAAGTTCATCAGGATTTCTCCGATAATTCCGACTCTCGGCTTTCTGATAGTCCGGTCGCATTCGACATTGTTGAACGCCTCAATAGCCTGTTCAAAGTACTTCAAAGCCTTTTTGCGGTTGCCGCAGATATTTTCGTAGATGAAATCTGTATACAACTCAAAAAGTTCATCGGATTCACCGGCATTAACCTCGTATGGTCTTATCTTCCGGCGTATCTCCTCAAGAACATCGGTGATAGTTATCGACCAGAGCATATTCATCTGGAACTTAAGCGTAAGCTTGAAGCCCGGATGCATATCCTTTGTATCCTTACCTGTAGTCAGTATGGGCACATCGGCATAACCCGCTTCATCAAGAGCCTTTCTTGCAAGTCCGGCATAATGACCGGCCCGGCAGGCTTCACAGTTCTTCGCAAGGCCAATGGCTACATCTGTTGACTTATAGTTTCCATCCCTGATTGTTTTTAACAGTTCGCCTACGTTGATCTGGGCCGGGTAGCAGATATCGTTGTGGACGTATTTCTTCCCAAGCGCAATGGCTTCCCTGTCGGCAAGCATCGCCGGAACAGCTTTGTAGCCTTCAGCCTCAAGAACCTTGGCTGAATACTTAGCAAAGGCCGGAGACAGGGTCGGGATCAGTACGGTCCTTCGCTTGTCTTCTTTTTCAAATTTCACCTCAAAGGGTTTGCTGTATTCTTTAAGCTCTACAGGATTGTCTTTTTTAAGCCGCCTGCTTGCTTTTACCGTTTCAATAAATGACTTGATTCTGATATTAAGCGGTCCCTGATTTTCGCCCTCATCGAGTTTCAGAACCAGCATCTGCTTGCCTGCTCTCTCATTCAGGATTCGGGCCATCTCGTCCGAAATAATAGCGTCATGTCCGCATCCGAATGAAACAATCTGAACAAGTTCAAGGTTCGGATGCTCGGCGACAAAGCTTGCAGCAGAGTACATTCTGCCGTGAAAGGCGATAAGACTGTCGAATCTTACATGATCAAAAGACTGATCATGGATCTCGGCAATGGATTCAAGGTTGAGAACCGGAACTCCCATCTTTTTGAAGTGGTCAGCTATCCCATGATTCACAAGCAGGTCGTTATGGTAGGGCCGGCCTGCAAGAACAACCGCAAAATCATCCTTGCCTTCAAGGCTTTTAATTACCTCACGGCCCTTTCTCTGCATCCTGTCGGAGTAATCTTTCTGAATTGAATGCGCCTCTTCAAGTGCGCTCTTTGTAGTATTAAAATCGATTCCGAAGGTTATCTTCATGTACTCGCAGATCTGTTTATCCATAAGTTTCCGGGTATCGAAGTGAAAGATGGGATTGTCATACTTGATACCGCTCTTTTCTTCAGGAGTATCGCTCTCGTCAACAACCATCGAATAACCCTGTACAACAAGACAGTTGCAGCTGTCCTCGGCTTTTTCATTTTCCTTCGGAATTCTGGTCAGTACCGGGTTAAAAATCCGGTCAACCTTCCTGCTGATTAGATCCTGAACATGTCCGTGTACCAGCTTTGCTGGAAAACAGACTGTATCAGAAGGTATGGACTGAAGACCGCTTTCAAAGAGCTTATACGAACTCGGAGCGGAAACTACAACCTTAAATCCGAGAGAGGTATAGAGGCTTTTCCAGAACGGAAGAGAGTTCCAGAACTCGAGGGTTCTCGGAATCCCTATGGTGATTCCCTGGGTTACCGCCTTCTGCTCAGGAGCATAATCCATTACCAGAAGCTTGTTCTGAAGTTTGATCAGATCAGGCACTGCATTAAGTCTGCCGTTGACCTCTTTCAGCCTGTCTTTAACAGACTGTTCCCTGACATCACCGAATACCTCTCCTTTTTCACAGCGGTTTCCGGTTACATGTCTGCTTCCGTTGTTAAACTCGATTATCGTCCGGTTACAGTTATTTGAACAGAAGCTGCAGACCTGACCGGCCTTCTTTGTAAAACTGAAGGCGTCAATATTCTCAAGGCCAATGAATGTGCTCTGGTACTTCCTGCCGGTCTTTTCTTCCTGACGGGTTATATACTTTTTTGTAAGCAGGGCAATGCCGATAGCTCCCATCTCTCCCGGATGCGGCGGCCTTATAACCTGCTTGCCTGTGTACTGCTCAAGGCTTCTAAGAACTGCATCGTTTTTAAAGGTTCCTCCCTGAACAACAATACACTCGCCGAGAGATTCAAGGTTTGACATTCTGATAACCTTGGTAAATACGTTCTCAATGATTGAACGGGAAATTCCTGCAAGGATGTCGCCGGTGCTCTTACCGTTTTTCTGTTCGGTAATAATTGAACTGTTCATAAAAACGGTACACCTTGAGCCGAGCTTTGACGGCCTTCCGGCCTGGAAGGCGATGTCAGCTATGTCCTGAACCTTTACGCCAAGGCTCTTCGCATAGGTCTCAATAAAGGAGCCGCAGCCTGCCGAACAGGCCTCGTTTAAAACTATTCCGGTAACTACGCCGTCATTGACGTAGATAGCCTTCATGTCCTGTCCGCCGATATCGAGAATGAAGCTTACGTTGGGCGCATACTTCTTTGCCGCCTCCGCGTGTGCTACGGTTTCTACAGTGTGGTAGTCTCCCTTGAAGGCTTTGTTGAAAAGCAGCTCGCCGTAACCGGTGCTTCCCATTCCCCTGATCTCAAGCGCAACGCCCATGCCGATGTATTTTTCATGCATCTGTGTAAGAGCTTCCTTGATAATTGTGAGGGGATCCCCCTGGTTATTGGCGTAGAAGATGTCGACAATTTCCTCATCCTCGGTCATGAGGATGAATTTACTTGTAGTAGAACCGGCATCCATTCCAATGTATACCGGAAGTATTGTGCCGGGCTCCCATGTCTCTGGAGTAAAATCAGGAAGCCTTCGTTCCTCTCTGAACAGGTTCATCTCATCGGTGTCGTAGAAGAAAGGCAGTTCCTTGTCCTGTTCAAGTATGCTTGTTGCCTGCCTGTAAAGGATTTTCTCAAGGTTGACGCCGTTTTTATAAAGGTCTTCCTTACCGCTGAACATGGCTTCAATAGAAAGGGCTGCACCCACAGCAACAATAATTTCCGGGTTGTCGGGAATTATTATATCTGTATCGCTGAGGTTAAGACGTTCCTTGAAAACTTCAATAAGCCGCGGGTTGAATGTAAGCGGACCGCCTTCAAAGATTACCTTCGGTCTAATCTCCATGCCCTGGGCCAGGCCGCCTATAGTCTGCTTTGCAATAGCATGAAATGAGGAAAGTGCAATATCTTCTTTTGAAACGCCCTGGTTCAAAAGCGGCTGAATATCAGTCTTTGCGAATACACCGCATCGGCCGGAAATGGAATAAACCTCGGTGCCGGCGGCAGCAAGTGCCCCGAATTGTTCGGGTGTTACATGCAGAAGCTCGGCCACCTGATCAATAAATGCACCAGTACCTCCCGCACAGCTTCCGTTCATTCTCATGTCATGAACGACAAGGCTGTCGCTTTCTTCATCATGCCTGAAAAATATAACCTTGGCATCCTGACCCCCAAGCTCAATTGCAACCCTTACATCATCATAAAAAGTTCTGATCGCTATTGAATTAGCCACAACTTCCTGTATGAAGAATGCCTGAAGTGATTCGGCAATGCTTTGGCCGCCGCTTCCGCAGACTGCAAGACTTATATTTCTGTCTGAAAATTTTTCATGAACTTCTGTCAGTATTGAGTAGACAGTCGATGCCTGATCCGCATTATGTCTCTGATATCTTGAGAAAACTACTTCTTTGGTTTCCGGTTCCATTACGGCAATCTTTACCGTGGTTGATCCGACGTCAATTCCCGCGAGCAGGGTTTTGTTATTCATATTGACTCCAGTTTAATTATGCTGTAAAGCCTTTCGTATTGCTTTTATATAGCTTCAGACCCATCTCGTAGGCCTGATCTACCAGTTTGTTGTGGAATGATTCTATTTCGTGTTCATCCATCAACATATTGTCATCTATAAGCGGCTTGACTATGCTGTAAAAATAGATTGGTGCTATCACCATAAATATATCGAAGATCATCTCTGTTACATCCAGTTCCAGCAGATCCGGTAAGGCTGAGTCTGTGAAAAAGGAATTGAAAATGATCATAAAATTCTTTACCAGTTCAGCTGTTACAAAGGCGGTATTGTTTTTGCCTGTAACCAGCTCCCTTGTAATTATCGTAAGAATCGAGGGTGATTCAATGAGAGAAGAGAGGAGCAGCTCCGAAAATCGTCTTATACGCTTTTTAACATCCTTCTCATCCTGTACAGAGGCAACAAAGTTGTTGCTGAACTCACCTATTCTGTGGTTTATAACTTCACGGTAGAGTCCTTCCTTGCCGCCGAAGTAGTATCCAATCAGTGAAATATTGACATCGGCTTTTTTAGCCAGCTGTCTGACCGATGTTCCCTCATATCCGTTCTCCGAAAACAGCTCATAGGCTGTATCCAGTATTTTTTTCTTGGTTGATAAATTAATAATACTCATAATTAAACGTCCGTTTAAATCAAACGTATGTTTAAATTATCATTCTTTCATAGAGAATTCCATATGCTAAGTGATATTTATTACAAAAATTGTATGAATTTTACGTTAAAACGGATATAAGAAGTGTTGGCAGGACCGGATCGGTTTGTAAAACATTGAATTCTGCCATAAAAAAGAGCTGGCTAAGAATAATTCTTAGTCAGCTCCCTGTATATTAAAAAGAAATAAGCTTATTTCTGGTTAACAAGTTCTTTTTCTTCAGAGTCGGAACCCATCATGCCTGCAAGGCCTGAGCTGTAGACAGTATCGCTGTCATCAACAAGGTCTTTGATGTCCATATCATGCTTGAATCTAAGAACGTTCAGCATGAAGATGTTAAGCTGGTTGAGAATGTTCGGTGGAAGCATGTTTCCGTCGACCTCTACCGACATTGTCGGGAAGTTTCTCTCACGTGCCCATGGAGTATAGATTCCCTGAATTACACGTCCGATAAGACATGCAAAGGGTGAAATGTTTACAACACCCGAGTAGCCTTCTTCCATGGCAGTTGCCGCGGAACCTGAAGAAACTGCAATTTCAGAGTTGAGCTCAAGGTTAACGAACTCTTCCTCTACAGTCTTCATGATTCTGTTCATGTCATGCGGAGCTGAGGGGACAAGGTTATTCACATTAAGAGCATGCTTTGCCTTGTGTTCCATCGATGCCTTCCATTTCTTTTCAATCTGGTAGTAAACCCAGGTTCTGAATTCCTTTGTGAACGGTCTGAAAAGGAAGGGCTTAAGCTTGATTCTCTTCTTGATGTCATAGTCACGGACGAAGTCGGTATAGTGAATCCATTCCGCAATACTTGATACCTTGGCAATTATTCCCTTTCGGGCAAAGTTTTCAATAAGCTCGTCAACAGCAAAGTCATCACGTCGAACAAAGATTTCACCAACTACAAGTACCTTCGGGCATTCAAGCGGATTCTTCTTAAGCGGGATAGTTGCCATTTCCTTACCCATTACTTCAAGGGCAGGGTAGAGTGATTTAAGATCCTCACCTACAGACTTAACCACCTTCTTCCATGATTTCTTGTATTCAACCATGGCTGCTGCAGGGTCTTCGGCACAGGCTCGAAGGGTTGTCTGTACGTCCTTAAGGTAGTCTGAAGCTGTGATTGCCTTCCATGCATACTGAGAGAAGCCGGGGCCGAGCTCGTTGTATGAGTTGTCTGCACTAAGTGTAAATACAACTACGTTGTCAATCTTCAGGTCTCTGAAGAGGTTTTCATAGAAAACATAGTACTGACCGGTTCGGCATGGGCCTGTTGTGATCGGTACGAACAGCGCGTAAATCTTGTCCTTTCTGAACTCTTTGGATGCCATGAACTTGAGTGCGCCGCCGAGAACCAGCTGGGATGGAACACATTCCTTACCCGAGCAGTAGTTTCTTGCGTATTCGAGTGTCTTGGCATCGGCAACAGGCATTGACTTGGCGTTGAATCCCTGTGCTGTGAGCGCAGTTGCTACCAGCTCGGATGCAATCTCACCCATGTTTGAAACAATCAGTTCAACTCGGTCGCTGTTTATGACCGGGAACTTCTCGCCGCTGTGGATGTTTTCAATATAAAGGCTGTCTTCGTTTCTGAAGCGCAGTCCGTTGTCGTATCTTTCCTGCTCAACATCTTCAAACTTGCTTCTGTATCCTTCAATAATATCAAGGAAGGCTTCAACACGGGTGTCGACACCGGCGTCTGCTGAGTGTGAATCAAGCTCAAGAACGAGGAATGGCTTTCTTCCCATGATCCACTTAAGGTAGTGGAGCATGAAGGAGTCAGGCGCACATGAGAAGTTTGAAATCCATGCGGCATAGATGTTGTCTTCCTGCTTGATGAGTCTTGCCGACTTCATGTCCTGCTGACCGTAGTACCAGTACATGTTGTCGTATATTTCTTCATTCTCGTACGGCAGAATGTCGAACGGAATAACTGTAAAGTTCTTTGATGTAAACTTCTTGGGGATACCCATGTTTGCTTCACGTGTGAAGGCGTTATAAGGACGTCCGAGAAGTGCAATAACAGGCTTGTCGCTGTTTCTTGCAAACTCAAGAGCCTCAAGGCCCAGTTCTTTAAGCTTGAGCAGGAAGGCTTCCTGTTTCTGAACAGCAACGTTGAATGCTTTTTTGATTTCACCTTCGCTGATATCAAGCTGCTTGCCGAACTTCTGAAACAGTTCAAGAGCCTTGTCTTTTCCGAACTTGAAGGAAACAACAAGCTCAAGAATCTTGTTCTCGGCAACATCCGGGAAAGCTTTCTTGATATAGTACGGAAGACCCTGTGTAATAGGACAGAAGTTAGCATGGACATCGGTTTCATAGCTGGTCATATCCCTGAAGTGAGGCAGGAAGATGTAGTCACAGCCCTTGTTGATGATGTCCTGAACCGCTCCGTGAGCAATTTCAGCCGGAAAGCAGTAAGTACTTTCCGCTCTTGCAATACCCTCATGTGCAATTTCATCCGAAAGCACGGTTTTAATTCCCAGTGTATGGAAGAACCATGAGTAAAGCGGGTAGAGCGAATGAACCGAGAAGGCCCTTGGAATACCCACTGTGTAATCTCTTTTCTGTACGAAGGTTTCAGGATCAGCGGCGCACTCAACAAAGTTAAGGTCTGAACGTCTCTGCACAAAGTCTACAGTCTCGGTGCTTGCTTCAATCTTCTTTCTGCTGTTTGTGTATTTTGAACAGCGTCCGCCGAACATATACTTGTGGCCGTTAACCTGAAGCACCTGGATCGGACAGTCATTGTCACATGCCTTGCATCTGAACTGCTTTTCGTAGACAATTTCTGTCTCGAGTATTGCATCGAGATCGAATTCTGATTTTTCAAGAAGTCCCTCGGCAAGTTTCTGCTTTGCAAGAAGACCTACACCGAAACATCCCATAAGTTCAGGTGACGGGGGAACGAGAATCTCTTTTCCTACCATCATTGCGAATGCCAGCGGAATTGCCTTGTTCTTAGCAACACCGCCCTGGAGGAAGATTTTGTTTCCTATTGTTCTGTTTCCCACTACACGGTTCAGGTAGTTGGAAACAATTGAGGTAACAATACCCGCTGTAATATCTTCACGAAGGGCTCCCTGCTGGATAGCCTTTCTGATATCGGAATTGATAAATGCAGAACAGTGCTCGCCGAACTTCAGCGGTCTTTCAGCCTTTATAGCAATATCGCCGATGTCGGCAGCGCTTCTGATGTTGAGGTCTCCTGATGCTGATTCTTCAAGGAAGGAGCCTGTTCCTGCAGAACAAGCCTCGTTCATAGCGTAATCGATAGGGACCTTATGATTGAGAAGTACGTATTTTGCATCCTGCCCGCCGATTTCGAAGATTGTATCTACATCTTCGGCAAAGAAGGTTGTTCCGTATGCATGAGCAATAATCTCGTTGTAAACACCTGATGTTTCAAGAAAAACACCGAGAATCTCTCGTGAAGAACCGGTTGTTGATGCAAGACTGATTTTTATCTTCTCATCACCGATATCTTCCTTAATCTTTTTCTGAAGCTCGATTATACAGCCCTTGAGAGCCTTAACAGGGTCTCCATGGGTTCGTCCGTAATGCTGGGCAACAATCTGATCGGTTTCAATATCGATAAGACAGGCCTTGGTTGTTGTTGAACCGCCGTCTACACCGAGGATATATTCCTTGCCGGCTTCAACCTTTCCAACTTCAGCTTCGAAGTATGTTACCTTGTCCATAACACTTGAAAGCTTGTCATAGCGGGGGAATTTGATAACATTGTCTTTCAGCAGCTTTTCAACAGCCGGCATAGGAGAACCGTTCTCTTCTGCAAGAAGAGCTGCACCGTAGGCTTCAAAGTAGGGAGCTTCTTCGGGTACGATAAACTCGATTCCCGGAGCCTTTTCCTTGATGAAGCTTACAATAAACTTGTTAAGTGTGATTCCGCCTGCAAGAAGAACCTTTCCGTCCTTAATCTTTGCTCTGTTGAGGAAGTCGATTACCTTGGTCGCCATTACATCGCTTAGTGAAAGAACGATGTCGTCCTTTGTTGCTTCTCTCTTGTTAAGCCTGTGTGTACAGTCACTCTTCATAAAAACTGAACATCTTGATGACAGCGAAAGAACCTTTGCATTCTCGTCGACATTCTCTACATCAGAGAGAACCATATCCATACGGCCAAGCTGCTGCTTGAAGAACTCACCGGTTCCTGAAGCACATTTACTTCCTGTGAAGTTGTTCTGAATCTTGTTATTCTCATCTATTGTATAGACAGTCAGATCTTCACCGCCCATGCTGACCACGGCATTTACCTTGTGACCAATCTGGTTCAGAGCGCTTTCAATACATACAGTCTCAATTGTACTCTTGATATTGAAAAGGTAGCGGCCTTCAGTTCCTGTAACCAGGGCTGTTGCATCGGATGCAATGTCTCTGCCGCTGAGTGATTTAGTAAGTGTGGAGACAAAATCTCCTTCATGAGGAAGAACACTTGTCCAGCTGATATTGCCGTCTTCAAGCATAACAATCTTCAGGCTTGAAGAGCCAATGTTAATTCCTATGTTCTGCATAAAAACACCTTTATATAAATAAAATCTAATATATTTGATCTCAATGTTTTCTACTGTATATGAGTTCTAAAAAACTATCATTAATGAGAAGTTGTGTCATTATCAGTCGCCGACCGTTAGATGAGATTGAGATTAATTATCTCTTATTAAAGGACTGGTATATCCGAAATTCGCAAGTTTTCGGCATATTGTATCTGCCTGAACCCTGGTTTCTGTGTTTATTATTACTCTGTACATACCGCTGCTGCTTAATTCTATTGCAGGATTAAACCCATAGCCGTAGAGCTTTTTCAGTGTATTTTCGGCGTTGTCGAGCTTTGAGAATGACGCTATCTGTACTATAAAACCGCTGTCGGCTTCGGCTTGGGACTGGGCTGCTGATATTTCTGCCTTTCCATCGTCATTTCCGCCCGGGCTGCTGATTATCTCAAGCCTGACGGTAGCAACGCCCCGTGTTGTCATATCTATAGCGTCCGCCGCGGCTTTCGACAGGTCAATTATTCTGCCCTCAACAAATGGCCCCCGGTCGTTTATTCTCACCTCTACACTCTTGTTGTTATGGAGGTTAGTTACTTTAACTATTGTCCCGAACGGCAGGGTTTTATGCGCTGCGGTCAGCTTGTAAGTATCAAAAATCTCTCCGTTGGCTGTCTGCCGTCCCTGAAATTTGCCTCCGTACCAGGAAGCCTGCCCTGTTTCAGCAGCTGAAATCGTGCCTGTAAAAAAGAGAAATATTGTTAAAATACAGATGAAAAATGCCGGTCTGTTCATGGATCAATTATCGGCAGAGGGCGGCTGTGGATTGATATTTTTGTACCCAGCCGGTATACTTGCTCCACTATGGATATTAAATCAACGCACTGGGCGGATATAACCGCCGATAAGATAATCAGAGAAAAAGGCGAAAAGGATGTCTACGTCTGCGCCTCAGGAATCACGCCTTCCGGCACAGTTCATATCGGAAATTTCAGGGAAATCATCTCTGTAGAACTTGTTGTTCGTGCTCTCAGACAGAAGGGCTGCAATGTGAAGTTTATCTACTCATGGGATGAATATGATGTTTTCCGTAAGGTTCCGAAAAATATGCCCGAACAGGAAAAGCTTGAAGGCTTTCTGCGGCAGCCCATAACTACGGTTCCTGATGTTCTTGGAAACGAAGAGAGCTACGCCCGGGCAAATGAGAAAAGGCTTGAAGTCCTTCTCCCCCTTGTAGGCGTTTTCCCGGAGTATATATACCAGACTTCTGAATATAAATCCGGCCGTTATGCACAGGGCATGCGGACCGCTCTTGAAAAGAAAGAATCCATTCGAAAAATACTGGACGCTCACAGAACCGAACCGCTTGCCGCCGACTGGATGCCCGTAAGTGTATTCTGTGCTGCATGCAACCGTGATACAACCAAAGTTGAATCCTGGAACGGTGACTGGGAAATTACATATACCTGTGAATCATGCGGAAATCATGAGAGTCTCGATCTTCGTGAAACCGGATCGGTTAAGCTGCCATGGCGTATTGACTGGCCGATGAGATGGCGTGAAGAGCAGGTTGATTTTGAACCTGCAGGAAAGGATCACCATTCAGAAGGTGGATCCTTCGATACTGCAAAACTGGTTTCTAAAGAGATTTACGGATGGGAACCGCCGGTAACCTTCCAGTATGATTTTATCAGGATAAAGGGACGCGGCGGAAAGATTTCCTCATCCTCAGGTGAGGTCGTAGGTCTTGATGATGTGCTTGAAGTCTATCAGCCCGAAGTTGCAAGATTTTTATTCGCAGGAACCAGACCTAATGCGGAATTTGCGATATCTTTTGATTTGGACGTACTAAAAATTTACGAAGACTATGACAAGTGCGAACGGACCTATTACAACAAGCCAGATACAGAGAAGGCTCTTAAAAAGTGGGAAAAACAGGCCCGTATTTATGAGCTCTCCCAGCTTGAAAACCCTGAAGCTGAAATGCCCTACCAGATACAGATTAGGCATCTCTGCAATCTGCTTCAGATTCAGTCAGGCGATATTGACAGGCTGATTGAGTATCTTGGCGATGTAAAGCCTGAGCAGGAAGCAAGACTCAGACAGCGAGCCGAATGTGCCTGGAACTGGGTTAAGAACTTTGCGCCAGAGGATTTTCAGTTTGCCCTGAAAGATGATAACGCGGAAGCTGAAAAAGTCAGTCCTGCTGAAGCTGCTGCACTTTCCATGCTTTGCGATGAAGTCGCAGCAAAGATGGACAAACTGGATGAGAAAGAGTTCAGTGTCAGTATCTATGACGCAGCTCAGAAGAATGGACTTGAGTCCGGTGATTTTTTTCCGGTTGTGTACCGAGCCCTTATCGGCAAGGAAAAGGGGCCAAGACTTGCCAGTTTTCTATATGCAATAGGCAGCGAAAAAGTCTGTAAATTACTTGGAAAGTACAGAGGATAAACATTTCTCTGTTTTCATAAGGAGCCTTCATGGGATTAAGAGCTGTTATAGCTGATGATGAGATAATCCTCAGAGTATTTCTGTCAATGACACTGACCGGCTTTGGAATTGAGATTCAGTCTGAGGCTCAGGATGGTTCAGAGGTCGTAAAGGCTGTGCGAGCTCACAAGCCCGATGTCGCTTTTCTTGATATTAATATGGCTTCAAAGGAGGACGGTCTTGATGCCTGTGAGATAATCAAGACTGAAAATCCGGATACAAAGGTGATCTTTATCTCAGCCTATCCTGAAAAAATGTTTGCCGGCCGGCTTTCATCGATGTCCTATGACGGCTATCTTGAGAAGCCGGTAAACAAAGCTCATCTTAAAAATTATCTAAGCTCCAAGTTTCCTGATTCCTTCTGATTTTTCAGCCGCCGCAGTCTGAACGAATCAAGCTTTCTTTTTATCCAGCCGCCTTTCTCTATTTCAGCCATGGCGGATAAATTTCCCTCTGCAATGATATCTCCATCTGAGTCTGCAAGCTTCCATACTCCAAGTATATCACCCCTGTTTATAGGAGCCTCCAGCGGGGATGCTGGAATGTCAATGTATTGGGCATCAATTAAATCTGAGTATTTCAGGCATATCGCACCTGCATGTTCTCTTTCAGCGGCAGCAAACTCGCGCTGCCCCTTCCAGACCTTCATCTCGGTATATGCGTTTTTACCGGGACTGAATACTGTCCATGCCTCAAATCCGTAAGTAAAAAGAATTGAAACATCGACAAGCCTTTTAAGGTTTCCATCTGATGTGGTGTTTCCCTGTCCACCCATAAGGATGACCAGAAGCCTTCTTTCGTTCTGCATGCAGGTGGCGGCTATGTTAAAGCCCGATTCATCGATGTATCCGGTTTTTAAACCGTCGACACCCGGATATCTTCCGGCCAGCTGGTTATGGTTGTACTGAGTTATTGGGCCGTAAACACTCTCGCCGCTGTCGGGAAGATTTTTCTCAGCCGGGTAGGTAAACTCCGGTATTGCGTGAAAAAGCTCAAGAGCTTCAGGGTGTTCGCTTATATAGAAGCTGCAGAACTCAGCATACTCCCTTGATGTTGTACTGTTTTCTGCTGAATATCCGGAGGTATCGTCAAAAGCTGTGTTTTGCAGCCCCAGCCTCTCCGCCTCTGCATTCATCATCCTGATAAATTCCGGAGTGCTTCCTGCAATGAAGTCGGCCACAGCCACTGCTGCATCGTTACCGGAGGGAATTGCCAGCCCGATAAGCAGTTCGGCAAGCGTTACCTTCTGGCCTTCTTCTATAAACATAAGAGAAGAGTGGGGCGGCTGGTTCCGGAAGTCGGCATTTCTGCCTATTGTTACATAATCATCAAGGCTGCACTGTCCGTTTCTGACTGCTTCGAGTGCAATGTGTATCGTCATCAGTTTTGTCATTGATGCGGGGGGGATAACCGTATCCGCATTTTTTTCAAACAGTACGGTTCCTGTTCCCATATCTATAAGAATTGCCGATTCTGCATTGATTACCGGAAAGGCTGATTCTGCGGCGGGAAGCCTGAATATGGTTATCACAAACAGCAGCAAAAGGCTGATTTTTCGAAGTATTGATTTCTGCATGTCTATTAATAATAGCAGAAAAGCAAAAAGTCAAATGACAGATCTTTATGATGAGAGGTAATTAAGTCTATTCTCCTATAGATTCCTCTTCATAGTCTTCGGAAAGGTTGAAATCGCGCAGCTGCAGGAACATCCGGTCGGTTTCTTCTTCGCTTAAAGGAATAATGGTAGATATAGATCTGCTGCCTTCCGCAATATCAGCACCGGAGGCATGGTAGGGTCTTATAGCCGGATCACCCATTATAATCATTCCGAGAAACCAATTGTCATCGGTATAGCCGGAATTGTTGTACCAGACTCTGTATGCGGCGCCCCAGCAGGCCCCTTCACCCAGCGCTTTATTGAACTCGACCGGATAGTATATGCCTCCGGTTTTCGTCGAGCCTATGACAGCAATGGCTGAATCGGTTTCAAGCAGGTAGTTTGAGGCCAGGTTGTTCACAGTGAATCTTGCCGCCTGACAGTCGAAGAGATTGTAAAAGTTGGCTTTAAGGTTGTTAGCTCCTATATCGCTGGCCCTCATCAGATCATATGTGTCGCCTTCGTCAAAGAACAGAACCGGTGGAGCGGCATGTACCCACTGATATACAAACTCATAACCATCGCCGGCAACCTGCTCAATGTAGCTTTCCCGCAGGGTTGTTTCGGGGTCCTGCAGAATCTTTACGCTGCTGTAAAGTGAATCAAGACCGAGGCTGTTGCTTCGGTAATTCGACTGCCAGTCATCATCCTTGAATATCAGCGCGTCGTCATAAATCATTCCTGTACCACTGCGGTAGGCTGATAATTTATCAAAATAGAAGTTGAGTTCTTCAGCCGAGCCTGTAATTCGTGAAATATAGAAATCAACTTCAATATCGCTGTGCTCATCAAGGTAACCATTCCCGTCTGTGTCGGACCAGACCGAATCCAGATCCATATAATAGAGATCGGCTGGAAACACTTCTTCCTCGCCGAAGGCCTCCTGCTCATACCATGCAACCGGAAGATTTCCTACAAAAAAAGCGCAGGTGTGATCGGTTGATGAGGCAATCAGTCTGTCTTTGAGTTCCGTGTAATTGTCGGTATTTTCCCAGATTATTACAGATGAGCTCACGCCCTCCGCACTTAGATCTCTTTGATATTTTGAAATTCCAGCTTCAGTTTCCAGGGCTATTTCACTATCCACCACTATTAATACTGCTTCCGGAAGGTATTCATCAGGGCTAAGGCTATCTTTTAAAATGAAGAGAGAACATCCTGAAAGGCCGATAAAAAAATAAAAGACAGCAAGCACAGTAAGTAAAAAAA
Source organism: Spirochaetia bacterium (assembly GCA_965140585.1). Classification (GTDB taxonomy): domain Bacteria; phylum Spirochaetota; class Spirochaetia; order UBA9216; family UBA9216. Next base: position 685,416 of record OZ223264.1, read on the forward strand.
TCAGCCTTCGGTTCATACCCAAATTATAGTGATGCAGGATTAATATTCAAGTTTTCTGGACATTTTTAGCGAAAATCCTGTATATTCATACTATAATTGAAATGTAAATTAAAAAAGGAGTGCGTTTTGAACAGTCTGAAACGTCCCGGAAGTATTCTCTTTTTTTCTCTGCTGCTTATTTTAACCCCACTGGTAACTGTCATTCTGAATGCTTATATAAATATGATTCCGCTCTGGGGCCGCGGTAATATTTTTACCAGACTTGCGATTTCCGATATTATTATTTTATGCCTATACCCCATAGCCGCCATCGCCGTCTACACGGTTCATAAGGCCGGCTGGTGGGTTTTTATGGTAACCGCAGCTACGATGATTGTTTATAACATTACAGCATATGCGGCAAATCCAATGATCTCGCTGGGCGGAATGATTATGTTTAATCTGGTGCTTTTTGCTGCAGCAGGTTTCTTTTTCAGAAAACATATAATTGCTCCGTATTTCAACCCTCGGCTGAGGTGGTGGGAACAGGCCAGAAGATACGAAATCGATCTCGGTGTTTCTATTGAATATGCAGGAATGGCAGAGCTTGGCTACCTGGAAGATATCTCACTCGGCGGCTGCTTTATCAGAATCGCAGAGAAGATTGATACAGGTCATATCTATCCCTTAAGAATCTATATGGGCAACAGTATTTCAGTTGCTTTAAAAGGCCGGGTAATGCGCAGTGTTCTGGATGACTGCAGCCTTCCGGGCTACGGAATAATGTTTGTAAATATCTCCGAAACAGAAAAAGAGGGTGTTGAACATATAATTGCAATGCTCCACCTGCTGGGAGTAGGTGCAATTACCGAGGTTGAATCAGCTGAGGAAAAGAGACTTTACAGCCGCTATTCGGTCAATATAAATGTTTCGCTCCGCTTCCAGGGGAATATTAACCCTGCAAAGCTTGTTAATGTATCAAGTACCGGAGCCTGTCTTGAAACCTCGCTTGATATCAAGATGGGAGAGCTCTGCGGCTTCTTCTGTACGGTCGGTTATGATTCTGCTGATATAGACGGTGTTGTTAAATGGAAGAAAAAGGTTAAAGATTTCTACCATTACGGACTTCTGTTCATCAATATGAATTCTGAACAGCGCAAACAGGTGGCTGCTCTGCTTAAGACTATCCGCAAGCTCGGCGGCCGGGCCCGAAAGCGTGATTTGGAACTTTACGATAAGATGGTTGAAAACACTTTGCCTGAAACCCCCTACCGGATTTTCCACCGGCACAAGGATGATTCAGATAAAAAATCTTAAGAGCTTCTTAGAACAGCATGTTCTTAAGCAGTCCGTCGTTACGGCGCCATTTGGGATTCACCTTAACCCTCAAATCAAGGCTTACCCTGTATGGAAACAGCTGGTTAAGCTCCTTCTGGGCTTCAAGCCGAATCCTTTTAATGTTTTCTCCGCCGCGTCCGACAAGAATGCCCTTCTGACTGTCTCTTTCCGCCGTTAGAAAAGCCCTCACCCACAGCTTTTTTACTTCGCCTTCTTCGTCCCTGTCCGCCTCCATGTCGGCAATTTCAACATAGATGGAATGGGGAAGCTCCTGTCTCGAACCTGTGATGGCCTTTTCCCTTATTACTTCCATTATACGGAATGAGGGTTCCTGATCTGTGTAATAATCCTCAGGATAAAGCGCAAAGCCTTCCGGCGCCAGCTCATAGAGCGCCTTGAGAATATCCTCCACATTGGTTCCCTTTTCGGCTGAAATTCCTATCATTCCTGCAGGATGTGAACCTGCTGTTTCTCCAATGAAATCCACTATTTCCTGAGGCTTTGATTCGGGCAGATCTGTTTTATTCAGCGCAACTATTGTACGGCTGAAATAGGGTTCGAGCATGGAAAGAACTTCTTTTTCTTCTGCTCCGGGTTTTCTTGCTGTATCTATTACATAAAGAAAAAGGTCGGCGTCTTCAAGTGCCGAGCCTGCGAGGTCTTTCAGGTAATTATTGAACTTCTTATCCGAGATATGGTATCCGGGGGTGTCTATGAAAACCAGCTGGCCTTCCTCTCTGGTTATGATTCCGCGAATTTTATTTCTGGTAGTCTGGGGTACCGGTGATACTATTGAGACTTTTTCACCGCAGATGCTGTTTATTAGGGTCGATTTTCCGGCAGAAGGCCGTCCTATGATAGATATATATGCTGACTTCATTTGCTAATTGTAGTAAATTCTATACAATTGACAAGAGGCTTTGCGTCATGTTACATAAAAACAGGAGTAGTTATTTTTATGAGTGAAGAAGAAAGAGAATGCAATAAGGATAAAGCGGAAAATCCTGATGCGGTATCTGAAAAAATACTGAAGACAAGAACAATTCTGCTTTCCGGAGAAGTAAACAAGGAGCTCGCTGAAAAGGTTGTAAAACAGCTTCTGATCCTTGAAGCCGAAAGCGATGAGCCAATCAAAGTTTTCATTGACTCTCCCGGCGGTGATGTTGATGCAGGCTATGCAATCTTCGATATGATCAGATTTGTAAAACCTGATGTTTATACCGTTGGAATGGGACTGGTCGCAAGTGCGGGTGCGCTTATCCTGCTTGCTGCGCCGAAGGAAAGAAGACTCGGCCTCCCCAATTCACACTACCTTATTCATCAGCCGCTTTCTGGTATGCGAGGCGTTGCAACTGAAATTGAGATACACGCGAAAGAACTTGAGAAAACCAGGCAGAAGCTGAATCAGCTTATTTCGGATGAAACCGGACAGTCCCTGGATCGTGTTGAAAAAGATACAGACCGGGATTACTGGCTTAGTGCTCCTGATGCTCTTGAGTACGGGCTTATATCCAGGGTAATCAGCAGCAGGAGTGAACTGGCCTGATGAAAAGAGAAGAAATAGCATCATACATGGGAAGTGTTTTCGGCGGATTTGCCGGAAGCGATGTGGCAAAAACACCGGGATATATTTCCGGTAAGGTACGTGATATCTTTCCGTCCGGTGAGCACAAACTTGTTATTGCAACCTCTGATAGAATATCAGCTTTCGACCGGATTCTTTCCACTATCCCCTGCAAGGGTGAACTGCTTAACCGCATTTCCCTTTTCTGGTTTGAACAGACTGCCGATATCGTTTCCAACCATATCGCTGAACAGGTAACCGCACGTACTGTTGCAGTAAAGAAATGCGAGGTTCTGCCGGTTGAGGTGATTGTCCGCGGCTATCTCACAGGTTCAGCCTGGAGAGATTACCAGGCCGGAAAGGATATATCCGGAATAAAGCTTCCCGCCGGAATGAAGATGAATCAGAAGTTTGAACAGCCGCTGCTTACACCGTCCACAAAGGCGGAAATCGGTGAGCATGATATGCCGATCAGCTGTGAAGATATTGTAAAGACAGGGCTTGTTGAAAAGGAGCTCTGGGCGAAGGTTGAGAAGGCTGCAGTCTCGTTGTTCAACCGCGGAAGTAAGATGCTTGAAAAGCAGGGGCTTATTCTGGTTGATACAAAGTATGAGTTCGGTCTGCTTGACGGCGAACTTATACTGGTAGATGAAGTTCATACCCCTGATTCAAGCCGTTTCTGGTATGCCGATACCTATGAAGATCTTTTTGCAAAGGGTGAAGAACAGCGCAAGATAGACAAGGAATATCTTCGTCAGTGGCTTATAAAAGAAAAAAACTTCATGGGTGAGGGCGAATCACCAGAGATCCCCGATGAAGTACGAATTGAAGTTGCATGGAGATACATTCAGGCTTATGAGCAGATAACCGGAACCGAATTTGTTCCTCAGTCTCTTGCCGAATCCGAAGAGGTTAAGGCTATTACATCCTACCTTGCATAATTCAGAAAATAGCTTAAGTCGTGTCAATATGCGGCTCAAATTATAGAGGCTGTCCGTGATACGGGACAGCCTTTTTTTATTACTTAACCGGTCATTCACCGATTATCTTAACCAGCACACGTTTTTTTCTTCTGCCGTCAAACTCTCCGTAACAGATGTTCTCCCAGGTTCCCAGATCAAGCTTGCCGCCGGTGACAGCCACGACTGTTTCCCTTCCCAGAATCTGACGTTTCAGATGCCCGTCTCCGTTATCCTGGCCGATATTATGCCGATATCCGGTTCTTTTGTACGGGGCAAGTCCTTCCAGCCAGTCCAGGTGATCCTGATGAATAGCGTCCTCTGCTTCTGTGACAAAGACGCTGGCTGTTATATGCATTGCGTTTACAAGACAGAGGCCTTCCTGTATGCCGCTATCAGAAAGACAGTCTTCAACCTCGGAGGTGATATTCATTATCTGATACCGTTCGGTTGTATTGAAAAATAATTCCTTTCTATAGCTTTTCATACTTTAATTCTCGTATTTTAAAGTCCTGATTTCAATCGTTGGGGATAAATACGGGTTTAAATCCTGTATGAGAATCATTTGCTTTCTTTCAGCTCTGATGCTTCTGCTGCTGTCATGCAGCTGCGGCGGTCAGGAAGATACTGAAATAACTATAATGTCCTGGAATGTTCAGAACTTCTTTGATGATATCAGCGATGGAACGGAATACAGCGAATTCGATCCTTCGGAAGGCGACTGGAATACCGACTGTTTCAATCAGAAGGCTGCAGCCCTGGCGGAAGTCATTCAGTCTGTTAAGCCTTCAGGGCCAGAGGTCGTTGTTCTGCAGGAAGTTGAAAATGAAAATGCGCTTAATCTTCTGAAGGATATGTATCTGAAAGAGTGCGGATACATCTGGTCGGCATTTCTTCCTACTCAGGATTCAGCTGTGAGTAATGCTGTTTTAAGCAGACTTGAAATAGAGGAAATTATAACACATACAGTTTATCTTGATTCTACAGCAGCAGGCAGGTCAATCGGAGAGGTTCGGCTTAAGGCGGATGATTTTTCCGAGATATATCTTTTTGTAAACCACTGGAAATCAAGATCCGGAGGTGCTGAGGAGACCGAACCACGGCGTATTGCTGCTTCAAGGCGGCTGGCGGCATTGATTAAGGTGCCGCAATCCGTCAGCAAATCCTCCGGTACGGAAAATATACAGGAACGTCTGATTATAGCAGCAGGAGATTTTAATGAGTCATGGGATGAGCAAAACCGGGTTGATGGGACTTATGAGGTTGCACTTGGAATAGGCATTGATGAAAAGAAATCTCAATGTTTAAGGAGCGCTGACGCTCAAACGGTTCTGGCGTCCGAATCTGATAGTCTGATGTATAACCCCTGGATTGACTGCGACTCTTCGGGCAGCTACAGTTACAGGGGCAGCTGGGAGGCTCTGGATCAATTCTTTTTTGACAGGCAAGCCATTGACGGGAGGGGGCTGGAGTTTAAATCTTTTATGGTATATCAGCCGGATTTCATGCTTACAGAATACAAAACCCCTCTCCGCTGGATTACTTCAGCGAAAGAGGGGTATTCCGACCACTTTCCGGTCATTGCTGTACTGGAAAGGCTGTGAACTATTTTTATGATTCGTTAATTTCCGGAAGGTTGTTGGCTACATTTACCTGATAGAAAAGATGCTCTAGCTCAAGGCATATATTGATGTTGTGTATTGTGCACTGGAGATTGTCGTCAGCAAGCTCTCCGCCTTTCCCTGTCCGTAATTCTATTGTTGCGAAGTTCAGGACGCCCCTTATTCCTGCATCAATCATTGTTTCAAGAGTCTGGGCCGCCGCACTGTCAGGCACTGCTATTATTCCTACCCTGGTTCCGTTTTTCTGGACATATTCCTTCATTTCACGCATATGATATATCGGAACTCCGGACGTTTTGGAAACATTCTCGGGCGCTATATCAAAGCCCGCTACTATCTTGATCCCTTCATTTCTGAACTCTTCGTACTGCATGAGTGCAGTACCGATACGGCCGCAGCCTGCAACGATGACCTCCTGTGGTTTGTCCCGGCCGAGTACAACGTCGAGTTTTTCTATAAGCATGTCTATATCGTAGCCCCCGCGTTTGTTTCCGGGAAGGTTAAGTACCGAAAAGTCTTTTCTGACCAGTGATGGTGCTACGGCAATCGCATCTCCAAGGTTGTTTGAGAACACCCGTTCAAGTCCGAGTGCTTTAAGTTTGTATAGAAGTCTCTTATATTTGGACAGTCTGAGGATGAGTTCCTTATTCATGAATTTAAAAAATCTCCTTGTTGTGAAGTATTTCGTATCTTAGTCGTTTTAATGCGTCTCTATTCACAATATATAGACATTATACGTATATTATGAGAAAAAAACAATTGAAAAAACAAAAAAAAATGTTTTTGAAGCCTGATTGGTGATATATTGCACATTATATGTATTGACATTTTACTTAATAAGATCCAGATTTTTACCTGGTAAATCCCAAAAATTCAAACAGGAGGATCTATGGCTGTAGAAACAGCTCCTCAGATCGAGTTCTCCAGTGGACTCGTTTCATTTATTGAGGAATGGAAGAACAAACCTGGAAATCTGATTATGGTACTTCACAAGGTGCAGGAAGAATTTGGCTATATTCCAAGAGAAGCCGCAATCAAAGTTTCCGACATGCTCGATACACCGCTGGCCAAGATTTATGGTGTAATTACTTTTTATCATTTTTTTAAACTTGATAAACCCGGAAAATACAATATTCAGGTATGCATGGGAACTGCATGTTATCTGAAAGGCGGAGAAGACTTAATCAAAGAGCTTGAGACTCTTCTTGGTATTGCCGTAAACGAGGTAACTGATGACGGTCTTTTTTCTATAGAATCGGTCCGATGCGTAGGCTGCTGCGGCCTTGCCCCGGTGATGATAGTTGACGGAGAAGTCTACGGTAAAGTTGCGAAAGACGAACTACCGGAAGTACTTGCTAAATTCCGATCCAGAGGCTGATTAGTGCATGCAGCCGTCTGTGATTTTATCCTTGATTGTCTTCAGAATTCTGTAGAAGCGGGGGCTTCCGAGGTTTATCTTGCTATAAACCAGACTTCCCGAAACTTCTCGGTTTCAATTAAAGACAACGGCAGGGGAATGGATGAGGACCAGTTAAAAAAGGCTGTTGATCCATTCTATACAGACGGTATAAAACACAAATCACGCAAAGTCGGATTAGGACTTCCTTTTTTGATCCAGACGGTTGAGCAGACCGGAGGAGATTTTTCGATAGAGTCGGAAAAGAACAGGGGAACCGACCTTGTTTTTTCACTTCCGCTTGATAATATCGATACCCCTCCTCTCGGAGATCTCAGCGCGATGATTCTGCAGGCATTCATGTTTGATGGACTGTATGATATGCCGGTTGAACGCAGCCTGGAGATAGAAGGTGAAGTACACGGGTATTCCGTAAAACGATCAGAAATAATAGAGGTTCTTGGTGACCTTAATGATGCGGACTCGCTTATTCTTGCGAGACAGTATCTACGGTCACAGGAAGAAGATTTGATACAGGGAGATTAATTATGGCAAAAATGACCCTTGAGGAACTTAGAAATCTCAGGAACAGCAAAAAAGCTGAAATTGATAAGAGAGATACAGAAGGAAAAGATATTCATATCATCATCGGGATGGGTACATGCGGAATAGCCGCCGGTGCCAAAGAAGCTCTCGATGCTTTCCTTGATGAAATAGAGAAAAGCGGAGTCAAGAACGTAACTGTAAAACAGACCGGCTGTATGGGTTTATGCTATGTAGAACCAACAGTTGAAATCAAGGCTCCCGGAATGCCGGATACAATCTATGGACAGGTTGACGGGGATACAGCCCGCCGGATAGTTAAAGAACATATTTTAGCGGGCAAGCTTGTCGATAACCATATTTTTGACAAGCCCGCAGCCGATATTGTCAGGGAATAACGGAGGAGAGGATGGCAGTTAAGAATTATATACTTGTTTGCGGCGGTACAGCATGCGAATCAAGCAAAGCAAACGAAATCTTCAATGCCCTGAAAAAAGAGGCTGAAGCCCAGGGTGTTGCAGATGATGTTCAGATTGTAAAAACAGGATGTTTCGGTTTCTGTGAAAAGGGACCAATCGTAAAAATACTTCCGGAAGAATCTTTTTATGTAGAAGTTGTTCCTGAAGACGCTAAAGAAATTATAGCAGAATCAATCGTCAAAGGCCGAATGGTTAAAAGACTTCTCTATGTTGACGATGATAACGGTTCAAAAGACGATTTTGATATTGAAAAAATTAAATTCTACCAGAAACAGGTCAGAATTGTACTTCGAAACTGCGGATTTATTGATCCTGAGAAGATCGATGAGTACATTGCAAGAGAAGGCTACTCAGCCCTTGAAAAAGTTCTGTTTGAAATGTCGCAGGATGAGGTTATTGAACAGCTTAAGATCTCAGGACTGAGAGGACGCGGCGGTGCCGGCTTCCCCACATGGATGAAGTGGAAATTTACTAAAGATGTTGAAAACGATGTGAAATACATCGTTTGTAATGCAGACGAGGGCGACCCCGGTGCATATATGGATAGAAGTACTCTTGAGGGTGATCCTCATTCAGTGCTTGAGGCTATGGCTATTGCCGGTTATGCCGTAGGTGCAGAACTCGGTGTTATTTACATCAGAGCTGAATACCCTCTTGCCATTAAAAGACTTGAAATAGCCATTGAACAGGCCCGCGAATACGGCCTTTTTGGTAAGGATATTCTTGGCAGCGGTTTTAATTTTGATTTTGAAATAAGACTCGGAGCGGGCGCATTTGTCTGCGGAGAGGAGACTGCACTTTTAAGATCAATTGAAGGTAACCGGGGTATGCCAACACCGAAGCCGCCTTTTCCTGCAGTTGAAGGCCTCTGGGCAAAACCGACTGTTATCAACAACGTTGAAACATGGGCCAATGTTCCGATGATCATCCTCAAGGGGGGGGAATGGTTTAAATCAATCGGTACTGAAAGATCACCCGGAACAAAGGTTTTTGCTCTTACTGGAAAGATCAACAACTCCGGCCTGGTTGAGGTTCCAATGGGAACAACCCTCCGTGAAATCGTTTTTGATATCGGCGGCGGAATTAAGGATGGAAAAGCTTTCAAGGCTGTTCAGACCGGCGGTCCTTCAGGCGGTGTAATTACATCTGAATTTCTTGATACTCCAATCGACTTTGACCAGCTTACAGCCATCGGTTCAATGATGGGTTCAGGCGGAATGATTGTCATGGATGAGGACGACTGTATCATTAATGTTGTGAAATTCTACCAGGAATTCTGCGTTGATGAGTCCTGCGGTAAATGTGCCCCATGCCGAATCGGAACCCGAAAGCTTTATGATATTCTGGACAAGATAAGCAAGGGTAAGGGAACCCATAAGGACCTTGAAAACCTTGAAACAATCGGTACAGCAATGAAGAAGGCAGCTCTATGCGGTCTTGGTCAGACAGCTCCGAACCCGATACTTTCAACACTTAAATACTTTAAGAATGAATACCTTGAGCACGTAGACGGAAAGGTCTGCAAGCCCGGTAAGTGTAAGGATCTAGTTAAGTTTGAAATTGATCCCGACAAATGTATCGGCTGTACAGTATGTGCCAGAAAGTGTCCTGTTAACTGCATCAGCGGTGAAAGAAAGCAGGCTCATGTGATTGACCAGAGTCAGTGCGTGAAGTGCGGCGAATGTTTTACCAGCTGTAAATTCGGTGCAATATCAAAGAGCTAATAAAGGAGAATAACAGTGAGTACTGTAAATATAAAGGTTAACGGCAGAGAACAGAGTGTTCCGGTTGGAACATCAATACTCAAAGCCGCAAAGATGGCCGGTGTTAAGATTCCGACACTCTGTTATCATTCTGATCTGACCCCCTGGGCTGCATGCGGAATCTGTGTTGTCAAGATTGAAGGCAACCCCAGAATGGTCAGAGCCTGTTCAACGCTTGTCAGCGAGGGACAGAACTATATCACCAATGACCCTGAAATACATTCAATAAGAAAGACGGTTATTGAAATGACCCTTGCGGATCATCCGCAGGAATGTCTTACTTGCGGACGTAACCAGACCTGTGAGCTTCAGAGGCTTGCTGCCGAATACGCTATCAGGGAAATCCCCTTTGATCGTAATGTTAAAAGACTTCCGAAGGATGAATCAACTCCTTCTATCATTCTTGACCCTTCAAAATGTATCCAGTGCGGACGCTGTGCGCAGGTTTGCCAGCAGCTGCAGGATGTATGGGCTCTTGAGTTCCTTGGTAGAGGTGAGAAAACAAGACTTATGCCTTCTGCAGGCGTAGTTCTCAATGAAAGCCCCTGTATCAAGTGCGGTCAGTGTTCAGCCCACTGTCCTGTCGGCGCAATCTATGAAAAAGATGATACCGACCTGATGAAGGCTGCTATCAAGGACCCCGAGAAGCATGTTGCTGTTCAGATGGCACCTGCAGTAAGGGTTGCAATCGGTGAAGCATTCGGCATGAAACCCGGTGAAATTGTAACCGGAAAAATTTATGCTGCACTTAGAATGCTTGGCGTTGATGCTGTATTTGATACTAACTTTTCCGCCGACCTCACCATCATGGAAGAGGGTTCTGAGCTTGTAGAAAGACTCGTAAACGGAAAAGGCGAGCTTCCGCAGCTTACTTCCTGCTGTCCCGCATGGACAGATTACATGGAAAAATACTACCCGGATATGATTCCGCATTTCTCAACTGCAAAATCTCCGCAGATGATGCAGGGAGCAATAACCAAGACATATTATGCAGAGAAGAAGGGCATTGATCCTTCAAAGATTTACTCTGTTTCAATAATGCCCTGTACAGCCAAGAAGTTTGAAAGAGTCAGAGATGAAAATATGCAGTCATCAGGTTATGATGATGTGGATCTCGTTCTTACAACAAGAGAGCTTGCAAGATGCATTAAAACTGCAGGTATCGACTTTGCAAACCTTCCTGAGGAAGAGGCTGACAGTCCTATCGGCGCATACACCGGTGCAGGAACAATCTTCGGTGTAACCGGCGGTGTTATGGAAGCAGCAGTGCGATCAGCCTACTACCTTGTAACCAAGGAAGAGCTTGCTGATGTAAATATTACTGCTGTCCGAGGTATGGACGGAGTTAAAGCCGGTGTTGTTGATATCAAGGGCACCAAGGTTAAGGTTGCTGTAGCTCATGGCATGGCAAACGTTAAGGCCGTCCTCGACGAGATTAGAGCTGCCAAGGAAAAGGGTGATGAACTTCCCTACCACTTTATTGAAGTAATGGCATGCCGCGGCGGATGTATAGCCGGAGGCGGACAGCCATACGGTACTGAAGATGATATTCGTGAGAAGCGAATTGCAGGCCTTTATAATGATGATGAAAAGAGTACTATCAGATGTTCACACCAGAACCCTGATATTGCAAAGATCTATGAAGAATATCTTGGAGCTCCTCTTTCCGAGAAGTCTCATCACCTTCTTCATACTCATTACACACCAAGACCTCTATACAAGAACTAAACATCTTGATATTTTGAGTGGAAAGATTACGGCTGTATCCTTCGGGATGCAGCCTTTTTTTACGTCATGAGTTCTGGCGGTGTAACGAAGGGCAGGCTGAGCATGAATTTCGACCCCTGCTCAGGCTGCGACTCAACTGTCAGCGAGCCTCCAAGCTGAGCCGCTATAGCCCTTGAAATAGGAAGGCCCAGGCCTGTGCCCTGGCTGAAGCTGTTAATCTGGTAGAAGCGATCAAAAATATGCTCGAGATCAGAGGCTGGAATGCCAATCCCTGTGTCGCTTACACTGATAACAACAGTTCTTGCTGAATGATTGATCTCAGCTTCCATTCTTATAACGCCTTTTTCAGTATATTTGAATGCATTATTGATCAGGTTTACAAGGATTTGAGTCAGTCTGTCTCTGTCTGTCAGAAGAAGTCCCTTTGTATCAGGCGCTTTGGTTATATTAAGTCTGACAGCGCCGCTGCTCTGGTTCATGAACATGTCTCTTAATTCGTGAAAAAGATCTTCCAGATAAACATCGGAGATGAAAAGTTCAAAAGCTCCTGCTTCAATCTTCGCAAAATCGATTATGTCATTGACCAGAGTCAGCAACAGATTGCCGCTGCTCCTGATTATTCCCGAGTATGTTTTCTGCAAATCGGGGTCACTTGTCTTTGAAATAAGGTCAGAGAATCCGAGAATAGCATTCAGAGGAGTTCTTATTTCATGACTGATGTTCGCCAGGAAGGCAGTTTTAAGTCTTTCAGATTCTTCAGCTTTTACCAGTGCCGCCTTCAGTGCTTCTTCGTTCTTTTTCCTTTCCGTTTGATCCTGTACCCAGCCGAAGAATTTTACCTTTTTCCCTGACGGGTCAATTTTAAAGATAGATTGGCCTGTGATCCATTTGATATTTCCATCATTATCAAAGATTCGGTATTCGTATTCATAACTGCTGTTTTTTCCTGACCTGGTGTGTTTTTCTATATTTTCCAGCCGCAGCTTGTAGTCATCAGGATGAAACTTTTTTTTAATTATATCTTCAGTAATCTCATCAGGATAGTTGATATCAAAGATACGGTAGGTATCCTCGGACCAGAACCAGATATCCCGGACAAAATCCTTTTCCCAGTATCCGAGCTTTGCTATTCTGTTAATATGAGAGAGATTTTCCCTGGTCCGTTTAAGTTCCAGTTCATAGAGTTTTTTTACAGTGATATCCTCACTGAGCATCAGTGTCACTATCCGTCCGTTATATTCCTGAACCTTGATGATTACTGAGACCCATCTTTTCTTTTTTCTGACAGTGATTTCTTTTTCCAGTTTTATGCTTCCTGAATATTCTGTCAGCGAATTTATAACAGGTGATTCTTCTGTGAAGAAGTTCATGAGCAGGCTTGAATAGCTGAACTGAGTCTGTTTATTGATGTTTCCGTAAGCGCCGAACATCTCTGTGAATATATTATTGATAAAAAGTACTCTGTCATTTTCTGCAACCATGAGTCCGAATACCGCAGACTGCAGTACAGAGTTAAGTACCAGATCATTATCCCGGAGGTTTATTATTGCTGTATTTCCTTCGATTCTGGTTCTCACAACACAGTAGTATGCCAGAACACTCCCGTCCTCTTCAAAGATGGCCCGATTTCTCCATTGTCTTGTGATAAATTTACCGTTGGCCATAATTTCGGGGTAATCATTATCGAAGTAGGGGGTGCTGATATTCAGTCTTTTGAATTTATTGATAAGTATCGGTGCATAATCCGCGGGTATTATGTCGCCGAATTTCTTTCCTTTAAGTTCGTCAATATTGTGACCTGAATGAGCAATGTATTCGGAATTAGCCCAGATGTACCTGAAATCTGCAGACATAATACATGCCGGCTCTGTGAGATCTTCAAGGATATTTTTCAGATCCTTCAAAAAATCCATGTCAGAATTAAACTCCTGACTGAATTATAGTAGATACCTGTCCTTTTATCATAGAAATTTTCAAACCTTCGAAGGAAATATCCCCGCTTTCGTATATGCTGTATCTGTTTCCTATGTTATGCGGGTAGTGTGCATCGGAATTTGCTATCACGGTATAATTCTTAAGATCGGTTTCGCAGGGAAGGTTGGTTACTTCAACAGCGGAATAATTCATATCGGGTAGAAACCCAAGCTGGGACGGTATGCTGAAAACGGGTCTGTTGATATGCGCCGGAATAAAGAGGCCGCCGAGGGCTGTAACGGCATCGTAGAGTTCATCAAGGCTGAGCTCTGATGCACTCAGCAGGTATTTATCTACCTCTGCTATAATGTTTTCTTCCTCGTCAACGGCTACCTGATCTCCGAACTTTTCCGCCACATTCTGAACTTCGGGAAGTTTTGAATAGATAAGATTTCCCAATTCTTCAGCTGTCCCCGCATTGCTGAAAAGACATACAACATGGGCTTCTTCGACAGTGGTAACTTCAATTCCGCTTATCGGTACTATATCGAGCATACGGCAGCATTTTTCAAAAGCTGCACAGTTCAGTGCCGAATTGTGGTCTGTGAGGGCTGCTATTTTAAAGTTTTGTTTCTTAAGTTCGCCGGCAATCAGCGACGGTGACATGTCCAGGCTACCGCATGGACTGAGACATGAGTGAATGTGAAGATCTGCTTTAAATTCCGGCAATGTTCAGCAGCCGCAGAGTTTCAGGGCTCTTGCTACATCCACAGAAGCTTCGAACTGGTTTACTGAAGTGCTTAATACTGCAATACCTTCCTGCTCAGCAGCGGGAAGCATATCCTCCGGAGGTTTTCGTCCGTTGCATAGTATTATTGCGTTTATTCCTGCAAGAGAGGCTACTGCTATGGTATTTTTATGAGCCTGAATGGTTATCAGGACTGAATCATCCGCTGCATTTCCCATCACATCACTGAGAAGATCTGATGTGTATGCATTCAGAATCTTTTTATCAGGCATAGCCGTCAGCAGAGTATATCCGAGTTTTTCCTGTAATTCGCTGATTTTCATGTTCATATTCTATATTGTTTTTTCAGCATTGTCATCCAGGATATATACAACTACTCTTATTTCTGTTCCTGCTTCGGAAGTCTCGAGTGTGAATTCGTCAGATACCCTCTTTATGTTGGGCAGACCCATTCCTGCGCCGAAACCAAGAGTCCGGATCCAGTCTGTTGCCGTTGAAAATCCCGGGGTCATCGCTTTTTCAACATCAGGAATCCCAGGTCCCCGATCACGAGCAAGAACCTCAACGTACTTGTCGGTTATCCGGCATAGTATTTCACCGCCCATCGAATGTACTACCTGATTTATTTCAAGTTCGTAGACTGCTGTGGCGGTTGCCCGAATAATTTTCCGGTTTATATTGTGTTCTTTGAGAATGTTTTTAATCTCGATTGAAGCCTTTCCCGCATTCTTGAAATCATTCTGAAGGATTGCAAACCGACGGACAATATTGCCTATTTCAGTCTGTGCGCCGTCTTTTGCAAGTTCTTCAAGTCGCTGAATTTCCTCATTCATTACCTTGATCATATGCATGATAATATCGCGGCTGGTGATTATGCCTGTAAGCTCTTTCTTTTCATTAAGAACCGGGAAACGTCCGTAATTATAGTTTTCAAAGTAATCAATTGCAAACCTGACAGGCATCATTTCTTCCAGGACTACCGGATTTCTTGACATGTGCTTTTCAACCGGATCATTCATCAGTCCTGCTTCAAGAGCATTGAGAAGATCTTCGACGCTGATTATTCCCACAAGTCTTCGGTTTTTCAGTACCGGAACACCGCTAATTGAGCGTTCTTTCATCAGCTGCTTAACCTCTTTCATTGTGGTTGTTCCTGGTACTGAGGTCGGGTTTCTGGACATTATGTCCTTTATCTTATGTCCCTGGATTAACTCAAGTACTGCAAGCGGCTGATTCTGATAAACAGGAATCAGTTTTTTCAATGCTGTCCCTCATCCATCATTCTGCCGAGTGCGGCACAGGCTCTGAACATTGAAGTCCTGGTAGAGATCAGGGTTATATCAAATTCATCAGCCAGTTTTATCATTCCGGGCTGGGGTGTTTTTCCATTCACAAGCAGAATTCCAACGGCATCAACTATATGTGCTGTTCTGAGGGTCTGCTCAGTATTAAGCGCAGTAATAAGCAGCAGTCCTTCTTCTTCTGCGACAAGGACTTCACTCATTAAATCGCTTGCAACTATGTTTTCAATTCCGGCTTTTTTAAAGTTACTGCTCTGGCTGTAGGTTATACA
The DNA here is from genome assembly GCA_965140585.1 of Spirochaetia bacterium. Taxonomy (GTDB): domain Bacteria; phylum Spirochaetota; class Spirochaetia; order UBA9216; family UBA9216. The sequence goes on from OZ223264.1 coordinate 701,022, forward strand.
TTCAAGATTTCCGGAAACTTCTTCAAGAGTTATCATATATACATTCTCTATTATTTGATGGCACGGGTCAACTACTGCCATAGTGGCGTTTTATCTGAATATTAAAATTGACAATGTCTTGAAAATCAAAGAAGATAGTAGTATGGCAACAACAGATAAAAAAAAGCCGTTAATCATGCGGCAGAAGGTAATGTTCCAGGTAGTGTATTCTCTTATTCCTGTTGCGGTGCTGTCAATTTACTTTTTCGGATGGAGAGCCCTCTCCGTTTTGTTAATTGTAAATATCGCAGGATTTTTAAGTGAGTATATCTTCGCAAAGATCTATAAAAAGCAGGTTTCGTCAGCTGTTTTTGTGACCAACTTTCTTTTCGCCCTCTCTCTACCTCCGGCTGTTCCTTACTGGATAGCAGTTGCAGGTATTGTATTCGGCGTTATTTTCGGAAAGATGGTCTTCGGCGGATTCGGACGGAATGTCTTCAATCCTGCTATTTCAGGCCGGGCTTTTATATATATCAGCTTCGGTGTTCCTATGACCTCAGGCTTTGTTCCTGTTTCTTCGGGCTTTCCAGGAGGTTTTTCACAGTGGCTTAATGGTGCTGATGCCGTTTCCAAGGCTACTCCGATTGCAAATTTTGCATCCGGGACAGATACTCCGCTTATGAATCTGCTGCTCGGCAATGTTTCAGGATCTCTGGGTGAGACAAGCGCTATTCTGATTATTATTGCCGGTATCTTTTTGATCTACAAAAAAGCCGCAAACTTCAGAATAATTCTTTCGGGTCTTGTCGGTTACCTTGTAATTCAGGCGGCTTTTTACTTCGGTGGCCTGGAAGGTGCTGTAAATCCTGTTTACGGACTGCTGAGTGGAAGTCTTCTATACGGAATGGTTTTCATGGCTACAGACCCCATTTCATCGTCTCAGACGACTGATGCCGGACGCTGGATTTACGGAGCCCTTATTGGTGTCTTAATCGCTTTGATAAGGCTTTTCTCGATATGGGTTGAGGCAACAACCTTCGCAATTCTGCTTGCGAACATGTTTGCGCCGCTTCTTGATCATTATATGAAGGAGTACAAGAAAAAGAAAAAGGCAGGTGCAAAAGCATGAAAAAAGACGGATTTTATGCAGAAAGAATTAAACCTGTTGTTGTGATGGCTGTTATTACAATCATCTGTATTGCAATCATATCGGGAATCTACCTTGCAACCCTCGATACGGTGACTGCAAACAACGGCCTTTTTCAGAAAAAAGCGGTTCTCTACGCCGGTGGTATTGAGGTTCCGGAGTCTAATGCAACTGTAAATGAGCTGTATGCACAAAGGGTGTCAGAAAATAACGGTGTTTTTATTATCAAGGGTTCAGACGGAAATCCTGCTGCTTATGCCTTTATCATCTCAGGGCCTGGGCTCTGGGGTACAATAGAGGCTGTAACAGCCTTTGAACCTGATTTTAAGACTTTTACAGGTGTTGAGTTTACCGATCAGAATGAAACTCCTGGACTCGGAGCCAGAATAACTGAAACCTGGTTCAAGGAGCAGCTTCGCGGAAAGACCGGCCCCCTGACTATGGTTCCCGAAGGTTCCCCGACTTCAGATACCGAAATCGATGCCATAACCGGTGCTTCCCGTACCAGCGGCTATGTTCTTGATATCTTCAACAGGGCTGCTGAAAAGGCAGAAGAGATTGAAAAGGAGGTAATGTAATGGCATCAGGAAAAATCGCCAAAACCTTCATAAGTCCGCTTGGAAAGGACAACCCGGTTTTCATACAGATCCTGGGAATATGCTCAACCCTTGCGGTAACAAACAAACTTGAAAATACAATTGTCATGACACTCGGGGTTTTGTTTACCACAGCTCTTTCATCATTCACATTCTCAGCCCTGCGGAAGGTTATTCCGGGCAGAATAAGGATGATGGTTGAAACTCTTATCATTGCAACCTACGTTATTATTGTTGATATAGTGCTTAAGGCCTATCTTCCTGAGATCTCAAAGCAGCTGGGACCCTATGTCGGACTTATAATCACCAACTGTATTGTTATGGGCCGTATGGAGGCTTTCGCCGCCAGCAATCCCCCTGGACTGAGTCTTATAGACGGTCTTGCGTCGGGAATCGGATATTCATATGTACTGATAATAATTGCTTTTTTCAGGGAACTACTGGGCTCGGGAACAATCCTGGGAATCAGTGTTTTCGGAAGCTGGTGGACGAACTGGGCAATCATGATTATGCCGCCCGGTGCTTTCTTCATGCTGGCAATCTTTATCTGGATAGTTAAGGGGAGGTCAGAATGAACATGCTGCCAGTAGCCATTTTCTTCGGCTCAATTTTTACCGGAAACATTCTGCTTGCTAATTATCTTGGAATGTGTTCCTTCCTGTCTGTTTCAAAGGAAATTAAGACATCAACAGGTCTGGGTGCTGCGGTTATTTTTGTAATGGCTGTAACCACACTTTTAAACTGGATAGTCTATCACTACCTGCTGATACCCCTGGGGCTGGAATATCTTCGGTTTATTGTATTTATCGTTGTTATAGCCGCCTTCGTACAGCTGGTTGAAATGATAATTGAAAGAGTCAGTGAAGGTTTGTATGCCGCACTTGGAATCTTTCTACCGCTCATTACTGTAAACTGTGCTATTCTTGGTGTCAGCCTTTTTATGGTAATCCGTGATTATGATCTGATTTCTTCATTTTTCTTTGGACTGGGAAGCGGTGTAGGCTGGTTTCTTGCCATTCTTGCAATGGCCGGAATCAGAAAAAAGATAGCGTCGGCTCCGGTGCCTAAAGGTCTTGAAGGTCCGGGAATCACGCTGATCATAGCCGGAATGATGGCCCTTGCCTTTATGGGCTTTTCCGGAATGATAAATATAAGTTAGGGAGGTTTCGATGTTTTCTGTATCAGCACTTTTAATAAGCATCGGGGCCATTACTGCCCTGACAGTAATTCTGGCGGTAATTCTTGTCGTTGCAGATGCTTTCATTGCCAATTATGGTGAGGTTAACATCAATATCAACGGCAAAAAGGATATCACCGTCAAAGGCGGACGAACCCTTCTTTCGACGCTTATGGAGAAGGAAATCTTTATTCCTTCGGCCTGCGGCGGCCGCGGTTCCTGCGGACTCTGCAAGGTCAGGGTTCTGGACGGAGCGGGACAGTATCTTCCTACCGAACTCCCCTGGATAAGCAAGGAAGAGCAGGCTGAGAAGATAAGGCTTTCCTGTCAGGTCAAAGTTAAAAATGACATGGAGATCAAAATTCCTGAAGAGCTGTTCAATGTACGTCAGTATCAGACCGAAGTTGCCAGTATCAAGGACCTTACGCATGATATCAAGGAAGTCACTTTTAAGCTTCTTAAGCCCGATGATATCAACTTCAAGGCCGGTCAGTTTGTTCAGATTATGACACCCGAGTACAAACTCAGTGATGAGTCGGTATTCAGGGCCTACTCAATTTCTTCATCTCCATCTGTCAAAGACAGTGTAGAGCTTGAGATTCGCCTGGTTCCAAACGGAATATGTACAACATACGTGCACCAGTTTCTTAAAGAAGGCGATAAGGTTACTGTGAACGGGCCCTATGGTGATTTCTTTCTGCGGGATACCGACCGGGATATCATTTGCATTGCCGGTGGTTCGGGAAATGCCCCTATTAAATCAATCCTTCTGGACATGGCGGAAAACGGAAACCAGCGAAATGTTAAGTATTTTTATGGAGCGCGCACCCGCAAGGATTTAGTCCTTCCTGATGAAATGGCTGCAATCAGTGAGAAGCTTCCAAACTACAAATACATTCCGGTTCTATCGGAGCCTTCCGAGGAGGATAAGTGGGACGGAGCCACCGGGTTTGTTACTGATGCAGTGGCCGATTCACTTGCTTCCGGGGATAATGTAGAAGCATATCTCTGTGGAAGTCCCGGAATGATTGATGCCTGTGTAAAAGTCCTGACATCCAAGGGTGTTCCGGAAGAGCTGATTTACTATGATAAATTCGCCTGATGAACGGAGGTAAAAGTGAAAGAAAATCCTGCAATGCATAAAATTATAGAAAACATGAAACCGGGAGTTATTTCTCTTAACGGTTTTATGGGTGAAGATTCCCGCAGCATCGAAGAGATAATCGATCATGATGCTATGACTCTCGAAAAAATAGAGCTGACCCGAGATGAAATTGCCGACAGACTGGAAGCTCTGCGGGAAAAAGCACTTGAGGGCTTTGGAGATTTTATAAACATCTCGGATGACTACATGGTAAAAGCCGATTCAGTTCGGGGAAAACTGCCATGTCCCTTTGCTCATCCCGGTCTGTTCCGTAAGACAGTTATAACCGTTGCAAACAAGAAAACCGATGATGAGATGTTTTATACAGATCTTGGTATTCACCTGATTCGGGAACACGGTTTCTTTCAGGGGAAGGGAAGTTTCTTCAGACTTGAACCGGAAGCTCTTCTCTTTTTAAAGGATATACAGGGCTGATAAGCGAGATATACGGCTTAAGGCAGTTTTAAGCACATCTGTCTTAGGCCTTTTTATTTGTATATTGTTAAGATTCTATATAAATAAATAAAATTACTATTTGTACTTGAATTTACTGAATAAAGTCCTTAATTTATCTATATGACAAAACCGGTAAGAAATCTCACCGAAGAACAGACAGCAGAGATACTTGAAAGATTTTATAAAAAGTACCATAAACCGGAATATATAAATCCGGATCCGCTTATTTTTCCGCTTCGGTATACAGATTTTAAGGATATAGAAGCCTCGGCTTTTATTTCAGCTGCATTTGCACTCGGCCGTGTAAACGCAATCCTCGATTTTTTAGAAAAACTTTTTTTACGTCTCGGCAGTCCTTATGAAGGACTTGTTAACCGTTCAGAAGCAGAGCTGACGAGTTTGGCTGAGGGGCTTAAATACCGGTTTTATTCTGAATCTGATATCGGAAAATTCCTTGCCGGTCTTCGCAGGATTTATATTGATTATGGCTCGCTGGAGAAATGCTTCTCCGAAGGTGTTGAGCAGAATCCGGAAGCAGGCCTTATTGCTTCGGGGCTGGGAAATATATATAAAAGCATTTACAGCAGGCCGGAGAAGTTTGATGCCGGCTGCAGAGATGCTGCAGATGAACGCCCTGTGGAGCGAAGTGTTATAGCCAACCCGGACTGCGGCAGTGCCTGTAAGAGACAGAGTCTTTTTCTGCGATGGATGGTGAGGTCCGATAATATTGATCCGGGAGGGTGGAAGCTGGATAAATCCCAGCTGATTATCCCGGTGGATACCCATGTAATGAAGGTGAGCACCTTTCTGGGCCTCACAAATAGAAAGAGTGCCGATTTTACAACTGCTGTCGAAATAACTGACAGCCTCAAAAAGTTTGACAAAGGGGATCCTGTAAGATATGATTTTAGTATGTCGAGAATCGGAATCCACCCTGATTTAACCTACAAAGAGTTGGAAGAACAATTAATTTAATCAAAGAGAGGGTAAAATGAGTAGTTTAAAAGGTACAGAGACGGAAAAATGTCTTCTTAAATCCTTCGCGGGTGAGTCTCAGGCAAGAAACAGGTACACCTATTTCGCCAGCGTAGCAAAAAAAGAAGGTTATGTTCAGATATCAAAGATATTTGAAGAAACCGCGGATCAGGAAAAAGAACATGCAAAAAGAATGTTCAAATTCCTTGAAGGCGGAATGGTAGAGATCACAGCATCATATCCTGCTGGAAAGATCGGTACGACTGCGGAAAACCTTGCTGAAGCTGCAGCAGGTGAAAATGAAGAATGGACCGAAATTTATCCGGGTTTTGCAAAAATTGCAAGGGAAGAAGGCTTTAAGGCTGTTGCAGATATGTACGAAGCTGTCTGTGTCTCGGAAAAACAGCATGAAAAACGATACAAAGATCTTCTTGCTAACATTGAAAGCGGAGAAGTTTTTAAAAGAAGTGAAAAAACAGTCTGGAGATGTCTTAACTGCGGTTACCTTCATGAGGCAGAAGCTGCCCCTGAAGTTTGTCCGGCATGTGCACATCCTAAGGCTTATTTTGAAATACTCGGTGAAAACTGGTAAAGGAGAGCAAAATGATAAAAGAGAAAAAAGAAGTTTACAAATGCAGTCTTTGCGGTAATGTCGTAGAAGTATTGCATGCTGGCGGCGGCGACCTCGTCTGCTGCGGACAACCAATGGATAAGCTGGAAGAAAAGGCAGCTGATTCATCAACCGAAAAGCATGTACCCGTAATCGAGGCTATCGACGGCGGTTACAAGGTAACAGTTGGAAGTACTCTCCATCCTATGCTTGATGAACATTTTATCGAGTGGATCGAGATTAATTTTGATGGAAAAAGCGGAAAGAAATTCCTGGCCCCCGGAGATCAGCCTGTAGCTGAGTTCATGTGCGGCACCCATGATAATGTAACAGCCCGTGAATACTGTAACCTTCACGGTTTGTGGAAAAGCAACTAATTAAGGAGTAATAGTATGCAGAAGTATGTATGTGATGTATGCGGATATGTTTATGATCCGGCAGAAGGTGATCCCGATAACGGTGTAGCAGCAGGAACTGCATTTGCAGATATCCCCGAAGACTGGGTTTGTCCAATGTGCGGCGCATCCAAGGATGATTTTTCACCTGAAGATTAATAACCTTATTGTTCTTTGAAGCGTATATCTGCCCGTACTGCGGAGTGATCCGACAGTATATAGGGCAGAGTTTCATAGTGAACAAATTCCATTTCGTCTGAGATTAGAATCCAATCCAGGCGTCTTTTACCCGGCAGTCTTGTCGGGTATTTTTTTGATTCAGGATCCCATGCCTGCAGATTGAGTTTTTCGGCAAGATACTGGACGGCCGAGCCTGTTCGCCAGCCGCAGTTGAAGTCGCCGGCTATGATTACCGGGTAGTCATATGAGGCAAGCTTTTCAATGATAGCGTCCGCCTGTTTTCTTCTCATGAAACCGAAAATCGGATCCAGATGGACAGATACTACACAGACATGCCGGTCGTCGGTTTCGGATACCTTGAAGACTCCGAGGGTGAAGCCCTTGGGCAGGACAACCGGTCTTGCCCTGAAGGTGAATGATTCAGCTGTTGAGTAGGGGAGACTGCTCAGCACTGCTGTTCCATAGCTGAGCGCAGGGATATCAACATTCTTGGTCCATATACCATGTGCATATCCGGAGGCTTCGGCAAGATGCTCAATCAAATCGAGCCCGCCGTTCCATAATCCCGGCCCGTCAACCTCCTGCAGTGCTGTAAGCGTGATATCCTCCTTCAGTACTATTTCAGCGATGTAGTCGGCGTTGGATGTGATTTTCTTTCGGCCCTGTGTCATCTGATTTAAACCGGCGCCCCTGCCGTGCCCGATATTTAGCGACATTACAGAAAAATCGCTGGTATGATATCCGGTGTGATCAGGGTGAGTATTCTGTTCAAAATAAAATGAAACCGGTACGGCATCGACTTTACCTGATATAAGAAAGGGTGCTGTTGACAGGAGAATGATAAGGACTGCAGCTGCAATTATGATAAAAATGATATTCCTTACTCCTTTTCCGGTTCTTGAATGATTGTTCATAGCAAAAAATAATATCCGTCTGTCATAATTCTAATAATAAATCTGAGCGATGGCAAATACTTATGAATAATCATATATTGTTTCAATGAAAAGAAAAACCGCCATGTTTTTCAGCCTGCTGTCTGTTCTCTGCTGGGCTGTCAGTCCAACGCTTATCAGGCTTGTTAAAGACTGGTTTTCTGTGGGATTTCAGAACTTTTTCAGATACAGCCTGTCGCTTGTTATCCTCTGGATTTTCACAGCAGTCAGTCTGCGTAAAACAAGCCTGCGTTCGAGGTTTGCTCTGATGAAAAAGCATGTCCCTTCACTGATTCTGACGGCTGTTTTTAATTTTACACATCAGTATTTTCTGATAGCAGGAGTTTTTCTTTTATTTCCCGGGATCACTGCCATACTCGAGGAATCTACACTTCTGTTCTCTTTTCTGCTGAGTTACCTTTTTATACCTTCGGAAAGATATTTTATACGTGACAGGATTCTTAGAACAGGAATTATTATTACGCTTACCGGCCTGGCTTTTACTCTTATTCCTGAAGTCATTAGCAGCGGGTCCTCAGCTGCTGACGGCGGAAATTCTGTCAGGGGCGTTATCTATATTCTCATTTCTTCAGCTTCGTGGGCCTTGTTTACGTTTATGATTAAGACCAGAGTTCCCCCGGTTGAGTCCTACTTTGCGACAAGCTTCCTTTTTACTATTGTTGTTCCGCTGTTTGTAATCACAATGCTCTTTGAAGGCGGGGGACGGATAATACTTCCTGAGGCTCCGATGACAGCATGGGCTGTTCTTGCGGTATCCAGTCTTGTCGGTATTGGTCTGGCGTATTCTTTTTATTACACGTCTATTAAAATGGTGGGCATCATGTTCAGTTCTACGATTGGTCTTCTGATTCCCGTGATTGCTTCCATAATTTCATTTTTTCTTTTTGATGAACGGCTCAGTCTGATTCAGATTGCCGGAAGTATTGTGCTTCTGTCGGGATGTCTGATAATAGTCCGGCGGGAAGCAGGGCTTTCTCAGGAGAGCAGAAATTCAGCTATTGAAGGCTGAAGTTTAAGGCCTTTCTCGTATCCGTGCCTGTAAAGACTGTCCAGTTTTTCAAAATCTGATTCTGTTCTTCCCACATCCATCGTATCATCGGGGAAGATTCGAAAAACCTGTCCGGCCTGTTCCTGTTTTTCGCAGTAGTCAAGCGATCTGTTGTACTCAAGGTGTCTGCTTTTCAGAGCCTTACCTACACCGGGCAGGTTTTTATACAGCAGTGATGTCAGGCCTGCAGATTTGGAGGGGTGTTTTCGGTAGCCGTCTTCCCGGGTTAGTATAATCAGGCATTTGCTGCAGCCGTCCTCAAAGGCCCTTTCTGCAGGAATTGAGTCGCTTAAGCCCCCGTCAAGAAACTTTCTGCCCATGTGCTTCACAGGCGGAGAAACAAGCGGCAGACTGTTTGAGCCGGCAAGGATTTTCATCATAAACTCCTCATGACCGACACTGTGCCGTTCAACATATTCAGGTTTACCTGTTTCGCAGTCTGTCAGGCAGACCTTAAAGAGGGCAGGGTTTGAATCGAAGGTTTTATAATCAAAGGGTACAAGCTTATTCGGGTAGGTATCGAAAAGTAGTCTGATATCAAGGAAGCTCTTTTGTTTCGGGAAGTGTTTCAGGCTGAAATAGCTGAACTCTTTTGTTTTCTCGACAAATATTTTGCGGTTTCTGCCCTTCTGCCTTGATATATATGAAGCGCCGTTGCTTGCGCCGGCTGAGACACCGCATACATAATCGAAGTAAAGTTCTTTTTCCAAAAATGCATCAAGAACACCGGCGGTGAACGCGCCGCGCATTCCACCGCCCTCGAGTATTAATCCATTCATTCACTGAGCTTAATAGAACCGGAAACCGTATTCATCTCAATACTGCTTCCTCCGTCTCCTATTTTTCCCTTTATTGTGTTATTTTTAACGGAGCTTACCATTACAGGAAAATCGGTATTCACCGAACCGCTTACAGAATGCAGATCAATATCCGCATTATCAAGCTCATCAAGCTTCAGTCTTACTCCGCCTGAAACAGATTTTATAGTTATTCTGCTTCGGCCGTCAATTACTGAGCCGCTCTCGCCGCTGATTCGGCCGGAGGTTGTGGTTGCCCTTATATCTCCGCCGTAGGCCTTGAAATCAATACTGCCGCTTACGCTCTTCGCGTCAAGCTCATATGCGCCCTCTGTTGAAATTGAGCCAGAGGTTGTGTTGAGTTTCTGCGTGGTTTCAGATTCAAGTTCATCAATTTTTATTTTACCGCTAACTGTTGAAGCCTCGATTTCAGTCAGGGATGAAGGCACCATCAGTACGAAATCAATTGAACCTGTAATTCCGGGTGTTTTGGGATAGACTGCTTTAAGGATCATTGTTTCGCCCGAGTACTCGACTTTATAATCAGGGAGCCTTCCCGGACCGTGCTTGTAGTATTCAACTTCTACGAGGCTTCCGGAGGAGCTTTTTACCGATATATCTCCGGATACATTTGAGATATCCAGATAGGAAACATCAGATTCGGCACTAAAGCTGCCCGATTCATCCGCTTCACTTTCGGAGGACCATGAGTCGTCGCTGCTGAATCCATCCCGGAATCCGTCTCTGAATCCGCCCATAAAATACGGTTTACTGAAAATCATTGTATAAGCCGAAAAAACAACCAGACCGAGAACTGCAAGGAAGCCGATAACATTTATAAAATCAAGCGAAGATCTTCTCATAATCTCAGTCTTCCATATCTTCCAGTTCTTTCTCTATGAGTCTTCTTTCAAGGCTGCTGTTTTTAAAGGCATATACCTGAAAGAAGTGGGAAACAACTCCTATTCCCCATCCCAGTGCTGCCCAAAGCCACCACTGGTAACCTCCCCATGTCATGTTGTTGACAACTGCCAGAAAGACCATCGTAACAATGTATGTTACAAGATGTCTCAAGAACCCCATTTTTTCCTGGGCACGTTTGCGTGCTCTTTCATATTTTTCTTCGTTTACATCCATAGATAAAATATAACACGGCTACCTTACAAAGGTGTTACTTTTGTTATAGAATTCCGTCATGAAGGATATTGATGATAAACTTGAATACCTTAGAGGCTTTATAAAGCCCGGAAACGGCGTTATCAGCGTGATTGCCGAGGCTAACAGCAGGCGAAATGATGTACAGCCGGAAGTCGAACCCGAGGTCGGCAGTTTTCTTTCCCTGCTTGTAAGACTGATGAATGCAAAAGCAGTACTCGAACTGGGAAGCAGCAACGGGAGCTCGGGGCTCTGGTTTCTTGAAGCGCTCAGGATTACGGGCGGGCATCTTACTACCATTGATTCAAAACACCGTCTGCATCTTGAAGCCTTAGAGAATTACCGGACTGCAGAATATGATGATATTGTAACTGCGATTTCAGGTGACGCGAAAGAGATCATTCAGCAGCTTGACGGCCCCTTTGATATTGTATTTCAGGACTGCGGCAAGTATCTGTACCCTCAGCTTCTTGAGAGGACTGTTGAACTGCTTAAACCGGGCGGACTGATTATTGCCGAAGATACCCTGTTTGCAGTTGAAGATTCAATCAGACCGAATCTGGGGCGGCACACAGACTTGTACAACCGTATGGTCTTTGCCCGTAAGGATTTATACAGCAGTATACTTCCGGTAGGTCATGGATTAACATTGAGTTATAAAATATAATGAAGCAGAGGTGAAATTATGGATGATTTAAGGGATAAAAAGGCGTTCATATGCGATATGGACGGAGTTATATATCATGGAAACCGTTTGCTTCCCGGAGTGAAGGAATTTGTCAACTGGCTTAAGGATGAGGATAAAAAGTTTCTGTTTCTTACAAACAGCAGTCAGCGCTCACCCCTTGAGCTTCAGCAGAAACTGGCCAGACTTGGTGTTGAGGTTGAAAAAGAACATTTTTATACCAGCGCTCTGGCAACTGCCGGCTTTCTGGAACAGCAGCAGCCGGGCGGTTCAGTTTTTGTTATCGGCGAAGCAGGGCTTATAAATGCCCTCTACAATGCCGGTTTTACCATGAATGATGTAAACCCCGACTACGTAGTTGTAGGTGAATCAAAGACCTACAACATGGATATGCTGGAACATGCGGTTAATCTTATAATGCGCGGAGCCAAGCTCATAGGAACCAATCCTGATCTGACAGGTCCTATTGAAGGCGGAATTTCTCCGGCTACAGGAGCCCTGATGGCTCCGATAGAACTTGCCACCGGCAATAAAGCCTACTTTGTAGGGAAGCCGAATCCGCTTATGATGAGGCATGCTCTTAAAAGGCTTGAATCAAAGCGTGAAGATACGGTGATTGTCGGTGACCGCATGGATACCGATGTTATCTCCGGAATAGAAGCCGAGATTGAAACAGTGCTGGTCTTAAGCGGGGTAACAAGCAGGGACGATATAAACCGCTTTGCATACAGGCCGGATTATATTCTGGACGGGGTTGTGGATATTCCGCCTAAATCTGGAAAAAAGACAGAGGAAGAAAGCTGAAGTGCTGCTTAATTATAAAATAACCAATCCGGAAGCCCCTGTTCCGGTTTTTTTTCTTCACGGCCTGCTGGGAAATGCCGAGAACTGGGGAACCATTGTAAAAAAGCTTGATAGATCTGCGCCGGGGAAGTTCCGAATTATTACTGTTGATTTGCGGAACCATGGAGAATCTTTTCATTCGGATGAGATGAGTTATCCGCTTATGGCGGCAGATTTGATTGAACTTGCAGATCATCTCGGCCTTCAGGAATTTCATATCGTTGGACATTCAATGGGCGGGAAGATGGCGATGGAAACTGCTCTGGCAAACCCTGCCCGTGTTAAATCTGTTATTGTGGTTGACATTGCCCCTGTTCAGTATAAGTCTGAATATTCCATCTATATCAACGCTCTGCGTGATCTTGATCTGTCCGGAGTTAAAAAGCGCTCTGATGCAGGAAAGCTGATTGAAGAAATTGTTCCCGACAGGGCCTTAAGGATGTTTTTTCTAACCAACCTTAAAAAAGACGGTGAAGGCTACAAATGGCGGATCAATCTGAAAGGAATAACATCGCATTACAGCAATATCTGGGAACCGGTTAAAGGCGGACGTGTTTACAGCGGACCTGCACTTTTTATACGAGGCGGTGCATCCGACTACGTTAAGGATGAATATATTCCGCTAATAATGCAGCTGTTTCCTGCTGCTGAACTTAAGACTCTTGAAGGCGCAGGTCACTGGGTACATTCGGAAAAGCCCGATGAATTTACAGAGCTGGTAAGCAGTTTTTTAACTTCATAGCCCTGAGTCTGTCAGGATAACAGGTTGTATATAAGAGGAGAAATAAAAATGACTAAGTGTGAAAATAAGGAAAGGAATCTGGAATTCTGCAACTGTACTTTCAGCTGCGGGCGAAAGGGAATCTGCTGTGAATGTGTTGCTAACCACAGGGCTAAGGGCGCACTGCCTGCCTGCTACTTTCCAGCTGATATAGAGTCTGCAGGTGACAGATCCATTGAAAACTTCATAAGCATCGTCAAAGAACGGGGAACTTCATATTTGAAGTAAACGGTCAAAAACGGTCATGTTAAGACCGAAAACGTTCATATAATATTTACAAACGTTCATTCTCCAGCTATACTTAAAGTATGTCAAATGGACTTATCCCCGCGGGCAGAAGAACCGAAATACTATCGCTGATACAGGAACGCCGTTTTATAAGCGTTGATGAGCTGTCAAAGCATTTCAATGTATCAGTTATTACCATCCGCAGAGATCTTGCCGAGCTTGAGTCGGAAGGGCTTCTTGAACGCACTCACGGCGGTGCCATACTGACCAGACATATCAAAAACGAGAGCAGTTTCAGCGAAAAAGATTCAGAGAGGCTTGATGCCAAGGAGGCAATTGCCGCACTGGCCGCTGATTTTATAGAACCCGGAGATACTGTCTTTGTAAACAGCGGTTCAACAACCAGTCATCTTATCCGCGTAATTGCGGCACTTCCTTCCATAAGAATCGTAACAAATAATGTAATTGCGGCGGCCTCGGCAAATCCTGCCGAGGACACCGAAATAATTGTAATTGGCGGAGTGCTTCGTACCAATTCCGGATGTACTGTCGGAGATTTTGCTTCCCAGCTGATAAGACAGATAAGCGGTACAAAGCTGTTTATCGGCGCAGACGGTATCAGTCTTAAAAGCGGCATTACATCACCGGTTTCTCAGGAGGCTGCTGTAACCAAGATGATGATCGAGCAGACCGCCGGACCGGTAATTGTTGCCGCCGACAGCAGCAAGGTCGGAAGAGTTACCACCTTTTTTACTACGGCATTGAGTAATGCCGATGTTCTGCTAACAGACAGGGATTTTGATGAGTCATTCAGGCCCGACTTTGAAGAGGCGGGTATCAGAATAATTAAGGAAGTCCGTAAGGGCTGATTATGGAGGTATAAAATGGCATATCAGGATGCGTATACGGATTGTGTATGGATTGATTTTGAGGTTCTTGAAAGTTTTATGAAGGACTGTCTGGTCAAGAGCGGGGTTCCCGAGGCTGATGCTTCGATCGTCTCGGATATCCTTATTGAGTCGGACAAACGCGGAATAGATTCTCACGGAATCGGAAGGCTTAAGCCTATTTATATAGATAGAATTGACTGGGGAATTCTTAATCCCGTTACAAAGATAGATGTAATCAAGGAAACCCCTACTACTGCAGTTCTTGACGGTAATAACGGTATGGGCCATGTTGTCGGAAAAAAAGCCATGCAGATGGCTATCGACAAGGCTAAAGAAAACGGTCTGGGAATGGTTACAGTCAGGAATTCCACCCATTACGGAATTGCAGGCTACTACGTAACCATGGCAAGTGAAGCCGGCATGATAGGCATCACCGGTACAAATGCCAGACCCTCTATTGCTCCGACCTTCGGTGTTGAAAACATGCTTGGGACCAACCCCATTACATTCGGATTTCCCACAGATGAAGAGTTTCCCTTTGTTCTGGACTGTGCAACTTCGGTTACCCAGCGCGGAAAGATTGAGATGTACTCCAGGGCCGGTAAGGAACTGCCTCCGGGCTGGGTTATAGGCAAGGACGGAAAGACCCGGACCGATACCGACCAGATTCTGGTGGACCTTACAAAGGGCAAGGCTGCTCTGGCTCCTGTCGGAGGACTGGGTGAGATTACCGGCGGATATAAAGGCTTCGGTTATGCAACGGTTGTTGAGGTCCTTTCAGCGGCGCTTCAGGGCGGCTCATATCTAAAAGCACTTAACGGTTTTGATGAAGAGGGCAACCGGATTCCTTATCCGCTTGGACACTTTTTTATGGCAATTAATATTGATTTCTTTCTCGGTATTGATATTTTTACAAAAATCGCAGGTTCGATAATGCGGGACCTGCGCAATTCTCAGAAGGCCGAGGGAGAAGAACGTATTTATACAGCGGGCGAGAAGGAATGGCTTGCCTGGAATTATAGAAAAGAGAACGGCTGTCCTGTTCCGGAAGTTCTCCGGAATCAGATGTCGGCTCTTAGAGACAGATGGGAGATGGATTATAAATTTCCATGGGATTGATTTAGTTATGGATGAATTGACAAAGAAAGCACTTGAATATCACAGTATGAACGGCAAACCCGGCAAGATCGAGGTTTGCGCCACCAAGCCCTGTATGACGGCTGACGACTTATCACTCGCTTATACACCGGGTGTCGCCAAGCCTGTACTTGAGATTGCCGATGATCCGGCTAATGCATATAAGTACACTGCAAAAGGCAACCTGGTCGGGGTTATTTCCAACGGTACGGCAATTCTGGGCCTTGGAAACAGGGGCGGCCTTGCTTCAAAACCGGTAATGGAAGGTAAGGGTGTTCTTTTTAAGAGATTTGCTGATATCGATGTCTTTGATATCGAACTCGATACTCAGGATCCTGATGAACTGATAAGAATTGTAAAGGCGATGTCGCCTACATTCGGCGGAATTAACCTTGAAGATATAAAAGCTCCTGAATGCTTTAAAATTGAAAAAGCGCTCAAAGAGATCTGCGACATTCCGGTTTTTCATGATGACCAGCACGGTACTGCGATAATCTGTACTGCCGGAATGATCAACGCAGCGGAAGTTGCGGGCAAGCGGATTTCTGAAATGAAAGTTGTTTTTAACGGAGCGGGAGCTGCAGGAATAAGCTGTGCAAGAATGTTTATAGCCGCCGGGGTTTCGAAAGATAATCTTCTGATGTGCGACAGCCGCGGCGTCATTTATAAAGACCGAGATGAGAAGATGACTGAACAGAAGGCTGAGTTTGCTGCTGATACAGATGCAAGAAGTCTTGCTGACGCGATGAACGGAGCCGATGTTTTGGTCGGTCTTTCAACTGAGGGCTGCGTGAGTCCTGAGATGCTTCTTTCAATGGCAAAGGATCCGATAGTTTTCGCTATGGCAAATCCGAACCCTGAAATAACATATGAGCTTGCAACCGAAACACGATCCGATGTCATTATGGCGACAGGCCGGAGCGACTTTCCCAACCAGGTGAACAATGTCCTCGGCTTTCCCTTTATTTTCAGGGGCGCGCTTGATGTTAAATCAATCGCTATCTCTGAAGGCATGAAGATGGCAGCGGCAAAGGCTCTTGCACTTCTTGCACGGGAGCCTGTAACTGATGAGGTTCGTAAAGCCTACGGACGGGATTTTACCTTCGGCAGGGAGTACATAGTTCCTAAACCCTTCGACCCAAGAGTTATTGAGTGGGAAGCAATCGCTGTCGCGCGTGCAGCTTGTGAAGAAGGACATGCGCGTGAACCAATTTCTGACTGGGATGCCTACCGGGAAGAGCTGCGGTCAAGAATGAAAAAATACTGGGATTAGCAACGCCTCAAATTAATACTATTTCGAAAAAAAATTATCAGGAGCCGGTCGGGAATTAATTCCAGCCGGCTCTTTTTTGTTTGACAAAACGAAATAATAGATAATTAAATAAATTATGGAAAATGTGTTTTTAAATGAATACCTGTCATCCTTTGGAAGTGATATCCGCAGAATCCGCCGGTATCAGGGTATTTCTCTTGAGGGACTTGCTGAGAGGGCGGGAGTTCATCCGAACACTATTGCTGTAGCGGAAAGGGCTGAGCGGGATTTGAATATTATCTCCCAGACTAGAATATTTGCAGCCCTGGGATGCAAGGAAGTTCGTATTTGTGAAGGATATCTGGATTTATCATTTTCTGAAGAGTGCAGCACAAGAGGTGATCTGCTTGGTCTTGATGTTTCCTTCATTATCCGGTGTATCGGTGAAAATGTAAGAATGAAGCGGATTGAATTGGGACTGACTCTTGAGGAGCTTTCTTCAATCACCGGGATTCATCTTAACAGCCTGTGGAACTGTGAAAATGGTCTGGTTGTTCCCAAGGGCCACACTCTGGTAAGGCTTTACCAGGCTCTTGGAATCAACTGTGTAAAAGCTGAGAGCCGCGGACTGAATTTAAAATGATTTTCACAATTCCCTGTGTGGAAACTGTTTTATGCTGAAGGTACTCTTAAGAGATTTTATTCTTTTAAGGAGTTCCTTATGAAATCAGTTTTGGCTTTTTTAATTATTCTTCTTTCAATCTTTTTTGTGTCCTGTGATCCTGAATCACCCCTTGATGAGGTTCAGTATGCCGATAATGTGGTGATTGTGAGTGGGGATATTTCTTCTGATACTACCTGGTATGAAGGTAAAGTTTACTTTATAGACGGTTTAACCCGGCTTAATCCAGGCAATACTCTCACTATTCAGCCGGGAGCTGTTGTTAAGTTCTCCGGTCTCGGTTCTCTCTGCATTGAGAACGGGGCTAAGGTTTCTGCTGAAGGTACAGCTTTGAAGCCTCTTATCTTCACTTCAGTAAATGATCTCTCTGCCGGAGGAGATACTGTACTTAATGATGTAAATCAGCAGCCTCTTGCAGGAGCCTGGTATGGGGTGGATATTGAAGCCGGTTCATCCGGCAGCAGATTTGTTAACTGCCACTTTCTCTATGGCGGATTATCAGGATATGCTGTGTTGCGTATAAATGGAGAAGCAAGAGTTGAGAATTGTACCTTTCGGGATAATCTTGGCGGACATCCCTATGACGGATCTGCTATAGATACTGCCGCACTTGATGCTTCGCTGGCTCTGGAGAGCACGGTTGTTACTGGTAATATTTTTTATCGCAATACCTGGCCTCTGGCCATCAGCTGCAGCATGAATCTTGATGACACCAATAGATTTGAATTTGATGAGGATGGAGATTCATCCACAGCGGATGAGGTTAATAAATATCAGGCAATATATATCAATTACGGCGATATCTCCGGATTTGTCTCCTGGGAAGAAACAGAAGTGCCGCTCTGCTTTTTCGATCTGCTCTTACGCGTAACTTCTACAGGGACTCTTGATTTAGCATCAGGCGTTGTGATCAAATCCAGTAGTGCCGAGTTTCAGTATGAATATGGAGCTACAGTTAATTCGACAGGAGTGATTTTTACATCGTTCAGGGATGATGCACTTCTTGGTGACACAAACTGTGACGGAACAGTTTCTATACCTGCTGATGGAGACTGGAAGGGTGTATGTGAACTGGATGACGAAGGTAATGTGTACTGGATGACAAGAAATAATGGTGGTTCTGTCCGGTATTCACTGGAAGGGTAGTAAAAAGCTAATCAATCTGTCCCGTTTGTTTCATGAAAGATTCGGGACAGATTGTTGAGATCAGGAACAAATATGTTGGCGGCTATTAGTCACTACATAATAAAACTTTCAAGCGATTCAAGTATGGATTGCTCGGAAGGCGGGCAGCCTTTTATTTCAAATCCGCCCTTTACACATTTACCTACGCCAATCAGGCTGCCGGTAATTTCATTTCCCCTGAAATCCTGTCCTATGCAGATGGATTTTTCAGCGATTGCCTCCGCTGCTTTTCTGTCGGAATAATGAAATGAACGAAGGGCTGAGGCAAGATTGCCGAAGCAGGCGGAACATGCCGAGCGTTGATCAGTTATCTGCTCAATCCAACTTATTATCTTTTCCGCCTCGGCTGACCCGGCAGGTTTCATCTTCTGTGCAGGACTGTTTCCGTCAAGATCAATTACGTCGGTCTCCGGACGTATATTATTTCCTATCCCAAGCTCCCCGGCGATTCGGATGTATTTTATATCTGAAGGTTCTACGCCCAGCAGCATGCATGCATAACTGTCAACCGAAACAGGATCCCGTCCAAGCAGAAGCAGATCCCTCTTTTCAGGAGAGCCACCCTCTTCCCAGTAAGGATCGCCGTTAAGACCGTCTACCAGAGCGAAGGCCGGTTTTATGACAGTATTCAGCAGGGCCACAGGATTGTGGACGCCTAGTGTATGGTATCTGCGTTTTTCAGAGTCGGGAATGCAGCCTTTCAGGTTCTTTAGCGCGCATGTCACCCTTGTCTGGCCGTGACCTTTTAATACCGGAAGGTTTATAAGACTGCCGCCGTTATTCTCTAGATCGGCTATGCTGCGGCAAATCTTATACTGCTCTCCCATAATTTCAACAGGCGCCGCGCCGTCCTTCTGAAGATCTATCAGTTCTATTCCGTACCTTTTCTGAAGATCGGTGTATCCGCAGGTCTTATAAGCCTTCTGTGTGGAATCTCCTACCCATGAACCTTCAGCAATCCTGATGTCTGTATATCCCTTGTCGCTAAGATATTCTATAAGGGCCGCGGCTATTTCGGGGTGGGTTGTTGCTCCTCCGGTCGCCGGTTTGCTTACAACAAGATTAGGTTTCAGCAGTATCGGTGCTGATTTTTCTCCCAGCCATCCGCAGGCTTTGGATGCTTCAAGCATTGCTGCAATGTCGTTCTTTAGCTCTGCCCGATGTAAATTCTTTTTCTGCCATATTGTACTCATATCAGCTTAGATATTAATATATATACGGATAAAATGGAACAATACGGAGGTCTTATGTTTATAAACGGAAAATGGACTGATGCAGTAAGCGGTGCGGTCTTTACATCATATAACCCGGCTACCGGCGAGGCTGTTGCTGAGATTCCCGATGGAGGCAGTGCCGATACTCTTGCAGCTGTTAATGCTGCCGATGCTGCTTTTAAAACCTGGTCCGGGACGACAGCCTATGAAAAATCAAAATATCTCTATCGGATTTATGAACTGATGACGGATAAGAAGACTGAGCTGGCCCGGACAATGACCATTGAACAGGGAAAACCATTGAAGGCTTCTGTAAATGAAGTGCAGTATGCGGCGGATTTCATGCTCTGGTATGCAGAAGAGGTTAAGCGCGTCTACGGACGGACGATCCCGGCACCCCGAGCGGACCAGCGCTTTATGACCGGCTATCAGCCTGTCGGTGTTACCGCAGCAATCACTCCGTGGAATTATCCGATGTCAATGATTACAAGAAAGGCCGCTCCGGCAATTGCAGCAGGATGTACTATGGTAGTGAAACCCGCAGAGGCAACACCTCTGTGTGCGGTTGAAATGTTTAAAATATTTGAGGAAGCGGAACTTCCGCCGGGAGTATTGAATCTCGTTACCGGTATGAACCCGGGGCCAATAGGAGATGTTCTTATTGATGATCCGAGGGTCCGTAAAATAACCTTCACCGGTTCAACTGATGTGGGAAAGATGATTGCAGGACGTGCAGCAGCGCAGATGAAACGCACCTCATTTGAGCTTGGGGGGCATGCCCCGTTTATTGTCTGCAGGGATGCCGACCCGGTTCAGGCTGCAAAGGGTGCTGTTCTTGTCAAATTCCTCAATACCGGGCAGGCCTGTATCAGTCCGAACCGGTTTTATGTCCATAAAGATCAGATGGATGCCTTTGTAAACGAATTTACCGAAAGAGTTCAGAAAATGAAGGCCGGTAACGGACTTGATGAGGGAATAAGTATCGGCCCGCTTGTTAATGGCAGGGCTGTTACAAAGGTTGGAAATCAGGTTAAAGATGCTGTATTAAAGGGCGCCGAATGCCTTACAGGAGGTTCAAGACTGACAGCGGACGGTCTTGATAAGGGCTTCTTCTTTGCCCCTACAGTGTTAAAGGGCGTTAGCCCCGATATGCTTATCTACCGTGAGGAGACTTTTGGGCCGGTGGCTCCGATAATTGAATATTCAGATGATGCCGATCTGATGGCTATGGCTAATGATACCGATTACGGACTTGCCTCATATGTCTACACTCAGAATCTCAATACCGCAATGAAGCACTTTGAACAGCTTCGTTTCGGTATAATCGGAGTAAATGATATCAATCCTACAGCTGTAGCAGTCCCGTTCGGAGGTGTCAAAGAGAGCGGTCTGGGTAGGGAAGGAGGCCCGGAAGGCATTCTGGAATACCTTGATTTGAAGATCGGGGGCTTCAGTCTGAGGTGACGAAACCTGATTTTTTAATATCAGTTTTTAATTTCCGGGTAAAAAGACAGAACCCGTTCGATGAAGTATATTGATAAATTTATCGATATATCGTGTTTCATTTCCCGCGGAATACTATGAAACGAAAATATCCCAACTTAAGCAAGCCTGTTCAAAATCGGTAATGTAGTCTTCCTCAATAGAATGTTCTCTGCCCATACTGCCGATTCTATCAGACGCCACGGAGCAGTCCCGAGTATTGGTCTTTCACATTCGGGGCAGTATTCGGGAACCTGCATGGCGGACAAAGACAGCAAGCTAATGCTTCATGGCGGGCATGACTGACTAATAAGCCAGTTTTTCTCTCCGTTTTTCAACCGCAGAAAAGATGAATACGGCGGAACTTTTGAAAACAGGGTCCGGTTTGCAAAGGAGGTTCTTGCAAGTGTGAGGGCCAATGTAGGTCCGGTGTTTCCGATAGCGTTCCGGTTCAGCGGGTACATATCAAACCGGTTTCGGAATAACTCATCTTTCAATGTTTATTCCGTATGGTAATAACCTATATCTTGCAGCTGCAATCAAGAAACATGTTAAGGTTCCGGTAGCGACTATCGGAGTTCTCAACGATCCCGAGATGATGGAAGAGATTATAGCCTCAGGGAAGGCTGTTGTCGTTGAAATTACGATAGCCCTGCTTGTTGATCATGAGCTTCCGAGAAAGGTGCTTATGAATCGTGATGATGAAATTCTTCACTGTCTGAGGTGTTTTGTCTATATGGCTGAAAAGGCAACCACAACTACAAGGCGCTGTGCAATTAACCCCCTTATCGGGCGTGAGATTGTCCGAATTGAGATTCACCGAGCCATCCATCCTCTCAATGTTATGATTGACGCTGCCGGCCCCGGGGGGCTTAGAGCTGCTATTACTGCTGCACGACGCGGTCACAGGGTAATTCCTGTTGAAGGCAAGACTGTTATTTGTGCGGTAGGGCAGAAGTCGAGAAATACTATGGATTATCTTGATGCAGCTCCTTTTGTTCGTTGTATCGGCGACTGTGTAAGGTCGTCAAATTAACCAACGCTGTATATCTTGGATACCACGCTGCTCTGGATCTATAAATCAGTATAATACCGGTGATAATAATCCGGGCACAAAAAAAGCCTGCCGGAGGTTTATGCTCCAACAGGCTTTTGGTTTTTAATGCATACGGTCGGGTTTACCGTCTTATCTGTCTAAAGTGAATATTCAGGATTGGCAATCGGAGCCATTTCCCGGTTGTATTTAAGGATTTTTTCGTAGTATTCCTCGGTTATGAATACCGGTTCATATTCTTCATCGTATCTTTCAAGCTGTGCCGTGAATGATCTCATATGATTTCTTGAACCCTTCATCAGGTTTTGGTACAGAATTGCCACTTCTTCGTTCTCTGTGTTCTCAAGAAGTTTCTGCAGGTCGGCAATATCAAGATCTTCTATAGTAGCGCCTACCTTCATGGCGTCTTCATATGATTTTGAACCGAGTGATACAAGGTTGTCATAGTGCTTCTGAAGCTCGGCATTCAGGAATGTTCCCGGGGTTGATGTTGTTGAGGGTACTTCTATATCATACGCTTCAAGCATCATGACTACTGCATCCATATGCTGCTGTTCACTGTCTCCTATATTGTTGAAAACCGGCATATTCCATACTTCATAAAGGGCTTTGTAAACATCACGGGCAAGTTTTTCTTCTTCAGCCATCAGCACCAGGCCTGCTGCCTCTTCTTCTGTCAGGACGCCTGAACCGATATTTTCATTATATACAGTAGCCAGTTCGCCAACGAAGTTTTCCCTGTAGGTAGTTCCGCTGCTGCGTCCGTAGCCGCCGCCACCGCCCTGACCGCCGCCATAGCCGCTGCCGTCTCTGAGCCCCTGGCCCTGTCCTCTTCCGCCGCCGTATGTTCCATCGTATTCTTGTGAACCGTTAGCGTAAATAGTTGCAGTAGCTGCAACCAGAATTGTTAATGCAATTAAAAGTTTCTTTGTCATATCATAGCCTCCTAAAGCTTATGAAACAAATGTAGAATCCAATTTTGAAGAAATTGTGAAGCTGTTTAAAAGAGATCGGGGAGAATGAAAAAAAGGCTCTTCACGAAATCTTCACAATAAACTTCCGTTTCTTTTGCATTCTGAAACTATCCTGTTTACAATTGAATCATTAAAGAACAGGAGATTTAATATGGGAAAGAAACGCAGAAGCAGTATAAGAACTGTAATTCAGGTTGTATTACTTGTTTTAATAGCACTTATTGCTGTTAACCACACACTGGAGGAATCCGGAGCCGCCATACCGATAATAGGAAGTGCTTCTCTTCATGCTGTGTGTCCTTTTGGTGGAGTTGTCTCCATATACCAGTATGCTGTGAGCGGAACATTTGTGAAGAAAACTCACGAGTCATCTTTTATATTGATGATTATTGTCGCAGTGCTTGCAGTCGCCTTTGGTCCGGTATTCTGCGGATGGATATGTCCCTTCGGTACCGTTCAGGAACTTATTGGAAAAATCGGGAAAAAGATTTTTAAAAAGAAGTATAACCGTTTTATTCCATATAAGTTTGACAAATGGCTTCGGTATCTGCGCTATATTGTACTTGCCTGGGTTATCTACATGACTGCGGTAACAGGCAAGATAATTTTTGCAGACTACGATCCCTACTATGCTCTTTTCAACTTCTGGACGGGAGAAGTGGCGATAAGCGGATATATAATACTTGCTGTCTCTATTATCCTTTCCCTCTTTGTTGAAAGACCATTCTGTAAATATGCCTGTCCCTATGGTGCAGTTCTGGGTCTTTCAAATCTGTTCCGTATATTCGGAATCAAACGTGCTGCGGACACCTGCATAAGCTGCAGTGCCTGTGATAAAGCCTGTCCGATGAATATCGAAGTATCAACAGCTGGAACAGTCAGAAATCATCAGTGTATCAGCTGCATGAAATGTTCAAGTGAACAGGCCTGTCCTGTGAATGATACAGTTGCTCTTGTCGCGACAAAGAATGTTACTAAAGGTCAGGTTAAGGAAAAAATCCTTGCAATTGTTATTCCGGCAGCCTTTATAGTTGGAATCGGTCTGACCATGGCGACAAATCTATGGATAACAGAATCTACAAAGACTCCCGCTACTTATTCAGACGGTGAATTTTCGGGTGAGTACAATCCTGCTGATATCCGCGGTTCCTACTCCTTCGGTGATATTGAAGACACCTTTGGTATAGATGTAGATATTCTTGCAAGGGCTTTCGGAGTATCGGATTCAAATCCTGCAGCCTTCCAGATTAAACTTTTTGAAGAAATCTATGTTCCCCTTGAAGACGGTTCTGAGGTCGGGACTGATTCTGTAAGACTATTTGTTTCCCGTTATAAGGGGCTTCCGTATACACCTGAAGAAACCACAAGACTTCCCTCATCGGCAATTGAAGTTCTGAAAGATAAGCTTGCCCCTGCCGACATTGAAGCGCTTCAGGCACTGTCAATTGAACTTGATGTATTGAAGGCTTCTCCGGAATCAGGGGAAGCTGCGACAGACTCCTCAGAGGTTTCTTCAGAACCGGCTGCAGCTGAAGAGCATGAAGTTATTTCAGGCGAGATTAAAGGAAATACTACTTTCGGAGATCTGCTCGACTGGGGATTGACTAAAGAGCAGATTGAGTCAGTTCTTGGAATGAAGATGGGCGCAGCGGGCGTAACAATCCGTGATTTTCTTTCCGCCGAAGGCCTCGAATTTTCTGAATATAAGGTTGAACTTCAGGCAATGCTTGATAATATGTAAGTGATGGGAAAAATATTACTTGTTGAAGATAATGAAAATGTGCGTGAAGCCGCAGCCGGCTATCTGAAACTCGAAGGCTATGAGGTCGAAGAGTACGGCGCAATAAAACCGGCGGAGAAGTCTCTGGACTCTCCCGCCGGAGCGGCTCCTGATTTAATTCTGCTTGATGTAATGCTCCCTGATGGAGACGGCTTTCTCTTTGCAAAGCGCATAAAGGAAAAGCGGGACATTCCCATAATCTTTCTTACAGCACGTGATCAGGAATCGGATCGTATAACCGGACTTGAGCTTGGAGCTGATGACTATGTGGTAAAGCCGTTTTCAACCAAAGAGCTGGTTCTCAGGGTGAAAGCTGTCCTAAAACGCAGCGGCGGTGCATCGTCCTCTGCTGATGAATCGCACAGTTATGAGCTGGATGGCGGGAAGCTTCAGATTGTAGAGGATGAACACCGCATCCTCCTTGACGGAACACCGCTCCTTTTTACGGCTGCCGAATGGAATATTCTTCTCTTTCTGGCCGAAAAATCCCCGCAGGTGTTTAACAGGGTGCAGCTTCTTGAGTACTGTCTCAACTCGGTAGCTGAGGGGTCCGAGAGGACTATCGATACCCATGTAAAGAATATCAGGGCTAAACTGGGGGACGGCGGCTGGATTGAAACAGTACGCGGTTTCGGGTTCCGGTTTAACGGCAGGAGAGCATGACCAGTTTTTTTTCCTGGATACTCAAGCGGTTCATGATTGCATTTGCAGTTCTTTTTGCAACCCAGATTATAATCTATATCCTCGGTTTGAATCTGGTTCTTTCGAGATATGAAAAGGCCCGCGTAGAGCAGTACCGTACAATAGCTTATGAAATACTAAGCGGCTCGATTCCGGAAGCCGAAATTGAGCTTCCAGGGACAAACCCGTTTTTTGTATTTTCTACCGACAAGGACCTGATTTTTTCAAACCGCGGTAAGGGGCGGTCTATATTGACCGGTGATATAAGTCCGGTTTATGCAGACGGCGCCCTGCTGGGGTATTTTCATGCAGGGGAATTAGGCTTTGCCGACAATCAGTCAAACCGCATCTTTCTGGTATCGCTTATATTTCTTACAAGCCTTTCCGTGGTGATTTCGCTTGTGATAGGTTTTTTTGCCGCCTGGTTAAGTTCCCGGAAGATGTCTGAACCGGTCGGGATTCTGCGGCATGATATTCATGACATAAGATCTCTTAAAATAGTGCCTGCCCGGAAGTTTGATATCAGCGAGTTTGCCGAGATGTCTGTTGATACATCTGAAACCTCCGAAGTTCTGTTCAGGCAGGAAGACTACAAGCGGCAGTGGCTGAGAGATTTGTCTCATGACCTGCGGACTCCTCTTGCAGGGCTTAAGTCACAGCTTGAGGCTATGATTGACGGAGTTCTTGAGCCGACTAGTGAGAGATTCGAAAGACATCTTTCAGAGGTTAAACGGCTTGAGTCTCTAGCTGAATCGATAGGTGAGCTCACGGCTATTGAATCACGCGGTAATATTGATAAGACAGAAATTGACATCAATAAATTTGTCTCACAGCTGATAACACCTCATGAAATAGAAGCAGAAAGCCGGGGTATTACAATAGAAAAAAATGTCACTGCCGGAAATTTGTATGGTGATCAGCCTCTGCTTCTCAGAGCTGTCGGCAATATTCTATCAAATGCAGTCAAATTTGTTGATGACGGCGGAAACATCCGTATAAGTGCCGGCCCCGGAATGATAGAAATTTCGAATAACGGCCCGGAAATTCCGGCACAGCAGCGTGAGTTGATTTTTACAAGGCTTTACCGGGGCGACTCCGGCCGTACAGCACCCGGCAGCGGTCTGGGGCTTTCCATTACAAGAGAAATAATCAACCTTCACGGAGGTGAGATAAGAGTCTCATCTCTGACTGAGGATGATGAACCTGCAAGAGGTGCTGTTTTTACTCTATTCCTTCCCGAAGCTAAGGCTGAGGCATAAGTAAATCAAGCTTGACTACAGCTTTATAAACGTGTTATTTTAGTCCAAATCTATTAATATCGAGGAAGGTTCAGCTGATGAATATTATTACGGGCGGCATGCCCATAATGCAGCTTTTCGGTGGCTCCGGCGGAAGCGGTGGGTCAATGGCAACTACCTTTGTTACCTTCGGTCTTGTTATTGCGATCTTTTATTTTCTGATTATCAGACCGCAGAACAAGAAGCAGAAAGAAACAAAGAAAATGCTTGCAGCCATTAAAAAGGGTGACAAGGTTCAGAGTATCGGTGGTATTCGTGGTGTGGTTCACAATGTGAATGATACCGACAATACAGTTGTCGTAAAGGTTGATGACAATACAAAACTTGAATTTGCTAAAAGCGCCATTGGCGAAGTTATTGAAGTAAGCGAAGTAAGTACAAAGAATTAACCATTCAAACTGTTTTCTAAACAAAATTTAATCCACAATCGGAGTTAATTAATGAGCAAACGAGGCAGATTGTTGATCGTTATTCTGGTTGTGCTGGTGTGCGGAGTCTTCCTGTGGCCTACCTATAATTGGTATTTTAATGTTCCACAGGAGATGAAAGATCTATCAGCAGCATCCAGAGAACAGATAAGAGAATATTCGGTAACTATGGCAGAAAATGGTCTGGAAACCCTCCAGTCACTTGCTGTCAAAGATCCGAAAGCAGCAGTTCCTGAGAAATACGACTTTATAGTCGATTATGCAAAGGAACAGTACAAAATTGAAGAGAAGGATGCACCGGATGCCTGGTCTGTAACCGATGTTCTTGGTGTATTCCGAAACAGGGATAAAGCCCTGAGTGTTCTTGAAAACTATTATGCAGAGCTTCTGCTTGGTTACAAGGATGACAGGGACAGTGTTCTGCAGCTTGGTCTTGACCTTTCAGGCGGCATGAGCATCCTTCTTGAGGCTGACATGGACAGCCTTGCAGAAAGGCTCGGCCATACCCCGACCGTAGATGAACAGTCATCAGCGGTTGATCAGGCTATTGAGATTCTTAACAACCGAATCGATAAGTTCGGTGTTACTGAACCGCAGATCAGAAAGCAGGGTGATACCGGTATAGCAATTGAAATTCCCGGTGCTGCAGATCCTGACAGGGTTAATTCTTTCCTTAAGGGTAAGGGCAGCCTGAGTTTTCATATTGTAAACGATGAAGGTACAGCAGCCTGGAATGAATACAAGGCAAGCCACTCAGGCAAGCTTCTTGATGACGCGGGACATCCTCTTGATGAAACCGTTCTTGATGCAGGTCTTGTTGTAAGAGGCTTCTATACCAAAGATTCATACGGTGTCGATCAGTATCAGAGGGACATGGTTATAACTGAAGAACCCGGCCTTGACGGTCTGCACATTGTAGACGCACAGGTTGGTTCTCATGCAGTTACCGGACGTCCGGTAATCAACTTCACCCTTGATAAGGAAGGCGGGGAGATTTTCTACCAGCTTACTTCCTCACATGTCGGTGAAACCCTTGCTATTGTTCTTGACGACAAGGTTAAGGCTGGAGCCAGAATCTCTGAAGCTATCAGGGAAGGCGTTCAGATGACCGGTTTTGAAAGACAGGAAGCAAATGACCTCTCACTTGTTCTTAGAACAGCGGCAATGCCGGTTGAACTTACTATAGTGAACCAGCAGGCAGTTGGTGCTTCACTTGGTGAAGACTCCATTGCTGAAGGTATCAAGGCTATAACCTACGGTTTTCTCCTTGTTATCGTGTTCATGCTGATTTACTACAAGGGTGCCGGTCTGGTTGCCGATATAGCACTTGTTCTGAACCTTTTTATCATAACCGCTATCCTTTCAGTTCTTAATCTTACCCTTACTCTTACAAGTATTGCCGGTTTGATTTTAACTGTCGGTATGGCAGTCGATGCGAATGTAATTATCTTTGAGCGAATCAAAGAAGAATATGCACTGGGCAAGTCTCCTTCAGCTTCAGTTAAAGCCGGTTTTCAGAAGGCTTTCTGGACAGTTATGGATGCAAATCTTACAACGCTCATTGCGGCTCTGTTCCTTTCACAGATAGGAACCGGACCTGTTCAGGGTTTTGCTTATACACTCGCTGTAGGTATTATTTCTTCAATGTTTACCGCTCTGTTTGTGTCACGTCTGATATTTGATTTCAGTATCCAGCAACTACACTTGAAAAAGCTGAGCATCAGCTGGAGGAAAAAATGAAACGAGTAATTAAGTTCACAAAAATCCGTTTCGTCATGTTCGCCGTATCAATTGTGGTGATCCTGGCAGGTGTTGCAGGTACAGTAGCCAACGGCGGCTTCAATCTCGGTATCGACTTCAAATCAGGTCTAAGTCAGAGAATTCAGATTGCCCCGGTTGTTATGGAAGTTAGCTATATCGGTGAAGAAGAAGCAAGGTTCAACATCTTAAATGAAGAAGTTACCTTTGATATCTTTACCAAGAGCGGTTCTACCGACAGTTATGCATTTCAGCTGGCTGACTATGCTACATCCGGTGAGCTTGCCCAAGCGATGTCTGAAGTTCCTTCGGTAACTGTAAATGTTGTGAAGGCTGATGTACCGGCTGACAAAATACTTTCATTTGTCTATTTCATTGATCTTTCTGAAGAGAAAGCTGATGTAAACTATTCAAATGCAGGTGCTGACAGCTGGGTAACTATAGATGAAATCAGAGATGTTCTCGGAGAAACTGGAAGCCCGCAGATTCAGGTTGTAGGAAGCGATGATAATCAGGAGTTCCTTATTCGCCTGCAGGATGACGGTACAAAAGATTTCAGTAATGTCTACTCAGATAAGGTTCTTGAACTTCTTGAGAAGGCTTACGGAACAGGTGCTGTAATCGTTAAGCAGTCCGACTATGTCGGTCCCAGATTTTCAGCAGACCTTGGTAACCAGGTGTTCCTGCTTGTTGCACTTGCGCTCGCACTGATTCTTATCTACATATGGTTCAGATTTGAGCTTGCTTTTGCCGTATCAGCCATTATTGCACTTGCGCATGACGTACTCATAATGCTGGGTTTCATTGGTCTTACACAGATGGAAGTTGTTACTGCAACTGTTGCTGCTGTACTTACAATAGTAGGTTACTCACTCAACGATACTATCGTTGTTTTTGACCGAATCAGGGAAAACAGAAATCTTATGAGAGATGCTGATCTTAAAACTATTGTTAATACCAGTATCACACAGTCTCTCAGCAGAACGATAATTACATCGCTTACTACACTTCTTGCTGTTCTTGCAATCTACATCTTTGCAAGCGGCCAGATTAAAGACTTTGCTCTTGCTATGATAGTCGGTGTTGTTGTCGGTACATATTCTTCAATCTTCATTGCATCACCGGTACTTCTTGGATGGATAAACAGCCGAAGAAGCCGCAAGGTAGCAAAGGATAAGCAGAAATACGGAGTAAGTTCCGAAACTGTTAAGAAAAAGGAATCCGTTGAAACAGAAGACTCTGATTCATCAAAAATTATTGAGATTCCTAATCTCGAAAGAAAAAAGAAAGGTGGAAAAAGGAAGAAAAAATAATCCTTTTCCTGCACTTTATAGAAGGCTGACTGAGATTTGATTCCGGTCAGCCTTTTTTGTTATAATTAGCTAAAACTCATCTTTCACATCCTTAAATAGTTACTTTTTTATTCATAAATAGTATAATTGATAAATAATTAACCATAGGAGAAGACTCAATGAAACTAACTAGAGTTCTGATGCTGGCAGCTGCTGTTATTGCAGTCCTGGCCGGTTGTGCAGGTAATGGAGGCGTTGATACAGACAGCTCCGGAATATATAATCCCGGAACTTACTCTGCGTCGGCCAAAGGAATAAGCGAAGTAACCGTTGAGGTTACTGTAGATGCAGACAGCATAACAGCTGTCAAACTTGACCTATCAGGTGAAACAGAGGCCATTGGACAGGCTGCTGTTGAATCTCTTGTTAAACAGATTATGGACGCTCAGAGCTCCGAAATTGACGGTGTTTCAGGTGCCTCCGCAACATCATCGGCTGTGCAGCTGGCGCTTTCAAGGGCCCTGTCGAAGGCTGCCGTTGCAGGTCCTTCTGCAAAAATGCCTGTAGCAGACGGGACATATTCAGCTACTGCTTCCGGATTCAGCTGGACCGGACAGGTTACATGTGATGTAACATTTACTGATAATGCCATTACAGATATCAAAGTGGTAGAAGAGTATGAAACCTTCACCGGTGAATGGTTTTATACAGTTCTTGATAAATATATTCCAAGAATACTCGAGAATCAGTCTCTTGAAGTTGATGCTGTAACCGGAGCAACATTTTCATCCAATGCAGTCAGAGACTGTGTTGCCGATGCAATTGAACAGGCTGGAGGGGCAAGCAGTGACTGGTATACTGAAATTGAGAAAAGCAATGAGGTTATTGATCTCATGGGATATGATGTAGTAGTTGTTGGCCTTGGCGGATCGGGAATCCTTTCCTACTGCTCAGCAGCGTCTGAAGGAGCTTCAGTGTTCGGAATAGAGGCTGCGGCTAAACTCGGCGGGGATTCTGCCTGTACATACGGGCCGATGGCTCTTAATTCTGAATATCTGAAAAATCTCTACAACGACGGCAAAGATTACATTAACGAAGATGATGTTTATGAAACATGGATTGATTATGTAGAAAATGACGGAAAGCCCGAAGTTATCAAAAAGGCTGTATACGAATCAGGCTCTGCACTGGATTTCTTTGTAGAAAAGTTCAGTTTTGCTTTCGAAGGTCTGGGCGGAATGCTAGGAAGCTTTGTTAAACCCGAATGGAATAAACTCTGGTGTGTTTATACGGCAGATAATGATAATACTTCCTGGAATGTCTTAGGTCCAAACAAAACTTATCAGTTTGACAGGGCTATGAACATAGCAAAGGGCTTGAATGATAAAAACGATTTCATGCTTGAATTGACCGCTGAGAAGCTGATTACTGATAAGTCAGGAAAGGTAACAGGTGTGCAATGTTCATCATACGACGGAACAAAATACAATATCTACGGAAAATCAGTCATAATAGCTACCGGTGGTTTCATCGGTAATGATCATATGATGAATGAGTACCTGGGCAGCACTGTAAACACCCTGGGCGTTACAGTTAATAACGGTGCGGGAATAAGGATGGCTCAGGAAGTCGGCGGAGCTCTAATGAATATGGATGTCCTTCCGATGATTCACATTTCACAGGTTAAGAATATGATTAAAAACAACGATCTCAACCCGAATCAGAAGGCTATCCTTTCTGCACTGGCTCTTACTACTGATCAGCTGAGTGTGACAACTGAAGGAAAGATCTGGGGTAATACCGATGAGAGCGGAACACAGGATGAAGCGCTGAATGTTGAAATATGTTTCGCCCCCGGTTATCAGTACTATGTTGTATATACTGCAGAGGAGATTGCAGAGATAGCGCAGACAGGTCTTAGAGACAGTTTTGCAAAGGCTACATCCATGTTTATGGGGCAGGGCGGAGAGTTTGCAACCGGAGTGCCTGTAACAGACATCTATGATATTCTTTCTGTCGGTGAAAGCTACGGTAATGTGATTAAGGCCGACGGTATTGCAGGACTGGCCGCTGCTATAGGCTGTGATTCTGATGAGCTTTCAAGATCGCTCAAAGGTGAAGATACTGAATATTATGCAGTAATAACCGCCGGTTATGCCTATGCGACAGTCGGAGGACTCGATATCGATGAAAATATGAATGTTCTTAAAGAGGACGGCAGTGTTATTGAGAATCTTTTTGCTGTTGGACAGGATTCGGAAGGTGTTACCAATGCCTCAGGCAAGGCATATACACCATGGGCCGGACAGGCTCAGTCCTGGACCTTTGTTTCAGGCAAAATCGCAGGTGAAAAAGCTGCTGAGTTTGCTTCTGTAAACAAATAGCATTCAAGCAGGGATATGGGGGCTGACTCATAAGAAGTCAGCCCTTTTTTATTATTTGAAAGTGATTGAGTAGTCTATCGGCTTATCAAGCAGGAGGACTCTGATAAGAGGTGTTTTAAAGCTCACAGTATCAGGGCCGGTCTTTGTACCGCCTTTCTGTGAAACGATAGTTCCCTTCACCTTTATTACTGTTGTAATGTAGGATTTTGAGAGCAGTTCGGAGCCTCCCTCACCAAGTGCATATTCGATAAGTTCAAGATATCCCTCTTCGTCTGTATCCTGATTTGAAATAGGTCCGAAGGCTTCAAAAAGCGGATCATCCACTACTGGAAACAGGGGAGCAATATCCTTGAAATTGTTAATGTCAATGTAGATGGAAATGATTCTTTCATTGCCGTTTTCTGTGAATGAAATAGCCTGCTTATTTAGAGTTCCTGTTGAACCTGCGATAAGGGCGCCGATATCATCGAACTCAAGAGAAACCGAGAGTTTGCGGTTGTCATCGTTGCTCATGCCGGTTACCCTGACACCGGGATTTACTTCTATACCCTGTTTCATTTCTTCAAGGTTGAAAAGTTCCCCATCCGATGTATTTTCACCGGTTAATTCAGCAAGGCTCTCAAGGTAGAATATTAATGAATCGTCAATAACCGATTCCATCTTTGCGGTTCCTGAGCCGTCCGGAGAAAGGCTTATCTGCTGTTGAACAGAACAGCCTGAGAGCAAAATGAAAGATACAGCTATAAGTATAAAAAGTGCTGTAAAAGTAGGTTTGTCTGTTAATTTCATAGTCATTGGAGAAGGGTAATACTTTATCTATCTGCAGTCAATAACCTTGCTTTTGGAGGCCTCTTTACAATATAATCATGTTTACTACCTTTTATCACGCATTTTGTTTTATAGGAGTGTTTTTATGGCAATCAACATCAAGGGCAGGTCTTTTCTGACTCTTAAGGATTTCAGTACCGAAGAAATTAATTACCTGCTTGATCTGTCGGCAGATCTGAAAAACAAGAAGCGTGCAGGTATCAGAGGAAACCTCCTTTCAGGCCGAAATATCTGTCTTATTTTTGAAAAAACATCTACAAGAACCCGCTGTGCCTTTGAAACCGCAGCTTTTGATGAAGGCGGCAATGTCACATTCCTTACAAACAGTCAGATGGGTAAAAAGGAATCTGTTGAAGATACCGCCCGTGTTCTGGGCCGCTTTTATGACGGCATTGAATTTCGCGGATATAAACAGGACACAGTAGAGCAGCTGGCTCAGTTTTCGGGAGTTCCAGTCTGGAATGGACTGACTGATCTCTATCATCCGACACAGGTTCTTGCTGACTTTCTTACGATAATGGAAAACAGCACCAAGCCGCTGTCTGCATGCAAGCTAGTTTTTGTCGGTGACGGCAGAAACAATGTAGCAAATTCACTTATGATAGGTGCGGCAAAAACCGGTATGGATTTTACCATTGTGGCACCCTCAAGTTTGTATCCTGAAAAGGCTCTGGTTGACGAGGTTTCTCTTCTTGCAAAGAAGACCGGTTCTGAAATAGTTATCACTGATGATATTAAAGCCGGTGTAAAGGATGCAGATGCAATCTATACAGACGTTTGGGTTTCGATGGGTGAAGAGGATAAGTTTGAAGAAAGAATAAAACTTCTGGAACCCTACCGGGTGGATATGAAGATGATGGAAGCTGCGGGAAATGCTGAGGTGATTTTTCTGCACTGTCTTCCGGCTTTTCATGATTTGGAGACAGAAACCGGCAGGGAGATAAATAAAAAGTACGGACTGAAAGAGATGGAGGTCTCTGACGAGGTGTTCAGGAGCAGGTTCTCAAAGGTTTTTGATGAAGCTGAAAACCGGCTGCATACAATCAAGGCGGTAATGGTTGCTACAATCGGAAATCTTTAGATTTTTATATGGAGAGCAATATGAAACTGAATAATTTCATGAAGGCAGCATTAATTCTGCTGATAATTATGGTCCCGGCGATGGTTTTTGCCGGAGGACAGAAAGAGAGTTCTGAAGGTGCAGAAACTTCATCCGCCGCTGAAGATTTTAAGCTGGCGGTTGTTGTCCCCGGAGTTACTGCGGGGTCTGCAATATATGAGCAGCTTGTCTCAGGCGCAGAAAGAGCAATTTCCGAAACCCCGGGCGCTTCAATGAAGGTAGTGGAGCTCGGCTTCAATCAGGCAGAGTGGAATGAGAAGATGACATCAGTTGTTGCCACCGGTGTCTATGATGCTGTGATTACATCAAACCCTTCAATGCCCTATGTCAGCATGGATATTGCGCAGCAGTTTCCCGAACAGAAATTTATATTTGTCGATGCTTATATAGAAGGAAATCCCCAGATGGCCAGCTTTCTTTATAATCAGGTTGAACAGTCTTATATGCTGGGTCATCTTGCCGGACTTATTACAACCAGTGATATAAAAGGGGCAAATGCCGATCTGAAGATCGGTATCATTGTTGCACAGGAATATCCTGCCCTTAATAAAATGATGGTTCCCGGTTTTGAAAATGGAGCAAAGGCCGTTAACGGGGGAATAACACTTGATTACCGTGTTATCGGAAACTGGTATGATGCCAACAAGGCCGCTGAACTGGCCCGAAGTATGATAGATTCCGGTGTTGATGTGATAGGTGTAATTTGCGGAGGAGCCGCTCAGGGTGTATTTGAAGTTTGTGCCGAGAGGGGCAAATACGTTATGTACTGGGATGACAACGGCTATTCGAAGGCTCCGGGTGTGATTGCAGGAAGCGGTGCACTGCATCAGGACAGGCTTGTTTATGAAGTAGTTTCAGATGCCATTAAAGGCAATGTGGAATACGGCAAAGCAGTTAAACTGTATGCGAAGGACGGATATGTTGAGTTTATTTCTGATGATCCTGACTATGTTAGTACAGTCAGCGAGGAAGTAAGGGCGAAGCAGCAGATTCTTGTTGACAGCATAATCTCAGGTGAACTTGTTCTTGAAATTCCTCAGCTGTAAATACTGCCTGAATAAATATTAAAATTACGGGGGTGTCTTAATTTAAAGACACCCCTTTTTATAATGGTCTCATTGTTCTCTATATATTATACTTGATGGAAGAGGTTCTTTTTAGTAACTATGAAAATTGCTGAACCCTGGCTTCAGATGCGGGGAATCACAAAACAATATGCAGTCACCGGACAGCACGCCAATACCGATGTTGATATTGAAGTACGCAAGGGTGAAATTCATGCCATAGCCGGAGAAAACGGAGCGGGTAAAACCACCCTCATGAAAATTCTCTATGGGCTTGAGCATCCCGACAGCGGAAGGATAATACTTGACGGGCGGGACGTGAAAATGACAAGTCCCCTGACGGCCACAAAGCTCGGAATCGGTATGGTACAGCAGCATTTTCGGCTTGTTCAGGAATTTACCGTGGCTCAGAATGTTGTTCTCGGTGTTGAGCCCATAAAGGCCGGTGTTTTCTTCAACCAGTCTTCAGCTGTTAAGTCAGTTGAAAAACTTATTATTGAAAATGATTTTCATATTAAACCTGATGCAAGAATCCGGAACTTGAGTGTAGGGCAGATGCAGCAGGTTGAGATACTTAAAATGCTCTACCGAAAGGCTGATCTGCTCATCCTTGATGAGCCTACCTCGGTTCTGACAGATATAGAAATTGAAAGACTTTTCAAGACTCTCAAAAGACTTGTGTCTCAGGGAAAAACTGTGATTCTTATCACTCATAAGCTGTCTGAGATAAAAGATATATCCGACAGGATAACAGTAATGAGGAAAGGCCGTGTAGTAGGTGTTGTTGACACTGCGTCAGTTGACAGTAAGGAGCTTTCCCGGCTGATGGTTGGAAGAAGTATTGAACTGACGGAAGTTGAAAGAGTGGAAGGTTGCAGAGAGCCTGTTCTTGTGATGGAGGGTGTAAATCTTCTAAACAAAAATCAGGGTCGTCCGGTCCTTGAAAATATAAGTCTCAGTGCTTCCGGCTGTGAGGTTGTCGGTATTACTGCCGTAGCAGGTAACGGACTCGCAGAGCTTGAAGATGTAATTGCCGGGCTTCGAAGGGTAAGCAGCGGAAAGATCTACCACAACGATGCGGATATAACTTTTGACAATACTGCTAAGCGCAGGGAAGGCGGCCTTTCATATGTGCCTACCGACAGGCTCTGGCGCGGCGCTTCTCTTTCTTCTGCGGTGAGTGAGAATGTAATGATTACCGGCCGGCGGAACTTTACCCGAAGGGTTGGAATCATTGATCGGCAGGCTGTAGATGATTATACGGATAAACTTATAAAAACCTATCAAATAGACGGTCAGAGAGATGCTCCTATCGGTACACTCTCCGGTGGAAACATTCAGAAGGTTATTCTTGCAAGAGAGCTTGATTCAGCCGGAGATGTTGTACTCTTTGCTGAACCCACCTGGGGTTTGGATATCACAAGCAGTGAGTATATATATAAAAGAATCATTGAAATGAGGGAGCGTGGTGTTGCTGTTATTCTCATTTCTTCTAATATCGATGAAATTCTAACCCTGTCGGATACCGTTATGGTGCTGTACCGGGGCCGTTTTGTTTTTAAGCAACCTAATTCGGAGAATTTGAACAGGGAGCTGATAGGTGAATATATGATGGGCCTGAAGGAGGCTGAACTTTGAAGAAATTGTGCAGAAATACAGCTGTAGCTTTTGCCTCGCCGCTGATTACCATAGCTGCAGCCTTTATAGTTCTACTGGTTCTTATCTTTGTTTTCAGCAGGACTCCGTCTGAAACTATATACTATTTTTTTGCGGGACCATTTACCAATAAATATTACTTCGGAAACATGCTTAATGCCGCAGTTCCCCTGATATTGACAGGGCTAGGCATTTCATTTGCCTTCAGAAGCTCGGTTTATAACCTGGGCGGTGAGGGGCAGGTTTATGCCGGCGGATTTACCGCAACTCTGGTTCTTCTGCTTCTGCCCGGCTTGCCCGGACCCTCTGGAATCGTTCTTGCGGTCTTCTCTGCAGTCATTGTCAGCGCTCTGATAGCCGGCTTCTCCGGCTTTTTCAGAATGAAATGGGGAACCGATGAGCTTATTTCATCATTTTTGATTTCCGCTTCGGTAATATACGTGGTTGATTACCTGATAACCGGGGTTTTTAACGATACCGCCAGTAATCTGCTTACCACCCCTGCTGTCGATGTTCGTTTCTGGCTGACTAAAATATTTCCGCCGTCCAATCTCAATTCCAGTGTGATAATTGCGGTTATTGCGGCTGCAGCCGCATATTTTATTCTTTTCCGGACGAGAACCGGGTATGAAATGAGGATCTGCGGTCTTAATCCGAAGTTTGCCGCCTATGGCGGAATTAATACAGGTATCTACATGGTCCTGCCGATGGCTATAAGCGGAGGCTTCCATGGTCTGGCAGGCAGCCTGTCCGTTCTTGGTACTTATCATATGAGTCTAAAAGGTTTTTCAGGCGGTATCGGCTGGAATGGTATTGCTGTTGCTCTGATTGCAGGTAATAATCCGGCGGCTGTTGTTCCGGCAGCCCTGTTTTTTGCCTTCATCGAAGCCGGTGCAAAATCGGCGATGATCAACTCTGATATTACCATTGAAGTGGCTACAATAGCACAGGCTGTTATCTTCTTTTTTATAACATCCAAGGTTATCTATAACCTGCTCAAATACAGGAGGGCTTACGTTTGAACAGCGGAGAATTCAGCCTTCCGGTTATCCATAATTCAGTCAGTATAATGACCCCTTTCTTACTGGCTGCGGTAGGCGGACTGCTTACCGAGCTTGCCGGAATTTTGAACATTGCCCTTGAAGGGCTTATGCTTACCGGAGCTTTTTTCAGTGTAATTTTTACTGCCGCAACCGGAAGCCTTGCTCTGGGAATACTGGCGGGGATGATGCTTACAGTGCTGCTTTCACTTGTATTCGGACTGGTAACACTATATATGAAGGCCAATGTTTTCATCACAGGCCTTGCCACTAACCTTTTCGCTACCGGACTTACTACAGTTCTTTCATTTCATATTTTCGGTACAAAGGGAGTTCTGACCTTCTCCAACCTGCCTGATCTTCCAGTTCTCAATATTCCTTCATTGCACGGTATTCCGGTTCTTGGAGATCTTCTGCTGGGTCATAATAACCTTGTATACCTGGGTTGGCTGAGTGTGCTGGTTTCATACCTGCTTATTTACAAAACCCCCTACGGTTTCAGGCTCAGGGCTGCCGGCAGTAATCCTCATGCCATGCAGGCGCTTGGATTGAACCCTGTCCACTACAGGATGTCCGCCATACTTATTTCAGGGTTGACATGTGCGCTTGCCGGTGCTGTGCTTACGCTTAAGATAGGAGCCTATGTACCAAATATTACAGCAGGGCGGGGTTGGATAGCCCTTGTAGTGATTTATCTCGGCGGTAAAACCCCGATAGGGATTCTCGGGGCGGCTTTTATATTCGGTCTTGCAGAAAGTTTTTCCAATTATGCCCAGGGTTTTATTCACATCCCGGCAGATTTTATTCTCGCGTTTCCCTACATCATTACTGTTATTGCCATGGTTCTTGTGTCTGCATTTAAACACAGGAAGAACTGATTATGATAAGATTAGCAGAAGTGGAGATTTTAAATGAGAACAGCGGTCCTGAATGCTCCAGGCAGTATAGAAATTGTAAATGCTGCTGACCCGGTCCCAAAATCAACTGAGGTCCTTGTAAGAATAAAATATTGCGGTATTTGCACACTTGAGCAGAGACTTTATTCAGGTGAAATGAAGATATACTATCCCATCGTCCCCGGTCATGAAGCTTCCGGAATAGTTGAATATGTAGGTGATGATGTGATTACCTCGATCAAACCCGGTGATCACGTAGTTATAGATATGGTTTACCGCTGTCATGAGTGTTATTACTGCCGCAGGGGGCAGAGCAATATGTGTCTCAATCGCTTTGACCGGCGGCTGAAACCCCTCGGCGGATTCTCTGAGCTGGCTGCCCTCCGGCCCGAACAACTGTATAAAGTCCCTTCGGAGCTTCCGCTTGAGCAGGCTGCGTTCACCGAGCCCCTTGCCTGCTGTATACGCTCTCTGAAGAAGATTGATCTTCAGATTTCCGAGGATCTTCTGATTATTGGTGCCGGTCCCATGGGGCTGATGCATTTAAAGGCTGCTCTTGCTATGGGCGCCAGGGTTACTGTTTCGGATGTTGATGATGTAAGGCTGGCGCTTGCGTCTGAGATGGGAGCGGACTTAACTGTTAATCCGTCAAAACAGGATATTGTTTCAGTTATAATGGATGTCACCGGAGGTGTCGGGGCTGATGCCTGTGTGGTGGCCAGCCCTGCCTTTTCAGCGCTTGAAAACGCTTTCTCTGCCATCCGAAAAGACGGCCGGGTGAATATCTATACAGCCTACACTATGGATAAGCCGACGCTACCCGTTGATCTGAATTATCTGCATAGAAATGAAATAACTGTAACCGGTACCGAAGGCCGGACCGAGACGGATTTCCTGCAGGCATCAAGAATGCTGTCATTCGGAAAGATTGATGTGAAACCCCTTATAAGCCGGATTGTCGGGTTTGACGGGCTTGAGGAAGGAATAAAGGCGGCTATGAGTCCTGACACCCAAAGGGTTCTTCTTGGTACTGAATTATGATCCTTGCAATTGATATAGGAACAACAGTCCTCAAGGCGGCACTTCTGGGTGAGGCCGGGCGGATAGTCTCTCTGGCTGTAAGGCGTCTGTGCTCTTCGGTTCCGTCGCCCGGTCATCATGAAGCTGACCCCGATGAATGGATGAGTGCTATAGCCTCTGTTTCGACAGAACTGCTGAGCAGAGTGAGTGAGACTCCCCGCGCACTGGTTGTAAGCGGAAACGGACCGACTCTTGTTCCTGTTGATATTGGAGGTAGCTTTTTAAAGCCTGTAATGAGCTGGATGGACAGGCGCGGAACAGTTCAGTCCGACCGGATTGCTTCAGTGAATGATTTCCGTATAGATCCCAGCTTCTACCTTCCAAAGGCTCTCTGGATTTCAGATAATCTTCCGGAAGTTTACGATAAAACAGCCTGGTTTCTGTCCTGCCCGGAGTCAGTGGTTTTTCGTCTCACCGGAGAGGCTGTTACTATTCTGCCGGGACTGCATTTTGAAAAATATTTCTGGAGCCCTGAGCTAATCAGACGGCTTGGACTTGATAAGTCAAAATTTCCTGATTTTGTAAAACCCGGTCATATTACAGGCCGGATTACAGCAAAGGGAGCTTCTGAATCGAATCTGCCTCAGGGGATACCTGTAATATCAGCCGGGCCGGACTTTGTTGTATCTCTCCTGGGGACCGGAGCGGTGTATCCGGGACGAGCTTGTGACCGCTGCGGAACCTCTGAAGGCATTAACCTGTGTACAGAAAAATATATCACCGACCCGAGGCTTATGGGGTATGGTCACGTGATTGAGCCCTGGTTTAATGTCTCAGGTATAATCTCAACTTCTGGAAAGGCTCTGGAGTGGATAAAGCAGACAGCTTTTGAAACTGATTCCGGAATTGAAGCGGTTGTCCGTGAGGCTGAATCTTCAACGGCCGGAGCCGGCAGGCTTGTTTTTCTGCCCTACCTTTCGGGAGAACGTGCCCCGCACTGGGACCCATTCGCCCGTGGGGCTTTTATAGGCCTTGGTCTGCAGCACAGGCGCGGAGACCTCGTGAGAGCGGTGCTTGAGTCTACAGGTTTTGCAATTCGGGATGTAATCAGCGTTATGGAAGAGAATGATTCTGTAGTTGAAGAGCTTAGGATTACCGGGCGTCCTGCTGTTAACCCCATGTGGAATCAGATTAAGGCTGATATATCCGGCAGAAGGCTTCTTGTTCCGGAATCTTTTGAATCGGAACTTCTGGGTGATCTCGCTGTCGCTTTGAAAGCTCTCGGTGAAACAGACAACCTTGCAGAAACAGCGGACAGGATTGTCCGGATAACAGGTGAATATATTCCCGATTCCGGTAAGCGGCAGCTCTATGATGATCTCTTTGGGATATACAGGGAATCCTATACTTCGCTTAAGGATATTTTTAAAAAACTCTCGGTTAAATAAAGGGGTGTAAATGAATACTGGTAAACGTATAAGGATGAATTCCATATTCCGCAAGGATACCGGTAGGACGGTAGTCGTTGCTATCGATCATGGAGGTATTGCCGGACCTATGGAGGGCATTAATCATCCCGGTGAACTTATATCCTGCTGTTCCGACTCCGGAGCTGATGCAGTTTTAACAACCCGGGGTTTTGCACGTGCTGCAGCAGCTTCCTTCGACAGGGGACTGGGTCTGATTCTGCGTCTTACCGGCGGCTTTACCGTACTTGGCGGTAAATTTGAGGAAGAGATGATATCAACTGCCGAGACCGCCCTGCGCTTCGGTGCCTGCGGTGCAGCGGTAACCGTTAAATTC
This sequence comes from Spirochaetia bacterium, assembly GCA_965140585.1. GTDB lineage: Bacteria > Spirochaetota > Spirochaetia > UBA9216 > UBA9216. Next base: position 743,089 of record OZ223264.1, read on the forward strand.
GGACATCCCCGGGAAGGATATTTTACCAGACAGGCCTCTCTGACTGCTGACAGCTGCGAACAGTGGGAACTTCCAATGCTTATTGAGGCAATCCCTGCCGGAGCCGAAAGAAAGCCTTCCGATCCCGACGGTGTTAAACTTGCCGCCCGTGCGGCTGCTGAAATAGGCGCCGATGTTGTGAAAACCTATTACTGCGGCGATCCCGATCTTTTTTCGCGGGTTGTTGAGGGCTGCCTTGTTCCTATCGTGATTCTCGGCGGAGCAAAGACCGACAGTATCGAACAGATTATGACTGAGGTTTATTATTCCGTTCAGGCGGGCGGAGCCGGTATAGCTATGGGGCGTAATATCTGGCAGTACCGGAATCCGGCTGTAATGATTGAAGCAATGGCCGGTGTTGTACATGAAGGGTGGACAGTCCCTCAGGCACTTAAGCATCTGGGTAACAGTCAGAAAGAGATATAATCATACCTGTTAGAAAAAAAACTTAAACGTATACTCGATTAACTCAGAAAAATCATTTCAGAGTGCTCTGTAGATTGTTGACTTTGTTGGGAATAATAGGTAATGTTGGGTAGCATAAGGAGCCTGTTATGGAAAATAAGCTATATTCTGTAAGTGAGATCTCTGAACTTCTGGGCCTTCATGAGAAGACTGTTCAGCGATTTATACGTGAGGGAAAGATATCCGCTGTTAAAATCGGCCGTGCCTGGAAGGTGAGTACCGATGCGTTGAAAGACTATACCCATGCAGAACTTACTGATGTGCAGCCGGAAATTCCAAATGTCCGGACTGAAGAGCCTGTCAGTGATCGTGTAAGGGTTTCTGCTGTAATAGAACTTTCTGAGGCCGGCAGAGCTGAGGCTTCCCGGATTTCTAATACAATAATCGCCCTTCTTAACTGTAAGGATCCTTCCTGGGGAAAAACCCGATATGATTTTATTCATGACCCGGAAACAGGGACGGCAAGGTTTATTCTGTATGGAAACCCTTCGTTTATAAGCAGCATCATGAAAATGCTTGAACCGCTGCTGGGAGTTCAGAATGATGAGTAAATCTGTTTTCAGATCCCCTGAAGGGAAGGCTGAGGTTCATTCAGAATATGGAAAAATCCTTGAGAACTGGCCGATGGAGCACAGCCGGAAAGTTGTTCCGATAGAAATAAATCAGGCCGGTGCAGGTGCAAGTACAGTTATGACCCATATAATCGAATGCGGAAGGAAAGACGCTCCAATTTTAATTCTGCTTCATGGTTCATCCAGCAACAGTGCTGCCTGGATGGGGGATGTGGAACTGTGGGCCGGCTCTTTCAGTGTATATGCAATCGATATTCCGGGACAGCCGGGCTTGAGTTCTGATTTCAGCTTCGCTCCAGGCAGTGAAGAATTCAGACTCTGGCTGCAGAATACAATTGAATACTGTAGAGGAAGCGAAAAAGTCTATATAGTCGGCCAGTCTCTCGGCGGATTCGCGGCCCTGCAGTATGCGATCATGTTTCCCGAAAAGGTGAGGGCTCTGAGCCTTCTTACAGCCTCCGGGCTTGCTCCTTCAAGATTGAGCTTCATCTTTAAAGCATTGCCGCTAATGCTTTTTGGTGAGCGCGGCGCTAAAAAACTTGACAGGCTTATACGCTACAATACCGATACAGGGGAAGAGGCGGCCGAATTCGGGCGTCTTGTGTCAAAGAATTATATACCGATGACCGCACCCATACCTGTCTTTACTGATGAAGAGCTCCAGAAACTTCAGATGCCCGTCCAGTACTTCGGCGGTGATCATGATGTTCTGCTTGATACTGAAAAATCAGCAGAAAGGCTGAGAACCTTTGTTTCAGGGGCTCAAATAAATCTGCTGCCGGAAACCGGTCATGTCATCATCGGCCGTACCGTCGAGATAAGGGACTTCCTGTCCGCCGCCGGCTGATTATTTAACCGAAATATTGATGATATGTTCTGATTCTGCGATTGATTTTATCAGTTGCTCTCCGGGCATATCATCAAGTTTTATTGTACATACCGCGGCTTTATCTCCCTCGAATATGCTGTTCTGCATTTCCTCTATGTTTATACCGGCTGTTCTTATTTCATCCAGCACGCCTGCAAGTACTCCGACGTGGTTGAAATGTCTTACAACCAGGTTTATATCATTTTCCGGTTTGTTTCTGAGGTTAACTACGTTAGGCGGAATTCCTGTACGACGGTATTCTGATATGACACGTACTGTTTCCATTGCAATTGCCTCAGAGGCCTGTGTTGTAGACGCTCCTATGTGGTGTGTTCCGGTAATCAGCCCGGCAAGTTCAGTGTCTATGAACTCTTTTGATGAGGTGGAGGGTTCATCTTCGTATACATCAAGAGCCGCTTTTATACCCCTGGCTTTGACTGCTTCCTTCAGGGCCGCTGTATCTACTATTTCACCTCTGGATGTATTTATGAAGATGCTGCCCGGTTTCATTGCACTGAAAAACTTGCTGCCGATAAAGTGGACGGTTTCAGCCGAGGCTGCCAGATGTACCGATACCGCATCGCTGATTTCTGCGAGTTCTTCTGGTGTGCTGCAGTATTCTACGCCGAGCTCTTCTGCTTTTTCTGGAGTGAGGCTTCTCGACCATGCGGCGGTTTTCATGTCGAAACCCTTTGCTCTTTCTGAAACCGCGGCACCTATTGCTCCCATCCCTATAATGCCCAGTGTCCTGCCTTTCAGTCCTCCTGCCTTGCTGTAAAGTTTCTTGTTCCATATTCCTGCTCTTAAATCGGCGGTACAGGCAGCAATATTCCGGTCGGCAGCTATCAGCAGGCCCATTGCAAGTTCGGCTACGGCGGCTGTATTTTTGCCCGGACAGTTTGCAACATGGATTCCAAGCTTTGATGCTGCTGCCAGGTCTATTGTATTGACGCCTGCACCGGCCCTGATAATAAGCGAGAGGTTTCTGCCTGCTTCTATCGTCGCCGCAGTTACCTTTGTTGAGCGGACGATAAGGATGTCAAAGGGTTGAATTCTTTCCGGCAGGATGTCGGCAGTAAGTCCAGGTTCAGAGGTGACTTCCATACCGGCGGATTTCAGTTTTTTTTCGGCATTTTCAGACAGACTGTCTGCGATCAGGATTCTCATGGGGAACCTCCTGCTTCAATTATAATACTGCATAATGTATGTCGCAATAAAATTGTGTATAGCTAAATATTTACAATAATTATTAATGTTAATGTAAATATTATGTGTAAAAATTGCAGATATTTTCATCGTTGCTGTGCTGAATAAGCTGTGTTAAACTAAAATATTATTTGATACAGAGAGGTTGATGATGAAATCAAGCGACAAGGTCCTGGAAAATACCATTAAAAGATGCAGGGAAAGAAATATTATAATCCCTACTTATGCACAGATGAAAAATCCTGAACTGATACCCGGCGGGATTACGGATGAGCTTAAAAATGTCGGAATGCAGGATCTTAATTCGCTGAACCTTTTCAGGATAACATGGAAAAATGAACCGGTTGAAAGGGGCGGAGGTTTCGGAGACGTAAACTATATTGAGATACCTTCAGAGATAACAGGAGTGAAAGCCAGGATTTTTCTGCTCATAGGAAAATTCTTTCCGACCGGTGCCCACAAGGTCGGCGCGACATTCGGCCCCCTTGTAGAGAAGCTTGTTTCAGGCCATTTTGACCCGACTGAGCAGAAGGCTCTCTGGCCGTCTACTGGAAACTACTGCCGGGGCGGAGTATACAATTCATGCCTGCTGGGCTGTGATTCAATTGCCATTCTGCCCGAAGAGATGTCCAAAGAGCGTTTTGACTGGCTTCATAATCTGGGTGCAGAGGTCTTTGCAACCCATGGCTGTGAAAGCAATGTAAAAGAGATATATGACAAGTGCAAGGAGCTTGAAGCCGAACGCGGCGATCAGATAGTAAACCTTAACCAGTTTTCAGAAATTGGCAACCCGATGTGGCACTACGCTGTTACCGGACCTGCGATGGAGGAAGTTTTTAATAATAATAAAAAGCCGGGCCAGAGATTGAGTGCTCTGTTCCTGACCCAGGGCTCTGCCGGCACTCTTGGTTCCGGAGAGTATCTGAAAACGGTATATCCCCAGCTTAAGATCTGCGCCGGTGAGGCGCTTCAATGCCCGACTCTGCTGTACAACGGTTACGGCGGCCATAGAATCGAAGGGATTGGCGACAAGCATGTACCATGGGTTCATAATCTTAAAAATACGGATATGGCGGCCGGTATAGATGATGAAGCTGTCATAAGAATAATGCGGCTGTTCAATGAGAAAGAAGGTCAGGCTTACCTGAAAGAGAAGGGTGTTGCCGATGAGGTAATTGCCAGACTTCCATACCTGGGAATCTCCTCAATTGCAAACATGCTCGGGGCGGTCAAGATGGCCAAGTACTATGAGATGAACGGGAATGATACCGTATTCTCTCTTGCGACCGATTCTATGGAGATGTATCAGTCCAGGCTGGCCGAGTATGATCAGAAATACGGCAAATACAGTCATGAGAAGGCCGCAGTATGCTATGAGAGATATCTTATGGGCTGCGGCACTGAGAACATGATTGAGACTACCTATTATGAGCGCAAGCGCATGCATAATCTGAAGTATTTTACCTGGGTTGAACAGCAGGGCAAGACAGTCGAAGAGCTGAATGCTCAGTGGTACGATGATACCTACTGGACTGACCAGTTCTCCAAGGCAGATGAGTGGGATGATAAAATCAGGGAGTTCAATGAAAAAACAGGACTTCTGAAGAAGTACATTTAGAGATTAATAATCTCCGTTACTGAAGTTACGGTTCTTTTTAATGCCGGCGCGCCGTTTTTTGTCGGCTATTCGGGCTTCGACAGCGGCGCGTGAGGGCTTTGTTTTTTTTCGCTTCTTGTTTCTTCGAAGGCTGTCGCAGATTAGCAGAGTTAGGTTTTCTACTGCGATTTCACGGTTACGGAGCTGGGAGCGTTCCTGCTGGACGCTTATGAACAGTTCATCCTTTGTGTTTATTCTTCCTGCCAGTTTTATTCTTAGACGGGCTTTCTCTTCAATACTGAGTGAATAGATTTCTTCAACCGGAACAGTGAGAGTTACCCGGCTGTTGACCTTGTTGACGTTCTGGCCGCCTGGACCGGCTGATCTGGAGAATGAGAATATTCCGCTTTTTTCGATATCTTTTTCAAGAAGATCGGGATTTACCATAAACAGATAATATACCGGGAACCCCGATCCAATCAATCAGAAGATAAGGCTGTAGTTTCTGATGCAGGAGGCCAGTGCTTCAGGGCTTTCAGGAAATGTAATACCGGATGATTTCAGCCTTGTTGTATCAAGTCTTATATCCCTCGCCGCATCCCTGTACTTCTCAGTATCCCTGATTACAAGTTCGTCAAATCTATCCCCCAGGCCTGTTTCATTGAAGATGAGGCGCACTGTTTCATATCTGCTGAGGCTGTTTTCTGAACCTGTGTGATATATTCCGGCAGGCAGTTCCAGAATTCTGTTGAATTCCCTCATGAGATCGTCGATATTTGTAAGTCCCCGGTATTCGTTGTCCGGAACCTTGAAAGGTTTTCCTTTCATGATGTTTTTCAGTGTCCCCCAGAGAATATTTTCCGATACGGGGCTTCCGTATTCCGGTACACCGAACATCCAGGTAAGCCGGAGTATAAGGCTGTCGCCGCAGACTGACTGGATCTGAACTTCGGCCTCAAGCTTGTTTTGACCATATACCGTATCAGGTTCTGCTGTATCTTTTTCAATGTAGGGTCCAGGGAGACTGTTGCCGTTAAACACCTGCTCTGTGCTTAGAAAGACCATTCTTGAACCGGAGATATCACATGCCTTCGCAATATTTACCGAAGCATCTACATTGGCTGCATGGCAGAGTTCAGGATTCTCATTACAGTATGCGGTCTGGGCGATTGCTGATGTGTGCAGTACGATATCAGGCTTTACGTTTTTAAAGGTCTCAAGCACTGCACTGTAGTTTTTAAGATCCAGTTCGGTAGATGATGTCCCGGTAATGCTGAAAATATCACCGTAGGCACGGATAAACCTGCTGCCTACGAATCCTCTGCTGCCTGTTACTAAAATCCTTTTCAAATTGTATCCTTTACGGACTCAGCCTATGACTTCCTGAAAAGCTTTTGTCATAACTTCCTTGTCAGGGTCCTTGCCGGTCCACATCTTTATATTGATTGCCGCCTGATTGATAAGCATTCCCATGCCGGTGCTCCATCCGGCACCCCGCTTTTTGGCTTCGTCCAGAAAGGGAGTGTATGCAGGGTTTGGAATTACATCCTGAACATACATGGCAGGCAGGATTGAATCATAATTGATAGGAGGCTTTTCATCAACATCAGGATAGAGTCCTATGGGGGTTGCGTTTATAAGAATCTCGGTGTCTGCCGGGACTGAAAAATTATCGGTCCACGGTACATAGTCCGCAGCAACCTTTGTTTTGGTCTTTAGTGTTTCTATCAGTGATACTGCAAGAGCTTCATCCTTAGGGATATTAACAATGGTTATCCTCTCTGCTCCGGCAAAGGCCAGTTCGACTGATATTGCGCGGGCGGCGCCGCCTGCGCCCAGAATTAAAACCTTTTTGTTTTCAGGAGAGATGCCGGAGTTTCTGAGTGATTCCATGAAGCCCTTGCCGTCAGTGTTTTCCCCAAAAAGTCTGCCGTCGTTGTTTACTATCATGTTCACTGCGCCAATAAGCTCTGCACTTGGAGATATTTCATCAAGATATTTAAGCACTTCTATTTTATGAGGGATTGTGCAGTTTATGCCCTTCATTTTCATGGCCTTCAGTCCTGTTATTGCATCTGCAAGCTTTCCTGGGTCAACATCAATTGTAAGAAAGCGCCAGCGTTCAAGGCCCATAGCTTTAAATGCAGCCTCCTGTATGACTACTCCCGGGTTTTCTGCTGCCGGATGGCCGAATACGCCTACCAGATTATCCAGATAATTCTGTTCCTTCATAACTGCTCTCCTGTTTTGTTTGAAAGAAAATATAAAAAGTGTAAATGAAAAAATAATACTTTCGTATAAAGATGATAAGGCAGTGAAAGAGGCTTGTCAATCTTAATAATTCTGTAATGTTATAAAAGCAATTCATATTACCCTGTTTTTGCAGTAGCCTGGCCCTGAAAATAGGTAAAGAGGAGGATGAAAGTATATTAAAAGGCTAATATTTAGAATTTGCAATTATGATTTATTGACTTTCATATGAAAAGCAAATACTATAAATACAAAAATATTTGGAGCTATTATGACTGGCAGAATCAGCGGCTACAGAGACAGAATTCTCAAAACTAAACCTACGGTGTGTATTGAAAGGGCTCGTTTTTATACTGAAGCCTATAAAAAGCACGAAGACAAACCGGTAATTATAAAAAGAGCTCATGCACTCCGGGATACTTTGGAGAATATGAGCATAAGGATTGAACCGGAAGATCTGATAGTTGGAAACCATTCTTCTGCTATTTATGCTGCTCCGATTTTCCCTGAATATGCTGTTGAGTGGATTGAAAAAGAAATCGATGAGTTTGAGAAAAGAAGCGGCGACGCCTTCTACCCCTCAGATGAAATAAAAAAAGAGCTTCTGGAACTCTGCAGATACTGGGAGCATAAAACAACCCTTGATAAGGGCCGTGCAATGATGGCGGAAGAACTGCTTGAAATTCACGAAACAGGAATAATCCGTGCAGAAGGAAATCTGACCTCCGGTGATGCGCACATAGCCGCTCATTTCAGGCTCATTCTTGAAAACGGACTGGAGTGGTTTAAGCAAAAGGCTTCAGATAAACTTGAAACCTCGGATTTTATATCAGGCGAGGATATTAAAAAGCGGCTGTTTTACAAGTCGGTCATAATGAGCCTCGAAGCCATGCAGGATTTTATACTCCGTTTTGCAGACCTTGCATTGGAAATGAGCCGATCCGAAGCTGATGAGCAGCGGAAAGCAGAGCTTGAAAAAATAGAAAAGAACTGCCGCAGCATATCTGCAGGTAAACCCGAGACTTTCTACCAGGCTCTTCAGCTGACATATTTTGTGCAGTTAGTTCTTCAGATAGAGAGCAACGGACATTCGCTGTCACTTGGAAGGATGGATCAGTATCTGTATCCCTTCTATAAAGAGGATGCGGATAAAGGACTGATAGATGATGATGAGGTGATGGAGCTTCTAGAAAACCTCTGGCTCAAACTTGTAAGTATCAAAAAGATCCGCTCCTGGTCGCATACCCGGTTTTCTGCCGGCGGACCGCTTTATCAGAATGTGACGATTGGCGGTCAGCTTCAGGACGGTTCAGATGCAGCAAACGAACTGTCTTTCCTGATTCTTAAATCAGTAGGCGAGACAAAACTGACTCAGCCGAATCTTTCAGTTCGTTTTCATCCGGGAATTGACAACGAGTTTCTACGTGAATGCATCAGGGTAATCCGGCTGGGCTTCGGGATGCCTGCTTTCAATAATGACTCAATAGTAATCCCCTCATTCCTTGACCTGGGAGTTGAACCCGAAGATGCCTGGGACTATTCGGCCATAGGCTGTATTGAGACAGCGGTGCCTGGTAAGTGGGGATACAGATGTACCGGAAAGCATTTTCTCAATTTTATGAGGGTTTTCCTTGCAGCCCTTAATGATGGAAAAGACCCTGTAAGTGGAAAAACTTTCTGCAGCGGTACCGGAAAATTTACCGATTTTACCGATTTCAGCCAGGTAATGGATGCCTGGGAAAAACAGGTAAGGTTTTTTGCAAAGGCCGGTGTTGCCATAGATTCCGCAATTGATGTGGTCCTGCGGGATGAAGCTCCCGATATTCTATGTTCAGCCTTTACCGATGACTGTCTGGATCGGGGCCTTACAATACATGAAGGTGGAAGTAAATATGATTTTGAATCGGGACTTCAGGTTGGAATAGCCAACCTTGGAGATTCTCTTGCTGCAATAAAGAAGCTCGTATTTGAAGAAAAGCGTATAAGTCCGTCGGAACTTATGAATGCGATTGAAAACGATTTTGCAGGCCAGGAAGGTGAGAAGCTGAGGCAGATTCTTCTTAACTTTGCCCCGAAATTCGGAAATGATGAAGATTATGTAGATAATCTGCTTGGTGAAGCCTATGATAAATATCTCGATGAGGTTGAAAAATACAGTACCATCAGAAAAGGCAGTCCTGCAATCGGCTGCCGCTATTATGGCGGTACCTCCAGTATTTCAAGTAATGTTCCCTCAGGTGCAATAGTTCCGGCAACACCCGACGGAAGAAAGGCCTGGACTCCGCTTGCAGAAGGAGCCTCACCCTCAGCCGGCGCTGACAGATGCGGACCGACCGCAGTGCTTCAGAGCATCGGAAAGCTGCCGACTGACCGAATCCTCGGCGGAGTCTTGCTAAACCAGAAATTCACCCCTGCAGTTCTTGATTCAGGCGCAAACAGGGAAAAACTGATTTCAATGCTGCATACATTCTTTGATGATCTCAAGGGCTGGCATATACAGTACAATATTGTTGATAAGGAAACCCTTGTTGAGGCTCAGGAGAAACCTGAGGAGTATAACGATCTTGTTGTCAGGGTTGCAGGGTACTCTGCCTTTTTCACCAATCTTTCAACCGAAACCCAGAATGATATTATTTCAAGGACAGAGCAGACCATGTAAACAGTCTGCAGAAAAAAAGCTGAGTCAGGTCGTTCTGCTCAGCTTTTTTTATTTATATGAGTGCTAAATCTTTTTTTCTCTGACCGGATTCAGCTCATATCTTTCAAGAATTGAGTACAGTTCATCCAGTTCCTCTTCGGTAAGGGGGGCAAGCCCCTTGAGTACTTGATAATCCCTGTCCATCGTATGGTACTTGCTTTCAGCAAGCGGATTAAAGTTGATCAGCTCAAGCGACGTTTCCAGGTGCATTATCTGATACGAAGGAAGCCACAGCTTCAACATTTTCCGGTGTTGCCGTTATTCCGGGTATCAGAGGTATACGTACAAGTATTTCGGAATGGACAGCCGAAAGTTTTTTGAAGTTTTCAAGAATAATGCGGTTATCGGTTCCTGTGTACTTTTTATGCATCTCGTTATCAATCAGTTTTTATATCAACAATGAAAAGATCGGTACATTCCTTAAAACTTAAAAGAATTTCAGGCTTTGTAAACATGGACGATTCTATTGCAGTATGAACACCTTTCGCTTTACATGCGCTTAATACCGCTTTGCTGAAATCAGGCTGAAAAACGGGATCACCGCCGGAAATTGTAATACCGCCTCCCGGATGTTTCATAAAATTCCCGGTCTTTTAGCAGTGTCTTCTACGGCCTCATCAACCGACATATAGTATCCGTCGAAGCTGAGTGCCTTTGTGGGACATGCTGCGACACAGTCGCCGCAGCGTGTGCATTTATCATGATCTATTTTTATAAAGGGCTCTCCGGGTAATGCGGCTGTGAGCGCCCCGAAGCTGCAGGCTTCGACACAGGATTTACATGCTATGCACTTACGTTCAAAGAACCAGAGACTGAGTTTGATATTTATACCTTCGGGGTTGTGACACCAGAGGCAGCCGAGGGGACAGCCTTTAAGAAAAAGTGTTGTTCTTATTCCCGGACCATCATGCACCGCAAATTTTTTAAAATCAAAAACTATTCCGTTCATCTGTTAAACCTCATTTGGATATTTTTACCAGAACACCCTGATTTTGGCAATTAAAAGGGTAAATCCTTGAAAATAAAATTTGACAACTGTAATTTGATGGTGTATTGTATCACATACGATAAAAAATTACTATCATTCGAAAGAAAAAATCAAGGCGAAAGATGGAAGATGAGTAACATATTGAAAGCCAGAGACGAAGAGCATTCCGAGCTTCAATTCAGTTCTTTTTCGAATTCAATGGCGCTTGAGCTTGGACTGAGGCTTGTAGAGAAAGCCCGTCTCAAGGAACAAGTAGTTACTGTTGATATAAGAAAGCATGGACAGCAGATATTTCATTACGCGCTTGAAGGAACCTCAGCTGATAACGACAGCTTGGATAATCCGGAAAAGCAGGGTTGCAGACCGCTTCGGTAAAAGCTCCCTTTATATGAAAGAGGCTGCTGGCTTGAAAAGGAAAATATCACTCGATGAGCTCTATTTTATTGACGGAAATGAATATGCGGCCTTCGGCGGTTCATTTCCAATAATAATAAAAGAGACCGGGCCTATAGGGACAGGTAACAGTCAGCGGTCTGCCGGATGTGGAAGGACCATGAACTTGTTGTATCAGTAATTGAGGGAATTTGTCCGTAAGGACACAGATTAAACACTGAAAATCAGTATTAAGGAGGTTTACATATTTTTTGTCAACAGAGAGTTAGGTTGGTTTAGATTTTAATTAAGAATCAGATTTTTTAATGGAGGACTTAAATGAAAAGAGTAATTGTACTGATTTGCATAGTATTAATGGTTGGTGCTATGGCATTTGCGGGTGGTCAGCAGGAAGCTGCCGGCGGAATGGAAAAAGTTGCCTTTATTCCGGGTGAAATTGCAAACCCGTCACGGGCTTTTGCAGCAAAGATGTTTGAAAAACATGCAGCTGAATATAATTTTGACGTAACAATCCTTGACGGTAAGGGTGATGCTCAGGTTGAAACCCAGCTGATCAATAATGCTGTAGCTCAGAAATTCGCAGCTATATTTGTTAACCCCAACGATATCAACGCAGTTATCCCCCGCTCTTATAAAAGCTAAGAAAGCCGGTGTTATTGTAGGTATGTTCTCATCGGACGTTCCTGCAGAAAGTGCAGATATGGCACGTGATTTCTTCGTAGGTGTTAACGACCTTATGGCTGGTGAAGCCGCCGGTCAGGCATTCCTGAACAAAATTCCCAACGGTGCAAAGATTGTTGAGATAGGGCGGTCAGTCAGGACATGATGCCCAGATCAAGAGACATGATGGTTTCAACCAGAAAATTGCAGGTTCAAAACTTGAAGTAATTGATTACAAAGGCATGTCAGCAGTGGGATACAAACCAGGCTATGATGATAATGGAAGACATGATTGTAAAATACGGTGAAGAAATTGACGGTATCTTCTGTCACTGGGACGGGCGGTGCAACAGGTATACTCAATGCACTTGATGCAGCAGGTATGACCGGAAAATTTATCGTAGGTGTAGACGGCAACAGGGCCGGTTTCGACCAGGTTAGAAGCGGCCGGCAGGAGTGTCACCATTATGCAGAACTTTGAAAATATGGCAATGATAGAAATGCAGACCGCCAGAGACCTTCTCGACGGCAAATCAATCAAAGTTGTAAACTTCATACCGCTTGATATAGTAGACCTTTCAAATATCGATACTTTCACTCCTCCTGAGTGGTAGGATTTAACTGGTAAAAATAAATGAGATAAGCTCGTTTTTACATGATTATGTCTAAACGGGCTTATTCATAGAAGCAATTTTAAAACTTAGAGAGTTTTGAATTGCTCCCTCATCTATCTAAAAAAGAAAAAGCTTACAAAGAAAGAGGTTGAGAGAAATGAATGATAAGATGCCGGAATACATTCTTTCAGTTGAAAACATAAATAAAACCTTTCCCGGTGTTAAAGCGCTTGATGATGTTTCTATTAATGTCAGGCGGGGGACGGTTCATGGAATAGTAGGGGAGAACGGTGCCGGTAAATCTACACTGATGAAGATTTTATCAGGAGTACATGTTAAAGATTCGGGCACAATCACTTTTGACGGAAAAGATATCAAGTCAACCACACCACATAAGTCAATGGAAATGGGACTTAGTATTATTTATCAGGAACTGAATATCGTAAATACGATGACGGTGGGAGAAAATGTTTTTCTGGGCCGTTTCAGAGAATTAAAAGGTATGAAGGGCACGCATGCGAAGGCCCGTGAGCTTCTGGACAGTATCGGTTCAAAAATTGATACCTATACCCTGGTTGGAGATTTGAGTGTTTCTGAAAAACAGATGGTTGAAATAGCGAAGGCTCTTTCATTCGACTCTAAACTGATTATCATGGATGAACCGAGCAGCAGTCTTACAGATGATGAAATGAAGCATCTGGCAAGGATTATTGCACAGCTTAAAGAGCAGGGAATATCTATCATTTATATAAGTCATAAACTCGATGAGATATCAACTACTGCGATATGGTCACCGTTATGCGTGACGGCAAGGTCATAGATACAAAACCGATCGGAGAGATAACCAGGGGTGAAATGATTGCCAAGATGGTCGGCCGGTCAATTGAAAATGAATTTCCCGAGCGTCCGAGAAATGTCGGTGAAACACTGATGGAAGTACGCTCAATAAATACAAAAAAATGAAGGATGTCTCCTTCAAGCTGAAAAAAGGGTGAAATACTGGGCTTTGTCGGACTGGTGGAGCAGGAAGGACTGAGATAGTCCGGGCTATTTTCGGTGCTGACAAAACCTTCGGCCATGAAATTCTTATTGACGGAAAACCTGTTAAAATCAAGGAACCTGCCGATGCCAAGGCTGCCGGAATATCATTCGTTCCCGAAGACCGTAAACTGCAGGGGCTTATACTTCCCTTCAGTGTTGAGTCAAACATCTCAATGGCAAGCCTCGACAGGATGACGACAAAGCTCGGTTTTCTTAAAAAGGGCGATGAGAAGGCAATTGCCGAAAGACAGATTAAGGCTCTTAATATTAAAACCCCGTCGGCTAAAACAAGGGCTGAAAGCCTTTCCGGCGGAAACCAGCAGAAATGTATAGTCGGCCGCTGGCTCGAACTTGAACCGCGTATCCTGATAATGGATGAACCGACAAGGGGTATTGATGTCGGTGCGAAGTATGAAATCTATCTGCTTATGAAGGATATAGTTAGCAAGGGCGGTTCTGTAATATTGATATCTTCGGAACTTCCGGAGGTTCTGAATATGAGCAACCGCGTGCTTACAATCTGTGACGGCCGAATTACAGGCGAGTTTGATCCTGAAAAGGCATCGACACATGAAATAATGGAAAAAGCATTTGAGTTTATTGATAAAGGGACAGAATCATGAGCGAAAATAATATACCAGCAAAAGCAGTTCCGGTTGCTGATTCAAAATTCAGAAGGGCAATTATTGAGTTCTCAAAGGAATACATGGTCCTTTTCGCCATTGCTGTACTGGCCATTGTAACTATAATCGTCGAAACCAAAATTTGCGACTGTTGCAAATATGACGAATATCATGCGTCAGTTCGGGCCTCTGATTATGGTCTGCCTTGGAATGACTTTTGTGATTATAGGCGGGTTTATTGATCTTTCAGTTTCCGGAACAATTCCGCTGGTCGTTGTCATAACCCACTCACTTATCGAACCTCTTGGAATGGTTCCGGCTCTTATAATCGGACTGATAGCCGGAGCGGTGTGCGGCTTTATCAACAGTCTGCTGATACTGGTGAGCGGTGCTATCACACAGGCTGAAGCCCTGTTTATCACCTATGGAACCATGGTCGTTTTCGGCGGGCTTGCAATGCTGTATACAGGAGGAGTGACCCACTACCTGACATACATGGAGGCTGATTATTCACTCTTCACTGTTATAGGTTCAGGTACGGTCGGAATATTCTCGGTATCATTTCTGATATTTATTTTTGTTTTTGTAATTCTGTATATTTTTCAGAATAAAACCTATCTCGGACGCACAATCAACCTGCTCGGTGGAAACAAAACCGCAGCAAGACTTGCAGGAATATCTGTAAAAAAGGGAATCATCGCCCATGTTTACCATCAACGGCTTCATGGCTGGTTTAAGCGGTATCATTCTCTTTTCAAGGGTAACGCAGGCATCACCTACGCTAGGTAAGGGCTATGAAACCCAGGCCATAATGGCGGTAGTCGTCGGCGGAACCTCACTGCTCGGTGGTAAGGGAAGCGTAATACGTACTGTAATTGGAACACTGCTGGTTATTCTGCTTGGCAACTGCCTTAACCTGCTGGGTGTAGATGTTTATATGCAGTATGTAATGAGAGGTCTTGTTCTGGTCGTAGCCATCTGGCTTGACACCAAGAGGCAGCACTAGGAGGCGCGGTGATGAATAATTATCCTAAAGGTAAAATAATTTTAAAGAAGCTTACAAGACAGAAAGCGGTAATGGCTATTCTGGCAATGTTTATACTGATGCTCTTTTTCCCCACATATTTCTTTACAAGCTACAACCTGCTTGATCTGCTTAATTCCGCATCAATCTATATTGTTCTTGCTTTCGGAATTACGCTTGTAATTATTGGTGAGGGAATTGACCTCTCAATCGGAGGAACTCTCTGCCTTGGCGGTATCGTATCTATAATGTTCATGAACGCAGGAGTTCCCATCTGGCTTTCGATAGTACTTGCAGTCATTGTCGGAGCTCTTATTGGTGCTGTTAACGGATTTCTGGTTGTGTATCAGAAATGTGCTCCGTTTATAATTACCCTCGGAATGGGAATGGTCTTAACAGGTGTTGCTCAGCAGCTTACAGACGCGCATCCGATTACACCTGACAACTATGAATTTATGATGATAGGAAATGGTACAATTTTCGGTTTTATACCGAATTCGATCGTAATCATGCTTGTCGTATTTGTAATTACCCACTTTCTTCTCCGTTATACCCAGTTCGGACGAAATATTTATGCAATCGGCGGTGATTTCGAGGTTGCCGAGTACTCAGGAATAAGTGTTAAGAAAATCCAGGCTGCAACCTATGTTATCTGCGGCGCTGCGGCAGCCTTCTCGGGTGTACTGCTTTCCTCAACCCTTAATACCGGCCATTCAATCTACGGAGACCGAATTCCGCTTGTTGTTATAAGTGCTGTAGTAGTCGGCGGTACGTCCCTGGCCGGCGGAGTCGGCGGAGCGCCGCTTGCCATGCTTGGTTACCTTGTTTTCGGAGTAATGGAAAACAGTATGAACATGCTTCGGATCAGCCCCTATATTCAGGAAGTAATAAGGGGAATAGTTGTTGTAACCATCCTTTGTCTTGACAGCTACAGCAGAAAGCGCAAGAGAGAAGCTGTATAATGTTTTTCCGGAAGGCTGTATGAAAAAATATCTGTGCGGAGTAGACCTCGGTGGCACAAAGCTGTCTGCCGGGCTCTTTCTTGAAGACGGCACCCTTGTCGAAAAACTGAAAATATATGATCACAAGGACATGGACTGTGACGGAATAGCGGATAAGGTTATAAGCCTTATCCGTGCCCTTATGGATAACAATGGTATTGCAGATGAAGAGCTTCACGGCATAGGTATCTGTATGGCAGGCCATGTGAACTACAAGAAGGGGCTTATAATAACATCAAGTAACTTCAGGGCCTGTTTTAACAATTATCCGATACGGGAGCGGGTAGCCCGGAAATTCCGTACCCATGTAATTCTTGATAATGATGCGAATGCCCAGGCATATGGAGAATTCCGATTCGGTGCTGGCAAGAGTTTTTCGGATATGATCTTTCTTACTGTAAGTACAGGTGTCGGTTGCGGAATTATAATAGATAAAAAACTTATCCGTGGAATGACAGGTACTGCGGGTGAGGTCGGTCATACAATAATTGATCCCCATTCCGATATTCAATGTTCCTGCGGAAACTACGGCTGTATGATGTCGCTTTCAAGCGGTCAGTATCTGCCTGCTTTGTACCGAAAATATCTTGAATCAGGAGAGAAATCAACGATAGGGGTGGATCTTTCGAATGTAGATAATTTCGACGGTCTTACCATGCGGAGGGGCCTTGAGGAGGGAGACGCTCTTTCAAGGAAAGTCCTTGGTGATTCGGCTGATGCTGTAGGTGTAGGCCTGTATAACCTTTTTCAGATTCTCAATCCCGAAATCTTTATAATCGGCGGAGGGCTCACAAATTGCGGCGAGGTTTATCTGGATCAGATTGAGCATAAATTCTTGTCACTCGTGAACAAAATGATGTATGATAAAATCGAAATCCGACCTTCTGCGCTGGGAAACAACGCCGGATTACTGGGAGCAGCTGCGTTAACACTGGAATAATTATGAATAAACGACACAGACAGATATTAAGTATAATGTCAGATGGAAAAAAAGCTGCTGTTAATGAGCTTGCCGAAAGACTTGATGTCTCTCCTGCAACTATCAGACAGGATTTGACATCTCTTGAATCCAACGGCTTTCTGAAAAGGGTTCACGGAGGTGCTGTTCTTGATGAAACAGATGACATCTCACACCGGATGGGTATAAATTATGAGCAAAAGCTCAGCATTGCCCGGACTGCTGTTTCCTATGTTGAAGAGGGTGAAACCATCTTCATCGAATCGGGTTCCATTAACTCCCTTCTCGCCCAGGAAATAGTCAAGCAGCGTAAAACTACGACAATAATTACATCAAATGCCTTTATAGCCAGGCAGATTGGAAAAAATTCCGAAGGAAGAGTTATTCTGCTCGGAGGAATCTATCAGCCGGAAAGTGAATGTCTTGTCGGTAATCTTGTGAAGGAATGTCTTAAGCATCTGAACTTCAGCAAGGCGTTTATCGGTGTTGACGGCTTTTCTCAGAATACCGGGTTTACCGGAAAAGATATGATGAGGGCTGATATCAACTCGGTAATAATTAAAAGAAGTCCCCAAACTTTCATTCTTACTGATTCATCTAAATTCGGAAAAATTGCCATGTCTAAATACTGCGGGGTTGAAGATATCCAGTACCTGATTACCGACAGTAATATTTCAGATGAGTATGTCGGCATCTTCAAAGAGGCCGGAGTAGAAATTATTTTTCCTAAAGATCACCTTTAATATTTAGACGGAGAACAGGGTGGTTTCACAGCAGGATGTTGCAAAAAAAGCCAATGTTTCATACATGACGGTTTCAAGAGTCGTTAACAAATGCGGTAACGTCAAAAAGGAAACCGAGGAACGAGTCCTTAAGGTGATTGAGGAACTCGGTTACCATCCCAATGCCGCTGCCAGGGCACTGAATAACAGAAAAACCAATAACATAGGAATAGTCCTCCCGAAAAAAGAATATCTTCTTACAGCACCATTTTATATTGAACTCCTTCTTTCGGTTGAAAAACAGCTCAGACAAAACGGATACAGTCTATTCCTGGGGTCGCTTCATGATGATGAGCTCTCTGCTGCCGATCATTCCAGGCTGTATAAAGAAGGGAAGGTTGACGGACTGATTGTTTTTGCCCCCCCGTTTGAGGCGCCGTTCCTCGAGAAACTTTCCGGGGATGAAATACCCTTTACCGTTGTTCTGGGCAGAAGCAGGGGAAATAAGTTCAGCTTTGTTGATGTTGATAATACAGGAAGTTCAGCCCGTGTTGTATCATATCTTCTGGATCTTGGTCATAAAAGAATAGGCTTCGTCAGTGGTAATATAGAAGAAATAAACGCATCTGACAGGCTTAAAGGATATAAAATGCAGCTGGAGGCGACTGGTATTTCGGTAGATGAGAAGCTGATATTCTGCGGAGACTGGTCACTGAAAAGCGGCTATGATGCATTTGATAAGTTGATGAAACTAGAAAATCCTCCTACTGCAGTGTTCTGTTCCAATGATTATATGGCTATGGGAATGATAAAAGCGGCCCATGATGCAGGTCTTAAACTGCCCCAAGATTTATCTGTAGCCGGTTTTGATGATCTTCAGTATTCATCGTTTATTACTCCATCCTTAACTACTGTAAGGCAGCCGGTGGAGCAGATTGCTGTTGCCGCTGTTGACATGATGATGGCGGTTATCTCCGGTGAGTCTACAACTCCTGCTGAGGTGATTCTTGATTCTGATTTTGTATTACGAAGCTCATGTCTTGCGTTGACATAGAATAATTGTTATGATTAGAATGTGTGCGGTCACATTTAGAAAATTCCGCAACGGAGGAATACTGATGGAAAAAAAAGGCCTAAAAATAGTCACAATTGGCGGCGGATCAAGCTATACGCCTGAACTGGTAGAAGGTTTTATCAAACGCTACGATGAACTGCCTGTAAAAGAACTGTGGCTTGTTGATATAGAAAGCGGTCTTGAGAAACTTGAAACAGTGGGGGAGCTTGCAACACGGATGGTCGATAAGGCAGGGCTTCCCATGAAAATTATCACTACTACCGATCGCCGGGCTGCTCTTCCGGGAGCTGATTTTGTCACAACCCAGATAAGGGTAGGGGGAATGGACGGCCGGATAAAGGATGAGAAAATTCCGCTTTCACACGGTGTTCTGGGGCAGGAGACAAACGGAGCCGGAGGGCTGTTTCTTGGACTCCGGACCATCCCGGTAATTCTTCAAATTGCCGATGAGATTGTTGAATTATGCCCGGAAGCCTGGCTTGTGAATTTTTCGAATCCGGCTGGAATGGTAACCGAAGCCCTCCTCAGATATTCAGACCATAAAAGGGTTGTAGGTCTCTGTAATGTCCCGATTGGTATTCACAAAGCTCTGGCCGGGGTTATGGGCGTGGATACCGAAAGGCTGAAAGTTGATTTTGCCGGCCTTAATCACATGGTTTTCGGCCTTAAAACATATCTTGACGGTGAGGATATCTCTGAGCAGATTCCGGATATTATAATAGAATCGAAGGGCCGGATTACAATGAATAATATTCCGCCTATTGAATGGGAACCGGAATTTATTAAGGGTCTGAAGATTCTGCCCTGTCCCTACCACCGTTACTAGCTATAAGACTGCCGAGATGGTGAAAGAGGCCCTTGAAGAGTATCGGCATAACGGTACAAGGGCAGAGAAGGTTAAGGCAATGGAAACCGAGCTTTTCGAGCTTTACAGGGAGCCGTCGCTTAATGTCAAACCGGCCCAGCTTGAGAACCGAGGCGGGGCTTACTACAGTGATGCAGCCTGCAGCCTCATCAATTCCATTTATAATAATAAGGGTGATATACAGACAGTTAACACCATGAACCGGGGGGCTATAAGCGACCTTCCCTATGAGTCTGCTGTCGAGATAAACTGCCGAATTACTGGCAATGGTCCCGAGACTGCTGTCAGGTGCGAACTTCCCATACCGGTTAAGGGGTCTTATACAGCAGATTAAATCCTTTGAGAGAACGGCCGCTGAAGCTGCGGTCACGGGTGATTACAATACCGGAGTTCTGGCGCTTGCCATAAATCCGCTGGTCGCATCTGATAAACTGGCAAGAGTATTATTTGATGAAATGCTTGAGGCTCATAAAGAGTTTCTTCCGCAGTTTGCTGCGCGCTGAGGCCTTCTGTGAAAAGAATTATTGGCGTCGATGTAGGCGGGACCAAGATAGCTTCTGTGCTTGCGGAATATGGAGATGATTTCACAATTCTGGGCAGATTGAGAATAGACACTGAGGCTGAGCGGGGATGCGCTGATATAATTGATAATATCTGCGGTTCTATTGATAAGCTTCTTGCTGAAGAGGGGATAACCTCCGCGGATCTCTCCGGAATCGGGATCGCTCTTCCGGGTCCTGTTGATTCAGAGACCGGGGTTTCATTTGACTGTCCCAATTTAAAGGGATGGAAAAATATAGATATAAGGCAAATCCTTAAGCAGCGTTACGGTACATTTGTGTATGCTGAAAATGATGCTAGGGCAGCAGCTGCAGGTGAGGCTGCCTTTGGTGCCGGGCGTAATATAAGTAACTTTGTGTATATAAGTATCAGCACAGGGATAGGCTGCGGAATCATTATAGATGGAAGGGTTTATAAGGGTGCTCACGGTGCTGCTGGCGAGCTTAGTCACATCGTATTTCCCGGCGGCGAAGAACTGTACAAGTTAGCCTCAGGCAAGGCAGTCGAAGAGCTATTTTCTGTATCGGCTGAAAATCTGAAGATCCTCTATGAAAAAGGCGAGTCTTCAGCGGTGAAAGCTTTTGAGCATCTGCTTGAATACCTTGGGACAGGGATTTCAAATGTTGTGACCCCTGCTGAATCCCGCTGCCGTGGTGATAGGAGGCGGACTTGGCAACCTCGGTGATTTTCTGCTCAAACCGCTTGAACGTGAAATAAGGCGGAAGGCCTTTTCAGTAAGCGGAGAGAAGGTTCAAATTCTAAAGGCCGAGCATATCAACGACGCAGGAGTCCTCGGGATCTGTTCTATGCTGCTCAGTGAACTGCCGGACACTGACTCTGCGGCTTTTTAATCAGGCCGTCTTCCTAGTAGGCGACAACTGTGGTTCCGGCTCTTCCTTCAAGTGACGCTTCAAGATGCTCAACGTCAGTTATTATCACCTTGTGCTGCGGGTTCGCCTGAATAAACTCAATGGCCGCCATCACTTTGGGAGCCATTGAGCCCACGCCGAAATGGCCCTCATTGTAGTAATATCTTGCTTCGGCAAGCGTCAGACGGTCCAGATGCTTTTCATCCGGCTTCCCGAAATTAAGTGAAACATGGGGAACCCCGGTAATTATAATGAAGGTTTTAGCTCCTACAGCCAGGGCCAGTTTCATGCTGGCCAGATCCTTATCAATTACACAGTCAATGCCTTCAAGGGTCTTATCCTTCTCATAGAAAACAGGAATACCGCCCCCGCCTCCGGCTATAACCACGTAATTCTGTTCAAGCAGCAGCTTTATTGCACCCTTCTCAACTATATCAATCGGATAGGGTGATGCAACGTATCTGCGCCAGCCTCTCCCGGAATCCTCCCTTATTGTCCAGCCGGTAGCCTCGGCCAGAGACTTCGCTTCCTTTTCGGTGTAGAAAGGGCCAATAGGTTTTGTCGGATTCTTCAGGGCTGGATCGTGCTGATCCACAAGTACCTGCGTCGGGATGGTTACTACATTGCGCCAGATACCTGCCTTTATCATCATGTTCTGCAGACACTGTTCGATCATGTATCCCATCGAACCTTCAGTCATTGCATCAGCAACCCCCAGAGGCGTATCAGGCACTTTTTCCTTGGCGTAGTCCACCATCAGCATCAGATTCCCCACCTGCGGACCGTTCCCGTGGGTCAGAACAAAATTGAAACCCTTATTTAGAAGGCTTACTATAGGGCCCATAGATTCCCTGGTATTGGCGAACTGTTCATGTATATCGCCCTTTTCACCCTTCCGTATTATGGCATTTCCGCCCAGAGCTATAACTGCCAGCTCATGAGGTTCTTTCTTGATATTTTTCGCCTGTTTCATAAAATAATTATAAATCCATATTTTTATTCTGTAATTGAAAAAAACCGGGATCTCGATTATTCTTGTTGTATGAATTCCAGACTGATTCGGTTCAACAAAGGTGAAATTCTCTTCAAGGCTGGCGACTCAACCAGGAATATGTACATAATCAGATCCGGTACCGTCAATGTGATGATTGAGAAGGACGGGAAAAACATCCTGATAACCGAGCTCGGCCGGGGCCAGTATGTTGGAGAAATGTCCTTCCTTACAGGTGTGAAGAGGTCAGCAAGTGTAATAGCCGCATCCGATGTTCTTGTGAATGAAATTCCCTCCGAGATTCTTGATGATGAGCTTTTCGGGCTGTCCTCCTGGGCTGTCTCGGTTGCCAAGGTTCTCGTCCGCCGAATACGAACAACAACCGAGCAGCTGAGTGATTATATTTCAGGTCATGACGGAAAACAGCCAGTTATAGAACCTCTGGTCGATTCTGAGCAGAACGGAATTAAAACCGTTGCAAGTGATCGTAAAACACGCAGATTGTTTTTGAAAGGACGTTTTTCTGAGTCTTCCATAGAGGCTGTAAATAAGAAAATCAGGGAAATGAGAGTCCGGCCCGACTGGACTCTTGTTCTGGACTTTTCCGATGTAATCGATATTGATCAGGGCGGAATAAATTTTATATATACGCTTATAAAATCACATGATGTTGCAGAGCAGCGTATCCGTATTGAGAATATTCAGCTCATCCGTGACAAGGTTCTTTCAATAAAAGGGCTGCAGAACATCCTGTCAAAGACTGATATCCCGGTGAGAAATATTGAAAAGGATGATTTTCTTATAAGACAGGGTGCAATAGAAAACGTAATGTACTACGTCAAGAACGGCAGTTTTACTATATCCCGAGAAACTTCAAACGGCCGGATTACCCTAGCAACGGCCGAGAGCGGTGATATTCTTGGTGAGATGGCTCTTATCAAAGAGGGTATACGTTCGGCTGATGTTGTAGCGGACCGAAGATCTATAGTGCATGTTATTGATGTAAGAGATTTTTATAATAACGTATATAACGTTCCGACCTGGTTTCTGGAATTAATCAGAGGCCTTGTTCAGCGTTTGCGGAATACCAATGAGCTGATTGTTAAATATGAAAGCGAGCATCACGATATTTCTCCGCTGGAAGAATGGAACCTGCCGCTTAGCATAATGCTGGATTCCACAAAGCCCGGACGTTTCAGGGTAAGCGGGGCAATGACGCTTCCCAATTACCAGTATCTTTATAATATTCTTGAACACGAATCACAGAAAAAAAGAAAGGAAATCCTTCTTGATCTTAGTCAGGTTACAAAATTTGACGGTTCCTGCAAGGCCGCTCTTGAAGATACAATCTACAAAATCAAAAAATCCGGTGTTGATTTCAAGGTAACCTACCCCAAAAAGAAAAAATAGTTTTATTTTTTAAATATATTTAATTTTTCCTAACCATCAATTCAATACATTAATGAGCCAAACTGTATTTGTTTATTACCTCTGTGTAATGCTGTAATGTCTATATGACATGCGTGGCGCAATAAAATTAATTTGTTGTGAAGTAAAGAATTTTATTGACAAAATTAAAAAGCGTTTTTATAATTTTTAAAATAATTAGATGGTGCAATAAAAATTATTTTATGTGAAAGATGGTGCAAGTAAAAAAGGGGGTCGATTATGAAAACCATTTTAAGTGAACCTTCACTGCTTCAGCTTCTGCTGGATGCCCAGAGCCTCAGCGGCAGGAACTATGTCAGTGAGGACGAAGTCAGCCGGATAGCCCGTGAATTGAATGTCTCAAAAAGCCGGGTTTATTCGACAGCATCCTTCTACAGTGAAATCTCACTGGAACCAAGGGGGCGGCATCTTGTCAGGATCTGTACAAATGCTCCATGTGAAAACGCGGGAAAGGCGGAAGTCCAGGCGGCTATCCAGCAGGAACTGGGAATAGTGCCGGGTGAAACTACTGAAGACGGGATGTATACGCTTGAAAGCGTTAACTGTCTGGGAGCCTGTTATATGTCTCCTGCGATTAGGATTGATGATGAGGTATACGGAAACCTTGATTCGGAGGAAGCTGTCAGGCTGATCCGGGAAACAACGGAGGAATAAATTGAAAACGGTGGTTGATGAAAAAAGGATGATTTTTAATTTTGATTTCAGTGAATATGTCGATCTTGAGACATACAAATCACGGGGCGGGTATAACGGTCTTAAGACTGCGGTTAAAAAGGGACCTGCCAAATCACTGGATGTTATCAGGGATTCAGGTTTGAGAGGCAGGGGAGGTGCTGCCTTTCCAACCGGTGTTAAACTTGACATGGTGAGAAATACTGCCGATAAGTTCAGATACATTATCTGCAATGCTGATGAGGGTGAACCCGGAACATTCAAAGACCGGTTTATAATGACTCATCTGCCTTTCCAGCTTCTTGAGGGTATTACAATTGCTGCATATATTGCGGGAACCGAACAGGGATATATCTATGTAAGACATGAATACCCGGAAGCCAGAGCAAGAATACAGGATGCAATAAACGAGGCTGAGAACAGCGGGCTGCTTGGTGAAAACATTCTTAGAAGCGGATTCTCGCTTAAACTTGAAATTTTCAGCGGTGCCGGAAGCTATCTCTGCGGAGAGGAAACCGCTCTGCTTAACTCAATAGAGGGTAAAAAGGGCCGTCCGCGGCTTAAACCGCCGTATCCTACGACCTCCGGACTCTGGGGGCATCCTACGCTTATAAACAACGTGGAAACACTTTCCAATCTGTCGTCGATTATGTCAAACGGTGCACAATGGTACAGAAGTATCGGCACCAGTGACAGTCCCGGCACAAAACTGATTTCACTTTCAGGCGATGTAAACAACAGGGGATTGTATGAAGTCCCCTTCGGTACAAAGATTTCCGATATCATCCATGAATACGGCGGAGGGCCCAAGTCCGGCAGAACCGTAAAGGCAGTTAATATAGGAGGAGCTTCCGGCATTCTTGTTCCGCCTGATAAGCTTGATATTCCTCTTGAATACGGAACCTGTGCAGAAGAAGAAATTACTATCGGTTCGGGGGCTGTATTTGTCCTTGATGATACGAGATCTATTCTGGAAAATGTAAACAACAGGGTCCGCTTCTTCCTTCATGAAAGCTGCGGTAAATGCACGCCATGCAGGGAGGGCTTAAGACAGGCTGATATCATCCTTGAGAGACTCGAGCGCGGGGAAGCTCTTGTTGAAGACATTGATAAACTGGAACGTTATACCCGTGCAATGCAGGAGGCTTCATTCTGCGGTCTCGGACAGGCCGCTGGAAACAGTCTCAAATCTTCACTGGAATATTACAGACAGGAATATCTTGATGCGGCTACAGATTATGTATCTGAAGAAGAGAGAAGGGTGACTGCATAATGAAAAAGCTGGAAATTAAATTAAACGGAACCAGGGTTTCAGTCCCTGAAGGAATAACAGTAATGGAAGCGGCCAGGCAGAACGGAATTACCCTGCCAAGCCTATGTCATCATCCCGACCAGAAGGTTAAGGGAAACTGCAGGGTTTGCGTTGTCGAAGTCGAAGGGCGCAAAAATCTGGCGGCATCCTGTTCAACCCCGGTTGAGGAAGGAATGAGTATCACAACCAACTCTCCCCGTGTGAGAGAAACGGTTAAGACTGTAGTAGAGCTTATACTTGCCGATCACCCGCAGGAATGTCCCACATGTGTGCGAAACGGCAACTGCGAACTCAGGCAGCTGACTGACCGGCTCGGTATTACCAATATCCAGGCCGAGAAGAGTGAAAAACTTCTGCCTGTCGATCTTTCAACTACTTCACTTGTTCGCGATATGAATAAGTGCATTAAATGCGGAAGATGCGCTGAAGTCTGTCATCATGTTCAGGAAGTAGGAGTACTCTACAGCCACAACAGAAGTACAGACATCTGTGTTTCTCCGGAATACGGAAAGCAGTTATCCGAGGTTTCCTGTGTCCTCTGCGGTCAGTGCGTCCTTGCCTGCCCGGTAGGCGCAATCTTTGAAAAAGATGAAACTCAGAAGGTCTGGGATGCTATCGACGATCCGGACCTCCACGTAGTAGTCCAGACCGCTCCTTCTATCAGAGTTTCCATCGCAGAGGAGTTCGGACTTCCGGCTGGTTCCATCAGTACCGGTAAACTTGTCGGAGCCCTCAGGAGCCTCGGTTTTAATAAGGTCTTTGATACGGATTTTTCGGCGGATCTTACAATAATGGAAGAGGGGCATGAACTGCTTCACCGTATAACAAACGGCGGGGTTCTGCCGATGCTCACATCCTGCAGCCCGGGGTGGATTAATTTTATTGAAATGAACTACCCCGAACTGCTGCCCCATGTATCCTCGTGCAAATCTCCCCAGCAGATGTTCGGAGCTATTGCGAAGACTTATTATGCCGAGAAAGTCGGTATCCCGCCGGAAAAGATATTCGTGGTTTCAATCATGCCCTGTACCGCCAAAAAGTATGAGGCCCAGAGACCCGAGATGAACGACAGCGGCCAGCGGGATGTTGATGTTGCCCTTACCACAAGGGAACTCGGCAGGATGCTCCGCTCGCAGGGCATTGATTTTGATTCAATTCCACTTAGTGAGTATGATTCTCCGCTTGGCATGTCAACCGGAGCCGCCGCTATATTCGGTGCAACCGGAGGCGTAATGGAAGCCGCCCTCCGGACAGTTTATGAAGTAGTAACAGAGAAGAAGCTTGATAAGCTTGAGTTTGATGTTGTCCGCGGAATGGAAGGCGTCAAGGAGGCTTCGGTAGATCTCAACGGTCAGAAGGTAAACGTTGCAGTAGCTCACGGACTTTCCCATGCCAGAAAGATTATGGAATCTATAAAAGCCGGAGATTCCGATTACTCTTTTATTGAAGTAATGTGCTGTCCAGGCGGATGTATCGGCGGCGGCGGTCAGCCTTATGGAACCACCAATGCAAAAAGAGAAGAGAGAATAAAGGCTCTGTACCGTGTAGACGGACAGATGGCATTACGTAAATCACATGAAAATCCGGATATCCATAAACTGTATTCGGAATATCTTATAAAGCCCCTGGGCGAAAAATCCCACCATTTGCTTCACACAAGCTACACAGACAGAAAACCATTGAACTGAGTTTTCGGCCGGCCCGTCCCACGGGCCGGCTTTTTCATAAATAAGTCCATATGGACTCTTTTGCCGTCAAGAACTCTCCTGAATAGCCTACAATCTGAGTATCAAAAAACTTTCAGGAGAAAAACTAAATGAAAAATAGAATATCAGTTTTACTGCTGCTTTCGGCTTTTGCTGCGGCATTGTTTATGTTCTCATGCGACCCTGATCCGGAAGTCAGCCCGGAGGGCGAGAATCCGGAGGACATCACAGTATCGGTAACAGGCATTAGTCTGGATTATTCCGAGGTCGCCCTGTTCAGCGATGGAGAACATCAGCTTACTGCAGCTATAGAACCGGCTGATGCTGAGAATACTAATATTACCTGGAGCAGCAGCGATACTTCCATTGTTACTGTTTCGACAGCCGGTCTTGTTACAGCTGCCGGCGGTGTCGGCAGTGCCGTTGTAACTGCCACTTCGGAGGATGGAAGTTTCACTGCCGAATGTGATTTCTTTGTTCATCAGTTCAAAATTGCAGAAGATGCGGATATTGATCACTATTTTGGTATTGCAGTAGCTATTGACGGTGATTACGCACTTGTCGGATCCTCAGGTGATGATGTGAACGGCAGCAGATCGGGTTCTGTCTATGTATATTCCCGAAATCAAGGTGAAGAAAACACCTGGGGTTTTGTAAAAAAGATTACACCTGAAGACCCGGCAGCAGGTGAACAGTTCGGATGTTCTATAGCTCTCGATGGAGATTATGCGGTTATAGGAGCTAAATACAGCCATGAAACTGAGGATTATGCCGGCTCTGCTTATGTCTTCAACCGAAATAAGGGCGGTGATGATAATTGGGGGCAGGTTGCCAAAATGGTTTCCCCCAATCCGACATTACGTGGTTATTTTGGCATTTGTGTCGATATTTCCGGGGACTATGTCGTTGTTGGTGCCGGTTTTGAAGATGTTGATGGAACGGATTCCGGCTCAGCCTATCTCTTTTACAAGAATCAGGATGGATATGTCGACGGCTGGAAGTATAATAAAACACTTGTGAGTGATGATCCCTCAGCCTCCGATCTTTTTGGAGTATCAGTTGCTATTGACGGTGATTATATAGCTGTCGGAGCCTCAAGAGGAGACCTTGCCACTACTACTTCAAATGAAGGATCTGCCTATGTATATTTCAGAAATCAGGGAGCCGTTGCAGACAGCTGGGCATTGGCGAAAAAGATCGGTGCCGATGACGGAGAGCTTAATGATAGATTTTCAACTGTATCCCTTTCCGGTGATGACCTGCTTGTAGGTGCTACTTCGGATGATGATGGCGGAGACGGCGCCGGAGCTGCATATATATTCAGTCGAAACTACGGCGGCGATGACAGCTGGGGGCAGGTTACAAAGATTGCTGCCGGGGACGCAGCCGCTGATGCCAATTTTGGCTGGCCCTGTATACTATCCGGAGATTATGCAGTTATTGGAGCTCCTTATGCAACTGTTAATGGAGAGCAATGGGCCGGAGAAGCGTATGTGTATTACCGTAATGAGGGCGGAACAGACAAATGGGGTCATATAGATACGTTAATAGAAATAACTCCGGCAGAGAGCAATCAGTTCGGCTGCAGCATGGGGATATCTGGTGGTCTGGCTATTGTAGGGGGACAATACGGAGATGCCGGCTCATATCCACTTGATGATTATGGTTCGGTTTACCTGTTCAGTATTTACTGATGCGCCAGGACTGACCGCTTCGATAATTGAGGCGGTCAGTCTAATTATCTATGCTGGCCAGGTGTTCAATAAAATTAGTCAGTGCCGGGCTGTGGTTGTCTTTCAGCCATACAGCATAGATTTCCACAAAGGCGTCTTCACTGTCATAATCAATAAAAACAATTTCACTCTGATCTGTCTGCTTGAATGAGCGTGGCATGGGAGAAATTGCAACACCTGAGGCCACCATAGCCATGCAGCTTTCAAAGTTTTTCATCAGAGATCCCTCGTACAGATCTATGCCTCCCTTGATAAGACGCTGATGTATTTTCTCAATACTTTTTTTCCCGATAGCAGTGTCTACCATTACCAGAGGTTCATTTCTTATATCTTTGGAGCTGAGCATTGATCTGCCGGCAAGCGGATGTGAGCGGTGCAGGGCAAAGCAGACATAATCCCTCATCAGGAACGCTTTTTCAATCTGTTTATTATCATCAAGTTCAGCACCTTCTATAAAAGCGGCATCTATTTCCTTGGTTATCAGTTTGCTTATAATTTCACCCCAGTTTTCCATCATCAGTGATAACCTTATCTGCGGATGTGCAGGTCTGTATGTCTGCAGGATGGTATTGAGAAATTTCCAGTTGAAAGGGCCATGGTAGCCGATGTTGAGATTGTTCTTACGTTGACCATCTATTTTTCGTACTTCATTTGTTACTGCTTCGTAATTCTCCAGCAGTCTGGTGAATTCTTTCTGAAGGTACTCACCTGCAGTTGTAAGCAAAACCTTTCTGTTGTTTCTTATAAAAAGCTTGACGCCAAGTTCTTCCTCAAGATTCTGTATCTGCTGGCTCATTGAAGACTGCGCCAGGCACTGCTTCTCTGCTGCTTTAGAAAAATGAAGTTCCTCGGCCAGGCTTAGAAAGCATCTCATTCTGTGTGTATCCACGATTCTTGCTCCTTCAGGGACACTAAAATAGTTCGAGATTAAAATAAGGTCAACTCAGTAATCGGTTAAACCGATTATTCAAACGGTTTAATTAATTTTACGGATAAGAATTTATCGGTTATAAAGGATATAGATTATTATTTATCTAATATAGATATGGAGGAAAACTAATTATGAAAAGGCTTCTAAAGGCAGCTGCTGTTATGGCTGTGATTCTTACAGGAGTAGTTGTTATTGTGTCATGCTCTACAACCGAAAAAACAGCAAAGCTTGGTACACCTGATCTGAAAGCCGATGTGGTTGTTGTCGGCGCAGGCGGGGCCGGGCTGTCCTCAGCTACACAGGCGGCAATGCTCGGACTTGATGTAATTCTGCTTGAGAAAAACGGATTTGTAGGCGGAACTACTTTGATGGCGGAAGGAATATTCGCCGTGGATTCACAGATGCAGAAAGATGCAGGTATTGAAATTGATAAAATTGACCTGTTCCGCAGAGTACAGCAGTATAATCACTGGCTTT
Source organism: Spirochaetia bacterium (assembly GCA_965140585.1). Lineage (GTDB taxonomy): Bacteria > Spirochaetota > Spirochaetia > UBA9216 > UBA9216. Next base: position 773,449 of record OZ223264.1, read on the forward strand.
CAAACAGCAAGGTGCTTCACCGGTTTTTTGATGAATCTGCAGATTCAATTGAATGGCTGCAAGATCTGGGTGTTAAATTCCAGGCTGTAATCAGCATGGGTGATTCAGTCAAAACCTGGCATATCTTTGACGGGCTTGGTGAAGGATATATCCATTCCATGAACGAAGCCGCAAAAAAGGCTGGTGTTAAAATTATGCTCGAAACTCCCGGCAAAGACCTCGTTGTTGAGGATGGAGTAATCAAAGGCGTTATTGCTGAAACCAGGGACGGGGAAAAAGTCAGTATCGAGGCTCCCGTTGTAATTCTTGCCACCGGAGGTTACTCGGATAACCCGGATATGATGGAAAAGTATGTCGGCGTACCTCCTGAAAGTACCATGCAGATGGGAATCCCTGGAAGAACCGGAGACGGTATCAAAATGGGAATAAGCGCTGGTGCTGAGACCTTTCATCTTGGAACAGCAATGTTCTATGGTGGAAATCTTCGAGGAATACCTTTTGGTAACCACCTTTTTGCAGCCTCATCATTCCAGCCCACAATGGTATGTATCAATCAGGATGGTGAAAGATTTGCCGACGAGAGCATTGCCGGTCAGAACTTCTCTTTCTACGGAAATGCAATGAGCAATCAGAAGAAGGTTTTCAGCATCATAGACAAAGCCAGCCTTGATTACTGGGTAGAGGAAGGCTGCATTGCAGGTGCTGGTGCCTATACACTTCCGGGCGCAAAACTTACAGATCTCTACGGGTTGATTGACGACCAGCTTGAACTGGGGAATAAGGGAATACAGATTGCGTCTACACTGGAAGAATTATCTGCACAGATAGGTGTTGATGCTTCAGCCCTGAATGAAACAATGGATGCTTATAACAGCTATTGTGAAAACGGAGCTGATGAAACATTCGGCAAACCTGCTGAATTTCTGAAACCGATGACATCAGGTCCGTGGTATGCGTTTGAACTGGCAGTAGGATATTTTACAACTGTCGGAGGGCTGAAGGTCAATGAAAATGCCCAGGTTATCAGTACAGAAGGGGAGGTAATTCCAGGGCTCTATGCTATCGGAACTGATTCAAATGCCATTTACGGTGATTCTTATGATGTTGTAATCAGCGCAGGTTCATGTCAGGGCTGGGCTGTTAATTCAGGAAGATTTGCGGCTCAGGACGCTGCGAAATTTCTTGGAAGATAAATAATTTTTAAAAAAATATACTCCTTTACGGGCCTCTTAAAAGTAAAGAGGTCCGTTTTATTTGCTGATCATTAACTGCTTATTTGTCAGTTGGTGTTTTGAATCTGTAGAATATCGTTATTATCAGGCCAATCAGCGGAAATACGGCAAAGAAGGCAAACATAAATCTGAATCCGGACATCGCCACTATGTAGCCGGCAATTGCCGACCCCAGGCCAATCCCGGTATCAGCTCCAAGCATTATTGTACTGCCGGCCGCACCCCGTTTCGCAGCAGGTGTGTTTTTCATACCAAGGCCCTGGGCCAGCGGCTGAATGATACCTATTCCAAATCCGAACCCGGCAGCGGCCACAATAAACAGTCCTATAGTTGAAATTCTGCTTATAAAAACACAGGCAAGTATCAGAATTGTGAATCCTGATATGATTACCCGCTTTTCGCTAATCAGCCCGGCTAACTTTCCGGCCAGCAGCCTTACCGCAAAAAGGGCGCAGGCATATATGCTGAAGAATATCCCTATATTTGCTATTTCAAGCTCTCTGGCAAAGAGGGGCAGAAATCCCACAAGTGAACTATAGACCAGAGCCGTGAAGAAGTAGAAAAGGGCCGGTATGAATGCTTCCTTAGCTGCCAGTGAGCTTAAAAACTTTTTTACCGATGTGAACTTCTCCCTGTTATCAGCCGGTTTATGCATAAGACTTTCATCGATAAATTGTGAAACCATGATAGCGGCAGCAGAAAGAACTACGGCTAAATAAAATACCGGTTTGAACCCTGCAAGTCCAAGCAGCCATAAAGCAACAGCCGGACCTATAGCCATCGAAAGTATCTGCCCCAGCCCGAATACTCCTATTCCGCCTGCCATCTTTTCTTCCGGAATAATTTTACCGGCCATCGCTATGGTTGCGGTTGAAGCAAGGCCCCATCCTATACCATTGATGATCCTGACTGTCATCATAAAAGCGTAGGTCTCAGCATGAAGGTGGAGCAGTACCATGGTACCAAAGATTACCAGCCCGAGTGCCAGAGTAAGCTTATTGCTTACTGAATCAATCGCCAATCCGGAAAAAGGCCGCATAATCATTGCGCTTATTGCCAGTATTCCGGCAAGGGTTCCGATTACTGAGACTTCAAAGCCTATATGGCTGAAATACAGCGTTACAATAGTATTTATCAGGGTAAAAGCAGCGGCCAGCAGAGTATTTGTAATGAATATAAGAATAAAATTTTTAGACCACAAACGATTCATAGAATACATTCAGTCTATCTTAATCGGAAATTACTGTCCATCGGGAAAAAGAAACCCATAGGGTCTGGCTATCTTTTCTTCAAGTTCATCCATGCTTATATATCTGGCTTCTCTTACAACCTCTTTACCATCAGTATGGACTATCACTGCTGGAATTGTGAACACCATAAACCTTCCGGCTGCTTCCGGTAGTTGATCGAGGTTAATATAGCCGGATTTTATCCCAGGATATCTACTTAGCATTTCCTCAACCTTCGGCCTTATCGCCGTACATACACCGCAGTCCGGCCTGCTTAGATAGAGCAGAGTCATTGTTTCATTTTTTATCAGGCCTTCTGCCGATTCAAGATTACTGATTGTTTCCATTTTTTGAATATACTAATCAGAGTAGCCGTTTGCAAACTCATATTTCATTATAAAGTGACCGGCATCGAATTCCAGCTTAGTCCATCTGGATATTCTGTATAACTCTGGCTTGTCAGTGTATACGTAAACTGACTCAAAACCTGATTCCTGACATATCTGGAGCGCAGTCTGGATGAGTGTCTGAGCTATCTTTCTGCCCCTGTATTTCTCTTTCACGTACACAGTGTTAATCCAGAGGGTATCCCCCTTCTGCTCCGGATTTTTATAGTTAATAAATGATAAGCCGCCGGCGAGCAGATTGTTTTCATATGCCAGCAGAGGAGATGGAACCTTGCCAGAATGTTCTTCTGTCTGAACAGGTTGAGGGTTTTCGGATTCTCCCCACTCTTCTAAAGTCCACGTTTGAAATGCCTGGTAGTCTGAAGAATCTGTGTCTGCGGTTTTTATTTCAATCATCGAACTGTCTGCTTTCGTTTTCGGCCAGCTTTTTGAAGAAGTCCAGAGCCGCTCTGTGAGATATTATTCCGTATTCAAGAGTGTTAACCTGATAGGCCGCAATGGTTTTTGACTCCTCATCAATACTCTCAATCATTCCTGAAACCCTGTCATGGTATTGCCCGAGTTCCTCATATGCGTTATTTATTGCTGTTATTATTGTATCAAGGATGGTTTTTCTTTTTGTTGGGGTTTCAATCAGACCGAGAAAGAAAAGTCTGGAAAGCACGGATACCTCCAGTTTTTTCATTTCCGGGGCGCTTTCCATCCACTCAAAAAATGCGCTTCTTCCGGCTGCAGATACAGAATAGAACTTCTTCTTCCTGCCATTCTCGATTGTATCCGAGACTTCAGCCCATAGATTCCGGGTTATCTTTTTAAGGGCTGACTGAATGCTACCATAGCTGGCGCTGTAGAAAAGAGAAATTCCCTGTTTGAATGAACTGTTAATTTCATAGATGGTCATCGGTTTTAAGGATAAAAGCCCGAGAATTACGTACTCCATATTACGAATAGTAATATAATTGCTGTTTTTAGTACAGTAAGGGCAGTAGTTCCTTGACTTTAGATTTATTAGATATTACTAATAGTAATATAGGAGCTTTTATGAAGATTTTTCTGATTATCATTGCAATTCTGATTTTTATAGCTGCAGTTTTATTTATCATAATGATTATTAATAGCAGACCGATCAGCAGCACAGAAGCACGGCAGATGATAGACGCATATCTGCAGAAGATGCTTACCGGAAAAAGGAAAGTGAATAATATTTTACTGCTTGTAGATTCTCCGGAGCAGCATCTGCATTTTGAATTTGCCGGGGGGCAGGTTTTCGGCGAACCTGCGGTTGTTTCACAGCGCTTTCATGTTGCCAGCGTAGGAAAGCTTTTTACATCAGTAACTGTGATGCTTCTTCAGGAGCAGGGAAGGCTGAGTATTGACGACAAAGCAGCGGATATTCTGGGAAGTGATATGCTCAAAGGTCTGTTTATGTATAAGGATAAAGATTATTCAGCAGATGTAACTGTACGGCAGCTGCTCAATCATACAAGCGGTATTGCGGATTACTTTGAAGATCCGGTTGAAAGCGGAGTTTCCATGAAGGACCTTATTGTAAATGAGCCGGATCGTTTCTATACCCCCAATGATCTTCTTGATTTTACCAGATACCACCAGAAAGCGGTCGGATTTCCTGGTAGGAAAATGCATTATTCAGACAGCGGTTATATTCTGCTTGGGCTGATAATTGAAAAGGTCAGCGGCAGGCCTTTTCATGAAAATCTGCATGGGCTGATATTTGATCCGCTTAATATGAATGACAGCTATCTTATGTTCTACTCTGAAGCTGCAAACGGTCCTGCTCCAATTAATGAAATATGGCTGGAAGGCAGCGAAATACATGACGATAAAAGCCTTTCCATCGACTGGAGCGGCGGGGGGATAATATCAACCCTTTCCGATCTATCCATTTTTATTAAAGCCCTGAACAGCGGAAATTTAATCAATAAAGAATCACTTTCGCTGATGAAAAACTTTGATAACAGATGGATTCAAGGCATCCATTACGGACTTGGCATAATGGAATATCATTTTACAGAATATATGCCGACACTCAGAGGTTTTCCCAAGATGGTCGGTCATATGGGAGTTCTCGGCACTCAGATGTTTATTGATCCTGATACCGGGCTGACGATCATCTGCAGCTTCGGTTCTACCGATGCTCCGGGCATGAGTGTACGTGCACTGATTCAGGTTCTTTCCATTATAAGACGAATATCGTGAATGAAATGTGCTTGACTATACTCCTCATTCACATGAAAATGGCTTATGGACATGAAACTTGCTTTTAATATTTTCCTTGGCGTCGGAGCTGTTATCGTTGCAGCAGCAGCTGTTATGCTGGTTGTTCTTGTTTACCGCTATATAAAAGGAATGAGAAAGCAGGGATTTTTCGGCGGAAAGCGGAACAGTGAAAACCAGGGATAAGATCTGGTGGATTGGACTGGGGCTGTATCTGGTAATTTACCTGATTCTCCGTTTCTGCTATCAGTGAGGAAATGATGAAAAGGTTATTACTTGTCTCTATCATATTGTTGTCTGTGCTTCCGTTATTTGCAGAAGTTGCGATGAAAGATGAGCTTACCGGAAAATGGACTCTTAATTTTTATATATGTGAGCAGCCTGACGGACTTCTTACTGCGCCCGAAGCATACTACTCATTTCCGTACAGCGGAATAACCTCGATAGAAATTCTTGACGGCAGTTTTATTACAATCCTCTATGGAGAGCTGGAGTACAGGGCTCTTTATTCTGTTGAAGAGCTGGACTTTGATAACCTGAAACTGACCTGTGTATTTCTTGACGGCAGGGAGTTCACAATTAACCTTGTCAAAGCAGGTGAAAATGCCTGGAAGTTTCTATATTATGTAAGCAACGAAACCTTTCCTGTAGAGAACGAGAAGATTGAAGAGACCGAAGATATGGAAAGTGTGATGACCGCTCAAACAGATTCATTGAATACAGACTATGCTTTCGGCGAAGAGATCCCTGTTGAAGCAGAATTACCACTCACAATGTACGCCGGTATAATGGAGAAAGATGAAATACACTAAACTTGTACTTTCCGGACAGTATCATGAAACCGGAAACCAGGGAAATGACCTGTTATCTATAGGTACTGATGAAGGTTTTAGGTTTGACCGCTTTTACATACGGACCGCCAATATTCTTAGAAAGAAATCTGTTACGAAGGTTCTTGTAGACTGCCGAACAGATTTCAGGACCGGACTCTTCGCAGGTCTGGAGGAAATACGAGAATGTCTGAAAAAGCTGGCTGATGCCGGTAAGGATGTCATCTTTTATTCACCGGTCTACGGGCCGGTTCAGCTTTATCTTGCATCGGCCTGCACCACCAGGATTATCCACCCCGTCGGAACAGTAAAATTTCAGGGGCTTGCCTGGTCTTTTACCTTTCTGAAAAAACTTTTTGAAAAGGCTGGGATTGAAGCACTGGTTATCCGGCGAGGAAAATACAAGAGTGCCGGAGATCAGTTTTCTAAGGAATCGCTGGACGAACATAACCGGGAACAGTATGAACTTTACTTTAAAACTGTTCTTGATGAGCTGAAATCCGGAATTATCTCAGGCTATGGAATGAAAGAAGACGCTCTTGACTCCATGCTTGACGGTGAAACTTTTCAGGCTGAAGACGCCCTGGGGGCGGGCTGGGTCAGTTCGGTATCCACCCTGATCGATATAGAGTCGGGCTTTAAAAAAGATAAAATCAAAAAGACTTCAGTAACAGATACCGCGATGAAATCCGCACTATTTGCCGCCAAAAAAGGCAGGGTAGCTGTTCTTGTATTCGAGGGTGCAATAGTCGATGGAAAATCCAGGCGTGAGCTGCTTATAGGCAATGCCGTCGGTTCAAACTCCTTTATTCCGCATATCCATAAACTTAAAGATGATTCCTCGGTGAAGGCTGTAGTTCTCAGGATTAACTCCGGCGGAGGTTCTCCCTATGCTTCAGAGGATATCCGCAGTGCGCTTAAGCTGCTTGCAGAGAAAAAACCTCTTTATATTTCTATGGGCGAGGTCGCCGGTTCAGGCGGATACTGGATATCCTGCTGCGGAGAACAGACTCTGGCCTGCAATACCAGTCTTACAGGTTCGATAGGTGTTATCAGCATCTATATGGCCTGGTATCGCCTGCTGGAAAAGCTTGGAGTCTCAGGAGATCTGATTAAATTCGGGAAGTATTCCGATACCGGTTCTCCGATGAGAAGCCTGACTGATGATGAAATTAAAATGCTTGATTCTGAAATTGAATCAATGTACAGCCAGTTTACGTCGATGGTTGCAAAGGCCCGTAATAAAACTGTGGATGAAATTGATTTGCTGGGTATGGGCCGAATCTGGTCAGGCTGCGATGCACGGAAAAACGGTCTTGTCGACAGCTGCGGATTTCTCACGGATGCCGTAAAGGCTGCTGCAGAAAAAGCCGGTATCAAGGTGCCGATTGTAAAATTTTATCCTGAAATAAAAAATAATCTGCTTAAAAAACTGATTATGAAGCGTCCTAAGGATGATGACGCGGCAGATTCCGGGTCAATTGTAAAAATCCCGCCTTTTCTTCTCAGCGGATCAGTTATAGAAAAAAGCAGAGGATACAGTATAATGGCTGTAATGGAAGAGGTTCTGCACTTGTGATAATGGAAGACCTGTTTCTGGAAAAAGCTGTTACAGCCGCTGTTCATTATACTGAATCTACCGGTATTAGTTGTTTTGTCATAGACAATGAAGGCAGGCGGATAGGTCCCGAACCTGATGAAAACTCTCCGGGCTTCAGTTTCTGCAACCGTATTGAGCATGTTTTTCCGCAGGACAGGCTGGACTGCAGTCAGGTTCATCGATACGGAAGCTATCAGGCAGAGCGTTTCGGCGGTAAATATATGTTTTTCTGTCCTATGTCGCTTCTTCACTGGACCTCTCCGCTTTTCAAGGGAGGAATTCAGGTCGGCTCAATGGTTTGCGGGCCTGCTCTCATCATAGATTCTGATGATTTTATTAGAAACGACCTGATATCCGGCAAGAATCTTCCGGCAACGGAAATCTTCAGTCTGATGAAGCTTGCATCCGATATTCCCTCAATTACAACAGAACGCTCCCGCAGTCTTTCTGAGCTGCTTTTTTATGTTACTGAGAGTCTTTCCGAGATGGATTCTCTTACTCTGGAGATGAAGCAGGAAAACTCTGACCAGCAGAAGGAAATCTCTGAATATATTCAGTATATCAAGACCATGGAACATTCCAGTGCGGAGATTTCCCAGTATCCCTTCGCGAAGGAATCGGAGCTTATCGACTGCATCGAAAACGGAGAGGCCTCAAATGCGAAGGCTATCCTGAATGAAATACTTGGAAACGTGTTCTTTACTGCAGGAGGTGACATTAAGGTCATCAGAGCCAGAGTTCTTGAGCTTATAGTTCTGCTTTCGAGAGCTGCCGTTCGGGGCGGTGCCGATGCCGAGCAGATTTTCGGTATGAATTATCAGTATCTCAATCGGATCAACTCCTTCACCAGTGTAGAGGGAATAGCCGGCTGGCTATCGAGGGTGATTCACAGGTTTTCGGAACTGGTTTTTGATATGCGTGAAATAAAACATGCCGACGCAATTCACGGGGCAATGCAGTATATACGGGAACACTACCGCGACAAGATTTCGCTCGAGGAAACTGCAGCACATGTAAATCTTTCCCCATCCTATCTCAGTAAGGTCTTCAAGAAGGAGCTTGATCTCAATTTCAATACCTATCTTAATCAGGTCCGGGTTGAAAAGAGCAAGAACTATCTGCTTAATTCCGATGTTCCGCTGATTGATATAGCCGGTATGTGCGGATTTGAAGATCAGAGTTACTTTTCAAAGGTTTTTAAAAAATTTACCGGTACTTCGCCGGGAAAATTCCGGGAAAACCGCGGAAAGATAAAGCTTAATAATCACGAACTACATTAAGAAATCTGCATACATAAAAAAATGCAAAAGTTAACAAAATAATTCAATACGGTATTAAGCCTCAGAGAGGATAATATTATCAGAAAAATCTAAAATGACCGAACTGAAGGAAGCGAAGTGAAAATCTTCCGCGAGCGCGTCACTGTGAAGGTCCGGAAACAGACCAAGCCAGAATACTTCATCTCGGCATTATGTCATACTCAGACCTCGCGTACAGGGATGGAGATGAGAGAAAGAGAGGAACAGGATGGCAGATTTTGAGAAAATTTCAGAATTGATGCAGAAAGGCAAGGCTGATGAGGTTAAGCAGCTTTGTGCAGACGCTCTTGCAGAGGGCATTGCACCCAAGGAAATCCTTGAAAAGGGACTTCTTTCCGCGATGAATATTGTAGGAGTAAAATTCAAGAACAATGAAGTTTTTGTACCTGAAGTACTTATTGCAGCAAGGGCAATGAATTTCGGACTCGAAGTTCTTAAGCCTGCAATGGTCGGAGATGATGTTGAAGAAATCGGAAAGGTAGTTATTGGAACAGTTAAGGGTGACCTTCATGACATCGGTAAAAACCTTGTAAAGATTATGTTTGAAGGCAAGGGCCTCACAGTCGTGGATCTCGGAGCTGATGTTTCGGCTGAAAAGTTCATCGAAGCAGCCCAGAATGAAAATGCGAAAATTATTGCATGCTCAGCTCTTCTTACTACAACTATGACCCAGATGGAAAACGTAGTTAAGGCTGCAGTAGACGCAGGTATCAGAGACAAGGTAACCATCATGGTCGGCGGTGCTCCGGTAACAGAGAAATTCTGTGAAAGCATCGGTGCTGATATCTATACAGCAGATGCAGCTACAGCTTCAGAAAAAGCTCTTGAGGTTTGTACAAAATAATCCAAAAACCGCCTGCATTGGCAAATTTCTTTTATAAAAATACGGAGGATATCCAATAAGCTTTGGATATCCTCTTTTTTTATATATTTGGGCGGGTGTAAAAATGCAAAAATTTGTTAATTACTACAATCCTTCAGACTTAAAGGGTCTTAGAATTATATCAAGCTATTAAAATGCAATTATCACCCGGAGGATATATGACTGGAAAAGAAAAATTACTGGCAGTGCTTAGAAAAGAAAAAACAGGCGAGGTTCCATGGGTCCCCTTTGCCGGCGTACATGCAGGTAAACTTAAAGGGTACACAGCACGTGAAGTTTCTACAGATGCTGATAAGCTGATTGAATCTCTGTTAGAAGTTAACAGAATCTACAAGCCGGACGGACAGCCGGTAATGTTTGATCTTCAGATTGAAGCTGAAATACTCGGATGTAATCTGGTCTGGTCTGAAGATGCTCCGCCGACTGTTGCCTCTCATCCGCTTGCCGATACCGAAGAAATTCCCGATACCATGCCCAAGGCTGAAGACGGACGTATTCCTATGGCTGTAAAAGCCATGAAAGCCATGAAGGAAAAAGTTGGAGCTGATACAGCACTTTACGGTCTTATTACAGGACCCTTTACTCTGGCATCGCATCTTAGGGGAACCAACATCTTTATGGATATGGTTATGAATCCGGAGCATGTAAAAGCGCTAATGGAATATACAACTAAGGTTGCAAATGTAATGACTGATTTCTACGCTGATGCCGGGATGGATATCATTGCGGTTGTCGACCCGCTTATCTCCCAGATTTCGCCTGATCACTTTGCTGAGTTTATGGAAGGCCCGTTTTCTGAGGTTTTTGAACACATCAGGAGCAAGGGTGCATTTTCATCCTTCTTTGTATGCGGAAACGCCACAGCAAATATCGAACCCATGTGCAAGACCGCTCCGGACAGTATTTCGGTTGATGAGAATGTAAATCTTGCTGCTGCAAAGAAAGTTACTGATAAATATAATGTTGTTATCGGCGGTAATATTCCGCTTACTTCAGTTATGCTCTTCGGTACACAGCAGGATAACATGAAGACTACAATTGATTTAATTGACAGTCTTGATAACCAGGACCTCCTTATAGTGGCTCCGGGCTGTGACATGCCTTATGATATTCCAATTGAAAATACCATTGGAATAGAGCAGGCTGTACATCAGACTGAACAGATCCGTGAAATGGTTGCCAATTATGAGGGCAGTGAAATAGAATTTGAAGGTGAACTTCCCGATTATCCAAATCTTGAAAGACCCTTTATTGAGGTTTTCACACTCGATTCAGTAACCTGTGCTGCCTGTACCTATATGAAGGCCTCCGCCGACGATATAAAGTCATATTACGGCGAGAAGGTGGACATGATAGAGTATAAATATACAGAGCCTCAGAATATTGCCCGATGCAAAGCAATGGGTGTTCAGCAGCTTCCCAGTATCTACATCAACGGTGAACTCAAATACTCATCTATAATTCCAAGCAGAAATGAATTTATAGCTGAGGTTGAAAAGTACCTTTGAGTGACAAAATAAAATTAATACTGATATCAGGATTTCTGGGAGCAGGTAAAACCACATTTTTAAATAACATCTTTAAAACAATGCCGGACGTAAAGTTCGGCATTATTGTCAACGACTTCGGCAGCATCGGAGTAGATTCAAAGCTTCTGGGTGCTCAGGATAAAGACAGTATTCTTGAGCTTAATAACGGGCAGATCTTCTGCTCCTGCCTTGCCGGTTCCTTTGTCTCGGCAGTGGGCAGCTTCTCCCGGCTTGATATCGACTACCTGCTTGTAGAGACTTCCGGCCTGGCAAAGCCTTCACCGCTTCTTGGAATCATTAACGAAGCTAAAGCAGGCTCGGGCGGCCGTATAAAATATTACGGAATGATAAGCCTTGTGGATGCTTCAACATACCGCAGACTCTCTCAGGCTGTACTGGCTGTGAATGAACAGATTGCTTACAGCAACAAGGTGATTCTCAATAAAACGGACCTCGCAGGTAAAATGGAAACAAGCCTGTGCGAGTCTGATGTGCTTACCGTTAACCCTGAGGCTGATGTTATTCGAACAAGTTTTGGGGAAACCGATTCTTCATTTCTCGAGCAGATGCCCGAGATTGAAGAACTCAGACCTCCTGATAGACGTTTTGCAGGCTGGGGACGGCAGGGCAGACCGGTTCCTGTCCTGCTGACCTGTTCCGGTCCTGCAGCCGAAGCGGATTTAAACCGCTTTATCGACAGCATCCGCAGCAGTGTTTACAGAATCAAAGGCTGGCTTAAAAGTGCGGACGGATATCTGCAGGCAGATATCTCCGTGGCTTCAGACGGGCAGTACTGCAGACATGTCTCCGATTCAGAGCGTGAAGGACTTGTAATCATTTCTCCGGCAGATGATGCTGTTCTAGAACTTATTCGAAAATCTGCGGAAGAACTAAGCGGAGCAGAAATAAAAATATGAAAATCAAGATACATACAGACGGTGAAATTAAGGCCGCGGAAATCAAAAAAGGTGAAAGTCTTCTTGATGCGGTAAACAGAGCGGGTATTGAAGGCTATGATGCTCCCTGCGGAGGCAAGGGGACCTGCGGAAAGTGCAGGGTTAAACTTGTAAGGCCGGAACTTTCCCGGCAGTATAAGCCTGATTCTGTAGAAACAAAATTCCTCACCGAAAATCAAATAAGTGATGGAACAAGACTGGCCTGCCGTATTTTTCCGGAGAACGATCTTGATATTTCAGTTTCTTCCGTAGGGAAATCAGCCTCCATCCTTACAGGTTTTGACGGACAGGCTTTTAATTCGGAACTGATAGGTACCGATGCGCCTGTTTCCTTAATCAGTATCAATCTTGATAAGCCGTCAATCGAGGATCAGCGTTCCGACTTTGAAAGAATTAAATCAGGCCTTCCCGAAGGCTCGGATATTCCATTGTGGATGATCCGGCGTCTGCCCGAACTTCTGAGGAAATATGAATATGAGATTTCGGTTAAAACCTGTTTCGGTAAAATCGTTTCGGTGCTTGCGAAAGATGCAGCCGCAGTTTCATATGCTGTTGCAGTTGATATCGGAACAACTACTGTGGTTTCATATCTTGTCTGCATCAGCGGAGAAGAGCGCGGTCAGGTAATCGACTTTGTATCCTCACTGAATTCTCAAAAGGGTTTCGGAGGGGATGTTATCTCCAGAATTGAATTCACAATGCAGGAATCAGGAAATCTTGATGTTCTGCAGCAGAAAATTACAAGTCAGATATCAACCATGGTCGATAAGCTTTGTGCAAAAGCCGGAATTGAATCTTCCGCGATCGATCTTGTTACAATAGCGGGTAATACCACGATGATGCATCTGTTTACCTGTCTGGATCCGGCAGGTATAGCTGCCGCTCCTTTTATTCCGGTTGATACATCACTGCTTGCTGTCTCAGCGCCCGAGCTGGGGCTGAGTCTTCATGAAGGGTGTACGATAGCACTGCTTCCGTCTATTGCCTCCTATGTTGGGGCGGATATTACCGCAGGAATTATTGCGACCGGTATGCATAAAACTGAAAAACTCTCTCTTTTAATTGATATAGGTACAAACGGTGAGATAGTGCTAGGCAGCAGCAGCGGCATGACAGCATGTTCAACTGCAGCCGGACCGGCTCTGGAAGGGGCTAATATTTCATGCGGGATGGGTGGAGTTCCGGGTGCAATTAACAGGGTATATGCAGGCGATGAGAAGGATATTTTCTTTGAAGTGATTGGCGGAGACTCCCCAACAGGTATCTGCGGTTCAGGAATTGTAGATGCTGTATCTGTTTTTCTGCAGCAGGGATACATTGATGAGACCGGAAGGATTATGACTGAGGATGCAGATACATCCGGCACTCTCATTGTAACAGATGACGGTCCAGAACTGAAAATTACAGACGGAATAACCCTAACCCAGAAGGACATCAGGGAAATCCAGATGGCCAAGGCTGCAATAGCTGCCGGAATTGCAACGCTGCTTCATGAAACCGGAAAAACTGTTGATGATGTTGAATGTGTGTATCTGGCCGGCGGTTTCGGAGCCGCACTGGACAGGCATAATGCCGCGGTGATTGGACTTGTTCCGGCAGACCTTGAAGCTAAAATAGCGGCAGCCGGAAATACTGCAGGCAAGGGAGCTGTAATGGCGGCGCTCTCTGCTGAGGTCATTGCTGATATGTCTGATGCAGCACAGCATGTTGATTATATCGAACTCTCAACGAGTGCCCAGTTTCAGATGGAATACATGAACGCAATGTATTTCAGCAAGCACTAAAAAAGCCCCTGCTGTTTTACGGGCAGGGGCCAGGAGAAAAAAGAGGAGGAAATATCTCAAACAGGTCCTGTTCCGGGCCAATTGAGATATTTTTTATCTGATTGTCTGCTCAGATTCTTTATCAAAGAAATAGATCTTTTCAGGAGCCGGTTTGAAATAGGCTTTGTCACCGACTTTGAAGTTCAGGTGCGGCGGTACCTTTGCAATAAAACTGCTTGTTGATGTCTTTACATGGAGATGTATTTCTTCACCCAGCTGTTCAATAACGGTAATTGAGCCGGTTATTGAATCCTTCTCGCTTCCGTCTTCTGTATATTTAAGGTTTTCAGGTCGTACACCCATCACAATGGTTTTTCCGTTATAATCTTTAAGAAGTTCATCTTTTTCTGATGGAATCTCTATCTGAAAACCGCCCTCATCGGCAATGATTTTACTTCCGTTAATATCGAGTTTTACAGGGATAAAGTTCATTTGAGGTGAGCCTATGAATCCTGCTACAAAGAGGTTGTCGGGAGCGTTGTAAAGGGTAAGCGGGCTTCCTATCTGCTGTACAAGACCGTCCTTCATTACAACTATTTTATCAGCCATAGTCATGGCCTCAACCTGATCGTGTGTTACATAAACCATGGTAGCCTTGAGCCGGTGGTGAAGGCTGGAAATTTCCGCCCTCATCTGGACCCTCAGCTTGGCATCGAGGTTTGAAAGAGGTTCGTCAAAGAGGAATACCTTCGGATGCCTCACAATGGCTCTTCCTACTGCAACCCTCTGTCTCTGTCCGCCGGATAAGGCCTTTGGTTTTCGTTTAAGAAGACTTTCTATGCCGAGAATAGCTGCGGCTTCTTTAACACGCTTGTCAATTTCATCCTTTGAAAACTTTCTGATTTTAAGACCGAAAGCCATGTTGTCATATACAGACATATGAGGATACAAAGCGTAGTTCTGAAATACCATTGCAATGTCCCTGTCTTTGGGAGGGACATCATTTACAACCTTGTCAGCAATCTTCAAAGTTCCGTCTGATATTTCCTCAAGTCCTGCAATCATTCTCAGGGTTGTTGTTTTTCCGCATCCTGATGGACCGACAAGAACAACAAACTCTTCATCTTTTATCTCAATATTTACATTATCAACAGCTTTAACATTTCCGGGATAAATCTTTGTTATATTTTCAAGTGTTACGGTAGCCATAAAATCCTCCAATCGATATGCAATATTAGCATTGTTTGAGTTGTAAGTCAAACAAATATCAAACAAATAGAAGTTTATAGTCAAACAATAGTCAAACAATAGCTGTAAAAATAGTTCTTGTTTGATATTCGCTTTGAATGTACTATGTAGCCAGGATAAATCAGGGTGAAAGAACTTCTTTATCAAAAGATATACAGCCATCTCCGTGAAGAGATAGTCAGCGGCAGAATTCCAGCAGGCGTCAGGCTTCCGGGAGTACGGGAGCTCGCAGAACAGTGGGAAACAAGCGGAAATACGGTTATTAAAGCTGTGGATCTTCTGCAGAAGGATCAGCTTATAGACAAGAGGCCGGGCAGGGGAATGATTGTCTGTGAACCTTTTGAGCCGCAGGCTGCGAAGACTTATACAATAGGTCTTATTGTACAGGATATTGCTGCCCCATGTAATGCCGGGCTTGTCAGTCAGATAGAAAAGCAGGCTGCGGCATCCGGTATGGGCCTGTCGATTCGCAGCTCTTCGTCGGGAAACGAAACGGCTATCGCTTCTGAAATGGAAAATCTGGGCTGCTCTGCTGTTATAATAATTCCTTCAGCCGGAATATCAGCGGCTGTATTTTCCGGAATAAGTATTCCGGTTCTGTTTACCGGCGATTTTAACCCTTCTGCAAAATTTGAAGGTAATTTTATTGTTGTTGATCGATATGATGCTTTTTACCGAATGGCTGTTCATATGCTGGAATCCGGCTGCCTGAACCCGGCATATATAGGCGCTTCAAAAGAGCTGAAACTGGAACCCGGATATGCCGCCTGCAGAGATGCTGTTGATGGCACACGATTCGGTTTCAGGGAGGAGTACGCCGTATCTGCAGGCGGCTACGAGACAGAGCAGGGCAAAACGGCAATGCAGCAGCTTCTTTTAAATGAAGAGTATCCTGACGCCGTGATATGCGCAACTGATACGCTTGCCGCAGGAGCGTTTAAAGCCTGCAGGGAGGCGGGGCTTGAAGTTCCAGGTGATATCGGTATAACCGGAGCAGGCAATCAGGACATTTCCGAAGCTCTGGATCCGTCTTTGACGACTATTCAAAGCCCTGACAAGCTTACGGCGCTGCTATGCATAAATGCAGTATCCGACATTATCAAGGGCAGTCTGGTTGCTGAAAGTCTGATCAGGGTGAGGCTTGAGATGCAGCTGATCTTCCGTGACTCTTCCGGGACCGGAGAGTCCGACGGAAGTGAGTGGCTTTAGATTACCGCCGAATCTCCGGTATGCTTCAGTTTTTTTAATCTTCAACCAATGCCTGAAGCGGATTATGCTTATAGAGCCTGTCCTTAACAGCCAGAACTGTAAGCGGTTTTTTCAGATATTGATGAAATAGAATATCATGGCCAAGACATAGTCCCATCTCGATTACAAGATCTGCATCGCTCTGGTTAATCGCCTCAGCCTGTCCTATAGGATTGCAGTTGACCCCGCCTTTAAGATTATCGCTTATCTCAGATTCCTTAATTCCGTTTACAGTACAGCGGAAAGAACTCGGTTTTAGACCCTTATCTTTCAGTATTTCTGAAAGTCTCAGAGCTTCTTTTTCCATCGAAAAACAATAAGCCAGAGCTATTTTTGTCCATCCCTGAAGTTTTGAAAATTCGATTACTTCATCAAGTCTCGAAAGGCTGCCGGCTCTTCCGCCCGCAACCAGTTTATCGGCATTCTCGTAAAATTCGGGAATGCCGTCTTTTTTATATTCTTTGACTATGCTGTCGTGGGCGCCGTTGCAATCACGCCCGTCAGATTTGCATGCCTTGGAGCTGCAGTTCAGACAGTTCATTTAATCAGTCCCTCAAGCTGGCTGCACAGTTCTCCGAAGCGCTTCATTGCAGCCTGTACCGGTTCAGGACTGCTCATATCAACTCCGGCCGCAGCAAGAGATTCAAGTGGATATTTTGATCCGCCTGATTTGAGGAATGAGAGGTACTGGTCACGGTCTGTTTCTGTACCGCTTAATACCTTTGTAGAAAGAGCAATCGCTGCCGCAAGACCGGTAGCATACTTGTAAACGTAGAAAGCCCTGTAGAAATGGGGGATTCTGAGTCCTTCGAGATCACTTTCAGCAAACAGTTCAACATCGGGGCCGAAGTATTTCTCCAGCAGGCTTCTGTAGAGTTTTCTTACCGATTCAACACTTAAGGGCTGGCCTTCTTCAACCATCTTATGGGCAAGATGTTCAAATTCGGCAAACATGGTCTGTCTGAATATGGTTGCAATAATATCATCAACCTGTTTCCCAATCAGGTAGGCTTTCATTTCATCAGACTCAGCTCTATCGAAAAGATATTTTGCAAGAAGCTGTTCGTTGAACGTTGAAGCTACTTCAGCCTCAAATATCGTATAGCTGTAATTCTGAAAGGGGTTGTTTCTCACACTGTACCAGGAATGCATCGAGTGTCCGCCTTCATGGGCAAGGGTAAACACATCGCGAAGAACGTCTTCCTTGAAGTTCATCAGGATGTATGGATCGCCGATGTAGGACCCTGCTGAAAAGGCGCCGGAGCGTTTACCTTTGTTCTCATAGCGGTCAACCCATCCGCCTTTAAGTCCGTTTTCAAGCGTGCTGCAGTACTCTTGACCCATCGGTTTCAATGCTTTTATGATTACTTCAACAGCCTCATCATAGGTATGTTTTACCTTGATGTCTTTAACAAGCGGTACATAAACGTCGAAATGGCTTAGTTTTTCAAGGCCAAGTGCTCGGCGCCGCAGATCGTAGTAACGGTGAAGGGCCGGCAGGTTTTCGCCTATGGTGCTCAGAAGGTTGTCATACACAGTTTCTTCAACCTTGTCCGGGAAAAGTGCGGCTGCCCTCGAGGAACTGTAGTTGCGGATGCGTGATTTATATATGTCCAGATGGACATTTCCAGCATAGAGAGTTGATAGTGTATTTTTATGAGATTCAAAATTGCTGTAGAACTGAAAATATGCCTGCTTTCTGATTTCTCTGTCGGGATTTATCAGGAATGAGCCGAAAGTTGACTGTGTGAGGGGGATTTCTCCCTCTTCAGTGATAATATTTCCAAATGACATATCGACATTGGTAAGTGATGAAAATGTCCTTGACGAAGTCTGATTTGCCTCAGCCTGCATGGCTATCAGTTTTTCTTCCTTCTCGGACAGGATATGCGGCCTGTAGCGCAGGATTTTGTTCAGCATTATCGAATATTCAGATAGTCCCGGTGATGCCATAAATGATTTCATTTTATCTTCAGAAACAGCCTGAATCTCCGGAGTCTGGTAACTGGCAGCTGCTGAGGCCTGTGCGGCAAGAGACATGAATCTTGAAAAACGCTCCTGTCCGCTGCTGTTTCCTTCATCCTCGTTGAGTCTTAAATGAGCGTAGGACCCGAGTCTTTCTTCCATGAGTTCAAACTCATTCATATAATCGAGGCATTCCTTAAGTTTCTCAGCAGACTCCCCGAGAGTCCCTCTGAAATTTTCTATCCCCGGTATCATTTTCTGAAAAGCCTTTAAATCAGCCTCCCAGTCTTCTTCTGTTTTATATAAACCTGAAAGATCCCATTTGTCCTTCACATCTACTTCATGTCTTTCCGGTATTTTACTCATATCATTCTCCAATTATTAATTTTGCCAGTCTTGAAGCAGCTCTGCCCCTATGGCTTATTTTATTTTTTTCAACTTCGCCTATTTCTGCAACAGTCATTCCGTATCCGGGCAGAAAAAAGACAGGATCATAACCGAAGCCGCCGCAGCCTGCGGGTTTAAAGGTTATACTTCCGTCAACCGACTCCTGTACCGTATACACACGGTATTCATCAATTATAAGACTCATACAGCATACAAAATGAGCGGTTCTCTGGGCAGCCGTTTCCAGGTGCTTCATTTTATCAAGCAGATACAGGTTTCTATCCTCACTTGAAAGGTCGGGACCTCCCCTGCTTCCGTAGCGTGCTGAATATATTCCCGGCTCACCGTCGAGACCATCAACGCATAAACCTGAATCATCGGCTATTACGGGCCTCCCGGCTAATTTAAACAGCGTTTCAGCTTTTAGAAGTGAATTCGCAAGAAAAGTTGTTCCTGTTTCGTCGCAGTCAAAGTCTATTCCAAGCTCATCAGGGGTGATGATTTTATGATCTTTGAGGATCTGTGAAAGTTCGTGTTTTTTATGCTGATTGTTTGTTGCAAGCAGAAGTTCCATTAATTATCTCCAGACCTACTATTATTCCAGTAAAAGCCCTTGTGGGCAAGAGGTCCGAAGGAGACTGAATAAAACAGCTCTGATTGACAGTCTGATATTCAGTTGCTAAGATTCATCCATGGAAAATAATGACTGTATATTCTGCAAAATATTGAAAAAGGAAATGTCTGCAACAATAGTCTATGAAGACGATCTTGTTATGGCATTTATGGATGTTTTTCCCATCAACCCCGGTCATGTGCTTGTGATACCCAGAGAGCATCAGCAGTATATTTCCGATGTATCGGACGAAGCTGCTGCAAGGATGTTCGAAGTAGGGCGGAAGGTGAATACTGCACTCCGGAACAGCGGACTGAAGTGTGAAGCTGTGAATTTCATACTATCAGACGGTGTGGCTGCCTCTCAGGAGGTGTTTCACTCCCATCTTCATTGTGTCCCGAGATATGAGGGTGATGGAGTGAAATTTATATATCCCGGAAAGGCCAAGGGGATGGCTGATGCCGATGAACTGAAAGGCAACGCCGGGTCAATCCGGAATAATCTTAAAATCTGAACTTGTTCAGGACATAAGCCCGGCGAACACCTTTCTAAGTTCTGCTTCAGCGTCGCTGCGGCTTCCCTTCCATTCAAAGCCGGCTGCTCTCTTATGTCCGCCGCCTCCGAATGAGGCGGCAACAGCACCTACATCAAGATCATCAAGACTTCTGAGGCTTACCGAACATTTACCTTCCTCTTCTTCACGGACAAAGATGATGGCTTCACACCCTTTAACCCCGAAGAGCTGACTGTTGATCGTGTCAGAGTCTCGGTTTTTAGAGCCGTACTTATTTTTTTCTTCAAGGGTTTCATAAATGAATATACAGCGGCCGTCCAGAAAGCTTTCCGCCCTAGAAAGGATCCTCCCTGTCAGTATCTTGCTCTCCAGCGGCCTTCCTCCGTACATCCGGTAGAAAAGCTTTTTCGGGGAGGCTCCATACGCCAGCAGCTCAGCAGCCAGCTGCATTGCTTCAGAATCGGTTTCAGAAGAATCGAGGTGTCTGAAGTATCCAGTGTCGGTTATGAATCCGAATAAAAGATCCTCGGCGGCCGTCTCCTGCGGTTTGCAGCCTAATTCCTTCATAAGCTTGTAGACAAGTACTGTGGTTGAAGGTGATTTACCCTCAACATAACTCACATCACCGAAGGGCCTGCCTGATGCGTGGTGATCTATTACTGCCACGGGATATTCCTTAATTTCTTCAGCAAATCCTGCACCTATTCTGTCCGGGGTTGAGCAGTCTGCAATTATTACGGCACATTCAGCTTTGACAACGGGATTGCTGATGTCTTTTCCTGCTTTTTCAGCAGCTTCTGCAATGCTTGGTGAAAACATAGACATCATCTCCATTGATTCAGGTCTGATAAAAGGACCGGGAGAGCATAGTGCCGCTTTTTTTCCAAGACTATCTATCAGATCGGCGAGGCCTGTCTGTGAACCCAGACAGTCTCCGTCGGGTTCTTCATGACCGAGAATGAAAAAAGTACTGTATTTATCTATAAAACTTTTAAGTTTCTGAGGTATTTCTTTCAGCATATTATGTCCTTGTTCTGATGGTTAATATGTTAATTTACGCATTTAGACAGTAATATGCAATAATTTTAGCGGTTTAAAAAGAGAAAACCGGAG
Source organism: Spirochaetia bacterium (assembly GCA_965140585.1). Taxonomy (GTDB): domain Bacteria; phylum Spirochaetota; class Spirochaetia; order UBA9216; family UBA9216. The sequence goes on from OZ223264.1 coordinate 794,520, forward strand.
CTCACCGTAACACGGGAACTCCGGTTTTCAAAGGATTGTTGGGAGAAAAGGTTAAAGCTCCTCTTTAACTTCAGCGACGATTTCCTGCATTCTCTTGAGATGGTTTTCCTTTCCCCAGGAGTATTGAGGAAGATCCCATTCTATGGTTTTCAGGTTTTCTGCGACTTCAGGTATTGCATTGTAGGGAATCGACAGAAAGAGCCATCCCGGCGGGAACAGTTTTCTTGCTTTCATTCCGTGATGAAGACCCGTGACCATCATGTTCAGCTCTCCGCTGAAATATGGATACAGGTATAAAAATGCACATCCTACAACTGTTGTTCCCTTTGCATTCCATGCTGCTCCGGAGCGGTAGGTATATGCTCTCATTATAATTTCTGCCTGGTCTGCATCTGCAGTTAATATAAGAAGATCAGGGTTGAAATTAAGTGTATCAAGTTTTGAGTATAAAACGTAGTTAACACTGTTTTTTTCAAATTTTGACATGTTGGTATACAGCTTTCTATTCGCCCTCGGATCTTCGTAAACTCCGAGCCTCGGTCCAACCTGTCCGCTTTCAAATATTGGATCTCCTTCTTCCATTCCCAGCAGAATAGGGCCGGCCTTGCATTCATGGTTTTCTGCAGTTGTATAAAACGGTCTGTCGTATTCCTGAGCTTCTTTGAGCATCTCGCAAAAAGCCAGTTTTTTTTCAATGTGTTCAACTCCGACAGGTTTTGTTAAAAGGAATTTGACACCAACAGGACTGAATTTAAAATTAAAATTTTTGAATATTGAAAAATCTATTGTATCGTTCATTATTTGTTCCTTATCCGAAAATCAACCCGGGAAGCCACGTGGCAATAGCCGGGAAAATAATTATCAAAGCAATACATAACAGCAGTGCGCCTACAAACGGCCAGACACCCTTGAACAGCGTCTCAATCTTAACCGACGGGGCAACACTCTTCATTACATAAATATTTAAACCAACAGGCGGGGTTATACTTCCCATTACTGTAACAAGCAAGATTATTACACCAAACCAGATTGGGTCATAATGCAGTGTTCCGACTACAAGGGGGAAGAAAATGGGAACTGTGAGAAGAATCAAAGCAAGTGCGTCGATGACACATCCAAGTATCAGATATATAAGAACAATAAGCCCCATTACAGCAAAATTCGGAAGATTGAACTCTGATACCCAGGTTGAAAGCTGGAATGGAATTCGTGTGAGAGCAAAGAATCTTCCGTAGACTGTCGCTGCAGCTACAAGCATAAAAATCATGGCACTTAATTTGGTTGTATCAAGAAGTGCAAGTTTTAGTTTCTTAAAATCCATTTTCTTTTCGAACAGGGTTAGAACCAGCAGGGCAATCGCTCCGACGGCTCCTGCTTCTGTAGGAGTAAACCAGCCTATAAACAACCCGCCGAGTGAGACAACGAAAACTACTAAAACTTCAAGTAATCCGTCTTTCTTTATTGTTGATATTATTTCATTACGACTGGCTTTTTCTCCTGCCGGACCCAGCGACGGGTCTCTTTTGCAAAGGATATATATGGTCAGCATGTTAGCGACAGTCAGAAGAATCCCCGGCAGTATACCGGCAACGAAAAGACGGCCGATAGACTGTTCTGTTGCAATTCCGTAGATTATGAACAGGACGCTGGGTGGAATCAGACTGCCGATAGATGCGCCTGCCGCTATACTGGAAGCTGATAATTCATCCTTATAATGATACCTCTTCATTTCTGGAAAAGCGATGGTTCCTATGGTTGCCACACTCGCTGCAAGTGAGCCGCATATCGCACCGAATAAAGCACAGGCCAGCTGAGCCGCCAGGGCAAGGCCGCCTTTCCGGTGTCCTATAACCTTATGTGAAAGCCGAAACAGACCGGATCCTATTCCAGAATAATATGCTACAAAGCCCATGAAGACAAACATCGGGACGACTGTGAGTGAGTATGATGAAAAACTGGAGAAAATATCTTTTGATATAATATTAAAAGCGGCCTGGGGTGAACGGAGAAAGGTCAGTCCCCAGAATCCAGTAAGCAGCATTGAGAAGCTGACAGGGACTCCAAGAAACATAATTATGATAAAAATAATTAAACCGAATAAACCTACTAATGCTGCACTCATTGCTTAATCTCTCCTTCCAATTTTAAATCAATTATGCCTTCCACAATTTTTACCAGCGGAGTGATTGTTAGCAGAATAAAACCCAGACAAAGAAAAGCCATAACATATACAATGGGAATCCTTATTACCGGGCTGACATCTCCTACCGCAACACGGTCGATGGTGTAAAGAACCATATTCCAGGCAATAAGTATGAAATTAATTAAAACAACAATATTCATTATGATTCCGATTATTTTTGCCTTTTTTTCAGAAAGTTTTTCCAGTAAAAATGTCAGATTTGTGTGCCCTCCTTCAAAGGCACATCGTGAAAGTGCAAAGCTGATTGATAACAGTGATAAATAACATACAATTTCATATACGCCGAAAATCGGCATTTCAAGCACCGGGCTGCGTGTAATAACATTGGCAACTACAAGAAGGCAGTTTAAAAACAAGATTGCAGCTGCTAAATAATCCAGTTTCCTGGCAAATGTTTTTAAAAATCGAATAGCGGTATACATATGTTCCTCTTTTTAAGAATCATTGCGTACCTGTGAGTTCAGGTACGCAATTGGGTAAGAATGATAGAAAATTATTTGGCTATTTCTGCAAGATAACTGTCGTGAACCTTATTGTATTTTTCTCCGAGTTCAAAAAGCAGTTCTTTTGCTTCTTCTCCACGGAGACCTTTCTGATCCAGTTCTTCAGCATAGTGATCAAGTATGTGGGCGATTTTTTCTTTCCAGCGTTCAGTTTCTTCAGGTGTCAGTGTAATCACTTCCTGTCCTGTTTCTTCTACTGCATATTTCATTCCGTTGTCGCTTTCTTCATCATAAAAATGGATTACAATATCTTCCCATATCTTGTTACAGGCATTTTCAATTCCAGTCTGAATGTCTGTCGGGAGGGAATTCCATGTATCCAGGTTCATTACTACAGCCTGAAGACCGTTGTACATAAAAGGAGTGAGTGTAGTATATTTTGTTACCTCGGCGTTATGCCAGGTGTGAAGGGTTTCGTTGCTGGCAAGGGTGCCCTGTACAATGCCCTTCTGGAGAGCTTCATAGCCGTCCTGATGTGACATTGAAACCGGCTTTGCTCCGAGTGCAGTAAGCGACGGTGCGTCAGACCCTATGCAGCGGATTTCCATACCTGCCAGGTCTTCGAGCGAAGACACGGGTTTAACTGTATGTATATTTCCGGGGCCGGTGCATATAAGCATTAAAACCTTAACATCATGGAATTCTTTAGGATCTAGTTTTTCTACAAATTCCTTGAAGGTTCGGCTGGCCGCTTCTCCGCTTTTAAAGGGAACGCCTGATTTTTTAAGAATATCGCTTGTCAGAAACCTGCCGTTTACCCATGAAAGCGATTCATGGCCTATATCAGCCGCACCAATGGCAACGCCGTCATTAAATCTTTCCGCCCTCATAAGCAGCGTTCCGCCGGGATATGTATTGATTTTTACCCTGCCGTTGGTTTCTTTATCAATTTCAGCAAGTAAGGGACCCATTACTTTTGATTTCCCACGGACTTGCTGCCGGCATCAGACCTGCAAATGACAGCTCGATCGGTTTTTCCGCGTTCTTTGAACCGGCATCGCTTTGTGCTGTTTTTTCTGAATCGGATTTACATCCTGCACCAGAGATTATCAGCATGACCGCTAATAATGCATAGACTGATTTCAACAACCTCTCTTTTTTCATTTTACATCCTCCATAAAGTTTCAACGGATTCTCCGTTTTGACAGAAGTGTAAGTGCAGTTACCGTATTCATAAATGGAATATTAAAACAAAGATATGTAATATTAAGTCATCCTTTCGAATTAATTAGTCAAATCAGGTAAAAGCAGGTAGAATCTTTATCTGCTATACAAGTGTACATCCAAGTTTTAAAATTTCAAAGAGCAGTTTGTTCTTTACTGTAAAAATAAGGAGTGCTGTCATAAAGATTTTCAGAAGCCTGTTCACCAGAATATACATGTTTTATACTATACTGATAGCTTTCCTGATTACGGGCATCTGTACGATTGTCTTTATTATTCTGACACAGAATATCGAAAACAATGAAATCAGGGATATGAACAATGTAACTGCGTTGATTTCCGAACAGCTTAACCTTCGGATTAAAGAAATGAATCAGATTTCATTTGGTGTTCTGACTAATACTTATGTAAGACAGTCTTTACTGTATCTAAGCGGATATAATTATGAGACAGTGAATATGCTGATGTACTTAAGTTCCTACAACATGATTACGGACAATATTTTTACCATTTCCCAGCCTTTTCCGGATATTGACAGGGTTAATGTATTCAGTGACAGTAATATGTATTTTTCAAGTAAGAGGTTTGATACTGATTCCGGAAAAGTCAGGAAGCAGCTGCTCTCACGTCCGAAACCCGATGATATAAAGCTGGAAGCCGGATACTCATACAATGTTCTGCCGCCTCATGATAATGAATGGGAGGAGAATCCCGGTGAAAAGATTTTTTCACTTCAAAGGGTTGTGCAAAGCTCCCACGGGCCGATTGGGATAATCGAAGTTCAGGCAAAATACAACATTATTGCTGAAATCTGCGATATCAGTCCGATTAATTCCGGCAGGATATTTATTCTGGATAAAGGTGATAACCTTATATATCCGGGAAAGTCACTTGCTGAAAATGGTGATGAAAAGCTGATAAATAATTATAAAAACGCCGAAGAAATTTCTGAGCATGCAGCAGTAAAATTTATGGAGCAGCAGTCAGGGATCCGCTATGTTGCCGTAAGCAGAGTTGCTTCATATCCTGACTGGATTGTTCTTTACATGATTCCGCGTACTATTCTGAATGAGCCGATATTTAATATTCTACGGCTGATAATAATAATCGGTATATTCGGGACAGCTATATCCTTTGTAATAGCATATATAATAGCCCTTCATATCTATACACCGCTGAGAGAACTCAAGAAAAAAGTTGAGAATTTTGATTATCAGAATATTAATCCTGATATGAATGCCTATACTTTTTCAAATGTAGATGGTGAAATTGCTATTCTTAACCGCAGTTTTGACAAGATGGCGCTTAAACTGAAAAATTCATTGGACGAAACAATTCAGACCCAGCAGCAAATTGAGAAAGCCTACTATAAACTTCTTCAGTCTCAGATGAATCCGCATTTTCTCCATAACACAATATCGGTGATATCAATAATGGCAAAAAACCTCGGTGATGGCAAAATTCCTGATATCTGCAGTAAATTAAATACAATATTGAAGTACACATCGGATATTTCTGAAAACTATGTGACGTTGCGTGCAGAAAAGAAAATATAGATTCATTCCTGGGCCTGCTGAAATACCGCTATGAACACAGGATGGAATATAAGATAGTGATCGAGGATCAGCTTCAGATAAACTTCTGCCCAGGATGACTCTGCAGCCCTTTGTTGAAAATTGCTTCAAACACGGAATGTACGGTCTGGACCGGGCTATAGAAATCTCAGTTTTTGGAAGACAAACTGATGACGGTTGGGAGATTTTTATCCGTGATAATGGAACGGGAATAGATGAAGACGAACTGAAGAGGATAAAAGATGAGATATATCATTTTAATAACAGCAGCAACTGGCTTAATGATAACGTATATCTGAAATCAAGCAAGCTGGGTGTTTTAAATACTTTTATGAGATTAAAACTGCTGTATGATGAACAGCTTGTTTTTGATATTCATAATATTGCCGGCTCCGGAAGCGAAATTAGAATCCGTGTAAAAGAGATTCAGGAAGGATAAGAATGCCTAGAATTATGCTTGTCGATGATGAACCGATTTTTATTAATGATCTGAGGGATACTATCCGGAGTATAGGTCCAGAGTATGAAGTAGTATATGAAGCTTTTGATGGAAGTGATGCACTTAAGAATATTGGAAAGTTTAATCCTGACATTATCTTTACCGATATAAAAATGCCGGGTATTGACGGAATTACCCTGATTAAAGAAATAAAAAAAATTTATAAGCATATTATTTTAATAGTCCTCAGCGGTTATCAGGATTTTAATCTTGTGCGTGACGCTTTAAGAGCAAATGCAGATGACTATCTTTTAAAGCCTGTCGAAAAGAATCTGCTGCACACTGTTTTATTGCGGGCCTCAAGTCACATTCAATTTTTAAAAAAAAATTATCAGACAGGTCTGTTAAAGTGCATAATGAAGAATATAATTCCCCGGGACAGTGACCTGTTAAATTATTTCAGTACTTATTCTCAGTACTGCTGCTGTCTGATTTATCCCGCAGTATCGGTGAATGACAGAAATCTAACCGAGATTGAAAAATCACTCGGTGATAACGAAACCTGCTGGATTTTTGATCAGTACTTCAATGAGTGCACTTTAATTATATTCGGAATAATAAACAGAATATCCGATGAATCAAGAGTTATCGGTGAAAAGATATTAAAGAGTAAAATGCCTGCAGGTGTTGTCGTCGTCAGTCAGCGATTCAGTGATATCAGAAGACTGGAGCAGGTAGTGAATAAAATAAAAACTGAAAAAGATTCCTACCAGGTTCTTGGGCAATCGTGTACAGTTGTCAGCGATAAGGAATCTCTTTCGGATAATACTGAGATATACAATCAGCTGCAGAACAGATTCAAGCTGAAACTGCAGAATGCGCTTTTGACGCATCATTGGTATGATTTCTCCGAATTAATTAAAAAAACTTTTGAATACTGTCAAACTGAAAAAATTTCAGCTTTGCTTATAAAGAAATTTCTTTTCAGAATCACTATATCGGTTGAGAAGAATTACTCAATTCTTCCTCAATTTACAGAACTGAATATTGAAAACCATATTGAAAAAATAGTGGATGAATCAGAGGATTACCAGGTGTTAACAAAGGAATACCTGAATTTTTTATGTGAAATCTTTTCGATCAACTATGGTAATATTTCCTCCAGTGACCAGGAATTGATGCTTCTTATTGAATCCTATTTAAAAGAGAACATAACTTCCAAAATTAGTGTTGAAGATATCTGCAGGCATTTTTATATATCCCAGACTAAAATGAACCGGATTTTTAAAAAATACTGCCGTACATCTTTTATTGATTATCTCACGCAGATGAAGATGGAGGAAGCAAAAGTTCTGCTGCGGGATCAACCGGATATGCCTATTGCGCAGATTGCGTATACCCTGGGATTCAGCGATAATCTGTATTTCAGTAAGGTGTTTCGTAAAATAACTGAATATTCACCGTCTGAATTCAGAAAACAATATTCAGCTGTTTATTCAGATAGTTAACAAACTCTTCTGGGGTGTTCTGCCGGATATTATCAGCATTCCGCCGTTTATATAGGCATCAATCTCGGTTCGCATGCCGAATTCCGGCAGATAGAGTCCCGGTTCAATAGAAAAGCATGAGCCTTCAAGCAGAAACCGTTTATCTGGAAATTCGACCGAGTCGAGTCCTGTTCCGTTTCCGTGAAGTTCGGTATCTATACCGTGGCCGGTACGGTGCTTTATGTATTTTTCATATCCGTGTTCAATCAATACTCTTCTTGCCGCCTCATCTGCTTCTGCTCCGGTGATAGGTTTTCCTCCAGCAAGTCCCGCTGATATGATTTCAGCGCAGCGGTCACGGGCTTCTGTCACTGTTGAGAACAGCTTATCAGCATCTCCGGGGATATTTTTCCCGGTGAAACCAACCCAGGATATGTCAGCAAACACTGAATCAGGTTTCCTGAGTTTAGCCCACAGATCAAGCTGCAGGACTGAATCCTTTAATATGAGGCCTTCGTTGTCTTCTGCCGCATAATGCGGATTTCCTGAAGCTTTGCCGCATGCCACAACCGGGAGATGTTCGGTTTCAAGGTTTCTAAGATTAAATTCATCAAGAATCCACTGCTGAACATCACGTTCATACAGTTTTTTTCCGGGAGCAGTCAAAGCTTTCGACAGACGGGCCCAGACCTGTTCAACGATGTCGTAGAGATGGTCTGCAGCCTCTTCATGCATCTGAATCTGGTCTTTATCAATAAGCCCGCAGAAACGCTGAATCAGGGCAGCTGACGACGCAAGCTTTATCCCGGCAGACTGAATTGTCAGTGCCGTACCGTAATCGAGACATGAGAGTGCGCTGAGTTCTTCTGAGTATTGGGCTCCCCATTGTCCGCTGAACCGACCCAGACTACTGATAAGCTTCTGGCGGTTCATATACATTACCGTCTCTCCGGGTAGTTTTTTTAACTGATCGGGTTCAACTTCATGAAGGATTTTTACCGGGACTCCCACGGCCGGCACCAGATAGTACCATGCCCTTGTATTCATTGTTTCCGGATTTATCCCGAGTATTCGGTCTGCAACGGGATCTCTGTGTCTGAAGTTAAAAAAAAGCCATCCGTCGAGGTTTTCCCCCGCGATGGCTTTCTGCATTTTTATCAAATCCATATTATCTGCTGCTGTCAGAACTTAAGTTCGATTGATTCAACTCCTTCAAACTTACCTGAAATATCATCGGTTGAATCTACATCTCCCCAAGTCAGATCCGTTCTGTCGGACTTCAAATAGAGTCTGATATGGTCGAAAGCTCCGTCTTTCCAGAAGATTGAAAAATACGGATAGGATTCTGATTTACCATATACAACTTCAGCCTTTGCTGCAGCGCCTCCGAACCAGTCAATAGGAACATAGATTGCTGAATATTTCATCGAACTGTTCATATAAACGAGTCTGTAACCCTGTTCAACTGAATAAACCTTAACGATGGGTACACTTTTTACATAATATGGAGATTCCGCGGCTTCAGCGAAAACTGCTGTTGAAACACACAGAAGTATAAGGATCACGAGTATGGTTTTTTTCAAAGCTCTGCCTCCTTGAGTTCTATAACCAATTATATAGTCTTTGATAACGGTAAATCAAGTACAAAATTATTATTTGAAACAGGGCTGGTGCTTGATCAAAAACACTTATTGTAAGAAAATACTTACGATAAGATATAGCGAAAGAGAGGTGTTTACTTGCCCAGTACTATAGATTTGAGGGATTTTAACAAAATTAAGCTGCTTGAAGCGCTTAAGGCAAAAGATTTTGGAACGAAAAATACTCTTTCAAGGGAAACCGGTTTAAGTGTCGCAACATGCGGAAATCTTCTTGCAGAACTTATCAGGTCCGGAATGGCTGTTGAAGTTGATGCGGCCGATTCAACCGGAGGAAGACCTTCCAGACGATTCATATTTAACAGGGAACATGCGTATATCCTGACTATCTTCCCGAGGACAGAGGCTGATGTACTGACGCTGAATTATGCGGTTGCGGATATGCTTGGGGAGGTCGTAGAAGAAGGGAGTAGGCAGTACGAGAGGATTGGAATTTCCGAACTTGAAGAACTGGCAGATTCGATGCTAGGGCATTATCCTGATGTTTCGGTTATTTCTATCGGAATACCGGGAGTTATTTGGAGAGGCAGAATAGGAAACTGTGATTTCAGTGATTTTGAAGATGTTAATCTGGGAGAATATCTTAATTCGAAGTATTCATTAGACACCGTTATCGAGAATGATGTGAATGCCGCGGCTTTCGGATACTATCGTCAAAACTGTGGCGGAGCAGCATCGTCACTTGCTTATCTCTATTACCCTGACGGGCATAACCCCGGCGCCGGTATTGTTATAGGCGGAAAGGTCCATCGCGGAGCGAGTAATTTTGCAGGCGAGATTGGATGGCTGCCATGGTCCGGAATGGACCTTATCGCAGATAAAATTGCAGAGGCTGTGGTTTCTGTCAACTGTGTGATAAACCCTGAGCAGGTAATAATTTCAGGTATATTCCTTAATGATGAGATAATAGAAAATATAAGGAAATCTGCCGCTTCGGTCATTCCTGCCGGGCATCTTCCTTTAATAATTTTTGAAAAGGATTTCAGGACAAGTTATTCTGGAGGCTTGATTTTTGCCGGGCTTGAAAAATATTCGGAGAGTCTTAGGTCGGATAATGCTCTCCTACAGGAGAGCATATGATTACAATACTACTTCTAATTCTCATTTATTTTGCTTTTATCAGTCTGGGCCTGCCTGATTCTCTTTTCGGTGTTTCCTGGCCTCAGATGCGCATAGACTGGGCACTTCCGCTTGATTATGCCGGGTTTGTATCGGTTTTTATTGTTGTTGCCACGGTTGTGTCGAGCCTGCTGAGCGGAGTGATAATTAAAAAACTGGGCACCGGCAAGGTTACATTTTTAAGCTGCCTGATGACCGGGCTTTCAATTCTGGGAATATCCTTTGTTCCTTCATACTTCTGGCTTGTGCTTCTGTCGGTGACTCTCGGTTTCGGAGCAGGCTCTGTTGATACAGCACTCAATAACTATGTTGCTCTTCATTTCAAGGCCCATCATATGAACTGGCTTCATTCATTCTGGGGTGTTGGCGCCACTGTCGGCCCGCTGTTTATTTCAAATGCTTTTGCACATGACCTTTCATGGAGAGTCGGCTACAGGCAGGTTGGATCTATTCAGTTGTTTCTGGCGTTTCTGTTATTTATAAGCCTGCCTCTGTGGCGTATGCATGCCCGGAAGCCCTCTGAAGCTATTCCGGTAGCCCCTGACAGCGCAGCGGAGGGTAAGGTTTCTGATGAGGCCCGTTCTTTAAAGCCTTTTCAGATGCTCTCAATTCGCGGTGTTCCATTCGCTCTGCTCACATTTGTCTTCTACTGCGCAGCAGAAGTCAGTGCCGGATTGTGGGGCAGCAGCTACCTTGTAGGAGTGAGAGGTCTTCCTGTTGAGAAGGCTGCACTTTTTGTTTCAATGTACTACAGCGGAATAATGGCGGGGAGGTTCCTTTCCGGATTTGTATCTCTTCGCGTGAGCAGTATTACGATGATAAGAGCCGGAGTTTTTATTTCAGCGGCTGCGGGTGCTTTGATTGCCCTGCCTCTGCCTTCCGGTCTGGTTATAGCACCGCTTTTTCTCTTCGGACTGGGGATGGCTCCGATATTTCCTTCAATGATTCATGAAACTCCGTCCAGGTTTGGTAAGCAGAATTCCCAGTACATCATAGGTTTTCAGATGGCCTCGGCATATGCCGGCTGTGCTGTCTTTCCGCCGCTTTTCGGGATCCTTCTCAAGAATGTATCCATGGGGCTGTATCCGTTTATGCTGGCAGGCTGTATGCTCTTAACAGCGTTCTGTTCAGAGGCTGTTAGAAGGCTGACAGGAAAGAAGGAAGCATAGGTTCCAGTGAAAAGCCATCCGTAATCGTACTCGGACGGCTGTAACTTATTTCAGATATTATTCCCCGAAAAGTATCGGGTAGGCTTCTTCTGCTGTCTTTACGTAGTGAAAGGTCAGGGCAGATGTTACTTCGTTCGGCAGTTCGTCGGTATCCTTGCGGTTTCCTTCGGGGATAATGACGTCAGTCATCTTGTTCCGGTAGGCTGCAAGCGATTTTTCCTTTAGTCCGCCGATCGGGAGAATCCGTCCTGTGAGGGTTATTTCTCCGGTCATCGCTATTCCCTTGTTTACAGGTTTGTCCTTCAACAGTGAAAGAAGTGCGGCAAGCAGGGTTATTCCGGCTGACGGACCGTCCTTGGGTATTGCGCCTTCCGGAACATGGATATGCATGCCCTTATCCTTAAAAAAGCCTTCATCAAGATCAAAAAGTCCGTAGTTGGCCCTTATAAAAGACAGGGCTGTTCTGGCACTCTCCTTCATGACATCGCCAAGGCTTCCGGTAAGTATAACCTCACCTTTACCGTCAATCAGCGCAGCCTCAATAGGAAGAAGGGTTCCTCCAAGTTCTGTCCATGCCAGGCCGTGGGCCAGTCCGGAACGGGTCTCGGTATAAACCAGATCGTCCTGATGAAGTTCCTTACCGAGGAACTTTTTAAGACTTTTTGAAGTAATAACGCGTTTATATTCAGAATCTAGGTTTTCACCCTTTGTAAGAGCCTCACGTGCTGTTTTTCTAAGTATTGTGGCAATCTGCCGTTCGAGGCTTCGAACACCGGATTCCATGGTGTAATTTCGTATAATCTTAAGAAGAGCGGATTTCTGGAAATCGATTGTTGTTTCGGCCAGCCCGTTTTCTTCCTTCTGCTTTGGAATTATAAAATCGGTTGCAATGGTAGTTTTTTCAAAATCTGTATAACCTGGAATCTCAATAATTTCCATCCTGTCCCGAAGCGGGTAGGGGATGTTGTGAATTGAGTTAGCAGTTGTTATAAACATTATTCCCGACAGATCGTAGGGTACTTCCATATAGTGATCGACGAATGTGCTGTTCTGTTCCGGATCGAGAACCTCAAGCAGGGCAGATGCGGGATCGCCCTTGAAATCTGAGCTCATCTTGTCTATTTCATCAAGAAGAAAAACAGGGTTTGAACTGCCGGCTTTTTTGATTGACTGAATAATTTTGCCCGGCAGTGCTCCGACGTAAGTTTTGCGATGTCCGCGGATTTCCGCTTCGTCACGTACTCCGCCCAGCGAGATCCTTACAAACTCACGGTTAAGAGCCCTTGCCACGGATTTACCAAGCGATGTTTTACCGGTGCCCGGAGGCCCTACAAAGCAGAGTATTGGACCCTTCATTTTTTCTTTAAGCTGCCTTACGGCTATATAGTCAAGGATTCTGTCCTTGGGTTTTTTCATGTTGTAATGATCTTCATCGAGGACTCTGGCTGCTTCGATGAGGTTTTTATTGTCCAGGGTTTTAAGTCCCCATGGCAGATCTGAAAGCCATTCGAGGTAGGTTCTGAGAACTCCTGACTCCGGACTCATCGGCTGAAGTCTCGACAGTCTGGCGCCTTCTTTTTTGGCTTTTTCAATTACCTCGGAGGGGGCTTTTTTTGCCTCAATTTTCTCAACGAACTCGTTGATCTCCTGTCCCTCATCCTTTTCTTTACCCAGTTCCTTGTTTATTTCCTTAATCTGTTCGTTAAGAAAGTATTCACGCTGATTTTTTTCCATCTTCTGACGGACCCGGGTGGATATTTTATTCTGGAGGTTGAGCATCTCAATTTCTGCTTCAATCAGAACAGAGAGTGAGTCAAGCCTCTCGTTGGAGTCTACTATCGAAAGAATTTCAAGTTTGAATTCCTTTTTAACAGGCAGGGCTGCAAGAATAACATCAACAAGCTTGTCAGGATATTCGGCTTTTTCTGCTGCGGTAACTGAGTCTTTAGGGAAATTCTTTTTTATGGAGGCGTATTTAGTGAATGCCTTAAGTACTGCCGCCATCGACGGAACAAGGTGCTCCGGAGTCGCAGTATGCAGTCTTATAAGGTTAACGTTTACAAAAGAAAAGTTCCGTTCATGCCTGAGTTTTCTTACAACGGCCCTCTGCTTGCCTTCTACGAGTACGCGGACAGTCCCGTCGGGCAGTTTCAGTACCTGAAGAATCTTTGCTGTAGTTCCCGTAGGGTGAATATCGTTAATTTCGGGGTCTTCAGAGTCGTTTGACTGACATGAAATGAAAACCATCCGATCAGAAGCCATAGCTGCGTTTATTGCGTTAATGGTTGTCTGACGGCTGGTAAAAAAAGGTGTAACCATGAAAGGAAGAACCACCAGGTCCTTCAGGGCTACTAAGGGCAAGTCCTGTTTTTCGGTTTTTGATCCTGATGGTAGTATCTTCATGCTGATTTTTTAGAAAATATAATCTCCGGTTTCTCTCTGTTGTGCACTACGTCTGCTGTAACGCGGACTTTCTTTTCGCCTTCGATAGAAGGAATGTCGTACATAATGTCCATCATAATGGTTTCAACTATTGCACGAAGTCCTCTGGCGCCGGTTTTCCGGTTAACTGCCAGTTCCGCGATTGCTTCTATTGCAGAATCTTCAAAATCAAGTTCAACGTCATCAAGCTCAAGAAGAGCCTTGTACTGGCGAATTATTGAGTTCTTCGGTTCTGTAATAATCTTTTTGAGACTGTCAACTTCAAGATTGGACAGAGTTACATTAATAGGAAGCCTTCCAATAAACTCCGGAATGAGTCCGAATTTAATAAGATCGTCCGGAAGAAGGTTTTCAAAAAGTTTTACAAGATCCTTGTCGCCGCTGGGGCGCACATCGGCACCGAAACCCATCGGATGCTGGCTGATTCTGGTTTCAATAACCTTATCAAGACCTACAAATGCACCGCCGCAGATGAAAAGGATGTTCTTTGTATCAATTTTAAGCATTTCCTGGTTGGGGTGCTTTCTTCCTCCCTGTGGAGGTACAGAAGCAGAGGTTCCTTCGATTATCTTGAGAAGAGCCTGCTGGACACCTTCACCTGAAACGTCTCTTGTTATAGATACGTTCTCGCCTTTTCTGGAAATCTTGTCAATTTCGTCAATGTAGATGATGCCCTTTTCAGCAGCGGCAATATTATTGCCTGCATTCTGGATAAGTTTGAGAAGTATGTTTTCAACATCTTCACCAACATAGCCTGCCTCTGTCAGAGTAGTTGCATCAGCTATTGCAAAAGGTACTTTGAGCTTTTTTGCAAGAGTTTTGGCAAGCAGGGTTTTACCTGTTCCTGTAGGACCAATGAGAAGGACATTGGCTTTTTCAAGCTCAACATCCTTGTCAAGTTTAACGTTCTGGGTAATTCGTTTGTAATGATTGTACACGGCTACAGACAGAACCTTTTTGGCTGAATCCTGCCCTATGATGTATTCGTCAAGATATTCCTTGATTTCCTGCGGCTTGGGTACCTCGTCCAGGTATTCCCCTGTAAGGATGTCTTCTTCCTCTTCCAGGATCTTTTTACAGACGTATACGCAGTCGTCACAGATGAATACACCCGGTCCTGCAATAAGACGTCTGGCTGCATCCGAGCTTTTGCCGCAGAATGAGCAGACTTTATTATTGCTGTCTGTCTTATTTCGTGCCATTTTCACCTCTCTCAAGTACTTTATCTACGATTCCGTACTCAACAGCCTCATGTGCGGACATGAAGAAATCCCGTTCGAGATCTTTTGCTATAACGGCAGCATCTTTGCCTGTATGGCTTGCAAAATAATCTATAGTCAGTTTTTTAAGTCTTACAATTTCCTTGGCCTGGATACCAATATCGGTGGCCTGACCCTGAACACCGCCCCAGGGCTGGTGAATCAGTACTCTTGAAGAGGGGAGGGAAAATCTTTTTCCCGGGCTTCCGCATGTAAGCAGCAGTGCTCCCATGGAAGCTGCCTGCCCAAGACAAATTGTCTGTACATCTGTTTTTATGTGCTGAATTGTATCGTAGATAGCCAGTCCCGCGGTTACTGAGCCGCCGGGACTGTTGATATAGATGCTTATATCCCTTTCAGGATCCTGTGATTCAAGGAAAAGAAGCTGAGCTACCACTAAGTCGGCAGTCAGGTCATTGATTTCTCCATCAATGAAGATAATTCGGTCTTTCAGCAGACGTGAATAAATGTCGTAGGATCTTTCTCCTACTCCTGTCTGTTCAATTACGACAGGGACAAGGCTGTTCATTTGTTCGTTCATGCTGTTAATTTACTCCTTATTCTGCATCAAGTCCAGATAATCTTTTTTTGCTCCTTTCTTGATCTCGGCACTCTTAAGCAGTAAATCAAAGAGTTTATTTCCTTTCATCTCATCCTTAAGATAAGAGGTCATTCCGTTCTGGTCGAAGTAGTTCTTTGTGTCTTCGAAGCTCATGCCGGCAGTTTCTCCCTGCTTCTTGATTTCTTCGTCGACTTCTTCATCGCTTACTTCTATTTTTTCTTCTTCTACCAGTTTGTCAGATATGAGGTATGTTTTAACATTCTTTTCTGCAGAGGGTCTCCATTCATCACGCATGTCTTCCTTGGTTTTTCCCTGCATTTCAAGAATCTGCACAATCTGCTCTTCAGGCATTCTTGACTGTGCAACAAAATGCTGCCATGCCTGGTCAATTTCAGCATCAAGCATTGATTTGGGAACATCAACCTTGGAATCTTCAAGAATAAGATCGATAAGCTTCTGCTTGTTAATCTCTTCAATTTTCTTGTCTGCATTTTCCTGAAGTTTTTTCTTTGTAGCTTTTTTAAGGTCATCGAGTGTTTTGTATTCATCACTGATGTCCTGTGCAAGTTCATCATCAAGATCCGGAAGGTCTTTTACTTTTACAGTAACAAGTTTGATTTTAATCTTCTTCTTTGTGCCGGCCAGGTCCTTGTAGTCGTAGTCTTCAGGGAAATCCTTTTCTACAACCTTTTCCTCGCCTGTAGTCATTCCGGTTACGTCGTCATCAAGTTTGTAAAGATTATATCCGGTGCCGATTGTAAATACGAAATCTTCTCTTTTAGTATCTTCAATATCGTTTCCGTCTTCATCTACTTCGCAGTAATTTACGGTTACAATATCGTCTTTTTCGGCCTTGCTGCCTTCTGCCTTCTCAACAACAACTGAATTCTGTTCTCTGAGGGTTTCAAGCTCCGCATCGATATCTTTCTTCAGAACTGAGCATACGGGAGATTCAATCTCAAGGCCCTTGTATTTACCGACTGTAACTTCAGGCATAGTGTCGTATACAACTGCGAAAGTGAAGTCCTTATCAAGTTCGATGAGGAGTTCTTCGTTTTCATCTTCCTGAAGAACCGGTGTAGCATAGGGAAGAGGTTTCTTTTCAACATCTTCGTAGGCTTCCTTCAGAGCGTTCTCCATAAGGTTCATCGTAGCTTCACCTTTAATGGAATCTCCGAATTTCTGTTCAAGAACACTTGCGGGAGCTTTTCCCTTTCTGAACCCCTTGATATGTGCTGATTTGGTGTATTTTTTCAGCAGTTCGTCATATTCCTTTTTAACTGCATCTTTGGAAACTGTGACTGTCAGTTTAACTTGTGAGTTCTCAAGTGTTTCCAGGTTTTTACTTACGATCATCTGCGTCCTCGCTGTTTTCCGTTATGTTTATACGGTGAATAATTATGTTTCTAGAGAAACTGAAAAAAAAAGGCGACCTAGGGAAATGCCCTCGATCGCCTTACTGTAGAGCGGGAGACGGGAATTGAACCCGCGACATCCACCTTGGCAAGGTGGAGCTCTACCGCTGAGCTACTCCCGCTTGATGTTCTGAAACTAAGTACCCATGGGCACATCTTTAAAAAAAAAGATATACGAGAGAAGGGACTTGAACCCTTACGCCAAAGGCACCAGATCCTAAGTCTGGCGTGTCTGCCAATTTCACCACTCTCGCAGTTTTACTGCGGAGCGTGGCTTCCATCAGGAAGTTTCCGCATTATTACACTTTTTCTAATATAGGTCAATATATTTGAAAAAGTTTTGAGCCGTGTAGGGATCGAACCTACGACCCGCAGATTAAGAGTCTGCTGCTCTCCCAGCTGAGCTAACGGCCCGTTATTTAAATTGCCAAAAAACAAAGACTACACCCGGCAGGATTCGAACCTGCGACCTACGGATTCGAAGTCCGGCGCTCTATCCAGCTGAGCTACGGATGCATGCTCCTGTACGCAAAGTCAGGCGCTAGGGTGGATAACGGGACTTGAACCCGCAACACCCAGAACCACAATCTGGTGCTCTACCGATTGAACTATATCCACCATATTACGTGCGTAGGAATATGCTATATTTTAGCTTTTTTGTCAACCCGAAAGCAAAATCTAAAACCGCTTAAACCTTACACGAAATGGTATTAAATTTGAATCCCGCTTCGGTTTAATTATAATTTAAATATGAGAAGAAAGATCCTCTTTATAGCAGGAGCTGCTGCAGTTCTGGCTGTTTCAGTGCTCCTTGTTTACAGCAATCTGCGTCCATACAGGATCGGTGTTGTACTGCTTCAGAACGCCTCGGTTGTACAGGAGCAGTATTTGGCTTCCCGGTTCTATGCAGAAAAACTTGAAAAAATAGGTATGCATCCGCTTAAAGTCATTTTTAAATCGCCTGATTCAGGCGAAGAGGCTCTACGGCAGTCCTGCAGGGAGCTTGTGGCGGAGAACGTCTCAGTAATCATAGGCGGAAGCATCAGCAGTGAGGGTGTGATCATTGCTGATGAGCTGAAGGATTCAGGTATTCCGGTTCTCGGAGTGACTGCTTCTACCGGCAGCCTAAGTGATTTGAAAGATAACTTTTTCAGAATCGCTATATCCGCCTTCGAGATAGGAAAGTGCTATGGTTCTCATTTTAATTCAAAAGGATATAGTTCAGTTACTGTGATAAGAGCTCAAAGCAACCAGGATTATACCGGTTCTCTTAGTGAAGGCGTTAAATCCGTATTTAACGGACGAATCTCAGAATCTTTTTTTGAACCTGAAGCTATCTATACAGCTGATAGCAATGATGATGCCGTTCTGGCAATCTGTACCGCATCTGAACTTATTCAGATTATCAAGAGTATAAGAATTCAGTCTCCGGATTTTAAAATCTATGCTACAGACTGGGGATTTGATGAACTGCTTTCGCTTTTTTCTATTCCGGAAATGGAGGGGGTTCTTTCATTAAGCAGAGTTGGAGCGATTGAAGACAGTAACCGGAAGCTGCTGGATGAGTATCATGAACAGATGCAGATCAAACCGACTTTTGGTGCGCTCACGGTTATCAGGGTAATGGATATATGCAGAACAGCCCTCATTGAAAGCGGTGATTCTCCTGAAGCGATAATTGATTATTTTTCAACTCCAAGATTTTATGACTCAGGCTACGGCCGGATTTATATGAATGAGTACGGCGATTCAATTCCTGAAAACATGTTTTTAAGGCAGATTGTTGATTCCGAAATTGTAATTATAGAAGAGATTAGAAATGCAGATTTTCCGGAAAAATAAATCTGAAGCCAAATCAATTATCAGAATCTATATAACCATAATCAGGTTTATTAAGGGTTCTGTTGCAATATTCAGTATTTTATCAATCAGTATAGTGCTGTTCTTTTACTCTTATCAGGCAGAACAGCTGCTAAAGAGGCTGGACCACTGGAGTGTCACCTTTCAGGAAAGTCTTGATTTTATGCAGAAATCGGGGTTCCTTTCTTTTGAACGGCTGCGCTTTTTTTCCGATGCTGAAAGTTTTGTTTATGATATTGATGGTAACATTATTACTTCAAATACTGAGGGGCTTGAAGGTTTGAATATTCGGCCAAGCGCACTCTATATTGCAACCAAGAATCTGAAAAACGGACAGATTCATATAGGGATTTATCCTGATTTTAAGAGCAGTGAGCAGAAGGTAAATGTTGTAGAGCTAAATGATGGTATGTATGTCACTGTGAGCTACAGTCCTGATATATTTTTTCCTGCAATGATTTCAGGTATTGATGTAATTGCCGTAACACAGTCTTCCAGAGTCGTATATTCAAATTTATTTGAGTGGGTAGGGCTTTCAGTTAACATAAAGCATTTTCTCATTCTTCAGGGAAGGGCTTATTTAATCGGTTCAAAATCTCTAAGTCAGATGGAAAATGCGGAAATTGCGTTCTTTCTGGATATAACAGACTATATTATCCTCGGGGTAGTACTGATTTCAATTTTGGCAGTTTTTTTGCTGATACTATATCTCTTCTCGATCAGGCTGTCCATGGAAGTTAGAAAGCTTAGAAAAGAGCAGATAGAGATAACCTCCGCCGCTGAGTTTTTTCCCGATGATCTTACTGCACCGGATGCTGCAGCAACGGATTCAGGTATGGATCACTACAGGAATCTTATACTGAAAGAGCAGAAGATTATTGAAAAAATTCAATCGGATTTCATCGAAAACCGGCATCTCCTTGAACTTTTTTACCGATTTGTAACTGCCTCAGGTTTTCTTCTTGAACGGATTGATTCTGAAGCCGGAAAGCGTGATTTGCTGCAGAAAAAAGCTCTGCATGAAAAGGATGTGCTGATGGCGGAAATTCATCACAGGGTAAAAAATAATCTGCAGATTATTTCAGCACTTCTGCAGATTCAGAGTGAAAAGGAAACAGATCCGAGAATCCTTGATTTTGTAAGAAGCGCTGTTGCCAGAATTCATTCAATAGCCTTCGTTCATGAAGCTCTTTATTCAGGAGATGACCTGATTACTGTTTCAACTGAGGAATTCTTTTTCGGTCTTCTCAGAGACCTCTGTATGATAACAGGCATGGAAGAGGTTGAATTGAAACTTGATTTAGACTCATTTCCACTTAACCTTACCGAACTGGTTTCGCTTGGTTTGATTTTCAGTGAGCTTATTATTAATTCTCAGAAGCACGCATTCAATGATTCGGTTAAAGGTGAAATTTATGTGTTGATGAAAAAAGAGGTCAACGGCACAATTACTGTAAAATATGGTGATAATGGTCCCGGTCTGCCCCAATTCTTCCGGATTGAAGATTCCGGAAGAATTGGGCTTACTCTGGTGCATGATCTTGTAAAACAGCTGGGTGGTACTATGCTTACTGAGGCGCCCGATAAACATTATGCTGTTTCATTTTCATTTATCCCCTCAGGCGCGCCTTTTTGAAAATTTTATCTGGAATAATATTCGATTATCAATCTCTGATTAGCTTTTATATTCTCCGAAAGCCCTTCGGGAGAAGCTGCTACATCTGCTTTGAATTCATCATTGTCTGTATTCAGCCAGGCTGTTGTTCTTCTGGATATACTGCCCAGATTCTGTCTGGCCAGATCTCGGACTCCCTTTTTTGATGTGAGTGTTATTTCATCTCCGGGGCTTATCTGCGCTGATGGAATATTCAGTCTTTTTCCGTTTACCAGGATATGACCGTGAGAAACCATCTGCCTTGCCTGGGCTCTGCTTGATGCCCAGTTCAGACGGAACACAGTGTTGTCTATTCTCTGCTCCAGCATCTTCAGCATATTCATGCCTGTATCGCCGGGTCTTTTTTTTGCCTTTTCATAGAGATTGTAAAACTGCTTTTCCGAAAGTCCATAGGTGAATCTGAGTTTCTGTTTTGCTTCGAGCTGAAGTCCGTAGTCACTGATCTTTCTGCGGTCTCTTGTTTTAGGAGCTTTTCCGGGCTTATTCGGTTTGCGATCCAGCAGCTTCGAATATTTCGGCTGTTCGAATATATTATCACCGAAGCGTCTTACAATTTTACCCTTCGGGTTGTTTAATCTTGCCATTTGGCCTCCTGTTCAGACTTAATAAGATAATTAGGAGACTCTAAGTTGTCAAGATATAGATTACTAATTTACTAATGTATATGAAAGTTTGATGAATTTCATCTGCCATGCAACCGTTTTTCCGGATGCTGCAGCACTGATAATCTGTACCAGCCGGGAAATATCATCAACGGACAGAAGGTCCTTAAGTGCTGACCCGTAGCTTCCTCCGGGTTCAAACCATTTGTTCATATCTTCTGCCGAAATCAGGCGTTTTTCGGTGATCGTTTCGATGCTGTGAACATATTTCAGCCCGGATTCTTTTGCCGCCTGTACAATGTTTTCTTCATTCCAGTTTACAAGCGGGTTATCCGGCTGGCTGTAAATTGAATCTTCGGCGCTTTTTAACGCAGCTAAGAGAGCCTCTTGAGATGAGAGGGCATCGCTTACTTCAGCAAGTGCCGAAAGCCGCTGGGCACCGGAGGGGATAATCTGGTGGATTACCGCATGTCCTCCAGGCTGAAGCAGTTTTACTGTCTGCTGCAGAAAGGCGGTTTTATCCGGCTCCCTTGTCAGAAGATCCGAGAGTATTATCAGGTCGAATTTGAGACCTTCTTCCAGTGAATGAAAAATCCTTCCGCTCCGGATTGCCTCAGCGGGAGCGGCTGCAGGGCCGGTACTGTCGGTGTTATTTTTTATTTCAACAGGACGCCTGTCCTCCGGGAGCCCCTGAGCATGATGAGCGGCAATTTCTGAAGCCCTGCTTCCGGAGGTCATGTACCATACGCCTCCCTCGGGAGTCTTTCTTACCGCCTCCCAGAGAAGTACCGGAGGCTTGTTTTCAAGCACAAGAATACAGTCATGCCTTTTTATATTAAGAGATTCAAAAATCGAGTTTCTGATTATTGAAAGCGTAGTTCCGGAACTGTCGGTGACTCTTTTTAGCCACCGTTCCTGCTGTCTGTCAGGCGGGCTGAATGTGAGAATTTCCTCATGCTCAGGCTGAACGGCCGCAGACAGCTGTATTTCCCGTCTTTTTTCAACTGAATCACGTATACCTTTTTCGAATCCCTGATCCGAAGGCTGGTAGAATATTCTGCCCTGAAGTCCAGAGGGCAGGTACTGCTGGGCAACCCAGTGATCACGGTAGGCATGCGGATACATATAGCCTGCGCCGTGACCGAAGCCTTCCTTATCACGTCCGGCATCTTTAAGATGGTTTGGGACTTCCCCTGAGCCGTCTTTTTCTATTGAATTAAGTGCGTCGAAGAATGCCAGTGTTGAGTTGGATTTGGGTGCTGTCGCGAGGTAAAGTGCTGCCTGCGCAAGGTGGAACTGACCCTCCGGAAGCCCGACCCTGTCGAATGATGCAGCTGCAGATTCAACAACCCCAAGCGCTGCAGGGTCCGCAAGTCCGATATCTTCGCTTGCACTGATAAGCATTCGTCTGAACAGGTAGCGGGGATCTTCTCCCGCTCTTATCATCGTAGCCATCCAGTACAGTGCCGCATCGGGATCCGAACCCCGAATAGATTTGATGAATGCGCTTATTGTATCAAAATGATAATCACCTTCCTTATCATAGAGGACGGCTTTTTTCTGTATACTTTCCTCTGCTGTCTGCAGGTCTATTTTAATTGCGGAACCCGGTTCGGGAGGGAACTTGTCTGCTGAGGTTTCAACTGCCAGTTCAAGGGCGTTAAGCAGGCTTCTGGCATCCCCCGAAGATATATCCACAAGGTGCCCCAATGCTTCTTCACTTATCTGTACATCAAACCTGCCGTAACCGCGCTGACTGTCGGCAAGAGCCTGTCTTGCTATATTATACAAATCATCGGTTGTGAGTGATTTAAGCTGGAAAATACGGCTTCGGCTCACAAGCGCCTTGTTTACTTCAAAGTAGGGGTTCTCCGTTGTCGCTCCAATTAATATGACCGTTCCGTTTTCAACCCAGGGCAGCAGCGCATCCTGCTGTGACTTGTTCCATCGATGAACTTCGTCAACGAAGAGGATTGTACGCCTTCCATACAGATCCCGGTGATTCTGCGCTTCGGCAATAGCGTCGCGGAGGTTTTTTACACCGTCAAGGACTGCGTTCATTGTGATGAAGTAGCTTTCTGTTGTGTTTGCAATTACCTGGGCAAGGGTAGTCTTTCCTGTTCCCGGAGGACCGTAAAAGATTATAGACGACATCCTGTCTGCCTGAATCAGCCTTCGCAGCAGTCTGCCCGGACCGGCAATGTGGCCCTGTCCAATGAATTCCTCGATGGTTCTCGGCCTCATTCGGTGGGCGAGAGGCGCATTTGTGTCGGGGCTTGATGAGAAAAGGTCCATGACTTTGGATTATAGAATGATTCAGGTGATCTGGGAAGCATTCATAAAGATATCGATATAATAAAGTTCTTCATCTCCATATCAGTATAACCTGACAAAAAAAGTTAACTTTACTTGTCGTTTATGCTTATTTTAGTAACAGGAGTATTTATGAAAAATTTACATTTTTCGATTATTATATTGCTGCTGTTATCAGTTGTCGTTCTGGCCGGTTCTGCTCAGAGCAAATCGGAAATCATTACAGGTGATGCCGGTACCAGGATTCTTGCTGAGGATTACGGTGTTTTTAAACAGCCCTGGGCAATGACTTTCACAGGGGATCAGGAGCTGCTGATAACCGAAAGGACCGGCAGTTTAATTATTTATAACATCGAAAGCGGAAGTCGCATTCAAGTCAGCGGAGTTCCGCAAACCACCTATGGTGGCCAGGGAGGTCTTGGTGATGTGATCCTTCATCCCGGCTACACGGATAACAGAATTATTTATATTTCCTATGCTGAAGCAGGAGCTTCCGGCCTTTCCGGAGCAGCTGTTGCCAGGGCTGTGCTGGAACGTTCCGGCGGTTCAGCTTCACTTAAAGATCTGGAGGTTATATGGCGACAGTATCCCAAGGTAAGCGGAACCGGGCATTATTCGCATCGGCTGGCGTTTGACCGTGACGGGTATTTGTATATTTCCTCCGGAGAAAGGCAGAAACAGCAGCCCGCACAGGACTGGAGCCAGAGCCTTGGGAAAATAATAAGAATAAAAGATGACGGTACCGTGCCCGAAGATAATCCATTTCAGGCTAAGGGCGGGCTTGCAGAATCATTCTGGACTTTGGGACACCGTAATGTTCTTGGATTAGCCTTTGACAGCAGATGGCAGCTGTGGGCTGTCGAAATGGGGCCTCGTCACGGTGATGAGTTTAACCGGATAATTCGCGGGGAAAATTACGGCTGGCCTCTGGTTTCCTGGGGTAATCAATATTCCGGTGCCGACATTCCCGATCATGATACAAGGACGGAATTCTATGCCCCCGATGAGTACTGGGTTCCGAGTATTGCACCTTCCTGTCTGATCATTTATGACGGCGAACTTTTTCCGGACTGGCGGGATAATGCCCTCATAGGCGGGCTTGTATCGCAGAGTCTTGTGAGAGTAAATACACTAGGCGGCAAAGCCAATGAAACGGAACGATTCAGTATGGGGCGACGGATTCGGGAGATAGAGCAGGGCTCTGACGGGGCTGTCTGGATTCTTGAGGATCGTGACGGTGCAAGACTTCGGAGGCTGACTCCGGCAGAGTATATGTCAGCTGATAGCTGATATCCGTCTCTGTCATCCGAAACAGAAATCCTCATAATGAATATTGTTTCGATGTATATCCATATTCTTTAGGAGCTGAAGCACAATCTTTCTCACGACGGGAGACGAGCAAATGAAGAAGGAGCAGGCTTCAGGTGCTTCTAATCTACTTCTGAAATACTCTTCACTGAAAGTATTCCATCCTATTTATAGAATAAAAAGTTCACCTCGAGGTTTTTCATTTACTTTCCCATTCCCTCGAGCGTGGAATATTCTGGTAATTCCTCTCTTGTGTTGACTGAGAGAAAGGCTTTTATCATTCGTTTTTCATCCACTTTTTGGAACTCTTTTAAAAGGCTGACTATTGGAACTGCTCCGATCCCCGAACCTATAAGGCAGATATATTTTTCATCCTGCGGTCTGAAATTTCCGAATGCCCCGCTCAGGCTGATTTTGTCATCCTGATGTAAATTTTCGAGATTTTTTGTGAATCTTCCGATTATACGGGCGGCAAATTTATCATCACCATGGGCGGAAAGATATGAGAATGGGTGTTCTCCTCTCACACCGGGAATGCGTATAAATGAGAACTGTCCGCTTTTATACAGATATTGCCTTTTTGTACGGACTGATAGCGTTACTATATGTTCTGCAATTGATAGTGATGAAACGACGGCGGAGGTTCTGCCGGCAGGGAGTTTGGACAGAACAAATGAAATTACCGCACTGACATAGACCAGAACAAGAAGAATACCTGATCCCGGCAGAGCTATCCAGATTAAAGCTGCAGAGAGCATTATCAGGATTAAGATTATCAGTGTTATCCGTTCGGCAATAAGTGAGTATCCGTAAATAAGTTTATAAAAAGCGTGATAGGCAGTGAATAATATAAGGGCGGATGTTGAATAGATGTGCAGCTGAACCCTTTTATCATAGGGTAGAGCCTGCTGCAGCAGGGGAATCTTTGAACCGAGAATCATGTTGCCCAGAAGCAGATGGTATGCGAAAACCGAACAAAAATAATTTAATAGATCAGCGATTCCATTCCACATTCCAAATTAAATCCCTGTATATATTACTATCCCTGCCTGTGTGACCGGGAGTAGTATAAATAGTATAATAAATATAATCATAAAAAGCTG
Organism: Spirochaetia bacterium; assembly: GCA_965140585.1. Taxonomy (GTDB): domain Bacteria; phylum Spirochaetota; class Spirochaetia; order UBA9216; family UBA9216. The sequence goes on from OZ223264.1 coordinate 820,375, forward strand.
CTATTCCTGTAGAAGTTCAAACAGTTTTGTCAGCCATTCTTTGTGCATATCTCTTATATTACCGCGACCCCATTTTGATGCTGCGGTAATTGTATCGACACCGTTTTCGCTTTCTGTTCTATCAGAATACTGCACACTCAATGAACTTCTGTTTTTCACAACATTGACTACTATGACTTTTACTCCGCCCGGGATTGAGTTGAGGAAGTTCAGAAGGACAGGATCTGTCCCAGTGCTCATTCTGGAATTGAGAATCACCAGAGCGGAATAATCTGAAAAATTAATCTGCTTACTTACATCAAGCGGCTTAAAGGTAATGTTTCTGTCAATCTTTCGTCCTTCCTTTTGCACATACTCCACGGCATGCCGGTTTGTTCCCTTTGCCTAATTATACACAAGCCCTATCTGTGAGCTTTCCGCTGAAATATACGCTGTAACACTGATAGGAGGAATAGAATTATAAATGTGATTTTTGCTGCACGCATAGCAATCTCCTTCTGTTAGAACAGTCAGTTGAGAATAATTCCGGATGCCATAAGTGCTGTTCCGGCAATACCAAGGCTGCTGTGATATTCTGTTGGAGCAATGATGGGAGCAACAGTCTTGCTTCACCGTCTCCTTCATCATCTTCTGGTTCAGCAATAATAGTTACAAATCCGAGAATGACGCTGCTGTATCGGGCATATTCATGAATTCAGCTTAATGTGTTTAATAGAGCAATATCATCTGTTATTTGTGCAGGTACAGATATTCCAAGCTTTTCCGGAATAGGGACATCATCGGCAGCTAGTATTGTTTGAGTCTGAGCCGGCAGGGGCAAAATTAAGGATAAAAAAAATAATATTGAAACTGTCTTCATAGAACCCTCGACAATATTGAAGACTAATGAATCATACACTGTAAATCAAGTTATTGTACTTATGGAAATATATGAAGTTAATTACGGTTTTTTGGATTTGTTCTGTACTCACCGGCCAGGATCGTTTAAATTTATCTTACTGGAGATTATATGAACAGCAGTTATTTTGACAGGCTGACGGAATACGCAGGAAAGCGTTTTGAAAGCTGCGACAGAAGAATTATTGGAAGTGAGGATGCATTTCGTTCCGCTGTAGTTATCCCTTTTTTCAATGATAATGGAATAGAATCCATACTTTTTGAAAAAAGAGCCGCTAATATCAGGCAGGGCGGGGAGATATGTTTTCCAGGGGGAATGGTCGATGAAGAGGACGGCAACTCTCTTGAAACGGTAGTTCGTGAGACTGAAGAGGAAACCGGAATTTCCAGGGACATGATTGAAGTACATGAATCTGCGGGGTACATGCTCACGACAATGGGAGCCTTTGTTGATGTTTACATGGGCAGGCTGCTGGTTAACTCAATGGAGCTGTTTCAGCCTAATCCCGATGAGGTAGAGAAGCTGTTTTCAATTCCGGTTGATTTTTTTATGGATACTGAACCCGAGATATATAATTACCGGCTCTCTATAGATCCCTGGTTTACAGATGAAAAAGGTGATCGGGTTGAGCTCTTTCCGGCAGAAGCGCTGGGGCTTCCAGAACGTTACTGGAACAGCTGGTCGCATACAAGAAACAGGTTTGTCGTGTACCGCTATGGCGGTGAGGTTATCTGGGGCCTTACTTCGAGGATAATGTACAGTATTTCGAAGATGCTTAAAAAAGTACAGCGGCCTGGAATGGACCGCTGAAAAAGGAGTTAAGTAAGTTATGAAGATGTTTAAAAAGCATTATTAGTGCTTTGAAAACATCAAGTTAAAATAATATTCAGCTCTAATGTTCACGTCAAGTCTTTTATTTTCTTTATCTGTTTATATGAATAATTTTAGACGGAGCAAAACCGTTAAACCAGGTTGATGAAGCACTGCTGTAAGCTCCGATATTTTCACTGTAGACGTGCTCTCCAATGTCAAGGTCAGGCAGTTCTTCAGCCAGTGAGATGGTGTCCAGGGCGTCGCAGGTCGGTCCGAAAACCGAGCAGATACTCTTGGGTCCGGTTTTAAATGCCCTCAGGCTGTATTTGCAGTGATCGAAAATGATACCCGAAAAGGTATGATATACTCCATCATTGATATAATAGCAGCGTTTTCCATCCCTGTCAGCTTTGCCTACAACTGATGCTATTGCTGTACAGGCTGTAGCCACCATGTACCTGCCGGGTTCGGCAATTACTTCAATTTCAGGACCGAACAGACGGTCCAGTTCAGAATTAAGTCTGCGTGCAAGCTCCCTGAAAGGCTCAACATTCACATCGTATGGGGCTGGAAATCCACCGCCGATGTCAAGGATTTTCATTTTTTCAAAACCCTTAAGTTTTGCTTCGGCAAAAATACCGGCGGCAAGTTCAAGAGCCTGAATATAGTTGTCAAAGTTTGTGGTTTGACTGCCCACATGAAAGCTGAGTCCTTCAACAGTCAGGCCGCAGTTATGTGCTTCTTCGATAAGATCTACTGCTTCTCCGGGGTCTGCTCCGAATTTTGAAGAAAGTTCAACCATGGCTCCTGTATTCGGAACTCTGAGTCTCAAAACCAGTCCGGCATTTGGAGCGTTGTCTCTAATTTTAAAGATCTCTTCTATATTGTCGAAGGTTACCAGAGGCTTGTAGCAGTCAAGCTCCTTGAGCGTTTTTATATCCTTGATGGGGTTGGCGTAGATAATCTTTTCCCATATGAATTTCTGGCGTTTATCGTCAGGCCAGTCCTCAATATTGCGGTGAACCAGGAGAAACTCGTTCATCGAAGCTACGTCAAAGCTAGACCCTGCATCAAAAAGTGTTTTAACAATCTCCTGTTCAGAGTTTGCTTTTACCGCGTAAAAGATCTGAACGCGGGGAAGCATTGAATTAAATTCGCGGTAGTTCCTTCGAATAACTTCGTGATCTACTACAACTACCGGAGTCCCTTCAGACTCCGCTATCTGCTCCAACGTACTTAATTTCGCCATTCTGCCTTCTCAGTTTGAAAAGTTTTATAGTTCGAAAAATTCTTTCAGCTGACCCTTTGCCTGGTCTACGGCTTCAGAGTATTGTTTCTCGAGTTTTCCCATGTTCTGTGAATAAGCTTTCTGAAATTCGGGATCATCCATGGGGTTTATTTTTATGCGGCTGCCCGTCTGAGCGAAGATTGCATCTTCCTTCTGTTTGAGCAGGGGCTGAAACTGCTGTGTAAGCTGTGTGACAAACTGCTCTTTGTTCTGAAGGTACTGTGCAAAAAACTGGATAAGCTGATCAAACATCTGGTTGATAGATGAGGGGTCGTCTGATATTGTTGCAAGGCCTTCGGCGGTTTTCTGAATCTCGGATTCAAAGCCTTCTGCCATAGGGAGTTTTACCCTTGAAAGAAAAGATTCTGCAAGGCCGCGCATAAGAGCCTGTTTTTCTTCGTTTTTATATTCTTTTAAAAACTTCTTCAGTTCTTTAGCGTCAGTTTTGCCGTCTATAAATGAAATTGCAGCCTTCCGGCCTTCAATCTTAAGCTCTTTTTCTCGTATTTTACCTGTGTCTGTCTCTATACCCTCTGTCCGGGCCAGAGCTATTTCAAGTGCTGATTTTATTTCTGCCATACTAAGAATATAACGGTGTTTTTCAGGCTAATCAAGATTAATATCGGCGAAACGCTTTTCAATGGCTTTAGCATTTTTTACTGTTCCCCTAAGCCAGGAAAGCAGGACCTCTGATCTTTCATCTTCTGTAAGTTTCCAGTCTATTTCGGAATCCCGCAGCTTCCAGCTCAGATGATGCAGGATGAGAGCACAGGCAACCGATATGTTGAAACTTTCAACGAAGCCGAACATCGGAATCTTAAGAAACTCATCCGCCTCATTTATAACATCATCGGTAATTCCTTCCAGTTCAGTTCCAAGTACTACGGCAAACTTTCCCTTTTCAAGATCGAAGTCTTCAAGGTTTACATCATTGGTATGAGGTGTTGTTGCGACTATCCTGTAGCCGTCAGATTTAAGTTTCCGGAGAGTCTGGATTGTTGAGCTTGTACCCTTTTCCGCCCTGTATTTGTTGATGCTCAGCCACTGGGCAGTTCCCATGTCAACTGTCTTTGTCGGCGCAAAGGTATTCCGGTTTTCTATGATATGTACATCCTGAACACCGAAGCCGTCGCAGGAACGGAGTACTGCACTAGCGTTATGAGGCTGAAAGATATCCTCAAGGACAACTGTCATGTATCTGGTTCTAAGGTTAAGTACACGGTTTATCTTTTCGAATCTCTGTTCGGTTGTAAATTCCGACAGGTGCTCGGTGAGTTTTTTTTCGTAGGCTGTAAGCATCAGCTCTCCTGATTGTTTTTATCCGACAGCAGTGGAGGCATCCATGAACCGAGTTCCGCAAGGTTTTCAGTAAGATGCTTGATTTCATCCCTGAGTATAAATATACAGTCGTTCTTTTTTGCGGTATCTCTGACTATATCCTCGGCAAGAGCCCTGCATGTCGGTGCTCCGCATGAACCGCAGTCCAGTCCCGGAAGGGTCTCTGTGATTCTATCGATTTCCGCCATTTTTTCAAGAGCCTTTCTGAAATCAGTATCAAGAGACAGGATATGCTTTGGCGCTATTTCGGCATTCATCTCAAGCTGCACCTTTGAATTTTGAGCCAGTTCTCCGTGAGTATCGCGGTCTTTCATATGTGAAGCTTTTCTTATTATTCTGGCCTTTGATATATACGGATTTTCAACAGTGAGGGCTCCGCCTACACAGCCGCCGGGGCAGGCCATTGCTTCAATAAAATCTACGTGCTTTATTTTACCGTTCTCAAGTTCTTCAAAGAAATTTATAACATTTCCTATTCCGTCTACAGCAACCGTTTCCGTCCAGCCTGTTGCGCTGCTTTCACCTTCGCTTCTTGCCCAGCCTATGCCGGCGGAAGATGCTTTTCCAATAGGCGGAGGATTTTTTACCGTGTCTGCGGCCGCTAAAAGGGGCAGGTAGATCTGGTTGATTGCGATTACACCATCCACCCAGGTCTTGTCTGAACCCAGGGGTGAGCGTACCGCAGTTATCTTTGCCGGGCATGGGCTTATGAAGTAGACTCCAATGTCCTCACGATCCGGATAAATATCCTGTTTAATGATTCTGGCCGCAATTTCCATCGGTGATTCAATTCTGACTATCTGATCTATTAAACCGGGGTATCGAATCTGAATCAGTCTGACGATTGCCGGACAGGATGATGATATCCAGGGAGTGTTTCCCGGTTTCTTCTCAAGGGCTTTTTTAAGTTCAGCTGTAACTATATCTGCAGCGGCTGCCGCTTCGAATACATCGTCAAATCCTATTCTTTTCAATGCAGAGAGGACGGTGTCGATTGAATAGCGGTCCTTGAACTGGCCGTAGAGGGTCGGAGCAGGAATTGCAACGTTGAATGAGTGTTTTTTCAGAATCTCAAGGCTGTCCGAGTGAGCTTTTTTTGCGTGGTGTGGACATACCCTTATGCATTCACCGCAGTCGATGCACCGGTCGCTAATTATAAAGGCCTTTCCCCTGCGTACTCTTATCGCCTCGGTCGGACAGTGGCCAATGCAGTTAGTGCAGCCCCTGCATTTATCTTCATCAAGATATACTGAGTGTATGTATTCGGCCATATTTACCTCGGTAGATCTATTCCTATGGTGACCCGGGTGCCCTTTCCGGGTTCGGATTCAATAAGGAGATCGCTCGAATTCTTTTTTATATTAGGCAGACCAAGACCGGCACCGAAGCCCATCTCACGAATTTCTTCGGATGCGGTTGAATAACCTTCCTGCATTGCAAGCTCTATATCGGGTATTCCGGGTCCCTGATCTTCAAAGATTATCTTAATACTGTCTTCTGTGATAGTTACCTCTGCTGTTCCGCCGTGTCCGTGGACTATGGTATTTATCTCTGCCTCATACATGGCAATAGCTGTTCGTTTGATGATATCAGCTGCAAGACCGATCTGTTTAAGTGTTTTTTTTAGACTGCTCGATGCCTCGCCGTATGTAAGAGGATTGTCTGAAGAGATCTCGTACTGTTTGGAAAATAGAATCATTGAGCTCAATATACCACAGTGCGGCAGAAATTGGAATTAAAAAGATATAAATTTACTTTATACAAGCTTTGAAATAACATTTATCAGAGCTTCTTCATTCAGAGGTTTAACTACAACATCGTCCATACCTGCTTCAAGGAACTTCTTCCTGTCCGAGGGGAAAGCATGGGCAGTCAGAGCAATTACAGGCAGATGTGTACCCTCATCTTCGCTAGCCCTTATCTGTGTAACTGCATCAAGACCGTTAAGTTTAGGCATGCTTATGTCCATAAGCACAATATCATAGGTATCGCTCTTTATCTTTTCCAGGGCTTCAATGCCGTCTGAAGCTTCATGGACTTCCCAGCCTATCCTGTCCAGAATTGTAGTAATATACATTCTGTTTATGGCTTCATCTTCGGTTACGAGTATTTTTAATTTTCTGTTTCTGATGTCACTCATTTCACCCATCCTGGAATTTTAATTATATATTGTAATCTGCCTGTTGTCAGGTTTTTATTTATCATCCGGCCCCTCCGGATTATTGTCATTTTTAGATGCCGGAAGTTTTATTGTAAAGGTTGTCCATTCTCCGGATTCTACAGTGAGTTCACCTTTATGAATTTCAACTATAATGTTATGTGCATGGCTTAAGCCCAGGCCTGTCCCCTTTCCAGGCGGTTTTGTGGTGTAAAAAGGGTCAAAAATACGGTTCAGTCTGTTCTGAGGAATCGGTTCGCCGTTATTTGAGATTGAACAGTTTACAGCCCCGTCTTCACTCCATGTTTTTATCTTTATTATTCCTTTTACTCCTGGGCTCATAGCCTGGGAGGCATTAATGATAATGTTCAGAAGAACCTGGTTTATTTCACTGCTTACACACCTTATTCTTGGAACTTTACCGAAGTCGGTTTCCAGATCGGCAGAATATTTATAGGCATTGCCTGCAACTATCAGAGTAGATCTGATTCCGTTATTGATATCATAGTCTGCTGTTTCTGCTGCATCGGAGCGGGAAAAAGACTTCATTTCCTTGACTATGGAAATGATCCTTGAAAATCCTTCCTGTGACTCCGAGAGAATACTGCTTAAATCGCCGAGGATGAATTCGATGTCCATATCTTCTCTGATTTCGGAAAGCCTTTCTGACGGCCCGGAATTCTCTTTGCAGATCTCTTCGATTTTTTCTATATAGCCGAGTATTACGGGTGTATATTTCTGCAGGCTTATAAAATTACTCTGTACAAAACTAAGCGGATTATTAATTTCATGCGCTATCCCGGCTGCAAGCTGCCCGAGGGATGCCATTTTTTCATTCTGAATAAGTGCGGCTTGAGTTTCTTTGAGTTTTTTGTTTAATTCTACAAGTTCAAGATTATTTTTAATGGACTGCTGATCACTTTTTATTTTTTCAGTTACATCATGCATTAATCCCTTAATTCTGCATGATTTTTCTTCGGGGTTCTGATTTTGTATAGCAGTAATTGACATTACACGCATTCCGTCTGCTGATTTAATAGCCACCTCGCATTCTGTCAGCCGGCCGTCCTGTTGGATTATATTCTGTGTAGTTACATAGTCTATGTGGTGTCCGAAGATATCCGGCAGCCTGAGTTCGGTTTCCGCTTCATTTACACCGAAAAAGTCTCTTCCGGCAGGATTAAGGAAGTTGACTATTCCTTTATCTGTGATGGTGAAGTAGATAAAATGGCTCAGTTCAAGCAGTTCCCTGAACGTTTCATACATCAGCGGCTAGTCCCCCCTGATTATGTTCAGATCATCGACAAACTGAAAAAAGGAGGTGAATCCGAGCAGATCAATCAGTGATTTGATTTTTTCTCCGGCTCTCGCAATTTTAAATTCGATATTGAATTTATGAGTCTGGATGAGCAGATTTGTCAATGAGCCGATTCCCGTGGAGGAGACATAGTTTATTTCTTTCATATCTATTATTAGTACGTCGATTGAGCTGTTTTCGGATATGATGGTCGATACATGTTCTGTAAAAATATTGGAGTTATAGTTGTCAAGCTTTCCTGAAATCTCGATAAGAACACCCCAGGGGGCTGTCTCTCCAAGTATCCTGCCGTCTGCGATAATTCCTTTATCTGCAGAGTTAATCTGTTCCAGGGCCTTCAGTCTTTCATCCATTTAAAAATCCTATACTATATTCTAAGAAATCAGACAGAAGCAATTCAAGGGCATTGATGAAATTAAGAAAAATCGTTACAAAAGTCTATGCCTAAACACATATCATATAAAACATCAGGAACCTGCTCTAAAGAAATAAATATTAAAATTAAAAATGAGATAATAGAATCAGTTGAGTTTCGCGGAGGCTGTCCGGGAAACCTTATCGGAATAAAGCGGCTTGTAGAGGGTCGAAGTGTTGATGAGGTGATCAGCTGTGTTGAAGGAGTAAAATGCGGAAGCCGCAGTACATCCTGCCCCGACCAGCTTGCCAATGCCCTTAAAAGCTACCGGGAAGCCGGCTGAGGACTTTTTATAATCCACGCATCCACGATGGTCTGATCCTTTCATTTCCGTTTAGAGCACTGTTGATCTGCGCAAGCAGTTTTTCCCTGTGCGCCGGAAGTATTCCCCGAAGCGGCAGAGCATTCGACGAATGATTTGACATAAATACAATATTGCTTTCCGGATTAAGCTTTTCAATGAGCATTCTGATTTCTTTCATTACCGCTATATCGTTCTGCAGAGTAAAGCTGTGCCCGTAGGACTCTTCAAGCTTTTTCACAGTGTTCCTGTCTACCATCAGAGTGAGAGTGGACAGGTAATCTGTGGGGGTCCGGTTTATCAGTTCAGCACTGCCGCTTATATGCTCTTCCCAGTGTTCGGCACCACCGAGTCCTGTTATCAGAGTCGCGGAAACTTTGAGCCCGGCCTGTCTGGAACGGCTTATGCCTTCATTTATCAGTTCTGCATCCGCACCTTTTCTGATTTTCTTAAGGATTAAATCGGAACCCGATTCAATTCCAAGATACAGCAGTTTTATTCCGCCCTCCCTGATTTGTTTAAGTTCATTATCTGATTTTCTGTGGATGTTGCCCGGGTTTGCGTACAGGGATATGCGTTCAAGCTGCGGAAGTTTATTATGCAGGTGTTCCGATATCTTAAGAAGAGTATCGGTTTCAAGGGCCATTGCGTCCCCGTCTGCCAGAAAAACCCTTCTGATGCCCGGGTAACTGGAGGCTGCATAGCTGATTTCACCCAGCACTTCCTCAAGAGGTCTGGCTTTAAAGGTTTTTGACTTGTACATGCCGCAGAAAACGCAGCGGTTATGGCTGCAGCCCAGAGTTGCCTGTATTATGAGGCTTTCGGCCTCTGAAGGCGGCCTGTAAAGAGGTTCATCATAGATAATCATTTCCTGTTCCTCTTCGGCCTTTCTTTTATCATGTCGGCAAGGGTGAATGTATCTCCGCTGTCTGCAGAATATTGTTTCATAAGATTGCGGGCTACCGCTTTTTCTCTCTTTGACGGTTTACTCATTCCGCTGTGGTTTTCAGGTTCTTCCTCGTAACCGCAGGAAAGGGAGCGGCAGACCTTGATTTCACGGCCTTTTTTATCGTGTGAACTCATCATAGGTCTTCCGCAGAGAGGGCAGGGAGGACCGCCTGCGGCTGCCGGTTTTAATGTTTTTCCGGAGCTTTTAACCTCACTGACCATCTTTTTTGTCTGCTCTCTAATTTCTGTCGAGAAGGCGCCGGCTTTCTCTCTGCCTTCTGCTATGTTTTCAAGCCGCTGTTCCCACCTTGCTGTCAATTCCGGGGATTTTAATTCATCGGGTGCCAGCAGAAGGACCTCTTCTCCGGCCGGAGTAACACTCAGTATCTTGTTTTTACGGTCCAGATAATGGTTTGATATAAGCTTTTCTATTATATCAGCTCTGGTTGCAGGGGTCCCAAGTCCGGCCTTTTTGATATTTTCTTTTAATTCGCTGTTCCGCAGGAATTTTGACGGATCCTCCATAAGTCCCAGAAGCACGGCCTCTGTACAGGGAGCCGGCGGTTTTGTAAGGTGTGTGGATATGTTAATTTCTTTGATGCTGAGTTTATTTCCCTTTTGAAGGTCATTCAGACTGCCATGTCCCTCGGCCTCCTCTGTTTCCGACACTGTGGAAACAAATTCCACTGCCTTCCAGCCCTGGTCTATCATGATATTGGAAGAAGCTCTGAAGCTTTCTCCTCCGGCTGTAATTTCCACGCTAATACGTTTGTAGCGGCAGGGTGGTGAAAGCACTGCTATAAACCGCTTCACTACAATATCCCATAGCGCTTTTTCCTCTGCGGAAAGTTTCTCGGGAATTACGGTTTCTTCAGTCGGAATAATCGCATGATGATCGCTGACTCCGGCATTGTTGAACAGCCTTTTCCCTGCTTTTATCTCATTTTTCCCTATCTGATGGGCCTGCTTTTGCCATCCGGTATTTTTAAGCGCGGAGAGCCTATCGCTTATTGTTTCCCGAATATCCTCCGGAAGATAGCGTGAATCGGTTCTGGGATAGGTTACTATTTTATGTCTTTCATACAGACCCTGAAGAACCTGAAGGGTTTTTTTTGCTGAGAATCCGAGTACTCTGTTTGCTTCCTGCTGAAGCGAGTTTAAGTCATAGGCAAGAGGCGGCGGTTCTGATTTATCGGATGATTTTACCGAGTTTATTTCCGCCTCTGAATTCAGCAGTTTCAATTTGAGGGCTTCAGCCTCTTCTCCGGTTTTAATAAGAGTATTGCCTTTCCCGTCTCTCCATCTGGCGGAAAAACTTCCGAACCCTGCTTCAAGGTTCCAGTATTTTGACGGTATAAAGTTTTTAATCTGTTCCTCACGGTTTTTTACCATAGCAAGTGTCGGTGTCTGAACCCTTCCTGCTGAGAGTCTGGTATCGTAATGGCAGCTTAAGGCTCTTGTTATATTCAGGCCGATAATCCAGTCGGCTTCTGCCCGGCATTCCGCGGCCCTGAGCAGGTTGTCGAAGTCGTGACCTGGCATGAGTGATCTGAACCCGTCTCTAATTGCCTTGTCGGTCAGTGAATTTATCCAAAGTCTTGAAAATTTACCCTTATAGCCGGAGAGTCTGAGAATAAGTCTTGCTACCTGTTCGCCCTCTCTTCCCGCATCTGTGGCAATTACTACATCCGCAACATCGTTTCGGTGAAGAAGCTTTTTAACAGTAGAAAACTGGGAGGAGGTCCGCTTTATAACGTGATGTTTCATCCTTTCGGGAAGCATGGGCAGATCCCCGAGGTTCCAGCTGTTGTATCTGCTGTCATAAGTTCCTGGATCGGCAAGCTCTACCAGGTGACCCATTGCCCATGTCACAATGTATTTGTCTCCTTCAATAAAGCTTCGTGTCTGTTTTCGGCAGCCGAGTACCCGTGCTATATCTCTGCCCGCGCTGGGCTTTTCTGCAAGAACCAGTGTTTTCATGGGCGGATTTTACTACAATATGAGGATTGTTGAAAAGACCGGATGGTTTAGGATACTGAAACCGGAATTTTACATCGATAGTTTGAATCTGTATGTAAAATTTACTAGAATATATATATGTAATCGTTTCAATTATATTTTTATGGTTTTTATTAGCAGTTATCTGTAATAAACTATTTATTCAAATTGGTTGATTATCGGGGGATAAATGACTATTAAAAATAAACTTTTCGCTATAGTTTTCGGTGAATTCGTGATTTTCCTTCTTGCTGTCGGTTTGATTATTCTATTTATTATACCTGTTCTTGAGATTAACAGGGAAACCGAGGACCTGAGGCTTCTTGGTGAAAAGGTTCTTCTGGTGAGGGCTGAGATGAACAGGCTTTTTACAGCACCGCTTGAGCAGCAGTTTGAGGAAGTTAACGACGCAAAAAGCCAGATGGATGAGGTTTTTAATATGGTCTCCAGCCAGCGCAGGCTGAGCAATCTGAATGCAAAAGTAAACAGATCCATGGATGCTGTGATCCAGCTTCAGCAGCTTTTTGAGGAACGCTGGGAAAGATATATCGAAATAATGCCCATTGTAATGGATGATGCGGAGCGGACCCTTTTTTCTAAGATGGTTTCGCTTAAAACCTTTTATACATCAACAATAGTTGAACGGTATGATGACTATTTTGAGATAATGGAAAGGGTTCTTGATCTTGAGAGCAGTGTTGATATATGCAATGGAGCACTTAGTTCTGCATACGAGGTCATTGATAAGCAGTTTGAAGTTATCGAGACCGAGGTTGCCGGAAAAACTGTATCGGTAATCATCAGAAGTGTAATAATTTTTATTCTTATAGTTATCGGAATAATTATAGCTGCTGCAATTATGGCGGGCCGGATGGCTAAAAGCGTTACCCAGCTTGAGTCGGGTGTCGCAGAACTCAGGCACGGAAACCTTCTTAGAAAATTCACTGCTGTCACCAAGGATGAAATAGGGACTCTATGCAGAAACCTGAACAGTTTTTCAGGAGAACTGAGGGAGTCGATCGAAAAGATTAAGGAATCTTCCGAGAAAAATATTGCCATGAAAGACGAGCTGATTGGTGCCGCAATAAGTTCCACAGCCTCTACCACCCAGATAGCAACAGTGATGAATGAAATTAAGGATGGAATGGGAAGCCTTGATTCTCAGGTCAAGGATTCCGGCCAGGGAATGGGAACTGTTAAGTCAAAGGTTTCTGAAGTCAGGATCATGCTTGAGGAACAGTTTGCAATGATTGAGGAGTCAACATCAGCAGTTACACAGATGATAGCTTCGATCGACAATGTTGCCGATATTACCGGTAAAAAGAAAAATGCAACTGATGAGCTTGTAAAGACTGCCAATATAGGCGGTGAAAAACTTAATGAAACCATAGGGATTATCCAGGAGATAACTTCCAATATCGATGAAATAAGAACAACGGTTTCCATTATTCAATCTGTAGCAGCACAGACCGGCCTTCTGGCAATGAATGCAGCAATTGAAGCGGCACATGCCGGTGAATATGGAGCAGGTTTTGCTGTTGTAGCTGAAGAAATAAGGAAGCTTTCCGATGCATCAGGACAAAGTTCCAAACGGATAAGCGCTGTTATTAAGTCGGTGATTGAGAATATAGAAAAAGCTGCTTCTGCCGGTGAGGATACAAAGGGTTCGTTTGTTGATATAAACCGTGAGGTAGTGGGAGTAGCCCGCGCACTGGATGAAATCTCCGGAAGCATGGATGAGCTTTCAATAGGCGGAAAGCAGATACTTGATGCCATGACAAGTCTTAGAAGTACCGCTTCAAATGTAGAGAACGGCGGCAGGGAAATGGAGGAAGCCTCCAGCCAGCTTGAGGTCGCCTACAGTATGGTTGAACGTGTAACCCGGGATGTTATTTCCAGGATGAGCGGAATAACACAGGGTATAAACGAAATTAAATCAAGTGTAGAGATAGTCTCTGATATCAGCTCACGCCTCAGTGATGAGGCAGATACTCTTAATTCACAGATAAGCCGTTTTAAAACTGAAGGCTGTCCTGAGGATTTTGATAACCCTGAGGAAATTACTGACGACTATTGTGATACCCCTGAGAGTGCCGGAACCTTGCCTGCTGATTCTTCAGCCGATAAGGATGCAGGTGCATCTGAACCGGATAATTCTGAGGTTATATCATAGGCACCTTTATCTTTTTTTGAAAATATAAGTGCCCCGGTGATTGCTGTCAGCGGGGCAACCAAAACAAGACCGAAACTTCCCACCAGGGTATGAAGAATTTCTGCACTCACATAACTGAGGTTGAGTATGTTCATAAGCGGTGTTCCCTGAGCCATAAAGACCATGAGAAGTGCGGTGAATCCGCCGGAATAAGCGAGCAGCAGGGTCGTCGTCATTGTTCCTATCACAGACCTTCCAACCTTGAAACCTGATTTCAGAAGTTCTCTGAAGCTTATATCGGGGCGTTTATGTTTGATCTCATGCATCGAAGCTGCAATATCCATTGCAATATCCATGACGGCACCCGAAGAAGCAATGAAGATCCCCGAAAGGAAGATGAGGTTGAGATCAAGGTAGGCGTAACCGGAATACAGCAGAGTTTCCGAAAAGGGTTTCACTGCTCCATGAACATGAAATGCGTGACCGAATATCATAGAAAAAAGCGAAGTGAACAGTATTCCGGCAATAGTTCCTGTGAAGGCTGTCAGACCCTTCTTTGAGAACCCTCCGATAAGAAAAATAATTGCGGCTGACAGAATTAACACGGTTCCGAAGGATATAAGGACCGGATTGATACCGGAAAGAAATCCCGGTATCAGAATCTTCCATATTACAATGCCTGTGAATGTGAATGATAGAACAGCATTGAAGCCGGTCCAACCGGCATACGCTATCAATATCAGCACAAAAAGAAGCAGAAGAATAAGTTCTACATTAATTCGGTAGTGGTCAATGATATTTGCATAAACAAAATTATTGTTTTCATCCATGTCGATGACCATCAGAGCCTTGTCTCCGGGAGCGAACATTTTATCAAGTTCGAGTTTGCCCATAAGTATGTTCGTCGATGATACTTCCAGGCCCCTGAATCTGCCGTTCAGAATTCTAAGTTCAACCTGCTGGTTCCCGGTTTTTACAATCCCATACTGTTCCAGCTCTGAGTTGTCAGTTGAAATAACCTCGGCCCTTGCTCTGGAAGAATTACCTGCGGTCCTTGGTTTGGGTGTTGTCGGCAGTAATATTATCACCGTAGAAAGCAGTATTATGAAGAGGCTGAAAATAATATCCCTTTTTTTGGTCTTATCCGCAAATATCATATGAATCTCCTGGTAATGAAACGGGAGGAGCACTGCTCCTCCCGGAATAGCATGTTCTTTTTAAATTTATTTTTAGATGTTATTTTTACCTAGCTGACTTAAGTCCCATGATTGCAGTCAGTTTTCTGAAGATGTCTGTATTGTCATAGTAGCCGTTGAAAGCTTCTGAACCTGCGCCCTCGGCAAATGTAGCAACAGGTACTCCTGTATGCGAGTAGGATGTCCAGCCGAGACCTGCCCGCTGGTTAAGGATATGTGTAAGAGTCATTGAAAGCGGGTTATAACCGCCGTAGAGAAGGTAGGTCTGCTCATCAGATGCTTTTACTTTTACATTTCCCATAGCCTGGTCGAATGCCATTGTAAGCTGTTCTTTCTCGTAGTCTGAAAGATCTGTAAGGCCGAAGTTCTTTTCTATTTCAGGCATAAGCTCTGCAAGTGAACCTCCGTTGGCATGTGCTTCCTTATAAGGTCCGAATACATACTTGTCGAATGCTTCATAGGACATTTTCTGCTTATCAATTTCACTGAAGGCTGAAGCGTATTTTGTGCCAGCGAAACCGAGGGCAAGTCCACCTGTCTCATGGTCGCCTGTAACGACTATCAGAGTTTCGTCGGGATGTGCATTATAAAACTTCACTGCTTCGGCGATAGCCTTATCAAACTCGATAGTGTTGTGAATTGAGGCTGCTGCATCATTTGCATGACATGCCCAGTCAATCTTTCCGCCTTCAACCATCATGAAGAAGCCTTTATCGTTGTCGAGAAGTTCAATTCCCTTTGTTACATATTCCACCAGGGAAATATCATCTGCTTCCTGATCCATTGCATAGTCAAGAGAGTTTCTTGTAAAGCTTGTTGCATAATAAGCGTAAACCTGCTTTCCGTCCTGAGTAAGGGCATTAAGCTCATCCCTTGTTGTGGTTACATTCCAGCCTCTTTCGTTCATCACGTCCAGAGCTGATTTTTCTCCTTCGGGAGTCTTATCCAGGCGGACCATACCGCCGGCAAAGTAATCAAAATTACTGTTTGCCATCTGCATGTTAATTTCGTAGTAGCTGTTTCTGCTCTGCTGTTTTGCATAGAAAGATGCCGGGGTGGCATGATCAAGGTTGACGCTTGAAAGAATACCAACCTTCATGCCGGCTTCCTTTGCATATTCCGCTATTGTCTTGAAGGTTTTTGTTTTTGTTGCATCGTAATTGATTACACCTGAAAGGGTTTTGTTGCCTGATGCAATTGCAGTTCCGGCTGATGCTGAGTCGGTTATGAAAGAACCCGCATCATAGGTTGTTGTAAGCCCCTGAGCCGGGAACTGAGTAAAGCCGAGTTTTGTTACTCCGGGGGCGGTGCCTTTCTGTGCGTTGAGGTAGGCTTCTGCTGCGTTGATTTGGGGCATTGCCATGCCGTCTCCGATAAAAAGGAAAACGTACTTTGCGTTTACATCAGGAGCTGAAGTTTCTGCGACAGCGGTTTCCTGCTGTCCTTCAGCGAAAAGACAGAATGGAATTACTGCCAGTAAAAGAATTGATACTAATTTTTTCATTTCTCTCTCCAAAATATTTTTAGAATTTAGAGAGATCCTGCGCCTGTTTGATTAGGAAATTATGACGGGTTTATGAGATTTCAATTAACTCAAATCTTATAAAATTACTGAGGAATGGGCCGGAACCTCTAAATCACTGTAAAAAATGGTCTTATTTGAGAGGTTTGCAAATAGAATATGTTCTTTTCCGCCCTCAGTATAGCTGATGGTATAGGTTCCGTTATCAGATTCGACCGATTCTATTTTCTTCTTTGACTTTAGAGACTCAAACATCTTCTTTCTTATATCGCTGTATTCTGCAACATTGTCGGATGTAAAAACAAGAGCTCCGGTAACAGCGTTGATTCTGAACAGTGTTTCTTTTTCGGCTCCGCTCAGTTTGGTATTTCTGTCTCTTAATATGAAGACGTCCGGATCGTTTCTGAAAGCCCTCCCGTCAAGATGTCTCCGGCCTATTGCATTTGCCAGTGAGTTCAATGTTGAGGGTCTCTCCCGGTGAATCTGGCTACCTCTGAACCCGTCGTCCCAGTCAAGGCTGACATCGCAGCCGATTCTGCAGTAGTCAACTAATCCAAAGGCCGAAGCCAGAGGTACTCCGCAGCCGAGAATCAGTTTGTCACCGGTAAGTTCCCGCAATAGTTTCATGCCGTCATGCATAACCGCTCCACGGGTTCGTCCCTGAGTTTCCGGTGCAAGGCAGGCGCCGTAGAGGAAGTCAAGCTTGACCATATCAAATCCCCATTCATTCAGAACTGTATTGAAGACTTCGGCAAGGTGGTCTCTGAACGCCTGATTGTATATATCAAGAGCATAAAATCCGCCCCAGTTTATTCCCGCCTGAACCGGCTTTCCCTTTTCATCCCGCAGCAGCCATTGCGGGTGTTTTTTTACAAGTTCTGAATTTTTCTGGGCTGAAAACGGGGCAAGCCATAAGCCGGCTTTGTAACCGCCTTCATGAATTCGGGCTACAACCGGAGCAAGCCCTTCAGGGAATTTTGACCTGTCAATGCTCAGCCAGTCGCCTGTTGCGGTCTGGAAGCCGTCATCTATCTGAAATATATCGATAGGAAGACCGGTATCAATAAAAGCGTCGAGATTCTGATTTATTATATCGCTGCTGATATTTTCATAGTGGTCATACCATGAAGTCCATCCTGTTATCTGCGGTGTTTTTACCGCAGGCATCTCCATTGCCGAAAACCACTGATCGAAGGCCTTATTTTCGTCATCGGTAACACAAAGCAGTTCAAGTGCTGTTACAGGTTTGTCGGTGGCAAGGTTGTTGCATTCCATGCTCACACGGATTTCTTTTGCCGCAGCTGTAAAACGTATTACAGTGAAAGCGTTCTGCTCATTCAGAGAACCCAGAAGCGTTATCTCATTTGAGCCATTTTTCCTAATATATCCGTAAGAGAAGCCGTGAAACTCGCCCGGTCCGGAAGGCTGACGGATAAAATCGTAGTCTCCGTATTTACGAAGCTGAAAGTAGGGATTAACTATTCTTCCTAAAAGAGGAATGCCCTTCTGTCTGTCCTGAAGGCCGTGTTCTGAACTGTCGGTCCAGCTCTGGTAGCCGTTGAGGAAAACCTTTTCATCCTGATGAAATTCGTACCCGGCAACAAGCTCAAGCCTGTGAATTTTTATTTCAGCACGGGGAATGATTGAAACTTTTACATTTTCCCGTTTTCCGTCATTTGCATGGCTCAGATTGAAACCTACAGCCTCTGAGTTGACCGGCGCCTGGAAAGGCATTACAACCGTATGTCTAATTCCGGCAGCCGAGTATTCAGCTTCAAACATGGCTTTTTCAAACATTTTACACTTCCTTGTTCTGGTACTCTTTTATTGCGTTTCGGTATCTGTCCGGTATTACAATAGTTTCGGCCCTGTCGTAATCATAGCCGGCGAATATTGTTGTACAATCGGATTTTATCTCGCCGGTCTGGTTTTCTTTGATTCTCTGCAGCATTGTGAGTGATTTATTGCCGATCTTGATCACCGCAGATTCTACTATTATATCATCATGTAGGAAAACCGGTGCAAGAAAATCTGTTTTTACTGAAGCTACCACCAGGGATTTTCCTCCGGGCATATATGGTTCACCAAGCATTTCGGAAAGGTATTTTACCCTCCCGATATCATAATAATTCTGGTATACAGCGTTGTTTACATGGCCCTGGCCGTCAATATCTCCAAAGCGTATCTGAACAGGGACCTTGCATTTGAAATCGTGTTGTCTGTGCATATACTTATTATTCTAGGAATAAAAAGGTTGTCAAGGAGTTAAAAAAATCCATCAATATATATAAAAGTGATAGCGATTTACTTGACAATGTAAACCCAAAGTAAATAATATAGAAAGCGAAAAGAAAGAAAATAGAAAGTGAACATGGTGTTTTTAGAAACCTTAAGGAGGAATTATGAAAACCAAAGCTGTACGAATATACGGAAAGAACGACCTCAGACTCGAGGAGTTTGAGCTTCCGGCAATGAAAGATGATGAAATACTCGCAACAGTAATCTCAGACAGTATCTGTATGTCTTCATACAAGGCTGCTATCCAGGGGCCTGAACATAAAAGGGTTCCCAATGATGTTGCGCAGAATCCGACAATGATCGGCCATGAATTCTGCGGAGAGATTCTTGAAGTAGGTTCAAAATGGGCTGATAAGTTCAAACCTGGCCAGAAGTTTTCAATTCAGCCGGCACTTAATTATAAGGGAAGCCTTGATGCTCCGGGTTATTCATTTCATTACATAGGCGGTGATGCGACAAATATCTTGATTCCCAACGAGGTAATGGAGATGGACTGTCTTCTTCCTTATGAGGGAGAGGCCTACTTCATGGGATCTCTGAGCGAACCTGTTTCCTGTATTGTCGGAACCTATCACGCCATGTACCATATTCCCCAGGGAACTTATATTCATAATATGGGTATTAAGGAAGGCGGAAACCTTGCAATTATTGCCGGTGTCGGTCCAATGGGCCTCGGTGCCATAGATTACGCCATACATAATCCGGTCAAGCCCGGACTTCTGGTTGTGACCGATATTGACGACGCAAGGCTTAAAAGAGCCTCCGAGGTTTACAGCGTTGAAGAGGCTGCCAAAAACGGCGTAAAGCTCATCTATCTGAATACAAAGGATACATCAGATCCTGTTAAGCTTCTTATGGATCAGACCGGCGGAGCAGGCTACGACGATGTACTGGTTATGGCTCCTGTTAAGCCGCTTATTGAACAGGGAGACTCAATACTTACAAAAGACGGATGTCTGAACTTCTTTGCAGGACCTTCAAATACAGAGTTTAAGGCTGAACTCAATTTTTACAACGTTCACTATGAGTTCCATCACCTTGTAGGAACAAGCGGCGGAAACACAGCTGATATGCGTGAATCACTTGAAATGATGGGCCGCGGAGAATTGAACCCCGCATCGATGATAACCCATATCGGCGGACTTGATTCCGTTGTCGAGACTACACTTAATCTGCCCAAGATTCCCGGCGGCAAAAAACTGATTTATGTTCAGAAGAGCATGCCGCTTACAGCAATTGCCGATTTTGAAGAACTCGGCAAGTCAGACCCTGTTTTTGCCGAACTTGATAAGCTCGTAAAGAAACATAACGGCTTGTGGAACCTTGAAGCCGAAAAATATCTTCTTGCTCACAGTACCTCAATTTAGCGGTAAGGCATGCATAGTTTAACCGAAAGAGAAAGGCGGATAGTTGAGATCCTGTCTGAAGAGGGCAGGGTCAGCGTCTCGGAGATAAGCGAGCGGCTGAATGTTTCAACCGTGACTGTCAGAAGCGATTTTAACAGTCTGGTTGAAAAAGGCGTGCTCGTGAAAACCCGGGGCGGGGCTGTTCCGGCAATGCACCCGGAAATCCTTGAGCGTCAGAGGGATATGACTGATGTAAAAAGAAGGATTGCAAAGGAAGCTGCTTCAATGGTTGAAGACGGCGATTCCATTATGATATGTGCAGGTACGACAACTGCGTATATCGGGAATTATCTCTTGGGCAAAAGAGACATCAGGATAGTTACAAACTCAACCCTGCTTCTTCCGTATGCAAGGATGAACCCTTCAATAAACCTTACCCTTGTAGGCGGAGAATTCCGTCCGATGGCTGAAGCTGTTGTGGGTCCGGAGCCAATCAGACAGCTGGATGCCTACCATGTGAAAATTGCTTTTATCGGAACGGAAGGATTCTCATATCAAAGCGGGATGACCACCCAGCTTGTTGAGAATTCGGAAATAATTAAAAAGATGGTCAGGCAGTCGGAAAAGACGGTTCTTCTTGCTGACTCGGGAAAATACAACAAGGTGGGCTTTGTGAAAATCCTGCCGCTTGAAAGTACAGACCTGATTATTTCGGATGAGGGATTGGACCAGACGGTCAGGGCTGAAATGGAAGAAAAAGGACTGAACCTGAAGATAGTTTAAATCGGGAACACATTCGTGTATTTTCGATTTTCAGAAGTTTGAAAGCAAGGCTTTAAAACTTCATTTTTGAACCTGCCGTCACGGCAGAATGATTGATGTATTATTAGGAGAGAAATATGGCAACAGCGTTATTGATGCCAAAGCAGGGTAACTCGGTAGAATCCTGTCTCATTCTTGAATGGATGAAGAAGGAAGGCGACCGGGTTAATGTCGGTGATGTAGTCTGCGAGGCTGAAACCGACAAGGCAACCATAGAAGTTGAATCTACTGCTGAAGGTACCATTCTAAAGATTTTTTATGGACCGGATACCGAAGTGCCTGTACAGAAAATGATGGCGGTTATCGGTGACCCCGGTGAAGATATAAGCAGCTTTGAAGCTGAGTTTGCAGCCTCAGGGGACGGTGCATCCGCACCTGCGGCAGAACCCGCTGCGGAAGCTTCCCCCGCCGAATCAGCTGCTCCGGCAGCAGCACCTGCGGCAGCCCCGGCTGCAGCTGCGGTTAATACTTCCGGCGGAGACCGCTTTGTTTCTCCAAGGGCAAGAAACCTTGCTGCAGGAAAGGGCTTTGATGCCTCGGGCCTTGCAGGAAGCGGCCCCGGCGGACGTGTAATTGAGCGCGATGTTGTAAATGCACTTGCCGGAAAGGAACCCCTTACTCCTGCAGCTGTTGCAGCAGTCATAGAGCAGGGCCTTACTGCCCCGGCAGAGGGCACAGGAATCGGCGGAAGGGTCAGACTTCAGGACCTTTCATCCGCACCCGTTGCTGCTCCGGCAGCAGGCATTACCGCTTCAGCGTCGGCAGCCCTTCCGTTCCCGGGCGCTTTCAGGGATGAAAAGGTTAAGGGTGTAAGAAAGATTACCGCCGCTAGGATGATGGAATCGCTTTCAAAGACAGCCCAGCTCACACACAATTTTACAGTAGATGCTACCGAACTTCTTGCCTACCGTGCAAAGTTCAAGAACTCTCCTGAAGAACTCGGTCTTGGAAAGGTCAGCATAAACGATATCGTAATGTTTGCCGCTTCAAGGGTTCTGAAGCTTCATCCTGAGTTCAACTGCCTCTGGCTCGGCGACACAATGAGATATTTTGACAGTGTCCATCTCGGTTTCGCATGTGATACACCGAAAGGTCTGCTTGTTCCGGTAATAAAGAATGCCGACAGCCTCAGCCTGAAGGAACTTTCAGCAGAAGCGGCAAGACTTATTGCAGCCTGCCGTGAAGGAAAGGCCCAGCCTGATGAACTTACAGGAGCCACCTTCACACTAAGCAATGTAGGCGCTTTTGGAATTGACAGCTTTACTCCGATTATTAATCCGCCGGAGATAGGAATACTTGGTGTCTGCTCAACCCAGCTTAAGCCTGTGAGAACAGCGAACGGAGTTGAGTATCGAGATCACATCGGCTTCTCACTGACCTATGATCATCAGGCTGCAGACGGTGCACCGGCATCAAAGTTCTGTGCCGATATCAGGACTGCAGTTGAGAATATCGGGATCTACCTCGCACTGTAGAAATTACTGGAGTTTGAATTATGTTTGATTTGATAGTAGCTGGAGCCGGTCCCGGAGGCTATGTTGCCGCTGAACGTGCCGGCCATATGGGAAAGAAGGTTCTGCTTGTTGAAAAGGAGAACCTCGGCGGTGTCTGCACAAACCACGGCTGTATTCCCACAAAGAGTCTTCTGAATGCCGCAAAGCATTTTACATACGGAAAAGAATCCGCAAAATTCGGCGTTCATTTTGACAATCCGGTCTTCAATTTTTCCGAGGCCATGGCCTGGAAGAATGAAACTATAGACAGTCTTAGAAAAGGTATTGCCTTTCTGATGAAGCAGGGCAAGGTTGAAGTCGTCTACGGTGAAGCAGTTTTTCCCGGAGGGAAAAAGGTGCAGGTCGGCGAAACTGTATACGAGGGTGAGAACCTGATTATTGCAACGGGATCTTCAGCCTTTGTTCCGCCTATTCCCGGATTTGACGGTCCAAATGTGGTAACAAACCGTGAAATACTGGCGCTGGAGGAACTGCCCAAAAAACTGGCAGTTATCGGCGGAGGTGTTATCGGCGTTGAGTTTGCTTCTTTCTTCAGTAATGTAGGCGTTGAGGTAAGCGTTATTGAGATGATGGATGAAATATGTCCGATGATGGACGGCGAAACCGCAAAACTCCTGCGCAAGCAAATGGGTGCGGTAAACTTCCTCCTCTCATCAAAGGTCACAGCAATTACAGCTGACGGTGTTGAATATGAAAAGGACGGAAAGAAGGAAAGCGTAAAGGCAGACCTTGTCCTGATGTCAGTCGGAAGGCGGCCGAATGTCGGAGGCTTTGAAAATCTAGGTATTGACTACAGCCCGAAGGGTGTTGTAGTTGATGAGCGGATGCGAACCAATATTCCCGGTATCTACGCCGTTGGTGATGTAACAGGTGAGAGCCTGCTTGCCCACTCGGCATCAAGGATGGGTGAAGTTGCCGTGATGAATATGTTCGGAACCGGCGGAATAATGAGATACAACGCGGTCCCCTGGGCTGTTTACTCACTGCCTGAGGTTGCCGGATGCGGCTACACAGAAAAGGATGCAAAGGCTGCCGGATACAATGTGAAATCTGCCGCTATGCAGATGCGCGCCAACGGCCGCTTTCTCGCCGAACACGGAAAGGAAGCCGGTATGTGCAAGGTTATTGCTGATGCCGATACCGACATGATTCTCGGCGTTCACATGATCGGCGCTGTATGTTCGGAGATGATAGGTACAGCCGCTGCAGCAATTGAAGCGGAACTTCGTACAAAGGATATGAGAGAAATTATCTTCCCGCACCCGAGCGTGTCGGAAATTATCAAAGATGTATGCTGGATGCTTTAATCCGGTGCTAAGTTATAAGGAGTTATCAAATGCCTAAAATACTTGAAATAAGGCCGGAAGAAGTTAGAAAGCCCGGCACCATCAAAATAAAGGATATACCGGTAAACCAGTATAAGCCTGATATTAAGAAAGAACTTAAGCTGTACGGAAAAGACGGCCTTATCGGCATGTACTATGACATGCTTATTATCCGCGAGTTTGAAACCATGCTCGATCTCATCAAGAAGGAAGGTTCCTACAACGGACTTGAATACAACCACAAGGGGCCTGCACACCTTTCTGCCGGTCAGGAGTCCGCATCAGTCGGTCAGTGCGCCGTCCTTGATACAGACGACTTTATCTTCGGTTCCCACCGAAGCCACGGTGAAATACTTGCAAAGTGTTTTTCCGCTATCAAGAAGCTTGATGAAGCAAGCCTGAAATCAACAATGGAAGGCTTCATGAACGGCGAAGCTCTGGGAATCGTTGATAAGCACCACAAGGGCGATAACGTAAAAGACCTTGCAGAGAACTTCGTTCTATATGGAGCACTCGCCGAGATTTTCGCCAGAGCCCCCGGTTTCAACAGAGGCCTCGGCGGTTCAATGCACACCTTCTTTGCCCCCTTCGGCAGCATGCCCAATAACGCAATTGTAGGCGGAAGTGCCGACATCAGCGTCGGTTCTGCCCTTTACAAGAGAATCAACCGGAAGCCCGGTATCGTAATTGCCAACATAGGCGACGGATCAATGGCTTGTGGTCCTGTGTGGGAAGGTCTTATGCTTGCAGCAATGGACCAGTACAACACCCTCTGGGACAAGGATCTCGGCGGAGCTCCTCCAATTATGGTTAATATCTTCAACAACTTCTACGCAATGGGCGGACAGACAAACGGTGAAACAATGGGTTACAAGGAGCCCGCCAGAATCGGCGCCGGTGTTAATCCCGACAATATGCATGCAGAGCGTGTAGACGGATTCAATCCGCTCGCAGTTGCAGATGCAATGACCAGGAAGAAAAAACTCCTGCTGGAAGGCAAGGGTCCTGTATTGATGGATACAATCACCTACAGACTCTCCGGCCACTCACCCTCAGATGCTTCATCATACAGAAGCAAGGAGGAGATGGATGCCTTCAGGGACGCTGATGTAATTCAGAACTTTGAAAAGTACCTCATTGAGAATGATGTTCTTGATCAGAAAACTTCCGAGAGCCTCAAAGAGAAGGTTACCGGAAAGATTACCAATACAATGCGTATTGCAATTGACGACAATATTTCAAAGCATGTAGACGGCAAGTTCATCGAATCTGTGATGTTCTCAAATACAAAGATGGAAAAACTCGATGACCGCGAGCCCGAAGTTCTTATGCCGCTTGAGGAAAACCCGAGAGTAAAGGCAAACGCCAGAAAGAGAAGATACGCCTTCGATGAAGCAGGAAACAAGCTTCCGGCTTCAAAGCAGTTTGTATACCGTGATGCGCTTTTTGAAGCGGCCGTTCATGGTTTTTATACCGATCCGACATTGGTCGCATATGGTGAAGAAAACCGTGACTGGGGCGGAGCTTTTGCCGTTTACCGCGGTCTTACTGAAGCTCTTCCGTACCACAGACTGTTCAACTCACCGATCTCAGAAGGTTCAATTGTAGGCTCGGCTGTAGGTTACGCTATGAGCGGCGGACGTGCAATGGTTGAACTCATGTACTGCGATTTCCTCGGAAGGGCAGGTGATGAAGTATTCAACCAGATGCCCAAGTGGCAGTCAATGTCCGGAGGCGAGCTCAGAATGCCGCTTGTCCTTCGTGTTTCTGTCGGAAACAAATACGGCGCCCAGCACTCACAGGACTGGTCGGCTCTTGTTGCCCATATTCCCGGACTCAAGGCAATGTTCCCTGCAACTCCGTATGATGCAAAGGGGATGCTTAACCTGGCGCTCAGTGGAACAGACCCTGTTATCTTTTTTGAAAGCCAGAAACTTTACGGTATCGGCGAAGAGTTTGAGAAAGCCGGTGTTCCTGAAGGATACTATGAAATCGAAGAAGGCGAACCTGCAGTTAGAAGAACCGGAAGTGATGTAACAATTATCACCATCGGGGCTACTCTCTATGAAGCAGTCAAGGCTGCCGATGAGCTTCAGGAAAAATACGGAATGAGCGCCGAGGTTATCGACCTCAGATTCATCAATCCGCTCAACTATGACAAGATCATCGAGTCTGTTAAGAAGACCGGTAAGGTGGTTCTTTCATCAGACGCAAGCGAGAGGGGTTCATACCTGCACAACATAGCATCAAATATCAGCAGACTGGCATTCGATTACCTCGATGCGCCACCGGTAGTAGTCGGTTCAAAGAACTGGATTACTCCGCCGGCAGAAATGGAAGACTACTTCTTCCCGACATCAAAGTGGATCATTGATGCCATTGATGAAAACATAATTCCGCTTTCCGGCCACAGCCCTTCATCTGTTCAGACCAACGGAGAGCTCCTCAGATCCCAGAGGGAAGGTGTATGATAAATACCGATCCCGGAAAAGTATTATCAGAGCAACTCAACAGCAGCAGCCGGACCGAGCGTCTGGCTGCTGCTTCTGCAATAGGGGATATGATTAAAAGCGGGAAGCTCTCAAACGGGCAGACCGATGAGGTCAACAATCATATCCATACAATTTATTCCTTCAGCCCTTATTCACCTTCAAAGGCCGCATTTATGGCCTGGGCATCAGGACTGAAGGCTGCGGGCAGTGTTGACCATGACAGCATCGGGGCGGCCGCGGAGATGGTTGAAGCATGTAAGTCCATAGGCATAGGTTCGACAACCGGCTTTGAGCTGAGAGTCAACTTCAGCGGCACTTCACTTGAAACCAGAAAGATAAACAACCCCGACACCATAAACAGTGCATACATCTGTATTCACGGCGTTCCCCACGGTCGCTTTGCTGAGGTTGCGGAATTTATCAAGCCGATAAGAGATGAGCGGAATATCAGAAACCGGACGGAGGTTGAAAAGCTCAACAGCATCCTTCCTCAGGGAGTTTTTGAAACCCTGGATTTTGAGAAGGATGTGCTTGCAATTTCAGAATCTGCAGACGGGGGAGGTGTTACCGAGCGTCATATCCTCTACGCCTTAAGCCATAAGATAATCGAGGCTGCCGGAAAGGGGGAGGGCACGGTTGATTTGGTAACTGATAAACTCGGCATACCTTTGACTGATAAAATCAAAGGCTTCCTGCTTGATACTGAAAATCCCCATTATGTTTACGATCTGCTCGGCATACTCAAAAGCAATCTTGTACCGTCTTTTTTCATACAGCCGAATGAGGTTGAATGTCCGGCTGCAGATAAGGTTGTGGCATTTGCCAACAGCATCAATGCTATTCCTTCGTATGCCTACCTCGGAGATGTTGCCGAAAGTCCTACCGGAGACAAGAAGGCTGAAAAATTCGAGGATGACTATCTTGATGAACTGTTTGAAATATTGAAAAAGACCGGCTTCAAGGCAGTAACATACATGCCGCCGAGAAACACTGTTAAGCAGCTTCTTCGGGTACAGGCTCTCTGCGATAAGCATGCGTTCATGCAGATCAGCGGTGTGGATATAAACTCCTCCAGACAGGTTTTCAGATGTCCGGAAATTCTTCAGCCCGAGTTTACACATCTTATCGATGCAACATGGACGCTTATTGCTCATGAGCATCTTGCCTCTGCCGACGAATCTTATGCGCTTTTCAATCCTCAAGGAAAATTCGCGTCAAAGCCGCTTTCCGAAAGAATGAAGCTCTATGCTGAGGCCGGTAAAAAGATGGATCTTTTTAATCCTGAAAATATAATCGATTTAATAGGAGCATAAAATGAGCATAAAAGCAGAAGCTATAGCACCGCTTATCCGCGGGCTTACATATAACGGTGAAACAGGGGCAACTGTAACCTTCAGTCCTGAGAGGAAATCCGGACCGGGTGTGCTTTCTGTTAAGGATGCTGAAGCTTTTTTTGAGAATCCCGGTACTGCATACAGTGAGTATCTGTTAGTAAACAAGAATATTCCTGAAGCCGTTTCGGTGGAAGGCTTGGGGTCTTTTGCTGTCAGTACAGCACTGCGCGACGGCTGGCCTTCAGTACTAGCCGGTAAGATTGCAGTAGTAACCGGCGGGGCCCAGGGCTTTGGAGCAGGCATTGTCGAGCAGCTTGTGAAAAAGGACATCTTTGTCTTTGTTGCCGACATGAACCTTAAGGGTGCGCAGGAGTTTGCCGCACAGACTAATAAGTCTATCGGTAGAGAATGCTGCGACGCCGTCGAGGTCAATGTTGCTGATGAAGCTTCTGTTGAACAGATGATGAATACCATTGCCCTGAAGAAGGGCGGAATTGATATCTTTATAAATAACGCCGGTGTGCTTAAGGCCGGTAGCGTTAAAGAGATGAATCTCGGAGATTTTGAGTTTGTGACAAAGGTAAACTACACCGGCTACTTCATCTGCACCAAGTTCGCCTCACGCCTTATGGCTGAGCAGAACCGGGGTGCTGAATCAATCGGCAAAAACTATTACTCCGATGTTATCCAGATAAACTCAAAGTCAGGGCTTGAGGGATCAAACAAGAACGGTGCATATGCCGGCGGCAAGTTCGGCGGAATCGGCCTTACCCAGAGTTTCGCTCTTGAACTGATAAGCGACAATATCAAGGTTAACTCAATATGTCCGGGGAACTTCTTTGAAGGCCCTCTCTGGTCGGATCCGGAAAGGGGACTTTTTGTTCAATATTTAAACGCTGGAAAGGTTCCGGGTGCGAAGACAATTGCGGATGTGAAGGAGTTCTATGAGGCAAAGGTTCCAATGGGCCGCGGCTGTAATCCTGTCGATGTATCAAAGGCTGTTTTTTACCTTGTAGAGCAGAAATATGAAACAGGACAGGCCCTCCCGGTAACCGGCGGCCAGATAATGTTAAAATAAGGGAGCGGTTGATTTATGAGGAAGTTTATAGCTGTAGACCTGGGAGCATCAAGCGGCAGGGTGATTGTCGGGGATCTCTACGGAATAGAGATAATGACAAGATTTCCAAGCCGGATTGTCAGGATTAAAGACACAATATACTGGGATTTTCTTGCCCTTTTCACAGATATTAAAAAGGGTCTGAAGGAAGCCTTTGATAAATACGGAAGCCAGATTAAAAGTATCGGGATAGATACCTGGGGCGTTGATTATGCTCTGCTTGATAAAAACGGAGATCTCATCTCCAACCCATACCACTACCGCGACAGCAGAACAGATGGTATGGAGGAGGAGTTTTTCAAGCTTGTTCCTAAAGAGGATATATACAAGGAAACCGGTATTCAGTTCATGCAGCTCAATACCATCTTCCAGCTGCTTGCTCACAGCAGAAAATCTCCTGAAACGGTTGCCGCTGCAAGGCATTTTCTTACCGTACCGGACCTGCTGAACTACTGGCTGACAGGCGTAATCAGCAACGAGTTTTCCGAAGCCTCAACGACCCAGCTGCTCAATCCCGAGACTCGCAAGTGGTCTGAAAGACTGATAACCGCAGCCGGGTTTAAGCCTGAAATATTCAGTGATGTTGTCCTTCCGGGCGCCGTAATTGGAAAGCTCCTGCCGGAAGAGGCGGCCGAAATAGGGGCTCCTTCCGATGTTGTTGTAACGGCACCGGCCTGTCACGATACCGCATCAGCGGTTGCCGCAATGCCATATACCGGCAGCGGGAATGCAGCATACCTGAGTTCCGGTACCTGGTCTCTGCTCGGTATTGAACTTGAGAAACCCATTATCAATGATCTTAGCTTCAAGTATAATTTTACCAATGAAGGCGGCCGTGAAGGTCTTATTACATACCTTAAGAATATAATGGGGCTCTGGGTAATTCAGGAATGCAAGGCCGACTGGGACAAGAGCGGGAACGAACTAGGCTGGGGTGAGATTGTGAGTCTTGCAGAGAAAGCCCGGACAGCGGAATGGCCTGTGGATCTCGATGATCCGCTGTTTTTGAAATCAAGTCTTACAGACGGCAGCATGCCCGGCCGCATCATTCAGTACTGTAAGGATGCCGGAACTGATGTGCCTGCAAACCCGGGTGAGGTTGCTGCATGTGTATTCAGAAATCTTGCTGATAAGTATGCAAAAACTGTTGGAAAGCTTGAAGAAATAACCGGTAAGCGGGTGGAGCAGCTTAATATTATCGGCGGCGGCTGTCAGAATGATCTTATAAATAAATGGACTGCCGAAGCTCTTAAAAGACCTGTTCTGGCCGGACCGGTAGAGGCGACAGCCCTTGGAAATATTCTGATTCAGGCTGTATCTGCCGGTGAAGTTTCCTCCTATGAAGAAGGCAGAAAACTGATCGCTCAGAACTTCGAAATCAGAGAGTACTAAAGCATAATAGAATTAAAAAGCTTCAGTTTTTTAATTCTTACCATAGATTTACACACATAATATTTTTTTGAAAAAAAAAATTATGCAAAAACACCGGGAAACCCGTACCGGGGCATCCCGGTGTTTCATCCATCAAGAAGCGGGTGGAGATTTCTTTTGGCCGGCAGCCGATGCCGGTCTTTTTTTGCTGTACAGAATGATCATAAAAAATAGAATATAGTAAAACATATATAGACAAATAGAAATATAGCGTGTATCCTGTGGTTAATAATTGAATGGAGAATCTGTAATGAAATCCTCAAATCGTATAACCTCATTTTTTACTTCTAAAAGGAGATGGATACAGCTGCTTGCCGGTGCGGGGATGTTTGCCGCAGTATTTTACCTGCATATCAGCCTTTTGTATGTTCTCGGCGTCGGGGCTTTGGCAGGAATAATATTTGGAAAGGTTTTCTGCCGCTGGATCTGCCCGATGGGTTTTATCAAGGAGCTTCTAACCGGTTCAGTTCCCGATGAAGATAAGTTTATACAGACATACCAGTATCACAAAATGGGATGCCCAATTGCCTGGGTTTCCGGATTCCTCAACAGGTTTTCATTGTTCAGGATAAAACTGGACCGGGACTCATGTAAAAACTGCGGAGTCTGCGACAGGGCCTGCTACCTATCTACACTGGAGTCAGAGACTTACAGTTTATATAAAGAAGATAAAAAGATTCCCGGAGAAGCATTCGCCTGTTCCAAATGTCTTAAATGTGTTGAAGCCTGTCCTTCAGGATGTCTGAGCTACAGTCCGGGCAGATAGCCGGAAGCATTAGAAAAACACTACTTGAAATTGCTGTCTCCAGCAAATAGAATGATGGAACTTTTTAAACGGGGTTCATATGGGCAATATCTTATCTTCTGTTTTCAGCGTGGTACCGATTTTCATCCTGATAATTTTCGGGATAATTCTCCGGCGTTTCAATTTTCTGAATGATGATTTTATTAAAAAATCCAATAAGATAATTTTTACATTTGCACTGCCGGCGACCCTTTTTCAGAAGATGCGCTCTATTGAATCAGTACCATCCGAACTGCTTGGGGGGATTGGTGTCTTTCTTGCTGCAACCATCACCACAGTTTTTGTAACATGGCTCATCCTTCGTAGATACGAGCACCCTATGAGGGCAAGTGCACTGCAGGGGGCATTCCGCAGCAATGTTGCTATTGTAGGCCTTGCAGTTGTGCAGAATCTGCTGTCTGATTCCGGTGTTGCTGTGGCCATCGTAATTATAGCTTTTACTATGCCTGTTTATAATATACTTTGTATCATTGTTCTTGGGGATCACTCAGAACAGAAACCGTATCAGATTGTATTGAATGTAATTATAAAATTAATAAAAAATCCGCTGTTTTTGAGTCTTGCCGCCGGTTTATTGTTTTCGCTGATTAAAATCCCTGTACATTCGGTGATTGATTCATCGTTGAATTATCTTTCCAGAATGACTCTGCCGCTTGCACTGCTTTGTGTAGGAGGTTCACTTCAGCTTTCCAGCCTTATTCATGGCAGGGTTTTATGGGGTGTAAGTTCATTCATGAAGCTTGTTCTTCTTCCGCTGCTTGTCTTTACTGCCTGCAGGCTTCTGAACTATTCGAATGAAATGACAGCTGTTCTTGTGCTTCTCGCAGGCAACCCGACTGCAGTTTCAACCTTTGCAATGGCAGACGGGTTCGGGGCTGATACAAGGCTTGCGGGTGAAATAATATCGGTGACAACTATTTTTTCTATAATCACCATGTCGCTCTGGATTGTAGTTTTAATCTGAGTCATCGGTCGGCCGCTGTGAGGGCTAAGAGGGAGCATTCTTTTTACTTCCGCGAGGATATTATTCCAGTCTGTCCGGCTGTCTTCAAGAAGTATTCCCAGCGGCTCAGTATATTCATGAAATAAGCTGAAAAACTTATTAACCGTCTGATTAAAGCTTGTTTCAAGAGCCTCTCCTGTGACCGGGTTTTTATAAGTTATGAGTCCATTCACAAAAGCTTCCTTAAGTCCCTCCGCAGCCTTCTTCCCGTAAAGCAAATGTTTCACGCGTACACTCAATCTGTGAATAGAATTCCTGATATGTACGGGAATGAGTTCAGGATAAACCATCTAAGACGGATATCTATTTCAGTTTCCAGTGCTATGTCCATCCTTCGATGCTATTAACTGTTTTCTTTCCGGTACCGTGCTTATAATTGAAAACGGAATCTGGAACCATTGCCCCGGTCATAAAGATATTAGGACTCGATTCAATGAGCTTTGAAAGCTGTTTAAGTTCCTTACGTGATTTAAGATATTCTCTCAGTCTGAAGTTAAGATAAATATGAGATGATTCCTTGGGCAAAACAGGCCTCCTGCGGCAATTGTATTATCTGAGTTCTGAACGGATATATTCGGTTTCTTTTACCGAAATACCATAATAATCATATAATATATCTTCTGTATTACTCTGCCCAGGATTAAGAAGCTTCCTGCCCTGCTCAATAGCTTCGGGTTCAGGTAACGGCAACGCTTCAAGATTTTTACGAAGAACTTTCAGGGCATTAAAACGCTTCTGGTAGATGAAATTATATAGGTCTGTATTAAATATTTCAGTCAGTAATCTGCAGCTGATAAATGACTCATCCGGGATGATTATATTTGCGCTGTTCAGTGTCAGGCTGCTGCATGTATCAACTGCGCATATCAGTTTTTTTGAAATGAAACGATACACAATTTTTTCGGGTTTCCTGTAAAGTTCTTCTGCAGCGGCCTGCTGAAGCCTGTCTTTTTCGAAAATTATAAATTTGGATGCTGGTTTTATAAATCCGGGATAAATATCAGACCCTGTTATTACCGGTTCTGCATTATCGGATTCTCTGCTGCGAAGATACCTGCGGTTATCACCGGTAACAATACCAAGTGCCCATTCTGCATTCCCTGTAAGTGTCTCCGCGG
Source organism: Spirochaetia bacterium (assembly GCA_965140585.1). GTDB lineage: Bacteria > Spirochaetota > Spirochaetia > UBA9216 > UBA9216. The sequence goes on from OZ223264.1 coordinate 853,325, forward strand.
CTTTTTTCTCAATCTTTTGAATTATGGCGGAATCTTCTGATTTCAGGTAAAAATCAAAGATATAATCTGCATTTCCAAGATACCTGCTGCTTTGAGCATTTCTTTCCGGGATTGTTTTTTTTCTGAACTCGAGACTAACCACCGATGTAAAAACATTTTTAAATATGCGGCCGTGATTTATTATTGAAGTTATTTCAGCATTCTCAAGTATCTCTTTTCTGGCAGTTTTATGCTTTTTTATATTAGTAACAGATTCTGGTAAAAGCATTGAGACCATGCCTCCCTCAGAGACAAGACGGCAGCTGAGTTTGAGGAAACTTGAAAAACTGTCTTCACCTTTGCTCTGTTTAAGCTCGGCGCCCCAGGGCGGGTTTGTTACTATAATATCCGGTTTGCTGCCGATAAGCTCATGCATTTTTTGGGCTGTCATCTCTAGCGCATCAGTGCAAATAATCTTCGGAGAGAAATCAATTTCAGGAAATCTTGCCATCAGGTTGGCTTTCGCTATCCTGACGGCTATGGGGTCTGAATCAAATCCGATTATATTTTCAGGTGATGCACCTGCCTCTGCAAACGACAGCAGAAACTGTCCGGAACCGCAGCATGGATCCAGAAACAGTAGCTTTTCTGCTGTATTTCCTTTGTCTGCTTTTAACCCTGCAACAGCAGATGATGTCATTTCTTCTGCTGTGATTCCGGGTGTATAGAAAGAGCCTTTAACAGCCATTTCCCCTCGCTGCAGCATTGCCTGATAGATACAGCCTGCCGGATCTTCTATCTGTAGCTCCGGGATCATATGAAGGTAAGAAGAGAACGGGATTGTTGTCAGAGCTGTTTCGGCATACCAGGATGAGATGAACGCTTTGACAGCAGGATGCCGGAACTCAGTTTCAATGTAGCCCCGGAGATTTCCGTCTGCTGCCATATTAATAAGTCCGGCTTTCTGAAGCTGTTTCAGTACTGCAGTAAAAATCACTGTGTTAAGATCTGTATCATCGGGGGGGCACTTCTTTAAAAAAGCTTTCAGAGCAGCCGCGTCAGTTTTCTGCAGAATATGCCCGGAGGGATTGGTTGTCCCGGAAGCCTGTTTTTTATTTGCCCTGCTGCTGAGTCTGCTGACAGTTCCGTTTTTGATGCTCTTCAGCAGTTCATTCACTTCGGAAGCCGCAAATTTGCCGTCCATTCTAACCAGAAGACTATGTTTTTCCCAGTTTTTTATACTGGCTTTTGTAATCCCGAGTATCTCAGCTGTTTCTTCTGCGGAAATAAGTTCATCGTTCATAGATTAATATTCAGGAATAATATCATTTTTACCTGAGGGTGTAAAATCAGGTTCAAAATTAAATTTCATGGATAACAATTAAGAAAGATCAGGGTCTTTAGATCCATGGAGGCATCTATTTGCTTTTAGAGCTTGATCTGTTAAATGATAAACAATATTATGAATTGATATTAATATATGGCTGAATACGAATCCGGTAAAATTACCAAGTTAAAAATCCTAAATGCATATAAGCAATTGTTTTACCTTCAGGGATATAAAAAAACCACATACAAGGATGTTTTTAATCTTACCGGATTGAATCAAGGGCTTATCACATACCATTACAAGTCAAAACGAGCAATAGCCGGTCAAATTCATACTGAATTCAGAATAAACATCAAGAACACTGTAAAACAATATTTTCAATCTAAAAGTATAAAGTACGATCTTCGTGTAGCATCGGCTTTGGAACAGATTATTTATAGTCAAATAAAATTTAGTGATGAAAATTTGAAACGTTTTGTATATGAAATTTCCATGGAAGGTATTTTTATGGAATATGAAATTTCCGAATTAAAATTTTTTTGGGACTTACATGTAAAAGAGTATAATCTGGATTTAAGTGATTCTGAAATAAGAATGATTCAGGTAGAGAATTCTTCCGTAACATGGGGAATAACAACCAAGATGATTGAAGGGTATCTTGATATTTCAAAAGATGAGTATGCTGATCTTAGAACAAGACTTATGTACAGATCCATGGGGCTTTCTGATCAGGAAATTGATAAAATACTGGAAGAAAGCTATTTGCATTACGGTCAGATAGATATTTCTTTGGTCGAATTTTTTAGAATTAGTATAAATTGAAGTAAATTTTTTTCTCCATAGATTATGTATACATAAATTTAGGTAAACATAAATTTATGTGTTGACAAAATAGAATTCCCAATGAGATAATTTTCTAAATATAAAACAAAGAATCCCAATTAGGGAAAAGGATGAGAGAGGAATGTATATAAAAAAAACCAATGGAATTAAGCTGAATGTCAAACCTGTATTTATTGCTTTTTATCATGAATATGTATTTGAAGGGCCTTGTCGTTTCGGAATGGAAGAAGAACTTACAAAAGAATATGATATGAAGGGCAGCGCTGCGGCATACAAGAAGTTTCAGGAAGAACTTGAACAGTATATGCCTGAAGGAGTAAATGTTCTTGCTCCCGTATATGTGGAGAGAAACGAGGAACTCCGGATACAGGAAGATCTTCTTGAGAAAATCGGCGAAGGTAGTGATGAAGCGGATGTTTATCTGTTCGGTGAAAAGGGCCGCGGATACGATATCATCGTAGAATTTGCACAGCGCTACGGAAAGCCCATCATGTTCACAGAAAACCCGTTATATAATTCAATAACTGGTGCAGCTCTGCTTGCAAGGGGCCTTGAGGCATATCCAACAATGACCTGGGAAGATACTGTTGAAACTCTGAAGGTTTTACGGGTAAGAAAAGTTCTAAAAGAGACGAGGGTTTTGCTTGCTCCAAGAGAGAATTCAAACATTTCTTTCAGCACGACCGATTCTTTTTTATCACTTGAAGATGTTACTGCAAAGCTGGGCATCAGGTTTAGGTATATTAATGCACATGAACTGCTGGATCAGTTGCATGATAGCGACCCGGAAAACAATTATACTCTGCCCAGAAAGAAAGGCTTGAATCCTACATCGGAAGATCTGAAGGAGATCGGCAAGATCACTGATGATTTTATTGCGGGCGCTGTGGAGTGCGATATGAAACGGGATGATGTATTTAAATCTGTTAATGCATTTCATACCGTAAAAAGACTTATGGCCGATAATCAATGCAGCGCCTTCTCTATGCCCTGTCCGGATGTTTGTGCAACCAGGCGTTTGAATCAGGAAGAGATCACTTTCTGCCTGACTCATTCGTTGCTAAATGAAGAAGGGATTCCATCATCATGTGAATATGATATCCCGGCGCTTCTTTCTCTGATAGTGCTTATGAATTTCTCCGATTCGGCGCCGTATATGGGAAATACAGTTCCCATGATGATAAAAGATGGTAAGCGCCAATTGGGAACTTCACACCTATTCAGATCCAGGGAATCGCTTGAAGTTGATATTCCAAATCTTGGAGATACTGCTAATGTTATTCTTACCTTTCATGCTGTTCCTAACCGTAAAATGAAGGGATTTGATAAAGTCCCCGGTCCTTATGCAATCAGGCCTTTTGCCAGGGCAGGTAAATGGGGTGCAACAATACGCTATGACTTTAATAAAGACAAAGGCCAGGTGATAACCATGTGCCGTTTCGACCCGTCATGCAGAAAATTGTTTCTTGCAAAAGGCACCATAGTCGGCGGAATAGGCTATCATGATGAAAACTGCAGTGAAGGGGTATTTTTTACGGTAAAAGACGATAAAGATTTCTACAATAAGCAGGTTGCATTTGGTAATCATGTTCCGCTTGTTTATGGAGACTACTTTTCTCAGGTAAAAAGGTTAGGTGAAATTCTTGGGCTTGAAGTCGTGACTTCCTAAATCCTGTTATTGATAAGGGGCTGACTTAATAATCGCAGGATCATGGAACCTCTGTGATATTTTTCTCCCAAAGAATTTGAAATGATGTATTATGAACAGGAAGAAAGTCTGGCTGTAAGTGCCGGACTCAAATAAAACCGTCTCCGGGATTCTCGGGGCGGTTCAATTGCGTTTCTTTTGAATTTCGCGTCATACCGACGTCTCTTTTTCTCACTAATAGTTAATATCTCATTCTATTTGAATTTGGTCTTAACTACACTCCGGAGAATCGAGGCAGGAGCAACCTCAACTTATAATACCAATTTAAATGTTTAGAATTGTGAAAAATCATATACTGTATAACTTCACATGGACTTTCCTCATTATGATATTATATGTAAGTTATTCATAGTCATAAAATTTAGGACGCCTCTAAAAACTAAAGGAATTTCAAAAGATTCAAAATCTGATATTCTATTACTTTGGGAGGAATAAATGTCAAAGCAGAAAGGTTTTTTCATAGAAGATTTAAGACTATCAGAATTATCACAGCACGGAGATCCCTTGCAGAGATTGAGTGCAATGATTCCATGGGAAAACTTTCGGCATAAATTAAATCGTATCTTTGTAAAAGAAGCAAAAGGCCCTGGAGGAATACCTCCATACGATTATGTGATGATGTTTAAAATCCTCGTATTGCAGAGAATTTATAATCTATCCGATTCGCAAATGCAGTACCAGATCATGGATCGATTATCATTTATGAGATTTCTCGGTTTGAATCTTGATGACAAAGTACCCGATGAAAAAACAATCTGGCACTTTAGAGAAGAACTTGTTGAATCAAGGAAACTTGAAATACTATTTGAACAGTTCAGGAATTATCTGATAAAAGAAGGAATACTGCTTGAGTCGGGGACAATTGTCGATGCTTCTTTTGTTGAAGTACCAAAACAAAGAAATAATAAAGATGAAAATAAAGAGATAAAAGAGGGCGAAACTCCTAAAGAGTGGTCAGACAATAAATTAAGACAAAAAGATGTGGATGCAAGATGGGTAACAAAAGGCGGGCAACGCCATTATGGCTACAAAAATCACATAAAAATTTATCGTAAATCCAAGCTTATTAAAAATTATGTAGTAACCAGTGCTGCAGTTCATGACTCGCAAGTAATAGAAGGAATTTTAGAAGAAGCTGATTCGCATCATGAATTATATGCTGATAGTGCTTATTGCGGAGCTCCAATAAAAGAAATATTGTCGGAATTGAAAATTAGAAACCGGATACATGAAAAAGGTTATCGAAATAGCCCGTTGACTGAGAAACAAAAAGAGCGGAATCGAAAAAAGTCGAAGACGCGGGCGAGAGTAGAACATGTATATGGATTTATGGTTAATTCGATGCAAGGTGATTTTATCAGGTACATAGGTCAGAAAAGAGCTGAAGCAGTGATAGGATTAAGTAACCTTGTTTATAATATGATGAGGTATATCTATATATGTCCTGCTTGACGGTGGGATGATTGAATGAAGGCTGTATCGGCTGGCTGGTACAATGATAAAAAGGCTGCAGATGTTTTATGCAGCATAGCTGAAGGTTTTTAGAGGCGTCCTTAAGTTATAGGCAATAAGCGCTTTAGCTTTTGATAAAAAGAGCCACCTCAGCGGCTTAGATTGGAGGAAAAATGAAACATTCAGGTTCGTGTCTTTGTGGAAATATTAAATATGAAATAAGAGGAAATTTTGAAAACTTTTTTTTCTGTCACTGTAAATCTTGTCGTAAAGATACTGGGTCAGTTCATGCTTCAAATCTTTTTTCAACAACTGCAACTTTGAAATGGTTGAAAGGAGAGGAAAAAGTTAAAACGTATAACCATAATAATTCAGGACACATAAAGAGCTTTTGTCCTAACTGTGGTTCTGCACTACCTAATATTCAAATGGATGATAAACTACTTGTTGTTCCCGCAGGAAGCCTAGATTCAGATATAGAGATGGTTCCAACCGGTCACATCTATTTAAATGAAAAAGCTAATTGGGATCACAATCTCGAGATGATTCCCCATTATGAGGATTTCCCAAAAGAATAAAATGCGTAGAAAACCTGAATTTATCAGAAGTCGAGCATTGTTAACCGGCATGGCTCATTACATTACAACATACCAGCGCTTATTGCCAATAACAGTGTTTATATGCGGCGCCTACGGCTTGGGCTTCGTCACATTTGCCTACGGCAAACGTCACATAATTCCGGGACGTTAGATGTAATGTCCCGATTGTCAAACCAGGACATGGGTAACGATTTAACTTCAAGACATAGGTAACACTTAGCAGGGAATAATTCGTAAAATTCTTCTAAGGAGGATTTTAGAAATGCCCTGGAAGGAGACTTATGTTATGGAACAGAGAAAAATGTTTGTACTTGAAGCAATGGATCCTCTTTGCAATTTTACTAGGCTTTGCAGCAAATACGGGATTTCAACTAAAACCGGATATAAATGGAAAAGCCGATTTATCCAGGAAGGGTTTGTTGGTTTATACGATCAATCAAGAAGACCAGATAATTCCCTTACACAAATATCTGAAGATGTAATGCTTGAGATAATTAGATTAAAGATCAAAAGGAAACATTGGGGACCAAAGAAGATAAGAGAAGTTTTTAAAAAGAATAACCCACAAGAAACTATTCCATGTACAACCAGTGTTGAAAGGATTTTAAGAAAAGCTGGTTTAGTTGAGAAAAGAAAACGGAGAAGAACTGGAAAAGGTGTTCGAATACAGGATTCAGCATTAGCAAAGAAGCCCAATGATGTGTGGACGGTTGATTTCAAGGGGTGGTGGTATACCCATGATAAAGAGAAAGTAAATCCATTAACCGTAAGAGATGATTATTCAAAATACATTTTATGCATAAGAGCTTTAAGAAAAGGCGATACTCCATCAGTAAAAGCGGAATTTGAAATATGGAGAAAATAGTACAACAATGAAAGACCGCATGAATCACTGGGGATGAAAACTCCATCAATGGTGTATACAGAATCGGATGAAAAGTATGTTGAAGTGATTGAAGAATTAGAATACCCAGGCAATTTTCGGATAAGAATGGTAAATGATAGGGGCTTTATAAGCATAAAAAAAAGAATGTTCTTCATAGGAAATCCATTTTCAGGTTATTATATAGGAATAAGACCACAGCCAGATGGTCAACAAAATGTTTGGTTTGGGAATTATTATTTAGGATATCTTGATATAGATACAAGTCTACTGAAGCCTGAACATGTGGTGAGATTTGAAGAAGGTAATCTTAAAAAACCGTTACCTATGTCTTGAAGGTGTTTTGTTACCCATGTCCTGAAGTTGGACCCGATTTTATAACTAATAGAAAACCTCGCCATCCAGGGTTCGTAGGAAAGAGAGTAAATGAGTAAAAAGAAACAGTCGATTTTGAGAGGGGCCGTGGGATAGTATGAGTTTGTGATATTGAAAATTCTTCTAAATATTTGAATGATGCAAAGTATGTAGATTACTTAGAGAATTTCTTGATCAGGTTTCATTGGTTTTCTAGAAGAATTGTTGATCCGGCCTTCAAAAAACGGACACGTAGTTAAGCAACTTAAAAGTCAGTTCCTTGATAGCAAGCTTTTACTGATAATCTAACCCCATACTTCTTCGGCAATTTCCTTCTTCGGTTGAGGCACATGTCGAATGATAATTTCCCCGTTAAACATGGGGTGATATTCTTAGATCAGACGGTAAATCACCGATTGCCTTATTATTTAATTCAAGATATATATCCTGAAGCTTGTCCGGGTCAACCCCGTCTCCTGTCATCAATTTCCAGAAATCACGGTCGCAGAGCATTCTTCAGGTGCAGTCATCAAGTTTTAAATCTCTGCATCCAAGCTTGTAAAAGGCCAGAATTGTTTTACGGTAAGCTTCGCTTATATCGTTGATTAAATCGTTGCAATCGGGATAGATTTCATCCGTTTTTCCTCGTTTGCCTCCTTGAGTAGTTCGGCGTAGAGTTGCGCGGGTGATAGAATATTCGGACGGGCTACAGCCTTATCACCGGCAGCCTCCTTTAAAAATTTGTAATTAGCCAAAAAAGGATGAGTGTCCGAAAAATGGATTTTTCCGTTTACCCTTGCCGAAGCAGTCCAGGCTCTTTATGTTACACAGCCGGCCCTTACCCATGCTATACGGAAACTTGAAGACCAGCTTGAGACAAGGATATGGGCTAAAGACGGCAGGAAAATAAGGCTGACGCAAAGTGGAGTGTTGCTTGAGCTGGCCGGACGAGTTCTGCCGCAGATGAAATACACTGAATTTCTTATAAAACAGATATTAGCCGGTAAAAGGGGACTCCTGCGAATCGGGATGGAATGTCATCCCTATTATAAATGGCTTCAGTATGTGCTTACCCCGTTTTTAAAGAACTGGCCCTATGTTGAGGTGGAGCTAAAACAACAGTTCCAGTTTAGCGGAGTTAAGGCTTTGATGCGTTATGAAGTCGATATATTGATCACACCGGATCCGTATAAAAGCAGCTCCCTCGAGTATGTTCCGGTTTTTGATTACAAACAGGTACTAGCGGTATCAAAAGAGCACAAGCTCGCCGGCCTGAGGGGGGCTGTCGGATTGGCTGATTAAAGAATACAGAAAGACTCTTCCGTTGACGTCAATAAAACTGAACAAGACTGGTATCTGCAAAAGTATACATATCGGTGCAAGGTAATCGAGGTAGCACCCCGATTACCTGCAAAGTTTTATAAAAACTACCGGTGAAAGCAGCCTGTCTCTTTTGCGATAGAATGTAAATTCAGCCTGCGGCAGTATCTACCGCCTGATTGAGTATTGTAGGTACAGCCTGAGCATTAAGCGCACGGGCAGCCATCTCTGAATCATATCTTAAGAGGCCGTTTGAGTCGTCTTTCAGTCTTTTTAGTTTTACCAGAATCTGATTCGCTGTGTCTTCTTCTTCCACTTGTTCGTTTACATACCACATCAGGAAATTCTCGGTTGCATAATCTTCTATCTTCCTGGAAAGTGTAACCAGTTTATTGATCCGATCGCTTATGTATTCTTCATGTTTGACAACTGCATCGAATGCTTCTGCATATGAGTTCCATGTTGTATCCGGTGCTTCGATTGCCTTTATTTCACCTCGTCCGCCCCGTTCGTCAAGGAAATTGTAGAATTTCATTGCGTGCATTGTTTCTTCCAGGTACTGACATCTCATCCAGTTGGAAAAACCCGGAAGGTCTTCGCTGTCAAACCATGTTGCCATGGAAAGGTAAAGGTTTGCTGAGAACATCTCCGCATTTATCTGATCATTGATAGCATCCTGCATTTCTTTTTTGATACTCATTGAATTCTCCTTGATTAATTAAAACTTATATTAATAGTAATAATAGAGGTGACATCTTGCAACTGAAAAAGTAAATGTATTAACTTTTTACGTTTGTTACTCTTTGCCCGCCTTTATTGCGGCTTCGGCATCCTCAAGGTTTTCATAACCATACATGTTAACGGTATTGAGAAGAAGCTTTGCGGCAAGGTTTTCATTTCTCTTTTCATGATCACGGAGCCATTTAAGAATCAGATAAAGTGTTCTCTCAGAGTAGGTTGAAAGCTCACCTTTCAGATATGTCTGCTTTGATGTTACATATTCTGTGTCCTGGCTTCCTCTTCCCCTTGATGTTATGGCAGGATATTCAGCTTCAAGCTCAGTATCCCATTGCAGGTAAATTGCTGCAATTTCTTCAACTGCCTGTTTTGCCGGATCAGAAACTTCAGGAAGACTGCCCTTTATCTGTTCATATTCCGTCGGGAAGGTATATTCCATCATTCTGGCGTATTTCTCGGTCATCAGGTTTCTTTTGGCAGCCTCTGCTCTTCTGAGATCTTCAAGCCAGCTCTGCAGAATCTCATCATTATAGATCTCAAACTGGCTGATCCTCATTATTTCAAAGGTTTTTCTGTCGTCCTGGCAGGTTGCTTTTCCTCCCTGGTTATTCACAGCTGTAAACATCTCAAACTCAATATCGATTATTTTCTCTATTAATGCAGCATTCATATAAGTTCCTCTAAGGTTCGATTTTTAATATAGCAAGCTCTTTGCTGCTTATTCTATCATGGATATCTGCCAGATGATCAATCAGGAAGTCGCTACCGCCGTCTGAAAGACCCTGATTTTTAATCTCCTCAATAAGTCTGCTGCTTATTGTTTCGATGATGTCGATAACTTCTTTCTTTTCAAAAAGCTTTATGAACAGCGGTGAAAGCTGTTTTCCGGCTTCGCCGGTGTCAATGAGTCCCCGGTGGAGCCATTTATAGTACGGCGGATATCTGCGGCCAAGGTGGTAGAGCATTTTCATGGCAGATTCGCCGAAGCGTGAGAGTGCAAGATTCTGCGCCGGTGTATCACCTCTCCTGAAGGCTCTCAGATAATTGTACTGGCCGGACTGTCCGGCTTTGAATGCATATTGGGCAATGTGCTTGACTCTCACATCCTCAGGCATGGCTGAAAGATATTCCCGGGCTGCAGAGAATACCCCGGGAGAATCAGAAAATACTTCACCGTTGGTGGACGCTGCAAGCATGAAATCGGGAATTCCCCACCAATCAAGCACCGTTTTAGGGAGTCTTTTCATGCCTGTGAACTGCTTAAAGAAAGTGCTGATTTCAAATACGCCGGTGCGGGCAGGTGCGCCTGAAAGGCGTGTTTTAAAGCCCTTCCATGTCTGCGGAAGATTTCCATATGCTTCTCTCAGTTCTGTATTTAGGTTATCATCCGCGGCAGACTCAATCCAGATACAGAAACCCGGCCCCCAGTCATGATCCCTTGATATCTCATCGTCATAACCGAAACAGTCCGAGCCTTCTCCGACCATACCGAAAGCTGCTTTCTCTTCAATATTTGGAAACTGATTTTTTAAGGCAGGCAGCCCCGCTTCGAGAAAGAATTGCTTGGAGATTTTTAAACCTGACATCTGTAACAAAATATATTTATTTATTATACACCCGGCAACATTAAAGTGAATATTTTGTGTTGAATATGGTAGTATTTATAGTATCAAATATGGAGTAAAAACAGTGGTTGAGGTAAAACAGGTATCAAAAAGTTACGGCAGTCTGAAAGCTGTTGATGAGCTTTCATTTTCAATTCAACCGGGGCAGATTTATGGTTTACTTGGTCCCAACGGAGCAGGAAAATCAACAACGATCAGGATGATAATGAATATTATCAGCCCTGATTCGGGTGAGATTCTTTTCGATGGAACCCCCATCAATGAAGGGGACAAGGATCGTATCGGTTATCTTCCTGAAGAGCGGGGGCTGTATAAAAAGGTTGTTGTTGAGGACCTTCTTCTATATCTGGCAGAGCTGAAAGGTGCCAGTTTATCTAAGGCCAAAAGCGATATGGTTCCGCTTCTAAAAAGATTCGATCTGCTTGATTGGAAAAATAAGAAGACGGATGAGCTGTCAAAGGGAATGGCTCAGAAAATTCAGTTTATTTCCACCATCCTTCATGACCCGCAGATTATTGTACTTGATGAACCCTTTTCAGGTCTTGATCCCGTAAGTGCCGATCAGCTAAGTGCTCTTATTGCAGAGCTGAGGGACAGGGGCAAAACTATAATTTTCAGTACCCACGTTATGAGTCATGCCGAACAGATATGCAACCGAATCTGCATTATGAAAAAAGGAAAAGTTAAAACATCGGGTTCACTGTCTGAGGTTAAAAAACAGTTCGGGCGGAATACAGTAAGAATAGATTTTGAAGGCAGTGCAGCCTTTGTGAAAGAGCTGCCCTTTGTCAAGGATATAAACCTCTGGCCAGGCTCATGCGAGGTTGAGCTGATTGAAGATGATAATGCCTCGGATAAACTTTTCAGTGCTGTAGCCGGAAAGCTTAAGGTTGCGAGGTTCAAACTTCAGGCCCCAAGCCTGCATAAGATATTTGTTGATCTTGCAGGAGACGGAGATGAATATGAAAAACAGTAAATTATTAACAATGATTAAATTCAATTACCGGCGTACCGCAATGAAGAAGAGCTTTATTGTCATTACAATTATAGGGCCGGTTCTGATACTTGCAATGACGGTTCTTCCAAGCATTCTGACCGAGAAGAGCCTTGACAGTTTCAGCGGTGCAGAAGTTGAAATCTACGGGGGAAATCCGGTTGTGGTTGAAGCAATAATGGCCTCAAGTTCCGAGATTCTGACCCTGTCAAAAACAGAGGATCTTGAATCATCCAGGCAGAGAGCAGCAGAGAACGGGATTGACGGACTGCTTATTCTGCCTGAGGACCCGCTTAATTCAAATGAGCTTGTATTCTATACATCAAATGCCAGTGATATCATGCTTACCGAGACTGTGCGGAATGTTGTTGGACAGATTGTCACCTCAATGCGGATAAGCGGAGAAGGGCTTGATCCGGTAAAAGTTGCCTCACTTACAGCAAAACCGCGGCTTGATGTTATTCAGCTTAAAAAGGGCGGAGAGGAAAAAGAAGCTCAGGATTTTACATCTTTTATATACTCCGCAATTGCATTTATCATGCTTCTGTATATGACAACCCTTCTTTACAGCCAGATGATCGGCCGTGAAGTAGTAGGAGAGAAAACCAGCAAAACAGTAGAGGTTATGCTTTCTTCAGTTAAACCTGTCACACTGATGCTTGGAAAGATTCTGGGACTCGGTCTTGCGGGGATTTCACAGTATGTGGTTTGGATAGCTGCGTCGCTCCTGCTTATTAAGGTTGTGGGTCCGGTTTTTAACTTATCTATGCCTTCGGTCTTTTCAGTTGATATGCTTGGCTACCTTGTTCTGTTCTTTCTGCTTGCCTTCTTTCTCTACTCATGTCTCTATGCCGCAACCGGAGCGCTGGCGGAGGATGAGCAGAGTATGGGCCAGCTGCAGATGCCTATGCTTATTCCGCTTATTCTTCCGATGGTTATGATTTCATACTTCGTAATGAATCCCGATTCCGGTATTTCACTGTTTTTCTCTCTCTTTCCGCTGACATCTCCAATGGTTATGTTTGTAAGACTGATGGTAGGGCAGCCTCCGGTCTGGCAGGTTCTGCTGTGTGTAGTGATTCTGATAGTTTCTATTGCAGGTGTTGCAATAGCTTCAGGAAAGATTTTCAGGCAGGCCATACTGATGACCGGAAAAGCAAAATCGCTGAAAGACGGTTTTAAGATGGTGATTGCAAAGTAGTTAACTTAAAATCCAAATTAAGGGAGGCTGAAATATTCAGCCTCCTTTTTATTTAATTAAAGTAATTTATCAGTGTATTAAAAAATAGATTTGCAACTGCTGAGAGTTGTCATACAATATCTATATTTTTTGCTGTACGCCTGCCTGGACATGCTATTTTGATTTTAACCGCTAATATATGAAAAACATATTTCGAAAATGAGTCAATAATGGTGAAATAAGATGGGTTTTAGTCTAAATAATGATAAAAAAACCTTAAAAAATGAAATGGCTATTGCGAAATTAGAAAACTCGTGTTTTAATATTAATAAATAGGAATGGCCATTTCGAAATACTAAGGAGTGAATATCGTGACAAAGAAAAAGCCAGAAGGCATTTTTATCCCAATGGTGACTCCATTCAATGCATCTGATGAATCAATAGATTTTTCAGGTCTGAAGGAAGTGACTGAGTTTCTTGTAAAAAACGGAGTCGACGGGGTAATCCCCTCCGGAAGTACCGGCGAGTTTGTCGCAATGACAAAAGAAGAGCAGATGAAGGTCAATGCAGCGGTATGTGAATATGCAGCCGGAAGGATGAAGGTGTTCTGTTCAACAGGCGCTTACCGGACTGCTGATACAATTGAAATGTCACAGAGTGCAGAAGCTGCCGGAGCGGATGGAGTAATGATAGTAACACCATGGTACATGGCGCCTAACGAGGAAGAGCTTTATGACCACTACAAAGCGATCAGGAAATCGATATCGATACCGGTAATGGTCTATCATAATCCGTACTATTCAACCTGTCTGATGACAGACGAGTTTATGGCCCGACTTTATAACGACGGATTGATTGATGCAGTGAAGGAAAGACAGGCTGATGTCTACAGACAGCAGGATCTGAGAGCCTTGACCGATGACGGCTTCGGCATATTTTACGGATATGACATCTGTCCGGTAGAGAGTGTTTCGATGTGGGCCGACGGCTGGGTATGCGGAACAGGAAACCTGTTTCCGAAAGAAAACAAGACTGTCTATGATCTTGCAAAGTCAAGGCAGATAGAAGAAGCCCAGAAATATCATTTTGAGAAAATTAGGCCGTATCTTCCCCTGTTTACTGAAAGTACATCAAAGGGACTGCCTTGTCCGTGGTTATCAGTGATAAAGGAAGGCCTTAAGCTTAGGGGCGTTAATGCGGGAGTTGCAAGGAAACCTGTAATGGAGCTTCCGGATGACGTGATGGTTAAACTGAAAAAAGTTTTAAAGGAATACGGGCATCTTTAGAAGCAAATTAATATAAGGGGTGTATGATGAAACTGAAAAAGGTAGATGTTTTGGTCGCAGGTGGAGGTACTGCTGGTGCTATCGCCGGTATAGCCGCTGCCAGAAATGGGGCGAATACCTTGATTGTAGACAGGCAAAGATGTCTGGGTGGACAGTTTACTGCAGGAATGCAGGGCGCCTGGGTAGGATTTAGTGATAAAGAAAAGCTGATTGTCAAAGGAATTGCGTGGGAAATAAGAAATATTCTCAAGGACAAAAACGCAATAGTTGAAGATGATCCTGACACCGATGTCTGTTTTCTGTATGACACAGAGGTTGCTAAAGTAGTTCTGGATGAGATGGCTTACAGAGAACCGAATCTAAGCACTTATCTTAATGCTTCTATTCTGGATGTTGTTATGGATGGTGATCGAGTAGCCGGCCTGATTGTTCTTTCAGAAATGGAACAGATGGAAATCCGGGCAGATGTTGTAATTGACTGCACTGGAGATGCTGCGGTTTCTGCGGAGGCTGATGTTCCATTTGAAATAAGACCTAAAAAAGATATACAGCCTATGACACTTATTGGGAAAATGGGCGGTGTGGATATGGATCGTGTTAAGCAGTATTACCGTGAAAACCCTCCTGTTCACGATGCTTCTGAACCGCCGGCCTGGCATGATTTCAAGACTTTTCCCGGATTCATGCATTTCGGACTGAAGGATGAACTTGAAAATGTAGAACTTCCGCCTGAACTTGAATACCTGCGTAACTGGCTTGCCATTTTTACATCTACACCAAATCCTGATGAGGTAACGATTAACTGTTCCGGAGCTATCGAGGCACATAGTACTGCCGGATTTGAAGACCGGGCAGCCCAGGAATATATTTCACAGAAATGCCTGTATGATGTAGCTGAAGCCCTTAGGTTATATGTTCCCGGTTTTGAAAAATCATACATCTCTTCAATCGCGGGATTACTGGGAATCCGGGA
Organism: Spirochaetia bacterium; assembly: GCA_965140585.1. Taxonomy (GTDB): domain Bacteria; phylum Spirochaetota; class Spirochaetia; order UBA9216; family UBA9216. The sequence continues at coordinate 868,589 of OZ223264.1, forward strand.
AAGCCGGCGAATTATAGGTGATTACAAGGTAACCCTAGATGATTTTCTTGCAGCAAAAGAATTCCCTGACAGTATAGGAAGAGGTGCGATGCCGGCTGGAGCGCATACTGCCGATGGTGTGACAATGAATGTATATGATTTGGCACCGGGGAGTTCGATGACTATTCCCTACAGCTGTATGATCCCAAAAGGAAAAGATGGACTTCTTGTTGCAGGACGCTGTGTTTCATATGAGGCACCAGTCGCTAACTGCATAAGGTGTATGCCTCAGTGCATGGTTATGGGAGAAGCCGCAGGGACCGCGGCTGCCATTGCAGTTAAAAACGGCACCACACCAAGAAATGTTGATATAAAACTGCTGCAGGAAACATTGATAAAGCAGCAGGTGATTATTTGATTGAGGTGTGAATTAGATTAGGAGGAACTATCATGAAGAATAAAGTGGTTTTTATACTGATTATAGCATTGGTATTAACAACAGTATCGGTATTTGCTGGCGGAAAGCAGGAAATTGAGGAAACTGAAAAACTAATAATATGGACAAACCTCACTGCTGAAGCTCAAACTGTAGTTTTAACAAAACAATTTAATGAAATCGCAGAAGAGATGGGTATAGATATTGAAATGGTTACAGTCTCTTTCGGTGATATGTATACAAAGCTTGCAACTGCAATGCAGTCCGGTGATGTTCCTGATATCATGCATACCAATGAAGGCGGCGTTGCATATCTTTATGCCAATGATATGCTGACGCCAATGAATGATGTAATTAAAAATATAGGTAAGGATGATTTTGTTAAATCCTACCTGGATATACTTACAGTTGATGGTACCATTTGGGGAGTTCCTGACTGGGCATTACATACCTCTGTCTGGTATAGAAAAGATCTGTTTAAAGAGTATGGTTTAAGCATTCCACGTAATTGGGATGAATTGATGAAGACTGCAAAGTCATTGAATATTGATAGTGATTCAGATGGTAATATTGATACCTATGGTTTTGCCGTATCAATGTCGGCGGTAAATGTTGCTGCGCAGGTTTATTATGAATTTCTGTATTCAGCAGGTGTTTATACATTTGACCCTGTAACCGGTGAATATATTTTTGGAAATAATAAAAAGAAAGCTACAGAGGTTCTTCAGTATATGATCGACCTCTATCATGCTGCTTCACCACCTTCGAGTATTGAATGGGCATGGAGTGAATTCAGAAATGCGCTTGTAGAGGGTAATGTTGCAATGACTCAGGATATGGGTGCGGTAATTCTCATGGCGCAGAATAATAATCCTGAATTGGTAGGTAATTTAGGATGTTTTGATTTACCAGGTATTAATGGTGATAAAAAAGCATCCTTTGGAGGTTCATATAATTTTGTTGCCGGAAACCAGGGCGGCGAGGATAAAGCTGAACTTTCTCAAAAATTTATTGAAAAACTCTATACACCTGAACGTGCTGCGGAAAGGGCCCTTTCCCGACCAATGTTTGCATTTCCTTCAATGTATTCTGCTTTCGATCTGTATAAAAAAGCTGATTCTGTTTCATTGTATCAGGATGAAGTTGATGTAATTTATGATGCATTCCAGAATTCCACATGGTACAGGTACGGCATGGAAGCCGGGTTGAATCAGATGGCATCCCAGATTGAGTCTACTACATTTTTTGGAGAAGCTATTCAAAGTGCAGCTCTTGGACAATGGACTGCTGAAAAAGCGGTTGATTATATTGATCAGATGCTTCAGGAGCAGCTTGCAGTTATTGGTTATTAAGTCCGTACCGGGCTGATTTAACCATCAGCTGAAGTGATTCTGTATATGCATGGCGGCATTATCGGGTTCATTTGCACATGTTGGATGAATCCGGATAATGCTGTTGTAGTCATAACAGGTTTTGAAGGGAGAGCGATATGGCAACAGGTGAGATGTCTTATTTAATAAAGTCATCAAAACAGAAAATTTCAATTAGAATGAATTTCTATAAAAGAAGACAGTTACTTGGGATTTTATTTATTCTGCCCACAATCTTATTTTTGGCTGTATTTATTTTATATCCGGTGCTGAGTAATTTAGCCCTCAGTTTTACCGATGCATACCTGATTAAAAAAAACTATAATTTTATTGGATTAAAAAATTACATAAGTCTTATTACAAACCCCATGTTCCTGAAATATTCATGGAATACATTGTTATGGACTTTCTTCTCGGTTGTCGGTCAACTGGTACTTGGTCTTGGACTTGCTCTTCTGATTAATCAGAAGCTAAGCGGCGGTCCATTTATAAGAGGATTTCTTTTAATTCCTTATGTAGTTCCGGCTGTAGCTCTTGCCCTGATAACAAAATGGATTTTCAATGGAGATTACGGAATTGCGAGTAAATGGCTGCAGAGTCTGGGGGTTATTGACTATAAACAGTCTCCGCTTGCTCTTCCTGGCGGAGCAATGGCTGTAATTGTGATTGTGAATATTTGGCGGTCATATCCTTTTCCAATGCTTATATACTGGGCTGCTTTAAAAGGGATAGATAAAGAGCTTTATGAAGCCGCAGATGTAGACGGCGCAAACAGATTTCAATCATTCTGGTATATTACGCTCCCTCAACTTAAGAATACGACAATAGTGCTTGCTATTCTCCGTATAGTCTGGACGGCAACGTATTTTGATTTAATATGGATGGTTACGGGCGGAGGTCCTGCAGGAACAACAACCCATCTTCCGATTATGATTTATCAATCCTCATTCGGAACTTTCAGGATCGGCTATGCCTCTGCTATATCCATGATGCTCGGCATTGTGCTGTTTGTCTGTATCATCTACTACGTAAGAAAATCCGGAGATTTTGCGGATTGAGGAAAATAAAATGAATTCTACAATTAAATTAGAGAATCAGAATCTGCTGCGCAAGTGTATCCTGGGTGCTGTATCGGCATTCTTTATATGTGTGGTAGGATTCCCCTTATTATGGATGGTTTTAAGTTCATTAAAGCCGGCCACAGAGCTGTTTAAATCTCCTCCTACAATCTTTCCGGAAACGATCACTTTTGAATGGTACCGAAGTGCATTCAGTGATAAAACCGTAGTGAGATATTTTGTAAACAGTTTTATTGTTGCAACCGGTACAACAGCAATAGTGATTATAATGGCAACATTCGGAGCTTATGGATTAACCAGGTTTCGATTTTTCGGCAGAAAGGCAATAACTGTAGCTGTGCTTTCCGCTTATTGTATTCCTCCTATAATGCTGATGATTCCATTATACCGGATTATTGCAAAGATGCATCTGAATGCATCACTGTTTGGTGTTATTATTGGTCACTCAACTGTTACATTTCCATTTGCTGTCTGGCTTCTTATTTCCTTTTTCAGGAGTATTCCGCGGGACATAGAAGAAGCTGCACTTGTGAATGGTGCTTCGGATTTGACCATTTTTTTTAGAATAATTTTACCTCTATGTGTGCCTGGTATTCTTAGTACCGGGATTCTTGTGTTTATACTCTCATGGAATGAATACCTGCTTGCAAGCGTATTGATTTCCCAGGATTCCATGAAGACTCTGACTGTAGGAATTGCCAACTATATCAGTTCAACAGAAATAAACTGGGGTGTGATAATGGCTCTAGGTACTGCAACTACGGTTCCCATTGTTTTAATGTTTACAGCCATTCAGAAATATTTTGTTGAAGGCCTTACTGCAGGGGCTGTAAAAGGGTAAGCGGGTAGAGTAATGAATATTTATTCGATTGAAAGTGATGAATTTGCCGTTTATGGTGAAATCCTTGAAGGCATAGACACAAGTGAGTTGTGTTTGGTGATGAAGGAAATAAAAATGCCTGATAGGGGAGTATTATATCGCCCCGAGGTGAATGAGCTTGAATCCTGCGCAGTTTTCAATGATTTTCGTGATCTTTTTTTTGGGGGGCTTGAAATCCAAATTGGTATGTGCTGGGGCTATAATTCAGTATTGAATTGTCTGGAATATCATCGCAGCAGTGAGATCATTGTAGGTTCCGATGATTTTATTCTCCTGCTTGCAAGACGTGATGAGCTGGCAGCTAATTCACTGAATACCTCCAAAGTAAAAGGATTCCTGGTTCCTTCAGGTTCTGCTGTTGAGCTGTACTCTTCTACCCTCCATTATGCGCCCTGTCATTCTGTTGCTATGCAAGGATTCAGGACTGCTGTTATCCTTCCAAAAGGAACGAATACTGTGCAGCCGTCTTTCAGCCCTGATAGTATCGGTCAATTCCATCCGTCTGCCATAAATAAGTGGGTGCTGGCACATCCGGAATCTCCGGAGGCTTCTGGTGGTGCAATAATTGGTCTTTTAGGAAAAAATATTGATATTGGATGCAATAGTCTTGTATATGTGGAATAGGCATTCCGTATAATGAAGGTGAAATTGCATTTTTATGTTTCTTTTTTCAAAAATGTAATAAATATACTCTCAAAAAACGAAATGGGCATTGTAAAAAGTAAAGAGTTGTGTTTAAATTATCTAAATAGGAATGGCCATTTCGAAATACTAAGGAGTGAATATCGTGACAAAGAAAAAGCCAGAAGGCATTTTTATCCCAATGGTGACTCCATTCAATGCATCTGATGAATCAATAGATTTTTCAGGTCTGAAGGAAGTGACTGAGTTTCTTGTAAAAAACGGAGTCGACGGGGTAATCCCCTCCGGAAGTACCGGCGAGTTTGTCGCAATGACAAAAGAAGAGCAGATGAAGGTCAATGCAGCGGTATGTGAATATGCAGCCGGAAGGATGAAGGTGTTCTGTTCAACAGGCGCTTACCGGACTGCTGATACAATTGAAATGTCACAGAGTGCAGAAGCTGCCGGAGCGGATGGAGTAATGATAGTAACACCATGGTACATGGCGCCTAACGAGGAAGAGCTTTATGACCACTACAAAGCGATCAGGAAATCGATATCGATACCGGTAATGGTCTATCATAATCCGTACTATTCAACCTGTCTGATGACAGACGAGTTTATGGCCCGACTTTATAACGACGGATTGATTGATGCAGTGAAGGAAAGACAGGCTGATGTCTACAGACAGCAGGATCTGAGAGCCTTGACCGATGACGGCTTCGGCATATTTTACGGATATGACATCTGTCCGGTAGAGAGTGTTTCGATGTGGGCCGACGGCTGGGTATGCGGAACAGGAAACCTGTTTCCGAAAGAAAACAAGACTGTCTATGATCTTGCAAAGTCAAGGCAGATAGAAGAAGCCCAGAAATATCATTTTGAGAAAATTAGGCCGTATCTTCCCCTGTTTACTGAAAGTACATCAAAGGGACTGCCTTGTCCGTGGTTATCAGTGATAAAGGAAGGCCTTAAGCTTAGGGGCGTTAATGCGGGAGTTGCAAGGAAACCTGTAATGGAGCTTCCGGATGACGTGATGGTTAAACTGAAAAAAGTTTTAAAGGAATACGGGCATCTTTAATGTTTTAAATACGGAGTGGGAAAGGTTCGGACAGACTGAACCTCTCACTTTTTCTAATTCTGATTAAAACTGTTAATATACTGTTGGTTATTGACTAGCTATGTTAATATGAATTAGAAATAGAAAAGGGTATTTCATATTTATTATGTATAAATGGAGGATTCATTTTTGGAAGAGAAATCAAAAGAAAATGTCAAAGCATTGGAAAAGGCTCTTATTATTTTGGAAATGATAAAGGAATCAAAAATTCCTCTGGGAGTAAATGAAATATCCAGACAATGCAAGATAAATCTGACGACAGCTTTCAGGATCCTTCAAACATTTAAAAGTAAGGGGTGGGTCTATCAGAATTCAGAAGATAAGTACATTATCGGGATGAAAGTTTCATTTGTTACTGATAGAAACAATTTCTACCTTGCTCTTAAAGAAATAGCATATTACACAATGGCAAGATTAAGTGCAAAAGTATCTCAAGCCATGAATTTGATAGTGAGAGAGAATGAAAAGTGCTTTATTCTGCAGCAGTCCCGGACGGATAAAATTGTAGATTATGTTCCTCCTATAGGTACAGTTCTTCCTATCTATGCCAGTGCCGGCGGAAAAGTACTGCTGGCTGAACTTCCGGAAATGCTTCTTGAAGAGATTCTGGATATGCTTGATTTTAAACCGCTTACGAAATACACAATTATCAGGCGATCAGTTTTTCTTGAAGAGCTTCAGAAAGTTAAAACACTTGGCTATGCAATTGATGAGCATGAATCCCAGGAGGAAGGGTTTTGTCTTGCTGTTCCGGTAAGAAACCGGGAGAATGAAATAATAGCAGCTTTATCTTTTTCCGGATTTATTGGAACCTTGAATGAAACAGAAATAAAGGATTGCTATTTAACTCTTAAAGAAGCTTCCGAAGAGATAACAGGAAATCTTTACAAGTACCAGTAATTTAAAACCGGTGTATTCATTTTGCTTCAGTCAGAAGCTTCTGCATACCAGTCCACTTAAAACAATCAGCCCCTTCTGTTATAGTAGGAGAGGTTTTTTATGAGATACACAGTAATAGGCACCGGAGCAATAGGCTCCTACTACGGCGGACGCTTACAGCAGTCCGGATTAATGGTTAATTACCTGGCCAGAAGTGACTATGAACATCTTAAGAGTTCAGGCATGGTCATTGAGTCAATAAACGGTGATTTTAAATTAGAAGATATAGCAGCTTTTAAGAAGGCTGAAGATATTCCTGAAACCGACGTTGTCCTGGTTTCTTTGAAAACAACAGCAAATTCAAAGCTTCCTGATCTGATAAGGCCGCTGGTACACCGCGGTACAGTTATTCTTGTGCTTCAAAATGGTCTTGATATGGAAGAGGAGCTTCGGACGGCCTTTCCAGAGGCCAGGGTTATGGGCGGAATGTGTTTTATATGTTCATTCAGGAAGGCTCCTGGGCATATTATGCATGTTGATAAGGGCTCAATACTGGCTGCACCTCTGGATCCTGCTGACCTGCCGATTCTGAAACAGATTGAGACTGATTTTATTGCAGCCGGAATTGAGTTTAAAAGCAGTGAAGATCTGAGAACCTCCCGATGGAGTAAACTGCTTTGGAATATTCCGTTTAACGGGCTTTCCGTTATTCTGAATGCCACTACAAGCGATATTCTTTCCAGCCGTCAGGGCGAAACAATAGTTAGAAAGCTAATGTCGGAGGTTGTTCAGGGTGCCAGGGCTGACGGCTGCAGTTTGAATGAAAGCCAGATTGAGCCGATGATTGATTTTACAAGGGTAATGACTCCGTATAAGCCGAGTATGAAACTTGATTTTGAATCAGGGAGACCGATGGAAATTGATTACATGTTCCGGAAACCGCTTAAGGCTGCAGAAAAAAAAGGTATTGAGCTGCCGTCTATTACAATGATTGCGGATCAGCTTGAAATTCTGGAAGGGCTAAATAATCAAGATTGCTGACCTTCGGTTTAAGCAGTGAAATAGCAGCGATGGTGAGTGAAAAGAGCAGTCCCGCACCCTTTGTTAAATGGGAAGGCGGAAAGCGGCAGCTGTATAAAGAGCTACCTTAATTTTTTTTACGATATAGAGTACTATTTCACGGTGACATATAAAAGAAACAGACTTGTTGCTCCGGTTGTGAAATGGGTCGGTGGAAAACGTCAGTTAATTTCAGAAATTTCTAAGTATTACCCAAAATTCTCTGGAACATATTTCGAACCATTTTTAGGTGGTGCGGCTGTTTTATTCCATTTCCAGCCAAAAGTAGCTATCGTTAATGATAATAATGCAGAATTAGTGAACTTATACAATGTAATAAAGAATAATCCGGAACTCTTGATATCGGATCTGAAGAAGCACATCAATGATAAAGAGTATTTTTATGAGATTAGATCACTTGATCGGGATAAAGAAAAGTATGGTCGGCTGACCCCAATTGAGAGAGCCTCCAGAATATTATTCCTTAATAAAACATGTTATAACGGTCTTTTTCGGGTAAATAGTTCAGGTGAGTTTAATACGCCTTTTGGAAGATATAAAAATCCGAATATCGTAAATGAAATAACCATTAATGCTGTTAGTAGATATTTCAATAGTGTGGAAATCTCTATTCTAAATGTAGATTTTGAAAATGCGGTTAAGAATGCAAAAAAAGGGGATTTTGTATATTTTGATCCACCATACGACCCCATTTCTGATAGTTCAAATTTCACTGGTTACACAAAAATTGGATTTGATAGAGCAGAACAACTAAGGTTGAAATACCTGTGTGATGACTTAAAAAAAAGAGATGTGAAATTTTTGTTATCCAATTCAGCCACAGATTTTATATGGGAACTTTATAAAGACTATAGTAGAACGAAGATAACTGCTACACGTGCTATCAATTCAAAAGCTGAAGGCAGAGGTGTTGTTGAAGAGGTTCTTGTGAAAAATTATGACTAATGAATTATCTAAAAATGATTAGGTGTGGATTAAGATTTTCGATAAATACAGTATAAATAAAAGATTTAAAGAAGATGGACACTATTTTATTTCAGCTGATCAGATAAATCAGTATAGGGAAGCACGCTTGATGACAAAATTTGATCATTATAGAAACCTTCCAAATCTTTTAAAAGAGTAAAAAGTTAATATTTTACCGATTTCAAGAGGTTTTTATATAATAGGCGCTTCTAAAAACTAAAGGAAATTCAATGAATTCAAAAATCTGATATGCTTTTACTTTTGGATGAATAAATGTCAAAGCAGAAAGGTTTTTTCATAGAAGATTTAAAGCTATCAGAATTATCACAGCACGGAGATCCCTTGCAGAGATTGAGTGCAATGATTCCATGGGAAAACTTTCGGCATAAATTAAATCGTATCTTTGTAAAAGAAGCAAAAGGCCCTGGAGGAATACCTCCATACGATTATGTGATGATGTTTAAAATCCTCGTATTACAGAGAATTTATAATCTATCCGATTCGCAAATGCAGTACCAGATCATGGATCGATTATCATTTATGAGATTTCTTGGTTTGAATCTTGATGACAAAGTACCCGATGAAAAAACAATCTGGCACTTTAGAGAAGAACTTGTTGAATCAAGGAAACTTGAAATACTATTTGAACAGTTCAGGAATTATCTGATAAAAGAAGGAATACTGCTTGAGTCGGGGACAATTGTCGATGCTTCTTTTGTTGAAGTACCAAAACAAAGAAATAATAAAGACGAAAATAAAGAGATAAAAGAGGGCGAAACTCCTAAAGAGTGGTCAGACAATAAATTAAGACAAAAAGATGTGGATGCAAGATGGGTAACAAAAGGCGGGCAACGCCATTATGGCTACAAAAATCACATAAAAATTTATCGTAAATCCAAGCTTATTAACAATTATGTAGTAACCAGTGCTGCAGTTCATGACTCGCAAGTAATAGAAGAAATTTTAGAAGAATCTGATTCGCATCATGAATTATATGCTGATAGTGCTTATAGCGGAGCTCCAATAAAAGAAATATTGTCGGAATTGAAAATCAGGAACCGGATACATGAAAAAGGCTATCGAAATAGCCCGTTAACTAAGAAACAAAAAGAGCGGAATCGAAAAAAGTCGAAGACGCGGGCGAGAGTAGAACATGTATATGGATTTATGGTTAATTCGATGCAAGGTGATTTTATCAGGTACATAGGTCAGAAAAGAGCTGAAGCAGTGATAGGATTAAGTAACCTTGTTTATAATATGATGAGGTATATCCAGATATGTTCTGCATGAGCTGGGTAGATTGATGGATGAGGAATGTATCGACATGCCGGTACAATGATAAAAAAGCTGATGATGTTTAATACAGCATAGCTGAAGGTTTTTAGAGGCGCCCTTAAGAAAAAGCCAATTCTTTATGAATTCAACAACCACTATTACAGAGCCAGCTGATCTAATATGGAAAACTTGCGTCATTCCCATAGGCGAGGTATATCCTCATCTTGATGAAATCCAAAATATTTCATTTTTGACTTAGAAAAAGCTGATTATCAGATATCAACACCGGTCCAAAACTGTAGGAAGCACCATAAAGAGGCTTCATGATCGAGCTAATTTAACTTTCGCATATTAAATTGTCAGTAAGGGATGCCAAAGATATTAAATGTATTAATGTGCACAAAGTACATTTCTTGCACAGGATAATGTGCGCTTCTTATAAAGCTTAAAAAGCAGATACAGTTTTTTATTCTGAATAATTAAAAAGCGTGTTAGGCTAATTACGGTTTTAAATTTTGTTGGATAAATATAAAACAGGAGCAAGAATAGTGAATATATGGGCGCGTGAATCTTTATTTTTAAAAGGCTGTGACGGCTGCAGGCTGGCAGTAGATATATATAAACCACTGTCAGGGCATGGTCTGAAACAACTGCCTGTAATTCTTCACACCGGATACAATCCCCGACGAAGCGCATATAAAAAATTCAGTGTATTCATTGATAAGTTGATATCGGAAGGATACATTGTTGTGATTGCAGAACCGAGGGGCGTAGGTGCATCTTTCGGACGTCACGACGGGTTCTGGAGCCGGAAAGATGCCAGAGATATGAAGTGCATAATTGATCAGATTGGGAAGATGCCTTGGTGTAACGGCCGAGTTGGAATGTTCGGCAGTTCGAATTGCGGGATGATCCAACTGCTGACGGCGGCAGAAAAACCAGAGCATCTTAAAGCGATAATTCCATGTGATAATAATTCTGATTTTTATTACCAGAATTTCCCTAACGGGGCCTCTGCATTACCATACCTTCCAGAGACTCATAAAGATGCTTCTTCTGAAGTTGTGCCCGTGGATGAAGATAGTGCACCGGATTTTCCTCTGGCAAAAAGCGTGCAAAACGCACATCTTAACAACGGAAGGTTTCTGAGTCAGTATGAACCGAATATGTTTCGGGATTCTTTCAATCAGGTTCTTGGGTATGCCCCTAACCAGGAAGTGCCTGCATGGGAGAGAGTGGAGAACATAAAATATTCCGATATCAGAGTTTATTCTAACGCATCCTGGTTTGACTCAAGCTGTACCGGTGGGGTTATCGGATATAAAGCCTACGGCGATAAATTATTAATAGGTCCATGGACTCATAGTCAAATGCACACAGGTGTATCTGCACTGGATAACGGAACCCATGACTGGATGAGTGATCATCTAAGGTTTTTCGACGCCTGTTTAAAGGGTGAGGAGAACTCTGTCTTTAACGAACCGCCTGTGCGTTATTATATGTGTAATGGCAAGTCCGGTAATGAGTGGCGGTGGTCGGCCGATTTCCCTCTGGATAATCAGGTTCTTACTGACCTTTACCTGTCAAGTCCATCCGAATCAGATGTTTCTTCCGATGGAACTGCATATCTGACAAGTCAGATGCCGAGGTCGGGTAAGCTTGAGTACAAAGTTGAAAAATCGGTGAATTTCTTCAACGAAACCGGAAAGATGAATAGAAGAATTGAGAGTGATCTGTCATCTCTGGACAGCCGGACTCTTGTTTTTACTTCAGAGCCGTTATCTCGCGACATTGAATTGATGGGGCTACCGTCTGTAAGTCTATGGGTAACATCTACATATGAAGACGGAAATTTTATTGCGGTTTTGGAAGAAGTTAATGAAAACGGTGAATCCCGTTACCTGACAGACGGTGCAGGCAGAGCTTCACACTCGAAAATTACCCCGCACAGTGTATGGAATTCTTTAGGTCTGGCCTATCACTCCAGTCTGGAAAAAGATGCTGTAAAGCTTTCATCCGAGACACCGTTGAACCTCGTTTTCAATCTGGATGCTTTGTCGTCCTGTGTGAATGCTGGGTATCGATTGCGGTTAAGGATTATGTGTGCCGAGGAGGCAATGTACCAGCAGCCGAATGGGTTTCCTGCCCCCCCCCCTACAATCACCCTCTATACAGGTTCTGAGACGGCATCTTTTTTAAGGCTTCCTGTCATAAAGCCTGATTTGAACGAATTTAGCGACGGAGAGATTTCGGTATATACCTTTAAAAGGGGTGTTTATTTTAATAAAGCCGGAAATTGGACTTACCATAAAAACGTTCAGGTTTATTCTAAGGATGATGAAATCCGTTATGTGACGGAAGCCTTCACCGCTATTAAGAAAACAAATGGAAATACAGTGCAGCTTGGAATTGAAACGCCGGAATTCATTTTCAAAGCCTCCGGAAACCTTCCAGAAACGGGATATCTCTCCGAGAATTCTATGGAATTGAAGTTGTTAAAACCGGATAGTTCATTCGGAAAGAATAAATCTTCTATAGAACCGGATTTCAAGAATATCTATCTTGCTACTGTTCCGGTAAAGGCCGGGCAAAAGGGCATGCCTAATATTCAGCCCTTCTCTACTTTGGATCTTTTTATTGATGTTGCATTGCCGGATACCGGAATGGAGAAGTATCCATGTATTGTTAATATTCACGGATATAGTGGTAGTCATCATGATTTTGGTTATCTGGCTGAACCGCTTTTAAAAAGCGGGTATGCCATTGCTTCAATTGACTACAGGGTTTATCCACCAAATATCTGGCCTGCACCGATGCATGATGTAAAGGCTGCTATTAGATTCTTAAAGGCCAATTCGAAGAAATACAAGCTCGATCCGGAACGTTTCGGGGTAATGGGCGGTTCGGCCGGCGGCCATCTGTCTGCAATTGTGGCGGCGACAAACGGTAAGCCAGAATTTGAAGGAGACATTGCTGGCAACAATGATTTTACAAGCACCGTAAAGGCTGCGGCAATATATTTCCCATGGACTGATATCTTCAGTTTTGGAGATGATCAGAGCATAAAATACTCAGGAAATTCTGAGAAGGTAATGATGGCAGACGGGCCTTATTCGCCGCTTGGTGCAATGGTGGGGTATTCCGGACCAGGAAAAGGGATGGGAAAATTAAAAAAACATCTTCATGATGAAAGCCCATTTTATAAAACCCTGATTGCTAAATCGATTGAAGCAAGTCCTGTCTCTCATGTTGATGAAAACAGCGCGCCATCCGTGTTTGTTCACGGGATTTTTGAAGGCGGGGTTGAAATACCTATGCAGCAGAGTATTCGCATGTTTGAACGGCTTACGGAGAAGGGTGTGAAATCACTTCTGCTTTGTAACAATAATTGTTTCTACGGTGAAGATCCGGAAGTCCGGATGGCAGTGCTGGAATTTATAAAGCTCAGAGTCTGAGAATGAGAAATTGTAAAGAATATCAATTCTACTCCCGCATGCGGATGAGTATAGAGTTTTTATATACAGGAAATATTAAAAGAATTTGGAGGAATAATTAATGCTGGGTTTCATTGTAAAGCGTATTCTTATGCTTATCCCAATATTGATAGCTGTATCAATATTACTATTTATTTTAATGTCGTTTACGCCGGGTGATCCTGCGAAGCTCATTTTAGGTTTAAATGCTTCCGATGAGAAAGTTGCGGCTCTTAGAGCCGATATGGGGTTGGATGATCCAATTCCGGTCAGGTATTTAGTATACCTAAAGGGTGTAGTAACCAGGTTTGATCTGGGAACATCCTATATTACCGGTCGCAGTGTTACTCACGAAGTAAAGGAGCGCTTGCCTTACACCCTTCTGGTGGCCTCCTTCAGCATAGTGATAGCATTGGTTTTTGGAATTCCGCTGGGTTTTATTGCTGCAACAAATCAGAATACGTGGAAGGATAATGCGGCCATGTTTCTTTCCCTGTTTTTTATATCTATGCCGGCGTTTTGGTTTGCCCTGATTCTTGTAATGATATTTGCGATTAATCTGCATCTACTTCCCGTTGTCGGCATTTCAAGCTGGAAAGGCTTCATTCTGCCAGTAGTTTCTCTTGCTCTGGGCGCTACGGCTGGAATTGCGCGGCAGACAAGATCCAGTATGCTCGAGGTTATCCGCCAAGATTATATTTCCACCGCCGCCGCCAAAGGCCAGACAGATTTCAAAGTAAAAACAAATCATGTCCTTCGTAATTCATTAATTCCAATTATTGTCTATGCAGGGTCAGGACTGGGCAGAGCAATGGGCGGGGCTCTAATTGCTGAGAATATATTTTCAATACCGGGTATGGGAACGTATATGGTTAGTGCTATCGCCAGACGTGATTATCCGGTAATAATGGGCGGGGTTCTGGTCATTTCCGTATGCTTTTGCCTGATAATGCTGGCTGTGGATGTAATTATGGCATACGTGGATCCCAGGATGAGAGCTCAGATTGTCAAATAATATAATGGAGGATGATTATAATATGGGAAACTCTGTCGATTTATCGCAGATTAAAAAAAGATCTGCAGTTAAAATATTTTTTAAAAGGCTGGCAAAAAACAAACTTGCCGTAGCTGGCCTGGTAATTATTGCATTATTAGTTCTTTTAGCTTTGTTCGGACCATTAATTGCACCGTACAGTTATAAAGAGCAGGATCTCAACAATACGTTCGCAAGGTCAAGCCTGGAGCATCCCCTAGGTACTGACAATCTAGGTCGTGACGAGTTGAGTCGGCTGATCTATGGAACAAGACAATCCCTGAGAATTGGATTCATGTCCGTGCTGCTTGCATCGTTTCTGGGTACATTTTTTGGTGTAATTGCTGGTTATTACGGCGGCCTTGTGGACAATCTCCTTATGAGAATTCTAGATGTCTATCAATCAATTCCAGGGCTGATACTATGTATCGTTCTTGCAGTAACGCTTGGGCCGGGACTCGGCAACGCGATAATTGCTTTAGGCATTGGTACTATGCCTGTTTATGCGAGGATTGTCAGGGCTCCGATGCTTCAAATTCGGAGTATGGAGTATATTGAAGCAGCTAAGGCCATAAACGCCAGCGATCGGCGCATAATTCTGAGATACGGTCTTCCCAACGCTATTGCGCCCTTGATTATCCAGATAACTATGAGTGTAGGACTCTCCATTTTAGCAGCAGCCATGCTTAGTTTTATCGGTCTTGGTGCTCAGCCCCCGCTTGCTGAGTGGGGTGCCATGCTGACGGATGGGAAAGGGTACATCAGAGACCATGGTTACCTTATTACCTATCCGGGCATAGCTATTGTCATAAGTGTGCTTGCTTTCAATTTATTCGGCGATGGCTTGCGGGATGCGCTTGATCCCCGCCTTAAAAACTAAAAGGAATAAGGTGTTTTAATGATTATGGATTCTGATAAGGACATATTACTAGAGGTTAAAGACCTGTTTGTTGAATATAAATCTGATGATGAGATTCTTCATGCGGTTAACGGTATCTCTTTCGATATTAAAAAGGGAGAAACTCTCGGGTTGGTCGGCGAAACCGGAGCTGGAAAAACCACGATCGCCAAATCGATTCTGCGAATTCTGCCCAAACTGCAATCGACCATAAAAAACGGTTCTATTCATTTTTCCGGCAGACAACTTCTGAACCTTGGCGAACGTGAAATGCAGGGCATACGTGGGAATAAAATTTCAATGATATTTCAGGACCCGATGTCGGCTCTCAACCCTGTTATGTCCATAGGTGCACAGATAGAAGAGTCAATTAAGCTTCACCGCAATTTATCCCGGAAGGACAGGGAGAAACTTGTGGTGGAAATTCTGGAAAAGGTTGGGATCCCGGGTTCAAGGAAAAGTGAGTATCCGCATCAGTTTTCCGGGGGCATGAAACAGCGTGTAGTTATTGCAATTGCTCTTGCCTGCAGTCCCAGTCTGCTTTTGGCGGATGAACCTACTACTGCGCTTGACGTTACAATTCAGGCGCAGGTTCTGGACATGATTGAAAAACTGAAATCCGAATTCCACATGTCCATGCTGCTTATAACTCATGATCTTGGTATTGTCGCGGAAACATGCGACAGGGTCGCAATTATCTATGCGGGTGAGATAGTGGAGTTAGGAGAGGTCGAACAGGTTTTCGATCATCCGCTTCATCCATATACAATAGGCCTTTTCGGTTCACTCCCAAGTATAGAAGATTCAGCTTCAGACAGGCTGAAGCCAATCAACGGACTTATGCCGAACCCCCTGGCGCTTCCTGTCGGCTGCAAGTTTGCGTCGCGATGTCCGAGGGTTACTGACTTATGCAGGGAAAATGATCCGGAAAGCAGATTATTTAAAGGGCATTATGTCAGCTGCCATCATGCTGAAGGGGGAGAATAATGGCGCCAATTTTACAGGTAGAAAATCTAAAGAAGTATTTTAAATCCCCGAAGGGAAATTTACATGCAGTTGATAATGTGAGTTTTACTATTGAAAAAGGTGAGACTCTTGGTGTTGTTGGTGAATCAGGTTGCGGTAAATCCACATTGGGTAGGACTCTGATGCACCTTGTTGAAAATACCGGCGGAAAGATTATTTTCGACGGCGAAGATATTACAAAGGTAAGCAAGCAAAAACTGAGAAAAATTCGTGAAAACATGCAGATTATTTTTCAGGATCCTCTTTCCTCTCTGAACCCCAGGATGACTGTGATTCAGACCATCAGCGAACCATTTTATATTCAAGGTATAAAAACCAGAAAAGAAATAGAGTATGAAACACAAAAACTCATGGATACAGTCGGTCTGTCACGGGAGTTCGCCTATGCCTATCCACATGAACTGGATGGCGGACGCTGTCAGCGAATAGGGATCGCACGAGCCCTTACTCTGGAGCCGAAGTTTATTGTTTGTGATGAACCTGTTTCTGCACTTGATGTATCGATACAGGCCCAGGTTTTGAACCTGATTCAGGATTTGCAGGAAGAAAAAGAACTGACCTATCTTTTTATTACCCATGACTTATCGGTTGTAAAACATATATCTGATCATATATGCGTAATGTATCTGGGCGAGATCGTGGAGAAGGCAACTTCCCGGGATTTATTCAAAAAACCGTTACATCCGTATACCAGGGCGCTGCTCTCGGCAATTCCTGTGCCCAATGTGCATTTTAAAAAGGAGCGGATTCTGATAGAGGGCGAAATTACATCTCCAATAGAACCTCCGGAGGGATGCCGTTTTGCTGCCAGATGCATATATGCATCGGAAGAATGCAGGAAAAAGCAGCTTCTTACTGAGGTGGAACCGGAGCACTTTGTGCTGTGTTCAAAAGTCAAGGAATTCATGTAGAGAGCCCTTTAAAAACAGTTCTAAAGCTGACCTGTTATTCTGAATATCGGTACAGCATATTATAAGGAGGCATATTATGCAGAAAAAAATTCGATTACTGTTGTTAATTGTAGTATTAGCATTCAGTATGTTGGCATGCGGAGGCAAAGGCAGCGATGCAGATTCCGCCAAATCAGCAGGAGAGGCAGAACTCTCAAAATTGGTGGTAGCAATACCGGATGATCCCGGTACTTTAACCTTTCTTTCAGCAATGGGTTCGCAATCCTATTACAATATTGTAGGGCAGATGTATGACTGCCTGTTCGAATATGGTGTTAATAATGAGATGACCCCTGAACTTGCTGAATCCTGGGAAAAGGTAGACGATTTACACTACATTTTTAATCTGCGCAAAGATGTAAAATTTTCAGACGGGCGTGAATTTACAGTTGAGGATGTTGTTTTTTCCATGAATATTGCAGCTACAGACCCCGCACAAAGCCAGGCGGTTGCAGGTATTGTATTGGAGGATCTCAAGATTATCGATGACTATACGATTGAGGTTCCCTTAAAAACAGCGTCTCTCCCTAACTTTGTAAATATCGGATCTGTAAGGATAACCAAAGAAGTAGCGTACAACGAGAGTCCTGATCAGCTGAAGACATCTACCTACGGTACCGGTGCCTATATGCTGAAATCATACAAACCCGGTAACTCTGTTACACTGGTTAAAAACCCCTACTATTGGGGAGAAGAGCCGTCCATTGATGAAGTTGAGATGAAGATAATATCAGATCCTTCACAGCGAACAAATGCTCTTGTAGCAGGCGATGTCGATATAATTCAGAATCCATCAATCAATGATCTAACGTATTTTAAAGAAGAGGAAAATTTTGAAGTTAACAGTCTTATTACCTGGAAATCAGATGGTTTCTTTTTTAATACTACTTCAAACTCTCCATGTGAAGATGTGCATTTAAGAAGAGCAATTGCCTATGCCATCGACAAAGAAGGAATTCTCAATACCGTATTCTACGGATTCGGATCGCCTTCTGTATCTCCCTTTACTGAAACTTTCATTGACTTTGATGAGGCCTATATTGCCGACGGTTACTATGATTATAATGTTGAAAAAGCTAAAGAGGAGCTTGCCAAAGCTAATATTCCTGCGGACATGATGCTTAAAATAATCATCAATAATTCAGCTGATAGTCAGTCCGTATCCCAGATAATACAGTCGCTACTGTCTACAGTAGGGATTGTATCTGAGATTGTCTCATACGATTCAGCAGTCTATTTCGGTACAATGAGAGATTCTTCCAGCGGCTGGGATATTGCCTTGAACTATACAACCTGCCCCAGCGGTCTGGCTTCAGACCTTGTAAACGCCTGGGTACTTCACCTTGGTATTTCCGGGTACAGAGATCCGGATATGGTAGGTGCTATCGATACTGCGCTTCAGCTGGGTAATGTAGATGAAATGGCCCCTTCAACTGAAGTTGTGTATAAAAAAGTAATCGATGATTTGCCGTTCTTTTCTTATATCCAGACTGCAGTTAATATTGCATACAACAGCAAGGTTGAGGATTTTGACTGGTGGGGTCGAGGGAATATGAAATTCCGTCTGTATTCAGTAGAATAATTTAATTTAGCTTCTTTTAATATATATCCGCCGGCAGTTTAATCTGGTCGGCGGAATAATTGTCATGCAGGAGATCATTCAATGGCATCAATCAGTTGTACTTTCTATTCAGAAATTTTGGAAAAAGAGGTGCAGGCGTTTGTTTTTCTCCCTGCGTTTACTTTCAAGGACAAAGGATTCCCGGAAGAAGAAAGATATTTCAAAAAACGTAAATTTAAAACTCTTGTATTATTGCATGGTTATTCGGGAACCTTTTCATCCTGGCAAAGAAATACCCGGCTTGAATATTATGCCGAACAAAATGATTTGGCGGTTATCTGTCCCGACGGTAATAACGGACATTACAGCGACTGGGAAAGTGGTCCAAGGTATCTGAGCTTTCTTAATGATGAATTTTTACCTGCTACTCGCTCAATGTTTCCGCTTTCAACTGAAAAAGAGGATAATTTTATCGGTGGTTATTCAATGGGCGGCTACGGTGCGGTAAAATGGGCTTTTACATATCCCGATATTTTTTCCCATGTAATAAATTTTTCCGGCGGTCTGAACATTTTACCGCGGATTGAGTATTACAAAAAAATGATAGGTGTTGAACAGACAAAAGCGGTTTTCGGAAATCTAGACGAAATAGAAAACAGCCGTCATGATATTTACTGGCTTATGCAGGAATATATGAAAAATGATAATTCCCGATTGCGCATTTACTCCTGTTCAGGTACGGAGGACCTTCCTGCAACGGAAGCACATATGTTATTTGTAAGAATCGCCGAGAAACTTGGCTATGATATTACTACTTTCACTGGTCCGGGAGGACATGATTTTGATTTTTGGGATGAGGTATTAAAAAAAGTGATTTATCAGTGGCTTCCGCTCTAAAACCTTAAAAGATTTCAGGACTTACAATAAATGAACATTACTGACAGAATAATAAAACACGTATACAGCACAGATTTTAAGGATATTCCAGAGGCAGTGATAAATATTCAGAAGAAAGCACTAATCGATGCTGTTGCTGTATCCTTTGCCGCCTCTTCAAAAGGCGAGAGTTGCGGTGAATTCATCGGGCTTGCTAAAGATCTTGGAGGAGCGGAGTCTTGTGTAGTGATAGGCTGCGGGTTTAAAGCTTCTCCCGTTGGAGCGGCTCTTGCAAACGGTGCAATGGCTCATGCGATGGATTATGAGGATGCGCATGATCTTTCCTGTATACATTCCAACGCAGTCTCTACAGCGGCAGCACTTACGATGGCGGATCTTAAAAGGCCGGATGTCCGGAAAGGATTTTCTTGCTGCACTGACATTAGTAAGCGATATCTCCATAAAATAACGGATGTTTTCTATATGCCGGTAGATATTCCTGAAAATTGCTCGCCGGTTATCGTTGAACCTGAAAATCCAAAATTCAATGAGATAAATAATTATATAGAAAAGATTACAAGAGCAGAAAACATTGATACGGAATTTACTGTTTGCGGTAACGAAATAAAGATTAATCTGAAATAATATTTTAGGGAGGATTTGATATGGGGTTCTTCAGATATACATTTTTATCGGTAATTCTGGAATGTACAACATCAATTACCGTTACATTACCAGATTTTGAGCGGCAGCATAGGGATAAATCCCTTGATGATATTTATCTCGAAGGTGTCAAACTGCCCACCATTTACCTGCTTCACGGCGGAAGTGGTGATTCTTCTGATTGGTTAAGAAAGACTCAGATAGAGCTGCTATCGAATGAAATGGGTTTCATGACCGTCTCGATTGATGCTTTGGAGAGTTTTTACTCCGATATGATACATGGCAGGGATTATTTTACCTATCTGACTGAAGAAGTCCCCCGGATAGTTCAGCGACTGTTCCCCTCGTCTCCGTACAGGAAAGATAACTATATTGCCGGTTTTTCTATGGGCGGACACGGTGCCATGAAAGTAGCATTAAGGTGTCCCGAAAAATTTACAGCAGTTCTGGCCCTCTCCGGAGCCAAAGACATGGTGAAGATGGCAAAGCTTGCCGAAGAAATGGGGATCATTGCGTCTAACAGCACTGTAGACGAGGCCTTCGGCTCGATTGACAATATCTATGACTCAGAGAATGATCTCTTGTTTCTGGCAAAAGAATTAAAGAAGTCAGGAAAACAGCAGCCTGAGATCTTTCTGGGCTGCGGTACCGAAGACTATGGTTATGAATTATGCCGTGAATACAGTTCTTTTCTGAAAAAAACAGGCTTGAAAAATGAGTTCATTTCCATTCCGGGAAAGCATGATTATTTTTTCGTCAATCAGATGATAACCAAAGCAGTTAAAGAATTATTTAAATTATGACAGATTCTGACAAACTGTTTTCTAGAGACTATATTCTTATATCCATTCTGGGCCTGCTTATTAGATTCAGCATGTTTATTAAGATGACTATTCAGCCGCTTTACCTTATTAATCTCTTTTCATCCAAAACTGTAGCGGGATTGGCTGTGACTGTATTCACAATATCCGCACTGGTGCTCCGGCCTCTGTCCGGGAGAATAATCGATAAATACGGACGAAGGAATATGTTTTTTTGGGGGACAGTAACCTTTTCGCTGACAACTCTACCTTTGGGTTTTATCGACAATCTTTTTATAATATATATCTTCCAGGCAGTTGGAGGAATCGCTTTTTCAATTCAATCAGTCGCCGACACAACGATGGTCACGGATGTTGTTCCTGAATCAAAACTGACACAGGGTCTCGGATATTATGGATTAACGGCAACTCTTGCACAGGCTCTGGGACCCTCCGTAGGGCTATTGTTAATTTCAGCTTATAATTACAGTATTAGCTTCCTTATAACCGGAGCAATTAATCTTATTTCAATATTTCTTGTATTTTTAATAGCTTATGAAAAACAACCTGCTTATATTCGTTCAGTTGCGGAACGAATACGGAACAGGAGTGATGTTAAACGGACATTTCTTGACAATCTTATAGCAAGAAGTGCGGCATATCCTTCCCTGTATATTGGCATTCTTTCTTTTATCGGTGCCTCAATAGGTACTTTTCTTGTGCCGTATGCAAAGCTGTCAGGAATACCAAGCATCGGTCTATACTTTTCATTCAGAGCCATTGGTGTTGCATTGTCGCGGATGTTTGTCAGCCGGGTAACAGATGCTTTGGGAAAATTCAAATCATTGATTCTAAGTATGCTCCTGATTGTATTCGGGACAACAGGAATCCTTTTCATGAGTAATATTTTTATGGTGGTACTGGTAGCGCTTTTATATGGTATCGGATTTGGAATAGCCTCGGTGGTGTTAAACGTAGGTGCAGTAATTAACACTCCTCAAGTCAATAGAGCCGCCGCAAATGCAACCTTCTTTTTGATGATAGATGCGGGTATTGGATTAGGCTCGGTAACATGGGGTATTATAGGCGATACTCTGGGAATTAGCAGTATATTTATTGGTTCAGCCATTATGTCACTTTTCGTTTTTATAGTATTTGCAGGAATGAAGAAAAGTCGTGAGATATTCTGATTTTGAAGATTTTACTGTTCGTTTGTTTTTTACATATTCAAGCACATGAGTTATTTTTTTACATCTTTAATCACTTGATCGATAATAATGGTGGTGTATGTGTCGGTTTGATTCGCTGAAGCTCGCTATATTCTGTTTCATCTGCTCAAAGGTTGATGCCCCTGAAAGGTTCCATTACCCATACAGGTATTTTATAATGTTTAAGCAGCTCCACCTTAGCTTCAGCATCCTGGAAGGACCAGTCAACATAGTTAAGCTGCAGCTGACCGAATTCCATATGCTCGCCATAGGCTTCAAGAAAACGTTTTATCACTTCGTAACTTCCATGTGCTGAAAAACCGAGGTGTTTTATTCTTCCGTTTTTTTTCTGCTCAAGAAGGTACTTAAGAATACCCTATCTTTCATTGAGATAGGCATCGATATTAATTTCGCAGACATTATGAAAGAGGTAGAAATCAAAATATTCAACACCGCATTTTTTCAGCTGTTCTTCGAAGATTTCCTCCACCTTATCCATGTTGGACAGATCGTATACGGAGAATTTTGTTGCAAGATAAAATTTATTCCTGGGATAGTTGCCCAGGATTCGGCCTATTACTGTTTCTGACTGTCCGTCATGATAGCCGCATGCAGTATCAAAATAATTAACTCCATTATCAAATGCATATTTAACCATATCAGCGGCTGCCTGCTCATCTATCTGACCGTCATTACCGGCAGTCTCATTGTTCCCATACCCAGAAGGGACAGATCCTTGTCTTTAAATTTCCTGTAGATCATTTATTTAACCTCGTTGATGCAGCGTAAGGCATTAAGACTTCTGGGATAGCCTATAAAAGGAAGACACCGCGACAGAATCTTAATAAGAAATGCTTTATCATTTCCTACGTTAATGTTGCCGGCCACATGCCCCATAAGCTGAGGTTCGCATCCGCCCTGGGCAGCAAGGAAACAGAAGGTGATCATTTCTCTTTGCGCAAGATCAAGGCCTGTTCTTGTGTAATAATCACCGAAACAGTTATCTGCAAGCCAGCGGTTTATATGTCTGCTTTCTTCGGGGCCGGATTTCCAGAAATCTTTCATCTGTTCACCGAAGATCTCAACCTGAGCCTGGCTTCCGGCGGGGAGTCTTGTATCAGAGTCGGTTGTAGCCTGAGGAGGCAGGGGCAGTTCAATTCCATGCTGTGACAGGATTTCATTGACTGCTTTAAGAAATGGCTGTACCCGTCCTATGCCGAGGTAGGCTGTGGCCTGATACACTGTTTCCTTGACTTCAACCGGTGTAACTCCGAAATTCAGCGCAGCGGGCAGCATTACCTTAAACTCATCAATTCCCTGGCAGCCGAGAAGGGCTGCAAGAATAGCAAGCATTCTGGTTTTATCATCAAGATTATCAGTGTTTACAACTTCATCAAAGGCAAAATTGTTAAAAATCTCAACAAACTCAGGATCTGTTTTCATTAAATCCGGAGTAATGCCAGGAAGCATTCTTTCATGGTATTCTTTTGCTTTACTTGTAATAGACATAATTATTCCTTATTTCAGTTTGCTGTAATGTTCATCGTCAACAGCTTCAAGCCATTCTGTTTTTCCGTTTACTCCCGGAATCTCAACTGCAATATGGACAAACCAGCTGTCTTTAGCCGCACCATGCCAGTGTTTAACTCCCTGGGGAATATTTACAACATCACCTGCCTGAAGTTCCTGTGCTTCCTTTCCTTCTTCCTGGTACCATCCGCGGCCGCCGGTAACAAGCAGAATCTGTCCGCCCTTTTTATCGGCCATGTGAATGTGCCAGTTATTTCTGCATCCGGGTTCGAAAGTTACATTGGCAGTAATAAGTCCGTCTCTGGTCCGCAGTTTTAAATAGCTTTTGCCAATAAAATAATCTCCGAAGGGATTAATTTCACTATAAAAATTGCCTATTCCTCCGAAATGCAGGACTATTTACCTCTAAAACAGCTTAATTTATGCTTAATATCTTATTACAGTCAGTTAATGAGGTGAAAATATGGGCACAGGAACCGAACAAATGAAAAAACTGCTTCTTGAATATCTTCCAAAAGAGAAAGCTGTTGATACTGCAATAAGGGGAGTCAGAATCTTCAGGCGTGATGAGCCCTATGATCCGAAGCCTCTTATATATAAGCCCCAGATTATTATCCTGGCCCAGGGACGGAAGGACCTTTACATTGGTGATAGGAAATATACCTATGATGCTGATAACTACATAGTTTTGACTGTACCTCTTCCTGTTGTCTGTGAAGCAATTATAAAGAAGGGAGAACCGATGCTCGGAATGGTGATAGAAATAGAACCGCAGATTATCGGAGAGATCCTTTATGAGATGGATGTGGAGCCTGTGAAGAAGCCGGTGCTGAATAACAGCATGTATCAGGCTGCAGTGTCGGATGAGATTATTGATGCTGCTTTACGGCTTTTAAAGACCCTCAGATCAAAAAATGAAACTAGAATTCTTGGTCAGATCTATGTGAAAGAAATTCTGTTCAAAGTTCTTAACGGTGAGCATGGGGAGATTCTGAAGGAACTTGCTTTCAATAACAGGAGCCTTTACCAGATTTCAAGAGCTATAAACAGGATTCATGAAGATTTTCCCAAGCCTCTTGAGGTTCAGACTCTGGCAAAGGAAGCGGGAATGAGTGTTTCCACCTTCCACAGCAACTTTAAAGATATTACCAGTACCTCGCCTCTTCAGTATATAAAGAATATCCGGCTACATAAGGCCAAGGAACTGATTCAGCAGGAAGGTGAGAAGGTATACGAAGCCGCTGTAAGAGTGGGCTATGAGAGTTCTTCCCAGTTCAACAGGGAGTATAAACGGCTTTTTGGAATTACACCGGCAAAGGATAGTGTTGCCAGTCCGGTTCATTAAAAAAACTTTTAATTTAACCCGCTGTGAAATACATGATAATATAGCTCAGGAGTGAAACATGAAACAGCCGCATATATTATGTGATTCAGAAGATGTAGCAGAAAGAGTTCTTCTGCCCGGAGATCCTGCCCGTGTGTTCAGGGTAGCAGAGCTCCTTGATAATGTCCGTGAGATTGCATTCAATAGGGAGTTCAGGACTGTAACCGGAAGCTATAGGGGGACTCCTGTGACAGTTACTTCAACTGGTATAGGCGGGGCATCGGCAGTTATTGCAGTTGAAGAACTTGCAGCCTGCGGGGCAAAGTCCTTCATCAGAATTGGCAGCTGCGGAGCCTGTCAGCCGGGAATTGCCCTTGGTGATCTGGTTATTTCAACCGGTTCCGTACGTGAGGACGGGGCTTCCGTGATGTACGCCCCGAAAGAGTTTCCGGCTGTTCCTGACTTCTCACTTTTATCGGCTCTTGTTAAAGCCTGTTCCGATGCCGGTTATTCTTATCATACCGGGATTACACGCAGCCATGATTCCTTCTATATAGATCATGAGGCTGAGCTGATGCGCAGGTGGAACAGTCTGGGAGTTATGGCCTCGGACATGGAAACCTCTGCACTCTTTACGCTTGCATCAATCCGCCGGGTTCGGGCGGCATCAATCCTTAATAATGTTGTATTGTATGAGGGCGATGTGAAGGAAGGAGTCGGTGACTATGTTGATGAAGCTGCCGCAGCCGCTGAGGGAGAAAAGAAGGAAATCCTTGCAGCACTGAATGCCTTGGTAATCTGAACTCATCCTCCGCCGAGCAGAACCTTGAAGATAATCTTCTCACCATCTGAAACTTCAGTCCTGTCCAGTGCATAGGGGCCGATCACCTCACCCATATACTCGGTTTTAATCGGATGCCGCATCATTTTCCTGTTATGATCGAATATTTTATCCCAAAGTTCCGGAGTCTCTTTATAAAGACTGGTAATAATATCAGCGATTGAGTCTCCTGAATTAAACTTGGTTTTTACAGTATAGGGGCCGGGTTTTTCTGTCTGAAAGTGATAGGAAAGAGGCGGATAAATCTGAACTTCGGCTTTAGGCATTTCTGATATCTCCGGTGAGTTATCATACCAAACTTTATTAAATTTTTCATCATTAGCTATTGTTTATTAATACTCCTGAATATAGATTCAAATTATATATTATGAACAGACCTACATATTTAAATATACTTATGGCTGCTACATTTCTATTCAGCCTGGCAACCGGAATGGTTAGTTTTGCAATTGTTTTTTACGTAAAGCAGCGTTTTGATGCTGATCATACTATGATAGGTATGATTACTTCAGGACAAACTCTTTTCTATATAATAGGAGTTCTTGCTTTTTCCCTTAATAAAAATACGCATCCAAGGTATTTTCTCGGTTTTTCCGCCCTTGGTATGGCTGTATTGTTAACTGTCTACCAGATTTTTCCATACTGGCGTCTCACCCTTATTTGCGGATGTCTGTACGGACTCTTTATGGCTCTTTTCTGGCCGCGAATTTCAGGCTGGGTATCCTGGGGTCTTGAGGGTAATAACCTGAGTAAAACCATGTCCCAGTATAATTTTTCGTGGTCTACTGGGGGAATTATTGCTCCGGCAGTCAGTGGTTTTCTTACCGAGCGAAATATTGTTCTACCATTTATTTCAACTATATTTATGCTGCTGTTTATAGGACTGCTTCTTTTTATATTTTCACGTATCTATCCGGAAATGAGAAAGGGGCAGGCGGAAATCAGAAAAGCAAGAGTAAAGGCTCTGGAAGTGGGTGAAGAACCTGCCGATACAGATCCGGAAATCGGAACCACTCAGATGACTCCGCTCAGGTTTCCTGCGAGGCTTGGTGTGATTTCGACCTTTGTAATTTCCGGGATGATAGTTTTTATTTTTCCGGCATATATGAGGGAAAGTCTTGGCTACCGGGAAGGGATAATCGGTTTTTTCCTTCTGTTCAGACAGATCTTTTCAACTGCGGGCTTTATTCTCTGGGGGAAATGGAAGGGCTGGCATTTTAAGCCGCGACTGATTCTTTTTAATCAGATACTCACTGTACTGACACTTGCCCTGCTTATGGTATCCAGGACTCCTGCAGCCCTGCTTGTTTTCTTCGGTGTGATGGGATTTAATCTCAGCTTTTCCTATACTCTGGGACAGTTTTACGGAGCAACCGGAAGTACCAACCGGGAACGCAGTATGGCTATGCATGAGGGAGTGATTAACCTGGGAATAATTGTAGGAACGTTCTTCGGCGGAATAATCAGTGACGGGAAGGGCATGTCTGTGACGCTTTTTTCTTTCCTTATTGTCTGCACTGCCTTGCTAATCGCCCAGTTCATTCTTTTGAGATATTTTAAGAAAAAAGGACTTCTTGTATTTGTAGACATGGTATGATGTGAAGAGTATGAAGCTCCAGCATTACTATCTTTTTCACAGGGAGAATCTCTATAAGGACGATATCTCATCAATTACCCTTCTTGGTGATCTGGTATGCACCCCTGACTACTACCGGGAACCGCATCATCACAGTGAGGATATTGAAATCTGCCTGATAACTGCCGGAAAAGGAAGCTTTATAATAGAAGATACCGAATATAAAGTGAAACAGGGAGACCTGTTTTTTGCCATGCCTTACCAGGTTCATCATTCAATTGCTGATCCCCACGATCCATACCGGATGTATTATCTTGCCTTTCGACTCTTTGATGATCCGGTATATAAAAAACTTTATGACGAGATGTCACATGTTACACAGCACGTGTTTACCGATCAATTCAACCTGCCTCAATATTTCAGTGCACTTATTGAAGAAGTTCTGAATAATTTTACAGCCAGAAACAAGGCTATTGAAAGTCTGTTTCATTCTATCGTTATTTTTCTTCACCGTAACTGCCTGGTCGATAAGGCAGGAATAGTCCGGGAATACAGCAGCAAGCAGCTTCTTATCCAGAAGATTACGACATACATCGATTCTAATATACACCAGAAATTCTACCTCGATGACATAGCAAATGAACTGGGCTACTCCTCATACTACATCAGCCGTGTTTTTAAAGAGCAGATGGATATGCCGCTTTCGGGATACTGGAACAGGGCCAAGATCCTGAGAGCCCGATACCTGCTTAAAAATAATCCTGAAATGACGCTGCTTGAGGCTTCTGAACGGGTCGGTATCGATGACTATCACTACTTTTCAAGACTATACAAGCAGATTACCGGACTTTCACCCACAGCCGACCGCAAAATAATCCAAGAAACCTGACAAAACAGTCTAACGACAACCCGCAGATCCTGAACGATAATTAAACTAAATAATGAAATAATTGTTAAGAATGCAGTCCGGAGGCGAGGTATGAGCGAAATAGAGGTGTGGAAGGATCTTATAGGGGATGCCGATTCCGGCAATTCTGTTTATATAAACAGGGTTAGAAAATGCTTCACTGATATGGACAATAAGCAGACTGTGAATATAAGCCTGCTTTTAACTGCTCTTGAAGGTGAAAACCGCTCACGCTTTGATATAATTCTGCCGGATCCCGAAGCAGTGGAATCTGAGTTGGCAGATCTATCCCGCCGTTATCTGTACGCTGAAGTCTATAATATCCTTTCGTCACTTGGCGGCAGAATGCTTGAGATCTTCTATGACAAGGCAAACCGCAGCCTTGATGCTCTGTGCTCCTCACTTGATGAGGCCTTCGGCATCAGTTTAAGCCGGAAAGACAGGCCTGGTTACGGCAGATGCGTAAATGTAATTGACCGCATGCTTGCCGCCCTTTCTTCAGATAATGAGCGTTTCAGTTTTGTTTATTCGGATATCAGCACTCTCGGTAATCCATCACCTGTATCTTCTGAATCCGGCAGAGAATCAGGGCTTGTTATATTCAGACGAGCTGTCGATGGCCTTGAGGGAAAGCTGCTCTGCGGAATTGATGTAGGCGGGACCGATATCAAGCTGGCCGTTGTCTATGACGGACGGGTGATTGCTTTCAAAGAATACGACTGGTTTCCGGCTGTTTTTAAACAGTCGAAGCAGCTTGTTGAACCTGTAGTCCTGCTTACAAGAATGCTCCGTAATATTTTCATACTTACTCATGTGCATGATAAAGTCCCGGTCGAGCTCAAGGTTCGAATTGCCGATGTTCTCAGACGCGAAGCTTCGGAGACGGAAATGTCTGTATTTTGTGATGATGCCGAATCCTTTCTGAAGGATCACATCATTAACTTTGACGGAATAGGCCTTTGCTTTCCTGATGTCGTAATCAGGGACAAGGTTGTAGGCGGTGAGGTCTACAAGACCAGAGGAATAAGGAATAACCCCGAGATAGATTATGAGGATGATTTTACAAGCCTTACGGATCTTAATGTGCGGCTTGAGCAGTACTGCTCAAAGCCCGGGGCTGTCAGCATGATAAATGACGGACCGATGGCGGCCTTCACTGCTGCCGTTGAAATGGCTGCTTCGGATAAGGCTCCGATGGTTGAAAAGGGTGTATTTGCCCATACTCTTGGAACAGAGCTTGGTACAGGCTGGGTCCGTGAGGATGGTACAATACCTGATATACCGCTTGAAGTGTACAACTTTATAATCGATCTCGGATGTGTACCGGAACAGCAGTACCATCCGGACGATCTTAGAAGTGTGAATAATTTCAACACAGGGCTTTCCGGAACGCTTCAGAAATATACAAGCCAGAGCGGTGTCTTCAGGCTGGCGGTAAAATACTTTCCGGCAGAACGTCCCGACCTTTACAGGGAGCTTGAAGAAAAGGGCTATGTACAGGCTGTTCAGATTGACGGGGAAAGCAGACTGATTGTTCCAACTGAGCCGGAAGATATGAGAAAGGCTTTTCTTGAGCACATGATGATGCTTGCAGAAAGGGAAAAAGATGAAACCAACCGTAAAATCTGGCTTGAAATTGGTTCTGCACTTGGAGTCACCTGGATTGAAACCGAACGTATCCTGCACCCGGCTGCAAAAACGCGGTTTCAGTTCGGCCGTCTTGTTAAACGGAAGGTTTGCTATGACCTTCTTCTGGAGGGAGCAAAAACAATTGTTCCGGAGATTGAGTTTGAAATAGCAGACTCAACTCTGGCCAATACAAGCCTTATGAAACAGCTTGAGGAGGATCGGGACTATACGGTTGCCCAGTTTGCACAGGCTGTTGGAGCAATTTATTATGCCAATGAATGCCTGACCGGAAAAGGCCTGGTATAAGGAGGAATCAGCAATGAACAGCAATGACAGAAGCAGATATGTAAAAGAAATAAAGGGTCTGGACTTATCAGGACGGATAGGAAAGTTAAAAGAATTGATGCTCGATGAACCGCGTTATCTTTCCATAGAACAGGCCCTGATTGTTACCTCTGTTTACAAGAAAAATGAGGATAAACCGGTAGAAATTAAACGGGCTATGGCGCTAGCTGCAGCCCTCGAAAAGATTGATATAAGAATTGATGTAGGTGAGCTTATAGTTGGAAACCGCACCGCAGGTGTCCGGGCCGGAGTTGTTTCTCCTGATGCAGGAATTTCCTGGATAGACCGTGAAATAGAGCATCTGCACGACCGGCCACAGGACCGCTTTAATGTTCACCCTGAAGATATTGAATTGTTCAGAAAAGAGATTTTGCCCTACTGGAAGGGCAGGAGTCTTGAAGATCTTATTTACAGCAGTATCGGGGACGAGGTTTCGGCTATCGGTAAGGTTGCAAAGATAAACCAGAAAGATCACGCCCAGGGCCATATATGCCCGGATACTGAAAACTGGATTGCCAGAGGGCCTGCAGGGCTGCTTGAAGAAGCAAGGCTTAATGCCATGAATGCTTCCGATAAAAACAGGAATTTTTATACAGCAGTCGAAACTGTACTTACTGGCACTATCAGTTTTATTCTCCGTTATGCGGATGAGGCTGAGAGGCTGGCCTCTGAAGCTTCCGATGGAAAGATTAAGGCTGATTTTGCAGAAGTTGCACGAATCTGCCGTAAACTTGCATCTGAACCGGCTGGCAGCTTTCATGAGGCGCTTCAGTCTATGTGGTTTCTGTATGTAATACTTCAGATGGAATCAAATGCCTCATCCTTCTCTCCCGGCCGCGCCGATCAGTATCTCTACCCCTACTGGAAAAAGGATATGGACAAGGGTGATATTGATTACGCACGATCTCTTGAACTGGTTGAGGCGCTCTGGCTGAAGTTTAATCAGATTGTATACCTGCGTAATTCAGGGAGTGCCCGCTACTTCGCCGGATTCCCAATAGGGTTTAATGTAGCTCTGGGCGGACAGACCTCTTCCGGTGAGGACTCATCCAATGAGCTTTCGTTCCTGTTTCTGAAGGCGCAGGAACATATCGGCCTTCCCCAGCCGAACCTCTCTGCCAGGCTGTTCAAGGGCAGTCCCGATGACCTGGTTGATGAGTGTGCCAGGGTAATAGGGAAGGGCAGCGGAATGCCCCAGATCTTCAATGATGAAAGCATTATCCTGGCACTGATGAACCAGGGGATTGAACCCGATGATGCCAGAAATTACGCTATTGTCGGCTGCGTTGAGCTAACGACTCACGGCAACAACCTTGGCTGGAGTGATGCCGCGATGTTTAATCTGAACAAGGCTCTGGAACTTACGCTCAACAACGGCATCTGTCTTTTAACCGGTGATAAAATCGGTATGGACCTCGGTTCACTTGCTGATTATAAAACCTATGAAGAGCTGGAGGCTGCGTATACAAAGCAGCTTGATTATTTTATAGACCGGATGATGCTGATGTGCGATCGGGTTGACCGTTTTCATGCAGAGGTTGTCCCCTCGGCGTTTCTGTCCTCTGTGATCGATAACTGCCTGGAAAAGGGAGTGGATGTCACTGCGGGAGGAGCCCGCTACAACCTGTCAGGTATTCAGGCCATCCAGGTAGCAAACCTTGCCGACAGCTTTGCAGTAATCAAGAAGCTTGTTTATGATGAAAAAAGCGTAAGCGGTGAGCAGCTGCTGAAAGCACTTCAGACCAACTGGGAATCCGACGAGGTTCTCAGGCAGAGAGTTCTCAACAGGGTTCCGAAATATGGAAATGATGAAGAATGGGTTGATGCAATAGGCGCCAAATGGGTTAATTACTTTGCCGGCCGTATGGGAGAGTTTACCAATGCCCGCGGCGGCCGATATCATACCGGTTTGTATACAGTTTCGGCCCATGTCCCGATGGGGCAGAATGTAGGAGCATCACCGGACGGGCGCCTTGCAAAGGATCCACTTGCAGACGGAGGCATGTCGGCAATGTACGGCCGCGACATCGAGGGCCCCACAGCCCTGCTGAAGTCTGTATCAAGAATACCCGCAGCCTGCGGAAGCAACGGAACCCTGCTTAATATGAAATTCCTTCCGGAGTTTTTTCATACTGAGGACGGCATCAGAAAGTTCAACGGCTTTCTGAGAACCTTCGTCCGGCTGAATATAAACCACATCCAGTTCAACGTTCTGCGGAAGGAAGACCTGATAGCCGCCAGGGAGACTCCCGAGAAGTACCGGAGCATGACTGTCCGTGTAGCCGGCTATACAGCCTATTTTACCGAGCTTGCCGGCGACCTCCAGGAGGAGATAATAGCCCGTACAAGCTACGGTGATGCATAGGAAGCCGTTTTATCAGCCGCCCATATGCTGCGGGGTAAGCGATTCAAGCTCTATGCCCCTGTTCACTGCTTCTGCTGCATCTGTCAGGATAGCGGCGGTTGCAGTGGCTCCGGCCCGTATTACACCGATTGAGCGGACGTAAAGAAGGTCTTTCAGGGTTCTGACTCCGCCTGCAGCCTTTATCTGAATGCTGCTGTCTGTGTTCGCCCGCATCAGTTTCAGATGAGCTTCGGTGGCGCCCTTGTAGGTGTAGAATCCGTTGTCCTGTTTTACAAATCCGTAGCCGGTACTTGTTTTTACAAAGGCAGGTTTAACTTCACTGCAGATCCGGCAGAGCTGAATTATCGTTTCATCATCAAGATAATCGTTCTCAAAAATCACTTTCAGATACGCGCCACCGGTTACCGCAGCCTCATTAACAGCGGCAATTTCATCTTTTACAAAGCTCCATTCTTTGCCCAGGGCCTTGCCGATATTTATTACCATGTCAATTTCTGCAGCTCCATCGGCACATGCTCGGGCTGTTTCAGCAACCTTGATTTCAGTACTGCTGTTTCCATGGGGGAAGCCGATTACAGTTCCGACGGCCACATCTGTGTCCGCAAGTATTTCAACCGCGAGTGAAACTGCATACGGCTTGATGCATACCGATGCGGTATCATAATTTGCTGCAACTTCGCATTCTTTTCTTAGTATTTCATCAGTCATTGTCGGGTGAAGCAGTGAGTGGTCTATCATCTTTGCCAGATCTTTTACACTTATCATCTATATCCTCCGGTATAGTATTAATAATATCGGTACTCTTTTAAATCGAGAATGTGCAGACAGGAAAATGGCATATCAATTCGGGCAAAACGGGTTATAATGAGTTGATGGTTGCCGAGATAAATAATTTTTACAGAAAAGACTATGTTCGCAGAGCCGGTGTTGTGGATATGTATAAGGAGATAAAGCCGTCTTTTCTTGATTTTCACAGAATGACGGTCAGCAGGGATTATGAATATCCGGGACATCAGCATGAAAATTATGAGCTTATCTGGGTTGAGCACGGACCCTATATGTTCAGTCTCAATCATCAGGAGCTTGAAATAAGAAATAATATGTTTGTTGTAATCAAGCCCGGTGATCTTCATCAGGATCATCTGAAAAAAGGTCAGTCTCACTTTGTACTCCATTTTTCTCTCAACGAACCACTTTTTTCTCCCCTGGTAACAGCTCCGGAGCAGATAGGTGCTTCGATCCTTGACGGAGCTGCGAGTATCCTGAATGATATGGAGCAGGAAGCCTCTGTTTCAGGAAATACCGACCGCTTTTCCGGAGCTCTTCAGGATTCCCTGTTGGAAACCCTCTTCTGGCACATCGCGAGAATTTTGCCTGAAACATCCCTGTCTGAGGTGTTTAGAAATTATTCAGACCGGCAGCTTTTTGTTTCCAGACTGTATTCTGTTTTCAAAGAAAAACTGAATCAACCGTTGGGAGTTGAAGAGATAGCCGGGAAAATGGGCATTTCAAAAAGGGCATTGTCGATGAAATGCAGTGAGTACCTCAACAGTTCACCGGCCCGGCTGTATCTGGAATCACGATTTCAGAAGGCGGAGACTCTTCTGAGGCATAGTGATAAAACAGTTAAAGAAATAAGTATTGAGCTGGGATTTGATTCTCCGTTTAACTTTACACGTGCATATAAGCGGGTGAGGGGCCTTACACCTTCCGAGTTCAGGGAACTGAATGATTTTTCCTGATAAGCATTAAGTATCAACAATAAATTTAAAGAAGCGCTGAACTCTTTCTTTTGATTATCTCCCTGGCCGTTGCTTCATCGGTTATCAGAGATTTTATATAATTCTGCGAGGCTGCGCTTATTATTGCATCAGCCTTTCGCATCCCGCTGGCGATTGCTATAACGTTCGGAATCTGCTGCAGCGTTTCAAGATCCATACTGGTCATCATATAATTTTCAGGCATTTTGAGTATTTCGTGATCATCGTAGAATACATGACCAAGCAGATTCCCGTGCGGTTTAGAAAAAGCCCTGCTTGTATCGATTTCCCTGCCAAAAAAAGATACCTCTTCCAGATATGGATAATCAATATTCAGGGGGCCTCCCACTGAAAGCACCACTGTATCAAGCTGACTGTATGACTGAAGCAGTTCCTTATGCCGGTTAAGGTCCAGATCCGTCATCAGGTTGCGGTTAATGCAGATTGGAAAGTTGTTGTAATGACATGCTCCACCGAACGGCCTTGCAAATGAGT
The DNA here is from genome assembly GCA_965140585.1 of Spirochaetia bacterium. GTDB lineage: Bacteria > Spirochaetota > Spirochaetia > UBA9216 > UBA9216. The sequence goes on from OZ223264.1 coordinate 903,534, forward strand.
CAAGAAGCACTCCTGCCTGGAGGTAGGTATTGTCTGTTCCGGAGGTTCCGACTATAGAGTAAAAATCAGGAGGCTGAGGGAGACTTTGTTTTGTAAGCTGTGAAGCGGTGTGATACAGGGTTTTCCCGAGACCGATACCTATACGTCTGCTTTTGAGCAGTACCTCTTCAAGACGCCGGGCGGCAAAAAAATACATTGATTCATCCGGATTCCCTTCAGAGGACAGACTGGGGGCGATAAATACATCTGCAAGGTTCAGTGAAGAGCATAACTGTTCAGACAATGTTTCCAGATCCTGATCTTCAGGGGCTGCAATTTTTATGCTGACAAAGCCCAGCTCTCTCGCCATTTTAAGGATCCGTGAAATCTGGGATCTGTGAATATTCTCTTTATCAGCTATTTCCTGCTGGCTCAGACGATCAAGATAGTAATCCTTTGCAATCCTGAGTATTACCATCTTGTCAACGTTCAGCGTCATCAGCGCTCCTTAATGTGCAATCCGGATTTGAAATCTTATAATCACATTTGTGACTTGTCAAGCTTGGATGGAATTCAGTCTTTTATCCTGAAAGTTTTAATTGACTTGTGCAGGATGTTGATTTATTATTTTGATAAATTGAAATAACATATGTGAATCACAAATGTGAATAGCTGCAACACTAAATAACAGCAGCAAAACAGGGAGAAGATTAAAAACGGGAGTGGGGTATGCAGGAGAAACTAAGCAGTACGGAGGTTCTTGGTGAACCTCTGTTTATAAGCAGATCTTCAAAAATTTATAAGTGGAAAGAAAACCAGCTGATAAAACTTTTTAATGAAGAAATTGAATCTGAACTGATTGATAATGAAGAGATAAACTCGAAGGAGACTTTTTCCAGGGGAATCTCGAGTGTTAAATGTTACGGCCAGATAAGTGTAGGAACGCAGACCGGGCTGATAATAGAAAAAATACCGGGAATGCCTCTGATAAGTCTTGCAGGGGCAAAGCCCCTTACAGCCTTTAATGTCCCCAAGCTTATGGTTCAGCTGCAGCTTGCGATGCATGAAACTCATACTGAAGTAATTAGAAGCTATAAGGATATGGTCAGAGAGGCCCTGAAGTCTGAACCCCTGGATTTTCTTACGGTTACTGAAAGGACTATGGTTGATAAGCTGCTTCAGAACCTTCCTGATGGAAGCTCGATACTTCATCTTGATTTTCATCCTGATAATATAATGTCTGATACAAAAGCAACCTCGATAATTGACTGGATGACCGCAGCGCGGGGGGTGCCGGCCGCTGATGTTGCTGCAACTCTCTTTCTCCTTAATGAATGTGAAATGATTCCCGGTTTTAACAGGATTACAGCAGCGGTCCTTGAAGGAATCAGAAAAACCATCTGCAGAAATTATCTGAAGCAGTACAAAAAGGCTTCGGGGATATGTGATGAAGAAATTACATGCTGGAGGCTTCCATTCATGATTGTGCGGCTGGGCCTCTGGAACATTGAAAGTGAGCGTGAAACCTTGCAGCAGAAAATTAAAGTTGCCATTCTGGAAATAAACGAACTGGAGTGTAAATGACTGAAAATCAGGAAACCGCGGAAAGTCTTCTGGATTACAGCGGACGACTTAAGACCGCAGGAATGGATCTGGATAATTCCGTTATTGCAGCACGATTTAACGGCGGTCAGTTTCTTATTCTTGAAAATGGTGGGGAGAATGCTGAGGTTTTAACAAGGGTAGAGCTCCTTCGAAGGCATCCTGCTGTTTATGGAATATTCCGCCGGAGCCGGAAGGTTAGTGCTGTAATCAGAGGCGCGTCAAAGTTCTGTTCGGTTGCTGCTGAGGCCGGGGGAAGAATCCCGCCGGTTCTTGATGATATGGCACAGATTCTCGGAGTCTATGTAAAACACTGTTCTCCTTTTAATACATTTCGGCTGCTTCGAATCACAGGCGGTAACGGCGCATGTCTGACCGGTCCTTCAAAGGGACTGGCACCGGGGCTTCTGGCTGTCGGAGCCGATCTGCGCACAGCCTACACTGCAGCACTTGTGATTGAGAAGGCGGCACAGGTACATGTTCAGGCCGGACAGCTTGGGGATGCTAAACCTCTGCCGCTGATTGAAGCAATGCTGATGCATTTCGCATATAAACTGGCCTATTCAAAAAAGGCGGCGGCAGTTAAACATCAGAGTGTATCTGATATCGATAGAAAAATTGACCAGGATGAGCTGAAGCTGCGCCGTGAGATCATAAGTCTTGGAAACCGGCTGGTGGAAAGTAATCTTGTGCAGGGAACCTGGGGGAATATTTCAGTACGGCTTGATGAGGACTATATGCTCTGTACACCTTCCGGAATGGATTACTCTACGATCAATGAATACGACATTGTCAGGGTTAATATCAGCACTCTGGAATATGAGGGAGCTGTGAAGCCAACCGGTGAAAAATCGTTTCATGCAGCCCTTCTTGCTGCACATCCGGATGTCAGCTGTATTATTCACAGCCATCCGTCAAACTGCAGTGTTTTTGCCGCTGCACATAAACAAATCATTCCGTTTGATCTGGAAAGCGCTGCTCTGCTTGGCGGGGAAATAAGGCTTGCTGAATACGGACTGCCCTCATCAAAAAGGCTGTCGGATAATGTTGTTTCTGCCATTCGGGAAAATAGAGCCTGCGTGATGGAGAATCACGGCATGGTAGTCTGCGGAACAGATATGGAAGACGCTTTTGCAAAGTGCAGAGCAGCCGAGAAAAGTGCCGAAGAGCAGCTGAAGTCTCTGGAAAAGGAAAAAATTATTGTATGAGCAGTATCAGTAAAATCCGCAGAAAGATAAATGAAATTTCTCCGGATATAAAAATATCTGAGGTAAGGAACTGCATAGTTCTGGAAGGTGAGGTTGACAGCTGGGAAACCGTTGTAAAGGCAGGGCAGGCTGCGGTAGATAAAAAGCATTATCTTGGTGTGATTAATAATATAAATCTTAAAAATTTTACACAGCAGCGGATACTTCCCGAAGTAAATGATTATGAACTTGATGGGCTCAAAACGGATGTTCTGATAATCGGAGGCGGAATTACCGGCTGTTCCATTGCGCGCGAACTTTCAAGATACAAACTGAATGTAATTCTTGTCGAGAAGGGTGAGGATGTCGCTGTAGGGGCCTCCAGAGCCAACGGCGGGGTTGTCCATGTCGGTATTAACTTTTCCAGAAAATCACAGAAGCACTATTACAATATCAGAGGAAACAGAATGTACGCAGGGCTTTCGAAAGCCCTTGATGTTCCATTTGAGCAGGAAGGACAGATAATGCTCTGCAGCAAAAACTGGGAGCGCCTTCCTGTTTTCCTTCTGAGGCTGAATGCAAAACTTCTCGGCATTCCCGGCGTTAAATATCTAAAAAGGGAAGAGCTTAAAAAATATGAGCCAGAGCTTCCTGATTTTGCAATAGGCGGAATGTATATGCCTATAGGCGGTATAACAAATCCTTATGAGATGACCGTTGCACTGGCCGAGAATGCTGTTTCAAACGGAGTCCGGCTGAGCCTCAATACTGTTGTTACCGGCATGACGGTGGGTGATGGTAAAATTAAAAGCGTCCTCACAAACCGGGGCAGAATGTACCCTCGGCTTGTGATAAATGCGGCCGGTGTCTATTCGGATGAAATTGCTGAGATGGCGGGTGACAGAACCTTCACAATTCATCCGAGACGGGGCACTAATATAATTACCGATAAAAAAGCCGGTTACATGGTCAGATCAAGTATGGGTAAATCACCCTTCAGTATTCTTCCTTACCAGGAGGCTGATAAACCCAAGGGGCTGAAAAAGCGTATCCGTTTTTTCCTCGATACAATAACCAGTAAAAGCCATACGAAGGGTGTGGGGCTTATTCATTCTGTTCATGGAAATATGCTTATCGGTCCAAACGCTGTAGAGACTCCCGATCGGGAAAATACGGCTACAAACAGAGCTGAAGTTGAATCTATAATAAACATGCAGCAGCATATAGCCGTAGACTTAAAATACTCCGATATCATCGCATATTTTACCGGTGTCCGTGCAGCGACATATGAAGAGGATTTTGTGGTGAGAAAGGGGATATTCACAAAGAATATTCTGCAGGCTGCCGGTATTCAGTCGCCCGGAATTACTGCTGCGCCTGCTATTGCAGTTGATATCTGTAAATGGGCAATTGATTTTTTCGGCGGCGGAACAGAGCTCAAAAAAGAAGACCAATACAGTATGAGCCGCAAAGCAAAACTAAAACTTTCGGAAATCAGTGATGAGGAACGAGATGCTCTTATAAAGAAAAATCCTGATTATGGAATCATAGTCTGCCGCTGTGAGGAAGTCAGCCGAGGCGAAATTATTGACGCTCTAAATTCCCCGCTTTGTGTCCCTACACTTGACGGAATTAAGCGACGGCTTAGACCCGGAATGGGACGCTGCCAGGGCGGCTTTTGCTCACCGCTTATTACGCAGATTATAGCGGAGCATCAGGGAATAAGCCTTTCCGGAGTAAGAAAGGGCAGTCCGGGTTCTGTTGTAACTTTAGGAACGGTACAGGAGCTCGGTAAATGAAAACAACAGATGTTACAGTGATAGGCGGCGGTCCGGCCGGCCTTGCTGCGGCAATTGCCGCGGAGAAAAGCGGAGCCGCTGTACTTTTAATTGAAAGAGAAGCACGCCTTGGCGGCATCCTCAAACAGTGCATTCATGACGGATTCGGAATTGTTCGCTTTAAAGAGAAACTGACAGGTCCTGAATATGCTGAAAGGTTTACCTGCGAGCTGCTGGAGCGCAGAATCGATACTATGGTTCTTACATTCGTTACCGCGATTGAGAAAAGGGAGGGCCTCTTCCATATTACTACAGTCAGCAGGGAAGGGGTGAGTGTCATCGCTTCAAAGACCATCATCCTTGCTACAGGATGCCGGGAGAGAACGGCCAGACAGGTTTTTATACACGGCACACGGCCCTCGGGAATTTTTACCGCCGGGACCGCACAGCATTACATCAACATCCTCGGTGAGATGCCCACAAAGCGCTGTGTGATTCTTGGAAGCGGAGACATCGGGCTGATTATGGCACGCAGGCTGTCCCTGGAAGGAGCGGAGGTTATAGGCGTCTATGAGGCCAAGCCAACCCCTTCTGGGCTTACGCGCAATATTCATCAGTGCCTGAACGATTATGATATACCACTCCATCTTTCAAAGACTGTTACAAGGGTATTCGGAAATGAAAGGCTCACCGCCGTTGAGGTAAGTTCAGTGGATGAAAAGATGCAGCCTCTCTCCGGCACAGCTGAAATTATTGAATGCGATTCTCTTATTCTGTCTGTAGGTTTGATTCCGGAGAATGAACTGGCTGACAAGCTTGGAGTCCGGATAGATCCGCTTACCAAGGGCCCTCTATGCAATTCAAAGCTTATGACTTCTGTCGAAGCTGTTTTCGCCTGCGGCAACGCACTGCATGTAAACGATCTTGTAGATTATGTTTCAGAGAGCGGTGAGTTTGCCGGGAAGGCAGCGGCTGAGTACAGTGCTGCCAGGCAGGAAGGGGCGGCTTGCTGTGATGCTGAATCAACTGCAGTTGACATTAAACCGGCTGTTATTTCTCCAGGACAGGGGCTGGCCTATGTTGTACCACAGCGACTATCAGTTGATGATTCAGAAGAAGAGACAGTTCTGTTTTTCAGAAGCCGTGAAATACTATCAGACTGTTTTCTTGTTATCAGGATAGACGGTGCAGAGGTCTTCCGTAAAAAGTACGGTTTTATGAAACCGCCGGAGATGGAAAGGCTTGAATACCGCTTCGGGCAGCATAATCTGCCCGCTCGTGCTCAAATCACTCTGGAAATTGAGGTAGCTTGAAATGACTGAAATTGTATGTATTGAATGCCCGAAAGGCTGTATTTTGAAAATAGGCGGGGAGTCGGGTAAGCCTGATATCAGTGGATACAGCTGTCCAAGAGGAAAAGACTTTGCTTTATCCGAGATAATTTCTCCAATGAGAACCCTCAGCTCTACAGTAAGGACCGTTTTTTCAGATACCCCGGTTGTCCCTGTGAAGGTCTCAGCCGAAATCCCCAAGTCAAGGATTTTTGATGTGATGCATGAAATTCACAAGGTAAGGCTGGGAAACCGGCTTGGTTCAGGTGATGTAGTGATCGGGAATGTCCTGGGACTTGGTGTTGAGGTTGTGCTCACGAGTAATATGCTCAGGGAGTTTTAGGTTGTCGATTTAATTTGCGATATTAAATTTACATGATCGGGCCGTGCTCATATGGAGCCGGCCCTTCGGTATTTATTTATAATTACGTGGGATATCAGATACATCCCGATTTTCATTGCGTATGAATTCTTTGGAGAGGTATGGGAACTTGGCCACTTTAACACGGATTTCTTTTTGCAGCGCTTTCTTTCCTCTGCAATCATGGTTAAAGTTGACCAGAAAGCCCCAACCCACATCATATGAAGTTACAAAGCGGGACTGCAGATCATCCCCAACGCTTCCCCAAAGTCTTCTGTTTCGATTATACATACTGAACATTGGATTGCTGTCACAGAATGCTTCAAGTCCATCGTCATCTGATTCATACCATGGCAGCGGGTAGTGAATATGGATGTTAGGAAAACCTGCTTCGGTATGGTTCATAAGGTTATAGGCATTTATACCGAGCTTTTTTGCTCCGAATGACTGTCCAGCCTTCCAGATCTTTTCGTATATATCCTCGAATTCATCCATTGGTTCGTGTACTTCATAGGCAAGGTTACCGCTCACATCCATTCCGCTTGTTTCAAGAAAATACTGAATGGGCGGATTAAGCCAATAGGTCCTGTAGGTGTCATCTGAAATCTTGAGAACAACTCCAGCAGTCATTATTTGCCCTTTCTTATTGCAGATTACGGCATGTCTGATTCCATTCGGTCCGAGTTTTGAGAAATCATTTATACAGATTGAATTAAGAAATTTTACAGCATCGAATCCTTTTACATCAAAGATAGGACACTTCAGAATAAACATCTGCAGATATCCCAGTCTTTTAAAGAAAAGGAGATTCTTTTAAGAGAAGTTCATCACAGGGTAAAGAATAATTTATCGCTTGTTATATCCTTTCTTTCTCTTCAGTCTGATGTAGTAAGTAATGAGGAACTGCTTGACGTCCTGGGTAAGCTGCAGAACAGGAGATATGCCATGTCGCTTGTACACGAACAGCTGTACAAGGATAATAAAATAGAACTGATCGATATACAGGAATATCTGAGAGAATTGTGTGATTCAGTGATATACAGTTATCACGATAAAAGTAAATTATCAGTTACATATAACCTTCAGGTCGAAGAACAGAATCTGACTATGGACCTGATGATTCCAATAGGTCTGGTTTTTAATGAACTGGTTACCAATTCAATAAAACATGCTTTCGATGGAATAGCTGATCCTGCCATTTTAATCAGAGGTAGAAAGGACGCTGATCAATATATCTTTGAATACAGGGATAATGGTGTGGGCTTTTCCGGAAAAACTGCATCGAAGGAGAATAATTCGCTGGGCATGCTTATTATAAGCACTCTTATGATTCAGATTGAGGGTGACTATAAGGTTGACGGTTCAGATGGTCTGAGGGTGAGTTTCTCAGTTCCGCTGCCTAAGTAAACCGCACTGCTCCAGAAGAAGCAAGAAAGCATATCCCGCCGCCTGGAGGAATTGTTGTATTCCTTTGGCTTGGAGATTTCAGTACAGATCCTATTCAGCTTCAGGGGTCCTGCTTAGTATCATAGAATACTCTGTCCCATGGCTGCTTGAAACCGAAAGAGTCCCTCGCATCTGCTGAACCAGCAGCGGGATCAGCACCCGCCCCATGCCTGTTTCCCGATTACTATTACCTGCATCTTCAATTCCGCAGCCATTGTCGGAAATTGTAAATGAATAGCTTTTCTCATCGATATCCCTGATACGGATTATTATTTCGGCATTTGCTGATGTTGTAAAAGCATATTTAATTGAATTTGTGATAATTTCATTTGTTATAAGACCTATAGGAATTGCATTTTCAAAACTTATATTAAACTCTTCATCGATATCATATTCCACATTCAGTTTAAGATCCGGGGCTGCGAGTCCTGCTATCAGATTATCAACCAGCTTATGAATGTACTCTTCTAATTTTATGTCCTTGAGATCTTCAGATTTATAAAGTATCTCATGAACAATACTCATAGCCTGAATTCTATTCTTTATTGACAAAGTCTGAAGGCGCCTTTCCCCGCTGAGTCTTTCGCTGTCCTGCAGTTCTATGAGGTTGGTAATTATCTGCATATTATTTTTGACCCGATGATGAACCTCGCTCAGCAGGATCTCCCTTTCTTTAACCATATCTTTAAGTTTAACATTTATCTGTTCAAGCTGATGAAAGTAGCCTAAAACCTGAACATGATTTTCAATGAGGTTTTGAAGATCTTCTTCAATAACTGATTTCAGAATATCCATCAGATGTACATGTTTGTCAGAATACGGATTTTCTTTGGAGTCCAGAATGCATAGTGTTCCGAAAAACTCCCCGTCAGGCCATTTTATAGGGAAGCCAAGATATGAAATCATCCCAAGTTTGATATCAGGGTTATTTTTCCATTCTTCAAGTTTAGTTGCATCAGGTATTCTAAGGTTTTCACCTGTACCTATAACTGTTTCGCAATACAGCCCCATTAGCAGTTTTTCCGATTCCCCCTCTTTGTAAGGGTTCCCGGCAGAATGGCTTGATAGAAATACTGATATTTTTGAGGCATGAATCTCCATAATCAATCCGGATGGTACATCAAGGCATTCAGCCATAACATTAATTAGATTCTGCCATTTACTTTTTATATCATTTCTAATGTGAGGTTTGTTACTGGTAACAGGTACGGTAACAGCGATTGTCCTGCCCTGAATTTTTACGTTTGCTTGCCGTATTGAATCAGACATCAGGTTATCTCTTGTATATTAGCTTAATATAATAAGCATATGGATTTCGATGTCTGATTTCAACAAAAAAAGGGATAAAAATTATTTTAGAACCATATCAAGAAAAGCTTTTCCGACATTACTCAGGCGGTTTTCATTCCAGACTACAATTGAATTCATATTGTGAATCTCCGGAACATCGATGAATTTGAAATTAGGATTATGATAGAGGAAACACCCCTTGTCCACGGCTGCAAGTCCCAGTCCTGCTTCGGCCCAGAGCGCAAGAGTTCTAAGGGTCGGGGCATATTTAAGTTTGGGTGTAAATCCAGCCTCTGCACAGGATTCCTTGAGTTTGGCAACAACGTCACTGCTGACATCAGGGTCGAGGATTACATAAGTTTCATCTGAAAAGTCGGCCAGGGTAAGGCCTTTCTGGTTTACCTTTGGATGATCGGCCGGGATTGCCAGATAGTTGTGGTTCGTGGCAATAACATCATGTCGGAGAGTCGGGTATTTTCCAAGCTCAAATTCAAGGGTAAACCCTATATCTATCTGATTATCATTAAGTTTTTCAAGTAGCTCAATCAGCTTGAACTGATCAACGGTTATTTTGATATCCGGATATTTCTCGGTTAATACAGAAATAGCCTTTGTGCATTTGGGACTGATGCTTCGATCTTCCAGATAGCCGATTCTGATTGTTCGCTGTGCACCCTCACTGGCCCTTTTTACTTCTGAAAGCATTATATTAAAATCGCCGGATAGCCTTTTGAGGCCTTCAAGAAACATTTTACCGGGTTCAGTCAGGTATACACGTTTTTTTATACGCAGAAAAAGCTGTATTTCCAGTTCTTCCTCCAAAGAGGCCACCTGTTTGCTTAAGGCAGGCTGAGACAATTCAAGTTTATTTGCCGCTTCAGTAAAGCTCAGGCATTCAGCAGCCTCCATGAAACACTGAATCTGGGAAATTTTCACTTATCCGACCATCCTGTAATATTATTCATTTGAGCCAATTGCGAAACTAACAGAGTTTTGCAAGAAGCTTCAGTTACTATAAGAGTTGTCCGCCGGAAGAGCAACCGGCGGACAACAAAAATATGGAAAATCGAGGCAATTAAAAAGTATTAAACTTTTTAATTGCTTCATTAGATGCAGGGATATGCAATCATATTTTGATTGCATATCCTATTTCTGGGTTTTTCTGAATTTATCAAGCATAACTCTAGGTGTCATTGTAGGTCGTTCATATCTGGGGATGTCGTCATTTATACCTGCGAGATATTTTCCAATATCAAGCAGCGGTTTCAGATCGTATCTGGACATCATCGTGATTGTTTCCATCAGCGGAGAGCCGCCGCCGTGTACGCCTGCTACCATTTCAGCTCCGCTGAAGGGTGAACAGAGCTTGTTTTCCATCATCCTGAAGGTTCTGTGAGCATCCTCGGCTGAGTATTCAGGATTTCGTTTGGTGTATTTGGCAACAAGTTCCGCGGTTTCCGGATCGTAATAGGACTCTTCAGTAGGCAGTGATGCACTGATGCCTCCGGCAAGGTCTGCAAGAATTGAATACTCATTGTAGATTTCGCTTCCTGCAAGTCTTCTTCCGGCATTTGTCAAAATCTCGTCCGGAACCCATGACCCATTGGGGAACTTCACTGCCCGGTACGCGCTGGCCTGTCCTGCTGCGAAAACAAGTTCGGCAGTTCCGATTATGTGGGATATCTTCTCCTGGACATGGTCTTTCTTGAGGATTCCGTTCACATCTGCAACGAGTGTTGCCTGTGATGCCAGAACTTCGGATACGGCAGTTTTGCAGCCGGTGTATGAGTGTCTGTGAAAGTGGGCGAACATAAGGGCAAGGTAGCCTGCATACTGTACATTGTCCGGATTCTCAAGACCGTTTAGAAAGATTCTGTCGTTAGGGACAAATACATCATCAAAGATTGTCAGGGATTCTACATCGCCGACCTCGGCAACAGGAGCATTCAGTTTGCTTCGTTTTGCCTGAAGTCCGGGAAGTCCCATGATCTTGATGCCGTCCCAGTCTGCCGGAAGTGCAAATGCAACTGCGTATGCAGCATCTTTTGAGCCCATGAATCTTGTAGGAAGGGCGATTATTTCATCGGTGTAGGGTGCAATTGAGTTACAGACCTTTGCTCCGCGTACAACGATACCATCGTCGCGTACTTCTACAATTCTGAGGTATTGATCCGGATCCGGCTGTTCATGCGGCCGTAATCCTCTGACACCCTTAACGTCAGTCTGTGCACAGTTGCATGTAAGGTCCTTTTCCTGGCAGAAAGCCAGGTACTTATTGAGTCTGTCATAGTACTTAGTGCCGTTTGCCTGGTCACAGTCATATGTAACTACTGAAAGGGCATTAAGTGCGTCAGTTCCCATACATCTCTGGATACATCCGCCTACTCTGTGACAGAGAAGTTTTGTCATAAGCTGTTTGTTCAGCAGGTCGTCAACCGACTGGTGAATGTGCGTGAACCTGTTTATCTTTTCACCGGTAAGATGTGAAGTTGCTGTACATACATCTTCATATTTTGGATCATGAGCGCAGTCATATGTCTGTTTGATTACATACAGACCGCCTCTCATGAAATCTCCGTCACGTCCAACCTTTTCTCCATTGATATAGATATTCGGTTTCATTTTAAAAAGTCTTTCTTTATATTCTTCGAATGTTCCTAATCCCATTGTATGTCTCCTAAGATAATAATAAGTTATGAAGTTATAATAATATAGAATGAACTGGTGAGGAAAGCAAGAGGGTAGGAGAGGCTTATAAGCAGAATATGTTTCAATTGCTGTATTTCCGCATTATGGGGTGATATCGGAGGAGTATTTTTTTAGTAATCCAAGGGGTTAAAATTCTATATCAAATTCCACTTTTTCCGTTTCGGGTAGCGGTGATATTTCCGGTCGGTATAGCCCAGGGTGAAGACCAGACCCACACTTCGGTTGTCGGGTATGCCGGTAAATTTTCTTATTTTTTTATTTTTCAGCACAACCTCGGCAAAACCTATCATGCATGAACCGATACCCCTTGCCTCGGCCGTGAGCATCATATTCTGCCCGGCAAGTGCGCAGTCGGTTCTTCCAAAACGCTCCGAACCTTTGGGGTAGGTGAGTATTACCACGCATGGAGAATTGAAAAATAAGGGGTCTGACTCTCCCTTTACGGCAGAGCTGAGTCTAGAGTAATAGCTGGTCAGTTTGCTTTTTGCAGAATACCGCTTTAAGCCGATCAGTTTAAGAACAAGCCGGCCGGCAGGGTTGTTTGCTGTTTTAACGACCCGGTACATTAGGCCGATCATTGCCTTCTGTACGGCAGCAAGATGAGCATCTCTTAGTATCACAGCAGAAACCTGGCAGGTATTGCTTGCTGTGGGACTCATATATCCTGCTTTTATAACAGCCTGCAGATCCTCTGCGGGTACCTCTTTCTGCCGGTAGCTTCGTATTGAGCGTTTTCCAAGTATAAGCTTATCGGCTGCAGAGATAAGTTCCTGCTGATTGATGGATGAAACAGGATATGTTTCGAACTGTTCTCCATCTGTACGTACAGCACCCGCAGCGCATATTGCACCGCAATGTCCGCACTGCATGCATAGAGAATTATCTATTTCTGAAAATGCAGCTTTTTTGTCAATATTAATTACCTGCTGCGGGCAGTCTAAGGCACATAAGCCGCAGAATGTACATGAACTATTGTCTATTGTGAAAATCAATTTCAGGTCCTGAGTTATTTTTTTCTTTTCCGGGGGCAAGTTTGCTCCTGTAAAAACTTCTATTCCATATTAACACGGAAGAGAAGTTTCTAACAGTTTTCAGCCTGCTTTTGGAGGATTTATCAGTACTTATTAAGGTAAAGTCTGTAATCTCCGGTACGGAAATATCCGTAGTGGGAGGCCTCTATGCTGTAGGTTCCAGGGCCCAGCGTTCTTGAGATATAGGAGTTAAGTCCGTAACCGTCGAAGCCCGAGTCATCATTATAGGCTATGCGGTTTGAAGATGAAGGTGTCGCCCCGCTGTACAGGTAGAGATAAGTGTCAAAACTTCTTGAGCCGTAGTAGCCGTTTAATCCAATTTGAACTGTTGATGTAGAGCTGAGAGTAAATACCCAAACGTCTGCATACTTGCTTGAGGAACTTACAGATATACTGTCACTGGTGGTGAGTTCTCCGTAATTGTAGCCCCATGAAGCGTAACCGCTTGTAACTGGTGCATATGTAACAGAACTCTGAGCCGGTGAGCTGTAGAGAGTGTCGTCATCTCTTGCGTATACGCTATAATACCAGGTTCCTGCAGATGCAAGACTGTCTGAAGCTGATGTCCCGGTTCCTCCGGAATAAACTGTTGTTGCACTGCTGTCGGAAACTGAAGCGGCGTAGCTTCCCGATTTCTTTAATACAATTATTTCAGCAAGATCGGCATCGCCCGGGTTTGTCCAGGAAAGCGATACATTTCCATTTGATTCCAAAGCTGCGAAGGATGAGGGAGTCCCCGGTGCAAGGGTGTCTGCAGGTGTTGAAGAAATATAGGCTGCTGGTCCGTAATAATAGGTGCCGGAGCTTTCCGTATATGGAAAGACTGTATAGTTGCGGTTAATTCCATTGGTCAGCCCGGTATGTGCATAGCCTGTTCCAGTTCCCCTGTAGAGTTCAGTGCCTTCAGCTGCAGACTGCGGTGACACAGAAGTGGATGAAACCAGCACTACCCCGTCAAACCATGTCCCTGAGGGGTTGACCCAGCTCAGATCTACCCTGTTATCCGAACCAGAGGCGGTGAGTGTGCTTACCGCAGGCATCAGGTCCACACTGAATTCGTTCAATAGTGTTCCACCGGGGATTATTTCCGAGCTCAGAGTTACTGCCGCTGCTGTATTGGAGTCTGTAAGGGCTGTCAGGCTGATGCCTTCAAAGCTTATCCTGCCTGATTCTGCATCACTGAAGCTTAGGGATGTCTGCACCGAAGCGGAATCTGCTCCGTTTGATTGTGTTGAAAACGTGAGAGAAATAGTAGGTATGGGTTCTCCGGAAGGATTATTCGGCCACTCGGTAACGTTAACATAACCGTCAACGCTGTAGTTGAACATGCTGTTCTGTGAGGCCGCCGGAGGTACGGTGATATTTGTAAACTTAACTATGGGTAGGTTTGCAGGCTGATAAAGCGAAAGCGATATTGCCGCGGATAAAGCTGTTGTTGCCGAGGCTGTAAGTGTTCTTTTGCCGTATGCGACAACCTCGCCGGCAGCATCAAGCCCGAATGCTTCCAGTTCAAGCAATGTATTAACCGGTACTGATGCATCTATTACAAAGTTTCCTGACTCATCAGCTGTGTCCGGGATCTTTGAAATCAGATCTTCGCTGCCGCCCGATCTTCGTACAGAAAGGCTTACACGTGAAATCTCCACCTCGGTTACAGCTCTTGAAAAGTTGTAGACTGAGGTCGGAATTGTGATGCTTACCTGTCCCAGCTCCTCGGTTTCAGTTGCAGTACCATCATCAGTACCGTCTATCGGATCAAGAGTACAGCCTGCCATTGACAAAATGATCAGATATATAATAGTAAAAACTAAAAAATTCTTATTTAGACGTAAGGTTGACAACCGCATCCCAGTCCTCCCCCGGGTCGTTTTTAAGATATTCCCGGCTTAGATCCAGAAATTTTAAAGACGGTCCGTCGTTTTCATTGATTTTAAGGCAGTTCTCAAAACTGCTGACAGCTGAACTGAAATCCCTGTTTTCATATGCACTTAATCCTGATTCAAATATTTCTACAATTTCTGTTTCTTCTGAAGATGCGTCTTTTCTGAATTCAACAAGTTCAAAAAGTCTGACCGGGGTATTGATTCCCACAACTCTTACCCTGTCGAGTTTTCGTGAAAGAAAACCGTCTCCTATATGGCTGTGTGTTTCTTCACTTGTGAGGATCCAGGTCCCATACTGCTTGTTGACGCCTTCAAGCCTTGCAGAAAGGTTTACTGCGTTGCCCATCATTGTATAGTTCATCTTGCGTACGGTACCCATATTACCTACAACCATATCTCCGCTGTTGATTCCAATCCTTGTTAGAAGGGGACCTGGCGTCATCTGATTTGCCAGGAACTCTTTATTCAGCTTCTGCTCTATCCGTTTCATCAGAATAGCACTGGAGCAGGCACGGAGTGCATGATCCTTAAGTTCTATCGGTGCTCCGAAAAAGGCAATGATTGCATCACCCTCGTATTTGTCTATTGTCCCCTTATAGTCCAGCACAACATCACTCATCTCGCCAAGGTAGCGGTTTAGAAGAGTTACAAGCTCTGCCGGTGTCAGCTGTTCCGATATAGTTGAAAAGCCCTTCACATCGGTAAACATTGCGGTAAGGTAGCGCTGCTCTCCGCCGAGAGAGAGTTTATCCGGATCGTCGAGTACTTCACTTATTACATCCTCCGAGAGGTAATGGGAAAAAGCATCTTTTATAAAACCTTTTTCAGCCTCTGCAGCTCTGAACTTGATGATTGTAAAAGCTGCATAAACAACGGCTGTATTTATCAGCAGATCAACAGGTGATATAAAGATTCCAAGATTTATCAAAATCAAAAGGCTTATCGATACTCCTGCAGCTGCAAGTGCAACACTTATCAGTCCGGAAAGTACAGGCCCCCGGGATCTGATGAGAAATGCAAGAGCAAAGCTCAGCAGCATTGAAATTGCCGATGCCCAGAACCAGGGCCTGTCGTCAATAAAGCCGGCATTGAGTATGGTATTGGCCACTGCAGCATGCGTTCCAATGTTCACATATTCTCCCGAGAAAGGGTTAACTCCGATATCTGTTGTTCCGGTTGCAGCATTACCTATTACTGCAAACTTACCTCCCAGGGCTTCACGGAAATAACTTCGGTTCTCAGCCAGTCTTTCCGCCTGGCTTATAACAGCTTTGCGCCATACGGGATAATCATTTTTGATAAACAGAGCATCCTCTTCGCTAACTGCTCCTGATGCGAGTCCTGCTTCAAGCCTGGAAAGAAAGTCTTTTTCCAGCTCGTCTGAAAGGTAGTTCTCTATTTCTGTTATGAATCTGTCGATTCCGCTGCTGTATTTCTGAAGCAGTTCCCTGTTTGAGCTGTAAACAGCGCTGCGTCTTTCCTCCGAAAGTTTCAGGGCAAGTGAAGCAAGAGGTGTTTCTCCCGTATACTCATCAAGATATCCCCAGTCATCCCTGATTCTGATATTTCTGAACAGTGATGTAATAAGATTGTTAGTTTCAAGGATAAGGCCGAAAGATATGTGGCTGAAGCTGTCAAAGTAATCGGCATGCGGCCAGTTGATAAGCATGCTCCCGCTGCCTGTCCGGGGAATTACTATTGTCTCCGGTACGTCCGGGTATCTGGAATTAATTCCGCTTATGATAATTTTACTCTTGCTTACTTCAACAGAGGGGTTTCCGAGTACCGACATCAGCGGTGTGAATACAAGCTGGCCGTATATTTTCCCGTCGTAGCTCTGCAGCAGATCAACACGCCGTCTTACTCCGTCACTGTCGATTATTACATTTGGGAATCCGGCACCTGCTGATCTTGTTATTACAGGTTCAATTGTAGGCATTATTGAGGAGGCTGAAGGAATTGAATCAACAGCACCCGAAATGTTTTTAAGGCTTATGTTTTCCGTGTAGTATCTTTTAAGATCGGGATCGATATTTATCAGCACACCCGGTGCAAGGTTTACGGTAAAAAATGCTGAGCCCAGCAGTTCTCCTGCACGGCCCAGGTACTCATCACTGTTAGCGGCAAGATCACTGTAGGTATCAAGAAGTCTTCTTTCAGTTTTCTTAAACTCATCCTGCAGATCCGGAAGGTAGTATTCCAGTTCACTCCGGTCAAGCCTTCCCTCTGCTGCGGCTTTAAGCAGTGACGACACTGTGGTTTCCAGTGAGTTGAGCATGGATGAACTGCTTTCTGGAAGGATGTTATTAAGAAGCTCTTCATCTACTGTGGAGGGGCTTAAATCTACGTATTCAATATCAAATACAAGTACATCAAGTCCCATTTCGGCCATGAAAATAACAGCATCGGCAGTAAGATCACGCCTTATAGGCCATGTCCCTGCATAATCTATTGCACGGTCATCTACGTCGATAAAGATGATCTCATCGCGTGCAGGCAGTTCCGGTGAAAGCTTCAGTCCTGTGTCATAGGCCATACCGTCCAGAAAACTCAAAAGGCCGGTAACTGACAGCAGCGCTGCAGCTACGGATACAATAAGGGGAGTCAGTATAGTTGTTTTTAATGCGACCTGCGGTTTGCTCACTCCATTCTCCCCCTTTTTTCACTTTTAGTTAGCCCCTTCAAATACTATCAGGCCGTTCGTCCCGTCGCCTGCTGCCGGAAATGAATTACTGTCGAGTTCCATTCTGACATGGCTCCATGCATAGGCTGCCGAATCATTTGAATCACCGAACTCTGCGTCAAATGCAAGCAGATAAAGTTCTGCTTCAAGTCCGGTATTATCAAAAAGGCTTCCGTTTACTGAAAATTCACCGGGACCGAATCCGGCTGCAGGATAGCTTCCGTCTGTATCGGTACCTGTTCCTTCTTCAATGATAGTGTCTGCCGAAGCCAGAATCAAATCCAGTTCAGGTGAAACAGTTTCCCTGGAATTTTCGGTTCCGAGGGCTGAAGTAATCCCTGATACCCATTCTGACCAGTTGGAATAGGCTGAACCGGCTGGAACTTCTGTTCCTGCAAGGCTGCCGTAGACTGCGGAGTATTCCGCTGATTTCAGTATCCACAGATATCTTATCTGTCCTGCAGTATCATCTGTCACATCGGCCTGCCAGAGTACAACTCCGTTTTCAGTGTCGTAAAGGTCATAGTACCGTCCTGCGGTGATATTTCTTATCCATGGTGCAAAATTTATATCGAACTGGGTATCAGAACCAGGATTCATCACAAATGCCTGCCTTAAAACATTGTGCTGCGGATTGGCTATCTCAAGCCAGTAAAGTCTGTTATACCAGTCAGTTACACTATCTCCGTCATCATCGGGAAAGAGATAGCTGAGAGTGATATCGGAGCCTGTGCTCTGGTTAAGCTGGGTTGTGGTTTCATCAAACAGAATTGATGACTCGGGAAGGCTTTCGTCATATGAAAACGATGTTTCAGAAACATTACCGTTATCATCAATTATTCTCCAGTACCATCTTTCATAGGAAGTTGACCCGTCATCAAGAAGAGTTTCTCCGTAGTCGTTGAAATCAATCGATAGTTCAGCTGTGTTGAGGTTTGATGTCATTCTGTTAATTCTGGGCAGTCTCTGCAGACTTCCGTCATCATACTGATTGAGGGCAAGATAGATTGAGGCGGCAGCAGAGGATATGAATTTTGTTGTTGACCCGGAGAACAGCAGTACATCGTAGCCTGATGTGTCGGCTACTTCCCAGTCGATTAACTCATAATAATGAGATGTTTCGTTTCCGTAGGCAAAAGCTTCTATAGTAAGGTCTGTCATTGTTGGAATATCGGGGGCTTCACCGAGCCATCCAGATTCAGGATCAAGGGTCATGGATGCTACAAGGTTCTCACCCTCTGTGGTATAGACATAGACATCAATCCTTGATACATCGTCTATTGTTCCGTAGTAACCTCTGGATTCAAACTGATGTGCGGCAGATATTGTCAGGCTCGCTCTGTCTGCCGGCTGAAGCGAACATGACACCAGTGCAACAACTGTTAAAACTGCAATCAGTATGCCTGTACCTGATATATTTCTTCTGTTAGTCATATCCATCCCCCTCTATCTGACAGAAACCACGACAGGAGCAGACTCCTGTATGGAATTAGTCGTAACGGCTTCGGTAAAGCCGATTTGAACATTCAGCTTTGCAAATTCAGGAATACTTACCTCCTGAATGCCATTTTCCTGCACTACTGCTGTTTCCTTTGAAATACCGGTAGCTTCGCCGCTGCCCGAAACAGCAACTTCAGCGCTTTCCCCGGTTTCTACAAGTACTTCATCGCCGGTATCTTCTGCCGGTGTTTCTTCAGCGATGTCTTCATCGCTATTTTCTGCTTCTGCTGACTGATCGGCTGCATCCTCGCTCTTTGATTCCTCTTCCCCGGCGGCTTCAGCTGCTTCTCTTGGTTTCTGCTTGTCACGCTGTATATTTCTGCTTGGAGGTCCAATTTTTAGCGCTACCTTACCTTCAAAAACCCTGAGGTTCAGTCCGTCAAAGCTGAATTCTGTTCCTCTGACAGAAGCAGTTGCATGCGGTGCCATGACCTTGAAATCATGAGCACCCTCGCTTGCATCAACCTTTGCTTTGACCGAACCTACTCTCATGAAGAGACTCGTCTGCTGAACACCGCCGTTCGAGGAAAGGGCATCAAGGGTCACCCTGCTCATCGGAGAAACTGATATGACTGAATCACCGAGCTGGATTTCCGCTGAAGCCCCAAAGCCTGTGGCAACAGTATCACTTAGGTCCAGAGCCATTCCATTCTGGAGGCTCATCCATTCACCTGAATATTTCTGAACTTCAACCTTTCCCTTAATGCTTTTAACAACAGCAGAAGGCTGAGCTTCATTTACGAATATTTTTAAAGCGGCGGTTGTCACATTCTGTCCATCGCTTACTGCAACTTTAATCTGGTAGTCCCGGCCCTTTTCAGGAAATCTGGAAAAGTCGAGGTAGGCTGATGCGCCTTCAGCAGCCCTCTGATCATCAACAAGCCACAGATACTTCAGCTCACTGCCCTCAGGATCAAGAGCTGAAGCTGTAAGTCTAATGCTTTCTCCATAATCTATTACACTGTAAGGAGCGCTCAATCTAAGTACAGGTGCGGAATCCCGTATTTCTTCAGATTCCCTGGTAATTAGACTTGTAAGAAGTATATTGTCAATTTCAGCCTGTTTCGCTGCTATGTTTACAGTACTGACTGCTTCTATTGTATTCTCACCGTCTGAAACTCTTACAGATATTGTTGCTGTTCTTTCATAGTCAGTTCTTAGATCAGTTACAAAAACCGGCTCGGTTTCTCCGGGCTGAAGTCTTCCGTCAACGTACCAACGATAGGCAAGGCTGTCGCCGTCGGGGTCCGTTGCTACTGCTTCAAATCTGCTTCTGTGATCTTCCAGGGTTTTTGATGTAATCATTGCTGCAGGGTCTCCGTTTCCGGGAGTTATCAGGTAGACCGCACCAATTCCTGTAATCAGCTTGCTGCTCTGATCGAATACCGCAGCCTGTACAAGACTTGACTGTGTAAGTTTTATTTCATTCCGGTATACAGGAGAGTTTGCTGTAGGAGGTGTTCCGTCGGTTGTGTAATGAATTTCCGCTCTTCTTATGTTTGTATCAATTCTTACTGCAATTGAACTGTTGTAGTCGCCTGGTTCGGGGTAGAAGGACAGCCCGGAGGAGGCTTTATCAGTTATATCCGGACTGCACTGTGAAAAGAGAACTACTGCTGCAAGTGATAATACTATGATTGCCGCGTATAAACTGTATGTTCTGTTATCTTCACTTGATCTCATTTAAGCCTCCTGCTTCTATTAAAGCAATAGCTGTGCCAGAAAGTGGAGAAAAATTGCAGATAATAGAGTTTGAAAAATGCCTTAATCGGTGTTTAATAAGGTTGAAAAAGAATAAAAATACAGTTTATTTATGTAATACGAATATAGGTTTTATGAGAGATAATTCCCCGGGTTTTCCTTTTTCATATTGATAATGATGTGATTGAGCTGTCTATCATTTTGATAATAAGTTTCCTGAAAAAACGGTTAGTTTAAAAACTCACAGTCAGTGCTAAAGAGCCGGCCCAGAGAACAGGCTTTTCACTAAGCTCAGAACTGAATGCTCCGTCCGGGGAGTAGCCGGGGGCAAAGGCGCTTACGGCAGCTGCTGCAGTCAGGTCTGAAAGAAGCTGCCATGTCAGATTCAGTGAAGCTTCTGTCCCGAGGTAGGGTGATAGTGAAGCGCTGTCGACACCGTATGCTGATATCGGCGCAACTGATGATCTGAAAAGTGATTTAACAAGAAGCCTGAATGACAGATTCTGCATCAGGAAACTGGATGAATCAAGAAAGGGGGCTGCTATCCATCCAAGATCGATATACCATGTATTTCCAAGAAGCAGTGACAGTACATTTGAAACAGTGACTGTCGAAACAGGGAAGTACGAAGTGTCGGTTCCTGCAGTGTTTCCCTCCTGTAATGCTGTTTTATCCCGGTCGCCGCTTGAGTAAACAAAATCAGCCTGAAACATGGAAAACAGCAGTTCCGGTGCAGAGAATGACAGGTTTATTCCGCCAGTGAAGGCTGTAATCGGAGTGTAGGCGTATGAATCCGGAAAGGCTGCTGAAGTGCCGTAGGACATAATCCTTCCGGTTTCAAATACCCCGAATGCAGTGTACCCAAGCCTGTTTCCTATTGCTCCGCTGTTCAGCAGTTCTGCATGCAGGGTATCTATCAGTCCGCCAAGATGCTGAGACTCAAGGCTCTCTCCTTCAGCAATAAGAAACTCGGTACTGTATAAAGCTCTCAGATCCTTCTGATAAAGGAGGTAGAGACTGAATGCACCGGCTTTTTCGGTAACCGTCTCAGCTTTAGCATAAAACAGGAGTCTGGGGGCCGCCAGGACTGTGTAATCCTGACTGCTGTAGTACAGATCAAGAGTGGATATCAGTATTCCTGATTCCTGTTTCCATACAAGCCCGCTGTATGCGGAACCGAGGCTCAGGCTGATATCTCCGGCTGTGATGTAGGCACTCAGACCGTCCAGCGGCTGACTGAGGATGTGCATTGCAGGATCTGAATGTTGAAATCTGCCTGCCTTCAGCCCCTTGAACCAGTCTGAAGTTTCCGGTGCAGGAATGTATTGGTAATACAGTTCGGAAGGAAAAATGATATTTGTAATCAGCGAGCCTGAAACTTCTTCAGCCTGCCAGTCGAAAATTTCTGATTCATACCATCCCAGGGCCAGACTGCCCTGGATAAGCGATTCAGGTGTAAGTTTTTCTCCCGCCTTGAATGTAATTCCTGTACTCAGGGGGAAACTGAAAGTGACTCCGTCATCTGAAAGTGAAAGGGAGGTTGTCGTATTGCCTCCAAAATCAATTCCATTAACAATTTCAGTTCCGGACAGAATTAAGATACCTATAAGTATAAGGTGGAAATAACCGGTCTTTTTCACTGGTAGGTATCCCGCCAGTTAATTGCTCTCTGAACAGTTGAAAGCAGATATTCACCGCTGAAATATGCTGATGGATTCTCTGTCGGTTTGATGATTCCCTTAAATGTCATTTCTTTAAAGGCATATCCCGGATTTTTAAATATTGAATACATTATGCCGCCCTTCATTTCAAGAACAGACATCATGGTGCACATAAAGACATCGAGTGGAATTGCTGTGACGTAATTATACTCTTCAAGGCATGATGTGCGTAAAGATACCTTATTAAAAGCTGACGCCTCGTCATCAGCAGCAGACAGCTCTCCTGATGCTGCAAGCAGGATATACGACATCTGTCCGGCTGTTATCATACTGCTTTCAAGCAGCTGATCAATTGCCTGATTCGATTGTGCAGCTGATAATGCGGCGGAAAGAATAATCATACATATTGCCGCTGTTATTCTCTTCATGCTTAAATATTAGGCTAAGAAATTTCTATTTTCAAATAGATTTATTATATGCTGTAAATAATGTTATTTTAGTTTGGTAAAAGAATGAATCAGGCAGTATATGGATGAGAAAATTTTACATATGTAAAATAGACTAAATAAAACTTTACAAAAGTAAATAAATAGATTATATTCGAATCATCCTGATAATAAAGAAATTTGACGGGGGGAAAAATGAAGCTGTCAAAACAAATACACAAAGAGCTTCTGCTCAAGATGATGCAGACAAGAGAATTTGAAGAAACTGCGGCCAGACTTTTCGTAGAAGGAAAGGTCCATGGAACCGCACATTTCAGTATCGGAGAGGAGGCTGCTGCAATAGGAGTATGTCATCCGCTTGAAAAAGAAGACTACATCCTTCAGACTCACCGAAGTCATAACCAGGCTATAGGTAAGGGAATGGATCTCGGCCGGATGATGGCGGAGTTCCGCGGAAAGGCCACCGGATACTGCAAGGGCAAGGGTGGAAGTATGCATATAGCGGACTTTTCGGTCGGAAGCCTCGGAGCAAACGGTGTTGTAGGCGGGGGGCTTCCTTTGGCCACCGGCGCTGCTCTTAAACAGCAGTATAATAAAGAAAATAACATTACAGTCTGTTTCTTCGGAGACGGAGCCTCAAATGAAGGCGCTTTTCATGAGTCTCTGAACCTTGCTTCAGTATGGAAGCTTCCTGTACTTTTTGTATGTACAAACAACTTTTACGGTATGTCCACAAGTACTAAGCAGTCAATGAATATCGACGATATTTCCATTAGAGCAACAAGCTATGGAATGAAGGGTATTTCCCTCGACGGAAACGATGTTCTCAAGATCTATGAAGAGACTGTTAAAGCAAAAAAATATGTACTTGAAAACGGACCCATGCTGATGGTTCTCAATACCTACCGGTGGCTCGGCCATTCCAAGAGTGACGCCCAGCTGTACAGAACCAAGGATGAGGTTGCTGAATGGAAGGAAAAATGTCCTATTAAGAGGCATTCCGCTTATCTTCTTGAAAATAAAATAATGACTCAGGCCGAGATTGATGCTATTGCAAAGCAGGCTGCGGATGATGTTGTTAAGGCCGTTGAGTTTGCCGAGAACAGCCCTGAACCGAAGATCGAGGACATCTTCGACGACGTCTATGCTGATTAAAGGAGTTTTATATGAGAGAAATTACATATGCACAGGCAATAAATGAGGCCATGAGTGAGGAAATGCGCCGTGAGAAGAATCTTATTTTTATCGGCGAGGATATAGGTTTATACGGCGGAGCCTTCGGTGTCTCAAGAGGGATGTTTGAAGAATTCGGTCCTGAAAGAGTCAAGGATACTCCTATTTCGGAGCTTGTAATTGCAGGCTGTGCCGCCGGCGCGTCTATGACGGGGCTGCGAACAATAGCTGAGATCATGTTCAGCGATTTTATCACCCTATCAATGGAGCAGCTTGCGAACCAGGCAGCCAAGAACCGTTTTCAGTTCGGCGGTCAGGCCAATGTTCCAATGGTACTCAGAACCCCCGGCGGTTCAGGAACAGGAGCGGCCGAACAGCACAGCCAGAGTCTTGAAGCCTGGGTAGCCCATGTTCCTGGGCTTAAGGTTGTCATTCCTTCAACTCCCTACGATGCAAAGGGTCTTCTTAAAACTGCAATACGCGACAACAATCCGGTTGTTTTTATAGAACAGAAACTTCTTTACAGAGCAAAGGGACCGGTTCCCGAGGTTGAAGAAGAATATACAATTCCCCTGGGAAAGGCTGATGTAAAAAGAGAGGGTAAAGATGTTTCCATAATTACCTACGGCCGCATGGCTCCCAGAAGCATAAAGGTTGCTGAAGATCTTGCTAAAGAGGGCATAGATGTTGAAGTTGTAGATATCAGAAGCCTTGTTCCCCTTGATAAGGAGACAATTATCAACTCGGCAAAGAAAACCGGAAAGGTTCTTATAGTTCATGAAGCATGCCAGACAGGCGGTTTCGGCGGTGAACTTGCGGCTACAATTGCCGACAGTGAGGCCTTCTTCTATCTTGATGCTCCCATCAGAAGACTCGGCGGACTTGATGTCCCTATTCCATACAACCCTGAACTGGAAGCACAGGTCGTACCAACAGAAGAAAAAATAGCAGCTGCTGTTAAAAGCCTGCTGTAGGAGGAACCATGGCTGATAAAATCATAATGCCCAAGACGGGCATGGCAATGGAAGAAGGCGTAATTATTGAATGGTTCATCAAAGAAGGTGATAAGGTTGCCAAGGGTGATGTTGTTGCTGAAATTGAAACAGATAAATCCACTATGGAACTTGAATCAGACTATGAAGGTCAGATTCTCAAAATTTTATACCCTGCAGGAAGTACAGTTCCGGTAGTTAAGACAATTGCCTGGATCGGCGAACCCGGCGAAGCTGTTCCCGAAGAGGAAGCCCCCGCAGCGGCTGAGGCTTCTGCCTCAGCCGCTTCCGAAGCTGATAGCACAGCTTCCGGAGCCGTCGATGAGCTACCGGCAGCCTCCGGAGTTTCTGCCTCTGTAAGCGATTCCGGGCGTGTTAAAGCTACTCCCGCAGCACGCAGAGCCGCAGGTGAAAAGAAGGTTGATCTGGCTTCAGTTTCGCCTTCGGGAAAATACGGCGAAGTTCGGGAAACTGACGTGCTTTCCGCGGACTCTGTTTCAGCAACTCCTCTTGCTGCCAGAATTGCGGCAGATCAGCAGATTTCGCTTGGCGGAGTTTCGGGATCGGGGCACGGAGGAAAGGTTTTTAAGGCTGATATCCTCGGTTCGGGACTTAAATCTCAGAATTTTGCTGTTTCAGCTGGACAGCAGAAGGATGAATTCGTTAAATTTACTAATATACAGAAGATAACCGGAAAAAGGATGCTTCAGAGTCATACCGAGGTTCCGGTTGTTACTGAAAATACCAGGGCGGATGTTACGGAACTACTTGATACCAGAAAGAAGCTTAATGAAAGTCTTGGCAGTTCTATTACAATTAATGACTTTATTCTCCTTGCGACAGCAAGGGCTCTTCGGGCAAATCCGAGAATGAACAGCCGTCTTGAAGGCGACGGTCTTCTTTATCTTGGGAACATCAATATCGGAATGGCTGTAGCAACAGACCGCGGTCTGGTTGTTCCGGTGATACCCGACGCAGACTGTTATACAATATCAGGTATTTCAGCCAAAGCGGCCGAGGTGGCGGAGAAGGGCAGAAACGGAAAGCTTAAGCCTGAAGAAATGCAGGGCGGAACGTTTTCAGTTTCAAATATCGGAATGTATGGAGTAACATCCTTCAGTCCGATAATCAATCAGCCTGAGGCCGGAATTCTCGGGGTCTGTGCAATCGAGGATCAGCTTAAAATGATTGACGGAGAAGTCGTTAACCGAAAGATAATGGGACTGAGCCTGACATTTGATCATCGGGTAGTGGACGGCGCTGAAGCAGCAGTCTTCCTGAAAACAATCCGTGATCTGCTTGAGGCTCCGCTTACAATTCTGGCGTAGCATGCTTTCATAGGAGGTCGAATTGGCTGGAAAAGATTTTGATGTAATTGTGATTGGCGGAGGTCCCGCGGGCTATGTTGCTGCCATCAAGGCTGCTCAGCTTGGAGCAAAAACTGCTCTGGTTGAGAAGGATGTACTTGGCGGAACCTGTCTTAACCGGGGCTGTATACCGACCAAGAATTTTCTTAAGAGTGCCGAGTTCATCTATGAACTTGCCGAGGCTGCATCAAGAGGTATTAAGCTTGAAAGCACAGCTTTCAAAGTTGATATGAAAGATGCGGTTTCCGCCAAGAACCAGGTGGTAAAAAAACTTACCGGGGGTGTAGGTACTCTTCTTAAATCAAACGGTGTTGAAGTATTCTACGGCTCAGGTGAGGCTAAATCGGCAACCGAGGTTGTTATTGACGGCAAGAAAACCGTCACCGCCGGTGCTGTTATTCTTGCCGGCGGTTCAAAGGCTTCCAGGATTCCTGTTCCGGGTATTGATGATCCCAATGTTATGACCAGTGATGAGATTCTCGATATCCAGGAAGTTCCGGGGCGGCTTGCTGTAATAGGCGGAGGCGTTATAGGAATAGAGCTTGCGATGGTTTTTGCAGCATTCGGGAGTAAAATTACAGTAATAGAGATGGAACCCAGGATTCTTCCTTTCATGGATAAGGAATCGGCTGACCTGATTGCAAGGTCGCTCAAGAAAAAGGGTGTTGAGATAAAAACCGGTGTTAAGCTTGAGAAGATAGAGAAGGTTTCCGGTGGAATTAAGCTGTCGGTAGATAAGGGCGATGCTGTAGAGGCTGATAAAGCCCTGCTTTCCATCGGCCGCCAGGCGGACACAAGCTGTGCCGGCGCTTCCGGTGTTGCCAGTGAACGCGGTAAGATAACCGCAAATGAAAAGATGGAAACATCTGTTTCCGGCATCTATGCAGCCGGCGATCTTAACGGAAAACGAATGCTTGCCCACGCCGCTTTTAAAATGGGTGAGGTTGCCGCAGTTAATGCCGCGGCTTATGCAGGCATAAAGACTGAAGAAGCTCCCGCTGCAGCGGATATGCGATTTGTGCCGGGTGTTGTCTATTCGGTTCCGGAAGTTGCCGGCGTCGGACTGACCGAAGAGGAGGCTGCAAAAGAATACGATATTGCAGTTGGTAAATTTCCGCTTGCAGTTAACGGGAGAGCGTTGGCTGTGGGTGCAACCGAAGGCTTTGTTAAGGTGATTGCCGATAAAAAGTACGGTGAGATACTCGGTGTTCACATGGTGGGACACAGTGCTTCAGAGATAATCAATGAAGCTGCAGCGCTGATGGCTATGGAAATTACCGTTCATGAAGTATCAGAGATAATCCATGGTCACCCGACAATTTCAGAAGCATTTATGGAAGCCTGTGCCGACTGTCTTGGAAAGTGTATTCATCTTCCTGCTTCCAAAAAATAGGTTTTCGGGTTAGTATTCCTGCATGCAGCGCAGCCGTGATTTCCTGGTTGAAATAGCCAGGAAATATTACATAGATGAACTTTCCCAGCAGGAAATTGCCCGTGAATACAGTCTTTCACGGCCTACCGTTTCAAGTATATTAAAACAGTGCCGTGACGAAGGCATAGTCGAAATAAAAATAAACGATGCGTCCCCGTTCTCTACCGAGCTCGGGGAGCGTCTTAAAGCCCGCTATAATCTTGCAACAGTTATTATTGTTCCCTCCGCTCCGGATCAGACTGCGGTTCTGAATCTGGCGGGAGCTGAGGCCGCCTCTTACGCTGAATCTGTCATAAAGGACGGTACAAGGGTTGGAATTGCCTGGGGAACAACACTATATCAGATGGTTCACCAGATGAAACAGCTCAATGTTGTTGATACAAGCGTTGTTCAGTTGATGGGCGGCTTCGGTTCGGAAAACCCGCAGTATGACGGTTCGGATCTTGCCCGCGAGATGTCCAAAAAGCTCAATGCCAGATACTTCCCGCTTCAATGCCCTGTGATTGTTCAGAAGCCGGAGCTTAAGCAGATGCTGCTAACTGAACCCGGAATTAAGGCATCACTTGATCATACTGAAAAACTCGACATAGCCTTTGTCGGCTTAAGTTCAAACGACATCGATAAAAGTGCTCTTGTACGTGCAGGATTTATTTCCCGGGCCGAGGCCAGCGAGATGCTGGAGGCCGGAGCTGTCGGCCATATCTGCGGCTACAGTTACAACAACAGGGGCGAACTTCTGGATATATCCTTCAATCAGCGTATTATAGGTATAGATTTTAACCGCTTCAGGAATATTCCCGAGCGTGTTGGAATTGCCTGTAGCGCGGGAAAAGCGGAAGCCGTTAAGGCCGCACTTGAGGCAGGGCTTCTTACAGTGCTTATTACCGATGAGGCAGCAGCTCTTAGAATCCTCGGATAATTATAAAGCATCTTTAGTTTGCCTTCCGCTTTTCAGGAATTTCTTATCCTGCTCAGGGATACATTGGATATTCCAAGATATGATGCGATATAGTAATGATTTATCCTGTTTATAAGTTCAGGATAATCTTTGAGAAAATTTTCGTATCTTGTTCTGGCATCTTCTGAGAGAAGGGAGTGCTCCCGCTTCTCTTTTTCAATAAAAAGTCTTGTATAGTATTCACCTGCTATTTTCTGCCAGAAACTGTTTTCATCAATCAGTTTTCTGAAATCTTCTATCGAAATACATAGTACAATACTGTCTTCAAGAGCCTGAATTGAGAACTTTGATGATTTTTCATCAATGAAAGAACTGTAAGTTGATAAGAGTTTTCCGGGCCCTCTGAATACTATGGTTTTTTCATCACCTGATTCAGTAAGATAAAAAGCCCTGAAAATCCCTTCGATTATTATTGATATATATTCAGGTTTCTCACCCTGTCTTTCCAGGTAGTCTTTGTTTTTTAGTCTTATACCCTGAAGGCAGGATTCAAATTTCTTCCATTCATCTTCGGGTATTTCAAACTCCTGAAGGGCTGTATATATAGCATCTTTCCATTCTTTCCTGATTTCCATAGAAAGAATTATACATCATATTTTTACTTTTTAATGCTGCATATAAATCTCAGCGGTTTTATATGCTTTAATATAAATTCAAAAACAAGAAAAAGTGCTGCGTATGTACAGACTGTAGATAAGGCCCAGACCGATATATTTTCCAGGCCAGATTTTAATAGAGCCGTATTAAAAATTGAAACAATGAGATAATGAAACATGTAAACCGAAAAAGATGAATTGGAAAGATATACAAGAGCCCTGCTGTTTTTATTGAACAGCCGCCTGCTTATTCCAATGATTCCCATGGATAGCAGATATGCAGAGACACCCCAGGTGAAGGATTTAATCTGTTCAAAATAAGCCAGTTCTTCGGGATTAGGATAAAACCTCTTAAGCCAGATAAAAAGTATGCCTGCCGCAGTTCCGGTTATAAGAAATACCCGCGAATTACCCGAAAACTTTTCCAATACAGGTTCATTTCCGGCTATGATATATCCGAAACAGTAAAAAAACAGGTAAACAGCAACATTAGCCCAGTCGCCGAAAAATGACTGGTATCCTGGATAATGCGGTCTGAGCAGCAATTCAATGAATCCAGCAGCTGTCAATGGAAGGAATATAATTACTTTTTTCTGCAGAAAATTATTAATTCGGGCGAGGCGGGTTTTTCTGTTTAAAAATGTGAAGAGGGGTATTGTTGCAGCTGAAAAAATAAATAGATACACACAATACCACATATGGCCCCAGAATAGATATTTTTTCGGATAAAGGAAAAAATCAGGGTAGAACTCTAAAAATCCGCCCTGAAATCCGAAATGATTCAGAGCAAGAAGGTATCCAGCCGCCGGATTCACTACAATAAGCATAAATATTACAGGAAGCAGCAGTTTGTTCACCCTCTGCAGCAGAAATTGACGTATTGATCTGCGCTGAAGAGCATTGAAGGCAGCCATCCCGGAAACAAGGAACAGGGTTCGCATAAACCACAGGTTCAGGAAATCTGAACCTATGCTGAAAAAAAGTGAAGGATCTGTTGATGCAGTATAGATATAGCCTTTTCCAATATGTGAAAAAGTAACAGCGCAGTGATAGGGCACAAGAAGTAGTACAATTCCGGAACGAATCCAGTCAAGATAGTAATCCCGCTTTGGTTTAGTTAAAGTGTTTATCTTATTCATTCCATGAAACTAACCCTGCTGCAGAAAATACTCATTAACACATGTTAATTTCAGGAAAATAATTAATTATTTTGCATGAAGCTCTTTTAATATTCCTGTCAGTCCACTTGGGCCCTTTTCCAGTGTCCGCTCTTAAACCCTGTATGGAGGATCAGTGAATGGAAGATCTGATAGAGTCCGAATCCCCACCATGCGGAAACTGCCCCCATTCCAAGTATCCTTGTTACCAGAAATGTGAAACCCAAAATGAATACAAGGTTTGTCGTAAACTCAGAGAAGAGTACAAATTTCCCCCAGCCGTTTCCGCAGAAAACCATTTCGAATGAAAAGCCGAGTATTTCAAAGAAGTAGAATGGGGCAAAGAACCGCAGTGCCGTCGTAGCTATTTCAAATGTTTCACCGGGAGCGGAGAATATCCCTGCAATCCTTGCTGGAAAGAAAAAGACTAAAGAGAATATTAATATTCCGATTGCCGTTCCGATAGTGTAGCCGGCCTTCATTGCCTGCCCGGAGGCTTTATGGTTCTCTCCTCCAAGGGCATTTCCAATGAGGATAGCTGTCCCCTGAGCATATCCGCCTACAATTGTCTTATTGATTCTGAAGAATGAAAAGACTATATGTGTAGCTGCCAAGTATACAGTACCGATATTCTCGACCATCGCTTCATAGAAAAGCATTATCAGCATTGCCAGAATGTTCTGGATTGCCTGGGGCGAGGCAACACGGATAATGGTTTTGATTATTTCAAAGTCAATCTTTCTGGTATGAAAGAATCTGTATGTCTGCATGTGGCTTCTTCTAAGCGCTACTGACAGAACGTATATCAGTCCTACTATGTATGACAGCAGACTTCCAAGCGCTGCACCCCTGATTCCCATCTGCGGTAATCCGAGCTTGCCGTATATAAATATATAATTTAAAAGGATGTTTACGCTGTTTGAGATAATGCTTGCAGTCATAGAGTACCGTGGTTTATGAACCGTACTGAAGAAACGCATGATTATCTGCGAGATGCTGAAAGGGAAGAATGACCACTTCAGAATCCCTATATATTCAAGGGCCAGGCTGATTATCTGCTCATCATGGAGTATCAGCCTGAAAAGAGGTCCGGCCAGAAAAGACAGCAGAAAGGCAATTACAGAGAAAAACAGTGAGGTAATTATGCCGTGATCAAGAACTGTTCCGAAGGTTTCAGGATTTGAACGCTCATCATTCCTTCCTGCACGTCTGGAAACAATTGCCTGGATTCCTTGTCCAAGCGGCCATAGGAAGGTATTCAGCACCCAGATATACATTCCGGCTACTGCAAGCGCTCCGAGTTCAAGACCGCCCTGTCTGAAGTGTCCCATCATGATGGAATCTGCAACCTGATGCGAGTAGTGTGTAAGCCTTCCTGCGAGGAGGGGCGTACCTAAAAGGAGGATCTTCTTCAGATTTTCTGAAAACTTTACCGAGGGTTCATTCTTTTTTATCATCCGGCTATAATATTCCAACTGAACTTACGGGTCAATGGTGTATATTAGATACAGTATTGATTTTACATTGGAGAGTTAAAATTGAAAAAAGTAACAGTATTAGTCCTTGCAATGCTTATCTCTGCAATCCAGGCCTTCGGTCAGGAAAGCCGTTTCAACCTTGATCTCGCTACCGATTTAAGTATAGGTGCAGCAGTCCTGGCTCTTAACGGAGTAAGCTACCTTGCTGATCCCGTAATTTCAGATCAGACCGATATATCTGCAATCAACAGTTTTGATCGTTCACTGATGTTTGAGATCGACGGTACAATGGATGACATATCAACCTATGGAGCCTACGCGTCATTACTGGTGCCGGCCTCAATATTTCTCCATCTTGATTTTGAGATGGACAATCTTCTTACCTACGGTGTCATGTACAGTGAGGCCTTCCTTCTTGCAAATGGTACCAAGGAGATTTTGAAAACTTTCATATCAAGATATCGTCCCTACACATATTTCGGCGATATCTCACTCGATCCGGATGCTGATGATTACTACAACAGCTTTCCTTCCGGGCATACAACCTTTGCCTTCATGAGTTCCGCCTTTCTGACCACCACTCTGCTGCTTGAAAAAGCTCCGTCTTCACTGAGTATTCCTATTATATCCGCCTCATACCTGCTCTCAGGAACAGTTGCAATCCTTCGAATCACCTCCGGAGCGCATTTCCCCACCGATGTTCTGGTCGGCGCAGGAATCGGCTCACTTGCCGGATGGCTTGTTCCCTTTCTGCACTATAACGGAGAACTTGAGACAGATGAGGGCAGCGGGCGCCTTGCTTATAACCCGTCTCAGGGGCTAACCGTCGGCTGGAAAATTAATTTTTAAAGCTGCACCCCATTCAGGTTAGACACAAAGAAACACATCCCGTTCACATTTGAACATTACCTTAACTTAAAAAGAGCTGATTGTTAGAAATCTAATGCTCTTTTAAATATTAATTATACGGAAGGTAGTTCATGAATAAGATAATGAAAATAAGCGGGGCACTTGCTCTTATGACAATGAGTCTGACCGGCGGTGATTTAAAGGTAAACGGTTCGGCTGTTACAGAAATCACTGTAAAGAGTTTCGGCTGCGGAGGGGATCACGGCGGCAGACGCTGGTAATTGATCCGGAGACAGGGGACGCAGAATGAGTAGGATGGATTCCTTTGAACGGAACGAAAAAAAATATCTTATTGATGCAGAACAGAAAGGAAGTTTTCTAAATCAGATACAGGAAAATATTAAGCCTGACAGGTTTCACAGATTCATAATATGAAATATTTATATGGATACTCCTGATGAAGCTGGTTCCTTCGTCCTGGAAAAAGACAGCTTTGGAGAGCTTGGTTACGCTTAAAGGCTGAAAGCCCGGGGCAGTCAGGTTGAACGGGGATAATTTTCTTATGGAAATAAAATCGGGGCGGGGGTGACTGTTGCTGTTTCTTCAAATGATGAACTTTGATATCAGAAAAATGCTGCAAAGTTTGATTTCATATCGAATTAAACTATAATTATATTCATGCTTCCTGAGTCGATGTACAAAGATTTTCTATCCTGCTGTGACAACGGCTTTATTCTCCTAGGCCGACAGGCTCAGATCCTGTCTGTAAATCATGCAGTATACGAGCTTTCCGGTCTAAGTGAAAACGAAGTGATAGGCGCCGATCTGCATCTGCTTTTTGATGATAAAAGTTCTGATGAAATAAAAACATTTATTAAGGATGCCTCCAAATGCAGAAGCACCAGGGTAATTAATGGTGAACTGAACCAGAAAGCGGGAACTCCCAGAGTGGTTGAGATCAGCATCCACTGTACTACAGATAACAACCGTCATATTTACTGGCTTCTTGTTAAAAATAAATCTTTCCGTAAGGAAATGGAGGAGAGTCTCCGAAAAAGCGAGATTATGCTCAAGACGACGCTTGAAAGTCTGCCCTTTGACTTCTGGATCAACGACGTCAATAACCGGACATACATGCAGAATTCGATAAGCAAAGCTCTCTGGGGCGATGTCCACGGCAGGCTGCCCACTGAAGTTACCGATCATGAGGGAACTGTTGAACTGTGGTTGGAAACAACAACGGCTGCCCTTAATGGCGAGACATATGAAGGTGAAATAAATTATTATATCCGCGGAAAAAAGCGGTTTTTCAGAAATATAGTTGCTCCGATTAAGGATGGTGAGCATATTCTCGGAATTCTCGGGATGAATATCGATATTACCGATTTAAAGGAAGCGCTTGAAGCCAGGGACATGCTGCTGAAGGAAACGCATCACAGGGTAAAAAACAACCTGCAGATGATAATCGGCATTCTTAATCTTGAAGCCCTTCACTGTCTGGATCCGGAGCAGAAGACAGTCTTTACTGATCTGATCAACCGTATTGTCAGCATATCGATAATACATGAGAAGCTGTACAAGACCGAGAGCACCAATATCATCCATTCCGCAGAATATATTAAAGATCTGACAGATCATGTTATGCAGACTTTTAAACCTGAGGGCAATTCCTTTGAGAATTTAAAAGCTGACTATAATCTGGCTGATATTGAGCTGGGCGTGGATCTTGGTATAAATCTGGGCCTGATTGTTAATGAACTTATTACAAACAGTATGAAATATGCATTCTCAGAGAACAGAGAAAACCGGATTAGAGTATCGCTTTATAGAAAAGATGAAAATATTGTTCTTGAGGTAGGGGATAACGGTCCGGGGATTCCGGATTCTTTTGATTTTCAGAAGGGTGACTCACTTGGACTGAAACTTATTCATAAACTGACAGGTCAGATTAACGGAACGAACGAACAGCTTCGTGATGATGGATTTTTCATTACCAGGATAGTTTTTCCTGCATAGTAAGCTCTTTTTTGCAAAAAAAAAGACCGACCGGAATGTTCCGGTCAGTCTGGTAATTTAAAATAAAACGAAAACTACTTAATGGGCGATGATTTCCTTGTAGTTCTTCATCAGGCTGCATTCCTTGCATGAAACAAAGTTCATGTTCATTTCAACCCTGGTCAGCATCTTTTCAATAAAGGTTTCTGCAATAAGCATCTTCCTCTCTGAGAACTTTGCGTTTCTCATCATGAGGAAGCCGAGTGCTACATCAGTAGCCATCTCAACCATTCTTCGTGAGTGGTAGGTCACTATATCCTGGTCTTCAAGTTCCTTGATTGCAATAACTGCCTTTTCAAAATTAAGCTTTGCCTTCTTTACCTTCTTCAGGAGTTCAGGACAGTGTCCGTAGTCTTCTTCTTCCAGTTCATCAAGGTAGCCTGATGCGGTACCGGATGTTACGCCTCCGATTGCCGCAACAACCTGAAGCTGGCTGGTTCCTTCATAGATATTGGTAATTCTTGCGTCACGGTAATGTCTTTCAGCATTGAATTCCTTCATGAAGCCTGTACCGCCGTGAATCTGGATTCCGTCGTATGTCACCTTGTTTGCAGCTTCTGTATTGTGAAGTTTTGTCATCGGTGTAAACAGGTTTGCGAGTCTGGTGTATTTCTTAAGATCGCCCTTCTTGTCGGCAGCCTGTTCAGGATGCTTCTCGGTGAACTCTTCAAGACATTCCTTCATATCAACAAACTTGGATGTTTCATAAAGCAGGATTCTTGAAGCCTCGATGAGGATCTTCATCTCGGTAAGCATTTCAAAAACAGGCGGGAACTCGATAATCGGCTTGCCGAACTGAATTCTTTCCTGTGCATATTTATATGCTTCCCTGTATGCTGCTTCTGCAATACCTGTTGCCTGTGAAGAAACCATCAGACGGGCACTGTTCATCAGCCACATTGTGTACTTTGTAAGACCTCGTCTTCTCTGTCCGACAAGCTCTGCAGGAGCGTTGTTGAACTGAAGCTCACAGGTAGGTGAACCGTGGATACCGAGTTTGTTTTCAACTCGTCTGATAACCATGTGTTCATCACGTTCGTACAGGAAGAACGACAGTCCGCCCGCACCCTTTGAGCCCTCTTCGGAACGGGCAAGGACAAGACCTATTTTACCGTTACCGTTAGTGATAAATCTCTTAACACCGTTGAGGTACCACTTGCCGTCGTCACCAAGGTGGGCCTTGAGTGTAACTGCCTGAAGGTCTGAACCTGCATCGGGTTCGGTCAGGATCATCGAGGATCCTTCCTTTCCGCTTGCAAGAATCGGTATTATTCTCTGTTTCTGTTCTTCTGAACCGAATTTGTTGAGTGTTTCGCTGATATCCTGCTGAAGTCCGAAGTTCAGAAATGATCCGTCTGCACGGCTCATCATCTCTCCGGCAATGGACATTACCGTAACAGGGCAGTTGAGTCCCCCGTATTTCCGGGGATTTGCAAGTCCCATAAGATCGGCCTGTGCAAGCATATCAAGGGCCATCTGAGTTCCCTTAGCATATATGACTTCGCCGTCTACAAGTTTAACGCCTTCTTCATCTACTTCGGCGGCAACAGGAGCCATGTGCTCTCCTGCAATTTCGCCGATAAGGCCGAGAATTCTGCTGTAGGAATCC
This sequence comes from Spirochaetia bacterium, assembly GCA_965140585.1. Lineage (GTDB taxonomy): Bacteria > Spirochaetota > Spirochaetia > UBA9216 > UBA9216. Next base: position 939,788 of record OZ223264.1, read on the forward strand.
ATAGCATCTTCAATGTCTGAAGGTGCATGGGCGAACTTGTCTTTTTCAGCGAAATCATCTTCCTTAAGCTTGATAATTTCATCAAGACCAAGGTGCTGCATGTGAAACTGTATATCTTCGTTGTCTATAAAAAAGTTTTCCATTGTGCCCCCTATGCCTTAGCCTTGTATGCTTTAATGAACTGAGGAATTACCTCTTTGAGATCGCCTACAATACCGTAATGCGCTATCTGAAGAATCGGTGCGTCAGGATCGGTGTTGATAGCGATAATCTTTGAAGATTCAGCCATACCCGCTCTGTGCTGAATTGAACCTGAGATTCCACAGGCAATGTAAAGTCTCGGTCTTACAGTTGTTCCTGTTTGACCAACCTGGTGTTCCTTGCTTATCAATCCTGCATCGACAGCTGCTCTGGAAGCTCCGACCTCACCGCCGAGTACATGAGCGAGCTCTTCAATAAGTTTGAAGTTTTCCTTTGTCTCAACGCCGATTCCGCCGGCAACGATGATCTGTGCGCCCTTGAGATTAACTCTCTTTTCCTGGATAACACGCTTGACGATTTCGCTCATTATATCGGAATCTTCGAGTTCCACCTTCTCAACGGTAATTTTACCCTTGTATGAAGGATTGGGTTCGGTCATCTTCATAACACCTTCACGAACGGTTGCCATCTGGGGCATATTCTGGGGTGATACGATAGTAGCGATGATGTTTCCGCCGAATGCAGGACGAATCTGGTAAAGGATGTTATCGAAATATTCATCCTTGATCTTGTGATCGCCAATCTGAAGATCGGTACAGTCGGCTGTAAGACCTACCTTGAGGTTTGATGCAATTCTTGGGCCGAGATCACGTCCGGTGGTGGTTGCTCCGTAAAGAACAATCTGCGGTTCGTATTTCTCGATTACACCCTTGATAACCTTGGTGTAGGGGATTGGTGTATAGTTTTTAAGGCGTTCATCATCAAGAAGAAAAAGTTCATCAACGCCGTATGTAATAACTCGTTTGGCCTCTGCTTCAACATTATGTCCGGCAAGTACGGCTGAAACCTTAGCTCCAAGCTGCTCTGCCAGCTCTTTTGCTTTGCATACCAGCTCGATGCTGACATCGGCAACCTTGCCGTCATCCTGCTGAATAAAGACCATTACAGTGTTTTTGGTACTCAATTGTCTCTCCTTATCCTATGGTATGGTCGGCAATAAGTTCATGGACCATTTCGGCAATACCGCCGGCTGTATTATCAACCATCCTTATCTCACCAGCTGTGAGGATAACGGATTGAATCTTTTTAACCTTTGTCGGTGAACCTGAAAGACCGCACCAGTCAACATCAGCCTTGATTGATTCAATGTCCCACTGTTCCATTATATTTGCAGCAGAACCGGCTTTTTCACCGTCGAGATAGCTTTCATCAAAGGCTTCCGCAGATACGTCAACAGATGCATTCTTGTATGCAAGCATTTTGATTGCGGAAGGCGGTCTTGGGACATAACCCTCATCTGTGAAGGTAAGAAGAATAGGCAGTTTGGCTTTAACAACCTCATAGCCGCCTTCGATTGATCGGGTAGCTGTAATCTCATTCTTTGAAGAATTAACTTCATCGATCTCTGAAACACATGTAATCTGATTGATTCCAAGTTTTTCAGCGGTCTGGGGACCAACCTGAGCTGTGTCTCCGTCAATAGCCTGTCTTCCGCAGAAAACAATGTCATACTTACCAAGCTTCTCGATAGCACATTTAAGTGCGTATGAGGTTGCCAGAGTATCTGCTCCCGCGAATTTTCTGTCAGTAATTAATGCTGTAAAATCGGCACCCCTGAAGAGTGATTCTTTGAGTACCTGCACTGCAGGCGGCGGCCCCATTGTGATTACGTTCACTTTTGCATCCGGATACTGGTCCTTTACGCAAAGGGCAGCTTCAAGGGCGTGAAGATCTTCGGGGTTGAAAATAGCCGGAAGAGCCTGTCTGTTGACTGTTCCGTCCTCTTTCATCGCATCGCCGGTAATGTTCTGTGTGTCAGGAACTTGCTTTACAAGAACGACGAGGTTTAAACCCATTTTTACCTCCTGGTATCTACGAAGTTTTTAAACTAAATGTTCAAAATTTATAGCTAACATAATACGGGGAAAGAAGCGTATTGGCAAGGGTAAATTCGGCCAACGGCCGATAAAATGGATCTGCTCGAAATTCGGAACTGGTATTGAAATTAATACCAGTAATTGAATCTTTTTGTTTATAAACTAGTTAAATTGTAATATATTAATAATGTAAACAGAATGTAAATTATGTAAACGTGGTACAGCTTTATCAGGAGAACAGAAATGTTGAAAGGAAAAACCGTTTGCATAATTCCGATTTTTGCAGTGATAGTTCTGGCTGTATCTGCTCAGTCGGTTGAGGACTTTGCTCTGCACATCAAACCTTCAGTTGAGATCCCGGTAGGAGAGCGCAGTTCGCTTTTTGTTGATGATGCCGCCTGGCTTATCGGAGGCTCATTAGGCCTCACCGGTCAGTATATCTTTCCGAATGTTTCATTCATGTACCTGGAGGGGAACTCTAGCATTGCGCTGGAACCAAGCCAGGCTCAGATACTGACCCTGGGGTCGGTCGGTACCGGTATCGGGATGGACCTGAGGATTGCAGATGTCATCAGTCTTCAGGCCGGTCCGGATATTGGCGGCACATATGCTTATTATCAGGACGGAAATTCTGCTTTCAACCCCTACTTCGGAGGTAAAGCCTCTATAATATGGGATGTTTCTCCTACCTTTGCTGCAACCTTAGGCGGTGTTTACCGCTATCACCTAGGCTGGGACTCGGCCGCTAATGAGTTTACTGATCTTTATCAGGGTGTCAGCGCCTGGCTGGGCGGTGTTATAAGGTTTAATCCTGAATCGGGACGCCAGAAGCTTGGTGTTTCAGAACTTAGAACAGACCCTGTCTTTCCCGTCTTTTACAGCTACTACGAGAACAATTCACTTGGAACCATGGTTCTTCAGAATAATGAAACCAGTTCCATCACCAATGTTGATGTTTACCTCGATGTAGGCGAGTACATGGAGCAGCCCATGCTCTGCAGAAGTATAGATTCCCTTGCTAGAAATGAGGCTGTTGAAGTTGATCTTCATGCGCTTTTTACAAACCGTATCCTCAACCTTACTGAAAGCTCAAAGGTTTCTGCTGAAATAAGGGTTGAATACACCTATCTGGGGGAGCGTTTTACTTATGTGAAGCCTCACACCATAAGAATTCTTGACCGCAACAGTATGACCTGGGATGATGACCGGAAGGCTGCATCCTTTGTTACCCCCAGAGATCCTACGGTGCTTATCTTTTCAAAGAATACAGCAGGACTCATTCGTGATCTTGGTGAAAATCCGCTTAACCTTAACTTCCGAATCGCAATCGGTGTTTTTGAAGCCCTCCGTATCTACGGCATGAACTATGTAATTGATCCCCAGTCTTCGTATATTGAAGCCTCGCAGGATTCCCTGTTTCTGGATTATCTGCAGTTCCCTTCCCAGTCGCTCACCTACAGGGCCGGTGACTGTGACGACCTGTCCATCCTGATGGCTGCGCTGCTGGAATCGGTTGGAATTGAAACAGCATTTATTACGATTCCGGGCCATATCTTCATGGCCTTCTCGCTTGACCTGACCGAGGAGGATGCTCAAAAGGAATTTGTAAATACCGATAACTTCATTTACATGGATGGAAAAGCCTGGGTTCCTCTTGAAATAACCCTGATACAGCAGGGTTTTCTGAAGGCTTATGATACTGCTGCAAAGCAGTGGCGAGATTCAGTTAAGAAGAATTCAGCCGGCTTTTTTCCTATTCATTCAGCATGGCAGGAGTTTGAACCTGTCGGATTTACAGGCAGCAGTATCGGCCTTATCTATCCTTCTGCAGAAAATATCATTGAAAACTATAACCAGAGTCTGGATGCCTTTGTCTCCCAGGAAATCAGAAGCAAGGTTGAGTATTACAAGGACCGTATAAGCCGCCGTGATTCTGCTGCTGTTCGCAACAGCCTGGGGGTTCTTTATGGAAAATACGGACTCTTTGATAAGGCGGAAGAGCAGCTTCAGACTGCCATCCGTCTCGATCGGAATGCATACAATCCTCCCTTCAACCTGGGTAATATTTACTTTCTGAAAGGAGACTATGACAAGGCCCTTTCCATGTACGAGCAGGCAAAGAATCTGAAACCGGAAAGCTCTCTTGTCCTGGCAGGGCTTGCAAGGACCAAGTTTGAACTGGAACAGTTTGATGAGGCCCAGGCGGACTTTGCCGAACTTACCTCGGTTAACGCTGCACTTGCAGAGAATTATACCTATATCGGAAATACAAACAGTTCGATAGTCAGGGCTTCGGCTGCCCTGGATAAAGGCAGGACATTCTGGGATGAAGAAGAGGAGTAGGCCGTTGAAAAGAATTACAATGATAAAGATAGTTGTTTCTGTACTGCTGCTTTCTGCATCCGCAGTTTTTATAAGCTGTAAAAATCCCCTGCTTGTCTATATCGAAGAGGATGTTGATAAGGCCATTTCACCTCCGGAGGTTGTTTCAATTTACCCGGAACGAGATACTGAAGATGTTCCCATCAACCTGAGTACAATATCAGTTACATTCTCAAAGTATATTGATTCCAGCACAGTAGTCTCGACAAGCTTCTATGTAGCAGATGCCGCAGGCAACTCAATCAGCGGTTCTCGAAAAGTTGAGAATGATACCATTACATTCATTCCCAATTCAGAATTGGAAGTCGGCACCGAGTACGAAGTCACCATTGACGGAATCAAGGATCTGGACGGTAATCTCATATCCGAGGTTTATACCTGGTCTTTTACCACCGGAATAGAGGGCGACACTGTAAGACCTGTTATTTCAGGAGTCACAATAAATGACGGAGCTTCCTGGACAAACCAGCTTACAGCTACCGTTGAGGTTGATGCTGTTGATAACTTCGGTATCGCCCAGATGAATATTTCAACAAACGGAAATTTCTCAGATTCAGGATGGATCACATGGAGCTCATCATTTGATATAACCTTTCCTGAAGGCGACGGCCAGAAGACCGTTTATGTGAAATTGAAAGACGGTTCCGGGCTTGAATCTTCAGGCTACGGTTCCGATTCAATCGGACTTGATACAACCTTGCCCGAAATTGCACAGTTTTCGCTTGAGGGCGGAAAAGCTGGAACCCGCAACAGTGAAATATCGATAGATATTCTGGGGGTCGACGAAGAGACGGGAAGCGGAATGGGCGACTACCGGATCAGAACCGAAGGCGGCAGCTGGAGCGACTGGCTGACACTTGACGGCGGCAGTACAAGCATCAGTGATTACTCTCTTTCCGTGAATACAAATGAAACTGAAACCCTCTATCTGCAGGTTCGTGACACGGCTCTTAATGAGTCAGGGGAAACTTCAAGTTCCATTGTTTATGATTTCACTCCACCGCAGGTGGACTTCGATCTTTCAAACCCTGTTCCCGATTCAACCGGTAACAGAACAAAGGCTTATGTTAAAGTAGTTTTCTCTGAAGAGATGGATACAACAACTATAGACAGCACTACTGTCTATGTTACGAAGGGTATTCAGAAGATCTCAACATCGGTTTATGAATACATTGACGACAAGTCCGGAATTGAGTTTACCGAATTCGAACTGGGCGGTGAATCCTATACTCTGGAGCAAAGCACTGAATACAATGTCTTCATAAGCGGAACTGTTTCCGATGTGGCCGGAAATGCAATAGGTTCAGATTACACCTACAGCTTTGCAAACGGAGCCTTTGAAGATAATACCGCACCTGAAGGTGTGATAGTTTTGAATCTTGATTCTCCTTCAGTTAATGCTACAGCATCCGCTACCTTTGATCTCGAGATTAAGGCCGAGGATGATTATAACGGTGTCCGTGCGGTGAAGATCTGGGGCGATAATATAGGTGCCGGTTTCCCGACTTTTGAAAGCGATGCCGCCTGGAAACTGTACTCCGAGGGCGGAACCACAGTCGGCGGAATAGACTACATGAGCTACAATTCAGCCTATGCTTCCGCAGGATGGGAACTGCAGGCAAATGACGGCGATCACTACATTTACTACCGCTTTGTCGATTATGCCAATAACGAGTCGGAAACTCCGGGCAGGCTTAAAGTCAGCCTTGATACAACCGCACCTGTTTTAAACGGCCTGCAGATCGACAATGGTACCGGTTATTCAAACAACTCCGGCGATACCGTTAATATTGTAATAGATGCCGAGGATTTGCAGTCCGGGCTTCAATATATGTGGCTGTCGGTGGAAGCAGCGAATGCGCTTAATATGCCTTCCTCCGGTTCCGGTTCATGGGAGGCCTGGTCATCTCTTAAACCCGAGGTCGCTCTGTCATCAGGTGAAGGGAAGTACTATAT
>OZ223265.1:0-407117 GCA_965140585.1 Spirochaetia bacterium
ATGACTTTCTAAGCTGGTACAACACAATGATAGAAAACAGTCTCTATCCTGATAAATCGCCCTTTGCATGCGCACTCTTTGATCTCAGAGCCCTGCCATATACCGACCGGATGACGCTGAGCCGTGAAGAGCAGAACCGCATGAATATTTTCAACTATCCATCTCCCCAGGGACTGCCGGAGCTCAGAACCGAGATCGCCCGTCGCAGTATTGATGCTGGGATTATGACTGATCCGGAGGATATTATTATCACCGAGGGAAGCATGAGCGCAATTGCCCTGGCGGTAAAGCTGCATACAAAACCCGGAGATACGGTGGCTCTCGAAAGTCCTTTTTACTATAACTTTCTCTATCTGCTAAGAGAGTACGGTCTGAAGGTTATAGAAATCCCGACGGATCCCGCAACCGGTATGAATCTTGATGTTCTGGAGTTTGTAATAAACAGGCACCCGGTAAAAGCGGTTATTACTGTTCCCACAAACCACAACCCGCTCGGCTTCACTATGCCTGCTGAAAATAAAAAAAGGCTTGTTGAACTTCTTCAGCTCCGGGATATTCTGCTTTTTGAAGACGATATTTACGGAGATATAAGTTTTACCGAAAAAAGGGAGCCTGCCTGTAAGGCATTTGATAAATCAGGGCGGGTGATTCTGTGTTCATCCTTCTCGAAAAGTCTCTCACCCGGGCTGCGGCTGGGATGGCTGATTCCGGGAATATGGAAAGAGAAAATACTGGCGTTGAAAACAATGACGAATATTTCAACCTCCCTGCCCTCCCAGATGATAGCCCTTAATTTTATGCAGAGCGGCTACTATGACAGACATCTGCGTCAGCTGCGGAAGAAGGCCGCTGAAAGACTTACAGCACTCAGGGAAGCCGTATGCAGGCATCTGCCTCCGGAGGTCAAGGTTACAGATCCTTCAGGCGGCTTTATACTCTGGCTTACACTTCCGGGAAACGGTGATATGGACCGGATTTATGAGCTGTGTAAAGCAGGCGGTATGGTATTCTCACCCGGCAGACTCTTCAGTCTTGAAGGCCGCTGGAACAATTGCTTACGGCTCAGTGCCGGCTACTATACACCCGAACTCGAGGATATGGTTAAACTGCTCGGGAATGTAATCAGGGAAAACTGGAACTTCAGTCAGAACCGCTTCTGAAGTCGGTGTAATCCTTAAGTTCCCGGTTATCGGCCAGCCCGAAAACTGAAATCAGAGTTTCCAGCTCGCATTTGCTCTGCTCAGATACATCAGTAATCACACCGCCGTTTGTATAATATCTGGGATTTTTGTCTTTTCTGGCCCAGAGGAACTGAATCTCCAGTTCTGCGTATTCAAGCAGATATCTGCCAGTACGCGGCAGCTCCAGGAAAAACTTTTTCCTGCTCCCCGATTCAAAGGGTTCGGTGCTGATAATCATTATTCCTGTTTCGGATAAATCGCCAAGCCATCCAATCTGCGGACCGTCCTTCTTCGAATAAATTTTCGGATACAGAAGTATATGGCGCCTGGTTTCTTCGCGTTTCGACTCATCATTCATTACAGTCCTCCGGAATTGAAGTGCTCAACCTCCCCCGAAAGCTTCTGAAGATCGCCCACTGTTGCTTCAAAATTGGTTATCTGAGTGCCGAGGATTTCGCTGATATGTTCATAGGAGGCTTCAGACTGACTTAACAGCCTTTCAAAAACCTGCTCCATAAGATGAGAAAGATCCCTGCCCTCCTTTATCTTTAAAGCCTCATCCTGCCCGGCTCCCACAAGCTCACTGGATGATTCCTGGATTTCCCTTATTCTCTTTTTTATTTCCTCGGTGGAAATTACTGTATTATCCGCCAGCCGCCGGATCTCGGAAGCAACTATTTCAAAATTCTTCCCCTTCTCCCCGGCGGAGGATGCTTCAAGCTCGGCATTGAAGGCTATGATTTTTGTCTGGGCCGCTATGGAATTGATGATGCCGACAATCTCCCAGATACCCTCGATCTGTTCACCGAGATTCCTGATACCCTTTACCGTATCATTGCTGGTAAGCTGTATCTCCTCCATTTTTTTCATCGTGTCCTGGATGTACTCTACTCCGTTATTTACCAGTTCATTATTTTCCTTTGAAAGATCGTAAATCTTTGATATTCCGGATTTGCTGCCGCCTCCGTTTTTATCACCGGAAAGAACTACTACAAACTGCATTATTTTGCCGATGGAATCCTTAAGCCGTCTGCTCAGCAGATCCGACATCTCGCGCCGGCTGAGTCTTTCATAATGAAAGCAGTTTTCGGGCTTATTAAGGCCATTGTATATTGCGACTGCCATCTTCTCACAGCAGCCGTAACCGCATGCGCCGCAGTTTAAAAAATCATCTTTCGCATATTTATGCATCCGCTTGTAAACACGGTCGAGCTCCATATTATCAGGAAAAGTAATCAGGTTCTCATGGCTGCGATCCAGATATTCCCTTTTATACAGGTCTGCCTGCCAGTACCGGTTCACCGTCCGCCTGACCCTTGCATCAGCCATTTTCATCGTCCTGAACCCCTTATATTTCTTCCGCATCTCCTGGTTACGCTGTTCTACCGCAAATTCAATATCATCCGGAGACTTACCGAGGTTGAGTGTTCCGGGGCCTCCGTTGCAGCCTAGTTCACAGTTAAGGCAGTCAACAACAGCAGGGGCATGTCCTTCATCTATGGATCTTTTCAGATGATCCAGATAATGGTAGATAATATCCGGCCCCTCAATCTTTCTGGTTTTGCGCGCATATGACGGAGCCTCCCTTTCAAGAGTCCGCAGAAGTCCGCCGGGAGTTGAAAACAGAACAGCGCGTTCGGCCGGTGAATTGGAGAAATTTATTTCATTAAACATTGAAAAACTCAGCCCGTTTTTATTAATATAGCCGGCGATTGACTGATAAGTGATATTGTAATCTCCGAATCCGGTATCATCAAACTCGCGTCTTTTTGCATAGCATGGAGAGATTATAACAACCTTGTATCCTGAGTACTGCGGGTAGTATTCCTGTATCATCTTTATTGTATGAAGCATCGGGCTGTCGGCGGGAGCCAGATAGGGCAGCAGTTCCGGTCTATATGTCTCAATGTATGTGACTATGGCGGGGCATGGCTGCGCAATAACAGTATCAGGTTTTGCACTCTTAATGTATTCAATATAACTTTTGACTGTCAGTTCCGCTCCGAAGCTCACATCAAAAAAGGCTTCAACACCAATTGTATTAAGCCAGCCGTTCACCCGTAAATAATCACCTGGAAAGTTGGAGGCCACCGCCGGCGCAGCTATTGCAATAAGCTTTTCCTCCCTGGATCCGGCCTGCAGAAATGCCTCAAAATCATCAATTCCGTGTCTGGCATCATGCGTGCATGCAGTGATGCAGCTGCCGCAGCCTATGCAAAGCTGAGGATTAATTGACACGTGATCTCCGCTGCCGTCATTGCAGTACTTCACCGGGCAGGCGTCTATGCATGCATGGCAGTTAACACAGTTATCAAAATCAACTTCAATTATTTTCCTAAGCTCTCTCACGCTCATCAGCAGTCCTCCGGCTGTCATTATTTAAAATCAAGAGCAAGAGACCCGTTCCAGCCTTCCGGCGGTTGCTCTTCAAATTCTTCACATCGTTTTATAAAATTTTGTACTATGAAATCGTTCTCAATCTTTTTATTCAGCTGTCTGAAGTATTCAAGGGCGCTGGTAAAATTACCGAGCTTATACATTTTATAAGCCTTGTAGTAATCTTTCAGATAATCTTCATCCATAATCCGTTTATCAAACTCAACAGAATAAAGACTTGTAGCAATATCCTTTCCCTTAACTTTTACAAAATCAACTTCACGAAGCGGAAATTCACTTCCTATCTGCTTATATACCTCTTCCGATACAAGGATCTCGCGTTTATAGTGCTTTGTAAGGCCTTCAAGCCTGGCGGCAAGGTTTACAGCGTCTCCGATTGCTGTATAGTCAAACTTTGTTGATGATCCGATATTCCCTACGATGACACTGCCCTCATGAAGCCCAATTCCGATATGTACGCTTCCGCCTGGAATATCCATGCCTTCGGTGCTAATCCCCGGAAGAGCTTCAATCATTTCCCTGGCTGCAAGCGCTGCCCGCATTGCGTTATCTTCGTAGCTGATCGGAGCTCCGAAAATAGCGAAGATTGCATCACCGATAAACTTGTCTATATTTCCGCCGTGCTTTTTAATTATTGCAACCTGGGTATCGAAATAGCGGTTAAGAAATCCGACAACATGTTCAGGAGAATTGGTTTCAGAGATGGTAGTGAATGATCTTATATCCGAAAAAAGTATGGCAACGCGGCGCTTTTCACCTACCATCAGGTCCTTGTCTGATTCCTTGTCTATCAGGTCATTTATAATTTCTTCAGGCACAAATTTCGAAAAAACATGCCTTATGCGGTCTTTCATTTCAACGACTTCCCTGAACAGAAGCGAATTTTCAACTATCATTCCGGCACCGTCTGCAAATATATTGATATTATTTACGATCAGGTCCGAGAAATAGTTATTTGAAAAGTTTCCAAGATGAAGCGTCGCTACAACCTTTCCGCCCTTGCCCTTCAGTCTGAAACATGAATATGAACTTATCTTTTTGCCGTCAAGTCTTTCACGGTCAAAATCATCCCGGTTTTCCAGATCAAAAACGGTATTTTCAATCATATCCATGTTTAGTGAAGGAAAACTTTCATAGAAATCGTTTAGACAAATCTGCTCAAAATCATCCATATCAGGTTTAAAGATATTGTCTTCAATCCGGATATACGCATAAGGCCGTTTTTTGTATTCAAGCATCAGAACGGCAATGTGACTTTCGCATACTTTTTTTAGCAGAAGCAGGATTTCTTTTATTGTATCCTGAAGTGAGCGCATGGATGAGTGACCTATTTCACCCAGCAGGTTATGGATTGTCGAATTAAAAAGCTGAACATCAAGGGTCATCCCGATCATTTCAAAAATTTTGTCCCGGGTGAGATTCTCCGCTTCTTCGGTTAATCCTTCAAAATCCAGCGGCTCATGGTTAATCAGCTGTTCCACCCGGGAAAGCAGGAGGTCGAGGTTGTCGAAATCCTTGTTTATAAACTCGTCTGCCCCGCAGGAAATTGCCCAGTACTTATCGCGGTCGTCAGTGAGGCTTGTGTGCATCAGAATCGGGATATCGCGAATCCAGCGTCTTGATTTAAGAAGGCGGCTGGCCTGGTAGCCCTGCATCAGCGGCATTTCAACATCCATGATTATGAGATCGGGTATTATCTGATATGCAGCCTCCACCCCCTCAACACCGTTTGCCGCCCGGCTGATCTCATATCCGTGTTCCTCAAGAAACTGTGTCAGCATTCCTGCTACGAGATCGGAATCATCAACAATCAGGATCTTCTTCATAATATCAGCCGATAAGCCTTTTCACCTCATCCATCAGATTGCCCCTCTCAAACTCGGACTTCACAATGTATGAATCAGCACCAAGCTGAGCAAATTTCTCACGTGATTCAGCGGTATCCACAGATGAAATAACAATTATCGGGGTGTCATCATAGTTTTTGTTTTTACGCAGATTCTCAACAAATGTGTATCCGTCCATACGCGGCATCTGAATATCTGTTAAAACAAGATGGTAATACTGCTCCTTTGCCTTCTCAAGACCGTCTATCCCGTCCACCGCGGTTTCTACGCTGTAATTCTCTGCTTCTAGAATTGACTTTTCAATCTCTCTTGTCGTAAGCGAATCATCAACAACAAGAACCTTTTTATATTCACGATTGGACAGGGAGAAGCGTTTTTTTGAATCAATATTTCTCATACGCTTGAACCGGTTTATGACATCAGGTATATAGAGAATGTTTACGATATTGAAACTCTCATCAAAGACTATTCCCTGAATTATTTTAAGCCTGTTCAGACTTGCAGGAAGGGGCTTGTAAACAAGTGAAGCATACTGAATTACCGAGTCAACAACTATGCCTATCATCTCGCCCAGAGATTCCGCGACTACAACGAAGTATTTCTGCAAGCCCTCTGTTTCCTCACGGTCGAGGATTGATGAAAGATGATAAACAGGAATTATTTTGTCCCGCAGTTTAATTGCCTTCCGGTTAAGAAGATCCAGCTTATCTTCTTCCTTTATTATGAGAAGCTCCTTTACAAAATTTGTAGGGACAAGAAACTTCTCTCCGGCTGCTGACAGGAAGAAGCCCTCGACTGTTGCAAGGCTGAGAGGAAGTGCAAGGATAAACTCGCTGCCTTCTTCCAGTTCGGTATTCAGAGTTACCTTCCCCTTAATCTTTTCAATATTGAAGCGGACAATATCAAGGCCCACACCCCTGCCTGATAAATCGGTTATGCTGTCTTTTGTTGAAAAACCGGACTGGAACAGGAAAGTATTAAGAGAATTCTCCTCCATGACCAGAATCTCCTCTTCCTGGGAGGGATTGAGTTCGACAGCCTTTCGTCTCAGTTTATTGTAATCAATACCGCGTCCGTCATCCCTGATGGAGATTATTATATTCCCGCCCTCGGAACTGCATTTTATCGATATTCTGCCGGCCCGTGGTTTACCCTTCTCTTCCCTTGTATCAGGATCTTCAATTCCGTGATCTATGGAATTTCTGACGATGTGTATTATCGGGTCATGCAGATTTTCGAGGATTACCTTGTCGATCAGGATATCTGTCCCCGTCATTTCAAGTTCAATTTCCTTGCCTATCTGCAGGGCTGTTTCCTCTATCATCTTGCCAAGGCTTCCGAGGATCAGCTCAAGCGGCAGCATTCTGAGGCTGAGAATTTCCTCCTGAACCTCGAAGGTCCCGCGTTCGAGAAGCGGCAGCTCTTCACTGAAGTTTTTCCGTATCTGCTGGATCAGTTTCAGACATTCGGTGTATCTGCGGTTGTATTCGCTGCTCTCATGCCCGCCGTCGCCGCCTGTATACGAGGCAAGCTCCCTGAAACTGGTTTCAAGTTCGGTGAGTACATCGTTTTCCTTTTTAAACTGGAACTGGCGGATAATGAGGTTGTTCAGAGATTTGACTATCTTGTCCACCTGGCTGATTTTTATCCTGATGCTTTCCTGCTCTGCAAGCTCCTGCTTTCCGCTTGAAGCCGAGGGAGGCATAACTTCCTCAGCCGGTTTCTCTCTCTGAGAATCCACTGCCGGTGCGGCCGGTGCTGCAGCCGTCGAGCCGTCGAGGCTTTCCTCTTTCTGCAGACGGACGTCCTCGATAGTATAGGGTTCGTTGTTGTAGGCGCTTTCGTACACCTTCAGCAGCCTGTCGATATTGATTGATTCGTCGGACTTTTCACTTTTTACCGCTGCAGATGCAGCCTCAAGATAATCGGTAGTAATAAAAACCAGCTGTATTACTCCCTTTGAAATCTCGTAACGGCCCTCCTTGACCCCCTTAAAAACGTTCTCAAGGCCATGGGATATCTGTTCGATCTGCCTGAATTTGAGCATTCTGGAGGAGCCTTTCACTGTATGCAGAGCTCTGAGAACCGAGCTGAGTTCCTCCTCGTTTTGAGGATCCTTTTTAAGTTTAAGAATTCCGGAATTTAGAAGTTCCATATTATCCTTCAACTCATCGAGAAAATTATCTATAAACACGTTCCGATCAAGAGCCATCTGCACCTCTCATTCTGTTCTGAAACTGTTCACATGCGCGCAGAAAGTATTTTCCGTTAAAACCTTCAAGAAGTATCTGATACCTGAAGCTCCCCTCTTCAATATATTTTCTGATGCTTCCTATACAGCTTCTTATTACCGGATGAGCCTCTGCAGTTTCCGACCCTGAAAGGATGACAGCAATATGGAACCCGGCCGGCCAGAAAGTGCTGTCACGGCCCAGGGAGTTTTTAAAGTAATTCAATGCCTCCTGCCGGTCGCCTTTCATATAGGCGATGTATCCGTACAGATAGTCGGTAAGCTTGCTGCTGCCTGCTGATTTTTCAAGATCTGAGGTAAGCTGCTCAGCTTCTTCTGAAGAGCTGATATTTATCTGATGGATTATCCGGATGAGTATGAGTGAAAGTTCATAATTAGGATCATTTGCAATATAGAAAATCCGGTTATTCACCCTGTTCCCTGCATATTCAATGATCAAATCCGGATCAGGAGCGGCCATAAACGGTGCCGGCTTTTCTTCTGTATCTTTTATATGAACCGGGGCTCTTTCAGCGATAGCTGTTACAGCCTGTTCTTTTATTGCAGTATTTATATACGTAACAATTGCCTCATCCGGTGACTTGTCTTCACTGCTTTTCTTTCTGAAAAAGTAGACACCATCATCTTCTTCAAGCGCCAGATCGGCATGCGAAATGAGCGGCATTTCCGTTGAAGACAGGAAAAGATAGCCGTCAGGTTTCAGCCTGCCAAGAACATTAGCAAGAATACTTCTCCGGTTTTCAGTATTAAAATAAATCATTGTATTTCGTAGAAAAATAATATCAAAAACAGGTGAATCTTCCGGATTGGCGGTAAATAGGTTACGGTTCTCAATATTAATACGGTTAATCAGATCATGGCTGATTAATGTGTCATTACCGCTTTTTACAGAGTGATTCCTAATCAGTTCGTGATATCCTCTTCCATCATCTCTGAATGAATTAGGCCTGTATTTACCGATTCTGAAGCGTATAAGCACTTCCTCACTTATATCGGAGGCATGAACTTTAAATCGCCCCTGCCCAAGTGTTTTATCTGCGGCGAGATACAGTGATATGGGCTCCTCACCGGACGAGCAGGAGGCACTCCACAGGCTGATTGGGTCTGTAGTGGCAGCTTTATGTTCGAGAAGCTTATTTAAAACCCTGAAATGCTTCTCTTCACGGAAAAAGTAGGTTTCATTAATTGTTACTGCGTCAATGAACTGAAAATACTCCTGCCTGTCCGCCTCAATGAAGCGGATATATTCACCTATATCAAGATTCCGCTCAGCGGTCTGTTTTTCAAGAAAAGTCCTGACAATCCTGTAGTTGGTTTCAGGCAGATCGATCCCTGTACGGGAAGCAATATAATCCAGGGCTGTTCTGAACTCTGATTCGTCTATGTTTATTCTCAACCTGCAGCCACCTTTTTCATTACAGCCGGAATCTCATCTAGCGGAAGCACCTGTGTAGCTGCTCCAAGACGTACTGCCTCTTTGGGCATACCGTAAATCGCCGATGTCGCCTGATCCTGTACGAGGGTAATGCCGCCCTGCTCAATGATACTCAGGCAGCCCGCGGCTCCGTCGCTGCCCATTCCGGTCAGCAGCACTCCTGCAATTTCACTGCCGTAGGCGGCGGCGGCGGATTTAAAAAGTACATCGACCGCCGGTTTCTGATTCAAAACCTTATCTCCGTCGTCCGGCATGATTACCGGTCCCTTTTTCAGGATAATATGCCGGTCATTCGGGGCCAGATAGACATACCCGGGCTTACAGTCCATCTTCTCATGTACAAGGATCACCTTTAGAGCAGAGAGTTCATTCAGCCAGTCGCAGTAGCCCTGATCAAATCCGGTTTCAAGATGCTGTACAAGAGCAACCGGTACCGGAAGATCCGAAGGAAGCATTGAAAGTATTGTTCTGACAGCCTTCGGTCCTCCCGTGGACGCCCCCATCACAATCATTGCCGGGTTAAAGCCCCGCAGAATACTTTTCTGCTGATTAGCGGTATCAGAAACCTCATCCTTTCTTAGACTACTGAAATCCGGTGCCGTGACTTCAGACTTTTTAATACCCTTGCCTGAACCAAGCATTCTCAGCTTTGAATAAAACTCGTTTAGAAATTGCGGATCGTTATACTGTCCGATATCAGGCTTTGTCATTACATCCACAGCGCCGGCATTGCATGCCTGAAAACTGACATCCGCATCAACAGATGTTGAGAAAATTATTATAGGAACCGGATAGCTGGCCATAATAGCTTTTGTGGCTTCAATTCCATTCATAATCGGCATATTCACATCGAGCAGAACCAGGTCCGGCTTGATTTTTTCAACGGCCTCCGCGCCTGCCTTACCGTTGGACGCTTCACCCGCGAGTTCCATATCAGGAGCTTCGGAGAGAATCTGTTTAACAATGCTTCTTACGAGGGCTGAATCGTCTATGATAAAAACTCTCATACGGGAACCTTCCTTTCTATGCCGGAGGAATTAAAAACGAAAGCTTCCAGATCAATAAGAAACTGCGGGTATTCCGGTTTGCGGAACCGGCAGCCGAGAAGCCCTTCATTTAAAAGACGTTTCCGCAGCGATACAGGTATCAGTTTGATCTCATCAAGCAGTATTGAATTAATCTCAGCCTGGCTTCCAATCTTGAGAGCAATATATCTTGTCGAGATATCATCCAGTTCTTTTACCAGCCCGCTGAATTTTTTTCGGCTTTCCTCGGTATATCCTTCTGTATCACAGATCAGTGCTAGCTTCAGGCTTTCAGATTCCTTCAGCTTAAATTCCCTGCCCAGCAGCCTGTCCATATTGAAAGTAAAGATATTATCACCGTTGAACTCTACAATCCCGGATTCACGCTCAAGATAGAGGCTTGAAAAAAAACTGTCCCGATCTACAAGAAATCCAAGCCCGTCATATGAAAGTTCAAGAAAATCATGCCTTCTCTGCATCAAGATCCCTCTCCAGTCTTTTCAAAACAGCCTCTGAATTAAGAATGAAGATTTCACTGCCGTCGGCAGCGGTTACCGAACTGATAAAAAAATCCTCATGATCATCCCGTAGTGTCAGCTTATGTATTCTGGACTCTGGAGTCTTCTGAATTTCACTTACATCAGTAATCATAAATGCGGCCTGATCCCCTTCAATATTAAGAATGAAGAATGTTGAAGATTCGAGTTTCTTCTGCTCGAAAAGCATATTAAGATCAATTACTGTGTATGGCTCACCATGCCTGTTAATAAATCCCCGGACATAGGGCGGTACGAAGGGAACATAGAAAAGAGGGACATCAAGAACAATCTCTCTTATCAGGCTGGCCGGTAGAGCGTAAGTTTTTTCATTAATTCTGAATACTATAAGTTTTATCAGTACTTCACTTACTTCAGCCTTTTTCTCACGGCTTTCCCGTCCTGCTGTTTCTATCTCATTTACCAGCTCTTTACTGTCCATATCAGATACCTTCACGTACCCTGTACTCAGCCACAGTTTCACTGAGAGTATCGGCCTGCTCCTTAAGGTTCTGTGAAGCTGCAGTTGTTGCACGCGTGGAAACTACAAAATTATCGATGCCCTCCGAAATCTGCTTAAGAGTTAGCAGTATCTGTTCAAAGGCCTGGACCTGCTGTTTGATTGACATGAGTATATGCTCTGCCGAGGTTGCAGAGATTTCCGAGGAGGAAAGAACATCGTTAAAAAGCTTATTAAGTCTGTTGGAAAGTTCCCAGCCCTCGGTAATCTTTGAGGTTCCCTCCTCGCTGCTGATAATAAGACGATCAGAGGAATGCTGTATTTCATTTATCTTGGTTTTTATTTCGTTTGTGGAAGATACGGTACTGTCCGCAAGACGCCTTATTTCTGTAGCAACAATCTGGAAGTTCTTACCTGCCTCACCTGCCGCAGAGGCTTCAAGTTCGGCATTGAATGCGATAATCTTAGTCTGATCAGCAATTCCATTAATTATATTTACGATATCCCAGATACTCTCGATCTTTTCACCAAGCATCTTTATCCCAGATATCGTACCGGTATTCGCCTGCCTGATATCATCCATCTTTGACAATGTTTCCTTGATGATTGAAAAACCGTCATTGACAACATCCTTGGTATTAGTTGAAACTCTGGTAACTTCCTCTATCTTTACAGCTATATTTTTAGACAGCTGGTCGGAGTCCTCCATTGTACTGACTATTTCCTTAACAGCAGCGGCCTGTTCATTGGATGTACTGGAAATTTCCTGACTTGATACAGAGAGTTCCTGAACTGAATCAAGAAGTACCGAACTTGTTTTTCTTACTTTCACAAGCATAGCTGAAAAATTCTCAATAACAGTATTAAACTGCTGAGCCATATCGCCTATTTCATCACGGCTTTTCACATCTATCCGGAGAGACAGGTTGCCTTCCGAAACCAGTTTACTCACCTCCTTAACCTTTGATACAGGAGCAAGCATTCTGGTAAATATAATATTAACAACGATATTTATCAGGAGTATGCAGACCAGGGTCAAAAGAGCCAGAACTATCAGAATCCTGTTCAGAACCGAAATTGATTCAATCAGCGGCACCTGAGTGAAAACCATCCAGTCGAGATCTTCGATATATTCACAGACAATCTGCATTTGACCTTCTGAATAACTGTTACCGGTTGAATACGAGATCAGTCCCTGCCTAACTTCTCCCGGCTTCTGCAGTGCTGAATCAAACATCATGCCGAACGCTCTGACATCAGAGTCGATGATAATTGAACTGTACTCGGTTCCCGATTTTATATCCGGATGATAAAGAATCCGGCCCCGTTTATCAGTAAGCCAGATATATCCCTTTTCACCTACGCTTATCTCAGAAAGTGTTTTAAATATCTGCTCTTTATTTACAAGCGATGAAAATTCAGTTTTATAGGATGAAGCCCAGATAAGCAGATCCCATGGTTTAAAATAAGCCATACCCCCTGCCTTGAGCCTTGGGACATCCTCCCCTACGTTTGCCCATTCATATTCAATGTAACCGTTTTTCATCTCAACGGCCTTCTTCATAAAATCGTATCCGCTTGCATCAACCCCGGGAGATTTAGGATGAATTTCAAGGATTCCCTCTCCTGTAATTCCGGTAAGATAACCGGTATCCCCGACTTTTCCGTATACAGGATCCAGAATAAATTCACTAAGACTGCTGTAGGCCTGTCTCTCGGTCTGCAGCCCCTCAGTATATTTTTTATACTCAAACTCAGCAAAATTGCGGACTGTATCTGCGAGCAGAACAAGATGGTTCTCTACAGATGAATTTACACTGTCAGTAAGAGTGGATGATGCCATATCGGTGACTGTTTCGAGTTCTCTGTATGTTTTAGCAATCAGGTCGGGTTTTATTGTGAAGAAAAGAATAAAACTAAGGACTATCAGTGTAAGAAGAAATGATACGACAAATACGAGCTGAATCTTTCCCTTCAGCCCTTTAAAAAAACGAAATGAAAACTTCATGATCCACCTCTGAACCGGAGGAAAATGAAATAGCTGTTACTTTTTTAACGTATTATAAAAACCTGTTCTCCGGCCCGATAATAAATAAGTATCGTGGATCAAATATCAAATTACAAATCAGAATATCTCTTCAAGTCCAAATTTTTTCATCATCAGCTGTACATCCCGGCGTGCAGTTTCAGGTAAATTTATAATATTACCGCCGTGTGCATAAAGCTTAAGATCTTCATCGATGCGGGACCAGAGCAATACGATTGTCATCTCCATATAGCCTGAAGAGAATCCGGGATCGTCAGGAAGTTCCACCCACACCAGATGCTCTTCACCTGTGCAGAGAACCTCTTCCGAAAGTATCATCAGTCCGTTTTCGGAAATATCCCTGATCCTGCCGATTAAGGAAATTCCGCCCTGTTCGGTAACCCTCAGATTATCAACAATATAGCGAGGTTCTTTTCGTCTGTTTCTTCCACTATAATTTTCCACTGTTCAGCCCCTTTATTACATTTTAAATTATAAGCGGTTAAAACGGATTTAGCCAGTAATCCGGAACACCACCGGTTAGAACCTTTACTATATTTTTAGCAGCCTTGCTTTTAAGTTCAACAAACCCCTCTTCGGTATTGTAACCGCAGTGATCACTTAGAACACAGTTTGAAAGCTGAAGCAGAGGGTCATCCCCCGGCAGGGGCTCTATATGATGTGTATCAAGCCCGGCAAAGGCAATCCTGTTCTCCGAAAGAGCTTCAACCAGTGATTGATGTTCGATTATACCGCCGCGTGAGGTATTGATTATTATTGCGCCCGGCTTCATCATCCTGAATTCCTTTTCTGAAAAGAGACCGAGAGTTTCAGTACTCAGGGGAACATGAATTGAAATAATATCTGCTTCCGTTACAGCTGTTGCAAAGTCTGCGGGTTCACCCTGATTTATTTTGATTTCCTCTTCATGGACATAGGGATCATAAACAAGGACACGAGAGAGGCCCATGGCCGACATCTTTCTATGCAGACATCGTCCGCTTCGTCCATACCCTATAATAGCAAGCACCTTTCCCCTGATCCTTGTATTATTTTTTCGGCCAATATTCCAATCGCCGTTTCTTATAAGCCTGTCACGGAAGGAGAGCTGACGCAGTGATGCAAAAATATGTGCAACAGCCAGGTCCGAAACATCTTCAAAACAGTAGTCCGGTACATTTGCAAGATATATTCCCTTTGCTGTACAGGCAGCCGGATCCACATTATCGTAGCCGACTCCGTAACGGGAAATTACACGGACAGTGTCGAGTTTTTTTATAACATCCTTACTCATCGGTGCCAGATTGAGAAGAACCCCGTCTGCTCCTCTACAGGCTTCAAGGACATCCTCCTCTGTTCTGCAGTCGAAGATCTCCAGTTCAGCACCGCATTCTGTCAATATATCCTTTTCAATTGAATATTCACCATGCCGGTCGTCTGTAACAATAACTCTGAAATTACTCATATGCTATGCCTCCATTTATCTGTCGGCCTGGAGGTATTTAGTCTTGAACGCTGTTGATTATTACTTGTATTCCACTGTATAAATTCTTATCAAAATGATAATATCCGCACATGCGATTTGTGATTCAGAGAGTTAACCATGCCGAAGTAACGATAAACAGTGTTAGAGGCGGAAAAATAGGAAAAGGCCTTATGATACTTGCCGGAATCGGCAGAGATGATACGGAAGCAGATCTTCAGTGGATGATCCGCAAAGCTCTGAATTTGCGGATATTTGAAGATGACAAGGGTCTTATGAATCTGTCCGTTCTTGATACTGAGGGTGAAATAATGATTGTCAGCCAGTTTACCCTCTATGCTACTACCAAAAAAGGAAACAGGCCCGGATTCAGCCCGGCAGCTGCACCGGAGCAGGCAGTGCCTCTGTATGAGAAACTTGTTTCTGAAGCGGAAAAGCTGCTCGGCAGGACAATTGTCACCGGCGAGTTCGGTGCTGATATGCAGATTGATCTGGAAAATAACGGGCCGGTCACGATCATCCTTGATTCAAAGAATCCGGAATAAACGCTAAACCTCGGACTGCTCCAGATACCTTATAACGCTGCCTATATCAATATAATCCAGGTCTACCGCTATCTCTCCGAAAAGTCGGCTGTCTCCATCTTTCTGCCGTTGAAGAACCTCTATGACCTGTTCCGAGGTCATCTCGCCCAGTTTAACCATTCCGTCACCGATTCTGCCGTCGATTAACTTTTCAATATCCATACGCCCCCGCAGACTTTAAATAAATTCGTCATCCCCTCGCATAATTGTGATTTCATCTTTCTGTTCGAGGTCTATTATATAATCGACAAATTCTCGGGTAGATTTATCAACATCTGCTCTTCTCATCTCTCCAAGGTAGACAGATTCTTCTAAAATCATTTCTTTCCGGCGTTCAGAAAGGTTATCGAGTATTCTAGCCCGTTTATCAGGGGTTTTGCCCTTGATTATTACCGCAAGTTCTGAGTTATCAAAATCTCTGAGCAGGTACTGCATATCGCGGTCATCAATATGTTCAACCAGCTCAAAGGTATAAATACGCTCTTTTATCTCCTCGGCAAGCTCACGGCTGTGATCCGAGAGGTCATCAAGAATTTCATCCTCAAAGGAAAGCGGCATGTGCTTGAGAATTCCTGCGAGAATAGATTTACCGTCAATTTCTTCGGTTACAACCCTCCCCTGTGCCCGGATTCTTTCCTGAAAAATTGCTTCCATCTTTGAAACAACGCCTGGTGCAATTTCACCCTGCCTTGCAATTCTTATAATTATCTCTTTCCGGCTTGTCTCGGGAAGCTTGCTTATGATAGCCGATGACAGCTGCGGTTCTAAAAAAGAAAGAACCACACTCATAACATACGGAGGCTCATTCTTGATAACCATAAGAATCTGTTCGGGCTCAAGTTCATCAAGAAAGTCAAACGGCCGCCTTCCTCCGAAAGGCAGAACCTTATCAAAAATCTGCCGGCTTTTCTCATCTCCGAACGCTGCCGTAAGCATTCTGAGAGCCTTATCAGGTCCGCTTTCGGAATATTCAGTGTTGAAATCTTTTTTTGCTGATGCAGCGGCCTTGCGGTCAAGATGTCCGAAATCCTTCAGCACTTCAGCAGATTCTGATTTTGAAATTTTCCTTACTGCAGTGATTTCACGGACTATCTTTTCAACATCTTCTGCTGAAAAATGTTTGAGAACCTCCGCAGCCTGCTGAGGACCTACCAGCAGCAGAAACTTGGCGGCCTTAGCGTAGCCTGCATCAGCGCCGGATGAAGAAGACCCTGTCTTCGCAACCGGTTTCTGAGTAGTCTTTGCAGGCCCGGGCTTTTTAGGCGTTCCGTTTCCGCTTTTTTCCGAGGTCTTTATAAATCCGTCATTTATGTCACTGGAAACATTTTGTTTGTATGCGTTTAATGCTCTGTCGATTTTTTTCATATCAATTCTCAGTTCCATTCAAGGAAATAATACCATCACTGGTATTATTCAGAAAGCTGTAGAAGTCTTCCATCTTGAGCGGTCTACTGAAAAGATATCCCTGAAATGTTGAACATCCAAGTTTTATTGCAGATTTCAACTGATTTAAGTTCTCTATACCCTCAAAAACAACATCCATATTGAGTTCTTTACCGATTCGTACTATGGACTGAATTACATCTCTTTTTTTACCCTCAGCCTGAAGTCCTTCCGTAAAAACCTTATCGATTTTAAGAACCTGTGCCCTGAATCGGTTAAGATAACCCAGAGAAGAGTATCCGGTTCCGAAATCATCCAGTGAGATGCGGAATCCCATATCATTCAGCCGTTCAATCTCATTTACAGCATGATCCTGATCATCAAAAAGACATGTTTCAGTTATTTCCAGAAAGATATCAGAGGAATTAGCACCTGTCTCATTCAGAAGTTCTGAAAGGTCTTCTGCAAAGCGTTTATGAAAAAACTGCCTGGGAGAGATATTGATGGACAGCTGAAGATTCGGAAATTTTTCCTGCCATTCACGAAGCTGCTCCATTGCTGATTTTATTAGCCATCTGCCGATCGGCAGAATCAGACCGGTTTCTTCGGCAACTTCAATAAGATTCTGAGGCAGATGACTTCCGCGGTTTTCATCGCACCATCTAATCAGAACCTCCGCCTTGATTTTATCAACCATAATTCTATCGCTTTCAAGACGGGAAACAGAAATTATAGGTTGAAAAAACAGCGTAAACCTGTCGCTGAGGATACTTTCATTCCGCACTTCCATTGCAGAGAGAAGATTATTCTGCATCTCAATATTTCCGATGACAGTATTTCTCATTTCTTCATTGAAGAAAATAATGGGAAGGCTGCGTTGTATGGCCTGCTTTAACGCCATATCAGCATTGGATAGCAGAATCTTCTTATTCAATCCGTCATCGGGAAAAGATGCTATACCTACGTTTGCCCCCACCTTTACCTTGTAAATATTTCCTTCAATTACCCGCTCTACAGATTTAAGAATTTCATCTGCAATTTCTCTAAGACTGTCAGGCTGGAGGCTGTCGAAAATAAAAACAGCAAATTCCTCGGTTCTGGGATGATAGAGGAGCCCTTTATGATTTAAAAGCTCTTTAAGCCGGTTGGAAATGGTATAAAGAATATTATTGAATACATCATTATTGAATGTCTGACGGCAGCGGTCGAAATTTTCGTCCAGTTTTATCAGAATTACTGATATTTGCGGAGGATTTGATAAATTGAAAAAGCCCCACAGGAGAGGACCGATATCCGAGTCCATTTTTCGGTGATTAGGCAAACCGGTGATCTCATTATACAGAAGTTTTGAGCTGATATTTTCTTCCCGGCGCTCTGCGTGATCCAGTCTGTTGAGAAGTTCACGGACTTTTTCAAGTAGGATGTCCTTTTCTTCCAGCAGATTGAGGATATAATCGCGTGCCTGTTCCAGGCTGTTAATTCTGCTTAAATCAGTTAAATGGTTTTCCAATGCCCTTCCTCTTCAACTTTTTTATTGTAAGTAAAACTTACCTTTAAGTACAGCTTTTTTTGAATTTTTACACTTTTCTTTGTAGATTGGTTTCCGGCAAAAAAAAGCTGCCGGGGAGAATCCCCCGACAGCATGTATTCTAACTATTTCTGTTCGATTTATCGCAGTTGATTACTGAACTACAGGAAAACCCTCTTCGCCCCAGCCTGTTCCACCGGTTGCAGCAGAGCCCATACCGCTTTTCATCGATACGGCATTGTATCCCAGAAGTCTGAGGATACCTACAGTCTGTCCTGCTGTCTGACCGGTATAGCAGTAAACTACAATAACTTCATCCTTGGGAAGCGCAGTGAATTTTTCCTGCATTCCCTTAGCCCAGGGGATATTTATAGCCGATTCAACATGTCCGCCTGCATATGCATCAGGCTGTCTGATTGAAACTATGGTAATATCATCTTCGGCATCAAGTGCTTCTTTAACCTTTGAAGCAGGCCAAATGTTGCTGCCTGCATCAGGAATAGCCTTGAAGTATCCTTCAGCAGCAGCTTTTATTGCTGCATCATATTTTACACCTGAAGCATCCGGTGTAAGAGCAGCTTCGGTAGTTGTGTAAGCTTCGTATCCTTCAGTCTTAGAAATACCGAAGTTCCAGCCTGACTTGATTGACTGAGCCTGAATTCCTGCAACATTAAGAACAGCAACAGTCTGACCTGCAGTCTGACCTGAGTAACAGTTTACATAAACAGGCTTGTCATCTGGAAGCCATGCAAGAGCATCTGCAATTGCAGGCCCCCATGGAGCGTTAACTGCACCTTTGAGGTGACCTTTTTCATAATCTGCTGCACTTCTGATGTCAACGATAAGCATGTCTTCACCGGCATCCATTTTTGCAAATAAATCTGCTGATGCAATTATTCTTGAACCGGGCATTTCCGCAAAATATGCATTAGCGGCTTCGGCTACAGTATCAACCTGAGGGGCAGCCTTTACTTCAGTTGCTGGTGCAGATGCGGCTTCCTGATCTCCGTTTGCAAATACTGCCGCAGGAACAAAAAGTACTGCAAGCAGAATCAAAATTGCTGTTAATTTTTTCATCTCAAATTTCTCCTTTAATTTTATCCTGAAATTATGAGGCATCCTGAACTTCTATGCGGACATCTCCAGGAATTTCAGGTTTGTACACTGGTAATGATTTATCAGAACTCCATTCCAGCCATGCACCGTCATATATTTTAAGGTTACGGTAGCCGGCATTGTAGAGAGCTGCATAAGTTTCTGCAGCTCTGATTGATGTTTTACAGTACATAATTATGGTATCCTCAGGCATTATTCCGGCATCTTTATATAGAATGCGAATATGCTGTACAGGTTTATATGTACCGTCTTTGAAATTATTCTGAACATAGTCAATGTGAATTGACCCCGGTATGGTTCCGGCATTGTATTCTTCATCTGTCCTTACATCGAGGATAACCACATTTTTAGCAGGCTTATCGATCTGCTCCATTATTTCTGCTTTATCAGCAAGCATCGATTGAACAGCAGAACCGGCATTGTAGGAAGCTTTAGAGGCTGAGGCCTTGCCTGAAACAATTGACGCACCCTCTGCTTTCAATGCAGCAAGACCGCCTGAAACAATTTTCACCTGCCCCTTATGACTGTAGAACATAAGAGTCCAGGCCAGTCGGCCCGAATCCATGTTGCTGTTATCATCATAAATAATAACATTTGAGTCGGCTGTCAGACCTGCAGCAGAAGCAGCCGCTGCAATATCGGAAGCCGGAGCAAGTGAATTGGCAACAGGGTTTGAGACAGTTATCTGAGCACGTTCAATGTTTGCTGCGCCTTCAAGGTGTTCCTTTTCAAACGAAGTCTTTTTCTGTGCATCGAGAACCGTCCAGTCACCGCCGGCAGCAAGTTTAAGAGCATCATCCGCATCAATTATCAGCGAGCCTGATTCCTCATATTTGCCGTTTCCGCAGCCGGAACTTAAAAGAATAAGTAAAACAGACAGAACAGACAGTATAATCAGTCTTTTCTTCATGATATTAACTCCATCAGTTCAGCTGGGAAAGAACATCGTCCCGATCAAATCCCTGATCAAGGACCTTTATAATCTTTCCGCCTTTGACAATAGCCAGTTTAGGAACTTCAGTGATATTCATCCTGTTTGAAAGGCCTTTTGATTTGTAGATATCAATCTTGGTAAGACTCTTGTTCTTCTCAAGAAGCTTTTCAAGGACTTCAACTTCCTGAAGACATTCACGACAGCCTTCTTCCGAGGCATCGTAAACAAAAACAAGTCCGTCCCTGCCGAGAATCTGGCTGTGATAGATCTCTTCTTCAGCAATATACTTTTCCGCTGCGTAGCCGGCAATCGCGCCGTCGCCTACTGCAGTAGCAACCTGCTTCAGAAATTTATCAGTAACATCACCTACTGCATAAACACCCGGAGCTGTAGTTTCCATGTTTACAGATACCGGAATGTATCCTTTCTCGGTTATTGTAATCTTATCTTTAAAGATTTCAGTATTCGGAAGATATCCGATAAACTCAAAGCAGGTCGGAACCTTTACGTTTATATCTTCCTTAGTCTTCAGGTTGGTAAGAACTACATTTTCAAGGTGATCTCCGCCTTCAAAACGTTTAACAACCGTATTCCACAGAAATTCCATTTTCGGATTGGCAAGTGCTTCAGCTTTTGCAATCTCATTACAGTCCATTTTCCCATCATCATGAATAACCGAGACATAAACCTTGTTTGCAAATTTTGTAAGGAACATACCTTCTTCGATAGCCGCATCTCCGGAACCGATGATAAGAACATCCTTTCCTGTATTAGCCGCAGCATCACAAGTCGCACAGAATGAAATTCCTTTATCAAAAAGAAATTCTTCTTCACCTTCTGCACCGGTTGTTCTGGGTCGTCCTCCGGATGCAATAATAACAACCTTCGCCTGAAAGATATTTCTGAATGTCTCAACTTTTTTGACTTCGCCGCTGAAATCAACTGATTTAACGTCAGTACCCTTGAATTTTACACCGAATTTCTTGGCCTGCTGTTCAAACAGCTTCATCAGACCGAGACCTGTGGTTCCATCCGGAAATCCAGGGTAATTTTCAATTTCATTAGTATATGTAGCAAGTCCGCCCACAAGAGCCTTTTCAATAAGAAGGGTCTTGAGCCGGGCTCTTCCGCAGTAGATTCCGGCAGTAAGGCCTCCAGCCCCCCCGCCGATGATCACTACATCATAATCTTCTATCTGCTTCTCTCTAGCCATTTTTTCTCCAGATAATTGTGGATGTTTATTTATTTCAAAAAATAAATAATCTCCGGAAAAACCTGATAATCCCCGTAAGGGTTTCTCAGTTTTTCCTACATAAAGAACTTAACAAGCAGTTTGCTTCCCACAAATGCCCCCGCGAAGAGGAATATTGCATAAACCCAGCCTGAAACCGAGAATGAAGCGATACCGCTGAAAAGCGCACCGATATTACAGCCGAAACCGATTCTGGCCCCGTATCCCATGGCAAGTCCGCCGAGGATAGCCGCAACAACCTGTCTCCAGGTTTTAATCTTCTTTATCTTCAGCTGGCTTGCCATCAGACTGGCAAAAAGAGCGCCTATGATAATTCCGATATTCCTCATGCTGCCCGGATGGTTCAGAAATCCGTTTTCAAGCGTTCTCTGGGCACCTTCGGATGCAAAGTAGTACCATTTTTCAACACTTCCGCCGACAGCCTCATATATCCATGCTCCCCAGTTTGCGAGAACCCCGGATACACCCCATGGGCTTCCTGTAGCTGCCAGTGTATATATTTGAAATACTGATAAAAGTACTGCGCCCGTAATATAGGGCCAGGCATCCTTGAACCAGAGCTTATAAAATTTATTATCTTTTAAAGCCATAATTATTTTACTTTCTCAATAATAACTTCCCATTCACCGTCATCAACTTCTTCAATTTCAACGTTGTGACCCTCTTTTCTGGCCCATTCCGGAACGTTCTTCATTGCACAGCTGTGATCAATCTGAACGATCAGCAGATCGCCTACTGCGAGTTCCGCAAGTTTTTTTTCTGCCTTTACCAGGGGTACCGGACAAGCTTCTCCCAAACAATCAAGTTCATATTCTGCCATTTTATTTCTCCTCTAATATAGTGTTAATTTTAATGCTGCGAAGATTCATTTTTCCTGTTTTCCCATTTATCCGCAGCGATAAACAGGCAGGCAATTATAAGCAGCTGGACAACAAGCGCACCCGCCCATCCAAGAACGTCAGGCATGAAGATCGCCTTGCCGTTGCTTATTACATTAAGTTTCCACCATCCGAAATCATGAGCACCCCAAAGGGAGCCGATGACGAAAAAAGCGAGCGAAAGGATCTGCATCATAAATCCCTCACCTACTCTCATAAGTGTTCCGGAAGCACATCCACCGGCGATAACCATTCCTATACCGAAAATAAATGCACCTGCTGCCGTTGCAAGGCTCACAGGAACAACGTAAGACTGACCCGGTATTGGAAGTCCCTGTCTGAAAGCCCCGTATTTGATTGCCCAGAAACCGATTGAAGTCAGGGCAAAGGCTATCAGTACAGCACGTGTCACCGTTGTACTTCCAGTAAGCGATGGATCACGCATACTGGCTGTGAAACAGAACCGTGCTTTTTGCAGGATGAATCCGAAGACAATTCCTGTAAACCAGAAAAGACCAAGATTAGGATTCTTCAGCCACAGAAGTGCACCGAGAATGAACATGATCACACCGGTAGCTATACCGAATGGAATCTGGTTTTTCTTCTTCTTTCTGGTCCTGGTCCGGGCAGACCGCTGGATTCCGCCGGTTGATGCATCTTTATTAGAAGCATCGCTCATTAACTCACCTCCTATCCTTTTTTATTGTGATTTTATTCACGCAGACATCATTTTATTGTGACTTTATATCGTTTAAAATCATTCTGTTGTATGCCCGCATTCGGATTCATTATAAGCCATAAATATGCAGAAGACAATATAAAGTTTTATAAATATCGATAAAAATCTATACTTGACAGCAGCCCCGGACGCCAATAATATAATTCAGTGAAGCAGAATGTCGACAAATACCATAGCTTTTTAGTCATATATATCGTTATCTGGACATTAATTAACTTTTTCGTACTTACAGCCTGGCCCTTCATGCATACCGATGAGTCCTGGCTGGCATCGCTGAGCAGAGAAATGCTCTCGACAGGCAATGCTGCTGCAACTGAACCTTTTTTCGATCTGTTGTACCGGACTCCCCACGCAGTCAGACTTTTATTTCATGCTACACAAGGCCTGTTTATTGCGTCCGGAGGTTTTTCTTTGGCGACAGTCAGAACATTATCATTGCTTTCGGCAAGCATCTGTCTGTATCTGTTCTACCGCATTGCAAAAAACTACAGACTTCCCGGGCTGCCTGCGGCTATTCTTCTTTCAGTGGATATGCAGTTTATCTATTCCGCGCATATGGCAAGGCAGGAGATTATCATCCTCCTGCTGATGCTTGCCGGAATTGAGCTTATATCAGGCTCGCAGCCTTCATCATTAAAAAAGGGAATTATTTCGGGTATTCCTATAGCATTGTCATTTTTCATTCATCCGTATGGAGCACTTGCCGCCCTGCCCTCCGGTCTTGTGATTCTAATTGGGCTGATACAGGGTAAACGTAGGCTTCAGGAGCTTGCTGGCTATGCTGGTGTTACAGCAACAGCGGCCGTGGCTGTTGTATCTGTAAGCATGCTGATGAATCTCAATTTTATTTCAGAATATCCCCGCTATGGGTCTAGCGAAGGTGTTTCAGATACACTGTCAGTTAAGCTTCTGGGATTTGATGATTTTTACCGCAAACTCTTCCTCCGTATTAGCGGAACTTATTATATTCCTGAGATACGACCGCTTTTCATTACCGGAGCAGCAGCCTTTATCGCAGGGCTCTTCTGCAGGAACCTGAGAAAAAGCAGCCTGTACCGTGATGCACTGACCGGATTTGCAGCAGTTAATGCAGGGATTCTCCTTATCGGCAAGTACAGCCCGGTATCTGTGCTTTTCACTGTCCCCTTTCTGATGCTTCTGATAAACGGTGCTTTAAACTGTCTGAAAGGCATCTATACAAAAGTGGCGGCAGGTGTACTTATTGCAGTTTTTACCGCCAGTTCAATCACAGGAATCGTTTCAGATATAAAAAATGAAAAAGAGAGCTATAATGATTTCTGCGAATCTCTGGCCGACAGTACGGAACCGGGAGAAGCCGTACTGGGCGGACTTCAGCTGAGCTTTGCCCTTCCGGATAATCAGTTATATGACTGGCGGAACCTGGAGCATCTGAATGATGCAGGACTGAATATCCCGACCTATATAGAAAAGAACCATATCAGTTACATCTTTATGACTGATGAAATTGATTATATTTATGCTTCAAGACCTGTATGGAACATAATGTACGGAAATCCGTCAGGATGGTATCAGGAGCTTAAGGAATTCATTTCCGGGAACTGCGTTCTGCTAAGAGAACTGAAAAGTCCGGGCTATGCGGAAAGGCTGGTTCACAGAAGAAACGGAGACGGAAGTTTCCGTATTTATAAGGTAAATCAGGATTATTTCATCAACAGTGAATAGAGTTTTCGTTCAAGAGCTATGAACGCATCCGAAAACTCATTATCACGATCTTCAATATCAACATCGATCTCAACAGGCTGTTCCCCGCCCAGAATAATCACCCTATCGGCTATATACACTGCTTCACGGATATCATGAGTCACAAAAAGTACAGAAGAATCAACGCCTTTTTTCAGTGAGCGTATCATTTTCTGAAGCTCCTTTCTGGTTGGAGCATCAAGAGCGGTAAAAGGTTCATCAAGAAGAAGTACCCCCGGGTCTGAGATAAGAGCCCTTGCGATCACCGCTCTCTGCTTCATCCCTCCGGAAAGCCGTGCGGGATAATAATCAGAAAAACCTTTAAGTCCCGCCAGTTCAAGCAGCATCTCAGCTTTTTCTGAATATCCCCCACTGCCTTTGAGAGGCAGCAGAATATTTGATTTCACATCAAGCCAGGGGAAAAGCTGGTTCATATCCTGAAAAACCATAATACGTCCCGGCCCCGGAGAGGAATCAGGCTTGCCAAGAAAGAAAACACTGCCGCCTGAAGGCCTAAGAAAACCTGCGGCTATATTGAGAAGTGTTGTTTTACCGCAGCCCGAAGCCCCGAGGATACAGACAATCTCCCTCTTAAAAAGTGATATGGAAACATCATTCAGGACCTCCGGTCCATCAGGATATTTATAACTGATGTTATTTAGACTCAGAACGGGATTTTCAGATTCGTGTTTATTCATTTCTCCGACATCCCCCACTTAACCAGCGTTCTAAGTTCAATCTGCCTAAACAGTACACTTTCAACAAGAAGCCCTATTAGCGCAAGCATGATTATCCCGGCATACATCCCCTGAGTATCCATGAATACCCTGCGGCTGAAGATATACCAGCCAAGGCCTCCCCCGCTTCCTGTAATTCCGAAAAGCATCTCCGCACTGATAGCTGCACGCCAGGCTCTTGCCCATGCAGTCCGGAGACCTGCGAAAATATGGGGAAATGCAGCAGGGACCATTATCCTGAAAAAAAATTGAGTCCGGCTGAATCCGTAGTTATATCCTATTTTTTTGTACAGCTCAGGAACTGAATTGAACCCTGCACTGATATTGATGAACAAAGGCCATAAGACAGAATGCAGTATAACCATCAGAACAGTCAGCCGCCCTATACCGAAGAAAAGAATAAAAAGCGGCATAAGTGCAATTCCGGGAAGCGGATGAAAAACTGCAGTAAGAAGATTACCGAGGCTCCGGATTAATTTGAACTGAAAAGAAAGCGAAGCTAGCAGAACCGAGACGATTATCCCTGCAGATATACCAGAAAGAACAAAAAGCAGAGAAACTGCTGTGCCTGCCGCCAGATTACCGGAAACAAGATTGGTGAAAAATGCAAGCAGGGTATTTTCAACATTAGGCAGTATAAGTGGAGAAATGATACCGCTTCTTGAAGCCGCCTCCCAGGCAGCCAGCAATATAATGAACCAGATCACGCTGCTTAATGTATACCGGCTGATTTTCATCTTTGATAAACAGCCTCTTCATAAGATCTGCTGCCGGAAAGGTATTCCTGCTCAATCATGAAGGATACAAAGCACTCATACCCCTTAACCTCGTCGGTGAAGATGAAGCCGGGTTCAGACAGATATGCAAGAACTGTATCTGCGGGGATGTCATAAAACTCTGAGAGAATCTCTGAAGCATCTGACGGATTAGTACTTATAAAATCAATAGCTTTGTCCAATGCACTTAAATATTCATTCAGCAGTTCCGGCTCTTCTTCTATAAATGCATTTGATGCCATACCTGCTATAAAGGTGAACTCCCCGCCGAAAGCTTCCTCACCCGTGAGGATAATCTCAAAGTCGCCGTTATTCCCGTTTGTTTCATCAAAAATGTAGGGAGGTGATGTAAAATGAGCATCAACAGAACCCGAGAATAGAGCGGTTTCACCGTCAGGATGCTTCATTGTTACAAGGCTTGAATCAAATCTGGCAGCATTTCCAAACTCACGATCGGAAGCCATAGACAGCAGTATGTGCTGAATGCTTCCCGGCTGGGGAAGCGCAATCCGCTGTCCGGGTTCAAGTGCAGAAAGATCCGGAATCTTGTTGGGATCTGCAACAAGCCCCACAGGGCAGATGCTGAGGCCGGTGACAAGCTGCCACTCCATCCCCTTATCGTAGCCGATTAGAAAAGGGGGAATTCCCATAAAACCGGCATCAACATCACCGGCAAGTACGGCTTCTCTTATAGCAGCAGTATTTCCAAGCTTTACCCACTTAACCGTGAGGCCGGGCACTGCTTTTTCAAGAAATCCCTTCGCTTTCATTATCTGAAGCGGAGCATAGGCAAGCCCGTACTGCTCTGCTATTGTTATAGAGGCTTCTTTTGAGCATGAAACCGAAAGAAAAGCTGTTGCAAGTAAAATAAGCGGAATAAATTTTTTAGCCACTATAGCCCCCGAAAAGCATTTTATTGTCAAAGATTATCATATTTTTCCCATGCAGGTCGCGGATCTCAAGATTTTTATATGCCGTTGAAACTGCAGCATCCGCATCCTCCCTGGATCCTGTACAGACAAGGAAATATCCGGCACGCTGAGTCGAATCCTGCATCGGCCTTATTGCAGTTCCTTCAGACTGAAGAAAACCTCCGGCAGTAACGTCATCAAGGCTTAGAACCTCATTCATTCCAGAGCATGATTTAATCACACCTTCGCAGCAGTAAAACATCTGCAGTGAAACAACCCTGTCAATCTTATTGAAGTCAGGCTCATTTATAATGTTCTTCCCTGCCAGCTGCCCGGTTGCAAGGCTTATACTCAGATCAAGAAGATCCGTTCCGCAGATAAAGGGTATAAAACGGTCCTCATATGCCCCGCCCAGCCGGGCGGCAGCTTCATTCAGAAAAACTCCGCGTCCGCCGCAGAGAAACTGCATGTATGCAGGACCTGATTTAATTCCGATATGTTCGATTACACGGGAGGCAATACTCCGTATCTGTTCAAGCTTATCCATATGTTTCGATGGATAATGATGTGCAATACAGACCCCGATATGAGGAAAGTTCTGTATGGTGACCCTGTCTGTGAGAGATAATACATGAAGCCTTCCATTTTCAACCCATCCGCTGAGCGTTACCTCCTCCGACTCGTAATACTCCTCAACAAGAATCCCCTGCCTCCTGCTGTGCGATTCTACTTCTCCGTAGAAGTCACTCACCTCTTCCGGACTTCCCGCTAGTATAACTCCACGCTGCCCCTGGGAATCCGCCGGCTTGCAGACAACCGGAAACGCCATTCCATCAAGAGCCCCTGAACTTAAGCCTTTTTCGAGTACCCGGTATGGAAGTAATGGAATCCCATGGCTTTTCAGAAAATTCTTCTGCTCGATTTTATCTGTTACAAGCTCTGCCTGCCGCCGGGTTAGATGATAGTGAATGCCGAGTGATTCTGAAACAATTGCTGCAGTAAGTACAGGCTGATCGGTTGCAGCAGCGATAATACCGTCAATATGCTCCCCGGACCGGCTCATAAAAGCGGTAAGCGCAACCGCGGTTTGCTCCGCATCGAATGTTGAAGCCTCAATAAAATTATCAGCAAGCAGGCAGCCCGGAGCATCCGGATTTCTGTCGGAAACCGAGACTTTACAGCCTAGCTCACGACATCTGCTTATCAGGCTGAGCTGCCCGGAGCCCCCGCCAAGAATATGAATCAGCAAAGACAGCCTCCCTTTTCAGCGATTGTACACTGAACAGAACCGGAAGTATTACAACCCGTGTCTGTTCGATAATTTCTGAAGGTATATTTTGATATCAGTCCGGCAAACAGTATAAATCTGCGCAGAACAGAATATCTGCCCCGCCGGCCCCGTAATTCTGTTCCGGAGTAGTACACGTTGGATGCCTTCAGTTCATTATCTCTGAGAACCTCGGCAGAAATATAGAATCCATCACCTTCTAAATCAAGTAATTTATTCACAGCATTTTTCCCGAGTAGACGGTAGCTTGAAACCTTGACACTGCCGGTACGGGTAATATATGAAAAAAAGAGATCACGCATTCTGCTGCCGAAAGTCCTTTTTTCATTTATACCCTTCACAGCAAAAACGGCATCATACCCAAGTCCCAGGAGCTTGAGCATATCAGGGATAAGCTCGGGCGGATGCTGAAGATCATCATCTATTGTTAAAACCGGAACGCCCCTGCCAAGCCTCATACCGCAGATCGTAGCAGGCTGCTGTCCGAAATTCCGTTCAAGTCTAATCCATCCTGCCTGAATGTTCTCTGACGCAATTTCTTTCATCACTGAAACAGACCCATCGGAGCTGCCGTCATCAATAAAGATAATTTTGTAGTCCGTTCCGCATCCGGCAAGTACTGAGCTCAGTTTACTGTATGTTTCATAAAGATATTCCGAACCGTTGAATACAGGAATAATGACATCGAGTGAAGCCTGTTCCGCGGATATGGAGCTGTCATTCATAGGCGGATTATAACCGAAGCTTCATAAATTATAAAGCAAAGTTTTCTGCCGTATATCTATTGACATTTTTTCTGCATTTAAGTATAAATTACTCCATTGCCGCTGTAGCTCAGTCGGTAGAGCAGAGGACTGAAAATCCTCGTGTCAAGGGTTCGATTCCCCTCGGCGGCAAACCATTAAAAGCCTGTAATTTATTAACTTATAATGAATTACAGGCCTTTTTACAGACTACCGGACAACCGGCGTCGTAACAAAATCATCTAAAGTGTCACCAAAATGACACTATCAGAAGAATTGGAGTACACGATGCTGGAAAGATTACCCTTCACTCTCTATAAAAGAACATTAAAATCAGGAAAAAAAGTTTATTACGCAAAATTCCTTCAGATGAATGGTAAATATACTGCTGGCCGGAGTACAGGAAAGGCAAATAGAAAAGCTGCAGAAATTGAAGCCTGGAAATATATCTCAACTGGTCGAATTTCAGAGAAACAAAATATTAAGTTGAAGGAATTTTCTAAAGACTTTTTCTCCTGGAATGGAGACTGGGCCTTATACAAAAGAAGTGCTGGAATGCGTCTCTCTGAAGATCATTGCAAAAGGAATCAATCTTTAACATCTTGTCATGTAGAAAATAGAATTGGAGATCTATATCTTACAGATATTGATACAGTCGTCGTAAAAAATCTACGAAATCAACTCTACTCTGAAGGATATGCGGGGAGCACAATCAATAAGGTACTAGGCTGTTTAAAGGCAATCCTTGAATCAGCAGAAGAGAAACGTCTTCTCAGATATATGCCAAGATTTGAGAGAGCGGCTTTGAATCAGGAGGAAAGAGGCATCTTAACACAAGAAGAAGTTTCAGAACTATTTTCTTTAGAATGGACAGATAAAAGAGTATACGCGGGTAACCTTATAAGCGCGGCAACTGGATTCAGATTATCAGAGGTGTTGGGAATAAAGAGGAACAATATAAAACCAGGATATTTAGAAATCAAGGGCTCATG
The DNA here is from genome assembly GCA_965140585.1 of Spirochaetia bacterium. Classification (GTDB taxonomy): domain Bacteria; phylum Spirochaetota; class Spirochaetia; order UBA9216; family UBA9216. Next base: position 30,225 of record OZ223265.1, read on the forward strand.
GTCCACTCGAACGCGCACATATAAATCAGGTTTAAAGAACGGCTCGAAAACAAAGGCTGTCCCAATTCCACAATCTATTCAGACAGTTATCACAGAATTACTGGAAGAATCTCCATATAAACATCCAGATGCATATCTATTATTTTGTCCAGGATATCCCGAAAAACCAATTGAACATATCAAGCTAACAAAAGGTTTTGCAGAGATGCTCACAAAGTTGGATATACCTATCACTGAAGAACTTCGAAAATCTCGAAATATTAGTTTTCACAGTCATAGGCATTTCTTTAATAGTCTTTTAGTTGAATCAAGGATACCACTTCAGAAAATACAAAAACTCACCGGACATTTAAGCCCTGAAATGACTCAGAGATATTATCATACAGATGATCTATCAGATGTTGAAATGGTTACAGGCGAAATTTTCAATAAAGTAATAGCATTCCGACAAAAAGCTGTATAGCACAAATGCTCGCATTTTTAAAATTTGCGACAGGAAGCTATTGCAAATTATTTCAATTTCAATGTAGATTTATTATGCAGTTATCAAGATTAGATTACCATTACGTCTGTTAATCATTTTAACAGAGGTATTATGATTTCAACACCACAGAACATTTCCAAAGACGTAGCGTTAAAACGTGCAGCATTAACAGTTACAGAATTATCAGAACTCATTGGGGTATCTAGGATTACTATCTATCGAAAGGTTGAATCTGGGGAGATACCTTCTATATCAATAGGCAGCAGACGTCTAATTCCATTCAGCTATTTCAGCCAATTTATTCTCGGAGGTACAGAATGAATCTTGGAATATCAAAACTTTCATCCTGGATTGAGGATAAAATCAAGACTGAGCAATATGGTGAGATACAGATCACCATTAAAATTCATGATGGGAAACCTACTCTCTTAGAAAGATCATTTGTTGAGAAAATTCAATTAGATAAATTAAAATCTTAACATTGACCAATATTCTATTTTTTATTTTTTAGAGTACTATCTCTTAACATAATCAGCAATCAGTCCCTGGAATCAGAACTGGGACTATAAAATTTTTCTTTTTGACTACTCGAAATCTCTTGTTCTTCCATAAATTTACCCTATCTATAGCATCTATAGGTTAATAGAAATTATTTGATGGGATTTCTTCGATAACTAATTCTTGCATGAGTTTCAACTCTGTACGATAATTTACTTGATTTTGCTCCGTTTCCTTTAAAACCGTCAAAATCTCGAATATAAAGTTCTCTTCTCCTATCTCATTCCAATCCTTCAATAGTTGTTTATTCTGATGAGTTCCCATTTTCAATTCTAATGTGTGTCTATTCCATTTTGAGGTCATATCCAGACTACTATCAATCAATATCCTGTTATTGGTAATATTTCTTATCTGGAAAACTCCCATCTGAGATTTCCTTTTCTTATATTCTTCCTTAAGTTCTTTTTTTGTCCTCATTTTACTTTCCACTAATATATTCGAGATATCTTTCTGCTGGCATTAATTCCATACGAAGTCCATCTAAAACATCTTCTGAAACATTATCTTTTTTCCCGATTGCCGCCCCAGCTTTATTAACATAATTCAAGTAATTATCAACCATTTCCATTACATCATTTTTTTTGCTTTGCAATAGCATTCCACAATTTCGATATATTTCCAGAATAGGATTGGCAGCAGCAACCACTTTCTTTATTGTTTTGAAATTATTATCACCAGGGAATCCTGCATTTGATATGATTACTATATCAGGATTCTTGTTTGTTTTATTCTGCATATCATAATTACCATTACCTTCAACTACAGCAAAACTCTTTAATGGTATCAATCGGTCTATAAAGTTTTTAAGACAAGCAGTCATATCCCATGTATAAACCGGTGTGGCATAACAAACAACATCTGACTGTTTATAAGCGTCAATCAGTTCCTTCATATCATCGTTATATACACACTGGCTATATTCTGTACGCCAACAAGAAAAACATCCTTTGCAATGATTTATTTTTTTATCAATTAAAAAGTAGTTTGTTACTTCTGCACCTGAAGACTCAGCCCCCTCTTTAAATGCATTTACAATTATATTAGTATTGCTATTTTTTCCACGAGGACTTCCGTTAAAAATTGATATTTTCATATTATTATTTCCTTAATCAAATCAATATGCTTCTCGATTTCAGTTTCAGTCATTATTAAAATGGTTGATGAAGTTTTTAAGCTATCCCAAAAGTGAAGAATATGTTTTGCGACGACTTCAATATCAAAACTTTTGAACTCGCCCCTACTCTGACCATAACTAAAAATCTTTGATAATATTTTGCATGAGTTTCTAACTCTTTCATTGAAATATTCTTGATAATCTGGTTCTATGAAAGCAAATTCATGAATTGCAAAATAAAAGCCTTTCGTTTTACTAAATACAGCCCTTTTTTCATGATTTAAATAATGTTGAAAAATATCGATTGCAGGAAAATTATTTTGTATAGCCTCATTGACCGCAGTACTATTAATCTCAATATCTCTATTTAGAATTTGAATAAAGATATCTTTCGTCGAGGAGAAATATCTATAAAGTCCACCGCGACTTAGTTCTGTAGATTCACAAATATCTTGCATTGTTACTTTTGCATATCCTTTAATTGCGAAAAGTTCATATGCTTTCTCGAGAATATTTTCTTTGGTATTTTTCCCCTTGTTCATAGCATTCCTTTCATACACAAAAACGACACTCGTGTCTTTTTATGTATGAAACTCAATTTACGACACCAGTGTCGCTTTGTCAAGCTTTTTCCGTTATTTATGTAAGATTTCCAATTATCTATGCGTTAAATTTAAAAGAGTATTAATTGTACCTGAATGTGATATATACCCGTCTGCCATTTAACGACGTTTTGAGCTGCCTGACGGCGCGTGTCTTCACGCGCATTGGCGTGATTCTGGAGTGGAGCGCGATCAGCGCGAAACGTCTCTGCCAGAATCATGACAATAGCCAGGACTGCTCCAAAACTTTTGTTATAAATAGTTTTTCCTATATATCATACTACATTCACAATTTTACTTTAAATGAAACATACTATATTCTTCATATAAACATACTTTTTTACTTCCACTGGGGTTATAAAAGTTATAGATTTACTGATAAGTTAAGAATTTCTATTTCCATCTATTTGTTAGGATATGTTGATTAATATCTAATTCCTTCTGTGGAATTTCTTTGATCCTATCTTTTTTATATCCAATAGGAATAATCGATGCAATCTCGAATTCATTTGGAATTCCTAATATTTCTTTAACAGCTTCAGTATTTTTTGGAATAAATGTTACTCCAAATATATTTTTCTCAGCCAATGAAAGTAATAGGTTTTCTATTGCACACCAAATAGAAGCAAATCCATTAATATCATAAACTCGGATAGCATCTTTAATATCTGTTTTTGGCTTATATATTACTACAATTGATAAAGAGGCTTCCAAGATCATTCGTTTCTGTTTTGGAATTGCATCAAAATACATCTTTTGGGCGATTGGATCATGGTCCTTAAACAATACTTTCATTTCTTCAGATATTGTTTCATACATCTCTTCTGTTTGAGTAAGTTTAACCTTTTGCTCAAAATCATCAATTATTAAAAAATACCATTGTTTTAGATGATCGTAAGTTGGAGCAAGAAAGGCATCATTGATTGCTTCTTTTATTACATTAATATCTAATTCTTGATCTGAAAAATCACGTATGGTTCGTCTTCTCATGATTACCTGTTTAAATTCCATAGTTGCGTCCTTATATACTATAAAGATTATCAAGATATTTTAGTGTTTTATTATATATTCTTTAAATCTTCGCTACCATTGGGATTCCTTATTGTAATCCCTATTTTAATGATTTCCTATTTTTTTATTGACACAATATTTTAATTTATCCGTTTCCTCATTCAACTGTAAAAACCGACCGAGTCTTCGAGGCATGGCACAGTTCTGGAACGTAGTGCGAGCAGCGCGGAGTGTCTTTAGCCAGAACTGTGTCAAAGGTTTTGACTACTCCAAATCTCTTGTTATGTGCTAATTTAATTATTTTTTTTAATCCTCAAAAGCTAATTTACCAGCAAATCCTATTAGCAATATTCCAAAACTTTGCTCGATTCTCTTTAAAATTATAGGAGATTTCATTAATACTTTTTTAAACAGATTAGCCAGTAATCCATAAATACAGAATATAATAAATGTTAATACCATAAATATTAAACCCAAACTGATCATTTTGATCTTGGAATTTTCATCATTTATATCAATAAATTGTGGTAAAAATGAGAAGAAAAATAATGTTAATTTGGGATTTAGAAGATTAATAAGTACTGCTTTAATAATTATATTTATATAATTTTCCTTATCTTTATCTTGAATTTCAATAAGTTTTTTATTTCTAAGTAATCCTAAACTTATGTATAAAAGATATATTATTCCTATAATTTTTATTATTTTAAATATAATAGCTCCAGTGTTCATAACTGCGGATATGCCAAGAATTGCAGCAGTAATATGTGGTATTATTCCTAAAGTACACCCAAAAGCAGCCAAGATTGCACGTTGTTTATTACTAGATAAACTTGTTGTTATTGTATAAATAACACCGGTTCCAGGAATAATAATAACAACTAATGAAGTAACTAAAAAACTTATATTGAACACTATTTCCTCCAAATACTACGAAAGGTTATCTTAAAACTATATATCTTTCAGAAATCTCTATTAACCTTTTTATAGTTTATTTATACTATTCAAATTATTGATTCTATCCAATCCTTCTAATAATTTTTTATTTTTCGAATAATCTATTAGACATTTGTTAACCAAATTACTGAACGTTATCTTTTGTGCAAATAACGACGAAATCAGTTGCGCCCTCGATCCTGAGCCGCAGGCGAAGGAATTGGCGCGGTTCTGGAGTGGAGGCATGATCAGTGCCGGAACGTCTCCGCCAGAACCGTGACAATAGATGGCGACAACTGCATTTCTCATGTTATCTTTCTGTATTTTATTTGATGAAGTACAGATATTTTCATTTCTCATAAGATTATCTCTACCTACTTATCTTTTACCTTTTGATATGGCAATTTCACTTATTACAGTCTGTGATCGTCATTATTTTTCCGATATATTTTTTACTTTTTTTGATCAATTTTCTGTGACATATATTTTTTCATGACATCTTTAGCCTTTTTCTCCGCCCATTCTTCCAGTCCTATTTTTTTTATTAAGCATAAATTATAGATCTTTGTATTATGAGGTATAATATTTGCTTTATCAGCATAAGGCTGTAATTTATCGCATGGGAAATTATCACATTCACTACAGTTATGAATCTTTTTTTGCTCTACACACAGATAAATAAAGCACTGTCCCTTTTTATTTAATAATAAGCATTTACCATTAGGAAAAACATTATTATGCTCGGAGAAATATCCGATTCCTTTTCGATCTCGACAACCATGGCAATCTGATTTTTCATAATCCAGACCTAATTTATTAGATATCTGCTTTTTTATCTGGTCATTAGATGTTGCCTTATATGCGCCACATTCAAAGCAGGGGATTCCACAAGGAGCTGTCATTTCTTTAAAATTCATTTGATCCTCCATAAACTATTCTTTCATTGATAGTTATTTGTTTTTCCCAATAGTACATCTTGACAGGAGATTTAAAAATTGTCATATTTGACAAAATTATGGCTAATTACGTCACTTTAAACAAAAAAAGAAAACGTATTATAATCTTGGCACTACCAGGAACTCCTCTCATGTCTATCTCTTCTGCTATTGATGTATTCCAAAATGCTCCTGAAATTTTTAACAAAATCATGAATAACGAAAATCCAACCCCTTTTGACGTAGACTTAGTTTCACCATCAGGAGAATATATTCAGTGTATGGGAGGTTTTAGGCTTGAAGTAAATACTTCGATGAATGAAATCAAAAAAGCTGATTTAGTCATAGTTACTTCATTATATTCGGAAGATGAAACAAAATTGTTTTTGCCAGAAATCCGTAAATGGTTACTTAAAATGCACCTTAGTGGTTCAATGCTAGCCAGTTTCTGTACAGGTACATTTGTTCTAGCATCAACAGGATTATTAAACGGAAAGACTGCAACAACTCATTGGGCATCAGCAAGAAAATTATCACAAAGGTACCCCCAAATTCATGTAAAGCCTCATAAAATGATTTGTGATGAAGGAACTATTTTTACATCAGGAGGAAGTCATGGAGCTCTTGATTTATGCCTCTATTTAGTTGAGAAGCTTTATGGAAAAGCTCTTGCTTTGAATTATGCTAAAATTTTAGTTCACGATATCTCTTTTACAGAACAATCAGCTTATGCTATTTTCAAAGGCTTACGAGATCATAGAGATACGAAAATCTGGGAAATACAGGACTATATAGAATCTCATTATTCAGAACATTTAGGAATTTCTTATCTGGCTAATAAGGCTGCTATGTCACGCAGAACATTCGAACGTCGTTTTAAAGCTGCCACAGGAGAATCTCCAGGGGACTACATACAACAGCTGAGGATTGAAGCTGCTAAACGTATATTAGAAATGGAGTTCGATACATTTGAACAAATTACATTACGTGTGGGGTATGAAGATGCAACAACATTTAGTAAATTATTCTCTAAACGTGTTGGAGTAACCCCAACTTCTTATCGTAATAAATTCCATTCTGGACAAACTATTCCTTGATATATTTTTTGCAATGCAATTTCGTTTTACATTTTTGTAAAGATAACATATTATATTTAATACTTTTCCATATAACTTGAAGTACACACAAGTTTTGAATATTCCATCTAACATACATAATTCACAATGTGGCTCACTTCTTAATAGACAGAAAATCATTTTCAGAAATTATTTCAATAAATATGTCGTCTCAAGCCCTTCTTTTTCTCAGTTATTATCTGTTTATTACTTTCATCCTTGTCTATAAGCTTCGAAATATTCTGCCGACTAAATATTAAAATTGCGCCTCTCTTTGTTGCGTAATTGTTCACATTATAACTTACCTCAACTGCAATCTGCGACGTTTATTCTATGGTAATATTATAGCCAGACTTTCTCCATATAATTAACAATCTACATTACAATCTCTCTTAACTACTATTAAATACCAGAATATCGGGTATTTAATAGTAGTTAAGAGACTCTGGATTATTATAGTTATCAAACTAACTTTTTCTTTTCCATTGACGAATATAACTATTCTATCCTGGCATATTCTTGAATAATCAGAATTTGCAGTCTATACATCAAGCGCAAAGAATCTCGTTCTTAAATACATCTGTATAGAAATGATATTAATAATAACGCCTGATAGACGGAAATAAAAGTATTTTTAAATGGTATAAATAAAGTGTTTAAATAATGCAATTTCTATCTGGATAAATGACACAAATTGAAGAGAAAATGATAGGATTGGAAACTGATAGAGTTTCTTCCAAGAGTTAAGCGAGGTTTTCTCTCTCTTGCTTCTCTTCAATCTCTTTTTGAAGTCTCCCCTTACATCCTGCAATTATATCTCGAATTGAAGTCAATCCTGTTTCATCTATTATTGCAAGATCTTCGATAATGTCAGCATATCTCGGTGGTGGTGTCCATTTTGATTGTTTTTCTCCAGTAAGAAGGTATTCGATAGTCACACCTAAAGCGGAAGCAATCTTTCCAGCCTGATCGACATTAGGCATAGTATTCCTCTGAATCCAACGGCTAAATGTATCTTGTCGAACCGGAATTTTCGATGCAACCCAATCTTGAGTTGTATTTTGTCTTTTAATCTCTTCTTTTACTCGTTTCCAGAAGTCCATATTGGTAATATCGGTATAAAATTAGGCAAAAGTGCATAAAAAGTTATTGACTATTTTGCATTTTTGCCTAATTATTAGATTATAAATTCGGCAAAAATGCCTAACGGCAACATTAGATATCCATTAGCGGTATATGTATCACTCTCAGAAAAAGCCATCATAGACTCATTCTTTCATTCTCGTCCAAGGCTTAAGAAAGGAGAATCGGTTAAGAAATGGATTCTTGAAGCAATTGAGTGTGAAGATAACAATAATTCTCAAGAATCCGCTCATTCATAAATCGGTTATAAAAGAAATTCAACCCCTCAATGGGTATCAGTTGCGTTGCTCTGATTGTTGGATTTCTTATCAAAACTTTGCCACAGGAGTAATGGTTTTCTAATCTTAATAACATGCAAACATTATTTACGGTCGAAAAGCGGCGACTACTCCGTTTTACAAATTATTTCGAATTAATTTTTTGTATGAGTTATTGCAGATGAACAGCTGAGATGCATGTTTTTACTACTTCATTGAGCATCATCCAGCATCAAGGTTGTTCATCTGTTTCTTGATTGATTCAGGAGGTAATGGGTATCTATGAGCGAAAAGATTAAACGAAAAAGAATAAATCTATTGCTTCCAGAAGATCTTCTAAAACGAGCTGAATCCGTAGGAGCTTTGAAACACAAAAGCCTCACAGCTTATATCACAGACTTGATCTATACAGATGTAACAAACAAAGAGAAGGCAAATATAAACTCCTTCTTTGGGAATGATTAGCGGTATCAAGGTGGAATACATGAGTATTTCAAAGCTCAGGTTCGATTCCTGAAAATACCATACGGCATACGGTGAGCCTTTGTTGATGAGTGAGAAACACCATACCAGTTGAGAAATAAATACCATCAACTTAGGCAAGACCAAGCCTGCAGACCTTGAGTAAGTCTGCAGCCCTCCGGGACCGGGTGAAAGCCCCGGATTTTTATAAGGCGGGTAAAATAATGAATAACAAAGAACTTGAATCAGCATAAGAAATTGATAGTGCATGAGGCTAAAGGCTGTTTCAGGTCATTCTGAACATGTGCTTAAGGTGGGATGGTTTTTCGATGATAAATGAGCCGCACCTTTTTTAAAAACACAGAATCATCGGTTGGAACGTGATGCAGTTGGAAAGCATGGGTCGGGACAGGAAAGTCCCGGAGAGTTTTACTCTCCCCTTATCGTCCGTTCAAATCGGACCGTTCCAGTACTTTTAGAATTTTGAAACATCTTTTTAGGAGGTATGTATGCCGGAAGTAGAGATCACCTTAAGTGAAAAAGAAGCAGCTGAAATTCTTGATAGTTTAACTTTCATCGAATCAAAGAGTAGGCAAATGTCGCTTGCAACAAGTCAGATGGATTCAAGACTTCTGCAGATTTCCCATCATGCACAGAGGATATCTGAGAAGCTGAAAGATAAAGGCGTTGTTGTATGAACACTGAGCATGCCCTGGCTGTGATTAATGAGCAGAAGATCATCGAATACTTGGATATTACCGGTACCGGATCAAACCTTACGGATAACGAAAAGCGGCAGTTTATCGAGGTAGCAAAGGGATGTAACCTAAACCCTTTCAAAAGAGAAATCTACTGCCTGGCATACGATACACAGGATGGCCGGAAGTTATCAATCATCACAGGGTATGAGGTGTATCTTAAACGGGCGGAGCGGACTGGGATGCTTGATGGATGGAAAGTTGAGGTTAAAGGTTCGAGGAAAGATAATACTTTCCGGGCTATTCTAACAATCTTTCGGAAGGACTGGGATAAACCATTCATCCATGAGGCATACTTTGTTGAGTATAACCAAAGAAAGGCGCTATGGAAAACCAAGCCCATCACCATGATTAAAAAGGTAGCCATAGCCCAGGGTTTTAGGATGTGCTTCCCCGACATCTTTTCAGGCATGCCCTACACCGCCGAGGAATCAGGAGAAGACTTCCGGAACATCACACCAGAGGATTCTTCAGATGATGTTATGCAGCCGAAACCTGAGTCCTTTGAACCTGTCACAGATCCAGATAGCCCAGATTACATACCAGAAGATGATTACATCTTAAAACCAGAAGATTTCCAAATCGAAGATGCAGACAATACCCCGGATTACGAGACTCCTGAAGATAAACACCAAACAATCGGTATACCAGCTGATGAAGCCAAACAGAGTCATATTGATATGGATTTCATTCATGAGGTTGAAGCCAGGGCAGATGAGATTCGGCAGTTTGCAGAAGCTCACAGAGAGTATATCAGGCCTGATGCATATGCGGCTCTTAATGATCTTGATATAAGAGCTTTGAAACAAGATGAACCTCATTTATACCTGGACTCAGTTTCAGAGAGGTTGAGAAATACCGTGAAACTTCGAATTGAACAAAAGAAGAGTAAACAAACCGGAACCCTTGAGAATCCGGAAATCTTTTAAACACATAGGAGATAGAATATTTTGAAAATAGGAGCCTGTTGGATAAAGAAATCCAGTACCAATAATGAAACCTACCTATCCTGCGCACTTGAGATAGTCCCAGTTGAGCTAATGCTTGGAAGCAAAAACTTTGCACTTTTCAAGAACAAGGAAAAGAAAAAAGCTGAACAGCCGGATTATATAATCTCATTCAATCCACAAAAGCCTTCAAACACCCAGTCTAATAACAACAGCTATGGCGATTTTGAGGATGATATTCCCTTCTAAGGTCGGAAACAATGAAAAGTCATCTGATGCAGGTAACAGACAGCACAGCCTTTCTCAAAAACGTTCCGGATAACACTTTCACCGCCTGTGTCACTGATGGTCCTTATGGAATATCGTTCATGAACTCAGCCTGGGATACTTTCAATCCGGAAGTCCTTAGAGAAAAGATTGAGACAAATAAAAGCACCTTCCAGGGGAAAGAAGTCAGAAGACCTGCATGTGAGGCTGGACGATACAACCGGGATTTGGAATCAAACAGGGCTTTCCAGGCATGGTGTGAATCATGGGCCTCTGAAGTTTTACGCACAGTAAAACCCGGCGGGATTCTTCTTTCATTTTGCGGACCGCGGACATATCACCGGATGGTTGCAGGTATTGAGGATGCAGGATGGATTGTCAAAGATACCATGATGTGGATTTATGGTTCTGGGTTTCCAAAGTCTCACAATATCGGAAACTCTGTTGATAAGCAGCTTGGATGTTCAAACCGCGGTCATGCAATAAGCAGTGGAAACAAGTACCACCCTTCAACTGGTATTGCCAGAGCCTCCGGGGATAAACTTTCAAAGTACCAGGGAAGAACACAAGAAGGTTCTATTTGGGAAGGCTACGGAACAGCGCTTAAACCTGCTTATGAACCCATAGTTCTTGCTATGAAACCTCTTGATGGAACCTATGCAAACAATGCACTTACCTGGGGAGTTTCTGGGATAAACATCGATGAAACCAGAATTGAGAATAACGACCGGGAACTCTACGGGATTTCCGGGGATGAAGGGAAAACAAAGGTTTCCTGTTACAAGGACCGTGAGCGGGTCTCATATGTTCCTAATGAGCTTGGCCGCTGGCCATCAAACATCCTCCTTGAGCAATATTCCAGAGGTTACCTTGATGCTCAGGCTGATGAGAATATAAGCCGGTTTTTCTATTGTTCAAAATCAAGCAAAGCAGAACGGGAAGCAGGCCTATCTGATTTCGAATCCTTCCAGGTAAATGACGGCCGGAAATCAGAGATTGATAATGCCTACCAGCGCGGAGAGACCAGAAGAAAGAATATCCACCCTACAGTGAAACCTCTATCAGTTATGAGGTACCTGGTGAAGCTTGTTAAGATGCCTAAAGACAACCACATCCTTGATTTATTCATGGGTTCAGGGACTACCGGCTGTGCATGCGCACTTGAAGGGATAGAAGAGTTTACCGGGCTTGATAAAACCCCTGATTACCTTCCAATTGCAGAGGCACGAATCAAACACTGGGAAAAGGTTTCAGTTCGGGGGAAAGATTTTGACGAGCTGCAGGGGGATTTATTCAATGCTGTTTGCTCATAAGGTTGTAATCTGATGGAAAAACTGAAACTAAAAGTCCTTCCTGCAAGCTCTAAAGACCCGCTTACAATCTCTTTCACCATCGAAAGAGAGGACCTGTATCTAACCAAGGCCTTTTATAAACAATACATCACTCCATGTCTTGATCATTATCTCACCATTGAAGTTAAGAAATGGTACCGGGAAAGAAGCCTCAATCAGAACAAGCTCTGGCACAAGATGCTCCGGGAACTTTCGGCCGGGCTTCAAACAGATATGGAGCTTATAAAGCAGGGAATAAAGGAAGTGGCTGCAGATGAATACGGCTACCCTTCAGCGGTTAACCCGTTTAATAAAAACCGAACACCAAAGCCAAGCAGCCAGGCGACTGTTAAAGAAATGGGAATACTCATTGAAACAACCTTCATCGAGGGAGGCCAGTCTGGAGTTGATTTATCTGAATACGCGAATGATTACAGGAAGCTTAAGAATGACAGAGCGTGAATCATTTAAGCTGCAGGAGCTTAAACAGAAGAAGTTTTTCATCCAGGGCGGTCAGTGCGCGGTCTGCGGGAAAATGCTTCTGGATGGTACTCCCCAGCTTGCTCACAGAATCCCTCAGTCAGAAATGTTTCTACAGAAATACGGGGAAGCGGTTATTCATCATGAGAAAAACCTGGTACTTGTGTGCAGTGGGAAGTGTAATGATTCAGTACTTATTCAGAATAACCCGGTGGAAATACAAAGGCTCATCGATGAGATAGAAGGAGAGATTTTATGAATGGACAGATGAAAAATATCCCAATGGAACAGGTCCGGTTTATTGGAAACATTCGTGATGCAGATATCGAGATTGATGAGCTGGCTTCATCGATTAAGTACCAGGGATTATTACAGCCGGTTGTTGTGAGTCAAACCGGAGAGGGATACAACCTCATTGCCGGACACAGACGATTTAGAGCCTGTACCCTTCTTGGATGGACTGAGATCCCCGCGGTAATCAGAGACTTTGAGAATAACCGGGCTGTACAGCTTACAGAGAACATCCAGCGCAAGGAAATGACCAAACTTGAGGAAAGTACTGCAGTCTATAACCTTATGAAAGATATAAAAGTCAATAAATCAAGGCTTGGGAAAATCCTGGGACGAAATCCAAACTGGATTGATAAGCGCTTAAGCTTCTACGAGGTTCGGGAGTTTCTTCTGGGCGCTGGAATCCTTCCGCTGAAGCTCATTGATACTATGAGTTTTGATATCGCAAAAATCGTGAGCAAGTATAACAGAAAATACTGGTTGCAGTTATGCTCAAACCTTCTTGGTAAACGCTGGCTCCCTGAACAGATCCGTGCTTACTGTGAGAGTGTTACAAATCCTAATTACAAACCCGCTCAGAACAAGAAGCCTGGGAATAAATCTGAGAAACGTACTCCGGAGCCCGGTTCTGATAACAAGATAATCCTTGATCTTCTAAACAGTGAAGAGGATGAGTTTTCAATAGTCCTTGATAAGAAAGATCTTGTAATAAAGCTTATGTTCCCAACTGATAAAGGCTTCAAGACCGTTAGTAACATCCTTCAGAAAGTCGGTGGGGAAATACTTTGAAAAGCATCTATTAAACAAAAGGTTAATACTATGGCAGATAAGAAATACTACTGGTTGAAACTTCAAAAGAACTTTTTCAAGCGGCATGATGTAAAAATAATCAAGGCAATGGATAACGGATTACAGCATGTTCATAACTACCTGCAGTTGATGCTTGAAAGCATTGATCATGAAGGCACCCTTCGATTCAGTGATGAAATACCCTATACCGTTTCAATGCTTGCCGCGGTCATCGATGAGGATAAGGACACCTTAGAAAAGACTTTTGAAATTCTCAAGTCTTTCAGGCTGCTTGAAATCTGGGATGACGGGACCATCTTTCTTACAAAGATTCCGGAAATGCTTGGTTGCGAAAGTGAAGCTGCAGAAAGAGTCCGGAAGTACCGGGAGAAGAAACAATCTGAATCTGATGATTCCTCAGAGGATGACCAGGGAGAAAGTTCTATGGATGAACCTGATAACTACCCAGAAAATCCATGTAACGAGGATGTAACAGACCCCGCGTTACATTGTAACAACGCTGTAACATCATGTAACGCGCATGAAACGCCGTGTAACGGAGGTGAAACAAGCTGTAACGCTGATGTAACACAGAGTAAGAGTAAGAGTAAGAGAGAGATAAAGAGTAAGAGTATTAATATGGCGCCAGAGGCTGAGCCTCCCGCGCTTTTTGGTCCGGATGAGATTGAATCTCAGGAGGAGGCTCCCCCTTCCGGGGAAGAACCTCTGGGGAATATGCTTAGCTTTCCTGACCCTGATACTCTGCTTTATAACCGCGTGAAAGATCTCTTTGAACAAAAGCAGCCTCAAGGTAAGTTCACCAACTACGGCAAGGAAGGCGCTGCAATCAAGCAGCTCATCGCGAAATCAAGAGCCAGATCCCCAGATGATGATTTTCTAATCGGCATGATTCAGATGTTTGATAGACTTCGGGAACAGGAGGGCTTCTACAGGAAACAACCGTTTTTACCTTCGGCGCTCAATTCCTCCGGAATTTGGGATCGGGTACTCAATGCGGCACAGTTAATCTGGGTAGAGGGACAAACTCTCAAGGACATGGAGGAAGAGGAGATACTATTTTGACTGTTGAAAAGTTTATATCAAAGATTCAGGGATCATACGGGACCTACTCTGCAGGTCAGCTGACTGTTGTAAAACAGTACCTTGAAAAACAGAAACCGGCACTTATTGAGTATTTATATGCTGAAGTCTTAAAAACTGTCTCCTGGCAATACAAGACCCCACCAGGGCCCAAAGAGTTTGAACAGGCTATGAAGAATGTGAAAGTCCGGCCGGAACTCAGGATTGAGTTACAGCCTGCCCCTGTACTGAAACTTGATGAACCAGAAGTCCCTGCAGAGGAGGCAAAGAAGTTCTTTGATGAGCTTAAGAGAGTCACCAGTAAAAAGAAGCCTGAAGGGAGGGTCATTGACTATGCAGAGCGAAAAGCTCAGCTGCAAAGACAAGCTGTTACCCTGCAGGATAAAGCGGCATCGATGCGATGAGCTTGGAGATTGTATCATGAAATTCTTAAAAGAGTTCTTAATCAATCTGGGTGCCCTACTGGCTGCACTGGTTCTGCTTTTCTTTCCGGAAATCATTGCAGCAATTGCGTGTAGCTTTTTCGGTGTTTCGGAGAATGCTGGTTGGTGGATTGTTCTTATCGGGTTGATTCTTCAGATTGCGGGTGGCATCACCCTTGTACATTTCCTGTTTCCTGAAGGAATGGTTATCTCTGAATCGAAAACTGTCATAACTGAAATCAAGGGAGGTAGATAACATCATGATTCACTGGGCCTGGCTTTTACTGATATTCCCTGCATCTTTTTTGAGTTTCATTATGGGGGTGATTATCGCTCACGGTATGCAAATTGAAGTGATTCTCGCTCCTGCAGGAAAAGAAACCGTGGAGGATAGAACATGAAAAAGGTGAAACAGTCTGTATGGACATTTCGAAAATCCTATTGCCGGAAACTGCTTAACCAGATATTCCGGAAAGACAATATCTGTCCAGACTGTGCTGGGCACGGTATCTCACTTGCATTCTGTGATTACGTTGATGAATCGAAAAATGGGCTTGAGATCCTTAAGTGTAGAAGATGCGCGGGCAAAGGTCATATCTCTTTCGTCATGAAAGACTGGATTGAAAAAGGTCTGCAGCTTCGAACGCTCATGCTTGAGAACCACTGGTCATTTAAGGATGTGTCGAAGCTTACCGGTTTCGGGGTAGTTGCTGTATCTGATGCGAAACATGGATATTCAGACCCCACTCCTGTACTTGAAGCACTCCCCGGAGGTTTCAAATGAAACCACTTTCACAAGGATTGTTACAGATATGAGTAAATCTATTACAAAAACACCGGAAAAAGTTACAGATTCCCCGGATCATATAACAAAAGTCCTGGCAATTCTCACAAAGGTTGATTCCCAGAGATTGAAACCTGAAGCAGCTGTAGAAGAGATTGAGGAGGTATTTGCAGAACTCTATGCACCGGTAGTCACCCCGGTTATAAACACCTTGATTGAAGGATTCAGGACGCTTGTTCAGATGTATCCGGAACTCATAGACGGTTCATCACCTGAAAGTCAGCTGAAGCACTGCGGCACATGTGATAATTGGGCGGGTGCTGTTTACCAATGTATGTCTGAGATTGATGAGGAGGTAGGATACTTCGATTGTGCATGTATGGGTAAGCACTGGGTACCAGAGACATCCGGGGAAAGGATATAAGATGCAAAACCGGCTTAAAATGTTGTTCTTCCGGATAATGCTCCTTGGTTGTGTGAACATGTACCAGAGTTTTGATTATCCGGAAAACCTTCTCCCCGGGATCACCTATTACCTACTTTCACTATTCTGTGCATATCATATTGTCAGAGTACATGGGGATAGAAAGGGTTGGAAAATAATCCTGGATGAAAGTATTTCAATATTCCTTGTTGCATTTGCCCTGTATCCGTTTTCTGAGTTTATACACTTTGGGAATGTCTATCTATGGATGGGGATCATATTGTTACTCTATTTCATGAGTAAGAGGATTGGAAACCCGGGAATTGAAAACCGTATTTCCGGGGATTACAGCATCGGTAAAAATCGACAGTCTGTAGCGTTTTATTTGAAGGAAGTTAATCATTTTTCTACAGACAGGAAAATGAATAAACCTGTGGATTGCTCCACTGTCGATATTTAATCAGCATAGTTTGCACAGGAGAGCCTTTGGGTAAAAGAAACTCTCCTGCACAAGGGGTTATGTGTCTGCAATTAACACTTGTTTAGTACTTTATATCGGGGACATGAATCAAACAACAGTAAAGGAGTCAATTTTACAATTTTAACATATTAAACGGCCCGGGAAGCTATGACGGCCAACATGCATTCCCGAACCGTATAAAGAATAAGGAATTTCCCTAATGATAGTTTAGAGAATTCATTTAGAGATATCAAATTTATGATGAAATAAATCAAACTCCTGCGGTAGGCAGGGAAAAAAAGACGGCAGTCCGGGGATTGCACTCCCCGAACAGGTGCGGAAACACCTACAGAAACTCTGCTACCGTCAATCATCTGCTTTGATGATAATCGGCGGGTTTCTATTGTTCATTAAGAGGATGCTGAAATAAAACATAGGATTATTACAACAGTATGAAAACACCACTTACTTACTACGGCGGAAAGCAGCAGCTGGCATCTCTTATCATTTCACTTATTCCGGAACATAAGCTCTATTGTGAACCCTTTGTCGGAGGGGGCGCGGTATTCTTCCGGAAAGAGCCTTCTTCAGTAGAAGTTGTCAACGATATCAACAGTGAACTGGTCAACTTCTATGAGGTCGTGAAAAACGATTTTCAGGCGCTTGAGAAGGAAATCAGGATAACCCTTCACAGCCGGGACCAGCACAGGAAAGCAACTGTAATCTATAACAATCCGGATATGTTTGACCGGGTAAAACGAGCCTGGGCGCTGTGGGTAATGTCGAATGAATCCTACTGTGGAAAGCTTGACGGGTCATTCGGATATGACAGGAAAGGTCAAACAGTAAAGACTATCACCAACAAACGTGAAGGGTTCACAGAGGACTATGCTATCAGGCTTCAGAATGTACAAATTGAATGTGCCGGGGCACTCCGGATTATCAGAAGCTATGACACCGAGGGTTCATTTTTCTACTGTGACCCACCGTATTTCAATTCTGATATGGGGCATTATGACGGGTACACCAAGGAAGATTTTATTGAGCTGCTTGAAACCCTATCAAACATCAAGGGGAAATTCCTTCTCAGCTCATACCCCTCAGACATTATTGAGGATTACACCAGGAATAATAACTGGTGGAGGTATGAAAAAACCATGAGTCTTTGTATGACTCATCCTATAAATGGGGCTAAGAGGCAGAAACGGGAAATCCTTACAGCCAATTACATTCCGGGGACATAGAAATCGGATTAATAAGTAAATGTAATCATAGGTCTGGTTCCATTAGATCACGTCTTATAAAAGGAGATTGAATGAAGCTTGCAGAGCCTACAACGACAGTATCAGATTGGATGATTGAGAAGGCAGGGTATGAAAACTGGGTGGAGTTTTGTAAACGGTTCGGAGGTCAAAACTGGTGGATTCCAACTACTCCGGCAATCGTTCAAAGGGATGAGGAAATCCGAAGGCTTTATAATGATCTTATATTAACGCCTGGAACCAAGCAAACGATTATTTTAAAGAAATTATCTCAAAAGTATAAAATTTCAATTCGAACATTAAGAAGAGTCATATCATAATATGTCAATTTGACTTTCATGTAATGAATTATTAAAATTCAATTACTACATTTCTTCATAGCCTTCAACTTATTTCTTTAATATTTAATTTCAAAAGGAGAAACCCTTGAGAAGTATAGATAAGATAATGGTAATTGAAAGAGACTTTCCACTAGCCCTTTATATGAAAATCAGGATACATGCTCTGGGCTTAAAAGTTGATAAAATCTATTCAGATTATGACCAGGCAAAAAGAGAATTTAAATTAAATAGACCTGATTTAATCATAGTTGATGTAGAAAAGAATGATGAAAACCTGGCAACTGAAACAGTGAAAAAGATGCAGGAGATTGATGACTCCATAAAGGTTATTTTTATCATCGATGCTCATCATAATGATAATCTTTCAGAAAATCTATCAGAGATACAACCATATATGGTTTTAACAAAACCGATTGGAAATAGGCAATTTGCCTACTCGATACTTTCCGCGTTAAGTGAGAAAAATAGTGGTTCTGTTGTTGAAACACAAAAAACAACTAATAAACAGAAGAATATTAAATAATCACTGAATTTGACGTCTAAAAGCTTCATCAACGCTTAGAAACTCCAACTTTCCTTTAAAATATTCACCAATAATATACTTATCAGAATTAAATGCTAATCGAGGGATATTTTGGGAGTTAACCCATGCTAATTTAGTAATATCATCACCAGCCTCCATGTTCCCTGATACAACAGAGGCATAAAGAACGACAACCAGAGTTTCAAGATCAGCTCTTATAATATTTGTTGTAACATTTATAATTGATTTGATTTCTATCTTTAATCCTGTTTCTTCAAAGACTTCTCGATGCCCGGCTTGTAGAAAATTCTCATTAGTTTCAATAAATCCGCACGGCATACACCATAGATCATGATCACCTCTCCTTCTTCCCACCAATATTTCATTGTTGGAATTTTCTATTAAGACAGAGACTCCAGGAAGAGGATTCTTGTACTGAATAAACTTGCATGATGGACAGCTATTATTCGTATCCGATATGAGCTCTTTACCACAACATGGACAATATTTATAGTCAGTAATGTTGGACTGAAATGAATTGATTTGAGAAAATGCCTGTTTCAATATAAAATCCTTATTGTTGGTTGAATATATCAGGAAGTTTAATGTCACAGCCTTTGTATAATATGGTTTCAACTTTCTCCATATGTAAAATCGTATTATTTCGGCTGTTTATCTGGGCATCAAGATAGGGACCGTTAAACCTCAATGTTGGGAAATTTAAATCTATTTTCGAAATGATGTTAAAATCTTTATCTATATATGAATGAGTTGATATGGTCCACCATTCATCTCCAGAGGTATTGATCTCAAGCAACCCAACAATATATTCACCCTCTATATTGTTTATTTTTTGAATGGCTGCAGCATATATTACTTCATTATTGTACTTGTACATGAAGAGATCTGCAGAAAAAAGGCTTTCTACACAAAAAATCATAAGAAATATCAATACAGCTCTTTTTATCATGGGAATTCCTTAATATTCATCTTTTGGCTATATTTTATATGAATATGGAATAATATGTGAATACCAATTATAGATAAAATGTTCAAAAAGGAATCTTATTCAAATTCATCTATCTTCGTTTTTAACTGCAAAAATAACTCATCAGACTCCGTCTGTACAATTTAACTTCAATTCAGCATTTTGCCTGCTTTCTCGAAATTAACCGGTTTACTGAAGAAATAACCCTGCACATAGTCACATTTCATTCTTTGGATAATTTCATATTGTTCCAGAGTTTCAATACCTTCGATTACTACCTCAAGATTTAATGTGTGAGCTAAATTAATTATCGCATTAACAATATTTGAATCATCATTTTCTAATTGTTCTATAAATGATTTATCAATTTTTAATATATCAATAGGGAATAAATGCAAATAACTTAAAGAAGAATATCCTGTACCAAAATCATCTATCATCATTTCTATACCCAATTGCTTTATCTGATAGAGTTGTTCATTCACTTCTAGTGAATCATCTATAATCAAACTCTCGGTTAATTCAAATTTCAACATAGAAGTCATTACTTCAGTATCATCAATTATTGATTTAATTTTATGAATGAAACCGGAATCTTGAAATTGTCGACTAGAGATATTGACACTGACATAAAAGTCCTTTTCGATATTATCATTATATGCCCAATATTTAATTTGTTCACACACTTTTCGTAGTATCTTATAACCAATAGGAATGATCAGCCCAGAACTTTCAGCAATTGGGATAAAATCTATAGGGGGTATAAGCCCAACATCATGTTTGTTCCACCTGATTAAGGCCTCAAATCCAGCAACTTTCTGTGTCTCAGTGACTAAAATTGGTTGATAATAAACAATAAACTCATCGTTCTCTATAGCCTCCCGCAATTCAGATTCAATTCGTAATGAAGCCTTAACAGACTCTAGCATTCCTTCATCAAAGAATTCAAAACTAGATCCTGACTTTTTTTTCTTAGCCTTATACATTGCAATATCAGCATTGCGTAAAATATCATCAGAACTAACATATTCTTCCTTACCAATAAGAATTCCAAAGCTTGCTGAAGAATTTAGATTATGACCCTCTATAGAGACACGCTCTTTAATCGATCCAGTTAACCTATTTATCACACGCATAACTTCTGCTACATCTTCAATTTCTTCTAGTAAAATAACAAATTCATCACCGCTAAATCTACAAACTAAATCCTGTTCTCTCACTGAAGATAATAACCTTTTACTCATTTCAACTAAAAAAAGGTCTCCATATTGATGTCCCAAAGTATCATTTATATTTTTAAATCTATCAAAATCAATGAAAATTACAGCGTAATTGCGATCAGGATAACGTTTATAAGAATGGATCGCATGCTCGATCCTATCGTTTAAGACTATTCGATTGGGCAAATCTGTAAGAAGATCGTGAGTGGCATTATACGTTAATCTGTCTTGAATCGTATCTTTATATATTAATTCTCCTTCCAATCTATTATTAATTTCAAGAATCTCACCGATTCTATCTTTTTCTATACGAGATCTATGCATAGATGCAATTAGAATCCCTGCAGGTATTATTATATTATAGATAAGGGGAAGGGTTATTGTGTTAAAAGTTATATCTCTATCTATTATAGGTAAGAGAGTGATGCTAATTATGTTCAGGCAGACAAAAAGCAATATTAGATGAAGAGGCAATAATGCACAACTTACAATGACAGTAAGCGCATTCCATATTAAGATTAATAAAATGGCATTGGCTGAATGGTCATGACTAAATATAATGTTAAAAACCGGAATAAAACTTAGTATCGAAATGCCCAATATTGCTGCGTAATAAAAATACTCGGTCCTGGAGATAATATATGATATTAAGAATAGGATCTCTGAGAAAAATAAAACTAATCCAACTTGAGGATTGGAGCTGAAATAAGTCATATAGATTACACCAGAATTGATACCGATGGTCAGAAAGAGCAATAATTGTGTAGTCAAGTATGCTTGTTTATATTCATATACATCTTTTATCTTTTTAGATGGTTTTAGAAAGATAGTTTCGATTTTCTTGAGAACTTCGAGCAAAAATGATTTGATACTCATATCTATCAAATTTAGTTATTATTATTAGATAGATCAAGAACATTAATTTTCTTTTACTCTTCACACTATACTTTTGTACATTTCATATCTAAATCAACGAAAAAAAATTGATACAATCATCCTTAACGTCTTCTATTTGGATTCAGCTCAATTGTTCAATCTATCAGTAACTATTTAAATAATTATCAACAATTTGATAAAATTTATCTTTGTCCAAAGGTTTAATAATAAAATCTGAAACCTCATTCATAGTCTTTGCTCTCTGAATATCACTTGGACTAATAGATGAAGATATAATATAGATAGTAATTTCTTTTTTTATCATTTCTTTCATTTTAGTATATTCTTCTAGGAATCCCCAACCATCCATTATTGGCATAAACAGATCTAAAAAAATTATATCAGGCAGCTCAGATGGTTGATCTTTTTTTGCTTTTAAGAATTCTATCGCTTCATATCCATTAAAAAAATATTCTACATTTTCTACTATATGTGTGTTTTTTATCATATGTGAGGTAATTAAATGATAAATGCTATCATCATCAACGACAAAAAGCTTATTTAAGCCTTTCATAATATTTCAATTCTTATCCTTTATTAACTGTATTTGAAAAGTTGTTCCCTGTTCTGGAATACTCTCTAAACTAATATTACCTCCCATCGCTTCTATCTGTGTTTTAATTATATATAATCCAAATCCGTGTGCATCTGGATGATTATGAAAAACTTTGTGTAATTTAAACATATCATCTTTATGCTTAGTAAGGTCGATTCCAATCCCATTATCTTGAAAAATCAGAGAGGACCACCCATCCTTCTTAAATGATTTTATATGCAATTTAGGTTTACGATTAGGACTCGAGTACTTTAAAGCATTCTCAATAAGATTTTGAAAAATACTGTTAAGGTATTCTTTTGGATAATTTATAGTCTTTAACTCAGAAATATCAAATGTTATATCTGCTTCCTTTTTTTGTATATCTCCAGACAATAGCTCTATACTACTTTCAATAAAATCCTGAAGTTCAATATAATCAGATTTGATTGAAAAATCCATTTTCACTCGTGATGCTTCTGTTAGCTCCTCGAAAGTATTAGAAAAATGTTTTATCACCAATTTTAATTTATCAATATACAGAAGCTTTTCTTCAATTTCTTCACTTTCCTCTACCATATCATTCAGAATAAGCATATTTGAAAGCGGGGCTCTCAAATTATGAGAGATTATTTGGTTAAATTCCTCAAGCTTTTCATTCTGATTTTTAAGTTGTTCAAGCATAGTATTTCTTTCTGTGATTTTCTCTTCCAATTCATTTCGAAAATAGATATTTTCAATGGAGACAGCAGTTATATCAGCAAGCGCTTGAAGAATTGAAACTTCTTCATGAGTTGGATCATGAATATCAGCCCAGTAATTTCCTATAGCGCCCAATGGATCAATAACTCGAATAGGAACAGTAATTAAGCTTTTTACAAACGTTGGTTTATATGCATCAATAGGGATTCTGTCATCTTGATAAATATCTTTAATTACAGCAGGTTTTTTATTAATCATAGCCCAGCCGCTAATACATATTTTCATTGGAAATCGTGAACCTTTCCATAACGGGCTTATTGCATCTTCTTCAGCATAATAGCACATATCATGATCTTTCAAGACGAAAGTAGCCCCATCAGCGCCTGTAACGTTTCTGGCTACGGTACGTACGATTTCCATAACTGATTGTATATCTTTAGCCAATGAAAGTTTTTGTACCGTCTCAACAAGCATTTCCATTCGCCAAATGTCTAAAGATTCCATACTTCTAATACTATGAGATCTAAATTGAAAATCAAATTTATTGTGATAATTTTACAATTCTAAATAGAGGTCTATTATGTACGATAGATTTTTGTCATTCTCTATAGTGAAATGTCACATCAATAAGTTTTATTATTTGTTCAGAACGATTGATAAGGCTTTAAGTGACTACAAGAGAGATTTTACAGCATCAAAACAATTACATTTCCAACCCTTCCGATTCCAACCTCATAATCCTTATTAGCTGCTTTAAACCCCTTTATGCTAAAATAATCTCTATCATCACAAATAAAACCAACTTTTCATTGAGTTATGCCAGATATGGTGAAATATGGGATGAAGTGGAGTTCCTACTCTATGAATACTACCTCGGTCGACCGGACTTCTATATCGAGAATCCATATACCTACACTTACAAAATGACCTGGAATTTTTTATTCAACAGGAAAGCCCAGAAGAAAGATAAGATGGTGTATAACAGTGAAATACTTGATTTCTTCGCCTATGATGATGAACAATTCGATATAATCAACAATTCCTTTCTATGTCAGAGTGTGATTACAGAACTTGAGCACCAAATCCAAACCAATCTTGAATTATCCTCAATCAATGATAAAACAGCTGCAGAAACGAACATAAGAGCTTTTATCCGCAAACTGCAGGCAGATGGTAAGGATTACCACAAAAGATTGTACAAATTGAAGGTAAAAGAACGAACTATCCTCAATGAAGCGGTGAAAGCCACCAGTGAGAAGATGTATGAAAAAGCTGTGTCTTAGACCAGGCTGTGGCAGAATCGCTGATAAAGATACCGGATATTGTTCTCTTCACTACAATATGTATCTTGATAAGCTTGAGAAGCAGAAAGAATACCAGAAAGGTCCAGAAGCCTACCAGAGAAAGCTTGAGAACCGGCCTTATATCAAGCTTTACAACTCTGTTCAATGGAAACGAATGAGCAAGCAGAAGCTTAATGATAATCCAATCAGCCAAGATTGTGAGAAGAGATTATCAACTGAAGTAGATCACATTACTCCCCATCATGGAGATCTTAAGCTGTTCTTTGATTACCTCAACCTTCAGTCATTATGTAAGAGCTGTCACAGCAAGAAGACAGTTAAAGAACAGTTTCAGAAGTCCATGAAAATGGATTGATTCACATATTTAAAGTTCATTTAAAAAAGTATCCTTCTTTATTAACTTGCCATTGGGACTGGTTGACCGCCAGTCCCATCCTCTTCTTCCCCCCGGGGGGATAGGCTTAAAAATCACGAAGATCTAAATCTACATAGTACATATACCCGCTCTTTTAGTTTTATGCAATGTCATTTGAACATATAAGGGGTCCACCCAATTATCTCTATTAATTTTATACATTTTTTACATAAATTACGTTAATTAATACCCAATAAACCACGATAGATTTAGCAGAGGAGTACAAACCCATGAATAACTCACGCTATTCCATCAGAATTGATTTTGAAACAATAAAAATTCCACCAGTTACTGATATCCTTGTTCTAGGAAGTGCATACAGACATGGGAGATTAGGCATTTTGGAGTCATTCAAGTTTTTAGTACCAGACGAATTTGAATACTTTGATTATACTAAAAAAATATACCCTAACATTGGAACACTCGTGATAAGCAAAAAATTGCTCAAAAAGATTCCATATGATAGAATCCTAAAAGTGTTGGAAACAAATGTATTCAAAAACGTTGAGGAATCAGAAGCGATCAATATAAATTTCAATGTCCGATATTATGTAGATAATATTGAAATTGAAGATTAATAATTGCATGATTGAAGATCTATTAGAGAAAAATTTTCCGAGACTATCCCCTCTCGATCCAACGCTGACAGCAGTTAGAACATTGAAAACTTATCCATTTGTGGTTATTCAGGAGGATGAATGCTTTATCGGTGTCTTTACAAAAGAAGATTTAGTTGAGAAACAAAAAGTATTGATAGGCGACACATTGAAAAGAAAGCCTGTCATTGATATTGATCTCACAATAAATCAAGCTATCAAATCAATACTAAATTCTGGATTCACAGCCTTGCCTTGTATTAAAGATGAAATATTTATTGGAGTCCTTACGTTAAAGAATATTTACGATTACATAGAGAGAATGAATGGGCTAAAAAGTCTGGATATGGGGATTTTGGGGCAGTTTGACAATAAAGATGATAAGCTTCATGTTTTACAAAAAATGACACATTTCACAGGGAATAATATTCAGGTTTTGTTGAGTGGATTAGAAATTCTTCGCGAGACGAAGCTAACCGAAGAACAGTCTGAGATATTGGATTCAATGTATAACATCACCTCACAATTTGAAAATACAATGATGGAATTTTTTCGAACATATTTTCCAAATGAGATAATGATTGAATCACAAAGTTTTTAGAAAATTATTATTGAGCATGCTCCCTTTTTAAACTCGATATCAGACTTATAATATAGATTATCTTAATAATTTATATTATTAAGTTGATTTAATAACACTAATTAACCATTTCTCACATATAGTCGATTAATTTAATTTTATACGATGTAGTTTGCATATAGAGATTTTGATGCTATTGATTTAAAAAAAATTGTGAATATTTCATATCTTCAATGAGAATATGCTCCTTAAACCATCTCTTAAGTTCCGTTGTTAGCGTCATAGAAATAATCAACTTTCCCTGCTCTGCTTTATCTCTATATCCTTTTATCATATCTATGATATCTGAATGCATCTGTTTCTGATCCTCAATATTTGGGTAATGAATAGATGTTAAGAATCTTTCTTCCTCCTTGAAATGGTAATTAGTATAATCTAACACCTCATCAATTAATATTTTAACATTTTCTGATATTTGATCATTATCCATTTTTTCGTAGAAATTATTGAGAATTTCTAACCAACGTTGATGTTGTTTATCCATATCAGGTATACCAAGCTCGAATTTTGAACTCCATTCCATAAATTTCATTTTTGCCTCCAAACAATAGTTTTTATATATTGTGATAATCCTATTGTAATAAGCAAAGCTCACCACATGCAAATGATAATATGGAAATACATGCAAAAAAATGACAATTAAAAATTGTTAGTATTCTATTCAATTTAATTATTAAATCATTGTTGACATTAGAAACTTGATACATAGACTTTAATATATAGAAATTCTTTTAAATCTTAGTAATAATTTGTATATGCTTTCCCATATGTGTTATGAAAGAACTTCTTATTCTTAAGACAGTATCAGCGTTAAGTCAAAATTTATAATTATGAAAAAGAAAAAGAATATACATATAAAATGGTTAATTTTCTGTCTATCCTTTATAGTCATGGGTATTTTCCCAATAAGCCTATTGATATATTCAAAATACAGAGACCAAAAACAAATTATTGCAGTTTATAAGTCTAATCAGAATAAACTATTTGAAAAAATTCAGAAAACTATTGATTTAAACTATAATCGAATCTTTTCTGATTTAGAGTTTCTCGCACAATCTTGCTTTCTTAACAAATTCCTTTCGACCAATTCAGATTTAGAAACACTTAAAAGTAATTGGCAATTATTTTCTAAAACAAGCGGGTTATATGATCAAATCCGTTACATTGACAAGACAGGTCAGGAAGTGATTAGAGTAAACTATAATAAAGGTACCCCGGTTAGTGTACAGAATGAGTTTTTACAAAATAAAAGTGATCGGTACTACTTTTCTATGTTAAAAGATTTACCTGCTTATACAATTGTTATCTCTCCATGTGACTTAAATATTGAGAATAAAGAAATTGAAACCCCAATAAAACCAATGATAAGATTTTCGCTACCTCTTTATGATGATTCTAATAATTTTATTGGTGCAATAATCCTTAATTATTTTGGTCAAATATTGATAAATGACATTAATTCTGAAATTTTAATTGATACAGAACTATACATTTTAAATCAAAATAAATATATTCTATCAGGTCCCAAAGAAAACCAACTTTGGGGTTTTATGTATACAGATAAAAAAGATTATACATTTGATAAGCTATTTGATGTTAATTCACAATTATTTTTAAATTCTAAAGGTGAGCTATTTAATTTCAGGAATAAACTTCTTAGAAGTGAAAAAATTGATTTTAAATCAAGTTACCCCAAATTACACATCATCGAAAATTCATATAGTTTACATTTCATGGAGCCTTGGTGGCAAATAATCACAATCGGATTTGAAAATACCAAAGAAAATGTTTATCTGTCAATAATTGGACAATTTTGGATTATTCTAATATTATATCTCTTAATTTCATTATTCCTTTCGATTTTAGTTGCATGGCAATATTCGAGGCGTATTGAAGCTGAAAAAAAAACTACTGCTTATCAAAACACAATGTATAAAATTATTAATACACTTGAGATTACCTCTTCTTATAAAGATGATGATACTGGTAATCATATAAAAAGAGTATGTGAATATTCAAATATATTATCGAACAACCTAGGCTTATCATTCGATCAAGTTGATTTGATTACTGAATTCGCCTCATTACATGATATTGGTAAGATTGGTATACCGGATAATATTTTAAAAAAACCTGCAAAATTAACAGAACCCGAATGGGAAATAATGAAAAAGCATGTTTTAATCGGATATAATATGATAAAAAAAATGGATTTTCATAAAACTGCTGAGCATATCATTTTATATCATCATGAAAATTGGGATGGGTCAGGTTATATAAATGGTTTAAAAGAGTTTCAAATTCCAATTGAAGCACGGATAGTTAGTTTAGCAGATGTCTATGATGCACTTCGATCTCGACGAGTTTATAAAGAACCTTTCTCACATGAATCAGCAACTAAGATTATTAAATCAGAATCTGGAAAAAAATTTGATCCTCAAATAGTTGCAATCTTCTTAGAAAAGAATATAGATTTTCTTAATATCTCAATTAAATATTCGGATCAATAACAGTTTGTATTGGAGGCAAACGGAAGTCGTCTTTTCCCTACTCCAAAAGTCTCCTCTATGATAAAATCAGAGAAAATATTATACCACTCCAAGCTTTTCAACTCACGAGAGACGGGAGTGGTTTTACAAAGACATAAATGTTTGACCATATTACAACTGGGGAAAATAATACAGCCTAACATCCAGTAAAAGTAATGTACTTTTTATATCAAAAAAAAGTGTAAGAAAGAAAATGACCGTCATATCGATAAATTTCAAGATAATTTTGATATAGCGTCTCGCCTTCCTTATAACATGGTGCTGGATAGTTATTTAAATTCAAAATTATGTCTAATAGATAGATATCTCTGACACAATATTGTCACCAAAATGGGGATTAATCCTGATAAACAGAGAAACAAAAATACTTGATAATTCTTTATAATATGATAAGATAGATAAAAATTGATTACGGCGCTTAAAGAGCGATAAATCGTAGGGGGCTGACTGAAAATCCTCGTGTCAAGGGTTCGATTCCCCTCGGCGGCATGTGAATGGACTAACTAAGATAAATCTTAGTTAGTCTTTTTTTTATATTTTCCTGAAAGCTTCATCAATTCCAAGATATTTCAGGTTGCCTTTAAAATATTCGTTTATGATATATTTATCTGATTGAAAAGCCAGCCGGGGAATATTATTTGAATTCACCCGGCACAATTCAACGATATCATCACCCGGAACCATATCCCCTGAAAAAACTTCAGCCTTAAGTACGATCACTAATGTTTCCAGATCGGTTTTAATGATATTATTACAGACATTGATGATAGACTTTATTTCAATCTTCAATCCGGTTTCTTCAAATACTTCCCGATGTCCGACCTGAAGGAAATTCTCATTTGTTTCGATATACCCGCATGGCAGACACCATAACCCGGCTTCTCCTTTTCGTTTTCCAAGCAGAACTTCATCATCAGAATTTGCAATTAAAACAGAATCCCCGGGAAACGGATTCTTATTCTGGATATACCCGCATGACGGGCATCTATTGTTCCCGTCAAATATGAGTCTATTTCCGAAGTACGGAAAAAAGCAGTAATCCGACATACTGGATAGAAATGACTCAGTTTTGGTGAACGCTTGTTTCATAATATTCCATTTTATGTAGAAATAGTTTAAATTAAACAATATGGAGTAGAAAATGGTTAGTTTAGGATTTCTGGCGACATCACTGATTGTTATCATCATACCAGGAACAGGAGTTATATATACAGTTACAACCAGTCTGTCCGGAAATAAACGCAGTGCTTTTCTGGCAGCCTTCGGATGTACTCTGGGGATCCTGCCCCACATACTGGCTGCTATTCTCGGCATTTCTGTCATATTAAATACAGGAGCCCAAATATTTAAAATAATCAGAATTATCGGAGTCTTATACCTGATATACCTTGGAATTGGTCTCCTGAAAGCTGAGAACGGTATTAAAATTGGTGAGAAGAAGAAGGAAAGGCCATTTCTTATAATAACCAAGGCTATCCTCATAAACCTGCTGAATCCTAAATTAACATTATTCTTCCTTTCTTTCCTGCCGCAGTTCATTGAACCGGACAGCCTGAATACCAGAATAGAGATGATATCCCTGAGTCTGGTCTTCATGGGATTAACCTTTATCATTTTCTGCTCTTATGGTTTACTGGCAAATTCATTCCGTTCTGTCTTAATAAAATCACCGAAGCTTTTTAATAGAATACAGCAGGGATTTGGGATCATACTTATAGGATTTGCTGGTAAAATCGCACTGGATAGATAGTAAACATGCTATATTTTTCAATATAAAATGAGAGCTGCTGCTTCGGCATCTATATACCTGAGGTAGTTTTAATCGATAAAGAACACACTGATATTTGACTTCCGCATCACCATCTCCTAACATTAATACTACAGATTATTATTCGGCATTCGTATAAAGGAGATCCGGACATGAAAATCACATCCATGATAATTATCACTGAGACTGATATTATGTTCGCTATAGAATTAAAAGTAAAACTCTATAATTACGGGTACAGGGTAAACCAAATCTTTTCAGACAGTGACGCTGCAGTTGAATATTCCTCTATACATGATCCAGATCTGGTTTTAATTGAGGCTGAAAATCCGACTGAAACTGCAATTATAGACACAGGAATGAGGCTTAAAGAGCTTAATCCTGCTGTTCAGATTATATTTATAACCGGCAGTTCCGATCCTGAGTTCCTGAACAAAGTACAGCAGACGGCTCCCTTTGCGGTTTTAAGCAAACCTGTCGGCAACAAGCAGCTGCTTTATGCCATAAACTCTGCGTTATGCAGTAAGACCTTCAGCAGTAATAATGTACGAGTTGTAAATGAGAGTGCAGCCGGCTGATTATCGGTTTCTATAGGTTTTACATATATTTCCCGATATCAACAAAATCCATTTGCTCAGACGGAAGATATTTTTCTGCATAATCCATATAAATACCTGATTCAAGGAAAAAAATAAAAATCTCCCGGTCTATATGCCCATCCATTGACATTGTATTAAGAATCTCAATTGCTTCAGATAACTTTTTAGCCTTTTTATAAGGCCGGTCGGAGGCTGTTAATGCCTCAAAAATATCAGCAATTGTCATGATTCTCGCAGGTACAGAGAGTTCTGAAGAATCAAGCCCCTTAGGATAGCCTCTCCCGTTCAGAGCTTCATGGTGAGTGCCTCCGAATTCCGGAATTCTGGACATCCCTCTTGGAAGCGGCAAACTCTTCAGCATCACAATAGTCTGCATTATATGTTCATTTATCTTGTATCGTTCCTCTGCTGTCAGTGTTCCGTATGGAATCTGAAGGTTGTACAATTCCCCCCGGTTATACAGCACATCGGGATGCGGTATTATAAAACCGTACTCATTATAGAGATCTTTTGACCTGTGATCTTTTTCCTGTATTAAGTGGGAGGCTTTATCTGAAATCAGAAACTCAGTAATCGGTTCGCCTTTTATATAACCGGTGCTTAATCTTTTGGATTCTTCCCGGGAAAGTCCGGCAGTATGATCAAAATGACTCAGCCAGGTTATCCTGCTGATCTCTATCAAGCGATGCAGATTCTCTTCAGTCATACTGATATCTCCGGTATTGCACCGTGCTACAAAGATAAAATCATCATAAAGCTTTTCTTCCTTCTGTTTTCGTTCAGAAAGGGCATTTTCCGGAGTGTCTCCCTTCGAAATGTTTTCAAATTCTTCAATTCTGATATCACGAAGGAGAATTTCAAACCTCGTTCTTATCTCATGGATTCTGTTATAAATAGTTTCAAGTTTGACTGCTTTATCGACTACAAATTCAGGAGTAGTCATCTTTCCGGCATCATGAAGCCATGCGCCTATAATAAAAGCCCTTTTTTCCTCTTTCGAAACAAATCTGAAGTCAGCCAGTTTACCTGTATCAGTTTTCTCTGCAGCGTCAGCGATCATTTCAGCAAGCACCGGCACTCTTGCACAGTGCCCTCCTGTGTAAGGGCTTTTGGTATCAATTGCATTGGCTATCAGCTTTATCAATGCCTCAAACAGTTCATCCTGTGAATCCATCAAATTCCTGTTATATAAAATAGCGGCGGCCTGCGCACTGAGAGCTTCAACAAAGCTGCGGATATTTCTGCTGAAAGATATTATTTCTCCTGTCTGCTTTGACTGACAGTTTATCAGCTGGAGGGCACCAATTATTTCACTGCCCTGAAGTTTTAGAGGAACCGTCATAAATGATTTTGAGTAATAGTTATTAAGTTCATCAAATTTTTTGGTACCTGAAAAATCAAACTCAGGGTCGGAATAAGCATCATCAATGATTATAGTTTCACCTTTATGGAAGGCACTGGAAACCACATTATGGAAATTCGGCTTCCCATTTTCTTCATAGAGCTTTACAGCAGGAAGTGTGACAGGAGTCGAACTCGTCCCTCCCTGAGCTATTCCCAGACTGTCATTTAATACTATTTTAAACTCCAGCTCATCACTTTTACCCTTCAGATAAAGACTTCCTCCGTCTGCTCCCGAAAGTTCTTTGGCTCCCATCAGTATCATTTCAACAAGAGCCTCAGGGCTCTCCTCTATAGACATGGCAATACCCAGTTCAATAATCCTTTCAAGTTTGCCCATACTTATTTTAAGTTCTTCGGTTTTTACAGCAATTGCAGATTTCATAACCTTAAAAGCAACCGCAAGCTCTTCAAATTCAACAATTGGAGAATGTTCATTAATCTCGCCGTTAAAGATAAAATCCTGAATCCTGCCGGCATCAAGAGCCAGATGCTCAAGAAATCTGCTCATGTAGCGGCTGAGAATCACAACCATCGGAATAATCAGAATGAAAATCACCAGAGAGACAATGATTATTCTCCGCTGAATAAGAAGCTGATGCCCCATAAAGTCTTTTTTGGGAGCCGTAATAAGAATTCGGTAATCAGCACCACCGGGAATTTTCCATGGATGATCCCATATAAAATAATCCTCCGACTGAAAATCGGAATATCCAAGTGCATTCAAACTGTTCAATGTTACGAGGTTATCCCCGGAAAAGCTGAAACTATCTGTTATGGCGCTGTTTGCTGCTATAATTCGATCATTATCATCAAGAATGAGAACTCCTGCGTTTTCAGATATATGAATATTATCTACAAACTGTTTTAAATTTGACAATGTTATATCAACCCCGGTTACAATATCTTCAGATACTGCTGCGGCTGCCGTAATACCCGGGTGTTTAAGTGAATTAAACATGTAAGGATCCGTGAGAATTACATTTGGCGCTTCCCGTAAGGCATCCTGAAACCAGGGTCTGTCCGACGGTATATATTGAGGATCCGTCTTCACATACTGATCAAGAATCTTTAGTCCCGAATTAAAAAATACCCACTGTTCCTGCCTGTTTTCATCTGATTGCGAGATAAGTCTTAGAATATATTCTGTATTTTCCGGTGCCGAATGTGCAGAAAGAACAACTGGATTTGCAGATGTTTTTATTATCTGAAGGAATTCACCGCTTTTATATCCGATGTAAACAGAATATAAAGAACTATTTTGTTCAAGAGCCCTAATGATAAATCTTAAATAACTGTAATCTGTTTTTTCCGGTTCAATTCCATCAGTAAAAAACGGGAGAGTCGACATTAAACCGGCAAGATGTTTAGCCTGATCGATTTGAGAGTCAAGTTTCAGCTTGATTGCTGTACCCGTTTCATCAAATAGATTTTCCGCCTTATCTTCGCTTACCTGCCTGCTGATTGAGAGGACGGCAAATATTGTCGAGAATGATGTGACAGCCAGTACCAGGAATATTATAAAAATAAGACTGACCTGAAACCTGATATGTATTTTCCCTGTAGATAATCTAATACTCTTTTTCATACCCAGATCAGAATTATAATTCATACATTCAAACACCGCAAATCACAAATTTTTAAATAACAGAAAAGAGGAGTCTAATAAAAACCCCTCTCTTCCTGTTTTTACTTCTTGAATTGCCTGGCAAGTTTCGCAATGTTTTTCCACTTTTCCTTCTCTTCCCTGGCAAGTTTTTCATCTGTTCTTCTGTTCAGATACCGTATTTCCTTCTGAAGACTCAGAAAACTGTCATACCTGCGGGCATCAAGCTCGCCGGCAGCAAGTGCAAGCTGAACGGCACAGCCCGGTTCAGCCTGATGTGAACAGTCGCTGAAACGGCATTCAGAGGCAAGTTCAAGGATGTCCTGAAAGGTCTCATTAAGCGAATCCTCGCCAGCCCATAACTGAATCTCTTTCAGCCCCGGAGTATCGATAAGTATAAGCCCCGATGGCAGCAGAAACATCTCACGGTGTGTTGTAGTATGTCTGCCGCGCAGATCCCCCGCTCTGGGAGCGGAAGTCCTCTGAAGATCATTCTCAAGCAGGTAGTTAATTATTGTGGACTTTCCTACCCCCGACGGCCCGGTTAGCGCTACAGTAGCCCCCGGCTTTACAGAGCGGGCAAGACTGTCCAGTCCCTCACCGGTCACTGCACTTATCGGATAAATATCAACTCCGGGCGCCGCATTAAGCGCCTCGGCAATCACCTGCTCGCGGTATTCATCGCTGCACAGGTCTGCTTTGTTCAGGATAATAACAGGGACCGCACCGCTGTTCCAGGCAAGCGTCACGTAACGCTCCAGACCTCCGGATGTATAGTTACGCCCTCCGTCCAGTCCGAAAACAAGAAATATTACATCTATATTTGATGCAACAATCTGCTCGTCTGTACGGGCGCCTGCGGTCTTTCGTGAAAATTTTGTCCTCCGCGGAAGTACATGCTCTATGACAGCAGTTGATTCTGACGCAGGTCTGAAAGCCACCCAGTCTCCTGTAACCGGAAAATCAGAGGGCACCGCGGTTCTGTATTTAAAAGAACCGGAGACCTCTCCGATAAGAAAATTATCAGCTGCCTCCTGCTCAATATCGGCAATCGTATAGATATGGCGGCTTTCCTTTACAACACGGCCCGCATGCAGGCCCTGCTCCCTGAAAGGAGCATATTCTTCTTCAAGGAGGCTGTTCCAGCCCCATTTGAAATTATTCATATTTACTTCTCCATAACTGCTCAACTGGAAACGGAAGCATTGAAATCGGCTTTACAGCCAGTTTCAGAAGCATAGCATCATTATCATCTCCCGCAATCCTGTTAAGGCGGATAAATCCGCACATAATACATCTGTGAATGACAGACCATTCTCCTGAAGGTCTGCACCAGATTGAAATCGGCTCCATTAATCCCCTGCAACCGCAGCGTCTGTCTCCCTTTTTTAAATCAACATGGAGACTGTACAGGCAGTGCGGGCAGTGATTACGATGTTCTCCCCCGTATTCGGGAGGACTTACTGCGTTTCCGCAGTTGCTGCATATAAAAGTTTCATGATACTCAATATTATTCTGGATAGATCTCGACATACATTCCCTTTTAAAGATTGAGATAAATGTACGTGATGTCCTGTTCGATTAGAAATTTAGTTTTAAAAAGATTTTTCCGGAGGGATGCTTAGACTGGTGTTTTAAAATTTTCAGCAGTCAAAATTTCCCTGAACAGGAACATCTTTAACAACAATATCCAACATTAACGCCTCCTCAGGTAATTTAAGATAATTAAATATATGTGCATATTTAAAAGCTGTCAAGTTCAATCTGTGAGAAGCCGGTACAGTTCAGCTTCGATAGCCATGAGTTTCGGATGATCCGGATTTCGTTCAGATATTTTCAACGGGTTTTCAATGATCTTTCTGATGACGGCCGGGCGTCTTCCCGACAGAACTATAATTTCATCGCCAAGAATCAGCGCCTCATTGATGTCATGGGTAACAAAAACTGCAGTCCGGTTATCAGCCGTCCAGAGCTTCAAAAACAGACTGGTCAGTTCCAGCTTAAGACGAAGATCCAGAGCCTGAAAGGGTTCATCCATAAGTATCATGCCGGCGGGGTAAGCAAAGGCTCTCGCAATAGCAACACGCTGACGCATACCGCCGGAAAGTCTTGTAGGATAGTATTTTTCAAATCCCGACAATCCAACTGCGTGAAGAAAATAGGCAGCTATTTCCCTGCAATCTTTCGGGGAGTGATCGACTTTTAACACAAGTTCAATATTCTGCATTGCAGTCCGCCAGGGAAGCAGCCTCGGCTCCTGAAACAGATAGCTTTTACGCTTCGATTCAGCACCGACTTCAATATTTCCTTCCTGCGGCAGAAGAAGTCCGTGAACAAGATTCAGAAGGCTGGTCTTACCGCATCCGGAAGGACCGAGTATCGCGGTAACTGATGATGCTTTCAGATTCATGCTGAACCCACTGAATATAGGCTCTGTGCTGCCCGGATACCTAAAACTGACATTTGAAATCCTTACTGCAGCATCCATCAGGCACCTCCCCTGATAAATCCTGCCGAAATGAAATCAAGTATTTTTTCACTCAGCCAGCTTAGAATAATTGCTGTCAATGTCCAGGCAATAACCTCGGCAGTTTCAAGGTTCATCTGGGCAAACTGCATCCCGGAACCTATAGCCCTTACCGGCTGGCTTAAGACCTCAGCTGCAATTACCGATTTCCAGGCGACACCCACACTGGCCCGTACACCCGAAAGAATAAAAGGAACCACCGATGGAACAGTTATATGCAAAAGAATGTCCCGGGAGGAGAGCCTGAAGACCTGGCCCATCTCAATCAGTGCCGGGTCAATGCTCCTTATTCCTTCGGTTACATTAGCAGTTATTATTGGAAATACCATCAGAAAACAGACAAAAACCGGCACCATATCCGTTTTAAACCATATCATAGCCAGTATTATAACCGACATCACAGGAACAGTTCTGATTATGGTTATTAAAGGCGAAAGAGCAGAATTAATAGTCCGGTTTGAGCCGCAGGCTATTCCGGTTACGAAGCCGGCAGCAAATGAAATGAGAAATCCCAGCAGTGTTCTCAGCGCTGTATTGCCTACGGCTTCATGGAATTCAGCCGTAACTGCAATTTCCGAAAGCCTTTTTATAACAGCTTCCGGTGCAGGAACAATGATGGGAATATTTATTCTGACCGCAGCAAGCTTCCATATTACAAGCAGAACCGCAGCGGTCAGAATTCCTGGTATAAGTGTCTTTTTACTTGAAGTAAAAGCCTTCATCAGGCAGGGAGCCTCCAAGGGATACTGGATCAAGTTCCATGAACATTCCAAGAAAATCAACTACATCAGCCATTGCATCCTGTGCAGATATATACTTTATACCCGTAAGAGGAATTGCGCTCGCAGCAGTTGACGCAGCCATTATACCGTATTTCTCTATAACCTGCCCGGCGGCCTTTGGATCTTCAAGAACCCAGTTAATTGAACGCTCAAGCGCTGCAGAAAGGGCTCTCGCCGCTTCGGGGTTTTCAACAGCAAGACGGGGGCTTATTACAAAGGCTGTAAAAGGAAAGGCTTGCTCCCCTCCCCTTAAATCTTTGAGTTCTTCCTGTGGGTCCAGGACATTTTTTACTGCGGGATTTTTCATTCCCGTCTGCATAACAAAGGGCTGCGGAATAAAAGCAGTATCAGCTTTACCGGCAATCAGCAGCTGGGCGACCTGCGGAGCCTGTGCTGTGAAATCAAGAGTAACATCACGATCGGGATTAAGCCCGTTCTTTTCAAGAATATACCTTAGCAGGTAGTCGGGGGTTGCACCCTTTCCTGTTATATAAATCTTTTTTCCTTTTAGATCTGCCCAGTCTTTTACGTCCGGATCCGATGAAACCATGTACAGTGAGCCGAGTCCGCTTACAGCGGCAAGTTTAAAACCGGGCCCCTTTGAATAAAGCTTTGCTGCAGTATTTACCGGCAGAAATACACCATCGGCCTGTCCGCTTGTCATTTTGGCTATCGCTTCAACAGGCGATGATACAATTATGTATTCGGCCCGTACTCCGTAGCCTGGCTGAAAATTCTCATTAAGCAGCCCTGCGGCAGCAAAACCTGAAGGCCCCTTTAAAGCAGCCACTGTCACTGTAATATCCTCGGCAGCAGCAGGCAGAACAGCTGCCGCAGAAAGAACTGCAGTCAGCAGAACAGTGAGTATTACTTTCTTAATACCTGTTTCTCCTCGTGTCATTCGATCATCCTTTAAAATTTTTTATTCCGGTTCAATCGTTTTGCTGATACCGGTTTTAACAGTTACCCCGTCAATTCTACCGAGTTTACCTGTAAATGCACCTATTTCGTCTGTATTGGCATGGAGGATAAGAGTAATTATTGAAAGTTTCCCGGTATCTATATTAGGAAGGCCCATTCGGCCCATTATAATAGTAGAAAATTCAGAAATTATCTGCTGCACGGCAGATGCACTTTTTTCCCGTTCCTGAATTATAATTCCGGTAAATGCGTATCGTTTTTCCGACAGGCTCATCTTTCCTCC
Organism: Spirochaetia bacterium; assembly: GCA_965140585.1. Lineage (GTDB taxonomy): Bacteria > Spirochaetota > Spirochaetia > UBA9216 > UBA9216. The sequence continues at coordinate 68,794 of OZ223265.1, forward strand.
TTCTGGAGGAAGGTTATTGAAGTGATGTTCATTTTACACCTCAGGTCAGTAAAACCTTCCATCAGAGCCTCTACAGGATATTATCAAAAACTGCATCTGTCAATCAGATAGATTTTTTATAAATTCATTCATCCCAGCATCGAGAGAACTGTGAATAAAATTGTACAGAGCTCGCTGATTTTCAGCATCCATATTGCGATCGAAGATCATGACATGTATTTTTCTGCCGGTAATCTTGCGTTCAAGATTCTTCATTGCTTTAAGATAGAGGTGATCCTCTCCAAGATCCAATCTTATTTCCAAAAGTTCATCTGAGACAGGGATCTCGCTTTGATCCGGAAGGCTGCAGGATAATCCGAGTGAACTTATATCATGAACATGACCTTCAGCAACCATCGTCGGCAGAATAACCTTGATACCGGCTACAGTTTCACCGTACCCCCCGTATCTTACAAAATTTCTCCGGCCTTTGCCTCCGAAACTCGTAAACGTATTGCGCAGATCCTCTATAACCGTTTCAGGATCCCCGTGGCAACAGACTGAAGCATCCCAGAAATCAGTTTCAGGCGGTAGATCTTCATAGAGGGAAATCATGGTTATCTTGTGTTCATATTCTAAATCAGATAGCTGATCGTAAACATCCTTCGCAAGCCAGTTGAAATCGTTTTTAATCAGATTTATACATAGGATACTGCCCGGATAGAATTCCATCAACACACGTATTTTTTCATGATCTGATAAATAGTATATTTCAAACTGGTCTCTCAAGTAGCCGTGAAATATTTTATCCCTCAACTGTTTATCTGGGTAAAGAATAAATATTTTTTTTCCGGAAAAATCATCCATATATATAGATTATGAAAAACAAATGAGCTTAGCAAATTAATATTGGACTAATATTAATTTTTCTGCTAAATTATCACTTGAAGTAAAGGGGAGTAGCTGACAGGAGACTGTTTTAACTGTTCGTCAATACGGCAATAAAAGCCCGGGCAGTTAATTCCTTATTCAGGAAATGCAAGACCTTTATCCATGCATAAGTTTTGTGCAGGGATAAAGGTCTTTTTTTTTAGGTATTAAAAAGCTAATATTAGAGAGAGGGAGTAATTTTTTATGGAAGAATTTCTGGCGTCTTTTATCCACGGACAGGCTGTTGTAGTCCTGTTTATCATCATAGCTGCAACACTGTATGTGCTGGGAAAGGGTGCTGATATTCTGGTTGATGAGGCTGTCAGCCTTTCAGTCAGATGGGGCATTCCCAAACTGCTGATAGGGGCTACTATAGTAAGCCTGGGCACTACCCTGCCGGAAGCATCCGTATCGGTATTAGCAGCACTGCAGGGAAACCCTGATCTAGCACTTGGAAACGCAGTAGGGTCCATCATATGTGATACCGGGCTGATAATCGGCATTGCAGCGCTTATCTCACCACTTGTTCTTGATAGACGGATTGTAAACCGACAGGGCTGGATTCAGTTCGGAGCCGGACTGCTGCTTGCCGCAGCAGGACTTATAGCCGGAAATATATCCCGGATATTCGGGTTTATACTTATCGCATTGCTTGTTATTTACATGGTTATTTCCATTAAATGGTCAAAGAACGGCACTGTTGATGAAGTGAGTACCGAAACAGCCGATGCATCACCTGTACTGATAGTACTTCTGAAACTAGCCCTTGGTGCGGCACTCATAATAATTTCATCAAAGGTTCTGATTCCTACAGTTGAAGAAACCGCAAAAAGAATAGGAATTCCCGACAGCATAATAGCTGCAACCCTAGTTGCCTTCGGGACTTCACTTCCTGAACTTGTCACCGCGATATCGGCAGCAAGAAGAGGCCATGGAGACCTGGCTATAGGCAATGTCATAGGAGCGGATATACTTAACGTCCTCTTTGTTGTAGGCGCTGCTGCGTCGGTAACACCGGAAGGTCTTCATGTTCCGGTATACTTTTTCAAATTGCAGTTTCCCGTAATGATTGGAATCCTGCTGGTATTCAGACTCATCACATTATTCTCAAAGACCCATGTGAAGAGGTGGCACGGTTTACTGCTTTTAGCGCTTTATGTTGCATACACTGTCATCAGTTACGGAATAGTCTGAATGGAAGGGCGGAAACTTGATAACAGCTTCCGTATCATTTAATCTTTATATATAAAGTATTAAGGAGCATAACATGGATTTCAGCCTTCACCATCCCGCAGAACAGCTCATAATGATAATGGACAGAATTTACGGATACGGTATGACCACAACATCCGGAGGCAACCTCTCCATTATGGATGAAAACGGCGATGTCTGGATAACTCCTGCCGGGAAGGACAAGGGTTCTCTGGTAACCGAAGATATAGTCTGTATAAAACCCGACGGAAAATTTATCGGAGCTTTAAGACCGTCTTCCGAGTATCCGTTTCACCTGGCGGCCTATAAAAGCAGACCCGAAATAAAAGCAGTGCTTCATGCCCACCCGCCGGCACTTGTCGCCTACAGTATAACCAGGACAATTCCCAATACCCGCATAAACCCGACAGCCTACAGGGTCTGCGGAGACATACGAATGGCACCGTATGCTACTCCCGGAACCGAAGAACTTGGAGTAAATATAGCAGCAGAACTTGAAACCGGAGCAAATATTATAATGCTGGAGAACCATGGAGTTCTGATTGCCGGCGAAACACTCTTTGAAGCTTTTGAAAGGTTTGAAACTCTGGACTTCTGTGCGCGTCTTCAGATAAAAGCCGCCCGAATGGGAAAGGCAGTTGATCTAACTGATGAACAGTTATCAATGAATAAGGCGGAATTAGCTGTTCTTCCTGAATTCACACCGGCATATCACAGTTCGGAAGAAAAGCGGCAGCGTCGTGAGATGATAACCCTTATACACAGGGCCTATGATCAGAAACTTTTTACCAGCACCGAGGGAACATTCTCCTCAAGGACAGGTGATGATTCATTTATCATTACTCCCTACAACAGAGACAGAAAATATATCGACATTGATGACCTGGTTCTAGTGAATGAAGGAAAAAGAGAATCCGGAAAGAATCCAAGCCGTTCTGCGGTGCTTCACAGACTGATTTATCAGAGGAATCCTGAGATAAACTCTATAATAATAGCGCATCCGCCCAATATAATGGCCTTTGGAATTACCAACACCGAATTCGATACAAGAACTATTCCGGAGTGCTATGTAATGCTCAGGGATATCCCGCTGATGCCATACGGCTCATCTTTTACCGATCGCGAGGGGGTTGCCGATAAAATATCCACCAAATCTCCTCTTATTATTTTTAGAAATAATTCACTGCTTGTCACCGGAAGCAACCTGTTGAATGCCTTTGATCGTCTAGAGGTTGCAGAATTCAGTGCAAAAGCAGTTCTGGCCGCAAAAAAACTTGGAGAAATAGTTTTCATCAGCGATGAGCAGGTTGAGAATCTAAAGACAGCATTCGGATTATAATCAGACTCTATAAATAAGCCAGGCGGCCATCAACGAAGGCCGCCTGTCAGGAGAAAAACTATTTCTTTCACGGCGCCAAGCCCGATTGAAAGAAAAATCGTATACGCATTACCACTTAGCAATGCTGAGAATAATATATACTCAATTCACAATTCATGTGTAAACAGAATGTAAATTAAGCGTAAATTTATATAAACTTGCTTAAATTGTGCTACATTTTTGGTGGAGACAATAATGGCGGAAAGCAAAAATTCAAAAAACAGCCTGGCTGGTAAACTTCGTAAAGAACTTATTGAACTTGTACCTCAGATTGAAGAAGAAGGTCTGGTATTTCTGCTACAACAGGCAAATACGATTATTCACAACCAGAGAGTGGTTGAACTAAACCGTGATCTGCAGGAAATCAGCAGTTCTTCTCCAAAAAAAAATACCGGCGAGAGCGTCGGCTTTGAAATTGAGATAGACCGATCAAGTAACGGCAAAACATATTATTTTACAGTTAACGGCAGAAAACATTTCATGGATGTTGCTGAGACAAGGAAAATTGTGGAACTATGCTACCGACCACCAACAAAGAGCAAGGCTTTGAGGTTTTTATATCAGTACTTTCTGAATGAAAGAGATGAAATTCTGTCTGAACATAAAATCAAATCAGAAAATAGTCCTTTTTTTGTAGCATTATTCAAATCTGTCAGAGAAAATTTTTCTCTTTAACTCCTGCACTTTTTACTTAGCTTTTCTCTTCTAATATATTATATTTATTATATAGGAGTTCAATATGAAAAACGTTGGTAAAACAGACAGGATAATTCGAGTTGTTCTTGGTTTCATTCTGGTTGCAGCTGCTGTAATTCTTCAGATCAGTATAGGCAGACTCTGGTGGATCGGTATACTTGGACTTATTATGCTAGGTACTTCAGCTCTGTCATTCTGTCCATTGTATATTCCTTTTAAAATCAATACACGGTCCAATTAGAAGTGATATTACCGGAACCTGATAGATTCAGGTTCCGGTAAATATTTTGATGGATTATAAATAAATTAAAAGTTAAACACGTTCAGGAAGACTTAATCTTTAATCCTCTCTATTCAGAGTTCTGTCTCCTGTATTGAAAAAATCCATCTGATCTCTCAGTTCCTGTGCCTGAGCATTCATTTCTTCCGCAGTTGCTGCAAGTTCTTCTGATGAAGCGGCGTTAGCCTGAACAGCTGTATCCAGCTGAACGATGCTCTCACTTATCTGGTTAGTCCCAATTTCTAGTTCTTTCATTGCCGAACTCATCTCATTAATCAGTTCTGATGTCTTTTTAATATCAGGGACAAGAATATCCAGATTCTCACCTGCTTCTTTAGAAACGGTAACAGCATCTGCAGAAAGCTGACTGATTTCTATTGCGGCAGTTTTGCTGTTAACCGCCAGTTTTCTTACTTCACTTGCAACTACAGCAAACCCTTTTCCGGTATCGCCGGCTCTTGCAGCTTCGATAGCAGCATTTAACGCAAGAAGATTTGTCTGATTAGCAATACTTTCAATCAGCTCAGTTTTTTCTAAAATCCTATCCATCATCTCTATAGTATTGTCCACTGACTGCTTTGTGCTTCCGTCGTTCTCAACTACTTTATTTGATAATTTTTCTGTAACAAAGGCATTTTCTACAGTCTGTTTAATATTTGAGCTCATCTGCTCAATTGATGCAGAGACTTCCTCAATTCCTGAAGCCTGTTCCTCTGAACCGGAAGATACAATTTGAGAACTCGAGCTTATCTGCTGACTTGCTGACGCCACATTCCCGGCTGTAACAATTATATTGGATATGATTTCTCTGAATTTTCTCGCCATAGAGATTTCCGACAAGACAAGCTGTCCAATTTCATCACTGGAAACCCGATCTATATCCTCATATGTTGTCAGCTCTCCTGCTGCAAGTTCCTGCGAAAGTTTCAATCCCTTCAGAATATTACGATTAATACCAAGCGCAATGAGGACAACCGAAACGGTTGTAAGAATTACAGCTGATGTAATAAAAATTATATATAGCATGATTGAAGTGCCTATGCCTTTAAACAGATCGTTTATTATTGATTCAATCTTTTTCTGTTCAGACTCCCCAAGCTGATTAATCTTCTCCCTCATAGCCTCAAAGGATTCCAGCATGGTTCCGGCCTGTGTACTGATGAAAAAATTATCATCAAAGTTTATATCCGCAATAGAGGCTATCTCATCAGTCAGCATCTTCCATTGGGCTTTCTCAGTATCAAAATTGTTTGACAGATCCTGAACAGCTGCTCCGAAAATATCCGCTGAGACAGAAACTCTTTCAAGAACCTGTTCAACATTTTCAGAATAGTCTTCAAGATAACGGGTTAGTTCAGCATCATTTTCAGCACGCCCCATCAGCAGTGCAGCTGTATATGCCTGATAAAGGTCACGGTCTCCGTTTAATACAAGCGATAAAGCCTGTTCAAGAGCTCTGCGCCTTGACGCAGAGAGATTTCCGGAGAGCTGCTGATCTATCAGTTCCCCCAGCCGGTTTATGATATCATGTACATTATCAAACGATTTGATAGCCTCATACTCCAGCTCATCCCGCCTCTGATTAGCTTCAGAGACATTCAAAGCCTTGTTTATAATCTTAAAACTGATATCCTTCCATTTATCAAAGTCAGTTTTAAATGCGCTAAAGATTACGGCCATTTCAGGACTGAACCTCGATTCTCCTGTACCAACTCTGTTTAATGTCTGTTCAGCGTTTTCCTCATAATCTGAAAGCGCCTTTCTGACATCCGCAACACTGAGAGCCCCCGTACTGTTCATTTCAGAGACCAGGGCCCGATATGCATCACGATCTGCTTCGCTGATCATAATTCGGTCATTCTGAAGTTCCAGAACCTCCTGAATATCTGTTTTGATATTCAGAAAGTTAATGATACCAACCATAAAAATTTCGAATATTGAAATAATCGGTATCGCAACAATAATCGAAAATTTTGTTTTTATTAGTAATTCTTCTCTCCTTATCTATTTTAAACTATGATTTCAGCGAACATAAAAATCAAGTAAAATGGTCAAATATAGATAATTATGAAGAAAATTCAGCCAAAATATTAGAAATCCAATTATCCTTTCTTAAAGAGTTTCAAACTTCCTCCCTGGAAAACATTTATTAGATAAAAAATAATGGATTTAACATTGTTAAAATATCCTATTGTGAGATCCGTCAGGTAGGAAATATAAATTTCGGCCTGATTTTATTCCAAAATCGAATAATGACGCAAGCGGTATTATAAAAGTACTGTTTTTATCTTTTCAATAAGAGATTTAATCTGAGGATTCTTAGTCCCCGAATGCCAGGATAGGCACTGCATTGAGTGTTTTGTATGAGCATTGTAAGGCTTCAAAAGCACGTCCGGATAGGCTAAGGTTAATACACTTGAAGGTACAGTACCTACCCCCGAGCCAGCCTGAACATTAAGCAGGACATCAAGAGAAGTTCTGACATGTTCAATATTTAAACCGTGAAACATTTCAGAAAAGCTCTTCCAGTCTACGTTATAAAGTTTTGTTTTATCTTCATCAGGTCGAATCATATAAAAAATGTCATCTTTAAAATCGGCCGGGATCAGATCCGGTTTATCCACTAAATAATGATTTTTGTTAATAGCCAGTACATGTTTTACGGGAGTTAACTCGATAAAGCTGATGTTTTTATCCATTCTGATATTATGATCAGTAGTGATAGCCAGATCATATTCTCCGGATTTCAGCTTATTTATCAAAGGAACAAAATTGTCATACGAAAATTTATACCTCTGTCTTCCTTCCGGCATACTGTTGTACTAATTGAAAATTTCATACAGATCATCAGACAGGCATTCGCCGAAAGACAGCCCTACATTGACCATTTCATATTTGAGCTGTGAGTTTTTTTAACCTTGTCAATTGCGCTTGTAAATATGTAATACAGATCATAGGTAGAGTTAAAAAACTTTTTGCCGTCATCAGTAAGTTTTACATGGTGAGTACTTCAATCGAACAGTTTGAAATCAAGTTCATTCTCAAGAGCTTTGATGTATTAACTAAGATTAGGCTGTGAAATGAATAAATTCTGCGCAGCCTTCGAGAAACTTTTGCACGAGGCAACTTCAAGAAAACATCTTATATGTTCATATGTCATCACTTATCCGTGACTGTGATTTTATCAGAGCAGGTTTATTATTTCAATATTTATTCGTTTTATGCATAACAAACGGCACAAATTTATATTTCAAATATTCCGGGATTGCCTATAGAATGATGTCTGAATTTTTTCAGGAGGTAATCCCTTGAGCGTACACTATTCAAATATCTTTTCACCTATTAAGGTTAAAAATATAATTCTTAAAAACAGAATTGTTGCATCGAACTCACTCCCGCATTTTCTGATAGGTCCGGAAAAGCATCCAACAACAGATCTTATAGAGCTCCTGGCGAACAGAGCAAAAAACGGCGCAGCCGTAGTAACCCTTGCGCACACCTACGCTCCGATCGGAATGAAAGGAATGAAAATTGGTTTTGATACTGACCACTTTCCTGTTTTTGATATGTATGAACCGACACACCAGAACTATCTTATTATGCTCTGTGACGCTATTCACTATTACGGCGGCAAAGCATCATTGAATATTACACGCCCCATAATGCCGGAGTGGGATGTTATTGACCGGCCCGAGAAGAAGGCTAAGGCTTATACAAAAGAAATTATTGATTAGTTCATAGATGCATATGTGGAGCAGGCTGTGATTGCCAGGAAACTTGGCTTTGATATGGGGTCAATCCATTTTGCATACCGCAGTTCATTTGCCGGAGCATTCTTCTCTGCAATCACAAACACAAGAACCGATGAATACGGCGGAAGCCTTGAAAACCGTTCAAAAGTTATTCTTGAAATTTTTAGAAGAATTAAGGCCGAAGTCGGAGAGGATTTTGTACTCGAAGGCCTTTTAAGCGTTAAGGATCTTCCCGGCGGATACACTTTTGAGGATACAAAGAAATTCGCAAAGATGTCAGAGGGGCTGATTGATATTCTTCAGCTGAGAATGGAAGACGGTGATATCTCACACCCTATGGGATTCCACATGCCTAATCCCACACTGGAATACGCTGAAGAGCTTAAAGCCCTTAACCTTAAAACCTTTATCGAGCCGATAGGTGGGTTTCAGGATCCTGATGTAATGGAAGAGGCACTCGCCACAGGAAAAGCAGACCTCATCGGTATGGCAAGACCTTTTATCTGCAATGACGAGTACGGAACTAAGATGCGTGAAGGACGGAAAGAAGACATTGTTCCGTGTGTTCGCTGCAATAAGTGTCACGTTATAGGGCACCATGTCCCCTACCGCAGCGCTTGTACAGTAAATCCTGATTTCGGAATAAATGCATATCTGCACAGAAAAGAAGAGCCGGTAGCCGCAGCTAAAAAAATAGCTGTCATAGGAGGCGGCTCTTGTTGCTGCAAAACGGGGACACAATGTAACAATTTTTTAAAAAACCGGAAGCCTCGGAGGACAGATGATTCCGGGTTCAGTACCTTCCTTCAAATGGCCTGTAAAGAATTTTCTCGACTACATGGTAAAACAGACTGAAAAGAAAGTAATGGATGTCAGACTTAACACTGAGGCGACTCCAGAACTGCTTGAAAAAGAAGGATTTGATACCGTATTTATTGCACTCGGAACCATTCCGGTATTGCCTCCTGTGAAGGGAATAGATTCAGGCTGTGTTACTACAGCACATTCAGCCCTTGTTTTTCCTGAAAAAGTAAGGGGTGATGTTGTAATCATAGGAGCTGGTGAAGTAGGCATGGAAACCGGAATATTTCTAACCGATGCGGGTCATAAGGTTACAATACTTTAAATGAGGAAAGAAATTGCACCAGAGGTTAACCCTATTCACTACCATGAAACCTTTGACGAAGTATGGAAGAGCAAGGGAACTCTCAGCGTAATTACTGAAGCTGCCGTAACCGAAATTGCGGACGGTACAGTGGTTTATAAGAAGGACAGCAAGGAGATTACTGTAAAAGCTGACACGGTAATATCTGCCTCCGGAACAAAACCATTAACAGACAAGGCGCTGGCCTTCTATAATAATAATAATAAAGCTAATTACTACATTATAGGTGACTGTGATCAGGGAGGAACAATTATAACTTCAATGCGTTCAGCCTATGCGGCAGCAAGCCAGATTTAAAATATATTAATTCAGCCTTATGAAAACAGCAATGGGAAACTACGTTATAAATATGTTTATACAGGTGTACAATGCTGCCTTCTTAACGCAGTAGGTGAAGAATATCTTCATTATATACGTCTCCCGATTTCATCACAGAAACAGGCTCTCTGAGAACGCTCAGATCATCAAGCGGGTTTTCAACTGTAAAAACAAGATCTGCTGTGTATCCTGCTTTAATAAAGCCCCTCTTCTGTCCAATCCCCATCTTTATATATCTCTCAGAAGGATTAAGCGTTGCAGTCTGCAAAGCCTGAAGATTGCTGTATCCGTTTTCAGTCATTATGCGCATCTCATCGTGAAGAGAGATCCCGGGAGCCAGGCCGTACCATGACTGCTGGGAGAGTTCAGTCCCTGCAAGCAGAGTAATTTCATATTCATGAAATAGTTTCAGCAGGAGTCTGTCGAGTCTGTAACGGAATATTACATGCTCAGGGACAGCCTCAAGTCTGAAATGATCACCATAGACCTGTCTGTTAAAAATAAAAATTCGGTCACGATACTTGGGAAGTTTATATTTCTCCGCATATTCAAGATATTTATCCGGTGATGTAATTTTCATTGCTGATATTTCATCTGCTGCAAGACAGGTAGATAAGGCAATATCATTTGACGCCATGGTTCTAAGCACTTCATCAAGCTTATCCTTAAGAATTTCTATCAGTTCCGTATCTGTAAGCTGATAATACTTTGAGTAGTATTCATCCATCGTTATCCAGGCTTCTTCTTCATCTATCCAGTTCACACGGTCTGAAGTTTCCTGCTCCATTAAAAGTAAACCGATAATTGCAGTCTTATTAATCTCATCAAGTCCGAGTGATACGGCAGTGTAAAACTCTCCAATCGAATACAAGGTAGCTGAGGAATAAATATTCTGCTCTTCTGCATACTTCAGAATATTCTCAAATTCTGGCGAACCTATCTTTCTCTGAAGTTTCATATAACCTGCATTCAGAGCTTCGATATCATTACTGACTGATTCATAATATTTGGCTGTACTGTAGTTCACATACAGGCATGGTACAATATCAGGACCGGAGGTTTTATCGCCCCTGTACTCATCAATATTCTCTATAAAATCGGCTGTTATCCCCTTAAGACCGCCCTCCCTGATGCCTGTAACCCCTGCGGCGATCAGCCGATCGCCTGTATGGATTTTCCAGAACTCAAGGTCTGCAGATTTACTGTTGAAATATACATACATGTCGGTGAGTCCGGGGGAAACATACATTGATTTACCATCAGTTACTTCGGTAAGCGCGCCGGGTAGTTCAGCCATACTGCCGATCCTGCTGATAATTCCGTGATTTATTTCAATAAACTGGTTTGTTATAATATTTCCGGTCTGAACGTCAACGATATTCACATTGCTTACATACTGAAGCTCATCTTTCTCACAGCTGAACAACAGCAATGCTGCTGCAATCAGCAGAATAACTTTTTTAAAAACCATAAACATTATCCTTACTTTTATTTTTTATACTTCAATTCATTTGTCTTTCTCATTCCATGTTCAAGCAGCATCAGCAGGCTTTCCGCAAAAACCGGATTCTGCTTCCTGATATCGCTTTTATATTTTCCAACATCATATGCTGCTTCCCTGAATATAAATTCAATCTCCCGGCCGGTTTCAATTATTCCATACCTTGTCATATCCGATATATCATAGTGATAGCCTACCGCTCCGAAGTTTGTGAACCGCTTTCCGGCGTATTCAAACTGCTCACTTATATGAGTATGGCCGCAGATGATATCGTGCTCAGGTTCATTCTCAAGCTGATTTAAGAGCATACTGAGATCATTATCTTCGAGGGTAAGTTTATCCTTGAATGACCAGGGACTGCCGTGGCAGAAAAGAAAATCAGTACCGTCAAATGCCTGTTTTTCAGAAATTTTCCAGCTTTTAAGTTCATCTTTGAACTCACTGCTTATCCGTGCATCGGTAAATTCTATCATAGAATACAGGCTGCGTTCAAAATCGTTTTGAGGCTTGAAGTCAGAAAATTCTTCAATATTTGAATCGGTATTTCCCTTAATGCATATATAAGGGTTAAGAGTTTTCAGAAGGTCATAGCATTCCATGGGATATAAACCGTTAAAGACAAGATCTCCCAGAAAGACTATAAAATCGGGTTTATCAGCTTTTAATTCCGCTGCAGCCTTCTCAAATGCATAAATATTACCGTGAACATCACTTATTATTCCAATCCGCATAGGAATTATTATATCCCTATTACTGTTATTCCGGCTGAGCTCTTTTTAAATTTTTCATATAACTTGATTCTGCCGACAGAGCACCATATTCTTTTCTAAGATAACTGATTCCATAGCCGACAGTATGGTTTTCATCATTCTTAATCCATCGCTTCACTACAAGTACAGGCTCCCCGGCACTGCAGTCAATAAGCTTTTCGCTCTCGCTATCAAATACCCCCGGAGAGATTTCAAGTTCGCAGTGAAGTTCAAAATGAGTTGCTTTTCTGTCAACTAATTCAGGAAAATCTGCATAGTGAATAAGACTTTCTATGGTCGGAAAACCCTTCCGGTACGGAAGATATTTGTTTTCATATCCTACTGGAAAATTATTATGCAGCAGTATGATTTGTATCATTACAGCTACATTATCTTCAAGAGAAAGAAGTTCCTTGATTTCCTCCGACACCTTAATTATCTTCAATTTGTTAATTTTAACCTCATGCTCAGGCTTAATCAGATCAAACTGCAGCAGAAAGCGGTTATATTCGGGCTGGCGTACAAAATAGCCCTTTCCCTGGTGGGAATAAATCAAATCCTCATTACAGAGAACATTTAAAGCCTTACGTACTGTTACCCTGCTTGTTTTATACTGTCGGGCAAGTTCATTTTCTGTTGGCAGATTGTCACCCGGGAGAAATTTTCTGGATATTACAGCCTCGCGTATAGCGTCGGCGATTTCTTCATTTAAAGGCCGCTTTTGAGAACTCATTTTCACTCACCCTGAATAAAATATCTGCATAAATCAAGGCATTCAAGTTCATCCTTCCCATATGCATCAGTACCGGAAATCCTGTAATTCTTAATAAAAACACTCTTTCCGGCTACAATTATCTTTACATTATACTGAAGTCCGCGATTATTCTTAATTCTCTGAATAGCCCTGGAAAGGTCTTCATTTTTACTGAAAATGGCGCAGTACAGGATAATGATCTCCGGTTTATGTTCAGTTATTTCGTAACTGTCCCAGTTCAATCCGGTATTAAGTTCAATTACTTCAAATCCGTTATTTCTAAGTGTATATGAAATTATGTTCTTGCCGTTTTCATCCTGATCTCCGCTCATTGAGCCGATAACCACCCTGCCTGCAGCCTCTGCAGCTGAATTTTCAAGCTTCATTTCTTCAAAAAGAAGTACGTTATAATAGATGTGTTCGGCATATAGTAAATCGGCCATGAAATATTCCCCGGAGCGGTAAAAACCATCAACAAGATTCATTCCTACACTTATGCATCTTTGTATTTCGACCTGCGAAAGCCCCTGCTTCAGAAAATCAAGAACCATGGAATATACTTTTTCTTCATCGAGAGTACTTACTGCATTTGCTAATTCGAGTATTTTATCATTCGGAATGCTCATCTGCCGGGACCTCTATTTGATATCATCATGCATTTCTGCAATCATTTTATCATCAAGTTTGTAAAATAGGAATATTATTACCCCGAACAAAACAAGCACCGCAGGAATAAATGACATAAGAAACTGGATTCCATCAGCAGTTGAGCTGCTCACCGCCATATTGTTTTTATACCCTATAAGCACCAGTCCGAAAGATGCTATTCCTGAACCAATTATTTGCGATGCATGTATGGCAAGCTGGCCGAATGAAAAGGTTATAGCCCGGATATCCTTCTCATACCTGAATTTTATAAATATACTTACATCATTAAAAAATGAAGGAACCAGCACTGTCCCGACAAACATAAAAAAACCGTTTACAGCCATAATTATCAGAAAACCGTTTTTAAGATTACCCCAGAAAGCAAGAGAGGCCAGCATCAGACAATTAAGAATTCCGGTTGATATATATAAAACCCGTTTATCTATGTATTTTACTGCTATTTTTGAAGCAAAAGCTCCAGCGAATGCAGTTACAGACATGATTAGAATATATGATGACATTAGTGAGACATCTTTTATAACGATCTTCAGGTAATAGATCATCAATGCTGAAACTGCAACAGGAACTGCAGAACGAAGCGCAATCGAAACAAAAAGAGGAATTGTAGGCCCCTTAAACACAAAGAATAAATTTTTTATATCCTCTTTTATCCCGATTCCAGCTGTTCCGGAACGCTCTTTATCATAGGGTTTTGAGGTTATGAATACTATAAGGATACATACAACCATGATTATTCCGTATCCCACAGCGTTCAGGCTGTATACTATCGGCCGCTCCGCGTATTTTAGCAATATCCTGATACCTAAATTTGCAAACAGCAGACTTGCCACGGTTCCTAGTTGAAACCCCGTAGTACTCAGACTTACTGCATCATATGGAATCTTGCCTATACATCCCAGCAGACTGCGGTAGGAAATCCACATCATGGTATAGCCCCAGTATACAAGCAGATAGATAACAGAAAATATAACAGAATACAATGATGCCGGAAGCGACAGCTTTGTAAAGAGCAGACTCATCGAAACCGCACATATAAGAGCACCGGAAATCATCCATTGACGATACGGTCTGGTAGATCGGTTGATCAAAATTCCTGAAACAAGTACAGCGAAAACTTCAAACCATTGGCATAGGGTAAATATGACGGCGGCTCTTGCGGGGGCAAACATCAGAACATCAGTAAGGTAATACATGAGGTAGTAGGCAAGATATATTAGGAAGAAAGTAAAACCGAACTCCCCTACGGCATACCCTAATATCTTTTTAAATGAAAGAGTTGTCTTTCTCACCGGTATGCTTCCAATAGACATATAATCCCCATATTCGAAAATTTATAATGCATATCTATAAAGTGCAAGCAATAATAGATATGCATTTTTATGAAACTAGCTCACGGCAGCCTCTTTTTGACTTCTGTATTCATCCAGCTTCTTCTCATCTACTTTATAGAAAATAAAGATAGCTGCAGAAAGGAAACTAACAAGAGCAGGACCGAAAGCCATCATGTAGGTGATTCCGTTTATCAGTTCAGGCGTCATTTCAGCGCCCTTTTCATATCCTACAAAAGCAAGACCGAAGCTGGCTGCCATACCTGAAATAACAGCACCTAGTTTTATAGCAGTACCGCCCATGGACTGCGTAAAAGCCCTTGCAGATTCTCCGCCGTTCATTTCACTGTGATCTGAAACGTCATTTGCGATAGCGGGAAGAAGAACTCCTATAAAAGATCCCATAAAACTAACTGCAACACGAAGAATCAGAAACGGCAGTGAGGTTCTACCGATAAAAGAAATAAGCGCATACAGAATACCTGTGATTATCATCACAAATATCCAGACGAGTTTCTTACTGTATTTCTTGCATAAGGGTTTGGCGGCATAGGCACCGACTACAGCACCCACAGAACCCAGAGTGATAGCTAAACCGAAGGCCTTCGGATCATTGAGAACATACTTGGTAAAATAACGAAGAAGTGCCATAAAAAATCCGAGCTGAGCATTACCGATTATCATTGCAAGAAAAAACGGTATCATCGGCCCTTTCAGATTTTTTATCAGTTTTATTATGCCTATCCGTTCTTTTTTCTGTGTAGCATTGGTAACGGCAGCCTCCCCTTTAGCCCTGGATGGTTCGTATTTCTTTGTAATTGCACCGAATATTATACAGCCTACAACTATGAACAGACCATACAGAATTGCAGTAAAAGTATATCCCCTCTGTTCTGAACCGCCCCACATCCCAAGGAAGGTTGCACCGACAAGACCGTAAACAATACCGCCCAGTGAAGACATCATCTGTGCAGATGAGGTCAGTGCAATAGCGTCATTATTAGTTTTTGCCATCTTACCAAGCATTGCCCGCTGAGAAACCCAAAGAGCACTGTATCCGAACTGTGCTATAGCATATAGAATAAGAAATACGGCTATCGCAACAGCCTGACTGGCAATATTGAGGTCAGTGAAAAGCAGTGTTGTCCCAACCAGAAGTATCAACGCACCAAGATATACCCAGGAGCGGTATTTACCCCAGCGAAGATTTGTATTGTCTATAACGATGCCGGATGTAACAATGGTACCTGTTCTTATCCACATGGCAGCACTGTAAACAACAGCAGCTACGATAGGCGGAATTCCCCAGACATTTGTAAGGTAATACAGTAGATAGTATGCCAGG
This sequence comes from Spirochaetia bacterium, assembly GCA_965140585.1. Lineage (GTDB taxonomy): Bacteria > Spirochaetota > Spirochaetia > UBA9216 > UBA9216. The sequence continues at coordinate 84,850 of OZ223265.1, forward strand.
AACATTAAAAAGAATGTATTTACAAACATTCCTGAAAAACCATATCCGTATATTTCCCAGAATTTTAAGGCGCTTTTTTTCTCTTTCATTCAAACTCCTTTTTAACCTGAAATTGATGTTTACAACACTAACACACAATTTTTAAGTTGTAAATACAAATTATCACTACCTCAATACTCTAAATGCAAAATATGGCTGCTCAACTCTGTCTTTATCTATATATTACTAACTTTTTTCACCCTTTAGACCATATTATAACAACTTTATAGTTTATTTGTGTTTACATATGGGGTATTCCATTTTATATTTATAACCATCTTTCTAATTTTATCTTTCTACTTGTATATACAGGAGGGTTTATGTTTAGCTATGCAGGGAAACTTCTTTTTATAGATCTAACAACATCAACAATAAAAACTGAGGATCTGTCTGAGGAAATGGCAGATCTGTATCTGGGAGGATACGGGATAGGAGCAAAGATACTGCTTGAGAGAATGCCGGCTCATGCTGATGCCTTCTCAGAAGAAAGCATGCTGGGAATCATATGCGGAGGACAGAATGCCACCAATGCCGGTATAATGGGCAGGTACACAGTTGTACACAAATCTCCTGTAACACAGGGATTCAACGACGCAAACTCCGGCGGATTCTTTGGAAATGAGCTCAAGAAAGCAGGCTTTGACGGCATCTTTGTATCAGGAATCGCCCCAAAACCGGTATATATCTGGATAAATGACGGAAAAGTGGAACTCAGGAATGCAGAGGCTTTCTGGGGACTTGACTGCAAAGATATCTGGGACGCCCTTAGAAAAGACACAGGAGAGCCGAAACTCAGGTATGCGGCAATAGGTCCGGCCGGAGAAAACCTGAATCTCTATTCATGTATAATCAACGATGGTCACCGCGCCGCAGGAAGAGGCGGATGCGGTGCGGTAATGGGTTCAAAAAATCTCAAGGCAATCGCAGTCAGGGGGACCCAGAAAATTGAAGTAGCTGATAAGTCAAAAATCACAGAATTAAATCGTGCTGTAACTAAAATTATCAGGGAATCTAAACCTCATGAATATCCAAACTTTTTTTCAAGACTCGGAAGTACATCAGAAACAGCTAACAGTGCTCTGTCGGGGGATTCCCCTGTAAAGAATTGGGGCGGTGTGGGAATAAGGGATTTTGGAGAGGAAAATGCCGAAAAGGTAAATCCCCGCCGCTTTGATGATATCTATAAAGTAAGAAAATATTCCTGCGGAAGCTGTTTAATAGGCTGCGGTGCAGAATACGAGGTTACTGACGGCAGATGGCCTATCGGAATCACCGATCGTCCCGAGTATGAAACCCTTGCTGTTTTCGGCTGCAACTGCATGAACGCAGAGCTTGATGCAATCTTTAAATGCAATGAGATATGCAACCGGGCCGGAATGGACGTTATAAGCTGCGGCTCAACAATAGCCTGGGCTATGGAATGCTATGAGAATGGAATACTGACAGCAGATGAGCTTGACGGCCTGGAAGCCAACTGGGGAAATGCGGAAACCATGGTTGCTCTGACCCAGAAGATTGCTGATAACGAAGGTGTTGGCAAAATCCTGGCCCTGGGACAGCAGGGAGCAGCTGAAGCAATGGGAAAAGGGCATGAATACGTCATGACATGCATGGGCATTGAGCCTCCAATGCACGACGGCAGAAGGGCTCAGGGATATGCAAGGATGTATCAGTTTGACCCCACCCCCGGACGTCATGTAAAAGGTGGACAGAGGGCAGTTGCCGTAGATAATCCTGAGAAAACAAACTTTGATTTCACTCAGAAGATGCCCTACTTCAAGATGTCCAACGTCAATAAACTAGCCTATCAGGAAGTAATGAATGCAGCAGGAATGTGCATGTTTTCAAATTTCATTATTCCAGACAACTGGCTGAATGATCAAATAGAAGCGGTAACCGGAAAAGAGTTTTCACCTGAGAAGCTATATTACACAGGCCTTCGTCTATTTATGCTCAGACATGCATTTAATATCAGAGAAGGTCTGATTAGAAAGCATTTCACAATGTCTCCGCGCCTTCTGGGCAATCCTCCGATGGATACAGGGCCTTTCGAGGGAGTTACTGTACCAAACGAGAAATACGGCGATATTTTCTTTGAGCAGATGGGCTGTGATGTTGAAACCGGCATCCCCAAAAAGGAAACTCTTGAAAGAATTGGCGGCCTGCAGGATGTAATAGATATTATAGACGGAATTGAACTCGCAGTATGATTAAGCTTAAATATATGCTTCCGCAAAAAGAGGCTCTTCCCGATAATGCAGAATACCGGGAAGGCATCACAGTCAATGATTTGATTGAAGATTTGAGAGATGAACTAAAACCGCTGATTGAAATATCATTCTCTGAACTGACTTTTATATCAAACCACAGAACTATCAGCAAAGAAACAAAATTATACGACGGGCAGGAACTGCTGATTCTCAAACCGACCTCGGGAGGATGAAAATATGACAATAAAAAACAGCATAATTCATAAGAATGTAGAGCTTGCAGGAGTTAAAACCTCAATCAGAATCAGAACCGGCATGGCTCCGGCCCTTATATGCATCCACGGGAGCGGTCTTGGACAGGATACTTTCACAGAGCTGTTTTCGGAAGAATTACTTCAGGAGAACACTCTCATTTCATATGATTTGCCAGGTCATGGTTTATCGGGAATGCCTGATGAACCTGACAGAATTTTTTCATATCAGGGATATTCAGCTCACCTGCGCGAACTAATTGAATATCTAAAGCTGGATAGTTTCATCCTGATAGGACACAGCCTCGGCGCACATATCGCCCTGCAGTACTCAGCTCTTAGAGACTCTCCAAAATCCGAAGGACTGTTCCTTGTCAGTGCGGTTCCGATTTCTGATCTTGGGTCAGCAGCCATGTCCCATAAAACACCTCCGCCGCCTCCGTACAGTGAGGATGAAGCCACACCTGAGAGGATAACAGACTATCTTGCATCTTTATTTACTGATGACAGCACATTCCGGAAACGCTTAAAGCCGATACTTTTGCAGACAAGGACAGAAGCAAAAACAGTTTTTTTTAAAAATCTTAATCAATTCGGAATGCAGAATGAACTGCAGCTTCTGAAAAGTATTCCCTGCAAAGTCAGCTTTGTTCTGGGTGAAAACGACAGGATTATTGATACCGGCTATATTAAAACTACAACCGGGCCTGAATTGGGCAGCACAGATATCAGTTTCAATATTATCAATAATTCAGGACACATCCCGATGTGGGAAAACCGGAAAGAGTTCAATAAATTACTGAAATCATTTCTGCTTTAACTACAATTACAGATTCCATAAAACATCCGGCGAAATGGTATCATAATTTACCGCTTTCGAGCCGTTTCAGCTGCCTCAACTCAAAAGACATTACAACAAGTGAAATTGTGATCGATAAGAAATCAGATGAAGGAAAGGCCGCCCAGATCCCGTCAACACCTATAAACCTCGGCAGGATGAGGACAATTGGGATAAGCAGAAGAAACTGCCTTGAAAGACCCAGAAGCAACGATGCAATTCCCTTCCCGATTGCCTGAAAATATACGCTTGCAATGATCTGTATACTCATCAACGGCATAGCAAGCGACATGATTTTAAGAGCCCTGGAACTGCTTGCTATAAGATCAGCATCCACGGTAAATAATCCTATAAAAAAATCCGGAAACGTTCTTATTAAGAAAAAGAAAAAGGATGACACTGATATGGAAGTTCCGGCAGCCAGAAAAAGAATCCGTTTTACCCTTCCGTACTCACGGGCACCGAAGTTATATCCCGCTATTGGCTGGAATCCCTGGGCCAGACCAATCATCGGCATAAAAACAAATGAGAGCAGCCGGTGAAGCATTCCATATGTAGATATCGCCAGGTCTCCTCCAAGCAGCCCCAGTGTATTGTTTACTATCACCGCAAGTATACTTATCCCTGCAGACTGAACCGCATTAGGTAGCCCCAACACCAGCATTTCACGCAGAAAAGCTCCTTTAATATGCATATGGCCGCGATCAAGTCGAATAGAGCTTTTCTTTGTGAGATAAAAAAGAGCAACCCAGACAAACGAACAAAACTGGCTAATCACAGTTGCAAGGGCGGCACCCTGAATTCCCATATCAAGTACAAAAATAAAAATCGGGTCGAGGATTATATTCAGCCCCATACCTATGAGCATGGTACCCATGGCAGTCCTGGCCTTCCCTTCGGATCTGATCATATTATTACCAGCCATAGAAATAGCAATAAAGGGAAATCCGAAAATAACATTACGCAGATATTCAACAGAATAAGGCATAATAGTTTCGGTAGCGCCGAAAAGCGATAGTATCGGTCTGAAAAAGGCAGCAATACCAATAACAATCACAATAGAAAATATGGCGATAGAAAGAATAGCTGTCCCAAGAGCAAGGGAAGCTTCATCGTAATTCTTTTCACCGAGCTTTCGGGAGATAATTGAAGCAGCGCCTATACCGATCATCTGACCTACAGCCTGAACAATCATCTGAATAGGAAAAGCTATTGACAGCCCGGCAATGCCAAGCGGTCCTACACCTCGACCTACGAAAATAGTATCAACTACATTGTAAAGTGCCGCGGCCATCATACCTATTATTGCAGGTACAGACATTTTCATTAGTAAAGGAAATAGTTTTTCTGTCCCGAGAAAGGACGATCTATTCTGCTGCATTATCTTCTCTCTTTTCCATCAGGTTAAGACTATCGTGAATAACTTTAAGCGCGCTGATAATTTTACGCCTCTGTTCTTTAGAAAAAACACTCAATATAGATTCAGTATGCTCGATAAGATTCTCATCAAGCCTGTCTGTCATACTCAGCCCTTCAGCTGTAATTGAAACAAGGACTGTACGCCTGTCATCAGCGGCTCTTTTACGCTCAACCAGTCTGGCTTCAACCAGTGCATCAACAACCTGGGTCAGAGAACCTTTTACAATCCCTGTGAGCCGGCCGAGAACATGCATTGAAACAGCACCCTGCTCCCGAAGTATCAGGAGTGTATGAGCCTGCGTCTGGTTCACAGATATATCATCCGAGAGAGTCAGATTCTTTTTCATGGCATTATAAAATCTGTACGGGGTCCGGATAAGCAAAAGAGCCTCATCCATCGTTATATATTTCATTTATAAATCGCTTAAAGTATTTTGTCGTAAACCAGATAGTCTTTTATCAGACTAATTATGCATAAAACAAAACATATAATCAAGATATAAATCTTCAATGAGCTATTACTTAAATCCATATTTTACTGCTAAACTAAATTATGGAATATGAGGAAGCTGAAACACTGCTTGAACTTGCAAATACTAAAATGCCCTTCGGAAAATATTCAGGACGGTACCTGATTGATTTACCTGAAACATATGTGCTTTGGTTCAGAGATAAGGGACTGCCGGGCGGACGTCTTGGAGAACTGATGGCAATACTGGTTGAAATCAAGATAAACGGCCTGGAAAAACTGATACGGCCTCTAATTAAGAAAAGCTACTGACTTATCCGATTATCAGATACTTTCAACCCAGTTCTCAAAATCGGTTATATATAAATCAAGATTACTTCCGTATATTTCTACAGCATTTTCATAGCTCTGGTCACTCAGCAGAAGTATAAGCTTATCAACCCCTGCCTTTTTAACGAGATATTCAATAAAAGCTCCACCAACAGGATATCCAACATTCTCGGTATAGCTTCCCCAGTTTGCCCACATATCCTTTATATCAAGATTCTTTCGCGCTTTTTTACTGACTTGCTTTACTCTTTCTTCGAAAGTAAATCCTGTATTCTGATCAAAATATACTGCTCCGCCTTCGTTTATCAGACCGGTCACTTCTCCTCTATCTTTATAAAGGTGATATATGATTGAATGAGCGATTTCATGACCTACAGACTGATCATCAGCCGAATGAATTATCCCCTCGCTTGACATACTGAAGCCAAGCGTCTTACCGTATTCTTCATAAAATTTATCCCTATCATGCCAGACATAAAAATCAATACTAAAATCAGGCTCCACTTTCAAAGTTGAGCATATTTTAACAAAGGCAGTCTCTCTAACTTCCGTATATACTGCAGGATTGCTGATGCTCTGAACGTCATTAAAATAAAAGTTGATATGCTCTGTTCCAATGAATGTAAAATCCGCTTTATTCTGAGCAAGCTGCAATTTTTCCATCTTAGCCCAGCTTGCGGAATTAGAGGTTTTATTCAGTTCAATGACCTTGTCGAACATCTGCAAAGCCAGGCTTCTGTCTGTCTCAGAATAATAGCTGCCCAGATACAGATAGCTCCAGCTTGAAATGTAGCTTTTTTCATTATCAAGCTTAATTGCTTTCTCCAGGTAAGCAAGGGCTTCTTTTCCTCTTTTCGAATCGGATAAAGCTCTTCCAATACAATGATTTACAAAAGCGTCATCAGGATTTTCTTTCAGATATTCAATAGAGAGCAGGATAACTTCCTGGTAGTTTTTATGAACGTAGTAATCTCTGATTTTTTCCTGCTCAGCATCAAGCGGATTGGAAGTCATGCAGGATACTAAAAAAAAAGTTAACAAGATCAGAATTGAGAATTTCATTCTGGAGATTTGATTTATTCTTTCCATTTTCATTTTCCTTTTTAAAATATATTTATATAAATTTTTTATTAATAATCGTAATTATAAACATTATCTGAAAAATCATACAACAGGAGTCCATCCCTGGTTTCGTTTTCAAAAACACGGCTCAGATAATAGACGGACATATTATTATATTCTGTCAGCCTGTCAATAAATCCAGGCTCATCTGTAATATTCTCTGAAGGAAGGCCTGAACGGGTAAGTTTTTCTATGAGCTTGTCGGCTCTTTTTCGAACATCAAAAAAATAATCCGCAACGCTGCTGTAAGGAGGATGTCCATAAAACCTGTTTTCATTAACAAGGAGATGCACAAGCATTCTTGGATCAGTCTTTTCAAGTTTACGGGCTTCCATAAAGTAGTCAGGAAAACCATATGGCTCCAGAATCCACTTATCAAGGAAGGTAAGAATAATCAGAATTATACGCTGGACTTCCGGAGCTTCATGCTTTCCTTCCACCAGTCCATGGACTTCCCAGAGAATGATATTAATCCGCTCAAGTATTTCCTCACTGCTGAACTCAGTCTTTCCTGAAAGCACGGACCTTCCCCGGCCGGCCGGCATCCTGACGCGTTTGAGATAGGTACTTTTACTCAGAAATACATCATATTCCTTTCTTCTATCATCATCAGAAAGAACCTGGTAGGCGTCAAGAATGATTCTGAATATCTGATTTGATTTCAATGAACCGTCATTTTTATCAGGATGATATTTCATTGAGAGCCTGCGGAATGCCTGCTTTATCATTGATAAATCTGAATTTTCAGAGACGCCGAGTATCTGATAGTGATTTCTATAGCTCATCCAATATTATACAACCTTTTATACTGAATATATTTATAATTCTTTATATAATACTATACAATTTATTTTCAGGAGAAACTAATGCCGCAGGAAATAATGACATCAAAAGAAGGCTCCTTTGCAAGGTTTACAGTTCTCAACAGATTCCCCGATATTCTTAATGATCTGATAGCAGGAAATAAATTTCCAACCGGAATAGAAAAAGGACTTAGAGCGCTGTTAAACTCAATTCCTGAAAATAATTTAACCCCGCTTAGTGATGAATATCCCTTTGCTTCTGATATAAACCGGGTTATCGAGAATAATCCCCAGTACACCTGGCTTAATGCTCCTTTCCTGTTCATTGAAAACTATCTGTATCACAGAATTTGTGATGTCTGTGACTACTATTCAAACGGTTTTGATTTTTTCAAATACAAAAAAGAAGCTGAAATAATAAAAGGCATGAATAAATTCTCCGGCAGTCTCAAAAAGCTGAACTCCATTACCTCCTTTTCTGAAATATCCCTGCTCAATCTGATGGGAAATAAATCAGATCTAAGCCAAAGCTCCTCATACTACTCCGAAGGATCTGCGTTTGAACTGCTCATAGATCACCGTGAGAAAGCAGATGTAAAAGTCCGCAATTGCAGCAGAATAGATTTCATACTGGATAATTCAGGTGATGAGCTGTTCTTTGACTTACTAATGGCTTACTGGCTGCTAAAAAATACCGGTGTTCAGAAGATTAAGCTTCATTTCAAACAAATCCCCTATTTCGTCTCTGACGCATTAATCACAGATTATCGTTTTTTACTTGGCAGTCTGTCCCATAACAGAGAGTTACAATGGTTCACTGATGATATGAATAATTTTGAATCTGATGGAAAGATGGAACTCCTTGCCGAACCTTTTTTTTCAAGCGGAAAACTTTTTTCTTATATGCCCGAAGAGCTGAAGACGGAATTGTGCTCATCAGATCTGCTGATTTTCAAAGGCGATTTAAACTACAGAAGACTAATAGATGACTGCTATCGGCCATATGAAACTGAAACTTCTTCACTGCTTAAATACTTTACAACAGATATTTTAATAAACCGGATACTTAAATCTGAAATAATTGCAGGACTGACATCTGCAAAAATCCCCGCCAGAGACAGAACCGACTGGATGTTCAGCGGAGAATATGGACAGATTGAGTTGATTGAAGCTTAATCTGCTGAGTTTTCATCACTGCTCGAAAAAAGGGTAAGTTCAGATGATGCATTATTTCACGCAGCAACAGCACTCGGGCATATTTCTCATTGCTCATCAGCTCATCAGCTCATCAGCTCATCAGCTCATCACCGTAAACCGGCAGCCGGCTAATTGTAATAAAAGCGTATTTCGTAAATATTTCCTCGATTTCTTCTCTTGAAACTCTATTATTCTCTAGCTGAAAAGGATTCAACAGATCTGCAGCATATTTTTTATCCATATACAAGGCATCATCTGTGTTTACCAATTCATTATTACTCATAAGTTCATCTTCAATAAAATTTATTGCATATTCGATCACTGATTCGCTTGGCACATTCTTCTGAAAAAAATTATCTGTTATATTCTGATAACCAAAACCAAGTTCAATTATTCTATACATGCCATTGCTGCTTACACAATTAAATACAGTTTTCTGAGTAGCCATTTCCAGAATTCGAAATGACTCAGGTATACCGATTCGACATATGATTTCATCTAAATCCATAATGATATCCTCTGTATAAGAGTATAATACATTCTTTTTCAATTCTATATGCCTTTAGTTTATTGTAATTATTATTAAAAGCATATAAAATGTGTTTTGCGCTGTTTTAAGCAGCTTTTTTTGGAGTAAAAGATGAATAGAGGCAAGAAAATAGTTGTTATCGCACATTGTTATTTAAATCAAAATGCCAGGGTCAAGCCGTATGCAGGTCATAAGGGTGCATTTAAGGCTCTGCTTGAACCATTAATCAGCAATGACTTTGGTATCATTCAGCTCCCCTGCCCTGAAACAACAGGATGCGGCTTAAACCGCTGGGAAGCCGTAACAGAGCAGTATGATAATCCCAGTTTCAGACGGCACTGCAGAAGCATCCTGCAGCCCTATGTTGATCAGCTGCTCGAACACCAGAAAGTCGGCGATAAGATTTATGCAGTAATAGGAGTACCTTTCAGCCCCTGCTGCGGTACGCAGTTCAATCCTTCAAATCCGTACTGGGGCGGTCCCGTCCTTGAAGAAAAAGCTCCACCGCTTGAGATTGTTCCCGGTCCTGCAGTTTTTATGCAGGAATTGATGAAAATGGCAGAAGAGGCAGGTGTAAAACTTGATTATATGGATATTTCAGAATCTGCGGACATGTTTCCGGAACTTCAGCCGGAGATTGTTTTAGGTAAAATCCTGAATTAATAATTTATTCAAAATACTGTCCAGATTTGTACAGCCACTCCTCAGAAATATTATCTCCTTCAAGGTCAATAATATACTTCCTTTCTGAGTCAGTTAATTCATCCAACCGCTCACTGCAGATCTTTCCGTTATTTACCTTGATATACCTCTCTTCATACAAGTAGTCACATCCGAATTTGCATAATGGCCAAACTATTCTCGGATCGATTCTTTCATTTTCATTACACACTGATCTTTTTTTCTTGTGAGCAGTTACAAGAGATTTAGTTTTAAATTTTTTCCCGCAGATGGCACACTCCAATTCATTCGCGTCCTTAAAAAGATAGTCCTGCAGTATTCTCTGCTCAGCGCGCCTGAAAGAATTTATTTCTTTGTCGGTATTATTGAAGTGCTTAATCAATTTATTGCGATAAAGTATATACTTATCTTCAACCAGCGTGTCTTCTGTCTCAAATTCTGAAACAAATATTAACCGATAATTCTTCCGTCCGGCTGATTTATCGACAAAAATAAACGGAGAATGATAGCAGTTTTTAACTGCATTTGCATCAGAGTAGTTATTGAGTAGAAACATTTGCTTCAAATCATTATAGACTGCTTCAGAAATATTTCTGTCTTTAAAGTAGCTGATTATTATATTGTCGGATTCAGACAAAGTCGGTATTTCAAGGTTCTCTTTAAAATAAAGAATCTCTCCCTTAACATCAGTATAAACCGAGCTTTCCAGATACTTCCTGATTACTCTTACGGACGGGTATTCGTATTTTGAAGTTCTGGCAGTAACAATCTCATGCAGTATGTCAGCAAGCTTATCAATATTACAGTTGGAAATTTGTGATTTGATTTTTCCTATGCTATTAATAAAAACATTGTCCCTGTTCTCAAAGGTGTACCACAAACTCAGTCCGTCAGAATATGTATACGAACCTCTGTACTGCATTATAATATATTTAATCATTTCATAAGGCATGCCGTTTTTCGGATCAAATATTTCTGAAAGAGTTATCAAGCCTGAATGTCCGGGTAGTGTGAAAACCTGCTTCAGGATTTTTTTAAAATGGTTTATTTTATCCTTTTTAATAAGAAGAAAATCATCAAGACTGTAAAAATCTTTTCTATCAGCCTTCTTCATTTCAAAATTAAAAATTTCATATGGATAGTTAATATCAAAATATGTTACAAAATTATTAAATCCGTAGGCATTCATATCGCTGATATCAAAACCTTCATTTAATAAAATATCCTTGATATCTTTAAAAGTATAAATATCACGCTCTGTGACAGCCGTTAAAAACTTTTCAAACCTGCTCTGATCGGATTCTGATACAGCATTTGAAACTTTGCTCTGTATTCTCTGCCGTATATATTCTCTGGAGACGCTGAATTCATCTCCGACAGTCTGACCGTTTGGATAACGGTTATCGGAGAATCCAAAAAACATGGATACAATACTTATATCTCTTTCAATATTGAGTTCGTCGCGTTTATTATTTTCTGTTTTTAATACAAGCTCATACAGGTAGTTCTGAAAATTCATGGTCGGTGTTATATCAGTTCTTTCAATTTAAGGGGAATATAATGTCTTTTAAATCAAATTGACAATTTTAGAATTAGTTCATTATATGAAAAATGAACAACTATTAGTTAGTTTAATACAGACTTTAAACTCAACAATCAATATACCGCTTAAGTATTAACCATATTATCTAAAATGGGCAAAAGAGTTTTTAAAATACTGTAATGAAAAAAATATCAATGATTGATTAAAGAATTTCTTACTTTCTCTTATAAAGACTCCGGAACAGTAACAGATCAGAATGTAAGTGCAACCATAATTTATACTCATGTTGCATCAAAAAACAATCTTGGCGTTCAAAGTCCGCTGGATCAACTTAGGGCGTCAAAATAACCGAAAACAGTAGACAAACGCCATATTTTTTTTATAATAATGAGTGTGAAGCAGGAAATTATTCGTTTTAACATTGAGAGACAGGATAAAACTGACCTGGATGTAAAAGCTTACCTTGCAAGAATAGGCATCATCGAAATTCCCGAACCGACGCTTGAGAACCTCAGGCTGTTGCAGAGCAGTCATCTGCTTCATGTCCCCTTTGAAAACCTGAATATTCATATTTTCAGTCGTCTGTCACAGGATCCCCAGGAGCTGTTTGAGAAGATAGTGCTTCAGAGACGGGGCGGTATATGTTATGAGCTCAACCTGATGTATATGCTCCTGCTTCAGAAAATCGGTTATGATGTAACATATCATGGAGGCCGGGTTACAGACGAAGGAACGTTCTTTGACCACACCTTTATAATAGCTAAAATTGACGGAGCCAAATACATTACCGATGTCGGTTTCGGTGATAATTTTATGTATCCGATGAAATTTGAAGCAGATTTACTTCACAAAGATCCAAAGGGCGATTTCATGATCGACTATGAAGGCGGCGGTTACTATGCTCTATGGAAAAAGACTCCGGGAAAACCTGTAAAAGGCTATACTTTTACACTTAATATCCGCAAACCGTCGGATTTTACAGAGCGTAGAATCTTCTACACAACTGATCCTTCATCACCTTTTCATAAAAACCTTATATGTTCCATTGAAAAGAGGGACGGCCGTGTATCATTAAAACAGTCAAAAATAATGATTACCAACGGTTCACAGCGGTCCCAGCGTAAAATAGATAACTTTCACCATTATATTACACTTTTGTATGATAACTTCGGAATTGTCTTATCGCCGGATGAAAGACGAAAACTAAAAAAAAGCAGATTTTGGAATAAAAAGTATAATCAGAGAAAAACTCATGCATTGTTAATGGCCAGTTCTATCCAGCAGACCTTCATCAACAAGATGGGAACTCTGCTGGGAGGATAAAATGTGGTTCGGAACTTCCGCCAACACAGCTGCTGCTGATATTGCAAATCAGGCAGTACGCGACAGTTCTAATTTTGACTGGACATTCATCGCGATATTTGCCGTTGTCGTATATATCTATGCAACGGAAATTAAAAATAAAAATTACCGCTCAGTTGCTGCAGGTCTTGCGCTGTACACAGTTCACTGGTTTTATGAAATCCTTAATGCCATAATTGCACACTTCTCCGGTTATGCGCTGTGGACAGTATCTCCGGAAAGCACAAGTTTCATCCTTTTGATAGGTGTAAGCTGGGAACTTTCGATGATGTTCAGTGTCGCAGGTATAGCACTTTCAAAACTGCTTCCTGAAGACAGGTATATGAAAATACTTGGCATAAACAACCGAATAGCTTTTGCTGTAGGAAATGCTGCTTTTTTCTCAATATTTGAAGTCTTCCTTGCATCTACGCCGGCATTTATATGGGTCTATCCCTGGTGGGGAGCTGTTCCGGTTTTTATAACTACATATATCCCGTTTTTCCTGGCCTCATTTCTTGTTTTTGATCTGCCCGGAAAAAAACAGAGACGATTTATAATTTCTGCAGCCCTACTTGATGCTCTACTGCTCGCAGTCCTTATTCCAGCCGGAATAATTTAGTGTATTAAATAATCATGTAAATATTATTTGACAAGAACTCTACTCTCCTATATATTATCATTGTTATATATAGGAGTATTTAAATATGACCGCCATAATTGCTGTAATAGCAGGAATCGCAATTCTTTTTTTCGGATCTCAATATCTTATCGTCCTGAAAATGAAACTTAAAAAAGGTAAATCTGCACCTGAATTACCAGGCGTTTACGGAAAGGCTGTAAAGAATAAAAAAACATCGCTGTTCTATTTCTACAGCCCGCAATGCGGAGCATGCAGAACGATGACTCCGCTTGTTGAGCAGTACACAAAAAATAATTCAAGATGTTTTAAGATCGATATTACCAAAGATTCAAAAACAGCTTCAGCTTTTGGAATAATGGCTACTCCATCAACTGCAGTAGTAGAGGACGGGATAATACGTGATTTTATTGTTGGACCGAAGCCTCAGTCGGATTTTGTGGAGCTGCTTGAGCAGACCAGAAGCTGAATCGGCTCTAATTACATGGCCATCCGTTTTCAGACCCTCGCACCTCTGAGAACATATCCAAATAGAAAGAGCAGCCCCTTCATAAGGCTGCTCTTTCTCCTTTATATTCATTCCATGTAAATTACTAACCGGCAATCACTCTGAAATATCTTTTCTTTCCTGCTTTCAGCAGTATCTCACCATCATTAACTGAATCAGCATTGATTACAGCATCAATATCGGTAATCTGAACATCATTGACTCTGGCACCTCCCTGCTGAACAAGTCTTCTGGCCTCACCCTTTGATGAACAAAGGTCGGTTTTTGCAAAGAGATCCATAATACCGATTCCGGCTTCAAGCTCTGACATCGGAATCGTAACAGAAGGAATGGCATCCTTGTCAGCAGCTCCGCCTCCACTTGTAAATGCGGCCTTTGCAGCTTCAAGGGCCTTATCAGCCTCTTCGTCACCATGGATCAGCTTTGTCTGCTCATAGGCAAGTCTTTCTTTTGCCCTGTTGATATCGGAACCTTCAAGCTTTTCAAGCTCATCAATCTCCTCGATAGGCAGAAATGTGAAGAACTTCAGGAACTTGCCAACATCGGCATCTGCCACATTTCTCCAGTACTGAAAAAACTCATATGGGCTGAACATTTTCGGATCGAGGAAAACCGCGCCCTTCTCTGTCTTGCCCATCTTCTTTCCGTCAGATCTGGTCACAAGCGGAAAAGTGAGTCCAAAGGCCTTAGCCTCTGCGCCTTCAACACGTCTTATAAGCTCCATACCTGAAACAATGTTGCCCCACTGATCGTCTCCACCCATCTGCAGAGCACAGCCGTAATCCTGATGAAGCTTCAGGAAGTCGTATGACTGAAGCAGCTGGTAGTTGAACTCAATAAAGTTGAGCCCCTTCTCCATCCGCTGCTTGTATGATTCAAAACTGAGCATGCGGTTAACCGAGAAATGGATTCCTATATCCCTGAGAAATTCAAGGTAGTTAAGAGGGCCAAGCCAGTCATAGTTATTTACCATGATAGCCTTGCCTTCAGAAAAATCTATAATTTTACCAAGCTGATCCTTGATTGATGAGGAGTTCTGCTGAATCTGCTCGATGGTCAGCATCTTTCTCATGTCTGACTTTCCGGAAGGATCGCCAATCATGGAAGTTCCACCGCCTACAACAGCGATGGGCCTGTGTCCGGCAGCCTGCAGGTGATGCATGGCAAAAAAGGGAACCATGTGACCTATATGAAGGCTCGGTCCGGTGGGGTCGACACCGACGTAGAGAGAAATACTCTCTTCAGACATCAATTTTTCAAGGGCGTCAATATCAGTACACTGCTGTATAAAACCCCGTTCTCTAAGTACTTCAAGGCCTGATTTAGCCATATTTTTTTTATCCTTATACTACGCGTTTGTAATTTTTAATCGCGGCTTTGATAGTCGGTACGAGCTGATCGATTCCGACACGGACCTGCTCCATCGAATCACGGTATCTGAGGGTAACTGTCTTGTCTTCCAGAGTGTCGTAGTCAACAGTTACACAGAATGGTGTTCCGATTTCGTCCTGACGCCTGTACCTTCGGCCGATGGCGCCGGACTGGTCATAAAACGTGGTGAAATCGTCACGCAGTTCTTCTTCGATACTGCGAGCCAATTCCGCAAGCCCGTCCTTTTTAACAAGAGGGAATACACCGACTGTAACAGGAGCAATATTCGGATGAAATCTCATCACTACCCTGCTGTCCGGATTACCCTTCGAGTCTTCACCGAGATCCTCTTCTTCGTATGCATCTGACAGAACCATCAGAACACTTCGGGTAAGTCCCGCGGAGGTCTCAATTACATATGGAATATATCTTTCCTTGGTTTCTTCTTCTAAATAGTTAATTTCCTTTCCGCAGTATTCACTGTGCCTTGAAAGGTCAAAATCAGTTCTGTTATGAACACCCTCAAGTTCAGAAAAACCGAAGGGGAAATCAAATTCTATATCGTATGCATCTTTCGCGTAATGTGCAAGTTCATCGGGTCCGTGCTGGTGCCACTGAATCTTTGCAGGATTGATACCAAGCTTGTTGACGTAGTAGTTCCAGCGCTGTTCTTTCCAGTATTCAAACCATTTCTCATCTTCACCGGGCTTAACAAAAAACTGCATCTCCATCTGTTCGAATTCACAGGTTCTGAAGATGAAATTCTTGGTGGTAATTTCATTTCTGAATGCTTTTCCCACCTGGGCTATACCGAATGGAATCTTTACGCGGCTTGACTGAACAACATTCTTAAAGTTGACAAAAATACCCTGAGCTGTTTCCGGTCTCAAATAAACCACTGAACCGGCCTCTGCAACCGGACCCAAATGAGTCTTAAACATGAGATTGAACTCACGGGGCTCGGTAAATGTGCCCTTATTTCCGCAGACAGGACAGGCGGCTTCAAGGTCTATATGGTCAGCACGAAAGCGGCTTTTACATTCCTTACAGTCTACCATAGGGTCGGAGAAGTTCTCAACATGTCCTGAAGCTTCCCAGACACGGGGGTGCATCATAATGGCCGCATCAATACCTACGATATTGTCATGCAGCTGGGTCATCTCTTTCCACCATACCTTCTGTATGTTTTTCTTGAGTTCTACACCCAGCGGACCGTAATCCCATGCAGAGGAAAGACCTCCGTAGATCTCGCTTGACTGATATACAAAACCCCTTCTTTTACACAGGGATACTAATTGATCCATAGTTACGTTATTTGCCATGTTTTACACCTTTTCAGTGGATTGTGTTGTTGGAAAAACATCCCGTATCTAAGCGGGATAGACAATAAAATATAATAAATTCACCATTATTTCAAGCTGTAAGTATCAGCCGAGGTCTTCCGCCTTCTTGTTGAGTTCAGCCAGTTTCTTTGAAAAAAGAAGCTGGATACCCCTTTCTTCTATTATTCCCTTCAGCGAACCGTCCTTTGACAGAACAGGGATGTAGTCAACGCTGTATTTACGGAAAAGCATCTTGACTTCATCGGCCGGGGTGTCTTCACTGCAGGTAACTACCGAAGGTTTCATAATATCGTGTGCTAGCAGAAAGTCTGAAAGCTCAGCAGCCATAAAGGTGTTTTTCAGGTCGTCAATGCTGATAACTCCGGCAAGACTGCCGTCGTTCTGGGTTACAGGAAAGCAGAGTGCTTCATTCTCACTGAAGATATGAAGAATCCGGCTTACCGGAGCTCCCTCAGGTATTGTGGGAAGGTTATGAAACATAAGATCTTTTGCACTGCTCTGCTTAATAAGATCCTCTTCTGTAATGTTCAGCCCGGTTTCACCTGCTTTATCCACTGCAAACTTTACACTGATGGGTCCGAGCAGCTGAACAACAAATGTAGTCGCTGTAACTACAGTCACAATCAAATCACCGATTGGGCCGGTAAAGCTGTCCCCGGCTACAATTGAAAGACCGATTGCAACACCGGCCTGGCTCAGCAGACAGAATGGAAGGTACTTATAAACAGTTTTCGGAGCCTTGCTGATAAAGGCACCGGTCTTTGCTCCTATAAACTTACCGCCCGTTCTTCCTACAAGAAAAACTCCGGCAAGAACCGCAACAACAGGCGTTATCGACCATATATTAAGCTTTGCGCCTACCAGCACAAAGAACAGAACGTATATGGGAGGAGAAAACTTCTGTACAAGAGCAAAGGTTTCACGGCTTTTACGCGGAGCAAAGTTGGTCATAAAGAATCCCATCGACATAGCCGCAAGAATCATATCTATATCAAGGGCAACACAAAGGCCGCTTAAAAGCATTATAGCTCCAAGCGAGAATGCAAGAATACGCTCCTCGTTTATAAAGCCCCGGATAAGTTTGCTCAGCAGGTATCCCACTGCAGCTCCTACACCGATCGACATTACAATCTCTATTACTATAGAAAGGAGCTGTGAAGCCACCGAAATATCGGCACCCGCGGCGACATCAAGAAATCCGGCCGCGATACTTGTGGCAAAGGCAAAAAGCAGAAGCGCAACAGCATCATCCATGGCTACAATGCCTAAAACAGTGGTTGTGAGAGGGCCCTTGGTCCGATTTTCCCATAGAACATCTGTTGTTGCGGCCGGAGCTGTGGCTGAAGATATTGCCCCCAGAAGCAGGCCCAGTGAAATGGCTGTCCCCTGATCCTTCGTTATAATCAGAACAGCAGCATATACAAGCAGGCCTACAACAATAAAAGCTGTAATCGCCTCAAAAACAAGAATATATGCGAACTGCTTACCCCGCTGCTTCAGCACCGAAATCTTCAATTCACCGCCGATTGAAAAACCAATCAGCGAAAGCGCAACAGTACTTACCGGAGCCATCTTTGTAACCATATCGGGACCGATAAACTTAAGCCCCGACTGCCCAAGAATTACACCGATAACTATGTAGCCTACAACCTGGGGAATCTTTATTTTCTGAAACAGTCTGCCGCCCAAAGCTCCTCCGAAGAGAACGATTCCAAGGAACAGAACCATATTTACATGAGTAGTTGAAACTGTATTGAATATACCGGAGAAAAAATCAGCCATCTGCGTTTTCCCCGACTGAATCACCGTTACCTGAATTTAAAAGCAGGCTGCATATTTCATCACCATCAACGGCTTTCAGAAGCGCTTCCTTGACACCTGGCGCCTTAAGACGTCCGACAATCATTGAAAGCAGCCTGATATGCTCCTTGTGCTGATCCTTTCCGACAATAATCATCACTACAATTTTAACGGATTCCCCATCCATTGATTCATAGTCGGAAATACCTGCCGGCTGAACGCCGATCAGGATAACTGGCTTGCTTATACCCGCAAACCGGACATGAGGTATTGCTATGCCTAGCCCTATACCGGTACTCATCAGCTGTTCACGGTAGAAAAGCTCCTTCTTGAGCAGTTCGGTATCTATTTTGCGCTTATATTCACCGAGTCTGTCGGCAAGTTCAATTATTGCCTCAGTCTTGGTCTTCTCTTTCAGTACACAGGAACATTCCCTGTCGAGTATATTATTAAGATCCATTAGATTCTCCTACGATATAGCTTAATAAGAGAGCCCCTTTGCTGTCAAGTCCCCTATAGTCCATTATAGTCTGTTGTTTAATATTATATGCTTACAGTCTGCCCGCCAGATAATCTACTTTATTTAATCATTGATGATTCTCTCTGCTTTATCTATCCTGATTAAATTTTAAAAATCTCAAATTAATAAATGTATGAGCAATAAAAAAGCTGAATGCAAAAGTAATAATGCATTCAGCTGAATTTGAGTTGATTGTTCTCTATGGTTTAGAGTTTATTTATCGCCAGATCAATCCTGCCAAGAGCCGTATCAAGACCAAGCAGCCTGATAGATGCAAAAAGAGGCGGCGACACCCGGCTTCCGGTAACTGCAACACGCAAAGGAGCAAGCAGATCCCCCAGCTTGTAGCTGCTTTCCTCGGAAAGAGACTTAAAAGCTTCTTCAAGCTGTTCATCATCAAGCTCTCCAACCTTCTCTATAAGCGGACGACCAAGCTGTAGAATCTCTTTTGTAGATGCGGCATCCTGCTTTTTAGGGATAAGCTCCTCAGCTTCGTAGCCTGAAATGTCCTGAAAAAGGAAGGCAGTCATCGGAACAATGTCGGAAAGAAGCTTCAGCCTCTCCTTAACAATCGGAATAAGCCCATTAATCAGCTCACTCTGCCCGGGTGCAGGCGGATTCTCCAGGCATCCCGCTTCAGCGAGGTAGGGGATAATCTTTGCTTTAAGCTCATCATCGCTCAGTTTTCTTATGTACTGACCGTTAAACCAGTCGAGTTTCTTGTAGTCGAACACCCCGGGAGCCTTGTTCAGCTTGGTAATTGTAAAAAGCTCTTCAAGCTCTTCTTTTGTGAAGAACTCACGTGAGTCGTCATAGGACCAGCCTATAAGCGATACATAGTTGATGATTGCCTCCGGCAGGTAACCCTGTGCAATAAAATCACGAAGACTTGTTGAACCATGACGCTTCGACAGTTTCTGTCCATCCTTTCCCATAACCATCGGAAGATGGCAGTAAAGCGGCGGCTCCCATTCAAACGCCTTGTATAAAAGTATGTGAAGCGGTCCTGAGGGAAGCCACTCCTGAGCACGCAGGATGTGAGTAATATTCATATGATGATCATCAATGATATTTGCCAGATGATATGTAGGAAAACCATCCGACTTCAACAGTACCGGATCTGGGTTGATATCACGGGTTTTACGCTTAACATCTCCCAGAAGCTCATCATGGAATACAACCATTCCATCCAGAGGTATTTTAAAACGTATTACAGGTTTTATCCCCTGTTTCTCATACTCCGCTCGCTGCTCGGCGGTGAGGTCGCGACAGTGCCTGTCATAGCCCTGCTGGGATTTTTTATCCTTCTGCTGCTCTTCTCGAAGCTTATCAAGTCTTTCAGGTGTGCAGTAGCAGTAGTAGGCCTTCCCCTCTGCAACAAGTTTCTCGGCATATTCCTTGTACATTTCAAAGCGCTCACTCTGCACATAGGGTCCGCAATCTCCGCCTTTGTCCGGGCCTTCATCCCACTCAATTCCGAGCCACTTGAAAGTATCATACAGGTCCTGAAGCGATTCGTCGCTGTAGCGGACCTGATCGGTATCCTCTATTCTGAGTATGAATTTACCGCCCTCGCTGCGGGCGAAAAAATAGTTAAAAAGTGCTGTTCTAACACCGCCGATATGCTGAAGCCCGGTCGGTGAAGGTGCGTATCTGACTCTTACACTCATAAAAAATCCTGCCTTGGTTTCTATTATCCGTATTTTACTTTTCCTGACGATATCCCGACAGAAAATCTGTCATCTCTGCAGCAGCCCTTTCAAGTTCCTTCACGACCGGAAGAAAAACCAGCCTGAAATGATCCGGTTTTTTCCAGTTAAAACCGGTTCCCTGAACAAGAAGAATGTGTTTACTTCTCAGAAAATCAAGAACAAACTGCATATCATCAGTAATATTAAATTTCTCAGTATCAATTTTGGGGAAGCAGTATAGCGCCCCTTTGGGTTTCACACAACTGATCCCCGGGATTTCATTAAATAGCTTCCAGGCTGCGTTGCGCTGCTCATAAAGCCGGCCGCCCGGAACAATAAGTTCGGTTATACTCTGGTAACCGCCCAGGCTGGTCTGAACTGCAAACTGGGCCGGAACATTCGCGCATAACCTCATATTTGAGAGGATGTTAAGCCCTTCAATATAGTCAGCCGCAATCCGCTTGTTTCCGCTTAAGATCATCCACCCTGCCCTGAATCCCGGAGCACGGTAGACCTTAGACAGCCCACCGAAAGTAATAAAAAATACATCATCAGCCAGTGAGGCCGGAGATATGTAAAAATCCTGATCGTAGATGATCTTGTCGTAGATCTCATCAGAAAAAATGATAAGCTCATGCTTTCTGGCAAGTTCTATCATCTGCTCAAGAATCTCCGGCGGATAGACCGCTCCGGTTGGATTATTCGGACTGATTATAACCATTGCCACTGTACTGTCGGTGATCTTCGATTCCATATCGGCAATATCCGGATACCAGTCCGATTCTTCATCACAGAGGTAGTGAACGGCTTTACCTCCCGACAGAGTGACGGATGCGGTCCAAAGCGGGTAATCAGGCATTGGAACAAGGACTTCATCCCCATTATTTAAAAGACCGTTCATCGTCATTGAGATGAGCTCGGACACGCCGTTTCCAAGATAGATATCATCGACATCAACACCCTGAATCCGCTTCTGCTGACAGTTGTGCATTACCGCCTTCCGTGCAGCGAAAATACCCTTTGAATCAGAGTACCCCTCTGCGTCACGAAGATTCATTATCATGTCACGAACAACTTCATCAGGGGTAAACAGCCCGAAGGGTGCGGTATTACCGATATTCAGTTTAAGAATGTTAGCGCCTTCAGCCTGAAGTCTTTCGGCCTCAGCCATGATAGGCCCTCTGATGTCGTAGCACACGTTGTCAAGCTTTGCTGATTTACTGAACTTTCTCATTTTATTCTTTGTACATCCATTTTAAAGCATCATTTATTATGCTCCGCAGAAAGAGAATCTGAATATTCTCTTTTTCTCTTTCAATATGCTTTGCAAAGTCCCCGGCATTCATTGCACTGCCGAGTTTATCTTTTTCCGCTGCAAACTGCACAGAATCAAGTTCATTTTCAAAGGTTGATGCAAGATACAGCGATACAAGTCTCAGGACAGGATCCTCGGATAAAAACAGGCCTGAAATGATTTCAAGAGCCTCTGTACGCTCGCCAAGCTGCAGAAGTGCAAAACCAAGATCCCACTTAAGCCAGCCGCTGTTTTTTCCTTTGACATCAGTGTATCTGCTGTAGAATGTCTTCATTGCAGCGGCATCCTGCCCCAACAGATAGGGAATGCCAAGCTGAACAGCCCATTTGTCGTCTTTTCCGGCATCTAAAAGAGGTTGTTCAAGTTTTTTGAGATCTTCAAGAGATGACGTTGCAATACAAGTACTGACGTATAGTTTGATGTACAGTCCCAAAAAACGCTTTTTAACAAGCAGCTTGTCTTCAAGATAGCTTTTAAGTGCTGGCCAGTTCTCGGTTTCCAGGTAATCAAGAAGCTTCCGGTTCATAAAATAAATGATGTTTATGGCGACAAGCAGGACAAAAAAGATCACAGCCAGGTACCAGCTGTCCTTCCAGAAAACACTTCCGAAATCGCTTCCAAGCATTATTCCCGGCAGCAGAAATATGAGCAGAAATGAAAAAACAATCAGAATATTAAACGAAATAAAAATTATCTTAAATTTCACCTTAAAAACTCCTATAATAAAAAGAAGGGGTACTTTCTGCTCTTTTGTAAAAAATTTACTATAATATTATCAGTAAAGATATTACTTTAATATTATAATGGGGTCAACGAGGAATAACAATGAATGAGATATCAATCGGCAACCTGCCTGAAAGGGCATTCACTTCGGAACCAATCTTTCTGGACAAGAATTATATACTTCTCAGTCCCGAAACTCCTCTCATTCCCTCGCTGAAAAGAAGACTTGAAGAATGGGGCTTTGCCGCAGTTTACGCAGACATTGAACCCGAGTTTACAGAACTTTCAATAAATGAAGAAACAGAAGGTCTCCTTCTTAAAAAGGCAGCTGCAGAATCTGAAGAGGAAAATGAAGCAGTTGTATTCTACAGGGAACTGACACAGTTCATGATGTCAATGTTCAATGTTGAAGATCGTAAAGACCCTAAACTTGTCCCGGTAACTGATAAGGTTAAAAAGCTTATAGCCATGATGAAAACCCACAAGGAATTTCTTCTTAATCTTGCAGATTTCGGCGATACCGAGGGAGATTACAGTGTTTCCCAGAGTGTGAAAACGGCGATCCTTGCAATTGCCATGTCTGAAACCCTCAGGTTTCCGGCACACAAGCAGATGGATCTTGGAGTTTCAGCGCTTATGCATCGTATAGGTGTAATGCAGATACCACGGGAACTCTTCTTTGCTGACCGGGCACTCACCCCCGAAGAAAGAAAAAATATCTCACTGTTTCCGGTTTTAGGATACCGGACACTCAAAGCTGCAGAATTTCCCCTGCCAATCATCCTTGCGGTTCTTGAGCATCGTGAAAATATTGACGGCTCCGGCTATCCGCGTGGCCTGACAGGCGATAAAATAAGCCTCTATGGTAAAATCCTGGCTGTCGCCAGTTCCTACTGTGCTGCAGTTTCCAAAAGACCTTTCAGAGAAAACATGGACGGTCATTCCGGAATCATTGATCTGCTTAAAGACCGAGGAACCAAGTATGATGAAAAAATACTCAGGGTGCTGCTGCTTACCCTTACGGTCTACCCTATCGGAACCTATGTACGCATGAGCGACGGTTCCATCGGTATTGTTTACCAGACCAATTCAGAAGAACCCAAATTCCCGGTACTCAAGATGCTCTTTGACGCCAACAGCAGGCTGTATGCCGAAATGCCGATACTTCACACCAGTGCGGCCGATGAGGTACAGATAAAGAGAGCCCTGACAAAGGATGAAGTTGAATCTCTCAGACTTGATATTGAAAAAAAATAACAGGCAGTTTTCAAATCTATATTGACGATATGCCTGATTTTAATTAGCCTGTATCTCCGAATTAACGGTAAAACGATAATCAACCAATTACGAGGTCTCTGTTGTTGAACACCACTATAAATGATGTTATGGCAGAAATAATCGCTCCTGCAACTTCTGAACTGACAGATCCTGAGATTTTGATAATCAGAGATGCGTTTGAAGCGGTAACTAACGGAATGCATAATCCGGAAGCCCTTCAGGCTCTTGATTCAGATGTTGCACGTGATGATCTGATGCCATGGAAATATATAATTCATGCTATCCAGTCTTTCTATGATCGGGATTTTCCCGAAATGGAATCCTACCTTAGCATGGTCGATGATAAAGCTCCTCCTGCACAGCTTAAATCGCTGCTGTTTCATATGTCGGGGCTTAAGGCTTTTGAACATGAACCATGCTACCGTGAGGAATCTCTGCTTAAAAAAATTACCCGTGAAAGCAGCTACATTTCAAATGTTTCATTAAAACTCAGGAAAGCTCTTCAGCAGAATGCAGAAGTATTCGCAGAAACCGCCTCCCTGATAATAAAAGAGCTTAAATCACAGAACTTTGAAGCATCAAGAAAGCTGGCTCTGTGGAGCTTTCGTGAATGTCTTGCACGAGAAATAGATGAGGAACCGCTTGCCGATAATATACTGATGATATTCGGCCAGGCGGAAGGGCTCAGGCTGATTGCCCTCGGCCTGCTTGAAGAGGATCCGGGTTCATCATTGATCTGTTTCATGCGCTCGCTTGTTAATCGGCTCTCAGAGCGGAATATAACCTCTGAAGAAACACAGGCATTCCTTGATGTGCTCTGTTCTCTTGCCAATCACTGCAGCACTGATGATTCTGTTATCAGTGAAATTAGCGAGCTGGTCAGACTGCTCGAATCTGAAATCAGAATCAATTTCAGCATTAGCACAGCCGCTGAATCAGATTCTGCCGTCGAATTGCTTGTCCAAATACGGGAAGCCTTTGATACAGATGAGCTATATGACTACAGCATCTGTAAACCGGAAGCAGAGAGTCCTGTACAGACAAGGGCTCCGGTTCAGCTGGAATTATTCTGAGGTTAGCAATGAAATACACTAATTTGGATTATGCAGATCTTTTAGACATACACAGAAATCCGGAAGCCAACGCAGGCAGTACAATTCTAAAAGTGCTTTCTCCGGGGCTGCTTGAAAAACCGGAAGACCTTGAGAAAATGGTATCAGCAAAATACCGTTATACCGGACCGGGAAAATGGTACCGAGTGATAAGGGAAAAATACACAGAATAAAATATCATTTGAGTTTCAGCTGAATTTGTCCAATAATTAACATTATGAAAGAACTTAATGTTATCCTGCCGGATAAATCCGAAATAAAGGCTGCAGCCGGGACAGACTTTTATACACTTTTAAAAGATCACGAAATGCTTGGCAGCGGAGATGAAACTGTTACAGCCGTCCTCGTAAACAACGAGCTTCAAAGCCTGGCCTCTGCACTTGTCACAGACTCTGAACTTACCCCTGTTCTGATAAAATCAAACTCCGGAGCGAGAGTTTACCGGAAAACTCTCACTGCGCTTGTCTCAATGGTCTGCGAACAGCTGTATCCTGATAAAAGGCTTATAATTGGACATTCTCTAAGTACTGGATATTTCTGCTACTTCGATAATGAAACCCAGGTTACAGAAAAACAGCTGCTGGATATCGAAAGAGAAATGAACAAGCTCATTGAGCAGAACCTGTACATCATTCCGGAACTTATGAACTATCAGGTTGCAGAAAAACTTTTCAGCGGAAATGAATCAAAGCGCCTGCTTCTTAAATACAAGAACGACGCAGTTCTGCCAGTAATCCGCATTGGAGACTGGGTGGATCTGTCATTTGAACCGCTAATGCCTCTGACCGGAATGCTTACAACATTTGAAATAATGAGCAATCAGCCAGGCTTTGTACTTCGCTTCCCGCACGCAGGGGCCCCGGGCTGCATCGACACATTTGAGGACAATCCCCTGCTCCGTGATATTTACACTGAATACAAAGCCTGGGGAAAGATACTAAATGTGGACAGTGCAGGTAAGTTAAACAGTATTGCAGGGACAAAGGATGTGCAGCAGTTTATCTGGGTAGCCGAAGCCCTGCATGAGAAAAAGCTTTCGCAGATTGCAGATCAGATAAATGAAAAGCGTGAAGATCTGCGTGTTGTTCTTATTGCCGGACCTTCATCCTCCGGAAAAACAACATTTACCAAAAAGCTGGCTATTCACCTGAAGGTGCTCGGCTTCAATCCCCTTTTGATATCGCTTGATGATTACTACGTTCCGAGGGAACAGACTCCCCGTGACGAAAACGGCGACTACGACTTCGAAGCCCTTGAAGCAATCGATATCAAACTGCTCAACGATGATCTGCTCTCATTATTCGCCGGGAAGGAAACTGAAATTCCGACCTTTAATTTCAAGACTGGTGAGCGCGAATACAAAGACCACAAAATTCAGATGGAGCACAGAAATATTCTGCTTATCGAAGGTATTCACGGCCTGAATGACAGGCTTACCGAACGTATTCCCGCAAGGCAGAAATTCAAAATTTACATCTCTGCACTGACTCAGCTTAATATTGATGATAACAACCGGATTGCCACTACCGACAACCGGCTTCTCAGGCGTATAGTCAGAGATTCTCAGTTCAGGGGTTACGATGCTCTTAAAACACTGGGAATGTGGGGTTCGGTAAGACGGGGTGAAAAGAAGAATATCTTTCCATTTCAGAACAACGCTGATGCAGTTTTCAATTCAGCCCTTGATTATGAACTGCCGGTTCTTAAAAACCTTGCTATTCCGGTTCTCAAGGCAGTTAAACCCATGAACCGCGAATATGCGGAAGCTGTAAGACTAATTTCATTTCTGGATAACTTTATTACAATACAGCCTAAATATGTACCGATGAACTCAATACTCAGAGAGTTCATCGGCGATTCAGGTTTTAAATACTGAGATGAGAGCAGGAGACTATCCCCTGCTCTATCTGCTAATCCCAGGTATCATCTTCACTATCGTGCTGTTTTATTGATCCCAGTCCGTCTTTTT
This sequence comes from Spirochaetia bacterium, assembly GCA_965140585.1. Lineage (GTDB taxonomy): Bacteria > Spirochaetota > Spirochaetia > UBA9216 > UBA9216. Next base: position 111,892 of record OZ223265.1, read on the forward strand.
CAACATCCAGACGTCTTACATCACCGGAATATTCCAGTCGTCCAAGACCGCTGATGCGTCCGGCAAGTGTTCCTCCGTCCATATTGATTTCAACATTTCCGGCGCCGTCAAGGGTGACATCAGCATTCACAATATCACAGCGTTTAAGATCAACGTTCACAGCACCTTCAGATACAAGGTTAAGATTTTCAATTCTAGAATCTTCGCCGTGAACATTGGCAGCACCTGCAACAACAACATTCAGCTCATCCAGTTCGTAGCCTTCAAAGTTAGCATTGGCTATTCCTTCTACATCAAGAAGTTTCAGATCAGGCATATGGATAGTCATGGAAATGCCTGAGTTGGTGTTGTACGGCGGCTTGATAGCCAGAAGAAGTTCATCACCAGATTTTTCAACCCTGCTCTCCTGTTCATCTTTTTCACTGAAATAGCCGCTTACTGAAAACTCATCATCCTTAATAATAAGAACATCCCAGGCGCCTTCCATTTTAATACTGTCAAAACCGTCAATATCAAAAACCTTCTCAGTCTTATCTGTATCCTGATGAAAACTGAACTTTCCGCCTGAGTTTTCAGTCTCTTCAATAACCAGGTATTCTTTTACTATTCCCCGCAGCGATATCATAAATATCAGCATTACAACAAGCAGCGCAGCTGCAAGAATTAAAATATACTTATTGGAGTTTTTCATTCCGCATCCTCCTGAAGTTTGTAATCTTCAAACATCACCTTTAATTCATCAAAATCTATCTTCAGCATCTTCAATATTCTGAAAAAATACGGAAGTTCATTCTTTATAAAATCATCCTTTTTCATTTTTGCAATCAGCTCCCTGGAGTTTTCTCCAACAAAATATCCGATACCCCGTTTATTGAAAATAATTTCTTCATCCTGCAGGTACGAATATGCCCTCATCACCGTATTTGGATTAACCTCAATCTCAATAGCCATCTCACGTACTGACGGAATACGGTCTTCTTCTTTCCAGCTTCCATTCATAATATTTTCACAGATATAATCTGCTATCTGAACATATATCGCTTTCTTTTCCTTAAACTCCATCTGAAACCTCCAGTTCTCTAAGTTTCAGCCATGAGCCGAACCAGCAAACCGGAGCGAGAAGTCCGAAGTACAGGATTTTTGAGAACAGTGCAAGACTTCCAATAAGTGATTCAAGTCTTGCCGAGTCAAAACCATCAGCCATGGTTATATTGAAATCAAAATGACCGCGCATAAGAATCCAGAAATAATCATTAAAAACCAGCCAGCCTACAAGTGACCCCAGTATGGATATTGATATTGAAATCACAGCAATCGCAAGTACAGTTTTTATCAGGTTATGGCTCTTAAACCATGCTGCACCGAGCACAAATACTGACTGAATAATTATGTAATGTCCCATAAGTTTCCAGATAAAGGGATCAAACGGGTTAAACATTGGAAAAGGCTCACCCAGAATAACCCTGACAACAAGAAGTGAGAGCAGGCTGAAAAGGAAATAAAGAACCAGTGTCAGCAGCAGAAACACAACTGTATGCATGAGAAGCCTTGAAAGGAACTTTTCAAGGGTTGACGCCGGAAGCATCAACCACTCATGGTTTTTAAGTTTCTTATGTGATTCCCTGAAGGCCGAGGCTGTCGCAATTATCCCAACAACAAAGATCAGGTTAGCCATGAACCCCCTGTGCATTGAGGGATCAAGAGTCTCGGTTTTTGCACCGATTATTTCCGCCAGAAGATAAAAACCGAAAAACGCACCAATTGTAATAAGATAAACCTTCCAGTTTTTACTGATGTCCTTTTTTATAAGCCAGTAAATTCTTACCGGATTTAAATAATTATCGAGTGTCATTTTGCACCTCCACCAATAATTGTCTCAAGTGAATCACTGCAGCTGATCACCATATTAAACAGAAACTCAAGATCAAATTCCCTTCCGCTGCCTTCACCGGATTTAACAGCACAAAGCCATCCTCCAAGTACTTTTTCTGAATATACCGCCTCACCTTCACCGGGCTGTTTATCAGTCAGTACAAGATCAAGTGAGGAGGTGACATCTTCCATAGTGTGATTAAAGATAATCTTACCATCTTCAACTATAACAATAGGATCTATCAGATTTTCCATATCACGTACCTGATGAGTTGAAACCAGAATCAGTCTCTCATCAGATGCCCCTGCAGCAACAAGCCGTCGGAACTGGCTCTTCGAAGGGATATCAAGCCCATTAGTCGGCTCATCCAGAAGCAGGATGCTTGACCAGGTTGCCAGGCCGAATGCAATCATGAATTTCTTTTTCTGCCCGTATGACATAGTGCTTAGTTTCTGCGATGCAGATACTTCAAACTCAGCAGCGCACTCATTAAAAAACTCCCTGCTGAATCTCGGGTAAAAGGGTGAGTATGATTCTATATACCTGTCACCGGACATTGCCGGGAGATCGAATTCTTCTGGCAGGTAATAAATCTCTGAAAGCATCATAGGACTCCGCTTTCCGGAATCATATCCGGCAGCCATGCATTCTCCGCCGTGTCTGAAAAGTTCCCCGGCAATCAGTTTAAGCAGACTGGATTTACCGGCGCCGTTTTTGCCAAGAAGGCCGTAGAGTCCGGGTTCCAGTTCAAGGTTCAAACCGGAAAACAGCTTTTTCTTTTCATAGGAAAAGGAAAGGTCTCTGATTTGTATCATTACATACTCCTTATTAGTGTACTATATCTCTATTACACTAATAACGTATATCATCCATTGAAGTTTGTCAACAAATTTCGAAACATATTTGGTAATTTATAAAAGAATTTACTTAAAAAGATTCCAGCAGCCTTTAAGGGAATCCGACTGTAAAGATTTTTCAAGAAGCTTCAGAAAGGTTTTTCTGGGTATTTCTTCTGCACCAAGCGACTCAAGATGAGGTGTTTTAACCTGGCAGTCTATTGCTTTAAAACCTGCTTCCTGAAGTTTCAAAACGAGGCTTATAAACCCGGCCTTTGAAGCATCAGAGACCCTTGCAAACATCGATTCACCGAAAAACATGGATCCGATTGAAACACCGTAAAGCCCTCCTACAGGCTCTTCCGGGCACTCACCTGCCGTTGACAGGAATACTTCCACAGAATGCGCCCAACCAAGCCTGTGAAGCTCTGTATAGGCTTCAATCATCTCAGGGTGAATCCAGGTGCCATCCTCATGGCTTCGTTTTATCGAGGAGCAGGAGTTAATCACTTTTTCAAAGCAGGTATCGCTTTTTACAATAAACTTACACGAGTCAAGTGTACGCTTCATACGTTTTGAGATATGCAGTCGGTCTGTATAAAGAATGAATCGAGGATCAGGATTCCACCAAAGAATTTCATTACCTTCTCCATACCAGGGAAAAGCCCCCTGGCTGTAGGCTGAAAGAAGCATCCCCGGAGACAAATTACCTCCTGCAGCAATTATCCCCTCCCTGATAGAACGCTGAGGTTTGGGAAATTCAAGGAATTCTGATTCAGTCAGATAAGGAAAATCGTTATCGGCACTGCTCATAGAACATTGATGGATATTTTTCCGTTGCTAAAGTCAGCCTCGGCTTTTCCACCGTTAACAAGACTTCCAAACAGGACTTCATCGACAAAGAAAGATTTAATTTCATCCTGAATAAGTCTTGAGATATTCCTGGCACCAAATTCAACCGAATAGCCTTTTTCTGCAAGATGCGCCCTGCATGCAGCACTGACTGTCAACCCCACATTCCGGGAAGCAAGCTGATCGATAAAAAGCCCAAGTTCCTTATCAACAATTTTAAGAATAACTTCCTGTGGCAGCCTGTTGAAGGCTATAACAGCATCAAGTCTGTTTCGGAACTCCGGTGGAAATATCCGATCAACAGCATCATTTATTGCGCTTCCGTTTATCTCACGTTCCCCGAATCCTATCATCGGCCGTCCAAGGTCGCGGGCACCGGCATTTGATGTCATTATTATAATAACATTTCTAAAATCAGCCTTCTTTCCGTTGTTATCGGTTAGGGTCGCATAATCCATTATCTGTAGCATCACATTATAAATGTCCTGATGAGCTTTCTCCATTTCATCAAGCAGCAGAACACAGTGCGGAGTCCGTCTGATTGTGTCTGTAAGCTGTCCGCCCTCTTCAAATCCAACATATCCGGGAGGCGAACCGATAAGTCTTGCAACTGTATGCTTTTCCTGATACTCACTCATATCAAAGCGGTGCAGGGGTACCGCAAGCGCATCTGCGAGACACTTTGCAGTTTCTGTCTTACCGACTCCGGTTGGTCCTGCAAACAGAAATGAAGCGACCGGTTTATCAGGACTGCCGAATCCGGCTCTGCCACGTTTCACAGCCTTTGCTACTGCTGCAACGGCCTCCTGTTGTCCGTAGATGTTGGTAGTAAGTTCGTTTTCAAGTTCCTTAAGTTTTACGGCTTCACTTGAACTTACACTCTGCTCAGGAACACCGGCAATGCGTGAAACTATCTTTTCAACTTCAGAAGATGTGACCTTATGCGGAGAATTGTAATGAACCCTCATATATGCAGCTGCTTCATCTATCACATCAATTGCAGAATCAGGATGAAAGCGGTCATTTATAAACTGATGAGAAAGCTCAACAGCTGATTTCAAAGCATCTTCGGTATAGCTGACACCATGATGTTCTTCAAATCCCCGCTGAAGCCCCCGCAGGATATCCAGAGTTTCTTCAGGACTGGTCTCAGGCACATCGATTTTCTGAAAACGTCTAAGAAGAGCCCGCTCTTTTTCAAAGAACTTTCTATACTCTTCATGCGTTGTGGAACCGATACAGCGAATCCTGCCTGATGCCAGGACGGGCTTCAGAATATTGGCAGCATCCATGGTTCCGCCGGAGACTGCGCCTGCACCTATAATAGTGTGAATTTCATCTATAAAAAGTATTACCTTTTCAATATTTTCAAGCTCGGAAATAATTGCCTTAAGCCTTTCTTCAAAATCTCCCCGGAATCTTGTTCCGGCAACAACGCTCCCCATATCCAACGAGAAAACCCTGTAATCTTTCAGGAACTCGGGACAACTATCAGAAACAACCTGCAGCGCAACTCCTTCAGCTAAAGCAGTCTTCCCGGTACCGGGGTCTCCGACAAGCAGGGGATTATTCTTGTAACGGCGGCACAGAACCTCGGAAAGCCGTTCAAGCAGCTGAACACGTCCGATAAGAGGCTGTACTTTGCCGGAGGCCGCATCGTCTGTAAGATCCCGCGCATAGGTTTCAAGGAAAGATTTTTTGGCTTTTCCGGTTTCACTTTTTTTCTGATTATCTGTTTCTGCTGAATGTCTAAGAGGCTCAGAACCATGCTTTTCCGGTTCAAGCTCTGCTGTGTCAAACAGCAAATCTTCATCGTCCTCATAAATTCCATGCGAGATTGTATCCAGAAGATTGAACCTGTTAAGCCCGGCCTTCTTAAGGTAGTATGAACCGAAAGATTTCTCCTCATCAAAGATGGAGACTAGAATATCGCCTAGATCAAGCATCTTCTTCTGTGAATCCTCGGTGTGCATCACTGCTCGCTCAATTACATCCTGAAAGCCGACTGTCTGAATGGGCTCACTGCCGTCAGCCACAGGTATATTGAATTTGAGATGCTCTTCAAGTTCAAGACGTAGCTCATCCGGCTCAAGACCGCAGCCGCTGATAATTTTACGTGTAAAATCAAAATATAAAGATGCGTATAGTATGTGTTCAGGTGTTATATATTCGTGCTTGCGTTCTCTGGCATCAAGATATGCCGCGTTTAGCATACCCTGAACGTCTTCACTGATTTCCATTAAGCCCTCTCAATTGTACAGCGCAGCGGGTATTCATCATGTTTTGCCATGCCTTTAACCTGCTCTATCTTGGTAGCCGCTATATCATAGATGTAAACTCCGGCTATCCCTTTTCCTTTCTTATGGACTTCTAACATAATTTTTGTAGCTTCTGCCGGGTTTTTATGGAAGATCTTTCTAAGAACCTCTACAACAAAATCCATCGGGGTATAGTGATCATTTAAAAGAATAACCTTATACATATCCGGTGAATCCAGTTTAATACCGGACTCGGTTGCCAGACTGGTGCCTGTATCGTGATCTTCCGTCATATATTATAAATAATATCGCAAATCGAAACAATTTCATATAATTTTCCGAATATATCAGATTAAATTCTGCTAATTTGAACCCACAAAAGTTCCATTGTATTACACATTTAAAAATGGACATAAGTTTGGATACCCCATATAATAAGCAAAGTTTTGCACAGCAATGATTATTAAATAAGGAAGGGAAAATGAAAAAGAGAGTAAAATTCATGGTTACCGCTTTTCGTGACGGATTCCAGTCCGCCTACGGTGCCAGAGTTTTCACAAAGGATTTTCTACCGGCGGTAGAAGCCTGCGTTGATGCCGGAATGGATCATTTCGAAGCCGGCGGAGGGGCAAGGTTTCAGTCTCTGTACTTCTACTGCAATGAAGATGCCTTTGATATGATGGATGCGTTCAGAGCTGCTGCAGGTCCTGATGCAAACCTCCAGACTCTTGCGAGGGGCGTCAATGTAGTAGGTCTTGATTCGCAGCCGAGGGATATCATAAAACTGCACGCTCAGCTGTTTAAAAAGCATGGTATTACTACTATCAGAAACTTTGATGCACTCAATGATGTAAATAACCTCATTGACAGCGGAAAGGCTATCCACGAAGCGGGACTTAAACATGAGGTATGTGTCACGCTCATGGAACTTCCTCCGGGAGCTACCGGAGCCCACACTTCAGATTTTTACATTAATACTTTAAAAGGTATTCTGGATGCCGGAATTCCTTACGATTCTGTATGTTTCAAGGATGCCTCCGGAACAGCGGTACCAAGCAAAGTATATGATACTATTAAAAAGGCAAGAGCGCTTCTGGGGCCTGATACAAACATAGTATTTCATTCTCATGAAACAGCTGGAATCAGTGTAACAGGATACAAGGCGGCACTTGAGGCAGGTGCAGACCAGATTGACCTTTCTCTCTCTCCGGTCAGCGGAGGAACCTGCCAGCCTGATGTTATAACAATGTGGCATGCTCTTCGCGGCACCGACTTTGATCTTGGAGTGGATATCAACAAGGTTATTAAAGCCGAAGATGTGTTCAAAGACTGCATGAAAGACTATTTCAAGCCGCCTGAGTCAGAAAAGGTTGAACCGATAATTCCATTTTCACCAATGCCCGGCGGAGCACTCACTGCCAATACACAGATGATGAGAGACAACAACTGCCTAGATAAATTCGGTGAGGTTATACTTGCCATGAAAGAAGTTGTTGAAAAAGGCGGTTTCGGAACATCAGTCACCCCGGTATCCCAGTTTTACTTTCAGCAGGCCTTCAGCAATGTTATGTTCGGCCCATGGAAAAAAGTAGCTGACGGATACGGTAAAATGGTACTTGGATACTTCGGGAAAACCCCGGTAGAACCCGATCCGGAAATTAAAAAACTCTGCCAGGAAAAACTTGGACTTGAACCGACAGACAGAAAGGTTGTAGATATCAATGATGAAGATTCATCAAAGGGAATTGCAGCCGCAACAAAACTGCTTGAGGATGCCAGCCTCCCTGTAAATGATGAGAACATTTTTATCGCTGCTGCATGTAAAGAAAAAGGTATAACCTTTCTTAAAGGTGAAGCAAGTACAATGGTCAGAAAAAACACCCAACATGAGGCGGCACAGCCGGCTGTACAGGCAAAACCGGCAGCCGCAAAAACTGCCCCAAAAGCAGCAGGCGGTAGCAGTATAGTAGCCAGGGTTCCCGGTACTATATCAAGAATTTATAAGAAAGCAGGAGACCCTGTTGCATACGGTGAACCAATAATGGTTTATAAGGCAGATAACTTTGAAGTTGAGATACCTTCTAATGTGACCGGAACTGTTAAATCTATTGATGTCGCTATCGGAGCCGCAGTAGCCGGCAACAGTCTAGTTGCAACTATAGGCTGATACTGAAAAATCTAATAAAAAAACGCTGCATCTATTTGCAGCGTTTTTTTATTACTAACTGATTCTATTTATCAGAAATAATTTCAAAACTAACCGTGTTATGAAGAAAGCTCATCCTTTTCAGATTAAATCATTTATCTCAGTGAGCAGCTTCTCAGAATCTCTTCTAAACAGATAAACGACATCAAGAGAACCTACAATTTCAGAGGCCGGCTTCACAGCTTTCATAAACAGGCTGGAAGATATGTATTCGGCTACCCTTTCTTCAGTCGCAATTGCATCAATATTATTCCAGATTAGATGAACCATCCCCTGGATATCATTATCAAATTCTACTGGTTCAGCTCCGAGATTAGCAACAATACCGCCAGTAAATGAACCCCGCTGAACACCTACCCGCCTTCCTTTAAAATAATCAGAAGAGTGGCTGCCGCCTTCTATATTGTAAAATCGCACATTGAACTTTTCATAAGGAATTGAAGCGATCACCGGTTCATTGTCAAAGAAGGTATTAGGCCATCCAACATTGAGAAGCATATCAAGTCTGCCGTCCAGAAGCATGGGATACAGTTCACCCCACTGTCCCCCGTAAAAATATGACTGATAACGTCCTTTCTGAAGAAGACCTTTCAGATGAGCGACACTGATCCCTGCAGCCTCCCCTCCTGATATATGAGTCCATGGCGGATAAGCGATGTCATGTCCAATCCTGATAAGACTTTCTGTCTCAGAGGTTCCGGCTCCTGATGCATTATCTACATCACCAAGTTCGCCGAGTAGAGTTGAAATCGACTTACCAGCTTCCTGATATACTTTAACTACTTCGCCGATAAAGGGTGCGTTCTTCTCTGTAAAGACCCCGGTCTGGTGTATAGTCTCAAGTGAATCAAGCAGTGATGAAGTACTCATTGCCTGTTCTTCAACAAGCCTGTTGATTGAACCGATTTCATGGTCAATACTCTCCAGCTCGCCGGCAGATTCAGAAAGCCTTGTGTTTGTGGAGCTGATACTATCCAGGACCTGCTGCTGGTTAGCTCCGTATTCCCGCATGAAGTCTTCTGCATCGTTAATTCTTCCGTTAACTTCTTTAATAACATCAATAATTTCATCAGTATTCACCCGGCTACGGTCGGCAAGCTTACGAATTTCTTTGGCAACGACCTGAAATCCCTTCCCCTGGGCTCCGGCTCTTGCAGCCTCTATTGCAGCATTAAGAGCAAGCAGATTAGTAAGTTCGGAAATATCTTCAATTACATCAATTCTGTCTGCAATAGTCTTGATTGATTGATCAAGTGATTCAAACATCTCGACAAGCCGTTTATATCCGGAGTCGAGTTTTCCAACAGAATCAGCCGCGGAATTCATTGCAGAAATATTGCTCTGTGATGTTTCAATATTACGCTGAATAGATCCGGAAGATCTGTTGACAAGCTTAACAACATCACCAGCATTTTCATTTACACTCTTTAAGTTGCTGTTAGCTGAGTCAATAAGCTTTTGAATGGACGAACTTGATTTCAGGTATTCTTCCTGAAACATCATAATGATATTAAAAATCTGGTCTGATTCAATAAAGTTACTCTTAAGGCTGTTTGAAATTCCGGATAAATCTTTCATAGCTAAACCGCGCTCTCCAAAGTGGGATATTTAACAACATTTATCAATCTGCAACCTTCAAAGAGTAAGTCTACCTATTATAAAACCCTAAGTCAACTTTTTTAATAATCTGAATACAAAAAGGCTGCCTGCAATTCAGGCAGCCTGCTGTTATTTAATCACGAGATCTTCGCACAGTACTTTTTCGCTACGGCATCAGTAAGCTGTGTCACGGAAACTACTGTACCAAAAGACTCTTTCAGAGAAGAAAGACCTTCTCTCTGTTCTGCATATACAGAGAATATCTTTTCCGGCACTCCTTCCTCCTTGCGGAAAGCATCTTCCTGCAGGTTTAGCCTTGCAATAATGTTATCTACATAAAAGGAAAACTGCCGGTCATACAGATCCTTGGAATATGATTTTCCTATCCCGGCAAAAAGCTGTTTAAGATCTTCGTAATACGGAATATATCCGATAGGGGTCTCTATCGCTTCAACGTCTCCGTTAGCCCGCAGTTCAAGCCAGCCAAGCCATACCTTCACATCTTTCTTTTCCCCGAGAAGCTTTTTACCCACCCCACCACGGGCTCCTTCTGTCAGAAAATAGTTCAGTCCGGCCATAATAGGTTTATTTTTAAGCTTCGGACTGTTAAAAAAACGGAATTGGGCATTCATATAATCGCCCAGAGCTCCGGGAATGAAAGGCGCATTGGCCCAGGGTTGTCTTCTCACCCCTGATGCTCCAACCTCTGTTGCTGTTGCAGCTGAAACAATTGAAGCTCCTATAGCAACTCCGGCATCCATTGTCTTGGCGACCCAGACAGGTGGCATGGTATCTGCATCTCGCCCTGAATATGTAACAACCTGAACGTGAACCCCCTCAGGACTATCAGCAGCCTCCCTGTTATAATTATCAATAGAATCACAGACCAGCGTACATCTTGAATTAGGATGCGACATAGGAACAGGTTTTCCGTTTTTATCTGTTTTGCCCTCAAACCATTCACCCTGAAAGTTCTCTCCTTTTGAAGGTACCGGTTCTCCATCACCGTTCCATCTGGGCTTGTTGTTTTCGTCTACAAGCACATTTGAAAAAATTACCGTTGTACCTTCCTGCCTCAACCTCTTCATAAGGAAGGGGTCTCCGGCCTGGTTGACGTCTTCAAGTATGCCGAATATCCCAGTCTCGGGATTAATGGCACGGAGGGTTCCGTTTTCTTCATTTATCCACATCTGAGCAAGATCATCACCTATGAAATCAGTGCCGACCATTGCAGTTGTGGTCTTTCCGCATCCTGACGGAGCTGCTCCGGCAAAGTAGGTCTTTCGACCTCCGGGACCGGTCATACCGGTTATAAACATGTGCTCTGACAATTCTTCTTCAATTTTAAAATATGTTGCCCTGTCTACAGCAAATCTGTGATTGCCCTTCTTTAAAAGCAAAGTATTCCCTGCATAAGTACAGAAAGTTGAGTAACAGGTCTGCCAGCTTCTATCCATATAGATTCTGGCTTTCGGTACATCTTCAGATCTATTTGTCCCCTGGCTATGAATATTGGTAAAAAAAGTACCGCAGCGTTCTGCTTCAGCATCAAAATCTTTATATACATTCCTGTATAGAAGCTCACCTGAAGTCTGAACATAGGTAGAGGATGTTATCATTAAAGCAGGAATGGAAGCTTTAGCTCCTACCGGCCCTCTATTTAGAAAGGCTACATACATAGTAAGTCCCTTCATAATCCCTTTCATATACTCTCTTACATAATTATTCGCATCAATCCGTGATTCTTTCTTAGCAATCGAGCTGATATCTTCATCCTCATTAACGATGTAAAATGTCTGGTCCACAAGACGCCCCTGATCTTCAGGAAGATCAAAATGTATTGTATGTCCCTTGATCTCAAGTTTCTTCTCTTCACCTGTCTTCAGACTCTGCTCTTTAACATATACAGCATCGTCTTTTGAATCACTTATAACAAAAACAGAATCAGGTTCACACATTGAAATTGCATTTGCAATCTTAAGTAGAGCATCAGCGTTACTGATTTTATCCAGTTTTGCAAGATTTGAAGCATCCATATTTAATTTGAAAACAGACTTTGCAGTTTCAAGATTATGAATTCCGCCCACATCAGAAAGGATATCAATCCCCTCCCTCATTTTTAACATAATCAGACCCCTTTCATAGAATTGTTTATAGTCAATATTTCACACAATACACTTATGTTTAGTCTAATTTAGAGTTAACAGATCAGTCAAGCAATTTCTAAACATATTTACACATATTCAGACATAAGTTCAATAAAAGAGATGAGATTGAAATTTTTCGGTGAATATTTACAGAATTACAGTTTTTGGTTCAGGGCTGAACTTCAAATTGGGGCGGCAAAACACTGGTTTCATGAAGATTATTATAAAACCAGGTCTCCATAGCACTCATCCGCCTGTAAAAGGCATCATAGGGATCGATAAATACTTTAACAAGTTCATCATTCTGCAGGACAGCTCCACAGTAGCCATAAATGAGTATACAATCAGAGCACGGAATCACAATAAGAGAAACCTTCATCTCAAGGGCATAAACGACTTTAAACAATATCCCCAGATTCTCCTCATTGGTAAGCGTTATCATTAATTCATCGCCTGCAGGCTGATAATCCAGCCTGTAAGTACTCTTGCCCATAGAATTTTCCTGCATAAAAAGATAAACCGAATCATCAAAGGGAACTGCCACAGGCTCCGGATCCTCAATCCTGGTACGACTGTCAGGGCTGCTTATTCTGTAGGCTTTTTTAAAAAGAGTATCGTATTTTTTCCTCGTGGCTGAATAATACTGAACACCCTCAAAAGTACTTACCTTTCTTGAAAGATTGTAGAGCTCGCGTGATGTATCCCTGCCCGGAGTCATCTCTGCCGGATACTGGACCTTGAAAAAAGCTTCAACAGTGATTTCAGGAGCAAGTTCTGAATGCAGACTCTTTATTCTACTGCTGAGTACTGAATCAGGCAGATATAAAAGACCATCCCCTTCTTCATCAAACCTGTAAACCTGCCCTTCCCGCTCAAGAACCGACGCTGCATCTTCCGGTAGACCGTAAATAATGCTGTTTGAATCAGTCATGCCGTAATCGGCCCAGACGTTCGGCACGGTAAAAAAAACTGTGAAAAAAATAAATATGCTGAATATATTTCTGAAGTCTACTTTCATTTGAATTTCCACCTTAGCCATGGTCTGAATTTAATTACATATCCGCATTCTTTCGGCAGAAATCCTGCAAAAAGAGCATGAAAAATTGTCATAGGTATGCAGGTAGAACAGTCTTTAAACCTGCTGTTGTAAACCAGACACTGCCCCGTCTCAATATTAAAGAATCTGCAGGTCCTTGAGAAATCTATGAAGTACTTTCGGTTTACCGACAGTCTGCCTTTCGGGAATTCAGATTCGGATTTGTAAAAAGATTTGGGGTATTTTTCACAGCAGCACTGACCGCAGCCGTTACAGTACGACTCCCAGCGCCGTTTAAACTTGCCTGGCATTATCAAATTTCCGGTTTATAATATCCTGATTTTTCTCTTCCGCTACGGTTGAAAAGAAAGGCCTCAACCTCAATGGGAATGTAATCATCCGGAGAGACATTAATAAACATCGACCTGAAACCAAGAGTATAACTTCCATCAGGTTTGCCGTTTATCATCTCGACAAGACCTCTCAGACCTTCAGGACGGTAAAGATAAATTATTTCCCCACCGGTTTGCTCACACAGATATTGATATCCGGCATCAGGTTCTGTCTTGTTATTCAATGTTATACAGTAAAAACTGATTCCGTTATTCAGCATATAATCAGCAAGCTCGATAGGATGAAACTGCTCAAATGTATAGTTCGAAGAACCTCCGTCAGTAATATAGACAATCGACCTGCGTCCCCGGCCGGGAATCAACTCAGAAACAGCATGCCTGAGCCCTAGATCGAATCTGGCATCAGAAGAATAAATCTCAGACTTAGCCACGGAATCAAGCAGATTCCTCACACCTTCACCCGGATTATTCTCTGTTGCCGGATTGCTTCCTGAAGATATAAGCCGCAGTGAAGCCTGGCCTTCAACCGTGTCATAGAGAGAGCTGACAGCTTTTACTGAATCATCTACATATGCGGACATTGACTCTCTGCAGTCAAGAAGTACGGCAATATTCGATCTGCTGACAGTGTTCCCGCTGAAAAGAAGATTTACATCCGAAGCCTGATAGTTATTATCAGTTAATACAAAATTGTTGGGAAGAAGACCTACAAATGGGACACCCAGTCGATCCTGAACCCTAATATCTACAGTTATTTCAGGAAAACGTGAAGAGTCAACCCTGTCAATCTGAACAAAAAGGCCTGAATAAAGGTTTGCCATTTCAGTTAGGACAGTCACAGCATTGCGATCAAAGTCAGCGGTAAGAAGATTATTATTTGAATCAACTACAGCCTTCATAACCTTATCACCTTCACCTTCCAGTTCTGAGACCATTGTGACCATACCGGTTTCGGTGTTCAGATTCATTATTCTGGTTGAATCGGCAACAAAGAGATTATCCGGTGATTTAATCGACAAGCCTTCAGGCTTGTTAAATTTACCCTGAGCAAGTACTGAAATATAGTTTCCGCTTTGGTCGAATACTGTTACCGAACCGTTTCTGGCATCAGCCACATATACAAAACCGCTGCTGCAGGCAATGCCGGTAGGATAGCCGAGACCTTTAAAATTATAGGTTTTTGTACCAAAATCAAGTATGTAATTCCCATCGGAATCGAATTTAACAACACGGCGGTTTCCGGAATCGGTAACATAAAGATAGCCCTTTTCATCGAAAGCCATAAACTGAGGACCAAGAAGCTGCCCTTCACCACGGCCTGTTTCACCGAAACGGATTAATTCCCTGCCGGAAACCGTACAGCGGGTAATTCGATCCCCATTGAACTCACTGACATACACAAGACCGTTATCGCCAATCAAAACGTCAAATGGATGGTTAAAACCTTCAAGACCTCCGTTTAGACGTCCGGTAACTGCAGCGTTAGAATTAAATCTGAGAATTTCATTTGTTCCATATGATGAAAGAAAAAAGCCGCCGTTTTTATCGGGATAGATCGAGGAGGGTCTTTTAAAAAGGCTGTAATCCGGAAGATCACCGCTAAGGTTCAGAGCGTTAAGATATCGTCCGGAGGGGGCAAACGAGCCTTCTATACCGGTTTTCTGCTCAAGAATATCAAGACGGTTCAAAAGAATGGAATCAGCTTTCCCAGCCGATGAAAGAGTGCTCCATATATTTAAAGCTTCATCAGTAAATCCGGATCTGTACCAGGACAGACCCAGCCACTGCTGATAATCCGCATTCTCAGGTTTATATGTCAGCGCCCTTTCAAAAGCACGCGCAGCTTCGGCAAAAATCCCTCTGTGGTAGGCCTTTACCCCCCACTTGAATTCTTCCGAAGCGCTGAGCTGATCAAGATCAATTTTATCCTGTGAGTAAATATTCTGACCGATTAAAAAAATAGAAAAAATCAGAAGAAATAGAAATCTGCAGCTGCTTGATAATCCGGTTTTTTTCACAGGAAAAGTATACACCTGTTATGCAAATATATCTACCTTCCTCTCCTGACGGTTTACAGGCAGATCACTTCTGATCCCCAGAAATAGAATGGTTTTAATATCATCGGCTGCTACAACTTCTTTACTGTTTCTTAAAGTCTCAGGAGGTCTGACATATGTACTTATAGAACTTTCTACACGCATTATCATGTCTCCACACTTAAATTTTCGACAATTTAATGCATGTGATAAGTAAAATTTTACCTCGCTCTGAGCTTTTTTTTCCGTTCTATATCATCAAGAACTGTACGCAAATGAGCCGAAATTGTTTTATTGCTGCCGGCCAGTTCAAAAGCCCGCTTTAGATAATGTCTGGCCTCGTCATTCTTTCCCGCTCTGTAAAAAGCCCAGCCCAGTGAATCGAGATACGCAGGATTATCAGGGTTGAGCTTTACAGCCTTTTTACAGTATTCAACAGCTTGATCGATATTCATTTTTTTGTCAGCAAGAATATAGCCCAGTGAATTAATAGCATTGGCGTTTGTGCTGTCGAGCTTTATTGCCTTATTCAGGCAGTCTATAGCTTTTTCATGCTTACCGGCTTCAAAATAAATAAAGCTGTAGTTTGCATAAACCTGGGGAGACTCGAAACCTTCATCAAGAAGTTTCTTTAACTCAAATTCAGCCAGTTTTATACGTCCGGTGACAGTATAAATATAGCTTAATATCATCCTGCTTTGATATATCCTGAGAATATTGTCATGATTATTTACTACAGACTCAAGGTACAACAGGGCTTCATCCCAGTCTTCAATCTTTGCATAGCATAAGCCTAGGTAGTAGGATAAATCCGGAATATCAAGCGGAGTTTCGCTTACTTTTAAAAACGATGAGACAGCCTGACGGTACTTCTGATTTTTATATAACTGCTTGCCTTCCTGAAAATGATCCGCCATAAACTATTTAAAATCCGCCTTTAGATAAGCTTCCTCTTCTGAGCGGTTCTGGGGATGCAGAAAAACCGGAGATATTGAGATATAGCCATTTGCAACGGCATCGGCATCTGTTCCGGGTTCTGTGGTCTTATCAAGATCTCCTTTAAGAAAAAAATATGAACCGCCTCTGGGCGCGTCAAATCGCATCAGACTGTCACGGTAATTTCTTCTGGAAGGGCTGGTAACCTTTACTCCGCTGTAGGGCGTACTCTGGTTTGGACCGTTAATATTAATAAAATGATCGGGATGCCATAGCTTTGTTATCAGTTCCAGGTTTCCAGCAACAAAATCAGCCAGGCCCTTGAAATAAAACGGCTCAAAAAAAGTATCAACAGAAACGGCTATACCGGGTATTCCCATTAATGCAGCCTGTCTGGCAGCGGCAGCAGTACCTGAAAAAATCAGATCGGTCCCCAGATTTGCGCCTAAATTTATACCAGAGACCACTATATCCGGCTTGACAGGTATGGCTCCAAGTGATGAGTACATCACACAGTCTGCCGGACTTCCGTCACAGGCAAATTCTCTTTCCCCATGCGGTTCAAAGCAAACCGGTTTTCTGAATGTTATGGAATGAGACTGGCCGCTCTGTTCTTTATCAGGAGCAACGACCCAGACTTCATGCTCTGCAAAGGCATCTTTCAGGGCTTTCAGCCCCGGACTTTTAATACCATCGTCATTTGTAATAAGTATACGCATTATTTCCTCAATCGCCGGGAAATAGAATCTTTACGCCTCCGGAAGGTTCGCATACAAAGATCTCCGGCGTGAATCCGAATATATGCTCATATTCTTGCAGTCTTTCAATGTAATTGTCAAGGAGTCTTGTTTCAAGAAGTGTAACAGTACAGCCGCCGAATCCGCCCCCGGTCATTCTGGAACCAAGGACCCCTTCCATTTCCTGGGAGCGTTTTACCAGCCAGTCAATTTCAGGGCAGGAAACTTCATAATTATCTCTCAGGCTCTCGTGTGATCGGTTCATCATACGCCCGAAAATATCATAACTTCCTGAGATTATTGTATCTTTAGCTTCAATGGCACGCTGGGTTTCTCCGATCACATGCGTGCATATCCGCCTGATACCTTCAGGCAGAAGCCCAAGACCGCCGGTAATATCCTCCATCGAGTAGTCGCGAAGGCTTTTACCGGGCTTTTTTCTGTTCAGGTAATCAACACATTCAACACATTGCTGTTTTCTTTCCTGAAGCTCCGCTTCACGGACTGAATCGGTACCCGGAACATTTGAATTAATTATTACAAAACTCAAATCAGGCATTTTCAGAGGCAGATATTCAAAATCAAGGGTACGCAGGTCAAGATAAACAGCCTTACCGCTCTTTGATATCGTAGAAATAAACTGATCTGTCAGCTCAGTATTCCGTCCGATAAAGGTTGATTCGGAATAGGAAGCGGCCTGTATAAGCTGGCTGTCGGACAATTCCAGTTTAAACAGCTTGCTTACAGCAGCAGCAAATGCAACTTCCATCGCAGCCGATGCTCCCAGACCGATACCGGGTATAATATCTCCTGAGATCGTTACATCGAGGCCTTTAACAGGGTAACCCATATTCACAAGCTCAAAAAGCACACCCTTCGGGTAATTCGCCCAGCGGTCTTCTCTTTTATATTTAAGGTTGGGAATAGTTGTACGTTTTCTTTCTTCTGTATCGGAAAGATAAAACCTCAGAGAGTTGTCTTTACGGGGAGAAACCGCGACAATAGTGCTGCGGTTGATGGCAATTTGAATAACACAGCCCTCATTGTAATCTGTGTGCTCACCCATCAAATTCAGTATGCCGGGAGCCGAAGCTATAACAGCAGGCTTTGAGTTGTATTCTTTAGTATGGGCGGCAATTATTCTGTCCATCCAGCTTTATATTAAAAGAAATAGCAAATATTTGCAAATAAATTAATTAAAAAAGCCTGATTAGAAATGTTTAACACAGATGAGAATAATTAAGAATTATTTTGATTATCAGCAAAAAAAGGGCTGACTTTTTATCAGTCAGCCCTGAAATTCATAATAAAATGACTTATTTTTCAGTCTTAATACCGTATTTTCTGTTGAATCTTTCAACACGGCCGGCGGTATCAACAAGCTTCTGCTTTCCAGTAAAGAAAGGATGGCACTGAGAACAAATTTCCACTTCAATATCTTTAACTGTGGCTCTTGTGTTGATCACATTACCGCATGCACATTTAATCTCTGTCATTTCATAGTTAGGATGAATGTCTTTTTTCATTTCACGGACCTCCATATTGCCTTCGTCTATATATCTGAACTTACACCTGTAGTGTTCATTGATCTAAGGAAAGCCTCATTATTCTTGGTTTTTCGCATTTTGTCAATTAACAGCTCGGTAATTTCGATATCATCCATCGGATTTATTACCTTCCTGAGTACCCAGAGTTTACTCAGTTCCTCTTCCAGAAGTAGAAGATCTTCCTTTCTCGTTCCCGACTTCTTGATATTGATAGCAGGATAAAGACGTCTGTCCGACATCCTTCGGTCTAGGTTAATCTCCATATTACCGGTACCCTTGAATTCCTCAAAGATAACTTCATCCATCCTGCTTCCTGTATCAATAAGTGCAGTTGCAACAATGGTAAGGCTTCCGCCTTGCTCCACGTTTCTTGCAGCACCAAAGAATCTTTTCGGTTTGTGGAGTGCATTTGAGTCAACACCGCCCGATAGAATCTTTCCTGATGTAGGAACAGTCTGGTTATATGCTCTTGCAAGCCTTGTAATAGAGTCAAGAAGGATAACTACATCCTTTTTATGCTCTACAAGCCTTTTGGCCTTTTCAAGGACCATCTCGGCTACCTGAACATGTCTTGTAGCCTGTTCATCGAAGGTTGAGGCAATAACCTCGCCTTTAACATTACGTCTCATATCTGTAACTTCCTCAGGCCTCTCATCGATGAGCAGGACCATCAGAAATACTTCAGGATGATTGGTAGTAATAGCATTAGCTATCTGCTGAAGCAGAACGGTTTTACCGGTTCTTGGCGGAGAAACTATAAGACCGCGCTGTCCTTTACCGATCGGACAGAACAGGTTTATCATTCTGGTAGCCATACCTTCAGTTTTTGTCTCCATATTGAGCCTGACTTCAGGATAGAGAGGAGTTAAATTATCGAAGGGTATTCTTGTTTGAGCCTCAACAGGATCGTTAAAGTTAACCTTTTCAACCCTGAGCATCGCAAAGAAACGCTCGCCTTCCTTCGGAGGCCTTATCTGTCCGCCGACCGTATCACCTGTTCTAAGATTAAATAGACGTATCTGAGACGGTGATATATATATATCATCTGAACCTGGAAGATAAGAGTTCTGAGGAGACCTCAGGAATCCATACCCGTCAGGAAGTATTTCAAGTGAACCGTAGGCATGAATCTGACCGCCGCCGACTGTGTGAGCCTTGAGCACAGAGAAAATAATTTCCTGCTTTTTCATGGACATCAGCTCTTCGCTGGTAATCTGATAGGATATTGCCAGATCCCTCAGTTCCCTCATATTCATGTTTGTAAGGTCATTTATACTCAGCTTCTCACCATCGCCGAGCGGTTCATCATTACTATTCTTGGTTCTTACATAACTTTTTCTGTTTTTGCGATCTACCGGTCGTCTTGAACCAATATTCTCTGGAGCCTCTCTCTTTACAGACTCCTTTTTTTCTGTATCTGTATCTGTATCACAGTCAGCAGAATCATCAGCCTTAACTATCTCGACCCTCACCTTTTTCTTCTTGACAGCTCTTTTTTTAGGAGCATCAGACTCCTGGATGGGTGATTCTGTAGACCCAGTTTCTGCCTCAGCTTCAGTATTTTCCCCTTTTTTAGCTGTTTCGGTCACAGCTTCAGTGCCTGATGCAGTCTCTGCTCCTGACTCAACAAGATTGAGCTCCTGTTGGTTTTCTTCTGAAGCACCGGCTTCTGTATCAATAACTTCGACAGCAGCCTGCTTCTTTCGAATTATCGCCATAAAATCTCCAGTAAGATTATTTTCTATACGAATTGTTCTATAGTATTATTTTAAAAACCATGCGGGTAATCGAAAAAAGAATTTTACGATGCCTACAATATAGTTATTCAACAAAGGGCTGTCAAGTATTAAAATACCAAAGGTTTCAGACGTTCTGTACGATTTCTTTGAGTTTTTCAACCCTGGCTGAAAAGACATCAACAGATTCAGGGTTCCTGATCATGCTGCATTTCCCCTCAAACTTTACTCCGTCGGAGATTTTCAGCCGTGAAGTTTTAAGATTGCCTTTAACCTTGCCTTCAGCTAGTATTTCAATTCTTTCCTCAGCAGTAATATCGCCATTGACAGTCCCGCTGATAATTACCGTTTTAGCCTTGATGTCAGCGGTAACCGTTGCATCAGTGTCTATATACAGGATGCTTTCGGATTCAATCTCACCATTAAATTTTCCATTTATCTTTAAAGGTTTGCTGAATCTGAGTATTCCGTTAAAATCAGTTCCGTTCTTTAATACTGTATTTACTTTATCAAATCTGTAAAATTCTGCTTTTCTGTTCATATCTTCCGGCTGTTTAGTTATTTTGTAGTCATCACAAATACCCCATCCCAGTCCTCGGGCGGAGGAGATGTGATATAGTGTTTGCATCTGGCAAGATAAACTTTAGAGGGACCATCCTCTTTATCAATCTGTAGTGCTTTTAAAAAATAGTCCTTTGCTTTTTCAAAGTCCATAAGTTTATAACATTTTCTTCCTTCAGAAAAAAGTAATAATACCTGTTTTTTTTCTTCTGTAATCAAACCGGGTCCTCTTTATTAAAATCCTCTTCGCCCAGAGCGCGAAAATGCCTGCTGAATTTCTCTTCAAGATCCTTCATCGACTGACCACTGAAAAAGCTGTCGGAATTTTCTTCAAATTCATTTATTTCATCTTCAAGAGCATCAACAGCAGCAATCACTTCCCTGCTCTCACTCTTAATTTTCTCTATAATATTTTTTACTGCATTACCGTCGTTCAGATCAAGCTCGGTACATTCAGTTGCAAGCTCCTGCATGGGCTTTTTCAGATGAACCGTGAAATACTTCAGTGATTCATTAAGAGACTCAAGGACTGAAAGCCTTTTCTCCCGGGCAATAACCTGCCTGGACAGCTCCCTGGTCTTCAATACTGCACGAATCCTGGCCAAAACTTCTGAGAAGTTAAAAGGTTCTGTAATATAGTCTTCTACACCAAGCTCAAACCCCTCAACCTTATCTTTAACACTATCCATTGCCGACAGCATTATGATAGGAATATCACGATATTCAGCATATTCATCGCTGGTTTTCAGAAGGCTGGTCACCTTCCACCCTGAAAGACCGGGCATAATATTATCAAGGATAACAAGATCGGGCTCAAAAGTTTTAACTTTCTCAAGAGTCTCATACCCGTCAGAAGCCTTCGCAACATCAAAACCAAGGCGGCTTAACGTTACATCAAAAAACTCTAAATTTACGGGTTCATCATCTGCAATAAGTATTCTAGTTTTTTCCATCTAAATTAATAATGATACACTTATTGATGATTGTCAAATCTATTTTGCAGAGCATACCGTCTAATTCGGAATACCGTACCTGCAAGAAGTGCAGTTATAGTTAGAATCACAGTCAGAACTGCAAACCAATCGCCCCAGGCCAGATAGAGGGTGTTAAGCTCATCAAAAACAGGGACCGAGGCTATCATATAATTCTCCTCGAAAGGTCTGATGATATTGGTTATTTCCCCGTCCGGTTCAATTGTACATGTAATCCCGGCATTGGTTCCACGCACGACAGTTCTACGGGTCTCAACAGCCCTGAAAACGGCCATAGCCATATGCTGCATTTCTGCAGGAATAGAACCCGACCACGAATCATTAGTCAGATTGACTATCATCTGAGCACCGTTATTAACAAACTCTCTTGAAAGGTATCCGAAGACATCCTCAAAACAGATAGGTGTACTGAATTTAACTCCGGCAGCATCGAAAACAGTATATTCCGTTCCTTTCTTCCAGAAATGAAAATCATGGTCCCTCAAGGCCTGATAAAATCTGGGCATCTGTTTCTGATATGGAAAATTCTCAGTAAAGGGCACTAAATGAGTTTTTCTGTATGTAGCCTGAAGATCTCCGTCATAAAGAAGAACTGCGTTATAATCAACCCTCTTCAAATCACCATTTTCATCGGGTTCCAACTGCCCGTCATCGTTGCCTATGACGTAAGGAATATCCTGTGTAGCAAAAAATTCCTTGAGCTCTTTTACAAGTCTGTACTTTTCAGGTTCTGTTCGATATCGGCTATGGTAATCAATCCCCGGAACAAAAGCAGTTTCAGACCAGACCATCATCTCAATTGAAGGATCTTCCGCAAGAGCCTTCTTACTGAGTTCTATCATCTTGTTCATATTGTTTTCGTAGGTTTTAACACCGCCCTTCCAGGTGTCTGCATTATGCTGCACAAAACCAAGTTTTATCTGACGGGAGTCTGAAAAATCTTTCGGAGTAAAAAGCCCGAAAATCAGGACAGCAATAAAAAGTGCTGCGTATGCATAGATAAAAACTCGCTGTTTTTTAACATTACTTACAAATTCACCGAAACCGTCTCTCAAAGCATTTCCCAGAAATACTGAAGGCAGAACAACCATAAGGGAAACAAACCAAAAACCGGTTATTGATGAAATCTGTATAAACGGTCTGAATAGATACTGTGAATATCCGAGATTTCCATAGGGATATCCGAGAAATCCAAGTGTTCTGAAATATTCATATGCAAGCCAGACGCCGGCCTGAACAATAAAACCCCATTTTGGAAATAATGTACCTGCAAGCTTAAGAACCGGAAACAGAACGAGAAAATATGCGGCATATATGACCGGAACTATGACTATTGCAAGCGGATGGAAGGTGGACAGCCAGTAATTGAACAGGACATAGCAGATATACCCGTAAAATATTCCGTAAAAAACGGTGCGCATCCACCCTGCATTATGAATAACTATAAATATGGGGGTTAAACAAATAAAAGCAACAGGGAAAAACCCCCATTCATTAAGAAGGTTGGGAAACGATAATGCGAAAAGAACCGCAGAAAATACTAAAAGCCCGATCTCCTTCAGAAGAACCGGTATCGAGAGCTTTTTTTCTGCCGTCAATGTCAAATCATTCATTTCTAAGAGGCCAGGCCAGAGTCTTCAGTTCTTTACCGGGTCTGAAAACAGCTACACCATGAGCTTTTACCGGAACAATTTCCCCGGTTTTAGGGTTTCTGGCCTTCTCACGGCCTTTTCTTGTACGGATTTCAAAAGTACCGAAACCACGAAGTTCGACTATTTTATCCTCTTCAAGAGCATTTTTCAGTTCATCGAACATGGCATCAATTACCGCATGAACATCCTTACGGTTCAACTCTACCCTTTCATGAATATTTTCGATTATTTCAGCTTTTGTGAGTTTGATTTGGCTCACAAGCAATCCCCTGTTATTAAAATCTTCGTTTTGCGAATTATTCCGCAGCGATTGAATTCAGAAGCTTATGCATTCTGGATTTCTTTCTTGCAACCATATTCTTATGGTAAATACCCTTTCCTGCAGCAGTATCCATGAGCTTTGTCATCTCAAGAAATTTTGCTTCTGCTGCCGGTTTATCACCTGATTTTACTGCAAGAATGAAGTTTTTTGTAACAGTTCTTACGGTGCTTTTAGCAACCCTGTTTTTCATTCTTCTTTTTTCACTTTGTCTATAGCGTTTTGCCGCTGAATCTTTTCCTGGCAATTTAATCCTCCGATAATTTCTATATCTAACGGTGTGATAAATTAGCAGATAAATCCTTTATAGTCAAGTATATATCTTTGATTATACTAAGCGGATATCTGCTTAAAAACACGATAATAAAATAAAAAGGCTGTCATTCAGTATAATGAAGACAGCCCCGGCTAAATACAGTTAAAAGTGATTATTTGAAGTCGCTGGGTCTTCTTTCTCTTCTGCTGCATTTTTCACATACTGCGACATTTTTGAGTTTACCATTCTGGAAAACTGCTCTCATCTTAACATCTCCACCACATGGACATGTGTGTTTATGTGTACCAGAGCCAACACGCGCATTCTTACTGACCTGTGCCATTTGATACTCCTTATGTAATTTTATGCCTGTTCCGAAGCTTTAATCTAACAAAAAACTTTATGAAAGTCAATCTTCAAGACTGCCTGTAAATTCCCATGGACCGTTTTCTGCTTTTCTGGCAAATTTATCTGCCGGAACTTCAGCTTTTCGTCCGTCATCACCATATAATGTTATTTTCATTGACTGAATATTCACTTCTGTCACCTTAAAAACTGTTTTACCAATTATAATTTTGTTTCCTTCAGATGGAAGCTTTCTTTTTTCTTCTTTATAAAAATCATATTCATATGACAGACAGCATAAAAGCCTTCCGCAAGGGCCGGAGATTTTCATTGAATTAAGCGAAAGATTCTGCTCTTTAGCCATTTTAATAGATACAGACTGAAGCCTGTCGGTAATATTATGACAGCAGTACTGCCTTCCGCAAACAGCTACTCCACCAAGAACCCTGGACTCATCCCTCACACCAATCTGTCGAAGCTCTATCCGCATCTTGAATATTGAAACAAGATCTTTTACAAGCTCTCTAAAATCAACACGGGCATCAGCTGTAAAAAAGAACAGAATCTTGGATTCCTCAGGAAGATAGTGCGCAGAGACAAGCTTCATATCAAGGCTATGCGCTAAAACCTTTTCACGGCATATCTTAACAGCCTCTTTTTCCTTGGCCAGATTGGCCTCATACTGTGACATGTCATCTTCAGTAGCTATCCTGATAAAGTTCTGAAATTCACCCTCATGCTTCTCTTCGGGTCTGCATTTCAGCTGCCCCATCACTTTGGCAATATCTTTGCCGTAACGGCTGCTAATAACTGAAAAACTACCGTTTTCCAGTTCCTGCCCCACCTCACAAAGATGAGTCTCGCTTGAATGCAGCATTTTAAATCTATAAATATGTTTAACAGCTGTTGAACTGTTACCTTCCATAATAAAAGTACTCCTATCTGGTCATGTCTATTAACAGACCATTTATCTCTTCAACCTTGGCAAGAAGATCCAGCTGTTTAAGTTGATTCTGAAGTATTCCACTTGCAAGTTTTTCAAGTTTATCATCAATCACACGAATAAGGGTATACCTTTTCTGCTTATTAGCTGGTTTATATTTACTGAATTTGACACCATCAATTGATTCAACAGAAAGTGACTGCTGTGTAATATAATGGATAAAGTTTCTAACTGATTTTTTATAGGCCATAACAGCAGACAATGACATTTCTTCAAGAAGCCGTTCCCCATTCTGATGCACATCATCAAGAAGGTCTTCAAGATCTGCATCTTCATCGAATCCCTCAACCCCCTTAACTGCATTTGCAGTTAAAGTTTCAGACTCAACCAGACTCTTAAAAACAAGGGGAGATTCCTTTCCTTTCTTTACCTTATTATTACCGCTGCCTTTACTTGATAGTGAGCCCCCGGAAGGGAAATCTATCTTTTCCATGAAGAAACTGGTTCTAGCCCTTTCAGCTTCTCAGCATAGCTTTTAAAAAACTTGCCTTCATCAGAATTGCCGTCAGCATGGTCAGAGTTGTCGTTTTGAAGTATCTTGCAGTTACCGTCAAAAATTACCCCGTCTTCAACAATAAAACGAGGCGTTGAGACATTTCCTATAAGCATACCGGTTGAAAGAATAATAACCTTTTCTGTTGCAGTTATATTTCCCTTAAGCACGCCGCCTATAACAATAGTACCGGCATCAATGACGGCTTCCGCCCTGCCGGTTTTTCCTATAAGAACCTTGCCATCAGTCTTCACAGTGCCTGAAAAATCTCCGTCGACGCGAAGCAGACCGTTCAGAGACAACTCGCCTTTAAAAACGGTACCCTCCCCTATCAGGGAATTAATGAATGTTCCTTCTTCCGAAAGATAATTACTCATCTTAGAATCCTTAAATGCAAAAAATCCGGAGTCCGGTTCTACCTCTTTCTGACGTTAAGAAATTTTTCAGGGTCAACAACCTGCGAACCTATCCTTACCTCAAAATGCAGATGAGGTCCGGTTGACAATCCTGTGCTTCCCATAGCTCCAATTACCTGGCCCTGGGTTACAACATCTCCTTCATTGACGTAAACATCATTAAGATGCGCATATTTCGTCAGAAAGCCGTAATTATGTCTGATAACAATGTAGTTTCCGAATCCTAGAGGTTCATACTTTTTTTCTACAATCTTGCCGTTTGCCGCAGCAAGAATAGGCTTTCCAAAGCCGTACCCGATATCAATCCCCTTATGCAGGTACCATTGATGGGTAAACGGGTGTTCCGCCGGACCAAAATAATTGGTAATTCTGCCGTCTCCACCTTCAACAGGCCAAAGTGTAGGCATTTCAACCAGAAGATCACCCTGAGAGATAATTAAATCTGTAATCTTGCTGAATGACTCTACTGAATCCTGAAGATAAGCGGATAGATTTTTCAGTTCACTGATTTCCCTGATAACTCCTGCTTCAGTTTCACTGGCAGAAATAAGGGAGGCAAAATCACCGTCGGCAACACTGGCCTTAAGTTCTTTTTCATTATCAATATTTAGAATATCCATAGCCTTATCAAGGGCCACTTCAAAACTTCTGGACGATTTTTTAAGATCGGAAACCTGATCCATCAGAAGGTCTAGATTTGATTCCGCAGAATCAAGATCCTCGGTACGTTCAGCAAGCTGGTGAACTATTCCGGACATTCTGGTAGTGTATACAAAGAAAGAGGAAATTACACCTACAGTTATTACAAAAATGAATACAAGTGCAAAAACAGAGATTCTGAAATTTACAACCTTCTTCTCCGAATGAGGAATGAGCATGATGGTAATTTTCTGTTTTCCGCCGTTTAGAAAGCTGTGAACTGCGGAAGAAATCGTTACTCCGATCTTCCTGAATATACGTCCAGCATTCTCAACGAACCTGTTTTCGAACTTCTTATAGCGCTCAGCTGACAAAACCGTTCTCCTCTGGGTATTATATTTTAATTTTCGGATACTAGCAAGATAATAAGTATAAAAACATTTATTAAATAAATGTTGACGACGAATGGTGAACGTGGTAGTTTTAACTGTATCAATGTAATTATAGACCAAATAAACCACTTTTTTAAATAGGAAATACTATGAAGCTTTTTGATACTCACGCGCATATAGGGCTTATCAATGAAGACCCTATCGAGCAGTTAATTATTTGCCAGGAAGCACGTCAATCAGACGTAAAACATATTGTCAGTATCTGTAACAGCCTTGGAGATTTTGATTATGTTTATCCCAATCTTGAGACTGCGACACACATATATCACAGTATAGGTGTATCTCCTTCTGAGGTTCAGAACCCGGGCTCTGACTGGGAAATGAAAATAATAGAAGGGACCTCACTTCCAAGAGTTGTCGCTGTAGGTGAGATCGGTCTCGATTATTACCGAAAATTCGGAAACAGGGATTCACAGGTTGAACTTTTTATTCGCCAGCTGGAACTTGCGGAAAAACTTGATAAACCGGTAATTATCCATAATAGGGAAGCCGGTGAAGATGTACTGAGTATTCTGAGCGAAAAACTCCCTTCAAGAGGAGGCATACTCCACTGCTACTCTGAAGACTGGAACTACGCACAGAGAGCCCTCGAACTCAACCTGTACATATCTTTCGCAGGAAATGTAACCTATAGAAATGCAAGAAATCTACATGATACTGCCAGGAACATGCCTCTCGACCGCATGCTAATAGAATCAGAAAGCCCCTTCATGGTTCCTTCTCTCTATCGCGGCAAAAGAAATAAACCAGCTTATCTGCATGCTACTGCGGAATTTCTTGCTGATTTACGCGGCATGTCTATAGAAGAATTCAGTGATATCATCTATGAAAATTCAATGAATTTCTTCGGCATCTCCGACTGAGAGAATAACACTTTCGATGAACAGTTTATATCATGAAATAGAATTGCCCGGAATTACGATTCCGGGCAATATTTTTTTAGCACCCATTGCCGGGTTTTCAGATGCTCCTTTCCGGAGCGTATCAGTCATGCACGGTGCGGATATGTGCTTTACCGAAATGGTTTCCTGCGATGGAATCATCCGTGACGGTGAGAAAACCATAGCCTTGATGAAACCGGCTGAAAATGAAAAGTTCCTTGCCATCCAGGTTTTTACCTCTGATCCGAAAATTGCAAAAGAATCAATGAAGACTGTACTTGAATACAACCCGTCTGTAATTGATTTAAACTGCGGCTGCCCGGTACCTAAAGTAATTAAAAACGGTGCAGGTTCTGCACTTATGAAAGACCCAGTACGTCTCGGCGAAGTTGTAAAGGCTATGAATGAAGGAATTGCAGAGGCAGGTAAAAATATACCGGTTTCAGTAAAAATCAGGTCCGGATGGGATTCAGGCAGCCTGAATTTTCTTAAAGCCGCGGAAACCGCAGTAGATTCAGGAGCCTCGATGGTAAGCCTTCACCCGAGGACCCGGGTTCAGGGCTATTCAGGAAAGGCCGACTGGACACTGATAAAGGAATTAAAAAAAAACATAACTGTTCCGGTAATCGGATCAGGAGATCTTTTCAGTTCTGAAGATGCATACAATATGATTTCTTCAACCGCCTGCGACGGCGTAATGTTTTCCAGGGGCTCACTCGGTAACCCCTGGATATTCAGCATGACCAGAGCACTCCTTAAAACGGGGACAGAATCCCCTCCTCCACAGGAAGATGAAAAAATAAATACAGCACTTAGACATCTTGAACTTGCGGTTCAACTTCACGGAGAACAGCGAGCATGCAGGGAAATGAAAAAACATCTGTGTTCATACACAAAGGGAACCTCCGGAGCTGCTTCACTGCGTAATAAGATTGTTCATGCCTCATCTTTTGAAGAATACAAATCAATACTGACTTTAAATTGATAAATGAATCAGGACTGCGGCTTTAAGATGATAATCATAGATTTAATGTCCTGAATTTTCAGGCCATAGTCTTTACAAGGTTTTTCAGTTCTGGTAGCTTTCATTGTGGACGATAAAACTGACAGCCTTGGCCATTTCTGCGGAGTGGCCGGTTTTTACTCAAAAAAAGCAGTTAACATTCCGGAAATGCTGTTCTACAGTCTCTTCTCGCTTCAACACAGAGGTCAGGAGAGTACCGGTATTTCATATCGAAAAGACGGTCATACAGTCACCTATAAGGATCTTGGGATGGTTTCAACCGTTCTATCAAGATACCTTCAGGTTCAGAAGCTGACCACCGCAGGCATAGGACATGTCCGCTACTCAACAAGAGGCGGCAACAGGCTCGAAAATGCCCAGCCCATAAACGTTGAATGCAATAAAGGTGAAATAGCGCTTGCACATAATGGAAATATCTCCAATGCCGCTGATATTCACAAAGCACTGCGTGCAGAGGGCTCAATATTCCAGACAACCAGTGATACCGAGCTTATCCTGCACCTTACTGCAAGAAGCCGGAAAACAAACTTCTATGATGCCCTTGTGGAAACACTCGAACAGCTTGAAGGAGCATACAGCATGGTAATGCTGCATAATGACAGCTTCATAGCCGTGCGTGATCCGAACGGGTTCAGACCTCTTTATATAGGCGAAAAAGATGGACTGATTGCAGTTGCAAGCGAAACCTGTGCATTGGAAACCCTTAACGTAACCGAATACAGACAGGTTGAACCCGGCGAGATGATCATCGCAGATGATTCCGGCGTCAGAAGTATTTTTCTGGGTAAAACAGCTCCGAAAAGTCAGTGCATATTCGAACTTATTTATTTTGCACGCCCGGATTCAAAAGTTTTTGATGAATCTGTTCATGGAATGCGAAAGAAAATGGGAGCGGCATTGGCAGAATGCGATCCGGTCAAAGGCGACATTGTAATACCGGTACCCGATTCAGGAAACAACGCTGCCATTGGCTACGCTAAAGCCTCCGGGATCCCCTTTGATCACGGCCTGACAAGAAACCACTATGCAGGACGCTCATTTATTATGCCGACAACCGCCCAGCGTGAGCTTGCAGTAAGGATGAAACTTCATCCGATTCGTGAAACCATTAAAGGAAAGAAAATAATTCTCATTGACGATTCACTTGTTCGAGGCACAACCAGCAAGATTCTTGTTCAGCTTCTGAAGGAAGCCGGTGCTGCTGAAGTACACCTTAGACTCTCGTCACCCGAGCTCAAATGGCCATGCTATTTTGGAATCGATATTCCTACACGTGAAGAACTTATCTCAAACAGCATGACTCCCGAGCAGATAGCAGAGCACATTGGTGCTGATTCGGTAATGTTCCTTCCAATTGAAAAACTAAAAGAATGCGTAGGCAGCAGCAGTGATTACTGTTATGCATGCTTCTGCGGAGAATATCCGGTTCAGATACCGGAAAAATAGGAGATATTAACTTGGGTATCAAATCATATTCTGAAGCCGGCGTAGATATTGAAAAGGGCGACAGGTTCGCCGAATACATTTCCGGACTCAAGTCCAGTGCTGTATCCGGAGCAATCGGAGGCTTTGCCGGCGGAATCGAACTTGATATGAGCGGATTTAAGAATCCAGTAATGCTCTCGTCAACAGACGGCGTAGGCACCAAACTGCTGGTTGCACAGAAACTGAAGAAATTCGATACAATAGGAATCGATCTTACAGCAATGTGCGTGAACGATCTTGCAGTTTGTGGCGCATGGCCGCTGACCTTTCTGGACTATATAGGCTGCGGAAGCCTTAATGAAGACATTATGAAAGAGGTTATCTCCGGCATCGTTGACGGCTGCGAGCAGGCTGAATGTATATTAAGCGGCGGCGAAACAGCTGAAATGCCTGACATGTATCAGGGCGATGACTTCGATCTCGCCGGCTTCTGTGTAGGACTTGTCGAGAAATCAGAAATGCTTCCCAGAATCAATAAGGTTAAAGCCGGAGACATCATTTACGGACTCCCCTCTTCAGGGATTCATTCAAACGGACTCTCACTCGCAAGAAAAATAATACCAGATACAGATGAGAAGCTTATGAAACTGCTTCTGGAACCGACGGTTATCTACGTTAAAGCACTCAAGACCATTATTGGAAGCGGATGCGTTGATGCAGCCGCCCATATTACAGGCGGAGGCTTGACCGGAAACCTGATCAGAGTACTACCTAAAAATGTGAAACCTAAATTCAACTACAGCTGGCCGGTTCCGGAAATCTTTGAAGCTATAAGTTCCATCGGAAAGATAGAAGACGCTGAGATGCGGAAAGTTTTCAACATGGGAGTTGGAATTGCATTCACTGCAGCTCCGGACTGTGCTGACAAACTGAAAAAAACTGCATCAGAAGCCGGAATTAAGCTTTTGGAAATCGGTAAAATTATAAATGGCTAACCTTGCAATACTTGCCTCGGGAAACGGCTCAAACTTCGAGGCTATAGCTGAATCACTCGCAGACAGCGACCATAAAACTGTCTGCATGATCTGCGACAGAAAGGATGCAGGCGTATTCAAAAGAGCCGAAAGGCTTGGTGTAGAGGGAATCTATATTCCTTATTACAGAAGAAATAGAGAAGCAGCTGAAACAGACATGATTATGGAGCTTAAAGAGAGAAAAACCGACCTTATAGCTCTGGCAGGTTTTATGAGGCTTCTTACTCCAGTTCTGATTGACAGCTATCCTGGCCGGATTATCAATATCCACCCTTCACTTCTCCCGAAATATCCCGGGACTCATGGCATTCTTGATAGTTTTGAGTCCGGAGACAGTGAACTCGGGATCACAATTCACCGGGTTGACTATGGTCTTGACACTGGCCCCGTAATTGTGCAAAAGTCTTTTAATAGAAGCGGAGAGGAATCATTAGATGAGATCGAGTCAAAGATCCACGAACTCGAACACCTCTTCTACCCGGCAGTTCTGCGGGAATTGCTGGACT
This sequence comes from Spirochaetia bacterium, assembly GCA_965140585.1. Classification (GTDB taxonomy): domain Bacteria; phylum Spirochaetota; class Spirochaetia; order UBA9216; family UBA9216. The sequence goes on from OZ223265.1 coordinate 144,042, forward strand.
CTGTATAAAACAAAATAACTAAAATCGGATCGATCGCACCACAGGAGGTTTTTTTTGAAAGTTCTAATTCTTGGATCAGGAGCCAGAGAACACGCAATTACCTGGAAATATTCCAACAGCAAGAGAATTTGCGGACTATTTATAGCTCCGGGAAACGCCGGTACTAATGAACTTGGAATGAATCTTCCGGATGTTGACCCGGAAAATGCCGAATCGGTAATACAGGCCTGCCGTGAAAATGATATTTCACATGTATTTGTTGGCCCGGAAGCCCCTCTGGCTGCCGGCATTGTTGACGAACTTGAAAAAGCAGGTATACCCGCTATCGGCCCTCACAAAGCAGCTTCAAAGCTTGAATCCAGTAAGATCTTTTCAAAGGATTTCATGAAATCCAACAAGATCCCGACTGCAGATGCAAAATCATTCAGTAACAGTGATAAATTCGAAAAATATATTAAATCACTCAAGGGTCCTGCTGTTATCAAAAAAGACGGGCTTGCTTCCGGTAAAGGTGTTTTGGTTTCAGCAGATCATGAGGAGCTGATTGCCTTCGGTAAAGATGTACTTGTGGGAGATATTCTTCTTGTAGAGGAATGCCTTGAAGGTTATGAGGTCTCAATATTTGCCCTGACTGACGGCAAAAATTACAAACTTCTACCCGTCTGCGCTGATTTTAAGCGTGCAGGTAACAATGATACCGGCCCCAACACCGGAGGTATGGGTGCTATCTGTCCAGTACCAATCATCAACTCTTCAATGCTTAAAGATATTGAAGAAAAAATTGTTGTACCAACCTTCAAGGGAATGGAAAAAGAAAAATTAAGCTATAAGGGAGTTCTTTACTTCGGTCTTATGATCACTGAAAAGGGTCCCATGCTTCTTGAATATAACGTAAGATTCGGAGATCCTGAAACTCAGGTTCTGCTGCCGCTAATTGACTCAGATTTTGGAAATATTGCCGACGCCATTCTCAACGGATGGCTTGATGAATACAATATCAGGATTTCAAACAACTCCGCACTTGGAGTGGTTGTTGCCAGCGGCGGTTATCCTGGAGATTACGAAACAGGAAAGCAGGTTAACCCTATCCCAAGCTATCCGGAAAAGGATGCACTTGTTTTTCATGCATCAACGACTGAAGATGAAAACGGTAAAGTTCTAACAGGCGGAGGAAGATGCTTCACATGTGTGGGCATCAGCAGTAACATTATCAAGGCAAATGCCAGGGCATACGAAGCTGTAAAGGGTGTTTCCTTTGAAGGTTCCTGGTACCGTAAAGACATAGGCAAGAAATTCTTTACCAACGATCAGTAATCAGGAGTTTAGCAATGAAAGATCTTTTATTCATAATAGGTTCAGAATCAGATAAATCTCAGATTGAACACGGCACTGCACTTGCAGAAGAAAAGGGACTCAGTTACGATTTGGTTGTATACTCTGCCCACAGGAATCTTCCTGAACTCACAGCCTTTCTCGAAAAAGAAGAAGAAAATTACAGGGTAATAATAACTGCTGCCGGTCTTTCGGCTGCACTTCCCGGTGTTGTTGCCGCTATGGTAAAAAAACCTGTAATAGGTATTCCCCTTGTTTCAGGCGAGCTGTCCGGCATCGATGCCCTTCTTTCCATACTCCAGCTGCCCAAGGGAATTCCCTGTGCAACAATGGGAATCGGCAAACAGGGAGTTTTAAACTCGGTGCATCTGGCAGAGAGAATGATTAACTGTTAATTTTATTTTGAATGATATCACAGGCTGACCGCATATAATTTCGGGTCAGCTTTTTTTATTTTTTTACGATAAAAAATATCCGGTTAAGCCTGCTGCCTTCGGACCTCATACATAATAATTCCGGCTGCCACTGAAACATTCAGTGAATCAATATTACCTGAGGCTGGAATACTCACCAGAGCATCACATTTGTCAGCACAGAGTCGTGATATGCCCTTGCCTTCGCTGCCCATAACTATAGCAACTCTGCCCTTGAAATCAGTTTTATTGATGCTCTGAGTTGCCATATCCGCACCGTACACCCAAAAGCCGTGTTCTTTGAGGTAATCTATAGATCGGGAAAGGTTTGTAACTACACTGACAGGAACATAATTAACCGCTCCGGCCGAAGTTTTCGCAACGGTATCTGTTTCCGAAACTGAACGTCTGGCTGGAATAACAACAAGATCGGCACTGAACTGATCGGCACTTCTGAGAATAGCACCATAATTATGAGGATCAGTGATACCGTCGAGAATTAAAATCAGTGCATTATCTGATGCGATACGGTCAACGACATCTTCAAAAAGCTGCTCAACTCCACCATGCCTGCCGGACTTACCCTCTGAACGGCCCTTTCCAAAGGAAGCAGTTTCACCGGCAGAGGTGTAAAGTTCAAGTACGACCCCTCTGTTATCTTCACCGAAACGCCTGTTCATATCAGCTGGAGAGAGGTTTTCAACTCTTATTCTACTTCCTGCATTATTGATAATATTATTTATTCGGCTGTTTTTTCTAGAAATATAAAGGACGCCTTTGTTTTTTCCTGATCGGACCGCTTCCTCTATCCCATGCAGGCCTGTAATAACTCTTTCCAATCCTATTCCTCTACAAAGTCTTTCTTCACATCAACCACACCATCAAAGTCGGTATCTTTTTCATATCGCTGGATATAAATACCATCAAGATATACCCAGATATCAACCTTGCCGTCATAGTTTGAATCTATTTCTCTCCGGGTCATCTTACCGCCGCTGTAAAAATAGAAATCATCCATTTCGCCATCAGAATTGAAATCCATTTCCTCATAAATCTTTTTCTGATTTTCATCATAGCTGACCATATAATCAACAAGCCCGTTATAGTCCCGATCAATCTTTACTGACGATATTATTCCGGACTCACTTTCAACCCACTTGTCGGTAATACCGTCATTATTAAGGTCATCTTCCATGACAGAGGCGAAGCCGTTGAACACCGAAAAAAGCAGCATAACTGCAGTAAGAAAAGAAATTGTTTTCATCCTACAATTATCGGCTTATCGGCTTATTATCGTTACTTTGATTGTCTTATAAATCTGAAAGTGCTATCGGCTCTGGACTTGAATCTTCTCCCTGAACAGATGCAAACTGTTTCAGAAGATCCTTTGCCTGCGAACCGAGCTTGGCAGGGGTTTGTACAATTATTTTTATATACATGTCACCCTTCCTACTTTTATTCTGAACGTAGGGTATACCTTCATTCTTAAGTCTGAGCATTTTACCAGTCTGTGTTCCTGCAGGAATTTTTAGTTTTATTCTCTTTTCTTCAAGATTTTTAACAAAAACTTCAGCGCCAAGAGCTGCCTGAGTAAAGGTAATGGGAAGCGCACAGTAAACGTTGTTTGCATCCCTCTCAAAATACTTATGCGGCTTTATCTTAATATACACATAGAGGTCTCCTGTTCTGCCGCCGTTAGGAGCCGCATCACCCTGACCTGGAATTGATATCCTTTTGCCGTTTTCAATTCCCGCCGGGATTGTAACCTTTATTTTCTGAGTCTTTCTTGAAAGTCCGCTTCCGTGACAGGCAGTACAGGGATTTTCAATAATATGCCCTTCACCGCCGCAGGTATGACATGGAGAAGCGATAGAAAAGAAACCGGAATTTCTCCGGACCTGACCGGTACCACCGCATGTTGGACAGACCTTTCTGCCGGTTCCTGCTGCCGCACCTGAACCGCTGCAGGTCTTACAGGCAACATCCCTTGTATAACTGATTTCGACATTTGTACCGAATACAGCATCCTTGAAAGATATTTCGAGATTATACCTGAGATCAGAGCCCCTGGGTACACCACCTCCGCCGCTGCGGCTTCTGCCGCCTCCGCCGAAGAAGGAATCAAATATACCGCCCATTCCGCCGAAAATGTCTTCAAAATCATGAAAAACTGTCGAGTAGTCATGACCGCCTCCGGGACTGTTAACCCCGTCAACACCGGCAAACCCGAACTGGTCATAAGCTGCCTTTTTCTTGTCATCACTCAGAACTTCATAAGCTTCGGTCGCTTCTTTGAATTTCTCTTCAGCTTCTGCATTTCCTGCATTTTTATCAGGATGAAACTGTATTGCAAGTTTTCTGTATGCCTTTTTAATTTCATCTTTACTTGAGCTCTTGTCTACTCCAAGAACCTCATAATAATCTCTCTTTGCCAAATTACTAACCCTGTACTGATGCTGATTGTTCTAGCTCATATTGCAGTAAAGCGCAAATCCCCGAAACGGGGATTGCGCTTGATATTTGAATATATAGTTTCTGATGTAAAATTATTATTTACTATCCTCATCATCTACAACTTCAAAATCTACATCATCTACACTGCCGCTCTTGGGAGCTTCATCCTGCGCCTGCTGAGCACCTGCTTCTGCACCCGGGGCAGCTTCACCCTGCTGTGCCTGAGCACCTGCAGCTTTATAAATCTCTTCAGCAAGTTTGTGTGATGCAGTTTTAAGGGCTTCAACCTTTTCCTTCATCTGCTCCACATCACCGGCTGAAAGAGCAGCTTTCAGCTCTTCAAGTGCTTTTTCAATATTAGCCTTATCTTCATCTGTTACCTTGTCACCGTAATCCTTCAGTGATTTTTCTGTTGAATAAACAAGTGTCTCAGCTTCATTTTTGACTTCAGCTTTTTCTTTCTCTTTCTTGTCTGCTTCTGCATTCAGCTCAGCATCCTTAACCATTTTCTCAATTTCAGCCTCTGAGAGTCCTGATGAAGATTCAATTCTAATCTTCTGCTCTTTACCGGTTCCAAGATCCTTTGCAGATACGTGTACAATACCGTTTGCATCAATATCAAAGGCAACTTCAATCTGAGGAACGCCTCTTGGAGCTGACGGAATACCTACCAGGTCAAACTTACCGAGAGTTCTATTCTGTGCAGCCATTTCACGCTCACCCTGAAGTACGTGTATTGATACTGCGGTCTGATTATCTGCTGCTGTTGAGAAAATCTGACTCTTTCTTGTAGGAATAGTAGTATTCCTTTCAATCAGCTTTGTTGAGACTCCGCCAAGAGTTTCAATACCAAGTGAAAGCGGAGTAACATCAAGAAGAAGAACATCTTTAACATCACCGCCGAGAATACCGCCCTGAATTGCAGCACCCATTGCTACAACTTCATCAGGATTAACTCCCCTGTTAGGTTCTTTACCGAAAATCTGTTTAACCATTTCCTGAACAGCAGGGATACGTGTAGAACCGCCTACAAGGATAACCTCATCAATTTCAGAAGCTGAAAGACCTGCATCCTTGATTGCATTAATACACGGCTGCTTTGTCCTTTCAACAAGCGATAAAGTCATCTGATCAAACTGTGCTCTGGACAGGTTGTACTGAAGGTGCTTGGGACCTGATGCATCCGCTGTAATGAACGGAAGGTTGATATCTGTACTCTGTCTTGAAGAGAGCTCAATTTTAGCCTTCTCGGCTGCCTCTTTAAGCCTCTGAAGCGCCATTTTATCCTTTGAAAGGTCAATAGACTGATCTTTTTTGAAAGAATCAATAAGCCAGTCAATAACTGCCTGGTCGAAGTTATCACCGCCAAGATGTGTATCACCGTTGGTTGATTTAACTTCAAAAACACCGTCACCGAGTTCAAGAATTGAAATATCAAAAGTACCGCCGCCAAGGTCGTATACTGCTATTTTCTCATCTTTGGTTTCACGCCCGAGTCCGTATGCAAGTGAAGCTGCAGTTGGTTCGTTAACAATCCTCTTAACCTCAAGACCTGCAATCTTACCGGCATCCTTTGTAGCCTGTCTCTGTGCATCATTAAAATATGCTGGAACAGTAATAACTGCTTCACTTACAGTTTCACCAAGGTAGTCTTCAGCTGTTTTCTTCATCTTCTGAAGAATTGCAGCAGAAATCTCAGGCGGTGAATAATGTTTACCTCTTGAGTCAACACGGATTTCACCGCTTGAACCTTCAACAAGATTGTAAGGAATCATTTTAACTTCAGAGGGGACCTCTGAATATTTCCTTCCCATAAACCGTTTGATAGAGTAAATAGTATTTTCAGGGTTTGTAACCATCTGGTTTTTAGCCGGCTGACCAACGAGTCTTTCTTCCTTATCGGTGAAAGCTACAATAGAGGGGGTTGTCCTCTGACCTTCTGAGTTCTGAATTACTACAGGCTCACCGCCTTCCATTACTGCAACACATGAATTAGTTGTTCCAAGGTCTATTCCGATTATTCTTCCCATATTATTATCTCCTTTTTAGGTGCTTTTCTTATTCAGTTTGTTTTTCAACAGGTTTACTAACCTTAACTTTAGCATGCCGTACAACACGGTCATGAAGGGTGTATCCTTTCATATAATCTTCAAGAACAGTCTGAGTATCATAATCACCGTTCTCTTCCATCATAAGAGCTTCATGCCTTTCCGGATTGAACTCTTCACCGGCACTGTCGAAGCGTTTCAGGCCCCAGTTCGATTCAAGCATTCCAACCATCTGTTTTTCAATGATTTCAATACCGCTGTACAGTTTTTCAAAATCTTCAGATTCTTTACCTGACTGCAAAGCCCTCTCAAAATCATCAATAACAGAGATTAGATCAATCAGAAGCTGCGAATTAGCATAACGAATTGAATCTTCCTTATCCCGGATCATTCTCTTGCGAAAATTATCAAAATCAGCCTGCTTTCGCAGATACTGGTCTTTTAACTCCGCAAGATCAGCATCCAGCTTCTCATTAGCAGCTTTCAGCTCTTCTAATTCCTTATCATGCTTCTTTTTTGATTTAGAAGCGCTTTTCTTCTCATCACCAGACTTTACTTCTTCTGATGCTGTTTCCGGCCCCTCAGTACCGGCCGTAGTCACATCCGCATCGGCTGCAGTATTTTCTTCTTTTACCTCTTTTTCAGCCTCTGCCTGTTCACTCTTTTCCGCCATATATATCCTCTAACCGTACATATAGAGAACCCCTGTCAGTTTCTGATAGAGATTCTCATTAAATTAGCAAATCCTTGTCTATAAAATAATAATACCGTATGTAGGCGTCAACTATTTTTTGGGCTGAAGTTCAAGAATGAGTTCAACTTCTCCCCTGGCAAGCTTGGTAGAACGTGCAATCTGCTCTACTGTCCAGCCCTGATGTGCAAGTTTTATAACTACATCCCTGATTTCCATGGGAGGAGCCCCACCTCCGCGTGTTTTTGAAGCAGAATCCTTCACAAGAGTGCCCAGAAGCCTTACCTGATCCTGAGCCTGCTTGTTTACATCCTCAAGCCTTGTCTCTATTCCGGCAAGCCATTCGCGGGCCTTCTGCATTCGATCCATCCTGTCTTCAAGATCGGAAATAACAGTATCTATACCTTCAATCTGCTCTATGGCAGTATCTATCTGTTTCTTGTTCTTTGATAGGAAATCAATTCTCCGGGTAAGTTCATCGAGTCTTGATGACATAGGCGAACTCTTTTCCTGGATAACGCTTATCAGATGGTCCAGCTCATTAAGCTGTTTGAAGCTTCTGTCAACACCGTCGATAGTTGAATCAACGATAGATTCTTTCTTCTTGAGTCGCTCATAACGGCCTTCAACCTCTGACTGCAGACCATCAAGTTCCCTCAGTTTTGCCTGTATAAGCTGCAGCGAATCATCGGCAGTAGTAACCTGTGCAAGTTTTGAGTCAACCGACTGACTTATTGAAAGGAGCTTTGTAAAATCTTCATCAAGCTCTTCAATTTTACGCTTATCAGCTGCAAATTTGGCCATTTTTGCTGATATATCATCAGCCTGTTTTTTAATAAGTGCAAATTTCTTCTCAGCTTCTCTTATTTCCTGAGCTTGGTTGGTCACACGGAGGATTTCATCCTTCAGAGCATCAATACCACCCTCAAGAGATTCCTTCATTGAATCAGCACGCTCAAAGATTTTTGTCTGTGCAATAAAACTTTTCTGCTGTTTATCAATTTCGGAAACAGTAAAGGACAGTTCTTTTGTCTGTTCATCTATCTTTTCATACATCCGCTTGGTTGCAAGGGTAAAATTCTCACTTATTTCAGAAGATCTCTCCTCAAAAGTTCTCATCTGCTGCTCAAGTTCATTCTGAAATTCACGGCTGCGTTTCTGAATGTCCGTTGAAACATTATCAAACTCATCTCTTTGAGTCGAAAGGGCCTCGCGGATTTCAGATATCCGTTCAGATGATTCAGAACGCATACCGGCATACTGCTCGAGAATACCGTTCTCGATATCCTGAATCTGCCGCAACAGCCTGGACTGCCACAACTCAAGTTCTGCCTTCCGGGCTTCGACAGACTCGCTGAGTTTTTCTGTTTCGGCAGACATAGCCGCTTCAACACTGCTTAAATTCTCCTCAGCTTCCCGTCTTACACGGTTCATGCCTTCATTAAGTGAATCGCGGACCTTGTCCATTTCGGCGGCGATAAGCTCTTCAGATTCTCTTCTGCCGCTTTCCATCTGATTCTGGATATCAGCCTTTGAACGCTCAACAAGCTCGTCCACAGATCCCATCTTTGCGCTGATGGTATCCGCGTATTCTAAAAGCTGATGTTCATAGCCCCTGAACCGTTCTGCAGTACTCTCACGAAGACCGGCAACTCCGGCAGCAAGCTCTTCAACATACTCGGCTTCCATAGATGAGCGTGCGGCAGAATGTTCCTGTGCAAGAGTTTCCAGCTTTTCATTAATAGACTCCTGCCATTCTGTAAACTGTGTGGTCATCTGGCTGCTGCGCTGACGCAGATCATCAAAAAAGCCGTCTTCAAATTCTCGCAGACCGGCTGAAACATTATCGTAGGCACGGGTCTTGAGCTCGTTTATCTCCTGTTCAAGAGCATTTATAACTTCTCTGGTCTGAGCAACCTGATCTTTAATTTCACGCTCACTGCCGCTCCAGAAAGATTCCATCTGCCGTTGTATGCCGGTAAAGTTCTCATTTACCGCATCAACAGATTTATCAACCATCAGCTTGAGGTTCTGTTCAAGGGTATCAATATCAGAGGTAACATCCTCAATCCTGGAAAGTTTATAGGCTAGAGATTCCTCAAAATCAGTAAGCTGCTTTTCCTTCTCCCCTACGAGAGATATGAGCTCATCCATCCTGCCGTTGAATTTACTGCTTAATTCTGTACTGCGGTCATCAACTGAAGCAAGAAATCCCGTTCTGACCTCTTCCAGTCTGCTATCCAGCGACTTCCGGTAGGAAGCTGCTGTATTTTCAATACTCTGGGCCATCTTCTCATAACGGGAATTTACCTCGTCCGACATATCCTGATCTTTGGCAAGAAGTTCCTGAATCTGAGCCTCAATTTCAGTTTTAAATGAATTGAACTGCTGTGAAGCAGCCTCAGCGCCGTCATCAAACTCTTTCTTAAGTTTAGCCTTCCAGACTGCAATCTGAGACTGACCTTCTCCAAATGAAGATTCAATATGATTCTTGTATACAACAGTTTCTTTTTTTATAGACTCAAGAGAAGCAGTAATATCTTTTCTTGCATCATTTGCCTTGGAATCGATATAGGTTTTAAGACTGATAAATACATCATCTTCGAGCTTCTTGGCTTTTTCTGCAGCGTCCTTGAGGTTTTTCTGGTACTCTTCTTCAAGAGTATTAACATTATCCTTAAAATCAACAAGTTTATTATTCAGCAGCTCTCCAATCTGATCGATGTGAGTCCTGAATTTCTGTTCGGAAGCTTCCAGCTGATGATTGATATCACTTTTCTTTTTGTCGGCCGATTCGATATACCCTTCCAGAGTAGTAGAGAAGTCATGCATTATGGTTTTTACCTGTTCATCCGTGTCGGAAAGGACTTTGTCAAGCTTCATATCAACCTGACTCATCACCTCTTCTGCGGCATTATCCCGTCGGTTCTCAAGATCAGTCATATAAGCACTGAATTCATCAACACGATCCGAACTGCGGTCAACATTGTCCATAATAGAGGAAATTTGACGCTCCACTCCTGCCATTACTTCAATTCGAAGCTGTTCCAGAGATTTTTCATTTTCCACTGCGAATTTACTGTTCAGTTCAGGTATATTTTTTTCAAGCTGACTGACCCGAATCTGAGCGTCTTTCAGCCTTTTTCCTACCTTATCAACAAATTCAGACTCCTGATGAAGCCGCTGCAGGTTTTCATCCACCTTTCCGGTCATTCCGATCAGCTGGTTGAGAACCTTGTCGTATTCATTAATTCTGTTATTTATTTCGTCGATTGTACGGGCCTTATCACTGAAACCGTCTTCAACAGCCTTGATTCGTTTAAGCACTTCCTTTCCGGCTTTCTGATGAACATCTATCTCTATTGCAAGGTTTTTCATATCCTGAGTTTTTGAATCCACAAAGGAATCGAGATCTGAAGTAACCTTTTCAGCATATCTTCTAATCTTATCAAGAGATCTGTTATTTCTGTCGAATTGCCTGTAAAGCGCAAGTATAGTCAATACTATAAGTATTGTGATTATGTTACCGATTGAGAATAACATAGCCCCCCCAGTTTTTTGCTATATTTCTCTATTTTTTAATCTTCTACCAGTTTAGCATTATTGTCAACGTTTTTCCAGCCGGCACAGGTATTGATATAGTTCGCTGTATCTCCCGAAAGTTATATCAGCAATAGAGTTATCTTTCTTTTTCAAACTGAAATGTGCTGTCTTCATCCCAACCGCTGCGGCACCTTCAACATCCTTGCTGTATGAGTTTCCGACATAAAGAATTTCTTCCGGTTTTACACCCAGCCTCTCTGCCAGAAGAAGAAAGGATTCGGGATGAGGCTTCAGGTAGCCGGTTTCCTCTGAAGTAAATTCACAGTCCCAGTAACCGTCAAGCCCGAGATATTTAAGCTTATTCTGAACCGGAAAATCAGAGAGTGCACCAAGGCCCAGACCAAGCTCCTTAATTTTTTCAAGAGTCTGTCTAACACCCTTAACAGGTCTTATGCATTTGAAGGTCTCTTCCCAGTCTTTGTAAAGGCGCTTCTCAATCATTGCTTCAACTCGATCTTCAGGTATTCCCATCGAAGCGGAGATTAGCGATGTCTGAACCTTCCGGAAATCATCAATCGGTCTGATATTCCTGATTTCTTTGCGGGCCTTACTGAAGTGAGAGACAAGTACAGGGTGCTTGATAAATGACGGTGTGCTGCATATATACATCATCATATTTCGATACAGAGTACCGTCTATGTCGAATCCGACTGCTTTAATTTCCATGGGGCTTATTCTACTTTGTTTCTATAACATATGTAAGAGTTGCACGAACTTTTTCTTCAGAGGATTGCCCTCTGGCAGGCTCAAACTGCCACTTTCGCAAAGCTGCCTGTACGGCAGAATCCAATATAGAGTTACCTGAGGGTTGTAGTATTTGAAAGCTGCTTGTATAACCCTCTGCATTAACCAGGAAAGTGATTCTAAGAGTATATTTAGGTGTGCCGGCGGTTTTAATATCTTCAGGAATTTCAGGCTGAGCCCTTGGTTCTATTACCTTCCGCTGTATCGAAGGATCATCAAAAATGATCAGTGCAGGCCCATTATTAGTCATAGCAGGGGCACTTCCGACAGCTCCCGTTGAATTCGATACAGACTCAGAATTGGAGGATGAATTCGTATTCTGACTACTCAGCCTTTCATCAAGATTTGCCAGGACATCTGAACCGAGTATGGAAGTCTCAGAAGGTACGTTCTCTGCCGACTGAAGAGTTGTCTGCGATTCAACCGGGACATCAGAATACTCTACATAGCTACCTGCTCCTCCGGCTGCAGCTGTATTACTTTCCGGGGTTGTTGCAGGAACTGAGTCGGATCCGCTGCCCCAAATCCTGCTTAAATCCACGTTTCCTGAAGAGTTTGTTCGTGACTGAATTGATGAAATAATATCCTCATCAGCACTTGAGGCAGTATAAGTCCGGGATTCGGTTGTACTCTTTGCCGGAGAAGTTCTCTGAACCGGAACCGGCTGCGGTTCCGGCGCGACAGTCTTTTCAGGAGGAAGAGCCTCTGCCTGATTCACCTGTTCTGCCTCGGAGGGACTCTGCTGAGGGGCAGTCTCCTCAAGATTTTTCTGTTCAGGCTCTGCCGGCTTATCCTTAACCGGAAGCTGCTCAAGGCTCACCTCAAGCGGACCATATTCTCTGGGAGGAGTAAAATCAAGGGTATTCATACCGATGAGTACAAATGCTGCTGCATGAATAAGCAGCGCAGCACTTACGCTTGTAAGCATCCGTTTATTTTCAGCTGTCATCACTGCGATTCCTGCGGTGTCCTCATCTTAAGATTAATTCCGTTAAAACCGTACATTCTTAGCGAATCAAGGACATTTACAAGCAGTTCATAGGATACGGTTTCATCCCCCTCTATTACAACTGCACTAAGGTCACTCTTCTGTTCTTCAGTAACTTCAGATAAAGCTGTTCTCAATCCTGTCAGGTTATAAACATCCTTGTTGAGGTATATTTCATTTTCTGAAACGACAGAAACCACCATTCTGGTCATGGTAACCGATTCGGCGGTTGATGATTCGGGAAGATTGATTGATATTCCGGGCGTCTGCAGAAAAGTGCTTGAAACCATAAAGAAGATTACAAGCTGAAATACCACATCAATCATAGGCACAAGATCAGCCTTGACTGAGGGACTCAGACGTCTTCTAAAATGCATTATCTTTTCCTTTCAGCAGAAGCACCAGTTCATTTACACTGTTTTCCATCCTGAGAATGATATTATTCACCCTGTTAACCAGATGGTTGTAAAAAACCGTTGCCGGAATTGATACGATTAGTCCTGCTGCCGTTGTAAACAGAGCCTCTGAGATCCCCGAAGCAAGCATTGAAAAATCTCCAAGGGCTCCGACAGAGCCGAGCAGACCGAAGGCCTTGATATTTCCGGTAACGGTTCCCAGAAGACCCAGCAGCGGCGCAATATGCGCGATAGTTCCGAGTGCTGAAAGATATTTTTCGAGCCTTGGAACTTCCATATTGGCAGCACCCATAATCGATTCTTTAATCTCTGACTGCGAATAATGTCTGTGCTCGATACCGACCTTCATAAGGTTGGCAACCGGGGAGGGATCACTTTCACAAATAGCAATAGCCTCATAAAAATGATTCTGTTCGAGAGCTCCCCGGAGATTGGCTATAACCTTCTCTTCATCACTTTTAATTCTTCTGAAAAACAGAAGTCTTTCTATTATAATAACAGCGGCAATTACGGAAAGGATCAGAATAACAATCATCACCGGGCCGCCCTTTTCAATCAGAACAAACATATTTCCTCCAGATATTATAGTGAAATTTTTAATTTAAGCAGTGCAGAAGCACCCTTTGCTTCAAATGTATTCCAGGAAAGCCTTGCGCTGTCAAAGAGATTTCCCGCGATATCATCAAAACCGGCAGACAGGAGAACACCTTCTGTAAGCCTCAGATAACCTTCAAGAGACAGTTCCGGCATCCAGTTTGTTTCATACCAGCTTTGAGATTCATCATATATTGAAACTCCTGCGGTAAAGGAAAGCCCTTTATCGGAATTATCATCTTCAAGATCAAAACCAGCGGTTATCATATGTCTGGGTTTGTACGGATCAACATCATTTAAAAGCTGTGCAGCCCATGCTGATTCAAAAAGCAGATTATCGGACATCCTCCAGTTCATCTCCAGATTGAGATCAAGCAGTGTAAGATCGGCGGTGGTTATTGAATTAAACCCGCTGATACTGCTGCTTCCGGGATACGGCGAATTTTTAAGCATCTCAAAACCGGCAGAAGCGCCCGCTGTCAGATTTCCGGTCAGTTTCCAGCGTAAACCGGCATCTGCAAACCAGCCGGTAGTAATGGGCAGCTCCCCGATCATTATGTCACTCAGCGGCCCTGATGCAAAAGGATATTCGGTGCTGAACTCTGCGTAATTAAGTGTCTCAGCCCTGTATCCGCCGCCTGCACTGTACTCAAGAAAATCACCGCCAAGCCCGTCGACACTTAGATAGAAAGGCCAGTATGAGTCGGTAAAATCGTGAAGCAGATAATCAAGCCCGCCTTTTATACTTATTACATCACCAAAATCAGAACCAAAGTCCAGAGTAACGCTGAAATCCTGAACAACAGGAAGATCCGCGCCCGATAACATATCAGACTCGGAAGTTCCGGTAATATTATACTCAAGGCCCAGCTCGGACCATATTGAATTATTTCCTACCCTAAGCCCTACAGAAGGATCAATTAGATAAACTCCGTAATCAAGCGGTGATGTTCCATTTAGGAAAAGACCGGCATAAGAACTATCCAGACGCCCTTCAAGCCTTAGCCAGTCAATAATTCTATATTCCGCCGTACTGCTGAGTTCCGGAACACGCTGTGTCATAGAGTAATAATCTGCATTTCCCTGAAGGCCGGTCTCAGTTTCAGTATACTGGAAATATCCATACAGATCAGTTTTACCCTCAGCATATTCAATTTCGGCCTCAATAAGTTCCTGACGGTAGGAATATCCCTGTCCGGGAGAATGGCCCCAGGTGCCATCATACCCGTCATGAAAATATCTAAGCATAAAATTAGGCTGATCGCCTATCTTATAAAGAGTAATATCTCCTGTGACATCGAGAGCAGAACCAAAACCAATCATTCCCTCACTGAAAAAACGAAACCGGTTCAGAATCGGCAGGCTTGACTCCTGAAAAGGAATCCGGAGAACCTGTTACAGCAAATGCTTCATACGGCAATTCAATATCATCAAGCTGCGGTAGAGGCGTATCAAGTGAAGAATAATAGACTTCATCTTCATCCGGAATAACAGCATTAATATTTTCTACGCTGAGATCTTCTATTTCAAGATACATGGGAGGAAGAATTATATCAGTACTCTCAGGTTCAGCCGGTCCTGACTGAAAATCGCTTTCCCGCTCCTGAGAATAAACTGAGCCGGCGATGAAGAATATTGTTAAACATAAAAGCAGTAACCTGTTGTTCATTCTAGTTGCCTCCAAGAAGCTTGTCAGCTTCATCAGCCCATTCTGATTCTTCATAATGAAGTTTCAGCTGCCGCACAAGAGCCTGGGCGTCGCTTCTGCTTCCGGCCAGCAGGGCTGCTTCAGCCGCCCTGTATAAAGAGCGTGCAGAGAAGTCAAGATCTTCAGGATTTGTACCCGCTGCCTCGGTAAAGGCTGCAGCAGCTTCGGCAGGTCTGTTCTGTCTGAAGTAATAATCACCAAGGTAGTAGTCAGCCAGAGCTGCAGAGACAGGATCTTCAGCCTTCATCTCTTTCACCTGATTCAGCATCGAAATTACAGGTTTCATGTCACCGCCGCCTCTGGAAATATGCAGGGCTGCAAGCTCTATCATCGCTTCACGGCCCTCTGCACTATCCGCACCGCCTTCACGGGTAATTATAACATTCAGCTCCGCCTCCCGGTCTGAAAGACCGTCCAGCAGAAACCTTATCTTTTCAGACATTGCCGCAGATTCCGAAGCTCTGTCGGTACCCGGGTATTCAAGCCTGCATCTTTCATACATATCAAGAGCAGAAGAATAATCACCTGAATTGGTAAAAACTTCAGCTGTTTTCATCATTGCTGAAGAGCGGAATCCCGATTCAGGATAGTCATTTATCAGTTTTTCCCAGAGCAGAACAGCACCGAAAGATTCATCATTTTTCATCGATGACATACCGCCCCAGTACAGTGCAGCATCCATCATTCTGCTTTCAGGGTAGCTTCTTCGGAAATCATAGAATGCATCAACAGCCTTTTTAAAACTGTCGGCAGCATAATAAATCTCACCCCTGCGGTACATTCCCTCTTCAGCAAGCTGTCCGCCATATTTCTGATACAGAGTCAAATAGTCTTTTGCCGCCTGTTCAGTTTCATTCCCAATCGCAGCCAGCGCCGCCTTCTCAAATAAAGCGTCATCAGAAAGCATACCGGCTGTATCAGAGTTTGCTATCTCCGCAAAAATAGTACTTGCTTCACGATAGCGGCCAAGTGATGCGAGATTCTTCGCGTACATAAAGCGACCCTTAGTATTGTCGCCGCTTAAAGTAGTATAGCGGAGAAAAAAACCGGAAGAGGCATCATAATCTCCCATCAGATACGAACTCCAGCCGGCAATGTAGGCTGCATCAGCGGCAGAATCTGAATCGGGATAATTTCTTGTCAGCTCACCAAAGGCTTTAACAGCTTCGGGATAACGTGCAAGCCGGTACAGAGCCCATCCGCGATAATACTCTGAATAAGTATAAATTTCAGGAACGCCTGCAGACTCTGCATTTACGGGGCTGATCAATGCCAATTCATTAAGAGCTCTTTGATAATCGCCCTCCGCAGTGGCAGCAAGACCGCTTAAGTATGATGAAAGAACATAAACATATTCGTTTCCGCTTCGGACACTGTCATTCCATTTAAGTTCAACAGCCTCATTGAGCAGTGTATTATAGTCCTTCATCTGAAACCTGATTCTCAGAAGATCAAGCCTTGCAGCAAGTTCATCGGGACGCAGATCTATATAACGCTGAAGAGATTCAGCGGCTCTGCTGTATTTACCTGTTTTCTTGAGAAGTGTAGAATCAAGCCTCAGCAGCGCTGCAGTACGTTCTCCCTTTTCATCTGTAGAATAAGCCCTGGAAACATACTCCGAAGCATCTTCAATCCGGTTTGTCTTGTAGCAGATAAAGGCCTTCAAATAGGCAGCATCCGAAAACAGCGCAGACTCTGAGAAGTCCCGGAAAAACTCATCAAGAAGACTTTCAGCTCTTCCCCATTCTTCTTTAGAGGTATAAAGCCCGGCCAGCCTGACAAGAATCTCCATTCTATGTGAATCAGAAGATGTTAAAAAAATTTCAAGAATCTCAACGGCTCGCTCCGTGTTTGCTTCTTCTTCAAGGATTCGTGACAGGTATAAAGGCACAAGACCGTTAAGTGCTGACGGGTCTGAAGTATCCCAGGCTTTCAGCAGGTAGGTCTGGGCAGTTTTTATATCTCCGGCATTATAGGATGCAATTCCAATTCTCATCCTGAAATCCTGAAGAATAAGAGGCTTATCATTTAGAGTCTTTTCTGCCTCATTAAGAAGACTAACCAGTTCATCATTCCTGCCGGCCTTACGGTAAATGGTAAAAAGCCGCTGCCATGCAGGCTCGGCACCTTCAACGCCTATCAGCTCGGTATACAGTCTCTGGGCGTTGTTCATATCGCCCAGCATGTAATAGGATTCTGCTCGATAAAGCCTCAGACGCCCCTGCCACTGTGAATCAAATTTATCGGGAGAAGTCTCATCAAAAAAATCAATAATAGTCTGATACTTACTCTGTTTCAGATAGAGGCTGCAGAGCAAAGCAGATATATAACCGTCATCGTTAAAATCATCACGCTGCAGAAGCAGTTCAAGAGAAAATGCTGCGTCAGCAGTATTCCCCATGTTATCGTAACACATTGCACGGTAAAGATAGGCATCTGATATCAGTCTATCATCGCCGCTTTTTATATAATCATCAAAGTGGCCTACAGCCTTTGAAAAGTCCTGCTGCTCCAGATACACCCTGGCCTGCCAGAATGGAACAAGCTCAATATAGGATGTTGAGCGGTAGCGGCTGCTGATTTTTTCAAACAGACTAAGAGCTTCATTGCCCTTCCCCGTCTGATACAGGCAGATAGCCTTTCTGAACTGAGCATCAGCAACATAGGTTGAGATGGGATAATCATCAATCAGCCGCTGGTATAGATTAAGAGCAGCTGTATAATTTGCGCTCCGGAATCGGCCTTCTGCTTCCAGGTAAAGTTCGCGGGCATCCGCAGAAACATGAAGCAGAGGAATTATAAAAATCAATAAAGATAAGAATATCCTTTTCATATCCTTGATAGGATATACCTTTGCATTCCAATTTTCAAGATTTTTCGATTTTTTCCGTTAACGCCTGAAAAGGTTGTGGTCGCCCAGCCCTTCCTCATTAACGAGCTGCGGCAGTTTTATAACAGGAGGAACCTCAATTCGGACAAGGTGAACATATGCCCCGGGATACCTTTTTTCAAGACTCTCGGTATTGCTCTCAAAATTACGTTCTAAAATAACATCATCAAAATCATCTCTGTTTTTAATGGATGGTAAAAGAACTGCGGTATGAACATGCTGTCTGAGTACCGGGCCTTCTCCCCATGGAATATTAACTGATGCAAGATAGAGCGTCGAAGGTTCAGTGACTGCAAGGTAGTACATTATTGTTTCAAGTTCCCCAATCGGAAAACCTATATCTTCAACATAATCAGCCCAGGGAACATTGGTCACATCAGCTGATTCATATCCGGATTCCTCATGCTTCCATTCGGACCGGATTTCTGTTGCAATATTTCTTGTCCAGTCCAGACCAAAATAAGGATCACGTTCGCTCTCATATCTTGCAGACCATCTGTTTCCGCGAAGATCAAGAAACTTCTCCTTCAGTTCACGAATTCCCATATACTTTCCTGTAAGACCGGCATAAATACCGTCTGCCACCCACTTAACAAACCCCGAACAGTTAAAGCCGGGAGTTTCCATAACTTGCAGATTTTCAATAAAGCGGAACTCACCATCCGCATCGAGGGCTCCGTCATCTTCATCACTGAGCTTTGGAAGCTCACTGCGGATTTCATCGAGCAGTATCATCTTGCTGTCCGACGAGATTGAGTATCTGTCGGGAAAGATCAGATCCCAGTCAATAATCCCGGCCGTAGCCTTTATAATATCAGCAAAAGGCAGGACAAGCACATCGGAGAAACTGTATGGAAGATTGATTCCCGAATAAATTTGTTTACCGTAAATATTAAGCTCAAGCACTGCGCGATCATTGTCCGGATAAATCCGGACAAAACATTCACTGTCGTTTTTTAGAAAGACCTTAATTTGACTGAATTTACCATCATCCAGGTTACGTCTTATTATATAAGTCCCGCTGCTGTATACAGGATAACGATAATCCTTCTCATTGATAAAAAGCATATAGAAACTGTCGTTCTGGGTTTTAATATCATACTTAACCCTTGATCGTCCGGACTGCTGCGGATAGTTTTTTTCCCGGGAATTAAGCACATCACCGGTAGGTGCAGTAATTATTTCACGAAGCTGCATACGAATTTCATAATTTTCAGGAAATCCGTAATCTTTATCTTCAGGCCATGCGGATATTGAAACCGATGGAATTACAATAAAAAAAAGTAATTAGTGCTGTACTAAGGATGATTTTTCTCACAGATTTATTATCGTCAGGATTCGGATGATTTTTCAACTTTTAGTGAAAGACTTACAAGTGACTGTCTCATGGAATTAATCGCAGCCCGCAGATCGGCATTACCGGATGAAACATCCTTCCAGATACGGTTTCGGGCACCCTCTATAGTATACTTTTCCTCATAAAGAAGGTGCCTTATCCGATAGAGAGTGTTCAGATCATTGGAGGTATATTTCCTTTGGCCGTTAAAATCTTTTCTCGGGGAGAGCAGGGAAAATTCCTGCTCCCAGTATCTGAGCACATGCGGTTTAACATTAAGCAGCCGACAGACTTCCCCGATTGAATACGATTCCATGCACCTAAGGTCCTACTCCCTGAAATCGAGGGTAAGGGGTATTAAATTAAGTCCAAAATCCTGCCTTATCATTCTCATAAGATATCTGGCATAGAATTCCGGAAAATTCTTATTTCTGTTTACAAACGCAATAAAGTGATGCGGATTTGCACTGACCTGGGTAATGTATTTAATCTTGAACCGGCCGGTCTTGGTTCTTGGAGGCTCATTTTCCTCAACCCAGTCTTTAAGATGAGCATTAAGTGCCGATGTTTCGACTCTGCGGTTAAGCTGCCACCAGACTTTAAGCACATTATCCAGAAGAACGTCAACGCCTTCCGATTTTAATGCAGACAGAGGTACTATCGGAGCAAAGGAAAGCACCGGAAAAAGGAACCTAACCCTGTCAGCAACAGCCTCAAAGGCATTGGGTACGTCTTTCATTAGATCCCACTTATTAAGAACAAGAATAATACCCTTACCCTTGCGGACAGCCAGACCTGCAATCTTTTTATCCTGATCAGTCAGGCCTTCTTCAGCATCCATCATCAATAGAATTATATCTGATAAATCAATACTTTTGATTGCACGGTTAACTGAATAATATTCTACGTCCTCAGTAACCTTCTTCTTTCTTCTGATGCCGGCTGTATCAAGTATCCTAAACCTGTTATCTTTGTAAACGAAACTTCCCTCAACGATATCTCTGGTTGTACCGGGAATATCAGACACTATAGAATGTTTCTTGCCTGTGAGACTGTTTATGAGAGTTGATTTTCCGGTATTCGGTTTTCCAAGAATTGAAATCCGTATATCCGCATCTTCTTCTATAAACTCGGAACTGCCGGCAATCCCCTTTACCCGGGCTTCAGCCACTTCAAGCAGATCACCGATACCTATTCCATGGGTCGCTGATATAGGATAGATGTTATCGAATCCGTAGGAATAGAAATTCCATATCTCATTCATCTTTTCCGGACCGTCAACCTTATTAACGACGAGCAGTATTTTTTCTGTATAAGGGCGAAGTGCCTCAATAAGGATTTCATCTTCAGGAGTTGTTTCCTTAATATCGAGAACCAGAAGCACCAGATCAGCCGCATCAATTACTTCAAGAGCTCTTGAAACAACAAGATCATCAAGAGCCTCCTGATCAAGCTTATATCCGCCGGTATCTGTAAGCCTTATTTTAGTGTCGCCGATCACACAAATTTCCTCAACAGGATCACGCGTAACACCCGGAACCGGATCTGTTATAGCCTTTCTCTTTCCGATAATTCTATTAAATAAAGTTGATTTGCCTACATTCGGCCTGCCGGCAATAGCTACCAGCGGTATATTATTGCTGTTTAAGGAATTTAAACCTGTCATCCATCCACCCTCTTACAAATCTGTCAATTTCCCTGTAGGATTTCATTTCAAAAATGGTTCCTACAAGCTCTTCCGCCTGGGACATTGATACAGTACGGATTATGCTTTTAATTTCGGGAATGCTGAATGAACTCATACTGAAAACATCCAGTCCTAACCCCAGAAGAATGACAGCAGCATAGGGATCCCCTGCCATTTCTCCGCACATTGCAACAGGGATGCTCTGTGAATGAGCACCTTCAATAATCATCCTCAGCAGCCTGAGCACACCTGGATGAAACGGTTCGTACAGATACGCAATCTTTTCATTTCCCCTGTCAACTGCGATAGTATACTGCAGAAGGTCATTTGTTCCAATAGAGAAGAATTGGACTTTTCGTGCAAGAATATCAGCAGTCAGAGCTGCAGAGGGGACTTCTATCATTATTCCGAGCTGAATTTCCCTATTGAACTTAATATTTTCTGCTGAACATTCAGACTGAACTTCAGTATAGAACTCCAGAACACGATCAAGTTCTTCAGCCCCGGATATCATCGGGAACATAATTCTCAAATTTCCATGTACCGAAGCCCGCAAAAGTGCTCTTAACTGGGTTCGGAATATATCTTTCCTGGACATACAGAATCTGATAGATCTCCATCCAAGTATTGGGTTGGCCTCATCTGAAGTGGATGTACCCGGAAGCAGTTTATCACCGCCCAAATCAATTGTACGGATAGTTACCGGAAGATTTCCCATAGAAGTCAGAACACGCTTGTAAGCCAGATACTGTTCATCCTCGGAGGGTATAATTCCCGGCTGCATAAAGAAAAACTCGGAACGATACAGCCCGACGCCATCTGCACCATGAGCTTTTACTGACTCTGTTTCTTCAGGAATTTCGATGTTGGCAGTCAGCATAATACGTTTCCCGTCCTTGGTTTCAGCCGGCAGACGGTTAAGATTGAGCAGCTCTACTTCCTTCCGTTGCCACTGCTGAAGCTTCATCCTGTAGAGTTTCAGCATGTCATCATCAGGCCTGACAATAACATCGCCGCTGGTTCCGTCCAGAATAATCTGCTCACCGTTTCTTACTTCGGCTGTAATATTGGAAAGTCCAAGGACTGCAGGTATTTCAAACGCTCTGGACAAAATAGCTGTATGAGACGTTTTACCGCCTGTATCAGTAGCAATACCTCTAACCATTCGTTTATTCATGGACAGCGTATCTGATGGAAGGAGTTCATGAGCTACAACAATCACTTCTTCATTTAGATTTTTAAGATTAATTCTTTCCTTGTACAGCAGATTGTCCAGAATTCTCTTTGCCACATCACGAATATCAAAAGTACGCTCCCTGAGGTATTCGTCTGAAGAACTTTTAAGAATTTCTATATAATCTTTAAATGTTTCATACAATGCCCATTCTGCATTGTGTAGTTTTTCGTTAATTTTTTTCTTGATCTGTCCGGTTAGCTCTGGATCCTCTAACATCAGGATATGTGCATCGATAAACTGGATTTCACTGGTGGCTGTGCCGGAATCGACCTCACTTTTTAATTGAAGGAGGTCTGACTTTGTTTTAGCGACAGCATCCAAATAGCGTTTTTCTTCGGCTGCAATATCTGTTTTGCTGATGGTATATTCAGGAACCCTTAAGTTTTCATCAAGGTAGAAAAAAACTCTTCCGATTACAATTCCTTGTGATGCGGGGATACCCTTCAAAATTTTCATTATAAAATAAATATAAATCATTTTGATCGCCCCGTCAAACAACATACTTAAATTAATCATAAAGTGAATTCACTCAAAAAGCCCATTTACATGCCGATAATCAGCATAGTATGGCTCGAACTAACAAAAATAAATCATCAATCGGCTGCCTTTTCTGGATAGCCTTAATCCTACTCATTCTGGTCATTTTCCTTTTTAACAGGGCAACAATCCAGAATGTTCTTGAAGACACTGACTTTATTGACTTCATTAAGCAGGAAAAAGGGGAACCGGAAGTAACAATTAACAATACACAGGAACCTGAATCGGATACTCAAATTCCGGAAGTGGTTCAACCTGTTCAGGAAACTGAAATTTCAGTCTCACAGCCTGAAAATATACCCGAAAAGACCGTAGAAATTGAAATCACTGAACCGGAAACAATACCTGAAACCACAAAACCTGAGACGCAGGCTCCTGAAGTTCCCAAAAAAATAAGACGTTCAAATCTGTATTTTATCGAAATAGCCGATGACGGCGGCA
Organism: Spirochaetia bacterium; assembly: GCA_965140585.1. GTDB lineage: Bacteria > Spirochaetota > Spirochaetia > UBA9216 > UBA9216. The sequence goes on from OZ223265.1 coordinate 167,161, forward strand.
TTCAGATGAAAAAAATTGTCAGGCCTGTATATTACATTGACTCACCTCTTACTGAAACTATCAAAACTCTGCTTCAGGGCTTATCAACTTCGGAGCTCAATATGGGACTGATATCTCTCATTCCGGAACAGACACAGCTTCTTTCTATCAGCATAAGTAATGGAACTGCATTTCTGAATTTCTCTGAAAGTTTCCGATTCAATGCATTCGGGGTTGAAGGCTATAATGCCCAGCTTAAACAGATAGTATTCACCACTACTGAATTTTCAAATGTTAATTCTGTTCAGTTTCTGATTGAAGGTAAGAAAACAGATTACATGGGACCTGAAGGGGTCTATATAGGCGCACCGCTTAGCAGGGATGATTTTTAATAAATACAGCTATTTAAACAGTGTATCTATCATATGAGAAAGGCTGGAGTCATAAGCTGATCTTGATTCCGGCTTTTTTTTCCCAGTCCGGAAAAGGAATTCCGTATTACCCTTAGTACCCCTGACAGGAGATTCAAGCATAGCTGAAACATAAACTTCTTCAGCGGTTAAAGCTTCTGCGGTTTCGAGGATTATTTTTTTCAGAATTTTTCTGTCGGTTATTATACCATTAAAATCAGGACCGCCCTTATATTCAAATTGCGGTTTAATAAGTGCGATTAGTAAATCATCAAGTGTATTTGAAAGAATATGCCCTGCTGCACCGGAAATAGATCTGAAAGACAGATCTGCAACGGCAAAATGTGCCGCAGGCGAAAGGTTTTCAACAGACATGATATTGGTTTTTTCCATAACCACTACCCGCTTATCCTGTCTTAATGTGTATGCAAGCTGGTTATACCCGACATCAATAGCATAAACAAGTGAGGCTCCATGCTGAAGCAGACAATCAGTGAACCCGCCGGTTGAAGAGCCCGCATCCAGGACAGTCTTTCCCTCTGTGTTGATATTCCATTTGGTTAGGGCAAAATCAAGTTTTTCACCTGCTCTTGACACCCATTTCTTCATTTTTAAATTAATTTCCGAATCGAACCTGAACAATCTTCTGTGTTCTCTGACGGTTTCTCCGTTAACCGAGACTTCTCCGCACAAAACCATAGAATACAGCTCTTTCTCTGAGATTTCAGGATATTTCAACTTAAGAATAGCTATTAGCGGTTTAGAAGGATTTTTCATTTATCCGCCGTACAGCTGTGGCCTTTCCGGTACTGCTGTCGATCGTAATGAGCACTCCATTTATTGTTGCAGGAACATCTTCGATTTCCATTTTAAAAGGCATTTGAGTTAGCTGTCTCTTAACTGCTGTTTCAACATTTGAACCTATAACACTGTGGCCAGGGCCTGTCATACCAATATCTGACATATAGGCTGTACCGCCTCCAAGTATTCGTTCGTCCGCAGTCTGAATATGTGTATGAGTTCCTGTTACAGAGCTCACAGAGCCATCAAGATACAGCCCCAGAGCTTCTTTTTCCTCAACATTTTCAGCATGAAAATCTACAATGATTATCTTTGTCTCCTGAGAGACTTTTCTTACAAGCTCCTTCGCTGTTCTGAACGGACAATCAAGATTCCCCATATCTACTCGGCCCTGAAGGTTTATTACACCGATTTTTACACCCTTTCTAGAAATAACACATGAGCCATGCCCCGGAGCCCCTGAAGGATAATTTGCAGGTCTTAGAAGTTCATCCCTCCTGTCAAGAAGTGGCAGAATTTCTTTTTTCTGCCACACATGATTACCGGTAGTGATTACATCGACTCCGGCAGAAAATAGCATTTCTGCATTTTCAGGAGTAATTCCAAATCCATCTGCCGCATTCTCTCCATTCGCTATAACAACATCAGCTCTGGTTTTTCCAATTAGAGTTTTAAGACCTATAAAAACTGCTCTGCAGCCCGGTTGTCCTATGACATCACCAAGCAGCAGAGCATTTACTGTATCAGACATTAATTCAAATTCCCTGGTTGCCTACCTGGCATATTCAGTAACTCTTGTCTCCCTGATAATAGTTACCTTAATTCTGCCCGGATAACGCAATTCATCTTCAATCTTTTTGGCAATATCCTTTGCCAGCAGTTTAGAATCATCATCAGTCACAGATTCATTATTAACCATGATTCTAAGCTCTCTTCCTGCCTGAATGGCAAAAGCTTTAGTTACACCGCCGAAGCCCTCAGCAATATTTTCAAGGTTTTCAAGTCTCTTTATATAATTATTTAGAGTTTCCCTTCTTGCTCCAGGTCTTGAGGCCGAAATAGCATCTGCAACCTGAACAATAATAGCTTCGATAGTAGTCGGTTCAATATCATTGTGATGCGAAATAATTGCATTAATTACCCGGGGATCTTCACCCATCTTCTTTGCAAGACTTGCACCGAGTTCTGCATGATTTTCATCACCTTCACTCTCAATACCCTTGCCAATATCATGGAGAAGCGCACCTCTTTTAGCAATTTCTACATCTGCACCAACTTCTGAGGCAATCATTCCTGCAATAACTGCAACCTCTTTGGAATGGTCAAGAACATTCTGTGTATAACTTGTTCTGTACTTTAATCTTCCAAGAGCCCTGATTCCTTCCTGGTGAATATTATGAAGGCCTAAGTCAAAAACAACCTTCTCACCTTCTTCTATGATGGTCTGATTAATCTCTTTTGTGACTTTGTGAACTACTTCTTCAATTCTGGCGGGATGAATTCTTCCATCAGAAATGAGTCTTTCAAGCGCAGTTCTGGCGATTTCCTTTCTTACGGGATCAAAACATGAAATTACTACAGCCTCTGGAGTATCATCAATAATGATATCAACACCTGTAAGAGTTTCCAGCGATCTTATATTCCGCCCTTCACGACCGATAATCCGGCCTTTCATTTCATCATTCGGCAGACTTACTGATGTAATAGTTACATCAGAGCTGACCTCAGTAGCAATACGCTGAATAGTACTGACAACGATATCTCTGGCCTTTTTCTCTGCATTTTTCTGAGCTTCCTGTTCAACCTTATTGATTAGGACTACAGCATCTTTGCGCGCCTCGTCTTCCATTGATTTGATAATCAAATCCTTGGCTTCCTCGGTAGAGATTCCGGCTATTTTCTCAAGTTCAGCCTTCCATCGTATTTCTTCTTCTGATAAAACTCTTTCTTTTTCTTTTAACTTATCCTCTCGTACACTAATCGCACGTTCCTGATTTTCCAGGGACGCGGATTTTTTGTCTAGATTTTCTTCTTTCTGTAACGACCTTCTCTCAAGTCTTTGTATTTCATTTCTTCTTTCTCTGAGCTCTTTTTCCTGCTGAGCTCTTTCTTTAAGAAGCTGATCCTTAGTCTCAAGCAGCAACTCGCGCTTTTTGGCTTCTGCTTCTTTCAAAGCATCCTGATTTAGCCGCGCAGCTTTCTGCTCTGAGGAGGACAGCTGAAATCTGGCATAAAGCCATCTAATCGTCCAACCTAGAACTGTTCCAACGAGAGGAAGGATTATCAACTTAATATCAAGCATAATCTTCCTCCATTTTAAAGTGAAACTTACCTGAACCAATTATATTTGAAGAATTTCTATTGGTCAAGCAAGTTGTTCTTTTAATATTTTTATATATTCCTCCATACTGCCCTTATCCTTTTTTAATCCTACAAAAAGGTATGCTTCTGTATCTCTGAATTTTACAGGTATATACAGATATCCGCTAAAATGCACTCTGTCTTCTTTCTTAATTCTTGAATCAATTGCATCTATACCAGTTGTGCTCTTTTTAATAAAGACGTACTGCTTCCTTTTTATGATCTGCAGGTAAAACGGCTCAGTATCCTTAAAAAACATCAGGGTTCTGCTCTTAGCATCCATACCTACTGAATATTCAACCTTTATCTTGTTACCCTGGGATGTGAACACCGCAGCGCATAAAGCATCCATTTTCTGCGTAATTCTTAACAGTGATTTGGATATACCGGTGATATTCGCACTGAAATTATTGAGGTAAAAATCATAATCAAAACCATCAGGGTTAAAAAGCTGTGAATCGGAAGATTGCTCAATTTCCTTTTCCGGAGCCTCTGCTGGCAATCCAAGATCAAACAGGTCAACTTCTCTATCTTTAAATATTGATAATGACTCTTCTTCAGCATCTTCCTCAACGCTAATTATAGAATCAACCAGTTCTTTAAATGTATTATCCTTTGCTACTGAATTAGCAATTGTTTTTTCATTTATCCTGAAAACGCCATCTTCTTCCTGAATACTGTTATCAGAAGGACCGCCTGTTTTAAGATAAACAGATTCTGCAGATTCCACTTCAATTAGATTTTTCTTAATTACAGATTCTAAATCTTTTAGAAAATCACGTTCAGCAGGCGAAATTGAAACTTCTTCCTTAACAGTTACTGTATCAGATTCTTTTATCGCTATCGAGGCTGCCGGCTGCATATGCTCCGGCACCCTATCCGCTATAACTCTGGAACTTTCCCCCTTAAGAGCGCGGAAATCAATATTATAGTTATAAGAAGTATAGAAATTGTCTGTTCTGCTTCCAGATACAGTGTGCTCAATTTCTATTATATTTGAGACCTCTTCATCAGCAGTCTCAAAAGCAGGGAGCTCCTCAAGCTGCTCCTCTACTTCAGAAAGCTCCTTCTCAAACTCCTCTTCATTAATATCCTCTGCATCAAGGGTTTCCAGTTCTTCCGAAACGAAGTCTTCATGTACATAATCCTGAGAATCAGTTTCCTCAACTTCTTCAAGTTCATCCAATTCTTCAAGTTCTTCCAATTCTGCATCATCTACATTTGAAACTTCGATTGATTCAGTTTCTGTTGAAGCAGTTTCGAGCTCTGCAAATTCCTCATCAAGCTCTTCCAAATCATCCAGTTCTGATAATTCTTCAAGGTCTTCAGGTTCAAGCTCATCTGCAAGATCATCATAATCATTTTCAGCTTCAAGTTCTTCATCATCAAAAACACCGATATCACCTTCAATATTCTCTTCCTGAAAAAGAATTTCCAAATCAAGCGGTTCGGTTTTTAATAAATTCATATCCGGATAAAGCACTTGTAGTTTTTCCTGAAGGCTTTCACCGGAAAGCTCTTTATCATTTTCAAGCGCTAATTCTGTTTTATTATCTAACTCTTCAACAAAAATACTATCAGGGCTATTAAAAACCAAAGACTGTTCTGAATCAGTTCCGATATACTCCGGCTGAATCGCTTCAAGAGCCGCCGGCGCCTCAGCAACTTCAACATCAGCTAAGTCTTCTAATTCTTCAGTTTCCAAATCTGAAACAGGCTCAGTGTCTTCTGAGTCTTCAACAGACAAAGACTCTGAATCCGCAATTTCGACAACCTCTGAGAGTTCTTCATCTGTTTCATCAAGCTCAGCTAATTCTTCAAGCTCTTCAAGCTCTTCAAGTTCTAAAAGGTCCTCCGGCTCCTCAGCCACTTCAACATCAGCTAAGTCTTCTAATTCTTCAGTTTCCAAATCTGAAACAGGCTCGGTGTCTTCTGAGTCTTCAACAGACAAAGACTCTGAATCCGCAATTTCTACAACCTCTGAGAGTTCTTCATCTGTTTCATCAAGCTCAGCTAATTCTTCAAGTTCTTCAAGGTCCTCCGGCTCCTCAGCCGATTCAACATCAGCTAATTCGGCTAATTCTTCAGTTTCCAAATCTGAAACAAGTTCAGCGTCTTCTATTTCCTCAGCATCCTTAATTTCTTCAATTTCTACAGGTTCGGACTTATCATCAGATTCGACCAAATCTAAAGGCAGAATTTCTTCACCAAAATCAAGTTCTTCAGTATCTTCAATTTGCTCTACTGCGTTTGTCGTACCACTTACGTTAACAGATGTTGGAGATTGACCTGCTCCAGCCGCTGATACAGAGGCAGACAATTTAACATTGTCACCTGATATAACTATATTACTCTTTGATAGAGCTTCTTTGATTATCTCTTCAATATTTTCCAGCTGTGGTCTGGCAACCGGCTGCTGTATACTTTTTTCAGAAATTAGACTGATAATTTCTTCCCAATTTTTCTCTATTATCTCGTCTGCATCCTTCTTAGATGCCTTTCTACCAAGACCTTTTTTTATCTGCCTGTTTATAATCTCTTTTTTTTCAATAATATTAGTTTGTACGCCAGTCCAGTCTATTTCTTCTTTCCGGTCAACAAACTGCTGCAGAAAACTCATTTGAAGCTTCTTTATTCTGTCATTAATAACTATGTCCGAATCTTGATTTATATTAAAGATAAGAAATACTATTAGAAAAATTGTTATGCCAAATGCAGCAACTAGTAAAAACTTAAGATTCCTTGTCAGAATAAAATCAACTGAGTCAACTGCAAGACCGCTATAACCTCCGTTTTCCAAACGGCTGCTGAATATGAATAGTTCTGTGCTCTCATCGGTAACCGGAATAATCACAAAAGCGTCATTTTCATTTTTAAATTTATCTTCAATCTCAGCCCTAATATCATTTTTGCCAGCGATATTAAGTCCGGATAGATAACCATTCACTAAAACATTGAAATCTCTTCCAAGTTCAACCGCATTTACTTTTATCAAATATTGGTATAAATCCTTTTCTGCTACATAAAATGCGGCTGCACCTTTTAAAGTGTTAATATTGTCATACACCGGGAAAAAGTATTCGAATAAAGCTTTTTCGGGGTTTGCCATCACAAAAGGACCTTCACTTACCCGCTTAAAAATATCAGTTAATAATATCCCCTCACTCTCTTCATCGAAATTATTATATATTTTCTTATATCTGCTGTCTTCTTTAAGGTCCTGAGAAAGTGAGCTATAATGAATATTTCTGTTTTGATCTATGAGACGCATAAAGAGTAAGCCGGGATTTTCTTTTTTTAATACTGATACAAGATTAGAAGTTGAAAAGATATCTTCCTCACTTATATTTGGAAGATAATTTCTTGCTATTGAACTATTCTCATTGATCACAGAAAATGATTCTATCTTTAGAGAGTGATATTTCTCAATGTTGGTTTTTAAAACTTCAGATTCCTGCTGTTTAAAATCCTTCACCCTGGAATGATAGAAGGTGGTTTCAATATAATCGAAAAGTCCAGAATAGGAGATCACGATAAAACCGGCAAAGAGGATAACACTTATTAATAAACTGACTGCAAATTTCAGTCCGGATCTCATTAAACCACTGGTCTCCAGCTAAAAAACATTTATTCCTTTTAATATCGGCACTTAACAGCAAATATTATAGCGCATTTTTGCCAGAGTAACCGTTATCATAATGCTTTGAGGAAAAAAAAGAGGTGCCTTTCAGCACCTCCTTTTCAGATATGTTGATTCTTTATTTGTCTTCTTCAACTGTTTCGGCGTCTTCAGCCTTTTCTTCAACTTCAGTAGCTTTATCTTCTACAGCATCTGCTTCAGTTTCTTCAACCGCGGCTTCTTCTACTGCAGCTTCTTCAGTTACAGGAGCTGTTTCCTTAACAGGAGCATCCTTTTTAACTTCAGTTTTTACTGCGGCCTTAGGCTCAGCTGATTTTTTTGCTTTTGCAGGCTTCTTCTTTTTTGTCTCAGATTCTTCCTCAGAAACGAGTTCAAGAATAACCATTTCAGCAGCATCGCCTTTCCTGAAACCAAGCTTGTAGATTCTGGTGTACCCACCAGGTCGTGTAGCATTTCTCGGCCCGATTTCAGTAAAAAGCTTATTAAGAACTTCACCGTCCTTAATATCTTTGTTAATAATCCTTCTATTATGAACAGAATCACTTTTAGCTCTGGTGATCATCTTCTCAGCAGTTCTTCTGATCTCAAGAGCTTTTGCCTTGGTAGTTGTAATTCTTTCATGTTTGAATAGAGAGGTTACCATATTTCTATGTAAAGCCTTTCTGTGGCTTGATTTCCTGCTGAGCTTGTTAAAACCAACTCTATGCTTCATTTGCTTCTTCCTTCTTCGACTGTAATTTTCTTGAAGTCTTAAGCACGCTGTAATCAGTCATACCAAGACTAAGACCCCATTCACTGAGCTTTTCTTTAATTTCAAGAAGAGATTTTTTACCAAAATTTCTTGTTTTAGCAATTTCATCTTCACTTCTTCTTGTAAGGTCACCAATTGTCTTAATATTAGCGTTCTTAAGGCAATTACTGGATCTCACTGAAAGTTCAAGCTCTTCAACAGGTGTGTCGAGGATAGTTTTGATTCGCTCTTCTTCCTCGTCAACTTCTTCATCACCGCCAATTGCATCTTCATCAAAATTGATGAATATGGTGAAATGATCCTTAGCAATTTTTGCAGCCTCAGCAACGGCATCTTCAGGAGAAATTGTACCGTCTGTTTCTACATCAAGTACCAGTTTGTCATAGTCATTTCGCTGACCGACTCTTGTATTCTCTATATCGTAACTGACTTTCACTATCGGTGAAAATACTGAATCAATTGCAATTGTTCCAATTACCTCAATGTACTGCTCGTTAACCTCTGCAGGGACATAGCCCCTTCCGAGATCAATCTGAACTTCTACATCAAGATTAGCTTTATCCATCAAAGTTGCAATTACAAGATCTTCATTGAAAATTTCAATGTCCTCGTCAACTTTAAAATCAGCACCTGTGATTTTTCCGCCGCCCTTGAATTCAAGGTTAAGGATCTTCTGTTCAACTTCTTCAGGAAGCTTGATTTTCAGTTTCTTAAGGTTATTAATAACCTCCGGAGTATCTTCTACTACCTCAGGTATTGCCTCAAACTCACTGGAAATCATATGAGGAGTGCCTTCTTTATCATAACTGGTTATCTTAACTGCTGTCACAGAATAACCCTGTATAGAAGAAAGCAGAATCCTTCTCAGTGTATTTCCGATGGTAGTTCCAAATCCCCTTTCGAACGGATAAGCTGTAAATCTTCCGATATTATTGCTTAATTCACTGTGCTCAAAGGATATACCTTTCGGCTTCTTAAATCCCTTTAAAAGATTTTTCCTCGCCATGTGCACTCCCTGTTTTTTTATCTTGAATAGAGCTCAACGACCAGCTGCTCATTGATCTCAGCAAGGTCGGCGACATCACTTCTTAATGGTAACGCTTTTACGCTTCCTTTCATTGCATCAGGATCTACCTGAAGCCAAGGATAAACACCGGACTTGGTGTATTCTTTCAGACTGTCTTTTATAACAGTAAGTTTTTTGCTGTTCTCACCAACTTCGATTACGTCGTTTTCCTTTACAATATAGGAGGCGATAGTAACTCTTTTTCCGTTAACAAAGATATGTCCATGAGAAACAAGCTGTCTTGCCTGATTTCTTGATGAAGCAAACCTCATTCTGAAAACGATATTATCGAGTCTTCTTTCAAGAAGGACAATAAGGTTTTCACCTGTCTTTCCCTTCATTTTTTCAGCTTTATCGAAAGTAAGCTTGAACTGTTTCTCAAGCATACCATAAGTTCTTTTAAGCTTCTGTTTTTCCCTGAGCTGAACACCGTAGTCAGAGAGCTTACCAGCTCTTGTCTTCGGACCCTTTCCAGGAGGATTTCGTTTCTTTGTAATAGGACATTTAGTGCTTCTGCATCTTTCGCCCTTAAGATAAAGTCTTTTCTTCTCAGCTCTGCACAATCTACACTGTGGCCCTGTATTTCTTGCCATTTCCTGTCTCCCTCTACCTATACTCTTCTGCTCTTTCTGGGTCTGCAGCCGTTATGAGGTATAGGAGTAACATCGATGATACCCTTAACCCACAGTCCAAGATTACCGAGAGATCTGATAGCAGACTCTCTGCCTACACCGGGACCCTTTACATATACGTAGACTTCTCTGAGACCGTAATCCATAGCTTTCTTAGCCGCAGTCTCTGCAGTAGTCTGTGCTGCGTAGGGAGTAGATTTTTTCGCACCCCTGAAACCAAGTCCACCGGCACTTGCCCATGATACAGCATTTCCGTTTAAATCGGTAATTGTAACAATAGTATTGTTAAAAGTAGCCTGAATATAGACGTTACCTTCTTGTACCGTCTTTTTATCTTTCTTTTTCTTTACCTTAGCCAATCTCAATTCCCTCCGACTTATTTACCAGCTTTCTTCTTTCCAGCAACGGTCTTTTTCTTACCCTTTCTGGTTCTAGCATTGGTCTTTGTTCTCTGACCTCTTACCGGTAAGCCTCTTCTATGTCTAAGACCTCTGTAACATCCGATGTCCATGAGTCTCTTAATATTAAGCGCGGTCTCTGTTCGAAGTCTTCCTTCAACTTTATACTCATTATCAAGTATCTGGCGAAGCTTGGCTATATCATCACTTGAAAGGTCATTTATATTACTTTCTGGACTGACATCAAGCTTTTTACAGATTTCTAAAGCTGTTGTTCTGCCTATTCCATAGATGTATGTTAAAGCTATTTTAATCTGTTTATTTGGGAGGTCAACACCCGAAATTCGTGCCATAAAATACTCCTACCTCTGTCTCTGTTTGTGTTTTGGATTCTCACACAGTATGCGGAGCACACCCCGTCTTCTTATAACCTTGCATTTATCACACATTGGTTTAACACTTGCTCTGACTTTCATCATCTACCTCTTCTAAAGATTCCTTGATCTTATTTTTCCTTTCTTCACAAATCCATCCTGATGATGCATCCTGAGATGACCTTCGATCTGTGACATCGTATCCAGGTCAACACCAACCATAATCAGCAGTGAAGTTCCGCCCAATAACATTGCCGCAGAGGCGGGAAAATTAAATACTGATTGTACAATAGTCGGTATGATCGCTATAAACGCCAGGAAGAGAGCACCCGGTAAAATTATCCTGGCAAGTATCTTGTTCAGGTGCTCTTCAAGTTTATCTGATCTGACACCAGGAATCGAACCGCCGTTTTCTCTAATCTGTTTTGCTATCTCCATGGGGTTTAAAGTTGCCTGAGTATAGAAGTAAGCAAAAAAGATGATCAGCAGCGTATATATAATAAGATAAGCCGGACCTCTAGGTCTTAACCAGTAAGCAAAACTGGAAAGCCATTTGACATCTCCGCCAAGACTGTTAGCAATCTGCAAAAGAAACGTCAGAATTGATGACGCAAAAATTACAGGTATAACTCCTGACGGGTTAATCTTAAAGGGAATGTAAGTACTTTGAGCACCGTACATTTTTCTTCCGACTACCCTTTTAGCATAGTGAACCGGTATTTTTCGCTGTCCCTGCTGCTCGTAAATAACAAGTGCAACAACAACTACAAACATTGCAAGAACAATGATTACGAAAACCGGATTAAGAGAATCTTCTCTTACTGCTCTGATTATTGATACAAACGCATTAGGCATTCTGGCAACGATACCTGCGAAAATTATGAGCGATATACCGTTTCCAACGCCTCTCTGAGTTATCTGTTCACCCATCCACATCAGGAACAGAGTTCCTGTAGTTACTGTCAGCATTGCAATAACAGAATAAGCAAGTCTGCTCATTGTAATTGCATCAGGAATCTGATTAGCATAAATAGTAACCGCATATGACTGCACGAGACAAACAACTACCGTACCGTACCTTACATATTTCTGTATCTTCTTTCTTCCGCCGTCTTCTTCTGATATTTTCTTTAAGAAAGGAAATACCATTAAAAGAAGCTGCATGATAATAGACATTGATATATAGGGCATAATACCAAGCATAAAAATAGAGAAGTTTTTGAATCCTCCACCTGAAAAGAAATCAATATACTCAGTAACTCCTATTCCTCCTGCGGCATCCTGTGACATGAAGTATAACTTCAAAGCGTTCAGGTTAATACCAGGAATAGGAATAGCTACACCCAGTCTGTATACTACCAGCATCAGAATAGTAAAAAGGATTCTATCTCTTAAATCCTTTACACGCATCATGTCTGCAAGTTTATTTCCGGCCATCCTAACCTTCTTTAACTACAATATTTCCGCCGGCCTTTTCAATTTTCTCTTTTGCACCGGCTGAGATTTTTTCAATTTCAACTGTAAGCTTCTTGTCTATATCACCCTCACCGAGTATTTTAACAAGCTTATTCTTACCTTTAAGTATGCCTTTTTCACGAAGAGTATCCATATTTACGACCTCTCCATCAGCATACTTTTCGCTGAGTTCTTTAAGATTAATGGTCTTATATTCTACCTTGAAAGGATAGTTAGAGAAACCTCTGCTTGCTATCCTTCTGTAGAGCGGCATCTGACCGCCTTCAAATCCGGGTCTTACTCCACCGCCTGATCTTGCATTCTGACCATTGCTGCCTCGACCGCTTGTCCCGCCTCTTCTTGAACCGTTACCGCGACCCTTTATTCTTTTCTTACTGGTTGCGCCAGCAGGTAATTTAATATCACTCATAATCAGTTAATCTCCTCGACCTTAACGAGATGTGAGACAGTATTGACCATGCCTAAGATAGCCGGGTTTGCTTCTTTAACAACCGACTGGCTGATCTTTCTAAGCCCGAGAGCTTTAAGTGTCTTAACCTGATTTGGTTTTCTGCCGATATAGCTTCTAACCAGTTCAATCTTTATCTTCTTATCAGCCATTTCTAACCCCACATATCAGCAAGAGTTTTACCTCTGCCCTTGGCTATGCTCTTGGCGTTCATCATATTTTCAAGTCCGTTAAAAACAGCCTTTGTAATATTCATAACATTTTTTGAACCAAGAGATTTGCTGAGAATATTGTTTATTCCGCTTACTTCCATTACAGCACGAACGGGTCCACCGGCGATAATACCGGTACCGGGTGCAGCAGGCTTCAGAATAACTTTGGCGCTTTTAAATTCACCAATATATTCATGCGGAAGTGTGTCGTTTTTAATGGGTACAGTAATAAGGTTGCTTTTGGCTTTTTCAACGCTTTTTCTAATAGCTTCAGAAACATCATTAGCCTTTCCAAATCCGTATCCGACTCTTCCATTCTGATCACCGACAACTACCAGTGCGGAGAATGAAAATCGTCTACCACCTTTTACTACTTTGGCTACCCTGTTGAGCTTAATCAGCTTTTCAACGTATTCTTTTTCGTTTACAGCGTCCAAGTTCTCCTCCTAGATAGTTACTCCGGCTTTTCTGACACCTTCAGCAATGGCTTTCACCTTGCCGTGATATAAAAATCCGTTTCTGTCAAAAACAACCGTAGAAATATTTTTTTCTTTAAGACGCTCTCCAAGAAGTACACCGAGCTTTTCCGCCCCTTCTACTGTGGAAGCAATCGCCTTATTGTCTTTTTCCATATTATTAGCATAAGCGATAGTAACACCGCTCATGTCATCGATAACCTGTGCATATAAGTGCCTGTTACTCTTAAAAACACTCAAACGAGGTCTTTCAGGAGTACCACTAACTGTTTTTCTAACGTGTTTCTTTCTCCGAACTCTTCGGTTAGCCTTTTGTATTAGTTTCTTCATTTTAGTACCCTATTTAATACCAGATTTTCCGACTTTTCTTCTGATATTCTCGTTATCGTATCTTATTCCTTTACCCTTATACGGCTCAGGAGGTCTCAGTCCTCTGATTTCAGCACTTATCTGACCAACGCGCTGTTTATCGATACCTGATACAGTTACCTTTGTACCTTCAACACTGATATTGATTCCCTCTTCAATATAGAAATCAATCGGCTGTGAATAACCAAGGCTGAGTGTAAGGATATCCTTGTTTACTTCAGCACGGTAACCAACGCCGTTAATAATAAGTGTTTTTGAAAAACCGGCTGAAACTCCGGTAACCATATTGCTTATAAGTGAACGATATAAACCATGGTAAGAATGAGCGCTTTTTGTGTCGGATTTGGCCGTAACAACTACGGAATTATCTTCAACCTTAATCTCAACTTCAGGTTTATAATCCTGTTCAAGTTTTCCCTTCGGTCCTTCCACGGTGATAAGTTCTTCTGAAACAGAAACCTTTACGCCCTGCGGAATTGCTACCGGTAATTTTCCAATTCGAGACATCTCGCTACCCCTATCCTACCAAACTGAGCAAATAACTTCACCGCCGACTTTCTTTTCAGCAGCCTTCCTGCCGGTAGTAACACCGGTTGAAGTAGATACAATCAGAGTTCCGTATCCGTTATACACTCTGGGCATTTTTTTATAACCTGTATAGATTCTTCTTCCAGGCTTTGAAATCTTTGTAATACCATGAATTATTGGTTCATCATCATTTACATATTTCAGAAAAATTCTGATGAAGTTAATTCCATCTATTGTCGTTTTCTTAAAGTTTTTAACGTAGCCTTCATTCTTAAGTATCTTAACTATTTCAAGCTTCAACTTTGAAGTAGGTATATCAACTCTGTCAAATCTTGCGTTGTTTGCATTTCGAATTTTAGTTAACATATCAGCTACAGGATCTGAAACTGCCATATTACTCTCCCTACCAGCTCGATTTTGTTACACCCGGGATAAGTCCCTCACTGGCGTATTTTCTGAAACAAACCCTACACATCTGAAACTTCCGCATATAGCCTCTCGGTCTTCCACAGACTCTACATCTGTTTACTTTTCTTGTACTATATTTCGGAGTTCTGTTAGCTTTTACAATCATTGATTTTTTAGCCATTATCTACACTCCTATTTCCTGAAAGGCATGCCGAGCTTCTTCAGAAGGCTTCTGGCTTCCTGGTCTGTTTTTGCGGTTGTTACAATTGCTATATTCATACCACTGACCCGTTCAATCTTATCAAAATCGATTTCAGGGAAAATGATCTGCTCGGTAATACCAAGCGAATAATTACCGTTGCCATCAAATGCATTTGGATTAATACCTCTGAAGTCCTTAACACGAGGAAGAGCAATTGAAATAAATCTTTCAAGAAACTCCCACATGTACGCACCTCTAAGTGTCACCTTTGCGCCGATTTCCATACCCTCTCGAAGCTTAAAGTTAGAAATTGACCTTCTGGCCTTTGTCTTTACAGCTTTCTGGCCGGTAATCAGTTCAAGTTCGGAAACTGCGGATTCAAGAAACTTTTTGTTCTGAATTGCATCACCACAGCCTACGCTAACTATAACCTTCTCAAGTGCGGGAATCTGCATAACAGAGCTGTATCCAAATTCTTCCCGAAGTTCTTTTGCAACTGAATCTTTATAAAACTTCTTTAGTGTTGGTACATATTCTTTCACTGCCATCAGATTGCTTCTCCGCATTTCTTACAAATTCTAACCCTATCGTCACCTTCAATCTTGTATCCAAGTCTTGTGGGTCCGCATTTCTTGCAGATTACCCTGACATTGGATATATCCATTGAAGCTTCAATACTGACGATACCGCCTTTTTCGTTTTGGCTTTTAGGTTTCATTGCTTTTTTTACAATGTTAATACCCTGAACAACTACACGGCCTTTCTCACGGTTAACTTTAACGACCTTACCGGTCTTACCTTTATCCTTACCGCAGACAACCTTTACTGTATCGTTCTTCTTAATCTTATATTTAACCATTCCCAAACCCCTTTAAAGGACCTCCGGTGCAAGGGAAACAATCTTCATGAAGCCTCCCTCTCGCAGCTCTCGAGCTACCGGGCCGAAGATACGCTTTCCTCTAGGATTTAAACTAGCATCCAAAATGACGCAAGCATTATCATCAAACCTGATATATGTACCGTCAATTCGACGATATTCCTTACTTGTTCTGACAATAACGGCTTTATGGACATCGCCCTTCTTGATTGCTGCGTTAGGAAGTGCATCCTTAACAGCTACAACAATTACGTCACCTACTCCGGCAATATTTTTGTGGCTTCCGCCCAGAACCTTGATACACTGTACCCTTTTGGCTCCGCTGTTATCTGCAACATTCAGATACGTTTGCATCTGGATCATATTATCACTCCTTCAGACAAAATAATTTTAAATTATTTTGCTCTCTCAACAATTTCGAGAAGGCGCCAGCACTTATCTTTACTGATAGGCCTGGTTTCAATCACACGAACTGTATCACCGATATGAGCATCATTCTTCTCATCATGCGCCTTAAGCTTCTTTGTTCTAGAAAGATATTTCTTGTACAGTCTGTGAAGTTTCTTTGTCCTTACTTCGACAACTATGGTTTTATCCATTTTATCGCTGACAACTACACCCTGAAATGTCTTATTATAGCCTTTTGTCTTTTCTACTGCTTTAGTATCCACAACTATCTCCTGCACTATGCCTTGCGAATTCCGAGTGCATATTCATGAATAATAGTATTCAATCTAGCGATCTGTCTTCTCATAGTCCTGATTTCAATCGGACTTTCCACATGACCAAGCACCTTGTTGAATCTGCCATCAAGAAGCTTCTTTTTAAGTTCTTCTCTTTTATTGAGAAGTTCTTCATAAGTTAAATCAGAAAATGAATTCTTCATTCTTAAAGACTCCTTCTTTCGACAAACTTAACCTTGATAGGCAGTTTATTACCTGCAAGTCTCATAGCTTCTGCAGCAAGTTCAGAGCTAACTCCGGCCATTTCAAACATAACTGTGCCGGGTTTTACTTCAGCAACCCAGTATTCAGGGTTACCCTTACCTTTACCCATTCGGGTTTCAGCAGGTTTTTTGGTATATGGAAAATCCGGGAAAATTCTAATCCAGACTTTACCGCCCCTCTTGATATGCCTTGTCATCGCAATACGTGCTGCTTCTATCTGTCGGTTTGTTATCCATTTATTTTCGAGAGACACAAGTCCGAAGTCACCGAAAGCAACTGTGTTGCCCCTGGTAGCTTCACCTACAAGCCTGCCTCTCTGTTTTTTTCTAAATTTCGTTCTCTTAGGACTAAGCATCTTGCACTAACTCCTTGAGGAGGATTTTTCCCTCTGCTTTTTAACAAGCAGTCCGGCATCTTCCTTCCTGTCTCTCTTGTATACCTCGCCGGTGAAAACCCAGACCTTAACTCCGATTAAACCGAAGGTTGTATCAGCTTCAGCAAAACCATAATCGATATTAGCTCTAAGAGTATGCAGAGGAACACGTCCGGCTTTATACTGTTCGGTTCTTGACATTTCAGCACCGCCAAGCCTTCCGGAAACTTTAATTTTAATTCCCTGAACACCGGTTTTCATAGCATTGTTAACAGCCATCTTAAGAGTTCTTCTGAAAGAACTTCTTGATTTAAGCTGTCTGGCTACATTAAGTGCAATAATCTGAGCATCATTTTCAGGCTGCTTTATCTCTTTAATTTTAATCTGAATTTTCTTTCCTGAAATAGTCTGAAGTCTGTTGCCGATCTTCTCAATATTGGCACCCTTGGCACCGATAATGATTCCCGGTCTGGAAGTATGAATCACAACAGTTATTCTCTGCGGGTGTCTGATAATCTCAATATCTGAAATATCCGCTCCGTTTGTCTCAGGACAATTAAGCAGGGTTTTTCTAATTACAAGATCTTCATGCAGCGTATCCGCATATTCTCTTGGGTCTACGTACCATTTAGATTTCCAGGTTTTATTTATACCTAACCGCAGACCAATAGGATTAACTTTCTGACCCATTTATTCCCCCACACTACCTATTTCATCAACAACAACAGTTATATGACTCATTCTCTTAAGAAGAAGGTCTCTTCTTCCTCTACCACGTGCCCATACTCTTTTCATTCTTGGGCCTTCATCCACCATCAGAGTCTTAATGTAGAGCATTTCTTCATCAAGATTTTTATTCTGAAAAAGAGCGTTTGCTGCAGCAGACTGTATTGTCTTCTTAAGATATACAGCGCCTTTATGAGGAAGACTTTCCAGTATCGCAACAGCCTCTGTATAAGGTTTCATCCTTACAACATTAGCTACCCTTCTTAATTTGGTAGGAGATATCATCAGATGTGTTGATTTTGCTTTATAACCTTTTTTCGCGTCCATCATCTCACCTTATCTCTTAGAAGATTTCTTATCAGAAGCTGTATGGCCTCTATAGAATCTTGTAGGTGCAAACTCACCGAGCTTGTGACCTACAAGGTTTTCAGTTACATACACGGGAACCCATGTTTTTCCGTTATAAACGGATATTGTAAACCCAACCATTTCCGGAATAATTGTAGATGCTCTTGAAAATGTCTTGAGCATTTTCTTATCTCCGGCTTTAGCCATTTCAACTACTCTTTTATACAGTTTCCTTTCAATAAAAGGACCTTTCTTTATTGACCTTGCCACTAGTTAAACTCCTACTTCCGCTTCTTGACTATAAATCTGCTGGAAGACTTACTCTTCTTTCTGGTCTTATATCCCTTAGTAGGAACACCCCATGGAGTAACCGGATGACGACCACCTGATGTTTTACCTTCACCACCACCATGCGGATGATCGTGCGGATTCATAACAACACCACGAACTTTAGGTCTCTTACCGAGCCATCTTGATCTACCGGCTTTACCCAGATTTACATTCATATGGTCTTCATTTCCAACAATACCAAGTGTTGCTGAACATTTTTTGAAAACCATTCTCATTTCACCAGAAGGCAGTTTAAGCGTCACGTAATCGCCTTCCTTAGCAACAACTGAAGCACTCATCCCTGCAGAGCGTACCATCTGACCGCCCCTTCCCAGCTGAAGTTCAACATTATGAACTGTCATACCAAGCGGAATAGCTTCAAGAGGAAGACTGTTTCCTGACTCAAGCGGAGCTTCAGGACCGCTCATGACGGTTGCACCTACCTGAAGACCCTTAGGAGCAAGGATATACCTCTTTTCCCCGTCAGCATAGCTAACAAGTGCAATATTTGCAGTTCTGTTGGGATCGTACTCAACAGAAACAATCTTGCCGGGTACTCCGTATTTGTCTCTTTTGAAGTCAATTACTCTATATTTTTTCTTGTGACCGCCGCCACGTCTTCTAACACTAATTCTTCCGCCGGCACCACGACCAGCTTTATAACTAAGCCCTTTGGTTAACGACTTTTCCGGTACCCTTGTTGTAATCTCGTCAAAGGTCAGAGTGGTCTTATACCTCAGGCTTGGAGTTCTAGGATTGTATTTCTTGATTCCCACATTAGCCCCCTAAATCCTTACCATCTATACGCCGTCAACCGACTCAATTTTATCACCCGCTTTAAGGGTAACAATTGCTTTCTTCCATGTAGCAGTCTGACCATATCTCATACCAGATTTAGTACGTGACATTCTTGGTTTCGACTTAACATTTATGATATTACATGTAACAGGCTGAACATTAAAAACTTCTTTAACAGCAGTCATAATCTGCACCTTGTTAGCACGTCTATCAACCTTAAAAACATACTTCCGGGTTTCACCTTCTCTCATGAGATTAGTTTTTTCGGTTAAAACCGGAGAAATCAATACCTGCATTGAATCCATTTATTTCCCCTCTTTCTTTCCGTAAAAATCATTAAGGCTTCCCGCAGCAGTTTCCAGGACAATAACCTTTTTTCCGTAGAAAAGATCATGTGCATTAAGACGATCGAAGGAAAGAATCCTAAGCCAGGGAATATTTTTTCCTGCTCTTTTTATCATCTGATCATCGTCTTTAAGAACCATTATTGTCTTTTCACCGCCAACATGGTTTTTAAGAATACTAACAAGATCTTTAGTTTTGCCGGACTCTACATTAAAGTCCTCAACTATACGAAGCGACTCTTCCTTAACCTTAAGGCTCAGGATAGATTTCATCGCTGCTCTCTTCATTTTCTTAGGAATGCTGTAGGAATAATCTCTCGGCCTGGGACCAAAGATTGTACCACCGCCGACCCAGACGGGTGATTTCTTATCACCTGATCTTGCATGACCAGTACCCTTCTGACTCCAAGGCTTAGCATTACTATAATTCACTTCGGCGCGTGTTTTTGTGCAGGCAGTTCCGACTCTTCTATTAGCAAGCTCATTTCTGATAGCATAATAGATTGCACCCTCGCTGACCTCTCGACCAAAAACATCATCATTAAGAGTTATATCTTTTATCTCTTCGCCTTTTACCGAAAAGACCTTTGCTTTCATATTCTTATCCTTTACTATTTCTTCTTGGCCTTCCTGACCAGTACAACACTGTTCCTGGTTCCAGGTACGGCACCTTTCACAAGAATAATCTGCTTACCTGCATCAACCCTGACTACTTTCAGGTTCTGCACCGTCTTTCTTTCAGCTCCCATCCTACCGGGCATTTTTGTACCCTTCATAACTCGTGATGGATAAGCCGCCATACCGGTTGAACCGTTAGCTCTGTGGAACTTAGAACCATGAGTCTTACGTCCACCGCCGAAACCGTGACGCTTCATTACACCCTGGTAACCTTTACCCTTGGTTGTTCCTATAACATCTACAAAACGAAGCTCATCAAAAAGCTCAACACCGTATTTCTGTCCAACCTCTGCTTCGAGCTCAAAATCTCTCATTTCATAAAGAAACTGCTTTGGCTCAACGCCTTCAGGAAACTGTCCTGCGTAAGGCTTGCTTACTCTATTCTTCTTTTTATCTACAGTCCCCAGCACACAGGCTTCGTAACCGTCTTTATCTATGCTTTTTTTACCGACTACAACATTTTCTTCAAACTTAATAACGGTTACAGGAGTCATAACTCCCATCTCATCATAGACCTGTGTCATTCCGACTTTCTTGCCGATTAGCCCTAACATCGTATACCTCAAATCAATAAAATTGCAGCTACTGCTTAATCTCTACATCAACGCCAGCGGGAAGCTCTAAAGTCATTAAAGCGTCCATAACTTTTGAAGTAGGGTCTAAAATGTCAATCAGTCTTTTATGTGTTCTCATCTCAAACTGCTCTCTGGACTTCTTGTTAACATGAGGAGACCGAAGAACAGTATATTTGTTAATCCTTGTAGGAAGAGGTATAGGCCCGGCCACCTTGGCTCCTGCCTTACCAACAGTCTGAACAATAGACTTGGCACTCTGATCAACTAACTCAACATCAAATCCTCTTAACCTAACGCGGATTCTATCATTACTGGCCATTATTCCTCCTGACAAATAGAGTCCCAACCTTCAGGCTGGGACCCCTGTCTAAAATTATTCGATAATTTCAGTTACCTGACCACTGGCAACTGTTCTACCACCCTCTCGGATAGCAAATCTAAGACCCGGATCCATAGCAATCGGATGAATCAGCTCAACTGTAAGCTCAACATGATCGCCAGGCATAACCATCTGCTTATCTTCAGCAAGTGTTACTGAACCAGTAATGTCAGTAGTTCTGAAGTAAAACTGAGGTCTATATCCTGAAAAGAACGGTGAGTGTCTACCACCCTCTTCCTTACTGAGTACGTAGATAGCACCCTTAAACTTCTTATGAGGAGTAATTGTTCCCGGTTTAGCAAGAACCTGTCCTCTCTCTACTTCTTTCTTGTCTGTACCTCTGAGAAGAGCACCGATGTTATCACCAGCCTGACCTTCATCAAGAAGTTTATTGAACATTTCAACACCGGTACATGTTGTCTTTGCAGTATCTTTGATACCAACAATTTCAATTTCATCACCAACATGAACAATACCGCGTTCAATACGTCCTGTAACTACAGTACCTCGACCCTGAATTGAGAAGATATCTTCGATAGGCATAAGGAAGGGCTTATCAACTGCTCTTTCAGGAACAGGAAAATAAGTATCCATAGCATCAAGAAGTTCCTGTATACATGCAGTCTTCTCAGGATCGTCAGGATTACTCATAGCTTCAAAAGCTGAACCTTTGATAAACGGACAATCTGACGGAAATTCGTAAGATTCAAGAAGCTCCTGAACCTCAACTTCAACAAGCTCAACAAGTTCAGGATCTGCGAGATCCATCTTGTTAAGAAAAACAATAAGTTTAGGAACGCCAACCTGTCTTGCAAGAAGGATATGCTCTCTTGTCTGCGGTTCAGGTCCTGAATCAGCAGCAACAAGAATAATAGCACCGTCCATCTGAGCAGCACCGGTAATCATGTTCTTGATGTAGTCAGCATGGCCCGGACAGTCAACATGAGCATAATGTCTTTTTTCTGTTTCATACTCAATGTGACGTGTATTAATGGTTATACCTCTGGCTTTTTCTTCCGGAGCATTGTCGATATCATCATAATTCATGATCTTACCGCCTGCCTTCTTTGAACAATACATAGAGATAGCAGCAGTAAGAGTAGTTTTTCCATGGTCAACGTGTCCGATAGTACCAACGTTTACATGGTCTTTCGTTCTGTTAAACTTTTCTTTAGCCATTTATTCCTCCTTACCACGATTATATTAATGGCTCAATAAAAAATAGTATGACTATACTGTACAATCCAGACGACAAACTGCCGCAGAAAAGATTGTTCACAACACTGTCATCAACAAACATTATTTTGGTCCAGAATTGATCTGGAGATCACCGAACTTCGCCTGTATAACTGTAAGATTAGATGGTAATGTTTAGAATAAGCCACATTAAATGCGAAAAAATCTAAGACAGTACCACCTTATCACCCATTCGACAGCTCAAAAGGACGATTGGTTTGGTAACCTATTTCGAACCAACCGGCTCGATCGCAGAACTAAAATAGTTCCAAGCAAGTTCATGCACTATAATAGCTATAGGCATTAAAGTCAACCTCTACTATAGCCGAAGAGGCTGTAAACCTATTTTAAAACAGATTTTCCAGATTACCACCTGTAATGAGCGAAAGCTTTGTTAGCTTCAGCCATTCTGTGTGTATCTTCTTTCTTTTTAAAGGCAGTACCTGTAGAATTAAAAGCATCTAGCAGTTCTTCACTGAGTGCACGGCTCATTGCTCTTCCGCTTCTAGATCTTGCAGCAGTAATAATCCATCTCATTGCAAGAGCTTCTCTCCGGCTCTCCCGTATTTCAACAGGAACCTGATAAGTAGAACCACCTACTCTTCTGGATTTCACTTCAACCATAGGCTTAACATTCTCAAGAGCCTTGAGAAAAACCTCTAAAGGTTCTGCTTCACCTTTGCTTTTAATAATATCAAAAGCATCATAGATAATTCTGGTACTTGTTGACTTCTTACCGTCAAGCATCATTCTTGTTATAAACTTTGCAACAACAGTACTGTTATACGCAGAGTCCGGAAGAATGTGTCTTACCGGTGCTGTTCTTTTTCTTGACATACTGTATCAGACTCCTATGCCTTTGGCTTCTTAGTACCGTACTTGGAACGGCCCTGCTTACGATCATCTACACCAAGCGTATCCTTGGCTCCTCTGACAATGTGGTAACGAACTCCTGGAAGATCCTTAACCCTGCCCCCGCGCAGTAGAACAACTGAGTGCTCCTGAAGATTGTGACCTACACCGGGAATATATGCAGTAACCTCTATTCCATTAGTCAATCTTACCCTTGCCACTTTACGCAAAGCAGAATTAGGCTTTTTAGGAGTCACAGTCATCACACGGGTACATACCCCTCTCTTCTGTGGACAGGCATCAAGAGCAGGTGCTGTTGTTTTCTTCGTTACCTGCTTTCTGCCTTTTCTTACAAGTTGATTTATTGTAGGCATTTACGTGTATTACTCCCTAATACCTTATATTGGTTTTTCGTGAGCTTGACTCTAACAGCCAGCTGAAAAAAAGTCAAGCCCACTGTCCCTTCATACTCAGAGACAATTGTAATAAATACAAATAACTATCTATTCGTCATCATCCATTCTTGAATCAATTATTCCTGCTTCCGACAATGTCTGCTCAAATCCGAATTTCGGCTTAAGCTGTGTACTGTCGTCACCGTCGTCATCATCCTTCTCTGCAGCTTCCATAGCAGCCTTTTCGGCTTTTCGCTGTTCAAGAATCATGGCAATCGACGCATCAAGGTTTTCGGAATTTTCGTCATAAAGACGAACATTTCTGTAAGCTCTCATTCCCGTTCCTGCAGGTATCGGATGTCCGATAACTACATTCTCCTTAAGCCCCCTGAGCTTGTCAGTACTTCCGGCTATTGCAGCATTTGTAAGAACTTTCGTTGTCTCCTGAAAGGATGCTGCCGAAAGGAAGGAATCAATATTAAGCGAAGCTCTGGTTATACCAAGAAGAAGCGGTCTTGCCACTGCGGGCTGTCCTCCCTCTCTCATAACCTTACGGTTCTCTTCATGAAATTTATATTTGTCAACCTGCTGGCCGTAGATAAAGTTAGTATCGCCAACCTGCCAGATTTCAACCTTTCGCATCATCTGACGAACAATAACACCGATATGCTTATCGTTAATTACTACACCCTGCATTCGGTAAACTTCCTGCACCTCATTAACAAGGAAGGACTGAAGTTCATTCTCACCCAGGATATCAAGAATATCATGCGGATCAATACTTCCGTCACAAAGCTGTTCTCCAGCTTCAACAAGGTCTCCATCTCTTACAAGAAGGTGTTTACCCATAGGAACAAGGTGCTTGAAGACCTTACTGTTCGCTCCGTCTTCCTTTGCAAAACTGTCTTCTATCTCAATAACACGTTTACCCTTTACAATTCCCTTAAGATGGATAATTCCACTAATCTTTGCAAGAACTGCCGGGCTCTTAGGACGTCTGGCTTCAAAAAGTTCACCAACTCTAGGAAGACCACCAGTAATATCCCTTGTTTTAACACTTTCTTTAAGAAGCTTTGCAAGAGTTTTACCTACACGTACTTTTTCACCGTCTTCAACATTAAGATATGCATTACCCGGCAGGTAATAATTTGCGATCTCCTCGCCTTCGCTATCAACAATAACCAGCATCGGCTGCAGTGTTTCAAGCATATGCTCGGTAATCTTCTTGTCAATATTTCCGGTATCCTCGTTAACCTCTTCCTTGAGGGTTGTTCCGAGAATAATATCCTGATATTTTACAGTACCTTCCACCTCAGCTATAATAGGCTCAGAGAAGGGGTCGAATATAGCGATTGAATCTTCCGCAGCAACAACAGAACCGACACCAATCATCAGCTTTGCACCGGTCCTGATATCTATTTTCTGATCCTGTGCTATAAGGACAACCTCGGATTCAAGAACATGCACAAATCCGATTTCCTCAGCAGCCAGTTCACCCGATTTTGTTTTAACAACAACATCTCCGGGAACTACTTTTGTACCGTTTTCAGCCTCAACTTTCCCGTCTTTTCCAAGCGGAAGCCTCTGAAGAACACGGGCAACAATAACATTACCCTTTCTTGTATATAGCACATCTCCGTTTTCAAGAGTTACAGTTGTTCCGTTAACTTCCTTTATAACAACAGGATAGTGCAGATAGGTTCTGTTTTCTTCAGAAACTTTTGTAGCAGCACCACCGATATGGAAAGTTCTCATGGTAAGCTGGGTTCCGGGCTGACCAATTGACTGAGCAGCAATAATACCTACCGCCTCACCAATCTCAACAGTCATGTTTTTTGCAAGGTTTCTACCGTAACATTTACGACAAACTCCATGCTCAGCTTCACAGGTAAGTACCGTTCTGATTCTTACAGTCTCAACTCCGGATTCCTCTATAGCGATTGCAATCTCATCTGTAATTTCTTCATTAACGTCGACCATTATGTCGCCGGTAATCGGGTGTTTAACCCTTTCAAGCGTAAAACGCCCTACAATTCGATCACTGAGTGATTCAATTACTTCCTCACCCTCTTTAATAGCCTTGATTTCTATACCATTAATAGTTCCGCAGTCATCTTCATTAACAACAACATCCTGAGCAATATCAACAAGACGACGTGTCAGATAACCGGCATCGGCTGTTTTAAGAGCTGTATCAGCAAGTCCCTTTCGGGCACCGTTGGTTGAAATAAAGAACTCAATAATCGAAAGCCCTTCTTTAAAGTTAGAACGGATAGGAAGTTCGATAATATCACCTGAAGGCTTAGCCATAAGGCCACGCATACCGGCCAACTGTCTAATCTGTGTACGGCTACCTCGGGCTCCCGAATCAGCCATCATATACACAGGGTTAAACCCGGCCCGATCATCCTTCAGAGTCTTCATCAGTACGTTTGTAAGCTCTTCATTCGTCTTACTCCACACCTCAACAACCCTGTTATAACGCTCTTCTGAGGTAATATGTCCCTGCAGATACTGTTCCTGAATAGTCAGAACTTCATTATTTGCAGTTTCAATCATATCCTTTTTCTCAGTTGGAATAACAATATCTTCCATACTGATAGTTGCCCCGAAAACAGTCGCATACTTGAAGCCGGTATCCTTTATGGCATCAAGCATACGTACGGTAACTGCAGGGCCCTTTTTCTTTATACTCTCAGCAATAAGAACCTTAAGCTCCTTGTCGCCGAGAGAATGGTTTACATAGTCAACCTCTTCAGGCATTGCCTGGTTGAAAATTATACGTCCGGCTGTTGTTTCAATATACTCGCCGTCTATTTTAACTTTACAAAGTGCCTGAAAATCAACAGCACCGGCTTCCTGAGCAAGTATGATATCCTCAGGCGAGCCGTACCATCTGCCTTCTCCATGAGCACCGGCCCTGGCTCTGGTAAGATAGTTGATTCCAAGAACCATATCCTGTGAAGGAAATACTACAGGCGTACCGCTTGCAGGATTAAGAAGGTTATTTACGGAAAGCATGAGTGTCCAGCACTCTATCTGTGCAGCCTGAGTAAGAGGCACGTGAACAGCCATCTGGTCACCGTCAAAGTCTGCATTATATGCATGACAGACAAGCGGATGCAGCTTTATAGCCTTACCCTCAACCAGTACCGGTTCGAAAGCCTGAATACCAAGCCTATGAAGAGTCGGTGCACGGTTAAGCAGAACAGGATGTTCTTTAACAACTTCATCAAGAACAGCCCAGACTTCCGGAGTTTCCTGCTCTACAAGATTTTTCGCTTTCTTAATATTATAAACAACATCTTTCTCGACGAGTTTTTTCATTATAAAAGGCTTATAAAGCTCAAGAGCCATCTTTGTAGGAAGGCCGCACTGATGCATTCTAAGATCCGGCCCGACAACAATAACCGAACGGCCTGAATAGTCAACACGCTTACCAAGAAGGTTCTGCCTGAAACGGCCCTGTTTACCTTTAAGAAAGTCGGAAAGCGACTTTAATGGCCTGTTTGAAGCACCCTTGACCACTCTCTTTTTCTTGGAGTTATCAAAAAGAGCATCAACAGCTTCCTGAAGCATTCTTTTTTCATTTCTAATGATGATATCCGGAGCATTAAGCGCCATAAGTCTCTTTAGACGGTTATTTCGGTTAATCACCCTTCTGTAAAGATCATTAAGGTCTGATGTAGCAAAACGTCCTCCGTCAAGCTGAACCATAGGCCTCAGCTCAGGCGGAATTACAGGAATAACATCAAGAATCATCCATTCTGGCTTATTCTTTGAATCCCTGAAGTTTTCTACAATTTCAATTCTCTTAAGAAGTCTTTTATCAGCCTTTGCACCCTTCTCAATCATCTTGACTCTGAGTTCTGAACTGAGAAGATCAAGGTCGATTCTTTCAAGAAGAGTTCTGATGGCTTCAGCACCGATACCGGCGGAAAAACTCATTCCGTAACGCTCTCTGGCACTGTTAAATTCTTCCTCCGTAAGGAGTTCCATCTTCTTAAGATCCGTATCACCCGGATCAATAACTATATATTTTTCGTAATACAGAATAGATCTCAGTGCAGCTACTGTTAAATCCAGAAGAAGTCCCATTCTTGACGGAACTGAACGGTAGTACCAGATGTGCGAAACCGGTGACGCGAGTTCTATGTGGCCCATCCTTTCACGGCGAACCTTGAAGTGAGTTACCTCAACTCCACAACGATCACAAATAACACCTTTATAACGGATAGATTTAAACTTTCCGCAGTAACACTCCCATTCCTTGGTTGTTCCGAAAATTCTTTCACAGAACAGACCGTCTTTTTCAGGCCTGAGAGTTCTATAGTTAATGGTTTCCGGCTTTTTTACTTCACCGTAAGACCATGCCCTGATCTGCTCGGGTGATGCAAGCATTATCTGTATATGATCAAAATCCTGAATTTCTCTCATTCTTCATTCCCCCCTTAGAACTGGCTTCCCTGACGGGTAATCAGCTCTTCATCACGCTCCGTGAGAGGCACACGCTTACCCTTTGAATCGTAAATAGTCAAATCAAGAGCAAGACCTCGAAGCTCCTGCACAAGAACATTGAATGACTCGGGAACTCCGGCACTTGAAGCAGGTTCTCCCTTTACGATACTTTCATATATCTTAGCCCTTCCGGCCATATCATCTGATTTGATTGTAAGAAGCTCCTGCAGTGTATTTGCAGCACCATAGGCTTCAAGAGCCCATACTTCCATTTCTCCCAGACGCTGTCCACCAAACTGAGCCTTACCGCCGAGAGGCTGCTGAGTTACAAGTGAATAAGGTCCGGTTGAACGTGCATGCATTTTATCATCGACAAGATGGTGCAGTTTAAGCATGTAAACACGGCCTACAAAAACTTCATTCTCAAAAAGCCTGCCGGTTCTTCCATCACGAAGAGCAGTCTTCGAACTTGTCGGAAGACCAGCTTCTTTAAGCTTGGATTCAATCTGTTCATTGGAAGCAGACTGGAATACCGGAGTTGAATACCACTCATTAAGTTTCCATCCAGCCCAGCCAAGTTCTGTTTCAAGAATCTGACCGAGGTTCATTCGGGACGGAACACCAAGCGGGTTAAGACAGATATCAAGCGGAGTACCGTCTTCCATGTAAGGCATATCCTCTTCAGGAAGCACCCTTGCAACAACACCCTTGTTTCCATGTCTACCGGCCATCTTATCACCCTCGCGAAGTTTTCGCTTTGTTGCAATAAGAACCTTCACAACCTCATCAACCCCCGGTGAAAGGTCATCACCTTCAGACCGCTTCAGACGCTGCACATCAATTACAGTTCCGGTAACACCATGAGGCAATCTTAGCGAAGTATCACGCACTTCTTTGGCTTTTTCACCGAATATTGAGTTAAGAAGCTTAAACTCCGGAGTTGTCTCAGTTTCAGATTTAGGAGTAACCTTACCAACAAGGATATAACCGGAGTCAACTTTTGCACCTACACGGATAATACCTTCTTCATCAAGCTGATCAAGAGCTTTTTCATTCACGTTCGGAATATCGCGGGTCAGCTTTTCAGGTCCAAGCTTGGTCTCTCTGACATCGATACTGAATTCTTTTATATGAATGGATGTAAAAACATCTTCTTTTACAACATTCTCGGAAATAAGAATGGCGTCCTCATAGTTGTAGCCGTTCCACGGAACAAATCCGACAAGAACGTTACGCCCAAGCGCCAGCTCACCCTTATAGGTTGCAGGACCGTCTGCAAGAACAGTACCTTTTTCGACTCTCTGCCCTACTTCAACAAGAGGCCTCTGGTTAAAACAGGTATCCTGGTTAGTTCGCTGATATTTAACGAGTTCATACTCATCAACTTCATGCTCAGCTGCACCTTCCGGTCTGATCATTACAGATTTTGAGGTTACATAAACTACTTCACCGGCTCTCTTTGCCTTAGCAAGAACACCTGAGTCGTATGCGGTTTTAGCTTCCATTCCGGTACCGACAATCGGCGGTTCAGGGAATACAAGCGGAACTGCCTGACGCTGCATGTTTGACCCCATCAAAGCTCGGTTAGCATCGTCATGCTCAAGGAACGGAATCAACGAGGTAGCTACTGAAATTACCTGTTTAGGTGAAACGTCCATATATTTTATATCTTCAGCAGGCTTGGCAACATAGTCACCGGCCTTTCTTACTGAAATTATCTCATCTTTAAAGTTTCCCTTACTGTCTATACGGGCATTACCCTGAGCAATAAAATATTTCTCCTCGTCCATCGCGGAAAGATATTCAACCTCAGCTGTAGCTTTTCCATCAATAACTTTCCTGTAAGGAGTTTCAAGAAATCCGTAGTCATTAACCCTTGTATAGTTAGCCAGAGAAACAATAAGACCAATGTTCGGACCTTCAGGAGTTTCTATAGGACACATTCTACCATAATGAGTGTAATGTACGTCTCGAACCTCAAATCCGGCTCTGTCTCTTGAAAGACCTCCCGGACCGAGAGCATTCAAACGCCTTTTATGAGTAAGTTCAGCAAGCGGGTTAACCTGATCCATAAACTGCGAAAGCTGACTGGACCCGAAAAACTCTTTCACTGCTGCAACTATAGGCTTAATTGAAATAAGATCCTGCGGTTTAACGGTATCCGTCTCTTTAAGAGACATTCGCTCTTTTGCTATCCTCTCCATTCTGGTGAATGCAGTTTTAAGCTGGTTAGCAAGAAGCTCACCTACAGATCTGATTCTTCTATTACCAAGATGATCAATATCATCAACATTTGCTTCACCGATAAAAACCTTGATAAGAAAGCCCATTGTATTTACAACATCTTCTCTTGTAAGAATTGACTCTTCCAGCGGCTCAGCATAATCAAACTTTTTATTCAGTTTATATCGACCAACCCTACCAAGATCATATCTTCTTGTGGAGAAAAACATTGTTTCAAGGTCTTTCTGGGCACTTTCAATAGTTATAGGCTCGCCGGGCATAAGGACAGAATAAACAGCAACAATTGCGTCATCACGGGTCGGTTCATCAATACCGGGTTCATCACGGGTAAATTTTGAATCTTCCCGCTCAAAACAATTGAGAATTATCTGGGAATGAAGTGATTCAGGGTCTTTTTCGTCGATTACAACGACCTCAGAGATTCCCGAATGCAGCAGCTCATCTATATCATGCGGATGAAGCTTCTCACCTGCACGGTAAATCTTCTTGGTTTCACCATCCGCTTCGGAATATACAGCTCTGGAAAGAACTTTACCGACAAGCTTCTCTTTCTCTTCTTTAGAATCAGAAAAAGTAATGGTTTCAGATTTATAAAAGAGGTCAATAATTTCTTCACGGCTGGAATATCCGAGAGCCCGGAGAAAAAGACTTCCGAGTATTCTCTTTTTTCTGTCAATTTTGGCGTAAACGAGTTCTTTTTTCTGATCGATTTCAAACTCAAGCCATGAACCCCTGTACGGAATAATCCTTGAGGAATAAATACCCTTCTCATGGGAAAAAATTACACCGGGTGAACGGTGAATCTGGCTGACAACAACACGTTCAGCACCATTGATTATAAAGGTTCCTCTCTCTGTCATCAGGGGTATGTCACCGATATAAATATCCTTCTGCCTGATTTCACCGGATTCGGTAAAAAGAAGGTTTATCCTGGCCTTAATGGGCACAGCGTAACTAATCCCCTTCTGCTTGCACTCAGATTCTGAAAACTTCATGTTTTCTTCATCGAGAAAGTACCGATCATACTCGAGAATCATGTCACCGTTTGGACTTTCTATCGGGAAAATCGTCTGAAAAACCTCTTCAAGGCCTGCTGGCTCCGGACCGTCGCCGGCTGTAAGAAGATCTCTCTGAAGAAACTTTTCATACGATGAAAGTTGAATATCTATAAGGTTCGGAAGATCCAGCACCTCATAGTACTCCATTCCTATATATGTTCTGTTTATGGCTTTGCCATTACTCAGCATCACCACCCCCCTGGTTTAAGAAGCTGTTAATCAATATTCAGACAAAAAGCTTCCAAAGAACGCTTCAGCCTGAAAAACTTTTTAGATACAGATAATCCACCGAAAGAATTCCTTCGGTGGATTAAACGAGTATATTTTACAGTTACTCTGCGCCGGCAGACTATTTAACTTCAATAGTTGCGCCAGCTGCTTCAAGTTTTTCCTTAATTGAAGCTGCTTCTTCTTTAGAAACACCCTCTTTAAGTACCTTCTCTCCGCCTTCAACAAGCTCTTTTGCTTCTTTAAGACCGAGGCCGGTGATTCCGCGTACTTCTTTGATTACTGCAATCTTCTGACCGTCAGCAAATCCTTTAAGAACTACGTCAAACTCTGTTTTTTCTTCGGCAGCTTCAGCAGCAGGACCTGCCGCAGGACCAGCAGCAACTGCAACAGGAGCAGCAGCAGTAACACCGAATTTGTCTTCCATGGCAGTGATAAGCTCAGAGAGCTCAAGAACTGTCATACCAGCAATTGCTTCTAAAATTTCATCTTTTGTAGCCATATTACCTTCTCCTTACAATAGATTTTTTATGCGGCAATAGCATGAGCTACCATGAAGACTAATGCCGCGTTTAATATTACTATTCTCCCTGTTCCTGCTTTTTGTCTGCAACTGCCTGCAGTGTGCGGACAAACTTTGTCGGAACAGCATTGAGAATGTATACAAAATTCTGAACCGGAGCATTCATTGTACCCATAAGTTTGGCAATAAGTTCCGGCTTTGTCGGAAGCTTTGAATAAGCCTCCATTTCCTTATCGTTAAAAACATCAGCGCCGATAAGACCACCCTTAACATCTACAGGAGCATCTTTAGCAAAAGCAAAAAGCTCTTTTGCGGCTGCACCGGCATCTTCACCTGAAAGAACAACAGCGGTAGGGCCTACAAGAAGATCACCAACCTCAGGTTTTCCAAGTTCTTTAAGTGCGATTTTGGCAAATCTGTTCTTAACTACCTTATAAACTGATCCCGATTCCCTGAGTTTATTTCTAAGCTCTGTGATCTGCTCAACAGTAAGACCACGGTAATCGGTGAATATAAAATTATCTATACCTTCGAAATCGCTTTTAAGCGCGTTGACAGCTTCGACTTTCTCCGGCTGGATTTTAACTAATTCATCTGTCATTTCAAATCTCCTTCAGCCTAAAGCTTGTCCTTAAAATCAACCTTAACGCCGGGTCCCATAGTAGAAGACAGCGCAATGGTTCTAACAAAATCACCCTTTGTGTCAGCAGGTTTCTTTTTAACAATTTCAGAAACTACATGAACTGCATTTTCTTCAATATTTGCAGGCTCCATTGAAACCTTGCCTATCGCAAGATGAACAACACCGGTTTTATCAGATCTGTACTCAACTCGACCTTTCTGAAGTTCTGCAAGAGCTCCCTTAATATCGAAAGTAACAGTCTGAGTCTTGGGGTTAGGCATAAGACCTCTTCTACCAAGAATAGGTCCAAGACGTCCAACATCTTTCATCATATCCGGTGTTGCAACAGCAACATCGAAATCAAGCCATCCGCCCTTAATCTTTTCTATAAGATCATCATCACCGACATAGGCAGCACCTGCCTCTTTAGCCTCTTCTACCTTATCGCCTTTGGCAAAAACAAGAATTTTCTTGTCACCGCTGAACTGAAATGGAAGAACAAGCGTATCTCTTACAGTCTGGCTCTTTTTGAGGTTAAGCTTAACTGAAAGCTCTACAGTCTCATCAAATTTAGCAAAAGCCATATCTTTAACAAGCCCGATCGCATCAGGATAACTGTATAATGTCTGCTTTTCATACTTCTTAGCAGCTTCGGTATATTTTTTTCCGCGTTTCATCTCAGTCCTCCACCTCTATACCCATGCTTCTTGCTGTACCTGCAATAATGTTCATAGCTGCATCAATATCATTTGCGTTCAGATCGGGCATTTTCAGCTCTGCAATCTCTTTAACCTGAGCACGTTTGATTTTTGCAACTTTCACCTTGTGAGGCTCAGCTGAACCGCTCGAGATACCGCAGGCTTTCTTAATAAGAACAGCAGCAGGCGGGGTCTTTGTAACGAACGTAAAAGATTTGTCAGCATATACTGTAATAACAACAGGAATAGTAAGACCAGGCTCCATATTCTTTGTTTTGTCGTTAAACTGCTGAACAAAAGTAGGCGCTGATACACCATGAGGACCTAATGCGGGTCCAACAGGCGGAGCCGGAGTAGCCTTTCCGGCAGGTACCTGCAGCTTAATATAAGCTGTTACCTTCTTCTTAGCCATTTATAAACTCCTTCGTGGTATTAACGCGCTGTCCGTCTCCGGACACCACTCCCATCCTCTTCCCTTACGGGAAATATCTATAATTTTTCTACCTGAAGAAAATCAAGCTCTACAGGTGTAGCACGGCCGAAAATACCGACCATAACCTTAAGCTTTCCTTTCTCCAGATTAATTTCCTCTATAGAACCGGTAAAAGTATCAAAAGGACCGTCAATAATCCTGATTGTTTCGCCAACAGCGTAAGACTGCTTGGGCTTCAGAACCCTGTCGGATTTAATCTCACCGGTCTTCTGCAGGATAGCTCTTGCTTCATCCTGACTGATCGGCTGAGGTTTAAAACCTTTTTGAGCACCGACAAAGCCGGTAACACCCTGAATAACCCTGATTTTTGAACAGACGGCTTCCCATCTGACATCAGGAAGATCCATTTCAACCAGAATATAACCGGGAAGAAACTTCTTGGACGAAATTCTTTTCTTTCCGTCTTTTATTTCAACAACATCTTCAGCAGGAACTTTGATATCAAGAATTTTATCCTTGAGCTCTTCTTCCTCCATCAGAAGTCTGATGTATTTCTCTACCTTATTTTCGTAACCGGAGTACGTGTGAACAACATACCAGCCTTTAGCCATAACCTACCCTTCCTGCAGTAAACATTCCGGAAAACCACAAAAGACTGCGTTGCAGATTGTTTTTCTGAACACAGCCTGATTCTTAAGAATATTTAACTTTGTACGAAGCAGCGGAGCGCACCCCGCAAACCCTAACTGAAAAGCTTATCGATCCCTGAAACAAGCAGAAAATCCACAAGTCCCAGAACAACTGCAAAGATTACAACCGACACAACGACAACCTTGGTTGAAGCGAGTACATCTTCCCTGCTGGGCCATGA
Source organism: Spirochaetia bacterium (assembly GCA_965140585.1). Lineage (GTDB taxonomy): Bacteria > Spirochaetota > Spirochaetia > UBA9216 > UBA9216. The sequence continues at coordinate 201,685 of OZ223265.1, forward strand.
TACTTTTTTGAGTTCAGAGACACTTTCTTTAAAAAACTGGACAATCTTTTTCACTTAGGGCTCCCGCTTAATATAAAAAAAAATACAGGCCAGGTAGGATTCGAACCTACAACATCCGGTTTTGGAGACCGGCGCTCTAGCCGTTGGAGCTACTGGCCTGTATATAATTTACTTAATTTTTGATTCCTTATGAAGAGTATGCTTATTATCCCACTTACAGTACTTCATAAGCTCGAGTTTTCCCTGCATATTTCGCCTGTTCTTTTTTGTAGTATAATTACGGCGATTGCATTCTTCACATTTCAGCGCTATAAGCTCTACAGCACCTTTATTTTTTTTAGCCATTTAAAGCATCTCCTATTTTCACTAGTATAGCCTCCGCCCGGACTTGAACCGGGGACCCCCACCTTACCATGGTGGTGCTCTACCGACTGAGCTACAGAGGCATTAAGCAGTGGCAGAAAGGTAACAAAGATATTTTTTTTTGTCAATAGGATTTATGCCAATTCTGTCGCTATCCGATGAGCTTAAATCTTAGTATATTTACAACAAAGGAGCAACTATGAAATCACCTAAAGAAAGTGCACTTGATAAAAAAATATTAAAAAACCTGAGCGGAAAACCGCTTGCGGCAGTTGAATATATGATTAATGATGCAGAAATTAAAACACTGCAGGAATATGCAAATACGGTTTCAATTAAAAGGCTGAACTTCAACGACCACGGGCCTGTCCACATGCGAAAGGTAGCCCTTAATGCTGTAACTATGGCCGAGATACTTAAAAAGAAGGGTATAAAGTTCAACCTTGAAAATGAGGAAGCCGGCGAGTATGAAGACAGCCTGACAGCACTAATGCTTGCCTCTTTTCTGCATGACACAGGAATGACCGTCGGACGTCAGGATCATGAGCATTCTTCGGTATTTCTGTCCATGCCGGTTATAGACAGAATCCTGAACCATGTTTATGGAGATAATATAGAAAAAAAGATAATTATTCGTTCTGTTACCATTGAATGCATTGCCGGACACATGGGCAATCAGAGGATCCACTCGCTTGAAGCCGGACTTCTATTGATAGCTGACGGTCTGGACATGGAAAAAGGAAGGGCGAGGATTCCCATGATGATAGAAACTGAATCGAAGGTCGGCGATATACATAAATATTCTGCAGCTGCCATTGAAAAGGTTAAAATTACCGAGGGAGATGAAAGACCGATAAAAATTGAGGTCGAGATGACCGAATCTGTCGGATTTTATCAGATAGAGGAAGTTCTTTTCAGGAAAATCAATTCAAGCCCCCTCAAACCCTACATAGAGCTTGTAGCCGCCGTAAGGAATGAGGTGCCAAAGAAATATCTTTAAACCCTACTCATGTTCATGAGTAAGATGTCTGCTGATTATTTTTGAATTATCAAGAAGAGAACTGAGTGAGTTTCCATGATGAACCCTTGAGATGGTTCTTGCAAAAAGTTCGCTGATGGATGCTGACACATACCACTCTCTGTCCATCAGATTAGAGGTATGATATACGGAATTCGTACCGATTATCCTGTAAAAAAGCCCATCATTATAAGCTTTCTCAAAGGCTTCAGCAGCATCGCCGGTAAACAAGGGAAGGCTTATCGCACAGATAATCTTTTCGGCCCCCATCTCTTTAAGCATTTCCATTGCCTTAATGAGGGTTCCGCCGGTACCGAGCATGTCATCGGCCATAAAGACTATCTTTCCTCTTACATCACCAAGCAGTTTGGTTGTGGTAATGTTGGATTCACTGGCATTTGCAGAGACCTGTGAATAATCGCGTTCCTTGTAAATCATGGCTAGCGGTTTTTTAAGGGTTCCTGCAAAATATTTATTCCGGTCAACAGCTCCTGTATCCGGAGAGACAACCACAAGATCATCCTTTGAAAAATCAACAAGTTCACTTAAAGCACGGATAATCTGATATGAAGCATGAAGATTTTCAAGATGAAGAGACTGAAAGCAGTTTTCAATAGCTTTTGAGTGAATATCAAGGGTAATGATCCGTGAAACACCCATAAGCTCACAGGTCCTTCCAAACCATGCCGCAGTAAGCGCTTCCCTGCCCTTCTTTTTATGCTGACGGCTGTAGGGATAGGTAGGAATAACAAGAGTCACACTCTTTGCTCCTGCCCCGATAATTGCATCAATAGTAGTAAAGAGAATCATCAGATGATCGTTTACAGAAAGCGCACACTTCTCACTGCATCCGTTTATTTCAAGCGGATACTGGTTAGCTAAATCCTGAACGATATAGATATCCATATCACGGATAGAAGTCTGAATTTCAGACTTAACTTCTCCGTTTGCGAAGCGTGTGAACTTCACCGGAATCTGATAGGACGGGGCTTTATACTTCGTAACATCACGGTTTCTGGAACCCTTTGCCGAAGTCAGTTCATTTATAAAGTTAATATTTCTCACGACATCATCGCGTGAATAATCATATCTAGAAACAAGAGAGTCTGTAGTCTTCTTATAATACTTCAGATATATTGATTTAAGATTTGATATGATCTCGCTCGAAATCTTTTCCGCACCGGGACATGCAATGACCCCCAGCAGAGACGACCTTGTGAATACCATAGAAACCACCAGAATTTGATAACTGACTCTAACATTTTTGTTGAAAGGCATTCAATAGCAGCCAGTATTTTTATCGGGATAATTCTATATATATTCACAGCATACGGAGAGAGAACATGAAGTTTAGAAACACTTTTACGGTTTAATTCCATGCAGTATGCAAACGAGGTTTGCATACTGCCGAGAAACCAGTAAAAACGCCCGTTTTTACTGGTTTCTCCCTATACTTTTTATGAGAATACTGTTAGAAAACTAATAAAGCTATGTTTATATATTCACTATTGAAAATCCTGGGAAGCCTCGGCCTGTTTTTATACGGCATGAAGGTAATGAGTGACGGAATTCAGAGAACTGCGGGCGACGGGCTGCAGAAAGTTCTGAATTATATGACCATAAATCGTTTTGCAGCCGTAATTACCGGTTTTGCAGTAACTTCAATCGTTCAGTCTTCATCAGCAACTACCGTAATGGTTGTATCATTTGTTAATGCTGGATTGCTTACACTTGAACAGTCTATAGGCGTTATAATGGGTGCCAATATCGGTACTACTGTGACAGGTTGGATTGTAGCTCTTATCGGTTTTAAATTCAGCATTACGACAATTGCTCTTCCGGCAATCGGTATCGGACTGCCTCTTGTTTTCGCGAAAAAACTCGGCAAGCAGGACCTTGGAGAAGTACTGATTGGCTTCGGTATTCTGTTTCTCGGACTGGACTTTCTGAAAGATTCAGTACCCGATATCAAACATCATCCTGAGTACCTTGAATTCCTGCGGCATTTTACCGATCTCGGAGTTCTTTCAAATCTTCTTTTCATTGCTGTCGGCACAATTCTTACTGTCGTTATCCAGTCATCATCTGCATCGATGGCAATAACTCTCACAATGGCCTATTCTGGCTGGATTGACTACTCTTCAGCAGCATCGCTTATTATAGGTTCAAACATAGGAACAACCGTTACTGCATATCTTGCAGCCATAGGAACAAACACTAATGCAAAACGGGCCTCAAGAGCGCATATTCTTTTCAACCTGTTTGGTGCGCTTGTTGTAATTATTGTATTCAAGCCCTTCCTGCACGTTGTTGACCTTATAGTTCCCGGTGATCCTTCTGCCGGTGTAAGCGTTCCGGAGCATCTTGCAATGTTTCATACTCTTTTCAACATACTCAATACTCTGGTATTTGTATGGTTTGTTCCGCAGTATGCAGCAGTTATACGGAAACTGGTTCCTGAGGATAAAAACGAAGTTCCACAGAACTACACTCTGAAATATATTTCAACCAGCCTTCAGGACACTGCTGAGATTAACCTCATCAAGGTAAGAGTTGAGATAAAGAAGATGACGGAGATTGTTGAAGAAATGTATCTGCGCTTTCTTGATATCTTCAACAAGCCGGATAAAAAGCTGGGAAAAGAAATTAAGAAACTCAAGGATATGGAAGATTTGACAGACCAGATGCAGGAACAGATTTCAGCATATCTTATTGACTGTATAAGTGAAGGACTTAACGAGTCGGGTATGAAATCGGCTACCTGCATGATGAGAATTGTTAATGAACTTGAGAGTATCGGAGACAGCTGCTTCAATCTGCTTCTTTTATCAGAACGGCGCTATAATAAGGATATACAGCTTGAGGAAAAAGCAATTGCCGCTCTGAAACCGATATCCAAGACCGTTGAAGACTTCCTTACTCTGATAAAATCAAGCATGGATCATGAATTCACCGAGGAAAATATGGAATCTGCCGTTAAATTTGAAGAGAAGGTAGATAAACAGCGTAAAGCGCTGAACAAGGAAGCCAGAAAACGTATACAGGGCGGCTCAGACGTAAAAGCGGAGCTTCTCTACCTCGATATAATCAAACACATGGAACATATCGGAGATTATTCGCTTAATATAGCGGAATCAATGAAACAGAATTACGAGGATTAGATGATATAAGACAGTAAAAACACCCGTTTTTACTGTCTTTTTTCTATTACAATAAACTGACTGCAGTTCCGCAGAGAGAAGTAACTGCTGCATCAAGTACTGATTTATAAGCAGCGGCCTGTTCTTTAAGCAGGCTGTTTTCTTTTACAGCCGCCTCAAGATTAAGCTTTCCGGCTGTACCGGTACTTATCCTTGATTTATTCACCTCTGAGGCGTCCATATCACCATACTTTTCAAGATTCAGACCGACTTCCCGATAGGCATCACGGAAACTCATTCCGCCGTCAACAAGTTCATATGCTGCATCTGTAGCAAAAATATCAGGTGAAAACCCTTTAAGAAGATTCTCTTTATTAACAATCAGCTTTGAGAAAGTAAGATTCATTATATCAAAACACTGACCGGCTAGATCAATTCCCCTGAGGTAGGGTTCCTTTGTTTCCTGAAAATCACGGTTATAACCTGATGGCAGTGAGCGAACAATCTGCTTAACGTTCATTGAATATGAAGACAGGGCTGCTGATTTGGCACGCATCAGTTCAAGCCCGTCGGGATTCTTTTTCTGCGGCATAATACTGGAGCCTGTACAGAGTTCTGCAGGAAGACTGAAATAGCCGAACTCAGGCAATGAAAACAGGATAAGATCCTGCGCAGCGCTGCTTAAAACAAGCACAGCATGCTCAAGGGCATTCAAAACAAGGGATTCAAGCCTTCCGCGTGAATTATTAACGTAGATGACATTATTCTGCACTTTGGCAAAGCCCATCAGTTCAGCTGTCATTTCACGGTTAAGCGGAAGTGGAGTTCCATAACCTGCCGCAGCGCCGAGGGGACACTGATTTACAAGAGTATATATGGATGAAAGGTTTTTCAGACTGTCAATTAGCTCTTCGGCCCAGGCGGCAGCCCACAGGCCTACCGAAGAAGGCATTGCTATCTGCATATGTGTGCGTCCCGGCATAGGCACAGACCTATTGGCCTTTGCAAAATCCAGAATTGTTTCGACAAGCGAGGTTCCGCGTTCAATCAGGTCAAGAACCGCCGCCCTGGAGAACATCCGCAGAGCGGTCTGAACCTGATCGTTCCGGGATCGTCCGGTGTGTATTTTTTTTCCGGCGTCTCCTATGCTGTCAATCAGGTAATTTTCGATAGCAGTATGACAGTCCTCGTCGGAACGCTCAATATGGAATTTGTCATCCTTCTGAAGATTGATTATCTCATTCAGACCTTTTTCAAGCTTTTCAAGATCCTCTGCTGTGAGAATATCTATCGAATGAAGCATTCGGGCCTGGGCAATACTTGCAACACAGTCAGAGGGCACCAGCGCAATATCAAGCTGATAGTCCAGACCTACTGTAAATTTCTCAACCAGTTCATTGAGTTCATAATTTTTCTGCCAAAGTTTTGCCATTCCACTCTCCCGAATTTTGTCACATACTATATAATTTCGGTTATTATTTCAACTTCCGGAAGATCTATCTTAACGCTGCGGCTGCGTATTCTCCGGCCATTCTTCCGGAGTTCAGTGCAAAACCGAAACCGTGCCCACTCAGAATTACATTGTAAACATCTGCATCCACACCGCCGAAATCGACTCCTGCAACATAAAGATTCTCCACAGGGTTGAAATCATCCCCGAGCGCCCGGAACTGCTCATCAACCCGGATTCCGCCATGAGTAATAAGCATATCAACACCGGCTTTCACCGCATAATACGGCGGGCTTGAACACTCAAGCAGAGCCTTCCTGCTTTTTGCATACATGGCATCGCGTCCTGAAGCACAGAAGCTGTTATAGCGTGCCAGAGTTTCCGTAAGGGCTTGGAGCTGACAACCTATGAATGCTGCTATCTCATTTAGATTATCGCTTTGCAGAAGCACACCTGATTCAACTGCCTTGGTGATGGAATCATCAAGCCGCCGTTCTGCATCGGGAGAGATATGAATGAGTTCTATCATGTCCCTGCCGTCGGCCAGAGTCTTATCCATTATCCGGCTGTCAAACAATACCCACATTTCGGCACCGGGCTGGCGAAGGCAGGCATTTGCGGCCATTGAGAAGTTATACACAATACCTTCATCAGCAAAACGCCGGCCGCCTCGGTTAAGCCAGATATTCCAGGGCTTGCCGATCAGCAGATTAAGCGGTTCGAAGCCCTTAATCTTCGGAGCAGCCATTTCCATGGCAAAATTGCCTTCAATTGCAGCTCCTGCCTCAAGAGCCATATTAACTCCGTCTCCGGTATGCCTCATCCCGTGTCCGGGAGTAACGGTTTCAGGGTCGAACCCCGGGTAATACCTGCTGATCATTTCATTGTTTCCGGCAAAGCCGCCGGTACAGATTATCACCTTTGAAGCGGCTACCCGTATTTCTCCCTCTGATGCGGATACAGCAGTCAGACCGCAGACTGTACCTGAGGCATCGGTGTGCAGGCTCTTTGCAGTACAGCCTGTAAGAATTTTTACTCCACGACCGGCACAGAAATCCTCCAGAGCCTTTATCACAGCCTTTCCCGCATTCAGGTCCTTATCGGTAATATGAAAAACCTCGGGAGTCTGTCCCGGCAGATGATGCACGACATCGGAGAACTCAACCCCCTTCCCTGTCAGCCAGGCAATTGTGTCACCGCTTTTATCAATAAGGCTGCGAACAAGGTCGGGATCTATTTTCCAGTGGGAATACTCCATGGCGGCCCTGAAAACCTCATCAGCATCCGAGTTAACAAGTTTACGCTTCTGTACAGGGCTGTTAACGGCAAATATACCGCGGGGAAAGAGCCCGTTGCCGCCGACTTTTTTGTTCTTTTCAACAACTACCACACTTGCGCCTGCTTCGGCAGCAGCAGCTGCAGCAGCCATACCTGAAGCGCCACCGCCGACTACTGCAACATCACAGTTTATATTCACGAAATACCTCCGGACTTGCAACCAATTTGATATAAAAAAAGAGGAACCTGAAAGAGTCCTCCTATACTAAATAATTCTATTTATTTTTTCAAACCCAGGAGGACTCTACCCCCGGGGCCTGGACGCTCACATAGCGATGAATTCCCTGAATCTTACCTGAGTGAAAGCATACAATCTCGGCGGTGAGACCGGTAGCCGGCATTTCCTTAAGGATTTTTCTGCCGGTTTTATCCGCGGCCTCTACGGTTTTCCGGTGCATATCAATCATACAGGCAGGAACAAAGCATGAAGCTGTTGAACCAGGAACGATATAAGCAGACACAAAACCGGGAACTACACCGAAACTAATCACAACTCCCTGCGCTGCATCTGCAATGAGAACACGTGCTTTGGGATCTGAAGGGCGCCCCGAAATAAATGATGCAGGAATGGTAACAGGCCCCGCAGAAGCAGCTTTTTCATCCATGATTGCCTCAAGGTAATCCGGATCTTCATATACTATTCCGCCCATCTCCATGAGTACGCTTTGTTCAGAGGCCTCAAACTGCTCACCGGAACTTCCGTCAAAGACAGCTTTTCCTACGGCAAGAAGTTCTTCACGTGAGGCTTTCTGCGCTTCAGGAATATCAGAGCTCCACTGCCGCGGAATCTTTTTCATTTCTTCGGGAAGAAAGACAAATCCGGCGTCAACCCGTGAACGGACGATATAGAGTTCAAGTTCACTTATAAATCCGCCATCTATCCTGAGCCTCCCGAAAAAGATTGCCTGCTTTCCCGACTCATCGAGATTTGCCGTAACAAACAGCTGGCCTGTTTCAGGATCTGAGAAGAATTGCGCTATATAATTCAGCCCTGTAACACTGCTCCAGCAGCTCATCATTACAAGAGCTCCGGGTTTTCCATTCTCGGTCGCAGCGTATGTATCCGCAAACGGGAGAAGGTCAGGGTTCTGTTTGATCATCGACTGAAATAATATATCCGCAAAACTTCTCATATTTTATTATATCCAGTCTAGTACATTATCATAGCCATGATAGTAACTATCACTGTGGCTACTGCTGTAACACCGACTGTTGAAAACAGGATTGGCGGATAACCTTCTTTCTGCTTGATACCGGTAAGAAGCATTATTGCGACAACCATTGTTCCAAACGGAAGGGTATCAAGAACAAAGCCTGAGAATGCTACAATTCTGTGCGCAGCAATAGCGCTGATTCCCATAACCGGAATAAAAAGGTCATGAGCAAGGTTGAACATAACGATAAGCCCGGACATTGAGGCTGAAATACCGATTATCAGGATTGAAAGAACTGCAAAGAGTATGTAGGGACTGATCGAGCCCTGCATTCCGCCGATCCCCTGTACCATCCATCCGAAAGCCGGAGTTGATGAGATAAGCTGACCGAGAGCCATGTTGATGAGGATAATTGCCGGAATACCCGCAATTTCAGCACCGCTGTTGAACTGTTCAACAAGCTTGTTGAGTTTTGCAATCGGCTTGCTCTTTCCTGATTCCTCATTATAAGGCATGTACGGGTAGAACAGAAGAACTGAAATACCGACACCTACAAGAAGTGAAAAGAAGGGACTGAGGTGCAGAATATTAAAACAAACAAAGATGGCTGCTGTAGGAATAAGGATAAAAAACCATGGGGGAAGGTTTTTTTCTTCAAACCTTGCCTGTGAAAGGGGTCCGAACTCAAAATTATGACCTGCAGCTACATCTTTTTCCCACATTCTTGACATTCCCCAGAGGGATGCAACAAGAATAAAAAGTCCGCCGGTAATAGCAATTGCCGGAGCTGCCATAGCGCTTGTATCAACAAGAAACTGAACAGCAAATATATTTATTATTGACGGAGTACCCGGAAGCGCACCGCCTACGGTTGAACCTAGGATGATAAGAACTGCAATAAAACGACGGGGGATGTTTACCTCATGCATAACACTAGCTGCAATTGCTATCTGTGTGAAAAGAATTGCAAAGTTATCAATACCCGCATAGGCCATAAGAACACCCATAAGGATAATGAGGAAAGCGCCCACGAGTCTTTTTTTAGGTGCTGACAGGTTTCCGGTGAGTGCACGGAGAACTGTTTTGGCGAAGGAATCCGCCGCACCGCTGACTGATACGATTTTTCCGAACGTTGCGCCCGCCAGGAACAGCGGTATGAGTGTTCCTGCCATCATTCCGATACCCTTGTTGATTGTTTCATCCCATGATTTGCCGATTGCAAGTCCGCTGGTGATCATCAAAATCAGGGCGACGATTATTGATACCCAGGAAAGATGCAGTCCCTTGTATGTCAGGAGAATGAGCATAACAAACCCTAACAGGACTCCAAATACTGATAGTGCTATAGACATATAGCCCTCCTATTCTTTTTAAAAGACATCCGCCCCGGTAATCCGCATACAATTTAACCAGATACTAACTAGGCATTAATGCTTTTATTGATATTGATGCACATTATAAAATCCCGATATTTACTTATCTACATGACGGAAGAACAAAAAATCCTGCTGATTTGTGCGCAAAGACCAAATCGGCGTATGTGGGAGCATTAAACAGGTTGCGGCCCTGCTTTTATATCACATCTCAGCACAAAAAGCTCTCGGAATTTGTGCTGGGGGCATGATGTCTGCTTTTCCGGTGTCCACTATAATAGCATTACACTGAATAGGAGACTTTATACAATGTACAAAATTGCGGATACCTGTGTCGGATGCCACAACTGTGCTATGGAATGCCCCATGCAGGCCATAAACTATGCAGGTCTTAAGTATGAAATAGATCAGGATAAATGCGTTGAATGCGGGTTATGCGAAAAACTCTGTCATACAGCAAGCATAAAAGATATTGATGCGGATGTTATAATAGAAAAACACGAACCCTTTGATATGGAATGCGATCTGGTTGTCTGCGGATCCGGAACAGGAATGATCGCAGCAGTTAGAGCCGCTCAGACCGGCAAAAAGGTCATAGTGCTTGAAAAGTCAAAAAAGACCGGCGGTAATACCGATTACGCTCACATGTTTTTCCCTGTATACACCGAACTTCATAAAAGAGACAACTTTGAAGATGTAAGGGTAGATGCCGTTGAGGAGTTCTGGAACAGATCAGGCAAAAAAATTGAAAAAGAACTGATTGAAACTGCTGTTTATACCTCGGGAGAGTTCTTTGACTGGCTGCTTCAGTTCCCGGAGACTGAAAAACATTTTGATATTGTATCTCTGGGCTCACAGAGAAATGTAGGACCGATGTATACGTCGGCGATGATTGTTTTTCCCGACCGAATGTATCATAACCTGCTCTGCAGGGATCCGGCTATCGGCCCAGGCTGGGCAGGAACATTCATAAAGTACCAGATGTTTAAAACAATAAGGGAGCAGAAGCTTAATGTTGAGATAATGACCGAAACCGCAGCAAAACATCTGACTGTTGATGAGAGCGGGGCAGTAACCGGTGTAACAGCCGAAGATGCAGGCGGAATCATCAACATCAAGGCTAAAGCCGTTGTTCTTGCCACCGGCGGAATGGGAAGAAGCGACGAAAAGCTGCAGAAGTATTTCAATTTCTTCGATTGCGAAACCCCTATACACCGCTTCTCAGTGCCCTCAGACACGGGAGATGCAATCGATATGCTGCAGGAACTTGGTGTAGAACCTGATCCGCAGCGGATGTTCGTATCAACCTTCGGACCGGCTCACCATCCGTTCAGCTACTGTCTTTACAGGATTCTTGAGCACCCTACAAGCCTCTGGATTAATCTTAACGGAGAACGCTGGCAGGATGAAACCGGTGGACTGATGACAGGAAGATTCACAATTAAGGATCAGCCAAAGGAAATCACCTGGGGCATTTACAGTCAGGCAGGAATAGACAGGATTGCAGAACAGTACATTAACGATCCGGCGCTGGCTAAGGAAAAAATTGTTTATGAGTGCTATCAGCAGGATCTTGATGAAGAAATTGCTTTACCGAAACCCCCGGTATACAAGGCGAATACTATTGAAGAACTTGCTGAAAAACTTGGAATAGATTCAGCCAAACTGGCCGAAACTGTAGAAAAATATAACGGATTCTGTAAAGCAGGCAAGGATGATGAATTCAGCAAGCCAGAGAAAAATCTCATTGAACTTGAAAGCTCTGGCCCTTACTACGCTATTTACGGACAGCGCTTTTCTGAAGGAGCCTTCGGCGGATTAAGAGTAAACCCTAAATGCGAGGTAACAAGAGAAGACGGCTCAGTTATTCCGGGACTCTACGGTGTAGGTGATGCTACATCAGCAATGCATATTCAGGGAGAACTTGCTCCGATATCAGAATTGACATGGGCTACAGCCTCTTCATTTCTGTCCGGCGGAAATGCGTCTGAATACATAGATAAGCTGAATAAATAACGAGGAAAGCAATGAGTACAAACATAAGAAAACCTGACATGACACCGCAGAAAACCGCAATGCCGGCTCAGGCTCCGTCAGTCAGAATTGATAATTACAATGAGATTAAAACCGGTTATACCGCCGATCTGGCAGTAATGGAAGCTCTAAGATGCATGAACTGTCCCGGACAGTACTGCGCGGCAAACTGCCCTATTCATAACCCGATTCCGGAAATAAATAAAAAGATTAGTGAAAAGGATTTCGACGGAGCATGGGAACTGCTGAATTCGAACAGCCCCCTTCCCGAAGTCTGCAGCAGGGTCTGCGACCAGGCTAAGCAGTGTGAGAGTGAATGCTCCAGAAGCATAAAGCATGAATCAGTAAGCATTGGTGGACTGGAGCGCTTTCTGGCAGACAGATACGCCGGAAAAAATAACGGAATAAAAATAGCCCCCTCAACAGGAAAAAAGGCAGCCGTTATCGGCGCGGGGCCCGCCGGAATATCAGCGGCATGGGATCTTATGCGGAATGGACATGCTGTAACAGTTTTTGAAAAACAGGAAGAGCCCGGCGGACTGATGATGTACGGAATTCCGAACATGAAGCTCGACAAGGAACTTCTGACAAAGCGTTTTGGTCTGATGAAAGAGATGGGTGTAAAATTCATCTGCTGCACCGAGGTTTCAAAGGATATTTCGGCAGCGGATCTGCTTAAGGGTTATGATGCGGTACTTGTTGCAATTGGAACTGCAGAAAGCAGAAAGCTTCAGATTCCCGGAAGTGACGCCGTGGGAATTATTCCTGCGGTTGAATACCTCAAAGCCGGCACTAAGAATGCTATCGAGGATGGATATGTTATTGATCCCGGGCTGAATGCTGCAGGAAAGAACGTAATAATAATCGGTGCCGGTGATACAGGGACAGACTGTCTGGGAACTGCTGTCCGTCAGGGTGCCGCCTCAGTTTACCAGTTTGAAATAAGCCCTAAACCGGATGTGGCTCCGGGAGCAGAAAAGCTGCCCTGGAAGGAATGGCCCAAAATCTTCAAGACTGAATACGGTCAGGAAGAAGCTATCAGCAAATTCCATGAAGACCCGAGAATTTACAGCATCTTCACTGAAGAAATCATCAAAACCCCTGAAGGAACTGTTGAGGCTGTAAAAACAAAGGATTCCGAGGGTACAGAAAAAACATGGAAGGCCGACATGGTCATTACAGCCATGGGTTTCACCGGTCCGGATACCGGAGTACTTAAAGAGCTTGGAATCAGGATCGACAAAAAGGGAAATATCTCTGCGGATGAAGATGACTACAGCACAGGTGTTGATAAAGTTTTTGCATGCGGTGATGCTCGACGCGGCCAGAGTATGGTTATCTGGGGAGTTGCGGAAGGAAAAGAGGCAGCAGCTTCGATTGACAGATATCTTTCAGCTGATTCCAAAAATTAAATAATCAATTTGCTGTATCGATTATCCGGAACAGCTTCTACCCTAAAACGGGGCCGCCTGGCCCCGTTTTTTATTGCTGTATTCCAGTATCCTTAATGAAAAAATAAAAGAAAACATCTCATTTCCTTCATCAATTCTGGTATCAAGCAATTCAAGACACCTGTTTATCCGGTATGATACAGTGTTCCTGTGAATTTTCATTATTTCCGCTGTTTTTGAAATACTGCGCAAAGACTCGAGATACATGTGCAGTGTCGGAACAAGATCGGTCTTATGCTTGATGTCATAGTCCTCAAGAGCAAGAATTTTACGATGACAGAACTGCTTCAGATCATACAGCCCGGACGCAGTATCAAACATATGGTATATGGAATTTTCGTTGTAGGCGAAATACAAACTGCCGTTTTTGAGCGTTGATGCAACATCGAGCATACAGCGGGCCTGCTGAAAATGGTCATAAAGCTCGCTCAGATCGGGAAAGCTCCTGCTTATTCCGGCTATCAGGTTATGCTTCTTCAGAAGATCAGTCATCCCCGGATCCTCATTCTCCCAGTCGCTTATCCAGTTTTCTGAATTATAGACTCTGACTATCAGATTGTTGTAAATCATAGTCCTGCAGCAATTTGTATACTGAAAGGCGTGAATAATATCCTTGATAGGAGCGGTCTCCTGATCTTTCCTTGAACATATAACTATTACATAATTATAGGGGCGGCTGTTCCAGTCGAGAATTTTAATATATTCCTGCATGGCCTCACTAGGCACCTTTTCATTATTCAGAAGTCGGATAAGGAAGTTTTCAACAGATCTTTTATTTGATGAAATATTGTAATTTCTGCGTTGAAGCTGAACGATGGCATAGTAGGAAAGGATTTCCATCAGCTCAATATCTTCTTCTTTAAACGGCCTGCAGTAGGCCGGGGAGATCATTGTGCCTACATGGACACCGCCCACAGTGAGTGTTTTTATAAGCCTGGGAATAGGAAGATGGCTGTCTTCAACTATTACCGGGAGATGGCTTTTTATTGAGCCCATATGGGCGGATTCAACCTCTTTAATCTGCGCCTGCCTAAGAGGCTGCTGACCGCCCTCATCGATGATAGTCTGTCTCCATGAAGGGTCTTCTATCTGAACATTTTTTGAATATGCAAGCTTGACCTGAGCCCTGTCTTCGATAAATACCGGGTTGCCAAGCACTTCGTAGGCCAGGTCTGCAATTCCCTGCAGAGAAGAAATCTGCGTTCCCCTGCACAGCAGTGAACACAGCTCTTTTGTTTCTTCAACCATCAGTGGACCTCCCGAATTCTATCATTACAAATGTCATATTGTATACAAGCAAACGATATCATATATGTAATCATCTATAAAGATAAAAAAAAGGCACCGTATAAAAACGATGCCTGAAAGTTCAGAATTATATATTTCAGCTGAATGAAAGAACTCCGTCAATCACAGATACATTAACCGTATCGCCTTCCTTTATTTCTCCGGCCAGCATTTTCTTTGCCATAGGGTTCTGCAGAAGATTCTGAATGGTCCTCTTCAGCGGCCTTGCCCCGAAAGCAGGGTCGAAACCCTCCTTCGAAAGAAGATCAACTGCTTCATCACTTATCTGAAGGCTTATTTTCTTATCCTCAAGCCTCTTTATCAGAATTTTAAGCTGGATGCTTACGATCTTATGTATCTGATCCTGACCAAGCCGTTTGAATGAAATAATTTCATCGATGCGGTTAAGGAACTCCGGTTTGAAGGTCGACTTAAGCAGCCTGTCGATATCGCCCCGGACATCGTCAGGATTGTCAGCCTGAAGCAGCAGTTCGCTTCCGAGGTTGCTTGTCATGATAATGATCGCATTGCGGAAGTCCACTACCCTTCCCTGGCTGTCTGTAAGACGGCCGTCATCAAGCATCTGCAGGAGGATGTTGAATACATCAGGATGAGCCTTCTCAATTTCATCGAAAAGGACAACCGAATACGGTCTTCTCCTGACTGCTTCAGTCAGCTGTCCGCCCTCATCATAGCCGACATATCCCGGAGGGGCACCAATCAGTCTTGAGACCGAGAACTTCTCCATGTATTCGCTCATGTCGATTCTTGTTAGAGCCTTCTCATCACTGAACAGAAACTCGGCCAGAGTTTTTGCGAGCTCGGTCTTGCCTACGCCTGTTGGACCGATAAAGATGAATGAACCAAGCGGTCTTGAATCATCTGAAAGGCCGGTTTTGTTACGGCGGATAGCATCCGAGACGGCTTCAATTGCAGTATCCTGACCTACGACTCTCTGCTCGAGTATCTCTTCAAGCTTAAGATACTTCTCCATTTCAGATGCAAGCATCTTTGAAACGGGGATTCCGGTCCATGTTGAAACAACGCGGGCGATATCCTCTTCTTCGACTTCCTCACGCAGGAGACTGTTCCCCTTCTGCAGCCCCTCAAGAGCCTCGCTTTTTTCCTTAATAAGGGCCTGTTTTCCAGGTATAAGACCATGCTTTATTTCAGCAGCCCTGCTGAGATTACCTTCACGCTCGTAACGCACTTCATCTATTTTGAGCTCTTCGAGTTCGGCTTTAAGGGCCCGGATCTCATCGATTATATTCTTCTCATTCTGCCACTGCAGAAACATAGCATCACGCTTTGTTTTGAGTTTAGAAAGGTCCTTCTCGATATTCTTCAGTCTTTCAGCCGAGGCATCGTCTTCTTCGCGGGAAAGTGCCTGCTTCTCAATATTGAGCTGCAGAATCTTTCGCTCAATCTGGTCAAGTTCGGTCGGCTGGCTTTCAATCTCCATCTTTAGCCGGCTTGCCGCCTCATCAACCAGATCGATGGCCTTATCAGGCAGAAACCGCGATGTGACATAGCGGTCGGAAAGGACTGCGGCTGCAATTAGAGCTTCATCCTTGATCCGTACACCGTGGTGGACTTCGTAACGCTCCTGCAGTCCGCGGAGAATTGAAATTGAGTCCTCAACCGAGGGTTCCTTTGTGAATACCGGCTGAAAACGCCTTTCAAGCGCCGGGTCTTTTTCTATGTGCTTGCGGTATTCGTCGAGGGTTGTAGCGCCCACTGCATGAAGTTCTCCGCGTGCGAGTGCGGGCTTCAGGAGGTTTGACGCGTCGGTAGAGCCTTCGGCCGCACCTGCGCCCACGAGGGTATGAAGCTCATCAATAAAGAGGATGATTTCGCCCTCAGCCTCGGCAATCTCTGCGATTACAGCCTTGAGCCTTTCCTCAAACTCTCCACGGAATTTAGCGCCTGCGATAAGGGCACCGAGATCCAATGCAAGCAGCTTCTTGTTCTTGAGAGAATCGGGGACATCCCCGGATATAATCCGTCCTGCAAGGCCCTCGGCAATAGCAGTCTTACCTACTCCTGGTTCACCGATGAGAACGGGGTTATTCTTTGTCCTTCTGGAAAGAACCTGCATTACACGCCGGATTTCTTCATCGCGCCCGATTACCGGGTCAAGTTTTCCTTTCTTTGCCAGCTCTGTGAGGTCTTTGCAGTATTTCTGCAGAACCTGGTATCTTTCTTCTGGGTTCTGATCTGTTACACGCTGGTTTCCTCTTAGAGCTTTGAGTGACCCCAGCACTGCATCACGGCTTACGCCTGCTCTTTTAAGAACGGCCGCCGTCTGACTGTCTGTACCAAGAATACTCAGCAGGATATGTTCAGAGCTGGTAAACTCATCCTTCAGTTTATGGGATTCCTTTTCAGCCTGGGCAATAACATTGCTCAGGGCAGGAACAAGCCCTACCTGGGCGCTGTCGCCGTAAACCTTAGGTGTTTTTTCCAGAATCTGTTCAATTTCAGAGAGAATTATCGCCTTATCGGCTCCGATCCGGTCAAGGAGGGGCGGGATAACACCCCCTTCCTGCTCTAACAGAGCCTTGAAGAAATGAGGTATATCTATCCCTGTATGGTTATAGTCTCTAGCAATTGAATCCGCTTCCTGGAGCGCTTCCTGTACCTTAAGAGTTAATTTATCGTATCTCATAATGATAAAATAATTAGAAGTTTAGAAAGCGTCAAATAATTTTATTTTGATAATAAATAAAGTTCTTTACAAAGCATGTACGGCATAATATGTTTCTTAGGTGACAATCCTTATTGTAAACATACTTCTGGCAGTTATTCCCGCGGTGCTTCTGATGATTTATTTCTATCGGAAGGATAAGAAGCCTGAACCGGCTGTACTTATCTGGAAGGTTTTTATAATAGGATTTTTCTCTGTCATTCCTGCCGGACTGATCGAACATTTTATCGAGCCGTTTACCTACATCAGCGATCCTCTAACAGCTATATTTGCCAGAGCCTTCATTATGGCGGCGCTTGTTGAAGAAACGACAAAGCTTCTAGTTGTAAAAACCTTTGTTTATAATAAACCGCAGTTTGATGAGATTACAGACGGGGTTGTGTACGCAATTACCGCAAGTATGGGTTTTGCCTGCTTTGAAAACATACTCTACAGCTCCGGAGGAACAGCAGTGGTTTTGGTAAGGGCATTCACTGCCGTACCTCTGCATGCAGTTGCCTCGGGAATAATGGGCTACTATATTGGACTCAGCAAGTTCAGACAGAAGAAGGATATGTATGCCGGACTGATTTACGCGGTTATAATTCACGGGCTTTACGATTTTTTCCTTTTCACAGGAACGGTGCTCAGTTTCCTGGTTATTCCACTGCTTCTGATATGCGGAATAATCCTTAAAAAACTGCTTAACCGGGCGATTCAGTCCGACCTGTTAAACGGCCGCAGCTGAGTATCCACCGTTTAAAAACTATTTAATTCTTTTTACAGGAAATGGTTGACAGAATCCCGTAATACCATTATATTCCTCATACACTACGACGCAGGGTAGAGCAGCTGGCAGCTCGTCGGGCTCATAACCCGGAGGTCGCAGGTTCGAATCCTGTCCCTGCTAAATTGTTTAACGGTTGTCCCTAATAAGGATGACCGTTTTTTTATGTCAGATTCGAACCGGAATGAGCGCCGAGCGAAAGCGGGGGAAGTCCGACACGAAGTCGGACGCCAGCGAATGAAGGCGGCCTGGAATGTTGAGGCAGGAGGCCGAGACATGTAAGGCGAATCCTGTCCCTGCTATAGTTTGAAGTTTATTCGGTTTTGACGAATAAACTTTTTTTATACCCTGAAACAAAGAGGTAGTATGAAATATCCTGAAGTAACAGTAAGTGCCGTAATCTTTAATCCGGAAAACGAAATTTTACTCTGCAGATCTCATAAATGGGATAACAAATATATAATTCCCGGAGGACATGTAGAGTATGGTGAAAAACTTGAAGAAGCATTGAAACGAGAGATTCTTGAAGAAACCGGTTTATCTATATTTAACATCAAGCTGCTGGGAATTAAGGAATGTTTTTACAGCAATGAATTTTATAAGGACAGACATTTCATTTTTATTGACTACAGATGCGACTCAAAAAGCTCGGACGTTATTCTGAATGATGAAGCGGAAGAATATGTCTGGACAAAATTATCAGATTTTTCAAAATATGAATTAGGCGGATTCACCGGCTCTCTGCTGAAGAAATTAACAGAAAAAGGTGATCATTCAAATTTAGAAAGTATTTATTATAACTACGATTAGAAAAACTCCTATAGAAAATCCTGGAACAGTAGATACCCGAATCTGCAGTATTCTTGTAATACGATAAATTTACAAGAATCTATCATTTTGAGTCTAATTATGAATAATAATCAATTTTTCAGATAAAAACTTGAACACCTTTATCTCATTTCCTATCATTGTAAAAAGGTGTAAATATGAGTGTCCTTGATAAAATTCAATTTAAATCGAAATTAATTCTCATTCTCATTCTTCCTGTAATCGGTGTCATATACTTCTCATTTTCATCAATCACCGAAAAAATCAATATATATACCGAAATGAAGACACTTGAGCAGCTGACTGATTTTGCGGTGAGGATAAGCGCGCTGGTTCATGAAACACAGAAAGAAAGAGGCCGCACCGCGGGATTTCTGGGAGCGTCGGGTACAGAATTCAGGGAAGAGCTTACTGCTCAGCGCAAGCTCACAGATGGCCGGCTTGCAGAGTACAGGGATTTTCTGCATGGTTTCAATTTAAGACGATTCGATCAGGATCTCACCGAGCTTCTGTCCGCTATTGAAACAGATTTATCAAAACTTGAAACAATCAGAAGCAGTGTTGATGGACTCAGCATAAAATCTGCTGATGCAATAGACTACTATACTGCCATGAACGCAAAGCTGCTTGAGATAATAAGCTTCGGTGCAAAAATCAGTACCGAGGGAGAAATTTCAGCACGGCTGTTTGCCTATGTTAACTTTCTACAGGCTAAAGAACGGGCTGGAATTGAGAGAGCGGTTCTTTCAAATACCTTTGCAGCAGATTCATTCGGCCCGGGGATGTTTGAAAAACTGGTTTCACTGATAGCAAATCAGGAAGTATTTATTAATAATTTTATCAGCACGGCATCACATGAAGATTTAAAAATCTATAATGAACTGATTAAGCATCCGTCATTCGGTGAGGTTGAAAGCATGCGTGCTATAGCCATGAACAAATACGGTGAGGGAAATTTTGGAATATCTCCGACATTCTGGTTTGATACAATTACCATGAAAATCAATCAGCTGAAACTGATCGATAATGCACTGGCGGAGAATCTGAAACAGAAGGCATCTGAGTTGAAGGCTAATGCAAGATTTATACTGATCAGTTTAAGTATATTTACACTGGCTGTACTTCTGATAACTTTTTTTATTTCAGTTTTCTTTATAAAAAATATGCTTTTGCAGCTGGGCGGTGAACCCGGAGAAATTGAAGATATAACACATTTCATTAAAAATGGTGATTTAAGCTTCAATTATGACAAAAGCCGAAACCTTTCAGGAGTTTACAAGAATACAATCGACATGGTTGAGAAGCTCAAGGAAGTTATCTCATCAACCCTGACCGCAGCAGAACAGGTAGCAACCTCAAGTGCGGAAATAGCAAAGGGAAATCAGGACCTCTCACTCAGAACAGAGCAGCAGGCAGCTGCGCTTGAAGAAACCTCATCAGCTATGGAAGAGATGGCATCTTCTGTGCGGCATAATGCAGATCATACCGAAAAAGCAGTGAAACTGGCGGATATTGCGCTGGACAGATCAGCAAAAGGTTCAGAATCTGTAGAGATGCTGAAGACATCAATGAATGAAATAAGTAAATCAAGTGTTCAGATTTCGGCCATACTTGAAGTAATAAACAGCATAGCTTTTCAGACGAACCTGCTTGCTTTAAATGCTTCTATTGAAGCCGCTAGAGCCGGAGTACACGGTAAGGGCTTTGCAGTGGTGGCAGTTGAGGTAAGAAAACTTGCTAAGCGCTCCAATAATGCAGCTGCGGAGATTGGTAAAATTATCAAAACCAGCGGGAAGAAAACAAGCGAGGGAGTGGATATATCAGAAAGTACTGCAAAAGTTCTAACAGAAATTGACAACTCATTCAGGCAGGTAAATGAACATGTCGGTGAAATATCTACAGCTTTAAAACAGCAGCTTGCAAGTATTGAACAGATAGATTCAGCCTTACAGTCGCTTGATGAAAATACTCAGAAAAATGCAGCACTCGTGGAACAGGCCGCAACTTCTACAGACAGACTGTCCGGAGAAGCCGGAACACTGAATGCTACCATGAAATTTTTCAAAATCTAAGGCATTAAAGCCGTCGGCAGATTTTCAGACTAAACTTCCAAATCCATCTCAAGAGACAGCTTTTCCTGGTGGCTGATAAAATCACGCAGCATTACCTTTGCACGCTCAGTCATATTATTAACTTCAAGACCCATTAAAAGTGAGGGCTGCTTTTTTCTTATCCACACAGGTTTACCGGTAATATTAAGCAGATCCATAGGATTATCCATGCGGCATAGATACAGATCGAAAAGTCCGGTATCTTCCACTGGTATGGAGTCTTCATTGAAGTGAATTTTCAGCCCCGAGAGTGAAATATCATCAACCCCGCCTATCTGACGATGATTGCTTCTGGACCTGAGGTATATAGGCCATTCAATATGTGTGCGTTTGTCTTTTCTTCTCTCTTCCATAGCATCCCTCCGTCTTCTACTAATAGCATAAAGGATGAATAATCTGAAAACAAGTTAAAATTCGATAACGTTGGGGAATCGGTTCGGTTTTAATTGCATCAGGCCGGTTTATGGGTTAAATTTTAATTATCAGGCAAATTCATTCCTTTACTGCATTAGCGGAAGGAGAGACTTATGAAAAAAATTGCAATCCTGTTAATATTTTTATTCACAATTATTCCTGCTTATACCCAGTTTGAAGAGATTACAGTCGCTGATCTGTCTTCGGCAGTTGATTCACAGGTAAGAATAATCACAACGGATGACACTGCATTTCAAGGGATTGTTTATGAGGTTGATGATGATTTTGTAACAATAATAGCGTTCAGCGGTGAGGTTATCCGGATTTATAAGAAGTCCATAACCGAGGTACTGAAAGTTGCCCCCGGAACTGATAAAAAGAGTCTGTTCCGTGATTCAGCATCAAACCGTCTTATCGTAATGCCAACCGGCTTTGCAATGGAACCCGGAGAATTCCACGTTGCCGACCAGGAAATTGCAGCTGTTACAATGAGCTACGGATTAAGTGAACACTTCACGCTGTGGGGAGGAATAAGTGTACCAGGAGCAATATTAAGTGCAAGACATATTCAGAAACTCAGTGAGGAAGCTGCGCTGTCTGTCGGTACCTTCGGAGGGGTTTCCTGGCTCGAATTTACCGGAATACTTCTACCCTACACTATTTTCTCATATGGGACTCCGGAGAATAATTTCACTATAGGCGGCGGAGGTGCTTTTACCTTTGATGAAACTGACTTTTCCTTTGACGCAGCAGTTCTGGCGTTGGGCGGTAAATGGATATTCTCAGATACAACCGCCCTTGTAACCGAAACCTGGATAATCTGGGGAGAAATGATCAGTTCATCAGGGGAATTCACTGAAGAGACAACAGCCTGGGATCCTGTACCGATGCTGATTACGCCTGCGGTTACGTTCAGGATTGCAGGTGAAAAGCTCAGCTGGGATATCGGCGCTGTTGTTCCCGTAATTATTGAACAGGAATCAGGAAGGTATGTTGCCCACGGGCTCACCGATGAAAACTATACCTTCATCCCGATTCCGATTTTGTCTCTGACTTACAGGATAGATTGAGAACTGGAGACTAAGCCAGCCTTTCAGCGCCGCAGTAGATTTCGAATGGTTTAAGATAGAAAGCTGCGTTTGGTGTCATTTCCGGACGGTTCTCATGTACCCAGTCTGCAACTTCATCATAACCTATCCCCTCTGTAACGCATTCTGCGCTGCATTTAATCTGATAGGCTTTTTTTGTATCCGGATCAAGTACAACAACACTCATAACCGGATTGCTGTCGAGGTTTGAACGGGTTTTTACAAATTTATTATCTGCAACCACAAGTGTCTTATCATCAACAGCCTTGATATATGTGACATACACAAGGTTGGGTACTCCGTTTTTATCTGCGGTTGCAATACATGTTGGTTTTGTTTTTTCAATGGCAGTCAGAACTTCTGCTGAAAGTTTTACCATCAGAGGGACTCCTTCATTGTCTGGAAGACAGTTATAAACATATGTTCAATACTATCAAATATTAGAACTATACGTCCACACTTTACTCAGAATAAGTAAAAACATCCTCAATATTTTTTCCGAAAAGCAAGGCAACCTTGAAACCCATCTCCAGTGAGGGAACATAGCGGTTCTTTTCAAGGGAAATAATTGTCTGTCGTGTTACATTTAGCCTAGTAGCGAACTCTTCCTGGGTCCAGCCCGCATTCTTCCTAAGCTCAGCTACCCTGTTTATAATCATCATCCCTTCCTGGCAAGTAATGCATATGAAAGACCAAAAACACCAGATAGTATGGACACCGTAAGGACTGCGCCCATTCCGATAAATTTAAGTTCAGTAAAATCTGGAAAGACATTCATTACAAAAAATCCGAATATAAATATTAGCGGTGTAAGTATCCGAAATGAGACAAACATGGCTTTTTCGGCTAGAGAACGAGTTCGTTCATCTCCAAGAGACTCAGCAACTTTTCGGACCGACAGTCTGTCGATTATAATCAGCAATACTGCAGCTGAAAGCGCATAAATCCACATTCCCTGCAGGGTAAGTCCCGGAAAAATAACAGGAAGAATAAAACCGGAAAGTATAAGCAGAACAATCCCAATCGGAAGGATTTTTGAATATGTTTCTCTTTTCATTTACAGACTCCAAATGTAAAATATGTTTTACATTTAATGTAAAATGTTTTTTACATCAAGTCAAGAAAAAAACCGACTGGAATAAACTTCCAGCCGGTTTCATATCTGATTTTACGGGAAAACTCAGTCTACCATGAGTCCTTCATAAAGAATCTTGTAATCAACAACTTTAGCAGCATTCCACCAGTCTGCTGGTACTACTGACCAGTTGCCGATAGCTGCAGGTTTTACAGTTCCTTCCTTTTCAATCCAGGTCATCAGATAGTAGCGGAGGTCCTGAAGTGTTGAAGACATCATCCTTGTTTCAAGCTCTTCATCGGTAAGTCCGGCACCGCGGGTAAGGTGTCCGCCGCCGCCGCTTGCACGGTATGAGTTGATGGCGACGAGGTAGGTTTCATCCATTTTAAAGGCTCTGCCGTCTGAGAAGCCCTTGATTGCGACTCTCTGACCGGCAGGTTTTGAAACATCAACTGTGTAGTCGATTCCGGCGGCTGAGTCGTAGTTATAGTAGCGGGTTGCGGTATCGTATGAAGAGTATCTCTCGTTGTATATCATCTTTCCGGCATCATCACGCTTGAAATTGATTAGACGGTCATCAGGACCGGTCATTGTTCCGAACCAGTTGGCATATGAATACTCGAGAAAATCCTTGATTTCCTGACCGGTAAGGTTCATGGTGTACAGAAGGTTTTCATACTGATAAAGTTTGAACATATCGCGTACATAAACCTTTCCTTCCTTGATTGTGGCGTCGAAGGAAAGAGGTGCTGCAAATGAAACATCTGCATCGGTGAGTTCAAGCTGGATTCTGTGAATCAGGTCAACAAAGGGTGAATCGCCGAACATGGCCTCTCTCGTACCTATTGTTGCTGTAAATTCACCTATCGACTTTGCAACAAAATCTTTAACTTCCTGTTTTACACCTTCAAACTCTGCAGCAAATGCTGCATCAACCGGAAGTGTATCTCCCTCAATTATTTCAGCACTTATATCCTTGTTCCATGATTTTGATGCCTTGTCATAGCTCATTTTTACACTTACAGAAGCTATACTTCTTGCGGCATTTGTTCCGCCTGCAATTAAAACTTCATTTCCTGAAGGGTCTTTAACCGTGTAATTATGTGACTGATGATCATGTCCGGTGAGAATTACATCAAATCCTGATACCGCCTTAGCTACAAGCTCGACACCATTCGGGTTTAGAACATCACCTTCTGCATAACCGTCATATGTGAAATCTGTTCCGGCATGGAAAAGGCCTATCAGAAGGTCCGGCTTCTCATCTGCAAGGATTTTCGGAACCCATTTTTCAGCGGTTTCAACCATCCCCTTGAATTCCATACCTTCCCAGAGGTTTTCAGGCAGCCAGGTTGGAACACCCGGAGTACACATGCCAAGCACAGCAATCTTTGCTCCGCCCTTCCAGATGATTGTGTAGGGAGTAAAATAGGGTTCACCGTTTGATTTATCTATTACATTAGCAGCAAGCCATGGGAAGTTAAACTCATCTAACAACTTATCATAAACATCATGCCCGGCTTCTACATCGTGGTTACCTACAGAACCGGCATCATAGCCTGCATAATTCATCACAAGACTTGCTATGTGCTGTTTATCAGTTGCTACGAAGTTTGAATAGTAAACTACCGGCTGGCCCTGAAGTATATCTCCATTGTCAAGAAATAGAACTTTCTGACCTTCTTTCTTTCTCTCGGAAGTGACATAGCTCATCACCTGAGTCAGCGATGTTTTTGATTCCCTGTCGTTGATAAAATCATAGGGAAAGATCGAACCGTGTATGTCTGTTGTCTCGATGATTTTAAGCGTGAAGTCACCGGTGTAATCCATCTCCGGATTCGATGTGCTCAGACAGCCTGTGATCAACAGAACTGCTGCGAGTAGTGAAAAAAAGACTGGTAATAGTTTTCTTTTCATCTTTTTACTCCTTTTTACTCCTTTTTATTTTTTTATTAATTTATTGTAATACCAGTACGCGGATATTAAAAGAGTATTAGTTCTCAAAAAGAAAAGGATTAGAAAAGTATATTTAAAGTTACAGTCCTTCTCCGGCAAGCTCTCTCACAATTGATTCCGCAGAATCAAGACTACATCCGAAACGGCCGACTCCCAGCTCGACCATTTTCTGAGCTGTTTTCATATCACGGACACCTCCGGCAGCTTTTATCCCGCACCCCGTCCCTTCGACGGCTTTTTTAATGATGCCGACGTTTTTAAAATTTGCTCCCGTTTCTGCCCAGCCTGTCGCGGTTTTTACGAACCTTGCACCGCAGTCAGCAGCAATCTTTGATGCAGTAAATATTTCTTCATCAGTCAGGTGATGTACTTCCAATATGGTTTTTAAAATCCTTCCATTTGCAGCTTTGACCACAGCGCTAATATCATTTTCAAATTCCTTCAGCATTCCGGCCTTAAGCCATGTGATATTTATAACCATATCAATCTCGCCGCAACCGGATTTAAGCAAATCTTCAGTTTCCCTGATTTTCATTGAAGTACTGGCACCTCCAGAAGGAAACCCTACAGCTCCTCCAATGAAGGTTTTACTATTAGAGCCTAACATTGTTTTCAACAGCTCAATGTGCGCGGGCAAGCTATAGACTCCTGCAAATCCCCAGTTTTGAGCAAGGTCGACCATTCTTTTAAGTTCTGTAATAGATGATTCAGCCTTTACAACAGCCAAATCTGTTATTTTTGCAAAATTTTCTGTTGTGAGTTTCATTATTGCCTCCATATTTTCTATCTGTATTATTTTGAGACACCCACAAGACAGTTGTCAAGAATCAATTTCCGTTAAAAAATATATCATTGGAATTTTATTGCTTGATATGTCTCATTTTTAGACATATGATGATTCACATGGATCCATTTGAAATATGGCGTAATTTTGCGGTTGATAAAACGACATCATCTCCGGAGAATATCAGAAATATTATATCGGACTCATGGGAACGCAGCAGGCGCTACGGAATAGATCCTCTTTTTTCCGGCATAAAAATGGTCAATGATGAAGAAATCGAAAAGCGCCGACTTAGGCGCACTGATTTATTGAAAGCAGCAATGCCCCATCTTCATAAACTTTATAAAATAATCAATAAAAGCCTTACTACAATAACTCTTTCAGATGAAGACGGGGTCATTCTTGAAGCGTTTTATAATGAAGAACTCGCCGGGATGAAAAATTTCCCGGCTGTAGGGTCTGTTCACTCCGAATCAGCAGTTGGAACCGGCGGTATAGGAATAGCTATAGCCACTGCCCAGCCTGTACAAGTAATAGGGGCAGAACACTGGTTGAAGGATAACCATCATTGGCACTGCAATGCTGTCCCGATAAGCAGAAATGATGTTCTTATTGGAACTCTGAACCTATTATGCCCCATGGAAAATGGCCATGAACATTCACTGGGGATGGTTTCTGCAGCTGCATACGCTATCGAAAGAGAAATGGAGATGAACGTAATCCTTCGGGAGCATAAGAATCTGGCAAGCCTCCAGAAAACAGTTATCGAACTTCTGGATACCGGCCTGATAATTACCGACCGGAACTGCGTAATCACCCAGAACAATGGAAAGGCAGAGCAGATTCTTGAGCGTAGAGGTGACTGGTCAGGTCTGGATCTCTCATCTGTGATCACTACAAGCTATGATTTCAGAAGTGTTGTAAAAAACAAAATTCAACTTGATAATTACGAAATACCTGTAAAGATAGGAAACAGGCATACATATCTAGGGTTTTCTACAGCTTTTATTGAGAATAATTCACAGACAGAAAGGATGGTTGTAAGAATCAGGGAGGCCCAGTCAATAAGGCATTTTGCCAATATTGCGGGAGGCTCCAAAGCTATTTATAATTTCGAAGATATAATCGGAGTTTCGAAACCCCTGGATAAATCGATGAAAATAGCCCATCTTGCCTCAAAAAATACAACAAACGTTCTAATCACCGGTGAAAGCGGAACCGGCAAAGAACTCATAGCACAATCCATACATAATGCCAGCAAGAGAAAAGATCACCCCTTTGTTGCAATAAACTGTGGCGCATTATCAAGGGAACTCATACAGTCTGAACTGTTCGGATATGAAGGGGGAGCTTTTACCGGAGCAAAAAAGAACGGCAACCCGGGTAAATTTGAACTTGCAGACGGAGGAACTCTGTTCCTTGATGAAATTGGAGAGATGCCCCTTGATGCACAGACAAACCTGCTGAGAGTACTTCAAACAGGCAACGTCCTTCGAATCGGGGCACGGCACCCAAACAAGGTTGATGTAAGAATAATTGCTGCTACAAACAAGAACCTGGAATGGGAGATAAGCCAGAAAAACTTCCGGAAAGATCTTTACTACCGTCTGAATGTACTTCAAATTGCATTGCCTCCGCTTAGGGAAAGAATATCGGATGTAGATATTCTTGCAGAATACTTCCTTGAGCGGTTCACAAAGGAAATGAACTACACAATTGACGGTTTTACAGAAGAAGCAGCTGATGCTTTGAGAAAATACAGCTGGCCGGGAAATATCAGGGAGCTGGAAAATACAGTCGAACGCGCAGTTCTCATAACCCGGGATAATCAGATAACAGCTGCAGACCTCCCGGACTCAATAATTAAACAAACGGAAGATACAGATTTACAAGTCTTCAGGGAGTCCTCAGCGGGAGGACATCCATCAAGTATAAGTGATATGGAGATTGAATATATTCGAGAGCTCCTGGTTGAACATCATGGTAATTTACGTTCCGCTTCAACAGCTATGGGTGTAGCCCGAAGTACGCTTTATAACAAACTGAAAAAGTACAACCTGAATGCAGATGATTACAGGTGAAAAATGAATGAAAACACTACATGTCCGTAAGACATGTACAGACTACATGTCTTATATCGCTACACGCCTTCTACTGTATAGGAGTTATTTTTTAAATTATTTGAACCTTTTAAGTTCAATTCCCTCATTTTAAAGATTGGCATGCTTTCTGCATTAGATAACTCAACTTCGTATGAAGTTAAAAATAAATCAGGAGGATTTAATATGAATTTAGTAAGGAGAATTGGAATTGGTGTACTGATGCTAATGATAGCAGGCACACTATTCGCTGCAGGACAGCAGGATGCATCAGGTCCAGCTGGAGAAAAACCATATGAAATCGCAGTTGTTATCAAAGCTACAGACTCAGATTTCTGGCAGTATCTGCTTGTTGGCGCTAAAAATTATGAAGCAGAGCATCCTGATCTGGTAAAGGTCACAACCTACGGTCCGCCATCTGAAGCAGATATCGCTCAGCAGGTTGCTATCCTTGAAGATGTTATTTCCAAAAACCCCGACGGAATAGTTATTGCTTCAACAAGTTCTGATGCTACTGTACCTGCACTCGAATCAGCTTATGACAAGGGAATTGCAATTGTCACAGTCGACAACAAAGTAAACACGGACAAGGTTCACACCTTCCTGGCTACAGATAATCTGGTAGGCGGTGCAATGGCTGCAGAAAAGATGGTTGAGTATATGAAGAGCTCGGGTATTCCTCTCAAAGGCAAGGTTGGTGTAGTTAGCGCAATGGCAGGTATTCAGGTTCTTACGGATCGTGACAGCGGATTCGCCAACAGACTCAAGGAACTTGCACCGAATATCGAAATCCTTGAAACCAGATATGTTGACAACGACATTGTCAAAGCACTGGGTGTAACTGAAGACCTTATCACCACCAATGGTGATGAGCTTATCGGTATTTTTGCTGACAACAACCATACAGCTGACGGTGTTGCAAGAGCTATCGGTGAACAGGGACTCAAAGATAAGGTAATCGTAACAGGCTATGATTCAGACCCAGAAGAAGTTGCAGCAATTAAATCAGGCGTTCTAAAAGCTATCATGGTCCAGGACCCATATGGAATGGGATACAAGGGAGTAGATTCAGCAGTAACAATTATTGAAGGCGGTTCACTTCCATCATTCGTAGATACCGGGGTTGTCGGTGTTGAAAAGAGTAATGTTAACGATGCTGATATACAGGGCCTCCTTGATCCTTATTCAATGAAAAAATACTAATGAAGTTTTATGGGAAAGCAGTCAGAAGGCTGCTTTCCCTTTTTAGTTACAGGAGGACGGTTTGAGCGAAACAGCATTTATTGAGCTGAATCAGATAGTTAAAAATTTCCCCGGTGTTAAAGCACTTAACGGGGTTGGTTTTTCAGTTTATCCAGGCGAGGTTCATGGATTGGTCGGGGAAAATGGAGCTGGAAAATCAACAATTATCAAAATACTTATGGGCGTACACCAGAAAGATGAAGGCTCGATAAAAATAAACGGGGAAGATGTCACTATAGAAAACACTATAAAGGCTGGGAAACTCGGACTTTCAGCCGTTTACCAGGATCTGAACCTTGCTCTTGATCTGAGTATAGGTGAAAATTTCTTCATTGGTAATCTTCCAAGAAAAAAAACAGGTTTAATCGATTGGAAGCATATCTATGAAGAAACTGAAAAGACACTCAGGGAACTGAAGATTACAGTTAATCCCAAAAGCAAAATTTCCGAGCTTTCACCGGCTATGCAGGAGATGGTCGCCATTGCAAAGACTGTTCATCTGAATGCCAAACTTGTAGTTTTTGATGAACCTACAGCGTTGCTGACCAATGATGAAGTGGATATTCTCTTCAACATCATCAATACCCTCAAAGAAAAAAACGTTGCCATAATCTATATATCACACCGTCTGGAAGAAATTTTTCGTATCTGTGAAACTGTTACAATTTTCAAAGACGGTGAAAAAATCGACAGCCTTAAAGTAAGTGAGACAAATGAGGAAGAGCTGATCAACAAGATGGTCGGAAGGAATATCAGCGAAATGTACGCCATCGAACACCAGCCCCCCGGACGAGAACTTCTTACAGTAAAAAATATCACAAGTAAAGGAAAATTCCGTGATATCAGTTTCAGCGTAAGATCCGGTGAGATTTTTGGTTTTTTCGGTCTTGTAGGTTCAGGACGAACAGAGATCGTAAGATCCCTGTTTGGAGCGGATCCACTGGACAGTGGAGAAATCCTTCTTGACGGTAAAGAATACAAACCCAGAAACCCAATTGACGGTATAAAAAATGGGATCGGCCTACTTCCGGAAAACAGAAAAGAGGAAGGACTGGCTCTTGGACTATCGGTAAAGCATAATATCAACCTTTCATCCTACATGGATATCAACAAGTTGGGTTTTGTAAAAAGTAAGATAGAAAACGAACGAGCGAATCTCTATATAGATAAAATGAATATCAAGACACCTTCCAACAACCAGATTGTAGGAAATCTATCGGGAGGAAACCAGCAGAAGGTTGTAATCGGAAAGTGGCTATGCAATGACAGCAGCATTCTTATTTTTGATGAACCTACTGTAGGCATTGACGTAGGGGCAAAACGGGAGATTTTCAAACTGATGGAAGAGCTTGCCTCATATGGAAAAGCAATAGTACTGATCTCATCCTACCTGCCTGAAGTAATGGGACTCTCCGACAGAATTGCAGTCATCTATGAGGGAAATCTTTCAGCTGTAGTCGAAAGAAAAGATTTTGACGAGGAACTAATACTTAAACATGCCTCAGGCATAAATTGAAGGAGAGTGCAGTGAAAAAACTGATAGAAAAATTCAAAAACGGTAAAATTGCGGAAGGAAACCTTATACTGATCCTACTGGCAGTAATTATCCTGCTGGCAATATTTTCACCTACTTTTTTAACAACCAATAATATTAAAAACCTGGTTAGACAGACTTCAATAATCGGGATAGTAGCCATAGGCATGACTTTTGTAATTATTTCAGGCGGTATTGACCTTTCTGTAGGCTCCATACTTGGAGTTTCAAGCATAATAAGCGCAATGATGATGGCAAACGGCACATCGATATTTACTGCAGTCATTGTTTCAATACTTGCCTGCACGATGCTCGGAATAATTAATGGAGTAATCGTTTTTGACGGTAAAGTACCACCCTTCATAGCCACCCTTGGAATGATGACAGCCGCAAGAGGTATTGTAATGCTGATGTCGGGGGCCAGAATGATTGCTGGACTGCCGCGAAGCTTCTCAAGATTCGCACAGCTGAATATAGCGGGGATGCCGTCACTTTTCTTTGTGTGGCTTCTGGTGATTATAGCAACCTATATAATCACTTCACGCACAGTTACTGGCCGCAATCTTTTTGCATTCGGCTCAAACCCCGAAGCGGCCCGTCTGTCCGGAATAAACATCAGAATGCTTACATACTTTATCTATGGTATCTCAGGATTCATGTGTTCCATAGCTGGGATACTGATGACCTCGAGGCTGTCAAATGGTATACCGACCGCAGGTACCGGCTATGAACTTGATGCCATAGCTGCTGCGGTAGTAGGAGGAGCTTCACTGAACGGAGGATCAGGGACGATTCTGGGAACAGTTCTCGGTGCCCTGCTTATAGCAATAATTAAAAACGGCGGAAACCTACTCGGAATAAATCCCTTCATTCTCCAGATAGCAGTCGGATTTTTAATTGTAGTATCTGTAATGATTGACCAGAAAAGAAAGGCATCAGGAAAATAAAACAGGGGAAATATCGATATGGGCAAATACATACTGGCACATGATCTTGGCACATCCGGGAATAAGGCAACACTGTTCAACGAAGACGGACAAATGATTAGCAGCTGTACAGTCCCTTATAATACAGAATATTTTAATGGCAATTGGGCAGAACAGAATCCTGAAGACTGGTGGCAGGCTGTATGCAGCTCATCCCGCAGAGTACTTGCAGATATTGATTCGACGAAACTTGGCGCTGTTTCATTCAGCGGCCAGATGATGGCTTGTATCTGCGTAAATAAAAAAGGCGAGGCAATCAGGAACGCTCTCATCTATTGCGATCAGAGGTCTGAAAAACAGGCAGAAGAGCTAATCTCAAAGGTAGGCTTCCGCAGAATTTACGATATTACAGGTCATAGACCCAGTTCGTCATACAGCCTCACAAAGCTGCTCTGGATTAAGGAATTCGAACCGGACATTTACAATAATACATATAGAATGCTTCAGGCAAAAGACTACATGAATTTCAAGCTTACCGGAAATTATTTCACCGATTTTTGTGATGCAAGCGGAACAAATGCCTTTTCCCTGAAAGATCTTACCTGGTCTGCTGAAATAGTTGAAGCTTCCGGCATCAGGCATGAACTGCTTCCGGAAACAGTAGCCTCAACTACAATCATTGGTGAAGTTACCAAAGAAGCCTTTGAAGCTACAGGGATTCCAGCAGGAACCCCTGTTACAGCAGGGGCCGGGGACGGAGGATGCGCAACTCTTGGTGCCGGATCTTATGAGCCGGGAATGGCATACTGCTACATGGGTTCATCATCATGGGTTTCAGTTACATCGAATGCCCCTCTAGGCGATGATGAAATGAAAACATTCACCTGGGCTCATCCGATAGAAGGACTTTATCAGCCATGTGGTACAATGCAGACTGCAGGGAGTTCAATCAGCTGGTACAGCGAGCTTATGAATGGCAGCATTTCAGGGGAAGTTCTTGAAGAAATGAACAGTCTGGCTTTAGACGGCCCGGCAGGTTCCGGCGGAGTTTTCTATCTGCCCTACCTTCTCGGCGAACGTTCTCCATGGTGGGATCCTAACGCAAAGGGCGGTTTTATCGGGCTGAATCTGAATACGGAGCGTAAACACATGGCCAGATCCGTATTTGAAGGAATTGCCATGAATCTGAATGAATCTCTTAAGATTATGAAGGAAAGTTCAGGATTCGACAGCATAAGCTTTATCGGCGGTGGTGCAAACGGAAGGGCTCTGAGACAGATTTTTTCAGACACCTTCGGTGTTCAGATCAACATCCCCAAGCTGTTGTCAGAAGCAACAAGCATGGGTGCCGCATTGCTTGGAGGTGTTGGAACCGGAATCTACAAGGATTTCAGTATCGTCGAAAAAATGAATCCATATGTTGAGACAATTGAACCTGATATGAAAAAATATGATTTTTACAAGGATCATAGTAAAATATTCAACAAATTATATAAGAACCTTAAGAGTTCTTTCAGTGACATTGCGAAGGCAGGATATTGAGTATGAAATCAGATCTGATTCTTTCCCACAACCTGGGAACCACCGGAAACCTGGCGGTATTGTATGACAGCAATGGAACAATACTGAAATCATGGTTTTCGGGTTATCAGACTGAATACAGACATGGTAACAAGGTAGAACAGGACGCGAATGACTGGTGGAATGCGGTCTGTGAATCGACTCTCGGAGTTCTGCGAGGAATAAATGAAAGGTCGATAAATTCCGTTTGTTTCAGCGGTCAGATGATGGGCTGCCTTTGCATTGACAAGGACGGATATCCGCTGGCCAACTCAATAATATGGGCTGACATGAGGGCCGAAAAAGAAGCAGCAAAACTTAACGATGATATTGACGAAACAAAATTCTACCATATCACCGGACACAGAATAAGCCCCTCCTACTCTCTCGCAAAACTCATGTGGATTAAGAGGAATAATCCGGAAATATACAAAAGAACCTCAAAAGTTATTCAGGCAAAAGACTACATTGTTTATAAACTTACCGGAAAGATATTAACTGACTACTC
The DNA here is from genome assembly GCA_965140585.1 of Spirochaetia bacterium. GTDB lineage: Bacteria > Spirochaetota > Spirochaetia > UBA9216 > UBA9216. The sequence continues at coordinate 235,891 of OZ223265.1, forward strand.
TGATGCATCCGGTACGAATATGTTCGATCTCGGCAACTTTGAGTGGTCAGATACAATCCTTTCAATCGCAGGAATAAACAGGGAACTTCTTCCCGAAGCTGTTGCATCTACAACTGTAGCCGGTGAAGTTACAATTGAAGCTGCTGCAGAAACCGGACTGCTCCCCGGAACGCCAGTGGTAATAGGGGCCGGAGACGGACTATGCTCAAACATAAGCTCCGGATGTACTGAAGCGGATGAAGCATTCATGTATTTTGGATCATCTGCCTGGATAGGACTGACAAAAGATGAACCGTATTACGACAGCGAATTAAGAACTTTTAACTGGGCTCATGTTCAAAAGGGAAAAAGCATGCCATGCGGGACAATGCAGGCTGCAGGAAATACTGTTAACTGGCTGAACAAGGAAATTGCTCGAATAGAAAGTATTCAGGCCGAAAGGCAGCAAGTTCACATCAATAATCTGATCGACCAGGAAATTCAAAACTCAAATCCTGGTGCAAACGGTATGCTCTTCCTGCCTTATCTAAGCGGAGAACGAAGCCCGCACTGGAATCCGGATGCCGCCGGTGTTATTCTTGGGCTTAAAATGGATCACACAAGAAGTGACTTTTTCAGAGCATCAATCGAGGGAATTGCATTGAATCTCAAATTGATCTGGGATTCCCTTGGAGAGCAGATCTCATGCAGGGAACTTGTACTTGTTGGAGGCCTTTCATTGAGTCCTGTAAAAAAACAGATTCTTTCTGACGTCCTGGATGTGATTGTTGTCAACAACAATCACTCCCGTGATTCCAAACCATTCGGGGCTGCTGTAATTGGAGGCCTTGGTACTGGAATATTTTACAACCTTCAAGATGCCGGGCGTATTATAAAAAAAATTGATCCTGTACACCCTGATCCTGCCAGAGTTGCTCTATATAAAAAATTACTGCCGGTATTCAAGGAAGGTTATGAAAATCTCAAACCTACTTTCAAAAATCTTAGTTATCTGGACGGAGGAAAATAAATGGAAAAATTAATACAGCATCTGTTTTCAATAGGAGCAGAAGATTATTTTCGAAAAATGAATCTTTCAGTAGATGAATTATTTTCAAACAGTCTTATAAAATCAAACCCCTATTCTGAACACAACTGGGAAATCAGAGAAAATGATCAATTTACTATTGTAAACGCGGTTCCTGACATACAACTTCAGGACAGATTATTCTGGGAGGAATGGTACATTTTCAACACTGTAGAGATCCATCATCACATACTCTCACTATGGAAGCCCAAATCCTACGACGAAATATTTGAATGTCCAAAATCCGATGAAATACATCCGGCTCTGACTTTTGGAAAACGCTGGTATGTTATTGATGATCCGGATATGACTCCCTGGCTGCTCAGGAGGTAAAAAATGAAATACGGCTATTTCGGCTCAACCGGTCTCAGGATGAGCAGGATTGCATTCGGAGTTCAAACTTTCGGATGGAGTGTTGAGGATAAAGATGCTTTTAATATGCTCGACTACTATCATGACCAGGGCGGCAACTACATTGATATTGCCGATTCATACAATAATGGGAGGGCAGAGGAAATTACCGGTAGTTGGTTAAAAAACAATCCGAGTCGTGAAGACATCATCGTCGGAACAAAGGTTTTTTTTCCAACCGGATCCGGTGAAAACCAGAGAGGACTGAGCCGTAAACATATCATACAGTCAGTTGAAACAAGCCTAAAACGTCTGAACACTGATTACATCGATTTATACCAGCTCCACTGCTTTGACAGGATGACTCCGATAGAAGAAATCACAAATACTATGAACATCCTGATAAATACAGGTAAGATTAGGCATTACGGTCTGTCAAATTATACAGCATCAGCAATAACAGAGAACATCTACACGGCATCAGATGCGGGGTTGATTAAACCGTCTTCGGTTCAGCTTGAATACAGCCTGCTGGTACGCAGCAGTGAATGGGAACTGATTCCTGTTTGCAGCAGATACCACCTGGGAATTCTTGCATGGTCCCCTCTCTCAGGCGGATGGCTAACCGGAAAATACCGTAGAAACAAAAATCTGCCGGAGGACAGCCGGGCAGGAATCGGCGATCGCTGGGATGATAATGAAGAACAGCGCGGGGGCAGCAAGACCTTTGATATCATTGAGAAACTGATAAACATCTCCGCTGAGCTGCAATGTACCCCCTCCCAGCTCAGCCTGGCATGGATGCTGAACAGGAAGGAAGAAGTGTTCCCATTGATTGGAGCGAGAACTACCGAGCAGCTCTGCGGCAATCTGAAGGCTGTTGATATTGAACTCACAGATGGACATATAGCAGAACTTAACAGTATTTCAGCTGTTGATGCTCCTTATCCATACAATTTTATAAGCAGGTACACACGGCATGAATAAAAATGGAAAAATTACAGTCTTGGGAAGTTTTGTTGTTGATTTAATGGGAAGAGCTAACCACCTACCGCTTCCCGGAGAAACAGTGCTTGGAAGCACATTTAAGATGGGCCCCGGCGGAAAGGGTTCAAACCAGGCGTCAGCAGCTCACCGGGCTGGGGGAAGTACAGCCTTCATCACCAAGCTTGGAACAGACCTTTTCAGCAATGTAGCTAAAGATTTCTACCGGGAAGAGAAAATGGTAACAGATTATCTTCTTACTGACGAAGTTCTCCCAACAGGAACGGCACTGATACTGGTCGATGAAGAAACATCCCAGAACAGTATAATTGTAATACCTGGTGCCTGTATGAACATCACCAAAACGGATCTTGAAACAGTCTCCCCCGCACTTGTCGAAGCGTCAATCCTTCTCTGCCAGCTTGAAACCAATCTTGATATCCTGAAGCCGGCAGTCGAGACTTTTAGAAACGGCGAGACACCCTGTAAAACTGCAATACTGAATCCGGCTCCCGCCCGGGAACTTCCTGCAGATCTGATTTCACTTTTTGATATTGTTACTCCAAATGAAGTAGAGGCATCTATTCTTACCGGAGTTGAGGTCACAGACTTCAAAACAGCAGAAAACGCTGCAGATGTATTTCTGAAAATGGGCATTCAAACTGCAGTGATAACTATGGGCAGCCGAGGCCTTCTGATAAAAAACGAGGATGTTGAAATTATACCACCGTTCGAAGTGAATGCTTTGGATACAACAGGCGCTGGTGATGCATTCAACGGCGGTTTTGCAGCTGCTCTATCATGGGGATGGCCCATTTCTGATGCAGCACGTTTCGGCGCCGCTACTGCCGCATTATCTGTAACAAAGATAGGGACAGCCCCGGCAATGCCTTACAAGGCGGAGATAGAAGAACTTCTTGCAAAATAAAACTATTCAGTTTCGGAGGCGACCAGGGTATTTATTTCCAGACTCTCATAGAGATTTCTTATATCTTCAGAGATTGTATCCGTTATGAGCAGATCAATCTGTTCAGGTGTTGCGAAATTAATAAATGAATCGGTTTCAATCTTGGTACTATCACAGAGAAGAATAACCTTGGAAGATATTCCGATCATTTGACGCTTTATTTCAGACTGACCGATATCAGGAGTACTTGCCCCCTTTCTTGCCGAGAACGAATTGGCTCCTAAAAAGGCCTTATCAACAGAGATCTTTCTCAGGTCGGTAAAAACATCATTGTTTACCGTACAATGAAAACCTTTTCTCAGCAGTCCGCCGACCATATAAACATCACAGCCCGGTGCCTCTTCCAACTCTGCCGCAACCTTGATATCATTTGTTACAACAGAAATATTATTTTTATATTTAAGAAGGATAGCCAGTTCCTTAATTGTTGTACCGGTATCAAGTATTATAGTATCACCGTCATCAATTTCCTCAAGAGCAGCCCGGGCAATCATCCTTTTGGCGTTCAAGTTTTTATCAGCCCTGAAGTCCATAACCGGTTCATAACCTGTACGACTCCGTCTGATTGCACCACCGTGAGTTCTAGTAATCTGACCGGATTTACCAAGCTCTCTGAGGTCGTTACGCATGGTAGCCCCTGAAACGGAAAAAAATTCACAGAGTTCAGGAACTGTTACTCTACGTTTTTCATTAATATAATCAACAATCCGCTTCTTCCGCTCTTCTGCAAAAAGAGTTTTATCTGCTGTGTTCATGTCTGTCATAATTACAACCTGCCTAAAGAATACCTGATTCCGGTTTCAGCAGGATTTATCCTGCCGCCAAGACCACTTTCACTGACCACTGATTCGATTGACTCTCTTGAAACCGTATTAAATTCAAACATTCCGAAATGATGAGGAACAGCATACTTTATATCATGTTTCCTCACTATCCGGCAAACCTCACTGATGTTAAAATTGCCCAGGATACCCTTTGAACTAAGTTCTTCACGACGTCCGTTCACCGGCATTAGGGCAAGGTCTATCTCATAGGGCTCAAGCCAATTGTCCAGTTCCGGATAAGGAATGCAATCACCTGAATGATAAATTGTATACGGGCCGAACTCAAGAATAAATCCAAGAAAAAAATAATTACCACTGCTGTCTCGATCAAGAGTTTCATGAGCAGCCGGAATCGCATGAATAAACAGGCTGGATCCGGCTTCAAATTTTCTACCGGCATCTATAGCTGTAATTTTCCCTTCGGGAACGCCCCTCTGGGCGGCAATTTCTCTGACAGCTTCAGGGACAACAAACCTGCATGAAGGGCTCAGACTGCTTAGAACAGGTATTAATCCCGGATCCATGTGATCAGAATGTGAATGAGAGCAAAGGCAATAATCAATATCAGTAAGTTCATACATGGAAATTGGAGGAGGCATCATTCTCTCATGGGGAAATTCAGTCCCCTTGTACTTAACCGAAAGAAAATCTGAGAGGTAAGGATCTATTAAAAATTTAAGGTTTCCGATACAGATAAGAAACCCTGCCTGCCCCAGCCACCAGAAATTCAAATCATCGTTAACCGTCTTCCGGTAGAATGAAATATCCTGTTTTACTTGTTTTAGGGTCTTGTTCATACACAGTCTATTTTATCATATTTTTAGCTGCTGCGCTGAGTTCTGAAATCTTTTCAAATTGTCCGGCTTTGATATAGTCCGGTTTCACCATCCAGCTTCCGCCACAGGCGCACACATTTGAAAGCGCCAGATAGTCAGTAAAATTTTCTTCATTCAATCCGCCTGTCGGCATAAACTCAGCACTGTATACACTGGCAAATGTTTTCAGCATCGGTATTCCACCTGAAAGAGCTGCAGGAAAGAATTTCAAAACCTTCAGACCTGCATGCATAGCCACCTCAATCTGGGAGGGGTTTGTAACACCAGGAATTACGGGAATTCCCTTTCTTATACAGGCTTCTACAATTGCCGGATTATAGCCGGGTGCAACAATAAATTCCGCACCTGCCTCTACCGCAGCATCAAGCTGCTCAAGAGTCAGTACTGTTCCCGCTCCGAGCAGAAGTTCAGGCATGTTATTTTTTATACTCCTGATTGAGGCTGCAGCGGCATCTGTCCTGAATGTAATTTCAGCAATATTAATTCCGCCAGCTGAAAGAGCCCGAGCAAGCGGCAGTGCGTCGGACGGATTTTCAAGTTTAATTACTGGTACAAGTTTTTCTTCCTTCAATCGGTTAAAAATATCCAAGTTTAACTCCTGTCATATAATTTTATATAAAACACGATATGTAATTTGTTATCATTTGTCAAGCTTTGTTTATCATTTAATATTGACATCTAACAAACTGCAGGCTAATATAACAACATATCATTATCATTTGTTGTTATTTAACAATTTCAGGAGAATTGAATGAACAGATATATACCTGCTGAAGAAAGAACAATGTATTTTATCGGTGTCACGACCGGAAAATCATCAATTATGAAAGTCTTTCCCAGATGGGCGGAACATCTTGGATTGAATGCTGTCATAAAAGGCTTCGATTTCACGCCTCACTCAAGTCCGGCTCTTTACAGGGAAGCAGTTGAATTCATTAAACATGATAAATTATCTCTGGGCGCGCTGGTAACAACACACAAGCTTGATCTGATGAAGGCCTGTGGAGATCTTTTTGAAGGCAAAGGAGAATACACCCGTCTCATTGATGAAGCCAGCTCAATTTCAAAACGCGGTACTGAATTATGGGCACATGCAAAAGACCCTATAACCAGCGGTCTTTCCCTTGAAGCTATTGCATCAGATGAATACTGGAAAAATACAGGAGTAGAACTGATGCTTATTGGAGCAGGAGGCTCTTCACTTGCTTTGAGTCTGTATTTGATAAATAAGCTTAAATCCGGCGGAAGGCTGCCGAAAAAAATTATTATTACCAACCGTTCAGAAACAAGATTGAACGAAATGAAGCAGATTCATAAAAAACTGAATACCGAAGCACCCTTTGAATATCATCTCTGCCCTTCCGCATCGGACAATGACAAAATTGTTTCACAGTTGAGTCAGGGGGCATTGATAGCCAATGCAACTGGTCTGGGGAAGGATATGCCAGGGTCTCCTCTGACTGATAAAGTTGTATTTCCCGAGAACGGTATTATATGGGATTTCAACTACAGAGGAGAACTCATATTCCTGGAGCAGGCTTCAAAACAGCAGAAAAGTAAGAACTTAAGAATAGAGGATGGATGGTTCTACTTCATTCATGGATGGACAAGGGTAATAGCAGAAGTCTTTCATATTGATATACCGACAAGCGGACCTGAATTTGAAAAACTTTCAGAAATAGCCGCATCTACAAGGAGTTAAATAATGGATATACCTTTTTTTATTGAAAAACCAACCTACTTCGATCCTGAAACAGGATTAACCGACAGCATTCCGGCACTTGAAAGAAGATACTCTGATATGAAAAACATGTATCACGATGAGGCTGCCAGAACTGCACTTGAAGAAAACGGTAATAACCTGGTTTACCGGTTTTATGATTTCGGGGTTCAGGAAAAAGCAGGGGATCTGTGTTTTGGAACAAGCATTGTCTACCCCGGCAAGGTTGGAAATGAATACAATATGACAAACGGTCACTTTCACACAATTATCGACACAGCCGAAATCTACTACTGCCAGGCCGGTTATGGAATGATGATGATGGAAAGTCCTGAAGGCGATATCATGTACAAAGAAATGCGCCCCGGACAGGCTGTTTATGTACCCGGGAGATATGCACACAGAAGCATCAATCTGTCTGATACAGAAACCCTTATCACATTTTATGTATTCAGGGCTGATGCGGGTCATGATTACGGCGCCATTAAAGAAAAAGGCTTCAGAAAACTTGTTGTTGAAGAAGAAGGAAACTGGAAAGTAATTGATAACCCAAAATGGACTGAATAAAAATGCAGAAAAATAAAGGAAAGATTCTTGTTACCCCCCGCTCTCTGAGCAAGAGCGGGCATCCTTTTCTGGACAAATTCAGGGAAGCCGGCTATGAAGTAATTATGCCGTTTCCCGGTGTACAGCCTTCAACTGAGGAACTATCATCAGTTCTTCCGGAATGTGTAGGGTACCTTGCCGGAGTAGAAAAAGTCAGCGCAGCAGTCCTAAAGAAATGCGAAAAACTGCGTGTAATAAGCCGAAACGGTGTCGGTATTGATAATGTTGATGCAAAGGCAGCCGGTGAAATGGGGATATCGCTGCAGGTTGCAAGGGGTGCTAATTCCAGAGGAGTTGCAGAACTTGCTATTACACTCATGCTGACACTGTTACGCGATATTTCATCAACAAACAGTTCAGTAAAAAACGGCGGATGGCATAGAACAAAAGGCTTTGAAGTTGAGGGAAAAAGACTTGGTATTATCGGGACGGGTCAGATAGGCCAGTTCACCGCCAAGCTTGCTTCAGGTCTGGATATGAAGATTATTGCATATGATCCATACCCAAACCCTGAGCTGCCGGAAAGGATTCCCGGATTCTGCTATGAATCAATTGAGGTGCTTTTAAGCTCAAGTGATGTTATCAGCCTTCATTGTCCTGCAGGTTCGAGTCCGCTTATAAATTCAGAAACTCTCAGTTTATGCAGAAAAGGTACTTATCTTGTAAATACAGCACGCTCTGCTCTGATTAATGAGGACGCCCTGCTTTCAGCACTGGAGAAGGGGATCATAGCCGGATATGCGGTTGATGCCTTTGACACTGAACCGCCTGAATTATCTCCCCTCCTAAAACATGAAAAAGTAATCCTTACATCACATATAGGCGGGTTCACTGCCGAGAGCGTCGACAGAGCCACTGAGGCTGCTGTAAAAAATCTTCTCGATAATCTTGGTTAGTTACCAGGCCGCTGCGGCTTAATCGCCGCAGCAGTATAAACACAACAGCCTGTCATTCAGCTAAATATTCTATATTCGCAATTACACAACTATTTTCGCAATTATATATTGTTACAAAAACAGAAACTCATTAATATGTTCATTGGAGTTATTATGAACACAAGTATTAAACGCTTCATTGAAACCGCCGATTCATCTTTCGGATATAAAATCGCACTCGAACTGACTAAACCTGAGCTGTTCAACAGTCCTCTAGGCGGACGGCAGTCCGGAAGTGAAGCCGAGCACCGCACCGCAAATTTTCTTGTAGAAAAAATGAAATCCATCGGGCTGACGAATGTAAGGAAGGAGGGTTTTTCCGCAGACCTCTGGCAGTTCAACGGCAGTACCCTTACAGTGCGAGTCCCGGACACTGAGCTCACTCTTTCTCCCTATGCCTATGCCACCGGTGGAACCTCAGCCGAAGGTATTACAGCTGAACTTGTCTGCGCCGGACGGGGAACGCTGGATGATTATAAGGGCCTTGATGTAAAAGATAAAATTGTTTTAATCGATATCGACATGTATAACGACTGGGAAATTGCCTACCCCACTCTTGAAGCCGAACTGCACGGCGCGGCCGCGGTGATAAGCAGCAGTACCGGCGGCTATGGCCGCTGCAGCAATGATGCATATAATATACAAAACGCAGCCTGCAGATTAAGTATTCCGTCTGTGAATATAAGTGTAAATGATTCGGATAAGCTGAAGAAATTACTTAAAAATGGGCCGGTTGAGGTCAACCTTAAAGTTGATAATATAGTCGCCGAAGGCGGGACAAGCTATAACATAGTAGGTGAAATCCCCGGAAAAACCGATGAAATTATAATTATAGGCGATCATTACGACACCCACTTCTGGGGCTTTCAGGATGATTCCGCCGGAGTAGCGCTGGTATTTTGTATTGCTGATACACTCATTAAGTCGGGTTACAAGCCGGAAAAGACCCTCCTTTTCGTCCTGCACGGGGCGGAGGAATGGGGAGCAATCGGAACACATTATGACTGGGCTATCGGAGCCTGGAAGCAGATAAACCATGTACATCCTGAATGGCAGGGCAAAGCTCTGGCCTTCCTGAATTTCGAGCATCCGGCGCACACAATTCTTGACCCAGATTACTACATTGATTCGGCTCCGGAATTATTCAGCATGCTCAGACGCTTCAGAAAGCATGCACCTGATCCTTATACGCTCTACCCCGAAGGATTCAGTGAAACCGATTATCATATCAGCAGCTGGACCGATTCCTACTCCTACAACCAGGCAGGTATCCCATCTACCTGCAATGCAAGAGGCTCAAAGACTTTTCCGAAAGAGCAGGACTTTTATCTTCAGAAATATCACACCCAGTTCGATGATCCTTCAACCTGGGAAGAGGATGTTTTCCGGTACAACCTTGAGTACTTCGGTACTCTGGTAATCAGAATGGATAACTCACCATTTCTTGAACTTGATTTCTCTCAGCAGGCGGCAAGAATGACAGAAAGCATAAGAGCAGCAGCTTTCAAATATGCCGGGGTGGATTCTGAGGCACTTCTTTTAGCTGCTGAAAAGCTGAAAAATGCTGGATCCGGTCTGTTCAAAAAGGCTGCGGCAATAAATGATTATTACTTAAACAGCTCAGAACTGACTGAAGAGCAGAAAAAGCAGATTAAAGATGCCGCCTATAAAGCAAATAGACAAATACTTGATATTTTCAGGGATATTCAGGACTCCTTATATAAACTCGACTGGAACGATGTACCCATTATCCCCCATGCGCAGGCACAGAAAAATCTCGAATTGCTGGCCGAGGCTTTGGTACGACTTAAAGCCGGTGATGCTGAATACGTAGTTAATGAAATAATTAAGGAAATCGACTGCCACTGGTATAGTCTGTTTTTCAGCCGTGAGGTTGTTCAGTATCATATTGATCAAATTTCCGGTGATGAGAACAGGGATAAACTGTTCTGGGGTAAGGATCAGATTCAACATACAGCCGATCTTTGGGAAACTGTAAAATCCCTGAAATCCAGGGTTAATCAGCCGGAGGCAGATTTCGATATCGAAATCAGGACATTGATGCAGGAACTTGAAAATCAGAAAAAATATATGACAGAAATAATCCCCATGGAAATAGAAAGCCTGGAAAGGATTTACCTGAAGCTTCAGAAATTTGAGATGTTAAATATTGCTTGAAGGTAATCAAAAAAGGAGCTGGAAGAATCACTTCTTTCAGCTCCTAATTTTTTGTGTGTAATGTGTGATCTATCTTCTTCGTCCGAAGATTCTCAAAACAAAGAGGAAAATATTTATAAAATCAAGATACAGTTTAAGAGCCCCCATGATTGAAAGACGCATGTAATTGGTCTCGTCGACACCGCCGCTAAACTGTCTGCTCATTCTCATAATCTGCTGGGTGTCATAGGCTGTCAATCCCATAAAGACAGCAACCCCGATGTATGAAATCAGGTAATATAATGCTGAGCTCTGAAGAAAGAAATTAATGATCGTAGCGATAATAATTCCTATAAGTCCCATCATAAGATAGTGGGCCATTCCCTGAAGTTCGCGCTTTGTAGTTACTGCATACAAACTCATGCCTCCAAACATAGCCGCAGTGGTGAAAAATGCAAGCGATATAGTTGCACCTGTATAGGCCAAAAAAATCACCGATAGAGTCACACCGTTAAGTGCCGCATAGGCGGTGAAAGAAAGAGTTGCAGCCATACTGCTCATATTCATCAATCTTCTCGACATAAACATCACAAGAATGAGCTCTCCGATAACTGCTCCGAAAAACAACATTGGATTTGAAACCAGCATGTACATCACCGACTGGTTACCGGCCAGCCAGTATGCAATTACACCGGTAAGTGCCAGCCCTCCGGTCATCCAAAGATAAACATTCTTTATGATACTTCTTTCCCGCGCCATTGCGGGATTAATATAATTGTCCCTTGTATCCATCTCTTACTCCTTTTATAGGATGATTAATAGATAATCAGGAAAGGTGGTGATCGTCAAGTTAAGTAGTCAGATTTTACACTCTGTTCATATAATTAACATTTCCACATTACATTTCGTTTACAAATACTTAAAATACCGCACAATTAAGTTAACTTATATTGATTTTTTTTATTAAAAATGTTTACTTATACTTGATATGAATCATAGTACAAAAGGCTTATTCTGCATTGCTGCATCAACTGTACTATTCAGCACAATGGAAATAGCGCTCAAACAGATAGCAGGGGATTTCAATCCCGTTCAGCTCAACTTCATCAGGTTTACTTTAGGCGGATTGTTCCTGCTTCCCTTCACTATCAGTTACCTCAGAAGGAAGGGAATCAGAATTAAAGCAATAGATCTTCTGTTCTTTCTGCTTACCGGCTTTGCTGGTATCACCGTCAGCATGGCCTTCTATCAGACAGCTCTGATTGAGACTCCGGCATCTGTTGTTGCGGTTATTTTCAGCTGTAACCCGGTTTTTACTGCCATATTTGCTGCACTGATACTCAAGGAGAAAATTAATATTTTCACTATTTTCAGCGCAGTTCTGGCAGCAGCCGGAATTATATTGATTGCCGCCCCGTTTAATAATTCTGCATCACCTGTGCAGGGTATTGTTTTAACAATCTGCGGCGCAACTGCGTTTTCACTTTACGGGGTTCTCGGGCGGACAAAAAGCAGCCGGCTGGGAGTAATGGCAGTCACATGTTTCAGCTTTATTGCTGCCGGACTAGAAATGCTTATTCTTATTTTTATCAGTCACCTCAGTCCGGCAATTTCATTACTTCACAAGGCAGGTCTGGAAATCTTTACATCAATTCCGATTACATCAGGAATAAGCCTGACCAACCTTCCTGTTCTTCTGTATGTCAGCATATTTGTAACAGGCTTGGGATATACCCTCTATGCACTGGCTATAAGAAACACATCCGCTCAGGCCGCTTCTTCCGTATTCTATATCAAACCCTTTTTAGCAGCACTATTGAGTTATTTTATTCTAAATGAAGTGACAGGGTTCACAACAGCTGTGGGAATAGCATTGATAAGTGCCGGTTCGGTTTTTACACTGATAAAACCGAAAAAACCGGCAAAGAGTCCAGATACTGATGGGATTCTTGTGAAAAAAGCCTCTTAAACAGATTTTCTGCCGTTCAGGATTGCCCTGATCTTTCTCCAGTCAGGAAGGAAGCTGTCCATGTAGCTGTAAAAGCGGCTATTATGCCCCCTCTCAAGCAAATGCACAAGCTCATGAACATAAACATACTCTAAACAGTCATCTGACAATTTTGCCAGTTCAGTATTTAGGCGTATGTGCCTTGAACTGAGGCTGCAGCTGCCCCATCTTGACTTCATTTTACGGAAGCTTACCGATTCGGGCTCAAGCTTTGTCAGTTTTTTCCATTTCGGTATAAGTAAATCAATTCTTGCAGCAAGCTCATTCCGGTACCATGAATATAAAAGCCGTGCTCTTTTTTCATAATCTGATGTACCCCTTAGGTACATATACATATTGTTTCCTGAAGTTTCAATTCCAGACTGATCAGCATCTTCTACCAGCACAAGGGTATAGGCTTTTCCCCGAAAATAGTGAGTCTCTCCGGAGATCATCTGAAGTTCCTGAAGAGGTTCATTATTTGCATACTTCTGCCGATGCTTGATAATCCAGTCAAGGCGTGAATATGCAAACTTCATTACAGACTTCTCTGTCGCCAGAAGAGGAGATGTAATACGGACTTCTCCACTGGGCGGATGTATTGACAGGTTGATATTCTTCACATTTTTACGCTTAAGAAGTACAGGAATATCATCTAAATACAGAATCTTCAAGTATCGCTCCGGATCTTTTTATACACATAAAAATACATAGATGCAATCATTTTATCGGGTCTTTTTACCTCCTGCTATTGCTTCTGAAAGACTGTGAAATATACTTAATATTAGCAGTAAATATTTTTACGGGGTCAATATGGTTTCCGAGAAAAGAAAAATTCTATTTGTAGACGATGAACCGAATATACTGAACAGCCTGAAAAGACTGCTCAGATCCAAAAAGAATATCTGGGACATGAGTTTTGCCATCAGCGGAGAAGAAGCGCTTAGAATCATAAATCAGCAGAAAATCGAGCTCATTGTATCTGATATGCGAATGCCCGAGATGGATGGAGTTGAGCTGCTTAAACGCATCAAGGAAATTGACAGCAGTATCATAAGAATTATCCTCTCTGGATATTCTGATCTTGATATGATCCTGTCTGTTACAGAAACTGCACATCAGTATCTGGCAAAACCCTGTGATATAGAATTGCTTGAGAAGATTATCACTCAGTCATGCAGTCTTCTGGATGCTGAGGAATCTGAAAATCTGATGCGGCCTATAGCAGCTATCACTTCGGTTCCTGTGAATCAGGAGGTTCTGAACAGACTGAAAAACAAACTCGAACAAGAAGAAATTTCCATTAATGAGATTTCAAAAATTGTAGCAGAAGATCTTGGAATTTCTACAAAACTGCTGCAGCTGAATTATTCAGCTTTTTTTGGATTTAAGAGAGACATTTATTCAATTTATGACGCCGTCAATCTTCTCGGCACAGAGATACTTAAGGCGCTTGTGCTAAAACTTAATATATTTGACTCGTATGCAAGCAGTTCTGTTACTAAAGAAAGCAGTGGTATCGTATTCGGAAAGTACGTTGAGGAGCTGATATCGGATATGGATGATCCATCCGCCTCCGGTTATATAAGAATTGCCGGAGGGCTCCGCGATACAAGCAGCCAGATGGTTTCCGGCAACCCTGAACTTGAAAAACTCAGCGGAGCTACGAAAGACAAGGCAGGAGCGTACCTTCTAAAACTATGGGGCTTTCCGCAATCTATCACCGATCCCATAGAATTTTACCGGACCCCTTCTGAATATACCGGCGATTATCTGCAGGGAGTGGCAATCCTGCACGCTGCGGATTTACTTTCAAAAGGCGAGAACCCATCAGAAAGTACTGCTGTACTTCTTCAAAAAGCAGGGCTGCAGGATAAACTTGGCAGAATCAGTCTTTAGACCGTGTCAATTTGAACAATATTGAACATTCACGGTACAGGAAAAAGAGTCATTTTGACACAATCATACAGTAAAACTGCGTCATTTTCCCCTGATAGAAGTTTAAATTATTCGGACGTTCTGGAAATTATTAAACAGAGCAAAATCAATAATTCACTATCATATAAGAACTTACACATTTTTTAGCATACGAGATAAATTTTGGCACACATTATGCAATATATAAGTAACACCAATTCAGGAGGTATATATTATGGCACTTGTAAGATGGAAAGAACGAACACCCTATGATCCCTGGGCGGACCTGCAAAAACTTCAGAGCGAGATCAATGATCTTTTTGATGTCGGAGCCCGCAGCGAGAATGCCGGTCTTTTTGACCGAAGTGTATCTCCCCCAGTAGACATAATTGAAAGCGAACATGATTTTTCAATTATCTGTGAGCTGCCCGGACTTGAACAGAAAGACATTGATCTAAGTATTACTTCAAACATTATAACTATCAAGGGTGAGAAGAAAGGTAAAAATGAGCTAAAGGAAAAAGGAAAGCTTTACAAGAAAGAGAGCTGGAGCGGCTCATTTCAAAGGACTCTTTCAATGCCTGAGAGCATTGATTCAGAGAAAATTAAAGCTGAACTTTCTAACGGAATACTGACAATAAATGTTCTTAAAAAAGAAGAAATGAAAGCAAAGCAGATTGCTGTAAAGGTAAAATAGGAGGATATTATGGCTGAAGCAACTAAAGTATCAAAAAACAGACTTTCCGCCTGCTGTGATATCTATGAACAGGAAGGGAAAGTATACCTGACAATGGAAATGCCGGGTGTTTCAAAAGAAGATCTTGAAATAAAAGTTGACGATAACAAGCTGTTTATTTCAGGCAGAAAAGAACTCCGGCATCCGGATGGAGAGTTCCGCATACGTGAAATACGGGAAGGAGATTACCATCACGTCTTCACTATCGATAATACCATAGACCGGGATAAGATTGATGCTGAAATAAAGAATGGAATCCTTAATGTTGTACTTTCTATAAAGGAATCTGAAAAGCCGAGAAGAATTGAGATTAAGGCAAGCTGAAAATATTAGGCATGATGGTTTAAAGCGGGGAAGCGCCTGAGGGCAGCTCTCCGCTTTTTTATGTTTTGAATTTTCCAATCAGATTCTGAACTTCTTCAACATTTGATTCATTTTTATTCGCTGTCTCAATAAAATCATCTATATCAGATGAGATTGATTCTATCTCCGATTCAATAGCCGGAAAATCAGATTTAATACTGTCTGAAATACTTCCTATCCCCGAAAGCGACTTCTGAATTGTTGAAATGCTTATGTTTATCAAATCTGAGCTGTTTTTTACCCGGCTGGATGAATCAAGCAGATTATCGAGAATAGAAAGCTCAGTGCTGCTTTTATCTGCAAGACTTGAAATACTGTCCCTGAAAACAGAAATCTCTTTAAGTGTATTTTGAATACCGCTGAGTATACTTTGGAATTTCTCACCGGTCACTGATGAGGTTTCTTTGGTATGATTGATATATTCTGATATCTCATTGAGGGAGCCGCTGATTTTCTTCGCATTGAAAGCGGTATTCTCTGCAAGTTTTCTTATTTCATCAGCCACCACAGCAAAACCTTTTCCTGAATCACCGGCATGAGCAGCTTCTATTGCAGCGTTCATTGCCAGAAGGTTTGTTTGAGCTGCAATAGAATTTATTACATTTATCATTTCCAGAATTATTGAGGTCGAGTCTGATATCATGTTGATATTTTCAATAGTCAAGTTCATTGATTCAGTACCTGAAACAGCAACCTTCTCGAGTGCATTAAGAGTGTTCAGATTCTTTGATATATTTTCTGGAACTTCATTAATAAGTTTAATTACATTTTCCATAGTCTGTGATGATTCTGAGATATGCAATATAAGTCGCTGCACTTCCGAAGTAAAACCGCTTAACTCTCCAGTATTTCTTCTTGATTCAACAACATCGGCATCAATGGCTTCAAGCTCACCGGACAGTTTTGCTATCTTTAAAATAAGTTCCTTATTTCTGCTTCCTGTTTGTGCTCCCAGAGAATTCAAACCCATTCCTATTTCAGAAACCCGGTTTAATGCATCTTTTATGGCATTCAGCATTAACCTGAGATTCTGTATAAAGCCGTTAAAGTTATCAGTGAGGATTCCAAGTTCATCGTCTGATTCAAGAGAAACACATGCAGTCAAATCTCCCTGATTGCAGGAAATATCCTTCATTTGTACAGAGATTATCTTTATAACCCTGTAAATGGTTTTTTTACCTATCAGGTAAGAAACAAGTCCGACTGTTATTCCGGCAGCTATGCAGCCCGCCACATAAATTAACATTGCGGCTCTGCTTTTAAACTCTGTAAAAAGAGAGGTATAAAGAGGAAAAATTATTCCCATAAGAAACCCGAAACTGACTGAATAAAGGAGATATCTCCTGCTTACACTCTTCAGCATGTCTGCAGCCCTATTAAACAGGTCATAATTAAAAGATAGTATTCCTGAGGCTGATATGCAAATTTTATACTGCTGGAAACACACAGCCGGGCGAACTCTTTTATATTTAAATTTTATTAAAAGTATTCAATATGAAGTTTTAAAGCTGTTTTAATACCTTGACCAAGTGTAATATTGCCTCAGAAAGATTAGGGATGTGTAGATGGGAAAAATACTTGTT
Organism: Spirochaetia bacterium; assembly: GCA_965140585.1. Taxonomy (GTDB): domain Bacteria; phylum Spirochaetota; class Spirochaetia; order UBA9216; family UBA9216. Next base: position 252,923 of record OZ223265.1, read on the forward strand.
TTATACTACAGCTTTGAAGGAAGCACAAAAAAGATGGCGGAAGCGGCAGCCGAGTCAATACATGCGGATATTTCAGAAATACGTACTGTGAAAGAATCTCAGCCCAGAGGGCTGGCAAAGTTTATCTGGGGAGGCAGCCAGGTGATGATGAAAAAGCTCCCTGAAATAAAAGCGCTTGATAAGAATCCTATGGAATATGATCTGATTTTCATCGGGACACCGGTCTGGGCAGGCTCTGTTTCACCTCCTGTAAACACAGTGTTTTCAAAAAATATAATAACAGGAAAAAACATTGCTTTGTTCTACTGTCACCTCGGAGGTGCTGAAAAAGTTATTGAACGTTTCAGTGAAGTACTGGGAAGCAATACACTTATTTCATCACAGGAGTGTGTGAATGTTGAGAAGATTCCTGATATTGCCGCAGCCGAAATTACGAGCTGGGCAAAAAAGCTTGCGAACGGCATAAGAGTCGGCTGACTGAATGTTAATATGGAATAAGCCCGTTCTCTATTCAGTTCATGCAGCGTCAATATTATTAAAGCTGTAGGAAACAGATTGACCATAGGTCATTATTATATAAACAAAGTTTACTTCTGCAGCAAAGTATAATCTGCTTATATATGCTTCCGCTCAGGGCGCCCGCCCCCGGCAGGCATGAGAAATTTAATGAGCCGGAGATTCAGGACCTTCCATAGCCTGGATGAAGATTCCCGGCAACTGAACATCACCCCTGCTGCTTAACGCAGAGAAGTTGATTGTGCCGTCACGGGTGCAACCGCCTGTAAATCTCCAGTCATTTGTAACAGAAACAATAATCTCTACATGTCTTCTAAGCATATCGGAGTATAAATCATCATCTTCAAAATAAATTAAATAACATTAGACCTGCAGCACTTACTGAATCACCGTGAATAATCGCATATTATTCTGCTATATGAACTTTTACACCGATACATACCCCGATATTTCATCACTTCCCAAATCTGAAAGACCCCGGGAACTGCTTTTTGAACACGGCCCCGAATATCTGAGTGATGTCCAGCTTATGGCAATAATGCTTGGGTCGGGCTCAAAGGGAAACAATGTGATCAAACTTTCGCAGTCAGTTCTGGAACTGTATAATGAAAATCCTGTTGATACGGTAATGCCCGAAACCTTGATGAGGGTAAACGGGCTTGGAACAGCTAAAACAGCCCAGCTTTCAGCGGCAATTGAGTTTGCCAGAAGAAGAATCAAACCTCTTGCCAAACGGATCTCATCACCTGCCGATGCGGCTCCCCTTCTTTATTATTATGCTTCGAGCAAGAAAGAGCATTTTCTCTGCATTTCACTTAACGGAGCACATGAAGTAATTGCTCTGAGAGTTGTGTCCATGGGAACTCTGAACCGGACGATAGTACACCCCCGTGAGGTTTTTGCCGATCCTATTAAGGAACATGCAGCTGGAATCATCTGCGCCCACAATCACCCTTCAGGAAATACCGAGCCGAGCAGGGAGGATATTGAGCTTACCGAGAGGTTAAAAAAAGCAGGCGATATCCTGGGGATAGGCCTGCTGGACCATCTGATTATCTCGGAAACCGGTTTCTACAGTTTTTCCGAACACGGGCTTATTTGATAAAGCATGAAATACAATTAGGTCATCGTTTAGAATATGATACTAATCAGTTATATTTCCATTGCGATAATTGACTGTACATCCATTAGCAATCAACTGATTGATAACAGACAGGTTGGCTGTACCGGTTTCAGAAGTTAAATCCATTCCATTGTACATAACATCCAGATGACTTAATCCGTTTAAGTTACTCAAAACTGATATATCCGAAATGTTATTGTACCTCAGGGTAAGGGTTGTCAGAGCTTTCAAACCGGCTAATCCCGATATATCAGAGATGTCATTATTATTTAAATACAGAGACTTCAGTTTCTTTAAAGTGGACAGAGCGGAAACATCAGATATATTATTTGAATAAAGATATAAATTTGTAAGATCCGTTAATTTAGACAGCCATGAAATGTCGGATATATTATTAATACCTAAAGATAACGAAGTTAATCTTTTCAACCCGGACAGATACTTTATCTCTTCGATACTGTTATCTCCGAGAGAAAGACTTTGGAGGTTTATCAGATTTGCCAGAGGACTTAAATCCTGAATGCTGTTAACATCGGCAGTAAGATATTCCAATTTTGTTAAATTTCTCAACGGGCTTATATTAATTATGTCATTCTGGTCAATTATCAAATAATTAATATTTGTCAGACTGTTTATAAATGTTAAATCAGTAATTCCTGAATTATCCAGTCTCAAATCATTTAAGTTAGTTAAATCTGATAAATATGAAAAATCGTCTACAGGATTATCACTTAAGTTCAGCATTCGCAGAGAACTGCATGAAGAAATGGATGCTATATCTGTAATGCCACAATCTCCGAAGATAAGTGAGTCAAGTTTTTTTAGCTTTGATAGAAAAACAGTATCTTCTATCGGTGAAAGGATTTCCAGATAAGTTAAATTCTGTAAATATCCAACAGGTGAAAAATCGGTAACAGATCCATCCAAACCTAGAGATAAGGAGTATAATGATCCGTGAAGTTTATTAAGAAAATCCAAATTATTCGGATAAATTATTAATAGAGACTTTAAATTTATCAAATATTCAATGCCCGAGTAATCTGTCACTTCATTATAAAGATACAGAGCATCAACATCATTCAGATCATATGTATAGATGTCAGTTTTATCAAGTGAAGATTTTAATGAATTGTATAAATTCATATCCGGGAATAATCCGCTGTCAACAGAATAGCCGATCTTCAAATCCCAGCTTTTCGAAAAAATTATATCATCCTCAAAAAACTGAGGATTTATAATCAGACCAACCCAACCACGAGTAAAGTCAATCGGAGTTAATCCCGAAGTCAGCTCTTGAAAATTGGAATCAGTATGAGACCATGCGGAATTATCTTCATCAGTTCCATTAATTTCAAAATCTACGACAATAGAGCTTAAATCTATTCTATTCGGTAATTTTACTGTTATCGTATATTCATCTATATCCCCTTCTGAGTCAGAGAGCAAATCCTTATTATTCTCCTTAAGAACAGAAAAAGAAACCAGCTCAGGATCGGAATAAAAGAGCCTGCAGCCGGAAAAAATAAAAAACAGACAGCAGTAAAAGCAGTTTTTAACTATTTTCGACATAATATATACAACTTCCTTAATTGTATGAGTAGATTTAATACTGATAAATAACAGAAGTCAAGAAGATATAGAACTAAAAGGATATAAAAAAACAGGCTGATTTGATTCGAAAATCAGCCTGTTTTGATTTATTTCTGCACTGTCGAAATTAGCTCTATGAAGCTACGTTCCACTGGGAAATCAGTTCAGGAATAATTTTATAAAGATCCCCTACAAGACCGTAATCTGCAACTTCGAAGATCGGAGCCTCGGGGTCCTTATTGATCGCAATGATTATGTCCGAGGTCTGCATACCGGCCAGATGCTGAATAGCTCCTGAGATTCCGCATGCAAAGTAGATCTTTGGTTTAACTGTAGTTCCAGTCTGACCGACCTGCTGGGTATGGTCTATCCAGCCTGAATCAACTGCAGCTCTGGAGGCTCCGACAGTGCCTCCGACAGCCTCGGCAAGATCACCGATCAGCTTGAAACCCTCGGAACTTCCAAGACCGCGTCCCCCCGCACAGATTATTTCAGCATCAAGAAGTGAGGCATGCTTTTTAGCTGATTTCACTATTTCTTTAACCTTTGTCCTTACATCAGCTGCTGACAGTACGGGCTTGAATTCGATTATTTCAGCCTTACGGGTTTCATCTTTTTCAAGCCTGTCCATAACGCCGGGACGAACCGTAGACATCTGGGGCCTGGTCTTCGGACATACAATTGTAGCCATCAGGTTGCCGCCGAACGCCGGCCTTGTCTGAAGCAGTCTTCTGTTTTCCGTATCAATTTCAAGCTTTGTACAGTCAGCTGTAAGACCGGTATTAAGTCTGGCGGCAATACGGGGTGCAAGATCACGGCCGATGTGAGTAGCACCGAAGAGTACAATCTCGGGTTTATATTCAAGGACTGCATCTGTAAGAACCTTTGTGTAGGCATCTGTGGTAAAGTTTTCCAGGAGCGGGTTCTCAATGGTGATAATCTTTTCGGCGCCGAAGGAGGACAGCTCGCTCAGCATCAGCTTTACCTCCGAACCTGCAATAACAGCACAGACTGATACACCAAGCTCGCTTGCAAGTCTGCTGGCCTCACCAAGCAGTTCAATTGTCACACCCATAAGCTCTCCGCCGCGGTGTTCTGCAAAAACCCAGACATCCTTGTAAGCGGAAAGATCTGCAGCCTCCTTTTGCTCGGCAGTATTTTCAATCGCATCAAAGGGGCAGGCTTCAATACACTGACCGCAGGCAGTACACTTTTCATTGATTACTGCGAGTCTTCCCTGCATTTCTATCGCATTAAAGGGACAGGCCTTAACACATTTAGTACAGCCCCTGCATTGATCTTCAATTATTATAACAGCCATTATCTTCTCCTGTTCATTAAACTAAGTGTTTGGCTTTCAGCTCTGAAAGGAGTCCGGAAACCAACTCGACGGATGTATCACCTTCAATCATCTTTCCTTTGCCCTTGGGTTCAGGAGTAAAGGATCTGAAAACATTTGTCGGAGATGCATCAAGCCCTACTATATCTGAGGAGATACCAAGGTCTGCTGCAGACCACAGGGTGATTTCCTTTTTATATGCCGCGAATATTCCACCCACATTCATGTACCGTGGAGTGTTCAGCTCTTTAATTGCGGTTAACAGACATGGAAGTTTAACCTCAAGCATCTCATAACCGTCTTCGAGGGCCCGCTTTACATTGAGCGTATCTCCGACGACTTCGAAATCTTCAACATAGGTTACCTGTGCCAGTCCGAGTTTTTCTGCGATCTGGGGGCCGACCTGGGCTGTATCTCCGTCAATTGCCTGACGGCCGGCCAGGATAAGATCGTAGTCGCCTATTTTCTCTATTGCTGCAGATATACAGTTGGAGGTTGCCCAGGTATCTGAACCGGCGAAGGCTCTGTCTGAAAGCAGTACAGCCTCATCAGCTCCCATTGCAAGACCTTCACGCAGCATTACATCGGCCTGCGGAGGGCCCATTGAAACCAGAGTTATTTGAACTGACGGGTCCGCATCCTTCAGCTTAAGTGCAGCTTCAAGTGCGTTGGCGTCGTCGTTATTCATAATGGATGGAACCCCCTCCCTGATGAGAGTTCCTGTTTTTGTATCTATTCTTACTTCATTGGTGTCAGGCACCTGTTTTACACAGACAATAATCTTCATAATTTCTCCAAAAAAAAATCGCTATCTCAGCGCAGAGGCTGCAATAACCATCTTCTGAACCTCTGATGTACCTTCATAGATTTCGGTAATCTTTGCGTCGCGCATCATCCTCTCAACGGGGTAATCTCTTGTATAACCGTATCCGCCGTGAAGCTGCACGGCCTTCGTTGTAACATACATCGCAGTTTCTGATGCGAAAAGTTTAGCCATGGCCGCCTCGGTTCCATAGGGCTTACCTTCCTGTTTTTTACAGGCGGCACTGTAAACAAGCAGTCTTGCAGCCTCGATCCTGGTTTTCATATCAGCAATCTCGAACTGCAGGGCCTGCATCTTATTCAGCTTCATACCGAACTGCTTTCGCTGGTCAAGGTAGGCAACTGTTTTATCGAATGCACCCTGAGCTATTCCCAGAGCCTGAGCAGCAATTCCGATACGTCCGCCGTCAAGGGTAGTCATTGCAACCTTAAATCCCTTGCCTTCCTGACCGAGCAGATTTTCTGCAGGGACACGGCAGTTTTCAAATATCAGTTCGGATGTAGCCGAAGCTCGGATTCCCATCTTGTCTTCTTTCTTTCCTATTGAAAAACCCTCAGTTTTTCCATCAACAATAAATGCACTGATTCCACGGGTTCCCTTTGATTTATCAGTCATTGCCATAACTACATAGGTATCAGCCTTGCTGCCGTTTGTGATAAAAATCTTTGAACCGTTAAGTATCCATGAGTCACCGTCGAGTACAGCCCTGGTCTGCTGACCCGCAGCATCAGTTCCGGCGTTGGGTTCGGTGAGGCCGAAAGCTCCGAGTTTCTCACCGTTTAATAGCGGCACAAGGTATTTCTTTTTCTGCTCTTCAGTTCCGAAGTGATATATCGGCCATGCGCATAATGATGTATGTGCAGAGCAGATAACACCTGTAGTTCCACAGACACGGGATAGTTCTTCAACTGCAATTGCATATGAAACGTTGTCCCCGCCGGCACCGCTGTATTCTACGGGAAAGGGGATGCTTAAAAGTCCCAGTTTTTTCATCTTTGCGACAGTTTCATCAGGGAAGCGTCCTGTTTCATCAATTTCAGCTGCAATGGGTTCAACCTCATTTTCGGCAAACTTACGTACCATTGTCCGAAGCAGAGTCTGCTCCCTTGTTTCTTGAAAAGTCATATATTTCCTCCAGATTCCTGTTTCAGGCTTTAGGCGGCATAACGGTTGCTATACCGGTAATTACATCTTCACCGTTCTGGTTAGTAACGATAGTTTCCAGTTTTACCCGGTTTTTTTCAATATTCATTTCTTTCACGCTGACGGTAGCAGTCACAGTATCACCGATAAAAACCGGCTTTGTAAACCGCAGTTCCTGCCCCATGTAGATAGTGCCCGGCCCTGGCAGCTTTGTGCCGAGTACATTTGAAATGAAACCGACGCTGAGCATTCCATGAGCTATACGCCTTCCGAACATACCTGCCCGTGCCTCTTCTTCGTTAATATGCGCCGGATTAAAATCACCGGTTATACCGGCATACAGAACAACGTCAGTCTCTGTAACGGTTTTGGTAAAGGAAGCGCTGTCGCCTTCTTTCATTTCAGATATGGTAATACCCTTCATTTGAGCCCTCCAGATTAGTAGTGAATCATCTCTCATTATTATCAAACAGGATTGCCGGCTTGTCAAGTTTTAAATATTATTTTATCTATATAATTTTACGGATTTATTGAATAGTCAGATAATATCATCTGGAAATCCAAACTTGAATGATATATAAAATCTGTCCGGCCTATCGAATATCGGAAGCAATACATCATCCAGGACATAATGAATGCTGTTGTGGATATATTGTTTGAACAGCTCTGAATCATATCCGAATGATAAAATGTAGTTATCGTAAATAAATGACAGATATACCACATCGGCTGCATATTCCCCGGCAGAGATAAAGGTTACAGTATTTTCACGACCGGCTTCGTCTGAGATATAAAAATCACCATCATTTGAAAATCCCCATAAGTTCTTCCGCTCGCCGGCCCATAGAGTGAATCCAAGTGAACAGCCTATTATCGAATTTTCCAGGGCATAGAGCCAGGAGAGCTTAAAAGCTGCGGTGCGGTAGCTGTCTGTTAAATAGAACAGCATGGTATCATTTTCATAATTCATCATGAATACGCTTCTTTTATTTATAAATGTATAATCAAGCTGTCCGGTTATCTGGCTAGTCGAATCGGTACAAAGATATCCAGTATATCCAAACCGAAAATTATGCTGCCGGTTACCGTAAACCATCGGGAAGTCTGAAAAAAGTTCATTCTCTGCTCCTGCAGAATACATGGCGGAAAGATTCAGCTCACCTGTGAATTTCTCGCCGGGAATCCCGAAATCTTTTTCAAAGAAAAGAGCGTCAATTTTACTGTAAAACCCGATACTTTCAGATAATTCATTTATTCCCTGAAGAGGAAGCATGCTCAATAGTGAGAAATCAGTATAAGTCAGAAATTGTCCATTAAAACCGGCACCGCTCCGATGTGTTCCATGTTCAGAGGATAATCCGAGGTATGCATGCGAATTACCAATTTCATAACATAATGAGGGAAAACCGGGATAATTGTTTTCAGCTGCAGCCGATATCAGATTGCCGAATAATAATGTTGCCAGAATAATCTTTTTCACTTATAACTCTTTATTCTTTTAGGTAATTTCAAAACTAACCGAGTTTTGTAGGAAGCTCCTTTATAAATATCTATTTCATCACTATGGCTGAGCTGTTACTATTTTTCCAAAATATATATACAGTTGAACAGAAAATATAAAAATCTTATACTTTCGTCAAAATATGTCTGTAAATAACGCTGAAATCCAGAAGATTGTGAACTCGATGGGAAGCCTTGATGAGACAGAAGTCATCAAGAGCGTAGAAGCCCTATTAAAGAAGGGTATGCCTCCGATTGAAGTCCAAAGATGTATAAACATAGGCATCGAGCTCGTAACACGTTTTTATCAGTCCGGAGAATATTATCTGGCTGATATAATTTATGCCGGTTATATTTACCGGAAAATACTGCACATGAAAGATATGCAGAGCAAATATTGCGGGCGTGAGATAAGAGTTGCTGTTGGCTCTATCAACAATGATATTCATAACATCGGAAAATCAATACTGATAAGTACTCTAAAATCTTACGGGTTCAAATACATAGATGCCGGCAATTCAGTAAATTCCGGGGAATCAATACAACTGTTAAAGGAATTTAAACCGCACATCATTGCGCTGAGCTGCAATCAGATATCCACCAAAAGGGATCTTAAGAAGACTGTATCAGAATTAAAATCAACCTTCAAAAACATTACAGATTTAAAGGTTATTATTGGAGGAAACAGCCCTCTTGCTGATAACTGGCAGAATGCCGGTGCAGACAAATATATAAAAAATGAAATTGAATTCATCGAATACTGTCTAGCACTCAGGGAGACAGTTTAAATGGAAAACAAATCACTGTCTCCTAATATAGAAATATCCAACAGCCTCAGAAGAAAGATACTTGAAGGCTACTACGCTCCCGGAGATCACCTTCCCACAGAGTTTGAACTGGCTGAACAATTCGGAACCAGCCGCGGGACAGTCCGGAAGGCACTGAAGCTTCTAAGCAGTGAAAAAATTATTTCATCACAGCAGGGTAAGGGATATTTTGTCCGTAAGCCTGATTTCAATCAATACTCCATGGAGTTTGACCTTTTCGGTCTTGGAAACAGAACTGAAACAAAGATAATTGATATGATTGAGGTGCCTGAAAACATCAGAAAAGTTCTTGAAACGGAGAAAGACCGGGCAGTAATTTACATACAGATTGTAATTTACCATGATTCAGAACCGGTAGCATGTGAAGATAAATATCTGCCGTATTTTAAGGGTTATCCTACAATTGAAAGTCTTATGCAGTATCCATATAACAGAGACAGGGTTACGCAGAAACTCAACAGCTATGACATTCACCATGAGATAAGGTTTTCCTCCGGACCGGTTTCGGCGGAACATAGAAAACTTCTTAAATGCGGGGAAGATGAATCTGTACTAAAGCTGATACGGATGATTAAGAATCAGTATGATGAAGTTCTTGCCTATGGGGTAGTTTCTTTTAAAGATGAAGAACATCCTCTAATTGCATATTCAGGTTTTTTAGGCAAAACCCTGGAAAAGAACGACCGGCAGCAGTAGCATAAGGTTATCTGCCGCCGGTACAGAGGATTTATTTGATATTATCTGATATTGTTTCAGCTGCAATATAGCCGTATGTCAGAGCAGAAGGAAAGCCGTATCCGTAAACAGAACCGTCTTTCTCTTCAATTGATCCTGCAACATCTCCGGCTGCATAAAGATTTGATACTGGATTACCGTTTTCATCAAGAACTCTTGCCTTTGTATCAATAACAAGTCCTCCCGTAGTAAGATAGAAATTCGGCTCTATTCTAACTGCGAAAATTCCATCTCTCGTTTCAAGATAAGAGACTCGTCTCTTTCCTGCCTGAGCATTCTCATTATTGATTTTAACTGATTCAGGAAGGCCCGGAAGATCAAGTCTGCCTGCAGCATCTTCTACTGTATTGAAATGAAGAACTTCATCTCTTTCGAAAACGGAAGCATATGAAAATCCGTAAGTCATTGACTTTTTCATTGCTTCAACGCCTTCTTCATCAAAGAAGTAATAAAAACGGCCGCCGTTTTCGGGCTCGAGCTTGGCGTTTCCAAGTCCGACATGGCTGGTATCATGAATCGGGATTCCGTTCCCATTAACCATCAGGCCGGGTACTGTAAAATCAATGAAGGCAACTTCAAAGTTGGAACCATAGACTGCCGGAAATGCTCCCAGAGGCCTGCCCATGCATTCGATAGCGGCGCCCTGTTCCATTGCCATTAATATTCCCTCTCCTGTATTTCCATTGACTCCATTAAAAAACTGCCCCTCATATTCCGGATAGTATTCTGCAATCATATCCGGGTTGGAGGCAAAACCGCCGGTGGCAAGCATCACTGCATCTGCCGTAATGTTCCAGGTTCTGCCGTCTTTACCTTCAGCCACAAGACCGTTAACTGTGCCGCTGCTGTCTGTTGTCAATGAAACCACCGGTGTCGCATATATAATTCTGGAGCCCTGAACCGTTATCCTGTCAGCAAGAAACATTGCGGAATATCCTGCTCCCCCCTGATACACACCTGGAGACATATAGGGCTGAAGTCCCAGCTGCAAACCGCCTTCGTAACGTCCCATAGGTTCAAAACCGATTCCGATTTCACGCATCCAGTCAACCATTCCGCCTGAACTGTCCATCATGGCTGTTTTATAGGGCATTGCCTTATTAAAACGATCAAACTCCGGTCTTACGTAGTTTTCAAGTATCTTCATCAAGATATTCTTATTCCAGTAGGGGTCCTGCTGCTCACGGCCCTGTCCGTATTCTGCCGCAGCCTTGCTTCCGCCGCTCAGAATACCTCCATAAGTCATAGGCATAGCTCCGCCGGGAATATCGGCTTTTTCAAAAATCAGTACCTTGTATCCCATATCGGACAGCCTGGCCCCGGCCATCAGACCTGAAGTTCCGGCACCGGCAATTACTACATCTACATGCTCTTCAATTACCTCATCAGACAGCGCCGGAGCTTCGAGCGGTACCATAAATGCTGAAACATCTCCGCCGGCCTGCTTGATTGCGTCTGTTACTGCAGCCTTTATAGCTGCTGATGAAACGCTGGCTCCTGTTACCGAATCAACCATAAGGCTCTGATTTGCAACAATTCTCTCAGGAATCCTGGCAGCAGCAAAATTTCCAACCCCCATGGTTTCCTCATGAGAGATAACCTTGCAGCTCTGGATCTGCTCATCCTTAAAAACTGTAACAACATTAATATAGTTTTCATGCCCCATTGCCCTTGTGACATATTTACCGTCTTTTAATTTGTAGACTGTAATCTCTCCACGGGCCGCTGAGAGAGCTGCCTCAAGTGCTGTCTTTACTGCATTGCTTGTGACGGTTGCACCCGATACAGTATCTACGCGTCCATCCGCGTTTCCCAATATATTTTCAGCAAGAACAGGTATAGCCGCGCCTCCAATTTCCGGAGTTTCATTAGCGCCGGTGATGCTTATATCGATGATTTTATTGTAATCAACGACAATATTTACTGTGACATCACCTCCAAGCCCCATAGCTGAGCCCGAATATTCACCGGGGCTGAATACATCTTCAGCTGCTGAAGACTTTCCGCTCTGGCAGGCCATAATTGCTGCCGAAGCAAGCATTAAAACGATAAGTCTGCTTATCTTCTTCAATTGTTTTCTCCTAAATAGTTTTTGTAGGTAAGATTTTATCGATTCGATAGTAACATCTTTTTGTATATACAAATAGAGGGTTTTGGCTGTTATATGTGAATTTTATAAATTTAATTGTGAATATTATTGATATATAGAGTTATATTTGATTTTACATGTATATACAAATACTGTTTAATTTAGATTGATTTAAACTATACTTTTATAATAGTCTTTTCCATATCTAAAAGCTTCATCGGTAATCTGTTGATTAAACAATATCGTTTCCTGTGTGTTTTTCCCCTGTACCCTGTGATTCCCAAGTATGAAACTGCCGTACGGGGCATAGGCATCAATAGCTCTCCGCACCTCTGCCCGGCGTTCATCCTCAGCGGCATTAACCGAAGAAGCAGGGCTGTGTGTATCAAATCCTCCGATAAAACTGTATTGTTTTCCGTACTTTTTTAGCAGCGCTACAATATCATTCTAGGCTGACAGGAGCTCCATGCTATTGCCCCTTCTTCAATGAAATCATCGATATGAATTTCAGCCTTTCCGCAGCAGTGGTTGATCGGAACAGCACCGACAGCTTTAATAGCATCATTTAGTTTTTTATGTTGAGGTTTGATAAATTCTCTATACAGTTCCGTAGATAAAAAAGGAGCAGTTTTATATGCCACATCATCAAAAATCACAATACATTCAGGATTAGAATATTCCGAAACAATATTAATATACCTGATTCTGTATTCAGTATGTACATCAAGCATATCATGACAGGCAGAAGGTTCATCCATGAGACTGAAAACCATATTTTCATATCCGATTAGATCCAGAAACCTTTCAAACGTTCCGTTTCCCATGCAGTATTCCAGAACCTGCTCATCACGATTGAGATTTGCCAGTTCCTGCTGGGCTTTGGCTGCCCAATCAATACCATCAAGATCAGGAAATGTGACCTGCTTCTCCCACTTGGTAATATCTTTTAAGACATAGTCGGAATTTGGTGTAGCCCCCTCCGGAAGATGTTCCTATACAACCCCAAAGCCATCCGGACCGCCGCCTGCCGGACCCTTTTCAAACCAGTCCATAAGCCCTACATTGTATCGAACAGGAGCTGAATATACAGGAACACTATCAGGGATTCCATGATTTAAAGCTGTTAAATAGTTTTCTTTTAATGTCATTTAAACCTTCCATGCAATTTTAAAATACTATTTTACCCCTTACCCAAATAGTAAGGTCAATTATTATCTGCAGATGGAGCAAAAAAAAAGCGGTTCCGGAATAAACCGGAACCGCTGCGTTTCTCCTGACAGGCGTCAGCCTGCACCTTTTTTAATAAAGTTTCTTAATCAAGCTTAGCTATCATATTTGAAACTCTTTTAACATGTCCGCTTTCCTGATTGAAAAGCATGGTAAAAAGATCAACCACATCGGCTGAAAGATTGGTCATTGTCATTACCTGCCGGTAAAAATCTCTTGTATGCTCTTCGCGTTCAAGAGCTACCCCGAGTATGCTCCGGGCATCGGCTCCGTCAGGTATAACCCGGTTCTGAATCAGCCTCTCAAGGCTTTCATGATCAAAACCAGCCGCATCGCCGTCAGGTGTTGAATCAAGGATATTTGAAAGCCTTGATTCATGCTTAACCTCTTCCGCTTCAAGCTGAAGCAGAAGTTCCTTCACCGGTTCATTAACCTCCAGTGAAGCTGCCTTTCCATAGAAAAGCATACTCTCATGTTCAATTTTAATTGAATATTTGAGGATATCAGAAATCTTCATATCTCCTGTACTCATACTAATTACTACTCCTTTAAACAGCCTGCCACCAGGGCAGGATTCAAGCGTGAAGTTTGACAGCAAGGCTTCTCAAACTTCAAAAAGATAAAATTCCAAGGATGTGATTCTATCTTTCCTTTCCCGTCAGGTAACGATCAATACCCACCGCTGCAAGATGACCTGTAGCAATTCCCGTAATTACATCCGGACCCTTAACGATGTCTCCGCCGGAAAACAGCCAGGGTTCTTCTTTTACCTGGTAATCAGGATCTGTGACAATCTGTCTTCTTGGACTGAATTTAATATTCTCTTTCAAACCGTCCGAAATGTATTCAAGATTTGCAGCCTGACCGATTGATTCAACGATCATATCAGCCTCATAGAAGTTCTTGTCATCCATATCAAGCTTTGGATTGAACCTTCCCTCATCATCAAATATTGAAAGACATTTTGCGACTTCAAGACCCTTAACATTCTCAGAATCAGTTATTTGAATTCCTATCGGACCGTAACCGGGTGTTATAACAGCTCCCTCTTCACGTGCTTCAATAACTTCTTCATCATCAGCGGGCATTGCATCTACGGGTTCAAGACATGTTGCAGTTACATCAACCTTTCCGTATTTCTGCTTCTGAATTCGCGCCAGTGAACGGGTAATATCCATAGCAACATTACCGCCGCCAATTACAACAATCTTTTCAGGTACATAAATTTCTTCACCGAGGGTGATCTTCCGGAGCAGGTCGATGGACTGAAATACCTTCTTGTGATCGGAATTTTCAAGCATTGTCGACCGTCCGAGATGCAGACCGGTTCCGGCGAATACAGCATCAAAATCATTTTTCAGTTTCTCAAGTGTAATATCAGTTCCGACTCTGCAGTTTGTTTTTAGGTCAACGCCAAGGGAAAGAATATAATTTACATCCTTATCTATCTGATCATAGGGAAGCCTGTACTCGGGAATACCATAACGCATCATACCGCCGGCCTCGGGCAGAGCTTCAAATATTGTTACCTCATAACCCATTGTCGAAAGGTAGTGGGCAGCCGATAGACCGGAAGGACCGGCGCCTATAACTGCAACCTTTTTCCCGTTTTTTATGATCTTATCGGTGCCGAGTATTTCCCTGTATTTTTCAGCAGGTACATTATCCGCAATATATCGTTTAAGCCATCGTATTGAAATAGCATCGCCCTTGTTTCCAATTGAGCAGACTGTCTCGCATTTGTGCGTACAGATTCGTCCACAAACCTCAGGGAGGGGGTTTGTTTCATAAAGGATGCGCAGGCCCTCCTCCAGATCATCCTCGCGAATAGCATTGATATAAGCCGGAATCCCCATATGTGCAGGACATGTTGCAGTACAGATGCCGCATTCAACACAGCGATCGGCCTCCTTGAGAGCCTGTTCCTTGGAGTAGCCCTTCATCATTTCAATAAAGGAACTTCCCCGCTGGTCGGCGTTAAGATGATCCATCGGAACTCTTTCAGGCGGTGTAAGATCATAGTTATCGGGCTTTCTGTAGCCTTCCTCTACCCTGTCCCAGTATTTATCTTCAGCACCCGCAACAAAGCGGTAGTCATCGGGACTGCCGAACTTATCACGGTCTATTGCCTCATCGGCATTTTCACCCTCAACCGACCACCGGAAACGGTTTGACATCCGCAGGGAATTAGTCGTACAGATGTCTACACACAAAGCGCACCAGCAGCATCGGCCGTAGTCAATTCTGGGTCGAAGCCCGCTGTCACCAGGTTTGGCTTCTATTCCCTCAACCGGGACCAGATCTATTGCGGCATTCTGGCAGATTTCTTCACAGGTGCCGCAGCCGATGCATTTATCTATATCATTTATATGAAACCCGCGGTACCTTTCAGATCCTTCATTGGAATGGGGATCCTTCATGGTGACCGGTTCCTTGACAATATTCTTCCACACCGTAAACGGGTATAGTACGTCTTTCCAACTCATGATTTACCTCTCTACCTCAGGCGGATATGTGTGCAGCGAAACCAGGGTTCCGGCAACATCGGCTAAATTGCAGTTAACAAGCATTTTCTCGGCAAGTGTAACCGCGTGGGTATAGGATGGGCCTCTTACATTTACACGTCTGGGATATCCTGAGCCGTCTGTGACAATATAGTAACCGTATTCGCCGCGGGTACATTCCGCATTTACATAAGCTTCTCCGGCAGGAATCTTCCAGTGAAGGACACTGGGCATATCTGCCTTGAAAGTCCCTGTCTCCGGAGTTGAATCAAGGATCTGCTTTATAAGATCGATTGTCATCATGCAGTCGCGCCATCTGAGCCTGGCCCTTGCATACACATCAGAATCAGTTTCTATTACAGGTTCAAAATCAAGCTCCGGATACTTCAGGTAGGGATAGTCCTTGCGGATATCCTTCGGGATGCCGGCGCCTCTTGCGTTAGGTCCGGTTATTCCCCATTCATCCACCCAGTCGGGATTGATATATCCAAGGCCTTTAGCCCTCTTTTTGAATACAGAGTTATTGAACACTACCCTCTCATAATCCTTCAGAAGCGGCACAATCTCATCCAGTACTTCAAGCATTCTCTGCTTGAAGCCCTTTGTAAGGTTGTCCCGTACTCCGCCGGGGATGATGAAGATATGGTAGATTCGGCCGCCTGTGAGCTCTTCAAACATCTGAAGTACACGGTCCCTGCTGTAAAGCATCCACTGGCTGGGGATTCCCATACCGAAGGAGCCCACCTGGCCGCTTAACCACATTAGGTAGGACTGAAGCCTTGCCATTTCAAGAATCAGGGTACGAATCCATAGAGCGTTCTCGGGTATTTCAATACCGGCAAGTTCTTCAAGGGCTGCGGCGTAGCAGTATTCGTTGAAATCAGGTTCAGGAACACAGACCCTGCATACAAGCGGAAAGTTGTTGATGAAGCGTCTGCGCTCCATCAGCTTTTCAAAGCCGCGGTGCAGGTAGCCCACATGGGTCTTGGATTCCATTACCTCATCGCCCAGAACTGTAAGCTCAAGCGACATGTTTCCCGTAATTCCGGGATGGTTAGGCCCCTGCCAGATCTTCGTATATTTTCCGCTGGAGAGATCTATGTCTACAGTTCCGTCACTGCGGGTTTCGGGAAAAAGTTCCCTGTTTTTTACACCAAAATTCAGCATTACACCCCTCCTGAAGAATTCTTTGAATTCTTCAGAGAAAAGCCGTCAGGCTTTTCTCCTTCATGAGGATACATCTTTTCTTTCATGTACCCGGCAGGATCATTTGTGCCCCGGCCTTCTCTTGGAAAGTACGTTTCCTCCGAATACCTCTTTGTGTCGAAGTCTCTACGGTACGGAGGTATATCATCCCAGTATTCAAGAATGAGAGGCTCGTTTATTTCAGGGCTGTTCGGAAAGTCGATGCCGAACATTTCATGCAGCTCCCTCTGATAGGTTTTCGCCGCCGGCCAGAGGTGGTGGGCTGTAAACATTTCTGATTCTTCCGGCCAGACTGAGCGCTCAATAAAAGTGCGGACGCCAAGCCTTGTTTTATCAGACGGATTGTTCAGCAGATAGGTCAGCTGGAAGCGGTTATCCTCTATCCAGTCAACTGCTGTTATCAGTATCAGATGTGTAAAGCCTTCCCTTGTTTTCAGGTATTCAAGCAGACTGACTGTATCCTTCTTTTCGCATGTCAGATACCAGCCGTGTGCCGATGTTACGTCTGACAGGGGAAAATGCTTTTTAATATTATCAATTACCTTTTCCATCATTCCCCCTACCAGTTATAGTCAGGCATATCCCAGTCTTTGATTATCTTTTTCTGGTTTGCCTTATACCATTCAAAATTTTCAGCGTACTTGTTCGCACCCTCACCACGGCCTTCCTTGATTCGCATCTTCAGAGATTCAAAGGCATCAAGCAAAGCTTCAGGCCTGGGCATGCATCCGGTTACATAGACATCAACCGGAATGTAATGATCGAGCCTGTTTATTGTATTGTAACTGTCCCAGTACATTCCGCCGTTTATTGTACAGCTGCATACGGCAACAACCCACTTGGGGCCCTGCATCTGCTCATAGCTGCGGACAATTCGCTTGATAGTCTTAACCGATGCGTAACCGCCAATAAGGAATACGGTTGACTGCCTGGGAGTCGGACGCCAGTGAATACCGAATCGGAAGGCGTCGTACATCGGACTCATAAGGGGACGCATTTCAATCGCGCCGCAGCCTGTTCCGAATCCGAGTATGTAGATAGACTCGGCACGGCACCAGTTTGCAAATTTTTCAAGCGGAGTAATCGGGTTGGGTTTGTGGACCTTCGGTTTTGCATCCGCAAAATAATCTTTATATGGATCAACCTCAAACTGCTCGCCGTCAGGAGAGGTAACCATTCGTTTTTCAAGATCTGCCGATCTTTTTCCATAGTTCATCTTTGCCATATCAATAGTACCTTATGTATACGAGGATAATTGAGATTAATCCGATAATCAGCGGATACTTTATAAACCACCGGATGCTCTGATCCACCCGGAATCTCGGAAATGACAGCCCGACAAAAACCGACCACATATACAATAGAAATGTTTTAAGGAAGAACACAACAAATGTAAGAAACCAGTTATTGTAAAGGGCAACGCCGCCGAAGAAAAAGTTCACATACAGAACAGTCTTTGCAACCGGAAAAATAGTCCTGTTGGTCATCAGCATTGCAAGAAAGTGCGACTGCATTTCGGTAGGCGGTCCGATTGGTATTTCCTGCGGCGCAATTACGATATCAAAAGGAGACCGCATCATTGATCCGAGAAACCCAAGCATTGCCGCGGCGACTGCAACGGGATTTGTGAACAGCGTCCAGTTGAGAAAGCTTCCCTGCTGTGCGGCTACTATTTCAGTGATATTAAGCGTTCCGTACTGGACCGCCATTGAGTAGACAGCCATGATAAGCGGAATCTCTGCGGCAGTAACCTGGGCAAGGCCGCGGCTTACCGCAATCATTGAATACGGGTGACCTGCTTCGGCTCCGCCAAGTGCCATTCCCAGAGTCCCCAGGAAGATAAAATAGGATATGAGAACCAGATCGCCTGAGAACGAGAATGATGAAAACAGCGGCGCACCGTAGATCAGCGGAATAAAAAGCAGTATGCCTGCTCCGCCGACGAAGCGGAATACCGGGGCGATGTAGAACATAACTCCGTGTGAAACTGATGATCGGGTAGCCCACTGTCTTATGATGTTTATAAACGGCTGGTAAATCCTGATGCCGCGGCGTTTACCAACCCTTGCATATATCTTTCCTATAATTCCCTGCAGAACAAGTCCGTAAATTATCAACAGAAAGATGGTTACAAGTGCATATAGAATTTTTATGTATTCAAATTCACCCATCTAAAAACCTCCATTGTCAAGCAGATAGCAGATGACTACAAACAGCAGCATCTGAAGTAAATAGGTCTGCCCTTTGCCGGTGTAGATTCTTCTGAAAAATCCGGATACCGCATGCAGCAGTTCGGAAATGGAGTTCCAGAATTTGGTAGTCAAAGGATATTCAAGAAAACCAACGGCCTTCCTGTAATGTGCAAACATATTGTATGCAAAATGTGTGGTTTCAGGACGGGCCGGACGTTCAGCAGCGTAGACGATATTAAACTGTTTAATTTGCTGATTGTGTCTGTTTGTAAGAAACAGTATCACGAAGAAAACCACAAACAGTCCTATGAATACCCACATTACCATCTGACCGTTCCAGTATCCGTAGTCTGAAATAGCAAGCGAACCGTTCCAGGTCAGAGCTCCTTCCGTATGGAAATCCATCAGGATTTCACCAATCGGTTTGAGAAATGATCCCGGGAAGAAAGACAGGTAGATAACTGCAAGAATCAGAATCAGCTGCGGAAGCACCAGAAAGAAAGGGGCTTCTTTAACTTTGCGGTGTTCATCCTTCAGCTGGCCGAGGAAAATAGTTGCAATAAGTCTGAAAAGGTAGAGGAAGGCAACCAGCCCTGCTATACCGGCAACTACACCCTGCAGCAGCCAGCCCTTCTCTATAACAGCATTGTATGTAAGCCAGCGTCCGCCGAATCCGGCAAGCGGAGGAATACCCGACAAAGCGATAATGCAGACAAGGACATTGAAGAAACTCAGGGGCATTCTTGTAATCAGTCCGCCCATCTGGTACATGTTTCTGGTTTTTACCCTGTAAACAACTCCGCCGATGGCAAGGAAGAGAACAACCTTGTAGATGAAGTGCACAAGCGAGAGTGACAGCGCACTCAGCCACCCGAGGTGGGACATCAGTGCGAGGCCGAAAAGGACATAACCCATCTGCCCTATACTCGAATAGGCCAGCATCCGCTTCGCATCCTCCTGCAGGGCAGCCATATAGTTTGCAACCAGAGCGGTTATTACACCGACCCAGCTTAATACGTATGGAATATTAACACGGCCGATTGCCTGTTCGCCGAAAGCGATGAAAGTCATAAGAAGCCCGAACACACCAGCTTTAAGCAGAATACCCGAGACCATCGGGGAAACATCTGTTTCCGCTTCGGCATGAGCTCCCGGCAGCCAGATATGAAGCCCCGCAGATGCCATCTTTGTCATAAATCCAACAGACAAAAGCAGCATCGTTATACCGGGTAAAGCTCCGGAGGCCGCCTTCGGAAGTATCGACAGGGCAATCGATGAGGCCCCGGTTTGGGCGTATGAAAGCGCGAAACCGCTCATTATCAGATATGCACCGCCGAGCGAAAAGAGCATATAGCTTAAGGCATGCGGTTTTGAATTCTTTCCTCTGAGTATGAGAAAGTATGAGCCGAGGGTCATAAGTTCCCAGAAAAAGAAGAATGAAAGCGTGTCTGCAGCTTCAATTATTCCGACAAGACCTGCAAACATCATGCTCACAGACGGGTAAAAGCCCATACGGCGATCTTTTTTCATGAATCCCGGCAGCAGGGTTACCAGTGCTCCAATAATGAAAATTCCTGCAAAAATCGAACGGTAGCCGCCGATTTCCATTAGCAGCGGATAGCCGTAATACGCTACCGCGGCAATGAGCAGAATGTTCTTAACAATTGCAGGGAGAAAATCCAGCAGCATGAGAACAACTACAGCGGCAGGAAGTATCCAGTTAACTGTATTTCCGAAGGATGAATAATCAGCAGAAAAATAACCCAGAGCAAGCAGGGCTGCTGCACCTGCAAGAACAGGAACAGCTGTTCCGAACCTGAAATCAAGCTTATCATCTTCTGAATAATCATTCTTCACAGCATTGCCGAACCATCGCATCAGATAAACTGCTTCGATAAGGGCTCCGCCCAGAAGAATAAAAATCCATCCGTAATGACCTGAAGCTGCAAGCTTCATCACAAGTTCCCACTTGGCATAGAATGAGGGGAATGGAGGCAGCGCCAGAAGCGCTCCAACCGCAATCGCGAAAACAGCAATAAGAATATTGCGTTTGCGTATAATTCCCCATTCATCTGTGCCGGCTTTTCCGATTATACCCGAAAGCCAGAACAGGACAGCCTTGGCAATGGCATGAGTCACAAGAAGTGCGAGTACGATCATCATTCCGTTTTCAATATCAAAGAGATTGACCATGGCATAAACCATCACAACCATGCCTATCTGCGAAATTGATGAATAACCCAGAAGGCGTTTGGCATTTGTCTGTTTCAAAGCCAGGATGTTCATGCCTGCAAAGGTAAGAGCGCCGATGTAGAGCGACGCATTCAGAAAGGTGCCGCCGGAAAGTTGATTGATCTTGGTGTACGCAAAGAACATCGCTGTGGCGGTTCCGCCTGCAAGCATTGCCCCGACAGGGCTTGCGGAAGCTTCATAGGCATCAAGTCCCCAGCCGTTTGCAGGAAATGGTTTCAGTTCAATGACAATTCCAATAAAGAGCAGGAACATACCTATGTAGCAGGCTTTGACCAGCTCAAAACTGAACATTCCGCTGATTACATCGATGTTCAGCGAACCTGTACGGTAGTAAGTGAATATTATTCCAATCAGCATAAAACCGCTTGCAAGCGCACCTGCAATAACATATTTAAAGCCTGCACCCAGCTGCTTAATATCGCTGTTGAGAACAATCAGTCCCGCGGAGGCAATACTCACAATCTCAATGAAGACAAAGAGGTTGAAAAGGTCTCTTGTAAGTATTATTCCATTCAGGCCCATTGCAAAAACAAGCAGAAGCATGAAGGTGAAAACCGATGATTTTCTATATTCACGTCCAATGTACATGGTACTCAGGAAAACAGCTGCATTTACTATTAGCGTTAGAACCGCTTCTATTTTTCCCATATAAAGATTTATCGAAAGCGGAGGATTCATCCCGGCTGTAAAGATATTTATCTCTTCAACATTTCCGGCCAGGATTCCTATAGTCCACTGAGCGGAAACAGCAGTAATAGCCGCCGTTGCAATAAGAGCCAATGTCACATGAATTCCCGGTCCTGTTTTTCGGAACAATCCGATAATAAATGCGGCACCGAGGGTTATTACAATAATATAAATCGGATTTACCATTTGAGCTCCTCGAACCTGTCTATTTCAAGACTTCCCTTTTTGTTGTACATACTCACCGCATATGTAAGCATAAAGGCTGTGATTCCAAGACCGATAACAATTGCCGTAAGAACCAGAGCCTGCGGAACCGGGTCGACATATTCGGTACCGATTTCCGAGAGACTCGATATAATTGGAGCAGTACCTCCGGTTACATACCCGGCACTTATCATTATCAGGTGAATTCCGACATCAAATATTGTGAATCCTACTGTTATGCGAATAATATCCTTATTTGTAAGAACTCCCCACAATCCAATGAGAAACAGAAGAACTCCGGTCACAAGAGCTGTAGTACCTATCATTCCGCAGCCTCCTCTGTTGATTCGCCATTGAGAGTGACAACTACTGAACTCAGCTCAGAACCGACCTTAAGCCCTACAACAGAGTAGATCACAGGGATTAGACCTGCACTAAACAGGCTGCCGTAGGTTCCAAGCGGAATAAGTCTGTTGTCAAGAAAGCCGTTCACAATCAGCAGTGCGCCGGCAGCACCTATTGCAACATAGGCAAGGCCGGAAAGCGATTCAATCACAGACATAACAGTATGTCCGGTCTTCCGGTTAGGTTCTGCAAGAACCCTGAGAACTATTGCCGAGGCAATAATTGCACCGCCCTGGAAACCTCCGCCCGGACTGAGATGACCGTTTATAAAGACATATATTCCAAACATAAGGAGAAGCGGAAAAAGGAGTCTTGAAGCGGTTTTCAGCAGTTCACTCCCCTCCCTTCTTCTGCGGTTCTCATTTTTATTCAGATGAATAAGAAGACCGACAACAGTTGAAGCGGCAAAAAGAATGGTTACCTCGCCAAGAGTATCAAGTCCGCGGTAGGTAACAACTACGGAAGTCACAATATTTGCAGAGCCAAGTTCTTCAGGACCTTCCGTGAGATAATGAGAAGAAACCGCCGGCAGCTCGGATTTTTCCGAATACTGCAGCACAAATCCTGAGAGTATGACAGCCACAGCGACAATCAATAAAAGAATAAAACCCTTTCTAACCATCGTTGCGCCCCCTTATTTTTTTCAGGGCGAAAAAGAATATAAAGGTTGTAAGACCGCTTCCTATGGCGGCCTCGGTCATCGCAACATCTGGCGCTGCCATTATAATGAATAGAATTGCAGCAAACAGACCGACAGCTCCCGCAGCAAGTATTGCTACTATTCTGTCTTTAACAATAACCGCGGTGAGAGCGGTAATAATCGTCATAGCTGCAATGACGATGAAAATTATATTCATACCTTCTCTCCTTCAGTTTCTACACTTTCCATATCCTCCATCCTGTCTTCAACTGTTAGAATTGTCATGGGCTCTTTATTAAAATGGGCAGCCCTGGCTACAACATGAGAGGAAACCGGATTGGTCAGAATGATAAAGATGATCAGCACTAAAAGCTTCGGAGTCCAACCGGGAAGGATGAGAGAAATGCCGATCATGACAAAAATGGTACCAAGTGTAGTTGCCTTCGTACCCGTCTGAATACGGTTGTAAACATCAGGCATTCGTATAATTCCGAGTGCACTCAGAAAAAATACCAGCGAACCTATAAGCACAAGAATCGATCCAGCTAATTCCATTACAGCCCCCTCTCAAAGTATCTTGCTACTACAAGAACACCCAGGAAGCTGAGCAGACCGTAAACAAGGGCAACGTCAACATAGATAAACCTTTTGACCATCCAGGCCAGCATAACTATCACAGATATGGCCATAATGCTTATTGCATCAAATGCTACCAGCCTGTCCAGAACTGTGGGTCCCTTGATAAACCTTATAAGCGAGATGAATACGCTTAAAAGAGTAATAAGCGCCGCTACTAAAATAATTTTGTCAGCCAAAGAGCACCTCCAGATGCCGTTCGAATTTAGCTACAATCTTCTCTGTAGCACCTTCAACATCAGTACTTGAGGCATCAATCCAGTGAATGAATAAAGTGTCTCCGACAATATCCGCGGTAAGGGTACCCGGAGTCAGAGTGATGGAATTGGCAAGCGCAAGTCTGCCAAGCGGTGATTTCAGTTTTGTTTTAACTACCACGATTGCAGGATTTATCCTGACTTTCGGAGTTACAACTCTGGACATCACGTCAATATTAGATTTGATCAGCTCTATCAGAAAGACGACTAACCATGCAATTAGAGCGATCAGAGCCCTCGGCGTCAGCCGGACTTCTGTAAACATGCCCGAGCCGAGATAGAAAAGCGATGTTATTACTGTGATAATTATACCTGCAGTTAATACATCGGTTTTCATACTGCTGTTTATACCCAGCCAAATCAGGAAGCCGAGTACCAGCGATACGAATGCGGCTTTTACCCTCACATTATTCCCCCCGTATCTTTTTATTGAATGAATCAGAACGATATACTTTCAGCTTAGTTGATGATATTTTAAAGTGCAAATTTATATCGATACATATATATCATTCTATGTACGGGTTTCTATATATGTCAATAAAAAGATATTCTTTTCTTATAATTTTGCTCATAATTATCGATTTTATCTGTCGTCCAGCACGAGAGTCATCTGTTAATCATTATTTTACAGCCTAGCCAGCCTGCCGATAAGTCTTCTTGTTATGTAATTAACAACAAATACAATAAGGACCAGTATTGTAGCTGTTGCAAAGGCATTTGCCATTGAAATATTCTCCCTTATCAAGAGGTATAGATGAACAGACAAAACCCTTACAGGAGAGTTAAGACTTTTTATTAAGCTCATGTTGCTTCCCATTGTAAACAAAATTGCAGCAGTTTCACCTATTGCACGACCGATTCCCAGAATAATACCGGTCAGAATACCGGGAAGTGCTGTGGGTATAGCCACTCTTAGGACTGTCTCAAGTTTTGTTGCTCCAAGGGCCATGCTGCCTTCCATTAGTTCTTTTGGTACACTTTTAAGAGCTTCTTCACTGGTTCCTATAATAGTAGGAAGGATCATCAATGTGATGGTAAGCGAGCCGGAAATAAGTCCTGTTTTTAATTCTAAAAACTGGGAGAAAAATACCAGACCAAATAAACCGAAGATGATCGAGGGGATTCCGGCAAGTGTTTCAGTACCGACCCGGAATGCATAAAGAAGTGGCCCCTGTTTTGCATACTCAACCAGGTATATTGCCGCCCCGACTCCGATTATTCCTGCAATTATGGTTACAACCATAACCATCACAATAGTGTTGATAATAATACTGCTTATTCCGCCGACAGCGCCGGCCCTGCTCGGAGGTGTAATAAAAAAAGATGGTTTCAGGTTTACTTTTTTTCAAAGTATTTCAGTTCAAGCGTCTGAAGCCCGAAATATTCAGCGTCTGATGCTTTTATAAGGCCAATCGAACCTTCAATTGTATTAATAATATTCTGAAATTCACCAAGGTCCTTGGCCTTTATTATATTTGAAGAAATGGAAGCTGAACCGATAAGCTTTTCAATATATACTGTTGCCGGGTAATCAGATGCATTAAGGATTACCGGAATTACAAGACTGTCAGGACCTCCTATTTCTTTCCAATTCATTTCAGTTTCTGTAAACAGTCTTGAAACAAACCTGTCGGTAGGTTGAATCCTGCTGAATCTTCTACCCTCCTGCAGCGATGCTAGTTTTTGGTTAACTACTATCGAGTATGGCCTTAGATTGACAATACTGCAGCCTTTCGGAATATTTTCTATACAATCAGATGGTATAATCGCAATTGCACCCTTTTCTTTATTAACAGATTCAAATACATTATTAATTTCATGACTTTTTTTATATTTATGCCTGTTTCATAGTTTTTCAGATTTAAATATCCTGCTACCTGAAGTAGAAATCCGGATCGGTCAAAGATCACCGGATAAATATTGATATTTTGACCGGTTATATAACCCCAGGACTTGTTCTCACCGCTATATATTTCTTTTAGCTGTGTATATGTCAGTTCATCTACTTTGAGTGCTTTATTTGCCCTGTGCCGGTTCAACAAGATTCGTACCACTCATCAATTTCTCTTAGCTATAGTATGATGTGATTATAGCATAGGAGAATTAAATTGGCATCGAAGAGTAAGACACCTGAAGGGATAGTTAGGGATATTAAAAGAAAGACCAGGAGGGTCTTCAACGCAGAAGAAAAAATAAGAATCATTTTAGAAGGTCTTCGTGGAGAAGATACAATCGCTGAAATCTGTAGAAGGGAAAGTATTCATCCAACACAGTATTACAAATGGAGTAAGGAGTTTCTTGAAGCCGAAAAAAAACGGCTGAATGGAGATATCGTTCGTGAAGCAACCTCGCCGGAGGTTAAAAAGCTGCGTAATGAAAATGAAGACCTGAAACAGGTCGTAGCCGAGATGATGCTGAAAAACCGCATGTTAAAAAAAGCTTAACGGGTTTGGGGTAAATACCGGAGCCTATATGAAATATAACCATGCAGAAAAGTATGAAATAATTCGAATGGTCGAAGGCTCCGATCTCAGTATCAGGAGAACTCTTGAGCAAATAGGCGTCAGTAGAAGCACATTCTACGAGTGGTACAGGCAATATCTCGAGGATGGGTACGATGGATTAAGAAATAATACATCCAGCAACCGTCAATTCTGGAATAGGATACCTGATTGCGAGCGACAAAGAATAATTGACTACGCTCTTGAGCGGCCATGGCTGTCTTGCCGTGAAGTATCTGTGAGTTTTACGGATGAAAAAGGTTATTTTGTCTCATAATCAAGCGTATATCGCATTCTAAAGGCTGAAGGCCTGGTTGCTTCTCCTGTTTATGCCGTTCAGACGGCTAAGGATGAGTTTGAAAATAAAACAACACGAATAAATGAAATGTGGCAAACAGACTTCACATATTTCAGGATAATTGGCTGGGGATGGTATTATCTTTCAACGGTTCTCGATGATTTTTCAAGAATGATTATTGCTTGGAAGCTCTGTAGCTCAATGTCTGCAGATGATGTAAAAGCAACTCTTGATTTAGCGATTCTGAATACCGGAATGAAGGCCCCCAAAATAATCAAACCCAGATTATTGAGCGATAACGGCCCCTGCTATATCTCAAAAGAATTGAAAGAATATCTGAAAGATCAGGATATGACTCATTCACGAGGCAGGCCCTTTCATCCTCAGACGCAGGGTAAAATTGAGCGTTACCATCGTTCGATGAAGAATATCATCCTGCTGGATAACTATTACCTGCCGCAGGAACTTGAAGCCCGAATTGGAGAATGGGTCGATTATTACAACAACCACCGATATCATGAATCGCTCGGCAATATTACGCCGAGTGAAAAATACAAAGGACTGGAATATAAAATATTTAAGGAGAGAAAAAAGGAAAAAGAGCGAACAATGAGATTGCGCCGAAAGGCAAATGGATTTATGATTGAGCAGAACGAAAAAGTTCTTGTTTAATGAAGCTGGATCTATAGCTAAGAAATTTGATAGGTGCTGTCCGAATCATTTGACGACGTACAATCAGCATTCATGTGAACCTGAACGTAGTCTACAGTTGTTCCGCTTCCTACGGCCTGGAAGGCTATTCCGTTAAGTTCGTTGTCTGCACTGAAAAGTGTGCCGGCAAATTCAACTCTTACATATTTAAGAGTTCCGCTGTTATCAGCATCATCTGTTCCGCCGTAAGTTCCGGTTTCACCTTCACCTTCTGCAGTACCTCCGGTAGCATTGATTGCAGCGTTACCGTTGATTACAAGTCCGCCCCAGTCTCCGCGTGCTCTTGTTCCTTCTGATTTTGCAGATGTAAAAACAATAGGAGCTGCAGCAGTACCGACTGCATTTATTTTTGAACCCCTTGTTATAACAAGGACACCCGGTTTGGTTGTGCTGACTTCACCCTTGATAAGGGTTCCGGCTTCAATTGTAAGTGTACAGTTATTAGCATTATCATTTCCAATGAATACAGCATCAGCAAGATAGTATACATTGTCACTATCCCAGCTCATGTCAGTTCCGAATCTTCCTGCTACAAGTACCTGATACTCATCATCATCACCTGTCATGTAGCCTGCATCACCTGAGACATCACCATCAGCATCGTAAGTTCTTGTTGCCATATATCCGCCAAGGTCATCTACAGCGCTTACAATAAAGCCGTTTCCAAGATCGTCTCCAATCGCATAGTCTACAGTTCCGGTTGAATCGTCACAACCAACAAAGACAGCGAGTACAAGTGCCAACATCACGAGTACTGACAATATGTTCATTAGTTTCTTCATATTTCTCCTCCTATGGAAAATTTAATAGATGGGCACCTATTACGGGGCGGACTGTTAGTGGAGTATTATCCTGATATGAAATAGGGATAAGTTTAGTGTTAAATGATTTGCAAAATGTTAATTTACAGAATCCCTGAGATTTTACAGGTTCTATCCGGCCGACAATATCTTTAAACAACCAACCCATGATTCGGCTACTTATCCGCGGACAATGCATATCCTTTCATGAAAGCATTATAAAGCAGGCTGAAAATCAGTACAGGAGGAATGAGCGCAATTACAGCTGCAGCCATCACCTCTCCCCAGTAAACGGCATCACCAGTTGCAATAATCTTGTTAAGACCTACCTGCACAACCTGGTTCACATCATACCGCACTATTACACGCGGCCAGAGGTACTGGTTCCAGACGTATATGAACTGGATAAGCGCAAGAGCCCCGATGGTATTCCAGCTCATGGGGATTAAAATATAGATAATAAACTTAACCGGACCGGCGCCATCAATCCTAGCCGAATCAACCAGCGCTCTTGGAATTGAACTAAAATGCTGCCTGAACAGAAAAACTCCTGTTGCTGACGCGAGAAAAGGGACAATTATCGCTAGATAATTTTTGGACCAGCCGAATCCGTATTGAATAGGCTGAAAAAGCAGTTTAACCGGATTAAAAAGCCACAGTGCCAGCTGAGTAAAACTTCCGGCAGCCTTAGCGGAGATGAGATCGAAGAGTCCAAGTATTAGAGCTTCGGTCGGCATCATCAGTGTAATTATTATAAATACAAAAATCACCTTCTTCCCTGAAAATGAAAAATAGACCAGAACAAACGCTGTCATAAATGAAAAAATAATCTTACCAACAGTTACCGCTGCGGCAATTATAAGAGAGTTTTTCATATACATAGCCAGCTTATAATCAAACAAGGCTCTCTTTATATTATAAAAAAACTGTGTTCCCAGTTTCATAGACGGGGAAAGAACCTGTGCTGCATTCTGAGTCGATTTTATAATAGCAAAAACAATCGGAAAGCAGACAACAATAACCGAAATTATCAATACTGCGTGTATCCACACAGGATCATGTCTTCGTTTAAACTTAAAAACCTTAGTATCACTCATAATTTACCCCTGATAATGAACACGTCTGGAAAATTTACTGAACTGTAAGTAAGTAACTATACCAACCATCAAAATCAGGATTACCCCTTCCGCAGCAGCAAACCCCATATTACTGCTTCCACCGAAACCATCCTGAAAAACCTTGTACATCACCGTTGTTGTGATACCGGTATTGTCAAGCGGACCGGGAGGACCTACAGGTCCACCTGTTGTCAGGATATCTATAAGGCCGAAGGTTTCAAAGAAACTGTAGCTTAAATTGGTAAAGACAAGAAAGAATGTTGTCGGGCTGAGCAAAGGCAGGAGCACAGAGAAAAAACTTCTGAAGTGTCCGGCACCGTCTATTTCGGCTGCTTCAAGCGGTTCCTTTGGAATATTCTGTAGCGCGGCTAGATAAAAAACAATATTGTATCCCAGATTCTTCCAGACAGCCGCAAAGACGACAAGACTCACTGCGAGAACAGGTGAATCCAGCCACCTTGGTTTTATTGAAAAAAGGTAGTCCAAAATTGTATTCATAATTCCAACTTCAGGGTTGAAGATAAAAAGAAATATTGTTCCCGCCACCGCCGGCGAAAGAGCGAAGGGCCATATGAGTAAAAGCCTGTACACGCCGGCTGCCCGGATATTTTTATTAGACTGCACAGCAAGAAAAACAGAAACCGCAAGTCCGGAAATTACTATCAAGAGACTTATAGCAAGGGTCTGAAAAAGGCTTTGAATAAAAGCCGGAGCAAGTGGTCCGGTAAAAAGATTTTTAAAATTTTCAAATCCTATAAACTTTCTCGTTCCCAGAAAAAGATTGTTCCTGAAAAAACTCAAAACTATAGAATGCCATGCGGGAAAATAGAGAAATATTATAAGTATCAAAATAGTCGGAAGCAGAAAAAACGATACAAATACCGGCCCCTTAAATACTGCGTTCTCATTATCTATTTCTGTCATAATTATATCCTTAAATTCAAACTGACCGGTCTCTATGAAACCGGTCAGTAAAAAAGAATCGGTTTATAGATTAAAAGTTTGAGTTGTACTCAGTAAGCTTCGCGTTTGAAAGCTCTGTTGCTTCATCAAGCGCTTCCTTTACACTACTGCCCTGAATAATTTTCTGAAGAGCAGTCTCAATTATGGTCCTGTTATCAAGAAGAGTGCCTGCAAGAGCACCCGCTGTAGCTTTATTTGTTTTTGTCTGTAACAGTTGGTTAAATGCCACAATCTGGTTGGCATCACTATCAAACCAGCCTTCAGCCTTGAGAGCATCAATAGATGAAGTTCTTACTGGATAGTATCCTGTAAGTTTGTGCCAGCTGACCATATTCTTTGTATTGGTCATAAAAAGCACGAAGTCCCTTGAAGCCGTAAGCTCATCCTCAGGATGATTTTTTGCAATCCAGACACTTGCCCCGCCGATTACAGTTCCATTTCTCTCTGCTCCGTCAGGAATTGGAATAAAGCCTACGCCAAGGTTGAACTTGCCTTTTACTGCTGCAGAAATGTTTCCAAGATCTGCGGTTGAGGTAACATGGAGCATGGCTTTTCCTTCTTGGAATATTGCATCACTTCCGCCCCAGTCTTCAAACTTTCCGGTGTAGGTGTATAACCCCTTCTTTGACAGCGCAGCCATGAATTCACCTATCTTCATAGCAGCAGGGCTGTTAAGGTTTGTACTGGTTGATCTATTATCACGTCCGTTTCCGTTGTTGAACATCTCGGCACCCTGTTCAGCCATCCACTGTTCAAAATACCAGCCATGAAGACACATTGAATATTTGGCACCTTCAACACCTTTTTTCTCAGCTGCCTCAAGGACTTTGATTACATCGCTGAAAGTAGCAGGAACATAGTCTGCGTCAAAGCCGGCCTGAACCATCTTATCCTTGTTGATATAGAGAACCGGCGAAGAACTGTTGAACGGAATTGAATTTACCTTTCCGTTTATTGAGTAGTAGTTAAGTACCGGGCTGATGTAGTCTTTTGTGTCAAATGTTCCGATATCGCCTACCGGCATGAATATGCCTGAATCGAAAGCAAGCTGGCTGCCTACTTCAAAAACCTGTACTATATGAGGTGCAAA
The DNA here is from genome assembly GCA_965140585.1 of Spirochaetia bacterium. Taxonomy (GTDB): domain Bacteria; phylum Spirochaetota; class Spirochaetia; order UBA9216; family UBA9216. The sequence continues at coordinate 284,300 of OZ223265.1, forward strand.
ACCCTGCTTGTCAGCAAGCACTGCTGCCTGAAGAGTATCCCTGTAGCTGCCCTTTGCTTCGACAACTACCTTGAATTTATTCTGTGAGGAGTTGAATTCATCTGCACGATCCTGGATCCAGCCGGATCTTGCAGCATCACTGAATGCGTGCCAAAAATAAATTTCCTTCACTGCTTCAGCCTTAGTCTCTGATTTGGGTTCTGTGCTTTTTACTTCCTGGCTTCCTCCGGCAAACAGGGATAAAGCAAAACAGCAAAGCAATATTAAAGTGGCGAGAATCTTTTTCATATTTATCTCCTTATGGACTTTTATAATTGCATGATTCATGTTTTTGATTATTTTCGTATCACAGGGAGATTAGTTTTCGATTAATTTTACATCTGCTGATTATTTAACGCTATATTCCGTACAAAAAGGAGAATGAGATCTACAGACGGCATCTCCACCTACAGAAAAAGCGACTACATTTCAAAAAAAACGAATAGTTCAGGCTTACTATGATTAAAGCCCTGCTTCTGGAAATGAAGCGGGAAAACCATCTCTCGGGCTGAGGTGGCAATCAGTTTTTCAAATATTCTGTTCAGTTCTTCCATGGATTGAAAATATATCCCCTTGTCTGAAGATGATCTTTTATTGCCAGAGCCGCCTTTTCAGGCTCGCCGGCCCCGACCTGCAGACTGTATTCTATATCGGTATTAGGCTCTGCCACCTGCACTATTTCAATACTGCTGCTGTTAAAAACAAGCCTGAGCTCTTCAAGATCCTTCTGCGAAAGATCAACGGCGGTAAGTACAAGGATAAGTCCCGCGCTTATCATCAGGTACGCAACCTCACCGATAAGCCGTCCCGGCTGGTACAGCTCTGCTGCATCCGAGTTTTTTATATCCGATCCTATTCCATAAAGCAGACCGCCTATACCGACAAAGTAAACAAAGTGACCGTCATCAAACAGAAGCTGCTCAAGGTTACGTGCAACAACCTTCTTTCCGCAGTCTTTTCTTCCTGTAATTATAATCAAAGAAGGACGCTGTTTGTATTTTTCAGATCTGCGTTCAGGAGGAATCCTGCTCCTGGTCCATTTCTCGGTACGTTCCCAGACATGCTCACGCATATGCGCCTGTGAATCATCAAGCGCTTCACGGATGATTCCTCCGCCGGCTATTTCATATTCATCCACAATTACAAAGCGGCTTGTCGAGGGCATGCTGTCCACGGTATCAAAGGCGGCGGCACGGTTGAGCTTCAGCACACATTCGGCAACATCATGCCTGTTCACCTGAGCGGGACTTCCGGAAGAACCGAGGGTTGAGGCATCGATAAGCTTCTCGATCGATTCAAGCCTTACAGGGATTGCAGAAGTACCGAGTTTGAACCGGTATTCGCGGCCCGACACCATCGGGTTCTGTCCCAGCCAGAACAGACTGACGCGGATACGGCTTGATACTTCAGGCTCCCTCTCCCCCGCAATAACGGCAAGTTCACCCCTTTTGATATAGATCTGTTCCCTGAGGGTGAAGCCTGCGTGCCTGCCGGCTGAAAGCTTTCTCCTGGGTTTTGTATTAAAGGTTTCGATGGAATTGATTTTCGAACGTTTGCCGGAGGGATAGAATACCAGCGTGTCGCCTGTTTTTACCCTGCCTGCCGATATTTCTCCGGAAACGATTCTCCTGCTGTCGCCGTTTTTGGTAAATTTGTAGACATCCTGAACCGGCATACGGAACGGAAGACTGCCCACAGGAGCTTCCTTATCAAAGGCATCAACACCTTCAAGAACTGTCCTTCCTTCGTACCATCCCATTTTCGGACTTAGTGAAGCGATATTGTCTCCGTCAATGGCGCTGATCGGGATAAAGCAGTCGGGTTTAACAAAAATGCTGTTCAGAAAGCTGCTGTATTCATCCCGTATTGAATTGAAGACTTCTTCGCTGTATCCGGCCAGATCCATCTTGTTGACCAGAACTATCATCTGCTTGACACCGAGCATGGAAAGCATATAACCGTGTCTGCGTGAGTTCTCCTGGACTCCCTCATCGGCATCAATCACCAGAAATGCAGCCTCGGCACGGGAGGCTCCCGTAACCATGTTTTTCAGAAACTCAATATGACCCGGAGCGTCTATGATTATATAATTGCGTTTATTTGTTTTGAAGAACACCCGGGCAGAATCTATGGTTATGCCCTGTGCCTGCTCATCCTTCAGTGCATCGATAAGAAAGGCATACTCGAACGGTCTTGATTTTTTTTCACAGGCCGCCCTGACCTGCTCAAGCTTTCCCTCAGGCAGCGAACCAGTGTCGGCAAGAAGCCTTCCAACCACAGTGCTTTTTCCGTGATCGACATGGCCGGTAAAAACTATGTTCATCTGCTGCATCACATGTACCCGCCCTTTCTCAGGGTTTCAAGCCCTCCGCCGTCGGCCTTGTCCTGTGCACGGCCCGATCGTTCAGCCACGTTTTTCAGCCTGCCGGATTTCAGTTCAGCTATTATTTCATCAACATTGCGCGATTCAGAATCTATCGGGGTGGTACAGGGATAACAGCCCAGAGATCTGTATCTTTTTCCGTCACCCTGGTTGTAGTAGAGTGATACCGTTGGAATATTTTCCTTTTTTATATATTCCCAGATGTTAAGCTCGGTCCAATCCAGAAGCGGATGGATCCGCAGATGCGTGCCCGGGGCAAAATCTGTCTTGTACTGGTTCCAAAATTCCGGGGGCTGGTCACCTATGTCCCACTGATTTTCAACATCGCGCGGAGAGAAATACCGCTCCTTCGACCGGCTCCCTTCCTCATCGGAGCGGGCTCCGACAATTACACCAGTGTAGGGCTCGCGGTCTGTATCAACATCATACTGAACGGTCGTAAGATTCAGCCGGTAGCGCCTGCCGCGCCCGCTGAGGGTATCACGGAGGGGTTCTGTCTTCAGATTTTTACAGCAGCCGAGCCTGTCGGTATTGCCGTCCGGATATGTGTGCTTACTCCTGACGGCGTCCTCATTCTGTCCGTAGATCATAGTCAGCTTCCACTCCATCGCAAGCCGGTCACGGTATTCAATCATTTCCGGTATCTTGTATGAGGTATCAATATGCACCAGAGGAAACGGCACATGGCCGAAAAAGGCCTTTCTGGCAAGCCAGAGCAGCACAGTGCTGTCCTTGCCTATAGACCACAGCATGCAGAGATTTTTAAAGCTGGCATATGCCTCACGCATTATATAAACGCTGCGACTCTCAAGATGCTCAAGCTGGTTCATTAATAATTTTCCTTTCTTTAAGAAGACTGATTATGGAAGAGGTACATTCATCAATACTGCTTTTTGAGGTATCAAGTACAAGTTCTGGGGCGGTGGGGGCCTCATATGGAGAACTCATCCCAGTAAACTCAGATATTTCACCCTTCCTGGCCCGGGCATACAAGCCTTTTACGTCCCTGCTCTCACATTCTTCAATAGGGCAGCTTAAATATATTTCGATGAATTCGTTTGAACCGAGTTTTGCTCTTATGCTGTCACGGTCTTTACGGAAGGGGCTAATAAATGCGGCAATTGTAACAAGTCCGGCATCAGCAAAGAGTTTTCCAACCTCGCCAACCCTTCTAATATTTTCAGCCCTGTCGGCGTCTGAAAAACCAAGGTCCGAGTTCAGACCGTTTCTGATATTATCACCGTCGAGGATATAGGCGTAAACGCCCATACCGAAAAGCTTTTGCCCAGTGGCCTTTGCGATCGTCGATTTACCGGAACCGGAAAGCCCGGTAAACCACAGAAGTGTTCCCTGATGTCTGTTCTTTTCAGTTCTTTCAGCTTTGCTGACAGCCGGAAGTTCCGGAAAAATATTGATTCCGCTCATACTGGATAATCATTTTACAGGATTATTCGGCAGAAATTTAAAAAATGGAAATTATTAACCTATTTTTCACAATCGCTGAACCCCTTAGCCTTTATATCAGTCTTGAAATAATCATCTATATAGATCCTGAGTTATGTTACATTTCTGCTTTTCGACTTTGCCTTTTCCGCAACCTTTGTTACTTTTTCAAGCCCAAGCACTTCCCTTTTCAGCAGGCTGGTATTTTTAAGAAAAATATAAACTTCGGACATTTTTAGAAATTAACCGTATATTTTTTTTATTAAACAGAAATCGCTTTCTATTCTTTCCTTGGAAAAACCGGCAAAGCTGAAATCAATATTTGTATGCTTTTTACTGTGCTTTTCTTCACGTTTTCGGGCAAGGATTTCAATGTAGGAAGGATCCGGATTAAGATCAGCATATCTGAAAATTTCAGTTATTACTTTGTCCGGTTCTGATCTGAGATCATTGAATTTAACAGTCAACAGCTGGCCATCAGGAATTTCATTCTTGATCTTCTCAAAATAGAAATACAGCTTCAGTGAAAATACATATTTGTTATTCAGATATTTCACCATTTCCTTTTTATTCAGCCTATTTTTTACAAAATTGTAATGAAGTGAGAAAAAGGAAGGAATAGTCTCAGATGGATCTCTGTATATGTAGACAAACCTGGCATCAGGAAAATGTTTGAGAATCTGTTTGATCCGCAGGACCGAAGGATTTGACTTCAGAAGTGAACGTTTTTTGCCTTGTGAAACAAGCTGACGTTTGATGTAGTCTTTGAGAAATAAAATATCTACCTCTTCATTCCTCTCATCGTTCCAGCCAGCCCTTATTCCGGGTTCGCTGTTATAGTCATCAGTAATCATCCAGGGACAAAACACTGTTATCATCTCAGAGTTCAGCGTATGAAGAAAAAGGCCTTCATCTTCCTCAATATCATAAAGAGCCATTTTGTGTCCCTTTTCTTCGGACTTCAGGAGGTTCATCCTGTTGAAAATGCCTGCAATGGGCGTAAATAATTTCATCATGATGAGTGAGGGAAAAAGCAGGGTCCTAAAGGTACTAAACGATACAGTATCTGAACCGGCAATAAGTTGCTGAAGATATGTTGTACCACTTCGATGATGGCCGAGTACGATGATAGGTTTTTCAACTTTAATAGTGTTGATCTGGGGGTAGAACAGAGGATCAAATCTAAACAGTAGACGCATAAAACCATGAAACGGTAGAAATACAATCAGGTAAAAAAAAGTCTCAATTATTTTCCCCCTTTTCAGATGGGCTGTGAGAAAGTCTCTAAACCTGAATAAAAGGATTCGTAAATAGCTATTTTTAATATCTCCCATTAAAAAATAATAGAATAAAAAAACCGGTGCAGCAACAAACCACTGAGTAATTAACATTTAACTAACGAATATAGAAAACTTTTAATAATTCATTTGTTCTCCGGAATAAACAAGAATATTGCCTGGAAGTCCAACTAAATCAACTTTGCAATATATCTTTCAAACTTTTCCTTAACCTCTTCCGTAAAAAGTCAGAAAGCTGATTATTTCAAGGCTGCCTGAATATTATTTAATTAAATCGTTCAGGGGTGCGGGAATCCTTCCCATATACAGGGGACCGCATAATACTGCAGAATTATAATTACTGAAATCTTTTTTTCTGCCCTGTTGCCTAAACTCAATCCTGTTAAAGTCGCAATCAATATGAAAAAAATCCCGGGACTCGCGGTGGCAGGTATTTAACATCCTTACCTGCTTATTATTCTATAGTTAGTGCGATTCTGCGTACAAAAAATATTAAATTTAAATAAATTTACGGACAGAAACGGGATTTTTGTAATTTTCCTTGTTATATAATATAACATGCGTTATATTATAAGTGTTATACAAATAAAAAAGGAGTCAGGCAGTGAGATTATACGTTTTCTTATTAACAATACTCGTAACTGGACTGATATTGCCTTTTTCTCTTTTTTCAGAATCGGAGGGTGAAAAACTCTTATCGATTAAAGGAACAATACTGCTGAATAAAAATACTGAGGGAGATCTTCACATACTACTTGTAGACAGGCAGACATTCAAAGTTCCTTTGAAAGGCATTTCAGAGCTCATAATTGCTGTCGCGGAAGAAAATTATACGTATGGACCTGTTCAATTTGATTTTAATAATATCCCCCCAGGAATCTATGGTATCAGGTGTTTCATTGATACTGACGGCGATGGAAAACTTAACAGGGGGATGACTGGACCGACAGAACCCTGGGGAATGAGTTGGCGGGAAGATATAAATGCAGGATGGCCCAAATCTGAAAACATAGCCTTTGAACTGAATAACAACCTTTCTGGTATAGAAATTGAAATTAAATAAACGGAGTTGAAAAATTGCCGCCGAAAGAAAAATACAACAGGAGAATCATCTTGGAGAAAGCCTTTGAACTTGTAAGGGAAGACGGTTTCGAACAGCTTTCTGCCCGTAATATCGCTAAAAGAATGGGTTGCTCAACTCAGCCTGTTTACAGTTCATTCAATTCAACTGAGGAAATTGAAGCGGAACTGATTATCAGAACAAAGGCCTATGCACAGAGTGAAATTCTTTCACATGTGGATAAAGAAAGCAATTTCCTTTCAATAGGAATGGGATATTATCTCTTTTCACAGAAAGAACCGGCACTGTTCAGAGGTCTTTTTATAAACGGAGGCTGGAAATGGAATTTCTCAAAGGAAGATCCTTTTTTCTGCCCAATACTCGCAAAAATGCGTAAAGACAGTTTCCTTGAAGATCTTGAAGACGATAAACTCGCAGAACTCTTTAGGGACATGTTTATCTACACACATGGACTGGCGGCGCAGGCGGATCTAAGTGACAAAGTATCACCTGTCGATTATGTCAGGGGTTTATTGAGAAAACTTGGCGGAATACTCATTGTATCCGCAAAGATGAATAATTCACTCGATATTGAGAAATTAATGAGGAGATTTCACGGATGAAAAGTATGAAGATTGTAATATTAAACGGCTCACCAAAAGGAATGTTAAGCGTAACCATGCAGTATATGAAATATCTTGAATTAAGATATCCGAACCATCAATATGAATATATCAATGCCGCCCAAAGCTTTAAAAAATACGAGCGAAATATTGATGCTTTTAATGAGGTCATGGCAAAGATTTCGGAAGCTGATCTTATTCTATGGGCCTACCCCCTTTACTTTCTACTGGTATGTTCCCAGTATAAAAGGTTCATCGAACTTGTGTTTGAAAGAAACAGGGCATCAGTTTTTGAAGGTAAATATTCAGCAGCTTTAAGTACATCAATTCACTTTTTTGACAACACCGCACTTAATTACATACATGCTGTAAGCGATGATTTGAATATGAAATTCCTTGATGGAATTACTGCAAAGATGGATGATCTTAAAAATCCGGTTTTCCAGAAGGATTTTGATCTGATTTTTACAGAATGGATCAAGGCAATAGAAAACAGGCAGTCTTATACTAAAAACTTTACACCTGTCAAGTATAGCACAGCCGAATTTATCCCTCAAATTCAGCCGGCTTTTTTAATGAAGACCGGTAAATTTTCAGAAAATATTCTAAAGGTCAGTATTGTAGGTGATCTTGAGGGTGAAAACAGCAATATTAGAAAAATGGCAGAACAGGCTGCTTTAGAGTTCGGATTATCGAATATAGAACCTGCGATTATTGATTTGGGAAAACTGAAATTCGGGCCATGTACCGGCTGCCTTAAATGCGGATTCGATAATATTTGTGAATATGACGGAAAGGATGAATTCATAAACATCCACAGACATACGATACTTGAATCAGACATAATTGTATTTGCCGGAGAAATCCACGACAGATACCTAAGCGCAAAATGGCAGCGTTACCTTGACCGAAGCTTTAACAAAACCCATAAACTCACTCTTAAAGATAAACAGATTGGATTTCTAATCAGCGGACCTCTGTCGCAGAACTATAACATCAGAACAGTTCTGCAGGCTTATGCAGAAGTAAACATGGGAAATATTGCCGGATTTATATCCGACGAATCAGGTAACAACGATGAAATAAGCGACACTATTTCCGCCATGACTGAAAAACTTAGAAGCAGGGTTTTAAAGAGTTTTATAAAACCAACAAGTTTTCTGGGGGTCGGCGGACAGAAGGTTTTCAGGGACGATATTTTCAGTCATCTCCGGTTTGTATTTCAGGCTGATCATAAATTCTTCAAAGAACATGGACTTTATGATTTCCCGCAACGGAAACTGAAACAAAGAATGATGACCAGCGCTGCAATTATAGCCACAAAAATTCCTCCGCTGAAACGCAAAATCAGACAGCAACTGAGACAGGGAATGGTGAGTTCATATAAGGGAGTTCTAAAAAAGGTAGAAGCAAATAAATATTAATTAATTTCTGCGACTGTTTTCAAGTGAGATCAAAAAGCTGATACAGGAGATGAAGCGTGAGAGTCGCTTTGGAGAGGTGATAGAATTGCCGATGTAGATAGCGATTCATACCTCGGGAATGTTAAAACAAACATATTTGAGGCGGATTATATCACCATTATTTACCGCTCAACTGCCTAATAATCTAAATAGCCAGAACACGTGCAGATCTGTAATTCACACGGAGATATAAATTCAGCAAATATAACCAGCTACATTATTTTATTCATCTTTCCATCTGAAAGCAATAATAATAATTATCACTGTAGTTGTAATTTCTACTATACTGAAGAAAATATAGTGATAAGAATTAGAGTCTGAAAACAAGGAACCTGCCTGTATCAGGGTTAATAAGATTCCCGTAATAATGTTTAATAATTTATTTAATCTAAATTTTAAAATTCGTGATAATACTATCATCACCATCGGGATTTCCATTATTATGGCAAATGCTAAGAGAAAACTCTGGGTTATCTTGATTCCTCCGATATTTCCTGCCAATATCTGTTTTAATTCTTCATGATACATGAGTGTAAAGACATCACAAAAAATATAGTTTATTGTTACAAATACCCAGAGAATTGATAAAAATAATTTCACATCGATTTTTTCTGTTTTCATGTTTTTTAAACTCCTTTATTTATTCCTTGTTACAAGATAAAAAACTGCTGCTATGAGAAACCAGGTAATTGACAAGGGAATTATGTAAATCAATTCCCCGATTACTGGAATTAGAAAGACATTTCCGAGGTTTATTGCCCAGTGAAAAAGAACTGCACAAAAAAGAGGGAGACCTTTCCTGGTAAGTGAGCCTAAAACATACCGATAGCTTACCATCAGTAAAATAAAAAACAGAAAGAAAACAATGCCGTTCTGATATTGTCCGACGTGCCAGAGAGCCCATAGTACTCCTCCGATAAAAGCCCTGAGCGGCAGAGAACGCGTATTCTCCAATTCTCTGTCCATAAAACCCTTCCAGCCTATTTCCTCGCCGATTGCCCCTATCGGCATCCAGATTAGTAATAAAAACGACGGGATGGATACTGGCGTCAGGTTAAGTTCAGATTCAATTAAATTTAAAATGAAGAAAAACAGCAATCCCGATACTGCCGGTAGAATAAAAGCTAAAGCAGGCTTTATAAATAATTTTTCTTCACTGTTCCGTATCTGTAATTTCCGGTAAAAAATAAATGAGACAATTAACCCCGACAATCCCGGAGCCAGCTGGGGCAGAATAAACATATTACTGCTTATTGACGCCTGCTGCTGTATGCCCCCAAGCAGTATTGTAAAAACGAAGGTTACAACATAGTAAAGCAGGATTTTCAGGATTATTCTTTCATTACTCATTAACATGCTCCAGGAATCACTGAAATAAATAATCCTCATAGTAGATATCGCTATAAATATAATGTAAACCTTTGTCTGTGATTGTATACTTTACGTTTCCGCCGGCCTTTTTCAGTTTATTAATATAATTCACTTCATCTTCAAGTTTTATTGATGGGTCATTCCGATCATGAAACGCCCATATTGGAATATTTACAATTTTTTTGGGGTTATTATTCATAACAACCGGATAGCCCCCTCCGCTGATAGGGGATGCAGCGGCAAAAAGATCAGGGCAATCAGCAGCAAAATCCCATGTACCCATTCCTCCCATACTCACACCTGTCAGATAAATCCGTGATTCATCAATACTGTAAACTTCTATAATTTCATCTGTAAGCTTTTTCAGTTTTCCTGAAATAATTGACCATCCTGTTGTCTTGGGACAAAGCGGAGAAACAGTGATAAAAGGAAAATCCTCTTTTGTAGAGGCATAGTGTGCAAGACCCCATCCTTCACCATCAGGATTATTCAATACTTTTTCGATTCCGGTTTCGCGTTCCTCCAGGCTATGGAGAAAAATGATCAACGGATAATTTGCACCGGGCTCATTGAAGTAATTAGCCGGCAGTGTAATTATATAATTCAGTTTAGACTTCTGAGAATGTTCAAATTTAATCTCGCTCCCATTTTCCCCAGTCGCAGGATCAGGCAGCTCAATTATATTATTCGGAACACATGAATTTAGAATTGGAATTATTGTCAGTATCACCATTAATGAAAATTTAGTTTTCTTTTTCATTACGAACCGAATTATTTTTCTTTAATAAATATATTGAAATGATAATCATCATAAGCAGAATTCCAAGCCCTCGGAACATTGATAAAGGGCCGTTTAACTTATCGGTACCGAAATTAACAAGGACATCCCATACCGCTCCAACTCCCCAGTAAAAAGGAAACACTATCAGAATGTTGTTTGTTATCCTGAAAACTGAAGCATACATAATTCCAACAAAGAACAATTTAAAAAACTCCGGCTGAAAACCAGCATGGTGAAAACTGTAAAATACCGCAGTAAGCAGTATTCCGGGAATAATGCCGAACGATTCTTCAAAAATCTTTCTCAAGAATCCGTATATAAATACCATCTCAAAAATACCTGACACAAGAATATAAAGAATGGGAAAAATAACTGAGGGCTTTAATAGAATATCACTGCCCATATCGCCGGATTCAAAAAGAAACTGCATAAGCAGAAGTCCCGCTAAAATAATTCCTGCAATTAAACTGGCGATGGATTTTTCCTTTTTAATACCAAAAAAGGAGACCTTCTCTTTTTTTATTACAAGGATATAATACATCGGCAAAGCAAATCCAAGGATTGTCCTTATTAGAAAATCAAGAATTACGAAATTCAGGATGCCAGCCGCGACTGAATCACCGCTATAGAGATACATTGAACTGCTTAACAGTATTACTGCAATCCCTGAGATTAAAGCAACTGCAGTGTCTTTAGTGAACTTGAACCTGAAAGTAAACAAAGACCTAATTCTACTCATAGCAGTTTTACCTCCTGTGTAGAAATACTGATGCTATTTTAATACAGAAAATATACCATGGGATAAGCGAAAGCATTGAGAAAATCAAGCCTATCGTTCCGAATGTTGAAGGGATGCTCATAAGCAGTGCAGATATTAATCCAAATACAGCTGTACTACGGCTGAAGACAAAACTCTTCAACATCACGATTGTATAGAACATAAGAGAAACGGCATTCAAAAAATAGTAAACAGTAAATGCGGTACCCTTCCATTCAAGCATAAGAATATCTGCGGACTGCTTCAATTCTGAAAATTCAAAAGGGGAAATCGAGGCTGAAACGTTCCTGGTTAGGAAAAACATTTCAACACATTTATTGGAGGAAAAATAAGCAGTAGTTCCTATCAACCCCAACATGAGGGCTATTAGAATTAAGCTTTTATTATCATTAAACAGCGCTGCAGCAATGGCAAGATAAATTACAGCGAGTATAGCATTATTTACAAGATATAAACCATCCAGGTGAAGGATCCCCAATAAGGGATTGTCCATAAAAAGATAAATCCAGGCTTCCGTATTCTCCGGCATTGGAAAGAGCACGTATATTATAATTTGTACCGGGATTATAACAAGCATCAGTACAGTTAAGATTCCGGATAGTTTAAAAAGGAATTTCCATTCAGTGAAAATAGAATTACTATTTTCCATTACTGGCAGACTCCCTGAATAATATTTCAGATTCTTCTTTTACTATCATCATTTCTTTTCTATAAATAGCTATAAAATCTTCTTCATATGGTTTAAACATTTTTGTTCTTATATACATGGAATATAATGCTTGAATTTCATTTACCGGTGATGTTTCAAGGATGGAGGTTCCTGTATCACCTTCAAGATCTTTCAGAACTACCTTTCTGTTTTCATCATATTCAGTGACTGTCCATACTGTAATAAACTCATGCCCCTTAAATGTTCCGGTTGACTTCCAGCTAACACCAAGACCTTCAGTCTCATCGGAAACAATCTCCAGTTTGTCATGCAGCATTGGCAGTAATTCATCATAATGCTTATAATCAGTTATTACTGAAAAAACAATTTCTGCAGGCGCATCAATTTCAATTACATCATGAAATTCCAAAACCGACATACATCCGGTTAAAATTGACTTTATATTTCTCATGTATAATTATCCTAAACAATACAACACATCTTTTTACCAAGTATGTGTTATAATTTGGTTAAATAAGGGATATAGAAGAGCAAGAGTCAGTATATATGGTTTGGCCGGCTACAAGACCTAATGCAATAGCTTGTCTTACAATTTCATCAAATATCTTTTGACAGATATCGGTTTGATTAAACCTTCTTCTTCTGTTCTGACTTAAAGTAGATGCATCGGGAATCTTATCATAGAAGCCGTATCCAAGAAACCATCTGTAAGCAAGATTTACCTGGATTTTTTTAACAAGCTGTCTTTCAGTTCTTACCCCGTACAGATATCCTATGAACAAGATTCGAAACAGTATTTCAGGATCTATCGTCGGGCGGCCATTATTCTGACAATACAAACCTTTTGCTTGTTCACGAATAAAACTAAAATCTATTGTTGATTGTATTTTCCTTAACAGGTGGTCTTCTGGTATTAATTCTTCTAGTACTACTGCTTCTATCTCATATTGTTTAGGCTGAACTTCTTTTAACATAAATTCCCCCTATAGGAGAATTTTATAACAAAAACCCCACCAGGTAAATTCCCTGTGGGTTCTTTCTGACTTTGTCAGCAGTCTGAAGGCAGCACTGCTGCCCCCTTCATATCAATTTCAATTTCACCGGCAAGAGCGGTTCCAATTTCCGTAATTATATCGCCTTCGACCAGGATATCAGTTACAGTTCCCCAGTTAAGCGCATCGTGGACGGCTGCATTTTTAGCAGAATCTTTTTCATAGGCACAGAATATTATACCAACCCAAGTCCTGAAATAATTGCAGCCGCTATGGTCATCACAAAGGTCAGAATTACTGTGGTCTGAAATATACTCGGAGAGATTTCCTTAACCGACAATCCCATCATACCCGCACAGAGCGGAACAGAGGGGTTGTTCGGAAGCGAATCGAATACCTGGGAATTCCAGATTGCAATGAGAGCAATACCCATATCGCTCATCCCTGCCGGAGCTCCTATAGTCATGTAGAGTGCACCGACTACTGCAGCACCGGACGAACCGGCAAACCCCATCATGATGAGACAGAGGATAATCATAATCAGGTTAACGTGCATTCCGCTGGCTCCGAGAAAGTCGGTTATTACCTACATGCCAGAAGAGGTGGCCATTGCCATCGCCGGAACCATAAACATCATGAAAGCCAGAGGCAGGGCAAGAGTTCCGCTGTTTACAGTTTAAATTACAGTGAAGAACTTCGATTTGCCGTCTTCTGCTACAATAAAGGGTCCGAATATAACTGCTGACAGAGCCGCTCCGATCATAAGAGCCTGCCAGCCCTGAAGATGAAGGTAGTTATAGGCACCGAAAACTGCAAGCAGCGGAATCGACGAAAGAACCCAGTGGGACTTCCTCGGGCCGAATTCCTCAGGTACCTTGAATGCAACTTCAGTGAATCTACTGCCTGCTTTTACATCCTTGTCAATCTTATAGGTTAGAAACATCGAACTTTGAAGGAGCCAGATTAGCATCATCACAAGACGGAGTACCATTGTGCTGCCTGTAGTAAAATCAGGAATAAATTTCTCAAGCATCATATTTACAATAGTTGGTGTTCCCGGAATGAGGTTTCCGATACTTGATGCAATCATGATGAGCGCAGGTGTATATTTACTGGGCATATTGGCCTTTCTGAATGCCACAACAACCATTGCCGTCATTGTTGGAATGTCCGCCCCTGCACTGATTCCCGCCAGGCCGAGAAGAAACCTTGCCAGGATGATAACCCAGATAACAGCAAAATAGCGGCCCTTTCCTTCATCCATTTTGTCAACGGGAATCATCAGAAAATCAGCAAGGGATTTTATCGCCCCTGATTTAGCGTATAACAGGCCCATAACACCGCCGAGGATGAAAAGCGGTCCCATCATCGTAAAAACTCCGCTTACCATTCCCATGGCGGCATTCCACCCCTGAGTCACGACGGAAGCACCGGTTACCACAATCATCAGAGTTCCAACAAAGCCTGCGATGGCAGGATTCAGCCCCTTATAAATGTCTATACTTAAAAACACTATTGCACAAAGAATTCCCGAAACAGAAAGCATTCACTTCTCCTATAAAACAGACTCCGGCAATTATAAGTTATTGGGATTCCTGCTGTCTAATTCAATTACTGCATAAACTTCATAACATTCTTTTATAAACTTCCACAAATTGATTAGCATTGAATATTGGTTTATAGTTGTTTTAATGGATTTTTTAAAGCAGATCCGTGAAAAATGGAGCAGATTTATACTCGGAAGATACGAAGGCTACAGCTTCTATGAAAGAAGAAAGGCCGAATACTCATCTGCCTTTATGCTGCTTCTTCTACTGTACATCATACCAACTATAGTTATTGATTTTATCACTACTGATGTTAAACCCATTGAAATTCTGTCCTACTTTCTCTACTACCTGATTATCCTGATATTAATCATTATTCTCAGAACCGGAAAAATTAAATTTATATCATGGGCCCTTACCGCACTGGGCTGCCTCAGGGGGATTCAGGTCTTTTTTATTCCCGAATCGGTGCACTTCTACTCTCAGTACTACCTGGCAATACTGGCCATCAGCCTAATTTTCCTTTACAGAATTCAGACTTATATCATCTATATCATTTTCAATATCATGCTGATCTGCCGTCCATTTATTGTTTCGCACTATATCAGCAGCGGAAGGCTTCCGGATTCAGCCTTTACCCAGACTCTTTATGCCATTGCAAGCGGAATCATTTTTACTCTTACAGCCGATTTTATAACGAGAATCATTGAGAAGGAAATTCACGAATCGCAGAAACTTGAAACCCTTGCACTGACAGACCAGCTCACCGGACTTGCTAACCGCAGAAAACTTGAAGAACTGTATACCCACGGCCTTACTTCGGAAACTGTACGGACAATGTTGTTAATAGACCTGGATCTTTTTAAATCAGTAAATGATGATTTCGGTCATGAAGAGGGCGACCGCGTTCTAAAGGAATTTTCCGTACTTCTTGACAGCAGTCTCAGAGAAGGCGATTCTTCCTACCGCTGGGGAGGAGAAGAGTTTATTGCAATACTGACCGGACAGGATCTGGATGCAGGTATGATAGTTGCGGAACGTATTCTTGAAAAAGTCTCAAAACATAACTTCGGGATTGGCCGCCAAATAACAGTCAGCATTGGCCTGACTGAAGGGCTTGCAGGGGACAGACTTGATACTATGTTCAGCAGGGCCGACAAGGCGCTTTACAGAGCAAAAAACCTCGGAAGGAACCGTATTGAGGTTGAATAGATAAAACCTAAGGGTTTATTATTCAATCATGAAACAGAAAAAAATTGCCCTTGTGGCTCACGATAACCGTAAAAAAGATCTTATTGAATGGGTCGAATTCAACTGGGAAACACTGATCCCTCACAAACTCTACTGTACAGGAACGACAGGAAGTCTGGTTGAACAGGCTATTCTTGCAAAAATTGCCCGAGATTCTGAAAACAATAATTTCACCGAGAAGGATTTGAAACTTGAAAAGATGAAATCGGGACCTCTCGGCGGAGATCAGCAGCTTGGAGCACTTATATCAGAGGGAAAGATCGATATGATGATATTCCTCTGGGATCCAATGGAGCCCCAGCCTCATGATGTCGATGTCAAAGCCCTTACCCGAATTGCAGTCCTGTATAATGTGCCGATTGCGAACAACAGAGCCACAGCAGACTATATGATCTCATCACCGCTGTTCAAATCTGACTATAAGCCGGTACTCAAGGATTATTCGTCCTATATAAACCGGACTGTCTGAGCAAAGACCTGAATTAGAACATCAGATCAATTTTCTCTTTAAACGTCAATAGCTCGTCCTCTACTGACAGAGTATCATCTTCTACAAGCCTCCGCAGCAGTTCCGCCCATTCTGTCGCAAATTCAAAAAAATAGGGTTCAGGAGTAAAAAGAATTGATGTGCCTTCTATTGTTACATTAAAAGCCTCAAGATAACTTTCAGATTCACTTATCATTTCTATGAACGCAGGATCATAAAAAACAGACTGACGCGGAGGGTTAACTGATTTTGCACTGACTGCAGCATCAAGCTGGAATTCTCTTCCTGTAAAATATTGCACAAACATCCAGGCAGCATTTTTACTTTCGGACCTGCTGTTAATTGCAAGCCCCCACACCCATAAATTTGACTGCAGAGCCCTCCCCTGTGCGGACTCCGGCATCGGAGCTTTCACCCAGGCAATATTTCCCGCCTCACGTGAACCGCCTTCAACATTCTGAAAATAACTGACAATATCTGCATCAAAAAGCATTGCTGCCTTACCCGCACCAAAATCTCTTGATGCATGATACCAGGTGTATGACGGCCACTGCGGCGAGGCACCTGCTCTGATAATTTCTATCCATTTACTTATCATCTCTACAGCCTGGGCAGAATCAACAGCAGAAATAAGCCTGCCGTCACTGATTTCAAAATCTACAGCTCCATAATTTGCATAAGTTGTCATAAAACCGGGATGAGTAGTAGCCCAGTTACACGTTCCCCTCAATGCAATAGCATAGGTTCCCGGACCTCCGAACTCATCAAGTGAATAACAGAGCTCAAGTAACTGCTCCATCGTAGTCGGAGGAGACAGCCCCATTTCTGTGAAGATTCTTTTGTTATAGGCAAGAACATACTGTTCGAACCCCATTGGAATAGCCCAGAGAGGACCGCTTCCGGGACGATGTCCTGTGACGGTATCCCACCTGAATGCCCCTATGATGTTGGGAAAGAAATCCTGTACGTTGTAATCTTCAGATGTGATTCGCCTGTCTTCAAGGAAATCATCAAAATCGGCAAGAAGACTGCGTGCACTGTAATCCCAAATCTGATACGCTCCGGTCATGAAGACATCAGGATCTCCGGATTCTGATTCGAGCATGTAATTTATTCTGTCAAAATAGTTCTCTTCAGGAGTGAAGGAGTAATGAACCGAAATACCTGTAAGATTCTCAAATTTCTTCAACTGCTTTATTACAGCTGCGGAATAGGGATGCTGATTAAATTCGACTTCTATTACTTCACCGGCCTGAGAGTCCCAGCTGAAGCCCGGAGATTCTACGGCGGTTTCTGTTTCCTGTTCTGAAGAGGATTTTTTTGTACCGCACCCCGAGAAGAGGATTAAACCTGCAATAAGAATAAAAATAAGCGATATTTTCATATCAACCTAACCGGTCAGTTCTTCTATTTTCTCAGCAATCTGACTGAAGTCCCATGGTTTGGTTATCACACTCTCAAGTCTGAGCTTTTCTCTCAAAGCAGATATAGCACCATCATCTCTCTGTCCGGTTATTATCATTTTATGTGTTTCAGGATGCTTTTCATCAGTTTTCAGAAGGAATTCATCACCGCTCATACCGGGCATAACCCAGTCGGAAATGATGAGAAAAACAGAACCGCCTTCTTCGTAAATTTCATCAATAATCTCCAGAGCTTCAATTCCGTTTACAGCAGTTTCATATGAAAAATCTCCGCCGAAATAATTCATAAGCTCCAGCTTTAATGCATAGAGAATAATGGCTTCATCATCAACGCATATAATATATTTACTCTTCATCAATCCTCCTGAATAGTATTGAAAAAACTGTATTACCGGGAATACTGCTGAAAGTTACATCACCGTCTATCCTGTTCAAAATATTCTTTACCAGATTAAGGCCTATTCCGCTTCCCTCTCCGTATTTCTTGGTGGTAAAAAAGGAATTAAAAATCATCGACTGTATTTCTTCAGGTATTCCTGGTCCGGTATCTGAAAAGGAGACAGAAAGACCATCCGGAACTTCATTTACTTTTATCTCAAGTCTGCCGGAATAGCGCATCGCCTGAAGGGCGTTGTTGATCAAATTTATCCAGATTAAATTCAGCTGATCTTCGAAGCAGATAATTTTTTTCTCCGAATTATAGAATTTCTCAATTGTTACATTGCCTACAGTTTTCGTGAAATAGAGTTTTAGTACATTATCAATTGATTCTGAAGGACTTATTGCTGTAAGGGCTCCTTCGGATTCCGTATATGCCAGGGCTCTGAGAGATTTTATTACAACAGCCATCTTCTCCTCAGAGTTTTCGATGACTTCACCAATCGAATACAGGGTGGATATAATTGAGGCAGTTTCTACTATTCCGGATCCATGATTCAGTTTTAAAATTTTTATAAACCGTTCCAGATCTTTCGGAGGAAATTTCAATTCCATGAAATATTGCGAGAACAGCTCCGGATTATTTATTTCATTTTCAATCAGACAGGCTTTAACCTTATTTCTAAGCCGGCGATCAGTGGAAAGAAACATACCCTCTTTGTCCTTCCGGATTCCCAGAATCATTGTTTTGAACGCTTCAACCTCCGCAGAGTTCCATTCAATTATTTCACCGCTGATTGTCTTTAGAATCTCATCAAGCTGATTCCTGAGCGTCCTGGTAGATGACTTTATTGCTCCAAGCGGTGTGTTAACTTCATGAGAGAGACCTGCAGCCAGCTGTCCAAGAACTGCTTTTTTTTCGGAAAATATCAGCTGATCCTGTGTCTGCTTGAGTGAGTTCATCGCCGTTTCAAGCTTTTTATTTGTTCTGATAAGGTTATTATTAGCGGTCTCAAGTTCACTGTTTGATTCCTCAAGCTGGGCGGTCCGTTCATAAACCTTGAGTTCAAGTTCCTCATTTTTCAACCGCAATGAATCCCACAGCTTTTGACTGAATTTCACAGAGATAAAGATGGTAAAGGCTACGATAAGTGCAACAATAGCCATGGATATTTTCATTCTTCGGTTGTTGGATAATACAATCTCAGAGTTCAGATTCTCAGAATTCAAAGACAGTGCTTCCAGCATTCTTTCTGAATAAACCTGTGAAAGTGATTCCAGGTTTTTCCGAATCCTGATAAGGTTGGCAAAATCTTTACCGGAATCGGTACCTCTGTTCCGATCGGCCTGAATCATAAGCAGAACTCCGATTTTCTCGGAATCAAAAAAATTATCAGACGTAAAAATCACGGAAAAATCGTGATATAACTCTTTAAAAATATTCAGCTGCAGCATCCATAAAGTTTCTATCTGATTAAACTGGGCATCTGATTTCTCTGAAAACAATTCTCTTGAGGGATGGGTCTGCATTATTTGATAAATCTCTTCAAAATCACTCACAGACTGCTGCCACTGAAAATACATAATCTCAAGAGAAATATCACTTGAAAGAAGGGCTAAAGTACGATCATTCATCCGGGTATAATAGTTAATACAGAGAAGTGAAGTCTCTCTAAGATTTTGAACCTTCTCAGTATAGCTATAGGAATATAATAACACTGCAAAGGCTGAAAAAAATCCTAGAATCATTATCAGTATTGATACCAGAATTTTTGAGAATATTTTCATCCGGAACTCCGCCACTTTAGAACTTGACTTTTACGGCATTCAATACATTTGCTATCCTGTATATCATTATATGAAAATAAAATTGAAATTCCAAATTTATATCTCTGCATGCCAGTTCAAATTCTGTATCGAGGGTTCCGGTGATAAATAAAGAGAAATCTGGAAAATATTGCAGACGCTAGTCTTTTTTAGAAATCACACCCATCATCGGTGATTCTTTTACCATGAGTATCAGAATCAGTGCGGCAACGGCCAGCAGACTGAAAAGGATCATCATTGTACCCAGATATATATTACTTCGAACACTCATAAGCGCTGTAAAAAGAAGTCCGGTGATCTGGCCTGCCAGAAGGAGAAGCCCCTGGGAGCTGGATTCGGGTGCCGGGTAGCTGACTTCGGCAGCATACTGAAAGCCCACAGGACCGGCACTCATAACAAAGAAACCGAGTACGAAGGCTGAAACAAGGGCCGCTGTATAGACAGCATCAGCAGAACTGAACAAAAGATCTGAAAAAGCAAGACCGGCAACCCCGGGAATCATTCCGGCCATGCAAATAACCAGAAACAGTTTGCGTTTCCGAAACTTATCGGAAAGCATCGGAATTACAATCGCACCTATTACCCCGCCCACTATCATCAGAACTCCTATCATGCCGTCTGAGTCATCAACTCCCAATGCACCTGAAATTGAGTCAACCATTGAACTTACAGCGTTGAATATCCCGAGGCCGATAAAAAACAGAACGATAGTCAGAACCATGTCTCTGCTTCCGAAGATGTATTTGAATCCCTCGGAAAATTTGGTATGCACATACTCTTCACCGGAAGGCTGCGTCGGCGGCTTTTCCTTGATAAGTACGAATGCTGCAGCTGCTGTCACTGCGCTTATAAGACCGTAGATCATCAGCATTGTATCAATTCCCTGTCCGTAGTCGGGATCGGAAGGGGAACCTGAAACAAGCATCGGCGTCACAGCCATGGCTATGGCAATCCCTATATACTGGGCAAGTGCAGCAAGCCCGGCGGCTGTACCGCGTTCTTCAAGCGGAAACCACCGCACTGTAACGGCAGTCACTGCATTGAGTATAAACGGCTGGGCAACAGCCAGTCCCGTCTGGGCAATCATAACAAGAATAAAGCTTTCGCCACCGAAGCCCTTAAGCAGGCTGAACGCCGCGGTAAGAATACAGCCTATACCTAGTCCGGTTTTTATTCCAAAGGTGTCGATCACAAATGAAGCAGGAATACATACAATCAGAAATACAAACATGTACGACATTGCCAGAAAATCAATATTGAAGACAGACTCCGGACTGAACTGACCTGAGTAGAAAGCTTCAGCAGCCCGGGCTACCGAAGCATGCGCAAGCCACTGTATCTCTATCACCACCGTAACTGCCATGAAAGCGGCAAGAACAACCCACCTGTAACCATATACCTTGTAATCTTCCTGCATTTCTTCCTCCCGGACCTGATAGCAACTTCAGCTTAACTGCCGCTGTTCATCATGGAGAATAAGATCCTGTTCTGTCTGTATAGATTCTTGAAAACTTTATAGTTGCGGTCATAAACCTTCTTATTGCTCAGATCGGGGTAATACACATCCTGCTGCTTAATTCTGGAGGGTATTTCATCGAAGGAGCTCATCATCCCAAGCCCGAAAGCTGCTGTGAGAGCGGCGCCGAGGGCTCCGGAATTATGAGGGTTTTCAGGCACTTCAATTTCATGACCGGTGACATCAGCCATGATCTGTGCAGTTACCGGAGAAAGTGCACCGCCTCCCGCAAATCTCAGCCGTTTATTGCATTTTACCCTTGTTTCGATGCTTTCCAGCATCCACCTGTTGCTATAGGCAAGGCCTTCAACAACAGCCCTTATCATATCCCTCTTGCCGCTACTCAGTCCGATGTTGAAAAAGATACCCCTTGCATTCGGGTCCTCAAATGGTGAACGGCTGCCGTGTAGCCATGGAGTAAAAATAACCCCGTCACAGCCGGGAGCTGTATCACTGATAACTTCATTTAAATATTCAAAAAGATTTCGGTATATCGATTCCGGATCATCAGTCACTGAAGTTTTCTTAAGATAAATTCCAATTTCATCCAGTGCAAGATGATCCTTCACCCACTCCAGACACTTCCCTGATGTTTCCTGCTCACAGAAATAATGATAACGATCGGGAACAGCGCATGTGATGGATGCAATCTTGTGCTCAAGATCAAGCCTCCTATGCTTTGTCACGGCAGAAACCCAGCCTGAAGTTCCCATGTAGATATGGGCCGAGTTTTCACTGACAGCACCGGCGCCAAGCCCAATCATCGAAGCATCTCCGCCGCCGCCGAATACGATTGTACCCGGTTCCAAGCCCATAGCCTCAGCCCATTCCGGAAGCAGAACCCCGGCCGGTTCATGTGATTCAATAATAGAAGGTAGATGCTCATAATTTACACCGTAGCGTCTGCACAGTGATTTGCTCCAGCAGTTTTTACCCGGCCGGTTGTCAAAAAGACCTGCTGCGCAGGCGGAATCGCGGGTAGCAACAGCCTTTCCGGTAAGCCTGAAGATTATAAAATCCTTTACGTCAAACCAGTATGCAGTCCTTTTGAAGATATCAGGCTCATTCTCTTTAACCCAATGATACTTCCATAGCGGATCTTTTACGCTTGTAGGAGCAATTCCTGTAATTTTTATGCTTGAAAGAAGGGTAAAAACCGGAATCCCTTCAATTTTTAACCCGCGGCCGAAATCAGCTTTCTGCTTCACAGCCCGCTGATCCATATAACTCATCGCAGACCTTACCGGGAGACCTTCTGCATCGGTAAGAACAAGCCCCTGCATTTGAGATGAAAATGAAACAGCCTTTACAGCGGCAGGCTCCATGCCTGATTCATTAATCACTTCCTTTGTGGTCTCGGTAAGGGCTTCTATCCAGTCCTCCGGATTCTGCTCCGCAGCACCGCTGGCAGATATCGTAATTGCATACTCCTGCATCGAACTTCCAAGCAGTTCAAACACATCACCGATCCGGTACAGACAGGTTTTTATACTCGTCGTTCCTATATCATAGGCAAGGATGCAGGTTTCGCTTTTCATTTATCTTTCATCCTGATTTTTGAATATTTTTTAAGGTAGATCTGATGCATCAGTCCGGCCTCAAACTTATTTATTGATTTTGCACCGCCAAGGAACTCCGCCTCAATAAAAGCTTTACAGCCCTTCTCTAAAACCTCGGCAGCGGTGAAAACCTCATCGATATCGCGGCCCAGACAGACTGCACCGTGATTTGCCATCAAAGCCGCATTCCGCCCCCTAAGCGCCTTCAGTGTCTTTTTCACAATTGCCTTCGTACTGGGCAAAGCATAATCTGCCACCCTGACAGTCGGTCCAATAATCTGGGCAAGATCATCAAGCACTGGCGGAACCTCACGTCTTGCCGCGGCGGCAACACTGGCATTTGTACTGTGGGTGTGGATAACAGCATTAATATCCCTGCGGTCTCGGTAAATTGCTGAATGCAGTTTGTATTCGCTGGAAGGTTTTGCAGAACCGCTCCAGCTGTCATCGGAAATCTTCACAAGTGCAAGGTCTTCAGGCTGTATCGAAAGATAATCGGCGCCGCTTGGAGTAACAAGCATCTCATCATCGGAAAACCGCAGACTGATATTACCCCAGGTTCCGGTAGTCAGGCCTGATTCAACAAAACGAAATCCCGCATCACGCAGAATTATTCTTGCATCAGCTTCTGTCATATCATCTTCCTTACATTTGAAAATACCCGTTTAAAACCTGCGAGAGCTTCATCAATTACCTCATCGGTATCCTCAGCATTCGTATACAGTCTGCTGCCTGCCAGTGTTATCAGTCCCTCCATGGTATAAGCGGCTCCGAAAAGCTCCATAGATGCCTTTCGGTCATGGGCATTCTTTATAGTATTTTTAATAGTCCAGAATTTTTTGATGTTTATATCAAGAAGCATGGCTGCACTGGTTTCTAGATGGCAGATCGCACCCTGGTTGAAGGCAACAAAGGGAAGCGCCAGCTCACTGATTATTTTCTGCAATCCTGCAGTCAGTCTGTCTGCGGCAGCTCCCGCCTTCTCGCAGGCCTTCTGCTCTTCCATCTCGCAGAGGGTGAAATACCCTGCGGCGGAACTTAGAGGGTTGGCGGCCATTGTTCCGCCAATGAGAGCCTTCTTCTGTCCCGTCTGGATTCCGGCTGCCAGAAATTTCATGTATTCGCGCTTTCCGCCAAGCCCTCCTGCCGAAGGATAACCGCCCGCCACAACCTTTCCGAACACTGTCAAATCGGGGCTTACACCAAAATACCCCTGAGCTCCGGACATTCCTATCCTGAAGGCGGTAACTACTTCATCAAAAACAAGAAGTGCACCGTACTTATCACAAAGTCTTCTGACACCCTCATTAAAATCACGGTCCAGCGGTCTGGTTCCGCTCTCGGGACCCATCGGTTCAATCAGTACAGCAGCGGTTCCACCCCGAAGCTGATTGCGCTTGAGGACTCTTTCGAGACTGCCCAGATCATT
The DNA here is from genome assembly GCA_965140585.1 of Spirochaetia bacterium. Lineage (GTDB taxonomy): Bacteria > Spirochaetota > Spirochaetia > UBA9216 > UBA9216. Next base: position 308,619 of record OZ223265.1, read on the forward strand.
GGGATAAAACTCCTGGGTATTTTTAAAGATGTATCTCGGAACACCGTGGGCTTCGAAGTGCATGCTTCCCGGCAGACGTATTCCGTAGGCAAGTTGATCGCTCCAGCCGTGATAGGCTCCGCCCATTTTCACAATATTCTTTTTGCCGGTCGCAAGCCTTGCGACTCTTATTGCCGCCATACATGATTCAGTTCCGCTTCCAAGCATTCGAAACATTTCTACCGACGGAAAAAGCTGTGCAATCTTGTCGGCAAGCAGAAACTCGTATTCATGAAAGAGGCCGGTTGAAGGACCGCAGTCATTAAGCAGGCTGATAACCTTCTCACGCACTGATGGCATATTGCTTCCGAGGACTGTCGGTCCGCCGGCCTGCAGAAAATCGATGTATTTATTTCCGTCGGTATCATAGAGGTAGGCGCCTTCGGCCTTTGTTATTACCAGCGGAAAGGGATGGTTGAATGCAAGGTTATGCTGAACTCCTCCGGGTATCCGCTGCTTTGCAGTCTCAATCATAGCCTTTGACCCGGAACATTTTTCTTCGAAATAGGAATCGATCTTTTTTGAGTATTCATCAGTGAATGCCGGCACCGGAAGCTTTACAAGCCTCTGCAGATCAGAAGTTACGGTTGCTGTATCAGGATATTCTGAAATAGAGAATGACATAATGTCCCCCTGTAGATTTTAAAAAAAGTGAGCAGCCACTCACTTTTCAAGTTTACCACGTCTCCACAGAAAGTCAATTATTCTTATGCTGTAACAGGGCTATTTAAGTGCATTTTTAATGAAATTCATCATGCCGGCAACAACACGCTCATCATCATCGAAGATATTTTCATCAACATATATCTTCATGCGCTCCTTCCAGTACTCCGAAGCGTATGAAAACTGAAGAGCCATGAACAGGTTATCCATACAGAATGCAGACATGCCGGCATCACCACCCGGCTTCAGCTCACCGGATTCGACAGCCTCACTGATAAGCCTGCGGTAGTATTCGGCTGAAACCGATTCCATCTGGTATGAAAGTTTTGAGGCAAGCTCACTGTTGCCCTCTGTGGTTATTTCTATATAAAGGTTAATAAGTTCGCTGTATCTCCGGGAATGGGAAAGAATTGTACGAATTACATTTTCAACTTTTTCAAATATTCCGCCGCCGCCCTCTTCCACAGCCTGAAGACTCTCAGAAAGCTGACGGACCGCATCCATACAGACTGTAAGAAAAAGATTCTCCTTAGTTGTGAAATACTTATAAAGAGCCCCGACACTTACACCGCATTTATCTGCGATGATATTAATATTAGCAGCCTGATATCCGAAAACTGAAAATTCGGCGGCTGCAGTGGTCAGAATCCGGTTTTTCTTTTCGTTGGATAGTTTCTCAAATACTCTGGTATGGTAAATCATCGGTATAACTGTATCATATTTGTTTTGAATGATGAATAAAATCGGTTATTATTGACTCATGGAAAGAAAAAAAACAGCCTGGGAGGAAGCCGACAAAGACCAGAAACTAAGTTATTCAGGATTCATGATTCATGGAATTTTTCTTGCACTTGCGGTTACCTTCACTGAAATCAACACAGTTCTTCCGGCCATGGTAGTACAGGCCGGTGGTGCGGCAATCCATATAGGAATACTGTCTACTATAATGACCGGACTGCCACTGGTTTCCCAGCTGATGTTCTCACCGTTCCTGCAATCAAGGAAGAGAAAGAAACCATTTCTGCTGGGTGGAATATACGCCAGGATGATTTCATTCTATCTGATAGGATTTCTGCTTCTTAACTCGGGACTTTTCAATAAAGCACTGGTGCTGCTGCTTATCTATGCGGGGCTGATTGTCTTTACGCTCAGCGGGGCCTTTGCCGGCATCACCTATGTAACCCTTATAGGTACAACAATTCCCGACAGCCTGCGGAAGCGCTTTTTTCTGAACAAGCAGGTATTCTGGAGTATAGGAGTATTTATCTCGGGGATTCTGACCCGTTTTATAATCTCGGCTGAAAAGGGGCTTGAACGCTACGGCTTTCTTTTTCTGGCAGCGGCATCAATGCTTGCAGCAGGTTCCATAGGCTTCTGGCTGATCCGCGAGAAAAAGGATACAGGCGCCGCAAAAGAGGGAATACTTAAAGTTCTCGGCTCTATGCGGGAAATCCTCAAAACCGATCACACCTTCAGAAACTACACAATTACTGCAAACCTGCTCTCCTCGGCTATCGTTATGATTCCCTTCTATATTCCGTCCTTCATGAAGGAGTACAAAATAAGCGGAGACTTCATTGGGGTTATAGTCCTGCTTCAGATAGGCGGAATGGTTATTTCCAACCTGATCTGGCCTTCGGCAGTGAGGAAGGCAGGATTCAAGGGGATGCTTAGAATTCAGTCTATTATGGGATTTGCCCTTCCTGTGGCCGCAGCCGTGATGACAGCAGTCGGGGCAGGACGGGTTACAATGTTTATTATCATACCTCTGCTCGGTGCCCTTGCCGGCGCACAGAAGATGTCGTCGGAAGCAGTTCTTGTTCAGATTAGCCCTGACGGAAAACGGGCACTGTATTCAGGAATTTACGGGGCGCTTAATCTGACGGCAGCGCTTTTCCCGCTGCTTCTAGCCCCGGCGTTAACCTTCTTCGGCTGGAAGGCTGTATTTCCAGCCGCGGCACTGCTGCCCCTTGCAGCGCTTCTGTCAATCAGAAAGATGATATGCCCCGTTGACCCGGAATGGCGGCAGACACATCCGGCCGGTGAGCTTTAATCCGGCCGAACCGTTTATCCTAATCCAGCGGGTCGAACATATCCTTAGAGGTATAGCAGAGCGGGCATACCCAGCTGTCGGGAAGATCATCAAATGCTGTTCCCGGAGGAATATTTCCCATCGGGTCTCCAACCTCGGGGTCATAGATATATCCGCAATTTACACATATATATTTCATCAAATAATCTCCCTGCCTCTTTCGGGCACATTATACCGCAAAATACTTGGCCTGCGGATGGTGGGCAACAAGGGCTGAAGTACTCTGCTCCGGAACCATCTCGTAATTCTCAGTCAGGCTTATACCGATTCTTTCAGGTTTTATAAGTTCAAATACTATCTCATGGGCACTGAGGTCCGGACATGAGGGGTAGCCGAAGCCGTATCTTGAGCCCTGATACTGCTGGGTAACATAGCCGTGGATATTCTCAGGCTCATCAAGGGCAATTCCAAGCTCCTTCCTCATCTGCTTATGCCAGTATTCAGCAAGGGCATCAGTCACCTCTACACTGAAGGCATGAAGCATCAGGTAATCATGATATTCATTTGCCTCATAGAGTTCGGCTGTGCGCTTTGAAACCTCCGGTCCTATTGTTACAACAAAGAGGCCTGCGACATCGCCGCCTTCTTCCGCATTTTTGTAGTAATCCGAAAGGCAGAGAAAGGGAGCCTCCGACTGTCTTGGAAAATCAAAGTTGTATTCCTTTCCTGAATCCTTAAGCACCAGAAGGTTGTCTCTGCTTTCACAGTCAAACCAGCCCCAGGCGGCAGCCGGACGGACAAGCCTCCCTTCCACAAATTCCTTCCTGAAGGATTCATAGAGGGGTTCAACCTTTGTCTTTATAAGTTCATCATATTCTGAGGCGCTCATCTTACCCCGGCGGTAGCCCCAGCGGCCGCGGAAAAGCGCCTGCTTGTTAACAAGAGTCAGGACCTCTTCAAGATCGATATCCTCTGTCACCCTGCCGCCCTTAAACGGAGGTTCGGGTACCGGGTTGTCGCGGACTATGGTCATATCCTTTCTGCCGGGTTTTACCGATACGGCATCAGGATTTGCTTCCCAGGTGGTGGCTTCAAGTGTTCCCGCTTCAAATTCCCGCACATGCTTCAGGCCGTCAAAGGCATCTGAATTATAAACGACCGGGCCAGGATAAACCGGAACACAGCTCTCGGATACAAATTTCCTTGTAAGAGCCGCACCGCCGAGAAAGATTGGAATCTTGAGCCCGGCCTCAGCATACTGCTCCATACTGTCTTTCATTACCATCGCCGATTTTACAAGAAGGCCTGAAAGTCCGATTATATCTACATCAAACTCCTTAGCCTTTTCAATTATCGTCTCAGCCGGGACCTTGATTCCTATATTGTAAACTGTGTAGCCGTTGTTACTTAGAATAATCTCTACCAGGTTTTTCCCGATATCGTGAACATCGCCCTGAACTGTCGCAAGCAAAATCTTTACAGCAGCTCCGTCATCCTTCTTCTCCATCAGAGGTTCAAGGTAGCTGACCGAAGCCTTCATAGTTTCTGCCGACTGCAGAACAAACGGCAGAAGTAGCTCGCCCTTTCCGAAAAGCTCTCCGACATGCCGCATTGCGGGTATCAGGATTTCATTGATGATTCCAATCGGTGAACGCCGCTGAAGAAGCATATCAAGAATGTCTTCGAGATCCTCCCTGCTTCCGTCGACAATATGATCGTAGAGCTGCTGTTCGGCAGGTTTCCAGGTCTGATCGTCGCTTTCGTCGCTGTCGCTTCTGTTTCCGAAGTGATCAATAAAGGTCAGAAGCGGAGACTTTGTCTCATCCTTTACCCTGTCATACAGAAGATCCAGACAGATTTCCCGGTCCTCTTCGGAAATGGATGCAAGCGGGATGATCTTTGCCGCGTCGATAATGCAGGCATCAAGCCCGGCTTCAAGCGCCTCATGCAGAAATACAGCATTAAGAATCTTCCTTGATTTCGGAGAAAGCCCGAAGCTGATATTGCTAAGTCCGAGCACGGTGAGACAGCCGGGAAGCTGCTGCTTTATCAGCTTCATTGCATCGAGAGTCTGAACCGCTGCATCCCGGAGGTTCTCATCGCCCGCACCTACCGTAAAAGTCAATGGATCAAAGAGGATATCCTGCGGACGCAGGCCATGCTCATCGACAGCAATGCTGTGGATCCGCTTCGCAACTTCCAGTTTTTTTTCCGCGGTCATTGCCATTCCATCCTCATCGATGGTAAGGGCAACAACGGCAGCTCCGTATTTCTTGACAAGCGGAAGCACGCGGTGAATGTTCTTTCCGCCGTCCTCAAGGTTTACTGAATTTATTATACTGCGTCCGGGATAAATCTTAAGCGAATGCTCAATCACCTCGGGCGTAGTTGAGTCAATCATGAGCGGGGTCTTCAGCGATGTCGAGAACATTGGAATAAGTGTACTCATGTCGGCAAACTCATCACGCCCGGCATAGGCGGTACAGAGGTCAAGCACATGAGCCCCCGCACTCTGCTGCTCCTTGGCTATGGTCAGACATGAGTTCCAGTCATCGTCCAGAAGGCATTCGCGGAAACGTTTGGAACCGTTTGAATTGCAACGCTCGCCGATTATCAGAGGCTTTATCGGCTGAATGAGATCAACACTTTCATAAAGACTTGCTACAGAAGGTTTCATGCCTCTACCTCTCTCTTTGCCGGATTCATACCGCTGACAGCCTGCTTAAGCGCAGCAATATGGGCAGGTGTTGATCCGCAGCATCCACCTACAACCGAAACACCCAGATCTTTTACAAAATGCCCGAGTTCTCCCGAATAATGTTCAGGACTCATCGGGTAGCAGGTCTTTCCGTCGACTATTTCAGGTATTCCCTGGTTGGGCAGACAGGAAATCCGGCCTCCCCAGTTATGGCTGAGCCATTTGATGCTTGAGACCATATCTTCCGGCCCGGTTGCACAGTTAAGTCCGAAGGCAAAGACAGGAAATGGCTCAATGATTGCCGCAGCTGCTGAAATATCGGTTCCTGCAAGCATTGTACCGGTTTTCTCTATCGTAACAGATACAACTACAGGAAGATCTTTCGATTTTTCCTTCATCACATCAAAGGTTGTTACAAGCAGTGTTTTCAGCTGAAGGATATCCTGTGCCGTTTCGAGCATAAACATATCCACTCCGGCATCAATAAGCGCCGCAATCTGCTCACGGTAGGAGGCTTCAAGTTCCTCCACGGTGATATGCCCCAATGTCGGCATCTTTGTACCCGGGCCTATGGAGCCGGCAATAATACCGCTGCCGTGTTCATCAACCGCAGCCCTTGCAGCCTTCACTGCCGCTGCATTTATCTCTTCCACTCGGCTTTCAAGTCCGTATTCGGCAAGGACTATCCTGTTCGCACCGAAGGTATTAGTCTCTATTATGTCCGCACCGGCTTCCAGAAACTCCAGATGCATCCCGGTTATCTTTTCGGGCACCGTTAAGTTAAGATACTCGTTGCAGCCTTCGTTGCCGTCCCAGACTTCATCACCAAGTTCCATATTCTGTATGCTTGTGCCGCAAGCACCGTCAAAAATCAATATTTCTTTGTTAAAATTCATGATAAAGAAAGTATAATAGATATTTGCGTTTGAGTCTAAACTTTGGGCATAGATTTTATCCTTATATATATTTTTTTTCATATATAAGGATTGACTTTTTCAGACTGCCTAATTATTTTATTAATGTAATTTACAGGAGGATAATAATATGGCAGTAACAATGTACACTACACCGACTTGCACATACTGCAGACTGGCAAAGGACTACTTCAGGCAGCATAAGATTAACTTCACAGAATACAATGTAGCCGCTGACACCCGCCGTGCAGAAGAAATGACCAGAAAATCAGGACAGATGGGAGTTCCGGTTCTCGATATAAACGGAAGAATCCTTGTCGGATTCAACAAGGACCAGATCGAAAGAGCTCTGCATAGATAATCAGTATTTCTCAGGGTCTTCGACAACAAAAATCTTTTCATACCTCCCCGAATGCGCGGGAGGTTCCCTTTCCGGAAGATAAACACAGGAATAATGATAAATTAAATCAAGCATGTCATTCATGGTTTCTATGATAGTGTATCTGTAATAGCAGGTCTTGTTCAGAAGAACCTCCCTGCGTGCTGGGTCAGGAACAGCATCCGGCTCGGTTGAGCGTCTTATCTCGGCTCTCAGACCTCCATACCAGACTCTTTCCATGTAAAAACGCTGAAGCTCACTGTTGTCAAGTTCGTAGAAAAGTTCGAAGATCCCCGGTCTGGCCGGAACCTTTGAGGTGATAACGTAGGGATTCACTTTTTCATAATCAGACCACCTTACCGCGTATTTAACGTTCGGCGGGATAATTTTCTTTGTGGTTACGTTATCGGTATTATAATTCATTCAAGCAGTTTCCCCAGACTGTAATAACTTTCCGCATAAAGCCCGGAAGGTTCAGCCGGTCTGTAAGGATTATATCCCGAATTAAGTCTCAGGTACACTGCAAATTCAAACTGCTTAATCTGGAAAATACTTCCGATGTATCTTGAAATAATCCTGTCAAACAGGGATACCTGCGAATAGAACGGACTGTTATCTATGCCGGCAAGTTCCGCACTGTATTCAATAAGAGCGGCGGACGGTGTCTTCAGGTCCTCTTCAAATGGAAGGTTCTCATAAAGCACAGAAAAAATCTTTTCATCATAGAAAACAGCAGGATCATCAATTGAGGTAAAAAGCATTCCAAGAAGTTCAGCCGCCTCGGCCTGTTTCTCATATGGAAGGCTTATAAACATATCCCTGAAAATATCTTCACAGTCGGCAAACAGGTAATTCCGCCCGCATATAGCACCCAGGGCCTTCAGGGTATCCAGATATCCAAGCTTCATTGCCTTCACGGCGTTTTCAGGCTCAAAGTCAAGAAACCCTCCGATATCTCCGCTAGGACTTATAACAACGGGATCAAAATCATAATCACTGTAGTTTGAATAATAATCAGCAAAATCACCGGGGGTTATCAGTTCAAGCACAACGATAATGACATCTCTGTAGCCCCTGTCAGCTGCAAGCTTAACAGGTATATTGTTTGCAACCCCGCCGTCAATAAAAACCTTGCCGTTTATCGTCTTTCGCTGAAACAGCGGAAAATTAGCGCTTGCAGCTATGTAATCGGCAAGCTGCCCCTCCGGAATATCTTCAATAAAGAGACTTTCCTCTTCCATATCTGTGAGATTATAAGTCAAAAGCCCGAAATCAATATCAGAATTTCTCACCTTCTGTTCATCAACAAACCTGGAAAGAGTTTCTGAAAGCGGTGAAGCATCAAGACCTTCCTCGTTATATGCAAGTCGGGATGCACGCATCAGCTGTCTCAGATTAAATTCCCCCTCAAGAACGTCCTCCTGTGAAGTACTGAGATCTATGACATCTGATTTCTTAAGCTTAAGCCACATATTATAGGCCAGTTTATAATCATGCATGGCTACTGCAGCAGAGTTTATCGTTCCGACGGAACATCCATAGGCAGCACTTATATCAACATCCAGGTCGGTAAGAGCCTTCCATACACCAATCTGATAGGCTCCCATAGCTCCCCCGCCTGAAAGAACGAGAGCTGTGTCTGAAAATGCCGGGAAATTGCCTGCAAGCAGAATCACTATTAAAAAGTATAACTTTCGCACAGAAGTAAAATACAACAATTTAGACTTAATATCAATTTCAACCTCTGATATACTTAAGCCATGACAGAACTGATATATTACAGCGAACCTGAGAGAAGTTCGTTTTCCGCTAAAATACTCGAAATCAGAGAAGATAAAAGAGGTGTCTCCCTGATTCTTGATCGTACATGCTTCTATCCCGAAGGAGGCGGACAGCCTGCCGATAAAGGACGCATTGCGGAGCTGAATATAATCGACGTACAAAAAACCGATGATGAGGTCCTCCATTATTTCGAAGAAGGGAAAAATCGAACTGATCTGCCCGCTGAAGGAAGTACAGCTGAATGTGAAGTCGATATGGATCATCGTTTTGACTATATGCAGCAGCATACAGGTCAGCATCTTGTTTCTGCGGCTCTCGTAAAGATAGCGGATATTCAGACGGTTTCAGTTCATCAGGGTGAAGAATACACGGCAATTGAAACTTCGGCTGAGGAGATCGATGCACTGACAATAGCCGGGGTTGAATCTGAGGTAAATAGAATTATCTGTCTCAATCTACCGGTGAATGCCGTTGTAACTGATGATGAGGGGCTCAGTGAGTTCAATCTTCGAAGACCCACCAAACGAAGCGGTAAAATAAGAATAGTTGAAATACCCGGCACAGACTGTGTTGCATGCGGAGGTCTGCACCTTTCATCGACCGGCCTCACAGGTCTGGCAAAGTGTACCGGAACCGAAAAAATCAGAGGTCATGTCAGACTTCTGTGGAAAATAGGCAGAAGGGCATATGAGGATTACAGCCTTAAAACTGCAGTTACAGATGAACTCTCTGTTCTGTACAGCGCACCACTTGCCGAGATTACGGACAGATGCAAAGACTCACTTGAAGCCTTTAACCGTTTGAAATATGAGCTTGGGCAGATGGAAATCGCGCGTGCGGAAAAAACAGCTGGTGATATAGCCGAATACGGCAGGCCCTGGACAGAATCGGCGAAAGTGCATACCGTCATTCTTGAGAATGAAAGCTCGGATTATATAAAAAACCTCTGCCGTTTACTTTCAGACTGTGACGAAGGAAAAATATTCATGCTTTTCAACAAGTCTGCAGATAAGACAACCTGGGCCCTCGTTCAGGCCGGTGAGTCTGACTTTAATTTTAATGCTTTCAGCAGTGATTTTCTGAAACCCCTCGGTGTAAAGGGAGGCGGCAAGTCCCCGATATGGCAGGGAATTCTTACTCAGCCTGAAAAACTCCCGGAACTTATGGAACGCATCAGCTGAGTATTATATAAGATAGGCGGTTTATCAGGAGTTTCAGCTCATCAGCCTTGTAACCGCGTTCTCAAGCCCCTTCATGCTGATGTCGTACATCGGGAAGATGTCGCGTATTATTCCGATGGAACTTGTATACTGCCACAGATAATCAGGTACCGGGTTCAGCCAGACGGTATGCCGGAACATTGAAGCCAGCTGTTTCAGATATTCAAGGCCGGGTGCATTTTCACGATCTTCGGTCCGTATTACTCCGTTTCGGTATAAAAGCTCATATGGCGACATACTGGCGTCACCCACAATAATCAGCCTGGTCTCAGGGTCACGTCCCGAAAAATCCTCTATGGGCACAGGTTTCTTAAAACGCTGCGGATCCGACCAGATACGCCGGTAGATGGTATTGTGAAAGTAATAGACGTTAAGATCCTTGAAAAAACTGTGCGCATGATCGAAAAGCTTTTTAACTGTCCCGATGTGGGGATCCATTGAAAAGCCGCCGTTATCAATCATCAGAATAACTTTAAGCCGGTCACGCAGACTCTGTGAAAATACCAGTTCTATTTCACCCGCATTGCGCATTGTCTGGTAGATGGTGGCATCAATATCAAGCCTGTCCTTCGGACCATGAGGAACCATGATTTTCAGCTTCTTGAGAGCTTCCATCATTGTGGCTTCAGACAGCATTACATCATCAGAATAATCCCTGTACCGTCTTTCCCCGGCAACCTTCATTGCAGAACGGCTTGTGGAAGTTCCACCTACCCTCATTCCGTCCACATGGCATCCGGAATGCCCTGTGGGAGATGTACCTGAGGTGCCTATCCACTTCGTCCCGCCGTCGTGCTTCTCCTTCTGTTCTTCAAGTCTGTCCTTGAAATACTGCAGAAGCTCGTCGGGGGTCATACTCTCAAAATCCAGACTGTCGGAATCAAACTGACGCGCCGGATCGGAGGCTTCCCGGAGCCACAGTTCAAGCAGGGCTGCCATCTTTTCATCAGGCATTATCCCGTCAAGAATGGACTCATCGGCTCCTTCAAAATGATAGGCAAATATACGGTCATATGCGTCGAAGTGGCGTTCACTTTTCACAAGAATACTTCTGGCGCAATGATAAAAGCTGTTCAGGCTGATAATAAGCCCCTTGTACAGGGCTCTCTGAAGGTTAAGATATGCGGTAAAACTTACCGGAACTCCGGCTCTTTTAAGTTCCAAGAAAAAATCTGCAAACATCAGTCTGTCAGTGTTTCGGAGGCCTTTTTAAGATCTTCACTCCGTTTGAAAAGAACTCCAAGGAATGGAACCCTGCCCCTTCTCAGCTGATCGGTATCAAATTCCGGATCTGCAGAAAGCGCGCGTATCCAGTTGATAAGCTCTCTGGTAGCAGGCTTTTTTTCTATGCTTCCGATACTCCTGAGCCGGTAGAAAGTCTCTATTATATTATCAGCAGTTTTTTTACCCATGTCGGAAAAATGCACTTTTACAATTTTATCCATCTGTTTCCGGTCAGGAAAGGCAATATGATGAAAGTTGCACCTGCCCAGAAAGGGGTCGGAAAGGTCTTTCTTGCTGTTGGAAGTGATTATAATTACAGGTCTGTGAACTGCCTTGATTGTTTTATCTGTTTCTATTATATCAAACTGCATCTGATCCAGAACATCAAGCATGTCATCCTGAAAATCGGTGTCGGCCTTGTCAATTTCATCGATTAGAAGAACTACACGTTTATCGGCGGTAAAGGCCTGACCGATTTTCCCCATACGGATATAATCATCAATACGGCTTACATCACGATCTGAATCACCGAAACGGCTGTCATTAAGTCTTGTCAGAGTATCATACTGGTAGAGGGCATCAACCAGCTTCATACTTGATTTAACATTCAGAATAATAAGCGGCATATTCAAGCTGTCGGCAACCGCATGAGCGAGCATCGTCTTTCCAGTTCCAGGCTCCCCTTTTAAAAGCAGGGGCATTTCCAGCTGAATTGAAATATTAACTATATCAGACAGCTCGCCGTCAAGAACGTAACTGCCCGAACCGCTGAAAATTTGTTTATCTGATGACATAAAAAATCCTGTTACTGCTTGTGGTTTCTGAGTCTGAGAAGTTCGTTCGCCGTATCTTCATCAGTGATAAGCGAGTTGATATATCCGCCGTTGATAGCTCCGAGAATAGGCAAAGCCTTTTCTTTTCCGGAGGTAACACCGATTCTAAGCGGAATAGCCTTCAGCTCCTCAAGAGATATTGCCATTACCCGGTCGGCAATACTGCTTTTTACAACTTTGCCCTTCAGATCATAATGACGGCAGAGGATATCGCCCACTGCACCTGCAAGCTTCAATTCGTGGTTCTCCTCACGTGTGATCGAACCGGTGACAACAAGCGAAGCCGTGTCGCTGAAATCTCCTATACCGACAAGAGCCTTTGTACAGCTGCGTCCCAGTGTCAGGGCTTCATTGATGCTTGAATCGCGGATAAGAGCCTTCTTAATGTCCAGATGTGCAACAACAGCCGGAGTATTCAGCCATATCCCCTTTGCACTCAGTTTGGAAACCATCATTTCCATAACCTTCTGAGGCAGAAGCTCTCCGCCGGTGTTCATTCCGCCGCTGAGCTGCACAACTGTCAAGTCACGGTCCTTCACAGGCCTTATGGCCATACCGACATGAAAAAGGTTTCTTCCCCAGGAACATCCGATTATATCGCCGTCCTGCAGATTCTGTTCAAGGAAACCTGCACATGCTACACCTACGCCTTCCCGTGTATCTTCGGGGTTATCACCCTGCGGAACAACCCGGACAAGGTCCAGATCAAAGGTTTCACGTACCATTTCTTCTATTTCAAAGCAGGTTCTGAATGTTCTGCTGATATTTATCTCGACAACACCCTCATCCTTTGCCTGGGCAAGGAGTCTGGTGACTTTTGTCCTTGAAAAATCTAACTTCCTGGCAATCTCTTCCTGTGTAAGGCCCTGTATATAGTACATCCAGGCGATTCGGGCCAGGAGAGATATTTTTCTATGCGAACTGGTTTTCTCACTCATTGCATAACTTTAACCATATATTGTAGAGAAAATCAACTAAAAAGTTTGACATTTGTGCATTTTTTTACTCTGTAACCAATGTGCGGATTCAGCGGATAAAAAAAGAGCTGAACAGAACATTTGTTCCGCCCAGCCCGCAATTAACACAACTAATTTACCTATCAGGAAGCAGCCCTTATCATTTTCAGCCAGGCTTCCGGTATCATCGAAACTGGGTATATATAGCCCATTGAGCTGTTGTCCGAATCGATGACAAAGCCGGGAAAACCGATTAGCTCAAAGTAACTGTCTATCACTGCACCTCCGGAGTTTCCGCTGTTGATAAGGCTGTCGGTTTTCACCAGCAGACCGCTTGAGGTAAGCTCAAAACCGCTTACTATGCCGGTAGTAAAAGTAACCGAAGTCCTGGAGCCGCTGCCTCCTATAGCCGGGAAGCCTATGGTTCCGACCGGCTGACCTATGCGCAGCCTTGAGGAATCCCCGATGCTCAGAAAAGGAAAACTGTAGCCGAAGGGAAGCTCCTGACCATAGAGTCCGCCGCTGACTTTCAGCAGGGCAAGATCGAGCTCTTCATCGTACTCCAGTACCGACAGACTGAACAGCTCCTGCGGAGGATAGCGTTCATCAAAGGTCAGAGCAGCGTACAGCGCATCCGACGGATTCCCGTCAGGACCGCGAATTACATGCCAGTTTGTAATTATCAGACCGTCACGGCTTACTAAGCAGCCGGAGCCCTTTCCATTTGATGATATAACCTCTACCACCGCCTGAAGTGCAGAGCCGAAGCTGCTGTCTTCCGAAGGAGCGGAAGGGATCTGCAGAAGTGCCTCAGGAACATCTGCCCCGTATGTAATATAAATAGAAAACTTCTGCGGGATGTCATGGACTACCTGATCGGTAAAGGAAATAAAATACTTTCCCGGAATCAGTCTGGCACCGTCCATTCCGCGGACAATCAGACTTTCATTGCCGAGAAGGCTTTCTGCAGCATACATAGCCTCAGCCCGGGTCTTGGCCGGAGTTTTCATTGAAGCAAATATATCTATATCAGCGTTTGTATCAAAAACATCAATTCTAAAGCTCTCTGTTCCGGCCGGAATGTTTACAGCGGCTGTGAGATACATTCCGTTTTCCGGCAGCAGTTCAAGATTATAACGCTGACCTTCAACCGCTGTAACTTGCGGATCGGCAGAGATAATTTCGCATTTAATGGAAAAGTCCACAGAAGTACGGGTTTCACCGTCAATCACCGGAAGATAATCGAACTGATAGGCAACCTTGACAAAGTAGATGCCGGTATCAAGACCGGGGTCATCCATCCTTGTAACAAAGAGTTCTTCGTTATAGTCTTCAGTTTCCGCAACATAAAGGGCATCTGAAGCCTGCTCAGCAGGAGCACCGGGATTGATAAAAAGATCCAGATCCGCAGAAGCACCGGAAAGGCTGATCCTAAGACCGTAGGCATTTTTCGGGATTCGTATCCTGAAGTTTTCAGACTGTTCTGTAAAACTGCCGGAAAGGTCGATAGTGCCGTTCAGGCTCTGTCCATTGTTAAGATCTGTATATCGGATTCCCTTGTAGGTCTTTTCTGCTGAAACGTTAAAAACCGAAAGCAGGAAACAGAATGCAAGTAATAAAACTTTTGACTTCACGTGTCTTACCTCGATGGAAAATATAGCACACTTTATCTCTATTGCCTATTGTGATTAAGGGATTTATAATTTCCACAAATAAGGAGTAATTATGAATAATGATATTCCAAAATGGAAAGCGGAAAATCCCTACAAGGGCTTTGATGACCCCGATTACCTTTTACTTAAAAGAGAACTTAAAGAATATACAGAAAAGCTTAATAAAGCGGTTACAGATCACAGCGGACATCTTACCGCAGAAAAACTCACAGAAATAATGAAGATGTACAACGCGGCATCCGACCGTTTTGAGGAACTCGATTCCTATATATACTGCTGTCATTCCGTCGACACATCCGACCAGAAAAGCCTGAATGAAATGAATGAATTTGAGGGAATGTCAGTTCCCTTGCAGTCCTTCAGGGTAAAATTCAGGGACTTGCTGGCTGCCGAGGGTGAAAGCATCTCCATTCTTATTAAAAATGATCCGTATCTCTCAAAATTCTCATTCTTCTTTGAAGAGGAGATACTTCTCCAGAAACACCAGATGACAGCCGAGATGGAAGAATTTGCCGCAGATCTGGCCAGATGCGGGGCTGAATCATGGACAAGACTGCATAACAACATCACTTCCACAGCATCAGCCCTCTGGGATGAGAAAACAGGAGAAATGAAGACGGCTACCCAGCTGCGGGCCCTGGCCTTTTCTCCTGATGCTGAAACAAGAAAAAGAGCCTGGGAACTTGAGAACGTAATATGGAAGGATAACGAAGTTCCCCTTGCATTTGCTCTCAATGGGGTTAAAGGATTCAGCACCGCTGTAAACTCAAGACGCAGCTTTGAATCAACACTCCAACGTTCAACCATGCAGTCCAGAATAAGCACTAAGACCCTTGAGTCCCTCATCGGTTCACTAACAGATTCACTGCCGGTATTCAGACGCTATATGCGTCTTAAAGCAGGACTTCTGGGACGAAAGACCCTGCCTTTCTTTGACCTGTTCGCCCCTGTTGGAACTTCGGATAAGGTATGGAGCTTTAAGGAGGCATCTGATTTTATAGTTGAAAAATTTACAGCCTTCAGCAGCGACCTGGGTGAGCTTGCATCAACAGCCTTCCGCGAAGGATGGATTGATGCCCTTCCGCGTAAAAATAAGATAGGCGGAGCATACTGTGCCGGCCTCCCGGTCGCAGGCGCCTCCAGAATAATGAGCAATTTTGACGGCTCATTCAGCGGACTTACAACAGTCGCCCACGAACTAGGTCATGCATACCATAACTATGTGCTTAAAAACGAGGAAGGACTCCACCGCGACTTTCCTATGACGCTCGCAGAAACCGCTTCAATATTCTGTGAAACCATTGTCTTTGAGGAATCACTTAAAACCTCCCCGGAAAGCGACAAACTGGGAATTATTGAAACCGAACTGATGGAAGCCAACCAGGTTGTTGTCGACATCCTTTCAAGGTTCATCTTTGAAAAGGAAATTATGGAGAGACGAAAGACCGGAGAACTCTCTGCTTCGGACTTCTGCAGCATAATGCTTGATGCACAGATGAAGACCTACGGAGACGCTATGGATCCGGATTATATGCACCCCTACATGTGGGCGGTAAAGGGACATTACTATCGTCAGGACCTGGCATTTTACAACTTTCCCTATGCTTTCGGAAAACTCTTCGGTATGGGCCTATACTCGCTCTATCTGAAAGAGGGTGATTCATTCCCCGAAAAATACCGCAATCTGCTTCTTATGACCGGAAAAGATAGCGCAGAACAGGTGACATTAACAGCCGGCTTTGATATAACAAGTAAAGACTTCTGGATGCAGGGTATCGACCTTATTGAAAAAAAGGTCGATGAGTTCGAAGAACTCTGCAGCAGAAACATGGGGTAATTTTTTTATGGAGAAACCAAACGGCAAGAAAGTCGGCATAATAAACGCAGGAGCCTGGGGCACTGCAATCGGAAAAGTACTTGGAGATTTGGGACATGATGTAACTATGTGGGATTTCATGGCCGATGTCGTCTCCGAGATAAACAGCAAACACTCAAACTCCCGCTATCTGCTGGGAGTCAATCTGAAGGAAACTGTAAAAGCAACCACTGAGCTTACAGAAGCTGCTTCAGATAAAGATTTTATTATTATTGCGACCCCTTCACTGTACATCCTGGATATAGTGAAGAAACTCGTACCCATTCCCGACATAATGGAAGGAAAACCGGCAATCGGAGTCCTTACCAAGGGATTTATACAGACTCCAACTGGGCCTATGCTTATAACAAGAGCAATGGAATCATACCTTCCCGGTTTCTACAAGGACAGCCTGGTTTACATTTCAGGTCCGAGCCATGCCGAGGAAGTATCAAGGGGAAAGATTACAGGTCTTATCAGCGCCAGTAAAAGCGGGCTGAACTCTATCAGGTTCAGGGAACTGCTAACAGGCTCAAACCTCCTGGTGTACTCTTCTTTAGATGTCGAGGGTGTTCAGACCTGCGGTGCCGTAAAAAATGTTATTGCAATTGCATACGGAATACTCGATGCACTGAGTGAAATATCAGACAACTTCGGAGATAACACCGAATCGCTGCTGCTCGCTGCAGGTCTTAACGAGATTCAGATACTCGGTAAAACCCTGGGTTCAGAATACCCGGAAACCTTCACAAGCATTGCAGGTGTTGGCGATCTTGATGTTACCTGCCGAAGTATTCACGGCAGAAACCGGAAATTCGGACGCGAGATCATAAAGGCCCATGTCCTTGACAGCTTTGATTCTCTGGATGATCTTATAGCCAACATTTCAAGAATCGGATATCTGCCGGAGGGTGTGGTTGCCGCCCGTTTTGTAAAGCAGATAACAGAAATATCAAAACTGAAACTTCCAATTTCGGAAGCAGTCTACCGGATCCTAAATAAAGAGCAGATGCCGATGCAGGCAGTTCAGGATATTGTAAAAAGCCTCAGTACGCAGGCTTCTTCGAAAGAACTTTAAGCCGCTGCATATCGGCGCGCGTAAAGCCTTCCCATTCCATGGGGAAGAAGCTGTTGTTGTGAAACAGCGGCTCTTCCTCAATCGGATACCGGCATTCTTTAACACATTCATTCCATAATGGAGAACCGGGAACCGGCGAAAACTCGGAAACCGAGAGCCGCACACCTGTCCTAGAAGCAAAGCGGATCGACTGCTCAACTTCATCCGCTTTTTGACGCGGAAGACCTGCCAGCAGGTAGACTATTATCTGATTTCTCTCAAAACCGGCATCGGTAAGCATTTCAATACGGTCGTAAAAATCCTGGATACCGAACTTCCTGTCGTGGTTTTCATGAAAATCATCTGAAGAGCTCTCAAACCCCAGACGGATTTCCCGAAATCCAGCCTTCTTCATCAGATCAGCAGCTTCAGTATCCATATAGCGGATATGCATGGCATTGGGTGAATAAAAACTGTACTGAACGCCACTCTTTTCTGATTCATGTATTATTCCCTCAAGAAAGGGTTTAAACACGTCATCTGAACGAAAAAGAAGGGCATCGTCATAAAATGCAAAATTAAAAGTGCCGTGGACTCTGTTTACCATTTTTATCCATTCGACTGCAGTATCCGGACGGCCCTGATAAAACCCGTCGGTGAGTTTAAAAGAAGCGCAGTAATCACAGCGCAGCGGACATCCGGAATTAAGATTGATAATTGCAGAGTTATCCCAGACAGGCCCGTCGGAGGGCAGCCGCCCGGCCTCCACTGAGATCCCCGGCAGAGCCCTTTGCTTCAGCCATAGGTCAAGCCCGGCTCCGGCTGTCCCGGTGTTAACAAAATCAGAGCCGGTTACAGCTGTGCAGTGCTCCGGCATCAGGCTTGCATAGACTCCTCCTGTGATTACAGGGACATCAGGCCACAGCCTTTTTGCAATTTCAGAAGCCTCCACTGCCCCCTCATACCAGTATGTCATCCCTGTAGAGATAAAAACAGCATCCGGTGTGTTCTCCGACATCCTGCGTTCAAGCTCAACCCGACCAATACCGTAACAGGCAAAATTACGGGGAATATTATTCAGTGCATCAGGTTTTTTAACAAGGGTTCTTATAAATTTCCCTGTTCCGTTCTCTTTGGTCTTCCCCGGAGCATGCTCAAGAGAATTTATAAGCTCAACCTTCCAGCCTGCGGCCGAAAGCATGGCATGCAGCCTCATCAGACCATATGGCTTAAGATAGAGATCAAATAATGCAAACTCATAGACATTCGGATATATTAGAAGGGCAGAAGGCCGGTCCGGTCTTCCGCGATCAGTCATCGCGCCTCACTGTATCCGGTGAGAATGCCGGAAGGCAGACTGCAATATACTCAGCACCTTCAGGCTCGGGCGAGCTGTAGCGGACCCATTCACCTGCAGTTATGTGGACGCCTTCGCCGGCGCCTACCGTAAAATTTCCGGTTTCAGTTTCGACAAGAAGCTTTCCTGCAAGGACAACTGTATACTCATCAAATTCTGGCCGCTGTCCCGGTTCAACCCAGCCGCCGGGGCTCTTCATCTTTGCAATACTGACAGAACTGTCTCCGCTGTTAACCAGTCCGAAAAACTCTTCAATACGTTTCGGCATGTTTCCGGCAGATTCAACTACCGAAGGCTTATCTATTTTGATACTCATGAATTAATAATAACGTACAATTATTGCGGTGTCACGCAATGAAAGGGACATAATTTTACAAATTTGTGAAGATTTTCCTTGCATTTTTACAATTCTGGTTTAGAATAAATTCACATCCAAAATGAGAGAACAATTCATAACTTATCAAAGATTATTTTTTCACATAAAAGGTTGATTAATAGAGGAGCTGTTTAGACGTTTCCGGAGGTTGGTTGAAAAAAGAGGCGTTTAAACTACTTTTCAGGGGGAGATTTAAAAAAAGCCCCTCAGGGGAAAGGAGGTAGCAAAACCCTGAGGGGAATATCTAAAAAAAGGAGGTTAATGAAAAAAACTCCACGCTTCATAAATAGGAACAACATAGCCTGGTAAAGGTTACAAATCATTTAAAAAAAAGTTATAATTTTTCCGGACGGATAAAAAAATGAAAATCATCAAGGCAGTTCTTATACCCATAGCGGTCATTCTTTTTCTTTTTATTGCATTTCTTCTTTTTTTCACAGTTACAGAATATAAGCCCGATTCAGTTGAAAAACTCAGTTCTATCAGCAGCCCCGTTATCACCACATCAAACCCGGGCGGTATCAGCATACTTTCCTGGAATATCGGCTACTGCGGACTCGACAGGGATAATGATTTTGTAATGGAAGGCGGGAAAAACAGCAGGGCAGAGTCAGTGGAAGCTGTGAGAAAATCGCTTGACGGAATACTTGAATTTGCCCAGCTCCAGGAACCGGACATCTATTTTATCCAGGAGGCCGACAGCGGTTCCAGAAGATCATTTAATATAGATCAGGTTAAAACTATTACTTCAGTTCTTGGGCAGTATGAAGCCTGGTACGGGATAAACTACAAATCACTCTTTGTTCCTTATCCCGCCTCCTCGCCCATGGGGAAGGTAAAATCAGGAATTTTGACACTGTCACGATTCAGTACAGATTCGGCACAGAGGCTGAGCCTCCCGGGCAGTTTCGGATGGCCGGTTAAGCTTTTTCATCTTAAAAGATGCGCCGTAATTACAAGATTTCCTTCTGCCGTTGAAGGAAAAGACTGGTGCATTGTCAATCTGCATCTGAGCGCCTACGGTGACGGCAGCATGAGAGAACAGCAGCTTGAATATGTAAAACAGCTGCTTACCGGGCTGTATAATGAAGGACATTATGTTGTCGCCGGCGGCGACTGGAACTCGATTTTCCCGGGAATGGATATGGACAGCTTCGGACCCTATACAACTCCTGCTGAAAACCTGTTCTGGGTTAAGTCGATTCCGGATGGATGGACGCCTGCCGACTGGCAGTGGTGCTATGACAGAGATATTCCTACCTCGAGATCACTTGAAAAACCGTACAGAGGCGGTGAAAACTTTACAACTGTAATTGACGGCTTCCTGGTTTCGCCCAACCTGAAGGTTGACGACATAAGGGGATTTAATCTGGGCTTTGAATATACAGACCACAACCCGGTATCACTGACTGTCAGTATCAGATAATCAGTTAGGTTTGAATTGGGCTCAGTAAACAGAATCTATTAAGAGGCTGCCGTCCCAGTTGAGATAGGCGGCCTTTATTTTATCATTTTCAAAAATCAGCGCTGATGCATTCGCCTCATTCAGGCCCATAGCCGTATCAACGCAGATATATCTGCCGTCAAGACGGCTTTTTATCTGCCCATCCACCGACGGTGTATGGCCGCAAACCCAGGTTTCCGCTTCATTAGCCTTAAGAAAGTCACCCAGTGCAAGTTCATAATTCAGGTCGGCCTTCCGTACTTCACGGCTCCAGATTATTCTGTTTTCACCCTGATCTCCGTATTTAAGTGACTTTTCGAACAGCTCCCAGCTGGTCTTTTCTACTTCATCAACAGTCATTTCGGCGTACTCTGCAGGAAAATCAGCATGTGCGACAATAAAGGGTTCTTTTTTTACTATGAAATGCTGCTTTAAAAGCCAGTCATAGACCCAGCCGCCCCGGGAAAAGGCTTTCAATTTTTCCGCAGAGCCGTCACTATCAGCCGATTCTGCATATGATCGTGTTTCGGCTTCGGTGTTGTAAAAATAGTATCCGCAGATGTTCATTACCTCATGGTTTCCGATGATGAAATCAACTGAGGAACCGAAGGCCGGAGCCTGCTGCTGCCATTTCATTATACTGCTGTAGATGATCGCAGAATCAGTCCCTCGGTCGCATACATCACCGGTAAAAACCAGAGACACACCAGCCATCTTCCAGTTCATATCTTCGTCTACAAGCCCCAGAGCCGTCACAATCCTTTTAAGAGGATAAGGATTACCATGAATATCGCCGATTACTGCTATCAAATCAGTTTTTCATTGTCAGCGGCATTCTTGTTGTCTGAAGAACATCTCTCCATAAACTGCCTTCGGGATCTACAAAGTTGCGCTTTGAAACGGCAAGCTCCATCGGTACAAGGACGAAACGGTCATTAACCATGCTTATAAGGGCCTTTGTCTTTCCGGCCATAGCAGCATGAACTGCGTGGGTTCCAAGCCTGAGACAGTAAATTGAATCATTAGCATCTGCAGCTGTGCTTCTTATAAGATAGCTTGGATCGATGTACTTGATGTTAACCTCAATCCCCTCTTTATCAAAGTATTCAGCTATCTGCTCTTTCATGAAACGGCCGATATTTCCAAGGGTCTTGTTGCCTGAATCATCGGTTTGTTTCAGATCCTCCAGCATATCCTGGCCGGCACCCTCAGCGACTATGATTACTGCCCTGTGCTTCTCACTGATCCTCTTCTTCAGATGCTCCAGAAAACCGTTGGGTCCATGCAGGTCAAAAGCGATTTCAGGAATGAGCACGAAATTAACTACGCTCATTGCAAGGGCTGTGTGGGCAGCAATAAAACCACTTTCACGCCCCATCAGTTTAACAAGACCTATTCCGTTAAAAGCGTCCTTGGCTTCAACATGGGCAGCAGCAACAGATTCAACAGCCTTTGATACCGCAGTTTCAAACCCGAAGGAGCGCTGAATAAAACTCAAATCATTATCAATGGTCTTGGGAATACCGATGATGGCAACTTTAAGACCGCGTTTTTCTATTTCATTGCTTATGGCTATGGCACCCTTGGTTGTTCCGTCGCCGCCGATGGTGAAAAGCATATTCATGTTCAGCCGTTCAATGGCATCAACAACCTCTTCAATCTCACCGCCGCCGCGGGATGAACCGAGCATGGTTCCGCCCATATTATGGATATCATCAACAACATCGGGGTTAAGCTCAACTATCGGAAGGTTATACTCAGGAAGAAACCCCCTGTAACCGTTTCGTATTCCGGTGATGCGTCTTACACCGTACTGGTACCAAAGAGTCCGCACTATCGCCCTTATGACATTGTTAAGCCCCGGGCAGAGCCCACCGCAGGTTACAACACCGGCATGCACATGACCGGGGTTAAAATAGAGCAGTTCATGAGGACCGGATTTTTCCAGACAGAAATTTGAGTCGCATTCCGGCAGCACCTCACCCTTTTCAACTTCAACGTCGTAGAGGATGCATTCCTCATCCCTTATATAATTGACTATTCGGTCTCCGTATGTCTTTGACATCTGTATCGGTGACTTAATCTTGGCTTCACCAAGCTTCGGAATACTGAAATTATATTTCTTCGCCATCCGGGTTCTCCTGATGTTACAAAAAGTATTGTAAACACCTGAAAACAGCTTTTTTCAGGTGTTTAGCGTACACTAATACTAAGGTTTTTGTGCCCTGTTTTCAAGCAGGATTTTCTGCCTTAATACCGCAGCTCAGTTACTTGCAAGATAGGTCCGTATTGAGTCGCCAAGCGTTTTATAAATATTCCTGCGTTTCTGATCATCAGCCTCAAGCAGTGTGAATCTGAATCCCTTGAGCTGCGAACAGAAACCTGTAAGCGGTACTACACATATTCCAGCCGCACCAAGAAGGTAGTAAACAAAGCGCTTATCAAGTTCAAGGCCTTTAACCTTTTCTTCAACATAGTTTCTGATATCCGGCTCGGAAATCTCTAGAAACTGACCTTCATTCAGAACTCCATCTTTAAAAAGGACTGTAAAATAGAGGGCCCCCTGCGGTTTTAGAACCTGAATACCCGGAATATCCTTCATATTGATATAGGCTTCCTCAGCTCTTGAAGCCAGCATTTCAGACTGGGTACGGATATGTTCAGGGTATCTTGGATCTCCCATAATCAGAGGGATTGAAAGCTGAGGCAGAGTCGTTGAACAAACCTCAAGGCGCTTGGCGTTGATAAGGCTCGAAATGTATGTATCAAACTCCGGATCTTTTTTACGGTTGTAGACTTCAATCCAGCCGCATCTTGCACCGGGCCAGGGGTATTCCTTGCTTACGCTTTTCATCGAAACAGCAGGGACATCGCCGATGACCTCGCATATATAGCTGAAATCGACATCGGGAAAAACCACCCTGCTGTAAGTCTCATCGGCAATAATAAACAGGTTGTAATCAGCAGCTATCTGTACGATCTCACTTAGAAGTTCACGTGAATATACAATGCCTGTAGGGTTATCGGGATTTATAAGCAGAATTCCGGCAATTGAGTCATTGTATTTTACTTTGTTCCTCAAATCTTCGATATCAGGCAGCCAGTTATTTTCCGGATCGAGCTTGTATGTCAGATGCTCATAGCCTGAGTGAGCTGCTTCAGCTGATGAGTGGGTTGAATAGGCAGGAGACGGTCCTATGACCCTTGCTTCTCTCTTTAAAAAACCGAAAATCTTTGCAACAGCGTCTCCAAGGCCGTTGAAAAAAATTACATCATCGTGACTGATATGAGCTCCGCCTATTGCGTTGCATTCGGCGGCAAGAAATTTTCTTGTTTTAAGATCACCCTGACTGTCCGTATAGCGGTAACTGCTGTCGGCAGCCGCCAGGCTGGAAATTATGTCTTTCATCCAGGGTTCGATGTTGTTCCCCTTTTCAACCGGATCACCGATGTTCTCCCAGCTTATTTCCCTGCCGAGCTCTGCAATCTCATTTGCAACCGATACGATCTGCCTGATCTCATAAGTCAGCTGCCTTGCACCTTCATGTACTATCGCTCTTCTCATTTCAACTCCACTCCACCGTTTTTAGTAATCACCTCTGCAAAAAAAAAGCAGAGTCTGTAAAAAGACTCTGCCATCAGCTTCAATATTAACCGGACCGCGAGCCTTTTATAAAGACTGCGGCGAAATATGTCAGAACCTGTTCAACCCCGCAGTCAAAGTAGCTGCGGCCGCGGCGGATATATTCTTGTTTAAGATTGATTCCAACATATTGAGAATGTACCGTCAGTCAGTGTTTATGTCAAGGGGGATGATATTCTGCGATTATCATCCCGGCACAAAATCATAGATTTTCTGCGAAACCGAACTAATAAAATTGACAATCGCTTTTAACCTGAGTTAATTTGTCAGGATTTAATTTTATAAGGATTATTATATGAAAAAAAAAATTAAAACTTAAAGCTTTTCTGATAGTACTTGTCATTACTCTATTCGCATTTTACAGCTGTGATGGAATCACTACAGCAAACAGCGGTATAACCGTAACAAACCTGTCACTGAATGATACTGAGCTGACAGTTAAACTTACATCTACAGCTCAGCTTGCAGCAACAGTTGAGCCTGAGGCAGCTTCAGAGATAAGCCTCATATGGGCCACTTCTGATGAAAGCATCGTTACCATCAGCGATGACGGAACCGCAACAGCGGTTGGTGCAGGAACTGCTGAAATAACAGTATCAACTACTGACGATTCTTTCTCTGCATCGGCGAGCGTTACGGTACTGCCCATTTTATATGGAGTCAGCAAAGGAAACAGCAGCCTGGGAACAAGCATCCTTTATGAAATTGATTCAGAAACAGGCGAACAGCTTGCCGAAATTGGTGATACCGGCTACTACCTTAACGGGGTCTGGTTTATGATAATGATAACGGAAAACTGTATGGAACTACATCAACTAATGATACAACACTCTCTTCCGGAATTGTAGAGGCCGGTTTTCTTAATCCGGCATTCGGACCTTCGGGTACTCTTTACGCCTGGAGTGAAAATACAGATGTACTGGTTACCGTAAACCCGTCAACCGCAGAAATAACAGAATTTGAATCATCCGGACTTTCAACATGGACACATGGTATGGATTTTGACAGCAGCGGCAATCTATATCTGATTAATCCGGAACAGGAAAATGAATCAATCGATGCTGTAGATATATACAGCATCAACACTTCCACCGGTGCTGCAACATTTGTCAAAAAGATAACAACAGATACCACCCATGTCTATGCTCATCATGGAAAATTCAACCCTCTGACCGGATTTTTCTGGGGCATAGATAACAATTCCGGAACAGAACGTTACTTCAACATACTGGATGTAGACGCCGGAAGCAGATCATCAACCGCACAGACTATCAACAATCTGCATTCCATAGCTTTCAGAAGTAAATAGATTAGCCGGTTCAACTAATAAAACAGCCCCTGTAGAGGGGCTGTTTTTGTCTTCATAAAAAGCCGGTATATCTAAATCATGCTTGCAATTATGCCTGATCTGATATTATTATTCACTATGGCTTTTTCCTGCATACGCATTCACCGAAAACTGTTATTTGCCTCAATCCTTCTAACAGCAGTCTTTCAATCCATATGCGCTCAGGATGTGCAGGTTAATCTTTTTATCGGAAGCAGTCCAATAAATGCAGCCGTGTTTATAGACAGAGAACCGCAGGCCCAGGCAACACCGGTGCTTCTGAGGGGAATCAGCACCGGAAGCCATGAAATAAAAATAATCAGCGAAAATTATCAGCCTTGCATAGATATTATTGAACTTACTGATAAAAACAGCAGCTTCTTTGCCGACCTTAACTCAAAGGTCATACCCTCATCCTTTGTTTCCGAGGAAAATATTATCCTGAGGGCTGATGAAGATAAGATCCTGGGGAATAATCTGTTAATGCCTGAAAGCTGGTACAGAATCTCACGAGAAGGACGGGATGTAATTATCACCCCGATTTATCAAAAGGAAAAACTTTTAACCGCAATATCCACCCTGCTTCCAATATCATTCGGATTTACAGCTGCAGCCTTCGGAATAGACTGGTATGAGAGCAGCCGGATAAGATGGCCGCAGCCGCTGTATCTTACAGCGCTGGAAAGCACAACTCTGCTTCTGGCAGCTACTGAAATTGCCCTGCTGATTGACAGAAGCGATTATCTTAAACATTACGAGATAGCCGAATTCCAGCCGGGAAGCACCGAAGCCGATGCGGAACTGATTTTCCAGCAGGCTGGTGATGCTCTTGCCGGAGGAAGCCTTGAAGAAGCGCTCAGCCTTTACAGTGAAATAATCAGCTTTCACAAAGACTCAAAATTCTACGCCGAGTCTATCTACAGGAGCGCAAAAATCCACATTATAACCGGCGACACTCCGCTGGCTGTAGCAGAACTGAATATGATAATAATGCGTTACCAGACCCCCGAAGTCTACGACAGGGCCTGTCAGGCAATTGCCCTTCTTTACTACAATCTTGATGAACCCGGAAAAAGCAAAGAATATGCAGAAAAGATGGTTTTTATTGATCCACTGTTCTCAGGCACCGAAGAAGAGATTCAGGCAAGCGGGATAGAAACGGTCATTGAATCCTGGGCCCGCAACCCCGGGGAGAGGCTTGAATAGCATGAAAAAGACTACCCCCGCAACAATACTTATACTTTTTCTTTTACTGCCTCTTGGCACTGTTTATGGACAGGAATCCGAAGTTTATGTTGATGAACTGCTGAACCGCTACATGGAGCTGGAAAATTCTATAATTGAAAACCAATCATTAACTGAATCTGATATCACTGACATCGATAATCTGATTAATACTGCGATAAATGAAAACCGCAGGGATATTATCAGCAGAGCCAGAATGCTTAAGTTCATAGCAGAATCTTCAATAAATAAAAACAGGACTGTTCAGAACAGCACTGAAATTACCGCCTCACTGCTTCTGGCTGAAAAGGACAGGATAAATTCCGGACGGACAGAAAAACTCATAAAAAGCCTTACTACTGCAGATCTATGGGTTGCCGGAGTTTCCACTGTTGTTTTTGCAGCCTCTGCAGCGGGCTATGAACACTTTTTCAATAAATACACTGAGACTGAATACAATGATCAGGCAGCCTTCTACCTCTTCTGGTGGCAGCTTCTTGAGGATACATCGATAATATCGGGAATCACAGCAGTCACAACCCTGCTTACAGCAGGAATCCTGTCAGCAGTATTTTAATCTTCTCGATTCAAAAAATCAGAGGCTTTTTATTTAGTAGTCATTATCTCAACGCCGGTCCAGTCATCGGGCGGCGGAGTGGTCATGTACCTGCGGCTTCGCTCCATGAACATGTTTGAAAGATAGTCGTCGTGGTCGATGCTCATAGCAGCACCGAAGTATTTTATGGCTTTTTTAAAATCACGTGAATAAAAGAGTCTTGCCCCGGCGTTATGGTAAGCCCAGGCCTTCTTTTCTCTATCGGAGAGGCTGGTACTTGCGGTGTAAATGCTTTCCCCCTGAGTTTTGCCCTTAACCTGGACCTTGTCGACAACCCTGCAGGGCACCTTGCTTCGAACCTTCCGGTACACGCTCTCAGAAATTATAACGCCCTGTTTATAGGGTTTGGTTAGGCCTTCAAGCCTTGAACCAAGGTTTACCATATCACCGATAAGAGTGTAATCCATTTTCTTCTCTGATCCGATGTTTCCTACAGTCACAACACCATAGTTTATACCGATGCCTGTCTTGAATGGATGCTTGCCTTCACTTTCAAGCTGCTCATTAAACTTTGCCAGGGCATCCTGCATCTCAAGAGCAGCCATAACCGATTGGTATGCATCATCATCGTGTTTAACAGGCGCGCCGAAGTAAGCCATTATAGCATCACCTATATACTTATCAATAACACCACCGCGGCTGATGATTATATCAACCATGATCTCAAAATATTTATTAAGATCAATGACAAGCTGATCCGGAGAATAACTTTCAGAAATCGTCGTAAAACTTCTGATATCCGAGAACAGGATTGAAATTACCCGGTTTTCTCCTATCAGCATCGATTCAGGATTCGCAAAAACGGTTTCTATAACATCCTTTGGTACATATTTCTGGAAAATATTTCTAATCTTGTGCTCGCTCTTCTTTGCAAGTACGGCCTCTATTGCGTGTTCCTTGATCTGCTGGTTTGCCCGCTCGAGAGCACCGATCATGGTATTGAATGTATCTGCAAGCTGTCCGGTCTCATCACGGTATTCAACCTCAACACGGCGTGAAAGATCGCTGTCGCGGATTATACCTTTCATAGCCGAGACAACCCTTGTAAGAGGGCCAATCAGATATGAGGCAAGAATCAGTATAAATATCAGCGAGATTACTATTGATATACCAAGAATTATGTAATTCTGCTGCAGCAGTTCAGAGACTTCACGATAGAAGGCTTCACTGTCTTCGGTAAGAAAGACATACCAGTCAAATGGCTCAAAATAAAAGTAATCTCCTACCCTGGCTTCACCTGAGATATCGAGTTCTACCCATCCTGTTTCGGGTCGTTTAAGAGTATCTGTAAAAACATCTTTTTCCTCAGGAAGAACCGAAACTCCTGCAGTTTTCATTACAACATTAGAATCAGGTGTTACAGCAAAGATTAGCTCAGTCT
Source organism: Spirochaetia bacterium (assembly GCA_965140585.1). Lineage (GTDB taxonomy): Bacteria > Spirochaetota > Spirochaetia > UBA9216 > UBA9216. Next base: position 337,312 of record OZ223265.1, read on the forward strand.
CGCTTCGCAGAAGGGTAAAGGCATATGAAAGCACGGCACTCTTTGCTACCTCTACATATTCCGGGCGCTCACTGAATCCGTTATCCTTCAGAAGGGTCCACTGGTTCTGCATGTATTTTTCAAGTTCTTCGGATTTAAAACCCAGAGAAGACATCGCGAGCCTTGTCATACCGCTTCTGGCCGAATATGATGAGAATATTCCCGTAATGAGCAGGGCCGCCGCAAGGAGAGGCATTACAATAAGGATAAGTCTCGCGCGAATTTTCATATGTTCCTACTACAGAATCGGATTGCACAGCTTTAAAATTAACCGGCTTTTGCCGATAAAAAAGTCAGGAGGAAGGCTTTGAGCGAACATCAGACTGATAACGGGATAGAAGAACAGGAACGTCTTGAAATTCTCGAAGAAATTGACCGTGTTATTGCCGATAACCGTCTTACCTCCTCCGATGAATCAGGTTTAAAAAAGGCAAAGACAGGAGCTATTCTGCCTCTTATTATAAACATCCTTGCAATTTCCGCCGTTGCAGCAACGGTATATTTTTCAGGCAGGATGTTCGAGCAGAAAAAAGATAATCTGAACCAGCTTAACTCTACATATACCTCCGCTGAAGGAAAACTGCTTGAGGAACTAAAAAAGGAATCTGAACAGAAACTTTCCGAAAAAGACAGCCAGATAAATCAGATTCAGTCCGAACTTTCTGAACTCGACAGGCAGAGCCGTGAACTGGCAGATACCATGGAGCAGAGGATAGCCGACAGGGAGACTGAGCTTAGAACAGCACTTGAAGCAGAACTTGAACGTGAACGCCAGAGCATGAGAAGCGCCGGAAGGACTGAGGCTGATATAAGTACGGAACTTGAGCGAATTGAAGCTGCCCGAATGGCTGAATACCAGGCAGAAATAGAATCATTCCGTGAAGAAAATGAAAAGGCTCTTGAAGCACAGCGGGAGGAGCTTGATGCAGCAAGAAGGCAGAATGAGCAGCTTCTTGCCCGGGTCAATTCCGAGAAGGACCAGATAAGACAGGAAACTGCAGCCAGGGAAAACGAACTCACCGCCCAGTATGAAGCCGAAAAAAGCGCCTTAGCCGAGGAAGCCGCAGCTGCAGCGGCCAAAATTGAAGAGCTTACCCGGAACAGGGAAAGAGAATCTCTTATCATTGACCAGATAAACGGTTCATATGAACAGATCTTCAACCTAATCAGAAACAGCAGTTACGAGCAGGCCATTTCGGCTATTCAGTCTCTAAATGACTATATAAATGACCCGACACTTTCAAATCTGGCAGCGGTTCAGAGAAGAAAAGCTAATGATATAGAAATCCTTAATGTGCTCAAACAGCGGATTGAGGAGCAGACCTATAAAACCAGTGTGGATAACAGAAGCCGCACAGAGACGGCGGAACTTCTGCTGTCGGCGCGTGAGCTGGCAAGACTGGGCGATGAGGCCCTCAGCGCCGGTGATTCTTCGGCTGCGGCTGATTACTACAGCAGGGCTGTTGAAAAGCTGCCGTCAATCTCAACCGCGGTTAACAATCTGGAATCTATTACCAGGCAGAGAGAAGCTGAACGAATCAGCCCTGCACTGACTCAGGCTGAAGCCCTTGAGAGCAGCGGCAGTCTGGAAAAGGCAGCTCAGCAGTATGTAAACGCAGCAGCAGGGGCGGAAACCGAAAATCCGGAGCTTCTGAACAGTGCTATCGAAGGGCTTATCAGAAGCTATGAGAAATCATTTTCAAGTCAGCTTGCAGCGAAGGATACTGCAATTAAAAACCTTGAAGCGGAACGCAAGAGTGCCGTAGCTGAGATTCAGAAAACACTTGATGACACTATCAGCGGATATGAAACACGGATCACCGAGGCCGACAGCCGGATTACCGAGCTGACAGAAGCAAGGAATGCGGAACTTCAGGAGCTTACCGCAGCCCGCGAAGCCCAGGTTGAAGAGTTAACCGCACAGCGGGATGCCGAAGTTAAACAGCTTACTGCCGAACAGAATACCGAGATTGATCGCCTATCCAGGATGATAGGCGAAAGAGACCAGGAAAACCTTAGGCTGAACAGTCTTAATGTCGAAAGCGGTGAAAAGATAGCCGAACAGGAAGCTTCAATTGAAGAACTCAACCTGAAGCTTACAGAAGCTGCATCAGAGATGACTGCTCTCAATGAGTCTTTCGAAACAGAGAAAGACAATCTTGAACAGAAAGCTGTGGCGGCAGAAAAAAGCGGATATACTAGCGGATATGGCGACGGAAGAACCGAAGCCCTGGAGGATGTCCTGACGCTTACCGACCACCTTTCAGGTACAGCTTCAGCTTCATCAGCACAGAAGATAAACGAACTCAGTTCAAAGGAACTGCTTTTTGCCCAGGCAGTCAGGGAAATATCAGCCCTTGCTTCCAGATCTGACGGTTCATCAACCGGACTCACCCGTGAAATACTCGTCGGCTCAGTATCCTGGGCATCAGGCAACAGACTTATAATTGAACGACTTTCCGATACAAGGATTGCAGACGGAGCGGAGATTATCATAAGGCGGAAGGAACGCGGCAAGAGCGAGTACCTAATCGGAACGGCAACGGTAGTATCCTCTAATTCGGGAAGGATAGAAGCGGAACTGTCGGCAGACTCAGAGCAGTCGCCTCGTAGTCTGGACCTGGTTTATGTCAGGGAGTAGATTCAGTAGGTATCGAACTCAGCAGCCGTTACGCTTATAAGACCGGTTGAGGCTCCATAGATTTCATTCAGCATCCAGCCTATAGTAGTTGCATTCATGTGCATATTAACCCCTGCAGCAACTGCATCTGTATACGGAGTTATTGTGTAATATTCCATTGAGACAACAATCAGCTGGTATGTATCTCCGACCGACATTGTGGAATTTGGAACCGAGAGAACACCGGTGCTATTATAGATACTGTCATCTGCGGGATAATAAGAGCCATCTGTTTTATTCACTATATATGCAAACACTGAACCGGTCGAAGTAGTATCCGGAATTTCCCAATCAAATGTATGAATGATTGTGGAATCGACATCCGTTGATATAACTCCGGCTCCATCCATTCCTGTAAGAACCGGAATCTTATCTTCTGTGACCAGATTGTAATCATAAGTCAACCGGACAATATTACTCGAATTATCAACAGCCTTGACAGTATAAGATCCGTTAAAAGAATCAAAAGCCCTGCTGAATCCGTCCTGTATACTTATAAGGCTTTCTTCAACATCCGATCCGCCAAGAAACAAATCCTTCGGGTAATATTCATAATTACTCACTCTGACTGTGGAATCATCAGGAGATGTAATCTCAAGATAATTAAGCCCATTCAGAAAATTGGTTCCTGAGACCTCAAAGGCAGCGTACCCGAGTTTTGTATTACCACGGTAGGACTTGAGTATTAGCGGACTTACTAACAACGAATCAACTGTAATTGCAACTGTTGAACTGCTGCCGTCACTTCCATCCGAATCCCACCAGTTTACATAGTAATTGTAGTCTGTACCGTTAAAACTGACATCAATTCTTCCTCCCGTCTGTTGATCTGAAACTATTTCAAAATCAACAGGTGAATCAAAAACTGTATCAGCATCAGGCAGAATTGTTACATTAAGCTGCCATGTCCCTATATCCATATTTTCCACATCAAGGCTGCAGAAACCGCCCTCAATTGCTTCTGTGAATATTACATCACCGCTGCCGTCCGGCGGAGTCAGGGTAAATTCTATTTCAGTTGCGGAATAATCGCCGTTAAACTCAAGTTCAAATCTGAAATAGCCTGTTTCTGCAGAAAAATTAAAAATACCGTAACTGCAAGAGAAAAGAAATAACATTAAAAAAAAGAATAAGGCTGTTATTCCAGAAAATCTAAGCATTCGCTTCATATCTTTTCCCGATACCCTAGTTGGAGTACACCGATATTCCGATGTAATGAATTGAGCTGCCGTAGTATGTATACAGCCATTCAGGAACAAGTCCAACGCTCATATCAGTTGTTCCAGGTATATAAATTGCACTTAAATCACTAAGCGGAACTGTGTAATCGGTTGTAACCAAAACATAATCATAACTGGGAGATCCTATTCCCGGAAGAGCTATGCTCGAAACACCATCGGGATTTTCGACAATCGTGAGGCTTGAGCCCTGAACCATTGTTCCGGTTCCCTGAAGCACACAATATGCAATATATGAACCGACACCCGTGGCATCACCCGAATCATAACCGCTTGTGGTTATGGGGTTTGCCTCGCCATAGGATGATGTAAAAATCGCTGTTCCGTTATAGGGATCCAAATCAAAATAAAGATTGAAAGTCTGTTCAACTACATTTCCATAAACATCGATCAGCCTGATGTAATAATCTCCCTTTGAATAAAAACCCTTCCGGCTAATCGTCATATATGATGCATCAGTTGATATACTCAGCCCCGATATTGCACGCGAGGCATCGCCGGAACTGAAGCTGCTTCCATCAGGATATTGTATGTATAAACCGGCAAGACCGCTTGTGAAGCCGTAGCCCTTAACCATAACTGAACAGGTAAAATTGATTGAATCTCTGGAGTCGTCTCCCGCAGCATGAATACCAACCACTAAAACATCCATAGCGGAAATTCCGATTACGGGATCCTCAGTTCCATCACCTACATCGATGTCCGCCTCGATCCAGTAATTGGTACCATCGTAATTTAATATAAGATCAACATTTGCTGTTTCCGCCAGTTCCAGATCAAAGGAAAAGGGACCGTCAGAGTTCTGAAAGATCTGAGTTCCGCTTGAATCATATACTGTTATTGTCAACTGCCAGCTGCCGGTATTTATACGTGATATGTAATCATCAATACTACCGTCATAATCATATTCCTTTCTGAGATAATCGCCGGAATCCTGATTTTCCAGAATAAACACAACACTGCCTATATCAATCGAATATGTTGTGGATTTTTCAAAGGAGAGCGCGAGATTCCCTGTCTGGTCATTAAAATTAAAAATTCCCTCATCACAGGAACTGAAGGTTAGTAATAGAAGAATTACTGCAGTAAAAGCAGTGATTTTTATTCTGGACATCGACAACTTCTCCTAGGGAATATCCACAGTAAATGTATATGATTCATCAAGAAATTTAAGGGCAGTATATTCACCGTTCTTTTCCGTGTAGACTGTAAAATCGAGCTGATAATCTCCTTCCGCCAGCCCTTCGAACAGCAGGAAATCTGATTCAGGCAGTTCGCCATAATATTCATAGCCAAGATAAGCTGATGAATAATCATTTTTATTGTATAGTGCATAAGAACAGGTCTGAGCTTCCCCCTCACAGACATATGTATAGTATATCTTTACAGTTGAACTGCTATAAGTATTTTCTACATTAAGATCCAGATAAGGAATGACATAACTGCTGCATGATAATATGAGAAATACCGCGGCCAGTACTTCAGCCGTCAATTTGAAGGTCCTCATAACGATAAGATATCACATCTTGGGGTTAAAATACCACTAAAAAACTTCTCAGGATAGAAATGTTGTTGAAAAAAGAAATCTCAGTCCTTAAAATGATTATAGAGGAAAATTATGCCCGATATAAAAGACATTCTTGAAATTCTTCCAGATTATGAAAGTAAACTGAAGGAACTCAGCGAAACGGTGCTTGCCAATCTGGTGATGATTGGAGAGATTCCATCCCCCACTTTTAACGAGGAAAAGCGGGTAAGGTTTCTCATTGAACGTTTTGCTGACAATCACATGCTCAACTGTTCTACAGACGAGAAAGGCAATGCTCTTGGAATACTTCCCGGAGAACGGGGAGACCGCAACATACTTATTGTAGCCCACACAGACAGTATTTTTGACGAAAAGATTGATCATACAATTAGTGTTCAGCCTCAGTATATTACAGGCCCCGGAATAGGCGACAATGCCCTTGGTGTAGCAGCAATTGCCAGCCTTCCCACAATACTGGAACACCTGGACATTAAGCTGCGGTCCAACCTGGTGCTTATGGGATCTTCCCGGAGCCTCGGCCGCGGCGATATCGAGGGGCTAAGCTTCTTTCTTGACAATTCAAACATTCCCATCCACGCAGGATTATGTGTAGAGGGAGTAAAACTCGGGAGACTGAGCTACAGTTCAATAGGAATGATAAGATGTGAACTGAAATGCGAGGTTCCGGAGCAGTATGACTGGACCCGCTTTGGCGCGGTCGGTTCAATAGTAACCATAAACGAGGTTATCAACCGGATTCTTGAGATACCGCTGCCTAAACGCCCCAGGTGCAACATTGCTTTCGGTTCAATCGAAGGCGGAAAATCATTCAATGCCCTGGCCTCAAAGGCTATTCTGCGTTTTGAGATTCGCAGTGAATCCGGCGATATGGTTTCCAAGGTTCTCCGATCTATTTCAAACATTGCATCCGAGGTTTCAAGTCATACCGGGGAAGAAATAGAACTTGATGTACTTGCCAGAAGACATCCGGGAGGAATTGATTTTTCACATCCTCTGGCTTCATCAGCAAGGCAGATAATGACACATCTAAAAATTAAACCGAGAATCTCGCCGAGTACATCTGAACTGGCAGCTTTTATTGCCCATGACATTCCGGCTCTTACAATCGGTCTTACAACAGGTGATTATCTGGACGGAATAAATGAAAGCATAGAGGTTGACCCCATCTATACGGGGCTTACCCAGCTGATAGGACTGATTCTTGCAATTGACCGGGGGTATTCCAGTGAATCTTGATAAATGGATTAAAAATAACACATTTCATCATTCAGATTTCGAGGATCTGAATGCGCTAGTAAAAGAAAAGGAAAAAAAGAACCTTAAAATATCCCTTTGTATTCCCACTTTAAATGAGGAGAAGACAATCGGTAAGGAAGTCGTCATATTCAAATCAGAGCTGATGACAAGGATTCCGCTGCTTGATGAGATAGCCATTATTGACTCAGGTTCAGAAGATCGAACCCTTGAGATTGCAAGCTCCTTCGGCGCAGACACCTACCTTGCTTCGGATATTCTGCCCGGCATTGAACCCAGACGCGGTAAGGGCGAGAACTTATGGAAAGCGATATACCAGTTGAAAGGTGACATTATCGTCTATATTGATGCTGATATCAAAAACATTCACCCCAGATTTGTCTACGGCCTTGTTGCGCCGCTTATTTTCAACGATGAAATTCAATACGTAAAGGCCTTCTATGACAGGCCGCTGGCTTTTTCTGAGGGTATAAGGCCATCAGGAGGCGGCAGGGTAACAGAGATTCTTGTACGCCCGCTTTTTTCACTTTATTTCCCTGAGCTTTCAGGCGTTATACAGCCTCTTTCCGGCGAATATGCTGTAAGACGTGAAGTTCTTGAAGCAATCCCCTTCCCTATCGGCTACGGTGTTGAAACCTCACACCTTATTGATGTTTACTTAAAATGGGGGCTTAAGGCTTTTGCACAGACTGATCTGGATCAGAGGGTTCACCGGAATCAGGCCACCAGAGACTTAGGAAAGATGGCTTTCGGTATTCTGCAGGCCTTCCTGAAAAGGCTGCATATGAAGGGTTTGGTAAATGATATTCCGGAACACAATATTCTAAGACAGTTCATCGCGCATGACAGTGTTTTTGAGGCAATTGAGCACCGGATTATAGAATTCGAAAGGCCTCCAATGATAGAAATACCTGAATACCTTGAACGACGGAAAGAGCTTCAGAATGAGATTGAGCAACCGGGAAAGAAATGAAGCGGTTTTCCAATAAACGCTGATAGTTCAGAATAATGATTTATACGGCTGCTGTCGGAAGGGTTAATCTCCGATACGCAGCCTTTTTTAATTGAAAACCTGTAGTTTTCGGCTGAATCCCCGGCCTCTGCTGTATAAAGAAATGAAAACTCGGGTGTGTTTCCATATATCCATTCAGGGCTTATCATCCGTTTATAAAACCCATCTTTAACAGCTCCAGCCCCGTCAGCAGTTGCTGTATCAGCACTGCCGTATTCCGATTCAAATGAATCAGAGAGGGCTGTTTTCAATACATCAACAGTTAGATTCGGATTGTAACGGCTAAGATTAACAACACTTGAGCGGACAGAGCGAATGCCCTTTGATTCTATACCTTCAAGCGAAGGGCCTGAAAGCGATGCCTTTAACGGATGAAGATCTGAAGAAACCAGCAGGGTTCCGTGATGAAGAACACGTCCGCTGCTTATCCTAAAGGCGCTTCCTGATACCTTTTTACCTTCGACAACAACATCATGACGCTCATTAATCTCTGCGCTGACACCCAGAGCTCCAAGGGCTTTGACTACTGTTCTTAAGTTTCTTTCCCTATCGTATAGCTCCTTCCCGCAGATAAAACTGAAATTGAGGTTGCCTTCATCATGATAGACAGCTCCGCCTCCGCTTTGCCGCCTTGCAAGACTGATACCGGAATCATTCATTGACTCAAAACTGCATTCAAGCCATGGATTCTGGTAACGGCCGATGATCACAGAGGGATTGTTTACCCAGAGTAACAGCGTATGTCCGCTTCCGGATGCATCCGTAAAGAGAGAATTTTCTATTGTAAGATTTATGTAAGTATCTCTATTCTGTGATATAACAAGCCTGTTCAAGCTAAATTTCCTCCTGAATGAGCATATAATGGGATTAATCTACGAATCACCCCTATGGGTGATTCAATCATACCATAAAACTATAGCTAATTTGTAAAATCAGCTTTATATTAATATTATGAAAAGCCTTTATAATTACAGCATCGGCGAGGTATGGGACTTTGCAGCTTCAAGCTATTCCGACCTTCCGTTCACAGCGTCACTTAACGGACGAAACTTCACATATAAAAAAGCAAATTCAGTAATAGACAATCTCATCAGTCACCTGGAGTTAACCGGAATTGAAACCGGCAGCAGAATAGCTCTTTTGAGTGAAAACAGGTCCGAATGGGGATTATGCTGGCTTGCAGCAGTTACGTCCTCCAGGATTGCCGTTCCTATTATGACTGATTTTGCTGCTGAACAGATTCAGAATATACTTGAGCATTCCGATGCATCATTTATATTCATCTCTGAGAAGATGCTTCCCAAAATCAGGGATACAAAACTTTTCAGTGAAAGGAAATTCCTGCTTATAGATGAGGCTGAACTCTTTGATAAGCCTGATACTGCGCTTTCTATCTCAGAATACAGCCCTGCATCAGAAGATACTGCAGCTATAATATACACATCAGGCACAACAGGAACATCCAAGGGAGTTATGCTCTCTCATAAGAATATTGTTGTAAATGCCTGTGATTCAACACTTGTCGGCGGAATGGAGGCAGGAGATGCGCTTCTGTCGGTTCTTCCTCTTGCACACATGTACGAGTTCACTCAGGGTTTCATGCTTCCTATTCTTGAAGGGGCTAACATAACCTATCTTGGAATGAAACCCTCTCCCAGACTGATGCTTGACGCAATAGCGAAGACTAAACCTCATTTTATTCTTAGTGTTCCCCTGCTGATAGAAAAAATATACCGAAGCTCTGTACTTAAAAATATCAACAGCAGTAAAGTACTGAAAACTGTCTACAAAATTTTACCGGTTAGAAAACTGCTTAACCGCTTTGTAATCGGAAAAAAACTAATGAAAACCTTCGGAGGCAGACTCAAATTCTTCGGAATCGGAGGAGCTCCGCTTTCTGAAGATGTTGAAAGATTCCTGAGGGAAGCAAAATTCCCCTACGCTGTAGGATACGGACTTACCGAGACAGCTCCCTGCCTTGCAGGCTCTCCACCGAATAAATCAGTCTTCAGAGGCCCGGGACAGCCGTTTAAAAGTGTTGAACTTAGAATATTAGATGGTGAGATCCAGGTTAAAAGCGACTGTGTAATGCAGGGCTATTACCTTGATGAAGAAAGAACTGCAGAAGTCTTTACTGAAGACGGCTGGTTCAGAACCGGGGATATCGGTGAACTTGATGCTGCAGGCAACCTTTATGTTAAGGGTCGTATAAAAAATGTCATTCTCGGCCCGGCAGGTGAAAACATCTATCCTGAAGAAATTGAAAACATCCTCAAAACAGATCCTGTTGTTGCTGAATGCCTTGTTCTTGGCAAGGGGTCCGAGCTTGTTGCCAGGGTAATGCTGGATGAAGAAAAGCTGAAGCAGTATTTTGAAGAGCTTAAGCACAACATCAGTCATTTTCCGCAATGGAAGGAAGAATTCCTCGAGAATATGCGTAAAAAGATGAATACAAGTCTGAGCTCTTTCTCAAAGATAAGCAGAATAATTGAGCAGGAAGTGCCCTTCGAACTAACTCCTTCTTTAAAAATAAGAAGATTTCTTTACCAGAACTGATGCAGATATAAACCGCATTAGAAACTGATTAATCAAAAAAAAAGGCTGTTCAAACTGAACAGCCTTTTTTCATATACGCAGCTTTCTAAAAGCCGCGTCATTTACATTCCAAGATAGGCTTTCTGTACCTCATCGTTTTTAAGCAGGTTCTCACAGGTATCAGCCATGGTAATACGGCCGGTTTCCATAACATAGCCCTTGTGAGCTATCTTGAGAGCCAGGTTGGCGTTCTGCTCAACAAGGAATACTGTTGTACCCTGTTCTTCATTTATCTTCTTAACAATGTCGAAGATCTGACGAACGATGATTGGAGCAAGCCCGAGTGAGGGCTCATCAAGAAGCAGTATCCGCGGTTTTGCCATAAGCGCACGGCTTATAGCCAGCATCTGCTGTTCACCGCCGCTGAGGGTACCTCCACGCTGGTTTCTTCTGCGTGAAAGGATAGGAAACAGTTCGTAAACATATTCAATGTCACGCTTAATCTGTTCCTTGTCCTTTCTGAGGAAGGCTCCCATATCGAGATTCTCAGCAACCGTAAGATCGGGGAAAATCCGCCGCCCTTCAGGAACCTGAATAATTCCCATAGGAACTATATCATCAGGATTCTTTCCTGTAATATCCTTACCGTCGAGGGTAATTCGACCTGACCGGGCGGGAACTACTCCGCTGATTGACATAAGAGTTGTTGTTTTACCGGCACCGTTGGCGCCGATAAGAGTAACTATTTCACCGTCGGCAACTTCAATACTTATCCCTTTAAGGGCCTGAATGTTTCCGTAATAGGTTTCAATTTTATCAAGTTTAAGCATCTACATCCTCCCCAAGGTAAGCCTTGATTACATCAGGGTTTTTCTTAATATCTTCAGGAACTCCAGTTGCTATCAGTTTTCCGTAATCGACAACATAGATTCTCTCGGACAGGCTCATTACCAGGCTCATATCATGCTCGATGAGCAGAATTGTTATCCCCTCAGTGTCACGAATCCTGACAATGGTCTCGTCGAGTTCCCTGGTTTCCTGTGGATTCATACCGGCTGCAGGTTCATCAAGAAGAAGCAGGAAGGGGTCGGTAGCCATAGCTCTGGCTATTTCAAGCCGTCTCTGCGCACCGTAGGGAAGATTCTTGGCCAGGTCATTGACATGCTGCTCAAGATTCAGTTTTTTGAGAATTTCGTAACTCTCATCAATGACATTCCGTTCTTCCGCTCTGGTTCTGGGATCCCTGAGAATTGCGCCGGGAACACCGGCTTTCATCCTTGGATGCCGTCCGATCATAACGTTCTCAAGCACACTCATGTTCTGGAACAATCTGATATTCTGAAAGGTTCTTGCAAGACCCTTTTCTGTTATCTTGTTCGGCTTCATGCCGTTAATCCGCTGCGCCTTGCCTGTTGAGGGAGGGGTCAGAATAATATCGCCTGCGGTAGGCTTGTTTACACCTGTAATACAGTTAAAAAAGGTTGTCTTGCCTGCACCGTTTGGCCCGATCAGGGCAACAATCTCTTTCTCGTTTATAAAAAGATCGACATCATTTACAGCTCTGAGTCCGCCGAAGTCCATCCTGAGTTTTTTAACATCTAGTATAGGGGCCATTATTTCTCTCCCTCAGCAGGTGCTTTTTTCTGTTTGAACTCGTACTTCTGCCTGATAGCAGGAATAATTCCGCCCGGCTTGAATACCATCATCAGTACAAGAACAGCACCGAAAATAATCATTCTAAGCTCGGAGAAAGCACGCAGATATTCGGGAAGAAGCGTCATTATCAGCGCTCCGGCAATTACACCCGGAATTGACCCAAGGCCGCCAAGAACAACCATACATAGAACTATAATTGACTCCCACATTGTGAAACTTGCCGGGTTAATAAACGTTGTCTTACCCGCAAAGATTACACCGGCGACTCCGGCCCAGAAAGCACCGAGAGCGAAGGCGGCAAGCTTTGCCTTGGCAATATCGATTCCCATTGACTCACTTGCAATTTCATCTTCACGCATAGCAACCCAGCTTCGGCCCAGTCTTGAATCTTCAAGCCTTCGAACAACAAAAATTGTTACGATTACAAAAACAAGGATAATGTAGTAAGTGAGGTTTGTTGACTGCTTCAGACCGAAATCAAAACCGGGGAGCGAAGGCCTGGGGATATTTGCAATTCCGCTGGGACCGAAACTGAAAGCATTCCAGTTTTCCATAACAATCCTGAATATCTCACCGAAAGCCAGTGTAACTATTGCAAGATAGTCGCCGCGAAGCCGGAGTACCGGAATTGCTATGATTGTGCCGAATAATGCTGCAAAAATACCGCCGAGAGGCAGTGCAAGCCAGAAATTGACCCCGAAGTGGTGGTTTAAAAGTGCATATGTGTATGCTCCTACACCGTAGAAAACGATGTAGCAGAGGTTAAGCAGACCGCCAAGACCGACAACGATATTAAGACCGAGAGCAAGCACCACATAAAGCAGAGCTGTGGTCATGATGCTGGTCTGGTACATGCCGGTTATAAATGGAAAAATTGCCGCAAAGGCAAGAATCACAATGCTTCCGGTTCGTACTATCACAGGCTTCTGTCCAATCCGTTCCCGGAGGGTCACAGTCTCAGCCTTGTCCGCTGAAGGTTTTTTCCCGATAAGACCGTTCTTGCGGTCGATCAGAAGCTTCCATACATGTGAAAGGATAAAGGAGGCGAAACCTACAATTATCATATTTTCCCATCGCCACTCTACCGTATCGGTTACAGTGTTGACCTTAATAACCATAATAGGAAAGGTCAGGAACATAAACCATACAGCAAGTATTGCCGAACGTTTAATATCCGCAGGCGTCAGAAGTTTATAGCTGTTATCTTTAATAGTATCAGACATATAATCCCCCTAAACCTTTTTACTCGGAGCCTTACCGAGAAGTCCGGAAGGTCTGAAAATAAGGATGACAATCAGGATGATAAAGGCGAAAACGTCTTCATAGTCACTGGAAATATATCCGGTTCCGAAACTTTCAGTCAGTCCGAGAACAAAACTTCCGAGCACTGCTCCCGGAATACTTCCGATTCCACCAAGCACCGCAGCAACAAAGGCTTTGATACCGGCGATAAAGCCGATATAGAAGTTAATCTGGCCTACATGAGAACTGATTAGAACGCCGCCGATAGCAGCAGTTGCAGAGCCGAGAAGGAAGGTCACCATAATCACATTATTGATGTTGACACCTACAAGCTGAGCCATGACCTTATCCTGCGCTGTAGCACGCATAGCCTTACCAATTCTTGTATATTTAATGAGTAATGTAAAAAGTATCATTACTACAGTTGATGTCACGAGGATAATGAACTGTGTGGTATTCATGATGTTTTCAATCGGTTTCAGAAATCCAAAATCCGGAATAAGGATTGGAAATGGCTGAAAGTCTGAAGTCTGAGCAAGAAGCACATAGTTCTGAAGGAACATTGACATTCCGATGGCGCTTATAAGAGCAGAAAGACGCGGTGCGTTTCTAAGCGGTTTATAAGCTATCTTTTCCATTGTAATACCGTAGCCTGCTGAATAAACTATAGCAACAACCGCGGCAATTAGAAAAATAAGTACAGGAGGAAGTCCTGTAAAAGCGAGAGCACCTGAAACAATAAGAGCAGTGAAAGCTCCTATCATGTAGATCTCGCCGTGAGCAAAATTAATAAGCTGAATAATACCGTAGACCATTGTGTAGCCCAGGGCGATCAGTGCATAAATACTTCCTCTTGTCAGCCCTCCAAGAAAAAGCTCAATAAAATAAGTATTCATTGCAGAATTACTCCTCTAAGTATTTGAGGCTGGATTCATGTCGAGGGTATCAACGAATCCTCAGAAATCCGGATAGGACATTTTATAATTGCAAATAAAAGCGGGCCGTGTGGCCCGCCTGTGATTAACTATTTGAGTTCGACATAAGCGCCGTTCTGTACCTGGAATACAGAGAAACCAACGCCAATTGCATCACCCTTCTCGTCGAAGCTGATGCTTCCGAGAGTTGTGTCTACGTAGTTGCTCTTAAGAGCTTTTGAAACTGCTTCATAGTCAGTTGAACCGGCTTTTTCAATTGCATTGAGGATTGCAGCAGTTGCAGCATATGCATTGAGGAAAAAAGCACCTGGATCTTCGCCGTATTCAGCTCTGTGAGCTTCTTCAGCAGCCATTGTCAGTGCGTTTGTAGATGTATCCATAGGACCTGTTGCGTAAACGCCTTCTGCAAATTCACCTGCAACCTTGATAAAAGTATCGTCTTTTACACCGTCGTCAGAGATGAAGATAGTGTCCATACCTTTCTTTTTAATCTGGCTGATAAGCTTTGAAGCTTCCGGATGGTATCCACCGAAGATAATTGCTTCTGCGCCTGAGTTCTTGATTTTATTAATTACTGCTGAGTAGTCAACAGCACCTACAGTGATACCTTCATAGAGAACGACTTCCATCTTTCCGTCTGATTCGATCATTGCTTTTGCAAACTCTGCAAGCCCCTTACCATAGTCGCCCTTATCATGAAGAACTGCAATTTTCTTGATTCCGAGAGTATCAGCAGCGAAATCAACCTCAAGTCTGGCCTGGGCATCATCCGGAGCAATAGTTCTATAAAAGTTGGGATAATCGCCGCTCTGTGTAAGAGGCGGGTTTGTGGCTGAAGGTGAAATACAAATTATATTCTCATCTTTGTAGATACCAAGAGCAGCCTTTGTTGCACCTGAACAGATATGTCCGATAACGGCAACTACGCCTTCACCTACAAGTTTTGCAGCAGTATTTGTTGCAACTTCGGGTTTACACTGGTCGTCTTCAACAACAAGTTCAATCTGTCTGCCGAGCACGCCGCCCTTAGCATTCCATTCTGCAACTACAAGTTCTGCAGCCTTTACTGAAGGAATACCGTAAGAAGCAAGGTCACCTGAGTGAGCGCCTGCAACACCAATTTTAATAGGTGCGCTGCTTCCGGCTGAATCCTGCTGACCACCGGCAAAAACGGGAAGTCCAACTGCACTGATAAGTACAGCAACAAGAAGAAGTACGCTGATTTTCTTCATTATAAATGCCTCCATTTATTTAATTGAATACGTTAAACATATCCTTTATAACAAACAGCTATTTTATCAATAAATCTCAAATCGATCTACAATAATATCTGTTAGAAATTGCGGAATATGTTAAAATAGTAATATACAAACAACATTTAGCGGAGAAAATGATGATCGATTTACTCTATAAACGAAGAAGCGTTAGAAAGTTTACTAATACTGAAATTGAGCCTGAAAAAATTGAATTATTACAGCAGGCCCTTTTACTGGCTCCTACATCAAGGAATAAAAAGCCATGCAGATTTTTCTTTGTTCATGGACAAGATGATGTAAAAAAGCTGAAAGGATGCCGGAAGGCAGGAACTCTGGCGCTTGAAACAGCAAGCCTTGCAGTTGTTATTACATCCGATACTTCAGTCGGTGATGTGTGGATTGAAAACGCTGCAATTGCAGCAACAATCCTTCAGCTTGAGGCGGATAGTCTCGGCCTGGGCTCCTGCTGGATTCATGGAAGAGACAGGCAGGCCGAAGACGGCAAATCCACTGACCAGTGGCTTAAAAACCTGCTTGGTATCCCGGCGGATCTGATGATTGATTCGGTTATCGCTATAGGATACGAAGCTGAAAGACCGCGGGCTTATACACCAGCCGACCTTGACTATTCAAAAGTGTTCACCGTAAAATCTGAATAATTAAAAAAAAAGCCGCGGATCTTCTTCAGATCTGCGGCTTTTGCAATTAGCTGATATTAAAGTTCAAAAAAGGCTGTTAATCAAGATTCAACGAGGCTATCCCCTCTTTCACAATCTCAAGCCCCTGCATTAATGTCTCGTCTTCAATTGTGAGCGGCGGCATTATTTTAAGCACACAGTCATCGGTTCCCGCAAGCTCAATAATAAGACCGCGCTCAAAGCATGCCCGGCTTGCAAGCTTGGCTGTGCCTGAGGGATATTTCTCAAAGTTAATACCCCAGATAAGACCGATTCCCCGATAATCCAGTTTCGGGCTGAGGGTCGGAACAGTCTCTTTCAGAAAAGCTTCAACCATCGCTCCTTTTCGCTCTGTCTCATCCTCAATGTTGTTTTCAAGGGCAAACTCCAACCCTGCCTTGCCGGCCACCATTGCAAGCTGAAATCCACGAAAGGTTCCGTTATGCTCCCCCGGGGAGAAAACATCGAGTTCCGGCTTCAGCAGAGTAAGCGCAAAAGGCATGCCTATGCCGCCGCCTATTGATTTGGCGAGTACTACGATATCAGGAACTATCCCTGCCCTTTCAAAAGAGAAGAATCTTCCGGTTCTTGCACAGCCCATCTGTATCTCATCGAGAATAAGCAGAATATCATGTCTGTCACAGAAATCTCTTGCTGCTTTAAGCCAGTCTGAAGGAATGACATTTACACCGCCTTCGCCCTGTACAGCTTCAACAATAAGCGCTGCAGGCTTATCAACACCGCTGTGATCATTGGTTAGAAGAGTCTCCATATAATGGATGGTATCAAAGTTTTCGAACATTCCAGGCGCCGGGATATGCGTAACATTTCCAAGAGGAACTCCGGCTGCATCCCTTGCCGCCCTCTCGGTACAGAGACTGAGCGAACCGAGAGTCATTCCATGAAACCCGCCCATGAGTGCGAATATATTTGTCCGTTTCTTAATCTTTCTGGCAAGCTTTAATGCTACCTCAACGGAATTGGTTCCGGTTGGACCTGGAAAGAGGAGCTTATATTCAAGTCCGCGGGGTTTAAGAATTTTTTCTTCAAGAAATTCAATAAACTCACCCTTGGCGGTCGAGAACATATCCAGCCCGTGGATAATTCCGTCTCTCTTCAGGTATTCTATGACCCTGTCCTTTATTGCGTCATTGTTATGACCATAGTTCAGACTTCCGGCACCTGAGAGGAAATCTATGTATTTCTTTCCCTGTTCATCTATCAGGAAAGCATTCTTTGCTGTGTTGAACACAGTCGGGAATTTGCGGCAATAAGATCTTACATTACTTTCATACATTTCGTATGTATCAAGATTCATATTGAAGTACCCCCTATTCTGGTTTTTGTAGAAATCAATAGACAATACACAGTTATTTCGGGTGAGTAAAGATAAAAAATGTCGATTTATTAGAAATTTATCAAGAATTAATTAGAGCTATAACAGAGCCTCAAAAAAAAGAAGCAGGTCCGGCTTTCAGCTGAAACCGAACCTGCAAAGATAGAGAGGATATGTCAAACAGGCTGGAGGGGGCCTGCCGGAGCCAGTTATTCCCCGGACTTATAGAAGTCGATTTTACGGGTAATAAACATCAGAAAGCCCGTGATTGCAAAAACACCTACCGAACCGATGAGAAGCGACCAATCTTCCGACTGAAGTGCAATAAAAAGAAACAGATAAACAGCAGTCATTACCGGTGCCATATACCAGGCCTTTTTATCGCCTTTCAGAACTGAAAAAGTATAGAGACAGAGCATGATGGTAACCGAGGCTGCGGATACAAGGTAGGAGAGATTAAAGCTGATATGCTCGGACATCGAGAGCAATAAAAGATAGAATATTATATTCGCGATCCCGGCGAGTATGTACTGAATAACATGAATCCGGCGCCTGAAGAAGTGCTCAAACAAAAACAGGGTAATAAAGGGTATAAGAATAAAAAGTACAGCATATTTGGCAGCCCTTTCATTCTGCTCATAGTGGTCATGAATATTTATAAGCCCTGCATTTATTCCGGCGTCATACAGCTGATATTCATCAAAGGTCTTTCTGTCATCCCATTTAACCGGGAGTCCGCTTGAAAGACTGCTGCAGTTCCAGACGGCAGAGAAACCGGCGTCAGTAATGTTATGTTCTGCAGGAAGAGAAAAACCGCTGAAAGAAGGAGACAGCCAGTCCGCGGCTATACTGATCGCAGACGATGAAGCCAGGGGCAAAATCCTGACATTTTCAGCTCCGGCAGCAAGAATATTGAAATAAAACCCGAAGTTCTCAAGTGAAGCATCAGCTAAGGGAGCCTCCGAATAGATTCCGCCATTACCGAGCTTCAGCCCCCTGTTTCCGGGTTTAAAGGTGACATTATTTCCATTCCAGGATGCTTCAGCAATACCTCGTATTCCTTTCTGATTGAAAAATGGAATAATTATTTCAGCCTGACCGGGATGCAGCACTTCATTTTCGGCTGCATCAGAGGCTAAATCAGCAAGATTAAAACTGCCCTTCAATTCAATACTGCCTGTAAAAACCGGTGTGTAGAAAATCCCCCTGAATTTATTTTCAGTATCAAGGACTACATTTATATCAAGAGACTCCGGGCTGTACCACATAGAAAAAGATTCTTCATAGTACTCTCTGCTTTTATGTCCGTCCGCATCGGTAATTACACGTTCAATTCTTCTGGTTCCCGGAACCTTCAGTACAGGACCCGCAAAACTCAATTCCCCGCCTGCGGCAGAGGATATTTCGCTTTTTACTTCATAAGCCCTGTAAAGGCGCTCATTTATAAGCGATCTCACCATCGAAAGCGGTATAAGCATTATAAGTGTCAGAACCACCAGTACCGCAGCCTTGAAACCCTGAGTTCCGGTTATCTGCGACAGTTTTTTCTGTCTCTGTGTCATAGAATTACTCCTTCATAATTTGATACCAAGCTTATACCCGATCCCGGGCGTTACCGCGGCAGAAAAAAGGCAGAATTATGGCAGTTAATAATAGTGTTTAAAGTCATGATTACAGTTCGATATAATTGTGGTATTTTATTGAATATGCATAGTGTTGCCGTTGTTGATGATGAACAGGGAATAAGAAATCTCATATCTCTGGCTCTCCGTGAGGAAGGCTTTGATGTAAGCGAATATTCAAATGGAGAAACCGCCTGGACCGACTTCAAAGAACAGAGGCCGGATGTCATTGTACTTGATATAATGATGCCCCGGATTAACGGTCTTGAGCTCTGCCGCAGAATAAGAAGCATAGACAGTGCTGTTCCAGTTATTTTTTTATCATCACGGGATGATGAATACGACAGGGTCCTGGGTCTTGAAACCGGGGCGGATGACTACGTTTGCAAACCGTTCAGCATGATGGAGCTTACAGCACGAATACGGGCTGCCGTAAGGCGGACCGGCGCATCTGTTCCTGCCTGCAATGCCTGGAATATAGAAACAGGTCCGCTTCAGATGTGCTCGACAGAACTGTTATGCCGTTGGAAGGCGCAGCAGGTAAAACTGTCGGTTACAGAGTTCAGGATTCTCGAATCTCTGGCGGCTGTGCCCGGAACCGTTAAAACCAGGGAGCAGCTGATGTCAGCCGCCTTCCCCGAAGATTTGTATGTCAACGACAAGGCCGCCGACAGTCATATAAAGCGTATAAGAAAAAAAATCAAGGATTTTGATTCCGATGCTGAAGTATTTGAAGCTGTCTACGGACTTGGATACCGCTTGAGGATTGATGAATGAAGTTCGGACTCCGGAAAATATCGGTAAAGCTGCTGGCTTTCAACATTCTGCTGCTTTCTCTGCCTATGGCAAGCATACTTTATCTGGACACATACGAGAGCCAGCTGCTGAAAGCCCAGGAAAACTCGATGATACAGCAGGGACGAATGCTGAGCGCTGCACTGAACGCCTCGGAGAACCTGAAGGAGGATTCAGAGCGGATAATAGGAGATCTCAGGCAGCGGGTTGATTCAAGAATAAGAATAGTTGATGCGCAGGGGAGGCTTCTTGCAGATTCGGCACGTCAACAGGACACGCCTGAGCTGCTCGAAAATGAATGGACAGCCTCAAAACGGGCAGCTTCCGGATCCTATGAAAAATATTCTGAAGAAATCACCGCAGCGCAGGATACTCTGCTTTACAGAATCTCTGTCTATCCGCTGAATACAATTGAAAAACTGATATTTCCGCCCTCTCCCGACATGGGCAGCGGTGAATACTACAGCGGAAAAACAATACTCGACGGCGCCGAAATCAAAGCGGCGCTAAGCGGCCGGTACGGAGCAGCAACCAGACTTTCCACCGGCGGCCAGCGTTCAATAAACCTCTACTCGGCGCTTCCGGTTTACTCCGATGAACAGCAGTTCGAGGTCTGCGGGGCGGTTCTGGTTTCGCGGTCAACCTACCAGATTCTCAGCTACCTTTATGAACTACGTCTTGATATTATCCGGATATTCCTGCTTTTTCTTGCAATTTCGGTACTGCTTTCAATTATTCTTGCCCGCAGCATAACAATTCCGGTAGTGAAATTGAAAAACGAAGCCGGAACAATCCTTGACAGTTCAGGTAACTTTAGAAACCATTTCACCGGATTTAGACGGGGTGATGAAATAGGCGAACTTTCACGCTCACTTACAAAACTCAGCGGTGATCTGGAAAACAAGATGGAGTTCATAGACAGATTTACTTCTGACATGCTGCACGAACTTAAAAACCCGCTCTCTACAATAAAAGCCTCTGCCGAAATTGCCTCTAAAAAAGCTGCAAAGCTGTCCGAAGACCCGGACCTCTCGATCCTGCTGAACCAGATTCTTGATGAAGAGAAACGGATGGAGAGACAGCTTGGTGAACTTCGTGAAATCAGCAGCCTTGAAAATATGTTTGAAACTGAAAAAAAGGAAGAGGTTAATCTTTGTGTGGTTCTTCCAGTTATCCTATCAAGATACAGCCGGATAAAATTCACCGACCTGACAGGCAAAGAATGCGACATCAGAATAAACATAGACCGCCTTGTTCAGGCAGTGACGAATCCTGTTGATAACGCCGTCTCATTCAGTCCGGGAGGGGCTGATGTAGAAGTAATGCTCTGTGACGATGAGAACACATGCAGGATTGAAATATCAGATGCCGGGCCTGGAGTTCCGGCAGGCACAGAACAGGAAGTGTTCAGACGGTTCTATTCAGACCGGGGTGATGAAGATCGGAAAAATCATTCCGGCCTGGGATTATCCATTGTGCAGGCGATTACCGACTACTACGGCGGGAGCTGCAGCATAGAAAACCGTAAGCCGGGAGGCTGCCGCTTTGTCCTCTGCTTTCCGAAGGCCTGAACAAAGCAGCAGAAGTCTGCAGAAAAGACAGAACCGGATCACTGTGTTTAAACAGCTTTTTTAACTATCTCATTGATAAAGTATTCATGCACACCGGAATATCCGGCAAGCTCGGGATGAAAACTGGAAGCAAGGATATTGCCCTGATGCAACATTACGGGGCTGTCACGCCATGATGATAGAACTTCCACATCCTCTCTAAAACTGACAACTTTAGGCGCCCTGATAAAAATACCGACAAAATAGCCGCCTTCCATCGGGCCGGACTCCCACTTAAGCGGAGCCTCAAAGCTGTCGGCCTGGGATCCGTAGGCATTGCGTTCAACCTCAATATCCATCACATCAAGCGTCTTTACGGTTTTTCCCCCGGAGGCTGATTTCGACAGCATGATCATTCCGGCACAGGTACCGAATACCGGAAATCCGTCAGCAATCTTTTCTTTAAGCGGTTCAAACATGCCGTTACGTACAAGCAGATCAGCAATCACAGAGCTCTCACCGCCGGGAATAACAAGAGCATCCGCCGCGGCCAGCTCCCTTTGAGTCCGAACCTCGGATACTTCAGTACCCATTTTTTCAAGAATGCCCAGGTGGGCGGAAAATCCGCCCTGCAGAGCAAGCACACCTATTGTCATTTCACCATCCTCTGACAGCTATACGCTGTTCCGGAAGCAGTTCATCCATATTTATTCCAGTCATCGGCGCGCCAAGATTTCTAGACACGGAAACAAGCCTCTCCGCATCTTCATAGTGACTCACCGCTTCAACTATTGCTGATGCTCTTTTAGCCGGATCGGATGATTTAAAAATACCTGAACCGACAAACACAGACTCCGCGCCCAGATACATCATTAAAGCGGCATCGGCAGGAGTTGCCACACCGCCAGCTGAAAAGTTCGGCACCGGAAGCCGCCCCGCCTCCGCCGTCAGGATAACAAGCTCTGCCGGAGCCCCTAGCTCCTTTGCTTTTGATACAAGGGTTTCCCGAGGCAGAGAAGCGAGCTGAGCAATATCCTCTTTCAGAGTGCGCATGTGACGTACTGCCTCTACGATATCTCCGGTACCCGCCTCACCCTTGGTCCTGATTAAAGCCGCGCCCTCAGCCATACGTCTTAGAGCTTCTCCAAGGTTACGGCAGCCGCAGACGAAGGGAACGCTAAAATCATGTTTGTAGACATGGTAGCGATCATCAGCCGGGGTAAGGACCTCCGATTCATCGATAAAGTCTATTTTCATAGCCTCAAGCATCCTCGCTTCCATCACGTGACCGATTCTGCATTTTGCCATGACAGGAATGGATACAGCTTCCTGAATCCGCTGTATCAAATCAGGATCGCTCATTCTGACAACTCCGCCCGAGGCACGTATATCAGCCGGAACACGCTCCAGGGCCATAACCGCCGAAGCTCCTGCGTCTTCGGCAATTTTAGCATGTTCTTCGGTGACTACATCCATAATCACGCCGCCCTTGAGCATCTCGGCAAGACCGACCTTAAGTTTCCATGTCGCATTTTGTTTTTCTTTCATCTAATCCTCCGATGAAGATCAGTTCAGATTATACAGATGAATCTGTTCGAGTCCGAGGAGGACAAGTTCGGGAACATTTTTGTCGAATAGGCCGAAGCCTGAATAGAGATCAGCATACATCCCGGTAGAGATAATCCTGCAGCCTTCGGAAGAAAAACACTCATCCTCCATACGGCCGGTAAGTTCCTTCAGCATTCCAAGGGTACCGTAATACAGTCCGCTCTGAATTCCGCCGGACACATCCCGGGCACAGACCTTTTCAACAGGCTGTATTTCAACCACCGGCAAGCCCGCAGTCCTTGTAGACAGGGCTTCCATAGCAACGGCAAGCCCGGGAATCAGGGTACCGCCGAGGTATTCGCCTGCCGAACTGACCGCGCAGAGGCTTGTAGCCGTACCGAAGTCAACGATAATCAGGTTTTCATCCGGATACAGTTTGGAAGCCGCCACAGCGTTTGCAATAAGATCAGCCCCAAGCTCACGGGGATTTGAATACCTCAGCTTAAGCCCGCTTTTCACGCCGGCCTTCAGGCTAAGGGCCTGAATACCGAAATATTTCCTGATGCAGCCGTTCATAACCGCATTGAGCTCCGGCACAACCGAGCAGAAGACTGCATCGTCAACGTCATCCCGGCTTTTCCCGTTTGCAGCCAGCCAGCTCAGAAAAAAGAGTCCAAGCTCATCCTCCGTCAAGGCAGAAGCCGTACTCTTTCTGAAATCGGCTAGAAGCCTTCCTTCCTTCAGGAGTCCGCCGAAGATTACAGTGCTGCCGATATCAACCGCAAGAACCATAACCCTTCCCTTCTTCAATATTCTTTATGTGTAAATTTAAAATTTGCTGATTACTGAATTTGTTCATTAGTACCTGTCCTCCCCAGATCAAGTCTGAACCAATTAATAAGATATGATTTAAATTCTGCACATCATGGCCGCTGAACCAGTCGACCTGATTATCTCAATTTAATTACTCCCGCTTGTATAGTCAAGAAGAGACGGCTATTTATTGCCGGGATTGTTTTTCTGGTATATATTTGGAAACATATGAAAAAAATTACAGCCGTATTACTAATGTTAATGCTAATAATCGGTTTTTCCCTTTCCGCCTGTAATCCCGATCCCGGGGCAGGTACCGACACGACCGATACCGACACGGAACAGGATTATCCGGATACTGATACTGACAGCGATACTGCAGCATCAGATTCAGATACTTCAGAACCTGACGACACTTCCGGAGCGTCTACCTCAGGCTGACATGCGTGGGGGCCTTATTACAGAAAACAGCAGTTTTTCATAAAACAAAAATATGATAAAGTCTTTTTGTAAAATGAAATTAAGCACAAGACTATCAGAGGAAGAGAATTTCATACTCAGTTTCTTTACGGATCGAAAAGACCGGACTGCAGAAGCCGGGATAAACACCGCCGATCTTGACTGGAATTTCATTTTTAAACTTCTTCAAACTCATAAACTGCTGAGAAGTTTCGCACATCTTATATTGGATGAGTCGGAAAGCAGACTTTCTGAAAGGACAATATCTGCATTGCAGCGGATTGATAAACTTGCCGCTGTAGAAAAAAAGATATATTTTGAAAAACTTGAACTTATAAAATCACTTCTTGAAAAAGCCGGTATCGAGCTCTGCCTCTTAAAGGGATTCAGCCTTGGCAGCGCCGAAGCCCCGCGGGATGTGAACGACCTGGATCTCCTGATAAAGGAGAAGGATATAGCGGAAGTACACCGGATTATGCTTGAAAACGGATTCACCTACAAGGGTGATGACAGAAAGCTTTATCTGAAAAGCGAAGATCTGGACGGTAATATAGACTCCCTTAAAAACTGGACTAATCAGTTTGAATACCTCGCGAAAAAAGATGATCTGCTCACTGAAATTCACACCCACCCATTTGAAAGGAGCCGGGTTTACAGTTTCAACCTTGATAAACTATGGCTGCACAGCGACCTTCTTCTCGAACGGGCGGTTTATTCCAAAGATTTAGACTGCAGAATACTAACACCATCAGACAACCTCTGGCTTATCTGTATGCATAACGCTTTCAGGCGCTCGGTTGTAAAATATAAGTTTACACTACGGTACATTCTTGATATGAAATACCTGTGTTCACAGCCCGTTTTTGACTGGAAAGACTTTCTTGCGACTGCAGAAATCACCGACACTGTAGGTTTTTCGCTATTTTCACTGGAAATGCTTGAATACTTTTTTTCAGGAACAGTACCGGAAACAGTCATCATTACCCTTAAAACAAGGCTTCGAAAAAGCGAACGTTTTTTCAGACTCATCCAGCATGGCTGCCTTCACTCAATGACCGAATCAAAGCGGACATTCACAGTCCTTTATAGCATACTGCTGCCCTTCGTATACGGGGGACAGTTAAAAAACAAGGTGAAAAGCATCTTCATCATACATCGGATCTTTAAACCGCCGGTAAAACGCTTTTTCAGAGGCTCAGTCTGATGGCGGGAGCTGTTAATATTCTCTCCATGAAACCCGGCGACAGGGCGTGGGTCCCGGTACTTTCGGGAAGCATGGCGCCCGGATTTCTGCCCGGAGATGAAGTTGAGATTCTTATTCTTGACCGGATAGAGGCAGAATCTGAACTCAAGCCCGGTATGATTGCAGTATTTTATGAAAACGGCATTATTTACTTTCATCGTATACTTTTTATAAATATATTTTCAGGAAGAATCTATCAGAAGGGCGACGGCAATCCCGAAGGCTCATGGATTTCAGCAGGCCGGATTATAGGAAAAGTAACATCCGGCAGACGAAGCAGTCAGGACGGGAGTCTGGAATATGATGATGGAAGATGGACAACAGGGCAGGCCAGGCGACAGTTTATAAAAACACAAATCATGGCCGTACTGCGATATGCTAAAGCTGTATCGAAAAGGATAATAAAGGGTGTTTAAATTCATGCTTGAGGCAGGCGAAAAAACAGTCTGCCTTGATTTCAGAAAAAGATGGCTCAGGGATAACATGCTTGAGTACTTCATGGGACAAAACAGCAGCAGCCTTCTCGATGTGCGGCTGAAAATAAGGCTGATGGATCGGAATACTGAAATTGATCTTGTTCCCGATTCTCTTTTTCATGCAAAACGCCGGAATGGTGACGGATTCACCATCGAGGGCGGCATGATGTCGGGAATGTACGAGGCCGAAAGAAAAACAGCGGAACTTCTGATTCATCCTTTACTTGTTGAAACTTCCGCATCAAGAGTGTTTGAGCAGATTATCTATCAGGCTTATGTAACCGCCTGTGATGAATCATACGGCTTGATGCCGCTTGTGCATTCCAGCGGAGTTATAAAGGACGGCAGGGGATACCTGTTTGTAGGAGCCTCTGAAGCCGGCAAATCAACCGCCGCGGCGCTTTCTTCCGGTTATAAAATTATAAATGATGAAATATGCATCGCCGACATATCCAAAGAAGTCCCTAAGCTTGTTTCGACCCCCTTCAACGGGCTGTACAGAATCAAGCAGTCCGGGCGCGCCCCGCTTGCAGGTATTTTCATACTGAAAAAAGCGGACGAACACAGTGTTGCTCCGGTAAGCGGCGCGGCAGCGGTCAAACTAATCGCATCTCAGCTGATTCCGCCGGTGGGCCTGGGAGATATCATGCAGAGCGAGGATTACCTTAAACAGATTGATATTGCCTCTGAATTATGCAGTAGAGTTCCGGTATACGAGCTGAGCTTCAGAAAAGACCCCGGGTTCTGGAAAGAGATTGAGCAGATTTCAGACTGAGCCGAAAACAGGAGATTTTAAATGAATACAGAGAATAAACTTCCCCTAACCGTAACTATAGCCTCCAACCTGAGCGAAAGAGATCTCGGTGATGAAATAGTGGTTGTGATATCAGGCAGTGATGAAATTCACACATTCAGGGAAACCGGTATGGAAATATGGAAGATGCTGGCAAAAGGCCTGAATACCGGAGATATTATTTCCGCTATGATGAAAGATTACGGTGTTGAAGAAGAAGAGCTTGAGACCGATCTCAAGCTCTTTCTTGAAGACTGCAGATCGAAGAAACTGATAAATTATTAAACAGATATAACCGCACCCCATACAGCTGATTTAAATACAGTCGTATTGAGTGCTGCAAAATCGGGTACAGCCGCAGAATACATCCAGCAGCTACTCCAGATAAAAAACTTCCTTAAGCGGAATGCTTACAGGTGAATTGTCCGGATTTGTATCCATAATATCGGCCATATATTCCCACCATCGGTGAACCACAGGATTTGCACCCAGGTCCTGACTGCCGCCTTCACCGGAGGATTTCTGAACTGCAAAGAGCGTATTAGTCTCCTCATCCAGGAATATAGAATAATCAGAGACTCCCGCATCTTTGAGCAGTCCGACCAGTTCCGGCCAGATTGCATCATGCCGGGCCTTATATTCATCTGCCATACCAGGCTTCAGTTTCATCTTAAAGGCAAGCCTTTCTTTCAAATCAGTCCTCCTTGCGCTGACTGGAGAACAGCTGCCGCCTTAATCGGCATGCTGCTGTTTAAGCAGTTTCCTTCTGTTCTTTATTGTATCAAGAACTCCGGGAAGAAGTACAGCGATAATCAGCAGGAGCCCGGTTGTAATAATCATCACCTTTGCCGAAAGATTCAGCAGTCCCATACCGAACTTCAGGTAGCCGATAAAAAAGGTTGCCACAATAACACCGAAGATATTGCCCTTTCCTCCGGTTATTGCAACACCGCCCAGAACTACGAGGGCAATTGCCTCCAATTCAAAACCAGTGGCAATATTAGGCCTTGTACTGCCTATTCTAGATGTAAGGAGAACAGCAGAAATTCCTGCAAAAAGTCCGTTGAGTGTAAAATTGATAAATCGAATCCGGTTTACCTTTATACCTGAAAACCTGGCGGCTGAACTTGAATTTCCAATCGCGTACAGCTTTCTGCCGTAGGTAGTTTTATGAAGAATATAACCCATTACTGCTGCAAGAATTATAAAGAGCAGCAACTCAAAGGGGACCAGACTGTCGCCTACATAACCCTGTCCGAAGTATGCGAAGGATTCGGGATAAACAGTATATGCCTTATCTTCAAGTATCGCCTGTGAGATTCCTCTGAAAAGCGAGGATGTTGCAAGGGTTACCGCAATCGCCGGCATTCCGAATCTGGTGATAAAAAAGCCGTTGAACGCTCCGGAAAGAGCTCCCACGAGAAGACCTATAACAGTTATAGTTCCGGCACTCATCCCGGCGTCGGCGCCGAAGCCCATCGCGAAGGAACACAGGGCTATGATGGCTGCAACTGAAATATCAATATCACCGGACATGATTACGAAGATCATTGGAAGCGCCAGAATTGCTTTTTCCATAAAAGTGAATGTGGCATTCATCAGGTTGAAATAATCGAGAAAATAAGGGGTTATACTGCTGAAGAGGATAACCTCGGCTATAAACATTATGACCAGGATAAATTCCCACTGTACTATAAGGTTGCCGAGACGGCTTTTGAGGCTGTTTTCGTTAATTAGTCTTGAGCCGTCTACAAGGCTGTTTCTGTCACTCATCAGCTTGCTCTCCTTTTCATTGCTGCCTTATCCTGCTTCTGGTCCATCAAAGTATTGATAAGCATGGCAGCAAGAACAACAACACCCTGTATCAACATCTGAAAGAAAGGCGACAGGTTAACAACCGGCAGTGCATTGTTGATAATACCCAGAAAAAGAGCACCGAGAACAACTCCGGGAATGGCTCCGGCGCCTCCTGCAATATTCACACCGCCGAGAACACAGGCGGCTACAGTCTGAAGCTCGAAGCCGCTTGCAGTTTCATTCACAGCCGCGGCATATCTTGATGTCCACATTACCCCGGCAAGCCCGCAGAGCAGTCCGCTGATGGAGAAAATGATCATGTTCACCTTTTTAACGCTTACACCGACAAACTTTGCAGCGGTCTTGTTTCCGCCGATTGCATATATTTCGCGGCCGGAGCGTGAGTACCTGCTGAAGTAATATGTGATGGCAACTACGATAATCGCTGACCATATCAGGTTTGTAATACCCAGAAAGCTTCCGTGAGGAAGAGCCATGTAGTTTTCAGACATCTCATGGGCTGTAACCCACTGGCCGCGGCTGAGAACAAAGGTGAATCCGCGGTAGATACTCATTGTACCGAGAGTTGCAATAATTGGCGGAACCTTGCCGAAGGTAACTACTGCTCCGTTGATTGCGCCGAGTCCCAGTCCAATTACTGTTCCGAAAAGCAGTACGATAAAAACCGGAACCGCCGGGTAATACTGATTCAGCATGGAAGCGGCCATACCTGCAAAAGCAATTATTGACCCTACCGAAAGATCGATACCGCCGGTAAGTATTACAAAAAACTGACCTATTGCAACCATTATCAGGATAGATGTATCATTGATAATCCTGTTTATATTTTCGCCCTTGATAAATCCGGGAGCCCTGGCTGTTACGATAATAGTGAGCAGTACAATCAGAACAATCAGAGTTGCTTCACGCCGCGCTGCCAGCTGTTTAATCTTTGTCATTTATCTCCTCCGGCTTCAATATGACCGGTAGCGGCCTTGATGATGTTGTCGGAATCCGCTTCATCACGTTTAAACTCGGCGGTCATTTCCCCCTCATGCATGACGATAATCCTGTCCGACATTCCGAGGACCTCCGGAAGTTCCGATGAAACCATGATTACCGCCAGCCCTTCCGCCGCAAGTTCGGATACAAATTTATGCACGGCAGCCTTTGTGGCGACATCAATACCCTTTGTCGGTTCATCGAGGATGAGTATCTGCGGTTTTGTTGCAAGCCATTTGGCCAGAACTACCTTCTGCTGATTTCCTCCGGAGAGGGTATCGGCATCCACATTCCATCCGGCTGCCTTTATTTCCATCATGCTGCCGTATTCCTGGGTAATCTGCTTTTCTGTCGAAGATTTCAGGTATCCGAGAGTACTGATCATGTCGATCTGAGGAAGTGTTATATTCTTACCTATGCTCATCTCAAGGATAACACCCTGAGTCTGACGGTC
Source organism: Spirochaetia bacterium (assembly GCA_965140585.1). GTDB lineage: Bacteria > Spirochaetota > Spirochaetia > UBA9216 > UBA9216. Next base: position 367,273 of record OZ223265.1, read on the forward strand.
TTCCGGTACATAGGCTATTTTTTTCTTCATTGCGTCGCCGGCTGAACCGGGATTGAATTTCTGTCCGAAGAGGGTAATTTCACCCCCCGTTTTTTTATCGATACCGAAGATGACCCTCATTACTTCGGTCCGGCCTGCGCCGACAAGACCAAAGAATCCGAGGATTTCTCCCTTCCTGAGGCTGAACGAAATATCTTTAAAAACACCCTCATTTGAGAGGCCGTCAACCTTGAGTACCTCTTCGCCGGGTTCAACATCCTTCTTTGGAAACATCTGGTCAAGGCTTCGTCCGACCATCATCTTTACAATATCGTCTACTGTGTGTTCGGAAACCTTACCTTCGCCGATATAGCGCCCGTCCCGCAGAACGGTAAAATAATCGCAGACATCAAAAATCTCTTCGAATTTGTGGGAAATAAATATTATTGCCTTCCCGTCGGCCTTGAGCTGCCTGACAATCTTGTAAAGGTCTTCAACTTCTCTCAGCGTCAGTGCCGAAGTAGGTTCATCCATAATGACTACCTCAGCATCGATTGACAGCGCCTTTGCTATTTCAACCATATGCCTCTGAGCTGTTCCCAGATTCTTTACGAGTGTGTCAGGGTTTATATTAAGCTCCATCCGGTCCAGAAGAGCTTTGGTATTCTTCTTCATTGCGGACCAGTTAATCTTTCCGATGCCCCTGCCCCGTAAATGATGCCCCATATATATGTTTTCGGTAACGGAAAGTTCTGAAAACATTGAGGCTTCCTGATGAATGGCGGTAATGCCTGCTTCCTGAGCTTCAATTGCATTTTTAAAAGCAGCGGGTTCGCCTTTGTAGATAATATCTCCGGAGGTTGGAGAATAGACTCCTGTCAGAATCTTTACAAAGGTGGATTTACCTGCACCGTTCTCTCCGATAAGTGCATGAACCTCACCGGGACGTATATTAAGATTAACACCGTCCAGTGCTTTGATTCCGGGAAAATATTTTGTGATGTTTCTGAGTTCTAAAATAGATTCACCCAACTGAAACTCCTTAGAAAAAGAAGCAGACCCTTTTAAGGTCTGCTTCATTAAATTATTGATTCTGTTTAGAACATTGCCGCATAAGTGGCTATGTTGTCCTTGTTGAATACGAAGGGTTCGCCCATAACTGTAACACCGTTTTCACCGATTGTTATGTCACCCATTCTTCCGGCCTTAACAACATCACCGGGGTTACCCTCAATTTTACCTGTTGCAAGAGCTTCAAGAATATAGGTTGATGTATAACCGAGATCTACCGGATTCCAGAGAGCCATCTGGCCGCAGGTTCCGTTTTCTACGTAGTGCTGCATTTCTGATGGAAGACCAAGACCGGTAAGCTGAACTTTGCCCTGCTTTCCTTCATCTTCAATAGCCTTAGCTGATGCAAGAACACCAACGGTTGTCGGAGAAATTATACCTGCAAGGTTGGGATATTTCTGCATAAGGCCTACAGCTTCTCTGTAGCTCTTGTCTGCAGCGTCATCACCATAAACAACTTCAACAATCTTCATGTCTTTGTATTCAGGTTTCTTGACTTCTTCGTACATCCATTCAATCCATGCATTCTGATTTGTAGCCTGTGAGGTAGCTGAAACTATACCAATGTCACCCCTGTAATCACAGAGTTCAGCAATAAGTTTAACCTGCTGTCTTCCGATGAGTTCTGTAACTGAAGGTACGAGGTCTGCAATTCTTCCGCCGGGATTGATACCGGAGTCAAAAGAAATAACCTTGATACCTGCTTTCATTGCTTTTTTGGCAACGGGAATAAGCGCATCAGCATCATTTGCTGAGATAGCAATACCGTCAACCTTCTGAGCAATCAGGGTTTCAATAATATCAATCTGGCCTTCAGCAGTAGCTGAACTTGGTCCCATATAAATTGATTCAACATTTCCGAGTTCTGCTGCGGCTTCCTTTCCGCCGTCTGCACATGCTTCGAAGAATCCGTTTCCAAGACTCTTAACAAGCAGAACAAGCTTAAGCTGTTCACCGCCGGCAGCTGCTTCTTTCTGTCCGCCTGCGAAGGCAAGACCGCTCACCAGAGCAAAAACTGTCAAAAGTACAAGCAGTTTTTTCATAATACTCTCCTTTAACCTCTATAAATATTTATTAATAATTTTAAACCTGATGATCGTGTATGTGTTAGGACGGTAATCTACGAAAAGGGATCTAAATCTACGATCCTGCAATAAAATCAGACGGAGATTTCCCGTATTTTTCCTTAAACAGCCGTGCGAAATGCCTGCTTGACTGATATCCCAGACCGGTTGCGACTTCTTTTACAGTAACTCCCGGTTCGCCCAGCTTTCTGGAAGCCTCTTCCAGACGGATGTCGGTTATAAATCGGGTAAACGGCATGGCCTTGTGTTTTTTAAATATCGAGCTTAAATAGTTGGGTGTCACATTCAAAAGATCTGCAATTTGAGCTACACCGACAGCTTCCATATACTTCTCACGTACAAGAACCTCCGCCTGCCTGACCAGGCGGACCGATCTGTCGCTTATTTCGGCAGTATCCGCCGGAGCAGTCGGTACGGAAGGTTTTGACTCTCCGGCATAAATAAGTTCACCGAGAGAACAGATTCTCTGTCCGCTGAGCAGCACCTCTACTGAGGAGTAATCATCAATCTTTTCGATGTCGGCAATCAGGCCTCCAAGTGATTCGTTTTCCGGAATTAAAACCATGGAATGGAAAAATGCGTCCGTATCCTCCAGCTTCCCGGCAATTGTTTTTACAAGCCTTTCAGGATCAGCACCGCTTGTTATAAGAGCCGGACTGCCGTCCTGGAGCACAACTACAGCAATGAGGTGCCTGTGATCAATTTTATAAATATCGCTTCTAAGTTCTGAAAATTTCATGTTGAATATTTCCGCCGAAGGCTGCTGATCGGAAGCGGACAGGCAGAAAACCATTCCGGAAAATCTACCGGTCCCGTTAAAGTAGGTATCGAATTCTTCAGAAAGTGTATTATTAAGGACGGCGGAAACCTTCTGTTCAAAAAGCTGCAGCCGTGTTGCCTTAATCTGCTCTATCCTCTCCCCGGCTCTGATCATAACAGCTTTCAGTTCCGATGTAGCCGCGGGTTTAAGCAGATAATCCATAATCCCCAGGTTTATGGCTTTTCTTGCATACTGAAACTCCGAATATCCGCTGAGTATTATCCAGAGGATATCCTTCTTTTGCGCACTGATGGTCTCGATGGCTTCAAGTCCCGAGATCCCGGGCATCCTGATATCGACGAAGCAAAGATCGGGGTTTATTTCATCTACAAGGCGAATCAGCTCCCGCCCGTTTACAGCCTCATGAATTTCATATCCGGGTTCAATTTCAAGAAGCTGATTTCTGATATCAAGCCTTACAAGCTCTTCATCATCAGCTATGAGTATTTTCATATCTTCAGCTCCACTGAAGTTCCCGCCCCCGGACTGCTTTGAATTCTGAATGTGCCTTCAGGAAAAACAACATCGAGCCGCTGCCTTACATTGCTTATACCGATATTCGCTCCGGTTTCAAGATTTTCCACCATAAAGCCTGTACCGTTGTCACTGATATTAATATCAGCCCGCATTTCACCGCGGCGACGGACGGCTTTTGCATATATGAAAAGCTTACCTCCCCCTTCAAGCGGTTCAATGCCATGAATTACCGCGTTCTCAACAACAGGCTGAAGAATAAGCCGCGGAAGCTGAAGATGTCTGATTTCATCATCTATATCAATCTCAAAATCAAGACGCTCGCCGAAGCGTATCTTCTGAAGAAGCAGATACTGTCTTATAAAATCAATCTCCTCCTCAAGAGATGTCCAGCTGTTGCCCGACTGTATGTAGCGAAGCATCCCTTTAAGAGCTTCAATGGTACGGCGGATGGCCTCACGATCACCCCGGCTGTTCAGCCCGAGAATCCCGCTCATGACATTGTAGATAAAATGCGGCTGAACCTGTGAGCTTAAGGCCTGGTACTGGGCCTCGCGTCTTTCAAGCAGCTCGTTGTATGTAAGAAAATTTTCAATCGACAGGGAGGCATATTCGGCAAATGTCATGAGCCTTGTGATACCCAGGTCGGAAAACGGGTCATCCTCGGAATTCTTAACAGAAACCAGCAGCCCGAAAGTCCGCCCCTGAACAACAAGCGGTACCGCAAGAAATGAGGTTACCAGTTCCATATCAAGAACAGACCTGTCATCGAAAACCTGTGCGGCTGCCGACCTGTATAGAAAATGACTGTTGGGTCTTATAATTCTCCGGTTTATTATTCCAAGCATCTTCTCCAGATCTTTTTCATTCTGCTCTGCCCCCTTGCTTAGATCAAGGCTTGCTGCTCCGTCATGGTCAAAACGGTAAATTACAACTGCATCTGCAGTTGTGTCCTGAATAACAGCCTGGGCTACAATATCAAGAAGATTTGTAAGATCGGAGCCGTCGGTAATAAAAGCTCCTATATCTCTGGTCAGATTAAGAATACTGTCTACATTTTCTTTGAGATCCGTGACAAGATTGGTAAAAGTGGTTGCAAACGCCCCGAACTCATCCTTTGAACTGATATCGATGCGGACCGAAAAGTTTCCGTGCGAAACCTGCCGGAACGACTGCTCTACCTTCAGCAGCTTTCGACTTAGATCCCTTGCAATGTATAGTGTCAGAAATACGGAAACACAGAGGATCAGCACAGCAGAGACAATAAAAAAAGTAGTAAGCCGCCGTCTAAGCCGGGCGCCCTCCTCCTCGAGGGTTTTAATAAAGTAATTCATGAAACTCTCAAAGCTGTTGGTAAAGTAATATGATGTTTCCTGAAATTCCCTGAAAAATGAATTGAGTGAATCATTCTTCTGCATTTCATTGTAAAGATTGTCTGAGGTCCGGTATTTTTCACGGAGAATGAAAAGAGTGCTTTCCATCTTATCAAGCATCTCCATTGCCTTGTCATTCATCATGAGAGCGGTAAAATACTGATCACGTATTACCTCATCATCCGATTTAACCAGATCAGAAAGCCCCATGAAATCCGAGAAGGTTTTTTTATACTTGAGAACAGCTTCCTGCCACTGCTTCAGTGTCACAGCGGAACGCGGAGAATAAGTCAGTGAGCGGACCTGTCCATAAACCTTCGGAGTAAAGAGATCGAAAACAATATCTTTCATAAGACTCTTTACTTCCCGGGACTCCTTCTGAAGCTCTACTCCAAGGTTTATAGAATCCTGTATCTGCATATTCCGGTTCCAGCTGTATACTGAAAGAATAGCAAAGGAAACAATACCTGCTACATAGAGTACCATCAGGATACTGAGCTTATATCGGATTTTCATTAATTTCGATCATACTGTGTTATATTCGGCTCTGCAACAATAATTTATATGAGTATGGCTGCGGAAAATGAAAAATATTTCCGCAGCTGCTTTTAACGGCCTGTTATTTCTGAACCGAGGCCCGGTAGCTTTCAACTTCCCAGTCACGTATGAAAATTATCTGTTCTTCGGTCATCGGCTTAGGCCCTCCGAAGGATTCCGAATAGATGGCAATTGCAGCAGAATCAAGAACGAGGGATCGCGCAGACTCGGTTTTTTTTTCAGTTACATCGAAAGCAAAAAGCCCCTCTCCGGCAACAAGCGCCCCCCCGGGCTTACGGTTCCATCGCTTCATATATTTTTTATATACAGAGCCGAAGTCGGTAACCTTATCAAGCCTAAGCGGGCCGGGACCGGAATATACAATCTGATCAGGATTAAACGGCAGGCTTAGCGGCTCAAAAGCTGTTTCTGATTCGGCAAAAGCAAGAATATCGCGGTTAACCGCTGTTTTTATAAAAAGCTCCCCGCCGAGAACCGCTTCGGCCTCCGATTTAAAAGCACCGACAAGAGCCGCATCCCCAATCTCTTTGGTGTCGGAAAGACTTACAGGTGTCCGTTTAAGTCTCGCTTTCAGTTCAGCAGTCACCTCGCTGTGGATGCTGTCAATCTGCTCTTTTGATTCACCGGAGACAAAAAGGCCGTGATTCTGCAGGACGAGTATTGCAGGATAGGGTTTTCCTGCCGAGACGGCGGCCTCAATCCTGTCACGGATTTCCTTTGCAAGAATATATCCTGGATTAACAGAAGGAACCCATACAGCCATGTCCCCGAATATTTCAGCAGTCATTGCTTCACCGGACTTCCCGCAGGTCAGCCCGTTTATAAGACCGGGATGGGTGTGTACGACATATTTGCCCTTAATAAGCGAATGAAGCAGAGCCTCAACACTCGGCCGTGCGGTTTCACCTTCAAGCCTCGCAGCCATCATATCGGCCAGAACCTCAGCCTCCCTCGCTTTTACCTCATCCGGATAGTTTTTGCTCCAGATGGCATTCAGAGAATCCATGCTCATTTTTACAAAGCCTTCCTCCCCGATTGTAGCCAGGGGATAGCCTGAAGCCTTCACATAGAGGGTGCCATCGTGCTTGAGCGAGGTATTACCTCCCCCGGCAAGAACATAATCCGGATTGCTCCCGTAACTTCTGGAAAGATCAATTATTGTCTGCAGCTCATTAAACATTATGCCCTTCCTTTAAGAACGGAAGATTCATATTCACTGACAGCAGGAAATATTTCAGCCTCGGTCGGAACACCCTCGGTTGCGCAGTAATAATCCCAGACGGCACCTACAGGCATTGTTTTCAGCCTTTCAAGAAGGGCAATTCTACCATAGTAATTGCCTTCCGCTTCATACTTTATAAGAGTTTCGGTCGGCTCAAGCATTGCGGCAAGCAGGCCTTTTAACGTTGATCTTGAACCGGTTGTCCAGGCTCCAATCCTGTTGAGAGTAGCATCGAAGAAATCAAGGCCGATGTGAACCCGGTCTATCATCTTTGAACGGACAAGTTCCTCAGTGAGGTATCTTATGTCATCATTGAAAATAACCACATGGTCACTGTCCCATCTCATCGGCCGGCTTACATGAAGCAGAAGCTCATCTGAAAAAAGAAGGGCTGATGATATTTTGTCCGCGATAAGTTCAGTCGGATGAAAGTGACCAAGGTCAAAACAGGGCATTTTATTATTCTGAAGGGCATAGCCCATATAAAATTCATGTGAACCGACAACAAAGGCCTCGCTTCCTATGCCGAAAAGCTTGGTCTCAACAGCGTCCTTCATATATTCAGCAGGAAGATCTTCACTGAAAACTTCATCAAGAGCATCCTTGAGAATTCGGCGGTAACCAATTCTGTCTACAGGGATATCCTTGTGACCGTCGGGAATCCAGAGGTTTTCAATACATGGAGAGCCCTGGTTCCTGCCGAATTCAGCAGATATAGTTCTTACGCGTTTCGCATGTTCGATCCAGAACTTTCTGATATCAGGATCTTTGCTTGACAGGGTAAATCCCGCATCTGCCTTTGGATGAGAAAAAAAGCTTCCGTTAAAATCGAGCGGAATCTTATTATCTGATGACCACTTCATCCAGCCTTCAAAGTGGGATGGTTCAATTTCATCGCGGTCGACCATTTTGCCGCCGAACTCTCCGTAGATGGCATGAAGATTAAGCCGGTGATTTCCGGGAATCATTGAATATACCTTATCAAGATCTCTACGCAGCTCTTCAACGCTGCGTGCTTTTCCGGGGTAATTTCCGGTAACCTGAATTCCGCCGCCTGACAGCGAAGAGTCGGGAGTTTCGAATCCGCCTACATCATCACCCTGCCAGCAGTGTATGGACAGAGGAACCTTCTTAAGATTCTCCATTGCTTTCTGTGTATCAACTCCAAGCTCGGCATACTGCTCTTTTGCCAGCTCATAAGATTTAGCTAAGTTCTCTTTCATAAAACACTCCTTCGATAATATCTTCAGAATCCTGCCACGATGGCAAGAGAAAACATGAAGTTGCAATGTGAAACATTCAAGGTTTTTCTCTGCAACTTCAAAATATACACAGCACAGAGAGGTGCGGTGTATATTCAGTGTAAAACGGGTATAGAAAATCTGCCTTGACTAAACAGTCTATTTTTAGCACAATTCCGTCATATGCCGGAATCCATTAAAAGCCATCTTAAGCACAGCGATGTTTTCCCCAACCCGGATCTCCATCTCACGGTGCTAAACCGTGCTCCCCAGATACCCTTTCCCAGTCATACTCATGATTTTTCCGAGCTGGTTATTGTATATAACGGAAAGGGAGTTCATTTTACCGAGGATGAGGAATACACGGTAAAACGAGGTGATGTTTTTGTGCTGCACGGAGACAGGGCTCACGGCTACCGTGAAATAGAAGATCTCAAGCTAGTGAATATCCTGTTTGATCGCGAAAACCTCTATCTGCCCGGCATGGATCTTTTCGACATTAAAGGCTATCACGCTCTTTTCACCTGGGAACCAAGACTGCGCAGCGAGCTGAAGTTCAGAAGCCGTCTGAGACTTAACAGAAAGGATCTCGCTGAAGCCCTTGATTATATAAAACTGATCGAAATTGAACTTGATAAGAAAACTCCCGGATACCGCTTCATGAGCATATCACTTTTCATGCAGCTTGCTGCATATCTGAGCAGGCATTATGAATCTAGCGAAGTTCCGGAGATGAAGGAACTATCGAGAATAAGCAGTATTCTCAATTATCTTGAGCAGAATTCCAGCCGCTTTGTGAATATCGCTGAGATTCTTGAAGTAGCCGGAATGTCTGAGAGCAGCCTTCTTCGGCTGTTCAAGAAGAATACCGGTTTAAGCCCCATTGAATACCACAGCAGGATGCGTATTCAGCAGGTACGCAGGATGTTGAAAACTACCGATATGAGCATCACTGAAATAGCCTATGAAACAGGCTATACAGACAGTAACTACCTCAGCCGGCAATTCAAGAAGATAACAGGACTTTCACCAACCGAATATCGTAATTAAAATTCAGAAAAAAATTTGACAGCTTATTTTGATGGTGTTATCATGTTCACAAATTGGAACAGTGTTTATAATTGGGAACACCATACAGGAGGTATTTATATCGGAGTTTTTACCGACAACCTTCCAGTACCGGCTAAAGCTGTTGTTGAAATTATTGGAATTATCCTGATTGCTGTTCTGAATATTGTCTTTATCAAATACAGCCTTCCATGGATTTCCAAGGTAGGTGCATCCGAATCTCCTGTGCTTAGAATGCCCATGAAATACATCCAGATGAGCGTACCCCTGAGCTGCGGAATGTCAGTACTCTACTGCTTTTTCAACATATTTAAAATCAGAATCAGAGGAGCGCAAAGGTAATGGCATTTCTGTTAATCAGTCTTACAATTTTACTAATTCTCGGAATCCCCATTGCATACTCACTTGGAATCTCCGGCTTTCTATATTTCACCATTCTCCAATCCGAACTGATATCAATACTGCCCCAGCGGCTGTTTGCAGGTATGCAGTCATATTCAATGATAGCATTGCCGCTGTTCTGCCTTATGGGTTCACTTATGAACTCCAGCGGAATTACCGGAAGGCTTATCGAGTTCTGTCAGCTCTTTGTAGGAAGACTTCGCGGTGGTTTGGGTCTGGTTAACGTTTTTGCAAGCATGATCTTCGGCGGGATATCCGGTTCTTCAGTATCAGACACGGCTTCAGTTGGAGCCATACTGATCCCCGAAATGAATAAAAAGGGCTATTCACTGGAATACGCAAGCGGAATCACGGTTGCATCTTCTACAATGGGCATGATTATTCCGCCGAGTGTACCAATGGTTGTCTACGCAATGGCAGCCGAGGAATCAGTAGGAAGACTCTTTCTGGGGAGCGCAATACCCGGAATAATGATCGGTCTGATAATGCTTGCCGTAACACTGCTTATAAGCTACATAAAACAGCATCCGCGAGAAGAAGTAAAACCGGGAGCTGCTGAAACTGCAGTAACCATTCAGCGTTCGATTCTGGCTCTGATAATGCCGCTTTTTGTAATCGGCTCGGTAGTTCTGGGAATAGCTACAGCTACTGAATCGGCGGGTATCGGAGTACTGTATGCATTGATAATCGGGATGTTTGTGTTCAAAAGCCTTAAACTCAGGGACCTGCCTCCGCTTATTAGAGATGCAGCTTTTACAAGTGCCAGAGTCATGATTATTATCGCACTTTCAAAACTGTATATCTGGATTCTTGCCATCGAGAGAGTTCCTGAAACCCTCGGCATGTTTGTATCAGGACTTGATATTCCGCCCTTTGTTGTTCTTTTGATAATTGATGTAATCATCCTGCTGGCAGGAACTTTTCTTGATGTTACCCCGGCCATACTGCTTCTTACCCCAGCGTTTCTTCCGATTGCATCGATTCTGGGTATCAATGCAGTACAGTTCGGTGTAATTCTAATATCAGGTCTTGCTGTAGGCCTTGTAACTCCCCCGGTCGGAATGTGTCTGAATGTAGCCTCTTCACTGTCCGGACTTGAAATAGGAACAATATTCAAGTCAGCGCTGCCCTTTCTTACCGCAAATCTGACAACTCTGGTTGTCATCACTTTTATACCGCAGCTTACATTATGGCTGCCGTCAATACTAATGTAATCCAAGGAGTTCTAAATGGATATTCGTTATCCGGTACATCCGGACCATGCTAAAAAAATGGAAACAACACAACTGAGGGATGAATTTCTTATCAGCAGCCTGTTCGTCGAAAACAATATAAGTCTTATTTACAGCCATTTCGATCGAATCATAACTTCAGGCATCGTGCCTGCAGGAAAAACCCTAAAACTTGAGGCCGGAACCGAACTTGCCAGTGATTTCTTCTTTGAAAGAAGAGAGGGCGGCATTATAAATGTCGGAGGTAAAGGCAGCCTTAATATTGACGGTAAAAGCTATAATATGGAGAAAAGCGACGGTTTCTATATTGGTATGGGGACCAGGGAGATTTCATTCACCAGTGAAAATCAGAAGGATCCGGCTAAATTCTACATGCTCTCAGGTCCGGCCCATGCAGCCTACACTTCAAAATGGATTCCGCTTTCAGAAACAAAACAGGTAAAACTCGGGTCCCTGGAGGAATCAAACAAGAGGACTATTCATCAGTATCTGCATCCTGCGGTCTTAGAGACCTGCCAGCTCTGCATGGGTATGACTATACTTGAACCGAACTGTATATGGAACACAATGCCTGTACATACACATGAACGACGAATGGAAGTGTATTTTTATTTTGACATGGAGAAGGATACTGTCGTATTTCATCTGATGGGAACGCCTGATGAAACAAGGCACATTATTGTGCGAAACGAGGAAGCAGTAATTTCCCCAAGCTGGTCTATTCACTCCGGTGCAGGAACAAAAAACTACACATTCATTTGGGGAATGGTAGGTGAAAACCAGACATTTACTGATATGGACGGTGTTTCAATGGAGAACCTGAAATGATTCTTGATCAGTTTTCGCTTAAGGGGAAGACCGCTATCGTAACTGGCAGCTCGACCGGCCTCGGTCAGGCAATCTGCTGCGGGCTTGCGGAAGCTGGTGCAAATATTGCCGGAATAGGCAAAACCAGGCCAGAGGAAACCTCAGGAATGATCAAAAAGTCAGGCGGACAATTTGAATGGATTGAAGCTGATCTGATCAGCACAGAACCGGTTGACAGGATAATCAATGAAACCCTCGAGGCCTTCGGTTCTATTGATATCCTTGTTAATAATGCAGGGATAATCAGACGGGAGGATGCAGTAGAATTCAGTGAAAAAGACTGGGATGATGTAATGAATATCAACCTTAAATCTTTATTCTTCCTGTCCCAGGCGGCGGGGAAGCAGATGATAAAACAAAACCACGGAGGGAAAATAATAAATATAGCTTCAATGCTATCATTCCAGGGCGGCATAAGGGTAGCATCCTACACCTCCAGCAAAAGCGGAGTTCTCGGATTAACCCGCCTGCTTGCAAATGAATGGGCTGCTCACAATATAAACGTAAACGCTATCGCTCCCGGATATATGGTAACAAACAATACCGAAGCACTGCGTGCCGATCAAAACAGGTATAATGAAATCCTTACACGAATACCAGCCGGACGCTGGGGAAACCCATCCGACCTTGCAGGAACAGCGGTCTTTCTGTCGTCGGCAGCATCCGACTATATAAACGGTTTTACGATAGCAGTAGACGGAGGCTGGCTTTCCCGTTAGGGGATAGCCGGCGCCCTGCCCTATGCAGAATTATCATTATTCTGTATTATCAACAGGCGGGTAAGCATGGCAGCAAGTTATAATGTTCCGGTACTGGAAAAAACTTTTAATGTAATAAAATATATCTCCGAGCATGATGAAGGGCTTACACTCAGCGATCTGGTAAAAAAAAGCGGTATAGCCAAGACAACAGTCTATAAAATTTTATTCACACTTGAAAAAGAGCTGATTATAGAAAAACGGGGTGACAGATATTTTCTAGGCAGTATGCTTATTCATTACGGGCTTCAGACACTGTCGAGAAGAGATTTGAAGGCTGTAGTAAATCCATACCTTATTAAATTAATGGAAAAAACAGGTGAAACCGCACATCTGGCAGTACCGGTCGGCATGCAGTCAATGATACTGGATGTGGTACTGACCACTCATCCTATTCGTTTCTCTTCACCGGTCGGAAGCCTCTTTCCGCTCTACTGCACATCCCATGGGAAGATATTTCTTGCAATGGAAAGCAATTTCACTCTTGATGAATACCTGACCGGCAACAGCATTCCTGCCAGAACAGAACATACAATAGTGACACACCAGCAGATGAGAAAGGAAACAGAAAAAATTCGCGAACAGGGATTCTCCCTTGATGAACTTGAATTTGCAGATGATATCAGATGCTGTGCGGCACCGATTTTCAATAGTGAAGGAAATTGTATCGGGGCGATAGGTATAACATCAACAGTCATTACGTTTACCGCTGAAAGAATTCCCGAGATATCACGGGAAGTGAAATCCGCAGCTGAAGAGATATCACTTAATATGGGATATAGAAAATAATCAGAATCGCAGCCTAATAATTTCTCAATGTATATTTTACTTAACGTTAGTATACTGGTATAATTCCACTCATGGAGGCGGCATAAAATGGACCATGAACATCTTGAAAAACTTAAGGAAGAGCAGCTCCAGCTGCAGGAAGAGATAGCAGAATTCAACAAGGAAAAAGAAAGGATAAAAACCCTCATCGGGGGCATCGGGGGACAGACATATTCCAAAAGAGACAATATTATAAACATTGCCTTTCTGTTCCTGATTCTCACTTTTTTCATACTTGAAGTTACAACACACTGGCTTCCAAGTAACATCTCAATTGAAGTATCAATCCTGCTGGTATCGGTCAAGATTGTATGGATGATACATTCACAGCACAAATATAATCACTTTATCTTCTGGATGCTTAATTCAATTGAATACAGAATAAATGAAACTACAAAAAAAACTCCGAGAGATAGACAAGAAAGTCAGCTGATAAAAAACTCGGAGGATTACCAAAACGGCTGATAATGCTAAATCAGCCTTTTTTTTTAGCTTTACCGGGAATCTGTATAAACATTATTGCTGCAAGAACAACGGCAATCCCCAGGTAGACCCAGAGATTGGCTCTTTCACCCAGAAGTATAACGGAGAGAACCACTCCGAATACCGGGACAAGAAACTTGAATCCTATAGCCTTTGTGATACCGATAACATTCAGAGCCTTGTTGAAAATAATATTGGACAATCCCGTTGCAATCACGCCGATATAGAGCATCTGCAGCCATGAGACAGGACTTACATCTGTAAGGCTTCGAAAATCAGCTCCACCTGCAATTGCAGCAAAAAGAAGTACTATCGCACCCGATACTGAGGTTATCAAACTAGGAATAGTTGAGCCGTAGATATTTATATATTTTTTAAGGTAGACATAATGCAGACTGATAAAGAAGGCTCCCGCAAGACACATAAGATTGCCAATCAGATAATCATTTGCAAATGAAAGAGAGGTAAAGTCTCCCCTTGTAACAACCATTACAATTCCGAAGCATCCCAGAATAAGACCAAGCAGAGGCCGTGTTTTAATCTTATCTTTCAGAAGCACGGCTGCCAGAAAAACAGTAAAAACGGGCTGAGAATTGATAAGAATCGAACTGCTCGTTGCGTTTGTATAGCTGAGCCCGAAGCTCAAAAGCAGTGAAAAAAAACCTACACCGTAGAGGCCCAGAACTGCCATAACTGCAGCATCCCTGAAAACAAGCTTCTTCCGGCCCTCTGATTTTACAAAACAAAAAGGCAGAGTTGTCATTGAGGCAATAAAAAATCGAAGAAAGGCAGCCAGAAAAGGAGCCATGCCTGAATTGAGTACACTCTTAAGTGAGGGATGAATACCTCCCCAGGACAATGCACAGAGAGTAATAACAACTGACCATCCTATCATTTTTTTGTTTGACAGTTTCACTTCCACAAAGACTCCATAGTAATAAAAAGGGCAGAACAATAAGCTTGCCTGCCCCGGTTATCATGATTATAAATCAATTATTAAATATTTTGCGAGATATTTTTAATACTTTCTGGCTTTCTTAAGCTCTTGCTTCATATTTCTGTTCAGGTTGACAATTTCGGGATTCTTTGCGACTTCTGCGCTGCCGACTCTCCAGAAAGCCTCATAACCATGAGTCATGGTTTTGGGAAGAACCTTGATATCAATTAAAGTGGATACTGTCTGCTTCTTAGCGTCTTCCAGCGCTGCAACGAGCTCATCCTCTGTTTTGGCAGTATAGGTTTTACATCCGTATGCGGCTGCGCTCATTGCATAATCGATATTGATAAAAGGTCCGTCAAGTTTACCGGTTTCAGGGTTTCGATGCCTTGTTTCAGTACCGAAGCTGCCCTGACCGTGCTCCATCTGAAGATTATTGATACAGCCGAAGGAGGCATTATCCAGAAGAATTACATTTATCTTCCGGCCTTCCTGAACGGCGGTAACCAGTTCCGAATGAAGCATCATGTAGGAACCGTCTCCTACCAGCGCATATACTTCCTGTTCAGGACAGGCAAGCTTGACACCGAGTGCAGCATTTATTTCGTAGCCCATACAGGAAAATCCGTATTCCATATGGTAGGTTTCAGGTCTTTTGGCCCGCCAGACTCTCTGCAGGTCTCCCGGAAGTGACCCCGCAGCACCCACAACAATTGAGTCATCGGCAAGGTTGGCATCAAGCAACCCTAAAACCTTGGTCTGAGTGAGTGCGGCACCGAACTGACTGTAGAACTCAGGCAGGATCTCATCACGCTGGCCGTCAACCTCCGGAACAAAGCCATCACCAGTAAAATCAATATCATAGAGTCTCTGAAGTTCAGCTGCCCATTTAGCACAGGCGTCTGAAATCTCGTTCTTCCAGCTGCTCTTATAGCCTTCTGCCTTAAGCGCCTCAGTCAGCCTGGAAAGAGCTGTGCCGGCATCTGCGGTTACCCTGACAGCATCCATCTTGTAGCTGTCAAATGGCGCTACATTTATATTTACAAACTTGACATCTTCATTCTGATAGAGCCATTTTGACGCTGTTGTGAAGTCGGTATATCTTGTGCCCACACCGATTACAAGATCAGCTTCAGGAGCAATAAGGTTGGCAGCAAGGTTTCCGGTTGTTCCGACACCGCCAAGATTCAGTTCATGATCCCATACAATTGCAGACTTTCCGGCCTGGGTTTCACCGAAGGGAATATTGAATTCCTCAGCAAATTTCCTGAATTCTTCGGCCGCCTCAGAGTAGCGAACTCCTCCTCCGCAGATAAGCATCGGCTTTTTAGCAGCCTTAACTGCTTTAACCGCATCGGCTATCATAGCATCAGTCGGCGGTCTTCTTTCTATTCTATGTACACGCTTTTCAAAAAAAGATTCAGGATAGTCATAGGCTTCACCCTCAACATCCTGCGGCAGCGCAACAGTTACTGCTCCGGTATCAGCAGGATCGGTAAGTACTCTTACCGCATTTATCATCGCGGTCATAAGCTGTTCAGGACGGTTTACCCTGTCCCAGTACTGGCTTACAGCCTTGAATGAATCGTTTACGGTTACCGTATAGTCGCTGAACCTCTCAACCTGCTGTAGAACAGGATCCGGCTGTCTTGTAGCATAGGTATCGCCCGGCAGAAAAAGCACAGGGATTCTGTTTGCCGTGGCATTGGCTGCAGCGGTGACCATGTTTGCTGCACCCGGTCCGACAGATGATGTACAAACATAGATCTGCTTGCGAAGCATCTGCTTTGCAAACCCCATGGCGGCATGACCCATACCCTGCTCGTTCTTTCCCTGGTGAACGATAAGATCGCCCGCATCCTCTTCCAGCGCCTGTCCAAGACCTACTACGTTTCCGTGACCGAAAATTGTAAAAACCCCTCTGAACATCTTGTTCTGCTTTCCATCAAACTCAATCCACTGGTTATCGAGGAAACGTACAAGTGCCTGGGCTACTGTTAATCTTACTGTTTTCATATTCTCTCCCGCTCTCCTATTCAGCTTCCGAATACTTAAGTTCCGGCCAGATTTTGGCATCCTTTTCCTTAAGCCATTCATGGTCTTTTCTGAAGAATCTTGTTGTAGGAAGCCATTTATCGCCGGGAAGGTGAGCAATCATCCAAATATAGTACATTGCATAACCGGCTGAGGCAACCTGTGAATGTGTCTTATCGGGAAAGATTAGACTTGAATCTCCATCCTTGACAACATAGGCATCTTCTTCAAGAAGTGAAACACCGAAGCCCTGCTTCGGGAAAAAACGGTAATGATAAATTTCCGGATGCGGATGATCATGGGGCGGAAAGCTCGACCACTTTCCCGGATGATTTATCACCTCGCCCATTACCATATTCGAGGCCGGCTCAATTTCACCGTCAAATACAGTCCGTACAGTCCTGGTTGAAGCCTCATTGAGAGTGCCGGCACCGAAAACATCGCACCTTATATCTTCTTGAGCGTAAAACTTGGCATTGAAGCTGTTTGAATTATCACAGGCTTCAACCGCGATCTCACAGTCTGTCGCAGCAGTAATTTTAACAGCAACGCCGGCCGGAACATGCAGCACTACCGGATTTTCATCAAAGCATGAAACCCGTTTACCGGAAGCGGTTTTACCTTCCCATTCAAAGGAAAGTTCACCCTTGATAAGCAGCCAGGCTCTTTCCTTATTCTGAGAATCTTCATGAATTTCGCTGCCTTCCAGCATCAGTATTCCGAAATCAAGCAGCATTTCAGGATGTTTCCCATGCTGCTCGGTTATTGAATTATATCCTTTCGTAAAAGGTTTTTCTTTTCTTGCAATCATATAAACTCCCTTATTGGAAAATTAGTACTTAACTTTTACAGGCTTGCCGGTATCAAGGGATTCACGCGCAGCCTTTGCTATCTGAACAGGACGCAGGGCATCAAGAGCACCAACCGGTGTTTCTGTTCCGTTCTTTACTGAATCAACAAACATTCTTACTTCACGTGAGAATGACTCCATGTATCTTTCAAGAAAGAAGTAAAGTGGTTTTTCAGCAGTTACACCTGCCTCATTACTCATAACCATTGTGCTTGGAGCGTCATTTGAGGTTTCAACAGCGCCCTTGCTTCCGAAAACCTCGGCTCTCTGATCATATCCATAAGCAGCCTTCCTTGAATTGTCTATAACCGCAATTGCTCCGTTCTGAAGTTTCATCGAAATCACGGCGGTATCAATATCGCCTGCCTTTCCAATTTCAGGATCCACCAGAACTGCACCCTGAACAAATATCTCATCAACCTCACTGCCGCTTAAATACCTGACCATATCAAAGTCATGAATAGTCATATCCATGAATATACCGCCGGACACAGCAATGTATCTTGGATCAGGAGGCGCCGGGTCTCTTGAGGTTATTCTCACGATATGTGGTTCACCCACGGAACCTGCTACAACTGCATCCCTTACAGCCTTGAAGTTGTGATCAAAACGTCTGTTAAAACCAATCTGAAACTTAACGCCTGCGGCTTCAACAATTTTCAGGGTTTCCTTGATTCGGTCGATATCAAGATCAAGCGGTTTCTCACAGAATATATGCTTACCGCATTCTGCCGCCTTTCTTGTAAATTCTGCATGTGTATCGGTTGAAGAACAGATCAATACTGCATCTATTTCACTGTCATTAAAGATATCTGCAGCATCCTTTGTCACATTGGGGATGCCTTTTTCCTTGAACCATTTTTCAGTTTCTTCATTTATATATGGGTCGGCAACAGTTTTTATCTCTGCCGCGGCGATGGCCGATGTAATACTCTCAGCATGTACCTTTGCTATACGACCTGCGCCGATAATTCCAAGTGTAATTTTATTATTCATTTTCCTTCCTCCCTGAGCCTAAAGCCCGGCGTGTTCCTGGATATATTTTCTTGCTTTCAATGCATATTCAAATGGATTGGCCTTAGCAGGATCCTGCTCAGCCTCAACAACCATCCAGCCCTCGTATCCGGCATCATCAAGCAGACTGAAAATTGAGTCAAAATCTATGCTTCCGTCTCCTGGAACCGTAAAAACTCCCTTCCGTACCGCGTCAAGAAAGGATGAATCTGCAGCTGTTACCTCTTTATAAACATCAGATCTGATGTCTTTAAGATGAACATGTCCTACCCTGCTGATAAACTTCTTCAGGGCTGCAACCGGATCCTGCCCTGCATAGGCAAAATGTCCGGAATCAAAAAGCAGATAGACAAGATTAGGGTCGGTATCGTTAAGAAAACGTTCGGTTTCTTCAATAGTCTGTACACCTGTCCCCATGTGATGATGGAAAGCGAGCCTGAGTCCTTCATCTTTTGCTATTTTTCCGAGCTTGTTCATTCCGTCAGTGAGCTTTTTAAACTCTTCATTGTCAAAAACAGCCTTACCGGAAAATACAGGAACAGCCTGCCCCTGACTTGATCTGGTCTGCTCTGAAGGACCGATAACATCAGCTCCAAGAGCTTTCAGAAATGAAAGCTGCGTCCGGAAAGCCTTCTCAACTTCGGCATAGGGCTGTGAACACAGAAATGAACTGAACCACTGATTGCAGATCTTTATTCCCCTGATATCAAGATAGGGTTTCAGCTCAGCAGCATCGGAGGGATACTTATTTCCGACCTCAGAACCGGTAAATCCGGCGAGAGCCATTTCACTTACACACTGCTGAAAAGAGTTTTCACTTCCCAGATCGGGAAGATCATCATTGGTCCAGCCTATGGGGGCCATACCCAGCTTAATTTTGTTTTTATCCATAACTTACCTTCTCTAAATAAAGAATTTAAAAAGTATCAGGTGGAATCTCTTTCTATAAGAACAGGCTGAATACTCATCAATTTCTTCAGAAACTCCTGCTTCTCTTTTTTCTTTTCCATCTGATGAAAAAGCCGCTGACACGCAAACATGGCAAGTTCTTCCTTGGGCTGATGCACAGAAGTCAGCATAGGAACACTGTAACGGCTGAACTCACTGTCGTCGTAGCCGACTACCGCAACATCTTCAGGAACCCGGATACCCGCTTCAAGCAGCGCTTTTATGGTTCCGAGTGCCATGAGATCATTAAGAGCGAAAACTGCATCGTACTTTCTAACCTCATCAATCATCGACTTAGTTGTCTCATAAGCAGCATTGAATACCGACTTTGTTTCAAACCTTGCGACTTCAAATCCGGCTTCCTTCACTACCTTTGTGAAGCCTTTTTCACGAAGCTGAAACTCCAGGTGTACATCCTCAACAGCAAGAATCATAAACCGGCTCCTGCCCTTTCCCATAAGATGTTCAGCCACCAGTTTGCCGCCTGCATAGTGATCTGTATAGATAACATCCTGATTTTTGATGTTATCGGCAGGCGGATAATGAGTGCAGACAAAGGGGACAGATCTTGCTTCGAGAAAATCCAGGGTTTCCTGTTCAATATTCTCAACCAGCATTATCAGTCCGTCTATTTTCCGCCGCGTTACCAGCCTCATAATATTGTTTTTGCCTGTAAAATGGTTCTTTTGATAAGTAACTATCAAATCCACATCAGCCTTTTCAAGGCTTGTCCGCAGGCTGTTCATAAGCATCCCGTGGTATACGTTAACTGAAATCTCGGTAAACTGTTCCGGAAGAATAATTCCGACAGTTCCCACTGTGGAAGTAATCAGCCCCCGCGCTGAAGAGTTGAACTCAAAGCCCATTTTATCCGCAATATCGCAGACCTTCTTCTTAGTCTCCGGCGAAACAACGGAACTGTCGTTCAGACAGCGGGAAACTGTGGAAAAGCTTACTCCTGCAATTTCAGCTATATCTTTGATCGTAACCTGGGATCGCTTCACTTAAAACCTCAACATTTCGCCCTTCTCAAAAGCCTCTTTGCATTTGTATGCTATCTCTGAAACTCTCGTTCCGTCATAGACGGTAACTCCGGGTTTTTTATTTTTTATTATGCAGTCAACAAATTCCTGGATTTCATTAACGTAACTTGATTCAAATCTTTCCAGAAAGTTTTCACTGCATTCTCTTCTTACACCATATGGGTCCAGTATTTCAACAAGGTTTTTCTGGGGTACCGATGCGATTCGAAGGGTTCCCTTTGTGCCGATTATTTCGGTTTCTACATTATATCCGTGAGGTGCAGTTCTTCCTGCAAACAGGAAAGCCATAGCGCCTTTTTTGAATTTCATTAAAGCCGAAACATTGTCACCGTCCTGATACTGTGCGAATTCAGGATGAGCATAACAGCCGCCTATTGCATAAACTGTTTCAGGCTCATCATCTAGGAACCACCTGGCAAGGTCTATATCATGTACAGCCATATCAAGAAACTGCCCGCCGCTGTGCGGGGCGAACGCTATTGCTCCATCGATAAACTTTTCGGGATCCTGACTGTAGGATCTGAACAGAACCGGAGTACCGATTTCTCCTGCAGCAACCTTGTCATGGGCATATTTGTATGATTCATCAAAACGCCGCATAAAGCCAAGCATAAAAACCTTGTCGGAATATTTTTCTACAGCCTTCTCGGCTTTCAGACATTCCTCAACAGTAACCCCGAGCGGTTTTTCAGAAAACACATGCTTTCCTGCGGCAAGTGCAGCTTCAATCTGCCCGGTATGCATTGCGGAGGGAGAAACGAGAACAACAGCATCTATTTCATCTGATTTAATCATGTCATCAAAAGATGTAAACCTGTTTTTTACACCAAGTCTGTCTGCTGTTGCATTGAGTTTCTTTTCATCAAGATCACAGAGCGCTGTAAGCTGCGCTCCCTGAATCCTGTTTGTTATATTCTCAGCATGGGCAAGACCGAGTCTTCCCAGACCTACAGAACCAATTCTTACTGTATTCATTTCGATCCTGATTATTTCTTTTTAGCGTTTTTACGCATATCGATAATAACTGCAACAACAATTATTGCACCCTCAGTAACCTGCTGCCAGTAGGCATCAACACCAAGAAGAGTAAGACCGTTTCTCATAACAGCCAGAACCAGAGCACCTACAAAGGCTCCCCATATTGTTCCGATACCGCCTGAATGGCTGGTTCCGCCGATTGTTGTTGCTGCAATTGCAGTAAGCTCATAACCGGTTGCAGCACCGGGATGAACAGACCCTACACGTCCGGCAAAAACAACAGCCGCAAGACCTGCCAGAAGACCGCTGTAAGCATATATACCGATGAGGTTCTTGCTTACATTAACGCCGGAAATCTCAGCAGCGGTAATATTACCGCCAATGGCATATGTATTCTTTCCGAATCTTGTGTAGTTCAGCAGGATCGAACTGATTATTATCATTATTACATAGATAACTACCGGTATAGGAAGGAATCCGAAAAGCTTTCCTCCAAGCGCTGTCATTCCGGGAATGAGTGTACTTACAGGTTTACCGTCTGAATAGATAAGCGCAAAACCCCTGGCAACAGTCATCATACCCAGCGTGGCAATGAATGCCGGTATTCTGGTTTTAGCTATAAGCGCACCGCTTATACCTCCGCAGAGAGCACCTATTGCAAGTGCGGCCAGAATAGGTACAAAAACCGGAAGTTCCGGAAGGTTGGGAAAATATTTTGTAGTTGCGGTAGCAGCCTGAGCCAGACTTGCAGCAACAACACCTGAAAAGGCGAGAACGGAACCTACTGAAAGGTCAATTCCCTTTGCAATAATTACAAACGTAAGTCCCAGGGCCATAATTCCAAAGATTGCGCTCTGGGTGAGAACATTAAAAATATTATGCGGACTCAGGAATGCCGGAGAGGCTATACTCAACCCGATAATCATTAAAATAAGTACGAATACAATTCCATATTTTTGAAGCGTCTGCTTTAAAGCAGCATTATTAAAACTCGATTTAACATCGCTCATTATTTTCCTCCTTATGCCGTCTTGTTGCCGGAATGAGTATTGGTCGCGTATGACATCAATACTTCCTGTGTCAGTGATTCATCGTTATCAACAATCCCTGTTACCCGGCCCTCATGCATTACAACTATTCTGTCGCTCATTCCCATAACTTCCGGCAGCTCTGAGGAAACCATTATTATTGATTTACCCTCACCTGCAAGTTTAGTGATCAGCTTGTGTATTTCAGCCTTGGTACCTACATCAATTCCCCTTGTAGGCTCGTCCAGAAAAAGAATTTCCGGATCAGTCATCAGCCAGCGCGCTACCAGTACTTTCTGCTGGTTTCCTCCGCTGAGGTTTTCAATCCGCTGCATCAGACTTGGTGTCTTAACCTGTATTTTTGTTACATACTCATCACAGGTGTCCTTGAGCTTTTTAGTTTTCAGCAGACCGGCACGGTTAAGAAACTTGGGAATGGTAGCTATTGCCATATTCAGTCTTACTGAAAGCATTGGGAAGATACCCGAAAGGCGCCTGTCTTCGGTCAGAAGTGCCAATTTAAGTTTTATGGCATCCCTTGGAGAATCAATCTTGACCGGTTTACCGTCAATCAGAATTTCACCGGACTGTCTTGTTCTGATTCCGAAAATAGTTTCAATCACCTCGGTTCTTCCGGCTCCTACCAGCCCGGCAAAACCAAGAATCTCCCCCTTTCTGACAGTGAATGATACATCACTGAAAGATGTCGGATGTGTAAGGTTTTTAACTTCCATCTTTACATCACCAATCTCGCAGGGAATTTTCGGAAACATTTCATCGACATTACGTCCAACCATCATATTTATCATTCGATCTACAGACAGCTCAGTGGTTTTTTCGGAACCGATATAATCACCGTCCCTGTATACTGTAACCTGGTCCGTTATCTCGTAAATTTCATCAAGCTTGTGTGAAATATATATGATGCTCTTATCCTGAGCCTTTAACTTTCTCATGATCTCAAAAAGATGATTTACTTCCTTATCCGTAAGGGCTGATGTGGGCTCATCCATAATAATGAGTTTTGAATCATAGGAAACAGCCTTGGCTATTTCAATCATCTGCATCTTTGCTACAGTCAGATTAACCATTAAAGTTCGGGGATCTTCTTTAAGATCGATCTGTTTGAGGACATCTTTGGTCATCTCATACATTTTATTGTGATCAACCAGCCCGAACTTGTTGAGAGGCTCTCTGCCAAGCCATATGTTCTCCATGATAGTCCTGTGAAGTACAGGGCTTAATTCCTGGTGAATCATGGAGATACCCATGCGTAGTGCCTGAGCCGTGTTATAATTTTCCCGGATTTTTCCGTCAAAAAGGATCTCTCCGGAAGTCTGACTGTGAATACCGGCTAAACATTTTACAAGGGTCGATTTTCCGGCTCCATTTTCTCCCATAAGGGCATGGATCTCACCTTTCTTAACGATCAGCTCTACACCTTTCAGGGCTTGAACACCCGGAAAAGTTTTTACAATATTCGACATTTTCAGAAGAATCTTATCTTCGTCCATCTAAAACTCCATTTCAGTTTAAAAAAAGGGAAAAGACTGCTCTTTTCCCTTTTTGTCTAACAGTTCTTTTTACTGAAAATCAGCAAGATTTTCTTTTGTAATAAGAACGAACGGTATCCATGTGATCTTGTCCGGTGTAGCGCCTTTAAGTGCTTCATGAATAACCATGGCACTTCCTCTACCCTGACCAACAGCATCCTGGAGAACTGTTGCTGCAAGGTCGCCGCTACCTACTGCTACCTTTGCATCAGGTATAGCATCAACACCCATTACATAAATATCCTGTCTTCCTGCAGCCTTGAGAGCTTCCACAGCACCGAGTGCCATTTCATCATTGTTGGCAAGAATACCGTTAAGATCTGAGCCATATGCAGTCAGCCAGTTCTCTGTAAGTACCATACCCTGGTCTCTCTGCCAGTTTCCGGTTTCTTTTGCAAGAATCTTAATATTGGGATATTTTTCACTGATAACCTGTTCGTTACCTTCGGTTCTCTTAAGAGCGCCTTCGTTATCAAGTTTACCCATAAGGATAGCAACTCCGCCCTTTCCGCCGAGAAGCTCACCCATTGCATTCATCTGCTGCTGACCTGCAATAATTTCCTGTGAACCTACATAGTAAACATTTGCGGGTGGGTCATCCTGGCCATAGGGGTTTCTGTTAACAAAGCAGAGAGGTATACCTGCTTCATTTGCTGCAGTTACGATCGGTCCCATAGCACTGGTATCAACCGGTACTACGATCAGAGCATCTACACCCTGTGCGATAAAAATGTTAACAAGATCCTGCTGCTTGATAACATCTTCCTGTGCATCCTGAAGAGTAATTGTGATGTCTGCGTTTTCGTTGAAATAAGCTTCCGCAGCATCCATAACGTAGGTCTGGAATGTGTCGTTAAAATTGTTACAAACATAACCTACTTCAAATCCGCTCTTTGCATCCTGCTGTCCACCGGCGAAAACTGTTCCTGCAATCGCCAGTAATACTACAAGTACTAACAAACCTTTCTTCATTAAATAATCCTCCTTAATGAATTGTTTTAGCTTTCTTTGCAAACGTTGTCATTTAATCATATTATCATTCTAGATTGTTTCTTTGTCAACAGAAAAGTTTTTCCTGATAAATTGCCCTTATTTCTATATCTTATAATTATTTACATTGTTTTTAGAAAAAATGCACATATTTTTATTATGTAAAACATTAGTCCAGTTTTCCGATATAAAGTGATTTTTTTATCGTTATCATACAAACGTTTGCAGTAATTTTTTATCTATTCGAACAGATTCGATGAATATTCTCATATTGTAATAAAATCACAATTTCATATTGTCTGACAATTGACAAAGTATAAATAAAGCCTTAAACTTCTTGCATAGATACGAAACCAATCCAGAAGGAGACATTTATGGGATACAAAAGTCCGCTTCACGAGACTGTTGAAACAACAGCAACCGACGTGTGGAATGATTCATGTTCTATCGAAGAGCTTAAATATTCAATCGAAAACGGAGCAACAGGAGCTACAACAAACCCCGTTATTGTTGGAAATGTGCTGAAAAAGGAGATGCATCTTTGGAAAGACAGGATCAAAGAGCTTGTTAAGGAAATGCCTGAAGCTACCGAGATCGATATCGCCTGGAAACTCAATGAAGAAATGGCTGTTAAAGGCGCAGAGCTTCTTATGCCTGTCTTCAAAAAATATGACGGAATGAAAGGACGCATCAGTATACAAACCAACGCACAATATTACCGTGACTGGAAAAAAATGGCTGATCAGGCTATAGGATTCAATACACTGGCCGAAAACATGATGGTAAAAATGCCTGTGACCGCAGCAGGTGTAAAAGCAATTGAAGAAGCAACATACGCCGGTGTAAACATAAATGCAACTGTTAGTTTTTCATGTCCGCAGGCTGTGGCAGTTGCAGAAGCCGTAGAAAGAGGGCTTAAGAGACGTGAAGCAGAAGGTAAGGATGTATCAAAAATGACCCCCGTCTGCACCATAATGGTCGGCCGAATTGACGACTGGCTGAAAGTAATTGCAGGCAAAGAAAACATTGCAGTTACTCCGGGCGTCCTTGACTGGGCCGGTGTAGCAGTTTTCAAGAATGCATACAAGTATTACAACGAGAAGGGATTTCGAACAAGACTTCTTGCTGCAGCATACAGAAACCACCTTCAGTGGAGTGAATTCATCGGCGGTGATGTAGTTCTTACTATTCCATACAAATGGCAGGTACAGTTCAACCAGTCGGATGTTAAGGTTAAACCGAGAATGGATGACCCTGTTGATCCTGCAATTATTGATGAGCTTAAAAAGAAATTCCCTGATTTTATCAAAGCATACGAACCGGACGGTCTTACACATGAAGAATTTGAAACTTTCGGAGCAACAGCCCGGACACTGCGGGGCTTCCTCGCAGGCTATGCTGATCTCCTGGCAGTAATCAGAGACTTTATGGTTCCGAATCCGGATCTATGATATCGGCCTGATAATAAACCTTCCGCTCCCGGGCACCCCCCGGGAGTCTTTTTTTATCCTGGTATTTTGGAGTTCAGAGAAGAGGCGAGAAGATCCTGAAGATAGAGTTTCGCAGCTTGCTCAGAAATGAAAGCCGCTCACAGTCTTCAAGTGTAACTTTTCTGCTGTGGGACAGGTCCTCCATAAAAACAGTTCTTAGCTGCTCAGCCTTAACTGAATCATAAAACATTGCATTTATTTCGTAATGAAGCTGAAAGCTTCGGATATCCATGTTACAGGTACCCAATGTTGCAATTTTGGAGTCTACGGTAATGAATTTACTGTGATAAAAGCCCTTCTGATACTGGTAAATCTCAGCTCCTGCAGCTATCAGCCGTTCATAGTAAGTTTGGGCAACCCAGAAGGGAATCCACTTATCAGGCGGGGCTCCGCACATGATTATCTTTATCCTGACTCCCGAAAGGGCGGCAGTAATAATTGCTTCTTCAATTGCAGAATCAATTACAAAGTAAGGACTTGCTATAAAGACTTCCTCATTTGCATTTGAAATAAGAGTAAAAAACAGCTCTTTCAGGCTGTGCCAGTCGGAATCGGGACCGCTTGTAATTATCTGCATAGGCAGATCGGTATGATAGATATCAGATGGTATAATGTATTTCTCTTCACTGATAAGTTTTCCGCCGCTGTTTTCCCAGTCGGCCATAAATACCGCCTGCAGAAGATTTACAGTATCTCCCTCAAGTCTCATGTGCGTATCACGCCATGTCTCAAAGCGCTTTCCGCCGTCAATATACTCCTGGCCTATATTCATTCCTCCTGTAAATCCGGTTTTTCCATCAATAACAAGAATTTTCCGGTGATTACAGTAGTTCAGAAGCCATCCTGTGAACGGATTCAGCGGATCAAGAAAATAACGAATCTTTATACCGGCTTTTCTAAGCTCCCGTTTATATTTCAGGCTCATTGCACGAAAACATCCGACACCGTCAAAAAGCAGCCTTACCTCTACCCCGGCTTTCGCCTTGCTGATAAGAATATCCTTTATCTGCTGTCCAAGTTCATCAGATCTCCAGATGAAGTACTCCATATGAATTGAACGTTCAGCGTTTTTCAGATCTCCCATCAGCTCCTTGAAAAGATCTTCGCCCGAATTAAAAATTGTGCAGGCGTTATTCATTGTCATTATCGAACCGCTGCTGTTCAGCAGCATTCTGATAATTTTTACACTGTCGTTTTCGAAGTCTGAAGGAACATTCTCAAGAAAGCTGGTCTGTTTCTCAATAAGATCGCTCAGATTCTTTTTAAAAATACGTTCGGGGATGTGTTTTACAATCTTCCGTTTTTTCCAGTCAACGCCGTTAAAGAAATAAATAAAGAGTCCAAGTATAGGAATAAAATACAGAATCAGAAGCATTGATATTGACCAGCTGGGATTCCGGTTATCAAGAAGAATTCTGATCGTAACACCTAAAACAATGAAATACATCACAATATTCAGATAATAACCGAGCGAAAACCTCGCAAAAAACGGAATCAGGGTCATTTTCTTACAGCTCCCAGTTATATGTTCTTTCCACTGCGCGGTTCCAGCCCTTAAACCTTGACTCTCTTTCACTACCGCTCATCTTCGGAAGCCAGCGTCTGTCTTCAATCCAGTGTTCAGAAAGTTCCCTGCGATCAGCCCAGAACCCTGTTGCAAGACCGGCAGCATAGGCAGCTCCCAGAGCGGTGGTTTCAGCTACAACGGGTTTTATTACCGGGACATCAAGCAGATCAGCCTGAAACTGCATCAGCAGGTTATTGGCAGTCATTCCGCCGTCAACCTTCAGAGAATCAATTTCAATACCCGCATCCTTCTCCATCGCGTCGAAGATTTCAAGTGTCTGAAAAGCTGTTGATTCAAGTACAGCACGTGCAATGTGAGAGGAGTTTGCATAACCGGTCAGGCCGATTATCAGTCCCCTTGCATCAGGACGCCATCTGGGGGCAAATAATCCGGAGAAAGCAGGAACAAAATAAACTCCGCCGTTATCATCAACCTTCAGTGCAAGTTCCTCTATCTCGGGAGAATTCTGTATCAGCCCAAGATTATCCCGTATCCACTGAACAAGAGATCCTGCGACAGCAACTGAGCCTTCCAGGGCATAACAGGGCTTTTCCTTACCTATTCTGTACAGGACAGTGGTTAAAAGCCCGTATTTAGAATGAACGATATCTTCACCGGTATTTGCCAGCATAAAACAGCCGGTTCCGTAGGTATTCTTGCTATTTCCCTGATTAAAACAGGCCTGCCCGAACATTGCAGCCTGCTGGTCTCCAAGGATACCGCAGACGGGTATGCAAGCACCGAATGGCCCGTCTTTCCTGGTGAATCCGTATGGTTCAGCAGCTGAGGAAGACCGGATTTCGGGAAGAGAATCGGGATTAACGTTAAAAACTTCCATCATCCCGGAATCCCACTGCAGTGTTTTTAGATCCATCAGAAGAGTTCTGCTGGCATTGGTAACATCAGTAACAAATGAACCTCCGTCTGCACCGCCTGTAAGGTTCCAAACAACCCAGGAATCTATTGTTCCAAAGACGGCCCTTCCCTTTTCAACCGCCGATTTAACCTCATCAGAATTTTCCGACAGCCACTGCATTTTCGAGCCCGCAAAATAGGTATTCAGAGGCAGCCCCACCTTTTCACGGTAACGGTCAGGTCCTTCAGACCCCGAGGCCCGGACAATAAGCTCGCCGGTCCTGGTATCCTGCCAGACAATGGCATTGTGCAGAGGTTTTCCCGTATAGCGATCCCAGACCACTGTTGTTTCACGCTGGTTTGTTATACCGATGGAATCAATTTCATCAGGACTGATACTGTTTCTTTTAAGTGTTTCTGTAATAACCGTGCAGGTTTTCTCCCATATTTCAATTGGGTCATGTTCAACCCAGCCCGGTTTTGGAAATATCTGCCTATGTTCAAGCTGATAGGAATGTTCTATCAGACCCTTTTCATTAAAAAGTATAAATCTTGTGCTTGTGGTGCCCTGATCAACCGCACCGACGTATTTTTTTTTCATAAGGACCTCTGGAGGACATTTTATAATCTGTGGGTAAATAACACAATAAGAAATTGAATCATGATTTCACTTCACCGGTAACGTATACAGTAACAGCCGAAGACGGCAGCGCTCTGACAAACGATCATATGCCGCTTGTCTGACAACAGCCGTAATCAGGGCACTTGGATAATGTACGGTGCCTGAAGTATACTTTATTACCCAAAAAAGTAATGAAAACCACAGTATTTATTGACCCGGAAGAATCATTTTATTAACTTAATATCCAAAACTATTTAAAGGAGTACTTAATGAAAAAAATAGTACTGATTATGCTGGTGGCTTTAGTTGCAACAGCAGGCGCATTTGCAGAAGGTCCCGATCACTTCAGTTTCACACTTGGAGCAGGTGCAGCTTATGACATGGTTGCCGACACAATTGATGCAACACAGGTTTACGGAGTTGATTACAACTTCAGCAACACATTCAGCGGCGGATTCAAGTTTTTCGACATCGGTGGTACAGACTTATCAGCAGTTAACGTAACTGTAAGCCCTGTAGAAAACGCCTATATTTCACTGTTCACAGGTGCAACAGTTGCACTTGCTCCAGTAGTTACTTTCGGCGCAGGTCTTGATTACGACTTTTTCACAAAGAATGACAACCTCTTCACCGGAATGGGAGTATTTGTTAACTGGCTGGCTACTGATGGTGGTGTTTTCGATATTGCGAGCGGCGGTGTAGTAACCTTCGGTCTTAAGACCAAAATCGGTATCTAATTCTTTTATTAATTATAAAAAGAGGATGCAGCCTAGCGCTTCATCCTCTTTTTTTATGTTAAGTCAGCTTCTTATAAACGCTGTTTTTATCAGGGCAAAAAAAATCAGATGATAAACCCTCAATCGTAAGATCCTCTGTCCGCCGATGTAACCAGGGTTCCGTCATCTGAAACAATTCTTTTTCTTATATATAATATACTATACCATGAATGTTAATAATTCATGAATAAAAATATAAATTATCATTAAAATAGTCAGCAACTGTGCTGATGCTGTATTAAAGCATATTTCGAAAAAAATATCAATTGCATGAACCCTTCCCCTGTGACAAAATATATAAGCTTCTTGCAAAATCCGGTTAGTTTTGCAAGAAGCTTATATATTTCAGTTTTACAGGATCCTGCTATGAGAATTACAAAAATTAAATATACTGCCATTATTCTTTTTTTTGCAGTGATATCCGTAACTTCAGTTATTGCCGACTCTGCTGAACGTGCACAGCCTCCGCGGATTATATGTTGGGGAAGGGGAAATACACTTGTATTAAACATGCTTTATATGTTTCCGGAGGCTCCCGAAGCCCTTATTGCCATGGGAAGTACCAGCCAGGCCGGTGGAAGCTTTCAGCAACTTGTAGATCCTGATTTTAAAGCAAAGGCTGTTCTGGATATGGAAATCCAGCCGGAAACAGCAGCCTCATATAAACCTTCCGCAATAATCCTTAAAAGCTATATGCGCGGTGCAGCCGGAAAACTGAAAGAACTTGGAATCCCCCTGATTTTTATAAATATGGAGTCGCCTGAACAGTATGACGAGGAACTGAAGATGCTCGGGCAACTTTTCGGAAATCCATTGCGGGCGGAAGAGCTGAGAGCTTATTTCTCAGAAGAAAGAATTGAAGCGCAGACACTTGTTTCGCGATCGGAAATCCCAAAACCCAGGGTCCTTTTTCTTTATTACAGCATAAAAGGCGGAAGCAGATCACTGAAAGTGCCGCCCACAGACTGGATCCAGACGCGGATGGTTCAATGGGCCGGAGGCGAGCCGGTCTGGCTCGAAGGATTTAAGGCGGAGAGCTGGCAGACTGTTTCATTTGAACAGATAGCGGCATGGAAGGCAGAAAAAATACTTATAGTTACCTATCATGATGATTCATCTGCCGCCACCGCGGAGTTAAAAGAAGATCCGCTCTGGCAGCTTCTTGAAGCAGATATTCTTGCCTTTCCGGGCGATTTTTTAAGCTGGGACCAACCCGATCCAAGATGGATACTGGGATTGAACTGGCTTGGCTCCAAGCTTCATCCTGATGTCTTCCCTGCCGGAAGGCTTGATGAAAAGCTTTTCAGCTTTTACAGCACTGTTTATGGATTTGACAGGGAGAAAACCCGTACAGAAATTGTTTCAAGACTCACAGGAGATTACAGGTGAGAAGGCACGGACTTTCTCCGCGCACCGGGCTGTTTCTGCTTTCAGCCGGACTGATCTTAATTTTCGCACTCTCACTCCTGCTCGGCCGCTACCCCGGACCTGGAATTAACAGTATCTCAACACTAAAAACCGACCCCATGGCGTTAAAGATATTTCTATCAATCCGGCTGCCCCGCTGCACAGCTGCAGTTCTACTGGGGACGGCACTGGGCTGCGGAGGTTTTATTTTTCAGCTTATATTTTCAAATCCGCTTGTAGAGCCGGGATTCCTCGGGGTAAGTCAGGGAGCAGCATTCGGCGCAGGACTTGCTATACTGCTTGGAGGACATGCAATGCTGTGGATACAGGCCTCGGCTGCTGTATTCGGTCTCGCAGGCCTTGTTCTCAGTTATCTTATTGCCCATAAACTAAGGTTCGGAGGCTGGCTTCTAAGGCTTATTCTTGCAGGGATAGCTGTTTCAGCCCTTTTCTCATCCGGGCTTGGTCTTATAAAAACCCTTGCCGACCCATTAACCCAGCTTCCGGAGCTGACATTCTGGCTTCTGGGCGGCTTATCAGGAATAACATCAAAACAGATCCTCACGGTGCTTCCTCTGGTTGTCATTCCAATTATAATTCTGCTCCTGTTCAGATGGCGTATGAACGTATTTTCAGCAGCAGACCAGACAGCATACAGCCTGGGAATAAACCCGAAAACCGGAAGACCGGCCGTACTATTCCTTGCAGTTATTCCGGTCACTGCAATGATATCACTTGCCGGCATTGTCCAGTGGGCGGGGCTGATTGTACCCCATCTCTCACGCAGGCTCTTTGGAGCGGATGCAAGATACGCCCTTCCCGGCTCAGCACTTGCAGGAGGTATATTCGGACTGCTCTGCGATGATATTGCCAGAGTACTTCTACCTGGAGAAATTCCCCTTGGCATTCTGACAGCTTTAATCGGAGTCCTGCTGTTCATTCTGATAATGACCAGACCCGAAACGGAGGCTGCAGGCTGATGAATTATTCATATAAGCTTGAAAATATTAGCTTTTCATACGGCGGAAGAAAGATAATTGACGATCTCACATTGGAGATTCCTCAAGGTGAGATATGTGCAGTAATCGGCCCGAACGGTTCGGGCAAAACGACCCTGCTGCACCTGCTTCTGGGCTGGCTAAAACCCGACTCGGGGCGAATCCTGATTGGAGACCGGCAGCTTGAAAGCCTGGGTTCTGCGGAAAGGGGACGGACTGTCAGCCTCCTGCCTCAAACAGAAAACCTCAGCTTTGATTATACGGTTCAGGAATATGTACTTCTCGGCAGGGCTCCACATCTTCAACCGCTCCAGCAGCCCGGCAGAATAGATTACAAAGCTGTAAAAGCAGCCCTCGAGAGGGTCAGCGGAAGCTATATAGAAAAACAAAAAATACCGACGCTCAGCGGAGGTGAAGCCAGAACCATGCTGATGGCCAGATCGCTTGCCCAGGAACCTGGGATACTCCTGCTTGATGAACCGTCCAATCACCTGGATCCGTCAAGGCGCAGGCATATGCTTGATATTATAAAGACATTCAAAGATGAAAACCGTACTGTAATTCTCACAACTCATTCACCGGAATCCGCAGCAGATATTGCCGACAGCCTTGTTATGATGCCGCAGAAAGGAAATATTGAATTCGGAAGCCTTCATGAGCTTTTTACAGAGGAAAAACTGTCGGAACTCTACGGAATAGCCGTGAGAATACACAGGATCGATGCTTCGACCGTTGCTGTAAAATATTGATCTAAGCTATTATGCAGCGATGGATACTCTCAAATTAAGAATTGATACACTTTCCTACGGCGGTGACGGAATAGGCCGTCATGAAAATATTGTTTACTTTGTGCCCTTCAGTGCTCCCGGGGACCTGCTTGAAGTTAAGATAACCCGAAAAGAAAAAAACTACAGGAAGGCTGAAATAGTTAGAATCATTGAACCTTCAGCATCCAGAAGGGCTGCACCGTGCGGATATTTCGGGACATGCGGCGGCTGCCAGTGGCAGCATATCAACTATGAAACACAGCTGTATGAAAAAGAGCGGGAACTAAAAAGTGCTTTCCTGAAAACCGGTCAGGATAATGCAGCATCAATGATACTGCCGGTTACAGGTTCTGATGATGAGTTTCATTACCGCCGCATAGCCAGATTTAAGCTGCATAAAAACCGGCACAGCGGCCAAACCGAGAAAGGCTTCTATAAACGTGCATCCAAACAGTTCATGAGAATCAGTGAATGCATGCTTCTTGATAAAAGGCTTGAAGGGACGGCAGTTCCCACGCTCAAAGGCCATGCTGCAGGACTTGATGCCTGGATTGATGATTCCGGAAGCGCCAACACTCTCATCCGCTACAGCGAAAAAGATCCCGGTGCAGATTTCGTCCAGGTTAACAGCCGGATGAATGAAAAACTGCGTCAGATTGTATATGCTGCTGTGACAGATCATTTTGGAAATAGGCAGTTCAAGGCAGCAGATTTATTCTGCGGTGACGGCAATCTGTCGCTTCAGTTTCACGGCAGGGCATCATCGATAATCGGCTGGGATTATTCAATAAATGCAATTAAGAAGGCAAATGAAGAAGCCGCACTGAAAGTCAGTTCAAGCTGCAGAATTGAATACCACGAACGAAATATTGATCACTCAATTAATAGAATTCTGGGTGAGATAAAAAAATCAGACTGCCTTATCATTGACCCTCCCAGAAGGGGGCTGAAAAAGCATGCCTCTGCAATCGCAGAACTCAAGGTACCCCTGGTTATTTACGTTTCATGCTCACCGCCGGACCTTGTAAGGGATATAAAATATTTCAGTGAACAGGCATATGAGACTACACTAATACAGCCGCTTGATATGTTTCCCCAGACCTATCACCTGGAGACCGTCTGCGTACTAAAAAAATCAGATTAAAAAAGGGGCTGCTTCAGTATTCTTTCTACTTCCACCCTGATTGCCTCTGCAGCATCAAACCGGCGGTTCACAGCCTCAACAATTTCCGGCGAAGCACCTTTTTTTGCAATGGACTCAGCCCTCCGATCATTAAGAGTTCTTATTTCGGTACCTGACAGAAGTTTATCTGCCAGATACAGTATAGAAGCCTCAGATAGAGTTTCACCTGCATTGAATCCCGGTTCCATATGAACTGCGGTAATATCGGCAGCAGCATCGAGGCCGTGGAGCCGAAGAATACCGGCACCCCGGGCAGCATGATCAGGACGTGTTTTTGCAATATCATGAAGCAATCCGGCCGTCCTCAGCAAGGGAACGGAAAGCTCCAGCCCTTCGGAATTCAGACGACTTCCTATATCTGCTGCCAGTTCGGCAGTTTTTTTTACTGTGTTCAATTACCGCCTGCGGCAGCTTATAATATTCCAGCAAGCTCAGACACCTGTCCGGCACGGGATACTGGCACTCAGCATAGAAATCAACAAGCTGTGCATAGTTCTCTGCGGTATCCATATCCTTAAGAATTGCCGGGTCATCTATATCAAGCTCAAAAGATATATTCTCATGTGATTCAAGAATCTTTTTCAGTCCCCCCTCCCCGGGGTATGATAAAATGTCATTGAAAATTTCAGCTGGGATAAGCGGAGGATGTCCCCGCTTCCCATTAAACACCGGATAAACAATCCTGCCGGGAGATACTTCATAGCGTTCAATCATTGAAATTATTGTAAATGCAGTCACAAGCGGAATATCAACAGGCAGCATGAATACCGCATCGGCGGGATCTGCGGCTCTTATCCCTGCCTTTACCGAGGTGAACATGCCTTCCGGATAATCGGAGTTGTAAACTGCACGGGCACCGGTATTTTCTACTGCAGCGGTAATATTCACTGAATCATGCCCCGTAACAGCAATGATATCAGACAGACCAGCAAAGCCTGAACATTCTGATCATACGTACAACCGCCGGAAACCCGCCTATATCCATAAGAGCCTTGGTCTGCCCCATTCGGGAAGAGAAGCCTGCTGCCGGAATCACAGCTGCATAGCGGTATTTCAAGAATTTCAGCTTTTCTTTTTATTGCTGAGCGGAAATGGATTGACCTTGTCGTAACGGTTACCGTCAGCATCTGAATAGGCTCCGGATTTACGATAAATACGAACTTCAAAATGAAGATGGGGACCGGTAGATCGGCCTGTGTTGCCTATGAGTCCGATAGTATCACCGGTATTAACCCAGTCGTCCTTTTTGACCGGAATATCTTCGTAAAGATGAGCATAGAAGGTTGTCCAGGCTTCAGCATCAGGATATAGAGTCTTTATCTCCCGGGAGAGTGCATGTGATATTTCTACAGTATTTCCGTAGCGGGAATCATTCTCCATAGTACGCTTTACAACCCCCTCAAAAGAGGCGACTACATCACCATTCGGCATGCCTTCCCTGACTATCTCACCCGCATAGGAAATAAAATCAATATTGGCAACATTGATGATATCAACAGCGAAATGCGGAGAAACTCCTCCTGAACCGAGAGGGTCTTCACGCTTCTCCATATATCCGTCGGTAATACGAAAGCCGCGGCCGTCATTATCAAGACCTGCTACCTCAACCGGGTATATCATCTCACTGAAAACAGGCGCATAGCGGCTGAGCGGGTTAACCCTCTGTTCCTCGGTAGCCAGAAAAATTCTCGCCTGATACTCTTCAGACGGAAGCTGAGACATTTCATATATGATTTCACCGTAGGAAAACAGATTCAAGAATATTCGAGGCTATCAGACGGTAGGCTTCCTTTCGGGCGGGAAGATACTTTGTAAGCTCCTCCGCAAGGCGCATGACATTCACATATGCATTATGACGGTTGAAATCGAAGTCAGCCTTTGATTTCTCCATATTTTCTTTCAGCACTTCGAGCTCGCCGCCCGCATCTGCCATGAAAGAATCGATATTCTTCATCTGATTGCCTATCTGAAGAAGATATTCGTCAATAGTTACATCCAGGCCCTTCTGTATCCGGTTAACCTGAACAAAATAGCTTCCTACAAAAAAGGCAAGAACAAGAACAGCAAGGGACAGGATGGGTACAAAAACCGCCGGATGAAGAGCCAGTTCGTTGTAAATTCCGCTAAAAAAACGGGAAATCCTGCCTTTGGACAGAGAAAGCTTCTCAAAACTGTAATCATAATCGGCCGCAATAAACTCTTCGGTATAGTAGAAACCGGAATTATTAAGTCGGCGGTATATGCTGTCTATACGGATATTAAGATCTGAAAGTTCATCGAGCAGGTTAACAAGGATTACATGTTTACCCTCGCGTTCGAGGCTTAAAACCTGCCAGTAACCGTCTTTTTTGAAACTCCAGTTACGGAAAATCCGGTTTTCACCGTCATTTGCAACAAGAATCTCCTGGAGATGGATGTTATGCTCATTAACTTTGGTGATATTGATGTAAAAACGTCCGTTCACCCCGCTTCCCCTGGGTATTCAATGACAGGAGAAGAGAAACTTCTGCCGTCACGAAGCCATTCAAGGGCCGAGCTGATAATGCGGTGAATCATTTTTGTTGTAATACTGGTCTTATCTGACATCCTCTTCCATTATAGTAAACTGAAATTCAAACTTCCACATATAAGGTTAAATTCGGCTTTTCATTGATTATTCTGTTTTAATTTTTTTAAAAGACGCGGGCTGCAGATAAAAAATAATAAAAATCATGATTTGAATCAAGTGAAGTACTCTTAAATCAGAGAAAAAAAGAGCTGACCGGAGAATTTCCGGCCAACTTTTGGAACGAAGTTTGCATTATCTGTGAGTTACACAGCCTTCTGCAGCGCATACATCTATGCGCAGTCCTCAGCGTCCCCAGGCCTCTGTATAAATATCAAAGGCGTCTTTCTGAGTCACTTCCCTCGGATTATTGACAAGAAGCCTTGTCTGATCCATTACAGAAACCGACATCGGCTGAATGGCTGATTCCGGAATATCAATGGCTTTAAGGTTCCGGGGCAGTTTCACATCAACACAGAGCTTTTCAACCTCAGTAATACAGTCCTGCCAGTCGGCACCGGACTTTCCCGAAAGCAGTTCAGCCACATGACCAAAGCGCTCTTTCTTTGCAGAAGCGTTGAATTTAATAATTACAGGCAGCATAAGGCTGTTCGCCATACCATGAGGGACATGAAACATGCCGCCAAGCGGATAAGCAAAGGCATGAACTGCGGTTACTCCGGCGTTTGCGAAGGCAATTCCCGCCATAAGGCTACCAAGAAGCATGTTCTCGCGTGCTTTCACATCACTGCCATTGCTGAAGGCCGTTCTGATATTAGTTCCGATAAGTTCGATGGCCTTTACAGCCAGTGAATCGCTGAAATCGGTGGCATTTGCCGAGGTATAAGCCTCAACACAGTGGCAGAGAGCATCCATTCCTGTAGGCGCGGTAATGTGCGGTGGAAGACCGACTGTCAGAAGAGGGTCAAGAAAGGGCGTATTTAGGCATGATAAAGGGTGTACCGAAGCCTTTTTTTGTCTCATTTTCAAGATCTGAAAGGATTGAGAGGTAGGTAACCTCAGAACCTGTACCCGCAGTCGTCGGAACTGCAAGAATGGGCAGTCCGGGTTTCGCAAGTATTCCAACACCAAGATACTGCTTTATGCGGCCCTCATTCCCGACAAGGGCCGCAGCTACCTTGGCTGAATCGATTGAAGAACCGCCGCCCAGTCCGATTACCGCCTCAGCACCGCTGTGACGTGCCTTCTCGGCAATACTGTCCACCAGCTGCATACTTGGATCCGGCTGAACATCATCAACCAGGACAATCTTCTTTCCAGCATCTTCGAGGATCTTTTTAACCTTATCGTAGATTCCGACCTTGATTATTCCCTGATCGGTAACCACCATTACAGTATTGGCACTAAGCGCATCCAGAGCTGCCGGAATTTCTGCAATAGCATTTTCTCCGATTTTCACCTGCGGAACAGGCCATATATTCATCATAATTTATCTCCTTAGTTATATGTGTAAAATCCGCGTCCGGTCTTTCTGCCGAGATATCCGGCAGCTACCATTCTGCGAAGAAACGGTGAAGGCCGGTATTTGGGGTCACCGAAATCGCTGTATAAAACTTCCATAATCTTGAGGCAGACATCAAGTCCTACAAGATCACCCAGAGCCAGCGGTCCAATGGGATGATTAGCTCCCAGCTTCATTATTGAATCGATCGATTCAGCATCGGTAATACCGTTATCAAGACATTCAGCGCCCTCGTTTATAAGCGGAATAAGGATACGGTTGAGAACAAAGCCCGGGAATCCTTTACAAGAACTCCGGTCTTTCCAAGTTTCTCACAGAGCGCCATCACTGTATCTATTGTCTCCTGCGAACTTTGGAGAGCAGTAATAACCTCGATAAGCTGCATTACAGGAGCCGGGTTCATAAAATGCACACCGATAAACCTTTCCTGCAGTTTAACTGCAGAAGCGAGCTCGGTGATAGAAATAGTTGATGTGTTGCTGGCAATAATGCACTGCTCAGAAACAGCGTCCTCAACCTGTCTGAAGATGTTCTTTTTCAGTTCCCTGTCCTCAAGAACTGCTTCTATAACAATCCCGCAGTCTGCAAAATCCTTCACATCTGCGGAACTGCTTATATTCGAGAGGATTTCATCCCTCCGTTCAGCAGTAATTTTTTCTTTCTGAACAAGCTTATCAAGGTTCCGGGTTATAGCGGTAAGACTTCTTGAAGCCTCACCCTCCACTACTGAAACAAGATGTGTTTTAAAACCGGCAGAAGCAAAAACCTGAATTATTCCGGTTCCCATTGTTCCGCCTCCGAAGACTCCTGCTTTTTCTATATTCAACTTTTATCTCCTTTGTACCAGTCGGGTTTCCGTTTATCGATAAAGGCCTTCTGACCTTCCCTGGAATCAGGATGATCGAAAAGCAGGCCGAACTTATTCGATTCAAATGCAGTCATTACCTCTATGCTGTTATCCTGGCATTTATTCAGAAGCTCCTTGACTTCACTGACGGCGTTCGGGCTTGCTTTTCCAATCTCGGCCGCAAGTGCTTTTACAGTATCCATCAGCAGATCTGCCTGAACAACCCTGTTGATAATTCCAAGCCTAAGAGCTTCGGCTGTATCTATCATCCTGCCTGTAAAGACCAGTTCCTTGGCTGCAGCCTTCCCGATCCGGTCGGTAAGTCTCTTGCTGCCGCCGAAGCCGGGAATGATGCCGAGGGTGGTCTCGGGCAGCCCGAGTTTTGCGGTATCTGCAGCATATGCAAAATCACACGACAGTACAAGTTCAAGCCCGCCGCCCAGAGCATAGCCGTTCACGGCCGCAATTA
>OZ223266.1:0-143842 GCA_965140585.1 Spirochaetia bacterium
GTACAGTAGCCTCAAGCACTTCGGCTACCCTGAACAGTTCATACTCAGGTGCCAATTATATGCGCATCAGCAACGACGGGGGATCCTCCTGGTCCGGATGGTATTCAGCCTCATCCAGCATGTCCTGGACCCTGAGTACTGCCAGCGGATACAGCGGGTACGGCTCGAAGAAAGTCATAGTTCAATTCTCTGATTACGCCGGAGTCTACTCAAGAAATTCCGTCACCCAGGAGGCCGCGCATTATACCGAAGTAAGTGATGCAATATTCTACGGCACCCCGGTGATGAACAATTCCTATAAGGGCTATACTAAAAATGGTTATATCAGAACTCACTATGAAGAGTATGGAAATGATACAGCAAGCAGCAATACCTATTATGTATACTATGCAACAAGTCCGACCGGAACAAAATATACAAAGGGCAGTACGGGCAGTACGGCCAGTTACAGCGACTATTATACAGAGGGAGTTCCATATTATCTGTTTATCCGTGTCTACAACCCTGAAATAGGCTACACAAATTACAGCAGTTACTCGCTGGGGTACAGCTCGGATATGACTATTATATACGACGATGATGATCCGGATGATACAGATCTGGCAAGTCTGCTCAAGAGCAGGATAACAACTGACTGGGTATCTGCAAACCCGAGCTATGTGTTTATGAATGGTTCATATACATGGACCGAGTTTACCGTGACAATGATTCCGGAAGATGAGGTTCCAACCACCTTCAAGGATGATGGTGTCGACGAAACTGTGATCTACGGCGATCCGATAATAATAACACCGTCAGCGGCAAATCTCTATGCAAGTACAACAAGGGCAAAAAATGTTGCCTACAGCGGTCATGGTGTTGTGGGAATGCACTACTACGGCTGGCGTTTCTTCCAGACGCTTGTTAACAACTGGACGAGTCTGGGCCTGAATTCAATAGGTTCCGGGGTCGCACCGACAGATCTTGACTACGCGTATTCCAAGGGAGATACCCAGTATGCCAATATAAAGCCTTATTCTTCGGAGTATGATTATATATGGCACAGGTATATGTATTACAAGCCGCTGTATGACAGCTACCTGTATACTGAAGATTATGATGCCCTGATGTTTACTTCAACTACAGGATATCCCTACAGTATTGCAAACCGCTGGTCTTTGTATAATTCCAACTCGTCGGGTACGAACGGAACATATTTCTATGCTGATGATCCGGATTATTCAAATTATTACACGGTGGTTCGGCAGAACAGGTTTGTTTACTGGGCGTATGATAAGGTTCCAGGATATTATTATGGAATACCATTCCTTTATAATATCGTCCGGTATCTGAATTATTACTATTAAAAGGCTCTTATTGTTTTTAAATTTTGATTAGAATATAATAAATACAGGGAGTCCAGATGGATAATGAACACCGTTTTGAGAGATCCTCGGATTACTTTGAGAAAGTACAGCGGCTTGCCAGGGTAGGCTCATG
The DNA here is from genome assembly GCA_965140585.1 of Spirochaetia bacterium. GTDB lineage: Bacteria > Spirochaetota > Spirochaetia > UBA9216 > UBA9216. The sequence goes on from OZ223266.1 coordinate 1,480, forward strand.
GGTTTACCACGTGGCGTCCACCAGGTTTACTGCCTCAAAGGAAGCACAGAATATATACGGAATTTCGGGTGAGGATTTTTCGCTTGAGACGATTCGCAGTATCTCTCTACCTGAAGACAGGAAGAGTCTTCAGGATGAAATGAAAAACCTGATTAGCGGAGTCTCGGATATTTATGATATTGAGTTCAGTATTCAGAGACCTAATGACGGCCGTATTGCCGTAATACATTCGGTAGCTGATTTCGATCCTGAACAAAACAGGGTCGTAGGTGTTCTTCAGGATATTACCGAGAGCAGGAGCACCGAGAAGGCGCTCGCCGAAAGTGAGCAGATGTACAGAAGCCTTTTTGACCACTCTGTTTCAGGTATCCTCTACTCGGATCTTGACGGAACGATTATTGAAATCAATAAAAAAATGCTGACTCTTCTCGGATCACCTTCCATTGAAGAAACAAAAAAAATTAATCTGCTCACCTTTCCCCTGCTCGTGAGCTCGGGTTTTTCCGGGGATCTGAAGCGCACGGATAGAGACGAAAGAACCTGTTTCAAATTCAATGCTCTACCAAAGTAAATGGGGAAGTGAGCATTATCTTGAATACAGTTTGAGTCCTATCAGAATCGATGAAAAAGTAACCGGAATAATGGCGAAGATTGAGGATATAACTGATCGTAAGGTGGCGGAGTCCAAAATTGAAACACTTTTAAAAGAGAAAGACCTAATTCTGCGTGAAGTTCATCACCGCATAAAAAATAATATGGCCTGGGTTGAAAGCCTTTTGAGGCTTCAGAGTGATGAAGCCGCCAATGAAGGTGAGAAAAATGCACTTATGGATGCTGCAGGCAGAGTAGGCAGCCTTAGGTTGTTGTACGAAAGTCTTTTTGAGTCGGAAGAGTTTCGTGAGACCTCATCTGCAGCCTACCTGAGCAATCTTATTGATGATATTGCAGATGTATTCTACCAGAGCCGGGATGTTGATATCGGGACTCATATAGATGATTTTCAGCTTTCTCCCGGTAAACTTTTTCATCTTGGAATCATAATTAACGAACTTGTTACAAACTGCATGAAATATGCCTTTAAGAATATGTCAGGGGAGAAAAGAATAGAAATTTCAGTAAGACGCAGCAATGATCAGGTTGCATTCCTTGTTGTGAGAGATAACGGTAAGGGCCTTCCTGATGGAGAATCCGGGGATTCTACCGGATTCGGTCTGATGCTTATCAGGATGCTAGCAGAACAGCTGGGCGGTAAACTTGAATACTGTAATGACGGCGGCGCTGTTTTTAAAATAGAGTTTATGCTTTGATTACTACAATAGTTTTTCTTCACATATGGTAATAGCCGGGTTATAATTTCGTTAAATTTACATCTATTGGGAGAAGCCATGGACAGAACTGAATTAGCAATTGAAACATTTAATAAGGGTATAGACTGTGATAAGGCTGTTTTCAGTGCCTTTGAAAATGATGAGATTCTCAGCCCTAAAGAAGACAGGTATATTCATTCATGCGGTGAATTCCCGGGGCTTCCTCATTCAAAATGCGGGGCAGTAAGCGGCGCCGGATGTGTGATCTTTCATTACAAGGAGAATGTAGGCCATGAAGACACTGCAGAAGAAATGTGGCAACGCTTCAAGGATAAATTTCTTGAAAGAAATTCATCACTTAAATGTACCGATCTAATTGGTTATGATCTCTCTGTCAGAAGGGACGCCATGGAAGTAATGGAAAAAGAGGTTATTAAAAAGACCTGTCCAAAATATATAAAAGATGCTGTCGAAATCCTTGAAGAAGTTATCGGTGTAACAGCAGAAGTGAAATAATAATGAATACTGAATATTACAAAAAGATAGCGGATTTAATGCTCTTCGGAGTGAGCTTTAAAAAAGGCGACAAGCTTTTTCTTCAGTTAAACCATGACTGTAGGGACGCTGCCAAGGTTCTTGTTCAAAGGGCCTATGAAGCCGGAGCCTCCTTTGTAGATCTTGTTTATATTGATGACTTTGTACATGCTGCAGCTATTCGTACAGGGAACAGGAAGCTGGAATATCCTGAATATTTTGATAAAAGGATGCGTGAGACCTGTGACCCCGGGTGGAAATCGGTGCATTATCTAAGTTATTGTGAAACCGATGCGTATGCAGGCCTTTCCGGAGATGTCTCGGCAGAATATTTCAGAGACCGTCAGGCTGCTATTGCCTACAAACGTGAGAAGAGTCTCGCTGGTGCATTTCCATGGGTTCTGACCTTTATGCCCTCAGTTGACATCTCAATAAAGGCTTTTCCTGATCTTTCTCCGGAAGACGCTGTTGCTGAATACTGGAAGCATATAATCAAGATCATGCGTCTTGATGAAGATGATCCTGTTCAATGGTGGAAAAATAAGGCCGCAGTTGATCTTAAGCGAATAGAATACCTTGAAAAGCTTTCCCCTGACTATATAGAATTCAAAGGGTCTGGTACCGATCTTAAGATTGGTATTAATCCCGATGTAAACTGGCTGGGCGGAATCGGTAAATCAAGTACCGGTGAATCCTGGCTTGCAAATATCCCGACAGATGAAATTTTTACAGTTCCTGATTGCAGAAGGGTAGACGGCAGGGTCGCTTTAACCAGGCCGCTTGTTATGCATCAGAACCTGGGTGATATACCTGTCAACGCCTGGTTTGAGTTTAGGGACGGGCAGGTTATTGATTTCGGAGCAGATAAGGGTAAAGAATCACTTGAAAATCTTTTTAAACGTGATGAACGTGCAAGGTATCTTGGAGAACTGGCTCTTGTTGATCCATGCTCACCCTTTGCCGAACCGGGAATAGTTTTTTATAACGGACTTTATGATGAGAATGCTGCCTGCCACATAGCACTTGGCGCTGGATTTCCTAAGGCTTTAAAAAATCCAGGCAACTTCTCAAAGGATGAACTGCTCGATATGGGAATGAATGTAGCCGGAGTTCATGAAGATATGATGATCGGCGGTTCGGATGTTGATGTAATTGCAGTAGGCAGAGACGGAAAACGGACTGAACTTATTAAAGACGGAAAGTTTCTGATATAACCGCTTTTTTCGAACAAAGCTGAAAAAAGGCCTGAGGATTAACACCTTCAGGCCTTTTCTGTTGTCAGGTTGAATCAATTACCTGGTTTTGATTTTGCCTTTCATGCTTTCTACTTCTGCTATCGAAGGAATGGAGCCGCAGGCACCGTTTTTGGAAACAGAAATAGCTGCTGCCAGAGATGCAGTCTCAAGGACTTCCTTTACTGGTGTTCCCTTGAAGTATCCGGATACAAAAAATCCGGTAAAAGTATCGCCGGCAGCTGTTGTATCAACAGTTTTAACATCAAAGGCTTTAAGCTGCACTTCTTCATCACCCTTTTTAAAGCATACTCCGTCTCCTCCGAGTGTCAGTACTGTAGCAGAATCAGGATACATGCTGCTCATTTTTTCCAGTATTTTATCTGCCTCTTTCTCTCCTGTAAGTTCAAAACCCTCGGTTTCATTAATAAGAAAGAGAGATACAAGGTCAAAGCGGCATTTTTTCAGGTTGTCATCAATAGGTGAGGGGTTAAGGACAATCCTCATTCCCAGGTTAGCTGCCTTTTCAATTATATAATCAAGACTGCTTATTTCGTTTTGTAGAACGATTACATCACCCTGATCGAAATTTGCCAGGACTGAATCAACAAATGACGGTTCTATACTTCTGTTTGCCCCGCCAAGAAGGACTATGGAATTCTGGCCTGTTTTATCTACCTGAATAATAGCTCTACCTGCCGGTGTTTCGGATATCTTTATGTATTCGGTGGAGATATGCATCTCATTGAGACTGTGAACAAGCTCCATTCCGTCTTTTCCTGTTGCACCGGCATGCCAGAGGTCTTCTGTTCCGGCTTTTGCCAGGGCTATTGACTGGTTTAGTCCCTTGCCCCCGGTGAACTGCTTGTACTCTGTACTTGCCGTTGTCTCCCCGGGTTTTACGATGTGATCAACTGAGAAAACCTGATCAAGGTTCAGTGAACCAAAATTAAGTATCTTCATGGTGCTCCTCTTCTATTTAAAAGCTTCTTATTTAATTTTAATGCTCAATCTGCATTTCTTCAAGTGAAGGCTGAAATAGTAATAAAACTATTATTTAGTGTTGAAAGTAAAAGTTATAAATTGTATAGTATTGTTACATCATTGTTTTACTTAAAAATTATATTAAATAACTACACTGAAAAAAATTAAAAATTTATAGTTGTTAAATTCGGGGAAATTCCCGGTTTTATACATTTGTAAATAATTAGAATACTAATAAAAAAATAAAGGAGTATTTATGAGAAAATTAGTGTTTTTACTAATCATGCTTTGCGTTGCCCTTCCAATGGCCGTAACAGCAGGGGGTCAGCAGGATGCTGATGCAACAACAATCGTATTCGGTGATGTATCCTGGGATAGTGTTCAGGTTCATAACCGGATTGTAGCCTTCATTATTGAAAACGGTATGGAAGGATACAAGGCCGAATTTATTCCCGGCGACACTCTGCCTATTGCAAATGGTCTGGCACAGGGTGATGTTGATGTTGACATGGAATCCTGGCACTCAAACTGGAAAGAAGCATATGATAAGTACATTGAAGCAGGAGATATAATCGACCTTGGAAAGAATATGCCTGACGGCCCTCAGGGCTGGTGGGTTCCAAGATACGTGGTTGAAGGTTCCGACGCTCTTGCACCGGGTCTTAAGTCAGTAGCTGATCTTCCGAAATATGCAGATCTTTTCAAGGATCCTGAAGATCCAAAGAAAGGAATTGTGTACGGAGGTGTTGCTGGCTGGTCACAGATGGAAATTTCAGAGAAAATCTTCAATGACAATAATCTGGAAGATACCTTTAACCTCGGTGTAGCAGGATCAAATGCCGCTCTTATCGGTGTTATCGCAGGCGCCTACCAGAAAGGTGAAGCAGTTTGCGGTTACTACTGGGCTCCAACCGCGCTTCTTGGCAAGTTTGATATGGTTAGACTTCCCGGATCTGAATATGAAGCTGCGGATGTCAACATTCTCGTTAACAAAAGCATGACTGAAAAGGCTCCGGATGTTGTTGAAATGCTGAAAAAGTATTCAACTACCGTAGCTGACAATAATGAGTTCCTTGCAAAAATGGATGAAAATGACTGGGATTCAACTCAGGCTGCAGAATGGTTCCTTAAAAACAAGGAAGACGTTTGGACCAAGTGGGTTTCAGCTGATGTAGCAGACAAGGTGAAGGCTGCTCTCGGAGAATAATCGATGTCTGAAAATATTGACGGGGCGCATGAAGCGCCCCAGATTGTTATAAAAGATATCTGGAAAGTTTTCGGCCGTGATCCCAAGAGGGTTCTCGGAAAGAAATACAGAGATCTAAGTAAAGAGGAAGTTCAGAAGAAAACCGGATGCATCATAGGCATGCGGAATATCAGCCTGAATATCAGAAAGGGAGAGTTTTATATACTTATGGGGCTCTCAGGAAGTGGTAAATCAACACTTATCAGAAATCTTATCCGTCTTGTTAATCCAACTTCAGGTTCAATCGTAATTGATGGCAGTGATATTACCAAGATGAGCAGTGAGAATCTGCTTGAGTTTAGAAGAAAGACTTTCGGAATGGTTTTCCAGCACTATGGTCTTCTGCCTCACTTGACTGTGCTTGATAATGCAGCATACGGACTGAAGGTCAGAGGCATCCCCAAGGGCGAGCGATATGCCAAGGCTATGCGGACGCTTGAGACCGTAGGCCTCAAAGGCTGGGAAGATTATTATCCCGGCTCTCTCAGCGGCGGAATGCAGCAGAGAGTAGGACTTGCCCGTGCGCTTGCAAATGATCCCGAAATTCTTTTGATGGATGAGCCTTTCAGCGGACTTGATCCGCTAATCAGAAGGCAAATGCAGGATGAACTGGTTGAGCTTCAGGATAAACTTAAGAAGACCATCGTTTTTGTTACGCATGACCTTCATGAGGCTTTGAAGCTTGGAGACCGCATAGCAATAATGCGTAACGGTGAGGTGGTTCAGGAGGATATTCCAGAGAATATTGTTACACACCCTGCTAATGACTATGTCAGGGAATTCGTCAAGGATGCATCTCCTGCAAAAGTTCTTACCGCAGGCAGTATTATGACCGACCCGCAGGTTCTCCTGTATGGCTGGGAAGGGCCGAAGACAGCTCTCAAAATTCTTCGAGACAATAACAGAAAGGCTGCTTTTGTCGTAGACAAGGGTAAAAAGCTGATGGGTGTAGCTCATGAAGATAAACTTCTGAAGCTCAGTGACAAAGATGCCGGTGTTGAGAAGCTTTTTTATGCAACACTACAGCAGGTTCCTTCAGTAACTGAAGACACCATTCTTGAAGATCTTTTTTCAATAGTCACTGAGAACAAATACCCTATACCTGTTGTTGATGAGGATAATAAACTTAAGGGCCTGGTGACTACAGACAGTATTTTTGAAAGCATCAGTCCGGCGGAGGGTGAACATGATTGAATTTCCTGATATACCTTTTATTTCACTTGCAGACTGGATAGACGCGGCAATGTCATGGCTTTTAAAGCATCTTGATGGATTTTTTGATGTTATAGGCTCCATAATGCTTCATGTTGTAATGGCATTTGAGACAGTTTTTCTATATATTCCCTGGTTCGTCATTATCCTGCTTGTGGGTTTTGCTGGCTGGAAACTGATGGGAAGGCTAAAAAGCGGTCTAGGATTTATGGTTCTAATGATGCTGATAGGCATTTTTGGTTACTGGGAGCTTGCCATGAAGACTCTGAGTCTTGTTATGGCATCGGTTGTACTGTCTCTGCTTATCGGAATCCCGACAGGAATACTGATGGCCAGAAACGACAGGGCAGAGACTATTCTTAAACCACTGCTTGACGGTATGCAGACTATGCCGAGTTTTGTATATCTGATACCTGCGCTTATGTTTTTCGGTATGGGAAAGGTTCCCGCAACCTTTGCAACCATTATTTATGCGGCTCCTCCTGTTGTCAGGCTGACTAATGTCGGAATTAGAACCGTTGATAAAGAGGCCGTTGAGGCTTCAAAAGCCTTTGGTGCTACAAGCCGTCAGGTTCTGTTTGATGTACAGCTTCCTCTTGCCAAGCCTCAGATCATGGTCGGTATCAACCAGACTACAATGATGGCTCTTGCCATGGTTGTTATCGGTTCAATGATCGGCGCAAAGGGACTTGGAATGGAAGTTCTGCTTGCTATCAACAGGATCGAAGTAGGCCGCGGTTTTGAAGCCGGCCTGTCGATAGTTTTTCTTGCCATCGTAATTGACAGGATTACACATTCATTTGCTGGAAAGAAGAAAGACGAATAGTAAATAATTTAAATTAACTGTAACAGATACTGACTTCTATAACGAAAAAGTATCTTAATTTTGCGGTAGATAAAGCCCTACAGCAGTGTTGCTGTAGGGCTTTAATAATATTATAAGTATTAAAAAAATTTATTTGTTTAATTCAGCTGCTTTTTCGCCGGCAAGACGGCCTGAAGTGAGGACATAACCCTGTGCAGCACCTCCATAGGTTACATAAGCATTCTTGTTAGTAAAAAGCACTCCCATCGAATCCTGACCAACCGCATAGAGATTATTAATTACACTTCCGTCAGTTTTTAGGACATTGAAATTTTTCATCAATATCAAGTCCTCCACATGTGCCGTATGTGTAACCTGCTCCAAGTACTGCATAAAAGGGACCGTTTATAAGAGGATGAATGAGTGAATTATCCTTTCCAAACGGGTCATTTCCTGTTTCTGAATAGCTGCTGTATTCATTTGCCTGCCGTACAAGCTCGGGTGCTCCAAGTTTTTCTGCAAGGGCTTCCATTGTATCTGCTTTTACAACTATACCGTAATCTGCTCCGACTTTAAGAATGTTCTCCATGTCTTCAATAGGTACGTTAGCCTCAACTTTACTACCCTGTAATAAAGTTCTTGGATTCGGTGCAATTGACATACCGGAGTTTGCATATTCACTAATTTGCGACTGTGAGTAAATAGAATAGTACACCGGACCGCCTTTCCAGTTATCAAAAGCTATATTTCCTGCTTCATTCATGTATCTCTTTCCGTCTGCATTGGTTATCATTGCATCTGATTTTAGAACGAGTGAAGTAAGCACTGCTTTTCCGTGCGGATCGAGATCATCATTTGTAATAAGAGTTTTCGTCTGGGCAATATGAACCATAGGAGGCATATCAATATTGTATGTTGCAGCGCCTACATCCATGGCCATCTGTATACCGGCGCCGTTATCCTGCATCATTCCTTTGACATTGTAATTGCCGCCTATATATTTTTCTTTCATTTCTGCATTACCGATAAATCCTCCGGTAGCAAGTATGACTGAATCACCGTAAATTTCATAAATCGATCCGTCAAAATATTCTGCTTTTACACCAACCACCTTATCATCTTGTGTAATAAGATCAGTTGCGGTTAATTCAAGCATATAATCATTTTTATCATCTTTTAAGACGGCATTGTTTATAGCACGAGTATACATAGTATCCTTATCGCCTGTGTAATAAGCCCATACTACCCATCGTTTTGGGTGAAAGAAAGCTTTTAGCGGTCCGAATGAAAACTCATGGTCTCTGACAAGCCAATCCATTGTTTCACCTGATTCATAAACGAATTTCCTGATAAGCGATTCTTTTGCGTCTCCGTGAGTATAGCTGACCCAATCCTCAATTAGATCTTCTTCATTCAGCCATTTCTGGCCGTTATTTTCTGTTTTCATTTTATCCGGGGGATTAATTGCCATTGGTCCGGATACATTGGTTGATGTTCCTCCGATTTTACCCGCACTGTCGAGCCCGAATACTGTTGCTCCGTTTTCAGCAGCACTGATATATGCGCTCATACCCGCACCGCCCAGACCTACGACAATTACATCATAGCCATCAATAGTTACGGTTTTATTGCTTTTGCTGATTGGTGTGTACCATTCCGAGGAGTCCCCTCCATTTGTATCTATTGCGACAGCTACTGCTGATTTTATAGCATTTGAAGATACTGTCGCACCGGTAATACTGTCTACAGCAAGGCTTTGTCGACCAAGAATTCTGGGAATCATCAGATCAATTGCAGACTGAAGGATTGCCGAGGTTTCTTCGTTTTCTTTTACAGTTATTTCTTTAAGTTCATTTTCGTAGAATCGAACCTGTACATTCATTTTCGTTGTCAGGCTATGTCCAATTACCTGATAAACTGCATCAGAATCAGCTACAGGAGTTCTGTTAATATCTTCTCCTCTTGCTTTTCTAAGTGCTGTTTTCGCAGCATTTCTTACAGCAGCTGATGTATAGGACGCACCGGAAACTGTATCGAGTTTATAAAAGCTTAAATCAGTCAGATCTGTCCCTTCAAGGAGCGGGAAAATCTCTGTATTATATTTTTCAATTGCGGCGCCTCCAAGATTCGGTGTTTCCGCATCTCCAGTTGCGGTAATTTTTTCAACAACACCGTTGTTCACAGTCAATTCGACTGTTACATCACCTCCGTATCCTTTGGTTGAAGATGAATGCATTTCAGTATTCAGACAACCTGCTAACATAATTACAACCAAAAATACTGTAACGATTTGTGGGCATAGTCTTTTCATCTGCCTTTCTCCTTTGATATGATATGAATAAATATTTTAATATCTTGAAGTTTAAACCGGGTATAGAGTCAATGATTAATAATTTTTTATCAAGTGGGAGCCCAGACTTCAAAGTAATCTTCATTGCCATTATTAAACAGACATACAGATTTCATGATCACTGGTTTTTAAACTGATAGTTATTTCCAAGCATAGTTTTTAGAGCCTCTCTAACCTGGAAATCATAACTATAATTAATTTCAATATTCATGGTAAAACGCATAATAAAATGGTCGCATAAAGTCGAGTCAAACAAATTACTGTTTTCAATTGTTGGAAAATTATTCGATTCTGCATCTTCTTTTTTAATCAGCAGATAACGACTAAGTTCATTACTATCCGGTTTATCGATAAGTAAACCGAAATTTGATGCCGGCATAATGGAAAGCCATTTTGCTAACAAAGGAGAGGCTTTTTTTATATTGAATTTGCTGCCAAGGTAAAGACCATAAAACACAGGACTTTTTATATTATTTATAATGCTTTTTTGATTATCCGGTGAAATAGTCTTAAGATTTACATTCAGTCGATTTATCTCCTCAAGCATTTTTTTTGTGCGGCTCAGCTGCTCTTCCAGTGCTATTGCTTGCCTGGACAGAATTTCCTGCCTGTCGGTAATTTCGGGAGTTATCAGTAATTGTTGAATATTTTCAAGTGATAAACCCATGTTTCTATAAACTCTTATCATCATGATCTTTCTTAGATCAAAAACACTGTATTTACGGTAGTTTGATTCCGGATTTCGAATGATTTTGATAAGACCCATACGTTCATATTTACGAATCATTTCCATAGATACGCCTGTCAGGCTTGCAATTTCACTAATGCTGTACATCATTTTTCCTATTTTGCACTGATTGTCAGCGTAAGAATATCTTCATAATCACCTGCCGGAAGGGCAGGGCTTCCTGAATAGCTTATTCTGAGTTCTTTTGACAGCCATTCAGGAAGAGTTGTTGCATTTGAATCGGTGATGAAGGCAGAGCCTGACGACCACCCGCCTACCAGTGTTCCGTCATAAGTCAGACTGTAGTCCAGGCTTCCGGTTCCGCTGCTGTGCAGGAAAAAGGGAGCGATTGCTCCGCCTGAATCATTTTCAAGATTATAGCTCGTAACCGAAACCGTATATCCGGTTGCCGAGTTGCTTCTTTCGTTTACTGTTGCGATCAGCTTATTGCTCTGGCTTATTGTCAGATCCATGAATCTTATACCGGGTTCACGTATGCAGTAAATATCAATCAGTCTGGCCATTCGTCCGTTCACAGTGATGCTGACGCTGTCTACCGGAACATGAGTTCCGGCGTTGGAATAGTCGCCCTCGTAAAGATAGAGGGTTATTGTGTCAGTATATGTTCCTGCAGGAATAAACTGTCCTGAAGAGGCGTAAAAATAGATGCTGAATGTCTGAGTTTCAATAGTTGCCGCAGCGGAGGAGAAATCGGCTGAAGTAACAACATTGGAAAGAGCCAGAACCTCGGGAGGCGCCTTGATTATTTCAGTGGAAGGAGAAGCGGACTTATAGATCTGATAGTTAAGTGTATTGCCTCCTGAAACCAGCTGCCTTGGTTCATAGGATGATGATGCTCCTTCATCAGCAGCAATAAACCAGGAGCTGATGCCGACACCCTCGTGCTCAACGGTAATATCCACTTTAACTTCGGAATTCTGCTCAAAGGAACAGTTGAGATATACACCGCCGGGAGGCGCATTGAACCCGAAGATATCGGCAGCGGGAATTCCGGCCGATATAACTGTAAGGAAAATAAATATTTGAAGGCTTCTTTTCTTTATCATCTGCCCTTGCCCTTGATTACAATAGTTCCCGAATCAAAGTATCCGGTTTCTGATTCTTTAATCTCAATTGTTTGTGTATTCTCAAATCCGGCCAGTTTAAGTATATACCTTCCGGGTTCAAGATTATAAGCCTCGAAATAGCCCTTTTTATCGGTAAAGAATTCAACAGTATGAGGTTCTCCTTCTGAAGTTTCAGCTGTAAGAATTCCGGGCTTCATCCCCAGCGCAGTACCTTCTTCATCTGTTATGTAGCCGCCTGTGTAGACTCTTATGACTATCTCGGGGTAAATGACAGCGCCAGATTTATAACTGGGGGTAAAGTGGTACATCATATTTCTGTCATCCATTCCGGGTATCAGCTCCTGTGCCTCAATATTTATCTTATTGACCGAATAGGAATTAATTCCGGACAGAACGCCCGGTGAATCACTTACAGTAATATTTGATGAAGTTCCGGGGTTTACATCAAGAATATTATCTCTGAACTGCTCTGATGGTGCAATGATGATGAATGAATCCCGAACCGGAGCAGTGAGAGCAAGGTATCCGCCGGTGTACACTATGCCGCTCTCTGCAGAGATTGAAGTTGAATTGCTGGTTTCTTCGGCCGCGATTATAGTATCAAAATCATGTGATACATAACCGTTGAACAAACTGTGTATATATCCGGCTCTGGCTCCCAGAGAAAGTCTTTCATCAAGTTCAATAGGTATTTCGGCTGAGACATTCAGTGTGTAGTCACTTGCAGCATCCGATGCGTATTTGTTCCAGTAGGCTGAGAGTTTCTGAGTGTCCAGGTTTTCAAGAAGATAGAGGTTCTGGTTAACCTCGGGGAAGGATGAAGAGAAGCTTACGGTTCCTGAGAATGCGGGACCCTCATCCCATTCAACACCTACAGTTGCAGAAATGGAACTTCCGCCGCGTATGCTTTTCTTAAAGGAGCCTCTAAGCTTGAATACATTCTTTGCTTCTTCAATCCGGTATTCCCAGAAGAATCTAGGTGTGAGGCTGAAACCTCCCGGGAACAGGAGTGTTGTGTAATTATCAGAGTAGAAAGATGATACTGTCTCCGGTGCGTATAGAATGGCATCGGTACGGTAGCCTGTTGTAGTTCCGAAATTCCAGTAGTAATCATTTCCGGTATTCAGATACTGGTATCCAAGTTCAACCGCAGTCTTCATTCCACCGCCGAAGATCATTCCCCATTCCGGATACAGTCTGAATGTTCCGAAGTTAGTCGAATAAAGAAAGTCTGCTGCAATACTGATTTCAGAGTTGTCTGAATTATATCCCTCCGTCAGTCCCATTGTCAGGCTGTCGGTCAGCCCGGCATACTGATGGGATGAAACCACCGGAAGAACGATGTTCCGGTCGGGAATTCCTGCCGAGATACCCATATCAAGTTCGCCGGTTTTCAGAAGACTGTTTTCATACGGGATGATCATTTCCTCTGTATGCGGACCTTCACTGTCCTGCCATTTTATGGATATTCTGTTAATACCTCGAGACAGCTGAAAATCATTGAAGATGTAGGTTCCGCTCTGATAATCAGCTTCCTTAATTTTAATATCGTTGAGGTATATTTCAACCCTTGAAGGTTCGCGAAGAAAGATCTCCTTGGTGTATGGAAGGCTGTCGTCATAATCAGGATCGATGCGGGTATTCCGCCGGAATGAGGCTCCGGTTATATTTGATATGCCTGTTAACCCGGTTACAGGCCAGGAAACATCACCAATCTCAAGGGTGTAGGATAAGGCGCTGAAGTCATGGATAACCCTGGCATAATCAAGAAAAAAAGGTTCCGAGCCGCTCCTTACTCCTCCGCGAACTTCAGCTATCCAGTCATAGATATTCATTCCAAGCTCGGGTGTCACAGAGTAATCGAATGTTATGGTTTCATAGATAATTCGACTCCACAGCCCGAGATTGAAAAAGGCGCTGAAATCCTGTTTTGTTATTTCTTTTCCGGCGGGTGCAACTTCTTTTCCTGTAAGCGATATCACATTCTCACGGCGAAGATGTGCCGGTATATATACATGTAGAGTGAGATCTTCAAACTTGAAAACTATTCTCACGCCCAGGCCGCCCATATCGGTGAGGTTTAGCCAGCCTTCCGCCGGAAAGATCATTTCTGCAGTCTGTATGGTTTCCTCGGAAAGCAGATCTCTAAGATATGCTATCAGTTCAGAAGGTCGAAGCTGGACTGATTCGTCAGGCAGAATTGCAGCTGAAATCTCACCGGCATATATGTCGTCAATATAGAGCGGTACTGGTACAGTGTCTGCGTCCTGAGCGCCCAGAAAAGGACAGGGGAAAAGTATGATGAATACAAGGTATAGAGGGAAAATTAATGCTTTTCCGGATTTATTCCCTTTTCTCATATATTCCGCTGTCTTTAATATGTTGGTTTATATTTTATTGTTCCGTAAAGAGGGCCGTCCCATAAGCTTTCAGGTAGGGGGATATAAAAAACCCGCTGTATTCCTGCGAGCATATTTTCTCCGGTGAGTCCCTGCATTTTTTCATCGGTGAGTTTTAGAGGAGATGGATCATTTTCATCCCGTTTGAGTGTCAGCTCAGCCTCGCGCAAAAGTGAATGCCTTGTCCCTTTATTGGTCAGTTCGACAGCCAGAAGGGATCTTCCTTCCCTTGTTACGCGTTTTACAGAATCAACGACTATGTCATCGATTGCTGTATCAGGAACAATATAAACATTGCCCTCATAGCGGTAGGTAAGCTCGATTCTGCCCCCGTCAACAGGAGTTGATTCAGTGAACTCAACCGGAACCTGTTCTGCAATAATTCTGAATGTCTGTTCTTCGGAAAGTTCCTGTTCACCGGTCCATTTAACCCTTATACTTCTTGCCTCCCCGGCTTCTAGAATCATCTGACGCGGGTAGATGATGAACTTGTCGGTTTCTTCACCCTGAATTTCTGTTCCGTCATATTCAATCGATCTGGGATGAATACTTACGGATACGGCAATTTTATCATTACCGGTATTTACTACCCTGAAAACGCGGTTTGCTCCGCGTCCGTAGGGTGTAAAGTCCTGAGAGATAGGCTCAAAATTAAAAGCCTGCAGCTGAAAAGTGACAGCTAAAAGCAGAAGAGGCAGGATGATTTTTTTCAGCTGCATTAGTTTATTTTGCCCTCAGTACAATAGTGAGCTGATCAGAGTAGTAACCTGCAGGATGACTGGCAGATTGAGTATAGGTGATGTCAAGACTCTGAGCAGTGTCGGTTGTTGCAGCTGCGGCCTGTCCGAAGAGGACTCCGGCTGTTGATGGAGCTGTGGTTGCAACACCGCCTGTACCCGCGTAGGTCAGGGTATATGCTATGCTGTCAGTATCATCATTATCGATAGATCCACCGTTAACCGAGAATATCCATAATTCCCAGCCTGCTGTATTGTTGGTAGATATTGTTATGTCAGCCAGATTTTCTGTAGTTGAAGTGTCAGCACCGGTGGTGGTGAGCGGAAGATTGTCCGCGGCAGCGTCAGGGGTTACTGTGAGGTTGAGGATCAACGGAACAGTTCCTCCGATGTTTATGGTATCGCCGTTTGATGCAAATACTGCTGTTGCAGTCAGCAAAAGAACCACAAACATCGTTAACATTTTTAAAAGCTTTCCATGGTTGCACATAGTTTCCTCCGTGTAAGTTAATGGTTCTTTTTTGTTATATATTCAAATATTAATACTAATACATGGACAAAATCAAATAAATAAAAAAAAAAGTGCGGATCCTGGTAAAGATACTGCATTTTTACAGCCATATTTTAAAAAATTGTTAAAAAAATAATACAAGTACCCCTATAAAAAGTTGACAGCTGATAATTTATGCTTTTCTGTTGATTCTAACTGTAATTCTTGTTGCCGGTGTATTTACATCAGGTGATCAGGAAGGCGGGAAAAAATGAGGTCCGTAACACTCAAGTTTAACTCTTTACTGTCCAGTAATGGATCCTGACTACGGATACTGGTCTGAATTCTGCAACTATATAGCTGAAACTTCAAAAGGTACGCTGGGATGTTGATATTTATCCTACTGAATCACTCGGTAGAACAATTGACATGATAGGAGCTATTTCACAGGGTGTCCCCCTATCCTTCAGGATTGTGCTCCCAGTCCCACCTTTCAGACTGCGCTGATGATTACCGTATCCTTTGTTTCAAAGAAAAGGGGATATAAACCCTCAAGAGATAAGAAAGCGTCGGGTAAAGAGATCTTCAAGCAGTTTAAAGAATCAATCTGGGCATTTTTTTCTGCCTTTCGGAATTCTTATGGGGACTTCGTATGGGTATGATTTCTCCATCCGGGGCAGGGAGCCATATCTGTAGTTTATGCAGTCCTTATAGGAGTTTTTATTCCCCATGGACATTGATTATGTTTTCATGAATGCTTTTTTATGAAGAGATTATACGCGGTATTATTAAAGGAGGCTGACAGTAAAGGATTCTATATTCCTTCTATATAATAATGTCACAATAATAACTATCTGGATGTAATCTACCAGAACCGGATAGACGGTCCTTTTGTTATCAGCCCAGGTCTTAATCACATGGATATTCTTGATAATATCAAAGGAAACAGGAATACCTACGATTCTTACATCAAGGATGCCGTGTAATACAAATGTACCCCATGTCTGTGTAAACAACTACAAGGGGGGCCATGATTGCCGTAGAGCATCTAATCTCTCTTTGACATGAGAGGATTTGTTTTATAAAACGGTCCTCAGTTTCTTTCCAGTAGTACAAACCAACTTCAGGGGATACAGAGATGCTATGAATAATCACGGTCCTTTAGGTAAAAGAAGAATATATTAGAAACTAGTGCCAATAATATTGACAGCGGGGATGGTGATAATGAAGCCGCTTCTTGAAGAAGTTGACCTAACTGCTGTATTTGTCGCCGGAGACTTTATGGCATTCGGTGTAATGAATGAAATTCAGGAGAAGGGGCTGAAAATACCTGATGATATTTCTGTGATTGACTTTGATGATATCGCAATGGCCAAAGTCATGAACTCTCCGCTGACTACCATAAATCAGGCAACCTACGATAAGGGACGTCCGGGTGTTGAACTCCTGGTTACGATAAGAAAGTTATGGAACTTTCCGGTGAAAAGGGGGGTAAGCGGGTTTTTGAAGTATCGGTAGCGCTTCGTGAAATAGAACTTAAGGGCGTATGAATTCATCCTTATAATCATTTCCGTGCAGCTGCAGAGATCATAAACCAGGGAAAGATTAACAATAAGCTTAATAAACGGGTCAGCAGAGTATATCAGGTTGAAGATGCCATGAATGCCTTTGACGATATTCACAAAGATATAATCACTGTAAAGGCGCTTTAATTCAGTTCTCATAGGAGAAGAAATGACATCTAAAGAAAGAGTATTAACTGCTTATGAACACAAGGAGGCTGACAGGGTCCCGATGTTGTAAAGAAGATTGGTCATGACCTTTTCACTACAGAGCTTGATCAGGCAACCGGCCACTGGAGCAAGTTTACCTACGAGAAATCGTGATGGAAGTAGATTCCTACGAGAAGCAGGATGGTGAGAAGGGCGAGGATTTTTTTCATATGGCCAAGATTCCCAATCTCATTCCTTCAGGCAGAAGCTGGTATACAGAGTCGACGGTGTGCTAATTGCAGTAGGCTGGGCTATGAACTCAGGACCGATAATGCCTCCGTATTATATAGAAGAGTTTATGGTTCTCCAGGTAAATACGATTGCAGATTACTGCAGATTCAGTGATGGCAATGGTAGAGACTGTTGAGAAATACGGAATTTATCCGATAGATTGTTAGAGAATAAGAGATAGTAAGTTATGAGAACGGTAAGGATTTAGTCTTTACAGTTTTTTTTGCCGCAATTAAAAAAAGGACCGGACAATGATTGTCCAGCCCCTTACAGATTCAATTGAATCAAGTCGTCCTAATAATAAAATCCTTATGGAGTTTATTTATATATTGGTCCGAAGTTTCCGCAGGCTCTGTAGTCTGCACCTTCTTTGTCCATACCGAATGAATTCCATACTGCAGGCCTGAAGATTCTTTCATCTTCAACGTTATGCATGCATACAGGAATCCTCAGCATAGAACATAGTGTTATCAGTTTATCGCCGATATGTCCATAGCTGATGGCGCCATGGTTTGCACCCCAATTTGCCATTACAGAATATACATCCTTGAAAGCCCCGTCCTTTCCTGTCACTCTTGGCGCGAACCAGGTGGTCGGCCATGTAGGATTGGTTCTGACATCGAGAGTCTTATGTGCTTTCTCGGGTATTGTTACAGTCCAGCCTTCAGCAAGTTGAAGAACAGGTCCAAGCCCCTTGATTATGTTCACGCGGCTCATAGTAATAGGCATATCACCCTTCGTGAGGAAGTCGGTTGAATAGCCGCCGCCTCTGAAGTATCCACCGTCGCCGACACAGAACTCGGTTGCTTCAAGACATTTTTTAACTTCATCTTCTGTAATATCCCAGAAAGGTTTCATTACGGGCTTGCCGTCTTTATCCGTCTGTTCACCTGTTCCGTCAAGGGTTGTCGAGCCGGAGTTTATCAGGTGGATAAGACCGTCAGCAGCCTTACCTTCAGGTTTCCATCCTGTTACTCTTTCAATTGCTTCCGGGCTCCAGTAAGTTCTTACATCGCTGAAGATTTGAGCTGTATCTGTGAGAAGGTGGCCGAAAAGCATGGGGACAGCATTAAGTGCATCGTTTTCAGTGGCAAAAACGAAGGCTTCACGTATTCCGTTCCAGTCAAAGGATGTATTGAGCATGGTTTCCATGAAGTCGCCGTTGGGGTAGTGGTCGGTCCATGATCTCTGGCCCTGAAATCCGCCTGCGATTGCATTGCGGCCCATGGCCTCTTCTCCATATCCCATCTCTGCAAGCTTGGGATTGCCTACCATAAGGTCCCGGCCTATCATAACCATCTTGGTTACATATTCCCAATCGCTCTGGCGCTGTTCGGGTGAGCGTCTCCACTCAGGAGGATTAACAGTGTCTTCCTGCTCTTTGCAGTTCTTTTTTACCCATTCAAGAGCTATTTTAAACTCATCTTTGTCGTAGATATCCTCTTCGACACGGCGGGCAACTTCACTCATGTCAACTACTTCGGTCCGCATTCCAAGATATTCCTGGAAAAAATCCTGGTCTACAATTGATCCTGCAATACCCATAGAGGTTCCGCCGATTGAAAGGTATGATTTACCCTTCATGTAGGCTACAGCCAGTCCGGCCTTTGAGAATGAGAGCAGTTTGCCTTTAACGTCTTCAGGAATTGATGTATCGTCAGAGTCCTGAACATCACGTCCGTAAATACCGAATGCGGGCAGGCCCTTCTGGGCATAACCGGCAAGAGCTGCGGCAAGATAAACCGCACCCGGGCGTTCTGTACCGTTAAATCCCCATACAGCTTTCGGCAGGTTGGGATCGGCATCCATTACCTCGGTTCCATAGCACCAGCAGGGGGTTACTGTAAGGGAAACACCTACACCTTCTCTGGCGAATTTCTCAGCGCACTGAGCCGCTTCTGCAACTCCGCCTATTGTTGTATCGGAAATAACGCATTCAACAGGAAGTCCGTTGGGATGCCTGAGATTTTCAGTAATTAATTTTGCGGCTGATGCAGCCATGTTCATAGTCTGGACTTCGAGTGATTCGCGTACACCCCTCATCCTTCCGTCAATAACAGGACGTATGCCGATTTTAGGCATTTCGCCTTTTAGTCTGTTTTTGAATTCCTTTCCTGTACTCATCAGAAAAAACTCCTTAAACTGTCGATAATCAAGAGTATAAATGTAATCGATTACATTTATTATCCACCGATTTAAAATAAAAATCAAGAAAAATCTGTCTGCAAATTTAAGTATTATTCAGGATGGGTTGAAATTCAATGCTCAATGAGGCTGGTTTCAAGTCTTATTATCGAGCAGCATTCTTCTGTTTCCTTCTTTATCCGACTCATAAGCAGATTCGCTGCTGTCTTTCCCATCTCAAGCATAGGCTGCGAAACCGTTACGCTTGAAAATCCGAGTATTGAAGAGAGTGCCATATCATCAAAACCGGCGATCCGGATATCACAGGGGAGATCGTTTTTGTGTTCGAACAGAAATTTTGCCGCTCCTACATGAAGAAAGTAGTTGGCTATAAATACATTTTCAGGCGGGGAAGGGGCTTCCATCAGCTCTTTCATGAATCTGTAGCCGGATTCTATGTGAACATCTCCGAACTTGATAATTTCAGGCTCAGGTTTAATTCCGTGGGCATCAAGGGCCTGCTGAAAGCCTTCATACCGTTCACGAAAGTTTGAGAGATCAAGGCTCCCGCCGATAAACCCGAAGCGCCTGCAGCCGTCTGCTATCAGTTTTTCTACTGCCGAAAACGCTCCGCTTATGTTATCAGCCAGTACCGCGTCACTCGAGAAATCCTCTACCAGTCTGTCGACAAGTACAACCGGGGTTCCTGTTCTGCTTAAAAGATTGAAATGGTTTCCTTTGGAACCGACCGGAATGATAATCACACCATCTACACACTGCTCTATAAGAAGTTCAATTCGGTCTTTCTCGTCATCTGTATTTTCATTTGCATTGCAGAGAATTACGCCGTAGCCGTAGGCCCGAAGCTCATCTTCAACGCCCTTTGCCACAGTCATAAAAAAGTCGTTTACAAGTTCCGGTACAAGCAGGCCTACAGTTCCTGTCCTGGAAGTTTTCAGGCTTCTTGCCGCACGGTTCATTCTGTAGCCTGTTTCCTTGATCGCTTTCAGGACTTTTTCCCTTGTGGACGGTTTTATACCGGGGTCGTTATTCAGGACTCTTGAGACCGTAGCTGTTGAAACACCTGCATGAACTGCTACTTCTTTTACTGTGATGGCCATGGCCCGAGTATAGCACTCATTTTTAAAAGTTGGCAAGTTAATGAATACTTAAAATAGGCATCTTGTACAAGGATAGATACTTGACATATTTGTTTAAAAGTTTCTTAATAAGGAAACAATGAAACATAAAAAGGAGTATCACAATGTCATGCTGTTGCGGTGATGATAAAAAGGTCAGGCTTATATATTCATGTTCAGGTGCAGCCAATACCGGGTATCTGGCTGATCAGGTTTTTAGAACGCTGAAGTCAGAAGGAGTTGCTGCCGGAACCTGTCTGGCTGCAGTCGGTGCGGATCTTTCAGGATTTCTGCTCTCTGCAAAAGAGTCAGACGGTAATTTTATTATGGACGGATGCAAGGTAGGGTGCGGAAAGAAAATATTTGAAAATAAAAACCTGCCCTATACACAGTTTGTGATGACTGATTACGGAGTGGAAAAAGGTAAAACAGAAATTACCGATGAAATTATTAAGCGTGTCAGCAGTGAGATTGGTGAAATAGTAGGGAAAACTGATGAATAAGAAGAACTCAATGCTTATGATTCTCGGTCTTATGGCATTTATGACTAACGGAGATAATTACGCAGCTGCGCCCCTATTGCTGAAAATATCCGAAGATTTGAATCTTACAGTCCAGCATGCCGCATACTCTGTAACTGCATATATGCTATCGTTCGGACTTTTTACATTGATTTTCGGTCCGCTTTCCGACAGGTTCGGAAAAGTCCGGATTATCCGTATCGCAGCCTTCGGTACCGCCGTCTTCAGTATTCTGGGTGGGGTTGCATTTAATCTGCAGAGTTTGATGGTTTTCAGAGCATTCAATGGAGCTTTCGGAGCGGGAATATTCCCTGTAACAATGGCCCTGGTCGGTCAGTCTTTTAATGATAAGGAACGGCAGGGGGCACTTGGAAAGGTTATGGGAATGATGTTTCTCGGCGGAGCTACTGCTACAGCTATTGGCGGTGTTCTCTCATATTTCGGTTCATGGAGACTTGTGTATATCATCTATGGTGTCGGAGAGCTTGCGGCAGCAGTTGTAATTACCAGAATGCTTGAAAAGGACAGTGGAGTGGTAGATAGACTAAATTTTGTAACTGCCTATAAGACGCCGCTGTCTAACGCCAGGTTTATGCGGCTGGTTATTACAATTTTCTTTGTCGGCTTTGCAGTTTTTGGAAGTTTTACCTATTCAGGAAAGCTGCTCCAGCAGGCAACCGGATTATCTGTTCTTCAGGTAGGATTGATTTTATCCTGCTTCGGCGTCGGTACAGTCTTCGGCGGAAGAATTGCACCGAAAATGCGACAATTATTAAAACATGGTTTTCTTGCTGCCGCCGGAATTCTCGGTTTTGCGGGTCTGTACATATTATCCCGGTTTTCCGGTGTATTCATGTTATGTCTCGGGCTGTTCAGTTTCGGTCTTGCATTCATTTTTCTGCAGACCACGCTGGTTTCAACTGCACAGATGAAACTTCCCTCAATGCGCGGAACGGCAATGTCTCTGGCTTCCTTCAATATGTTTGTGGGAGGAGCTTTGGGGACAATGGTAAACGGCAGAATTATGATAAATACCGCAATCAGTAATATATTCCTTTATGCTTCAGTCGTTATGCTGATAGTAGGCCTTGCCTCAGCTTTTTTTCTGGTAGGTTTTGAAACCCGAAGAAAACAATCAGAAGTTTCCGGTTAAGCTCTATTGCATACAGGCATTAGCTGTCCTCTTCGGTCACTTGCAGCAGTACTGTAAATATCAGCAGTGTTCAGTTAAACCTCCTGTGCAAGATCTTCCTTGACGATTTGGTAGTTCACGCTGCTATAATGAAGGGGGCAGTTTTTAACAGGGGAGGTCTGATATGCTGCATGATCCAAGCCACAGGCCGGAGATTCCGGTAGAAGAGGAAATTATTCTTGATAGAGATGAGATTGATGTTCTAAAAAGGCTTGGCAGCCGAATTGCAGAAATTGCCGATGACCCGGTTAATTCCCAAAGGGCACAACTTTGGACCCGGCTGAATGATCTGAAAAATCCCCGTCCTCTTGTCTGGATAAACGAGATTCCATGGCATGAGATGAATGTCGATGATGAACTTACGCTGAAGACCAGGCATCCCTGGGCACAGGAGCTTGAAACAAGACTTCGAAGAACTATTTACCAGTGGAATCACATGCCCGGAGACATGATAGTAAATCCCCGCATCGAATGCCCCCTGGTTATTCACAGTACCGACTTCGGAATTATCGAAAAAGCCGATGTAGCAAAAACCGATGAAGAAAATGATATCTATTCAAGGCATTTTGAAATCCAGATAAAAGACATGGATGACCTGCAGAAGATAAGAATGCCCGTCGTGACCCATTTTGAAAAAGCTACCCGGTTCAGTTTTGAGGCAATGACTCAAATCTTTGAGGGAATAATTCCGGTGAAAAAGACCGGCCAGAGCCATATCTGGTTTACTCCCTGGGATTATTTAATTCGCTGGTGGGGAGTTTCGGAGGCGATGATGGATCTGGCCATGAGGCCTGATATGGTTCACACCTTTGTTGATAGGATGGTTGATGCATGGATGGCTGAACTGGATCAGTTTGTACAGCAGAACCTATTGTCCCTTGACTGCAATAATACCAGAATAGGCTCCGGCGGTTACGGTTATATAAGTGATATGCCGGGGGATGATTATGACCCCGCATACGTAATGCCGCATAATATGTGGGGCTGCTCGAATGCCCAGATATTCAGTGAAGTCTCCCCGTCCATGCACTGGGAGTTTGCAATTGAACATGATATGCGCTGGCTTAAACGCTGGAAGTACACCTACTACGGATGCTGTGAACCTCTTGACGGCAAGGCTGAAATACTGCGGCGTATTCCAAACCTCAGGAAGGTTTCTGTTTCACCCTGGTCTAATACTGAGCGGGCTGTAGAAAATTTCGGTGATCGATACGTAATGAGCCGGAAGCCCAATCCTGCAATTCTTGCCGAAAGCAGCTGGGAGCCGAAGCGGGCGGAAGCTGAGATCAGGGATTTTCTTGATAAAACCGAAGGAAAGTGCAATATTGAGCTTATTATGAAGGATATCTCAACGGTGAAATATCATCCTGAAAGGTTGTGGGACTGGGAGACTATAGCTTCCCGGGTTGTTCAGGACTACTGCTGAGAAATACTTCTGCAGGAGCCCCTTTCCACCAGGTGCTGCTGAACCTTGAGTCCGTGCTGATTGTTGGGAGTGTTCTCAATCCTGTTTATAAGCATCTGCACAATTATCTTGCCCATATAAGCAGTGTCTATCTTCATAGTAGTGATTGGCGGAATGTAGGGCATGTTGTAATCAAGAACATCCCCGGGGGCGATAATCGATACATCTTCAGGAATTGAAAGCGTAAGTTCTTTGAGTGCAAGAATTACGCGTAAAGCCAGATCATCATCAAGACAGAAAACAGCCGTGGGTTTCACCTTGTTTTCGGGGTTGAAAACAGGATAAAGATCCTTGCGCAGTTTATCCATATGGCCGGTTTCGAACTCGAAAATATACTCCCGCGGAAGTTCTATTCTGTTTACGTCCATCGATTTTTTAAATCCGATAAAACGGTCGTTTGAAAGGGCCGGAAGATCAATTCGCTGAATTCCAACATAGGCGATTTTACGATGTCCGAGTCTTATCAGATGATTTCCTGCTTCATATGCTCCCTGAAAGTCATCGACGCATATTGAGTAGTATTTATCGTGAAACTCAGAATTCATCACTGTTATTACCATCATCCCGGCTGTTTCAAGACGGGCGAAAAGTTCGTCGTTTCCGAAGTGAAGCGAAATTACTGCTCCTGAGCCGGACGACTTTATTTTGTCAAACATCTGCTGAGGTGTTTCACGGTGATAAATTGGGATAAGAATCAGATTCAGTCCTACTGCTTTCAGGTCACTCTCAATAGATTCAATGATCGGTCTTATGAATTTGAATATAAAAGCCCATTCATAGTCTCCGTTAATCAGTACACAGACGTGGTCGAAGTCGGATATCCTGTTAATTTTTTCTTTACGCTTGTAGCCGAGCTTTTCCGCTGCTGCAAATACCTTGGCTCTCGTCTCATCTGATATTCTGCCTGTTTCTGAGAGAGCCATCGAGGCCGCTGTCAGGGACACTCCGGCTTTTTCTGCAACATCACGCAATTTAGGTTTCATTTATTCATCCAGCAAATCAATTTAGCAGTATTTTATCATCCTTTGGGGTTCTGTCAATCTTTTTTAAAATAATTTTATCAAAATTTTAGCAAGAATACGCCATAAATAGGCAAATATTTGATAAATAAGGCCTAAATTTACATATTCTTGCTAAAATAAGGTAAAAACAAGATAAAAATATTACTATATTGAATAAAATTTTAACAAAAAAACTTGACAGTCAAAAATTCCGTGTTAGGATAGGATTAATACGGAGACAGTGCTATGAGATTCGGACAGGTTATCGGCCTTAAAAAAGAAAATTACGAGAAGTATAAGCAGTATCATGCAAACGCATGGCCTGAGATAAACAGCAAAATAACTGAATGCAACATTAAGAACTACACCATCTTTTTTAAAGATGAACTGCTTTTTGCGTATTTTGAATATGTCGGTGAAGATTTTGAAGCTGACATGCAAAAAATGGCGGATGATCCGAAGACCCAGGAATGGTGGGCAATAATGAAACCGCTGCAGAGCCCGCTTGAAACAAGAAAAGATGGCGAATGGTGGGCGTATATGGAGGAAATGTACCATCTTGACTGAGGGTGCATTAAACAGAAAAGAGGGTTTGATGTGAGTAGTGAGAATTTTGGAATAGCCCTTCAGATGAAGGGGGTCAGCAAGAGTTTTCCCGGAACGCTTGCTGTAGACAATGTTGATTTTGATGTCCGTGCCGGAGAGGTTCATGCCCTTATCGGTGAAAACGGAGCAGGAAAATCAACGCTTATGAAGATAATAGCCGGTTCTTTTAATGATTACACCGGCAGAATATTCATAGGCTCAAAAGAGACGACTCTGCATTCACCGGTGCAGTCTAAAAAGAACGGAATCGAAATGATTTACCAGGAACTCAGTCTGGCATTGCCTCTGAGCATTGCAGAGAATGTCCTGGTAGGAAGACTTCCGAAAAAGGGAATCTTTCTTGATAAGGAAAAAATCTATAAAGAGACCAAGCGCTGTTTAAAACAGGTCGGTCTTGACCACCTTGATCCTGATCTTGAAATCGAAGAGATAAGCCAGCACGAAAGTCAGCTTGTCGAGATAGGCAAGGCGCTTGGAAACAATCCGTGTATCCTGGTAATGGATGAGCCTACATCAGCCCTTTCGCGTGAAGAGGTTGAAAGGCTTTTTGAAATTATCAAGAAATTGAAAAACCGCGGACTTGCCATTATCTATATTTCGCACCATCTACCCGAGATTTTTGAAGTGGCCGACAGAGTAACTGTCATGCGCGACGGTAAAAAGATTGATACCCGGGATATTGATAATGTAAGCAGTGAAGAGCTGGTTCAGATGATGGTCGGGCACTCTGTTAAGGAGTTCTACTCTCATGAGAGCCATGCAACAGAGGAGGAACGGCTGAAGGTTGAGAACCTTTTCCGGTACGGTTTCTTCCATAATGTATCCTTTACAGCAAAGAAGGGTGAGATTCTCGGTATCTGCGGACTTTCAGGTGCTGGACGAAGCGAGATTGCAAGGGTCCTTGTAGGGCTTGATGACCGGCATGAAGGTCAGGTTTTTATTGACGGCAGGGAAATAAACCCAAAAACGATGGCGAGGGCTCTTGAAGCGGGCATAACCTATCTTACCGAGAACCGCAAGACAGAAGGCCTCGCTTTAAGGCTTGATATCAAGGAGAACATCCTTGCAGGTATAGTGCCCAAGCTCACCAGGGCTGGAATCTATCATGAGAATGAAGGGCTGGATCGGATGAAGGAGCTGATAAAAGAACTGCTTATTTATCCACCTGATTCATCAAGGATTACCGGCAACCTCTCAGGCGGAAATCAACAGAAGGTGCTTCTTGCCAAATGGATAGCCCTCGATCCGAAGGTCCTCATTCTGGATGAGCCGACCCGCGGTGTTGATATCGGTGCAAAGATGACAATCCATGAGTCTATCGAAAAGCTGGCAGCCAACGGTACGACCGTACTGCTTATATCATCAGACCTGCCTGAGCTTGTCTCTCTTTCAAACAGGGTATTGATCATGAGGCAGGGACATATCATTCACGAAATGGATCAGTCGGTTTGTACAGAGGAAAGCGTTCTCCTTGCGGCAAATGGTGAGGGAATATAATGAGTGAGACACAGGTGATGGAAAAGGAAGAACAGAATGTAGCCCAGCCCGCAGACAGAAGGGCGACAAGTTACAGTATTATAGGTAAGGTTTTTCACGGAATCGGCATATATGCGGTTGCAGCGATGTTCCTGATTCTCGGAATCATTCTGCAGCTTCTGGGGGTCATCAACAACTTCATGACTCCGCAGAATATGCTCAACATTATTGATGCGGTTTCAATGCTTGGAATCGTAGCCGTCGGAATGGCTTTTATCACTTATTCCGGCCACTACGCCGACCTGTCGGCTCCCACAACCATGGCGTTGACAGGTATTGTTGCCGTTCAAATGCTCCAGTTCGGTTTTATTTCTGCTCTGATTGCAGCCTTTGCAACCGGTATTGTGATAGGTCTTATAAATGCAATAGCAGTAGGTAAGTTCAAGGCAAACCCGATAATCTGGACCCTTGCCGTTAACTATGTAACCCTGGGGGTTATCAGGCTGGTATGGGTCAACAAGCAGATCTATCCGGACATGATTGCAAAGACCCAGCGTGCAAGTGAGCTGTTTGACAACATCTACCGGCTGCGCTTCTTCAATAAGATAGCACTTCCTGTAGTGTTCCTTGTAATTCTTGTGATTGTAATGAACTTTATAATGAAGAAAACAAAGTACGGCCAGCAGCTTAAGATGACCGGAGCTTCAAGAAAGGCAGCAAAGTTTTCAGGTGTTAATGTTGAAAGGGTAATAGGACTAAGCTTTATTATCTGTGCGCTTACAGCTACACTCGGCGGGCTGACAATAACTTCGCTTTCCAGGGTAGGTGCCTACTACAACGGTGAAGGCTACGACTTCAAGGCTGTAACCGCAATAGTTATCGGAGGAATGACCCTTGCCGGCGGACGCGGTTCTATAATCGGAGTGCTCGGCGGCGTACTTATAATCGGACTTATGAACAATATCATGACACTGCTCGGTGTTGGGACTTTCTCTCAGGACATGATCCGCGGAGCGATATTCATAATCGTCGTTGGTATAAATGCTAAATCTCTGAGATCTCTGGGGCGTGACGATGCTTAAAAACAAGAAGAATTCAATTTTGACAATAGTAGATAAAAACAGAATATACATTCTCTTCGGCCTGGTATTCATTATCATGGCTCTCTTTGCTCCGCGTTTTTTCAATGTGTTCAACCTGACCACGATAATGCGGACAATGTCGATGAATGCGGTTGTTGCAATAG
This sequence comes from Spirochaetia bacterium, assembly GCA_965140585.1. GTDB lineage: Bacteria > Spirochaetota > Spirochaetia > UBA9216 > UBA9216. The sequence continues at coordinate 29,364 of OZ223266.1, forward strand.
GCTTTACTGTAATCCTTATTGTCGGTCAGCTTGATCTTTCAATTGGTACAATTGTTACATTCACCGGAATCCTGGGGCTTGGTCTCAAGGAATACCTGGGGTACGGCGGTTCAGTTCCTACGGCAATTATAGCCGGAGGTCTAATCGGACTGATAAACGGACTGCTTGTTTCAAAGGCTAAAATCAGTTCGTTTATTGTAACGCTTGGTATGATGACGGTTCTGCAGGGCGCAATTTATACCTTTACAGGGGGAAACTCGGTTAGTCTTTCTACAGACGATGCCTTTGCAGTGTCTGACTGGTTGGCGAAAATGATTTTCCCGCTTGCGACACCCAGAGTTATTATAACTGTTTTACTTGTTGCCGGGGCATCAGTATTTATGCGGAAAACCAGAACAGGCCGTAACTTCTACATGGTCGGCGGAAACAGCCAGACTGCCTGGCTTGCCGGTATCGATACTGATAAATATACAATAGCAGCCTTTGTGATCTCCGGTGTTATGGCCGGTATAGGCGGAGTTCTTTTCGCAATGGAAAGCGCCGCCGCAACCCTGAATATGGGAACTTCTTCACTTATGTACGTTCTTTCCGCCACAATAATCGGAGGAACTTCAATGTCCGGCGGAAAAGGCGGAGTATTTAAGACCTTCGTAGCAATCCTGATGCTAGATGTTCTTTATAATGGAATTATCCTTTTCGGTCTCGGAAATGAAGTAAAGATTTTTATAGCGGGAATTATTCTTGCCTTCGTTGTTCTGTATGAAGCTTATGTTGCATACAAACATGAAAAAGTTATCGGCCAGCGTCCTGAACTGATGAAGGAACTGGCAGCGGTCCAAAATCAGGTTTAATACCTTTTGGAATAACCATTAAAATTGGAGGATGAAAATGAAAAGACTTTTAACTCTTTTCTGCGCCCTGCTTCTTGTTTTTACAGTTGCAGGAAACCTGACTGCCGGAGGACAGCAGGAAACAAAAACATCAGGCGGAAGCGGTAATCTTGAAGCTTCACTCGCTCTTGATAAGACAGCTGATGCGCTTACAGCAGCAGACGGCCAGCCGCTTATTAAAGTAGGCGGAGCAGTACGTGAAGTACCTGCCAGACCGGCTGATCCCGCAGCACTTCCTGAAACTGATCCCCTGCACTGGTGGGATATGGAATTTGCCGGATGGGTTACTAACAAAACAAATATTCCTGAATCACCCAAAGACGGGGCAATTGGTAAAAAGGTAATAATGATCGTTCACGGTGACCATCCCTGGACAACAGCATGTACAACCGGAGCTCAGAAGGTTGCCGATGCATACCAGATGGACATCAAAATACTGTCACCCAACTGGGACCTCGCAGTACAGAACCAGATGATCGACCAGTCAATCAATGAAAGACCCGACATGATACTTCTTATTCCGCTTGATGCAAAAACAGCACCTCAGCAGGCGAGAAAAATCAATCAGGCCGGTGTTCCTTTAATTCTTTTCAATACACTTCCTGATGCAAAGGCAATGGATTACGCAATTGCATGGACAGGTCCGGATGACTTCGGCCAGTTCAGAATCCTTTCAAAGCTCTGGGCAGATAAGCTCGGCAAGGAAGGCGGCGTTGCATACATTCAGCATGCACCGGGCGGATCTCCCTACTTCTCAAGATGCTGGGGCCCAATTTCCGAACTTTCACAGTACGCTCCCAATATCAAGGTTCTTGACAAGCAGGCTCCGGGATTTGAAGCAGACAAGACTATGCAGCTTGTTTCCGACTGGCTCACAAGATTCGGCGATGATCTTAAAGGTATCTGTGCAGCTGATGACTCAGCCCAGGCTCTTGGAATCTTTGAAGCTCTCAAGAAAGCAGGACGTGAAGATGTTGTAGTAGTTGCAGCCGGTAACAGTAAGGTCGGTATGGACCTCGTTAAAGACGGAAAGCTCTATGCTATTACATATCAGACTGCAGAAGGCGACGGCGCCCTTGCTGTAAAAACAGCTGCCGACTGGTTCAACGGAAAGGACATTCCTCCTGTACGTTACCTGCCCCAGCACATGATCACAATTGACGACGTAGAAGAATTCTATCCTCCTCAGTGGTAGGAGATACAAACTTTGGTGACTGCGGCGGTGCAATCCGCTGCGGTCAGCTTCAATAAACGGACGGAGGTAAGCGGTGAAAAGAACGGATAACTGTATAAAAAAACTGAACAGGATAAATACCGCTCTGGCGCATAAGGAGCCCGACAGGGTGCCTTTAAGCGACTTCTTCTGGCTTACCTTTATTCAGCGGTGGCAGCAGGAGCTTGGGCTCCCGAAAGATGCCAGCCCCTATTACTATTATGATCTCGACTGGGTTGCAACAACCCCGAATATGGATCCCCATATAAAGGATTTCGAGATCATATCGGACAGCGACGGAGATATGGTAGTACGGACTGGTTTTGAAGCAGTGATCCGGCATCGTGACGGAAGACAGATGCCGTATTTTGAGCATTTTGAAACCGATACCATCGATAAAATGATGGCCTTTGAATTTGATGATCCCTGGGATGAACGCAGATACTTCAGGGGCGGCGACAATCAGATTGCAGGTGTTTCCGAGGTTATCTCGAGAAACATCCCGCCCTGGATCGAAACTGTTAAATCATTTCATCCCGACTTTCCGGTATACGGCTCGGTGTGTGAAGGGCATGAGGAAGGCTGGAGAATCATAGGCTCGGAGAATATGATGCTCTGGATGGGTCTCTACCCTGAGGAGCTGGGCAGGTTTATCAGCCGGGTAAATGAGTTTAGCCTTGAGCTGACAAAGGCCCAGATTAAGGCCGCCGACGGTATGCTTGACGGTATGGTTATCTGGGGTGATGTTGCATATGTAAACGGAATGCTGTTTTCTCCTGATTTCTGGAGGCAGCATTTTAAACCGGGAGTGAAGGCAATAATTGATTACTGCCATTCGAAGAACCTTCCGGTAATATACCACGGCTGCGGCAATGCTTCGGCCATCTACAGGGATTTTATAGAAATGGGGCTTGATGCATATAATCCGCTTGAGGCTAAATCGGGTCTGAATGTCATTGAGCTTAGAAAGCAGTACGGACATGATATGGGTTTCTGCGGAAACATCGACGCACTGAACTGGGGAACCGCTCCGCTTGATCAGCTTAAGGAGGAAGTTCTTACAAAGATGAATGCCGCCAAGGGAGGCGGATACATTGTTCAGTCTGACCATTCCGTACCTGGTAACGTAAGTGCCGAAAGGTATGAATTTGTAGTAGATCTGGTCCGGAAATACGGTGACTATCCTCTGAATCTAGGAGAGTACAATATTACGGAACTGTAAGGAGATTAGAATGACGCATTTGGAACGATTTTATGCAACGATAGAGAGAAAGCCGGTTGATTATCCGGCGAGCTGGCTGGGCCTTCCGGTTCCTGATGCCCATCAATCGCTGCTGGAATATTTTAAAATAAGTGATATTGAAGAGATGACTAAGGCTGTTAATGATGATATTTATCCGGTTGAACTGCCTTACCATTCACCGGCAAGTAATGCGATTTATGCCGCCTTTGACTTTGCGAAGGACTTTGAAACCGACAGGGATGACGATTTTGAGCGGACGCTGACTGCGGCCGGGTTTTTTGAAGATTATTCCGATCCTTCAAAGATAGACGATTTTGACTGGCCGGTGCCCTCGAAATATATAGATCCTGCTGAATGTACTGCGGCAGTTGAAGCAGCACCTGCGGACAAGGCAGTGCTCGGGGTCGTGTGGTCTGCTCACTTTCAGGATGCCTGCGCAGCCTTCGGTATGGAAACAGCACTTATGAAGATGGTGCTTGAACCCGAGATGTTCAGGGTAGTGATAGACCGGATCCTTGATTTCTATCTTGAGGCCAATGAGATTTTCTACAAGGCTACAGAAGGCAAGCTGCATGCCGTACTTATAGGAAACGATCTGGGTAGTCAGGAAAGTCTGATGCTGTCGGCTGATATGATTCGTGATTTTGTTCTGCCCGGTACAAGGAAACTGGTTGAGCAGGCTCACCGCTACGGGCTTAAGGTTATTCACCATTCCTGCGGATCTATAAGACCGATTATTGATGATTTGATCGAATGCGGCGTAGATGCAGTACATCCTATTCAGGCCCTTGCAAAAGGAATGGACCCGTATTCGCTTAAGGATGAGTTCGGTGACAGGGTTTCATTCTGCGGCGGAGTAGATGCTCAGTATCTTCTGGTGAAAGGCAATGCTGATGATGTAGGCAAGAAGGTTGCAGAGCTCAAGACGCTGTTTCCAACAGGGCTTATAATATCACCCAGTCATGAAGCCATACTGCCGGATATTCCACCTGAAAATATTGATGCGCTTTTTAAGAGCATTAGGCAATCTTTGTAAAGAATTCAAATGAATTTCGGCTGATTCTTGTTAACTTGCATGCTTAACAGGTGTATTATAGTTCTATGATTTTTGTTGCAGTAATACTTTTTATCATTTTGCTTGATGCATCAATAATGTTTTATTTTATCCATGCGCTTCTGCTGAAATCCCGCAGAAAATATGAGTATTTCAGAGAGTACGGTATTTCACGGGGGCAGTACAGCAGAAGCATGGCAGCGGCTATTGAGGAAACCTGGATTAAGTTCCGGATAAAATCCCCTTTCGGCTACCTTCTTGACGGTAATGCATACCCCGCACCCGGTTTTCACGGCAGGGGGGGCAAGAAAACCATTATTTTTTGTCACGGTATAAACTGGAGCCGCTGGGGAATGGTCAAATACATCAAACCATTTCTGAGCTCAGGCTGGAATATTATTATCTATGATAACCGGGCGCACGGACTGAGTGAGGGGAAATATCCTTCATACGGCTACTTTGAGAAGCATGATCTGAAAACAATTTGTGATTATTCGAGAAGTATTTTCCCCGATACTGAAATTGCCGGCGTTTTCGGAGAGTCTATGGGAGCGGCAACCGTCCTTCAGTATGCAAAGATTGCCGAGAATCTGAACTTTATAATTGCAGACTGTCCATACTCTTCGCTGGTTGAAGAGCTTGAGTATCAGCTGCATAGGTATTATATACCGAAATTTTACCATCGTTTCATGCTATACCGCATGAGAATTGCCACAAGGCTTATGGCTCATTTTGATATAGATACGGTAAGGCCTGATGAGGATATCATGGAAACAGATGTTCCTCTGCTGCTTATTCATGGAAAAAGCGACCGCTACGTTCCGAGTTCAATGTCAATTGCCATGTACAAAAAAAGAAAAGACCAGTACCGGACTGAACTTTTTCTGGTCGATAAAGCCCGCCATGTCAAAAGCGTAATGGTTGCCCGTGAAAAGTATTATGACAGGCTTAAGGAATTTATCAACAGCATAAGTCCTGATTTAATTGACTGAATCCGGCAGGCTTACTCTGAAAATTACGCTTCCATGATTAGTGTTGAATGCTGTTATTCTGCCATTGTGTTTTTCTACAATAGTTTTAGTGATGTTTAAGCCGAGGCTGTTGCCTTTCTTCTTCTATACTGCGTTGTTTTCGGTCTCGATTATTACAGAGCTGCTGTTTTTATAAATTTTAAGATTCACACCAATGCTCTCATCGCTGTGAATGAGTGCATTTGAAATAAGGTTGTTGAAAACCCTTGTCATCAGTTCTCTGTCTGCGGTGAGAGTTTCGGGGGCGTTATCAAGGTTAATGTTAAGGTTTATCATTTCCTGAAGCGCTTCCGCTGCAAAACGGTTGTATAGATCCTCGCAGAAGGGGATAAGGGGGAAGGTTTCCCTCTATAACTGCGTCAAGCTGACTTCGAAGGGCGGTTACAGGTGATTTAAGGTCATGGGTAATATCGGCAAGCCATCTCTGCTGAATAAGTTCATCCTTTACAAGCTGTGCAGAGGAACGGCTTATCTGAAATGAAAGAAGTATTGATATGATTACCGATAAAATCAGAGAAATAGTGACACCTGTAAGGAAGGATGAAGTAAAGATTTTATCAAAAAAACTGGTGTAGTCAAAACCTATCAACGGCGTTAAAAGGCTTGAGCAGTATCCCGCAATTTTCCCGTCAACAATTATCGGGTTAATGCTTTTTATGGCAGAAGATTCAGGATTTTTATTTAGTTCATAATTGATCAATTTCCTGATTATGCCGCTGTAGTCTTTAGTGTTCTCCGGTCTCATCTGTGCGGTGGTATCCCAGCTGAAAACCTTTTCCTTTTCTGCATCCCAGAGTTCAAGTTTTATCAGCTGCTCCATCTCTGTTTTTTCCTCTCTGAAAAGATTCCGGTTTTTATTTTCAGAGAAATATTCCGAAAGAAGTGCAGATGCTTCCGTTGACTGCCTGTGAGCCCAGGCGCCGGAGATGTTAATAAATCCCCTGGTTGTGCTGAAACTTATCAAGAAAACTATGAACAGATTAAGTACTAGAAAGCTCAGCATAATTTTTGTCTGCAGCGTTTTCATCATTATTTTTATATTCCATATCCTCAAGTTGTTCAAACTGCATCTGTTTGAACAACTTGAGGATACACATAAAAAACACAATATCAACAAAAACAGGACATTGGCCGCCGCGATTATTACATTGTTTACAATCAATTTACTATCAGTTAACTGGCGGTCTGCTAAGTCAAAGTATATTTAAAAAACTAACGGAGAGTGAAAATGTATACTATTGCTGCTGTTGAAGATAATGATGCTATCCGCGAAGCGGTTGTGTCCTACCTGAATCTTGAAGAGTGTTCCGCAGTTGAATTTCCCTGCTGCACCGGCGTTATTGAACATCTTAACTCAAATAATGTTAAGAATTAATGTACTGCTTCGCCGTACAAACAGGAAGCTCGTTTCTTCCGGGGCATGAGCTTTTCGTGGATAGAAACCTTAAGATGTTACGGTTACTGCTTCTGCGGCACGCCATCAGCCGACTGATTCGGGAAAGTCCTTCATCTTTCAATCAAAAAATCTTCAATAACGAACCACATAGCCTCCATATACTCCACATATAAAGACCAGATCCTGTAGAGGAAAAGACTGTCTATTTTACTTGCATTGATTCTGGTTGTCCGCGCGGGGGCTTTTGCCGATGTTGACCTCAACGGAGAATTTATGTTCGGTGTAACAAACCTTGGTGCACTTTGTATTAGTGCGGGTTTTGTTTTAGCCGGCGGTGATGATATTTTAACTATTATCTATGGGAACAACGGAACAGTTGCCGGAAATGGTGCATCCCTCTTCTTTGATATAGACTATTAAGCAATCTTACCGATTAGTTGATGGGGCCTTCCTTATGGGGGTCCTTTTTTATTAGAATCTCAATTTGAAATTTCAATATGTAATGCAATATGAAATGTAAATTGAAAATAAATTTTTAAAAATCGTATCAAGTAATTTCCCCTGAAAAAATTATAAAAGTATAAATCCCCATATAGCAATAAAATAAAAGTACATGAAATTTTCTTTTAGTTACTGGCACGGTATTTGCAATAAGAACAATACTAATTTAATAGTTTATCTATGGAAGGTGCTATACAGTGAATGTAGGGTTTATAGGCTTTGGTGAAGCAGCATATTATGTTTCTATGGGTCTGAAGGATGAAGGCGTATCCGGAATTGTTGCTTACGATGCAATGCTGGAGCATCCTGTTGCCGGAAAGAAAATAAAACAAAGAGCACAGGAAAGCCGGGTTAAACTGCTTGTTTCTCCGGCAGATACGGTAGATACGACCGATTTCCTTTTTGTCGCAGTCCCTGCTGTGAATGCTCAGGATGTATGCAATGAAATTACTCCATTTCTAAAAGCAGGGCAGCTGTATATTGATGTGAGCGCTTCGACACCTAAAGTTAAAGAATCATTTGAAAAAATGGTAGAGAAATCGGGCGCACTATACGTGGATGCCGCTATGCTTGGTTCTCTTCCTCTGAACAGGCATAAGGTTCCCATAACAGCCAGCGGAATCGGCGCTGAAAAATTCAAGGAAATAATGTCCAAGAAGGGTATGAATATCACCTGTGTCGGTTCTCAGGCTGGATCAGCCTCGGCAATCAAGCTTATACGAAGTGTTTTCATGAAAGGTATTGCAGCACTCATGCTTGAAATGCTTGAAGGTGCTTATAGGTATGATGTGATCGATGAAGTTGTTTCTTCTCTCAGTGCATCTATGGATGGTATATCATTTGAAAGTCATTTAAAAAGACTTATTACGGGAACAGCTGTCCATGCAAAGAGGCGAGCCGAAGAATTGAACGGCTCGGTTCAAATGCTGATGGATCGGAATGTAGATAATGAAATGGTTAAGGCATCAAAATATAAACATGAATATCTTGCCGAATGTCTATCAGGCGAACAGGCGAAGGATGAGTATGAAGACATCCATTCAGTACTTGCTGCCATGAAGACAAAGCCGCAGTAAAAGGAGAGCTTATGCCGGTTGGTAAACGAATTTATTTAAAGAGGGATCTGCCTGATCCTGAATTGGTAGCACAATTTAACAGCATACCTGCTTCAAATTGTGCAGATGTTATGGAAAGATCATGTGCTATGAATCCCCGGATCCGGCTTATGAGCAGTCCGTCCAGACAGTGTATTGCAGGACCGGCCTTCACTGTCAAGGCAAGGGCCGGAGACAATCTTCTTATCCATGCGGCTCTAAATCTTGTAAGTGAAGGTGATATGCTGGTTATTTCAAATGAAGGTGATCAGACCCGTTCACTTATTGGTGAGGTTATGCTTGCTTATCTCTTTTATACAAAGAAAATTGCCGGTATTATACTTGACGGCCCGATACGGGATATCGATGAAGTCCACAGCTGGAATTTTCCAATATATGCTACCGGCACAACCCCGGGCGGACCTTATAAGGAAGGTCCGGGTGAGATAAATGTTCCAATCTCCTGCGGAGAAATCAGTGTAAATCCCGGAGATATTATTCTGACTGATCCGGATGGTGTTATTGTGATTCCAAGAAAGGATGCAGAAGTAACTCTGGAGAAGGCAAAAGCTTTCCAGGTTCAGGATGAGAAAAAACTGGCTGCAGCTAAAGACGGAACTGCAAACAGAGAATGGGTTGGAAAGCTGCTTGATGAAAAAGGTTTTGAACTGATAGACGAAGTCTATCATCCGTGAAGGTATCAAAATAAAAATTAAAATAAAAACTATGGAGGTTTTTTAATGAAAAGGATTTTATCATTTTTACTGATCCTTACAGTAAGTGTCGCCCTGATGGTAAGCTGTTCTGCTAAGTCGGATAAGACTTCAGCGGAAACCACAACGGAAAAAGCGATAAGCGCTGCAGAAAACTGGCCCGAGCAGCCGATCAATATCCTGGTACCGGCTAAAGCAGGAGGTGGTTCTGATATTATAACAAGAATCATAACAAAATATATTACTCAGGAAACCGGACAGGCTGTTGTCGTAACCAATGTTACCGGGTTATCAGGTTATGAACTGGTTCGAAAACAGGAGCCGAATGGATATAATTATGTTTTCGGAATCACTGGTTTGCTCATCTCGGCAGCCCAGGGGCAGCTTGAATTTGGACATGAAGCATTTGACGCGGCTTTTACGCCGGGTATGGATTCTTCAAATGGTATCCTTGTTCGCGGAGATTCTCCGTATAAGACTCTTAAAGATCTTTTTGATGCGATTGAAAAAGATCCGGAAAGCGTAACAGGCGGTATCTCTATGACCGGTTACCCCTATCTTTGTAGTCTCGCTATAGAAGATGCTCTTGATATCGACATGTATTGCATTGATGCTGGAAATACATCAGAAAGATCGGTTGCACTCTTGGGCGGTCAGGTAGATTTTATCATTTCAGGTATGGCTGCTATTACCGGATATCTTGATTCGGGTGATTTTCGATATCTCGCAATTACTGCAGAAGAAAGAAATAAATTCCTTCCCGATGTTCCTACTTTCAAAGAAAGCGGGTATGATTTCGCTTTTGTAGATCAGGGTGGATATCTTCTCGCTCCTAAGGGTACGGATCCTGCTATTCTCGAGAAATTCAACAAATTATTTTATGAGAAGATTCAGACTAACCCTGATTATCAGAAGGAAATGTCCAAATTTGGTATGATTGATGTAAAATATACACCAGATGAGCTGAAAGTTGAATTGGATCACGCAGCAGAAGTATTTAAGAAATACCTGCAATAAAATAATTTTAAGGGATTTTTGAGATGAAAAGCAAAATTGATAGTTTATTTTATAAGCTGGAAATTTATTTTTCTGCTTATCGGCTGATAGCACTCGGAATTATAATCGCATTGGTATCTCTTTTCATGTTGAATGAAACATCAGATTATGTTCAAAACGGAGGGCTTAATGTCGTCGATAATGCTGCTTTTGCTCCGCGCCTGATATTTAGCATTCTTTTTTTACTTGGGATTCTGATTTTTATTCAGGAATTGTTAAGGAATAAAGTCTTGCGAAAAGAGATACTTAGCAGCGCCGTGGCAAAAGAAATAGTTGCAGGTAATCAAAAATCCCTGATTGTTCTGGGCAGTATATTGTTATTTATACTGCTCATGACTCAAATCGGCTTTATTTTGTCTTCAATAATTTATTTGATCTCTAATATGATCATAATGAATTCGAAGGAATCGAGAAATGTGAAAATGTACGCAATAATTGCAGTTATAGTTGCAGTTATAGTTTATTTTTGTTTTAAAGAATTTATCTATGTAAACCTGCCAATCGGGGCATTGTTTAAAGCAGTGTTGGGGAGATAATATGTTAGTTTCAACATTTTTAGGTTTAATGACACCGTTAAATATTACCCTGATGGTAGTTGGTGTAATCGTCGGTATTCTCTTTGGCGCAATTCCCGGATTGAGTTCAACCATGGCGATCGCGTTGTTCCTGCCCGTCACCTTTGCGCTAGATGTGACAAGTGCCTTTGCACTTCTTATTGCCCTGTATATAGGCGGTGTTTCCGGGGGATTGATTTCAGCTATTCTTATTAATATTCCCGGTTCGGCAATGTCGATAGCCACGACGTATGACGGTTCGCCAATGGCTGTAAAAGGTCATGCCCACAGGGCACTCGGAATAGGTATCGTTTTCTCAACACTTGGTACTATCGTGAGCCTCATTGTCCTTATTGCCGCTGCTCCTCCTCTTTCAAAGCTTACGATAAAGATGAGTTCCTATGATTTCTTTGCGCTGACCCTGCTGTCGTTAACATTGATATCAGGAGTCTCCGGTAAGAATATGCTGCTTGGTTTATTATCCGGATTCATGGGGCTTGCCATTGCGATGGTTGGTATCGCACCAATTGATGGAACGCCGCGTTTCACCTTCGGTGAAGTACAGCTGCTTAATGGATTTTCCCTGTTGCCATCGGTTATTGGGTTATTTGCCGTAACTGAGATAATGAAGGCTGTCAGCAACGCTGATAAAAAATCGGAAGTAAAGGCTAAACCCGAAAAGGTCAGAGGCTTTGGGTTCTCTCTCCGGGAGTTTTTTGCTCAGGCAAAGAATTTTGTGATATCTTCTGTCATTGGAATAGTAATTGGATTTCTGCCGGGTATGGGTGGTTCCCTGGCTAACCAGGTTGCTTACGCGGCGGTGCAGAAGAACTCTAAGTACCCTGAGAAATTCGGAACTGGCATAATGGATGGTATAGTTGCATCGGAGACTTCGAATAACGCTTCCATAGGAGGCGCAATGATTCCCCTGCTTACGCTTGGTATTCCAGGTGATGGACCGACTGCGATGCTGCTCGGCGCATTTATGATCCACGGGATTGTTCCAGGACCGCTTCTGTTTAAAACAAGCGGTTCGCTGGTAAATACAATCTTTGTAGCGTTGATTATATGTACTATTATTATGTTTTTCATAGAATATTTCGGCTTACGGCTGTTTGTAAAGGCGTTGAATGTTCCAAAAGGCATACTCCTTCCGATTATACTGGTGCTATGCATTGTCGGTTCATATGCAAACAACAATAACATGTTTGATGTATGGACATTGCTGCTATTCGGTGTATTCGGTTTTTTGTTGTTTAAGATTGGAATACCAAGAGCACCGTTGGTTCTTGGCTTTGTTCTGGGGCCGTCAGTCGAAACAAATTTGCGGCGTGCAGTTCAGCACAGCCGGGGATCCATCATCCCTTTTCTGACCAGGCCCGTATGTGTAACTTTGCTTACTCTGTGCCTTCTTATCATAGTTTTTGCATTTGTTTCTCAAATAAGGGCAGGTCGGGCAGAGAAGCGTGCAGCAGCTGCCGGAGAATGATTATGGATATCACGGAAATTACAAAATTAACCAATAAGCGTCTTGCAGAACCATGGATTATAATGACAAAACCCTTCCATGTTGTAGGTAATATATATTTTGTTGGAACTTCCTGGGTATCATGTTTTCTTATTGAAACGGAAGAGGGCTTGATTTTAATTGATTGCGCTATGCAGGAAACAGCTTACCAGCTTATTGATGCCATTCATCAGGTTGGGTTAAACCCGGGGAATATTAAGAAACTGTTTATTTCCCATGGTCATTTCGACCATTGCGGAGCAGCCCGAATTATTCAGGAAATGACCGGTTGTGAGATTTGGCTCGGAAAAGACGATGAGTTCTTTTTCACAGAAAGACGGGATCTGATTCATTTTGAGCACACTGTTCCTGACTTTAAAATTACCAATACCTATGATTATGATTCAGAATTTAATTTCGGAGGGACAATAATAAAGCCATTTCACTGCCCGGGGCATACTCCGGGTACAACCAGCTTTTTTATTGAAACCCAGAATGAAGGTAAAAATCTTACATGCGCAATGCATGGCGGGCTAGGCATTAATGGGATAAGTAAGCCTGAATTGATTGAAAACCGGCTGCCTGTGTCTCTTCATGATGATTACAGAAGGCAGCTTGAAGAAATGATGGAGAAGCATGTAGATATTGTTCTGCCTTCTCATGTAGGGCATGCTGTAGATTATGATTTTCTGGGCCTTGGCTATGATACTTCCAGAGGCAGTGAAAAGTTTATTGATACGAATGCCTGGAGTAGAATGCTTTCATCCAAGCTGAAGCAGTTTGAGGAGAACTGCTGCTGATTTAGAATTACTGGAAAAACTATGTTTGACTTACTTATCAAAAACGGAAATCTATTGATATCCGGACAAGATTCGCCTGGAAACAGCGATATCGGGATCTCAGGGAATAAGATTGTCAGAATTGGAAAAATCTCTGCAACTGAATCAAATCACGTAATTGATGCTTCAGATTGTATAGTCAGTCCAGGCCTTATCGATTTTCATTTACATCTGGCTCCGCTTGCTGAAATAGGAGTATGCGGAGAGGCTGCATGTTTTCCGTCTGGTGTAACAACGGTTGTAGACTGCGGTAGTGCAGGGGCCGGAACTTATGCCGGGCACAGACCGGCAATAGCCGCCAGTTCTCTAAACGTTTTTACCTTTATGCATGTCTGTTCAGCCGGGCTTGCTACAGGCCGCTATCTGGAAAATCCGGACCCGAAGTACTATGACCTTGAAAAAATTAAAGAATATTTTGAAAAGTGGGGAAGCCGGGAGCTTATTGGTCTTAAAATCAGGCAGGGCAAAGAGATAGTCGGTTCTCTTGGTCTTGAGCCGCTTAAGAAAACTATTAGGCTTGCTGAAGAACTAAATGTTCCCGTAATGGTTCATTGCTCAAATCCGCCGGGTTCAATGGATGATATCCTCAACCTGTTGAGAAAGGGTGATATTTTTACACATGCCTTTCAGGACAAGGGCAGCAGCATTCTCGGTACGGACGGACGGATATCTGAATCTGCTAAATCCGCAAGGGAGCGGGGTGTTATTTTCGATGTAGCAAATGCGAATATTCATTTCTCATTCGAGGTTGCAAGGCAGGCCATTTCAGAAGGATTTCTTCCGGATACCATCAGTACTGATTTAACCACCAGAAGCTTATATCTTCGTCCGAACGTTTTTAATTTATTGCACGTCCTGTCAAAATACATAAGCCTTGGATTATCTGTCAGGCAGGTTTTTGATATGTGTACTGTGAACCCCGCAAAAATAATCGGAAAAGCCGGAGTTACGGCTTCCCTGAAAGAAGGCGCTGCTGCCGATATAGCGGTTATTCGTAATATAAAAAAGGATGTCATTTTTGGAGATAGAACTGGAAACACACTGAAGGGGAATTCGTTTCTAAAAACCATGGCTACAATAAAGGATGGAAAACTTGTCTATCGTGACCAGGAATTCTAAAAACAATAAACAAATAATTAGTTAACAGTGAATACCATAAGGAGAACGGCATGAGTAAAAAGCCGAAACTGGTGTCAACTCTGGACTACACCATTAGAATAGGTGGAGAAGGAGGAGATGGAGTTATAAGCTGCGGTGAACTTCTTGCACAGGCTGCTGCACGTACGGAATTTCATGTTTTTACTTTTATTACCTATCCGTCAGAAATGAGGGGCGGATTTTCCATGATTCAGATAAGGTTGAGGGATATAACAATTTATTCCATGGGAAGCAGTGTGGATTGTCTGCTTGTCTTCAATCAGGAGGCACTTCAAAATACCCGATCGGTACTCAGGGAAGGTGGAGTTCTGATATATGATCCGGACACGGTTGATGTAAGTGATATGAAAGACTGTCAGCTCAAACCCGTTCCATTTACTGCTCTTGCCCGGGAGACCAATGGGGTTGTTCTTGGTAAGAACGTGGTTGCTCTTGGTACGCTGGGCAGCGTCCTGGGAATTGATAAAAATTTACTTCAGGATTTGCTGAAAGAAAAATTCGGGAAAAAGGGTGCTGGTGTTATAGAAAAGAACAATAAAGCCCTTCAGGCTGGAATGGATGCGGCAGCCAGAATTGATATGCCGGTAAATTTCAGAATTACAGACCTGAAACCTGCCGGTGAAGATTATATGTTTATTAGCGGTAATCAGGCTGTGGCCCTCGGTGCTATTGCTGCCGGCTGCAGGTTTACAGCCGGATATCCGATAACCCCTTCTACATCAATTTTTGAAACCCTAACCAGACTTATGCCGCTTGTCGGCGGCAGGGCTATTCAGATGGAGGATGAGATCGCTGCTATCAGTGCTGTGATTGGAGCTTCATTCGCCGGCGAAAAGGTTATTATACCAACCTCCGGACCGGGGCTGATGCTTATGACAGAGCAGCTTAGTCTTGCATCGATGATCGAAGTTCCGATGGTGCTTGTAGATGTACAGCGCGCCGGGCCTTCTACAGGTCTTCCTACAAAAACTGAACAGTCAGACCTTAAGTTTGCTGTTTATGGTGCGGCCGGGGACAGTCCAAGAATTATCATGGCGCCAACCACAGTGGAAGATACTTTCTATCAAACTATCAGGGCTTTTAATCTGTCAGAAAGATATCAGATTCCGGTAATTCTGCTTCTTGATCAGTCCATAGGATACCGGAAAGCAACTGTTAAAATGCCTAACTTTGATCAGATCAAAGAACTTGATCAGATGGAGTGCTTTAAAAGTCTGCGTATTCCTCATGCCAATAAAATAGATCTCAGGCGAAGAAGGGAACCCGACTCAAATGATCTTGAAGATTATAAGCGGTATCTTGATACCCCGGATGGAGTCAGTCCTATTGCAAGACCAGGTACTCCCGGAGGTCAGTATCTTGCTACCGGTCTGGAGCATGATGAATACGGGCATACCGATCAATCACCACTTAATCATCAGAAAATGAGCCTTAAGAGATTCAGGAAGATGGAGGCAATCTCCAAAGAGTTTGAAAAAAACCCGATAGAGTTTTACGGCGATCCTGACGCAACAATTGGGGTTATTGGCTGGGGATCTACCGAGGGGGCTATCCGTGAAGCCAGATACATGGCTGAAAATAACGGTATTAAAATTCGTCACCTCCATCCGCATACTATAAGTCCTCTTCCCCACAGGCAAATCTCCCTGTTTCTGGCAAGGCTGGATCATCTTATTGTAGTAGAAGAAAATCTTACCGGACAATTTACAAATTATCTTAAAGCCAAGTTCAGGATTAATCCTCAGAATATACGTAAATGTCAGGGTATACCTCTGACCGCAGAAGAAATTTATGAAGGAATTGAAAAGGTAGCGAGGTTGGACAATGATGAACACAGTAAATTCTTTTAACAGGGAAGGGGTTAAGCCGGTATGGTGTCCGGGCTGCGGTGATTATGGCGTGCTTACGGCCCTTAAAAAGTCACTTGCCGAGCTGCAGCTTTCGCCTGAAGAAATCATGGTGATATCGGGTATAGGATGTTCTGGGCGGTTTTCTCACTACCTTAATACTTACAGCCTTCACGGTACTCACGGCAGGGCTCTTCCGACAGCTTGCGGGGCAAAGGCTGCCAGTCCGGAAATGACCGTGCTTGCAGTAGGCGGTGATGGAGACGGTTTGTCGATCGGCGGAGGCCATATAAGTCATACTGCAAGAAGGAATGCAAACATCACTTATCTTCTTTTAGATAATCATATTTACGGACTCACAAAGGGGCAGACATCTCCAACTACTCCTGTCGGCTATCAGGGGAAAACCTCTCCGTATGGAGTGACAGAAGAAGAGCTGAACCCGATACCGGTTTTTCTTACATATGGTGCTTCATTTGTAGCCCGGGGGCACAGTTTTGATATTAAGCAGCTTACACATCTCATTACAGAGGGGATAAAGCATCCCGGATTTTCAATTATCTATGTTCATTCGCCCTGTGTGACTCACCCTTCACTCGAATGGAAGAAGCTTAAAGAAAAGATCTGCAGTCTTCCTGAAGGATTTCCTGTTCAGGATATTATGACCGCCATGCCCTATGCTTTTTTAAAGGATAAGCTTTATACAGGAATATTCTACCAGGTCAGAAAGCCGACTTTGGAAGAGCGGCTGGTGGAGGTTCAGGAACGGGCTCTTGAAAGGCAGAAGGGCGAGGGGCTTGATGTTTCAGTCAGACATATTATGAACAGGTTCCGATGATTTCGCAACGAAACAATATTGAGAACTTAAATTTATTCTTAACAGATTTTTATACAGGAGCGATTGTATGAATACAGTTGAATATATTGCCGGATATATAGAAAGAGCTAGAAAAGCTCAGAAGGAATTTGAGGCCTGGTCGCAAGGGCAGGTGGATGAGGCCGTAAGGCTGATTGCAAAAGTGGTATATGATAATGCTGAATATCTTGCAGGGATGGCAGTAGCTGAAACCGAAATGGGAAATGTTCCTGATAAAATTCTAAAAAACAGAGGAAAGGCCGGTATAATCTGGAACAGTCTCAAAGGAAAAAAATCAAGAGGCATAATTAAGAGGGATGCGCAAACGGGAATTACTGAAATTGCAAAACCTGTCGGAGTAATTGCTGCAATTACTCCTTGTACAAACCCTGTTGTTACCCCGATGTGTAATGCAATGTTTGCGCTGAAGGGTGGAAACGCAGTGGTTATCACTCCCCATCATCGCTCATATAAAACAAGTGAAGAAACTGTCAGGCTTATAAATGAAGAACTGCAGAAGATTGGTGCTCCTGAAAATCTTGTTCAGATTGTTGATCATCAGTCCAGGGAAAATACCCGGGAGCTTATCTCTGCGGCAGATACTGTTGTGGCGACCGGGGGAATGAGTATGGTCAAGGCTGCATACAGCAGCGGAAAGCCGGCCCTTGGCGTTGGCGCGGGAAATGTGCAGTGCATCATAGACCGGGATGTTGATTTCAGTGAAATGGTTCCAAAGATTGTTAACGGCAGAAGTTTCGACTATGGAATTATATGTTCGGGAGAGCAGACTGTAATTGTTCACGAAGAGGACCTGGATGCCGTCATGGAAGAGTTTAGAAAAAACAGCGGATATGTTGTTTTTGATGAACAGGAAGTTGGCTCCTTCCGGAAGGCTATATTCCCAAACGGTAAAATGAATCCTGATCTTGTTGGTCAGTCAACAGCAAGGGTGGCAGAACTGGCAGGTACTGAAATTCCTGAAGATACCAGAGTAATTCTGCTTAAAGCCGCCGGAGCGGGAAGAGAAGACTTTCTTTCCAAGGAAAAAATGTGCCCGGTGCTTTCAATTTATACATATAAAAATTTTGATGAAGCAATAGATATTGCAGAAGCAAATCTGGAATATGAAGGAGCCGGCCATTCTGTTTCGCTGCACAGCCACAGTGAAGAACATATTGAAGCGGCCGCTCTTAGGCTGAAGGCAAGTAGGTTTGTAATTAATCAGCCCTCTTCAACCAGCGCAGGCGGGAGCTGGTATAACGGTTTTTCTCCGACAACGACTCTGGGCTGCGGTTCGTGGGGGAATAACAGTATTTCTGAGAATCTGACATATACTCATATGATCAATGTTTCAAGAATCGGATATTTTATGAAAGATGCGGAAATACCTTCAGAGGATATCCTTTGGAATAGTTAAAAATGCTAAGTTCATTTATTATAAAGGCCGGGGTGATCCGGCCTTTTTTTATTCATGTGACATCAGATTTCTGAATTAAAAAGTTTTTCTTTTCTCCATAAAGTAGTAATGCTTATTCCAAGTATTGCGGCCGCCATTTCCCTGTTCCCTTTTGTCTGCTGCAGAACTTCAAGAATCAGTTTCTTTTCCATTGTTTTGAGCAGGCCTTCGGTTTGAGGCGTCGCATCTGAAATTGATTTTAGAAAGTCTGTTTTAAAGCTGTCTAAGCCTTGACTCGACTTTGCAGGCTGTTCGATAATATCTTCTCTTGAAGAAATTAATTCCGAAATAAGTTTTTCATCAATCTGATTTTTATTATTAAGAACATTTGCTCTTTCGGTAACATTCTTCAGCTGCCTTACGTTGCCGGGCCATGAATAGTTAGAGATGTATTTTTCAGCTTTTTCTGTTAGAAAATTGTAGTTTTGAAGATAATGGCTGAATAAGGCCGGAATATCTTCTTTTCTTTCCCTTAACGGGGGAATTTTCAGCT
The DNA here is from genome assembly GCA_965140585.1 of Spirochaetia bacterium. Lineage (GTDB taxonomy): Bacteria > Spirochaetota > Spirochaetia > UBA9216 > UBA9216. Next base: position 48,265 of record OZ223266.1, read on the forward strand.
CGAGCACACAAATCCTGTAATATAAATCCTCTCTGAAATTGTTGTTTTTTACTTCTTCATAAAGATCTTTATTACATGCTGCAATTATTCTGATGTCGATAGGCACTATTCTGTTATCGCCTATTCGTGTTATCTCTTTTTCCTGAAGAACTCTCAGTAGTTTGGCCTGTACATCCGGTGGTATTTCTGTAATTTCATCCAGAAAAACCGTACCCCTATGAGCCTGTTCGAAGACCCCTGCTTTTCCTCCGGTTTTAGCTCCTGTAAAGGCTCCTTCAGCATATCCGAACAGTTCACTTTCGAGGATGCTTTTGGGAAGAGCTGCGCAGTTGATTGCAATAAAGGGGTTAAGCTTTCGTATGCTGTCGTTATGGATGCTTTGAGCAAACATCTCTTTTCCGGTTCCTGTTTCACCGGTAAGCAGGATTGTACTTTCTGTTTTAGCGTATAGCTTGGCAGTGTCGATAGTCTTATGGATTGTCTTTGATTCTCCAATTATATTTGAGAAGTTTATTTTTGCGTAATGACCTCTGCCTATCTGCTTCTTTCTGATCTTTGAATCAATAATCTGTATATTGGTTTCTTCCTGTATCGATATGACGGCTCCGTTGATCTGATTATTGATGATTATAGGCAGACAGCTGTATACCAGCGAGAGCCTGTTGATTGTAATAAGCTCATCATAAACTGGTTTTCCTGACTGAATGGTTTTTTGTATATTGGTTGTGTTTATTAAAGTCTCTATATAAGTTTTCTCTTCTTCGGCCTCACGCTGCAGCAGTGCTTTAGCTATTTTGTTGATATTCAGAATTTTCCCCGAGTTATCAATACCAATAATCCCTTCAGAGGTGCTGTCCAGTAATGTTGAAATTAAACTGTACTGTTTTTCCCTTTCCTCTTCGACATATAGACTGTACAGAGCTTCGTCAATTGCAAGCTCAACTTCCGATTCATCAGGATAAATGGAATAGAAGGGCATGTTGTTGCTGATGCAGATTTCCCTTAATTGAAAACCTCCGATAAATGCTTCTGCGCCGATTTCTCTGGCTTTTGTAAAGGCATCTTTGAATTCTCTTGCATCATCAACCTGAAACACCAGAAGTGATTCGTTCATTATGGAATTAAACTTATTAGCAATATTGCAGAATTGTGAAAAACCTATTGCGGCAACCTTGTTATAACTTGTACTTGTCTTTCTGACAGCCAGGAAAAAACTAAGAAAACTGTGTCTGATATCGATGATTGGCATATCAAGATTTTCTCTAAGCAGTGCCGCGCTTCCTCCCCGGCAGACAAGAACTTTTGTTCCGTTTTTCTGACATTCCTTAGCTTTTTCAAGAGCCGTATGAGTGGTTAGTTCATAAACAGGTATTCCGGATATCTGCAGCTTATTTAATACATATTCACAACTTTGAGACATACCAGGGGTAGTTGAAAATATGACTATTTTATTCATCCTGTTATCCTTTAAAGCAATAAGTAGTAGTTTATCTCAATTTTCAGGATTTATAAATCAGTAATTAAATTTGTTCACATCTGAATAAAGCGGTAGTATAGTTGTGATGTCGGTTGTTCAACAACTGACATCATATAAGCAATAATATTTTATAAAAGAACATATTTGGGAAAGCCGCTTTAAGAATCTGAATGTGGGAAACTAAGTATATAAACAAATGATGGAAAAGATTATCAATAATGTCTGGAACCCCGGTTCAAAGATTCCGTTAGAGAATGAGTTATGTATAAATCTTGGTGTCTGCAGACATACAATCCGGGCTGTTCTAAACAAGCTGAATGCCCTGGGACTTTTTGAAACGAATCATGATGAAGGTGCTTTTGTTAAGAAACTTGAACCGTCACGTCAATATATCTTAACTCTCTTGTTTCTGTTGTTTTCTTGGGAAAGCATAAATATCGAACAATTATGGAATTCCGAAAAGGTATTGAAGTTGAAGCAATATGGCTGGTTGCAAAATGTTACTGAAGAAAATATTGCTGAGCTTCAGCTAATTGAAGATGAATTAACAAAGAACAAAGATTATATTGAAAGTTATGCAGAATATGATATTGACTTCCATGTGGCAATTTCAAAAGCTTCAAAAAATCAAATGTTCTTGCAGACCATGAATATTATTAAGGTAATACTTTCTGCTCAGCTGCATGAGTAAGCATTTAAGCTTGGTAATAGACAAACTAGAAAAATAAGTAAATTTCTTTATCCGAATCAATGGAGGAAGAATCACGTGAGCTACTGGAACGTCTCAATGCAAAAATAGATCCTAAGGAAAAAGTCAAAGATCTTGGGAATGGTCAGCAGAAGATGATTGAAATAGCGAAGGCTCTTTCAGTTGATACACAGGTTATCGTTTTTGATGAACTCACAAGATCTCTTACAAATAAAGAAATCGAAGAACTCTTCAGGCTGATAAGGTTTCTGAAGGAGAATGATGTAAGCATTTTTTATCTTAACCCGGCTGGTAATAAAACCCTTCTTACTGATATAGATGAGCAGAAACTGGCTGAAGGTAGAGAAAAACTTTTGTCTGTATCCGGTTAAAAGAAGAAAATGGGCTTAATTCAAAGGCAGAGGCTGAGGGGTCGCCTTTGATCTGATTGAAACAAGTACTGATATTAAAAAAGCAGCTGACAGAGCCTTCATGGTAATAGAATTTATCGTTGAGAAAGTTGAGGCTAAACAGGAACTCTTTGCTAACCTTGATGCGATACTTCCTCTTGATGTTTCAATTTAAAGCAATACAAGCGAGCTGAGAATTACCGATATAAGTACGAAATGTATATATCCGGAGCGTGCTGTTACAACTCATTTATGGCTTTCTGCATATCTTGTTCCGCTTGTCGACGTTATTATGGGAGACCGGGCTGATATTGCTGTTGCCGAGAAAGTTCGTGATGAATTGATAAAATGGAAGAAGTCTCCGGTCTTTTTCTGGCGGGATCTTTCAGGACAGCTTGCAAACAGGGTTTTTCAGGTTATAATAAGGGAATCGATAGATATAGTGGCCAGCGGACTTGCAATGGCAGTGGATGTTGATACCGCTATTGCAGCAGGCATGCCTATGAGATTTCCGGTGCGGGAGCCTATTATGCATCTTGATGCAATAGGTACAGATCTCGGGCTTTCTGTTCAGCAGACAGTGCTCCCCGGTATTAATGCCGATAGACAGCCCAGCTCATACATCAGTGATATGGTTGAACGCGGAGATCTGGGAGCCGGTACCGGTAAAGGTTTTTATGACTGGAGTCAGAGAAGCATAGATGATGATATAAAAAAACGCGGCCTGTTTATAATAGAAGCAGTTAAAATTACTGATAAACTGAATAATCAGATATAGCGGAGGCGGCAGATGAAACAGTATTTTGCTTTGGGTTCATACACTGAACCTATTTTATTCGGCACCGGAGAGGTCTACCAGGGGCAGGGAAAAGGAATTACTATCTGCTCCTTTGAAAATGGTAAAATTGAAATAGTTAAAGAGATCGAAATCCGCAATCCTTCTTTTCTTTGTATCGATGAAAAAAATAAAAAGATATACGCAGTAAATGAAATGAAAGAATACCTTGGTGAAGAAGGCGGCGGCCTTACGCAGCTTTCCTATGCTGATGATTTTTCCATGTCGGTTGAAGGTTCATGGAATACAGGCGGAAAAGATCCCTGTCATCTTGAGATTTCACCTGACTCCAGTTTTATCGCTATATCAAATTTTGCAAGCGGTTCAGTTACTTTTTTTTCGCTTGAACATGAAGGTAATGTAACGGCTGACAGCAGGGCGATCTTTCAGCATAGCGGAAGCAGCATTCACCCTGTTAGACAGACAAGGCCTCATGCCCACAGCTGTATATTCAGCCGGGGGAATAATATGCTTTATGTTCCTGATTTAGGTCTGGATAAGGTCGTTGCGTATAAAATTGAAGATAGTATGATTTCGATGGATGAAACGAAGCTCATTGAAGTTGCCGCCGGCAGCGGGCCCCGTTACGGAGAGTTCACTAAGGACGGGAAGCATTTCTACCTTATTAACGAAATCAGTTCCCGGATTATTCATTATACATGTGAAAACGGCACTCTAAATTTTAGACAGGTTGTTGAAACGCTCCCGGATGATTTTAAAGGTGACAACATCTGTTCCGATCTCCATCTTACACCGGATGGAACAAAACTTTATGCTTCCAACAGAGGTCATGACAGTATTGTAAGCTATGAGATCAACAGTTCCGGTGAACTTACTCTGACAGGCAGAACACCCTGCGGAGGTAAAACTCCCAGGAATTTTGCAGTAGATCCGGCCGGAACTCATCTTCTGGTTGGTAACCAGGACAGTGATTTGATTACCGTATTCAGAATTACTTCTGACGGGCAGCTTGAAAAATTGATTGATTGGGATACGGGTTCACCTGTCTGCATCAAGTTTTTTAATCCATAGAAATCCTATAACAAGGAGAAAAATATGCTTAAACTCAAAACTACGGGTAAATACGATTTAATTTGCCAGGCTAGTATAGGTGTGCGCATCACCCCTGCAGACAGACTTCCGGTTCATACAAGCCGGATGTTTCAGATGCAGTCAACCAGTGCCGAAAGCAATGTTCTAAATGTCTCTGCAGCACTTGGGCTTCGGACCAAGGGGCTGACTGCCTTTGTTAAGGACAGTCCGGTTTCCCGGTTTGTCAAAAGTGAGCTGCGTTTCCGCAATGTGGAATTTGAAGGACCTGAGGTAGAGTAGGACGGGCCCTGGGGAGTGAGGCCCCAGTTTAATATTGCCGACACCGGCTACGGTTTACGAGGGCCCCGGGTCTGGAACGACAGAGCCGGTGAAGTAGGAAGAACTTTAAATATCAAAGATTTTGATACAAAGAAAAATTTTCAGGAGGAAGGTGTAAAAATTCTTCATCTTTCAGGGCCTATTGCTGCAATGAGTACCGAAACTACTGAGTTCTGTCTCGAACTTGCGAGAGCAGCCGGAAAAAGCGGTACTCTTATTTCCTTTGATTTTAATTTCAGAGCTTCGTTCTGAAAGGGCCGGAAGCCGGCGGTGACGGCTTTGTTGCCGGACTTCTTTATGCTATTCTTAGAAACTGGAGTGAAGATGAGTGGATGCAGTTCGGCTTGGCTACCGGCGTTCTTGCCGCGTCAGTTCTGGATGATTACGGAACTCCGGCTGATGAAGAGCAGGTCTGGAGCATATACAAGGGCAATGCCAGGGTAAAGAGGTGATTTATGAAAAAAGCTGATATTGGTCTTATCGGTCTCGCTGTTATGGGTGAGAATCTGGTGATGAATATGGAATCAAAGGGATTCACCGCCGTAGTTTATAATCGTACCACAAGTAAGGTTGATGACTTTGTTAACGGCAGGGCCAGGGGGAAAAACATTATTGGAACACATAGTCTTTCCGAGCTGGCAGATAATCTTGCAAAACCCAGGAAAGTAATGATGATGGTTAAGGCCGGTAAGCCGGTTGATGAACTTATAGACCAGCTTCTGGAAGTCGTTGAACCGGGTGATATTATCATTGACGGAGGCAACAGCCACTTTTCCGACACAATCAGAAGAACCGAATATGTAGAAAGTAAGGGGCTTTATTATATAGGAAGCGGTGTTTCAGGCGGTGAAGAGGGTGCTTTAAAGGGTCCGAGCATAATGCCCGGCGGCAGCCCGTCGGCCTGGCCGTCAGTTAAGCCCCTCCTTCAGGCAATTTCTGCAAAAGTAGAAGACGGGTCGCCATGCTGCGACTGGGTCGGTGAAAACGGGGCCGGTCATTTTGTAAAGATGGTTCATAACGGTATTGAGTACGGTGATATGCAGATAATCTGCGAGGCCTATCAGCTTATGAAAGACCTGCTTGGAATGAGTGCCGATGAGATGCATGAGGTGTTTAAGCAGTGGAATGAAACTGAACTTGACAGCTACCTCATCGAAATAACCCGCGATATTCTTGCATACAAGGATACTGACGGAAAACCTATAGTAGATAAAATACTTGATACGGCAGGGCAGAAGGGAACAGGTAAGTGGACCGGTATTACAGCGCTTGATGAAGGCGTTCCCCTGACGCTGATTGGTGAGAGTGTTTTCAGCCGCTGCCTGTCGGCTATCAAGGATGAGCGTGTTAAAGCTGCACAGGAGTATTCTGGAAAGCAGAAATCAGTATTCAGCGGTGACCGGAAGCAGTTTATTGCTGATATTAAAAGTGCACTGTATGCGTCGAAGATTATTTCATACGCTCAGGGTTACAGTCTTATGAGAACAGCTGCTGCCACATACAAATGGAACCTCAATTACGGCGGCATTGCTCTCATGTGGCGGGGCGGATGTATAATAAGGTCTGTATTTCTGGGTAAGATTAAAGAGGCCTTCGACAGTAATCCGGAACTTACAAACCTTCTGCTTGATCCCTACTTTAAGGGAGTGATGGAATCGCTTCTTGAACCATGGCGCAGGGTTGTTTCCCAGGCTGTGCTTTGCGGTGTTCCGGTGCCTGCATTTGCAGCGGCCTTGTCCTACTTTGACGGTTATACATGTGAACGTCTCCCTGCAAATCTGCTTCAGGCACAGAGGGATTATTTCGGCGCCCATACCTACGAAAGGCTTGATGAAGTACGGGGAAAGTTTTTTCATACAAACTGGACCGGGCACGGCGGAAGCACCTCTGCTTCCACATACAATGTTTAACGTTATGACAAATACAGAAATCAAAAATCAAATTGAGTTATTTCTTGCATCGCAGGGAGAACTCAAAAGAGTTCTCCTTGTAGGGCCGGATTTTACCCGTTATTTTTCAAATGCGGGGTATATATGCAACTATGCCTACCACTGGCTTGTAGAGCGGGGCTGTGAAGTAAAAATACTTGAAGCCCTTGGAACCCATGTTGCAATGACTGAAGAAGAACTCAGTGAAATGTACGGAGATATTCCACACTCCTGTTTTGTAGTTCATGACTGGAGAAATGATGTTGAAACCATCGGTGAGGTGCCCGCTACTTTTTTAAGTGAGGTTACCGACGGAATCTGGACTGAAGGCATATCGGTACAGGTTAACAGGCTTGTCCTTGACCCCTCGTTTGACCTGATACTTTCTGTAGGACAGGTCGTTCCGCATGAAGTAATAGGTATGGCAAACCATGCGAAAAATCTCTTTGTCGGGGTCGGCGGAGCAGACATGATCAATAAGAGCCATATGGTCGGGGCGGTATACGGAATGGAAAAGATGATGGGCAAGGATTTTACCCCGGTACGGAAGGTATTTGACTATGCCCTTGATAAGTTTCTGTCCGAACTTCCGATATGGTTTGCTCTCACAGTTTGTACTGCACCGGAGGGTGATATTGAAACTCATGGTTTTTTCATAGGCAACACCAGAAAAGTTCTGGAAGACGCGGTAGCTCTGTCGCAGGAGAAGAATATTGATTTCGTTGATCACGGCATACAGAAATGTGTTGTATATCTTGATCCGAAAGAGTTTAAAAGCACCTGGCTTGGAAACAAGAGTATATACCGTACCCGCATGGCCATTGCCGATGGGGGCGAACTGCTGGTTCTTGCCCCCGGAGTTGATAGGTTCGGTGAGGATCCGCAGAATGATGAGCTTATCAGAAAATATGGATACCGGGGGCGTGTACATACCCTGGAAGAGTTCAAGAACAACAGCGATCTTGCAGGGAACGCCGGAGTTGCCGCCCATCTTATACACGGTTCATCCGATGAGAGGTTTTCAATTACCTACGCGGTGAAGAATATAACCGAGAAGGAAATTGATGATATCGGATTTAAAAGTACATCCTATGATGAGATGGTTAAAATCTATAATCCGGAAAAACTTGTCTACGGCTATAACAAAATGCCCGATGGTGAAGTTATTTACTTCATTCCAAACCCGGCTTTGGGGCTGTGGATTAACCGGGAGAAGTTTGAGGGTTGAAAATTATCTTTGAATATTCGGAGTGTCAATCCGGATTTTCAAGGATAAATCTGTTTGCTGGCGATTGTATAAACTCAAATAAAAAAATTGACAGCTGGCTTCTTTTCCTGTACCTTGTTTGCAAGTTCCTGAGAACTATCAATACATGATTATTTAATTCGGCTCCGAGCACTCTTATCCTAAAAACTGTAAACCTTACAGTTCATTCAGGGATATTGTGCCGATAGGGTTCTGCCGGAAACAGCAGAGCCTCCCGTATTGGAAAGGAGAGAAAGAATGTGCCTCAAAAAAAGAATTATATTAATTCTATTAATCACATTTTTGCCAATGACGATGCTGTCCGCCGCAGGGCAGCAGGAAACCACGACCGCTGATGAAGCAGTATCCGAAACACGAACTGTGACCGACATGAAAGGCAATGAAATAATTCTGCCTGTTCAGGGTACCAGATATGCTGTCCTCGGAGGACCAATAAGCCTCACACCCTACCTTTTTGGTGTTCAGGAAGATGTAATTGCTGTAACCAAAGGTCCCCAGAAGATGCGGATGATGCAGATTATGGATCCCGGCATAGTTAATAAACCGGCTCCACGTACCACAAATGGAAATGTTAATGTTGAAGAACTTCTTATGTCCGATCCGGACTGTGTTATCAGTTTTGAAGTTGACGGTCAGATTGTAGTTGATCACACAGATATTCCGGTTATTTTTCTTACCGGTTCGATGGGCGACGGTTTTGAAGAAATTAAAAACGAAGTTCGTTTTTTCGGCGGAGTATTTCAGAATGCAGAAAAGGCTGAAGAGTACTGCAGTTACATGGACAGTACCCTGGCACTGATTGATGAAAGGCTGAAAGATATCAAGGAAGCAGATTTTCGCTCCGTTTATCTTGGTGAAGGACTTAAGCATCTTGATATTCTAGGCGGCGATACCTTCATGAATGAATGGCTTAATGCTGCTCATTGTAAGAATGCATCCTTTGATATTCTTACTGCTGAAGGAAAAGAGGGTGATCTTCATTCAGGATTCCGTGAGATTTCGATGGAACAGGTTCTTGCTTCCGACCCTGAAATAATTATTATCAATGAAGGCAAACCTGAAGACTTAACACAGGATCCCAGGTGGAATGAGATAACCGCAGTAAAGGATGGCCGCGTATTTATGGCTCCCAGCGGACTCTTTGTATGGAGCCGTCCGTCAATCGAATCCGCAGTTCTGTATCCTCTGTGGATAGCCTTTCAGGTTTACCCGGAATATTTTGCAGACCTTTCTCTAGAAGATGAGTTCACAAAGTTCTATAACGAAATGTTTAACTTTAATATTGAGCCCGAGGTTGTTAAAGCCGTAATTTCAGGTGCCTTCAGTTCAAACTTCAATCCTTTTTAGGCATTAATGTGGATAAACTGTTAAAAAAGGAAAAATGGGGAGTATTGCATTACAGGCAGATAATTATTATTTCGTCTTTAGTATTGTTTGCCGTAATTCTGACCGCTCTTTGCCTCGGGCGGTACAGAATATCCCCGCCTGAAGTTTTTAAAATTCTACTATATAAACCCTTTGCTTCTGAGCCATCGTGGTCTAAAAATGTAGAGACTGTTATCTTTCAGGTAAGGCTGCCCAGAATTATAGCAGGCTTTCTTGTCGGAGCAGGGCTTTCCCTTGCAGGGGCCAGTCTGCAGTCGATGTTTAAAAACCCGCTGGTTTCCTCACAGATCCTCGGCGTGGCCTCCGGAGCCGGTTTCGGCGCCGCAATTGCAATCCTTCTGTTTGAAAGCATAATAATCACGCAGATATCATCCTTTGTTTTCGGCCTTGCAGCAGTTGGGTTGACATGGCTCTTAAGCCGCAGAAAATCTGTAACTCCAGTCATACTGCTTGTCCTATCCGGTGTGGTTGTCGGCAGTTTATTCTCCTCTATGACATCAATGGTGAAATATCTTGCCGATCCGATGAACAAGATGCCGGCAATTGTATTCTGGCTGCTGGGGTCTCTTAATCATGTTAATGTAAATGAGCTGCGACTTCTGGGGCCTGTAATGATAGTTTCGGGCGGGATGCTGCTTCTTATCAGGTGGCGTTTGAATATTCTTACAATGGGTGATGAATCCGCTAAAGCTCTTGGGGTGAATACAGAGCAGCTGAAGGTTATAGTCATAATATGCTCTACTTTGCTAACTGCTTCATCTGTCTGCCTTTGCGGAATAATCGGTTGGGTGGGTCTGGTCATTCCCCATATAGGAAGGCTGATTGCCGGCCCGGATAACCGAAGACTGCTGCCGATTTGTGTTCTTGTGGGCGGGGCTTTCATGATCATTGTGGATACCATAGCAAGGACTGCGACCGAGACTGAGATTCCGCTTGGTGTGCTTACGTCTGTAATAGGTGCTCCAATCTTTTCAACATTATTGCTGAGAAAGGAGACAGGATGGTAGGAACATCTGAAGCAGTCAGGATAAGTGTTCAGAACCTGACTTTTAACTATGGGGACAAAGCGGCTGATGTTTTCAGGGATGTCAGCTTTGATATTATTGAGGGGGATGTTATATCCCTTCTGGGCCCGAACGGCACAGGGAAATCGACACTGCTGAAATGTATTGCCGGTGTTCTTGATTCGCATGGACGTATTTTTCTTGACGGAAAGGATGTTGATGAAATGCATCATAATGCAATTGCTGCAAAGATTGCCTATGTACCGCAGACCCAGGTTTCACCCTTTCCATATCCTGTTAAAGAGATAGTAATGATGGGCCGGGCATCCCACCTTGGTCTTTTTTCATCTCCCGGCATGCATGATGAAGATATCTGCAATGAAGCTATGAAGCGGGTAGGGATTGAATATCTTGCAGACCGCCCCTGTACAAGAATAAGCGGTGGTGAGTGGCAGCTGGTTCTGATAGCCCGGGCAATTGCTCAGGAGTCGGGAATCCTGCTTCTTGATGAACCCACCTCTCACCTGGATCTTGGGAATCAGATGAGAATTCTTGAAACTATAAATAGTCTATCAGTAGCAGGCTTCACAATTATGGTAGCTACTCATTTTCCTGATCATGCTCTGCTTACTTCAAACAGGGCTGCCATTCTTAAAGACGGTCGGCTCTCGGATTTATTGGAACCTGAGAAAATAATCACGGAAGATATGATTGCAAGGACATATGGTGTTGATGTAAAGATAATTCAGCATGAAAGTCTTGGTAAAAGAAAAATGATTGTACCAATGTTAAAGGAGAAAGTATGATAGTTGATAAAATAATAGAGCAGGCGACAGAAAGAGCACTTAAAGGCGGCCAGACTTTGAAACGGCTGGTAGTAGGTGTCAAATATCTCGGGGTTGAGCTTTCAGACGGAAGCTGCGGATTGGCATTCCGCTTTGATCCGGATCCCTTCCATTTTATTGCAAAGAAATCCGGATCAGATGAGTATGATAAACTTCCCCTTACGACCCTTATAGGTTTTGCCGCCGATAACAGATCGCTTTTAAGATCCGGTATTGGAATTGCCGTAATTAACGCGCTTACTCCGTGGGAAGAAATGCAGAGCCCGGAAAAGAAGGATTCTGCCGAGGCTGCCGGAATAAAAGATGGTGATGTAGTCGGTATGGTCGGGTTTTTTCCGCCGCTGGTAAAGATGCTTGAAAAAAGAGATGTTGATCTACGTGTTTTTGAACGCTCAGTTCATCAGCCTCATCCTTATCTCTACCCTGACTGGGCTGAGCACAGACTCCTGCCCGAATGTGATGTTGTCATACTTACCGGAACCTCCTGTATTAATGGGACAATTGATCAGCTTCTTGACTACTGCTCAAATGCAAGACAGGTAAGCGTTACCGGACCCTCCACTCCCATGTATCCGAAAGCCTTTGCCGGTACGAATGCTACAATACTTGCCGGGGCAAAATATAAGGAAGATGAGAAAGAAGAGTTATTCAAGGCATTATCGCTTGGTTACTGCGGTTCAGAGACTCTTAACTATATGGATAAGTTTGCCTGGCGGCTGTAGATCTTACGAAGTATCATTATTTACTTGCAAAAACAATTATTTCAGGGTTGTAGTATACTAATTATTTCCTGAAGAGGGCAGGCTTCAATTATACCGGTTAAAGGAAATTGTTCCTTAACGGGGTAGATGATGTACAACTTTTCAAGTGAAAGATCGTTTATTGCAATATGCATCGATTTTGTTGTTTTAGGTGCTTCAGAAAATTTAAATTCCAGACCGATTTTCTTTCCGTCTTTTTGGAGAAATAAATCAATTTCTGCGCCGCTGTATGTCGACCAGAAATTCGGAACAACGCTCGGTGAAGTCTTGAGAACCTGTTCCATGGCAAAGCCTTCCCATGAGGCGCGCCAAGGGCCGGATGGCTTAGAAGTGTATTCTTGTCGTTGATTCCCAGTAAGTGATGCAGCAATCCTGAGTCGGTAAAATAGATTTAGGTGATTTTACCTGACGTTTTTTTAAATTTTCAAACCAGGATTGAAGAGGTCTAATCATGTATGTCGCGCTTAGTATATCAATATACTATCTGATGGTTTTATCGCTCATACCCATTGAGCCTGCAAGCTGTGAACTGTTAAGCAGCTGACCATTGCTGTGAGCAAGCATAGTCCAGAAACGCCGAAGGGCTGTAGATGGAATAATAATTCCCAGCTGCGGAATATCCCTTTCAAGAAAGGTCCGGATGAATCCCTCTCTCCAGGACAGGCTGTCCTCTTCTGTTTTGGAAAGAAAAGACAGCGGGAATCCGCCTCACAGCCAAAGTTGTTCTAAACTGCCTGTTCCTGTTTCAGATAAGTTGAGACCATGCAGATCAATGAATTCAATTCTGCCGGCAAGTGATTCTGAAGTCCTTTTAACAAGTGAAGGAGAGGCTCTTCCTATAATCAGAAATCTTCCATTCTCAGCTGTTTTGTCAGCCAGTACTCTATCTGTATTTCATCTATAATAATCAGTCCGTGGAGATTTGAAAGATAAAGTTCCGGATTCTGCATTTTATCCATGTCTGTAGGTGATTCCAGATCCAGAAAATGTGATTCGACCTGCTGTGCGATTTCTCTGGCCAGTGTAGTTTTTCCGAACTGACGCGGGCCCAGCAGCGCTGTGATTCTGGATCTTTTTAATGCCCGATAACTCTGCTCCTTATATGCAGTCCGCTCAATCATATCTAATATTATCTTTGAATATTCGGAGTGTTGATCCGGATTTTCAAGAATAAACATGGCGATGTATTGAATCTATCCTTCAACAGCATTATACAAGCCATCAATATCAAGAATATTGATGGTATTTTTTTAATTTCAACGAAACCTTCAGATTCAAGGCTATGCAATTCCTTGCTCAAGGCCGATCGTGAAAGATTGAGATAATTTGCCATTGTTTCCATGTTGTATGAAAAATGATAGGTTACAGACTTCCGTTTATTTGCAATCTGGATTAGAAAAAGGCATATACGGTCTCTGGCTTTCTGATACTTTAAAATATAGCCGTGATATATGAAATATTCAGATTTCATTCCGAAATATTTGAGTACGGCATCTTTTAGGGGGCTTAGAATATCCATAAGTTCAACAAATTTTCTGCCCGGGATACTGATGATGGTTGCGTCCTTTTCAACCTTGATTAGTGCGGTAAGTCTGCTTCCTGTTACTGTTTCAAGGCATCCGAAAATTTCACCCTCGGCAAAAATATGATGAATAAGTTCTCTTCCGTCCGGAGTATACTGGACAGATTTTAAAATACCTTCCTGAATAAGCAGAATATTTTCAACAGCTTCATTCTCACTTAGAAGCGTAGTTTTCTGTGAAACCTGATGTTTGATCATGTGTGGTTGAAGATAGAAGATAACTGTGTCGAGTATGTCCTTTTGCAGTTCAGAGAATAGCTCGAAGTTTTCAAATCTGCAGTTGACAAGCATCTTTATCTCCGGGAAATGACAATGTATTTCAGATGACATTTTTATCTTATTTATTTCAAGAATCTCTGAATTTAAGATAAGTGTTGTCTTAGCATTAACAGCCCTACAAACGATACTATCCTAAAATCCTTCTAAAATCAAATTATTCTCAATCTAAGGAGATATAAATGGCGACAAAAACAAAATTTGTTGGCTGGCCAAATTTTGAAGAGATGAAAGAAATTTTCAAGGAACATTTCATTATAGAAAGACGTGAAGACGGTGTTGTTCTTGTTCAGATGCATACACAGGGAGAATCCCAGCTCTGGAGTATGGAGCTTCATGATGCGATAGGAAAGATGTGGAGATTTCTCGGAACAGACAGAGAAACTGAATGTATTATTTTTACCGGAACCGGTGAAAACTGGATCAGTGTCTTTGAACCTGAGAGCTGGGCTCCGGAAAAGACAGATCCCGAAGGTACGCGTTATGATCATATGTTTATCGACGGACGCAGAATGCTGATTGCACTTGTTCAGGATGTTGAAGTCCCCACCATCGGTGCTCTTGTAGGCAGGGGAGGACATTCTGAACTTGCCCTTATGTGCGACATATGTATTATGGCTGAAGATTCTGTAATTTCTGATCCTCACTATATAAGCGGTATAGTTCCGGGCGATGGAATTCACAGCTGCTTTTTTGAGCTAATGGGCACAAGGTGTGCAGTGTATGCAATGTTCATGAATCAGATGATGGATGCATATACATGCCTTGAGTACAGGATGGTAAGTGAGGTTGTTCCCAGAGACAAAATTATAGATCGTGCATACGAAATAGCAGATGTCATTATGGCTCAGCACAGGACAATACGAAGACTTACAACGCAGGTAGCAAGAAGACCCTGGAAACAGAACCCTCATATCAAATTGAAATTGAAGTGAATATAAAAAACTCTACCCTAACAATATCTGATAACGGCCTTGGCCTGGATTCTGATGAAGTAAATCGTTATATTAATCAGATTGCCTTTTCCGGGGCTTCCGATTTCCTTAATAAATTTAAAGAATGTCCGGATGAACAGCAGGTAATAGGACACTTCGGCCTTGGGTTCTATTCATCATTCATGGTCGCAGATAAAGTGAGTATAAACAGTCTCTCATATAAAGATAATTCAGAAGGAATCTTTTGGGAATGTGACACCAGTATGAACTATTCAATGAAAAAAGGTTCACGGTGCTGGACAGGAACCGATGTGATTCTACATCTTTCACCTTCATCTGAATATCTAAACCCTGTGCTGCTTGAAAAAACAGTAAAAAAATATTTCCGATTTTTCCCCGTACCTATTTGTATTAATTATATCAGCGAAACCGATGATAAATATCATGAATACGGAAGCCGGGTAATTAATGATATTGAACCCCTGTGGAACAGAAAACCGGAATATTGTTCAAGAGATGATTATTTGAATTTCTATCAGACTGTATTTGGAAAAAGTTCAAATCCTGTCCTCTGGATTCACTTGTATAAACCCGATATCGGCGTACGGGGGATCGTTTATTTCAGAGACAGAGATAGTATGGAAAGATCGCTTGATGGAACCATGCTCCTGTATAGTAATCAAGTCTTCATAAATGATTCGGCAAAGGGCATTATCCCTGAGTTTCTGTTTTTTCAGGATGGAATAATCGACTGTCAGAATATACCCCTGATAGTCTCAAGAACTGATCTGCAGCAGGATGAATCCGTTTCCGTAATTGCAAAATATATAACAGAGCAAATTGCTTTTAAAATCTACGCTACCTTCGAGCAGGAAAGAGATTATTATGAACGCATATGGGAAGATCTAAATCCTTTTATTAAATTCAGCTGTCTAAAGGATAAGTATTTCAGCAGCTTTGCAGATAAAGCTGTTCTGTTTAAAAATCTTTCAGGTAAATATCTAAGCTTAAATGAATATCCGGAAGATAAAATCTATTACGTTTCAGATGAAATACAGCAATCGCATTATATAAGCATATTCAGGACTGCCGGAATTGAGGCTCTGTACATGACTCATGTAGTTGATCAGCCTTATATTCAAAAGAAAGAGCTTAAGAATGAAAAGCTTAAATTTTCCCGCATCGATACAGATTTTTTTGAAATCCTTGAAGATAAATCCACCTCACTGAATCCTGATGATAGAGATAAGCTCGAAAATATATTTTCAGAAATCAGTGAAAAGCATAATCTAAGTTTAAAAATAATATATTTAAAGATCAATACTGTCTCTTCCCTGATAATAACCGATGAAGAAGTTCGGAGAATAAAAAGTACACTTGAACTATATGCTGCGAAAGGTGTGGATGTCTCAAAAATGGGTATGGATCCAAAGCAGATGAAAGACTCTTTATTACTGAATCTTAATAATTCAGTTGTTCGTTATATTCTTGATTGTGATGATGTTGAACTGTCTAAGGAGCTGAGTCGGCATCTTTTTGATCTTGCACGCCTGGCCCAGGAAACTCTTGAAGCTTCAGATATGGATGAGTTTATAAAGCGCAGTAACCGATTTATGGAAATACTTACAAAATAAGGAAGAAGAAAATATGAAAGATAAGGTAATATTCACTGCCGCCCTGACCGGGGCTGTGACACCTAAGGAAAAGAATCCTAATATACTCTTAACACCGGATGAATAGCAAAAGATGCTTATGAATGCTGGCAGGCAGGCGCAGCGGTTGTTTATATCCATATGCGTGATGAAAACGGTATAGGAACTATGGATGCTGACAGGTTTGAACAAACGGCAAAGTTGATAAGAGAGCGCTATGATGTAGTTGTCAATATGACGACTTCAGGCGACCACCGGGCTTCTGATGCTCAGCGTATGCTGCATATCGATAGATTGGCTCCTGAAATAGCCTCATTTGACGCAGGATCTTATAACTGGATGCCTTCAGGAGTCTTTATGAATTCTCCTCAGTTTCTGGAAAAACTCGGGAAGCTGATGATTGAAAAAAAGTAAAGCCTGAAATTGAGGTATTTGACAGCGGTATGATGGATATTGCCAATTATTATGTAGAGAAGGGGATTCTTCAGGGTTCTTTGCATTTTCAGTTTGTCCTGGGATTTCTTGGGGCGCAGCGGTGAACGACAGCATGTATATTGTTGTTCCATCATTTGCTGCACAGTACGGATTTAATCCCGGTGTTTTAAGTTCCCTGGGAACTCTGGGCGGTATTATAGGGCTTATGCTGATGGCGTCGCTTACAGCAGATTTGTTTGGAACTTAATATCTCAATATTAACTATGGTTTTGTTTACATTGCATATCCTTTTGCAGGGCTAATAAGCCCCAGGCTCGCTGCTTATGCAAGCGATAGGAATAATGGCGATTTTTCTTTTGCTTTTCTAATGGTTGGGTCTATCGCCGTTATTGGATTGCTTCTGTCTGTCATTATAAGCGTAAATCAGAAGGAAAAGAATAAAAAATTAACAGGTGTAAAAAATGAGTGCTAAAAATATTTTCGTAATAAATAATGGATCTACTTCCTGTAAAATTGCTTTGTTTGAAGATAAAAAACTTAAGGTTCAAGAAGAACTGTTTATTGATTCAGATTCGATCCGAGGTATGAAGCTTGTTATTGATCAGCTGGATATGCGGACGGCGTTGGTAAAGGATTTTCTTGAGAAGGAGAATATTGATTCTTCAACATTTGATATTATTGTGACCAGAGGCGGGACTATTCCTCCAAGTAAGGCCGGGGCGTATGCAGTGAATGCTCTTATGCTTAACACCCTCCGGTATGCTCCCATGGCCCAGCATGCAAGCTGGCTTTCCTGCATGATCGGAATGGAACTGGCAAGACCATTTAGAACACCGGTAATTATCTACGATGCCCCAGGCTCAGATGAATTTGATCCGAAAGCAAAAATTACCGGTCTGCCCGAGGTTACAATAGTGCCGGTAAGTCATGTGCTTAACATCAGGAAGGTTGCACGGGAAGTTGCTGAACGGCTGAAGCTGCCATACGAAGACGGCAATTTTATCGTTGCCCATCTTGGCGGCGGGATATCAATAAATATTCATAAGCAGGGCAGGATTGTGGACTCTGTCTATGATGATATGGGGCCGATGTCTCCCCAGCGTGCCGGAAGAATTCCAACCCGGTTTATGACTAAACTCTGCTACAGCGGAAAATTCACAGAAGCGGAGATGAAAAGACATCAGGCTGGCGAGGGCGGTTTAACCGCCTGGTTCGGTACCCAGGATTTGAGAAAAATTGAGAAACTGATTGATGATGGTAATGAAACGGCAAAGCTTGTATATGAGGCCATGACCTACCAGATCGCAAAGGGGATTGGAGAGCTCGCTCCGGTTGTAAACGGAAAAATTGATGCTGTTATTCTAACCGGAGGATGCGCCTGGAGCGAAAAGTTCACAAAACAGATTGCCGAAAGTGCTCATGTTCTTGAGGGCGTATTCGATTCTGCCGGACATGGGATAGTTTATCCTGTTTTGATCGGGGACAGTTTAGAAATAAAAGCTTTGATGAACAGGCTTGGATATTCAAATGAGCTCTGCCGAATTGTTGATTGTCCTGATGATAAACAACAGAGTGAAAAAGCGGTTGAACTGATAAACTCCGGTGAAGGTGATTTTTTGATGAAAGGACTTGTAGAAACAATAGATTTCTTGAAATCCGTCGTTAATAAGTCAAATAATCTTACAACCGGTCAGGTAATGTCTCATAGGGCATTTGGTGAGTTTCCGGGATATCCCAAGTTTCTGGGACTGTCAGATGGAGTAAAGCAGGAGGACTTAACGGATGTGAACTGGTAGGCCCGATTGCCTACGACCTGGCGTTGAGTTGTGAAGCCGCCGATATTAAGGGATATGAATGTGAACACAGCGGCAACTTTGATGCTCTGATTGTTCCTGATATTATCACCGGTAATTCGCTTGGAAAATGCTGGGGCCTGGTTCTCGGAGGTGAAATGTGCGGAATGCTTGTTGGCGCAAAGATCCCGATTGCCTTATCGACCCGAAGCGCAAGCAAGGTTGATAAGTTCCGATCATTGGCACTATGTGCTGCGACATGTGGCGATTAGTAAACTCTACAACTCATATATTTCCAGTGGAAGCTCATCAGGGTCTTTGAAAAAGGTAAATCTCCTGCCGGTATACTCATCAATGCGTATACTTTCAACCACGATACCGTTTTCAATCAGATATGCTGATGTTTCTTCCACAGATTCAACCACAAATGCCAGATGACGTAATCCCCTTGCCTCCGGATAACTCGGCCGTGCCGGTGGGTCGGGAAAAGAAAACAATTCTATACGGGTATTGTCCGGCAGTTTAAGATCCAGCTTGTATGAAGTCCTTTCAGCATATTAATTCCTTTATGCGGGTTTTTCAGTGAGCCAGAGGGGTAAATGTTTATGTTCGATACCGTTGCGGCTTAAATCAATCGGGTCCATACTTAAAACAAATTTGGGATAGTTATCCTCTATAATTTCGAGCGGCCTGAACTCCCTTTCTATTGTCTCGGGTGATGAAAGCAGATAACAAACCTGTATATATATCCTTGAATTGTTTTTTTCAGCAACAAAATCAATTTCATAATTTCCGATGTATCCGACAGTAATAGTGTAATGTCTTCTTCTAAGTTCTATATAGACAATGTTTTCCAGCAGAGAGCCTATATCCTGTGTTTTTCTGCGAGGTACGGTATTCCTGAGTCCGTGATCATTAACGAATATCTTCTCGTTAATCTCAAGAATTCTTCTGTCTCTCAGATCATGGCGTTTTACATGATGGATTACAAAACAGGATTCCAGATATGAAGCGTAGTTCTGAGTGGTTTCCACTCCTACTGCTATTTTTTGAGATTTACAGTAATCAGCTATACGTTTAGCGGTGAAAAGGTTGCTGATATTATCAAAAAAGTAATAAATAATTTTTTCAAGAAGTGCTGTATTACGGATGGAATATCTTTCAATGATGTCTTTAAGCACAATGGTATTATGGATAGAATCGATAATCTGTATTTTAACAGTTTCTTCGTCTGCGATATGATAAAGTACCGGCAATCCTCCATAGATTAGATAATTTTGGAAAATCTCCTGAGCGTGTTTTTGCCCGGTGATTGACAGGTGCTCATTATATGAAAAAGGTAGAATTTCCAATTGAACATACCTTCCGCTTAGCCTTGTTGCAAGTTCCCCCGAAAGTAATTCTGAATTTGCCCCTGTTATATAAATGTCCCAGTCTTTCTCTTTGTGGGGGCTGCTATTACCTTTTCCCATTCGCTGATATTCTGGATTTCATCAATCAGCAGGAATTTGTATCCGGATAAAGCCTGAAAGGGCTTTAATTTTTCTACTAAGTCTTTGTGGTCTGTTAATTCGATATTCTCAAGTGAGTCACATTCCAGGAAAATACAGTTCTCAACTGCAACGACGCTGCTTTCGATAACGAAATCAGCCCATTGTCGTAAGATTGTACTTTTTCCGGTTCGTCTCATCCCTGTGATAACTTTAATAACCGGAGTTTTTATCCAGGATTTGAGTTGATTAAAGTAATCAGTACGGATTATTTCTGTTTCTTTCATACAGAAACAATTTTAACATATATGTTCTATTTTCCCCATACAGAAAATATTTCTACAGACAATACACAAATTTTGTTCACAGAATTCACACATTTAGAAATTATATTATGTACATAATACTATTTAACCTGGTAACAGGTTCACTTCCCCCGTAGAAGGGATTTGGACAAGTGGTCTTTCCATGGGTATTTTTTTGCTATTTCGATTATTTGAATTAGATAAGGTAGATAGATTAAGTATTATCCCAGGATTCTTCTGGTCATTTCTTCGAGAGGAATATCATTGATGCCAAGGCTTGCTTGAATGAAAACACCGTCAAGGCAGGCAAGGATCAGTTCAGCAAGTATATCCTTGTCGGGGTCGTCCTCCACAAGTCGTCCAAGACCTTCTTTTACAGCCTTTTTCCAGTCGAGGTATATTTCACGGACTCTTTCCGCGGCCGCATCATTCCCTGAAATCCCGTCATAAATCAGATAAAGGTGGAGCCTTCCTCTTTTGCTGGCCCTTGTCAGAAGGCTGTATACAGCCTGAAGTATCTTTTCGGGCGGCAGGCCTCCCTTCATGGCTCCGACCCATCTTATGATGTCCTCGGTGAGCCTTCGCATGTGCCTTGTTGTAATTTCAAATATGAGTTCAGACTTGGTTGGATAGTAGTAATAGAGCGTCCCCTTGCTTATACCGCTTTCTTTTGCAATGTCAGAGAGGCTTGTATTCTCGGCCCCCTGCCGGATAATGAGATGAGCAGCAGCGCTGATGATTTTTTCACGGGTTTTTGCCGAGTCGGCATTCTTCATTTTACCCAAGGTACTTTCTCCATGTCTGAGCTGTGCACACATTATAACGCTTTTGGAGGTAAGCGTGAATCGTTTTTTTTATTTTGGGTATCAGGAGCTTGTAATCTTGCCTATGCTGCCCGGATCGTTTTGTCTGATTATCTCCGGAATCTGCCCTGCCGCGGCCATTTTATCATCCTTGAACAAAAGAACCCCCAAAATTCCCTCAATTGCGGAAATCTGCTCGGCAGCGGGCTTAAGGTCTTCTGATGTTTTTACCAGATTGGCAGCTGCTGTAGCTGTTGCATCCGCGAGTGAGCCGCTTTTTGATATGACAGTTGCAAGATCGCAGTTCCCTATACTTGCAGAATGCCCCATTAGTGATGATGATGAACAGACTGAGACCGGAAGGTCAGCGGATGGTATTTTAAGTGCGAGATTTTTAAAAGGTGAGCGGGGGCCTGAAAACAGACTAATGATGATTGATTCAGGTTCATTTGCAACGGCAACGGGAACTTCCGCCGTCTGTATGAATATATCGCCGCCGTTTTCAATAATGACCTCCTTGAGGCCGCTTGCTGAATGCTTTTGAAATACAGCTTCAGCTGCCATCTGGGCTATGGTTCCGGCCACTGCCGCCATTGGACCGACACCTGCATGTTTAGCAGCCGCTGCCATTCTTTTTGCGGCTTCAGGCGCATCCGGAGAGGCCTCCACAGGTGAAAATGAGGATAGAAAGATACGGTCGGTTTTAATATATTCTTCAAGATCCTCTCTGAGCCCGGTTATTATGCTGCTGAGTTCGTTGTACAATTTTTCCGTATGTTCTGTCTGCAGCGTTCCTGTCTGTCCGAATCTGAGTGATATACGGTATGATGCATCCCTGAACCTGAAGGTTCTGAATTCTCTCATCTTTAGAATATAGAACTGCAGGCTCCGAAGGGACAGTTTCGTATGCAGCTCAGGCACTCAATGCATTTATCGCGATGAAAATCAATCGCTCTTGAACGATCCTGTACCACATACAGGGCTCCGGTGGGGCAGTGGGGAACACAGTTTCCGCATCCGGTACACTTGTCCTTATCCCATAGAAGACTGTTTTCGGTGAGGTTGATTTCAACATTGCATGAGCGGATGAACTCAAAACCCTGGTCTATCTGGTCCTCGGTTCCTTTCACATCAATTGCAATGTAGCCTTCTTCATTCGGTGTAACTCTTGCCCGGTAAATGTTAATTTCAAGGTCGTATTTTCTAATAAGGCCGGTAATTATCGGCTGACCGGATACAAACTTCGGAAAGCTCAGTATTACTCTTCTGGTTATTTCTCCGGCTGTGCTCATTTCTTCTCTCCCTGTGCTCTGACATCCAGTGGGCTCATCCCCTGATTCACCGGCAGCTGCCTGAAGGGCTTGCTGAGATTGAAGTCTCCCTTACGAATTTCCTCTTTCAGAAGTTCGGCAATCTTGAGTGCTTTTGAATATGAGGACATTGAGCCGGTTGCAACCTTCTTTCCGTTTAAATCAACGGTTCCGCTTCTAAGGTCGGCATATGACAGTCTTCCAAGTATGTCTCCGCGCCTTTCAGGATATGATGATGAATAGTCAATTACTTCGGCAAATATTTCGCTGTCGCGTACACAGCACTGCCTGAGAACTTCCTTATCAAGTACAGGAATCGGAATCCCCACTCCGAGAGCGAGTGATACTCCATAGCCCTTGAGGCTGACGCCCCTGACGAACTCTGGATTCATCTCCTTCATGTTTCCGGTAAGAGCCAGAGTTCCGGCACCCTCCATGGGAACACCGTTTTCCCCTCTCTGGCAGGATGAAGCGTGCTGGGTCCCCTCAGAGTACACGTGTCCGTGAGCGCCTGCAAGCCAGATGCTTGTACCCACTCCGATTGTCCGGTAGAGAGGGTCGTTAAGCAGCGGTGAAAGCTGTCCGGCCGAGCAGTATGTAAGGTTTTTCATGTTCGGTCTAAGCTCACCCAGATATGTATAAATGGGCTTGTCGGAACAATTGATTGCCACATTGTAGTTCTGGTAGCAGTTCCGGGGATTAGTCATTATAGCCTGGTTAAGATCATCTATTGTGAAATATGTTCTTATCTCTTTAAGCGGATATTCATCAGTCCCGTAACTGAGTGCAAACAGCTGAAGCTCCTCACCTGCCACAAGTTTTTCAATAACGTGGCCTCCGCCGTAGAAAAAGTCGCCGGGATAGTACATGTTTGCAGGATCGTTGTGCCGAAGCTGGGTTGCCCCGAGGTATACATCAACTGCTGCAATACCTGCATATGCCATGACATCATCAATCCAGACTTCAGTCATACGCATCTTCGGCTTTGAGTGTCCGAAGTTTAGAAAACACCCTGAAGAGCACATCGGTCCGAATGTTGCTGTGGTAACTACATCTATTTCAGCAGCGGCCTCATCAAGACCCTTTCTGTCGACGTAGTCCATAACTTCATCTGCCGTAAGGACTACCGCCTTTCCCGACTCTATTCTTTGGTTGATCTCATCGTATGTTTTCATGAATCTGAGCGTAAACCATTGTATTATTTATTTCAAGAGATGCCCGAAAATGCTTGCAATTAAGCGCTAAAAAATACAAAATATAATTGTATGATCGGTTTGAAAGCGGACGGCACTCCGTATAAAGTACTGGTAGTTGATGACTCTCTTTTTGTGCAGAACCAGATAAAGAAACTGCTGGAAGCTGAAGGATTTGAGGTTATCGGAGTTGCCTCACACGGCAAGGAAGCTGTTGAGAAATATGAAGCCTTTTTTCCTGATATCGATCTTGTCACAATGGATATTACAATGCCGGGCATGCACGGAGTTGAAGCTCTGAAGGAAATCCGTAAAATCAATCCGGAAGCCTGCGTGGTTATTGTAAGTGCACTGGGAAAGAGCGATCTTATGAAGGAAGCCTTCCTCAATGGAGCCGTACACTACATTGTAAAACCGCTTAAGCGGGAAGAAATGATAAAAACCCTTACCTATGCCCTGGGGACCATGGTCAGCTGAAAATAAGATTCTTGAAGTTATTATTTATCTGATGATTTTTTATACTTCTCAAGTCTTCCGGAAACCTCCGGACTGCAGACAACGGTTATTTCAACTCCCTCATCCTGATGCTTTTCTTCAATAATCTCGCTGTTCTCATGCAGATAGGCTGCGGCCCTGTAGTCTGAAAATGGAATTACAAACACGCTTTTTTCCCTTGTTTCGGCCACAATTGCGTCAATCTCAGCAAGTAGATTTTCTATACCTGTTTTTTCCTTTACAGAACAGTTCACCGTTTTTTCTGACTGTCCGCTGATCCTGTTCAGCCCGAACATAAAGGCTTCGTCGTCAATATCGAGCAGATCCATCTTGTTAAAGACAGTTATCATCCGTTTGTCTTTTGCCCCTATCTCGGCAAGAGTCTTGACTGTAGTTTCAAAATGGTTTGCGGCCTCCGGATCCGATGCGTCGACTACGTTTATCAGAAGGTCTGCGAGCACCGCCTCTTCCAAGGTTGAATGAAAGGCCTGAACCAGTTTATGAGGCAGATCTCTTATAAAACCGACAGTATCGGTCAGGGTTATAACCGTACCAGACGGCAGCTGAACCATCCTTGTCGTAGGGTCAAGTGTAGCAAAGAGAAGATCCTCGGAATAGGCATCGGAACCGCTTAACAGATTGAGCATAGAAGATTTTCCGGCATTGGTATAACCGACTATACAGGCTGAAAATACTCCCGCTCCCGTACGTCTTGACCGCCGGACTGCGCGCTGCTTTTCAATTTGCGTCAGTTCTCGTTTCATCTTTGCTATCCGGTTAAGAACAATCCTCCGGTCAACTTCAAGCTGGGTTTCACCCTCTCCCCTGGTTCCGCGCGTGCCTCCGCGCTGCCGAGACAGGTGGGTCCATGCCCGGGTGAGGCGTGGCAGAGAATATTCAAGACGGGCAAGTCCTGTCTGAAGGCTTGCCTCCCTGGTGACAGCCCGCTGTGAGAATATTTCAAGAATTACTTCCTGTCTGTCTATCACACAGAGACCGGAAGCCTTTTCCCAGTTTCGCTGCTGAGACGGCGAAAGGGCCATATTGAAAACTATAATATCGGCTTCATTGTCTTCGCAGTATTCCAGAATTTCAGCAGCCTTTCCCGAACCTATCAGCCATGCGGGATGTCTTGTAGTGTCGGAGACTGTAATGCTGTCAAAGACGTCCATACCGATGGTTGTGACCATCTCACTCAGTTCCGCAATGAGGCTGTCGCTGCCTTTTTCTCCGATTATTACTGCTTTTTCCATTTACTCTCTATCTTTTTAAAGTAGCTGCTTATCATGTCTTCTTCAAACTCTTCATTTGTACTGTATGTCCTGCCGAATACCGGTTCCCAAAGGTTGATATCCTCCATGCACATGTAAAAAAAGACTGAGTCATGCCAGGGTTTCAGTGCTTCATAGGCAAAGCGGAACATCTCTTCCTTGACCTCAAAGGGGTATGAAAACTTTCCTGCAATCTCTGTCATAGGCATCTGCAGTATCTTGCTTTTAAACATCCTGCGTTTGAGTTCGCGCATCACCGGTTTGATAAAAGTCAGTGTCCCCATTGAAACCATGGAGACATCATCAGCATTGAAGCGTTTAAGCAGTTCGCTGAAGATATAACTGTACCCTTCCTGCCAGCCTTTGTACATCACCATTGGATGAAAGTGAAAGCCGACAAGACCGCCGGCAGCAGAAACGGCCTCGGCAGCGGCAAGCCGCCTTTCAAGCGAGGCAGCAAGATGCTCCTCTTTATCTATGATGATTTCCGGATTAAGACTCCATGTTGTCACCACATTAGGCGGAATCCTGTTTCCTCGCAGGTAATCAATATTATCCGATTTTGATTTAAGTTCCAGAATCACATTCGGGTTTGTTTCGGCAAAGTCAAACAGATGCTCCATCATTCCTTCATGGTTTCCCCACATCAGGGAATCCGATGACTGGCCTGTGCCGATGTGGTAGCGCTGATCAGGTGAAAGAGAATCACTTATAATAGAAAGTTTCTGTTTTAAGTCGGTGTGAAACTTTATTTCCCTCGTATGGTAGAAGGTCTGAATACTGCAGTAGCTGCAGTCAAATCCGCAGTTCATTACGGCATCTAGTGTTCGGAGGTTGCAGCATCTGGTTTTTTCAGAGGCAACTGGGCAGGTTCCCATAATAGGGTTTTCAGCAGGTGTCTCTGAAAGTATTGATCTCCGTTTCTCCGGTCGATACCCTGAATCGAAGCTTTCATACTGCTTATCAGACTTCTTCAGTATATCCCACCCGGTAATAAGGCTGTTCATTAAATGCTTCCGCAGATCTTTGCCTTTTAGTTTTGAGGTTTCTTCTGCCGGCCAGAACGAAGCTATATCTCCTTCATCCCAGCGTCTGAGGTCGTCTGCAATTTCTGCGAGCTTCTTTTTATCCTGAAAACTGAATCGATACTGTGCTGCTTTTTCGTTGATGAATTTTATATCTTCATCTGTAAGCAGGCTTAAATCACGCATTTAACCCCGTCAAGTGACTGCAGTTCTGCATACATCTTCTGCATTGTTTCCTTGTCGCCTAGAGTCACATCAACCCTGTAGCTAGAGTACTTTCCTCCGCTGCTTGGTTTGCTGTTCCATCCGCTGTGAGGAATTGAATACTTGTCCAGAACTTTTCCGAACCTGTCGAAAGCTGATTTATCGCAGTCATGAGCCATGCAGATTATCTTCAGCTGAAATGATACAGGAAAAAGAATTTCCTGCTTTTGCTGTTGTAAATCCATAGTTCACTGAGTATCATGAATAGGCTTATAGATCAAGTGAAGGAGGCTTCATGTGTTCATAGATTTACGTGAAGACTGGTTTGAGACCGAAGAATTCTGGGAAAGGTACCGCCCTCTGATGTTCGATCCTGACAGGATGGCTGATACAGAGGAGGAAGCCGACGGCATTGCAGTTCTGGCCGGCCTTAAATCCGGAAGCAGAATCCTTGATCTCTGCTGCGGGGAAGGGCGGCATGACCTGGTGTTTGCCGAAAGAGGGTATTCAGTAACCGGGGTTGATATTACAAAGCCCTACCTGAAACGTGCGCGGGCCGCAGCAGACAAAGCAGGGCTTGAAGTTGAATACGTTGAGCAGGATGTGCGCAGCTTTAAGCGGCCGGAAAGTTACGATTTTGCACTCAATTTCTTCACATCCTTCGGTTACTTTGATGATGAAGAGGATGATCTTCAGATGTGCAGGAATGTATGCGAATCGCTGGTTCCCGGCGGTCAGTTTCTCATCGACACCATCGGAAAAGAAACTACAGCCCTGCATTTTAAGAACTCCGAATGGTTTCAGCGTGACGGCTATCATATCATGCTTCAGTACCGGATAACAGATGGCTGGACTCATCTTGAAAACCGCTGGATCTTTGTTTCCGATTCACATGAACAGCCCTCGGAGCTTAATGAAATAATATTCAGGCACCGTCTGTATTCGGCAAAGGAAATGGCTCTTATGCTGGCGGAAGCCGGTTTTTCAGAAGTCAGATTTTTCGGGGCGCTGGACGGAAGGCCCTATGATCATAAAGCACAGCGAATGTTAGTATTAGCAGTGAGGTAATAATTGCAGATTAAACAATATTCTGCTAATATCGATCTTAGGGATGAAAAACTTCGTAAATAAGGGTCTTCCGGTAGTTTTTCCGTCACTGTTAATGCTGCTTTTACTGGGCTCATGTGTACCCCATGTTCATAAACATACGGCTCAAAAAGGCATAATAGACCTTAGAACCGAAGCAGAGCTTGAATCAACTATAATTGAGCTGGAAGGAAGCTGGGCATTCTTCTGGGAAGAGTTCTGTAGTACAGAAAATTTCTCAAACTATGCACCTGAAAACGCTGATGAGTTTATCGGTGTACCGGGATACTGGAATCCGCATATAAGAGGCACCGGAGTTTACTCTGTCAGGCTTCTTCTCCCTGAAAACCGCCCCGCAAATCTTTGCCTTAAGCTTTCAAATGTTCTGCAGAGCTACACAGTTTTTGTGAACGGCGAAGAAGTTTTCTTGGCGGGAAGGCCCTCCACCGATCCTGAAAGTTTTGAAGGAGAATCTCTTCCCGCCATGATACCGCTGCCGGAAACAGGAGATACACTTGATCTGGTTTTCAATGTTTCAAGCTGGACTGATATATTCGGCGGTCTGAACCGGGACATATTCTTCGGAAATTTCTATACTCTGAATAAGTTCAGAGAAAAGCACCTTGCCCTTGATGCCGTTATATTCGGAGCCGTGATAATAATCGGTATATACCATCTTGCAATTTTTCTGATGAATTCAACTCAGCATCTGAGGCTGCCTTATCTATTTCTGGGGATAGTCTTTATACTTATAGCCCTGTTTATCGGCTGTAAGGATGAGCTGCTTTTTAAGAGCATATTTGAGAACTTTAGCTCAAGTACCCGTACCAGATTCATTTATTCTGCTCTGGTCTTATCCATCCCGATGTTTTTCTGCTATCTGTATTTTTCTTTCCCGGTTATGTTTTTCCGGAAAGTTTTACTGATCGTAATAGGCGTTTCCGCTGTAGGATGGCTGCCTATACTTTTTACTAAACCTCAGTTTTTTACCAGACTCCTGGTGCCGCTTGAAGCCTTCAGTATTATTGTAATTCTGTACACGATATTTGCCATTGTTACCCGCTCGGTGCAGAAGCTTGATTTTCTATCCATTGCCTATCTGTTTGGATACCTGATGCTTGTGACAGCCACAATACTTGGAATGTTTGACAATCAGCTGCTTGTTCCGCCTAACAGTCCGCATATAATGTTTCTTGTATTTACCATCTACCAGACATTTCTGCAGGCTTATAATACCTCATCTGCATATACAAAAATCAACAAGTTAAGTGATGCCTTTCTTGCGATGGAGAAGGAGACTGAAAAACTCTACGACCTCTCCTATGTTGATCCGCTTACCGAGCTTGCAAACCGTAGGTATCTCAACGAATACATGCAGAAACTCTGGGACCGCAACAGGCTTACCGAGGTTTCTTTCGGAATGATGATGATCGATATCGATTATTTCAAACTGTATAACGATCGTTACGGACACATGGCTGGAGATGAATGTCTGAAGGCTGTAGCTTCCGCATTAAGCGACTCTCTCAACCGGCGCGGCGATCTTATTGCCCGTTACGGCGGAGAGGAATTTGTAGCTGTTATACCGAACTGTGAAATAGCCGAGCTTGAGAGAATAGCTGAACGTCTGCGCGAGAATATCGAGGATCTCGGAATAGAGCATATAGATTCTGAATGTTCGGAATCCGTCACAGTAAGCGCAGGCATTACAACTGCCGTTCCTT
Organism: Spirochaetia bacterium; assembly: GCA_965140585.1. GTDB lineage: Bacteria > Spirochaetota > Spirochaetia > UBA9216 > UBA9216. Next base: position 77,816 of record OZ223266.1, read on the forward strand.
CATCTGAAATGAAGTGGTATGACATTCTGCATATCGCAGATACCGCTTTGTATTCAGCAAAGCGGAAGGGGCGAAACCGGGTAGAAAAGAGCTGAACCGATATAAAAAAGGCAGCCTGTAAAGACTGCCTTGACGGGAAATAGGGAATATAATTTAAAAAGGAAACTGCATATCTGTTTTCTCAATCGTGACCCATTTTACGTCCGACAGTTCTTCAAGCGAATATCTGCCGCCTTCACGGCCCTGGCCGCTCCATTTACATCCGCCGAACGGACAGGTTGCATCAGCATCAACTGACGATGCACCTACGTGAACCATTCCGGCTTCGAGGCCTTCAGATAAATACAAAGCTTTCTGTATATCTTTTGTCAGCACCGCTGAAGATAATCCGTATGTTGTGTCATTTGCAACCTCAAGTGCTTCTTTTTCATTCTCAACCGCAATTATTGATGCAACGGGGCCGAAGGTTTCTTCATAGAAAATATCCATCTCCTTAGTTACCCCGCCGAGGACAGTAGGCTGATAGACTCTGCCTTCAAATTTACCGCCGCTTAGGAGTTTTGCTCCCTTTGCAACCGCATCCTTAACCAGGCGATCAACTTTCTGCACAGCCTTGTCATTTATGAGCGGGCCAACAACTGTCTGCTGGGCTTTCGGATCTCCGTATGGGATTGAGGCAGCCTTCTTTGCAAGCCTTGCACTGAATTCTTCAATTATATCTTTCTCTACTATTATCCTTCCAACACACATGCATATCTGTCCCTGATGCATGAATGTACCGAACGCTGCAGTATTTACTGCGTAATTAATATCAGTATCCTTGAGTATAATTAAAGGATTTTTACCACCGAGTTCAAGGGTGTAGCCTTTTAGGTTTTCAGCTGCCTTCATCGCAACATGGCGCCCGGTATTTGTTTCTCCGGTAATGGTAATAAAGGAACTCCGGCTGTCTTCGATCAGCGCATCACCAAGTACACTGCCGGGACCGGTAAGAATGTTCAGTACACCGGCTGGTAAGCCGGCTTTTTCAAAGATTTCACCGATTTTAAGACCAAGTACTGGTGTTTCACTTGCGGGCTTGAATACCACAGTATTACCGGTTGCCAGGGAATAGGCTATTTTATACATTGAAAGAATGAGTGGGAAATTCCAGGGAGAAATTGCGACAACGGTTCCCTTGGGACTTAGAATAGAATAAGAAAGTTTTCCGGGATTTGAATGGAAGGTTTCACCAAGTATGTTTTTACAGTCGCCGCCTGCAGTGTAAAGCAGGTCGATTGTCTGTGAAATTTCAAACATGCTCTTGCCGAAGGTTCCGCCGCCCTCTTCGGTTAGAACCGCGGCAAAATCCATCATACTTTCAGAGAGTATTCCGGCTGCCTTGAACAGAACTTCCGCCCGCTTGGCCGGAGCTGTTGATTCCCAGACTTTTCGTGCCGAATAAGCTGCCCCCAGTGCTCTGTCTGCGTCTTCTTTTCCGCCTTTAGGGACTTTTGCATACAGTTCACCTGTGTATGGATTAAAATCATCAAATGTCTGTCCTGAAGCTGCATCTTCCCATTTACCATTGATATAAAGTTTATAAGTGTTCATTTTTTTCTCCGTAGAATCTTTTTATTTCTGCACAAGTACAGGTTTTATAACCAATCCTTTTTCCATATCTTCAACCGCCTTGTTTATTTCCTCAAAGGGGTAGAATTTTATCAGCTTGTCATAAGGGAAATTTCCCTGCCTGTTGAGTTCTATCAGTCGCGGAATGAAAAGATCGGGTACTGCATCACCTTCTATGATTCCTTTCACAGTTCTGCCGTTCATTATCAGATCCATATTAAGATTAACCTCTGTTCCGGGGGCAACAACGCCTACAAGTCCTGCAACTCCAAGCAGGGGAAGCACATCAGTCGTCTGTCTGAATACCGCCGGATTTCCAATACATTCAAGACTGAAATTCGGTCCGCCGTCCGTGATTCTGATTATCTCCTGTACGGGGTCCGTTTCTGCAGGATTAACGGTATGGGTAGCTCCGAATTCTTTTGCAAGCTCAAGTCTTCCGGGTTTTATATCAACGGCTATGATTGTTGTGCATCCCATTACTTTTGCCGCCATTATTGCACTCATTCCCACAGTCCCGGTTCCGAATACCGCAATTGAGTCTCCGGGGGAGGGCTTAAGAGCATTCATTACAGCGCCTGCGCCGGTCATCACTCCGCATCCAAGTGGCCCCATGATTTCAAGAGGTACATCATTGGGTACTTTGACCACATTTTTTTCAAGAGCAAGGGCATGACTTGCAAAAGATGACTGTCCAAAGAAGTTTCCATGAATGGTTTTTCCGTTTTTACTGAGATAAGTAGAACCGTCGTTTCGTACCCCGCCGAAATTCAGCCTCAGGAAGTCACTGCAGTACGGATCCCTACCTGATTTGCAGGCATCACATACTCCGCAGCTTAACCAGGCTAGTGCCACATGATCACCGGGTTTTACTTTTGAGACTTTTGACCCGATCTTCTCAACTACACCGGAGCCCTCATGTCCAAGCACTCCCGGAAGCGGATAGGGAATATACTGGTTTCTTGCTGAAAGATCTGTATGACAGATTCCGGTTGTTTTAATTTTTACAAGTACTTCATAATCACCGGGGTCTTCCATCTGAACAGTTTCAATGATGAAGTCACTGCCTGCTTCATAGGTAACTGCTGCTTTAATATCCATTAACTTTCTCCTTTACTGTGCTGCTGCCGGTTTTTTTCCGGATTTCAGATTTTTTGATATACCCCATGCAAGAGCGGCAAGTCCCATGACCGCGAAGAGTATTGCACCGCTTATAAAGGCAAACTTATTCACATCTTCGCTCATCAGCGCAGATACCGGAGTGATGACATATGGGCATAGGAATGAACCGAGGTTCTGGCCCATTACAACGATTGACATTGCCAGCGGTACGGCTACAGGACTTACAGAAGTTGATGTGCCCACCATTACGCTTGCGAATACCGTTGTGATTGAACAGCCGTATAAGAGGCTTCCGATGTAGACAAGCAGAATATTCGGTGAGAAGGCAATGATAAGAAAAGCTGCCGTACCCATGAAAAGGCCGATAGCAAGTGACGCATTCTTTGCTGACTGCGCTATCTTTCCGTAAAACAAACCCATAAGAAAACCGCCTACAGCAAATATCATTGTTGCCTGGCCGGCCTGTGCTGCTGTCCCGAGCTCATGGGCAGTTATGAAGAAGGCCATGTAGGTTGCAAGTATCATTCCGCCTATGAAAAAGATCATCATAGTTACTGCCCAGCCGATTGCCGCAGATGTAAGTTTTGGTTTTTCTGCCGATGCGGCTGCACCGGATTTAATGGGTTTGATTGCAGGAAGAAATGCTGCAACACAGATAAACGATATTACTGAAATCAGATGAACATAAAAGGTTATGTTCCAGCCGGCCATTGCAAGGTATCCGCTTACAAATACCATCACGGCACAACCCAGCATCTGGGCTGATGAAAGATGTCCCATAACAAAAGATCTTTCATCACCTTCAAAGTTAGCCGCTACAAGTGCTGATGACAGCACCTGAACAGTTCCTATTCCGATTCCGAGAACAGCCCTTAATATTAGAATCGCTGAGAATGAATTCAGGAATGCCGGGATTGTACCTCCGGCCAGAAAACACAGTATACCGAAGAGCACCAGTGTTTTCATTGAAATATATTCCTGAAGCTTACCGATAATCGGATTAACAATAATTATTACAATACAAGGAAGTGTTATAAGCAGCTGAATGGAGGTCTGACTGATTCCGCTGAAATGTTTTCCAATTTCCGAAAGCCCGCTTGCTATTCCCATTACACCCATCATGAGAATCGCAAAACTGAAAATTGCGATTTTTACCTTTGTTTTAGAAGTCTCCATATAATTCCTTCTGAAAATGAGATTTAAAGGCCTTTATGAGGATATTCTAAATGGTAAAATTCTGGTTGAGTATTATACGAAAGTAGAATTTTTCAGGAGTTATGGCCGGACAGTATCTTCTGAATCAGGGAGGCACGGTTGCTTACCTCCATCTTGTTGAAGATATTCTGAAGGTGCTTTTTTACAGTAACTTCGCTGATAAACAGTTCTTTTGCGATTTGTGAATTGCTCAGGCCTTTGATAACCTGATTAACTACTTCAGTTTCACGTGTGCTTAGTCTGTAGGATTCTGAAATACTTATGTTATCCTGTGCTGCAAGCTTCGCTGTCTCATTGAAGTTGATCAGTATAAAATCTCCCCTTTTCTGTAGATCATTATTTTCAATAAAATCCGAGCGGACAGAAAAGGTGGAAGTCCCGTTTTTAAAAATTCTCTTTCTGGGCAGAATCAGATCAGGATTATGTTTGACGCTTAGTTCATCAAGCATTTCAGAGTAATCCCTGACTACCTGCGGATGAATGTCGTTAAAACCCTTTATCTCAAAGGAATCTGTCCGAAGCCGTTTGCAGAGCTGCATCGCCCTGCTGTTCATGTGAATAAGCCTTTTGGATGAATCAAGCAGCATCAGCCCGCTGTTCAGATTATCTTCAATCATCCGTAAAAGGCTGTTGTTGTTTTCCATTTCTGCTTTCATTCTATTCATTTCAACAGCCTGGATCATAAAGGGTGTTATTTCTTTTGCGGTAGTGATTTCTTCTTCTGTGAAATTACCGCTTTCCTTTGATTTTGTGAGCAGAATTTTCCCGAGTAGTTCCTTGCCGGATTTTAATGAAACAATCAGCTTGTAATGTATTTTCTGCGGAGAAAGGAAGTCCGAATAATACTCACTGCGTTCACAGCCTGAGTAATCAACATTTTCCACTAATTCGATATCGATTAAGTTATGTTTCTGCAGTCCCATCAAATCAAGAGGGTCAAAACGGTGGTAATAGCTTTTATAGTCTTTGTTGTACTGCTCATCCATATTGGCTTTCAGTACATCGGTGAAATGTTCGCTGTCTTCCTTCTGGAAATAGATGGAACTCTCGCCCCCGAAGTTTTTATTGTACAGATCCAGGATTTTCTGATTCACACAGCCGCTGTTGTTTGATATTTTAGCGGTATCTATAACATCGAGAATATCTTTTAGAGGGAGGCTTTCGGTCATTTGACTATTCCTGCTCCAGTTAAATTTCAGAATCAGGCAAGATGTCAGTATCTCAGAATATAATGGGCATGATCCGCTGTCAAGCTTTTTATCGAATGTATTCGATTGGCGGTCCATCCTGTATCGTCGGATGGCGACGATACAGGATGGATTTAATATTTATCACCTAAAGAATTCAGAGACTTAAAATTCTTCGAAAAGCATGTCTGTGTCATCTTCATTTATCTGATTAACCTTTTTCACAGGTGTGATTTTTACGGGGACTGCCAGTCTTGCTGTTTGATTATCCTTCTGCCCTGCAGTGTTATCATTTAATGATTTATCAACTTCTGGCGATTTCTTCCCCGCTGCATTATTTCTAATTTTAAAGAATGATATTAGTTTCCCAAGGTTTTCAGCCTGAGTATACAGTTCTTCGGCCATAGCAAGAGACTCTTCCGCTGAGGCTGCATTAGACTGAATAACCTGGTCCAGCTGCATTATGACAGTACTTATCTGCTGTGCTCCTGTTGACTGCTCAAGACTGGTGGCTGATATTTCCTGGACAAGATCGGCGGTCTTTCTTATATTTGGAATCATTTCAGAAATTACTGCTCCTGCATGTTCAGCCTTCTTAACACTTTCATTTGCTATTTCAAATATCTCTGTTGAGGCCTTCTGGCTGTTGGCCGCAAGTTTGCCAACTTCGGCAGCTACAACGGCAAAACCTTTTCCATATTCTCCCGCCCTGGCAGCTTCTATTGCCGCGTTAAGAGAGAGCAGGTTTGTCTGTCTTGCTATTTCATCAATTACTTTTATTTTCTCAGCAATATTTCTCATCGCCTCAACTGTTTCGCTTACAGCCAAACCTCCGGCATCCGCATCTTCAGCGGCCTGAGCTCCAATTCTTTCAGTCTGATATGCATTGTCTTTGTTCTGGTCGATTGAACTGCTGATTTCCTCAATCGATGATGAGACTTCTTCTGATATTGATGCCTGCTCGGTGGCTCCCTGTGACAGCTGTTCTGATGTAGACGTCAGCTGTGAGCTTCCCCTTGATACAATTTCAGATGCTTCCATTACTTCTAGAACTATTTCATTGAGCTTTTTTATCAGGTCATTAAAAGAGCCGGCAAGCTCTCCTGTTTCATCCTTCCTTTTAAGCATACGTTCGTCAAAATCAATTTTAAGATCACCTTCTGAAAGAAGATTTGCATATCCTGCCGTAATCCGTATCGGTGAGACTATCGAACGTGAAATTAGAAAAATAACTATAAATCCGATTACAAAACAGAACGCGGTTATTATTATACTGAGCCGGAGAAGTTTTGTTATCACACTGAATATATCTGCATCTTCCGCAGTTACTCCGATTATCCAGCCTGATTCTGCGCTCTCCTTATAAATATTGGTCTTACTTTCTCCCTTGAATTTTTAATGTATAGTCCCTGTCTTATTGCTGACGATCTCTCTGCCGAAATCATATGTTTTAAGATCAAATTTGAGCAGCTGTGTTTTATCGGGATATCCAATCATTATACCGTCAGAATCGCTTAAGAAGGCATATCCTGTAGACCCTATTTTGACTGAATCAAGGTAGTTGGTATTGAAGTATGTCTGATCAATTACTGCAAAGAATACTGCAGTTATTTTTCCATCGATTATGATGGGGGTTGCCGTACCGAAAACCGGATTTTCTGTAACCTTGCTCATAATGACTGCCCCTGCAGCTGTCTTTCCCTGCATAGCGAGTTTAAAATAATCCCTGTCAGCAATCGAAACTTTGTTTATAAGAGCCTCATTGTCACTGGCAATAATCATTCCGCTGATGTCTGCAATCCCCAGGCTTTCATACTCCTCTCTTCCTTTTTTAATCTTATTCAGTTCTAAAACAGCACGGCTGAACAATTCATCTGTTCTGCCCTCTATGAATTCTGTAAATATTGTGTTTGTACTGAAAATGGACACATCATTTTTTGATTTAACATAGTATGAATCCAGATCCCGCAGAAGCATATCTGCAACCTGATTCATTTCACTCTCAATAATACGCCTGATTTCACCCTTGAAATTTGAGTATAGAATTAATGAGATGGCGGACATGCCTATAATCAGAATAAGACTGGTAGGAATTAGTATCTTTTCTTTGAGTTTCATCTTTATATTCTCCCTGTTGAAAATCTGTTGTAAAAAGTAATGCTTGACTGTTGCTAAACATCAGCGAGACTTTAATCACTTTTGATAGCTATGGTAAATTCTATGATTTAGTTTCGGGAAAGCAAGAAAAAATTATTTTTTCCAAGTTTTGTGTTTAATTATAATATCAGAAAGATAGTCTGTACGATGCATATCTATTGTGCAATTCCACATGAAACATGCTTTTATAGCCATTGATGACTCAATAATTTCTCATAGATTAATACTCCGGCTTGATAACAGTCTCTTTTTATGAGATTATACACTGTACATTTCAATGGAAGCGAGGTGTAAATCCTCCGCGGACCCGCCACTGTAATTGGCATTAGTCCCGTCTATACCACTGTGCGCAAGCATGGGAAGGTTCGGGATATCCGGATATGCCATAAGTCAGGAAACATTGGTGTAACACCCAACTTTATTATTTGGCTTCGAGGACTGAGCCGGATTTACCTGATACTATTTTTCGTATAACTAGTAAGGTATTCTCCGCTTTTCCTTTGAAAAGGAGAAACAAATGAAACAGAAAAAACTATTTAAGACACTAGCAATGCTGCTTGCCCTTTCCGTGATCATTCTTTCATCAACCGGGTGCAGCGATGTCCTGGGCTTTTTAACCGAACCTTCCCTGATAGGGGAATGGGATGCCGGTTATGGCACTACCTGGACTTTCAGCTCTGATTCTACTTTTGCCGAGGATGATTCCAGTGCCTTCGACTGGGATTACAGCGGCGATATCGTCAAGTACAGCAATATCACATACAATGATGAATCTGAGAATCCGGATGATGCGGATAATTACGGGTACCTCCTGATTAAGTATACAGCTCACTTAGAATCCTCTTATGTGGATACTTACTCGGTTATCCGATGGTATAACCTGCAGACCGTAGATGGAGTAACAACTGTACAGTACTCTGAAGGGTTTAAGTTCGGTGCAGATAAAATAACCGATCCTGATGAAGCTCTTGCAACTATTACAGAAGCGAATGGGTACTTCAGTATTTTCTCTACCCTGACTCTTTCAGAGTAACGGGTTCTGATTATGCCGGTAACAAAAAAACAATTTTTTAATTTTTTCCGCTTTATTGTTCCGGTTTTCTTGCTTGTATTTACTTCAGGATGCGGGGGCTATCCGGATGGTCCTTACAGCCCTGATACAGATGATGCAGCATCAGGTCCCTGGGAAGAGGTTCTGGCAGGTGATTCCGGGTATCCGGACAATGTTTATCTGACCGCGGTGCTTGACTGGGAATTCGGACAGGTAGGGGAAGTCAGAGTCTCCGATTCTCCTGATTATTACAATTCAGAAAGGTATCCGCTTGACAGCACTGCGGAAGGAGCCTGCGGCCCTCCTGAGGGTTCTGTAGCCGTTTGGAGTTCAAAAGCTGATATGACAGTTCTTGGTGAAGGCGGCTGGGGAATTTGGCAGTTTGATGCCGACTGGGTTATTGTTGACGGCGAGGGAGATGATTTTGTGACATTCTCAAATCACAACCTTCTAAGCGGTGTCGCCGACGGTTCATGGAATGAGCTTGCATATGTATGGGTTGCTGAAACTTACGATCCTGATAATCCGGAAGGTACTGTCTGGTATAAAAGTTCGGCTGAAACATATGTTGTTAATACTTCTCCCGGAACAATAAATGATAACTACGACTGGTCTGAGGTTTCAGGTCTGCATGGAAACAATCACACCTGGGCAAATTTCAGAGATGAGATAGAGGCTGAAGAGCTTGATTCCAATGAGCGCTATCAGGAGGTAACTGATTCTGAAGGGAATCAGGTATATGTATCACGTTACTTCAGTCCGAATCCGGATGATCCCGGGTATGAGTCTTATCCATATATAGGCGGTGATTATTTTGATCTGGCTGATTTTTATACTGTCAATGAGTCAAACTCGTCATGGCCTGATGGTGAATCTTCCTGGCCGTCCAATGGTAAAATGCGGTACATTCGTTTTGAAGATGCTCCCGAGGCCCTAGACGGTCAGGACTGTAGGCCAGTCTGGATGACAGGTGCCAGGATAATGGCGGCAATGGGGATTAATGTTGAAGAAGCTCCCTGATTTTATTTTTATTCTGATCCTTTTCACCTTATCGCTATCTCATCTGTTCGCCCAGGATGATCAAGCCATTGGATACGAAATATCCGCTGATGATACCTATACATATGAGGGTGAGGTCGTCATTGAAGACAGCGCTGTCGACGAGGAAAAGCTCATTACTCCAGGTCAGGTTTCTGTAATTGACCGCGAAGACATTGAAACAAGCGGAGCCCGAACTGTTGCCGAGGCTGTTGAGCAGGTGCCGGGAGTTGTAATTGCCAAACAGGGCGGGGTGCTTGAACCGGTTAAGATAAGCATCAGGGGCAGCACCGACGCACAGGTACTTATCCTTATTGATGGCAAACCCTCAGCTTCGGTCTGGAGCGGTGCCTCCGACCTCGGCGGAATCCGGCTTGAAAATGTCGAACGCATTGAAGTGATACGCGGAGCCGGAGCAGCTATGTACGGCGACGGTGCATTCAGCGGAGTAATCAACATAATCACCAGAGAGCCTGAAAAAAAGCATTTAACAGCTGAGGCTTCTTACGGCTACGGTGCCTGGAATACGCATCTGCTTAATGCCTTAATATCCGGCCCTTTGTTCGGCGAAAGCGGTTTCGATGTATCCATATCCGGCGGCGGATTGTATACCGGCGGAAACTATGAATACAGTTCGCAGGAAGGCAGTTTAGTACGTGAGAATAACAGCGGCTGGAGCGCCGGAGGATCCGGAGTTTTTAACTGGGTAGAACCTGAAGAGTCTATGATTTCAGTCTCTGCCGATACAGTATTTGACTATACGAACCGCGGAGTTCCGGGAATCTCAGAGTTCCTGACGCCTGAAGCAGAAATTACAGAGCGCACTGCCGGTATCTCACTTAATGGAACTCTGGACACCGAAGCTTCCGGGGCTTTTTTCATTTCTGCATCCCTTGATAATCTGTACAGCAACTATATCAATCCTGAAGATGATGTAAATAACATCAACGACAATACTTCGATAGCCTCTGAATTCTCCTGGCAGATTTTTCAGGAAACAGGAGCACTTCTTCTGGATTATAAGGCAGGCCTGAAATATTCATTCGATTACCTGTATTCGAACGCCCTCTCCGACAGTACACTCTCTGCAGTTGACGGTAATGCCTCGCAGCACTCGGGCAGCAGCTGGCTTAATCTAACCGCTGAATACGGCAGTTTCGATCTGATTCCTGCGGTTCGATATGATTTTGATTACAGCACGTATGCAGGATACGGCGATATCTTCAACAATTTCTTCTCATGGTCTGCGGCAGCCGGATATTCGCCATTCAGGACTGAAACCGCTGAAGGTCCGCTTTATCTAAAACTGAATGCTGGTACCGGATACAACAGTCCGTCTTTCCGTGATCTTTTCTGGCCCTCCGGCTCATTCGCTTCCGGTAATCCCGATCTGGAACCCGAAACAAGCTTCAGCTGGGATGCGGGACTGTATCTTAATCTGGATGAATCAGGATTAAGTCTTGAAGCTGTATTCTTTCATTCCGATCTTGAGAACCTTATACAGTGGATGCCGTCCGCGGGCGGTATCTGGCGTCCCCGTAATATCGGGCTTGCAGAAAATTACGGAATAGAGACCTCTGCGTCATGGCTGTACGAACCAGTTATCATTCCGATCCTTTTTGATCTGACTGCAGCCTACAGCTGGCTGAACTGTGTAGATGCAGATGAGACCTCGGTAAATCTCGGTAAACAGCTTGCCTACCGGCCCGGGCATACAGCCGATATTTCACTGCGCCTGACTGATGAATTCGATGATACTCTCGAGATCGGCGGATCATTTATCAGCTACAGGTATACGAATAATTCAAACACAAAGGCTCTTGATGCAGCCTTTATCCTGTCGGCAGCCCTGAATGTTAATATCGGAGAGAGTTTCAGGCTTTCGGCAATTGCGGACAACATTACAAATATCGAATATATCGACCGGCTCGGCTATCCCGTGCCCGGATTTGAATGGACCATAAAGGGTAAATACTACTATGAAAATAAATAGATCCGGAGCTGGAATCAGCTGCGTAGGAGCGATTATATCTGCATTGATTTTGTTAATCACCTTATCCTGTACGCCTGTTTATGATACCGAATATCAGGCTTTTTTTGCAGCAGATGTTCAAAGATGCCTCTATATACTGAACGGCTCGGCTGAAAATCTGAGCGGACTGGATCTTGATGAAGGTGAAATATATAACTCACTGCAGACTGTCGGATACTATAACAGCAGCAGTGCCGTTCCCAATGACATCTATCAGTATGGCGGAAGACTCTATGTAATTCTGTCAGGTCAGAATTCCATTGAAGCATATGATGCCGGTGAATCCGCCGATGATCAGCTTCTGGACTACCTGACTGATTACAGGCATTATTTTAAAAACGGCTACAATCCGATGTATTTCATACCTGTTGACGGAACCTCATGGGTTTTTGTTTCCGGATACAAGACTGATGAAGTACAGCTTGTTAACCTTGATGATACTGAGACTGGCTACAGTTTTACCGCCTGCTTTGAAGAGGTTGATGATTCTTCATTTACACATTCCGAAATCCAGACAACGCCGACTATAAAAAATGCAACAGGCGATAATAAAAAACGGGGCTCTACATCAGGCTCTGTTTATATCGACGGAAGTACAGGCTGGCTCTATGTTACCAATGTCCGCTATGATGCGGGAATCCTGCTGACCGAAGGTGATACCCTTGCAGAGTACAGCGGAAGCAATGTTCAGGCGCCGGGAGAGTTCCGTGAAGCTACATTAAGTATCTTCAGTTTCAACGCTTCGGCACTTACCGACGGAGCTTCTGAATCTTCGATAAACCTTCAGCTGGTGTCGGAAGTAAATCTTGAGGATTTTTATTATAGCGCTGCCGGTGGTCAGTACTTTCCGGGAAACGGACTTAACCCCCAGTCTTCATTTATTCACAACGGCCTGCTGAGCATAGTCTGCACCGGAACCAACGGCGGTTCTGTATCTTATTTCTCAGACTCTGAATACCTGCCGTACCTGTCCGGCTCAACAACCGTGCGGTATGAGGTCGGCGCTGAAAAACCCGGCACCAATCCCGACGACGGTGTAATTCTTGTCCTTGATTTAAGCAGTCCGGAAGTTCCTGTCTATGCGGGGCATCTGGATATCGGTGGTTCACCGGTAATGTTCCGGGAATCCGTTGATGAATCGGGACAGACAGTCTACCTTGCCGGGGTAGGGGGGATTCAGTCTTTTAAATACGGAAACGGTTTTTCCAGCTTTTCAGTGCTTCATTCATCCGATAACATGATAATCGAAGCTGAGAATTCCGCATATGACTATTATTCAGGTCTGAGTTATGATGAGAATGATGATCTACTTTATATCAGTTTTTTCAGTGAAGACAAAATAGTGGCTGTAACCCCGCAGGGAGTCTCTGCGGGTTCATGGATTTCCGGGGATGGACCCGGTGCTTTATTAATATATAACAAAGAATAATAATGGAGAACATCCTGATGCTGAAAAATAAAACCATTGTCATTTTCATCCTTCTTACTATTCTGCCTTTTACAGCTTTCGCCGGTGGCGTCAAAGAAGAGACTACCTTAATGGACAGCCGGTCTGAAACTGAGGCAGGCCCTGCAGCTGATTCTTCCGGGACTCTCAGGGTCGTTTCTCTGGGCCCTAACATAACTGAAACTATCTTTGCTCTTGGCAAGGGAGATCTTCTTGTCGGAAGGACTGATTACTGTGACTACCCTCCAGAGGCATTGAGTATTCAGTCAATAGGCTCAATTCAGGAACCGAATACCGAAATGATAATAGCCCTTGAACCCGATCTTGCTATTGCCTCTACTCACGGCTCAAAAGCGGCGGGAAACCTTCTGCAGCAGGCCGGTATTGATGTAAGATTTTACTACGCCCTGAAGAATTTGAGGGGCTTTATGATATAATCGGTAAAATAGGTGCAGACCTTGGAGCTGAAGATTCTGCTGAAAAGCTCATAACCGAATTAGAGGGCAGGTATGACGCCCTTGCTGCCGGTGTTAAATTGATGGACTCTCATCCTGATGTTTATTATGTTGTCGGCTTCGGTGAAGGCGGCGACTGGACAGCTGGAGGAGACACCTTTATAGGGAAGATGATTGAATCGGCAGGCGGAAATAATATAGCTGCAGATGTTTCAGGCTGGTCCTTTTCGCTTGAAGTACTTCTTGAGCGGGATCCTCAAATAATCATAATTCCGCTTGGAATGAAAGAATCTTTCTGCGGCTACGGGGTATATTCGCAGCTGACTGCGGTACAGGATGGAAGAGTTTTTGAGCTTGATGAAGACATTATTACACGGCAGGGGCCAAGGCTTATTGACGGGCTTGAGTCGCTTCATAATCTGTTTACCTCGGTTCAGTAAGATTGATTTTAATCCGGAGCTTCGCTGATGTCTAAAAGAACCGCCGTTGTTATTCTGCCTTTTCTTCTGCTTATCTTCCTCATTCCGTTTTCGGCATCATGGGGTGCCGCTGATGTGGGATTTTTAACTGCGCTTAAAGCTATACTGAACAAAGCCGGAATCACTTCGTTTGATATCCCGCGTTCGGCACTTCTCATTCTTTTTTCAGTCAGGCTTCCCCGTGTACTGCTCGCAGCATTTGCGGGAGCGGGACTGGCAGCATCCGGTGTTGTCTTTCAGGCGGTATTCCGTAATCCGCTTGCCGAACCATATCTTCTGGGAATCTCTTCCGGGGCTTCACTCGGTGCTACTGTTGCAATAATATCCGGAGCAGGAATCCTCACTGCCGGCATAGGTATAATATCCGTTTCCGCTTTTATCGGTTCGGTTCTTACAGTATTTCTCGTTTTCGCTCTGGCCGGAAACCGCCGTGGAGATTTCGGTAAAATGCTTTTGGGAGGCATAGCTATCGGATATATCTTTCAGGCCGGAATTTCGTTTATGATGATGCTCAACCGCAGTGAGATAGACAGTATTGTAATGTGGATGATGGGAAGTTTTACATCAGCCGGATGGCAGAAGGTAATTCTCTGCGGCTCTGTTGTCCTTGTCTGCGGCGGCTTTCTTCTGGTCAACTCAAGAAAGCTCAATATAATGTCTCTCGGCAGCACCGAGGCTCACTCCCTGGGGGTCGATCCTCAGAGTACAGGAGCCTTCTTTCTTATAATAAGCTGTCTTATAATTGCAGCAATAGTTTCAGTATCAGGAATAATCGGATTTATCGGTCTTATCGTTTCCCCATCTTATGCGGATGCTTACAGGCCCTGAACACAGCCGCCTGCTTCCAGCTTCCGCAGCTGGGGGAGCCTGCCTTTTGATCCTCTCCGACCTGGCAGCAAGAATGCTTCTGATACCACAGGAGATTCCCGTCGGAGTCATTACAGCAATTCTGGGAGGCCCCTTCTTCCTTTACATGCTGCGTAAAAGCAGAAAGGCGGCTGCCTTGTGATTCTTAATGCGGCTGATGCGGTTTACAGCTATCCTGAGGGCTTTTCTTTGGGGCCTGTTAATTTCTCGGCGGGTGAGGGCTGTTTCATGGTTATTCTGGGCCCCAATGGTTCCGGAAAATCAACTCTCTTTTCACTGCTCAACGGTCTGATAAAACTTTCCTCGGGAAGTATAAAGGCGGGGCCGCGTAGTATTTCTGCCATTATTCCGGCCGAGAGAGCAAGGCTTATTGGGAATGATCCCTCAGACGAGTGCAGGGGACTTTGATTATACAGTCCGTGAAATGGTGATGATGGGACGCTATCCTTACCAGAGACTTTTCAGTCCTCCCTCGGATGAGGATAACCTGGTTGTAGACAGGGTTCTGGACCAGCTTGATATGAGTATGCTGTCAGGCCGCTCGGTCCGCCATCTTAGCGGCGGTGAGTATCAGCGTGTACTGCTCGGCCGGGTTCTGGCTCAGCAGACTGACATTCTTCTGCTTGATGAACCGGGCAACCATCTTGATTTAAAGCATCAGCTGAAAATGCTCGGCTACCTTCGTACAATTGCCGATTCTGGAAAGACTGTGGTTGCTGTGCTGCACGATCTTAACCAGGCAATGCACTATGCCGATTTCGGAATCATGCTCAAGCAGGGAAAGACTGTAGTCAGCGGTAAGCCCTCCGAATTTATAACTCCTGCCCTTGTTCATGAGGTTTATGATACCAGGGTAAGTGAATATTTCTGCCCTGAAAACGGCGACCGGATTATCGGTCCGGCATCTGCTGGAGCTTCGGACAATGAATAGAACAGCAAAGTATAATTTTGATTCCTTTACTTTCACAGTAGATGTTGATGATGACTCCTGCCGTACTGTTTTCAGCAGAAGCGTTCCGGTCATCTCAACTGCTGTTCTGGGCGGTGGAATGAGCTCAGCTTCATCGGTACTTAATATGAAGGTTAGGCAGAACTTTCTCGGACTCGAAACAGACTTTGTTGAGCCGGCTGAAAGTATAAGACTCTCTGCCTTGGAATATGGACTTCCCGCACCCTGTATCGGAATGATGACCGCCGCCTCAATGAACAGTTATTGTGATGCTCTGATTCAAGAGCAGGAGGTACGTGTTTTCTGCTGTCTTACCGCGGGGTTTTCAAATGCTCTGGCCGCCGGTGACAAAGCTTCATTTCTGCCGGAGTTTCTTGCTGAAAAACATTCCTGTAAACAATCTGAAATTAAGCCGGGTACTATCAATATCATAGCCGGGACTAATATTCCGCTTGCTCCGCAGGCAGCCTGTGAGGCCTTGATGATATGCAGTGAAGCCAAGACTGCCCTCATTCACGAACGCGGAATAAAAAGTACAGTTTCTGAAATGTATGCCACCGGAACAGGTACCGATTCAATCCTAGTTTTTTCTGCACCTGCAGCGGCATTTGGCGGTCCGGAAGGTTTCGGCAGCGAAGGAGAAAAATACTGCGGAAAGCATACAAAACTCGGTGAACTTTTTGCCCGTGCGGTCCGGCAGGCTCTTGGCGGCTCAATTGATATTCTAAGCTCAGCAGGATTCGTGGTTACTGAAGTATAACGGGTTTTTCTGTTTTAATTCTTCTATCTTTTGTTCAGTCTGTTTCAGATGCGCGATGTAGTTCTGAGACTCAGGGTTTAAAGGCCGGTGATTAAGCGACTTCAGAAGTTTTGTATAGCCGTCCAGAAACTCAAGGTATTGCGGAGTAAAAACAGAATTTATAAATCTTGAAAGAATGTACTCAACAGCTTCATCTGAAGGGTGGCAAAGATCTTTGGCATACCAGCGGTAGTCGCGAAGTTCATCCATCATAATCTCGTATGATGGAAAATACCATGAGCCTTCCGAATCATTTTTCACCGCTTCATCTATTGCGCAGCGCAGGACGGCCTTGCTCAGTGAATTTTCAGCAGGCTTATCACGCAGATGTCTTACGGGGCTCAGTGTCCATATGATGCGGATACCCGGATTCAGTTTGCGCAGTTTGCTGATTATAGACCGCATATTTTCTGACGCCTCATCAACGCTGAACATTTCCCGGGCAAAGGTTCCGGCGGATTGCTTGTGGCAGTTATTCACAATCATACCGGTTTTTAAGTGCCTGTAAACAGCTGCTGTTCCCGCGGTTATTATAATGGCTTCAGCGCTTTCAAGAAATCTCCTGCATTGAGTAAGCGCTCTGTTGAGCATACCGCTGAATATTTCTGCATCTTCGCCATAGATTAGAGAGTGAAACATGTAGTGATAATATATTCCATCCCTTTCCAGAAGATCGGAAGGCTTTATCTCGCGGGATTCAATAACCAGTGCAAATGCAGTTTTCATGGCCGCAGGGTTGTAGATATTTCCAAAAGGGGTTATCTGCACGTTCAGATTGGCAGTATGGAGTTCGTGGTACAGATAGTCAGCAAAACATGAGCCGGAGAACATTATGCCCCTGCCTTCAAGCCTCCATTCCGGCGGCTTGAAGTTTACTGCGGAGATCTTTCTTCCTGTAAAATCATCAGAGTTTTTATATGAGAGAGAAATCATAGTTGAAATCAGTCTCCTTGTCTCCCGGGGTTTCACGGCTGAAATCATAAAAGGATGAGCAGCCCTTCTGTTCAGGAAGCGAAAGCACTTCCTGCGGAAAAATACAGGACAGAAAGCCTGGTTGGTCATGAACTGAATAATCTATATCCTGCTGTGCCGGTGTTGCTACAGTAAAGAATTTACCCCGGCTGTCGTTGATGCTTCCTTCGACAGAAACCGAGGCTCTGGTTGCAAGCAGGAAGGGCTTTCCCCTTCTGTATATCTCAGCTTTTAACGGCCAGTGCTTCAGTGCTTCAGTTACTGCTTCATGATCAAGCTCAAGCCAGAGCTGAACCTTATCTGCTCCTGCTTTTTTAAGCTGTTCAGCAGCGTAGCTGTTTGCCGCAGCCAGCGGAAATCCGGAACTGATAGATATCTCCGGTTCAGGAACCCCTTCAGTATTAATTCCGCCTTCTGTAATCCCGGCTTCCTTTAGAAGATTTATATGCGCTATGGATGAAATTCTGAATCTTCTGATACCCTTGCGGTAGGCTTCAATGATTTCTTCTTTCAGATCGGCAAGCCGGGCCTCGGGACAGAAGAATGGCAGAAGCAGTTCTTCTCCGCTTTTTGCTGCCTGCGTTAAATCTGCTGCCTTGATGAAATCTGAAAGCCCTGTGTTCCGAACTCTGTTGCCGGGGTTGTAAACAGTCTGCTCCTGCTGTGCCTCCGGGGTTATACTGATTCTCCGCAATTCTTCTTTTTTTCTCTGATCATTATTAAAATCTTCAAGCCAGCTGCTGCCGTCCTTCGATTCAAGAAGCGGAGATATCTGTTCAGCAGCCCATTCCCAGAAGCCCCGGCGAAGCTTTTTAAGTCTTCCCGCAGGTAAAAACAGCTCACCGGTAATTTCTGCATCCAGTCTGCCAAGGCGTATTCTGGCTTCCCTTGTTGCAGTAAAGGCTTCCTGTAAATTATCTTCCGACAGCGGATGCTGCTGCGCCGTGTCAATTTCACTGCTGTCTTCCCAGACAAGAGCCTTTCCGGGTGAGGCTCCGTTTATACCGCTGATCGAAATTTCCATTCCGGAATTACTCACCTTTATGCGGATATCTATTTCTGCAGGCTTGGAGTATAAAGGAAGATCCTTCGGAACTTTTACAGCCTCTTTTGATGTATCTCCAATTTTATAAATACGACCGCTTTGTGCGATTTCCTTATCGCAGTTGATAAAAACCTTATCGCCCTTAACCGCCAGGTTAACCTGCTGCCGGTTTTTACTCATCTTTGTTATGGTGAAGGCAGGACCTTCGTCTCCGGTTTTTGTTTGTATTCTGATTCTGTCGCCGATATGCATCCGGCGGCTTACTGATGCTGTAAAGCCTCCATTCGCTGTTTTTACTACCTCGCCGGCAAGCATTCCCGATACACCGGGTGATTCATAGTGAATCAGACCGGCCATATCATCTTCGGATATGAAACCGTGCGACCATTTTCTACCGTAAGAATTTGACAAGATATTTCTGGCTTCACCAAGTGTTCTGCTGCGCTGGCTTCTGTCGCAGTCGAGCATCATACGGTAGGCGGTAACCACGTTCTTCACGTAGTCAGCCTTTTTCAGGCGGCCTTCAATTTTTAGAGAAGCAACCCGGCTTCAGTAAGTTCATCCAGCATATCCAGGCTGTAATAATCCTGAGTACTGAAGAAGAACCCGCTTTTTTTTGTTCCGTTTTCATCGCTGTGAAAGCGTCTGCGGCAAGGCTGTTTACACCGCCCCCTGTTTCCGCTCCAGCCTCCCATCCATGATGAAAATAGACAGTGTCCGGATACCGAGCAGCAAAGCGCTCCGTGAACAAAGACTTCTATCTCAAGAGGTGAGGCCTCTATAATTGATGAAAGTTCGGTCATGGTAATCTGGCGTTCGAGTATCACACGTTCAATACCGAAGGATTGGGCGGTCTTAACCCCGGCACTGTTATGTATACCCATCTGGGTTGAGCCGTGGAGTGTAAGCTGAGGAAAATATCGTTTTAGAAATAGAGCAGCGCCGATATCCTGTATGATAACCGCATCAGGCTCCAGGCCTGCTATCTTTTCAACTGATCGCCCGAAATCTTCAAGTTCATTTTCCTTGATAAGTGTATTGAGTGTCAGATAGAGCTTCTTTCCGAGTTTTTTCGTATGTGCTGACAGTCTGGACATGTCATCAAAGGTGAAATTTTCGCCCATCTCACGGGCGTTAAAGCGGCTTATTCCGGCATAGACCGCATCAGCTCCGCTCTGAAATGCTGCAATTGCACATTCCAGGTTTCCGGCCGGAGCCAGCAGTTCCGGTTTTATTTTATCTTTTGCTTTCATTCTCCACTATCATACATTTCCGGAGGGCATAATTACAAGACCCGTCAGTAGTCCAGATCATCCAGAGATATTGAAAGGGTATATGTTGAGCAGAGATCTACACCCCATTTCGTATAGGTGTCGCCATCTTCATCAACCATCCTGATATCAAAACTGCAGTGATCGCCGTAACCTGTAAAGCTGATAAAGTAAGAGTCTCCGGCAGCGAGTATTTCCCCCTCACCAAGAACATCTTCTTCCCAATCATCTGCGTAGTCGGGTGATACATAGATATAATAGATATCAAAGCCGGTATCATTCTGAATAGTGAAGTCCTGAACACCGCTTTCAGAGTCATCGACATAAAGATCGTCAATTGTGAAGACAACCTTGCTTCCGCTGCAGCTGTCAAAAGACCATATTATATAGGCGTCATCTTCTTCATCCACAGCTCTTATGTCAAGATCACAGACATCGTAACCATCGATGTCCAGTTTTATATTCCCGCCGTCAAGCAGTACATCATCACCAAGAACATCTTCTCCCCATTCATCAGAATCTGATGGAGAAACCTGAAGGTAGTAGAGATCATATCCTGTTTTATTGATTACAACGATTGAATCAGCAGAAGCAGCTGAAGCTGTGAACAGCAGAATTAAAAGTAATGCCGCAGATATCTTTTTGATCATTGATTTCCTCCTGATATCTTCAGTATATGAAATCCTAATATCTGGAGCAAATTTTGAAGTCCTGATACAGGCTCTTTTTTTGCCTGTATCAGTTAATCTGCCGCTTTCCTAAATTCTGCCGGAAGGGAGTATGGTTATGACTTTTCTGACAATGCTTATAAGTGTCAGAACAATCAGCAGAAGTAAAATTCCTGTGTACATTTTTCCAACAAGCGGAACAAGATCCGTCAGCCCGGCTTTAATAAATCCGTCCATCATAAGCAGAGCGGAGGGCCCTTTATACAGAAGTACAGAAAACATTCCAATGTCAAATAGTTCAAGAGCAGCGGTGGAAATGCTGTAATAATAGGTTCTGTTACGTCCGTTTTTAGTCCCCCTGCCTGCAATCAGCGTTATCAGTATCACCGCACCTGCAGCAAGCCTCAGTGTGAAAACCGGAAGCAGGTTGTATATGAAGGGGGAGAGTACCGGTGTAAAAACAGTAGGCTCAGCGCTGAAATCATAGATGCCTATTTTTGAGATAAACAGGTTCATAATAATGATCAACACAGCAGCAGCTGCAATAGTGGCTATAATCTCCGCCTTTCCCGGGATTTTTGTTTTGATAGAAGGAAGTTCACTGAGTTTCCAGTCTCCGTCATCAATCGAAAAGCTTTTTTTATCTTTAACAAGTCTGTCAATTACTATGAATACAATAAATACTGTCCCGGTTACCTGCAGCAGAGAGCTGAATATCTCAAGGATCCGATGTAAGATCTCCATTCCGGTCATTTTTCCCATAAAAAAGACCCCGGTCAAAAGTGACACAGAGAAGGTTACTATCAGCACTATCTGAAGGACCATTTTGAAAAACGGCATCAGTTCATTGCTGATCAGAGGTCTTTCCTCCCGATAGCGTGCAGCTATCCTTGCCGGTTTTCCGATTTTTCTTAATACCGGTTCAAGTATTTCCAGGTTAATCCTGCTTTCAGGATTTCCAGTTTCCTCCTCGAGCATATCGAGAATTGTAGATTCAAGTTCTCTGGAAATATCCATACGTTTTTTCATTGGCAAATGCCTTGATACCGCATGCAGGTAACGTTCTAAAATATCTTCGCTTTTACTGTCAAAAGTCATCTTATTATTCCCTCCATAGTGGAATTCTGTTCAAGCCAGTACTGTTTAAGCTTCAGATACATTCGCTCCCCGTCTTCGCTTGTACTGTAGTATTTGCGGGGTCGGGAGCCTTCAAGGATCCATTCGCTTTTTAAAAGTCCCTGTTCCTCAAGGCGTCTTAAAAGCGGATACAGGGTATCCTGAGTAATTGTAAAATTTGAGTCATTCATATCCTTAAGAAGTTCATACCCGTATTTTGGTTTTTCAAGCAGCGACAATGCGGCAATTACCAGTACACCGCGCCTCAGCTCCTGTCCAAGTTTGTTAAACAGTTCTTTGCTTACATCATTGTTCATAAATGTATAATAATGTGTAGTACACAGTAATGTCAAGTAAAAAGAGCATCAATTGGTCAAATTGATGCTCAGTCAGGTAAGATGTCAGGAAAAGACAAGGTTGAATTGTTTATTTTTAACTGGTTTAGGAGTATCTATGAAGGTCCTGATACGGTTAACCGCAGCAAGAGTAGAATCGTTGAAATTGAACATGCCCGGTTCGCTGCATGCGTAAGGAAAATTATCTATTGAAGTTAGGAATCTGCTGATGCATTTATCAGCATTATTGATATCACCGGCCAGCCCCCAGCCGGACCGCTCAAGCATAATTGCATTCAGCCGCTGCTCAAACTGCATTTTCTGCGGGAAGGCAAGGATTGGTTTTCTGAGGTACAGAGCTTCAGAGAGCATCTGATGCCCTGCAGGAGCAATTACTCCGGTACAACCGGCCAGTGCTTCTGCAAAATCCTTTTCGGGATCCGGGAATATCCTGAAATCGATCCCGGGGAAATTCTTCAGGCAGTCGGTAAGAATTTTTCGTGATGCCTGTTTTGTATAAACCAGAAAAAAACCCTGATCAGAGACTGTTCTGCTTTTTATATCGTCTCTGATTATAGGGCCGATATCTCCGCCGTAAAAAGAGCATATAAGATCACGGTTGGCAGGAGGCATCATCAGTCTGGCTCCAATCTTTGCCGCTACAGCATCCGGCTTTATCGAAAAATATTTCAAAACTATTCCGGGGTGGTTTAGGTTCATTACCGGAATCTTCAGTCCTGAGGCGGCAATAGAAGTAAAAGGCTCAAAATCTGATATGAGCGCAGCTATTGAAAGCTCCTTCAGTTTTCTTCTGATTGTCTTTATTATTGTTCCAACATCAGCGATTTTCGGGATATTATCTGTAAAAGTTTTAATATAGTTAATTGAATGTCCCTCAATCCCGAAGTTGAGAACCGGAATATTTACAATTTCAGCATCCGGAAGATGTTCTTTAATGAATGCTGCGGTACTGTAAGGTGTGAAAATGGTAATACGGTAGTAAGGCTGAAGCTGCTGAGCCAGAGCAATAGTCCTAGCCGCGTGACCCCTTCCTTCACCGGCACAGCCGAATGCAATTGTTTTCTTTATTTCATTCATAACAATTGCAGGTTAGACCTGCAGTGTTTTGAAAATGTTAAGCAGCAGTTAGTTTATAATAAATATTGTTAAATCGATTAAACAAAATTTAATATTAGAATAACTACCTGCTAACCGAATACAGCTTAAATATCCTCAACCTTTTTTAAAAAGGGAGGAAAAGGATATGAAAAAAAAGATTACAGTTATCGGTACAGGATATGTCGGTCTGGTTACTTCAGCAGGTTTGGCTGAGCTTGGGCATCAGGTGACAGCTGTAGATGTTGACTTCGGCAGAATCCGTGAACTTAAAAAAGGAATTATCCCATTTTATGAACCCGGACTTAAAAAGCTGGTGAGATCAGTCTTGACTGAAGGCCGGATTGATTTTACCAATGACTGTTCCAGTGCTGTGGAAAAAGCGGATGCAGTGTTTATCGCCGTGGGTACACCGCGGACAGCTGAAGGCAGAGTTGATCTGCGTCAGATAAATAAGGCTGTGGACAGTGTTGTAGAAAATATTTCCGATTATAAAACGATAGTCATAAAATCAACGGTTCCTCCCGGCACTTCATTGCGGCTGAAGGAAAGAATCCTCTTTGAGGCAGATACTAATGATTTTGACCTTGTTTTCTGTCCCGAGTTTCTCAGGGAGGGAACGGCTGTACGTGATTTCTTTTATCCGGACCGGATTGTATTCGGAGCAGATTCTGAACGGGCTTTCAGGGAAATGAATGAGATATACTTTCCAATCATTTCAAGAGAAGTTCCGGTTCTCAAATGCAGCCAGTCTTCGGCGGAGCTTATTAAATACGGTAGCAATGTAATGCTGGCTGCAAGGGTAGCGGTTATCAATGAACTTGCAGAGATTTCTGAAGCGGTGTCAGCTGATATTGAAGAAGTATCGGCCGGAATAGGGATGGATAAGAGAATAGGTCCCGATTTTCTGAAGGCCGGTCCCGGGTTTGGAGGAAGCTGCTTTGGAAAAGATATTGAGGGGCTGGTTTCTACAGCTTCAAAAGTAGATTTGAATCTCAGCTTAATCAGTGAGATCACAGTCTCAAATGACAGACAGAAACGCCGGGTCGTATCTATGCTTTCAGGCCTTGCCGGCGGACTTGTTAAAGGAAAAACTATTACAGTGCTGGGACTTTCCTTCAAGGAAGATACCGATGATGTCAGGGATTCTTCTGCTTTTCCCGTAATTTCTGAACTTCTGAATGCCGGGGCTTTTGTTCAGGCTCATGATCCTGAGGCTTCAATTAACTTTGCTGCAGAGCTGCAGGATAAACGTGTGACCTACTTCGAAACAGCGGAAGAGGCTCTCTCCGGGGCCGACGCAGTCATACTGCTGACTGCCTGGGATGAGTACAGGGATATTGATGCCGAAAAAGCCGGAACTCTTATGAATGACAGAATTGTTGTTGATGCAAGGAACTTTCTTGATAAAGAGGCCTTTCGTAAAGCCGGATTTAAATTCCAGGCTGTCGGATCCTGTGCTGCATTAGGACGGCAGCATGTACCGGAACCCGAAATACTCAGCGTCAGATAATTTGATATAATTTTTATTTCTGGAAAAGGGGATATCCGGATGTTGCCGGGTATCCCCTTTATAATCAGACCGTCTCCGCATTAGCCTCAGAATGTTTTTTCAGAAAATGCAGTACCATCAGAACTCCACCGGCTCCGCCTATAATGTTGGTGATCATTGTTGCACCGAATATTCCGGTACCACCCAACAGCTTTCCTCCCAGAACGGCAAGAGGGATGTTCAGTATAAATGCTTTTGTTATTGTAACAACTGCGGCATACTGAGGTTTATTCAGGGCGTTGAAGCTCATGCTGGCCATGCTTGTCATGGCAAAAAATCCATAGCTTATGCTGATTATACGCAGATATGATGCTCCGGCGTTGATAACCTCCGGATGCTCATTGAATAATGAGAGTATGGGGGAGGCCAGAAACTGAAATAAAATAAACATGAGGATACCCCAGCTTATGGATGCGATGCTGGTAAAGGCGATTCCCTTTTTTATTCTGTCAATCTGCTTTGCGCCCCAGTTCTGTCCCGTAAAAGGTGTCATGACTGCAGACATGGCCATCGGAATTATCAATATCATCATTTCAAATTTGCTTGCAGCACCATACCCGGCTACAACCTCCTTTCCGTATCCGGAGAGCAGTCTGGTAATAATACTCAGTGAAAAGGGGTTGATAGCCTGCACAACGGCAGCGGGAAATCCAACAAAAGCAATTTCCTTCCAGCTTTCAAAAGTTTTTTTCCATATTACTCTTTTGAATGACAGCAGTTTTTCTCTGAATGTCAGTATGTACAGGGAAAAAAACATTGAGCTTACTCTGGCGAATACTGTTGCAAGGGCAGCTCCCGCGATTCCCATTTGGGGGAAGGGCCCGATGCCGAAAATCAGCAGAGGATCCAGAATAACATTAACCACCATTGAAATTATCATGTTGATACTTGGTGTCAGAGTATCGCCTGTGGCTCTGATTACATTGTTGCCTGCCATAGGGATAACGACAAAGGGAAACCCGAAGTACCATATAAACATATACGATTTTATGAGTGGCAGGGTCTCAGGCCCTGCTCCAAGGGCTTTGAAAACGGGATCAATTGTTGAAATCCCGAGAATACCAAGAAGCAGAACTATAAGAATTGATAACATCATCCCATCTGTCGTGAGCCTTTTTACCTTGTCATGGTTTCCGGATCCTATTGCCCTTGAAACAGTCGAGGAAAGACCTACTCCCATGCCCAGGGATACAGAATTGAGCACCATTATTACCGGGAAGGTGAAGCTCATTGCTGCCAGTTCTGTTGTTCCCAGCTGTCCTACGAAATATGTGTCAGCTGTATTGAAAGCCGACATTGCAAGGAAGCCGAAGAGCATCCCGCCTGCCATTTTAATAATTGTCGGAATTACCGGGTCTGCCGCCAGATTCAGTTTTTTTCTACTCATTATTGTCCGCCTTCAAGTGTTGTAAAGCATTTGTTTCAACCCGTTCCAGAAGTGAAAACAGCATATCTATCTCATCGCTGTTCAGTCCTTTAGTGAGTACTGAAGTCCATTCCCTGGCCCTCAGTCTTATTTCCGGCATCATCAGCTGTACTTTTTCAGTCAGCTTGATAATATTCGCTCTGCGGTCTTCAGGATCGGTTTCTCTTCTGATTACATTATTTGAAATCATCGGTTTTATCATTCTGGAGATGCTGCCCTTATCAACCATCAGTATTTTTGCCAGTTTTTCCTGTGTCAGACCATCAGGATGTTTACCCAGTGTCATCACTATTCGAATTTGTCCCGATCCATGCAGGTCAAGATCCTTCATTGCTTCGGTAAAATACATGTTTGAATACCTGTGAACTTTGGTCATCATGTATCCAAGTGATCTATAGTTGTCCATGCAACTATTTTATATAATGATAGTTGTATAGTCAACTAAATGAAGGTTAAAAAAATTGGCTGAGCCTGATTAAATTAAGCTCAGCCATGTATAATTAAAGTTTAATTAAGAAAGATGCTCAAGTGCTATCTTCAGCATCCTTCTGATTGGTTCTGCTGCACCCCAGAGGAGCTGGTCGCCAACACTGAATGCTGTATAGTAACCGGGCCCGATATTCATTTTTCTGATTCGTCCAACCGGTACTGTGAGAGTTCCTGTTGTTTTGGCAGGAGTGAGATCCCGGAGAGTATCTTCCTTCTCATTAGGAACAACCTTTACCCAGTCGTTATGTGAAGCCAGTATTGATTCGATCTCTGAAACAGGAAGGTCCTTTTTCAGTTTGATTGTAAAAGCCTGACTGTGACACCTCATTGAACCTATTCTTACGCACTGTCCGTCGATGGGAATTGGTGAATCCTGTTTTCCGAGAATCTTGTTGGTCTCTGACACACCCTTCCATTCCTCTTTTGTCTGGCCGCTGTCCATCTTCTTGTCTATCCAGGGAATCAGGCTTGCAGCAAGAGGTGCGCCGAAGTTCTCGGTGGGGAAGGAAGCTTCCCTGAGGGTTTCAGTGACAGTCTTGTCAAGCTCAAGGATAGGTGATGAATTG
Source organism: Spirochaetia bacterium (assembly GCA_965140585.1). Lineage (GTDB taxonomy): Bacteria > Spirochaetota > Spirochaetia > UBA9216 > UBA9216. The sequence continues at coordinate 104,781 of OZ223266.1, forward strand.
TCATCAAGGCTTGCACCGGGAGCATTTCCAAGAATCTGCATCTGTTTGACAAGCTCCCTCATATTCTTTGCGCCGGCGCCTGATGCAGCCTGGTAGGTCATTGAAGTGATCCATTCAACCAGATCATTTTCAAATAGTCCGCCGAGGGCCATGAGCATAAGTGAAACTGTACAGTTTCCGCCGATGTAGTCTTTTATTCCTGTTTTAAGTCCGTTATCGATTACATTCCTGTTGACAGGATCCAGAACAATGATGCTGTTATCCTTCATCCGGAGAGTGGATGCGGCGTCAATCCAGTAGCCGTCCCATCCGGTTTTTCTAAGTTCAGGGTGGATTTTTTCTGTGTATGTGCCGCCCTGACAAGTTACAATAACATCCATTTTTGCGAGTTCTTTGAGATCGAAAGCGTCAGCGAGCGCTGGAGTTTCAACTCCGATCTCCGGGCCTTTTGCGCCAACCTGTGATGTTGAAAAAAACAGGGGCTCATATCCGGTGAAGTCTTTCTCCGTAATCATTCTTTCCATCAGGACTGAGCCGACCATGCCTCTCCATCCGATGAATCCAACCTTTACCATAAAAAAAGTCTCCTTAAAAAGAATTGTAAGATAATAATCCCGTAGAACTGATTAATTCCTGCGGGAAACCTTGAGTAAAAAACGTAATATATTTTCAGTCTTTAGTCTATACAGGTTTTATCAGGTTAAATATCAGCTGCCGCACTCTGCAGGTCTTCTATACTCCAGCCCATAGTTTCAGCAGTATCGAGTATGAGCTGAACTGCTGTTTTTGAGGCAAAACCAACAACGCCTGTACATTTTTCCGTATGTGCTCCGTCACGTTCAAAGGCTTCAAAACCCTCAGGAGTCAGCAGGTCATATTTCCGGCCGAAGATATTCTGATGGATCTCGCCGCAAATTAAACTTCCGTATTTTCCGAGCATTTTTTCACGAAAGAACCTGGTCATTTCATTAACCAGGTTCTTGGCTTCCTGGTCGCTGTCCATGTATTCCTCTCTTCGCCCGAAAAAAAGACCGAACAGTGATATAGCCCCGGCGTAGCCTCCGCAGATTCCGTCGCACTTTTTTCCGCCTCCGGCTGCAAAACCGGTCGCAGCTTTTACTATTACAGGAGCCTTGACCGACAGAGTTTCAAGCGTAGCAAGCAGTGTGCACTGCGCACATCCGCCATAGGCCTTTTCATTTTCAAATCCCAGCTTTTCCGCTTTTAAAATCAGTTCGTCTTTTGTCATCTTCATCTCCATGGGCATTATACCTTAAATCATTTGATTACGTGAATTAAAAGCTTATAATTAATACAGGAGGACGCTTATGAATATCAGAAGATTGGCTGAATCCCCGCTGGTTTTTGAAGACCATAAAGTCCAGGGCCGTGAGATGTACGAAAGAAGCGGATGCACCGTGGTTCACCTGCTTCTTGAAGAGAATGGAGTCCTTCCGCCGGTTTCTCAGGCGGACGACACTTTCATCTATGTACTCACGGGAGAGGGTAAGGTAAGAATCGGAAACGATTCCTACACCGCAGAACCGAACATGATTATAAGATGTCCGGTGGATGTTCCCCATGGTGCGGAAAATACAGGAAAGGAGCCGTTTTCACTGCTTATTGTGAAACTGCCCACCCGTACTCCCTAGCCGGAAACCCCGGCAGGTAAGTCTGTCAGGGTCTGCGTGATTCGCAGGGAACCTTAGTCTGGCACAGTCCGCAGCCGTAGATACCTTCCCAGTCGAACCGGCTGCCGTATAGGGCGCTTATTCTCACCATGTCGTGCTCGTTGCATTTGTCTTTGTCGCGCAGTGCCGGAGAGTTGCCGACTGAGCCGACAGGACAGCGTTTTATGCAGGCTCCGCACTTTCCTTCTGATTCATGCAGACACCAGGCAAACGGATCGTTTCCATATTCTCTTTCATCAGCCTCAAAGACAGCCGATGTAGCTACGCTGCCAAGCCTGTGGGCAATTCCGCGGCGCGTGATCAGGCCTCCGGACAATCCGAATGTTCCATGCCCTGCGGCAAAGGCGTAATGTCTTTCTGACCACTGTGAGGCTATACCGACAGGTGTTTCTTCGATAAAACCGAATCCAGGTTCAAGTGCCGGAGCCGCTGAAGCATGACCATGCTCTTCCAGCCATGTGCATAGATTTTTTCTGATTTCCTCATTGAGATATTCACCGAAAGTCCTGGTCCATGCCCATTTAACGGAGGGGTAGAGCTTCTCAATTCGGTTGGAGATTCTTGCTTCTTCTGAAACCGGAAGACACCAGGATATTACAGTCCCTGCCTTCTCCCGCTTAAGGACATCATCAGGGCTCCAGTGAAAGCCGCCGATTATATTTTTATAGTCTGCTATAAGCGGATCATCCGCTGATGCAAACCGGACGTCAGGTTCATCAAAAACTCTGAATTCTTTTTCCATTGCCAGATGCTTTTCCGTCTCGGCTTTGTAAATTTCAAGCACCTTGATGATTACTGCTTCCCTGTCAACTGCTGTCATGGAAGTATCATAATTCGATATTTTTCACTAGTCAATCAAAGAATACAGCGAAAGCTCCATCCATGAACCCAGTTCCTCGGCAAGGGCTCCGAAGTAGGCAGCCTCCGCTTCTCTTTCTGCAAGCACGGCGTCATCCAATTCTGTATTTGAATATTCTCCCTGTTCAAAGAGAAACTCTGCTTCGGCTTTCAGTTCTCCGGCCTGTTCCAGTTCAATCCCTGATATCTCTGTGTTGATTGCAGCGGTCTCTATGGTGCCGGTAAGCTGCAGCAGTGACAGCTGTGCAGAAGCTTCCGCTGAATTTTTATATTCACTGCTAAGTTCAAGCTGTTTTTTCAATTCGCTCCGTTCCTCTGCATTCCAGCTGTCTGAAGTCAGGCCGATACTGACAGATGCGGAAACCTTTGCCGCTTCCTGCTGACTGAAGTCAGCACCCCCGGATGCACTAAGTTCAGGTGAGAACAGCCAGACTTCCTTCAGTTCCGCCTCAGCTGTTTTTCTGTCAATATCTGCGGAAAGTACTTCATAGCTGAAATCAGCAGAGTAATCACTTATGTCAGTTGCTGCCTTAATCCTGGTTAGTTCAGATTCAATAGTCTGTCTGTCTGCAGGTTCTATACTTACAGCCTCCGGGGTTGTATTCAGAATTGAATAAAGTTCATTCTCTGCGGAGTTAAGTGCCTGCGAAGCCGTATTCATTGCGGTCCTTGACTCTGACCAGTCAAGCAGGGCATCTCTAACATCATCAAGGGTAGCTTCTCCCTCATCATATCTAATGCGCTCATCTTCATAGATCTGTTTCATCAACGCCAGTCTGGACTCCGCATTTTCCTTGTCACCAAGAGCCTTCGACCAGGACATATAAGCTGCAGCTGCATTTATCACAGTCTCGGTTACTGCATTGTTCAGGGCAATTTCAGCTTTTCTGAGACTGAGATCAGCAAGCTTGCTCTCTGATGAATGATACAGGGGGTTAATACTGACTCTGATGCTGCTGTTAAGCTGTTCGTCCACCGAGAAACTGAATCCCAGCTGATCTATAAGAGGAAGTTCAGCGTTTATTCCGGTCTCAAGCTCCGAATATTCAGATCCGGAAAAACCTGTGCTCAGTGAAATTGAACTTTCCTCCAGTTTGAATATTCCGCTAAGACTGTTCCGAGCTTTCAGAACAGCCAGTCCTGCTTCCTTTATATCCAGGTTGCTGTTGACTGCATATTCACTCACCCCGGCAATTGTTTTCAGGCTCAGTGTTTCATTATCAGCAGAGACAGGAATTATGGCTGATGCTGTAATTACAGCAGTAAATATTATAAATTTTAGAGTTTTCATGATTCCCTTATTGTTTCAGCAATATTTCCCTGAACAGAAGAAACTGCCGGGAGCAGACCGAGAATTCCCCCGAATCCTACCGCTATCAGTACAGCAGTAATTAATGCACCAGCCCTTAACCCGGCAGTTTCGGCAAAGCTTTCAGATATTTCTCCTGCAAGGGGTGCAATGCTCTGCAGAACCGGATGTGAAAATATGAGTGAAAGTACTGCACCGGCAGCTGCTCCGCAGAGACTTAAGGATATAGCCCAGCTCCAGAAGTCGCGTACAACGATCAGTCTTGATGCCCCCAGAGCTCTCTGCAGTGCTATCTCACGGCGCCTGCTAAGTGATTCCACCACCATAATGCTGAAAATCCCCAGTGAGCTTGTGAGCAGCAAAATGATGCCAAGCAGATTTATTGTTACTGTAAAAATTCTGACCGAGTTTCTAAGCTCTTCCATATATTCAGAGGTTCCACGAGGCGAACCTTCCCATACAAGAATGTCGATTTCCTCTCCGTAGACTGCTGTCAGAGACTGTCTTATCGCTGCTCCGGCTTTTTCAACCGAAGAAGCTGAAGTCTTAACTGCAATAGTCCCTGCCATCATGTCTTTGGCAAGCTGCGCATTTCTTCCTGATGGAAGCATTGCAGTATATGGAAAAACAACATCGCCGATTTCGTAGGATTTTCTTGAAACCTCACCAGGTGTTTTAAATACTCCGGTAACCGTATAGCTTGTTATCATATTCTGTTCACGCATTCCACCCGGCCCCCTCTGGAATACTTCGCCCGGCGGCTGGATATATTTCCCGACTGCTGCTTCAGCTGAGCCGAATAGAATCTCTGCTGTTTCTTCCGAAATCCAGACCTTCTTCATTCCCTGAGCCAGATCGGAATCTGTCATTGGAAGTCCTGCAGTGATCTCAAGACTGAATACATCAAAATAGGCCGGTTCGGCAGCTATTGCCGTTCTTATCCTGTATGATTTTCCATCAGCTGTAAACTCATGGAAGGGGGTGCTGGATACTATGGAGGCGCTTTCAACGATGCCTGAATCACTTACCAGAACAGAACCCGCGCTGCTGTCCCATTCCGCCGGTCTGTTGAGTGAAATGCTTCCGTCACTGTCCCATTCTCCGTTTGCCGTATACAGGATCAGCCCGTTTTCCTCAAGCTGACCTGACACTTCATTTTTAATGATCGATGATGCACTGAGCGATAGAATAAGTACCGCTGTTCCAAGTGCTACTGAAACCAGTGTCAGGCTTATTTTAAGCGGTGCTGTTGTGAACTGTCGTTTGAACATGGAAATTATCTGTTTCATTATAAAGCCCTCATTGCCTGGGCCGGATCTGTTTTCGCAGCATGCGCTGCCGGAATTATACTGAAGACAAGAGCCAGCAGTCCCGATATTACAATCCCCAGAATAAGATATATAAAGGAGGATGTCTGAATCTCCATGGCTTTCTTTATATAAGAGCTCAGCGGAAATGCAATAAGCATCCCTGCAACCGCACCTGCTGCTGTTATAACAACCGCTTCAACAGAGAACAGTTTTAGAATCCCTTTACGATCTGAACCGAGTGCCATCAGTACTCCCGTAGCTCCCTTCAATCTCATTGCCCGGCTCATAAGGATGTTTGATACATTCAACAGTGCAATGAAAAATCCGGCAGCAGAAAGGAAAAATACCAAAACGCTTATTCCGGTGTTTCTGCTTACTATGTTTTCAGCTTCAGCTCTTGAGCTTGATATAGAAATCTGATCATGGCCGTAGCGGTCAGCAAACCATTGAGTGAGCAGACTTGAAGAAGATTCTATTTTTTCGGGATCAATTACGCTGAAGATCAGGCTTGTATCCATTCCCGGACCTCTGAAGCCCCGGAATCCTGAAAGAGATCCTCTGTCCCGATAGGGTTCAAGAAATTTTTCACTGTAGTCACCGTATTCGGAATCGAATATTCCGACTATAGTCTGATATCCGCCTCTGGTCAGAAGCTGCCTTCCTATAAGGCTTGACATCTCTTCACCTTCCGGGAGGATTTCTGCCGCAAGTTCAGTTCCCAGCAGTATTATATTTTCAGTTGATGCATACTCCTGTTCCGAGAATATACTTCCATAGACTGTCTGAATATCCCATGCATCAAAGAACCCGCCGCTGACTTCAAAGCCGTCGGCTTCTTCAATTTCTGCAATGATAAGCCCTGATTCTATTCCTTCCTGGAGCATCTGAGCTGCATTCTGCCTCATGTCAGGCGGCTGATTGCCATCCTGACCATCCGGTGCGGCAGGAGCGTCTCCGGAAAAATCCTGCGGCGGTGAATCCTGTCCCTGCCTGGGGGCATACTGCTCCATTTCTGTCCTCATTCTGTTTTCCTGCTCTATGCTGCTTTCATTAATCATATGGAGTCTGCTGCGGTTTTTTATGTAGGCATATTCAACATAGGGGGCAAGCTCCGCTGCCTCAAGATCTTCCTGTGTCAGTACTGTATTTTCGCTTGCCGGAATAGTTACCGCAGGAGTTTCCATATCCTCAGCATCACTTCTTGTGCTGACGGTTATCTCAGTATATTCGGGTGATTTCATCATATGACCGGAATAGGCCAGTGTGCTTGCCAGAAGCGAGAGCCCGGTACTCAGAACTCCTATCCCGAGACCTACGGCGAGTATCAGAAGAATTGATTCAAGCGGTTTGTCAATGAACCTTCTTATTACTATCTTTACAGGCTCAGAGTGCATTTTCCTGCCTCTTGTCTACTATACGGCCGTCGCTCAGTTCAATAATTCTGCCGGCACGCTTTCCCTGGGAGGGGTTATGGGTAACCATAACTATAGTCACTCCCTTTGAGTTGAGATCTTCAAGAATTTTCAGAATTTCCTCACCCTTATCGGTCGGAAGGTTTCCTGTCGGTTCATCCGCAAGGATAAGATCGGGATTGTTTGACAGCGCTCTTGCAATGGCAACCCTCTGCTGTTCACCGCCGCTTAACATGGTAGGCAGGTGTTTCATACGGCTGCCCAGTCCCACTTCATTAAGAAGTTCAACCGCCCGGTCTTTACGCTGAGAGAAGGGGATACCGGCATAGCTCATCGGCAGCATAACATTCTCAAGGGCGCTCAGCTCCGGGAATAAATTGAAACTCTGAAAGATGAAGCCGAAGTGTCTGTTGCGAATTCTGGCCTGTTCCCGGTCGGGAAGCGCTGTTATATCGTAATCTTCAAGCAGATACTTTCCGCCGGTTGCCGAATCCAGTATTCCGACTATGTGCATAAGTGTTGATTTTCCTGAGCCGGACGGCCCCATCACTGCTATGTATTCACCTCGTTCTATTTTAATATTTATGCCGCTTAGAGCATTAACCTTTACATCGCCAAGGTCATAGCTCTTGCTTATTCCGTTTAATTCAATCATTTTCGCCTCCCCGGGTTAACTGTATTTCTTTCTGGTCGATAAAGTTCTGGTACCCGCTTGTGATAATCACATCGCCCTCTTTAAGGCCTGCTTTAATTTTCACCTTTGCTCCTTCAATATCCCCGAAGCTGACTGCAGTTTTCACAGCACTGTCACCGTCTACCAGATAAACCCATTTCTGGCTTCCGGTAGTGAGGTAGGCACCCCGCGGCAGATAAAGAACATCTTCCTCTATACCCAGGCTTATACTGGCGACTGCCGAGGCTCCGGGAGTGAGTTCAAGTTCGGTTAGCGGTCTGGCTCTTACTGTGACCATCGCCGCAAGACCGTCGGAGTCCATGGTTGCAATCCGTCCGATCCTGGTTATTTCAGCTTCAAAGGTGTTTGTTCCTGATGTAACTGTCATTTTCCCGCCGGTTTCAAGAAGTCCCGCATACTGTTCATAAACATCGAAATCTATATAGGCTTCGCTGCGATCTGCAACAACGAATAGGGAATCAGTTGTTTCTATTGAACTTCCCGGAATTCCCAGGCTCTCATTGATACTGAGCACTTCACCCGATATCGGACTCTTTACTGAAAGATCTTCAATGTCGCCGTTAACGATTTCAAGATTTACCCGAATCTGCTCTATTGAGGCATTCTGTTTTCTTATATCTATATCTTTTTTTGAAAGAGTCTGTTCGAGTTCCAAGTTAAGATCTTCAAGCTCCTCCTGCAGGCTTTCAAGATTATCAAGGGCATCCTCGTAATCGGATTCACGTGAACTTTTAAGCTCTGCAAGGGCTTTAGCTGTGTCTGCATCAGCCTGAGCATCGGCAATATCGGCGCTTAATCTTGTGATACTTCTTGTAAGGTTTTTTATGTCATAATTGTATTCACTATTTATATTTTCAAGTTCAATCAAGGCCTGTTTCAGACTTACTGTAAGGCTGTCCTTCTCGTCATCAAGATTTGGTGACTCAAGAAGTGCAAGCACGGTTTCGGGTGTAATTGAATCTCCCTCGCTGACATATATTTCATCAGCATAACTGTCCTCGGGGCTGACAATTTCAACCTGTATCGGCAGGACAACCGTACCGCTGGCCTCTGTTGTTGATAAAATTTCACCGGAGGTAACCGCTGCTGTTGTGTAGTCAGTAATTTTAACAGGCTTGTCGGCAAGCACTGATTTTAGAATTATTATTACTGCGGCCGCTGCAAGCAATGTTGCAATAAGCGCAATCAGTCTTCCCCGTTTCATTTTTCTTGAAACAGCCGGATTTACATCCTCGAGCTGTACAATTTTGTGGTTTGTACCCATTTTAATCTCCACATAAAAAATACATCATATTCATATTGGAGCTGTTAAACCGCTGTAAAACGATTGTAAACTTTGTAAAAACTGGAATCTGCAAACCTGAAAATATAGAAGAAAGCTCAATCAGAGGTTATTATTGCTTTATGATGTTAAAATCCAGGCTTTTGACAGCTCTTGACCGCATTTTCTCTATACTTTTCGCTATTGCTATGGTTGCCTCCGTATTTCTTATTCACCGGATGTTCAAGATAAGCATGGAAAGCGAAGCCATGTCCCTTGCCCGTGATATTGAATATTCGGTCATGCATGCAGCAACAAATGAATACAGAAGATATACACTTCTGGTTCAGTCCCTGAGAAATCTTGATCTTGAAGATCAGTCGGATATAACTCTCAGGTCACAGCTTGAACGGATTTTTGAACTATATAATGATTCCGGTATAGATCCCTATCTTCTTGCAGCTATAAGTTATTCGCATGATAACCGTGACGGTCTTACAACCTATTTTGACAGTGAAACTGAGACCTGGATAGAAAGACAGCATGATTCAGGACCTCCGAATCAGGACTGGCACCTGCTGTTTGTGTATAAACCCAATAGAGATGAAGAGCTGTCTATTTTTATTGATGTTGATATCAGGCTATTCATGGATAACTATGTAAAGGATGCGGTTGAATCTCAGCTTCCCGATTACAAGCTCGAATGGGTGTCTGCAGACGACAGCCGCGGAGAGAAGGCGCCGGACAGAAATAAAGATTTTAAATCCTCACGGTTCACATTTCACCCTTTCCGGGCTCTTTTGGGTATAGAGACATCCGGCGATGCCCTGTTTGTTCCGATTCCGGGGATTCATGACAGTATAAATCTTTCCGGAGACCCGGCTTCACGACCCGAACCACAGGAGATGGATGAAAAGTTTATATTTTTTCCTATTGGATTCGGGCCTGTTTCCGAGAACGGACTCTTTCGGGAATCTGACTGGCAGTATGCAATAAAAATCAGATCTGAACATGGTTCATTTTATGCTGATCTTGAAAAACGCGCAGCAATCAACTTTTTTGCCAGTCTTATACTTTTACTCGGTGTCACCGCAGCCTTCTTTCTTGCACGTCATCAGGCCAGGCGGCTGAAAGGCATGCGGGAACGTGAACGTGAATTTGTAGCGTCTATTACTCATGAGCTTCGAACCCCTCTGACTGTTATTCAGGCGGCTGCTGATAATCTTTCCAATGGAATTATCCCGGCAGAAAGGCTTTCAAAATACAGCGAGATAATACAGCAGCAGTCCTTAAGACTGGGCGGGATGATAAACGAGATTCTTATGTTTTCAAATCTTGAGGCCGGAGGAAGTAAAAAGCCTGTCGGGACAGAGATTGATCTTGAAACCATATTTGAAGGGCTCATGAAAGAGCTTGATACCATTACCTCCGCCGGAAAGATAAATCTTATCTGGGATGTTTCTGCACTTAAAGGCAGCTGTGTGATAGTTGAAGAAACCCTGACCCTGGTTTTGCGTAATCTTGTGATGAATACAATTAATCATGCCTATGACGGAAACGGCGGTGACGTAAGAGTCAGCGGAAGGGTCAGGATTCCTGACGGACTGGTTTTTACTGTAGAGGATGACGGCCGCGGAATTGAAAGCCGTGAGCAGCGTCATGTTTTTGATCCGTTTTACAGAGACTATGTAAGCAGAAGCCGTCAGGAAAAGGGAAGCGGTCTGGGACTGTTTCTTGCAAGACGGAAGGCTGTACTTGCAGGAGGCTCACTGAAACTTGAAAGCCCCTACCGGAGGATTAACGGCAGAAAGCAGCATGGCTGCCGGTTTGAATTTACAATTCCATGCAAATATAATCTTAAATAGAGGACAATATGGCAGAGATTCTTATTATAGAAGATGAACCGGGAGTTCAGCTTACACTTGAAGATAGATTAAGAGCCGAAGGTTACGGTGTGACAATCAGAGATGACGGCATTCGCGGAGAAAATGAGGCGCTTAAGGGGACCTATTCACTTATCCTTCTTGATTTGATGCTGCCCGGCCGTGACGGCTTTACCATATGTCTTAACCTGAGAAAGGCCGGTATAAAAACTCCAATTCTGATGCTTACCGCCCGGGATACAAATCTTGATACGGTGATGGGGCTAAAGGTCGGTGCTGACGATTATCTGGCTAAACCCTTTGACATGTCAGTTCTGCTGGCCCGAATAGAAGCCCTGCTTAGGCGGTCAAAGGAGAACGGTGAAAATTTACCTTCTGCAAAACAGCTGAAGCAGGTGACTTTCGGCGAATTTATCCTCGATCTCAAGACCGGCAACCTTGAGAAAGGCGGCGAAACTATTGCGTTGAATGCCCAGGAGTACAGGCTTCTTGAGTACCTTGCAGTGAACAGCGGACGGATTCTCAGCCGTGATCTGATTCTGGATGATGTCTGGGGATACGGAAGTGAAACCTCAACCCGTACGGTCGATGTGCATGTTGCAAAACTCAGAAGCAAGCTGGGTGAACCGGAAATCCCCAGACATATAAAAACTTTCAGGGGCAGGGGATACCGCTTCGATCTTTAGATCATCCTGCCAGCCCAAGCTCTGCGGCGGCCGATTTCATGCCGTCAATTGTAAGTTTTATTACTTCCGACAGCTCCAGATCCAGCATAGCCGCTCCCTTTTCAATTATTGAGCGATCAACCCCGGCTGCAAAGCGCTTGTCCTTCCACTTCTTTTTAACTGATTTTACTTCCATATCCAATACCGATTTGGATGGGCGGACAAGAGCTGTTGTGGTAACCAGGCCTGTAAGTTCATCGATGGTAAAAAGATATTTCTCCATTTTTTCAATCGGTTCAACATCCGAACAGATTCCCCATCCATGGGAAACTACAGCATGTATGTAATCGTCCGGCCAGTCATTTTCTTTCATGATCTTTTCGGTCATACTGCAGTGTTGCTCTGGGAATCTTTCATAATCAAGATCGTGAATAAGACCGATTATTCCCCATTTTTCAGTATCCTCACCTTCAAGTTCTGCAATGTGTCTCATCACCGCTTCCACTGCCAGAGCATGTTTATAAAGGCTATCCGTCTGATTATATTCTTTAAAAAGATTCAGGGCTTTTCCCCTGTCCGGAGTTATGGGCATAGCAGCCTCCTTTAAGAGCTGGAATTATAATTAGATTTTAACATAACTTTTAAGCAATTGTAAAAATAAGCAGCAACAATTTCAGCCTAGCTTGACAAGTTATTTTGGGAGATTTATCCTTAGGGAAATGAAAAAAAGTATGAGACTTAAATGCAGTTAGATGAAATTAACTTTCTAAATCACTTTTCCGATCTCCGGGTAAAAACGGATCCCGGTGGATGTTTCGTGCAGATAAATAATGTTTTTGAAGATGTTCTGGGATATACAAACGCTGAGCTTTCAGGTACTCCGGTGACCAATCTTTTTCATCCTGAAGATACCATCCCTCCCCGACATGAAATAGACGAACTGAAATACGGAAATACGCGAAAAGTTTTTCTCAATCGCGTCAGGGATAAGTCTGGAAATTATCATTATATCGAATGGGTCTTTTTACCAGATGAAAAGGGATATTTTCTTGCTTCAGGCCGTGATGTTTCAGAGAGAAAACAGATCGAACTCGAAAAGAGAAGAACTGAAGAATTCTTTGATATTATCGATGCCTGTATTTCGGTTAATGAATTACTGAGGCAGGCTCTTTCATTTATAAAAGATAACTACGGCTTTGATGCACTTGCAGTAAGACTCCAGGCAAATGATGGATATCCCTACGCCTGCAGTATAGGTTTTAATGAAGATTTTCTTGAGAAAGAAAGCATGATTCATATCGGCAATTCTTCAATTAAAAAGAAATGTTTCTGCACAATGGTTATTTCCGGCATTCAGGATGATTTCCCCTCCTGTTTTACCAGACACGGCAGTTTTTATACAGGCAGTTTAAAAGACCTCATAGAAGAAAAAGGCGAAACCGGAACAATATCCTGTCTGCGCAGTGAATGTAATGAAAATGGTTATGAAACAATAATTATTCTTCCATTGAGAATCGGTACAGAGAAAATAGGCCTTATTCAGTTGAATGACAGGAGGAAAGATCTTGTTTCTGCAGAATCTCTCCGGTATCTGGAAAGATTGTCGAATACACTTGCAGTAGCTGTATCAAGAATTAAAAAAAGCCAAGAACTTCTCGAGAGTGAAAAGCATCTTCAAACCGCACAGAAAATAGCCGGAGTAGGAAGCTGGGTTCTTGATCCCGAATCAATGTTTTTTTCAGCATCTGATGAGATGAAAAAAATCATTGGGTATAAACCGCAGAATAAGAGGCAGATACATTGGTCAGAGATACTTGAAGGTATTGATGATTCCGATCGTGCTCCGGTGGAGAAAGCGATGTATGATATTATCGGGGGCTCAAATCCTCCGAGCGTATCTTTCGGGTTTACAACTCCCGATCAGCGTCACATATATATTAAAGCTGATGCCGAGTTATTCAAATCGGATATTATCGGCAGAGTCAGGGTATTCGGTACAGGTCTTGATATAACCCGGATGAAAGAAAATGAAGCTGAAATTACAAGACTGCTTAAAGAGAAGGATATCCTTCTGAAAGAAGTTCATCACAGGGTCAAGAATGATATGAATACAGTCAAGGGAATGCTTGCCATGAATGCCTTTAACCTAAAGGAGTCGAGCGCCCGTGAAATGATGAAGACAGCCGAAAGCCGTATTCTCAGTATGATGGTTCTCTATGACAGGCTTTATAAGGGCTCAAATCTAAAATCACTGAACATCCGCGAATATCTTGAAAGTCTGCTCACCGAGATTTCGGGTCTGCATCAGACTCAGGTTTCAGTGGATGTATCTTCAGATGATATCATTCTTCCTGTTAAAACAGTAACACCGATAGGGATAATAATAAACGAGCTTTATGCCAATACCATGAAATATGCTTTTGACAGGCAGAACGGTAACCATGCCGGGATCTCGGTGTCCCTTGCAAACAGGGATGGGTATGGAATACTGAATTACAGCGATAATGGACGCGGGTACTCTATCGATAATCAAAGTGAAGGATTCGGATTAAAACTTCTTGATATGCTTGTTAAGCAGATACGCGGCAGCTACGAAATCACTAGTGAAAATGGTGCTTCTGTGAGTATCAGTTTTCCAATTCAGGAATAAAAAAGCCGGACAGAATTTATTCCCGCCAGGCTGTTAATGTTTTATTTGTTGAGGCAATTTCAAAACAAACCGAGTTTTGAAAGAAGCTCTGTTTACTGATTTATCTGTCTGATATACCAGTCTGCTGCGTCAAGATCGTATATTTCATCAATTAAATAATTTCCTGAAGCTTCCTGGTACATGACGAATTGAAGGTTTGTTGTACCTACGACCACGTCGTTAACTGATTTAACCATCGTTACAGATACATCGAGAGGATCGCTGGAGTCCATGACCGTCAATGCAAAATCAGCTTCAGGGTCAAATAAGTCATCCCAGAAGGTTATGACCTCCGCATTCTCCCTGTTGATCATTTTAGATTCAGGTGCAAAGTGAAGCAGTATTGCATCGGCTGTTCGATCTTCTGAATTGATTGTAATTGTGAATGCTACAATTCTTTCGTTAACCGACATGGGCATAAGCATCCCGAGCAATCCATCGCATGAGAATGACAGTGCTACTATCAGTGCAGTCAATAATATTATTACTTTCCGTTTCATTTGTTTCTCCTTTACTTAATAATCTGAGTCTATAAGATAATCTTCGGTTCTTGATTCAAATACAGTTACGACACCCTGATATTCGTTCAGGAAATCCCTGTATATGCTGTCATCAGTATTTCTGATATATGCTGTTTTCATTCTTAAATAGAAGGCTCCAATTACATGCTGTCTCATGGAAAGAGCAGACAGGGCGTGATGCCTGTAATTGATAACCATTTTGGAAGATGATATTTCAAGAGGTTTCAGCTCTTCAGATTCAAGAGTTTTTGCCTCTTCAACCTTTCCGTCTTTTATAAGTGCTTTCTGTTTTTCACGCAGTCTGTTTACTTCAGCTGAGGCCTCTTCATGCATCTTTCCCCATTCTTCCATCTCATCAAGCATCTTTAAAAGACTGGTGTTCATATTGCGAAGAGCTGAGACCGGTTCGGCCATCATTGAATCGATCTTCGAGGCGTTCCAGGCTGAAAAATCAATCTTGCCCTCAAATACATCAAACTTGTCGCCGAGCCTTCCTTCGGCAGACATTTCAACACCTTCGTTTCCGGCAAGGTAAACACTGCTTTCTGTGCCGAATACTTCCACGGCGCCTGAATCAACAGTGATTAGAGATGAACCGTCCGCACCGGCATATACGGTAAACTCCGTCCCTCGGACTCCCGCAACTGCAGAGGGTGTAGAAATAAGCGGCTCCTGGGTCATCATATTGAACTTGAACATTACCTGACCTATTGTGGTTGCCGCTACACTCTGCTTATTCCCGTCTACATTACGTTCGCTTAATGAAAATACAGTGTCAGGTGTGATGATTATTCTGCTTCCCTGCTGCGGTTCGAGTTCGGCGGTTCCGTCTTCTCCGGTAATGACTGTATCTCCGGAAACCAGGTGATCGCCGATAAACAGTTCATATATATCGCCTCTGCTGTCTTTCATATCGACCCATCCGTCAACATAAACAACATCAGATTCCTGTGCCAAAATGCTGCCTGCTGATGCTATAAGCAGTATTACCGAGGTAATTGTTAAAAATCCGAACCTTTTCATCTTACCGGTCCTCCCCAGGCATAAATCTTTACAGCTCCTTCATCATCTTTCCCTGTAAGCAGATAGACAGTTCCGGCCTCGCATCCTATTTCCGCAAGCTTTGCTTTTCCGTCAGGATATTTCTGCAGGAATATCTCGGCTGCCTTTGATTCCGACGGCCATCGTCCTGTTCCCGGCATGAACTTTTCAACGGATAAAAGAACCGGATTCTCTATCTTGAAACCGGCAGAGATTAGTCCGTTCCAGAACATGCTGCCCAGCTGTGCCCCCGGCAGAACCTCTCCGTCGACCAGAAGGGGGTCGGAACACATTGAAATTAAAATGTCGCTTTCTCCGCTGTTTATCATTCCGATAATTTCGTTAATCTCGCTGCCGCTCACTCCGCCCATGGACGCGCATCCGGATAATATAACAATAATTAGAAGTGATAGTGTTACTAACAGTCTTTTTTGTTTCATAGAGAAAAGTATAACCCTTTTGATTTGAATTAGCCAGAAAGTAATGACAGACAGGGCTTTGCTTCTGCTATATAATTATTTCTGTACTGTCATTTAAATTCATAATATTAAAAAGGACACAATTTGGCTTCAATTGCTGATTCAGAAAAAAGAATAAAACTATTACTGTTATGCGCCCTGTTGTTTTTACCGGCAGCGGGAAATGCAGTCTGCATGTCAACCGACCTCAGCCTTGGTGTGAATGTTGATGTGACTCCCTATGGTATCGAGATTATTCAGCCGGGTGCGGCGGTTCATCTGTGGTTTGACGGCAGCTCTGCGTTCTGTCCCGGGCTGTCAGCAGAGTTTTACTACCGGCAGGAAAGATTTGATATGGCCTTTAATCTGATCGGCCGATATGATTTTAACGATGCTTCAGCTTTCGCAGGCCTGGGGCTGGTCTATGAGCTGACTGAATCATCTTATGTTTATCCGGAAGCAGAGCTGGGAGCAAGGTTTGTTTTTGCCGATTTGTTCACGATCAGCCCGCTGCTATCCGTAAGAGTTAAACCCCATGATACAGATACTGATCTCAGGCTTCTGGCCGGACTAACTTTTTAGTCGAAAATACTTGATTAAATAGGTAATAAATATATATACTACTAAAAGGGTAATTAAGGTAGAGTATGAAACTATCAACAAGAAGCAGATACGGATTAAGATTTTTAACGGAGCTTGCCTCAAGAAATACCAATGAACCCGTCTTCCTCGGGGATATTGCCAAAAAGCAGGATATCTCTGAGAAATATCTGAGCAAGCTTGTCATTCCGCTGCGGACAGCGGGGATTTTGACTTCGGTCAGGGGAACACACGGCGGCTATATGCTTTCGAAAGTTCCTTCCGCAGTAACTGTCCGTGAAATTGTAGAAGCTCTTGAGGGCGGGCTACAGGTTGTTGAATGTTCAAATTCAAAAGAAGACTGCAGCAGGCTTCCCGGCTGTGCCGTTTCCGAAATATGGGAAGGGCTGAATAATGTTATATTCGATTACCTTGAAGACATTACGCTTGAGAGCGTTGTTAGGCGATATAAAGAAAAGCAGCGTGAAACGCTGCCTTTTGTGTATGAAATTTAGGAGACAGCAGACTGATGAAGATAGCGGTGGGCCTTTCCGGCGGGATAGATTCCGCGGTTGCATGCGCCATTCTTAAGAATGAGGGACATGATGTAACAGCGGTGATGATGACTCTGTGGGACGGTGAATACCGTAAAACGGGTAAACATGCCTGCTTCGGGCCGGATGAACAGGAAGAGGTAGACAAGGCGGCTGAAATAGCGGAGTTTATAGGCGTGCCCTTTGTGACTCTCGACTGTTCGAAGGAATACAAATCCTCTATTCTTGAATATGTAAAACGGGAATACCGCTCGGGCCGGACTCCCAATCCCTGTGTGAAATGCAACCACGAAATGAAATTCGGACTTCTACCCGAACTTGTAAGAAGCAGGGGACTCGATTTTGACCGATTTGCTACCGGTCACTATGTACGTACTGAATATGATCCGGCCACAGGACGGTACAGTCTACTAAGGGGAAAGGATCCCAAAAAAGACCAGAGCTACTTTCTATACCGGCTTTCACAGAGGCAGCTGTCCGAATCAATGTTTCCGCTGGGAATGACGACAAAGATAAAGGTTCGTGCTCTGGCCGCGGAATTAGGTCTGCCTGTAGCTGATATTCCTGAAAGCCAGGATTTTTATTCAGGCGATATGGCTGATATAATAGGGGAAGAACCCTCCGGTGATATCGTAGATAAAACAGGCAGAGTTCTGGGCAGGCATCGCGGGATCAGCAAGTTTACAATAGGACAGCGTAAGGGGCTTGGAATATCCTCATGTGAACCCCTCTATGTCACAGGAATTGATTCGCAGGAAAACAGGATAATAGTAGGTTCATCTGAAGAAGCTGTTAAAAGCCAATTCACAACTTATGATACTGTATTTTCTTCCGTAGAGAATATTTCCGGATATATCAATGTTTCTGCAAAAATTCGTTCCGCAGGAAACGAGTACCCGGCAGTAATCTCGCTGACTGAAGTTCCCGGAGTTCTGAATGTGTCTGCAGAGTCAGGCTTGTTTGCAGTTACTCCCGGACAGTCTGCGGTTTTTTATAAGGATGATAAGGTGCTTTGCGGCGGGGTGATCAACCCTGCATAATTTTTATGTATGATATACTGCCAAAAAGGTCTAATAGGTAGATAGGAGATGTTATGGCAATTTATAATAATTTAACTGAATTAATAGGCAATACGCCTCTGGTACGGCTGAACAAGCTTACAGAAGGACTCAAGGCTGAGGTTATAGTGAAGCTTGAATCTTTTAATCCTTTCTCAAGTGTGAAGGACAGAATCGGGTTTGCACTGATTGAAGATGCTGAAAAGCAGGGGCTTTTAAACTCTGACAGTGTTATTATTGAACCAACGAGCGGTAATACCGGTATTGCACTCGCTTTCATATCGGCAGTAAAGGGCTACAGAGTCATTCTTACAATGCCCGACACCATGAGTATTGAGAGACGCAAGCTTTTAAAAAGTCTGGGTGCTGAACTTGTGCTTACTCCGGGAGCTCAGGGTATGAACGGGGCCATCCTCCGCTCTGAAGAGTTAGCCCGGCAATATCCAAACTCTTTTATACCGGGGCAGTTTAAAAACCCGGCAAATCCGGATTTCCATTTTCATACAACCGCAGAAGAAATCTGGAAAGATACCGGAGGTGAACTTGATATCTTTGTGGCCGGTGTCGGCACCGGCGGTACGATTAGCGGAGTAGGGCGAGGGCTGAAGAAGCATCGAGCTGATATTAAGATTGTAGCCGTTGAGCCTGACTCTTCACCTGTCATTTCAGGCGGCAGTCCCGGACCTCATAAAATACAGGGAATTGGTGCCGGATTTATTCCAACTAATCTTGATACATCAGTAATTGATAATATTATTCGTGTTACCGATTCAGAGGCAGGAGAAACAGCCCGGAGACTTGCTAAAAATGAAGGTATTCTTGCAGGAATCTCATCGGGGGCTGCTCTCTCTGCGGCATTAAAGCTGGCTGACCAGGACGGGAATGAAGGAAAACGGATAGTTGTTCTTCTTCCGGATACCGGAGAACGCTATCTGTCTACCTGGCTTTTTGAGGAATAATATTTCTCCCTTTCTTGACTATATATAGAAATAAATATATATTAAACCATGTTGATATGGCAGGGTTTAATTTCAGAGGAGGGGGATACCATGTTTAAAATTCTTCAGAGAATCCAAAAAAATCTAATAATTGCTGTACCGGTAGTTATGGCAGCGGGTATAATATTCGGCTTATTATTTGAAAATGTTTCATTTCTTCAGAACCTTGTACTGCCGTTTACCTTCCTAATGGTATACCCAATGATGGTTACCGTTCAGCTGAAGAAAATTGTTGCAAAAGGAGATTTCAAGCTCCAGCTGCTCACTCAGCTGATCAATTTTGCAATAATTCCTTTTATAGCCTTTTTTATCGGGAAGATTTTTTTCGGAGGGAATCCATATTTCAGCCTTGGAATCCTGCTCGTAGCACTTCTTCCGACATCCGGAATGACAATCTCCTGGACCGGGATGTCTAAGGGGAACGTGGAAGCCGCTGTAAAGATGACTGTTTTCGGTTTGATTATTGGTTCACTGCTAACCCCTTTTTATATTAAAGCCCTTCTCGGTGCGGAAATATCAATCCCTCTGACAAAAATATTTACACAGATAGCAATCATTGTTGTGGCTCCTCTTCTTGCCGGCTGGCTTACCCAGACTCTTATAATAAAACGGGTTGGGGCTGTTAAGTATAACAGTGATGTAAAGAAGATTTTTCCTCCGATCTCCACCCTTGGTGTACTCGCGATAGTTTTTGTGGCAATGGCTTTAAAGGCAAAATCAATAGCTTCGGATCCACTTAAATTTGTATCGCTTATACCGCCGCTTTTGATTCTTTATTTCATAAATCTGGTAATCAGCACATTTGCTGCAAAACGCTTTTTTAACAAGGAAGACGGTCTGGCTCTGGTTTACGGAACAGTACTCAGAAATCTCTCCATAGCCCTGGCAATAGCCATGACAACCTTCGGAAGGGAAGGGGCGGACATTGCTCTAATAATCGCACTTGGCTACATCATCCAGATTCAGCTTTCCTCCTGGTATGTAAAATTGTCTCCCGTTATTTTCAGTGAAAAAAAATCAGCAGCTAATACCTAATAGGCTGACTGAGGTTTGCATATATGCCAAATAAATCTTAGAATTGACCTGTATGGAGATATTTCCGCATACTGACAGGTTAGAGAATCTGCATCCCTTCAGGCTGCTTCTAAGATTTATACTGCTCTCTGTTATCCTGATTCTTGTTTTTCTGTTTATTTCATACCTGATTCTAAAAAGAAACGGTGATGATAATTTAAATATTTATTTCAACAGCCTCTATATGCACACTAAAAATGCGTCGGAACGGTTTATAGAAGATAATATCAACAGTATGAAAACAATTGCCGGATTTGAACCGGTGCATAAATTTTTTAAAGACTTTGAAATAAAAGCAAACTATGTTGAGTCTTCCACCGGGGAGCCCATTTTTTTTTCAGAAATGCCCATCCCGATCAAGCTTATTTCAAGAGACGGTTTTTTTGTAATTGCCGGGGTCGACCGGGGCCCTCTAGTAAGCTATCCTGATTTTGATAAAATCAGGACGATGGTGGATCAGGGGCATACCGCCGGGCATTTCATTGTTGTTAATCATCAGACTCCTGCATTCGGACGAGGCCCGGACAGTACTATAGCTGTAATTTTTGTACAGGTTACTGATTCAGAGAAGGAAGTACTGGGTTATCTTGTGAATGAAGTTAACCTTGAAATGCTCGGGTTAAATATGCAGGATCCCGGGATTGCAGATATTGGGAGCGATGAAGGTTTTTACACGATATACAAAAAACTTGATTTTTATTTTATTGATGAATACGGCAGGCCCATCACAAAACTGCTCTATGCTGCCGAATATCAGAATAAACTGATCAGTGCCGGGGTGGGAAGTAATTATCATGATCTACCAATTTATAATCCCTCCAGCCCCACCTCTCTTAACGGAGAAAGCAATATTTTTCTCATAAAGCAATTGATAAATGACCATCCGGGAGAACTCGTTCGTAACTTAAAACCGTATAAAAATTATTCCGGTTTAAGGGTTGAAGGAGGAGTATTCTGGCTGGAGAGTCTGAATGCCGGAGTTGTAATGGAGCTTGATGCTTCAGCCGCCTTTAGTCCCTATGTATATACTATGTCGATAATTCTGCTTATTTTGATTCTCTCATTTATTGTCTTTCTCTACCTGATTTTATGGATAAACAAACTTAGAATGCGTGCGCTTAATGCAAACCCGCTGACAAAATTACCGGGTAACACGGAAATTAACAGCCGTTTACAATCATTGATAGATAAAAGACAGGCGGTGACAGTTGTTTATGCGGATCTTGATAATTTTAAGGCTTACAATGATTTATATGGTTTTTCAATGGGCGATGAAGTAATTAAATTCACTGCAGATCTATTAAAAAGTTATATAGGCGGATTCCCTTCAAAGCTTTCATTCTGCGGCCATATCGGAGGCGATGATTTTATTTTTGTTATTCCGGAAACCCATGCAGAAGAGACCTCGTCGCTGATAGCTGAACAATTCGATGCCGGAATCAGAAAGTTTTATAAAGCAGGGCATCTTGAAAACGGCTACATAGAAGAAAAAAACAGGGAGGGCGTAATGCAGCGCTTTCCCCTTATTGGACTGAGCATGGCAGGAGTTGAATTAAGCAAAATCAGTTTCAAGCATTACCTGGAGGTTTCTAACCGCTGCGGTGAACTGAAAAAACTGGCTAAAAAACAGGTTGGAAGCTGCTTTGTAATGGAAAGACGGCATTTATAACAAATACAACAACTCGTTTCCGTACGTTTTTGTACAGAAACGTCTTATAAAAAAAATAATGTATATAATCTGAACTATAATTAACCCGTTACAGGAGAAAAATTATGACAAAACGGGTTTCATTTATTTTGAGTTTACTTCTTATTGCAGGCAGCCTGGCTGTTTTCACAGGCTGTGACCCAAATGCCATCACATCACCGGACGGTTCAGAGACTGACAGCAGCGAAGGATCCACAAGTCCGACAGCCACCAGCGGTTATACAGTTGTATTCACTGGTGAACTTCACGAAGACTGGGTTAATAATCCTTATGACACGTACGTATATGCAAAAAGCTATTCACCAAGTGATATCATCTGGAATGACGCTGATCTCACACTTTCCGACGGCGGCGATACACTCCTTTCGAGCTCTAATTATTCGGATGTAAATGATAATTCATGCACTGTTAAGGCAAGTTCGGAAATTAACTCAAATGGAGCCGTAAAGCTCTATTCCTCTCAGGAATCCTCTACAAAAAGCGGGCTCTCTTCCGACTTCGATTGCAGTAATTCAGGTCATGCCCGAAACGACCTTATAATCAAGGCTGTGTCAAACAAGTCGGCAACTACCCGTATACAGTTTTCGGGAAGTCTAAGCATGAGCGGCTTTATCAGATTTAATATAAGCAATGAGGGTGATGAAGCCTTTGATGCACAGGCCGGAGCTTCGGTCGGTTTTTCACTTGCTGTCTGGGACACATATATCGGCCGATATGGAGAGTCACGTGAAGAATACCTTCAGCTGGACGGTGCCGAGGCCGGATATGAAGTAGACGGACATGCGGTATTCAGCAGAAGCATGGATGTGAATGATGGAGTAGATGGTGATACATCTGAAAGCAGCGGTGAATTTGCGGGCAGGGTATCTGCCGGCGATTCTTTTACTGATGTTCCATCTTCAGTGGATTATTTATTTGAAATTGAACCTGATGAAATCAAGGTTATTAGAAGTTCCGCCAGTGCTTCCACCTGGGCTGATCATGCTGATTCCCAGGATGACTGTTCAGTAAATGCTGAAGCAAGCATCAGTATAAGCGGAGTGCTGCAAGACTTTTTGGCTGTGGACCCGGATAATCCTGATGCAATAATAACTGTGTATGTTTACAGAGCGGAGTAGCGCTTTATATCCTGTTTTTCATATAAAAAATGGCTGGTCAGGTGTTATTCCCGGCCAGCCATTTATATTCTTCCGGATTATATCAGATAAACCGGGTTGCTGAAATATCAGTCGTAAAGAAGACCTTCAATATCAGCATCATCCATATTGTCCTTTGTATAGAACTTGGCACCAGTATCTACATCAGATACTGATTTGCCCTGGTATGCTGTGAAAGCAAGTTCAACTGCCTTGTAGCCGATTGAGTACGGATCCTGGGTGATTGAACCGAGGAAGTACTGGTTTCTAACTGCATTTTTCTGGCCTTCACCGGCATCAAAACCGATAACCACAAGACCTTCATACATTGCAGGAAGATCTGCACCGTCGTTAGTTGCTGCAAGGATACCTTTTACAGTTGCTTCGTTTGAACAGAATACGCCGACTATATTGGCTTCTTCTACTTTGTTAAGAACTGCTGTAGAAGCTGCTGCTGCATCAGTTGCTGCTGCTGAAGCAGGAACAACCATATCTATCATAACCTTTTTACCCTTGGTAGGATTCTTTGAATCAACATAGGCGGGGTTACCCATAACTTTAATGTCGTCTGCAGTGAGATCTGTATTGTTGATAATGAGATCAACCATGGTATCTCTGAATCCCTTACCTCTGGAGAGGAGTGATTCACCGGCTGCATCCTGGTTCATAACTACGATAGTTACAGGACTTGCATCGGTTGCTGCCTTGATTTTGTCGCCGATAACTTCAAACATCTTCTTTGCGGCCATTCCAGCGGCATTGTAGTTGTCTGTTGAAGCGTTAGCATAGATAGCTCCTGCAGGAGCATTGGGAACACCTGAGTCAAAACCAATTACAGGAATTCCGTTGTCTTTACACTGCTGAAGCTGGTCCATTACAGATGTTGTATCCAGTGCGGCAAGGGCTATAGCTACAGGATTCTTAGCCATTGCGTTATTAAGCATTTCTACCTGGATCTGAACATCACTTTCTGAAGGTGGTCCTTCAAAAGTAATATCAACACCGTACTTGTCTGCAGCTGCGTTGGCTCCTTTCTTAACCTGCTGCCAGAAATCATGCTGTTCGCCTTTTGAAACTACCGCTATATAGGGAGTTTCAGCTTTGGCTGTCTTTGCTTCACCGCCTCCGTCATCCTTTTTACAGGAAACCGTGGAGAAAGCTGCAAGAACTACTGCCAGTAGAACCAGAATGCCAGCTCTTTTGAAAATTTTCATAAAAATCCTCCTATAATTAACCCGCATACGCGAGTCTATCCCCGAATACTCGGGTGAATCCCGTTAACCGGGATAATTCACTGTTCTTTCTGCTGCTGGAATTCTCTTTCAGCAGCTTTTTCTTCGGCTATAAGTTTTGCTTTTTCCGCCTTCTCTTCAGCCTTCATCTTTGCAAAGTTGGCACTAAGCTGAGTCTTTGCATCGGCTATTTCTTTTTTAAGTTTTTCAGCCTGAGCTCCCGATGCTGATGACAGCTGTTTTTTCAGGTCGGAAATTGTTTCCTGCATCTGCAGCTTGTATGTATCTGCAGGAGTCAGGATTTTTACCTCTGAAGCCTTCTTGTTGCGGTATATATCAAGCAGTACTGCTCCTATTACAACCACACCGGTAAAAAAGGTCTGGTAATGGGCCTGCAGATCCATTGACGGAAGGCCTGCTCTGAGTACACTCATAATATAGACACCGATCATGGTACCGAAAACTGAACCGATACCTCCGGAAAGTGATGTTCCGCCTATAACCGCACCAGCGATGGCGTAGAGCTCAAAGCCCTGGCCCTGTGCCGGCATAACAGTTGTATAAACAGCAGCGAATGCTATACCGCCGATCCCTGCGCTTACTCCGCTTACCACATAGGCCATCATTTCCCATTTCTTTACGTTTACACCGGAAAGTCTGGCCGCTTCCTTGTTGCTGCCTATGGCAAAGATGTACCTGCCCATCTTTGTTTTGGAAAGAATAATAAATGCCAGTATCGCGACGCCGAACAGGATTATTGCTCCCGTCGGAATTGAAAAACGGTCTTCGGTAATATACTTGAACAAATTCTTGAACCATCCGTCTGCGTTGGAGCGGGTAGGGAAGGTTGCACTTCTAACGTTTGATACAATTGAACCGACACCCATGGAAATCATCATTGTTCCCAGAGTTGCTATAAAAGGCGGAAGATTCAGGCTCGAAACCATGAAACCGTTGAAGAATCCAAAGCCGGTTGCAATTATCATTATCAGAATCAGGGCAGCCCACATCGGCCAGCCCCAGGTCTTATAGGCCGTACCGCCTATTATTGCCGCACACATCATTACGGTTCCGCAGGAAAGATCTATTCCTCCGGTGATTATTACAAAAGTTACACCAATTGAAATAAAGCCAATGTAATAGGATGAATCAAGGATGTTTACCAGTGTTGTGTATGAAAAGAAGTTTCTTCCGAAGAACCCGAAAAAGACATAAAGAATTATAAGGGCTGCCGGTGCCAGAAATTTCTGCATTCCGACTTCTTTCATCCTCTCCAGCATTGTTTTGTTATCGAGTGATTCCATTATTTACTCTCCTGATTTCTCATTGTGGCGTAGTGCATGATTTTTTCCTGGGATGCATCTTTTATATCCAGTTCGCCGGTAATTTTGCCCTCACACATGACTATAATTCTGTCGCTCATTCTAAGAACTTCAGTCAGTTCGGAAGAGATCATGATGATCGATTTTCCTTCCTTGGCCAGGGTATTAATAAGGGTATATATTTCACTTTTTGCGCCGACATCAATTCCCCTGGTAGGCTCGTCGAATATCAGAATATCGCTGTTTCTGATAAGCCATTTTGCAATAACTACTTTCTGCTGATTTCCGCCTGAGAGGTTTTTCAGCAACTGATCAAGGCTTGGAGTTTTAACCTTCAGCTTTGATACGTAGTCTCCGACAACTTCTTCAACCTTTTTCTTGTGAATGAAGAGTCCTCGCTCGTATTTTTCATATGATGCAATTATTGAATTGTCTGTCACATTCATTCCGACGGCGAGCCCGTAGCGTTTTCTGTCCTCGCTCAGGTAGCCGATTCCGTGGCCGACAGCATCCATCGGGGTTTTTATTCTTGCCGGACGGCCATTGATCAGAATACTTCCGCTGTCAATGTGATCTGCCCCGAAGATTGCACGGGCTGTCTCTGTTCTTCCCGCTCCCATGAGGCCGGCAAAACCGAGTATCTCGCCTTTTTTCAGTGTGAAAGAAACGTCTTTAACCATTCTTCCGGCGCTGAGATTCTTGACCTCAAGCACAACCGGAGAGCCTTCAGGTACATTGCTTTCAGACTTAGGATCCTCATAGATAACACGGCCGACCATCATGTTGATGATCTCTTCCTTTGTGACGTTAGGAGTATCCTTTGTTCCTACATACTCGCCGTCACGCATAACGGTGACACGGTCTGTTATAACTCCAATTTCATCCATTCTGTGTGAAATATAGATCATGGCCACTCCTTTGGAAGCCAGATCCCTCATTATGGTGAACAGATCGTTTATCTCTGTTTCAGTTAAAGCGGCAGTAGGTTCATCCAGAATCAGAATTTTGAGATCGTGCGATACTGCCTTGGCGATCTCTACCATCTGCTGTTTACCAACGGTAAGCCTGCCCAGGGTTATTGTAGGGTCTATATCCATATTCAGACGGTTGAATAATTCATGTGTTCTCTGGTTCTGCTTTTTTTCACTCAGAAAAATACCCTTAGTTGATTCCCTTCCTATAAAGATGTTCTGGGCTACAGTGAGCTCTTCCATCATATTAAGTTCCTGATGGATGATGCCGATGCCCTTTTCAAGGGCTTCTTTGGGGCTTGCCGGGTTGTATAGTTTTCCCAGGTAATGGATTTCTCCTGAGTCTTTGGGGAATATTCCGGTCAGCGCTTTCATGAGAGTTGATTTTCCGGCTCCGTTCTCCCCTACAAGGGCATGAATCTCACCTTCGCGCAGGTCGAAGTTTACTCCCTTGAGGGCATGAACACCGGTAAAACGCTTCTCAATATTCTTCATGGAGAGTACTGTTTCTCTCACGACTAGCGTCTCCTTATTTATTGGTTAATTAAATTATCAGGGCAGAATAAGGATCGCGAAATCGAGAAATTTACGGATTTTGTTGAAGATTTTCCTATCTGGTGCTGAAAGGGTACAATAATTCCTGGTATTCACGCTGAAACATGTTCTCACGTGTTATAAGTACAGAGCCGGTGTCTATAAAGTCAGGAACGGGATTGCCAAGCAGGTATTCGGCTGCGGTCTTTACCGACAGGTAGCCCATGTTGTAGGGGCGCTGAACCACAGTTGCTTTTATGACACCTTCTTCAAGGTATGACAGTTCCCTGATAGCATTGTCAAAACCTACTACTATAACTCTGTCCTTGCTTCCTGTTTCTTCTATGGCTCTGGCTACACCGAGGGCGGCAACTTCGTTAAGGGCAACTATGCCGCCGAGCTCCTCATTTTTTAAAAGCTCCAGTGTTATTCTGTAGGCCTTTTCCTGCATGACATCGCAGAACCATGTCCCTATTATTTTCTGGCCTTCAAGTGCAGACCGGACCCCGGCCTCCCTGTCGATAGCGGTAGCTGTTTCACGGATATGGCTGACTATTGCGATCCCCTTATTCTCACTATCTGCAATAAGACGTTTTATTTCCCGCCCTGCTTTTTTCCCGGCTTCGAGATTATCAGTCGCAATGAATGATGCAGGTATTCCTGAATCTATTCCCGAATCCAGTGTAATGACTGGAATATTGAGGTTGTTTGCCCTTGTTACAGGTTCTACGAATCTCTTATAATCTGTTGCTGCCAGAATTATCATAGGCGGATCTTTGTCGATCACATCATTAAGTATGCTTATCTGAACATCTATATCCTTCTCATACTTTGGTCCGGATATTTCAACATCAATACCGTATTCTCTGGCGGCCTGATTGATGCCTCTTTCTACTACATTCCAGAAGTCCATTGGCTGGCCTTCAATTGATTTGATAATTATCTGAACCGGTTTTTCGAGAGATAGTTCACCGGGCGCAGCTTTCACATAAAAAACTGAAAGGATGATGAAAAGTATGAGTCCAGCAATTAGACTGATAAACAGCATAAACCAGTTTTTCATAAATCAAACTCCTCAATGTGGTCCGGAATCCTGACTGTTATGCTGGTGCCCATCCCCGGTTCGCTGCTGAATGACAATCCGTAATCTTCGCCGAAATACAGCTTAATCCTCTCATGCACATTTCGCACGCCCATTCCCTGCCTGGAAAGCTGAACCGGTTCTTCACCGGCGGCCTCTATGCCTCTCACAAGTTCCTGAAGTTCTTTTTCATCCATACCCCGACCGTTATCAGTGACTGTCAGTATAATTAAATCATCTTCGACATGTCCGGTAATACTGATAAAACCCTGCCTATCTACTTCCTTTATTCCGTGATAAATGGCGTTCTCTACAAGCGGCTGAAGGGTTATTTTCAGAATCAGCAGTTCATGAATAGCCGGATCTATATCAATAAGGTATCGGAATTTATCCTTGTAACGCATTTCCTGAATAGTAAGATAAGACTGAACATGTGCAATTTCTTCATTAATCGTGATAATTTCACGGCCCTTGCTGATAGATATCCGGAACAGTTTTGACAGGGCAGAGGTCATCTGAACAACCTCCCGGTTCTGCCCCATTTCACCCATCCAGATAATTGAATCGAGGGTGTTGTAAAGAAAATGCGGGTTAATCTGGGCTTGAAGAGCTTTTAGATCACTTTTCCGCTTCTGATCCTGCTCTCTGGTATTCTGAGCCATAAGCTCCCGGATACGGCTGACCATAATATCGTATTCGCGTGCCAGTTCGCGTATTTCATCGGTACCTTCAATTTTACCGATAAGGTGAAAATCGCCGGAATCGACGCTTTTCATTATGTTCTGCAGTTTTCGTACCGGTTTGGAAATTCCTGATGATATTCTGTTTGTTGCCAGTCCTCCAAGAACAAACAGCGCCAGGCCTATAAGCGAGTAGGAAAGCTGTACATTCCTCCAGTCGGTAGTAAGATCGCTATGATAGGTCACATTGATTATATGCCAGCCTGTCAGCTCAGAGCTTGCAAGTGTGAAATAATGTTCTCCATCAAAGAACATTTTGTCGTCCGGATCTTTCGACAGTTTAATTATCTCTGATATGGGTTCCGAGCGGATTTCACTGTAGACAAGCTGCTGCATCGGGTGAAATACATAGTTTCCATCAGCATCCAGTATGAAATCATAGCTCTTGCTTCCAACTACAAGGGAGCGGCAGTATTCATCTATCCGGTTGAACTTCAGATCCAGCAGCAGAACTCCAAGAAATTCACCTGTCGATGATGAATTTATAGTATGGCTAAGTGAAACCACCCAGGTGTAACGCTGCTTAATTATGTTCTGAACATAGGAAGTCGAGACAACTGTATGTCCTTCCTGTTCCAGTGCCGCTTTGTACCAGCTTTGTTCTTCTATAGTAACCCAGGGGTTTATTTCAGCATCAGGTTCTCCGCTGAGTATCTGTCCGTTATTTCCTATTATCAGTATTTCTGAAATATCGCCTCTTGCTCTGATGTAGTCGGCCAGACGGTTCTGCAGACTCCTGGCGGTTTCTTCTGATTCTGACGGTTCCGTTATCAAATAACTCTGAATCTGTTCGTCATCGATAATGACCTGGGCAAGTTTTTCGGTATCTCCTATATATGAATCAATCTGTGTTACAAGCTGTTCAAGAAGGGCTTCATTATTATCGAGTACTGAGTTTCTTACAGTATTAACGGTAAAACGGAATGCCACCAGCTGCATTATAAAAACGGCTGAAAAAATGATGATTGTGAATATTGTATAGATCCTTGACTGAAGGGTACCGAAGCCCCAGGGCTTTTTCATTTATCAACTCCCTTGCGGTATTCCATTGCTGTAAGCCCGGTGAGTTTTTTAAATACTATTGAGAAATACCTGGGATCCGAGAATCCTGTCTGCTCTGCAACCTCATAGCCCTTCAAGTCGGTAGCCTTTAGAAGCTTTTTGGCCTGTTCAACCCGGTAGGCGGTCAGAAATTCAACAAAGGTCTGTCCGGTTCCTTCCTTGAAAAGTAAACTGAACTGACTGGTTGAGAGGTAAAGCTCGTCACATATGTCTTTGAGTGAAAAGCGAGGATCTTTATATTTTTCAGCAATTATATGCCTTGCCCTGTCTATTCTGGAAAGGACAGCGTCATGTCTTCTTACCTGGATTATTTCCTCTATTTTTCTGAGTACCCTGAAAAAATAACTTTTTGCCTGCTGAAGTGAGCCGAAGCTTCCGGGCGGGTTAAAAAGCGGTTCACTGTTTGCCGCAGGAAGCATATCCATTTCTTCCAGAAACTGCGTCAGCAGGTAGTGGAGCCTTGTAAGGTAGCTTGAGGCCTCCGACATAGTGAGATAGTGAGTCTCAAAGAAACTGAAGATGTCACTCAGTATGCCTGCGGCTGAATCATCGCTGCCGGTACGCAGGGATGCTGTCAGTTCCCGCGCAATTGTATTAAAACCCTCGAGTGATATATGTTTTTTATCCCTCACATCATTAATGGACATGATCTGTGAAACTCCAAGGACTCTGGAGTAGTCAAGGGCGGAACCTGCTCCTCTGTATGAGGCATGAAGCATGTAGGGCGAGTTTACAACCTCGCCGATTCCAGCGGATATTTGATCCTTTTCAAGATTTGAGGTATATCTGAATGCTTCTTCCGCAATTTCAACTGCCCGGCTGCTTAATGCTTTTTCATCGGAGTCCTGAAGCAGCAGTACTATATCCTCTTCACGGTTTGAAAATACTTCGTCTTCTATTCTTGCTCTGGATTTAAGGTATTCCGAGAGTGTAAGCGTATCAATATCATCCCAGCTTTGCGGAATACTGATTATTGAGACCTGATAGTAGGCCTGGCTGTCATTCCACTGGAAGAAGTCTTTTCTGCGGAGGAAGTTTTCCCTGCTGAGTCTGCCTGATACCAGTCTGTAAAGAAATCTTTCACGCAGCAGCGGGAAGCTTTTTTCCAGCCTCTCCTGCATAATTTCTTGTTGACGTTCATTTTCCCTATTCAGATCGAGCTCGGATTGTACTCTTTTAAGCACCTCATTGAGTTCGACAGCAGTTATGGGTTTTAGCAGGAAATCACGTACCTGGTTTTTCAGGGCTTCCTGAGCGTATTCGAAATCATCGTATCCTGAAAGAAGCAGAACCATGATTTTGGGGTATCTTTCTGAAATAATACGGCTGAGCTGGAGTCCGTCCATTCGCGGCATGTTAATATCAGTAATAACAATATCAGCATGGTTGTGTTCAAGGAACTCAAGGGCCTGTTCTCCGTGTTCAAAAAGCCCTGCAAGCTCAAAACCATTGTTGCCCCATGGAACACAGCTGGAAATTCCCTCTCTGATTATGGCCTCATCATCAACAAGAATCAGTCGATACATCAAGTCTTACTCCGGCGTCATTATATCACAGCTTTATGTTATTGAGGTTTTTTATTAAAATTGTATGAAAAATTGTGCAATTTCACCAAAAACATTGTATTTTTTAAACAAATGAGGTATTTTATCAATGAAGGGGGAAATAGAGTATTTGTCAAGAAAAATTATGAAAATTTTTCAAAAATACTTGATACTTTTATAAAAAAGTAGTAATTTATCGATAAGAATAAATCTTCTTAGTAAGGAGTTACAATATGGAAGAAAAGAAATCTGTAGTAGAGAATCTGAAGAGAATGCTTCTCAGTGAAGGTATACAGGTAAGTAATGAAGAGCGATGGAATGCTCTTGGTGCTCAGGCTGAAGAACATAAGGCAGAGCTTGAGAAAGAACTCGGTACAGTAATTGCCTGGCATGAAGCTCTTTTTTCATGGCATGAAAATGTACTTCACCCTTTAAGAGTAGCAATCAACACATGGGAAATCAAAGCAGCTTTCCCCAATCAGACACTTGGTGATCTTGTTCTTGCAATCACTGACCACTGGAACTACCTGAGGGAAAAACACACTGCAATTACACTTGAAGAAGCTGCAGCAAGCTTTGTTAATAATTACGGTGAAGGACTGGCAAGATTTTTCTCACGTTTTCTTATTCCTGCAAGTATCAAAAAAGAACTGGAAGCCATCGGCTAATGCCGCTGGCTTTCAAGACTAAAGATATAATGGAATTAAATGAGAATGAGCCGCCAGTCTTCTCAATGAAGTAGCTAAGGGACTATCTGAAAAAAGGTAAGTCCCTTTTTTTTTATTTAAAAATTAAAGTTCAAAAGCATTCAGCTGTTTTCGATTTTTACACAAAAAATATCAAGAAAATATAAAAATCCCGCCTATGTCTTATAAAAACAATAAACAATATAAGAATATATTCCGAAAAATTCCATGAAAAGCTATAAAAATCGTATCAAAAAACGGAGTTAACCAGCCATGTCACTATCAAAAAAACTCTCTCTTTCAATAGGCTTTCTTATAGCCGTCGTTGCGGCAGGAACGGCAATCGTCCTGACTTTAGTAGCATCAAATGCACTTATGGATACCACAGCTGTCCTTATGGATACTCAGGTCAGATCCGGCAGAGAAATTGTCAGGCAGGAAATTGATCTTAAAATAAGTAAATTGAAGGCTCTTTCGGCGGTTCTGGGAGCATTCCCTGTCACCGTTCAGGAAAGAAGAGCCTTTCTTGCCAATGAAAAGAAGGGTTTGGATTTCCTGGAGATTGCCTTTGTCGATATGCAGGGGATTGCAGATTACGGCTCAGATGAAGAATCTATCGATCTGCATGATAGAAGCTATATAAAAACAGCTCTGGCCGGAAAGCCTGCTGTTTCTGATGTTCTAATCAGCAGGGCGACTGGAGAACCTGTTGTCATGTACTGTGTGCCGATATTTCATGAGGGTAGCGTTGTCGGTGCTGTTCTGGGCCGAGCCAGGGGAACCGATTTAAGCAGTTATGTTGAAGCAATGGGTTTCGGAGAGTCTGGGTATGCCTACATTGTGAATGGTGAGGGAACTATTATTGCTCATCCGAAAGCAAGCATGGTTCTTGAACAGTTTAACCCTGTGAAGCTGCTTGATACCAACCCGGGGTTGGCGGGGCTTGCCGCCTTTTTTGAAAACTTCAGTTCCTCCGAAACCGGTACAGGAATGTATGAATTCAACAGCAGGGCTATATTTGCGGAATTTTTTTCCATTGATAATTCCGACTGGAAACTGGTAGTAACTGCTGAGAAAAGCGAATTCCTGGGAAGTTTGACCCATATGAGGATAATCGGCATAATTGCATGCGCTGTCTTTATAATAATTGGTGTTGTTGTCTCGGTAATCTTTACACGCTCAATTACCGGTAAAATTGATTATATGATTCCTGTTATAGAGGCACTTTCTGAAGGAAACCTGTCCCTGAGAATGGATGTGACTTCAAAAGATGAAATTGGGCAGATGAGTAAGTCATACAATACTGCTGTGGACAGGCTTTCGGATATGCTTTCTGTAACAAAACAGTCTTCAGAACAGATGGGGTTGATTTCAGAAGAACTTGGTCAAAATATGATGGAAACCGCTGCTTCCATGAATCAGATTACTTCAAATATCAACAGGCTGAATGGACAATGTGATGAACATTCTGCATCAATTAATGAGACGGACAGGGTAATTTCAGAGATGCAGTCCCGTGCAATCAGTCTGAGTGATATGGTTAATGAACAGTCATCGGTGGTTACCGAAACCTCCGCAGCTGTTGAGGAGCTTTTATCGAATATAAAATCTGTTTCAAAGATCCTTAATAATAATTCAGATTCAATAGACGATCTGGTAATGGCTTCTGAATCCGGAAAAGATGGCATTGTAAAGCTCAATGAGATTGCAAGAGGTATTGAAAACAACTCAAGCAGTCTTCTTGAGACTATTGATGTGATTCAGAACATAGCAAGCCAAACTAATCTTCTTTCGATGAATGCAGCCATTGAAGCTGCTCATGCGGGTGATGCCGGAAAGGGCTTTGCCGTAGTTGCAGAGGAGATCAGAAAACTGGCCGAGGATTCCTCGACTGAGGGCAAGACCATTTCTGAAGCACTTAAAAGACTTAAAGAAGAGATTTCAACTATCGCCTCACTCTCGACTATGTCTGACCGGCAGTTTGATGATATAAGCAGGCTGCTTGAATCTGTCCGGAACCAGGAATATGAAATAAAATGCTCAATGCAGGAGCAGGATGAGGGCAGTTCGGTTATTCTTGAGTCTGTTCAAATGATGAACAATATCTCCCAGGAAGTAAAGGCCGGTTCCGATGTTATGAACACCGGCTGTCAGAATGTCTCGGAGACAATGGAGCATCTTAAAAAACTCACATTTGAAATGCATGCAAGCATGAATGAGATGGTTCAGGGAACAAAGATGATTAATGAGGCTATACAAAACGTGAATAATGCAACTCAGGAAATGAATGCAGGTGTTGAACAGATGGCTTGTGAGGTTGCGGTCTTTACTGTCTGAGTAAAGCTTGATTGGCTGCTGTAACGCAGGGTAATATGGAAGAATGAATACTATAGAGTCAGCAGCAGTAATTGGAGCGGGGGCTCTCGGGCTCCTTTACGCAGACAGGATACAAAGCTCCATAGTTGAAAAATGCTTTTTTATTGCCGGACCTGAGCGGGCTGAGAGTATAAATAAAAGCCGGTTCTTTGTGAATGATTCGGAATGCTGGTTTAAGGCCGTAATTCCCGATGAGCTGAATGGCGGCCGTGCTGTAAAGCCGGATTTAATCATAGTTGCCGTTAAAAATTACAGTCTGCATCAGATTCTTCCAATACTGAAGGCAGCTGTTAAGGATGGGACTGCAGTTCTATCAGTATTAAACGGTATCGACAGCGAAGAAATTATTGAAAAAGAACTACCTGAAGCTTCGGTTATCAGAACTGTAGCTGTAGGAATGGATGCAGTTAAAAGCGGATTAAAGCTGAATTATACTACGCCCGGAAAACTTATAATTGGAATGCCGGAACACAGCCGCAGAACTTCGGTCCTGAGTTCTGCAGCAGAATTCCTGAATACCTGCGGGATTGCAACTGAAATACAGGATGATATTCTGCGTTCACTCTGGTGGAAGTGGATGATTAATATTGGTGTGAATCAGGTTTCTGCTGTAACAGGAGCTAAATACGGCATCTTTCACAGTGAACGCGAAATTCAGCTTCTGATGGAAGCTGCCATGAGGGAAACGGTTAATGTTGCCATTGCGTTCGGTGTTAATCTGCATGAAGATGATATAAGCGGCTGGTATTCAATTCTTAATACACTGGGGCCGGATAATAAAACCTCCATGCTTCAGGATATGGAGGCGGGAAGACGTACCGAAGTCGATTCTTTCAGCGGAAAACTCATTGAGCTTGCGGATAAACTCGGTATTGATGTACCGGTTAACAGAACCCTCTACCGTATAATCAAGATGAAGGAACTTGTCTCCGGGGCTGTGAAATAGAGCTTTTGCATCCAGCAATCAGTTTCCGGATGCAAAAATAAAAAGCTGAACGGAAAACCGCTCAGCCTTTGTTTCTAATTGTTCAGCGAACTGAAATTATTTTGCAGTTGCTCTGTAGTATGACCATGGGTTGATCCAGGTAGCTGTACCGCCCATTGTTGCTGTAAATCCTGTGAAATCAGCTGTATTTACAGGGCATATAAGTGTTTTTCGGTAGAGAAGTCCGTAGGGAAGGTCTTCAGAAATAATTTTCTGCATTTTCATTCTGTACATGTTTTTCTCTTCAAAAGTAGCTGCAGAAAGCATTTTATCCATTGCGGAATCGAATTCCTTACTACTATAATAAGCTGTGTTCCAACCGGCACCACCGCCGTCCCAGCTGCGGCAGAAGTCCCAGAACCACTCACCGTTAGGACCTGGTCCCTCGGTTGAGATTGAAAGGTCGAACTGATCCTCATCCGGAGCATAAAGGAATGTATAGTAAGTATCAAGGTCTACAATCTTCTGCTCAATTTTGATACCTATTTCAGCAAGCTCTTCCTTTATAATGGTAGTGGCTTTAATCTGTTCTGAATAATCAGAGCCCACCATCAGTTCATAAACCATGTTTTCGCCGTTCTTTTCGTTTCTTATACCGTCACCGTCAGTGTCTTTGTATCCGGCTGCGTCGAGGATAGCTTTTGCCTTTGAAGGATCATAAGGATACTTATTAACGTCTTTGTTGTACCACTCAAGCTCGGGGTAAACAAGGCTGTCAACTGGGGTTCCGTAGCCGACAAGCGCCATATCGATGATTCTCTGTACATCGATTCCCTGCATTATTGCTTTCCTTACTTCAAGATCCTGAATACCGTTTTCCTGGTGAAGGTTGAAGTTAATCCAGTAAAGATTGATATCTGGAGAGGTTATAATCTCTATACCTTCAGTTTTTTTGAAACCGTCAAGTGTATTCGGTTCGACACCAAGGTATCCGATCATGTCGATATCGCCTGTCTGCATTGCCATATTTCTGGCATCTTCAGTACCATATATCTTGAATACGATTTCATCTACACCTGGTTTTCCGCCCCAGTAGTCTTCATTGGCTTCTAGCCAGATGTACTGACCTGTTTTGAACTCTTTAAGCTTGTATGGACCTGAACCGAGCATCTGTGCATTGTCATAGGATTTCATATCATCCTTATACTCTTCCCAGATGTGTTTAGGAAGGATGGGCATCCAGAATAGAGGCGGGTAGGGCATACCGAAAGTCAGATTCATTGTAACCTGGAATGTGTAGTCATCGATTACTTCAAAAGTGTCATAGTCAAAGTCTACCATTTCCCATGCAGGATCTGATGCAGGCAGGTATTCAAGTGTGAATGCAAGGTCCTCAGCTGTTAAAGGAACACCGTCGGTGAACTTTATGTCGTCTCTAAGATAAAATGTCCATGTTTTTTTATCTTCTGAAACATCCCAGCTTTTTGCAATCATCGGCTGAGGTTCATATCCGCTCTCAGCATCACCCATGATAAATACCTGATCATATGTAAGCTGCCAGAGAATACAACCCATTTCAAGGTACTGCCAGTTTTCATCTACTATAGTTGATTCAAGACTCTGTCCGGCTGTCCAGCCTACATTAAGTCTTGTTTTTTCCACTTTTTCCTGTGAGCCGCCGGCAAAAACAAGTCCGGCCGAAAACAGCACGAGAAGAGCGAGCATCACTACGCTCCTGAAAGGTCTTGTGTTATTTTTCATCCAAATCCCCTTTAAAAAATTTAATATTCTATTGCAAAATATATGCCAAGATGTATATTTTTTGTTTTACATAAAATATACATCGCAATTTTTGTTAAAACAGTAATTTATTTCCCCTGCTTTATGACACGTTCTTACATAAATGTATGAAAGAATATTTCAGGCTACATTTTTGTATGACCGTTCAAACAATTATTATTTCAGGCTGAATATACCTTACGTCCTTCAAAGAAAGTCATCAGAACTTTCATATCTGCAATTTCTTCAACATCTATCTCGAAAAGATTTCTGTCCAGAACGATCAAATCTGCTGATTTTCCAGGCTCAATAGAGCCGATTTCCGCTTCAAGAAATTCAGCCTTGGCTCCGTTAATAGTTGATGCTTCAATAGCCTGTTCAAGACTAAGCCTTTCTTCGGGCTTTCCGAGTGGGCAGGCCATTCCGTACTCGGGCTTCACAGAATAATCGGTAGTACGAAGATATTTATCTGCACGCTCACCCTTTTCTTTTCTGAATACTTTCCCGGGCTGTGTCCTGGTCATGGCACTGTAGATTGCCCATCCGTAGTCCGGCTCGGTTACTGAAAAATCGCAGTGAAAAGAAGTGTTTACTCCTGCTTCCATCAGGCTTGCCGCAGGATATTGTGCGTTGTAGGCTTTTTCTTCACCGAGGTAGGGTACATAGAGTTCCCAATAGTAATCATCGACTATTGACCAGTAGGGTGCAATAACGGCATTCATTCCCATGGCAGCCATTCTTTTTACATCTTCGGGTTCAATTACCTGAACATGGGCAAAGGTGTGCCTGGAATCCCTTGGTCCGTTTTTTTCTCTCGCGTACTCAAGAGCCTCGAGGCCAAGCTCTGCAGCACCATCACCAATCTGATGTGTATGTATATTAAAACCTATTGCATCAATTTTACGGAAAGCCTCTTTCAGAAACTCCTGATCCCATACCTTAATTCCATGCCAGTTATCATCCCTGTTTTTATAGGGCTTCTTCATCAGCCCCGTTTCTTCTTCAATAACCTGGTCGGCAAAGAACTTGAATGATTCCACCTTCCAGTACGGGGTTTTAAAAGACGCAGATAGTTTCTGTGCATGACTGATTGCTTCATCAAGAGTCATTTCAGGTTTGAAGTCTTTTCTCTGACCTTCGCCTCCGCCAGTAAGTTCAGGATACATACTCCAGGAGCCTCTGTAGCGTACTGTAAGTTTTCCTTCCTCAGCAAGTTCCTCGAAAGCATCATAATAGTCGGGTTCAAAGGGGGTGATGGCGTCATGACATGTTGTAAGTCCGACTGAGTTGAACCATTTCTGAAGCCAGAGCAGTGCTTCCTTGTATTCAGCCTTTGTGGGGGCAGGAAAAAGTTCAAGAATCGGGCCCATTGCCGATTCAGAAAGCAGTCCGGAAGGTTCGCCTGTTTCAGGATCATGCTTGATTACTCCGCCTGGAGGATCCGGTGTTTCGGCTGTAATACCTGCCATCTCAAGCGCTTTTGAATTAGCCCAGACTGAGTGCCCGTCGACAGACTGGATTGCAAGCGGTTTATCGGGACTGATTACATCAATGTCTTCTTTCCTGGGGCCGACTTCATCAAATATTGCACGATAAAAACCCTTACCCTGGTAAGCCGGCATTTCCGGATGTGATTTCACAAAATCATTGATTCTTTCCAGGTATTCTTCCTTTGTGAAAAGATCATGAAGTTTGATCTGAAATACATAAACAACAGCACTGCTTGCCGGATGCATATGGGAATCGACGAAAGCCGGGAGAATAAGTTTCCCCTCGAGGTCAACAAGCTCGGTTTCATTACCGATGTATTTCTGCATTTCATCTTCAGAACCAACGGCAGAGATTCTTCCTCCGCTTACTGCAATTGCTTGAGCTATTGTTTTATCTTTATCTACTGTGTATACAACTGCA
>OZ223267.1:0-539165 GCA_965140585.1 Spirochaetia bacterium
AGGGGCTGAACATTTTTATTGTCTTTAAGGAATCTGTAAAAGCCCGGGGTTCTGCGGATTATCCAGTGAAGCTCACTGTCAATTTCATCACCGCAGTAGAATATATACCCCGGATACAGCGGTTTTAGATTCCTTCTGACGACTCCGCCCTTACGTTCGCTGAGCCGCCTTCGGGGCCAGATTATATCTCTGCACTTATCCTCGGGATAGCCGGCATTTTTCATTTTCAGCTTTACAAGACGTATAAAATTATCCTCTTTACCTGTTCTTACCTGAACAGCGTAGTAATTCATTTTTTCAGTCTCAGGTTTTTCTTTATCTCTTTAAGCTTAACAGATTCAACCGGATCTGCTTTGACTCTGTCGAAGTATTCCATTATAAAAGCTGCAAAAATTGAGAGAAACATTACTGCGATGGTGACGATCATGCAGATCTTGGAACGGCTGGGTCTTGCCTTCAGCTCGGGAACTTCTGCACGTTCGATTATCTGAAACTGTTTTGAATTGTCGGCTTCTTCGAGCTTAACCGATTCAAGCTGACTTTTGATTGTCAGGTAGAGCTGGCTCTGAAGTTCCACATCGCTTTTAAGATTCAGATAGATTGCAGACAGTTCCGGCAGTTTATTCTGGGGAATATAGTCGGATGATGAGGAATAATCCTTGAAACCGGCAGTCTTGGCATTTATAAGTTCCCTGAGGTCGCTGATTTCGTTTTCAAGTCGCTTCACCTGAGGATCCTCAGCCCTTCGTTTTTCCTGAAGGTTCTTAAGTTCAACTTCCTTCTGAATGAGGTTTGAGTTCATCTGTGTAAGCTCGGTAATCTGGGCTGCAGTCTGAGTTTCAATATCGACTATTCCGTAGGTTTTCTGAAAATCAATCAGCTTGTTCTGGGATTTAGTAAGTTCAGCCTCCTGATCAGCAATGCGCTCTTCAAGAAATGCCTTTTTTGTAATGATATTTTCCATTGTAAGACCGCGGAACCTGTCTTCAAGAAGTTCGAGTGAACGGTTTACAACCCGTGTAGCGAATTCCCTGTCTGTATTCTCATAACCGATGGTCATGAAGCCCGTTGATGAATCAAAATCTGTTTTAAGGTTTTCTGTATACATTCTCCGGCTTGAAGATACTGGATTTTTTTCTATACCGAATAATTCTACGAAATTAAACTCTTCGGCAATCTGATCTGCTATGGTGTTGCCGACAATGAGAGCCTGTGCCAGATCCGAGTTTGATGAGCCCCCGCTTGATCCTACAAGGCCGGATAGTATTCCAAGGTCGCTGCTGTTAAGAATGCTCTGAATGCCCGATGAACTTAAAGAATCCTGGAGTCGAACGATAACTTCCGGTCTGAAGATATTGGGCAGCTTAT
The DNA here is from genome assembly GCA_965140585.1 of Spirochaetia bacterium. Taxonomy (GTDB): domain Bacteria; phylum Spirochaetota; class Spirochaetia; order UBA9216; family UBA9216. Next base: position 1,369 of record OZ223267.1, read on the forward strand.
TTAAGGGTGAATCTGCAGGAAGCACCAGTGAAAGAACTGAATAACCTGCAATAAAGACAGCGGCGGCGAAGGTGCTGAAAAAAATGAACTTCCACCTTTTTGCCAGTACTCCAATCAAATCCATCAGTGATATTTCATCTTCTTCCTGTTCTGTTACTGTAGGCTGAATATTTTCGCTGGGCATAGACTCTCCGGTTTTGAGTATGGGAACCTCTGAAAAATCAATTTCTCAGAGACTCAATTATTACATTGTAAACTATCACGATAATCGAATAGCTTCAAGATTGGACGTGCAATTCCGATAATCAGTGTATGAAAACTGAAAATTATATTTACTGCTATATTTCTGCTGACGACATTCGTTGTGAGCGCCGAGACAGTTATTCTTTGTATTGACGATAATAACCCGGCAATAGAGCGTGAAGACTGGCCCGTTACAGTTGCCAGATGCTTTGAAGACGGAATTATGGATGTCTTTTTTGAACAGGGGCATATAATTACCAATGTACTGCTTAATCAGCTGGATGAGAGCAAGACTGCAGATTTTGCAAAGGAATGCGGCGCCGGACTTGTTCTTCATGTCAGGGTTATCTATCCATCTGAAATAGGAGAAAATCTACCAATACCTGAAAGGGCGGAATACAGCCTCAGTGATGATAAGGGAAAGAATATACTGTCTACTGAAGAGCTATGGCTTGATGATCTGAACTCTGATATTGCAAAGGATATTCTTGATGTTTTTACACTTGCAGGAAAAATCATCGGCGAACATGCAGTTTCAGGTATCTGAGGTGTAAATAAATATAAACATGCGTAGATTTTATTCCGATTAATGGAACAGGAGTCTCTTATGTCTGTAATTTTTAAAAAACTTACTGCAGTCACTTTGGCACTTATGATGCTTATTCTGATTCCAGTATTTAATATCTCATCAGAATCAGTCTGGGAGGGAAGTGCTGCGCTGGGCCGATACGGGGAGTTCCCTAATTCAGGTCTTTACGGTGCATCAAATTCATTTCCTAAGAATTCTTTCGTTGAAGTTGAGAATATTGAAAATGGAAAAAGAGTCAGGGTAATAATTGTAGATCGTCTGGATAATTCGGGTCTGCTGATGCTTCTTTCTACAGAGGCGGGTGGTGAGCTCGGTATATACCGCAATGATATCTCCAGAATCAGGGTTAAAATGATTTCAGATAATAACGCGGAACGTTCTATATTGCATGATGATCTGGCCTATAATCCTGATCCGGACCTTAATCCTGCAGCCTCACTTACCGACCCGGAATCAATGGTTTACGGAAATTACAGTACAAAGTCAGAGCAAGTTCTGCAGCCTGAACCGGAACCGGAGCCTGAAGTTGAAGCCATTCCTGATCCGGAAACAGAAACTGTCCCTGATATTACTGAGCTCCCTGAAGTAAATGAGCCTGTTGAGGTTGCTGAAGCCGCTGAACCTGAGAATGCAATTACAAGAGCAGTTGATACTGAAGAAGCTCCTGACATTATTCCGCCTGTTGTCACGACTCTAACAGATGATGATCGCGGTTATATACCGGAAGAACCGGAACTCAGACTCCTCTCCTCCGGACTTAGAGAAACAGCTCCTGTACAGGAATATGAGGCAAATTACCGAATTACAAATGTTCCCCAGAAAATTGAGACAGAAGATCCAGAAATTGAAACTCTGACAGAAGCAAGCGATTACTATTATCCCGCATCGGCAGATTCTGAGCTGAGCAGAGATCTTACAGACTTTCCTTCTATATATATCCCTGAACAGTTGATGGCTGTACTTGTGGGAGATTCGGAAATGGCGGAAGCTTATCCGATGGAACCGGCAGTGAGCAAAACATTTACACCTTCTCCCGGACTGCCTGAAAGAGAATCTGAAGGCCGGGTTCTGGTTGCGGAACTTTCAGAAGCCGCTCCGCTTACTGAGGATTACGGGAATATGAGTTATGATGCATTTCCGCAGCTGCCGGGAATGGCGGACAGGACGCCGGTAGAGGTTGCCGACGGATATATTGAACCTATGAAAGAAGATTATTCCCCCGAACTCGCTGATTTACCGGATATCTCGGGAACTGTTGCTGAGATACCTTCCGCGGATGATATCGATTTCAGCGAGGCTCCTGATGAGATCGTTGAAGCTCCTGTAGATGAGACTCTTCCCGAGCCGGAAAAGATGCCGGAATACCGTGATGATGTAACGATAAGTATGGAGCCGGCGGAAGCCAGACCACCGGTTGCCGGGACTGTTGAAACAATGGAAGGTACTGAAACTGAAGTTGCTGAAACAGTACCAACTCCCGAGCCGGAACCGGAAAAGGTAACTGTTGCTGAAGTTACGGCTGAACCGGAGGAAGCTGCTCCCGAGGCAGTGACACCCGCAGCGGTTCCGCCTTCTGTTAATCTTGAAAGAATCGTGATGGCTGCAGCCCTGGAACAGAGTTATCATTATCTTCAGATTGGCTCATTTCGTGAAAAGAGTTCTGCTGTCAGTGCGGCCGGAAAGCTGAATGAAGGTTATCCGCTAATCATACTGACTGATTCATCTGCCGGTGTAACAAGGTACAAACTTCTTGTCGGCCCGCTTTCAGCTGATGAGAGTGGCGCACTTCTTTACAATTTCCGTTCCGGAGGTTATGCTGATGCATTCGTAAGGAGATTGGATTAGTACCTGATGGAAAAAGATGAAGTATTAAAGGAGATTCGGAAACTTTCGGATCTCCTTCGTTTATATCAGCACGAATACTATGTGCTGGCCCGCCCTAGTGCCGCTGACAGTGAATATGACAGCCTGTTTGACCGCCTTCAGACACTTGAAAATGAATATCCTGAACTTGCAGAACCTGATTCTCCTGTAAAAAGAGTCGGCTCGGATCTGGCTTCGGATCTTCCGGAAGTTGAGCACAGCATTCCTGTGCTTTCTCTTGATAAGGCATATTCTGTAGAGGATGTTGTGGCCTGGATGGAAAAAACATCAAAAAATGCCGGCGGAGACATAACTTTCTCAATAGAAGAAAAGATTGACGGTATCTCGATAGTTCTTTACTACGTCGACGGCCGTTTGCAGAGAGCTGTTACAAGGGGCAACGGATATATCGGAAACGATGTCACCGCAAATGTGTCAACCATAGGTTCAGTGCCCCTGAGACTTCCCGAGCCGCTGAATGTTGCCGTTCGCGGAGAGATATACCTTCCGGTTTCAAAGTTTGAAGAGCTCAACGCCGGAATGGAAGTTCCATACGCAAATCCCAGAAATCTGGCTGCAGGAACTGTGAGACGGAAAAAAAGCTCGGAGGTTGCCAGAGTCCCTCTTGATATTTTTGTTTATGAGGGCTTTTTTGAAAACTTTTCGGGAAATCAGAAGGAAATATTTGAGAAACTTGCACAGCTGGGGTTTCGTATTAATCCGTCATCAAGATTTCTCGATTCCGTTGATGAACTAAGAGTGTATATTAAGGAAAGGACTGATATTCGGCCTTCTCTTCCATATGAAATTGACGGACTTGTGGTGAAGGTGAATGAAATCTCTGCAAGGGAAGCTTTTGGATATACAGGCCATCATCCCCGCTGGGCAATCGCATACAAATTTGAATCCGCCGCCGGCATTACCATCCTCAAGGATATCGATGTACAGGTCGGCCGGACAGGGCGTATAACTCCAGTAGGCAGGGTTGAACCTGTTTTGATTGGCGGCTCAACAGTTTCCAATGTCACTCTGCACAATGAAGAATATATCAACATGCTTGAGCTTGCCCCGGGTGATACCGTTGCTGTTTCAAAACGCGGTGATGTAATACCGGCCGTTGAAAAAGTCGTGGAGAAGGGGGAGAACTCACTTGCCGTATGGCATTTCCCGTCAGACTGCCCAAGCTGCGGTTCCGCCCTCAGTAAAAAAGGCGCGCATCACTTCTGTACAAACCGTGACTGTCCCGATCAGATCAGAGGCAGGATCTTCTTTTTCATCGGTAAGGGCCAGATGGACATTGAAAATTTCGGCCCTGAGACTGTAGATTTTTTGATTAAAAAAGGCCTCATCCACGATACTCCGGATATTTTTACCGCTGACTATGAAACCCTGGCCGATGAAAAAGGCTTTGGTGAAAAGAAGATTAAACTCATCCTGGACGGAATAAAGAAAAGTCTTAATAATTCCTTTGCGACGGTGCTTACATCTCTTGGTATTCCGGATCTGGGCCGGAAGGCTTCAGAGCTTCTTATTGAGGCAGGTTTTTATAAAATCGATGCGTTGATTGAAGCTGCAAAAGCAGGTAATTCAGAAGTCTTTACTTCTATTCACGGAATAGGCGAAAGAACTGCTGATGTTATCATAGATGCCCTAAGCGATCCCGCAATGCTTGAGCGGATTGAAGCTTTAAAAAAAGCTGGTCTGTGTTTTGAAGCGGATCCTTCCGATACCGCACCCTCAGAGGGCATTTTCTCCGGACAGAGCTGGTGTATTACCGGCAGTTTTGAGAATTACAAGCCAAGAGAAGCCGCTCTGGAAGAAATTAAAAAACGGGGCGGCAAAACCGTTAGTCAGGTGACGGGTAATACCACCCATCTGCTGTGCGGAGCAGGCGGCGGAAGTAAAAAGACAAAGGCCGAAAAACTCGGTGTTAAGATAGTGAGTGAACAGGAATTTTTAACAATGCTTGATTAAGGCAGGAAATATGAAAGCTGATGATCGCAGAACCGCAGATGAACTCAGGGGAAGGGGCTTTGGAGTAATACCTCCCGATCAGTATCTTATAGATATGGAGCCGGAGTTTAAAAAAATCTGGAAAAAGTCTGAGGCTTTCACCATGACCTCGGTGGAACGCGGTTATGCTCTGTATAATGCTGTAAGGTATATCATTTTAAATGACGTACAGGGAGACTTTGCCGAATGCGGTGTCTGGAAGGGCGGTTCCTGTATGATAGCGGCTATGACCCTGCTTGAGCTTGGAGTGAAAGACCGGAAGATTTATCTTTATGATACATTCAGCGGAATGCCCGAACCCTCCGAACATGATTTTATTGCTTCCAACGGCAGAAGCGTCAGGGAAAAATGGCTTGCCGACGACAGGGGCCGCGGTCCCGGATTCGGTCACTGGGCCGTCGGTGTTGAAGCAGTTCGGCAAAACCTGGAGAAGACAGGCTATCCTGAAGATAATTTCATCTTTGTTGAGGGGCCTGTCGAAGAAATGCTTAATAAGATCGTTCCCGAATCCTTAAGTATTCTAAGGCTTGATACAGACTGGTATGAATCGACAAAGGCTGAACTTGAAATTCTGTATCCTGTTCTTTGCAGCAGGGGGGTTCTGATAATAGATGATTACGGTCATTTTACGGGAGCCAGGACTGCTGTCGATGATTATTTCATAGGCCGGGATCCAATCCTTCTTAACCGAATCGATTATACAGGACGGATTGGCATTAAATGCTGAGCATCATTCAGGACGTCAATAAAATCAATTGAATAAATTAACAGAAATTCCTGTGCTGTAAACTGCTTCGGGTATTATATCCATAATGAAATGGAGCCCGGCCACAGCAGGCAGCCCCGGCAGGAAATATGAAAAATCTACAGCTGTGGAAACTGCACCGGCTGAAGTAAATTCCTCACCGAAACGGCCTGTTTCAAGCCTTCCTGAAAGCCCGGTAGACCAGTTTACTGCTTTCACAATTGCACCGGCTGATAATCCTGCATGAAACTTCTGCTCCTCCATATAGTTCCAATATAGTGAGGGGGCCAGAACGAATGAGAAGGGTAGTTTCTGTGTGCCGGTACTCAACTCAAGCGGCAGGTTAAATCCTATTCGGCAGTAGTCTGACTGAAGTTCTGCATCTGCTGAATTAGTGTATCCTCCAGATATTATGCCGTTTAAGCTGAACATTTCAATGAAGTCCGTAATTCTGAAGTTCAGAAGAGCAATGCCTGTTCCCGAAGGTTCCCGTTCCCCGGTTGAATTAATCAGTACAGATAAGCGGAAGGCAAGTTCAAGTCTTTCTATAACAGAATACCTTATATATGCTGGAATCTCGATATCAGGAGAAGAAAAATCAAGCAGACTTATTCCGCTTGACAGTTGAAAAACTCCGGTCGGAAGACATTCTGTCGCCGGGCAGCTGCTCAGCCCTGAACCGGAAATACTGATTACCGCTGGAAAGTAGTAAATACTGCTGTCAATTTCAATTTCAACCTCTTCCGTGTCTGATTCTTTGCTGTCAGCTGAAACAACCTCAATTTTAATTGTATATAATCCGTCATCAAGAGTGTTGCCTTCATCATCACTCCCGTCCCAGATAAAATTATTATTTCTGCCTGAGAATTCTTCAAAATCAATGGTTTTTACAGTCCTTCCGGCTGAAATTATTTCTGCATAACCGGCGCCCTCAGACGTAACTGCAAAGTCAACTTTCATTGAGCCGAGAATCCCTGAATTGTGCGGGTTGAATACTCTTTTATCCGTGCTTAATGAGGCCAGGCGGAAATCCGCTTTCTTCAGTACTGCATTCAAAATAACCGGTTCTTCTCCTGTAATCAGAATCTGACTGTTGTAGTCTTCATAACCGAATTTTCTTATATGCACCGAGTACAGTCCGGCGGGAAGATTGTGCTCTCCGACGCCGTATTTACTGCCTGAAATAAATATATCAGCATCAGCGGGGCTTACCTCAATATCCACCATACCCTCAATCCGTTCAAGTTCAGCTTTTATTTCAATATGACTGTTGTTTCTGCAGTCAATCCAGAAGGATAAATCGGTATATCCGGCCTTTTTGATTTCAATCCTGTGCTGTCCCTGCGCAGGCAGCTGCTCATTGTAGGGGGTCCGTCCGCTGTAGTTTCCGTCTATGTAAACCTTTGACAAATCCGGTATTGAGGTTATTTTCAGGTATGCGGTTTCTCCTGATCCGGGAGAAAAACTGATGTTATCAATGTTGAATGAAGCTTCGGCAAACAGATGAGATGAAAGAAATATCAGCAGGAGGAACGATAGCCTGAATCTTGAATACATATAAATAATGTACATCCAGGAACTTTCAATTACAAGCGCTTTAATATCATTCTGAAATTTTCCGATAATATAAGCGGAGCGTAATCTTGAATAAAAAGCTATTTACAGCAGTTATTATATTATTGTCGATTGCTATACCCTGTTTCTCTCAGGAAGTACTTCCTGGTGGCTACGAGGGAATTCTTCTGGGGATGAATCCTGATGAAGTTAAACTGAAACTCGGTGAGAGTCCGCAGTTTATGTACAGGGGCGAACCCGATGTATCGATGATGCCGGGAACCGCTGATCAGCTGATCGACTGTGATGGAAGCCTCTATATCGATCGAGCCTTCTTTCAGTTCAGCGAAGGACGACTGTTTTCAATTCTACTGATGCTCGATCAGGAATATATTGATCACTACAGTGTCTTCTCAAAGTTTACTGAAAAATACGGTGACCCCGACTACCTAGATCCCCGGAAGATATACTGGGAAAACGATGATGTAATAGTCAGTATTGAAAGACCTCTTAATATAAAGTACCTTGATCGCGCTGCATTTGAAAAAATGCAGGAAGAGAGCGCCAGCGGTGAATCCGCCATGGAAATGGGCCGTGAATCATTTCTTGATAGTTTTTAGCTGCTCCGGAGAGAATATGATTAACCTTAAAAAACTGATAATCCTTACAATTTTAACTGCGGCTGCAGCATTCGTTTTTGCATCCGGCAGGTCAGAAAAGCTTGAAACCGTAGAGATGCTTGTCGGCGGTAGGCTGGTGACAGTTGAAATTGCAGACAATGATGCCTCAAGGCAGCAGGGTCTGATGTATCGTGATTCAATGCCCGAGATGCACGGGATGATCTTTGTATTTGAAGCAGATCAGATGCTTTCTTTCTGGATGAAGAATACTAAAATCCCTCTCGCTATCGCATATATATCTTCGAACGGGCAGATCAGGGAAATCCATGAAATGGAGCCGCTTTCTCAGAGAGCTGTTCAGTCCAGCCGATCCGTCAGGTATGCACTTGAAATGAACAGCGGATGGTTTGAACGTAACAGTGTATCGGTCGGTGATTTTATAGAGGTGAGCGTGCTCAACAGCGCTTCTATTCAGCCTCGTTAAGTTCCGGAAACAGCTCAAGGTTCGGTTCGTCTTCTGCATCATCCTTTACAGGTTCATTAATCAGAATTTCGATTTTCCTCTCCACCTTTGAAAGATCTTTTTCAAGTCCCTTTGCCAGTTTTATACCCTCTTCGAAAAGCCTGAGCGACTCATCAAGACTTCCACCGCCTTTTATAGAGTCATTTATTTCTTCAAGTCTGTTAAGTCTTTCTTCAAAGTTCTTCATCTCTCATCTCCTTCCGGAAGTTTTTCATTTAAAGTGGCTGAAACGGTTCCGTCATGGAAGCGTATTGCGGCATTACAACAGGCTTCCGCTTCATCAGCACTGAGAATTGTTTTTCCGCTTTCTGCATCAGTCACTATCGCAAATCCGCGTTCCAGTATTGACTGAGGCGATACAGCCTTCAGCTCTCTTAGCGCCGAGTCAAGCTGATAGCGTTTTTCGGTGACCGTCCTGCTGAAGCTGTTAAGCAGTCCTTCCTTTAGATCATCGAATCGGGCCAGTACCGGCTGTATCATGATAAAGAAGGTTTCTTCAATATTTTTACCGGTATATCGCTCAAGCATAAGCCTGATTCTCTCATTCCGGTTGCCTATTTCTGAAATAAGGTTATCAGAAATTGTCTGTATCCTTCTTAAAATATCGTCCCTGCCGGAGCTTACAATTTCAGCGGCTGCCGATGGGGTAGGAGCTGAGACATCCGCTGCAAAGTCGGATAGCGATGTGTCAATTTCATGTCCGACGGCTGAAATTACCGGGGTGTCCGATTCGGCTATAGCTCTAACTACGCATTCCTCTGAGAAGGGCAGAAGATCTTCCAGCGAACCACCGCCTCTTCCGGTTATAATAACATCAGCCATCCGGTGCCGGTCAGCGTATCGTATTTGTGCTGCTATCTTTTCGGCGGCCTCTTCACCCTGAACGGGGGCAGGCAGGATGACTATATCAAGACCTGGATTGCGTCGCCTTGTAACCCTGAGTATATCCTTTACAGCTGCACCTGTAGGAGAGGTGATGACCGCAATCTTTGAGGGGAATACCGGCAGGGGCTTCTTGAGTTCCCTGTCGAAAAGGCCTTCCTCCGCAAGCTTTCTCTTGCGTTTCTCCAGCATCGCAAGGATATCGCCTTCTCCTGCTTTCTCAATACTGTCGCAGATTATCTGGTATGAGCCGCGAAGGGCATAAACAGATATATTGCCTGTAACATTCACAAGCATTCCGTCTGAAGGTTTAAAAGGCAGGGCTGAATACCTGCCTCTGAACATGACAGCGCTTATCATCGCATCTTTGTCTTTCAGGGTGAAATAAAGATGTCCTGTACTCGATGGCCTGCAGTTGGATATTTCTCCGCTGATTCGGACTTCCCTGAATCCTGTTTCAAGAACTTCCTTAATAAGCGAGGTTATCTCAGATACGCTGAATATTTTATCATTAAATCCGGGCATCATACTGCGGAACAGAATACTATTTTACAATGAGGTGTTCAACAGATAAGTTATCTGCACGACTGTGCAAGTTGTCATAAAATGGATTATAATTTATGTCGATAATCAGACTATGAGAAATATTGTAATTGTAAACACGTTGTTTATTACAGAATATGCTTTTAAGGAACTCCTCCCGGGAAAAACTTCGCTCGATTTGGGGTTCGAAACCGCACTGAAGATTTCCGAATGTTCTTCAAGGGTAATCCTCGCAGAGGAGGGAACTGATACTTCATCATTTCCCGATGGGTTTGAAATCGCTGCTGCTGACAAGAGCTCTGTCACCTCACTGATAAAAACTTTAACCGATCTTTCGTCCGGGTTTGATAATATCTTTTATCTGCATGCCGACTGTCCGCTGATTGATTTAAAGCTGGCGGAAAATATGTATGCCAATCACTTAAAATATTTCGCTGAATACACCTTCGCCGACGGATATCCTGCCGGTTTAAGTCTTGAGATAATAAAATCTTCGATATTGCCGGCTCTTGAGACAATATCGCTTAAACATGAGATTGTTCCCGGTCGGAAGGCTCTTTTTTCCGTTATAGAAAAGGAAATTAACAGCTTTGATCTGGAAACTCAAATATCGCCAGAGGATATGCGTCTTTACCGAATCAACCTTTTCCCCGATACAAAGAGGAATTTTATTCTGCTGCAGAAGATGATAGGCCTTATAGGCAGCATGGATGTTGATGCTGAGCTCCCTTTTTCCGATAAAGTTTCTGAGAAACGTGTGCTTGATATTATCAGAGAGCACGGAAGTCTGCTTCGGACCCTGCCCGCTTTCTGCGAAGTTGAAACTACAGCCGGCTCAGCTCAGCAGGTGGCTTATCTCCCCGATAACGGGACAGTTTTGAAAGACTGCGGCATAACAGAAATGGAAACAGAAAATTTCCGGCTTATTCTTGATAAACTTTCAGCTTTTTCAGGAGATATGACAGTAAGCCTGTCGGTCCGGAATGAACCCTCGCAGCATTCAAGAATTGATGAACTGGCCGCCCTGGTTCTGGAAAAAACAGATTTCGGGCTTCTGATTGAGACCTCGGGTATAGGCTGGGACGAGCAGAGGCTGAAAAATATACTCAGTATGGACTCCAGCCGGATCACCTGGATAGTTGATCTTGATGCCTTGGATCAGAAAATCTATACCTCACTGCGCGGAGGGGGATATAATGAAGCATACCGCACTGCCGAATTCCTTCTTTCTGTTTCGCCGGCCAATACATGGGTTCAGGCTGTCAGGATGAAGCAGAACGAAGAGGATATAGAGCATTTCTATAAATATTGGAAAGAAAAGACGAATAATGTTATTATTCAGAAATACGACTGGTACTGCGGCAGGCTTGAGCAGATGAAAGTCTCTGATCTTTCACCTGTAAAACGTCTTCCCTGCTGGCATATGAAGCGCGATATGATTGTGCTTATTGACGGAACCGTCCCTCTATGCCGGGAGGATCTTGAAGCAGGTATTAGTTTCGGGAATATCCTCAACGAGGATATTGAAATTATTTGGAAAAACGGTGCTGCATCTTATGAAGAGCAGCTGAGAGGGGAATACCGGGGAATCTGCCTCGAATGTGATGAATACTACACCTTCAATTATTGAGAAAGTAAACTACACGGTAGTGGGCGGCCGAAAGGATCCCACCATACGAAAAGGTCCCTCATTTATTTCCATAGTTCTTTTAAGCCGTGGAGGCCGTGTCTTCAGGAATGAAATACTGACTTCTCTGGTTAAACTTAATGTTTATGAAATAATTACTATTGAAGGTGAAGGCAGCGGATATGATGTCGAATCGCTTTCCGTAAAATTTCCTGAAATAAAATTCGTTACACTCCGAAATATCACTACCGAGGGTGAGAAAATCAACATTGGAATAGAGGAAGCTTCATCAAAGTACGTGCTGGTTATGTATGATGATATGGCCCTCCCTGCCGGCGGTCTTTCTGAAAGGCTCATTGAGCGGATAGCAGATGCAGGCTGCCTGTGCACTGTTCCTCTGCTTCAGTCCAGGAAGCAGCTCACAGTTCCAACCATTATAAGTCCCGCTTTTATGAAGAAAAAACTGAAAATTGTTCATCTGCCTCCCTCTGTTGACGGTATGGACAGTCTATTTCCATTTGATTACTGCGGAATATATGATCGCGACCGTTTTATACAGCTTGGCGGATACGATTCCAGAATTGCTGGAATGTACTGGCAGAAGCTTGATTTCGGTTTCAGAGCCTATATGTGGGGAGAGAAAATTCACTGCAGTACATCATTCCGGATAAAATATCTCGATGAAATACCCCAGGAATCAATAACTCCCGATAGAAGCTACAGGTTTTTCTATCTTAAAAACCTGACCGTAAGGTTCACCGGAGATTCAGGACAGATTCCTGCCGGGCGTTTTCTCCCTTATCATTTCAAGAGCAGCGAGGGCTTCTTCACCTCTCTACGTGAGTTCCGTGAAGCCAGAGACTGGGTATACAAAAACCGCTACAGGTTCAGGATGGAAGCCGGAAGTATTACCGAGATCTGGGAGGCTCCGGAAAATTGAGTTCTTCCACTGCGGTATTCCTTCAGGCCAGACTTGGATCCTCACGGCTGCCGGGAAAAGCTCTCATGAAAATCTGCGGCAGAACAGTTGTCGGCCTTGCTATGGACGCCCTTCGTCAGATTAACGCAGACTCTCATGTCCTGCTCACCGAGCCCGGAAGCTTTGAACAGCTTAAACCTGAAGCTGAAAAATACGGCTTCAGCATATTCTCAGGTCCTGAAGATGATGTTCTTCTTCGCTTCCGTCAGGCCGCAGACAAATACCGGCCTGATACAATTATCAGGGCTACAGGCGACAACCCTCTGGTTGACAGCGAAACCGCATTGCTGCTGCTTGAAGAACACATTTCTGCAGATGCCGATTACAGCGGTTTTGACGGTCCTCCTCTGGGTACGGGCGTCGAGGTCATAAAGACCGCCGCCCTACTGAAGGCTGCAGAAGAAGCTGCAGATCCGTACGAACACGAGCATGTCTGTCCCTACCTGTACAGGAATCCCGATTTATTTAGAATAAACAGACACAGCGCTCCGGCGGAATTCTGTCTTCCGGGTACGCATGTCACAATAGATACAATAGAAGATTTTAATTTTATTACCGGAATCTTTGCTTCCCTTTATAAGGACAGCCCAATAAGTTTGAGAGTTCTTCTTTCATGGCTTGAAACCGGCAGGAGGGTGGTGTGAATCCCCCGAAGCAAACCTCAACAAGTATTCTGCTTATTCCTTCGGTAAGCAGGGGGAACGGTACCGGGCACCTGCGCCGCTGTATCGAACTTGCCGCAAAGTTTCACAGACTTCCCGGAATAAAATGCGCGCTCTATACCGGATTGCCGGATCTTGACCGTGAACTGTATACAGATTCAGAGATTAAACAGCTTATCTCGGCTAAAAAAGCAGAACCTCTGGAAATTATTGACAGTATATATCCGGAAGAATGGGATATATGCATCTTTGATGAAAGACAGACTTCTGCAAAGAAACTGCACAATTTCAGCGGGAAAACGCTTACCATAGGGATTGATGAAGGCGGAAATGCAAGAGACTATTTTGACTATCTCATAGATATTCTCCCCAACATGGAGCACAGTGAGCCGAATATTTCATCCGTCGGATTTTTAAACCTTCCCGAACCGTCAAAATCTGTATCTGAGCGTTTTTTTAATCTGAAGTTAGATGACAGAATTCTTATTTCATTCGGAGGAGAGGACAGGGAAGGACTCTCATTGAAGATGATTTCCATGATTGATGATGCCGGAATTTTTAAACCGGAACAGCTGACAGTTGTAAGGGGGCCCATGTTTTCAGGCCAATCATTTCCGGAATCGGTCAATGTCCTTGACTGCCCTCCTAACCTGAGAATGCTTATTCCGGAGTATGATCTTGTCGTCACAAGCTTCGGCATCACATGTTTTGAAGCATTAAACGCCGGAGTTCCGGTGGTACTGTTCAATCCTTCACATTATCACAAGATGCTGTCTGTAAGAGCCGGGATTCCCGAGATCGGAGTACTCAATCCTGATGTGAAGCGTCTGGATCATTTTCTTAGGTCTCCTCAGCGGCTGTTAAAAGCCGTTGATGCATGGTCCGGAAAAAAGCAGATGGACCTTGCTGATTTTATAATCAATCTGGAACATACACCGCGAAATATCTGCCGAACATGCGGGAACGGATACTTGAAAGCCGTAAACCGAAGTGTCATGAAAACTTATTTTAAATGTCCAAACTGCGGAATTATATCTCTTCAGAATTATGATACGAAAAAGACTGTTTACAATTCTAATTATTTTTTTGATGAATACCGTAATCAGTACGGCAGAACATACCTTGAGGATTTTGAAAATATTAGAAGAAGCGGAATTGAGCGTTGCAGATACATAAGAAAACTTACTGCAGGAGAAAATCTTCTGGACATAGGCTGCGGATACGGCCCTTTTCTTTCAGCAGCTTTTACCGAAGGTTTTCAGCCTTTCGGAGTTGATATCTCCGATGATGCTGTTGAGTATATTAATTCTGAGCTCGGGTTCAGGGCCGTCGCAGCACAGGCGGGAAATTTTTCTCCCGGCGACCTCTTTGGAATTGAGGAATTTGATGCCGTCACAATGTGGTATGTAATTGAGCATATCGAACAGCTTCCGGAACTGTTAAAACATCTTTACCGGATAGTAAAACCCGGCGGAGTCTTTGCATTTTCAACACCCAGTTATAACGGTATCAGTGCTAGGCGTTCACTTGGCGGGTTCCTTAATACCAGCCCTGCTGATCATTTAACCGTATGGAGTCCGCAGTCATCTGTGAGATTGTTAAGAAAATACGGGTTTCGTGTACGAAAAATAAAGATACCTGCTCCGCATCCTGAGCGTTTTTTTCATAACCCCGAACATTACTACAAACTGATAGCACCTGTCAGATTTATTGTTACAAAGATACTAACAGCTGTCAGCAGATGTTTTCTGCTCGGCGATACATTTGAAGTCTATGCTGTGCGTATCGACAGCAGGAAGAGGAAAGGTTAATTGATGGACAACAGAAAAATAATGATACTCGGCGGTGGAATCATGCAGATTCCTGCTATAAAATCAGCCTCAGAAATGGGCTTTCAGGTCCATGTGACAGATATTAATACCGAGGCTCCCGGCATTAAATATGCTGATAGCTTCGCTAAGGTTGATTTGAAGGATCGTGATGCAATAGCAGAAGAAGCTCTACGGCTTAAGAATGACGGCGGTCTTTCCGCTGTGTTCACTGCAGGAACCGATTTTTCCGCGTCCGTAGCTCTTGCCGCTGAAAAGACCCGGCTTACAGGCACTGGATATGATGTCGCCTGCAGGGCCAGCAACAAGGCTTTAATGCGGCAGACATTCTATGATGCCGGTGTTTCGTCTCCGCAGTTCCGGTCAGTAAAGGATATTGAAACTGCCAGAGAAGCTGTCAAACAGATTGGAGTCCCTCTGGTTTTCAAACCCGTAGACAGTATGGGGGCGAGGGGCGTCGTGAAAATAACCGATGCTGATGATATGCAGGCTCTTGAAACAGCGTTTGAAAACGCCGTTTCCTCCTCCCTCTCCGGTGAAGTTATAATAGAAGAATATATGGACGGGCCTGAGTTCAGCCTTGATGCCCTTGTTTATGATGGTGAGATTACAATCTGCGGTTTTGCCGACCGTCATATTTTTTTCCCCCCATTTTTCATAGAGATGGGGCATACAATGCCTACCATCTGTCCGGATGATGTTTGCAGAAATGTTACTGAGGTTTTTAAAGCCGGAATAAAAGCCCTCGGAATAATAAACGGGGCGGCCAAGGGTGATATCAAGTATTCATCAAAAAAAGGGGCTATGGTCGGAGAGATAGCAAACAGACTTTCAGGCGGATTCATGTCCGGCTGGACATTTCCATATTCCAGCGGCATAAATTTAACAGCTGCTGCAATTCGAATCGCAGCCGGTGAACACCCCGGAAACCTTGAGCCTCTGTATAAACGTGTCTCAGCAGAGCGGGCAGCCATCTCCATTCCCGGCATTATCAGTTCAATTGAAGGCGAACAGGAGGCTCTTTCCGTTGAAGGGGTTAAGGATGTCTTTATCGCCAGAAGAAAGGGTGAACGGGTCATTTTTCCCATGAATAACGTACAGAAATGTGCAAACTGTATTTCCGCTCTTGAGAATTACGATGCTGCTGTCCAGGCTGCCGAAACAGCTGTAAGAAAACTTTTTTTCAGACTTGAGCCAGGTGATTCGGAAACCCGTGATTTTATTTATGGAAGCAGCTGGTCCTGGGTGCCGGATGCCTTCTCTTTAACAAATGAAAAGAATCTTAGAACAGTTAAGCTGTCCGGAATGCCTGATTTGAGTATGGAAACCTGCAGAGACTGGCATGGAACCATGATCGGTGATGCCTTCTCAAGACTAAAAGAAATATGCAGTCCCTCAGATGATGAACTTGATCCTGATTTCTGGCGCTGCTTCCTTCGCGGCGGGATTCAGGGGGGTGTATGGGCTATCGATACAAAGCGTGATATAGTCAGAAACAGATGAAATTCAACAGGTTTGCGTTCCTTCTATTTATAACAGTTATCACAGCAGCATCAGGCCGTCTTTATGCACAGGACAATACCGGGACAGGTATTGTCAGTATTGCTGAAGAAACCGGAGCTGAATTGAAATTTGATTACTGGAAGGGATTATGGGAGCTTCAGAAGGGGACAGCTTCCGTCCGTATTGCCTCAGGAGCAACATTTCTGCTTCTTGACTATGAATCTCTGTATTATCCGGTAAGCAGCAGTGTCGCTGAAAATGGTGAGCTCCTGCTGGACAGTGCCTCAGTACAGCGCATTCGGGACTATTTTGCATCCTACAAAGAGCGTTCAGGTAGGGTAGCCTGCATTGTTCTGGATCCTGGACATGGAGGAAAGGACCCGGGCGCCATTGGTTACTATGAGGGATCTGAAGGGAAGATTAGGGTAAATGAAAAGGATGTGGTTCTTGAGATAGCCCTGCAGACAGAAGCCATGCTGAAACAAAGATTTCCTGAAATAAAAGTCCTGTTGACCAGGGATTACGACTGGTATCCTACTCTTGAGGAACGGACTGATTTTGCAAACAGTATTGAATTAAAAGAAAATGATACGATGATCTTCGTCTCACTTCATGCCAATGCTTCATTTAATCCGGCTGCAAAAGGTTTTGAAGTATGGTATCTGCCTCCAGAGTATAGAAGGGATTTGATTGATCCTGAAATGTTTTCCGATGTTGATGAGGATGTTCTGCCCATTCTGAACACTATGCTTGAGGAAGAACTGACAGTTGAAAGTGTGATTCTGGGAGAAAAACTGCTCAAATCGCTTGATACAGAGATTGGCAGCCTTACTGACAACCGCGGTCCGAAAGAGGAATCATGGTTTGTGGTCAGAAATGCCAGAATGCCTTCTGTGCTTATAGAGACCGGATTCGTAACAAATCCTGAGGAAGCGGAATTATTATCTACAACAGCTTACTTGAAGAAATTGAGTAAGGGTATTTATAATGGTATAAGTGATTTTATAACCGATTTTGAGAATGACCGACGGGGGATCGAGTGAATTTTAGAGTATTTGGGCTATCGAAAAAAAATCTCATTTCTTTAGCTGTTTTTTTAGTTTTTTTTCTTATCTCGCTTGTTTTTATACTTGTTGATGCCGACAGAAGGATAGAGAGGGTTCTTTTTTTTCCGGATGAAGGCGGAATCAATGTAAGCGGAGAACTCCGGAGACTGCCTGTCAGAGACAGTCTTGAAGGGAATGTAGAGCTGTATATCGATGAACTGATATTAGGTCCGAATGATATCGATCGCTACCGGCTGTTCCCTGTAGGAGTCAAGCTTGACAGCCTTATCATTGATAAGGATACGCTTTATGCCGGTTTTACCGAGAACCTGATCACTACGGCGGAGACGGTGCCGATGAGTTTTCAGGGAATTACTGATACCGTTAAGAAGGCCGTGGTTTTTAATTTTCCAGAGTTGAAGGAGGTAAGAATAGCGGTAGGCGGTGAACCGACGGAGTAGGTATGTAAGCGCTTGTGCAAAAAAAATAAAAATCGTTGACAAACGGCTTACAGTTCGTATAATTTTAAATGACAAAGCAATTAATATGATAAGGAGCAATTAGATGAAACGTTTCGTAATTCTTCTAAGTATAGCGTTGATAATCGCAGCTTTTCCTGTTTTCGCCGAAGAAACAGTGCTTATAGATTTTGCACAGCTGGCTGGAGATATGGAAGATGGTGAAAATGAAGCTACTTTTATGAATTTCTCAGACAAGGCAGGCGCTGCTTTTACTGAGGAAGAAAAAGGATTCATGAAAACTTCTCTTGCTATACAGAACTGGGAAGTTGAGCTTGCTTCATCAGCAAAAACAGTAACTAACCAGAGATTTTCATATGTACTTCCTGCACCTGTTAAAGACGGTGCAACAAGATACGGCGGAGAGACTGTACTTGGTGTAAGAATACATTTTCCGGAAGAACCCTATAACTCATGGGCAATCGTTAGACCTCCATTCGACATTCCTGCTTACGAAAGAGTAGATGAGAATGACCTTGTAGGCGTTAAATACGACAGCTTTGGTGTTGTAAAGAACGTTGGTGTTCTTAAGAGTGTCACAGTTAACATTCTTGGTAAGAACTTTCCTAACGGTTTTGGAATCATTCTTGAAGATCAGAACTACCAGGAAAAGAATATTTTCATGAGTTTTCTTGATTTTGACGGATGGAAAACCATTACATGGAATAACCCCAACTACATTGAGGATGTAAGAGACAGAGAACTCAGAAAAGTACCTCTGTACCCCAATGCTACTCCTCTCTACAAGATTGCCGGTATAGTATTCTACAAAGATGCTGCACAGACCGGTGGCGACTTTATCAGCTATGTTAAAGATGTAACTCTTACATACGATAAAGCCTTCCTTAATCTTCAGACTGACATTGATGATGAACAGCTCTGGGGAATTCTTGGAGACAGAGAAGAAGCCAGAAGGAATCTTGAGTACGAAAGACTTGGCAACAAGCAGGTTCTCAGATATCTTGAAAGGCAGAAAATGCATTCTGATGTAACAACTGAAGAATAAGAAACAGTTAAATATACGGGACTGTCGCTGACAGTCCCTTTTTACTTCAAATAAAAGCCTATCGTTTGATCTATATATACCGTTTCTTATTATCTGCATATTGATAAAGAGGCTGACTATGTTCGCTTAGTCAGCCTTAATTTTTATCAGCTTATATAATAAGTAGCTTCACTTGGAGCAAAAAAAACCAAAGCCTATCAAAGCTTTGGTTTTGGAAATACCTTATTTAACCGGGTCGGGTAATCAGTTGTTAATGTTCTCAAGATCCAGCGAGAATCCGATTGTCGCATTAAACAGATAATTTCCGGGAAATTCACTTGCAAAGCTCAGCAGTTCTGAAGTGTCTGCAGTCGAATCGTCTATGCTTCCAAAAGAATAAAGACTGCTTTCAAGCCCGATAAAAATGCCGAGAAACTCGGCCGGTCGTATAGATACATCAGTTCCAAGTACAACTGAATTAAGACTTTGTGATTCCGTCGATTCAATTACTCTTACCTTGTTCTGATAACCGAGCTTTAGTTTCATAGTATAAGGGACGTTTTTCTGAAAAAGGTCGGCAATAAATGCATACTCGGTGAAGTCCTCAGAAAGACTGCCGTAGGTCTCGTCAATGACATTATAGCTCTTAGTATCTATCTGGAGTGTACATATTGCATTATAGACATAAAATCCAACACCAAGGCGGTTTGCTTCCTGTATATAGTCACCGGTTGATACCAGACGGCCCCCGATAGTGCTTTGTGTCTCAAACTCGGCAAATGCTATTCCCGGTATATTGATTTTAACAGAAGTGCTGATCCCGGATTTAATCAAAGTTTCAGTTGTATTGAAAATACCGAAAAAAGGTCCGACACTTATACTGAAGAGGTCTTCATTATAATAGAAATTGGTGTAGCCAATATTTCTTATTACAGGATCCCGGTAAAAACCAACCTCAAGGCCAGAGTTGTCGCTTGCTTCTCTCTTCCAGTACAGTGAGCCTCCCCAGGGAAATTCAGTGCCCGGGAATTCCGTGCTTGTCATAGGTTCGGCTGTCAGATTGTTATTTCCGATTGAGAAAGTGCCGCCTGTTTCTGTTGCATAAACTGAGGCCGATACAAGAATAAGTATCAGACCTGCTAAAACTCTTTTCATAGATTAAAACCCCGCTTTAACTCCAATGTAGCCTTCAAACATTGAAGACAAATCAAATGGAAGTACTGTAGCATTTAATTTAAAATTCCAGATTACACCTGAAGTTACTGCACTGAAATAAGGAGATACTATAGTTTCAAACTGATCTTCAGATGCCTGTGCATTATATGAGAGTTGAGATGAAATACCTCCGCTCACCGGTGATTCTTCAAGATCTCCTACTGAAAAATCGACCAGAAGGTCGATAGACCCTTCCTCATTAGTTGCTGCATGTTTGTAGTATGCCGGATGCCAGAAAAAGGATAGGTTGAATCCGAAGATACCGAATCTGAGCCTTGGCTCAAAAAGGAAGTAGAACAAGTCTATTCCGAGGTTTTCAT
The DNA here is from genome assembly GCA_965140585.1 of Spirochaetia bacterium. GTDB lineage: Bacteria > Spirochaetota > Spirochaetia > UBA9216 > UBA9216. The sequence continues at coordinate 21,628 of OZ223267.1, forward strand.
CAACAGGTGTCCACTCAGGAATCCCTACCTGAGCGTAAAAACTGCCTGTCTCACTTGCTTTAAAATAAAGAAGAAGTCCGCCCCTGTATGTTCCTGCAGTTCCTGATGGAAATGTGACCCCTGCAAAGGTTTCAAGCTTCAGATTGCCGAGATTAAATGCAGATCGTATGTCGGTACCGTAATATCCGTCTCCCATATAGGCATCCTGATACAGATACACAGCTGTATAATTCCAGTCTGAACCAAAAGTACTGCTGAAAGATATACCTGTTCCTGCAACACTATGAAGTCCATCGTATACTACACCGTCACCAAAGGCCATAAAACCGCTTAAACGGGGTTCTATTATTCCGGTACCGAACATTGTATGGAAAATGTCTCCATTGCAGAAATCATCGATTGTTCCGGTATAGTATGAAGCTGAGAAGGGGAGTCCGAATATCTCGTTAAGCGATACCTCGGCAGCTCTGAAAACAAGGGGTGCTGAAGTAGTTATATCGTCAAAAACCGCGTCATCTATTCCGAACTTTAATTTCCCGCCGAATTTGTATCCTCCATCAATCGCCATTTCAAGTGAGCCTCTGGTTTGAACCAGCAGTGAACCTTCTTCGCCATACAGTCGTGAGACAAGCTCAAGTTCCGGAATGCTGATGTCCGCTGAAAATAAAGCAGACGGGAAAAGCAATAAAATCAAAACCGGAATCAGATATCTTTTCATTTGAAGAAGCTCCTGTAAAAAAAATGGCACCTTAATAATACTATACTATGTATATCGAAGGTTTTCATACAGAAATTGAGCTTTTAGAGGAAAGAATGGAAGGCTCTATAATACCTTTTTTCCTCTAGTAAGAAAAAAGTCTTGACTTAACACAGCTTATGGATATCATTAATGTTGAGATGAGTGATTACCTAGATCCCAATAACGAAGAGTTATTAAAGGACTTTTTTCTCGAGGCCGAGCTTCAGGTGGAGACTTTTGAGCAGAATATTCTTGTGCTGGAGAATGAACCCCAGAATAAGGACGCTGTTGATGAGATATTCAGAGCAGCACATACGCTTAAAGGAGCCGCAGGAACAGTTCAGATGGATGAACTTGCGCACTTTACACATCTGTGTGAAGATGCCCTCGATGAAATTAGAGCAGGAAAACTGGATGTTACACCCGAGGTTGTTGATACGATGCTCGAGGCTATCGACATTATCAAAGCTATGCTTGAGGAACGGGCAAACGGAAATGTTTACAGTGAAGATACTTCCGAGATTTCTTCCAGGCTTGAGGGTTATATAGGCGGTTCCGCCGAACCGTCAGCCGCAACAAAGAAAAAAGCTCCGGCTAAAACCACCTCAAAAAAGAAGCCTGCTGCAAAAAAGGCTTCTTTGAATGATGGTGGCTTAACTGAATACGAGCTGCTGGAATTAAAGGAAGAGTGCGAAACTGGTGAAAAACTTGTTTTTGCTCATATCATATTCAATGAAGACAATCCGATGAATACCGTCGGAGGTATTCAGGTATATGCTGCTTTAAATAAGAGCGGAAGAGTTTTACGGTCAAAGCCTGATTTCGATGCCCTTTATGAAGATGTTTTTCATCCAGAGGCCGATTTTTATCTTGCAACGACGCTTTCTGCAGAAGAACTTTCAAAGAAGATTGAAATCCCGGATGTAATCAAGAATTCGGAGATAAAAATGCTCTTCGAAGACAGTAACACCTCCGAAACTGATGAAGCTGAAGAATTGGTTTCAGCGGATGCAGAGTCTCTTGATGAGCCTGTGCACGAGGAAGCTCCGGTCCCTGTCCCCCAGGCTGCAAAATCAGCCGATTCAGATGAGGCTGCCGAAACCGTTACTGAAAGTAAGGCTGAGAAAGAGCTAAAAAAGACGGCTAAAAATAGCGGATCTATTCTGAGAGTTGACTCGCGACGAATTGACAACCTCCTTAACCTGGTTTCGGAGACTGTAATTACGAAAGCCTCTTTCAATCAGATCAATGCACAGTTCTCTGAAGGCCTTCTTGAATTACAGGGCTGTCAGTCTGAGTTCCGGGAAAAGCTTAAGGACCTCTTTGATCGTCTTCCCGACTATCTGCTTGAGATTCAGGGCGGATCAGATATCAAAACAATCCGTAATGAAATAACAGAACGCTATTCCGGTATGTTTAACATATTTGACTCTCCTGAATCGAGATTCAAAGCTACAGTAGCTAAATTTCAGAACACATCCCAGAGCCTTGCCCGAACCACCAGTGAGCTTCAGGAAGGGGTAATGCAGATCAGGATGGTTCCGATATCTCAGATTTTTTCACGTTTCCCGCGTCTGGTTCGAGACCTTTCCAGATCCTGTTCCAAAGATATCAAACTGATGATTGAAGGTGAGGATACAGAACTTGATAAATCGGTAATAGATGATCTTCTCGATCCTCTAATTCACTGTGTGAGAAACTCTGTAGATCACGGAATTGAAACACCTGCCGAAAGAAAAGAAGCCGGAAAGCCGGAAGAGGGAACTATCCTTCTGAAAGCAAGAAACGAAGGCAATATGATAGTAATCGAGATTTCCGATGACGGAAAGGGTATTGATGTCGAAAGCGTTAGACAGAAGGCTATTGACCGTGGTCTAATACATCCGTCAAAGAAACTCTCGGATGTTGAAGCTTTCAATCTGATATTTGAACCAGGTTTCTCTACAGCGAAGGCTGTTACCAATATTTCTGGACGTGGTGTCGGACTTGATGTAGTGCGAAAGCAGATTGAGAAACTTAACGGAAACGTTAGTGTATATTCTGAAAAAGGCAGTGGCACAAGTTTTACTGTTAAACTCCCGCTCACCCTGGCTATTATCCAGGGGCTTCTTGTACGTGTGGGAACCGAAATATATGCTATTCCGATTACCTCTGTTATTGACAGCCACAGGATTAAACCTGAAGAAATAAAGATGATTGATAACTATGAGGTTTTCAATGTCCGTCAGGATGTTGTATCCCTTGTTCGTTTAAACAGGCTGTTCCGGATACCTTCCGATGAAGTCCGGGAATATCATTTTGTGGTTATTGTCGGAAGCGGAGATAAGCGAATGGGGCTTATGGTCGATTCTCTGATTGGCGAAGAAGATGTTGTTATTAAACCGCTTAGGGATAAGTATACTAATTCGCCGGGAATTGCCGGTGCAACTATTCTTGGAGATGGTACAGTTTCTCTGATCATTGATGTAAGTCAGCTGCTTGATTTAGGGCTCAGACGTGAAAAAGAAGAGCGAATGATGAGAGAAGCCACTATAGGTTAAGAAGGAGTAATATGAGTTCAGATCTATTTGACATACAGGCTCTGGATATCCTTGCTGACTCTGCGAGGGAGGAAAGCAAGGAAAAGACCGAAAATATTGATTATAAAATGGTTACCTTCTCTTTAGGTGGAAAGGATTACGGAATTGATATCATGAAGGTGAAGGAGATATCCAAAGCATCAAAATTCACCTATGTCCCTAATTCTATTCCCTTTGTTAAAGGTGTCTACAACCTTCGTGGTGATATAATTTCAGTAATTGATTTACGGATAATGTTTAATCTTCCGGTTCCTGAAAGTCAGGGCGGAGTTGAGAATATGATTATTCTCAGACTAGAAGACAACACTCTTGGCATAATTGTTGATTCTATTGATAAGGTAGTTGGAATTTCATCACAGAGAATTCAGCCTCCTCATCCACTTTTCGGAGATATCAATATCAAGTTTATTAAAGGTATAGTCGAGAACGACAGTAAGCTTTATATAATACTTGATGTAGAGAGTGTCTTTGATCAGAAAGCGGCGGAAGCTTCATTGAATAATGTTAATACCGTTAAAACTGTTCAGTCGTATAATGCTGATTCTGGGGTTGATATTCCAAAAGTATCTGCAGGCGGTGATGTTGATTACAATTTTATAGTTGAAACACTTGAAACCCTCGGTGGGTTTACTGTAAGCAGTATTAATGAGCCCTGGGTAAAAAAAAGGTTTCAGCAGTGGAAAAAAGAAAGAGCCGATGCCGGGTTTGATGTACAGCTGAACAACGGCAGCGATGCTGAAAAGTTTCTTTCAGGATTTAACTCTGCATATACAGGCGTATTCTGGGAAAGAGATTACATAGAAAATATTAAGAAATTACTTCCGGATGTTTCCGGAGGTGTGATGAACGTCTGGAACATCGGATGTGGAAAGGGTGAGGAGACTTATTCCTTTGCAGTTGCATGCCGTGAACGCTATAGTGAAAAACGGATAAAAATATATGCACATGACAAGGATCTGCTTAATATTTCAACAGCTCCTAATCTTGTTTTCACCAGAGAGGCGGTTCCGGGGATTTATTCTGAATATATTGCTGATGGAAAGAACGGCTGGCAGTTCAATTCTGAAATAAAAGATTTGATCCTGTTTGAGTATCATGATGTAACGCATGATAATCAGATGCCGCCGATGGACATTATAATGGTACGTGATGTACTTTCCTTTCTAAGCAGGGAAGAGCAGAATAAATTGATTTCTATCTTTGATGAGACACTGAAAACGGGAGGGCTGCTGATAGTTGGAGCAAATGAAACAATTTCAGGTGATGACTGGGAGCCGGTTAAGGGAAGCACTTCGGCTTACAGGAAAAGATGATACAGAGGAGTAACTGATGAGAGTAGAATATATAAATCCATTTGTTGAGGCAGCATTTAATATTTTGAAGGAAGTTGTCGATTCTGATATTAAGCGCGGTGAATTATTTCTTAAATCAACTTCCCAGCCTGTTCTTGGTGTGGCTGCGATTGTTGGATTAGCCGGTGATGTAGAAGGTCGTGTACTTTTTGATATGGCTGAAAATACAGCTCTGGCAATAGCAGGTCAGATGAACGGTGAGACTTTGACAGAGCTCAATGATCTTGCAAAAGCGACCATCACAGAGCTTGCTAATATGATTACTGCTCAGGCAGTTACTAAACTTCATGAGCTGGGGTTTACTTTTGATTTGACTCCGCCGGCTATTTTTACCGGGGAGAACATGGAAGTTTCAGATTCCGGTGTTGAAGCCTTGATTGTTCCTATTGAACTGAATCAGGGAAAACTTGAAATAAATGTCGCTGTAAGAGAAAGGTAGCAGGAGATATAGATATGAAGAATAAACAGGATTTTCCTAATATTAACGAACGGACACCGGATGGGCATAAAGCTGACGGATCGGCTTTTAAGGTTCTGATTGTTGATGATTCTATGTTTGTAACAAAGCAGATCAGTCAGATTTTAAGTTCGGAAGGTTTTGAAATTGTAGGTACTGCAACAGACGGTCAGGAAGGTTTTGATAAATATAAAGAACTTTATCCCAATGTTGACATAGTTACCATGGATATTACAATGCCTAAAATGGATGGGGTAACTGCTCTTGAAAAGATCATTGAGTTTGACAAGGAAGCAAAGGTAATCATGATAAGCGCTCTTGGAAAACAGGATCTTGTTAAGAAATCATTGCTTATCGGAGCAAAGAACTACATTGTTAAACCTCTTGATAGAGCAAAAGTTCTTGAAAGAATCCTTATGTCTATAAAATAATCTGTTGAAGTTGATATTTTGCCGTCCCCTGATTTAAGGTGACGGCTTTTTTATTTATTAAAGCTTATTGACATAGAGTCATTTCTCTATATAATAGCTGAATACGGAATGGGGGCGGCTAGCTCAGTTGGTTAGAGCACTTGCTCGACACGCAAGGGGTCGTTGGTTCGAATCCAATGTCGCCCATTCTAAAGCCTTACATGATAAGGATATAAAGCGGTAAGTTTAACGATTTACCGCTTTTTTTATGCAAATTTAAGCTTAATAAAAAAATTCAATTGTGAGTGGTGATAATTCGTCCTTTCAGTCATCAGATGATAATGCAGCTTGAATTTTATACCTTAATAATCCGATAATTAAATAAGTATGTTTATAAAAGTAATAAAAAGGCTGTTTAAATAAATGACTATCTCACAGGCAATTGACGCTAATACTTCTGAGAAGGAGCTTCTTCTACATCTGTATGAGAGGGTTTTGTCGGGTGAACTACACACCTTTGCTAGTCTTACCGAATATGTCGGTAAACTGCCTGATTCAAAAAAACTGCGTAAATGTTTATTTAAATCTTTTGAACTTCAGCGTAAAATTTACTGGGGAATTTTTAAAGAATTGACTCCGAAGGCGTTTCCTCTTCTTTGGCAGGAAATGGTTATTGCAGATCGGACTTTTACCTTTGGTGGTGATTTAAAGCGGTTAATGTCCATTCCTGAAATATATCTGGGATTAATAGATATACACGGATATACAAAATACTGTCAGGATAAAAAACGTAATATGTCAATGGTGGATTTACTGGATCGTATGATCTATGAAGATGTAACTGCAATCAGCGCTGATTCCGGAGTCATTACTAAACGTGCACAGGGTGATGAGATTCTGGTAATAGGAGCATCAGCATCCGATGTAATGAAAGCTGTAATGCAGATAATGGATTACTTCAATACACAGGGACGTTCTTTTAGAAATACAATATTGAGCAGGAAACTTCCAGGAACAGTGCTCCCCAAGTTTCAGATTTCTGCCGGAATATCAGGAGGCCAGAAATTTACACCGCTTGTTGTAACAAGAGACGGTGATATTTCAGGTGATATTGTAAACACAGCAGCAAGGCTTCAGACAAAAGCCAACCGTATAAGCCCGAACAGTAACAGAATTATGATTACAAATCATGTCTTTCAGAAATTTGTTACATGGCAGAAAGAAAACGAGGATGATTATTTTTCACGTGTAGATTTTTTCAACGTTGGAACGGTTGAATTTAAGGGTGTTACGCTTGTTGTCTATGATTTAATATTTCTCCCGGAAGAGAGCCGCCGGCTGGACCTTCGTGAAAAAATGGAAGTTCTTTATCAGAATCTGAATAAAAAAAACTGGAAGACCGGTGTTTTTGAGAGTGCTCTTGATGTAGCTGCAGAAAGTCTGAAGAACATGATTGAGAAAGGATGTCGGGATAATTCTGCCGGAAGAATTCTTGAAGAAAGGTGCAAGGGTTTGATGGAACTAATCAAATCAGCACTCAAACTTTTTAATGCAATGTATTATGAGGCGGCAGTGAGTACTTTTTCACAAATAGTTGACGAGCTGCTGCAAATAAGACAGATCGATCGGATTGTAATTGAATATCTTCAGCTCATTCAGAAAAATTATCTTGAGATAAATAAGGCCTATACAGATATTCTCGATGAAGAGGTAGAAATTAGAATAAATGATCTCTATGGTCCTAAAGAAAAATCTAATTACCTTTTATTAAAGAAGCACCAGAATATGTACAGCACAATACAGTCTTCAACTCGGCTCAAATTGAACAATCGTAAAAAATTATGGCACCGAATCACAGATGATGTAGGGGCTGAGTTAAATATCAATCTACAGTCTTTTAAATAGTAGTTATCAATAATTTTTTAAAAATGTACCCAAAGTTATTAAAATAAGTTAGTATTGAATGTACTTGCTAAAAAGAAGTTATGAATAGTGATTGACGATAATAGAGATAAGCTCTGGACCAGGGCTTTTGTAATAATTTGTATAGTATCAGCATTTGTTCGTTTAAGCAGTTTTATGCGCGGGGTATCGCTACCTCTTTTTATCATTGATCTTGGTCATCAGAAAACTCAGGCTGGGCTCATGACTTCAATTTATGCTATAACAGCACTAGTGTTCCGACCTTTGATGGGGAATCTGATCGATAAAAAAAGCCGCAGGAGTATTCTTCTTTTTGGCAATGCAGTGTTTGTAGTAACTATACTCAGTTTTGGATTATATAAATTCTTTCCTTCTTCTCTGCACTCTATCTGGGTGCTTTATCTGATACAGGTAATTAATGGTATCGGCTTTTCTGCAAACTCAGTTGCTTTAAGTACTATTTCAACAGATGTAATACCAAATAGCCGTATGACCGAAGGAATCGGCTACTTCGGACTGACATCATCAGTTACAATGGCCTTTGCTCCATCGCTCGCTTTATTTACAATAGACAAGACTGGATACAGTAACGGTTTTCTTATTACGTCAGGAATAGCATTTATTGCATTGATACTCGGTCTTATGGTTAACTATGAAAAAGTTAATCTACTAAAACCGAAGAATGTTTGCGTAGATACTACTAAAGAAGTTGCAACCGATACTCTCGTAAACAGTTCTGGATTGCTGGATAAGATAATTGAACGTAACGCTTTCATTCCTGCTCTTATCATGATGCTCACAATGTTCGGCGGTTCATCTATTAATACCTTTCTACCCACATATGCAAGAGAAAATGCGATTCCGGCTACCGGTGTTGTGTTTATGTTTCAGGCTGCTGGTTCTATTGTCACAAGACTTTTTATAGGTCGATTAGCAGACAGATGGGGGCAGGCGAGGGTTCTTATAGTTGGTTTTATCAGTGATTTTTTTGGTATGCTGCTGATTTTTTCTACCTCAATAATCATCAGCAGTAATATTCCGGGAGCTGTTAATCTGGCTGTTGCTGCCATGCTTATAGCCGGCTTTTTAACTGGTGTATCGAAAGCTTTCATTATGACTGTACTTAATACTGAGGCTATAATACGAACTCCTATGCACCGCAGAGGTGCGGCAAATGCTACATTTTACATGTTCATGGATCTTGGTGTCGGGTTGGGGTCCGTAGTGTGGGGCAGAATTGCTGATATTTTTGGAACAAGCTGGATTTATGCAGGCGCTTCTGTTTTTTCAGTGTCAGGTATGATTGCATCTACCAGGCTTAGAAAACGCATGAATGTGCAGAGAGCTGTTGGAAAAGTTGAATGAAGAGATATTGATCAGACAATAGTCTTTATAAAATAAGCCCAGAAAATAGATACAGAACTGGATAGAAGAGTTCCTATCAGTACATATATTCGGCAAAATTTTTATCTTCCAGATTCTTATACCGTGTAATGCTTTTTGCTGTTAGTATAAAGGCGATTGATGTATAGTTACCGGTTATTACAAAAAAGAAAAAGAGTATTCTTTCCAGTACTCCTATAATCTTTCCGCGTTTGAGCTCTGTTTGGTCTGTAATCTGAGATCCTTTTGTTATGGGCTCGATTTTAACTAGTTCGAGGATATGCCTTATAGGATTATTCAGTTCGTTAACCAGAGCAACTGCTCCGAAGCTGTAGATTAAAAAGGCTGATAATTCCAATTGGGAGAGCTTACCTGTAAAGGTAAGGCTTTCAGCAATTTTGGTTGTAACGCTCAGTGTCTTGCTGTTAAAAAACCCAGCTCCGGGAATAAATACAAATGTAATGAATCCTGCTGCGATGATGAAAATGAACTCAATAAAACGTTTGAGGTAGATAAACCGGGTATCTTTTTCAATTATTAAAAAAGCAAAATGATAGACTGCAAGAAACGTCATCAAGAGGGGAAAGGAGTTGTGATTCATCACAGGCAGAAGCAGTACTGCTTCAATCAGCAGAATCAGCAGGTTACGGCCTAGACCGGTTACAGGTTTGTGGTTCCAGTTATAAAAAAGTCTTGGTACAATAATACAGAGATAGAAATAGAATAAAACAGTTTTTTCCATAATTATACTTTTCCTATTTTTGAAATGATAGTTTCGAAATAGTCTGTATAATAATTCAGATTATGTGTTTCAATTAGTTTATACACGGCTCTTTCAGATATTTTTAGTTCAGACTGTATTTCTTTAATACTTTTTGTCCTTAGAAGTCCCTCAAATGTGTAGAATGTATTCGGCTTCCATTTATCCATCATCGAAAAAACAAGAGTATTCATCTTATTTATCAGATCCTGCTCTTCATCTGCCTTTTCTGCAAAAAACTGAATGTTGGTGAAATTCTGCTTTTTCATCTCAGTTATACCGTCTCTGGAAGAATAAAATGCGGGTCCGTCCATGCCGATGGCTGAACTGCTGTTTATTTTTGTGCTTATGATTCCTGTGCCGACAGCTACACGGAGCTTAACCGGATATATAGCCTTCATTATAGTAATAATATCAGAGATAATCGGAGCCTCTGCTCTGCAGACTGCCTGAAATTCGTCTCCTAGCGTAACTGTATATGGTGATACAAGGTTCTTACTATTTTGATTTAAAGCATCCAATACTGATATCAGCTTATTCTGAAGTTCTCCTCGATTATCTATTTTTTTTGAGTCTACTATATCTGCAATTACCGCACAGTAAATCATGGTTATATTGTACCAATATAATACAATATTTGTCAAATGAACAAAAAAAGTACATATAAAATAATTTGTACTGATTTGGTACAATAAAAATTATAAAGTTGAAATGAAATTATGTTTATCGGGGGGTATATTAAAAACTGGAGAAAAACTAAATGAAACAAAAGCTCATCTTAAAATTAATAGCCGTAATGGCTCTATTTTCGTTTTTATCATGTGATGATGGAATCCTTGAAAAATTGAAAGAAGATGTTGAGATTGCCACGGCAAGGCTTCTTGAGCTTACTGTGACAGCCTCTGATCATGGAACTGTTGAGCCTTCCGGAAGCGTATATGTAGCTAAGAGCAGTCCATATGAAATTGCTGCAATTCCCGATGACGGCTATCGCTTTTCCGGATGGGAAGCCTCAGGCGGAGAGGGTATAACATTCGGGAATGCTGCAGATGCATCCACAACAGTTACACTGTCCTCTGGCAATGCATCAGTCTCGGCAAATTTTGAAATCTACAAGATAGGCGATGTTACTTTTTCACCTGAACCGGGAACTTTTTATGAAACAACGACCATATATCTGTCAACCGATATATCCGATGCTGATATCTATTACACGCTTGATGAAACAGAGCCTACAGAGACTTCAGGTACATTATACGATTTAGAAAGCGGGATAACGCTGTCTAATACAGATACCACAACGGTTATCACCGCTGCTGCTTATAAGAGCGGTCTGACCTCAAGCAGTCCTTCTGCCGGTACATATTCAATTTACGGAACAGTAAACGCCCCGGTTATAACATCAACCCCGGATTCTTCTGAAGTATCTGATTATTTTACAGTAACAATGTCTTCGGATACTTCAGGTGTTGACATTTACTACACCATTGATGGTTCGGTTCCCGATAGCGGAAGCACCCTGTATTCAGGTTCATTCGATGTAACCGAAAATACAACAGTCCGAGCTGTCGCTCAAAAGAATAACTGGCTGGATTCTGCCATAGCTTCTGAAGCATTTATAACGGGATGGGCAAAGGCGTCAGGTACAAGTTCATATACAGAGACTGGTATGAGTGCAGTGCAGGGAACAGACGGTTATATCTATGTAACAGCAAAGAGCTCAGTAAATACCAACCGTCGTCTTTATAAATATACCTCTTCTGGCAATAGAGTCTGGGGGCGTGTACTCGACCAGGCTGTAGTAGATACCGGAAAACCCATTACACTTGCTGCAGACGGCAGAATAGTCAGCTGTGGTTCCTCTCAAGTTGGAACAGGTTATACGCGTACAGTAAAAACAAATACTACAGGTACTAATGTCTTTGCCTCTCAGGTAACACCTTACAGTGGTGAGAGTGCTGATAAAATGCGACATGAAAGCGTTGCGCTGATGAATGATGGAAAGTTTGTTTTTTCAGGGTCCTATTACGGTGATATGGCCGGTTACTCTTTCATACTCCTTTCTGTATCGGATTCATCCGGAAATATGTCTTACGGAAAATATTTCGGAGGCTCGGACATCGTTCGAACCCCGGGGCTGGATGTTTATCCCTCATCCGGTACAACTACCGGATTTATCATGTCAGGATATTACCAGGGGACAGGAGGAATAGATGGGTTTTTTATAATTACCGGAATAGATGGAAGCATAATTTCCCAAAAAAAATATTATTCTTCTCAGGGTACAAATAAAGATGACAAATTTTATAGTGCAAGGTCAGTTGGTTCATCAGGGTTTATAATTGCCGGTGAATCCAATGGTGTTAATCTGTATGGAACAAATCTTGATGCTGTACTAATCAGTCTTGACAGTTCAGGAAATCAAAAATGGCTCAAATGCCTTGGAAACGTCAGCTATGATGACGGTTTTTATGATGCTGTACCTACTTCTGATGGAGGTTATCTTGCTGCCGGGTACACTGAAGCTGCAGGTGCAGGCGGGAAGGATATCTGGATAGTCAAATTCACTTCATCCGGGACAGTCAGCTGGCAGAGAGTTTACGGCGGAACAAGTGATGATTTTGCGAATGATATCCTCCTCCTTAACGACGGTTCTTATCTGATAACCGGAACAACTGCATCATTTGGAACCGGAACAAATATCTGGCTTCTTAAAATTGATGAAGCCGGTAATATGTTTGTTAATACATCGGAGCTTGTGTTAGCTCAATCTGCTTCAATACCGTATTCCGGATTTACTCTATCGAGTACTAATTTAACATGGTCTGATTCACAGAATATTGCACCTAATTCTTCAGCCTGTGCCGACTACTCATCATCAGCAGAAACGCCCACAGTATGGGAACAGTTCCCTCAGTAAGTAAAGGAAAAAGTAATGAAAAATAAGTGTATATCAATATTGATAATTTTTATTTCAGGTTTTTCTGCATTTTCAGATAACTTGGAATTTAAGGCAGCTCCTTATGTATCTCTGCCGGTCGCTGAAAGTGCAGATTATTATAATGTAGGCTATGGTGCAAATCTGGATCTTTTCTGGAGTCCCTTTGAAAACGGAATTTTCGGAGTTTCCGGAGGACTTGGATATTCTGCGCTCCCGACACAGGCCGAAACTCTTTTATCTGCTTTCAGGCTGCAGTTAGGCGGCGGTGTTCGATGGCAGTTTCTTCCCCGCCTTACTCTCGGTGCAGATTTACAGGCCGGGTTATATTATGGAATTTATGAAACCCTTGATGCTCTGAATACAGCTGCAAGGGGAGCAATACAGCTGGATTTTACTGTTACAGATGCATTCAGCTTCGGCGCCGGCGTCGATTATTCAAGATTTTTTACATCTGAAACCTCACTATATGATGGTGTCGGTGTTAGTATAATGGGAACTGTAAAGCCCTCCGGAGTAGGAGCTTCCCCAAAGATAGATTTAAAATATATTGAGAGCCAGCCTGTATTTCCGGTGTTCTATAAATGGTATGATACTAACACATTCGGTAACGGGACTTTAAAAAACTCCAGTACCTCAACTTTGAAGAATATCAATGTACAGGTTTTTATTAATGAATTTATGGATACACCCAAAGACTGTATAAGTATAGCTCAGGTGAAACCCGGTGATACAGTTGATTTTCCAGTCTATGCTCTTTTTAAAGACAGTATTCTTACCGTGACCGAAAAAACTAAGGTTGCTGGTGAAATTGTTATTGAGTATGAAGCACTTGGGAACACTTACAGAACAAAAAAGAATTTCACTCTGGATGTCTATGACCGGAATGCAATTACCTGGTCTGATGATCGACGTGCGGCTTCCTTTGTGACTGCAAAGGATCCGGCAGTGTTGCAGTTTGCCAAGGAAATTGCCGGAGGGGCAAGGGATTATCATCTAAAAGCAGGAGATAAAAACTTCCGTTCTGCAATGGCTTTATTTCTTGCTATGCAGGAATTTGGAATGAAGTATATTGTTGACCCGGTTTCTTCATATGAATCCATTTCAGGTGATGATTCCGCAGTAGATTATTTGCAGTTTCCAAGACAAACACTTCAGTATAGATCCGGAGACTGTGATGATCTGACAATACTTTACTGTGCGCTTCTTGAATCTGTCGGAATCAAGACCGCATTTATCACTGTTCCTGGGCATATATATCCGGCTTTTGCGTTATCCATTTCTTCGGATGAAGCTGGAAAGACATTCAGAAATGAGCAGGAGAATTTAATTTTTGATAACGAACAGGTGTGGGTCCCTGTTGAAATTACAATGCTTAATTCCGGTTTTGTCGATGCCTGGCAGAAAGGAGCCGGGGAATGGATGGAGAATACCGAGAATGCTTCAATCTATTCAGTACATGATGCATGGAAGACTTATGAAAGTGTAGGTATCCGTGAGGAGCTTAAGGAAATCAAGGTGCCGTTATGGAATGAAGTAAAAGTATCGTATGCCAGGGAGATAGATAGATATATTACATCAGAGCTTGATCCCCAGATTAAGCAGATAGAATCCAGAATGGCATCTATAGGTTCTTCACCAAGACTGGAAAACAGGATCGGAACCCTTTACGCTAGATATGGAAAGCTTGATGAAGCAGGAAGAATATTTAAAAAAATTATTGAAAAGGATAATTTTCTGCCGTCTTACAATAATCTTGCCAATGTTTATTACCTTCAGGAGGATTATTCTTCGGCTCTCTTTTATTTTAACAAAGCTGAGAGCATTTCACCCGATCAGAGATATATAATTGCCGGTAGAATAAAAGCACTGAAAGCCTTAAATCGGTTCACTGAAGCTGACGAACAGTACAACAGGCTTATAGCTCTTTATCCTGAATACGAAAAGGAATATTCCATTTTATCGGGGAATTCTACAAATACCGACAGAGCAGGTGAAACTGAACTGCCGGTGGAATGGGATGATTAAAATTATTCCGGAAGTGCAGCTTTCTCTGACACCCTGTTTCTGAGGAGCAGGGTCGTCAGAAAAGTTATAGATAGTAGTATCGTAAAGAATACAAGAATATAATCAAGTGAAAGATTAATTGAAATAAAGCTGCCAAGTACGGGTGATATAAACCATGCAGTCGAGCCTACCATGGTCTGAATTCCGAATAGAAATCCACGGTTCGCAGATGGAACCTTCTCGCTTGTGAGTGACATTACAAGAGGCTCAATGCCTCCTATGAAAAAATAAGTCAGCATCAGAGATATAAATAGACCTGATACACCGCCCAAAACATTAGAGGAAAGTGAAACAACCGCACCGATACCGGAAAGAATATACAGCAGTTTTGAGCGGTCCATTGAATCTCCGAGTCTCGCAAGAGTGAGTCCGGAAAGAGCGGACACCAGCCCGATTCCTCCCGACAGCAGACCGGTTATGCTTGCACTTCCTTCGATGGTGCCACGGAGTTCCTGAATATACAGAGGCAGGAAGGGGGTAGGGAGTGTACGCGACATTCTCATAAAAAACAGGATGATAAACAATGCAATTATACTGGGTGTAATTAGTTTCAGTTTACGGTTTGCGGGGGCTTCCTGAGTTCTGTTTTTTCCTTCTATGTCCTGCTCAGGTTCCTTGATAATTAGGATTACAAGAAAGAATCCGGTAATTAGAATTGCCGAACCTATAAAAAAGCTCATTCTGTATCCGAAATATTCTGCAATAATTCCGCCTATTGCAGGTCCCAGGGAATATCCGATAAAGGTTGATAATGATAGAAATCCAAGCGCATAGGATAGTTTTTTTACCGGAGTCCCTGTTGCCACGAGGGCAGAGCTTGAGGTTACGGTTCCTGTAATGGCTCCCTGAAGTATTCTGAAGATGAAAACAGCATAGATGCTTCTTGAAAGACCGAGCCCGGCAAGCACAATTGCCGCACCCATCATTGCTCTTGCAAGCATAAGTTTTTTTCCGAATTTATCTGCAAGGTATCCCCATACGGGAGCCATAACAGCAAGAGCTACACCAGGCATCGCAGTCAGGAGTCCTGTCCAGAATTTCAGTGCAACCGGATCTGTTATACCCATCTCTTGAATATAGAACGGAATAAAAGGCAGACCGAACCCGAATCCTATAAGTGAAAATAACTGAGTAAACCAAACTGCATAGAGATTTCTGCGCCATAACTGCATGAGACTATTTTACTTGAAAAGATGTGTTTGGTAAACGAGGCCTAAAATTTCATTTGATATGTTTAAACTTAACCACAGCAAACTTACCCATTTTTATGAGTTTTGTTACCTCAGCATTTGCAAAACAGTTCTTAGTTACATCATTACTCAGGTAGATTCTTATATCTTCCTCCGCGTGAAGTTCATGTTCCTTTGTGTTTAGGAGTACTGCTGCATCCTGCGTTAGAAGGAGTATTTCTGATTCCTGATGGTCTTGAAAATCTTCATCTTCACTTTGAATAAATACCTTAAACCGTACTTTTTTCTTTACCGGTTCAGATTCCATCTCATGGTTTACTTCAATCAAATTTTCTTTAACTTTGTTAACCTTTAACTGATAGAAAGCTATTCCTGAGTAAGAGCATGTAAAAAGTTCAATATTATCCTCCGATGAAACCTGATTCAGAGTTTCATCAGTTTTAATCAGCATATTCGCATCTGAAACTGAATAGATATCGGCATCAGCTGTTTCTCCGGAATTTAATGAGAGTTTAACTGCTGAATTGGCCTGAAGAGATCTAGTTGTATGATCCGGTATCTGATCTGTATTGTGGCTGAATCCCAGTTTTGCAGAAAGTGAATCAAGCAAATCAGTTCTGATTGTAGAGACAGCAGAGAGGTGTTCGGCTGCATGTCTGAATGTTCCGCGATTGGTAAGCAGAAGATACTTCTTATCGGAATCTTTCAGGTATACGGATAATTCATCAATTAAATCAAGTTCATTTATAGTAAGGTTTAGTTTTCGAATCAGCTTCTCGTAACGGTTTCTAACTGTAATTCTTGTCTTCCGTCTCTGAGTTCCCTTCAGTATCAACGCCAGAATACTGAATATTACTATGATAGATACAATAATTGTCAGAAATGTAAATTCTTCTGTTCTGGTAGTCGCGTTTAGTGCTTTTCTTATTGCATCAAGAACTGTTTGTGTTGTTTCATTATTCATGCTTATTATTTTTAATCTTAGTTACGGATATGTCAATCATAATAAGTCTTGTACGGCTCTTAAAAAGGAACTGGAGTGCTGAACTCCATTCTATCACCTGTGACCGGGTGATTAAATGCAATCTCTGAAGCGTGAAGCAGCAGCCGTTCTCCCGGTTTACGGCTGCCGTAAAGCCGATCTCCGCAGATGGGATGTCCAAGACCTAGCGGGTGGGCTGAATGAACCCTGAGCTGATGAGTTCTTCCGGTAAGCGGTGTAAACTCAATTCTTGTTTTTGAATCTTCTATAGACAATTTTTTCCAAAGTGTGATGCCTTTTCTTCCATTTACAGGATCATGAACCTGGTATGGACGGTTATCAGGATCAAGCCTGAAGTAGAGTTCGATCCGGCCTTCATCACCTTCAGTGAGGCCATCAAGAACTGCGATGTATTTTTTAGATACAGTTCTCTGCTGAAACTGTATTGAGAGAGCGCGGAGAGCTTCTGCGGTTTTTGCATAAACCATTACCCCGCTTGTATCCATATCAAGCCTGTGTGCCGCCGGGTTATCAACTATACCCGGAAACTTCTCTTTGAGTATGCTCACAACGCAGTACTGCTTGTCCTCGCCCCTGCCGGGAACCGACAACAGTCCCTCCGGTTTATTGATAACTATAATACTCTCATCATCATAAATAATAAAATCATCTCTCATAAAACCATCCCGCTGCCTTGCAGCATAAAACCCATAAGCGGTCCGCATTTTTCTTCACAGGGTGCATAGAACTTCCCATGTTTGCGCTTACCCGATTTATTCTCAGGGCCGTAAAAGAATTCGGTCAAACCAAGCGGTTTCAGATTATATAAAACCGCTGAATTAAGCAGTTTCGGTGCACAGCAGTCTCCTGTTCCCGACGGTATTCCCTTTCTGTTTTTGAAAAGTTCAAACAGTGATGTTGTATCACCTTTAAAGTTTCTGATATTGTACATTGCATGTATATCATGCATAAACTCTCTGGAAAGTTCCCTGCGTTTATTTTCAAGCCTTACCCGTTCCGGAGTGCCGGGGTTCATGGAGTTTATTTCTATGCCCAGATTTTTTATCACCGGGTCCCGCTGCTCCACCATCAAAGTGAATTCTTCAGTATCCAGAATAGGGTTTACCCATCCCGGAACATACCAGTGTCCATTGTACTGACCGCTGAATGCTTTAAGCACTTTATCAGCACCATCAGCTGTTCTGCACAGGAGCACTCCGAACATCTGACCGCCTCCGGATCCAAACAGATAATCCGTGGATAACGCCGGATTGGGGATCTCATTTTCAAAATCAATTCTTTTAAATGACTCCAGCTTATTTATTAGTTCTACAGCATACTCTTTTGCATTCTGCATTTTTTCTCTCTTTAGATAAACTCCCTTTGCCGGTACCAGGATAATGAGAACCTGAAGGCCGCGAAGAGCATCAGACCGGATAAAACAGGCATTACTGTGTTGATGATATATCTGTGTAAACCTGTAAGGATACCAATTGCATCCTGAAACGAGTCCGGTGTTTTTCCGGTAAGTTCCGGGCACAATTTCATTACTATCGTGTATATACCCAGTACCGCTATCATGGCAATATAATTAGCCCATCTACTTTTATGGTAGCCCATGCTGAAATATAAAGGAAAATAGATACTGAAGTAAACTGCGGGAAAGAATATAAACTGAATCAGCAGATCTGTAGAAAATACGGCTTCAATACTTATTTCAGCAATAAAGAATGACATAACGACAATGGACACGCTTCTGATGATATTAAATAAAAGAAGATATATACCTATGCTGATGAACTTCGCGGCAACTAATTCACCCCGGCTTACCGGCATTGCTGCGAATGCACGATCGGTCTGATATTTATCATCAAGCGCATTAGCATAAACAATATATATGTAAGCAGCTGCGATATACGGCAATATTATGAAAATTGAATCACTGCCGGAACTTACGGCAAATGCGCTCAGCACAGGCATCAGCAGCATGTAAACAGCAGATTTTCCGCCTTTCTGTATTAAGAAATCCTTATAAACCAGACTGAGCATTTTTTTCTCCTTTAAGCATGGTAAGCATCAATTCTTCAAGACTGGGCCTGCTGATTATCAGATCGCGGGAATCTATCTGCCGGCTGAAAATCTTTTTGGTGAGTTCCAAATCATCAGTTATTCCGGTAAAATGCGTGTCGCGCCTGTTTATATAGCCGATACTTCCCGAGGTGTCGCGGTCAAGAAGATCAATTCTGCCTTTCACAAGCCTGAACCGATCACTGAGAGTATCCATCGGCTCATTAAAGACTATTTTTCCGTCTTTTAAAAAGGCTATATAATCAGCAATCTTTTCCAAATCAGTTGTGATATGACTCGAGAATATAACCGAAATCTCTTCAGTGGCAATTCTCTGCTGCAGAAGTTCAAGGATTTCCGCCCGGAATAAAGGATCAAGGCCTGATGTGGGTTCATCCATGATAATTAATTCAGCCTGATGTGAAAGGGCAATGGCAAGAGAATATTTCATTTTCATTCCCTTTGAAAGAGTCTCGATCTTTCGTGACGGATCCAGTCCGAAATCACTTATGTAACCCTTATATGCAGCTGTATCCCAATTTTTGTAAAGTTTTGAGACTATCCCGGTCATTTCCTTTAGAGTCAGCTGCTGGTACCAGGGCGGTTCATCGAATACGAAACCTATGCGTTGTTTAATTTCTTTTTCTGCATTGTAAAGATCTTCACCGAATATCTTAATATCTCCGCTATCTTTGTTTATAAGATTGAGGATTAATTTAATCAGAGTTGTTTTACCGGCTCCATTAGGACCTATCAAGCCAAGAATATAGCCTTTTTCAAGCGAAATAGATATATTCTCAAGGCCGAAGGGGCTTGATTGATCATATCGTTTTGATATGCCGTTTATTTCGATTACAGGTGGCATTTCAGTTTTCCTCCTTTAAAATTTGAAGCATGTCTTTTATTTCATTAATATCAAGATTTAGGTAATCAGCCTGCTTGATTACTTCAGAAAGCAGCTCTTCCAGAAGTCTCAATCGTCTTTCTCTGAGCATTGAATTATTATCTGCTGCAAAGCAGCCTTTTCCAGGGATGGTAACTATAAGCCCTTCCTTTTCCAGCTCATCATAGGCTCTTTTGGTTGTAATTACGCTGATCGAAAGCTCTGCTGCCATACTCCGGATTGAAGGCAGGGATTCACCTCCCTCAATTTCTCCATTCATGATCGACTTTCGAAGCTGAGAGACTATCTGTTCGTACAAGGGTAAATCTGAACTGTTTGATATGACAATATTTAACATACTTCCTCTGTTACAACTGTATATGTTAAAATATACACAGTTGTAACAGTATGTCAAGCAAGGAATCTAATAATCAGTGATTTTTATAAATGAAGATATGTATTTAATAAACTCATCAATTTCTTCGGGGGCCAGAAGGTAGGTTTTGTCGGCAGTTATGAAGACGGCTGCTGTATCATTCTGCATGGTTATAAGCTTGACGTTTTCACCGCCGGCTATCCTGAATGTTCCGGCCCTGAAACCTGCCATTGCTATTCCATTCAGTTTTACCGATGGTTTCCATTCGGTATCGGTGTAGTCAGGGACATAAAGTGCCTGTTGAACCTCATCCCAGCTGAATTCTATCTTTCCATAACTTGTGGAGCTGATGCCATTTTCATCAGCAATGATTTTAGCAGGTCTGCCGAAACTGAAAAAAACAAAACCGAATACAACAACTACAATACCAAGCGCTATCAGTTTTTTATTCCAGTCACCTTTTTTTAAAAACATGCTGGCAGTGACCGCGATAAGGGTAATAATTAATAAGATTAGAATGAAACCTGAAGAATTAACTGTAATTTCCATATTGGCACCTCGTATTAAATATACAGGCTGTGAGGAAAATTATTCAGTATCAGCTGTTTTCTTCTTCACTGTTAAATAGATACATGAACTCTTCCTGTGAAACCAGTTCTTCGTTTTCTCCTGATTCCTGAAGTTCAGCAAGGCTTTCTTCAAGTGATGAAGATGCTTTTCGATAATCTGCAGAAATAGTCATGAAGTCATTTTTATATGTCATTATATGTTCAGAGAAGGGCAGTTTACCGGTTGTCAGTTCATCTATAAGATCAGTAAAAAACCCGGTAACCCGTATCATTTCCTTAAGATTTTCAGGCTGTTTCAGCATGCTTGCTTCAGTTATTGATGTATAAAGATCTTTCAAGGCTTTATTTATAAAAAGAACCTGGTTGACTACGTACTCCAGAAATATTGAGGAATCTATATTTATCGAACAGCCTTTTCGCAGTGTTCGAAGCATATCATTGAGCAGGAAAAGGTTTTCTTCATAATGTATCATACTTGCCATAATACCTTCATTTTCGGCTGAAATCTTCCCATACTTGACATTGAAAAAGCACTATGATAGGCTCAATCGACCTCTTTATCCGCCTCGGTATGAGATGCGGATCATTAAGACCATAGGGAGGAAAAATGAGAAACTACGAAGTTGTTTTTATTTTCCGAACAGATGCTGACAATTACAAAGTCGGGCTGGAAAAAGTTAAAGAAGAATTAGCAAAAGCCGGTGCAAATATCCTTAAAGAAGAGGATATGGGTGA
Source organism: Spirochaetia bacterium (assembly GCA_965140585.1). Lineage (GTDB taxonomy): Bacteria > Spirochaetota > Spirochaetia > UBA9216 > UBA9216. The sequence continues at coordinate 43,038 of OZ223267.1, forward strand.
CCGGGAACTGGCCTACCAGATCAAAAAGGAAGCAAGAGGGCATTATGTCCTTCTGGACATTGAAGTTGCTCCTGACAAAATTGTTTCCATCGAAAAGGATATCAAGCTTTTTAACGAAGTTCTCAAATTCTTATTCATAAAAAAAGAACAATAAATTTCGTATAAGGAGCTGACTGCATATGGAAGATGTAAATTATGTAATCATGATAGGACGGCTTACCCGTGACGCGGAACTGAAATATACAAATTCCGGTCTTGCTGTAAGCAGCTTTTCTCTCGCTGTCAATCGAAGAAAGAGGTCAGGCGACAGTTGGGAAGATGAAGTATCGTTCTTTGATCTTGCACTTTTTGGAAAGCGTGCCGAATCCCTTAACCAGTACCTTACAAAGGGTCAGCAGGTTGCTGTAGAAGGTTCACTTCAGCAGGACCGGTGGGAACAGGACGGAAAATCAAGAAGCAAGGTCAGGATTATTGCAAATAATATTCAGCTCCTGGGCGGCCGCGGCGGACAAGGCGGCGGTTTTCAGAAGGGCGGAGGAGCTCCGGGTGGAAGAAACAATTCCGGAAACGGTTTTGGTGAAGAAGATAAATTCTATCCCGATAACAACAATTACTCCGCAGATTTTGAAGATGATATTCCATTCTAGACAGGAGATTTAGACATGAGTGATGATAATAGAAAGAACGATTCTATGGATAAGGGTGATGACAAAGGCGGATACAAAGGCCGCAATAAGACCTTCTTCAAGAAGAAAGTTTGTCGTTTCTGCACCCAGAAAGTAGTGATGGATTATAAAAATCCTGAAGTACTCAGAAGATTTGTTACAGAAAGCGGTAAAATACTGCCAAGAAGAATTACAGGAACATGTGCCAAACACCAGAGACAGCTTGCGACTGAAATCAAAAGAGCAAGAGTGTTGGCTCTTCTTCCGTTCATGAAGAGATAAGGGATGCTTCAGGTCAGAGACATAGGCAGCTGGAAAGATATAGGTGCTGCAGTGCTGATATCAGCGATATTCAGCCAGTTTGGAATGCTTATTTTTTTCATGACTTTGCCTCTATATGTTCTGTCGGCCAGAAGAAATTCCAGAGTCGTCATGACGGCGGCTTTATCCGTACTGGTGATTAATCTTTTAATCGATGTATGGAACATGAGAGCGGTTACTGATACCGGTCTAAAGTGGGCGGTAATCGTCCTGGATATGATGATTCCGGTGCTTTTAACACTGGGTTTGTTCTTTGTCATAAATATTTTTCCTGGAATGACGGGAAAAAGAAAACTGTATAAACTGTTCGCTGCTACTGTTTTTTCAATAGTTATAAGCCTGCCGGTATTCTTTTTATTAAAGAATAACGAATTGTTTATTTCTGCAATAGAAGAACAGTTTACTGCAATGGGCAGTATGTTTTTCAACAGTGAAAACAGAAATTTTGAAACAGAACTGATGCAGACGTATTTCGATGGTGAAACCTTTTTGGAATATCTGAAAGGATTTTATCTGAGATCAATAGTATTTATTTACTTTGCGCTGCTTGCAGGGCTTACCAGAATGGGCGATGTTCTTCTGGCAAGATTCAGCAGGCGGAAGCTGCTAAATATCAGAGATTTTAAACTTCCGGAGTTTTTACTCTGGCCGTTTCTTATTTCTGTAGCATTGCTTGCTGTAGAAGTTTTTGAGCTGTTCAGCTTTTCTTATTTCTCTCCGGTTATCTGGAACGTGGGCTTTATTCTACTTCTGCTTTACGGATTGCAGGGACTTGCAATTATGAGAAGCCTGTACGTCAGAATTCGCATTCCCCCCGGACTTCAGCTTATGACTGAATTTATTTTCATTCTGCTGCTGTTTATGCCCGGCGTGAATTATATTGTGATAATAGGAATACCGCTGCTTGGAGTATCGGAAACCTGGATCAACTTACGAAAACCTATGAAGGAGTATTAAACCGTGAAGATAATACTTAACGAAGATGTATATAACCTCGGAGAAGAGGGCGATGTATGTGTCGTTGCAGACGGTTATGCAAGAAACTACCTGATTCCTCAGGGACTTGCTGTTCTATGCAACAAACAGTCGTTATCTATGTTCGAGCATAAAAAAGAAGCTATTGAGAAAAGAAAAGAAGAGAAGAGAAAAGAAGCTCTCGGCCTTAAGGAGAAACTTGAAGGTCTTTCTCTTACCATAAAAATGCCTGCCGGTGAGACAGGTAAACTTTTCGGTTCTGTAACCAATGCAGTTATTGCTGATGCTCTTGAGAAAGAGGGTGTTACAGTCGAAAAGAAGAAAATTGATGTACCTACATCGAACATCAAGATGATTGGAAAGTACACAGTTCTTGTTAAGCTTTACAGCGGTGAGCTCGCAAAATTTGAGATCATTGTAGAGAGTATTGACGGAAAAGCTGAAGTTGCTCTTGCTAAGAAGCAGGAAGCCATGGCTGCAAAAGCTGCCAGGAAGGAAGCTTCTGCCGGAGCTGAAGAAACCGTAGAAGCAGAAGAAGTTGAAGCTTCTGAAGAAGTGGAAACCGAAGACGAGGTTGAAGCGGAAACTGAAGATGATTCTGCTGAATCAGACGAAGAGTAACAGGAGTTATGACTCCTGAAGTCCTGAAGGATAAAGTTCCGCCTCATAACGATGATGCCGAAAAGGCTTCAATTGGGGCGATGCTTCTTGATCAGGATGCAATAGATTCGGTCCTCAGATATCTGAGGGCTGATGATTTCTATCGAACCGCACATAAAAAAATATTTCAGGCAATTATTGATCTCACAAACGCATCACAACCGGTTGATCTTATTACCCTTGCGGAAAAACTTCGTGAAAAAGGTGAAATAGAACAGTGCGGGGGACCTGCGTATATCAGTACTCTGTCGGATTTTGTTCCTACAGCTGCCAACGTTGAATATTATGCAAAAATTGTACGTGACTGCAGTGTCAGAAGGCTTCTGATTAAAACTGCCTCTGAGATGATAGCATCGGCGCACGATGAAACGCTTGACGGAAGTGAGATTATCGAGGAATCTGAAAAGAAGATTTTCGAAATTGCTGACGGAAGTACCTCCAGTACTTATAAAAATGCCGGCGATGTTGTTTCCAGAACAATTGAAGCGATTGAGAAGCTTTATCATACAAAGGATGCGTATACCGGAGTTCCTTCCGGATTTTCTGATCTTGATCATATGACCAGCGGTTTTCAGAAATCAGAGTTTATAATTATCGGTGCACGTCCGTCTATCGGTAAAACAGCTCTGGCTCTTACTATGGCTTCGAATATTGCCGTTAAGCAGAAAATTAGCGTCGGCTTTTTCTCTCTTGAAATGTCAGACATGGCGCTTATGCAGCGTCTTGTTTCTTCAGAGGCAAGAATAAACTCAGGTGCCTTACGGTCGGGTATGTTCAAGATGTCCGATTTTTCGAAACTGACTGAGGCCGCATCAAGAATCTATGAAGCGCCGTTATTTATAGATGATACACCCAATATGAAGCTACTGCAGATCAGATCAACCGCAAGACGCCTCAAGGCTCAGGAAGATGTTCAGATCATCTTTATTGACTATATTGGTCTTATCGAACCTGAGAACAAGGGGAGAACACCCAGACATGAACAGGTAGGTGAAATTTCAAGGTCATTAAAAGCTCTGGCCAGAGAGCTGGAAGTTCCGGTAATTGTTCTCTCGCAGGTTGGCCGGCAATCTGAGGGTGAACCTCCAAAACTTTCAGACCTGAGGGAATCAGGCTCCATTGAGCAGGATGCCGATGTTGTAATGTTTCTGCATAGAGACCGAGGTATTGAGGGTGAAGATCAGGATGCAGGGCGAAAAACCGAACTGATAGTTGCCAAGCAGCGAAACGGTCCTGTCGGAAAGGTTGATCTTGCCTTTATTCCGCAATACACTAGATTTGAATCATTCAGCAGAGAATATAACTGATAAATAAAGAAGTTTTCTCCGCTGTCCGATAATTAATCCATCGAACACTTAAAGGGGATACTTATGGGCTTTAAAGAAGAATATGAGCTAGAAATGCTTATAAATGAGGCAGAAAATCTTGTATTCGAGGAGCTTGAACATCAGCTGTCTGAGTCCTGGGCCGAAGATTTCTGTAAATGCCAGGATTGTGTTCAGGATATGGCTGCTCTTGCCCTAAATTCCGTAAAACCATTTTACCGGGCGTCACTTCTTGGGCGGGTTTACGCCGAGTCATTATCAAATACTGATTTTGAAGAAGATATTATTAAAGCCGTAAAAGACGCAATTGTAAAAATTTCCAGTAATCCTTCACATTAAACAGATCAAGAACAAAGAATGTGTTAAATTAATATATATACTTACCACGGAAGGAAATATATGAAGAAATCCATTACTTTATTATTAATAGTTATTTTGTCTGTAACTGCCTTGATGGCAGAAGATGTCTATGTTGATTATGTAGACGGTTATCTTGAACTTAAAGACGGCAGCAGCTGGATGGAATTATGGATAGGTGATGAGATAGGCGATAGCGATATCCTTAAACTAGGTCGGGGCTCATACGCTGAATTGTCCTACGGTTCAGACAGGATTAAGCTTTCACGGCCTGGTGTTTATGAACTAAGCTCTCTGCTTGGTGCAAGGAAAAATATGAACAGCAGCGGTGTAGGCGCCCTTTTAGCTGGAAAATTCAAAACTCTGCTTATAGATGATTCAACCAAAACAGAAGCCGCAGTCGGTGGTGTCAGGGCGGCGGAAGCAGAGACTGTTTCTGTTGACTGGATGACAAGCGAGACAGCAGAAATTATCAGGCAAGGAAGAAATTCTCTGCAGCTTGGCGTTGTCGATAAGGCTCTGGATCTGTTTAATGAAGCGCTTGATCTATCAGCTGACGAATATGAAGAGTCTGAAGCCTATTATTATATTGGACTTGCACATGCAATGTCTGGAAACTATGGGGCTGCTCTTGAGAATCTTGATTTTGCAGATTTCGATACTGATTCTGAATATTATAGTGAACTGTATATTCTTAAAGGTCAGCTTCTCGTTGAAAGCTCAGCCTATGAAGAAGCAGTTAAATGGCTTAACAGTTTTAAGTTTTCCAATGCCAGGGCTGCTACTACAGATGATAAACAGCAGCTTTATCTGATGCTGGCAGTTGCTCAGAGCAATTCCGGGATGAAGGCGGATGCACTAAAAACCCTTGATAAGCTTATTTCACTCGATAGAAATTCAGAGGCAGCCAGGGCTGCTGTAGATTTTAAAAACAGTCTGTAACGGATATACAGTTGTTAATACAGAAAGCTGCTGAGTTAAATCAGCGGCTTTTTTTCTGCATCCATGATGGAATAAATATTTTTACATAGTTAATTCCGGTAATGTCTGCGATAAGAGCGAAGTCTCCATATACTTCAATATCAGCTGCATAAACTGTATCGCAGACACTTAGTATAACAGGCGTTGCCGGATTGCTTGTATCGTAAACGCTAAGTCCTTTATATCCCTCAGCAATGTATAATGTCTCGTTGCTTACAAATATATCTTCAGCATAATTTGTTTTAATAAACCCTACCTCTTCAGGTTTCTGTTCAATTTCAATGTCGAAAATATGAATGCCGGATTTATCACCAGTATACAGGGTATTTCCGGATATTGAGACGAACTTCGGAGAATTAAGTTCTTTTGCTGTATATAGACCGATATTCTCAAAGTCAGTGACATCGTATACTAATAATCCGTCTCTTCGGTCCGCAATATATGCAGTTGTGGTTTGAGGAGTTTTTCTGATTACTGTGCAGTCTCTGGCATCAGTTGTGGAAATGTGTCCAATGAGCTCCTCGCCTGTAAAGAAATATACTCCTGCAGTCCCGCAGGATGCGATAGCGGTATTTTGTGAAGCGGATAATTTCAAAATCGGTGAAGTAGGGGAGACGCTTAACGGCATAGTATTAATTGTATTGTTAAGAGACAGATTGGATCCGTCTGTTTTTAATACTGCCAATTCTTCAATTCCGGAACTGAAATATATACTGTTATCCAAAATAACTGCAGGCCCTCCGTAATCAGCTATCTTAATTGATTGGTGCTCCTGTACGGATGGAGAAGATATATCAAGTAGATACAGTCCACCATCTTTTGCTGAAACAAGTGCATTAGTTCTGCTGAGATGAATTGAACTTACTTTTCCTGGAAAGGAATCTTTTCCGGTTGAAAAGGATACTCCCTTCAGATAGGTCTGTATGGCTGTTAGACCGTTACTGCCGGCAACTACAAGATTGTCTCCGGCCGGTTTTAAATCTACAGCAGGTTCTGAAGTATATGAATCAAAAATTACAGGTTTAACCGGGTTTGAAACATTAATTATTTTAAGACCTGAATTGCCGTCGGCTATATATGCAAAGTTATCTTTTACACTTACAGCTAAAGGTGAATTGAGTTTAAATGATGATAGTCTGAAAGGATTTGTAATATCTGTGATATCGGTAATGATAAACCCCTCATCCGATGAAACTGTGTACAGTCTGGTATCTATGATCTCAAGGTCTCGGATGCCGCCTATAGGATATGTTTTGATATTTTGAAGATTTCTGCTATCGGAGCGGTCAAAAACGTTCAGAGCGTTTGTATCAGCAGAAAAAAGTTGGTTTCCGGACATGTACAGAGCGTATGAGCCTGAGTCACTCAGACTGGCTATGCGGTCTGGGAAGCGGGCGTCTGATACATCCATAATTTTTAGTCCGCTGTCGCCATCAGCAACATAGAGAGTATTACGATCGACAGCCAGATCAAGAGCGTTCCCTGTCAGTTTTGTTCCGGCCAGAAAGGGAGATACCGGATCTAATATATTAACAACAGCAATTCCATTTTCACGGCAGGCTACATATACATAATCTCCAGAGACTATGAGATTTTCTGCAGATTTTAGTTCAAGACTGCCGGTTACCGACATATTACTAACATCTGATATATCAACAATTCTTAAACCGCTGTCACCGGCTGCAACATAAGCATAGTTTCCTGAAATGCTTATGCTGTTTGGCTTGAAACTGGTAAGAGTATCGAGTGATTTTACTCTTTCCTCAGGAGCTTTAAGAATTGTTGCAGAACTGCTTTTACTGCCTGGTTCAGGGTATCCAGAGGGGCTTATACGGTAAAAATATTCTATCCCAAAGTTTACATTTCTATCTGTATATTTCAGATCATTTATAACCTGTGAGATAAGAACATAATCACCATCGGTAGATTCAGATCGATAAACATCGAATGAGTCAGATCCCGGAATTGAATTCCATGAAAGGGATATCTGTCTGAATTCACCGGAGGCGTTCAGTTTTATGGTATTGGCCTCAATAGGTAGAATTTCAGCAATATCAGATTTCAGATTTCCATAAGGTGTGTCGGCGGTGACTTTTGCCCTGTAGAGCAGACCAGGCTGAATGCCGGATAGTACAATTTGGGCATCTGAAGATGTTAGTTTAACGGAACCTGGGTTGTCGGGATCACTGCGGTCATCTGAAAGGTAGAAAGTATATGAGGTGGCTTCATTAATTGAATCCCAACTTGCAGTTATTCTGTTGCCTGAATACTTAAGTGAAAGACCTCCTATGCCTGTATCTCCTCTTTCTATATTGATAATCTTACTAGTTGAATTTCCATTCATGGATTCAGTATCAAGTTTAAGCTGGTACTTACCATTAAGGCTGTACGCAGGAATATATCCGGCGAAAGTCCCGTTATCATTGATCTGCAAAGTTCCGGTAATCGCCTGTTCGGAATAGTTCTCTATTGAAGTAAGTTCATAATTCAGAAATTGTATACCTTCAAGTGATGTTCCGATGTAAGGGTCCTTGACTGTTCCGGCTATGTTTATTGCGGCGCCGAATTTGGTATTATCTGAAGGTGATGATATATTGATGTCGGGAGGGATATTTCCGTCTGATAGAATAAAGATTTTTCTGCCTGTATTTCCATTAAAGTCTTCTCCGAAAATTTCAAGCGGCAGTAATCCATTGTATTTTCTAATAGGTATTTCAAATTCAAATCCGCCGTTCTCGTCGAAAAAAACAGAGCCGGTCATTCCGGTATTACCGGGAATATTCCAGTTTAATGCTTTTACCGATTCTATTCCGCTGATTGAGTTCTGCGGAGCGGACAGAATACCTTTGACATGTATACCGGATTTATAAAATCCACCCTGTACAGGCTGCTGAATATTGATAAGAGGACCGGACAGGCTGTTGTATATTTTCAGGAAACGTTCTGAAATCTCAGTTCCTGATTCGGCACTAAGCTTAATAAGGGCTGTATCACCAAGGCCGCTGGTTCTTACATCAAAAGAGTAAAGTCCGGATACGACATCAGCTGTTCCGGAAAGACCTGTGCCTACTATATTCCAGCTTATTTTTTGAACCTTTTCAGTCTTGCCTGAAACCGAAATAGAATCGGTGAAGGTGGTTCCGTTTCCGGGACTTGTTATATCAAAGAGGATGCTGTTTTTTGATGTGTATAAAGTTAGATAATCACTGCTGATATTATTATTAAAATCTTCTGCTGTGAACTGAAGCAATACTGAAGGGGACAATGAGAAATTGCCTGATAAACGGTTAAGCGGAAAATTAAAAAAACCTTCATCAGTAAAGTCGATGGTAAATATTTCAGATGTGTTGAGACAGGTCATTTTAAAAGTTTTAACTTCATTAAAAGATGAAGATTCGGCAGAATCCTTTATTCTTCCGCTGATTATGACGTCCCTGCTGAATTCAGTCTGGTCCGGGGTTAAAAATTCTATATAGGGACCTCTGTTGTCATCTACCAGTACAAGAAGATCTTCAGCCAGTATTTTATCATCTATGTAAGCTGCTACCCTGCAAACTTGTGTTCCTTCAATATTTGTAAGATCAATAACAGCTTTAAAACTATCCTGCCCGGTTCTCTCAAGTTCTCCTGCTAATTCAGTTTCAGGAATATTCCAGTTTAACTCTGCACCTGAAGGTATGCCTGAGAGACTTCCTGTAATATTTAGTTCAGAGCGGTAATAAAAGGGTGTCGCAGGTGTTGTTATGCTTATGTCGGCTGTTTTACCAAGTATAACCGCTTTGTCTACAGCAGGTTCTTCAGTGGGTATCAACTCAGGCCGGTTCACAGCCTCAGCGCTCTGTAAGTCAGGAGGGGGGGGAGCAGGGAGGGGCGGTTCAACCGCTTCTTCAGCTATATTTGAAACCGACAGCTTTGGAAGCTCCTCAGTTATCTGAATCTCAGCTTCTTTTTTGTCAGGTACAGGCTCAGTCTGTTCAATTTGAGCAGGTGACTCAGCTTCCGGTTCGATTTCAACAGGAACAGGCTTGTCGGTTTCAATTGATACCGGCGGAATTATCGGATCCTGTTCCTCGGTTACGGTGTCAGGGTTTACAGGATTACTTTCAATAACTTTTTCAGCTGTTTCCTTTTCTGGAAGAGATAACGCAAGTGATTCAGGTTCTGCTTTCGGAGCTGCTGTATCAGTTGAGCTGTCCTGAATCTCGGGCTGCCTTTGTGGCTCAGAATGCTGTATGCCGGTAACAGTTTTCTGTACTGCGGTATCTTGGGTCTTCTTAGTACAGCCTGCAAAATTAAATATCAGAAATCCTGTCAGGAGAAGGATGAGGATTTTTTTTAATTTCCACTTTTTTACCTTATGCTTCATTAAATATTATCCATATCAGGGAATCGTCCAGATAAGTGTGAATGATTCGGTTGTACTGTTACTGTGAATATCATCTGCAGTAAAATAGACTGTATATGTACCTGAAGTTGTCAATTCAATATCATCGGAAGCCCCGGTAGCTGCATTAACAAGCGTCAGTGTTGTTCCGGAAAGTGTTCCCATAAGATTCGGGGTTGCCGCTGTATCATAAACATTCCACTCATAACTCGAAGTATCAACACCGGAAATTGTGTCGGTTACCTCATTGGTTATGGTGTAAATATAGGTTGCAGAGCCTCCGGTAGGTGGACAGGAAGTCAGGTCTATAACGGGGTTAGTGTTATCATAGTCATAATAAACGTTAAAAAGCTCTTCGGCAGGATTTCCTGCGGCGTCAGTAACAGTAAGGGTTACACTGTAAATACCTGCACCGTCAGTGAGATCTGCTACATGAAGGCTAAAAGTTGCATCTGTATCGTATGCGGCATCCGAATAAGCTGTAGGCCCTGTGATGCTCCAGTTATAAGTCAGTGAGTCTGATCCGTTTGTTTCATCAGAAGCAGATGAATCAAGATTATTGTTGCCTGTAATATAGTAATCGTCAATTGCAGTAATTGTAGGTGCATTAGGATCCCATTTGAATGTGTCAGATACGATTTTTGGATTCCCTGCATCATCGGTTACGGTTAATTCAGCGGTATAGGTCCCTGAGTTAGGCAGTACTGTGGCTGAAATATATAGATCTTCAGACTGCAGAAGGCTTGCCGCTCCGGTAAAACTTCCGGGGCCTGTCAGGTTCCAGGAGTAGGTTAGGCTGGAATCAAGGCTGTCTGATGCAGTCGCATCTATGGTAAAATCTGTATTGTACCAGGCGGTTCCTAATTCCGTAATACTGGCTGTTGGTAAACTTGTATCTATATCAAAGTCAAAGCTTGAAGAACCGGAGTTGCCAAGCTGATCCTCAACGGTGGCGGTTACTGTGTAGCTGCCGTCAGTTGAGAAATTCGTATCATTAAGAGTTATCGTTGTCCCGGTAGTCGTATAAACTTCAGTACTGGTGCCGGATGCTACAACTGACCATGTGTAAGTGCCTGTATTAACACCTGAGCCGGCGTCAGTTCCTGTTGCTGTAACGGTAACATCACTGCTTACCGCATTTATCCAGCCGGAAGGCTCGCCTGAGAATGATACAGTCGGATCTGCTGTATCCCATACAAAGTTAAAACTTGGGTTCTCTGAATTACCGGCTCCGTCTGTAACTGTCATTGTTGCTGTATAAGTGTTGTCGGAGGCTCCTGTTATATTTACATTCAGCGCTGTGTCGTCTGCCATAGTGGCACCGGAAGGAGTAATAGCCCACAAAACGGTATATCCATTATCATCTGCGGCAGTTGCCGTTGTCTGGGTGAAAGCCGCCTCCTTTGACGAGGAGCCTGAGTAGCTGCTACCTGCATTGTAGGAGTCAACGACGGTATCCTTTTCGAGGGTGGCAACCTCGCTGTCAGGTCCAAAGTTTCCTGCCGAGTCTGATATTTTTGCAACAAAGCTCCGATCTCCATCTGCACCGGCCAAAGGTATTGCAGCAGAAAAGGTAAGCGGAGTGGGATTAACACTGCTGTTATATGTTGTCTGTACCAGCTGAGTTCCTGTATCAGAATCTGAACCAAGATACAGTCTTATCACATCACCATCAATAGCACCGCTGGTTGATGCATCAACAGTCATTGTAACAGAACCCGACATATCGGAAGCATTGATGTATATTGGATAGCTGCCGGTTTTTACCGGTGCAGCAGGTGTTCCTGTAGGAGCGGAGTTATCATAGTAAAGATTCGTTGTTATTATATCTGAGCTTGAGGGGTTTCCGGCTGCATCTGTTAATTCAATCTCAATAGTAAGCTGGCTTTGATCTGTGAGATCGTCATCCTGCATTACATAATCTGCTTCCCACCTGCTGTTAGATTCAGAGTAAACAATATCTGAGGATGGTATTTCAAAACTTCCGCCGGTTGAGCCTGAAACTGTAATAACTGGTTTACCATTAAGAACACGGTCGACAGTGAAGTAGATTTTAAGAGTATCGTATTCAGGTGATCCTGTAGCTCTGAGCCATGTTGAAGCTCCGGATACATCATTCGATGAAGAAGGAGTTGAAGCTTGAAGTGTATAGATATCTGAGGCAGTGAAGGGGCTGTAGAAATACAGTCCGCTGTCGGTTTCAGTTTTTGTATTTCCGGCATTATCCGAGATTGTAATCTCATAATCAATGGAATTGCCTGCATCAGCAGAAGCCGGGACGGTGTCGAAATCAAATGTAGCTGTATAAGTTGATCCGGATGCATTAAGAGTTTTGGGATACTGGTTGTAAATTTTTAGATTTTCAATTTGATTGAATCCTGAATTATCATCATTAACTGTGAAGACCAACGTTGCTGTGTCATTGGGATTGAGATAATTTCCATTAGAGCCGGTGAAGCCGGTAACTGAAACAGTCGGTTCCACGCTGTCGTTTATCAGTGTGACATATTTTGTATTTATGGTATCACCTTGATCATCTGTAATAAGCAGTGTCGCATTTAAATTTACGTTAAACGCGGTCATTGAGGTGGTATTCAGAGTGAATGTAAAATTATCATCACCATCCAGGGCAAAGTCGGTAATTGTATAATCCGATGGCGGGGTCACCCCGACTACTTTGGATGAAAATGTAAGTACAGCCGATGAAATTTCGGTATCTACAACGTCTCCGTCATTAGGATCAAGAAGTGAACCAGTGAAAGGTATATCTATTACATTATCAGAATAATACGGGCTGACACTATCGAATGAAAGTAGCATGAGATTTGACGGCGGAGTAAGGAGCTGCTGCTCTTCCGTAATATGTCCGTACTTATCTTCCGCAGTGACCTTAAAGTATGCACCATCCCCTATATCGATCGATGTAACGGTACTGAACTGACGTAACTCCGGATCAAAAAAGAAGCTCTCTGCCGGATCAAGTTTATTGGGGTGCGAATAAACTCCCTGGTCTGCATCCCAATCCTCAGTTGTTTCTCTCAGGTCCAGTGTTCCGCTTAAGCTTGTACCAACAACGCTCCAGGTCAGCTCAACTATTTCATCAGCAGAATCGGTATCTTCTTCTGAATCTGAATCCGAAACCCAACCGGCTATGTAAACTTCATTACCGGATAATGAATAAAGTTTTGAAGCTGAAGAATAATCATCATGTGATTCAGCATAAAATCCGAAGTTAATGACCGGTCCGTCATTTTCAACAAGTGAAAGTTCCGATTTTATTGAATTACCATTTTTATCTTCTGCTGTGATTGTAAGTGTGATTCTGTCACGTAAATACGGATCTGTAGTAGGAAACTCAAAGGAGAACTCTTTTGAGCTGAGATCATATGCAATATTAATATCCCCGAAGGTTGTGTCTGCTGTAAATGAATCATCGGCATTGAAATTTATTTTACCCCGCCTAGTCTCATCATTTGCGATAGTGAAATATATGCTTGATAAACTTCCTGCTTCATCTCCCTCATCCATGACGTCATCATAAATTATTCCCCTGACTGTAACGGTAGAATAGAAGTAATCGCCACCTAAAGGAGATTCTATGACGATTTTAGGTTCCATGGTGTCTTCTGCAAGAGCAACCTTTATAGGGGTTATGTCCTGTGGGCAGGAGGTTAAAAGCAATACAGCAGCTGATGCTGTTGTGAATAATATTTTTTTCAACGTGGTTCTTTGTTTCATATCAGTAACCTGTAAATTCCTATTCCTCTGCAAAGGATATATTTATTCTTGAGGACCTGTCTGCGGCCCTCTGACCCTCACCACCTGTTGTGAGATAGGAATTCTCTCCGGCAATTTGAGGATCCACTTCGTATAGTTTTGTAATATAATCATTTGCTTTATCAAAATTTTCAAGTTCATAATAACATTTGGAAATAGAAAGAAGTATATATGAATAGGAGGATGAGCTCTCCTTATTACCTTCTATTACTGTTTTTTCGGCACCATGCAGAAGCCGTAATGCATTCTGATATTCACCCTTCATGTAGTATACGTTGCCTAGGTTAATTCTGGGAGAAAGGTAGTTTCGATCAAGCGAAAGGGCTGAATTAAAGGCCTGTTCAGCCTTGCTGTATTGCCCCATCATGGCACAGGTTATACCAAGTTTATTGTAACTGCCCTTACTACCACGTGCTATTGCATCGTTTTCGAAGTCTTCTATAATCAGATTTACTATTTTATCAAGATTTCCGCTGAAATCACTGACTATCTTTGTCCTGTCACCGTACTGCAGACCGAGGTCTTTTTCAGTAAGAACTACCGGTCTGTAAACTTCCTGTGATTTTCTGGAGATATACAGCTGGCGTTTAGATGGATCATCATCGTATGCAGTGAATTCCTCAATTCCTGTTCTCCAGGCAGAGAGAAAATCGGTTTCACCAATAAGTGTAATTTCAACCGGAACCCAGAGTTCTCCGTCAATGTTGATTGTCATATTCTTATCCGGGTGAAGCAGATTGTAATTCTTTGATGGAACAGATGTTTTAAAAGCTGCATAGATATGTCCCGGAACAGTTATAAACCCTGTTTCAATACCGACAGATTCAAGAAGGCTGCAGAACAGTACTGTAAGGTCGTCACAGTCTCCGGTAGCCCGTGTAAGAGTGTTTCTGGGCAGACTGATTGCGTCTACAATCATCGGATTTCCCTGAGCTGATTCAAAGGGTGATGTAGGGTCTTTTTGATATAGTACACCGAGTTCTTCAAGGGCGTAATACAGCTGCATTGCAGTCTGGAGCTCCTGAGAAAAACCATCAATCGTATAGTCCTTGCAGGTTTGTCGTACAAAACTTGAATAGTTTCGCAGTGCACTGTCTGCAGGTGTTATGAAAGCTCCTACCTTATTGTCGTCATCCCAGGTAAGTGATTCCTTGTCGTATAAATCATAGGATACAGGAAATGACTGCTTGGCCGGCCGGCCGTTATAACTGTATGAAATCTGAATTTCACCGGTAAGGGGAGTAATTCCTTCAGTTGAAAAGATCTGTGTATTAAAAATGGCAGGTATATCAACGGTGACTGCTTCTGCAGGTTTCAGTTCATCAACTTTTGCAGCCAAAGTAGGACTGTCCATAAATCCGGCCTGAAAGAATGCTACTGAGATATTGCTCACCTTCTGTTTTTCAATATTTTCAATTGTAACAGAGGTTAGCGGGTTTTTGGCATAGTAGCTCTGCATCGGCGCAAAGACGGCCGGAAACTCGAGTTTATCAATTTTCAAACTTCTGATTTCAGCCTGCGGGGCATCAGGATCCTCACCGAGTCTATATGAACCGCTGATCCCAAGTCCGTAAGTGAAGCCGTCGAATGAATCAAGAGTATTATTCAGGCTTAAAGTATATCTGAGCATTGGGTTGAAATTGATATTTATATTATAAGAAAGATTAAAACCGACTCTTATTCCGGCTTCTGTTATAAAATTTTTCTGCCCTACGTTTTCAGAGCTCTGTCCGCTTGGATCGGTGTTATAATAAACCTGTACTATTCCGGTGCTGATATCAGCACCTATTTCAAGCTGTTTCGACAGCATGTTTCGGTAGGCTGCTCCAGCTTCTATATACAGCTGTCTGCTGTCAAAGCGGTCTTCATTTGTAAGTATATCATCCCCGTAGCCGAAGATTCCAACGCCTATTTTGCCGAATGGCTGCACCGTAGGGAATGCAGGAAGCGGATAAAAAGCTGAGAAGCTGAAATCATTAAAAAGGTAACTGTCTCCGTAATCTGTTCCCAGCTGTACAACCGGACTGAAGGATTTATAGTCCAGTCCGAATGCGAACGGGTATTTATATTTCTTGTTAATATCAACATTATTCCCGACCTGGGCATGTCCGGATTGCGGTACCGATAGTACTAAACCCGCGATCAGGAACAGAGATTGGACGATTTTCATGAAAAAGCCTCCGGGTATCTATACAAAATGATATCACGGAGTATAAATATTTTAAAGCGATCTATTGTAAACTATACTTGTAATGATTAAAAATCAGCTTTTTATTCGAAATTTTGCCTTATTAAGGGTTTTTGTGCTGGTTCCGTCGTATATGCTGATGTATTTTTCAGCCCCCTCGGAAGCGTAATACTTATTGTCTGCAAGAGACGCCGCCCAGCTAAGATCATCAAATATAAACAGGTCCATGATCCGGTTTCCGTTTGACGGGTTCCATATGGTAAAAGAATTGTCCTGATTGAGCGAAATAAGTATGTTTCCGAAAAGTCTGATATCACGGGGAATACCGGAGATATTGTCAAGTTCCGTGAAACCGCCCCAGTAAAGAAGTTTGACCCCGCTGAACCCGAGGGTTGTAAAAATCTTTGAACTGTGGGGATCGGATGCAAATGTTGCTCCGATATCCTCACCCGGGAATGCAATGATTGTATCTGCTTTATCATGATTTCTACCCGTATATTCTTTCAGTACTGTTTTGATTACTCCATTACGTTCTTCAAAACCCAGGGTATACAGTTTCTTTGAAATATCATCATAATCAAGATCGAAAACCAGTAGACTTGAATCTTCAACCGGGACCGTTTCGCCGGTTTTGGTGTTGATATGAAGTAGCGGGGTGGTCAAGGTTGAGGTGCTGCTTCTTCCGGCAATAATATTATTGTCTTCAATAAATTCAACGGCACGCAGGCCGAAGGCTGTATATTTAAACTCGGTTTCACCTGTATCGGGGTTTATAATCCTGCATTCGCCGGTTTTATCAAGAGTGAGAATCTTCCCGTTGGTATACTCAGCCGAAACAAGAGGTGCACTGAGCTGGGAAATTAAGCGGACCGGACCGTCTTCGGAATTGAAAAGAACCAGCCTCCCGGCCTTAGAGCTCTCACTAGTCCAGAGAAGGTAATCTCCGTCACCCATGCTGCTGAGGCCGAAGGAACTATCTTTCTCAAGTGAATATACCTTTGAACCAACTTCCGGGTTGATGGAGCTGTTCTGATTTTTTATAAAAAAGTCAGATGATATCCTCAACAGCCTGCCGGGAGCTGATATTGCCATAGTTTCACCGCTCACCGAAAATCCGCTGATCTTTAGCAGTTTGTTTGCTGCAAATTCGCTTACTTCAGCACTGTTAATGGGATTTCTGCATATATTTCCGTTCTCATATGAGGTGTATACGGTACCGTTAACCGAAATAACGGATGCAGGATTTGTTCTGTTTCTGAGGGTATAGGATTCAGACTGGTCTATCCTCTGGGTCGAAAAGTCTGAAACGTTCATTATTATGTCTGTTCCGGAATCTCTGAAATATACGAGTTTGTCGGACTTCGAATCTATAACAGAACAGATATATTTATCGGCTGCTACCGATGAAACTTTCCTGCCTGTTATGAGATCGACTAATACCAGGTTTCTGCCGTCGTAGGCCGTCATATATCTGGCGCTGGCAGAGAAGGATATATCCTCAAGGTTGGTTACAGTCTGAACTTTCTGCTTCATTGTTGAAGTACTGAGATCCCAGTACTGAAGGTTTCCAGAGGGGCCGTATGTAAGAATTGTTTTTTCACTGTCTGAAATAAAAATAGAAGAAACAATACCGAAGCCTTCAGTGAGGTAGGGCAGCTGTCTTCCTGTTTCGGCATCAAGGAAAACCAGACTTTGCCATTCTGTTCTACCGTACACAATGAAGTTTCCCTGAGGAGAAAATTTCAGAAACAGGGGGATCTCGGTAAGTCTTTGACGGAAGAGCCTTTCTCCTGTTTCCCAATTCCATACTGATAAGTTTACAGAATTGATTCCGTCACTTTCAATGGACGCAATGTAGGGTTTGGAAGTTGAGGCGGAAATCCTTCGGATAGGAAGGTGTGATATCTGCAGTCTGTATAGAAGCTGTGCATTTGATGAATTCCAGACTCTTACAGTTCCGTCATCCCCACCTGAAAAGATAAGTTTGCCGTCAGCAGAAAAATCAGTATCTGATACCGTTCCGGAATGTCCGCTATTAATGAGAAATCTGGCATCTTCTGCGGAGACGCAAAGAATTGGGAGTATGAATAATATAAGTACAGCGTAATAAAGTTTTCTCATTAAATTAATCCTCCAGGGATATTTTTGACACGGAGATATAGGGCCCCTCAATGATCATTCTGACATCTTCATCTTCAGAAAGGGAAGCGATATTCTGAAGAATGTCATCATGTGCGCTGCGGGGGATTTTAGTTATTCCTGTTTCATTTTCCTTGAGTCCGAGGACATGGAAAATCAGGTTGTTGTTTTCTATTGATTTGAAGACAATATTTATTCCGGTAGACGGGGCCTTAAGCAGAAGTCTGAATTTAATTATTTCAATGGCTCTTTCATCAAGACCCTCTCCTGCTATAAGGATCTTTTCTACGAGTTCAGGATATCCGATTGCTACAGAATCCGCCTCCGAATCAATCTTTCCGGTGATAAAATTAATTCTTTCAAGTTCAGGCAGAAAAAGGAGATTAAGACCTGACTCGGGATCTTTGAGAACGGTTTTCAGTTCAGTCCTGA
The DNA here is from genome assembly GCA_965140585.1 of Spirochaetia bacterium. Taxonomy (GTDB): domain Bacteria; phylum Spirochaetota; class Spirochaetia; order UBA9216; family UBA9216. Next base: position 61,242 of record OZ223267.1, read on the forward strand.
TTACATTACCGCAGGATGGACATTCGAAGCTCATAAAGCTGCCTTCAAGGATATCCCGATAAACCTGTTTGGATGCTGAGAGATCTATTTCAGAAGAAAAGTCAGTCTCAATATTTTTACCGCAATGACATGGTATATTTATCATAAAGAACCCCTGCGTGAATTAACCAAAAAGAAAGTTCACGTCGCTGAAAACTGCAAGTAATAGTAACAGAAGTATAAGGAAAGATCCAATCATTTGGTACCTGTACAAAGATTTAGTTTTAGGCGGTCTTCCGATTATTATTTCAGCAATATTGAAAACAATCATACCGCCGTCTATTACCGGAATGGGCAGCAGGTTCATAAAACCAAGTGCTATGCTTATAAGTGACAGAAACCTGAAGAAGCTTGTAAAACCTTCTCCTATGCTTTCGCGGAAACCGGAAGATGCCGCTTCACCCATGTAATAGGTCAATTTAACCGGTCCTGCTACTGCCTGACCGACATTGATCCCCTTGAAAAACAAACTTATGCTTTTTATGCTGAGTATAAATGTTGAGAAAGTTTCTTCTGTACCTCTTGCAAAAGCCTGAAAAATATTGAGTTTCGGTGATTTTATTTCAATACCGGCAAAGCCTACTCCGATTAGCAGTCTTCCTGTTTCATCGGGAATTGGAATTATTTTTACTGATTTTATGTTTCCTTCATGTTCATATTCAATTTGCAGGCCTGAAGGATTCTGATTTATCAGATATGACAGCTCCACCTGATTTTCAATCTTTTCTCCGGCAGCGGTAAGAATTATATCTCCCGCCTGCAGGCCTGCTATTGCTGCTGCTGAATCGGGAATTACATTTTCTATGACAGGATCAATCCATGCAGAAATTCCGGCATATCCGGCTCCTGACTGTTTGTCGAGTTCGGGTGTAAGTACGGTATGAATCTCTGCCCCGTCTCTAAGGAGAATGATATCAAGTGATTTATCAGGATTCTGGCCTATTATGTTCTGAAAATCATAAAAGCTGGAGGTTTTCTTACCGTCAATTTCAATTATACGGTCGCCGGTCTGAATTCCAGCAGTATCTGCCGGATACTCGCGAGCTTCCTTTGAATAATCAGAAAGAAGTATAACCTTGTTGTCAAAGGTATATGTAGTGAATCCGGCCAGCCAGATGACTGTAAGAACCAGAATTGAAAATATCAGGTTGAAACCAGGTCCGGCAAGGTATGTGAGTATCCTCTTGAAAGGATGGGCTGCAAATAAAGAGCCCGCATCGTCGGGAATGGTTTCCCTGCCAGTCTCAAGGGCTTTCTGAAACATTTCTTCGCCCTTCATTTTACAGTATCCGCCTACTGGAAAAACACAGAGACGGAATTCAGTTGTTTTGAATTTATGTCTGTAAAAGGGTTTTCCCCATCCAAGTGCAAAGGCTTCTACCTCTATTCCGGTAAGTTTTGCAAGAACAAAATGGCCGAACTCATGAACAGTAACTACTATTCCAAGTCCGATAACGCCTATAAGTATATTTAAAACCATTATTTCAGCCTGATTTTCTCAATAATTTTTGAAGTCAGCTTTCTGGCTTCTGTATCAAGTTCAAAAACATGATCAAAAGACTCAAGCCTGGAAGGCCAGTTATGATTCAGAGCCTTTTTAGTAATATCGGCAATTTGAAGAAAGCCTGTTTTTCCATCAATAAAAGACTGAACAGCAATCTCATTTGCAGCGTTATAAACTAGCGGGTAGGCGCCTTTCTTTTTAAGCGTTTCATACGCCATAGGCACCATGGGATATTTATCGCTGTCAAGGAGAGAAAATTCAAATGTGGCATTAAGCAGATTAAGTTCAGCAAAGTCGGCAGGAAGAATCTCCGGCCAGGAAAGGGCATTCTGGATTGGTATTGCCATATCAGGCCTGCTTATCTGCGGATATAGACAGCCGTCGATGGTTTTAATAAAGGAGTGAACATAACTCTTGGGGTGAATTACAATCTTGATTTTTTCACTTGGTATGTCAAACAGGAAACGCGCTTCAATTACTTCAAGTCCCTTATTGGCCATGGTTGCACTGTCTATGGTAATTTTGGGTCCCATATTCCATGTGGGATGTGCAAGTGCCGATTCAACGGTTACATTTTTCAGTTCCTCGACAGTTCTGTCCCTGAAGGCACCTCCGGAGGCGGTAAGGATGATTTCTGAAATCTCCTCGGTTCTCCTGCCTTTCAGAAGCTGCCAGATAGCAGAATGCTCGGAATCAACCGGCAGGATGTTACGCCCTTTTTCTTTGGCGAAATCCATTATCAGTTTACCTGTCATAACGACAGTTTCTTTATTGGCAAGTGCAAGATCCTTGCCTGAATTAAGGGCTGCGATTGAGGAGGAAAGACCAGCCGCTCCGGCAATACCGTTGAGTACAATATCTGCCTCACAGTCGTTGATCATCTCAATAAGACCCTCAGCTCCTGCATATTTGATATCTGTGGAATGGGGAGTCCGGCCTGAGAGGCACATGTTTTTAACGTTATATGTTGAAGCCCATTCAAGAAGTCCGTTTTCACTTTTGTGGGCGGAAACGGCTACCACTGAAAATTTATCCGGATTACGTTTAAGTACTGTGGCAGCGGTGCGTCCAATTGAACCGGTGCAGCCAAGTATTATCAGTTTTTTTCTGTTCATGAGATATTTTTACCTTTAAGCAAGATTTAGACGAAGAATTATATAGAAAAACAATGGAGCACTGAAGAGTATTGAATCGATTGAATCAAGTACTCCTCCGCGGCCCTGCATGATAGTTCCTGAATCTTTTTCCTTTACAGATCTTTTCATTGCAGACTCTATGAGATCTCCCACTACGGAAGTTGCTGCCATGGCTACTCCTGTAAGCAAGGCGAAAATGAGTTTGTTGCTGAATATTTCAGGATAGAACTGGAAATAAACTGCTCCTGCAGCAGCAGAGCCTGTAATACCACCGAAAAGACCGGCAATGCTTTTGTTAGGACTTACTGCGAATATACCGCGGTTGTTTTTTCCGAATGCCATTCCAAGAAAATATGCAAATGTGTCATTTGCAAAAACCATTGTGAGAAAAATGAGTATAAGAACCGATGAGTTCGGGAAAATATTGAGCATGATTATATAGGCCATAAAAAAGCCCGGGTAAAAAAGACTGAAAAGATATGCAGGCATCCTTTCCATGACAGTGGAAATGTGCTCTTCCTTCTTTCTGAAAGCTTCTGCAGCTATGACCGCGCTCAGGAATACTGTAAAAACAGGGGCGACACTGTGAGCAGGGTAGAGTCCTGTGAGTGATATCATTCTGAAAACTGGAAATGCCAGTGCCGTTACCAGAATTACCGATTTATTCTGCTTAACGCCCTTACGTGCAAACATGTTTCTTGTTTCAAAGGCCCCGATGACCGTGAGAGCACAAATTAATATGTTCATAATAAGATGATTATAGAATGGAAGAAATACTATAATCACAATGAGCAGCGGAACTGCTATAACACCTAGTAATAGCCTTTTAATCAGATTATTCATTTTAAGCACCGTATTTTCTATGCCTGTGCTGATAACTTTTTATTGCCTCATAAAGGTCATCAGCTTCCCAGTCCGGCCATAGTTTTTCGCTGAAATACAGCTCTGAATAAGCACATTGCCAGACGAGAAAGTTACTCAGCCGTTTTTCTCCGGCTGACCTTATTATTAAATCAGGATCAGGGATTGACGGCTGATCCATGTATTCTACTAAAGTTTCTTCGCTCAGCATAGTGCCTTCATCGGCACATTTTTCGGGATGACTGTCGCACCATTTCCTTACGGCTCTGATTATTTCATCTCTTCCGCCGTAATTGATTGCCAGATTGACTGTCGTATGTTCAAACGCAGCAGTTTCGTTTACTACCGACATTATTTCATTCTGAAGATAATCCGGGAGTCCTGCAAGATCCCCAGTGTGAACGACCCTGATTCCGTTCTGAATATAGAATTCCATCTCTTTTTTCAGGTGTTTACTTATCAGCCTCATCAGAAAAGAGACCTCTTCTTCGGCACGTTTCCAGTTTTCAGTTGAGAATGTGTAAAGTGTTATGTATTTTACGCCCAGATCTGATGCGGCTTTAACGATACGTTTGGCAGAGACCAGGCCTTCACTGTGTCCCACAGTACGCTTTTTACCCTGCTGCTTTGCCCAACGCCCGTTCCCATCCATAATTATACCGATGTGAACGGGAATATTTTCTTTATCTATGGGGAAATTTTCCATTGGTTATTAAATTTCCATTATTTCCTTTTCTTTTTTATCAAGGATTTCATTAATATCTTTGATGAAACTGTCGGTAAGCTTCTGGATTTCATCGGCTCCCTTCTTTTCATCATCTTCAGTGATTTCACTGCCTTTCTGCTTCTTTTTCAGTGTATCATTGGCATCACGTCTGATATTTCTTATAGCTACACGGCTCTGTTCAGCCATGTTTTTAGCAATTTTCACAAATTCCTTTCTTCGATCTTCAGTCAGCGGTGGAATACTTATTCTAATAACTTTTCCGTCATTGCTGGGGTTAACCGAAAGCTCGGATTTCTGAATTGCTCTTTCAATCTCTGATAAAAGACCTTTATCCCAGGGCTGAATTACGACGAGTCTTGCTTCTGGAACTGAAACTGTGGCAACCTGACTTAAGGGGGTAGGGGTCCCGTATGCTTCAACTTTAACCTGATCAAAAAGGGCTGCTGAAGCTCTTCCTGTTCTTATAGTTTTAAACTCATCTTCCAAAGCAACGATTGATTTTTTCATTCTGCTTTCAGCACTTGAAATTGTCTCTTTCATGATTATCTCCCTTTGTAAATAAAAAAAGGACATCCCCGCATTAACGGGGATGCTTTAAATTTCTATTCTTCTTCACCGACTCTGAAATAAACAAAATCAACAAGAGTAAGCTTGCTGCCGATTTCTTTGGCAAGTGCATTCATTACTTTCTCAACACTGTTTTTGTCATCCTTAACGAAGGGCTGATCAAGCAGACAGATCTGTGAGTAGAGCTTATTGATCTTACCCTTTACAATACCCTGAAGAACATTTGCAGGTTTATCAAGGTTCTCAGCCTGTTTTGTGAAGATCTCTTCCTGCTCTTTAAGGTAATCGGCACCGACAGTCTCTCTTGAGAGGAACATCGGGCTGTATGCTGCAATGTGCAGGGCACAGTCGAAGGCAAATTCCTTCACTTTCGGGTTTTCTGCAGCTTCTTTGGAATCAGCAGAAATCTTAACGAGAACTCCGATTCCGCCTTCTCCGTGAATATAATCTACACAAACATCGTTTTCCGCTACATCAAGAACCTTGAATCTCTTGATTGAGATATTTTCCTTGATTTTGCTGATAACGAGTTTAACTTTTTCATCAAGTTCAGGTGTGATTTCACTGAGGTTGTCAGCAACGATTGCATCGAGAAGTTCATTACCTGAATTAACAAAGTTTTCATTTCTTGCAACGAAGTCGGTTTCGCATGAAAGCTCAAGAGCTCCTGCTTTTCCGTCTGTAATTTTTGTGAAAACTCTTCCTTCGTTTGTAGCACGGTCGCTTCTCTTTGCAGCAGCTGCAAGTCCCTGTTCTTTAAGGAGCTTTTCAGCTTTTGCGAAGTCTCCGCCTGCATCTACAAGCGCTTTTTTACAGTCCATCATTCCGGCACCGGTTTTGTCCCGGAGTTTTTTAACGTCAGCTGGTTTAATATCTGCCATTTGAGTACTCCTGTCTATTATTATTCGTCTTCGCCGGCTGCTTCATCATCAGAGCTGTCATCGTCTGACTCATTTGAAGCTTCGGGAGTGTTGTCTGCAGCAGGAGCCTCTTCATCATCATCCTGGAGAGTTTCAATTACTTCAAGTCCGATTTCGTTGTCTGCTTCAACTACTGCATTTGCAATTATCTGAGTAAAAAGAGTTATTGCTCTGATAGCATCATCATTACCGGGAATAGGGAAGTCAATGTCTGTAGGATCACAGTTTGTATCTACGATTGCTATTACCGGAATACCCATTCTTTTTGCTTCAGCAACTGCTATAGCTTCCTTGCGGGTATCGATAACAAAGAGAACGCCTGGAAGGTCTTTCATCTCTTTAATTCCGCCGAGGTTCTTTTCAAGTTTAGCTTTTTCTCTGTTGAGTTTGGCTACCTCTTTTTTTGTGAGGCTTTCGAAAGTACCGTCAACTTCCATTTTCTCAATTTTTTTGAGTCTGAGAATTGATTTTTTGATGGTGGTAAAGTTTGTGAGCATACCACCAAGCCAGCGGTTGTTTACATAGTACATTCCGCATCTTTCGGCTTCGCGCTGTATTGCTACCTGTGCCTGTTTTTTAGTTCCTACAAAAAGAACTGTCTGTCCTTCATGAACCAGACCTCGGACAACTTCATAAGCTTCCTTGATAGATGTGATGGTTTTCTGAAGATCGATAATGTGGATCCCGTTTCTTTCTGCGAAGATGAATTTCTTCATTCTCGGGTCCCAGCGTTTAGTCTGATGTCCGAAATGAACACCTGACTCCAGCAGGTTTTTCATTGTTACTACTGCCAAGATTTCCTCCATTGAATTGACAGATCGAAATCTGTCAGACAGATAAATATCTGTCTCCTTCTCTTTTTCTCACCCATTACGGATGGAAGTTAAAATTATTTGCAATGAGCATGCCATAAAAAGTATTAATAGGCAACCCCATGACATTCGAGTAAGATCCTTTCACAGAAGCAATAAAGCATGCTCCCTTCTCCTGAATACGGTATGAAGCGGCCACTCCCTGCCACTCATTCTGCTCAAGATACCAGTCGATTTCGGCTTCGCTCATCGGGCTGAATGTTACTTCGGTTTCACAGATTTCAGTCTGAATTTCTTTTGCGGGAGCTTTAAGAGCAAGCCCTGTAATGACGGTATGAGTCTGTCCCTGAAGACTCTGAAGCATCTCTTCGGCCCCGGCCCGATCTGCGGGTTTACCGATAAAGCGGTCGCCCAGAACAACAAAGGTATCTGCACCAAGTATCCACTGCTCAGACGAATAACTGCGGCTTCTGATGTATGAATCAACTTTGCGCGAAGCAATTATTACAGCCTCTTCAGCTGCGGATTTACCGGTGAATGTCTCGTCCGCATCCTGCGGAGCAGTCGTGAAGCTGAGCCCCATCTGTTTAAGAAGTTCAATTCTCCGGGGAGAAGCTGATGCCAGTATTAATTTTTCCATGTGTACGGTTTATATCCTTTTAAAAAGAAGATAGCCGGCTGCGGCTCCTGCAGGGCTACCCGGGTTGAGCATTATATATACCGATAGAACCCTGATATCGAATCCGACTGGCCCGACTGCCAGATGAATGCCGAATCCGGCGTATGAAAGCAGCAGTTCAAATATTTCCCACACGAGTGTGCCAATAATTATAAAAAGAACCAGGAAGCTGATGAATGCTTCCAGGTTTTTCTGAGTTATTTTCAATTTGCCTCCGGGGTCAGTCTGTTGTAATCTCAACCGGGCAGTGATCGGAGCCCATCACGGAATCAAGAATTGCAGCGCTTTTAAGCCTGTCCGAAAAGCTGTTGTTTACGCAGAAATAGTCGATTCTCCACCCTACGTTTCTTTCACGAGCTTTGATCCTGTAGGACCACCATGAGTATTTTTCCGGTTCATCACAGAATTTTCTGAATGTATCGGTATAACCGGCGGCGATGAACTTGTCCATCCATTCCCGCTCTTCAGGCAGGTAGCCGGGGTTCTTTTCATTTTGTTTCGGGTTAGCCAGATCTATCGGTTTATGAGCTACATTGTAGTCGCCGCAGAGGATGATGTTTTTTCCTTCTTCAACGGTTTTATTGCAGTATTCGAGTACTGCATTGTTGAAGCGGAGTTTATAGTCCAGCCTTTTTCCCGCCTCCTGACTGTTGGGAAAGTAGCAGTTGATAAGCTTGAAATCGGGATATTCAAGGATAATGCTTCTTCCTTCAGCATCAAATTCATCAATACCCAGCGTCTCTACTGCAATCGGATCTTCCTTTGCGTAGGTTACAACACCGCTGTAGCCTTTTTTCTCGGCTGATGCGAACCATGAACGGTAACCTGCCGGCGACATGAATTTATCGTCAAGCTGTTCAGGCTGGGCTTTTGTTTCCTGAAGGCAGACAAAGTCTGCGTTCTTTTCTGCTATCCAGTCAAAAAGACCTTTCTTTTCGATTGCCCGTATTCCGTTAACATTCCATGATACAAATGTCTTCAAATAAATCCCCCTTAGTTCAGCGGAAAAAGAATCCTGGCCATATAAATAACAAATATAAGTGTAAAAACACAGGCCAGAGTAGAGTACATCACTGTTTTAGCAGCGAATTCCGCTTCACCCTTCTGTTCAACTGCTATTATAACAGTATTTACTGCGGTTGGAAGCCCTCCGGAAATGAACAGGGTTTGAGCCAGAGCGCCCTCAAGATGCATAATTCTAATCAGTATGTACGATAGGACCGGTGCCCCGATAAGCTTCATTGCAACAGCCAGCATCGCTGCCCTGTCCACTTTTGCGACCTCTGTTGATGCAAGCTGAACTCCGAGTGTTACCAGAATGAAACCAATCATTGCATCCTTGATATATTCAAAAGCCGGCCAGACAAATGTGGTTTCAAGTCTGAAATCAAAGATTTTCAAAAGCAGAGCCAGAATAATTGCATAGATTGCCGGAAGTTTCAGAAGGTTGAGCAGGGAGTCTTTCCAATGCATGGTATGTCTTCCTGCATTATAGAATCCTATTGTATTGATAGCCATGGACTGAATGAGCATGATTGTTATCTGGACTATAAGTGCATCCTGCACATAGGGGGTGCCATCGAACACGAGCAATATCAGCGGTATTCCTATATTTCCCGAATTGAAGAAAAAACTTGCACTTACAAAGGCATATTTTTTTTTCATTTCGTATTTTCGTAAGGTTGCTGTCAGATAGGCTACAAGGTACATCAGACTCAGAAACAGCATTGAATATATAAGAACACTGGCTATACTTCCGGACAGATCGTTGGTATAAATAACAACAAAAGTAAAGATCGGCATGAATGCATAAAGATGCATTTTTGCCAGTGTTTTCATATCAAGTTTGAAATTTTTACCGAGGATAAATCCGACTGTGATAAGTATGAAAATAGGTACAATGTTGTGAGTTAATATATGAATGAATACCTGCATCTGTTACTGCCTTGAGTTAATAAGTTACCGGTATTATACAGAAAAAAATTAAAATAATCAGATGCTTCTCTGGTATAATAAGTTTGATAATTATTAGTGAACGAGGATTATTTATGAAAAAAATATCAACAGATAAGGCTCCCGGTGCGATAGGGCCGTATTCCCAGGCAATTGAGCACATGGGGCTGGTATACACAAGCGGTCAGATAGCCATCAATCCTGCATCCGGTGAGGTGATTGACGGCGGAATAAAAGAACAAGCCGCGCAGGTCATTGAAAATCTTGCAGCCGTACTTGAGGCATCCGGCAGCTCTCTGGAAAATGTCATTAAAACTACCTGCTTTTTAGAGGATATGAATGATTTTGCGGCTTTTAATGAGGTCTATGCTTCCTACATTAAACATGCCCCGGCACGAAGCTGTGTGGCTGTTAAACAGCTGCCTAAGAGCGTAAAAGTTGAGATTGAAGTAATCGCGGCAGTTAAATAATCTGCCTGAGCAATGCTTTTCTGAGATATGCTATCAGCATATCTCCAGTTTTAATTGTTCAAGTTCATCCCAGCGCTCAAGCATTGATGCCAGCTCTTCTTCCTTCTGCTCAATGGAGTCCTGAACTGATTTCGCTTTCTGCGGATCGGAGTAAACCTCTTCCTTATGAAGTTTGCTGTTTAAACCGGCAATCTGACCTTCAATCTCTTCCATCTCGAGCATTAGCTGCTCTTCTTCACGCTCGTACTTGCGTCTGAGGTTTTTCAGGCGCTTTTCTTCCTGATGATCGAGTTTTGCTTCGCTGATCTGGGCTGACTGCCCGGATTCATCATATTGGGCGGCTGCCTCTTCCAGTTCGTTCTCTTTACGCCAGAGGTAGTACTTATAGTCGCCGGGAAACATCCGGTGCTGACCGTCCTCCAGTTCAAGAACCTTTGTTGCCAGATTTTCAATGAAATACCTGTCGTGCGAAACAAATACCAGGGTGCCTGTATATGAGTTGAGAGCATCAAGCAGCACCTGTTTTGACTGCAGATCGAGATGGTTTGTCGGTTCGTCGAGTATAAGCAGATTCGCCGGATGCAGAAGCAGTTTTAGAAGTGAAAGCCTGTTCTTTTCTCCGCCGCTGAGTACTGATGCGGATTTGTAAATATCATCACTCCTGAACAGGAAGGCTCCCAGCATTCCGCGTATTTCGGGAATCAGATGGGTGGGCGCATCAGCTTCTGCTTCTTCAAGGACTGTTCTGCTTGTATCAATTGCAGATTCAATATCCTGTGAAAAATATCCCGGTGCGACTCCGCTGCCGTAGTTGATTACTCCGCTGTAATCGCTGTCCACTCCGGCAATTATGCGCATCAGTGTAGATTTTCCCGCTCCGTTGCGTCCTGCAATTACCAGTTTCTCGCCAGCCTCAAGCTGAAGTTCCATATCATTAATTACTTTAAGATCTCCGTAAGCCTTGTTAAGCCCTTCTATCCGCAGAACCTGTCTGCCGGAGTGGGGCGGCTGTGGAAATTTAAAGTGTATTTTCTTCATGCTTTCGGGGATCTGAATACGCTCAATTTTATCAAGCTGTTTGATCCGGCTCTGAACCATATTTGCTTTTGAAGCATTGTAGCGGAAGCGGTTTATAAACTCTTCAAGCTTTGCAATTTCTTCCTGCTGCCTGCTGAACTGTTTAACCAGAAGTTCAATTTCTATCTCACGCTTCTTTTCATAAGAGCTGTAATTACCCTTGTAAATCTTGAGTTTGCCGGTAAACAGCTCGGCTACCTCATTGACCGTGGCGTCAAGAAAAAATCTGTCGTGCGAGACAATCAGGAAGCCGCCCTGAAATGAGTTGAGGTAGTTTTCCAGCCAGTTTCTTGCCTCAAGATCGAGGTAGTTTGTAGGTTCGTCAAGCAGGATTACATCGGGTGTCGAGAGCAGAAGTCTTGCAAGTGCTATTCTCATCTGCCAGCCGCCTGAAAACTCGTCGGTGTTCCGGTTGAAGTCGGAAACGGAGAAACCCAGACCGGTTAAAATAGCTGATGCCGACTCTCTTCGTGAGTAGTATCCGCTTTTTTCTATGCTTTCCTGAAGCTCATGAAGCTTTTCAAGCAGTCCGGCTGTTTCAGGTGAGTCTGCATTTACTCCGCTGAGTCTGTGTTCTATATCTTCTTTCTCAGCAATGACAGGTGATATGTATTCAAAGGCGGTTTCTGCTTCCTCTATAAGCGGTCTGCCCGACATTACAATTCCGGACTGGGGAAGATAGGCTACCCTGGATTTTTTATCCTTGATGATATCACCGCTGTCTGCGGCTGAAATTCCTGCAATGATTTTCATCAGGGTGGACTTACCGCTTCCATTTCCGCCGGAGAGGGCAGTTTTGCTTTTATCCGAGAGATTAAGGTTGATTCCGTCAAGGATTCTTCTTTCCCCGAAATTTAGAGTTATATCAGTTAGTTGAACATGTGCCATTTTTTATTTATTCACCGGCTCCGGACATGAAAATGACTAGTGGTGAACTGCTTTCCCTTTCTACAATATTCCTGTCAATATCTGCAGGCGGAACGTATACCAGCTTTATTCCCAGGTCTGAAAGTTCAAAGAGAAAGTTAACCAGTCCGCCGGCGGGAATACCGTCAAATGAAAATGAAATTACACCGTCGTATTCTGAAGCAATGGCAGATCCGGGGAAGTAGTTCAGCAGGATTATTCCTGTGTTTCCGGATTTCTCGGGTATCGCATTGGGGACCAGCCTTCCGAAGTCGGTCCAGGTAAATGCTTCATCTTCTTCAAAGGATATTCTACCATATGCGGAGCTTGAAACGGTTCCGAGATCTGCAAGTGCCTGATAGAGCAGCTCTCTTCTTTCAATTTCCGAGTCAATTCTTTCTTCGATGTTGTCTATGTATATCATTGCCTCGGCATATTCACGGTTATTATGTGTGTAATATGCTGCTATTCTGTCTTCAGAGCGTACCTCAATCTGCAGTGAAGTTCCCTCAAAGATGAACCTGCCGCTGTTGTTCATAGTTATCCGTGAATAATTGAACTCTGTTGAAAAATCTTCAGTTACAAGTTCAATCCGCTTTTCTTCGGGAAATGAAAAAATTCCTGTGGTTGTCCGGAATCTGGAAAGATCGATAGTATTTTTCCTTATCATATCGAGAAAAAAGTCAGGCCGGTATACCTTTGACATAAAGATATCGAGCATAGGATCTTTTACGCTGTCTGAATCTTCTGTGGTCTGGGTCTTGATATTAAAAAGTCTGAGATTCAGATCAAAGCAGTAGCCGGTTGTTCCGTCTTCTGTAAGTACTGTATACCAGTAACCCTCTGACCCTGCAATGGTTTCAGGTTCAGGAACTCTGCTGATGATTTTTAAAAGTTGCTGTTCACGCAGTTTGTATACACGTTCAGACTGAATATCAGGTTCCTGTCTGATTGAAAGTCCGTTTTTCAAAGTTTCAGCATAAATGTCTTTGTACTCTGAATATTCTGAAGCGAAGGCAAGGGCATCGCTTTCTTTTTCAAAAAAATTTATCTTCCATCTGCTGACTGCGGCTTTACTGCCGTCAGCGGTTTCAAGGATGTATTCGTCTCTGATTTCAGATTCTTCGGTAACAGGCAGTACAGATCCGGCTTCCAGTTTGTTTTTATCATCATCCATATAAACAACACCATAGCCGATGGAGCCTGAGCCGCAGGAGTAAAGTGTTAAAAGTATAGCAACAATAGAAAAAAGCCGGAGTCGGCGTTTAGGGTCTAGCATTAAAGCCTCCGTTTGCGTGTTATAACGCTATTTTGTACTTTATTTACTGTTTACGCAAGTCTTTATAGCTGTCTACATTCTGCAGATGATGAGAATACGGCCCTCTTTGATGAGCCTGCTGTTAAGTCCGCTGTAAAGAATTTTCCGGGCAGATTCATCCCTGATAATCAGGTCGGTATGGTTGTTTCCGAATATCTGAACAGCTGTAGTCCGGTAGGGATACTGTCCTATTCTGTTTTCAAAATCAGATTCATCTGTTGTTTCCGAATACATCACGAATCCCCACCTTTTAAGGTATTCGGGATCAGCCATATCTGCGGAAGCAACAATTTCCATATCCTGATTGTAAATAACCGGAAAGAGCGCCGGCTGGAGTTCACCCTTCGTTTCCCCTTCGCCGTAGAAGGGCAGGGTATCATAGGCGTAAATGATGATTCCGGAAAAAGCTGCGGTTGGTTCATAGTTGAGTTCCACCGGTGCGGGGGTTCTTTTTCCCTGTATATCCAGAAGAAGCGGAATTATATCCTTGTAGATGTTGTATTCATATACGTTTTTTATAGTACTTAGATCCATGCTCATGTTGCTTGAGATTCTGGTCATTGAAAAATTAAGTTCTTCGAAACTGCTGAGTCTGTCATGATCCATTTGAAGCCATCCGCCGACACTGTAAAGTGAATCAAGGTACATGCCGTGAAGTGCATCTGTAGCAATTCCGGAAAGCTTGCGATCGATGATTTCAGAAATTCTGAATCTTTCTGATGTTATATTGCCAGATTTTCCGGTTATTGGTGCTTCAGCGGTAATTCTGATGATGCCGGTAGTCCAGCTTATATCAATATCACTGGTAATTTGATCCTGACCGGATGCTGAAAAAGCAGCTGAAAAAAATAAAATGCAGAGTAAAATATATCTGAAAGTTCGTGACTGTATCACTGCTGGTTTCCTCCAGGTACCTGAATGACAGTACCGGCTTTAATGATTCCGTCAGCGGGAATACCGTTGTTTGCAGCAAGCGTTTCAGCGCTGGTATCGTGTTTCATTGCTATACTCCACAGTGTATCTCCTGAGATAACCGTGTATGGAACGGTTTGAGCCCAGGATTCAGTTTCCCTGCTTTCTATCCGGTAGGGGCCTGTGTCGTTTATCACCGGAATGATTATGTTCTGACCGCTTCTGAGCGTCTGCGGATTAGCACCCGGATTATAACTCTGAATCATGGACACAGGTATCCCGAAATGTTTTGAAAGCGCATAGAATGTGTCACCGCTCTGAATTACATGAATGTAGAAACGAAGCAGCTTTTCATCATCATTTTCAAGCACATTGATTATATTATCGGTGAATTCATACGGAACCTTCAGATAATACCCCGATCCTGCAGGCGGTGTGATACCGTAGCGCAGTTCCGCATTTCCCTGTTCAAGTACGGATAGCGGCACCCCCGATTCTTTTGCGAGCATATCGAGGTCTACAGCCTGCTTAAGTTCTATTCTTTTCCAGTAGCCTGAAAGCGAAGCCTCATCTTTTTCTGTGTATAAGCCGTAACGGCCGCGATGTACCGCGATATGGATGAATGCCAGAAACTTCGGCACATAATTCCTTGTCTCTTTGGGAATAAGACCCTGCTCATAAAGTTCGATATAATCAGTACTGCCGGAAGCTTCAACAGCACGCTGAACCCTTCCCAGTCCGCAGTTGTATGCGGCTACGGCCAGAAACCAGTTGTCTAGTTTGCTGTAATTGTACTGAAGCTTGGACAAGGCCGCCTCGGTGGACTTCCAGAAATCACGGCGGTCGTCCTGCCATTCATTGACCTCTATATCATAGGGCGAAATGCTGTTCATCATAAACTGCCATAGGCCCGAAGCGCCGGATCGTGAAACAGCCCAGGGTTTGTAGCCTGATTCGATTGCCGGCAGATACATAATTTCGGGCGGCATCCCCCTTTCAAGTAGAAGATCATAAATAAAGCCGGCATAGGGTTCTGATCTTTTAAGAATGCTTGCTACGGTTTTGCGTCCGTGTTCAGTGAGGTATTCGCTTATATAATAATCAATAAGTGGATCATCCGGCGGAGTGATGGAATAAATAGCCGGTCCTCCGATATCGGACGAAAATACCGGAAAGGCGAGTATACTCAAAATTATAAAAAAAAAACTTTATTCATCCCTGTTTCCGGAGAAGGGCTTTTCACCAAGATAGATTCCGGCCCATTCCCATTTTCCGTTTATTTCAGGATCGGCAGGAAATGATATTTTCCTGAAGTATAAATACCATGTAGGTATACGGAATGACCATCCCCATGTTTCTAAATAGGCTTCCTGAAGGTTTGAGTCCGAGTTCAGCTCAGAGGCGCATCGTAATCTGGAAGTCATGAAAATGCCTATATCCGAATAAAATCCTTCAATATCATCAATTGTATTTTCTTTGCTGTCCTCTTCCCAGGCCTGCGTAAAGAAGTTGACCTTTGCCATGTATCTGTTAAGCCTTGAAGGGTTTCTTCCCCATATTGCCCACTGAACATACTTTGTAAGATCTTCCAGGCTGTCCATAATCCAGCCCTTGTCCCGGTAATCATAGAAGGCAATCATATCGGCTATTTCGGTATGAGCCTGGGGTTCTCCGGGGATTTTACTGTCCGGATAAAGCAGGAAGTTGCGGTATGCCTGTACCGCAAGAGCCCATTCTCCAAGTTCCTCATATGTTTTGCCCATGTAGTAGTAAACCGGCCCCTTATCGATAAGTTCCAGATCCGGGTAAAGTTCATCAGGCTCGCTGAATCTTGCAATCAGCTCCTTGTAGTAGTTTACCCTGACTGCAGGTTCTTCTATCATCTGAATGAGGTTCTTGAGACATATATAATGAACTGATCTACCCTGAACCAGAAGGTCGGGATAGTTTTTAAGAATTCGTTCGTAGTAATGAGTAGCAAAGGGGTAAGCCCCGTTGTTGTAATAGTTTTCAGCTACTATAAGCAGGTAGTAGGCATTGAAAGGATTATCGGGATGATTTTCCACGTATGCGGTGAGAAAAAGGTTCAGCTTTTCGGCCTGATCAGCCTGATGCAGAAGTTTTATAATCTGCTGAATAAGAGCAAGAGCACTCTCGTATTCGCCCTCGTTTTCCTTCACACCCTCAAAGAGGATTCTAAGCTGCTTTTTTTCTTCGGAAGATCCGGCAATGTAGTAGTTTACCGGATCAAAGAATCTTGAATATACCCAGTCTTTCGGGTTTCTGCAGCCTGTTAATGAGAACAGAATCAGTATTGCCGCGATTGAAGTAAATATTATCCTGCGCATATCAGATTGAGATTCTATCACAATCACATGCTTATTGAAAGGGGCCATGTGATCTGATAAAATCAGGTTTAACGTACCACAGAGGAGTATTTCAATTATGGAACAGAAAATATCCATGAAAGACGGGAGACTTCAGGTTCCCGATTCCCCGGTAATCCCCTACATCGAGGGTGACGGGATTGGGCCTGATATCTGGGCTGCAGCAGTAAAAGTTTTCGACGCAGCAGTTAAAACCGCCTATGGTGATAATAAAAAAATAGTATGGAAAGAAATTTTTGCCGGTCAGAAGGCTTTTGATTCTGTTGGAAGCTGGCTTCCGGAAGAGACTGAAGCAGCCTTCAAGGAATACCTTGTCGGTATAAAAGGACCTCTTACTACTCCGGTAGGCGGCGGAATCCGCAGTCTCAATGTTGCTTTAAGGCAGAGGCTTGATCTTTACGTATGTCAGAGACCTGTAAAGCATTATCCGGGTATCCCCGGCCCGGTAAAGAATCCGGATGCAATTGATATGGTTGTATTCAGGGAGAATACCGAGGATGTATATGCAGGATATGAACTTAAGGCCGGTGATCCTAAGACTGCTGAACTGATTAAGGCTCTCAAGGATATCATGGGCTGGGAAATCAAGCCTGATTCAGGACTTGGAATTAAACCTATGAGTAAATCAGGTACTGATCGTCTTGTACGTGCTGCAATTGAATACGCAATCAAGCATGACCGTAAGTCTGTTACCCTCGTTCATAAGGGCAACATAATGAAGTTTACTGAGGGTGCATTCAGGGAATGGGGATATGAACTTGCAAAGAAGGAATTCCCCGGAAAGGTAGTCAGCTGGGATGAATGCGGCGGAAATCCGCCGGAAGGCACCATTCTTATCAAAGATGTTATTGCGGATGCTTTTCTACAGCAGATTTTGACCAGACCTGCCGAATATGATGTTGTAGCTACTATGAATTTAAACGGTGATTACATCTCTGATGCTCTTGCCGCTCAGGTAGGCGGAATCGGTATTGCACCGGGTGCAAATATCAACTACACCACCGGTGCAGCAATATTTGAAGCAACCCACGGTACTGCTCCCAAATACGCAGGCTTGAACAAGGTAAACCCCAGTTCAGTTATCCTTTCCGGAGCAATGATGCTGGAATACCTCGGCTGGACTGAGGCTGCGGATCTGATAGAGAAGGGAATCACAGCTGCAATTTCTAAGAAAATAGTAACATATGATTTTGCCAGACTGATGGACAATGCCACAGAGGTATCAACCTCCGACTTTGGGCAGGCTATCATCGACAACATGTGTTAGAAAGGGAAAGAACACTGTGTAGGGAACGGTCGTTAAGGACTCATTCCGTCAGAACAAAACTAATAGTCTCGATATTTGCTCTGTGCACAGTGCTTCCGTTCATATTGACATGCACATCACAGGCTGATGTTCATGAAAGCAGTGAATTAAGCGTACAAAGCGAAGAGCTTGATATACTCGAAACCTGCCGGCGTAATATCGGTATAGCCTCGCCGGATACACTTCGGGCCGCAATGCAGATGCTCTCAGAGAGTGAAGCAGGGCGGTCTGAGGCCGGCCGGGAGTATTACTATATCGCCGCACGGCTGATGGAACTGGTATATCCTATTGTTTCCTCAGAGCAGGCTTCTCCCGATGCGCCGGCAGGCAGTATTTACCCCGGTATTTTTGAATCGGTAAAAAACGGCAGGTACCCCGAAGTTCAGAATGATAAAATCTCTTTTTTCAGTGTTCTCATTTCTCCCGTAACTGTTCTGTTTTCCCAGGACAAAACCGTTGAAATCCTCAGTTCGGATAATCTGGAGCAGGCAATATCGATGAACTCAAGGTCTGTTCTTCCGGTTTTTCTTAGCGGCTATATTTCTGAACGCAACAACCTTTATGATGAGGCCATTCTGTCGTACAGCAGGGCTCTTGAAATGGACCCCAGCTGTTATCCTGCCGAGCTGGGAACCGCAAGGGTTTATATGGCTACCGGCAGGGAGGATCTCGCTGCAGATTTAATGGATATGCTGACGGCACAGTATCCGTATTCAGCTGTTATTCTTAAAACCGCTGCTGAAACCAGGTTCGCTATCGGTGATTACACAGGAGCCCTTGATTTTTCATCAGATGTTCTCCGGCTGCTTCCGGATAATCCCGAGATTCTCCTTCTGCGCGCGGAAATTTTTCAGAAGCAGAAGAATACCCAGCAGGCTCTCCGCCTGATTGAGGTCCTTCAGCGTATGCGTTACACACCGGCTGAATTCTATACAGTTAAATCAGAAGTTGAAAAAACCCAGGGGGCTCTTCAGTCGGCGATAAACACACTTCAGGAGGGGCTTAAAAAATACCCCGAAAGCAAGGAACTTAAAGCAGGTTACGGCACAGCACTGATTCTGGCCGGCCGAAAGGATGAGGCCAGGGAACTCCTCGGCGGGACGGATGAAACAACTGATACCGAGAGTCTGATTGTTCTCATCGATGATGCGGTTAAATCACGGGACTGGGATGCTGCCTTCGGATATGCCGAACAGCTTGAGACACAGAAGATGGATGTTCGCTCCGGCCGTGCTGCATGGAATGCCTGGTACCGCGGAGGGAATACCGAGAAAGCCCTGAACATTTCCCAGCAGCTGTACAGCGAATACCCTGCTGATATAGATGCATCAATTATGTATATTCGCAGCCTCCTTTCTTTGAACAGAAGGCTGCAGGCAGAGCGTATCCTTGAAACGGCGCTTCCGGCTGTTACTGATTCTGCACGAAAAAGTGAGCTTCTTTACCTGCAGAGTCTGACGCTTGATAATGAGGATGAAAAGCTGCAGTCCCTTCGTGCTGCACTTTTTGAGGACCTGCAGAATACTGATGCCCTTGTTGAGATAGCCGATCTCTATGTAGAGATGGGCGATGTCAGGAAGGGCTACCGCTATATCAAGCAGGCTGCTGCAATTCTTCCGGATGATCCCGATATTGCCGCGGAGCTTCAGCGGATAGAGGGACTGCTTCAGTGAGAAGACCCAGGCATTTCCCTGATGTATCAGCAGTATTTTTTACTGCTATTTTATTTTTTACCGGAGCGGCGGCTTACTCTCAGTCTGCAGAAACATCCAACGAGTGGGTGGGGGTTCTTAAAATGCCTGAGGGCGAGGTTCTTTCACAGCTCGCAGACAACTTTCAAATCTTCAGCGGAAGTGAGCTCGGCAGCATTGCGGATCGGGTTGTTGTCTGCAATGACGGTACTTCCTACTGGTTTGATTCGGGAAAAACCATTCAGATTAGATTCAGTCCTGAGTTCACAGGAAGCTCCGGCGGACTGTATATCGGAATGCAGCGTCTTGAGGTTATATCCATACTCGGGAGACCCTGGAAAATACAGGATGAATCAATGTTTTACAATCTGCCCTGGGCAGGATTTCCGGTCCGGGCAAGGCTTGTTTTTGACGGCGATGCTTTAGCCCAACTTTACCTCTACAGGAGTGATTTTTAATATGGCGCTTATTTGTCTGAACTGTGGTGAAAGCACACTGGCTTTGAACCTGAAAATAACTGAAAAATATAAATATGATATAGATCTTGCGGAAATAAACGCAGCTTGTCTCAATACAGAAGAACCGGATGAGCTTGAGCTGCTTTCTGCCGTAAAGGGATTAATTTTATCCTTCAGCGGCGGCTCTGTATCAGAGACTGTGCTTATAAAAGCACTGAATGATGATTCCCGTCTGAGCCGAAAGCTTTTTAAATACTGCATGTATATAAGTTTAGATATCGATATGCTGCCTAATTATTCAGATCTTCTTATCAGCCGTGCAGAGGCCTTCGGAGTTTCGGTTATAAAAACTGTTTATTCCGACGGACCGTATAGTGAGACCTTTACAGACAGAATCATTGCTCTGTCCGAAAACGGAAGGTTCGCTGTCAGGGCGGTTGTAAGCCCGAAGAATACTGAAGAACAGCTGCAGCTTTTCGAGGCGGCATCAAGGCTTTCAGCTCTGGAAAATGAAAAAGGTCATGCCCCTTCCTTTGTTTTTGAAGCTATCGGCGATTACGGTGTTGCAGTGAATCTTCTTTCCGGAAAGTTCGGCGGTCTGTTTATGAAGGCCTTCTGTGAGGACTGCATTTCAAGTTACTGGCAGTTCTCACCGGAGCAGCTGAATGATATTTACAGGTTTAAGAAGATATCTGAAACTACATCTGTTTACGGAATAATCGGAAACCCCGTAATGCACAGCAAATCACCCTTTCTTCATAACGGCGGATACGAGTATTCGGGTATGGATGCTGTATACATACCTTTTCAGACAGATGATCCCGGATTGTTTCTTGAAAAAGGTCCGGAGCTCTGCGGTGTCAGGGGCCTTTCGGTAACAGTACCCCATAAGCAGGCAGTTATCCCGGTTCTCAATGCCGCCGATGATTCGGTTGAGCGGATAGGAGCCTGCAATACGGTTGTTTACGATGAAAAGTCAGGCGGCTGGACTGGATATAATACCGACTGGCACGGCTTTCTTTATCCACTGAATGATATAGAACTGAAAGGAAAAACAGCTCTGGTCCTTGGAGCAGGCGGCGCTTCGAGATCTGTAGTATATGCTCTGACCCGAAGAGGGATGGATATTACGATAGTAAACCGCAGTGTGGACAAGGCCAGGAATATTGCTTCTGAATTCGGTGCCGGTTTTGATGAGATTAAAAATGCAGGGCAGTACTGTAATTCTTTTCTGGTAGTTCAAACCACGAGTGTAGGCATGAGTCCTGATGTTACTTCATCGCCGGTGGCTGAATATATTTTTGATTCCGCCGGAATAGCCTACGATATAATTTATATTCCAGAAAAGACTAAATTCCTTCAGATGGCTGAGGCCTCGGGGGTTCGTATCATGAATGGTTCGTCGATGCTTGCTTCACAGGGCCTTGAGCAGTTCAGACTTTTTACAGGAGTGAGTCTTCCTCCTTCTGTATTCGGTCTGCAGAATTAAATCAGGGAGTAAAGAGCGAGCTTTTCAGCATTTTAAGAAAACTGATCCGGTTTACCGGAATTTCTGTTTCTTTCTCTGAAGGCAGTTCAAGTCCTATGAGTATATTGACCACTGGTTTGGATATATCGGTCTGTTCCAGTTTTGCAAGTCTTAATGGTTTAATCAGCTTTTTTTCAATTTCAAAATCTTTCGGTGTTGAAACCTCGAGCAGGTTGTCAAGCTCAAGTGCCCGTTCTACAAGTCTCAGTTTCCCTCTGTGATCCATGGCCCCGGCTTCACCTTTTTCCTCGGGTCTTGTTGAAGTGGTAAGCTGTGATTGATCCAGAATAAGCTTTTTCTGAATGCGGGCTTCAAGATTCTGTTTCTGGGCTGGAGCCATTTTTCGGGCTGCCAGATTTTTCATCTGTTCTTCAATTACAGCCGCGGCATCCTCACTGTGTTCAGTTTTATAGGCTTTAAATCCGGAAGACTCTTTGAGCTTGCTGAATCCTGGGCTTGGTATTGTTTCAGTGTTCTTCCCCTGACTGTGTATTCTGACATCGGGCAGCATTTCAAATCCTGCATTTATAAAAGCCCGTCTCCATTCATTTTCTCTATCAGGGTCCAGTATGAAAACGCCCGGAGCCGGTACAGAAAGAAAAAATTCCTTCAGATTCGGTGAATGCTCGATAAGCGGAAGTCTTTCTTTAGCGACAGTCAGGACTACACCATAGTTGAGATCCATGCTTCTGTACTCTTTTTCCCATGTCGAAAGCGTAAATGAAAGGTTCTGAGGTAGAGGCCGTCCTGAATATTTTTCAAGATCAGCGATTAGCTCTTCAGATGTGAAGTCAGCATTTCTGAAAGTGGAAAAGCTCGTCTTCTCAAGAATATATGTGCTCACCAGATCATATCGAATCAGTCTCGAACATAAGGCTGCTGTAAGTTCAGCTTCCATTGTGATTCCCGGCGGAACTGAAATTTCAAAATTTGGTTCAACTCTGATTACCGTGTCTTTGTATAAAGGGGGGAATTCGTTTAGGCAGTATCTGCTGCCGCAATGACTTATGAACCCGAAACTTATCAGCGATTTTACTGCGGAAGAGACCTTAACAGAAGGCAGCGGGTTTGCCCTCCCGTATATTTTACGGCAGCTGAACATGATACCTTCAAGGATATTTTTCTTATACTGCTGTCCGGGTTCAAGCATACTGAAAAAGGAAGAGTTTAGTTCCGCTGCTGCCGCAAGTTCGCCCTGCAGGGCCTCGGTGTCCTTTAGAGTGCCTGACCCGGGTGCATGGAAAACCGCCGCGGCAGAGAGAAAAAGCTGCTGTTTTTCAAGTGTCATCCGGGCAAAGTCTTTTACAGCAGTAATATTGAGTCTCTGGTACCCTGATTCTTCCTTTAAAAAGCCGAAGGTTTTAATTGTACTGTACAGGCTGATGATTAATTCTTCTGGCGAGAGTCCGCTTTGTTTAACTGCAGCATCAAAGGTATCTTCAAATTTTTCTACTATTTTTTTTCTTGCATTGCCGTCAAGGCGGCTGATAAGAGGGTTATCCGAAACAAAGGAAAGAAAAGCCGTGATGAGCCTGGTATTGAACCACCTTTGTTCCGTTTTAATATCGGGACCAGGCTCATTAGGGAATAAAAGAGATGTATCAAGCACCCTCTCTTTAAGTTCTTTTTGGAACAGTATATTAAGGCTGAGTTTTCGGGAACTGTGCTGCTTTTGATCTCTGTAATCAACTTCTACAAGCAGCCGCTCCTGGAGATTTGCTACACGGTTGTGAAGTTCAATGAAGCTGTAGTTTTTACCGAAAAAACTGCTTAACTCATCTATTGAAACGGGAGACAGAAGTTCGACTGCGGTTAGAATCTTTCTGTCTTCATCATCAATCAGCTTAAAAAGATTTTTCCTGACCGAAGGTCTGTTAAGCATATTTTCAAGCGAACGGAGGAGATCATGCTTATTGAAAGGAGTTTTCAAATCACCCAGATAATTCCGCATCAGTTCAAAGAAGATGGAATCGGGAAGGGTAAGCATGTTATTCTTCCATTCGTCAGTCAACTATATCATCCCATATTTCTATTGAGTATTTATAACCCTGCTCAGTGAGAAATTTCTGCCTGTTTGCTGAAAATGTTTCTTCGGTAGTGTAGTTGGAAACAATCGAATAGAAATATGAATTCCTTTCCTTCGGCCTGAGAATCCTTCCCAGGCGCTGGGCTTCCTCCTGGCGCGAACCGAAGGTTCCCGATACCTGAATTGCTACCGAGGCATCAGGCAGATCTATTGCAAAGTTGGCTACCTTTGAAACTACTATGACGCGTTCCTCTCCTTCACGGAATTTCTGGTAGATTACCTCACGTTCACTGTTCGGTGTCTTTCCGGTGATAAGGGGAGCCTTGAGTCTTTTTGCAAGAAGATGCAGCTGGTCCAGATACTGGCCGATGACAATCACCGCATCCTCCGGGTGGTTATCGATAAGCTGGGTTGTAATCTGAATCTTACGCGGATTTTCACTGGCTATCCTGAACTTCTGTCTTTTATCGGATGCCGCGTATTCAATCATCATTCTTTCAGGCATATCCACCCTGATTTCACAGCAGCTTGCTTCGGCTATCCAGCCCTTTGATTCAAGCTCTTTCCAGGGTACATCAAAGCGTTTCGGTCCTATTAGTGAGAACACGTCGGATTCTCTTCCGTCTTCACGAAGCAGGGTAGCTGTAAGTCCGAGACGCCTCATGGCCTGTATTTCCGCGGTTACCCTGAATACGGGCGCCGGCAGAAGATGAACTTCGTCATATATGATCAGACCCCATCCGCCTTCAGAAAATATTCTGAAATGGGGAAACTCGCTTTCCTTATCAGGGCGCCATGTAAGAATCTGGTATGTCGCGATCGTAACCGGCTTTATTTCTTTCCTTGCTCCTGTATATTCACCGATTTCATCGGCTGTAAGTGAGGTCTTGTCCAGCAATTCTCTCATCCACTGGTGGACCGCTGCGACATTGGTTGTAATTATTAGTGTGTTTGTTCTGCACAGATCCATTGTCTTTATACCGACGATGGTTTTTCCTGAGCCGCAGGGAAGTACTATTGTGCCGAATCCGTAGCCTCTTTCTCCACCGCCGTGGAAGGCGTTTGCTGCATTGTCCTGATAGTCTCGTGTATTGAAGCTGCTGCCGGATGCGGCAATCTCCCGCAGGCTGAAGTCAAGCGGTTTACCGTCCTTGAGCGGTGCCGTATCTTTTACCGGCCATCCAAGCTTGATCAGTTCAACCTTGACTGTCCCGCGGTCGACCAGTTTTACGAGAAAGCCGTCACCCTCTCTAATCAGGTATTTTGCCAGGCCCTTTCTTGCTTCAAGTTCCGCTACTATGTAGCTGTTCTCGGCTTCAAGATAGAGAAAGTCCGGATTCTCGGTTTCCTTCAGAACGAGCTGTCCGAACCTGTCCACAGTCTGTCTGATAGTAAAACTGACATTTTCGGGAACAGAAAATTTAGACCACTTTGAAAGTCTTTTAAGAATGTTGTCTGCTGAAATTCCGGCGGATGCTGCATTCCACAGAGACAGTGGTGATATTCTGAATGTATGAATATGTTCAGGTGACTTTTCAAGTTCGGCAAAAGCGGCAATATCGGTACGTGCCTCATCGGCAAAAGGATGATGCACATCCAGCATCAGTGAGCTGTCGCTTTGTACTATAAGAGGTGTTTTATCATCCTTTACCATAACTGATGAGCTTATCAGAGAAAATATTTAGAATCAATACGAACTGGAAATTAAACCGGCGATGCCGATTTTCCGGCCTTGATTTTTGATGTTATTGCAGTAAATTTCAGTTCCGCATTTTTCATCTGAGGTTCTTTCATACTTCCTGATGATGTAAGCCGCTCATTGAAAAGCTTGCCGGCTTCGTTGCTTAAATTTGTATAAACCTTGCAGAGAACGGCATCTGTTTCTTCGGCAAGAAGTATAATAAGTGATTCCCAGTCAATGGCCTTAAGAAGAAAGGAGATTTCGTAGTCTTCAGCATCGAGAAGCCACTGCCCTGAAGGCGTGTGTGCGGCCTTATCAGCAGTACAAAGTTCCTTCACGTAGGCCTGATAATCAGTGTTTCTGCCTGTTTTGTAAAGTTCGAACTCATCTTCACCCAGAAATGAAAGCAGGACTTCCTCTGTAAGACTTTGCGGGTCTCCGCGCATGATCGAAAGAATTCCTTCTTTAATCATCGTCATCTCAAGCAGCTTAGCTCCTGATCCGCCTCTTACTGCAAGCCTGATATCAAGGATTCTTTCAATAACTGTATATTCGTAGCCTTTTCCGAGAAGGTTGATGCATTCCCGTAAAAAGAGATTGTTTATGCCTTCGGAATCCTGACTCAAAGCAAGAAGCCCGTCTGTTCTAGCCTTCTTGGACTGGTTGAGGATTTCCTTCAACAGAAATACTGATGCTTTTTTTTCTTCGGGAGTACATTTTATAAATTGACTGAATTCTGCGTTGTATACCATTTTTTCCTCCCATCAATGGATTTAATTAATCTTTCTGAAGCTATCACGCAATGACTGTGATATCCGGGAAAAATGGTAATTTGAGATAAAATCAGTAATTAGTACTATGAAATGATTAGTAGTAGTAAGCCTGTTCTAATACTCTGCTATGGCGGTTCACATTGTAATGTTTTATTAATATAATCACACTCATGCTGAAAATTCTTGCTGTTACGCAAATTTTTTTTAAATATCCCGATTATCCCGGTTTAAAAGGCAGAGAGGTTCTTGAAGATGTTTCATTGGAGGTCAGGCCCGGGGAGATTTGTGTTATTGCGGGAGGATCAGAATCCGGAAAATCAACGCTGGCAGGAATTACCGCAGGGCTTATTCCGCTTCACACAGGCGGAAAGTTAACCGGGCAGGTTTTTCTTGATGATACCGATGTTTTGAGCAGAGCCCCGGCAAAGCTTGTCGGCGAACGGGGGATTGTCTTTCAGGATCCCGAGAAGCAAATCATTACGACAGTCTGCGGCGCAGAAACTGCTTTTCCTCTGGAATCCATGGGTATGGAGAGGTCTCTGATGCAGACTGCCGTGAAAGCGGCTCTTGAATCTGCCGGGCTTGCCGGTTATGAGCAGGTTTCCACTTCTGCGCTCTCGGGCGGAGAGAAGAAAAAACTGGGGCTTGCCGGGCTGTTTGCAGTAAGCCCCGGTCTCTGGATTCTTGATGAGACTATTGAGGAGCTTGATAAACCCACCCGGCACCGGATAATGAAAAGCCTGCGCGATTCGGGAGCTGCAGTAATACTTTTTACCTCCAAGTTTCTTGAAACCTTCGATGAATACGCTGATTCGCTGTATATCCTTAAGGACCGCCGTATTTCGGTAAAGCACCGGCTTCCTGCTTCGTCTGAGCTGAAGGAACTGCTACAGGATAATGATCTTCTATATAAAGCGGTTATTCAGGAAAAGTTATCATCTGACAAAAGTGCAGCAGAATCTGCAGAAAAACTGAGTCTGCCGGTAATAGAAGCGTCAAATATCGGCTATCAATATCCTAACGCCGATTTTGCGGTTTCTAATATAGATCTAAAACTAACTGAAGGTGAGGTGCTTGCGCTGGCCGGCAGAAACGGCTGCGGAAAGAGCACTCTGGCCAGAGTGCTCTGCGGGCTGCTTGAGCCGGGGCAGGGGACAATAAAAATTGATGCTGAAACTGCAGATTCCAGGCTTCTGAATCGTTGTGTTGCCTATATGTTTCAGAATCCTGATTATCAGATTTTTCTGCCAACGGTTGAGCAGGAGCTTTCATGGGGACTCAGAGCGGCCGGATTTTCGTCTGCGGAAATCCATGAGAAGGTCAATGAGGCTGCAGACCTGTTCAAGCTTCCTGCCATGGAGACTCCACCTGCGATGATGAGCTTCAGCGCCCGTAAACGCCTTCAAGCCGCTGTGTATTATCTGCTGAAGCGACGGGTTTTTATACTCGATGAAGCTGATACCGGACTTTCTTTCCGGGAGTTTACAAGCCTTCTAGAGCTCCTAAAAAAAGAATGCGGCGGGGTAATTCTGATTACCCACAATATTGAAGTAATTCCTGATACCTGTAACAGAGTTATCTGTATGGCTAAGGGAAGAATATCCTGTGAATTTGGAAAACCGGAACTTTCAGCTATATCTGAATGGTTCAGCGAAAGCGGCGGTAAGAAATGATAGCAGATAATTATCTGGAGCGGGACAGTCTCCTGCACCGTTTTGATCCCAGACTGAAACTGCTGCTGACTCTTGCCTCTGTTGCATTTTTCTTTGCAGAGAAGAATGTTCTTATTCAGGGCGGATTTTTTCTGCTGATTTTTCTGATTTCAGTAATCACCGCCGGCTTAAGAAACTCATTTCACCCGCTGAAGCTGATTTTTCCTATTCTGCTTCTAACCGCTTTTCTTACACCTGCATTTCATCGAACTGGCGAGGCCGTTATTACTGTCGGTAATACAGCTGTCCTTACAGCGGACGGAATGATTCTGGCAGTCTCTCTCCTGCTCAGGTTTTCCGGCATAACAACAATTTTCTATGTCTTTTTCAGTTCTACCAGGACTATGGATTTTATACTTGCCCTTGGATTTTTCGGTCTGCCGCATAAGGCTGCGCTTACTACGGAAATTTCATTGAGGTTTATTCCATATATGTTCAGGATTCACTCCAATATCAATGATGCTCATAAACTGCGCAGGGCAGGACTAAGTTCTTCTGAAAAAGAGAAAAGCTTTTTAGGATTTCTGCACCGGCTGAGAAATATGTTTCCTGTTCTTACCTCCGTCCTTATTCAGGCTGTAAAGAGCATCCCCTCACTTTCAATGGCTCTTGATTCGAAAGGCTTCGGTATAAGTGCCGGGCGTACAAGTTACCGGGCGCTGCCATTGATGAAAAAAGCTGCCGGACAGATACTAATTACGCTTCTTTTTATTGCCGCTCTTGTCATCATTCTTGTCATTGTTTAATATTCCTGCATGAATGATAAAGCACATAAAAGTGGATTTACATCAGGCAGGATTGCTGCTGTTGCTGTAATGACAGCTGTTACCATGGTATTTACTTATATAGTCAGGGTTCCTGTAGCGCCGACAAGGGGATACATAAACCTCGGAGATGTAGCTGTAATGTTCACAGCCTTTACTTTTGGCCCCCTGACGGCACTGATATCAGGAGGGCTTGGTCCTGCTATTGCTGATATAGTATCGGGTTACGCGCAGTGGGCCCCCCTGACTTTTGTAGCACACGGACTTCAGGGCCTGGCTGCCGCTCTTATTTTCAGAGCAGTGAAGAAGGAAATTTTTGGGGTTATTCTTGGAGGCCTGTCCGGAATGATTATAATGGCCGGACTGTATCTGGTGGGCGGCGGTTTTATGGTTGGCTTTGAAGCGGCGGCTGTTGAAGCACCGATGAACCTTCTCCAGAGCGGTGTGGGGCTTGTCGGCGGATTTGTTCTGTCAAAGGCCGTCCGCAAAGCATATCCTCCGGTATCCCGACTGGCCTGGTAATTCCCTATCAATGAAATATAACGGAAGAATCATAGATTTTCATACTCATATTCAGCCTGCGGCTGTTATTTTGGACAGGACTCCCTATGTCGGGACTGAGCCGGATTTCAGCCTCCTGTATTCTGATCCGGCGACAAAGTTGTCAGGACCTGAAGATAATCTGGTCATGATGGATAAGTACGGAATTAGTTCTTCGGTTATTCTGGGGTTTGCCTGGAGGAATGAGCATACCCTGCAGCTGCATAATGATGCAATTATTGAAGCTGTAAAAAAATATCCCGGGCGGTTTCACGGACTATGCTGTGTCTATCCCTTCAGTGCTTATACAGCATCTGAAGCTGTACGCTGCCTTGCGGCCGGTGCTGCCGGGATAGGTGAAATCGGATTGTACGACAGGGATCTTGATAGGGAATATATTGAGGCCATGGCGCCGGTGATGAAGGTCTGCCGTGATTTCGACCGCCCTGTGATGATGCATGTGAATGAGCCTGTCGGTCACATTTATGACGGTAAGGCTCCTATGTCTATAAAGGGCATCTATGAGTTTGTTCGTGAATATCCTGATAACCGGATCGTTTTGGCTCACTGGGGCGGGGGCCTTTTCTTTTTTAATTCACTTAAAAAAGAGGTAGGTGATGTACTTAAAAACGTCTGGTATGACAGCGCAGCATCGCCATATCTTTTCAAACCCTCAGTCTGGAAACTTGCTGCAGAAACAGTCGGTATTGAGAAAATTCTATTCGGTACAGATTTCCCTCTGCTCACAGCAAAACGCTTCTTCGAAGAACTTGAGACCTGCGGTTTCAGTAACGAAGAGCTTGAGATGATACTTTTCCGGAATGCTCTGAAGCTGCTTACTGCGCAGTAACTACCTTTGCATCCAGCACCAGCCATCCCTGCTTTGTCCAAACTATAGGGTTGATATCAATATGGCCTCCGTCTTCGGCTACAACCGAAGCCAGAACAGACATTCTGCTGATTATAGAAGACAGCGCTGATTTATCCATTTCACTTCCGCGGTATCCGGAAAGGACCGGGGCTATTTCTAGTTCGTCAAGCATGCTTTCTGCTGTCAGTTTTCCGCAGGGAGCCAGCCTGAATGAAGTATCGCGGTAAAGTTCGGTCAGTATACCGCCTGCACCCGCCATAACTGCCGGTCCGAAGGTTGCATCATTGAGTGAACCAAGAATCACTTCCGGTGCCGTGTATTTGACCATCGGGGTCACAAGAAAGTTTTCGCCTGGGAATTTTTTCCGCATTTCATCAATTACTGATTCTATCTCGGGCTGCAGTACGTTTAATACAACTCCGCCGGCATCTGTTTTGTGTATTACTTCAGCGGAGCAGAGTTTTACCGCTGCCGGAAAGGATGATACTGGAATTGATTCAACCGGAGTATCAGGCTGTAAAAGGAAATCCGCTGGAACAGGAAGCCCTGCTTTTTTAAGAAGCTGTTTTGCCTCAAACTCATCAGCTTTTCCGGGGATTCTTAGCGAGTTTTTCCAGCCGCTAAATACAGCTTTTATCTCATTTTCGGAAAGGCATCCGTCATCAATGCAGTCATCGCTGCAGTCTTTTATCTGTTTTAGAATATTACCTCTTTCAACAAGAAATCTTGCAGCCCTTACAACTCTGCTTATTGAGGAGAATCCGGCTACGCCGTGCCTGTAGAAATCAAGGAGGTTCTTTTCGGTATATGGGCCGAATTCGCTGAAAACAAGAATTGGTTTACTTGCCTTTCTGACTACTTCAGCTATCATTTCAATAAGTTCATCGGTTATAGAGGGAGGCGAGAATAGGGCAATGCAGATTATTATGTCTACCCCTTTGTCATCGAGCAGGGCGTTAAGAGTTTCGACATACATCCTGTTATCAGCGCTGGCGGTAAAGTCTATCGGGTTCGTGCATGAAGCGAACGGGAAGGTTTTCTTCTTGATACGTTCGACGGTTTCCGGCGCCAGCTTTGCCATCTTAAGATCCGCCCTGGTTCCTGCGGTGTCTACATAGTCTGTACACATTACTCCGAAGCCTCCGGCGGAAGTGACAACAGCTATACGGTTGCCTTCAGCATGGTTCAGCATTGAAAGAACCTTCGAGCTGTCGCAGAGTTCTTCATCATCCATTGCCCGCTGGATTCCATACTGTTTAAGGGCTCCGTTGATTACGCTGTCAGAACCCGCAAGCCGTCCTGTATGGGACCCGGCCGCTGCTGCTCCGGCTGCAGTTCTTCCGGCCTTCAGCACAACCACCGGTTTATCCATGGTAATATCTTCTGCCGTATCAAGGAAATTCCGGCCGCCTTCGATGCTTTCAAGATATAGTGCAATACAGTTTGTTTCAGGATCTTCGGCAAACCACGGCATAAAATCCATTTCACTGAGATCTGTCTTGTTTCCCGTACCTATAAAGGCCTTCATTCCGTAACCTGTATTGCTTGCAAGCCCCAGGGATTCAACTCCTACAGAACCGCTTTGTGAAATAAAAGCTATACTGCCTCCGGCTGCCAGGGCCTTATCGCCGTGTTCTACAAAGATTGTATCCAAATCCATATCAGGTATAAATATGCCAAGCGAGTTTGGGCCGAGTATTCTTGTGTTATACTTTTCCGCTATCTGCTTGAGTCTGAGTTCGTGCTGTTTCCCATCAGAGCCTGTTTCACCGAATCCTCCTGCAACAATTATTACGAATGCAGTTCCCTTTTTGGCACACTGCTCAGCTGATTCTACAGCAAGGGCCGCCGCCACTGTGACTACAGCTATATCGGGGCTGCAGGGCAGATCTGCCACAGAATTATATGTCGGTATATGAAAAATGGTTTCGTATTTCGGGTTTACCGGATAGAGCCGGGCGCTGCTTCTAAGCAGATTCTTCATTATTATCGCACCAGCCTTGCCCTCGGCTTCGGATGCACCTATTACGGCTATACATTTTGGGTTAACCAGTCTGCTGATATCGAGTTTATTCATACTATAAAAATAAGCTATAGAAATTGTACGGTCAACAGGCAGAATGGGAATAAAAAAGTACTTATTAATTAGCTAATGAGGATCTAATTTTCTAAAATATAACTATGGCAGTTTAAAGCTATTGCCGAAAAAATAAGAACTAATATTAGAGGAGAGATAAATGAAAATGACATTGAGAGTTCTTGGAGCTTTCATGGTACTTCTGATGTTTACTGCATGTCCCAATGGAACTACCACGGATGATGAGAATGAAACCGGTTCGGGTGATGAGACTGAGACAGTTGCTGATACTGATACCATTGTTGATATCGCAGCAATCAGCGGTCTTACCATTCCTGTACTAGGTGAAACACCTGTCTCATCTATAGCTGATACTGCAGAATATACCGGAACCGTAACCTGGGACGGCGGATGGGATTGGTCTTCTTATTTTGGCGGTGAAAAGGCATATACTGCAACAATCACACTTACAGCAAAATCAGGATATACTTTTACTGGTGTTGTAGCAGATTTCTTCACCGTAGCGGGAGCTTCAACTGTATCAAATGCTGCCGGTTCTGGAGTTATTACTGCTGTATTTCCAGCTACTGCAACCCTTGCTCTTGGTGATTCGTCCTGCGGAGGATATGTAGCTTATATTCTTCAGTCTGGTGATACCGGATATGTTGCAGGCGAACAGCGTGGTTTGATTGCATCATCGGCAGATATGAGTTCAGGTATTATCTGGGCAACTGCGTCTTACCAGACGACATCAGTAACAGAAACCTTGACTGCTTTTGGTACAGGATCAGTAAATACTGATCTTATCATAGCCCAGAACGGAGCTGGAACCACCTATGCAGCAGGCCTGGCCCGTTCATGTACGGATGGAGGCTATTCCGACTGGTTTCTTCCATCATGGGAGGAGGTATATCAACTTTATTTAAATAAAGCGTTTATAGGCAGCTTTGCAGGTGAACTCTACTGGAGTTCGTCAGAGGTAAGCGCTACCTCAGTTGCTACTTTAAATTCTGGCAACGGTAACCAGCATAATCAAGCAAAGAGCGAAAACACCTGGGATGTTCGACCGGTAAGGTATTTTTAACATACACGAATATCCGGAAAGTCTTGCCATGTAAAAGGCCGCCGTTTGATTGTTTATATAGCATAAGCAACAGTTAATTCGGCGGCTTTTTGTATTTAAACTTTCTTTTTTTCTTGTATGTATCGTTGTAAGTATATATAAAAATATATTTTATAATACTGAAGTTTAATGAAACAGGAGAGACCATGCCTATAAGCGAACCAAGATATTTTTCACCTTTCCAGTTTAACAGGATTCTTTTTGATATGGCTTATATGGCTGTTAAGCATAAAAAGCAACTGAAGCTTATTTCAAAGAAATTCCGTTCGGATATTATGCTGGCTGTTACCTGGGTGAACGGCTGCAGAGTCTGCTCCTATTATCATACACAGGTATTGCTGAAAGAAGGGATAAGCTCAGATGAACTTAAACTGCTTCTTGAAGGTACCTTCGGTGATTTTGATAGTGAAGAGACAACTGCTCTTCTTTTTGCCCAGTATTACGCGGATACCGGGGGGACCTATGAGGCAGAGGCTTTTGAGCAGTTGAAAAAGCAGTACGGGGAAGAAAAAGCAATAGGGATTCTTGCAACTGTGAAGATGATTATGTTTGGAAATGTGAATGGTATTGCGCTTGGAAACCTCTGGGACAGGATGAGGTTCAGGAAGGTGAAGCATGGCAGTTTTTTTACGGATTTGTACAATGCCTTTTCGCCTGTGGTGCTGCTGCCGGTATTTTTAGTGATAAGCGTGTTTCGCTAATTTAAACAGCAGGCGCCTGCCGTCTTTGCCGGCGTCCTCAATCAGCCCGGTTTTTCGAAGAAGCCAGGTTATCTGTCCCGCCAGCTTTAATTTGCCTTTTGTACCTGTTCCGGTTGACGGTAGCTTATCCGCTACTTCACGGTTGCTGAATGTCGGAGGCAGTTCCATAGGGAGAAGCTTAAGATAGTCTGTAGGGCTGTTAAAAGTAATTGTTTCAATAATCTCATCAAGCTGTCGATCTTCTATTGATACACCGTGTCTTCTCCATGCTCCCTTTCCATCATCAAGGCGAATTTCCTCCTGTCTGATTAAAACGGTTTCTATTGTAAGTTTAGGCTCTGATAAAAGATCGGCTATGTATAAAAGCTCTGATGCGCAGGAGTATACGGAGCCGCGTTTTGGAGAACGCCGCTGTGATTTAAGCAGCCCGTTTTCGCTGTACACACTGATAAGTGTTTCCGCCGCCACAGGATATACCAGGCGGATACTGTGGTCCGGGAGCAGTGAGCGGAGCTTTTTTTTCATGCCGGAAAAGTTCCCGGTCTGTATTTCGATAAGCCCTTCAGGATTTACTATATCAATAATATAACCATCAACCTTTTCTTCAACCAGCGAGTCCTCAGACGAATAATGTTCTTTAAGCTGTCTGTGCAGGCTTCTTTCATTGAGTCCGCCGATTATAGGGCCACTCATTTTTTGTTGTTCCTTCGTTCAAAAATAAACTCACCATACTCAGCACAAATCGAGAATCCGGTTTTTCTGTAACAGGCTATGGCAGCCTGATTATTCTGCTTTACATTAAGTCCTATATGGATATTCTGATTTAACAGTGCTCTGCATAAAGCAGCTGTTACTGATGCCCCGTATCCACGACCGCGGTACTCCGGCAGGGTTGTAATATTTCCAAGTGCGGCTGCCCTGTATTCGGGAGAGTAGACGTGGGTGCCGGCGGTGCAGAGGAGTTTTTTACTACGGTCATTGTCCTTATAAATGCCGTAATAAAGATTAAGTCCAAGCATTTCTGGTTCAAACCAGTTGCCCGGATAGCTGTTTTCATAGAGTTCAAGCAGTGCCGGTATATCTGATACACTAAGCTGCAGGGGCTGTTCTGTTCCATTTACATCAGCAGGTATTCGACCGGGCATGTCAGTATCGGAAAGCGCCATTTTATAGTGCATGTGATCTGATATAATTGTGTAATAATCGATAAACAGTTTTTCAAGCCCCGGACTCAGATGGGCTTCAAGTCTTTCGGGCTGCAGCGGAATGATTTTTTTAAGAAGTTTTTCCATTTCGGTTCGGCCGGTATTTTCATCGAACGCGAGCAGTGTAGGCGCAGTTCCTCCGGTATATATACATACAACCGCCGAAAGTTCGGACCTAAATCCTTTACCGTACCACTTTGTATATGGTAGAAAGCGTTCATCAAGATCGCCAATCAGATACAGATACAGATATGTATTTTTTTTAAGGAATGATGATATCCTCTCTGTATCATCAGGCAGAACAAGCATTTTACAAGCGGCCGGCTTCAATTATCCGCTGAAGAAACTGTTTTGTCCGCGGATGTTCCGGATTTGAAAAAAGTTTTGTGGGTTCGGCTTCTTCCACAATCCTGCCTCCGTCAAGAAAGCATACACGGTCTGCCACATCACGGGCAAAGCCCATTTCATGTGTGACAATCAGCATGGTCATTCCCTTATCTCTCAGTTCCTTTATAACCTTAAGCACATCCCCGATAAGTTCCGGATCCAGCGCTGCGGTAACTTCATCAAGCAGCAGCAGTTCCGGTTTTGTTGCCATTGCTCTGGCTATTGCCACCCGCTGCTGCTGACCGCCTGAAAGCTGCTCAGGGTATGATGAACCGAAACCAGTGAGGCCGAACATTGTCAGAAGTTCTTTTGCGTAGGATTCACTCTCTTTTTTTGAGATTCCATGAACCTTGCGCGGAGCCAGGGTTATGTTATCAAGGACGGTCATCGTAGGAAACAGGTTGTACGCCTGAAATACTATTCCAACCCGCTTGTAGAGTTCTACAGCGGGCATAGCTGAATCATGTATTGATATGCCGTCTATTTTTATCGTTCCCTCATCAAATTCAACAAGATCGTTTACACAGCGCAGAAGGGTTGATTTACCTGAGCCCGAGGCTCCGATAAGGCAGACAACTTCATGCTCCTTCACCTTCAGGTTTACGTTATCAAGGACGAGTTTATCACCATAGTATTTTGTAAGATTTTCTATTTCAATGCGGTACATCAGGAAGTCCTCTGCAGCCGACGTTCACGGTCTTTTGCTGTAACCCAGTCGGTAAAACGGGCCATGGGAATTGTTGCAATAAGAAAAAGCAGTGCTGCTGTGATTAGAGTAGAGTAGTTAAACGTTCTGGCAGTATAGATCTGAGCCTCGCGAACGGCATCCCTGATTCCCAAAACCGAAAGCAGGGCTACATCCTTTTGAAGTGCTACAGCAAGATTCAGAAGTGAAGGAATTACGTTCCGGACTGCCTGGGGCAGAATTGCATAACGAAGGGTCTGCCATTGATTGAGGCCGAGTGCTTTTGCTGCCGCCCTCTGTCCGTCGTGAACCGAATCCATTCCGGACCGGTATACTTCTGCGGCATATGCAGAGTAGCTTGATATCATTGCAAGCGCACCCCAGAATAAACTGCTTTTAGGCAGGCCCGGAATATTAAGCGCTGGCATCCCGAAACCGAACAATAGTACCAGCAGAAGGGACGGCAGGCCGCGGAGCAGATCGATGTATACAACAGAAAATAATCGAAGCGGTGCAAACCACGGGCCGTGCAGTGAACGCAGAATAGCCAGTACCAGTGCCCAGACTGCAATTACGACAAGGGCTACTCCCCAAACCGCCATGTTTATACCGAATCCATGCAGAACCTTCGGAAAGACATCAACTATAACATCAAGATTAAAAAACTGGGCTTTAATTCGGGGCCATTGTTCGGCCCTTATTATGACTGCTCTGAGAATCAGAATCACTCCCAGCACGGTTCCTGTACTGATTATATGCGGTAAAACTTTATCCCGTGTTCGGAGGGATCGCCCCGTCCGCTGCTGCGGACGAGAGCGTTTTAATCTCATTCAGAAATCTCCGGTACGTCGTCTCCGCCGTATAGATATTCTCTGGCAAGCTTGTCGACGGTTCCGTCGGCAATTATTGCTTCAAGACCTTCATTGATCCAGCCTACAAGCGGATTTCCTTTTTCAAAGATAAGACCGTGGCCGAGATCCTTGGGATCGTGGGGAAGAATTGCTGCTACTGCAGCTTCCGGAACCTGAACAGCTGTTACAAAGAGAGCTGTAGGAAGTTCTATACAGGTTGCATCAATCTGTCCGCCAAGCAGTGCCTGGAATGTTCCAATCTGATCATTGAATACAGCAACATCATCAACACCAATGATGTTTTCGATGTAGTCGAGATCTGCTGTTCCGATTGTTGCACCCCATTTCAGCCCCTGAAGGTCAGCAAAGCTTTTTGCTTTAGCTGCACCGCTTCCGGGAAGGGCCACAACAGCCTTTTCCGGCTGGTAGTAAACGATTGAAAAATCAACAAATTCTTTTCGATCTTCAGTAACAGTATACTGCTGAAGATTGAAATCGTAGGGTTTTGAACCGGGGGCAATTCCCTGGTCAAAAGTCTGTCTTACCCATACAACATCTTCACGTGCAAAACCGAGTTTCTCTGCAAGGGCATAGACCATCCCGTTTTCAAAACCGATACCGGATTGTGGATCATCATCCATCATCCATGGCGGATAAGCGGGTTCTCCGGTAGCTACGGTGAGCTTTCCCGGGGTGTAAAGTCTCGGATCATTGGGAGTCTTTTCCAATGAAGCTGTATTTTCAGCGGCAGCTGCAGGTTCTTCTTTTGTTCCGCCTGCGAAAACCGGCAGTGCAAACAGGCTGACTGCAAGCAGAATAAGAATAATGCGTCGAGTCATGTGTACCTCCTGACTTTTTTACAGTTTGAATAAACTGTTTGTTAGAAACAGATTAGGAGTAAAAAGGGGCTGTGTCAATGCGATGTGCATTACTTTCAATTATTCTTTGATTTTAAGTTTGCTCATCTCTGAGTGTGAAATATGAAAAGAAAAAGTTTAAAGAAATTAATTTTTGGTTTAATGCTTCTATGCACTTTTAACTTGACGCTTACCGCAGAATCCACTGAACTGCCTTCCGGTATTGAAGAATCGAAGATAGCAGACATAGTGGATGGCTATGTTGCCGAACATAGGAATACTACCGCCGCTGTATCAGCTGCTGTTTTCAGGGGGTATACAGTTCTTTTTGAAAAGCATTACGGACTGATCAATATAGAAAGCGGGCTGCAGGCTGATGAAAATACAGTTTATGAATGGGGCTCTGTTTCCAAACTTCTTGTCTGGATAAGCGTAATGCAGCTTTGGGAACAGGGTGGAATTGAGCTTGATACCGATATCAATAATTATCTTCCCGAAGGTTTTCTGAAAAAACTGAAATATACCAGCCCGATTACAATGACTAATCTAATGAATCACAATGCCGGATGGCAAGACGTTCTGTTTCTTGCTGTAGACAATCCTTCTGAACTTGCTCCGCTTGGTGAAACTTTAAGCCGTATGGAACCTGAGCATATTTATGAGCCCGGTAAAGTCTGCGCATATTCCAACTGGGGAACTTCTCTTGCAGCTTATATTGTAGAGCAGGTTTCAGGGATGGCGTATTATGATTACGTCCAGCAGTCGGGAAGCGTCGCAGTGATGAAGTCGGTTACACTACTGGTCTGGAACCTGTGCCGGACAGTATTCTCAATCTGAATCTGTATCCGGCGGGGGCGGCTGTAGGCACTCCCGATGATTTTCTTCGCTTCGCCCAGTCCCTGGTTCCAGGAACAGGCATTGTGATCATGACAAATCAGTATAATGAGTTTGTTTTTAATCAGGGTCTTCCTGAGCAGGTCTTTGGTAAGATTAATATTCTTCAGAATAAAGCTGATGACAGTTCCAGGGCCGTAGGGCTCTATTATCCCTCCAGAACTATTAAGCAAGGCCCTGCCGGGATCTATAATGTCTTAAATCTCAGGATGCTTCGAAATATTGATGCCGGTGATATTGTAATCACACGCGAAGCCAGATTCTCTGAGCAGGGTGGGGTGAAAAGGATTTCCTCCGC
Source organism: Spirochaetia bacterium (assembly GCA_965140585.1). Classification (GTDB taxonomy): domain Bacteria; phylum Spirochaetota; class Spirochaetia; order UBA9216; family UBA9216. Next base: position 99,938 of record OZ223267.1, read on the forward strand.
GTACGGGGAAATTCTTGAGGCTGATGCTTATGTATGTCTTGGTATCACAGCAGTTCTGCTGTATATCGTTGCCGTAGTATGGAGCGTGATCAACCTTCTATACAGAATAATTAAGCTTATAATAGAGAAAATCAGGCGATCCGGGAATCAGATTTCTATTTTGATGAAGCTTCATTACATAGAGTGCGGGTATATTCTTATTTCAGTTGCAGGATTTCAGATTATTGTGGCGATTTTCATGTCCTGGAAGGCTTCCCCGGCTAAATTATTTCCGGTATCCATTTTAAATATTGTTCTTGCTGCTCTGCCGCTTGTATATGCTGTTTTACTATTCGTTAAAAGAAAAACCGATGCCGCAGGAAAGAAGCATATTCGTCCTGTTGTAACTACAGTAATGGGCTTATTTTTGAGTATCGCAATTTTTGTTTTTCAGCTCTACAGGTGGTGGTGAGAAAAAAGTATTTGAAATTAAATAAATATGATATCTTATTATATATTAAATAAAATTTAAAAAGGGCTTTTAAAAAAAGATTATAACACATGGTATTGCATCTTCAATGATATTATTTATTAGCTGCCCGAAGGGTTTAAATGAACAATACAAGAATTAAAATCTTCTCAATTATAACGATGCTTGCAGTTTTTTTGTTGCTGCTGTCAGGATGTCCGATTATTCCTCAGGCAGATCTTACTTATTCCGTAAATTATTATGCTCCGGATGCCGATTCCGGCAGCCCTCCATATGATGAGAATGAGTATCTTGAGGGTGATAGTGTTCTGGTCTACGGGAATACTGAGGGTCTTGTCCGATCTGCTTATACGTTTACCGGATGGAATACCTTCCATGACGGAAGCGGAACAGGATACTCGTCTGGTGACACTTTCATCATGGGAATCTCTGACGTTTCACTTTATGCTCAATGGGAAGATGCTTCCATGTATACACTAACCTACATGGCGACTGATGCGGATTCCGGGGACATTCCGACAAATCCAAAGAGTTACTATGAAAGAACCTCTGTATATGTGCTTGGAAATATCAAATCTTTGGCTCGTATCGGATACACTTTCATATGCTGGAACACCGAGGCAGACGGAAGTGGCATGTCATATACGGGAGACGACATTTTAATTATTGGCAATTCTGATATTTATTTATACCCTCAATGGTCGGCAGATCCGACTTATACGGTTTCCTATTATGCGGATGATGCCCAATCCGGTTCAGCCCCGACCGATTCAAACAACTACCTTGAAGGTTCAACTGTTACAGTGCTTGGAAACACCGGCGGAATGAACCGTACCGGCTATACTTTTATCGGCTGGAATACCGTGTCGGGCGGCGGCGGGACAGCCTATGCGGCAGGTGATATTTTTGAGATTGGCAGCAGCAATGTCAGTTTGTACGCACAATGGACAACTGCTCCAACTTTCACAGTGACCTATTATGCAACTAATGCCGAATCAGGTACAGCTCCTGTAGATTCAAATAATTATCTTGAGGGTGCAACTGTAACTGTTTCTGGGAACACTGGCACAATGATCCGTTCAGGCTATACTTTTACCGGCTGGAATACCGCAGCCGGAGGCGGAGGAGCCTCGTATGAGGCTGGTGACCAGTTCACAATAGGCAGCAGCAATGTGAGTCTGTACGCCCAGTGGACAGTCACGCCGACCTATACTGTGACATACTATGCAGTAAACGCCGAATCCGGAACAGCTCCTGTAGATTCAAATAATTATCTTAAAGGGGCAACTGTTACTATTCCTGGAAACACCGGCGGAATGACCCGAACAGGCTACAGCTTTGCCGGCTGGAATACGGTTTCCGGAGGCAGCGGAACAGCCTATGATGCAGGTGACGAGTTCATAATAGGCAGCAGCAATGTGAGCCTGTATGCTCAGTGGACATCCGACCCGACCTACACAGTAACATATTATGCAACAAACGCTGAATCTGGCTCAGCCCCGACCGATTCAAATAATTACCTTGAAGGGGCAACAGTTACTGTTTCTGGAAACACCGGTGGGATGACCCGTACAGGTTACAGCTTTGCCGGCTGGAATACAGCTTCCGGAGGCAGCGGAACCGCCTATGATGCTGGTGATGAGTTCACAATAGGCAGCAGCAATGTGAGCTTGTACGCCCAGTGGACAGCCGACCCAACCTACACAGTAACATATTATGCAACAAACGCTGAATCCGGCTCAGCTCCGACCGATTCAAATAATTACCTTGAAGGCTCAACGGTTACTGTTCCTGGAAACACCGGCGGAATGACCCGTACAGGTTACAGCTTTGCCGGCTGGAATACGGCATCCGGAGGCGGCGGAACTGCATATGATGCAGGTGATGAGTTCACAATAAGCAGCAATGTGAGCCTGTATGCACAGTGGACAGCTGATCCGACCTACACAGTAACATATTATGCAACTAACGCTGAATCCGGCTCAGCCCCGACCGATTCAAATAATTACCTTGAAGGCTCAACAGTTACTGTTTCTGGAAACACCGACGGAATGACCCGTACAGGTTACAGCTTTGCCGGCTGGAATACAGCTTCCGGAGGCAGCGGAACCGCCTATGATGCAGGTGATGAGTTTACAATAGGCAACAGCAATGTGAGCTTGTACGCCCAGTGGACACTTGATACAGGTACAGGTGCGATTACAATTAATAATCCGGTATCTCCTGTATTCAGTATGTCACCGGACTCTTTTGTATTGAAAACAAGCGGTACGGCAACTCAGCAGACGATTTCTGTTACCGGCGGTACAGGTGTTACAATATCAGCGTATTACTGGTTTGTTAACGGAACACTGAGGGGCTCTGCGTCCTCACTGCCTCTTGATACGCAGACAAATCCACACTGGTTTGAATTAGGAATGAATACATTGACTCTGGTTGTTGAAATAAACAGCAGCCCGTATTCTGAAAATTTTATCTTTACAGTGGAGCAGGAATAAATGAAAAATCTAAAAATTATCATATCAAATCCGGTAATATCAGCATTCTTTCTTTTCTTCATTTACAGCTGCAGCAATCCCTTACTGGATACGGAAGAATTATTAAAAACCAGTGAACTGACAGGAACTCTGGCAATAAATACGATTGAGACAACTGAATCAAGAACCATAGCTCCCTCAGATGATCTTAAGGCTCTGGTTGATTCCTATAGAATAGAGTTCAGTAATCATTCAGGAGGGGAGGCTGATTTTATTATTGACCCATACACTTACGGCAGTGATGTAAATGAAATTCCTGTAGGAACCTGGGATATCATTCTGTATGGTGAAAACGGGAGCGGGGAGGATATCTGTCAGGGGGAACCTGACTCAGGGAATCCCGTTGAGATAACCACCTCGTTGACCACTGTGACCATAACATTATCCCAGTTAAGTGGATCCGGAACAGGAACTCTTGATTACGAAATACAGTTTCCGGCTGATGATGTGGATGGTGTCAGTATTTCAGTTGATCCGTGGCCTATAGGCGGAGGTGATGATTATTTTCTGACTGAAGGTACAGATTATAACAGTGATTTTGCTTCAACAGGATTCTTAATCATAGATACAGAATTATCCAGCGGGTGGTACTATCTATCGGTCATATTCACCAAGGACCCGGCAGCGCCTGAAACTACAGTTGAATATCCGCCTATTTCCGAAATCGCAAAGATTTACGATAATCTTACAAGCAGCTCATCATTGATAATTACAAGAGAAGAGCTTACACAGCCGCCGGATGCCCCGAGTGATTTTGTTGTTGATATTGATCCGGGGAATGTTTTTACCTTATATTGGACAGATTCATCAACTACAGAAACAGGATTCAGAATATACGAAGACAGTATCGACGGCAGTCCCGAAGGCGAATTTTCATCCGGAATAACTTCAGCAGCATCAGCAGATATTGGATATTCAGGAAGTGAAGGGGATTCTATAACATATTATCTGGTGGCTTATAACAGTTTTGGTGAATCTGAAGGGGCTGAAGTGTCATTTAAAACATCAGCGTTCATCTCTTCCTGGAAAACCGATAATTCAGGAAGTAGTGATTCTGATCAGTTGAAATTACCGCTTGTCTCAAGTGGGAGCTATAATTTCAGTGTTTACTGGGGTGATGGCACATCAGACAATATTACCGGATACAATGATGCTGCTGTGATTCATACATATGCATCGGAAGGAGAATATGAAATTAATATTTATGGAAAAATTAACGGGTGGTCTTTTTATCCTGAATACGGTATCTATGGTGATCATTTGAAGCTCTTAGAAATACAGCAATGGGGCCCTCTGTCCTTTGGAGATACAGACCAGCAATTTCGTAATGCTCAGAATTTACAGATCACTGCAACCGATATTCCTGATTTGAGTAATACTGCAAGTCTTGATAATGCATTTTCCTTTAATACCAGTCTGACTGTTATTGAGAATATGGAACTCTGGGACACCTCTACTATTACTGATATGTCAGCTATGTTTTTAGGGGCGTCATCATTTAATCAGGATATCAGTTCATGGGATACGTCAAATGTTACTGATATGAGCTGGATGTTCGATTCAGCTGAAAAATTTAATCAATATATCGGGGGATGGAATACCTCAATGGTTGAAAGCATGGCATGTATGTTTGATTCTGCTTCAGATTTCGATCAGGATATCGGTTCATGGGATACCTCCGCTGTAAAATCAATGAAGTACATGTTCAGGGATGCTGCCGTTTTTGATCAGGATATAGGCGCGTGGGACACTTCAAATGTTACTGATATGAGCTGGATGTTCGATTCAGCTGAAAAATTTAATCAGAATATTGGAAACTGGGACACAGGTAATGTGATATACATGCAATATATGTTTTTTAATGCATATCTGTTCAATCAAAATATAGGTGCCTGGGAAACATCAAGCACAATAAATATGTCCTGGATGTTCTATAAGGCCTACTTATTCAATCAGGATATAAGTACCTGGGATACATCGGCTGTTACTGATATGAGCCATATGTTTAGAGAGGCAACCAATTTCAATCAAGCAATAGGATCCTGGGATACTTCCAGCGCTATAAATATGAGTTATATGTTTTATGGCGCGAGTTCATTTGACAGAGCTGTTGGAAGCTGGGATGTGATTAGTGTTACTAATATTGAATCGATGTTTAAAAATATTACTCTCTCAACAGCAAACTACAACGCCCTTCTGTCCGGATGGTCAGCTCAATCGGTACACAGCGGTTTGACATTCAATGGCGGAAACTCCAAGTACAGTGCAGATTACGCAGATGAGCGGACAATATTGACTGATACCTACGGCTGGACAATTACCGATGGAGGACAGGTGCCTTAGAAAATCAAAAGATACAGCGCTATATTCTACCCGATGTATTAAATAAATATCAGGATAATAAAAAATGAAAATGAAAGTATACCTGCTTCTTCACTTGATCCTGGCCTCCGTTTATTCCTGTACCCAGCCCTATCTGGTGGATTCCTCCGAAGGTCCGGCAGCCGGTAACCCCGACGGTACCTATGCTGTTCCTGCCGAAGCTGCCGCAGAGGATACCTCTCTTCCCGACCATGTTATCGGGAACGGGACTCCGGAAAGCTGCACAGCCGAAGATTTTCTTGCTGCCGTGGCGGAAGGCGGCATTATAACTTTTAACACAGGGGGAGATCCTGTCACAATAACCATTGAAACTCAGGCAGTTGTGTACAATAACGCCATGCCGGATGTGGTTATAGACGGAGGAGGGCTGGTGACTCTCAGCGGGGGAGGAAAAACCCGAATCCTCTATATGAACACATGCGACCCCGAGCTGGTCTGGACAACCTCTCACTGCGATAATCAGGACCACCCAAGGCTTACCGTCCAGAACATCACCTTTGCAAACGGGAACTCCACCAGCGATGATGAGTATACAGGGGGCGGGGCAATCTGGGTGAGGGGAGGCCGCTTTAAGGCTGTGAACTGCAGGTTCTTCAACAATCTTGCGGCCGATACCGGGCCTGATACCGGCGGCGGTGCGATAAGGGCATTCAGTCAGTACAACAATGAACCTGTCTATATTGTAAACTGTACCTTCGGCGGTAAAGAAGGATTCGGTAACAGCGCGTCAAACGGCGGCGCCATCTCAAGCATTGGAGTCTCCTGGACACTTATAAACTCTGTCTTCTTATGGAACTCAGCTTTGGGCAACGGGGGCAACCCGGCGGAGAGCGGAACACAGGGCGGAGGAAGCGGCGGTGCAGTTTACAATGACGGCAACATGATGACACTGACTGTCGGCGGTTCCATAATCACTGAGAATACTGTATATGCTTACGGAAGTGCCGTATTCTTTGTTTCAAATGATCATTCAGGAAACATTGTGGTAGATTCAAGTACGATTACCGGTAACCATGGAGGCTCATGGTATCCGGCCTATGAGGGAATCTCGATGCACAGTGATACCCCAATATCTGTTACAGCCTCAGTTATAGAAAATAATATCTGATTACAAAAAGATTATTTACGGAGAAAATATGGAAAAAATATTCAACGGCTTTTTTATTATGCTTATTATATTATCGGCAGGCTCCTGCATTCTCTTTGATGAGGATGCTGATGCTTTCTGTACTGATTATTCCATGAGCGTCCAGACTCTGGATACCCGTACTGTCGAGCTTGATGGAACTGAATATGAATACCTGCTTTTAAAACTTACAGCCGAGGGTTGTGAACCCTCATATGCACAGTTTTTTCCGCCGCTTTCCGATGAAAAATCACCCTGTATATTACAGACTATGCCCTACGATGTAATAGACTGGACCTGGGAAGGTGAGGATATTGTTGAAGCAGTAATGGCAGGCGATGGAAAAACTGACCCGGATTCAATGATATATCTGGCTAGAAGTCATCTCTCCCACGGTATCGGGGCTCTGTTTGTTTACGGAAGGTTTTACAGGGGCGGCAGCATCATCAATGATGTGAATGATATGCTTTGCGGGCTGAAGTTTCTTGAGCAGGAAGAGCTTGCCGATAATGATAAAATCGGAGTAAGCGGCGGTTCCTGGGGAGGCTTTGAAGCGCTGTATGCCTGTGCATATGCTCCATCCAATATCCGACCATTGGCTGCCGCAATTAATTATCCGGTCAGTGATTTTGAAGCCTGGTATAATTATGCGGCTTATCCCGAAAACTACATCAGCGATTCAGCAAAAATCAGTCAATACCGTGACTTTTTCACTCCATACATAGAAAGAATTGAGAAATCTACCGGCGGAGCGCCGGCTGCTGTAGGAGCAGATTTTTCCGGTTTCAGGCTAATCGATCTTGAAGCCGCTGTTGATACTGATATGCTGATAATCCATGACGCCTGGGATACCCTGGTGCCGGTAACCGGAACGGAGGGTCTGTATGAAGCCTCTGCCGACCATGTTAATCCCATGATTTTTTATCATGAAGCTGCAATCGACTATAATAATTTTGAACTTTCTCACATGGATCTCCTTACAGACGGTTCGGATGCACCAGCATATCTTACCTGGATGTACCTGTATCTCTATAAGGCACTGGTTGGAGCGGGACAGGATATCCTGATGATTTATGATGCGGACCGTATCGATGCCTTTTGTGCTTATGTTAAAGAGTTTGATGAGCTTGGTTATGATGTCGGCTGGGCGGCAGACCGGTTTCTTGAAATGTTTGATGATCGTATAACCCTGTTTGAGATTAACGATGAGTCATATGATAAAGCCTCTGATGTGATGACCGCGGCTTTCAATTCAGCCTGGGGAACCTCATACTCTGCATCGGAACTTGAATCACTGCTTCAGGCCGGGCTGCCGTAGCCGCATCGTAAAACTCTGCGGCTTACGTAAAAATAGTAAAGGCTATTCCTGCCCTCCGTCTGTTATAGTCCAGTTATTAGGTGAACCAGTCAGTATTGCCCTTGCCGAGGCTGCAGATGCACTGTACTTTATGTTGTCGGCATAAAACTGAACATTGGGTTTTACGCCGGCATTCTGAGCCAAAGCCGCCCATCCTGAGAGCAGGGCATTATAATTGGCTGTGGACAGACCGCTTGATGTAAACATATTTATCATGGTTGTTACACTGCTGATATCCCATTCGCCTAAATCCTGATCAAAAGAGGATGCGTTCCAGAACATTCCGAACATCGATTCGACATTTCCGGTGTCCCAGTCTGAGATATCCTGATTAAACAGAGCTGCATTGCTGAACATCCCTTCCATAATTATAACTTTGCTTGTGTTCCATAATGAAATATCGCTGTTGAACTTTGATGCATATGAAAAAGTATATTGAAGATACTCTACTGTAGAAGTATCCCAATTATTTATACCCGGAATGTCTGTAAGAGTGCTGCAGCTTCCAAAACATCTTACCAGGCTTGAAGTCGTACTCAGGTCCGGAACATCCCCAGCTGTGATTGTGAGATTTGTACAGCCGTGAAACTGCTGTGATGTACTGCCGAAAGAAAGATGTCCCCAGTTGGATATTTCGATAAGCTTCTTTTCATCACCTGCATTCGCAAAAGACCATCCGGTACATTCTCCGTCAATCAGAACATCATATGTTCCTGCTGATGTAAAAGTATGAGTAGCGGCAGAATCGTCCCATGCTGTAATGGTATTGCTGCTGCCGTCTCCCCAGTAGGCAGTAAAGCTGTAGCTTCCGTTTGCTACGAGGGGCAGGGTAATCTGGTTGTCAGCTGAAGTTCCGGTATTGTCTGTTTTCCAGCTTGTAAGAAATGCACTGATGACAGCTACATTTACCTCTGCGGTACCTGATTTTATTCCGTCTTCGCTTGCCGCTTCAACAGAAACTGTATAGCTTCCCTCATCCCAGCTGTTGTCAAAGTTGAAAGCAGCACCGGTTGCTTTCTCTTTCCCGTTTACTTTTCATGTATATTCCGGACTGATTTCCGTCTCCTCAATAGAAACGGAGAAATTAAGGCTTTCATGGCTGTATTTGGATGAACTCCCTCCGCTTATGCTCACCGTCAGACTGCTGTCCCCGTTATCATCCGTTCCGTCCGGCGGCTGAGGACAGCCTGTTAAGATTAAAATCACAGCTGATAACAGCAAAAGAATTGAAAACTTTTTTCCCATTTTAGTTTTTCTCCTGTGTCACTTTTTATGATAAAGAAGGTAGCACAGTATTGGAAACAATCAATTCAGTAATTTAAATCTTATTTTTAATCATATAAGTCCGGAAAGAGCGCAGCATGACAAGGCGGGCTTTGAGCCCGCCTGTAATAATCATTTCAGCTTGAAAGATACAAACTTGAATCCGTCTTTCTGAATAATTTCCATTGTCACATCTGCTGGGAGAAGATCGTATAACTCATCAACTTTTTCAAGATCGTAATCTTCAAGTGATGCAGTGAAGGAAGTCCCTTCATCAAGTTCCACCTGTCCGATAACTTTTGGACCGTATTTGGATTGGATGGCATCCATAAAGCGCATTACAGAAAATGAGACCAGTTTTCCCTGGCCCTTCATCTCAACCCACTCAAGGTTAGTATTTGAACAGTTATTACAAACAGGAACAGGAGGGAATTCAGTAGCTCCGCATGCAGGACACTTTTTTCCCATTATTTTTCCTTCTTCAAGATGATCATACCATTTTTTTACATGTGACTCTATCTTAATCATTTTAAGTTCCTCCTATGTTTTTAAACAGCCCGCAACACTGCTGCTGTGGAATGAAAACCTGCACCGTATCCATGGATTACTGCAGTTTCAGGCTTTTTCTTCATTTGCCGTTTTCCGCAATTACCTCTCATCTGATTGATTGCTTCAGCAATCTCAATTCCTGCCGCTCCTGCGATCGGATGTCCCATATTCAGTCTTCCGCCGGTTGTGTTTACCGGTTTATCGCCGTCATGAGCAATCCGGCCTTCCTTGACAGCAGCAAGGCCTTCACCCGGTTTAAAATAACCGGCGGTCTCTGTTACAGTCATATAGTGCTGAGCGCAGCAGTCATGAATTCCCATATAATCAATTTCATTGTACGGATCTGTAATTCCTGCCATGGCGTATGCCTGATTAAATGCTTCAATCTCAAAACTCATAGGTGAACCGGTCTGATAATATCCTGCAGAAGTTGACATCCCATGACCTATCAGTTCTACCGGATTTTCAACCAGCTTTTTCGCTGTCTCTGTAGGGCAGACTATAAGAGCTGCCGCACCGTCAATTACAGAAGTCAGATGTGAAGCTCTCATGACTGCACCTATAAGAGGGTTATATTCAGCATTATTTAAAAAATCATAGACATCAGATAAGCCTGCATTTTCTGCATCTTCCTCAAAAGAGGTACTGGACATTAAAGCCAGAGGATTATTAACGGCATTATGTCTGCTGATGAGAGATATTTTATTCATTGCATCGTTGAGTTCTTTGAGACTATATCCGTATTTTTTACCGTAAGATATTAGTGCTCCTTCAAGGAATGCTACAATCTCGCCTCCCGGATACCAATAGGCATTATCGCAGCCGAGTGCGTTGGAATCAAAAAGTACATCTTCAAATTCACTTTTCTTTCTCATAAAAGGCGGATTACCTCGGATGACATTGCTTCTGTTTATATCAACATTAGCGCTTAGAACAAACTCATGCTTTCCGGATGCAACTGTGACTGCAGCATGATGTAAACCCGAAAGGGCAGTGCAGCAGGCTGTCTCATGCTTGAAGGCCGGGATTTCTGATAATCCAGCCCATCTTCCCATTGAGCCGGATTGTGAAATTTGGGCTGAATGGGATTCGTCAAAAACCTGTCCGAGAAACATGCAGTCAATATCCTTTGCTTCCAGTCCCGCATCTTCCAGGGCTTCAAGTGTTGCCCATGCAAATAGTTCTCTTTCGGTTAAATCCTTCACTTCCGGAGTTTTCATAACATTCCCCATGGGAGTTACTCCTACACCGACAATTGAAACACTTCTGGCAAATTGTCCAATTCGTGTTTTCATTTTTTCCTCCTGAAAAATATAGTTTAAACTGACTAACTAGTTAGTCAGTTTAATTACAAAAAAAACTTATCTGAGAAAATCCGTATATACTCTATTAAGAATATCTGAAAAACACTTATCAACTTCTGTTTTGTCGAAATCATGAGTCTTAATCCATTCACTTTCGAGGATTGAGAAGAATAGGGAAGGGATGAAAATGAAAAAGGCATCCGTTATATTACGTTTGATATCTGAATAATCCGTGCTGAATCCTCTCTGCTTAAGAAGGTTATTACGTCCTGAAATGTTTATTGAATCCCAGAAATCCAGAAGATTTTCAGTTTTCGAAGAAGTTTTAAAAGACTCGAATATAAGAATTTTCAGAACTCTTGAGTTGTTCATAAGAAATTCAATACCTCGCTGAATCTCATTCTCTTTCCAGTTTGAATTGCTCTCTGAATTTTCTACCGAGTAGACATTATTAAACATTTCGGACATTGAAGTTTTAAAATCAGCAAGGATTTCATCAAGGATTACCTGCTTGCTTTTAAAATTATAATAGATAAGCGCCTGGCTGATTTTAGCTTCCGAAGCAATTTCACTTACTCTTGTCCCGTCGAATCCTTTTTCCGAGAAAAGTTTTATTGAGACTTCAAGGATAAGGTCTCTTGTGCTTCCGTCATTTGTTGTTTTCATTTCTGCTCCGGCAATTCCTGACTAAGTAGTTGGTCAGGTTTGTCTTATTCTACAGCATTATTATCAGATGTCAAGGTAAAACATTATATAAAGATATAAAAAAGGGGAGGCAAACGCCTCCCCCGGATTATCCTTTATTCAACCTTTAAAGCATCGTATTCAACCGGAGAGCCGTCAATCATAAATGTTCCGGAATGGGTTGCCCGCTGAAAAGAGTCACAGTTCAGAGTTATGTCCTCAGCCCCTGCTTTAAAATAGAATGAATTGCCGTCATCAGAATTGACAAACCATTCTGCATACATATCATCAATTTCCTGATCTGTCATATCATCAAGAATTCCGTATGTATCGTACCACATTCCGAAACTCCTGTTAAACAATGCACCTGTTCTTGATATCCCACCCATATAAAGCTGTCCGACTATGGCATTGCCGTTCGCGTCTGTAAGAATCCTCATCATGTCTGTATAATATTGAGCATCCTTTGCTTTCAGATAATATTTTTCGTATACGGAAGTTTCGGCAATATAGGGAGTAACCCATTCAAGCTGTCCTGTTTCCCAGGAGCCGTTTACGTTCAGCAGCCCTGTTTCAAGCGGATACCTGAGATCAATTGTCGAACCGTCTCCATTGAATACCAGTTCATCGTGTCCTGCATGTTTCTGTCCTCCCGCGGCAAGCAGCAGGTAAATACCCTTTACACCATCCTGAACTGCTGGATTTGATGGATCAGCTGATTCGACAGGTATTTCCGTTCCTACAACAGTGAAAACCCCTTCTTCCGCATCCTGTGTTGCCCCATCCCCAGTCATTGTGCCGTCTGACCTGGTTCTGTAGACTATACCATTGTGGTTTACATAGCCCTTTGCTGTAACCGACGAACCTATACCTATGTATATTTTATCAATAGCGTTGCCCAGCGGGTTCTCTATTATCAGTGGCAGTTTATCTGAAAGGCTTTCAACCGCAAGATCGACCTTTGTCCCGGAGCCTTCGGTAACATTATATAGGGTATGCCTGTCATAGCTCATTCCCGGAATGGCCTCGGTATCAAAGAGTGCAATGTAGACATACAGAATTTCAATTTCATACTTTTCAAAGTTTGAGATTACGGTTTCTGTTGCAGTCATGGACCTTACCAGTCTTGCTGATGCTGTCTGTTCGGCGCTCATATCTACTTCATATGTATCAAAGTAGTAGGGGTTAAAAAAGCATCCCGTAAATAAAGTGACCAGACCTGCTGTAAGCAGAACCGCCGTGATTTTTTTCATAGTTTTCTCCTGATAATTTATGTTGTTACTGAATTCTCGTTTTATCTATTTGAGAAATCAAATACTGAAATTCTTATATATGAATAAATAACTTTATGATTATCTTAATATTTACCCTATATACATTTCCCTGATAAATCAGTACATTCACACTGATGAAACATTTAGAGAATAATAACAATATTCGAAACATCGCAATTATTGCTCACGTAGACCACGGTAAAACTACTCTTGTGGATGCGATGTTCAGGCAGAGTGGAACATTCCGCGAAAACCAGGAAACTGCCGACAGACTGATGGACAGAATGGACCTCGAACGTGAACGGGGAATTACTATAGCTGCTAAGAACTGCTCAATACACTGGCATGATGTAAAGATAAACATTCTTGATACACCCGGCCACGCCGACTTCGGCGGTGAGGTTGAGCGCGCAATGTCAATGGTTGACGGAGTAATACTGCTCGTTGATGCCTCCGAGGGCCCGCTTCCGCAGACCCGCTTTGTATTAAGCAAGGCTCTGGCTGCCGGACTCCGGATTATCGTTGTAATAAACAAGGTTGACAGAGCTGACGCCCGCTGTGCGGAAGTGCTTGATGAAATTTATGAGCTTTTCATCGACCTCGATGCAGATGAGACCCAGCTTGATTTCCCGCTTTATTACGCAAACGGAAAGGCCGGAACCGCAGGTGTAGCTCCTGATAAACAGGATGAAAATCTGCACAGGCTTCTTGAGGCAATAGTCAATGAGCTTCCGGGCCCGGCCTATGAACCAGATGCTCCTTTCCAGATGCTTGTATCTGATCTCAGCTACAGCGATTACCTTGGAAGACTTGCTGTCGGTAAGGTTGTCAATGGTTCCGTGCATTCAAAGGATTCGCTTGTCTGTATCGGTCTGGAAGGAAAACCTAAGGCCCTTAATGTAACAAAGCTGCAGGTTTACGAAGGACCGGGGCTTGGTGAGGCAGTTTCTGTTGAGCCGGGTGAAATTGTAGTCCTCTCAGGTATTGAAGATGTTCATATCGGTGATACGATCTGTACTAAAGAAAACCCGAAAGCCTTAAAACGTATAACTGTAGATGAACCTACCGTCTCCATGCTTTTTACAGCCAATAATTCTCCCCTGAAAGGGAAGGAAGGAAAGCATGTTCAGAGTAATAAGATACATGAACGGCTTATCAAAGAAACCTTGAGTAATGTATCTATGAAGGTCGAACAGCTTGAGGGAGGCGAGGGCTTTCTGGTGAAAGGCCGCGGCGAATTTCAGATGGTTATTCTGATTGAAACAATGAGAAGAGAAGGTTTTGAGCTTTGTGTAGGGCGTCCGACGGTTATTTTTCATTATGAGGATGGAAAGAAGATTGAGCCCATTGAGCACCTCTTCGTTGACTGTGAGGAAACATATACAGGTATTGTTACCGAGAAGCTTTCACAGCGCAAAGGCCGTATGACAAACTTTATAAATCACAATAACGGCCGGGCAAGGTTGGAGTTTTCGGTTCCATCAAGGGCTCTCATCGGCTATCGTGATGAGTTTTTAACCGATACCCGCGGTACCGGAATAATGAGTTCATACATCAGCGGCTACGAAGAATACCGCGGTGATTTCCCCGAACGTCACACTGGTTCTCTTGTTGCAGACAGAAGCGGAGACTGCGTTCCATATGCACTTTTCAACCTGGAACCGCGCGGCAATCTCTTTGTTCAACCGGGTGACAAATCATATGAGGGCATGATTATCGGTGAGCATAACAGAGATAATGATCTTGATGTTAATCCTGTAAAAACAAAGAAGCTTTCAAATATGAGGGCTTCCGGAAAGGATGAGGCTGTAATACTTACACCGATTATTCCGCTCACAATTGAAAGGGCTATCCAGTACATAAAGGAAGATGAGATGGTTGAGATTACTCCGCTGTCCATCCGCCTTAGAAAACGAATTCTTTCAGCGCAGGACAGAAAGGTCGACAGAAAGAATAAGTAGAAAACCGTATTAAAAGCGGATATCTCAAATATTTATACAGGAAAGAGCAGCTGAATTAACAGCTGCTTTTTTTTACCAGGGATACTTTTATGTTCCCGCATTGATGAAATGAAAATAATAGAATTTTAATCAGGAAATAACTGTAAAATCAAAATTCCGATCATTATAATTAAATGACATAAAAGAATGAGTACTTTAAAACGTCTTAAGAAGACATTCAAAACTTATCTAAGCTCAATACATGGAGCCTTCAAAAAGAAGCCGCATTCCGGTGTCTCAGTGTATTCTGAGGCTATAAATGAGTATAAAAAACATGAATCTGAAAGAATCAGACTGCTTTCAAAACAAAGGGCAATGGAAAGCCGGATGCTAGAATTAGAAGAGAGATCGGTTGAGTGGAAGAAGATAAAAGATGCATCGGAGCGCTCCGGTAATACATCCCTTTCAAAAAGCAGTGGGCAGAAGCTTAAGATACTCAGTATGGAACTGGATGAATGCAGGCTGTCAATTGATGAAAATCTTAAGCTGATTGATGAAGCGGACAGCCGCCTTTCTGATTTGAAAAATGAACTTCATAATATCCAACGCAGCCGCTTTTCAGATGCTGAAATTTTATTTGACAGGAAATTACAGGAAGAAGACCGATAATCTTAACTGCCAATAATTATGAAATATAAGGAGAAAAACTAATGGGTGTATGGGATGCCATCAAAAAAGAAATCTTTATAGACATCATTGAATGGATTGAAAATGATGACTCAACACTTGCCTTCAGGTATGACAGGAAAGGAAACGACATCAGAAACGGTGCCTCTCTTACTGTACGAGAGGGGCAGACCGCTGTTTTTATCAACGAAGGTCAGCTTGCAGATATATTTACTCCGGGTATGTATGAACTCACAACTGAGAACCTTCCAGTGCTTTCCAGACTGAAGGGTTGGAAATACGGCTTTAAATCACCGTTCAAGGCTGAAGTTTATTTCATTTCAACCAGAATTGTGACCGGTTTTCACTGGGGAACACCGGCGCCTTTTATGATCCGTGATCCTGAATTCGGTGTGTTGAAACTGCGGGCAAGGGGTCATTTCTCAATTCATGTGGTCGATGCCGGAAAATTTATAAAGAATGTCGTTGGTACTGACGGAGAGTTTACAAGAGATGAAATCAAGGACCGGTTGCGGAAGAAATTTATAACAGAAGCCCAGTCCGCTATTGCAGAGCTTCGCATACCATTTTACGAAATGGCTGCACAGCTGGATGATCTTTCTTTTTCAATTAAAGACCGGATAAATTTGGTTTTCATAGAGCAGTACGGGCTTAGTCTTGATGATACCTCCGTTCAGAGCATTGAGCTCGATGAAGCCAGCATGGCCAAGGTTGAGCAGCGTGATGAGATGTTTTTCACTGACAGCCGTATTGGTAATTATGAACGTCAGGCTAGGGCTGATGCCATGAAGATACTTGCCGGAAACCCGGGTGCAGGCGGTCTTGCCGCTGGCGGAATGGGGCTCGGTATGGGACTTGCGGCGGCAAATCAGTTTGCAGGCGGCGGAAACTACGGAATGAATCCTGCAATGGGCATGGGTAACCCTGCTATGATGGGTATGGCTGCAGGTGCAGGTGCCGCTATGGGACAGCAGGCTGCACCGCCGCCTCCTCCTATGCCTGCTTCTTTTTATATAGCAGTCAACGGCGCTCAGCAGGGACCTTTTTCGCTCCAGCAGCTTTCCGGTCTTGCCGGTCAGGGACAGTTTTCAGACGCGACCCTGGTCTGGAAGCCGGGAATGTCTTCCTGGAGCCCGGCTTCCTCTGTTCCTGAATTAATCGGCCTTTTTCAAAGCGGTTCATCGAATGTTCCGCCGCCACCTCCGGCAGGCTGAGTCCGCCGGATGGTATAAATGGGGCTGCTTGCAAAATGTATAGATATAAGGAGAAAACTAATGGCTGAAGAAGCTATCGGAATGACCGCTCCCGAGGCTGGACTCATTCTTACAGCTGTAATCTCACTTGCAGATGATAATCCGTCGGATGAAGAAGTCATTGTCCTCAGAAAGTTTTATCAATCTGAAACTGTAGATTCACTGGAGAATAAAATAAATGAAGCAGGGCTGAATTACCCTGAAAATCTTATGGATTTGGAAAAAGAAGCACTGAATGTCCTAGCTGATGCTGAACCTGCGTTTATTAAGCGTACGCTCGCTGTCTGCCTAAGAGTGGCGGAAGCTGACGGTACAGTTGATCAGCAGGAGTTGAATCTGCTGAACAAATATTGTGACCGTTTTGATTTGACGGTTTTTCAACTTGAACAGTACTCGAAAAAGAGACTGAAGGAGCTTGATGAAACCCGTGGTTATACGGATACGGAAGACCTCTCTGATTCTGAGTTACCATTGAATATTGATCTGTCTCAGGGTGAAGCAGGCATTGCACTTGCTACCTGGCTTGCCTTTTCGGACGATAATCCGAGTGATGAGGAGATGGCAGTAATAAGAGAATATTTCACTGAGACCGATGTTGAAGGACTTATAAAAAAGATTGAGAAAAATGATGCAGTTTTTCCGGATTCTGTACATAGACTGGAAGAGTCTGTGAAGAATGCGTTTAAAAAGCTGTCCCGTGATGAACAGCTTAAAATGCTTTCTATTGCCTACCGTACTGCATACGCCGACGGTGTTTTAGCACCGGAGGAGCACCGGATATTATCCAGGTTTTGTGAAGAATTTGTTATCGGTGAGGGTGAGCTTCGAAACTATTTCTAACTAATCAATCAGGAGAAAAAATTGGCAATTCGTGAAGGAAAATGGAAATGTGAATTCTGCAGCGCGGAAAATCTGGGGCGTGACATGAAATGCAGCTCCTGCGGTGCTGTGCGCGGCGAGAATGTGGAATTCTATCTCGATGATGATGCTGCTGAAGTAACTGATGAAAATCTTGTTAATATGGCTGAAGCAGGAGCAGATTGGCATTGTGATTACTGCGGTACTGATAACCGTGCCGGAGTAATCAGCTGTCGGCAATGCGGAGCATCCAGAGATGGTATGAAATCCCGTGAAGAGGCGGTTGCAGGCGGGGAAGATAATTCTGCCAGGCAGGACAGCGGAGCAGGCTCCTCCGGAGGTGCATCAGATAGTCCGGTAAAGAAAAAAGCTCCTGTTGCTGTTATAGCGGCAGTTGTCCTGGTTATTATTATCGGAGTAGCCGCATTTTTTATCTTCGGCGGGCGTGAAGACGTTCTTGTGCTAGATGGGGGTGAATGGACACGAACCATAGGAGTTGAAAGACAGGAGTGGGTTGAATATACATCATGGCAGGATGATGTTCCATCCGGAGCTAGTGTGCTTGAAAGATGGAGTGAACAGCGCGGAACTGAAAAGGTTCAGATAGGGACAGAGAAAGTTAAAGTCGGAACCAAGGACAAAGGGAACGGGTTTTTTGAGGATGTATTTGAAGAAAAGCCTGTTTACAAGGAAGAACCTGTATACGACATAAAAGTCCGCTACGAAGTTATAGAATGGAAGCAGTACCGTAAAGTGGAAGCCTCCGGAAAATTAACTGAAAAAGCTGAATGGCCTGATCCCGAACTTAAATACAGTGACAGGGAAGGTCAGAAAAATGAAACTGCAGTTCTGTATTTTCACAGCACCGATCCTGAACAGGAAGGTAAAAATTTTACTTATGATAAGCTGACTGCCGATGAAATGTCAGAATTTACTGCCGGAGGCGAGTATCATGCCGAGGTTTTCGGAACAACAGTGCGTAAATTTATTGAAGAATAGAATTCAGCCGGGATTGTCTTAAATAAAAAAAAGGGAGCAGCTGTAAAGCTGCTCCCCGTCAAACGCAAATATCTGAATAACTAGAATCTTGGTCCCGGTCTTCTTTCGCGTTCTCTAGCTTCATTAACTCTAAGATTTCTGCCTTTGAAATCCTGGTCATTAAGCATAGAAACAGCAGCAGTTGCTGCGTCGTCATCGCTCATTTCTACGAAACCGAAACCACGAGGTCTGTTTGTTTCTCTGTCCATGATAAGTTTTACGGATGATACATCGCCGTACTGTGCGAAGAGTTCCTGAAGATCCTCTTCCGTTGTTGTGTAATTGAGATTACCAACATAGATTGTCTTTGCCATTTAAATCCTCTGAAATTTTTTTAATCACATTCCGTTTAATTTAGATTTTGTTACTTGAAATAAATTGAAAGATTAGATGTCAGGTCTGAAAACAATATAAGACAAGATAAATAATAAATAATACAGAACAGATTTTACTTAGATAGCTTAAGATAAATTACCGCTGTAGTCAAGTTCAAATTTAATTAAACAAATAATTTGGAATTTCAGGAAAAATAGATTACAATATAGTTAACTGATACTTAACTGACGTAATGATTTTGTACAGTAATGATGTCATCCATTATCATCATTACCGGAAACACAGCAAGTACCCTGCTGTGCCACCCTGCTTGGAAAGGTGATTCTTTGATAGTCAGAGACAGAAGGGTCCGGATAATCTCCGGATTCTACGGAAGCGGAAAAACCGAGTTTTCAGTCAATTATGCTGTAAAACTGGTGAATATGAACAGGAACCCTGTTCTTGCAGATATAGATATTCTCAATCCCTATTTTAGAAGCAGGGAACGTGAATCTGAATTAAGTCAGCTTGGTGTCAGGGTTATTGCAGGATCTGTAAATGCCCCCGCAGTCGACGTCCCGGCAGTATCTTCCGGGGTTTACAGCATTTTTGATGGAGATGAAGATGCCGTAATCGATGTAGGAGGAGACCGTGCGGGGGCTGAGGTCCTTTCGCTTTTTTCTGATCGTTTTAATAATCACGATGATTATGATCTATTTTTTCTCATAAATGCAAACAGGCCGCAGACTGCAAATCCTGCCGCGGTAATAGACTGTCTTCGCGGAATCGAATCTGCCTGCGGGCTTTCGGTTACCGGCCTGATAAACAATACACATATGCTTAAATCCACACAGGTGGATGACATTCTTAAAGGTTATGATCTTGCGGTGGAGGTTTCCAGGGAAACCGGAATACCGCTTAGATATAATTCCGGACTCCGGGAGTTTGAATTTGAAATTCCGAAAGGTCTGGATGGGGAGTTTTTCCCGATTGAATTATACATGAGGGAAGCCTGGATGTCCTGATCATCCTGCTTCCTTCGAACATAATAAAGGAGGGGCTATGGCAAATGGAAAGGTTTCTTTTAATTATGACAGCTGTAAGGGCTGCGGATTATGCATAAGTGTATGTCCGAAGAAGATAATTTTTCTGGATAGCAAGAGAATTAATTCAAAGGGGTATAACCCCGCTACTGTTGAAAAGATTGAGGAATGTATCGGCTGTGCAAACTGCGCAATGATGTGTCCTGATCTCGTTATCACTGTTGAGAAGTTTTAGGAGGGGATGATGGAAAAAATACTGATGAAAGGAAACGAGGCTGTAGGTGCCGCTGCAATTCAGGCCGGCTGCAGATTTTTCTTCGGTTATCCTATTACTCCCCAGAACGAAGTTCCGGAATACATGTCCAGAGAACTGCCTAAGGTCGGGGGTACTTTTGTACAGGCCGAGAGTGAGGTTGCTGCAATCAATATGGTATTTGGAGCTGCAGGAGCGGGTGCACGGGTTATGACATCATCGTCAAGTCCCGGAATATCGCTGAAGCAGGAGGGCATTTCATACATTGCCGCTGCAGAACTTCCCTGTGTTATTGTAAATATGATGAGAGCGAGCCCCGGGCTGGGAGGAATTCAGCCTGCACAGGCCGACTACTTTCAGGCAACAAGGGGCGGAGGAAACGGAGACTACTACACTCCTGTATTTGCGCCGGCGAGCATTCAGGAACTTGTTGAGCATGTAATGATTGCCTTTGATGTTGCTGATATCTACCGGACACCTGTAATGGTACTGGGTGACGGAATGCTTGGTCAGATGATGGAATCGGTAACCCTTGGTGATCATAAGCCGCGGCCGCTTTCGGATAAAGACTGGGCTGTAGGTGCGAAGCGCAGGGATACAGGTGATCAGAGTACAAAGAATGTAATAAAGTCTCTGTATATCAATCCCGAAATTCTGGAAGCTCATGTAACCAAGCTTTTTGAGAAATACGATCTGATTAAACAGAACGAAGTCAGATATGAAAAGATCAACTGCGAGGATGCCGATGTGGTCGCTGTGGCCTACGGTTCAGTTTCAAGGATTGTCCGCAATGCAATGAAAAAATGCGAGGAAGAGGGTATAAAGCTCGGGCTCATCAGACCGATAACCCTGTGGCCCTTTCCATTTGAGGCTTTTGATGAAATCAGTCCAAAGACAAAAGCCTTCCTGAGTGTTGAGATGAGCATGGGACAGATGATAGATGATGTGAAAATTGCATCAAACGGAAGACTCCCGGTAGAGTTCACCGGACGGCACGGAGGAATGATTCCGAAGCCCGAACAGATTGTTGATAAGGTAAAAGCAATTCTTGGAGGTGCAGCATGAGTATAGTTTTTGAAAAAACAAAGGGGCTCACCGATACCCCTATGCATTACTGCCCGGGCTGCACACACGGGATTGTTCACCGTCTTGTTGCTGAAACCCTTGTTGAGCTTGATGTGCTGGATCATTGTGTCGGCGTTGCTCCTGTAGGCTGCTCAGTCTTTCTTCATAATTACATGAACTGCGATATGTATGAGGCTGCCCACGGAAGGGCTCCGGCAGTCGCAACGGGAGCAAAACGCGTACATCCGGACAATGTCGTTTTCACCTACCAGGGTGACGGAGACCTTGCATCAATAGGAACCGCTGAAACTATTCATGCAGCAGTCCGCAGTGAAAATATTACAATCATCTACGTTAATAACGTTATTTACGGAATGACTGGCGGACAGATGGCTCCAACAACCCTGGTCGGACAGAAATCAACAACATCACCATACGGCAGACAGATGGATGGTCAGGGCTATCCGATAAAAATCTCCGAAATGCTTGCAACCCTTGAAGGTGCCAGCTTCGTTGAGCGTGTTGCGGTCAACAGTCCCGGAAATGTAAGAAAGGCAAAAAAGGCAATTAAAAAGGCATTTGAAACACAGATTCAGAGGAAGGGCTTCAGTATCGTTGAGGTTCTTTCAACATGTCCTACAAACTGGGGTATGACGCCTGTTCAGGCTTTAAGATGGCTTGAAGATAATATGATTCCCTACTATCCGTTGGGAAATTTAAGAACACCTGAGGAGGGTTAAAATGGCTTTTACAGAAGAGGTAATTCTATCAGGATTCGGAGGACAGGGCGTACTGTCTATGGGTAAACTGCTTTCATATGCCGGACTGATGGAAGGCAAGAATGTATCATGGTTTCCTTCATACGGACCCGAGATGCGCGGAGGAACTGCGAACTGCAACGTTATCATTTCGGATGAGCTGGTAGGCAGTCCCGTTGTCACAGATGCGGATACGCTGATTGTTATGAATCAGCCTTCGCTGGAAAAGTTCGAATCTCATGTTAAACCCGGCGGAATGATACTGGTAAATTCTTCGCTTATTGAAAAGAAGGTTACCCGTACCGATGTAAAGGCATATTACTTTCCCGTGAATGAGATCGCTGCTGAATGCGGAAGTCTCAAGGCTGCGAACATGGTGATGCTCGGCGCCTACATGTGGCTCCGCGGCTTCCCCACAGAGGAGGAACTGCTGGCGGCATTTCTGAAGGTATTCGGTGAAAAGAAGAAGGACCTTCTGCCGCTTGATAAGCGTGCAATCGAAGAGGGCATGCATCTGGCACAGACTGCCTGATTTTTATAAATAAAAAACAAAAAGCGGCTGTTTTCTTTCCCCCGTAAACAGCCGCTTTGCTTTAAATTAAAATCTTTCTTTAATGATTGTATAATTATATATTTTCTCCTGATAGGAATCTTCAATCTGCAGATGAAGTTCTCCTTCCCAGTCCGAGTCAATGTCGTAGCTTAGATCGTTCCACCAGAGTTTATCGTTTCCGTATACGTAGGGAATATCTTCAATTCCCCGTTTTCGCAGAACTGTTTTGCCGTTGTGT
The DNA here is from genome assembly GCA_965140585.1 of Spirochaetia bacterium. Taxonomy (GTDB): domain Bacteria; phylum Spirochaetota; class Spirochaetia; order UBA9216; family UBA9216. The sequence goes on from OZ223267.1 coordinate 122,884, forward strand.
TTGACGGTGAATGTGAACCATCTTGAAATAGCGTTTGTAAGTTCTATTCTTCCCAGGGTGATTGAAAGTCTGCCGATGTCAGGAAGTTTGGCCTGTTTCTTCTGATAGTCTGATGCAGAGATAATTCCTGCGGCCAGGTCCTCGGTCAGTCCGTTCTGCAGCTGCTCGGTATCCCGGTAGTCGATGATGAAAAACTCTGTATCCGTATTGTATTCACGTTCAGGGATAATGCGGTAGCGGATCCTGAGTGGTTCAACAACTACCGGCTCAGGAGGCGGAGGCACCGGAATCCAGACCGAGGCGGTAAGGGCTGCATCTTCAACATATCCCAGAGAACCCAGCAGCATTACAAGAGAAAATGGGCTCCATCGCCTGGTAACTGTTTCGGTTTTAATTTTTGCATCATTACCGTATTTATCCGCAGCAAGTTCCGCAGCCTGTTTTTCAAGTTCAGATCTGCGTTCCTCCGATGATTTAAGAAACAGCCAGTTCCAGGAGCGCAGTCCTGCATCTATATTGCCTGCATACTCATAATCATCCGATACCGGTCCGGCCGGAAGAGAGTAGGCAGAGGGCTTTTCGCCCGTGATGAAACTTGTACATGATGCGGTGAATATGCTCAGTATCGGTATCAATATTAAAACTGTCTGTTTGTTCATAAGGAATCCTCTGTTTTATTCTGTTCGGTTCCTCATGTGATTTGCTTGAGCCTTATTGTTGACGGAAACGATTTCTGCTGTAACCGATACGGCAATTTCAGCAGCTGTGTCTCCGCCTATTTTAAGCCCGACCGGTGCGTAGAGGCTTTCCGGAATTCTTATTCCTTCATCTTTCAACCGGTCAAGTATCATCTTAACCTTCATCTTTGAGCCGATCATTCCAATGTATTTCATTTCAATACCGGACATCAGTACCTGCCGCAAAACTGTGAGATCGTGCTCGTGGCCGTGAGTGGCTATAAAACAGTATTTGCCGTTTTTCAGTATCGGGACAGCTTCGGATATATCCTCGTATGAAGCTGTAATTATTCTGCGCGAATCAGAAGCCGTATGTGCGATAATTTTCTGGCGGTTGTCGAATACAGTTATCCTGTATCCTATAAGCTCAAGCATCGGTGCAAGGGCGGAACCAACATGTCCGCCTCCGAATAGTACAAAATCCGGGTTGCTGTGAAAATGCTCAATGAATATCCGGGCTGTTCCGCCGCAGGACATACCGGTTTTCTCAAGCTCAATAGTTCTAAGCTCCGGTCCGTTGAGTTCCTTTCTATTCCGAAGTATTTCCACAGCTTCTTCGGACAGCAGCTTTTCAACAGCGCCTCCTCCGACTGTACCGTAGCGTTCATTCTCAGTTACAAGCATTCTGAATCCTGCCCGTGCCGGAGAACTGCCGTTAACAGATACGACTGTCAGCAGAATATATGATGTTCCTGCTTTGTTGAGTTCGGCGCATTTCTGAATTATATCCAAATCTGTAATCATATTCCTGCTTCAGCCCTGTCTGTATGAACTGGGCGATACCCCTTTTATTTGTTTGAACTGCCTTGAGAAATAATTGCTGTCTTCGTAATGTACCATTGCCGAAATATTGCTGATACTTTTATCTGTATGTTTAAGAAGTTCACATGCCTTATCTATTCTGATTGTATGAATATAATCTTTCACTGAGGATCCTGTAAGCTTTCTGAATATCCGGTGAAAATTTCTTACAGAGGTCCCGGCCTCTTCGGCCATCCGCGCGGCGCTTAGTGAAGGCCCGTTTTCAGTTTTCAGATACTCTATGATATAGTTTACCCGCGTTTTTACTGATGTATTTATTTTAACATTATCTTCATTATGAATTCTGAGCAGAAGGCAGCACAGCTGACTTAGGCAGGCTTCCGCCATTTTATCATTCATAAACCTGCCGCTGTATATCTCCTGATCAATTCTGTTGATTAATGAAACGGCCTCGGATTCGATCAGTACCGACAGTTTTAATCCGGTATCAGGCAGCCGGGCAATCATCTTGGAAATATATTCCGGAATATCAGAATTAAGAAGAATATTGATGTAATCAAGATTTTCTGCTTTTAGATACTGATGATGAATACCCTTTCTGACAATAAAGACATCACCTCTGCAGAGTTTGTATTCTTTATTGTTCAGGATTTGAAGCCCGGTACCTCCTCGAACAAAAATCATTTCAAGAAAATCATGATGATGGTCGGGAAAGGTTCTGCTGTTTTCAACATGGATCACGCGTATGGGAAGTTTAAAGTCATTAAAAAACTGACTTCCGGGATAATACGGCGCAGACGGTACTTCCAGTTTCATGTCTCAATTATCCTAAGATTAGTCTCAATCGTCAAGGAATGTTTATTCAGATCATTATATGATAGAGACATGAACAGCGTTACGGTTTTTTCGGTCGAGACCGAATTTACAAATAATATACTTACAGTTATGCGTGCTTTAAACAGCAGAGGAGACAGAAAGCTGCTTGAAACAGTAATTTCTGATTACAGTGCAGTTCTTCATTATATGCAGAAATCCTCTGAGCCCTTCTGCAGCACAGCTGTTGAATTTGAAGTCTGCGGAAGCTTTCTCAGGCTTCAGCAAATCAGATACGGAAAGCGGCTGCATTACAGTCTGCCTGATTCAGATCAGCCCTGTGAACATACTGTAAAGAAATTTTCAGTATTATCGGTAGTGTCAGAGGCTGTTGACTATATTGCTGAACAATCGTTTGAAGGCGGATGTATAAGGGTGGAATGTGCTGATGTAATCAGAGTGTTCCTTAAAACTGATGCCGACCATGCTACATCTATAATTGAGTATGAGCCGGTCGACAGTATTAATCCGGCCAGTTAAAATCCCTGAGGCGTCCTTCAGTCTCAAGTCCCCCGAAATTCTGCTGACGTAGTGCCTCATAGACTGCAATTGCCGCAGAGTTTGAAAGGTTAAGCGAACGTGATTCTCCAATCATTGGTATGCGGACGCTTTTGTCAGGATGCTGTACCAGAATACCTTCAGGAAGTCCTGCGGTTTCACTGCCGAAAATGAGAAAGCAGCCTTTTGAATAACTTATATCCGAGTATCGGTTTCGTGCCTTGGTTGTAAAGAATACAAGTTGACTTCCCTGCGAATATTCCATAAAGCTGTCTATTGTTTCATGATAATGCACATCAAGCAGGTGCCAGTAATCCAGTCCGGCCCGTTTAAGACTCTTATCATCGGTTGAAAAGCCCAGCGGTCTTACAAGATGCAGCGAAGTTTCTGTTGCCGCGCAGGTCCGGGCTATGTTTCCTGTATTCTGGGGAATCTGCGGATTTACCAAGACTATGTTCATATGATTTATGCCCGTAGGCTGTTTGAGCTTTTTGCGCTCAGTGTTTCTATCTTCACGCGGAACACTGTAACACTATCGGCGGCTTCGGCAGGGAAGGGGAAGTCCCCGGGAGCTGCAAACTTAGCTACCACAAGTTTGAGTGCGTTCAGTTTATCAGCTCTTTCTGTCAAAAATTCCGCTTTTCCGAAAGCTATAACGGATCGGTAATTCATCCCCCAGCTGCAGGGGTTTGAGTTGTCCTCTTTTCCGGCAAGACCCATGTTTTCATCAATTTCGATACAGACTTCCGGATTATTTTTCAGTAATTCAAGTTTGTATCCTTCGCCAGCACAGTGAAAGTAAAACACCTCTTCGCTGTATCCAAAGTTCAAAGGTACAACATATGGCGCTCCCTCCGGGGTATTTATTCCCAGCCTGGCGACTTCGGCCCTGTTTAAAATATCTTCAATTTCTTGTTTATCGGTTATTTCCTTTCTGCTTCTTCTCATGCTGAGGATATTACCATAGAATTGTAGAATATATCCAGAATTAGAGCTGTTTTTCCCTTCTAAGCAGATATTTAAGAATCAGCTCTTCAATAGTCTTTGTTGGACCGGGAATCCGTGCGCGCTCACGGTATTCGGCATTCTTTTTTCTCTGCTTGAAGAATCTGAGCATCTCCCTTGGATCGGCGGTCTCAAAGGTGGAATAGAAATTATCAACATGGAGGATGGATTGAATTTTTGATTTATTGATTGAAGAAATATCATTTCGCTGCATCTCTTCTCTTATCTTTGTAAGCTCTTCAAATGTCAGATTGAACAGAAATTCCTCAAGTGCCTGAAATACTGTAGGATCATTTTCCGAGCTGCTGAGAAAATCAAACCATACCGGATCGATGTTCTGTGCAATCTGAAGCATCTCGCTCATTCCCATCAGTGTTCCGTATATCGGTGTAAGATGCTTCCTTGATTTCCAGAGAGAGCTCAGCATGGGGGCATAGTCCTCGGCGGACTGAGTCAGCCTGTATTCCCAGATATTCATCAGTCTTGTCGCCGCGGTAATCTTCAGTTTTTCATCAAGGTCCTTATCCTGGATGAGCGACAGGTAAACTTCCTCGCTCATCAGGGCAAAGATATTAAGTGTCACCAGGTCTGCAATATCCTGAACTCTTGCCTTCAGCTTCAGAATAGAATCAGATTCATACTTGAGCATGAGAATGAAGTTGATCTTTGCAATAACATAGCTCCGACCGAGTATGACCTTGGTCGGAACGTACATTACCTGATCTGCGAAATCCATCTCGCAGATCATTTTAATGAGAGAGTCCATTGTAAACGTTGAATTACCAATTTTTCTTGTATTGTAAAAAGAAGGGTATGATGATATTGCCGAGGCCAGATCGTAGAGTGATCTGAACCTCGTATCGATATAGTCTGCTTCATCTTTGCGTTTCTTTCTGATTACCTCAAGGGTTGAGTTAATCAGCTCGAGTTCGCTTTCTGAAAAAACAACTATATCAGCCATATCAATTCCTCATACTGTTTATCGGCGCGGGTATGCGTCCACCTCTATCAATAAATTTCTTTGAGCTGAAATTATTCACAGCCATTATAGGACCGCTTCCAAGCAGACCGCCGAACTCGACGGTGTCTCCAACCTTCATTCCGGGAGCAGGAATTATCCTGACAGCGGTGGTTTTATTGTTCACAACGCCGATTGCCGCTTCGTCTGCAATGATTCCGGAAATGGTTTCAGCACTTGTCTCTCCGGGAACTGAAATCATATCAAGCCCAACCGAACATACGCATGTCATTGCTTCAAGTTTTTCAATGGAAAGACTTCCGCAGCGTACAGCATCGATCATTCCCGCATCTTCGCTGACCGGGATGAAGGAACCGCTCAATCCGCCGACATATGATGAAGCCATTGCTCCGCCTTTTTTTACAGCATCATTCAGAAGGGCCAGGGCGGCTGTGGTTCCGGGGGCCCCGCACTTTTCAAGGCCCATTTCCTCAAGGATATGAGCGACGCTGTCGCCCATTGCCGGTGTCGGTGCAAGTGAAAGATCTACTATTCCGAATCCTACCCCGAGGCGTTTGGATGCCTCTCGTGCAACAAGTTCGCCCATACGGGTTATCTTGAATGCGGATTTCTTGATGGTTTCGGCGACAAGACCGAACCTTGCTCCTGGAATCTTTTTAATTGCACTCTGAACAACTCCCGGCCCGCTTATTCCTACATTGATAACGGTTTCTGGTTCACCTATGCCGTGAAAGGCTCCGGCCATGAAAGGGTTGTCCTCAGGGACATTCGCAAATACGACAAGTTTGGCACAGCCCAGTCCTCCGGAATCTGCGGTAAGCTCAGCTGTCTGCTTGATTACTCTTCCCATAAGGGCAACTGCATCCATGTTTATTCCGGCACGTGTTGACGCAATATTCACCGACGAGCAGACGCGGACAGTTGATGACAGCGCTTCCGGAATCGATTCGATAAGTATCCGATCTCCCTTAGTGAAGCCCTTGTGTACAAGAGCGGAGTAGCCGCCGATAAAATCAACTCCTGTCTCGCTTGCGGCACGGTCGAGGGTTCTGGCAAACTCTACATAGTTTGTGTCGGTGGAGGATTCCGCAACCATAGCCATCGGTGTAACAGAAATCCTTTTATTGATAATCGGTATACCGAATTCGGTTTCAATATCCTGAGCAGTCTTTACCAGATTGCCTGCAGTCTTTGTTATCTTGTCGTAAATTTTCGTACGTGATTTTTCGCCTGATTCACAGCCGCAGTCACGCAGTGATATACCCATGGTTATGGTACGTATATCGAGGTTTTCCCGGTCGATCATCTCAATTGTTTCAAGTATTTCTGACGGTTTAATCATGCTCATACTGTAAACCTATATCCTGTGCATCGAGTTGAATATTTCTTCCCGCTGTATGCGGACCGACAGATTCTTTTCTTTTCCGTAATCATTGAGTACAGAAACAAGCTCTGAAAAATCGCAGGAAAGGTTTGCGGTATCCACCATCATTATCATGGTGAACATGTTGTTCATGACCGTCTGGTTAATATCAAGAATATTAACATTTCTGTCCGCAAGAATATTTGCTATCGAGGCGATGATACCTACGGTATCTTTACCGATTACTGTGATAAACGAATTCATTATAAAGCTCCATCTAAGTATAATTTTTCTGTATTTGCTATTGCTTTTTCAAGTCTTTCATCCAAATCAAGATCTTTGTACTCTTTAATCATACGGTTAAAATCCGGATGTGTTATCGGATGTTCAGGCGCAAAAAGAGTACAGCAGTCCTCAAAGGGCAGTATTGATGTTTTGAAAGTATCTATCTTCTCAGCGATTTTTATTATTTCTTCCTTGTCCATACCGATAAGGGGACGGAAAATCGGAAGGTCTGTAGCACTGCCTGTAAAGCGGATGCTTTCCGGAGTCTGGCTCGCAACCTGCGAAAGCGCCTCACCGGTTACCAGGGCCAGCTGTGTGTTCTTTTTTGCAATCCGGTCGGCAATCTGCACCATAGCATGCCGCATCAAAAGGGTAGTGGCCTTATCAAAACCCTTATCCTTTATATGAAGCTGTACTTCTGTGAAAGGGACGATATAGAGATTTATTCCGCAGGTCCATGAGGAGAGTATCTGTGCCAGATCCACGACCTTTTGCTTTGCCTCATCAGAGGTATAGGGATAGGTATGAAAATAGATAGCATCGATTTTCATTCCGCGTTTGGCCATGAGGTATCCGGCTACAGGAGAGTCGATACCGCCGGAAAGCATCAGCATTCCGCCGCCTGCAATTCCAACCGGAAGTCCTCCGGGCCCCTTTTTTACCCTGCTGTAGATGTAGGCCATTTCACGAAGTTCCACATTGATGCTCCAGTCAGGATTTTTAACATCAACATGAAGTTCCGGATGAGCATCAAGTACCGCAGCGCCGAGTTCACATACAATATCATATGAACTCATATGAAACCCCTTGTCGGCACGTCTGGAATTGATTTTAAAACCGGTGCCCGGAAGTTCTTCGGTATTGGCTTTCGCAATCTTCAGAGCTTCCTGCTTTATCAGCTCAAAATCTTTTTCAACCCTGATAACCTCGCTGTATCCGGTCACGCCGAAGGTCTTGGAAAGAACTTCTTCAATTGCTCTTGAATTTGACTCGTCCGATTCAATAAAGAACCGTCCCCTTGTTCCTGTTACCCTGCAGCTGATGCTGCGGAGATTGGATCTAATATTTTTTTTAAGCCGCTTTTCAAAAAAAGACCGGTTGCCGCCCTTAAGAGCTATCTCGCCGATCTTAATCAGATAAAGTTTGTCCACACGAAATCTCCTGAAATTGTTAACTGCAAGTTAACCAAGGTTATTAATAAGTATAGATGATTCCTGTTCAAGAATGTTACAAAATTGTGTAATTTCTTCGGTTTTTGTAGAAGGTCCGGTTGAGATCCTTATTGAAGAAAAGGAATCACTTGATTCCACACCCATTGCTTCCATTACACGGTAGTTTTTTTTCTTTTTGTTACTGCAGGCGGAACCGGTTGAGATATCAAAACCGCGGTCGCTCATTACCCTGACCATTATTTCCCCCGGGATTGGTTTTAATGAGACAGAAAGGATATACGGCGAGAATAACTCCGGATTCAAAAGTTTTTCCGTATCGCTTTGGGGGAGAAACTTAGCACCTTTGATATTACTGATTCTTTCAATGAGCAGTTTTTTGTTTTTGAGCGCCGCCGCAGTGTTATCCTGTATCATTCCATGATATTTTTTTGCAGCCTCGGCTGTGGCCAGTATTCCCTGAAGGTTTTCAGTCCCGTGACGGATATCATTTTCCTGACCGCCTCCGGTGTATAAAGGTTCCAGAGATTTTGAAAGATAAAGTATTCCACATCCCCTCGGGCCCTGAAACTTGTGACTGCTCACAGAGGCTGAATGAAGGCCAGGTATATCCATACTGAAAGGTATTTTACATACTGCCTGTACGGCATCGGCATGGAAGTGAACCCTGAATCCCGGCTGCCTGTTTAAATCTGCAATCCCTGCTGCAATATCTTTTAACGGCTGAATGCTGCCTGTTTCATTGTTTACAGACATGCAGGAGGCGAAACGGGTATCTTTATCAATTTTTTCAAGAAATTTTCCGGGAGATATCCTTCCGCCAGATTCGGGTTTGACTATTCTCAGTTCCCATCCCATCCGTGAGAGCAGTACAGCGGGCTCATATACCGATGGATGCTCAATGCCTGAAATTACCAAATTTCCGGGCTGCTTTTTTCTGAGAAATGAACTTATTATCAGGTTGTTTGATTCTGTACCGCCTGAAGTAAAATATAGTTTATCAACAGCGGTTCCCAGCACTTCCGCACACATCTGCCGTGAGCTTTCAAGCAGTTTATCGGCATCTTTTCCGCTGTTGTGCAGCGAGGACGGGTTTCCGAAAGTATGCAGCGATGCTTCAGCTGCGTTAAGGATTACTTCACGATCGGGAACAGCTGTAGCAGCCCAATCAAGGTAAATTCTGCTCATAGTCTGATGATAATAGTAGTCTGAAGCCTTTTTTTCAAGTCACAGAAACAGGGTCTGCTTTGACTGTAAAGTGATACTTAAAAATGCTTCTATTCGCTGTTCATATATAGAAAAAATAATAAACTTCTCTTGAAGAAATTTAATTTTCAGTATATCCTTTTCCGATATGGAAAAAGATTGCTGTCCTGAAGATGAAATTAAAACAATCGCTGAAAAGCTGAAGGTCTGCGGCCATCCGGTCCGGCTAAAGATCCTGTGTCTGATTGAAAAGCAGGATTCATGTGTAACTGATTTATGGCAGTGCCTTGATCAGTCCCAGCCCGTAATCTCCCAGCACCTTGCGGTTCTTAAAGAAAAGGGTATTGTGGAGTCTGATATCCAGGGTAACCGGCGAATCTACTCAATATGCGACCCCTTTATAAAGACGGTTGTAAAATCTTTCCCCTTTGTTGAAAATGTAGGAAACTGATAATTTTATTTGATATAAAAAAAGGCTGAACATCGTGTTCAGCCTTTTTTAATGCCTGATGCAGCTTTAATATCTCTACTCGGCAAGTTTTACAAAATTTTGATAGGCCGTTATTGCTCCATCAACTGCTGTATAGACGGCGGAGAGTATTCCAATCCAGGTAAGTATTGTAGACGCAGTGCTGTAGACATCTCCGATATTTCCCATGATATTTTTCTCAACGTAAATTACTGAACCGGGCGGAACCTCATCATAGAGTCCGATTTTTGTGCGGTTGCCGTCAAGATCAATCAAAGTAAAGGTCTTCATGTTGGCGTTATCCTCATCGAAACCGCCTGCGGCTGTGATATAGTCGATTGCCCGGTAGTCGCTGACATAAGCTACAGTTGAAGTTGTCGTGTCAGAGGTATACATTGCGCCGAAAACGCTGACATAGGTTCTTTCTACCGGAATAAGAACATGATCACCTGGTTTAAGGGGGATATCAAGTGATGAATCTCTGGTCTGCCAGAGCTCATCAACATCAACCGAAATAAACTCGCCCTCAGCTTTTCTCCTGACTTCGGCTCTGGAAGAGATTGCATAGGGTGTCGGTCCGCCAACCGAGTCAAGGAGATTAAGAAGGGTAATTCCTTGATAAAAGGCAACCTCAAGTTTTACACCCCTGGTAGGTGCTGTGAATGGTTCAAAGCTTGTATTCGGTTTCCCGTAAACAGCTCCTTCAACAGTGATAGTCTCAGCTCTCTCACTTAATGAAGATATATAAACCGAATCGCCGTTGTTCATGGCAGTTGCCGCGGCTTCGGCTAGTTTTGCCGATTTTCTTGCATAGGTTCCGTCGGACTCAAGTCTTGTAATCTCTATTCTGTCTTTCTGCGCGTCAGGTCTTACCCCTCCGGCCAGTTTTATCAGGGTTCCAAGGTTATCATCCGGCAGAAGTTCGTAAATTCCCGGGTATTTGATTTTACCGGTAATGTTTACAACGGTGTCAGCCATCGGGACATATATCTTATCACCGGGCTGGAGCCTCGGGTTTGAGTTAAAATCAGCATCCTGGTAGAATCTGGAGAGATCAACTTTTATCTCTTCTTCATCCCGAATTATTGTGACGTTCCTGTAGGATGCGTTATCCTTGAATCCCCCGCACATCGATATTGCATCGACCACGGTTGTCACCGGCGTTGCATTGATGTAACCGGAAACTGAAACTCCTCCATAGATGAACACATTGAAATGTGCGGGGGCGGCCAGATTGAAAGTTATGTACTGAACGGGTGTCATTCGTGCTATTTCGTCTGAAATAAAAGCCTGAAGTTGTGCGATAGTTTTTCCTGCTACATTGGTTTCGCCTATAAAGGGCAGCACCATTGAATAATCCTGCTGCAGCTGGATGTTGTAGGTCGTTATATAGTCGGCGCTGCGTTCACTGTTGGATCCGTAATTTATCAGCAGCGTGAAAACATCTCCCGGGGTAAGGGGGTAGTTGTCAAGCGCTTCAAAATTAGTTGAATAACTCTGTGATGTATTCAGCAGTGCTACTGAATTGGTGAGTACATATTTAAAAATATCAGCCTGCAGGCCGAATCCGCTGCTCTCATTTTCTGTGTCCTGGGCGACGGCCGGAAATATAAGGGCTGTAAGGATTAATATAGTAAGTAACGTCTTTTTCATTAGAGAATGATATCAGTCTCAAGATTGGTAGTCAACTGCGGATTCATATATCCATGCCTCGAAATATAGTCTATAATTGGATGCATATGAAGCAGTTAACAGTAAGACTATCCGAATATACTACAGATCTGATAATCGATAAAAAAGTGGATCGCGACTGGATTTCTGAAAACGGAATAACCGGAAATATTGTTGTATCCGATACAAACATTGCCGGGCTTTCCGCCTCCGGATTTATCGGTGAAATTAATGCGCATCAGGTGGTTCTCTGCCCCGGTGAAGCGGCCAAAACCCTCGATTCCGTGCAGAAGATCTGTGCCCAAGCGCTTGACTGCGGTCTGGGACGAGACAGTCTTTTTACCGGTGTAGGCGGCGGTGTTGTTTGTGATATGACAGCCTTTGCAGCTTCCATTTATATGCGCGGGTGCCGCGTCAATCTTGTTCCGACAAGCCTTCTGTCTATGGTAGATGCTACTATCGGCGGGAAAACCGGTGTAGACTTCATGGACCGGAAAAATATTCTGGGCAGCTTCTTTCCTGCAGGCAGGATCTTCATAGCTACTGAATATCTTGAAAGTCTTTCAACTGATGAATATTTGAGCGGACTGGCCGAAATCATCAAGCACGCCTTCCTCACCGGCGGAGAGCTTCTTGATATTCTTAGCGAGAGCAGGATCGACGTTCTTAAACGGGACCCTGACCTTCTTGAAGAAATTATCTATAAAAGCCTTCTGATTAAAGCCCGCTATGTTGAAGAGGATTTCCGCGAAGCCGGAATGCGGGCTCATCTGAATTTCGGGCATACCTTCGGACATGCACTCGAAACTGCAGCAGGTCTCGGCAGGTTCACTCACGGAGGAGCCGTAGCCTGGGGAATGGCCAGGGCATTGAAAGCCGGGGTCCTTCTGGGACATACAGACCAGGGATATGCTGAAATGGCGATAGAACTTCTAAAACAATACGGTTACCACCTTGATTTCAGTGATTTTGATACAGATACTTTTATTAATGCCGCCGGTACAGATAAGAAGAAAAAGGACGGTGAAGTGCGTTTTGTTCTTCAGAACGGGCTTGCGGATACCTTTCTCACTCCGGTAGAGGCTGAAATTCTAAGGGTGGTAATCGAAGGACATAATGAAATTTAAAACTGCGTATAATCTCGAGCATTCAGCAAAAGCAGATGACTACGTTTTTATCTTTGCCGGGCCCGAGCTTCTGCTTGTAAATGAGGGACTTCCCCGTGTTTCCGATGTTCCGGGTATTGAGGCTCTTGATGAAGAGCCTGTTTTTCTTGGTGAGCTTGGTGAAAGCAGCTGTCTTGCTGCATCTGTAATATCAAAGGAAGACTTTTCAATTCCTGAAACCGCAGAGTTCTTGCCGCTTCGTTCAAATCTTTCACTGTTAGGAACTGAAGAGGCTGCAGCCGCCGGGTTTGCATCCCATATCCTTCACTGGCATAACCGGAGCCGGTATTGCGGCGTATGCGGAAGCCGGATGGACTGGCTGCTGAAGGAACGGGCGAAGCACTGTGATAAATGCGGAAATACTGATTTTCCCCGCATCTCCCCGGCCATCATCATTGGAATAGAAAAAGATGGTAAAATACTTCTGGCTCACAACCGCAGGTTCCCTGACGGACGCTACAGTGTGCTGGCCGGTTTTATGGAACCGGGTGAAACAATCGAAGAGACAGCAGAAAGGGAAGTATTTGAAGAAGTTGGAATCCGGATAAAAAATATCAAATATCTTGCCAGCCAGAGCTGGTCATTTCCTGATTCCCTGATGATAGGACTAACCGCAGAATATGCAGGCGGTGAAATAAAACCGGATGGTGTTGAAATCGAACATGCCGACTGGTTTACTGCTGACAATTTCCCGGCTATCCCGGATCACCGAACGATAGCCAGAAAAATAATAGATGAATATGCGAAAAAAAATTAATTCTGAACAGCTCCCTGTATACCGGGAGAAAGAGCGGATACTCCGCTATATTGAAAAAAATCAGGTTGTAGTAGTCGAAAGCCCAACAGGCTCGGGTAAAACAACACAGCTTCCGCTTATCCTTCACAATGCCGGGTACTCAAAAGCCGGCGTTATAGGCGTAACCCAGCCCCGGCGTATCGCCGCCCTGTCTGTATGTGAGTACATTGCTGACCAGACCGGTACCGAAACAGGAACACTCGCCGGGTACAAAATGCGTTTTGAGGATGTGACCTCACCTGAGACCCGCATAAAAATAATGACCGACGGAATTCTCCTTCAGGAACTCAAAGCTGATCCGTATCTCAGCCGGTATTCGGTTATCATGGTTGATGAGGCGCATGAGCGAAGCCTTAATATCGATTTTATCCTGGGTCTTCTGAAAAAGGTGCTTGATGAGCGAAAAGACCTCAAAATAATAATTTCTTCTGCAACAATCAACGCAGAAGTCTTCTCTGAATATTTTAATAAATGTCCGGTCATCCATATTGATACCGAGATCTTCCCCATCGATATATTCTATGAACCGCCTTCAGTTGAATCTTCCGATGAGGAGATGATCAGAAAGATTACAGAAATTGTCACAAGGACTGTCCGTAAGAATTACGGCGGCGATATTCTTATCTTTCTACCCGGTGAAAAGGTAATTAAGGACTGCATCAAGTCTCTGAGCACCTCGGATGTAAGAAAGAATCTTTTCATACTTCCGCTGTATGCCCGGCTCAGCAGGGAAGAGCAGGAGCAGGTATTTATTGACACCCCTGAGGGGAAAACAAAGGTAGTTGTGAGCACCAATATTGCTGAAACCAGCGTCACTATAGACGGCATTGCTACGGTAATTGACTCTGGCAGGGCTAAGATCAATTTCTACAGTCCCACCACCTACACATCATCGCTGGTTGAAAAACCGATTGCAACCGCCTCCTGCAACCAGAGGAAGGGCCGCGCCGGGCGAACCGGTCCGGGCAGATGCTACAGGCTTTATTCAAAGCAGGATTTTACCGACCGGCCGATGTTCACTCTTGAGGAAATCTACCGGACCGACCTCTCCGAAGTAGTCCTGCGTATGGCTGAGCTTGGAATAAGCGAATTCAGTGAATTTGATTTTATATCTCCTCCCGGAAAGGATGGGATAGTTTCGGCGGTTGAGACTTTAAGGCTGCTTGGCGCTCTGAATGATGAGAACGGTCTTTCAACTATCGGTGAAATGATGGCTGCGTTTCCTATGCTCCCCAGGCATTCGAGGATGATCGTTGAAGCTATAAACAGGTATCCCGATGTTCTTGAGGAAACCATTACTGCCGCAGCATTCCTGTCCGCACATTCTCCTTACCTGCTTCCCCAGGGCGAAGAGATGGCTGCCAGAAGCGCACATCACAGCTTTAGCGATACTGGCGGAGACTTTGTTTCATACCTGAAGCTTCTTGATGCTTTTCTTGAAGCTGACGATAAAGAAAAGTTCTGTACACGTTTCTATCTTGATGAAAAAACAATGACTGAGATAAACAATATTAAATTTCAGATAGAGGAAATTGTTCGTGAAATCGGAGTTCCTATCTCCGCGGGCGGAAGTACTGAGGATTATCTATGTGCTGTTTCCGGCGGACTGATGCAGTTTGTCTGCTGCAGGACAGGACGCGGTGTTTACCGCAGCCTTACTGCCGAGCAGATTCTGATACATCCGGGCTCGGTCATGTTCAGGGAAAACCCGCGGTTCATCGTGGCCGGTGAGGTTGTCCGTACTTCACGTATGTTCGCACGTTCGGTTTCACCCCTTAAAAAGGAATGGCTTAAACGAATCTCGGAAGACCTCTTTTATGAGCTGGTCATCTATAATGAAGGGCAGCAGTCCGACGGCCGTCAGCAGGACGGACAGAGAGGCGCACGGCGGGAAAAAGGGCAGAAGCAGGAAGGGCGTAATGGCACCGGAGTTACAATCGGGGGCGTAAGCTTCGATGTTAAGCCCTGGAAAAGCAATAAAAAGATTGTAGAACTGCCCTGGAGTAAACTCAGGCCTGTAATTGAGCGCTTAAGTGAAAATGATCTTTCACGGATAAAGAAATACCGGGGTAATGTCCTTGTAGGGGGCGGAGAATTTCTTACCGGCATGAGGATGCGTACAATTATAAAAATCTGCAGTGTTGTTGATCCTGAGAGGGATTCAACCATGGAGATGCCTGCCGCCTTTTTTGCTGATGAAAGTGTGGACTGGGCGCCTGTTATTGCGGGTATGAACAAAATAATGAAATTGTACCGTAAGGAGCGACGCAAGAAAACTTTCGGGTTTATTACACTCCATACCGACGGTAACCGGAGCTACTGGTATCAGGCCGGCAGGAGCTTTACTTCCTCTATCCAGGAAAGTATTTCAAGTCTTGAGGTCCTTGCGGATCAGACCTCCGACAATGATGTTCTGAAGAAAGTCAGTTCTGTTTATCGCAGGTTGAATGAACTTCTTGAATTGTAACAGATTGTAACAGAATCTATCATCATCTGAAGGCCGGAATGGCATAAATCCTGCAATTCGGTCTCCAGATGAAAAATAAAGATACCCTTACAAAAAAAGTATTAACATGGCAGAAAAGCGGCGTTGGATATGAAGACCTGGTAAAAGAAATATCAGCCATGGTTTATTCGTACCCGAAACGGCATTTCTGCTGGACCGAGGATCAGTGTTCCGATTTTTATTGTTATTTCTATAAAAGAATAGAAAAAATTATGAATGGCTTCAGATACTGCGGTATCCCGTTCAGAAGCTACTTGTATAGAAGTATTAAATGCCAGGTACACACTTTTCACCGTAAAACACAGAAAAAGCAGCAGCAGAATGCCCTTTTTTTTCATGAATCAAAGATTCTGATTGAGGAACATGGCGATTTCATGAAGTCTTCAAAGCTCAGACCTTCCGGACATGCTGTACATCTTCTTCAGCTTGACAGAAGAAAGGACATGTTGAATACAGGAGCAGGACGGCGTGTGATAATGCTGGCCTTAAAAAGTGCACCTTATCTCACAGACAGCCATATTGAAGCTGTTTCAAAAATGACAGGATGTTCCGAGGACTGGTTTTTTGAAAAAGTAAGCAAATTACGCAGAATAACAGAACGCAGGAATAAAAGAATTAAAGAGTTCGATCTGAGGATTAACAGGGCATATATGCAGATCTATCAGCTTCATACTGAAATAAGCAGCGGACTCGCGTTTGAAACCGATGAAGTTGAAAATAAGCTGTCCTCAGTAAAGCAGAGGATGGATAAAGCCCTGAAAGGCAGGGAAAGCCTCCGGACTGTCCCTACCAACCGGGAGATTGCAGATGTGCTGGATGTCCCGAAAGGTTCAATTGATTCGGGACTTTATTACATCAAAAAAAGTCTCCAGCCCCTGCTTGAAGAATAATCAGATTGTTTTAAGCTTTGTACTTAAAATAGCTTGCTCAACAGGAAATCTTTTCAATCCGAAGCGATCGGCAATTTCCGAACATCCGTCGAGTGAGGACAGAACGTTTTCGGGCTTATGGGCATCAGAATTATAAACAACCTCGATATCGTAAGCAGCAGCTTTTTCCCAGAAGGGCAGCAGCGGATATACGTGTCTTTTCCCCTCGGGGGTATCAACCATGTTCTTCCGGAGTCCGTATCCGTTAATTTCAAGCGGTATTTTATATTGCTCGGCAGCCGACAGAATATCTGCTGCGCAGGCATCGGCGTTCTCATCCCACTTCATATATCCGTAGCCGAAACTGTCGGGGTGGGCAATGAAGCTGCAGTAACCGCTTTCCATTAAATCAACAGTCTCCTTGACAAAGGATCTCAAATGCGCTGCTGAACTTGCCTCTTCCAGCCATATCCAGCTGCCGTTGTGCTTTATCCAGTGAACACCTCCAATCAGGTAATCAATATCATTACGGGAAAGGATAACGTCTTCATAGTATGAAGAAAAAGCCTTAACAATATCCATCTCAAACCCTCCCAGCACATTAATCCCTGGAAAGAGCTCACGGGCTTGTTTTATTGCATTAAAGTATCCGTCAAGGTCTTCTTCTTCCATCCGGTAGGCAGTCCATATTCCTTCAAGCATGGGCGGATGTTCTGTGAATCCTATGGAGCTTGCATTTTGTTCAGATGCTTCTTTAAGGTAATCTTTTATATCTCCTGTTGCATGTTTGCAGCGGTAGGTATGTGTGTGAAAATTAAATTTCTGTTGAGTATTTCTATTATTCATGATATATCATTCTCTAATTTTAATTGATATTTATCAAGCAGGCCAGGCAAGAATTGATTTGACATTTTCACCGAATGCTTTATAATGAAACTGGTAATTTCACCGAATATATTCAATAACTACAAACTATTTACAGAGGATAATTATGAACAAGAGGGAAAACTGGTACAGACTATTGACCAATGATAATCCGGGATGGATTTCGACTCCGTGGGAGGCGTTTGACGGTAATTATTTCGGAAATGCCTTTATTCTGGAGCCCATAAGTATTGCCGTAAAGGGTGATCAGAAACCTGGAACCTTTCTTGATCAATGGGGAGTTACCTGGATGCTTCCGGAAGATCATAAGTTTCCAAATCCCTATGTGACAACAGAAAACAAGGCAATCAAGAATATAAAAAACTGGGAGAATGAACTGATTCTTCCTCCTCTCAGCGGACATGACTGGACTTCCGCTAAACAGAAGGCTGATTCTGTGAACCGTGAGGATTCAATTGCCTGCTGTATGGTTGTAGGCGGATTATTTGAACGCACACATTATCTGATGGGCTTCGAAGACGCCCTTATAAACTATATGCTTGAGCCGGAAGCCATGTCGGCCCTTATCGGAGCAATAACAGACTGGAAGATTGAACACCTCAGGCAGATTATAGAAAACCTCAATCCTGATGTTATTCTTTTTCACGATGACTGGGGCAACAAGGACAATCTTTTCATGCAGCCTGATATCTGGCGAAGCGTTATCAAACCTCATCAGCAGAAAATAGTTGATTTTGTGAAATCAAGGAAAGTCACTTATCTCCACCATTCAGACAGTATCTGTGAACCGATAGTTGAAGATATGGCTGATATGGGCATTGAGGGCTGGCAGGGGGTTATACCCCAGAATGACATCCACTCCATCCAGCAGAGGCTTAAAGGAAGGATGGCCCTTATAGGCGGAATAGACGCACAGGTAATAGATATGCCTGAAGCAGATGAAGCTCTGATAAGGCAGGAAGTCAGAAACTGCATCGATACCTATTGTCCCGCAGGTTCATTTATTCCATGTATTCCCAATATTCAGCCCATGCATGCCGATGTTGCGGAGATCTATAATGATGAACTTGAAACTTACGGCCGCTCTTTCATGGAGAAACGCTGATCTTCGGGGTTTTTATGTTGACAGCCTGTACTCAGCTGTTATATTTAACTTTATGGAAGTTAAAGAAATAAAAACAAATCTTGAAGAATTGTCACGGGCTCTATCCAGGGTTGACGATCCCGCTTTGATATTTAGATTTCTCGAATGTCTGCTTACTCCCAATGAGATGAGCGAGGTGGCCAGCCGCTGGGCTCTGGTTAAAATGCTTGACGACGGTATAAGCCAGAGGAGCATTGCCAGTACTCTGGGCCTCAGCCTATGCAAGATTACCCGCGGTTCCAAGGAGCTGCAGAAAGATGATTCCGCATTTAAAAAGATGATTGATATCTCCTGATTTTTATTGACGTGCTTCTGTATTAATGCTAAACATTTGTATAGTATTATGAGGAAGCACGGGAAAACTGTAACACATCTTCATTGCCGTTCTCATTACAGCCTGCTTAACGGAATAATGTCTCCTGCCGTGATCTGCCGGTCAGCAGCTCAAGCCGGAGAAAGTTCTGCGGCTATTACCGATGTAAACAACCTGTATGCACTTCCGGAATTTATCGAAGCTGCTGCAACCTCTGGTATCAAACCGGTATGCGGAGCCGCCGTAGCCCTCCCCCAGGAAAACGGGAAAGGCGGCTCGCATCTTTTTACTGCCTACTGCCGGGACAGGAAGGGGTTTGCCCGGCTCAACAGCATAATATCAAAAATTAACTACAGTTATTCTCAGTATACCGAACGGAAGTTTTACGATCCTGTCTCCGACCTTCTTGAAAACGGCCGCGACGGTCTTGTTGTTGTGAGCAACAGGTATGAAGTTATTATGAGGCTGATTGCGGCAGGAAATGAAGACCTGTATTACGGCCTCTACTACGGCACACCCTTCCGCGATGCTGTAATAAGGGCCCGAAAACACGGAATAAAAACGGCCGCATTAAATGAGGCCGTTTTTTCAGATGACAGCGATCGCTCTGCCCTGGCTGTTCTTCGGGCTGTCGGGAACAAGAGCACAATTGAGAAAACTTCCGCCGGTTCAGACTGGGCCTCAGCCTGCGGAGCAATGGCTCCCTCGGCCAATATTCTTGCCGGCGCGGAGCGTATGGACAGTTTTTTTTCATCGGTACCCGAAGCTCTCGCCAATTCTCGCAGAATTGCAGATGAAACCGCCGGCGCCGCGATTCTTCCCGACAAATGGATTTTTCCGCTTTACAGGGGAATGCATGAGGAGGAGGCAGGCCGGGAACTTTACCGCCTGTGCAGAGCTGCCCTTCCTGTGCGTTACCCGGAAGAGCAGAGGCCGGGAGCTCCTCTGTCTGTAGGCCGGCCGCCGTTTTCACAAAGAGCAGCCGCTCTGCAGCGCCTCGAATACGAAATGGGCATAATCTGCCGTAAGGGTTTTGCCGGCTACTTTCTCGTCGTGCGTGACATTGTAATGAGGGCTCCGCGCACCTGCGGGCGCGGCAGTGCCGCATCTAGCATAGTTTCCTATCTTCTTGGTATAACCCATGTCGACCCGCTGCGGTACAACCTCTTTTTTGAGCGTTTTCTGAACATGGATCGCAATGATCCGCCGGACATCGATGTGGACTTCCCCTGGGATGAAAGGGAGAAGGCGCTTAACTATGTGTTTGAACACTACAGCGGTTCTTCGGCTATGGTCTGCGATCATGTTTTTTTCAAGAGGCGGGGTGCTGCCCGTGAAGCCGCTAGGGCTCACGGTATGGATGAGGCCCGCGTGAACGCGCTTATGAAAAACTGGCGCGGGGGCAGGGGAGAGCCTCTTCCCGATTATGTGGCAGAAACAGCTGCTATGCTTTACCGGCAGCCGCGCTATATCGGAACCCACCCGGGAGGGGTCGTCATTACTCCTGGGCCGATTACCAATTATACGCATATACAGCCTTCTGCTTCAGGATATCCCGTTATTGCCTGGGAGAAGGACGGCGCGGAGTCTTCCGGACTGATAAAAATCGATATCCTGGGAAACCGCTCCCTGGCTGTTCTTCGCGATACCATCAGGCTGGTAAACCCAGGGCGTGAGAATAAAATTGAGTGGGCATCTTTTCAGCCCTATTCAGATCAGCGGACAAGGCGCTACATAGAATCAGGCGATACCGCCGGCATCTTTTACATTGAATCACCTGCAACAAGGCAGCTGCTCAAGAAAATGGGCAGAGCCGACTTCGAGCACCTTGTTGCCGCAAGCTCAATAATTAGGCCGGCCGCAAACAAATGGATTAACGAGTATGTCCGGCGGCTGAAGGGAGGAGCTTACAATCCCCTGCATCCGCTTCTTGCGGGAATACTTGATGAGACCTATGGAATTATGGTCTATCAGGAGGATGTCGCAAAGGTTGCCATTGCCGCCGCCGGTTTTTCCCCTGGAGAGGCTGATCAGCTTAGAAAGATTCTGTCAAAGAAAAACCGGGCTGAGAAACTTCCGGCATGGAGGACTCGCTTTACCGAGGGCGCTGCTTCCAGGGGCGTTCCTGCTTCCGAGGCCGATGAGCTGTGGGCCGGCATCCTGTCCTTTGACGGTTATTCATTCTGTAAATCTCACAGTGCATCCTATGCCCTTGTCTCATACCGGCTTGCATGGCTCAAGCTTCGTTATCCGCTTGAGTTTATGATATCGGTAATAAATAACGGCGGAGGGTTCTACTCCAGGCAGGTGTATCTGAACATTGTAAGACGGATGGGTTTTCCCGTGATGATTCCGGATATAAACAGGAGTCAGAGAAAATACAGTATTGAAAAAACAGAAACCGGAGAGGCCCTCAGAGCCGGACTCCTTCAGATTCGGGATCTTTCCGGGGATTTTATCGATAAGCTGCTGGCTGAACGTACATCGCGGGGGGATTTCCGCAGTTTCAATGATTTTACCACCAGAACAGGGCCTTCATACCGGGATATAAGAATGCTTATAAAATCAGGCAGTCTTGATTCGATTGCCGGAGAGCTTAACAGGCCCCAGATGTTCTGGCTTTTCTACAGCGGGAACTGCAGCGGAGGATTCTTCGGCAGGCAGCTTGTCCCGGGCCTGAAGGCATACAGCAGAAGGGTCTGCCTCAGCGATGAAATCGATACTTTGAGTCTTTTTTTTTCAGAACATCCAATCGATGTTTTTTCAGACCGAATAAAAAGGAGTTCTCCGCATCCTCTGATCGATTCACGGGCGATAGGGGGACATATGGGTATGCGGGTTTCCATAGCGGGGACTCTGGCTGCAGAAAAGGAGGCACTCACATCAGATAAAAAGCCGATGTGTTTCATCAGTTTTGAAGACCCCTTTTCAATGTTTGAGACCGTATTTTTCCCTGATGCCTGGAAGGCTTATGAGGCTGTAATTTCGTCAGGTTTTGCTTTTATAGTGAGCGGGGTTGTTGATAATGACCTTGGCGCCGAGTATATTAGAGTAACAGACCTTAGATGCCTGAACAGGATAAGAGAAGCTGTATGAATTTTTTGAGTACAGTTGCCGAGAATAATACGGGGATATACATTGAAAATATTATTGATCGGCCGGAAGGACAGAAAAGAGGGTTTCGAGGCCCTTGCACGAATACTGACTCTTGAAAATGTGAAAACAGAAATTCTGTGTTTTGAAGAGCTTAACCGTGAAACCCTGCTTCCGACCCTCTTCGGTGCAGACATCTACCTCATATCCCCTGAAAACGAAATAAGTGAAGATGATCTCCCCCTGAACAATCCCTGCTCAATATGCAGACTTGAAGCTATAGTTATGGGATTCGCCATTGCCCAGAAGGGCCGTATGATGCTTCTGGTAAGAGGAGGCGACAGTCCTGAACTGCCGTTTTCCGGATTACCGGTGGTTAAAAGTCTAGGAGAGGCTATTTCTTATTTCCGGAGGGCTAAAAAGGAATTCGAGAGTACAGAGGTTTTTCGTGAGGCCAGAGAGATAATTTCTGCTGCATCGCTTTCTTTCAGCGGAAAGGGAATGATTGAGGCTGTAAAGAATGAGATGATGAATGAGGTAGAGGCCTTCCTCAGGGTCGGATTTGCCACCGATACTGAAGATTCCGACGGTGTTCCGCTTATTTCGTGGGCGGTAAGAAAGGGTAACCTTGAAATATGCAGGCTTCTTCTAAGTTATAATGCATCGGTAAATGTTATTGCCCGTGATCGAACTACAACGCCGCTTATAGATGCGGTTTCTTCGGGAAATCATGAGCTTGCAGTAATTCTGATGGATGCCGGAGCTGATCTTGATTTCAGGAACCGAAACGGCCAGACAGCGCTTATTATTACAATAGGAAACAGGATGCTGGACCTGGCCAGAGATCTGATAGATAAGGGTGCGGATATCAGCATATCGGATAGTCTCGGCATGAACGCAGCGGGATATGCAAAGCTGTTTTCCATGACTGAACTCGAAGAATACTTAAGCAGTAAAATTTCTTAATACCTCCGGCTTGACCTTAGAGGGCGTGTAGATTACTTTTAAAGTGTATGGAAGAAAAGACAAAAGCAACCATTTTTCATGTTTATAGAAAAGATGGCAGTTCAATATTTTTATATCCCATGATAAAAGGCAAAAATGTACTCAGCCTTTTTGAAAATAATGATTTTACCGGAGTATACGGTAAAGAACCCCGGGTTGAATCACTTACTCTCCTTCGAAATGATCTTTACAGGATGATAGAACAGTCGGTTAAGGAATGGTCTGCCGAGCGCAAATTTATTCCCCGTTTTCTTATATCAACCGGATGTTTTCTTCTTGTGTACCTGCTTGCATCAGTGGTTATCAGGGATCCTCTTCCAATGATAGATGAAATACTTATTGGTCTTGCGGCTGCTGCCGGTCTGTATTTTTTTCTTGCAAGAAAGGATACTTCATCCAGGGAGGTTACCGAAAAAAAGGTAAGGCTCCGGATGAAAGTCGATGAAATAGTTTTCAACGAAGACCCCTTTGTTAAGGATGCTGAACAGTATCTTCAGAAATGTGAAGATGCTGAAGACATTGAAAAGCTTCTTATAAATATGCTTGCCGATGAAGGTAATATTATGCATGCACCAGAGGAGCTTCGGAAGGTAGAGCAGTTTCTTGAATACATCAGCCTTATGTATGATCAGAATGCCATCAAAAAGCATGAAAAGATGCTGTCGAAGATGAAAAAAGGAAATGATTCACAGCAGAAACAGATGGTTAAGTGGCTTTCAAGCAGAAAGGTGGATCCCTTCCTCTTTGCGGTCTATACAAAATACAAAAAACAAAGCTAATCGGCTTTTAAAAACTTCAGTTTTAAAAAGCTACAAAAATACAGAGGAAGAAAATTTTATAATTTGATGTAGCTTATTGAATTATGTGTATATGTAGCATTTTGCTTCAAGATAAAACTAAAAACCCCGGTTGGGTTTTTAGTTTTATCAATCTACCTTGTTTAATTCCTGCATCTGCTCAAGAAGGTTTACCGAGCGTGAGGCGCTTGCAAGAAATTCCTCTGCGGGAGTGAAACTGTTGTCTAAATCAAGCGCCGCCTGCCAGTAGGCAATGGCTTTTTCAAGATCACCTGAAGCATAGGCCTCAAGCCCTGCAATATACAGTTCATCAACCCTCTGCTGCTTTTCATAGCGGCCCTCATCTCCGAGTTTAAGCTTTGCGGTAATACTGAAACGGTTTAAGATATCAGTAGAAGATGTTGTTGGATCATAAGTATAATTGATGTTATAAACAACCTTTTCGAGGTTTATGGTGCTTCCAAGTGCTACACCCAGACTTCCGGCGCCTGTACTTAGAAATGCCCCGCCGTGAAACGAGAAAAAATCAGTCATTTCCGAGTTAAACCCCAAAGCATAACCGGGAGTTTCAGCTTCAACCTCAGGATCGAGGCTGACAGGCAGATCAAAATCAAAAGCCAGTTTAAAAGGCCTCACCGGCTGGTAGGCAATGCCTGCTGAGAATTCGGTGGGCAGGGGCTCAGGATCTGTGATTGTTTCAAATCCAAGGTTTTTAAAGGCAGCACCTATGGAGAAGTTTTTATCTCGCGATGAATAAAATTTCAGAAAATTAAAACTTGAAAGTAGTCCGACATCAGCTGCAAAGGCGGCTGAAGACTGTTCTGCATAAAATATTTCCGGTATGTGGTGATAGGCTGCTTTTAGCGATAGTCCTGCTGATATTCCGTTAAAATAATAGGAACGGAAAAGGTTATAGGCTCCGGTTACAGAGGCAACTGCCTCGAAAGGCGTTCCCTTTGCTACACCTTCACCATAGGAGTCGTATGAGGTAAAATTAAGGTGAAGTATATTTCCGGTAGCGGCTATTCCCAGATCATCAAATCGCTTTGTGAAGGCAATTCCGTCTATGTAGGAATCTGCAATCCAGTTATTATGCAGAAATGCAAGCTCTGTGAGATCAAGCAATGCTGCTGAAGCAGGATTATAAAGAAGCGATGATGTGTCATATGCCACGGCTGTTCCGACCGAGCCCATACCGGCAGATTTACCGCCAACCGGAATTTCCAGTATAGGAAAAACGGTCTGTCCCGTATTGCTGTTTTCGCCCTGCAGATACTCCAGAAATGTTGTAATCTCACCGTAGGTATCATTAAAATCCGACGCTGTGACAAAGACGGGAATGAGAAGAGGCAGTAAAAATGTGAACAGCAGAAATCGCTTCATATACAATTTAATATACTACAGATGAACAGTCTTTTCTATCATACTTTTCAGAACTGTGTTCATCCCTGTATACTATGTCGGTTGTTTTCCTTATTTCTTTTTCTTTTTGTGATAGTATTTTAGCAGAAAGTTCGATAAATTGTCGGCTCATAAGGAGCCTCTTTTCTGCCGATATAATGAAGAGGTTTACCATGCTCTGCAGACCGGATGGAGAAACGGTTTCAGGCTGATTTTGCAAAGTAACAGAGGCTAATTTTTTGTTGAAAAGTGCTGCCGGTACTCTAAAAATTATACTACTCATAATACTGTTTCTGAATTCGGCTTTGGTCTTTTCAGGCGGAAGGCAGGAAGGCTCTGTTAACCAGCTTGTGGAGGCCGAAGAACTTATCAATCAGCGTGAGTATAACCAGGCTGTACTCATCCTGTCAGGGATGCTGAAGACTAATCCTGATAAACTTGACGAAATTCAGGAACTTCTCAACCGTGTAAGAACTGAAAAGGAACTTTATAATGACCGATATGAAGAGCTCCTGCTGACCTACGGCGGAGATGATGTAGAAGCTGCATATCCGATTATCAAAGATCTTGAAGAACTGGACCCCAATCCGAATGAAGCAACCCGTGAATCACTTGTTCTTGCACGAGAAACCGCCGGTTTTGTTTTCAATAACAACAGATATAATGACATAATGGAGGAAGCTGCAGGCTATATGACTGCCGGACAGCTTCCTCAGGCTGTAGATACCTATATGAGCGGCTTTGATCTCAGCCGGGATATTTTCAATGATGCAGGTTACGGCAATATTATTATGAACGATGTTTATGAGCACACCAATGAGATGGACGAGCTCAGCCGTGAATTTCTGACTATTTACACTGAGCTCAATTCAAGTCTCGGCAATGAAACAACTGTCTTTGACCGTAGAGATCTCGAAGCATATCCACGGACTACTGCTCCTATTCTTGAAAATCTGACCAGAAGTATAGAAATCAAGAGGCTTCTTGATGAACTTGCCGCTTATTACCTTGAACAGGAAGAGAATATCCGTATCAGCCGCGGAGATGAGAAGCAGGTGCATTACCTTGTCTATATGAACAGGCTTCTTAAGGGCAGGACCGATGCTCAGTCTCCTGAAGGAATAGCAGGTGCTGTAAATGTAAAAAATGCCGAGGTTGCTGAAACTATCCGCAGTCATGCAGTTCTTCTGGTTGAAGAAGCTTATACTGATGCTCTTTCTCACTATTCAGCGGGTAGGTACGAGCAGGCAGGCGCGGGATTCTCGACTGTCTTAACTCTTGCAGAAGGTGTAGTACAGACCTTTGCAGTCTGGGATACAGGCTATACCAGTTTTTCCGGTGAAATACCTGAGCCGAGTGAAGATGAGCAGCTGAATACCATAATTTCAAACCAGGTTAATAATGAAACCTGGTATTCAGCTGCTGAATCGTACACTTCACTTATAAATGAAAATCTTGCTTATCAGGATCTCAAGCAGCAGATAAATTCGCTTGAAAACCCTGCAGACGGAGAGCAGATCAGAAGCGTTCTGGTTAATCATGACCGCATAATTACCGAACTCGGCGAGCAGTGGGAATTTGAATACCAGCGGCTTAATACTATCGCCTCCTCGGGGCTTAACATAGGGCCATCGGTTGAGGCTACCGGCAGTATGCTAAATGAAATTAACAGGATGGAGGATGATCTTCTTGCCGATGAGATTGTTCTCGTAGCCGCTATGGCGGAGGCTGATCTGTCGGACTATGAAGTTACATTACTTGGTCTGACCGGAATTAAAGATGAAGGCATTTTACTCATTGACGGAATCCCGGCTGAAGATCAAACAGCTGCAGCTGATGATACCGGAGAGAATGCCGAAGAAATACAGATTCTATACAAGTATCCGGACAGAGCCCTTGAAAGTCTCCTGCAGATTCAGCCTGCAATTACCCGGCTTGCCGCAGATATAAGCGGAATCCAGAATTTTATAGCTGACGAAAGAATTGAAATCCGTACCGGGGAGCCGGTTCGTGAAGCCTTAACCCATGCAGATTCACTGGATAACAGTACTTCAGACCTTGCCGCTGAGGTTGAACAGCTCATAGCAAGGGCAAGAGAGCAGATATTCACTGCTGACAGGCTCAGACAGGAAGGTGAACGAAGGATTCAGGAATCAAAGACCCTTACCCAGCAGGCTCAGTTTCCCGCTGCAAAGGAACGGCTGGAACAGGCTGCTCAGAAATTTGATGACTCTCTTACTTATCAGGAAGATTCTGCTCTGCGTGATTACCGTGATAATGATATTCCAAGGCTCTATGAAGAGATTCAGGTCGCGGAGAATAACCTTGTAATACGTCAGGTCAGGCAGTATCTGACCGAGGGGAAATCATATTATTCACAGGGTAAATTCCCCTCTGCCCAGAATGTGCTGATCAAGGCCAAGAACCGCTGGGCAGATACGAATGTTGAGGAAAATGCCGAGGTTGAATACTGGCTTACACTCACTCAGACAGCCTTGTCGGTAACCTCCGGACGAACAATTTCACAAACCGACCCTCTTTATTCAGAGATGAACCAGTATTTAAGTCAGGCTAAGGCTGATTTTATCAAAGCGAAATCTCTTTACGACCAGGGCAGCCGGGACGATGCTGATTTCTATTTCAGCAGGGCTGAACAAAGTATCCTGTATGTTCAGCAGTTCTTCCCCTTTAATGAGGAAGCCCGGGTTCTTAACCTTAGAATAAGCCAGTACAGGGATCCTGAAAGCTTCAGGGAACTGTTTAATAATGATTTTCAGACAGCAAGAAGTCTGATTTCAACCAACCCCAGGAAGGCGTATATTGACCTTAAGGACCTTGAGGCTATTAATGCTACATACCCGGGACTTCAGTCGGCAATCACAGAGGCGGAATACGCCTCCGGTATCAAGGTCAAGCCGCCTGACACGACAAAAATCAATCGAAGTATCGAACTTTATCAGCTGGCCTACAGTATAGTAAGCCGGAATGTAAGATCCGAGTTTAATGTTGCTCTGAGTTACCTCGATGAGGCAATTACGCTGAACCCCGATAATATAGAAGCAATAAGGCTGAAAGATCGAATTTCCGCGGATGTAGGAGGTACTGCCACAGTTGTTATGTCCAGTGCCGATCAGCAGCGCTATCTTGAAGCTGTTAATGAATTCTCGGCCGGTAATTACCTGAAAGCCCGTATTATAGTGGAAAATCTTCTCCGGAATCCCGATAATCAGCGTAACACCAAGATTCTTGAGCTTAAGGAAAGGATTGACAGAACCAGATGATGTATAGCGGCAGGTTAAGAAAAATTATATTTCTCCTCATCATTTTTATGAGCTCCGCTGCCGCAGCATCTGCCCAGGATTTTTACTGGGAGCAGCAAGAAGTTCTTGTTGATAATGCAGCTTACTTCAGCCGATCTGCAGCAGGAACCAATCTGATGGCTGCTGTATGGCAGGACCGTATCCGGGAAACTGAAAATGGAGCGGAATACGGGCTATCAATAATCACTTCGACAGACGGACTTGAATGGAAAACCAGCAAGCGTTTTCTGGGTCCCTTTTCATACACGGGTAAAGAAAACTTTTTCTTTTCACTTGCGGTTAATAAACAGGATATAATTTATCTTGCTGTTTCAAACGATGACAACAGTATAAGCCTCTACCAGTCATCCGACAGCGGAAACAGTTTTACCGAAAATTTCCGTTCTGATCCCTTTCCGGTAAAAACAAGCCCGCGGCTGTCGCTGCGCAGTGACGGCGGGATGATTCTTTTTGTTACTCAGGAATCCAACGTTGATGAGTTCGGTTCGCTGGGAATATACTATTCTGTATCCGATAACAGCGGCAGAACCTGGTCTGAATTCAGCCAGCTGGCACCGGAAGCGGAACTGAAGGGTAACTTCCTTCCATCTCATACCTCATACATGGGACGGGAATATGTAGCCTTCCAGGCCTTTCATCTTGGAACCACTTCTACCTTCCAGCTCTACCTGAAATACAGTGATGACGGCGGCCACTCGTGGTCTGATGCCGTTTATATATCAGGCTTCGAGGATGATAACGATCTCTATGATGGTGATCCCTATGTTTTTGACAACCAGCGGCCTTTTCTCCTGGGAAATACAAGCGGTATATACCTTGCCTGGGAACGCGGATATGCCGGAAACAACCCGCAGATTTATTTTGCTGAACTGAACCGCAATGGATCGGTCACCGGATTCCCCGAACAGGTAAGCGGCGGAATAGCCGAATGCAGAAACCCCAGAATGTCTTATTACCGGGGAATGCTCACGCTTATATGGTTCGACAACAGGGCCGGAGACTACCATAATATAATAGCCAGGCGTGACGGTGCGTTCTGGAGTACCAATGATCTCAACTATATTACCGCCGGCTCGTCGGTATTCGGAAATCTCCTTGTCCGGCAGGATGATTTATTTATCATGTGGGAAAACACCCTCTCAGAGAGGACCCGGCTTGTGCTCCTTTCTCCAGACAAAACTGTTTCAGCTCCTGTTCTAAGAGCTGCTGATTTCCGCGCATCAACCCCGGCGAAGCAGGACAGCTTTACAGTACGCTGGAATACACCTTCTGATTCATCGGGTATCGCCGGCTATTCCTGGATCTACGACCGGGATGAAAACTCAAAGCCCCGTGAAAGTCTGATGATGCTTGATCGTAACCGCAGTATAACTGTTGATGCAGATGATGACGGCTCATGGTTCTTTCACGTTATTGCCCAGGACTATGCCGGAAACTGGTCGGATACTGCAACGATAGAGATTGTCCGGGATACAACACCACCGGGAACAGTTACATTTAATGAACCTGAAAAGGACGAGCGGGATACACTTCTTTCCAATACGCTTTCCCTTGACTGGGAGCCTCCGCCCGAAGAAGATGTAGCAGGATACAGCTATACGCTGCAGGCTTTAAGCGGCTGGACCTACAGCGGTGACCTCGATGTCTTCAGGCTCAGAACCCCGTCGGGTACTGTGCAGACATCCGGAACAAGCTATTCGTTCAGAAACATTGACAACGGGCTGTGGGCACTTAATGTCCGCGCTATCGATAATGTAGGAAATGCAGGTGAAGCGAATACCCTGTATTTCAGGCTCAACAAGTACATACCGGTCACCTATATTACCAGCATTAACAGCAGGAAGGATGAACTGGGTACTCTTACACTTGAAATTACCGGCCGCGGATTTTCAGTAGGCGGTCTTATTGAAGAAGTCATACTCGACACAGACGGTGCCGAACCCTATGACTATGTCTTTACAAAGGATACCGATCTCTACAACGTAGTTGATGACCGGTTTATAAGGGGTCCGCTTCTTGAGGATATACTTGCAGGTACTTACCGTGTAGGTCTTATCCATCCGGAGCGCGGACTGTATTTTACCAGGACCGGGATAACCCTTGAATCAAGCGGAACTGTAAAATTCGGTGATTTTTCGGTTATTCCTGTTCCCCAGTGGCAGATAGTGGAACAGAAGCGTTTCAATATTCCGTTTAATTATCTGCTGATGGCGGTAGTGCTGATTCTGCTTGTCTTCCTATTTGTTTTCACACTGCAGCGGGCCTTTGCTCTTGCTGCGGAAGGCCGGACTCTGCACAGGCAGGCGGTAGCCCTTATTGAAGGGCAGCTGCTTTCCGAAGAAGAAAAACAGGAGAGGATTGCTCAGATGGCTAAAATGAGAATGGGGCTTAGATTCAAGTTCGCCCTGTGGGTAACATTACTTGTACTGCTTATAGTCGGAATGGTTGCAGTTCCTGTTGCGGTTGTCACTTCGGATAATCAGCGTCAGATTCTGGCAACAGGACTGGAGGAAAGGGCTGAGGTTCTGCTGGAAAGCATTACCAGCGGTGCGAGGACTTTCCTTCCTTCGGATAATATTCTTGAACTTAACAACCTGCCCTCACAGATGTCTGCAATGGGCAAGGATGCTGTTTCTGTAACAATAACAGGCCACGGTGATTCAGCTGCAGAAGGATATCAGCCTGACAAGTTTGACTATATATGGGTTACAAATGATGACTCACTGCCGGAGGAAGTCCGGGGAACAACCGGAACTTATCTGATGGCGGATGAAATTGCCTCTATTACTGATGAGCTGTCAGCCTCTGTAAATGAACAGGCAGCATCACGTGTAGGACTGATTGTAGATGAAATTCAGCTGCTCAACGATCAGGTCGAACCGCTTGTAGACCAGTTCATCAGTACCGGGGACCCCGAAGCCGAGGATGCCATCAACCAGATTCAGGAAGAACTGCGCAAGCTTGATACTGAATTAAATGCAAGGCTGTATGAGATTGGTAATATCGTTTCAAGTTATCCGAAGTACAATGCTGAAGAACTTGATCCGCTGATTACTAACTATATCTTCTATAAACCCGTTGTCTACAGAGTAACCGGGGATGATGTTTATTACCGCGGTCTTGTCAGACTCGGTATCTCAACAGAAGGAATAATCGGAAAAATCAAGGAATCAAGAGATCAGCTTATACTCATAATCAGTATAATTGCCGCTGCTGCCATTGTAATCGGAATCCTAGGAGCCCTGGGACTAGCTGCAATTATCATTAAGCCGATTAATCAGCTCGTACGCGGCGTTGAACTGATTCGTGATACAGAGGATAAGGAAGAATTAAAATCACATTTGATCAAGATAAAAACAGGCGATGAACTTTCAGTTCTGGCTGATACAGTGAACCAGATGACGGCCGGCCTTGTAAAAGCCGCCGCGGCTAGTAAAGAGCTGAGCATCGGTAAGGATACGCAGAAACAGTTTATTCCTCTGGATAAAGACAGCAAAGGCAATCCGATGACTACCGGCCGGGAGGATAACAATGATATCTCCTTCTACGGATACTATGAAGGAGCAAAGGGTGTATCCGGAGACTATTTTTATTATCAGAAGATAGATGAAGTTCATTATGCCGCAATCAAATGTGACATAGCCGGTAAGGGTGTTCCTGCCTCCCTGATTATGGTTGAGGTGGCAACCCTGTTTCTGAATTTC
Source organism: Spirochaetia bacterium (assembly GCA_965140585.1). Classification (GTDB taxonomy): domain Bacteria; phylum Spirochaetota; class Spirochaetia; order UBA9216; family UBA9216. Next base: position 154,900 of record OZ223267.1, read on the forward strand.
TTCCGTGAAAACAAGGTTAAACGCGATATGCGCGGAAAGCCGGTACCACCCGATATTTCGGCACTTACATACAGTATAAACACGATGCTTGAAGAACGCGGTTTTAAGGGTCGTTTTGCCGCTTTCACAATGCTGATAGTCAATTCGGTAACCGGAGAGATGAAAATCTGTAATGCCGGTGATACGACCCTTCATTACTACGATGCTCAGCAGCGGAAAATGGTGGTTAAGGATCTGCCTAGATCTCCCGCTGCCGGAGCTTTTCCTTCAGATATGGTTGAGATGGGGGTCGGCTTTGTTACTGTTAACCATACGCTGAAAAAGGGAGATGTCCTTGTTCTTTTTACTGACGGTATCGAGGAATCAAAGAGCTATTTCAGGGATGCGGATTTCAATATCAGGCTTTGTGACTATCAGGGTGAGGAAGGGGAGACTTTCCATGATGACAATCATAAGATCGGTTCAGATAACGAGGAATTCGGTGTTCCAAGAATTCATGATATGCTTAATGCTATGAAATCCGGAGGGAAATTCAGTCTTTCGCATTACCACAACGATCCTATGGAAAATCAGACGCTTGATTTTGATTTTAATGACTGTGAAGATACTCTTGAGAATCTTGTAATTGCAGGAATTTCAGTTGAGAAAGTTTTCAGACTCATTCCGGATCCGGCAGCCGGACCGGAAGATAAGGTTAAAGTAGACATTAAAGTGGATGAGTTTCTTAAAAAACACTTTATTCAGTATTCAAAGTACTACAAGCATCGTCTTCCGGGTAAAGAAGATGATCAGTATGTTGTATACAGTCATATGAAAGAGGAAGATCAGTACGATGACCTGACGGTACTCTGTATAGAAAAAAAATAGGATTATAAAATGCAGCGTTTTTTCTGCGATAACTGCGGAACACTCGTAAACAAGAATGCCTCACGATGCCCGGGCTGCGGCCGTTTCTTCAGCCTTGTTAAATGCCCGATGTGCGGTTATGCAGACCGCCCGGCATTTTTTACAAACGGCTGTCCGGTCTGCGGTTATGCTGAAGAGAAGGGTGAGGCTGAGTTCCGTTTTACGGGGCAGACACCGGAAGATAAAAAAAAGCAGCACAGGCATCTTCCCGCAGCCTTCTACAAAATCATCATCCCGATACTATCAGTGATTCTGGTCGGACTCGTTATCGCTCTGATAATGCTAATTTAAGTCCAGTACCGCCCAGACAGGGTCTTCGGGCGGTTCACAGAAGAACTCCTTTTTCCCGCCGCCGAAGGGCAGGCTGAACGACAGAAACCATGAATGAAGATGTATGCCTCCGCCCCGGTTTGTACGCCGAGCTCCATATTTGATATCGCCTTTTATGTGCATTCCTTCTGCGGCCAGCTGGGAGCGTATCTGATGTTTTCTTCCGGTAAGCAGGTTAATTTCAAGGATTGAATATTTCTCAGTCGCACACTTGAACCTGTATTCAAGCTCTGCCTTTTTTGTGCCTTCTGCCGGAACTTTAAGCGCACTGACCTTGTTACCTCTTCCCTCACGGATGTAGTGTACAAATCTGCCTGATTCCGGCGTTGGAGGCGAGTCTACAGCACATAAATATTTCTTTATGATTACACCGGAAGAAAGCTGCCTTCCAAGTTCAGCGGCAGTCTGTCTGTTCCTTGCCAGAAGCATCAGACCAGATGCTGGAGTATCAAGCCTGTTTACCGGATGAAGCTCCCCGAATTCATTTTCCAGAACACTTAAAACCGAGGGTTCTTCCTTTTTACCCTGCTGCGACATCAGACCGCAGGGCTTGTTTACAACAACGACATTATTATCAGAATAAATTACCATTAGGTTAATTTTCTGTTTAACAGCGGCTTTGTCAAGCACAAAGATTTGCAAAACATCAAAACTGAGCGTACAATAAAACAATTCTCAAAAGGGGGATTTATGAAAAAATCAATCCGTTTGTCCGTTCTGCTTTTAATCTTATCGTCAGTACAAGTATTTGCCGGTGATTTCAGCTTCGTTTTTGAAGACGCCAGATTTCATTCTTCATACTGGGGCGGTCTCGCTCCTTTTTATGTTCGTGCAGGCGCGGGGTACACTGGCCTCAGCCTTATTGACGGTCAGCAGACTGAAATAGTTATGGTAGGAGGCGGTGCGATTACGAGCAATAACCTCTGGACTGACGCTGATGGACTCCCCCTTGTAAAGGCTATATCCAATTCTGACCTGACCACCAATATGTACAGCCGCTGGCAGTGGGATCTTGGTCTAGGACTTATTCAGGGGCTGTTTGCCGATCCACAAAGGGCAAATCCGGTTTTAAGTGTATATGCCAGGTATGATTTGCATAATGATAATCCCGCAGGCGATGATTTTATCTCAATACTGGAATCCAGCACAAATGAGTCTGCCTATCCTGATCAGGGCGGTGTTCTTACAAACACGCTGAAATTCGGGGTTGAGTTCAACAGACTGACAAAAGGTGATATTAACAGCGGCTATGGTGCCGAACTATGGACAGTAGTTGCCCCTTCATGGATGGGCAATGAAGTTTTAGGTGAAAGTAATTTCTACAATATTGCCTTTGAGGCAAAAGCCTTTTATCCGCTGCTTGATATTAAAATGAAGAATTCAGAAAAGCAGCTTGTTGGAATCTATGCAGGCGACCGTCTCCGTGCAGACTGGCTTGACGGCACAGCCATCCCCGAGTATTTCCAGGAGCCGACTACCCTGGGCGGTAAAATGAGAGGCTTTGAATGGAATTCCATGGGAACTCAGTTCACAATTGTCAATAACTTTGACATCAGGGTCTATGGAATCGAGTTCATTGACAACACTAATCCGGTATTCAACGTATTTTTTGATATGGGTTATTTTGCTGGAAACTATTACAACACATCTGTCTCAGATTCAGGTTTTGTAAGTTCAACAGGCTTCGAAGCTGCACTTAATATTATCGATTTTGCCCAGGTGGGCTTCTGTTTTGCCTTCCCGCTCACCGGTGAAAATATGCGCCTGCAGGATATGACGACAGATATTATGTTTATGTATAAGTTTTAATACTGAAATCTTATAAAAAAGGGGATTCCATTGTAGAATCCCCTGCTATTATAATTCCTTTATCCGGAATATTTACCGGAAGAGTTCCTTAATTTCATTCTTATAAATCTTCTCAACAACATTTCTTCTGATTTTTAGTGAGTGGGTAAGCTCTACTCCGACCTCGAAGTCCTTCGGCAGTACCTTGAAACGGAATATTCTTTCAAAGGCTTTAAATCCGTTTTTAGCACTTACCAGGGTGTGAACTTCATTCTGAATCAGCTCAATGATGAAGGGGTTACTAACAAGTTCTTCTTTTTCAAGATAAGTAATTGCTTTTTCAATGGCCAGCTGTTCAAGAGCTTCAAGCTCGGGAATGATAAGTGCTGCAAGAAATTTCTGATCCTGACCTACAACCATGGCCCTTGCAATGTAGGGTGACTGAGCCAGTTTATCTTCAATAGGAAGAGGTTCAACATTCTCTCCGCCGCGCAGAACTATTGTCTCTTTGGAGCGGCCCAGAATCTTGAATTCTCCTGTGTGGGTAAAGACGGCAATATCGCCTGTATTAAGCCAGCCGTTTCGAAGAACCTCAGCGGTTTTTTCAGGCTCCTTATAATATCCAAGCATTACCTGTTCACTCTTTACATGAAGCTCACCCTTGTAACCAACGGGCATTATTGCGCCGTCCTTATTGATTACCCTGTATTCAATATCGGCCAGAAGCGGACCTACGGTATTTGGTATTGGTTTACTGTCCTTTCGAACTGCAAGTATAGGGGCTGTCTCTGTCAGGCCGTAGCCTTCGAGAACCGATATACCGACAGTTCTGAAGAATTTATCAATGTATGATGGCAGTGCTCCGCCTCCCGAGATTCCGGCCTTAAAACGGCCTCCGAGTTTCTGTTTCAGTTTACCGAATACGAGTACGTTTCCCAGCAGTTTGAAAGGGGTAAGCAGGGCAAGCGGTATCACACTCACCGCGATATCTACAAATCTGCTGCGTTTGGAAAACTGAGGCAGCATGCCCGAAAACATATCGTAAAGATATGTATGAATCTCTCCCACACTGAGAAAGAAAAAGAACAGTGCCTTTTTAGTAGGGCTTCCGGAATTGATATTTCTCATAACGGCACTATGAACACTCTCCCAGATTCTGGGGACAGATGTAAGCCAGTGCGGTTTCACCTTCTGCATATCAGGCATCATCACCGCACCTACTGGTTTAGAGAAGGCCGTAGCCAGTCCGAGAAAGACGCAGATGTACATGCATGCTCTTTCGAATGAATGCCAGATAGGAAGTACGGACAGCATTACTTCACCTGGAAGAAGAGCAAGGTGGGGTCTTATTCTGTCAATCTGAAACAGGAAGGCCTTATGGGTCAGCATTACGCCTTTCGGGTTTCCTGTAGTTCCGGAAGTATAAATAATTGTCGCCATGTCTTCACAGCTTCCAATTTCCACTTCTTTTTCAAAAAACTCGGGATTCTGTCCATAGGCTTCTGTTCCGATTTTTACGATATCATCGAATGAAAGAATTTCTATCTTTTCGTTTTTCCTGAGTTTTTCTGTGCCGTCTGTATCAAAAAGAATTATTTTCTTTAAAACCGGGAGGTCTTCGGCCTTCGACAGTATTTTTTCGGCCTGAGATGCATTTTCTGCGAAGCTGATCTCGCATTCAGCATGACCGAGGATATAACCTATTTCGTCAGCTGTAGAATCACAGCCTCTGGGAACATCCACCGCACCAAGCCCGGCAACACCGAAATCGGTCATTATCCATTCTTTTCTGTTTTCAGAAATTATTCCGACATGATCCCCGCGTTTTACCCCGACAGCATTGAGTCCCGCTCCGTATATTTTAAGAGCTTCCCAGAACTCGCGGTATGTCATGGGCTGAAATTCCCTGTTGGCATCTTTAATTAGAAAAATATTTAGATCAGCATATTTTGCAGATACAATTTTCAGTCTCTGGGCCAGTGTATCCTTACTAATCAAATTAGTCCTCCGGTTAAAAATGTATCTTTTAAGAATAACAGAACTGGGTCCGGTTGTCTATTTGAATCAAAGTTTTTCAGCTGTCGACTGATAATGGAAGTTCTTTTATCATTCCCTTTGTAATGATTTCGGGAAGAAGCTGTGCTTCGGTACTTCCTACCGGATACCAGGAGTAGAATGGGACTCCGGCTCGTCCGTGCATGTTCAGCCAAGCGTCAATTTCCGGATTTCGCTTTGTATAATCTCCGTGAATCAGGATGACGTTATTTTCTTCAAAAAAATCTTCTATTTCTTCTGTGAATATAACAGTGGTTTCATTTGTTCTGCATGTCATGCACCAGCGAGCTGAAAACAGAACAAAAACCGGCTGATTTCCTCCGACAGCATCATTTACAAGTTCCGGAGAAAACTTCAGCCATTCCTCGAAGTGTTCAGTCTCAGCTGAGGTCCCGGATTCTGTATCAGAGAGACTCTGCACTTCAGAACTTCTGACCAGAAATACTGCTCCGACTGAAATCACAGCAACTGCAATCAATGCGGTAATTGTCCTTCCTGCGGTACTGTACTGTTTCGCAGATATTTTCCCGTACAGCCAGGCTATAACTGCAAGGAAAAGCAGATAGATAAGAGTTAATGTTATTGCTGCCGGACCGCTCTGGTATACAAGCACATCAAAAAGCCATACAGCAGTACCCATAAGCAGAAATGCCATTACCTCTCTGAATATATTCATCCATGCGCCTGGGTTCGGAAGTTTCTTAACCAGCCCTGGGAAGAATCCTATTAAAAGGAAGGGAAGGGCAAGTCCAAGCCCCACGAAAAAGAAAATAAGAATAATTACGGGTGCTGTGCTTGAGAATGCAAAACCTGCGGCGGTTCCGAGGAAGGGGGCTGTACATGGCGTTGCCAGCAGTACTGCTATAACACCGCTGAAAAAGTGGGCACTTGAGTGTCCCGCTTTCTTTACCGGAGTCCCCGATTTTATTACCGGTGCCGCAATAGTGAATACTTCAAAAAGCGAAAGTCCGAACACGAATATTACGGTCAGCAGAAAAACGATAAATCCCCTGTTCTGAAACTGAAAACCCCATCCTACCTTTGTTCCGGCTGCCTTGATTATAATTACAGCGGCGGCAAGTGCCAGCATCGAGGCTATGACTCCTGCTGTATACAAAAGTGAGGATGTCAGTATCTGTTTACGGTCATCGCCGCCCTGCTTTACCAGGCTTAGAGCCTTTATAGAAAGAACGGGGAGTACGCAGGGCATTACATTAAGCAACAGTCCGCCGGCGAATGCAAGAAGAATGAATAGAAGCAGGCCTGAGCCGGCGGAGGACTGTGTTGTTTCGGTCTGTTCTGTATCGAAGCTTAATGATTCAGAGGCGGGGAAAAAACATGTTCCGTTTTCATCACAGAGCTGCCAGTGAACATCAATCGATATTGATTCACTTTTTACTCCCGATATTTCTGCGCTCAGTTCAACGGTTCCGTAATAATTTAAAAGACCATCCTCTGATTTTCCCTTAGGATAGAAAATTTCACCCATCTTAACGCCTTGCGGAGCTGTTATTTCAAAACGGAAGAAATCCTCTGAAAAGGTCTGATGATAACCTTCCGGAATTACATATGTGACTGTTAATACCCCTGTTCCGTTATTGTCAATGTAAGCCTCTGCAGAAACTTCAGCCGGCGGTACTGATATCTGCGCGCTGAGCGTGCTGATTGATACAGCTGCCAAAAAAAGAGATATAATAAAACCGTTTATTTTTTTCACTGCATTACCCCCAGCATTGTAATCAGAAGAACAGAAAAGTTATAAAGACCATGTCCGATTGCGACAGTATGTATTGATCCTGTTTTTATAAACATGAAAGTAAGAAATCCGCCGATTAGCAGAATGGCTCCGGCTGCGTACAATCCTTCGTAGATATGTCCCGAGGCGAAAAGCAGAACGTTAAGTACTGCCGCAGCGGGAAGACTGACTCCACGTTTTGTGAGCGAGTTGATAAGATAGGCTCTGAAGAAGATCTCCTCACTGTAGCCTGTCAGTATGCAGGAAACAAAAACCAGCGGCAGAAGTTCCGGACGGCTGAATACCCATCCATTGCCGTAGATCATGCTGTTGCTGTAATCGGGTTCAATCAGCATTGCCGCTGTGCCGGCTATTGCAAGGCATGAAAATATCCCGGCAAGAGTGAGCAGTGACAGCGGAATGTCCTTCAGTCTGATTTTTCTAATCCCGAAGTCGCTGAGAGGCTGTCCGGGTTTAAGAATTATAAGATATATAATGAAAAGGATCTGCGGGAGTGTAGTTATAATGTAGATAAAGTTGAACCATGAGCTTTCAAATACCGCCGGATCGTAATCAGATGTTCCCTGAGAGAGGTATCCGGGCAGAAAAAACACCGCAAAAAGAAGCAGAGGCTCAAATGCTGTTAAATCTATTTTTTTTCTGTTTCTACTGGAAAAAAACTCATTCACCCTGTAGAATATTATCAATATTTTAGTTAATTGCAAGGATAATCGTGAAGTTACAGTTATAAGGTAAGAGATCGATACTAGAGTTATGTTGATTGTAGTAGCCGTAATATTTTTTCTGCTGATCATACTCATTTCCATCCTCAGGAAAATGGGGGGGGGCAATTTCCCCTGGGCTCAGTTCTATGCAAAGGGCCGTGAATCCGGATTTTCACTGAAAGAGATCAATCTCCTTCGAAAGGTGGCAGTTGAAAACAGGCTTGAAAATCCTACTTCACTGTTCTGGTCAATAAAACAGCTTGATCGCTCTATTCGCGGAACTATTATCAAGTTCCGGAATGAGGGAGTTAGCGGCAATGAAGAGAATATCAACTTTGTTTCAAAGCTTTTTGATTTCAGAAGCCGTGTTGAGCTTAATCTTCCGAAATTTACACTCGGACTTAAAACCTCCCGTAAAATATCACAGCATCAGAAAATCAAGATAAATCTCCCGGGTGCAGGAACTTACACCGCCAGTGTTGTAGAGAATCTTAAAAAATACCTTGCTATTTCCTATCCTGAAGGACCGGTTCTGCCTCAGGGCTTTGACTGGAAGGCTCAGGATATAAATATCTTCTTCTGGCGTGCGGATGATGCCGGATACACTTTTGATTCAATAGTAATAGATGATTTTTCTGATAAAAACTATTCTATACTCCATATTGCCCACTCCGATAATCTTCAGAGAAGTCAGAAGCGCTCATCAGTCAGAATTGATGTTAATAAACCGGCGTATCTGTATCTTCTGAAAAGTATTGGTGAAGCCAATGAACGGGAAGAGAAAACTGCCGGTCTGAGATGCCGCCTGATTGATGTCTCTGAAGGCGGTGCAGCGATAATGATTGGCGGAAAAGCCAGAGTCGGTATTGCAGTCAAGCTCCAATTCAGTCTGGGCCCTTATAAAATCAGAATGTGTGGTAATGTTAAAGGTGTGAACTTCAATCCGAAACGAAACCAGTCCATTCTGCATCTGCAGGCAGTTCCGCTGCATCCTGTGATGAGAAATCAGCTCCTCTCCTATATTTACAATATTTTCGGAGAAAGAGAATCTCTGGGCAGGAAGAGCAGGGTAACCAATTACTAAGGGGTATAGATGAAAGCCAGATTAAGGTTTTTTAGCATTTTACTTATATTATCCATTTTATCCTCATTCACAGTCTTTGCTCAGGAAAGCATAGATGTTGTTGAAGCCTTCCGGAAAAACTTCACCAGAGGCAGTCTTGCCACCAAGGCAAGGGTTCTTCAGGATTCAATAGACTACAAGAATTCCGATATGTCGGAACTCTATCTGCTCTCTCTCAACTTTGTAATAGATAACTCATGGATGCTGGTGAATGATGCTCAGGGAAGGGAACTCGTTCTTTTCACTGTCAGACTGCTTGGAACAACAGGCGTCGAATCATCAGCAGGAAAGCTGTGGACTTTCTTCAGCGAAATCGAGGATAATGAAATAAGAGTTGAAATCATGAATGCCCTTGGCGATACAGCTTCGGGTGATAAAAATATAATCATCGGCATAAATGAATGGCTCAGACTGCAGAACAGTCAGTACAAGAGCGGTAAAAGTGTTGATGAAAAGCTAATTTCCGAAACCGTTGCAACACTCGGCCGAATCGGAGACCCTTCCTCCTTTCCTGTTGTTTTTACTACGGGGACGATCGGATACTCGGAAGATGTGAATCTGAGTGTTTCCGAGGCATTAAACGGGATAGACGGATATTTTACAGACCATATAATACAAGTTATTAAAAGCTCCACATCAGAGGAAAAACTTGCTGCACTCAAGGCTGCTTTCAGTCAGAGTAATCTGACAAGGGAGGACAAGGCTTCAATTGCCGAGGTCGCTCTCGATGTAGGCTTGTACAGTGATGCAAAATCTCCTGCCGATGAGAAAAATCTCCGTGACCTCCGCTTTGAAGCTGTCAGGGAGCTTACACAGCTTAACTGGAGCGGTGTATCAGAAGGGCTGATTAAACACTTCGACTATACGGTTTTTGAATTCGAACAGGGCGTAATCAGGAAGGTTAATCTCCTTGAAGCAATAGACGCACTCGGCTCTGCCGGGACTCATGATGCAGCAGTAAGGCTGACACTGTATCTTGAGGTTTTAAATACATACACTGAAAACGGCCAGCCTGTTGATGAACAGATTATTCTGGGGGTTATAAGAAACCTCGGTAAACTGGGAGACAGCACGGCTTTCGACTACCTTCTCTACACCGGCTATCTCAATTATTCCGGTACTGTCCAGCGGGCGGCAAGAGAGGCGTTGAAGAATCTTAAAAGTATGTAAAAATAAAATTCTGAGTTTCTTCATCTCAAATCCGCTGGTAACCGGCTTTTTTCTCATCATTCTTTTACGTCTGTGTTTGATTGATTACTTTGAACTTAGAACCCGGCTGATAATCAGTGCTGTGCTCACTTCTGCAGTCGTATTCATCCTGAGGCGAGGCAGGTCTGAAAGCGCAGTGAAGATGAGGATACTGCTTTCCACGCTCGCTGCCGCCCTTATTGTCACTGGGCTGAGTTTTGAGCTGCGTCTGCGAAACTCGGCAGCATTTACAGGCATTCCGTATGATTCAGTCATTGAAGTGGAAGCTGTGGCTATATCGGACAGCTATTTAACCGCCTCGGGCAGATATCTTGCCGAAGCCTCGATCAGGCATGCAGAATCCGGCAACGGAGTTAAAACCACTGCTTCGGGGAAACTCCTTGTTTTCTTTGATGATGATCCGCTTCTTAGTCAGGGGGAGTTTTTCAGTATTGGAGGCGGCCTGATAAAATCCGATACCGGTGCCCAAGGCCTTAGTTTTCACAAGCCTGAGATTTTTCTGCTTTTCTCAAAAAAAGCAGGTCCGGTGAGGATGGGCTGGAAGTCGGGTATATACCGGATACGCTCAGAACTTCTTTCCTCTGCACAGCGCAGACTTATGAGGCTTGAGAAAGGTTCCTGCGGTATTCTTGTTGCTCTTTTTACCGGCAGCAGGAATATGATGGAGCGTTCCGATACCGAACTGTTCAGAACCGCCGGTGCAGCGCATATTCTGGCTCTTTCGGGAATGCACCTGGGAATAATGTGCGGTATCCTCTATTTTCTCCTGATTCCCCTGACAGGAAAAAGAACGGCATTTATCATCTGCTCGGTGATTGTTGTGCTCTATCTTTTTCTCACAGGATTTGGAGAATCACTTGTCAGGGCTGCACTGATGTTCTTTCTGATTGGGCTCAATGAGCAGCTTAACCGGAAATCCACGTTTACAGATATCCTGATGCTGAGTTTTGTAATTATGACATTAATCAGCCCTGAGGCGTTTTATACTATATCTTTCAGACTTTCCTTTATGGCCATAGCCGGTATGGTCTACTTTGGAAGTCTTTTTAACCGGGGACTTCCGAATCAGATTCCCCGCTGGCTGCGTATGTCAGTCAGTGCCTCTGCAGGTGCCCAGACTGCTGTTCTTCCGATTGTTCTGTCTGTTTTTGGAAAAGTGTATCCGGCCGGACTCATTTCAGGGATAGTCCTAACCCCTCTTGTTACTTTGTTTATATGGACAGGACTGCTTTTTTTGATTACAGGTTGGGAAATGCTATCAATTTGTATAGAATTCATTTATAAAATAATCAGGACTGCTGCTGAAATATTTTCGGCTCTGCCGTCTTTCGGAACTGATAAGTTTTTAATTGCCGGTACGCTTGGCTTTTACTCAGTTCTGATAATTACAGTTATTTTTCTGATAATCAGGGAAAGGTATAATGAACTATCCGTTAAACTATGATTCACCTTCGGAACTGCGTGAATTTCTTGAAAATCATGAACTCAGTATGAAAAAACGCTTCGGGCAGAATTTTCTGGTTAACAAAGGTGCCCGTGAAAAAATTGTAGGTCTTTTAGGCGCCGAAGCAGGCGAGAAGGCCTGGGAGATAGGCCCCGGACTGGGCTCCATGACATGGCACATGCTTGAAAAAGGATTCGATCTCACTGTTTTTGAAATTGACAATGGTTTTGCAAATCTGCTTAGAGATTTTTATTCAGATCTTCCGAATTTCAGTATTATTCAGGGTGATTTTCTAAAAACTTTTAAAAATGAAGCTGAAACTGCTGGTATTCCGCCTTTTGTTATAGGAAACCTTCCGTACTCTTCCGGCTCTCCGATGATTGCGATGATTATAAAAAATGATCTCAGTCCGCGAACAATGGTGTTTACAGTTCAGAAGGAGGTGGCTCAGCGGATGGCTGCAAAACCGGGAAGCAAAGACTACTCGGTTTTTTCTCTTATAAGCGGATCGAAATATACAGTAGAACTTTCAGGAGATCTAAAGGCCGGATCTTTCTATCCGAGACCAGCTGTAGTGTCATCAGTTGTGAAGCTTACAAAGCATAACAGTTTTGATCCAGGTGACCCTGCGGTTTACTATACTCTTATAGATGACATGTTTCTCTCACGAAGGAAGAAAATATCGAATAATTTGGCTTCCGGACGTCTTGCTGCAAGATTCGGCCGTGAAAAAGTGCTTGATGCCTTAAATTCTTCCGGGATTTCTGCCGAGAGAAGGGGTGAGACCGTATCTGTTGAAGAGGCTCAGCATCTCAGCAGGCTGATCTCAAAAGAGTTTAATTAATTTGGACAGTTCTTTTGACTAAAAAGATCTAAAAACATATAATTTATTAATAAGATACATGCATAGGAGAAGTTGGTAATGAAGAAGTTTGCAATAATCACAGCGGTGATTGCAGCAGTATTTTTTTCAGGGTGTGCGACAACAGAGTCTGGATCCACAGAGGAACAGGATGAAAAAACGGTGGAGAAGGCTGCTGAAGTTGAAAAAGAAACTGTGTATGAAACAGTTTACATACCCCATCCCGTAAAAGAGACATCATATTATAGTGACGGATATATAGAAAGCTATAAGAATTTTACCTACGATGCAGATATGAATCTTCTAAAAGAAGAGCTGCACGATTCGTTTGATGAAATTATTGAATCGCTTGAATTTACTGTGGCAGGCGGTAAAACAAACATGAAAACCGTTTACGACAACAGGGGCGGCATTCAGTCTAAAAGAGCTTTCAGCTATAACGCTGCAGGGTTTCTTTCCCGTGAAGAGATCATGAACCCTGAGGGTGCGCTTCAGAATGTATCTGAGTACGAATATGACTCCCAGGGAAATAAAACACGATGGATGATCCTGAGCGCGGATGGTGTAATGCTTTCAGACACGGTTTATAAGTATGAAAATGGCCTAAACACAAGAATAGAGATTTATAATGGTGCAAAGATTCAGGAATATTTTGTTCTTGATTATGAAGACGGCAACCTTATAAGGAAATCTCATTTCGAAGATGATGGGAAACTGGCTGATTCGGTTGAATACGAATATGTGAATGGAATGCGCAGTGCCGAGAATTATCTCAGGGCAAACGGTTCATTGAGCAGAAAAGTATTGATCGTCAATGATGATAAAGGTAATCCCGTAAAAAAAGAATTTTTTGACGGAAGTGGAAAGCTTAGAGACTTTGTTGAATATGAATATAAATATACAACAGAGCAGAGAGCTGTTAACTGATAATTCAGGAGGGGATTATGCGAAACAGATTTTTATTTATTCTGATAATAGCGACGCTCATTGTACCGGTTTCAATGGTTTCGGCTAACGAAACTGCAGCGGTATGGACAAGAATATACGAGGGAACTCCATCACTTGAGAATAAACTCTCAGTTATGAAGAGTATATGTGAACTGCACGACAGGGATTTAGCTCCGATGATCACCGATACGCTTACTGAACTCGTTTATTCCAAATATCAGTATTCAACAACAAGAGATCGTCAGCTTATTTCGGATTTGAAAAGAGTGATGATTACAGAACTTGGTAATCTGAAGGCCGTTGATGCAACACCGGTAATGTTCAAAGTTTTTGAGGAAGAGGATAACGATTTTCTTAAAGCAATAGCTATTGCCGGTATCGGTGCTGCAGGCGGACGCGACTATGCAGATGAAATTGCAGATTATCTTAGATATATCAACCTTGATATTATTCAAATTGATAATAATGAAAAAAGGGAATCCCTGGTAGGTGCATGTATATACTCACTTGAGAGACTTAAAATGCCGATCGGCTTTGAACCGGTCTTCTATGCTGCGGTAGGCGGCTACAACAGAAATACCATAGCAAAGGCCGAACGGGCCCTTGTTAACATAATGGAAGACCCCTCGGATGAGCTGGCCTCAATAATTAGGGCTGATACACCGTATGAAATTCGTTATGCAGCCTTAAGTGTTGAGGAGCGCAGCAATGCTTCGGCTGAAAGGAAAACCGAAGTTGCTTCTGCCGCTCTGGAGGTTTCTCTTGTGTATAACGCGGCCACTCCGCGGGAAAGAGAATATCAGTCACGTTCAAAGATAAAAGCAGCTGAAATGATTCGCGATCTCGGTGTTGCTGATGATAATGCGGTTCAGTGGCTCGGAAGAATGCTCAACAGTTCTACGGATGTCAACGAGCTGGTTACCAGTCTTCAGGCTCTCGGTACCTATACAAGCGATGCTGCTGTAGAAGTGCTGAGTAAATATCTTAGGGATAACAACCAGAGAAGATCCTCAGGTATTCAGTACAATGATGAAAGAGCCATCAGGGAATGTATAAATGCGCTGGGAAACAGCGGTAATCCGAATGCCCGAGCTGAACTTACCATGGTTGAGTTTTCAAACTGGAGCAGTCAGACTATAAGAATGGCAAAGAATGCTTTAAAACAGCTTCAGCAGTAATCCGGTAAAAATGCCTGGAAGGTATTCCGGGCTTGATATAGACGTTCGGTAAAAACAGATTTGCTGATCGCCAAAAAAAGGGGCAGGTACTAATCATACTGCCCCTTTTTATTTGTATTGATTTTAACTGTTTAGAGTATACCGGTATCAGCCATGATCTTTTTAAAGGTCTGCTTGTCATCATCTGACATTTCGCAAAGGGGCAGTCTGTAAACTTCCTCCATCATGCCCTTGAGTGCGCATCCGTATTTAACAGGAACCGGGTTTGAGTCTATAAACAGTCCTTTGAAGAAGGGGAGCAGATGATAGTGAATTTCTCTGGCTCTTTCAAAATTACCTGCGTTTGCGTTTCTGACAAGTTCTTCCATCTCTTCCGGGATGATGTTGCTTGCTACAGAAATGATTCCCCTGGCTCCGCAGGCGATCATCGGCAGTCCCAGATTGTCATCTCCTGAGAGAATTGTGAAATCATCAGGTTTGTATAGAGCCAGTTCCATCACCTGCGGAATACTTCCGCTTGCTTCTTTTACCGCAACAATATTCGGATGAGCAGCAAGCTTGAGCATTGTGCTGTTTTCTATGTTCTTTCCGGCTCTGCCTGGAATATTATAAACAACCATAGGTAGTTCTACAGCGTCGGCAATAGCCATAAAGTGACGGTAAAATCCTTCCTGTGAGGGTTTGTTGTAATAAGGAGCTACCTGCAGACTGTAATCGGCTCCTGCTTCCTTTGCGTGTTTTGTCAATCGGATGGCTTCTTCGGTGGAGTTTGAGCCAGTTCCGGCTATTACGGGAACCCTTCCGGCAGTTTTTTCAATTACGGCCTCTATAACCTTGTCATGTTCTTCATGGTTAAGGGTTGGGCTTTCTCCTGTTGTTCCAACCGGAACAAGTCCTGATATACCCCTATCTATCTGAAACTCAACAAGGTTTTCAAGGCTTGTCTTATCCACTGAGCCGTCTTTGGCGAATGGGGTTACAAGTGCTGTAAATACACCTTCTAAATTCATTTATTCACTCCTGCTTTATTGATTATATCCTGCATATTATATTGTCCCGGAGGACAGTCTGCCAGAAACCTTGCTGCAGCAATTGCTCCTGTTGCAAATACATTTCTTGAGTTTGCTGAATGCCCGATAGTGATTATTTCATCAGCTCCGGCAAAAAAAACATCATGCTCGCCGACAATTGTTCCTCCGCGAACTGCATGAATCCCCATTTCATTGGGTTTTCGCTGACAGTCTTTGCCCGATCTGCCGTTCACGTATTCAAGACTGTTGTCAAGTGCTTCATTGATGGAGTCTGCAAGCATAAAAGCCGTACCGCTCGGGGCATCTTTTTTCATCTTATGATGTTTTTCAACTATCTCGATATCAAATGCGCTTCCAAGCACAGTTGCGGCTGTTTTAACAAGCTGCTGAAGCAGGTTGATGCCGAGCGACATGTTTGCAGATCTGAAAATGGCTACAGATTCGGATACTATTTCAATCCATTTGAGATCTGCATCACTTAAACCGGTGGTTGCAATAACAGCCGGTATCTTTCGTACAGCAGCTTCATCGAGGTAGCCTGCGAGAGTCGCAGGATTTGAAAAATCAATGATGACATCCGCTGATTCCCTGCATTCTTTAAGGGTTTTGTAAACCGGAAAAGCACCGTCACTTGCAACAAGATCTATTCCTGCTGCCACTTCCATATCGGAGCTTTCATTAATGAATGAGGTAAGAACTTTACCCATTCTTCCGCTGCTTCCTATCAGGATAACTTTAATCATAAGGCCTCCTCACATAAGCGGTATTTTGTTTGAACAAAAAGGAAGGAAAAGAAATTTTTTGACAGTAAATCCAATATTTATCTCCTCTAACCTTGCCCGGATTCAAGAAGATACAGGATTTCCGTAACTCTGAAAAGTCAGGTGACTAGCTCCCCAGCGTACTTAAAGTAGCGCTGACAGTTTTGGAAGTATTAGCTCCCAAGCCCAGAAAACTGTTCTGCGGAAAACAGCCTCTTCGGCGGCATTACCTTTCGGTCAGCTTCACGGGCGTCCGCGGCCTCAGCTGCCTACTAATTAACTGCCGCACCTCTATCACCGGTGCAATCAATTTGTACTAAACATAACTATTGAAAAATGTATTGTCAAGACCCGGTGTTTTAATTCTCAGACCTCGAAAGATTTCTTTATTCAGCCGCTTTTTAATTCAGCTTCTGCATCAAGGAATTGAAACCGCGTATATTCTGTGCCAATTCCGAATCATAACGGTTTGAAAGTTCGATTATTATTCCGGGAATCCCCCTGTTATAGAGGTAACCGGAGGCTGTGCCTGTGAATGGAACGCCTGAAGGCCGGGTACTGCCGACATATATTTTATATCCTGAAGCTTTGGAATATGCTTCCGCCAGCCGCTTTGCCGGTTCCCATGCATCAGGAAATCTGCATGGCAGAAGCTTATCTCTCTCCAGACGAAGGGCTGATTCATCAAGCAGTGCAGGATCTGCCTCGCCTGCTATACGGTAAAGGCCATCCGGGTTTAGCACGGGGATTATATATAAAATGATATTTGACGGTATTTCATCGGTGTTTTTGCTGTAATGGTCAAGCATATCCCTTACGAGTATAACGGAATTCCATTCGTAGCCTCCGTGTATTCCTCCTATCACTATCAGGTTTGATTTATTTTCATTACTGCTGCCAGGTAGAGAAAGTCCGGTTCCCTGTATTGTATAAGAATAAATAGGCCGGTTCTCTACTGAGCTGCCAATGATATCCTGCGCAGAAATATGACTGCCGAAAGCGAGTAATAAAATTGCTGATAAAGATAGTATTCTTTTTATGTTTAAGCTTTTTTTCATAAATATTAAATCATTATGTTTACTGATAAAGTCAAGTAAAGGGGGCAGAGATATCTTTAATATTCAGCTTGATTTATACAGAATTGTTATACCGGAAGGTATAAAAAAAGCCGACCGCTTGATTATTCCGGTCAGCTTTTATCAGGAAAGAGGGCGGTTATACCGCTCTCTTTTTTTTTATCAGGACTGTGCCATGGTAACTGCAGATGTGGTAACAATATCTTCTACGCTGCAGCCTCTTGAAAGGTCACTGACCGGTTTGGCAAATCCCTGAAGGAAGGGGCCGTAGGCTTCAGCACCAGCAAGTCTCTGTACAAGTTTGTAGCCGATGTTTCCTGACTGAAGATCCGGAAAAACAAGTACATTTGCCTTTCCCGCTACCTTTGAACCGGGAGCCTTGCTGCTGCCGACGGAAGGTACGATTGCCGCATCAAGCTGCATTTCACCGTCTATGTTCAGGTCCGGACGCTTTTCCTGTGCCAGTTTTGTTGCTTCAACGACCTTGTCAACATTCTCATGTGATGCAGAGCCCTTGGTTGAGAATGAGAGCATTGCTGTGCAGGGTTCTGCATCAAGAAACTTTTTACATGATTCTGATGCTGCAATAGCAATTTCTGCAAGCTGTTCAGCGGTCGGGTTGGGGATTGTCGCACAGTCGCTGAAAATCATATTTCCGTTAACGCCGTATTCTGAGTCCTTCATATACATCACAAAGCAGCTGGATGCTGATTTAACACCAGGAGCAGTTTTTACTATTGTGAAAGCGGCACGCAGAACATTTCCTGTAGAGTTTTCAGCGCCTGCAACCATAGCGTCAGCATCATCCTTTCTCACCATCATTGCTCCCCACTTAAGCGGATCAACCATAGCCTCTTTTGCCTGCTCTTCTGTAACGCCCTTGCTTTTTCTGAGTTCAAAATATTCAGCGGCATATTCATTCATTTTATCTGAAACTGCCGGATCAATAATTTCAATTCCGTTAATATTTACGCCTGCATCTGCTGCAGCGCTCTCAACATCTGCCTTGACACCTATCAGAAAAATCTTTGAAGCCAATCCCTCATCAACAAGGATTCTTGCTGCCTTGATAGTCCGTGATTCGGTACCTTCCGGAAGCACAAGTTTTTTCTGTAGTTTTTTGGCCTTTTCTTTCATGAGTTCTGCGAAAGCCATATCTGAATCTCCTTGGATCAATAATCTTTTACTAAATAATAGTACAATATCAATTCTTTGCACAGACTCATTGAGAAAATATAGCAAAGTGATTATTATTGCCGCATGAAGATAGCAGTATACGGTATGGGCAGATTCGGAGCCTTCTGGGCGTCGCGACTTGCTGAGCATGCCGGTGTAAGCGGTTTTACAAGAAATCAGGAAAGGGTTTTTCCTGCTGGAGTTAAGAGGATTAGTGAAAGCGAGCTGTCCGGTTTTGATGCCGTATTTTTATGCTGTGCAATCAGCGCGGTTGAAGAAGTTCTTGAAAGAATAAAACCATATATAAAGCCCGGAACCGTTGTTTTGGACACCTGTTCTGTAAAAATCGAACCGGCTACTCAGATGCAGAGAATCCTTCCCGAAGATGTGGAAGTCATTGCGACTCATCCGATGTTTGGTCCCGATTCCGGCCGGAACGGAGTTCAGGGCCTCCCTATAGTTTATTCACCGGTCAGAGCTTCGGAAGAAACTGCTGCTAAATGGTATGATTTTCTTAAAAGCATGGGGCTTCATGTGATAGAGATGACTCCTGACGAGCACGATCAGGAGGCCGCCTTTACGCAGGGTGTAACCCACTTTATCGGCCGTGTCCTGGACCAGCTGAAACTTCAGAAGAGTCCCATTGCTACAGTGGGTTATCAGAAACTTCAGGAAATAGTTGAGCAGACCTGTAACGATCCAATGCAGCTTTTTCTCGACCTTCAGCGCCATAATCCTCATACCAAGGAAATGCGTGCCAGACTTAAAAAAGCACTGGACGACACCCTCAGCCTGTTCTGATGTTTTCTTAAACATTTAATTTATTCAGGCGCCATGACAAAATGCTGTAAAAGCATTTATTGTGCAAATATTAAGCCTGAAAAAATAGCTCAAAGAGCTATCTCTCTATAAACGGATTTATACTTTGAAAAAACAGTTCGCAGAGCTGACATATTAATTATGAATGCATTAGATGTTTTCTTAAACATCTAATGCAGAGAATAGACAGTTCAAAGAACTGTCTATTCTCCCTTGACAAGAACCTAAACAGACAGATACGATGGTGGGATATGAGTGACATTCAGATACAAAATATAGATGAAGCAGAAATTGATACAATCCTTGAAGATGATATTGAATTCACCGGAGACCTCGGGTTTGATAAATCCCTTCTTATAAAAGGGAAACTTAAAGGTAACGTAAAAGCCGCCGGGGACCTGTATGTTGCAGAAAGTGCTGTTGTGGATGCACGGGTTGAAGCACATATTGTTTCGGTCAAAGGCCGTATAAACGGAAATATATACGCCTATGAGAGAGTAGAACTTTTTTCATGCGGAAGAATTGACGGTGATATTACGGCGCCCGACATAATTATGGAAAGCGGCTGTACCTTTAACGGAATATGTACAATGCGTTCACCGCGTGATGTTCTAAAATCCGGGCAGAAAGATGAACCAATTAACGAAGTTCAGGAGTTAATAATAAATGAAGAATAAAAAGTTAATTACCGTTTTATCAATACTTTTACTGGCTTCAGCTGCTTTTGTTTCAGCACAGGACAACCGGGCTGATGCACTTCTCGAATACCGTAATGGTAATTTTGACAGGGCCATCTCAATTTGTCTCGAGGAAATAAGGCAGATGCCCAGAAATATGGATTCATATGTTGTATTGGGGTGGAGTTACCTTAAAAAAGGCGATAATGCCGGGGCATTAAAATCGGCCCAGGATGCGCTGAAGATTTCAAGGCATGATATCAGGGTTATTGAGATTGCCGGCGAAGCTGATTACTATCTGGGCAATAATCTTGATGCATTAAAATATTTTGAAGAATACACAGTTCTGGCTCCGACCGGAGACCGTATTGAACTGGTTTATTTTTTTATGGGTGAGATATTCATCAGGCTCGGTGAATACAACAGGGCTGATATCGCCTTCACCACAGCTGTTTATCATTCACCGAATACAGCCAGATGGTGGTCCAGACTCGGTTATGCACGCGAGATGGCTGAGGACTGGCAGTATTCTCTTGAAGCCTATGACAAGGCTCTTCAGCTTAATTCAGCCTACACAGAAGCTATACGCGGAAGAGAACGTGTCAGTAAAAAACTGGGGACATGATGAGGGCTTCTTTTTATACTTTAGGCTGCAAGCTTAATCAGTGTGAGAGCGAAGCCCTGGCTACGTCGTTTGACAGCCAGGGCTTTTTAATTGGCTCATACCGTGATTCCAGTGATATTTATGTAGTAAATACATGTACAGTTACTTCAAAGGCGGAACAGAAGGCAAGGCGGATGATAAGGAAGATGTCGGCAGAACACCCTTTTGCTGTTGTTCTTGTTACAGGATGCTATGCCCAACTTAATGCCGAAGATTTGAAACTTGCTCCCAATGTCATTGTTGTTCCCCATGATCAGAAGGCTCGAATTAATGAACTTCCTGCACATCTGGATGAGTCCGGATCAGGTGAGGAAGGCAATGATCTGATTAATCAAGTCCGCTCTTACTTCGGGATGCTGTCTGATAACGCTGTACGGCCGGAATCAGAAGAGCTGCCGCAGCGGTTCTGGTATGATTCGGTTAACTTTAATTTTCACACCAGGGCATACCTGAAGATTCAGGACGGATGTGATAACCGCTGTGCATACTGCAGGGTGCCACTTGCACGGGGAAAAAGCATAAGTCAGGATATCAATTTGCTCTGCGAGCAGTTTAAGGAACTGCAGAATAAGGGTTATCTTGAAGTTATCCTTACTGGTGTGAATATTTCATCATATAAGGATAAATCAGGTGCTGATTTTACAGATCTGCTGCAGAGACTATGCAGTATCAGGGATAAGACACGAATACGGCTCTCATCGATCGAACCTGAATCTATTACTCCGAGACTCGCAGAAGTTTTAAAGGATCCTGGAATTTGTCCTCATTTTCATATTCCTGTTCAGTCAGGAAGTGATAGCATTCTTGAGGTCATGAAAAGGAAAAACCGGCGGGCTCAGATAATCGAAGCGGTTAGACTGCTTCGTGAGGCCAAGGATGATCCCTTCATAGCAGCTGATATTATTGCTGGGTTTCCCGGTGAAACAGATGAAGATTACAGGCAGAGCTACAGCCTGCTTGATGACTGTGGTTTCAGCGCTCTTCATGTGTTTCCATATTCATCAAGGCCCGGAACTGCCGCCAGTACTATGAAAAATCATGTTCCTGAAAGAATTACATCGCAGAGGACTGCTGAACTGCGTGAGCTTTCTGGTCGTAAGAACCGTGAATATACCCAAAGATGGATGAATAGAGAGCTTGAAGTTTTAATCGAAGAAAAAAAGGGTAACTGTTCATACGGAATCAGCTCAAATTATTTGAAAATCGTTTTTTGTGATATACTTAAGGAAGAGGGAAGTCTTTGTACTGTGAAACCTGAACCGGGACTCTCTTCTGATAAAGCCGCCGGTTCCGACGCTATTCCCTGCCGATTTATAAAATGGATAGTTTGATTTTATAAGTTCTTTTGACGATAATTCTGATTAGGAGGGCTGTAATGAAAATAAAACTCATTATGGTTGCAGTACTTATATCAGCTGCCCTTATACTTGCTTCCTGCCAGCAGGTTTTTACCAGTAGTGTTTACACTCTTTTAGGTTATTCAACCGATATGTCCAGTATGACCGATGAGCAGAAGGTCTCATACGCACAGGATTTGCTCAGTTCCGGCAGTGCAGAAGATATGCAGACGGCATATGATGAAATTTTTGCGATGCTTGGTGATGATCTGAGTGCTGCCGATCCTGAACTGGTACTTCTTGCCGCCGATTTGGCTGTAGGTGCCTCCGGTCTTGGAGATGCTGTTACAGACGGTCTGGAACTGCTGACTTCCGGTTCAGAGGATGCCGATGCAATGACAAGTCTTATTGAGGGCATAAATACTGATAATCTTGCAGATGCTGTAACTCTAATGGAAGCTGCTGAAGCCAGCGGTACCGAGATAACCGAAGAACAGTATGCCAATGCTGCCGCAGCCCAGCTGCTTGTAGCTGCAGACGGTGATATAAATAATCTTGATTTTGAGAGTCCTGATGATGATCTTCAACAGGCCCTGGACTGGGCTGTACTTGGCGGAGTAGATCTGGAATCTCTGTTTGCCGGCGGTTGATAGTACAATTAAAACAAAACGGAGATTCTGATGCCTAAACGACTGATAATAATTCTTTCAATTACCATTCTGGTATTTACAGTAAGTCCGGCTTTTTCTGCTCCGGATTTTTATATGGAGGATATTCGTATTCCTTCAGCTATTGACTCCGGAATGGGAGGCCCATATCCGACAGACAATGAGGGGCTTGAAACAATATTTGCAAATCCGGCCTCATTTAAATCTGCAGAAACAGATGTCACCTTTGCGGACTTCAGTCTGCTGCTCAAAGGTCCTATCTTTGATATAACCAGCCTTGTAATAAGCAGTATTTCGGGAGGAGGGGAACTCACTGATATTCTTTCCTCTTCATCAGCCCAGAGTATTCTGAGCAACATATATACCGGTGTTGAAATGACCGGGCCTATATATTTCGGATATACCGGTGACGGACTTGGATTCGGACTTTTTAATAACACAGATATCACTCTAAGAGAGTCAGGAACACTTGCACTGACTGTTGAGACTACCGAGGATATTCTGCTTTGCGGAGGTTATGCATTCAGAATCCCCCTTTCACAGGATCAGACCCATGTTCTTGATGCTGGGGTAATGATGAAAGGCGGTGTTGAAGGCAGTCTTGAGATAGAGAAGTCGCTTCTTGAACTAACAACGCTGCTCTCTGATTTGAGCCTTGATATAGTTATGGAATCTCCCTTCAGCTTCAGTACACTAATCGGCCTTGATGCCGGCCTTCTGTATACCTGGGAGGGTCTTCTTTCCGTAGGGCTCACAGCGCAGGATATATATTCGCCTGCAATTAAGTATACATATGATTCCGGTCTTACCGGCTTTATCGACCCTGCTACAGAGGCCCCGACTCCTGAATATGGTTTGATTCCTTTTAAACTTAATGCAGGTGTTGAGCTTAATCCGGAAATTCCGGCACTTCAGCAGTACATAACAGATTTCCGCTTCCTGGTTGCATATGATGATATTCTTGATTTCTGGCTTTATCCTTCAGAGGCTGAGAATGCCCTGCTTCATATCAAAACAGGCCTTGAGCTTACTATGCTTGAAATTCTCTCTGTAAGGGTGGGCATGGCAGAAGGATTACTGAATGCAGGACTTAGCCTGGATCTGCAGCTGTTTACTTTAAACGCGGCTATGTTCGGAACGGAACTTTCAAGTGTGCCCGGACTGAACCCCGTTTATAACATGATAATCAGCTTTGTATTATAGCAAAATCAAGCACGAAAAACGTATCGAAATTTCTGCTAATTCGTGTTGACATTTTATTTTATAGTTGCTATATTCATCCAGCAAATGAGCGATACGGGCCGCTAGCTCAGCTGGTAGAGCAACGCCCTTTTAAGGCGTGGGTCACAGGTTCGAACCCTGTGCGGCTCAAAAGCATTCGCCTTGTGAATGTTTAAATTGTCTCCTTCGTCTAGTGGTTAGGACACCGGGTTTTCATCCCGGCAACAGGGGTTCAACTCCCCTAGGAGATGCCAAATAATTAGGACTGTTTCTTTACGGAAACAGTCCTTTTTTTATTTAAAAACTGAGCTAAAGAGTATTGAGTTTTATACTGATTAAAAATAGAATATATTCATTACATAAAGAAATTGGAAATAAGTAATTTGAAAAAACTGAAAACAAAAAAAATATTCGCATCTCTAATTTATATTCATTACATACCTAATATTCAGCTACAAAACAAGTTTTCGTTTTAGGTTAAATTTCCAGTCTCAACAATACGGCTGTATAAAAGTCTACAGCTTCAATTTTGAGGAGGAGAAATGAACTCAAAAAAAATAAGCTTTTTGCTAAATGTTGTATTAATTATCAGTACGCTTATGCTCTCCGGATGTCCCGGTGTTACCGGCGGAAATGAAGATCCGGCTGCTGTTATAAAAATTGCAGCAACTACAGCGGATGCTGGAGATGAACTTTTCTTCGATGCGTCTGACAGTTCGGATTCAGACGGAAGTATTTCAGAATACAGCTGGAACTTCGGAGATGGAAGCAGTCTGGAAACTGATGAATCAGTTTCGCATGCATTCAGTACAGCCGGTTCATATACTGTTGAACTCATAGTGACCGACAATGATGGAGCCGAAGATTCTGCATCAGTTATAATGACAATTATTTCTCCGGCAGTACTGAATACCGCACCTGTCGCAGACATTCAGACATCTTCTACAACAGTCAAAACTGGTACTTCATTAGAGTTTGATGGAAGCGGAAGCTATGATTCAGATGGTTCAATCAGTTCATACAGCTGGGATTTCGGTGATGGAAATACTTCAAGTCTGGGGCCTCTGGTATCCCATGTTTATTCATCAGCAGGGTCTTATACAGCCGTGCTGACAGTAGAAGATGATGATGGTTATACTGACGATTTCGAAATTGAGATTACTGTAGTTGATAATCTCCTTCCTTCTGCTTCATTCACGACCTCTGACTGCTCAGTACAGATTGGAGATGCGATTAATTTGGACGCCTCGGCAAGTGAAGATCCAGACGGCACAATAGTGTCATATGACTGGGATTTTGGAGATGGAAATTACGATACGGGAGAAACTTTATCGCATACCTATACTGCAGCCGGAGGTTATACGGTAATTCTGACAGTAGCTGATGATGCAGGCGGCACGGATATTGAAATGATTTCAATCACAGTAAGTGACGGAACTTATGATCCGCCTTCGGCTAATGCCGGTGATGATCAGGATGTTGATCTTGATTCTGTTTCAGAAGTTGTGCTTGATGCTTCCGGAAGCAGTGCATCATCAGGGCATTCAATAAGTTCCTACCTATGGACTTTTTACTCGAAACCAGATGGCAGTACACTTACAAATTCCGACATCACCGATTCGACCAATGTTATAGCAGGGTTTGATATAGCCGATGAAGAATGTTCACACGATGATAACGGGGACTTTGTTTATATCATGAAGCTTCTGGTGACAGATGATACATCAGTAAGTTCAACTGACTATATGACCGTAACAGCTACAGGAAGCAGCATTGTTACTGTGATAATTTATTAAGGTGGAAATATGAAAAGTAAAATATTAACAATTTTAATTATTATCTGTGCCGGTTTTTTTATCTCCTGTGATAATCCATTATCGAGTATTGACTCAAACGATGTAATTATTACCGGAAGCCTGTCTAGTTCAGAGAGTACGATCGGAGAAACCGGTACAGTTTCTTTTTCATTTAAAGCGGTGTCCGATGATATAAAGAACCTGACATCTTCTGCTCAGGAGGAAAACTCCAGACTCTTCTTTTTTATCAATACTTACGAAATTAATATCAAAGATAGTAATGGAGATGTTCTGGGAACATTTAGCGGCAGTTCCTCAAGTATGTTCGGTTCTGCAGTTATTGCAAGTGTTGCAAATATTCCATACGGTTCTGGATATTCCGCTGAAGTAAAAGTATATAATCCTGATGTATCATCAATAGAGCCGGTTCTTCTCGGCACATCCTCAGACTTTGATCTCGGCCGTGAAAATGTTTCTGTGTCTGTGTATCTATTTCCTTTCAACGCTGTTTCTTTAACTGATGGATATTCTGAAGACATAGAGCTCGTCACATGCGTGTATGATTATCAGGATAGTCATGATTTTGCTTCAACAGGAGGGGAGTACTGGTATTCAGTGACCCCTGAAGCTTTTCCCGTTACTTTCACAATGACTCCGGATTCAGAATCTGCCCCCTATTTTATCGCATGGGATTCGGATGGTATAAGCAGTGATGGTTCTACAGATGATTATGTTCTAACCGGACAGTATGGTGATCAGGTTGTGGTGACTGCATTGGGTATGGATATTGGAAAAACCTACTATATTGGGGTTGTATTATTTTCTGAAGTAAAAGAAAGCCATGAACTTCTATTTGAGTTTGACAACGGTACTCCTTTTCCCGGTGATGTATATGAGCCCAATAACGGCTATGATGATGCTTACGAAATTACAGCAGGAACCGATTACTTTCCGAATTTTAACTACACCGGAGATTATGATTATTACAAGATAGATATCAGTGAAGGTTCTACATATATGATTGATCCGGCTCCATATGGAACAGCCAGCAGCAGCCTATATGTATTTTTACTAGATGAAGTTGAAGAGTATATAAGCTCTGTTTCCCAATCTGATACAGATGGCGACGGATATCAAGAATCAGGTTATCTCGCCACATATACTGGGGAAATGAGAATTGGATTTTATGGTACCTTTGGAGATTATTCGTTTACTGTAATCGAAAATACACACCCCACAGCCAGCTTTACATATACCCCGTCTCCTGCAGAAACGGATATGCCTGTTCTTTTTGACGGAACCTCTAGTACTGATGCTGATGATACTATAGTTTCATGGATTTGGGATTTCGGAGATGGGAGCAGTGACAGCGGAGAGTCCGTATCGCATATTTATACTGAGGTAAGCGAATATCTGGTATCTCTTACCTGCACTGATTCCGCTGGAGCAACAAGTACAACTTTGCAGAAGGTTGTTGTTAACAGTGTATCGAATTATGCACCCTCTGCGGATGCCGGTCCGGATCAGAATTTAGATACCGATGTTGACGGAACAGTAGTTTACCTTGACGGATCCGGAAGTACTGACACTCTGCCCGGCACCATAGCAGGCTATAATTGGATGTTCTATTCATATCCGGAAGGCTGCTGGTCACCTGATTTCAGCCTTTACGGAAGTAATACTGTATCTGCTTATTTTGATATTGATGACGTAGGTGGAGATCCCGATTTAAACGGTGAATTGGAATATGAACTTTTGCTAATAGTGACCGATGACGGGGGTGCCACTTCATTTGATTTTGTCACAATTAATGTGACTGGCAGCGGTTCACTAAACATAATTGTGGAATAAAGGTAAGTCTATGAAACATATTAATAAAATAATATTAAATATTCTGCTATCAATAGGTATTTTTATAATAATGTCCTGCCCTGAGCCGCTGAGTGTTTCGCAGGAACTATCTGAGAATTCAGAAGTTGAAATGCTGGCTTCTGAATCCCTGAAACAGTCCGGGTCTTTTGTGATAAAAATCCCGACAGTTTCCTCATATCTTCTCGAGGCCCTGGGAGCTGCGAAGGACTCTGTACCAGCTGAAAGCAGAGCTCTGATGCTTGCCAGAGAAGTTGAAGTTTTTCTTTATAATTCTGCAGGTACACTTATTGATTCAAGCACAGGTTCTAATAATAGTGATGATGGATATTATGCGGTTGGATTCAGCGATATTCCCTACGGAGGCGGTTATGAGGTTGAAGTCAATGTTTACAACAGTGATGTTTCAGATACTGCGCCCATTCTGACTGGGGGGGCAAGCAATATTGAAATAGGCGCCGGCATTAATGATCAATATGTATTTCTTATTCCTGCAGATCCTGAAATTATAAGTATGAGTGATTCAGAGAGTATAAAAAGTATCGAATATGATTTTGATAATGATTTGATCTCTGAGTTCGGTGGCGAGAAATGGTACTCCTTTTCACCGGCAACGGATTTCGTAGAGATTACAGTAACTCCGGATTCTGTCTCCGGTGTTTATGCTGTCTTATACGACAGCTCGGGAGATTTTATTGAATCAGCAGTCAGTGAAGGTCTGGAAGACTCCGGAACCTTTGGGAATCCGGCTGTTATAATTGCCGATGTTTCCTGGGACAGTACCTGCTATATCGGAATTGTGTCAGTTGCATCTGCGGCCGAAACACATAGTTTCGAGATACAGATTGGAGAACCAGATCCTGTATCTTTTGTGGTTAATTTGTCGGATAGTGGCGCCTATGAAAGCTCAGATGTGTTTTACAGCGTGATGTCATCGTACGATGATGATCCTTTTTCTGATCAGGTAGCATATGCCACTTCTCTCATTTCATCCGGAACAGCTTTTGCAACCATGCTTGATGTTACTGACGATTCTACCTGGGAAAATCTTGGTACCTGGTATATCTATATTTTAATCGATGCTGATGGTGATGGAAATGAAAGTCTCGGTGATGCTTATTTGCTTTACAGTTTTTGCCTACCCTTTGATTCGGTCTTAAACCTGAACACATCAGATATTACCTCAATTCTCGGGCCGGACATCTATGAGGATGATAATGTTTATACGGATGCAGCAGAAATTTATACAGATACACCCCAGTTTAGAAGTCTACATGAAGAGGGTGATGAGGACTGGGTGTCCTTCACGCCTGTTTCGGGGACAACATATGTTATTGAAACACTTCTTTCTGATGTAAACGTTGATACATATTTGAATTTATATAACAGCAGTATCGAGTTGATTACTTCAGATGATGATGGAGGTGATGATAATTTCTCAAAAATTACATACACTGCCGATTCCTCTGATACCCTTTATATCAAGGTAAGCGGTTATAATCCTTCTATAACTGGGAATTATATACTGTCAATTACAGAAAATTAAAAAATTATTCAAGGCTGCCGGGGTATTCCCGGCAGCCTCAAGTCTTGCATTTGTAATTCTCATTTGCTCAAATTGTTCTTGCTTTTCCTGGTTTGGGTAGATTAAAATTATGTTAAGGTGAAGTTTAAGAGCAAATTATTTTTTTCATTTTCAACCAAGCTGATTCTGGTATTTATCCTGCTGTTAAGTATATCAAGCCTCATCACCGGTCTAACCGCTTATCTTGTGGCCAGAAATGAACTCAACAGAAAAGGCGGCCAGATTCTTAAAAACAGTGTTGTTCAGTCTATCGATCTGATAGAGTCCGAGCACGAGCGGCTTAACTCAGCTCACTACTCACTGGAAACTTTACAGGAGCATATTAAAGAAGTCCTTATGGGGCCTTTGGACCCGCAGCTTGGAATCCGAACTCTTCATCATCGTATTGACCTTGGAGCAAATGGTTATTTTATAATTTATAATTCTGCCGGTGATGAAATCATGCATCCTACACTCGAGGGGCAGAATGTGATTGATGTAACCAGTTTTGATGACGATAAAAGGTTTCTGGTTCAGGATCAGATTGATGCCGGAAAATCAGGTGGTGGTTTTACATACTATTCCTGGATGCTTCCGCATTCCACCAAAATAGCCAGAAAAATATCCTACAGTGAATACTATGAGCCATGGGACTGGATAGTTGTTGCTACCGCTTACGAAATTGATTTTAACAGGGGGGCATCAGTAATTCTCCTGGCAATTGTTATTACTATGATGCTTCTGATTATCTCTGTATCATTTCTAATAATTAAATTTGTTCGAGGAGTCACAACTCCGATTTTTAAGATAGTCGAGGGCTTTGGAAAAGTTACCGTTAACCAGCTTGTGGAAGTCGAGAACACTTCCCGTCGGGATGAAATAGGGATGCTCATTGATGGTTATAATCATATGATCAGTTCACTTCAGGAAGCGAATGAAAATATCGCAGAGAAGGATGATTATATTAAATTTCTTGCCTTTCATGATGATCTTACAGGACTTCCTAACCGCCATGGAATTGAGGAGCACATATCCGGAAGAATAAAAACCGGCTGTAATGCCGCCTACATGGTTCAGGCAGATATCTGGGGGCTGAATATAATTAACTCGGCATTGGGGTATAAACAGGGGGACAGGCTCCTGCAGGTAATAGGAGAGTATTTTTTAAAGTCAGAGAATAAGGATCTTTACCTTGCAAGAACCAGCAGTAATGAATTTACAATGTGGGTGGAAAACAGGAGTCACAAGGAAATATCAGAGCTTGTTTATGATTTAAGAAAATCTGTAAAAGATTATATTAATAAGAGTGGTTACGGACGCCTTGTTAATATGCATCTTGCCATGACAACGTATCCTCTTGACGGCAATACTTTCAGTGAGCTTTATGAAAAGACCTGTATTGCACTTAAAACAGCAAAAGACAGCAATTCTTTAAAACTCAACGAATATCTTGATGATTTCAAGGAAAATATTGAGAATGAACTATCAATGCGGCAGTATCTTACTAAGGCTCTTGAAGAAGATGAGATACGTGCTTTTTACCAGGCTCAGGTAGATATAGCTACCGGATTCGTCGCAGGTGTTGAAGCTCTAGCCCGCTGGGAATCTATTGAACTTGGCTATGTTCCTCCGTCAATTTTCATCCCAGCTATCAGCAGTCAGAACCTGGTAAATGAATTCAGCCTTTATATGATCGATAAGGTCCTTGGTGATTATTCCGCATTGAAGCAGAAATACAACGAGGACATCAGTGTTTCAATTAATATTTCTCCATCCTACTTTATGGATAAGAGCTTTCTTGATAATCTTAATACACGACTGAAAAAATATTCAATACCAGCTGAAAAACTCACACTGGAAATAACAGAGGATGTCTTTATATCGGATATAGATAAGATTAACAGTATAATCAGTCAGCTGCATAACATGGGGGTCAGAATATCAATTGATGACTTTGGAACAGGTTATTCGTCATTAAATTATCTGACAAAGATGAATTTTGATGAGATGAAGATAGATAAAAGTTTTATAAATAAGATAATAGAGGAACCGAAATCCATGGAGCTTTTTAAAGTTCTGTGCCAGATAGCTGAAATATATGATTATGAAATTGTTGCAGAGGGAGTAGAGACGGAACTTCAGCTTGAAATGATAAAAACTACCCCGCTTCGAATTGTGCAGGGATACCTTTTTTCTAAGCCGGAACCACTGCAATAAAAAAGCCGGAATCACCCGGCTTTTTTATAATGTAAATCCTGTTTAGAACCAGAATCTGAATCCAACAGCAGACTGAAGTCCCCAGTTCGGAAAACTGAAATTATCTCCAAGTGTTACGCCGACAGCCGGGGCTACTTCAAGAAAAAGTTCCAGAACATCAATGGGGAATATCTGGAGTCCAACAGGTATTCTGGCACCAATCTGAAAGTTGGTAGAATTACCAAGACCAAGAACTCCGTAACCGCCAAGTCCTGCATACAGATTTAGAATACCTGCAAGATGTTCATGATAGAGCCACCAGTCAGCAGTTAATCCAAGATTGAATTGATCAGAATTACCTGAAGCACTGATTCCCAGCAGGGGCCAGTCACTGTATTTTAATGACAAAGCGCCTGAATACGGAGAACTTCCAATAGGGTCAAAACCGAATGCTCCGCCGATACCGATTGCGAAAGAGCTGGCAGCCGTTATTACAAGCAGAATGACTGCAATAGCTATTATTTTCTTTTTCATGTTTCCTCCAAAAAAGTTGTTGTAAATAATATAAACTCTAAATCTTGATTTTTCACCATATATCCAATGCAATTAATGAAAATTTATTGTAATATCAGTAAAAATACATTCTGGAGTGAATAAATGAATAAGGTGATTCTTAAGGCCGCTGATCTGGATGGGTATCTGACAGATTGCGACAAAGAAAATCTGGCTAAGATGGAAGTCTATTATAACGAAGCTATGGAGCAGTTTGCTACTATCAGCTCTTCAAATTTTACTGACAAAAGTGAATCAAGTAAAAAGGAACTTATTTCCATCTACAACAAAATGGGTGTACTTATGCAGGAGATAACAAACGAGATTCCTGCTATCAAGGTCTATTCTTTTGAGACCCCCAGAGAAAATCACGGTGAAGCTTCCCGGCTGATTGCAAAGCTTAGAGATGTAAGAACTGAGCATCATGAATTTCTTTACTACATTCAGCGGGCTTATGAAATGCTGTTTAACCTGGCATATGGCGGAGCAAGTTCCAAAAAAAATTACCTTATTACAAAAACTCCTGTAAACATGCCTGTTCAGAATTACGCTGTTCACAAGATCCCGGATGCTGATGAGCAGATCGAGAATTCAGTTATGTGTGTAATGCTTCGAGGAGCGCTTCTTCCGTCGATGATTATGAGTAAGGAAATACAGGAATATTCTTCAGAGGGCTATGTTACACCCTTTGCCTTATTTAAGATAAACAGAGATGATTCCAAGAAAGAATTAAACATGGAATATATACTCGATCTTGAAAAATCATACTTTGATCTTGAAAGTCTTGATGGGAAAGATCTTATCTTTGCTGACCCGATGAATGCTACCGGTGGAAGTCTGGTTACAATAGTGAAATACTTACTTGAAAACGGCGTGAAACCTAAATCCATCAAATTTTTCAATGTTATTTCTGCACTTAAAGGTTCTTTACGTATAGTCAGAGCTCTGGAAAATGTAACTGTTTATACACTATGGATGGATCCGATTCTTAATGAAAAAGCATACATAATGCCGGGTCTTGGAGATGCCGGAGACAGACTTAATGGAAGCGATGCAGAAGAAGCTCCGCGAAACATTATTCAGCTCATTGCTGATTATGGAGTAAATATCTCTCAGCTGTACCGATCTCAGGTTCGGAAAATCGAAGAAACAGTCCTGGGAGGCTGATGATTAATGTTTTCTCATCCCTCCGGTAAGGTTTTTATCTTATTTTACAGCTCTCTTTTGGTTGCTGTTACACTTTCCTGCGGTACTGTTGCTAATGTGTCTGTAGAAGAGACGGCGACAGCATGGTACAACCTGGGCAATGCCTATACTGAGCTGGGCCGGAATGAAGAAGCAGTTGAAGCCTTTGTGAGGGCGAGAGAGCTGGACCCCTCACTTTTCAGCGCCGGTTATAATCTTGCCCGGGTTTATATCTATCTTGAAAATTATGATGACAGTATTGATGAACTGCAGGGGCTTCTTGAAGTAGATCCCGAAAACCGGATCGCTAAGGAAACTCTTGCATGGGTTTATCATCTGCAGGGTGATGATGAAAAAGCCCTTGATGTGTATCTTGAACTGATAAGTCAATCTCAATTCAGCAGAAATTCTCTCTACAATGTTGCAGCTATCTATGATGCACAGGGAGAAAAGGAAAAGGCGGTTCAGTATTACGAGACATTGGTTGATAATTTCCCGCAAGAAACCACTGTATACAGGAATCTTGCTATTCTGTCCAACGAGGCTCTTGATTATGATAAAGCCTTGTTGTGGTCAGCCAAGTATACAGAATCGGCCGAAGACGAATACCAGTCCTGGGAATTAAACGGAGACATCCTGAAAAATCTTAGCAGGTACGATGATGCACTTGATTCCTTTTTAAAGGCAGAACAGCTTGCTGAAAAAAACTCAGAGAAGGGAAGGGTTATTTACAAGCAGGCGCGGATATATCTGACAATTATTGATGATTCAGAGAAAGGGCTGGAGCTTCTGAAGAAAGCAGTGGAAAATGAATGGAAAGATATCGATGCTGCAGAAGATCTATTATCTGATGAAGAACTTCCCTGGTATGAGGATGCTGCTGAAATTTTAAAAACTGTAATTAGTCAAAAGGAAAAAACTGAAGTAAGCGAGGCTGCGGCTGAAGAAGAATAATTTCCTGCTTAGAGCTTCATATTAGAAGCTCTAAATCAGGAATTAACAGTTTTTATTGTATCCTTTAGGACATTTTCAACGCTCTGTGTTCCGTCGATATCAAAAAGACGATTTTTAGACTTATAATAATCTATAAGCGGTGCTGTCTGTTTTCTATAGACATTTAGTCTGTTCTGAACGGCTTCAGCTGCGTCATCGGCTCTGACATACAGCTCCCCGCCGCATTTATCACAGACGCCATCAACCTTCGGTTTTATGGTTTTGATGTGATAACCTTCGCCGCAGTTTTTACATAGTCTTCTGCCGCTGAGCCTGTCTACAACCTCTTCATCAGATACAATAAAGTTTATTACCTTATCAATAGTACTGAATTCTGCCAGCGCATCAGCCTGTACGATGGTTCTTGGAAAACCATCCAGGATATAGCCTTTTAAAGCATCAGCTTCTGCCAGTCTTTCCTTTACAAGGGCTACTGTTAAATCATCGGGAACAAGATTTCCAGCTTCAATGATTGCCTGAACTTTGACACCAAGTTCCGTTTTGTTTTTAATTGCCTTTCTGAATAGATCTCCGGTTGAGATGTGGGGGATTCCCAGGTTTCCGCATGCCCGCGACGCAATTGTCCCTTTTCCGGCACCCGGGGGGCCTAAAAAAATCAGTTTCATTCATTCCTCCTTTGATTCTGGCAGAATTATACCGTCTTTGGAGTAAATTGTTCTACACTCAACCGAACAATAATATTTCGTTTCATTCTCATTTTTGTCAGGTTTAAAGTATTTGCCGCAGTTTATGCATTTTGCATATTCATTTGTGCATTCAGTTGAGCAGTAGAGATTATTGATACTCTGACTGGCAGGTGTAATTCTTCCGCAGGTTTGGCACCTGATATATTTTATATCCGAATCATCTGATTCCATTTGTTTCTCCGTTAGTTTTAAATATATTCAGTCAAATTCTTAAATAAAAAGCTTGAATTACAAAAGCACGGGGTCTATTCTATATAGTATTACATGCGGAGGTAAATATGTCTATTTACGAAAAGCTTCAGGAAGGATTAAGTGATGGCCTGGCTTATGGTATTGAAACATCAAAAAATCTCCTTTCCAAGGCTAAGGAAACAGCGGTTGAGCTTGAAGAAGAAGGTCTGCTGCGTCTTGAATTAAGAAAGTTGAATGCAAGAAAGAAGGAATTAATCAGCGAACTTGGAATAAAGGCATATGAAGCCTTTGTTATAAATAATCGAAAGTCTCTCACCCTGTCTTCTTCCGGAGTCAACTCAATTCTTTCAGAGATAAATGAGCTTGAAAAAGCCATAGCCGAGAAAGAAGAAGACCTTAGAAAGTCAGAATAGCTATATTTTAAATTATTACACTCATCTCCTATAAAAAATGTATATATCATGATAATTATATGGAAATCCTTATAAATCAGTGATAAATTATCTATATAAAAATTGTCTATGTGTTCTGGAGGGGGTAGCTAAAAAATATGATGATAATTAATATAAAAATCAAAAACAAATAAAATAACAATCTATTTAATAATATTACTAAAACTCAATTCTTAATAAATATTTGGAGAAGTAAAATGAAAACTAAACTAATTATCACAAACATTCTAATAGTTTTAATGTTTGTCGTCCTAATCACTGGCTGTGACATTTTCTCTGCCGCCATTGATGATGTTGTTGTCTTAAGTGCAAGTCTTGATGAAAAATTCGATGAGAATGGTATTGTATACTTAAATATCGTACCAATTGATATCAATGGTGCTTTGAGTGATATCCGCTCTATAGATGCAAAAGCCACTTATCTTGACGCATCTTATACTGAAGTGGAAGAAGATTTAGATGTAGATAAAGAAGATACTGTTGTTGCTGAATCTTCATCGCTTCCCTGGTCTATAGCTATTGATATAGACAGTAGCGGAAGTATGTCTAGTAATGATTCAGAATATGTCAGAAAAGATGCATCAAAACTCTTTGTTGAAAACATCCTTTCCTATGATTCTACAAGTGAATTTAATATCTATGATTTTGGTGCCGGTTCTACGACGGGATTTTCATATTCAAGACAATTGACAAGTGACTGGACATCAGACGTAACGACAATAGATGCTGCTATTGATGAAGTTGTTGCTTCCGGAGGTACTCCTTTATTTGAATCAATATATGAAATATTACAGGCATTTGTCGTTGAAAAGGCTGCTTCTTCATACCAAAGAGCTATGTTGGTGCTTTCTGACGGTTCACCAGATAGTTATACTAATCGGACTACTGTTTATGAGTATGCAGTCTCAAATACTATCCCTATAAACACGGTTTACTTGGGAGATAGTGATTATACAGCAGCTACCATGCGTGAGCTTGCTGAAAATACAGGCGGTATATATGCAAGCGCTGACGATGCTGATGCATTGGAAGATGCCTTTGTTGGTCTATCTCTTGGTACAAATGAAGGCTACCTTGTGTATACTCTCACCTTCGCAGATCCGGATGAGATTTATGGTTCAACTGTAAGCATTGAACTTGAGATAGTAGCAAAGGATTATTCAGATGTGAAGGAACTTACGCTGAATCTTTAAGCAACAATTTTTAATCAAAACCTTTACAAGCACCATTTAAATTCCTAAAATTATAAATGGTGCTTGACATTTTTTCAGCAAATCTGTATAACTACGAAACCTTCTGAAACAGCAAGTAAAACGGCGCTTCAGGACCAACGGTAAGTCGAGTAAGTTCTTAAAATACTTAAAATTATTTTAACGAACCGGTTGACACAAATCGCTGGGTTTGGTAAAACTACGGCACGCTTGAAACACAGTGTGTGGGTAGCGAAAGAGACTCAAAAGAGTCTTGTTCTTTAACAGTAAATAGGGAAGGAAAGAGAGCCTGTGTTAATAGGTTTGATACTGAGCTACTTGAAATATAGTAGATAGTGCGAACCGTCAATTGTTAGGATTAAAATTGCTAATCTTTATGGTTAGCAAATTATATCATGGAGAGTTTGATCCTGGCTCAGAACGAACGCTGGCGGCGCGTTTTAAGCATGCAAGTCGAACGGGATTTCAGTGCTTGCACTGAATGAGAGTGGCGAACGGGTGAGTAACACGTAAGTAATCTGCCTGTAAATTGGGGATAGCCTGTGGAAACACAGGGTAATACCGAATACGCTTGGTAAGTGGGAACTTATTAAGGAAAGGGGCTAAGGCCTCGTTTACAGATGAGCTTGCGGTTCATTAGCTAGTTGGTGGGGTAAAGGCCTACCAAGGCGACGATGAATAGCCGGCCTGAGAGGGTGACCGGCCACACTGGGACTGAGATACGGCCCAGACTCCTACGGGAGGCAGCAGCTAAGAATCTTCCGCAATGGACGAAAGTCTGACGGAGCGACGCCGCGTGAACGATGAAGGCCGAAAGGTTGTAAAGTTCTTTTCTTGTGGAGGAATAATAAGAGTAGGGAATGACTCTTAGATGACGTTAAGCAAGGAATAAGCCCCGGCTAATTACGTGCCAGCAGCCGCGGTAACACGTAAGGGGCAAGCGTTGTTCGGATTCATTGGGCGTAAAGGGCGTGTAGGCGGAATGGCAAGTCTGGTGTGAAATATCCCGGCTCAACTGGGAAAACGCATTGGAAACTGCCAATCTAGAGTATAGGAAGGGAAGCTAGAATTCCAGGTGTAGGGGTGAAATCTGTAGATATCTGGAAGAATACCGGTGGCGAAGGCGAGCTTCTGGCCATATACTGACGCTGATACGCGAAAGTGTGGGGAGCGAACAGGATTAGATACCCTGGTAGTCCACACTGTAAACGATGTGCACTAGGTGTTGGGGAGATATCCTCAGTGCCGTAGCTAACGCGTTAAGTGCACCGCCTGGGGAGTATGCTCGCAAGGGTGAAACTCAAAGGAATTGACGGGGGCCCGCACAAGCGGTGGAGCATGTGGTTTAATTCGATGATACGCGAGGAACCTTACCAGGGTTTGACATATACAGGAATAATATAGAGATATATTAGCCTTTCGGGGTCTGTATACAGGTGCTGCATGGCTGTCGTCAGCTCGTGCTGTGAAGTGTTGGGTTAAGTCCCGCAACGAGCGCAACCCCTGTTATCTGTTGCCAGCATTAAGTTGGGGACTCAGATGATACTGCCGGTGACAAACCGGAGGAAGGTGGGGACGACGTCAAGTCATCATGGCCCTTATATCCTGGGCTACACACGTGCTACAATGGCAGGTACAGAGCGCCGCGAAGCCGCGAGGTGGAGCAAATCGCAGAAAGCCTGTCTCAGTACGGATTGGAGTCTGAAACTCGACTCCATGAAGTTGGAATCGCTAGTAATCGCATATCAGCATGATGCGGTGAATACGTTCCCGGGCCTTGTACACACCGCCCGTCACACCACCCGAGTTGGGGGTACCCGAAGTCGGTAGTCTAACCGTAAGGAGGACGCTGCCGAAGGTATGCCTGGTAAGGGGGGTGAAGTCGTAACAAGGTAGCCGTACTGGAAAGTGCGGCTGGATCACCTCCTTTCAATGTGAAAGGAACGTGACTAAGTTAGAAAACTTCGGTTTAAAACTTAGCTTAGAGTTTGTTTACAAGCTTTAACGCTTTAATAGTCATGGAAAAACAGCCTGTTAGGCAAAAACAACACAGCGAAATATAGCTTGCTATATTTCCGAGATGCAGCTTGCTGCATCTCCGCTCTCTTTCTTCCTTTTTTATATTAAGTGAAGGTCAACTGGTTTTACTCTTGTGGAGATTTACCATGTAAAGCTCTGGAGGGAGTCTTTGATTTTCTCTCGGGGGTATAGCTCAGCTGGCTAGAGCGGTGGCTTTGCAAGCCATAGGTCTGGGGTTCGAATCCCCATACCTCCAATAGATATTTAACCGGTAACGGTTTGATATAATAAAGTTCTACTTGTAGTGCTTTAAGACATAGTCTCCATAGAGAGATTTAAGTTTGGCTTTGTCAAACTTAAGAGAATACGAAATATTCTCCGTTCTTTAAAATAGATAAAGACTGTTGAAATAATACAGTTTTGAAAACTTATCCATATAACAGGGAGTGGATAAGTATAGGGAAGGGTTAAGAGGTAATATGGTCAAGCGAATAAGGGTCTACGGTGGATGCCTTGGAGCTGTCTGTCGAAGAAGGACGTGGTAAGCTGCGAAAAGCTGCGGGGAGGAGCAAACATCCGATAATCCGCAGATGTCCGAATGGGGTAACCCGGCAGTTTAGAATAACTGTCACTGTACAGTGAATACATAGCTGTATGGAGGAATACTCAGGGAACTGAACCATCTAAGTACCTGAAGGAAAAGAAATCAAAAGAGATTCCCAAAGTAGCGGCGAGCGAAATGGGAAGAGCCCAAACCGTTAGTGTGTGATAGGCTTACACCGTTGCATTGACGGGGTTGTAAGGGCTTACAGGAGAGTTTGTAAGAGCTCTCGCGAAGTTACAAAGCGTATTTATATAGGAACTCTACTGGAAAGGGAGACCAAAGTGGGTGAAAGTCCCGTACTTTAAATAAATATGCCTTCGTGTGTAAGCACCTTGAGTAGGGCGGGACACGTGAAATCCTGCTTGAATCTGGGAAGACCACTTTCCAAGGCTAAATACACGACAGCTACCGATAGCGCATAGTACCGTGAGGGAAAGGTGAAAAGTACCGCGGGAGCGGAGTGAAATAGAACCTGAAACCGTAGACTTACAAGCGGTCGGAGGGCTTAGGCCTGACGGCGTGCCTTTTGTAGAATGTGCCTGCGAGTTACCGTATGTAGCAAGGTTAAGGAATTGAAGTTCCGAAGCCGAAGGGAAACCGAGTCTGAATAGGGCGTCTAGTTGCATGCGGTAGACCCGAAGCCAAGTGATCTATCCATGGTCAGGTTGAAGCTTTGGTAACACAAAGTGGAGGACCGAACCCTAGTCTGTTAAAAAAGGCAGGGATGAACTGTGGATCGGAGTGAAAGGCTAATCAAACTTGGAGATAGCTGGTACTCCCCGAAATAGCTTTAGGGCTAGCCTCATATGGATATTATTGGAGGTAGAGCACTGAATGGGCTAGGGCCCTTCACCGGGTACCGAACTCAATCAAACTCCGAATGCCAATAATCAATATATGGGAGTCAGACTACGGGTGATAAGATTCGTGGTCGAGAGGGAAAGAGCCCAGAACGTCAGCTAAGGTCTCTAATTCATGCTAAGTGGAAAAGGAAGTCTATTTGCAGAGACAGCCAGGAGGTTGGCTTAGAAGCAGCCACCCCTTTAAAGAGTGCGTAATAGCTCACTGGTCGAGTAGATAGGCGCCGATAATGTAACGGGGCTAAGCATGGAACCGAAGCTACGTCACTAATTTATTTAGTGGGTAGGGGAGCATTCTGTAGGCCGTTGAAGGTGGACTGTAAGGTCTGCTGGAGGTATCAGAAGAGAGAATGCAGGTATGAGTAACGAAAAGATGGGTGAGATCCCCATCCGCCGAAAACCTAAGGTTTCCAGGGTTAAGGTAATCTTCCCAAGGGTTAGTCGGCCCCTAAGGCGAGGCTGAAAAGCGTAGTCGATGGGAAACGGGTTAATATTCCCGTACCTCTCTTAATTGCGATGGAATGACGCATGAGGTGAAGCACATCCCGGCGATGGTTGTCCGGGTTTAAGCAACAAGCAGATGAAGGTAGTAGGAAAATCCGCTACTTGATGTGAGTTGTTAAGACGAGTGGAGCTACGGCAAAGCGAAGTGTGTGGAGTCAAGGTGCCAAGAAATAGTTTCTAAGCTTCAGATTAAGAGGGACCGTACCGCAAACCGACACAGGTAGGTGGGATGAGTATTCTAAGGCGTACGGAAGAACTCACGTTAAGGAACTCGGCAAAATGCATACGTAACTTAGGGAGAAGTATGGCCCCTGATGGATGAGTAGCAATACAAGTTTGTTGGGGGTTGCAGAGAAATGGGGCAATCGACTGTTTACCAAAAACACAGGTCTGTGCGAATCTGTAAAGAGAAGTATACGGACTGACACCTGCCCGGTGCTGGAAGGTTAAGAGGAGATGTTAGCGCTTGCGCGAAGCTTCGAATTGAAGCCCCAGTAAACGGCGGCCGTAACTATAACGGTCCTAAGGTAGCGAAATTCCTTGTCGGGTAAGTTCCGACCCGCACGAATGGTGTAACGAATTGCCCGCTGTCTCAACGTGAGATCCGGTGAAATTGAAGTATCGGTGAAGATGCCGATTACCTGTGGTTAGACGGAAAGACCCCGTGAACCTTTACTGCAGCTTTACATTGAAATGTGGCCTGTTATGTGTAGGATAGGTGGGAGACTAAGAAGTATGGTCGTTAGACTGTATGGAGTCGTTGGTGAAATACCACCCTTATCAGGTTACGTTTCTAACGGGTGCCCTAATCGGGTATCTGGACAATGTATGGTGGGCGGTTTGACTGGGGCGGTCGCCTCCTAAAGAGTAACGGAGGCGCGCGAAGGTAACCTTGCGCTGGTTGGAAATCAGTGTGTAAGTGCAAAGGCATAAGGTTGCTTGACTGCGAGACTTACAAGTCGAGCAGGTACGAAAGTAGGTCTTAGTGATCCGGCGGTCCCGCGTGGAAGGGCCGTCGCTTAACGGACAAAAGGTACTCCGGGGATAACAGGCTGATTTTGCCCAAGAGTTCATATCGACGGCAAAGTTTGGCACCTCGATGTCGGCTCATCGCATCCTGGGGCTGGAGCAGGTCCCAAGGGTTTGGCTGTTCGCCAATTAAAGCGGTACGTGAGCTGGGTTCAGAACGTCGCGAGACAGTTCGGTCCCTATCTGCCACAGGCGTTGGATATTTGAGAGGAGCTGCATTTAGTACGAGAGGACCGATGTGGACGAACCTCTAGTGTACCAGTTATCGTGCCAACGGTAAGTGCTGGGTAGCTACGTTCGGATGGGATAACCGCTGAAAGCATCTAAGTGGGAAGCCCTCCTCAAGATGAGATATCCCTTCACTCTTGAAGTGACTGAAGGAACCAGAGAGAAGATCTGGTTGATAGGCCGGAAGTGTAAGTGTAGTAATACATTCAGCTGACCGGTACTAATTATCCGTGAGGCTTGACCATATTTCCCCTTAATCAATTCCCAGAGAATTGAGCCAATAGGCTGCATGGACTATAGAGTCCTGTGAATAGCAACCTATCGTGCCCAATACTCAATCCCTGTATGATTTTACTTTGTAAAATCATAATGGAGTTTTACTCTGCGAGTAAAACATCCATT
The DNA here is from genome assembly GCA_965140585.1 of Spirochaetia bacterium. Lineage (GTDB taxonomy): Bacteria > Spirochaetota > Spirochaetia > UBA9216 > UBA9216. The sequence continues at coordinate 196,996 of OZ223267.1, forward strand.
TCGATAAATTATTTTTGAATAATTAGTCTGGTGATAATAGAGAGGGGGACCCACCCGTTCCCATTCCGAACACGGAAGTTAAGCCCCTCTTCGCCGATGGTACTGCGTTAGCGGGAGAGTAGGTCATCGCCAGGCTTTTTTTTTATTTTCACAGAACTTCTGTTCTGCGAAAATAAAATATAAGACCTAAGAAGAACTTGAAGTTTGGTAACACCAAACTTCAGAGAAAGTTCTCAAGTAAAATTGAGTGCTTAGAGATAATAGATAGTCTGGAAGGATGGCTGAGAATAAATAGTAGCAACGCTACTTTCTCCGGTCATTGGAGAAGCCTTCGGCGTCTCTGCCCGGCTTTTTTTTTATTAATTTGAAAAATGTAGCATTACAATTCTTAACCTGTATAAAAATCACTCCCGCTAACGCGGGGACTGACGATCCTGTTATACACGAAATAATTTATATAAAACTTAAATGTTAGCGGGACTGCGTTTGGCTATGCATTTGTGCCCGAATAAGCAGCACAGTAGGCGAAGCCGGATGTATAAGTAGGTGGCCGGTTCAGTTTGTTCAAACTGCTGAAGTTCCAGTGGAACTTACAATCGCTTGGCTTTGTTATTAATTAAAAGCTAGTTAATATCCTTGAATACAGTAAATTAAAAACTAAATAAACTCTGATTATTAAAAATTATGCGTTTGTTGACAGTTTAATATTAAAGAAACATAATGAGACGGCAGATTTTAATTTCCTGGAGGATTTATTGTCTACGCTGAAAGCTGTTGCTAAACTTGCCGGTGTATCTGTTACTACCGTTTCTCAGGCACTAAATGGAAAATACGTAAAGGACATGACTTTGTACTCCAGAATTCGCATCATGCTCAAACAGCCGGTATTTCCATAATTTTTCAGGAATTCAGTTTGATAAATACACTGGATGTAACGGAAAATGTTTTTCTCAATCGGGAACCATTAACCAGGATAGGTCTTTTCGATAAGAAGAAAACTTCGGTCAGAACTGTCCAGCTTCTGGATTCTATAGGCATTAGACTTGATGTTACTTCGAAAATCAGGGATCTAAGTGTGATAGAACAGCAGACCGTAGAAATTGTAAAGGCTCTCTCCATTGATGCTGATATTATCATAATGGATGAAACCTCAGCAGCCCTCTCTGATAAAGAGCTGTCAAAGCTCTTTGAAATTATTCATAAACTTCGGAATGATGGAAAAACCATAATATATATATACCATATGCTGGAAGAAGTGTTTTCAATTGCTGACAGGGTTACAGTCCTAAAAGACGGAAAGGTTATGGCTACAGAAAACACATGCTTTATTGACAGAAATAGGCTGGTCAGCCTTATGGTTGGACGTGAGATAGATGATGTATATCCAGACCTTCCGGAGGAAACAGGTGAAACTGTTCTATCTGTGGAAGCTTTAAGCGGCGATGGTATTGAGAACATTACACTCACACTCAAAAAAGGTGAAATACTGGGAGTGGCAGGAATTGCCGGTTCCGGACGTTCTGCTCTTGTTGAAACTATTTTGGGACTGCATCAAGGAATCTCCGGAAATATGGAATTAAACGGTATATCTGTAAAATTCAGAAATATACGTGAGGCTATATCATCCGGGTTCTGCTATATTCATTCCGATCATAAGAACAAGGGTATCATTGCTCCAGAATCAATAACGGTAAATACGACAATAACAAATCTTGATAAATACAAAAGCCGCTTTTTGTTGAAGAAAAATGCAGAAGAAAAAGTAACCCGTGAATAGGCTGAACTTCTCGGAACCAGGATGGCCGGGATAAATCAGAAAATTGAAGAACTCTCCGGGGGAAATCAGCAGAAAGTTCTTCTCTCGAGGGCTCTGTTAAAGGAACCGGCAATTTATGTCATAAATGAACCTACCCGAGGGATAGACGTCGGAGTTAAACATGAAATTTATAAAATTATGCGGGATTTAACCAGTCAGGGAAAATGTATATTTATGTTTTTTCAGAGCTTCCGGAGATTATTTGAATGTCTGATCGGATTGCAGTAATGAATTTCGGACGACTTGCAGGGGTATTGGATCAGCATAAAAAAATATACTCGGAAGAAGAAATTCTGTCTCTTGCAGTAGGTCATGAGTACCAGCTTCCGGCAGGAGGGTGTGATGAAGAAGATATTTAAGATTAAAATTACAGATCCCGGTGTGTTTGTCTGGGTGCTGCTGGCTGCAATAATAATTTTCAGCATGTCAGTCAATCCTGTTTTTCTAAGAATCAGAAACCTGAAAAATGTATTTCTTATTTAGTCGGTAGGATTAGGGCTTGCCTCTCTGGGGCAGGCTGTAATAATTATTTCAGGCGGGATCGATATGTCGATTGGTGCAGCAGTTTCCCTTCTGACTTCGATTGCCGGCGGGCTTTATCGTGATTTTCCGCAAATAGGGGTTCTGACTGTTTTTATCATATTAGCCGGTATAGGGCTCTTAATAGGTTTTATTAACGGGCTTCTGGTTGTAAAGCTGAAGATTGCTCCGTTTATGGCTACGCTTGCAACCTTGTCAGTTATTCAAGGGGGGGATATTTATATATAAAAAAAAACCATAGGCGGTATTCCAAAGAGTTTCCGTATTATAGCGGAAGGAAGCATTGGCCCTGTACCGGTAAGTTTTATCTATTTTGTCCTGATTTTTTTACTGGTGTATGTTTTGCTAAATAAATCAAGATACGGACGCCATCTATATGCCGTTGGGGCGAATGACTGGGTTTCTAAAATCAGCGGGATAGCAGTGGAGAGAGTCCAGCTTTCGGCCTATATGCTCGGAGGAATACTGGTTGGACTGGCATCAGTATTTCTTACGGGACTTATGGGGGGGCCCTCTTGTAGGGAAGGGGTATGAACTTGATACTATTACCGCAGTTGTGATTGGGGGGATTTCTTTGGCAGGAGGGGAAGTTAATATCACGGGAGCTGTAGGCGGAGTATTGAGCCTCAGTATTTTCAGTAACCGGATGAATATTCTTGATGTAAATCCTTATATTCAAATGCTTCTAAAGGGTCTCATACTTATAACTGCGGTATTCTTCTATTCTCAGAAAACAAATAAGAGAAAAAGAATTGCAGCTTGAAGTTTGTCTGTTTTTATCTAACTATGTGTGGACCAGGATTTTAATGAAATCCTATAAAATTATAAGAAATATTGGTATTTCCGTTGACATGAAAGGCCAATTTCTATATATTCATCATCACACGTTAACGAGACGAATTGCCGATATCTGCTTGAAAGAGTTTGTTTGAAGCACTCGCATCTCAGTAAAAACATAACGTAGTTGAATATTCAGCCTCCGCTCATAGGGAGCCGTAAAGCTTCTATGTGCGTTTTTGGATGAATAAGTTCTTTAACAGTGAATAGGGAAGGAAAGAGAGCCTGTGTTAAGTAGGTTTGATACTGAGCTACTTGAAATATAGTAGATAGTGCGAACCGTCAATTGTTAGGATTAAAATTGTTAAACTTTATGTTTAGCAAATTATATCATGGAGAGTTTGATCCTGGCTCAGAACGAACGCTGGCGGCGCGTTTTAAGCATGCAAGTCGAACGGGATTTCAGTGCTTGCACTGAATGAGAGTGGCGAACGGGTGAGTAACACGTAAGTAATCTGCCTGTAAATTGGGGATAGCCTGTGGAAACACAGGGTAATACCGAATACGCTTGATAAGTGGGAACTTATTAAGGAAAGGGGCTAAGGCCTCGTTTACAGATGAGCTTGCGGTTCATTAGCTAGTTGGTGGGGTAAAGGCCTACCAAGGCGACGATGAATAGCCGGCCTGAGAGGGTGACCGGCCACACTGGGACTGAGATACGGCCCAGACTCCTACGGGAGGCAGCAGCTAAGAATCTTCCGCAATGGACGAAAGTCTGACGGAGCGACGCCGCGTGAACGATGAAGGCCGAAAGGTTGTAAAGTTCTTTTCTTGTGGAGGAATAATAAGAGTAGGGAATGACTCTTAGATGACGTTAAGCAAGGAATAAGCCCCGGCTAATTACGTGCCAGCAGCCGCGGTAACACGTAAGGGGCAAGCGTTGTTCGGATTCATTGGGCGTAAAGGGCGTGTAGGCGGAATGGCAAGTCTGGTGTGAAATATCCCGGCTCAACTGGGAAAACGCATTGGAAACTGCCAATCTAGAGTATAGGAAGGGAAGCTAGAATTCCAGGTGTAGGGGTGAAATCTGTAGATATCTGGAAGAATACCGGTGGCGAAGGCGAGCTTCTGGCCATATACTGACGCTGATACGCGAAAGTGTGGGGAGCGAACAGGATTAGATACCCTGGTAGTCCACACTGTAAACGATGTGCACTAGGTGTTGGGGAGATATCCTCAGTGCCGTAGCTAACGCGTTAAGTGCACCGCCTGGGGAGTATGCTCGCAAGGGTGAAACTCAAAGGAATTGACGGGGGCCCGCACAAGCGGTGGAGCATGTGGTTTAATTCGATGATACGCGAGGAACCTTACCAGGGTTTGACATATACAGGAATAATATAGAGATATATTAGCCCTTCGGGGCCTGTATACAGGTGCTGCATGGCTGTCGTCAGCTCGTGCTGTGAAGTGTTGGGTTAAGTCCCGCAACGAGCGCAACCCCTGTTATCTGTTGCCAGCATTAAGTTGGGGACTCAGATGATACTGCCGGTGACAAACCGGAGGAAGGTGGGGACGACGTCAAGTCATCATGGCCCTTATATCCTGGGCTACACACGTGCTACAATGGCAGGTACAGAGCGCCGCGAAGCCGCGAGGTGGAGCAAATCGCAGAAAGCCTGTCTCAGTACGGATTGGAGTCTGAAACTCGACTCCATGAAGTTGGAATCGCTAGTAATCGCATATCAGCATGATGCGGTGAATACGTTCCCGGGCCTTGTACACACCGCCCGTCACACCACCCGAGTTGGGGGTACCCGAAGTCGGTAGTCTAACCGTAAGGAGGACGCTGCCGAAGGTATGCCTGGTAAGGGGGGTGAAGTCGTAACAAGGTAGCCGTACTGGAAAGTGCGGCTGGATCACCTCCTTTCAATGTGAAAGGAACGTGACTAAGTTAGAAAACTTCGGTTTAAAACTTAGCTTAGAGTTTGTTTACAAGCTTTAACGCTTTAATAGTCATGGAAAAACAGCCTGTTAGGCAAAAACAACACAGCGAAATATAGCTTGCTATATTTCCGAGATGCAGCTTGCTGCATCTCCGCTCTCTTTCTTCCTTTTTTATATTAAGTGAAGGTCAACTGGTTTTACTCTTGTGGAGATTTACCATGTAAAGCTCTGGAGGGAATCTTTGATTTTCTCTCGGGGGTATAGCTCAGCTGGCTAGAGCGGTGGCTTTGCAAGCCATAGGTCTGGGGTTCGAATCCCCATACCTCCAATAGATATTTAACCGGTAACGGTTTGATATAATAAAGTTCTACTTGTAGTGCTTTAAGACATAGTCTCCATAGAGAGATTTAAGTTTGGCTTTGTCAAACTTAAGAGAATACGAAATATTCTCCGTTCTTTAAAATAGATAAAGACTGTTGAAATAATACAGTTTTGAAAACTTATCCATATAACAGGGAGTGGATAAGTATAGGGAAGGGTTAAGAGGTAATATGGTCAAGCGAATAAGGGTCTACGGTGGATGCCTTGGAGCTGTCTGTCGAAGAAGGACGTGGTAAGCTGCGAAAAGCTGCGGGGAGGAGCAAACATCCGATAATCCGCAGATGTCCGAATGGGGTAACCCGGCAGTTTAGAATAACTGTCACTGTACAGTGAATACATAGCTGTATGGAGGAATACTCAGGGAACTGAACCATCTAAGTACCTGAAGGAAAAGAAATCAAAAGAGATTCCCAAAGTAGCGGCGAGCGAAATGGGAAGAGCCCAAACCGTTAGTGTGTGATAGGCTTACACCGTTGCATTGACGGGGTTGTAAGGGCTTACAGGAGAGTTTGTAAGAGCTCTCGCGAAGTTACAAAGCGTATTTATATAGGAACTCTACTGGAAAGGGAGACCAAAGTGGGTGAAAGTCCCGTACTTTAAATAAATATGCCTTCGTGTGTAAGCACCTTGAGTAGGGCGGGACACGTGAAATCCTGCTTGAATCTGGGAAGACCACTTTCCAAGGCTAAATACACGACAGCTACCGATAGCGCATAGTACCGTGAGGGAAAGGTGAAAAGTACCGCGGGAGCGGAGTGAAATAGAACCTGAAACCGTAGACTTACAAGCGGTCGGAGGGCTTAGGCCTGACGGCGTGCCTTTTGTAGAATGTGCCTGCGAGTTACCGTATGTAGCAAGGTTAAGGAATTGAAGTTCCGAAGCCGAAGGGAAACCGAGTCTGAATAGGGCGTCTAGTTGCATGCGGTAGACCCGAAGCCAAGTGATCTATCCATGGTCAGGTTGAAGCTTTGGTAACACAAAGTGGAGGACCGAACCCTAGTCTGTTAAAAAAGGCAGGGATGAACTGTGGATCGGAGTGAAAGGCTAATCAAACTTGGAGATAGCTGGTACTCCCCGAAATAGCTTTAGGGCTAGCCTCATATGGATATTATTGGAGGTAGAGCACTGAATGGGCTAGGGCCCTTCACCGGGTACCGAACTCAATCAAACTCCGAATGCCAATAATCAATATATGGGAGTCAGACTACGGGTGATAAGATTCGTGGTCGAGAGGGAAAGAGCCCAGAACGTCAGCTAAGGTCTCTAATTCATGCTAAGTGGAAAAGGAAGTCTATTTGCAGAGACAGCCAGGAGGTTGGCTTAGAAGCAGCCACCCCTTTAAAGAGTGCGTAATAGCTCACTGGTCGAGTAGATAGGCGCCGATAATGTAACGGGGCTAAGCATGGAACCGAAGCTACGTCACTAATTTATTTAGTGGGTAGGGGAGCATTCTGTAGGCCGTTGAAGGTGGACTGTAAGGTCTGCTGGAGGTATCAGAAGAGAGAATGCAGGTATGAGTAACGAAAAGATGGGTGAGATCCCCATCCGCCGAAAACCTAAGGTTTCCAGGGTTAAGGTAATCTTCCCAAGGGTTAGTCGGCCCCTAAGGCGAGGCTGAAAAGCGTAGTCGATGGGAAACGGGTTAATATTCCCGTACCTCTCTTAATTGCGATGGAATGACGCATGAGGTGAAGCACATCCCGGCGATGGTTGTCCGGGTTTAAGCAACAAGCAGATGAAGGTAGTAGGAAAATCCGCTACTTGATGTAAGTTGTTAAGACGAGTGGAGCTACGGCAAAGCGAAGTGTGTGGAGTCAAGGTGCCAAGAAATAGTTTCTAAGCTCTAGATTAAGAGGGACCGTACCGCAAACCGACACAGGTAGGTGGGATGAGTATTCTAAGGCGTACGGAAGAACTCACGTTAAGGAACTCGGCAAAATGCATACGTAACTTAGGGAGAAGTATGGCCCCTGATGGATGAGTAGCAATACAAGTTTGTTGGGGGTTGCAGAGAAATGGGGCAATCGACTGTTTACCAAAAACACAGGTCTGTGCGAATCTGTAAAGAGAAGTATACGGACTGACACCTGCCCGGTGCTGGAAGGTTAAGAGGAGATGTTAGCGCTTGCGCGAAGCTTCGAATTGAAGCCCCAGTAAACGGCGGCCGTAACTATAACGGTCCTAAGGTAGCGAAATTCCTTGTCGGGTAAGTTCCGACCCGCACGAATGGTGTAACGAATTGCCCGCTGTCTCAACGTGAGATCCGGTGAAATTGAAGTATCGGTGAAGATGCCGATTACCTGTGGTTAGACGGAAAGACCCCGTGAACCTTTACTGCAGCTTTACATTGAAATGTGGCCTGTTATGTGTAGGATAGGTGGGAGACTAAGAAGTATGGTCGTTAGACTGTATGGAGTCGTTGGTGAAATACCACCCTTATCAGGTTACGTTTCTAACGGGTGCCCTAATCGGGTATCTGGACAATGTATGGTGGGCGGTTTGACTGGGGCGGTCGCCTCCTAAAGAGTAACGGAGGCGCGCGAAGGTAACCTTGCGCTGGTTGGAAATCAGTGTGTAAGTGCAAAGGCATAAGGTTGCTTGACTGCGAGACTTACAAGTCGAGCAGGTACGAAAGTAGGTCTTAGTGATCCGGCGGTCCCGCGTGGAAGGGCCGTCGCTTAACGGACAAAAGGTACTCCGGGGATAACAGGCTGATTTTGCCCAAGAGTTCATATCGACGGCAAAGTTTGGCACCTCGATGTCGGCTCATCGCATCCTGGGGCTGGAGCAGGTCCCAAGGGTTTGGCTGTTCGCCAATTAAAGCGGTACGTGAGCTGGGTTCAGAACGTCGCGAGACAGTTCGGTCCCTATCTGCCACAGGCGTTGGATATTTGAGAGGAGCTGCATTTAGTACGAGAGGACCGATGTGGACGAACCTCTAGTGTACCAGTTATCGTGCCAACGGTAAGTGCTGGGTAGCTACGTTCGGATGGGATAACCGCTGAAAGCATCTAAGTGGGAAGCCCTCCTCAAGATGAGATATCCCTTCACTCTTGAAGTGACTGAAGGAACCAGAGAGAAGATCTGGTTGATAGGCCGGAAGTGTAAGTGTAGTAATACATTCAGCTGACCGGTACTAATTATCCGTGAGGCTTGACCATATTTCCCCTTAATCAATTCCCAGAGAATTGAGCCAATAGGCTGCATGGACTATAGAGTCCTGTGAATAGCAACCTATCGTGCCCAATACTCAATCCCTGTATGATTTTACTTTGTAAAATCATAATGGAGTTTTACTCTGCGAGTAAAACATCCATTTCGATAAATTATTTTTGAATAATTAGTCTGGTGATAATAGAGAGGGGGACCCACCCGTTCCCATTCCGAACACGGAAGTTAAGCCCCTCTTCGCCGATGGTACTGCGTTAGCGGGAGAGTAGGTCATCGCCAGGCTTTTTTTTATTTTTACAGAACTTCTGTTCTGCGAAAATAAAATATAAGACCTAAGAAGAACTTGAAGTTTGGTAACACCAAACTTCAGAGAAAGTTCTCAAGTAAAATTGAGTGCTTAGAGATAATAGATAGTCTGGAAGGATGGCTGAGAATAAATAGTAGCAACGCTACTTTCTCCGGTCATTGGAGAAGCCTTCGGCGTCTCTGCCCGGCTTTTTTTTTATTAATTTGAAAAAATCCCTGTATCTAAAAAATGGACTCTGTTGAAATTGTATGGCTAAATATAATATAGTGTTTAATAGCCTTTGGAGATGGAGAAAAAATCATCGAAAATTCTGAATATTCTGACGCTAAAAAAGATTTGAAACTGACTAATCTTCAAAAAATGACTTATATTTTAGAAATACTCAACCAGACGCCTTACAAATTTACGGCTCAGGAGATCAGTAACCTGACAGGTATTAACCGTACTACAGTGTATCGAATATTGATGGTTCTTGTTGAAGAAGATTTTATACTACAGGATGAAGAAACTCGGAAATTTGCTGTGGGTCCTATGCTATACCATATAGGCCTTGGGTATCTTAATAACTTTCATTTCAAGGATGAAATTTACAAGACGCTTGAAAAATTAGCTGATATTACCTCAGAAGCCATAGGAATAGCTGTAAGAGAAGGCAACAAGATTATTTCCCTGTATGAAATCGATATTCAGCAGCCTCTTAAAATGAGTTACCCGCCAGGTTCCTATTATCCGATGAACAGGGGCTGTTTCGGAAAACTGCTTATGGCCTACCATGACAGAAATACTGTTCGAAAACTGCTGGAGCAAAGCAGTTTTGAAAAGCTATTTCCAAATACATTGACTGAAACTGAAGAAATCATTCGTGAATATCAGAATATACGTAATAATGGGTATGTGATTAGTGACGGAGAAGGTTATAGCGTAATCGCAGCAGGAGTAGGAGTCCCGGTTTATAATAAAAGAAATCAGGTTAAAGCCTGTCTTGCTGTCTCTTTTGTGAAAGATGACGATTTTGAAATGAAAAAAATTGAGCTGCTTAAATTATTAGAGGAATATTCTAAAGAATTAACAATTTATATGCCTTAATGATTTGAATTGTGTAATAAATAATCCTGATTTTGCAGTTTAGTGCTTGCATATCATGTGGATACTTCGTAAAGTAAACAAAGTTCATTATATGGACAAGAGTTCATATAATGAACATAAGCTATTTCAGGAGCGTCTATTGAATCAGAGCGTTGATTTTCTTTGTGCCTCTGTGAATGAAAGCAGTCTTACTGAGTTAATATCAGATCTGATTAGAATTCCCAGTTATCAAGGCATTGAAAATCAGGAATATAGAGTTGCGGAATATATTCAGAACTACTTCCTTGGTTCAGAGATAGACTGTGAAGTTATACCGGTTGATGGTAAACGAAGCAATGTATATGCAAAGATTCCCGGCAATAAACCTGGACCCGTTTTGCTATTTAATGGTCATATAGATACTGTACCACCATATGATATGAACAATGCCTGTCTTCCTGTTATAGAGGGCAGACATATTAAAGGGCGTGGAGCATGTGATATGAAAGGTGCTGTTGCCTGTATGATGTATGCATTCAAAATTATCATGGAATCAGGAATCAAATTACCTGGAACATTGATTTTTACTGCGGTAATTGATGAGGAACTGACAAGTAAAGGGACCAGGGCTTTCCTTAAATCCGGGATAAAAGCTGATGCGGCAGTGGTCGGAGAACCAATGGCATACTCGATAGGCCTTGGGCATAAAGGCCTGCAATGGTTTCAATTTGATATACAAGGTAAATCCGTTCACGGCGGCGAACAGGAAAAAGGAATCAACGCCATCGGTAATGCTTCGATTCTGATGAATGCTATTGAAGAAAAATTGGTTCCCAGTCTCAGAAAAAGAATACATCCATTGATAGGTACATCGACTCTTAACTATGGACTGATAAAGGGCGGTTCACAGCCTAGTACTGTAGCAGGTGAATGCATGATTCAGCTGGACAGAAGGTGGATTCCAGGAGAATCCTACGCCGATGTATGCAGGGAATTTGAAGAGCTGATTAGTGATTTGGAAAAATCAAATCCTGATTTTAAATGTGATTTCAGCGTAGTTGAAAGCAGCTTAATGGAAGACGGTGTAATACATGAAGTCTGCATTACAGATGAATCCGAGGTTATAGTTAAAGCCGCAGAGAAGGCTATGGCTGAATCTATAGGGCATCAGCCTGAGAAAAAGGCGTTTCCTGCTTGGAGCGACGGGGGGCTGCTGAATTATTACGGAAAGATTCCTGTCATCGTTATGGGGCCCGGAGAGCTATCCTGCGCACATACGGATAGAGAATATATTGATATTGATCAAGCCGTTGAGTTTGTAAAAATATATATAAAAACCGCGATGAATTTTCTACATTGGGAGGATACATAATGTTTAAACCGAAACGATTATCAAAGGGAGATTCCATTGGCATTATTTCTCCCTCCAGCCCGCCGTTCTATAGAAGTGATATAATCCGTGGAGCTGAAATGCTCGAATCATGGGGTTATAAACCGGTAATGGGTAAGAATGTTAATAAACGCTACAAATACCTTGCCGGTACTGATGAAGAAAGAGCTTCCGACATAAATGAAATGTTTTCAAGGGACGACATAGATGCAATCTTCGTAACCCAGGGCGGCTACGGCGGTGCAAGGACACTCAAGTACCTTGATTTCGATATGATAAAAAGCAATCCGAAAATTTTTACCGGTTACAGTGATATCACCTCACTTCATCTTGCATTTTATAAGATGTCGGGTCTGGTTACCTTTCACGGTCCCGGCAATGACGGGTTGAATTCTGAGGAACTCTCCGATTACACAAAGGATTATCTGTTAAAGGCTCTTACAACAAGTGAACCAATAGGTGAGATCCCGATGGCAAGCAATAAGGGGTGGGTTAACAGGATCGGCAGGGGAAAAGCCCGGGGGGAACTGATCGGAGGAAACCTTACCCTGATCTGCGGAACTCTGGGAACACCATACGAGATTGATGTGAAGGATAAAATTCTTCTTATCGAGGATGTAGACACTGAACCATGGATATTTGATCACATGCTGTCTCACATGAGTAATGCGGGAAAGCTTCAGGAGGTTGCAGGCATAGTAGTAGGTGTCTGTGAAAATTGTGTGCCCAGAAAACTTGATCCGGCTTATCACACAACATTCAGCCTTGAGGATGTGCTTGAAGACTGGCTTGCACCTCTTGGTGTACCTGTGATTTACGGATTACCGCTGGGGCATGCAAGGGATAAGGCCACTGTACCGTTCGGGGTAACAGCGTTGATAGACGGTGATGAAGGCCGTTTCTTTATTGAAGAGTCCGGAACCCTTTGATAATTCAAAGGATAAAAATACTAAGGGGTAGAAAATGCAAAAGAGATCTATGACTTTCAAAAAGATTGCTATAGTAGCAATGATGGTTCTTTTAGCAGCAGGAGCGGTTTTCGCCGGCGGCCAAAAAGAAGGCAAACAGGTTCCGTCTGTATTAAGAATCGGCTGGGGAAGCGAGGGGGACAGTCTAAGTCCGTTTATCTGCTATACACAGGCTGGTTCAGAGATTATTCACCTGATCTATGATTCACTGCTTAACTTTGATGAGAATCTTCAGCCTGTTTCAAACCTTGCTGAAAGCTGGGAAACCAGCGCAGATAACCTGACATGGACCTTCCATCTGAAAAAGGGAGTGAAGTGGCACGATGGGGTAGAATTTACTTCTGCAGATGTTAAATACACATATGAAAGACTGCTCGATACAGGTCTTGGCCTTTTTGCTGATTCTCTTGCCGGTATTTCGTCAATTGAATGTCCTGCTGCTGATACTGTAATTCTGCGAACTGAAAAGCCGAAGGCTAATATGCTCATGGTAACAACTCCGATTCTTCCTGAACATATCTGGACGGATATTTCGGATGAAGATCTGGAAATATGGGAAAATGAAAGTCCTGTTGGTACAGGCCCATTCAAATTTGTTGAGTGGCAGCAGGGTGAATACCTTAAGCTTGCAGCAAACAAGGACTATTTCGGAAAAGTTCCTGAAATCGATGAACTGGTTTTTGTGCTGTATGCGAATGCCGATACCATGGGTCAGGCAATTAAAACCGGAGAGCTCGGAGCTGCCATCTACCTGAATGCGACCCAGATAAAAACTCTTAAGGAAGATAAGAACGTAGATGTAATTTCAGGGACAATGTTCGGATTCACTGAATTGTCTTTCAACTGTACACCCTATGAAGAATCCCTTGGTAATCCGATTCTGATGGACAAGAAAGTACGCCAGGCTATTGAGTATGCAATGGACAAAAATAATATTATTGATGTTGCCTATTCAGGCCAGGGAAATCCGGGTACTACAATAATTGTACCAGATGATTTCTGGCATTATGAACCAACTGCTGTAGAAATAAGAAATTATAACCTTGCAAAGGCAAAAGCCGTACTTGAGGAAGCAGGGTATACCGATAAGGACGGCGACGGTATCAGAGAGAATGCTGCCGGTGATAAGATGAGTTTTACACTTACATGCCGCTCAGACAGTACCGATGAGATCAAGGCCGGACAGATGATAGCCGGAAATCTGAAGGATGCCGGTATTGACATCACCATTGAAACTGTAGATGACGGTCTTCTTCTTGATAAAATCTATTCATACGATTTCGATATGTTTATCTGGGGATGGGGTACCGATGTTGACCCGACAATAATTCTCAGAGTCATGAGTACTGATCAGATCGGTAATAACAGCGACTGTAACTATTCAAACCCTGTTTATGATCAGATGCTTCTTGATCAGGCAACAATAATTGACAAGGCTGAACGACAGAAAATGGTATGGGAAATGCAGAAGATTATTTATGAGGATGCACCTTATATCGTTCTTACCTATGATATCAGCATTCAGGCTGTCCGAACTGATATGTTCACAGGCTGGAAACAGATTCCCGAGAACGGTCCTTATATTTACAATCTAACATGGTATAACTACCTGAATGTAAAGCCTGTAAGATAATCGCAGGCGAAGTATTTAATAGGGTTGGAGTAATGCTTTTAGGCTTACTCCGGCCATTATTTTTTATGGAGACAGGAATGAACAAAGGCTACATCCTAAGGAAGATTTTTCAATCTCTGATAACCGTACTGGCTGTTCTGATAATAAATTATTTTCTATTCAGGGTAATCCCGGGGGATCCTATGCAGATGGTAATGAGGAATCCCAAGGCTTCACCTGAATCGATTGCTCATATCAGAAGCCTGTTCGGGCTTGATAAACCATGGTATACCCAGTTCGGAATTTATATCAGTCAGCTGTTTAAAGGGGATATGGGTCTTTCCTTTACATTTAAAAAACCCGTTGTGGAAGTGATAGGGGCAAGGGTATTCCCGACTGTTCTTCTTGTTGGTGTTGCAGAAATTATTGCAATCATTGTGGGAACTCTGATTGGAATAATATCGGCATGGAAGAGGGGAAAGAAAATAGATGTTATCGCTCTGAGTTTTTCACTTATTACCTATTCAATGCCGACATTCTGGCTTGGAATTGTTCTGGTTGTAATTTTCAGTGTTCAGCTTGGTATTTTCCCGACAACCGGAATGGTAACTCCCGGAATGAGTTTCTACAGCTTTTTTGACAGGTTTTTTAATATAGGCTGGCATTCCGTCCTTCCGGTTCTTACCTTCTCACTGGTGATGATAGGTGAGTATACAATGATAATGCGGAATACTCTGATGGAAGTTCTTACCGAAGATTATATAACCACGGCGAGGGCTAAGGGATTTAAGGAAAAGTATGTAATTATGAAGCATGCTGTACCTAATGCCCTGCTGCCTATGACTACAATAATCGCTATAAACCTGGGCCTTGTAATAGGCGGAGCAATTCAGGTTGAAACAATCTTCTCCTGGCCGGGGCTTGGAAGACTCATGTATGAGGCCCTGATAAACAGGGATTATCCTCTGCTCCAGGGAATTTTCATGCTGGTAAGCATCGCAGTAATCGGCGCAAACCTCATCGCTGATATTCTCTACAGTTATCTTGATCCGAGGGTAAAGGGATGATGGTTGATACAAATAAGTTAAATGACAGTGGTGTTGGTATTAAAAACAGGAATAAAGACCTTCTTGATGCCTTTTTGCAGAACCGGATGGGAATGGCAGGATTTATCATGTTTTCGTTTTTTCTGTTGATTGCTATTTTTGGACCTCTTTTTCTTCCCTACGATCCGCTTGAGTTCGGCAACGGTACCGATGTTTTTGCCGCTCCGAGTCTTGAGCATCCGCTTGGACTTGATGATATGGGAAGGGATGTAATGAGAGCTCTCATTTCCGGATCCCGGGTTTCCCTTCTGGTAGGGGTTCTTGCCACGGTTATCTCAATGATGCTCGGTACGGTAATAGGAATTGTTTCCGGATATTTCGGCGGCAAAACCGACATGCTCCTTATGCGTTTTACCGATATCTTTCTTGTTCTGCCCTGGCTGCCTCTGATGCTTGTAATAGCCGCCATACTGGGCAGTAATATCTGGAATATTATCTTTGTTATCGGTCTTACAAGCTGGTCGGGAACTGCAAGAGTAGTGCGTGCCCAGACCCTTACCGTAAAGGAGAATCAGTATGTTGAAAGGGCCAGGGCTATAGGAGCCCGACATCTACATATAATGTTCAAGCATATAATGCCGAATGTTTTCCCGCTTGTATTTGCAAATACAATACTGATTGCAGCAGTAGCTATTATATCCGAGACAACACTAAGCTTTCTCGGCATGGGAGATACACTTCGCCCAAGCTGGGGAATGATGCTTCATTTTGCGTTTGAGTCAGGGGCTTCCAGTGCCGGCGCTTTCTGGTTTCTTATTCCACCGGGAATATGCGTAATTCTTGTTGTTCTTTCGTTTACATTCCTCGGATACGCTTTTGATGAAATACTGAATCCCAAACTGAGGCGCAGGTAGATACATGGAATTACTTGAAATAAATAATCTTGTTACAAATTTTACTATAAAGGCCGGCCTGGTTCAGGCTGTAAACGGCGTCAGCTTCAGTCTCGGAAAGGGAGAAACCCTTGGCGTAGTCGGAGAATCCGGTTGCGGTAAATCAACACTTGCGCTTTCGATTGCGAGGCTTCTTCCCAGGGAGGGAGAATCCACCGGAGGCGAGGTGATTCTTGACGGTACAGACCTGCTGAAACTTTCTGAAGAGGAGCTCAGGCAGAGAAGGTGGAAGGATTTTTCTATAGTATTTCAGGGTGCGATGAATGCTCTTAATCCGGTAATGAAGGTTGGAGAACAGATAGCCGAGGTTATAATGCTTCATGAAAAATATACTCCGAAGGCCGCAAAGGAAAAGGTCATTGAGCTTTTTGAACTTGTGGAAATAGACAAGGCAAGGGTTAACAACTATCCGCATGAATTCAGCGGCGGTATGAAGCAGCGGGTAATGATTGCAATGGCACTCGCATGTTCCCCAAAACTTCTCATTGGTGATGAACCGACCACCGGTCTTGATGTAATTGTCCAGGCGCAGATACTCGATCTGCTTCGAAGGCTGTGCAGTTCAAAAGATATGGCTTTGATTCTTATTACACATGATCTTTCTATTCTTTCAGAGATTGCTGACAAGGTTGCCGTAATGTATGCTGGAAACATCGTTGAAATAGGAAAAACCGAAGATGTTCTGCAGAAGAGCGCTCACCCGTACACCATTAAGCTGGCTGAATCGTTTCCTGATGTTAACGGAAAACGGGAAATGGTTTCATCAATACCCGGTACCCCTCCGAATCTTATTAATCCGCCCTCCGGATGCAGGTTTCATCCCAGATGCGATTCTGCCTGCGATGTTTGCAGATCTGAGGTACCGGAATATCAGGATCTTGGAAACGGCCACTTTGTTGCCTGCCACAGCGGGTCAGGAGTTTTAAAATGAGTGCTGTAATTGAAGCTAAGGATCTTAAGATTCATTTTGATATACGGAAGAGTTTTTTCGAAGAAGTTATAAAAAACAATAAAAGCCGGGTGAAAGCGGTAGACGGAATCAACCTTGAAATAAAAAAGGGTGAGATTGTCTCGCTGGTAGGTGAGAGCGGAAGCGGTAAAACTACACTTGGAAAGGCCTTGCTTTCGCTGGTTCCTAAAACAGACGGGACAATCCTTTTTGACGGGAATGAGATTCACGCCAAAAAAGGCCGGGAACTCTCACTTTTTAGACAGAAAGCTCAGATAATCTACCAGGACCCGTATAAGTCTCTTAACCCGAGGTATCTGATTCAGGATATAGTAGCTGAGCCGCTGGTTGTAAACAGGCTGGTAAAAACGGCTGCTGAACAGCGTGAAAGGGTTATAGAAGCCCTCACCTGGGCCGGACTCACACCGGCAGAAGATTATCTTCACAGGTTTCCGCATGAACTTAGCGGTGGACAGAGGCAGCGTGTTGCTATTGCCACCACGCTGATCATGAAACCGGAATTCATTGTTGCTGATGAACCTGTTTCTATGCTGGATGTGTCAATAAGGGCGGATATTCTGAAATTGATGGTAGGTCTTCGTGACCGCATGGGGATTTCATATCTGTTTATCACGCACGACCTGTCCCTGGCCTGGCTGATATCGGATCGGATTGCAATTATGTATCTTGGAAAGATTGTGGAGATAGGTCCGCCAGCACTTATTGTGGGTGATTCGCTTCATCCCTATACAAGGGCACTCATTGATGTAATGCCCCATGTTAAATCCTCAGGTAAGAGAAAAAAATCGATCCTGAAAGGTGAAACTCCAAATCCAATAAACCTTCCGTCCGGCTGCAGGTTCCATCCAAGATGCCCGGTTGCACAGGATATCTGCAGGACTCAGGAACCTGCTCTGCGAAAGATGAAGGATAATCATTTTGTCTCATGCCACCTTGCAGAATCTTTTGCGGCGGAGGGCTGAAATGGCAGGTTTGAAAGAGATTACAAATGCCGTTGAGAAATACAGGCTGGAACTTGTCGAGATGGCCGGAACCATTCACCATAATCCGGAAATCGGCGGCAATGAGTTTATTGCCATGGAGGCAATCTGCGGTTTCCTTGAAAGGCACGGCTTCGATGATGTTCAGCGGGGTGTCGGAGAGCTGAAAACAGCATTCACAGCTGTATGTAAGGTTAACGGCGGAGGCGGACTGCGGATCGGTTTCTGTGCCGAATATGATGCCCTGCCCGAAATAGGTCATGCCTGCGGGCATAACCTGATAGGCGGCGCCAGTGTTGCCGCCGCTGTGGCCCTTGCAGAGTGCGGTGCTGATGTTCCGTTTGAGGTTGTTCTGATAGGGACTCCGGATGAAGAGATAAGCGGCGGTAAGGTCGATTTGATAAAACTTGGTATATTTGATGATATCGATGCCGCCATGATGTTTCATTCCGGCTACGGTACTTCAATTCATACCGAGTCACTTGCATGCAAAACCTGGCTGTTCGGCTACAGGGGTAGAAACGCACATGCAGCATCCGAGCCGGAAAAGGGCAGAAATGCACTGGACGGTGTAATGCTTACTTTTACCAACATTAATTACCTGAGGCAGTATCTTAGAGAGGATACGCGCATTCACGGAATAATCAAGGAAGGCGGAAAAGCCAGCAACGTAGTTCCTGATTACGCGGTTGCCGAAATATGTATCCGTTCGAAGGACAATGATTACCTTGCATATATTGAAGAGCGCGTCATGGACTGTGCGAAAGCCGGTGCTCTCGCATCGGGGACAGAGCTTGAAGTGACCCTTTACGGCAATCCATATGATGCAATGGAAAGCAATACCGTTATGGAAGGCCTTTTCAGTGAGAGTCTTGATGAAATTGCTTATGTTGATATAGCAAGGCATACCGAAAAAACCGGTTCAATAGATATGGGAAATGTGAGCAGGGTAGTGCCTGCGATTCATCCTGTGATTTCGATTTCTGAGGATGTAGTCATAGGCCATACCCGTGAATATGCGGCTTTATGCGACACACAGAAGGCGTACAATATTATGCTTGAAGTCGGTAAGGCCCTTGCTATGACCGGTTATAAAATTATCACAACTCCCGGAATAATTGAGCAGATAAAATCAGAGTTCATCAGCAAGGGCTGAGCTTTTTAGCTGAATGCCTAAGCCTTTATGAAGATAAAAATCCGGGCATTCCGCCCGGAATATTTCAGATAATATCAACAGCCTCCCGGATTACTTTGACAGTATATTCCAGCTCTTCCTGAGTATGCCGGTAGCAGATGTATCCATGATGGTAAGGCTGCTGGAATACTCCGTTTCTTATCAGATAGGTATAGAAGTCGTTTCTGCGTTTTTTATATGCGGGATCAATGTCCTTATTGAATGTGATGAATGACATGGGCGGAATGCCTGAGAGTTCAATGCCCTTTCCGGAATTTTCAAGTATCCGGTTTACCTCATTCATATACCAGGTACCCTTTTCCCAAATTCTATCGAGGATGCTGTCACGTTCAAGGATCTCGATAGTTTTTAACGCGGCAACATAGCCAAGACTGTTCGGGAAATAAGTGGAAGAGATAAAAACATCCGATTCCCCCTTTTTCATAATTTCAGATTTGCCGGTAACAGCGGCGATGGAATAGCCGTTTGCCATGGCCTTTCCGAATACAGCCATATCAGGAGTTACTCCGTAGTATTTCTGGGCTCCTCCTATACTGACTCTGAAGCCAGAGCGAACTTCATCAAAGATAAGAACCGCTCCGTATTTCCGGGCCAGTTCCTGCACGCCTTCAAGGAAGCCCTCTGCCGGTTCCTCCATATTATGTGCCAGCGGATGCCCCACTGGAGTAACTATTATAGCGGCTGTCTGATCTCCTTGAGTTTTCATCAGATCTTCCAGGCCCTGCAGGTCGTTGTAGTGAAACTCAAATACATCCTCGTACAGTTTTGCCGGAATTCCGCCCTTCACCTCTACACACCAGTCATGCCAGCCGTGGTAACCGCAGCGCATTATCTTGTCTCTGCCGGTATAGCTTCTTGCAAGCCTCACTGCTGTTGTGGTTGCATCGGAACCGGTTTTAACGAAGAGGCTCATCTCGGAACATGGAATTATTTCGCTGAGTTTTTCGGCAAGTTCATTCTGGTAGGACTGAGTCAGGGAAAAGCAGAACCCCTTGTCGCGTATCTGTTTTATTACAGCCTCATCAACCTCCGGTTCTCTGTACCCCAGGATGATAGGGCCGTAGGCGCACAGGTAGTCTATATATTCGTTTCCGTCGATATCGGTGATTTTACCGCCCTTTCCCTCCTCGATAAAAACAGGATATTCTCCGTCCACGAAGTTATAGGGTCTTCTTATTCCGAGAACTCCTCCGGGAATCAGTTTTTTTGCTCTTTCAAGTTCTTTGAATGATTGGGTCAGTTTTTTTTCAGGAACCATTATTTTTACCTCTGAATTAAATTGTACAAAAAGGAATGCAGGAACTGTGCCAGAAACAGGGCTGAATTTGACAGGTTCAATCCGGGAAAAGGCTTATTTTTGGTTAAAAAGTTTGATTTTGTCTATAAAAGTCAATCAGGCTGGGCTTCTGGCAGTAAAAAAAGGGGGCTGATTCATTTATGAATCAGCTCGTTCGCCGACGCCGTAATACTTCATTTTCCGGACTATAGTAGACTGGCTTATCTCAAGTGCGGCTGCCATTTTTCTTGTGAACCGGTATTTCTGCCAGGCATTGCTAATAAGCTTTTTTTCTAAGGCTTCAACTGCTTCAGTCAGCGGCTGTATGTGCACGGATAATCCCTCAGGCTTTATAATAACTTCCTCTTTAATATAATCAGACAGATCCTCCCTGGTTATAAGTTTTCCGGAGGAGAGAACTGCTATTCTTTCAATTGTATTCTCCAGCTCCCTGGTATTTCCGGGCCAGTCGTAGGATTCAAGCAGAACAAGGGCTTCAGGAGAAAACCGCAGCTGTTTATTAAATTTGAGATTGAAGACCTCTATGAAATGATTTATCAGCGGGATAATATCATCCCTGCGCTCCCGGAGAGGCGGAATATGAATAGGTACAACATTCAGTCTGTAATAGAGATCCTGGCGGAATGTTCCTTCCTGCACCATTTTTTTCAGGTTTTTATTGGTGGCTGATATAATTCGTACATTAATCTTAATTGGTTTCCGGCCCCCGATACGGGTAATTTCCTTTTCCTGTATGGCTCTCAGCAGTTTAACCTGCAGGTTCAGACTAATATCACCTATTTCATCGAGAAAGAGGGTTCCGCCCTCGGCTACCTCAAAAAGTCCCTGCTTTCCGCCGCGATCAGCTCCGGTAAACGAACCTTTTTCGTAGCCGAATAGTTCACTTTCAAGAAGATTCTCGGGAATAGCGCTGCAGACCGCGGTGATAAGCGGCTTATTCACACTCGTTCCGGCATTATGGATAGCCCGTGAAATTATTTCCTTTCCTACTCCGGATTCTCCTGTTATGAGGACGGTGGAATCGACTTCACCAAGTCTGAGGGCAAATTTCATAATGTCTTTCATCTGCTGTGATGAAATAATGACGTGCTCCATTTTCATCTGCTGAAGCCGGAGATTAAGAACCTCCATACGGTAAAGTTCATTTCTTTTTTCCGTCTGGGCAAGGCGCGTTTCAAGATTTTTAAGATCGGCCATATCCCGGAGAGTTGTAACAACACGGGTGATATTTCCGCTTTCATCGAAGATAGGCGTACCGGTTAGAATCACTTCCTTCCCGTTGGGGAGGGTTTCAGCAACGCTTGTAGTTGCTCTGGATTCGAGAACCAGGGTGCTGACTGATTTGTTATACACACCGGTTTCTACAAGCTCATCGACAGTCTTACCGGTAGTTTCTGATGATTTTATTCCTGTGATGTCTTCGAAGGCTTTATTTGTGCGCAGTGTAATTCCGTTGCCGTCTGTGATATATATGCCGTCTGTCACTGAATCAATAATGGTGTCAAGCTCTCTGATAAGCTGCTGCCTGTTGGCAAGTTCAGCTTCAAGTTCTTTGATTTTCAATTCGGCCTCCGTCTGAATATTAGCACTGATTCATAAATAACTCAACTGAACTGAATATGAATCAGCGTTCCTTCTGATTTTGGGTTGAACAACTGAAAAAAGGGTAAATTCAGGCCTTTTTGTGCTGGCATGCTTCTTGCATTAAAATTTAAAGATAAATAGCAAGTTACCTTCGGAGGTTTCCTTTTGGAAGAAAAAATACGAATAGATAAGGATCTACTTGGCAGATGCAGAGATGCCGCTGTCAGAATTTCCGATAATGTTATGTCGTCCATAACCGGCCGTACCACTACCTCGGTTGAACGAACAATTGCCAGGCTGCTGGGGATAGACGGTGTGGATGAGCAGGGAATACCGCTGCCCAATGTTCTTGTTGAACAGCTTAAGACGCATGGAAAACTTGATGACGGAATCTTTTACTGGTTAGTAAATGCGATGATAGAGACCGGTAAATCACCGCGGGAAATAGCTTTGGCTGTAGGAAAGGGAGAGTATGTAATAACAGACTCAAGGCAATATTCCGACGATGAAATCCGGCGTACTGCCGGTCCGCTTCTTGAAGAGCGTATTAGTCTTTTTGATGAATCTATTGAGCTGAGGAAAGAGCTTCATTCAAAATATCCTGCAGGGATGACGCCTCTTCTGTACGTCATTGTCGCTACTGGCAATATATACGAGGATACAGTGCAGGCTAAAGCCGCCGCAAGGCAGGGGGCTGATATAATTGCAGTTATCCGTACAACGGCCCAGAGCCTTCTTGATTACGTCCCCTTCGGACCAACAACCGAGGGCTTCGGCGGAACCTATGCTACTCAGGAAAATTTCCGCATTATGAGAAAGGCTCTGGATGAGGTCACCGAAGAAACCGGAAGATACATTCACCTTGTTAATTATGCTTCGGGACTCTGCATGCCCGAGATTGCAGTTATGGGTGCCTTTGAAGGCCTTGATATGATGCTCAACGACGCAATGTATGGAATCCTGTTCCGTGACATCAACATGCAGCGGACATTCATCGATCAGTACTTTTCAAGGATGATAAATGCCTGCGCAGGGATAATTATAAATACGGGTGAGGACAATTATCTGACTACAGCTGATGCTATTGAAAACGGTCACACTGTTCTTGCATCACAGTTTATAAACGAGGAACTTGCCCTGCGCTCGGGGATGCCCAAGCATCTTATAGGACTGGGGCACGCCTTTGAGATTAATCCGGAAAAGGAAGACGGCTTTCTGCTTGAAATAGCACAGGCACAGCTTATAAGGCAGATATTTCCGGAATGCCCGATAAAGTATATGCCGCCAACAAAGTATATGACCGGAAATATCTTTAAGGGGCATATTATGGACGGGATGTTCAATCTGGCTTCTGTGATGACCGGGCAGAGTATTCAGCTGCTGGGAATGATGACAGAAGCCATTCACACTCCCTTTATTCAGGACAGGGCACTCAGTATCCAGAACGCAAAATATATCTTCAACAATGCCAGGCACCTTCATGATGAAATAAGCTACCGTCCCGACGGAATTATTCAGTCCAGAGCTGATGAGATTCTCAGACAGACCACCGATATGCTTGAAACAGTTGCGGAGAAGGGGCTGATGAAGGCTATAGAAGATAAAATGTTTGCCGATATTTCACGGCCCCGTGAAGGCGGTAAGGGTAATGACGGAGTTACAGGCATTAGCGCTAATTACATCAATCCATTTATGGACATCTTCAAAAAAAGGCTGGGACTGGTATGAGCGTAAATTCAGAAATAAGACCCTACGGAGATACTCTTAACGACGGAATGGTGCAGATAAGTTTTTCCATCCCCATGCAGGCGGGACCGGAAGCTTCTGAAGCAGCTAAACAGCTTGCTGAGCAGATGGGGCTTCAAAATGTGAGCAATGTATCAAGTCAGGATTTAAGCGAGGGATTCAGCTTTCACATTCTCTACGGTAAGTGCAGTGCTTCTGTGGACGTATCGGAAATCAGCATTCCAAAGGTCGAAACTCCGGTTCTCAGTTTCTATGAAATTAACGATCTTATAAAAGAGAAAATCGGAAGAAAGATTAATGTTGTCGGGGCCTGCACCGGTTTTGACGCTCATACAGTAGGCCTGGATGCAATAATGAATATGAAAGGCTATGCCGGCGAATACGGTCTTGAGCGTTATCCCGAAATAAACACCTGGAATCTCGGAAGCCAGGTTCCCAATGAAGATTTGATAAAAAAGGCAGTTGAGGTGAAAGCCGATGCTATCCTCGTCTCACAGGTGGTAACTCAGAAGGATATCCATATCAAAAATCTGACGAATCTGGTTGAACTGCTTGAGGCGGAAAATATAAGAGACCGCTTTATTCTGATAGCCGGGGGCCCCCGTATAAGTCATGAGCTTGCCCTGGAACTCGGGTTCGATGCCGGCTTCGGTCCCGGCTCACTGCCTCCAGATGTTGCATCATTTATTGCACAGCTTCTGGAGAAAAGACTGCCGGAACAGCAGGGGGTGTAGATTGGAAAAGCTGATAATCACCGCCGCGATCTGCGGTGCGGAAGTTACAAAAGATGATAATCCCAATCTTCCGGTTACGGCAGCGGAGCTTGCGTCTACGGCGCTTGAAGCAGAACTTGCAGGTGCCTCGGTTATTCACCTTCATGTAAGGGATGAGCAAGGACTGCCGACCCAGAGGATACAGTACTTTAGGGCGGCAGTTGAAGCAATGAAGCAGGCCGGGGTCAGCGCGATAATTCAGCCCTCCACCGGAGGCGCCGCGGGGATGTCCGCCGCTGAACGTATAGAGGTTCTTGATCTGATTCCGGAAATGGCCACACTTGACTGCGGTACTATAAACTTCGGGGACGAGGTTTTTACCAATGATCTGCCTCTGATGAGAAATATTGCGCAGAGAATGAAGGCTGATAATATTATTCCCGAGTTTGAATGCTTTGAAACGGGCCATATTTACAACGCCCTACGGCTTGGCAAGGATGGTCTTCTTCCGGAACATCTGCATTTCAACCTTGTTCTCGGCGTTCCGGGAGCTATGCCTGCTTCGGTAAAAAACCTGCTCTTTCTTGTTGAGCAGCTTCCACAAGGTGCTACATGGACAGCTTCCGGAATCGGATCGCATCAGCTGCCTGTTGCCCTGCATACGATGATGCTCGGAGGTCATGTCAGGGTTGGATTTGAGGACAATATTTATTACTCAAAGGGCAGGCTTGCCAAAAGCAATGCCGAACTCGTTGCTAGAATTACAAGAATTGCGGAAGAAGCCGGACGGGAGATTGCCTCCCCGGCGGAGGCCAGAGCTATACTTAATATCAGGGAGAAGAAATAAATGAAGAAGGGAAATATTTTCGGCCTGCACAGGGTTATTGAGCCGGAAGGGGTACTGCCTCAGCCGGCTCTCAAGATAGATAATTCAATGGATATCTATGATAACGAGATACTTATAGATGTTGATACACTTAACATAGATTCCGCAAGTTTTACACAGATAGAAAAAGCCTGCGGTGGTGATGAGAAAAAAATCGGTGAGATGATTCTCTCTATAGTAAACGAGCGGGGCAAGATGCAGAATCCGGTTACCGGCTCAGGTGGAATGCTGATAGGGACTATTGCCGGTATCGGCGAAAAGCTGAAAGATCGTGATTTGACCGTGGGTGAAAAAATCATCAGCCTCGTATCGCTATCTCTTACGCCACTTAAGATTGAAAAGATCATCGAGGTGAAATCAGATATCGACCAGGTGCGGGTAAAGGCTCAGGCTGTTCTGTTTGAATCGGGAATTTACGCCAAACTTCCGGAGGGGATGGAAGAATCGCTTGCCCTGGCTGTCCTTGATGTAGCCGGAGCCCCCGCACAGACGGCGAAGCTTGTTCATCCCGGTGATACAGTTCTGATAATCGGAGCCGGAGGAAAATCAGGACTGCTCTGTCTGCATGAGGCAAAAAAACGTGCGGGTGTCAGCGGAAGGGTAATAGGCCTGTCCCACAGCAAAGGCGGGGTTGAGCGTATTATTAAAACAGGCCTGGCCGATATTGTCCTTCAGGCTGATGCATCGAAACCCGTTGAACTTTATGAAATGATCATGAAAGCGACAGACGGCAGGCTTGCCGATATCGTTATAAACAATGTCAACGTTCCCGATACCGAGATGGGCTCAATTCTATGTACAAAAGATGAGGGCACCCTGTATTTCTTCAGCATGGCTACAAGCTTTACAAAGGCCGCTTTGGGCGCTGAGGGAGTAGGAAAGGATATCAACATGATAATCGGAAACGGATACACCAAGGACCACGCGGAAATTACACTGCAGGTTCTTAAGGAAAATCCTGTACTCAGGAAAATGTTTGAGGAACTTTATACCTGATGATACCGCAGGCAGCTGTTGAAAAATACATAAATTATAAAAGCGTAACCGGTCTTCTCTCGGAACTCGCCGGTATACACAGCCCTTATTTCAGGGAAGCCGGGATTGTAGATTTTGTTTACAGCTGGCTTGCGGACAGACATCTGCCGGCGGAGTTTCACAGTTTTTCCGAAACAAAGATTACCGGAGTAAGCGGCAGGAATGTCGTCGGCGAGCTGCGCGGAAGCAGCGGCGGTCCGAAACTTCTTATAAACGGTCATCTTGATACAGTGGATATATGCGAGGGGTGGACAAGAAATCCTCTTGCCGCTGAAATTGCCGACGGCAGACTCTATGGTCTGGGTGCTTTGGATATGAAAGGCGGGGTTGCCGCTGCAATGCTTGCTATAGAGGCCTTCAGCATGATTAAACCGGAGTTCCGGGGATGTTTGCAGTATACATTCGTAAGCGGTGAGGAGGGACCCTACGGACTTGGAACTGATGCCCTGATTAATGACGGAATAATCAGCAGGGCCGATATCGCACTTGTTCCGGAGCCCAGCGCCGCCTTCTGCGGGGTTGCGTTTCCCTGCCTCTGCCTCGGGGCCAGGGGTGGGTGGCATTTTACTGTGAAGTTTACCGGACGCAGCGCCCATGCCGCGGCTCCTGAGGATGGGCTGAATGCGGTC
Source organism: Spirochaetia bacterium (assembly GCA_965140585.1). GTDB lineage: Bacteria > Spirochaetota > Spirochaetia > UBA9216 > UBA9216. The sequence continues at coordinate 224,001 of OZ223267.1, forward strand.
TCCGAGGCGTCAAGGTTTATATGCGAGCTTGAGAAAACAGCTCTTCCGGAAAGAGCGCCGCTTGGAAGTGGTTCGATCTGTATTACCGGAATTAGCGGAGGGGGAAAGACCTGCTCTGTTGCGGAGGATGCGTCTGTTACGGTGCTGCGGCATGTAACACTCGGTGAGGACCCGCAGCTGCTTATGCAGGAGATTGATGCTGCTGCGCAGCGCGCCGGAATCCGCTGTGACTATGAGGTCAAGTTTCGTGGGGCTCCGGGGCCGGGAAGCGAAGGCTTTCATCCCTATGTTGTGGATAAAAACAGTCCTGAAAGCAGACTCCTGATGGAAAGCATCCTAGATGTTACCGGCCGGGAGGCTGATACAGCTTATTTTTCAAGCATCGGTGATTTTAATTATATAAGCAGCAGGGCGGGAATCCCGGCCTATATCTTCGGTCCGGACGGCGGAAACTACCACGGTCCGGATGAATACGTAATAATTGATTCAGTGGTTGAAACCGCGAAAGTAATACTTGATTTTATTATCAGATTTTTTAGGTAGGTTACTATGAAAAAATACAGCAGAGTCAGCTATAAGGATGTGCCGCTTTACAGTAATGTAACGGAAGAGCAATGGAACGACTGGCGATGGCAGATGAAAAACTGCATTACCGATATTGAAACACTTTCAAAGATTACAGAGCTTGATGAAAAAGAAATTGAAGATCTTGAAAAAACGCTTAAAAAGTTCAAAATGTCCATCACCCCCTATTACGCCATGCTTATGGACAGGAGCTACAAACTCTGCTCAGTCAGACTTCAGGCAATTCCGAGGGTAGAGGAACTTAATTACGATGAATCGGATATGGACGATCCTCTTCATGAGGATGTTGATTCATCGGTGCCTGGACTGACTCACAGGTATCCTGACCGGGTTCTTCTTCTTGTTACGAGTATCTGTTCAATGAACTGCCGGCACTGTACACGTCGGAGACTCGTCGGCCAGAAGGATACCCATATGAGCTGGGACCGTATTCAAATGGCAATTGATTACATACGGGAGCATACCGAGGTAAGGGATGTCCTTATATCCGGAGGTGATCCGCTTACGCTGGCTGATTCATATCTTGAACGGATACTTAAAGCTCTGCGGGAAATCCCGCATGTTGAGATAATCCGGATAGGAACAAGAACACCGGTAGTAATGCCGATGAGGATAACCGATGAACTCACGGACATGCTGAAAAAATATCATCCACTCTATATAAATACTCATTTCAACCATTACTCCGAGGTTACCTATGAGGCAAAGCAGGCATGCGAAAAACTTGCCAACGCGGGAATTCCGCTCGGCAACCAGAGTGTTCTTCTTCGTGATGTAAACGACTGTCCGAGGATTATGAAAAAGCTTGTGCATGAGCTTCTGATGATCCGGGTCAAACCCTATTATATCTACCAGTGCGATCTTTCAAGCGGCATATCGCATTTCAGGGTTTCGGTTTCAAAGGGCATTGAGATTGTTGAAAGCCTGCGCGGCCATACAACAGGTATGGCTGTTCCTACATACGTAGTTGATGCCCCCGGCGGCGGCGGAAAAATCCCTCTTATGCCCAATTATCTTCTATCGCATTCGGACAAACGTTATGTGCTCAGAAACTATGAGGGGGTAATAACCACCTACACTCAGCCGGCCAATATCTTTTCGGAATGCTGGTGCGAGCTGTGTAAAAATGATGAGTACGGGCCTCTGGATGGAGTGGCTAAACTGCTCAACGGAAAAAAGCTTGCCCTGGAACCAAAAGGTCTTGTCAGGAGGATGAGGAGCCTGAATGGTAAAAAACAGGGCGAATAGGCTCATAGATATTATCAATGACAGCTGTGTCGAATCTCTTGCGATAATAGGTCTTGCCAAGAACGCGGGCAAGACCGTTACCATGAACACCCTTATTAAGGAAACTCAGCCGCGGGGGCAGAAGATTACCGTAGTTTCATACGGACGTGACGGTGAGGATACTGATGCTATAACCCTGAAAAAAAAGCCTCATATTTTTATACCTGCCGGTTCATATTTCGTGACAGGCTCGGAAATACTCAAGCGTACCGGCAGGCAGGCCAGGGTTATCTGTGAACTGGAAGACAGGACCCGTATAGGAAGGGTCTGCCTGTATGAGAATGATTCCGCGGGCTTTGAGGTAGAACTGATAGGAGTTAACAGCAGAAGAGGTATTGCCGGGCTGAAAGAACAGCTTCCTGCTGATTCAGAGCTTCTGCTTGTTGACGGGGCTCTTGACCGCCGCAGTTCCGCGGTGCCGGAGCTGGCAGACGGAATAATCCTTGCAACCGGAGCTGTCGTAGGTAATACCGAGGAGCTCATTGCAGAACGGACTATGGCGGAAATTGAGCGTCTGATGCTCCCGGTACATGAAGAGCCTCCGGAATTAATCGGTAAAATTCTTGGCGAGGGTCTTTCAGCCGTTATTTACGAGGGTGAGATAAAATCGGCCGGGAATACTCTTTTTAATATTTCTGATTCTGTCGATTTCAGCAGTATCGCCAGGGATAGCATCCTTGTCCTCAACGGGGCGCTCACCGACCGTCTTGCAGAAACTCTGCTTGCGGGGCGTGCCGAGAACTTTTCAATAGTTGTCCGGGACGGCACCCGTGTTTTTCTTAACCAGCGCAATATGAAATTATTCAGAATAAAAGGAATCAAACTCTATGTTCAGTCCGGGATTAAACTGCTTGCCCTGACGATTAATCCCTACAGCCCCTACGGTTTTTCTGCGGATTCGGAAACTCTGTCTGCAAAAATCAGGGAATACCTTGAAAGAGCGGGGCGGGATATTCCTGTTTATGATGTGCTCTCTGAATCTTATTAAAAATTAATGATATTAACGATTATTAAGTTATAATGATTTGATGTCATTAAACGCTATTCTTCAACAGCTCTATTTTACCGGTTTTGTTTTATTTTTCTATGGCTCTGGGGTTTAACGCTCAATTTAAGAAACGGGATATAATACATGCGGTTCCTTTCATTCTTTCACTCTGCCTTATAGGAATTATCAATTATTTTGCACGTAGTGAAAACTTTTATGAGCATTTTCGATATGAATATTTTCCTTTTTACGAACAAAGAAATCCTCTGTTTTTAGTAGCAACATTCTCTGATATCTCCATTTCAGGCTATATTCTGATGACGCTTTTTAGAATATTTAAATTGCTGAAAGGAGAGACCCCCGAAAAGGAAATACGTCTGATGATTGTTTTTCTTTTCCTGATGATCATAAGTTCGGTTCTTTTAATATTAGGAGGCATGTCAGGACTGATCTTTTTCCTGATTTTGGGAGTAGGCAGCTTTACAGTCATTGGAGCTGTCTATGTATTGTTTTCTTTCAGATATCCTGAACTCAGTATGAAAGTTTTAAGGGAAACAAAGATACTTCAGCAGAATAAATCCAATATTAAATATATTGATGTTTCATCAATTCTGGAAAACCTTAATGCCCTAATGGAAAACGAAAAACTATATCTTCAGGAGAACATAAACCTTAAAAATTTAAGATCAAGACTGAAAATAACTTCTCACCAGCTGTCACGAATATTAAATGAATATCTTCAAGTCAATTTCAGAACATATATAAATTCATACCGCATAAAAGAAGCCATTGCTCTTTTGGAATCTTCTCATGAGCTGGGGATTCTGGAAATATCAATTGCAGCCAGATTTAATTCAAAATCATCGTTTTATACCGCATTTCAAAAAGAGACAGGCTGCCTTCCCGCTGAATACCGAAAAAAATGAGTTCGGAATTATAATTCCGGACGAAATCAGACTCCTGTAATGTTAATGTTTTTATATAAAGACCTTTTACGGAGAGTCTATGAAAAAGATAAAAGTTCCTTCAGTAATTATTTTGATTTCAGTCTTGTTTTCAGGATGCGACCCCGATGAACCCGGGGTGGATAGTGATTTATATCTGTATATAGGCTTGTCCCATGACAGCGCCGGAAGCGGAGCTCTTGATGAGGCAGTTACATCAGTAAACGGGGTGTATTCCGCCGGGGATGGAATAACAGCCACGGCCAAGGCAGATTCCGGGCACCTTTACCGGCTGGTATGATTCAAAGGGCGGCGGCATGCTTATATCTGCTGAAAACCCGTATATCTTCGATATTGAAGCTGATACTTATCTATATGCCTCTTTTTCCGAGACGACAACCGTGGTTGATGATTCAGACGCTCCGGCTGAGGTTGCGGATTTTTCCATCTCGCATATCGGCGGAGGCGTTGCCGTTATGGACTGGACTGATCCTGCGGACAGCGATTTTGACCATGTTGAGATTTTTGTATCGCCTGCTGAATCTCCTGCCGTTACAAGCACAACTTCAGTACGTGACGGTATGGAAAGCGCAACACTTACCGATCTTATTAGTGAAACCTTCTATAATGTAACATTAAAGACTGTAGATACCGTGGGCAATACCTCTTCCAGTATATCTTTCACTGTATACATGCCTGCTACCTTTACTGCAGTTAGTTCATTTCTCACTAATAGTGATGGAGCCGCCTTAAACAGCACCTTAACCTCAGATCTTGCCGGATACTATATTCTGGCAGTCGATGTGGATCTTAATAGCGTTAGCTGGACACCGGTAGGCAGCGATTCAACCCCTTTTACCGGTATCTTTGACGGCGGCGGGCGGTCAATCTCCAACCTGACGATTAACGCATCCGGATCGGATAATTATCAGGGATTTTTCGGTTATAACTCCGGTAAATTAATTAATATATGTCTGACAGAATCCTCAGTTATAGGTTCAGGTTATGTGGGAGCTCTGGCTGGAAATAATTCCGGCGGCATAATAATTGATTGCAATATCGCTGGTTATGCTACAGGAACAAGCAATATAGGTGGTCTTGCTGGAGCAAACACAGGCACAATCACCAACTGTTCTTTCTCTGGAAATGTCTCGGGAACGACTAATAATATAGGTGGCCTGATTGAATACAACGCCGGACAGGTATTCAGCAGTCATTCCACAGGCACAATCGCGGCATATGAGCATGTTGGCGGACTGATTGGAAAGAACGATAATGCTGTCTACAACAGTTATGCTACAGGCTCTGTATCAGTCGCAGACAACTATGCCGGCGGGCTGACTGGAGAAAATTACGGTGGAATAATTATTAACTGCTATGCCACTGGAGCTGTTTCAGGAGAAGGGTATTATTATGAAGGTCTGGCTGGAAAAAATAGCGGCTCTGTTACAAACAGTTATTCCACGAGATCTGTAACAGGGACATCCTATGCCGGCGGGTTCGTTGGAGAGAATAATGGGGGTACAGTAACGGATTGTTGTGCAACAGGCAATGTCTCAGGTCAAAACATTTTTAACGGACTATCTGGATTGCAGACTTCTTATGCGGTAGGAGGGCTGGCGGGAAACAATACCGGTGTTATTATGAACTGCTATTCTGCAGGTTCAGTTTCCGGCTATAACAGCTTAGGTGCCCTTCTGGGTAATAACCCAAGCGTAGCTACAGTAAGCAATTGTTATGCTGACAGTTCAGTCAACAGCAGTTTATCTATAATCGGAACTAACAGCGGTACATTTACAGGTTCCATGCTTTCGACAGCTCAGATGCAGTCTTCGGGATTTTACGGCAGCAGTTGGGACTTTGTAAATACCTGGGCGATCAGCAGCAGTGTTAACAGCGGTTATCCATATTTAAGAGAGCTGGTTGATTCCTATTGATGGGTTTCTATTATGTATTACGGAGAAATTATGAAAAAGATAAAAGTTACTTCAGCATTTACTATAATTGTTTTGCTGATTTCAGGCTTGTTTTTCGGATGCAACCCCGATAATCCGGGGGTGGAGGGGGAGCTATACCTGTATATAGGTCTGTATCATGGCTGCGCCGGTAGCGGCGATCTTGACGAAGCCTCTACATCGGTGAATGGAATATATTCCGTTGGGGAGAAGGTAACCGCTACTGCTTGAAGGTTAAAATTTAATTGTGTTATAACGGGTTTTTATCAGGGGGCTTCTCAGCCCCCATATTATTTAGTTTTGCATCTAAGAATAGATCCGGGGAAGACTATTCCCCGTCGTCCTCATCATCGTCATCATCACTAAGAACATTATCGTTCTCAAAAGCCACTTTCGCGGTAGCACTTGCACCCTGATTTGCATCTAGGAAGAAGTCAACATAAAAGTTCTGAATAATCGATTCTGCAGTCGGTGTGCTTCCAACTGTTACTGAGAATGAACTCAAATCGATATCGATGTCCACTGCGCTGATTGTCTCATCAACAAAAACTGAAGTCGTACCGTCTTCATTTGCAATTGATATGGAGATGGGAATAAGAATCATGTCACCGAGGAAAGATTTATCTCTTGCATCTGCAAGCTGCTTTACGGATGATGGGCGTGTTTCCGTTTCTGCAACAAGTGATGAGGAATCTGTATCATACCATTTAAATACACCGCCGTCTGCTATAAGCAGATCCCCTTTCTGGTAGGGCGCCACATTCCCGCCGGATACTCTCACTGTGTATTCGCTTGAGTCATAGGTAAAAGTAAAATCATAGTATTTTCCGTACAGGGCGATAGCGCTTGAATCACCGCCGCTCCCCTGAAGATCTCCGGCATTATGCGACCATTCCACCGGTACACTCAGATCAAACTCCTCAAACAGACAGCCTTCTATGGCTACCGGCCCGCGTTCTTCATTTGCTGTATAGACGGTGTATGCATAGGGTTCTCCGTCTACGGGAAACAAAACAGCATTCATCTGCCCGCTGATATTTGTAAGCACTGGCGGATCGGGCGGTGCCGCAGCCCTTGATAGTCTTGCCCCTGTTTCCAGATCACTGCTGTGAAGTATTGTCAGAATAGGATAATCCAAATCCTGCTCTTCTTCACATGAAATTAGGATTATTGATATAAGTATCAGCAGCACTGCTATAAATCTCTTTTTATTCAATTTGTCCCTCCGCATACGATTTTCTTTATTTTAATAAAGAAAATTTCAGACCACAAGCATAAAAAGCCATCCTGCCATGACGGCAAGACCGATTGAAAATGAGATGAAAAGACCGCTGTAGCTGCGTGGACGGTCTCTGATGATTCTAAGGACTGATTTGCCCGGTGCCGTTTTAAACAGCAGATATATTATTAATCCGCATATGAGTATTATTCCTGTTTTTATCAGGCTGTCTGTAGAATATAGTGTAGGCGGGATGACTTTTACCTTGGCATCGATGCCTGCAGGGTTGAGAAGATGCCCTACGAGAACTGAAAGATACGGGGCTGCAATTCCGGCTGCAAGGCAGAGGAGTGAAAGAAAAAACTGTGCAATTTCAGCAGTGGGACTTATACGTTTTCCCGATGGTTCAAACTTTTCAACAATCTCCTTCCTCCCGGCGGGCAGAAAGATTCTTGAAAGCTTGATAAATGAAGCAATGGTTCCGATGCTTGCGATAGTAAGAATTGTGTATTCCCATCTTCCTTTAAGGCCGTACAGGAGAGCCGACTTGCTGGCAAATCCGTTTAAAGGCGGAATAGCGGAAATTGCCATAGCGGCAAGGAAAAAGGCAACGGCTGTATACGGTAAACGTTCTCCGGCTTTTTTCAGAAGAGCCGCCCCGTTTCTAAGTTTATATACATCACGCTCACCGGTGAGATCCGTCAGACTTCCTACTGTGAGAAAGAGGGCTCCCTTGAACATTGCATGATACATGGCGTGAAGAAAAGCCGCTGTCATCAGTACCAGCCCAGCCTGACTGTGCAGCCCAATACTTACAGCCGCTCCCCATGCACAGACTATATAGCCGATCTGACTGATGGAATGATAGGCAAGCAGGCGTTTCGCATCTTTCTGTGAAAGAGCAATTATAACCGCAGCAAGGGCTGTGATTCCGCCGGCATAGCCAAGCAGCCTGCCGGCTGCTGCACCGAAGGGGAGTATAAGCAGAATTCTTGAAAGGGCAAAAAGCGGAGTTTTTATAAGTACTCCCGACAGAACTGCAGAAACTGCGTGCGGTGCCATTGCATGGGCATCCGGCAGCCATCCGTAGAGGGGCAGAACTGCAACCCTCAATGCAACGGCTGCAACAACCAGTGCCAGAGAAAGTGCCGCTGTTGTCCCTCCGTTGTTTTCAAGAACTGAAAGACCTGTAGCTATACCTTCATAGGAGAGGGCGCCTGTCAGCCGGTAGAATCCGTAGAGTCCTGCCAGAAAGAATATCATTGCGGTGGCGCTCACCATCAGATAGGAAAATGCTGCAAGGTAGGCTCCCTTTTTCTCTGAAAAGGTAACCAGTATGTATGAGGCTATTCCCATAACTTCCAGACAGACAAAAAGGTTGAACATATCAGCTGTTATAGCAGTGGCTGTCAGAGCCGCTGTCTGAATTAGAAATATTGAGGTGAATTTAGGCCCCTTTGGACCGGCTCCTGCTGAATAGAGCCAGGCAGGCATCGCAACCGAGTATCCAAGAAAAATAACAAGCCATGCCAGGCCGTCAAACTTGTAGGTTATTCCGACACCGGAATGCCAGTCTCCGATTATACCTGAATAAATCTCTCCCCGCATCAGCCAGGGCAGTATCGAAAACAGTATCAGCCATGGAAGGAGCAGGCCGATTGCTGCTCCAAGATATTCAAGAATTTTCTGCTGCCGGTTTTTAAAGAAGGCTTTTGAGCAGAAGACTACTGCAGCCCCGAAAAGAGGAAGCAGAACAGGCAGGAAAATCAGATCTGAAGCACTCATTTTGAGTCCCTGTTTATTTTTCTGCGGATTTCATCTATATCGAAGGTTCCTGTTGAATTAAAAAGCCGGTAGGCTATAGAGAGGGCAAGGGCAGTAACACAGACTCCGATTACTATAGCAGTTAACATAAGGGCCTGGGGTACCGGGTCAACTATTGAGTTTATACCCTCACTCAGTATGGGTGCACTATCTCCAATTAGCGCGCCTTCCTTTACAAAGAGGATTACTATTGTGCTGTTAAGTATGCATAATCCGAAGATTTTTTTAATAATATTCTTCTTTCCTACAACTCCGTAAAATCCCGTAAGAAACAGAACCAGCAGCAGAATACGGTCTAACATGCTTCAAAGTCTCCCATCATGGCCACACTCATGTAGGCAAGTCCGGAACCTACTTTTAGGCCTATTACCGCATTCAGCAGTATGATAAACCCTACCTGCGGAATTTCCGTGCCTCTGAAAGGATTTGCAAAAAAGCCTATCCCTGTAATAATCCCGGCGCCTGAGGCAATTACAAATAAAAGAAAAGACAGGGCTTCTATCCGGTTCAGGATATCGGCTCTTGCCAGCAGATTGCTGTAATTGCCTCTGGCCCCCAGTGTTATAAATATTATTCCTGAAGCAATTACAACTCCGCCCTGAAAGCCTCCGCCTGGCGACATATGTCCGAAGAGGATTACATAGAGTCCGAAAATCAGCACTATTGGTCCCAGCTTTCCTGTCACAACTTCCATAAGCACAGTACGCTTGCGGGTCAGAAATACCGGTTTTTTCCCGGCTGCCGCCGCCCTGTTGGCAGCGTCATCCCTGCAGTACTCCGGATCGATGTTTTTACCGGTATAGGCAATCATTCCAATGGTTCCGCTGATTGCTACCAGAAGAACAATGGTCTCACCAAGTGTATCGTATGCTCTGTATCCAAGATATATAGAGCTCACAATGTTAACCGCGCCGGTTTCTTCATGTCCGCTCTGCTCCAGATAATCCCTGATTTTTACCGGCCAGCCGGAGTTTTCCATAAAAACCGGCAGCAGTACAGAAGTCACTAATAATAACGGAAGTAGAATCTGAATAATTCCAAAAACGGTTCTTGTTCCAGTTTTCATCAGCTTTTATCCCATTTATCAGTGACCTTTATGGCCCAGACAAAGATGATGGTTGATATTCCTGCTCCCACTGCAGCCTCTGTAATTGCTACATCAGGAGCCTTTAAAAGATAGAACAGCATGGATGAGATCAGACTGAAGGCGGAAAGTGCAAGTATTCCATGCAGGAGATTCCGGCTTGTAAGGATATATACAGCCAGAATTATAAGCATAAGTATCATTATCCTAATCATTACTGTTCCCTTTGTTTTTGGGAGGTTTCTGACCCGAAACACCTGAGTTCCAGATAAATCTTGCGACTATATGTGAGCTGGTAGGGGATGATACCATGAAAAAAGCGGCAATTATCAGAACCCGTGCGGCAATTGCCCAACCCGGTGAGAGGGCGAGTGCTCCTATCATGATTGAAAATACTGCAGTTGTGCCGCAGAGCGAACCTGCCTGCAGTCTCTGGTAGGAGTCTTTAAAACGGAACAGTCCGATAAGTCCGGCTGTTCCGAATATCACGGCACTCAGGAAAGCCGCTGCTGCAATGATATCAAGAGCAAGTCTCATCAGCTTCCGTCTCCATCACCTGAGAATTTATCCTTAAGAAAGCGTGCGATGGCAAGGAATCCCAGAAATCCGAATATATCATATACCAGGGCAACATCAAGATAGAGAGCCCGGCCTTCGCTTACACCCCGTGTAATCAGAAAAGCCAACACAACTCCGGACAGAATATTCAGGGCTACAAGCCTGTCTGACGAGGTCGGGCCGGAGATCATCCGTATAATGCAGACCAGAGCGCATAAAAGCAGAAACCACTTCATTCCCTCAAGCAGAAGCATACGCATGACAGCCTACCTCCAGACCCGGCTAAGCATTGTTTCCATCCGACCCTTAACTGTATCTCCGGCTACCTTTGAGTGGTGGGTGTTGCAGAACATCCAGTGAACTGTGAGATGGTCGTCGTTTAAATCAAGTGTGATTGTTCCTGGAGTAAAGGTGATTGAATTGGAGAGTATCATTCTGGCAAGATCCGACCGGAGTCTTGTTTTAAAGTGAACTATCTTAGGTGAAATTTTTCCCGAGAATACAGCAGGAAGCATTCTCACACTTGATGCATACATAGCGTATATAATGTAGAAAAGAAATAAAGCAAGACGGAAGGGGCTCAGAAAAAAAAGGCTTCTTGATACCTCGTGTTCAGCTATGAACACTCCATAGGTGAGCCAGGAAATGAGTATCGACCCGGCAAGTCCTGCAATAATTGAATAAAGGTTCCATGTGAAAGAGAATAGCAGCCAGACTGCGAAAAGTGCGGCAGCAGTGAGCAGGAAACGGAGTAGTTTCCATAGCCGCTTTGCTGATTCTGAACTCAGTCTGCTTTTATCAGCCACCGGTTATTATCCTTCTTCTGAAATGAATGCTGATAAAAGTTCTTCAGGCGAGGCGGAGGAACTCAGACTGTTTCTGAAATCTTCGTTATGCAGCAGTCTTGCAGTTTTTGAAAGAAGTTTCAGATGAGTTCGGACCCCTGATTTCGGTCCAATCATCATAAGTACAATTGTAACCGGTTCCCCGTCAGGCGATGAAAAATCAATTCCTCCGGGGATTACTGCAGCAGCCATTGCTGTTCTGTCCGTACATTCTGTCAATGCATGAGGGACCGCACATCCTGAACCTATGGCAGTAACCGATATATCCTCACGGGCCAGAACCTCTGTAAAAAGTCCTTCATGATCCTCAATCTTCAGAAATTCAGCAAGCCTCTGTGTCATAAGCCTTAGCAGATCCTCTTTTGTCCGAGCTGGAGGGTTGATAAAAATACAGTCGGGAGATATCAGCGGATAAATTTTAATCATATTCAGGACTCCTCATCGAATTCTATCAACCCGGCAGCCCAGTCTATAGGCAGCGTAAACATTATTCCGGTGCCGGGGTTTTTCAGTCCCCCGACAACTTCATCAATCAGCACTCTGACACGTTTTATAACCTCATCATCGGTAACCACCGAAATGATGGTTTTGTTATAGGGTTTATTGCCTTTCATGAATTCCTTGAATCCGGCAAACAGAGGAACCTCATAGGCAAGAAACCTGCCCATCCCCTCTGAGTCAAACATGGTTGCTCCGTCAATACCGGCTTCCACATAAGCTTCAAGCACCTCTTCGAGCAGTTCTTCTTTGTTCAGAATAAAAATGAGCAGTTTCATTAATTTATTATTCACCTAAAAGTAAGTTTCTGTCAAATTCCTTAGCTGATTAAAGCTACAGTTCCTTTTTTCTTTCTTTCACCAAGCATAAATTTATTTTCCGCTGCAGGGTAGCCTATAATTACTGCACAGATAACCCTGTCGTTTTCGGGAATCCCGGCTTCTTTTTTGAGCTCTGCATTTTCAGGACTGTTTAAAATCATGGACGGAGATGCAAGAAAGCATGATCCCAGACCAAGACCTGTAGCTTCAAGCAGCATGTTCTCTGCAGATAATGCTGTATTTACTGCAGTGTAGGGTGCCTCCTGCGGTCCTGAAAGAAGTATCAGTACTGGTGCACTGTACAGCGGCTGGTAACCGGGGAGTGCCGCCCTCTGTCTGAGGAATTCCCTTTCGGATTTTAACATTTTCTCGTAGGTAAGGTTATTTATCTTCTCAAGCAGCTCGGGGTTTGTAATTGCTGAGATATGAAAGTCACCGGCTACCGGTCCCCACTGTCCTGCTTCAAGAACCTGGTTGATAATATCCTCAGGAACTGTCTTCTCAATATAAGCTCTGGTACTTTTTCGTGCTCTTACTGCTTCTGTAATTGTCATATGAATTCCTTTATTTTAATTTGATTCTTAATTTTATACCTCCTCAATTAAAGCATAAAAGCATATCCGTCTACAATAAATAAAACAAAATCATTGATAAAAATATTATTAGAATATACGATGCGGCATGAACAGAAAAACATTGATTATAATGAGCTCAGCGCTTATTGCGTCCTCGGTATGCATGTTTGCAATCCATCTTCTGATTTTCAGAGATCTGCATCACATAATGATCTATACCATTCATGATATTGCGTTTCTGCCTATTGAAGTTCTTATAGTAAGCCTTTTTTTTCATAGAATTATTGAATCCGTGCAGAAGAAGAACATGCTTGAGAAGATGAACATGGCAGTAGGCCTTTTTTTCAGTGAGGGCGGAACTGAACTTCTGACCATGATAGTAGCAATGGATAAGGATGCAGATGAAATAAGCAGTGAACTTATAGTTGCTCCTCAATGGAAAAAGAAAGAGTATGAGACAGCTTTGAAGCGGGTTGAGAAACTCGAAGGTGATCTGCAGATTACTCCGGATATACTTCTTGAGATAAGGGAGCTTCTTAATTCAAGGAGGGAATTCCTGCTTTCGCTTCTTGGTAATCCTAATCTGATTGAGCATGAAACCTTTACTGATATGGTTCTTGCTGTTTTTCACCTATCGGAGGAACTTGCCGCACGGGATGATTTATATTTTCTTCCTGAGAGCGATCTCAGACATCTTGATATTGATATAATGAGAGCCTACAAACTGCTGGTAAAAGAATGGCTGCGTTATATGGAAAATATACAGAGGAATTATCCCTATCTGTTCTCTATGGCTGTGAGAACCAATCCGCTTAAGAAAAATCCGGATCCTGTATTCAGGCAGTAAAATCTTCCGGCAGCGGAGCAGGGAGCTCAAAGCTGCTTTCCATTTCATAAAACCGATGTGTTTTTGCCGATTCAAGCATCTTTATCATTACTTCCAGAGCGTGAAAAGCCATCTTTCCGCTTGCTCTGGGAGTGCGCTTATCCCTGATTGCATAAGCCATATCCACAAGACCGATACCCCGGCTGTTTTTTGCATGTGATGTAGAGTCGAAGGGTTTATTCACAGGCACGTTTATCCATGGTTCGGGGTTCTCATCGCGCGGAAACCCGAACCACCGGTATTCCTTCTGTGTTTTTAAAAAAACTTCACCGCCGAAGATGTTAGGACCGTCAAGAGGATCAGGATCTTTCATACAGATGGTTCCTTTTGTCCCGTAAATTTCAATCCGCGGCATTTCAGAATCCCAGACATCAAAGCTGGTGATTACAGAAGCTATTGCACCGCTTGCAAATTCAAGGTTACCCAGAATATGAGTATCAACCTCTACTTCAAGCATCTCTCCTCTGTAGGGACCTCCGAGAATCTCTCTGCGGTCGAATGATTTTTTTGCCATTGCACTGCAGCGTTTTACAGGCCCCATCAGCGACATTAATGCTGTCAGATAATACGGGCCCATATCAAGAAGAGGGCCGGCACCTTCTTTGAAATAGAAAAAGGGGCTGTTGTGGAAGGTGTCAATGCCATGATAGAGACAGTAGGCTCCGGCACCGATGATATCGCCGATTTTACCCTGATCGATTATTTCCCGGCAGGTCTGAAGTCTTGCTCCCAGGAAAGTGTCAGGTGCACATCCAACGTACAAGCCCTTTTCTTCGGCCAGCCGCATGGTTTCACGTGCACCTTCGAGGTCGGTTCCAAGCGGCTTTTCACTGTAGATATGTTTGCCTGCTTCCAGCGCTGCATTATTGATCCCGCTGTGAGCTCCGGGGACTGTAAGATTTAAAACTATATCAATATCCGCATCATTTATCAGATCGATGGCCGAGCCGCAAGCTCTGGGAATACCCAGTTCGGCTGCTCTTTTTTCAGCTTTTTCCTTGCTTCTTGCTGCACAGGCCAGAACATTTACTATGTCATACTGTTTAAGGTTGTTGATATACTTATCACTGATATCTCCAACACCGATTACACCTACATTATATTTATTCATCGTAACTCCTTCTGAAAATGATGAATGCTGTTATATCCAATCATATATCCCGAAGGGGGCTGAACACAAATTATTTCCGGTATTTTTTCAGTCTTATGAGTTCGATATGCGGATCTGCGAAGAATCTTACCGGCATTCCTGATACGCCGATTCCGTTTGAAACAATCAGCCGGTTGATATCGCTGGAATAGCTGCCTCTCCAGTATTCATGGTTCTGAAGCGGCAGTACAGGTGCATACAGCCCAAAAAAGGTTATCTGGCCGCCGTGTGAATGCCCCGAAAGCATCAGGTCAACCCGCATATCATTTCTTACTATTGAATATATCTCAGGTGAATGTGAAAGCAGAATACAGAACTCCTCATTTTTCACATCGTTTAAGGCCAGCTGTATTTCCGGAAAATCTGTGTAATAATCCGCCAGACCTGCAACCGTTAATTTCTGTCCCCCTATTTGAAACTCCGCAGTACTGTTGTCCAGTACCGTGAACCCCAAAGATTCAAGTTTGCCACGGACATCATAGGGGGAAACAAAATTATCATGATTTCCTAAAACTGCAGCGTTATTTAAATCAGCAAGCGGAGCCAGCTTTTCAAGCGCAGAGTCAAAGTCTTCTGTATGTCCGTCAATATAGTCTCCGCCAAGCAGCAATATATCCGGTTTAAGTGCCAGAACTTTTTTCACAGTTTCTGTGAAATAGCTTTCGGGAAGAAGTCGGCTGATATGAAGATCGGATATAAAAACAATACGAATTTCCTCTGATTCTTCCGGTAAATCTTCAGCATAAACAGTTGATTTTTTTACTGTGAGAATGGTTGCGCAGCCTGAAAAAATCAGGAGGAATATTGCTGTTAAAATGAACTTCAGGATGACTGATTTTTTAATGTAAGTTGTCACGTTTCTATAGATAACATAAAACAGCTTCAGTTTCATTACAATAAACGATTTTTATGGCGAAGCTGCGGCTTTTCTGATAAAATACCTCTCATTATCTATGAAAATCAGAAGACAAATTTTTTCTATAATTATTATTGTTATTGCGGTATCAGGCTGTGCCAGTTATTCAAAACTTTCGGGAATATCTGATGATTATGATTCAGTGCAGGATTTTTTTGCAGCCGAAGAAATCCCTGTTTTTGAGGCCGAAAGCCGGGGAATTTATTTTGATGGAAGACAGTGGTACGAACGGAGTCTGGAACTTATAGAGTCGGCAGAAGACTATATTCTAATAAATTCCTTTCTGACAACCGAGCATGATCACTGCCGTGAGATATACCGCGCCTTGAAGCGGAAAATGGATGAAGGGGTGAGGGTATACTGCATCTTTGACAGTGCTTCCTCATATCGTACCTATCCCAGGTCAACCGATGTTATCCGTGCCGCAATTCCCTATGTCCGGGAGCTTGGTATCCCTTACACTGAATACAGTCCAATCCGGGGAAGGCGGGTTCCGACTCTTCTCGGCCTTTTTGACAGAGACCACCGTAAATTCTGGATAGTAGACGGAAAGGTTGTGGTCGAGGGAGGCCAGAATATCGACTATGACAGTCTAAGTTTTCCTGAAGACGGAGGCTGTATAGATACAATGGTAGAAATTGAATCAGAGCAGTATGTTTCGATGATGCAGGATGCTTTTTTCACCAGCTGGAACCGCTATTCGGTGGCGAAGTTAAATAAGGAAGATTTCAGAATAAGGGCAGCTGAAAAAGGCGCACCTGTATGGGTTTTTAATCAGGACCGCGGCGATGCTTCAACAGTTACCGCCATGTTTGACGGTCTTTTCACATATGCAGAGGATGAACTATGGCTGGTTCAGTGCTACACCTATGTTACGCCCTCACTGCTGGATAAAATTAAATTTGCCGTAGATCGCGGAGTTAAGGTTAATTTTATAATATCTGAAAATCAGATCGGCGAGCGATTTGAAAAGGCCGCATTGTATTCCATTAAAACCCTGCTGAAAACCGGGGCCAATGTTTATCTTTTCAATTCACCCTACAAGGCTTTGCTTCATTACAAGCTGATTCTTGCCGACGGCAGATACGCATCAATCGGGTCGGCAAACTATAACTTCAGATCACAGTCTCTTTCCAGAGAGCTTTCAATAATCTCTGAGGATCCTGTTCTTGTTGAAACAGTCTCCAACAACCTTGACCAGCTTATGCTCAATTGCAGACAGGTATATCTTGAAGAGGCTGAAGAGTATCAGGGGATGAAATATCTGCTAAACTATATTCTGATGCAGTTCTGGGGATGATATGAGAAACAGGATCTTAATTTTACTTTCGGCAGCAGTTCTCTTTTTTTCGGCTTCAGCCGCATTCGGTGAAACAAGCGGATGGACTGCAGGCTTTCAGATATCCTCTGAAGGATTTACTGAAGGCTACGGTTTCAGCTCCTCGGAATATGTCGGGATGGAGCTGTTTCTTGAGCCCTGGAGCTTTGATTTCCTTACGCCGGCACTTAACACCGGATTTCTGCTTCCCGTCAGTCAAAACCTTTTCGCTGATTCTGTTTTTAAGGCGGAGTTGTCTCTTGAACTTTTTGCACTGAAAAAACACATATTCAGGAATTTTATCGATATCGAGAACAGGTGGGCGCCTTCAGTCAGCGGGGGAGTTCTGATGCCGGTTAACAGTCCCGGGCAGCTGCTTCTGAATTTCGGAATTTCACCGTTCCGGCTTAAAACAGGAGCAGGACGATACAGCATCCTTGCGTTTGATGCTGTTACTGATACTCAGTTCAGCGGAATTTCTTACGGCATCAAAATATTTGATTTCAGGTTATTTCTGTTTTAGGGAGCTTATGAAGAGAATAATTCTTTTAATCATATTCTGTATTTCAGCCGCAATGTCTATTGAAGCCCAGGATATCAGCCTGACTTACGGTCCATGGTCTTTTATTTCTGAAGATGATGCGGTTTCCGGCGGTGTTTATCCTTATGCCGGAATTAACTTCGGTCTGAATGACCGCCTTGAAGCCCAGATCTTTGCAATTGCAGAGGCAGCCCCGGTTCCTCTTGAAAGAATCATGATGGGAGCAGGCCTCTCTGCCGGAATTCTCGGCGGGCGCCACATAACATACTTCAATATGTATGCAGATCTTGATTTTATCTACGGGCTTCGTTTTACAGATTCCGGAGTTGAACATAACCGTTTTGCGGCGTTCAGGCTGTCTCCGCTGGCCATTGGAAATGATTACAACGGTTATCGTGACAGAATCTTTACTATGGGTGTTATGTATAACTTTGACAGCGGTTTGTTTTCGTTTACCTGGAATCTGTTGATTTTTGATATGTTCCTGAACTCGGCATCTGTACTTGATGAAAAAGATCGAATCTAAACTTCTAAAATACATCCTGCTTGGCTATGTTTTTCTCTGCATAGTAATTGCCGGTCTTAATTTCGGGATGGCTCCGGGGAGCAGCAGTGAAGTCTCCGGTGTCATTGCACGTATCTGGCATATCTACGAGAATCAGTTTAAGACTGTAATGCTTATAATCTCGGCCTATCTTACTCTGCGGCTTCTGCGCAGGGAGCGGGACAGCAGAATGAGGCGGCAGAATCTTGCTGCAATTACAATATCCGCCGTGCTTCTTCATGTTGCCGGCCCGCTTATTGCCGGAACAGATGAACTTTACTTTTTCAGCATGCCTGTTCCCTGGTCATCGTATCCTCTTCAAATGCTGGCTGAAAGCTCGGCATTCAGGCAGAATTTTCTCAGCCATTGGGGGCTCTCATCATTGACTCCGGTTCTCATTTTCTCCGCGGCCTATACTCTGCTTCTTTTTGCAGCAACCCTTCTATTCGGGAGGCGGGTGCAATGCAGTTTTATCTGCATGTTCAACGGCTTTGTAGCAGAAGTGTTTGCTCCGGTTTTCCCTGTTTTCGGAAAAAAAAGACAGCCGGGTAAAATGTACAGTTCCGAAATGGAGCGGGGGTTAATAATATTACGGGTACTGCTACTGCTGCTTTCACTGCTTTTCTGTATTTTCTGGATTATTGAGATTTTACATCCCGGTAATGCATCAACAGCTTCCGTGGTCGGAAAGACAGAAACCTTTAAGTATCTTTTGATAGAGCTTTTTGCCGCTATGTTTTTCTGGCTTGTTTACAACGGCAGGGGGTACTGCAGGTACTGCCCTCTGGGGACTTTTCTCTCATTTCTTGCAAAAGCAGGCGGACAGAAAATATCAGCGCAATCCGGGTGCACCAAATGCGGACGCTGTGATGCGTCCTGCCCGATGGGAATCAGCATCCGCGAGTATGCGAGCGAAGAAAGACCTGTGAAAAACCTTTCCTGTGTAGGCTGCGGTCACTGTGTCGACGCCTGCCCCGAAAATGTATTGAAATATTCAACAGCTTTTATCGAATATATCGGCAAAACCGGTTCAAAAGGTCTATAATTAGGTGGATATGCGAAAGACTTCTTATCTGTTTTTCCTTGAACCTGAAAACAATGCCCCTGAGATTCAGATCTTCCCGGGGCAGATGTACACGATTGGCCGTTCTCCTTCAAGTAATATTCTTCTTTCTGACAGCAATGTCTCACGAAGTCATGCAAAACTCGAGTTTATAAATGGAAACTTTTACCTCACCGATCTGGACAGTTTGAACGGAACATTTGTGAACGATAAGAAGGTAAAAAAATCAGCTCTCAGCAGTCTGGACAAGCTGACCTTCGGGAAGGCCTCTTTTACTTTCTGGGTGAAACAGGAGTTTGAGAAGGGGACGGAACCTTCTCAGGACTCAGCTCCTGAAACAGGCAGTATAAATGCAAATACAATTAATGGTGAACTGGAAGAACTCATCTCAGAGGTCGCCGATCCGCTTCTGCAGCAGAAACTGAATATTATTAAGCAGAAGCTTTCAACAAGCAGGAAAAATTTAATGGTTATGGCGTTCAGGGATGAACTGACCGGACTTTTTAATAGAAGATATTTTGATAAGGTTCTTGCACAGGAGCTCAAAAGGGCAAACCGCTACAGCCGTGATATGTCTCTAATCATGGTTGATATTGATCATTTTAAAAAGTTCAACGACCGCTACGGCCATCAGAAGGGTGACTCTGTATTGAGAACGGTGAGTACAATAATGAGGGAAAACGTCCGCTCAACCGATATCGCATGCAGATACGGTGGTGAAGAGATTGCAGTTATCCTTCCGGAGCAGGATTTGAAGCATGCCTGTATGATAGCTGAAAAGCTGCGGATTAAACTTGAATCTCTGGCAAGGGAGATTGAAGGCGTCTCTGTTACTGCAAGTTTCGGCGTCGGTTCGGCAGGCATAAATCAGTTGACCGCTAAAGAGCTGATAAAAAGAACTGATACAGCGCTCTATTCCGCCAAGAACTCCGGACGGAACTGTACGCGCTGTATGAATGAAGGCTGATCCCTTCCCGGAAGCTACAGTGCAGGCTGCTGCTGGGTGACACAGTGAATTCCGCCGCCTCCATGGAATATTAAAGCTGCCTTCTCAAAGGGTACTATCTTCCGGTCGGGGAAGACTTCAGTGAATATTTCAATAACTTCCTTATCAGTGTCTACTCCGAAAACAGGAAGAATCACTGCATTATTGGCAAAGTAGAAATTCATATAGCTTATCGCAAGTCTTCGATCTCCCTCATACCGGGCAGGAGGCTGGGGAATCCTTATCACCTCAAGCCTTCTTCCCATAGCATCGGTACTGCTTTCAAGCACTCTTATATTTTCATGGAATGTACTGTAGTTAGGATCCGCGGGATCATCGCATGAAAGATGAAGTATTTTCCCCGGGGCGGCAAATGCTGTAATAACATCAATATGGCCTCCGGTCTCATCCTGATCGTATCCTTCATCAAGCCAGATGACCTTTTCAGCTCCGAGGTATCTGCATAAAATTTCAGCAACATCGGCTTCGCTTTTTCCGGGATTCCGGTTCTCATTAAGAAGGGTGTTTCTGGTACAGAGTACTGTTCCTTCCCCGTCAACATGGATCGCTCCACCCTCATTGAAGATCGGGGCCTTGTAGCAGGGAATATCAAGATTCCTGCAGAGATTCCCGGCAAGGTGCTTATCCCGATCCCAGCTGCAGTATTCCATGTCGCCCCATCCGTTGAACTTCCAGTCGGTTCCTGCAAGGCTTTTATCCGGGCTGACAAGGAAGCTGGGTAAAGTATCTCTTGCCCAGGCATCATTAAGATCCAGCGCGATAAACTCAATACCAGAACCACCGACCCGGCGTGCTTCTTCAAAAGACTGTACCGGGACAAGCATTTTCACCGGCTCATAATCCAGGATTGTCAGAGCAAGTTCTGCAATAACTATTTTAATTTCAGCATGCCTTCCGCGCCAGGCAATGTCATCATGCGGCCAGGCCATCCAGCAGCAGCTGTGACTTTCCCATTCGGCCGGCATCCTGAACCCGTCGTCTGCAGGCGTTAGTGTTTTTTCTATTTTAAACATATCAGTAGCTCATCAGCCTGGTGTAGTTTTCCGGCCGGCGGTCTCTCAGAAGACCCCATTCCGCCCGGTCCTGTTCAATCAGCTTTAAGTCAAAGGATGCGGTGAGGATGGTCTCTTCGGTTTTGTCAGCCCTTGCCTGGAACTCGGCCCTGGCACCGGCTATAAAGGATGAACCGTAAAATGTCATCGTTACTCCGTCCTGGCTTTCGGTCCCTATTCTGTTAGCTGCCGTAAGCGGAACCATGTTGGCCCCGGCATGACCACGCTGGACTGTCTGCCAGTGTTCCGATGAATCCAGTTCCGGAGTTTCAGGTTCTGAGCCGATTGCAGTGGGGTAGAATAGAAGTTCAGCCCCCATCAGCGACATCGCGCGGGCAGCCTCCGGAAACCACTGATCCCAGCAGATTCCAACACCTATCCTTGCGTATGCTGTCTCCCAGACTTTCAGCCCCAGGTCTCCCGGCGAGAAGTAGAATTTCTCCTCGTAGCCGGGGCCCTGCGGAATATGATTTTTACGGTAAATGCCGAGAGTTTTTCCGTCTGCGTCAATTACAGCCACGGAGTTGAAATATGCCTTTCCGGCTTTTTCAAAAAAACTGATCGGAAGCACAACTTCTTTTTCCCTGGCCATTGCCTCAAAATCAGCCCTGCCGGGATGTTCCTCCCAGCTGAAAGCCCGCGCGAATTCGCGGCCTTTCTGTGTCTTGCAGAAGTAGGGGCCTTCGAAAAGTTCAGGCAGCAGAATTATCTGAGCTCCCTGTTCCGCAGCCTCTCCAATCTTCTTCAGAGCTTTTTTTCTGTTTTCTTCAGCTGATTCTGAACAGCTCATCTGTACAGCGGCAATTGTTACCATCGTTTTAATCCTTTACCCGTCAGTTTTATTTGGCAAGTTCTTTGAGTGTATCATCGAGCCTGTTCAGAATCTCATCGAGAAGATTCATCGGAATATTCAATGCAGGTTCGATTCTTATAACCTTTGAGTTGTTCAGCGTACCGCTTGTCAGTACGTTTCTTTTGAAGAGTCCCGCAGCAACCTGGTATCCGATATCGCCGTCGGTGAATTCCATCCCAATCAGCAGTCCCTTACCTCTGACGTTTTTCAGGACTGAAGGATATTTTTCTTTCATCTTATTAAGTGCATCAATGGTATAAACACCCTTTTCTGCCGCCTGTGCCGGAGTATCTTCCTCAAGCATTACTTCTATTCCTGCAAGGGCCGCTGCGCAGGCAATCGGGTTGCCTCCGGTTGTTGTGGTATGCATGAACGGGTTGGGTTCCATACAGGACCAGATTTCCGGCGTTGAAAAGAATCCGCTGCAGGCCACAACACCGCCGCCAAGAGCCTTTCCGAAACACATGATGTCAGGTGCTGTGTCCCACACATCGACTGCGAAGGTTTCACCAACACGTCCGAAACCGGTCTGAACCTCGTCAGCTATCAGGAGTACACCATACTTGTCGCAGATTTTTCTAAGCTTCGGCCAGAAATCATCAGGCGGAACGATTGCACCTGCTTCTCCCTGTACGGGTTCGGCGATAACGGCTGCTATTCCTTTTCCAACCTGAGTCGCTTTTTTCAGTTCCATCTCAACAGCATCTGCATCTCCGAAAGGTGCGTAATCAACATTACCAAGTAGCGGAAGCAGAGGTTCTCTAAACACCGATTTTCCCATTAATGAGAGTGAACCGGCTGTTTTACCGTGAAAACTGTTCAGCATAGATATAAAGCCCGGTTTTCCTGTATAAAGTTTTGCAAGTTTCATTGCACCTTCAACGGCTTCGGTTCCGCTGTTAGCGAAGAAACCGTACTGAATATCACCGGGTGTAAGGTTTGCCAATACACGTCCAAGCTGGGCCCGTACCGGATCCAGCATCTCCTGGCTGTACTGCGGAGAGCGTTCAAGCTGTGCTCTTACATTTGCAACAACCGTCGGGTGTGCTATCCCGAGGCTGTAAAGTCCGAAGCCTCCAAGGGCATCGATAAATTCCCGGCCCATGACATCTTTTATAATTGAACCCTGTCCGGTCCATTCAGTAAGTGCAAAATCGCCCGCTATAGTCGCCGATTTCCTGTGTTCAAGAAAACCCTTGTTTATGTAGTCAGCGAAATTTTCCGTTGTCTTGGTTACTATTTCTTTTTTAATTTCTTCTGTTAAAGCTGTTTTTCCTGTAATGATGGAGTTCATCCATTTGGCTTCGCGTAAAGCCGCCTGTTTATCTCTGCTCATTTTGTAACTGTATCTCCTGTCTTTATTTAAAACATTTTGTAATAATCGAATATACTTCAATAATAAGCCTTTAAAATCAGAATGATTTTAAGGCTTATTACCGGGTCTTTATCATCTGCCAGAGTTCTGAATAGATCTGGTTGTTCTTTCCAAGGTCCTGAATGTACTGAAGTTTTTTCTGTGTTTCCTCATCAGGATAGATTGCAGGATTTTCAAGAGCTTCCGGATCGATCATCGGCAGTGATGCGGCGTTTGGTGTTGCAAAGTAAATATAGTTGGACAGTCTTGCTCCGATTTCAGGATCAAGAATGAACTGGATAAATTTGTTTGCAAGAGTCGGATTCGGAGCTTCGGCCGGTATACAGAGGCTGTCCATCCAGATTACCGTTCCTTCCCTGGGAACAATAAACCCGAAATCGGGGCTTTCGTCAACAGCAATCATTCCGTCCCCGTTGTAGGCCATTGCAATCTCTACGGTATCTGCCATAAGCTTGTTTCTTCCGCCTACATTGGCTTCAAATCCCTGAAAACCGGGGTTCTTCTTTGCCTTGATAAGTACATCTGCAGCTTCCATGAGTTCATCCTTGTCGAGGGTGTTGATATCATAGCCTAGGTAGGCGAGGACTATACCAATCTGTTCACGTTCAGAATCCATAAGAACAAAGGGGACGTCATCCGGATTTTCAAAGATAGCAGCCCAGCTGCTGTAATCGCTTACCGAAGTCTTATCGAAAACCATTCCGACGGTACCCCACTGGTAGGCTGCAGAATAGACGTTGCCTTCATCGAAGGGCGGGCTGATGAAATGATCGCTTAAGTTGGATACGTTTGTTACAACGCTTTTATCCATCGGCTGTAGCAGCCCAAGTTCGATCAGGCTGACCATTATGTAGTCGGAAGGAACTACCAGGTCGTACTGGCTTACACCGCCTGCCTGCAGCTTTGCGAGCATTTCCTCGTTGGATTCGTAATAGTCGATTACAACTGTGCAGTCATACATTTCTTCAAAATCAGTGATGATTTCAGGATCCATGTATTCGGTCCAGATGTACAGGTGAAGTTCCTTGCTGTCCTTCGGAGCTTCCGATTCAGACTGTCCTCCGGCAAAAACCTGGGACATTACTACCGCGAGCATTACCAGTGCAAGCATCAGTTTTTTCATTCTATTCTCCTATTTATTTGTTGTTCTCTATATACGACAGCAATCCTAAAAAGCTATGGATGCTGTTTTCTCCGCTCCGATAATCTTCTGCATTACCATTACAGAGGTAACCGTTATTGTCATAACCAGTGTCGAAAGTGCGTGTATTTCCGGTGTAACTCCGCGTCGTACCGATGCGTAAATAAACAGCGGCAGGGTTGTTGACTTCGGACCGGCTGTAAAAAAGCTGATTACAAAGTCGTCTAGGGACAGGGTGAATGCAAGCATTGTACCGGCCATAATACCAGGTCCAAGCATGGGCAGCAGAACCTTTCGAAGCATCCTCCCGTAGCCGGCGTAGAGATCATACGAGGCTTCCTCGATCTCTGTTCCAATCAGTTCAAGTCTGCTGTACACAGCCAGGGCAACAAAGGCAATCTGGAAGGTTACATGCCCTACAATCATCGTAGCAAGGCCCAGCTCAAACAGGCCTGTAAGCGCACGAATCGCCCCGAATGCAATAACAAGTGCAACCGCAAAAACTATATCCGGCGTAATCACCGGCAGGTGCATTACCATATCCAGACCGCGTTTCATTTTCCGCGGCCATGGATATCTGTAGAGGCCGATGGCTGCGGCTGTCCCCAGTATTGTTGAAATGGCGGTAGATACCACTGCCAGAATAAGAGTGTTAACTGCAATCCTCAGAATATATTCATTATGAAAAAGCTTCTGATACCATCCGAGGGTAAAGCCTCCCCATGTAAGGCCAATCTTGGAGGCATTAACCGAAAATACTGCTATTGAGAGCATTGGAACATAAAGATAGAGTATGCAGATAATTGCCAGAAAAGAGATTATCCTGCTGTTTTTATTCATTTTGATGCTCCCTCTGCCTTCATTTCATTTTTTCTGGTGAGAAAAAGAATAACCAGCGTCATTATCATCATTGTCAGGCTGACCATTGCGCCGAAAGGCCAGTCACGGCTTGTGCCGAACTGCTGCTGTATCAGGTTTCCGACCAGCATGTATTTTGCGCCGCTGAGCATATCTGGAACAACAAACATTCCCATTGCCGGGATTAGAGTAAGGGTTATTCCGACAGAAAGGCCCGGCATAGTCTGCGGCAGTATCCCGTGGCGGAATATCCTCCAGGGCCCGCCGTAAAGATCAGAAATCGCCTCAATAAGGCTCCAGTCCATTTTTTCCACTGATGCGTAGAGCGGCAGTGTTACAAAAGGAAGAAAAGTTGAAATCATTCCCAGGTATACGGCAAAGGCGCTGGGATAGAGCGCAGCTCCCTCCTTGATGAACCCGAGTGCCGCAGCAAGTCTTGAAAGAGGCATCTGCGGCGCGAGAACCAGAAGCCATGCGTAGGTCCGTATTACCAGGTTTGTCCAGAAAGGCACAAGAAGAAGCGCCAGCCACATTCCCCGTTTCTTCTTCGGCTGAGTGGCAATGAAGATAGCAAGGGGGTAGGACATAACTGTGCACAGAAACGTGGTTACAACAGCTACCACAATGCTCCGCCAGATAATAAGGAGATTGTCAGCGGACCAGCCGAAAAAACTGAATCCGATCAGCCGTTTAACATTGGCAAAAGAAAATGTCCAGTCAACATCACCGTAAGTTCCGCGCTGGGCAAAACTCATAACGGCAAGCGACAGAATCGGTATTGTCAGAAAGATAACCACCCATACAAGGCCGGGGATAAGAAAAAGGCTTCCCCTTGTAAGCATTTTTTTTCTGCTGTTCAGCTCTCCGTTGAAAACAATATGATCTTCATTCATAGAGTACCGCCAGAGATTCTTCTGGGAGCAGCAGATTAAGTCTGTCGCCCTTGTGGACTGACATATTTACCGAACTTTTTACCTGCAGTCCGTTATCCATGAGAAGCAGCTGTTCGGTTCCCCTGTATATGGCTGTTTCAACCTGAGCGCTTATTATATTGTCTCCTTTTCCGGGAACTATCTCTATATCTTCAGGCCTGATGCCTAATTTGCAGTCAATAACAGGCATTTTCTGCCTTACTTTAAAATTTCCAAGAACTGTTTTTCCTGCATATTCGCCTTCGGGGGATGCATCAATAAAATTTTCCATTCCCAGAAAGTCAGCTACAAAGTGTGAACGCGGGGTAGAGTAGACTTCTCTTACATCACCCATCTGTGCAACAAGACCGTTTTTCATAACCGCCATCCGGTCTGAAACCGTCAAAGCTTCAGCCTGGTCATGGGTTACCATCAGAAAGGTCTTTCCCAGACGCTGCTGCAGCTGTCTCAGTTCAACCTGTACCTGGGTTCTGAGCTTCGCATCAAGTGCCGACATAGGTTCATCAAGCAGAAGGAGTTCCGGTTCATTTACCAGGGCGCGCGCCAGAGCAACCCGCTGCTGCTGTCCTCCGGAAAGCTGTTTCGGCATGCGGTCTCCGTAGCCGTTTAACTGTACCATGTCGAGTATCTTTTTAGCCTTTTCGAGGGCTTCAGTTTTTGATATCTTTCTGGAAATAAGACCGAAACAGACATTGTCTATAACACTCATATGGGGAAAAAGGGCGTAGCTCTGGAATACCGTATTTACATGTCTTTTTTTTGCAGGGATCCCGGTAACAGGGCGGTCGTTCAGAATTATCACACCGTGATCAGGAAGTTCCAGCCCCGCTATGATCCTCA
Source organism: Spirochaetia bacterium (assembly GCA_965140585.1). Taxonomy (GTDB): domain Bacteria; phylum Spirochaetota; class Spirochaetia; order UBA9216; family UBA9216. The sequence goes on from OZ223267.1 coordinate 251,158, forward strand.
GTAAAGTTGTCTTTCCGCAGCCGGAGGGGCCGAGCAGGGTAAAGAATTCCCCGGCTTTTACTTCAATATCAACCCCTTTCAGGGCTTCTACATCCCCGAATCTTTTCTGTATTGCAAATGCTTTAAGACTCATTAAGCACACCTTGGGTTATTTGTTGAAATAACAACAGCAGAAGTTGTGCCAAGTTTCCGGGATTAAGGCTATGTGCGAAAAGACAATTAGTATAAATATTAATATATAAAGGAGTTATTTTTTTATATAAACATACACGCATGAATGTATATATAAAAAATAAAAATACATTAATGTAAGAAGCTCTTTCCTGTCCTACAAATTGGTGGGATTTTCGGGGATAAGTCTTATGAAAAGTTCATCGAGAAGGGATGATACAGTATCAACATCGGGAAACATGGATTCATCAATTCCCCAGCTGTCGAGGATCCCGTCAATAAAGGTGAACAGAATGATCGCGAAGGAGCGGCAATTTACATCGCTGCGAATTTCACCCTTTTTCTTCAAATCCTCCAGAGTCAGCTCATAGGCGCTTATCATTGCATTCTGCTTCTTTTTCTCGTTTTCTATGATCGGGTTCATCTCTTCAATGTATTCCATTCGCGAATACATAATCTGGATAAACTGATGGAACTGCCGGTCATTTACAAATGTGTCGAAAAAACGGCAGAGATCCTGCTTGAACTCTGGCAGACTGGAATAGGTATATGTTGCATAGTCCTCAGGCCGTACTTTGAACCGTTCGGTCAGGCTTTCATAAAGGGTGAAATACAGTTCAAACTTGTCTTTGAAGTGCCAGTATACCGCGCCTCTTGTAACACCGGCTTCCTGGGCGACCTCCGCCAGACTCGTTCTGGTAACACCCCGCCTGTAGAATACTTCAAGTGCGGCATCGAGTATTGACTGCCTGGTTTTTTCAGCCTCTTCTTTGGTCCTGCGCATAAAGCAGATATATCCTAATTATCAAGCTTATACAATAGGCAGACTGATCGTTCACATTAATCCGCCAAATTGTTAGAATAGAATGGATTTTATAAAAGATTGTACAGCCGGGAGATAATACGGACATGGAATATAAAATAATCAGACTTTTACACGGTTCCGATGCGGAACTTCACGCATATATACCCAATCCTGATGAAGCCAGAATGCATGAGAGGCTTCGGCCTGCAATGATAGTCTGCCCCGGCGGTGGGTACAGATTGATTGCCGGTACTGAGGGAGAGCCGGTCGCCCTTGCATGGGCCAGGGCCGGGTATTGTTCATTTGTACTGAAATATTCTACAGGTATGGAAAATCCGTTTCCACGGGCCCTTACTGAACTTGCCGCAGCGATGAAACTGATACGGCAGAATGCAGGGGCTTGGATGATAGACAGCGAAAATCTGAGTGTCAACGGTTTCAGTGCAGGCGGCCATCTTGCTCTTAGTCTCGGAGCTTTCTACAAGGAATCATTCCTCTGGCAGGAGCTGGAAACTGCGCCTGAAATACTGAGACCAAGGAACCTCGTTTTAAGCTATCCGTCAGTTACTGTCAGAGCAAGAGCTGATATTGCCGCCCAGCTTCCCCGGCCCAGGATGTCCGAGATTCTCTGCGGCATGCCCGATCCTCCTTCTTCTGAGATTGAGAAAATGAACATTCTAAATTACATTTCCCCGTCATTTCCTCCCTGTTTTATATGGGGAACCCAGAAGGACAATATTCTGGCTTCTGCCGATTATCTGAAGCTTGCAGCTGCTGTAGATGAGTCCGGAGTAGACTGTGAGTTTCATATGTTTCAAAACGGCGGTCATGCGATGTCGCTGGGAGATGAGACAGTAAAGGCTCCTGAAGAAGTTGAAAATCTAAGCCTGAAAGCCTGGTTCGCTCTTGCTCTGCAATGGCTTGCGCAGCAGCGGATGAACTGAAAAAAACGGAATTTTGTCTGTATTTTATTCGGACTGAATTTTATTAAGAAAAACCTGATATGCCAGGATAGCTCCGGCAATTTCCGATTGCTTGAGCTCTCCCCGGCCGGCCCAGTCCTGACCCTCATAAATATAAAGGGCATTAAGCTCATTTTTTACAGTCTCCAGCGAGAAGTCCGGCCGTTCTGCAGAGGCTGTAAGTTTTGCCATGGTTTTTTCATAATTCTCATCAAAAACAATTTCTTCAGTATTCATAAAGCTGTACTCCGTTAATGAAATATAATAAACCTGACTGTAATCATCAAGGATTAACTGTGAATTGTCTTTCCTTGACTGAAGATGCTGAAAATCTTAATCTGAAACTATGATAGAAACCGAAAGAGTCCAAAGGCTTAACGATAAATCTGAATCGGCAGGTCGGTTTATTCTCTACTGGATGCAGGCTGCCCAGAGAAGCAGGTACAACCAGGCCCTTGAGGCTGCTGTAATCAAAGCAAACAGAATAGGTCAGCCGCTGCTTGTTGTATTCTGTATTGATTCATCTTTTCCGGAAGCTAACGCAAGGCATTTTTATTTCATGCTGCAGGGGCTGTGCGATGTCTCAACGGCTCTAAGTGAGCGTGGAATCAGCTTCACTGTTATACAGGGAAGCGCTTCTGATATAATCCCGAAGATTGTAAAAGAGGCCTCATGGCTGATCACCGATGCAGGTTATACCAGGGTTCAGAAGATTTGGCGCAAGGCTGTTGCCGAGGCTGTGGATATTCCCTTTGTTCAGGTTGAAACCGAAGTGGTGGTTCCTGTTGAAACTGCAATGCAGAAGGAAAGCTGGACTGCTGCAACACTCAGGCCGCGGATAATGAAGCAGCAGGGGTATTTTCTTAATCCGATGATTGAAAATGAACTTAAGAACAGGACTTCTGTTGAATTTGGTTTTGAATCATTTGATGTTTCAGATCCTGCAGCTGCGCTAAAAAAACTGGAACTTGATTTCAGTACAGGTCCGGTAGAAGGGATATCCGGAGGGCAGATTGAAGCCGATCGGGTTCTTGAGTTTTTTATCGGCAGAAGACTTGACCGGTACGATGAGTATCAGCGTGATCCTGTTTTAGGCGGAGCCTCGGGATTGAGCCCCTACCTTCATTTCGGACAGATTTCCCCTCTTGATATAGCATTAAGGGTAATAGATGCTGACAGTCCGGGATCCGACAAGTATATTGAGCAGCTGATTGTGCGGCGTGAGCTCAGCATGAATTTCTGTCATTTTAATCCGGAGTATGATCAATTCAGAGCTCTGCCTGCATGGGCATTGAAAACCCTTGGTGAGCATTCCGGTGATGAGCGTCCCTATCTGTATACTTTCGGACAGCTGGAGGCTGCAGAAACCCATGATCGTTACTGGAATGCGGCTCAGATGGAGATGGTAAAAACCGGATTTATGCATAACTACATGCGTATGTACTGGGGCAAGAAGATCCTGGAATGGATGAATTCTCCGGAAGATGCCTTCAATACAGCTGTCTGCCTGAATAATAAATATCAGCTTGACGGTCGCGACCCCAACGGCTTTGCCGGTGTTGCCTGGTGTTTCGGAAAGCATGACCAGGGCTGGAAGGAACGTCCTGTATTCGGAAAGATCAGGTATATGAATGCCGCCGGCCTGAAAAGAAAGTTTGATATTGATCTTTACGTGAACAGGGTAGAGAATATCTGAAAGAAAAGCTATTGAAATAGAAAGGTAAGCATATTACAATATTATCTATAGATAACATCCGGAGGGCGCATGGCAGAAAATGATCTGATACAGTTGGTCACGTTCCAGTTGGGCGATGAATTGTATGGAATTGATATAATGAATGTCAAGGAAATACAGAAAGTTAAAGAAATAAGGGCAATCCCTAATGCGCCCATGTATGTTGAGGGTATTTTCAATCTGCGCGGAGTAATAATTCCGGTAATAAATCTTCATAAAAGATTTCATATTAAAAAGGCCGAACTTAGCGAAGAAGACAAGATGCTCAGCGGATTTCTTATCATAAGCATAAACGGGCGTATGCTCGGTGTTTATATTGATAAGGTTTCAAGGGTTATGACAATAGAAAAAAGTGACATCCAGCCGCCACCGCAGATGATAGCCGGAATAGGTACAGAATACATACAGGGTGTAGTCAAAGAAGAAGACGGTTACCTGATCATTCTGGATATCAACCGGCTATTTGATCCTAAAGAGCTGCAGCAGCTTGGAAAGCTTAATAACTGACAGGGATAAAATACTGAATGAATATATCTGTATATAAACCGTCCATCAGAAGAAAAGAAATGGACGCTGTTCTCACATGCATGGTCTCCGACCGTATAGGTTTCGGGGAAGCTGCTTCACAGCTTGTAAAGGATCTTTCGGCCTACCTTGGCTGTAAGGGCGGTTTTGCATACAAAGAGTATTACAGGGCAATTGCCACAGCTCTTGACGCCCTTGGTCTTGAACCTGGAAGCGGGATAATTGTGTCTGCTCTTGCACCTGAATTATATGAAATGGTTATCCGGGACTGCGGATTTACCCCGGTAATCCTCGATGTAGATCCTGATACCGGCTGCCTGAGTGCTGAGCTTGCAGAGCAGAATGCCGAAACAGCCGCCGCAATCATTATGCATTACACAATGGGCTTCGTTCCCGATGCTGAAAGAATATTCGGTATCGGGCTTCCCGTAATTGAAGATATTTCAATGGCTCTCGGTGCCGAAATAGGCGAGGCCAAAGCAGGTTCCCTCGGCCGCTTTACCATTATGAACATGGATGAAGACGGTATGATTACATCAGGCGGGGGTGCTGTTGTCCTTTCCGGTTCAAACAAAGACAGGGCAGCGCTGAAGGCTGCTGCGGAAAAGCTTCATCCTTCAATGTTTCTTCCCGATATGAACGCATCGCTGGCAATTGCCCAGCTGAATAATATTTCCGATTATCTTGATGCCAGGGCTGAGATTGCTGATATTTTCGTTAAATCGGTTATGCGGTCCAAACATAAAATCCTTATGCAGAAGTCTGAAGATAAGAACGTTTACTACAGCTTTCCTGTAATCCTGGAAACCGGGCTTGCAGAAGTCGCAGCCTATGCCAGGAAGAAGAATATTCTTACTGAACCGGCGTTTGCCGGGGCAATTGCAGCCTACTCAGATGAAGCTCAGGGCAGCTGTCCCGAAGCGAAAGCTCTGCTTTTGCGCTGTGTAAATTTCCCACTGTATCCCATGCTCGGAAAAAAGAATATAGCAGAAATTTCTAAAGTTCTGTCTTCTCTTCCGTAAGAGGCTGAAATATTCTATTATGCGGAAAGTGATTAAAAAAGCGGCAATTATTGTAAATATGCTCAAACCTGAAGCCAGTGAACTGGTGAAGGACATTGTCGCGTACCTTGAAAACCGCGGCATCGCTTCAGCCGTTTTCGGTTATACCGGCGATCCTATACAGCCGGAAATTGATGACATTGATATAGCCTTTTCGCTAGGCGGTGACGGGACAGTCCTTTTTTGCGCGAGAATTCTGGCTGATTCAGATGTTCCGGTTTTTGCCGTAAATATCGGAAACTTCGGCTTTATCACCGAGGTCTCCAAGGATGAATGGCAGGAAACCTTCGAAGACTACCTTGAAGGACGTCTTGGCTTAAGCCGCAGGCTCATGCTTGAAGTTGAAGTTGAGAGAAAGGGGAAGATCGTTTCAAAATTCGCCTGTCTCAACGACTCTGTAATTTCCGCATACGGCATATCAAAGATGATCAGACTTTCAGTGGCCCTTGATGACACTCCGCTCGGTGAATACCGGGCCGATGGAATAATAGTATCCACTCCTACCGGTGCGACAGCCTATTCAGCTGCTGCCGGAGGACCTCTTCTCGATCCTGAGATGGATGCTATCCTTATCAATCCGATTTGTCCATTTACGCTTTCCAACCGTCCTATAGTTGTTCAAGCAGACCGAGAAATAAGCGTTATAGTTGAACAGGAGCAGAGAGCCCGTGTTATACTGACTATAGACGGACAGATGGTTTTTCCTCTGAGTCCGCTGGACCGTATAATCTATCGTCAGTCAGCCAAAAAGGCTCAGATTATCAGGTCCGGCCGAAGGAATTTTTATGAAATTCTTAGAAGCAAGTTGAAGTGGTCTGGAGGTCCGGATGCTTGAGGTTATAAACATCAGAAATTATGCCCTTGCTGAAAATCTCTCAGTTGAATTTCATGAAGGGCTAAATATCCTTTCCGGGGAAACCGGCTCAGGAAAATCAGTTATTATCGGGGCTCTCGGCCTGGTTCTGGGCGAGAAAGGTGATTCCGGAGTCATCCGGACCGGCACCGATGAAACAGAGGTCTCTGCTGTTGTAAATCTTGAAGGGAATACCGAAGCCCTGGAATGGCTTGAAGCCAGAGCAATAGAACCTGACGACGGCAGTATTATCCTCCGAAGAATTCTCAAAAGTACAGGGCGCGGAAGTATTTTTATTCAGTCTGTTCCGGTAACCAGAAATGATATTGCCGAGTTTACATCGCTTCTTTTTGATATCCATGGGCAGCATGAACATCAGTCCCTTCTTTCCGCGGATAAGCATCTTAAACTTCTCGATCTGTACGGTGGAACTCAGGATCTTGCATCCGGCCTTCGGGATGATTTTGCCGAGCTCTCCGCAGTAAAAAAAGAATACCAGAGTCTTGTCTCCGACGAGAGGGAGATGCTTCGTGAAGCGGAGCTTGCCGAATTTGCGGTACGTGAGATTGAAGCTGCCGGACTTAAACCCGGCGAGATAGAAGCTCTTGAAACCGAACACAGTATGCTCTCGCAGGCTGAGAAGCTGTTTATCTACTTTGAGGATATCCACAGGGGCTTGAGCAGCGGAAGCGGCGCAATGGGTGGACTGCGGAAAGCGCTTGATGCTCTAAGGGAAATAAGCAGGATTAATCCAGAGTTTGCTGAATATACCAGCAGGCTTGAAAATATATATTATGAAACTGAAGACATTCAGAACAGTGTGGAATCCTACCGGTTAGATTTTGATTTCAGCCCGCAGAGGCTGGAAGCCTGTGAAACCAGGCTTTCCGACATCCTTAAGCTGAAAAAGAAATACGGCGATACCGAGGAGGAGATTCTCGAATTTCTCGAAACAAGCCGGAGGCGGATTGACAGCATAGAGAACCGGGAAGAACTGAAAGCCGAATACGGTGAAAAAATATCAGTACTCGAAAAGAAAGTCCTTTCAAACGCTTCTGAACTCTCCGGTCAGAGAAAGAAGAGCGCTCTTGCACTTCAGAAAGCTATCCAGCAGCAGCTGAAGGCGCTGGGAATGCCAAAGGCGGAGTTCTCCGTATCTGTAGAACCGAGGCTCGGTACAAACGGAAAGCCGGCCTGCGGTCCCCAGGGTTATGACCAGGTGGAGTTCATGATTGCCCCGAATCAGGGTGAAACTGCAAAAAAACTGCGAACTATTGCCTCCGGAGGAGAAATTTCGCGTGTAATGCTTGCAATTAAGTCAATTCTTGCCGAAATTGATAATATAAGCTGTCTTGTCTTTGATGAGATTGATGCCGGTATAGGCGGTGAAATAGCTGTCGCAGTGGGTGAGCATCTGCATAAATTATCTTTATGTAAGCAGATTATCTGTATTACTCACCTTGCATCAATCGGTGTTCGTGCAGATAACCATATCAAAGTCAGCAAGATCACAAGGGACGGAAGAACGTTTACCGAGATAAGCAGGATTGAAGGTGAGGGACAAATCACTGAAATAGCCAGGATGCTTTCAGGTGACAGCAATGAAGATGCATCGCTCCAGCACGCACGTCAGCTTCTGGAAAAGTACAGCAGTATGGAAGGAATAGGTACCTGTGGGAAAGATTAGTGCTCAGGCCAAAGAGGAATATACAGATAAACTCAAGGATTTCAAGGTTGAACTGGAACGCTTAAGGGACTCTGAATATAACCTTGGAACGATTGCAAGACGGGAACGGGATAAAACCGGTGCCGGATTTCTCAGAGTTGCAGATGAAAATCTCAATATTGTATCTTATCTGGTCTTAATGAATAATCTTTCTGTTGCAATGCTCGGAATTAAAAATGATGCCTATCTTAATGAAGCCAGAAAAACCTGTTATAAAGCCATTATCAGCATAGAAGATGCTGTCTCTAATTTTATAGATGTGCCGTATTCTGAATATGAAGATCGGCTTGAAAAACTGAAGAATGTTGATCAGAAGCAGCGCTGGACTTTAATCCGGAAGCTTGGTTTTGCAATTCAGTCGGTCAAAGAAGGCTTCGGTGAAAATACTAAATGGAGATGGTCTTTCGCAGAAATTGAAGCAAGATTTGCGATTGTAGCAAAGAATCTTCTGGATCTGAAAACCCTCACTGCGGGCCTTGATCCCAGGGCTGAGTTCTACAGAGAGAGGCAGGCCCATCTTAAGCTTGTTAAAAAACTTCTGCAGTCTGCTGCAGACGGATATCGTGAAAAATATGAGCTTTCAACACTTCGTATCGATGACTTTAAACTGGCAATAAACTATCTTGGTGCACTTAGACGCCTGAATGCGATTGTCGGTGAGCCTGAAGAAGCGAATGAGCTTAAAAAGAAAATTGATGTCTGGAAAAGCAAGATGGATCAGGATATCAAGAAAAAAGAATCAGCTTCGAAATCCGGATCCATATAGCTTCATTTATTCCGAATATTTTCCGTCTTTCAGTTCTCCGAGCGCATCAAATGGCATCAGTTCCCCTGTTGTGGTGCTTACGAAGTTATTCATGTCTTCTCCGCAGAAATAGACAGGAAAGTCTTTAAGAGTAAATTCTGAAATAACCTGTCTGCATGCCCCGCAGGGAGAAACTGGGTATTCGGCCCTGGGACAGGATATGGCAAGGGCTTTAAAATTTCTTAATCCTAGTGAGATCGCTTTTACTATAGCACTTCGTTCTGCACAAATTGTGAGTCCGAATGAACGGTTCTCAACATTTGCTCCTGTAATTATCTCACCGTTATCGCATAGCAGCGCCGCTCCGACAGGGAAATGTGAATATGGTGAGTAGGTTTCTTCAGCAGCTTTTCTGGCTTCCTGCAGCAGTTCTTCTGGTTTCACAGTATACTCCTTGGGTGAAACTGCCGAAACTGAAAACAGTATTTGACAGTGTCACACCTAATAGTATAGGATGCAATTGAATGTGGGAGCAATGAAAAAAAGATTTACTATCGGAATATTTTTTATCGTACTTGCTGCTTACACCTTGATTTTTCCCCATTTTATCAGGAAAGAGCTGGTGTTTCTGCCCTCCTGGGCAACAGTGATACCGGACGAGCATACTGCAGCCCCGGCAGCTGCCGGAGATCCGGTACCGTTCAAACTCAGCGGAAAGTTCGGCTATATCGGCCCTTCCGGAATTATTGTCTATTCAGACAGCTTTCTATCTGATGCCGCAGTTGCCGAAGATTTTTTTATTAACTATTCAAATGTCTCGGAACGCCTGGTTATGCAGGATAAAAACGGCCGTATTTTAAACAGCATTGATACTGAGGGCTATCCGTTTTTTCTTAATGAAAGATTTTATGTGATATCCGCCGACAGAATGACTGTTTCAGAATATGATGAAGAAGGTGAGGTTCTGTGGACTGTTTCACCCGGTGCTATGATTACCTGTGCTGATGCAAGCTCAAAATACACATTGCTTGGACTTCTTAACGGTGATGTTCTTCTCTTTGATCATGACGGAACTCAGCTTTTCTCATTCTTCTCGACAGAAAGCAGATACAGTGCTGTATACGGTTGTTCCATTACAGGCGACGGCAGCAGTTTTGCTGTGGTCTCCGGGCTTAACCATCAGAAACTTATAGTTTTTCAGAAAAGAAATGAAAAATACAGCCGGATCTTTACATCAGACACTGCTGAGCAGGTCAGACGTAACCTTTACCTCGATTTTTCCAGGGACGGCAAGTACCTGTATATGGAAACATCAGAAGGTCTGGCCTATTACCATACTGTAAAATTTGAAGACGGGATGAAACCTCTTGAGGGAAGGATTGTCTACTCCAGTATTGCTGCGGAAAAAAGCCTGTCCTTTGTTGTAACGCACGAAGGCAGTAAAGCCCTGCTTAACGTTTACAGGAATGACATAGGCAGTCTTGCGGATTTCAGTTTCCCATATGAGGATTTTTTCTTTTATCCGGCCGACGGATGTATCTATGTAGGATCAGGCGATACACTGGTTAGAATTGACATAATTGAAGGATAGCAGATTGAAGAATAAAAGCTTCTTTTTGATACTAGTATTTTTTCTCACGGTTTTAAGCGGCATTTCCGCCTTTGATTGGCCTGTTGCAGACCCTTTGATCACAAGTACATTCGGTACTGAAAAATGGGGCGGATTTTCTTCCGGAATCGATTTGTCTTCGGATTCTGCAGGGGTCAGTCCCTCTGAGGCTGGTGAAGTAATTTTTTATGCTGATGCGAATTCTATTTGTGCAATCCCCGCAGGTCTTGGTTCTTTCGTTGTGATCGAGCATGAACGGAAGCTTAGAACAATATATGGAAACCTTGAAGAGGGCAGTATCGAAACTGAAAGTACGTCGGTGAATACAGATGATATCATAGGGTTAGCCGGACAATCAGGAAACTCTGTTAAACCGCATCTTTTTTTTGCTGTTCTTGACAGTGAATTTGAACAATATGTAAATCCTCTGCTTGTACTTAATTCCATATCAGATACAGAGAAACCGGTTATACGTGAAATCGGCTTTTCTACAGCCTCAGGCTACTATCCGGTGAGCGGAAAGCCTGTCCTTCAGGCCGGAAATGCTGAACTCACCGCTGAAATATTCGATCCGTCACTTTCGTCAGCCTATTTTGCGCAGATGGCTCCCTATAAGATACATCTCTTTCTCAATGGTGAGGAAATATTCTATATCGGCTTTGAATCAATTGTAACAAGCGACGGTCTAAGCATGACTAAGACTCCGGTAGAAATTTCGGCTCCTGATTTTTTCAAGGCGGACGGCAAGGTCTCTCTTGGACGTATTAATCTTGTTCCGGGAGAGTCCAGGTTTGAAATCCTGGTCAGTGACTATGCGGGTAATGAAACAAGCCGCAGCTTCCGTATAACCGTAAACGGTAACTGAGTGAAAACCTTCTCCAGAATCCCCTCCGAAACAAACAGCAGGGAAATTCCATGCTGCCTCTGCGGAGCTGAAAATCACCGCCTTCTGTGGCAGTTTGACGGCTGGCAGTATGTTAAGTGCTGCAGCTGCGGTCTTGTTTATCAGTCTCCCCAGCCTGTAGCTGACGAGCTGGTTGAAAGGTATGACGGTGAATACTGCAGTTATGAGCTTGAAAATCAGGATGCGTTTTTTAATCTTATGCTGCTGGGGCTGCGTGATGTCGGCTTTTACAGGCTTGAGAGCAAGCTCCTGTCTGAAAGCAGTGATAATCCGGAGTCCGAACCGCTTTCCTTTATAGATGTGGGCTGTGCAACTGGTAAACTTGTTGAATATATGCAGGACCGGGGCTGGAATTCTGCCGGGATTGAAGTTTGTGAATCAGCAGCTCAATACGGTATCAGGCACCGAGGGGTCTCTATTCATATCGGGCCTGCAGAAAGTTCCGGAATTGATGATTGCTCCGTTGATCTTATCCACTGTTCTCATTTGATAGAGCATCTTAATAATCCTGATGCATATTTAAAATGGTGCCGGAAAGTTCTTAAGCCCGGTGGGCATCTGATAGTGGTTACTCCCGATATCAGCGGAATGCAGGCAGGCCTGTTCGGTTGTGAGTGGCGTTCTGCTATTGCTGATCATATGTATCTGTTTTCGGGAAGGACTCTCGGCAGAATGCTTGAAAAAAACGGTTTTATAATTAAAAAACGGAAAACATGGGGCGGTCTGGCCGCTGGAACGGCACCACGCCTTTTAAAAAAAGCAGCAGACAAACTGGTGAAATTTACCGGCTGGGGTGATGTGGTCTGTATATTAGCTACCAAAGCTGCCTGATGTATTGACATAACATATTCATTTATCTAGGATAAACGTTGGTTGTACTGGAGGAAGTAAATGACTGAAGAGCGCCTGCAGCTTCTGCCCGAGGATTTCCTGAGAGAAATCGCAGTGAAAGAGGGTATCAGCTTTGATGATTCTATTGATAAGGCTGAGCTTATTGATTTGATTCTTGATGCAATTGAGGAAGATCGTTCCGAGAAGGAACTTGCCAATAATCCGGCAATGCGCATCAAAGAAACCAAATTTGACATTACGCTGAACGAACAGTTCGATTTTGACGAAGATAAATATCCCCTGCCTGAAAAATATAATGAAACAAGAATAATGATGCTGCTTAGAGACCCGGCATGGGCATATACATACTGGGATGTTAAAGAGTCTGATATAGCTGCTGTTAAATACGGTGCAGCAAAGGGGTCTCTTTTTCTCAGAGTTTACGAGCTGCTTGAAGGCGAGTTCAGTAAGAAAAATATCGCGGATTTTTTCGACATTCCGGTAAAACTTGATGATAATGACTGGTACATCAACCTTCCCGAGCCGGGGATTCATTATTGTGCAGAACTGATACTGGATACTTCAAAGAATGAGAAAATTCTGTGCCGCTCGAATGTAGTACTAAGCCCTCTGTGGGAAGTTTCTGAACCCGATGACCTTGCAATACTTAAAGGATCGGGCAATGATCTTCTGCTGGTTGCCGGATTATATGACCTGGGGCTGGAAGGATCTTCAAGTAAGGTTCCCCAGCGGATTATATCTATGATAGATACCGAATTTCTGGAGTAAACTGTTTATGAGCATCGAAAAAGGATATCTTAGTCTTGTTCTGCATTCCCATCTTCCCTATGTGCATCATCCAGAGAAAGAAAACTGTCTTGAGGAACACTGGTTTTTTGATGCACTGGCTGAAACTTACCTCCCGATGCTTAGGATGCTTACATCGTTGCATGAAGAAGGTGTTCCCTACAGACTTACACTGTCAATTTCACCGACACTTACCACAATGCTGATGGATGAACTTCTGCAGGAGAGATTTGTAACTTATCTTGAAAACAGAATACTTCTCGGTGAAAAAGAACTTGTAAGAACCCAGAATAATCCGGAGCTTTATAAGCTTGCTCAGATGTATAAGGCTCATTATGAGCAGGATCTGGATGATTTTGAAAATTTGTATAAAAGAAACCTCATAAAAGGTTTTAAATATCTCGAAAAAGCCGGCTGTATAGAAATTATAACAACAGCGGCCACACATGCATTTCTTCCGCTTTATCAGGAATTTCCCCGTGTTATTGAAGCCCAGATACACACAGCCGTTATTTCTTACAGCAGAGTATTCGGGAAGGCTCCGAAAGGTATGTGGATTCCTGAACTCGGCTATTTTCCCGGTCTTGGAAAATACCTGAAGCAGCATGGAATTGATTACAGTTTTATTGCCGCTCACGGACAGCTCTTTGCTAAGAAAAAATCAAAATACGGAGTATATGCTCCTGTTCAGACAAGCAGCGGAATACTTGCCTTTTCAAGGGATATTCCTGCATCCAGAGCTGTATGGTCCGATGAAGACGGCTATCCTGCAGATCAGGTTTACCGTGATTTTACACAGGACATAGGGTTCAATCTTGATTTTGATTATATAGGCCCCCATATCTATGAAGATAAGGTCAGGCTTTCGACCGGATATAAATACTATAGAATTGACGGTGGGGAAAAAGGTCATATTTACAGGCCTGAGGCTGCTGCCAAAAAAGCTCTGGAGCATGCCGACAATTTCATTTATATGCGCCGCAAGCAGGTTAAGAAACTTGCACCGCTTCTTGATCGTCCGCCTATTATTGTCTGCCCCAACGACTCTGAAATTTTCGGTCGCTGGTGGTATGAGGGGCTGATCTGGCTTGAAAAGGTTTTGCGTTACGCTTCAACCGCTGAAGATTTGGGACTCAGGACCCCGAGCGATTATATAGAAGAATTTCCTTCAACTGAAAAGGTTGAACCTATATACTCAAGCTGGGGTAACAAGGGCTATGGTGCTGTATGGCTTGACGGCAGTAATGACTGGGTTTATCGACATGTTCATAAAGCCTCTGAGCGAATGCAGGAGCTTGTTGCAAGATTTCCTGATGAGTCAGGTCTTAAAAAAAGAGTTCTTGATCAGGCTGCAAGAGAGGTCCTTCTTGCACAGGCTTCAGACTGGCCTTTTATAATGAAGACCTGCCGCAGTGCTGATTATGCTCAGATGCGTGTAAAGCGTCATCTGTTCAACTTTAATCAGATTTACGATAACCTCTGCAGGAATACTGTTAATACCGAATGGCTGACGAGGATAGAGAAGGAGAACAAGATTTTTCCGGATCTTGATTACAGAATATTCGGTGGAAGACAGTCCATTACCTGAGGAAGTTTTCGGTAGTTAACGGCAGAGTTCCGCAGTTTCATTCACAGACAACTGCTCAAGAAAATACCTGATAACCGGGCCGTTGTTTGTCTGCTCAGTTGATTTACGATAGACACGGTATACGATCATCCTGGGGGTCGGAAGCGGAAGTCTCTGCGGGAATCCATTAATATCGACAAGTTCGTTAAATCTCAATTCCCGTTCAACTTCCCTGGTGTCTCCTTCCGGGTAGACTATAATACATGTTGTGAAAGTCAGAGTTCATCCTCCGTTTCCTGATTATCAATCAGTTTGAAATTCACCATCTTCTTAGCAGGTTTTTCCTCTTCTTTGAGTTCCTCGATAAGTGAAACTGTCTGGAAAGGGATCATCAGATGTTCCGCCTTTCCGAAAAATCTTCTTACGTCATCTTCTGACGGATCGATTATAAGCTTGGATTCGCTGTTGAAGATGAGATCTTTTATTGAAACGAAGTATGGGTGGGTGAGATCAAGGCTTGCCGCCTTAATCTGAATATCTTTTTCCTTCCATTTAAAGTGAACCCGGTAAACTGACATGGTTTATTGATAATGAGAAATCGCTAAAAAAGCTACTATACAAAAGTTAAGCTGATATTATCGGTTAATCCGGACTTATTCTTTAATTCTTTTAAAAAAAGGTTTAAAAAAGGAATTTGATGGTTTACTATAAAAATGGGTGGGGAAAAGTGGGAAAAAATAGGAGTTTGTGGATCAATTGATATGATTACTGGTGAATTCAGGAATAATCTTGATGATAAGGGTAGAATGCAGGTCCCGTCCCGTATTCGGAATCTTATCCCGGGGAATGTTCTTGTGATTACACGGGGTATCGATAAATGTCTGTGGGTTTACACTCCTGAAGAATGGAAGCGTGTTGCTTCACTGATTCTTGATTCCACTTCAGTTTTTAAATCCAAGACGAGGCTTCTGCAGAGAAGAATCATTGCTCCCGCCCATGAATGTGAAATTGACAAGTCCGGAAGAATAAATATTCCCCCTTCATTGAGGGAAGCTGCCGGGCTTCAGAAGGAAGTTGTCCTTCTGGCAATGGAAAAATATATGGAAATCTGGGATGAGTCTGAGTACAGTACTTATCTTGATGAGAGTGAGGAGGAGTTTCTTGCTGCTGCTGAAGATCTGGGTGATCTTCTTAATATGTAGCTGCGGAAGCAGGGCCGTTCATGGATATTGTTCATACATCGGTGCTTCGGGAAGAAGTTTTTGAGCTTCTGAAACCTGAGGCGGAAGAAAAACTGCTTATTGACTGTACCCTTGGCGAGGGTGGTCATTCCGAGATGTTTCTACAGAGATGTCCCGGGCTGAATGTTGTCGGGCTTGATGCCGACAGCACGATTATGTCCGTCGCCAAAGAGCGTCTTTCGGTTTTCGGAGAAAGGATGCGTTTTTACAATGAGTGGTTCAACCAGTTTTTCAGAACTTATCCTCTGGGAGATGAGCGGCCCGACCTCATTCTTTTTGATCTGGGTATCTCGGTCTATCATTATGAAAAATCAGGCAGGGGTTTTTCCTTTCTTCGGGAGGAAGAGCTTGATATGCGTCTGAATCCGTCACTCGAGATAAGCGCTGCTGATATTATAAATACTTATCCGGAGTCTGAAATTGCGGATCTTATCTATAAATACGGGGAAGAGCGGTATTCCAGACGTTTTGCGAAAGCGATCTGTGAAGACAGGCGTAAAGAAAAAATCCTTACAACGAAGGCTCTTGCAGATCTGATAAGCAGAGTTTCTCCGCCGGAATACAGACGAGGACGCATTCATCCTGCAACCAGAACCTTTCAGGCATTGAGAATATCTGTGAACGGTGAGCTTGCAAGGCTTGAAAACGCATTAGAGAATGCGTTGAAAATCCTGGAGCCGGGCGGCAGGATGGGGGTCATTACATTTCATTCTCTTGAAGACCGGATTGTTAAGCACTTTTTTAAAGATAAAAACAGATCCTGTACTTGTCCTCCGGAACAGCCGATATGTAACTGTGGGGGTGAAAGGGTTGTTGAGATACTTACCCGTAAACCCGTTCGGCCGCTTGATGAGGAGATAAAAACAAATGCCCCGTCAAGAAGTTCGAAATTTAGAGTTATTCGGAAACTCAGGGATGAAGACTGACATGATAAAGAGGATTGTAATAGTACTGCTTGTTCTGCTGCTTCCGGCGCTTCTTTTTGCCGCGGTCTGGCAGTCTTACAGGTATGACAGCCTGGAGGCTTCGGTTGCTGAACTTGAGGGGCAGCAGAAGGAACTTTTTGAAGAGAATAAGAAAATTGTAATGGGGATAGAATTTCTGAAATCCCCTTTCAGAATAAACAAGATAGCAGAAGAAAAACTGAAGCTTGAAAAAATCAAACCTGAGAAAGTTATCAGGATTGAGCTGCTTCCGCAGGGAGGCCGGCAGGATGGCTGAGAAGTCACGGGTTCTGTTTAATGTAAGGCAGGCCGGAGCCTGGTCGCGTGCGATAGTTTTCGGCAATGACCTGGCGGAAATTACTTCTGTTGTTACTGATTCAAGAGACGCTGTCCCCGGCTGTCTCTTCGTTGCTATTAAAGGGGAGAGAACTGACGGGCATAAATATATCGCCCAGGTCTGTGAGGCCGGAGCTGGTGCTGTTATAGTAGCCCAGGACTGGCTTAAAGTAAATTCCGGGGTTCTTGATGAATATGAGAACACGGCTTTTATAGTAGGTGAAGCCCCTGTACGTCTTCTGCAGGATATTTCTGCCGGATATATGCGCGGCTTGTCTCATCCTGTAAGAATAGGTGTTACCGGAAGCAGTGGAAAGACGACTGTCAAGGAAGTTATTGCTGCGGTTCTTTCTGCCGGCGGTTCGGTTGTGAAGACAAGGGGTAATCTGAATTCTGAAATCGGACTGCCGGTTGCAGTTCTTGATATTGAAGAAGCTTCGGATTACGCCGTTATTGAAATGGGCATTAACCGTGTGGGTGAAATGGATATCCTAGCTGAGATATTCCGTCCGGATGTGGTTGTCATTACCAACATCGGGACTGCCCATATCGGTATTTTGGGCAGCAGGGAAAATATTGCTGCTGAAAAGAAAAAGGCAGCTGTTAATTTTGACGGCAGTCAGGTTCTTTTTGTATCAGAAGAAGAGACCTATTCAAATATCCTTGGTGAAGATTTGAACGGCCGGCTGATGAAGTACGGTATTAAACAGGTTAAGGCTGATTTCAGCTTTTCAGATAAGGGCCTTGCCGGGTGGGAGGTTGGACTTGACGCTTATAAAGCTGTATATCCTCTTCCCGGTGTTCATAATCTGATGAATGCAGTATGTGCAGTCTGTGTTGCTGAATATTTCGGGCTTGATTCTGAGAGTATCTGCAGGGGGCTGGCGTTATCGGCAACTCTGTCAGGAAGAAGTGAGATTATCGAAGGCGGAGTAACTGTAATTCAGGATGCTTATAATTCAAATGCTGATTCTCTTTCCAGATCCATGAATTTTGCCGATTCTGTAAAATGGAACGGCAGGAAGATTTATGTGATAGGTGATATGAAGGAGCTTGGCGATAACTCTGCAGAAATTCACGAGGCGGCCGGAAAAGAGGCTGCTGAAAGCTGTGCGGATGAGCTTTTCTTTTTCGGTGAAGATTCAAAGACGGCTTATGAAGCGGCCGTCTCTGTGAAAAACACTGCCGGAGACGGAAATGATATTGTGTCCTGGACAGCTGATTATGCGGAGCTTGAGGAAATGGTTCTTGAATCGCTGCAGGAGGGGGATCTCCTTCTGCTTAAAGCGTCAAGATCCATGAACCTTGAAAGGCTTGTTAAGCCTGTAATTGAGAAATTCGGGAGAAAATAAATGTTAAAAGAATTGCTGTATCCGCTGGTAGATTATTTTACAGCGTTCAATATATTTCAGTACATCACCTTCAGAGCCGCATATGCAGCGGTAACGGCTCTGTTTATCTCCTTTCTGTTCGGTCCCAAGATAATCAGCGGGCTAAGGAAGTTTAAACTCGGTCAGATGGTCAGGAAGGATGGACCGCAGTCTCATCTTTCCAAAACAGGTACTCCGACAATGGGCGGGCTGATAATTATTCTTGCTATACTTGTCGCATGTCTTTTGTGGATGGATATGACAAATCCGTATATGTGGATTGGTATTGTATCTATGCTGGGTTTCGGCTTTGTAGGTTTTATGGATGATTATCTTAAAATTACAAGAAAAAGCTCAGAAGGGCTTCAAGCCAGGTTTAAGCTTTTCGGCCAGATTTTTGTCTCTCTTATCATTGTACTTTTTTTGTATTTTAATGCGAACGAGCACACGACACTGCTGTATCTTCCGTTTCTTAAGAAGCCGGTTGTTGATTTGGGGGTGTTTTATATTCCTGCAGCAGTATTTCTGCTTGTTTATTCAACTAATTCTGTAAATCTGACTGATGGGCTGGATGGGCTCGCAGTAGGGCTTGTCATGCTTGTTGGCATTGCTTTCGGCATACTTACCTATATAGTCGGGCGTGCAGACTTCGCTGAATATCTTCAGGTTCCATATCTGCCTGAAAGCAGCGAGCTTCCTGTTTACTGCTTTGCACTGATAGGTGCTGCGGTGGGCTTTTTGTGGTTTAATGCTCATCCGGCTGAAGTTTTTATGGGTGATACCGGTTCACTGGCCCTGGGCGGGGCTCTGGGTGTTGTTGCACTGATGATTAAGAAAGAAATCCTGTTTATCATCATCGGCGGTGTTTTTCTTCTGGAAACGCTTTCGGTAATAATTCAGGTTGTCTCATATAAGACCAGGGGGAAGCGGGTGTTTAAAATGGCGCCTCTTCATCATCATTTTGAGCTGAAAGGCTGGGCTGAAACAAAAGTTGTTATCAGGTTCTGGATAATGGGCGGAATGTTTGCGATTCTTGCTCTCTCAACATTGAAAATACAGTAGGAAATAATGAGCGGAAAGTTCGAACTGGAAAAAGTTCAGGGTGGAAAAAGTGATTATATTTTATTTCTCCTTATTGCGGTGCTGGCAGGTGTAGGCTTTTCCGCGCTTTTTTCATCTTCATATTTCTACGCCGGAAAGTATTTTAATGACAGTCTTCTATTTATAAGAAAGCAGCTTATACTTGGCGGTGCCGGTGTTGCCTGCGGAATAATTGCAAGCAGAATCTCCACTGATTTTATCAGAAAATATACTCCTGCTTTTCTTCTGTTGACTATGTTGCTGATTCTTGTCACTTTTATTCCTGGGGTAGGCGAGCGTATTCTCGGAGCCCGGAGATGGATTTTTCTTTTCGGTTTTTCATTTCAGCCTTCTGAGCTCGCAAAACTTGCGGTTATACTTTATCTTGCTCATATTTTCGATAAAAAACAGGAGCGGATGGGTGATATTGCCAATTCCATAATTCCTCCTTTTATTATTGTCGGTGTAACTGTGGGCCTGGTTTTTCTGCAGAATGACTTTTCAACTGCTTTGTTTATACTTGTTGTCAGTCTGCTGATGTTCTACCTTGCAGGAGTTCCTTTTCTGTATTTTATCTTTCTGCTTACAGCTATTGTGCCGCTCTCAATTATCCTTTTGTTTACCAAACCACACAGGGTTGAAAGGCTGATAGCTTTCATTAATCCTGAAACCGACCCCGTCGGTTCAGGGTATCAGATTATGGCTGCTCAGTCCGCACTTGAGAACGGAGGGTTCTGGGGGCTTGGTATAGGGCAGGGAATAAAGAAGATGGGCGGTCTTCCCGAGGTTCATTCAGACTTTATTTTCGCTTCACTTGCCGAAGAGGCCGGTTTTGTCGGCATATTATGTGTTCTTGCACTGTTTATCGGTTTTGCAATCCGTGCATATTACAGAGGTGTTAAATCAGAAAGCAGATATGAATTCCTTCTGGTCTTCGGTCTTACTACCTGTATTCTTTATCAGGCAATGTTCAATATTGCTGTTGTTGCCGGGCTCGTACCCGCTACCGGTATACCGCTCCCGTTTTTTTCATCAGGGGGTTCTTCATTATTTGTAACTTTTATTATGTGCGGTCTTCTTATGGGGATTACGCGTCGTCAGAACGAAACCGAGGCAGGGCTACTATGAGTAATTTACAGCATTTTGAGCATTACAATGATTTTACATATTCTTCAGGGCAGGGTGCCCATACGGGGACTGTAAAGGCTCCGGAAAACTCCCGCAGGCTTAGCGAGGCCGCAAGGATAGAGAACAAAAAGGCTAAAGCAGTAAAGGTTCTTAAGGCTTCAATAATAGTTCTTGCATTTATTCTTATTATGCAGCTTGCCTACCACCTGTATTTTGCCGGAAATATTGTAATAAAGCATTTGGTGATTGATACTGGTTCAGATTTACAGCTTTCAGAGGCTCAGCTGCTGAAGATGGCAGGACTTAAAGGCAGTCAGTCTTTTTTCAGTGTGGATACCGCTGTAATTGAACAGAACCTGGAACGTTATCCTCAGGTTCAGTCAGCCTATGCTCAGAAAAAATTTCCGGACACTCTTGTTGTTTCTGTTAAGGGCAGAACTCCGCTTGCACTATGCATAGTTGAAAACGGCGAGGGGACTCTTCCTGTAACGGTGGATAAAGAGGGAGTGATATTTCAGGCCGGTGAAAACGTTACGGATCTGAATCTCCCTGTTCTGTCGGGAATAAAGTTCTCGGATGCCGGTCTTGGAGTTGTTCTGCCGGGGCCGGTTGTAAGCTTTTTGTCGGGGCTGGACAGCCTGTACCGGGAATCTCCAGAGTTTTACAATATGATTTCGGAACTCAAGTTCATAAAAAAAGACAATGATGATTTCGACGTGTTGATGTATCCTCAAAATTATAGTATCCCTGTGAGGATAGGAAAAAGAATAGACAAGGAACTGTTGACCTACGTGGTTCTTGTTCTTGATGTAGTTAAGACTCAGGGGCTCGAACCCCAGATTGAAGAACTCGATTTCAGAACAGATGAAGTTGTCTACAGGGTTAGGGGGAACTGACTTGCCAGCTGAAGATTTAATTGTCGGTCTTGATATAGGTACTACCAAGGTTTGTGCCGTTATCGGGGAAATAAACGACAGCGGTAAAATTGAAATAGTCGGTATCGGAACCGCGCCTTCTGAAGGTCTTAGAAAGGGTGTAGTGATCAATATTGAATCTACACTGAAGGCTGTAACAAAGGCTATTGAGGCTGCCGAAATGATGTCAGGACGTGAAGTGTCCTCAGTAATCACAGGTATTGCGGGCTCACATGTTGAAGGTATCAATTCCAGAGGTGTTGTCGCTGTCTCCGGGCGTGATCGCGAAATAACCGCGGAGGACGTACGGCGTGTAATTGAGGCAGCCCGGGCAGTTGTTATTCCGATGGACAGGGAAGTTCTGCATGTAATACCCCAGGAATATATAGTTGATGATCAGGGCGGAATAAAAGATCCGCTCGATATGATTGGAATAAGGCTTGAAGCGGAAGTCCATATAATTACCGGTTCGGTAACCTCCGCCCAGAACCTGCTTAAATGTGTAAACAGAGCCGGATTCAGGGTAGAGGATATAGTTTTGGAGTCAATTGCCTCAGCCAGGGCTGTTCTTTCTGAAGAAGAGAAGGAACTCGGCGTTCTGATGATTGACCTCGGCGGCGGAACAACTGATGTGCTTGTCTATGTTGACGGTTCTCCCTACCATACGGACGTAGTTGCGGTAGGCGGAGAGCAGGTTACAAGCGATATTTCCATAGTTCTGAAAACTCCTGCCGAATTTGCGGAAAAACTTAAAAAGGAATCAGGCTGCTGCTATATGCCGCTTGTTGATCCGACCGAAGAAATCCTTCTTCCGGGTGTGGGAGGCTGGCCTTCAGCATCCATTCCCAAGGCTGAACTCTGTAAGATTATACAGCCCAGGATGGCTGAAACCTTCTCAATGATACGGGACAAGATGCACCGAAAGGGCTACCTTAATCACCTGCGCGGCGGTGTTGTTCTGACCGGCGGCGGGTCGATGATGCCCGGTGCTGCTGAGCTTGCAAGAGAAATCTTCGGGGTTCCGGCAAGAATCGGCTATCCCTTTGAACTTGGAGGGCTTGTGCAGGAATACCGGAATCCGATGTATTCGACTGCAGTAGGCCTTGTGATGTATGGTGATGAGATCGCCGATAAGGATAAAATTCATAAAAAAGGCGGAAGACGGTCGAAAGACGGTGCTGGAAGCCGGTTTATGAACTGGATGAAAGAATTTTTTTAAAAAAGGTTCTGTTTTGTTCTGGTAAAAAAGGGCAGGACCGTTGTAATATATTTAAAGCTTCTGGGAGGGGGCAGCAAATGAATATAGAGCTGGTCGAAGATAGATTCGGCGGGGAAATGACCAGCCCCACCGTAATCAAAGTAATCGGTGTAGGCGGCGGCGGAAACAATGCTGTTAACCGGATGATATCTAGCGGTTTAAAAAATGTTGAATTTCTTGCAGTAAATACTGATCTTCAGGCACTTAAACTTTCCAGTGCCGAAATGAAAATGCCTATAGGAACAAAACTCACAGGCGGGCTCGGAGCAGGCGGAAATCCCGAAATAGGGCAAAATGCCGCAATTGAGAGTACCGAAGAACTGCGCAATGCCCTTAGAGGCGCTGATATGGTTTTTATCACTGCCGGAATGGGCGGTGGAACCGGAACCGGTGCAGCCGCGGTTGTTGCCCAGATAGCAAGGGAGCTTGATGCCCTTACTGTTGCTGTCGTCACAAAGCCCTTTACTTTTGAGGGCGCAAAAAAAATGAAACTCGCTGAGCAGGGAATCGAAAAGCTAAGAAAAGCTGTTGATACGCTCATTATTATACCTAACCAGTATCTCCTTAAAATCGTTGAACGTAAAACCCCGATAAAAGAAGCTTTCAGAATCGCTGATGATGTTCTGCGCCAGGGTGTTCAGGGTATTTCTGACCTGATCACTGAAGCAGGTGAGATAAATATCGACTTTGCTGATGTCAGAACCATTATGAAAGGCCAGGGTGACGCCCTCATGGGTATCGGAACAGGCCGGGGTGATAACAGGGCTGTTGATGCTGCAACTAATGCAATCAATAATCCGCTGCTTGAAGACGCAAGAATTGAAGGTGCCAGAGGCATACTTGTAAGCGTTACAGGCGGAGAGGATTTTTCACTTGCAGAATACGAAGAGATCCTTAATATTATAACCACAAACGCAGACAAGGATGCAATGATTATCTCGGGTACAGCAACTGATCCGACTCTTGAAGATGAAGTCAAGGTTACTGTTATTGCTACCGGTTCATCCGATGAGATCGAAGCGATTGTTGAAGAATCATGCGAAGAACCTGAAGCAAAGAGTCAGGAAGTCGTTGGTTATAAAGAGTGGATTGAGATGCAGTCAGGACTGACAAAAAATAATCAGGTGTCATCACTTTCCAGAAGAAACTCTCTTTTTGATGAAGATTTGGGGATTCCGACTGTTTTCAGGTCTGAGATGTCAAAAGAAAGCTGATTAACGGCTTTTTGTCATGAATGTAGACAGAATCCTTTCAGATTATGCAGATTATTTAAGACTCGATCTAAGGTTAAGCCGGAATACTGTGGAAGCCTACATCCGCGGCTGTTCCGGATTCCTGAATTCCGTCAATGGAAGGGTGGATTCCCTTGCCGATATCGAGGCCTCCGATATAATTGTATACCTCAGCGAAAAACAGACTGATGATTCAGAAGGCAAGGGTGTAAGCCAGCGGACTGTTTCCCGTATCCTGAGTTCACTCAGATCCTTCTTTAACTTTCTGATTATTGAAAAAGTCCGTGAAGACAACCCGGCCCGTATGGTTGATATGCCGAGGGTCCGCAAGAAGCTTCCCGGAGTTCTGTCTGTTGAGGAAATCGACAGTTTCCTGTCCTTCATTGATATTGAAAAACCCTCGGGACTGCGTGACCGTGCGCTGTTTGAGCTGATTTACTCCTGCGGACTTCGCGTCTCAGAGGCGGTCTCTCTTAATTTTGGCGGCCTTTTTCTGAGCGAAGGCTTGATAAGGGTTCACGGCAAGGGTGAGAAAGATCGCTTTGTCCCTCTGGGTGATGAAGGGCTTTTCTGGCTTAAACGGTACATCGATGAAGCAAGACCGCTTTTGTGCAAAAAAGCCGATAATTCGGGAATGGTCTTCCTGAATTATCGGGGCGATCCGCTTACAAGAAAGGGAATGTGGAAACGCTTTCATGCAATCGCCGAAAAGGCAGGAGTAAAGGCCAAGATTCATACACTCAGACATTCATTTGCAACACATCTCCTGCAGGGCGGAGCCGATCTTAGATCTGTACAGGAACTGCTGGGTCATACAGATATTTCAACTACTCAGATTTATACACATCTCAGCCGTGAAGACCTGAAGAACAGTCATATGAGGTATCATCCGAGAGGATGAAGGACGGAACGTTTATGAAGACATTTTTCAGAACAGCCATAATCCTCATTATCCTTCTGCCGGCTCTTTCATGCAGCGGTGAACGCAGTACCTGGCTTGATAACCTTACTGCAGCAGAGAAGAAGGAATACAAGACCGATCAGATTCCTGAACAGCGTATAGATGAACTTAAGCAGGGAATAAAGGAATATGAAGCAGAGGTTGCGCGTACTGTAAAAGCTGCCAAGCAGATTGGCATCTATTACCGTATGCTCGCCCTCGAATACATGAGTCTTGAAATGTATAACGAGGCTCTGAACAGTCTTGAGCAGGCTGTTAAATATTTTCCGACCAGCCCCATGCTTTACTATTACGCCGCAATTTCTGCCGGCCAGATGAAAGAAGCTGTTTTTTCAAAGCAGGAAGCAGACTCATATATAGCAGAGGCAGAGAAAATGTATCTTCGGGCTGTCAATCTTGATCCAGGATATAAGGAAGCTCTCTACGGGCTCTCAGTACTCTATGTGTTTGAACTTGAGCGGCCTCTGGATGCGGAACCCCTGCTGGAAAGACTTGTTTCAATGGAACAGAAGAATTTCAATGCTATGTTTCTGCTTGCAAGGGTTAAGGTTGTAAAGGGTGATTACGATTCTGCTGTTGATATTTATATGGATATTGAAAGCAGAACAGCGGATGAGGAAGTCAAGGCAAAGGCTGCTGATAATATCAGACAGCTTTCAGGAGGCAGGGGATGAGCGATCTGCAGCTTGATATACTTATCAGCCGTTATTCTTTTTTACGGACTGAAGAGAAGCTTCTTGTCCGTGATGTGGCAGGCTCTTCACAGCAGCTGTTGGAACTGAATGTCCAGGATATAGCCGGAATAATAGGCCGGAAGCCGCAGATTCGGACCTGGAAAAGGGAAAAAGCGTTAAAAGAGACTGAAAACATACTTAAACATCTTGCCGAGGGGCGTGTTAAATGTTTATTTTTGCATGAAAAGGAATATCCTTTTCTGCTGTCTCAGCTTTATAACCCTCCATATGTACTTTATTACAGGGGCGCATCGCCCGGAAGTATATGCAAATGCGTAGGAATAGTTGGTACCAGACTACCGTCAGGCGGTGGAATAGATACGGCTTTTACGCTTGGTTTTAAACTGGGAATGAAATCAGTTTCTGCTGTTTCAGGGCTTGCTCTGGGAATTGATGCTGCGGCTCATGCTGGAAATATCGCAGCGAAAGTTCCTTCCGTAGCAGTTCTTGGATGCGGACCGGACAGGATTTATCCGTCATCCAACAGGAAACTTGCCGGCAGGCTGCTTGAAACAGGCGGATGCATATGCAGTGAGTATCCCCCCGGGACAGAGCCTTTAAAATTTCATTTTCCGGAGAGGAACCGTATTGTGAGTGGACTTTCGGACGGTGTTGTGGTTGTTGAAGCTCCTTCAAAGTCCGGAGCCCTTATCACAGCCGATTTTGCAATTGAGCAGAACAGGGAACTTTTTATACATTCTTCAGCTTTGAAATTTGGAAGTGAACGAATAATGAATTATGTTTTTGAAGGGGCCAGTGTTATAAACCATGCCGGAGAGATCGTTGAATCTCTTTATTCGGCGGCTGAACGCTGGGATTTCGGTTCGAAAACCCCTGAATATGCATTGAACTCTGTAGGAACAGGTTTAATGCTGGCCGACAGGCTTCGTAATGAACTTGGAGGCAAAGAAATTAGATTTAATGGTAAATATTTCAGGAGAGCGGGTTATGAAAGTTCATACTCTACTCATAGTTGAGTCACCGGCAAAGGCAACAACAATTGAGCGGTATCTCGGGCCGGGTTATACCGTCTCAGCATCAATGGGACATCTTATTGATCTTCCGAAATCCAGAATTGCGATTGACGAAAAAAATAATTTTGAACCGGAATATATTACGGTTCGCGGAAAGGCAAAGATTCTTAAAGAGCTTCAGTCCAAGGCTAATAAGGCCGGACATGTTCTTCTTGCATCTGATAATGACCGTGAAGGGGAGGCCATTGCCTACCATCTCAGGAATTCGCTGGTAAAGAAAAACGATAAGCTCAAGATTGAGCGTATCATCTTCAACGAGATTACCCCCGGAGCAATCAAGGACGCGGTAGCGCATCCTCTTGCGATTGATGAAGAGAAGGTTAATGCGCAGAAGGCACGGAGAGTCCTCGACAGGCTTGTCGGATACAACCTTTCACCGCTTCTTTGGTCGAAAGTTAAAAACGGACTTTCCGCGGGGCGTGTACAGTCTGTTGCGCTTCGTCTCATTTGCGAGCGTGAAAAAGAGGTTGAAAGCTTTATTCCCGAAGAATACTGGACCCTCGACGGTGAGTTTTCAAAGGGCAAGACTACCTTTCCTGCTCAGCTGGTCTCTTTCAAGGGGGAGAAGCCTGAAATAAAGAGTGAAGAATCTGTAAATGATATTATCAACTCACTAAAAGACCTTGATGCTGTTGTAACCGGTGTAAAAGGCACTGAAAAACAGATTAAGCCAAAGGCTCCCTTTACAACATCTACTCTTCAGCAGACTGCTGCAAACAGGCTCGGCTTTACATCAAGAAAAACGATGCAGATTGCCCAGCAGCTGTATGAAGGTATCAATATTGATTCAAGCCGTGTCGGTCTTATTACCTACATGAGAACGGACTCTACACGTATTTCCGATCAGGCGATTGGCGAGGTTCGCGACTGGATTGAAAAAAATCATCCTGCCGAACTCCCTGAACAGCCTGCATCCTACTCACCCAAGAAAAATGCTCAGGATGCACATGAGGCAATCAGGCCCACTTATATTCAGTACACTCCTGATGATATGAAGCAGCACCTCACCAGGGATCAGCACAAGCTGTATTCCATTATCTGGGAAAGATTCACATCCTGTCAGATGAAGAACGCAAAGACGCTGACTACATCATATGATATAACAGTTGGAGATGCGGTTTTCAGAATCAGTTCAACCAAATCGGTTGAGAAGGGCTTTCAGAAAGTTATAAAAACGCTCAAAGCCAAGGAAAAATCGGTAAAAGTCCCCTCCATGGCTGAAGGTGATGTTCTTAAAACCGAGGACTTTGCAGCGAACCAGCATTTTACAACCGGTCCGGCCAGATTTACCGATGCCAGTATCGTCAAAATGCTTGAGGAAAAGGGTATCGGAAGGCCGTCAACCTATGCCCCGATTATTTCTGTTCTGCTGGACCGTTACTATGTCGTAAGGCGGAACAAGCAGCTGATGCCTACAACTCTCGGGCGGATCATCTCAGACTTGCTTGTAACTCAGTTTCCCGATGTCGTAAACGTTGATTTTACAGCCGGTATGGAGCAGAACCTTGACCGTGTTGAAGAAGACGGTATGGAATGGCATCAGATGATAGCCGGCTTCTACGGCCCCTTCAAGGATCGGGTAGAGCATGTTAATGAAACCCTTGAATCAATCAAGGGTGTGCTTGATGAGCCAACCGACGAGGTCTGTGAAAAATGCGGGAACCCGATGGTTAAAAAGCTCGGCCGCTTCGGATTCTTCCTGGCTTGTACCGGGTTTCCTGAATGCCGCAATACCAAGGCCGTACCGCTGGCCGACTGTCCTCGTGAAGGCTGTGACGGCAAAATTGTTGCCAGACGAAAGGCCGGCGGCAAGGGCAAGGAATTCTACGGCTGTACCAATTACCCCGAATGTGATTTTATCAGTCACTTCAAGCCGACCAGTTCCAACTGTCCGAAATGCGGATACTTCCTGGTTGAAAAGAACGACAAGAAAACGGGTTCGGTAAAAGCCTGTATAAATCCTGAATGTGATTTCCTGCATACTCATGAGGAGGAAAATGAAGGCTGAGGAATACCTCAACTATCTTAAAAATCTCAGAAACTATTCTTCCGCTACGGTGAAGGCATATTCGGAAGACCTGCAGAAATTTGAAGCCTATCTGAATGCTGAAGGTCTTGATTCCGATGAACCGGGAACCACTGCAGCCAGAAGGTTTATTTCAGGCCTGTCTGCCGACGGAATGAGTAAGACCTCGGTAAACCGGATAATGTCTTCTCTGAAAGGGTACTACCGCTATCTTATAAAGCGGGGCTATACAGATGTGAATCCCTTTGAGAACATCCGCAGTCTGAAGAAGAACAGGACTCTTCCTGAGTACCTTTTTGAAGCAGAGATTGACAGCCTTCTAAAGCTTCCGGGCAATGATTTTGCCGGGCTTCGCGACCGCTTCATCCTTGAACTTCTATATTCAACCGGCTGCCGTGTGTCCGAAGTATCAGGCGCAGGGCTTTCGGACCTTGATATTAAATCAAAGACCCTCCGTGTATGCGGAAAGGGTGGAAAGGAAAGAATCGTCTACCTCGGAAATGAGGCTATGAAGGCTCTTGCAGGATATCTGCCTTTAAGGAATATACGGGCCGACAAGACGGATCAGGATGCGCTTAATGCCCTGCTTATTAATGTACGGGGCAGACGGATAACTCAGCGCGGAATAGCGCTCATAATTGAAAAGTATATTAAGGTTTCGGGAATATCAAAGAAAGTAAGCCCTCATACATTCAGGCACAGCTTTGCCACTCATCTTGTGGATCATGGTGCAGATATCCGAATGGTGCAGGAAATGCTTGGTCATGAGAGTCTTTCAACCACCCAGATTTATACTCATATGGGGATTGAAAAACTGAGAAATGTTTACAGACAGGCTCATCCTCATGCCGGCAAACAAAATGACGGAGTTTCAAATTGAAAATTAGATCAACAACAATTATAGCAGTCAAAAAAGACGGAAAAACAGCCATGGCCGGTGACGGACAGGTAACCCTTGGTGAAACAGTGATGAAGGGAAATGCCCGGAAGGTAAAGACTATTTACGGCGGAAAGATTCTCACCGGATTTGCGGGCGCAACTGCAGATGCCTTTACCCTGTTTGAACGCTTTGAGGGCAAGGTTAATGAATATAACGGAGATATTACCCGTGCAGCAGTAGAGCTGGCAAAGCAGTGGCGGACCGACCGGATGCTCAGCAAGCTTGAAGCTATGCTTCTTGTCGCAGATAAAGAAAAAATTCTCTTAATCTCCGGAACCGGCGATGTTATTGAGCCGGAAGAGGGCGTGCTGGCAATCGGTTCAGGCGGAAACTATGCATACGCAGGCGCACTGGCGTTTCTTTCAACTGAGAACGAACTGAGCGCAAAGGATATTGCCCTCAAATCACTTGAGATAGCATCCAGAATATGTATTTACACCAACAGCAGCTTTGTAGTGGAGGAAGTCTGATGATTGACGGACTTGAAAAATTGACACCGAAACAAATCGTAGAAGAACTCGATAAGTATATAATTGGCCAGGATAAGGCAAAGAAGGCAGTAGCCATAGCTCTCCGTAACAGAATGCGCCGGCAGATGCTGAGTCCTGAACTCAGGGATGAAATTGCTCCCAAGAACATTATAATGATAGGACCTACCGGTGTAGGAAAAACCGAGATTGCCAGAAGACTTTCCAAGCTTGTAAAGGCTCCATTTATCAAGGTTGAAGCCACCAAGTATACTGAGGTCGGTTATGTCGGCCGTGATGTTGAATCGATGGTCCGCGATCTGATGGCAGATGCCGTTTCAATGGTGAAAAAGGAACTTGAAGAAGAAGTCCGGGCCGAGGCGGAACTTAGAACTGAAGATGCAATTCTTGATCTGCTGCTTCCCGGAGTGAAGAACAAGGCTAAAGGCGAGGGCGGCGCAGGCGCTGTACTGGGCAGTATTTTCGGAAACAAGGCACCTCAGCAGCCTGTACAGATTACTCCTGATGTTATAAATCTTCCCGGTCCGGGGGAATCGGCAGAGGCTGGGAAAATAGGTTTTGACACCGAGGATTCATCTGCAAAGTCTGATAAATCCTCAACAAGGGAAAAGTTCAGGCAGATGCTCCGGGACGGAAAACTTGAAAATAAAGAGGTTGAAGTCCTTGTTAGTGCACCCCCGTCCTCACCGATGGACATGTTTTCAGGAATGAACCTCGAAGATATGGGAATCAACATCGCAGCAATTCCGATGTTCGGCGGGAAAAAGAAAAAACGCAAGGTTACCGTGGAACGCGCAAGAGAAATCCTGCTGAATGATGAAATCGACAAGCTTATAGATCCTGAACGGGTTAATGAAATTGCCCGGGAACGGACCCAGCAGATGGGAATAATCTTTATTGACGAGATTGACAAAATTGCAGCCAAAGAAAGTCGCAGCGGCGGTGATGTTTCACGCGAAGGTGTTCAGCGCGACATCCTGCCGATTGTTGAGGGCTCAAGAGTTAATACAAAATGGGGACAGGTTGATACCTCCCACATACTGTTCATTGCAGCGGGGGCATTTCATATGAGCAAGCCCTCTGATCTTATTCCGGAACTTCAGGGACGATTTCCGCTCCGTGTGGAACTGGAAGACCTGAACACCGGAGATTTTGAACAGATCCTTACCCAGCCGAAGAACGCGCTTATTACCCAGTATGTTGCGCTTCTGGGGACCGAGGATGTTGAACTTGATTTTACCGAAGGTGCAATAAAGCGGATGTCCGAGATTGCCTATGAGGTCAATTCCAGAACCGAAAATATCGGTGCACGAAGGCTTCACACCATTCTGGAACTTCTGCTTGAGGATCTTTCCTTCAATGCGCCTGACCTGAAGGGTCAGAAAATTGAAATTACACCCGAATATGTCGATGAAAGACTTCAGAGTGTTAAGGAGGACCAGGACCTTTCAAGATATATTCTATAGTTTTTCTAAGCTCCGGCTGAAAAAAACCGAGAATTTATAAGAATAGGTATTTTGGGAGAGCAAATATGTTTTTTGATAACAGTTTTGGAAAAAATCTTGAACTTCTTCACCGCTCTATGGATACAAGTGTGTATCGCAGGGCAGTGATCTCCGATAATATTGCAAACGCAGACACACCAAACTTTAAAAGAAGCGTTGTTAATTTTGAATCTGAACTGAAAAGAGCTCTTGATTCTGAAAAGAAATCCGGAATGGAGGGTGCACTTACAAACGACAGGCATATTGCTTTCAATAAACCGATGAACTGGCGTGATGTAAAGCCCCGGAAGGTTCTCGACTACCTGACAAGCTCTGATAACAATGGAAACAATGTTGATATTGAAGAAGAAATGATGCTTGCCACTCAGAATCAGCTGGAATATAACCTTATGGTTAATTCACTTTCAAATCAGTTCTACCAGATCACCAAGGTAACAAGTTAGGAGGCCGAGTAAATGGGATTGTTTACAAGTATTAATACAGCAGCATCCGGTCTTTCAGCCCAGAGGATGAGGCTGGATGTAATTTCAGATAATATAGCAAACGCGGAAACTACAAGAACACCCGAAGGCGGTGCGTTCAGAAGAAGCAGGGTAATCTTCAAGCCTGAAGTATCCCAGCCGTACTGGAGAAGCCCTTTTCTTCCAGAAAAACTTGAAAATGGTCTGGGTAAGGGTGTTGAAGTTGTTAAAATCGAAAAGGATACAAGTACCGAGATGCGCTATGTATACGATCCGACTCATCCTGATGCTCTAAAGACCGGGCCTAAAACAGGGTATGTTGAAATGCCCAATGTTAATATAGTTGATGAAATGGTGGATATGATATCCGCATCAAGATCATATGAAGCCAATGTTGCCGTTATTGACGGTTCGAAGGCTATGTTTACTAAAGCACTCGAAATAGGCAGGAGGTAATAGATGGCAGGATTACTCGGAGCAGCTCAGGTATCCGGCGATGTAGTTAATCTTAGGGCTACACATAAAAATCATATAGGCATTCAGGATTCAGCTGAGAAATCTGAAACTTCTGCAGAGGAATTTACCAATGCACTTAGAAACGCTCTTGGTGAAACTAATAATCTGCAGAATGCGGTAACCGATATTACTCAGGCTTATCTTACCGATCCGGAGAGTGTTGACGTTCATGATGTCACAATTGCCATGAGTAAAGCGAATATGTCGCTGGAAATAACAAAAGCTGTGGTTGACGGCGCGCTGAAAGCGTATAACAATATAATAAATATAAGGTGATGCACTTTCAGGCTTAATAGTCGCTAATTAATCCAGGTTCTTTTTTCAATGGGAGGGGAAATGAACGAATGGTTTAAAAAGTTACTGGCTCAAATCCGCAAGTACTGGGATAAGTGGTCAGGTATACAAAAAATAATCTTTATCGGAATTTTCGTTGTAATAGTAGCAGGAATAATTCTGGTTGCATCCGTAAGTTCGACCCCGAACATGGTTGCCCTTTTTACCAGTCCGGTAGCAGATCAGAACAAATTATATAAAATCTCAATGAGGCTCGACGAGGAAGGCGTGAATCACCGCACTGATGAGAGCGGTATGATCTATGTCGATGACAGGGCTACTGCGCAGCGGATGATTTCAGTGCTTATGCGTGAAGATCTGATTCCTGATGAGATATCAGTCTGGGATGCCTTCAAGATGGACAGGTGGACAGTCACCGATTTTGAACGGGAAGTGAATCTTCAGCGGGCTGTCACCGAGAACCTTCAGCTTCATATTGAAGCCCTTGAAGATGTCGATTCCGCCCAGGTAACCCTTGTAATGCCTGAAACGGAACTCTTTGCTGAAGATCAGGACCCTGTTACCGCATCTGTAATCATAACACCCCGCCCGGGTAGTGATATAATAACCAATAGAAGCAAGATCGAAGGTATCGAGAAGCTAGTGATGTTTGCAGTACAGGGGCTTACAGCTGATAACGTTGTTATCACAGACTACCGCGGAACTATCCTTAATGATTTTGAAGACCTTGCAGAGTTCGATCGGCTTGAGCTGACAAAAAGACAGATGGATCAGAAGGCAAAACTCGAAGCCAAATATAAGGCTGAGATCCTCAACGAGCTGCGTGCAATTTTCGGTGATACCCGTGTGAAGATTCTCAGAGTCGACATCGATCTGGATATGAGCAAAAAGACTGTTGAAACCGATGAGTTTTTCCCTATTACCCTGAAAGAGGATAACCCGAATACTCCCTTTGATGAAACCGACGTAATAAAGAATGTTCCCAGATCAGAGCAGATCATTGATGAGAGCTACAGAGGTACCGGTTTCAATCCTGAAGGCCCTCCCGGACAGGAAGGCCAGACTCCTCCCGCATACAAGGATTTGGAAGGACTTGTAGGTGAATATGAGAATAAATCGAATACTATCAATTATGAAGTAAACGAAAGAAAGATTTACGAGGAAAAGAACCCCTGGGAGATTCAGAAGATAACAGTCGGTGTTGCCATCGATGGTATCTGGACCAGGGTTTATACCGACAAGGGAACATTATCAATTACTCCTGAAGGCTCGATTGAAAGAAACTACAGAGAGGTGGAGCAGTCTGACCTGGATAAGGCGAAAACACTGATAGAACACTCGATCGGCTATGATGCTCTTCGGGGAGACTCTGTGACAGTTCAGCATCTTGCCTTTGACAGGACTGCACAGTTTGAACAGGAAGACCAGAAGTACAGAAACCAGAAGAGACTGCAACAGGCGATCATTTATTCTATAATTGGTATAGCCGTAATTATTGCAGCCTTTATAATTTTCAGAATTATATCAAGAGAACTTGAGCGCAGACGACGTCTACGTGAAGAAGAACTTGCCAGACAGCACCAGGCAATGAGGGAAGCGGCGCTTAGAAGTGCGGAGGAAGAAAGCCTTGATGTCGAAATGTCTGTTGAGGAGCGGGCCAGAATGGAAATGCAGGAGCATGCCATGAACATGGCCCGTGAACATCCGGAAGATGTTGCACAGCTCATCAGAACCTGGCTGGTAGAGGAGTAGGGATATGGCTAAATCAGGAGCAGGCGGCGGAGGTGCCGCAGCAGGAAAACCAAAGGTAAAGAAAGATCTAACCGGAAGGCAGAAAGCGGCCATCTTCCTGGTAACTCTAGGCTCAGAGATATCTGCGGAGATATTCAAGCATCTGCGTGATGATGAAATTGAGGCTCTTACTTTTGAAATAGCACGACTCGACAGTGTTGAACCTGAAGAGCGCGACCGGGTTCTTATGGAGTTCAAGGAACTGATGATGGCTCAGGACTTTATCACCTCAGGTGGTATTGAATACGCCAGAGAGCTTCTTGAGAAATCACTTGGTTCACAGAAGGCTGTTGATATTATTAACAGGCTCACAAGCTCACTGCAGGTACGTCCCTTTGATTTTATCCGGCGTACAGACCCTGCACATCTGCTTAACTTCATTCAGCAGGAGCATCCGCAGACAATAGCACTTATTCTGGCATACCTTGAGCCTCAGAAGGCCTCGGTAATACTCGGCGCGCTGCCTCACGAGGTTCAGTCCGATGTCGCAAGGCGAATCGCTACAATGGACCGTACTTCACCGGAAGTTCTGCGTGAGGTTGAAAGGGTTCTTGAGAAGAAACTGTCGACTCTGTCTTCCGAAGACTATACTGCAGCGGGCGGTGTCGAGAACATAGTCGAGATACTGAACCTTGTTGACAGATCTACCGAAAAGATAATTATAGAAGCGCTTGAAGAAGACGATCCGGAACTTGCCGAAGAAATCAAGAAGAGGATGTTTGTATTCGAAGATATCGTTCTGCTTGACGACAGAGCTATTCAGAAGGTGCTTCGTGAAGTTGATACAAGCGAGCTCGGCAAAGCCCTTAGAGGGGTTGAGGCTGAAGTACAGGACAAGATTTTCAGAAACATGTCAAAGCGTGCTTCACAGCTTCTGAAAGAAGAAATGGAGTATATGGGTCCGATAAGGCTGAAAGACGTTGAAGAGACCCAGCAGAAGATTGTATCGATTATCAGAAAGCTTGAGGATCAGGGTGAAATTGTTGTTGCAAGGTCCGGCGAAGATGAAATGGTCGTCTAACGGAGGTTTTTAATTGGCTAAGAATGTTTTCAGGCCGCAGGAAATCGTTGCGCTCACGCAGCAGGTTAAACTCAATTCTCCCTTTGAGAAGGAGCCGGAACCTGAGATAATTATACCTGCAGAAGAATATAAGGGCCCTACAGCTGATGATCTCAGACGTGAAGCGGAAATGTTCAAGGCTAACTGGGAAGCTGAAAAAGAGCTGATGATCTCCCAGGCCCGGGCAGAGGCGGACCGTATCATCAAGGAAGCTGAACAGGCAGCCTTTGACGTAGTGAAGGAAAAAAATGACGAGGCCCAGCGGCTCCGTCAGACAGCCGAGGATGAAGCCGAAGATCTTGTGCGCAACGCAGAGAAGCAGTCCGCAGCAATGATTGAGGATGCCGAGAAGAGGGTTGAGGAAGTTACCGGTGCCGCCCAGAAGGAAGGTTTCGCTGCCGGCCGCGAGGAAGGCTTTGAGACAGGAAAGGCTGAAGTCGACCGGCTTATTCAGCACCTGCATACGATAATTTCCGCCGCAATTGAAAAGCGTAATCACATTATCGATCAGTCTGAAACCCAGATTATTGATCTTGTTCTGGTAATAAGCCAGAAGGTAATAAAAGTAATTTCAGAAAACCAGAAGAATGTAGTTATTAACAATGTTATTCAGGCTCTGCGCAAGCTTAAGAGCCGCGGTGATGTAGTCATAAGGGTTAATCTGGATGATGTTAAACTCACTAGCGATCATGTTAAGGACTTCATGCGCATGGTTGAAAATGTCCGCTCTATTACCGTAATGGAGGATTCCTCTGTTGATCGGGGAGGCTGTGTTATCGAAACCGACTTTGGCCAGATTGATGCCAGAATCTCTTCGCAGTTCAAGGAAATCGAGGAGAAGATTCTCGAACTCGTGCCGATAAAAGCCGGTGGGGAAGAATAAAAAAGTAGAACTTTTTTATTCTTCCAGGGAGTTTTAATTTTTTACATAAAAAATTAAAACGTCCATGGAGAAGAATAGTAAGGATATAGACGGATATAGTTAACACTTTTCCTGGGAGGGGAGAAAGTGAAGATGTTTGATAAATACAGCATGATACTTAACAGGACCGATCCTATTAAGTATACCGGTGTTGTTGAAAGAGTTACAGGACTTCTCATCGAAAGCAGCGGTCCTCAGGTTGTGCTGGGGGAGCTGTGTCAGATATTAATACCGGGGCTTGATTCTCCGGTTAAGGCTGAAGTCGTCGGATTCAATGGAACTACAGTACAGCTCATGCCCTACGGCGAAATTGACGGGATAGAACCCGGTTGTGTAGTTGTAGCTTCAGGAAAAACTCTTGAAGTTCCCGTATCCGAAAATATGCTCGGACGGGTTATAGACAGCCTTGGTCATCCTCTGGACGAACGCGGGTCCTATGGAGCCGATACCTGGTACAATGCGACGGCCAACTCACCAAATGCAATGAAGCGGAAAGTCATAAAAGAGCGGATTGTTACCGGTGTGCGTGCAATTGATTTTATGACTCCTGCAGGCAAGGGCCAGCGAATCGGTATATTTTCGGGTTCAGGTGTCGGCAAATCGACACTTCTGGGAATGATTGCCCGAAATACAAACGCCGATGTAAACGTCATTGCCCTGATCGGTGAACGAGGCAGGGAAGTGCGTGAGTTCATAGAACGTGATCTGGGCCCTGAGGGAATGAAAAAAACCGTACTTGTCGTCTCCACTTCGGATACTCCTCCTCTTTCAAGACTTAGGGGTGCATATACAGCTACAACAATTGCAGAATATTTCAGGGACAAGGGCCTTGATGTGATGCTTCTTTTTGATTCAGTTACCCGTTTTGCCCGTGCACAGCGCGAAATTGGTCTTGCTTCCGGCGAACCTCCTGCAAACAGGGGTTTTCCGCCGTCGGTTTTTGAACGGCTGCCCAAGCTGCTTGAGCGATGCGGAACCTCTGATAAGGGAACTATAACCGGATTTTATACGATTCTCGTAGAAGGCGATGACATGGATGAACCGGTTGCCGACAACGTAAGAGGAATACTCGACGGGCATATCATACTTGACCGGGGACTTGCACAGAAATATCACTATCCGGCCATCGATGTCCTGAGTTCTGTTTCAAGGCTTTCTACAGTTGTTGCACAGAAGGATGAGCAGCAGGCTGCAGGCCGTATGAGGCGGCTTCTCGCCGAGTACAGGTCCGCCGAGGACCTTATCAGTGTAGGCGCTTATGCGAGCGGTTCAAACCCGGTTATCGATGAAGCTATAGACAAAATGGAATACATCAACGGATTTCTGAGGCAGGAAATTGATGAGCAGGCGCATATAGTGCAGACTTTGAATCTGGCCTCCGCTATCACTGAAATGGATATCGATACCTCAGTCTACGAATCTAAGGCAGAACAGAATGCAGAAGAGGGAGCAGCTTTAAGTGAAAAGGTTTAAGTTTAACCTTGAGCGGCTTCTTAAGATTCGGGAACATGAGGAGCATGAATGGGAAATAAAGCTTGGGAAAGCTGTCTCGGAGTGTGTGAGAATACAAACCGAGATAGAGCGCCGGCAGTCCGAGATAAGTAAAACACTGCTAACGCGCGGCAGTATAAATAACCGAGAGGAAGAGCTGCTTGTTATGGAATTCTATAAGCACAGGATGAATAAGGAAGCCGGTGAGCTTCGGAATAAACTAGTCCGGGCAGAGAAGGAAAGGGACAAGGTTAAGGCCGATTTTCTGGAAGTCTCAAAGAACAGGAAAATTCTCACAAAGCTTAAGGAAAAGCGTGAGAAGGAATACTACAAACAGCAGCTCAAGCAGG
The DNA here is from genome assembly GCA_965140585.1 of Spirochaetia bacterium. Taxonomy (GTDB): domain Bacteria; phylum Spirochaetota; class Spirochaetia; order UBA9216; family UBA9216. The sequence goes on from OZ223267.1 coordinate 289,535, forward strand.
AATTTAATAATACTGATGAGATTAATAACAGCCGCGCAGCCGGGCACTATGGCCGTTAGGAGGAAAAAGTGGCAAAGATATCAGCCGTAAAAACAGGTTCAAGGGTGGTTGCCCTTATTCTTCTCATACTCATTTTGGTGCTCGGAGGATTTGTATGGTTTGACTTTCTCGGGCTGATAAATGCGAAAGAACTTGCTTCTCCTCTGCTTCAGAGAGTGGGTATTAATCTCGGCATACCCGATCCGGTGGAAAATGTGGAAGACACAATGCTGCTTGAAAAGGAACGCCTCGATAAACTGGAACAGGCTCTCGATTTAAGGGAAAGTGAACTCGATAAACGCGAGGAAGAGATAAAAACCTCTGAAGATGAGATAAAACAGATGCTGGATTCCATAAAAGAAAGGGAAACAGCTTTCGAAGAACAGGAAAAATCATTTAACGATCGTTTAAAAGCGTACGACAATAGAAATACGAACCTTAGGCAGGCAGCGGAGTATTTTGTAGGAATGCCCCCTCAGGATGCTGTCAATATGTTCCTGGAGATGGATGATCAGGATGTAATTGACATTATGAGGGCGCATCAGACAATCAGTGATGAGGCAGGTACCGCATCAATGGTTTCCTACTGGCTATCTCTTATGCCTTCCGATAGGGCGGCAGCTCTCAACAGGAAGATGTTGAAGAAACCTGAGAGCTAATAAAATGTTGGAGGGTGATGTTGATTTCAGCACCTGTACAATTTAATCCGGTAGAAACAGACGCCGGGTTTGGTACGCTTAAATCCGGGCGAAATGAACAGAATGAAAAACCTGCAGATGAATTCAGCAGGGTATTTGATACTGTTTCTGAAAAAAGTAAGAGTAAACCGCCCGGCCGGGAAGCAGAAGCGGCGGAGAATGCTGCAGACAGAGAGGCAGATACCCTGGCTCCGAAGGAAGAAGCTGGAAAATCCGTTAAGGATATGAAGGCTGAAAAGGACGGGGCGGAAAAAAACGGTACTGCTGTCAGTAATAAAAAGACGGAAAATAAATCAGAGAAGGCAGATTCAGAAAAAAAAGAATCGGAGAGAAAAAAGGTAAAGGCTTCCGACAGGAAGACTTCAGACGCTGACGAGAATCTCGCCGTTCTTTTTTCAGGAAAACAGATTCTTAAGACGGAAGAAATGAAAAAATCATCTGCAGAATTTGTCTCCCGCGGCAGCGTCGCCAAAGGCGGTCTTAAAATCTGGACCGGCGAAGAATCAGTTAAAGCTCAGCTTGATGCTATGCAAAAGGATTCTGTAAAAACTTCCGCTTCCGAACAGGTCCTTCAGTTTGTTAACTCCGATAAGTCGGATAATGAAAGGACTGATAAAAAAAGCAGAATAAAAATCGATGCTGATGAACTGAAAACAGCTGCCGGGAAAAAGCCGGGAGTAAATCCATTATCTGCAGTGGCCGCTTCTGATGCAAAAGATTCAAAGCTTAAAAAGATCGGCGGCGGTGAAGATAAGGCGAAAATCCGAATAACCGATCACCGTAAGAATCACGATACAGCTAAACAGGTCTCTGCTGAAAAGAACAGTTTTACTGAAAAGATTGATGCACAGGAAGTCAAGACTGATTCCGCAAAGGCTGTAATTGAGCTGAACGCCGAGACAGCAGATAAAAGTACTTCTTCCGGTCCGGCTTCAGTGAAGTCCAGGGCAGAAACAGTACTCACTCAGCTTAAGGAAGGCGTTAATGCGCAGATTGTAAAACAGGCCGGAATTATTGTGAAAGAGAACGGGACAGGCGAAATCAAGCTTGTTATGAAGCCCGAAAGCCTTGGAAAGGTAAGAATCCAGCTTTCTCTGAACGATAATCATATAGGCGGCCGAATAATTGTCGAAAATAATACAGTAAGGCAGATTTTTGAGAGCAATCTTGAAAACCTTTACAAAGCATTCGGAACCGAAGGATTTGAAGCGGGAGCTCTTGAAGTTACAGTCGAAGGTGACGGTTCTTCAGACAGCCGGCAGTCCTCGGGAAAAGGCTCAGGCCGGCGGATTGTTCAGATGATAGAGGACAGTATTCCGGATGCGGGAATCGACAGCTGGCAGGATAATCTTGTCAACCTTGTAGTTTGAGTAAGGAGAAACTGAATGGATTTTTCAGCAACAATGTCCACACAGGACAAGGCTGTTTCAGAAGCAATGGTCAACAGCCTTAATGCAGTACTTAAAACAGAGGGCGTTAAGCAGAACTCTCTCGGAAGAGATGATTTTCTGAAAATACTTATCACCCAGCTTTCCTATCAGGATCCTACTGCTCCCATGGAAGACAAGGAATTTATCTCACAGATGGCACAGTTTTCAAGTCTTGAACAGATGACAAATATGAGTCAGGAGTTTTCCAAGCTTTCAGGATTTCTTAACAGGAACAGCGCAATAGGACTTATTGGACGGAACGTGACAATAGGTTCAGGAGAAAACACCATTAACGGTCTTGTTGAAGAAGTGACCGGTAATGAATATCCGCAGGTACTGGTAAACGGGAAATATTATGATTTCGATGACATACAGAGTGTAAGGTAAGGGGGAAGCAGCTATATGATGCGTTCATTATATTCCGGTGTATCCGGACTTCAGAATCATCAGGTTCGAATGGATGTAATTGGTAACAATATATCCAACATCAATACAACAGGTTTTAAGAAAGGCCGCGTTAATTTTCAGGATATGCTTTCGCAGAACATGCAGGGAGCTGCACGCCCGACCGAAGAACTCGGTGGAGTTAACCCTAAACAGGTTGGTCTTGGTATGACCGTCGCTTCAATCGACACAATTCATACCCAGGGTTCACTTCAGTCAACCGGTGTTACAACCGACCTTGCTGTACAGGGAAACGGTTTCTTTGTAATGCGCGGAGGAGACAAGCAGTACTACACCAGAGCCGGAGCTTTCGGTGTCGATGAGGGCGGAAGCCTTGTTAATCCTTCAAACGGTATGAGAGTGCAGGGCTGGATGGCCGAGACTGTAAACGGTGAAGCCTTTATCAATACAGCATCCGATGTTGGAGACCTTCTTATTCCGGTCGGCGGAAAAGACCCGGCAGCTGCCACTACCGAAGTCAACCTTGCCTGTAATCTCGATAAACGGCTGGAGGTTATACCTGAAGGCGCTGGAGATGAAACAATCCGCAGAAACACATGGACTATCGACAAGGATATCTATGACAACTTCGGAAACGTTCACAGGATGAGAGTAAGCTTTACAAAGATCGACGGTACACAGAACAGCTGGCAGGCTAATGTTGCAATTGATCCGGATGATGAGACCGGAACCAACACTGCAATTGAGATCGGTGCAGAAAATAACGCCACAAACACTTTTACAGTTAACTTCAGCAATCTCGGAACACTGAAATCTGTAACCGATGCCCAGGGCGATATCCTTGATGCTGATGAACTTAACGTAGCAGTTTCATTTGATGTTCTGGGTGCAACCGAGCAGGAAGCCGGTATTCCTGTCAGGCAGACTTTCAACCTTAACCTCGGTGAAGCAGGAAGCGTAGTAAACACCGTTACCCAGTTTGCAGAAACAAGTTCTACCAAGGCTTTCAAGCAGAACGGTTACGGAATGGGATACCTTGAAAACTTCAAGATTGACCAGAGCGGTGTTATTACCGGTGTTTATTCAAACGGAACAAACAGAGTCCTTGGACAGGTTGCTCTTGCAACTTTTACAAACCAGGGAGGTCTTGAGAAAGCCGGTGAAACAACCTTTGTTGTAACCAATAACTCAGGTGACCCAAATATCGGACCTGTAGGTGTTGCCGGTAAGGGTAAGATAATTGCAGGTGCCCTTGAAATGAGTAATGTTGATTTGGCTGAGCAGTTTACAGACATGATTGTAACACAGAGGGGTTTTCAGGCTAACTCTAAAACCATAACAACCTCCGACACCATGCTTCAGGAACTGCTGAACCTTAAGAGATAAGCGGATAGACGGTAAGGTATGATAGAAGTTACGAGACTTAACGGCGAGATTTTTTATGTGAACCCGCATCAGATTGAATACGTTACAGCATCGCCGGATGTTACACTTATCATGCTTTCCGGTAAACGTCTGGTAATCCGGGAGGATTACCAGACTGTTTTTTCAAGAATTGTTGAATACAGAAGCCTTATCGGGGCTTTTAAGAACGAGGAGTAGATGTAGATGGATCTAGCTACAGTAGTAGGATTTGCCCTTGGCATGGGAATGATAATTTGGTCGATTCTTGGCACTGGTGTATCCATGTCAAACTTTATAGATGTCGGCTCCTTCGCAATGGTTCTCGGAGGTTCTTTCGCTGCTATCATGATTTCAAATCCGCTTCAGCGATTAATGAAACTCGGCGGTATCCTGAAGAACGTAATGAATGTAAATAACTTTGAAATTGAAAAGATTATTACAACACTGGTCCGTTTTTCAGAAAAGGCAAGGCGTGACGGTCTTCTGGCTCTTGAAGATGATCTTGAAGAGGTTGAAGATGAATTCATGAAAAAGGGAATTCAGCTTGTTGTCGACGGTACGGATCCTGAAATTATCAGCACCATGCTTTACAGTGATCTGAACCAGCAGCAGGAGCGTCATTCAGCAGGTATTAAAATATTTGAAGACTGGGGCTCTCTTGCTCCGGCATTCGGAATGATCGGTACACTTGCCGGTCTTATCGGTATGTTGGCGAACCTTGATGACCCGGATTCAATCGGTTCAGGTATGGCACTTGCACTTATTACAACTATGTACGGTTCATTTTTTGCCAACCTTATTTTTATTCCGATAAAAAACAAGCTGGGTGACCGGGATGCTGAAGAGACCCTGGTGAAAGAAATACTTATTGAAGGTATTCTTTCCATCCAGTCGGGAGATAACCCCAGAATTCTTGAATCCAAACTTGTTTCCTTTCTGCCTCCTGAGAAGCGTGAGGCTGTTCTTTCTGAGATTAATGCGGAGTAAGGAGTTATAGATGGCCAGACCTCCTAAAAAAGTCAAATGTCCTCCTGCCGGTGCTCCTGAATGGATGAATACCTACGGAGACATGGTTACTCTTCTTCTCTGCTTCTTTGTTATGCTTTTTACAACCGCAACAGTTGACGGGCACGAAATGAAGCTCGTCATTGCCGCATTCAGCGGACTTGGTCTTCTTGAAGGCGGTAATACACTTGAAGCCGGTCATCTTGCCGAACTTGGCAATACAATTGAGTCTCTGCCGTCAATGCAGACAGGCCGAGCTCTTGACCAGGCAAGAAAAAAGGCTGTCAGTCAGTTTCAGTCAGAAATAAAATCGAACAAGGTTCGTGTAACCATTGATGAACGGGGGCTGATTATCAGCCTTGCGGCCGATTCCTTTTTTGAACCGGCCTCTTCTGAAATTGATATTGAAGCAGCCAGAGAAACCCTGCAGAAGGCTTCATCTCTCATAAACAGTCTTGAAGATGAGCGAAGATTCAGGATTGAAGGCCATACAGATTCCCTTCCGACGGATCCGGACGGGGAATGGCCGACAAACTGGGAATTATCTGCTGCAAGGTCTGCCAATGTTCTTCATTACATGGTAGATTTCGGTGTTGATGAGAGTAAATTTCAGATAGCGGGTTTTGCTGATACAAAACCCTTAGCTGATAATTCTACGGCTGAGGGCCGTGCATACAACCGTCGGGTTGATATTGTAATACTTGCCGAGGGGCAATATTAAGGCTTTTCACGGCAGAATTTTTCTGTTAGAATTTCCTTAATGAACAGGAGTAATTATGGGTGATGAAGATATCTATGCCGAAGAGGAAATATCCGGCGGTGATGAACTAGAGGTAGGAGAAAAATCGAGTGCCATAAAAGAACTTCTTCCCAAACTGCTCAAGTGGGTTGCAGTAGTACTTGTTGCAGTTATCTTTATAGTCACTGTTGTTTTCTTTACTATGAAAATTCTTATGCGGGGTACAACAAATCAGAGTGTGGCTGTTCAGTCTCCTGAATATGCAACCGAACCTCCGGTTCTCTGGTGGTATGCGCTTGATGAGATACGAACACGTACTGCAGATAAGAATCCTTCTACGGTAATCATCAAGGCTAAACTAGGATATGAGTTTGAGAATGCCGATGTTCAGACCGACCTGATTCAGCGTTCCGAGATTATCTATGATGCAATGAGGCAGTTCCTCAGTTCCAAGACGGCGGCTGAACTGACTCCGCAGACGGAGATGCAGCTGAAGCAGGAAATGAAGGAAAAGATAAATAGACTGTTATCTGCTGGAAAGATTCAGGAGATAGTTTTTATGTCCTACAATATATTCCAGTATTAAAATAAGGCGGAAGAGAGTCTAATGAACGAAGTTTTATCACAGGATGAAATAGACCAGTTACTCACAGCTATTTCAACCGGAGATATTGAAACAGAAGAGGTTACCCAGGCCGCGGATCAGCGGAAAATCAAGATCTATGACTTCAAACGTCCGGACAAGTTTTCCAAGGATCAGATCCGAACAGTTTCAATTATGCATGAAACTTTCGCCCGTTTGACCACAACTGCTTTATCCGCACAGTTGAGAAGTCTTGTGCATGTACATGTAGCTTCTGTAGACCAGCTTACATATGAAGAATTTATAAGATCAATTCCGAACCCTACAACACTCGGAATCATAAATATGGATCCTCTGAAGGGTTCTGCTGTGCTTGAGATAGACCCTGCAATCACTTACTCAATAATTGACCGCCAGTTCGGAGGGCAGGGTGAGGGCACCAAGATATCCAGAGACCTGTCTGATATAGAACAGGCGGTTATGGAAGGTATTATCGTCCGAATCCTTGGAAATCTGAGGGAAGCGTGGAGCCAGGTAATCGATCTTCGGCCGAGGCTTGGTCAGATTGAAACCAATCCGCAGTTTGCGCAGATAGTACCTCCGACCGAAATGGTTATTCTCGTAACACTTGAAACAAAAGTAGGTGAAGTGGAAGGCATGATGAACTTCTGTATTCCCTATCTTACCATAGAACCCATCATTTCAAAACTTTCAGCCCAGTATATGTATTCTTCAGTACGAAGCGGAGCCACTACTGAGAACCTGAATATACTGAAAGAACGACTTGCCGCTATAGAAATTCCTATAATGGCCGAAATAGGTATTATGGAGCTGATGATGCGCGATGTGCTTTCGCTTCGCAGGGGAGATATAATCAGACTTCCCAATACGCGCATCACCGATGAAATGGTGCTCAAGGTTGGTAATAAAGCAAAATTCATGTGCCGTCCGGGTGTGGTCGGAAAGAAGGTTGCGGTTCAGATTACCGACAGGCTTGAGGATATTGAAAAAGATGAGTTCGAAGAACTCATAGCTGAAGGAGAGGAATAGGATGAGCGACGGATCATTGTCTCAAGACGAAATTGATGCTTTACTCCAGGGTGGAGATATGGGATTAGGCGGCGCTCCTTCCGGAGGCGGCAGTTCGAATAACGGCGGTCTTTCTGCTAAAGAAATCTCAGATTTTACCGGTATAATTCAGGAACTTATTCCCAATCAGGCACAGAACCTTTCAAATATGGTCGGTGACAGTGTCGATATGACCTCCCCCAAGGTTGAGGTTGTAAGCCGGGATGAACTGATATCATCACTTCCGGGAGAAGTCGTTGAAATCAGTTTGGATTTCCAGGATCAGGTCAGCGGAAAACATTCATATATTATAGGACCTGAGGCGGCAACTACAATTGCCGGCCTTATGATGGGTCAGGAAGATGTGGAACTCAATGAGGCTGCTCTGTCGGCTATTGAAGAAGCAGCTAATACACTTGCCGGATCTGCAGCAACTGTATTCGGTGAGAGAAGCGGTAAGTCCGTACTTACATCACCGGGCTCAACAAAGAGCGTTTCATCATCCGAGATTGCTTTTCCTGAAGATTCGGTGGTAAAGGTTACCTATCAGACAAAGATAGACGGAAAGGATGCAACAGAATTTGTTGAAGCTTTCGGCGTTGATATTGTAAAAGGGATTCTAGGAAGTCCCGCAGCTGCCCAGTCGGCACCAAATCCGGGAATGGGAATGGGTATGAATATGGGCGGCGGAGCTCCTGCCATGGGCGGAGGATTTATGGGCGGTGGAAATGCTGCAGCATCAATGGGCGGTGGAATGGATATGTTTGGTATGGGACAGCCTACTCCCAATGTTCAGGCTCTTCAGTTTCCTGATCTGAATCCGCATACAGTAGCGGCAGAACAGGGAAATATCGGTCTTCTCATGGATGTTTATATGGAAATGACTGTTGAACTGGGAAGAACCAAGAAACTTATAAAAGAAATACTCGGTATGGGAGAAGGTACCATAATCGAACTTGATAAACTCGCAGGTGAACCGGTAGATATTCTTGTTAATCACAAGCTGATTGCCAAGGGTGAAGTTGTGGTTATCGACGAAAACTTCGGTGTTCGTGTAACCGAAATTGTGTCACCGATTGACCGTGTGGAGGGTATGGGCTAGAAATAATTTTCGGGAGGGGAAATGAAAAAACTTGCTCTTATTATGGCCGCAGTAATGATGATTATTGCGGTCGACGTATATTCTCAGCAGAATTTTACCGATGAAACCACAATAATTCTCGACGAAGAAGCTCCGCAGGCGGAAAATGATGCCGCCGCCGGAGCTTATTTTACGATCTGGGATTTTGTAAAGGTTATCCTGATTCTCGGTGCGGTTATCCTGATAATATATGCAGTCTTCTTTTTTCTGAGGAGATCAGGCAAACGCGGTTTTCAGGAAAATGAAATAATCAATATAGTCTCAAGCAAGGCTCTGACTCAGGGGACCTCGGTGCATATTATTGAGGTTGCCGGAAAATATCACCTGATAGGCTGTGCAGAGTCTTCTGTATCGATGCTCTCCGAGATTCTGGATAAGGAATCCATAGATGAACTTAAGCTTAAAGCGCCTCAGGATGCACCGGCAAACAGGAGCTTTTCAGATTTATTCAGCGGTATTTTCGGGAGCGGCAGATCTTCCGGAGGCAACATCGATGAAAAAATAGCTTCCAACCGAAAAATTTTACAGAATCAGACAGAAAGATTAAAAAAAATGTAGCAAAAATACCGGAAAATGTGTTAAAATTTGGTTGTCATTACCTGGGGGGGGAATGAAAAAGTTATTGATGTTTCTGTGCGTTGTTACGGCACTGTTCGTAATAGTACCGCACGGAGTCCATGCGCAGGAAGCGGTAGATCCGGATGCTGCTGCTGGGCTCAACATACCATTTGTAGATCTCACAATTTCTCAGCCTGAAAATAATCAGGAAGTAGCTCTATCGATTCAGCTGCTTCTTCTTCTTGCTGTGATCACCCTGTCTCCCTCTATTGTAATATTAACGACAAGTTTTCTAAGAGTTTCAATTATTCTTGATTTTATAAGAAGATCGCTTTCACTTCAGCAGGTCCCCCCCAATACCGTACTCAACGGTATAGCGCTCTTTTTAACCATATTTATAATGTGGCCCACACTTACGGATGTTTACGACAACGGGTTCAAACCCTTTGCCGATGGAGAGATAGGTGTGGAGCAGCTTTATCAGGAAACTGAAGGCCCTCTCAGGCTCTTCATGTACAAACAGATGGACGGCAACTACGGTAATATACAGCTGTTCATGAAGATGTCGGATCTTGAGAAGCCTGAAACCGCAGCTGATGTTCCTACCTACGTGCTGATTCCTGCATTTATCCTGCATGAACTCACTGTCGCGTTCAAGATAGGAATTCTACTGTTTATTCCTTTCATCATCATAGACATGATTGTCGCTTCGACTCTTATGTCCATGGGTATGATAATGCTGCCTCCGGCTATGATCTCTCTCCCTTTTAAACTGATACTTTTTGTTCTTGTTGACGGATGGAACCTGATTACACAGCAGGTGATCCTGAGTTTTATGTAGGAGTTGCTGATGAGTATAGGATTTGTAACAGAATTAATCAGAGCAGGAGTATTCCATGTGCTGATGCTTTCAGCCCCGGTTTTACTTTCAGGGCTTCTTGTCGGTCTGATGATCTCAATATTTCAGGCTACAACCTCAATTCAGGAACAGACTCTTACTTTCGTACCGAAGATTGCGGCAATTCTGCTTGTACTTGTACTTACGTCGGAATGGATATTTACCTCGTTGAGGCAGTATACCATTGAGATTATTCAGATGATACCTGAGATGACAGGCTGAAGGGGAGTTTATTTTTGACGCTGGCCTATATAGTCGCTGAAGCACAGATTTTTCTACTCATTCTTGTCCGGGTAATAGCTTTTATTGAGCTTGCCCCGGTTCTGTCTTCAAGCGCTGTCCCGCAGATCGGTAAAATAGGTCTTGCTGCGTTCACTGCTGCCGCTGTTCTTCCATGGGTGGTTAAAAGCGGACTGTATGTCATTCCGGAAACCGGCGGCGCCTTTGTTTTTATGCTGCTGGGAGAAGTCTTTATTGGTATAATATTCGGATTTTTTCTAATAATCATTACTTCTGTATTTCAGCTTGCCGGTCAGTTCTTTTCTACCCAGATGGGGTTCGCATCCTCCCAGGTTTTCGATCCCATGGCTCAGGTACAGATTCCCCTTATGGGACAGTTTTTCAACCTCACTTCCATGCTTATTCTGCTCTCTATTAACGGGTTTCAGAAGATGTTTCTGGGCGCCGTATATACCGGTTTCAAAGTCCTTAATATTAGTCAGCTTCTAGTAAACAAGGATAATATCATTATGATGCTGCTGAAAAGCCTCTCAGGTCTTTTTGTGCAGGCACTGGTAATTGCGATGCCCATCATGGGGACACTGCTGCTGATGCAGGTGACCATGGGACTTCTCGCAAAGGCCGCCCCTCAGATGAATCTTCTGATGCTGTCGTTTCCGATGAATATCTTCATCTCCTTTCTGGTTCTGTTTGCCGCCATGCCGTTTATTATCGAGTCTTTTGAAGCAATTCTTGATGCCGGCTTTGAGGGTGTTAACCAGATGATGAAAACAGCAATTGGGGTCAGCGGATGAGTATTTACATCAGCGGCAATTCCGGCAGTTATTCTGTAAACGATGTCCTCAGCAGATACCGCAGTACTCAGGATTCCGCCTTTGATATACATCTGCAGTGGTTTGCGCCAGAAGACGAAGGCCGTACTGAAGACCCTACAGAGTACAAACTCAGAAAAGCACGTGAAGAAGGCAAGGTCGCAAAATCTCCGGATCTGACCTCGGCCATAGTTTTGATTTTCTGTATAACAGGACTTGCAGCCTTCGGTTCATCGATGATTACCGGGCTGCGTGACATGATGTACTTTTTCTTTTCAAAGTCGGCTGAGCTGGATCCTGTTTCTTCAACTGAAACAGGTATGGTTGCGCTTAGATATTTTATAAAAATTGCTCTGCCGCTTGCCGCTGTAGCATTTACAGCCGCCTTTGCAGGCAATGTCTTTCAGGTAGGCCTTAAATTTTCGGCTAAACCCATTACTCCTGATCTAAACAAGATTGTGCCTAAAATCGGTAAATGGTTTCAGAGATCCTTTGCATCCGGAGAAGCTGCATTCAACCTTATGAAGTCCTTTGTAAAGATAATAATCGTAGGCGGAATAGCTTTTATAAATATCAGGATGGAATTCGATAAGCTGCTCAACCTTATCAAAATACCCTTTCTCGATTCCTTTTCGATAGTTTCGGGAATAGCATTCCGGATAATGCTGGAAGCCGCCATATTTATGCTGATTTTTTCAATTGCCGACTACCGCTTTCAGAAAAAGCAGCATATAGACTCTTTGAAAATGTCCAAGCAGGAAGTCAAGGAGGAACGTAAGATGACCGAGGGTGATCCTCTTATTAAAAGCAGGCTGCGGGAGAGAATGCGCGATATCATGACCAGGGATATGATCAGGAAGATCCCTGAGGCAGATGTTGTAATTACAAACCCGACCCACTTTGCTGTTGTAATGCAATGGGACCGTTCAAAAATGATTGCTCCAGTTGTAACGGCGAAGGGGCAGGATAATATGGCACTTAGAATAAGGGGCATAGCAACTGAGCATAATGTCCCGATTATTGAAAATAAACCGCTCGCGCGAGCTCTGTACGCAGAGGTTGAAATAGGCGACGCAATTCCTGAAAACTATTATCAGGCAATGGCGGTAATTCTTGCGGAAGTCTACCGGATGCGTGGTGAAACGATGGAGGCTGTCTGATGGCTGAAAAAAGACCGGGACTGCAGGGCTTTATAACAAATGCCCTTACCAGCCAGAAAACAGATGTACTTGTAGCTGTAGGTGTAATATTCATTGTAATGATGCTGCTCATACCGCTGCCGACTGTTCTTCTGGACCTTCTGATGGCATCAAACCTGGTTTTGAGCATCATGATAATTCTTATAACTCTCTACACCAAGAAGGCTGTGGAGTTCTCAATTTTTCCGACCCTTCTTCTGGTGACTACAATATTCAGTCTTGCTTTGAATGTTTCCTCTACCAGACTTATTCTTTCAAAGGGTGCGGAATTTGACGGAAGAATTGTAACCGGTTTCGCGAACTTCGTTGTCGGGACTTCCGGAAACGAAGGTCTGGTTATCGGTCTCATCATCTTCATAATTCTTATAGCGGTTCAGTTTGTAGTTATTACAAAGGGTGCCACCAGAGTTGCAGAAGTTGCAGCAAGGTTCACACTTGATTCTCTGCCCGGTAAGCAGATGGCAATTGAAGCTGAGTATAATTCCGGGGCCATCACCGAAGATGAAGCAACAAAGAAAAAGGCAGAGCTTCAGAAGGAAGCTGACTTTTACGGAGCCATGGACGGAGCATCAAAGTTTGTATCCGGCAACGTTAAGATCGGTATTCTTATGACGGTTATCAATATCGTCGGCGGACTCATTGTGGGGATGCTCCTGCATGGCGAGCCTGCGTCTTCGGCTTTGTCAAACTATATAACCTTTGCAATTGGCGACGGTCTTGTCAGCCAGTTTCCGGCACTGTTTATTTCAACAGCTACCGGTCTTATTGTTACAAGAGCTATTTCCGACGGAACCTTCGGTCAGGATATTTCAGTACAGTTTTCATCCCAGGCTCAGATTTACTTTGTCGGTGCAGCCTTCCTCGTAGTTCTGGGCGTACTGCCCGGTTTTCCGTGGTATGTTCTCATTCCGCTTGCAGCTCTGCTGTTTCTTGTTGGTTTCAGGCTCAGAAAGAAGGAAGCCAATAAGAAAAGCTTTGAGGAAATGGAGGCCGAATCCGGTCAGCAGGCTCATGAAGCACCGGCAGAAATTTCTCCGGTTGTTCCGCTTGATCAGTTATCTCTTGAACTCGGCTACGGACTTATTCCACTTGTAGATAAGGACCACGGCGCAGAGCTGCTTGACCGTATAACCAGAATAAGACGCGAATCCGCCCTCGAGCTGGGTCTTGTTGTTCCCAAGATTAGAATTGTAGACAATATGCGGCTTGAGCCCGCTGAGTACTGTATAAAGATCAAGGGTGTTGAGGTCGGTAAGGCTGTTATCAGAGCAGGGCTCTATCTGGCTATAAATCCTGGCAATGTCGAGGATGAAGTCGAGGGCGAGGCAACATATGACCCTACATTTCACCTTCCTGCCAAGTGGATTACAGAGGACGACAGGGATCGGGCAGAGAGGGCCGGATATACGGTTGTAGACTCTCCGTCAATTATTGCAACACACCTTACCGAGATCATCCGCAAGCATGCACGGGAAATGCTCGGCCGGCAGGAAGTTCAGAAAATCCTCGACACGCTGCGTAATGATTATCCGGCGGTTATTGATGAGATTTCAAAGCTCATGTCCACCGGAGAAATACAGAAGGTCCTTCAGGGGCTGCTTGCTGAGCAGGTGTCAATCAGAAATATGGTTCCCATCCTTGAAACTCTGGCAGACTATGCTTCAGTCACTAAGGAAACCAGCTTCCTGATTGAAAAAGTCCGTCAGACACTTTCCAGGCAGATCAGCCTGCAGTATTCTGACGAGGATCGGACAATGAGAGTCCTGACAGTGAATCCTGAGATTGAGCAGCTTATTGGTGAGTCAAGAATCGAAACAGCCTCAGGTGTAATGGCCGCTCTTGAACCGTCCATTCACCGCAAGTGGATAAACAGTGTTGCAAATGCTATCCACGGAGTTGAGCAGATGGGATTCTTTCCGGTAATCCTCTGTTCCGAGGCTGTAAGGGCTCTGGTTAAATCGAGTCTTAAACGGGATTTTCCCGGAATAGTGGTTCTTTCAGTGCCGGAAGTAGTGTCGAATGTCAGGGTTGAATCGGTTGGTGAAATATCCTTTGAAGAAAGTTACGAAGAACAAGAGGTTAGATAGCAGATGGAATATTTTAAAGAACAGGGCAGTTCTTACATGGAAGCCGTTACAAAGGTTAAGACCAAGTACGGCGAACGTGCAAAAATCCTTAATCACCGAAGCATCCGGTACGGAGGCTTTCTGGGCGTTTTCTCAAAGGAAGGCGTTGAGGTTGAAGGATACGTCAACAAGGATACTATGATTCCCGCAATGAGAAATCTTGATGAGGAAAAAAAGAAGATTATTGCCGCAGCCGGTGTAAAACGAGATGATACCCTGTCCAAAGTTCTTGATATGGTTAAATCCATCGATGAAAAAATAGAATCAGGCAAAACAGGTACTGCTCCTTCAGAGCCTGAATCAATTGAGAAAATTGAACAGCTTCTTGTTAATAATGATTTTTCCTACAGATTCATCAAAAATATGAAACAACGGCTTAAAAGTGAACTTTCACTGGAGCAGCTGAATGATTTTGATGAGGTTCAGGAAAAGACTCTTGAATGGATTGGTAAAAGCATCTCTGTATACAGTGATGACCAGCCAAGGAAAAACAGGGTTATCATACTTGTAGGACCAACAGGAGTAGGTAAGACAACAACCATAGCCAAGCTTGCAGCCTTAAACGGACTTGGAATAAAAGGCGAATCACCGAAAAGTGTCAGACTTATCACTATTGATAATTACAGGATAGGTGCAAAGGGTCAAATTCAGACCTATGGAGATTTAATGAATATTCCTGTATCATGTGTTGAAACTATTGATGAGTTAAAAAACAAGATACTGCTTTACCAGCAGGCCGATATGATTCTTGTTGACACAATGGGCAGATCTCCCAGGGATTATCAGAACCTTGCACAAATGAGAGAACTGCTTGAGGCATGCGGAAACAATACAGAAATTTATCTGACCGTAAGCTCCACAACCAAAGCCGGAGATCTGGAGTCCATTTTTCAGGAATTTATGCCTTTTAAATATTGCGGCGTCATTCTTACAAAGCTTGATGAAACAATGAAACTTGGAAATATAATCAGTGTTCTCAGCGGAAAAGATGTTCCAATAGCGTATCTCACTGACGGACAGGGAGTACCGCAGGATATAGAAAGAGCTGATGTAATGCGGATATTGAGGAATCTTGAAGGTTTCAGTGTCAATAATGATAAACTGAGCCGTGAACTGGCTGAAACTTTAACTATTTAATTGGAGTAACTTATGACTGACCAAGCCGAACAGTTGCGGGAAATGATGAAGGGACGCCAGAATGGCGGTTCTGAAAAAAATGAAAATAAGACACGTATTATTGCTGTATCAAGCGGTAAGGGCGGTGTCGGTAAAACAAATATATCTGTAAACCTTGCCATAGCCTATGCTCAGCTTGGTAAGAAAGTAATAGTGCTTGATGCTGATCTTGGTCTTGCCAACGTCAATGTTGCGCTTGGTATTATTCCAAAGCACAATCTGTATCATGTAATCAGAAAACAGAAAAGCATGAAGGATATTATAATTGACACCAACTACGGTATCCAGATTGTAGCGGGTGCTTCAGGTTTTTCGAAGATTGCAAATTTAAGTGATGAGGAACGTGATACTTTCATTCATGAAGTTGCCGATCTTTCTATCGCTGATGTTATAATTATCGATACCAGTGCCGGTGTTTCCAATAATGTTCTGGCGTTTATAGCAGCTGCTGATGACGCAATTATTGTGACTACACCGGAGCCCACGGCTATCACGGATGCATACGGTATAATTAAGATAATTGCCACAGAAATAGACAACATGAATCTTTCACTTAAACTGATTGTGAACAGGGTTAAAAGTGTCACTGAAGGCAAGAAGGTTTCTGAAAGAGTGATTAGTATAGCGGGACAGTTTTTAAATCTTAAGGTTGATTATCTTGGCTACGTATATGACGACCCTTCTGTGTCGGCATCCGTAATAAAGCAGAAACCCTTTATGATTGCAGACCCCGGATGCAAGGCTTCTATTTGCCTTAAGCATATAGCAGGAAGACTTGAAAAAGTTGAATACAAGGAAGGCGGAGGAGTTTCAAGATTTCTAAAGAAACTTTTCGGCAGTTTCTAGACTATCCGCCAAAGTCGGATTGCCTTGACTGCTGAAGTTTTTTGAAATAAGCTGAAAGATGATGTTTGGAGAAAATGCTTCGGTAAAAAGAAATTTAATAATCACCTTTTCCATTTTCGGTTTTGTTCTTTCTATTATAACTGGATTGATTGGAAGGGTTTTCTTCGGCCCGATGATTGGTAGAGCCTTTCTTTTTGCCCTTGTGTTCGGCGGAATCGGTTTCCTTGTAATTAAAATTGCCGATATCTTTCTTCCCGAACTTTTCCGGCTTGATGATGAAACTGATAATGAAGAACAGGATGAGGATGCAGAAGAATCTGATGAAGAAGCAGGTTCTGAAAGCGCTGTAGATATAACTGTAGAGGATGAGGATAATCCGGATTATGTATACAGTCCGGATTCAGGTGAGGCTGAGGCTTCGCTTGAGCCCGAAGACCAGACCGGTGAAGATGCAGATGATGATGTAGCTGAACTGGAGGATGCCGGAGACGATGATGCGGAGGCTTCAGCGGAAAGTAAGCCCGCAAAAGCAGCAGCTCCGGCCGCTGAGCTCTCCGGTTCAGAAAAGGGTAAATCAACTTTACCAGATATAGAAACTTTTTCAGATGCTTTTGAGCAGGTTACGGAGACTGAAACCGGTGATAACGGATTAAGCAGTATTGACGGTACCGGCTCCGGGCAGGCTGAAATACTTGGAAGCCTTCATGACACCGATGAAATGGTTAAGGCTGTCAAGTCAGTATTAAAAAAGGACCAGGAAGGATAGTAAATGGATGCAAAACTTCTAAAGAACAAGAGCGAGGAAGAACTCTGGACTCTTTACAAGAAAAAAAGAGATCCCATTATCAGGGAACTCTTTGTAAAGCAGTATGCCCCCCTTGTGAAGTATGTAGCCGGAAAGGTTGCGGTAGGGATGCCGCATAATATTGAATTTGATGATCTGGTTCAGTATGGTGTGTTCGGCCTTTTTGATGCAATAGACAAATTCGACCCTGCAAAACATGTTAAATTCAAAACATATGCTGTTACCAGGATCAGGGGCGCTATATTTGATGAACTCCGATCGATTGACTGGGTTCCCAGATCTGTTCGCCAGAAATCAAGAGAAGTCGAGGATGCCGTACATCGCCTTGAATCGTCACTTGGCAGAGCGGTTTCTGATAGTGAAATAGCCAATGAAATGGGCATGGACCTGCAGGAGTACCAGAAGACAATACTTAAAATCAGCGGTACCTCCATTATGTCGTTAAATGATGTCTGGTATACAGGCGAAGATAACGATAAGGTGTCTATCGTCGACAGCATTGAATCACCGCAGGGCCTTAATCCGGATATTATCGTAGAAAAAGATGAAATTAAACGTGTAATAATCGAAGCAATAAACGAACTTCCTGAAAAAGAGAAAAAAGTTCTTGTTCTTTACTATTATGAAGACTTAACTTTAAAAGAGATAGGAAAGGTTCTGGAGGTAACTGAATCCAGAGTATCGCAGCTTCACACTAAGGCGATTATGCGGCTTAGAGCCAAGCTTACTAACCTTAAGAAAGGAATTATGTAGATTATGGTTCAATTGTCGGAATTAAGAGAATTTATGCGTAAGCAGGCTGAATCGGACAGGGCCAGAAAAACCGTCCAGGTCAGCGGTCCGACAATTGAAGAGGCGCTTGAGCAGGCCTGTATTGAACTGGCTCTTCCCCTCAAAAAGATTGAATATGAAGTTCTTGAAAGTCCCTCAGGTGGTATCCTGGGTTACGGAAAAAAGAACTGCCTTCTGATAGCCTATGAAATAGCAGCGCAGAAGTCTGATGATTTTGATGAAGACGGATTTGATCTCGATTTTGATTCAGGCCTTTCAAGTCCCGAAGTTCCAAAAGACAGGGACGGCGAAATTATTGTAAAACTCAGACAGGAAGGTGTTTTTGTAAAGGTTTACCCGCCTGTTGGAAAAGGAAATCCTGCAACAGAGCGCGATGCGGCAATGAAGATTAAAAGCAGGGGGATTACCGAGTATGACCAGCATATGATGGTGAGTGCTGTTAAACAGGCGGATGGTGAGCTGGTCCGAATTGGCGATTACGCATATAATCCGATGAATGATTCAATCATCTCTGTGAATATTATAGATCTCGAGATGAAAGCTAATATTGTTATTAAAGAGCCTGGTCCGGGCGGTGCAGATGTTAATACTGAAAGCATAATCGGCCTTTTAAAAGCCAATGGAATAATCCATGGCATTGATGAGGAAGAGATTGGGCGTATTGAAGATCATCCTGTATTTGATACCGCTCTGCTGGTTGCAGAAGGTTCGAAGCCCGTTAACGGTAATGATGCACGGATAATTTATAATTTTGACAGTCAGAATCTTCAGGTTTCACTCAAAGAGCGGCAGGGGAAGGTTGATTTCAAGGAAATGAACCGAATCCAGAATGTTGTTGAAGGTCAGATTCTGGCCC
This sequence comes from Spirochaetia bacterium, assembly GCA_965140585.1. Classification (GTDB taxonomy): domain Bacteria; phylum Spirochaetota; class Spirochaetia; order UBA9216; family UBA9216. The sequence continues at coordinate 308,355 of OZ223267.1, forward strand.
GAAAGGTTCCTGCTGAGGAAGGTAAACCCGGACGAACTGTAACAGGAAAACTGCTTCCTGCTAAATCAGGTAATGATATCAGTTTTAACATAGGTAAAAATGTAAAACTTTCAGATGATAAGCAGACAGCGATTGCCGAAATAAACGGACAGGTAATCATTATGGGTGATAAACTCACAGTTGAACCGGTTTACCTTGTTCAGGGTGATGTTAATCTTAAATCCGGCGGTAATATAATTTTTCTGGGATCTGTTATTGTTAAAGGCAGCGTAGAGGACGGTTTTAAGGTTAAGGCTTCAGGAAATATCGAAGTAATGGGTAATGTTGGAAAGTCTGAGATTGATGCTGAAGGTGAAGTTATTGTTCATCAGGGTATCAACGGAAAGACCGAAGGACAGGTCAGAGCCGGAAAGACTGTATGGTCGAAGTTTATTGAGAACGCAAATGTTGAATCCGGTGATCTTGTAGTAGCGACTGACGGTATTATAAACTCAAATGTTGTTTCAAACCGGATGATCGTATGTATGGGTAAGCGTGCTACCATTGTTGGAGGAAGACTCCGGGCTACAGAGGAAATCCATGCTAAAACACTCGGCTCAGCCTCAGGATCAGAAACCATTCTTGAAGTGGGCTGGGATCCTAAAAGCAAGGAAAAGCTTGTTAATTTAGAAAAGAATATGGAAAGTCTGAATACTCAGATTGATGATATAGATAGAAACATCCTGACTCTTGAAAACTTCAAAAAGAAAAAGAAAAAACTTCCTGACGATAAGGAAGAATATCTGGCTGAGCTAAAACAGCAGAAGCAGGATGTTTATGAAGAGACACTCGAAATAAAAGAAGAAATAGACAGTATCAAGGAATATCTTGCTTCTCTTAAATATGTTGGAAAAATATCAGCTGCTTCAAAGGTATTCCCCGGTGTAAGGGTAGTTATCAAGGATGCTCATATGAAGGTTCGTAATGATTACAACAGTGTAACTTTCATTAATGAAGAAGGTGATGTTCATACTGTTAAATATGAGGCTCCTGAAGAAGATTTTTCAAGGAAGTAGCTATGTCAGTATCGCCTCTGGACATGCAGATTCTATACAGTAACCTGAAAAACGTCGGGCAGCAGCAGGCTGCTGAGCGTGCATCAGAACTGGCTCAGCAGCATAAGCAGGCAGATGAATCTGCCAAAAAGTCTGATGAAAAAGATCACCGGGTAGGTGAAGCAAAAGATGTAGACACCGGTATCGATAAGGTTAATGATAAGGATAAAAAGCAGGAAGAGCAGAAGGGCGCAAAGGACAAAGGTCAGAAGGATGAAGCCCAGAATGATAAGCCTGACGCTGAGTTTTTTGATGACCCTGATATTGGACATAATATTGATATTTCAGGATAATCTCAGTGATTTTTAATATTGTTTTAATTCTTATAAATATAATAATTTTCTCTGTCATGTATATTGTACTGGTCAGACGAATTGACAGACATACTGATACCGAAAGAATATCGGAAAGCATAATAAAAGATCTTGATCAGGTTCTGGCAGAAATAAATCAGGCAACAAATCGTAATATTATGCTTATTGAAGATAAGCTTACGGAACTTAATACAACTGTGGAGACAGCTGAAGCCAGAATAAAACTTCTAAAGAAGAATGAGATGCCCAGACCCGTTGAGATTGAGATTAAGGACGAACCAAAAAAGACCGAACTCACTTATTCCACTATAAATAAAATAACTAATTACAGCGGTATAGTCTCAACAGTTAAAAGTCAGGTTAAGTCTGAAGAGGGTAATGATTCAAAAAAGAAAATTATAGAGCTATATAAAAGCGGACTTGATTCCGGTCTTATAGCAGCAAGTCTCGGAGTTAACCGCGGTGAAGTTGAACTGATAATTTCCCTATATAAACAATCAAATTATATTCAGGATTAATATGAAAGATAACCGACTACTAAAGACATTTATAAGCGATACAGGCATGCATATAAATAAGATCAATGATCTTCTAATTGCGATGGAGAATAATACTTCTGCACCTGAAGCTGTAAATGAACTTTTCAGATATGTTCACTCAATTAAATCAGAGGCGGCTTATCTTGGTATAGACGATATTTCAGAGACAGCACATGATCTTGAAAATATCCTCGAAACAGTAAGATCTTCATCAACCCGCAGAATAGAAGAGAAGGAGCTTATCATGTTCTGCTATAAGGCTGTTGACCGTATCTCAGAGCAGCTGAAACGGGTTAAAGTTTCAGCTGTCGGTACCTTAAATAATGTTAGCAGTGAGGAAGAAAAAAAATACACTGATTTCGAAAAACTCCTGCTCAGGGAAGCCGAAGATCGCGATGAGAAGCTGTATGAAGTATGTTTCGGAATTTCTGAAGAAGAGTCAATGAAGTATGCAAGGGCATATCTGGCACTTAGTAATCTTGAAATGAAATATAATGTAATTAAAACTATTCCTGAGCTCGATGAAAATGAGGAGAACTTTCCTGAAGCCATCATTGTAGTACTTTCATCCGGATCTGATGAACAGGAGATTATCAGGGATTTAAATATCGATCAAATCAGCAATTTGAGGATTAAAAGACTGATATTTTCTGATGAATACGATGCCAGATTAGTATCCGAAGCTGCTGCTGATTTAGGTAAAAGTAAAGATAATATTTATAATGTTGATGCTTCAGAGATTGATGAAATAAACGATTATCTGGTTGAGATTCGACGGAGGATATCGGGGCTTTCCGGCTCATTTGGAGACTCCTCTGAACTGGACAGTATGGAAAATGAACTTAAGGGGTTGGAATCAATTTCAAGCGGTATTGCTTCGCTTATGGATCGGCTAAAAATGGTTCAGTTTGCTGATCATTTTGCCTCCTATCGTAGATTGGTTCGGGATCTGGCAGATAAATCGGGCAAAAAAATTGAGCTTTTCATTGAAGGTGATCTTAAAATTTCAAGGGATTTCGCTGAATACCTTAAAGAGCCAATAATTCAGATTCTTAAAAATGCAATTGTACATGGAATTGAAGCTCCGGAAATGCGAAGCCGTAAAGGTAAGTCTCCGACAGGCAAAATTACTCTTGCGGTCAGAAAAAACTCAGAGTCTACAGTTATAACTGTCAGTGATGATGGTGCTGGAATTGATGAAAACATCTACAGCAGTAATGGAATAGGCCGCAGTGAGCATGCTGATGTCCTGAATATTATTTCTCAGCCCGGGTTCAGTTCTCTTGCCGAGAGTAATAAACTGGGCGGACGCGGGGTTGGGCTTGACCTTGTTGTCCATGAACTTGAAAAAAAGAAGGGAAGGCTGGAACTTGTTAACAATCCCGGCCAGGGTTGTATATTCCGGATGGTTTTCAGTGACTTCCAAAATGAGACTAAATACCTTGTTTTGAAATATCGTGATAATAACTACGCTGTTGAAATGAAACCCGGGATTGAACCCGAAACATATAATCCTGCTGCAGTCACTGAAAACGGGATAAATTTTGAGATAGACGGTATCGGGCTGTACTCTCCTGAGGGACGTGTTTCAAATAACGACAGTGAGGCTTCAGGCTGTAATACAATGCTTTATATAAAGAATCCAAGCGGTGAGGGCTATGTAGTTTTTGAAGAAGCCCTATTTGAAGTAAAATACGATAAAAAAAGGATTGTGAAAACTGAACCTGCAGGAAAGAACTCCAGCTGGGTTAAGGTGGACAGTCAGCCTGCCGACTTCCTTCTGCTTGAAATGAAATTTTAGTTCAAAAAATTCTAAAGTTCAAAGCCGGTTTACCGATATTATTTTTAGGGTTGAACACCTTATTTGATAATTAACGGTATGCACATAACGTCCAGGCATACCGTTTTTTTATGCCTTAAGTCTCCCTTAATCTATACAGGGAGAATACAATTCTCAGGTTTCTTAAAGAAATCTTTATTTTCTTCAAGAATTTCATTAATGGTTTCTTTCAGCCCGACTACAGCAGATGCTCCGAGCGGGAGTAACGCTCCTCCTCTGCAAAGATTCAAGATTTGGTCTTCTACGATGGATTTCATTTCATCTTTGGGAATTGCTCCCAGTTTTAGTGAAGCCATATCCATACCACCGGTTAACACAAGCCGATCTCCATATTTCTTTATAATACTCTCAATATCATTGATGGTCTGTACAGATGTCCAGTGTTCTATTCCTGCTTCTATCATTGAAGGGATCAGATTTTCGATTTTACCGCAGCTGTGAAACCTTAGAAAAATATTTTTCTCCTTACCAAACTCGGTCAGCCTTTTAATATGGGGTGCAAGAAGACTGTTCCAGACATCAGTACTGAAAAACTGATTTTCCTGATGGCCCCAGTCGTCGTGCAGCTCTATCTGATCAACAGGGTAGTATTCAAGGATTTTTTCCATAACTCTAATCTTGTGATCAACTACAGCGCTGAAAAAGTCAGAGGAGGCTTCAGGTTCGATCAGCAGCGCCATACATGCCTCCGACATCCCCATAAGTGCATGCATTCTTTCAAACGGACCGTTTAAAAGTGTAATATTGGCAAGTTTTTCAGGTATAAAGATATCTTTGTCTCTTTCTGCAGCAGCAGCCCAGTCTATTGCTTCCAAATCAGGAAATTTTACCTGTTCCTTCCATTTCTTTATATCAGTCAAAATTGGCGGATATTCATGGCTTACTGTGGCTGCACGTACGTGAGGCTGAAAAACCCAGTGTACCCCGAACCAGTCAAAACCGGTTCCTCCCAGGGCCTGTTCGATCGAACCGTCGCCGGGAGCCCTTTCTGCAATTTCGGGCGGAATATAGTTGACTTCATCCTGCCTTGCATTAGGAATCCACTCTGGGACCTGATGTGTCAACACTCTAATATAGTTTTCCTTGGGGGTTAAAGTTGACATAAGACTCTCCTTTATTTATTCAAAAATGAATTTTCTCAGATGTTTTCAGTATGTTAAACCTTACCCACGTGGTAAGGTCAAACAATTTTTTCAGAAAGTCTTACTAAAGCCTGGCCGGCAAGAATTCGATGGTAGGATGCTGCCTCATAGATTCCGAAATATAGTTTTTTAGAATTGGAGAGATAATCACCGTCGGTTTTTTCAAGAATTTCATTAAGTATCGGCTGCAGGATGAAACCGGCCAGCTCCTTGGAAGGAATTAATGAAATACTTCGATCAATTGATTCAAGTTTTTTTAAATATTCCGAAAGTCCCGGAGCATCCAGGCTAATCAGTTTCATAAGCTGAATGGCTTCACCTGAGAGGGTTTCAAGGCTTTCACATTCAAGAATCATATTTTCAAGCATCGTAACAATACCTTTCAGCCCATTCTGACCAGATTCTGTACAATCAGTTATAACTTTTATTTTAACGTTTTCGATGTTTTCCCTATGTTCCATTGCATCAAGAAGAGCATCTGATGATATGAAATCCATTCCATCTATCTTTATTCCATATGGTGAGAGATTATAGGTCACAGTCTCATTGTCAATTTTTAACTGGTTTTCAAACCACCACTTGTATATTATAAGCCGCTTATCTGTCAGGGTTTCAGTACCCGAATTATTTTCTGTTTTAAAGGAGGAAGTACTGTTAAGGTAGGATGCAGTAAGCGAAGATGATGGTGTAAGCCTTGTAGAGGAAATTGCTATCAGCCTTGAGGAAAGGCTGTTTTTATAATGAGTTTTATTTCCTGGATATCCAAGATCCAGCCCTGCAGCATAGATTTCCCTGCAGCCGAGTCTTCTGGCTAAATCCCAGGCACTTGTTGCTACAGATCCTCCGGCACCAAGAACTCCATGAATTCTTACATGTTCTTCAAACAGACTACCTAACGGAAACACAGATTTGCAGAAGTATACGGGAAGAGGGCAGTTTCTGAAAATCCCCGGGTGGGTTGAGCTTTCAGATACAAGAATACTGCTGCCGCTGAACACGCTGTCAGAAAGGCAGTTGTCAAGGTGCCTGGAGTTCAGATACTGCGGATCAACAACCACAATAAAATCAGGTGCAATTCGGGCATCCCTGAATGCCCTTACAGCAGTATCAACACAGATTATTACAGCTCTCTTTTTCAATTCGGGCATCAAGGGCATTACAGAATCAAGCGAAGGTCCAGCTGCTGCTATTATTGCCGGAATGCCCTGAAAACGGCCGAACCAAGCACTGATATCCCCTGCATTCATAAGAGTCGGAATGTTGCGGAAAAGATTCCTGACCCAGGATTTACCAAAGCGGTTTATAGTATTACGGTTGGTTTCCTTCTTTGCTACATATTCATTAATATTTTCTTCCAGCCTGCTGAAATAGTCTTCGTTTATTCCTGACAGCTGTCGCAGTTTAAAGGTGAAAACCGGAAAAACATCAATCTGTTTCAATATACCCTGTATTGAAGAGGGTTCTGTATCAAGAAGAAAACCGGTTCTTGGTGATTTTATAATTTCAGCAAAATCTCGTGATTCAAGAGATTTTAAAAATATCCCGGGCTCCGGTTCTGCAATAAGTATTTGAAGATCAGGGTAGTTTTCAAGAAGTGCTTCTATATGATAACCAAGACCGAAGCCGAAAACCACACAGATTCCAGAGCCGCTTATACCGCTGTTGCCTGCAAGTCTTGATGCCTCAGCTGCAGGAGCCCTTGAGGAGTGAAGCCAGACATTATTAAGCTTTCCTGATACAGCTCCGTTTACACTTACAATAATTTCAAGATCTTCAGATGGTTTGTATCGGGATAATATTTCAGTTTCAAATCCTGGATATTTTTCTTTCAGTGCATCAAGGTTTTTTCCGGTAAATACTGACATATTATTCAAGCTCCAGCAGTATTTCCATTCCCTGTGTGAGTTCAGTTCCCGGTTCAGGAGTCTGTTTAACTACCCAGCCTTCCCCCGAGAGCTTAAGGCTGAATCGTTTGTCGTTAAGAAGTGGAAGCAGCTGTCTTTTAGTCATTCCGGTAAAATCGGGAATCGTTTCTTCGACTGTAACTGTTTTGTATTTTGGCACGGATATGTGCCCTGTATGCTCAAGTACGATATCGGTTGTTTTGGGAATACCGAGATAGGGTACTGTTTCATCAATCATTTTCTTTGCCACCGGAGCAGCAATAGTACCGCCGTAATATGACACACCCTTTGGATTCTGTATGACAACATAAATAATCAGTCTGGGATCATCAGTCGGGAAAATAGCCAGACAGGATGCTATATAGTTTTCATCTGAATATGAACCTGTTTTCGGGTCAATGACCTGGCTTGTTCCTGTCTTTGCAGAAATTCTCAAGCCTTCCGTACGCAGTCGGTGAGCTGTTCCGCCGTCTTCGGTGGCAGTTTCCATCATCAGCAGCATTCCGCGAGCTGTCTCAGGACTGAATACTCTTCGGACAGGTTCACGTTCAACCTCGTCAATAACCTTTCCGTCGGGTGATAGTATTCGGTCAACAATATGCGGCCGCAGCAGAACTCCGTCATTTGCAAATACCGTTGCCGCTGAGGCTACCTGTACTGCTGAAACAAGAATTTCCTGTCCGAATGCAATTGTCGGCTTTGATCTGGCCGACCACTTTTCAGGGGTTCTTATGAGTCCGGAAGATTCCCCGGGCAGAGGCAGTTGTGTCTGGCCTCCGAATCCTAGGGCAGTCAGCATCTGGTAGAAATCGTTATTGCTGACTGTATCCGAGGCATAGGCTGCGCCTGCGTTGCAGGAGTATTTTATTATTCCGGCAGGTGTAAGCGATCCATGGGTTCCCAGGCAGCGTATGGGTTCAGGAATGGCGTCGTTTTCGTATGTGCCGTCACAGTAGAAGTGTGAGGAAGGGCTTATGCCTCTTAGTTCCATGAATGATGAGATACTGAAAATCTTCATAATTGAACCCGGCTCATAAGCGGATGAAACTGTCCTGTTCCGTCTCTCGGCTTCAGAAAAATCCCCGAATGTATTGGGATCAAAGTCAGGCATAGTCGCAGAAGCCAGAATATCACCGTTTCTCGCATCCATTACAACGATCATTACTGCATCGGCTTTATGAACTTCCATTGTTTCAGCAGCGTATTTCTCTGCGAAGTATTCAATATTTGTATCAACAGTAAGAAAAAGCTGGTTTCCATAGACATCATTCTCATCCCTGAGCTCAGGCTTTGGTGACAGGATATCGTTCATCGTATATTCAATGCCGTCCAGACCTATATTATCTGTACCTGCATATCCGATTATGTGTGAAGCCAGCCGCTTTTCGGGATAGTTTCTTCCATATTCCTTCCTGAGATAAACACCTTCAAGTTTGCCTGCTTCCTTGAGCTTGCGGATCTCTTCACTTTCTGTCGGGGTAATTTTTCGTTTTATCCACATACTGTTGTGTCTGGTGGTAAAACTGACCAGAAGATTATCATAATCGAGGTCGAGTACCGTTGATAGATACTGAGCAGTTTCTTCCGGATTGCTTACATATGGAATCCATGTTTCAACAGAATCCAGCTGATTCTGAATTGCCAGAATTCTTCCGTTCCGATCAAGAATCGGACCTCTTTCGACGACGGGTTTTGATGTAATTTGGGCGGTATCCTGATGATTCAGAACCATCAGTGAAAAGTATTTCAAGACTATTATCAGTAATAATATTGCTGTTACTATGCTGAAAAAAAGAAATCTACGTCCTATTTTCTTATCCATCAGCAAGTACCCTTGAATGACATACCCTTCCTATTATCAGAGTCTGCGGAATCCTTCCATAGTGTCTTGAGTCTGTAGATTCTGGAAGATTGATGCCGGTGACGAAGACTTCACTGCCTTTGACCGCCTGACACTTTTTTACTGACATCTTGCCGGAAACAGGATCTGAAAATACGATAATATCGCCTTCCTTCGGGCTGCCGATAAGATAGGCGGCACGGTTGATTATAATAAAACTCTTATCATGCAGCACCGGTTCCATAGAGCTTCCGGAAACCTTTGCAGGTGAGAAAAAGAAAGATGATGCAATAAGAAGAATACTGCAAAAAAATAAAAAAAACTTCCACATAATTAAGCGATCTTATAGTAATATGTCGTCAGGAAATTGTCGATATGAATATTGTAACTATTATGATTGAATTTATTGACAAACAGAAGATTTACAAAAGACATTCATTCAGCGGTTCCCCGGGCCTTCACATGGCTGCGGGAGGCATTTTCCCCGATAAAAGTGTTGATCGTTTCCGAAAGAAACAGAGCTTCGTCCGGGGGCTTCCTGCAAGAAAGAAGAGGGTTTCACACCATACGCCCGAAGAATCAAAAAGCAATGAAAAATCCGCTCCTGCTGTCTCCAGACAGTCGGTAATAAAACGCAGAAAGCTTAATTTCTCAGGTTTCGGCCGATTTTTTTCCTCTTTGAAAGAAAAGATGTCATTTTTGAGTTTTAAGGTATTTCTGATAACAGGTCTATCGCTTTGCATTCTCGGACTTGCTGCATTTTTCACTTACAGCTGGATTCAGAATTCGCAGATGTACGATAGTCTTGCTCTTCCGCAGGATGTGAATGTCGATGACGTCCTTTATGAAAACCTTACAGTTGGATATGACGGTCAGGGCTCAGGTGAAATTGCAGGAATTGAACCAGTACTAATGCTTACAGGTGAGCCTGCATCATATGTAGTACAGCCCGGAGATACTCTTTCAGAGATTGCAAGAGATAATAACATAAAGATAGGAACTCTTATAAGCTATAACCAGATCTCCGATGTTAGAAGGCTTCTGGTCGGTATGGAGCTAAAAATTCCGGAAGCGGACGGTATTCCATACGAGGTGAAGGCTGGGGATTCGCTTTCCTCAATTGCATCAAAGTATGAACTTTCAGTAAACAGCCTTCTTGATGCAAACGACCTTCAGTCTGAGGTTATCGCTCCTGGTGATATGCTTTTTATCCCCGGCGCCGTAATGAACGAGTTTGATTACAAGAAGGCCATGGGTACACTGTTTATATATCCCACCTCAGGCAGGCTTTCATCAGGCTTCGGGTACAGACCCGACCCGTTCACCGGTCAGCGACGTTTCCACAACGGTGTTGACCTTGCAAACGGTATAGGAACTAGGATCAGTGCTACGATGTCAGGCCGTGTAGCGGCAATAGGTGAACAGGCAAGCGGATACGGCAAATATATCATTATCAAGCATGCTAACGGCTATCAGAGTCTTTACGGACATATGGACAAGATTACAGTTCGCAAGGGCCAGTATATCAGTCAGGGTGAGAAAATAGGTGAGATGGGCAATACAGGGCGAAGCACCGGACCGCATCTTCACTTTTCAATCTATAAAAACAATATACCGGTGAATCCGCTAACTTATTTATGGTAAGAGGAACTTACCATAAATAAGTCCTTATTCTATGGTAAAAGAAATATTGAAATGTGTTGTCTATGGGCTGACTTTTTAAAAGTCAGCCTTTTTTTTGAGGATCATGACGGGTGCAAGGCAAAGAAGATATATCAGTGATGAAGCTCTGTATATTGCAGGTGTCGGAATAAAGCCGTCGGAATTATTAAGGACTGTCGGTATGCCGAAATGGTTTATTAAAAATGAACCTATAGCCGGTCCGATTATCATCGGCAGCATAACCAGGAATATAAGTCTTACTCCCTGAAACTGTCCCCGGCTTTCTTCCGGCATTAGATTCCGTGCCCAGGCTCCAAGCACTATAAGCATTAGAAAACCGAAGTTTTTCAGGATCCCGAAAAGCACCAGCAGCGGGAGACTTTTCACTGAGCCGAAAAAGAACTGACCGGCAGCGGAAATAATAAATCCGGCAACAAGGACAGGAAGCCCGTATCCCTTATCTGATAGTTTACCTATAGGAATTGCAAAAATTATCAGAACGGGCGCTACAAGGGCTGTGAGAAGCCCTGTAAGGCTTTTGGAGATGCCGATATAGTTGTTAAGGTAGATTATTTCAAATGGACTGACGACCTGCTGGGCAATTGAGGAAATTGCTATTGTTACAAAAACAATATACAGCGCCCTGTTCCTGCTTATGACAGAAGGTCTGAAAACCTTTATGAGCTCAATGATAAAAACGCTACGGTTTTGCATGTTTGAGGGGGTAAGCCCGGGACTCTCCTTCAGCATTGCCGATCCTGTGATGCCGAGTATTAGGACAAGTGCCCCCAGTACAAGGAAAAAAGGAAAATAACCCAGTTTATCTATCAGAAGCCCGGATACTCCTGTTCCCAGAACAACCGCGAATACCGGCAGCATCATCAGTATTCCCTCTGTAAGTCCCCTGTTTTTTTTATTTGTGATATCGGTAACCCAGGCATTGAAAGCAGCATCGTTGGCAGATGAACCGAAGAAAGTCATTACCGCATCAAGCAGTACAACCAGGAAAACTGCTCTCTGTATAGTACCGGCCCATCCGGACATGGGAAATACGGCTGTTGAAAGCGCCCACAGAACATATCCGAAAAATATAAAGGGTTTACGCCGTCCGATTCTGTCGCTAATTGTTCCTATAATAAGAGTTGTAAGAGTGGCAACTATTGAGCTGACAGCAACCATGACAGCTATCGGTTCGGGATTCGGTGTGATTGTATCGAATACAAACGTGTTGAACCAGGAGTTTTCCACATTCCAGGCAATCTGACCTCCCAGACCGAGCATAATAATTACAGCTATATTTCTTCCTGAAAGTCCGTTATTCATTGTTTTCGCACCTTTTTAATTCCATATAAATTTCAAGATTCAGTTTCTGAACTGTATTTCTGTCAATTTTAAGCTCCTTGCGATCATAGGTGTACAGTCCATTAATTTCAATTTCAACATCTGAAAGCTGAGTATAGACGGCAGCAGACAGCCCCCTGCTTATAAGAGGGATAAGCTGTTCCCTGATAAGCTCGGTGTATTTTTTAGTAAGCTCTTCAGAGGATTTCATTGTTTTATAACCGAATTCTTTTTCTTTATTCCATAACCGTCCCTCAACAGCCAGATTGTATCCGCCGTATTCGGAAATAAAATAGGCTCGTTTATCCTTCCTTTTGGGGTCCTTCAGCTTGATGAAGTATACATGCCTGCTGTTAAAATCGCCCCCTCCCTGATCAAACCAGCCGGAAGTGCGATCAACAAGTCTTGATGGGTCGGAATCTTCTGTAATCCTTCCGATTTCCTGTGAATCAAACTGTCCCCAGCCTTCGTTAAACGGAACCCACATGACAATCGAAGGATGATTGTACAGGTGGTTTATTAATCCCTTAAGTTCCTCTTTAAAGAATTGACGATTTTCAGCATTTTTTCTGCCCAGACGGCTACGGCTGTATCTTCCTGTGTCTTTAATCCTGAATCCGAAAAGCAATGCCATCAAGGTAAGCGGGCTGTTTGCTATGTGTCTGCCTCCGGAAATCATATCCTGAATAACTAGCATACCAAGACGATCAGCATGATAATACCATCTTCTCGGTTCAATTTTGATATGCTTGCGTACAGAGTTAAAACCCAGCTTCCTGACTGCTTCAATATCAAAGATCATTGCCTCGTCATCCGGCGGAGTCATACCCGATTCAGGCCAGTAACCCTGATCAAGCGGGGCATGCAGAAAAACTGGGTTGCCGTTTAAAAAAATCCTTTTAAACCCTGAGCTTCCTTCCCTTAGTTCTATTTTTCTAAATGCGAAATACCCGGTTATTGTATCAGCACTGCTGTCTTTGAGACTTAATCTGAAACTATAGAGAACCGGTTTTGAGGGTGACCAGAGTTCAGGCTCACTGACTCTAAACCGGTTTGTGCCGCCGGCATTAAATGTTGCTTCTATGATTTTACTGCCGCCCAGCATAATCTCGAGTATTGCTTCACTATCTTTCTCAAGATCAGCAGTCAGTTCTATTTCTGAACTATACGGATCCGCGGTTATCTTATAAGCTTTAATATGATTGCATAAAGGGACAGCTTCAAGCCAAACTGTCTGCCAGATTCCGCTTGTTGCTGTATAAAAGATTGTTGCAGGCTTTAAGCTCTGCTTTCCCCGCTGGTTAAAGCTTTCGTCTGAAGGATCTTTTACTGATAGAATTATTTCATTCTCACCCGGAAGCAGATGTTCTGTGATATCAAAGGAAAAGGGCAGGTATCCGCCTTTGTGTGAACCGGCAGTCTTCCTGTTTACATAACATACGCATTCCCAGTCAACTGCCTCAAAATTCAGAAGGATCCTCATCTCAGACCATTCTTCCGGAATTGTAAAGACTCTTCTGTACCATAACACTTCATCCGGCAGAAGTTTTCCGCCTACTCCGGACTTTTCAGTCTCTATAGAGTAGGGAACAAGAATCCTGCCGTTAAAGGTATCCGGAATTATTTGTTCATTATTGTTTATTGTGTAATTCCAGTACCCGTTGAGACATTTCCACCGTTCCCTGACCATCTGGGGTCTTGGATATTCAGAATGCGGTATCACTAAGTCTGATGACAAGTATGCCTCCCGGGTACTTTACTGCTACTGGTTAACCCCGCAGCAGTGTTTGTATTTCTTACCGCTGCCGCAGGGGCAGGGATCGTTGCGTCCTACTTTCGGCATACTTCTTTTTACCTGGGTTCCACGAGGTGTGGCTTCAGCCGCTTCACCCCCCTGGGGTGAACCTCCGCCTGCGAAAGCTCCGAGTTCAGCATGTTTGGTCTGAATATTCAGATCAGGCTTTCTTCTTTCATCACGATCATAGCGCTTGATTCTTACTTTTATTGCCTTTCTTGCAATATTCAGTTTTATGTCCATGATCAGTTTGTCGAAGATATCAAAACCTTCAAGCTTGTATTCCAGAAGCGGATTTTTCTGTGCATAGGATCGAAGGTAAACAGCTTCACGCAGTGCTTCAAGGTTTTCAAGATGTTCCTGCCATTTGCTGTCTATACTTTTCAGGTATTCAAAACGGATAAACTGGTTGAAATTATCTTTGCCTAGTTTTTCTTCTTTTTCCCTGATATCCTCGGTAATATAGTTCATGATTCTGCTTTGAAGATCTGCCTCGGTGAGTGCGGCAAAATTTTCGTCACCGGGTTCATACATGAAATTCAGCATTAAATCTTCATAAAACTGAGTGACAGCGCCCGGATTATCTTTGCCGCCGTTTCCACGGAAGGCATCAACTAAATCCTCAGTTATTTCTTCAGCAGTGTCCAGAATCCTCCTGCTGAGATCTGCATTCTGGGTTATGTCATCACGTTGAGAGTAGATGAACTTTCTCTGTTCATTTAGAACATCGTCAAAGTCAAGAAGGTGTTTTCTGATTTCGAAGTTACGGTCCTCAACCCTTGTCTGAGCACGTTCGATTGCCCTGTTTATCAGAGGATGGTAAAGCGGCTCACCGTCCTGCATTCCTGAACGGGCCATTATCGAACGCAGGCTGTCACGGGCAAAGAGTCTCATAAGATCATCATCCAGACTGAGGAAGAACCTCGATTCTCCGGGGTCTCCCTGACGTCCGGAACGTCCTCTGAGCTGGTTGTCTATACGCCTTGATTCATGACGTTCAGTTCCAAGAATGTACAGACCACCAAGATCTTTTACCTTTTGATAATCCTGCTTCCATTTTTCGTATTCAGCTTCATAGGCTTTCTGAAAAACTTCTTCAGAGGCCTCAGTTCCGGCTTTTTTCCTGGCTCTGAACTCCGGGTTACCGCCAAGTTTGATATCTGTACCACGGCCGGCCATGTTTGTCGCAATGGTTACGCTCCCTTCAGCTCCAGCTTCGGCAATAATCATTGCTTCACGGGAATGGTTTTTGGCATTGAGCACTTCATGCCTCACACCGCGCTTCATAAGAAGTTTTGAAATTCTCTCTGATTTTTCGATAGAAACAGTTCCTACAAGGATAGGCTGGCCTTTTTCATTAACCCTGGCAATCTCATCACATATTGCATTGTTCTTTATTTCTTCGTTGAAATAGATAACATCGTCATCATCATTTCTTGCAACAGGTCTGTTGGTAGGGATAACAACTACATCGAGTCCGTAGATACTGTTGAATTCCTTTGCCTCGGTATCGGCTGTACCAGTCATTCCCGAAATTTTGTCATACATTCTGAAGAAATTCTGAAAGGTAATTGTTGCAAGAGTACGGTTTCTTTTGGCAACCTTGATGTGCTCCTTGGCCTCAATTGCCTGATGAAGACCGTCGGAGTATCTTCGCCCATGCAGTATACGGCCGGTAAACTCATCAACAATCTGTACCTGTCCGGCTTCTACAACGTAATCAACATCCTTTTTATAAAGGGTATGTGCTCTTACAGCCTGTGTAATATAATGTATAAGTTCAAAATTTTCATCATTATACAGAGAATCCTTGATAACACCGGCTTTCAGGAAAATCTTTTCAACGTTGTTCAGACCCTCTTCTGTAAAGGTGACTTTCTTCGATTTTTCCTCAAGCTTGTAATCTCCTACCGGCTCTTCAGGATATTCACCTGTTTCCGGATCTATATCACATTCTTTGAGCTGATTAACAAAGGCGTTTACCTGATTGAATTTTCCGGTATCATCATCAGCAGCACCCGAAATTATAAGAGGAGTTCTTGCCTCATCAATAAGGATTGAGTCAATTTCGTCAATAATACAGTAGTTATGAACTTTCTGAACACGTCCGTCAGAAGTCCATTTCATGTTGTCACGAAGGTAATCAAAGCCAAGTTCATTATTGGTCCCGTAAGTTATATCGCACTCATATGCCTTCTTTCTGGCCTCAGGGTCCATATCAGACAGGACTGCGCCTACTTTAACTCCAAGAAGGTCGTATATCGGTGTCATCCACAATGCATCTCGTCCTGCCAGGTAGTCATTGACCGTAACGATATGTACACCTCTTCCTGTAAGGCTGTTGAGGTAGGCTGCTGCGACGCTGGAGAGCGTTTTACCTTCACCGGTTTTCATCTCCATTATCTTTCCCTGATGAAGAACAATTCCGCCAAGCAGCTGTACATCATAGGGCCGTTCACCAAGAGCCCTTCTCGAGGCTTCTCTGGCCAGTGCATAGGCTTCCGGTAATATGGAATCAAGGCTTTCGCCGTCTTTTATTCTTGATTTAAAGGCTTCGGTCTGGGCAGGGAAGTCTTCGGATGGAATGCTTACGGCCCAGCTCTCTTTTTCATTGATTTTGTGAAGTATGGGCAGAAGTTCCTTCAGGTCGCGTTCATGCTTCGAGCCCACTATGGTAGTCAATATTTTTTTGAGCATCAGATATCTCCTAAACAATTGAATATAATATAATACTATTTTTTTTTATTGTATACATTAACGCGTTTTTTGGAGCCCTCTGACATAAAACTCATAGAATTGACCCTTTGACTAAGAGGTTAACAGATAGTAGTATCTTCCTATGAAAATCAGACAGTTCTTACTATGCCTTGGGCTCTCACTGATGCTCGCAGGACTTGTATCATGCCGTGATGATGAACTCGGTATTCTTGAACGGGAAAACCTGTTCAGTATGGATATCGGAAAAATGGAAGATCAGCTTTTCATCCAGCAGGAAGACGGAGTCAACGCCAGAGGACGAATAAGTCTAAAGATGAATGACGGTTTTTTCCAGATTTCGAACGGTGATTCTTTCAAGGTTATGGAGTTCAATTCCTTCGGAGATCTGATTTCATTGTTTTACAATCCATCTGAAAATCCTGAACCTGTTATCATTTCCTCTGAAAAGCGGGCAGGAACAGATGTAACTAGAGGTGCTACAACCTATTCCTTCAATGACCCCGGTGATGTCATCAAGACATCAGGAGGAGACCTTCTTGTCAATGACCTTATTTCTGAAATGAGATGGGAAGATGACGAGAATATTGATGCCAGACTAGATAGAATCGTACTGCGGTTTGATCGCAACGGTGACTTTGTCTCGTATCTCGGACAGGAAGGCCTTGGCGGAACCCCCTTTCCGTATATACAGTCATTGTATACATCTGGTGATGATGAGGTTGTTGTGGTCACAAGGAACCCCGGAGGCTGGCGTATTTACTGGTTTACAAGAATGGGCGATCCTCTTTATATGGTTGATTTCAGAAATGAACTTCTTCCATCTCCCGATGGTGAGCGGATAGTTTCTATCGAAAATATTTTTCCCGATCCGGACAATCGGATATGCTATCTGAAACTGGATTATTACCTTAGAGATAAGGAAAACAACGATAATATTAAATTTGATAAATCAGTTATCTACTGGTACGATCTGGGTGAGCAGAAGTATACAGGAAGTGTTGATCTTCCGCGAAATATCGTTAAATCCGAGGAACCGGTAATTTTTGAGGCCAGGGAACATGAATATCTCTACGAATTCCTCGGAGTTGCCCACGGACCATACTTTTATTTGATGAGTCCTGATGAAGGCACCTTCTACCGCCTTGTCGTGCTGTCTCCGTCCGGACAGGTTGAAGGCCGTGCTCTTGTAAACTTCTCTGATGAGGAAATTTTTTACCGCAGCTATAGTCTGAACCGTGACGGAATTCTCAGCGCTATTGTTGTGGGTGAGTACGGAGCTGATGTTGTATGGTGGCGGAGCGACCGTTTTATAGAGGAAAAAGGTAATGAAAATCGTCAGTTCTTCAAGAATGCAGGAAATTGACAGGGAGAGTATAAACGAATTCGGTTTCGGTGACCTCATTCTTATGGAGAATGCCGGAATAAAAATCCTTGAAGAATCCCTGAAGCTCCCTCAATTTACTCAAAATATTCCTGTAATCAGTATAGCCGGCAGCGGTAATAACGGCGGGGATGCTCTGGTAATTGCAAGGCATATCTTTTCTGAAAGACCAAACCCTGTAACTGTAATTTTAAAATCCGCCTCCGGAAGTCCCGCATTTGAGAAGCAATATCAGATCTGCATAAAACTCGGAATAGAAATTGTTGAATTTCCTTCAGAGCAGGCAGATGCTCTGCTGTCGGGAAACTGTATAATATTTGACGGGCTGACTGGTACAGGGCTAAAGAGTGCGCTGCACGAATCTGCGGCAGGCCTCTGCGAAAGGATCAATTCGTCACCGGGGACCGTTATTGCAATTGATATTCCTTCCGGAATAGGTGAACAGTACTGCGGAACATGGCCGGCGGTAAAGGCAGATCTTACTGTAACAGTCGGCCTCCCTAAACGTGCACTGTATCTTCCGGCCTGCAGAACATTCTGCGGAGTAATAAGAAGCGTCCAGATTGGTTTTCCTGAACAGGTAATTAATTCTGATATTCCCGATGAGGACGGTCTTTATATAAGCCTTACTGATGAAAAAGATATTGAACGCCTGATGCCGGTGCTTAAGGCAGACTCATACAAGAACAGCAGGGGCCATCTTGCTGTTTTGGGCGGTTCTGAGGGAACTCTTGGTGCCGCCTCTCTGTGTGCAGAAGCTGCCGCCAGAACCTCAACAGGACTTGTGAGTCTTTTCATTGATGAACGGTATTATCCTGTTCTGGCTGCAAAGCATAACTCGGTCATGGTAAAAGTTCTTGATTCTGAAACTGCAGCGGATAGGGTGGCTTCATTGGCAGCCTCAGCTGTTGGTCCGGGCTGGGGGGCAGGCGATGAACGGAAAAAACTGCTATTAGAGCTGCTTGGAATCAGCAGAGGCGTTCTGGATGCCGATGCTATTACAATACTGGCACAGATGAAAAAATCCGGTGAAAAGCTGCCTGATCTTGGAAATCGCTGGGTACTCACTCCGCATCAGGGTGAATTCAAGCGCTTGTTTCCGGAACTCAATCCGGAGCATACTTATACTTCTGTTTATGCTGCAGCCGCAGAACTGAATACGGTTGTTCTGCTCAAGGGTCATGTGAGTATGATTGCAGCGCCTGATGGACGGATAACCGTGATAGACGGACTATTCCCGCAGCTAGGCACTGCTGGCAGCGGTGATATTCTCTGCGGTATTATCGGAGGTTACTGCGCCTCGGGCATGAACTGCTACGATGCTGCGGTTCTGGGGGCTCTGGTTCATCTGAGAGCTGGAAAACGCTGTGCTACCGAGCATGAATGGTTCCCGGCAGATATGATTTTACAGTATATATAACAGGAGTTTAAAAATGCCGTCAGAGAAAGGCCGAATGCCGGAAAGCCATACACCCGGTGAATTTCATTACCACTACGATCGTGAAAAAAGAGAACAGATGCTTTCAGAGGAGACAAAGAACGTTCTTAAGAAAGGCAAATTTCTTACTCTGAACAGGCGTAATCTTATTATCCTTGCGGACATTGGAATTATTATCCTTTTTACCATGATTTTTGTTCCTTTCAGCATGAACGGTAAAAAGAATGCAAGCTTTGACGGCGGGTATAGGGCTGTTTTTAAAGCAAGTGAATTCGACAGCCGGGCTCTTTTAAGTGTCAAAATCAGTTCCGAATCGGATATTGAAAGTCAGGATGGTATGGTACGGGTTGTTTTCTCTGTAGAAGGGCAGGCTCAGACTGTTGAACAGCTTGATTTACTGCCTGTTTCTACTGATGAACCGAGATATCTCAGAGCCGAGTTTCCCATTGAGGGAAATGACCGGATTAAGGTCTTTGCAGAAGTTGAAATCGGAGGAAAATCAAGAGGACTGTCAGCTACTGTAAGGGTACAATAAACAGCGGAGCGCTTATTTTAGCTGAATTCAGCTTAATATCGATACCCTTAATTTATTCCTGATTAATTGAGTTGACCAGAGACAGTGTTTAAGATAATCTTTTATATATACCATCTTTAAACGGAGAAAGAGGACTATGGTTCAAATTTATTTTCTGTCGATCTTACTGAATCTTCTTGGCGGTTTCGGACTTGCTTCTGAAACCATGGTTGAACGTATCAGCGGTCTGAGAATTTTTTCAGATTTCTTTGAAGGCAGAACTACCTTGAAGATAACCGTTGGTATACTTTCATTTATTGTAGGCATCCTGAAACTTCTGTCATCGATGGATGTTCCGGTGGCCGGAGACCTGCTTCCAGCTCTTGGTAATATTGCAGTAGGTTTTGCCCTTGTTCTTGATTACTATAAAGATCGCTCTGAATCCACCAGCAGTGAGAAATTAAACGATTTTTTTGCCAGAAACAGCTCTTTTATTGGAATTGCTGCAGTACTTTTTGGCGTTCTGCATTTCTTTATACCAAGGGTGCTGCTTCTGTAATTCGGAATCTGACATGAAATACTCTGTAGCCGGCGTAGCTGAACGCAATGGAAAGTTTTTTATCGCTCTAAGAAATCCAGGGACCAGTATAGGTGAGCGCTGGGAATTTCCCGGGGGGAAAATGGAGGAGGGCGAAGGTCATGAACAGGCCCTCATCCGTGAATACCGTGAAGAATTAGGAACAGATATTACAGTCGGCAGTTTTCTCTGCGAAGGCGATTTTTCCAACGGAGTATCTGAATACCATCTGGTTGCCTATAATATAAAACTCAAAGATGACAATCTTGCACTGACTGAACATCAGAAGGTAATGTGGGCATCACTCGAACAGATGGAAAATCTCGATTTTCCTTTTTCTGATAAAATAATCATCGATTATCTTCTTTCGAGATAACTGATTCTATAATCATTCCTTAATATAAATCCATTCTTCTCATAGAGACGGACTGCCGGAGTGTTTGAGGGTTTTACAAATAATGTAAGATTCTTTTTCTTCAATACTGAAAATTCTGCTATTTTTCGCAGGACTGCAGACGATACTCCCAGGGAGCGGTATTCAGGCAGGGTGAAAACACCACCAATCTGGTTCCAGCCTAAACCTTCAGCATTAATGCAGCATGTAGCAACTGGCCTGTTCTGATAGATAGCATATAATACTGTTCTTGTCTTTATCGTATCAAGAAATCTTATCCGGCATGCAGTTTCATTAAAGGTTGAAGGATCCAGAAGTACTTCTTCAATTTCATAATCTTTGCGCAGCGGCATCAGTAAATCAATGTCAGAGGAAACTGCTGTTTTTATTTTTATATCCTGAAGCGGCAGTTCCCTGCTTTTTAACGGAGGAAGAGCTGTAATCAGTGCAGAATCTGCAGTGAGCAGTTTATAATCAACAGAATGGGAATTCCTACCCTTAAAAAGTGCAGCAAGCAGCCTGACTGATGAGAGTTCTCCCATTACCGTAAGATATTTCTTTCTGATGTTTTTGCTTCCCTGAAGTACATTGGCAAGCTGCCCGGCTTCAGGGATTGTTCCTTTCGGAAACAGAGGGACAATTATACTGTCATTTCCTGCAAATACTGCAGCCATAGCCTGTGAATTGCTGTAATAAATAAATATATCGGCATTTTTTAGTTCACCCGCTGCCGGTTTTCCTGCAAGACTAATCCTTGAGGTCATTGGTACACAGAAATGTTCATAGGGTTCAATAAAACGAAGAAAGGAGGTATATCCGCCCTTTGAGAGCCTTTTCCAGCCGCTTTTATGGTTATTTTTTTTTAAACTGAATATTTCCTGCAATTAGTTTTCTCCGTGTGTTTCCAGGCTGAGAGGCAGATTTCCCTCCGGCTTGATAGTCCCTGTGAGTGCCGCAAAGCCGGCATCAATAGATTCACGGCTTATTCCATAAACAGCAATAGCCTTATCGACCCACGGCAGCTCCCTGAGGTACACAGGAGTAAGAACTGAAAAAACTGCGATTTCAGCCTTGCTGTCCTCAAGTTCCTTAAGTACCTGAAAACCGTTGGGGTTGGCAAGACAGAAAATTACCGTATCATAATTATCAGCTTTCTTTTTTAGTGAATTCCTTACCGAAGCTTCAGAAGTATAAAAGGGTGAATAATCGAAGCTGAAGGTATCAGCATCTGGATAGGCTTTTTTCCCGGCAGCAAAGAATCGATCAAGCTGTCCGGCTAGAAGAATCTTTCTGTTTTTCCCGTCTACTGTACTTCCCTCATATATTTCGGTAACTGCGCGATACGCCTGATCGATAAAAAAATCCTTTCCTTCATGATTCGGTATATTATCAAGTATATGATCAGGATCCGGAAAAAGAGGAATTGATCCCTCATCTTTCAGATAAGCTAATTTGGCAGAGATTATGCGTTTTGCAGATGCTCGGACGGTTTCCCGAAAATCTTTATTATTCTTAATCTCTTTAAGCAGATATTCCCAGACCTTCTGATGAATTTCTGGAGTCCGTGATACAAGAATGATATCATTGCCTGCCTCAATAGCTGTTTTACAGATTTCAGGTGTATTCATTGAGAGCAGCTGGACACCGTTCATCATAAGATCGTCAGTTACAACCAGTCCTTTAAAGTTCAGCCTGTCACGGAGTATGTCATTGAGAAAAAAGGGAGACAGGCTGGCAGGAATTTCAGACCCCGTTATTTCAGGAAAAGCCAGATGTCCCGACATTATTGCGGGAATATTTTCTCTTACGAGGTAGCGGTAGGGAAGAAGATCTCTTTCCCACATAGTGTCAAAATTAATATCAATTATTGGAAGAGCTCCATGAGAATCCTTGTCGGCATCACCATGTCCGGGATAATGCTTTGCAGTGCATATTACTCCCGCTGAATCCATTCCTTTGAAGTATGCTGTAGACAGCACTGCTGTCAGCAGGGCATCCTGGCTGAATGCTCTGGGGCCGATAACATGAGCTTCTGCATTGGAGTAAACATCGACAGTAGGGGCAAAATTCATGTTTATACCCAGCTCTCGGAGCTCCATGCCTATATAATAACCGGTTTTAAAAGCATCATCCGGAATCCTGCTGGCTCCCAGTGCCATATTTCCGGGTGTTTCTGAGGTTTCAGCCCTTACGTGACGCACCCATCCGCCTTCCTGATCAGTTACAATAAAAAGCGGGATCTGAAGTTCAGTTTTTCGGGCTGTCTGCTGCATCTCACGGATGCTGCCGGCAAGAGTTTCCAGATCGGCGACATTCCATCCGAAGATTTTGACTCCTCCTATCTCGCGGTTTTCAATCCAGTCAAGAATATCGGATGAGGGAGTGCCTCCCATATAGCCCAGGAGCATCATCTGTCCCAAAAGCTGTTCATCTGTCATAGATTCAATCAGGCGGCTTTGAAGTTCATCCTTATTTGTGTTTGTCCAGAAATCGAGTGCTGAAACAGAGGAGTATGCAGAGAACAGTGATAGAAGTAAAAGTAAATAAAAAGTACATTTTTTCTGTAACATAGGCTTCGATATTTATACACCAGAAGACGGTGATCAGCAAGAGTTTTGACTGGTTAAGGATTACTGAGTATATTGTCAGTTGAATATCCGTCAGACGGAAGAAAATTATTGGAATATAATGAAGAGATTGCTGTTTGTATTTGATCTTGATTTTACTTTATGGGATTGCGGAGGAACCTGGTGTGACTGTACCGACCCTCCCTTCCGTGTTGAAAATGGCCGTGTTCTGGACAGCTGTGAAAGACATATTTCATTATATCCGGAGGTTCGGTCTATTCTGCAAACTCTGACTGATACTGGACATCATCTGGCTGCGGCCTCCAGAACACACCAGCCTGCCTGGGCGGTACAGCTGCTAAAGCTTCTGCAAGTAGAGCATTTCTTTGATTACCTGGAAATATTTCCCGGACCAAAGCCTCCGCATTTCAGAAGTCTGAAGAAAAGAAGCGGATTTGCCTATGAGCAGATGGTCTTTTTTGATGATGAGCTGAGAAATATTGATGATATCAGTGCTCTTGGAGTTCAGGCTGTCTATGTGGACAGAGGAGTTCACTGGAGTGATGTGGAACCATTTCTGAAATAGGCGTTTACAGCGAATCCTCGGTTATAACATCAAATGTGATTCCAAGTTTTGCAGCTTCATCGATAAAAAACTTCCTTGCATCTGCATCCAGCGCCTCAGGTGCTATCAGGCCCCTGGTATTTATAACATCGTTTACAAGCATTTTGGTAAATATAAAGGCGCTCTGTCCCGTCAGGTAGGATTCGTGACTAATTCCTGCTTTTTCAAATGATTCAATCAATCCCGGAGTATTAACATAAACTGTTTTCCTAAGCGGATTTCCGGATTTCGTTCCTTCGAGAATTATCTGAAATGCACCTTCTTCGGTGATGAGCCCTTCTTCTATTATTTCTGCAATTTCTTCCCTGTACTTGGGTGCCTGCGGTGTCTGGCTGATAACCAGATCAAAGGGGATGTATTCTGTATTTCCGGAGAGCCGCTTTTCTTTTGAAAGAAAGCCCATATTATACAGGGTTTCAGATACTTCCACATGGGGACCGCCGTATCTGAACAGAATATTCTTTGCTCCTTTCAGATATTTTTCAGCATTCAGACCCATGGTTATCGGTTCTTCATGGTTATGATCAACCATCCGTATTTCCTTATCGACTCCCGGAAATTTCATCATAACCGGATTGCCGAATTGGCGGGTGAAAATATGCCTGCCATCTTCAAAACGTATAGGAACTTCTGCCATATCGGCAAATGCCACCTCCGGTGACCACCAGAATGGAATAAACCTTTTTGACCAGACACCTTCATAAACATTTATTTCTATGCTGTTAACACTGTCGAAATACTCAGCAGTCTCGCGGCATATAACATTTGCAAGTCCGGGTGCGGAGCCTGTGTTCGTAAGCGCGAGGCAGCCAGCTTCTGTAAACTTTACATTCATTTCGGTGAACATGTATCGGGTGGACTCAACAGCATCAAGGCCTGCTATTTCGGTCATGCAGAGATCCTGATAATTCACCCTGCATTTTAAGGCTGCTTCCATTACAGAAAGGTTAAAATTAATAGGCAGACCGTTGAGTACTATATCCGAGCCGGTAAACAGTTTTTCAAGTTCAGCAGCTGATTTGGCGTTAATCTGAACCGCAGAAGCTTTCTCCAGTCCCTCAGTTGCAGCTTCCGCTGCTTTCAGACTGTAATCAGCGCAAATAATTGATTTTACATTCTCTTCTTTATTAAGGAGTTTCGCGGCAGCTGTGCCCTGAGCTCCTGAGCCGAGTACTATTACCGTTTTCATAATTTCACCTTCCGGATTTTTGTTTCATCTGATTATATCTGCCTGAAGCTTGCAGATAATTTTCATCTGAAGTATAATAACAACGAATATAGATTATAGTCAATGTTTATTATATGTAAAACATAAATATAACGATATAAAAAATACGAATATAGTAGAAGGGGTGCAGTGTGAAGCCTGAGATCGATGAAATAGATTCAAAAATAATATGCTTTCTGCAGAAAGACGGCCGGATGGCTTATACCAGGATTGCAGAAGAGATAGGTATTGCTGAAGCGACTGTGAGAACACGTGCCCAGCGGATGATGAAGGACGGCGTTATTGAGATAGTCGCAGTATGCGATCCTGTCAAGGTCGGGTTCGCCATGGCAGGAAACATGAAGCTGTATATTGAATCGCACAAACTCGATGAAATAGTTGAAAGTCTCAGAAAGATGCGGAATATTACCTATGTCGCTGTAATGATAGGTGATTCAAATATAGACTGCGATTTTATTGCCGAATCACTTGAGGATCTGCATCAGCTCGTTTATGAGAAAATTGCTAAAATTAACGGTGTTCAGAAAATCGATACGGCTATTGTCAGCGGATATAAGAAAGAGATTTATGATTACGGAACCTGTTTTCACCGTCCCTCATAGATAGCTATAAAAAATCCCCGAAGCAGTCAGAGCCGCCCGGGGATTCAGTATTCTTCCCGCATGGTTAAGAACATGCGAAGAGAGCCTCCTGCAATTAAAGTGCTTTCATTGCAGTCATGTAGCCGCGGAGAGTTCTTCCGATTACTTCTACCGGATGATTTCTGATTGCATCGTTAACCCTGATCAGCTCAACATTGTCTACTTCATTTTCTCCTGCAGCATAGGTCTTTCCTATAACATCGGTTGAAACCTTCTTCATGAAGTCTCCAAGCAGCGGAACACAGTCATTTGCAAAGAGGTAGCATCCGTACTCTGCGGTATCTGAAATAACCTTGTTCATCTCATAGAGTTTCTTTCTGCTTATAAGGTTGGCAATAAGCGGAGTTTCATGAAGTGATTCATAGTATGCAGATTCAGCCTTGATACCTGAGTTTGTCATGGTTTCAAACGCAAGTTCAACACCGGCCTTAATCATCGCAACCATAAGAACTCCGTTGTCAAAGTATTCCTGCTCGCTTATGTCCATTGTACCTGCCGGAGTCTGTTCGAATGCACTTGCACCTGTTTCTTCTCTCCATGTAAGAAGGTTCTTGTCGTCATTTGCCCAGTCTGCCATCATGGTTGAAGAGAATTCACCGCTGATAATATCATCCATATGCTTTGTATACAGTTCAGCCATGATCTCCTTGAGTTCAAGAGAGAGCTGGTGAGCCTTGATTTTAGCAGGATTTGAAAGACGATCCATCATGTTGGTGATTCCGCCCTGCTTCATTGCTTCCGTAACTGTTTCCCAGCCGTACTGAATAAGTTTTGAAGCGTATGCCTTGTCGATCCCCTCAGCTACCATCTTGTCAAAGCAAAGAAGGCTGCCGGTCTGAAGCATTCCGCAGAGAATGGTCTGCTCTCCCATAAGGTCTGATTTTACTTCTGCAACGAATGATGAGCCGAGAACCCCGGCTCTGTCGCCGCCTGTACCGCAACAGTATGCCTTGGCTATTTCAATACCGTCGCCGTTTGGATCATTTTCCGGATGCACAGCAATCAGGGTCGGTACACCGAAACCTCTCTTGTATTCTTCACGAACCTCAGAGCCCGGTGATTTAGGGGCAATCATGATTACAGTGATATCCTCTCTGATCTGCATTCCCTCTTCAACGATGTTGAAGCCGTGTGAGTAGGAGAGGGTTGCTCCCTTTTTCATAAGAGGCATTATCTTTCCAACAACATTTGAGTGCTGTTTATCCGGAGTAAGGTTTGCAACCAGGTCAGCCTGGGGAATCATTTCTTCATGTGTTCCAACTGCAAAGCCGTTTTCACTTGCATTGAGGTATGACTGTCTTTTCTGTTCAATTGCCTCTTTTCTGAGGGCGTATGAAACATCAAGACCGCTGTCTCTAAGGTTCAGTCCCTGGTTAAGGCCCTGGGCGCCGCATCCTACGATTACAATCTTTTTGCCTTTAAGTTTATCCACGCCTGAGAAGACTGATTTATCAAGAAAATCACAGGTTCCCAGCTGTCGAATCTGCTCTCGCAGTGGAATCGAGTTAAAATAATTCATATATTTATCCTTATAATATTGTTAAATGAAGAATAACTCTTGTATCAGGCCTTGTCAACCTTGCAAATATTGCAAATATATACATTTATAATTGCTATAAACGCAAATACAGGTATAGAAAAAAGATCACAATAGATTTAGAATCAATCCATGAAAACTTCTTCAAAACAGGCACTGATATCATTTAAAGATGTAAGCATCGTCAGTAAATCCGGACTTAAACTTGAAAAGATGAATTTTGAAATTCCTGCTTCAGGAATATTATGCATTTACGGGCCTAACGGTTCCGGAAAGGGGCTTATAAGCGGTCTGATAGACGGCAGTCTTAAACCAGCCAGCGGCGAGCTGATTAGAAGTGCAGAAATTACCCGTTCCAGTGTTGTTACAGTGTCTCAGGCTGAACAGAAAAAGATCATGGATTATGAGCGATATTTTGATGACAGTGAGTTTATGCAAGGAGCAACGGATCCCGGAAGAAGTGTAAGAAAGATAATACTTGAAAATATTACAGAAGATGGAAGGATAGCCTTTGAAGAACTGTCTGAAAAGCTCGGAATGGAAAAAATTCTTGGGCGTGGACTGAGATTTCTTTCAACCGGTGAATTCAGAAAGACAATGATTCTCAGGGGAGCATGTTCATCGCCTGAAATTCTGATTCTTGACGATCCATGCACTGGACTTGATATTACCTCACGTGAAGAGCTGCACAGTCTAATTCCTCATCTGCTTGATTATGTCCGGACTGTTATTATTTTTACAGGGCGGTCACATGATATTCCTGAATGTGCGGACAGAATCCTCAGAATTGAAAATAGCACTGTGTCTGTTGTTGATGATCGAAGCGGGCTTACCGTAAAATCTTCAGAAATAAGAAAAGACGGTCTTGAAGCACTTATTGATAATTCTGCAGAAAAGACTGACAGCCAGAAAACTTCTGAACTGATATCGATGACAAATGTAAATTTAAGCTACTATGAGGTGCCTATTCTTAAGGATATCAACTGGAGTGTAAAGGCAGGAGAGCACTGGAAACTGAGCGGTCCAAACGGCTCCGGCAAAACCACATTGCTGAGCCTTATAAATGGAGACAACCCTAAGGCTTACGGACAGGATATTTATCTCTTTGGAAGGAAAAAGGGTTCCGGTGAAAGTATCTGGGATCTAAAAAAGGAAATAGGCGTTGTCTCCGGAGCGCTTCAGCATAGTTATCGAATCAGACAGACTGTCATGGAAGTTATTATGTCAGGTTTTTTTGATACTATCGGATTGTATGATAAGCCTGAGCTTCACCAGCGAGAAATGGCAGAGAAATGGTGCCGGGGACTCGGTATTATAGAATACAGAGACAGGGAATTTCCCGGTCTTTCCGCCGGTATCGCCAGAGTAGCGCTTATTGCTAGGGCTATGGTCAAAAAACCGGAACTGCTGATTTTTGATGAACCCTGTCAGGGGCTGGATGATGAAAATTCCAGATTTATTCTTGATGCGGCTGAAGCCATAATCAGCAGCCGTCATTCGACTCTGCTTTATGTCAGTCATGATACAGATTTTCAGCTTAAGGGAATTACCCATAATCTTCAGCTTGTTCCGCATCCTGACGGCGGCTCGACCTGTGAAATCAGTATGAACTGATTTTATCTGAAATTCAAAAATTTATAAAAAACTTAAATATCTCTAAACTGCCTTTTTTAAATTCCGATGATTAAAAAGAGGTATTATCTGATGACTATTAACATACTGAGCGAAAAACTTGCAGATCTCATGGAGAAGGAAACGGATCTTATTGAAACCATAAGTACCGAGGAACAGCTTCTCCAGAAAACCCTCGCAGAAAAGAACTGGTCTGAATTGGAAAAAGTTATCTGCAGACTTTCACCGCTTTCAGCTAAGGTTGAAAAAATTGAATCTGATCGCGAAAAAGTTTTCAATACACTCATGGATGCCTGCGGTAAAAAGGAATCTGAAGGCTTTTATGCTGTCGCGATGTACATGGAAGGCGATGTAAAAGAACGCTGTATGGCCTCATACAGAAAACTTAAAGTATCTCTTTTGAAAGTTCAAAGTATAACCGGAAGTATTGATCAGTATGTTAAGAACGTTGGAAATACAACACAGAAAATTTTAAGTGAAATCTTTCCGTACAGGAAAGGAAGTATATATTCCAGTCGCGGAGGTACCAGGCCGGTGCACAGCGACCCGATGGTGTTTAACAGGCACTTCTAAAGGAGAAGAGCATGCAGTCAACCTTTTCAGGAATTGAGTTGGGAAAACGCGGTCTTGTATCTCATACAACAGGACTTCAGACTATAGGACATAACGTAACCAATGCCTCAGTAGAAGGCTATTCACGGCAGAGAGTAGAGATGGGGGCTGTGGATCCGCTTTATGTACCCGGACTCAACAGAGAGAACACTCCCGGACAGATCGGACAGGGTGTTGAAGTTACAAGAATAGAAAGAATCCGTGACATGCTTCTTGAAAACAGAATAGTCGGGCAGGGCAGTGATGTCGGCTGGTGGGAAACCCGTGATAAATACATCCTGATGGTTGAGCAGGTATACAACGAGCCGACAGAGTCTTCATTAAGAACGAGGATGGACAAATTCTGGGAATCATGGCAGGAACTCTCCCTCCACCCGGATGAACTTGCCTCACGTCAGGCAGTTCTTGAACGTGGAGAAGCTCTGAATAACAGTATTAACTCACGCTACGAGTCACTTGCAGAGATTCGTACAATGCTTAATGAAGATGTACAGGTTACTGTAGATCGGGTTAACGCGATACTCGATAAAATATCAGCTGTTAATGAGCAGATTGTCAAAGTAGAAGCAATGGGAGACAACCCAAATGATTTATACGATCAGCGTGACCGTCTGGTTCGTGATATGTCATCAATAATCGATATCTCGACCGATGGACGTGATCCTGATGAATTTACTATTCATACCGGCGGCCTGCATCTAATGCAGGGAAAGCTCAAACATACACTTGATGCTGTTGCCAATCCGCAGAATGACGGATACCTTGATGTCGTCTGGGCCGATAACGGAGAAAGGGCATATTTTTCTTCCGGAAGCCTTCCCGCTCTTGTTGAGCTTCGCGATGGAGATGTCCGTTCTGAAATACAGAATCTCGATATGATGGCAGTTAACTTCGTTGATCTTGTAAATGAAATTCACAGTAACGCCTGGGGACAGAATGGAAAAACAGGTACTGATTTTTTCAAGGAATATCCTTTTATAAATAATCTTGCCGGAAATTATGACCGGAATGGCGACGGTGCCTATGATTCAAGCTGGATCTTTAGAATGAACGGTGCCAACAGCCTTGAAGCTCAGGAGCAGATAGGCATAAGAGGTACAATTACGCTTAGTGCATCGGAAGGTAATAAAACTATCGATTACTTTCCAACAGACAGTGTTCAGGATGTTATAGACCGTATTAATTATTCAGGAAGTGAAGTTACAGCCGGGTTGAATATGTTCAACCAGCTTACTCTCAAGGGAACTCCGTCAGATGCTATAGATAATCCCGATTTCGTTATCCGATATGTTGAAGATTCAGGCAGCTTTCTCACAGGATACGCTGGAATACTTGCTGGCTCAGGTCCGGAAGGTGCGTACAGCTGGGAAACAGCAGATGCAGTGAATCAGCTTAGAACCGGTGAAGCAGGGTACGCCGTAGCTCCGCTCTCTCACCCCTCAGGCTACATGGAACTCACCAATGCAGTTAAAAATGATCCCGGTTCGATTGCAGCCGGATTCGGCGAGAACGGAAGAGCTGCAATGCCCGGCGATGGTACTGCAGCACTGGCGATAGCATCGCTGCGCAACAGTTCGGTGATGATTGGTGATGTTCCCGGATTTGATGAATACTTCTCCGCCACTGTAGCTGATATCGGGCTCAGAGGTGAAACCGCCGAGCGTTCACTTGAAACAGAAGAAATAATTATGAAAGAGCTTTCAGATATGCAGGAATCAATATCAGGTGTAAATATGGATGAGGAACTTGCAGAGATGATAAAATTTCAGCACGGTTATTCCGCTGCTGCGAAGGTAGTTAATACCTTTGATGAAATGCTCGATACAATAATCAACAGGATGGGGGTATAAACTGAATGAAACGAATCAGTACCTACATGCCGAATGACGATATGCAGTACCGTATGCGGCTACAGGAATGGAAGATGGGAGATCTTCAGTCGAAGATCGCAGAGCAGACCCGGGTTAAGGAACTACGTGATGATCCTATCGCTGCAGCTCATTCCACACGATATCAATCCAAAATATCACGGTTGACAAGATTTACCGAGAATATTGAAACAGTGCAGAGTGATCACCGTATTGCGGAAGGCTATATCACCAGTGCAAATAATATCCTGCTTAGAATTCGGGAGCTGGCCGTGCAGGGCGCCAATGATACATATTCAAAAGAAGACAAGTCCTATATGGCAGAAGAAGTTGATCAGCTGCTTAATGAACTTGTTGAAATATCAAATGCTACAAACGGGAACGGTCAGACCATTTTTGCAGGTGATAAAAATAAGGGGCTTGCATTCAGGGCGGATTCAGGCAATGTTCCAGGTGCTTCAGGTACAAGAATTACCTCCGTTGAATATACTGGAACTGTTAACAAGCAGGCTGCTGAAATTTCAGATCATAACCTTATTAATGTAGATTTTCCTGGAAACAGAGTTTTCTGGGCTGAGCAGCAGCAAATATTTTCATCTGTGAATGCTTCCGAATACAGGGCGCTTGAAGACTCATCAATTCTTATTGATGGAGAAAAAATTGAAATAAAATCCGGTGATAATATTCATGCAGTAATTTCGAGGATAAACAAGGCTGATATTGCGGTAAAAGCTTCTTTGGATCCTGTCACAAGTTCAGTTATTCTTAAGTCTACCATGCCTCATCAGATATGGCTTGAAGACGGGGGTGATGGAACTGTTCTAAAAGATCTCGGAGTAATTTCCGCTTCAGCGGGCAGCCCTCCAGCCAACATCCATCGTGATGCTCGTGTTTCCGGCGGTTCATTATTTGATATGGTAATCAGTCTACGAGACAATCTATATGCCGGAAATACTATCGATATAGGCGGAAAAGCTCTAAAAGGCCTTGATCTCGCTCACAACAACATGTTATCCGAACTTGCACGCCTTGGTGCCGAAGATGAGAGAATGCAGGTAGTGAATGAACGCCTTTCTTATGAAATACCAAATATTCAGCAGATGGATTCCAATGCTGTAGATCTTGATTTTGCCGAAGCTATAACTGAACTTAAAATGATGGAAAGGACTCAGCAGGCTACCCTGCAGACCGCTGCTAAAATATTAAAACCAACACTGCTGGATTATTTGAGGTAATGATGTTAACAGTAAATACAAAGGCGTATGGAACAATTGAAGTTGATGAGCGCCAGAAGATAACTTTTTCAAATGGACTATTCGGTTTTGAAAACCTTCATGAATTTGTACTGCTCGATGCTCAGCAGCAGCCTTTTTACTGGTTGCAGTCTCTTGAAGTGAAGGAAACAGCCTTTGTAATGATAAATCCGGGAGTTTTCAGAACAGATTACTATCCGGACATAATTTCAGCTGATATGGTTGATCTTCAGCTTGATAATCTTAAAGATCCTTCTGCTCTCATTTTTGCAATTGTAACTATCCCTGAGAACCAGCAGAAGATGTCTGCCAATCTGCAGGGGCCTGTTATCATCAATAAAGAAAAGAAAATAGGTAAACAGAGTATAACAATTGACTCCTGTTGGAAAACGAAGCATTACATTCTTGAGGAACTTGCAGGATCAAGAGGTAAGGCATGCTGATACTTACCAGAAAAATAAATGAAAGCATCACCATTGGCGACAATATAGAAATTTCAGTAGTAGAGATCAAGGGCGATCAGGTTAAAATCGGAATTAATGCCCCTAAAGAAATAAAAGTATTTAGAAAAGAAGTTTATATGGCTATCCAGAAAGAAAATGAAGAAGCTGCGGCAAGCAGTGCTCTGGTACTTCCTGAAATTACAGATCTAATCCGTGATAAGGAATAAATAAATTATAGATCTTCTAAAATTTCAAGTGATTCAAGATCTTCATCATTTACCTGAGGAAGATCATCGGCAAGAGCCTGATAGATATCGTTAATAGGATCTGAAATATCAAGAAATACATCAATCAGCCCCGGGTCAAAATGTGTTCCTGCTTCTGACTTCAAAATATCAACAGTTTTTTCGTGAGGAATAGCATCCTTATAGCTTCTTTTCATTCTTATTGCATCGTAACAGTCGGCAATAGCTGTGATTCTTGCTGATAAAGGAATCAGGTTTTCCGCTAGTCCGAACATATATCCCGTACCATCCCACCATTCATGATGTGAACGTGCAATTTCCCTTGCCATTTCATCTGGATAATTAGCCATAATCATCGCACCGTTTATGGTATGTTCTTTCATAATTACCCATTCATCATCAGTAAGGGAGCCTTTCTTATTCAATATATGATCAGGAGTGCCTATTTTTCCTACATCATGCATGGGTGCAAGAAAGTGAATATTTTCAATATAATCCTGGTTAATCATGTCGTATCCGGGTTTTCGATGAAGTTCTTCTGCAATTCTTTTTGCATAGGCTCCGACTCTCTTGATATGATTGCCGGTGTCATTATCCTTAAGCTTAGATGCTTCAAGCAGCCCAAGGTAAGTTTTTCTAAGAAGGGATTTATTCTCATCTGTAATGTCGTCAAGTATACCCAGCAGATTGGTTTGTTCAGCATTTCCATGTTCAGTAGAGAAGGGCATTAAAAGCATATTTGCTGTGATTTTTGTAGTGTTACGTGAAAGCATGCCCACTCTGATTTTAGCAGAATATCCGTTTGAGCTGTTAAGCAGAATACGTGAAACGGTATCGAACGCTGATTCAATTTCAAGGGGGTAGAAATCTTCAGGCAGATAGTAATCCCTGAAAATCCTATTAGTCCATAAGATCTCAAGTCCGGAAGATAAAAATATTACCGGAAATGAAACATTCTCGTAAATATCAGCATGTCTATGAAAATTTTCAGTCAATTCTATGTACATCTCAGAACCCGCATAATCACCCATCTGCTTCGCTCCAAATCAGGTTTTGTTTAAAATTTCAGCATCACTTAATCTGATGTACATCGGTCCAACATTATCAGACTCTGCACCATACTCATTAAATTTTTGAAGACCGCATGCAATCATAGCCGAGGATACTCCAGGCTCATAATCAAGATCAAACATGAATCCATCATCAAGTGTTTTATATTTGTCTGTAATGCGTTTATGAAAAATTTCGGCACCGGGACCGCAGAAAAGTATGTTGTCACTGACTCTGCATATATTCAGTATACTCTCAGCGTCATGATCGTAGTAATCCGATGTTTTTATTGAATTTCGGAATAGTGCAGTATAAAAATTTGATTTTCTGGCATCGATCAGAGGAACTGTTATGCCTTTAAAATATTTATGTCTGTAAGCAATTACGTCAAGCAGTGAGACTGCAACGTAGGGTATTTTACTGCCCGCAGCAAGACCTTTCGCTGTTGACATTCCTATTCTAAGTCCGGTAAAAGATCCTGGACCAAGTGAACAGACCATAAGATCAAGATCTGAAAATTTAAATCCGGAATCTGACAGTAAACTCTGAATATCAGTTGTAAGGTTTTCAGAATGTTTAAGACTGTTACTTCGGTTTATTTCTGAAAAAGTCTTATCTGTTTTTAGTCCTACAGACAAATTTTCTGTTGATGTATCAAATGCCAGTATATTCATAATTCAAAACCTGTTAACTCCACAATACGTTCGCCTCCGGATTCAATTTCAATTACTATCCTTATTATATCTTCCGGAAGAAGATCTCCTGCTTTTTCACTCCATTCAATTATAGATAATCCATTTCCATAAAGCAATTCATCGGCTCCGAGCAGATAAAATTCTTCAAGATTATCCAGACGATAGAGGTCCATATGATATAGCGGAATTCTGCCGTTATAGTATTCATTTATAATAGTAAAACTCGGGCTTGTAACAGTTTTCTTTATTCCGAGACCTGCAGCAATACCTTTGGTCAATGTGGTTTTTCCAGCAGCCAGTCCACCGTCAAGCGCTATTATCATACCGGGTTCTACACACGAGGATATTTTTTTTCCGAGGGATATCATCTCATCCGCGGATGGTATTTGGAATTTATTCAGAGAAAAATCCTTCCTTATGCTTAGTAAGTATGTACTGTTCAAGTTCGTTTTTACAGTCTATCAAAGCAGCTTCTTTTGCATCTGTAAAATGTATGTAGACAGACAGCATTCCCAGTGCATTTTTTTCAAGAATAATCTCAATTTTGCATTCTTTGGTATCTTTTATGTCTGAATATACAAGAACCCCATGGTATTCATTGATATAATGAATTGGTGAATCTTTGCGTACTATATTTTTTAATTCAATGAAATTCATCCCTTCCTCCGCAGAATTCTATATATATTATAAAGATCAATAATCATAAATGAAAGAGTTTATACTATTTAGATTTTTTTGTGTAACCTTGGTGAACATAATATGCATTGTTCCTCCAAGTGGAGACCCCTTTCTAAAGTTTATAACCTTTCCGAAGCACCATATTGAAGAACTATCACCCGTTTCAAACTGCAGCTTTATCAAACCGCCTTTTAATACCGGCTTAGTTGATTTTACTGCACATCCGCCTGCCGATACATCAATAAGCGTACCAAGCGAACCTCTGTCGGTTTCAACTATTGCCCTTTTTTTTGCTTTTTTTCCAACACCTACAGGAATTACTTTTACCGGATAGAAATATGCCGGCCGGCTGAGTTCTTTTCGTCTGAACCTTCTCTGCTGGGCTTGTTTAACCTTTCCTGAATGCTGAAGAAGTACACTGGGCATCCCCTTGATATTACTGTATCCGGTGACCTTTGAATCAAATGAAAAACCCTGGCCGTTTTTCTTCCAGAAAAACACTTTTACAGGAGTCCATTTTTTCCATTTGATTTCTGAACCGAATGAATCAACGGGAAGGGTAGCGCTGAGATAATTCTTAAGATTGGCGTTTATCTTGGATTGATACCTTCCGCCGTTTTCAGGTGTTATTGCAATATGCTGACCGGTAGGAATGGCTCCGGTTGCCGAGAAGCTTTTACCCTTTCCTACATTTCTTTCAATGGCCTGTTTTATTCTGTATACAGTCGTTTTCTGAGCTTCTTTCACCTGTTCTGATGCAACCTGATGTTCAATTTCCTGAATAGCCTTTCTTAGAAGAGAATCCAGATGACTGGAGTGTGTAAAAACCAGATTAGGATTTGAAGGTTTATAGTTTTCTACTAAATTTACAAGAGTATTTGCCTGCACTTTTGATAAACCGAGACGCATGGCTCTTTTATGAAATGTCCGCTTGTTAAATTTTCGAGGAACAGGTTTTCTGCCGCTTCCTCTGCTATATGAGCTGCTGCTTCTGCTTGAAGATGATGGTTTAATACGGCTTGCAAGTACCATCGCTACAATGATGGCAACAAGTACTATTAGTATAGTCCAGCTTTCACCCGGATCACCCTTCTGAATGGATGGCAGAATTTTCTGTAATAAAGGTAAATTTACCATCAACATTTACTCCTTTTTAATATTCTGTTCCAGAACGTCAAGAAGACTCGAAACTCTGGGAGAAATTTCATACTCAAGCAGGTCTCCGACGAGAACACTGTCTCCAACCGAGAATGCTTCTGTAAACTCATTAAGAATTTCATTTAATGAAGTAAAATATTCACGTATTGTCATTTCATCAATAACAGCATTGCTGAAATCAAGAACACCTGTATTTTCAAGTATTGTATAAATCCTCAAAAGTTTCTGGGTAAGCTCTGTAAATCTGATAATGCCGGTAAGCGCTTCTCTGTCTTTCCCTGTCTGCAGGAGAATGGATATATTATTTATATCCTCCAGTGATAAACGCAGCACTTTGATAACTGCCGAAAGTTCATTTACCGAGTCTGTCAGCTCTCTGATTCTATCGTTTAATATAATCAAAACTGATTTAATTCTTCCGAGTATGAACTCTGCGATCTCAGAATTTTCGGGACTCTCGGGGCTGTATGATTTCATAGAACTGAACAGATCCGGATGCTTATCATCAATCAGTTCATCCTGGACCCCTCCAAGAATTTCGATAAAAAGTTTTTCCGGCATCTCTGATTCGGTCTGGAGCTCATGAAGCAGGGTATAGTTCCCGGCGGTCATGGCCTTCTCAAAAAGACTGAAATACTGATGCAGCAACTGTATATTTATCAGTAGAAGTTCAATGTGACTTTTAACCTCGATATTTATATTTTGAACCTGGTCAACCGGCTTGTTTTTACATGAATCATCTTTAAAATCATATGAAGTACCATCATAACTTACAGAAAGCATGTGATAGCCCTCAGCAGATGCCCAATCGGAGAGAGCATTGATTACCTCAGAAAGAACTTTTTCAGATTCAAGCTGGAAATCAATTTTATCGTTGTTAATATATATATTCATGTTCTAAGCCGTCCTCCGCCTGTCAGTTGTTATTATTGTTCAGATTATTCAGTGCATTAGAACTCTGCTGCATTGAATTGATATTACCTTCCATGATTGCATACTTATTCTTAAGCTCGGCTTCCTTGTCTTCCAGTTTTAGTTCATATGAGGCAATATCCCGTTCTGTTCTGGTTATTCTTGAATCAAGACTTGATATTCTGTATGCAACAATGCCGCCGGTTCCTGTATAAGGTTTAGTATATTCCTGGGTCTTATATGCTGCTCCGTTATCTACAACAAGATCTCCATCACTGTCTATGCCGAAGAGCTCTTTAACAGCTACAAGATTTTCCGTTAAAGCGCTGTCCAGATCATTTTCATTAATTTCTATATAGCCCCTGAGTTTTGAGTTATTAATTCCGCCGCCGAAACCTGATGAATTGGTTGATATACCTATCTGCGAAAGCAGTTTAAGGTTATCTCCGGCAGAAGTAGTATACGGCTCCATCATTATATACTGAAGTCGTGATTTCATCTGATTAAGAGTTGAATCTCCCTGAAACAGACCAAGCCTCTCTCTTGCTGTCTTTTTTTCCTCATCGGAAAAATAATCAATTTCTGATATCAGCCCGCCGTCATTTGAAACAAGAATTCCAAGTTCAGCCTGTAATCTGTTATAATTCCCGACAAATTCAATAATTGTGTCTTTAATCAGCTCTCGGTCAGGCTTAATATCAAGTTTTACAGCCTTATCACTCTCTCCGTTAATATTCAGAGTGACACCTGGAATAAGATCGTCTATTGTATTGGATGTACGCCTTACTTCTATACCGTCTATTTTTATTTTTGCATCTGATGCTGTTGATACAGGCCGGGCTGGTTCCCATTCTCCACGTGCATCCGGATCATAAATTTTTATATCAGAAATTGATATTTCCCTGAATGTGTTTTTATTGAAAAATTTGATTGCATCAGCAGCTCCTGCTGCATCTCTCAGGTTTATTGTAATCGTCTGTTCTTCAGATGTTTTCCTGAATCCAGGCAATATAGTTTCTTTTCCGTCAGCAACGAGGCTGAATACCTCAAAATCATCAATTACTTCTGGCGGTTCAGGTTCCTGATACTGAGGCATTTCAACTGTCGAATTACTGTTGCTGATAGTTATGCCTTTAAATGAAATACTGCCGGGAGTAAGCTCATCCGGACCTGTGGGCGGGGTAGGTGGGGTCCATTCGCCCTGTTCCATTTCATTTACAGTGAAAGTAATTTCAAGTACCATTTTGCCGTTATCTTTTACTGAAGGATTTACAGGTATGCTGCCCTGAGCTCCCGGTTGAAGAACGAGATTATTTTTTTCATCAAGTTTGAATAATGTTCCCGCTTCTTCCGGTGTAAGGGCGATGTTGCGCATTGAACTGTCGGATCTTTTTAAAACACCGGCAGATACAGCGAAATCCAGTGCTGTGCCCTCATTGAATATAAGCCTGTTTTCAAGGCCTTCTTTTGTAGACTCTATTAAAATAACGCTTGTATCTGGAGTATCTTTTATGACTTGCGCATGAAGTAAATCTCTGCCTCTGCTGTTAATTCTGTCAGCCAGTCTTGATAGAGAACCACCTCTGAAATTAAATGAAATCTCCTCTTCGCCTATTGTAAAGGAATAAGTCCCATCAGGGGCGTCAAAATCTTTATCCATTGAGTCAGATAAAAACCTGTCTGAAGCAGCCATATTAATAATTTTAATGGTTTTCTGTTCTTCTATTGCATCTCTGCCTACAGTTGCTGTAAGTACATCCTCATCGGAAGATTCTGCGATGCGTTCACTAAACGGGTTTTCAAAACCGTAGAGTTTCTTTGCCGCGTCTTCAACTTTTGAAATATTTCGGGAGATATCCTGCCAAACTGTCTTTTCATTTTCATACTTATCAAGCTCATCCTGCTTTCTTTCGAGGGGAATTCTTTCGAGCTCCATGAGTTTGGAGACAATACTGTCGGTATTATAACTGCTTGTAACACCCGGTATAGTTACATCGGACATCTGTTATCAATTCTACCCGTCCCGGGGCCGAACTTAGATAGTCTGGTCGATTATCAGCCCCATAGCTTCTTTCATTTTGGCATACAGCCTTTTAAGCTCTTCAGGAGGGATCTCCTTGATTACTTTATCGGTTTCTGCGTCAACGACCTTTACGATAACCTGGTCTAATTCCTTGTCTATACTGAATTTGAGTCGTCTATTAAATACTTCGGTGATATCTATAATGTCGCGCAGATATTTCTCTGCATCTATTTTTTCGCGTTGTTTTTCTGCATTCTGTACTTCCGCTTCAAGCTGTTTTACAGCTGTCTGTCGTGCTTCTTCCTGCTGCTTTACGGCCTGTTCCGTCCGTATTTTCACTTTGTTGCTTTCAATTTTCTGAGAGGAAGTGTCTACTCTGCGGTTCATAGTAAAAGCACCTGAATTCAGGGCCTGTATGTCCATTTCCATAACACCACTCCTTGGTTGATAATCGAAATGCCTGCATCTCGATTATTTGAATTACCGGTCGGTAATTCACAGCCACCTATCAAAGCTGCTGGAAAGAATGGAAGGGGGCGCGAGCCCCTCCCCGTAAAATCAGTAAAAAGATAACGTCCAGAAATCTTTTTACAAGAAACAGAATCAATCTATAGTAACTGAAGCACTGACTGGGGTGAAGTGTTTGCCTGAGCAAGCACTGCCGTGCTGGACTGTGTAAGGATCTGGTTTTTAACATAATCAACCATCTCACTGGCCATATCCACATCACGTATTGATGATTCTGCTGCCTGAAGGTTTTCTGCTGCAATTGCAACACCCTTCGATGCAGTTTCGAACCTGTTCTGGTATGCACCAAGATCGGCTCTCTGTTTTGAAACCTGTTTGAGTGCGCTGTCGACAAGTCCGATTGCCATGTTGGCATCTTCCGGAGTCTGGATTGTGATAGTTCCCTCTCCACCCTGGATATTTTCAATACCAAGAGCAGCAGCTGTCATAGTTCCAATATAGATTTTTTCATTCTGGTCCATATTGGCACCAACCTGGAACTGCATAATCTGACCTGTAGCAGAATCAGTTGCAAATGCGCCTGTAAGCATATTCATGCCGTTGAACTGCGCGTGTGAAGCAATTCTGTTAATCTCATCAACAAGCTGTGAAACCTCTACCTGAATCTGCATTCTGTCTTCTTCAGTATAGATTCCGTTAGCCGACTGAACAGAAAGTTCTCTCAGTCTGTGAAGAATGTCCTGTGTATTAGCAAGATATCCTTCGGTTGCCTGAATGAATGAAACACCGTTTTCAATGTTTCTGTTTGCCTGAGTTAACCCGCGAATCTGACTTCTGAGCTTTTCTGAAACAGCAAGCCCTGAAGCGTCATCGCCGCCTTTGTTGATTCGCATACCGGAACTGAGTTTTTCAAGATTACCAGTCATCTCAACAGCCTTATTATTAAGCTGTCTACTGGCATAACTTGCACTCAAGTTGTGATTAATTATCATATAACCCTCCTTGATAGGTTAAGAAGGCATCCCTTGCCTTCATTTTTTGCATGGCAGTGCAGTAAACAAGAAGTTACTCGCGCTTCTCCCGTTCAGTATACCTGCACAACAAGGAGAAATTCCGACCGTTTGTATAACCGGAAAATCTCCTTCATCCACCATGCTAGAGGGTTTTTTTCAAAGAACGTAAACTCTACGTAAAAATTATAGCCCTTTATCCAAGCAATTGCAATACAGATTGTGTTTTCATGTTAGCCTGAGCCAGCATAGCAGTTCCAGCCTGAACAAGAATCTGATTCTTGGTGTAGCTGACCATCTGTTCAGCCATATCAGCATCACGAATTCTTGATTCTGCAGCCTGGAGGTTCTCAGCTCCGATGTCGAGGCCTGATACAGCGTATTCAAGTCTGTTCTGGTAAGCACCAAGGTCTGCTCTCTGCTTGTTAACAGTTTTAAGAGCCTTGTCGATTACACCAATTGACATGTTAGCGCTTTCAGGAGTCTCAAGAGACATGATTTTACCGCTTCCGATTTCTTTAACACCAAGTGATGTTGAAGTCATTGTACCAATGAATACTCTTTCTCTCTGATCAATGTTTGCGCCGATATGGAACCACATTGAAGCAGTAACAGTGTTTTCACCGGTTTCCTGTGCAAAACGTCCAGTCAGCATATTCATACCGTTGAACTGTGCATGTGAAGCGATTCTGTCAATTTCATCAACCAGCTGTGAAACTTCTACCTGAATCTGCATTCTGTCTTCTTCAGTATAAATACCGTTTGCAGACTGTACTGAAAGTTCTCTGACTCTCTGAAGTACATTCTGAGTAGACTGCAGATATCCTTCAGTAGCCTGAATAAAAGATATACCGTTTGCAGCATTGTCAGAAGCCTGATTGAGTCCTCTAATCTGTGAGCGCATCTTTTCTGATACAGCAAGACCTGAAGCATCATCGCCGGCTCTGTTGATTCTTAGACCGGAAGAAAGTTTCTCCATGTCCTTTGTTGTAGCAAGGTTTGACTGTCCAAGAGACCTATTTGCAAACATTGCGCTGAGGTTGTGATTAATAACCATAAAATCCTCCATGAAATTATATAGGGCATCCTTGCCCAACTCTGCATACTGCAGAGCTATTAACCAAAAATAACTAAATCAGATTAAAAAAAGCCCGATAATCTGACTATAGGGGAGAATAGACCGATTTGCATGTCTGAAAAGTCTATTACTACCCTTACTTCTTTTTTCGACCATACCTATCTTAAACTTGAAACTAAATATTAAAAAAATAATAAAAAAAATCGAAAAAAAAGGGAGAAAAGAGAAGGGGATTCAGTTGTAAAGTAAAATTGTTTAGTGAGTTTTATAAACGTTTAAGGTAATCGGCTGCAATTCGGTCTTCAGGAGCAAGCTCAAGAACTTTTCTGAAGTATTTTTCTGCATTAAGATTATCTTCACTTTTAAAGGAAACAATACCAAGATTTGAAAGAATTTTAATATTTTCAGGTTCCATCTTAAGAGCTGTAAGAAGGTGATTTCTGCTGGAATCAAGTGCACCGGTTTCCATCAGGCAGATAGCCAGTTCGTTATAGGTATCGACCTGATTAGAACCGTAGGATATAGCCTTATTGAAAGCTTCGATTCCCTCTTTATATAGAGACTGTCTTCTGTAAGCCCATCCCAAAAGAAACCAGGCATTCCATACTTCAGGTTCATGTTCAAGAAAATCTTTTATAAGAGAGATTCCCTTATCTTCGTGTCCCATTCTGATAGCATCATATGCTTCATAGAATAAGGAGTCAGAATTCTTTTTCTTTGATAGTTCTGAAACAATAGGTTTTATTTTATCAATTTTCTCTTTATCAGAAGACTTCTCAATAAATATTGTCAGATGTTCCAGTGCTTTATCAAGGTTGTTTTTTTTCAGAAAAAACAACCCGGAGTTAAAGTGGACCTCTGTTGAATCAGGATATAATGCAAGCAGTTTCTTGTAAGCCTCGAATGCTTTTTCGTTGCAGATATCAGAAAGTTCTGCTTTTTCAAGAGCCAGGTACGAATCTGCCATTTCTTCATACAGAAGAGCAGTGTTGAGGATTGTTGTAAAATCACCGGGAAGGAGACCTGTAAGAGAAGTAAATATTTCTTCTGCTAATGCATAATCTTTCTCAGTAGCCTTCGCAATAGCTGCTGATGTGAGTTCATGTTTTATATCCGGTCTGACTGCCAGTATCAGCTTCCTGTAATAATCACAGTCCTGATGTTCAGGGTCGTATGCAAGTATTTTTAGAGCTGCAGCGATTATCATCTCCCAGCTGAGGTTATTTATATCAGAATAGCCATTGTCCGGGTTGATTTCCACAGGAAGTAGAATTGAAGGATCAATTTCTTTTATGTTGTCTTTATTAATATCTTCCGGCAGTGAAATATATACTATGTTCTTTAAAATATCTTCTTTCATAAGTTAACCTGATACCGGAGGCGGTGGTGCTGCCCCGGGTTTAATTCCGGACAAATAGTCGTTGATAAGAACTTTGTACTCTATAGGTATAAGTTTTTCTTCAAACTGAATTGCAATGGATGCAATGTCCTTCCTGTCCGCTATCGGTTCGAATCGAACTACTTTACCAGGTATCTTCAGAATAAGATCATTCTCTTCAATATCAAGACGGATCAACGCAACCTTATTAACAAGGAATTTTGCGATACCTGCTATTATAAGCTTAGTGCCTGAAAAGGATATGTCTCTAATAATGGCTTTTCTGGGAATATTGTCTATTAGAACTATAACGCTTTTAGACTTTAATCCAATTTTGCGGATAATATTATCGTTTATCTGAATTCTTTCTTCTTTTCTTTTCTGAGAATTAAGGTTTGTTTCAAGTAGTCTGCCCAGCTTTGCTATAAGATCATCAGGCGGCTGCTGAGTGTAGCTGAGGTTGATTAGTGACAGATCACTGTTTTCATCGCCATATTTACTGAATCCTGCAACTCTTGCTGATACATAAAAGACCAGGGGCGCAGCTTTATCAGGAATCTTAAAACTGAATTGAAGAGATGCAAAGTTATTTGCAGCTTTAATTTTTGTGTGAAAATCTTCTTTTATACTGGCAACGACTTTGGCTCCCCTCATGGAGCTTGAATAGACAAAGCAAGG
Source organism: Spirochaetia bacterium (assembly GCA_965140585.1). Taxonomy (GTDB): domain Bacteria; phylum Spirochaetota; class Spirochaetia; order UBA9216; family UBA9216. Next base: position 352,627 of record OZ223267.1, read on the forward strand.
CCAGTATTCGCCTTTGCATTTCAGAAGATTGTTACGCGGCATAAGGCCTGTTGCTCTTATGACGTCTTTATTGAATGCAACTTCAACATCACCAAACTGTTTAAAATAATTGGTAATCTGCTGTCCTGTAATTAGTGCCATAAAAAACCCCGCGATGCCGCTTGAGGAAAAATCTCTTGAACTCCAGGGTTCAAGTGGGTTTCCTTTTCGATGCATCCTGTTCGCCAATTGGAAAACAATTCAACACAGAAATATGGAATCCCGTTTCTGAGGTTTGTCCCAAGAGATTTACGCCCCGCCCGAACATCGCAGGGTAAATCTTAATTTAGACTTTTGTCGATCCTCTCCATTATCTGAAGCGTCAATCTCTCAACTTCGTCAAATTCCTTATTCCGGTCACCCCTGGACTTTTGTTTTTCTTTCAAAAGTTCATCAATTATAATGATACTAGAAATAATTGAATTTTTCAAAGGGTCTTTTATCCCCATTTCAGATTCAACTGTTTCAGTTTTTTTTCTGAGGTAATCCAGAATCTCTTCCATTTTACTGTTGTCTTCATCAGTCTGAATGGCAAATGAAGTTCCCAGCAAGTTAACCCGGAAGAGACTCTTATCCATAAGTTTTAGAAAATCTCCAGTTCAGGTGCCTTAACATCTTCAGATGATGAGCCTCCCGAGTTGTCGGGAACTTGAGGTTCGGTTTCAGGAACCACGGCAGGAACAGCCTGTGCTTCGGAATCAGTTTCCGCGCTCTCTGTCTTTATTTCATCTGAACTGTCCAAGCCATCAGAAGACACCGGGGAAGGGGACTGGGCGTTCTGTTCCGGTGATGTTAATCTATCTTCAAGAACGTCAAGTTGAGAAAGTACATCTTTAATGCCTTCTTCTATTTCCCTCTGGTCATTTTTAAACGATGAGATCATCGATTCAAGTTTCTGTATATGTGCCTGATTTTCCTTGAGTCTGGTCCGCAACAAGCCGTTCTCTTTTTTAAGAGATTCTATAACTTCGAGAGCCTTACGAACTTTTCCGTCAAGGCTCCGAACCTGCTCAATTGTCAGCATTTACTTATACTCCGGCAGCTTCTTTTGATTTTGAAACAAGAGCTGTGAATGCTGCGGGATCTTCAATTGCCATATTGGAAAGAGCTTTTCTATTAAGTTCAATCCCGGCTTTTGAAAGGCCGTGCATGAAAGTTGAGTAGTTAATATCATTAGATTTACATGCGGCTGAGATTCTGGTAATCCACAGTCTTCTGAAATCTCTCTTTTTCTTTTTTCTGTCTCTGTATGAGTAAAGCCCGGCTTTTGCTACTGCGTCTTTTGCGGCTCTGAAGTTTGTACTTCTTCGTCCCCAGTAACCTTTAGCCTGCTTAAGTATTTTTTTTCTTCGTTCGCTTCGTCTTGTACCGTCGACTGCTCTAGGCATATCTGTCTAACTCCTTTGATATCTTATCCGTAAGGTAATAGCTTTTTAGCTACAGCTGTCTCCGCGGGACTCAATATACCGTTTTTGCGGAGTTTCCTTTTTCTTTTTGTACTTTTCTTTGTAAGAATGTGCCTCAAGCCCTGTTTCTTGTATTTCACCTTACCGGAAGCGGTAAGAGAATATCTCTTTGCGGCAGATTTTCTTGTCTTCATCTTAGGCATAGTAACCCTCTTTAAAATTAATTCTTAGAATTTTTTGGACTTAGTATCATAGACATAAACCTGCCTTCCATCTGAGGGGGTCTGTCAAGATTAAAGGAACCTTCAATAGCTGCCATTACTTTTTCAAGAACAACTTTACCCAGCTCCGTATGCGCCAGCTCCCGTCCACGGAACCGCACAGTGACCTTTACTTTATTGCCTTCTTCAAGGAATTCCTTAACATGCTTGGCTTTGAACTCAAGATCATGCTTTTCAATTTTAGGCTGCATCCGAATTTCTTTCATTTTGACAAGTTTCTGTTTTTTCTTGGATTCTCTGAGCTTTTTTTCCTGCTCGAATCTGTACTTGCCGTAATCGAGAATCTTACAAACTGGAGGATTAGCCTGTGGAGCTACCTCCACAAGGTCGAGACCTGCCTCTTTTGCCATATTAAGTGCATCAGCGACAGCGATAACTCCATGCTGTTCACCGCCGTCATCGATAAGACGTACTTCTTTGACGCGGATTTTTTCGTTTATTCTAAGTTCTTTTGCAGCCAACATTACTCCTTATTCTAAAAGGGCTAAAAAGATTTATGTAATATATCATCACATAAAAAAAGAGTCAAATGGGTGTAACGTACTATAATTAAATAAATTATTTGAATCAATCCCTAAAATTTTTGACATTGAAAATTCTATTCACTAATATTGAATTTAGGAGAGAAAAGCTGGAAGCTAAACTGATATTCAGACAATTACTAAGTGTAAACAGCATGATGAGAAGCAGATTGATGGGCTACATAATGAAGACAAACCTCTATAGCCTGAAAAATCTCATGTCTTACTGTATCGAAGTTAAATCCAAACAGGCAGATGAACTGAAAGAAATTTACGATAAGATACCTGAAAACAGTGTTTACAGCAATTCTACATCAATGCTGATTGAAAAACTTAAATCAATGGGATTTCCTGATAATATCACAGATGAAAAATCTCTTAATAAATTTACGGATATAATAGAATTTGAAGTGATTGTATTCAGCCAGTTAAGTGAACAGACTGAGGATCCGGAGGTAAGTCATCAGTTAAACAGTTTCTCAAACTCGGCATTAAAATTAAAAAAATGGCTTCTAACACAGTATGAATTAATGCAGCTTGTCTGAGAGTTTGCTTGATGTAATTCAAAGCCTGTGCTAATCTCAAATTGATATGACACTATTTCTGTTAACAGCCGTTCCGGTCTATTTTATTATCATCGACAGCATGTCTCTTACAACGCAAATTCCAATTGCGGCAAAAATGCGGGATATTCTATATGGTGTATTTGTTTTTGCTGGTTCCGCGGTAATCTACAATATTATTCGAATGAGTTTTATTTCTCAAAGCTTCAGTTACAGCGGAATATTTAATTATTTTCTTATGCACGACCATCTGCTTCAGTTTGCTCTCGGGTTGGCTGGTTACCTTCTTGTTTATGGTACTTCAGTGACAGATTCAGAATCAGAACTTTTAAGCAGAAACCTGACCTTTTTTGCAGGATTCTATCTGCTTTGGCCTGTAAATGATGTCATAATCAGCTACGGATGGTATAACACATACCTGCTACTCCTGCTTCCTTTTCAGCGGTTAATTGTTATTTCCACAGCTGCCTTTCTGATGACGGTCTCTCGAAACTTTGAAAGCTGGAAAAAAGGATTAGTAATTGCTTCCACTGTACTTGTCCCGGTATTAAACACATGTGTGGCTATGTTGTGGAGACTCTCTCTTGATATCTTTTCAATAATTCTTACCATTGTAATTTTTCTCAGCTCAACAGCTCTGTTTGTAATGAAATATAAAAAAAGGATTACTGCATAAAAGCAGTAATCCCTGTAATTCACTGTCAGCTGTATTTTATCCGAAAAAACCTGCATGAAGTTTACTTATGGCATCATCTGTATGCTTTTCCGGAACAACCAGTGTCAGATTGATTCTTGATGCACCGAGAGAAATCATTCTGATGGGAATACCCTCAAGTGTTTGAAAAATTCTGGCGACAACGGCGGAATCCTTCCATAAATCTTCCCCGACAAGACAAACAATACTCTTGTCAGTCTCAACATTGACCCTCCCGAAAAGGTTCAGTTCAGCGGTGATTGCTTCCAGTTTGCTCTGGTTCTCAATAGTCATTGAAACAGATACTTCTGATGTTGTGACTATATCGACTGAAGTCTTGTATTTTTCAAAAACTGTGAATATTTTTGCAAGAAATCCATAGGCATTTACCATTCGGCCTGTTTTAATTTCGATAAGGGTTATATTTTTTTTTCCGGATATGGCCTTAAGCCCTGTTTTGCCTGATGAGGGGGCGATGGTTGTGTAGATTCCGTCCGGATCATTAGTACTTTTTACAAGAACAGGTATTTCACGGTCGACAGCAGGAACGATTGTTGATGGATGCACTACCTTTGCCCCGAAGAAAGCCAGTTCGGCAGCTTCATCATAGCTGACCTGCGGAATAGTCTTAGCTTCGGGAACTATACGCGGATCAGTAGTCATTATACCGTTTACATCAGTCCAGATCTGAACCTCCTCGGCATCAAGTGCCGCACCGTATATAGTAGCCGAATAATCAGAACCACCGCGCCCGAGTGTTGTTGTTGCACCATCAAGATTGGTCGCAATGAAACCCTGAGCAACATAAAGCTTTCCTGCCACCGCAGAAACGGCGCCGCGAATCAATTCACCTGTTTTATCCATATAAGGGAGAGCAGAATTAAAATTATCATCGGTTTTCACAAGCTTTCGTGAATCAAGAAGTATAGCGTCAATACCTCTTTCCCGTGCTCTGGCTGCAATAAGGGTAGTTGCAAGCAATTCTCCGAAAGAGAGAATTGCATCGGTGCTTCTGGGGCTGCATTCTCTTAAGAGTGCAAGCCCCTTAACAAGAGAAGCAAGCTCAGTAAAAAGATCTTCAACTCTCTCAGCTGCAAAACGCAGATTATTTCCGCTTAAAAAACTGTTAATTGCGAAGAAGTGACTGTTTTTGATTTCCTCGAGGATTGAAAATGCCAGTTCCTGATCCCCCGATACCGCAGCCTGTGATATTGCAACTAATTTATCGGTTGTTTTTCCCATTGCGGATGAAATCAGAAGCGGTGCCTTATCAAGCTGTTTTTCAGCAATATTAAGGGCCTTGTCGATCATTTCGGTGTTCTGAACAGAAGTTCCCCCGAATTTCATTACGATCATATCGTTCTCCTTGTGTGATGAATATGACCCGAATCATTTAATAAAAGGAAGGTAGACTGGTTGGTCTGTCCAATAGCTCTCCACTTTTAAAGTGACAGTTCCCAAGGTGTTAACCTCAGACCCCAGGGGTGAACAACAGGATGTCCATTCCCTTCGGCGGCGGCCCCTTTCAAATCTGCAATCTAAAATCCTGTTTTCAATGCAGCTTACTGATGACCAACCGCGCCTCTATTGACCCGGAAAAAATTATAATTCCTTCTATCACATAGCCGAATTTAAGTCAATAATCGGTAATGAAGCACTTTGTTATTTGACAACAGCCCTAACAACTGATTAATATGCTGGTAATGAAAGCATCTGAGCGTTTGTCTGAAGAAGTAATTGAAATTTTAAGAGAGGCTGTCTCTGAAGCCGCAGGAAATGAAGTAATGGCCTGGGGGCGGGTTCTCCATGGAATTATCACTGATGTGACCATCGCTGCAAGAGGTGATGAAGGTTCAGTACCTGCCGTTTTTGCGCATATGCAGAAAGGTGATGTTGTTATTCATAACCATCCGGGCGGACTCCTAAAACCTTCATCGGCTGATATGCAGGTAGCCGGTCGGCTAGGTGAATCAGGAATAGGCTTTTATATAGTAGATAATGAAGTAAACCGTGTATATGCGGTAGTCGAACCTATAGAATCTGCGGAGATCAGTGTAATAAAAACTGATGAGCTTGCAGCACTGCTGGAGCCTGAGGGGAGAATGTCGCTGGAACTTGATTCAGGCGGATATTATGAATACAGACCTCCCCAGGTTGCAATGCTTAAAAGGGTAGCTGAAAGTTTTAATGAAAGCAGGGTCTGCATTGCCGAGGCCGGAACGGGTGTCGGTAAATCAATGGCTTATCTTCTGCCTGCAATAAACTGGGCTGATATGAATAATGAGCGGGTTGTTGTTTCTACAGCAACTATAAATCTTCAGCATCAGCTGCTTGACAAGGACATCCCAATGGCTAAGAAAGTTCTTGGTTCAAAGTGCCGTGCGGTTCTTGTAAAGGGAAGGGGGAATTACATCTGCCTCAGGAGACTTGCTGCAGCCCTCGATGAACAGACACTGTTTGATGATGGAAACGAGGAGCTTCAGTCCATAAAAGACTGGTCTGAGCATACCGCGACCGGAGTGCGTGAAGATATTCCGTTTTATCCGTCAGCCTCTGTCTGGAATAATGTAAATTCAGAGGGTGATTCCTGTCAGGGAATACGATGCAGGAGCCGTGAGAAATGCTTTGTTCTTAAAATGAAGAAGGAAGCCGCCTCAGCCAAACTTCTGGTTGTAAACCATCATCTGCTGTTTTCTGATCTCGCAATGCGTGTGGGCGGTGCCGGTTTTGAAAACTCGGTTGTTCTGCCTCCATTTTCCAGAATTGTATTTGATGAGGCGCATAATATGGAGAGCAGCGCTACAAGCTTCTTTTCATCAGAGCTGAATATATTTTCTATTATGAAACAGACCGGACTGCTCTACAGCAAGAAGAGGGGGAGAAGCTTCGGAGCTGTCATAAATCTCCAGATAGAGGCCGGAGCAACTGAGGATGACGAGAAAATACCGGGGATGGTTGAAGATGTCCGGGAAAGCATGCGTAAACTTGATGAAGCGGCGCTTGAAATACTGGGCGGTGAATCTAGTATTCGTCTTCGTCGTGGTGCGGAAGAGCCGTTCACCGGTATTATTATTCCGTTAATGACCGAGCTTCAGCAGCGAATCCTCGACTGTGTTCAGGCTGTTGAGGGAATAATAAGGCGAATGGATGAAAAGGATCAGGAGCTTCCTGTTGTTTTTGATGTCCGGATTCTGCAGCGGCGTCTGGAGTCTCTTGCTTCGGTTTGCCAGTCATTTACCATGTGGGATGAGAAGCCGGGTGATGTATTCTGGATAGAAAAGAAGAAGGGCAGCAGCGGGGAACCTTTTGTCCGTTTTGTTGTTACTCCTCTGGATATTTCGCATATGATGCGAGAGGCTGTTTTCGGACCTTATGAAACAGTCGTATGCACATCTGCAACTATATCAGTTAATCGTGATTTCAGATTCTGGGCTTCGAGGGTCGGTCTGAGCGGTTTTGAAGACAGGGAGGTCTCAGCCTCTGTTTTTAATTCACCATTTCCTTACAGGGAAAATGTCCTGTTATGCCTGCCTCAGGATGCACCGGATCCAGCCGATCCTTCCTACGGATTTTTTGTATCGGATTTTATAATTAAGCTGCTTGAAGTTTCCGAGGGCAGGGCTCTTCTGCTTTTTACGTCATACAGGGCATTATCGGATACCTACGAGGCTGTCAAACCTTCACTCGACCAGCTCGGAATAACATCCTTGAAGCAGGGCGATGATGACAGGAGCCGTTTGCTCGAAAAGTTTAAAACAGATACTGCCAGTGTCCTTTTTGCAACCAGTTCGTTCTGGGAGGGGATAGATACTCCCGGCGAGTCTTTAAAAGTTGTTGTAATCTGTAAATTACCCTTTATGGTTCCGACTGACCCGGTAATTTCCGCCCGTATGGAGGCCATTGAGGCTAGAGGCGGTAATCAGTTTATGGAGTTTATGCTTCCTGAGGCAGTAATTAAATTCAAGCAGGGGTTCGGCAGGCTGATGAGGCGCTCTACTGATTCAGGAGTCGTAGCTGTTCTTGATTCCCGTCTGCTGACCAAGGCCTACGGCAAAATCTTCATCAACTCTCTGCCGGAAACAGGAAAATCGGTGAAACAGTCGGAACATATTCTCTCGGATGCCGAGAATTTTCTTTATAAATGATTTTGATTTAGAAAAGTGATGTTAGCTTTCAGGCAGCAATTGATAAAAAAAAGGATACCGCATCGCGGTATCCCCTGATCTGTATCAGATAAGTAGATTATTCTACTACAGCAAGAACGTCTGACATTCTTACAAGAAGGTACTCAACGCCGTCTGCTTCGAGTTTTGTTCCTGCGTATTTGTCATACATAACCTTATCACCGACTTTTACAGTGATAACATCCTTATCGTCTCCGATTTCTGCAATTACACCGGTATTGGTTTTTTCCTGTGCAGTCTGAGGAATGTAAAGACTTCCTACTTTCTGAGTATCTTCTGTTTCAAGTTTTACAAGGACTCTGTCGCCCAGAGGTTTAATTTTCATATTTTTTTCCTCCTAAAAATGTTCTGAGACTATGATTAAGAAATTCTATTTTTCTGAAAAAAATATACGAATGAATTTATTAATGGTCAAGATAATTTGGAATATTTAGAAAATATTTTTTATTTGCCATCTCATGTCAAAAATATTATTTTCTATACAGTAAAGAAGATATGGAAGGGCAAAATCATGAAGCACTGGAAAAAAGAGCTGGAGCATGGGCGACAGCTCAATGAAGATGAAAACTATTCAGAAGCTCAGCAGGTTCTAGAGTCTGCTCTTCACGGCTGCCCTGATGAAGAGATTAAAGCTTCTGCTGAAATCATCTTTGAGATCGGAAGATCTTTCTTCGGACGCGGAATGCGCGGTATTGCAATAAAGAATATGCTGGCCGCAGCAAGAATAAGCAGTATAGAATCACACACAGACAACATGATCAAATGTCTTGTTAATGAATATGGAATGCCTGCACAGAAATCGAAGGCTGCTGATGATGAGGCTGCTTTTACGGCTGTTCAGCTTTTAAGATATCTTAGTACGAAGAAGTCAGCCAAATTCGGTACTCTGGCAGAAAAGGACATGGTTCTTGATCTTGTTTCGGAGGCCTGGTCTGATTTTAAAGATAATTATGATTTATCAGGATTATCCGCCAGGGAGAAAGTTCACAGTTTCAAATGCTACGTTATCATCTTCCCATCTTTCAATGTTCCCGATTCAGACTTTTATACAGATGACAACATTATTTTTCATGATTTCGGGAATGATTTATGCAGCTGCGGAAGCGGATTACCCTATATGTGGTGCTGCGGGCGCATAAAATCGCTCTATGAGATAGAAAACGGGAAATAATGACCCAAAATGAGTGCCTTTTTCTATCACTGTGTCAAATTGATACAATTGGTATTAAGGCTGTTTAAGACTTATCTTTTTGTTAATTTATAAATGCTTATAATATAAAGAATTATTGTGTTTTATCTAATCTTGTTTTTTTGGCATGCTACCTGCTTTATAGTATACGGAGGAACAGAATGAACAAGATTAAGAGTTACGAAGATGAAAACATATTATCGATTTACCTGAAAGAAATAAATAAGATTCCTCTGTTAACCAGAGAAGAAGAAGATGATTATGCAAGAAGAGCTGCCAAAGGTGAGAAAGCAGCAATTGATGCCCTTGTCAAAGGAAATTTGCGTTTTGTTGTAAACGTTGCAAAGAAATATCAGAATCAGGGAATGCCTTTATCAGATTTGATTAACGAAGGCAATATCGGATTAATGAATGCCATAGAGAGATATGATGTAGATAAGGGATACCACTTTATATCATATGCTGTTTGGTGGATAAGACAGGCTATACTTAAAGCAATTTGCGAGAAGTCCAGAATGATAAGACTTCCGCTTAACCGGGCTAATGAACTTGTACAGATCGAAAAAGCAAGAAAGGCCCTTCTCTCAGACAAAGGAGAAAATCCTGATGTTAATGACATCGCCTGGGCAGTCAATATGGACAGTGAGCATGTTTCAAGTTTAATGAATATTTCACGTGAACATATATCGCTTGAGACTCCGGTTTATGAAGAACGTGATTCTTCACAGCTTGGCGATTTTATCGAGGATGAAGATTATACCAGCCCGGAGGAGGCTGCGATATCCAACCAGCTGAGAGAAGATATAAATACTATACTCAGTACCCTTAGTGATAAGGAAGCTGATATTATTGAACTTCGGTTCGGTCTGAACGGTAAGGCTCCGCTTTCACTTAAGGAAATAGGTGACAGATATAACCTTACTAAGGAAAGAATACGTCAGATCGAGAAGAAAGCACTGGCAAGAATGAGACATCCGTCCAGAAGCAAGTATCTTGAAGCTTATGCGGATGTGCAGACGGCTTAATGTTGCTGCAGAATTGTTCAGTAATGCCGGTCATTACGTTAAAAAATGCATACATGTTCTTGTGAGCAGGCAAATGCCCTGATGTTATATTGACATTAGGGCATTATTATTTTACTTTGTTTATTATTTATCTATCCACAATATAATTACATATGCTCTTACTTATAACTTTGGAGGGTTACAATTTTTATGGCAAAAACAAAATTTATTTATTTTTTCGGAAACGGAAAAGCCGAAGGTGATGCCAGCATGAAAGAACTGCTGGGCGGAAAGGGTGCAAACCTTGCAGAAATGACCAGTCTTGGTATTCCGGTACCGCCCGGATTCACAATATCTACAGAAGTATGTGATGAGTTCTACAAAAATAACAGAAAATATCCAGCAGGACTGAATGAGGAACTTGATTCCACACTTGATAAGCTTGAAAAGCTGATGGGTAAAAAACTCGGAGATCCCTCCGATCCTCTTCTCGTTTCAGTACGTTCAGGTGCAGCAGTTTCAATGCCCGGCATGATGGACACTATTCTTAACCTTGGTATGAACGACCAAGCTGTTGTTGGTCTCTCGGAAAAAACAGAAAACGAAAGATTTGCATGGGATGCGTACAGAAGATTTATTCAGATGTACAGTAATGTTGCTCTCGGCATGGATATTAACGTTTTTGAAGATATTCTTGAATCAATGAAGCACAAGAAGGGTGTTGAACAGGATACTGAACTTGATGCTGAAGATCTTAAGAAGCTTGTTTCCCTCTACAAAGATGCTTTTAAAAAGGTTCAGAAAAAACCCTTCCCGCAGGATCCAATGGTTCAGCTTCAGGGTGCTATTGATGCAGTTTTCGGCTCATGGAATAATCCCAAAGCCATTAAATACAGAGATATTAATTCAATTAAAAACCTCAAGGGTACAGCTGTAAACGTACAGTCAATGGTATTCGGTAACTTCGGTGACGATTCAGGTACCGGTGTATGTTTCTCAAGAGACCCATCAACAGGTCAGAATGTTTTCTACGGCGAATATCTGATGAACGCACAGGGTGAAGACGTTGTAGCAGGAATTAGAACTCCGGAAAAACTTTCCAAGCTTGCAAAGCAGGATAAGGGGATCTATCAGCAGCTTGTTGATATTAAAGATAAACTTGAAAAACACTACCGTGATATGCAGGACATGGAATTCACAATCCAGCAGGGAAAACTTTTCATTCTTCAGACAAGAAACGGAAAGAGAACCGGTGCTTCTGCTGTAAAGGTAGCTGTTGACCTGGTTAATGAAAAACTTATAAGCAAAGAAGAAGCAATGTTCAGGGTTGATGCAGATCAGCTTGATCAGCTTTTTCACCCGTTGATTGATCCGAAAGTTAAGAAAACTCTTTCAGCACTTGCAAAGGGTCTTAATGCATCTCCCGGTGCTGCATCAGGAAAGATTGTCTTTTCTGCAGATGAAGCAGAAGCCTGGGTTGCAAAGGGCGAAAGCAAGGTTCTTCTTGTAAGAAAGGAAACCTCGCCCGATGATATCGGAGGAATGAACGTCGCTCAGGGTATTCTAACCTCTACCGGAGGTATGACCAGCCATGCTGCTGTTGTTGCACGAGGAATGGGACGTCCATGTGTTGCGGGCTGTAAAGACGTTGTTATCAGCGGAAAGACTATGAAAGTCGGCGGAAAGACCTTCAAAGAAGGTGCGTGGATAACAATAGACGGTTCAACCGGTGAGGTTTTTGAAGGCCAGGTAGAAACCATGGCTCCGAAGATGTCAAAAGAACTTAATGATTTCCTTGGATGGGCAGATACAATCAGACTTAATGCAAAGAGAGAAGGTCTTGCACAGAAGGGCTTCCTTGTCAGAACCAATGCTGATCAGCCTGCTGATGCAAAGCTTGCAAGAAACTTCGGTGCTGAAGGTATAGGTCTCTGCCGAACCGAGCACATGTTCTTTGACGAAGGCAAGCTTGAATACTTCCAGGAAATGATTGTTGCAGATACAACAGACGAAAGAAAGAAGGCACTTAAAAAGATCCTTTCTCTTCAGACAAAGGACTTCAAAGGTATTTTCAAGGCTATGGCAGGACTTCCTGTTACAGTAAGACTTCTTGATCCTCCTCTGCATGAGTTTGTTCCACAGACAAAGGCTGATATTAAGGCCCTTGCAGAACAGATGGGTAAAAGTCCAAAAGAACTTACCGAGAAGATTGCTTCACTGCATGAATCAAACCCGATGCTCGGACACAGAGGCTGTCGACTTGGTGTTACTTATCCTGAAATCTATGATATGCAGGTCGAGGCAATCATCACTGCTGCAGTAGATGTAGCTTCAAAGGGTGCAAAGGTTATTCCTGAAATCATGATTCCGCTTGTTGGAACATGGCAGGAGCTCAGCACTCTCAGGGCTAATGCAGAAGAAGTAATTAAAGCTGTATTTGCAAAGAAGAAAAAGAAAGTTGACTATAAGATTGGTACAATGATTGAGATACCAAGAGCTGCACTTACAGCTGATGAAGTTGCACAGTATGCAGATTTCTTCTCATTCGGTACAAACGATCTTACTCAGATGACTTTCGGTCTTTCACGAGATGATGCAGGTGCATTCCTTCCTTCATATATTCAGCAGAATATTCTTGAAAAAGATCCTACAGCATCTCTTGACCAGAGCGGTGTTGGTAAACTTGTTTCAATGGCATCAGAGCTTGGCCGGGGCGTTAAAGCAGATCTCAAACTCGGTATCTGCGGCGAGCACGGCGGTGATCCTGCTTCTATTGATTTCTGTTACAGAACAAACCTGAACTATGTTTCATGTTCTCCATACAGAGTTCCAATTGCAAGACATGCAGCAGCACAGGCTGTTCTTCGAAACAAATAATCTTAGACAATATAATCTGGGCTGACCGTCACCGGTCAGCCTTTTTTTATATACATTCAGCTGAATGGGTTAATCTGTATAGCAAATATGCTATAATCAACACATGAATGGAACTGAATTATTTATTAAGAAAATGCCGAAAGTTGAACTGCATGTTCACCTTGAAGGCTCGGTAAAACCGAAAACCCTGCTAGAACTTGCAAAAAAGAATAATGTAGAACTTCCGTACGATACACTGGAAGGATTAAAAGACTGGTACAAGTTCGAAAACTTCGATCGGTTTATAGAGGTCTACCTTAAAATATGTGAATGTATAAAAACTGCAGAAGATATTACACTAGTAGCATCTGAATTCCTTAAAGGCCAGGCTGAACAGAATATCATATATTCAGAAATTACATGGACACCTTTTACTCATCTTAAACAGCATGGTATTTCCATTGATGAACAGGCTGCAGCCCTTGCTGAGGCCTCTGTAAAGGCCGAGGATGAATACGGTATACACAGCCGTTATATATTTGATATTTCAAGGCAGGAATCACCTGAAGACGGTCTGGTAACTGCAAAATGGCTTGCGGATAATGCTAACAACGGTTTAACAGTTGCACTGGGTCTTGGAGGGCCGGAAGCGGATTACCCCGCTGAAATCCATTACGAATCATTTAAAACTGTTAAAGATGCAGGTATTTATGCCGTTCCGCATGCAGGTGAGACAGCCGGGCCTGAAAGTATACGCTCGGCATTTGAGCAGCCTGGAACGGCTCGAATCGGACACGGGGTAAGGCTGGTAGAGGATTTGGAACTGCTTGATGAAGTAAAACGTAACGGTATTGTTCTTGAAGTCTGTCCGACAAGTAATATCTGTCTTAAAGTTTATTCTGATTACAGTAAACACAGTCTTCCGGAGCTTATAGACAAAGGAATAATGGTTACCATCAATTCGGATGACCCTCCAATGTTCAATACGACACTTACAAACGAGTATCAGTTGATTCATGAATACTACGGATACGGAGTGAAGGATTTTTACCGGTTTAACCGTACAGCTCTTGCTGTAGCCCTCTGTGACAACAGGACAAAGCTGATAATCAGTTCAGACTATGAAAACAAATGGAAAGAAAGCCTGAAGATACTGGAAGAATAATTAGAGAACTATACGATGCCCTTCTGTCCGTGTACGGTCCGCAGGGCTGGTGGCCTCTTAGATCTCGCAGGGACGGGACGGGATTTACTCCCGGAGGTTATCATCCGGGTATTTCAGCAGAATTATCTTTCGATGAAAAATTCGAGATTTCTGCCGGTGCCGTACTTACACAGAATACAGCCTGGAACAATGCTGCATCTGCGATAGATTCTATGCTTGACGCAGGGCTTTTAGAAACTGAATCCGTAGCTTCCTGTGAACTTGGAAAATTGGCCGGCCTTATCAGAAGCAGCGGATATTTTAATCAGAAGGCTGAGCGGCTGAAGGTTCTGGCTGATTTTTATCTCCGTAAGCACGGAGAAATTCCGGAAAGAACTGAGCTGCTGATGCTGAAAGGCATTGGTCCGGAAACTGCTGATTCTATTCTTCTGTATGCCTGGAATATTCCTTTTTTTGTTATAGATGCCTATACAAGGCGTATTCTGTCAAAAATTACTGATGATGACAGTTGGCAGAGAATGCAATATGAAGATGCGAGACATATTTTTGAATTGTCCCTGGATCGTTCAGTAGGTACCTTTCAGGAATATCATGCCCTTATAGTTATTCATGGTAAGACTTTCTGCAGGAAGTCTCCTGTTTGTGAGGGTTGTCATCTTGTTTCTATGTGTAAGTATGGGGAAAAATGATTGAAAAGTATTGAATTCTCGATTAATCTTTATATGGGGAGAAAAGCGTGAAAGAGATACAGGAAAAGCGTGCCTATATTGATGAATTTCAAAAGCTTAGTATATTTCAGTTTATGTCTGCTGCCGAGATACTCAGCATAATCGAAGGCAGTGAATTAATCCTCTTTAATGACAGTGAAAAAATAGTTACACAGGGTGAAATAAACCAGAATATTCTTGCAGTTGTAATGGGTACAGTACAGGTAAGTGTACGTGAAGAAAGCGGTAAGGATGTTTACATCAGCTCAATTGAGGCCGGAGAGATCTTCGGTGAGGCCGGTATGTTTCTTCGTGTTAAAAGAACCGCTAATATAGTAAGCCTTGATGAGTCTGTTATTCTGCGGATACCAAGAAGCATTCTTATGGAGTTTATCAAACATAATTCATCAACCGGAAATAAACTTCTTCTTGTTGTCATTCACAGCCTGCTGAAGAAGCTTAGAAGTGCAAATCAGGATCTTGCTTTCGAAAAGATGTGTGATGTCCAGTTCAGCGAGGTTGATTCAATTATTGCAGAATTAAGCGATAAATAAGCGGACCGGCAGTGAGGTCATTCAAGTCCCTTATAATTTATATTATATTTTTTCTAATCATTGTATCAATGCCGGTTTTTTCTGGAGATACGGAACTTTCAGAATTATGGAAGTACTCGGCCGGCGGAAAACTCCTGAGCAGTCCTATCATAACAGAATTTGGAACAGTCTATGTATATGCGGAAGACAGGCATCTGCATGCAATTAATGCCGCTGGTGAGTTTCTATGGAAGTGCAGGATTACCGGTACTCCGGCCGATTCCCTGGCTGTAGGGCCGGACAATACTATTTACGTCTGCAATAAGGAAGGTATTCTGCATGCGGTTAATCCAGGGGGGCAGGTTATCTGGAAGGTCAGGACCGGCGGAGAGCCTGCAGGCGACCCCTCTATTGCCACAGACGGAACAGTCTGCGTTACTTCCAAAACAGGTACGGTAAGTCTTTTCAGTCATACCGGCCGATTACGATGGCTCTTTGATTCCGGTTCGCTTATTCAAGCTGCAGCAATTATTGATACTTATCAGGGTTTATTCATCTCTTCCGATACTGAGGGAATTATTGCCTTAAGTCCTTGGGGCAGGGAGCTTTGGCGATGGAAGCCGGATAATTTTCAAAGCGGAACAGTGTTTCATCTTGCGGTCCATGATCACAGACTGTATTTTGCATCGACTGCCGGACTGACGGGAGCTTTTGACGGCAGCGGTACACTTTTATGGAGTACAGAAACAGGTTTTCCGTTTAATTCAATGATTCTCATCGACACCGGTATGCTGTGCAGCGGAAACGGAGGAAGGCTTGTATCAATTGATTATTCAGGCTCTGAGCTTTTTAATAGAGTAATTAATGCAGATTTGAAAGCTCACCCTGCTGCCGGTCTCAACGGCATGTATTTTCTCAATGGCGCACATAAACTGGTTCTTGTGAGTTATGAAGGCCGGATTATTGCATCTACAGAGGCTGAGGGCGATGTATTAAGTCAGTTCAGTCTGGGCGCAGGTAGAATTGTTACCGGAACCGACAGATGGATTGTTTACTGCTTCAGGGCTTCAATGCCGTTGAGCGGTTACTGGGCACAGAAGGGAAAGAATTCACTGCATGCCGGCAGTACAGTAAGTGAAAGTTATACAATTAATGAAAATATGTACCGGACAGTGATAGATTATGTATATCTGAGCAGTCTTCTTGAGTCGGATTCGGTTGATCAAAAAAAGAAGGCTTTATCTGAGATTTATGAGCGTATTCTTGATGACCGGGAAGATCGCGGAGAAAACTATCTGCTTCCGCTTCTTTACAAGGCAATGACTGAAGGACGGACAAGGGTGAATACTGCCGGCGGATATGCATCATCGAACAATTATCCTTCGGTGCGTGCCGAGGCTGCCAGGCTGGCAGGGTATGCCGGAAATCTGGAAACAATTGAACTTATAGTATCGCTTCTGGATGGTGAAAAAGACGGTGAGGTACGAGTTCAGATGATAAGAGCACTCGGCCGTTTGAATTCGGATTACAAGGGGCTGGTCCTTCCTGCGCTCTACAGGCAGATACGGGGAGATTTTACCGGCATTCCTGATGAAAAAATTGCAACTACTACCGTTGATGCGGTAATATCGATTATAATGTATTCAGGGGTGAAGGCTTCAGGATTTGGCCTGAAGCTTCTGCTTGAAATCAGCCGCGGTCCCTATTCGTCTGGAACCAGGGCCAGGGCTTCTGATGCTTTAAGGAGGATAATGTGAAAAAAATCAATCTGGTATTTGTGATTACCGCTGTATTTATACTTGCTGCAGTTGTGCAGGTTTCTGCGCAGGACAATATTTACCTTGAAGAGCTTCAGAAGGCGGGTGAAGGTGCTGATATTGTTTTTGATAATTATGTTGGGCCGCATAAAATAATTGATTCTATCGCTGAAATCAGGGGAATAGGCAGCTATCTTGCTTCCGGCATTAATGAAGGTGAAACAGAGTTCAGCTACCATGGAAAATACCGGATAATACACGCTGTGGATCCTGACACAGCTGAAGGGTTTGATGCGGACATTTTTATAATTGAACCTGAGGCGGCTGTTGATCATATCGATAACCTAAGAAGGATGATATCTGGTTATCTTGAAGCTTTTTATGGTTATTCAGGTAAAAACGCAGATACTCTTGCCTTTTTTATTACTGTGTATAATGCCGTTCACAGGCAGGATAACGAATATTTTTCTGCAAATTACAAATCAGTTGTGACTGATAAACTTTCTGATGATAAAACCGGCTTATCACTGTCTTATCGTGACTGGCCGGGTAAATCAATGCTTGTTATACCGCTTACACCGGCTGCAGGCACAGGAGTTCTTGGAGATCTTGCTTCAGATGTTTTGACCGAAGATGCTGTAATAGGTGTCATTAAGTCGGAAGACGGTATGGGGCTTGAAGAAAGAAAGGATATGGTGGATCTCAAAGAACAGGAGATAGCCGAAGAGAGGGCGAAGATTGAAGAGGAAAAGCAGGCAATTGAAGAGCAGAAACAGGAAATTGCAGAAAAACAGGCAGAACTGAAGCAGGAAGCTGATGCGCTGAAAGATGACAGCACCGCTGAAGCAGTCGAGCGAAAAGATGAAATAGCCAGGGAACAGCAGGCTCTTGATGACCAGACTGAAAAGCTTGCCGGGGATGAGGAGGCTGTTCAGGAAAAGGAAGATACAGTAACTGCGCGTGAGGAGACGGTGATCGCTGAAAGAGAAGGAATTGCCACTGATCAGAATGAGCAGATAGCTAAAGAGAACGAGGAGAATAAGGCTGAGGCTGCTGCTGCGGAAAAGAAAGAGAGCGGAGCTGCAGTTGAAAACGGAATTGTATTTCTTAAACTTTCCGGCTCCGGTGCTGATGTTACTGGTCAGCCCGTCAGGATAAGTACGGCAACCGGACTGATTCTGAAGGAATCCGAACTTAAAACAATCAGAGGACGGCATATGTTTGCCGAAAAAAATTCTATTTATGCTATAGCGGGCGAAAGCGGAACAAACCGTGTAGTATCAATTGTCAGGATAGATCCTGAAACACTTGAGCTGCTTGAAAGCGGACAGGCAGAGGTACACCCTGACAGCTATCTGCTAAAATCAACCGACGGCTTTTATGCTGTAGTGAATTACAACAGCGGATGGCGAATAGGGAAGTTTGACTTCAGTCTTAAGCTCAATTCAGTTTCCGAGGAAACCGTTTTTACTTCAACATATATACTCGAGACGGGTGACTCAATACTTGCCCAGGACAACAGGGGCAAGGTTCTTGTTATAGCTAAAAAGGAGCTTTCCGCGGCAGAATAAAGTTATTGGTAAGCGGTTTTACTAAAGTACTTCGCGGTAAATATTATTTTTTGACTCGTGCGAGGCGCTTTTTGATCTTTTGGATTAAGGCGCCCAGCCAGTTGATAAGCTTTCTGAGGAAGCCGGGGTTATTAAGCCTGTCAAGCATCTCAAAGGCATCTCCGGCTTCATCTGTGGTAAAGGGTTTTCGGAAGATATTTTCGTCTATTTCAAGTTCAAGGCTTTCAATTTTATCAGGCTGTTCAATTATGCGCACCGGAACGGTTTCCCAACCGAGAAATTTAACTGCCTGCAGACGCCTTTCACCGGCAATCAAAACTTTCTTGTCTGTAACCAGAATAGGATTCATGAGGCCGTGTTTTTCAATGGATCGGGCCAGTGATTCAATGTCACCGAGATCTTTGCGTATTCTTTTTTTTACAATAATCTCATCAATCTTCAGCTGCATATTAACAGTATATCTACAGCTTTAAAAAAAACAAGTATTTTTTGGAGAGGAAACGTCCGGCACCGCTTCTAATCAAGAAGCGGATTGTAATCCGGATTACTGTCTGTTGTGCCGCCTTCTGTGCCAGTTTCTGAACTAGAGTCCAGTAGAAAATCAGGTAAATCCAGCTCGATATTGTCGATATTATAAAGCGGTACATCCTCTATAAGCAGGTTGTTCTGAAGCCTCTGAAGCAGTTCTTCATCACGCTGCTTCTCAAATTTGTGAATGTCACAGGTTTTTTTAGGCTCTGTTCCCACCAGGAAAATCTCATCGATTGTACCGTCATCACAGTCATTTGTAGGGAGCAGTCCTGAAACACTGCAGACTTTTACACGTATGAGCCCTGATTCCGGTTCAGGAAATTCTTTAATCGGAAGATCTTCATGAATTGATTTCATGTACCGAACCCACCAATGGCCGGTCGCAGTTGAACCGGTAAGGTATCGGCCGAGTGAAATTCCCGGGGTATCAAAGCCGAACCACATTGCCGTTGTATAATACGGCGAAAATCCGAGAGTCCAGGCATCCTGCCAGTTCTGGGTGGTTCCTGTTTTACCTGCCATCGGCATTCCGTCAAAGCCGCCGATTTCCCTGGTTCTGTTATGTAATGTTCCCCCATACATTTGTACGGTGCTCTGAAGCATATCAGTCATTATATAGGCTTCCTGCGGAGTCATTATCTGATCTTCGCCTTTATTCTTCTGTTTCTCTCTCAGGCGTTCCTTTTCAGGCTCGAGGATAATATTGCCCTGACGGTCCTCAACGCTAATGATAGCAATGGGAACCACCTCTTTTCCCTGATTTGGAAAGGTTGCAAAGGCTCTTGCCATGTTAATTGGAGCGAGCGCTGTAACACCCAGACCGAGAGGGAAGCCCCTTGGGAAGAGAGTTTCATCATTACGTTTGTCATAAAGACCGGTCATTCTTGATATTCTTTCAATTGCAGCATCGAAGCCTATTTTTTCAAGAACCTGCAGCGACGGTACGTTCATTGAAGTTGCAAGCGCGTATCTGGCTCTAACTGACCCTTCCCAATCCCCGAGATAGTTCAACGGTTCATAGGGGTTGCCGGCCTCGTCAAAGAATACGATAGGGCCGTCATAGAGCCTGGTTGCAGGCGTGATTTTCCTTGCTGATATAGCAGCAGAATAATAAAGCGGCTTTATTGATGAGCCGGGACCTACAGTAGCATCAACCGCCCTGTTGTACTGCTTGGTTTCAAAGTCCGAACCGCCTATCATCGACAGAATTCGGCCTGTGTTGTTTTCAAGCGTTATAAGAGCACCTTCAACTGTTGTTTTCTGGCTTCTCTGTTTTTCCTTTTTGAATCCTGCCATCGTGGCTTTGTTCAGTCCGCTGAGGCCGAACATCGATGAAATCATGTAAAGTGAAGAGTTCAGGGAGTCGTAGTAATAATCGGTAGCAGCCGATTTCTGTTTTGCTCCGGTTACCCTTATATCGTCAATGTTAAAGGTCAGTGAAAGGAGATCGACTATTCCTACAAACTGGTTATTGACTATGTCGTAGCGCTGATCGGAGTAATAACGGTATCTGTCATTGATATCGATGTAGGCGTCATCCATTATTGACTGAGCCTTCTGCTGGATGCCGAGATCAAGGGTTGTATGAACAACATAACCGTCTTTATTTACATCGACTGCCCCGTAAAGCATATCGCTAAGCTGTAGTCTTACATACTCACTGAAGTAGGGCGCGAGACTGTTATTGTCAAAGTAGGCGCTTGCGATGTTTGATCGGCTGTAGTCAAAATTGTCCCAGTATTCCGCGAATGAATTGTCAGCCTGTTCCCGTGTACAGTAGCCGAGTTCCACCATGTGGTTGAGAACATCGATCTGCCGGTCACGTGCTGTATCAGGATGATTGATTGGAGAGTAAAGGGCCGGGCTTGCAAGCTGTATTACCAGAATTGCGGATTCCGCAAGCGTAATATCACGTGCAGAATGCCCGAAATAGAACTGGGAAGCTGATTCTACCCCATAGGTATTGTGTCCGAAATATACTTCATTCATGTATATTTCAAGGATTTCATTCTTGGTAAGCGCTTTTTCTATCTGGAATGCATACCAGATATCATTTAATTTTCGTTTGATGGATATCACTGATCTGTCTGAATAATGTGCACCGGCAACCTGCATTGTAATGGTACTGAAGCCTGAAAAATAATTACCGGCTACTATATTGTAGACGGCTCTGAAAAAGTGTTTAAAACTTAATCCGTTGTGCTCATAGAAATTGGCGTCTTCACGGCTTAAAAGGGCATAAATCAGGTGTTTGGGAAGTTCTTCAACCGGTACTATTTCACGTTTCTCGTCGGAGAAAAGTTCCGTTATCAGATCACCGTTCCGGTCCAGTATCTGAGTCGGCAGGGCCGGTTCATAGTTCTGAAGATCCGCCCGGATGTCCGTATTTTTAATTGTGCTGAGGGTTTTCCCGAGTACAACGCCTAACAGGACCGCAAGTATCACACAAACAGCAAGAACTACTTCAATAGTTCTGCGTTTTTTCTTATTGGAAACCATGAGATTACAGTAGGGGCATGGCGGACTTTTGTCAATACTGGATGGTGTAAAAAAAGGGGCCGGACTGCTGGGCAGGCCGGCCGAAAATGTGTCGGTAAATATAGTAAACTGGGAGGGGAACTATATTAAGTCCCGACACAATTATTATCGACTTCTGTGTAAAAAGATTTAGTTCTCTTCTACAAAAATATCAAGAAACAGTGAAATTTTACAGTCTTTTCCTGGTGTTACAGTGATTTTTTTGCTTATTTTATAATCACCATATTTAATGAGCACAACATGCTCTCCAGGGAGCAGTTCAAGTGTCTTTCCGGCAGGATATTCAATCTTTTCTCCGTCGATGAAAACATCGGAATTTTCCGGTACATCGAGCATTGCCGAGCTTTTCAGAATCTCAGGCTCAAGATTCAGCTGAAGTGTTTCTCCCTTTCGAATTGTAACAGTCTTTCGGAGAGGCGCGGCGCCTTCCATATCAAGATTGACTGTATGTGTACCGGTTTTCAGGGTAACTGTTTTTTCGGAAGCAGAAAGGCGGCTGTTATCGACCCTTAACGTATATTCAGCATCGGACAGGCTGTCAGCTGTGTTTATTGAGATATTGAGGACACCTGAATCACTGAGAACCGGGCTTACACTGATTTCAAAACTGCTTGAATACAAGCTTGAAGGAAAACCCTTCATCAACGGCAGTATGGTAAACATCACCGGAAGATCAGCCTTGGCCAGAGGGCTGGAAATGACTGTTGTATAGGGAGATGTTTCAGTTTCAAGTTTTTTAAGGTAGGGTATCTGTATATATATCTTCGCGGCATCTGAAAGAAACAGTGTGTCATACTTGCTTCCGTAGTATGTTCCGATACCGGTACTGATTTCCGGTGATATACGCTTGTAGATGCTCAGGGCAAAGCTGTTGCTGTATTCCCTGAGATCGGAAGGCAGTTTCAGTTCAATCTCAAAGCCTTCGACAAAGTCTGAGGCCGGATCTACGGTTACTGCGAACACATCTTCGATATTCATTAAGAAGGAAACAGCATTGCCGGATGAAGAATCAGAAAGGGAAATGCTTTCAACGACCTTCCCTCTGATATTTTCGCCGTAGGCCGCCGCAGCTGAGTAGATTATTATCAGAATTAGTGCCGAAAGTTTTCTTTTCATTACTTCAGACCGGGGGTCAGAACAGATGGATCCCTTGAAGCTCCGCTCCGTCGAATCTCAAAATGCAGATGAGGTCCTGTAGAACGGCCGGTAGTTCCGACTTCCGCTATCATCATAGTTGAATTTACTTTATAGTGCAACTCAACAAAAATTTTATTTAGGTGCCCGTAAAAGGTGCTGTATCCGCCGCTGTGCTCTATAAGAATGTAGTTTCCGAATGTTTCATTATAGCCTGTGTCCGTAACTTCTCCTTCTCGGGCCGCGTATACGGGAGTCCCCTCGGGGGCTGCGATGTCTATACCGTCATGAAAGGTCGGGTGCCCTGAGAAGGGGTTCTTTCGCATCCCGTATCCTGAGCTTACAATTCCGTCAGGCAGGGGGTTGGAGAATAGAATCCCGAGAAAATAGGCTCGTTCTATGCTGTGAAATGATTCACCGTGTATAAAATAGTAATTTCTCAGTTCAGATTCAGAATCAGATACCGGCATATAAATGCCGATCTCGTTTTCATCAGTAAATGAGGCCATTCTCCATGAATGAAAAATAAAATCCAGATCTTTTACGGGTTTTTCCGGGATGAAAAGCCCGGGCTGGCCGGGAATCAGCAGCTTTCTTCCTGCGAGGTATTCTGTTGAACTGTATATGCCGTTTATAGTTGCAATGCTCTCATAGCTCAGGCCGGCGGCAGCTGCTATTGAAAAGACTGTATCACCGGCTTCCGCTGTATATTCATAAAGCATTAGCGGAGGCAGGTCTTTTCGGGAGGCGGCCGCACGGTGGTAAAAGGAAATATCCTCCTGCAGCTGTCTGAAGTAGATATCATTGAAAACCAGTTTCCGGATAACCGGATAGCGGTCTGCAGCCGCGGAGAGCGGGAGTACTATGGCTGTCAGCAAAAGCATTGAGATTACCATGTGCTTCGGAAAAATCCGGATGAAAAGCATATGAAATTATGCAGTAATTATTGCAGATTTACAAGCTTGAGCCATTTTTTAATATTATTTCATTTGCTTGGTGCCGATATTAGAAAAAGCGGTTATAATAGAAAGGCGATGTCGTTGACAGCATTCGCTCATAGAATTACAATCCGCATAGTAAGAAAGTAACGGGAGATGTGATGCCGAAGCCGGTCCGATACAAAGCGAATTCAATTGTATATTTCAAAGGTGACTCAAATGACTCAGTTTATATCCTGAAGTCCGGATCCGTCATCCTTAAGTATATTGATATTGAAACAGGGCAGGAGCTTCAGGATATCATAAGTACCGGTGAGTTCTTCGGTGTTAAATCGGCTCTTGGAAAGTATCCAAGGGAGGAAACCGCATTTGTTGCCCGCGACTCTGAAATGCTTGCTTTCACTGTTCCCGAATTTGAACAGATTGTCATGCAGAATACCAGAATAATCATGAAGATGCTCAAGGTTTTTTCCAACCAGCTTCGCAGGATTCACAAGCAGCTTAGCAATCTGATTTCTACCGGAGAAGCTGAGGATCCGGAAACGGGCCTTTTCAAGATAGGAACATATTACCAGCAGTGCGGAAAGAACGTTCAGGCACTTTATGCATTTCGAAGATACCTCACTTATTATCCCTCCGGTAAATATGCAAATTCTGCAAGTGAGAACCTTCAGCGGGTGGAAATACTTATTCAGACTGCACCAAAAGCTGGAGTAAGTTCTTCTGCACCGGCAGGTGTTCAGGTTTCACCCGGTACAACTCAGGAAAAGGGTACTACCGGCGGTACGATGTCCGAAACTGCAAAGGATTATTACCAGGGTGTGAATCTCTTCAGCAGGGAAAAGTACAATGATGCCCTGAATATCTTCAAGAAAGTAATAACTTCCGGTACAGAAAGTGAATATCAGGCAAAATCCCAGTTTGAGGTGGGACGATGTCTTTTTGCGATGAATAATTTTGACACCTGTATCAAGCATTTTTCTGCGATGATTCAGAAATATCCGAAACATCCAGATATGCTTGAAGCTCTTTTCTGTGTTGGAAACTGCTATGAGAAAAAAGAGGATTCAGATAAGGCTGCAGGTTTTTATAAGAAGATTTTAGCAATGGCCACCGACGGTACTCCTATTCACAGGAAGGCTACCAAGGCTCTTAACGGTTTGGAAGGATAAGTTTAATGGCACTTGATTTATCAGTATTCGAGAGGTTTGCAAAGACATTCCAGAAAAATGATATTATTTTCTGTGAATACGAGCCCGGTGACAATTTTTATCTTATCCAGTCCGGCAGGGTCGAGATTACAAAAATTATGGATAACATTGAAAAGACTATCGATATCCTTAACCCGGGTGAGGTTTTCGGTGAGATGGCTATCCTCGAAGAAGCTCCCCGGTCTGCAACAGCCATTGCCCTTGATCATGTAAAGGTTCTTGAATTCAACCGTGAAAATTTTGAAATACTTATGATGGGAAATCCGCAGATTGCCCTGAAACTGTTGAAGCTGTTTACAAAGCGTATATACGACCAGAAGCGCCGGTTCATGATTCTGACTCTTGAAGATGAGCAGGCCAGGGTTGCTGATGTTTTTCTTATGCTTAATGAGACAGGAACTGTTGAGGCGCCTTCAGAGGAAGAGAGGGTATTTCATACGAGTGTTGATGACATTGCACACTGGGGAGGAATGTCTCCGGAAAAGTGCAGAACCATTCTCAATCATTTTATGGTTCAGCGCCGTGTTGATATCTTTAATGACAGGATAGTGGTCCGCAATATCAGTGATTTTATCCGCTTTGTTAATTCAAGAAGGCGCAACGCCAAAGCCTGATGAAAAAAATACTGCTTCATACCTGCTGCGGGCCCTGTGCTACTGCATGTGTTGAGAAGCTGCTTTCCGAAGGATGGGAAACAGATCTCTTTTTCAGTAACTCAAATATATCACCCTATGATGAATACCTCAAAAGAGCGGAATATGCCCGCAAAACGGCCGAGCACTTTGGTACGGGGTTTATTGAGGATGAGTACAATCATCAGTCCTGGCTGGAGAAGGTTTCAGGCTATGAAGATGAACCAGAGAAGGGTTTGAGATGCTCGCTGTGCTTCTCCTACAGTTTTAGCAGAGCTGCTCAGAAGTTCAATGAAGGCGGATATGACGCTTTTACAACAACCCTGACGGTGAGTCCGCATAAGATATCAAAAATTATTTTTGAACAGGGTGGAAAATATCCCGGTTTTATCGGGATTGATTTTAAAAAGAAGAACGGATTTGCCAGGAGTCTTGAGCTTGCTGATGAGCTTGGACTTTACAGACAGTCGTACTGCGGCTGTGAGTTTTCTATCCGTTAGATTTTCATCCGCTGATAAAGGTCTGTGTTCAGGCTGCGGGCAGCGCAATATAAAACATGAATAGATAATGAACTACAGCTCCGGCAAGTACGAAGATATGCCATATTTCGTGGAAGCCGAATTTGCCCGGTATCGGATTCGGTTTTTCGATATAAAAAATTACAGAACCCGCCGAATACAGAATTCCACCCACAAGTATCAGCAGAATACCTCCAACACCAATCGCAGGCATTATATGAACCACCATGGCAATTCCTACCCATCCCATACAGACATACAGCGTATTAGTAAACCATTTGGGAACGTTGGGAAATGCTGATTTTATAGTAATTCCCGCAGCGGCAAGTGCCCAGATTACTCCGAAAGTACTCCATCCCCAGGCGTCACGGCTTAATATAAGGCATAACGGTGTGTATGTACCTGCTATCAGCAGAAAGATCGCCAGATAGTCAAAGAGTCTGAAAAAACCGTCGAGTTTTTTGGAATGTGAGATTCCGTGATGAAAACTGCTGGCAAGAAACAGCAGTACAAGACTGAAGCCGTAGAGAGAAAAAGCTACAATGTGCCATATCTTACCGGCTGTCGCTGAAAGTGTGATAAGCAGAACCGTTCCGAGTAGTGAGAAAATTGCTCCGGCCATGTGGGTGACTGTATTAATTACTTCATCAGTTACGTGGCGACTGCCATCTTTACTTAGACTGTTTTCCATATTCACATATTAAGAAAAAAGCGGACTTTATACAAGAAAGATATAGAGTTAAAATTGTATCGATAAACAGATATCTATATTGACACGATATTTTTAAATCGATAAAATATAGACTATATGAAGAACAGGATCATTATATGCATGGGAAGCTCGTGTTATGCAAGAGGCAACAGGGATAATGTAAGTCTCATAAGGGAATACCTGGAAGCTAATAATATCAGCGGAAGTGTTGAATTCAGCGGCAGCCTATGTGAGAACAACTGCAGCCGCGGTCCTGTAGTTACAATCAACGGAAAAACTTTTTTCGATGTGGATAGACCCCTTCTTCTTCAGATTCTGGATTCAGAGGTGATGAATGAACAGTCTTAAAGCGATTTATCCGATTTATACTGAAAAAACCGAATGTCTCGACTGCTATAAGTGTGTAAGGGAGTGCCCGGTAAAGGCTATAACTTTTATCAACGGTCATGCATCTGTTGACCAGGAGCTTTGCGTTTTCTGCGGCAGATGTGTTACCGTATGTCCTGCCGGAGCTAAGCGTGCCAGAAATGATCTGGGCCGGGTTAAAAGCCTGCTTTCTGAAAATCCCAATGTTATTCTGTCTATTGCACCCTCATGGCGCGGAGAATTTCCAGGCGTAACAGAAGCTGATTTGATAGCTGCTGCAGAAACTGCAGGCTTTGCAGGAGTTTCTGAAACCGCTATAGGAGCTGAGGCAGTTTCAAAAACTATCGGTGAGCTGTTCAGCAGCAGCGGTGCAAAGCTTTTAATCTCCTCAGCATGTCCGAGTGTTGTTGAATATATTTGTAAATATAAACCCGAGTTCCGGGAAAATATAACTCCGGTATTATCGCCTATGCTTACTCATTGCAGCATTATAAAACAGACCCAGGCCCCTGGTACGGAGATTGTTTTTGCAGGCCCTTGTCTGTCCAAGAAACGGGAGTCTGACGGACACAGTGAGCTGTGCCGGGCTGCAGTCAGTTTCCTTGATCTGCGTGATCTTCTTGGCGCTGATCTCCGGGGGGCAGCGGAAGCAGCTGCAGATAAAGATAAAACTCCTGTTCTTGGCAGAAGCGGAAAGGCTGCACTTTATCCGTATGAAGGCGGAATGATCGAAAGCATTCAAAGCAGCAATCCTGTAAAAGATGACGAGATCATCTATATGAGTTTTTCCGGGCTTGATGAAATAGCTGAAGCTCTGGAAGGCCTCAATGAAATTGAAACTGACAGAAAGATTTTTCTGGAACTTCTTTCCTGCCGCGGCGGCTGTATTAATGGCCCCGGCTGCACAAGAAAGGGCTCGGTACTCAAGAAGCTTCAGGTTATAGAAAACAGCCGCAAGAAGGCCGAGAATGATTTCGTACCGGGAAAAATCGATGAAAGCTGGAGTTTTTCAATTAAGCAGCCGGAAAACCGGACAGATGAAGAAATAAAAAAAGCTCTTTCACTTGTAGGGAAATACGGGAAAGAAGATGAACTCAACTGCGGAGGCTGCGGTTACAACACCTGCCGCGAGTTTGCTGTTGCCTGTCTTGACGGGAAAGCCGAAACCGTTATGTGCGTTTCACATATGCGGAGACTTGCACAGAAAAAGGCGAACATCATCATCGAAAAGATGCCCTCAGGCGTTGTAATCGTTGATGAGGCTCTTCGGATTCTTGAAAGCAACCGAAGGTTTGCTGAGATGATGGGTAAAGAAACCATGGTGATGTGGGAAAGCCGCCCGATGCTTGAAGGTGCGATGGTCGATAGGATACTGCCTTTTTCCGGGCTATTTGAGACAGTTCTGAAACGCGGTGGAGAAATACTGGATCGAAACATCCAGTTCAACAGCAAGGTTCTCAGTGTTACAGTATTTCCGATAATTGAGCACCAGACTGCCTGTGCAATAATCCAGGATGTGACGCTGCCATGGGTCAACCGCGACAGGGTTATCAGAAAGGCTGAGGAAGTAATAAGCCGCAATCTTGAAACAGTACAGCAGATTGCCTATCTCCTTGGGGAGAACGCCGCAGAGAATGAAGTAATCATGAATTCCATCATTGAATCGTTCAGCGGGGAGAAAGATGCATAACTGCTTTCTGGATATTGATTATGCACGAATAAACAAGAAATCTCAGCGTGCAGGCGGAGATGTCTTTCTTTCAAGAAAGTCGGACACAGACGGAAGAGTCGTTTCAGTGCTTTCAGACGGTCTTGGAAGCGGCATAAAGGCGAATGTTCTGGCAACCCTGACTACAACACTTGCTGCAGGATGTATAGCAGGCAGCCTTTCAATAGAGAGGACTGCAGAGGTAATTATGCGGAGTCTTCCTGAATGCAGCGAAAGAAAGATAAGTTATGCCACCTTCACCATTATTGATATTGAATATGACGGAAGTACAAGGATTATCGAATACGACAATCCGGGTTATCTGCTTTTACGGGACGGCAGACTTCTATCCCCCGAAAAGAAAACCATAACTGTCAACAGCCCGAACGGCAGAAACAATTTGTATTTTTCATTCATAAAACTGCAGAGCGGCGATCGCATTGTTATGTACTCTGACGGAGTACCTCAGTCAGGAATAGGAAACAGGGAACTGCCGCTCGGGTGGGAAACTGAAAGAGCCAATGACTGGATTGTGAAAAAGATAGCCGACCAGCCTAATATCTCTTCAAGGGAACTGTCAAAGGCTGTTGTAAACAGGGCTGTTAGAAACGATATCTACATTCCACGTGATGATATTACCTGTGCTGTTATTTATGCCAGACAGCCGCGGAAACTCATGGTTGTCACCGGTCCTCCGCTGGACAGCTCAAGGGATACTGAACTTGCCGGAATGGTTAAAAGTTTCCCTGGAAAGATGATTGTAAGCGGAGGAACCACCGCCAATATTATTTCAAGAGAACTCGGCCGCAAGGTTAGAACTGATCTCAGCAGACTTGATGGAGATCTTCCGCCAACAGCCCAAATGGATGGAATAGATCTTGTAACCGAGGGGATTTTCACTCTTGCGCGTACGGCAGAACTGCTTGAATCGGGTGAATACCGTTCAATGCGCCGGAAGAACGGCGCATCACAGATTATTGATCTGCTTCTGGACAGTGATGAGATCAACTTCGTTGTGGGAACACGGATCAATAATGCCCATCAGGATCCGAATGTTCCGGTAGGCCTTGAGATAAGGCGGAATATAGTAAACCGGATAGGAAAATGTCTTTCTGACAAGTTACTTAAGGAAGTAAACATCTCTTATATATAGGAGATGAATAAAAGGGAGTTAATATGGCTGCAGAAAAAATGAAAAAGGTATGGGAGATCCTTGAGGCAAACGATTTCAACCAGGCAAGGCTTATACCCATCCTACAGGCTATTCAGGATGAATACCGTTATCTGCCCGAAGAAGTTCTGACATTCACCGCAACCGCATTAGGCCTGTCGCCGGCCAAGGTTTTCGGTGTAGTAACTTTTTACAGTCACTTTTCGCTTGAGCCCAAAGGAAAATATGTGATTAAAGTATGTGACGGAACAGCCTGCCACGTAAAGGGTTCGGGAAAGCTGATTGAAACCATCCGGAAGCATCTTGAGCTTGGTGAAAAGGATAGAAGCACAAGAGACCTTATGTTTACTCTTGAGACTGTTTCATGCCTCGGTGCATGCGGACTTGCCCCGGCTGTCGTTGTGAACGATAAGATATTCGGACAGGTTACCGAAGCCGGAGTCAGGGAAATTATCGATAACATCAAAGCATCGGAGGCTGTTCATGTCTGCAGTTAATCTTGATACTATTAAAGACCGTTATACACAGATGCGCAGTGAAGTTGAGCGCAGGATCATTGTCTGTGCCGGAACCGGCTGCCTTGCCAACGGTTCGGCTGATATTTTCAAATCATTTGAACAGAAGCAGCTTGAACGCGGACTGAAAGTGAGTGTTAAACTCAGGCCTGAAGACGATTCTCCGGATATTCTTGTTTCGGGAAGCGGTTGTCAGGGCTTCTGCCAGGTCGGTCCGCTGGTAACCATTCAGCCCGACGGTATCCTGTATGCACATGTTAAACCCGAAGATGTGGAAGATATCATTGAAAAAACAATTTTAAATGGTGAGGTAATTGAAAGACTACTGTACACCGAACCTGCTTCAGGGAACAGCTGCAGGGGCACTTTAGAAATACCATTCTACGCAAAGCAGAGCAGACAGGTGCTTAAAAACTGCGGAAACTGTGACCCTCTCGATCTGAATGAATATATTGCCGGAGACGGTTATGAAGCTGCCAGAAAGGCTTTCACTGCCATGAAGCCTGAAGATATCTGTGCTCTGATAAAAGAGGCCGGACTTAGAGGCAGGGGCGGCGGAGGTTTTTCTACAGGAAGAAAGTGGGAACTTGGCAACAGACAGCAGTCTGATAAAAAGTACATCATATGCAACGGCGATGAGGGAGATCCGGGTGCCTTCATGGACCGGAGTATTCTTGAGGGAAATCCTCACTCTGTAGTCGAAGGTATGATGATAGCTGCTGCAGCCACTGGTTCGGATGAAGGCTACATCTACGTTAGAACTGAGTATCCCCTTGCTGTTGAACGAATCAGGAAGGCCATTACAGCTGCTGAGGATGCAGGAATTTTAGGAGATTCTATCTTCGGAACAGGCAGGAGTCTGAAGCTTCATGTAATGGAGGGCGCCGGAGCCTTTGTCTGCGGAGAGGCTAGCGCTATGGTTTCAAGTATTATGGGAAATCGCGGCATGCCTAAACCCAAACCGCCCAGGACTGCCGAGAAAGGTCTGTGGGATATGCCTACAGTAGTAAATAATGTTGAAACTCTTGCTACAGTGCCAATGATACTCCGTGTGGGTGTTGAAGCTTACAGGTCAAAGGGTACAGAGGGTTCACCGGGTACAAAGACTTTTGCTCTTACGGGGCACGTAGCAAATACCGGTTTAATTGAAGTTCCCTTCGGAACAACCCTGCGTCAGATCATCTTTGAAATTGGCGGCGGAGTAATCGATGAAAACGGCAAAATAGATAACAGCGCTTTTAAGGCCGTTCAGATCGGCGGACCTTCAGGCGGATGCCTTATTGAAGAGCACCTCGATATTCCGCTGGATTTTGATTCGCTTGGAAAAGTAGGTGCCATGATAGGTTCCGGCGGACTGGTTGTAATGAACAAATCAACCTGTATGGTCCAGATTGCCCGCTTTTTCATGCAGTTCACCCAGCATGAGTCCTGCGGAAAATGTATTCCCTGCCGTGAAGGAACCAGGCAGATGCTTGAACTGCTTGATTCAATTATGGACGGCAGGGCTGATGAATCCACCCTCGATCTGCTTGAAGAACTGTGCATGACTGTCTCAAAAGCATCACTCTGCGGACTGGGGAAATCAGCACCTTCACCGGTACTTTCAACATTAAAACAGTTCCGTGAAGAATATCTTGCACATGTTGTGGATAAACGGTGCCCGGCTGGACAGTGCAAGGCCTTAACACCGATTAGCATAGATCCAGATCTCTGCAGGGGCTGTACGCTCTGTGCCAGAAAGTGTCCGGTCGGTGCAATCAAAGGTGATAAGAAGGAAGCACACGTAATTGACGAAGAGCTCTGTATTAAATGCAGAGCCTGTATCGAAGCCTGTAAATTCAATGCAATAGGAGGTGCGGCATGAATAACACTGAAACATACCTGACACTCAATAATGTGAAAGTTCCGATTGACGGGGAGCGCAATCTGCTGGAACTCATAAGAAAAGCGGGCATAGATCTTCCCACCTTCTGCTACCATTCAGAACTGAGTGTTTACGGAGCATGCCGGCTCTGTATTGTTGAAATAGAAGGCAAGGGAATTACCGCATCATGCGCAGAACCGCCCAGACCCGGTATGATTATAAAGACTTCGACCAAAAAACTACGTGATATGCGCAGGATGACGCTTGAGCTGCTGCTTGCAAACCACAAGTTTGACTGTCCTTCCTGTGAGAAGGCAGGAGACTGCAGACTCCTTGAAATATCAAACAAGCTCGGAGTCCGTAATATCCGTTTCGGTAGAACCCGTCCATTTTCAGAGAAGGACTGTATGTCAGACAGCCTTATTCGTGATCCCGATAAGTGTATTCTCTGCGGCGACTGTGTACGCTACTGTGCCGAGATTCAGGGAATCGGAGCTATTGATTTTGCCTATCGCGGAGAAGAAGTAAAGGTTACACCGGCATTCAATAAAAGTCTTGCAAAGGTTGACTGTGTAAACTGCGGCGGATGTGCTGCAGTATGTCCCACCGGTGCAATTCTGGCACGCAATGAAATTGATGCAGTGCTTGAGAGTATTGATGATGAAAATACTCTTACAGTTGTGCAGATTGCACCTGCTGTTCCTGCAGCTCTCGGAGAGGAGTTCGGACTTCAAGGCGAGGATGTCACCGGAAAAATTATTACAGCGCTCAGGATGATTGGGTTTGATCGAATTTACAGCACAGCCTTCGGAGCCGATATGACGGTTCTTGAAGAGTCCGCTGAATTCATAAAAAGAAAAGAGGATGGAAGGAAGCTTCCGCTGTTTACCTCATGCTGTCCGGCCTGGGTTAAATACGCGGAACAGTTCTATCCGGAAATACTCGAAAATGTTTCAAGCTGCATGTCGCCTCAGGAGATGGTCGGCAGCCTTGCAGAGCGGATAATGACAGAGGATGGAAGCCTGGGGACTGGTAAAAAGCTTTCTGTAATCTCGGTGATGCCCTGCACAGCAAAAAAATATGAAAAGAACAGACCCGAGCTCTCAAGAGACGGCAGGCAGCTTGTTAATAATGTTATAACAACCAGGGAGCTTGCTGCTCTGATAAAGATGCATGGACTGCGTTTTGCCGAACTCAAACCATCCGCAATGGATCTCCCGATGGGATACAGTTCAGGAGCGGGAACAATATTCGGTAATTCCGGAGGAGTTGCTGAAGCAGTTCTCAGATATACAGGAGATCCTGATATCAAAGTATGTACTGTTCAGGGACTGAAGGCTGCCGGAGATATGGCTGAAAAAGTTAAAAAAGGTGAATGTGAATATGATCTGATTGAGGTAATGGCATGTCCCGGAGGCTGTATAGGCGGAGCAGGACAGCCGGTAGCTGAGGATCGGTCTGTTCTGAAAAAGAGAGCAGAGGTTCTAAGGGATACCGACAGAATTCAGCCGGTCCATACTTCCTGTCAGAATCCGTTTATAGATGGAATATATGAAAAGTTTCTCGGGGGTATGCCCGGATCCGGGGAATCGCATAAGTTTCTGCATACAGGCTACCAGAGCCGCCGCCGGATTGAAGCCTCCGGTTTCGATTTGATTAAGGCTTCATCTGACGCTGAAGATACACTAAGTGTGAGTATCTGTGTGGGAACAAGCTGCTTTCTAAAAGGTTCGCAGAAGATCCTAGCTGATGTCCTTGAGGCGGCTGAAGCACCGGAACTGAAAGGTCGACTGAATGTTCAGGCATCATTTTGCAGTGAACATTGCGAAAAGGGGCCGAATGTACATGTTGGAGATACACTTCTCACAGGGACTGATTCTGAAAAGATAATCAGTCTTATAAAAAAAGAATTGGGATTTGCCGCTAAAAACTAGGAACGCACCAACTTCTGTTTGAACGGCATTATATTACCGGTCCGCGGTTCGCGGCCGGTTTTTTTTCATTTGAAACTTGAAATCCAACAGCTGCTTACATAAACTTTATAGTATTAACAGTAGGGATATGAAGAAAAGGTAGATAATGAAATTCCAAAAGACTGTTTTAGTATATATATCAGTCGGTTTTGTATTGGGCATGATTTGTCTTGATGCCATGTCTGTTGTTCAGAAACTTTTAATTTCAGACCCTATGAAACTTCAAGGCTTTCTTATCCCTTCGGTTATGGGGGGAATTGCCGGTACTGTTATAAGTCTGCAGCTGTATCATCTAAAGGGGAAAAATCTGCAGCTGAACAGATATCTTGAGATCGAAAAAATCCTGCACCATGAACTTGAACACCGGGTGAAAAATAATTTCCAGTATATTATTTCTGTTCTTTCCCTTAAGGCCATGAGTAAGCAGGATGACCCTGAAATTCAGAATATGCTATTAAGCTGTAGAAACAGGATTGAAAGTGCAAAGACCATGCATGATCTTGTATATACCGATATGAATAATCTTTCTACAGAATCAAAAATCAGAGTACTTGTTGAAGAACTGATTGAGAATCTTACCGGTCGAACCGATGTTCCCAGGCTCAGACTTTTTACGGATCTTCCTGATGAAGGGCTGAACCGTGACGTTGAATACAATATCCTTCAGATAATTGTTGAGGCTGTAATGAATGCAGTGAGTTTTGCATACATTGATTCGAATTCTCAGCCTGAACTGAGGATTGAGATGTTTACAGTAAAAGATCGTATTTTTCTGCAGATCAGCGACAATGGCTGTGGAATGGATGCTTTGTCTGAAGACAATGACGGGCTTGGAATAAAAATGATATACGCTATCGCTGCCCAGATGAATGCAGCCGTTGAGTTTATCCCAAAAAAAGAAAATACCGGTGGTGTTGAGATTATTCTTTCATTTAAAGCTTCCGAGGCAAAGGTGAATCTGGCCAGAAAAACTTATTATTGATAAAATTTTCATGTTACAATAACAGCTCTGGAGGATTGTTATGAGTTTCAATTTTTATATTCCGACAAAAGTACTTTTCGGTCCGGGACGTCTTGAAGAACTTTCCCGTGAAAAACTGCCGGGTAAAAAAGCTCTGATTGTGATTTCATCAGGAAATTCAATGAAGAAGCTTGGTTATTTGGACAGACTTGTCAAACTGCTTGCAAAGCAGTCGGTCGAATCTGTTGTATTTGATAAAATTCTTCCAAATCCTGTTCTCCGTCATGTTACTGAAGGTGCCGAGCTTGCAAAAAAGCAAGGCTGTGATTTTGTTATAGGCCTGGGAGGAGGAAGCAGTATCGATTCTGCCAAGAGTATCGCAGTGATGGCTAAAAATCCTGGTAATTACTGGGATTACATAAACGGCGGCAGCGGTAAAGGACTCCCTGTTAAAGGCGGTGTGCTCCCGATTGTTGCAGTCACAACTACAGCCGGAACAGGCACGGAAGCAGATCCATGGACAGTAATTACAAATGAAGAGGGCAATGAAAAAATCGGCTTTGGCACACCTGAAACCTTTCCTGTCCTGTCAATTGTTGATCCGGAACTGATGGCCTCTGTTCCGCCTGCACTCACAGCCTACCAGGGGTTTGACGCTCTGTTTCACTCACTTGAGGGTTATATTGCTAATATTGCAACACCGGTGAGCGATGCCTTCGCTCTGAAAGCTATAGAACTTATCGCCAAATCACTGCCGGAGGCGGTTAATAACGGCAAAAATCTTTCCGCCCGTATGGATGTTGCCACTGCGAATACATTATCCGGTTTTGTAGAATCGACATCCTCCTGTACTTCAGAGCATTCGATGGAACATGCCCTGAGTGCGTATTATCCGAAACTTCCTCATGGTGCCGGACTGATAATGCTTTCTGAATCATATTTCAGTTTCTTTGCCGATAAGGTTCCTGAAAAGTTTGCCGCTATGGCCGGAGCCATGGGAAAGGATAGAAAGCCTGAGAACTTTGTTCCGGCGCTTCTTGAACTTCAGAAAGCCTGCGGTGTTGATACTCTTAAAATGTCCGATTACGGAATTCAGGTTGATGAAGTGAAAAAGATGGCTGAAAACGCCTGGTATGCAATGGGCGGACTTTTTGAGTTTGATCCTGTAAAATTATCGCTTGAACAGACTGAAT
This sequence comes from Spirochaetia bacterium, assembly GCA_965140585.1. Taxonomy (GTDB): domain Bacteria; phylum Spirochaetota; class Spirochaetia; order UBA9216; family UBA9216. Next base: position 389,062 of record OZ223267.1, read on the forward strand.
CTATTATTGCCAAGGCTTATAAATAAAACTATTATGCTTGCATGCATCTGTTGTCAGCCGAAAATTTAAGTATAAACCGGGGTGGCAGACTTCTTCTTGAGTCTGCCGGTTTCGGTATGGAATCAGAGGACAAGATAGGTTTGATTGCTCCCAACGGAGCCGGAAAAACCAGCCTGCTCAGCTGTCTGTCCGGGAAACTTGTTCCGACCGAAGGAAGTATTCATTACCGGAAAAATTTGAAAATATCCGTTCTATCTCAGCGTGTTGAGCACAATGAAAACGACACTGTTTTTGATTACATTTATAATACTGATAATCCGCGTATGAATCTGCTTCGCGCATATGAAAAATCGCTTGATATGAAAGATGAGAACCTCTACCAGGAACTGCTTCACAGGATGGATGAAGAGGAGCTCTGGAGTATAGAAAGCAAAGTCAATACGATTCTTAAGATGCTTGGAATAACTGACGGAAATCTACCGCTGAAAAATATGTCCGGAGGTATGAAACGCAGGGCGGCACTCGCGGCGGCTTTAGCCGCAGAGGCTGATGTTCTTTTTCTCGACGAACCTACCAACCACCTTGACCTTGAAACTGTTGTGTGGCTTCAGGAATATCTTCAGAACCTCGACTCCGCAGTTTTTTTGATAACCCATGACCGTTACTTTCTTGAAGAAGTATGTTCACAAATCTGGGAAATAGAATCTGCTGAACTGTACCGATATCCGGGAAATTATTCTTCATATATCAAGGGAAGGATGGAGAGGCTTGCTGCAAGGCAGAGGGAGCAGCAGAGGCTGTCCTCGATTCTGCGGCGTGAGGAGGCCTGGCTGAGGCAGGGACCCAAGGCCCGCAGCAGCCGGGACAAGAAAAGACTTGAAAAGCTATATGATCTAAGGGAGCGGATTACTGCTGAAGATAACAGGAGTATCGAGTTTGCCACACAGGATACAAGGCTCGGCAAGAAAATCCTGAAGATGTCCGGTATTTCTAAAAGCTATGGAGACAGACCTATTGTTTCGGATTTTACTTATGAGTTCAATGCCGGACAGCGAATAGGACTTGTCGGTTCAAACGGCTCGGGAAAAACAACTCTGATGAACCTAATTGCAGGGGTAATCGAACCCGAAAGCGGAGAAGTTAATCCCGGTATAAACACTGTATTCGGATATTTCAGTCAGACCTTCTCTGCTGAAAAACCGGAAATGACTGTTCTGGCCTTCCTCGAAAAGATAGGGGATACTTATAATATGCCGGACGGAAGCACCCTGACTCCTGAAACCCTGCTGGATCGGTTTCTTTTTCCGAGGGAACTTCACCGGGTGCCGCTGGAACAGATTTCAGGAGGAGAACTCAGACGCCTGTATTTTGTCAGTATACTTCTTACTTCACCGAATTTTCTGTTACTTGATGAACCCACAAATGATCTTGATATAACAACCCTTCAGGTTCTGGAAGATTTTCTTGAATCTTTTAAAGGATGCGTTATCACCGTTTCTCACGACCGGGCTTTTCTTGATCGGGTTTCCAACATTCTCTTTGTCCTTGACGGCACCGGCCGGGTTCTCTCTTTCGGAGGCAGCTGCAGTGATTATCTGGAGCTGAAGAAAGAACAGGATGCTGCAGCTAAGGAAGAAGCCAGACAGCAGAAGATTGCATCAGCTGCTGTTCAGACCAGACGCCGTGAAGAGAGACCCAAGCTGACCTTTAATGAAAAACGAAGGCTGGAGTCTCTTGAGGCTGAGCTTCCACAGCTTGAAAACGAGAAATCTGAGCTTGAAGACTACTTTTCTACCGCATTTGCCGGTTCTGAAGAATACAAGCTGAAACATCAGCGATATGAAAAAATTCTCACAGAAATTGATGAAAAATTTGAACTTTGGGCTGAATTAAGTGAGAAGTTATAATATAATGAGAAAATACTATATATAAAAATCGTTTCATAAAAAATTCTGATTAAAAAGATAAGATAAATAATTATTTACATATTGATCTTTTACCATACAGGTTATATTGTATCAGGTGAAATAATTATATTAATAACGATTTAATTTGATTATCTGATTAAATCTATTATAATTTAAACCAACTCAGATTAAATAAAGCTAACATATTCATATACAGGGGAAAAAATGAGTACTAAGAAAATTGTAATTCTTGGCGGCGGCTATGCAGGAATTGAAGCTGCAAAGATTTTGTGCAAAAGATACAGAAAGGATGAATCTGTTGATATTACCCTAATTGACAGGAATACCTACCATACCCTTATGACTGAGCTTCATGAGGTTGCAGGTTCAAGGGTTGAGCCGGATTCAGTACAGGTCAGTTACCAGAGAATCTTTTCAGGGACATGTCTTAATATTGTAAATGACTTTATAACCGGAATTGATTTCGAGAAAAGGATTATACAGTCGGAGCTTCATGAATATGCTTATGACTATCTTGTTCTGGGAACAGGGGGTGCTCCGGAATTTTTTGACACTCCCGGTGTTCAGGAGAATTCATACTCTCTGTGGTCTCTTGAAGACGCAATGAGAATCAGGGAACATTTTGAAGAACGCTTCAGACTTGCGGCAAAGGAACCAAATCCGAAGGTAAGAAACAGAATGCTTACCTTTGTAGTTGCAGGAGCCGGTTTTACAGGAATTGAGCTGATTGGTGAGTTCCTTGAAAGACGGGATGTTCTGTGTGCTAAATATCATATAGATACTGATGATGTTAATATGATTGTTGTTGAGGCAATGGATACAGTTCTGCCGATTATAGAAGAAAACCTCAGAAAGAAATCTGTTAAATATCTCAACAAAAAAGGCTGTAAGGTTATACTGGGCGCCAGGATTACCGGTGCTGCAGAAGGCAAGGTAATGCTTGCAGACGGTTCTGAAATTGAAACCGACACACTTGTATGGACCTGTGGTATTCACGGTTCAGAGTTCACTTCAAGGATTAACCTCACCAAGGGACATACTTCACGCGGTCAGTGCAGTTTTGCATCGGCTGACGGTATTCACGGAATGCTCGGATGCCGTTTTGATGAGAATGAACGTTATGTTGTAGGTCAGAGAGGAAGAATACTTGTTGATGACTATATGAGGTCTGTAGATCACAACGAAGTTTATGCAGTCGGCGACAATATGTGGTTTCTTGAAAATGAAAAAGTTCTGCCTCAGATTGTAGAAACTGCTATTCAGACCGGTGAGGTTGCCGCAAAGAATATTATTGCTGATATCGACAGTACTGAAAAACACAAATTCAAATCAAATTATCATGGTTTTATGGTTTCAATAGGCGGACGTTATGCAGTGTCCAATGCCGGAGGCATGAAAGTTTCCGGTTTCATGGCAATGGCAATGAAGCATGTTGTAAACCTCCATTACCTATTCGGCATAGCCGGAATAAATGCTGTATGGGGCTACCTGAAGCACGAGTTCTTCGATATGAAAGACAGAAGAACATTCGTCGGCGAACATCTTTCCTGGAAACTTCAGGGTTGGTGGGGTGTACCGCTTAGAATGTGGCTTGGTGTTATGTGGATTGCAGAAAGCCTTAATAAAATTGGCGAGGGCTGGCTTAATTTTGCTTCAGGCACAAAGTCCGGCTGGATGTTCAGTCCTGGAGTTGTCCAGAAAGGCGTAGAAGTTGCCAGTGATGCTGTAAGTGCTGCATCAGAGGGCGGAGAGGCCGCTGAGGGCTGGGTTGAAACTGCTGCTCCTGCTGTTGCAGATACAGTGAGCGCCGCCAGTGATGCTGCAGGTGATGCCGCTCAGACTGTTGTTCAGGCTGCCGCTGATACAATAAGTGCAGCAAGTGATGCAGTAGCAGGTGCTGCCGGTGATGCTGCAAATGCTGTTGCTGATACCGCAGCTCAGGTTTTTGGAAAGATCTGGGAAACCGGTAATCCGATAATCCCGTACAACTCAGGATTTGTAACCTGGTTCAGGGAAACCTTCATGGACAGTATTATGGCATATATCAGCTATCCGATATTCCAGACTATGATTGTTCTTGTTGAGCTTTTCATCGGTCTTGCGCTTCTCGGTGGACTTTTTACCTGGCTTGCTGCCGCTGCATCAATTGTAATGTGTCTTGTTTTCACATTCTCGGGAATGTTCTCATGGGATCAGGCCTGGTTTGTATTTGCCGGATTCCTTATGCTTGCCGGAGCAGGACGTGCTGTAGGTTTTGACCACTGGGTTATGCCTGCAATCAAGAAATGGTGGAACAGTACAGCTTTTGCAAGACGTACTCATCTTTTTGTCGGTGAACCTGTTCTTAAGAGAAAAAAGAAATAGGATACCACAGAGAGATTTATGACTTATATTTCTGACTCCATAGGGGACAGTCAGCTTTCAGAAGACCTCCGGTCAGTAAGGGCGGTGATTAATGGTTATATTCAGAATACACCTGAAATGATCCGCTCTGCTGTTGAAAGGCTTCTGGCAGACGGCGGGAAGATGCTTCGACCCGCCATGGTTGTACTGGCCGGACGGTATGGGGATTTTGACGGAAACAGAATTTATTCACTTGCTGCCGCAGTTGAGATGCTGCATAATGCAACTCTTGTTCATGACGACATCATAGATGAAGCTGAAACACGACGGGGCAAACCTGCCATGCATACGATTCATGGCAGCAAGCTGGCCATCCTGCTGGGTGATTACATGTTTTCAGGATGTTTTGTTATGGCATCCAGAAACTCAAGGATCGATCAGTACGATAAACTTGCCAAGGCTGTGGCCAGAGTCTGTGAGGGAGAAATCCTGCAGGACACTGAAAAATTTATCTTTAATCCCAGTATTAGAAAATATAAAAGGCGGATTGCAAGTAAAACCGCAGTCCTGTTCTCACTTAGTCTTTATCTGGGAGCAAAGGAAGCCGGATGTCCCGAGGCTGACTGCAATATTTTTGTTCGAATAGGCTACAATATCGGTATGGCTTTTCAGATTATCGATGATATTCTTGATTTTAACGGAAAGACTGATAAGGTCGGCAAACCTGTGACAGGGCATGATATGCAGGAGGGTATTTTTACTCTTCCGGCAATTATTGCAATGCAGTCCGATAACGGAGAGCTTGCTCAGCTTTTCAATGAACCGCCTTACAGCCCCGAATCAATAGCTCAGGCTTTAACCCTTATCAATAAATCAGGCGCAATTGAAAAAGCCAAGGCTGTTGCAGAACTGTATTCCCAGCGTGCCCGCCGTGAAATTGCTCGATTGGAACCGGGATATACATCTCAGCAGCTTGAAAAAATTACCGGGCAGCTTCTTTCCCGAAATTTCTAATCTTTATAAAAAATCGGGAATACCTTCAAGGTATTCCTTTATTTCATCCTCAATAAAATCAGGAGTCGATGCTGAAGATACGATGAGAGCCTTGTTTATGTCTGTAAGGTTAATATTTCTGCTTTTGAGATCTTCAAGATTCTGTATAAAGTATGTATGCTTATCAGCCTCGTAAAGCAGGTGGAAAAGCTTGCTTGCATTGGATGAGAGTTTGTCTCCTATAACAAAACTTATATCTGCCTGTTTTTGAAGCTCCAGGGCTTCCTCTTCCTTTTTTCGTGTTACCGGGCAAATACTGTCAAAGACAGTAACGTTCGTTTCAGGCCAGTGCTCTTTTACTGCGCTGCAGGTGGAATCAAACAGAACACGGCTCCCTGTAGTCTGAGAGGTAATAAAAAAACTTTCCGGGTGAATGTCTACACTACGGCTTCTGCTAAACTCCGGATTTTTTATAAAATCTTCAAGATCCTCTGAAGTTTCGATGACAGTAAAGTTCTCTGCATAACTCTGAAGCCCAAGGACTTCAGGATGGGTTTTCTTGCCTGTTATGATAACAGAAGAACCGCCGGCTGATGCTTCGGCTATTTTTTTCTGAACTTTTTTAACATTTACACAGGTCAGATCTATAAGATGGTGAGTCTCTGAAAGTTCCTTTTCAAGTGTCCTGTCGATCCCGTGTGTTCTAACTGCAATTACAGCCTTATCGGGGATATCTTCAGGTTTATCCATTGTTTTAATTCCTTTTGTATTAAGAAATTCAACATGGCTTCGATTGTTAATCATCATACCCAGAACGCATAGATCCTGTGATTCAAGTTCATCTTTTGTTTTAAGGATGTTCTTCTCAGCATTTTTTACACCGGGGCAGAACCCGGACAGCTTCGGTATAAGTACGGTCATAACAAAACTATATTTAAAACAGGCACTGGAGTCAATTATGAGAAAAACGCTATAATTACTGCGGAGGAACTGCTTTTGAAGGGGAACAGGACTATCGCAAAACTTCTTTTTATTCAGCCTCAATCCATAAAGAAGAATCCTGATTTTCAGCTGCTGGTCAAGATACTCAATGATTCTGCAAAACTTCGAAAAGTTATACTTCCGCCCAAGGCCTGGAAACTGGTGAATGAGCCGCGGCTTGAAATCAAGTACCTCGATAATTTTATCAGGACGTATTATCTTCCGGAAAAAGGGTTTTTTAAGCTTTTTTTAGAACTAAAATGGAATTATCAATCTCAGCGGAATAAAAAATACCTACACAGGCAGCAGAGAATAAGTAAATCCGCAGATGCATGGCCTGAAAGTATAAAAAGACTTGTTTTTAAGCTGCTAAACGCGGAAAGAAAATGTAATGATGATATACCTGTGTATAAAAGAGTTCTTTATCCGGCAAGCCTGAAACGTGCAGGAGAACTATCCGGATTCTCAGCCGAAGAGTGGGCTGAAATTATTTTGAAATATTATGACAGCCTTAAAACTCATTACCGAACCATTAAACTGCCTGATAGAGCAGCCTTAATGACCTTTCTGCAGGACCTCGAGTCAGTTAAACGAAATGCTGCTCAACAAAATAATGCCGGACATAGAAGAGAATACCGGAAACTTCTTAAAAAATATCATCCTGATCTTGGCGGTGATGCGAATATATTTATAGCCGTTAAAAGGCGATACGATGAATTAAAATAGATATTCTGATAACACGGATTTTAACTGTGCTATCAGAATGATTTTAAAATTATTCGCCATGATTGAAAAATCTTGATAGGTTGATCGAGACAAAAATAACACCGAGTATAAAAAGAATAAAATTCAAGTTTATGCCGATTTTAAGATGATCGATGAAATTTATTAGAATAAACCTATAAGAAAATTAATTAATCCCCATATTACATTTGAAAGTGGGGATGATTTTCCTTTTCCCGGCGGTTTGGCAAAAGGACTGTGAAATTGTTTTCCGGAAATACCGTTAACAAAGTGAGGAATACCATTTGTGATAAAAATTCCGGCTAAAATCGAAAATACCTGATTCATATTTACTCCTTGGATTTTTGATTCTTATGTTTTAAATAATTCAGCATCTTTATTTATATTTCCAACACGCTCTTCATTGTCTTTTATAAGCATCTCTTCTTCCGAGACCGCCTTATTTATCTCGTTAACACCCATTGTGATTTCATCAATGGCATGGCTTGTTGTTTTGCTGAAATCCTGGAGGTGAGTAACAGATTCTATGATCTGTTTATTGCCAATCTTCATCTCTTGTGACCCTGAGTTGACTTCAGCTGAAATTTCCTCCATGTGGTTGAGGCCTTCAGGAACATGATTACTTCCGATGCTTAATTCCTGCACGGCGTTCTGAATATTGCTGAATATATTGCTGACCTTAATAACAGCTGTATTCATAGCATCGAAATCTTTTGTATTTTGCGAAGCTGATACGGTAAGTTCATCTATTGCCTTTTTGATACTTGTCAAATTTGAACTTACAACCTTGAATTGGCTGTCAGACTGTTCTGCAAGTTTTCTTATCTCCTCTGCTACCACAGAGAATACCTTTCCTGCATCACCGGCATGAGCAGCTTTAATCACAGCATTCATTGAAAGTAAATTTGTCTGACTGGACAGATTTGATATTAATTCATTTGCCTGCATTAGTTCATTGGACTCTTCAACAATCTTATGAATTACGTCCTGAACCATTTCCATGGTTTCCTGGCCCTTGGAGGACGCATGTGTCATTTGCTTAACCTTTTCATTTCAGGTTTCTATGACCCCGGCAATGGAGTCTATTCCTGCAGTCATTTCTTCAATAGCAGACGAGGACTGGGTAATACTTGAGCTCTGCTCAATAATACTGTTGTTAAGATTATTGATATTATCAGTAAGCTGAGCAACAGAGTGAACTGTCTGACTTGTAACTGATGTCTGTTCATGCATCTGTTTATTGATGCTTTGCAGATTACTGCTGATCTGGTTGATAGATGCTGCAGTTTCGGTAATATTAAGGCTCATTTCTTCACTTGATTTATTGATGTCACTTATCTGGGTTTTGAGTTTCCCCAGGAAAACTGAAAAGTTTTCAAACATTGTATTCATGCTACGGTAAATGGAATCTAACTCATCTTTTCCCTTGGGCTTCACTCTGAGTCGTATATCTCCTGTTGAAGCAGTGAGCAGATGTTTTTCCAGTTCTGATACTCTTTTCGTAATGATATTCCTAATCATAATTAAAAGAAGAATAATCAGGATAACCATACTTGATGTACTTATAATTGATATTATCATCTGAAGATACTGTGATGTATCCAGAAGATCGCTCTCGGAAATATTGGCAGCAATAAACCATCCGCTTTCACCTGACTGATGAAAAGCCGGATATCGGATAATTCCGTTTATCTGGTATCCGAAAAAACCTCTTTCTTTCTTCTTATTCAGGATTGTTATTATTGGTCCCGGCTTGCCGGAGTGATCAACTAACAGCTCATTTCTATCACCATAGGCCAGTACAATACCCTTTGATGTAAACATATACGGCTGTCCCATCTTGCCTAAATCTCTTTCCCATAAAACATGGGTGAGCAATTTTGTAAAATTCAACCTAATAATATAATATCCCAGCGTTTCCCCATTTTGTATTAAGGGTTTTCCAACTGTCGAAATAATATTACCTTTTTTAGAAGAAAGTGAGAAGGTTTCATCGAGCTCGGAAGTACCAGAATTGGAAGACAGAGTCTTAAATATTTTTTCTTCACATAAATCTTTTCCAATTGCAGCATTTGCAGTACTGGTTACTACGAGACCTTTGGTATCAATCAGAAGCATCTCATTACAAAATTCATGTGTTTTCTTTTCTTCATCTATATATTTTTTAACAGAGATAAAATCCTGATTAATGGTGTAGCTGTAAAGTATATAACAAGTTATCTGAGAGCTTAAGGATATGAATTCCATTCAGGAAAATAAATAATTTTTAAACTGAATTACTGCTTACAAAAAGATACAAAATGAAACATAAGGAAACATCTGCAGAAACAGGGATGGGTGTTTCTTTTAAAAGCCTACTGGAAACTTCCCCGAAAATTAATTATTTTTAATCAAAGGTAGGCAGCATGATAGATACAGGCACCAGATTAGGCATACTCATCAGTTTTTTTATTGCCTCAGGCGGTATGTATTTTGTTCTTTACTCGATTATACAGCTTATTTCTATCAGAAAAAGAAAGCAGATTCACTATCTACACTTTGGATTTTTCTTTCTTCTCGGCCTATGTATACTCCTGGATTCTTATTATAGAAAAGGTACCGAGTATTTTGCACCTGGCCTGCTTTTAATAAATTTTCCTTTGGATTTTTTATTGGGTCCGATATTGATTTTCTATTTTAACAGCTTTTTTGATACTCATTTCAGGTTGAAAAAACTACATCTGTTAACCGTTCTTCCTGCGTTTATATGTTTAGCCGCTTTTATTCCTTATTATATTCTTCCCTCTGAACAAAAGCTTGCAATGTTTCCACTGGAAACGCTGTCATCGGGTTGTTTTATGATAATTGGAAAGGTCTTTAACTATACAATGTTCCCCTGGACAGCTGTATGTTTGATAGTTATATTCAAATCCAATCTGAAATATTTTGAAAAGAGTAAAAAGCATATACGGCTGACGCTGATATTTTTAATAACAGTAATACTTTTAGCAGCTTTTATGAGTTACAGTGATACTCTGAACGATTTAAAACCATATAAGGTCGGTATGACTGTTCTTGTTTTCTCTTTAATATGTTTTTCACTTATGACATCAAGGTTCACTGATTTCTTTTTGAGAATCCGAAATGAGGCCAGTGCTGTCCGTTATGCACAGTCCAAGGTTTCATCACTTAATGTAGATTTTATAGTTTTCCGGATCGAAGATCTTATGGAATTTGAGCATCTTTACACAGATCCTGAATTGAATCTTAGAAGCCTGAGTGCCAGGCTGGAGCTGCGGCCTGGACAGCTTTCCGAAATTATCAATTCCAGATATTCAAAGAATTTTAACAGCTATATAAATGATTTAAGAATAGAGTCTGCCAAGTCAAAAATCAGGTATGAGAAGGAGCATAGCATCCTTTCTGTCGCAATGTCCTGCGGGTTCAATTCAAAATCTAATTTCAATCGTGTTTTCAGCGAGAAGGTCGGTATGTCTCCCTCTGAATACCGGAAGACTATTAATAATTGATGGATTATTAATCAGAAACGGTGTGAGCCTGACACCTGGGAGCCTTTATGATTACTCTCTAACTGTTTTCTACAGATAGAAAGAAATGTATTATATAGTTTGTATATTTACGCTATAATCTTAGACAATGGACAGTAATTTACTTGTAGATACAGGCCTTATTCTTGGTATTTGTCTTTGCCTTATCATAACTGTCAGTCAGCTTCTTTTAAAAAGAAAGGATCAGAAGAATTATCTCATTGCACTGAATACCTTTCTTATTGCCGTATACCAGTTCTCAAGTGCATTTTACCTGTTTTCAGGTATAGAGAACTGGTATGCTGTTTATCCCTATGTATACACTTTAGGGAGGTTTGTTTTATTTACAGCGGCACCTGTATACTACTTTTTTTTCAAATCACTTCCTCAAAAAGAATATATTTTCCACCCATCGCATCTCCTGCACATGATAATCCCGGTTGCAGTCACTTTAATTCTAATTATATTTGCTGAATATCCTGTTTATCCGGTTGTGAGTTTTCGAGATTATAAGGATTTTCTGTATGCAAATGTTGGAATCTTCAGGCCTCTCAGTGTATTTTCTTCATTTTACGGAATTGTTTATTTCTTTATAATACTTGTTTATTATATCCACCTTTTTCGAAGATCAAAGGAGGAGCGGCAGAAAAACCTTTCTACCGTAATAATATTTTCTCTGATTACAATTGCACCGCTTTTCCCTTATATCGTATTCGGGAACAGGGTGGTATGGTATTACCATCTTTTCCAGCTGCGTTTTACAATACTGTCTGTATATCTTTTGCTGATAAGCCAGCGTTACCCATTTCTTCTCAATATAATAAAGCTGGAAGCCTACCGTGATTATTATCTTAAATCCAATATTGAAGATGCTGAGGCTGACAGGGTTTATTCAGCTCTTGAGCAGCTGATGAATGAAGAAAAACTATTTGTTAATAATGACCTGTTTCTCAAAAATGCAGCACAAAAGCTTAAAGTGTCGAACTTACAGTTATCTGAGGTTTTAAATATCCATCAGGGTAAGACATTTTCCCAGTATATTAAAGAAAAAAGAATAAACTATTCGCTGGAACTTCTAGAGAACAAAACATCAATGACAGTACTTGATATTGCCCTTGAGTGCGGATTTAACTCCAAATCCAGTTATTATGCAGCTTTTCAAAAGATGATAGGCGAAACTCCTCTTCAGTATCGAAAAAAAAGGTCCAGATATATATCTGGACGATCATTGAACAGATAAACGTTAACCTCCTTCTATTAATACTATCGAAGAAGAACCCGAATATGAAAAACATCTACTAGTGTCCATTGTATTTTCTTTTTGTCTGTTGGCAAACGGATATGCAGAATTGGTCGATCTTGGAGAATCGAACCAGAGTAAAGCTTCTGACGGCCTAACTAAAATGCATATGATTATCTTGTGAATCCAGCAGACTTTAATAAAATGGAATCAAGCACAATATTCTTTTCGCTTGATTCGGACGGAACACAGTTTGGAACAGAAGAAATCGGAACGGGACTGAGAGGCGGTTATGCATGGGTAACCGATGACCTTTCACTATTTTTTCTGTTGAATTATTTTACCAACCTTTCTTTAACAGATGAAAATGACGAAGATACCCAGACGATTACTTACACAGATTATTAAAGTGCTGCAGGTATTTATAATGAACTTGTTACTGCAACTGATTTTAATATTTAAAACTTTAACTTCCAGAAACTGCTTGCCAGTGTGGGTGTTGATTTAGGTATGCCGATTACATTTGATGTAAAAGGACTATGGCTTCTTAACCAATACAGCTACAGTGAAAGCTCAATTTCCAGTACATACACCAATACAAGTACAGCAGGTGATGACAGCCTTGATGAAGTAGGGGATTATGAGATTACAAGATACAGCATGCCATATTACTACTCATCCGGAGGACTTGTAGTAAGTGATACCGACAACTTTGAGAGTGTTCTCGCATTCGAACCCGAGATTGGTTTGAATGTCGGTAACCTGAGTTCAAAAATATCGCTTGGTGCCGCATTCTATAACCTTGGTGCAAATGAAGGAAGCTACTTAAACACAACCTCAAGCTATGCAGACGGCAGCGATGTAAGCCTGCTTGACACTGAAGAACTGTACAGTTCAACAGGAGCTGTTTATTACGACAGTGATTCAGGAGTTGAAAGCTCAGTAAGTATGGAGGCCTCTATTTCCGATACATATCTTGAACGCACAGTACTTGGATTTGACAGTGACAGCAATATCAATCGCGGGAACAATATCACCCTGAAGTTTATGCTCGGAGCAGATTACGGTATTTTCCCCACTGCTATATATGAATTCAGTACAATAGAGATACAATATGATGACCACACCGGAACTCCGGTAGAGACATCCCGAAACAGCTCCATCACCTGTATCTCACAGTCTATTAATGCAGCAATATCAGGACATGCGAAAGCTGCATTTTCAAAATCATTCATACCTGATGAAAGAGCCGCGTTTCATCTGGGTGCCGGTTTTGGTTATGACATAGATTACATAACCGCGGTAAAAGAACAGACAAGGACTATCAGAGTTCTGATAGACAATGACGGGGATAATGCCGATACAACAGCAGGTACTGATATAGACACGTCTACTATATATTCAGGTTATACAATTCAGGTTGATGAAATGATTCATACAATCGAAGTTTCAGTGCCTCTGTCAGTTTCCTATACTCCAATAAGTGACATGACCTTCTAAACCGGGGCAAAGACAACAATCAGTCTTGCAATAGACAGCATATCAAGCCTTGTAACAGGACAGTCGGGTTATGTTTATACCGAGTATGTTGATAACCTGGAATCGGATAATTCAACTGATGCTGAGCTGATAGGCGGTACTGAAAACTATTACACCCCTGGAAACAGCATTGAAACAACGCTTGATGTCGAAGCTGAGGGGAATTTCGGATTCACACTGGCACTTACAGAAAAATTCAAAATAGACGCTTATGCAACTGTGAGTGCCGACAGTGGAATTATGGGTATGCCGACAAGCACAGATTCGGGTGTAGGTTTTGATTCATTCAGCCTTACAGGAAGCTCTTCTTTCTAGGAGGGAAAAGTGAAAAAAATAATACTAAATATAGCAGTGATATCACTGCTGGCAATTTTGTTGACAGGATGTTCATCGCCTCTGGCTTCTATAGTCGGTTATGATTTAATGGTCAGCCTTGGCCGAAATAACTCATCGGAGCAGACGCAGCTCTATGCAGCTGTAGGGGGAAGTTTTGTTGTTCCCGTCACAGTGTCGAATCAAAACGGGGAAACAATTGCATCAGACTGCACAATAGTCTTTACGCTGTCGGATGATGATTTTTCAACCACAGATGATAATTACCTGCTCTTAACAGAAACAATTATTGCAGGTGAAGATGCTGATTTTACACTCAGTCTGCCTCCGGGCATAACAACAGCTGCTACCAGATATCTTTTTGCGGAGATTGACTGTGAAGATGACACGATAACTACCAATAATACTTCCCGTATTGCCCTGGATGTTGGAACAAGCAGTGAGCCCGATTTAGCTCTATCACTCAAATCTCCGTATACAGAGGTTCTTTACGGTCCGGCAGAAGGGAGTGTAAAAGTATCATACAGTATAAGTAATGAAGGATACAGAACTCTGAGTGCCGGGACAATTATTAAGCTGGACTTAACTGTCAACCTGGACGGAAGCGAAGTATCCCTCTATGACGGTTCAGTTACGCTTAGTGAAGAGCTTTATCCTCAGGACTATATAAGCGGAACTTTTACAGCCGACCTGCCTGCCGAGGCCTCCCTCATGGCTGATAATGCTGAAACGACCTTCTCGGGATGGATAGGATTCGTTACCGGGACTGTTAACGGCTCAGGAGACATCAGTGAGACCTCAACAGCAAAAAAATAATACTGACGGTCTCCTATGACTTCTATGATACTAGCAACTACAGATATCTTCTGGTCCCCGCAGATACAAGAGCACAAAACACTCCCACCGCAGGAAACTATTATCTTGGAGCTGCAATAATTGGAAGTATGGCTGAGGGAGACACTTCGGATAACACATATTCCTATTCAAGCGATGTTACATTTTTTAAAAAAAACTATCAATCTTACAGGAACTGTAACCTCGTCAAGCTCCGGTAATGCGGCAGACGGTTCTACAGTTACCTATACTGCAACGATAACAAATGACGGCGATGGAGATATTGACGATAATTTCACCGTTACTTTGTATAGTTCTGAGGATAATTATAATGCTCGTTCAAGCAATACAATTTATACAACTACCGTTTCAGGTCTTGGCGTAGGAGAATCAAAGACAATAACCTATGACTTCAGCAACGCTGAGGGAAATAATGTTATGCATTGGGTAAGCTGCAAGATTGATACCGGAAATGCTATTCCAGAGATTGATGAAGATGATAATACTCCCACATCTACCGGAATCTATTTCTATGATGATGAGAACAGCAGCAGGACATATACGCTTACATACAGGCCTTTTAGAACAAGCAGCGCTTTTTATATGTATTTTGTTCTTTATGATGAAAATGGTACTGCGTTGTCAACAGCTTCTTGCTCTACAAGTTCCCGAACTTTTGTTACTGCATTATCTCCAGGCATTTACTATCTAAAAGTTTATTCATATGTCCGTAACTCTTATGGTATGTTTGTTTCTCCATATTTCAGTTCGTCGATCGATAGCTATTCCACTCCATTTGAATCTTATTGCGCCGACAATTCCAAAGATGAATATGAGGACAATGATTCCAGTGTGTCCAGCGGAATTCCCGACAAGTATACAGATTTAAATTTCGGAAAGGCATATAACCGTTATATCAATGGTAGTTCCGATTATGAATGGTATAAGGTAGTATTACCGTAACAAAGACATTCTATAGGGCATCCGGTTTTCGGATGCCCTGTTTTTTTTACAAAAAAGTCCAAATATATATTCTTGGGCGATCTTAACCTCCATTATTGTTACTTTGAATTAAAAATATTTTAGATGGAGAAATTTAAGTGAAGAATTCAAAACAATTTATAAAAACTGAATGTGCAATTTTAATGGGTCTGCCTGCAGTCTTTATAAGCGACTGTCAGAACGGGACAACCGATCAGGCAGCTGAAACAGCGGAAGAAACACCGGCTGCAACCTACACGATAACATACAATGCCAACGGTGCGGAAACAGGCACTGTCCCAACCGACTCCGCAGCCTACGAAGAAGGTAATACGGTAACGGTATTAGGGAACACCGGAGAGTTGACGAAAACTAATTATATTCTTCCGGGGTGGAACACCAGGGCGGACGGCAGCGGTACAACATACACAGCCGGCAGCACATTTACTATCGGCGATGCTGATATAACCCTCTATGCACTCTGGTCTTTCGAAACAATCATCTACAACGACTGTTATTCGAGAGCTAACTCTATCTGCCTTGATGATTCGGGTACTTAATCTTATTCGTATTTCATAACTGTTGCTATATTATTGTTTCCTCCATCACAATAAGCAACATATGGGGTGTTATCAGGGCTTAATACCAAAGATATATCGGTGCTCACCCCGGTAGAGATATCGCTGCTTCCTACAGTTTCCCAGCCATTTGTGCTGTCAAACTTCATGACTGCTACTTTATAGTCGGTAGCTTCATATACATAAGCAACATAGGGAGTCTTGTTTGAATCAAAAGAAAGTGATGTATACCGGACTGCACCATCACTGAAGCCGGCACTCCCAACAAAGATCCAGCTGCTTCCGTCATACATCATAACTGTTGCTTTGTTGCTATTACTGACATCACAATACGCAACATAGGGCTTGTTATCAGAATCAATGGCAAGTGATTCATACATGGCTGTACCAGCGCTGAATCCGGAATTTCCGACTGTTTTCCATTTCCTGACATGAAATGGAATTGTTATTGTCTTACTTGCTGTATTCCCATCAGAATCTGTAACGGTTGCTGTCAGGGTTATTGTTGTGTCTTCAGAGGCAGGTGTAACCGTTGCCGTACCATCGGTAATAGAAATAATATCAGTGTTATTTGAGCTCCAGCTGATAGTAGATCCGCTTATTGTTGCAGTGGGCAAGGTGAAATTGCTTGTTACACATTCTGCTGAATCTCCGTCAGCAAATTGGAAGTCACTTGTACTGATTGTCGCGGCCTCTGTTTCTGCAATCGGTGTTTCATCTGCAGTCGATGTTTCGTTTGCAGCTTGTGTTGTTGTCGTGCCGTTGTCACAACCTGTAAGAAAAATGCCCGTAAAAATTATTAGGGCAATTCCTATTCTTTTTAAATATCTTGATAACTCTTTCATTTATTTCCATCCTTCAGTGGTTTATTGATATAACTCTACTAAAAACGCGAAGACTGATCGTCCAGAAATATATTCTTCTATATTTTTATATCAAGGAGAGATTTTTGAATTGAAAAAGACTTCACATTTTTTTAAGAGGGCTGTCGTTATCCTTATGATAATTCTTGCAGCCCTTGTATGCGGATGTCCGAGCGGGACATCCGATATTGCGACCTATACAGTTACCTATGACGGAAACGGTGCGACAAGCGGAACTGTTCCGGCCGACGGCACATCCTATGTTGAAGGACTTTCGGCAACGGTTCTCGGCAACACCGGAACTCTTTCAAAAACAAACTATTCGTTTACCGGCTGGAATACTGCCTCTGACGGCAGCGGAAGCGCATACACTGCCGGTAGTACTTTCACAATGGGCGCATCCGATATCACCCTCTACGCAATATGGACAAAGGATCTTCTTCTTACAATTACCTCACCATCAGACAATGGATATACAAACGAGTCATCCTTTACAATGGATTTTACCTTTAATAAAGACGTTACCGGTTTTGATGCAGAAGACATAAGCGTAACAAACTGTACATTATCAGATTTTGCCGGAAGCGGAGCATCTTATTCAGCAACAATTGCTCCGTCTGTAGAGGGTGATGTTGTTGTAACGGTAGCAGATGCTGTAGCAGAAGACGCTTATGGTTATATGAATATAGAAACAAGCTGCAGCCTGATTTATGATGTAACCGTGCCTGAACAAATAGCTGGTACCAATAGCGCAGCCGGAGCCGGTAAGCTTAAGATTACCTGGATTGAGCCTACAACTGAAGAGGACTCAAGCTTTGACCATGAAGTCCTGAAATGTTATGAGAATGGAACATACACAACAATGTCTGAGGTTGAGGTTAATAAGGGGATATGTGAATATACCTTTGAAGGGCTTACTACCGGAAAGTATTATCATGTTTATGTATTTCCTGTAGACGCCGCGGGTAATAAACAGGGTTCTACAAGTTCCAAAATTATAGAACTTAGAGATGAAACATTCAGAAACGTCTATTACATTACAGACACGGAGGGTTTTACCGCCTTGTCAGACGATTTGAGTGGATATTATATTTTAATGGCAGATATAAGTCTGTCATCAACATGGACTCCTGTCGGAACCTTAGCAGATCCATTTACCGGCATACTTGAAAGCTTCTGGTCAGGAACTAAAGTAACAATAAGCGGACTGACCACATCGGCTCAAAAGTATAATTGATTATTGGGTTATGCCAAATCTGCCTATGTAAGGGATATAATAATAAGCGATGTTGAAGTTAATGCATCCGGAACCTATGATTACCAGGGAGTTCTTGCCGGATACTGGAACGGCGGAACAATTGAAGGAGTAGAGGTTTCCGGTACTGTTGGAAATAACGATCATGGAGATTATCATGGCGGCCTGGCTGGCTATATTAAAGACGCTGATGTTAGATCATGTTTATCGACCGCGGTTGTAAGCGGGTGGGAATACGCCGGAAGGCTAATCGGCGCTACTGGCGGAACTACCACAATAAGCATGTGCGCGGTAGAAAAAAGCAGTACAAGCGGTGCCTCTGATACAGATTTGAGTGGAAACTTAAGAATTGGTGGTCTTGTTGGTATTGTTGAAAGCGGAGCACTTACAATCAGCGAATGCTTTACAAATATGGTTATATCAGTTGAAGATTATTGCACAGATAATGCTGCCGCCTTATGCGCCAGAGCAGATGGATCGTGCACTGTAAATAATTGTTATACAAGAGGTTCTTTTAACAGTACCTACACAAGCTGTGTTGGAAGCTTTTTGGGATATAGTGCCGCAACTATTAATTGTACCAATTCTTATGGACAGGGAACTATTTCCGGCGGATCTTATACCGGAGCCCTTTATGGTCTTCTGAATGGCAGCATAACTACTTCCGGCTGCTACTATTCTGAAAATACCGGATAAAGCTCTGTTAAAGGCAGCGGCAGCGGTACCGGAACAGAAGTCCCGGATGCCTCAATATCAACGATAATATCTGCCGGTGGATGGGATAGCTCAATATGGGGTGTGGACAGCAGCCATAATGACGGTTATCCGTATTTATTAAATAATTCGTATAACTAGGTTCTACTTTTGATTTCAGCCCGGGGCTTTCCCGTGCTTTTTTAATTTTATTGTTATCTTCTCATTCGTGTGATATTATCTATCGGGAAACTAAAAATGAAAAAATAGTTTCTGTAATCATATCAATTAAATTTTAAGGATAAGTGATGCCGGCCGGCGATACAGATAATGAGATAAAAAAAGTTATCCTGGAAGGGGTGATAGATGAATTTAACCAAAACGGTCTGAAATTTACGATGGATGATTTAGCTCAAAGATTATCGATGAGTAAAAAGACCTTTTATAAATACTATAAAGACAAGAATGAACTTTTCATGGAAATGGTTGATTACTGTTTTTCTGCAATAAAGGAAAGTGAAAAAAGGATTCTTCAGGATGAAGAACTGAGCCTTATTGAAAAAATCAGAAAAATTATTGTCGTTCTGCCGGAACGCTATTCCGGAGTTGATTTTCGCAAATTGTGGGAACTTAAAAATATATATCCCGAAGTTTTTGAAAGGGTGGCTTTAAGATTGGAAAATGACTGGGAGCCGACAATTAAGCTTCTGGAAGAGGGTGTCAGGATGGGAAATATAAGATCTGTACAGATACCTGTATTAAAGATGATGGTAGAATCTTCAATAGAACATTTTCTAAGCGGACATACGCTCCTTGATGAAAATATTTCATACGAGCAGGCTCTTGAGGGGATGATGGATATTCTTTTACATGGAATTCTTGCTGAAACAGAAGGAGAAATAAAGAGTGAAACTTGATTTAAAGGCCAAGGCTTCATACGGTCTTGCCGCAGTCGGAAAGGATATGGTGTACGCCCTTTCCTCGGGTTATGTTCTCTATTACTACAATGTCGTTATGGGACTCAGCGCTACATTTGTCGGAATTATACTGATGGTGGCACGTGTCTTTGATGCTGTAAACGACCCGGTAATGGGAATCATCGTAGCAAAAACCAACTCACGCTTCGGCAGGTTCCGTCCCTGGCTTTTCACAGGAACAATACTGAACGCCTTTGTTCTTTTCGCTCTTTTTGCGGTACCCGACGGACTTGAAGGCAAACAGCTTATGGTTTATTTTGCTGCTATCTACATACTATGGGGGACTACCTATACAATTATGGATATTCCCTACTGGTCGATGATCCCGGCGGTAGCGGATACGCATGCTGAACGGGAAAACCTGTCTGTAATAGCAAGAAGCTGTGCCGGCGTCGGTTTTGCGGTAATAACAGTAGCCACAATGATTTCAGTAGCTAAATTCGGCGGGGGAAGTTCTGCTGCTGATTACCGTATCGGCTTCAGATGGTTCACACTTATCATCAGCTGTTTCTTTATTCTGGTCTCGGTTATTGCCTGTATCAATATAAAGGAAAACAGTTCCGTAAATATGAAAACGGCAAGTGTCGGCCAGATGTTTAAATCACTTTTTAAAAATGACCAGGCTATGATAATAGTGATTGCAATCATCTGCGTTAATACAGCTCTGTATATAACATCCAATCTGATAATATATTTCTTTCAGTTCGATATCGGTGGAGCCGGCTGGGAAGGTTCATATGCGCTTTTCAACACCTTCGGAGGCGGACTTCAGATTATTGCAATGATGATAATCTATCCTCTGATTCGAAAAAAGCTTTCAGCTACAACCGTTTTCAGACTCTGCCTCTTTATGGAAATCTTTGGTTATCTTGTTTTACTGATCATGGCATTTACCGGGGCTACGGCGGTATTTCTCATTTTTATCCCTGCCTTTTTTATCTTCTCGGGAAACGGAATGCTGACTGTCCTCACAACCATTTTTCTGGCCGATTCGGTAGACTACGGTGAGTTTAAAACAGGACACCGTGAAGAAAGTGTTATATTTTCAATGCAGACCTTTGTGGTGAAGCTTGCATCGGGCCTCGCAGCGCTGGCCGCCAGTATCGGTCTTGATTTAATCAATCTTGATACCGATGCTGCTGTGCAGTCCTCAAAAACCATCTTCGGTCTAAGGACTGTTATGTCGGTTGTTCCTATGATTGGACTTTTTGTAGCGCTTTTTATTTTCAAAAAATATAAACTTGATGAAAAAGAACTTGCGAAGATTGCATCAAAACTTGAAAGAGAGGATGCATCGGCTGCGGGTATCTGATATACTGTTCATTGAGGAGACAGTATGAATGATATTACTTTCAAGGCTTTAAATATATTTGAAACTGAGTCCGGCTTCAGCCCGGAAATTATAGACAAAAAGATTTCAGATCTCCCTGATGGAGATCTGGTTATAAAAGTCCATTATTCATCGCTTAATTACAAGGATGCGCTTTCTATTTCCGGAAACAGGGGGGTTACCAGAAATTATCCTCATACTCCGGGGATTGATGCCTCCGGTGAAGTTGTAGAATCGGGGTCACCGGCATTCACTGAGGGCGACAAGGTAATAATTACCGGCTACGACTTCGGTATGAATACCTCCGGCGGTTATCAGGAATATGCAAGGATACCCTCTACCTGGGCGGTGAAACTGCCCTCTGGGCTTAGCCTTGCAGAGGCAATGGTTTACGGAACGGCCGGTTTTACTGCTGCCATGTCGGCAGATAAAATATTTAAGACTCTCAGTCCTGAAGACGGTGAAATAATTGTGTCCGGGGCAACAGGCGGTGTAGGTTCCATAGCCGTAAGACTTCTTGCAGCAGCAGGTTACAGAGTTGCCGCAGTGACAGGAAAACCGGAAAAGGCGGATTACCTTAAATCACTTGGTGCCTCTTCTATTGTCGAACGATCCTCTTTGCAGGAGGAAAATTCAAGGCCGATGCTAAAGGCGCAGTATGCCGGTGCAGTTGATACTGTCGGTGGAAATATTCTTGCAAACATTATTAAATCGATTGCTCCGCTGGGAACCGTAACCAGCTGCGGGAATGCTGCCTCGGCTGATCTTCCGCTGAGTGTTTATCCCTTCATTCTGCGCGGTATCAGTCTTATTGGAATAGACTCTCAGAACTGCCCGATGGAATACAGGCAGTACATCTGGAATCATCTGGCAACAGACTGGAAACTTCCGGATTTATTAAATCTGGCGCATGAGATCAGCCTTTCTGAAGTAGCAGAACAGGCTTCTCTCATGCTGAAAGCCAAGGCTTCCGGAAGAGCTCTGGTTAAATTATAATCAGTTCCGGCTGATGGATATGTCGCCTGAGCTAGCCTTAACTCTAACCAGGCGGCCGCCTCCGTTTACTTTTCCGCTTATCCGATCTTCATCTGATTTTGTTACATCGCCGAGTATTGTGAAATCAGTTGTAATCTTTCCGGAAGAGGCGCCAAGATCGGCATCAAAAGCTGAACCTGCAGGAAGACTGAGTCTGACTTTTCCCGATTTACTGTCTATATCAATATCTCCGGATAGGGTGGCCATTTCGATGGTGGTTTTGCCGGATGATATTTCGCATTGAATACCGCCTTCAGCTTTTAACAGTTCAAGTGAACCTGAGGACAGTTTTATTCTGGTATTGTCTGCTGATAACCTGTTGATTTTTATATCGCCTGAGGATGCTTTGAGTCCTATTTCCGAAGAACGTAGTTCATCAATCTTTATATCTCCGGAACTTGCTGTAATATCAATGCTGCGGGCTGCATTTAACAGTCCTGCGTTTATTTTTCCAGAGGATGCTTCAATAGTAAGCAATTCGGCGGATATCCTATCCAGACTCACATCCCCGGAACTGGATTTTATATTCAGTTTATCAGCAGAGATGTCTGAAACTGTAATATCTGAACTGGAAAGTTCTATTTCAATGTCGCCGATGAATGATTCGGGTATATTCGCCGAAAAATAGACTCGACCTGTCTGTGCGAGTCCGAAGAATATTTTTTCATTTTTATAGAGACTGATGTTTAAGACTCTTCCGTTTTCCGAGACATACAAGGC
The DNA here is from genome assembly GCA_965140585.1 of Spirochaetia bacterium. Taxonomy (GTDB): domain Bacteria; phylum Spirochaetota; class Spirochaetia; order UBA9216; family UBA9216. The sequence continues at coordinate 411,956 of OZ223267.1, forward strand.
GGGAACGGCACTGCCCTGATTTGAGGTCATAGTTCCCTCAAGAGCTAGCGTCAGCTTTTCGGATGCAGAGCTTCCATTGATGGTTTTATCAAAATTTACAGTTGAAATGCACAATCCGCATCGTGCTGAATCAAGCCTGAATACCAGTTTTTCAACTGAACTAAGGTTAACCTCTTTGTAATCATCCAGTTCGTATGACAGGGCAAAGCCATGTAGTACTGTACTCAGTAATATTACCGCTGTAATTAAAATTATTTTTTTCATTTTATCTCCTTGCTGCGATTTCTTACTGAAATATAGACCCGAAACCATTAATGCAGTAGTCGTATATTTGTACGATTCGGGTATTTAAGGCTTTCTCAGCCTGTTTGCAAGCTCAGTTTTATTGCCTACCTGCATTTTAGAGTAAATTCTTCCCACGTGAGTCTGGACGGTGGACATTGAAATAAAAAGATCGGAGGATATTTCCTTGTAGGTTCTCCCGTGCATCAGCATGAGGGCTACCTCAGATTCCCGGGCTGACAGTCCGTAATGCCTGCAAAGTTCCTCAGTTCCTGATGTGGATACGCCGTCAACCTTTTTGCCGGAATAGAGTATTATCGAAGTCAAAAGTGCAATTACTACAATTATCCCGGACGGGATAATAAAAACAGCTACTTCTGAATCTGTTATTACATATGCCGTTACAGATATTAGTATAAAGTTTAGTGTTATTCGAAATATTTCAAGGCCGGCTTTATCTGTATTCTGATTTAAGGGCAGATAGAGTTTTACTGTACAGATTATCGAAATAAAAAGAAGCAGAAAAAATCCTGCCATTACTGAATACCCATATAGTTCTGCAAACAAAGAGTTTACCGCGAAGGAGTTTATTATCAGGAATGAAGATTCAGATATCAAAAATAAACCCAGAGATACAGCACTTATTATAAAAACCATGCGCGATCTGGAAAATTTACGGTATTCATTGGTAAGCAGAATGATAAAAAATCCGGCTGACGTCATAGAAAATAGCAGCAGTACATTAAGCACAAGTTCAGGAACAGCTGGGTTGAAATAGAGCTGCAGATTATCCGGACTGTTGTGAATATACATTTCTGCCGTGAGCAGTATACCGGTAAGAGAAAAACTTAGAAGAAACAAATGCAGGGCCGGGCTTTTCTTTGAAGATTTACCGGATTTAACTATGACTATCCCGATGGAAATCAATGAAACAGAATAAACGAGAATATAGAGCAGATTGATTAATATATCTTGAACCTGATTGCTGTTCACTCAGATGATTTTACAGCCTGTATTTTCAATTATCAATTAATAAACTGATTTTTTGTACGATAATTCTAAAAATATTAATATTATGATCATTGCAGGATAAAGAAAGAATGAATAGAATTGTAATTGGAGGACTAAATGAAGTCTCTGATAGTTGAAGATGACCTTGCCAGCAGACTGATTTTACAGGAAATGCTGAGTAACTTCGGGCCGGTTCATACTGCAGTAAACGGCAAAGAGGGGCTGCAGCTTTTTAAACGATCAATAGAAAAAAATGATAAATACAAACTGATATGTCTAGATATAATGATGCCGGAGATGGACGGGCAGCAGGTTCTTAAGGAAATTCGTGAAATTGAAGCCTCCGAATCCGCAGAACACTTCAGGCGAACGAAGGTGTTTATGGTTACAGCTTTGGGCGATGTTGAGAGTGTAATGAAATCCTTCTACGAGCTCTGTGACGGTTATCTGCTAAAACCTGTTACAAAAGAGAAGCTGCTGAAGGAACTGAAAAAAGTAAGACTGATTGCCGGATAATCCAGCAGTCAGAGTTTCTTTAATTGATCTCTTCTGCCGCGATAGGCAAGAATCGGTCCGTCTCCCTGCAGAAGATTTTCTTTCATTTTAAGTTCCGTTTTTTTCGGCAGCTGAGTATGCACAACCCTCCTGTCCTGGTGGGTAATTATCTTACTGAAAAACATTCCGAATCCGTTTACGACTTCTCTCAATACCGGCACCATCATAAATTTTTGATAGAATCTCAAATAGAGAAGGGTATGATCTTCATCAACCGGAACAAAGGCAATAAAGATCCTGGCCTTATCAGTCAGCCAGTTCTGCCAGATATGCGGAAAGCGGAAGTGTAGATGCTGCTGTCCTTCCTGCGGCTCAGGTGCTTCTTCCGGTTTTTCGGGAATCTGTCCCTCATCAACAGCATTATATACCCAGACATTCATTTCATTATCACTGATCTTTACCCTGGGGCCGTTCACCAGTGTCTTGTTTCCGGCCCCTATCGTGTTGTGATGAACAAAGGGAAGGTGAAGAACATCAAGCTGATTTTCTATGCATCTGGAGTAGTGGCAGAGCCAGGGATCAATCCAGTTTTTATAGCTGAAGCTGTCGTCGATATCCTCGAAAAACGGCAGGTCCGGAAATGCCGGGTCAACATCACCTGCACTCAAGCTGTCACTCCAGAAGAGCCATATCATGCCTGCTTTTTCCCTGGTTTTGTAGGATTTGGTGTGGAAATTTTCAGGAACCGGGTTCTGTTTTCCGTTGCCCGGAATAAGAATGCATGTTCCCTTACTGTCAAATTCGAGTCCGTGAAAGGGGCACTGCGGATGTCCCTCATGTATCTTCCCGGCCGATATTGATGCTCCTCTATGCGGACATTTATCTGCAATACAGGAAACCTTACCAGTGGTACCGTCTCTCCAGAAAGCAAGTTTTTCTCCAAGCCTTACCACTCCGGTAATACGGCTGGGTTTAACCTCTTTACTGTAAAGAACTGCATACCACTGGTTTTTTATCATTTCTTCCTACCTCAGAGTTAATCCGAGTGTCAGGGATGTAGTTGCAAGATAATTGGCTGTGGCATCCTCAACACTGTCTGTCCAGTATAGATCAGGATATTCACTTACGCCATCTGCACTTCCGCCGAGGAACCGAAAGTTCATGAAAAGATCGATATTATTTTTCAGTGTATAACCTCCCCGAAGCGAGGCATCAAGCAGCGAGCCTGAAAAATCGAAGTTTGCACCGTTAATAAAAGCTGATGATGCATATATTCCGGTTATATCAGTCAGCGCATAGAACCCATTGTTAAACTGGTAGCGGGCGTACAGATTAAGTGCCGGTACAGGCCCGAGGTTCTGGCTGACAGTCATCTGCTCGCCATCCTGCTGTTTAAATACTATAGAAGCATCACGAAGCTGAAGTGCAGCTCCGGCAGCAAGATCGATTCGATCGCTTTTAAAAAAGTCATAGGCATAGGTTATTCTGTAGAATGGAAAACCGTATGACAGCTCCATCGGTGTTCCAGACAGGAAGGTTACATTATCTACGGTTACATCATCCTTGAATGTGACTTCTGTCACTACTTCAAGGGGTTGATAGAGAAAACTTATCCTGTGCTGATCAGCTATGACCATACCTGCATTGAATCTCTGAATGGGGAAGAGTATTTCCTGCCCTCCCTGTATTACAAAGTCAAAGGTTGTTCCTGTTCCTTCTGTTTCTGAACCTATAAGTATTGTATGATAGTTGACTTTTACAGTTCCAAGCTCTGATTCGAGAAAGAATTTAAAATTTGAATCGTCCCGGTTTATAAGAGACTGCTGGGCAGATAGTGAAAGCGGTATAAAGATAATTACAAATAAAAGTATTAGTTTTTTCATATATATCCTCCAATTATATTAATGATAATAAATATAAAACTATAAGTAAAAAGAAAATAGTTAAAAAATCGGATGAATAGTGGGGAAAGCTTGTTTTAATAATTACTTTTCTGCTAATATTTCTCATTATTTTTACGGGAGTGTAAATTGATTATTATTTCCGCTATTGCTTCACTGATTACATGGCTTGAAATAGTTATCGGAGCAATATTGTTTATTCCGATTCAGACCGTCTTATTTCTGCTGACCGCCCCATTTGATAAAAAGCGGCGCATACTTCATTATAACTCTTCAATTCTGTGCTTAATTCTGCTTGCCGTAATTCCTATCTGGCGTCTGAAGATTAACGGAAAAGAGTACCTGGACAGAAAGAAGGCTTTTGTAATTACTGCCAATCACCAGTCTCTTATAGATATTCTGCTTGTTTTCCGTCTTTTTTATCCGGTCAAAATGATTGCAAAAAAATCCCTGGCTATTGTTCCTGTAATCGGCTGGAACCTGTTTTTTTCTGGACATCTTTTAATCGATCGAAATAATAGAAAAAGCCAGTTTGATGCAATCAGAAAAATTGAAGATATTCTGGGCAACGGCGAATCCTTTCTTATTTTTCCGGAAGGAACCAGAACCCGTGATGGAAATATAGGTGAGTTCAAAAAAGGAGCATTCAGATCCGCGGTGAATACAGGAACGCCGATTCTTCCTGTGATTATCGACGGTGCATTTCAGTCACTGCCCCCGAATAAATTTATTGCCAACGGTTTCAAGACAATAACAATAAATATTCTGCCGCCTATTGAAGTTACAAGTGATATGAAGATGTCGGATGTCTCCGAAAATTGCCGGAATAAAATGGTGCAAGAACTGGACCGTATGAGGGGCTGATTTATTTAAAAGCGAGTTTGAACTTGGCATGTCTTTCTGTTATAGTTTTATTAGATATGATAAGTTCCATTCAAATAAGTGATTTTTCAATTTCTCTTTTAGTCACAGTAGGAATCAGATTTTTTGCATTTATTATGTTTATCGTAATGACATTACGGCAGCGTGAAAGTAAACATTTTATCATATCAGCTGCCTGGTTAATATATATAATAGGGCCTATCATAGTACTGACTTCTTCAGATATGGTATCAGGATTTTCCAAACCATCTTTTGTTTTCTCTGCTTTATGCGCAACAGGTTTTCTTGTATTCGGGCTGGTTCTTTATATATATAATCTGAAAGCGAAGTATGTCACAATAATTGCATTATCTATCACTGCCGCTGCTGCTGTTTTTTCGCTTCTGCTTTCAGCTGAACAAACAACAATTACATCTTTGATTCAGTTCTTTTTCATATTTTTGTGTTTTGCATTTGTATTATTCAATAGAAAGTCGTTCAAATATGAAAGATCAAGTCTGAGTTTAGTCTGGTTTATTATTACTATCGTTCTTGCTCTTATACAGTCACTAGGCTTTAATCTTTTCCTTGATGATGTTGCTATTTCGGTAAAATTAATCCTTACTGCTCTGATAAATCTTTCATTTATGGAGTTTCTGATCTTCCTTGACTGGGAGCAGATTCAGAAAGAGTACAATAACTCTCTAAAGCAGAAGGAAATTCTTATTCAGGAAGTACACCATCGTGTAAAAAACAACCTCTCAATTATCAATTCAATATTAAGGCTGCAGGAATCACATATAGATGATGAGGACAAGATTGAACTGCTGCAGAGTCTTGAAACAAGACTGAGCACAATGGCCATGGTGCACGATCAGCTGTACAGATCAAGTTCCAAAAAGGTTGTAGATTTTTCACTGTACATGATCGAGCTTACAGATTATCTTGCCACCTGCCTGAGTCTTCCTGACAGTTCTGTTTCGATTGAGCGGGATATTCAGCCGCTCAATCTTGATATCAATAAAATGATACCCTGCGGAATGCTTGTAAATGAAATTGTTACTAATTCGTTCAAACATGCTTTTTCCGGAATAGAATCACCTGTGCTTTCAATACAGACAAAAATGGATGATAAAGGATATTGTATAATCAGGATTGCAGACAACGGACGAGGCATGGATGATTCCGGGCAGCAGACATCTAAGAGTACAACAGGACGGGTTATTATTTCCGCCCTGGTTGAACAGCTTGAAGCGCAGGTGAAAATTAACAACATCGGAGGAACTGAGTACATTATCAGTATCAGGAGCAATGAAAAACAAAAGACAGGCTGATTTTTTAAATTATTCAATCGGACAGATCGGATATGTAGTTGAAGATCTATACAAAACAGTAAAGAATTACCATGAAAACTTCGGCGTAGGTAACTGGCAGATCTATACCTATGGACCGCCGCTTCTTAAGTTTATGAACTATATGGGAAAACCGGTAAGCTATAAATCAAGGATAGCACTAAGTTACTTTGGAAATACAAGAATCGAAATCATTCAGAATCTCGAGGGCAGAACCGTCTATAGCGATTTTATCGAAAAACACGGCTATGGTATTCAGCATCTAGGTATCTACGTTGAGGACATTACAGAGGAAATCCGAAAGGCGGAAGAGGCCGGCTTTTGCGTGCTGATGGAGGGCGGAGGTTTCGGTCCCGATGGTGACGGACATTTTGCTTATCTTGATACCGAAAAAGATCATGGAATCACCTTCGAACTGATTCAGCGTCCGCTAAGGAGATACGAGCCGGAGGATATCTACCCGGCAGAATAATTCTTTTAATAGCCGTTTTGTATCAGCATTTGAACCACACGTAAGTAGAAATATAGGTAGTCGAAGTCAGAGTTAGGCAGAATATCAAGTCCGACAAGATCCGGGTGGTTGAGACTGCCTGGATAATCCATGTATTCATTTACTGTCCCCAGGTAGTCGCCCCATCTTGCAGAAGATACTGATATCATTCCGTCATTGGGGCCTTCTTTGAAGAAGATATACTCCCGAAGAAGGCTGAAAATAAAATGAAAATCATCATACCTCATTACTGCTGAATAAGAGAAATATGAAATTTCATCCAGATTCGGATATTTGGTATTGAAAATTTCCATCTCTTCAGTTCCCAGCTGTGTTATGGTTTTTATAAAATCCTGATCTCTGTCTCCGGCATATCCGGCAAGGGTATTCATTATGTATTCAAGTGAATAGCTGGTTGTAAGCGGATTGGAGGAAAAAAAATCGGCAACCGGAGTGCCTCTATGAGGAGTTGATACTGTTGTAATACTTGCAATTTTTCCGCGGGCCTGTGGAAGATAGGCCGCCAGTCTTGCATCAAGACCGCCCTTGGAAAATGCAATTATATTCACCTTTTCCGATTCTGTTTTCAGACATATTTTTTCGATCTGTTTTGCAAGCCTTTCAGCGTTGGATTCAATACTTCCCAGCGCATCAATATCTGCAATATAGGCCGACATTCCTTTTTTGTTGAGGAAATTTGCGATAGGGAGGGCTGAGTTAGGATAGATGATATCGGAACGTTCAATGAAGCCGTGAACGATAATCATGGGATATTTCGTTTTTTCATATTCATGGAAGTCCACTGCTACGGCGGTACGAGGCAGCAGCAGTAAGCAAGCTGTAAAAATAATATAATTTCTAAGTCTCATTAGCATAAGTCCTTTCAAAATTAAAAGCCGTTTTCGGCGAGGTATTCAATGAGTTTTTCAAAAAATATTTCATGATCAAAGTCATTGTTATGCGGTATGTTCAGCCCGACTACATCTGTATGACAGATATCAGTATCACAGTCTGAAAAGCAGTTTATAGTTCCAAGGTATTCTCCCCATGCTGCAGATTCCTCGGAAACGATTCCGTCATTGGGTCCCTCGACAGTAGCTACCAGGTCCCGGGAAGAGCCAAAAAAAACATGAAAGTAATCGCTTGAAACCGTTGAGGCAAAAGAATAATACTTTACTCCGGGAAAATCACTGCATATCATATTGAAAATTCTCATCTTGTCACGACCCATCTGATAAAGGCAGTCCGGATAGGCTTCTTTGCGGTCTCCAGCCAGTTTTCCGAAGGTGTTGATTAGAAATACTGATAATTTATTTGAGGTCAACCACCAGGTAGAAAAAAAGTCTATTGCAGTTGAACCCCGGTGCGGGGTTGCAAGAGTCGTAAGTGAAGCCGTATATGCCCCGGCACCCATAATTGAAACGGCGTATCTGGCATCTAAACCGCCCTTGGAATAAGCTATTATATTAATCTTTTCCTTCCCTGGATTTTCCTTGAGAATTTCATCTATAGTCTGAGTTATGTAGTAAGCGTTATCCTCAATTTTTGCGAAGGCATCGGTATCAGCATAGTAAACGTTATACCCCTTCCTCCTTAGATGTTTTGTAAGATCCACAAGTGAATTGGGATAGGGGATAGTAGTACGTTCATTGAAGCCGTGAACAAGAAGGATTGGGTAGCGGGGCTGCCTGATTTCGGGTTCAGCAAGTTTTGCGGTAGTATTGCATGAAACGAGAAGAAGTGCTGTAAAAAGTATCAGTATTGATTTTACACGCCGCATTTTTAAACTCAAAGTATTTATAGCAGGAAATCGGATTTATAACTATAGGCTGGAAGCATTTGAATTTTTGCTATACACGCGCAAGTTTTCCGATCAGTTTTCTTGTCGTGAAGTTCACAATAAAAACGATTATTACAAGAATTGTCGCTGTAGCGAATGCGTTTTCCATTGATATATTTTCACGGATCAGCAGGTACAGATGAACAGATAGTACCCTGATAGGAGAATTAAGACTTTTTATCAGACTCATATTACTGCCCATTGTAAACAGAATAGCTGCTGTTTCACCTATGGCCCGGCCGATACCGAGAATAAGGCCTGTAAGTATTCCCGGCAGTGCAGTAGGAATAGCAACCCTTAGCACCGTTTCAAGTCTGGTTGCTCCGAGGGCAATACTTCCGTCTTTCAGGTCTTTTGGAACACTTTTTAGGGCTTCCTCGCTTGTCCTGATAATTGTTGGTAGAATCATAAGGGTTAATGTCAGAGAACCTGAAATCAAACCTGTTTTAAGTCCCAGAAACTGTGAGAAAAAGACTAGTCCGAATAAGCCGAATATGATTGACGGAATTCCTGCCAGGGTTTCTGTTCCTACTCTGAAGGCGTTCAGCAGCGGACCCTGTTTTGCATACTCAACCAGGTATATTGCAGCACCGACGCCGATTATGCCGGCAAGAACTGTTACCGCAATCACCATTACTATGGTGTTTATAATGATGCTGCTAATTCCGCCCACTGCGCCTGCCCGGCTGGGCGGTGTGACAAAGAAAGATGGTTTGAGGTTTATTTTATTTTTGAAAAACTTTGTCTCAAGCAGTTCAAGTTTCATGTAATCAGCATCTGAGGCTGTCACCAAGCTTACTGCACCTTCAGTAGTATTTAAAATATTCTGAAGTTCGGAGATATTTTCTGCGCGTATCATTTCCGCCTGAAAAACAGAAGATCCCATCAATTCAGAAAGATAATCTGCAGAGGGATAGCTTCTGTCAGAAAGTATCACCGGAATAACCGGAACATCAGGACCTCCGAGCTCTGACCAGCGTAAATCTTTATCTGCAAAAAGTCGTGTAAGCATTTTATCTGTAGGCTCAATTCTTTTAAAGCGGCGCCCGTCAATCAGTTCTGTCAGACCGGGATTGACTGCAATTGAATAAGGCCTTATACGGATAATTTTTAAGTTCTCCGGCAGATTTTCGGAATATTCGGAGGGAATTATTGCTATTCCGCCTGCTGCCAAACCGGTATCCCTGAGTAATTCTTCAAGGCTGGTTTTCTTTAGGGTGTTTTTATCTGTGTCATAGTTTTCAAGATTAAGATAACCGGCAGTCTGGATAATAAAGCTATTTTCATCAAGGATAAATGAACTGATACGCAGGTTCTGTCCGGTTATGTATCCCCAATAGCTGTTTTCTCCACTGTAAATTTCTTTAAGCTGTGAATATGTCAATTCATCTATATTCAGTTTTTCTCCAGCAATTACTGTAAACAGCTGGGACCCGGTCATAAGGACAGATTCTTCAGATTTTATCAGCGCTGTTGAAAGATCCGCTTTCCTGTAAACAAGGCCGTTGAAAATGATGTATCCTACAATGCAGACAAGAACTGCGAAAGTAACAAATGCTGCAGAATATATCGCAGTCTTTGCGGCTGTCTGCTGAGCCCTGACCTTTCCTGTGTTTGAGTGTCCTATCATATCAGCTGTTCCTTATCGTTCTCTGGTGAGATATAACCTGAGTAATTATATTCAGGGCGAGGATGAAAAAGAAAAGAACTATAGCAGTGGTAAAAAGAGCTACCCGGTGGTCATCTCCGGCATAGCCCATATCGTTGACTATTGCCATGGTCATTGTTCTTACCCGTGATTTAAGACCCTCCATCGGCATAGTCGGCTGATTTCCGGCAACCATGAGCACTGCCATTGTTTCCCCTATTGCGCGTCCCATTCCTAGTATTATTGCTGTAACTATTCCGCTTCTGGCCGATGGAAGCACTATCTTCCATATAGTCTGCCAATGGGTAGCTCCGGTTGCAAAAGACCCGTCTTTAAATTTCTGCGGGACGGCCTGTATTGAAACAGTTGAAATATTTACTATGGTCGGCAGTGTCATTATTCCAAGAATTATCATTGCAGAGAAGGCGTTGTAGTTGATAATCGGATCAGTTGAATGTGCCAGGAACCTGCCGATCATCATTACCCCGAAAAAGCCGTATACAACGCTGGGTATGCCGGCAAGCATTTCAGTTACGCTTATCAGAAATCCTTTCATCCGGGCTCCTGACAGTTCTGCGATGAATATTGCTACTGCTATCCCTACAGGTACCGAAATGACCAGAGCCCCGGCTGTAACCATCAGGGATGAGACAATAAAGGGAAGTATTCCGAAAAGCGGAGGCTTGTCGGTGGGATACCAGTCTTTCCCGAACAGAAAATCGGACACTGAGGGCGGGGTATTTCCGGCTTCTGATGTGAAAAAAAGAGGAAGTCCTTCACTTATAATAAAAGCCGTAATGAATATTACACTTATAACGGCTGTCGCCGCGAAGATAATCAGAATAACTTTTACTCCTGATTCAAAAGTTACTCTCTGCTTACTGTTCAATAGTTAATCTCCTGATGGCTTTTAGTTAAGCGGAATGTATTTAACGTCTGAAATTATCTGCTGGCCGCGTGAACTTAAAATGAATTCGATAAAAACAGATGCATCACCTTCGGGATCACCATAGCTTACAAAACTAAGCGGTCTTACTATGGGGTATTTTCCTGTTATTACATTCTCAGGAGAGTTTTTTATACCGTTAACAGTAATGGCTTTTCCGCCAGAGGCTTCAAGCCTGTCTATGATTGCAAGTGAACCATAGCCGATGGAATAGGGGGTTTGTGCTACCATCGTGGCCATGTTGCCGTTACTTTCAGTAACAAGGGCGTTTCGTGTGAATCTGCCGTCATCACCGTATACACGTTCAAGTACCAGTTCTTCAAATGCTCCGAGTGTTCCGGAAGCTTCATCACGGTTTACAACTATTATATTCTGATCTGGTCCGTTAAAGTAATTCCAGTTTGTAATCTCACCGACAAAAATACCTGCAAGGTCTTCGATTGAAATATCATCGATAGGTACAGTTTCGTTTACTATAATTGTAAGACCGTCCAGCGCAATATTAGTAAGAACAGCGCCCTGTTCAATTTCACTCAAAAGCAATGCACGGGACGCCGCTCCAAGATCGTAAGTCCCGTTGAGAATCCCGCGGATACCGGCAGTTGACCCCGTGGCATCGTATGATAGCTCCGCATCAGGATCGATCTCATTGATGTATATTTCAATAGCACTTGTGATAATTGGTTCTACTGTGGTTGATCCTCCCATCGAAAGCCTGATGGATGAACCTCCTTCACCCTGTCCTCCGGCAAAGGCTGTTGAAGAGGATAAAATTAATAGGCATACTGCCAATATTTTTTTCATCTTGTTTCTCCTTAAAAAGTTATTAAAAATCAAGTTTGCCGCTTACTGTAAAGCTGCGTCCTTTTTTTTCTTCGTTTACTATCAGATCTCCGACTGTTTCAGTAGCAGGAAGATCGAGGATATTTTTAAATTTAAATCCCATTGAAAAAAACTCATTGAATGAATGTTTGGCTACAAGGTCCAGCTGATGAAAGGGCTGCTCGTAGTAGTCCGGACTGCCGTCTTTTCCGATGCGAGAGATCCGCGGGCCGAATACATTGTAGTTGAGATATATACTCGTATGACTGTCGTAATCCATTGACCATGATACGGCATTTTTATAACCAAACGAGACATTCAGTATCCAGGGAGACTGGCCCTGAAGCGCTCTCTGTGCATTTGTATTTGTACCCTGTTCGCCTTCATAGTCAATCATTGAATAGATGTAGGAAAAATTTCCTGAGGTATTCATATCTCTGAAAAGAGAAGCCGTTCCCGCAAGGGCTTTCCTTATTTCCTTCGGAGGCCTTGCCCTGCTGATGTATGAACGAATACCGTCTGAGATATATCGAAGGCTGAGCTGCCATTCAAGTTCTCCGCCGATATTATAGGCGCTCGGAACATTTGCCAGAGTCGTTGAATCGGCTGCACCGGCTATGGATACAATTTCAATTGCATCAGTAAAGTGCTTGTAGAATCCGCCGATTGACAGGCTTTCCTGTTCTGCAATGTAGTATTCAAGCCTTGTATCCGCGTTCCATATTTTTGCTTCCTGCAGGTCCGGATTTCCCTTGAAAACGCCTGAACCGGCAACATCATATTTTGGAGCGTCTGAAAGTTCCCGCAGATCCGGTCTGTTTACGGTTTTACTTCCGCTGGTACGGAATTGAAAACGTTCTCCAAGAGGTAAAGTCAGATTTAAAGCGGGAAGTATATCAAGAACCTGGAGCTCTGCTGCAGATTCCGTGTCCCCGAAAAGATAGTAAGTTTCAACATCCTGTTTTGAATATTCAGCCCTGAGTCCGGCATTTGTCCGCAGATAATTAAAAAGAAGCAGGTCAGTGTTGAAGTATCCGGCTGCTATTAAATGTGAACCTCTGTAGTTATCGGTTTTCTCTGTGTATTCTGCGAAGTTGAATTCTTCATTAATATATTCTTCAATGAACAATTCATCAGGACTAAGAGAAAGATCTATCGCCGTATCATCCGAAGGCCCGAAAGCGAAGCGCCGTACATCGGCCTCTCTGGTTTGATACATAAACTGAGTACCGACATCAAAGTAATCTGCTGAATCATTTCCAAGGAAAAAAAAACGGTATTTCCAGTTCAAGTTTTGCATCATGTATCATGTCATTAACTGTTGCATAGCACTGTGACGCCGCGTTGCTTCGGGGGTAAACTGAATATTCGGAAGATTCATCATCTGCATTTTTAGCATAAATAATTTCACTGGTCCCCGGCTCATATCGGTTGGCCATTGAGAAGGTATACTGCCAGTTAAGATCAGGTTCTGTCAAAAAATCAAATCCTGCCATGCCCGCAATCCGCTGGCTTATGAGTGTCGATTCGATCCAGGAAATGTTGAATACGTTCAAATCAAGACTGTCGCTGCTGAAGTAACCGGAATAATTTTCAATTTCATTGTCGGTGGTTCTGACAAGAAGTGTCGTTGATTCAAAGTTCAGATTATCATTAACCTTGTAGCCCATATCGTAAAGTGCGCCGATATCAATATTCCGGCTGGTTGAGACGGCATCATAATCATAATAAATTGCTTCCTGACTTACATCTGAATAATTTTTTATTGAGTATGCTGAGGTGTCCCAGTCGTTTTTATAGGACAGAGATAGATTCCATCCCAGCGAGGCGTCATCCTCAAATTCCACCTTGTCTCTGAATGATACAGATGCAGAAATATCCGGCCAGATAATTCCGGTCGTACCGTCCCAGTCCTGGGGAAGAGACTCGGCAATAGTCTCAATTTCCTCCTCTGTGTAATCCGCAGAAAATATTGAAGACGACTCGGTTACCTGCTCATCGTGAATAAGTTCTGACAGTTCCCTATCTCCGTCATCAAAGCCCAGCCAGTCAAATACTCCTGCCGTGTCAACCATCTGTTCTGTAAAGGTGCTGTCGGCATCGTATCCTATTGAAAAATTATATGTTGTCCTGAGTCTTCGTTTATATCGATCTTCCGGAATTCCGGAAGTCCTTAGGCTTACCGTTCCGCCTGCAAAATCTCCGAAAAGATCAGGGGAAAAAGATTTCTGTATCGACATACTCTCGATTACACTTGTCGGAAAGAGATCAAGAGGGACAACCCGTTTATCTATTTCAGGGCTCGGAAGTCTTGCTCCGTTCAGATATGAAGAAGAATATCTTTCTCCCATTCCACGTATATATACATATTTCCCGTCTACTACTGTAAGGCCGGTAACCCTGCTTAATGCTCCGGCAGCATCGGAATCGCCGGAATGTGAGATTTGCTCAGCTCCAATCAGGTTCATAACGACGCTTGAATTTTTAGTTTCATCAAGTAGGTCTGCAATGCCGCCCTTTACCCTGATATCATCGGATGCAAAAACGGTAACTGCTTCAATGGTAATAGCGGAGGGTGTAAGGCTGACTTCAATATCCTGCTTTTCATCTGCGGTTATTTTAATTCCATCTATTGTTCTTGATGAAAAATCAGGGTGAATTATTGATATTGAATATTCACCTTCCGGAACCTCCGCAATGAACCGCCCTGTATCTCCTGTATTACTTTCAAAGGCGATTCCCTTGAATATTACAGTTGCTTTTTTAATTATTTCTCCCTTTTCTATATCCCGGACAATTCCGGACAGTATTCCGGTTTTCCCGGTAAAGCCGCCTGTCTTTTTTTCAGAGCTGTCGGATTCTCCGTTACCGGAACTGTTCTCAGTCTCATTAAAAACTACTGTTTCATTGTCTGAAACAGTAATCAGTGCCTCCATAACAAGACCGGCTCTTACCGGAATTGTAATTACTGCAGCCTTCCGTCCTTTATAAAAAAGCTCATACTCTCTTGTCCCCTCAAGATCCCGGAATGTGAGATAACCGTTTTCATCTGTAGTAAATGTCTCTTCATTTACGGTTACTTCAACTCCGGGCTGAGGCATGCCGGATGCGGAGAAAACGTAGATGTCAACATCACCCTTTTTTTCGAGGGCAGTCACCGCAGAGGCTGGAATGAGAAATAATAGAATAAATGTTAATTTAAAGCGCCTGATAAATTTATTCATTATTAAAATACCTGATAGATGAATTTTTTGCTGATTCAATAGCTTTTCGAAGCTGTGATGACTGCCTGAAAAGTATGCTGTCGTCAATTCCGCTAAGATATGAGACCGCCTTCCCGTATTCCTGAGTCTGATAGAATACATATGCCAGTGCATATTTAATTCCGTCTTCATCTAAAAGTCCGAGCCTTTTAAGCCTCATTTCAAGAGCTGCAGCCTGCTCAAAACTTTTTTTCTGAATCAGGGTGTTAAACCTCAGTCTTGTTTTATCAACCTGGTCGGAGAGGAGTGTATTAAGATATTCTGATTTTAGAAAATCACCCGCTTCACGGTAGAGTTCCGCTGCATCATTTGTCATTTCATAATCATCATATGAAAGCTGTTCAACTATTCCTGCTGCGGTAAGATACATTTCCCTGTCAACATAACATTGGGCAAGCATCAGTTTTACCCTGGCATTTGCGGGGAATTTTAAAAGAGCTTCCTCCATAATCATTATTGATTCATCAGTCA
Organism: Spirochaetia bacterium; assembly: GCA_965140585.1. Lineage (GTDB taxonomy): Bacteria > Spirochaetota > Spirochaetia > UBA9216 > UBA9216. The sequence continues at coordinate 427,338 of OZ223267.1, forward strand.
TTTTACAGTCCCGATGCGCTTCGGCAATTGTTATGTATCCCTCGGCATTATCGTTTTCAGAATTTTCCAGATAGGTTCTGCTGATATCCAGAGCTTCCTGGCTGAGTCCTAGTTCCAGCAGGTAGAAAACTTTCTGCTGGAGAAAGCTTGACCTGTTTTTAAAAACCGACAGTCCCTTATCTATTGTTTTAAAAGCTTCTGATTTTTTACCGAGAAACCAGTATGACTGAGATTTTAATCCGTACAGATCCGGAAACTGATTGAGAGATGGAAGTTTATCTATTGATTCTACGGTCTGCTGATAGTCCCCGATTGAAAAATAAGCCTGCGCAAGATATGCGTTTATAACCGGATCATTAAAGCCGGCGTAAACTGCAGCTCTGAAATCCTCAATTGCTTCTTCATTATCCTGTTTTCGGAGGGCTATAAGCCCTTTGAGAGTCCAGTACCTTGCTGTATCTGTATCGGGAGCCTCAGGATCGACATTATCCAGAGCTTCTTCGGCCCTGATATAGTTTCCGTCTTTTATCAGCACTGCTGCCACACCAAGATAATCAATGTTTCTGTTTTTAGCAGATTCCGCTGCAGGAAGAAACGCCGTGATTGCGATAGTTAGAAATATTGAAAGTAATACTCTTTTCATATAAAACCTTTAATTCAGCCTGAACGGAATCGGGACATTAACCCAGGATGAAACTGCCTTTCCCTGATACTTTGCCGGAATGAAACTCCAGCTGCCAGAAGCTTCAATAACTGCAGAGTCGAACACTCCCGGAGGGTCTGATTCCAGAATCTGAGCATCAATAACCTGACCGGTTTCTGACAGATGAACGCTTACCAGAACCCGTCCTTCAAGCTGTCTCTGCTTTGCCCGTTCGGGGTAGGGAACTTTTATATTCTTTGCAGCCGGAGGAGTATCAACTGCATCCTCGGTCATAACAACATCTTCCAGTTCGCCAAGCAGAGATTCTGATATCCCTGCAGTTCCGGCTCCGTTAAAATTAGGCAGTGACAGAGAAATACTGCTCATCCCTGAACCTAAAACCGGAACCGGAGCAAGATCCGTCTCCGTCCTTTTAACCGGTTTCTGCTCCTTCTCTTCACGCGGCGGTGGTGCCTTCTGCTGAGCTAAAGGAATTGTAAAATCGACGGAAGTCATGCTGTCAATCTTCTCCGGATCTGTAATATACCTGTTCATCAGAATCACCCATGTGAATATAAGAAGTGAACCCAGAAAAGCTATGAGAACTATCCTGATAAAATCCTTCCTGCCCGGATTTACCGGATCAAATACTGAACTGCTCACTCTGCTCAGTTCCTGGTTGCTACGCCGACATCTGACGCACCTGCCAGTTTTGCCTGATCTATTACTTCAATCAGCTGTTCTGTAGAAGTAAGCCGGTCTGCAATAACCAGTACCGAACCTGATGATGATGCAGCCAGTGCATCCCTTACAAGGCTCTGAAGCATCCAGGTTTTTACAAGCTGTTCGTCCATGTAAATCAGACCTTCTCTGTCAATATAGATACGGATTGATTTGCCAGATGCCGCAGCGGCACCATTGGCACTGGGCCTTTCAAGGTTAAGCTGCATATCCTTGGTGAAAGTTGTGGATACCGCAAAAAATATTAAAAGTATGAAAACCATATCGATCAGCGGAGACATATCAAGCGCTTCCGGTTCGTGTCTTCTTGGTAAAAATTTCATACCTGTCCATCTCCTTCATCAGCGTTTAAATCCGCTTCAAAAAATTCTTTAATCTGTTCAATTTCATCAGCCATGGAATCCTGGCGTCTGTCCAGAAAGCGTCCAAGTATCAGTCCGGGAACCGCAATAACCAGTCCGAACTGTGTTGTAAAAAGCGCCTGGGAGATTCCATTGGCAATTCCTCCGGTTTGTGAATAGAAAGTCAGACTGCCTAAGGAGTCAAACATTTCTATCATTCCGCTCACTGTTCCGAGAAGTCCGGCAAGCGGAGCAACAGTTACTATGGTTCTTACAAGAGTTCGATGTCTGTTCATCCCTTCCGTAAGAAAATAGAGCTCGTCATCAAGATAGCTTTTGATCTTTTTGCTCTGCTTTTTCCGGATACGCCAGGCAATACTGACTGCTGAATCGATAAAGCCTTTAACAGGTTCTTCAGGACGGCATTCGTAGATTGCAAGCAGTTCACGGACATTCATACGGTTTCCACGTCTCAGCATTATCATACGGTAGGCAAGGGCATACCACAGAACAACTGTACCTGCCACAAGCGGCCACATGACAAAGCCGCCGCTTTTTAGGAATGCCGAAAGATCTTCAATCAGGTCAAGGAAGAAATTCATTTGGCTTTCTTAACCGCCTTTTTGGCTCTCTTGAATCCTGAAGATGCATTTACGAGTCTAAGGGCGGAAATCTCCAGCTTTGAACTTATAGAATCAGACCAGGCCGAAAGAAGGTTTCCCAGGAGCAGTGTAGGAATTGCCACTACAAGACCAAACTCTGTTGTAACCAGGGCTTCAGATATTCCTCCGGAAAGCAGTTTTGGATCTCCGGTACCATAAATAGTGATTATTTCAAAAGTTGAAATCATGCCAGTAACAGTTCCAAGAAGTCCGAGAAGAGGCGCCACAGCCGCGAAAACACTGATTGCCGATCTGAACCTGTTCAAAGCTGGCTGTTCATTAAGTACACTTTCAGCAATTGAATCTTCAACCTTTTTAGGAGAATCGATCAGGCCGTTTACAGTAGCTGTAATTACCCTGTTCAGCGCTCCGCTTAATTTACTGCAGAGGACCAGTGCTTCCTGAAGGGCTCCGGATTCTACCTTGTCGGCTATATCATCAATGTACTCTTCTTTATTACCCTTATTGATTCCTGAAAGGCCTAGAGCCCTGATAACTATCAGCACAAGAGCCAGAAACCCCATGGCAATGATTACAAGTCCGATTATACCGCCTCCGTCTATTGTGTCTTTAAGAGTTTTCCCCTTGGAGGTTTCAATAAGATTTTCTGATGATTCAAATAGAAAAAGCGGAAGACTTGCAGGATGTTTTCCGTTAATAATTTCCTTCGCCTGGGGCAAGAAATCCTCTCTGACAAGGTGAAACATTCCGCCTCCGGCCGGGGCTAACGTGCCACCGATATTGTCGCCTGTTCCCATTGCCGCTATCTGGCCTACATGAGCAATTTTTCCATCGACGGTTTTTCCGTCGGGAAGGAAAAATGGTTCCTCTTTTACTGTAATTGAACCCAGTGTAGAGAGGAGCTTCAATGACTCTGAAAAAACTTCACCCAGATTGGCTGTCTGTTCATCAGCATTACCGCTGTATGCTTTAGTTTCAACATCATATTTCTGAAGTTTTGATACCGCCTGTATGATGATTGTTTCAATCGTATCGAAAGTCTCAGTTGAATCACTTTCCTGGTCTTCAAGGAAGTTCAGTTCTTTCTGTTCTTTTTCTACATCATCCTGTAGGTTAAGCAGGGTAACTTCAAGGCGGTTAAGTTCATCTCTGGCTGCTTCAATACGCTGGTCTCCGTCAGTCTCAACATCCTGAATCCTATGCTGAAGAAGACGTATTTCATTATCAAGATAGATAAACTCCCGTTTATATGCATCAGTGAGACTATCGCTTTCCTGTGCGGAAACGGAGAATATGCTGCAAAGAATCAATACTGCTGATATGATTAATACAAGCTGCTTTTTCATGCGATTACTCCTGTTCAGCCGTCATGGGGTTCGGCAGCTCAAAGAAACCTTCCCTCAGATTTTTCCGTATTGAGTCAAACAGGGTTTCTATCTGCTTCTGCTGAGTCCGATCTTTAAGGACGGTATATTCGGGCCCGGTCTCTGTTCTTAAAGCGTAACCGTATTTCTCATCAAAGGTTTTGAAATAAAGCAGGACCATCCCAAGTCTGGCAACTTCAACCAGCTGCTGTTCACCGTCAATCACTGCCTGCTGCCTGTAGATACCGTTTTCTGTTGTCAGCCGGAATTCAGACTCCAGGAGGTTCCAGAATCTGGCCAGAACCACACCGGTATCAGCGCTGCCTGTTTCGATTAAAGTTTTTAAGTCCTGTGCCTCGGAAACTCTTTCATCGGTCTGAAATGGAATGCCGCTTTTTATATATGCAATCAGCTCTTCAATGGTATTCAGCAGAACAGGTTTAATCTCGACGATTGACTCCCTGTTCTTTTTTATCTGGTCCTCAAATTCGGCTGTATCTCTTCTGATTTGTTCTAAACTTATTTCTTCACGTTTGATCTGGGTTTCGATATCAGTTTTCTGGGTTGCTATAGAACGGAGCTGCTCATTGTATTCAGTTTTTGTCAGTGAGAGCTGATTCGATAAAGTTTCAACCTGAGAACGTTTTTCGGCTATCTGGGCGGCAAGATTATTAAGTGCTGATGATTCAGCATCCTGTGCAAAAATTATAAGGGGTATAAAAAAAAGAAAAAGGGTTAAATAAACCTTTTTATTAAGTGCTTTATGCATTAGTTTTCCTCAAAAAACTCCACGCCCGAAGACGTGGAATTAAAGCAGTAATAATAATCTTAGTTGGCAGGTGTTGAAGTCCAGCCGGCATACCATTCAGATCCTGAAGTTGAAGGATCAACAGCTCCAAAGTAGGCTGAGCCATCTACGCTTACAGAAATTGATGTTAAATCAGTTAAAGTTGTACTTGTCGGGCAAACATCAACTTCACTTTCATTAGCTCCAGCGAATGCTGCAGCGGGAAGGTAAGTTGTAATATTTCCATTGGTTGCATCTTTATTTGCTGCTGCAGTTGCAACCCAGTCGGCAGCTTCAGTAGCACTGTCCACAGCAGTTACAACGCCCTTATAAACAACAGTTCCGCATTCTTCGCCGGTAGCTGTCTCTTCTTCAAAGGGTTCTTTTGCAACAGCATATGCTATTGAGTTTATAAGAGTAAGGTTGGTCCCTCTTCTGAACTTACATCCGTGATCTCCGTTTCCAATCATTGTAAAGTTTGAAAGAGTAGGATTGGCAACAGGAGTGGCTGCAGTATTATCTTCGTTACTGTCAGCTTCAATGAGTTTGTCACCGATACCTGAATACTGCTGAAGAATCACATGGTCGGCTGCTCCCGTCCATCCGTATGTCCAGTCAAGTGAATCGTCTTTTGCACCTGTAATTACAAGGTGGCTTACTTCTACAGCTCCGCCGAAGAACTCAACACCGTCATCAGCATTCATGTGAACCTGAACGTAGTCTACAGTTGTTCCGCTTCCTACGGCCTGGAAGGCTATTCCGTTAAGTTCGTTGTCTGCACTGAAAAGTGTGCCGGCAAATTCAACTCTTACATATTTAAGAGTTCCGCTGTTATCAGCATCATCTGTTCCGCCGTAAGTTCCGGTTTCACCTTCACCTTCTGCAGTACCTCCGGTAGCATTGATTGCAGCGTTACCGTTGATTACAAGTCCGCCCCAGTCTCCGCGTGCTCTCGTTCCTTCTGATTTTGCAGATGTAAAAACAATAGGAGCTGCAGCAGTACCGACTGCATTTATTTTTGAACCCCTTGTTATAACAAGGACACCCGGTTTGGTTGTGCTGACTTCACCCTTGATAAGGGTTCCGGCTTCAATTGTAAGTGTACAGTTATTAGCATTATCATTTCCAATGAATACAGCATCAGCAAGATAGTATACATTGTCACTATCCCAGCTCATGTCAGTTCCGAATCTTCCTGCTACAAGTACCTGATACTCATCATCATCACCTGTCATGTAGCCTGCATCACCTGAGACATCACCATCAGCATCGTAAGTTCTTGTTGCCATATATCCGCCAAGGTCATCTACAGCGCTTACAATAAAGCCGTTTCCAAGATCGTCTCCAATCGCATAGTCTACAGTTCCGGTTGAATCGTCACAACCAACAAAGACAGCGAGTACAAGTGCCAGCATCACGAGTACTGACAATATGTTCATTAGTTTCTTCATACTTTTCCTCCTATGGAAAATTTAATAGATGGGCACATATTACGGGGCGGACTGTTAGGGTAGTATTATCCTGATATGAAATAGGGATAAGTTTAGTGTTAATTGTATTTAGAGAATGTTAAATAACACAGTGGAATAAAAAAAAGGAACCAACCTGTTTCAAGTCAGTCCCCTTCGGTACAAAGTAAAAAGTTATTGTTAGAAGCGTCTAGGGCCTCGTTCCTTTTCAATTGATTCGTTCACTTTAATGTTGCGGCCTTCAATATCAGTACCATTGAGCGCAGAGATTGCAGCCTGTGCTGAATCCTCGTCCTCCATCTCTACGAAACCGAAGCCCTTGGAGCGATTGGTTTCTCTGTCCATGATAATTTTTGCACTAACAACAGGTCCGAACTGACCGAACAGCTCTTCAAGCCCTTCGTTGCGCATTCTGTAGTTTAAGTTCCCTACATAAATTTTCTTTGACAATTTAGCATCCTCACCGGTGTATTACCGGTATTAAAAAAATAAATACACTGAACAGAAAATCTGTCTTAACCAGTTATTTCATCTTTAGCAGTAATTAAACTGTTTGTCAATCGGTAAAAAAATAAGTTGTAAAAACCTTATTTTTCATCGGGATTATCAAAGACAACCACCGTTCCGTTAAAATCAAGTACATCTCCGCTTTTAAGTATATGCTGCTTTTTAAACCGGTTGTTGACCTTAAACTCATCATCAGCTGCTACAGTGTAGTTTCCAACGGTCTTGTCGTATACTATGGTCGCGTGTGATTCTCTTAAAGACGGGTTCCCGGCTACAGTCATATCGGCCCGGTCCCCAGCTCCAATTACAGTTACCTCATTTGTCAGATTCACTCTTGTTACCTGTGAAAATGGTTTGTCTGTATTGAGAATATTGATTTCCGCCGATTTTGCGGCATGTTCCCATACAAGCAGAAGCATTGCGGCAATTATACCTGCAGCAAGCAGAAGCGGAATCAGAAACAGCCAGCTGAAACCGTTCTCTGGAAGTCCCAGAAAGTGAGGTACATAGAATGCCGACTGACTTTCCTGATTGTCCACCTTCAGGATTATATCGTTAACCTCTGTCCTGTTGTATGAAGGACGGAAGCGTATACGGTATTCTTTTCTTATTTCCTCACGTATTGTACTGTAGACATTTTCAAGCTGTTCTCTGTCTGTTGCATCAAAGCTCCTGCCGCCTGTGGCTTCAGCAATTCTGGAAAGTTGCGGATCTCTGTCTGCTCCTATATGAACCGCATAAATACTGATGCCTTCCTCAAGCATTTTTTCAATAACTTCATCAGGTGCGGTTTGCTCTCCTGCATACAAAGGATGCTCACTACCAGAAAGCGAGTAGGGATAGTTTTCTCCGTCTGAAAGAACAATCATTGCCCGCCGGCCGGTAAAAGCTGCAAGTTCAGCAGAGGCCTTGTCCATGGACAGGTAGAGCTCTGTGAATGCTTCATCATCCGCCGGTTTCTGAATCTTTTGAAGTGAGGATTTCTGTGTTCCTGATATTCCGGCAATCGGTGAAAGCGGTGTGTAGTATGTGTTAAAAGAGGCAATCCCTATCTTATCAAGCGGATTATCTATACTGCTTAGAAAAGATTCTACAGCATGAACCGCAGTCTGATATCTGCTCTCATCGCCTATATTCCATTTATGCATTGACCCCGAATTATCCAGCAGCAGAAGAAAGCTGATACCCTGCTGTTCAGGGGCTTCCTGCTCAATGCTCTGAATCTTCTGTTCCTTCATATTCCCCTTTGAATCGAGAATAAAAAGCTGAATTTTCTCTGAGCCGTCCAGAGTTCTCGGTGATCCTTCAGCATCTCTTGGAAGAAAGAACAGATCAAGAGTTCCGTCAATCAAAAGCCTTCGGTTTTCTATCTGGGTAATATCAATACTCTGAGCAAACAAAGATGAAACTGTTAATAAACAAATCGCTGCAGCTAATAATTTCTTCATAATATTCTCCATAACTAAGGTATAAATCTTAGTACTGTCCGTCCGCACCGGATAACATCTTCATATTTAAGCTGGCAGTCTCCATCGACAGCCCTGTCGTTGATAAACAGCTTTTTATCCGAAGCCTTCTTTTCAATATGAAGACTGCCTGACTGCCGGTATACCCTGGCATGGAAACCTGCTACTGCGGAATCTCCAGGCAGGACAATATCAGCCTTGTCGGCAGAACCTATAAGGCTTGAAGTTCTTGAGATGATGAATTCCTTACCTTTAAATTTTCCATTAACGACTTTCAGCACACCGTACCGGCCCACAGCATCAGCTATACTGAGCCCGGCGCCGATGAAAATTCCCATGAAAATAAAGCCGGCAAGTCTTAGTCCGGAAGGAGCTACTATGCTTAATGAGTTAAGTCCCTCATAAGCAAGTCCCGCCGGCAAGCCCTCCAACCAGTCCTCCGGCAAGTCCGAACAGCAGTCTTCTAAGTGATTTTGTCCTAACTCCTTCAATTATTCCAAGAATGCCGCCGAGGACAGTCCATCCCGGAATTCTTGCTTTCGGAAGATAACTGGTCTGTATATCATTAATTGAAGCGCTTCCGGCTCCTGTGACAGAAAATAAAAGCCCCTGGGCTATCAGGATTGCTAAGGCTCCGGCGATAAAGCCGAATATCAGACCGAAGAGTGCTCCATTTGCAGCCTTTGATTTTATTGAAAGGGCAATTCCTTCACCCAGTCCTATTACAGCTCCGTATACAGCACCGATAAAACCTCCGGTAATGATCAGGTGCAGGTAAAATGAACCTCCGTTCATGATCATAAGAGATTCAGTGGCGAACCACACTATGCCTCCTGCGGCCAGTCCAAGCAGCAGATATATAATCTTTTTTATAGTTTTAGTCATTACGTTAACTCCCTGCTGTGATGTTTACTTTCTCAGCAATTGAATATTTCCATCTATCTCAGTAATTCTCAGTTCAATCTTCTCGCCAGAGACGATACTTAAATCCAGTCTTGTTCTGGATCCCCATCTTGATGCTTCAAACCTGTAGCGTCCCGGAGCCAGGTTCATAATCCCGGGAATGCTGTCATGCAGATTCCATGCTTCCATCCTTGTCACAGGACTTCCGCTGCTGTTATCTTCCAGATATAAATCAATCCATGATGTCCCGTTCACCGTCAAATCAATATTCTCATTACCTGTATCAAGACTAATAAGAGCCGGTTCCGGCAGGAGTACCGCTTCAATCTTCAAATCCCTGATTTCTTCTCCCAGAAAAAGGGAATAATCCTGTCCTATATATCCGTCAGCCGTCAGTCTGAAAAGATGAACATCTCCCGATTCGATATTTGTTATATCTGAAAATGGAATGAACCCCCGGTTGGTTTTCATGCTTATCTGCGTATCAGGACCGATATCTTTCCCGCTCACTGCATCTCTGATGTCGAGAGCTACTGACAGTTCTGATGGCGCCGGCTCAGGAATACTGAAGGTTTTTACAGTTTCAGGATAAATATCCGATCCGCTGTGAAGCCTTTTCTGTTCTCTACCGGCCGGGAGATATACCGAGCCCCAGAAGATATCGGGACCGCAGGTAATTTTAATTCGGTATATCCCTGTTTTCAGATACAGGGGCAGCGTTGAGAATGTAGAACCTGTGTTTTCAGAATTTATAAACTTAGGAATCTTAAAAATTGACGGTTTTACCACAAGCGGAATTTCAGCGTTTTTTTCCGAAAAAACAGCGGCTGAAACCGGCAGATTATGAAAGTAACCTGCATTTTCGGGTAATGAAAAAGTTATCCTTAGTCTGCCGTCTGTACTTCCTTTAAAAAGGGGATGAAATACCGTACTCTTAATTCCTGCAGTGAACAGAATAGCAACTGCCGCCATAGCAATGACGGATCGAGTGACTATTCTTATCAGGTTTTTCCTGGGTTTTAGAAGCTGCTCATTTTCTTCCAGACGTACCATAGAGCCTAGTTTTTCGCGAATAGCTTCTTTCTCGTAGTATTTGAGCAGCTTTTCGGTTCTTTTAATTATCTGCTCTACCGTTTGATACCTTCCTTTCGGAGAGGTCTTCATACAGCCTCTGATAATTCTTACAAGCTGCCTCGATATTTCGGGAACATATTTTCTCGGGTTCCGGTATATTCCTTTCTGCTTTGCATGTATCAGTTCCGGAGAGAAACCGCCGGTAAAGGGCTGTTTTCCTGTGAGCATCTCGTATGCCATTACCCCCAGAGCATAAATATCAGCCCTTGCGTCTACATTCCTTGAATTTTGAAATTGTTCGGGAGCCATATAGGACGGTGTGCCCAGTGTCATCCCTTCACGGGTCAGTCCTGAATCTACATCTTCGGTCGATGCCGCAATTCCAAAGTCTGCGAGCTTGATTGCACCGTCTCTTGAAAGCAGCAGATTGGCGGGTTTTATATCCCTGTGTACTACGCCGCGCTTATGCGCATAACCAAGTGCCCTGGCACAGTGCAGCAGGATATATGCCGCCGTAACTGAATCAAGGTATCTGTGTTCTTTGATAAGTCCTTCAAGAGAAGTTCCCTCAACATATTCCATGACAATGAAGTAAGAACTGCCCTCCTTGAAATGATCGAATACCGTGACAATATCATCATGTCTAAAATCCATCAGAATTCTGGCTTCGCGCTTAAAGCGTTCGGAGAAGGCCGATTTTCCACGAAGGGTAAGTTTTTTAAGGATTACGGGTCTGTTAAGAGTAGGGTGCATGGCTTTGTAAACCGCGCCCATACCGCCCTTGGCAATAAGGTCAACCTCGCCGTATTTATCAATCTTCTCAGGCTCTTTTCCCATAAATAGTTCTGTTCCTTATATTAAATTCTGCTGATTCGGATAATCTGCTTGTGGGGAATAAAGTCTTCGCCCCTGAATACAACAGCCGCTATTTCCTCTGATGGATGATTAATCTGTATATACCTGTCTGAAGCCCGAAGCGCATACAGACCGTTTACCGGCCTGTGTCCGCCGAAGCATAATGCTGTCGGATTTTCCGGAAAAAGATTATCAAGTGTCTGTTCAACACTCCCTTCCTCTGCAGCTTCATTATCAGTCCAGGTCAGGCCGTAAAGAACCTCATCATCTTCGTAAGCATTTATCAATTCGTCGCGGCTGAAAGTGCGTACAGGTTCCGCATGTGTAACCAGAAACCTCTCACCGACAGCCGTAAGCGGTAGTGCTTTTTCATAGTCATAAATCAGATCGAAGCATTCTTTTCCAAGAAACTTCTCTGTCCATACTTTTACCATTTCACCTTCATTAACAAACTTTCTAAAAGGGTAGTTCCCTTCGCCCATCTCATTGGCGATATTCTCATGGTTTCCTTTAAGGAAAAAAAAGTTTTCCGGAAAACTCTGAAGCAGTACCAGAATCATCTGCAGCAGCCTCAGATTGTCGGACATCTCCTGATCCATGGACCCATGTTTAACAAAACCTTCCATAAATTCTACATAAGCCAGGGACCATCTGCCTCTGACTCTTGCTTCACCATGAAAGGCGTCTCCTACACAGACTACATTAGCTGTGCCCTGGGCGAGCATCCGAAGAAACGAATCCCCTTTTACAAGCGGTATTGTAAGTGCATTGTACAGGAAATCACGTCTTCCATGAAGATCCGGAATAATTAATGTGGGCATCTCCGGTTTAAGAGAGATAAGGCTTCCCGGCTCTCCGGATGAGGCGGTGGGGCGAATTTCATCAGATAGTCCCTTGAGACTGTCTATTGTTTTTCTGAGTTCTGTGGCAAGTGCCGCACCCTTGGGGGTGGAGGCACTGTCACGTAATCGAGCTAATAATGAACTGACAACTTTAAAGGTATTCATCAGTTAAGAATTATTCTCCGGCAATAATTGTTCTATTTACTTCAGTAAAATCTTCGGCAAGTATCTGTGTAACTTCAGCCAGCTGTTCTTCTTCATCTTCGGCTTCTAGCTCATCAGAGAATACTGCCATCTTATATATCGGCGAACTGCTCTTAACAGGACCGGATTTAAATTTTACTGATTCACCGGCCTGTACCATTGCATCAAGAACTGCATCTTCCGATTCTGCAAACTCTGGAACATCTTCCCTCATTCCGATGCTTGCATATGTTGCTGTTCTTTTGCCGTCTACAATTGGCCCTACAGAAAGAAGTGAACCTGAATAGGTAAGCAGAAGAACGCCGCCGTTTTCATCGTAGGGATCGAATTCGTCGACCATTTCCATTTTTCTTACCAGGATCTGATGAACAAAGGCATCTTCTTTTTCTTTCCATGCTCTTGCCAGTGTTTCAAGAGCTTCACCGTCATCTTCAATTTTTACCGATTTCCTAAGACTGCTGATATGATCAGCAACTTTCGGATCCAATTCATCAAAATATTCTGCCATTTTGCATCCTCCATCCTCGTTAATTTATACCGGTTTTCCAGAAAATTCCAAAAAAATCGGAAAAATTTGAAAAATGTTGTATAATTAAGCTGTACAAAGCCTAATACATATGGAAAACAGGAGGCAGTATGGCTTTTAATAAATTACCTGCGGATATACAGAAACACATCACCGGACTCGTAAAACTTATTCCGGATGCCGGGGAGGATACGCTGGAGTTGTACTCTGACGTATGGATGGAAAAGGACAGGATGTTCAGGAGCCAGATGTCCTCAGTCGGCATGAAGCTGGTTGAGACTGCAGATCCCGGAGAGGGAAACGGAATCCTTGCCCTGACCAATTCCGGTTCACTTGTAAGTCTGAGCCCCGGAAAAGAAGAGCGGGTTCTTGAATATTCAAGTATTAAACTGCGAACAGATGTCCCGGATATAATTATAGATAAAATATCGAAGCTCCCGGAATCTATCAAAAACGGAATGCCTGTGGTTTTTCCTGAGGGCCGGGTAAGCAGAACCAGCCCGGTGCATCTGATAGCAGTCTGTACTTCAGAGGTTCCGCAGGAAGAGCAGTACAAGCGAGTCAGGGAAGCCACAATCTTTTTAACCAACGGATTTATGAAACTTAACCGCAGCCTTCATCTTGATCCTGCAAATGTTCCGGATCAGTACACTATGAAAAGCATGGTCAGGTATGTAGCTAAAAAGAACAGTATGACCGCCGGAGATGTGAAGACTGTAATTGATGACTTTCTGTATCTCATCGAAACAGGCTTAACACTTGGTGAAACTGTACCGCTGGGAAGAATAGGACGGTTCAGTGCTAAGAAAAAGGATGCTCAGAAGGCAAGAATCGTAAGACATCCGGCTACCGGTGAAGAGATTACAGTAGAAGCCAAACCATCAATTGTAGTGCCCAAAATATCTTTCTCCAGCTATCTTAAGGAACAGCTTGCCGAGCTGCCGGCATCAGAGAATGATACGATAGAACGCTGACTTTTTTTTAAGAACAGTTTATTCTACAGTATATGAGCAGTCCATTTCTTTCAGCATCAGAGAAAAACCGTGGTCTTAAGCACCATTACCGTCACCAGCTGTTAAACGGCATCGGATTTAACTTTCTGGGTGATACGCCTGTATACCTCCTGGCTTTATATTTCGGGGCAAGCAATACAGAGCTTGGATTTATAAGTTCGGTTCTATATGTTGCAGGTATTCTTCTTTCAATTACCCCAAGGCTGCTTGCCGGTAAAGATATTGTAAAAATTCAGTATCTTGCATGGCTTATTCGCGGATTTCTCTGTCTTTCCTACGCCGCCCTGTTTTTCTTACAGGGACGAGCGGCTGTATGGCTGATTCTGATAACATATACGCTTTTCTGCTCATCGCGAATCGTGGGAGCATCTATGTATCAGCCGCTGATCAGGATGATTTCCACAACCCGCAACCGGGGCAATGTTCTTGCCGGATCTTCGCTTAGATTTCAGATTTCGGCCACTCTTTCAAAGGTAATAAGTTTTGCAGTTACATCACTAAAGCAGCTGGGCGGAGTGTCCGGAATCCTTTTTATGACTCTTGGCGGTGTGATCATTAATACATTAGCCGCGCTTGAGATAAAAAAAATTCCCTGTAGGGAGAAAGTCAGATATAAAAAAGGAAGAAATGTATTTGTTATCTTTCTTGAATCTGTGAAAGTAAAAAATCTGCGGCAGCGAATACTTCTTTCAATAATCAACGCAGGGCTGATAGTAATTTTCGGGTTTGCTGTTCCGTTTCTGCGTAATGATGCCGGGTTTTCAAACTCCGAAGTCTTTCTAGTGACAGTGACCGCCGGGGTTGCTACCATTGCTTCTGCATATTTTTCAAAGGGTTTTGCGGATCGCCTGGGCAGCCGTCCGCTTATAATCTGGGTAATTGTACTTCTTACAGCCGCGTCACTTCTCTGGGCTTTACTTCCGTATACTCCCTACAAGGCTGTCTATTATTTCGCTCTTTTTCTTTCAACGTTTTTTCTCAGAGCCAATGACCTTCTGGTAAACAGGCTTATTGTAGGAAGTATGCCGGAAAATGATTCGGTTGGTTTTTCAAGTATGCTGAATTTTTTTATAGCTTTCTTTGCCCTGATAATCGGTCTCACTGGCGGAAAGCTGGCGGATTTTTCCAAAAGCAGTGACTCTTTTGCGGCTGTAAATGGGTATTCCTTCACCTTTATTTTTGCGGCAGTACTCTGCCTGTTTTCTCTGTTTATTTCGCTCAGGATAAAAGAAAGCGGTTCTATTTCGCCAGCTGAAGCAGCTGCCATAATTTTTTCACCGTCAAACCTTTCGACATATCAGAGTATTTCCAAACTCGATTCAACCGAAAACGCAATTCAGCGGAAGACACTTCTGATGAATATTGGTCTGAATAATTCCAAAATGGCAACGGATGAAATCCGAAACATTTTATCCAGCCCTCTCTCTTCCGATAAAGGTGAACTTATTACTTCACTGTATACGAACCATAGGCCTATTCTTCTTCCTGAACTTCTGCATGAAGCTGAGGAACCTTATTCATATCACCGGTTGAAGGCTATATTTGCTCTGGGTGCATATCCCTCTGTTGAAACCCAGGAGCTGCTTTTAAGGCTGCTTGACGATCCGGATCCGGCTGTTGTTTCAAATGCAGCAAAATCTCTAGGCAGAATAGGCTGTACAACCGCTTATGATAAGGTAAAAAAACTTGCAGCATCTCCGACTACGATCTGGAACACGCTCAATTTTATTATTGCCATGTATCATCTTGATACTGAGGGTGAATATCTGAATGATATCTTCTCGGAAGACAAAACAGTCAACGGGGATGCTTTTAACCAGACTGTGTACAGTCTTTATGCAAACCTGTATCAGATGGAGCCGCCGCTCTCAGTTATTTTCCAGGAGAGAAATATGATGAAGGGGCAGGGGCTTCGGGATTTCCTGGATGAGGCACGTGAAGAGGAGAAATTCCTTCATAATCATCGAAATTTTCTTGAGTGGTTCAGGGATGATGAACTCGAAAATATCTGGAACCTCTGTAAAGATATTCTTCAGCCGAAGACTGTCCCTGACTATTATTCGGGCATAAAAAAAAGCATCATCAAATTCCCTTCCGACAAAGGAGCTTATGATGATGCTTTAGCAGCAGTATATTTTACATATCAGCTGCTTAAGATGTAGCCCTGTTTTCAATTCAATCAGGCAACAGGATTTTTACATTCAACTTTTTACAATTAACCTTTTTTTACAATTAACCTTTTTCTTTGTTTTTAATTTCAATTTTTAAATTATCTTAACTTTTTTTGTTTTTCAAAAATAATGTCTTATTTTCTAATAGAATTAGCACATATACAAGAAAAATGCTTACTTTTGGCATACCACTTTGGTGGTATATGTTAGTTTAGAGTCCTGATACTCATAAAATATTAAAAGATGTTAAGTTTATAATTGACTATTGATTAAGCTGTCCTTATATTTAAGTAAACTTAACTATTTGGACGGCTAACAGATCTATGAATAAGCAGACAGAACTAAATACCGCACTTCAGAGACTAACAAGGATAAGCATGCAGAATTCAATGCGTGGGTTTATGTCAATGTCAAAAAAACTGAATTTATCAATGTCCCAGATAGGCGCAATGATGCATATAAACAGATGCAGGAGCTGCGGGGTTTCAAATATTGGCGAAGAACTGGGAATAACCAATGCAGCAAGCAGTCAGTTACTGGAAAGGCTTGTTCAAAACGGGTACATAATCAGGGTAGAGAATCCTGATGACAGAAGGGCAAAAAAAATAGAACTGACCGAAAAGGGAACAAAACTAATAAAACAGGGTAATCGGATTCGTTACGATTGGATAAGCGGCCTGACAGAAAGCTTTTCCGAAGATGAATTGGATGCTGTTTTAAATGGAGTGAATATATTGGTAAGAAAAGCAAATGAAATGGAGTATGCAGAATGATCTTAAAACTTGGTAAATACTTAAAGCCATACCTCCCGGCAGTACTGTTTTCAATACTGCTTCTATTTATTCAGGCTAACGCAGATCTTGCTCTACCTGACTATATGTCAAAAATTGTTAATACAGGTATCCAGCAGGGCGGCATAGACAGCTCGGTCCCTGTAGCAATGAGTGAAGATGGCATGTCGTTATTGAAGCTTTTTATGACTGATGAGGATATTGGAACAGTAGAGTCGGCATATGTGAAAACTGAGGTTAATACCGATGTCCTCATTGAAACTTATCCGGCAGCTGAGAGCGAAAATATCTACCTGTTGAGATCGGTTGATGAGACATTGCTTGATGAATTAAGCCATCTTATGGCTCCGGCGCTGATAGCCGCAGGGAATATCGATAAAATGCCCATCCCTGAAGGGGCTGATCCTGCCGCTCTGCTTAGTGCCATGAGTTCAGAACAGCGTCTGATGATTCTTGAACAGATGACTTCATCAATACAGGCTATGTCGCCTACTATGATTGAACAGGCTGCCGTAAGTTCTGTAAAGGCAGAATATGATGCTCTGGGGATGGATACAGCTTCGATACAGCACAAATATATTCTTAGAATCGGAGGGCAGATGCTTCTGCTCACTCTTGTTGCCGCTTTTTGCACAATTATAGTCGGTTTTCTTGCTTCACGGGTTGCTGCCGGATTTTCCAGAGATCTGCGTTCAAGCATCTTTGAAAAGGTTGAAAATTTCTCAAGCCGTGAATTCGACAAGTTTTCGACAGCTTCTCTTATCACGCGAAGCACCAACGATATTACCCAGCTTCAGATGGTTATAGTCATGCTGATAAGAATGGTTTTCTATGCTCCGATTATAGGAGTCGGCGGTATAATAAGGGCTATCGGAAAGAACTCCTCCATGTGGTGGGTTATCGCCTCTGCCGTAGGAGCACTCAGCCTTATAGTGATATTCATGTATTTTGTGGCCATTCCCAAATTCAAGCTGATGCAGAAACTTGTAGACCGGCTTAACCTTGTCAGCCGTGAGGGGCTTTCGGGTATGCTTGTTATTCGTGCATTCAATATGCAGCCTCATGAGGAAAAACGGTTTGAGAAGGCAAACAGTGATCTCACTGATAATACTCTTTTTGTAAACCGTATTATGGTATTTATGATGCCGCTGATGATGCTGATAATGAACGGACTCTCGCTTATAATCATCTGGGTCGGTGCTCACCAGATAGCAGACTCGGCAATGCAGGTCGGCGATATGATGGCCTTCCTTCAGTATGCCATGCAGATAGTAATGTCCTTTCTGATGATGTCCATGATGTTCATCATGCTCCCCAGAGCTGCAGTTTCAGCTGTCAGAATAGCAGAGGTAATAGAAACTGAACCCACTATTAACGATCCGGAGAAACCGGAAAACTTTGACGATAATTTTAAACCGGAAATTGTTTTTGATAATGTTTCTTTTAAATATCCAGGAGCTCCCGAAAATGTACTTGATAAGATTAGTTTTACTGCAAAACCGGGACAGACTACAGCAGTTATCGGTGCAACAGGTTCAGGTAAATCAACACTGGTTAACCTTATTCCCAGATTCTACGATGTTACCGAGGGTACAATAAAAATTGACGGGCTTGATATCCGTCATCTGACTCAGCATGATCTGCGCGATAAAATAGGTTTTGTTCCGCAGAAGTCAACACTGTTTTCAGGAACAGTAGAATCCAATTTGAAGTATGCAGATGAGAATGCCTCAGTTGACTTTGTGGCGGATGCTGCTGAAGTTGCCCAGGCTGCGGAGTTTATCAGTAAACTTGATGACGGATTTGATTCTCCCGTTTCCCAGGGAGGAAGTAATCTTTCCGGCGGTCAGAAACAGCGGTTGTCAATTGCAAGGGCGCTTGTAAAGAAGCCGCCTGTTTATATCTTTGACGACAGTTTCTCCGCACTTGACTACAAGACAGACTCGGCGCTGAGGGAAGCTCTTGCATCACGCACCGAAAACAGCACTGTAATTATAGTTACACAGAGAGTTGCTACCGTAATGAGTGCAGACCAGATTATTGTTATGGAAGACGGCCGGGTTGAAGGCATAGGCACACACCGCGACCTGATGGAAAATTGTGAAACATACCGTGAAATTGCTACATCACAGCTGTCACTGGAGGAACTTCAATGAGTGATAATAAAAAAACACAGATGAATAACAGCCCGCGCGGGCCTATGATGGGGCGAGGCCCCGGCGGCGGCCGCGGTCCGATGGGGGGGGGACCTCCTCATCTTTCGGGCATACCGGGAGACAAGGCTTCAAACTTCAAGGGAACCATGAAGACTCTTCTGCAGTACCTTGGAAAGTATAAGGTTGCTGTTTTCTTTACTCTCATTGTATCTGCTGTATCAACAGTGTTCATGATACTCGGACCTAAGATCCTCGGAAGGGCAACTACCGGAATCTTTGAAGGCGTGATGGCACAGATCAGCGGAACAGGCGGAATAGACTTCGGTTTTGTTGCAAGGATTCTGATAACAGTTCTGATTCTCTATCTGATCTCAACCGCAGCGAATTACATTCAGGGCTGGATAATGGCCGGAATTTCAGCAAAGGTAACCTTCAGACTTAGAAAAGATATTGAGGAAAAGATTAACCGGATGCCTCTTGGCTACTTCGATACAACCAGTCACGGCGAGGTTCTTTCAAGAATCACAAATGATGTTGAAACCGTCAGCCGAACACTCAGCCAGAGCCTTACACAGGTCGTAACCTCGGTTGCTACAGTTGCAGGTGTTCTAGTTATGATGTTTTCAATCAGTTGGATGATGACCCTTGTTGCACTTGTAATAATCCCTGTGTCTATGATCTTTGTAAGTGTGATAATAAAAAAATCACAGAAGTATTTCAAACAGCAGCAGGATTACCTTGGTCATGTCAACGGACATGTTGAGGAGATGTTCAGCGGACATGTAGTAATGAAGGCTTTTAACGGAGAAAAAAAGAGTATTGAAAAATTCAGTGAATTAAACGATACCCTCTACACATCAGCATGGAAATCACAGTTTCTAACAGGGCTCATGCATCCTATAATGATGTTTGTCGGAAACCTCGGTTATGTCGGAGTCAGCATTCTAGGAGGCTACCTTGCTGTGCAGAGGGCAATTACCGTCGGAGACATTCAGGCTTTTATTCAGTATGTAAGATCATTCATGCAGCCTCTAACCCAGCTTGCCAATATTTCCAATATTCTCCAGCAGACTGCTGCTGCAGCTGAAAGGGTATTTGAATTTCTTGATGAGCCAGAGCAGATTCCGGAGACTGATGATCCTCTTAAGGTGCGGAACTTTAATGGAAAGGTTGAGTTTGCGAATGTTAATTTCGGCTATACTGAAGATAAGGTAATCATCAACGATTTTTCAGCTGTAGCAGAACCCGGTCAGAAGGTAGCAATTGTAGGTCCAACCGGAGCCGGAAAAACGACTATGGTAAAGCTTCTGATGCGTTTCTATGATATCAACAAGGGTAAAATCTTAATTGACGGAAATGATATCACCGATTACAGCAGACGTGATCTAAGGCGGATGTTCGGAATGGTTCTTCAGGATACATGGCTGTTCAATGGGACTGTAATGGAAAATATCCGATACGGACGCCCCGGTGCCACCGATGAAGAAGTATATGCTGCGGCTAAAACAGCACATGCTGATCACTTTATAAAAACGCTTCCCGGCGGTTACTCAATGGTAATCAATGAAGAAGCAAGCAATATTTCACAAGGACAGATGCAGCTTCTGACTATAGCCAGGGCAATTCTGGCCGATCCTAAAATGCTGATACTCGATGAAGCTACAAGTTCGGTTGATACCAGAACAGAAATACACATACAGAAGGCCATGGATAATCTTATGGCTGAACGTACCTCCTTTATTATTGCTCACAGGTTGTCAACAATTAAAAATGCCGACCTCATTCTGTTTATGAAGGATGGAGATATAGTGGAACAGGGCAACCATGAGCAGCTGATGGCCGCAGGCGGATTCTATTCAGAGCTTTACAACAGCCAGTTTGAAAAGAAGGCCGGCTGAAATGGGATTTCGGGAGATCGAGCTTAGTCTGCCGACTGCTTATACAGAAAATGAGCTGAAGGCTCAGATCAGGAAGAAAACCGGTCTGGGCAGCTTCAGCTACGAAATACGGCGTAAAAGTCTTGATGCCAGACGCAAGGGCAATATTCTGTGGCGTCTTGGAGTTCTTGTAATATCAGAGGCTCTGCCTGGAGACTCATTCGAAGAAAAGCAGCTTGAAATTCCTTTATCAAAAAGAAACAAAAATATACTGATTGCCGGCAGCGGACCCGCTGGTATTTTTGCCGCCTATACGCTTCAGAAGGCCGGGTTCAATACAAGGGTTATTGAACGCGGGACTGATGTTGAGAAGCGTGCTGCGGCAATAGAGCGTTTTGAGGCGACAGGCGAGTTTTCGACAGCTTCCAACTATGCCTTCGGTGAAGGCGGGGCCGGAACTTTCAGCGACGGAAAGCTGACAAGTCGTACAAAGAGTATAAAGCTTGAACGCAACTATATTTTTGATACCTATATCGAAGCCGGTGCTCCGGCTGAAATAAAGTATATGACTCATCCCCATCTGGGAACTGATAACCTGAAAATGATAGTCAAAAAGCTGAGGTTGATGTACGAGGAGCTCGGCGGAAAAATAATGTTTGAAACAGAACTTACAGACATCATTCCAGATTCATCCGGCGGCAGGATAACTGAAGCAGTTACTCCAGCCGGCTGTCTGCCCTGTGATGCACTGCTCATCGCACCTGGGCACTCGGCTTTTGACACCTACCGTATGCTTATTAAAAGAAATGTACCGTTCCGGAACAAGAATTTTGCAATAGGAAGCCGGGTGGAACATCCCCAGACCCTGATTAACAGGGCGCAGTGGGGATTAGAGGCTTTGCCGGGCGTAAAGGCGGCAGAATACCGGCTTACATCAAATACAGATGAAGGGCATCCAGTATATACATTCTGCATGTGTCCCGGCGGTAAAATTGTACAGGCGGCTGCATTTGAGAGCCAGAACATTGTAAACGGTATGAGCGAATATAAGCGGGACGGTAGGTTTGCTAATGCTGCATGTGTTGCCGGAATATCTATAGACAGGATTACCGGAAGAGAAAGCAGTCCGTTGGAAGCTTTGGACTGGCTTGAAAGCCTTGAACAGCGGTTTTTTAAAGCAACCGGCGGATACTCAGTTCCATGCTGTAGTATTGCAGACTTTACGGCAGCAAAAAACTCAGGGATACTGCCGGAGACCAGCTACAGTCTCGGCCTTTCCGAATACCCGTTGTGGGAACTTTTTCCGGATTCTGTTCATAAATCAATTAGAAAAGGTCTTCTGGATTTCTCATCGCGGATTCGGGGATTTGAAATCGGTGTTATAATGGGACTTGAGAGTAAAACAAGTTCACCCGTCCAGGTCTGCCGAGATACAGCCGGGCTGGCGGAGGGATTTGAAAACCTTTATATAATAGGAGAGGGCAGCGGATATGCAGGCGGAATTATTTCGAGCGCTGCAGACGGTGTGAAGGCTGCCATGCATTTACTGAATCAGTGAGTTTTGAAATTGCCTTAGTATAATAATAGAATTACGAAAAAAAATAAAAAATTTCGTTTGGGAAAAAAAAGAAGCGATATTTCTAAAAAATGTCACTATACTCTATTTTGATAATAAATATTATCGAATATTTGACATTAGAGGAAATTATGGCGTCTGTGAAGAGTAAATCCAATTCCCGGGGGAGACAAGCTCTACTTGCAATCATCTTAAGCATCTTAGCGATAGGTGCTTATGCTTACATAGTTATAACATATTTTAATTCGGTTGCTGTTCATATTGAGCGTATCGCCGAGAGTGCGCTAACCGGAACTTCGAAGGAAATTGACAACTGGGTGAAGCAGAAAGAACAGACTATCGATCTGATCAGCAAGAATATAAAATATTATCCGGATGATCCTGAACAATTACTAAAATTGCTTATGAGTATCAAAGCGGATGACGGCGATTATATCGATATCTTTTTTGGATCTGCAGCCTCGCCGGGTGCTGGCGGTTATGCGGTTTATGCAACAAACTGGACAGTTCCTGAAGATTATGACTGGACATCACGAACCTGGTTTATAACCGCACTCGAATACGGCAATACCGTTATAACTCCCCCTTATGTGGATCTTCAGACGGGCAAGACCATTATCTCGATATCAAAACCTGTTTATGTTGATGGAATTCTTTATGGAGTCATATCGTCAGATATTTCCACAGACATTATCAGTGAAATTATTGAAACAACCTATGCAGCGGAGGGATCGATAATAAGACTGTTTAACGGTCAGGGAGACTCCATTAATAGATCGATAGTCAGTGGGGAAAATAGTTATCTTGATATTTCGGATAAAAAATATAATGATGTATTTAAAGGTTCATTTTTAATTGAAACAGATGCTTTAAGTGATCGGTATACTGCCTACATAGGGCTTACAAAACTGGGCTGGATTTTATCAATAGAAGGTTCGCTTTCAAGTTTTGAAGATGTTTCAAGGACAGTTCTGTTATTTTTAATTATTCTATTCTCTCTTGCCGCACTTTTTATTTTCATGCTCATTCGCTCGATGAGGGCTGCGGGAAAATTATCAGTTGTAAATGAGCAGGTGGAACAAATAAATAGGACGCTTGAGGAGACAGTTGCGGAACGAACTTCTTCTCTTAAAAATATCCTTGACAGTGCAGAGGAAGGCTTTTTAACATTCGGTGAAAATTTCCAGGTCAATCCCGACTATTCGAAAGGGTGCACGGATATTTTCGGAAAAGAAATAAAAGATCTTTCTGTTGCTGATCTTCTTTTTGCAGGTCAAACTGAAATTATTTCGGATTTTAAACAGGGTTTTGGATTATATTTTCAGGGAAAATCCAAGGCTGAAATTATTTTTGATCTTACTGAAAAAGAAACAGATGTCTTAGGTAAAAATATCCGCATCAGCTATAAAGAGATTGCAGGGAACAAAATATTATGTATCCTTCAGGATATCACACTTGAAAAACAGGTTGCAGAAAAGAATCGAAGTGAAGCTGAACGCCAAAACAGGATACTCCGGGCCATTCACAACAAGTACTTTTTTGCTCATTTTCTTGAATCTGCAAATAATCTTTTTGCATATCTGGAAGTATATTCTTCCAATTTACCCGTTGAAGAAGAAAAGGTAAATCTGATGAGAATTCTTCATACGTTTAAAGGAGATTCCGGTTATTTCGGATTCACTGATACACAGAGTTTTGCACATGAATCTGAAACCATGATCTCAGACAGCATGCTGATTGAAACAAAAATATCATATAAAGAAATACTTATACAGCTTAGAAAATCCTACTTTAAAGAATTGAAATCAATAACAGATACAATGGGCGACGCTTGGATTGAAGAATCAAATGGAATCATAATTCCACGTCAGGAATTCCAAAAGTTATATGCATATGTTCTAAAGAAAGTCTCTAAAGATAAAAAATTAGCAATGTTCCTTGATTCATTCAGGAAGATTACGCTCGCTGAGTTATTTTCACGGCTCCCATTTATAGCGGCTGTTTCTGCTGAGAAACTTGGGAAAAGAATAAATCCAATGGTTATACAGGGTGGGAATTTTAAGATCGTGCCCGATCATTACCTTTCTCTAGTTGAGTCATGTTCCCATATAATCAATAATATGCTTGATCATGGAATAGAGTATCCATATGAACGTGAATCTCTCCAAAAGACACCAGAGGGTTCAATTATTTTAAATATTACTGTAAATAAAAAATCAATTTCTCTTGAATTCAGTGATGACGGAAGGGGAATCAATACCAGAATAATTGAGAAAAAAGCAAAGGATTCAGGTCTTATTGCTCAGGATCAAACTCTGCATACTTCCGAGCTATATTCATTACTGTTCGCAGACGGATTCTCAACACGCCAGGATGTTGATATTACTTCTGGGAGAGGTGTAGGACTTGCTTCTGTGAAGCAGGAGGTTGATAAACTTGGTGGTTCAATTGAAGTCAGTTCAAAAATTGGCAAAGGTTCTACATTTGAAATTATAATTCCTATTACTAACAGAGTATAAATATAAGGAGAAGTAAAGATGAGAGCGGAATATGCAAATCCATTTATAACCGCAGCCGTGACTACATTTAAAAAGGAGCTGGGAGTACAATTAAATCGTAATGCTTTAAATGTAAAACAGTCTCCTGTCCCTTCAAAAGATCTATCAATTATTATAGGCGTTACCGGAGCGGTTAAGGGGCAGGTGGTATATTCAATGGACGCCTATGTAGGTATGGCTGTTGCAAAAGCAATGCTTCCGGGTAAGCTTCCTGCTGAATTAAAGAAATTAACAAACAGTGCTGTTTCAGAGCTGGCAAATATAATTACAGGCCAGGCAAGTATCATCCTGGCAGGAGAAAATGATCGGATTGATATAACTCCTCCTGCTGTTTTCAGTGGAGGGGCATCGGTTATTGACTTTTTAACACTTCAGACAATATCTCTATCTTTCCTTTCGGAGATAGGTTCTTTTGAGATAAATATTGCGTTAACGGAGGAAGGGCTATGAAAAAAGGACTTATAGTAGACGATGCAGCAGTGATGAGAATGCGTCTCCGGGATATTCTTTCATCAAAGTATTCGATTGTTTCAGAGGCCGAGAACGGTAGGGAAGCAATTGAACTCTATAGAAAACATCAGCCTGATTTTGTTACGATGGACATTTCAATGGCAGAAATGAATGGTATGGAGGCATTAAAAAATCTTCTTGCTGAATTTCCGGATGCAAAGATAATTATGGTAAGTGCTGTAGGCCAAAAAGCGCTTGTCTTCGAGGCTCTGAGCATGGGCGCCAAGGATTTTATCATAAAACCTTTTGAAGCGGATCGTGTACTTCTTTCAATCGATCGAATATTTGGGTGATGAACGTTAAATTTCTAAAAAGAATCATACCATCTTAGCAAACAAATTGCTTGGATGGTATAAATGCTGCGATGAATACCATTAATCGGGTAGAAACTTTCTTTACGTATCTTTCTCCAATATAATTTTAGTTAATAACATCTTTTAGCGGAGAAAGATTGCGTATGACTGAATCCGGAATAGAAAACGGCCCGAACAAATATCATTCCAGACAGGATTATCTGAACAATATCCTGTATACCGCTATAGGCAGTATTCTGTCAGGAACCCTGATAGTCTATCTACTGTTGGGTGTAACGCACCTTATATTTCTCAACGGAACAAACGCATTGATTATGTCTGTTACGGCATTCTCCTCTTCCGGGCTTTTTATTATTCTAAAGTTCCTGTATTTAAAGAATAAACTGGATAAAAGAAATGCTCATCTATATTCATTTATTATATTTACAGCTGTTCTGGCAAACTCACTGATTCATATGCATGTTTCGGCAGATATACTTCAATCGATAAATATTATGATTATTATTATAGGGCTGTCGATGCTCCAGCCTGGTAGAAAATGGTTTATTACTTCAGCCTGTATAACTCTCGTTTGCTGGGTAATCTTTATTTCAGGAATCGCAGGTGTCAATTATCAGTCTGAATATCTGGTCCATTTTGTATTCAGTATGACATTATCACTTATTTTATCCGTAATATTTCATATTGCTATAAACAGCTTCATAGATAAGAAATATTATTCAGACTTGGAGCAGGCACATAGTAATGATGAACTTACAACGGCGCTTGAAAAGGCTGACTATAATGAGAAGGTTTTAAAACGTCTCACGGAACTTGCGAACGAAGGTATCGGCTTTCATGACGGAAAAAGAATTGTTAACTGCAATGAACAGTTCAGCAGAATGTTCGGATATTCTTCAAAGGCGGATATTAAAGGCTGTGAGATTCTGTCAATCATTGCTCCTGAGTCTCATGAAACCGTTACTATAAAAATTGTAAATTCAATAGCCGGAAATTATGAAGCTCAGGGACTCCGGAAAGACGGAAGTAAATTCCCGATAGAGATGAATGCAAAGACCATAATTAAAGAGAATGATGAGATGCTCCGAGCCGTCATAGTTCATGATTTAACCGAGCAGAAGCGTACTCAGGAAAAACTTCGCAAGAGTGAAGAAATGTTCCGTACAATGAGCAAATATTCACCCGTAGGAATTTTTCTTTCAGATCTGGACGGAGACTGTGTATTCGTAAACGACAAGTTTCTGGAGATAACCGGCCTGAGCTATAAACAGGCACTTGAAGACGGCTGGAAAAAAATCGTCTACCCGACTGATAAGGCCTCTGTTTATAAAAAATGGGAAGATTTTGTCAGAACCAATGAAAATTTTCATACAATGTACAGAATAAAAAGCGGTATTGGAAATATACGCTGGATTGATGTGAGAATCTCAGTTTACCGGGATGGTGATACTATCCTGGGCTATGTAGGCACTGTTGAAGACTTCACAGACCAGAGAAGGCAGGAGGAAGAACTGATAGAGTATTCACGGGATCTAGGTGAAATGGTGGAACTCCGTACCCGTGAACTGGAATCCCTGCAGGATGAACTAATAACACAGCAGCTCTTTCAGAAAGAACTTGAGATCGCTTCGGAAATCCAGATGAGCCTTCTTCCGACAAAAGCCCCGGTGATTGACGGATTTCAGATTGCCTCAATTGCGATACCGGCTCAGTATGTAAGCGGAGATTTTTATAACTGCTATAATATCACTGATGAAATTCTTGAAATAGGAATAGCTGATATTGCAGGAAAGGGTGTGGCGGCTGCGCTGCTTGCCGCCGCTACAAGGGCATTTCTGCGTGCTTCTGTAAGCGAGGAAAATCTGCCGGATAAATCGCTTGCCTTCCTGAACAGTTCAATGTATGACGATCTTAATAACTCGGAAAAATTTATTACGATGCAGATGACGAGGATAGACGGAGGAACCGGCCTGATAAGTTACACAAGCGCAGGGCATACTGAATCATTATTGTATCTCGCAAGAAAAAATAAAGTAGCGAGGCTTCTGCCTACAACAATTCCGATCGGCATAGTTGAAGATCTTGTAACCGATATTAAAGAGTTTTATATGCTGCCCGGAGATCTTCTGTTCCTGTACAGTGACGGTGTAACTGAAGCTGAAGATGCTGAACATGTTCTATTCGGTCTTGACCGGCTGAAAACTTCTATACAATCATGCTGTGAACAGAATATGGATGCGCCGACAGTGATCGCTACCTTATACAGTGAGTTAAATGACTTTATGAAGGCGGAAAATCCAAATGATGACATCACGATGGTCGCCATCAGGGCTGAAGAGCAGGAGTTCTCAATAGAGGAACCCGGAGACTTTGAACACCTTGATTCTCTGGTTACCTGGGTGAGTGATAAATGCAGACGATACGGTGAAGAAATCATGAATGGCATCGAACTGGCTGCATCAGAACTAATAACCAATATGATTAAGCACTCTTACGGAAAAGGGGATGATGGAAAAAATGACGGTATAATTTCAATTACGGTTGAATTGAATTATAATAATATTGAACTGAATCTGTATGACCGTGGAAAACCTTTTGAAATTACATCTGTGGCTGTACCCGATTTTGCATCACCGAATGAAAGCGGTTATGGGATATGGA
Organism: Spirochaetia bacterium; assembly: GCA_965140585.1. Lineage (GTDB taxonomy): Bacteria > Spirochaetota > Spirochaetia > UBA9216 > UBA9216. Next base: position 455,310 of record OZ223267.1, read on the forward strand.
TGATCAACCAGATTATGGATTATGTTGAGTATCGTGCAGGCGGAGAAAACAGACCCGAAAATCACTGGATTTTAAGGAAAAATATTTCATAAGGAAAGGAATTGAACTGATGGGGTTGAAACTTAAAACAAAATTTATTGAAAACTTCGGTCCTAATGATGATCCCGTAAAATAGAAAAAGCGGATTGCATTGTTCAGGTTTCTGGCTTTAATTACAGTCTTTGCCGCCCTAAATTACATAATCTGGCGTTATTTTAAAAGCCTCAATATAAATGCGCTCTGGTTTGCAATTCCAGTTGTGATTGCTGAAACTTACGGTATCATCGAAAGCTTTCTTTTTATTTATATGGTCTGGAAGCCAATGAAGAGAACTTCTCCGAAGCCTCCAGAAAAAGCTGATGTAGATGTATTTATTGTTACCCTTAATGAACCGCCTGAGCTTGTCCGGATTACTGTCGCTGCAGCCTCGCGGATAAACTGGAAGGATAAAAGTATTCATATTCTTGATGACGGCAACAGGGTTGAAATGAAGTACCTTGCTGAGGAATTTAAATGCGGCTATATTACACGCGGAATCGAATGGGCACATAAACCCAGACATGCAAAAGCCGGGAATATAAACAACGCGATGCTTCAGACCTCAGGAGAATTTATTCTGGTTCTGGATGCTGATCAGATTCCGGAAGCGTCGATCATAGAAAAAATAATAGGATATTTTGAGGACCCTGAAGTTGCCTTTGTTCAGACTCCGCAGCATTTTTATAATATACCTCCGGGGGATCCATTCGGAAACGATGCTCCGCTGTTTTACGGCCCTATACAGGAGGGGAAGGATGGACACAACGCCTCCTACTTCTGCGGGTCAAATGGAATGCTCAGACGTGAGGCCCTGGTTCAGCTGGGCATTGTCAATTTTGTCGAAGAGATGGAAGCTCAGATAAGGCACGGTATCAAGGCGCTTAAAAAGGAAGCAGGAAGACTGCAGACTGCTGAACCGGATATAACCCGTCAGGCAAAGCATATCCTTAATATCGGACTGAAAAAAGCAGAAAGGCTTCTGAAGCAGAATGAATCGCTTGAAATAGTCAGCGATCAGATTAGGGCGACAATACATAAGGTTGAACATCTTGTAGCAATAGACAGCTTCGATGAAATAGCAGACATGCTAAAGAATCTTGCTGTTAACGGTGATATGAATGCTGCTGAGGCATATAACCATATTATTAAGGATGGGGATTCAATTGCTGAACAGACCGGCTCAGCTAAAACAGGGACTTCAATAGGGATTAATTCAGATGTATTTGAAAATATAAACCTTACACGTTCGGATGAAGCAATCCCGGTACAGTCAATGTCCACGATAAGTATTACCGAGGATATGGCTACATCCATGCGTCTTCATGCAGCTGGGTGGAAAAGCATATATCATTCAGAAATTCTTGCATACGGACTGGCTCCTGAGGATCTTTCCAGTGCCCTGAAGCAGCGGCTGAGATGGGCTCAGGGAACAATTCAGGTATTTCTAAGATCAAATCCCTTCCTGCTGAAAGGTCTAACTGTTTCCCAGCGACTAATGTATTTTGCTACAATAAATTCATACTTTAACGGTATCTTCAATCTGCTACTGATAATTTCACCAATCCTTTATCTGTTTACCGGTATTGCCCCGGTCTCTGTCTGGTCCTGGGGCTTCCTCTTTAGACTTCTTCCATTTTTTATACTAAACAAGATCACATTCCGCTATCTGTCGTGGGGAATCTCGGTATGGAGAGGAGAGCAGTATAATCTTGCACTGTTCCCACTGTTTATAAAGGCAACCTTTACAGCCCTGTTTAAAAAAGAATTACCCTTTGTTGTTACATCCAAAGACAGAAAACAGCGAGATAAATCGAAATTTAAGCTGTTCTGGCCCCAGCTGACGATAATTATATTAACTACAGCGGCAATAATTTATGGTTTTATTAGCTATTTTGTGCTTGGCTCCGAATTAACTTTTTTCGGATTATTTATTAATACATTCTGGGGTCTTTATAATGCTATAATGCTTTCAGTAATAATCAGGGCGGCGTTTTACAAATTACCGGAAGGATGGTTCCCCCGGCCGCCGGAATCAATATTTCAACGCGGATAAACTGAAATAGGAGTGAATGCAAAATGGATTTTGAAATTGAAGTACACGAATTCGACAATGAGAATATAAAAATTACTTTAATCGGACGACTTAATGCTTTAAGTGCTCCTGAACTTAAACGGACCACTGCTAATCTGATTGAAAAAGGCTTTAAGAAAATTATTGTAGATTTATCATCCCTCCTGTTTATGGACAGCTCCGGAATGGCTGCGCTGGTTTCAGGCTTAAAGGCAACAAGGGAAGTTGATGGTTTTTTCAGACTTTTCGGCGGACAGAAACAGGTAATCTCTGTTCTGAGACTCACAAAACTTGATCGTGTTTTCGAAATTTATCAGGATGAGGATTCAGCCCGTAAAATCTAATAAGGTAAAATCCTTTGTTTACAGCAGTCATCTCCATTAAGGATAGTTTTCTCCAGAACCACCTGTACCTGTTTCCCGAGTAAGTATTCAAAGACTGCTTTTGTTTTTCCTATTGTACAGTTACAGAAATCCGGATCCACTATTGTACCGTTATTTACCAGAGGGCAGACGCAGGAAGGGGATTCAAGGACAATTGTTTTTCCTTCTTTGGATAATCTCTGATTATCTTTTAATTGAGGTTGTACCATATCTACCAGGTGATCAATATCCGCAAAATTGGGCAAATCTCCGGTTAAAGCCCTGGCTAATTCCTTTGAATATTGAGATTTCGCACAAGACTTGCCACATGTTTCCAGGAGTTTCTTGTGATCATCTCCATGCATTAGTTTTTTTACTCTGTGTATACTATGAATCTTCTCGTACAAAGTATTCATTACAACTCCTTTCCATACTCACCATAATTCAGCTGCATAAATATTTATCAATGATGAAGTCTGAGATAGTTAAAATGTAAACTCTTTAGAATGGCTATCTTTTTAAATAGATTTAGTAAATCAATTGAATATAAACCTGATGTGAGGTGAGTACAAGGAAAATTACACAAATTTGTGTAAAATCGTATAAAATTATTAGAGCTTCAAGTAATAAAGTCATACTTTTGTATATAAATTCTTGTTTTTTTTACTGAAGTAATACGCAGTTTTATATAAATTAGTGAAAAATGAGTATTTTTGAAATCTCAGCTTGTTTTTGGGAAATCTTTTAATTTTTAAGCCCTACACAGTATAAATATTTTTTATGATTAGCAGCAATTATAAGGTAGATACATTCGCCTTCAAGTGTTGCATTTTATAGTGTTAGAAAATCATAATACCTCTGTTAACATCGATTAACGAACTGGAATTACTCGTATTGATTTTCCCTTTGGGATCCAGAAATCACCATCTTTATTGACTGTTTGAATTACCTTTATTCCATTATATTGCCAGTTAACAGCCTCCCAAACTAGAGCACGAGCTTCAGAGGTTCGTAATCCTGTAGAATACAATAAAGCCAAGAAAACCCCAAGATTATAGCCCTTTCCCCAAAGCTCCTTGAATTCCTCAATGTTTTCCGGAAAAATTTTTAAAGCCATATCATCAGATAAAATTTCTTTCTCTGATTCATTTCGCGCAACAGGTGGTTCAATATCAGAGGAACTGAAAGATATAAGATTTTCCCTTCTTAAATCGAATAATATGATTTTAAAAGTATTGTATATATGTCGTTTCCAATGATTAGAATAATCAAGATTAAAAATCCAGTTCTCAATTGCCACAGGAGACAATTCAGAGAATCTATGATTGCTGAACTGTGGAAGAATATGAGTTTCTAACCTTGCTCGATGTTGTTCCCTGGTAAAACTAATAATCTTTTTTCCACTTCCTATTTTACGCGTCCACCAGGGACTGTCGTCATCCTTAAAATATTGTTCGGCATAATCGCCGAAAGTTGTATATTGTCGAACTGAAGGGGATAGTGCGAGAAGTTTTTTACAGTATTGTTCTGCTTTTCTTCTAATGGTCTTTGGGTTTTCTATTGGGCCTAATAGAATGAAAAGACTTTTCATCTCTTAATTTATAATACAAGAATCCACTTTGCTGTTTTAACCGATATGGTTCTACTTTTCTTCCCATAACTAAACTCTAAAATATGTATTAAAAAAGATAAAAGGCAGGATAAATGGCACATTTAGGTAATTTTTAGGAAGGAGCATATAGTCTGATTTAATGTTTTTTATGTAATTCATTGTATTGTAAGGAATAGTTCTTCATAAAATCAAGCCAACGGTGGGAATTGAACCCACGACCTACGCTTTACGAGAGCGTTGCTCTACCCCTGAGCTACGTTGGCAGGATTTACTGAAAACAAATAGTACTTAAAAAATCCCCTTCTTGCAAGCAGAATCTTCGTCATTGCATATCCTAAGTATATTGCCCGCGGTTGATTAAAATTTGACTTTTTGAAATAACCATGATAAATATTTAACAAATAATGGTAAAATATTACTAAATACATGGAGGCCAGGATGACATCACGTGAAAGGGTACTTGCTTCAATTGACCATAAAACACCGGATCAGGTTCCGGTTGATTTAGGCGCTACCCCGAGCTCAGGTATTTCGGTTAAAGCCTACAGCAACTTTACTTCCTATATGGGATTTGACAGCAGTCCAAAGGTTTATGATGTGGTTCAGCAGCTTGTGCTTCCCGAATCCCCTGTAATAGATTTTGCCGGTGTTGATGTTCTTGATATTGCGCAGGCATATGTAAATGATGCGGATGCTCCGGAATCAGACTGGACACCTGTACCAGGCAATGAAACAACCTTTTATCCATCATGGTTTAAGCCGGTGCAGAATACTTCCGGCGGCTGGGATGCCTTTCATGAAGACGGCACCAGAATAGCCTCGATGCCTGCCGGGGCTTCATTCTATGACCAGACCTGCTTTCCATGGGAATCAGGATATCCCGATTCCCGGACTGCCATGAGTGACGCGCTTGATGAAGCCATGGACAAGGTCCTGTGGCAGAAACTGGTGCATTCACCCTGGGACAGAACCGCAGCTCCGGATTTCTGGGAAGACCTGAGAAATAAAAGTATAAAGCTTCAGAAAGAAAGCGGGAAGGCTCTGATGATAGTCTGCGGCTGCAACCTATTTGAATGGGGTACATTCCTCCGCCGTATGGACAACTTTTTAATGGATATCTATCTTGAAAAGGATAATGTGATAATCCTCATGGAACTGCTTATGGAAAAGCATATGGCCACACTTGAAAAGGTATGCAGTGCTGTAGGCGACACAATCGATATTCTTCGCTTCGGTGATGATCTAGGAATGGATACCGGCCCTTTTATGGGAATTGATGCCTATCGCGAGCTTTTTCATCATCACCGTAAAAACCTCTGTTCCTATGTGCATAATAACAGCAGCATGCATACTTTTCTTCATTCATGCGGCTCCATCTACCAGTATCTGCCTGATCTCATCGATTCAGGAATAGAGATTATAAATCCTGTACAGACTAACTGCCGGGATATGGATCCGGTACGCTTAAAAGCCGAGTTCGGCGATGATATAGTCTTCTGGGGGGCCGGAGCAGATACACGTGAGATCCTTAACAGCGGGACACCGCAGCAGGTCAGAGCTGATGTACTTAACCGTATGGAAATATTTTCAAAAAATGGAGGTTTTGTTTTTAACACAATCCATAATATACTGGGAGATGTACCTCCGCAGAATATTGAAGCAATGTTTAATGCGGTAAAAGAATTTAATTTAAAATGAGGTCTCCTATGATTAAAAAAATCCTTATAGCTGTTAATGATAATGAAACCAGTACTGAGATTCTTGATACCGGCTTTTCTCTTGCCGAACAGCTCGGAGCAGAAGTCGGTATTGTTGATGTCGCAAGGCTTTCATTCGGATATATAGATGCGGGAATATATGCAAGGCAGATAGAAGAGGTAAACCTCAACATAGCAAAACATACAGTTAAATCAATAAAAGAGAACTATCCGGGGAAGATTGCAGCTGATTTTGAACCGGTGGGTGACCCGGTTAGTGAGATAAGAAAAATCTTAGATGAATGGAGTGCCGATCTGATTATAATAGGTCATCATCAGCGTTCTGTTTTTCGAAAGATTGCTGATACAAGTCAGGAAAGAAGACTTGTTAACCAGATTGATGTTCCGGTAATGGTAGTTCCATGCTGTAATTAATCCGGTATTCCCTCGGCGGAATGCCTTTGGACTGCTTGAAACTCTTGCTGAAGTGAAATTCGCTGTAAAAGCAGAGCCTTTCTGAAATCTCATAAATCGGCATTCCTGTACTTATCAGCATTGAAGATGCTGCTTCTATTTTCAAATGATTCAGATACTTCATCGGCGTTGTATTCATCTTTCTGCTGAAAAGCCTGATAAGGTATGATTTATTAAGTTTCAATCTGTCAGCAAGCTCATCCAGACTTAGCCTGCTGAAGACATTGTTCTGCATAATCTTCAGTGCTTTCTCAATATGGGCGTTTGAACTGTCGCTGTAATGAAAAGACCCGGGCCCCTCCGTCATCATATATAAAAAGGATATAAACTGATGAATCCCCGAGTTCATTCGTGAGCGGTTATTTGACAGAAATTTGTCCTTCAGCTCCTCAAAGAAAAACCTGTAATTTGTACCGATATTGTAGTATTTCTTTCTGCTCATGAGTTCAGTCATCAGGTTTGTGATCTCTTCATCATTGTTGTCGGTTTTAAAAAGAATTGCATAATAGGTTACCGGATTGGTTTTTGAAGCTGGAACAATAGTGTGAGTATCTCCAGGTGATGAGAAAAACAGCGAACCCTGACTTAACGACCATGTAACCCCGGCATTCTTAAAGCTGCCTGCACCCTGAATGAAGTAATGTAGTTCATATTCAGTATCGCTGTGCCTGTGTGTCCTGCTGTGCCAGCGCAGCTGATCCTCATCCTGAAGTAGATATACAAATACAGCATCTGAAATTGATATCTGCATATACAGAAAATAACATTTCAAAAAGTTAATGTCAATTTTATATATGAAACCTCAATCCTTTCCATATTAAAAGACAGCAACCGAATATAAACTTTATATAGATTAAATACAGGAGGTCTTATGGAAACAGTACTGGGTATTGATATGGGTACGCAGAGTATTAAATTCCTCGTATATGACTATAAGCAGAAAAAGACAGTTGCAGTTACGCAGCAGAAACTTGATATTATTTCAGATTCAGACGGTACAAGTGAACAGAAGGCAGAATGGTGGATAGAAGCTGCTGTGAAATGTGCACAGGGAATATCTCCGGATATCCTGAAATCGGTAAAGGCTGTCGGAGTCTCGGGACAGCAGCATGGTTTTGTTCCGCTTGATTCTGAAGGAAAGAATGTTTATAACGTAAAACTCTGGAATGATGTATCAACAGCCGCAGAATGTGATGAAATAACTGCAGCTTTCGGGGGTGAGGAAAAGCTTATTTCCGATGCGGGGAATAAGATACTTCCCGGATACACTGCACCAAAGGTCCTCTGGCTTAAAAAAAACAGGCCGGATGCATACAAAAAGCTCTCGCATATCCTGCTTCCACACGATTACATGAATTACTATTTGACTGGAGAGTATTCAGCCGAATACGGCGATGCTTCGGGAACGGCTTTTCTGGATGTCAGAAAACGATGCTGGTCTGAAGCTGTGCTTAATGCTCTTGACCCGGACAGGTCTCTGCTTGAATGTCTGCCGGAGCTTAGAGAAGCCTCAGCTTCTGCCGGAACAGTAACTGCCCGGGCCGCTGCAGCCTTCGGAATTCCGGCTGGAATTCCTGTGTCAACGGGCGGCGGAGATAATATGATGGGTGCCGTTGGAACCGGAACCGTCCACGAGGGCGTTATGACGATGAGTCTGGGTACTTCCGGAACAATATACGTTTACGGTGATAGCCCGCTTATCGATCCGGAAGGTAATCTTGCAGCCTTCTGCTCATCAACCGGCGGATGGCTTCCGCTGCTGTGCACCATGAACTGTACAGTAGCGACAGAAAAGATCAGATCGCTTTTTGATATGGAACACGAGGCACTCACCAGGCTTGCCGCTGAGACCGCGCCAGGTTCAAACGGTGTTATAGTCCTTCCGTATTTCAGCGGTGAACGTACACCGAGTCTTCCCAACGGCCGGGGGGTAATCACAGGCCTGAGCATGAATAACGTAAATCAGTCAAACATTACCCGCGCAGCAATGGAATCCGCAGTATTCGGGCTGAAGCTCGGGTATGAATCGCTGCAGGCTCTCGGCGTCAGCACACAGGAGGTCCGTCTTATAGGCGGAGGTTCAAAAAACCCGGTGTGGCGGCAGATAGCTGCTGATGTGCTGAATGCAGAGGTTGTTACTCCTGTAAATGAGGAAGCCGCCGCTTTCGGTGCGGCACTCCAGGCTCTCTGGATGCTGGAGGCCGGTGGCGCAGGCACGGGTATCAAAGAAATTACAGATGAACATATAAGGCTTGATGAAGAAAATACTGTTATTCCGGAAGCCTCTGCTGTAAAAGAATATGAATCAGTTTATAGAGAATATAAAAGTTATCTGGAACTGTTAAAACCAAAATTTGAATAATTGCCAGGAGGAAAAGATTATGTCGAATTATTACAAGGGAAACAAAGAATACTTTGAGGGAATAGGGAAAATTAATTACGAAGGCCCGGCCTCGGATAATCCGCTTGCATTCAAATTCTATGATGAGAATAAAGTCATAGGAGGCAAGACAATGAAAGAACAGCTTAGGTTTGCAATAGCCTACTGGCATTCTTTCTGCGGTGACGGAGGAGACCCCTTCGGCGGAAGAACTCACTTCTTTCCATGGGATACAAAATCTGATCCCGTGGATGCTGCAATGGATAAACTTGATGCAGCTTTTGAATTTTTTACGAAGATAGGTGCACCCTTCTACTGCTTTCATGACAGGGATCTCGCTCCTGAAGGATCTTCAGTTACAGAGTCTGAAAAGAACCTGCAGACATTGATAGAAGCGGCAAAAGAAAGGCAGGATGCTACAGGTGTTAAACTGCTCTGGGGAACTGCAAACCTTTTCGGACACCCCCGTTATATGAACGGTGCTTTTACAAACCCGGATTTTAATGTTGTTGCACATGCTGCGGCACAGGTTAAAGCTGCTATAGATGCAACAATTTACCTCGGCGGCGACGGTTATGTCTTCTGGGGAGGCCGTGAAGGCTATATGAGCCTGCTTAATACCGATATGAAGCGAGAAAAAGACCATCTTCTCAAGGCTCTTACCGCAGCACGTGATTACGGACGGAAAGCCGGATTTAAGGGAATGTTCATGATAGAACCAAAACCCATGGAACCTTCAAAACATCAGTATGATTATGATACCGAGACTGTCGTAAGCTTCCTGAAGCAGAACGGCCTCGATAGTGATTTCCGTTTGAATATAGAAAATAATCATGCAACCCTTGCCGGACATACTTTTTGGCATGATCTGCAGGTTGCTGTAGATGCCGGAATGCTCGGCAGTATTGATGCAAACCAGGGTGATTATCAGAACGGCTGGGATACTGACCAGTTCCCCACAAGTGTTTATGAAACAACAAGAGCCATGATGGTTGTACTTGAAAACGGAGGTCTTGGAAAAGGCGGACTCAATTTTGATGCAAAAATCAGAAGAAACTCCACAGATCCTGCTGATCTCTTTATAGCCCACATAGGTGGTATGGATGCCTTTGCTCTCGGATTGGAAGCTGCATATAAGGTAAAGAATGAAAGCAGCATTCCTTCAATGCTCAAGGACCGCTACAGCTCATTTGACAGCGGAAAGGGTGCTGACTTTGAGGCTGGAAAACTCGGTCTTGAAGCACTCAGAGACCTTGCTGCAGCCTACGGGGAACCTGAAATGCTCAGCGGCAGACAGGAACTCTACGAAAATATCCTCAACAGCATGCTGTTCAGATAAGATCCATCATTTTTGCCTTTACCGGCGGTATTTATTATATTTGATATATACCGCTGGTAAAACTTGAAACCTGTAGGTACGGTAAATTCATTAATTGGTGAGGTGGAATTATGATTACTAAAATTCTAATCGCTGTGAATGATGAAGAAGCTGGGACAGGATACATTCAGGATGCATTTGAAATCGCCGAAAAATTCGGCGGTGAAATAGCCCTTATTGATGTTGCTCAGCTTGTCATCGAATATTCAGAGGCCGGAAGAATGGTTGCTCCTGTAGAGAATGTTAATATTGAGATTGCTGAGCACACTGTAAAAGCAATTAAAGAGCTCTTCCCCGGACGTGTTTCAGCAGATTTCGAACCGGAAGGTGATCCGGTAACAGAAATACGACGGATTATCAATGAATGGAAGGCCGATATGCTTATTGTAGGCCATCATAAGAAGTCTTTTTTCCAGAAAATGTCTGATACGAGCAGGGAAAAACGACTTATTAACAACATCGATATTCCGGTGCTTGTTCTGCCCTGTGTAAAACAATAGCTGTCTGAAAAGATATAAAAATAAAATCAGATTCATCTTAAGACATTTTTTCGTATTCCGATATTTACTATAGAAGTATTTGCGGAGGAAAAAATGCTTAGAGGCTTATATACAGGCGCAAGCGGCATGCAGGCTCAGATCCATAAAATGGATGCCCTTGCCAATAATCTCGCCAATGTTGATACAACAGGATACAAAAAAGACACATCAGTACAGAAAGCTTTTCCGCAGATGCTAATCCGCAGAATGAACGATGAAGTATATAAGTTCCCATTCGGTTCTGTAGATACTACCCCGGAGGTTGGAAAGCTCGGAACCGGCGTTGAGTTAAATGAAATATATACACAGTTTTCACAGGGTTCTTTAAAAGAGACTTCAAATCCCTTTGATATAGCGCTAGACGGTACCGGTTTTTTTACAATCGAAACTCCGATGGGTGAAAGGTACACAAGAAACGGAACCTTCCTTATTGATGATAACGGTATGCTTGTAACAAAAGAGGGACTGCCTGTAGAAGGTGAAAACGGTCATATTTATCTTAAAAAGAACAATTTCGTTATTGATAAACAGGGAAGAGTGTTTCAGAATAAGGATCTTGCGCAGGACCCTCAGCGTCTTGTTTCAATGGAAGAAAACGACTGGGCTAATCTTGAGCAGGTTGATACCCTGAAAATCGTCGATTTCCGACGTCCCAGATATCTCGACAAACAGGGCCAGTCACTCTGGTCAGCCAACAATGAATCAGGTGCGCCCAGGGCAGTGGAACTCGGCGGTACAACAAAGACTATACAGGGATTCCTGGAAACTGCAAACGTAAATCCGGTTACCGAGATGGTAAGTATGATAAGCGTCAACAGAGCATATGAAGCAAACCAGAAAGTAATACAGGCACACGATGCCATGACCGATAAACTTATAAATCAGGCAGCAAGGGTATAGGGGGTAAAAAGTCATGATGAGATCACTTTACACAGCAGCATCAGGAATGACAGGACAGCAGTACAACATTGATACTATTTCAAATAACCTGTCAAACGTGAACACAACCGGTTTCAAGCAGAACCGTGTTGATTTTGAAGACCTCCTCTACCAGACAACCAGAGTCGCCGGAACCCCGGCTACAGAGCTTACAGTGGTGCCTACAGGTGTTCAGGTGGGTCATGGTGTAAGAGTAGCCGCTACTCAGAAAATGTACACTCAGGGCGCTCTTCAGAATACAGGCAATGTATCGGATGTAGCCATTACCGGCGAAGGCTTTATGAGAGTACTCCTTATGGACGGCTCCTACGGCTACACAAGAGACGGTGCACTTAAAATTGACTCTAACGGTCAGATTGTAACTTCCAACGGATATAAACTGATGCCTGAGGTTGTCCTTCCTGAAGGATTTGAAAGAGACTCTCTTACTATTACCCAGGATGGAAGAATTACCGTAAAAGTTCCCGGAAGTGATGATCCGATTCTTGTCGGACAGATGCAGCTTTACCGCTTTGTAAACCCGGCAGGGCTTTCCGCAATCGGTGAAAACCTTTTAAAGGTAACAAACGCATCAGGTGACCCGATAGGAGGTCGTCCAGGTTTTGATGGAATGGGTAAAATCCAGCATAAGTTTCTTGAAATGTCGAATGTTTCAGTTGTTCAGGAAATGGTAAACATGATAGTTGCACAGCGTGCCTATGAACTTAACTCAAAGGCGATCCAGACATCAGACTCAATGCTCCAGATTGCAAATAACTTAAAGAGATAATAGATGGAAATAGCAGATATCGCTGATCTTCAGTACAGAAACCTAAAAACTTCAGATGCGGGAAATATTCTTAATAAAAAAATGCAGAATGAAGCAGAAGCTAAAAAACTGAAAGATGCCTGCAGAGATTTCGAGTCTCTTTTTATCAAGCAGATGCTCGATTCAATGAAAAAGACTGTCAACAAGTCCGGGCTGCTTGACGGCGGAATGGCTGAAGATATATTTGAAGATATGCTCTATGATGAATATGCAACCAAAATGGCTGATACTGCTAATCTTGGTATAGCAAAAATGATGTATAAGCAGCTTTCTGCCGGCCTTCAATAACAGATCCGGATATTTAAATTAATTGTAAAAGTTCAAAAAACTTCATGAAAACTTCCATCTGAGTGTTATATTCAAAATAGTAATATTGTTTATTTTATAACGACTCCTGTACAAAAAAGTATACATTTTTTTCTGTTTCTATTTAGAGTAATCTTTGTAAATTTTGTAAATCACTGCTATGTAAGTAAATACAAGCTTTTTATTTGTGAAATATAAATTGGCACGTTTCCTGCTATATTATATGCGAGGTGATGCCAGATGAATAAGAATGAAAACATTCAGGACAATACTTTAAAATCTTATTTTAAACAGATTCAGAAATACCCGCTTCTTGATTTTGATCAGGAAATTGAACTTTCAAAGCGTATTCAGGCTGGCGACAGAAAAGCTGTTGAAACGCTAATTGAATCAAATCTGCGACTTGTTGTAAAAATAGCCAAACCATATGTAAGCAGAGAAATGAGTTTTCTTGATGTTATCCAGGAAGGTAATCTTGGGCTGATGAAGGCAGCTGAAAAATATGATTTCAGAAAGAATGTAAGATTTTCCACATATGCAGCATGGTGGATTAGACAGGCAATTGTAAGAGCTATCTCAAATAAAAAGAGACCTATAAGACTTCCGCACCGGAAGGAGGAAACTCTCAGAAAGATTAAACAGGCTTACTACACATTAAGTCAGTCATTTATGAGAGAGCCTAATTATGAAGAAATTGGAATTGAGTTGGGGATGAGTGCAGATGAAGTTGAAACAATCCTTCAGATCAGCGGAGATGTTATTTCACTTGATGCTGAAATGAATGAAGATTCAGGAACTCTTATTACAATGTTTGAAGATATGTCATACGAACCTGCCCAGACTGTAATCAAGCAGATTATGCGTGATGATACTCTCAAAACTCTTGATATTCTCCCTGAGAAAGAGAAAAAAGTTCTAATGTACCGTTATTCATTTTATGACGGCAAGAAATACACACTTAAGAAAATAGGCGACAAATTTGGAATATCACCAGAAACTGTAAGACAGATAGAAATGAGAGCTCTTAAAAAGCTTGAAAAAGAAGCAGATAAACTTAAAGAGTATGTATATACTGCATAGATTCTGTATTACTTGACGAAACGGTAATTTAATAATAACTTTTAGCCGGTGGTTAATAAACGCGTAAAAAAAAAGGGTTTGGGTCTTAAGGGGCTTAAACCCTATTATATTATTTCAGCTTTTATCATAGTACTGCTTGTGTTATTAATCTTTTTGATGAACAGACAGGCTAAAATTAAAAATCCGGAAAATAGTCCTGCAGTAATTGAGTCAGGAAATAACCGGGTGCCGGAAACCGTACCAGAGAATACGATAACTGAAACATCTGTTATTCCGGAGCATCCTGAGTATCCTGAAAAAAAGGATATGGGTGAACTGGTTTTTGTGATAGATGATGTTGGAAACAGTATCGAACTGCTTAAAGCTTTTCTTGATATTCCATACCCTGTTACGTTTGCAATTATGCCTGACAGGCAATATACTGAGGAATGCGCTGCAATGATTACAGCAGCAGGTAAAGAATATATCCTTCATCAGCCGATGGAGGCCTTGGGCGATTCAGATCCGGGAGCTTCTGCTATATATACCGGTATGAGCCGCACTGAAATAAGAGAAATTCTTGCCCATAATTTTAGTCAGCTTCCGGATGCAAAGGGCATGAATAATCATATGGGATCAAAAGCAACATCGGATCCCGAAGTAATGAGTATTGTGATGGAATATCTGTCAGAAAACGGGCTTTTTTTTCTTGATAGTTACACAATAGCCGAAACTAACTCAGCTGAAAAAGCTGCGGAAAAATCGGTATCTTACCTTAAGAGGAATACAATGTTTTTGGACAATGAAAAGGATCAGGATTCCATTATAGAAGCAATAAACGAAGGGAAAAAAGCGGCCGGTAAAAAGGGTCATGCAGTTATGATTGGTCATGTAGTAAGCGATGAGCTTGCAAAGGCAATGCTGGAGCTGTATCCTAGTTTTATCGAAGACGGTTTTACTCTCAAGGAGATATCAGAAATCTTTCTTGAAATGAATCAGCAGGAATAGATTTACAGTTATGCTTGTTCTCGGTATTGAAAGTTCTTGTGATGAATGTGCCGCCTCGGTTGTGGAGGACGGTAGAAGAATTCTCAGCAATGAAATTGCTACACAGATAGATATACACGTTCCTTATAACGGAGTTGTCCCTGAAATTGCTTCGAGGACTCATACAGAATGGATCTCTGGAGTGGTCAATCGGGCTCTAGAAGCTTCAGGTAAAACGCTGCCCGAAATTGACGGAATTGCAGTTACCAACCGTCCCGGGCTTATCGGTTCACTGCTTGTCGGACTTTCTTTTGCAAAGGGTTTATCACTCTCAAGCGGTATTCCTTTTATCGGTGTCGATCATATTCTTGCCCATCTATATGCAGCCAGACTTGAGTTTGAAATTGAATACCCATATATGGGTTTGCTCGTTTCCGGCGGACACACTATTATCTCAATAGTTAAAGCCTTTGATGATATTGAAGTTCTAGGAACCACGATCGATGATGCGTGCGGAGAAGCATATGATAAGGTTGCAAAGCACTATGGTTTCGGATATCCGGGCGGAGCTGTAATTGATAAAATGGCTCAGAACGGGAATTCGGCGGCCTTCAGTTTTCCTGACCCCTCACTCCATAAGGGTGATCACAGATATGATGTTTCATATTCGGGTCTTAAAACAGCAGTAATAAACCAGCTTGAGCAGTTCAGGAATGATGGTTTTGAAGCTACAAAAGAGAATATCTCCGCCGGCTTTCAAAAAGCGGCAATTGATATGCTGACTAAAAGGCTGTTCAAGGCCGCCCAGGATAATAATATTAATAGAATAGTTGCAGGCGGCGGAGTTGCAGCCAATTCCTACCTTAGAGAATCCTTGAAATCCAGAAATAATTTTAAGATGTTTTTCCCGTCAATGGCGCTCTGTACTGATAATGCAGCAATGATAGCAGGAATCGGCTACCACCATCTTGCAAGAGGTGAGAAGTCTGAACTTTCCTTAAATGCCGGTTCCAGGGTGGATGGCTTTCGAAAAAAATACCCCTGATTTCTCAGGGGTTCCAATTATTTATTTAATAATTAATTGACCATACCAAGCGGCAGAACTGTTTTACCGTAAATCTCATTGAGGATAAGGGCAATAGCAGTATAGAAAGCTGAAAAACCGCAGAAGATTCCCTCTATTCCGGCAATGGTATGCAGCACATGACTTCCGGTAAAATCGGATAAGGCAAGAAGCACAAAAAGAACAGTAAGTGAACCGAAAATAGTCTGATGGGCTTTACTGATCCTGAGAGTTCCGAAATACATGCAGAAAGTAAAGATGCCCCAGAGAAGCAGGTAGAAACCGGCATCAAGGCTTGTTGAAGATGTTACCATTTCTGCCGGAAGCAGTTTTAGGGCGACAAAGGAGAGCCAGAAAAAACCATACATGGTAAATGCTGTAGCTCCGAAAGTATTACCGATTTTCCATTCCTGTACACCGGCTATTACCTGTGCGATACCTCCTACGAAAATCCCCATGCCCAGAATCATAGCTGTAAGAGGGAACACCCCGGCATTATGGATATTTAGCAGAATAGTAGTCATTCCGAACCCGAGCAGACCTAGCGGCGCCGGATTTCCAGTACTTGAGTTTGCAGACACTAATACACTCCTGATAGATAATAAAAAAAACCGCTGCGACCGCAGCGGCTTGTATACTAACTTAAAACACTTTTTTTGGAAAGACCCTCAGGCTTTTCCTGCTGAGCCGAGAACGTTATTATTCTTAGCCATGTACAGTTCTTTTAGTGCATCTCTGGCAGGTGAAAGATACTGTCTCGGATCAAAATGACCAGGATTTTCAGCCATGTATTTCCTTATGGCAGCAGTCATTGCAAGACGACCGTCAGAATCTATGTTGATTTTACATACTGCAGAAGCAGCTGCTTTTCTCAGCTGTTCTTCGGGAATTCCGACAGCATCTTTAAGTGCACCGCCGTTTGCGTTAATGGTATTTACCTGATCCTGGGGAACAGAGGATGAACCGTGAAGAACAATGGGAAATCCCGGAAGTTTTTCTTCAATTTCTTCAAGGATATCAAATCTCAGCGGAGGCGGAACAAGAACACCATCAGCATTCCTTGTACACTGTTCAGGTTTGAATTTATTAGCACCATGAGAAGTTCCTATTGATATTGCAAGTGAATCAACACCGGTTTTTGATACAAAGTCAATTACTTCCTCAGGTCTGGTGTATGTTGATTTTTCAGCAACAACATCGTCTTCTATACCAGCAAGTACTCCAAGTTCACCTTCAACAGTTACATAGTTTTCCTGTGAGTGTGCGTAGTCAACAACTTTCTTGGTAAGTGCAACGTTTTCTTCATATGAATGATGTGAACCGTCGATCATTACTGAGGAAAAACCATTATCAATACATTCTTTGCAGATTTCAAAATCGGCGCCGTGATCAAGATGCAGTACTACAGGTATGTCATAACCAAGTTCGTGTGCATATTCAACTGCACCCTTAGCCATGTTTCTCAGCAGCGTACCGTTTGCATATTTTCTTGCACCTGCTGATACCTGAAGGATAACAGGTGATTTTGTTTCGACACAAGCCTGAATAATAGCCTGCATCTGCTCCATATTGTTGAAGTTATATGCGGGTATAGCATAACCGCCTTCAACAGCCTTGGCAAACATTTCCTTGGTGTTAACCAGGCCAAGTTCCTTGTATGAAGTCATACTTTTAACTCCTTGTATATTCATTCGAGATAAAGATTAATCACGGATGTGCACACTGTCAAGGCAAACCCGAAACTTTTGAACAAGTTCTTCATTTTATTGGAAAATCTCGCTTGATTATTAATTACAGGAATATTAGCATAAATCCGATGAAGCTCAGAAATACAGTTTTACTCATGTCTTTTCTTTTAATTTCAATGACGCCTTTATATGCAGATTCCTATGTTCTAATTACCGACAAGTACTGGAACACGATGCTTCAGCAGGAGTATGAACCCGGACTCATTACGAAGATTAATACTTTTATTGAAGAACGTACCGGGTTGAAAATTGAGAATAATATAAGAGTTGACGGAACGAAAATCAGGCTTGATGTAATAGAGAATGACTCGGTGCTTGGTTCTATTGAAAAGCTGAGCAGTGAAATCAGAACATCCGCCGAAGATACAGTCCTGCTCAGTCCCTACATCTCCTCTGCGGCTGAAGAATTGGCTTCAATGTTTCCTGATAAAAAAATTATAGCCTTGAAAGCTGAAGATTTTCACGATTCTGAACCTCTCCCGGAGACAGGGGATAATCTGTTCCGTCTGATTTGGGATTATGAGCAGGCTTTCATCAGTGCCGGAGAATATGCCGGTAAACTCGAAAAACCTCTTATCGGTGTTTTTTACACAGGTACTCCGGAATCCAGGAATCAATATGAAGCCTTTATGGAGGGGGTTGATTCGGTTAATTCAGCTTTGGAGAAAGATATATTAAAATTTTCCAGCATTGATGATAAAAATGTTGTAAGAAAATTCACTGAAAAAATTGAGAACCATGACATTTTTTCTGCAGCAGTATTTGCCGGCCCATATAATCCTGATATACTTGCAGGAGAAGAAGGTGCGGGAACTGAAGATATTCTAACTGCGAATACACTTATCTGGCCGAATTCCGGTTTTCAGGTAAAAGGTTCAGTGGAATTGACTCCTTTGACGGTTATCGGCTATGGAATTCGTGAATTTTCGGCAAAAGATGCTGAAAATTCAAAAAAAATATATGCGGATTTTATTTTATACTGAAAAGACCCGAAAAAGAAAAAGATTTGACAAACATATTTGTAAGAAATATAATTCAAATTGTCTTGGATTCTGTGACTTTTGTTACTACATTAAGGAGTAAAAATGATGAAACGAGGTAGCTTCCTATTCCTGTGCATTTTACTCGCCATTGCCTTCGTTATTCCTTCGAATGCGTTCGCAGATGAATCAACCGAGAATCTGGTCTCATGGGTTATCGAAAGCTTCGATCCTGAAGATAGAACCAGTGACTGGGTTGTTACAGCGAGTAAGTTTGTAACAGAGGGTTATCCAAAGCAGATTTATGCTAAAAACTGGCCTGAAGCTCTGTGGGGATACAATCTGGAAGGAAAGGATTACGAAGTTCTTGGTATAAATGCCAAATTTGATCGGAAAGGATATAATTATCTTGAGATTGTGCCTATTACCGGTGATCCGGCAGGTGATTGGCAGCACAATCCCATAGAGCTGAAGGGTCGGGTTCAGAAATTCGACTGCTGGGTATGGGGTTCAATGTATGATTATAATATAGAACTTCATCTAATGGATTATAACGGTGTAAACTGGGTTCTTCCTGTCGGAAACCTTAAATACAGCGGATGGAAAAACCTCGCGGTTGATATTCCTGCATATGTTCCGCAGTCTGCCGTTTATATTCCATATTACAAACAGCTTACATTTGAAAAAATGGTTATCTGGACCATGCCTTATGAAGCTGTAGATAATTTCTATATCTATATCGATCATCTCAAGATTCTTACAGACGTATTCGAATCCAGGTTTGACGGAGATACTCTGACATGGCCTGATAAGATCGGTGAAATGTGGGGTAATGAATGATGACTCGAACGAATAAAATACTTGTTATACTTTTAGTATTGACTGTTGCGGCAGTTTCAATGGTTTCTGCTCAGGCCGCTAACAGGGCAGTCGGTGATCCGGATCCCACACAGATTGGTGTTGACACTGCACAGCAGGAACTGAAGGAAGTCTCAATCTCAAAGTTTGAGGATGCCGGCTTCTGGAGAACTACAATGCCGAGAGATTCCGGTATTTCTGCTATTAGAAAGATTACCGGCGGTCCTATTGATAAGGAACCCATTCCTGAAGAGGAAGAACTTGGAATAAGCACACCTGATGATTATGTTCTTGGTGCCAGAGTTAATTTCTATAAAAGATCTGTAACTTCTTTTGCAATTATGCCTGCTAATCCTCTTCCTGTGGAAGGCATCTGTAAAACTGTTTCAGTCTGGGTAATTGGAAGAAATACCGATCATGTTCTGAAACTTTTAATTAAAGACCATTTTGGACAGAGAGCTGAAATTACTATGGGAAAACTTAATTTCAGCGGCTGGAAGAAAATGACCGTTGCAGTACCGACAAATATAACCCAGAAAGATTATCATTATGTTAATAAGATGGGTATTGAGATTCTTGGTTTCAAGGTTGACTGTAATGTAGAAGAAACCTACGGTTCATACTACATTTATTTTGATGACCTTAGAGCTACAACAGACCTTTTCAGTGAAAACAACAGAGATGTTGATGATATAGCTGATACATGGTAGACCGGAGATTCATTTTATAGAGAGATATGGGACTGACTGAAATATGTCAGTCCTTTTTTTTAATTATGTGTAAAGTCACAAATATATATAAAATACTTTTTCTCGCTGCTTTTTTTATATTTGGAACTCTTGTGTATGCAGATACTATTAGTTCTGAAGGTTATATATTCAGTTTCAGCAGTGCCAGTCGCCTGAAGATAACCGAACGTTCCAATATAAGAGTCACAGTTAACGGACAGTATCAGGGATTGACTTATAATGAATCAAGATGTGTTCTTGATTATATGTGGCATAAAGAAGGCAAGTCTCAGTATGCCGGCAATTTCCTTGTATATCAGAATTCCATCCAGGATACAAGAACTATCTCAAATCTTATAGACCGGGATGAATATTGTGAGATCCAGATTGATTCTGCCGGGCATTATTCTGTCGCTTATGATCAGACAGTCCCGGTTCTTCGAAGTTTTCCGGTTTTCAGCATAAATCCTGTCACCCCCGGTGATAAGTGGAGAGATTTCGCCGAGAGAATTGTAGATCCATTGAATAACGGCAAGCTTACAGCAGTAATATTTTATTGTGAATACAGCTATGCAGGTATACAGAATACTTCACTTGGTGAAAAGCATATCATAAATGCGCAGTATGCCATGCGCTATAAAAAAGGTGATTCCAATCTTTCTGATGAGAATCTTAAGCAGATCTCAGGAAGGCATCTGGTAACAATAATGATTGATACCAGAGACAGTTCTTCAATATTTATTCGTGATATGCTGGATGAACAGTATCAGTATACAGATGGAACCAGACTTGAGCATTCTGGCTTTATTCTTACCTGGTACAATGATGTTGTAGGTATGGATAGAGAAGAAGTTGTTAGAAACGTTTCGGAGCTCATTGCAGAACATGATTTAAAGGATGTAGAAGTTACTGAAAAACAGGAAGGAATATCAATAAGTCTTCAGGATATTCATTTTGTACCCGATTCACCAGAGATCCTGCCGGAAGAAATAAACAGAATAAACAGGATAGCAGAAATTCTGCATGATATCGATCCGTCGAAGATTATGGTTGTCGGTCACACAGCTGACGTGGGTACAAAAGCAAGCCAATATGAGCTTTCAGAGAAGAGAGCTGAAACTGTAATTAATCTTCTTGTTGTAAATGGGTTTCCCCCAGCATTATTTGTATACAAGGGAGCTGGCGGTGATGAACCTGTCGCCGATAACGGAACTGAAGAAGGCCGGGCAAAAAACAGAAGGGTTGAGTTTATAATTCTTGAAGATTAAACAGTTTTAAAAAATTCTTTCTTACAGAGAAAACCAGTTCTTCCAGCGGTATCTGACGAAGCTCAGCTATATAATCATACGTATAACCGATAAAACCAGGGTGATTGGGTTTTGATCTTACTTTCTGCGGTGATAAAAATGGTGCATCGGTTTCTAAGAGAAGTTTTTCCAGGGGAACTGACCTTGCTGCATTCTGGATAATATCAGCATTTTTATAAGTAGCATTACCGGCAAAGGAAATATGGTAACCAAGCTCACAAAATTTAAGGGCAGTTTCGGCGCTGTAGGAATAACAGTGAATAATTCCCTTTCTTTCCGGACTGTATGAGGCAAGCACAGAAAGGGTATCCTCTTCCGCATCCCTTGAATGAATTACTACAGGCAGTGAAAGCTCATCAGCCAGTTTCAGCTGTTTTTCAAGAAGTGATATTTGAAGTTCCCTTGTTCCCTGCATTCTGAAATAATCAAGTCCGATTTCACCCAGGGCTACAGCTTTTTTATCCTGAAGCAGTATTTCTTTAAGATATTCTATATCTGAGTCTATTTTGGAATTCTCACACTCCGAAGGATAATAGCCGTGAGCAGTGAAAAGCTGTGGAATTTTACCAGCTGTTTCGGCCCTTAATGCAAAGTTTGCACGATTTATTCCGATATCCAGTGCATAGGCAAGACCATTGCTGAAGCAGTAGTTAATGATTTCAGTCTCCTGCATGCCCCGGTTCTTCATATGGAAAAGATGAAAATGAGAGTCTATGCAGCCTTTGGATATATTATATTTTGAAGTGTCAACTGAGTATTGATTCAAGGTTTTCCTCTTTCAGGAAGTCGGTAAACGTTCTGGCTATTTCAGGGTCATATTGTCTTCCGCTGTATTTTCTAATTTCATCAATAGCTTCATCAAAGCTTTTACCTTTTTTATACGGTGTATCATGGGTCATCGAATCGAAACTGTCAAGAATTGAAAATATTCTCGATTCAATCGGAATATTTTTCTCTTTAAGACCGGACGGATATCCGCTTCCATCCCAGCATTCATGATGGTAAAGTATCAGTTCTGCTATTGATGAAAACTCCGGAATAGCTTTTACAATTCTGTAGCCGATAATACTATGTTGTTTAATAGTGTTATACTCTTCATCAGTTAGCATACCGTCTTTGGTAAGAATTTTTGACGGTATTCTGATTTTTCCAATATCATGAAGCTTAGCAAGATTATTCAGTTTCTCAGCAGTCGTTGCCGAAAGATTTAATTTTTTAGAGAAAAGTTTATTAATAGTAATTAGGTTTGAAATGTGTCTGTGGGTTTCATATCCGCGGGTTTGAGCCGTCTCAATAATATCAGCAAAAAGCTGTTCAAGATGATTTCCCCGGTTTTGAAGTTTCATTTTGTACATCAGCTCATCGGCCTTATGTACGGCATCAATGAGAGACTCTTCCTGTGATGTTTTGGCAGCACAACCGATGGATACACTGGGCCTGGAAAAAATATCGTCATATACACTTTCGTTACAGGCTGTTATTATATTTGATGCAAGTTTTTCAGCTCTGGAAAGGGTGCTTCCGGGAAGAAGTATCGCAAACTCATCACCTCCGGTTCTTGCTATTACATCGCTTTTCCGGCAGTTAGCTGATAGTATTTCGGAAACCTTTTTAAGAAGCTGATCGCCGAACGCGTGTCCGAAAGCGTCATTGGTCAGTTTAAGGCTGTTTACATCAACAATCAGGACACTGGTGGGAATTGCGTTTCGGTTGAGTTCGAGCCTTTTAAGTTCCTCGTCGAAATAAGCCCGGTTATAGAGTCCGGTCAGTACATCATGAAAACTTTTAAAATAGTAATCATTTTCCTTACTTTTTCTTGAACTTATATCCCTGATAATACAAGCATTCTCGTGAATACCTGATTTAACAACCTTGCATTCGAAATATTTATTTTCGCCTGTTGATGCATGATTGTATTCGAAAGTTCGGACTGAGCCTTCATTATGAAGTGTTCCTGTATTTTTGATTATAGTGCTGGCAAGATGTTCAGGCATTATTTCAGTAAGATGCCTACCTTCCACAGCGTTTTCGCTCTGAAAGAGTTCGAATTCTGTTGATTCATGGTAATCTATAAAAAGGCCATTATCATTGAAAACTACAAGCAGATCAGGAATGGCGTTTAGAAGCGCTTTTGAGCGTTTCTGGCTTCTTTCCAGCGCATTTTCCATCTCTTTTCTCATTGAGATGTCAAGCATTACTTCGATGACACCTTTAATTTTACCGTTTTCATCAAGAACGGGCTGAGAGGAGATCAGAAATGTTTCGCCTTTACTATTGGAAATCTCTTCTTTCCAGGGCCAGCCTGTTTTAATTGTCCCTGTTACCGGACAACCTTCACATGGTTTATCGGTATTATGATATACCTGATAGCAGGGATTGCCTATGATGTTTTCGATTTTTTTATTATCTGGAATTGCTTTCAGTCCGGCTTTATTAATCCATTTAATGTTATAGTCCAGATCAATATAGCAGACCCTTTCAACCAGACTGTTTAGAATCTGTTCCTTTTCACGTTCAGATTCCTTCAATGATTCTTTAATGACATCATCAAGAAAGTTTTTTCTGCTGCCTTCAGCAATGTTTTCAAATTCAAGATTGCCGGCTTTAATTTTTTCTTTAAGCTCCGCGATTTCATTTTCAAGCAGTTCAATCTTTTTCTGTTGAGGATCCTTACTCATTGAATATAATTTAATATATAACCCAAAAAAATTCTATAATAAGATACATTCTGTTAAATTTATTGACAAATGAGCTTTTGCGCTTCACACTTTTATACAGGAGGATGATTTATGGAAAGAATTGTAAAATGCGGACATATTCAGGCCTCAAATGCTCTTGATACAGGCAGTGTCGCCGAAATCAAGGAAGCTATGATTGCTAAACACATTCCATTAATTGAACAGGCCGGTAAGCAGGGGGTGCAGATTCTCTGTCTGCAGGAGATTTTCTGGGGACCATATTTCTGTGCTGAGCAGGATATCAAGTGGTATGCTACTGCAGAGACTGTTCCCGGACCTACTACTGAGAGACTTGCGGAGTATGCTAAAAAATATAAAATGGTCCTGATTCTACCGGTATATGAAAAGACTCTTGAAGGAGTTTATTATAATACAGCGGCTGTCATTGATGCAGATGGAAAGTTTCTGGGTAAATTCCAGAAGATTCATATTCCGCATACATGGCCCGGATTCTGGGAGAAATTTTATTTTAAACCGGGAAATGCAGGTTTTCCTGTTTTTGAGACAGCTTATGCTAAGATTGGAATCTTTATCTGTTATGACAGGCATTTCCCTGAATGTGCCAGAATTCTTGCACTGAACGGCGCAGAGATCCTGTTTAACCCGTCAGCTACTGTAAGCGGTAAGTCCCAGTACCTCTGGGAGCTTGAGCAGCCGGCTCAGGCTGTTGCTAATGGCGTCTTTATAGGTGCCAATAACCGCGTAGGCGTTGAAAAGCCTTGGGAAATTGGAAAATTCTACGGTTCAAGCTATTTTGTAGATCCCAGAGGAAAACTTCTAGTTAAAGGCAGTGAAGATAGTGATGAACTGGTCACTGCAGATCTTGATCTGGAGCAGATCCGTGAGGTTCGCGACGGCTGGCAGTTTTTTAGAGACCGCAGGCCGGAGACCTACTACGATATATGTGATTTTCTTCCCTGAGGCAACTATTCATACCTCAGGGCTTCATGCGGGATAAGTTTGGCCGCTCTTGCCGCAGGATAAAACCCCGACAGCAGGCCGGTAATTATTGAAAGCATTACTGCTGTCACAGCAGTTACCGGATTAATTATTACCGGCCAGGTGGCTGCTTTTCCTATGATTACAGAGGCCAGTGCTGCCATGCCAAGTCCGCCGAGGCCTCCGCCGCCGCAAAGAATCAGTGTTTCAATCAGAAACTGTAATCTGATATCAGCCTGTCTTGCTCCCAGTGCCTTTCTGATTCCAATTTCACGGGTTCTTTCTTTTACTGAAACCAACATAATATTCATAATTCCGATAGCTGCTACAAGAAGTGCTATTCCTGCAAGGACCGCCACGCCTGTTGTTATTGCAGATATTACGTTATTTATCATTTCAAGCTGCTCTTTCATTGAGGTTACTGCAAATTTATCAAAACGGCTTTCCCATTTTCCATGATTTTTTGCAAGTACACGTAAAATTTCTTTTCTTGCTTCCGGAATGTCTTCTATTGAAGTAGCTTTTGCCATTACATTCCAGTATTTTCCATCTCCTCCGAAGACTCTTTTAAACAGTGAGACCGGAACTACAAGGGCATTATTGAAGGTTTGATCAGGATCCGAAAGCGACATTGTTCCGGTTTTCTCTTTTTTGGCTAAGACTCCTACTATTTTGAGAGGTGTCCCCAGGGCATATATATATTCACCGATAGGGTCTATCCCATGAAAGAATTCTTCCTTTATTGAGTATCCTATCATTACAACCTTTGCCTGGTATTTAACCTCATCATCAGTGATGACACGGCCAGAATGAAGGCTGAAATCTACATATTCAATATAGGCATCTGTTGTGCCTGTCACAGTAAGCTGTTTGACAATATCATTCACCTTTATCACAGACCGAACCTGCTGAAGCGGTGCTATTGCCGTTACATGTTCTGCATACTTTTCAAGATCTTCTATGTCCCTGGCAGTTAAAGCTTCAGTTTTAAATGATCTGTTGAAGCTGTAGGTCTGCCAGTTTACACCGACAGACAGGGCTGTAGGTGTAAGACCTTCAAACTCGTTCATTACAATGCTTCTTCCTCCCGCACCTGCTGCAAGAACTGTCACAACAGAAGCTATTCCTATTATTATTCCAAGCAGGGTGAGGAAAGAACGGGATTTATTTGATACTACAGCTGAGAAGGCTTCGTATAAAATTTCTTTGAAAGCCGCTTTATTATTAACTTTTTTTATTTTCATATCAGTACTCCGACCTCAGTGCCTCAACCGGCATCAGCCTGGAAGCCTTCCATGCAGGATATATTCCGAAGATTATTCCGATAATACTCGAAATACCCAAGGCTCCGGCAACCATAACAGCGGGTAAGGCGAATTTCCATTCGAGAATTGAGCAGGCGATTGCAGAAAGACTGATGCCGAAGATAACACCGGTTCCTCCGCCGATAAGACAGAGTACAATGGCCTCAATAATGAACTGAATGATGATATCAGTTCTGGTTGCTCCGACGGCCATTCTTATACCTATTTCTCTGGTGCGTTCAGTAACAGCTACCAGCATTATATTCATTATTCCCAGACCGCCGACTACCAGCGATATTGATGCAATGACGAGAATAAGTGTAGAAATGATATTGAGAATGTTATCAGCCATATCCACATAGCTGTCTAGCCTCTCTATTCGAAACCTCGGATTGCCGCGGAGATCTCCGTACTTTTTATCGAGATAGTTTGAAATCCTTTGTTCGGCAATGTTAACATCATCGATAGTTTTGAATTTCAACAGGTATACCCAGTATTTTATATTGATTCCTCCCCATATTTTCGAAGAGATGAAGTTTTCCGGTACGAATATAGTATTGTCATCAGACCCGTCACTTAAAAAATTATTGTTAACTCTTTCTGTGATTCCGATAACTGTGTAATTTCGATTTCCGATTCTGACCTGCTTTCCAAGCGGAGGTTCGGAGTTGAAGAGTTTTGCTGCTATGTCCGGACGAAGAATGCAGACCGGCCGTCTAAGTTCAAGATCCTGCTGAATAAAAAGTCTTCCCTCAGAGATTTTAATATCGAAGATATCGAAGTATCCCGGTGATGAACCGTAGACCATGGTTGTGTAGGTTTCTCCCCGGTATGAAGCCGTATACCTTTGGTCAAAAATAGACCCGGAATTCTCTAAACCTGGAAGTGCCTGCAGGAAATAATTGATATCTTTGCGGTCAAGCAGGACTCTTCTTTCACTGTTTGCATATGACCTGGAATCGGGCTGAACCCAGAGCATCGTTGAACCGTAGCGTCCAATCTCATTTTCTATTGAATTCCGGAATGCAAGACCAACTACTGATATTGCAATGAGACAGCCGACTCCAAAATTAATTCCTAGAATTGTGAGAAATGATCTAACTTTATTGCCGCCGATTACCCCAAGTGACTCACGCAGCCCTTCGGTAAATTTCATGATTCACGGCTCCGGGAATGATTGTCGATAACATGGCTCAGTACGGAGTTGTCTGTGTCAGGCATGCTGTTCAGACTGGCTAAAGCATTGCTTGGATTCTTTATCGCTTCATCCGCCTGTATACTTCCGTCGCTTAGTCTGATTATTCTATCGCCGTGCATTGCAATATCCATTTCATGGGTAACCATCACAATTGTTGCGCCCTCGGAATGAAGATTCTGAAACAGAGCCATAATTGATAATCCTGTTTTTGAGTCGAGATTTCCGGTGGGTTCATCGGCAAATATTATGTCCGGGCTGTTGACAAGAGCCCTGGCTATTGCAACCCGCTGTCTTTGACCGCCTGAAAGTTCATTTGGTTTATGCGATGCACGATCTGAAAGCCCGACGCGTTCCAGAGCTTCATCAGCCTTTGCTTTCCGTTCTGCCGCAGAGTAGCCGGAATATATCAGGGGAAGTTCAACATTTCTTCTTGCGGATATTCTTGGCAGCAGATTAAATGTCTGGAATACAAACCCGATTCTGCGGTTCCTGACTTCTGCTAGTTCATTGTCGCTTAGTTTTGAAACATTGCTGCCGTTAAGAAAATAGTCGCCGGAATTCGGCCGATCAAGGCAGCCTATAATATTCATAAGAGTGGATTTACCTGAACCGGATGCTCCCATTATGCATACGAACTCATGCTCATTAATTGTGAGATTTATGTCTTTCAGGGCATGAACGCTCATCATTCCCATAGAATAGGTTTTTTCGATACTTTCAAGTTTTATAATTTCCAATTTCTAAACTCCGTCTTTTTTCTCCGCTGCAGCCTGCTTAACTTCCATATCCAGATAGTTCACTGCATCGGCTCCGCTGATTATGATATCTCCGCTGTTTAGTCCTGAAATTATTTCAACTGTTTCTATATCAAGAATACCTGTTGTTACTTCTCTTTTTTCTACCTTATACACAGCAGAACCTTCATATTCTGCAACGAGGAGGGCTGCATAACTCTTTCCTTCATCCATAAAAAAGGCGTCAATTGGAATTGAAACTGCATTATCCTTTTTTTCTACTGTAATAAAAATAGAGGCACTTGCACCTATTCTTGCAATATTATCCGGGTTTTCAAGAAGTTCGACTTCAACCTCACAGACTCTGGTGTTATCAATATTTTTTATAATAGGAGCAATACGGCTTACACGTCCTTTTATTTCACTTCCAATGAAGGAATCTGAGGTGACAGTCACTTCCTGACCGGTTCTGATGTAAGAAAGATCTACTTCATCTACCAGTGCTTTTACTACAAGGAGGTTGAGATCATGAATAACTGCGAACACAGAACCGGGTTCAACAACACTGCTGTCCTCAACCGCAAGCGTGGTGATCGTTCCGTCAATTTCAGCCTTTATTCGGTAATATTTAAGATTTTCGCTGATGTTCTGATAATCTATAGTTGCCTTTCGAACCTCGGGCGAATCATTCACTATTGCCTCATCACTTCTGAAATAGTTTTCCCTCATATCCGCAAGAGGTCTGCCTTCCCGAAAATTGACGCGCTGTCTGGCAGAATCAAGAGCCTGTTCGGCAACAAAGAGTTTTTCTTCGGCCATACGGAAAGCCTCATCACTGATTGAACCTATTTTATGCAGCTCTGAAGATCTATCATAATCACGCTTTGCCTGATCCCTCCCTGTTAATGCTGAAGAGTAGGATGAGCGCAGTGAAAGCAGTTCACCCCTGACAGACATCCTTGCATTTGCAAGAGTATTTTCAGAAATTACCAGATTATTCTCAAGGCTTTCCCGGTCCAGACTTAGTAGAATATCTTCAGCCTGAATATGGTCGCCTTCTTCAAAATAAACCTTTTCAACTGCTGCGGTAACAGCTGAAAACAGCTGTTTATGATGTTTTGATGAGATTTCTCCATTAGCTGTTACTTCTCTGAGAAAATCTGCAGTTTCCACCACAGCAGTATGTACCTCTGGAAGCCTTGCACTGTTTTTCTTAATTATGCTTAGAGTTATTGTTGCAGCAAGAATAACTGATGCCGCAATTATTATGATCTTTTTTTTCATTAGTTTTTCTCCATCTCAGGTGCCAGCATTTGAAGCAGATCAAGACCTGATATTTTATAAAGTTCCAGCACTGTCCTGATAATCTCAGCACGGTTGCTGAATACTGAAAGCTTCGCGTTCTCAAGGTTTATCTGAGTTTCAAACAATTCTTTTCTTGTGGCGGTGCCCAGACTGAATTCAGCCTCAGTTTTTTCAAGTTCAAACTCAGCTGTTTCCACCTGCAGAATATAAATTTCGTCAAGTCTTGTATTTACTCTGATACTGTCGGTAAGAGACTGAAATTCGGCTATAGTTGTTTTAATTTGTTCATCGAGCAGATATCCGGCCCTTTCGGCTTCAGATTCTGCAGCTTTTTGCCCAGTGCTGTTCCATTTCCGGATTGGAGGAGCGGACATGGAAAGTGTGAAACTCAGAGTATCTGCAGCATAGTCATTGTCTATGCCGCTATCTAATGAGTATTCCGCAGAAGCATTCAAATTGAAATGTCTGTCTTTTTTTTCTACAACAGTATTGGATTCTGCGGATGAAAAGGTAAGTCTTGCGATTCGGATATCCGGTGATGATTCATGCAGATTCTTCTCAAGCCCGTTAAGTTCAGAATCGTTTATTTCAAGCAGATTGATTTTTTCGAGAACCTTGTCTGATGCATCAATGCCGTAGAGGTTTAAAATCTGCTGCCTGATAAGATTCAGACTCCGTTCAGCCTTAAGCAGGTCTGTTTCGGACTGGAGCATCGCGGCTTTTGCAGAGTTAAGTTGAGATTTGGTCCAATAGCCGAGTTCAAACTCTCTTTCAATTTTTCGGTACTCCTCTCTGTATCCTTCAAGTCTGCTTTTTATAAGTGTAACCTGGTAAGCGGTAATAGACTGATTCAGATAGTCGTTAGCCGCTTTGATGACAAGCAGATTCCGGTTATTGAGGTATCCGGCTTCAGATATCTTAAGACTGTTGGAAACGATTGTTTCTGATGCCTTATAGATATTATCTGTTGTCAGCGGCTGGGCGAAACTAAGACCCAAATCAAGAGAGTTTATATATTCACCTTCTGATTGAGGGTAGGATGGATAGCTTGATTCTTCAATGCCGCTGTATGATAGAGAATCTGAAACAGAGCCGCTGATTGTTCCCGAGCTGGGCAGAAGCTGAGAGAAGCTGAGACTTGGGCCTGCATAATAAGAATAATTATTTTTGATTTCTATGCCTTCCGCATAGCGGGTGTTAAAGTTGTCGCTTCCACCACCTGTCAGATTTAGATTCAGCTGCGGATAGACAGAAGATTTTGAGTTCTTGTATTCAAAATCAGATCGGTTTAAATATTCCTGATTAGCAGCATACGCCGGATGATTTTTAACCATAGCGTCCAGAAATGAAGAAAATCCGGATATGCTTTCTGATATATCAGACTGATTCCGGAAGTCTCCGGTGTCTGAAAATACCGGTAGCGTAACAATAAATAACGATAGAAGAAATAGTAATTTTTTCATTGTTTACCTTTTAAAACAGACTTGTCAAAACCAGCCCAACAGCAATCAGCAGAACAGCCATTACTATGGTGAGAGGCAGGGCTTTACGCTGTTCAATCCCGCAGGAATATCTTAATCCTGCATAAACAAACCCGTAGTAAAGCCAGTTGAAAATATCGGTCAGGGTATCAACAAGATATATCAGTGCTGTTCCTGTTTTTCCGGGAGTTAATAGCACTGCAAGGCTTATCTGTGAGCTTAAAGCATATTGAAGATCGGCAGTTGTCATTACACCGGCAAGAACCCTTTCATAGTCAGTTACCAATGTGATGATATTTTTAATCAGCATCTGGGCAATGCTTATCACTGATACGAAGACTATGATTTTAAATAGATGTCCGAATTTTGTTTTTTCTCTGAAGATAAGTGTAAGGATTTTTAAAAGAACCACTGTCAACAGTATGGTTAGCAGGTACCCGATTGAACCTCCAACCGTTGTTGATATCAGGCTTATAGTTTTAGTTGCGGAAGAGTTGAGGCTTTGGGTAACCTGTTCTTTCTGTGAGTCACTCATAACACCGCTGCGTTCCTCAAGAACCTTTAGCTGTACTCTTACCATGGCGTCTGAATAGGCTTTACTGCTTAGTATCGGTATAAGCAGGGTAGATGCGATAAGCGCAAAAATGATGACGATAAAAACCGGAAGAAGAATTTTGGTTTTATCATTAACTTTACTAAATCCTGACTCCGGAGATTTGAAGATACTGATCCAAAGAGAAATTGTGTTTTTCATTTTTTACCTTCCTGAATATTTACTTTCAATTATTAAACACAGTATATCACAAAAAATATTCAAAAAAAATTAGTGTACTAAGAAAATGGTACACTAATAAGGTAAAGTGTATTTCTCTTTATGTCAACTGGAATCTAAACAGTAATAATTTCATATCCCTTATTCAGGTAATCCATGATTGAAGGGTGGCCGTAAAGTGAAGATTCCATCTTATAACCGTGCTGTTTTGCGTATTCCAGTGTTCCCATCTTGTTTGCGCATGCCTGGCATACAGAGATTAGTTCTGAATTTTCTTTAAGCTTGCTGTAAATTTTAAGAAAAGGATTGCTGTCTGAATCCAGAGCAGGCAGCAGAGATGTTGAGCGTCCCTCGATAATAATCTTTACTTCATATCCTTCAGCAAGCATCTGTTCTGCGTTGAACAAGATATGGGCGAAACACATAAGCTCACCTGTAAATCCGAAAAATGCTATTTTTTTCAAATGAAACCTCCATAAAAGTTAAAAGAATACAATAAAAATTGAACTATCCGTTATTATAGCATAATTCTATTGAAATATAGAATTCTGAGTTGTATAATAAAGCACCGTACAGACAAAGGGGATATCATAATGAAGATTGACAAACTTGATACCGAGATTATCAAGCTTCTGCAGAAAGACGGCAGAATGAAAAGTAAAACCATGAGTAAGATTCTCGGTGTTTCTGAGACTACTATCCGTAACAGGCTTGGAAAACTTCTTGAAGAAGATGTAATTCAGATAGTTGCGGTAGCTGATCCTCATAAGATAGGTTATGAGATAGTAGGTAGTTTCAAACTGCAGGTTGATCCAATAAAAATTGAAAATGTAATAAGTGAGCTTGGGAAAATTGAAGAAATCTGGTATATCGCAAAAGCTACAGGCAGTGTAGATATTGTCACTGAATTTAATGTGAAATCTATGAATGCTCTCAACGACCTTATTTACAACAGACTGGTTAAAATTGACGGAATAACAAAAACCGAAACATCTATAATTATGAATTATGAAAAACGTGATTATGCATGGGGTACCGGTATTTCTATTCCTGAATAGTCTGCATTCCGGTTAAACTGAATATAAATTTAAAAAATGCGGCCTTGAACGGTCGCATTTTTTAAATTTATACAATTTTACATATTTAACATTTGTTTTACCTACCATTAACCGCATAAAATTATGCAGGTAATAAATTATATAAACCGATTTACAGGAGTATAAGATGAAAAGAAGTCTTTTAACCGGACTCATTTTATTTTGTGTATTTTTTATTCAAACGGTCTCGGCTGAGGAGAGAACTATTTCAATAGAAGAGTCGCTGAACCTCGCGCTTGAGAACAATGCCGATTTGATTGATGCATCAATATCACTTGAAAGCTCAAAAAGAGCTGAAAGATACAGTTGGAATAATTACCTGCCTTCGCTTACTGCTTCACTAAGACTGGCCGGCAATGCGGTATCAGAGAGTTTTTCAACCACTTTAACTCCGGGTATATCATTAAACTATTCGCTGAACCCGGGAATTGCACAAATCATTTTGCAGCTGCAGCTTGCAGTTGAAAAAGAAGAGATAAGTTTTGAAAGTGCAAGACTCAACCTGATAATGAGTGTTGAAACAGAATTCTATTATCTATTGACAGCTGAGAGCAATCTTAAAATAGAAAAAAACAACATTGAACTGGCTAAAAAGCAGCTTGAACAGACAACTGCAAAGTACAACAGCGGAATGGCTTCTGAGCTTCAGGTTCTGCAGGCACGTGTTAATGTTGAAAACCTGAAGCCTTCATACAGTTCCCTTGTTTCAAGTTACAATAATCGTTTGAAGGAGTTTCTTCTTGTTCTGGGGCTTGATCCGCAGGAAGATGTAAAGCTTTCAGGAAGCCTTGAGTTTGAAGATATTGTACCGGATTCAGAAGTTCTTATCAGCGCATATCTAATGAACCGTACCGATATAAGGACTAATAAGAAAAATCTTGAGGTGCTGAACAGTAATTTAAAGCTTGCAAATGCGAACGGATTTTCTCCAACCTTTTCATTATCAGCTTCATGGAGTGATGCGGTTTCTGATCCATTTTCCGGTGATACATGGAGCAGCCGCAGTTACGGCGGAAGCACCTCTGTCAGTCTGGGCGTAAGCCTCGGACTCGATGATTTTATCCCGGGATCATCAACTAAGATTGATATTGAAGAGCTTAAAGACTCAATAAGTCAGGCAGAACTTGCTTTGAACAGTCTTGTTCAGGAGGCCGAGCTTGAAGTTCTGAATCTTATTGATTCAATAAATACTGACAAGGAAAATGTCGAGTTGTCCAAACTGAACCTGGAGCTTGCACAGAAGTCATATGATATGACCGCAAGAAGTTTCGAGCGTGGAACAACGGATCGTATTACTCTTGACGATTCACAGCAGGATCTGCTTACAGCACAGCAGAATCTTATTGAAAGCAGATATGAATATCTTGCAGATCTAATAAGTCTGAGCGGTGCGCTCGGTCTTGATTCTATAGAATATCTAAAATAATCAGTTGAATGGATAAGGAGAAAATTATGGCAAAGAATGTTGCAGAGAGGATAATACAGATTGTTCTTCTGTTGATCATAGCCGCCGGATTCGGCGGAATCATATATACTTTAGGCGGTTCGGGAAGCAGTGCCGGCGGACCTCCGGGAAGAATGCCGGGGGCTTCAAGCGGTGCTCCTTCCGGAATGCCTGCCGCCTTCGGAAAAAGTTCTTCAAATACCACCGCAACAACAGTTGCAGTCGAGGCTGAGATTTCCGAGCTTGGTGATGTTAACCAGTTCATACGTGTGAACGGTGATGTCGTCAGTGATGTCTCGGTTGAGATTTATCCGGATGTTTCCGGTAAACTGATTGAGCGGAAAATACAGCTTGGCAGCTATGTCAAGAAGGGTGATGTCATAGCGGTTGTTGATCCGTCAACCCCTGGTGTAGTTTACAGTAAAAGCAGCGTTGTTTCCACAATCAGCGGTACTGTTACAGCGGTGAATGCCACGGTCGGTGATACTGTAAGTACAGGCAGTTCAATTGCTGAGGTCGGGGATCTTTCAAATCTGTCACTCGTAACCTATGTACCTGAAAGATATATCAGTTATCTTAAAACTGGTCTGACTGCAGAAGTAACATTTGAAGCTTTCGAAGATCAGGTTTTTCAGGCTCGGGTCGTTCAGCTTAATCCTGTAGTTGATACAAGTTCACGTTCACTCGAAATTAAGCTTGAAATACTTAACCCGGACTCAGGAATACGGGCCGGAATGTTTTCTTCAATGAAACTGATCACTAGGGAAAGTAAGAACTGTATTTCAGTTCTTAACACCGCCCTTTCTTCCTATTACGAAGATACAGTAGTCTTTGTGCTTAATGATGACGACACCGTTGAACGCAGAGTAGTAACGACAGGTCTTGTTTCCGATTCCAGAACTGAAATTACCAGCGGACTTGAAGAAGGCGAAATTGTTATTACCCAGGGAACATCATCACTTACCGATGGAACAGCAGTAAGGGTTGTTAATGAGCTTGAAGGCCTGGAGGGCTAAATGAATGTTACTGATTTATCGGTAAAACGGCCTGTTACTATCCTTGTTGTAACACTTTTACTTGTCGGGCTTGCTGTTTTTATGGTGCCAAGCCTTGCGGTTGAGATGTTTCCGGATACCGACATGCCTGTAATTATGATAAGAACCACTTATTCGGGAGCCAGCCCTGAGGAGGTCGAGGAAAGTGTGACCTCACTCCTTGAGCAGCAGCTTTCAAATGTAAGCGGAATTGAAAATATAACTTCTACTTCCAGCGAGGGAAGCAGTACGATCCGTCTTGAGTTTGGTTATGATATAGATCTTGATGATGCAACAAACGACATACGTGATTCACTCGAGCGTGTAAATTCAGCTCTTCCGGACGGGTCCGGATCTCCGCAGATTATGAAGTTCAGTGCATCCAGTATGCCTATACTCAGGTTGATTGTTACCGGAAATGAAACAGCCGACACTCTGACAGCCCTTGCAGAGGACACAATACAGCCACGGCTTGAACGAATAGTCGGAGTTGCCTCTGCAGAGGTGAGTGGTGGTGAAACAAAGGAAGTAAAGGTTGATGTCTCACTGAACAGGCTTCAGGCCTACGGAATATCGCTTTCATCAGTAAGAACCGCTTTGGCGAACCAGGATGTACTGTTAAGTGCTGGCGATCTTACTAAGGACGGTATGGAATATACCCTGAGGTTTAATGAAACCTTTGAAACCCTTGATGATATGAGACGTACCGTCATTACAAATATTTCAACCCAGGATTCAACAGGGTCTGTCAACAGATCGAATGTCGTCCGTCTTGAAGACATTGCTGATGTCTACATGGGTACGGAAGATTCAAGCAGAAGGGTATACATAAACGGTACTTCATCTGTTTCAATCCGTGTAATGAACGAGACTGATACAAATACTGTTCAGATAGCTGAGGCCGTACGTGCCGAGCTGCCTTCAATAAATGCTGATCTGCCGACCGGTGTTAAACTGCAGATTCTGTATGACCAGACCACAATGATTTCAAGTCTGCTCAACCAGGTATACCAGAATGCTATTCAGGGCGGTATTCTGGCCATGATTATTTTGCTGCTGTTTTTAAGAAATATAAAAACTACCCTGGTAATAGGTGTTTCGATCCCTGTGTCACTGTTCATTACCCTGGGTGCAATGTATTTCTTTGATCTTACCCTGAACATGATTTCACTTACCGGACTTATAATGGGCCTCGGAATGATAGTCGATAACTCGATTGTTATTCTGGAAAATATTTACAAGTACCGGGAAAGGGGTGCAAAGCTGAAGCCCTCGGCCATCCTCGGTTCAAGAGAGATGGTTACTGCCATCACTGCATCAACGCTCACAACTATATGTGTATTTATCCCGATGATAATATGGAAAGATGATCTTGAAATGCTTGGTCAGATGTTCCAGGATATGATTTTTACCATAGTAATATCACTTATATCCTCACTGCTTGTAGCGCTTATGCTTGTTCCGGCTTTGAGCAGTCATTACATAAAGATATATTCCAAGAAGCAGAAGCCGCTTAAGAATAAGCTTATAATTGCTTTTGACAACACATTCGAGAAGGGATTTCTTGCTGTTGAAAATGCATATACAAAGGCGCTTGATTTTACACTTAGAAACAGAGCTCTTGTTCTGACCTTTGTATCTGTTCTGCTGATTATCTCGGTGGCAAAATTTACAACAATGGGAATAGCCTTTCAGCCTTCATCAAATACTGATGACTCTGTTACTGTATCTCTTACAATGCCTATAGGTACTTCAATTGACAGAACAGAGACTGTTCTTATGGATATGAAAGATATCATTGAAGAAGAGATTGAAGGCTACGAAAATATTATAGTCACAGCCGGATCAGGCGGCGGTTTCGGATCATCAAGTTCATATAAGGGTAATATTGAAATTACTCTGCCTGATGTCGATGAGCAGATTGATAATCCAACATCGATAAAACAGAAGTTGAGACCATATCTCAATGAAGTTCCCGACGCGACATTCGAATTTTCTTCAGGCAGACGCTTTGGTGGTTCAAGCGATCCTATTGATATTGAAATAATATCAAGTGACCTGACTCTTGCCGGAAACACAGCTTCTGAAATAAGAGATCTGATACGTGAACTTCCGCAGATTGTAGACCCGGTGTCTTCTCTTGAAAACGGAGCTCCTGAATACCGGATTGTAGTCGATAAAGACAGAGCCGCAGCAATGGGGCTTACTGTAACATCAGTTGCTTCAGCGGTTAATTACATGGTTGACGGTTCATCTCCTGTCACTTTCTGGGAGGACGGTGAGGAACTTGATGTAATGGTTCAGCTGCAGGATTCAGATCGCGACAGCATGTCCGACCTGGAGTCGCTTACTATAGTGACATCAAGCGGTAAAGAAATACCGCTGTCAAATATTGCCTCTTTTATACTTACTGTCGGACCAGAGGATATCGATCGTGAAAATGAAAAGAGGGTTGTTCATGTTACATCGGATATCGCCAGCGGCTTAACCGCTACTGAGGTGCTTGCACAGGTAGAAGACTACATTGATTCATCATATGTTGTTCCTGACGGAGTATCAATTTCTTTCGGTGGAGAATCTGAAGATATATCAAGAATGGGCGGCCCGCTTATAATTGTGCTAATAGTTGCCATTATCCTCGTATTCGGTGTTATGGCAAGTTTATTTGAATCATTTGTCGACCCCTTTATAATATTCTTCTCGATTCCGCTGATGGTTATTGGTGTAGTAGGTATCTATACACTAATGGGTGAGACATTCAGCATGTTTTCGGCAGTCGGAATGGTTGCCCTGGTCGGAATTGTAGTAAACAACGGTATTGTTCTTGTAGACTATATGAATCTTCTGCGAAACAAGGGCATTCCTTTGATGGAAGCCTGTCACGAAGCCGCAAGAAGCAGATTGAGGCCTGTTCTAATGACCACACTCACTACTGTCCTTGGAATGGTTCCCCTGGCGTTCTTTGGAGGTGAGGGTACCGAATCTATTCAGGCTATTGCCCAGACCATTGTTGGCGGATTGTCCGGCAGCATGATTTTTACTCTTTTTGTTATTCCTGCTCTGTACTCTATCTTTAATAAAAAGAGATCATTTTTTAAAAAGAAAAAGAAAGAGCAGGATTCCATGGACAGGCTTGCATCTGAAGGAGGTGCATTATGATTAGAATTGAAGTTATTGCAAATCAGGCAATTGAAGAGGATGTTATTGCTGCACTTACCGCAAGTAAAATTGGTGACTGCTTTACATACATAGCTCCTGTCTACGGCAGAGGACGTAATGGCCGCCGTGAAGGCTCTGCCGTATGGCCCGAGGAGAATGTAATTTTTATAGTTTATACAGATGAAGAAAAAAAGGATGATTTTCTGATTTGCCTGAAAAAAATAAAGACTGATTTTCCTGATGAGGGTCTGCAGTGTTTTATAACAGATAATGCTCAGAGGGTTGTTTAGACTTTTCTGACAAGTTTTCAAGTATACTGAACTGTCCGGAACATTCCGGGCAGTTTTTTTTTTACGAATGTGTAGGATTGTTTGTATGGACATTCAAAATAAAACTGTTAAGACAGTCCGCGATTCGATTGTTTTCCTGAACATTTTGATAGATGGATAAAGTAGATTGCAATTAGAAGCGTTTCATAGGTTTGTTATTAAAATATCATAATTATAACAGCGGGTACTATGCAATTCAGCACATTTATAATACAGTCATTCATCCTTGATCTATGAAAAACACCCATAAAACTACATTTAGGTAGCAAAGACAGGGTGAAAATTACATTAATGTAGGCTTTTGCAGCGTTTTAACCCCTATAAACGGTGAATAAAGCAATTAACCCATGACTATTTTACCGATTATGACTTGGCACGCATGTTGCTCATATTAAGCAAACAAATATGAGAGGGAATTAACATAATGAAAGTAAATCATTTCAGAGAACCGTGAGATTCGGCGTGTTTTTTCAGCTCATCCAGAAGGATGTGCAATGCCCGGGCGGAATGCATTTGCCGGGGTAATTCAACTTTAAAGAGGTAAAACGGTTTGAATATGAAGTTTATTCTCCGGAAACTGTTAGCATCTTTGTTAACGCTTCTGGTCATTACATTCGTAAATTTTGTAATTTTCCGAATGGCGCCCGGCGATCCTGTCAGGCTGATGTTTAAGGACCCCAGAGTTTCAATTGAAGATATCGAGGCTATGAAAGTAAAATTCGGACTCGATAAACCTATTCCCGGTCAGTATGTCGACTATATGAAAAACCTGCTTAAAGGAGATATGGGAATCTCATTTTGGCAGAAGAAACCAGTATCAGAAGTTATTGCTGCACGAATACCGCAGACTCTTATGCTGATAGGGACAGCCTTGTTTCTTGCTGTTGTGATAGGAACACTTTTCGGTGCAATTGCCGGATGGAAAGGAGGTTCGAGGACAGACTCGACGATTGTCGGTGTCTCGATGACTCTGTATTCGGTTCCAAGTTTCGCATTCGGTATTCTTCTGATGCTGGGGCTTGCGTATCATCTTGCAATTTTCCCGCTGGGCGGAATCGAGACGCCTGCTTCCGGTTATTCCGGAATACGCCGTTGGCTTGATATTGCCTGGCATATGGTTCTTCCATCATTCTCGATTGTTCTATGGTATATCGGTCAGTATATAATCATCACAAGATCGTCCATGAAGGATGTTTTAAGTCAGCCCTTTATTATGACGGCAAGGTCAAAGGGTGTTCGTGAAAAAGTTATCCTCAGCAAGCATGCCCTGAGAAATGCCTTCCTTCCGCTCATTACTATAACCGGTGTAAATATTGCCTTTATGACCGGCGGTATTATTGAGGCAGAAACTGTATTTTCATGGCCCGGCCTTGGACGACTGCTTTATGACGCAGTTATGAAGCGTGATTATCCGCTTCTGCAGGGATGTTTTATGGTTTTCGCAATCGCAGTCGTTGTACTGAACTTTGCAGTCGATTTGCTTTACAGCAGAGTTGATCCACGCGTTAGAATCGGAGGTATGAGCGATGAACATTAAAAGTTATAAACTGGAGAAGGCAAGAAACTTTGCGCAGATGTTCTTTTCTCATCGAATGGGGCTCTGGGGATTTATAATTTTCAGTCTGTTTATTGTGATGGCTCTTTTTGCCCCTTTTCTTGGAACTGTCGATCCTCACCGGTCGGGAGATGTTGATAAAATCCTGATCAGTCCCAATGCGGGGGCATGGCTGGGAACAGATGACCTTGCACGCGATGTCTGGAGCCAGGTTATCTACGGCAGCCGCATATCGCTCACAATCGGTTTTATTACAGCAAT
Source organism: Spirochaetia bacterium (assembly GCA_965140585.1). GTDB lineage: Bacteria > Spirochaetota > Spirochaetia > UBA9216 > UBA9216. The sequence continues at coordinate 496,034 of OZ223267.1, forward strand.
TATTACTGTGATCACGGGGACTATAGTAGGTATGATTGCAGGCTTCAAAGGCGGAGTTGTAGATGAAATACTTATGAGGGTTGTAGACTTCTTTATGATGCTTCCCCAGCTCCCGCTTATGATTGTGCTTGCCGCAGTTATGGGTGCAAGTATATGGAATATAGTCATCGTAATCAGTATTGTCAGCTGGCCGTCAACAGCAAGACTTGTACGCTCTCAGGTTCTTTCTCTTAAGGAACGGCCCTTTGTTGAAGCGGCAAGATGTCTAGGCGCAGGTGATGCAACCATGATGCTGCGTGAGATTCTTCCTAATGTTATCCCGGTTATGTTCGCTCAGGCGGTTCTGATGGTTACAGAAACTATCTATGCTGAAGCAGTTCTGAGCTTTCTCGGGCTTGGCGATCCAACCAAGATAAGCTGGGGAACAATGCTGCATTTCTGTTTTGAGTCAGGAGCCATGGCAAGAGCTGTATGGTGGGTACTTCCACCGATTGCATGTATTGTAGGCTTGATAATCAGTTTTTCTTTTCTGGGGACCTCGGTTACAGATATTCTGACACCCGGTTATAAAGAGAAAATGGGATATTCGTGAGGTACCTGAATGAACTTACTTGAAGTAAAAGACCTTTGTGTTGACTATGAAATGAAAAAAGGAACTGCAAGGGCTGTAAATAATGTTAATTTTGAATTGAAGAAGGGTGAAACCTTCGGACTGATTGGAGAATCCGGTTGTGGTAAGACAACAACCGCTATGGCTCTGATGGGCTTTGTTTCTCCTCCCGGAAGAATAAGCCAGGGGTCGGTCGAGTTTAAAGGCGAAGATATTAGAACTTATTCAAAGGAAAAGATGCGTCAGCTGCGAGGTAATTCTATCTCCATAGTCAGGCAGGAAGCTCAGAACGCTCTGAATCCAGTATTAACTATCGGTGATCAGATTGCAGAGGTTTTGAAGGAACATGGTATTACCAAACAGTCTGAAGTCGACGCAAGGGTGAAAAAGCAGCTTGAGATGGTCGGTATTACACCTGATCGAAAAAACAGTTATCCCTTTGAGTTCAGCGGCGGAATGAGACAGAGGGTAATGATTGCTCTTGCAGCTATATGTGAGCCTGATCTGATGATACTTGACGAGCCTATAACCGGTCTGGATGTAATTGTTCAGCGACAGCTTCTGACTCTGCTTACAGACCTTAGAAAGAAGATGAATCTTACAGCACTGCTGATTGCCCATGACCTTGCAGTTATTGCTGAGATGTGTGACAGGGTTGCTGTTATGTACGGCGGTTATATTGTAGAAAATTCTGAAGTGGCAAAACTCTATGAAGATCCCCAGCATCCGTACAGTAAGGCTCTTATTGAGTCATATCCGAAGATAACCGGAGAGAAGAAGGAACTTAAGAGTATTCCTGGCGCACCTCCAAAGCTGCTTGAGAAGCCGGACGGATGTCTTTTTGCGGACAGATGTCCTCAGGCCATGCCTGTCTGCCGGAAAACTGTACCTGAGCTTATTGATGTAGACGGCAGCCAAGTTAGATGCCATCTGTATGGAGGAGAGAAATGAGCGACGCAGTGAATATACTTGAGGTCCGAGACCTGAAAAAATATTTCCCGCTGAAAAAAGATAATATTTTTTCGAAAAAGCCGCGAAAGATACTCAAGGCTGTAGACGGGCTTAACTTTTCCGTAGGAAAGGGTGAAATCCTTGGGTTCGTCGGAGAGTCAGGCTGCGGTAAATCAACAATGAGCCGTTCGATAATACAGCTTATACAGCCGACATCCGGTAATGTGATACATGACGGAGTTGATCTAACAACACTGTCAAAGCCGGAAATGAGAGCTCGGAGAAAATGTATACAGATGATCTTTCAGGATCCTTTCGGCTCTCTTAATCCAAGGAGATCTGTATCAGAAACGCTCCGGATGGTTTTGAAAATTCATGATGTATGCAAGACTCTTGAAGAAGAGGATCAGCTGATACATAATGTTCTTGAAGAAGTAGGGCTTACCCCGGTTGAATCCTTCTGGGACAAATTTCCGGCCATGATGAGCGGAGGTCAGCTTCAGCGTGTGAGTATGGCGAGGGTTCTGATGCTCAGACCTGATTTTATAATAGCAGATGAACCGGTATCTATGCTTGATGTTTCAGTACGTATCGGCGTTCTGGATCTGCTTCTCAGAATGAGGAAGAAGTACGATATATCATTCATCTATATTACTCATGACCTTGCCACAGCCAGGTACGTTTGTGACAGAATTGCGATTATGTATCTCGGGAGGATTGTTGAGATGGGTCCGACAGAAGAGATTCTGCATAACCCGCAGCATCCATATACTAAGGCACTCATAGCCGCGGTTCCCGAACCGGATCCAAGACGTGAAAAGCTGGAACTTCCGATCAAGGAATGGACCAAGGATTCTTATATAGAGAATGATAATGCCTGTCTGTTCTTTCCAAGGTGTCCTGAAGGCCGTGAAGTCTGCCGTCATAAAAAGCCTGTGATGATTGATATTGTAAAAGGGCATACTGCTGCCTGTCATGCCGTGCATAAAGACAGTGAGTATTGATTCTGATATAATAAACTAATGGCCGGGATTGCCCGGCTTTTTTATTTTAAGATAAATATCAGGGATGCGATTTTGATATGAAGAAGCGGTCTGCCTTGTTTGAGCGGAACAAGATAGAAGAACTAAATATAATCACTAATTTTCAACCTCTTTACTCAGTAACTGAAAAGAAGTACATAGGTGTCGAAGCTCTTTCCCGTGCAGATTACAAGGGTGATTTTCTGTCTGCAGGCCAGCTGTTCTCAATTCCGTCAAATGATAATGAAAAACTTTCCCTGAATATGAAGTGTATTTATTCTGCTATATACACTTTTAAAAAGCAGAACTACTCCGATGAGTATACAATGTTTCTTAACTTCGATTCATCCATTCTCGACAGCGGACTGATCGAAGAAGAGCATTTTCTGAGTGTCGACCAGATTGATGTTAATCCGAACCAGATAGTCATAGAACTCATTGAATCGAATGTTGGTGATTTCGATCTTCTTATTAATTTTGTTAAATTCTATCGAAATTTAGGTTTTCTGATAGCGCTTGACGATGTCGGTGCAGGGTATTCAGGTCTGGACAGACTTGTGAAGATTAAACCGGATATTATTAAAATTGACCGCTCTCTGGTCAACGGTGTTTCAAAGGAATACCATAAAAGGGAAGTCTGCAGGTCTCTGATTGAACTTACTCATAATATCGGAGCGCTATCTCTTTCAGAGGGAGTTGAAACCCTTGATGACGCAATAGAATGTCAGCAGCTGGGAACAGATTTAATTCAGGGATATTTCTTTTCAAAGCCGCTTTCCCGGCTTCCTTCTCCTTATGACAGTAGTGATCAGGGAAATCAGCTGGTTTCAGCCTGGAAGACAAAGGTTGAGTTCAAGCAGAAAATACTCACGCATAATATTCAGAGTATCAAATCCAGAGCTTCTGAAATTGCAGCAAGCCTTGAGAAGAAGGATTCTTCAGAAGTTGATCGTATTTTACTGGCGTATCTTGATTGCTCATCGGATATTGAATGCATGTATATACTTAATGAATGGGGAATTCAGGTATCAGAAACTTATCTAAACTCTGAAGTCAGCCGTAAAACACATTCCCTGTTTCAGCCGGCAAGAATGGGGACGGATCATTCATTGAAGCACTATTTTCAGAAGAGGCTCAAGAATCAGAAATACTATATCTCCGACCCTTACATATCCAGAGCAACCGGGAATTTCTGCAGGACTATATCCTGCAGCTGGCATGATGGTGCAGCTTCAGAATATTACCTATGCCTCGATATTTCGCATTCCTATTGATAGCTCTGTTTATTTTCTCAGCACAGTGGTGGTGCATGAGCTCTGAATTAGAAACAGCAGATCGTGATATTGTTTTTCAAGCATTAATAGGCGTATGCAGTCAGGGTTTTCTGAGAAGAAGATCTTCAGTCTTAAGTTGATTATGGCTTTTTTCAAGCAGGTTCTCTGTTCTATAGTCATATCTTTTCCTGATGACTAATCAAGCCATCCTAAGAATATACATTCTTTTTATAAAAAATCTATAAAACCAGTGTAAATTAGATATAAATTCTATAAAACCAGCTTATAAACCTCCCAAAGGCTCCATTCTTAGCAGAATTTATCCGGGACAATCAGAATTGGATTATGGAATATCATTTATTGACATCAGGATTGACAGTAGAAAAAATGACACTTAACATCTGTCTATAACAGCACGACCCTTCCGTTTCTATTGAAACAATGCTGTTGCCATGGATGAATAAGAGCAATTGGGAGATATGCAGCTGTATATCTCCCATACCTTTCAACCAGAAAAAATTACCTTAACTATGGAGGAAATTAGATGGGTATTGGAACATATGAACAGTACAAAGAACGACTTCTCAAGATGAAGCCAAATGTATATTTACATGGTGAGAAAGTAGACAGATCAGGCGATTGGATTGACGGCGGAACATACGTTATGAAGCAGACCTATGACTGCGCTAACGATCCTGACTACGAAGATCTCTGTACTGCTACTTCACATCTTACAGGTGAAAAAATCAGCCGATGGACTCACATTCACAGAACCCAGGATGACCTTTTTAAAAAGCAGCTCATGACCAGGATTATGTGTCACAGAGTTGGCGGATGTACACAGAGATGTATGGGTACAGATGCTCTCAACGCTCTTGCTGTTGTTACCTATGATATGGATCAGGCTTGCGGAACTAAGTACCACGAGAGATTCAACAAGTACCTTGAGTACTCACAGAAGAACGACCTTGTTGCCAACTGTGCTCAGACTGATGTTAAGGGTTCAAGAAATCCGAAATACAAGAGAGCTCACATGCAGCCGGATCCTGACCAGTTCGTACACGTTGTAGAAACAAACGTAGATGGTATCGGTCTTGACGGAAAGCCCTGTAAGGGTATGATCGTTCGCGGTGCAAAGATTTGTAACTCAAACGCTCCTTATGTTGATGAAATCATCGTTACTCCTACCAAGTTCATGGGTTCAGGTGACGAAGCATACGCTTGTGCATTTGCTCTTCCTGCCGACTGGCCCGGCGTTAAGCTCATGGCTCTTCCCGGAAAGCATCACAAGAGAAAGCATATCGAAGCTCCTTTTGCACTCGTAGGTGATGTTGAATCACTCACAATCTTCGATGATACTTTCGTACCTGAAGACAGAATCTTCATGAACGGTCTTGATCAGCCGGATGTTCTTCAGTATGCAGGTTACCTTGCCCTGATGTTCGCTCACTTCCACAGACACTCATACACCGGTTGTAAGACTGCTGTATCAGAAGTTATTGCAGCACAGGCAGCACTTGTTGCAGACGTTAACGACATTGCTAAAGAGCACCACGTAAGAGAGAAGATCTCTGACATCGTTGGTACTGCAGAGCTTGTTTTCGCAGCAGGTCAGGCAGCAGCTCTCAGAGCTGTTCAGTTCCCCAACGGTTCATGGGTACCTGATGAGGTTCTTACCAACGCTGGTAGAAAGCTTGCAGGTCAGAAGATTTACCACGAGTACGAAACTCTTGCAGACCTTACAGGCGGTATTTCTGCATCACTTCCTACAGAAGAATCATTCTATGATCCTGAAACTGCAGAACTCTGTAACAAGTACATCATGAGAAATCCTGCTTACACAGCAGAAGAAACTCACAGAGTTATGAGAATGATGGAGAACAAGCTTTGTGACGCTTTCGAAGGTGCACAGGCTGTAGCCGGTGTTCACGGCGGTGGTTCACCTCTTATGGAAACTATCGTTATGATGGCAAGATACGATCTCGAAGCTCTTAAAGATATTGCAAAATACCTTGCAGGTTTCGAAGGCTACGAGAAGTGCCCGAGATACGAAAGAGCAACTGCTACACCAAGAGCTATGCTTGACAGATTCAGAAAAACTGAAATGGGAAAGAAAGAAGCGTAAGTTTACTTTCCTGACTATATACAAAGGCCCTGTGAAGTTCTGCTTTGCGGGGCTTTTTTATTCATCATATATTGAGACTATACCATTAATGGTTTTTTTAAGGGATTCCTGAAAGGTGCTGACTGCGCCTTTGGTATCCTTTTCTTTTATGTTTTTCACAAGTTCGAGGGTGTTCTTGTACAGCTGCTCATTTCCATGCAGGGTAAAATACTTTTCCCACAACATGGTAGAGAGCTCCTTGAAAGAGTAGAAGATGACCGGAAGCATTGTGTTGCCTGAAAGAATACAGAGTTCCTGATGGAATATGAAAATTGTTTCAGCAGAGTTTTCAGGGGTTCTGGATTTTCCAAAATTATCCGCCAGCTGCATCAGCACTCCTATATCAGATTCTGATACCGCAGGTACAAGCAGCTCAAGCGCCAGTGTCTCGAAGACCAGCCTGATCTCGAGAAGTGATTTCATTTCAGTTTTTTTCAGATTGCCGCCGTTGTACCGCAGAATGGCCATCAGAGTTTCAACAGTTCCCCGCCTGTGGTAGTCAGCTACAAATGCTCCGATTCTCGGCTTTATTTCAACAAAGCCGATTCCGGCGAGTTCTGTAAGTCCTGAATTAACTACGGCGCGGCTGACGCCCATTTTCTCAGCCAGTTCTCTCTCAGGGGGAAGTCTGTCGCCTATACTTAGTTTTCCTGAAATTATCATATTCTCAATTTCTCTTACAAAAAGATCCTTTAATGAAGGGGAGGATAGTCTTGAAAACTCCATAAAAATGCTCCTTGTACTGGTACAACCAGAAACCAAAAAATAATTATATTATGTAAAAATCTATAAATCAATATATTTAAACAAAATAAAATTCTATAGATAAATATTTATTGACAATACCAGAATGTAGATTTAGACTGGATCTGTCAAATAAGGAGTCGAAAAATGAATATTACCTTCTCTATGCTGCTGACTGCAGCATTCACAGCGGGAATACTGCATACTCTGACAGGTCCCGATCATTACATCCCGTTTATTGTCCTATCAAGTTCCGGAAACTGGTCTATGAAGAAAACGCTCGGCATGACTTTAATCTGTGGACTGGGGCACATTCTTTCAGCAGTCCTCGTTGCATATGGAGCACTGAAAATCAGTTCAATCATGCTAAGCCTTGAAACGATTGAAGCAATCCGAGGCGGTTTTGCAGCCTGGGCATTGACTGTCTTCGGGTTTACCTATGCGCTTTGGGGACTTAGAAAGATTATATCAGGAAGAAAAGCTGTGAAGGAACATACTGAGAATGTTGGACAAAACAGCAATTATGGTAAAAAGCAGTCTGTACTTGGCTGGACGCTTTTTCTAATCTTTGTCTTCGGGCCCTGTGAACCTCTCATTCCCTTCATCCTTTTTCCGGAAACTTCAGTATCAGTCAATCAGATTATTGCTGTAACTTCAGTTTTCGGTGCAGCAACCCTGCTCACAATGCTTACAGTAGTAACATTTGCAACAGCAGGTTTAAAAAGATTTCCGCTGCATAATTTTTTCAGCCGCTTCGGACATACTCTTGCCGGCAGTATTGTAGGCTGCTGCGGACTTGCTATGACCTTTCTTGGACTTTAGTAAGGCTTAAGGAGTACGACAATGGATAAATACAAGGTTATAGAAATAAAAAAAAATGTTTTTGAAAGCAACGATAATGAAGCTGCAAAGCTCAGAGCAGGTCTAAAAAAAGACGGGGTTTTCCTTCTTAACCTGATGTCTTCACCTGGATCCGGAAAAACTACTACAGTGATGCAGACAATAGAAAAACTAAGAGCCAGTTTGAATATTCGCGTACTGGAGGCTGACCTTGATTCTGATGTTGATGCTGCAACTGTTCACAGTTCAGGGGTCAAGGTTCTTCAGCTTCATTCAGGCGGAATGTGTCATTTGAATGCAGATATGGTCAGACAGGGGCTGACTGAACTGGGCACAGAGGATACAGACCTTGTTATCCTGGAGAATATTGGAAATCTGATATGTACTGCAGAGTTTGATACAGGAGCCGCAAAAAACGCAATGATACTCAGTGTGCCGGAAGGTGATGACAAGCCGCTGAAATATCCAGCGATGTTCAGAATGACTGATGTTCTTATAGTTAACAAGATTGATGCAATGGAATTCTTTGATTTTAATCTTGAGCGGCTTGAAGGATATGTGAGGAAACTGAATCAGGATGTGAAGATATTTCCCGTATCCGCGAAGACGGGTGAAGGCATTGATGCCTGGACTGCCTGGCTAAAAAATGAAGTTGAACTTTGGAGGAAATCCTGATGGACTACAGAGAAAAGATTCTCGATCTTGCAAATCATATAAACAGAACAAAGAAAGGCTCTTCAAGGGCAATTAAACCAGGAGATCCTGAATACATGATTCTGGAACCTGTTGTTACTGATGACATGGCTGAGGCTGCTATGTGCCTTGAGCTGCGGAAACCTAAAAGTGCAGTCGAAGTTGCATTGCTCTGCGGCAGGGATTCTGCTGATACTTCATCACTGCTTTGGGAACTTGCAATGGCCGGAGTCTGTTTTGTAAATGAAATAGACGGCATTGACAAGTACTGGCTTGAAACCTGGATTCCGGGTGTCATGGAAATGATGACCAACAATAAAGAGAATGTCGCCAGATTTCCGCAGATAGCTGAAGCTTTCGAGGCTTACGGCCGGGTTCGCGGGCCTCAGTCGGCAGGAAATTTTCCGGTTGGTGTAGGTCTAATGCGGGTTATTCCAATCGAACGCTCTATTGAAGGTGAGACTCGCAAGGCCTCCTATGAGGAAGTTTCGAAATACCTGAATGAAAACGACCGCTTTTCGGTTTCCGACTGTGCCTGCCGTACAGCCCGTGAGGCAATGGGTGAAGGCTGCGGCCATCTGAAAGAGGACATGTGCATACAGATGGGACATGCAGCGGAGTACTACATTCGAACTGGCCGTGGCCGTGAGATAGATCGCAACGAAGCCTTCGAAATCATCAAAAGGGCTGAAGATAATGGACTGATGCACCAGATACCCAATACCGACGGCTCGGGTAACACGCATGCTATATGCAACTGCTGCGGCTGCTCCTGTCTTTCTCTAAGAACAGCAGAGATGTTTATCAACAACGATATGGTCCGTTCAAATTATGTATCTGATGTAGATATTGATAACTGTGTGGCCTGCGGAGAATGTGTTGAAGTCTGTCCGGTAAATGCGCTTCAGCTTGGTCATAAACTCTGTTCTGAGACACCCCAGAACATCCCGGTACGTGAAACCCCCGAGGTCACAGAATGGGGACCTGAAAAGTGGAATCCTGATTACCGCATAAACAGGCAGGTCGTTCTTGAATCGGGAACCAGTCCCTGCAAGGCTGAATGCCCTGCGCATATCGGTATTCAGGGATATGTGAAGCTGGCTTCACAGGGTAAGTATACAGAGGCTCTGGAGCTAATAAAAACCGAGAATCCCTTTCCTGCTGTCTGCGGCCGTATCTGTCCTCGAAAATGCGAATCTGCGTGTACCAGGGGAGATATAGATGACCCAATTGCGATTGATGATATTAAGAAGTATATTGCCGAGAAGGACCTTCATGCAGAAAGCAGATTTATTCCCCGAAAGCGCCACGACTATGGTAAGAAAATTGCTGTTATAGGCTCCGGTCCGGCAGGGCTTTCCTGTGCTTACTACCTTGCGGTAGACGGTTACAAAGTTACTGTTTTTGAAAAAAACAGCAGACCCGGCGGAATGCTCACAACAGGTATTCCCTCATTCAGGCTCGAAAAGGATGTGGTAAGCGCTGAAATAGAAATTATTAAAGAACTCGGCGTAGAAATCCGCTGCGGGGTGGATGTCGGAAAAGACGTTTCAATTGCCGGACTTAGAAAAGATGGATTTGAAGCCTTCTATCTTGCAATCGGTGCACAGTCGGGAAGAGTCCTTGGAATTGAAGGTGAGGACGCTGAAGGTGTCATTACCGGAGTTGATTTTCTGCTGAATGTGAGCTGTGGGACTCTGAATGATTTCACAGGCAGAACCGTTGTAATAGGCGGCGGCAATGTTGCAATTGATGTAGCCCGGACTGCTGTGAGGTCAGGGGCTGATAAAACCAAAATGTTCTGCCTTGAAAGCAGGGACCAGATGCCGGCGCTTGAAGAAGAAGTTGATGAGGCGCTTTCTGAAGGAATAGAAATTAACAATTCCTGGGGCCCGAAACGAATAATAACCGAAAACGGAAAAGTGAAGGCTGTTGAGTTTCGAAAGTGCATATCGGTGTTTAATTCCGATGGAAGGTTTTCACCTGTATACGACGAATCGAATACTCTTGCTGTTGAAGCTGATAATGTTCTGATTTCTGTAGGACAGGCAATTTACTGGGGGAATCTGCTTGATGGTTCCGGTGTAAAACTGAATACCAACAATACCGTGATTGCTGATCCGGAAACATGGCAGACGGGTGAGGCTGATATTTTTGCCGGAGGCGATGCCGTAACTGGACCAAAATTTGCTATTGATGCAATTGCGTTAGGCAAGGAGGGCGCTGTTTCCATCCACCGCTACGTACAGGCGGGGCAGAGTCTTGTTTATGGACGAACTAAACGCAACTATAAACCTCTTGATAAGGAAAACCTCATCCTTGCAGGATTCGACAGAATGCCAAGGCAGAGCACATCTCATGTGAGCGGAGATGATTCGAAAAACACCTTCAGAGATCTGCGGGAAACCTTTACCGAAGAACAGGTCATCAAAGAAACTGAACGCTGTCTTGGCTGCGGGGCAGTTGTTGTTGATAAATATATGTGTGTCGGCTGCGGAGCCTGTACTCTGAAGTGCCGCTTTGATGCAATAAAACTCGAAAGAAAATACGACGCTGAAGGCCTTGTACTTACAGATATAAGACCTGCTGTTATGAAGCAGATGGTGAAGCGGAAGCTGAAAATAGCTGTTAACAAACCGATCAAGGCTGTTAAGTCGGCTCTGGGCGGGTGATGCTTTGCACGAACTTGGAGTTGTAATCGAAGTGATTAAAACCGTTGAGGAAATTGCAGCGGAAAACGGGGTAAGCAGTATTGAGTCAATGGTTCTTCAGATAGGAGAACTTTCATCAATAATTCCCCGTTATGTGGAGGATTGCTACCCCGCAGCCGCCGACGGAACACTTCTCGAGAATACCAGGCTTGAAATTGAGATACTTCCCGGAAACGGGCTCTGCCGCGGCTGCGGTAAGGTATTCAACCTTGCAGCAGAGAAACACGTTTGTCCATCCTGTTCGGCTTCGGATTTTGAAATCCTCGGCGGAAAGGAATTTATGATCAAAGAAATTGTCGCCTGTTAGGCCGGCATGAAAATCTATTTATATGGAGTAATAGATGTTTACTTTTAATACTGCCGCCGGTGCAAGTATCGCGTCGGCCTGGGGAATGTGGATAGTTGTATTCGCGGCCCTGTTTATTCTTAATGAACTTGCACGCAGGTGGAAGGCTGCGGGATTCACTGCCTTTGTAGTTCTGCCTGCAGTACTCACTGTTTTGTGGTTTACAGTTATGAGTGATACCACATATACCGACTGGTTTCACCTTGCAAAGGTGTACTCATCAACTGCCGGCTGTATTGGCTTCTGGCTGATACGTCACCTAAAAGGAACAAACAAACTTACAGGCAGGCAATGGAGACTTTCAGACAAGAAACTCGCTCTGATATTTCCTCCGCTCATCCTCGCCATCAATATTCTTGAAGCATGTGTACGGGATTTTCAGATTGGTCTTCAGTACACCGGTGGAGGAATAACTGCCGATGAGGGAGTTTATGTTCTTGGCGGTATATGGAATTATATGAACGGAATTGCAGGACTCCTTAATATTATAGCTATCACAGGATGGTTTGGTATTGTAATCAGGCGACAGACAGACCGGGATAAAAGCCGCGACATGCTCTGGCCTGATATGCTCTGGTTCTGGATCATTGCCTATGATATCTGGAATTTCACCTACACATACAACTGTCTGCCTCATCACGCATGGTACTGTGGATTTGCTTTACTGCTTGCACCTACACTTTGTGCTTTCACAGTTGGAAAGGGCGCCTGGCTTCAGCATCGTGCTCAGACTCTGGCTCTCTGGTGCATGTTCGCACAGACCTTTCCGGCATTCCAGGATGAGGGTATGTTTGCTGTTACCTCTACCTACAAGCCGGGGCTGTATATGTTCTGGGGAGTTCTTTCGCTTGCAGTTAACATTGCAGTAATTGTTTATATGCTTATCAGGGTTAAGAAAACCGGACGCAATCCATACAAAGGTGAATTGTACACCGATAACCCCAAGTATCTTGAAGTTAAGGCGCTTGCAGAAGAACCGGCAGGTGCGGCTTTATAAGCTGGAGCAAATTAATATATTGTGATTTACCACCGCGTCTTCGGGCGCGGTTTTATACTATTTACTAAACTTTTATTTCCTTGCATTAAGCCTGACGACACCTTAGACTTATACTTATCGTATGACAGATAAAAATGTAAAAGCTGACAGAGTAATTGCTCCAGTCGTTGCTATTGGTGCATCCGCAGGCGGTCTGAAAGAACTTGAAGTCTTTTTTAAAAACCTGACAAATTTGGACAGAGTTGCCTTTGTTGTTATTCTGCATCTTGCGCCTTCACATGAAAGCTCACTTGCTGATATTGTGAGCCGATTTACAAATCTTAATGTTACTCAACCAACCAGGAAAACTACAGTTAAACCCGGGAATGTTTATATAATTCCTCCTAATAAAATTATTGAATTAAATGCCGGAAAAATTTGTCTGAAACCCTATCCTGAAGATATCAAAAATAGAAAGCCTATTGATATATTTTTTAAATCTATGAGTCTTTCTCTGAAGGAAAATTCTGTAAGTGTAATTCTGAGCGGTGCCGGGACTGACGGCTCTGAAGGTATAAAGTCAGTAAGTGAACAAAACGGCCTTGTCATAGTACAGGAACCTGAAACTGCTGAATACACGTCTATGCCTGAGACTGCGATTTCAACAGGCACTGTCGATTTTATCCTGCCTACTTCTGAGATGCCGGGTATTATTCAGGAATATCTAAAACATATCCATGATGATAAAATCCTTCATATTTCAGCAGATAATCGGCTGATATTTGATTCAATTTTCAAATATTTACTCAAGCAGACCGGAAATGATTTTTCAGGTTATAAGATAAATACTGTATACCGTAGAATTCAGCGAAGAATGAAGTCAAAAAAAATAATTAACTTAAATGGTTATTTTGAATTTCTTAAACAGAATAGCGAAGAAACTACTTTTTTATATAAAGAACTTCTGATAAGTGTTACAAATTTTTTCAGAGATGAAGAAACTTACCACTATCTCAAAGATAATTTAATACCAAGGATAGTTTCAAAGGCTTATACAGATACCATTAGAATATGGGTGCCTGCTTGCGCTACCGGTGAAGAGGCATATTCTATTGCAATTCTGTTTATGGAATATCTTGATAGACACGAATTCAATCTAAAATTACAGATTTTTGCTTCTGATCTGGATAAAGATGCTATTGAAAAAGCCAGAAAAGGATTATATCCGCTTAAAATTAAAGACGATATCAGTGAAAAGATCCTGCATAAATATTTTGAGAAGATATTAACCGGATATCAGATAAAGGCAGAAGTCCGAGAACATTTGATTTTCGCCGAACAGAATTTATTATCAGATCCGCCCTATTCCAAACTTGATCTGATAAGCTGTAGAAATTTTCTTATCTATTTAAATAATGCTCAGCAAAAAAAAGTATTATCCATTTTTCACTATGCCTTAAATCCTGACGGTTATCTGCTGCTCGGCAGATCTGAAAGTCTTGGAATGTCATCCGGTCTTTTCACAACCGAGGACAGGAAGAATAAGGTCTTCCATAAAATCAATGGACTTAAAGTGGAAAGAAATGTATGGAAATTGAATTTTGAGGAGAAAAGACACCCAGTGGGCACACATAAGGAAATAAAGACAGAGATAGCAGATTTTACAAAAGCATATATTCTTGAGAATTTAAGCCCGCCGTGTGTTGTAATAGATCCAGAAGGTGAAATGCTTTATGTTCAGGGAAGAACCGGCAAATACCTGGAAAATACTTCAGGCGTCGTCAGTACCAATATTCTGAAAAACGCCAGGGAGGGCTTAAAAATTCCGCTTACAAATGCTATTAAGCAGGCTGGATTTGAGCAGCATGAAATATATCAAAGAAAAATTAATGTAAAAACTAACGGAAGTTATGAACTTATAGATCTGCGTGTTGCCCCTCTTAATAACGCAGACGAACATACTAAACTTTTTATAGTCTCTTTTTTTCCTTCGGTGGAAGTGCATGATGGTACAGATTCAGAAACTTTTCAATCAAATGATGGTGTTATAGAATCTTTAAAAAAAGAGCTCGCAAATAAGGATGTGTATCTGCGTAATACGATTGAAGAACTCGAATCAACCAACGAGGAATTAAAATCGTCCAACGAAGAAGCTCAAAGTGCTAATGAAGAGCTGCAGAGTGCCAATGAAGAACTTGAAACATCAAAGGAAGAACTGCAGTCGGTTAATGAGGAACTTGTTACAACAAACAGTGAACTTAATCAGAGGGTGGACGAATTAAGTGAACTTAACAACAATATGAAAAATCTTCTAGCTGCAACTGATATTGCAACAATCTTTGTTGACAGAGAACTAAAAATTTTCAAGTTTACACCTGCGGCAAAAAAGATTATCAACCTGCTTGAATCTGATATTGGCCGTTCTATTTCACAATTCACAAATACATTGAATTATAAATCACTTGCAGATGATATCAGAACAGTGTTAAGCAATCTTCGTCCTGTCGAGACTGCGGTCAAGGATCAGGAGTTAAACCATTTCTGGATGAGGATTTCACCCTACAGAACTACCGACGAGAAGATTGAAGGGGCAGTGATAACATTTACAGATATAACAGAGAGAAAAAAGGCTGATAATCAAATATCACTATTAAACAGTATCATAGAAAATTCTTTGGATGGTTTTGACATAGTTAATGAAAATGGGCTGCTTGAATATGTTAATAAAGCGTATCTGAAAATGTGGGGATATGATAGTCAGGATGAAATTCTCGGAACTTCGCCTGCTGGACATTGTGCCGATGAAGAAATGCCTTTGATTATTATAAACAAGGTTAATAAAGAACAGAAAGCAGATTTTGAATTTAAGGCTAAGCGTAAAGACGGCTCAACCTTTGATGTCTTTATGAGTGTTTCAACATATGAAGATATAGACGGCAAAAGATATTATGCCGGTTTTTCCCAGGATATCAGTGAAAAAGTTCAACAGAAAAAGGAATTGGATGAGTATAGAAACAATCTAGAAGAAATTCTAAAAGAAAAAAATGAACAGCTTTATAAAAGTGAAGTTATTCATAGGAAAATCTCGCTGATGTCTTCTGATTACTCTTACAGCTACAAGGTAAATGATCTCAATGAATACGAGCTTGAATGGTCTTTCGGTGCGTTTGAAAAAATTACAGGATATAAACCGGCAGAAATATTAAACACAGCTTTTATCAAAAAACTTATTCATCCTGATGATTTCTCTGAAATCATCAACAGAAGAAAAAAGAATGCTGCCGGTGAAACTGCAACATCCGATGTCCGAATTATTACAAAAAGAGGAGAAATCAAATGGATACAGGACAAATCTGTTCCTGAACTTGATGAAAAAACAGGCAAGCTTATTCGGATTATCTCTTCAGCCACGGAAATAACCAAGCGGAAAAATGTGGAAAAAGCTCTGGAGCTCAGTGAAAGAAAATTCCGGAATATAGCAGAAAACATTCCAGGGCTGGTCTATAAATACAGAGTATCCAATGCTGATGATATTACGCTTATGTATCTTAGTAGAAGTGTTGAATCAATATTTAAAATCCCGTACAGCGAAGCAAAAAATGATATAAATCTTTTTTTGAGCCTAATTCATGAAGAAGATTTGCCCGGGTATAAAAAGGCTTTTGAGAAAGCAGGTAAGAATCTTTCATTTTTTGATTTAAAGCACAGAGTAACGCTTCATGACGGTGAAATTAAATGGCTCCATACCCGAGGTACTCCTTCAAGAGATGATGAAGGCGGCACCGTATGGGATGTGCTAAGCTTTGATATTACCCGCCAGCATGCAGCAGAAGACAAACTGTTGCAATCAAATCAGCAGATGGAGATCCTGTTTAAAGAGCTGCACCACAGGGTTAAGAATAATCTCCAGCTTGTGTCAAGTATGCTTCAGCTTCAGGCTAATTATATTGATGATGAAAAGATCTCTGCAATGTATTCAGAAAATCAGCACAGAATAAGATGCATTGCCCATCTGCATGAACTTATTTATCACTCTAATGATTTAAATCAGATAGAATTAAATGTGTATTTATCAAATATTACTGATTATCTGTACAAATCGTATGCAATCACAGACAAAGACATCAGTCTTGAATTAAATATAACCGAGCTTCTGGTAGATATTGAAATGGCAGTACCATTAGGGCTGATTGTAACTGAATTAATAAGTAATAGTTTTAAACACGGTTTTAAGGACAGGAGTAAAGGGACTCTCAGTCTTTCACTAAGTAAAGTCAACAGCAAAAGATATTCACTGGTTGTCGAAGATGACGGGACAGGTGTACCGGAAGATATTTTTAGTAATAGTGAAAAAAGTTTTGGCGTTTTTATTGTAAGTTCATTAGTATTACAGTTAGATGGAGACATTCATGTCAGGTCCAAAAACGGAACCAAAATAACCATTTCATTTTATTGTTGAAACTACATGTGCGGGGAGGTTTATTATGCATAATATTCTACTTGTTGAAGATGAAGTAATCATAGGCTCTTCCCTTGCATTCAGTCTTAAATCTTCCGGATATAATGTCATTTATCCTGTGCTTAATGGAACTGAAGCATTGGAAATAGTAAAAACCCGGGATATCGATTTTATACTTATGGATATTAATATTAAAGGTAGCTTTGATGGTATTACCACAATTCTGAAAATTTATAACGTTAAAGAAATTCCGCATATTTTTTTATCAGGGCTTACAGATTCAAATACAGAATCAAGAGCAATGAAAACATCTCCGCTTGCGTACTTTTCAAAACCTATTGATTTTCTGTTACTGGAAAAAAAACTTGCTGACCATTTTAAAAAATTAGATTAAGATTTGTCAGTATATAGAAAAAAAGTTATATTGAATACAGAAAGTTGAAGCATACCAAAGTCCTGCATCTCTGAACCAATTTTCAAAGCTAAATCGGAGGTGTTTTATGAAATTAAACGGAAAAGTAATTGTTATCACTGGAGCAGGCGGAGGAATAGGTCGTCAGCTTGTTGTTCAGGCTCTTGATGAAGGAGCATCAGTAGCGGCAGTGGATATTAATCCTGATGCCCTTGAGGCAACACAGCTTGCAGCCGGAAAGCATGCGGACAGGCTGTCACTTCACACTGCGAATATAACTGACAGGCATGCTGTATGCAGTCTCCCTGAATCTGTAAAAGCAGCCCATGGTAAAATTGATGCCATTATTAACAATGCAGGTATTATTCAGCCGTTTATTCCCTTTGCTGAACTTGACTATGAAACTATTCAAAGGGTTATGAATATAAATATCTACGGCATGATGTATATGACCCGTGCCTTTCTTCCGTATATCGGTGAATCCGCTGAGGGGTATATTGCAAACGTATCAAGTATGGGCGGATTTCTGCCTGTTCCAGGTCAGGCTCTGTATGGGGCCTCAAAGGCTGCAGTAAAGCTGCTTACAGAAGCCCTCAGATCAGAGCTGATAAATACAAATATTCATGTTTCTGTAATTATGCCAGGCGGTGTTGCCACTGACATTACAAAAAATTCAGGTGTAGAGGCAAGTTCAACTGCTAATGAAGAAAACAGCTCAAACTACAAGATGACTACTCCGGAAGAGGCTGCATCAATAATATTAACTGGAATAAAAAAAAATAAACCGCGAATCCTTGTTGGAAAAGATGCAAAGTTTATGGATTTTCTGAGCCGTCTCGCACCTGTAAAAGCCAGTCAATATATAACAAAGATGATGGCATCACTTGTGGAACAACGCGGCGGAAATGAGGGTGTAAAGACAGCCGGATGCCTTGGGCAGGATTAGTTATACAATAATTGTATTTTAATCAAACTCTAACAATCTTAATCCTATAATAGCATTATTCTAATATATGAACAGTAGAAATGAAGCTGATTATAGGAGTTAACCTTTGGCTGAAGATAAGATAAAAAGCAATACACTGGCTGCGGAAGCCCTCGGGACATTTTTTCTAGTGCTGATAGGCTGCGGATCAATCGTAGTTAATACCATCTACGGGGGAGTTATAGGACACGCAGGTATTTCAGTTGTATTTGGAATGGTTGTCATGGCGATGATCTACTCAGTCGGCAATATTTCAGGAGCTCACCTTAATCCTGCCGTGACCATCGGTTTTTTATTTGCAAAAAGAATTGGAATAAGGCAGACTCTGTTCTACATAGTATTTCAGATTATCGGTGGGCTTGCCGCTTCGCTTCTGCTTAGGTTGATCTTTCCGGAAAGCCAGAGTCTCGGTGAAACAATTCCATCTATAAAAGTTCTGCCGGCATTCTTAACCGAGGTTGTGCTTACATTTATGTTGATGTTTGTCATCCTTAATGTTTCAACCGGGCATAAAGAGAAGGGTATAATGGCAGGAGTTGCTATTGGCGCGACAGTTTGTATTGCCGCTATGGTCGGAGGCCCGCTTACAGGGGCTTCAATGAACCCTGCACGCTCGCTTGGTCCTGGAATTATCAGCGGAAACCTTGAGCATATCTGGATCTACATCTCTGCTCCGGTAGTGGGCGCAATTCTTGCCTCGCCACTCTGCCGCATACTTCAGGGCCCTGAATGCTGTTATGTTGATTGTGATGTAAATAAATCGGTCGATGACCGATAAATAGCCCAATCTCATTTGACAGCCTGTAATAAAAGAGGATACAATCGATCTATCCCACACACAAGGATCGAAATATGGCTAAGAAAGTATTGACTATTGACGGTAACGAAGCGGCGGCGCATGTATCCTACGCCTTCACCGAGATTGCCACTATATACCCAATTACACCCTCATCACCAATGGCCGAGAAAGTAGACGAATGGTCCGCAGTAGGCAGGCAAAACATCTTCGGACAGCCGGTACGGCTTGTTGAGATGCAGTCGGAAGCCGGAGCTGCCGGTGCTATGCACGGAACCCTTGAAGCGGGTGCACTTGCTACGACATATACGGCCTCTCAGGGCCTTCTTTTGATGATTCCGCCTATGTACAGAATGGCAGGACAGCTTCATCCGGCAGTTATGCATGTGAGCTCAAGGACTCTCGGTACACATGCTTTTTCAATATTCGGAGATCATTCAGACGTAATGAGCTGCCGGCAGACCGGTTTTGCCATGCTGGCAAGCTCAAGCGTACAGGAAATTGCCGACCTCGCAGCTGTAGCCCACATGTCGGCGATTAAGGCCCGAGTTCCGTTTCTTCATTTCTTTGACGGTTTCAGGACTTCGCATGAAATTCAGAAGGCTGAGTTTCTTGAATATGAAGACTACGCAAAACTGGCTGACATGAACGCAGTAAACGCTTTTCGCAGAAGAGCTCTCAACCCGGAACACCCGGTAATGAAGAGTACTGTTCAGAATCCTGATATGTTTTTTCAGGCGAGAGAGGCGATTAACCCTTATTACAACCAGGTTACTCCAATTGTTGAAGAGTACATGGATAAAATGAACAGTATTACAGGCCGGAAGCTTGGTCTGTTTAACTATTACGGAGATCCCCAGGCTGAGAACATCATCGTTGCCATGGGATCAGTAAGCGGCACGATTGAAGAAACCGTTGACTACCTCCGCGGAAAGGGAGAGAAGGTCGGTTTTATTCAGGTTCACCTCTACAGACCCTTCTCGGTCAAGCATCTTCTGGAACTTATTCCGGCCAGCGTTAAAAATATCAGTGTTCTTGACCGGACAAAGGAACCCGGGGCAATAGGCGAACCGCTGTACGTCGATGTGACCTCTGCAGTATATTCAGCTGGAAGACAGATTCGGATCACCGGCGGCCGCTACGGACTTTCCTCAAAAGACACTACACCTGCACAGATTGCCGGTGTTTTTGCGAACATGAAATCTGCCGAACCTAAAAACGGATTTACAATCGGTATTGAAGATGATGTCACCCATCTTTCATTAAAAGATGAACCTGTTTACATAGAAACTAAAAATATCAGCTGCAAGTTCTGGGGGCTCGGCTCGGATGGAACTGTTGGTGCCAACAAGAATACGATCAAGATTATCGGCGACTACACAGACCAGAATGTTCAGGCTTATTTTGAATACGATACCAAGAAATCATACGGAATTACCAAATCTAACCTCCGTTTCGGAAATGAAAAGATACGCTCAAGCTATCTTGTAAAATCGGCAGATTTTGTGGCCTGTCACAATGCATCATTCATAGACAAGTACGACATGCTGACTGACCTCAAACCCGGCGGTACCTTCCTGCTTAATTGCGGCTGGAATGCTGACGAGCTGGATGCCAACCTACCTTCAGCTGTTAAGAAAGCTCTGGCAGATAAGAATGTAAATTTCTTTACCATAGATGCAACCGCAATTGCCGAAGAATTGGGACTTGGAAACAGAACTAATACAGTACTGCAGGCTGCTTTCTTTAAACTTGCAAATATTATTCCAGTCGATGAAGCAGTTAAGTATATGAAGGGGGGGATTAAAAAGACCTACTTCAAAAAAGGTGAGGCTGTTATCAAGCTTAACTATGATGCCGTGGATAAGGGGATTGACGGAGCAGTCAGGGTGAATGTCCCTGAAGCCTGGAAATCAGCACCTGCCGATCCTGTTCATACGGTAAATCCTGAGTGGCCGTCATTCGTGAAGAATATACTGATTCCCGCAAACGCTCAGCGAGGTGATGAACTTCCGGTGAGTGCTTTCAACGATATTGTTGACGGTGCGGTAAAGCTTGGAACTTCCCAGTATGAGAAACGCGGCATAGCCGTGAGTATTCCTGTCTGGCAGCCGGAGAAATGTATTCAGTGCAATCAATGTGCATATGTCTGTCCCCATGCGGTAATTCGCCCCTTCCTTCTGACAGATGAAGAGGCTTCCAATGCACCCGAGGGTTTCAAGATAGCAGAAACAAAGGGAAAGATGCCTGAGGGGCTCAAGTACAGTATTCAGGTGAGTACAATGGACTGTACCGGCTGCGGGATATGTGAGAACACCTGCCCGGCAAAGGAAAAGGCCCTGGTTATGACAGCTTTTACTCCGAGTGCTGAATATGATGCATTCTGGGAGTATGCTTTTAACCTGCCGGTTAAGGATAATCCAGTTAGAAAGACTACGGTCAAGGGCAGCCAGTTTGAGCAGCCTCTGCTTGAGTTTTCCGGTGCATGTGCCGGATGCGGTGAAACTCCCTATATCAAGGTTGTTACCCAGCTTTACGGCGACAAGATGTATTTTGCCAACGCTACCGGCTGTACCCAGGCTTGGGGCGCTGCGATGCCTTCAATACCCTATACTGTAAATAAAAAAGGGAAAGGTCCGGCTTGGTCAAACTCCCTCTTTGAAAATAATGCAGAGTTTAGCCTTGGAATGGCTCTTGCCGTAACCCAGCAGAGAAACCGCCTCAAAGGACTTGCTTCCGGGCTGCTTGAAAGCACCGCGGACGGCTCATTAAAAGAATCGATTACAAAATGGCTTGATACCTTCAGCAGTGATACCGAATCTGAAGCAGCCTCTGCGGAGTTTATTTCCAGGCTTAAAGCATACAACCCTGCAGCAGCCGAGAAAGATGCGGTTTCCGTCATTCTCGAAAACAATGACCAGCTTGCAAAGAAGATGATGTGGATGATTGGAGGCGACGGCTGGGCCTATGATATCGGGTACGGCGGACTTGATCATGTTCTCGCCCTTGGTGAAGACATAAATATCCTGATTCTTGATACCGAGGTTTATTCCAATACCGGCGGTCAGTCTTCAAAGGCTACCCCGATAGGTGCCGTAGCTCAGTTTGCCGCTTCAGGAAAGAAGGTCGGCAAGAAGGACCTTGCCGCCCAGGCTATTGCATACGGAAACGTTTATGTTGCTCAGGTCGCAATGGGCGCCAACCAGGGACATCTTATCAAGGTTCTTGAAGAAGCGGTCAATTATCCCGGACCGTCGCTCGTAATAGCATATGCGCCCTGTATAGCACACGGTCTGAAGCGCGGAATGAAAGATGCACAGGAAGAAATGAAACTGGCGGTTGATACCGGTTACTGGCATCTTTTCAGGTATAATCCTTCTCTTAAGGATGAGGGCAAAAATCCCTTCCAGCTTGATTCAAAGGAACCCTCAGTTGAACTGAGTGAGTTTCTGAAGAGGGAAACAAGATATTCCGCCCTTGAGATTACATTTCCTGATGAAGCTGAAAGGCTCTTTGTCGAAGCGGAACGTCAGGTGAAAGAAAAATTCCGCAAATACAAGATGATGAGTGAGAGTTATTAAAATATGGAAGAAAAAAGATACCCAAGAAATTATTTTACGAGCCTCGGCATCTCGATCGGTGTTCCGGTCGGAGTTGCGCTGGGGCTTGTTTTCAAGAACCTCGGAATCGGTGTTACTGTAGGCTTAAGTGCCGGTGTCATAGTAGGCCGACTTCTTGAAAAGAAAAAGAATCTCAATCCGCTGGAGCAGGACAGTGAAGAGCATACAAAAGGACGAAAGCGGCTTCTGCTAATGTTTCTGATAGGCGATGTGGTTTTTATTGCGCTTGCAGCCTATATTGTGCTTAGCAGATAGGTTTTTCTGATTTTGTTTGTCAAACCCCTTTTACAGAATTAAAAATCTGTAAAAGGGGTTTTCTGTTTCCGGGCTCATTCAAATGCAGCTGCAACATCCTTCAGATGTTTAATAATTTCAATATGCTGCGGACAGTGACTTTCACAGGCTCCGCATTCAATACAATCCGAAGCCTTTCCGTGATTTTTAATATAGTTTCCATAGTAGACCTTCTGAACAGAAAATCCCTTGAACAAATCCTGCTTCTCGGCGTTATATAATGAAAAATATTCCGGGATGGCGATATTCTGCGGACAGTCGTCTACACAGTATCTGCAGGCGGTGCAGGGGACAGTGATGCTGTCGTTTATTATTTTAACAGCCTTTTTAATTACTGATGATTCATCTTTAGTAATTGGTTTAAAATCCTGCATGTAGTCCGTATTATCTGAAAGCTGCTCATAGTCAGACATTCCGCTTAGCACTGTGAATATACCTTCAAGACTGGCTGCGTACCTGATTGCCCAGGAAGCGAGGGACGCTTCGGGGGCTGCTTCTTTGAACAGCTTTTCTGCTTCTTCAGGCAGAGCGGTAAGAGTTCCTCCCTTTACAGGTTCCATTACTACAATAGGCTTATTGTGCCTAAGTGCAATTTCATAACATTTCCTGACTGAATAGCCTTGCTGTTCCAGTCCAGGTAGTTTAGCTGAAGCTGCACAAAATCAATTTCAGGATGATCCGACAAGATTGTTTCAAGCAGATCTGCATAATCATGAAAAGAAAACCCTATCTGCTTTATTTTTCCCTCTGCTTTCATTTTGCTGATGAACTCAAAACTTCTGCATTTTTTTGCAATTTCATAATGGCTTTCATTCAGGTTATGCAGAAGGTAATAATCAAAATAATCCACACCGCACTTCTCAAGCTGTTCGTTAAAAATACGCAGATTGTCCTCTTCAGATTTAAGAAACATCGTCGGCAGCTTTGTGGCTACTGTAAAACTATCTCTGGTGTGGCGTTTTACCAGTGATTCTCGTAGAGCAATCTCACTTTTAAAACTGTGATACATATATGCTGTATCAAAATATGTAAAACCGCGTTCAAGAAATGTGTCTACCATCCTGTTAAGTGTTTCAAAATCTACTGATGCCTGATCTCCTGGTTCAGTAAGCGGATAAAGGTCAATATATTGAGATAATATAAATATATTAAGGAAATACTTGGATTATTCGGCACCCATATCAAACAGTATTTTCATATAAGGTTTCCCGCCGTAGATTACATCATATGCTTTCTGAGCCTCATCAGCCTTGAATACATGTGATATAATTTTTTCATCTTTTATATATCCCTGTTTAAGAAGCTGAATTGCAATTTCCCATTCACGTCCCGGCCAGGGTGCAGAATAGTTCATCCATGAGCCTTTTACAGTCAGTTCCTTCCGGTTAATCCTTTCCATAAGTTCCGGTTCAAATGTAGCCGGTTTTGCAGCTGTGCCTACCAGGACAATGGTCCCTCTGCCGTTACACACCGTAAGTGCATCAATCTTTCCGAAATTAGTACCCGAACATTCCAGGATGATATCCGGTCGAGGGTGAGAGTTGTAGTATTCAGCTAATGGTACCGAGCCTGAGTTTATAGTAAAATCAGCACCGCATTCTGCAGCAGAAGAAAGTTTTTCATCCACAACGTCGGAAACTGTTATGCTTGCCGGGCCCATCATTTTAACTGCAGAAACTGCAAGCAGTCCGATGGTGCCTGCACCTATCACCAGAACATTTTTCCCTGCAATCGTTCCGAGCTCCAGTACAGGATGTAGGCTTACAGTAATGGGTTCAAGCAGGGCTGCCTGCTTAAGGCTCAGCTCATCATCAAGCAGGATGATATTAGATGCTTTGACCCTGACATATTCGGCAAAGGCTCCGTTTTTACGTGAACCGACAAACGAGTAGCTCTCACAAAGTGAGTAATGGCCCTGCTGGCACCATTCGCATTCATGGCAGGGTTCAAGAGGCACTGCGGCAACACGATCTCCGGGTTTGATATTTTTAACACCGGCACCAACTTCATCGACTGTGCCTGAAAACTCATGCCCGAGAGCTATTGTATTCCATTTGGGATTATCCTCTCTGACTCGCTGTATATCAGAACCGCAAATACCGGCATAGGCAACCCTGACTATTACTTCATCCGCTCCGGCGGATGGCTTTTCTATTTCAACAGCAGAAACCTTTAAAGGTTCGGTTCTAATTATTGCTTTCATTTTATCTCTCCATAAGTATTAAGTTGGCGGAAAACCGGTTCAAGTCCGGAATACAGCATTTTGAAAATTTCAGATCGTTTATGGTTAAGCTGGGTGGTCTTATCAGTCCCATCAGGGAAAAAACTTTCACGGACGGAAATCATGTCTGCGGCTTCCTCGAAGGAGCCGAATATTCCGGTTCCGACTCCTGCTGTTACAGCTGCGCCCAGGGAAGCCACATCATCATTTCCCGGTATTGAGATTGTACAGTTAAGAATATCAGCGAACATCTGCGCCCAGACTCGGCTGTTTGAACAGCCGCCGGTCAGTCTGATAGCATCGGGAAAAATGCCTTTTTCACGCTGAATATCGATTATCGTACGTACGCCTAGAACATTTCCTTCCATCAGAGCTCTGTACATTTCGTTACGCGTTGTGTCCGGAGTAAGCCCGAAAAAGACTCCCTTTGTATCATTATTCCAGAGAGGGGCCCGCTGTCCGACCATGTAGGGAAGAAACATCGGGGATTGCTGATTAGGTTCAGCCTGTTTGGAGGCTGTGTTTACAACTTCAAAGCTTTCCTCTCCAAGCAGTTCCTTGAACCACTTAAGACCTGCTCCGCCGTAATCAACTCCGGCGACACTCAGCCATTTCCCGTGAACAGAATGCCTGTAGAGATGCATCCTACTGTCATAGTCCGGCTGTTCAATACAGCAGTTAACAGTTGTTACAGTACCGGCAGAGACGTAAACCTCGCGATTTCGGTATAGCCCTGCGCCTGCGCCTGCTGCAGCGTTGTCCATTGAGCCGCAGACTACCGGAGTTCCCTGCATAAGCCCTGAAAGAGATGCTGCTTCAGACGTGACGGTTCCGGCTATTTCGGTACTCTCGAAAATATCAGGGAGCTTCCCGCCTGCGATTCCGCAGCCATTAAGAAGTTCTTTAGACCACTGCGAATCGGAAGTTCTGCATAACTGGGAAAGTCCGCATTCGGTAACATCCATGGTGTTATTTCCTGTAAGCTTTCTTACAAGATATCCATTGGCATGAAGGAAGATATCTGTTTTATTATATATTTCAGAGCGGTTTTTTTTGAGCCACATCACCTTGGGGCCGAAATTGGAAGGATCATTGTGATTTCCTGCAATCTTAAAAAAATCATTTCCGAATATGCTGTCGATTTGCCGGCATTCAATTTCGGCTCTACGGTCCAGCCAAAGCATAGCCGGATGAATGGGATTACCGTCAATATCAAGCGGAACTACTGCAGAGGACATTGTATCGATACCTACAGCTGCCACATCAGATGAGTTGAATCCGCTTTCAGAGAATATTTCAGAGGTAGAGTCACAAAGAAGCTTCCACCACATCTGCGGGTCCTGTTCGGCGCCATTATCTTCTGTATGATTTGTCAGGTAGAACTTCTGAACACTGTGAAGGGTTTTTAACTCAGAGCTGTAAAGTACGGTTTTCATACTGGTCGTGCCGAGATCTACACTAAGAATCAGGTTTTTCATCAGTTCTCCCGTGTCCGATTATATAATTAAATATAGTTAATCGATTAACCTTTTGTAAAGTAGTCGATTCCTGAAATAAACAAAATAATAAAACAATTAATTCAAAGCCTCTTGTAAAACTCTCCGGGTTTTTCAGGAAGCTCATTGAAAAGTTTATTGACCAGTGCTAAGATTTTTCAATAAAAATCAGGAGAAATACTTGGCTGCTTCAATGAAAGATGTCGCTTCACTTGCAGGCGTTTCAACCGCTACAGTCTCTCATGTGATAAATCGGACAAGAAATGTCAAACCGGAAACATACCGCAGGGTCATGAATGCAATAAGTGAACTGCAGTACTCAGTCAACCCTGTTGCAAGGAATCTTCGAAACGGCAGATCACGAATCATCGGATACATGGTCTCGAATCTGGCAAATTACTTTTATATAGAAATTTCAAGAAAAATGGAAGAAATTCTCTACGCTGCCGGCTACAGCGTTATTCATTTAAATACAGATGAAGATCCTGTAAAAGAAAAAGAGAGTCTTCAGAATCTGGTGCTGCAGAATGTTGACGGTCTGATTATTGTGCCGGTTTCAAATGACTGGACCGAGCTGGAAGACATTGTAGGGGACAGATGTCCCTGTGTGTTTATCGACCGTAAGCCTGAAAACTGCCTTCACGACAGCGTACTGTCAACCAATTATGAGGGAGCATATGAATGCACCCGTATTCTACTGAACCGCGGGCATGAGCGAGTGGGCTTTCTGGCGTCACGCAAGGACACAACCATGGACGAGCGTCTGAACGGCTATCTGCAGGCCTTGAGGGACACAGGGCGGAAAACTGATGAAAGGCTTGTTAAAACAGGAAGCGGAAGACCTATGATTACCCGTGAAATGCAAAAGGGTGAAAGCTATAATCTTATGAAAGAGCTTTATGAGGTTGAAAAAATTAAAGCCCTGTTTATCGGAAATGATCTGTTTGCTCTGGGCGCTTTTAATTATGTAATCGATAAGGGCCTGCGTATTCCGGAGGATATTGATATTGTTACATTCGACAATCCATTCTGGCTGTCAATGCTTGATACCCGTATACCGGCGATGAGGCAGGATTTTGAGTCAATGGGGAAGGCTGCGGCTGAAATAATGCTTAAAAAACTGAACGGTGCCGATCATGAAATTAAAGAATACCGGATTAAAACCCGGTTAGTCATTTGAACTCAGCTGTCAGGCTTTAAAAAATAGAGTTCACAGCTGCGGGTTTCAATAGTATTATATTAAAAAGGGGAAACTATGAGTGGACCGTTTAAAAATATTCTTGTATACGTTGACGGCTCAGAAGCTTCTATTTCAGCTGCGATGTACGCAATAGTTCTGGCTGAAAGTACCGGTGCTTCTCTGACGGCTGTTTATATCATAAATACAAGAGCTTTAAGCGACCTTGTGACAGCTCATATTTTTATCAAGAGTGAGGAAGCCGAGTACCAGCAGGATCTTGAAAAGGATGCGGACAGGTATCTTAAGCATGTTTCAAAACTTGCTGCAGGAAAGGGGCTCGAGATATCAACACTCAAACTTTCCGGATCTGTGAATAAGGAAATCAAGAATATAGTTAAGAAAGATAATTATGATCTTCTTGTGATTGGCGGGGTTTCTCAAATCAGAAGCCGCAGAGACGAGTTTTACAATGAAGCCGACAGGGCAATGAGAAGTGTATCCTGCCCGGTACTTGTAGTAAAAGAAGATGAACAGCTGTGGGATCTTTTCGAGTCCCTTTAAAATAAGGAGTAAAGATGGGGTTTATTGATTTACTTGATAAAAATCTTATAAGGGTTCCTGTAAAAGCCACCAAAAAAATTGAGCTTATTGAAGAGCTTATTCAGGTCCTTGATAAGAATGGTGCACTAAAAGACCGTGAAAAGGCGCTGAACGATGTTCTGAAAAGAGAACAGATGGGCAGCACCGGCCTTGAAAAGGGAATAGCTGTTCCGCACTCAAAAACCGATGCGGTTGAAAAGATGGTGATGGCAATCGGAATCGCCCCATCGGGAATAGATTTTAATGCACTGGACGGCAACCCCTCCACGCTTTTCTTTATGATACTGGCTCCGCCCGACCAGTCAGGACCCCATATTGAGGTTCTTGCAGATATTGCACGGGCTACAAAGTCGGCAGCACTGTGCAGACTCCTTGTTAATGCCGCTGATGCAGACGAGGTTCTTGAACTGTTTGAGGAAACCTGATTGAGCCCGGCAGTTCTGTCTATACCTCTGAATCTTCCGGAGAAAAAGGTGGGGTTTCAGTTTTTCCGGGAGCTTTTACAGGTTCAGAAGTCTGAGTAAACTGAATAGGTTCTGAAACCTTAAGCTGAACATGCGGAAAGGGTATTGATATCTTCTGCTCGTCAAATCTCTTCCATATCTCTCTGTTTGTCCAGTCTTCGGCATCATATTTATACATCACATCATCAATCCAGGTGAAAAGGCCCAGATCAAGTCCGGAATCACCAAATGAACGAAACCTCGGTATTGGTTCCATATTTTTTATTGCCCAGGGATTATCCTTTCCGATTTCATGAAGGATTTTAAGCGCTTTCTCGGGGTTTGTATCGTAGGAAATCTGTACAAAATTCTTTACAAGTATTCTGCGGTCTTCGTAGGAATAATTATGTACTTCGTTTTGAACAAGCTTCGAGTTCGGAATAATTATACTTTCGTTTGTAAGTGTGTTAATTACTGTCGTGGATAGCTTTATCTGGGATACTGTACCCTCAAGTCCGTTAATCAGGATACGGTCGCCTTCTTTCACGGGGCGTGTAAAAATGATCTGAATACCGGCCATAAAATTGGCAACTGTATTCTGAAGACCGAAACCAAGACCAAGACCGAGTACACCGAAGATTACCGTTATAGCCGAAAGGTCTATGCCGATAACAGAAAAGCCTGTGAGCGCAACGACTACCATTACACTATACTGCAGTATAGAGATAACACTGAATTTACGTGATGCATCAAATCCTATACGATCAAGAAAGCTTGTATTAATCATCTTTCTTGAAGCTTTTCCTGCCCATGATGCAATGTAGAATACCGGAATAGTCATTATAAGAGTCAGGAAGGTGATCTTTGTGCTGCCTGATTCTATTAGGGGCTGGTTCAGTATGTTAATAAATATACCGAGGTATTTGAGGGTCTCGGCTCCGAAAAGATTTGCCGCCAGGCTGACAACGATTACCAGAAATGAGGCATTGAATATCCGTCTGATCCAGAGAATGCTTCTGTCCTTTGATTTCTGCTGGATATTACTCTTTCTAATCAGATGGAAAACTGCTCTTTTAATCAGTTTAAAAACTATAAAAATAATTACTGAAGGAAGTAGAAATCTTAACAGCAGGTCGAAGACTGAAAAAGGAAATGCAAAATCTCCAAGGCTGATTTTTGAAAATAAAATGTCTGTTGCAATAGATTTAAGCTGCATACTAATATTAAACCTCATTTATTACCTGTTGTAAATACAGAATATTAATCCTAATGAATAAAGATTTCTCTATATAAATACATTTATTTATATCGATATTATTTTATAAATATTTTGACAACGATATAATTTGCCTGTATCATGGAATTAATTATTTACAACAGTATTACTAATATATGGACATCAGCCTTTCTTTATGATCCAGGTCAAAGCCTGCTAATCAACAAAGAAGGAGATGCAAATGGCAGAAACAGCCCAGATTTCCCACCACAAGACAGAAGAGGAAATAATTCAACAGACTGACATCGTCGTCAACGAACTTGCAGGAAAAAAAGGTGCACTCATACCTGTACTGCAGACTTTGCAGGATATCTTCGGATACCTGCCCGAAACAGCCCTGAAAAGGACAAGCGAACAGATGAAGATTCCCTACAGCGAGGTAGCCGGAGTAGTTAGTTTCTACAAGTATTTTTCTACTTCACCGCGGGGAAAATATCTTATCAGGGTATGTCTAGGAACATCGTGTTACGTAAGGGGAGGCCGTGAAGTACTCAACAGCCTCAGGGATACGCTTGGTATCGAGATCGATCAGACTACTGAGGACGGTCTGTTTTCACTCAAGGTGGGCAGATGCTTCGGTGCCTGTGGCCTCGCGCCGGTCATCATGATAAATGATGACATCTACAGAAGGGTAAAGCCCTCCAAGGTCGATGAAATTATCGCGGTTTATAAGGATCTGGAGGCTGCGGATGAAGAGTGAGAACAAGTTTATTAAATCTGTAAAAGACCTTGAAAAAATTAAAAAGGATAATGCTGAAAAAATTAATTTCAGGCTTCTTGAAAAAGCCGATTCGGGAGATATTCAGCAGCAGATGAAATCAAGGGACGGCCGCTACGACATTGCTCTATGTATGGGCACAAGCTGTCAGTCATCGGCATCGGCAGAGGTTGCTGGAGCGGTTGACGAAGAAATAAAGAAACACAATCTTGAAGATAAAGTTACATTGGTCCGGACAGGATGCAACGGCTTTTGTGCTGTCGGTCCTATCATGGTCATCTATCCGGGAAGCATTCTCTATCATGGAATGACTGCAAAAGATGTCCCCGAAATTTTTGAAGAACATATTCTGAATAACAGAATAGTTGAAAGACTGATGTATCATCATCCGGTTTCAGATGCGGTTATTCCACGCTATATGGATCTTCCCTTTTTCTCCAGTCAGGAGCTGAGGGTTCTGCGTAATAAGGGCATAATTGAGGCTGACAGTATTGATGAGTATATTGCCAGAGACGGATATTTTGCTGCCACAAAGGCTTTAATGAATATGAGCCCTGATCAGATCATATCTGAAATATCAGAATCGGGACTTCGCGGAAGAGGCGGCGGAGGCTTTCCTACAGGTCTTAAATGGTCTTTTTGTAATAAGGCAGAGGGAGACAAGAAATACATCCTTTGTAATGCAGATGAGGGCGATCCCGGAGCATTCATGGACCGCAGCATCATCGAATCTGATCCGCATACAGTTATTGAAGGTATGATGATCGGAGCAAAGGCTATCGGAGCCGACGAAGGATATGTATACTGCCGTGCCGAATATCCGCTGGCCCTAAAACGCCTGGAAACAGCGATTGCCAAATGCCGTGAATACGGACTTTTGGGTGAAAATATTCTCGGAACAGGATTCAACTTTGAACTTCATATCTCACGCGGATCAGGAGCCTTTGTCTGCGGAGAGGAAACCGCACTTATGAATTCAATTGAAGGCAAGCGCGGCGAGCCCCGGCCCAGACCGCCCTTTCCGGCGGTTAAAGGCCTCTGGGGTAAACCCTCTGTTCTGAACAATGTTGAAACATACGGAAATATTCCACAGATTATACTCAAGGGTGCAGGCTGGTACAGGGAAACAGGAACTGAAAAATCACCTGGAACCAAGATATTTGCACTTACAGGCAATGTAAGAAATGTCGGCCTGGTGGAAGTTCCCATAGGAACAAGCCTGGGTGATCTTGTCTTTGATATCGGCGGCGGTATGCAGGGCGAGAAAAAGTACAAAGCTGCCCAGATAGGCGGTCCCTCCGGCGGATGCATCCCTAGAAGTCACCTGAGTGTTCCGCTTGATTATGAGTCTCTCACCGAACTCGGCGCAATAATGGGTTCAGGCGGCCTTGTTGTTATGAACGATGAAACCTGTATGGTCGATGTTGCCAAGTTTTTTCTTGAGTTTGTACTCGAAGAATCCTGCGGCAAATGTGTTCCATGCCGTGTGGGAATCAAGAGAATGCATGAAATACTTGCAAGAATATGTGAAGGTCAGGGCGAGGAAGGTGACATTGAAAGACTAATTGAGCTTGGTCAGACGATCAAGGATACTGCTCTATGCGGTCTTGGCCAGACAGCTCCGAACCCTGTCCTTTCTACAATCCAGCATTTCCGTGATGAGTATGAAGACCACATTATTCACAAACACTGTGAAGCCGGAGTTTGTCCGGGATTAGTCAGGGCTCCATGTCAGAGTTCCTGTCCGGCAAGTGTTGATATTCCGGGCTTCGTTGCACTCATCCGGGAAAAACGCTATGAAGAGGCATTAAAACTTCACCGTGAAAAGAACCCCTTTGCGGTTGTATGCGCCAGGGTATGCTTTCATACCTGTGAGGAAAAATGCCGCCGTGCAATGCTTGACGATCCTGTTTCAATACGTGCTCTCAAGCGCTACCTGGTTGAACAGGAAATAATAGTTCAGCTTCCTGAGGTTCTTGAGAACAAAGAAAACGAAGCAAAAAAGATAGCTATAGTCGGTGCCGGTCCGGCGGGCCTTTCATGTGCCTACTTCCTGGCAAGACTGGGCTACAAACCTGTAATATTCGAATCAGAAAACCGCCCCGGCGGAATGCTGACTCAGGCAATACCTTCATACAGACTCCCGCGTGAAGAACTTGCCCGTGAGATCCGGATGATTGAAAGACTCGGTGTTCAGATAAATACCGAAAAGAAACTGGGGCGGGACTTTACCCTGAACAGTCTGAAAGAAGACGGATATGACGCCGTTTTTGTCGGTATCGGTGCTCCTAAAGGTACGCTTCTGGGAATT
Organism: Spirochaetia bacterium; assembly: GCA_965140585.1. Lineage (GTDB taxonomy): Bacteria > Spirochaetota > Spirochaetia > UBA9216 > UBA9216. The sequence continues at coordinate 529,176 of OZ223267.1, forward strand.
AAGGGCGATGATGCTGAAGATGTTGTTGATGCCCTTTCATTTCTGAAAGAGTACAACATCAGAGGTAACGTTAAAGTAAACAACGATATTCTGGTTATCGGCGGTGGAAATGCGGCTATCGATGCTGCAAGGACAGCGGTTCGTCTTGGTGCAGAAAACGTGACCATCATCTACCGCAGAAAACGCGAACAGATGCCTGCCTACCAGGAAGAGATTGAAGAAGCAATTGTTGAAGGTGTTAAGCTTATAGATTTGACTCAGCCGGTTGAGGTTGTAAAGACTGCTGACGGCAAGGTTAAGGGACTGAAATGTCTTCATATGGAGCTTGGAGAATTCGACAAGCAGGGAAGAAGACGGGCAGTAAAATCGGATGAAGATTACTTTGTGATTCCAGGTGACCAGATAATTACCGCAATCGGACAGAATGTGGATCTATCTGTTTTTAAGGATTCAGAGGGTCTGACGTTTGATGAAAAGGGCTTTATACGTGCTGACAGCAGTACCGGCAGGACATCAATTGACTGGGTTTTTGCCGGTGGCGATTCATCAAGCGGTCCTTCATCAGTAGTAAAGGCGATTAAGGGAGGCGAAGTAGCCGCAGTCGGTATCGATTACTACCTGACGGGCGAAGACCATGCCTTCTGGCGTGAGGAGCGAAAGGTTGAAACAGCCTTTGATCCGGATGCTGATCCCGCACCATATCCCAGGGAGAAAGTTCCCCTGGTTGCAGTAGAAAAGCGGCGGTCGAATTTTACCGAAGTGGAAATGGCATGGACAGAGGCTGTGGCCCTTAGGCAGAGCTCAAGATGTCTGCGTTGTGACTACGGAAAACCTGTTGCACCGAGGGAGGTTTTACATGATTAATCTGACTGTTAACGGAACAGAATTAATGGTCGAAAACGGCACAAGCGTACTTGATGCCGCAAGACTGACCGGAGTAGATATACCAACACTATGCAATTATGAAGGTAAGCCGGCTATCGGTGCCTGCAGGGTCTGTGTAGTTGAGGTGGAAGGCGCAAAGGCTCTGATGCCGGCATGTGCTACTCCTGCATCAAACGGTATGAATATTTTTACGAACACAAAGCGCGTTCGTGATGCAAGACGGACTGTTGTTGAACTGCTTCTAAGCGAGCATGAAGGAAACTGCCAGTACTGTGAGAGAAACAGTGACTGTGAACTGGAAAGGCTTGCTTTAAAGATGGGGATAACAAAACCTGTTTATGAAGGTGAAAAGCCGGATGCCCGAACAGATAATTCAACCTGGGCTCTGGTTCGTGATACGGGTAAATGCATCAAGTGCAGGCGCTGTGTTACCGTCTGCAATGAGGTCCAGGCAGTAGGTGCGCTATTTCCACAATACCGTGGTTATGAAACAGTAATCGGTCCTGCTTTCACGATGGACCTGGCAGATGTAAAATGTGTGCAGTGCGGTCAGTGCGCTGCAGTCTGTCCGGTTGGTGCAATCGTAGAAAGATCGGCGATTGAAAGTGTCTGGGCGGCAATTGATGATCCTGAAAAGCATGTAGTTGTACAGACTGCGCCGGCAATCCGCGCAGCCCTGGGCGAATGTTTTGACTATGAGCCCGGCACCCTTGTTACAGGAAAGATGGTAACTGCACTTAAACAGATGGGATTTGATTCTGTATTCGATACCAACTTCACTGCAGACCTGACCATCCTTGAGGAAGGTACCGAGCTTCTCACAAGGCTTAAAAAGAAGCTTGTTGAAAACGAGGATATCGCCCTTCCGATGTTTACAAGCTGCTCTCCAGGCTGGATAAATTTTGCTGAATATTTTTATCCTGATTTTCTTCCAAATCTTTCTACATGTAAATCACCGCAGCAGATGTTCGGGGCTGTGACCAAGACATACTACGCGACGAAGAAAGGTGTCGATCCGGCTGATATCGTCATGGTTTCGGTAATGCCCTGTACTGCCAAGAAGTTTGAAGCTTCGAGGGATGAGATGAACGACAGCGGTTTCATGGATGTTGATTATGTACTCACTACCAGGGAGCTGGGCAGAATGATCAAGTCGGCTGGTATTGATTTTCACAAGCTGGAAGATTCCCAAATGGATTCGCCACTTGGTGAATCAACCGGTGCTGCTGATATCTTTGCCAATTCAGGCGGTGTTATGGAAGCGGCCATCAGAACCGTATATGAAATAGTAACAGGACGCGAAGTTCCCTTTGATAATCTGCATCTGCAGCCTGTGGCAGGTCTTCAGGGTCTGAAGGAAGCAAGTCTGAAACTTGAGGGAACAGTTGCTGACTGGTCTTTCCTGGAAGGAGTTGAAGTCAAGGTTGCTGTAGCCCATGGGCTGGGAAATGCCGCTGAGGTGATGAAAAAGATTGAGGAAAACGGTTCCTCATACCACTTTGTCGAAGTAATGGCCTGTCCCGGAGGCTGTATAGGCGGCGGAGGACAGCCGAGATTTACTACTGATGAGGTTCGTATGGCCAGAATGAAGGCAATATTTGCTGAAGATGAAGGGAAACCGCTTAGAAAATCACATCTTAACCCGTCAGTAGCAAAGATATATGAAGAATTTCTCGTCAATCCGCTTGGCGAGAAGTCTCATCATTTGCTTCATACGCATTATGCAAAAAAAATGTAGTCTAATATATAGCGGATGTTGTATTATGTTATTATTATATTAATCGGAGGCTAATATGAATATAGGAGATGTGCTTAAAGTAAAAGGGACCACCGTTGAAACTATCGGTGCCGGAGAGAAGCTGGATGCAGCATTGGGTAAACTCAATGAAAAGCGTATCGGTGCTCTTATGGTTACTGATGACAGCGGGGCAATCGCAGGAATAGTCAGTGAACGTGATTTCCTCAGAGTCTGCAGTAAATGCGCTCCCGACCTGGTTGTGAAAGATCTGATGACTCCTAAAGAGAAAATTTCTTCACTGACTCCGAAAGATTCACTGCAGACTGCAATGAAGATTTTTACAGAGAAGAGAATACGTCATCTTCCCGTGCTGGAGAATGATGAGCTGAAGGGTATGCTTTCAATAGGTGATGCTGTAAAGGCTCTGCTTGATGCAGTTGAGCAGGAAAACAAGTATCTTAAAGAATACATCATGGGACAGGATATCTGATCTCCTGATACTTAAATTTCAAAGCTGACCGGGCTCAATATAGCTGGTCAGCTTTTTTTATAAATGAACAGGGAACACTTAATCTGTTTGAACGAGAAAGTCAAATTCATCGTCTTCAAAGGTTTCTCTGGTAAACCTCATAAGTTGATTATCGTCCAGTTCAGAAAAGCTTTCCAGGGTTGTTGTCAGGTCGCTGTTAATATCTCTTTTGTGGTTTACATATGTTGTCTGATAAAATCCAAGTTTTTTTTCTTTATGCAGACCCATATCAAGCAGTTTTTTTGATGCCAGCCGCATCATTTTTAATCTTTTAATCAGACCTTCATCTGAATCTATGCTCCAAACCCCCAGATAGATAGGTTTCAGATCGTTATTAAGATCACCGGTAAACTCTCCCCGTAATAGATCATTCTTTTCCTTTCCGAGGTAGGGCACAAAATCAAGATGTTCGGCCAGCTTCCTGTCCGAAGCAAAAAATCTGCCGCTCTCTGGATCCATGGTAAAGATTATTACATTATCTACAGCCTGGCCGTAGCTTTTAAACAGTGCTCCCTTGAAAGAATTAAGATCGTAAACCTTTTGTGAAAGGTGGATGATTCGCTTTTTTATTTCGATGGAGATATCAAAAAGCCATTCCTTAAGGATTTCATGATCGCTTTTAAGGTTGAAGATATACTCATTCAGATTCTCTTCCGTTGTCTTATTCATCATGAAAGACAAAATAGTACGGTATATAAATCTGATATTCTGAAAGGTAGAGAACAGCATAATAAGATCAAATAGAAAGATTTCCATTTTACGGAGCTGCCAGATAAATGCAATTATTTCATTTCTGGGAGTTGTTTTCTTTATACTGTAATCTTCCCAGAGGTCCTTGAATTCGTTGTATCTTCTGCTTAAAACTGCATGCCGTTCATCCAGTTCGCTTGATGATTTTGAGAAAATAATTTTATAGCAGGTTCCTTCCGGACTGCTTTTTACGGTTATATTCTCCGCCCCGAAAGTTGCGAAAATCTGCTGTGTTCCAAGTCCTTCACCGGAAGGGCTGTTTCCGGCGGATTTGGTGGTTCTACCAACGAAAATTGGAATACCGGTTTCATCCTTTTCGAGAAGCTCGGCATTAATGCCGATGCCGTTGTCACGTATTGAAAGGGTGAGGTTTTCTTCATCATCTGTCAGACCGATTTTTATTACACCCTTATCTGCCTTGGCTTCAATCGCGTCCATGGAATTGGAAACTATATTTATCAGGGCTCTTCCAATTGTTTCATGGTAACCAAGTATGACTGAGGATTTTGCATTAAGTTTCAGATGAAGCGCACATCTTAGCGGTGAGGCTTGTATGTAGGGAACTATCCTTTCAAGGAGGAGATCACGAAGATTTACCTCATGAATGATTTTTCTGGAATCTCTGAAGATGTTCAGCATATTGATCATTGCAGTAGTTTCCCTGTTTACATCTTCAACAATACGGTCGCAGTTTTCTGCAGAAAGTGAATCAATCATATGCGATAGAAGCCTGACAATTTTTCTGGCATCGTGCCTTGTTTTTCCGATCTCTGCTTCTTCAATAGCCTTGGCTTTCTGAGCCAGATTCCCTTTTAGAATCTCTTCCTTATAAGTATAAATATGGTAGTAGACAAGGTTTCGGTAGACTATTGTATCTCCCAGGCTGAAACCTCTTGTTCTGAAGAATTCGAGTGTATCGGACTGTTTTTCCCATAGGTAGAGGTAGATGCAGGCTTTATCGGGGATATTTTCTGCAAGGTTGTGGATGAAAGCCTGACCGATTCCGCGTCCGCGTCCGAAAGGACTGGCAACAAGTTTATAGATATGAAAGTTCTGCTGCTTAGCATCTGAATAAACAAGGAGATATCCGAGGATTTCTCGTTCTTCAATCCATATATAGCTGTGTTCATAATCTTTTTCAAGAGTTGAATCTTTAATATAAGGAGACGGAATTATAAAGGTATCAAGGTTGAGAAGCGGATTTTTTTTAATTCTTGCTTCAATCTTGGGAGTAAGTTTAACAATATGAGATAAAGTTTCCATTCTTTATAGTATATCGATTAGACGTCAGCAATCAATATTTTACGGTTTTTCTTGATAGTTATATTTAGCTTTATTATCTTTCACTAAGTGAGGTGACAGAATGAAAAAAATATTGATTATTCTTTTAATCCTTCTTCCTGCTACAGTATTTGCTTCAGACTGGAAGTCTGAGAATATAAAAGACTTTAGTTTCATGTGGAGATTTGAAGGCTCAAATCTTGAAGTAAAGCTCAGCTATCCGGGAACAGGATGGGTGGCCGTCGGTTTTGGTGCCGAGAATAAAATGAAGGGTGCGAATATTATTATCGGTTCTGTTGATAAGGGTGAACTGACAATTGAAGACCATTATGGAAACAGCCCTATAAGTCATAAAGAGGATGTTAGGCTTGATGGAAGCAATGATATAATCAGTGCAAGCGGTACAGAGTCCGGCGGTGTTACTACCATTGAATTTACAATTCCCTTATCTTCCGGTGATGAAAATGATAAGGAGCTGGTCGAAGGCAAGGTCTACCGGGTTATCTTTGCAGCATCAAACAGCGACAACCTTGGACGGATTCACAGAACTGCTACCGGCAAGGATATTAAACTATAGAATCACCAGCCCTTAATGCTGTCAGGCAGGAGAGGTTTGAACATCCTGCCTGATCTGGGCTTATCCATCCAGGGTTCAACGGTTTCCCTCCATTTTTTATAATGCTCAGTTGTTTTATGGTAGGCGACCGCTTCTTCATCATCATAAACTTCGTATAAAAAAAATAACCCTGAATCTTTAGGATCCCGGGAAAGATCAAAGCGGACATTGCCTTCCTCCTTCCTGGTGGCCAGGTGGTTAAGTCTTGTTGCTTCAATGAATTCTTTTTCATTTCCTTTCTTAACAAAAACATCAACACAATAAACAACCATAGGATCCTCCTGTAATTATTATACTCAGAGAGAGAAAAAAAAGCATCTGTTTATTTGAATTACGTTAGTAGATTGCTTAGGATTTACGTTGGCGCATAAAGCTTATTTAACATAGAGAAGAGGAAAATAATGTTTTGGAAGAATCTAAAAGTCAGAACCAAGATGTATGCCGGATTTGGACTGGTTCTTATACTGCTTGGAATAACAGCTATTTTTGCTATAGTTGGAATAGTACAAATAGTCAGCAACGCAGGAATAGTTATTGAAGGAAATAAACTTGACGGGCTCCTTGCTCAGAAAGAAATAGATCACCTTAACTGGGCGTCTGAAGTAAACGCTCTGCTCACTGATGAAAATATTACAGAATTGAATGTAGAACTATATGATCATAACTGTGCCTTCGGTAAATGGCTTTACGGATCCGGCCGTGAACAGATCGAAACATTTATTCCAGATTTAGCAGTACTTCTGCATCAGATTGAAGCTCCCCATAAGGCTCTCCATGATTCGGCTGCCGAGATAAAAGACCTCTTCATCCAGGCTGATCAAAACCTGTCTGCAGTCCTCAGGCAGAGAGAAATTGAACATCTTAACTGGGCAGCTGCTATAAGAGATTCTCTACTTGCCGGAGAGAGAACACTGACAGTCCAGACTGATCATGAACAGTGCGGGCTTGGAATCTGGCTGGCCGGCTCAGAAGCAAAGCATATATATTCAAACGCATCACCGGAATTTAAGGCTTCATGGGACAGAATGCTTTTGGTCCATGAAAAACTGCACGAATCGGCAATAAATCTTGAACAGCAGATGAAAGTATCGGAAATTTCGGCCCTGAACTATTTTAGAAATTCAACGCTTCAGTATCTTGAGCAGACTATTCATGAGCTTCGATTTATGACTGAGGAATCTGAAGCTGAACTTGCAGGAATGCTGGCCGCAAACCGTGTATACAGTGAAAGTACCAAGCCGGCTTTACATGAGGTTCAGCGAATTCTTTCAGATGTCAGAGCTACCGCCAGGGCTAATATTCTGACCGATGAGCAGATGCTGAAGGCGGCGTCTAGTACACGTTCTTCAGTTATTGTAATCAGTATTATTGCTTTGGTGGTGGGGCCGCTTCTGGCATTTTTTATTTCAAATGGTATAACAGCTCCATTAAAGGACGGTATAGTATTTGCCTCCAAGCTTTCGGAGGGGGATCTTTCCTATACTATGCAGATAAAACAGAACGATGAATGCGGTCAGCTGGTCGGTTCTCTGATGGCTATGCGCGAAAGTCTGCGTGATATAGTTTCAAATGTAATAACGGCTTCGGAGAATGTTTCATCTGGCAGCAGTCAGCTCTCCGATACTTCACTGGTGCTGTCTCAGGGAGCAAGTGAACAGGCGGCCTCGGCAGAAGAAATATCGGCTTCTATGGAGCAGATGATCTCCAATATCAGTCAGAACTCCGATAACGCTTCACAGACTGCCAGAATATCTGATAAAGCCCTGAGAACAGTAGAAGAAGGCGGTAGTGCAGTAATGCAGATGGTCAAAGCCATGAACGATATTGCTGAAAAAATTGGTATAATAGAGCAAATTGCAAATCAGACAAATTTACTAAGTCTGAACGCTGCAATAGAAGCTGCAAGGGCGGGTGAGTACGGGAAGGGCTTTGCTGTGGTTGCTGCAGAGGTAGGTAAGCTTGCATCCAGAAGCAAGGACGCTGCTTCAGAGATTTCTGAACTTACAGGCTCAAGTGTTAAACAGGCCAACGAAACCGGTCAGATTATGCAGGATATCGTTGAACAGATTCAGATGACTGCCAGCCTCATACAGGAGATTGATGCAGCGAGCCGTGAACAGCAGACCGGAGTCGAACAGATAAACGAGTCTGTAATGCAGCTTGATTCGGTTGTCCAGCAGAATGCCTCTGCATCTGAAGAGGCGGCTTCAATGTCTGAAGAGTTATCTGCCCAGGCTGTGAAGCTTAAAGAGCTGATTGGATTTTTTAAGCTTGATTCAGTCAGGCTTCAGGCTTCAGGCTCCTGAAGATGATTTTGATCAGCTTTACCCCCCTCAGCGGATCGAAACACTCGCCGGGGCCTGATTTGAAAAAAAATTATATATTATTGTCAATCTTTAGTTCTAATCATATACTGTCTCCATAGGTGGTATTTCGAAACTTATGGCACTGAATAAGGCAGAAAAGGTTTTATTTCTTCTCAAGGATAAAAACTTACAGGACAGCGGGCTCTACCAGGCTATAGCTGCTCTGGGCTACAGTGTTAAAGTCTGTTCTAATTTCGATGAATCAGAGCAGATGGTGAATATCTTTTCTCCTGATATAATTCTATATGATAGCGGCTCCGTCAATTTAAATTATGAAGTCATTGAATTACTAATCAGACTGTCCAGAATATTCAGAACTCCAGTTCTGCTGCCTGATTCAAATGGTTCTGATGAAAATCTTTCCAAACTGATAAAAAATGCTCCCTGCAGTTTCATTCCTGTTCAGGCCTCTTCAGATTTACTTGATTCTGTTATAAAGGCTGCATTTTATTCATGCAGGCATTGCTTCTCTTCAAATACTTTAAAACTTACCGATGATTTGGAAAAAGCCAAAGCTATGCTTGATGATGTTTTAAATACAATACCCGTACGTGTATTCTGGAAGGATTTGAACAGTGTTTATCTTGGATGCAACAGGCTTTTTGCCAGGGATTCAGGAAAAGAAAGCCCTGAAGAAATTGTCGGGCTTACCGATTATGATATCCGTGACAGAGAAAGAGCCGGACTTAACCGATCAGATGATAAAGAAATAATGGCTGCAGGTAAACCGAAAATCAATTATGAAGAGCCTTTTGTAACCTCTGACGGTGAAAAAAACTGGATTATGACTTCAAAAATCCCATTAAAAAACCGTGCTGGAAATATGTACGGAATTCTTGGGACTTATGAAAATATAACAGAAAGAAAAAGACTGCAGGAAGAACTTATTCTGCAGAGAAACCGCTTATCTGATATTCTTTACGGCAGCAATGTAGGAACCTGGGAATGGAATGTTCAAACCGGAATAAATATTGTAAATAAACACTGGGCTGATATTATTGGATACAGCCTTGAGGAATTACATCTGAATGGAAGAGATTTCTGGAAGGATTTTCTTCATCCTGATGATTTGATGCATACAGAAAAAGAACTTCAGAAACATTTTGACGGAGCAACAGAATACTTCGAGTCTTACTTTAGAATGCAGCACAAGGACGGACACTGGGTTTGGGTCTTATCCAGAGGCCGGGTTTCATCCCGAACCGAAGATGGGCAACCGCTGCTTGTTTCCGGGACTCACCTTGATATGAGTGAACAGAAGAAGGCTGAGCAGGAGATTCTAACCAGCTTAATGAAAAGGAACTGATTTTAAAAGAAACAAATCATCGTATTAAAAATAATTTATCTTCAATCAGCAGCCTGCTTTCGCTTCAGGCAAATACTGATATTCCGGTTGAAGCCCAGAACGCACTTCAGGATGCCGGTAACCGTGTGATGAGTATGGAAGTTCTTTATGAAAACCTTCTGAATGCAGATGATCATCAGAATACTTCCATTGGTTCGTATTTAGAGGAGCTTGTTGCAGACATAGTAGCGGTTCAGAATATAAACACCGATTTGGAAATTTTATATAACATTCAAGATACTGCAATCACTCCAAAGAAGCTCTTTCCAATAGGTCTAATCGTAAATGAGGCGATTACAAACATTCTGAAATATGCTTTTAAAGATCGCGATTCCGGAAAGGTGAAATTGTGTTTATGGCGCAGAGAAGATATTGTTGAGCTGATTATAGAAGATGACGGAATCGGAATGCCGGATAATATAATTCCCGGAGAAAGCGGAAGTTTCGGCCTGATGCTCATGGATATTCTGATAAGGCAAA
>OZ223268.1:0-197220 GCA_965140585.1 Spirochaetia bacterium
CTGCAGTTAGACCGCCGACCATATAAGCGGCCATCTTTGTTTTTACAACTGATATCCCGGAGTATGAAACGGCTGACGAATTATTTCCAATCGCAAAGATTCTACGACCGTAGGTTGTGTAGTGAAAAATCACGGCAAAAACAGCAACAATCACAAAAAAGACAGGGAGCATCAGCGGCACGGCAAAGGGACCAAGCGTCTTGCTGCCGAGAAACATGTATGTTGCATCAAAACCTGTATATCCCACTTCGGAGCCGATTATGAAAGCAAGACCGCGGTAGGCTCCCATGGTTCCCAAAGTAACCGCAAGTGAGGGAAGTCTGAGCTTTGCAACCAGGAATCCGTTTAAGGCACCGAGACAGGCAGCTACTATAAAAATCATGATGATGGCTGCAGGAAGCGGCATCTGTGCAGCCGAGGCCTTTGACAGAAGCACTGTGCATACCGCAAGTATGGATGGAAGTGAAAGATCCATTTCACCGGTTATTATTACTCCCATGAGGCCGAGGGCCATTATTCCGGTGAATACGAAGTTACGTGATGAATAAAGCAGCTGAAATGCGTTCAGGTAGTAGGGAGACATTCTGCTGAACCAGAATACGGCAACAGCAATCAGTCCCCATAGAATCAGCTCCCATCTGTAATGTTTAGCCCATATTTTTAGTGAAAACATCTTCTTACTTCCTTTATTCATGTTTGAACATCTTCTGTATTCTTCTTTCAATTCCGGCATCAAGCGCAATCGCAACAACTATTGCTGTACCCTGGATAAACATTCTCCAGAATTCCGGAGCACGGGCCAGAACCAGACCGTTATCTATAGAAGAAAGAATAAGAGCGCCGAAGAGGACTCCGAAAAGACTGCCGCTTCCGCCGGTTGTACTCACCCCGCCAAGAACTACTGCAGCCAGGGCCGTCATCTCCCAGTCACGTCCGAGGTTGACTGTAATGGTTCCGACCCTGGATATATAGAGGAAGGCGGCAAGGCCGACCAGTGCACCTGCGAAACTGTAGGCAAGCAGAATCACACGGTTTGCCCTGAGTCCGTAGAAGATAGCGGCATCCGGATTTGAACCGATAGCATAGATCCTTCTGAACAGTGGGATGTTGCTCAGCAGATAACTGAGAACAATGACTATTGCTATTGCAATAAGAACAATGAATGGAATACCCAGTATTGTCGCGTCAGCACTTTTAATCATCCACTGTGGAAGATCGCCTGACGGAACTTCTACACCATGCCCGATGATGTAGGTGATGCCGCGGAAAATGGAAAGCGTACCCAAAGTAGCAACAATCGATGGAACCCTTCCGTAAGCGACAATCAGCCCATTGATAATTCCCATTGCCAGTCCAATCAGTACTGCAAACAGAATGATCATGATACCCGAATGCGGAAATGCCTGTGCAAGCTTTGCTGCAGCATAACCGGCGAGGCCTATAATTGAACCGACTGAAACATCGAGGTTTCTTGTAAGAACAACCAGAGCCTCTGCACAGGCAATTATTGTAAGAAGCGCTGCATTGAATGCAATGATCTTCATGTTCTGGAGTGTAAAAAAGTTATCAGTTGTAAAACCGAATATTGCAATTACTATCAGAAAAGAAAGAAATACCGATACAACACGAAGACGCAGAGTGTTTCGCGATATATTTGATGCAATATTTGATCTGAGACCGGGTTTTCCGGATGTCTGTGTATCTTTGATGCCCATTATTCATCCCCTCCGGCTGAAATATTACCGTTTCCAAGTGAAGCGGCTTCCATTATTTTCTCCTGTGTGGCCTCGTCCTTTGAAAACTCTGCTACTATCTTTCCATTGGCGACAACAAGAACCCTGTCCGACATTCCAAGGATTTCCGGTAGATCGGATGATATAAGCAGCACCGGATAACCCGCTGATGCCAGTTCAGAAACACGCTGATGCACCTGAGACTTAGTGCCTACATCAATGCCGTGGGTAGGTTCATCAAGAATTAGAACCTTCGGCACAGTAGCCATCCACTTGGCAAGAACGACCTTCTGTCGGTTTCCGCCGGAAAGGCTTGAAACAGGAGCAGACAGTCCGGCGGTTTTTATCTCAAAATCCTCTGCATAGCGTCCGGCAAAATCCTCTTCTTTATCACGCTTAGTGAATCCGGCCTTTGCAACCCTGTTGAATGCGGCAATACAGATATTGTCCGAAACACCCAATGAGGTAATTGCACCGTTAAGATCCCGGTCTTCGGGAATATATGCAATGCCAAGATCCATCATCTGTCTGGGTGTTTTGGGAACAGCCTCGATCCCGTTGACGACCACACTGCCCGAAGTCGGTTTGCGAATACCGAAAATTGTTTCTGCAATTTCGGTACGGCCGGCACCGATAAGTCCGGCCATACCTACAACCTCTCCGCCCTTTATCGAAAAGTTAACATCACTGAAAACTCCGTCAAGTGAAAGGTTGTTTACTTCAAACAGAGGTTCATCGGTTACGGGAGCCTCAACCCTTACAAAAAGAGATGACAGATCACGGCCAACCATCAGCTGAACCATATCGTGCTCACTCAAATCCTGAGCAGGACCGGTATGAATATGCTCACCGTCACGCAAAACTGTGACGGAGTCGCAGACTTCACGTATTTCCTGCAGTCTGTGTGAAATAAAAACTACCGAAACACCCTTCTCTGTAAGAGAGCGTACGATTTTAAAGAATCTGTCCGCCTCTGTCGGAGTTAACGATGCAGTAGGCTCATCAAGGAAAAGAACCTTTAAATCCGCATACATTGCTCTGACTATCTCAACAAACTGTATTTCCGCTACGGTCTTTCCTGCAAGCGGAGAGTGCGGGTCAATATCAACACCCAGTTCCCGGAGGCTTCTTCCCGCCTCTCTGTACATCACTGCCTTATCTATCATCCCTGATTTTGTACGTGGATATATACCCATGAAAATATTTTCAGCCACATCGAGATGCGGAAAAAGTTTAGGGTCCTGATATACTGCTGTAATACCCGCACGACGGGCATCGATGGGAGTTTCAAAACGGCATGGAACACCATCCAGGAGTATTTCTCCCGTATCAGGCTGCTGCATACCTGTGATCATTTTTACAAGCGTCGATTTGCCGGCTCCATTCTCTCCGATAAGGGCATGCGCCGAGCCGGGAGCAACAGAGAATGAGACATTCCTGACAGCTTTAACCGGGCCGAAACTTTTGCTCACCCCGTTCAGTGTCAATCTGCTTTCCATAAACCATCCTGTGTCTTTCTTACTGTTAATTACATAAATATTTTCACACGGGATCCGGCAGAAGTACATGTAGTCAATCTGCAATTTTTATGGACTATTCTGCAGTTTATGGACAAATTTGCGTTTTTTTGATGTTTGAAAGCTTAAAAAAAGCCTGCTGAATATTTTTCAGCAGGCTGTGTTATTTGTCCGGATTTTTATTCATTCTTTACTTTAAAAAATGCTATTACATCTTTCATTGTCTCGGCCTGCGAGCTGAGTTCCTCAGCCATTGAGGCCATCTTCTCTGAGATTGAAGCATTACCCTGAATTACCTTGTTCAGCTCAAGGATTCCCCTGTTAACCTGCTCGGCTCCCGTATTCTGTTCTGAGCCGGCATGAAAGATCTCCTGAACGAGGTCCGAAGTCTTAGTAATATCCGGAACCAGCTTCTCTATCAGCTCTCCGGCTTTTCTGGCCCTGCCTACACTCGACATCGAAATTTCAGAGATTTCTGTTGATGCCTCCTGGCTTCGTCCTGCAAGCTTTCTTACTTCGTCAGCGACCACTGCAAAGCCCTTTCCTGATTCTCCAGCTCTTGCTGCTTCAATTGCAGCATTAAGAGCAAGCAGATTTGTGTTCCGGGCAATCTCCTCGATAATCGTAATCTTCTCAGTTATTGTGTTCATTGCATCGACCATTTCTGAAACCGCAGAACCGCCTTCAGAAGCGTCCGCCGCAGCTTTAGAAGCGATTTTATTTGAATGACTTGCATTTTCAGTATTCTGTTCGATATTTGCAACAAGCTGCTCCATGCTTGCTGAGATTTCCTCAGTACTGGCAGCCTGTTCACTGGAACCGGCAGAAAGCGCCTGCGCGGTATCACTGATTTCGGAACTTCCGCTTGTAACTTCATTCGCGGCAATTGTTATCTGCAGAATTGTCTGATTTATATTTACTGTCATCTTAAAAAGAGATTCGGCAAGGAGCCCGATTTCATCTTTTCTTTTTATCAGTTTTGAGTCAATTTCGACATCAAGATATCCTTCTGAAATTCTGGCAATTTCACTTGAAATGATTGATACCGGGCTGGATATACTTCTGCCCAGAAACACACTTACGATAAGGAATATCACAAGTGATGCTATAAAAACTATGATAAATCTGCTTACAAGCGCCCTTATTCCTGAATTTAGTTCTGTCATTGACGGAACAGCCAGAAGGATCCACCCTGTTGATAGTTTTGAAAAACCAATAATCTGATCGCCGGAATAAAGAACACCGTCCTTTATTCCATCATCCAGAAGTATCTGTTTATTTTTTTCAAAATCCACTGAATACATTTCAGAAAAACTGCTTCCTTCCAATTCGCTGTCAGGATGCCCGATAAAATGAAGATCGGTATTCAGAAGTGCAAAATATCCTTCATTCTGAAAACTCTGTGAAAGAAGTTTGTCCTTTAATTGACCAATATAGCTGTCAGTGCCTACTACTCCTACGGTGCGCCCTTCGATTTCGACAGAACGGCAGATTGAAACTATGAAAGAATTAAACTCCTCCCAGTAATAGGGATCAGTTATATAGGTTCCTAATTCTTCTGTTTTATAAAACCATTTCCAGTCATCATTTATAATATCCTGCCTTGTATAAGTTGATTCAGTGTTATAGGTCAGGTTTCCATCATTCTTTAAATCTCTGATCGAAAGGATTTGTTTCGAACCGGTATATTCCGGAGCCAGCCAGGTATATAGAGTTGTAAGCTTGTTGCCAATCAGGATAGGGCTGCCTATTCCTTTCATTTTTTCAATAAAATCTTCAAAAAGCTCATCGTCTCCAATATTTTTTAAATTGAGATTTGCCTCTATTATTGCTTTGTAACTATCGACAATAGCGAGTTGTTTCCCGAAAAAACCTTCGAATTCTGCCGCCCATAAGTCTGTTGAAGTTATCAGCATTTCTCTGGTACTTGAATTCAGAGAACTTGTTGAGCTGCTGATTGTTATGGCCATAAACGCTGAAATTATAATAATAAACGGTATTGTAATAGAGAAAATTATACGGTAAACCATTCGCTTCATGACTTATCCCCCATATAAAAATATTCGTATATGGAAAAGGCGAAATCAATCTTCAAATAAAAAAGCCTGCTGAAAATATTTCAACAGGCGGTGTTTATTTACTCAGTTTTAAAGGTTTAGTATCCTGATTCTATGGTCTGTCCCTGTACGATTTTCACCCCGCCGCTTGTTCCAAGCCTGGTTGCTCCAGCGTTGATCATTGCCACAGCATCATCAAAGGTTCGGACTCCGCCGGCAGCCTTCACACCCATGTCAGGACCAACTGTTCTTCTCATAAGAGCTACATGCTCGGGAGTTGCACCGTGAGTTGAGAATCCGGTTGATGTTTTCACAAAATCGGCGCCTGCTTTTTTAGTAATTTCTGAAGCAAGAACAATTTCCTCGGTTGTAAGCAGGGCTGTTTCGATAATAACCTTCAGCAGGGCACGCTGTCCGCAGGCGCGTCGTACCCATTTGATATCCTCTTCAACAAGTTTGAGATCACGGTCTTTCATGGCTCCAATATTCATAACCATATCAATCTCGGTGGCACCGTCTTCAATGGCATGCCTTGTCTCGAAATTCTTCGCTCTTGAGCTCATTGCACCAAGCGGAAAGCCGACTACACAGCAGACTTTAACATCAGTGCCCTGAAGATTTTTCGCACAGCGGGCTACCCAGGTAGTATTAACACATACCGAGCAGAAGTTGTACTGTTTTGCCTCAGCACAGAGTTTATCAATCTGTTCAGCAGTTGCATCAGCTTTAAGCAGGGTGTGATCAATATATTTAGCGATGTCAGAAGGAATTAATACCTTGCTGCTCCCCGACGGGGCTGCTGCTGACTGCGGAGCCGAAGCAGTTGCGCCCTCATCCTTAAGTTTTTCTACTATTTCTCTGGTTATTTTGTCGATTAGTTCTTTGTCGTCCATGAGTTAACCATTACCTCTCTCTATTGCCATTATTTTATTGATTCTGGGCCAGTGTCTTCCGCCCTCAAACCTTGTCTCAAGCCAAACCTTGCACATCTCACACAGCTCTTCCGGGCTATGCAGGGGACCGCCAAGGGTAAGCACGTTTGCATTATTATGCACCCTGCTGTTTTCTATTGTACGCATGTTGTAGCATAAAGCAGCCCTGATACCTTTCACCTTATTGCAGGCCATGGAGGAGCCGATTCCCGCTCCGTCTATCATAATGCCGCGATCAGCTTCACCGCTGGCGACACTCTTTGCAACCTTAAGTGCGTAGTCGGGATAGTCTACACTATCTGTTGAATATGTTCCAACATCTATTACCCTGTACCCGAGAACTTCAAGATATTTTTTCAGGATTTCCTTTGACATGTATCCGCCGTGATCTCCGCCTATTGCGACACGGGATACATTCTCTTTCCTGTTTGCTGCTGTAAAATCTGTTTCACCGTACATTACTTACCTTCTTTTACCAAATCTACGCGATCTACGATTGCCGCTGTTACCGTCCTGATTGGCTGAGAGCTCATCCCGAGCATAATACCCGCTGAGCCGCCTTCATCAATAATCAGAACCGTGTCACCCGCTCCGGCCTGAACAGTATCAACAGCAACAATTTCCTTACCTATTATCTTCCCTTCAGGGTCAACCTGCCGCACTATCAGAAGCTTCTGACTTTCAAGTTCACTGCTTTTCTGGGTTGAAACAACCGTTCCGGTAACTTTTGCAAGTATCATGATTCCGCCCTATCTATTCTGTCAATGATTCCAAGCACCGCCGCATCGGAAGGGTTAAACCAGTTATCCAGAGCAAGAGCTGCTTCGCGTCCGCCTTCATAGATTACCGTATCACCGGTCCCGGCCTGAACCGTATCGCAGGCAACAACGGGGCTTCCGCTTTCTTTCATTTGATCATCAAGCGGCTGAACAAGTAGAAATGTTATCCCTTCAAGAGACTCATCTTTTTTTGTACATATCACCGTTCCGGTGACCCTTCCTATTTTCATGTCCCGGCTCCCTTAAACTATTCTGAAATAATCAATAAGCGCACATCGTCTTTCCCGGGTAAATGTTCTCGCTCTAGTGAAACCTTCCCCGGTGGGACTTGCAATAGTAAAAGATGTGTATCCGGCTCCGCCGGTACCCATTCCATTGAAATTGGAACCGTTCTTCACAAACAGAGAGCAGTTGATTACTCGTGCCATTTTTGAAAGTTTTGCAATATTCATTGAGTGCATTGATGCTGAATGGCGGAAACCATGTTCAACTTCAACAGCAAATGAGATTGCCTCATCAACATCATCAACCCGTACTAGCGGCATTACCGGCATAAGCTGCTCAGTCCATACCAGAGGGTGGGATTTATCAACTTCGCAGAGCAGCAGCTTTGTCTCAGGCGGAACAGTGATTCCGGCAGCAGCGGCAATGACCGAGGCATTCCGGCCTACAAACTTCTTGTTTGCAGCGCCTTCATCACCCTTTCGCCCCGGTTTATCTATGACATTGGCAGTTACGGCTTTGATCTGGTCGCTGTTTAGTTCATAGGCGCCGTTTTTAACCATCTCAGCCTTGAGCCTGTCGGCTATAGCCCTTACGGCAATAACTTCCTTCTCACATATGCAGACTATATTGTTATCAAAGCTTGCACCGGCAACAATATCCTTACCTGCTTTCACAAGATCCGCGGTCTCATCGACTATACAGGGAGGGTTGCCCGGACCTGCAGCAATAACCTTCTTGGTGGACTGCATTGCCTGCTTTACAACACCGGACCGCCGGTAACTGTGAGAAGGTTTATGTAGGGATGGGTCATCAGAACCTGAGCGCTTTCTATAGTAGGATTTGCGACAGTAACTATCAGGTTATCCGGACCGCCGGCCTTTTTTACAGCTTCATTGAGAAGCCCCACCGCAAATACTGAGACATTCTTGGCACCCGGATGGGCGTTGAAGACAACAGTGTTTCCGGCGGACAGCATGCTTATTGAGTTGTTGATTATTGTCTCTGTCGGGTTGGTACTTGGTGCAATCGCCCCTATCACTCCGTAAGGAGCGCGCTCCGTCAGTGTCAGGCCGTGGTCATCAGTGAAAGTATTCGGCTGCACATCCTCAACGCCCGGGGTCATGGTCGCGGCAAGGATATTTTTCTTTATTTTATCCTCGTAACGGCCCATACCTGTTTCCTCAACCGCCATCCGGGCAAATTCCTGAGCATTGGCAGATGCAGTATCACGAATGGACTGAATCACTGCCCGCCGTATCTCAAGTGATGTTTCCTGAAATACCTGAAATGACTTATGAGATTCATAAATTGCGGTGTTTATATCGTCAAAGACTCCGGGAACCGGTTTCATTGAATATGAAACCTCCTTCTCTTTTCCTGAATATCCGCTGACTATTGATGTCACCATTTCACGAATGGCTGATTCATTAATTTCCACTTACATACCCCTTGATATCAATGTGCGGCACCGGTATTACTACGCTTCTGAAAAGTCTGTCCTTCCCTCGAAGAACCGCGCATGCGGTCTCAACCGCATATTCCATATCGCCGACAGGACCATTGAGTTTCAACAGACTTTTTCCGCCGGTTTCATTCCCGGCATTTATTTCAACGATTTCGACTCCGGCGGCTTTCACCGCAGTATCAGCCGCTTCTATAGCCGATACAATTGAAGTTGTTTCTATAAGGCCCAGAGCATCCCAGTCTTCAGGCTCCTTCACCTGCTGTATGCAGCCGAGAACCGAATCATCAAGATTTCTAAGAACTGCCCGATCATATATGGAATCTTCACCCGCTCCATATGCTTCATTCATAGCAGACTCTACCGAAGCAACATCACCGCATATAATTATCAGAAACTTTCCCGGATTTATAGTTTCGGCTCGGAGTATCTCAACCGGTGCCTGTTTAACCATTGCATCAAGGGCAAAATATCCGTCGGCTATACTCTGGTACTCAAGCAGTCCTACTATCTCTATACTCATTTGCGGAACACAACCTTATCTTTTTCTTCCACCTGATCAACAATCCCGATAATTATCGCGTCTACAGGTTTATCCTTGCTCATTTTAGTCTGCCTAGTTGAGCTGCCCTGCGCTAAAAGCACAAGTTCATCGGCCGAGGCTCCCAGAGGATCGAGTGCGACCATACCGCCGCTTCCTTCCTTACCTGAAGTATCACAGGGAATCACCAGCAGATACCTGGCTTCATCTATACCATCGGAGCGGATAGCGGACACCACTGTTCCGGCCACCTTTGCAAGTATCATCCGGCTGCCCCGCCTTTTTTATATACGATCTTCCCTGACATATCATAACTGTCCACTATACCGATGATAGTGGCGTCACTCGGCTTACCTGCAGTTATATCTGTCTGCCGGCTGCTGCTGCCTCCGACAAAGAATACGATCTCGCCTTCACCGGCTCCGACAGCATCCATAGCCACCACATAATCTTTTTTGCCTTCAAGAGTCTTTACATCTATCTTTTCAAGAAGGAGCAGTTTTATCCCTTCAAGACGGGCTTCCTTTGCAGTAGAAACTACAGAGCCCATTACTCTTGCAAGTACCATAATTATTTTTTCCCTTTAGTGTTTCTTCCAAGCGGCAGGACTTCATCGACACTGGCATGAGGTCTGGGAATAATATGCACGCTGATTACCTCACCGACCCTCTCGGCTGCCCTACTGCCCGCATCAAGAGCAGCCCTTACTGCGGCTACTTCACCGCGGCAGATTGATGTAATAAAACCGCCTCCGATTCTCTTGCATCCTATAAAATCAATATTGGCCGCCTTGGCCATTGCATCAGAGGCTTCAACCATCGCGGCAAATCCTCTTGTTTCTATCATGCCAAGCGCATTGTTTGTTGTAGACATTTATCAACTCTCCTTATAGTGCTTTTCCGCTGATATCAGCGAGCTTTGACTCTACGGTATCTTTACTTACAAGTACTTCCGATTCTTCACCGGCTATATAGATCCTTCCGAATTTTCCTATACCTGATACATTGATTATGTTGATATTTGAAGCTTTCTCAGCTTCATTTGCAGCATAGTAAGCGTACCCCGCCGGCTCTATTTCAAGGATAAATACAGTATCTCCGCGGAGCACCATGTTTCCGAATCTGACTTTGTTGATCAGCTGTGCATGGTGGTCGCTGATGTTTTTAATCAGCTGACTTGTGAGAATCTTCGGCTTAAGACGATCTTCCTCTTTAAGATTAAGAGCCTCCAGAATTGCAGCGCCTGCCTGTCTTGCATCGCCCTGGCTGTCAGAATGAACCTCGAGTAGTCCGAAAGATCTTTCAACAACCTGGATACCCGGAGTTACACCGGTAGCCTTTAATGCGATGTCGGTAAGCCTGTTAATCTCTATACCAGGTGCAATCTCTACAATTGCACAGGCCTGTCCGCCCACCGGAAAATAACCTCTTGATACAGTACACATGTAAGAGGCCATCTGCAGCTGCAGTGAATCTATAAAGTTAAATGTCCTCAGTTCTATATTCTGCATTACTTGGCTCCTGATTCACTCAGGGGGAGTTTGCTGTCTACGGATGCATCAGGTCTTGGAATAATGTGTACGGATACAACTTCTCCCACCCTTTCAGCAGCCTTGCTGCCTGCATCAAGCGCTGCTCTTACAGCCGCAACATCTCCTCTGATTATTGCTGTAACATAACCGCCGCCGGTTTCTTCATGGCCCTTAAGCTCTACTTTAGCAGCCTTTACCATAGCATCCGCAGCTTCAACCATTGCGGCGAAGCCCCTGGTTTCTATCATGCCCAGAGCGTTTTCTTTGTTATCAGTCATCTTTCCTCCAGAAAATAAATTTCTTTTTATTTATGCATTCATGGAATTAATCCATGTAATAGCCGCCATTAATATTAACAGTCTCACCGTTAATAAAGGATGATTCATCAGAAGACAGGAACATCATCAGATTCGACATATCCTTAATTGTGCCGAGTCTCTTAACCGGAATTTTATCAGCCATAGACTGCTTCTTCTCATCATCCCAGTATTCCATCATTTTAGTCATTACAGCGTGGGGAGCGATTGCATTGCAGGTTACACCAAAGGGTCCAAGCTGTCTGGCAACAGACCGGGTAATGGTAATTACAGCGCCCTTGGATGCTCCATAAACGAAAGTAGTGCTGTTGTCACCGTTTTTACCGGTGATTGAAGCCACATTAACAATTTTGCCATATTTCTGTTTTTTCATGATCGGTGTTACAGCACGTATAGCAAAAAGTACACCTTTAATATTAATGTCTATAGTCGCGTCGATCAAATCATTTGATGTATCTTCGATAGTTGCAGATTTAAGCAGACCGGCATTGTTCACAAGTATATCCATACTTCCGAACTTAGCCACTGCATCATTTATACTTGCTGTAACTGCTTCATCATCAGAAACATCGCACACAACTGACATATATTTTACACCCTTTTTATCAAGTACGCTGCTAGTTTCTGCAAGAGCTTTTTCATCGATGTCTGTTATTACAACAATTGCCCCTTCATCAGCCATATCAAAAGCAAGTTGCTGCCCCATGCCCTGTCCGGCACCGGTTATAAATGCAACTCTGCCGGTAAATCTGTCTTCTCTCATATTTCCTCCGCTAAGAATGTATAAAAAGATAATTTCAAATAATTTATTTAACAGTAGCAACATTTTAATGTTATTTTAGTAACATTGTCAATCAATTTTTACAACATTTACCATACATAATTTTCATATACTACATTTTCCTATCTATTTACGTCTTTTTTTGATATGTTAAAATAAAGAAGATGGATTTTTATGAAGTCATCATTACATTTATAACAATAGTAACATTTTTATATTGACAGAACGCATCTTAGATGTATTAAATATATCATAAGATTTTACCAAGTAAGGAATTATGGATAAAAAAGAACAGAGGCTAAATTATATTATTGAGCACCTGAAGAAAAATAACGCGGCCAGCATCAGAGAACTGTCTGAGTTATGCAATGTAACAATGATGACAATTCGCCGCGATCTGGAAATTCTGAAAGAACGGAATATAATCAAGTTTTTTCATGGCGGAGCCGTTTATAACCCGGATTACAAAGAAAACCCCGAACAGCATATAGACTATCTCATACAAAAACAGAAGATGCTGCACAAAGAGGAAAAACTTGCTATAGCGAAATCAGCTGCAGCTCTTATCTCCGAAAATGAAACAATCATGCTGGACAGCGGTACCACAATCTTTTATTTGAGTAAAGAGATTCCGAATGAATTCAGCTTAACCACAATCTGCTGGTCTTTAAATATAATTGAAGTTCTTACCAAAAAGCAAAAATGCAACATGATTGCAAGCGGAGGCATTTACCATCACGAGACCCAGATGTTTGAAAGTCTCCAGGGGCTTGATTTGGTAAAAAATACACGAGCCTCAAAAGCCTTTATTTCCGCCGGCGGCGTACACAAAGATCTTGGTGTAACATGCCCATTCCCTTATGAAGCAGAAACAAAAAGAGCGGCAATAAAATCGAGTATGACAAACATTCTTCTTGTTGACTCGTCAAAGTTCAATAAGGTCTGTACAGGACATTTAGGTGATATAACTGATTTTGACATCATCATCACAGATCATAATATATCAGATGAATACAGAGAGTTCCTTTTAGATAAAGGAGTCTCTCTGATTATTGCCGAAGATCCTAAATAGAACGAATCGAATTCCGTATATCAATCAATTCCTTCATAACACCGGATAAATCCTGCTGCTGACCGCCAATTCCGAATGAGTCATGAAGCATCAAATACAGCCTGTATAATTTATTATAAACTTCAACATTCCGTTCAATTGGTTTATATACAATCTCTGAAACATCTGTCATCTTTTCAATAGCACTTACAAAATCCGGATATGCACCGGCGACCACGGCCGCTGTAATTGCTCCGCCCAAAGCACAGGTCTCTTCATTTTTCGAGATATAGATATCTGAGTTAAAAACATCTGAATAGATCTGCATTAATAACGGAGATTTTCTGGGGACACCTCCACATACAATAATTTTATTTACAGCAACACCGTTTTCAACCATACGTTCCTGAATAACTCTTGCCCCGAATGCAGTAGCCTCTATAAGTGCCCTGTAAATTTCAGATGCAGTAGAATGAAGAGTCAGCCCCAAAATCAGGCCAGTCAGGCGTTGATCAATAAGCACCGTTCGATTTCCATTATGCCAGTCAAGGGAAAGCAGACCGCTCTCACCTGCCTTAAGCTGCTCCGCCTCAAGCATTAGCTCACTCTGCTTCCTGCCCGAAGGTGCTATGTATTTTTCAAACCAGTTAAAGATGTCTCCTACACCGGACTGACCGGCTTCAATTCCGAAAAATCCAGGAATAATAGAATCTTTAACAATACCGGCCATACCCTTAATATTTTCACTTCCGGAAGTAACTGTCAAATCACAGGTCGAAGTGCCTATAGTTTTTACAAGAGTACCAGGCTTTACACCCCCGCCAATACCTCCGAAGTGAGCATCAAAGGCCGGCATTGAGAGAGGAATCCCGGAAGGCAGTCCCGTCTTTGAAGCCCATTCACTGCTCAACAAACCGGCGCTCTGACCGGAATCCTTAACCTCGGATCTATTCAGTGTTTCAAGCAG
This sequence comes from Spirochaetia bacterium, assembly GCA_965140585.1. Taxonomy (GTDB): domain Bacteria; phylum Spirochaetota; class Spirochaetia; order UBA9216; family UBA9216. The sequence continues at coordinate 13,894 of OZ223268.1, forward strand.
ACGCAGAAGCTCAGGGTTAAGACTTTCAATAAATTTCTTATCCGGATACCCGCCCCAGGCCGCATTATACAGGGCTTTATGTCCAGCCGCGCATATTCCCCTGGGAATAGAGGACATATCGGTAAGGCCGCAAAGCTTTGCAACAAGCCAGTCTGAAACTTCCACCCAGGTAAAAGCTGCATCATACACTCGCTTATCTGTATTCAGACAGTGAAGTACTTTTGACCAGAACCATTCTGATGAATAACGGCCGCCTACCATTTCCAGATATTCCGGATATAGTTCCTGACCGGTTTGAGTTATATACTCGGCCTCCTCCAGCGCACTGTGATCCTTCCACAGCCAGATATGTGCAGAAAGATTGTTCCGGAATTCATCAAGATCTACAAGAGGAGTTCCGTCCTTAAGTACAGGCAGCAGGGTCGTACCGGTGGTATCAACACCCATAGCTATAACATTCTGCGAAATTCCTGGACTTATCTCTGAGGCTTTAATAAGGGCAGTCCTGACGGTTTCCTCAATACCCCGGAGATAATCAACAGGATGCTGCCTTGCAACAAGCGGATCCCGCGTATCAGAAATACAGCCCTCACATCCTTCTATCCCCTCTTTATACTGACATACTGCAGAACTTATCTCAAAGCCGTCGCTTACACGTACCACAACCGAACGAACAGAAGCAGTACCGAAATCAACACCGATCGTATATTTTTCCACATGACGCCCCTTCTATAAAACCTGCGGATTACCAACCATCTTCGGCCTTCCCCCGCCTATATAGGAGAGCAGTTCACCTCTCATTATATTCGGAGCATTCCAGTAGGAAGCCCTTGTGTCACCCGCCCTGTGATTTGAGAGAGTAAGATTATCAAGCTTCACAAGCGGACTGTCTGCAGGAAGAGGTTCCTGTTCAAAGACATCCATTGCAGCCCCCTGAATTTGTTTTGATTCAAGCGCAGATATCAAAGCCTGGGTATTCACAAGTCCCGCCCTTGCAGAATTAATAAGATATGCTGATGATTTCATCATTTCGAACTGCGGAGCATCGATTAGTTTTGAAGTCTCAGGAGTCAGTCTCACATGCAGAGAAATAATATCTGCTTCTTTTAAGAGTTCTTCGAATTTGACAGGAATGCAACCCCGGGCGTTAACAGCATCATCAGGGACGAAGGGATCACTTACTATTATTCTGCAGTCGAAGGATTTAAGTTTATCCGCAAGAAGCTGTCCATTCTGTCCGAACCCTACAAGCCCTACCGTCAATTCATTCAACTCGGGGATATATGCCGAATTCGGATAAAATTCCCTCCATTCACCGGTCTTAAGCGCATAATGAGACCTGGCAATATTTCGGGTCTCTGAAAGTATAAGCCCGACTGTATATTCTGCCACTGCCATTGCGTTATGATTAGGCGTATGAATAACAGGAATACCCCGCTTTGTAGCTTCCTCCATGTCAATATTTTCAAGACCTCCTCTAGCGGAAAGAATGACCTTCAGATTTTCAGCACTGTCGAGAATTTCTTTATTAATAGGACATATATTTACAGCAACAAATTCAACATCTTTTATCAGTTCCGGCAGTTCATCAGGAAACGGAACTCCGGAGGGACCATGCTCCTCAAGCAGTCTGTAAACATTTCTTATCTCGGCACGATCATTACAGGGAAAATCCAGCGTTTTAAACTCATGGACATTTTTTTCAATATTATCGCCTATAAAGACCTTCTTCAGTATTTCTGTAGGCAGCAGATAATCTCCGACAACCAATCCTTTCATAATTTACTCCTTCTATTTAATCAGTTTATATGCTTCATCAAGGGGAATTCCATCTTCAGGAATATATTGTCTCCAGTAAGCAACAGTATCCTTCAGATTTTCCAGGGCATCCTGCGGATACTGGACATTTGATATAAAAATCTCAAATGCAAGCGATATCTCATCAGTTGGTTCAGGCATTCCAGGCTCCCCTGCTTTTTCATATGCTTGCATCAGCGATTTGAGCATCCGTTCACCGGTAATGATGCCGTCTTTTCCGGTTTCTTCGGTAAAGGGGGCATGTGAAGATTTAACGCCGTCTGTCTGCTGCATGTGAACTATAGGTGAATAAGCACCAAGTTCCTCTATCCATAAGTAGGGATCACTTTCAGCCCCATCAGCAAACATGTAAGCATACTGCTCAAGGGATGAAAGTATTTCACTTACAAACTCAGCATCAGATCTTTTTCCGGATTGAATATATTCTTTTATCTCTTGATAAACCGGTTCAGGACCCAGCCATTCGCCGAAGGCCATTCTGCCTTCCCTACCTTTCCCCAGAGCATACTTAATCATTTCCGGATCCGGCTTAGTGAATTTCCTCTGTCCTACCATATGCCCCACATCGAGAGCTATGAAAAAAGGGCTTCCCGACTTTTTATATACATCAGATATTAATTTTTTTGATTCAGCGATTCTCCACGGATGCTGATATGGCGCATACATTTGCTCACAACACAATTTTACTCCTGAGTGAGCAGCAGCATATTCAGATAATTCCGCATACTCTTTAACAACAGTATCAACAGCAGCTTTATATTTATCACTGTCATTTAAATCTTCCTCCTGAAACGCATGGAAGGAAAATCCGATTGACGCTGAGTTCAGCTCTTCAGCATGATCAATTAAAGGCTTAAACCACTCATCTTTAATCTTATTCCGCATTCTTGGATCAGGATGTGCCAAACCTGCTGTCCTGTAGGTTTGATACCCGGTGAAGAAACTTTTAACCTGCATCCCGTACAAAGATTCATACTTCTTCACTTCTCTTACCCAATCTTTCCTATAATCCTCAGGACAAAAGAGGGGATCAATTTCATTATCGGTACTCGCTTCTATTACAGAGGCTCCTAAATCTTTAATAACCCTCATCCACTGCTCAGGAGTAATCCACCGCTTGATGGCAAAACAGTTATCCATTGACAGATAAAGTTTCGGATACTTCATAAATGACCTCAATTTATTATGTTTCTTTTGTATCATAACTTTATATATATTTACCACTTTCTGTCAATAGAATGTTTTTTTTCTAAATTTTATTTCTATATTTTTTTCTTGACAATACATATTTCCCATTTTAATCTATTTATGTTGCTTATATAACATTTCACTTGATAAACCTTACATAACGGAGACCACAATGCTTGCATATGTATATGACGGAGAAAAAAACCTGCACTTGAAAGAAGTTGAAAAGCCTTCGGCAAAAAAGAAAAGTGCTGTAATAAAAGTTGATGCAACATCTATCTGCGGGACAGATTTAAGAGCATACAGATTCGGATCTACAAAAATAAACTCAGGTTCAATCATGGGTCATGAATCTGTAGGCACAATTATTGAAATAGGCAATGAAGTTTCAAATTTTAAAGTTGGAGATCGGGTACAGATAGCGCCTGCAATCGGATGCGGTCAATGTCACTACTGCAAAAAAGGTTTCACAAACCTCTGTGATAATTTAAAAACCATAGGATTTAACTTTGACGGAACTTTTGCTGAATACATGGAAATTCCGGCAGAGGCTTTTGAACAGGATCATGTTACAAAGGTACCTGAGAGACTGCCTTCAGAACAGGCGGTGCTGGCTGAACCTATCGCCTGTGTGGCTAATGCGCAGGAGTATCTCGATATTAAGGAAGGAGATATTGTACTTGTAATAGGCTCCGGATTTATAGGCTCCATGCATGCAGATCTTGCCTTCAGCAAGGGGGCGGCAGGAGTTTTCATGTCTGAACTCAATGATCACCGTATAAAGATGGCGAAAAAGTTCCTGCCCAGACTGGAAATGATCGATTCTTCTAAAGAAGACTTAAAAACAGCCGTTATGGACAAAACATCCGGAAGAGGTGTTGATGTAGTTATAGTGGCCTGCTCTGTTGGACCGGCACAAACCGATGCCATGAACGTTGTGGCAAAAAGGGGAAGAGTCAGCCTTTTTGGGGGGCTGCCGAAAGAAACAACGGGCTTCATTGACAGCAATATAATTCACTACAAGGAAGTCTCTGTATATGGAGCACATGCATCAACTGTAAAACAAAACAGAGAAATGCTGAATCTTATTGCTAACGGAACATTGAATGTAAAACCTTTCATTGAGAAGACATTCCCCCTCAGAGAAATAGAAAATGCTTTCAAAGCACTTAATGATGAGAGTATAGTTAAGGCAGTTTTAAAACCAGGAGAGTGAATTAACAGTTATGGAGCATAAAGTCCTTGAGATGAGAGACATCTATAAAAGCTACTCATTTGTCAGTGTTTTAAGAGATGTTTCCTTCTCATTAAATGAAGGTGAAATTTTAGGTTTGGTCGGTGAAAATGGTGCGGGAAAGTCAACATTAATGAAGATACTTTCAGGCGGCACACAGCCTGATTCAGGAACCATTATTATTGATGGAAGTGAAGTAGAAATAGACAGTCCTATTACTGCAAAACAGCATCGTATTGCTATGGTTCAACAGGAATTGAGTCTGATATCCTCGCTTACCGTTACTGATAATATCGTACTTGGTACAGAATATAAGCGGCCATTTTTCAAATTTCTTGATTATGAGAAGAATAAAAAATATGCTCAGTCAGCTCTGGATGCAGTGAAGCTTTCAGTACCGCTTAATGCCAGAATCAGCAGCCTTAAAGTTGCAAATCAGCAAATGATTGAGATAGCAAGAAATATCATCAGAGAACCCAGAGTTCTGATTCTTGATGAGCCTACGACAGCTCTGACAATTATTGAAACTGAAGCCCTTCTAAACCAGCTTCTGGAACTTAAAGCCAAGGGAATATCGATAATTTTCATATCTCATAAACTTGAAGAAGTAATAAAGATTTCCGACCGGATTATGATAATGCGTGACGGTGAGAAAGTCAGCGAACTGGAAAAAAATGAATCAAGCAGAGATATTCTTATCAAACATATGGTTGGAGATAAAGAGTTTTTTGTAAAATCTGCGAATCAATCAGATGAAGCCAGAAAGGATAACATTGTTTTTGAAGTTAAAGATTTCAACAAAGAAGGAGTTTTTAAAAATATATCCTTCGCTCTTAATGAGGGTGAAATTCTGGGCTTTTTCGGATTAAAAGGCGCAGGAAGAAGCGAGACTTTTCACTCTATATTCGGAATCGATGCAAAGGATTCAGGAGAAGTTCTGATAGAAAAAGAAACCAGAAACTTTCGAAACCCTACTGATGCTATAAACGCCGGAATGGGTCTGGTAAGTGAAGACCGTAAATTTAACGGGATATTTCCGGATATGGATATAAAAAATAATATTCTGCTTTCTGATATGAAATCGGTATCAACAAAAGCCGGTTTTATCAGAACAATTCATATGAGCAGAATAGCCAAAGAATTAATTAAACGACTTGGAATAAAAACAACCAGCACTGAACAGCATATAAAACGGCTCAGCGGAGGAAATCAGCAGAAGGTCATGATTTCAAGATGGCTGCATACTAACAGTAAAATTCTAGTTCTGGACGAACCTACGAAGGGAGTAGATGTCGGAGCAAAACAGGATATATACAAACAGATACGCAGCTTCTCTGAAGAAGGAAAAGGCGTCGTGGTTATTTCCTCAGAGCTGGAAGAAGTTATGCTGCTCAGTAATAGAATTGCTGTTATGAGGAGCGGGGAAATTCAGGCAATATTGAGCGGTTCGGATATAAATGCAAAAACCATAATGCATTATGCTGCCGGCTGATTGGTTTAAGAAAGGAGATACTGACTGTGGTTGAAAAAATAAATGAAAGATTATCCGGCAGAAGAATATCAACAATTTTAAAAGATAACGGAGTCTTAATTGTATTACTGGGTATTATTATTATTCTATCATTTGCATCGCCCTACTTCCTGCAAATCGGAAATATTATGGATGTGGCTAAACAGGCGGCTATCAATGGAATTATCGCGCTGGGTATGACCTATGTCATAACTACCGGAGGTATTGATCTTTCAGTTGGTTCTACCTGGGCATTAAGCGGAGTTACTGCAGCGCTACTCATGAAAGCAGGAATTCCATGGCCGCTTGCTCTTATCGCCTGCATAATAGTCGGTTGTATATGCGGATATCTTTCCGGATTACTGATCACAAAGGGAAAACTTCAGCCCTTTATTGCAACCCTTGCAACCATGAATGTATACCGCGGACTTGCACTGATAATCACAGGGGGCTACACAATTTATGGACTTCCGCAGTCTTTCAGAACTATAGGCGGAGGTACTGTTTTACAGTTTATACCAATGGCAGTAATTATTTTCCTTTTTATCTATATTATCTCATGGCTTATTTTCAGCCATCAGGTTTTCGGAAGATACTTGACCGCTATAGGAAATAACAGGGAAGCCGCCCGCCTCACAGGTATAAATGTGAATAAAATGATTACTCTATCTTATATGTATTCCGGACTTCTTTGCGCAATAGGCGGCGGTATTGTGGCGACATCAAGACTTGGAGCCGCAGAACCAACTATTGGCAGCGGCGCTGAACTTAATGCAATTGCTGCAGTGGTAATAGGCGGTACTTCAATGGCTGGCGGTGAAACAAAAATTCGTGGAACCTTATTTGGTGCAATTTTATTAAGTGCAATCAACAATGGGCTGACACTCCTTAATGTACCTACTTACTACAAGATTGCTGTAATCGGTCTGATCATCATAATTGCAATGCTCGTTGATTCATTCAGCAGAGCTGAAAAATAAAATTGGTTGATTAAATTCCAGCTAAAACTGGAAAATTATTTAAGGAGGAAGCAAATGAGGAAAGTTGCTTTCATAGCAGTATTATTACTGTTGACTTGTCTGACTTTTACTTGGGCAGGAGGAAATCAGGAAACTAAATCAGTACCTGCAACAGGAAGTGTTGCATTCTTGGATGACTCAGAAGGTCTTGTTAATGGAGAATTCCTGGATGGCGTACCTAAACCCAGCAAGAATTATAAAATTGCAAACATCACACGAACACTCCTGAACGCTCACTGGATTAAAAACGGTGAAGGATTTGAAGCTGCAGGTGCACATTACGGAGTGACCGCAGATGTATTCGCAGTTCAGTCTGAACAGGACGTAATGGATCAGGCAAACATTCTTGATACAGTAATTGAAAAAGGATACGACGCAATTGTCTGCTCTCCGATTACTGAACAGAATCTGCTTCCCGGCCTTTCTAAAGCCAGTGCAGCAGGTATAGTAATTGTCAATGTCGATACAGCAGCAATTACAAAAGCTGATGCAAAGCTTAATAACATTGAAATTACAACATTTATTGGTTCTGATAACTATGATGCAGGTGTTATGGCAGCTGATTACATAAGTAAACAGCTCGGCAGCAAATCAGGCAAGGTTGCAATTATTGAAGGTAATCCTGCTGATACATGTGCTGTTGACAGAACAGGCGGTTTCGCCGACAGAGCAAAAGAACTCTCAAACCTTACACTTGTAGCTTCACAGACTGCAAAATGGGACAGACTCCAGGCTCTTGATGTCACAACAAGTATTCTCCGTGCTAATCCTGATATTCGGGGTATCTATTGCAACAACGACACCATGGTTCTTGGTGCAATGCAGGCAGCTCAGGATCTAGGATATGAAATACTTACCAGCGATACTCTTAATAAAGCAGGACAGGACAAGACTCTGCTGCTCATAGGTAATGACGGCGTAGCCGAAGCTCTTGAGGCTGTTCAGAATGGTGCTCTTACCGGTACCATCGCTCAGAAACCCTACCTTATGGGATATGCAGCAGTAGAAGCAGCAATCATGAAACTGGAAGGTAAAACACCTGAAAGTCTGATTGCAACACCAATCAAGCTAGTTGTTAAGAGCGACTATAAATAAGATTATTTACCAGAAGTAAAAGTACAGAAGGGATGACAGTAATGTCATCCCTTTTGTTTTCAGCCTGTCATTATATTAGAATTTACCTGATATTGTATGTCGGAAGGTCATCAGCTATGAATCGACAGCCCATAATCAATTTTTTTGATGCATGAAATCATTTTTAATTCCAGATTGTATGATCCATTGTGCATACACCAGTCAAAAGCAAAACCTCTGGCAATTATCAGCAGATTGTTTGCAACAACATTCGGGTTAAAATAAATTAAACCGTTTTTATTATTTGATGATGATACGATTATAGCTTCAATTTTGCGAATTAAATAAAGTTCGATATTATAAATCATTTTATTGTCATAATTCAATATCTGTCTTATATAATAGACTTCGCTTTCTTTGATAAACTTTGCATACTTGGTAAAAAACAAAACTATTTTTTCCTGGGCTGTAACAGCCCTTTCGATATTTGTACAAAACTCCTCTTCTTCAAAGGTTTCATAGATCCTGTAAAGCAATTCCTTAACCGCCTCATCTTTGGATTTATAATGATGGTAGAAAGCTCCAATAGAAATATTAATTTTCTGTACAATATCCTGAACCGTAAAATTATCTAAACCATTTTCTACGATAAGTTCCTTTACAGAATCAGAAATCAACCTCTTTGTTTTTTTCGCCTGAATTTTTCTTTTTGACACAACTGCAACAGCCACACTCTTACTCCATAATCAGGATTTTATTTTCATATCGGGAAATAGCTAGCTTAAAAAATGTTTCCCGTATAATTGTAATTCATCTTCATATATCTTTTTTACATCAGGAAATATCGGAACAATATTGGGGATACACGGAATAAAATTCCCCTGAGGTACATATAAATCGATGCATCTTCTGACTTCATCTCTTATTACAAGTTCATCAAAATCTGGTCGGTCGATAACGGGGGCATCAATACCGCCTATCAGAGCCATTCTTCCATTAATGATATTTTGAATTTCTAGAATATTGTTCTGTGGAATTATCCCCTGCCAACCGTCAATTCCCATCTCAACCATGTCTTCAACAATCGGTTCGCATATACTGTCTGAATGATGAAGGAAGATTACCCCACGTGATTTAACATAACTGACAATTTCCTGATGGTGGGGTTTAATAAGACTCCTCCAAACTTCCGGAGGGAGAAACAGGTTATCTTTACTGCCCCAGTCATCATGATACAGGATAACATCCGGTTTAATATTGTCTATTACTTGTTTAAGATGCTCAATTTTCCACTTCTTGATTTCTCCGATTAAATCAAACATATGCTCCTGTTCAAGCATATAATTTACAAGTGCATCCTCGAATCCCATCAGGTAATGGGTCCTTTCAAAAAGTCCGCTGGAGATCATGCTGCAGACAAGGTATTCGGAGCGATCAATTTTACCCGAGCTTTCTATTGCAGTACTCCAGTCGTGCCCGGAGAGTGGCGGAAGGAGTAAATCCTCTTTCCACCTTTTAAGATCTTTAATTGCTTTATTTTCACTATTTACGATCGGAGTTCCACCGAGATGGCCTTCCGCCATCTTCCAGGTTACTCCAAATTGATCCAGATACTCTCCGACTCTCCTGTTTCCTTTACTTGTGACTGTAATAGGATCCTGAATAAATTTATTATGGAATGTATCACCCTTAAAAGCTTCCCACGGTTCAGATATCCATCCTGGATTATCATTCTTCAGCAGTCTAAGCCAATTTTCTTTTTTCGTCATTCGGTACTCCAATTTAAAGCTATACTAATAAAAGTGTGATTGCAGGAAAGGCTACAAGCAGTACAACTCTAACAACATCAGCAAAAACAAATGGAATTACACTCTTATAGATCTCACCGGTGGTAGCTTCTTTCTCAAACAGTCCCTTCATCATAAACAGATTCATACCCACAGGCGGTGTTACAACCGCAAGCTCAGCCATTATTGCAACTATAACGCCAAACCATATACCGCTGTATCCCAGAACCTGGGTGAAGATCGGATACAGAAAAGGAACAATAAGTACAATTGTAGAAGTTACCGGCATAACAAACCCAAGAAGGAAAAGTACAAGAAGAGACAATATAACAACAACAATGTTCGGCAGATTATTAGCTGTAATAAGATCAATCAGCCAGATATTCAATCCGCTTAATGCCATTAAACGGGAAAATATTACTGAACCGATGATGATACTGAATGCCATGCAGCTTAATTTCACAGTATCAACAAAACATTTCTTTATTACTATCCAATCAAAACCCTTTTTCGAAATCATGATTACCAGTGCACCAATAGCGCCAATGGCAGAGGCTTCCGTCGGAGAAAAAACTCCAAGATAAATACCGCCTATAACAAGAACCATAAGTACCAGCATTCCCCATGTGCCTTTCAGACTTGCAAGTTTCTGTACAAAGGTTGTCTTTTCTCCCCTGGGACCTTTCCATATACCTAATGAAATTAAAAGTATTATGACGAGACAGTAAAGAATGGCTTCAAGTGCTCCGGGAATAATACCAGCAATAAAAAGCTTTCCTATTGATTCATCAGTAATGCTTCCATATACGATAAATGAAATACTTGGAGGTATCATACTGCCCAGAGTTGCCGAACAACAGATTGTTCCGAGCGACAGCTCTTTACTATAACCGTGCTCTTTCATTGGACCGTAGGAAACAGGTCCGAAAACCAGCATTCCGGAACTGCTTGAACCGGTACATGCAGCAAACCCCGCACATCCCCAGATAGTTGCAAAAGCCAGTCCACCCGGAAGTCTGCCCAGCCATGCTGATGCAGTTTTATATAAATCAGAACCAATACCTGAATGATTTGCAAACATGCCCATCAGGACAAACAACGGAACAGCCATGAGTTCATAACTGGTCCCCTGTGTCCATGCTGAAATTGACAGGTAACTTAATGCAGGATGAAATCCCAACAGGGCTATAAGACCTGCAAATCCGGTCAGCATAAATGCAAATGCTATAGGCATCCGGCTGAATATCAGGATAAATAAAATAACTAAAGCGATTAGACCAATTGTAAATGGTTCCATTGCTATTCACACTCCTTGTGGCTGCAGTTTTCGATAAAATCGACTAAAAATTGTAGAACCATGGCAACAGAACCGATCAGCACAAATGACTTTATGGGCCAGACCGGAAGTCCAAGCATATCAGTAGTTTCATGTAAAGCCATGCTGTCTTTTATAAAAATTATTGACTGCCAGCCCATAAAGAAAAATAAAGCAAGTCCAAGAATCGGCATCAAGACATTTAATATTTTCTTAGTCGGCTCAGGCATTTTGTTATATACAACATCAATTTCAATGTGAAATTTTTCAGCTTGGGTAAACCCCCACCCTAGAAATACAATTGTTGCCATACATAATTCTGAAAGCTCAAATGCTCCTATAAGGGGTTTGCCCAGCACATATCTGCCGAAAACATCTATTCCTGTAATTGCCATTACGAAAATCAATGAAAAAGCAGCTATAGTACTTAATACTCTTCTATTGAAAAAGTTAACAATTTTCTTGAACATGCTTATTATCTCCGGATATTCTTTAGTTCAGCTTCGGTGGCTTTTCACCTAATGATTCAAGTATCTCTATAAATCTGTTTACTAGTTTATCTCCAACATAACCTTTAGAATTCAAATCTTTTATGTAGGATTTCCATATTGGAGCAGCTGTGGCTTTCAAGTCATCAAGATCGGATTCCTTCCAGTTATAAACCTCAATATCATTTTCCGCAAGAACATTGTATGCCTCAATATCCTGATCTAATCCGGACTGCATATATATAAATGCATATTCGTGAAATACCTCTTTTATTGTTTCCTGAATATCTTCAGGCAGACTGTTAAACTTTGCTTTATTCATGGCATTAGCACCATTTGCCATAGCGTAAAAACCTACATCCAGTAAAGCTTCGCATTCAAGTTCATAGAATTTGTATTTAATAACTGAACTTGCAGGATGTACCCATACATCTACAAGGCCTGTCTGCCAAGAGGTATATGCATCACTAATTGCAATATTTACGGGAACCATCCCTATCGACTCTTCCCATTTTGTTGCAAGCCCACCGGGAGCTCTTGCCTTCAACCCTTTTAATTCTTTAACATTCATAGGTTTACTTGTTCTAAACATAAACCTGTATAAAGGAGTTGAATGAAAGCCGAGCCATTCCACTTCATCCCACATGTCATCAAAATATCCCTCTTCAGTCAGGGTATACATAGCTTTCATCAGATTTCTAGGGTCCTGAGCAGCAAAGGGAAGATTGGCAACATCAGCAAGCAGAAACTTGCCTGGAACATATGGTGTGGCAAAATCTGTAACATCAGCTATTCCATCTCTAATTAGATTATACTGATCCGAAGACTTGCCAAGTGCGCTTGACCAGTAAACTTTAAATTCAACACGTCCTTCTGTTCTCTTTGTAATTTCATCCAGCATCGGTGTCAGCCATATAACCGACTGCGGATCATTAGGCGGCCTGTTTGTCGCATAGGATAACACTATTGGTTTATCACTTGAGATACCAGTCCCTTCCTGATCGCCATTTGCAAATACACTGGCGCTAATACTTAGTGTTATAAGTATTAAACACAAGAATACTTTTCTAAAATCCAATCCTTTCAACATAAATATTCCTCCATTCCTTTTTTTCAAGCATCAACTTCTTTTAAGTATTCGTCATATGCTTAAGTTTGTGAGATATTATCAGTGAAATTTTGGGCTGTCAAATTTTATTTTTCATAAACTTCTAGTTTTTTAATTAAAATTACAATTTTAAAAGAAATTTGAAGGTAGGATTTTTTATATTATATTATTATCACAACAGAAGTTAAAACATGATTTTCACAACTTTTTAATTTTATTTATATTTTTAAAAATTTATTTTCAATTTCCCGGCTAACATCAAGGACATGCGGATTTTCCATATTTTCCCTGCGTACACATAATATTCCAACCTGTGACCCAGCAATTGGGATATCTTTAAAAATCAATGTATCAGAATCACTTCCTTCAAAGTTCTTAGGTAATATTGCAAAGCCGTGTCCGGATTCCAGATGAACCAATAAAGTAATTAAATCATGACATAAAAGTTTATTCCGATAAGTTATTGAACTATCCCAGGCAATAGCATCATTTTGTATTACACGCCGCGGCATCATTAACCTGGTATCATTTTTTAAATCGCTGATACTGAAATCCTGTTTCTCAGCCAAAGAATGTCTTTTAGAAAATACAATATACAATTTATCATTTTTCAGTACAGTAGTTTTAACAGAAGGCCAGGACTGCCAATGATTAGATGTGGAGATACATATATCAAGCTCTCCGTCATGAAGTCTGTTTTTTAAATTATTTAAATCATACAGCTTAATATCAAAATAAACTTCAGGATATTTTTCAGATAAGAAATCCATTATTGGAATAATAATTTTCTTTCTTGAGAAGTATGCAAAAAAACCGATAGTGATTATTGAGTTCTTATCCTGGGTAACCCCATGTACTCTTTCCATCACTTCATCAATCTGAAAATTTATTTTAGAGAACTCATCCCTCAATATCTTTCCTGCAACAGTCAGAGTCACACTCCTGGTAGTTCTATAAAATAAAATTACGCCCAGTCTTTGTTCAAGAAAATTTATCTGCTTTGTTACTGCCTGTTGCGTTATACACAAACGTTCCGCAGCCTTGGTAAAACTTAAATAATTCGCGACTTCAAGAAAACATCTTATCTGATGGTACATGCTTCACATCCCTTATTAACAATTAACGGTTGTTAATAAAAGTATAAGTTGTTTTATCTTTTTTGTTAACAGATTTATACTCCAAAACATCAGTATGATTCTAACTCTATTTAGAGCACCGGCAGCATACTGTTTACATATACAGCATACAAGCTATTTACATAGGAGAAATTATGAGCGAAACAAAATTTGGACATTTTATTCTTGAAGAACCTTTCGGGAAATCAGTCCATTCAGAAATCATCCAGCCTATAATAAGTATAGGCAGAAAAGAACCGGTAAAGCAGTGGGAAGGTTTTCCTTTCAATATGACAATGGAGGCAATAACAACTCCGGTAAGCATGGGCGGCCATGGTCATACCCATGACTATGATGAGATACTGATGTTTTTCGGAGCGGACCCAATGAATTATCAGGATTTTCAGGCTGAAGCATATATCATGCTTGGACCAGACAATGAAGAAAAAGAAAAGCATATAATCAATAAAACTTCATTTATCTGGATTCCAAAAGGACTTATGCATTGCCCGCTTGTTTTCACCCGTATTGATTCTCCAGTTGTCTTTGCATTTATTGAATTCACTGAAATCTATAAAGCTAACAAAAAACCGGAAGATTTAATTAAACAGATGTAACCTCTTCAAACTCCGTATTTTTGTACGGAGTTTGATTCGACAAGGCAAGGATGAGAAATGAACACATTTGACTTTTCCATTTATAATAATTTTTCTTTTGAATACAAACCTGTTGGAGTAAAATTTCATCTCACTCAACCCAGGGATATTGAATATCTGGAAAAAAAAATATCTTTCTGTGAGATGTTAAAAGAAGCTCAAATTAGTAATAAACCTTTTTATATAAAAAATGAAAACCATGAATGCAAAGCCGGTTCGATTGTACTGGGAATGTCTGAAGCCGACCCCGTTTTTGAAAGCGGCCAAATTGGACCAAGACTTGGTGTATTTGAGGATACCAGAGCGAATGAGCGACTCTATATAGATCTTCCCAAAATTCATACTAAGAGTATAAACTATGTTTCGTATACACCACATGAACAGTTATCCGTTGTTCCGGATCTGTTGATCCTTACAGCAACACCGAGCCAGGCAGAAATCATTTTAAGATCATTTAATTACAGAACAGGAGCGACCTGGAATGCAAAAGGCAACACTGTAGTAGGTTGTGCTTACCTTTATGCATATCCGTATATTAGTGGTGAACTCAATATTATGATAAGCGGTCTTCATCATGGAATGAAGGCAAGAAAACTGTTCCCTGAGGGTTTGCTATTTTTATCAATTCCCTATAATTTAATTCCTGAAATAACTGAAAATTTAAAAACCATTGACTGGGAACTGCCTCAATATTCCTGGGGTAAAAAGACTCATCTTGAGAATATGAGCAGAATTATTAAAGATGTAAATATTGAACTGCAGCATAGTAATTAACTTTTTAAACACTATTTCAGTCAGTTTTATCTATATTATACACCTCACAGAGGGAATCCTTGTAGGCAGGCATACCAGAGGTTTTGTCTATCCGGTTATGGTCTGTCAGGATATTTACATTAGCTCCGGAGATACTGTTCGCGACCTGCCAGGAACCTCCGAAGTGAAACTGTATCTGCAGATATCGATGTTATAAAAATTATGCTCCTATTTTATGAAGATTCAGACTCACGCTTCAGCCAGATATTCGACAGCTCCTGAGTCAGAAAAAACCGCCTTTCAGGCTAACTGAAAGCAAATCATCCAGAGAATCCTCAGACATCTGAAGAAGGTCAGTTCTGATCTTCGGGGCTATTCCGGCATTGTTCACAAGAGAATGTATTTCACTAAAATCTTTTATCGCATCTTCAAGCATTCTGCTGCGATCTGCTTTTACCGAAATATCAGCCTTATAAATGAGGATTTTCTGCATATAAGACGGTTTTACAGAGTCATAGATTCTTACCGTCTCTTCCGCTGACTTTAGATTTCGGGCGTAATTAACAGCAACCGAATGTCCTTTATAGGAATTAGCAATCTTCTGAGCTGCTCTTAAGGCTCCGACCTAACCGGAGTTTAGTGCTGATCCTCCCGGTCTTGAGACACCGTGTGTACTGTACACCTCGCCTACCGCGGAAAAGAGTCTGATATTTGTAGATTCCCACCAGATATCACCGGCAAGACCGCCGTTATTATGCTGGGCACAGACCGCAATTTTCAGAGGGGCACTGTAAAGATCAATTGCCCTGGGATTCAGCTGCTCCAGTCTGCTGATTGGTGTATCACCGCTTAGACCGGATTTGCTCCAGTAATCTTTTTCTTCCCCGTTAAGCACTTCTTCCGAGAACTCACCTATGTACTTGTCTCTAACAGGATAAAACCTGAAATCCGGATAAACATCTCTCTTATTGATCACGGATTCCCCCCGTAAACAAGGATATCTATCGGTGAAGAACCGTAATTCTCAATCTTATCCGGCTCAAATGGCCACTGGTAACCCTTCAGAAAGATTGCAGCTGCCATAACTTCCATGCTTGGGAAATGTTCGTTCAATAATGAAAAGGTCTCTCCGGTTTCAGGAGCAAAGATCATATTGCTGCATAGAAAGACTGAAAGTACATTCTTTCCTTCTGAAGGTCTGCTCCGATCAAGAATAACTGCACCGGCTATCCGGTCACCATATTTGATTAATTTTATACATTCGTGCTTATTAAAGATTTGTATCTTCCGTAGTCATTATGAGGAAAAGGAACTCCGACACCTACAAGATGATAAAACGCATTTATTAAACAAATTGATTCTACAAGGGCAATATCTCCATGCATTACACCTCTGCCGCTAATGGCTTCTGCCATTTTGTAAGGAGAATCAGGTTTCTTTGTAGAATCTGAAAGCTTATAGTATGTCTGCTTATCCGAGCCGGTATTCCTGGAAGTTCCGCCGAGTAAATCATCTGTCATAATCAGTAAATCATTAGTTCCTTCCCACTTTAATCTTACAGCTGAAGCAAATGCGGCACTACCGCTGCCGATTGCCAGAGTATGATTATATCTGCATTTTACTTCTATAATATAGATAAGGAACAGCAAAAGCTATATGAAATAATGCCGTTTGAAATAGTCCCCGGCAATACTGTTTAATAGCGGATATCCTCCAGTTCCGGAACAGTTATTGTAATCCTCTCATCATCGTTACCGCTGGTGAAAGTCCGTTCATTCAGATCGCTCACTGAATCGACCTCCCCATCCCAGAAATCATCAAGGAAGACATCGGGTGAATCAAAGCCGTTTTTGTACAGCTTTCTTACCCTGGAATTGCTTCCGGTTTTTATCGCGGTCGAGGCGTTATAGAAATTATTGTAGTACATGTAAAGATTACCGCCGTAGGCTGTATAGGCACAGATTGATGAGTCGGTATTAGTTCCGGCACTGATGTCATTGTATGCAATTTTACAGCTTCCGTTATTGATGAAATAGATTCCGTAAGACTGACTCTCTGAACCCGCTGCGGTTCCGCCGCTTATTAGAGCGTTGCCGTAAATATCGACATAGTTGCTTGTAACTGCGGCCTCGCTGCTGCTGTATATGGCAAATGAGGTGGACCCTACTCCGAGGGCGGTGCCCCCGCTGATTTCTTCATTGGCATAAATAACAGGGCACGAGCCATCAGTAATCATAATGCCGTATGTTTTATAATTATCCTCATCATCTCCATCGGAAGTAATCTCCGCCGCCGAGGCTGATGATGTTCCGCCGAGGATTATGTTGTACTGGATTTTAGGTGAAGCATAGCTTTCAACTGACACTGCGGAGGCTTCTTTACGGCCGCTGCCGCCAATAATAGTATTATACTGAAGTATGGGACAGGCGCTGCTGCTTATAATAATCGGGGCCGAACTGTTCCCTGAGTCGGATTTTACGATTGTCAGGCCTTCAATCACAACGTCTTCGCCGATTTCCTCGCCGTCAACTATGATACTGCCGGTGATTTCAATTTTTGTTCCGCTTTCACGGGATTCTGAATCCTTGTAATCATCATCTCGTATTATTGCATCGGCAAATCCTCCACAGAATTTCACACCCGCAGGTATTGTCAAATCACCTGTAAGAGTATATGTAGAACCCTTTTTAAGAGCGATTGATTTTCCGTTCGAATAAGCCGTATCAATTGCGGTCTGTACGGTAATTATATCATTTGGATTAACAAAGGAAAAAAGGCTGGCCACATCTGCTGTTATCTCTGTATTCTCCTTGATAGTAATTGTTGTATTTGCAGCTTCCTGATTTCCGAATACAGGTTCAAAGTCTGCTGTATGGGAAGAGTCGAGATGCCATTCCACCAGTTCCGAGACATTTCCGACGTCACAGGTAAGCACAAAAATACCGGTACTTGAAGTAAAAGTTTTAATTTCGCCGGTTGCGGTAATTTTATTATCGGTATCATCATCAACGATGATATCACAGGCAATGTTATCATCTCCGGTAACAGTAAGCTGAAGCTGCCCTTCACCGGAAAGACCAAGCAGATAATCGCGGCCTTCTGCCGTAACACTTAAGAGCTCTGAATAATATCCCAATGTCTCCGGAGAAAACTGAAGGACAAGATCTTCTTTTGATACACCGGCTTTAAGGGTATACGGGAATTCAGGCAGCCCTGAGCTTATACTGAAGGCACTGTCTTCATCGACAAGAATGCTTTCAATCACGATATCTGATTCAGTTGTATTTTCAATAACAAAGGAAGCTTCTGTTGTTTCGCCGAGGATTATTTCACCAAAATCGAGCTCTCCGATGTAACCCTTAATGACACTTTCCGAAGTACCATCATCATAGCCTAAGAATGTAAGCCCAATCGATTCACCCGGGGCAAAAATTTCACATCCGTGAAGCAACAGGCTTAACATCAGAATACCGGACAAATAGGCTGATATTGATTTATAATTTCTTACTGTACTTTTTTTCACTTTCATTTTTATTTTCTCCTTACTCCGCCTGAAACTCTTTTTCTTCCAAAAATGTTGAACAAGTAGTGCTGAACGAAAAACAGAAAAACCGGAATGATAATTCCCAGGACCTGCAGAGATTCAGTTAATCCTGATAAATTGTAAATTGAATGAATTGTAGATGAAAGAATGAACATTCCCGCCAGCAGAGGCAGAGATAAAAATTCATAATCCATCATAACCTGAATTGCATAGCCGACAAGGGCTGTCATTGACCCATGCAGAACACAGGCTGTCAGGCTCCTTGTTATGATAAAAAAAAGGCTGTCACTGATCCCGTTTGAAGTGGTGATTGTAAGATAGAGATAATTCTCAAGAATCGAAAAACCAATTCCCACAGCCATTGCATACCTGACTATATTATACCGGGAAGTACTTTTGTTCTTTCTCATAAAAATCAAAAGGGGTAAAAACTTGATAACTTCCTCCATGACGGGGATTATCTGACTCAGCAGTAAAGTTTCATCCGGAATGATATAGGTATCAATAAATATATTTATAAAATAAACCAGTATTGTAGAAGTAAGCCCCCAGGTGAAAAATACTATGAGCCTTCTATACTCTCCCTTAATTACCATGATAAGAAAAAAAAGCGGAAGCAGTGTTCCAATGTACAGAGCTTCTATCATATTAATTTCTCCTCATTGAATACGAAAATACCGCAGGTAAAATATATTATTACAAATGGCATCAGCATATAATTCAGCAGAGGCGGAAGGTAGGCGGATATTCCCGTGTTATCAAAAAAGCATGTCATATCTATTAAACCGGAGGCCGATACCGTCCATGTATACCATGAGAAGTATTTTGCATTTTTTGCGGGAGAGATTGATACCGACATAGCCCTTGCAATTATAAAAACAAGAAGCAGAGCGAAGCCTGATGTAACCCAGCCTTCCTTGTTGTAAAAATGAAGTCCAGAAGGAACAGCCAGCAGCATATAGGGAAGCAGCCGCCTTGCTCCGGACTTTTGTTCCCGCTTCCAGATTCCTGTTTTTACAAAGTATCTGCTTAAGCCCGTTATAAGCAGATAATACAGGTAGATGCCAGGATCTCCGAAGGGAAGCCGGTATGCCGGAAATCCTGTTATGTGCCGGAACATTCTGTCTGCCGTAAAACCGAGAAGTCTGCCGCTTAGAATAAATACCGGGATAAGAATGAAAGGGCCGTATTTAAATCTTTCAATATTTGATGCCGCAGCTATAACAGCCGGCACGGCGGCAAAAGAAAACAGAATCAGAACAGCGTATTCTACCGGAAGAGGACTCAGCTTCAAATAATAATCGGTGATTAATCCAGCAAGGAGTACAGAATAGATTATTATCAGTACCGGCAGAGCTTTCTGCTTCATAGGCTTAAATACATTCCTAAAGTCTAATCACGAATGCAGCGTTAACCTGAAAATCGATTCCGCTGCTGTCGGAAAGATCTCCGCTGTCATCTGTTTCGCGGCCGAGGTCGATATCCCATGGTCTTGTTTCACCTGTTATAACAGCATTCCCTATAGTTGAGAAATTCTGCATATCAATTACGAAGTTTAATTTTTCACCCATCGGAAGAATAACTCCGGCCTTTGTTCCAATCTCCCAGGTTAAATCTCCGGACGCATTTTTCTCTTCCCATACACTTCTGGTATCTGTGTTATATGCCCGGTATACTTCAACTGAATACAACGCCGATACAGAAGCATCAAAGAAGAACCTGAAATCTTTACCGGGATTAACCGTATATCTTGCAAGCAGGTCTGCGCTGTGGATATAGGTTTCGGAGGGGTAGAGATCATTGTCCGCACTTAGACTGTCGTCTGCCGGATCTGTTCCAAGACTGAGTTCGGTATAGTGATTTGTGTTAAGACTGTTATATGCACTGACACCGGCCGCGGTATCCGCATTCTGTGAATATCGCTCTGCAAAAAGTGAATAGCCAAGCCCGATTCTAAACCTGGACTTTTTTTCCTGATTAATAAATTCCAGTGCCAGCATAGCATCAAAACTGCTTAATCCGGCATCATAGATATACTCAGAATAGCTGTCATCTGTTTCAGATTCAGCAAGCTCATGTTCCAGGTAGTAATAATATGTGTAGTCAAGCGGTGTATAACCGGCTTCTGCAATAAAGGAAAACGTCTTTGATAATGGCATCACAATGGCTGCTTTTACATCAACATTATTGTTTACCGCATATTCCTGATGTTCATAGGAGGACAGCTGATACAGTTCACTTGCCTCATTGTAGTACTCCGGCCCGCCGTCAGCTGCCGGGAGCAGGTAGTAATCCTCGAGGGTATAGATGGTATCAAGATACCCGTCAGCATCAGTATCGACAGCCTTGTATTCCCGGTTCAGATCATCATAGTACCCGCTGTAAAGAAGGCTGAAATAGAGTCTGTTTTTTTCAAGCGGCATATTAAAACCAAGAGTACTGCTGTAGGTATGCATATACTCATCAGTGTTATCCTGCCCCGATAATAATTGTGTGTATGCGAATGCCGGACTGTATGAGCTGTCAGTTACCCAGTTGTAAAACTTCGGATCATATGTAAGACCGTATCCGAATGACAGACCGCCCTCTCCGTCTTCTCTCGAGAGAAAGCCGAAGTAGATATCAGCCGAACCGCTGTAATTATTTTCATTATACTTATCGATTACATCTTCGGTAGAACTGTTGTAGTTAATGCTTTCAGTTTTTTCACCCCGGTGTTCTGAGTTGTAGGACAAATCCAATCCGAAAACTCCCGGTTTATCTTCATTCTTTTTAAGTATGGTGAAGTCAGCATATGGAAGAATTTCATAAGAACTGTATGTTTCAGTTCCGCCGTCTGCCCCTATCGAATCATCAGAACGTTCATCACCCGTTCCGGATAGATTAAAATCCGTATCAAGATTTCCAAGAATCATATCACTTGTAATTCCCATAAGAATTGATGGATTATCTATATAATCGAATTCCGGATATAAGGCCGACGTACTTTCACCCTGAAAAAGAAGATTTGTTTCATCTAAATCTTCACCGGCGACAGAAAAGACAGCAGCTCCGAAGATTAAAAACAAGAAGAATATTTTTTTCATATACAATTTCCTTTATTTAAATCTGTGATTATTTTTCATATCAACTAATTTTACGTCTTCTTCAGATGAATTGATTCTGGCAGATATTCCTTTAAGCATCCTGCTTCCCGCTTCTTCATCATCAACTTCATAGTCGTAGTATTTATAAACGTACTTGGTTTCAATTTCATAATACACATCGTTAATATACTCTTCCGAATACCTGATGGATGTCCGGTCATACAGCAGTGTTCCTCCTTCCGTATAACGGCATTCTTCAAGCAGATTCGAATCATCATCATAACTGTAGCTTGTATATTCGGTGACAGAGCCGTAGAGACTGCGAGTTTCCTTTGTGATGTTGCCGAGAGAATCGTACTCGATATTAAGAACAGTATACTTGGAACCGATCTCATCTATATCGATATCATAGGTAAAGGGATCCGTATCGCCGGTATTGAGATCATCAAATGACAGATTGTCGTAAGTTCCGCTTGAGATCTGCGGAACGCTGTCCACTGATTCTCCGTCAGCGAGAAGATCATAAAGATAATCAGCCTGTTCATATACGTTACCGTCTTCATTACGTTGGTAGCGGGTCAGGTAGTAAAACTGGTCATCAGCTTCAACAAAGGGGTTGTAGGATGAGTGGTAGAGCTCATACAGATATTCCCAGGATTCATCATCATACCAGCATGCATATTCCTCCGTAAGAAAAAGATCATAATCGCCGTTGTCGGGGGCTTCAGCCGCGAAGTATTTTTCAGTACGGTAATACAAATAATCATAGTCATCTTCCAGATAGGTTACTTCCTGCCGGGCAATTATTTCATCACCTGAGCCGGTGACTTTATAATCTATAATCTCTGTATATTCACTGTAATTTATCGTATCAGAGTCTGTTCCTTCAGAATTAATGTTTGTGTAAGCAACTGTGTAATATAATCCGAGTTCGCCGTCATCGGAGGTATCTGAGGGCGCACGTGTTTCAGCACCGCTTAGCAGGTAGTCATATACAGTCTCTCCGTCATAGAGGTAAAAATCTTTCACATAGCTGTAAATATAAAACTCGACAAGAGTCTCTTCACCTTCTGTTACGCTGTATACATCAGTTTGTGTATTAAGATAAACCCCGTCGGAATCTTTATATGTGTACCTGTAAACCGCACTCAAAATTCCGTTTTCATCATAGACTCTCGTTTCAACCGGTTCCAGATCGTACTGTTCGGGATCAACATATTTGCTGAATGTAACTTCTTTCGAATAATAATCAATTGTTCCTTCTGATCCACTGTCCAGATCGCAGGAGACAAGGATTATCAGTATAATTGTAATAATTAGATAAATGTATTTACTTTTCATATTTCCAGACTTCCATCCCAGTTCCAGAAGGGCCACTTATCATCCCAGATATCTATAGGGATAGTGAGTATCTTGAGTCCAACTTCGGCATATGCCCCCGCTTCGGCATAGGCTGCAATAATCCAGTCATCGAAGTTGCCGTAAAATCCGTCATCGGTGTTATAGCCCATTATACCAAGCGGCTCGACATATCCGCCTACAGTCAGGTAGATTCCTCCGCCGCCTTCCAGTTCGACAAGATCGATACCAAGCAGTCCGAGGCTTCCGCCAATGTACAGACCGGCCTTTGTTGTGACTTCTGCGGCAATTGTAGGCCGGAAGGCAAAGTTCATATAATTATTATCAAATGCAGGTTTAAGCTTGTATGGAATATAGGCCATGGATAGTTTGCACTCTCCGCCGAGTGTCATTCTGGAGTATTCTGAAACCTCAGCTGTCAGCGAGACGTTCCCGTCCACACTAATTTTTGCAGAAATCCCAACGGAAATTTTTATTGTCGTATTCGGATCAAGGAATATAACCTCAAGCAGAGGAACCGAAAGCTCGGATGCAAGCGAGGCAGTTCCTATCAGTTTGAAGTCAAACTCCTGGGCTATGGTTGCAATACATTTAACTGATCCGCTTTTAAAATGGAATTCAGGATGATAAACAATCCACCAGTCATGAACCCATGACACCGTACAGCTGGGCTTATTAAGTCCACCTTCAACTCTCAGCTGCTTAAGGTTCAAAGTTCCTTTCAGCTTGATTTCACCCGAAGCGCTTATTTCAAGTTCAGTCTCAGAAAACTCATTATCGTCATCTTTATCGTCATCTTTATCATCATCTTTATCGTCATCTTTATCATTGCTGTCGGAGTTCTGGTTGTTCTCTTTTTTCTTCCCCTCTTTAGCAATCTTCTTAAGCCCTTCAATGATCTCTTTTTTAACTTCCTTTTTCCAGAGAGTTATATCAACATTAAATGAACGCAGGGTATCAAGATCATCAACCTCAGGATCTGTGTCGTACCATAGAACCGATCTTAAATCTGCAGTTGTCTGTTTAAAAGACGAAGAAAGCTTATCAGCCTCAGCAGCATTCTTAGGAAGAAGAGTGACTCCCTTTGAAAGCGATGCTCTGCCGAGGCTGTCCTCAGTACAGCTTATATCAAACTCGGGAATAGATACTCCGTTGAACACCTCTTCGGGTCTGGGAGCAGTGGTTTCTATTACCGTTTTGCCATTGTATTCATATATGTCGACTACCTTTCTGGCTTCATTATCTGCTGTAATAAAAATGGAGCCGATTTCCAAATCATCAGGAGTTGAAGACCTTTTCGGAGTATTGGCTGATCTGGAAAATAGAGTTCCGATAGGTCTCAGATCTATTATACCGTCAGTAAATATTGCGTTGATGCCGGACATCGGGACATCGGCAGATACAGAAAAAGCTGTGAAAAACAGAAACATAATGAAGGAAACCAAGCCCTTCTTCATTAAACCGTAATTATTACTATACATTTTAACATCCTGATTCATCCTAATAATCTTTCATAAAAACACTTTCATCATCATGCTGCTCAACCACACCGCGAAGTTCACCATCCTCGTCATACCCGAAGTATGTATTCATTTCAGTTCCGTCCGATGCACTTCTGCTGATTTGGATAAGCTTGTCATTATCATCATAGACTTCTTCGGTATACCAGGTAACGGCGGTTTCAGAACCACCTGTCGGAGTAGATACTGTCCTGGCCAGGTAGCCTGCCTCATCATATTCGTAGGTGACTGTTTTACTTATTTTCTGATTAGAATCATAGCTGAGCGTTTTTAACAGTGTCTTTCCGTCGGAACTGTATTCATATTCGTTGAGAACATCATTTGTATCCTGATCGATTATGACAAAACTTTTGCTCTCCTCTTCATCAGCAAAGAGCCCGCAGCCCCATACTGATAAGACAGCTGCAGCTAATAGAGCTGCTGGTATCACATTTTTCATATTTTCTCCTCCGGCTACCTTCTTATATGCTGAGAAGGCGGTCTTCTTGCGGCATCCAGGAAATTCATATCATCAAAAACCGGAAAATGGAAAAACTGACCAATAACAAACCCTAACAGCAGAAAAACAATCGGAAAGATTATTGCTCCGGCTTTTAAACTTTTCTTTTTCTTTTTAGCCATAGTTTTGCTCCTGAAACTGTTGAATTTTGTATTTACAGTTATTTTTATATACCCGGTTCACAAGTAATTCGTCCGGCTGTATCCAGTGAGACTTTTTTTTTAATTAATGACAATTTTTTTTATAATCATTACAATGAATAAGTGAAATAAATGAATACAAGGTTTATTTATCCTACAATTACAGCCATCGCAATATTTCAGTCCTTCTTTTACTTTCTGCTTCTTCTTAAAGAAAAGAGTAAAAACAGGAGCAATCTGTACCTGGGATTCCTTGTTCTGTCTCTTGGTTTAAGCTTGACATTTGAGATAATCTATCCGACAGACTGGTATGAATATCTGCATTTTCTGATTAAGAGCTATGTCCCATGCCAGTTTCTGATTGGCCCCTTCCTCTTCTTTTATATCAGATCTCTGACCAGTGAAACTCCACGCTTCAGAAGGATAGATTTAATCCATTTCCTTCCGTTTATAGCTGTTATGATTTACCTTGGTCCGTTTTTTCTGTCACCGGTAGAGGATAAAATCGAATATGCCAGAGCATATGTTATCCAGGGGCGCGATAACTTTATCGAAGAATGGGTAATCTGGCTGGGTATGCAGACTTCATTATGGGTGTACGGTATTAAAAGCCTGCTACTAACTCACCCGGTTTTTCAGGAACTTAGGAAAAAGAAAGATATCAGAATGTTCCTGAAGAACTGGCAGCTGCTGCTTTATTTTGCAATATTTCTTACACTGGTTCTATATCTGGCCGGCAGTATAATGATGCTCGCCGGATGCAAGCTCTGCGAATTCAACCACACAATAACCCTCATGTTGACTATAATGATCATGGGTCTCGGTCTTGTAGGAATGAACCGTATGGACAGGGTAACAAAACCCCTTGTACTGAAAAGAAAGGGCAAACCGCTGAGCAACAGCGAAATAATGAATCAGATTACAGAAATACTTAATCAGCACAAATACTACCTGGACCCCGAGCTGACACTTGAGGGCCTGGCTAAAAACCTTGAAATTTCACGTACTGAACTCTCAAAAATAATTAATCAGAACTGCGGTAATAATTTTTACGATTATATAAATT
Source organism: Spirochaetia bacterium (assembly GCA_965140585.1). GTDB lineage: Bacteria > Spirochaetota > Spirochaetia > UBA9216 > UBA9216. The sequence continues at coordinate 40,173 of OZ223268.1, forward strand.
CCTTCAGAACCGATGAGTTTATCAACAGACTGCGGCTTGCTGAATACAAGAACAGAAATATTCTGGACATAGCCTTTGATGCCGGTTTCAATTCAAAATCAACGTTCAACCGGGTATTCAAGGAACAAACCGGAAAAACGCCTCTGCAATATAAAAAAGACCTCGCAAAAATCAATGCTGAATAATACCTCCGGCTATGTCCGTACCGTTCTACTGCTCAAGAATATGAATTGAATTTGGATCCATCGAGAATGAAAGATTCTCACCTACTCCGATAGTCACCTTCCGCATTGGATTGTTCTCTGATATTTCATATGTCTGTCCAAACAGCTCAACCTCATATTCATGATGCGATCCCATAAATACACTCTTCGTAACAGGGGCGCTGAAACCCTTTCCGCCGATTATGAAAGATTCAGGGCGAATCATAAACTTGACAGTTTCGCCGACGGCATGGCCTGTGGTTTTTTCAGTTTCATATACAACACCATGTATATCCAGTGATACTTTATCTGCCTTTTCAGAGATTATCTTTCCTTCGAGGATATTTGCACGTCCGATAAACTGTGCGACAAAGTCATTAACCGGTTTCTGGTATATTTCATGCGGGGAGCCGACCTGCTGAATGGCGCCGTCTTTCATTATTACGATCTTGTCTGAAAGCCCCATCGCCTCTTCCTGGTCATGAGTAACATATATGGAAGAAATCCCGACCTGTTTCTGAATTTTACGTATTTCATCTCGCATATGAAGCCGAAGTTTAGCATCAAGGTTTGAGAGAGGCTCATCAAAAAGAAGAACTCCCGACTCCATTATCAGAGCTCTTGCCAGAGACACCCGCTGCTGCTGGCCTCCGGACATTTCAGACGGAACCCTGTCTGCAAAATCTTCCATTTTCATCAGGCCGAGTATTTTTGCCACTCTCTGCTTAATCTCAGATTTGGGAAGCTTCTGCAGTTTCAGCCCGTATGCAATGTTATCATAGACATTCATATGCGGAAAAAGCGCATAATTCTGGAAAACCATGGCAGTGTCGCGCTTATCCGGGGTCAGGTTAGCTACATTCTTATCACCGATGTATATTTCCCCGGATGTCGGGATCTCAAATCCCGCAAGCATTCTGAGGGTTGTAGTTTTACCGCAGCCTGAAGGCCCCAGCAGACAGACAAACTCGCCGGGTTCGATAATCAGATTAACATTATCTACAGCTTTTACCTGTTCATTTTTATTTGTAATGAAGGTCTTGGTAAGATTCTTCAGTTCTACTTTAATCTTGTTATTCATTATGCACTAACTCCATATTTATTCGGTACTGATATTTTTCACAAAGATCTTTATTACAAGCATTGCCGCACTGACTATCACGATCAGCAGTGTACAGTATGCTGATGCTACTCCCATTTTACCGACATCAATCTGAGCCATAATGGTTGTAGTCAGTAGCTTGTATCTGGCTGAAATAAGAAAGATAACTGTACTAACCAGGGTCATACTTCTGGCGAATGTAAAGATAAGGCCGTTGAGAAAGGCGTTTTTAATCATCGGGATTGTAATGCTCGTAAAAACTTTCCGGCTGGAAGCGCCGAGGACATTGGCGGCTTCCTCTATGGAAGGATCAATCTGCTGCAGAGAAGTGATTCCTGAACGAACACCGACTGGGAGACTTCTTATAATGAATGCCATGATAATTATAAAGGCCGTACCCGTGATAGGCGGTATAAGCGTCAGGCCGAATATACTGTAGGTTTTATTGTAGCTGATAACATACCCCAGACCAATAATTGTTCCGGGAATGGCAAGGGCCATTATAGTTGTAAACTCTATAAACGATTTTCCGAAGAATTTTTTCCTGACAATCAGGAAGGCTATAATCATTGCAAGTATTCCCGACACCGGAGTGGCTATTGCCGACAGCATAGTTGTGGTAAGAACAGGCTGAAAGAGTTTCGGTTTAAAAACATACCTGTAATGATCGAGTGTAGGCGTATAGTTAACACCCCATAGTTTTACAAAGGAACCTATGGGAATGAGTACATACATGAGTATTACAAAGAGAGTAACTATCAGCAGAATTATTGTTGCAGGTAGGGTGACGTTCCGGCTTGTCACAAGGTCGCGGTGTCTTGAAACCTTGCCGGTAACCGTAACATATGACTTCTTGCTTACATAGTATTTCTGAAGGACAAAGATGGATATCGAAATTGAAAGCAGAACCATTGCAAGCGCAGTTGCCGTCCCGAACTGATAATTACCGATTCCCTCCTGATAAATCTTCACAGCTACAGTCGTAAAGTTTCCGCCGATAACTACCGGATTTGCAAAATCGGCAATCGACTGTATAAAAACAAGAAGAAAGGCGTTTGCAAGTCCCGGGACAGTAAGCGGAAGAGTAACTGATGTGAAAACCCTGAAACGTGATGCTCCCAGATCCCTGGAAGCCTCCTCTACTGAGGGGTCAATCCGCTGCAGAAGAGCTACCAGCATCATGTATGCAATAGGAAAGAAGCTTAGCGACTGTACAAGCACCAGGCCGTGAAAGCCGTAGATTTCGGCATCCTTGATTCCGAACAGGCCGCGGGTTATAAGACCGACACGTCCGAAGAGAAGAATGGCGGAGAGAGCTACAACGAAGGGCGGAGAAATAATTGGCAGAACGGCTATAAAATCGAAAATCTTTTTAAACCTTATTTTCAGGTAGGTCGTCGCATACGCAAAAATAAAGCCTACAATTACTGAAATTGTAGATGTGACAGCACCCAGGAAAACTGTATTTACAAGGATGCGGACGTTTCCGTACATTGAAAATACAGCCTTGTAGTTTTCAAAAATATTAGCTGTCTTTGTTGTCAGACTTTCGACAATGATATTGTACAGAGGGATTATTATAAAAAAGGTTACCAATGCAAGGGTGAATATAATAACAGCAAGCAGCGCCGGATCGTTTTTCAGACTTGCAAGGATCTTGAGTTCACTCTGAAGTTTCAGTTTTCTGGAGTTTTTCATTATTGCTCCTGATATATTGTATGGAAAACCGGAAGCCCGACTGGAGCCTCCGGTAAATCTTTTTATTGAAAATCCTACTCGGTAGGTGCTGTTGTGCTTGTTTCAAGACTGAAACGCTCAACAAGACGTTTTTTGTTTTCACCTGCCCACTGGAAGTTGTAGTCAATAAGCTTGGTATCCTTTATCGGCATGGCTTCTTCAGGCGGAAGAGCATCCTTATTTGTAAGGAACTGGAAAGATCCTACAGTCTTGCCCATTTCCTGAACTCTTTTTGTAAGAACCCAGTCTATGAACATCTTTGCATTTTCCTGATCAGGTCCGTTCTTAAGAAGTGCAACACCTCCTATTTCATAACCTGTCCCCTCAAGAGGAGCAGAAATTATAATATCCTTGTATCCTTCCTTTTTATACTTGATAGCATCATGCAGGAAGGTAATTCCAACAGTTGTTTCACCAAGACCGGCCATTCTGCCCGGTGCAGTACCTGATTTGGTGTACTGTCTTACATTCTGGTTGAATTTTTTAAAGTATTCCATTGCCTGGTCCTCACCCATCATCTGAACGAGTGTAGCAAGCATAGTATAAGCTGTTCCTGATGAACCCGGATGTGCAACTACAATTTCCTGATTGTATTCAGGCTTTAGCATATCCGCCCATGAAGTCGGCATTTTAAGACCTTTCTCGGCAAGCATTGCCTGGTTTCCTACGAAGCCGAGGTAGCCGATGTAGATACCGGTCCATACACCGTTGGGATCCTTGAATCCGTCGCGTATGTTTACAGCTTCAGGAGAAATATAGTGTTCAATTATACCTTCCTGATCTGCAGCAACAATACCGTCAACCGGACCGCCGTACCATACTGAGGCTGTCATATTGTCTTTTTCAGCCTTAAGTCTGGCAAGAATTTCACCGCTGCTCATTCGGACAAATTCGGTCTCGACACCGAATTCAGCTTCGAATTCCTCAGCAATCATAGCGGCATGGTCTTCCTGAAGACCCGCATAGAAAACAAGTTTTCCTTTATCCTCTGAAGCTGCTTCCTGTGAACCGCCTGCAAATACGGCAGCAGAAGCCATAATAAACAGCACAAGGGTAAGAGCTGTCATTTTTTTTAACATTTCATATCCTCCTTAATGATATTATAAATACTATAAATCAGGAGTATCGAATTGGAAACTGCAGGGAATCAATTGTAACCATACTGTTACGGCATTGTAACCCTATTGTAACTTGCAAAAACAGCTTATCCGTGTTCAGACAGCATCAATAAAAAAAATATAGACATAGAAACAATTAACTGTACAATAATAGATAATGTTCAGCCGGTTCAATCAGCAGGATAAGCTGCGTACAACTGTAAATATAAGCCGCCTTGCAAGGCTTCCGCTCCAGACTTCAGCTGCAGCTCTTTATTTTTATGCGGTACTCAGTCAGCAACGAATAATCTATGCAGTCCTTGTAATAGTCAGCGCCGCATACTTTACCTTCTATTTATTCTGCAGCCTGACCAGACAGTATCACCTGCTTAACAGTCATGCGACATCTATTCCGGACATGCTTATTACCGGAGCTTTAATGCTGTTCATTTCACCCTTTTTAATGCTGCCCTTCGTATATATCCTCACTGCCGAACTGGTTCTTGAGAAACAGCACCGGAATGTCATTATAATTTTTACAGTGCTTACATCAGCTGCAATGATTTTTCAGCTGATTTACGGAGGCCGGTTTTTATTTCTCGCCTTTCTGCTGCCGGCAGTCTGCGCGCAGATCGGTGTCGCTATAATTCTTTACATTCAGAACAGCACAAATAAAACTAAATATGAATACATGAAGAAGCTTGTAGACAATAAAAACAAGCTGCTTTCAACGCTCACACATGAACTCAGAACTCCCCTCTCTGTGATAAAAACCTCAAATGAGCTGATAATGGAGGAGAGACCGGGCCCCATTAACGATACGCAGAAAGCGCTTATTCATTCATCCATCGAAAATACCAAAAGACTTAACGCTCTGGTGGAAAACATCCTCTCACAGGTAAAGGTTGAGTTCGCCTGGTTTTCGATGAAGCATCAGCCTATTGATATTAGAAATATAATCAGGAAAACAGTACTGGATATTAAACCCTATCTCGATACCAGAGGGCAGAAACTGAAATATAATTATCCCTCACTGATGTCAAAGACAATCGGAGACAGAAAATGGCTTGAACAGGTACTGCTTAATCTTATCCATAACGGAAGCAAAAACAGTCCCGAGGGTTCCGAACTGCTGATTTCCGTTCAGGAAAACGAACAGTGCATTGTCGTTTCTGTTCATGACAGGGGGTCGGGAATAGAAAACAGAGAGATACCGCATGTGTTCAATGAGTTCTACCAGTCAACTGATCCCTCAAAAAACCTGAACGACGGTGCAGGACTCGGTCTTACAATAGTAAAAGATATAATAGAACGCCATAAGGGCGAGGTATACATAAGTTCCATGCCGAATGCCGGAACAACTGTCTCATTCACCCTCCCCCTCTATAAAGGAGTATTCTCTGGAACAGTCAATCCTGATAATTGAAGACGACCCGCACCTTGTAACAATTCTGGACTTTCTGATGAAGGATGAGGGATACAGCACCCTTACTGCCGGAAGCGGAGAAGAAGGCCTTAAAATAATCCGGGAGAATATTGTTGATCTTGTGATACTGGATATTAATCTGCCGGGGATCAACGGCCTTGAAGTCTGCGACCGGATAAAGGAAATGACTCAAATTCCGGTAGTCTTTCTAAGCGCAAGGGATCAGGACAGCGATGTTGTTTCAGGGCTGGAAACCGGAGGTGATGACTATATCAGAAAGCCCTTCAACCACCGGGAGCTGATACTAAGGGTGAAAAAGCTGCTGAAAAGATCCCGGCCGCAGAATGATCAAAGTATTATTGAAACCGGACTTCTGACGATTAAGACAGACAGAGAACAGGTATTCTTTGATTCAAAAGAAATAAAACTGACGCCCATGGAATACCGGCTTCTTGAAGTACTTGGAAGGAAGCTGGACTGGGTAATATCATGGCAGGTTCTTCTTAAGGAAGCCTGGGGATATGAAGACTGGGACGGCGGGCGTGAGATAATCAAGGTTAATATACGCAGACTGAGAATTAAAATTGAGCCGGATCCGGCTCAGCCTGTATACCTGCTGACCGAACGCGGCCGCGGATATAAACTTGCGAGGATTAAATGAAAGACTATCTTCAGCTTAGCGGCATCACAAAGGTCTTTAATCCCGGCAAACAAAACGAGGTGACAGCCCTTGAAGATATTGATCTGAGAGTCAGAGAGGGAGAGTTTGTAACTATACTCGGACCTTCAGGCTGCGGAAAAACTACAGCCCTCCGAATAATTGCCGGTTTCGAAATACCCACAGCTGGGGATGTCTTCATTGACGGCGATAATGTGGCAAAGCTGACCCCCGATCGCAGGGACACATCGATGGTTTTTCAGAACTATGCGCTTTTTCCGCACCTTACAGTATTTGAAAATATTGCGTACGGCCTGAAGATTAGAAGCCTTTCCAGAGATGTAATCCGCAACGATGTGGCAATGGCCTGCCAGGTGGTTAATATGGTGGGGATGGAAAAGCGCTTTCCGGGAGACCTGTCCGGTGGTCAGCAGCAGAGGGTTGCCCTTGCCCGGGCCCTTGTGATGAAGCCGAAGATGATTCTTTTTGATGAACCATTATCCAACCTTGATCTGAAACTGAGACTACAGACCCGGACCGAAATAAAACGTATACAGCAGCTGCTTGGAATGACAATCCTGTATGTAACTCATGACCAGTCTGAAGCCTTAAGCATGTCTGATCATGTAATAATCATGAACCATGGGAAAATCATCCAGACAGGGACTCCGGAGGAAATCTACAACAACCCGGCTAATTCCTTTGTAGCCGATTTTATCGGAAACGCGAATTTCATTTCTGCAGTAGTTGAAGAAACCGAGGGCCGAAGGGTGACCGTCCGACTTGGGAAGAGACTCATCATCATAGAACAGGAAACCCCAGCGGAATCATTCTCGGAAGGCGAAGAAATATATCTGGCAATTAAGCCTGAAGCTGTGCATTTTTCAGATTCAAAAACAGATTTTTCAGGAATCGTAGAAGTAAAATCATTTATCGGACCGTACACCGAGTACAAGATTGAATTTGAGGGTTCATTTATAAACGTCTACCTGCCTAATCAGGGCGCAGATATGAAGATTTACCGGCCCGGGGACAGAGTATATATGGTTTTCGATAACAGCCGATTCCATATCTACAAGAAATAGAATACACCCCCTTGCATCAAACAGGTTCTGAAGTTACAATTTCATTTTAACATTTCATGCAATAGACATGATGCATTTTCAAAGTTCAGTAAGATCTCACAGCAGACACCATCTTGAACTGAAAACGGATTATCCGCTCGACAGGACTTCCGGAATAACAAGATACAGAACAGATTTATACTTTTTTTTTCCTAATCAGTTGAATATGAATGAAAAAGTATTCGGGATCGGACGCATTTTAAGAAATATTAAAATGTACACCCGATTCTCTACTCCCAAGATGTCTCTGAAGATGCTCTCTGATCATACAAATGAATTAAGCCCGATACACAGAATAAGGGCTCTGCTTGAAACTCCTGAAACAGAAATGCCCAGGCAGAGAGATCCGCTGATCTATGAGCTTCAGGTTCTCTCCAATATCTACCGTGCAGAGCTGGAAAATACCGTAGAACTCATCTCACTGGAAATCCAGAAGCAGAACAGAGAAAATACGTGCAGAAAAAAGATTGAAGATTTCATATCTGAAATAAAAGATTTTCTGAGTGAATTCAGAAAACTGCACACCCTGTTCCTTTCGCCGAGACTCACTGATATGCAGCGCACGGCTCTTGCCTGGTGTGATGAATCGATAAGCATTATATCAGAACGCTCTATGAACAGGTTATTTTCATCAGCTGAACTTATTGAAAAATCGGACAAAATACTTCCTGCTATTGAGAAACTTGCAAAGAACGAGACTGCATACCGGCGCTCGATGGATTACAAATATCTGTATGACGAGTCAAACCCCAACATGGGCGAACTTCTGGCATACCGTGAAAGCATGCTCAAGAAATGGGCTCAGTCCGCTATGTATATGACCAGGGAGGAAAATCCAAACCAGAGACGCGTCGGTCATATTCTTGCGGGAACGGCCGCCGGGGTGGCAATGCTTTTTGCTGTAATAGCAACCATTTTTGCCGGTAAAATCTTTATTCCGAATACTATTCCATGGGTCCTTGTTATTATTCTTTCTTATATCTTCAAAGACAGAATCAAGGAAGTGCTCCGTGAAGGACTTAGAAAACTCTTTCCAGTCTTCACCTCTGACCAGCATTCATTCCTCTATGATAAATACGATGATACCAGAGTCGGTTCGGCAAGCTCGCTTGCCGAGTTTACGAAGGCCGGCAGAGTTCCGGAAGATATTCAGCGTGAAAGAAATACCGACCCCAATCCTTTTCAGTCCATCCTGCCGGAACAGGACGTTCTGCACTATCGGCGTATAATAGATTTAAACTCTAAGAAGCTTGAAAAAAATCATACCAGACTGACAGGCATAACAGAAATATTACGATTTCAGATTGCAGACTGGCTGCGGGAAATGGATGATCCCAAAGATATTTTCTACCGCCTGGACGGACTGAAGAAAATCAAAATAAAGGGAGACAGGGTATATAAGATTCATCTTGTCATGAGTCTGAACGCCGACTTATATCATTACAGTGTCATTATGAACAGGGCGGGAATTCTGCGTATCGAGGAGCTTTCTTTACCGTCACAGTATATGTAATTCAATTCTCGAAGCGGAGACTCACCTGGGCATTGGATTTGTGGACTTTTCCAACCAGATCATTACCCAGACTCTGCTGTATTTTTATCCAGAAGGCGTTATTACTGACTTTCAGCTTTGAGAGATCACGGCTGGTCCAGAATTTGAGCCGGATCGGCATATCGGATATTACATCGGCGGATGTCGGCTTTCCGGAGAGAAAACTCATCTCACCGATAAAATCACCCCGGCCGAGTATTGCAACGGTATTTATTCCGCTTTGTACATATGCCTTTCCATCAATTACGATAAACACAGCTTCAGCCTTCACATTCTTTCTGAGTACATATCCGCTTTCGATGCTTTTATCCTGACCCATTTTCCAGAATTTCAGAAACTCACGATGTGTCATATGAAGAAAATTGGAATTGTATATATCTTCCAGCTCTGCCGGTATTTTTACATCCCTTCTCTCAAGCAGCAGCAGGATAATACGGTAGAGGTTTATGACAAGAAAAACACAGTTCCAGAATACAACTATAGGGTTTCCCTGTTTATTTCCGGTATAGATGAGCAGAATCTGTGCAGATATCATAAGTATTCGCAGAATAAGAATATTTCGAACTGCCAGTCCGATTAGAGTACAGAGGTAGGCAATATTCATGATAATCAAAGTAGCTGAAAGACTGAAATCCATACTTTACTTATCGGAAATTGGCTCTAAGTATTTACTTTTCACCGGTATTGTAAAATAAAAATCAGACCCCTTATTCTCGGTACTTTCCACTCTCAGCATCCCGCCAAGCTTTTCTGTAAACTCCCTGCACAGAACAAGCCCCAGTCCGGTTCCATGTTCATTCCCTGTACCAATGGTTGAATGATTGCGTTCGACATTGAAAAGTTCGTTAATGGCATCCCTGGACATTCCGATTCCCTTGTCACTGACACAGACGGTTATTTCTGTTTCATTTTTCTCAGCAGAAATAAACACCGTACCATCAGCAAAGGAAAACTTAATAGCATTTGAGATAAGGTTCCTTAGAATAGTCTTTAGCATTGATAAGTCTGTATTAACTTCAATTTCCTGTTCAGCCTTGTAGATTATCCGGATACCCTTCTGAACCGCAGAAAGTCTTGTAAGCTCTATAACATCTGCGATAACATTATTGAGGATAAGGTTCTCGGGCTCAATGCTGATTCCTCCGGTTTCAGTCATAGCCCAGTCCAGAAGATTGGATAAAAGATCCATAACCTGCCGGGATGACTGCTGAACCATCTTAACGATAGATCCGACATCTTCTTTTGGTTCACTTTCAGTCTTCAGAGCCAGCATATCGCATATACCCACTATCGAGCTTACAGGGTTTCTTAGATCATGTGCGATAATAGAAAAAAAACGATCCTTAAGCGCATTCATTTCACGAAGCTTTTCTCTGCTTGAAATGATTTCTTCCTCATACTTTTTGAAGACTGTAATATCCTGATTTATGCCGAAGATCTTGATTGTATTACCGGCGCTGTCCTTCTCAACCGATATTCGTACATTTATACTGCCAGGTTTTCCATCCGCATACACCATCCTGTGAACAATCTGCGCGGTATAGTCAGCTTTATCGGTATCCAGCGCTTTTTGAATCTCGGTCATCACAAGGTATCTGTCTTCAGGATGTACAAATTTTTCTGCATACTGTTCCGTCGAAAGGGTGCTGCTGCCTGCTCCCTTTGTGTCTGTTTTAAACAGGGAATAGAAGGTATCGTTAAAGTGAAAAAGATTTTCCTCAACATCATAGACCCAGGGCCCCAGATGCGCAATCTTAAGCGCCATATCAAGCTTGTTTTGAGCATCAATCCTGGCTGATTCAGATTTTTTCCTTTTAGAGATGTCATGAGCTACACCTATTATCATTTTAGAATTATCATCACCATCCAGAGCCAGAGAGAAACTTGATTCATACCAGACCCAGTTACCATGTTTATTACAGATACGGAATTCTATTGATGAAATTTTCCGGCCATTTTCAGCGACCTGCTGTATTTTTTGCATAAATGCAGGATAATCCTGTTCGTGAATAAATTCACTTACATTGATTCCTATAACTTCATGAACAGAGTGCCCCAGTTTTTCCTTCCAGTTAGGGCTTACATAATCAAAAAAACCATCCGTCGTAATCGAACAGATAATGTCATTTGCGTATTCCACAATCGATCTGAACTTAATTTCTTTAGCAGAAAGGCTGTTTTCATCCTCCTTTATGCTGGTTATATCAATGATAGTAGTTATTGTCTTTTTAGAGGCTGCGGTAACAGAAGCCGATATTATACAGTAACGCAGTTCGCCGCGCTTATTTATGTAGGAGGTTTCGTATTCAGCAGGAGCCCCGGTTTCAGATTTAGACCTTGCCTGATTATACTTTTTAAGCCTGCTTGTCTCATTTACAGGCATCAGGTCTGTCCATTTCCGGCCGGTTAGCTCAACCTCGGTATATCCGCTCAGAACACAGAATGCTTCATTAGCCAGGGAAATTGTAAAGTCCTGTTCCAGGACGGCAATAGCAGCAGCACTATTTCTAAAAATTTCCCTGTAGAGTGAATTGTCAAACTCGAGATTACCGCTCATGTGCTCCCCTATGTCATTAATAAGGATAGGCTGTTGCACGTTCAGAGTCAAATAATTGGATAGACTTTAATTGGACTTACATTGAAGCTGAACTTATAATTGATTATATGAAGAAGTTTTCAGTAATTATTATTTTCCTGTTCTGCATTAATTCTGTGCTGCCCGCTCAAAATGAATCTCCCAATATACTTGTGATACATTCATATAATCCGGATTATCCATGGACTTCAAATCTTGATAGAGGTCTTACAAATACACTTATTGAACGATATCCCTTTATCTCACTGGATAAGGAATTTTATGATTCCAAAAGATATCCTGCTGAACTTGTTGAATCTCCTTTTTATAACCACATAAAGAAAAAGTATGAGCATAAGGATTTTGATATAGTCCTGACATCTGATGATAACGCTCTTAGATTTTATCTGAAATACAGAGAAGAGCTTTTTCCAGACACTCCCTGTGTTTTCAGTGGGATAAATAATATTGATTTATATGATTTAAAAAAAATGGACAAAATTACAGGGATATCAGAGGATTCAGATTTTGTTGCAAACCTTGAACTGCTCGAGAATATCCCGCTCAACATAGATACTATTGCCGTTATTTCCGATCCGACAACTACAGGCTCTGCAGATTTGATTAAGTTCAGAGAAATTTCAGAACCTTTTAAATCCAGATTTGATTTTATTGAACTGGTTGACCTCTCAATTGAGGAGCTTCTTTCTGCACTTGAAGAACTATCTCCGACAACAGCCATTTTTTTATAAGTTTCTGGAGAGATATCAATAATAAACCGCTGGAACCTGCTGTTATAATTCCAAAGCTGGCAGAAGTAAGCCAGCAGCCTGTAATTGGCGCCTGGGATTTTTTTATTACCGGGGGGGGCTTTCGGCGGAATTGCAATTAATTCATATGATCACGGAGTCCTGCAGGCTGAATATGCCATTAAAGTTCTGGATGGAGTACCACCGGGCAGTATCCCCATATTCCGGGGTGAAATTACCACTCCGTATTTCAATTATCAGGCTGTTAAAAAATTCGGACTGAAGATTTCAAACCTTCCGGATGGTACAGTATTATTCAATACTCCGGACACTCTCTATTTCAATAATCCGCAAATGTTCAGGGTTATCCTTATTGTTATTGTGGTTCTTACCTTCATGGTTAGCTTTCTTACATTCAATACTTTTAGAAAAAAACAGATAGAGACGGCACTCAGGAAAACGCTTAAAGAGAAACAGATTCTGCTTCAGGAGATACACCACAGGGTAAAAAATAATCTGCAGACCATTTAAACCTCCAGTTGTATAATATTTCGGACGAAGAAGCTGCAAAAGCTATCATGGACAGCCAGAACCGTATCGAGGCTATGGCGCAGGCTCATAAAAAACTTTATGAATCTGACTCGCTGAATGATATTGACTTTGGAGATTATATTCGAAGTCTCAGCCGTATACTGGCTGCACAGGGACCTGAAGATCTGATAGTTGAAACGAATTGCAGCGAAGTCTCTACCAGCATAGACATATCAGTTCCTGTTGGATTGATTCTGAATGAACTTATAACAAACAGTCTTAAATATGCCTTTAATTCAGTTAGCGAAAAAAAATCATGATCACTTGTTCAAGGATAGGAGAAAATAATTTATTACTGACATACACAGACAGTGGACCGGGATTTGACTTTGAATCAGAGAAGCACACATCATTGGGACTGCAGCTCGTTGAGGCACTGTTGATCCAGCTGCGGACTGAAATGAAATATGACAATTCTGACCACTCCAAATTTCTAATGGACATAAAATTAAATTAAAATAAAGGTACAGATTTGCAAGGTCGGTCGCCGGATCCTGAAAGCGGACATAGAATTAACCTAAATAATAATTAAGGGAGATATTCTATGAAATCCCTAAAATCCGCCGTAACGGCTCTTCTGCTGGCAGGAGCTGTATTATGCTCTTTTTCATGTGCCTCATTTGAGATGCCTGGAGCGAAGCCGATTTAAGTCTTTATGAAGATATACAGGAATGGCTATACGGAAGAAAAGGCGAGGTATTGTTCATGACTCAGAACAAGGTAAGAGCGACAAGCAACCTCACCTACATCGCAGCAGAAGGCAGCGGTGCTGAGGTTGAAGCCTTCTACAAGAACATAAACGGAACTGATTCTGAACCTGAAACAGGAGTCTTCGTTAACAGCAGTTTTCCCCTGAAAAGGGTTATAGTTCAGAGCTCAGGCAGTAAACTTACAAAATCAACAGTAAACAAAGCCTGGGATGAACTTTTCAGTGTCACAGCCGAGAATAATACAATTGTTATGCAGATCCTGGATTATGCTTTGAAAACATACCCTGTTGACGAAAGCCGGATTTATCTCACAGGGTTCTCTATGGGCGGAGTTATGTCAGGATTTGTCGGACTGCAGAATACAGATAAAATTGCCGCAATCGCTATAATGGGTTCACAGGCTATTATGATGATAACTTTGTAAAACTTGTTGAAGAAAAGAAAGCAGATACCGACCTTCCATTCCTGCTGCTTGTAGGCAAGAAAGATATGCTTAACATTACACCTGATGAATCGGGAAATCCTGTAATTGGAAACATCTATCCGGGAAGCATTGATTTACTCATGAAGTTTAATGAGATTGAGGTATCAGAACGGGATTACGCATCCTACCCTTTCTGGGGATTTAAGACTGAAGATTCCAGGACTGTTGAAGATAAAGATCTGCATTATGATTTCAGTTATCTTTACAAAAATGGAAAAACAGCTGCAGAGTTTATCCTTTTCGAAGAAGCAGGCCACACTCACGCTGATTATTATGCAACCATAGGCTGGGACTTCCTTTCCGGATATACCAGATAAAACGGATTAAATAAGGCTGAAAACCTGTAATAGTTTTCAGCCTTTTCTCTGAAGTTCCTTTCTGTAAGCGGTGGGTGTTTGCCCTGTCTGTTGTTTAAAAACAGTATTAAACGTAGATTTTGAATTAAACCCGCATCGGAAAGCAATATCAATCAGTTTTACATCCGGGTCAATTTCTTTTTACAGAGCTTTTATCACCTCTGAAACTCTGTAGTAATTTATATAGTTATAGAAATTCTTACCATATATATTATTTATAACTACTGAAAGATGGTAATAGAGAATTTTCATCTGCTCGGAAAGGTCCTTGATATTAAGTTTTTCATCAAGATAAGGTTTTTCTTTTTCCATATATTCTTCAAGCCTGCCTGCATACAGTTTCTGAAGGGGCAGATCGATATTCAGCCTGGAATACTTCGGACTTTCATCAGTCCGATTTGATAAACGGCTGTTCATGAGACTATACATATCTCTGTTCTGGTTAACAATCAACGGCTGATTTATTAAAAGGCTTAGAATTATAAACATACTAACACACAGCGTAGTAAGAATAATAATGGCAACAAGCGGTGTCGGTCCTTTAAAAAAAGCATACCAGAACCCAGCATTTGAAATGGTAAAAAAGATTAGGGGTGTGATTAGTATCCTCAAAAACCAGTTAATATCTCTTTTTTCAATCTCGGAGAAGTAATCCCTGATATCGACAGAGTATTTTTTCATTTTAATAAATGCCAGACATACATAGATCAGGGAGTTTATCATCCCTATACCAACGATATAGAGAGTATTTTTAGTCAGCAGCTGTCCGTAAATTCTGGGTGAATCATCAATGATAAATGAAGTAATATGAAAAACCAGTAGTACAGCATAAACACTTAAATGAAGCATTCGGCTTCCGAGGCTGTTGTGTTTTTGACCCGTGAGCGTAATTGTATAAAAATAAATAAAAACACCGTGAAGTGCATTTGAAGGCAATAGTATAATAGAAAACAAATCACCGATTTTCCACATTCCTAAATTCCAGAAAAAAATGGTAAATAAGAGGCTGCAGAAATCAGAATAAACCATGATAAAAATGCATTTGCCTCACGATTCTGTTTGGAAACAGTGATGACAAAACCTGTAAGGACTGCCATAGAAATTGAAATGACCTGTGTGTGATGCATCAAACTGTTTAATATTTCCGTAAGTTTTCTCCATATTCCAGTGATAAGCAGTCAATATTAAAATTAATGCTGTCTGGTATCAATAAGGAATTCAAAACTATGCACTAACCTGTCGAGAAAATTAATATAGGTATAATAAAGCTTGGAGTTAAGTTAATGAACGATGAAAAAGATTATTCCGGACTTCTGAATCTGCCTGATAAGATCGGAGAGATATCAGAATATTATGACAGCTGGGCAAAAGAATACAATGACACACTGAAACAGTGGGATTATCATGCCCCTGAAAATGCAGCAGAAATAATCAGCAACAATGTACCTGTATCAGGAGAGATTCTGGATGCAGGATGCGGAACAGGACTTGTCGGCACTGCACTTGCAGCAAAGGGATTCACAAAAATAGACGGTATAGATTTATCGGCAGAATCACTCATTCAGGCATCTAAAGCCTCTGTTTATCGGAGCCTTCATGAGCTGAATATGAAAGAACTGCCGCTGCCTATTGACTCAAACACATACGACGGATTGCTCTGTGTAGGCGTCCTTACCTATCTGCCGGACAGTACCGACATTATTCGTGAATTCTCACGGATAGTAAAACCAGGAGGGATAGTAGCTCTTACACAGCGGGATGATATATTCCAGGAAAGGAACTTCGATACAGTACTTGATACGCTGGTGGAGAATCAGGTAATCGCAGACCTTAAAATATCTGAACCTCTTCCCTATCTTCCGGAGAACGAGGAATTCGGTAATGATATTCTGGTACAGTACATAAGTTTCAGAGCCGCATAAATTATATAAAAATATGTTTCCATTATCTTTACAAATGCGGTATAGTAACTTTAATGTAAAAATCAGAGTAATCGATTACAACCTTAGTATATAAGGAACGCGGCCGGTGAATACAGTATTTATTATAAAAACGTCTACTATTATAGCTTCTCTACTATCAGCCGCTCTTTATATATACGTATTCAGACAGCGTAAACTGTCAAAACCCCTGTGGTATTATGCAGGTTTGATGCTTGCTAATACGGTTTATGCAACTTTTTATTTTATAGAGCTTCATGTTCCTAATCTTAACGGTGCAATATTGTGCCTGAATTTTGAATATTTGGGATTGTCATTTGTTCCCTCGTTCTGGGTTCTGATTGCATGGTCCTATAACAACCGGGGAACCAGTACTGTAGGTATAGAAAATATATGGAGAGGAATCATTTTTCTGATTCCCGCTGTAATAGTATTACTGGTATGGACAAACCCGCTTCACCATTTAATCTATACTGATATTTCACTCACTCCCGGTTTACCATTAACGGTTTTACAGACGGAAAGAGCCCCTTTTTTCTGGGTTATAAATGCTTTACTTTCAATACTGCATGTACTTGGAACCGGCAGACTTATATACAGTCTGGTCTGCTTCAAGGGTAGATTCAAAATGCAGTTCAGCATTATGATTTCGGCAACAATCCTGCCGACTATTGCACATATATTTCTTTTAATGAAAAAAGTTCCGTATAACATGGATCTGGGTCCTTCTGCGTTCGGCATTTCGGGACTGCTGCTTTTCTGGGGAATGATCAAGATGCAGCTGTTCGATCTTATGCCTATCGCCAGAAACATGGTGCTTGAAGCTATTGATGATGCTGTTTTTGTAGTCGATTTAAAATATCGTCTGGTTGAATGCAACAAATCTGCCAAAAAACACCTAGCAAAAACAAAATATAAAGACCCCGAAAAGGTGATGGAATGGACCAACCTTGAACTATGGCAAAAACTGCTGCGAGTTGAGGATTCAGCTGAAATACAGCTTACAGTAGAAAGCTGTATTCATTTTTTCAAAGTTTCAAGATCTTCAATTTCACACGGAGTTTACGGGACCCTTGGCTACCTCTACATCCTGCATGATATTACAGAGATAAAATCCTATGTAGAAAAGCTGGAAACACTGGCTTCGATAGACGGGCTGACCGGGCTGTTCAACCGTCGGCATTTTATGCAGCTTGCAAAGCTTGAAGTATCCAGAGTTGACAGATATGACGGATTCTTCTCGATGATTATTTTCGATCTCGATCATTTTAAAAAAGTAAATGATAAATTCGGACATAGTGCCGGAGATGAAGCTCTGCAGATGGTTGGACGCCTGGTCATGGAGAATACAAGAGCCGGTGACCTCTATGCAAGATACGGTGGAGAGGAATTCGTCCTGCTTTACAGAGAGACAACACCCGAGCAGGCTGAGTTGTCTATTGAAAGGCTGCGGATAGCTATTGAAACTGCACAGGTTTATCATAATGATAAAAGGATTCCCGTTACCGCAAGTTTCGGAATTAGTTACTATAAGCCGGGAACCGGCATGACACTTGAAAAATGCCTGAATAATGCCGACACGGCAATGTACGAAGCTAAGCGCCAGGGTCGCAACAGAATATGCCATTTCGATCCGCTTTCAACAGTGCGATAATGCTCAGCGGATTTTCTGCTCCAGCCAGGCCTTTGTGATCGCCCCGCTTCTGATAGTATCTATTATGCCATCATCCCTTATAATTACTGTAATAGGAATTGAACTTATATCGAAGGCCTGCGAGGCCTCTCCCGTCCGATCAAAATAAACAGGAAAGGGCATTTTTTCATCTTCAAGGTAGCTCTCCAGAGCCTCACGATTCTGTTCACTTGTTGTTAAATTAACTGACAGAAACACAACATCTTCGTCTTTATTTTCCGTATAAAACGCTTTCAATTCGGGCATCTCTGCTCTGCAGGGCGGGCACCAGCTGGCCCAAAAATTCAGGACTATAGTCTTGCCGGCAAAATCTGAAATATTATAAAGATCACCGGATTCGCCGCTTATCGAAAAATCCGGAACCTGAGTATCGGAGGCTACCGCTCCCCCGGCCCTGCCATCCAGAAACCGTGAACCTGCAAAACCGGTAATAAGCCCTGTTATTAAGATGATAAGAATGAGAACTGAGGCATTAAGACCTAAACTTCTGAAAAGCGGCGTTTTGCCCTCTTTTATCTTCAAAAACTTCCAGACTGTATATCCGGACGCTGTCACAAGCCCCAGAATTACTCCGGACGCACCGCCTGGAAGATAAAGAACAGCTATAGGATTGCTGACAACCGTTTTAAACTGAAAAATCAGAGGAGATAATTTCCAGACGATTATAAGGATGAATACCGCATTAAAAAGTATCCCGTCAGCTAATTTAAGCTGTTCGGGGTTTTTCCGATATACCTGCCTGATAACAATTCTGTAAATCAGCCAGGACATAGCAAGCGCTATGAAATAAAGGGGCAGATTCAAAGGCCCAAGTGTAATTACTCTGCTAAGACTTTCCAATATATAACCTCACTGCAGAGTTATTATAACAGATCCGTCTCCCGTATTGCCACCGGCAGTATTCGACTGATTTGTTCCGGTGTTGTATGAACCGCCGCCCCCGCCGCCGTAATAGACACTTGAATAATACTGACCGCCTGTACCGCCGGAGTATCCGCCGCCTGCACCGCCGCCGCCGCTTGTATTATGGTTTCCTCCGCCGCCTCCGAAGCCGCCGTATGAATCACCATCACGTGATGAACCGCCGGTTGCTCCGTTGAGAAATGAAAGGCCTGGATATCCGGAATTACTCTGCTGAGCGGTTCCGTCACCTATAAATCCGCCGCCGCCTCCGCCGCCGCTTGTATTATCAGTACTGCCTGAAAGACCTCCGCCGCCTGCAGCACCGGGGGTTCCGTATCCGCCGCCGTCCAGGGTTCCGTCAGTTCCGGTATCTCCGTCAACACCCGGGGCACTTCCGCTACCTCCGACACCGCCGCCTCCGCCTGCAGCTATAAGGGGGGTAACTTTGTAGGAGCTGGCTGCAATAGTATATGACGAACCTGAATCAACAAGGCTTACAAAAGACCCACCGCCGCCTGCACTTGAAAGAGTTGAAGCGGCAGACTGGGAGCCCTGCTGTCCGACAAGGATGATAAGCTGATCGCCGGAAGTCATGTTGAAATCACCGATTATAACCGCACCGTTTGCTCCTGTGTAGCTTGAGTCGTAGTTTTCAGCACCCTGAGCGCCTCTTGCTTCTATTGTGTATGTTCCGGTTGCGGGAACCGTCCACAGCTGATACCCGTCATCAGCCGACGGATTGGTGACCGCACCGTCAAGTGATGTACCTGAATACGCTGATGTAAGCATACTCTGGGTTGGGCCGCTGGCCCCTGAAGCCCCCGCTGCCGTAAAAGTATAAGTCTGTGAGGTTAACCACTGGGCATACAGAGTCTGTCTTGTCATAGACTGTCTGGTATATGATGCTCCGCCTGCGTATGAATCACCAGAACCGTCTGCTGAGGTATTCCAGCCTGTAAAGCTGTAGCCTGATTTCACAAATACATTGGACGGCAGACTGATTGTTTCACCTACAGCAACCCGTAGTCCTTCCATACTGCCGCTGTCTGCAAAGTTTCCGTCAAAGAGCAGACTAAGAGTCCAGTCCATATTAAGAATAATCTCAGCCGTTTCTCCTGCTGCAAGATTTTCGGATGAGGTTCCTATATAAATTGAACTGCCGTCTGAATCGAAAGCTTCCAGACTTATTAGGCGGCTGTCACCTGCATTTACTTCGGCGGTAATTTCTTCTCCGGGAGCAAAGGACAAAGGAGAGAAGCTCACCCCCTCACCTTCTACAGAAAGCTTCAGACTTTGCACCGAGGTGGGTACAGTAAGCCCTCTTGAGGATGCAGTGTATATCTTTATTACAGAATACTGGAGGCTATCATTATTTAGAGTGCAGGATATAACTGTAAGTATAATTATAAAAATAAAAAATAATCTTCTCATTTCCGGCTCCTTGAGAATCCATTAACATCAATTACATTTTGGAGCTTACTTTGAGAAATTTATTTAGTAATGGTTAAATTATAGTAATAGAAAAAACCAGAATCAAGAAAACTGTTATAGATATTTTGCCGGTTTTAATTCATTTTTTACAAATTTTACTATACATGATAAAATATTGTAAATTTACATTAAAAAATATAGGGAACTGAAAATGAATAAAATCATGATAAAGGTTATTCTCTCATGCCTCATATTCTGTTCTGCGGCCATTCCTGGATTTTCTCAGGACAGCAATGATGAATCATCCGGCAGTCAAACCATCTATTATAATCCATCTTCATCGAATGACGGCGTAGCCACAAAAGCGGAAATAAGATGGAAGATATACCGGTATATGACAGAAGTTGTTTTCATGCTCAACCTCAGGCTTGAAATGACCGGAAGCGAGGTCTATGTAGAAGGAAAACGATACAGCAAAAATGAACTGGGAGAGGTATGGAAAAAAATTAAAGTACAGAAATCGAGTTTTAAATTAAAAGCTGATCTGGCTGTTATGCACGGAAGAGCTCTGGGAACAGGAACCCTGACCATCTGGCAGGAAGGCACAATGACAGGTCTGGACGGATACTTTGGATTATCCAACAGTGATCTAAGGGGCTTGTATGACGGTGGCGGCGGGAATCTTGAGCTGAGAAATTTTAAATTGACGGAATTAAGTTTTGAAGGCCTGTATGATGTTAAGCAGTATATACGACAGAAAGAAAGAGAAGAGCAGCAGGCTAAAGAGCTGGAACAGAAAGCAGATGCCGCTTATGAAAAGGCATCCAGGCTATACGGAAACCGGGAATGGGAAGCTTCAATCAAAGCATACGAGGAAGCCCTGAAATTATTTCCCGACCATTATCAGGCTCCTATGGCAAGATTTAACATTTCCCAGGCAGAAATCAGAATCCGGAATATTCTGGAACAGCAGCAGAAAGCCGACAGTTTATACAGCCAGGCAGAAAATACTTTTAGAAGCAGGAACTGGCAGGCTTCAATCAATTTTTACAAAGAAGCCTTAAATTTTGCTCCCGAACACAGTAAATCTGCAGAGGCACAAAGAAATATTCGAACTGCCGAAGAAGAACTTGCTAAAATAGAAGAAAAGGAAAAAACAGAAGCAGAAGCTGCTGATAATGCTTTCCGGAGGGCTGATGAATTATACAATGATAAATTTTGGGAAGAAGCTGTCAAAGCGTATCAATATGCCATCGAAAAGTACCCGGATGATTACCGGACTTCATCAGCAGGGCGCCGAATAAATTATGCAAGACAATACATTGCCAAAGAAGAAGCCGAAGAAAAAGCAAGGATAGATGCAGAGCGTGAACAGGCGGAACGTGAAGAACGGCTGGAAGCGGCAAGAATAGCCCAGCAGAATCAGCTGAATCAGGCCCAGATGGAAGCCAGACAGAGAGAAGCGGTCAGGCGCCAGCTTGCAAGCTCGATTACCGGGATTATTGATACCTTTGATTTCGGGTACATAGGCTTTTCCGGAGGGCTTATGTTTCGTGAGGATTATAATGAAGATTATTTTGCCGAATCGGAGTATTCAATTATACCCGGAATCAACATAACCGCCCGTGGCGGTTGGCTTATGAACGAAGAGGGTTCCCTTATGAATATGGGCCTGGGACCTGTAATAGGTGCGGGATACTATTTCGGAGATGAACTTACATATCAGGAAATTTATCCGCAGGAGATGGTCACAGAAAATGATACACTTATGATCTATCGCGCAGGTTTAACCATGATGGTAATACTGCCTTATATACGCATCGATACTGAATTTTCATACGGATGGGTACTTCCGTATGAGAGTCTATTCGACGGAGAAGCAATGATCATTTCCGTAATCCTTGGTTTTGGCAATTTTAATATCGGGATGGATCTGATGTTTATGGAATTTGATGATGAATATTATGAATATGCTGATGAATATAATTCAGGCACAAGACCTGTAATCACACTGGGATTTGAATTCTAATTAACAGTTAAAAACTGAAAATATAAAGCCCGAATCATATCTTATGATCCGGGCTTTGGTTTCTAATAAAGTGTTACTGAAAATATTTCTGACTATTTTCTTATTCCAAGGCTTCTGACATAGTGAATTCCTGAGTCTTTATCAATGGTCATTTCAAGGTTCATATCTGTCGGAGCTTTAACAAATTTATATTTTCTTCCGCTTTCAACACAGTAAAATTGAATATAGATACCGTCCATATTGGCACCGGCTTTAAAATCCTGGATAGTTTTCCCCTCAAAGTCATAATAGACATTTCCGTTCACATCGAGAATTCTAATATTGGTTGAGCTGAATTCCCACACAGCTCCGTATGTATCATCAATCCATTTTCCAAGCGGAAACTCACCAAGTTCTATCCCCTCAGCAAAAAGTCCGCCGCCGATAAAAAGAAGAATCAGTGTAACAAACAGAATCTTTTTCATATATACTCCCAAGTTTTGTATATTGTTTCTTTAATATACCATTAATGAGAGCCTAAAAGAATTCTTTTATTTTATATTCTAGCTGATACGGACCAGGGTCTTCATTCTTGAGGGCTCATCGAAATGTCTTAGAGCCTCCCCAAGCTGTTCAAGGCTGATGCTTGACGAAACAAGTGAGGCGGTATCAATATACCCCTGTGTCAGAAGTTCAAGGCTTTCAGAGATTTCTGTTGTGTAGATCATGGATCCTTTTATGGTAAGTTCTTTTCTTACTATTTTCACAGTTGATACCGGATGTTCAAGCGCAGGCAAGCCGAGTGTAACAATCACTGCACCGGGGGCTGCAAGTTCAATGCATTCATTAAGTCCTGCAGGAGATCCGGTGGTTTCGAATATAACATCAAATTCTCCCTGATGTGAATAAAGCTCATCACTGTCGCCGAAAACACGTGCGGCTCCCATGCTCCTCGCAAGTTCAAGCCTTGAATCCAGTAGATCGCTGCTTGTAATATTATCACTGTATGCCTTGGCAGTCTGAAGACAGAGCTGACCAATTACTCCAGCACCCAGAACAAGAACCCTGTCTGCTTTTTTTATTCCGGCTTTCTTGATTCCATGGAGACAAACGGCAAGAGGTTCAGCAAAAACCGCAACCTCATCCGGCATTTCCTCAGGGACCTGAAAGACCGCCGATGCTCGAACTACCACATACTCCGCGAATACGCCGTTAATATCTACCCCGAGCCTGATTTTGCGGCTGCAGATATTTGTAAGCCCCTTCCGGCACATATCGCAGACGCCGCAGAAATAGTTCGGGTGAACAGTAACCCGCTGCCCCGGATTCAGATGTTTGACATTAACTCCTGCCGCATCGATAATACCGACAGCCTCATGACCGGGAATCAGAGGGAAGGGAGCTTCCAGTTTTCCATGAAACATGGAATTATCAGATCCGCATATTCCGCAAATTTTAACCTGAATACGAACTTCATCAGCTCCGGGAACAGGAACCTGTACATCTTTTACTTCTATATTACCTATTGCTTTTATAACAGCAGCTTTCATTTTCATATCCTTCAACGTGGCAACAGGGTATTAGTTTAAACTCTGAAAATCAAGCCCGTATGTTTACTTCTCTGCATGATTGAATAAAACTCACTTATAATCCAGGCCATTTCAGGACATCTGAGATACCCGTATGATTTATGAGGATTTCGCTCTCCTTCAAATATATAATTATTCCATATAAGCTTATCCTGCGGTTGGACTCCATGACGGTTCGGCAGATAATCATCATATAGGATATAATTTATGGCAACAAGATCCTTGAAATCTGCCAGATTATACCAATTTCGTGTAATATTATCCGGAGTCCTCAAATCAGCTTCTGTTCCGGGATATTCAGAAATAAGTTTGCTTTTAACCACCGGATTACCAAGCGGAGATCCGATTGTAACCAGGGTATCAATATTTACATCAGAAATCCATCTTGTAAGAACATCCCAGGCTATTATCGATCCCATTGAATGAGCAACAAGCATAATCTTCTTTCTTCGGTTTTTATAAAGACTTTCAGCCAACCTTCCACAGATTTCATCACGTTTTCTGAAATCTTTTTTATTGAAATAGGCATCAAGATCCTTAAGGAAATGACGTATTATAAAATCTGTGATTCTAGAAAAATTGGGAGATCCATCATCTTCAATGAAGATCTTTTCAAGCTGTTCGTTCAGCCTCTTTCTGAACACCGGATTTTGATCACAACTTTCATTTATCGGATATTCTCCAGCCCCCCGAACGTAGGGTTCTCTTAAAAAGAAATCACTGCCTTCATCTGTGATATCAGGATCTAAAGCCTGGGGATACAAAAGAGAAGCCCAATAAACCATACTGAAATTTATAAATCTGTAACGGAAAGAATCACCCAGCCCCTCCAGGATAGCCGCCTTCCACCACTGCTCAAGCTGCCGGTACGGCGGTTTGTTTCCCAGACCGTGTATTCCTATAATCATTCTGGACATTTAAGGAGAAATCCTCACTTTATATTATCTGTTAATCTGTGACTCTATATTGTAATAAAGCTGGAGGTTTTCTCAAGCAGTTTTAGATGGAATCGGCTCTTTTTAATCATTTATATGTATCAGTAATCTTAATATTTCATAAATCAGCCATTACCCGGTTCTTTCCGGCATCCTTCCCACGGTACAGAAGATCATCAACCCTTTCAAATAGTGATTTCTGTGTATCACCCTCTCTACAGTGAGATACTCCGAAAGTAACTGTGACTTCAATTGCGTTCTCTGTGCACTGGATAGGCGTGGAAACAGCCTGCATTCTTATGCGTTCCATCGTATCAACGGCCTGCTCTGCGGTGGTATTTTTAAGGATAAAAATAAACTCTTCACCGCCCCATCTTCCTATAAAATCATAGTTTCTTACGCAGCTGCGGAAACGGGAGGCCATTTCGGTAAGGACAGCATCACCGCACTGATGACCGTAAGTATCGTTTACTTTTTTAAAATTATCGAGATCTCCCAGAGCAACAGTCACCCCCTTTTCTCCGTCCTTTGAGTTACATAACAGAATTCTGGAAAGTTCCTCCTCGACACTCCTTCTATTGGGAAGATCGGTCAAAGCATCGGTGTTTGCCATATGTACTACCCGGCCGTGATACATCTGCAGTTCAGATTCTGCATTTTTTAATGCCAGATGATAACGGTAAAAACTCAATGAAAGAACTGTAAACGCCAGTACAATGTTAATCTCATGAAATACCGCACGATGATTTTCAGGGATTTCATAAAGAGAGTTTCCATTTCTGAATAAAACCAAAATGAGAATATAGAAAATGAGGATGGAAAAATTGATAATAAATCCGTGATTTCGTTTTATACTTGCACTTGCCGAAATCAATACATTAACGACAAGAAGATAATGATGTATTCCGACTGAAATTCCCAGAAAATATACCAAACCCGGAATATCTATGAGAAGTGCGATCAGTCCAAGGGTTATAGCAGAAATAAACAGTTCCCGTTTAGCAAGCATAAGGGCTGCGCTAAAAAGCAGAAGAATTCCCAGACTGAAATATAATGGAATTAAAAATCCCATAACAAAAAAATAAATAGTATACGGCAGGGTGAAGAGCATCGCCATGAAATAAATTGTTGACTGGTAGGTATAGACAGGATCAAAGCGTTTCGACAATGGATCATTGTTCATAATTAAATTATATGAACTGAACAGCAGCAATCAAACAGTTTATTTCATAATATCCAGAAGACTATTAAGGAGGAGAAATCCATAGCTGAGCGGCGGGAGTTCTATCTGCCTTGCACAGCCCTCAGGAACCGGATCAGGTTCAGGTATTTCAGGAAGAACTTCCGGAGTCAGCGGCTGGCCGTTCATAAGAATGACCCTGCTGTAGATATCAGGGGAAGTCAGAAAAATCTTGTGCTTTATAAGAGGAAACGAATCATCAAGATTACATATTCCAGTTTCTTTACTCAAATTTATATAAATAAGACAGTAACCTTCCGTTTTTTTTCCTGCAAGTGAGTGCAGATAAAACCGGAGACTTCGGGAAGTTCCCTGCACCACCGGCTCATAAACTTCGGGACCTACATACCTGCTCCATAAAAGTGTAGTATAAAAATCCGGCAGCGGATCATGTGTAAACTTATCAAGCAGACCGTAATCTCCGCCAGTCAGGGTTTGACGGACAACCTGACTCATCCCTTCCCTGGCCATTATGCCAAGCTGATCGAGCCACCAGAACCCCGAGTAGAATGTATCTGAAAGTCCGGGCTCACCGCCGCATTGGGCATGACCGGTTTCGCCAAGCCAGATTTCGACATCCGGCATGTATTGATCCCGCAAAGAGGTAATTTTTCCTGCCTGCCTGGCGGCTTCTTCAAGGTTGGAAGGTTTAAGCATGGTTTTACGCTTAGCCCTGCGTATAGCAAATGGCGATCTCGAACTCTGCTGGGGATAGTAATGCCAGGTAATGATATCAAGAGACTTCCCTGCCTTTCTGAGAAATCTTTTCAGAAAAGGCAGAGTTTCTCCTATAACAGGCCAGACTGCAAGCGCGGGGCCCGCAGTCATGGCACCGGCCTTTGATGATATTGTCCTTTTCAGGCGTTTCATATCACCGGCATATTCACGTGATGATATCCGGCTGCCTGAACCGTGGAAAAAAGGATATGCGTTTACTTCGTTACCCAGTTCCCATACGGCTACATCATGTTTTTTATCCTCTGAATATTTAATAAGCTGTCTGGCATTTTTCCTGCGCCAACGCTGTTTTTCATGCCTCGGCCCAGGACCGGCGTTTACCGTAAGCATCAGTGAGGAACCGACCAGTCTGCAGAACAATTCCATAGCCTTCCATCGCTTCCTCCCCAGCGTGTAATGATATCCGTCCGTCAGTTCGCCCGTGCCGTTTTTTTTATTCAAAGCGTAATATACACGATCAGCCTCTGTTCCTCCGAAGCGGATACATTTCGGGTGCAGTAGTTTTGTATAAAAAACAAGTTTTTCGTTTTCCAAATCAAGAGGTTCAGTCCTGGCCTCACCCAGCCCATTTTTAACCATTCCCGAATTGTCCCACCAGTATCCGCCCATAATCTGGGAAGTATCAAGTGCTACTGATATATATTGTTCAGGTATTCTGTGTACAGGCTGTGGTGATTCTAGAAACAGCTTAGATGCAGGTGATTTCATTACTGAAATTTACCTGCCGGAACTAAGCTATGCAATGAAATTTATGTATATCACTGTTAGTTTTTGGTTAAACAAAATATGATTTAGCTATTTCTGCGCCCACCCGGGCGTTATTGAAAACCAGCTCTATATTTGTATTCAGTGATGCCTTTCCGGTGATCGTCTTAATTGCATCAAGCAGAAAGGGAGTTGCATCTTTTCCCGATATTCCCTTTGCCTCCATATCTGCAAGTGCCTTTTCTATTGCGCTGTCAATTGTCTTTTTATCTGCTTCAAATTCCTCGGGTACCGGGTTTGCTACAACCATCCCTCCCTTAAGACCGAGCTCTCTTTTTACACGGAACATATCGGCGATATCCTTTGCGCTGTCGCAGGATATCTCAACAGGGTAACCGCTGTCACGTGTAAAAAATGCCGGAAAATTCTTTGTTCCGTAGCCGACAACCGGAACACCGTATGTCTCAAGATATTCAAGTGTAAGTCCGATATCGAGTATTGACTTGGCGCCTGCACAGACAACTGCAACAGAGGTATTAGCCAGTTCCTGAAGGTCGGCAGAAACATCAAAGGTCTTTTCTGCCCCGCGGTGGACACCGCCGATACCGCCTGTAACAAACACTGGGATTCCCGCAAGGTCGGATATGATCATGGTAGCAGCAACAGTGGTAGCTCCGCAGAGTTTCTGAGAAACAACCCAGGGAATATCTCTTCTGCTCACCTTGAGAATATCACCGCTGTTTCCAAGTCTCTCAAGCTCATTATCCTCCAGCCCGACAGTGAGCACACCATCAAGAATGGCGATAGTAGCGGGGATAACGCCTTTGTCACGTACGATCTTTTCAACCTTCAGTGCAGTTTCAACATTATCCGGATAAGGCATGCCGTGAGATATAATAGTTGATTCAAGACTGAGAACCGGTCTGCCCTCTGCCAGAGCCTGTTTAACTTCTTCTTTGATTTTAATGTAGCTGCTGATATTGTTTTCCATTTGTCTGTAAACTCCTGTTATTCGATTATTTCGATTATTTTTTCAGTTGATAGTGACGGATTAACTGTTTCATTGCACAGGACCGTCAATGCCGATGCGGCTGATGCAAATTTGACTTTTTGATGCACGTTCATGTCATTCAATGAACTATAAACCAGACCGGCCATAAACGCGTCACCGGCACCGTTGGAATTCGCCATTTTATAAGGCTCCCTGTTGTAGAAAAATATTCCATCGATGTTTCCATAGCACGTTCCCTTGCTGCCCCTGTTGATAAAAACTTCTTTAACCCCAGCATTAAGCAGATTTTTTACTGCCGACTTATAATCCTCTTCAGTTTCTATTTTTATCCCGCCCAGGATTTCCGCCTCCCAGCGGTTGCAGGTTAATGAGTGGATGCTGCCAAGAAGGTGCTTGAGCTTTTCCGCCTTTGTAGTTGAAACGGGGTCGGCAAAAAAGAGGGTATTACGAAAGTTGCATAGAAGGTAATCAAGGGCTTCCGATGACAGATTAGCCTCAACCACCACAACCTTCGCATATTCGATCAGGCTGCTGTTTCGTTTGATGTAGTCTATGTTTATCTTTTCGCTTATATCCATATCTGATAAAGCAAGAATCATCTCTCCTGAATCATCCTGTATCGACAGATATATTGATGTCCGGCCGTCTTCGACAACCTTGACCGAGTCCATGTCGATTTTAAAACTACGGCAGTCAGTAATAATTTTTTCGCCGTAAACATCAAGTCCTATTGCTGACAGCATTTTAACCCGGACGCCCATCCTTGAAAGATTTTCAGCGATGTTCCGGCCTACGCCGCCCATGGAAAGCTGCACTGAACCGGGGTTACTATCATTGAATATAAGAGTCTTATGAGGAAAACCGGAGATATCCATATTGGCACCGCCGATTACAAGAGCATAATCTTCTTCACTCAGAATGTATTTTTTCCCCTTAATCATCCCCTTCTTGGTCAGATTAAGAATATGGACACCTACTGATGAGCGGGTAATGCCAAGCTGCTCCGCTATTGTTTTCTGAGTAATCCAGGGGTCTGCTTTAATCAGATCGAGTATTTCCTGTTCCCGCTTTGTCACAGCAACTCCTTTACCTAAATCTTTATTTATTTTATAAACACATATTTATATTGTCAATAATCTATCATCAAGTTTTGAATATTATTTGATTTTTTTTAAAAAAAAAGTCCAGAAATATATTTCTGGACGACAGCGGAATCATTTTTCTATAAATTTATCTGATTCTATTTTCAGGAGATTCAAAATATATGAAAAGATTAATGCTCCCATTTTATTTTCTTGCAATTTTACTTGTTATCAGCTCTTCCGGATGTAACCCGGATATTGCAGCAGGAACAGGAACATCTGACACCGGAAGTACAGAGACCACAACCTACTCGGTAACATATTATTCAAACACGGCTGACTCCGGTGCCGCTCCGGTGGACAGCACTGAATACGAAGAAGGCGCCTCTGTCACCGTTTCCGGAAATACCGGCAGCCTTGTAAAAAGCCACTATACCTTTGCAGGATGGAACACTGCAGCTGACGGATTCGGCACAACATATACTGCTGGAAGCACTTTCACAATGGGTACCGCCGATGTAAGCCTATATGCCGTATGGACAGAAATACCACAGACCATCAGCTATAATGCTAACGGCGGAAGCGGCAGCATGGCTGACAGTACTGTTCGTGAATATTCCGATGTAACACTTCCCATAAACACATTTACAAAACCGAATTACAATTTTGCAGGCTGGTCAACGACGGCAGACGGAGCTGTAGAATATACCGATGGGGCCGTTCTTTCAATTACTGATGCTGATGTTGAACTATATGCTGTATGGGTAGAAATAAAGACTATCAGCTACAATGCAAACAGCGGAAACGGCAGCATGAATGACAGCAGTGTTAGTATTAATTCAGATATAACCCTTCCGGTAAATACTTTTACAAAACCGCATTACAGTTTTGCAGGCTGGTCAACATCGTCAGGCGGAGCTGTAGAATATACCGATGGAGCCGTTTTTTCGATGGGTAATGCTGATATAATTCTCTATGCTGTATGGCAGCTTGACATTAAAGCAGTCTATGCAGAGGTTGTTAAGGACGGTGGAGCAAACTCATGCCTGTATGGTGTGGCAGCTGATGATAACGGCAATATATATGCTGCCGGTTACCAGAATGGTAAAAACCAGTTCAACTATAATGGAGCAACAGCTGCTTCCAACATCAGCGCGAACAACTCTGTAATTATTAAATATGATGAAAACGGCAACGGAATCTGGGCAAGAGTTGTAAATGACGGAGGCGCCGCATCTACATTCAAACGGGTGGCCGTTGATGCTGAGGGAAATATCTACGCTGCGGGTTTTCAAACCGGTACAGATACTTATGTTTATGGTCAGAGCTCTGGGGGAGCTGATGTAACAGCAAAAGCCGACAATTCAGGAACAAATGCAGTTATCGTAAAATACACATCCGCTGGAAATGTGGAATGGGCGAAGACTGTTATAGGCGGTGAAAATAAATCCTACTTCAATGCCGTTGCGGTTGATAAATACGGAAATGTCTATGCGGCGGGCTATCAGGCTGGAGCGGGTACCTTCGACTACGATAACGGTGTTACCGTTTCTGCATCAAATGATGTAAACAACTACAATCATTGTGTTCTGGTAAAGTACGACAGTGATGGAAACACCCAGTGGGCAAAATCTGAAACTGGAAAGAACTCAAAAACTGCTTTCAACGGTGTAACAACAGATATTAACGGAGACGTGTATGTCGCAGGATACCAGTGGGTGACTTCTGACTACACAACAGTAAGTTACGGCGGAGTTTTGATTGATTCTCATGGAGCAGATAGACTCGCCAGCATTGCAATCAAGTATTCCAGTTCCGGAGTTCCTCAATGGGGAAAAATCGCATACGGCACAGGTTCTTCAGCTTTCTATTCAATAGTAACAGACGATGACTGTAATGTTTACACTTCAGGTTATCAGTACGATGAGTCAGAATTTAATTATGGTGACTGGGTAACTGTAAAATCAACCAGCCGCAGCTGCTATAACGGCACAATTGTAAAATACGACAGCACGGGAAAAACTCTCTGGGCAAAAATCCCAAGGGTTGGTTCAAATTCAGATTCAAGTTTCTACGACATAGCAATGAGCGCAGATAACTATATTTATATTTCAAGTATGCAGGAGTCTACAGATACTTTCACATACAGCACCGGGATAACTGCAAAAGCAAACTATAGCGGAAAAAACTCTGTAATTGTTCGTTACAATACAGACGGAAAGGCTGAGTGGGTGCGGACTGTAAACTACGGCTCAGGCAACTCAAATTTTAAAAGTGTCTTCGCTACTAATGACGGAAGCATTCTCGTTGCAGGGTATCAGGACGATACCGGAACATTTTATTACGGTAGCAACGTTTCTGCTACGTCGAATACAGGAGCAAACAACTCTGTAATTGTTAAATACTATTAATTCTAATATCCGACGAAAAGTTAAAAAGGTCGAGCCGGAGGTTCGGCCTTTTTAATTACTGAATGCTATATCATAGATGTAAAAACCTTGTACGACGGCTTAAACCTTCATTTTTTTCTATAAAAAAAAGTCCAGAAATATATTTCTGGACGACTGTATCTAACAAATCGAGTAGATTTAGCTGATTTTATATTCAGGAGAATCAAAGAAATGAAAAGATTCATGCACTGATTTTATTTTCTCTCAATTTTGCTCGTTATCAGCCTCTCAGGCTGCGACCCGGATATTTTAGCCGGAGTTGAAGACGCAGACGGCACTGGAACAGTTGACACTGACAGCGGGGTATCAGCCGATGCATCAGCTGCTGCAGCAGACATCGCTGCCCTTGATGAGTCGGATTTCACCTTCGCATCTGGAGACAGCAGGACAGGCGTTACCGGAGACTTCACAGTCCCAACCAGCGGTAGCAGCGGGACAACCATCACCTGGACTGAGAAACAGGATGCGGGAGACAATGTAGCTGTAAGCTCCGGGACGGTAACAGTAACAAGACCGGCAGCCGGCAGCTTAGATGCGGAAGTAATTCTTACAGCAATGCAATCACATGGACTGAAACTACTGACAGCTCAAATAACATCAGCATTTCCGGAAATACTGTCACAGTAACACGTCCCGCAAAATTCTATGAGCATGCCTCTGTCACCATCACAGCCGCTCTAACTTTCGGCGGCTCGAGTGATACAAAAGATTTTCAATACTGATATTGGCTGACTACATGGCCGGAATAGACTTCAGTACAAATGTATCATCCTTTACGTATGAAATACCTGCAGAAAACTCCGCAGCAAGGATATTCAGACTCGCAGAGGATTCAGAAACAAACTCGGTAGCAATCGTTGGAAACTATGCCTATGTGGCTCACGAGTACGGGCCTGCGGGAGATCCTGTCTATGTTTTTGATATCAGCAACCCTGCAGTTCCTAAGGCGGTATGCTATTTTGATTTAAACGCAAGTTTTTACAACATTACTGCTTCAGAAAACTATCTGTATGCGGTATGGAACAAGCAAATCTATCCGATTGATGTATCCGATCCTGTTAATCCGGAGGTAATGCGACCGGTTGAAATTGCATCAACTGAACTTACATCGGTTCTTGACTTATATATTGACGGCAGCACCCTGTATTACACCGGCTCCTACTCCTACAGCTCGTCAACTAGAGTTGGAGCAATCGATATTTCAAATCCAGCAGTACCGGTAAATATGGATTATATTCTTTTCAGTGGCCGTCCATTCAAGATGACCTGCAGCAACGGCTATGTCTACATTGCAAATGGGTATACTGCTGATGCATCCCTTGCTATAGTGGATGCAACTGACCCAAAGGATCTAAAACAGATATATCTTGGTGTTCTTGATGATAACCTTTCCTATACCACCGGTATCAGTATCGATGATGATTACCTCTACGTTTCTGATGACGGGTATCAAATAGAGGTTGTAAATATCACAGCCCCGGCAGCACCTGTCTATGTTAAAACAGTAGAGCCAAGCGGGACTCGCAGCCTCGGAATTCTTTTGGTATCCGGTAACTCATTATACGGAGTAAACCGGGGGATAGTTCAATACTCAGGTTGGATATTTCAAGCACACCGGATATTGCTGAAAAAACAAAAGTAGTATACGGCGGAGATTTAACAGGAAGTAATGTAACAGGTACTGACTTTGAAGTAAATGGCGGCTATCTGTATGTTACAGGAGTCTATAACCCCACATCAAACGATATTTGGAATGGTTTCGCGGTAATGCCGGATAATTAAAAACAAAAAACTGCAATATAAAAAGCCCGTCTGAAAAGTAGACGGGCTTTTTTATCGCATAAGCTGTATTTGACTCTGAAAAATCAGGTTCCGGTAAGGGTCCGGTTGAATGAGCTGACAAGCGCAAGCAGAATCATCAATCCGCCTGTAATTAAAAGCAGAAGCTCTATTGATACAGCCTCTGCAAGGGGACCGAAGAGCAGCATTGCAAGGGGCATCATCGATGTAAAGAGCATGGTTGAAACACTCATAACCCTGCCAAGGAATTCATCTTCCACAGTCTCCTGCAGCAGCACCATGCTCGGAGTATTGTAAAAACCGAAGCCTATTCCGAATATCCCCATTATTCCAAGATAAACCCAGAACGGCGGAGCGAAACCGAGAGCTACGGTGCACAAGGCCATGATATACACTGAAAGAAGCATTGTCCGGAACCTATGCCTGAAACCTCCCCATACAGCGAGAATACCGCCGCCGGCAAGCATCCCGGCCGAAAAGAAAACTTCTATTCCGGTAAGGCGCCAGACATCGGGTCCATAGGTTCTTGAAGCCTGAAGCGGTGTTAGAAAGGCTGCCGGTGATATCAGAAAGAGAACAAGTGCAATAAAAACAAAAAACGGAACAAGATAATGATGATTTCCGATATACCTGAAGCCGGCTGCCATGTCCCTGAAGTATGAGACTTCTCCTGGTGCCTCGTCACTTCGTGTATTATTAAGTTTTAGAAAGAAGGCAAGCAGGCAGACAGCAACTGCAGCTGTTACAACATCTATGAGAAATATAAAAAACAGCGGGGTAAAGGCCATCAGTATCCCGCTTATAACAGGCGAACCAAGGCCCACAGCAGACTGCATCGAAGCAAATATACCGTTGACCCGCATCAGCTTTTCCTTCGGTACAAATTGCGGAAGAAGCGCCCCGACAGCCGGGCCCTGAACTGCAGAGCCCACAGCACGGAGAGCGGCTGCGGCTATCAGAACCCAGACATTCTCACCGATGAAGATAAAAATCAGTGCTGCA
Organism: Spirochaetia bacterium; assembly: GCA_965140585.1. Taxonomy (GTDB): domain Bacteria; phylum Spirochaetota; class Spirochaetia; order UBA9216; family UBA9216. The sequence goes on from OZ223268.1 coordinate 75,065, forward strand.
ATAAGAGTAACCAGTGCTATTCCGCTGTCACTGATAATAATCAGTTTTTTCCGGTCATAACGATCCGCCCATACTCCGGCGAAGGGAGAAAGCAGAAATGTCGGAAGAAACCCGGCAACGATATATACTGTCATCATCGTGCCCGATCCGGTTTTCAGGGTTACATACCAGATCATCGCATACTGAACAAGTGATGTTCCAAGAAGCGAAATTATCTGACTCGTAAGAAAGAGGGCTGCTCTGCCCTTCCATCCTGTCTGCTCATCTTTTTTCATAGAAGCTGATTATAGCCTCACTTCATGCATCAGACAAGATCTCCTTAGTGCGGGCTGTGCTCAGTTTTTTCGAGGTAGTAATCGTACCCGCCCTCAAAGATCCGCATTGCTCCGTTATCTATTTCAAACACACGGTTTACCAGATGCTTAAGAAAGTAACGGTCGTGACTGACAATCATAACCGTACCTTCAAAATCCTGGAGTGCCTCAAGCAACACCTCACGGCTGGCGATATCAAGGTGATTAGTTGGTTCGTCAAAAACCAGGAAGTTAACCGGCTGGGCAAGAATAGTAGCAAGAACAACCCTGCTTTTTTCCCCCCCGGACAGTACTGAAATTTTCTTGTCAGCATCATCTCCGGAAAACTGGAAGGACCCAAGCAGATTCTTGATATAGCCGATGCTTGCAAGCGGGAGCCTGGAGCTTACCTCTTCAAAGATAGTGTTTTCGGGGTTCAGCAGGTCCGATGAATATTGACTGAAGTAGCCGAGGTTTACGCTTGCCCCCAGTGTGCTGCTGCCCTCAGTTGCTTCAGTCATTTCGCAGATAACCTTCAGAAAGCTGGATTTTCCGGCTCCGTTAACACCGGTCACGGCAATCTTGTTAAGCCGCTCAACTGTTCCGGTAATACCGCTGAATACAGGAGTTTCACTGCCGTCCTCGTTGGTCCACTTCTTTCCAAGCCCGGTCATCTCAACGACCTTGTCGCCGCTGCGTTTGACTGAATCAAAACTGAACTTCATAACCTTAGGTTCAGGCGGAACAACAATACGTTCAATCTTTTCTATAGTTTTTATCCTGGACTGAACCTGAGCTGCGTGCGATGCCCGGGCGGCAAACTTGGCAATAAACTCTTCTTCCTTGGCAAGCATTGCCTGCTGCCGCTTCTGGGCTGCAACAAGCTGTTCCCGCCTGATAACCCGTTCACGCAGGTAGAAATCGTAATCCCCGGAATAGGTGGTTATAGTACCCGGTGAGACCTCAACAGTCTTTGAGCAGAGGCGTGTCATAAACTCACGGTCGTGGCTGGTCATCACCAGGATTCCCTTGAATGAGTTAAGCCAGGATTCAAGCCAGACTATAGATTCAACATCGAGGTGGTTGGTAGGTTCGTCCATCAGAAGGACATCAGGATTGAGCAGAAGGATTCTGGCAAGGGCTATACGCATTTTCCATCCGCCGCTGAAGCTTTCAACCGGCTGGTCACGCCTTCCATCGTCTATCCCCAGACCGTCAAGAACGGTTTCAGCCCTGTTTTCAAGCTCGTAGCCGACCAGATCCATAAACTCCATCTGAATCTCACCGTAGCGTTCCATCTCTGAGTCGCTGAGTCCTCCGCTTTCAGGATCACTCATCCGGTGCTCGAGATCTGCAAGCTGTAGGCTCAGCTCATACACCCTGCCGGCACCTGCAAGGGCTTCCTCCAGGGCAGTCCGTCCGCTCATCTCTCCGACGTCCTGGGAGAAATAACCGATGACCTTACCGGGTTCAATATTCACTGTTCCTTCATCAGGAGTTTCCTCACCCGATATCAGCCTGAATATCGTAGTCTTTCCCGAACCGTTGGGACCGACCAGACCGATTTTTTCACCGGGGTTTATCTGAACATCAGCCCCGGAGAACAGGGTTCTGCCTCCGTAACTCATGCGTATCTTTGAGAGGTTTATCATTAAAAGTCCTTGCTTATGTTTTTCTGTGATTCTGTACTGAGAGGAAAGTTTAACTAAAAATAAGCCGGATTGTCAAAGGGCAGAAGTTTCAATTCTGATAAGTTTAACAGAGGGAAGCATACCGGAAACAGAAATAATCATCTTCATCACCGGTTCCGTCAGCTGAGGTATTCCAGCCGTCAAATATGTATCCTGTTTTTTCAAAATCCTGTGATTTCAACAGGTGATGTTCGGTTAGTCTGAGTGCCATCGCCCAGTTGGCCCGAACCATTGTATCCCCAAGTCCATAACCCGGAATCTTCATCCAGGGCGATGGAATGATACCAGCCGGTTCCTATTGCTTCTATTGCACTTATACCATCAATTTTCCGGGGATAATGGCAAGAATCATTTGTTCCATCTCCAAGCTGGCCGTAGTTATTGTAACCCCAGCTCCATAGCTCTCCGGCTTCGGTCAATGCAAGGCAATGCTCCAGGCCTGCGGAAATGGAAACAATGTTTTCAATATTCAGTACACTGACAGGAGTAGCACTATCATCAGTTGAATTATTACCCAACTGCCCATAGTAATTATAACCCCAGGCTTTAACTGTACCGTCGCCTTGAATTGCATAAACGGAAACCCAATCCCGGCTATTCATATATTGGCCACCGCTTGCAATGCCGATAACATCGGAGAGCCCGACAACCCGGGCTGCAGTGTTCCGGCTTGCTGTAGCAGTCGAAACACCCAGCTCTCCATCAGCATTCGCCCCCCAGGTCCATACAGTACCATCATCCTTAACTGCTGCGGAAAGATGTCCCGCACAGCTTATCTCTATGATTCCGGTAAGCGGTGTTTCTCCATCTGCGAGTAAAACTTCAACCGGGGTTGTTTCATCTGAGTAAGTTCCGTTTCCAAGCTGACCATCATCATTATCTCCCCAGGCAAGGACTGTCCCGTCAGACTTCAAAGCCATTGAATAATCATATGACATGCAAATAGAAATTATTCCGCTTAGATCATCAATTTCTGTTGGATAGTTTTTATCATCTGTAGAATAATCCAGGCCAATCTGTTCATAGCCCATTCTGCCCCAGGTCCAGACTGTTCCATTGCTTTTAAGAGCAAGGGAGCCCCCGTTACACGCAGAAACTTCAGCAATATCTGAAAAACCGGAAATCAAAATCGGTATAAGGCTCTCGGTGGTTGAACCGTCACCAAGCATTCCATACATATTGTTACCCCACGATTTTAAGTAATCGGCATCTGTAACTGCAAGCGTATGGCTATAGCCTCCGGCTAATTCTATGTATCTGGTTGTTTCGATGTAACGATTAAAACTTCTAATATCGCTTGTATATGCTCCATTTGTGTCTGTAACTGTTGCGGCCCAATAATAGGTAGTAAAGACAGAAAGAGCTTGCCCGCTTACTGAGAGGAAAAATGAAGGACTATCCAGCCCGTCTTTCGCGACTAACGGATCGGAAAGATTTTCATTTTCAGAAATAATGAATCCATATGTCACATTAAGATCTGTTGATTTTGGCTTTATAGAAAAAGTCAGAATATCATCAACCACTATTGTCTTATCCTCCGGCTCAAGAAGGATAATTTCATCAGCATCAAGATAGTCCCCTATTCCGTCGCCGTCTGTATCTGTTGATTCCTCCCCGCAGTAAAGAGAGCTCTGCGGGTCTACAGAATTTTCAAAAACAAATGAATCCAGGTTTGCAGGACTTATCACATCACAGGCTGTGAAAAATACCGGAACAGCGGCAAGCAGCAGTATTTTCATGAGATAGTTTTTCATTATTTTGCTCCTTCACTTAATGCAGCAATCTGCTCGTCTATCTTATTGATGGAAGGTCTGACAAAAAGAAAAGTCAGTCCGCTTGCAGCTCCGGTACCGGAACATATCAGGGCAATATTCCGGTATAACCGGTAGCTTTCCACTGTTGAAATATTTGCACTTACAGCGCTATGCAGGGACTCTGCCTCAGAGGAAATTGTTGCAGAGGTATAGGCAGAGTAATTGCTGTCGAGATCAGTTTTTTCAGATGCAATAAGAGCCTCAAAGATACCTGAGACAATTCCGGATGCCGCCGCAATACTAAAAGAGGAAATCATGCTTATATTCAGACGCCTGCGCTTTTCTAAAGCGGCAGCTCTTTTCGCTTCCAGCTCTTCAACTTTTTCTCCGGTTAGAAATTGTTCTGTGTGAATCAGAAGCGGTGAGATTTCATGCACCGTTCCGGGTTGAAGCGAAAGACTTTCCCTGTATGGCTGATAATCTTCATGAGTGAATTCAAGTATGTAAGTTCCGGGAGGAACTGTTATTAAATCTTCAATGAACTGATATTCTACGGCATCATCAGATATAAGTCTGGATGATGATTGCTCCGGCGTTGTAATTATTACATCGGCACCTTTAATTAGACTGAGACTTACGGCTGAAGTACGCCCGGTGTTTATTTCGGCATTTCCTTCGTAATACCAGCAGTTACCCTGAACTTTCAAACTATACGAACCTACAGGAAGATCTCTATTAAGGCCGGTTTTCAGCGGTATTGTACCTAGAGAGATAGTATAACCTTCCGCCTCTGTATTGTTTATCTTCACCATCAGATTCCCTCTCAGGAGGGAATTATCAGCAATGACTTCGGCAACATCGGTTGTATTTACATTTATCTGATTTTCAAAAACGTATTCATCTGATTCGGCTTTTATAACATGAACGCCGAAGTCCACATCATTTATCACTATAGGGGTTTGTCCAATTCTATTTCCGTCAAGATACACATATAGCTCCATACCTTCAGGAGCAGTTATATATAAAGAACCTTTTTCTTTAACTGATAGATCTGTACCTGCAATGTATTTCAAACCGCATAGATTATAGGCTGCTGTAAAAGACTGTCTTTGAAGGTTCTCGAGTTTATCAATATCAATAACCTCTGCTTTTTCAATATTTCCTTTTTCAACATCAACAAGCCTGATCGTAAGCACCATTGCTTCGCCGATACCGTCGAGAGAGCCCACAACAATCTTCTCTGCAGACAAGAGTTCACCAATCTCTATCGCACAGGAATCATCAGTACAGCCTGACAGACTGAATGCCTGAGCCTCAAGTATTTCTTCAACATCGGTATAGCTCATAACCGAATAAGCACCGGTCTTAATCAGTGCGGCTTCCAGAATATTTCTGCAGGTAGAAGCAATTGATTCAGATACACCTTTGGCCTCAATCGCCGGTACAGCAAGGACCTTTCTATCTTCTGAAAATAAAGCTGATGGAAGGCAGATACTCAACAGAAGTAGAACCAGTATAATCTTTACTGATTTTATATTCCTTACAGGTTTAACTTTTTTCATATATTTCCCTCTTGTACGTATAGAATGAGGCTACTATCAGTATGTAAATGCTGAATTAACAGAATGTTAACAGCATGTGAACAAAAAAATTTATAGTATTGACATGAAACGTTTAGAGTAAAATAATGGATTCAATTATGAAAAATAGAAATATCAGCGTTCTGCTTCTGGAGGATAATCCCGCCCAGTATGCCCTGCTTTCCGCATATCTTGAGAAGGAAAATTTCAAAGTTGTTCATGCCGGCTGCATTAAAACCTTTAAAAAACTTATAGAAACTGAAAACATCGATCTTGTCCTGCTTGATCTCAATCTTCCTGACGGTGATGGATTACAGCTGATAAAAAACATTAAATCAGTTCACAGGCTTCCGGTTATCATAATTACATCACGCGATACAATAGAAGACAGAGTTATCGGTCTTGAATCGGGTGCAGATGATTATATCTGTAAACCCTACCATCCAAGAGAGCTCATTATCCGAGTTAATAAACTTCTTAAGTCTGAAGGAGAAATATACACTGACGCTCCTGATAAAATTATGCTCAATGATTACATTTTTGATGAGGAAGCCCACTGCTTCCTGGATAAAGGCGGATACTGCATAAAGCTTACCCCGGGTGAATATACAATTATGTCATCACTTTTAAAAAATAACGGGCGCATATTATCCAGAAGCCAGCTTATTGATACCGCTTTCAGCAGAATTGAATATCCGACAGACAGAAGCATAGATGTTCTTATCTCCCGGCTTAGAAAGAAATTCCCGGTAGCCGCTGGAGAGCCTGAAATAATTGAAACAATAAAAGGCTTCGGCTACCGGATAAACAAGAATATTCTAAAATAAGTCTGCAAAAACACTCAGGAAGGGATATCCGCCGTTGGCTGAACTGTAGATATCCCAGATATCATCTGTACCTGTATCATCATCAGGATCCCCGGCAAAATCCCATGCTGTTTCCAGATCATCTCTTTCAGCTCCATCGCTGTCAGTCAGTTTTGTAAAGGTTGAATCAGTGGTCATTTCATCGCTTGTTTTTGCGGTCCCCTTCCCGGTATCAGCCATTCCGGTAGTTTCTGAATCATAAAAGCAATCCGTTACTGTACCTGAATTAAGTCCTACGACGCCTCCGGTATCACTGCTGCCGGAGACTGCTCCTGAAGCATAGGAATAAGAAACTGTACTGTTGTTATTGTTACCGACAAGTCCACCTACTGAACCGTTCCCTGAGACAGTTCCGGCTGCATAGCAATTGGTCACAATACTGCTGTTTAAATTAAGACCGACGAGGCCGCCGACCTGAGTTAATGAACCTTTAACGGTACATTCAGAATAGCAACCTGATATCTCACCGCCGGAGTTATTCAGCCCTGCCAGACCGCCTATATAATAATATCCTTTACCTGTTACAGAACCGGCAGAACGGCAATACTCAATGACTCCGTCATAGTTTAACCCGGCTATTCCTCCGCAGTACCCCGTACCGGTAATCGAAGAGTCAGAATATGAATATTCAATATTCCCCTTAGAGTTATACCCAACCAGTCCGCCGCTGCGATACGAAGAACCGGTTACCGTTGCTGTACTGTAAGAGTTTGTAATTGTACCGCTATTATATCCGGCCAGACCTCCTGTATTGTAAACCCCGGAAACGGTTCCTGACGCGTAACAGCTGCTTATCTTGCCGCTAAGATCTCCTGCAATTGCTCCTGTATTTTCACCGCCTTCGACATCTGCATCAGTAAGCCCCAGCAAATATAGCTCACCGCTCAGCCAGCCGAAAAGTCCCTGATAATCGTCGCTTGAACTGATTTTCAGATTTGAAATAGTCCGGTTATTTCCGTTTAACTTGCCTGAAAATTTTGAACTTCCGTCAGCACCGTAATTTCCCAGAGGGGTCCAGCTCACAGCGTCGAGATCTATATCGTTCATAAGTATGTAAGCCCCGGAAAGTGAATTATTCATATTCTGCAACTCTTGTGCGGTACTCACAAGGGTATAACTGTCTGAGCTTCCGGAGGCCGAGGTCCTGATATAATTGATAACTGCATCAGAGCTGGTTTTATCATCATACAGGCCGGACATACTGACAGTATAAATAGTTTCCGATTCCAGGCTGTCAAAAGAAAATGTCCCGTCACCGGGAGCAAACGAACCGCTTGAAATTGAATTACCATCAGTTAATTTAAAGACAATACTATACAATTCTTCATCCTGCAGATCTGCCAGCGTAATTGCAATGGCACTTGAGGTTGTTGATATACCGGTAATATTATCCTGAGTAAGCGAGTCTGAATGATCGGCAGCCGTTTGCGGAAAAATCGCTGTAATAATACCGGAATCAGCAGCATTGCTAACCGAAGAAGCCCCGCTAACTGTAAAAAAATCAGCAGACAGCCCTGTAAAAGTATAAGCATCTTTAGCGGTAAGTGTGATTGTCGCTGTGTATACTGTTTCAGCCTCAAAGGTTGAAGGTGAATCTGACCATACAATACTGCCGGTAAATTCATCAGTTGCCGTCACAGATGAAACCGGGACCTCTCCATAAACCGGAACCGCTACACCGTTTATTTCATGGATTGTAATGAGAGTATCGCTACCATCATCTGTTGTAGAACTGTCAGTATCTGTATCTGCGTCTGTATCTGTCAGTTCTGAATCAGGGTCATCAATTATTAGACTGTCATCGCAGGCCATAAAGACAGCAGATAGAAACACTGCGAGTAAAAAATAAAAAAAACTACATTTTCTTTTCATCCCGAATACTCCGATTGTTATAAATTTCTATTCCTGAACGTACCAGCGGGGTGTAAACAGAAAGGCAACCGTATGTTAACAGTAGGTAAATACTTATTAAATTGATTGACATTGATAACAAGCTGAAAAATAATACTGATAAAAGAAAAGGCAGCTCTGAAATGACAGATAAAAACACGACTGATTCTCTATACAGAATTAACAGGCTCACCGGGGAATTTACAAATCGGCAGATTGAAAGCAAGTTCACGGAAATCTCCTGGCCCGGGATTTCAAAAAAGCTTATTATTGCTTTTATACTCTGTGCTGCAAATTTCCTTCTTTCCAATAACATTCAGGGTCCCGGGGAATTTCCGCAATACCGGACACTCATTGTCCCTATCACCAAAGGCTTTGCAGTATTCCTCTTAGCTGCTGCTGTCGCTGTAAAAAAAAGCAGAAAATATTACCTCTGGCTTCAGATAGTGGTCTCTCTGTCAGAAATTTTCATCGGACTGCAGTCAGCGGCCAACCATTATTTTTTTCTTACATACATCAACAAATTCTATGATATAGGCACATCATTTATTGTGTTCTATATTCTTATCTTCTATATAGTTGTTCCGAACAGGCTCTTAACAATCCTGATTACAAATGTCACAATTGCAGTACTGTTCACCTTTATAACGAATCTCAGCGGGCTTACATCTTTTTCAGACATCTTTTCCATATCCATGTATTTTGCAATTGCAAATGCACTTGGCTATGTGATCACCCTATCGAATAACAGGGCAAGGCGTGAAGAATACCATCAGCGAATTCAGCTTAGAGCGGCTCAGGATGAAGCAATCGATGCCAGGAAGATGGCCGAAGAAGCAAATTCAGCAAAGAGCCGCTTCCTTGCAATGATCAACCATGAGATGCGGACTCCTCTGAATGTTGTTGTGGGCGGCATACAGATACTCGAAAATGACGGACTGAATGCCGGTCAGCAGGACACCCTGACCATGATAAAAAATTCGGGCGAACTACTGAAAGACCTCATAAGAAATGTGCTTGATTTCACCGATATGGAACGCAATCAGATCCAAATCAGAAGTGAAATCTTCTTACTTGATGATCTGTTTAAAGAGCTTCAGAATATCTACACCCTGATGGCCGAAGAGAACAAAATTGATTTTATACTGACAGATGAGCTGAATGAGTTCAGACCGGTAGAGGGTGACCCCATGCGGCTTCGTCAGATTCTTACCAATCTTTTAAACAATGCATTTAAATTTACAAGGGACGGTTCGGTCTGTCTGAAGATTGCACCTGAAGCAGCAGATGATTCACAGTTATTATCAGTCAGGTTTTCAGTTATAGATACCGGAATCGGTATCTCTGAAGACCAATTCACAGAGATAATAAAGCCTTTCACACAGGTGGAACAGACAGCCACAAGGAATTTTGACGGCAGCGGACTGGGGCTGGCCATTTGCAGTGAACTTCTCAATGCAATGGGAAGCAGGCTTGAAATATCAAGTAAGGAAGATTCGGGCAGTACATTCAGCTTCATTCTTAGCTTTAAAATATCAAAGCTTCAATCCGGTGCAGTATCAGCTATACCCGAAACGTCCTGCAAAATTCTGCTTATCGATGATATTTCAGCTAACTTGAAAATAGCCGGCAAACTTTTGGAGGCTCTGAATCAGAGTGTTGTATGCTGCAGCAGCGGACAGGAAGGAATAGAAAAGATTTCTAACGAAGATATTGATATTGTGTTTATTGATTTTCATATGCCCGAAATGGACGGCTTTGAAACACTGAAAAGAATAAAGCAGAAAAAGCCTGATATAACCGCCTTTCTGATGACTGCAGATACCAGAGAAGAAATTCTTAGACTGGGAGAAGAAGCAGGATTCTCCGGCATAATAAATAAGCCGATTGATTCAGCACAATTGTATGAAGCAGTAGCAGAAAGGAACCTGAATTGTAATTCAAAAAATAATAAAATCAGAATAATTTCAGGAGCCTCTAAAAGTATCGATACTGAATATCTTCTTCAGATAAAAAAAGATCTGGGAGAAGAGGTTTTTGCTGATGTAATAAAATCATGTATTAAAAATCTGGAAGATACTGTAAGGCTACTGGAAGATAAAGAATCAGGATACGGGCCGCAGGAGCTCATTCATCAATTACTGGGTGTTGCCGGAAACTACCGTCTTAATGCTGTTGTAAAAACACTGAAGACCTTCAGGAGTGAACCTTCAGATTTTAATCCTGAAAAGCTGACCGATCAGTTGAGAACTGCAGTCAATGAACTAAAAGAGCTGATACCTGAATAAACCCCGGAGCCGGGCTCTCAGGATTTATCCGATATTCCAGCTATGCTTATTTCTTTTTTCTGTCTTTCAGCAGTGCTGCAAATGGATTATAGGTATCAGCATCAGATTCAGGCTCCATATATTTTCTGCTTTCCTCATCGTTGAGGATTGTTGAGGCAGGCTTTAATGATAGCCGTCTTTTGCCCTTATCGATACTGTTTATCAGTACTGTAAGGGTCTGTCCGGGCTTCAGTTTGGCTGCCGTCTTACCCGATCTTGAATCAGCCTCAAGTTCTGAAATGTGAATCAGTCCGTCCAGTCCGGGTTCAAGCGATACAAAAGCACCGAAGTTTGTCACACGTACAACAATACCTTCGTATTTGACTCCTCTGTGATACCGTTCATCAACATCTTCCCAGGGATCAGCTAGAAGCGCTTTCATACTGAGGCTGATACGCTCGGACTTCCAGTCGATACTGAGAATTGAAGCCTTAATTTCCTGGCCTACCTTCAGTACAGCGTTAATATCCTCTACACGGTCACGGCTTATTTCTGAAACCGGAAGAAGGGCCTGGAAGCCGTCAATATCAACGAAGGCTCCGAAATTCTGCAGCCGGGTTATTGTTCCGTTGACGGTCATTCCCTCTTCCAGATTCTTTTTAAGCTCTTCAATCTGCTTCTCATGCTCAGCCTGCAGAATTGCTCTGTTTGAAACCAGGATATTACGTCCGCCCTCTTTATACTCAATAATCTTAAAAGTAAGTGTCTTGCCAATCCAGTCCGCCGCGTTTTCAATACGCTGCATGCCCAGTTGGCTGTAGGGACAAAAAGCCCTGGAATCACCTATAGTGATTTCAAATCCGCCCTTAATTTCCTTTTCAACAATGCCTTCAACCGGTATACCGTTTTCATAGGCGGTTTCCATTACCGCTTTTGCAGCCTTGTCACCGCTGATTTTAGTTGTAAAATGCATCTCTCCGTTTTTTGCAGAGAGAAAAAAGACCTTTATTTTATCGCCGGCTTCAGCGGTAAGGTTTCCGTCTTTATCAATCAGTTCCGCCCGGTCCATCAGGCCTTCACTCTTGCCGTTCAGCTGAAGAAAAACCGTATCTCCGGAAATTGAAACTATCTCAGTCTCAATCTGCTCTCCGGGTCTCATTGATTTGCTTTCAGTAAAACTCTCCTCCAGCATTTGTGCAAAGTCATTTTCATAGTTTTCTGAGTCAGGTTTATCCATATTTGTTATTTACTCCATTTTCAGTGGTATTATACAGAATAATAAAATATTTTTAAATCCTCTGCGGCGCCAAGTATCCATATCGGGCTTGAACATCTTTGCATATTCACATATAGTGACAGCTCAGAGCCGTGATACAGCCAAGGCTTATATTCACGGTCCCTTCTTTTCCATGTTGTCCGGCGGGTAGAGATTGATAAAAAACCCGGACCAGGAAATAAATGAATAACAATAATTCTCACACAAAGACAAACAATCTGCAGGGTGTTTTCAATATGTTGCGCCCCGAAATACAGAAGGCTGTAGCCCTTAAGGGTTATACTGAACCCTCTCCGATACAGGAACAAGCAATTCCGCATCTTCTTAAAGGCTGTGATCTGCTCGGCAGCGCACAGACCGGAACAGGTAAAACAGCGGCATTTTCGCTTCCCCTGCTTCAGAAACTTGCACAGAACAGCATGAGGCCCCAGAAGAGCACTCCGAAAGCCCTTATTCTTGCTCCCACACGGGAACTTGCAGCACAGATTGGTGATAACATAAAATCATACAGCAGATTTCTGAGAGTAAGCCACGCCGTAATTTTCGGCGGAGTAAGCCAGCATCACCAGATAAAGGCTCTTAACCGCGGAGTTGATATCCTTGTGGCAACACCCGGAAGACTTCTTGATTTGATGAACCAGGGCTTTATTCACCTGGAAAGTATTGAAGTCTTCATCCTGGATGAGGTTGATCGTATGCTTGATATGGGATTCATCCACGACATAAAAAAGATAATCGCAGTGATTCCGGAAGAGCGTCAGACGCTGTTTTTCTCGGCTACAATGCCTCCGAAGATCATGACGCTTGCAGAAACACTTGTAAAAAGCCCTGTCATGATAGAAATTACACCCGAACAGCCGGCTGTCGAACGGATAGACCAGAGAGTGCTCTTTGTTGATGAAAAAGATAAGGATGATCTGCTGAAGCTTGTTCTCAAAGACAGTGAGATAAGCAAAGCAATAATCTTCACCCAGATGAAACATGTAGCAAACAGGGTTGTTGACAAGCTGACATCAGCCGGAATCGAGAGTGCGGCAATTCACGGAAACAAAAGCCAGGCAGCCAGGGTTAAAGCTCTGGATGGTTTCAAGAAAGGCCAGATCTCGGTTCTTGTAGCCACTGATGTAGCAGCCCGCGGAATTGATGTAGAAAACATAAGCCATGTTATAAATTACGATATGCCGATGGAAGCTGAAACCTATGTACACCGTATAGGCCGTACAGCAAGAGCAGGAGCCGACGGCATCTCAATATCCTTCTGCTGTGCCGAAGACCGTGCTTATCTGAGGGCAATTGATAAACTGCTTGATGTTCCTGTTCCGGCCGACATTAATCATCAGTATCATTCCGATACCGCACAGAACTCAACCCTTCCCGCTCCCAAAAACTTTGGAAGAGGCAGAGCCGACCGCAGACCGGGCGGCCAGGGAGGACAGGGCCAGAGAAGACCCGGCGGTACTCCCGGCCAAAACAGCCGGAATGCCTCAGGAAGAAATTATTCAGGCGGCAGAAACGGAAACCGTCCTTCCGGTAATTCCAACCGTTCAGGTAACCGAAGCCGAAGCAGAAATCAGGCTTAGACAACTGAGGGCGGGTCATTTACACGGCCTGCCTGCATTAACCATACGGCGGGGATGAAAGTCTTTTCAGGAAGCAGTATAGAAGTTACTGTCAGGAATAGAAACAGCAGAGTTACAATAAGTTCCAAAGCCGGCCAATTTTTTACTTTCATAAGTACAGCTTATCATGGAATACTTTCAAGCTGTACAAAATTTCAATCGGCCTTTAATCCGTACTTCATGAGCTCCACAAAATCATTCAGAAATTCAATAGACTGGTCCAGTTCCGGTTCTTCATCCCTGAAAAATATATCATCAAAAGATGCAAACAATGAACTCATAACCTTTTGAATAAATTCCGGTGAAAAGTGTTTTCTGAAACAGCCTGATTCATAATATTTTGCAATAAGCGAACTCAGCCCGGATTCCTCTGCAGCATCAAGATCTTTTAAAACCTGACTATAAATCTCAGTCCCCTTTTCTCTTGAAAGCAGTATTCCCAGTTTATGATATCCCGGATGAGCAGCAGCGAACCTGACACCGCTTTCCGCCTGTTTGAGAAAAAACTCAAAGATGTCCCCGGCCCCGGAGTCATCACCAGTTTCAGCTTTTATGAATTTCCACTTTTGAGAACTTGCCTCCCTCAAAAGAAACAGGTACAGTTCATACTTATTCTGAAACCGGTAGTAGAAGGACCCCTTTGCTATACCTGCATTTGAAATTATCCTGTTCACTGAAGCTTCTTCATAGCTGTGCACTGTAAACTCTTTCAGGGCCTCCTCCAGAAGCCTGTTTTCATCAATTTCCTTTCTGGCCACTCATACCTCTCCAAGCTCCGGAATATATTTTTTAGTGAGAGTCATGACATCATCAATATTCCGCCTGCTTCTGCTGTATCCGGATGAAGAAACCTCTTTACATTTTTCATCAAAATATTTTCCCGTTATGCTGCGGTACTGCTCAGAAACTGCAAGTTCGGTATAGGTTTCAGCCATCTTTTCGGGGCTGATAGATTTTTTTGCTTTGGCTGCATACACCTTTTTCATGAACTCCGACAGTTCCGCATGCCGGGATATATCAACTTTCACCGCCGTTACACGTATACAGTTGACTCTTACATCTGTATTCTCAAGCCTTTCCGCCAGACGATAGGTGTACATAACCTGTGCAAGCTTGGACTGATAATAGGCATTTACGATACTGAATTTTCTGCTTTTAAACTCCGGGTCTGCTGTATCAACTTTCATAAATGGTTTCGCAAGAAGGCCCTTTGATGAAACCATCAGAACCCTGCCGTTTTCACTTTTTTTAAGCTTCTCAAGCAGTAATTCAGTAAGCAGAACCGGGCCCAGATGGTTTGTAGCCCAGACGGTTTCAAGACCTTCAGAGTTTTCCTTCCGCTCTTTTTGTGTAACATTAAATACCGCAGCATTATGAATAATCACATCAAGCTACTCAAACCGGCTTGAAAAATCAGCTGCAAACGATTTGATTGATTCAAAGCTGCCCATATCAATTATGGCAAGTTCCGCGGAAAGACCGGATTCCAATTCCATCAGCTCCCGCAGAGCCGCCTCTCCCCGTTCACGGCTTCGGCAGGCAAGAATTACATGCATGTTCTTCTGTGCTATCTGAAAAGCCGCCTGCCTGCCAATTCCGGCGTTGGCTCCTGTGATTATGCAAATTTTCTTTTCCATCAATTAAGCCTCCTTTATAGACCTTCCGGTCTAGACTAATAGGCCTAATATAATACAGCATTACCACTTTATCAAATTTTAAAGGGGATTTCTGTTAAATTACGACCAGAGAGAGGCAATAAATGGATTTGGAGTTCTGTTTTCCGACGAACCGCTCAGATTATGAGCACCAATCTGCACTGCAGCAGCATTCTTCCATTCTGAGACTTCCTTTTCATTCAGATTGATATACTCAAGCCTGGTTTTATAATGAACCTCGGAACAGCCGCCGGCTTCTTCCCATGCAGAATAAAACGGTTTACAGCTTCGGCGGGCAAGTTCACCCATATGCGTTCTGTTAATGGTAAACCAGTTCAGCTCTGTAATACAGGCATAGGACCATAAGTCTTTTGAGGACCCACCGCATGAGACTGAATGGATGTAAGCCATACGGCCGGCTTCAGCATCACCCCAGCCCTTTAGAATAAACTGCAGCGGAATGCAGAAACGCCAGGTTATACCCTCAGGGAACCTGAATAACATCTGAAACTCGGCATTACCGGCCTTTGCCCCCTTGATACCCTGAAACTTTACAGCCCGGGTTTCAACATCATAATCCATTAAAACATTAATGGCTGAATTGCCGAGCCTTCTGAAACAGCTTACCCGGTTATTCATCCGTTCATTAGCTGCAATCAGAAGATCAACGGCTCCGTTTTTTTTACTATCGCTGCTGTTTGCATGCTTTTCCAGATACTCATCCAGCATACGAAGAACCTGAATGGTGGGAATTAAAGGAAGAAGGGAGTTGCAGTTTCGACTGTCTAAAAATTTGAATTTCATAATTATTTCCAAGTATATCCCGTAAATCTGTAATTTCAGATGATGAAGCCTGAAGTAATAAGAAATGCCTTTAACCTGTCCCTGTACTCAGTATTTGCGAGCTCCCAGGCCCTGGCATGTTCGGCACCCTCTACAATAAAGAGCTCTTTTTCACTGCTGCAGGCATCATACAGACGGAAAACCATTTCAGTGGGGACAAAGGTGTCCGAACCCCCGTGAATGAAAAACAGCGGAACCGAGGCCTTTGCAACCTGAATCAGGGCAGAAGCTTCTTCAAAACTGTAGCCGGCCTTTTTCTTTGTATATCTGCTGGTTCTTTCGACAAGTCCGGGATTATCAATATTTCTGAAATGCTCAAGCTGATAGGTGAGTTCATCCTGAACACTGGTATAACCGCAGTCTTCAACAATACAGACTACAGTGTCCGGAAGCTGTTCGCCGCTGCTCATCATAACAGTTGCACCGCCCATGGATATTCCATGAAGAACAATAGAACAGTCGTCGCCGGTAAGCTTTGAAACCTCATCTGCCCAGTCTATAATATCAAAACGCTCATGCCAGCCGAATCCTATATAGTCACCGCCGGAGGCTCCGTGGCCCCTGGCATCCACGGCAAGAACATTAAAACCGAGCTCATTAAAATAGTACCGTGCAAAGCTGCTCATTGAAAAAGCATCCATCGAATATCCGTGAACAAGTATTACTGTATTCTTCGTAACTTTTCCGTCATCGGAAAGATAAGGCAGCCAGTAGCCTGCAAGTTTTAGACCGTCACCTGAGATAATCTCAATATTTACGTAAGGCATATCGCCGAACCAGTTACGGTCAGTGCTGAATATGGATTCTCCGGCTTCTTCCTCATCAGCACTCCCGTTGCTGTCGGAAGCCGGGGCAACGACAGTGCTTTTATCATTACGCTTAACTGCCACAGAATAGTAGAATCTTGCGCATGAGCTTAGTTCTGCGGTCAGAGTAAAAATTATCAATATAAGCAGGACAGATTTTTTAATACTTTTCATAATTTGTATATACCACCCGGATCAGATTAATAATTCCGGATTATTTAATCAACGGTAATAGATATATAAATAGAGGGAATATATCAGATCTAAACCCTGAACTTAGCAGTCTGGATCGTAAGTTCCTCGATACTGGTTTTATTCTGCATGCTCAATTCCGCTACCGATTCCACGGCATCGGTTATCTGTCCGGCACCTACAGCCATCTCGTTCATGCCCGAGCTGATGCCCTCTGTGACCCTGCTGAGATTAGCCATTCCGGATAAGACCTCCTGAACTCCGAGCTTCATTTCATTTGATTTCTCATGAACTTCCCGCGATTCTCCCACCATTGCTTCAACAGCCTTCAGTACAAGCTTGTTGCCGGACATCTGTTCCTCCATGGCCGCACGGAGCATCTCCTCCTGCTGGGTCACAGATTTTATCTCATTGTCCATGACAGAAAAATTCTGCATAAGCGAATTTGTGGAAAAACTGATTCTGCCTACTGAATCTTTGATGCGGGAAAGAATTGCAGAAACCGTCTTCACCTGTTCTCCGGCAGATTCGGCAAGTTTGCGTACCTCATCTGCAACAACTGCAAATCCCTTACCTGAATCACCGGCATGGGCAGCCTCAATGGCGGCATTCATTGCAAGAAGGTTGGTCTGGCTTGCAATTCCTTCGATAACCTGACTAATTTCAAGAAGGCCATCAGATTCAGATTCGATCTGCCTGATATCATCGGCCACAGCAGCAAGTCCGTTTTTACCGGCTTCTGAAGAACTCTGCAGATTATTGAAAATCTCGGTATTCCGGATAAGAGTTCCGGCAATGGAATTCAGGTTTTCGATCATCTCCTCTGTCGCAGAAGAGCTCTCCTCAATACTTATAAACTGCTTTTCAATAATATTATTTAGCGCTTCTATATTGGAAGTTATCTGTTTCATAGCCTCAGAGGTTTCATTCACGCTTGATGCCTGGTACTGGGTCTGCTCCTTTACACTTTCTATAGCCGCGGTAATTTGAGTAATGGCAGAGGAGGTTTCGTTCATATTCATCGCAAGCTTATCACCGATTCCGGAAAGTTCACCCGAATGCTGCTGGATTGAAATTACCAGGTTCCTGATATTGGTAAAGGTACTGTTAAGAATACGCGTCATTCTGCCTATCTCATCATTTCTGATTTCCGAAAAGCTTATGGCCAGGTTGGTACTTGACTCCTGAACGACTTCGGCAAGAGAAGCTTCTGTTTTAGTAAGCGGCTTTGTAAGCAGGGCTCCGAATATCAGGGCGACTATAAAAATCATGACTGTTGAAACCGCAAGAACTATGATGGTAAGCATTCTTGAGGTATTAATAAGCTGTATCAGGCTGCTTTGATCCTGCCCTATCCGTATCATACCCTGAATCTTCTCACCGCCTGGACCTTTTAAAGGCAGAAAAGAGTACAGCGTCAGTCCCCGTTGTACATCAACCCTCTCTTCACCATCCTGAATACGGCTGTATATATCATCTTCTGGTTCCATTGAATCCCAAACAGGCTGTGCATGTGAATACAGGGCGATATCACCGAGAAAGACAGAACCAAGTTCCTCAAGAATATCACTGTCAAGATTTATTCCGGCCTGTAGCGTTCCAATTATCTCTCCATCCAGCCGGAGGGGGGCAAAGGCTCTGATAGCAAGGCCGCTGCTTCCGAATTCAAAACCTCCAAGCTTATTACCCTCAAGCGCTTTTGCTATGGAATCATTACCGCTTTTATCATCACCGAACTTTCCGGGATTATGACCGCGGTAAAATACTGCCCCGTCCGCATCACCAATCTCAAATACAGTAACACCGTTATGAGCGTTCAGAGACTCAAAAACAGGCAAAACAAATCGGGCAGCGGCCTCACGGTCTTCATAATACAAGGCGTTAAGCAGTACAGCATTATCAGTATAGCCGTCAATAATATTTTCAAGGTTTGATACCTTGCTGTGAAAGAAATACTCTACAAACTTCAGGTTCTGGGCCGATTTCTCACCGGATTGAATTGTAATCACATTGTTTGTCTGAGTGATTAATATCAAAGATACAATTGCCAGCGGAAGCAGACTGATTGCAAGCATTGCAAAAAGAATCTGCAGGCGTAGTGATTTTTTATGCATTTTGGAATCCCCTGATACTTTCTATAAGGTTTACTCATTAAAAGTATATGAGTTCAGATATCAAAGTCAAACAATGGTATAAAAAGCCGGAACCGGTTAAAATTGAAACAAAATTCCATTTAAAAACGGGGGAAAGTGCTTGAATATAATTGAAGTAGAAAATCTCAGTAAAAACTATGAAGATTTCAAGGCAGTTAAAGACATCAGTTTCACCGTCAGCAAGGGCGAAGTTTTCGGATTTCTCGGGCCTAATGGAGCCGGAAAAACCACGACTATAAACATGCTCACAGGACTGGCGCATCCTACAACCGGAAGAATAACTATTTCAGGTAAGGACGGGATAAAGAATATCAAAAAAGTTCAGAGGATAATTGGCATTGTACCGGATGAAAGCAACCTTTATGATGATATGAGCGGATTTGATAACCTGGTGTTCTGCGCATCGCTTTACGGCATAAAAAGACACGACAGGGAACAGAGAGCCCGGGAACTGCTGAAGCAGTTTTCACTTGATGATACCGGCGACCGCCCCTTTAAAGCCTATTCCAAGGGAATGAAAAGAAAACTCACGATAGCGGCGGGCATAATCCATAAACCTGAAATTCTCTTTCTTGATGAACCGACAACCGGTATTGATGTTGAAAGCGCAAGGCAAATTAGAATACTGATTAAAGAGCTTAATGCCTCCGGAACAACTATTTTTCTGACAACCCATTATATTGAGGATGCCGAAAGACTCTGCAACCGGATCGGGTTCATTGTCGGAGGAAAAGTCATTAAGGTAAGCGAAGTCGGGCAGCTGATGAGTGAGGCGCAGAAGGAGCATATAATTGAATTTAATTCTGCCGCCGAATTCCCGGAGATATCCGGAGCGCTTGAAAAGAGCTTTCCGGACATCAGTGTAAAAATTGTGAGTACAAGCAGTATACGTGTTATCAGCAGTGAGAAACAGGAACTGATGCCCTTTATGACATTCTTTGATGAGAGGAAGATCGGCATAAACGAAGCAAAAATAATCCGGCCATCGCTTGAAGAAGTCTTTGTTAAAATAACCGGAATTGAAATAGCAAAACTCAAAAAAGAAAAAGAACGCGGAGGTAAAAATAAATGACAGCATTGATGGCCTATCTCAGTATCCTTAGAAAGGATATGAAAAACTATTATCTCAAGCCGCCTAATATCAGCTGGGGAATCATATTCCCCATTTCCTGGACCTTGATGTTCTTCATGAAATCAAATAGTGACGTCAGCATTCGCGGGATTCTTCCGGGAGTTATGGCTGTCTCAATTCTTTTCGGTACAACCTCCATGCTGGCTGTGACAATAACCTTTGAACGCAGGAGCCGTTCCTTCGAGAGGCTCCTGCTTGCCCCTATAAGCCTGAACCTGCTTATGATGGCAAAAACAACGGGGGCAATACTCTTCGGTATACTCAACGCGTTTATTCCCGTTCTGCTGGCATCATTTCTGGTTGATCTTTCAGGAACACAGTGGGCGACAGTGCTGGCCGGGGTTGTTCTGATTGCGGTAACTTCTACCTTTCTGGGGCTTTTTATTGCTGTTTCGGTAAGCGAGGTATTTGAAGCGCAAACCTTTTCCAACTTTTTCAGATTCCCGATGATGTTTCTATGCGGACTGTTCATTCCAGTTGCGAACCTGCCTTTCTTCCTGCGCCCGCTCTCATACATCCTGCCGCTGACATACGGTGAGGATCTGCTCAAAGGCGCAATTAATTCAGCGTCCGTGATTCCATCATGGATAAGCCTTGCGGTCCTTATTGTATTCAGCCTTCTGCTGTTCGGAATAAGTACGCATAATATAAAAAAGAAGTGGATCTACTGAAAAACCGGTTTATACCAGCTCATCCTCAGGAACAGCCAGACCGCTTAATGTCTGCTTAAGCTCGTTTAAAGCATTAAAAACATCTTCGGCAGGGAGAGTCCCTGATTCATAATTCCTGGTACTAAGCCGCAGTTCCTCTTCAATTTCGGTAAGCTTCTTTTTACTAACAAGATTGGCAAGCATTCCCGGAACCGGTCTGCCGGCGGCAAGTGCGGCAGCAAGTCTGGCGGAAGAGATGGCGGAGACCGCCTGCTGTCCTGTTTTTTTAGGTATCTGCGCTATAATCTCTTCCCACGGAGTATTTGAGCTAAGCATATTGATTTCTGATTTAAAACGCTCATCGAGGGGCTTCTGCAGCTCATTGTAAAGAATATATGAAACCTTAAAAGGCATCAGAAGCTTATCTTCCTGTATGGCCCGGTAAATTCCCTTAAGGGCATCCTCGTTACCCTGAATCATCTGCTCAAGATTTTCGGCGGCACCGGAACAGCTATCCCAGTCGGAATGTCTTGCCTGCGGAATATATCTTTTATAATCTTTTTTGTTAAACAGTGCATCACGTCCGATAAAAGCCTTTTCAGGTCCATCAGGATAATAGCGGTAAAGAAAGAGCGACTGAAAATCATCAAGAGAACTGCCGCCTGCCAGAAAGTAATTCTGAACAAGCCGGGCCGCATTATTCAGATCAAGTACTGACAGCAGCATGGACAGGCTCAGGCTCTGCCTGCTGCCCTTATAAAAAGAATCAATTCTTGAACCAAAAAGGCTTGAATTAACCGAAAGCAGGCCGGCAAGCCCGGAAACCTTGTGATTCTGCAGAGCCTTAACCTCCCAGTCTTTAAGTATCGATGACAAATAGCCTGCAAAGAAGGATGAAGGAACAAAGATTCGTACCGGGATTTTTCTGTTTTCCCAGTTCACAGAAGCTGCCAATATGACAGAATCACCAATTTTGCCTGGAGAAGAAAGAAGCTTTCCACCGGCGCTGTCAAAGGAGGATAAAGAGCGTAAAAATGACGCCGATTTCTTCACCAGGGCAGAGAACAGGCTGTTAAAAAAGCCAAGAGTCTGCTTGTCGCGATTTTTGGATTCAACACTGTATGCGATTGAATAATTTTTTCCGCCGGAAGCCAACTGAAACTTGTACCAAATCATGTCTGCCGTTACACGCGATGCGGGATCCCCGGCTGCAATTATCCCCTCAAAAACTACCGAGACATCCTTCTTTCCTATATTTGCTTCGCGCGGCAGAAAGCAGCTTCCCGCTATAAACTCAAGCGGACTTTTCACTCTGAGCTTTAAATTAGTATCGTACAGCTCTGTGAATGCATCAGCTGTTACTTTTCTTCCGGACATCTTCTCCTGCAGGGTCTTTTTAAAGGCTGCATCGCTTTTCAGCAATATATCGATCGATTTTTTGAGTTCACTGTTGAGGCTGATATAAAAAGCAGCAGACCCGACACGGCAAAGATATATAGAAGATTCAGAAAGATTCCATAAAAGTTGATCACTGTGTTCACTGCTAAAAGGCTTCTGCACAGTAAAAGTGTTTCGCAGCTCTCCCTTTGCTTTGACCGAGCAGATAAAGGGAAGGTTTCCGGTAATAAAGTTGAGCAACCTCGTAACCGCATCCCCGGCAGTTTCACCGTCTCCGGGTCTATTGAACTTTCCAAATGACTTCAGGGCAGCCGACGGAAGAAAAACAGACATAACAGCGTTATCTGTTTCAGTATAAACATAGAGTACGCGGCCCGAACCTGCGGATTTTACATCCGCCTGAAATTTTTCAAAGGGCAGCACAGAGGCTGCCGCTTTAATTTCCTGACCGGCAATGGCCGTGAGGTTTTTAGAAATTGTATGTGAAAGAAATCCGTCAATAAAAGGCTGATTCATTGATTAAAGCTTAGATTCAATATCGATTTTTGTCAAATCAGCCTGAAAAAATTTTCTTATTTTGCCTTCTTCTGGCGCTTCAGCCTTTCCAGGATTCTAATCCCCTCACCCCAGGCAAGTTTATCATCTGCAAGTTCATAATGCATTCCTTCAAGAATCGTGACCTCAACTATGTTGTCAGCCTTATCAATGAGCTGACGGCATTCATCGCTGAGATTCAGCAGGTGAAGTTTCTTGCCCAGCTGTCCGTATTTTTCTGCAACAAAATTGACTGCCTCAAGTCCCGAATGATCATGAACGTGGGCATTGGCAAAATCAATTACAACATCAAGGGGGTCGCCCTGATAGTCAAAGATATCCTTGAATGACTGAACCGAGCCGAAAAACAGGGCCCCGTCCAGGCTGTATATCTTTGCTCCGAACTGGTCTATAGCGGATGAGGCTTCCATCTTTTTGCCCTTCTTCCAGGCAAAGACCAGGGCTGATAATATGATACCGACGGCGACCGCCACTGCAAGATTTTCAACAACAGTAATCAGCGAAACCAGAATTATCACCAGCGCATCCGATTTAGGAATACTCTTTATTACCCTGAAACTCGACCATTCGAATGTGCCTATTACAACCATGAACATGACTCCGACCAGAGCAGCCAGTGGAATCTGCTCAATCAGGACAGAACCGAAAAGAATAAACCCCAGAAGCCCCAGAGCCGCTGTAATTCCGGAAGTTCTTCCACGGCCTCCGGCACGGATATTGATAACACTCTGTCCAATCATTGCACAGCCGCCCATCCCTCCGAACAAGCTGTTAACGATATTGGCAATTCCCTGCCCCAGGCATTCTTGATTACCGAAACCGCGGGTTTCAGTCAGCTCATCAACCAGAGTAAGCGTCATAAGTGATTCAATTAAACCGACAGAAGCAGCCAGAACAGAAAAAGGCAGTATTGTCTTAAATGCCTGCCATGTGAGCGGTATTCGTGGCAGGCTGAACTTCGGAAGTCCTGCTGCAAGGCTTGTCCTTACAGGGCCTTCGGATGGAGCATTATCCCTTACAAAATCAAGCACTGTCCTGACTTCAATTCCGGATCTATTGAGTACAAATCCTATGAGGCTTACAACAACGAGGGCTGTGAGAGTAGCCGGAACAGCCTTTGTGAGTTTAGGCATGAAAAAACTTATCGACATAGTCATGGCAATTAAAATCCCCATAACCGTCCAGATAACCAGTTTTTCACGGCTGCTTTCAATATGCCCCAGATGAAACATTTCAAACTGTGATCGGAAGATAACGATTGCAAGACCGTTAACAAAGCCAAGCATTACTGGATGCGGAACGAGCCTGATAAACTTACCAAGCTTGAGCACTCCGAACAGGACCTGAATAACACCCATCAGCATAACAGCAGCAAACAGATATCCCAGTGCGGACTGCATAGCGGCATCAGTGCTGAGCCCCGCAGATACTGCAGCATCAATCTGCTGTGCAACCAGCGGAGCAAGAATAACAGCAACAGCACCTGTAGCGCCGGAGATCATCCCGGGACGTCCGCCAATAAGCGCTGTGACAAGGCCCATCATAAATGCGGCGTACAGCCCGATAATTGGGTCAATTTTCATAATAAATGCAAAGGCGATGGCTTCGGGCACGAGCGCCAGCGCGACAGTAAGTCCTGAAAGAATATCATTTTTCAGATTACGGGGTTTTGTAACCTGTATAGGAAAAAAGAGATTGTTTGAGTTTTTCATGTGGTAGAATAAATCCTTGGTTGGTAATAAATAACGAATCAAGAACTTAACAGATCAAAGAGTTTTATGCAATAGACAGTCTGAAAATCCAAATTTTCTTTCTTTATAACCTCAACCAATCTTTTAAGTTAAAAAATTATTTATTATAGCTGTAATAAAAACTATAAACCAGATAATAAGTATCAATCGAGAAATCTGAATCATTATTATCGTTGTAGGTGATTTTTTTAATATCTTATCAAAGTCATCCTGTCTTGGCAGAACAACACGGGTTCCTTTATTTCTGAGCAGAATTCTTTCGATATCCATTACTCTTTCTTTTCTATGATTCATATACTTCACACCGCTTTGCAGCGTGATAGTAAATAACAGGGACGAGACAGCACCCAGCCCTGATACCATCAATAAGGGATAAAGCAAACTCCCGTTCGACAGTGTTGAAATAGTACTTAAAGCGACAAGTAATCCGCCGGAAATGTAGAATAAATTATTCAGTTTTGACCAGTTAAGTTTATCTTCATGCAGATACAGCTCAATTGCGGTATCGTACTGATGTTCAATTAATGATATGTCATAGTAGGATGAATCTGAAAATCTATAAATTAATCTTATTTTCCCATCTTCAGCTTCCACCTCCAGCACTTTTGCAAACTGCAGTTTGAGATGAAAATTAACAGAGGCTTCATTATATGGTTCTTTTACAATAGCAACAAAAATCGGGATTTCAATCAGCTCCTTAAGGTACTCATAAAGCTGTGTAGCGACGCCCTTCCCTTTCATTTTACGGGACACACATATCTGCTTTATAATAAAAAAACTACCTTCTGAATATTCTATGATGCGTTTATTTACAGCCAACGACCTGTCAAGTTCACTATCCAAATATCCAAAAGCAAATGCACAGACTTTTCCTCTTTTTTCAGTCACATAAAAATGCACATATTTTTTGAGCATATATATATAGTCACTTCGGGTAAATTCTGAAACTAAAAAACCTTCGTTATCTAAAGCATCGTTCCGCAGTTTATTCTCTTCGGCAATTGAAATTATTGCATCAAGATCTGATATTTGAGCTTTTCGAATTCTCATTTTGATTTCCTTAACTCTACAGCCTTTATCAATTCATACGAATTCCGCCGAACCCGTTCGGATGATTATACTCCAACAGCCTCCGGTTTTGCAGCACCGTCTTTTGAACCGTTTATCATAACTTCCTTTACCTCAGATGCGGTAGTGCATTTAAGAAGCTGACCGGCAATCCAATCCTTGCTTAATATTGCACCGACAGAGGAGAGAAACTGCAGATGAGGGCCGGAGGCACTTTTAGGAGACAGGGTCATAATAAATATTCTGGAAGGCTCTCCGTCAAGAGACTTGAAATCAAGGCCGCCCTTCTTAAGGCCTATAGCAACAATTAGCTCATCAACACCGTCGGACTTTCCGTGAGGCAGGGCAATGCCGTTCTGCATACCCGTACTCATTGAAGCCTCACGTTCCTTAACAGCGGCAAGGCAGTCATCATAATCATTTATCAGACCTTCGGTATGCATCAGCCCGAGCATTTCTTCAATAAGACTGTCCTTATCATCGCTTTCAAGCTCGAGTTTAATACAGTTCTCACGGATATTTTTAAAGTGATTATCCTGAACCCTGGTCTGCTGTTCCGAGGCCAGGCTTTTCATCCCTTCAATAAGTTGTTCAGGTCTCACAAGCTCCTTGATGCGGGTTACCGTTTCATTCAGTTCTAGCAGGGCCTCGTAAACAAGGCTCTTCACATAGTGAACATCTACAGGGTCTGAGACAATTTCGATGCGCTCATCATAATTATGGAAAGTAAGGAAGATATCGTCACGGCGTACCTGGTTTATCTGATGGTCTTCCACACTGAACTCATGGATGTAGAAATCCTCATCTCTAAGAAGCTGTATAATCCTGGCCGAGGCCATATGAGTCATCTCTCGTGAAGGAAAATCAAACACCGTGCTTACAGTAGAAGAACCTTTTTCTGAAGTACGTGTACCCAGCTTTCCGTTTTTAAGAAGTGATGAAAGCAGAGGCGGCGGAATTAATGTGGTGATCAGGGTCATGAATATCGCGACACCGAAATGACTGTGGGATAGAATCCCCGATGATATACCAATACCGGCAATAATCAGGGCAACCTCGCCTCTGGGAACCATCCCTACACCAATACGTGCAGCACCCCTAAGGTTGAAGTTGAGAAACAGTGCAGGGATGCCGCAGCCTATAAGCTTGGCAAGAATACCAAGAACCGAGAAAAGCAGGCCGTATAGCAGGACCTGGGGCTTCAGGACTTCCTGAACATTAACAAGCATACCCATTACACAGAAAAACACAGGAACAAAGAACTCCTGAATAGGGTGAATCTTCTCCTGAATAACGAAACTCAAATCTGTACGTGATAATGAAAGACCCATTACATAGGCCCCGATAATCATCGCAAGCCCGGCCTTCTCAAATATGCCGGACAGCAGAAGGGCAAGCCCCAGGCTCATAACGGCAATTGAGTTCTCGGTATGGAAAATCTTCAGAAATTTACCGATACGTCTGGCAAAAAGAAGTCCCAGAGCAGTAAAACCAAGCCACACACCCACGGCTTTCAGCGCGATAAAGCCAATAACGCTCCAGTGCACATGTCCGCCGCCCGCACCGGTCATTACGGTCACTATACCCACAACAATCGCGAGGATGATTATGCCGAGAACATCATCAATAACTGCCGCTGCAAGGATGGTCACACCCTCGGGAGAGTCCATCTTACGCTGTTCAGATAGTATACGGGCGGTGATTCCAACAGAGGTAGCCACCGATATTACGCCTAAAAACAGGTTAACCGGCGCAAGGAGTCCCTGACCGGTTAAGAATCCTCCCGCCCAGGCGCCGGCGAAAAAGGAAACAACTACCCCGCCTATTCCGATAATAGCGCCCTTAAGCGAGTAGCGCAGAAAGAGAGATATATCGGTCTCAAGACCCGAGTGAAACAATAATATAATGGAGGCTATTGTGGATATACCATACAATTCAGGCGTCACAGAGAGGCTTCCGTTTACAATAGGGAAAAGGCCCTCATGAAAACCCGGCAGTGGAATTCCGCCAAGCAGATAGGGGCCGATTACTATTCCCATCAGAAGTTCACCGAGAACGGACGGCATATTGATTTTCTTCATAAGAAAACCGCCCAACCTGGCTGCGAAGAGGATTACTCCGATTTCGAATACGAGTTCGGTCATTTTTTCGGTTAAAACTGATTCTTCATTTTCGGAGGCAAAGACAGGAACGGCTGAAACAAAAAGTATAATTATAAACAGAAAGACAAATTTCTTCACACCTGACGCATTATTCATTGTTAATCTCCCTCTCCAGCACACCAAATAAGCTGCAATCAACATCATAACGCGTACTGCATTTCTGCATAATAATAGAAAATATCCGCTCAGTCTATTGCCGGCATGTCCTGACAGGGAGAAACAACAGTAAGATTTAAGAAATTATATAACCACAGATATATATCACGCTATGCGGTCACATATACCACGGAGCAGCCGCAAAAGTGATGGGCACTGATATAAGTTAAAAGGTATTTTTTACGCAGATTTCGCCTGTGGCTTTATCTTTATCAGAACACAGAATGTTTTTTTATCAAACAAAGAGTCTAAGTTTCCGGTATGCCACTGTGAACTTTTTGTTATAAAGTTGTACCTATATATTTTTACTTCTGTAAACTTGTAATGAACTGTTTTCAGATTAAATACCAAAAACAGTTCATTGAAAAATTGAAATTGTAATTGCTAAAATTATTTTTAGACTCTATTATAACTTATCCAGATATGCTCTTATTGAATCAATATCATGGTTGACCTGCTGTTTAACTTCTTCAATAGAGTTAAATTTTTTAACACCTCTTATAAATACATGAACCTCAAGACTTATGATCTTTCCATATAAATCACCTGAAAAATCAAGTAAAAATGCTTCAATAGTCAGGTAGTCATAATCATCTACAGAAGGGCGCTTACCTATATTAGTGAGTCCTTTAACAGCCTTTCCGTCAATGTCTGAAAGCGTGCCGTAGACACCGTCAGAAGGAAGCTGCTTCCATGGCTCAAACCCGATATTTGCAGTCGGCATGCCCACGGTACGCCCGAGAGCTTTTCCATGCATGACTTCACCCATTATCAGATATGGATGCCCAAGCATCCTGTTAGCTTGCTCAAGAGAACCTTTGCTTAGCACATCGAGTATTCGTTCAGAGCTAATAGGTTTATTTTCAAACTCAACTGTATCAACTTCTATTATTTTAAAACCATACTTTATAGAGCAAGATTGAATCCTCTTAATGTTGGGATCCTGCTTCCCTGCAACAATGATCTTTGCACTGGCAGTTTTACAAAGAAAATCATTGATAAAATTTTCGATATCTGTTCCATCAAATTTATTTTCTGCTGCAAAAGAAATAATCTCATCAAGACCAGAATCTTTGAGTAAGGTATATTTTTCAAGTTTTGTAGAAAGTATTTTTTGTTTCTCCATAATTTCATCTGGATATTCAAAACAAACTATTGCAGGTTTTAATTTATTCTTTTGAGCCAATTCTACAACTTTATTTATAACACTCATGTGGCCCTGATGAATTCCATCAAAATCACCAAAAGCAATACATCTATTTTCTGTGCAAATTTCTTTATTATTCAAAATTCTCATATCAACTCTTTCAGATAAGATTTCAATTCTTTGGATTATAAAAACAGGAATTAACTCTGTTTGATATTGCAGGCAAATGCAAGGATTTCGAAGAACTCCAGCCCTTCGAAATCCATAAAAGTATTATTTAACCAGGCTTGGAGAACTTTTCCTTGTTCCAATCAGAAAAATAATCATACCAATTGCAAAATATCCGGCAGTCCAGGCCCATAGCTGCCATCCTCCGGATACAATTCCCGGAATATATGCACAAATTATTATAACAAATGTTGCTATTGGTAGGAAATTTCCACCTGGTGCCTTGAATACATCTTTAACATCAGGATTCTTTTTTCGAGCTGCAATGATGGTCAAACATACTATAGCAACAACAATTGCGTTACAGAGCGCACCAAGATTGACTATCAGATTCGTAAACTTCGGAAATGCTGCTACAACACCGACAACAACCATTACAACTATAAGTGAGTTAACCGGCATATTAGTGCTATCGCTCGTTTTAGCAAAAAACTTTGGAAGGATCCCGCTTTCAGCAGAAGCCTGTAATGCCCTGGCGGATAATGCTATAACAACTATTATTGTAGTAAGAAGCGCCAGAACTGCAGATATTGAAATCAATGGTACAAGCCATGGAATAGATGCAAGCTTAGTAAATGCAGCTGCATAAAGGGGAATGTATGCCATACCGGGATTTTCCTGCAGAAAACCGGAGTTCACTAATCCAAGTGTAGCCAGAATTGTCAGTACATATAAGATTAAAACTACAGTCATTGCAATTGACATTGCCTTGGGGACAGTTTTATTTGGATTCTTAATTTCGCCAACCATAAATGAAACTGAAACTATCGAACCAAATGCGACCATTGCTACAGGAATAGCTCCCATAAATCCAAATGTTCCTTCAGCGCCCTGAGTGAAAAATGGTTTTAATAAGCTTGAATCCCAATGTCCGGAAAACAGTGCAATACAAATAAATATTACCATTGTTACTGCCAAACCAATGGTCAGGCCGGTGTTTATCTTTCCCATAGCTGTTATTTTTACAACATTTAATATACCGCAGAATAAAACAGCCGCAATTGCCAAAGGCACCTGATATGCTCCCAATGCAGGAAAACTTACCCCTAGATAAATACTCACGTAAATTGCAGAAAAAGCAGCACCTGCAATACATCCGAATAAATATGCCCATGAAGATATCCAGCCCCATAATTTCCCCTGCTTTTCTGTTTTACCAAGAGACTTGGAGGGAAAAACAAAAATACCACCTGAGTGCGGAAAAATAGTTGATAATTCCGCAGTTTGAAGACCATAGGCAAAAAGAATAATTGCAGCGATTATCCATGATAAAATTGCAGCCGGGCCTGCATTTAAAATTGTAACACCGGATAATGAAAAGATTGCGCTACCAATCATTCCACCGATCAAGATTGATGAACTGTCCATCAACCCCAGCTTTCCCTGTTCCTTTTTTGACATACTAATCTATCCTCCTAATCATTCCTTAAAGATTCAACCTGCTTTAAAACAATGTTTTTATGTTTCAATTACAATTCTATATGTAGCCGGATCTATTGCCCTCTCAAAGGCGTAATCAATGTTTGATAACGGAACAACCTCTGAAACAAGTTTCGATGCATCGATTATTCCGAATGAGAGCAGTCTAACTGCTGACATAAAATCCTGAGTGTTTGAATTCACGGCCCCTGTGATAATCTTTTCTGATGAATGGACTGAATTAACATCCAGTTCAATAGGTTTGCCTTTCGGGAAAGAGGAATACATAACTACAAAGCCATTATTTCCTGTCATATTGATACTCTGGTCTGCAAGCGATGTTAATGCAGCGGTGCAGAACACAACATCCGCCCCTCTTCCATCAGTATATTCTTTGACTTTTGCTACAGCATCCTCTTCACGCGAGTTTATAAGAATATCTGCACCCATGAGCTTCGCCAACTCCAGTCGCTTGTCATCAACCTCACAGGCTATAACTCTGGCCCCCTTAAGCTTTGCCAGCTGAATATGGAAAGCACCCATAATCCCGTTTCCAACAACAACCACATCATTTCCAAGCTGTATATTTGCGTTATTAATACTGTGCACACAACAGGCTAATGGTTCAGTCAAGGCTGCATATTTTAAATCAAGGTCATCAGAAACTTTGTACAGGGCTTTAGCCTCAATCAGCATGTACTCTGCAAATCCGCCGGGCCCACCGACCCCTTCATGGATATTTGCAATAAAAGCAGTCTCACATTTACTTTCATGACCTGTTCGACAGTAATAACATTCACCACAGGTTGTCAAAATCCTGGCGGCTACCTTGTCACCGATTTTCAGATTTTTAACTTTATCGCCTACCGCCTCAACTGTTCCGGCTGCCTCATGACCTCCCGCATACGGATATCTCTGGAAAATACCGTTATAGATTCTTTGTTCCAGCGTACATATAGCGCAATTGGTGATTTTTACAAGAACCTGCGATCCCTGTGGTTCCCTGATTTCTTTTTCATCAAAATTGAATTTCTTCACATCTGAATGAATTGCAACTTTGTATGTCTTCATCTTTTCTCCTAGAATTTCTTATTCAACTCTTTGAGAGCTGCATCAACACTGCAGTTTTCATGTATCATTTTTGCTATAGCACCTGCATATCTGGCAGGATCTTCATGTCCCCAGATATTTCTTCCCATAGCTACACCCGCACCGCCGGCATCAATCGAATCTTTAATTTCTG
The DNA here is from genome assembly GCA_965140585.1 of Spirochaetia bacterium. Lineage (GTDB taxonomy): Bacteria > Spirochaetota > Spirochaetia > UBA9216 > UBA9216. Next base: position 106,859 of record OZ223268.1, read on the forward strand.
TGAGAAGTTTCTCTTCCGATACTTTTTTACTGCCCCCGAGAATAACTACCGGAACATATACACTTTCACATAACTCATGAAATGTTTCCTGTGACCCCGTATACTCGGTTTTAATGACATCGGCGCCCATCTCAGCACCCATTCTGCAGGCGAAGGTTATATTCTCCGGAGTACGTGAATCTTCACCTCCCTCGAACCCCCTGGGAAGCATCTCAGCAACAACCGGAACACCCCACTGATCGGCGTCCAGTATATTTCTTGAAAGGTCATTCAGTATTTGGTCTTCCCATTTGGATCCAGGGAACCCCATGCTGATAACCGCATCAGCCCCAAGTCTTAATGCATCTTCAACTTTAACAACAGTCTGCAGAGGCTTTGACTTTGAACCCAAAAATGAACATGAACCATCCAGACGAAGAATTATCCCCCTGCCGTGAAACTTATCTGCAAATTTAGCAGCAAGTCCAACGGTAGACAGAAAAGCATCTGCTCCTGCTTTGGCGACTTCACTGATTATTTTTCCAGGTTCTTTCATGGCCGGCAGAACATTGAACATATTGCCATGGTCCATTGCCATGATAAAAACCTTTCTGTCTTCCCTAAATAGATGATTCATACGATGTGTTTTTGTTGACATATATATGCTTCCTATTTTTATTCAATTTTCAGGTGTTACATATGCTCACTTTGTGTTCATATGTAACACCTGAACACAGACTAACACAGCATACCTGAGAAGTAAAGCTTTTTAAGAAAAAATTTAGAGATTTATAAGCTATTTTTTAAAGTGAGGGTTGCTGTTAAATATCTGGATAAAGAAAAGATTTTATTTTTTTAAATTTCGATGGACTGCAGCAGCAGTAATGGAATCTGTAACTAGTATATTTATCAGGTTTCCGCGTATAGCACCCGTGATAGCAGAAACTTTCTTTTCACCGCCGGCGATGCCAATCCTGATTGGAATGTTTTTATAACTTTCCAAATCTATCGCAAATACCCTGCCGTTAAGATCACTCTGAATAACATTACCTTTATCATCAAAAAAGTGGGTACACACTTCACCAACTACATTTTTATCTTTTAAAGATTTTTTTTCCTGTTCAGACAGAAAATCTTCCTGTATGAACGAAGATTCCTCGGACATATCACCAAGGCCGACTACCGCAACAGTACAATTCTTCATTTTCTCATATACCTGAGCAAAAAAACTTTCTTTAAGCATTGAATCTCTGAGCTGCTTATTTTCGACAATAATTGGAGCATACATAAAATATGGTGTTGCATCCAGGATTTCTGAAGACTGGCGTACGATGTCATCTGAATTTACATTTGACTCCCTGGCATTCAAACCGCCTACCAGTTGTGTAACAATCAGGTTCTTTTTATCAGATTTTTCTAAATTAGCTACAGCTGAAGAAAGGGCTCTGCCCCTGGAAAAACCAATAATATCATTATCATTAATAATCCTGTCCAGATAAGCCGCAGCAGCAAGTCCGAGTGAGTTGTTTATATCCTCGTCACAATTTAGAATTATTGCTTCGTTTAGACCCGAGCATGTCTCGAATTCAGTTTCATATTCAATATTTCGATCTTCAATATCCTGAATTACAATTTTAACAATACCTTTATCTAAACAATATTTTAATATCCGATTAACTCTTTGTCTGGATGTCAGCATTTTCTTTGCAATTTCATTCTGAGTCATGCCTTTCCTGTAATAATAATGAGCAACCTTGATATATTCGTTAAGATTCATAAATGTTCCTACCAGATTATACAATATCATTAATTTATTTTGTAAACTATATAAAATTATGTATCGTTGGGGAACGGAGTTGATGATGGTTCTTAAATTATCAGCGCTATTGAATTTATAGGCGGATTTCTTACAGCCGAGAAGAACTTCTACAATGTATAAATTAACTTTCTCTGTACTTTCCGACTGTCTATGGATAAATTTAATATAAGGAGGAACATTATGGAAATTGAACCTGTAGATCCTTCGATACCACCGCCGGAAAAGCCTGCCGAACAGCCGCTCCCGCCTCCGGAAAAAACACCCCCGGAAGCTGAGGTTATCGAGGACGATGAACTCGGAGAAAACGTAGATCTGCTTTCATAATATCCGCTGGGAGATTATTGAACCACGGATATATGTGGCTTAGATATGTGGTCACACGGATTGGCACGGATATAAGAAAGTTTAAGGTTGAAAAGTAGAACACTTAGGAACTGCCTCCACGTAATACTCAATTTTACATCTTATTTCCGGAGGTTCAAGGCCAGAGCAAGCGATCCTTCGGACCGGCCTTGAGCATCCGGAAAGTGAGCCTGCCTGTTTTTAATAAAAACAGTGAGGCTGAATCTTTTGTCTTTGACAAAAGATTTGACAGTTTTCGTTGAAAACTGTCAGTTAAGAAACTCTATAACAGAATTATCAAATAAAATTGTAGTAGCTTTTTTCAGGGTTCATAATGAACTTGGGCCGGGTTTGCTTGAATCATGCTATCATAATGCACTTTACATTGAGATGAAAGCCACTGGGTTAAATATTGTCAATAATGCCCAACTTAATGTGCATTACCGGGGTGAAGTTGTCGGTGAGTTTTTCTCTGACCTTGTGGTTAATAACAGTATCATCATTGAAATCAAATCTGTTCAGGCGCTTTCATCTGCTCATGAAGCACAGCTTATAAACTATCTCCGCATCAGTAAGCTTAAGGTCGGTTATCTTGTTAATTTTCAGGGTTCAAGGGTTATATTTAAGCGGTTTGTTGTTTGATAGATCTTGTTCACAGATTTACCAAGAGCATGATATCATAAAGGAACAAAAGAAAAGATTACCTGCAGACGATGATATTTCAAATGTCGACTGCCATACCTCAAACTTCTATACATCACTAGCTGAATATATAAAAGCGACATAGAAAAAAAAGTTGCACATTAATATTAAAAAGTCTTATATTTTCACCTTATAGCTTTATCAAGGATACTTTCTATCTCTTTCTCAATTTTAGGGATACTTGCTTCCAGCTCTTGAACACTAATAAGTCTCTCAAATGATAACATTTTAGAAATTCCATCTTGGATATTCCCAGCTAAGAAATTTACAAAAGTTGAAGAATATTCTTTAAATTCAGGTTGATGAAACACTTCTAATGAATAGAAATTAATAATCGTAGGCACTGTAACAAGTTTGAATAAATGAATTTTTGCCCTTAAAAGCTTATCGGAAATATATGTTTCACTTATAAATTTAATTTTCATGTCTAAAGCAATCGCTTCTGTGACAATTTTGTCATTTCGGTGCGGTAAAAACTCATTCTCTTCACCGTGTGAATCAATGTTAAAAGGTTTTCCAGAAGCTACAAGCCCTTTATAAATACTAGTTGGATAATACAAATTTAAAAGTTCAGAAATATAATTATTCAATTCGAGAATGTATTTTTGTCTTTGCTGGTATTTAAATTCACGATCCTGCATATTCAAATTCATAAGTAAAATAATCATCGTCAGCATTGTTAAGATTGGAGTTATAAATGAACCGAATGCTCCCCAATGATTTGGGTCGTCAGATAGTCCACCATTAAAATTGACAACATAAAGAATGATTGATAACAACGATAGTACTAAAAGAAAAATGATTGAAATCTTCAAAATTTTATTCATATTACAATCCCCCTTCTCTTCAATAGTTAATTATTTTTTAAGACTGAAATGGATTCTTTGATAGATAATTTTTCATTTGCTTTATTTTGATATCAAGAAAATCATTGCTGATATGCATTCTTTCATAGATAACTTCAGTCGCTTCAGCGATAATATAGAATATTGTTTCGATATGAGCCACAAAGGCTTGAATAGGTCTTTCATTAACCAACATAAAAACATCGCGTTCAGAATTATATGAACGATCCATCAGAACTGCCAAATTATTGTGCGTCTCACCACAAAGCGTAATATAAGCACCTTTATAGAAATTCTCCAACCCGGCGCTTTTAAATTTGGACTTAATTGACAGTACTTTTCCATTTTCACTTCAAATTCATTTATTTTAGCCTTTATACTGTCAATCTTTACATCATCCACTTTAAAATCCCCTTCAAACAAACCTTCTTTAAAAACCTTAATTCGATGTTTATGGTAATCCAATTCTAATAATGATAAATAGCTCTCATCATTATTAAGATTTATAAAGTCAACAAAGGCTTCCAACATATTTCTTAAAATATGAGAAACAGCTGCTAAAAGATGCTCCTTAATAAGCACCATACAGGAAAGACAATCCTCGTATATCGTGCAATACAAACAAAGCAATGCAGTAGTGTATTTATCGTTGGAGATATCATTTTTCTTTTTTAAATCTTTTTCGATATTTTTACATATGCATAATCTATCATTCCAAATCCTTATCAGGTTCAACTACATTTTGATTTGAACTTGCTCTTTTTCTTTTTTTTTCCTGTAATTTTGCATATTGAATCGGGTTTATCTTGTCTTCGATTATAAAATTATCCATCAGGTACAATAAATCAAGAGCTCGCAATATCTGAATAAGAGAGGAAAGCCTAATTGATTCCCCATTCTCAATTTGAACAAGAGTACCTCTATTTATCCCTGCTTCATATGCTATTTTTTCTTGAGTTTTGTTTTGTCCCAGTCGCTGATGTTTAATATATGTACCTATAACACTTATAAGTGCGGAATCGGTCATTGAAGCCCAATTATTGTTGATATTTTCCATCATTAACCCTGCAATATTGTTTTAATGTTGGCTTTTTCCAACAAAGAACCAGTTTTCACATTTAGTTGTGAGAAATGCGGGTTAATCATTATGTTTTTAGATTACCTCTACGTAAGGAACAGTTTATACTTCACCAGGTAAAAATTAGGTACACTATTCCAGGGGAAATTCATGAAGCGCCTCTGAGTATTTCCACCTGATACACCAGCAAGAAAAAATTTTTCTACGATAATACAAACAAACGTTCATCTGTGAACCGCTGCCCTTCACCACCCCACTAACCGTGTGACCGCATATCTTTACCCAATATATCCGTGGCCAACACCCTCTTCTCGGGCTGGCCGAAAGACAGCGAAGTGCAGCAGCCCAGGCCACTATGGTGCAAAAAAAGCACCTTCTAAGGTGCTTTTTTAAACGGTATCGGGCTGGCCGGATTTGAACCGGCGACCCCAAGTCCCCCAGACTTGTACGCTAAACCCCTGCGCTACAGCCCGTTATGTGCTGGTAAAGATACCACTTAAATGCTTTTTATGTCAATAAATCCGGATACACCTTTTCAATCCATTTCTGCGAATCCATCGGAGGCCTCATATACCCCTCAGGCGACTGGCGCTCGGGCAGATCTATAGGTTCCGGAGTAAGGTCCTGATACGGAATCTGCTTTAAAAAATGATCTATAGTATTAAGCCTGGTGCAGAACTTGTCATCTGCATCAACCACATGCCAGGGAGAATCTGGCAGATCAGAAAATGCAAACATCTCATCCTTCGCCTTAGAATACTCAACCCACTTTGAACGGGCCGTCATATCCATCGGACTGAGCTTCCACCTCTTTGCAGGGTCTTTAAGCCTGTCCCGGAACCGCTTTTCCTGTTCTTCATCACTTACCGAAAACCAGTATTTAATCAGAATAATTCCGCTTCGAATCAGCATACGCTCAAATTCAGGAAGCGAACGTTTGAACTCATCATATTCATCATGGGAACAGAAGCCCATAACATGCTCTACCCCCGCCCTGTTGTACCAGGAACGATCAAAAAAAACCATTTCACCGGCGGAAGGCAGATGAGTCACATAGCGCTGAAAGTACCACTGACTCTTCTCCTTTTCTGTAGGAACAGGCAGTGCCACGACCCTGGCTCCGCGGGGGTTTAAACCGGCAGTGATTACCTTTATTACGCCCCCCTTTCCTGCTGCATCACGGCCTTCAAAAAGAACAACAACCTTTAATCCCTGTTTTTTAATCCACTGCTGCTGTTTAACAAGCTCAGTGGTAAGCCTTTTCAGTTCCTTCAGATAATCTTTCTTCTTCAGCTTTGATTTTGTCCCCATTTTGGACCTCCTGCAGACGGTATATCCGAATTTTAAACTCATTTGCAGCATGAAAGCAAATTTTATTTTTTATTGCCTGTATTGGTTTCTTACTATATACTTCTATAAAATTTCACAAATAGGCGTAAATTACCGAGAAATATACAAATGGCTGATAATAATATACTTGAACAGTTCAATAAAATGCAGCAAACCGGTGCACTCAGCGATCTGGCGGCATTACGGCGTGAAAACCGTGAGCTTGAAAAGATAATTACCGATGCGGCGCTTTTGATTACCAATTCCAATGTAGACGGAATGCTGCAGTTCATGATCAGCAGAATACTCGATCACTTCATCCCCCAGTTTCTGGCCTTTATTATTGAGCCGCCGAGAGGCAAAAACCTTCGCGAGTATACCTACCGGAACCTCAAAGAAGTCGATGACAAAATCCCTGCGCGGTACTACGACCTTCTCAAAGAACATTTCATGCATACCCCGGCTGCAGCCAGTTTCAAAGATCTTGAAAAAGCCCTCGGTGAAGAGAACTTCGGAGATGATTTCCGCCGATACGGGCCTGAACTGATATACCCCATGCATGGTATCGGAGGTCTTTACGGCCTTGTTATACTGGGTAAAAAGTTTACAGCCGATGAATACGGAGAACTTGAAAAGCTGTACATGGACCGGATGATCCGCTTTCTTTCTGTAAGTATCCAGAACGGTCTTCATCATGAGAGCTCCATCACCGACCCCAAGACCAGTCTGTTTAACTATGATTACTTTATAAGCAGGGTTGAAGAGGAAATTGCCCACGCAGGCAGGCACGGAGTTAGATCCGGAATGCTGATACTCGATGTCGACAAGTTCAAGAACTTTAACGATACTCACGGGCACGTAGCCGGTGATGAAGCCCTTGTCACACTTGCAAATGTGCTGAGAAAAAGTACAAGGGCCGAAGACTGCGTATCACGCTTCGGTGGTGAAGAGTTCTCTATACTTATTGCTAACTGCAATTCTGCCCTGCTCAAAGAAATTGCCGAAAGAATCCGTAAATCTGTTGAGGAAACTCCAATCCACTTTGAATCAAAGAAACTAAATATTACTGTCAGCATAGGCGCCAGAATGATAGAGTTCACTCCGGGCCGAAATGCAGTAAATTTGCTTGAGGATGCGGACAAAGCCCTGTATAATGCAAAGGAAGGCGGAAGAAACCGTGTAGTCCTTTACGCCTCCGGCTTTCTTGGAAGGGCCGAGGTTACCAGAAAGGGAATGCAAAAATAGTAGTACTAATTTACTATATGTTTTACTGAATTCATTAGAAAAATTAATGAAAATAGAGTACTTCTGATGTAGAATATTCCTGATGAGACTTGCATTGGTTTCACAGGAGGATACTATGCCGGGTAAACCTAAACTTAAGATTGGGAGTTACCTTGTTTCGAGAGGCCTGATTTCAGTCGAACAGGCAAAAAAGATAAAACTGATTCAGGAAAAACTTGGACCGGACAAATCTGAAAGATTCGGCAGAATTGCCGTAGAAGTTGGCTTTATTAAGGAAAGCGAACTGAAACAGGCCATGCGTGAAAAACATGAGCTTGAAAACAAGTGAGAAAAACAGCCGGAATTGAACAAACGAATATTACTTATCATAGACATGCAGCAGGCTCTGGCTGATGAACAGCCCCATGACTTTAACATAGTCCTGAATAACATTCAGCAGCTTCTTATCAATCAGCGTATTAATCGCCAGCCCGTTATTCACGTTCAGCACTGCGCCGGACGCGGAACCGAACTTGAACCTGACACTCCGGGCTGGCAGATAGTCGAAGAGCTGAAACCTGCAGAAGGTGAACTTGTGATAAAAAAGCGGTTCAACTGCTCATTCAAATACACCAATCTTGAAGAAGAAATAAGAAAACACGGCGATTTTTCAGAACTGGTGATAACCGGAATGCAGACCGAATACTGTGTTGACACAACAATTCGCTCCGCATATGAAAAAAGCTTCAAAGTGATTGTCCCCGAAAAGACTCACACAACATTCGACAATGAATACCTCACTGCCGAGCAGATCTATAATCACCATAACAGAATCTTCAAAAACCGCTTTGCAGAGATAATCCCCGTTGAAGATCTTCTGCAGTAAAAAAACCTTAATCAAACAGTTACAATCCTTAAAACCAAAGCCTTAGCTCCCTCCTTGAAAATTTCGCGGTATTGCTGTAGCTTCAAGATACCTTGAAAATAATATTTACCGTAATACATATAGAAAACACCCCTCCGGCCTTCCCCCTTGCAGCTGCCGTTCTTAAAACCGCAGTTGAACAGAACCCGCAGCTTGCCGGCTGGAGCACAGGAATTCGCGACTTCTACCTTCCTGCAGAACCCGATGTAATTGCTTCAAAGCTGACCGGAACAGGAGCCGAGGTTATAGCATTTTCCTGCTATACATGGAATGCTGAAGCAGTTCTGCAGACAGCGGCTCTCATCCGGAAGAACAACCCCGGAACCATTATGATAGCCGGAGGCTCCCAGGTAACAGCTGCGCCCGATGATTTTGCAGGCTCATCACTTTTTAATTTTATAGTTACCGGTGAAGGTGAAAAAGCAGTTCAGCAGATTCTGTCAAATCTGCCTGCTGAAAAAGCAGAGATTGAAAAACTTGCGGTAGAATCTGTAAATATTCTTATTCACAGCGATACTGCTGATTTTTCATCATCAGTATCCCCCTACCCGTCTTTACTCTCGGCAAAATCGAGGTACAAGGGAGTCTTATGGGAAATTACAAGAGGATGTCCTTATAACTGCAGCTTCTGCTATGAAGCCGGAGGCGAGAAAGGAATCAGGCAGATCAGCCCCACCCGCATCAAAGAGGAGTTAGAATTTTTCCGCTCCCTTAAAGTAAAAAAGATATGGGTCCTTGACCCAACCTTCAACTTCAAAAGTTCCGAGGCTGCTGAAATCCTTAGATTGATTATTGAGACCTACCCTGATGCCGAATATACATTTGAAATAAGAGTCGAACTGATGACCCTGGAACTCTGCGAGCTTTTTTCAGAGCTTGATTGCAGCCTTCAGATTGGTCTTCAAAGTACCGATGCTGAGGTTTTAAAGCTGGCGAACAGAAAGCTTGATGTTGAAAAGTTTATCAGCAACTGCCTGATGATGAGTGACTACGGTCTGCGGTTTGGAATAGATTTGATATATGGGCTGCCGGGTGACAGCATTGACAGGTTTATAGAATCAGTCGATTTTGCGGTATCTGCAATGCCGAACAACATAGATATTTTTCCCCTTTCCATTCTCCCCGGAACAAAATTAAGTACACAAACACAGGATTTCGGCATACAGCACACCGGCTTCCCCGATTACAGAATAACCGGCTCTGAGACATTTTCAGCAGAGGACCTTTCAAAAGCCGATGAACTGACTGCCGTACTGGATCGAATTTATAACATCGAGCGTTCATTTATCTGGCTAGGAGCCGTCTGCAGAGAGCTGGATCTGAAACCGTCTGCTCTTCTGATGCGTATGGCCGGTACAGAAAACTTTCGCAGCATTACTACCGCAGAGTTTCTGAGAAACACATTCCTGAGCACCGGAAAAAAGCAAATCTGGCAGATAATCAGAAGTTTTATAATCTGGAGTGAAGCCGCAGAGAAAGCCTTTTCCTGTCCCGGTGAACAGATAAAAATCACGCTTTCCTACCCTCCTGAGATACTCGATGAACTGATTGCCAGCCCTGCATCAGATATCATCAAGGCTAACGGACAAAGCTGTGAGAAAAGTTACACCCTGTTTTTTGACGGTGAAGAACTCTATATAAATTAGTAATCTTACCGCTTGTACCCCTGCCGGGCCGGTGATATACTTAACATATGTACAGTTATTCTATAAAACCTGATGTACCGCAGAAACTTACAGAACTTGCCGAATCAGCCAGATACGATGTCTGTCTTGCAACATGCTCGACTGGAAAAAGCGGACAGAGAGGCAGGACAAGAGATCCGCAGAATCCGCTCACCGACTGGATCTACCCTGCATCCGTTCCCGGACAGGGGACTGTATTCATCCTCAAAGTACTGCAGTCCAACCAGTGCAGAAATAAGTGTACATACTGCAAATTCGCAACCAGCAACGGCAGCCTTCGCCGTGTAACAATGTCGCCGGAAGAGCTATCAGCATCTTTTATACAGATGTACCGTGCGAGGCTTGTGGACGGTTTGTTTGTTTCATCAGGGGTTTCATGCAGTCCGGACTCATCGATGCAGAATATGGTCAAAACCGCAGAAATTCTCCGATTTAAGTACAAATTCAGGGGCTATCTGCATTTAAAAGTAATTCCCGGCTGCTCAGAGAACCTGATAGAAGCAGCAGCCCGTTATGCCGACAGACTTTCCATCAACCTTGAAGCCCCTGAAGCCGGCTACCTCCGTCAGATAGCACCCGACAAGGACTTATACAAAGACATATTGCCTGCGGCAGAATCAGTTGCCGGGCTGCTGCGGAAAAAAGCGGAAGACGGCGGACAATCCTATATCAGAGCTAAAAGCCAAACCACCCAGTTTGTCGTAGGCGCAGCAGATGAAAAAGATCTGGACATCATGAATACAGTTGATTACCTTTACCGTGATTTTCACATGTTCAGGGCATACTTCTCAGCCTACCAGGAAAGAGGCGGCCATGAGACACCGGCAGCATCCGGAAGGCTGCAGGCAGGCATCGGCAGCATCATGAAAACAGAAGGGGAAGAATTCAGGGGTTCTCCTCTTTTAAGGGAACACCGCCTTTATCAGTGCGATTTTCTGTTACGGGCTTACGGGTTCCGCCTCCCCGACCTTGTTTTTGATGAACGGGGAAATATACCTCTTGAGACTGATCCCAAAACAGCATATGCGGTAATGAATCAAAGCCTCTTCCCTGTTGATATAAACAAAGCATCAATGGAGGAATTGCTCAGGGTGCCTGGTATCGGCCCTCAATCTGCGGAACGCATAGTCAGCACACGTTCAAATGACAAATTCAGGAGCCTCGATGAGCTCAAGGCAACAGGGGCCTGGACACGGAGGGCCGCTTCATGGATTGAGATAGACGGAAGAAGACCGGATATCCCCGACAGAAAAAATACCGATCATGAATTCGATGCTGATCAGGGATGGCTTTTTGAGGAGCTTGCGCCTGATAACTGGAAGACTTCAATGGAAAGAAAGGATCTTGATTATAAATCCCGGAAAGACCCTGCAAAGGCAGAGGAAAGCATCTATGAATACCCGGGCCAGAAAGGGAAATGGGTTAATTACCAGATGAAAAAGAAGGATCCGAGAATAATGTGCAGGTAAATCAGACGTTTTCCCGGTACTGCCTCAGCCTGCCGATAATATCATTGATATGCTTAATCATCGCATCTTCAGGCTCGGTTTTTGAGGTTCCCCTGATGCTGTTTATTATGGCCATATGCTCCTCTATAGCATAATCATAGCTCTCGAATATCACATATGTGGCCTTGATTTCCTCAAACATAAAATCGCGAAGAACGTTGTAAATCGACACAAACAGATCATTACCGCTGCTCTTGATGATTACATGATGAAAGTTATAATCACATTCAATAAGCTCTTCTATGGACTTGTTGCCGATGGCAATCTTCATCTGCTCAAGAACCTCTTCAAGCTCATCGGCTACAGCCCTGCGCTTTCCCGGATTCTCATGTTCAGTGTTTTTCAGGTTCTTAAGTGTCCATACTTCCAGAGCGCCGCGCATTTCTACCATGTTGAACAGTTCATTCTTTCCAAGCAGGATTGCCCAGGTAAGGGCTTCAGATGATATGTTGGCGCTGTCGGCAACAAAAGTTCCCTTGGCAGCCTTTGATTCAAGAATTCCAAGATAGTTGAAAACTCTGACAGCCTCCCTTATGGAAGATCTTCCTATGCCGAAGCGTTCAGCAAGCTCATGTTCGGTAGGTATACGATCGCCTGAACTGTATTTACCCGATGCAATCAGGTCGCGGATCTGTTCCATGACCTGTGCTACGACTGTCTTCTGTTTAATTACTACTCTGGATTCATCACTCATAACGAATCATTATCGAGTATATTGATAATTTTTACAACAACTTCATCAGACAATTAGACATTGGAGCAGGTCTAAAAAGTAAATTTTTAGACCTGCTCTTATTAAAACTGCTGTTCCCGTTCATCAAGAACCCGTTTTGCCTTGCCCTCTGAAACAGGAAGGACTCCATGTTCATGAAGTTCAACTACAGGACTGATAGAAATAGAAGCCTTAAGATTCTCACCTATCTTCTTCTTTAATGCATACAGGTCCCTGGTATCGTCGGTAAGGATCTCAGGTGTGATTTCAGTTTTAACAATCAGCTTATCAAGAGGCCCGTTTTTCTGAACGACAATAAGGTAGTTGGTTCCAACCTCGGGCATCCGCATAATCACCTCTTCAATCTGTGAGGGGAACACATTCACGCCGTTGATTATAAGCATGTCGTCAGTTCTGCCCTTCATACGGGCAATTCGGCGATGAGTACGTCCGCACTGGCAGGTCCCGGGAATAATACGTGAAAGATCCCTGGTCCGGTAGCGCAGCAGCGGCATTGCCTCACGGTTAAGAATTGTAAGAACAAGTTCGCCTTCTTCACCGTCGGGAACCGGCTGCAGGGTATCCGGGTCGATTATTTCAACAATGTATGCGTCTTCCCAGACATGCATGCAGTCGCGGTATACACATTCAAAGGCGAGGCCGGGACCGTTCATCTCTGAAAGCCCATATGAATTGTATGCCTCGATATTCCAGAGTTTCTCGATCTTTTTTCGGATATCCTCGGAATGCGGTTCGGCACCGATATATGCCTTCTTCAGCTTCAGGTCCCCGGGCTTGTATCCGAACTCGGACATCCTTGAATGAAGATAAAGCATATAGCTTGGTGTAGCATGAACAACCGAAGTGCTGAAGTCTTTCATCATCTTGAACTGCTTGGCGGTATTACCTGAACTTGCTGGAATAACCATCATGCCAAGGTTCTCTGCACCGTAATGCAGGCCCAGACCTCCTGTAAAAAGCCCGTAGGTCATCATATTCTGAAAAACATCATTAGGCTGTGCTCCGGTCGCCACTATTGATCGGGTAGTAATCTCGGTCGATCTTTTAAGATCAGCAGCTGAGAGATAAATTACAGTGGGGGTGCCTGTTGTACCGCTTGATGCATGCATCCGCACAACATCATCACGGTCAACGGCAAGCATTCCATAAGGGTATGAATCACGAAGATCATTCTTCGTTGTAAAGGGAATCTTTGAAAGATCGGCAAGTGTTCTGATATCATCGCCGGAACTCAGTCCGTGCTCCTTCAGTCTTTTTCCATAAAAATCAGTCTTAAACGCCTGATCTACTGTCTTTTTCAGACCTTCAAGCTGAATCTTCTCAATGCCTTCCCTGTCAAGAGTTTCTATCTCTTTATCGTAGTATCTAATCTCCATAGTGCTGCCCTTATGATATGTACTTTTTCAGCCTCTTCCTGCTCGGAAAGCTGCAATGTTCTGATTTATGATATCCTCACCCTTTGATGAGAAAAGATTTTTTATAGCCGATTCAATATTTTCCTGATTAATAGGAAGATATTTGGAAGCGGCACCGATCATTGCCATATTGGTCGATTTCATGTTTCCGGCTTCCTGGGCAATTGCCTTAGCCTGAACAATCTCAGCCTGACCGGTTTTCTCAACATTCTTGAGAATTTCCGCCTCTTCAGGATAATCGGGGATATTTATTACTGGTGATGATGCAGTAATAAGCTTTCCGTCTGCCTTAAGGTATTCAAGGTAGCGAAGGCTTTCCAGCGGCTCCATACTCAGAATCATATCCGCAGAACCGAAACCAATTAAATCACCGGGGATCTCGCAGTCGGAGATTCTGAGGTGAGACATTACTGCGCCTCCCCTCTGAGCCATTCCGTGAACCTCGGACTGACGGACCTTAAGCCCCTGAAGCATGGCTCCTGTTGCAATTCCAGCCGCTACCGACAGAACTCCCTGTCCGCCTACTCCGGCTAGTATGATGTCGTATTTCATTTTGCGCCTCCGGATTTTCTGTTCTTTCTTGCTGTTTCAAGGCATTCTCTCAGTGCAATAATTACTGAAAGGCCTTTGTATTCCATCTCAGCCTTGATGACTGCTGTATTTTCCTCGTGGTGCTTTTTAAGCGGAGTGATGGTTTTAATGTGCTGCGGATCAACTCCGATGCCTTCAAGAACCGATTTAATCCTTGATGAAGGAATAATAGTTTCCTGCCCGCCGGTCATAGCAACTGTTTCATTGTCCAGAATTATAAGAGTCATGGGAGTTTTGCATGCTACCGCGTCAACCAGCGGGGAAAGTCCGGAATGCATGAAGGTACTGTCTCCGATTACAGCAACTACCGGCTCAAACCCGGCTTCAGCTGCACCCTTTGCGGTACCCACAGATGCGCCCATACAGATAATGGTTTCAATTGCATTATACGGAGGCAGAGCCCCAAGCGAGTAACAACCGATATCAGAAGTAACAATAGAGTTGTCAAACGATTTTCTGGCTTCGTTAAGTGCAGCATAAGTATCCGCATGCGGACAACCCTTGCACAGCTGGGGAGGCCGGCCGGGAAGCGCCATTTCGGCAGAAGGTCCCTTTCTTGAGTCAAGTCCGAGTGCAGGTCTGATATTATCAGGATTCAGCTCTCCGGCTGCAGGTACAGGGCCGTCAATCTTTCCGGATATTTCTACACTCTGTTTTAAAAATCCCCGGAGGTAACGTTCAACAAATGAACACCCCTCTTCAAGAATTACAATCTTATCAACTGAATCTGCAAGCTTCCGTACCAGGTCCCGGGGAACAGGATAGGCGCTTATGTGCAGATGCGAAGGCTTCTGACCAAGTTCTTCGGCGGCTTCATCGTAGTAGTTTCGGCCGAGTCCTGTTGTAATTACACCGAAATCTTTGAAGCTGCTGTTAATTGTAAGAGAGTTAAATGATGATGCGGATGTGTAGTCTGTAAAATCCTTCTGCTGATCAAGCAGTGTAGCCCAGTTCTTTCTGGCCATTGCCGGAAGCAGCATCCAGCCTCTTACATTGTCTGTTTTTTCCAGGCTGTTCTGAGCCCTCTTTTCACCGGGAACAACTACTGCACGGGAATGAGCCAGCCTGGTTACAATTCTTATCATGACAGGAATATGAAACTTCTCTGAAAGGTCAAAGGCCTCCCTGGTCATCTCATAAGTTTCCTGCTGGTTTCTGGGTTCAAGGCAGATAATACGTGCAAAATCGGCAAAATACCGAGAATCCTGTTCACCCTGTGATGAATGCATCCCCGGGTCATCAGCAACAGCAATAACCAATCCGCCCTTGATGTCCAGAAGAGCCGAGTTCATAAAGGGGTCAGCCGCAACATTAAGTCCTACATGTTTCATTGTTACAAGCGAACGTTTTCCTACAAAGGAGGCTCCGAGTGTCTCTTCATATGCTGTCTTTTCGTTTGAACTCCAGGAGGCAAATATATTACCTGTCTTATTTGAATAATTTAAAAGGTATTCCATTATCTCGCTTGATGGAGTTCCAGGATAACCATATGCCGATGATATACCGGCATCTATTGCGCCCAATGCAAGCGCTTCATCGCCTAAAAGGACCATTTCGCCCATGACACTACTCCTTGATGAAAAATTAAAACCGGCACCGTATAACACGATACCGCGTATGGGTCTGTTAAAAGTTTATCTGCCTATACCGGCAAAGCACTTGTCTACTATTTCAGGATCTTCCACTTTTGTACATAGGCTAACAGCAATTGTTACTATGATGGATACCGGAAGACCGAATACCAGCGGATCAACAAAATCCCAGATTCCGCCCAGAAGCGTCACCTTTCCGGTAAGAGCCTCGCAAATACCGAAGACCGCAGCCTCTTTTGCGTGCAGAAAAAGATAGGCAAAAATCTGTACACCAAGACCGGATACAATTCCGGCGATTGCCCCCCGGCGTGTAAGCCGTTTCCAGAAAAGCGAGGCTGTGTAGGGAGCCAGAAAGCCGGAAGCCATTATACCGAAAAAGATAGCCGTTGCACGGGCAATAATTCCGGGCCCCAGTCTCAGAGAGAGAAGGACAGTAAAAATAATTGATAAAACCATTCCGACACGGGTTATAAGCACTCCCCCTGCCTTGGTTTTTCCCTTCATGATTCCGTATTCAAGGACATCGCGGCCGACAGCTGTGCCGACGGTGTGAAACAGAGAGCTGAGTGTGGACATTGCTGCCGAGATAATCACCAGCATGAACAGGTATGCAAACCAGGTCGGCATAACATCTGAAATAAGCAGCGGCATTACGCTGTCCGGATTACCTCCGGCAGCCTGAATTGCAAGCTGTCCTGAAGTCTTCATAAAATACACATTGGATAAAGGCCCTACAACATAGGTTGTTCCCACGCAAACCAGAATAAACAGTCCTCCTATCAGGACCGCCCGGTGAATTTCCTTATCGCTTTTTACAGTCATATACCTTACAGCAAGCTGCGGCTGGGCTAAAACACCTATTCCGACACCGAAAACCAGTGAAGAGTAGATTACCCACCACAGGGGACTGCCTGAGGCAGGAGATTTTGTCCAGCCCTGATGTCCGATAGCCCTCAGATTTTCAGGTACCATATCCGCCATGGCAGTCAGGGCGGAATGTGCCTCAACGATTCCGCCGAGTTTGTAGTAGATAAAAATCAGCAGAAACAGCATGCCTCCAAGCATTAAAGTGCCCTGAAAGGCATCGGCATACATGACGCTTTTTATACCGCCCATAATTACATAGGCGGCCACTACAATAGTAAGAATCGTTACAGAATAGATAAAGGGTATTCCAAGAAGACCTTCCATTATACGGGCGGCGCCGATTAAAACGGCCGCTGTGTATATAGGCATAAAAATAAAAATAACAAGCCCGCCGAACCACTGAATAAACGGAGATCCTACTCTTCTTGAAAGGAATTCGGGAAAGGTCTGAGCACCTATATTAAGCCCCATTCGCCTTGTACGCGTTCCGTAGACAATAAATGCCAGAAAAATACCGACTATAATATTGCAGGCGGCAAGCCAGAGAAGACTCATTCCATACATCGATGAAACCCCTCCGAATCCGACAATTGCAGATGTCGAAATAAAGGTAGCTCCGTAGGACATGGCCATTATATAGGGATGAACCGAGCGCCCCCCGACCAGGTAGTCAGCAGAGTTTCTGGTTTGACGGTAACCTGCCCAGCCCAGAGATGCGATGACAGCCAGATATATTATGATGATTACAATTAAAGGAAAAATATGCATCAGTCCATTTCTCCTGAAAGTTCTTTATCTACTTCGTATTTCTCGGCAAACCAGGCCCTTGCTTCATCCATTTCCTCAGTCGACACCTCGCCTCCAGAATTCCATTTCAGGAACCCGAAAACCGCACAGCCGGCTGCAGAAAATACTGTAAGGATAAAAGCAAGGAATACCGACAGATCAGGGATTCCAAGCATTTTTGATTCTCCAGATTTTTATCTAAAATTATTTCACTGAGTTTATCACTGATTTGATTTTTTTTGAAGCAAATTATTAATGAAAAAATAAGCGGAACCAATTCAAAAACCGGAACGGCATTTTGAATTGGTTTTTAAATATTTAGAAATTATTCTGTTCGTCTTCCCGTACAGTTACAGGCGGAACTGTGCTTTCACGGCTCCAGTTGATAAGACCGTATGCAATGCAGCCAACGATCGAAAGAAATAATAATGTGGAAGCGGCAACACCCATAATGAAATCTCCTGTAATATTGTTATATTAATATCCTCGTCAGTATATCACATAACATTTAATTATCCAATTAATTGAATGTTAATTTTGTAAATAGCACATCAATCAGCGTTCACCTGACCTTCTGCGTTCATGATCGGGTAAATTACTGTCTTCCATGCTGTTTTTTGAGCGTTTAATGGTTTTATACAGACCTTTCGCAATAAGAGCTTCATACGTACCCGCAGACATAAGGATATTTATATCATCCAGAAGCTCTGTATCTCCGGATGCATGAAGTTCATTCAGGGCATCCATCATTCTTTTGTTCGTAGCTGAGAAAACCCGTCTTGCATCAAGTGATTTATCCATCAGCCCCATAACTACCCCCTTCTACCCATAAGGGACACGTCCTGACGGACATGATTAGAACAGTTCGAAAGCCTTTCTGAATCCCGGCATTGATCCCTCTATTACCTTATCGGCAACACAGAAAGCAATCCTGAAATATCCCGGCGCAGCAAAGCCTTTACCCGGTACTACAAGTATACGCTCTTTCTGAAGAGTATCAACAAAGGCTGAATCATCTCCGCCGGGGGCTTTTGGAAAAAGATAGAATGTTCCGGCAGGCTTATGAAAGTCATAACCGATATCAGACAGCCCGTCACAGAGCATATCCCGCTTTCTTTTGTACTCATTCATATCAACACTCTCGCCCTGCATCTCGCCGACAATCCGCTGCATTAGAGCCGGAGCATTAACAAAGCCGATAATTCTGTTGCACAGCGTTACTGCGTTTACAAGATTATTGTAGTCATCTGCGGCAGGATTAATTGCGGCATAACCTATACGTTCACCGGGAATGGAAAGATCCTTCGAATATGAAGTCACAACAACAGTGTTTCTGTAGATCGGAAACATTGCAGGAACAACAGCTCCATCAAAAACTATCTTCCGGTACGGCTCATCACAGACAATATAGATTCTGCGACCGGTTTTTGCTGCAGACCGTTCAAGCATGGCCGCAAACTTCTTTAGATTTTCTTCAGAATAGATTGTACCTGTGGGATTATGGGGAGAATTAAGAATAACTGCAGCAACATCGGGTCCCATGGCCTTCTCAAAGGCATCAATATCAAGTTCAAAGCCCTCTGCCGGTTCAATTATTTCAAGCTTTCCGCCGTGATTGTCTGCATAAAACTTGTATTCCATAAAGCATGGAGCACTTACAAGAACACGATCGCCATAATTAATAATTGATTTCAGAACGGCATTCATAGCACCGCCCGCGCCGCTGGTCATAATAATTCCGGAAGCATCAACTGCCGTATTCTGCTCTTTGGATACCCATTCCGCTATTGATTTTCTTACATCGGGATAGCCTGCATTTGGCATATATCCGTGTTTACCTGGAATCTCTGCATCAGCATATTTTTTCAGAATCTCTGCAAATTTTACCGGCGGTTCAATATTGGGGTTACCTATACTGAAATCATATACATTGTCCTCACCATATTCAGCCTTAAGCTGTGTACCTGCCTCAAACATCTTCCTTACCAGTGAAGACCCTTTTAACATTTCAAGTATGTGTGCTGATACTGCCATTCTTTATTCTCCCGATTCTTCAATAATATTGATGATAAAATACCGCAATCGGCTGGTTGTTGCAACTGGTATATTGACAGACTGACTCAATAGGCTTAAATTATACTAAAGAGGTTTAAGTATTGATTAAGAAGAACGCAGAATTCGGCAACAAGCTCAGGCTTGTGCGTGAAAGGAAAAACATGACGCTCAAGGACGTAGCAGGACAGGCCGGAGTAAGTGAAAGCCTGGTCAGCCAGATAGAGCGCAACCGGGTTTCACCATCAATCGACACTCTGATTGCCATAGCAGATGTTCTTAACCTTGATCTGGAATACCTGTTCAGGGATCTCAAGAACAACAGTGCTGTTTCAATAGTTAAACCGCAGGACAGGAATGTCATGATAATCAAGGGTGTTGAATACCAGCAGCTTTCCTTCATCCCGGACTCGGATATCAATCCATCGGTAGAAGCCTTTCTGCTTGATATACCTCCCGGAAAGGAAAAGGGTGATCTGGAGTTCGGACATCCGGGAAGAGAGATGGGAACAATAACCGAAGGCCGTGGTGAGCTTATATATGGAACATCGACATACCAGCTTGAAACAGGTGACACGGTATCATATTCATCAGACATTCCTCACATTATTAGAAACAACGGAAACGAGCCCCTCAAGGCGATGTGGATCATCACCCCGGGCCGTATATTTACGGAAAATTAATTTAAGGAGCCGGATATGGGTAAAACAACAGCTGAAAAGATTTTTGACTCCCACAGGATAGACTCTCCGTCAGAAGGGATCGAGGTAATTAAGCTCGACAGGGTTTTCTGCCACGAAATAACAACCCCTACTGCCATTGTCGATCTTATGGAAAGGGGTAAGGACAGGGTCTTTGATTCTTCAAAAATCAAGGCGGTAATCGATCATGTAACGCCAGCAAAGGATTCTCTTACTGCAACACAGGGAAAGGTTCTAAGAGACTGGGCAAGACGTCACGATATCAAGGATTTCTTTGATGTAGGAAGAAACGGTGTATGTCATGCTATATTCCCGGAAAAGGGATTTGTAAGACCGGGATTTACCATTATAATGGGCGATTCACACACCTGTACACACGGAGCCTTCGGAGCCTTTGCTGCAGGTGTAGGTACTACCGACCTTGAAGTTGGTATTCTCAAAGGGATATGCGCCTTCAAATCCCCGAAGACCATGAAGATAAATGTAACAGGAAAACTGCCTGAAGGAGTTTACCCCAAGGACATAATCCTTAGCATTATCGGTAAAATCGGGACAGATGGGGCAACAAACCATGTTGTAGAGTTTGCCGGACCAGTAATCGAGGAAATGAGCATGGAAGGCAGAATGACTGTCTGCAACATGGCTGTTGAAGCCGGTGCAACATGCGGCATCTGCTACCCGGACAGCACAACGGTTGACTATCTCTGGCCCTTCATCAGCTCAGAATATGCAACAAAAGAGGAGGCACTCAAGGATTACTCACAGTGGCTGCCTGATTCCGATGCCGAATATGCCCAGGTAATTGAGCTTGATGCTGACAGCCTTAAGCCAGTTTCTACATTTGGATACAAGCCCGACCAGATAAAGAATGTTGAAGATATGGGTGATGTTAAAGTTGACCAGGTTTACATCGGCTCCTGTACAAACGGAAGAATCGAAGATCTTCGTGCAGCTGCCGCCGTGCTCAGAGGAAAGAAGATTGCAGACAGTCTCAGAGTTATAGTTTCTCCTGCTACTCCGGACATCTACAAGCAGGCACTTTCAGAAGGCCTCATTGATGTATTCATGGATTCAGGCTGCTGTCTTACAAACCCGACCTGCGGTGCATGTCTGGGAATGAGTAATGGAGTTCTTGCCGCTGATGAGGTCTGTGTTTCTACTACAAACCGTAACTTCAACGGTAGAATGGGAAAGGGTGGAATGGTCCACCTGGTAAGCCCCGAAACAGCAGCAGCAACAGCCGTTAAAGGCTATCTGACTACAGCGGACAGACTTTAAGGAGTAAGGAATGAAGAATTTTTCAGGAAAAGCACTGTTCATCGACAGAAGCGATATAAATACAGACGAGATTATCCCGGCAAAATACCTGACCGAGATTGAAAAAAAGGCTATGGGTCCTCACCTGCTCGAAGATCTCAAGCTTGACGGCTTTGATCCCAATAAAGATCTTGATGGTATAGAGGTAATTATTACAAGAAACAACTTCGGCTGTGGTTCGTCCCGTGAGCATGCTCCCTGGGCACTTGAAGCCAGAGGAATAAATCTTGTAGCGGCTGCGGGTTTTGCAAGAATTTTCCGTCAGAACATGTACAACTGCGGAATGATGGCCGTAAACCTTCCAGAATCTGTAATAGATGAGCTTTTTGCAGAATTCGCAGGAAAAGAAACTGAAGTATCAACTGACTTCGAAGCCAGAAAAATGATAGTAAAGTCAGGCAGTATTGAGAAGATGGTTGAATTCAGTATTTCAGGATATGATGAATCACTGGTTAAAGCAGGTGGCTGGGTAGAATACGCGGACAGTAACTACTGAACCGGTATCCACCCTGCCGCAGCTTGATTTGACTGCTATTGGATAAGACTGAGGAGCTCGCCTACTGCGGGCTCTTTTTCTTTTACACCTGTTTTTCTGACGGCTTTCCGGATGATAGTTTCCCACTGTTTCTCAGGTATATCTTCCATCATATTTTCAAGCAGATCCGGAATTCGGTCATCAATTGCAATATTGTAAATTTTAGTTTCATCGAAGAAAAAGAATGAATGGAGCTCATTTATATAATCTCCAACACTCATTTCCGCTCTGTCACCTTTCTGCAGTCGCTCTTCTTTTTTAATTGCTTTCTTGATATCTCTTTCTTTTCGTGCAAGATCAGTACGTTTCATGACTTTCCCCTGTTCCTGAGAGATATGTGGTCATTCTGCTTTCGATATAATATAACTGAAAAAACGATGATCGGCAAGTATGATAAAGTCTTCGACTTTATCATTTGAGTTAAGTAAACGGATTCTCCATTTACTTAACTCCGGGTATCAACAGCAAGAACTTTATACTTTTGCGCCCGCGTATTCTTATTCGCGTTATTTTAACAGTGAGCTAACCCATTTCTAATAAATGAAGCCTAAATATAAATAGTGGAAAATATAGATTCTGTTTGTGATTATGGAAATGCAAATCAACAGCTTTCACGTTTATATGATAACGCGGAATTGTATTCCATATCCAAAACTTCACCGGTTATAATTTTCAGTGATCTTCATATTGGAAACGGCGGTAAAAACGACGATTTCAAGAAGAATTCAGAACTTTTTACTGATGCACTGAAATCTTTTTACAGTAAAAACGGCTATACACTGGTACTCAACGGCGACATTGAGGAGCTGCAGAAGTTCCGCATTGACCAGATTAGAAAACAATGGTTGGGACTGTACGAAGTCTTCGACAGTTTCGCCGAAGACAACAGGCTTATAAAACTGACCGGTAACCATGATGACATGCTTGAATCGGGACTTATAGACAACCGCTACGGTTCAAGGCAGGCGGCAAAATTGAAAATCGACGGAATCCGCAATCCGCTGTTTATCTTCCATGGACATCAGGCTTCATGGTATTACCAGCATATGAACAAGCTGAATGAAATTCTGCTGCGCTACATTGTAAACCCGTCGGGAATTGGAAATATTTCGAAGAAATACGATTATGCAAGAAGGATGAGACTCGAAAAACGGATATACGATTTCTCCAAGGAAAACAAGCTGATATCGATAATCGGTCACACTCACAGACCTCTTTTTGAATCTCTTTCAAGGGTAGATTCATTGAGGTTTATGATTGAAAGCCTCCTGCGGGCTTATCGAAATGCTCCCTTGGGAAAGAGGACCGAAATAGCAGCAAGAATACACCAGCTTAAGCATAACTTTGATGTATGCTCCGGAAAAAACAGGAACAGCGAACCTGTAACACGGCTGTACAGCGGTGAGATTCCTGTTCCGTGCATGTTCAACAGCGGATGTGCAATCGGCAAGCGTGGAATCACAGGTATTGAAATAAACGAAGGGCGTATATCACTGGTACACTGGTTTGACAGCAGGGTCAGCAACCGATTTATTCTTTCATCTGAAATGAAACCCAAGAAGCTGTCTGCAAACTCACCGCTTTACCGGGTGGTGCTTCGGGAAGACAGCCTCCATTATATCAATGATTCCATCCAGATTCTCGGAGGAAAACCAGGCAGCGAAGATGTTATCATTGAAAAACCCGCTTCAGTATTCTCAGAAAATGAAATTTTTTCTGATATTTCAGACATTTCTGTTTATTCTAAACAAAACCTAACACTCCGCTATTAACATGTATTTCCTATGGAAATACAGCATAAAAAATTCAGGGATATACACATACTCTTCCTCTCGGGAGAGCTTGATCTCTACAATGCTACAAGTCTAGAAAAACTCTTTACTAATCTCATTAAAAAAGAAGTAAAAAATATAATATTGGATTTTGAAAACATTAACTATATTGATTCCAGCGGTATAGGAGTGCTGCTTAAATTAAAAAGTCTGTCATCAGAAAGTTCAGTTTTATTCTCATTGTCAAATGTAACCGGCGAAGTTCTAAATGTTCTAAAATTAACAAACCTGATTCAGTTTTTTGAGATTGCCGATAACTACGAAACGGCAATACGGAAAGCAATTAATGGAGCATAATAATGACTGTTCAGAAAACCAGACAGACCTTAATTAAAGCAGGATTCATACTGCAGAAAGCCCATCCTCCAAAGGTTTACGGAATGGGGATAGGCAAAATAGCCTCAATCTTCCATTTTACCCTGGAGGATACTCCTATTGTAGAGCTGGCGGATCGAATGGAACAGGAACAGGAAGTCCAGGCC
Organism: Spirochaetia bacterium; assembly: GCA_965140585.1. GTDB lineage: Bacteria > Spirochaetota > Spirochaetia > UBA9216 > UBA9216. The sequence goes on from OZ223268.1 coordinate 131,198, forward strand.
GTCGGGGTGATCAACCGGAACGGAAAAGCCGTGGGAATCATCACAAGAAAGGATCTTTTCGGAATGCTGAGTAGGCCTTACGGCAGGGATGTACTCCGAAAAAAAAGCATCGGCAGCATTGCCCTTAAAACTGATTTTTTCAATTACAACGACAATATCTTTACGGTTTCAGATGAGATAGAAGAAAAAGTTAACAGCAATGACCAGTACTACTTTCTTCTAACAGATGACAACGGCGGATACTGCGGTATTTTCTCCGGAAAGGATATGCTTGTTTTCCTTGCAGACATAACAAAACAGGACATTGCTCTCTCAAGAAAAATTCAGACACGAATTGTTAAGGAAGAAGACGAGTACAGCGGTAAAGGATATTCTATAACCGCCAGCTCAGTGATGGCTAAGGGTATCGGGGGAGATTTCTATTCTGTAAAGAAGATCTCCGACTCGCTTCACCTGCTGATACTCTGTGACGTGTCGGGAAAGGGCATGGCCGCATCACTGCTGAGTTCACTGCTCTCCGGCTTTTTTAACACCTACCCTATCAGTACCGATCTTCCCGGAATGATTTACGATCTTAACCAGCAGCTGACAAAAAGCTTTGAAGGCGAAAAGTTTGTTACAGGTGTATTCTGCCTTTATAACTCTGATACGGGTTCGATTGAAATTGCAGATATGGGTCACACTCATTATCTGCACATCAGTGAAAGCCGACTCAGAAAGTTAAGCAACTCGGCAGTAAATATTCCAATGGGCGTATCATCCGAGCTCGAAGTCCAGACTTATAAAATCACACTTAGAAACAGCGACTGCTTTATGATAATGACCGATGGTATTCTTGAGCAGAAAAACGCCGAAGGAGAAGTCTTCGATTACGACCGAATTAAACACTCATTAAGCGATCACCGGAAAGTCAGTGCAAAAGGGCTTAGAGCCAGACTCCTGGCCGATTTTGACCGATTCAGGGGCAACAGTGCCAGACAGGATGATGTGACATTTCTGCTTTTAAAGCATTCACCCGAGATCAGCAGCAAAACAGATCTTGCCGCATCATCATCTTTGAGTGGAAATAGAATTGAAGATAAAATTAAGTGGTCCATAGAAACAGGCAAGCCGATACAGATACGCTCCTCAAGATATCTGCCGGAAGATCGTGATTTTATCGATACGGTTCTGGACCGATATCTGAATGAAGCAGGCATCAAGTTTCTAATGAATAAAATTTCCTACTGTGTCCATGAACTGGCTACTAATGCCAAAAAAGCAAATACAAAACGTGTATTTTTCAAACTTAAAGGTCTCGATATCAACAATATCAAACATTATCAGCTGGGAATGAAGGACTTCAAGAATGAAACAATCCGTGAAATTGATTATTTTCTTGATCAGCAGAAAAAGCAGGGCTTTTTCATCGTAATAATGCTGCATCTTACAAAATCACATCTTAAGATATCAGTTACAAATAATGCCGAGATGACCTCAGAAGAAAAACTCAGGGTAAAACATAAACTTGAAATTGCCGGTAAATCATCTTCAATCACCGAGATATACGACAAAATTGAAGATTACTCGGAAGGAGCCGGACTTGGAATTGTGATGATGAGCCAGATGCTGAGGTCTATGGGCCTTGGACCTGATGTTCTAAGCATAAGCTCAGAAAACGGACTCACTGTTTCATCAATCAATATTGAACTCAGGACACATTAATAAAAAAGAGTCTGTCATTCGACAGACTCCCTTTTTACGTGGTTGTTTCTGATTTTTAAAGAAGACTCTCGTCAATGATCTTCTTTAACTGGGCTTCCGGAAGAGCACCTGCAGCCATCTGAGGCTGACCTTCCATCGGGATAAATAGAAGTGAGGGAATACTCTGAATACCAAATGCACCGGCAAGTTCAGGTTCATCCTCGGTATTAACCTTGTAGAAAGCTACCTTTCCATCATAATCCTTTGAAAGTTTTTCAATGGTAGGGGCAAGCATTTTACAGGGCATGCACCAGTCTGCATAGAAGTCTACTACTGCGGGAACTCCGCCCTCATATTTCCATTCTTTATTATTCTCATAATCAAAAACCTTGGTTTTGAATTCTGCGGATGTTAAATGTTCAGCCATAATGGGCCTCCTTTATATTTTCTCTATATATAGAATAACTAATATTTAGACAGAGGTCAACACAAATCGATATTTTTTAATTCATATTAATATCTACCGCTATTATAAATATAGTATCTGCCGCCCTTCAAAATCCACTAAAAAATCTGTATTTCAGCATTTTCTTTCAGTTCTGCAGTGAAAGTGCGTACTTTGTTATTCAGTTTCTCGTTGTTCAGATAATATTCAATGCTTTCCTGTACATCTTCATATGATGCGGTGGTTTCTTCTGTCCGGTCTGTAAGAAGAATAATATGGTAGCCGAACTGCGTTCTGACCGGCTGACTCAGCTCTCCTACTTCAAGCTGAAGCACTGCCTGTTCAAAAGGAGGTACCATGTCGCCCTTTCTGAAGACTCCAAGCTCCCCGCCTCTTACGTTGCTAGGGCCTTGCGAAAATTCCTTTGCCATTTCAGCAAAATCTTCACCATTAACAATTCTTTCACGTATGCCGGTAATCTTCTCTTTTACAGCCTGGACCTCTTCTTCAGAAGCGTCCTCATCTATCAGAAGCAGGATGTGGCTGGCCTGGAAGGTTTCCTCCTGAATAAAGTAATCAGGATTGTTATTGTAGAAATCTTCCTTTTCAGATTCCGGAATCTCAATACCGGCCTGAAATTCGGCAATAACAAAATCACGTACGACGTAATACCGTTTTGTATCAGTACGAAGCTGTTCCATATCTGTACCGCTTTGTACCAGCATAGCTTCAAGAGCCTCTAGGCCTCCGTAATTCATTGAAAGATCATTAATGTACTGTTCAACTTCTGCCTCATCAGCAACGTATCCCTTTTCAACTGCAGCCTGAAAAAGCAGCTCACGGCTTATCAGCGTGTCTAAAGAGTTCATACTCATCTGTTCAATCATGGCGGAATCGGGGTACTGACCTCTGGACATCATTTCCTGGTAGGCTATCTGTATTTCCCTGTTGAGACTGTTCTCAGAAATAGCAACGCCATTGACGGAGGCGACGTTTTTTTCAGCTTCAGCTTGAGCTGCAGTGTCAGCTGCCGCTTCCGGATCTGCATCTGCAGCAGTATCCTGAGCTGTAACAGCCTGCAGGGGTATTAAAAATGCAATTAAGACAAATAAATGTAGTAGATTTTTTCTGTTCAAATTATGCTCCTGTTCGTATGGCTACAGCATATCCCATCACCCTTCTGATGTCCATTAGAATTGTGCTAATCGTGCGAAGTCTGAACAAATGTGTTTGAAATCAAATATATGTTCGTGATATGCTTCTTCGTATGAATACAGAACATATTGATTTGGATTTGGCAAAACGGATTCTTCATAATTACAATGAAGGACTTTATGATAATGTAAAACCGGTAGAGGTTACAGGAATACCCGGTATCGACGGAAGAAGCATAATTGACCGTGCAAACCTTGAAAACTGGTCAAATCCGCTTGAAACAGTCACTGAAAACCTGAACAGAATTCATCCAGGCTTTAACGCAGCGCTTCTGGGAACAGTATTCGGTAAAAAGGAAACTGCTAACGGAGAGACTGCAATTACTTTTTCCAGGAAAGATCTGCATGATATTGGAGTCCAGCTCTACCCCTTTGTATCATTTGGAATCTTAAACGGAGGCTCAGCAACCAGCTACGCTGATCTGAAAAAGAATTCAGCACTGAGCAGGGAACTCATGAGTATATATGAGGATATCTTTGAGGATGCTTCAGAGAACGCCACGGGAAAGGCAAAGGGGATTACCCCCGCCTACATGAACCCGGATGGTAGCTATGGCCCCGATTTCATCGAAATAAAAATCAGAGCCCTGCTGATTGAAAACCTGAGATACAGTCTCAGCGTAAATGAAGACAACGCCCTGTACAGTGATTTCAGCAATCTGAAAAAACAGGCATGCTTTCCAATGTTTCAGATGACAAGTTTCAGCACCGATTCGCAGATTAGGGAAGCACTTGAAAAATATACAAATAGCCCCGTACTCACGGATCTAATAGAAAAAACAGGAATAGACATTACAGAAATACTTACAGGAATTCAGCCTCTTATAGCCGCGTATACACACTCGGATGTAGGCAGACCCAAGCAGATTTTTACCTTTGCCAACGGCAGAGACGGAGAAATGCTGCCGCTGCCGGGAGGACACGGACAAAACTTTCTTGTGTTGTCTGAAATTTACCGTTATCTGCATTCTGAGCTTGGTAAAAAATTCATCTATATAACAAATGTTGACAACCTGGGTAATATGCCCGACCCTGTATCACTTGCAGTTACTGCAATGTCCGGTAAACAGGCAGCCTTCGATTTCTGTTTCAGAACACCCGTTGATGTAAAGGGCGGGATACTTGTCCTGGACGGCAGAGGACGACTCAACTGCGCTGATATCGGACCTGCAGTCTCAAAAGAGGAAGTTCACAGGCAGGAAGAATCAGGTAAAAAGATTCTTTACAACTGTGCAACCGGACTTTTCAGCCTGGATTACCTGGTTCCGAACCTGGAGGATGTCATAAACAAACTCCCCATGCGATTTACAGACCAGGTAAAGGATGCCGGCTCATACTCACAGGCTGAGCAGGTCACCTGGGAAATAATCGGCATACTTGATGATTTCCTGATTTTCGGGGTAGATAAATACCGAAGGTTTCTTGCAGCCAAACTGCTTCTTGAATCCTTTATAACAAGCGGTCTGCGTATAGACCTGCCCGGGTTCCCTACAGATCCCGATCCTGCTGAAGATTTCAAGGCAACAGCCGAAAATCTATACAGGGGACTCAGGGAAAACCTTGAACAGGTATACGGAATGAATTCGGACGGTGCTAAATGGCATCCTGATTCAATAGAAAAACTCGAAGAAATTATCAGAGGTTGAAATGAAGTTAAACAGCTTTAGAAAATTATGGCTTGTGCTGCTCTTAACAGCAGCTGCCGCCGCCATGTATGCGCAGGATATTACCGAGGACGAAAAGGTTCTTGCGCTGATTGAGTTTGAGAACATGGAGGACAACGGTGAACATGATTACCTTGCAAGCCTGATTTCTGCTGTACTTCGCGAGGACCTCTCACATACAGAGGGCATAACCCTCGTTGAACGCTCCAGGATTGACAGTATAATCAACGAGCAGCAGCTGCAGCTTTCCGGACTCACGGCTGAAGACGACGCCCTTAGAGCCGGACGGATGCTTGGAAGCGATTACTTAAGCGGCGGCAGTTTCATAGTCATAGGCGGTGAAGTGCTTCTGGATGTAACCCTGATAAATGTAGAAACTTCAAGGGTGCTGTCCTTCGCAAGCCGCGGAAGCACTGATGATCTGATTCATGTAGCAGCCGAAAAAATTGCCCGTGAACTTACCGGAAAAACAAGGGTATTCAGATCAGCTGAATCAGGCAGGCCAATAATCAAGAATGAACTGCTGCCGCCGGGAAAACTCAAGCTTTTCTCCCATCTGATTGATGCAAGAATATATATAGATGATGAGTTTATCGGATATACAAGCGGCGACAGAACTATTCCGGTTGAAATTGAACTTCAGCCCGGCGAACATACTATTGAAACAGATCTGGGAAACAGCTTCGGAGTTATTAAGGAACCGGAAATCATATTCGAACACTGGAAGGTACCGTTTACTGTTGAATCAGGCAGTGTGACTATACTTGAAGACGGAACCAGACATTACAACAGCATTCTTTATGAGCTGCTTAGGCTGACCCATAACGACAAAGAGTTTAGAAACGGCGAAAGTGAGCCATACCAGACTGAAGAATCATTCAGTTTTACCGACAGGGAGGGAAATCCTGTTGCCGGAAGCTTTACAATCTACATCACACCTACAGAGGAAAAAGGTCTGAAGATGCAGATGATGCTTATCTACAACGGCAACAGAGAGGTTTTTGATTATTCCTGCGAGCCGGGTGAAGATGAAGATTTCGAGCATGAAACAGGACATATCAAAATGGAAGTTGAGCTCAGCTGCAGATACCCGGACAGACTCGAAGCCTCATGGGACCTCGAACGTACGGATATCTGGCAGAGCATGTTCTACAATAACTGAGGCAGCGTATTATCTCATGTTTACGGGGATATAATCCGGAGCCTTCTTTTCAATAAAATCTCTCTTTAACCTGGCAAAGCGCATTCTCCCGTTCTCATATGGTACAGCGGGAGGTGCCGAACCGGTCAGAGGCATGGCATATTCAATAAAATCATCGGTAACATCAAGCCCGTCCGGAGTAATCCAGGAGTATGGAAGATGCCTTACCGAATTGGCTACAATATCAAGCCTTACCTTGTCGTAATATACACTGTACCCGCTTACCGAGCGATCACGCAGAATTGTAGCCATCCACCCTGAACCGTCTTTTACTGCAGTTTTAACCGCAAATTTTCCGACCTGAAAGGCTTCTTCAATATCAACCGAAGAAGCAAAAAGGCTGGTGCTACGCTGCAGAATTCCGGGAACCTGACCGGTAGCCTGTCCTCGGGCTTTGAGACCATTACTGTTAAGGTAATTCACTATTTTCTGGGCCACAGTTGATTCACTTGCACCGTATTCGATATGCCCGAATCCGTCACGGGCTTCTCCAAGGCTGCCTGCATTGAATCCCTCGCTTGCAACAACTATACAGCGGCCCCGTTCTATCAAGCAGCGGTTAACGTTTTCAGCAAGTGATTCAAGATTATGATTGGTTTCAGCGAGATAAAGCTGTAGAGGGGCTTCACGGTCAGGGTCGGCCAGTCTTGCGGCGGCCGGTATAAACCCGCTGGTCCGGCCCATTGCCTGGAAAACGGATACAGGTTCCGATACATCTATAGCCCGGTTCTCTTCATTGGTCTGCTGAATAATGTGTTTCCAGTAGCTTGCAGCCGAACCGTAACCTGGAGTATGGTCGATAATAGAAAACTCTTCATCTCCGAGATCATTATCGATAGTCTTGGGCACTCCTGCGACAATCAGCTCATACCCTTCCCTTTTTGCAAGAGCGGCAACCTTGTCGGCTGTATCCATAGAGTCATTTCCTCCGATGTAGAAAAACCAGCCGACATCCTGTGATCTGCATACATCGATAATACGCTGAAAATCTTCGGTGTTTTCCTCTTTCAGCTTATATCGACAGGTTCCTATTGCTCCAGATGCAGGAGTATAACGCAAAAGTGATAATTCATAATCATCCTCAGCATCAATATCTATCAGTTCTTCTTTCAAAACTCCCTCAATGCCGTGCCATCCGGCAAATATACGTCCGAACTTCTCAGGCATTGACCTGCAGGCTTCTATAACGCCAAGCAGAGAGGCATTGATTACCGGCGAGGGACCGCCGGATTGTGCTACGATTACATTGCTTTTCATAGTTTTATAATATTACATCACTCATGCATTCATCAATATTCATAACTGTCCTGATTTTTTTATTTCGAAATTTGTAAATTTTAAAATGATCTACTATCATTTTAATAGACAATATCCGGAAGAGGAAGAAAATATGCCCGAATTTTCAATTCTGATTGTTGATGATGAAGCAAATGTACTCGCTGCACTGCACAGGCTCTTCAGAGCGAATAAAAAGCTGAAGATTTATACTGCAGCTGATGCCCGTGCCGGTGTAGAGGTTCTTAGAAATAACGATATAGATCTCGTGATCAGTGATGAAAGGATGCCTGAGGTTGAAGGACATAAATTTCTGGCCTATCTTCGTAAGAATTTCCCTGATGTAGTACGGATAATGCTCAGCGGCTATGCCGAGCAGGATGCCATTCTGGATGCTATTAATAAGGGTGAGGTTTACCGCTTTATTACAAAACCCTGGAATAACCAGGAACTGATGATAACAATTGAAAAAGCCCTTGAACACGGCAGGCTTGCAAAGGAAAATCGGAAACTTGCAGAGGAATTGAAAAAGAAAAACCGGGAACTGTCAGAAATAAATAAAACTCTTGAGCAGAAGGTTAAACAGCGGACTGAAGAACTTGAAAAGGCTATGGTTCAGATAAGCAGTCAGCGTGATGCGGCCCAGAACGGCCTTGCCGACACCGCAACCTTTCTCACCAGTATGGTAGGTCTCATACGTAAGGATATACGCGATCATGTAAAGAGAATTGCCGATACCGCCCAGAAGGTGGTGCGGGAACTTAAACTGCCTGCAGACGAAGTTCAGCCGATTATTATGGCTTCATATTTTCATGAGCTTGGCCGCTTCGGTGGCAGTACAGAAGGCGGTGAAGATGAAGAAAAAACATCTGAATTAAGTGAACACCTGATCCGCAGTGTCCTTAAAATGACCGAACTGGCTGTTATTGTGCGGCATTACCGGGAGAACTGGGACGGTTCAGGAGTGCCTGACCATCTGAAGGGCGGGGATATTCCTATAGGGAGCAGGATTCTCAGAGTCTGTAAAGACTATGATCACCTGCTTTTTGTACGCAACAATAATAATGCCGAAACTGAAGACTTTCTTATCCAGCATTCCGGAATCTATTATGACCGAGATGTTGTAGCAGCCCTTCTGAGCAAGGTAAAAAATGATAATCAGGACGGAAAATGGGTTAAGGTTACCGAACTGAAAGACAATATGGTGCTTTACGGTAATGTTTATCTTGAGAGCGGAGTTCTTTTTCTGCCCTCGAATACTGTAGTTGACGAAAATGTGATCAGGCGTATTGAGGATTTTGCTGAGCTGATAGACCTTGAAAAGCAGGTATATGTAAAAATACTGAAATGACCGACAGCTGCTGTGATTAATCAGCCAAGACCGTATTTCTTAATTTTGCGGTAAATTGTGGCCTCACCTATTTTCAGAAACTGCGCGGCAAGTCTTCTGTTGCCTTCGGCTCTGTCCAGGGCATGAATTATTGCATGCCGCTCCTGCTCCTCCATCGGAGCATCAAGAACAGCCTTATGAACAGTGCTGTCTTCTGCAGCCTCTGCAATTCTGACCGGCAGGTGTGCAACGGTCACCAGCTCATCCTGACAGAATGCTGCCGCGTGTCTGGCGGTATTCTGAAGTTCCCGGACGTTTCCGGGCCAATCGTAATCTATAAGAAGATCCAGTATTCGTTCCTCTATGCGCGGCACCTCCTGCGACATTGAATATTCACCAAGAAAGTGTCTGAAAAGAACAACAGCATCGTCACCGCGTTCTCTCAGCGGAGGTATATTGAGTTTTATCACATTCAGCCTGTAGAGAAGATCCTTCCTGAAATTACCCTGCTCGGCTTCAAGCTCAAGATCCCTGTTAGTCGCGGCAAGAAGCCTTACATCGACAGACACAGGCTTAACCCCGCCTACCGGCCTGACCTCACGTTCCTGAAGCGTACGCAGCAGCTTTGCCTGAACCTGAAGAGGAAGCTCTCCAATCTCATCAAAAAATACCGTACCCCCATCTGCAGCCCTAAGCAGCCCCTGGTTTGAGGCGGCAGCCCCTGTAAAGGCTCCCTTCTGGTGGCCGAAAAGTTCACTTTCAAAGGTGGTATCGTTTATGGCCGCGCAGTCAACAGCGATAAAAGGCTTATCAGATCTTGAGCTCTGAAAATGCAGCTCCCTGGCAACAAGTTCTTTTCCGGTACCTGTCTCTCCATGAATAAGGACTGTTGAATCGGTTAATGCAATACGATTGATAAGATCCCGCAAACTAAGCATTGCTGAAGAATTCCCGAGAAGACTCCCGGTTCCCGAGCGTTTTCTAAGCTCTTCTTTAAGCCTTGTATTCTCTGTATCGAGTTCCCAGATTCTGCAGCGCTGAAGAAGCTGGAGCGGCAGTTTCTCGGCCATGAACTCCTTCTCGATAAAATCTACAGCACCGATATTTACAGCCTCAACTGCATCGCTGACTGTAGCATAGCCTGTCATAATGATTACCGGAATGCTAGGATATCTCAATTTGATAGAACGAAGCATGCTCAGTCCGTCAGTGTCTGGAAGTTTCATATCAAGAACAATACAGTCCGGCTGTTGTTTTTCAAGTATTGAGTCTGCTTCCCGACCGCTTAGTGCACTGATTATTTCATATTTTTCCTGTCTGAGCAGTCTTTTAACACTTTTGTGGATATCAGGCTCGTCATCGATCATTAAAATCGTGAAAACTTCGGTCATGATTAAAGCATAAGAGATTCATATTAGGGAGGCAAGAATTTATGGCATGAATATTGCAATAAATAGGCAGGAGATACTAAATGACGGGAAAGGATATCAATTTTATCGATGAAGAACTTCTTGAAGCTGTAGTAGCTGCAGTGACTTCAGCAGTTGAAACCAATGAACCCGGGAAGCTTGGACATGGAAAAAGGGTGGCCCAATACTGTATGATGCTGGCCGATGCAGCAAATAAGGAAAACGGGGGTGCTTTCGGGGTGATCAGCTTTTCAAAAGAAGAGATGATTGAATTGAAGTATTCGGCTCTGCTTCATGATATCGGAAAAATAAATGTAAAGCCTCAAATTCTTCAGAAAAGCAGCAGGCTTTATCCCGGTGAAGTATCTGATATCAATATCAGGTTTGAATATATACTCCGATACCATGAGCTTCTTCTTTCTCAGCAGAAACTGCAGCTTGCGTATAATGAAAGTTTCATAAGGAGATCGGAGCTGCTTAAAGAAATTGAGCAGGATTTTCAGCTGACGGTGAAAAATCTTAAGAAGATGATGCAGAAAATCAGGGAATTGAATAACAGCGGAATTACCCCAAACAATGCAGAAAATCTGCATGAGATTGAGTTTCTCAGAGACCATGTATTTGCCAGGGATCTTAACGGTAAAAGAATTGACCTGATTACTGATTCACAGCTTGAATCTCTGCGTGTAAAACATGGGAATCTCACTGAATCTGAGAGGCTGCAGATTCAGGAGCATGTTAATCACGGTTATGAGATACTTCGAAAGATCCCCTGGCCGAAAGCACTTAAAAACATACCTGAAATAGTAAGAAACCACCATGAAAGGGCAGATGGAAGCAGATACCCCAACAGCAGAACTGCAGAAGCCATCCCCCTTCAATCTATGATAATCGCTGTAGCAGATGTTTTCGACGCTCTTACTGCTTCTGATGTACCATACCGGAAAGGACTGGACTCTGCCGATGCAGTATCAGTCCTGCGGCAGGAGGCAGAACTGAATAATCTCGATGCTGATGTGGTTGATCTTTTCTGCCGTAGCTGTGTTCCGGCTTATGAGAAAATTGCAGAAGGAGCAATTACTCCTCAATAATATCGCAGCAGAGAATATAGGGTATATTGTTTCCATCAGAAAAAGGCAGGGCTATAGTTGTACAGAGGTGTCCTGAGTTCCTTGAAATGTATTTCTTTGTAGTATATTTATGAAGCCCGGTGCTGAAGTGAAAGAAATAACTCTTGTAGGAATGATCAAACCCGGCAGACGAGGCATGAAAGAGCCTGCTCTTCGGGGAAAAGTCATCGCTGAAAACACAGTCGCCAACCTGAATACCGTTCTCATCAAGGATGTAGACACAGTCTATAACAGTCTGCCGGTTCACGGCATTTTGCAGGTATTTGTGAAAACCATGATTTGGCATTGCTGACAGTTCAAGTATAAACTGGGACATGACCGTATCGTATCTTGTAAAATTAAGGTGACGGTTCTTAACCATCTGGAGGGTCCTGTTCCTGAATCCCGAAGCAACCGGCACAGCATCAGCGGCCTGAAGTACTGAAAGCTCCTCTGTTTCCTGAGGATGCAGGATAAGAAAGCCCTGAAGCAGGTCGGAACCGTATTCAAGCGAAGTTACGGCTTCATCTTCAGTTTCAACACCTTCGACTATGACCACAGCTCCAACCTGATGTGAAATCGAGTTTATCGCCTGAACTATTTCTTTCTTATAGATATCATTCTCAATGTTTCTTACCAGAGCACTGTCTATTTTAATAATATCCGGCTGAAGAATTACAACCCTCTCAAGATTTGACAGTGTTTTTCCTGCGCCTGTGAGCGCTATTAGAAATCCGGATTTTTTGAAGGCATCAATCGAGTTTTTCAGAATCTCGATGCTGTTGACATCCGACTCCAGGATTTCAAGTATTATTGAAGCGGGGCTTAAACCGGCTTTGATTGCCATATCAGTAATTTCTTCTGCCGAGGTATCTATACTTAATATAGTAGGCTCCAGGTTTACTGCAAGAAGCAGGTCATGATCATCTTTCTGAATCCTGCTAAAGCGTCCAAAAGCTTTTCTCAGGCAAAGCCTGTCAAGATCAGCTGCAGTTGTAGTTCTCCGGCCCATATAAAAAAGCAGTTCCGGATTGACCAGTTCTCTGTCGGAAGTCAAGCCACGACTTAAAGCTTCTACTATCACGGTTCTGTTCTCTGAACCTGAGACAATAGGCTGAAAACAGGTGATGACAGATTCATTCTCTAAAATCCAGTGATAGTCTTTTTCTGTGACATTCTGTAGCACTTTATATTCCATATCAGTTTATTCCTGTTCTATTAATCGGCCTGGGCTCATGTAAATTATAGGAAAAAACTATCTCCTATTCAAATCAAGCGCATAATTTGCCGCATGCTCAAATGTATCAATAAAATGTATTTTTTCTGTGGTTTCAGTTATACCGCTCCGGTTAAGTTCTCCAAGTACAGATTCATTAACGCCAGAAAAAATAACTGTAACACCTGAGTGTCTAAGAACTCTTAAAACGCCCTTTATATTCATAAGTCCTGTCATATCAATAAATGGTACATGTCTCATCCTTATAATAAGTATATGACAGTCACAGGCAATTGAACGGATATTCTCTGCATAATGCCTGGCCAGGCCGAAGAACATCGGTCCGCTAATCTCATAGACACAGATATCTTCAGGAAGGTCGGAATAGCTGTCTATTATATCTATGTCCACCTCCGAAGGAATCTTTCCGCTCATATCAGCCATTCTGCGCATAAACAGCATGGACGCAAGAACAACTCCGACTTCGATTGCCATTGTCAAATCAACCAGTACAGTCAGAATAAATGTTACCAGAAGTATGAGGATATCCGAAGCGGCGCCTCTGAATACTGAGACAAAAGATCTCCATTCACTCATATTATATGCTACAACAATCAAAATACCGGCAAGCGTGGACATCGGAATTAATTTGGCAAATCGACCGAGAAAAAGCATAATCATCAACAGAGTCAGAGAATGAATGATACCTGCAATCGGAGTTCGTCCCCCGTTTTTAACGTTGGTTGCTGTACGAGCAATTGCCCCGGTTGCCGGGATGCCGCCGAAAAACGGTGCCACGATGTTGGCAATCCCCTGCGCTATCAGTTCAGTGTTGGAACGGTGATTACCGCTTATCATTCCGTCCGAAACAACAGCCGAAAGCAGCGACTCAATGCCTCCAAGCAGTGCGATTGTTATTGCGGGTTGAATATAACGGGTCAAATCTCCGGGACTGAAATGCGGCAGAATAAAGATCATACCTGAGGGGATTTCGCCGAAAAACGATTCAATCGTGGTCACAGGAAGCCCGAACAGCTGTACAACCAGAGTTGTGACAACAAGAGCAAATATTGACCCCGGAACCTTTGAAGTCAGCTTCTTTGACAGCAGAACGATAAGTATGGTTACAGCCGTAATTATTAGCGCATAAGGATTTATTGTGTGAAGTTCTGAAATATACAGCTTCCATTTTCCGATAAAATCAGCCGGAACAGATGCTATATCAAGGCCGAGTGCGTCCTTGATCTGTGTGGAGAATATCACAAGTGCTATTCCGCTTGTGAATCCGATTATCAGCGGCTGGGGTATGTATTTTAAAAGTGAACCGAATTTTATCAGTCCGAAAATTACCAGAAGGATCCCGGCCATTATAGTCGAAATCATAAGTCCTTCTATTCCGTATTCCATTGCAATTCCGTTCACAATTACAATGAAAGCACCGGTCGGACCGCCTATCTGGACCCGGCTGCCGCCGAGCAGTGATATTATAAATCCTGCAATAACAGCAGTAATAATTCCTTTTTCAGGAGAAACCCCGGAAGCAACGGCAAAGGCTATCGAAAGCGGCAGTGCAACTATTCCGACAACTATGCCGGACATTATATCCGCACTAATCTGCTGTCTGCTTATTCCCGCTTTGAGAAGTGAAAACAATTTTGGTTTGAATATTTTTTCCATATATCTCAGAGGATTACCCTATCTGAGAAACAAAATCAATCAGTTAGACTGATTTTTCGTCAGAATTTCAACTATCCTGCGAAACTACCATATTTCTGCCGTGAGTCTTAGCATAGTACAGCCTTACATCAGCAGATTTAAGAATTCCCTGAATTGTCCCGGCTTCCGAAAAAGCTGCAATACCGAAGCTAGCAGTCAGCTGATATTTACCGCAGAATCGGTGTTCTGCTATTATAGTCTTCAGTCTCTGGGCAAGCTGCTCAGTACTGTACAGCGGAGTTTCGGGACAGATAATGAGAAACTCCTCACCGCCCCAGCGGCCGCAGACATCGACTTCCCTGATATGAGTACTAATTAATCCGGCAAATTCTACAAGAACCTTATCGCCCGTATCATGACCGTAGCTGTCATTAACATTCTTGAATAAGTCAATATCCATCAGTATTACACTGTATTCCTTGTTATACCGGATGGTCTTTCCAGTGACTTCTTTCAGCACATCATCAAGTTTTCTTCTATTATACATTGCTGTAAGACTATCCCGGATTGACTGCTCAACAAGAACAGCATTGACAGCTTCTATCTCTTTTTTATGATGAAAGCCTCGCACAAAACTGCGGTAATTCAGACTGATAAGAATAAAAGCGATCATTCCGTTGGAGATAACATCTGCACTGTAGCTTGATAAAATGATCTCCGGATGATAAACAGGAAGAAGGACCAGAGCCGCAACACTTACCGCTGCGTAGCAGACTAAACTCTGAATGTAATCGAGATAGAAAATTACCGCTATACCGTAGAGGGCAGCAATATATATTGTTGGAATCCGGCCAAGTTCCACTTCAATCAGAATAAACCGGTAAAGAGCTATACCCATACCGGATAGAATGAAAAGCTGAACAAATATCTGTTTGGCAAAGATTTTATCTCTAAGCCCGGTTTTCATAAAAAGAATACTGAAAAGAACAAAAAGAGCCATCAAGAGTGCCGAATGTATATAGACGGTCTTCATCAAAGATGGAATATTGCTCACCCTGAATGCATAAAAAAACTGTTCTACTACCAGAAATATAGAAATTATAAGAATCCGGAACACATTATTCTCAGACTGATACTTTCTGAATTCGTGCATTTCACTGGAACTTACAGGCTTCCCGAATATTCTGATTTTAAGTTTTACAAACGTTTCCATAAACACTGCGGCACTATACTAAATCGATTAACCCAAAACTTCAATCGGTAAAATAGGCGATTGCATTTTTGCCCGATTTTTTTACCCTGTACATTGCAGTATCAGCTTCATGAAGAATCTGTTCGAGATTTTCATGATTGCCGCCTTCAACAATACTGATTCCGATGCTTGCTCCAATATTTATCTCATGCCCTTCGATTATCAGTTTCTCATCAATCGCATTAAGAATTTTTTTTGTTACAACATCGCATTCTTCTTCACTGGAGACACGAGGAAGAAGTACTATAAATTCGTCACCTCCGTATCTGCCTACAGTGTCTGAACTGCGCAGAACAGCCTTCATTTTAAGACCAACAGTCTGAAGTAGTGAATCTCCTACATCATGGCCGAACTGATCATTGACACTTTTAAATCCGTCAAGATCAATGAAGCAGACAGCCATTTTTAATTTATACCGGTCAGCAAGCTCCAGCTGCTTCGTAATTCTGTCGTATATAAGATTACGGTTCGGCAAATCCGTCAAATTATCATATAGGGCGGCATGCTCCATTGATTTACGGTATTTATTCCTCTGTATTATTATCCTGGATATAAGCAGAGCCCCGACAATATCAAGAAATAAAATAATTATTGCAAGAATGGTATACCGGTATTGAAAATCTTTGAGTCCCAGTCCGAATTCCTTAGCTGTTATATAGTTAATAAGAAACCAGGAATTTTCTGAGTTATAAATAAAATCAAGCTCCTCATACGGGTTTATCTTTAAAGCTGAAACCAGAACCCTATTTTTATAAACCTGATAAAAATCATTATTCTGCATATACTCCCAGACTTGAGGACATTCAATGCTGAAAGAAACGGCCTCCCGATCGGGAAACATGAAACCCCATTCTTTATCAGGGTCATCACGATAAAGCCAGTCACCGTTTTCATTAGCCAGAAAAAAACTGCCCGGATTATTCAGGGTCAGGTTTTCAAAAATATCAATTAAATTATGCCCCAGGAAATTCAGTACAACAGCGCCCTTCACTTCACCCTCATTATAGACAGGACTTCCTATCCGAATCATAGGCTTTAAAGGTTTTTCAATCCTTTCGTTCTCTACATTCAAATCAAACAGTGAGATGTAAACCTGGCCTTCATGAAGTTTAACCGTCTCTGAAAAATAATACCTGTTAGATTTATCCTGCATCTGTTCTTCTGAAACAAGTACAGGCTTTCCATCAACCAGATTAACACGAACAATTTCCATTCCGGTTTGATCAATATATCGAACCTGATCAAAAACTCTCTTATTTTCGCTGAAATTAAGCAGATCCTGCTGCAGATCATTTTTGCCAAGACCTGTTTCAATCATGTTGTGCAGTGACGATAAACCTGCCAGGAATTTCACATCGTATACAAGTTCCCTATAATAATTTGAAACAATTTCAGATTGGGCCTGAAGCAATCGTTCAGAATCAAGACTTTGTGTGTTTATATGCTCTGATCTATGCGAAATGATGAAGATCGTATACAGGCCGAAACTTAATATTATCACTGCTGAAAGTGTTTTGACTGCTATACTTCCTGACGCTAAAGCTTCTTTAAAAATCATTTTATATTTGTGCATTTCTTTTTAATGATATAGATTTATCCTATTATATGCAAATTTCAGTCTTATGAATAAAAAAAGGCTGTCCGGATATTACTCACGGACAGCCTGAATTGAAATCAGTTTAAAACTAATTAAGCGACAACAGAACACCCGCAGCAATTGCAGAGCCTATAACTCCGGCTACGTTTGGTCCCATTGCGTTCATCAGCAGAAAGTTGCCCGGGTCTTCTTTCTGACCGACCTTCTGTACTACTCGTGCAGCCATAGGTACGGCAGATACTCCTGCAGCTCCAATCATCGGATTGATCTTTCCGCCGCTTATCTTGCTCATCAGCTTTCCAAGCATTACTCCGCCGCCGGTTCCTACTCCGAATGCTATACATCCAAGCACAATAATGAAGATTGTCTCAAATGTAAGGAAGTGGTCGGCTGACATCTTCGAACCTACTGATATTCCAAGGAATATGGTAACTATGTTTATAAGCTCGTTCTGGGCTGTCTTTGAAAGCCTGTCTACAACTCCGCACTCCTTGAACAGGTTTCCAAGCATTAGCATTCCGATTAGAGGTGCTGATGCCGGAATAAGCAGGGCTGTAACTATTGTTGTGATTATCGGGAAAAGAATCTTTGTCCGCTTTGATACGGGTTTCGGATCTTCCATCCTGATAAGTCTTTCCTTCTTGGTTGTGAGAGCCTTGATAATAGGCGGCTGTATAATCGGTACAAGCGCCATATACGTATAGGCTGCTACTGCAATAGGTCCAAGCAGATGCGGTGCAAGCTTCGATGTAAGATATATCGCTGTAGGACCGTCAGCTCCTCCGATTATTGCGATGGAAGAGGCCTCTGCGAAGTTGAAGCCCAGATCATGCGCCGCAAGAAAGGGTATTGCTCCAAGCGCCTTTGCTCCAAGCAGGGTTATAAATATACCAAGCTGTGCAGCGGCTCCAAGAAGAAAGGTCTGCGGCTTGCCCAGTAGCGGTCCAAAGTCCGTCATCGCACCAATTCCCATGAAGATAATCGGCGGAAACAGTCCAAGCTGAACACCCTGGTAAAAATAGTATATAAGTCCGCCGGCCTGGTCTCCGATTGGGCCTTCCAGAAGCCCTGTAAGCGGAAGGTTTACCAGTATTGCTCCAAACCCTATCGGGATAAGCAGCAGCGGCTCATAACCCTTTGCTATTGCAAGGTAAACAAGCAGACAGCCGATTGCAATCATCACAATGTTCTGCCAGGTGATTGCTGTGAAGGCGGTGCTGCTTAGAAATCTCAATATTAGATCTACGAAATTCACCAAATCCCTCCGTTAGCCGATGTCTACAAGCGGCTGTCCTTCGGTTACGTTTGTACCCGGAGTTACATGGATGGCTGCTACTGTACCGGCATTGCTTGCAAATACTTCAATGTCCATCTTCATTGCTTCCATTATCAGTAGAAGATCTCCCTTGGCTACACTTGCACCCTGGGCTACCTTGATTTCCTTGATTGTTCCTGTGATTGCAGCCTTCTCAGTTCCGGCTCCGGCTGCTACAGGGGCGGCGGCTGGTGCAGGCGCGGCAGCTGCGGGAGCGGGGGCGGCAGCTGCCGGTGCTGGTGCGGCCGGTGCAGCAGCTGCAGCAGGGGCTGCAGGCGCAGCGGCCGGTGCAGCAGGAGCTGCTGTTGCTCCTGCAGGGGTTGCAAGGCTTACAAGGTAACTATCGCCTTCATGCTCAATTGTAAGGACATTTCCGTTTCTTGTTACGTTTATGTCGTAAAGTGTTCCTTCATATTCAAACTTAATATTCTTGCTCATAACTCTTATACTCCTGGTGCTTTTCTTGTAATTTTATTGCTAGCGACCCACGGGTCATACTTTGCTGCTCCCGCTGAGCTCCATCCTGAAGCCTTCGGGGCATTCTGCTCATCTTCCTCTGCTGCCAGAAACGCTGATACCGCAGCCGAAAGCCATTTGGCGTTGTCGGCCATTGTTGCTGTAGCTGCTGCAACTATTACAGGCAGGGGCAGACCGCCGCTCTTCTTTGCTGAAGAAGCCCTGGCAGATTTCGGCGCTGTGCTTTTGGCTGTATCACCGTCTGCGAATTTCCTTATCAGAACCATCAGCAGACTCAGAAGGACTAACAGCGTAAATACTATCAGTATTCCAAGTATGGATGTCATAACACTGTAAATAAATTCTTCCTGCATAAAACTCTCCGCCTCCTACAGTGGTATATTGCCGTGTTTCTTGGCAGGTCTGTCTTCACGCTTTTTGATGTTGATCTCAAGCGCTCTGATGAGTTCTGCACGGGTGTATTCGGGATCGATTATATCGTCTACAAGACCAAGTCCTGCGGCTACGTAGGGGTTCATGAACTCTGTCTGGAACTCTGCTATCTTTTCCTGTCTCTTTGCTTCAGGATCCGATGCTGAACTGATGTCCTTTCGAAAGATGATGTTTGCTGCACCCTCTGCTCCCATTACTGCTATTTCTGCTGTCGGGTAGGCAAGGACTCTGTCGTATCCAAGTGACTTGGAGGACATTGCTATCATTGAACCGCCGTAGGATTTTCTCATAATCAGCGAAATCTTGGGCACTGTTGCCTCTGCTATTGCGTAGAGGATCTTTGCTCCGTGCCTGATGATTCCACCGTGCTCCTGGGCAACGCCTGGAAGGTAGCCGGGAACGTCAACGAGTGTGATTACCGGAATATTGAAAGCATCGCAGAAGCGAATGAATCTTGCTCCCTTGTCTGATGAGTTGATATCAAGTGATGCAGCCATGAACTTCGGCTGGTTGGCAAAGATTCCTACAGTGCGTCCGTTTAGCTTTGCGAAACCTACTACTACGCTTTTGGCGAAGTCTTCCTGTACTTCAAGAAATGAACCTGCGTCGAAGGCGCTTCCGATTATATCGCGTACATCGTAGGGCTTTCTGGGCTCTTCGGGGATGATCGACATTATTTCGGGGGTGGTTCTCTCAAGTGAATCTGTACATGCGCTTACTGGCGGCTGCTCTGTGTTATTTGACGGCAGGTAGTCCATAAGCCTTCTGATGAAATCAAAACATTCCTGCTCGGATGAAAAACGGAAGTGGGCGACTCCGCTTTTTGCACAGTGAGCTGATGCTCCACCGAGGTCTTCGTGGCTGATAACCTCACCGGTTACTGTCTTGATTACATCCGGACCGGTGATGTACATGTGACTTGAACCGTCTACCATGAATATGAAGTCGGTTATGGCCGGTGAGTAAACTGCACCTCCGGCACAGGGACCGAGTATTACTGAAAACTGAGGAATTACACCTGATGAGAGTGTGTTGTTCCGAAAGATTTTGGCGTATCCGTTTAGTGAGAGTATTCCCTCCTGGATTCTTGCTCCGCCTGAATCGTTGACCTGGATAAACGGTGAGCCGTTTTTGAGTGCAAGACTTTGGGCCTCTGCAATCTTTTCGGCATGCATTTCTCCAAGTGAACCGCCGAGAACTGTAAAATCCTGAGCTGACAGGAATACCTGCTTGCCGTTCATCTTGCCTGTTCCGGTTACTACTCCGTCGCCGGCAAACTTGTTTTTATCCATTCCGAACTGGCTTGTTCTTGTCTGGATGTATGCCTGGCTTTCAACGAAACTTCCCTCATCCAGAAGTCCGGTGATCCTTTCTCTGGCGGTAAATTTCCCTTTATCATGCTGGGCTTTGATTCTGGCGTCGCCGCCGCCCTTCTGCATTTTTGCTCTGAAGTCTTTAAACTCCTGAAGCCGCTCGTTGTTATTCATTCTAAGCTCCTGAATTTCTCAAAAAAATTGTGAAAGAATGTAATTTAATTCT
This sequence comes from Spirochaetia bacterium, assembly GCA_965140585.1. Taxonomy (GTDB): domain Bacteria; phylum Spirochaetota; class Spirochaetia; order UBA9216; family UBA9216. The sequence goes on from OZ223268.1 coordinate 152,012, forward strand.
TAATACTCACATTATCCGTAATATAGATTCCGGATAATCAGATTTCCATTTATATACTAAACTTACTAGAAAATGGCGTTAACTATCAGATATCCTACTGAAGGACAAAGAAGTGTTCCAAGTCCTGTATAGAAAGTTGCAGTCATTGCACCGTAGGGAACAAGCTTGATATCAGTAGCCGCAAGTCCGCCTGCAACACCACTGGTTGTTCCGATAATTCCGCCGTATACCATTGCTGTAGTCGGGTTATCAAGACCGATCTTCTTGGCAATAAGCGGGGTCATGATCATCGTCAGTACAGACTTAACAACACCTGCCGCAACAGACAGGGCTACAACCGACGAGCTTACGCCTAGGGCATCACCTGTTACCGGTCCTACAATAAAAGTAACTGTACCTGCACCGATTGTTGTTAGTTCTTTGGGGTCAACAAAACCCAGTATACGGGCAATTATAACTCCGACAACGAATGAAAAAATAACACCGATGAAAAGAGCTACAACACCTGCAAGCCCTGCTTTCTTGAGATTCTCCATCTTAACACCATATGCTGTTGATACAATGGTGTAGTCTCTGAGGGCACTTCCTCCAAGTATGAGAAAACCTGCAAAAAGAGGCAGATCAGCAAGACCTTTTTTTCCGCCGGTGAATTTACCAGCAACATATGCAAGAATAAGGGCAAGTATGATTGCAAAAGCAGATCCCATCTTTCCCTGTTTGATCATTTTTGCTACATAGTAAGCAAGAAGCATCGCAAGAGCGACAAAACCGAAAGCGAGGACAAGGTGATCACGTCCCATGATACTGTTCATTATTTTTGCAATCATACTTCTTCTCCTTTATCTTTACCAAGCTTGGCTACTAATGGTACAAGAAACAGTGAAGCTATAGTTGCAATGCCTCCGGCCAGAAATGCAACCGCACCGCCGTCAACTGCAGCTACAACATTCTGGGATGCTGCCATAGCAACAACAACCGGAATGTAGATAGAACTCAGAAAAAGTATTCCGTTTTCAGTTTTTGCACTGAAACCGCCCTTTTTTGATTTTTGAACTCTTGCAGTAACAATAACCAGAAGAAGCATTGCTATACCTACACCGCCGACATTACCCCCGATGCCGATTACCGCACCAAGAATTCTGCCGATGAAATTTCCGACAAAGTAACAGGCTGCTACTATTCCAAGGCCGTATATTTCCATATCCTTTTCTCCTTAAACTTAAATTTGGTTTTAATAGTTTTATTTTTTGTCGAAGACAACTCCGCTGTTCAGCAGTTCTTCAACTTTTTCTTTTGAATATCCGAGTTCATTCTGCAGATATTCAATTGTGTGCTCCCCAAGTCCGGGAGCCGGTGTTCTGACTGTACCGGGAGTTTCCGTCATTTTAAACGGAGATCCGGCCATAGTTACTTTACCAACTCCGGGCTGTTCAACATCAACTATCATTTCGCGGTAAAGCAGGTTCGGGTCTTTTACAACCTTATCAATTGTGTTCAATGGTGAATACGGCAGGCCGTTTTCATCAAGAAGCTTGATCCATTCTTCGGATGTCTTCTTTTTCATTTCAACATCCAGAATTCTGACCAGTTCATCTCGGTTCTGTGTTCTGAGAGGATTAGTTTTGAAAAGTTCATGATCAGTCAGATCTTCTCTTTCAATAAGTGTACAGAATTTCTTCCAGAGAGAATCATTACCGATAGGTGTTATAACCCAGCTGCCGTCACTTGTTTCAAATGCCTGAAACGGAGTTATGGTCGGGTGAGCACTTCCGAGAGGTACGGGAATTTCACCTTTGGCAGTGTATCTGACAATTGCATTCTCAAGAATGTACACGAGACCATCTACCATAGAAATATCTATATGCTGTCCTTCGCCGGTTCGGTTTTTATGCTGCAGAGCTGCAAGAATGCCGATCGCACCCTGATGTCCTGCAACTACATCACCTACAGACGAGCCTACGCGTACCGGAGCTCCGCCGAGGGGGCCTGTGATACTCATCAAACCGCTGAATCCCTGTGCAACCATGTCGTATGCCGGACGGGTTGCATACTCGGGAAGAGCATCATGTCCGAATCCGCAGATTGAGCAATAAATAATTCCGGGATTTATTTTTTTTAATTCTTCATATGAGAAACCAAGTTTTCTCATGGTTGTCGGACGGTAGTTTTCAACTACGATATCCGCATCCTTAATCATGTCTGTCAGTAGAGCCTTACCTTCATCTTTTTTAAGGTCAACACAAATACTCTTTTTATTTCTGTTGATACTGATGAAATATCCGCTCTGCTTTCCGTTGCCGTCCTGTTCATCAAGGAAGGGTCCGAATGCCCTTGAATCATCACCAATAGGGGGTTCAACTTTTACAACTTCAGCCCCCATATCTGCCAGAATCATCGTGCAGAACGGTGCAGCAAGTACATGACTAAGATCGACTATTTTAATTCCTTCCAATGCCTTTTTCATAAAGGCCTCCTGTGATTTTTGTTTTCACAAAATCACTTGATCACTAATAAATTGAATTAAACACACTCTTTCACAATGTTATTTTCTTGATACCTCCAGGGGCTCTCTTTTCTTTATGAGCAAAAAAAAAGAGAAGTATTCTGACACTACTTCTCTAATACACGCGTTAATAAAATTTCACTACAGGGACTGAACACTAATACACACTAAATTTTTTCAGTCCTGTTTATACACAAATAAAAATTATTTTAAATGCATAACCCCAAGCGCACACCGCTCATGGTTTGTTATTGGATAGAAGGCGGAATCACCGTAAATCGCAACGGCAACCCATTCCTCATTTGTTACAATGCCCACCTTAAGTTTCAGGCTGGCCTCTGCCGGAACACTGCTGATAACACCGTTAAGCGCTTCAAGAGCAGCATGAAGAACAGCATGAACCTGCGTTCCGTTTTTTTTGATCAATCCATTCTGAAGCGAACAACCGACGATTGATTTTACAAAACTCTTCTTGATATCGGAGGTCAGACCGGTAATAAAAGTCACCGCAAGTTTTTCCTTTCCGATAGTGTTATTGACTTCAGCCTTAATCTGGCGCTCTTCTTCTTCATCAGACATAGCAGCAAGAAGTGCCATTTTTCCAATACGATCTGTATTCAGCTTCATGTTTAGTCATACTACACTCGGAAATGCACAATTGTCAATAAAAAAACTAAAGCTATCGGGATTTTTTTATCTATATATTCTGGTTTAAATTGTTGATTTTAACTTTTCAGGGTTGAAATCGACCTGGAATCCTAATACGAAAAACAGTCCCCTGCCCCGGTTCCGAATCGACTGCAATATATCCATCGAGTGTATCAATAATATTTTTCACAATTGCAAGACCAAGCCCCATTCCGCGATGTATTTTAGTATAAATATTTTCAAGTTGCTGGAAAGGCTGAAAAATAAGCGGAAGATCCTCCTTCTTAATTCCGGGCCCTTCATCCGCTATTTCAAGAATCAGCTCATCAGCCGATTCTATTATGCTGCAGGTAATCTTTCCATTCTCTGAATATTTTATTGCATTTGTAATAAGGTTGTTTACTATCTGAGCAATACGGGTTTCATCACCGTAGAAAAAACCTGATTTATATTTTTTGCAAGCCGACAGGTGAAGATCCTTTTTTTCCAGAGAATCACTGAATATTTCAGAAGCAAGCATACCGATATTATTCAGTTTGAAAACCTGTTTACTGATAGAAATTTTACCAATGCTGAACTGGGTAAAATTCAAAAGATCCTCAATTATTGTTTTTAGATTATCGGTAGAAACAAGGGCAAGATTGTACCACTCTTGTTCTTCTGTATTAAAAGAAACTCCTGCCAGAAGCCTTAGCATGCCGTAGACTCCGTTAAGCGGAGTCCGCAGTTCATGACTGATATTTGCAAGAAAATCATTTTTTACCCGAAGTGCTGTTTCAGCCTTGATTCTTGCGTGTTCTATCTGTTCTGAAATTTTGATTTTTTCAGTTACATCATGTATGATTGCATAAAGATATTCATGGCTGCCGGCATTCAGACGCCCGCTGAATAACTCTATATGCCGGGTATCTCTTTTTGCAAGCTTGATCCTCATTGTTTTGCCTGATAATTCATCAAACTTAAAAAAACCTTCTTCAATATTTTCTTCATCGGCAAGCAGATTGTAAAGTGAGAGATTTTTCAGTGCATTTTCAGGATAACCAAGATAATCCACAGCAGCCTGATTCAAATCAATTATTCTGCTTGTAACCGGTTCGAATAAAATAATGACTGATGTGTTATCATAAAAAAGGCTTCTGTATTTTAATTCACTTAAACGAAGTGCAGATTCAGCCTTTTTCCTGATATTAATATTTATAAGTGAAAACAGAAGTAAAACTGCCATTATACTGAAAATGCTCACCGAACTCAGCACCAGAGCCTTATTTTCCCTGAGAAAACTGTATGGTCTGTTGATGATTTCAGAATCTTCCGGAAGCTTCCTCAAACTGATTCCAAAGCGTTTCAGTTCCTGATAATCAAATATGTAGTGATTATCAGCATCACTCCGGATAGGAATTGAAGCCGGAGATGCACCATCAAGTATTTTTAGAGCAGTTTCTGCGGCACTGATTGCCTGCTCATAGTGACTAATCACCCTTCCTCCGAAAACACCATCACCGAAACCGTGATACCATAGATGAAAAAGCGGTATTTTAAGATTCTCATAAATTATCTTCAAACTCTCATTAAAAAGAAGATTATTTCCTTCACTGTCCTGATAGGCAGAAAGCAGAAGTAAACTAGTATCCCGTCCTAAACCGGAGAGAATTGCTGCAAATTCCTGCCATGTATAATCTTTAAGAGATATTGTTCTGAACTCATATGAAGGAAATTGGTTTTGAAGCTCATTAAAAGCCCTTAAATCAGCAGCTCCGCTGGTTGTTGCATCGGAAATGGCCGTAATTGTTTCAGTCTGGGGAAAAAGAGAAATCATCAATTCTATAGTATCTTTCATCGATACGGCTTCAATCAGCCCTGTTACCATCGGGTCATTATTATAACTCAGAGCTTTCTTAATATCATTGACCCCGAAAAAAACTATCGGAACATCGTTAAAAAACTCATTCCGCATACTCATACATAAATCAAGCGCATTATCATCTGCAGTTATTACCAAATCATATTCAGGAACATGCTGAAACTTGTAGATAAAAAATTCCCTTCTAAGCTTTATTACCTCATCAGTATTAAACCGTTTTGAATCCAGAAATTCCATATCCAGAAGAACATGTTCTTCATCAAGCACTGAACGCAATCCGTCAATCTGATGATTGAAAGTCGGAAACGAAGGGTTATATGAGCTGATAAATAAAATTCTTTTAAAATGATCATGTGTATAGGCAGGTAGACCAGTAACCAGCATAATCAGAATCAGGACACACTTACGGAACATACAAAAATTATAAGAAACATGAAACCGTAATGCAATTTTTATTTAATTTCTTCCGGTTTTCCTTGAATTAAATAGAGAATAACTCAGTTTAATTCAGTATGCCCACAAACCTTATTTTAGATGATCCAGTTCTGCATACCGCCGCGGAGAGTTTCGGACTGAAATTCCTTTATCCTTATCAAAGGCTGGTGATTGCAAACATTCTTGAGACTGCAGGCTTTTATAGTTCCGAAACAACCAATAAGGAAACAGATTACCGTTCCAGGCAGATAGTAATTCTTCCGACCGGTGCAGGCAAAAGCCTCTGCTTCATGCTGCCTTCTCTCCTGCTGTCAGGACCTACACTCATAATCTTCCCGCTTTTATCACTTATATCCGATCAGAAACGCCGCTGCGATGATGCCGGAATCAGTTCCGCAGCGCTTACCGGAGGACAGAGCAGGAATGAAAGGGATGAAATATTCAGGAATATTGAAAACGGAAGTCTGCGTATAATACTGACTAATCCGGAAACAGCTCTATCTCCGCCGGTATTCAAGCGTTTGTTGAGGGCCGGGATATCACATCTGGTTTTTGATGAGGTACATACAGTATCTGAGTGGGGAGACAGTTTCCGCCCAGTATACCTGGAGTGCCGGAGGCTGATCGCTGAAATGAATATTCCTGTGGTAACAGCATTCACCGCTACGGCGTCTGAAACCGTGCTGTCCAGGATTATCGAGATACTTTTTCCAGGCGAATCACCTCATATAATATCAGCAAACCCTGACCGTCCCAATATTTCATACAGCGTTGTTCCCTGCCTGTCAAAAATCCATGAACTTGAAATACAGATAAGAACTGCCTGCAGACCAATCCTGGTCTTTTGCGGAAAAAGAAAGACCGCTGAAAAGACAGCTGTGCTTCTGAGGCTCAGACTTTACGAAAAGCAGATTTTTTTCTACCATGCAGGGCTCACAAAGCCGGAAAAAAAGAAGATCGAAAACTGGTACTTCAGTTCCACCGACGGGATTCTGCTCGCAACAACGGCGTACGGAATGGGTGTGGACAAACCTGATATTCGAACTGTAATACACTATGATCTTTCACCATCTGTTGAGGCATATCTGCAGGAATCAGGCCGTGCGGGACGTGATCGTGAGCCCGCAGCAGCAGTCCTGCTTTTAAAAAAAACAGATTATCTACACCACACCGTCATTGCCCCTGCATCAGAGCTCGACAGCCACTCTTCTTTATCGACGAGGTTCCAAAAGCTGCTTGGATTTGCACTTAACACTTCTAAATGCAGGCGTGAATCACTGATGGAGCTGCTCGGAGCGGAACCTGAAGCCTGTTTCGGCTGTGATGTTTGCAGCGGCAGCGCTGTTAAGACCGATAAATGGGAAAAGCGAATAATCAGTTTTATCAGAAGAAATCGATTGCACTACACACCTGCAGGTGCCGCAGAAAAACTCAGCACCCTGTCTGACGAACTTCAGAAGGATGACGCGGAAGAGATGATAGAAGAGCTGCTGCTGACAGGGGCGCTTTCTTTATCAAAGAATGGATTTCTGAAAAAAAGAGAAGGATCTAAGCCCTTCTCTAAAACAATGATCAATTCAATTGTTTAGCGCTGCAGTTCTGCCAGATAAATTTCATTTACCTTTTTCCAGTTGATTACTTTGAAAAAATTCTCAATATACTCCGGGCGCCTGTTCTGATATTTGAGATAGTATGCATGCTCCCAGACATCCAGCCCAAGAACAGGAGTCAGCCCCTCAGAGAGAGGGTTATCCTGATTGGCCGTGCTGATAACACCTACCTTGCCGTTGCTTTCTGAAACAAGCCAGGCCCAGCCGCTTCCGAATCTTGTGGCGGCAGCATTGGAAAAGGCCGTAACAAAACCGGAAAAACCGCCGATATCCCGGGTAATAGCTTCAGCAATTGCGCCATCAGGCGGCCCTCCTGCTTTCGGTGACATTATCTCCCAGAAAAGACTGTGATTATAATGTCCGCCCCCGTTATTCTGCACTGCGGTTCGAATATCAGAGGGAAGCTGCTCCAAATCTTTCAAAAGTTTTTCTACAGGCCAGCTGCTGTATTCTGTTCCTTCAACAGCAGCATTGAGTTTTGACGTGTAACCGGTGTGATGTTTATCATGATGAATCTGCATTGTAGTCTCATCAATATAAGGCTCAAGTGCATCGTATGCATATGGTAAATCTGGTGTTGTAAAAGACATTTATGTCCTCCTTACTTTTTTATATTACTAATTTACTCATATATTATAAAAAAGTAAAATTTTCACCCGGCAATAATCATACTTTATGCTAACAGACTGTTCATAATAGTTTTTACAGGGTATTATCGTGATTGATGGAAATTACTGTACTCGGGTCAGGTACATCCTGCGGGGTTCCAACAATAAACTGCAGCTGTGATGTCTGCAGTTCCGACGATCCACATGACAACAGAACCAGGGCTTCAATCTGGATACAGTCAGAGAATCTCTCAATTATCATTGATACTTCAACAGACCTCAGATTCCAGGCCCTGCGGGAACATATAACAGCCCTTGATTGTATTCTAATAACACATGGACACGCTGATCATATTCACGGCATGGATGATATACGTCCCTTCTCTTCCATAAGACCGATTCCGGTATATGGAAATGAAATAAGTATAAAAGAGGTTGAAGAACGGTTCAGCTACATATTCAAACTTACCCAAAGAGGCGGCGGAAAACCCAGAATCAAACTGAATACAATTCAGCCTGAAGACTATGATCAGGGCTTCAAGGTCGGTTTATTGAGAATAATCCCAATACCGATGCTGCATGGTAATCTTGAGACTACCGGATACAGGATCGGTGATTTTGCCTATCTATCAGACTGCAGCAGTATTCCAGAATCCAGCTTCAAGAAACTTGAGGGTGTAAAATATCTGATAATAGACGGACTCAGGTATCGTGAGCATCCAACACATTTTACAATTCCCAAGGCTATGGAAGCTGCGAAGAGAATCGGTGCTGAGAAAACATGGTTTACCCATCTTTGTCATGATTTCAGTCATAAACAACTAAAGCAGAAGCTGCCTGACGGCTTTGCTCCTGCTTTTGACGGGTTAAAAATATATATATGATTAATAGGTATGCTGGATTAGACTGCTTTCTGAACTTTACCGGATCTGAGGCAACTTGTACAAATTTTTACTTTCTGCTTCTTGCCGCCGATCAGGGCCTGGATCTTAACCAGATTGGGTTTCCAGACTCTTCTGGTTTTGTTATGTGCATGGCTGACATTATTGCCGCTTACAGTTCCTTTTCCACATATATCACATTTACGGGCCATTATATTCCTACCTTTGCTTGTATACTGGGTCTGTAATCTACCAGAATTTCAATTTTATGTAAAGGCATATGAACGATAGAATAGAAAAGATTTACCAAATACTGAACAGGCTTGCACCGGAACAAATCGTTTTCCTGCAAGCAGATACTACCTACAAACTGCTTATAGGGGTCATACTCTCGGCACAGACTACTGACAATCAGGTCAATATTGTACTTCCTGAGCTCTTTAGCCACTACCCTACCCCCGAAGCTCTGGGAAGGGCTTTCAGAGCTGATGTTGAAGAAATAATACGCTCTACCGGGTTTTACTCTGTGAAAGCTGCCAATATCATCGCAACCGGTAAGATGCTTGCCGAAGAGTTCGGCTCTGAAGTTCCTGACAATATGGAAAAACTTTTGAAACTTCCGGGGGTCGGAAGAAAAACAGCAAATGTAATACTGGGCGCATGCTTTAATAAACCGGCGATTATTGTTGACACACATTTTTCAAGAACAGTTAGACGGCTGGGATTCACAGATGAAAAAACTCCTGAAAAAATTGAAGCGGATCTAAGAAAAAAAATTGATCCTGATATTCAATACCGTTTTTCAATGCTGTTTAATAAATTCGGAAGAGATTTCTGTAAATCAAGAAAACCGGATTGTATGAACTGTCCGGTTAATGAGTACTGTGATTCAGCGGATAAGAATGCATTCTGATTTTTCAGCTGTTGATGGTTTTTTCCCAGTCTGTCCGGGATACAGGTTCGCCCTTATCAAGAATACCTGTTATATATGTACTGCAGTTTTTGAAACGTTCAGCGGTGTCTGAATCTATTACATGCTCGATATTACAGGCCTGTTCAACGGCTCTGGAATGCGGAAGCAGCAGAATCTTTTCAAGAAACTCAACAAGAACAGAATGCTTGTTAAAGATATCTTCTGCAGCAGTCTTTCCTTCATCAGTGAGGCTGATAAAAGAGTTTTTTTCGTAATTTACCAGCCCCTTATCACGAAGGTTTTTCAATGCGCCTGTTACTGAAGGCATCTGAACATTTAAATGGGCTGCAATGTCTCTTACCCGGGCTACACGGTGCCGGTTTTCAAGGATAAGGATTGCTTCGAGATAATCTTCAAGACTTGGTGAAAGAGATTTACATTCAGCCATAATGATAATAATATATAGGATAAAAGAGAGAGAATAAAGTCTTTATGAAAGGAATATCTGAAAAAACCAGCAAAAAGCTTAACGAACTGCGGCAAGGTTACTTTTCTAAGCTGCCCCGAAGATTCAATGAGATAAAAACACTGTCCTCACAGGCCGTTTCAGCCCAGTCGGATTACGAGGTAATGGCCAGCCTGAAAATGGCCCTCCACAAGATTGCAGGCTCTGCAGCAACCTTCGGTATAAACCGGCTGACCGAAACAGCAGGAAAATTTGAAATACTGATAGAAACAATTATCGGTTCAGGCGCTAAAATTGACCAGGCTGCGACAAAACTGATTCATCAGTATCTGCTGGAAATGAGAGAAATCTGCGCTGATCCTGAAAAATACTCTGAAAATACAGGTCTGGATGAAGATGGCAATGAAACCGGAAGCGGAACCGAAAAAAAGATAGTCTTTGTTCTCGGCGAGAAAGATTCTGTTGCAAAGGATCTATCTGAACAGCTTGGCTACTTCGGCTACCATGTCGAGATACTCAAAAGCTTCTCAGCTCTAAAAGAACATATGGAAGCGGCAGACAATGAACTGCTTATTCTCAACTCTTCAATAATAGAAAACAACCCGAAAACTGCAGATGTTGTTAAAAATATAAAATACGATTACAAACGCCAGCTTGGAATTATCTTTTTTTCCTATAAAGATAACTTTGACATCAGACTGGACTGTGTTAAAGCCGGAGGTGATGATTTCTTTACGGTTCCTCTGGATGTCAGCAGGCTTATAGACAGGGTTGATTCACTTACTAAGGATGAAAATACCCACCCTTTTCATATTCTGATAATTGATGATGATCCTGAACAGGTATCGTACTATGCACTCCTGCTGCAGCAGGCCGGAATGATTACATCAGTGGCATCGGATCCGCGGAAAGTTCTGGACATAATGGCTGAATCAAAGCCAGATCTGATTCTAATGGATATGTATATGCCCGGATGTGACGGTCCCGAGCTAGCTTCAATTATCAGGCAGCAGGAAGCATTTCTCAGTATCCCGATTGTATACCTCAGCTATGAGTCCAACAAGGAGATTCAGCTTGAGGCTATGAGAACCGGCGGTGACGACTTCCTTACCAAACCTATAAAGGCACATCATCTTATCACCTCGGTTATGGCAAAAGCCGAAAGAACCAGAAGCCTTCGATATTTCATGGAGCGCGATTCACTTACCGGTCTGTTAAACCACACAAATACAAAAGAATCGCTTGCTAATGAGGTGTTAAGGGCTGAACGATCAGAGGGGAATATGTGTTTTGCGATGATCGATATAGATCATTTTAAAAAGGTCAATGATGAGCATGGTCATATGACCGGTGACAGGGTTCTTAAAAGCCTTTCGAGGCTGCTTCAGGACCGGCTGCGCAGAACTGATATTATAGGACGCTACGGCGGTGAGGAATTCGCTGTAATTCTGATTAACACTGATATTGCAAATGCTACACGGATAATGGATAAGATAAGGCAGAACTTCAGTCAGATACGGCAGATTTCAGGAGAGGGCGATTTCTACGTCACCTTCAGCTGTGGAATTGCATCCTTCCCTACCTTCCGAGGGGCATCTGAACTCAACAGTGCAGCAGACCAGGCCTTATACAAGGCTAAGGATAAGGGTCGTAACCAGATAGCTACTGCCGGCTGACAGGCTTGATGTAACACTCATCAAGATATTCAACAACCACATCTTCCCACCATTTGAGCGTATCAACAGACAGCTTTAAACTGCACAAGCGGCAGCTTTTCCATTTTTTTATATTATTAGAAAGAGCGTCAATACGGGCTTTCAGGATCGGCAGAACACTTCCCGCACCGCTCTCATTCAAATCAGCCATATAGAGTCCTTCGCAGGAGCCTAAAATAGAATTATCAGGATTACCATCTGCAATCTGAGCAGCAATCCCCGAGAAAAAGCCGTAATCGTTCTCCCAGCCAATCGACAGCCGATTCTGCTTCTCATTAATTAGATTAAAAACGATACCGGATGAAGGGAAGCCTGAGATTTCAAGTTTTCCCAAATTTACTGCGGTGACAGCTTGTACTACAGGAACCATCGGAGTTAGCGCCCAGGCAGAAATAACACCCGTGGTATAGAAGAGATCTTTCTTTAAGCGCAGAATTTCCATCTCGATATGATTCTGAGGTACTGCTGCAAGTAAAAATAATTCTTTTTTCATAATTCTGTATTTGCTATGAATCATACCCTGTTTATGTTAGAATATACAATATGAGACAAAGAGTTCAGAAAATTTCAGCTACCCTTTCCGAGCGTCTATCCGGATGGAAAGAAGTAGACTCAATAACCGCAATGAAGGCTGCCGATGAAGATCTTACAAGTCCGTATTTTTTCATCAGCCTTGATGTTTATTACAGGGGTGATATTCCACCAGCCGAAACAAGGCAGAAGCTTTTTTCTGATGCGGGCGCATTTGAATCTTCCAGCCACGGAAAGAAGGACCGCTTTTTCATGGACGACATTCCGGTGCGAATAGAGTTCAAGGACATGGAACGAATAAACCATATACTGAATATTAATCCTGATAATTTCTGGACCTTCAGGGCCACCGGAACTTATATGTTTTACCGCATCATGAACGGACGGGTACTCTTCCAGAAAAGTCCATGGCTTAACCAGGTAAGGGAAAAACTGGCGGAGATTCCCGAGCACTTCTGGACACTACTGATCAACTCATGCCTGACAACAATGGAACACTATCTTGTGGATGTGAAGTCATCGGCAGTACTTGGAGATCAGCTGTTTTATACACTGTCGCTAAGCGGCTTTCTTAAGAGTTTTATTAGCCTGATGTTTGCCATCAATCATACTTTTGAACCTTCATCAAGGAATCTGAAGTCTCAGATGGACTCGCTTTCACTCACCCCCGAGCATTTTAAAAGCCGGTTTGGCATCCTGTTTTCAGACCAGGAAGAGATGTCCCCGGAACGTAAAGCAGAGATATGTGAACTTCTGGCAAGAAGCGTAATTCCCTTTATAAAATAGACTTATGAGCTGATTATTAGATTAAAATATTACCGCTTAAGACTTGACTCATGTCTGCAAAATTCTTATACTTTGCAGACTTCATGAGAAACCGGGATGTAGCCTAGTGGCTAAGGCGCCTGCTTTGGGAGCAGGAGATCGCGAGTTCGAGTCCCGCCATCCCGATAGCGGAAATATCTGCACGAGCGTCCATAGCTCAGCTGGATAGAGCAACGGCCTTCTAAGCCGTAGGTCAGAGGTTCGAATCCTCTTGGACGTAAAAAATACCGAAGTGACCGTAAGGTTGCTTCGGTTTTTTTATGCTCCAAATCGGGAGGATTCGAACCAGAGTGCCGGCGCGCGAAGCGGAAGCGAGGCACGATGCCGAGCGCCAGCGAACGAGGCGGCCTGAATTAAATTACCTTCCGCATCTTTGTGAACTGTTCATAGTGATTCAGAGTTTTAAACAAGAAAGTTCCGCTTTATTTATTCTCTTGCTATAATTGTATAGTTTATCAGATTCTCAGTCATCAGAGTTTCTTTAGCTTCTATTGATAATCCACGTGCAATAAAGCCCTGTGATATTTCTCCTATGTCGACAAATGCAGTTTCAATACCATCATACTGACTTGTTGAAGCTATTACTTTTATAATTCTGTCCCATAGGGAGCTTCCAGTTCAAAGTTAAAAGGATATGAACCATCCGGTATTTTGTAGATTGTTTCAGAAGATATATAATTATTATCAAAGTACTCATTAGGAAAAATAAGCTGATACTGACCTTCCACATCAATATGATATATTTTTACATAGCAGTTTTTATTGGCTATCAAGTTAACAATAAGATTCTCTCCCTCGAAATATACTCCGCCATCCCCCCTGCTCGTCCAAACTTTTAAAACCAATTCATCATCATGTTTTAAAATTCCTGATATTTCTTTAATCACATTTTTTGCTTTATTATAGTTATCAGGATATAAGGCTATTTTACTTGGAATAACACCTTTAGGGATACTGATTTTAACAGTATTTAAAGTAACAGCTGTTCTTATAGAAAGTAAATCCAGATATAACTCAATGATTTCATCGAACACATAATACTTCCCTGTTATAAGCGTATCTACGACCTTCAGTTCACCAGTCATAGAGCCAGCTTCATCATCAAACAATCCGGATAATTCAAGGGTTATCTCATCAATGATCTGATCCATATTATTCCGGTTAACGACACTAACCGCTGATTCTTCAGTTAAAACAAGTTCAATCCGTTCTGATACATAGGAACTGAATTCAGATCCTATATTTTTATCAGAAAGCACTATATTCCCAATACCGATTGTTAGATTTTCTTCAACCGGATTGATCAATTTTTTTAAAGGAGGATACAGGATTGAATCCATAGAATCTGAGAAAACCAGCCCACCAATAAAAATGAGATAAATCACTGTCACTACTTTCTTAGCTGAGCTCATACTTCCTTCCATAACTAATTTTAATTCCTCTAGCTGATTCACTATACCATGACTGACAGGTATATCAAAAGTCTTTCTTGACGGCTCCTCAAAGATCAAATACCATACTAAAAAACAAAAACGGCTTTTTACTCTTCCAAAGAGAAATAGGGACAGTAATGAAAAAACTGATAATAATTCTTGTAATCATAATATCTACATATTGTTGTTCAACACAGAGTAAATATCAAAATATTGAATACAAAACATCAACTTCACAATATTCAGTACTAAACAGACCGCAAAATCCTCCTTCTGATTTTAATCCTGTGATAGAAATTGATCCCGGCGGACATACCAGTGCTGTAAAAAGTATTTCAGCTTCAAAATCTGGTATGACTATATTTTCCGCAGGGCAGGATAGAACTATCAGACTTTTTGACAAAGAAACAGGTAGACAACTTAGAAAATTTATATTTGAACTCGAATCAACTGGAGAGAAAACTTTTTTAAATTCTGTTTCATTATCACCTGATGAAAATTATATTGCAGTCGGAGGCTCAACACCAGGAATCAGAATTTTTAATGTCAACTCAGGTAAAATGGTAAAGATAATTTACGGTCCAATGAGCATCATCTATGACTTGAAATACAGTCCGGATGGTAAATATATCGCGGCTGGGTTTACAGATGGTACCGGAGGAGGGATAGCTGTTTTTTCTGTTTTAGATAATTATCAGAACATTTTTGAAATTAGAACTGATGATAATTACCCTATGGATATTGAGTTTTTTAGCAAGAAGAATGAAGTCTTTTTAACTGCAGGATATGTAAGAAAAGGAAGAATTGATATCATTTCAGTCACTCAGGAAAAAGTCATAAAAACGGTCACAACAACCTCAGTAGTACGTGATATAGCAGTAAACGAGAATAACATTGCGGCAGCCTTCCAGGAAAACAACTTAATCATTTTTTATGATTTCAATTTGAATAAAGTACGAGAATTAAGAAGTGAAATCAAAAATCCATATAAAATACTTTTCACACCTGATAACAGGTATGTAGTAATTGGTGATGGTTCCGGACTACCCTTTAAGTGCATAAGCTATGAATTAAAAACTTTACAAAAAGTCTCTGAGTTTACTATGCATAAAGGCTCGGTATTATCAATGGCTGCACTCCCGGATAATACAATATTGAGCGGCGGTGTAGAAGGAAAAATCTTCAATTGGAATCCTGAAACAGGGACTCTGGTTACGGAATTTGGAAAACATGAAGAACCGATTAGACGAATATGTACTGACGGTCAGAAAATCTTCTTTGCTTATAACTGGACACAAAACAATTCTGAAATTTCCGAATTTATTTTTTCCGGGTATATAAAACCAGAAAATTTCAGTTTTGAATTTGGAGAATTCAGTACACCGAAGGTTTCTTTTTTAAACACGGAAAAGGATGGTCTGAAAATACAAGCAGTAAGTTCTACCGAGATTGAATTAACACTTAATAGCAGAGAAAAGAAGATCATCTCTCCAGGATACGGCTCCCGGGGCTTGGGTATTACAAAAGACAGGTTGTTTGTGATCGGAAGCTGGGAAGGGACGATATCAATCTTTGATTCTGAAGGTAATTTCAGAGCAAAACTCACCGGGCATGATGGCGTAGTATCCGGATTTACAGAATATAAAGACTACCTTGTTTCATGTGGTGATGACAGAACTATACGATTCTGGGATCTTGGCATAATTGATGATCTCTCAGCGCTCCCTATGAGTTTTATTATAAAAGAAGTTTTTCCCGGAGGCCCGGCAGATAAATCCGGACTTGATACAGGGGATATAATAACTGCTGTCAATGGTAGAAAATTCAATGATACTATTTCGTTCGTAGATTATGTACGCAACACCAATCAATGCAGTTTTGAAATAAGAAGGGAGAATAGGAACATTACAATTGATGCAGCTAAAGAAGAAAATGAAATGTATGCATTCTCACTCGGAACAAATGAATCATCCCTGAAACCTTCAATATCCTTTTATATATCACAGAAAGAAGGCCTTGTTGCCTGGACACCGGATGGAGCATTTGAAGGTTCCATGGGAGCCGGCGAAAACATTGGATTCCACGTCAACCAGGGATTGGCATATGAATCGGATTGGCTTCCCTTAAGGCAGCTGGCTGATATCTATTATAAGCCAGGACTTGTAACAGATTTTTTTAACGGTGATCAAATAACCTCACCGCCGCCGATAAAATCACTTAAACTTCCACCTATACTTACTGCTCTGGACATTCAAAAAAAAGATAATCTTGCATGTATCAAGTTAAGATGTGAAGACCGCGGAGGTGATGCAGTAAATATCAAACTCTATAGAAATAACAGAATCGTTGAGACTTCAATTGAGACCACCTATTCTGAAAAAATGGTTGAAGAGTTTGAACTGACATCTGAAATGACAGATGGAAAAAATGTATTTCTTATTTCAGCTGAATCAACAGATAAACTGACCTCATTCTCAAATAAGATCGAATTTAATAACCCCACAACTAATGAAACTAATCCGGAATTATACATATTATCTTCCGGAGTAAACACTTATTCAGATTTTAATTTGAATACTGAAAATCGGGGATTAACTATAAATAAAACTGCGTTCAGCCAGGACTCAAACGATAAAAAAGTAACAAACTACAATTATTTTCCAAGTCTGAACTATTCCGTAAAAGATGCAGAAGATTTTACCGCTGCCTACGTTGCGGGGGCACCGAATTATTTTTCCAGCACTACAGTAATTAAACTCATTGATGATAATGCAACAAAAGAAAATATAATTATTAATCTCACTGAACTTTCACAAAAAGCGGATTCAAATGACCGTGTAGTAATGTTTTTTGCAGGACATGGTATAACAGTTGAAAAGCAATATTACTTTGTACCCTATGGAGTAAACACTCTAAAAGAGGTTAAGGAATTCGGAATATCCGCTGCAGAAATAACAAACTGCATTGAAAAAATACAGGCTGATGAAATCTTTCTTATTCTTGACACGTGTCAAAGCGGTGCAACCAATGATGAACTCTCTAAAAGCATTTTCGGAGCGCTGCTCCTGTTAGGAGAAAAGACCGGGATTTGGGTTATGGCTTCTTCTACGGAATCAGAAGCCAGCCTTGAAAGCAGTCAACTTGAAAATGGTCTATTTACTTACTGCTTAACTGATGTAATCAAGTCAGCCAAAGATCTTCCTTATGGAATTAATTTTCAGGAGGCGGCATTAAAAACAGATAAACTTATCAAGGAAAAACTAAAAATTCTCAGTACAAATTCTTCGCTTAATCAGACAATCATGTTTACACATGAGATGGATGCAATATTTGCTCAATGAACCTTTCATAAATAAGCATCGACACTAAGTAGAAGTTCAGCACTCCCCATTACCTATCGCTTTTCTCCTTAAATTGAATCGGCAGAAACTTTTTCAGGGTTTTAACAGGCAAACCATCAAACAAGGAGAAAAATATGAAATCAGTAAAAGTATTAAGCATCATCAGTCTTATTCTTATCACAATAGTTGTGATAAGCGGATGCGGAGGCGCGCCGGATTCACCGGTAAAAGCCACCGGAGTAATTAACATCACCATCGGCTCTTCGGCCGGACAGGCGGCAAGAAATCTGGACCCGCTTAACTCCGCAATTGCAAGCGCAAACAGCGACCTCTTTGAGGTTCTTATTTACAACGCCAGCACCCTGCTCTCCGCTATCCCGGGGGATGCTGCTGAAACAATCAGTCTTTCTGTTAATCCCGGAACCTACACTGTAATGGTAATAGCGGGGACGGGTTCTGAATCAAACGCGCTTTATCTGGGTTCCGGATATCGGGATGAGGTTGAGGTAATAGAAGATACTATTACTGACGTGACAATCACTCTCATGCCGGCAGGACATGAACTTGATATCCCTGAAACAGTTAACTGCGCAGACACTTACACCGTCAATTTCAGCGGCGATACAAACTCAGACCTGCTGGGAATATCCTGGGGAGGCACCGCTATGACAAACAGACCCTACATTGAACTTGGTACTGATGCAACAAATATCTATCTGACATGCAGTGAAACAGGCTCTTCACTGTCCGGTTCTGTAGAGCTGTCAGCACCGACTTCCGAAGGCTCACTTGAAATAAGATTCTACGGCAGCAGAATAAGGCTGACTGATGCCGCATACCTGATTGAGAGCGATCTGATTGATTTCGGAAGCATCAACTGGATGTGGGTAGGTGAAACCGTTGTTCCGGACAGTCTTGCAGCTGAGGCAGCAGGAACAGTTGATTTTGTCTCAACAGGGTCCGGCGTCGGAGTAACTGTAAACTGGTATTAAACTAATCCTACCGGGATAAGCCTGGCAGAGTTTATCCCGGCGGTTAGTATCCGAAATCAGGATTTTCTGTAAACAAGCAGTGATGCTGTGCCTGTACCCTTTGTGAATACTATTGTGAAACTGTATCCGGGTAATGATTTCTCTGTAAAATCAAGCTCGTCAATTTCTACAGCCTCGTCATCGGTGGTGACTCTTGCGCTGACGGGAACTGCTTCCTCTGCAGGTTTAATCACCGTTTCAGGAAAATTTGCGGCAATTTCAAGAGACATTCCTTCAACTTCAGTTTTGTAAAGATCTCCGGTAATAAGTTTGTCTTCTATAACCGAAACAGCCTCATCATATCCTGTCAGGACGTATTCGTTTTCGTTTTCTTTTCCCATAAGATTAATTATAATTATTTTTTGGCTGGATTCAAAAAAACTTGATATCTTTCAACTTAGTGTTATAATTACACATATAAATAGTTTTAAGATTACACTATTATTCCGGAAAATAAGGAAACAGCTGATGATTGGAGCAGTAATAGGTTCACCCTATGAGGTTAAATCAACCAAAGATAAGAGCTTTCCCCTGATAACTATTTTTTCGAATATTACTGATGATACAGTTATGACCTGTGCGGCTGCCCTGACACTCCTGAACAGGGGACATAATGCTGAATCCGATGATTTTGCCGATTCGTTTCGTAAACTCGGAAATAAATATCCCGGGGCCGGATACGGCGGTAATTTCAGGCGATGGCTGAAGAAACCCGATGCTCCTGCGTATAATTCATGGGGCAACGGTTCCGCTATGAGAGTAAGTCCTGTGGGATGGATTGTGGAGGATGAAAAAACGGTTCTGAAACTTGCCGAGGCCTCTGCAGCCTGCACTCATAACCATCCTGACGGAATAAAAGGCGCTCAGGCTTCAGCCCTGGCCGTTTTTATGGCCAGAAAAGGAAAATCAAAGGAAGAAATCAGGGGTCGTCTCACAGAACTTTTCGGATATGACCTAAATAGAAAAACAGCTGACATAAGACAAAATTATACCTTCCAGGTCAGCTGCATGGAATCAGTACCGGAGGCTATCATTGCATTTCTTGATTCAGACAGCTTTGAAGATGCCCTGCGTAACGCTGTTTCGCTTGGAGGCGATTCCGATACCCAGGCAGCAATATGCTGCTCAATAGCCGAAGCCTTCTACGGGGAAATCCCTCAAAAAATATTAGCAATGGTTCTTCCCCGCATTCCGTATGATCTGCTCTCTATTGTTCACAGCTTCTCGCAGAGGTATCTTCCTGAATCATCTGTAAAGGCTGTTAGAAATGAAATGAAATTCAGATCAGGAAATAACATGGACGGAATCTTTGAACAGTCAAGTCGCTACAGCATTCTGCTTTATTCAAAAACGCAGAAAAATCTACAGGACTACATGGATTCATTAAAAGACGGGACAGCAAATCCCGGAAGATGGCTGCAGCACCAGCTTGATGGTTTTCAGGTCGCAAAAGAAAAATGGGAGTTTATGCTTCAGTGCCTATTAAACAGCAAGCAGCCCCGCATTTATGCAGAAAGCGAACTTCGGGGAGACGGCAGCGACTGGAGTAATGAAGAACTTAAAATATTAGGCGGGATTTCAGTTGCCGTTCCGGTTAGTGTATTTGACGACGGCAGACACTATGCCCCTGAAATTCATACTGAGCCATTCGATGCATGCCTTATTTATACTCCGGGAATTCTGCTTAGAAACGATACCGGTAATCCCCCTGTAGACTGGGACATTATTTCTGATGGAAGTATTAATCAGGATTTATTCACCGAACTCTATGAAACAAAGCTGCTTCCGGCCTTTAAGTATGCCAGCGCAGCTTCCCTTAAAAATAACAAAAAAGCCATTGTAACAGTGCCGGGCATAGGCTGCGGACAGTTTGCCGACCGGTTTAAAAACAATGCCCCCTACTATCTCAAAACCGCGCTTGAAACCATCCTTGAGAAACACTGTGAAAGCCTAACTGGAATAGCACTGGTATATTATGACCCCTACAGTGAATGCTCTGATGATGAAAAAGTATTCGGTAGTCTTACAATGAGAACACGCCCGCTAAGAATAACCCCGCGCCCGCTTTCCCAGCTATGCAGACCACAAGCCTACGCCGAGAACGCGGATGATTATTCAGCTCATGACCTGTACAGCATAGTAGCCTGGGATCATGTCTCATGGCCGGGAAATGATTTTTATACAGGAAACAGGGCAACCGACGACGGTGTGAAGGCGGCAGCAACCGATTCAATGTTCAGAATTACCGGGATTCGAGGTTTTTATGATTCTGATACAAACAGATACCTGCCTCCGGAAGGATATAAAAACTGGGAAAGTGCCGTACTTAAGAACCGGCTGGAAATTCGAGCCTTGCGAAATGTGATTCTTACCGGAAATGATACTATATGGAAGTAAAATTGTGATGAATAAGCTTAGGGTAATTGATAATTCAGCTGTCTATTACGGGGAACTTCATGATAACGAAGTCCACAGCCATCATGCAATACAGCTCATCATATCTCCTGAAGGGGAATCATAACTTCTGATTAACAATCATAGAATAAAATACAAATCAATTATGATAAATCATGATATTCCGCATGCCATTGAGAAGACTTCAAAAAATCTTGTTATTATTTTGTTCAAACCCCTGCTGGACAGTTTATTTAAACTTTCCCTGGATACAGATTATGAAATACTCAATCCAAACCTGGCAACAAAAATACTGGATGTTATATCGGGTAAAAATGATGAAAATAAACTGGGACTGTCAAAAAGCAGAATCTCTCATCTTTTCACCGAAGAAATCGGCATATCTCTAAAACAATATATTTTATGGAAAAAGCTTCTCTTTGCCATAGACTCAATCCGTTCAGTCTCAGATTTAAGCCAAATTGCGATTGACTGCGGATTTTCTGATATGTCTCATTTAAGCCGTACATTTAAAAAAATGTTCGGCCACACACCCTCGTCAATATTTAAAAACAGCAGTTCCGTTCAAGTCGATTTTTCAGATTCCCTGTAATTTATATTTCATAGGAGAAAATTATGAAAGAATATTTACAGGAAACTGAGTTATTAAATTTTACTAATCCATCAATATCTGAACTTTCAGAAAAGATGGGATGGAAAGATATGTCCGAGTCAGAAAAAATAAGAAGTATCTATAATTACGTACGTGATGATAAAAAATTTGGCTATAACATAGATGATAAAATTCCGTGCAGATTTCACGGCTTTACTATTGATAAAGCGCTGCAGAAAGGAGCTATTACCGGGATATGGTACCAGCTTAGTCCAAGGGCCATTGTTCACAGCTGGGTCGAAATTTATCACGATGGTGTCTGGTATGATATTGAAGGATTCATTATTGACAGTGATTATTTACGGACAATTCAGATACTGAACCCAGATTCTAAAAATTTCTGCGGATACGGGATCGCCACAAAAGACCTGATGAATCCTGAGGTTTCATGGGACAGAAACAATACCTACATTCAGAAAGAGGGGATCAATAATGATTTGGGAATTTACAACGATCCTGATTCATTTTTTGTGGGACACAGCCAGAAACTTGGACACCTGAAGCGAACTGTATACAAATATATCACAAGGCATATAATGAACAGAAATGTAAAAAGAATCAGAACTTTTCAAATCAAAGAATAAAGTTTACAAAAAAGGTTCATTAAATTTTTTGTTTTAATTATAGTTAATCCAGTTTCAACAAGTTTGAGGAGGTTAAATATGGAAGCAAAAAAAATCAGTGACAGTGCGCTAACAATGATTCAGCTCATGGAAAGGGCTGATGCGAATCTGGCTGGCAACGTTCACGGAGGCGTCATTATGAAACTTGTGGATAATGCCGCCGGCATAGTGTGCGCAAGACACAGCGGACGAAACGCGGTTACCGCCTCAATTGACAGGCTTGATTTTCATTCCCCGGTTTTTATCGGGAATCTTATAAGAATACATGCAAGTATCAACTACGTTGGAAAGACCTCAATGGAGGTTGGTGTGAGAGTAGAAGCGGAAGATGTAATAACCAGCGAAGTCAGACACACAGGTTCAGCATACCTGACATATGTATCACTTGATGATAAGCTCAGGCCGGTTGAACTTCCGCCCCTGATTGTCGAGACTGAGGCGGAAAAACGAAGACACGCCGCAGCCATCGAACGAAAAGCCAGCAGGATGAAAGAAAGAAAAGCGGAGAAAGAATCCGGAGATATTTAAATTGAAGGGAAGCGATTACAAATAATCAGCTTCCCTTTTTTATACATGGCTAAGCAGATCGCTGATTGAGCTTAAAATAAAATCAGCCTTTCCGTAATTTACGGAATCGCCGATTGAGGCAGATGAAAATCCCCCTGCAATTGCTGCATCAATTCCGGCATAGGCATCCTCAACAACAAGACAGTCAGAGGGCTGAAGCCCCAGAAACCCAGCCGCTTTAAGAAAAACCTCAGGGTCGGGTTTGCTGTTCGTTATATTGGTTCCATCGGAGATCGCATCAAATAGTCCGGTTATTCCGGTTTTCTCCAGGATAAGTCTGGCATTACGGCTTGAGCTTCCAATAGCCGTTTTTATTCCCCGGTTTTTGAGTTCATGTAAAGTATCGACGACCCCCTTATCGAGGGAGTCGGGAGACATCTCATTCAATGATTCCTTGTATATTTCATTTTTTTCTGTTGTGTATTGGAGCTTTTCATTCTCATCCATACTCCGGCTGTTATGTTCAAGAATAATCTCAAAGCTCTCCATTCTTGACACACCTCTCAGCCGGTTATTGATCTGTTCATCAAACTCAAATCCCAGGCGGTCTGCCACAACTTTCCAGGCTTTATAATGGTAGTTATCGGTATGAACAAGAACTCCGTCGAGATCGAATATAATTCCTTTTATCATCGCATTCTCCTTATAATCTTGTATCCCATTTTCCGCAGAACGGGTCTACAGGACTGATACCTTTAAAAACAGATCTGCCCATAAGCTTATCCATCAGCTTCTTTAGTGTAACATCATTGGAGCTATAGGTGTTGATATAGGTTTTAACACGGGGAACATCAAGCAGATGATAGGGATTCTCAAGCGATATAAACACTGTTGGTACCGAAGTCAAATATATCGGGACATTGGCCCCCATCGGCATAGCCCACTCAATTCTGACAACTGTCTGATTGCTTTTGGTATCAAGGCTTGCGAGGTAGAGAATTAGATCATAATTATCGGTAATCTCTGATGAAGCCTGCATTAGTCCTTCCATACCCTTTGAAGGATCAAATCGGTCAACCTTAAAACCTTCGGCTTCAAGCATTTCAATGAATGTCCGGTAGACAGGCTTTTTTTCGCCGTGAAAGAATCCGCCTTCATCCTGAATATCATAGAGAAGAACTCTATTATGCTTTTGGGGAGACAGGGGCAGAGTATCCTCGAGGTTTTTAACGAGTGTTATAGAATCATCCGCACATTCTTCAGCCCATCGTTGATATTTTTCTGAACCTAATGCCGAAGTTATATTGTCAAGAACAGGGATATCTTTTCCGCTTAAATGCTTTTTATGAAGTTTTTATGCAGCCTTCAACGCAAGTATTCTGGTCACCGCCTCATCAAGCCGCTCCGCGGTAATTGTTCCGTCTGCAACACCGGCTTTCATGAATGCGAAATCCTCTTCCATGTTCCTTATAAACAGAAACATATCGCAGCCGGCTGCAATTGCGGCAGGGACAGCCTTTGACCTGGGCATAGGAATAGCCATTCAGGCCATTGCGGTAGCATCGGTGATTACAAGCCCGTTAAACCCAAGCTCATTTCGCAGGAGTCCTTCTATCAGTTCCGGAGACAGAGTTGCAGGGAGGATCTCTTCATCCTTCAGTTCAGGATTGAGTTTCCGGCTCCAGGAAGGAAGCATAATATGGCCGGCCATCACCGTCAGCACTCCCGCAACAATACAGTCCCGGAATATCTTTCCGTATGTTTTGTCCCACTCTACACAGCTTAAGTCGTTAACAGTGGAAACCAGATGCTGATCCCTTTCATCAACTCCGTCGCCGGGAAAGTGTTTGCCGGTAGCAGCGGTCTGCATGGGAGAACCGAGAGATGTTCCTCCGTTTACAAGTCCGTTACCGCCCCGCTCCAGGTTTGCTGAAATGAGCATTGGAATATCAGTGTTCTTCTGCAGGGTGCCGATAGTTTTAACAAGCTCCTCAGGGTCCATTGCACGGCACATCAATCCACCGGGTTTAATATCCCCGGCCATGTGCATCAGGAATCCTTCATCCGGGGCATAGGCAATAAGGCAGAAAAGCTGTGCAATCTTTTCATCTTCAGAGAGGGAAGCAAGGACCGAGTTTACCCAATTAATATCATCATCACAAAGGTTGAATGGTTTTGCTTTAAGATCTATCATATAGAGTTTCTCCTGTTATATTCTATTTTCCGGCAAAGGCTGTATTCATAATTTCAACAACCTTATCTGCATCCGGCATCATCTGCAGGGCACTTCGCAGCGTCACAAGCTTTTTGGTAAAAATAACCGCCTTAAGAAATCCCGGCGCGTCTAGTTCATCAAGAGTTTTCATGAGGATTCCGAATGCCCGGGGATCTGCATGAATTTCACCGTTGATATCGTCGACAGTATATGGTCCCCTTAAATCAGGATATGTATAATTACAGTCCCAGGACCAGAAACCTGAGCCGGTGTTTCTCGGCGCCTGTGTTCCGGGAAGTATTATTTCTGCCGTGCAGTTTACAGGAATTTCAGCATCAAGATAAAACTTCCCGCCTTCTATCTTCCATGAAACGTTTATCTTTCCATAAGGGCAGATGTGAGTTGCACTGCAATGCTCTATTCCGCCGCCCGGTCTGGGGGCTATACTAATAAGACTGTAGCCGGGTTCTGCGGATTAAATTCCGCCTATAGTCCGGTGCAGCCAGTCGCCGAACTGGAAGCCTCTGTTCCATAGAAAGTTATCGCCTGCCGAATCTGAAATAAAATCAACCCAGGCCTTCATGCTTTCATACTGGACTGCCGGAATTCCGCTGTCACCAAAGCGATTGTATAAGACCCAGGGCACTACAGTGGCTGCATCTCCCCATGCGGCAGCACCGAAGGCTTCTCCAAAAGCATTGGGAATAACAGGAGGAACAGCACCCCCTATTTTTGTCTGCTCAAAAGAAAGGTCTCGAAGCCATGACTGAAGAAATGAAGTGACATCATAAAGGTAGGATGCTGTCGGTGAAAAAACCTGCAGATCTCCTGTCCACCCGAGCCGCTCATCACGCTGCGGACAGTCGGTCGGAATGGAAAGAAAGTTGCCCTTTAGCCCCCAGCGGATATTTTCATGCAGGCGGTTTAGAAGTTCATCCGAGGTTTCAAACCAGCCGGGCCTTTCCAAATCGGAATGTATTACCCTTGCCTCAAAAAACTCAGGCTTAAGCTCGCCCGTCCATCCCGAGACTTCGGCATATCTGAAACCATGAAAGGTGAAGGCAGGTTCAAAAACTTCCTCAACTTTGCCTTTTAAAATATAGCGGTCTGTAGCTTCAGCCATCCTGAGCGGCCGGACTCCAAGCTCTCCGTTTTCAAGAACTTCAGCATGACGGATAACAAGCTCCTGCCCCGCTTTGCCGGAACCCCTTATACGAAGGCTTCCCACAAGGTTCTGGCCGAAGTCAAGAATTGTTTTCCCGAAGGACTGGTTATAACTTCTTTTACTTTAAGCGTTTCAATTTCCCTGACCGGCGGACTCAGCATCGGCATAAGAATGGATACCGGCGTATCAAGGAGCCCGACATTCCGCCATATGCTGTCATCAAAGCCGGGGCTGGTCCATCCTGCAGTTTCCTGCCGGCCGTCCGCATAGCTGAGCTCAAGCTGAGAAATAAAACCTAACCTGTTTCCCCAGATATCACGTTTACCGCCTTCAAAGCCTATACGCCCCTTGTACCAGCCTTCGGCAAGAACTGCACTTATCGCGTTTTTACCCTCTTTAATAAGAGATGTAACATCATAGGTCTGGTAATTGAGGACGCTGTCATAGGAGGTCCATCCGGGTGTAAAAAGCTGATCACCGGCCTTCACACCATTGATACAGCACTCATAGAGTCCAAGCGCACTTGAATACAGACGGGCCTTTACCAGACCGGGGCCAGCTGTAAATTCTTTTCGAAGACAGGGTGACGGTGCTGTGATGCCCTCAGCTTCTTCCCGGCATGGACTGATGAAGATAGCACTCCAATCCGATTCATCCAGCAGTCCCGCCTCAATATGCAGAGGCTCACTCCACGGGGAGGCATCATCCGAACTGCTGCCCCAGACTCTTACGCTCACGGTTAAAGCCTGCCTCGAAATTAACGGCGGAGACGGCCACCCTGCGTAGATTGATTCATTGCTTTCATCCGCGAAGACCCTTAAGAAATAATTCTGCAATCTGGATGAAGATGTCACGGCTGGGAATGCTGAACTCCTCATCAAGCTTAGGTCCCAGTTCACCTATCCTGTTCATCAATCCCGAGTTCAGATTAAAAATTGAGGCTATAATCATATCAATGCTGATATCAGCCCTGATACTTCCGTCAGCCTGACCGGATTGGACAGCCTTTCTTAGATTAAGGTCCCCTTCACCCAGAGCTCCTCGGATTATTTCCAGAGCCTGCTCACCGGTCCAGTGCTTTGCGTAAAGATAGTTGAACTCTGCAATAAAGGAGGCTTCCCTGATATTGTCAAACATTCTATCTATATGTTTCATTATGAATTTCTCAACAGTTGCATATCCGGAGTCCCTGCAGCTCCATACTTTTACCCTGTCATCCTCTGCCCATCCGGATGTTACCGTCTTGAATATTTCAATAGCCATATCTTCCTTACATGAGAAATATTTATACAGAGTAGGCCTGGTAATGTTTGAAGTCTGTGCAATATCAATTATAGTCACCGCCTCAATGCCGTTTTTTATAAAAAGATCTTCAGCTGTATTTAATAACTGCTCACGCTGATTTTCCCTATGCCTTGTATACTGACCTTTTTCCACAATGCTCTCCGTATATTTTATTTTTTCATATATTTACAGTATGTTTAAATTTTTACATATTGTTAATTTTATAATAAAATATATCTTTTCCTATGTCAAATTAAGAATTGATTAAATACGCTCAGGTGTCTGGATCAAATCTTCACGTATATATTACTATCTGCGGATGGTTATAATAGAAGTAAACAGTCTGAACAAGCGCTACGGAAACATTGAAGCAGTAAATAATATCAGTTTTTCAGTAGAAGAGAATTCATTCTTTGCCCTGCTCGGCCCCAACGGCGCAGGAAAAAGTACGACAATAAATATTTTATCAAGTCTGCTTGATTTCAATTCCGGTGAAGTTAATATTGGCGGGTATAAACTTGGTGAGGATGATAATGAGATAAGGAAAATTATTGGTGTTGTCTTCCAGGGGTCGATGCTTGATAATCTTCTTACAGTTAAGGAAAACCTTCATGTACGGGCAGCTTTTTACGGTATCAGTTCACACGAGACCGATAAGCGTGTTGAACAGATAAATGAACTTCTTGAAATAAAACCCTTCTATACTATGAAATATGGAAACCTTTCCGGAGGACAGAAAAGAAAGGCTGACATTGCCAGGGCCTTGCTTAACTGGCCGAGGATACTGATTCTGGACGAGCCGACAACCGGGCTTGATCCCAAAAGCAGACGTGATATATGGGAACTGATCCACCGGCTCCGTCTTGAAAAGAACATTACTATATTCCTGACAACCCACTACATGCAGGAAGTACAGGATGCTAACAAGGTTGTGATTATAGATAAAGGTAATATAGTCGCCCAAGGTTCAAGCGATGAACTAAGATCAAAATACTCTCATGACAGATTGAAGGTGGCAATGAACAGCGACCTGGAGAATCTTCTGAAAATACAAAACAAAAAATATTACCTGATGAATGATACCATCAATATTGTTCTGGAAGATTCCTTTGAAGGGATTAATCTCGTAAATGAATACCGGGAATATATAAGCAGTTTTGAAATCCTGAAAGGAAATATGGATGATGTTTTCCTCAATATTACCGGCAGAGAACTGGAGATCAGGCAATGAGAACATTAGCACAACTTGTGAAGCGAAATACTTTACTCTATTTAAGAGACAGGGCTTCGGTCTTCTTCTCCTTTCTATCGGTAATTATCATTATTGCCATGTATATTCTCTTTCTGGGTAAAATGCAGGGAAATGATCTTTCAGATGCATTAGGAACAATTCCGGGAATAAACGCGCTTACCAGCAGCTGGATTATGGCCGGAATACTGACGGTTTCCACAGTGACTGTACCTCTGGCGTCGCTCGGCACCCTTATCAGAGATCGGGAAAGCGGCAAAATAGCCGATTTTTATACTTCTCCAATCAGCAGACGGATACTGGCGCTCAGCTATCTGCTCAGTTCATGGGTAATTTCTTTCATTATGGTGGCGCTGAATTTCATAATAGGTCAGATATACGTATTATCAAACGGCGGTGACTTTTTTCCGTTACTGACCCTTTTCAAAATCATCGGGCTGTATACCCTGTCAATAATTTCATTCAGCAGTCTTTTTTTCTACATCAGCCTTTTTATGAAAAGTCTTAATGCCTTCAGTCTTCTAAGTACTCTTGTAGGCACTTTTGTAGGTTTTCTGGGTGGGATATATATACCGGTTGGAGTTCTCAGTGAAAATATTCAGAGGGTTATGAACCTTTTACCTACTGCACATAGTGTTACTCTTATAAGAAAAATCTACATGGAAGGTGCAATAAACAAAGTTTTTGAACATGCACCTGAGCAGGCCTATACAAGCTATGCACACATGTACGGATTGTCAATTAAAATAGGAGACATGGAACTTTCAAATTCACTGATGCTTCTGAGTCTAGCTCTATTCGCCGTGCTTTTCTATCTGTTAAGTGTGCTTAAACTTTCAAGATCAAAACTGTAATCAGGTACGAAATGATGAATTTTTAACTGAATGCGTTCAATAAAATACTTGACGGCACAACAGAGCGATATTAGACTTTACCAATGTACTCATATTATTCCTTAAGGAGGTTGAATATGGCAGATTTAAAAGACGCATTAGAAAAAATTGATATTGCTGAAGCTTTCGGGCTTGCAATCAAAGTTGAAGAAGACGGATATGCCTTTTATGACAAGGCAAGCCAGTTAGCAGAAGATAAGAGAACAAAAGAGGATCTGACCTTTCTCCGTGATCAGGAAAAGGGGCATAAGCTTTATTTCGAAAAGCTTTTGAAGGAAACTGGAAAAGATTACAAAGAAGATCCAGGTTCAGCACTTTATGCATGGGTAAAGAAACAGCTGATTGATCCTGTTCAGAACGCCCTTGAGAAGAATCCTCCTAAAACCAGCGATGAAGCAGTTCAGATAGGAATCAGACTTGAAACAAACAGCGTCCAGCTTTACAAAAGCATAAGGAAGGCCACTGATTCAAAAGAGATAAAAAAGGCCATCAAGAAAATTATCAGAGAAGAACAGAGCCACAGAGAGTTTCTTAAAGCTATACTGAAATATTCCTCATTAAGAGAAATTATCATGGACGGACTTGAATCCTGAGCAGGATTTCCTATTTTATCTAATAAGGAGGCTGACATAAAAGTCAGCTTCTTTTTTTTATTCAAATAAATCTTTCTTTTTTACGGTAATTAAATAGCAAATACATGCCAGAAACGCCACCAGGGCTGACCCGGTGAAGACATTTCCGAGACCGAGAAAATCACCAACAACACCCCAGGCAAGGGAGCCGATACTATTCCGGCATCCATAGCAAGATAAAAGGTGGCATTGGCAGCAGCCCGTTCTTTTTTTGTAGTCTTAACTACTGCCCCCACATTCAGCAGCAGTGAAGAAAATCCGTAACCAAGCCCGTAAATCAAAGCGACAGGAATCAGAAAATACACTGATCTCACAAATAAAATTCCCAGAGTTCCGGCAAAAACCGCAAAAAGACCGGCAGCAAGAACTGTATACTCGGAAAACCGTTTTGAGACTTTGCCTGCAAAAAGCCTTGAAAATCCTACACCGGCAGCTCTTACGGTAAAATAAAGGGCAATACTTTCGATTCCCACAAGTTTTGCGTAGGGAACAAGAAAAGTTGAAACAGCGGCACTGAGCAAAGCTAAAATTCCCATAAAAAGCGATGCATATGCAGCCTTGGGTTCGATTATCCTGCTGATAAAGCGGACTGTTTTTTCACCGGGCTCCTTACAGGCATCAAGTGTCTTACAGGCAGATGTCAAAGGACGACTTTCATATCTGATAAATACAGCAGCTATGACCGCTGCAGCTGCAATTATTCCGACAATTACAAAACCGGGACTGTAACCGGTTTTATCTATCAGCATCAGAGCTGCTGCAGGCCCGGCTGCCTGAGCAAGTGTTGCAGTCAATCCGTAATATCCCAGCCCTTCAACCAGCCGTTTCTGAGGCACTATATCGGTAACCATAGTGGTGCTTGAAACCGACTGGAAAGAAAAGCCTACTCCGCACAATGCCTGAAAAATAAAAAGCGCCGGAAGATTATACACAAAACCGAATGGTATAGTTGTTACAGCAAAGAGCAAAGTCCCGATTGTGAATATTGACTTCCGTCCATATTTATCAATTATCCTTCCTGAAAAAGGACGTAATACTATTGAAGATAGTGTAAAAACCGTCATTGCAGCCCCGGCTATTGTTTTTGAGGAGAAAAGATCAAGCAGATATAGAGGCTGCAGCGTCATCTTTATAAACATAGCAAGACGAACAAGCAGTCCGATTATAGAAACAAGATAAAAATCAAGAGTAAAAAGCTTTTCTGTTTTGTTCATCAAGGCCGCCGTTTCCTGTATTTGCATAATCAGCAGATTTGATTCTGACCTATTCCAACTTGGGAAGGTCAAGGATTTTTTTCTTATCAAGATTTTTTTTTACATAATTGTTAATTTTGTAAATTATTTTGATT
Source organism: Spirochaetia bacterium (assembly GCA_965140585.1). GTDB lineage: Bacteria > Spirochaetota > Spirochaetia > UBA9216 > UBA9216. The sequence continues at coordinate 183,796 of OZ223268.1, forward strand.
TTCCTTGAAATAAGCAGTACAGGGAAGTAATTTATAGTTACGTTTCGTCGAACATAAATTCTTTTTAAATCACGACAGCGAAGCGATTCACAGGTTTTCAATTTTCCTGTCCGGTAAAATAACTTGAGACTTCCTTATTTGACACAACCTTACCGGGCTGTCGGTTTTATTACATTAAGTTCATACAGCATCTAAATTAAGATAACTCTTCATCGAGTGATACATAGTTCCGGCAAGAAAATCTGCAAACTGATCTTCAGGCATCGAAGATTCAGATGCCAGCCAGTCGCCAATAACAAAAAGAAATCCGTAGCTATTGAAATCAATAAACAGCTGTTGATGTTCAAATCCCTTTCCTTCAGCATTACCAAGTGAATCAACTATCTTCTTCTTTGAATTGATCCGTATGCTGTCAAAAACAAAGCGGTATTCACCGCTGCAGAAAAGACGGCGATGCAGAGCTTTGTTTTTTAATATTATCCTTAAAAATCCCTTCACAAACCGACTGTAATGTTCAAGTTCAAGCGGAAGGCAGCTAAAATCCTGGAGTCCTGAGAGATCTTCCATTATTTCCTGCTGCAGTTCTTCCAGGATACTGTACTGCGACTGGTAATGACGATAAAAGGTCTTACGGTTTATATCAGCCCGCCTGGCTATTTCACTTACAGTGATATCTCTGTATTCCATTTCAAAAATAAGCTCCTTGAAGATGTTTCTGATCTGGCAATGAGTTTTGATATACCTTTTATCTGTCTTTTCCAACAAAAATCTCCCTTCTACCACAGTTTTGTAAAATTTGTGGCATAAACCACTTTAATTGAAACATCGCCCCTTGTTTTATCATAGATCGGGATTATCATATTATAAAGTATTTAAGCAACACCTGTGGCTGATATAAAGGAGATACTTGTGAACGGAACTTCAGCAAAAATAAAATATGGAAAAATTGAAGGGAAAGAAGAAAACGGGATCATTAAATGGCATGGAATTCCATACGCCGAACCACCTGTTGGAAAACTGAGATTTAAAAGACCTATTCCGGCCAAATCCTGGAGCGGAACACTTGAGGCTAAAAATTTCGGGCCCCGACCGTTTCAGTTCATAGACAGAAAGGCTGTCCGAAAAATGGAAATGAGTGAAGACTGCCTCCACCTGAATATCTGGGCTCCTGCAAAGCGAACCCGCTGTCCGGTTTTCGTATATTACTACGGCGGAGCAAACACAACAGGCGAAAGTTCTGATCCTATGTATGACGGAACCTCCTTTGCCGAAAACGGAATCATCTATATCTGCTTCAATTACAGACTGGGTCCTCTTGGATTTTATGATTTTTCCATTTTCGACAGCTCCTTCGACTCGAACTGCGGTTTTGCCGATCAGATAGCAGGTCTTAAATGGGTTAAAGAGAATATTGAATCATTCGGGGGAGATCCCGAAAATATCACAATCTGCGGAGAATCAGCCGGCGGAACAGCAGTATATGATCTTCTTACAGCGCCCTCAGCAAGGGGACTTTTCAGAAGGGCTATAGCAATGAGCGGTTTGGCGGACGATGCAGTATCAACCAGACATAACCGGCTTAATATGGAACTGTTCCTTGATAAGATGAACCTCAAACCTGAAAATATATCACGATTAAAGACAATGAATCCGTCAGAAATGATAAGTGCTGCCGGCTGGATTTTCAGCAGCAATAATACAGTCTACCCGGGAATATTTGTCCCTGGGCCAGTCATAGATGATATCCTGCCGCAGAAACCCTGGACAGCTATGCAGTCGGGGTCAGCTGAAGGTGTTGACTGTATGTTCGGTACATGCCGGGATGAAGCAAGCCTTTTCTTTTTGATGAAAATACTTCCGTTAACATGGACTGAAGTAGAAAAAATGCTTGAGCTTAATGATCACCTGGATAAACTTGACGATTTCAAAAGAATATATTCTGATAAAAACGATAAAAAAGCTCTTCAGAAACTCTTCAGGGACAGGCTGTTCTGGGCTCATTCAGTATTGTGTGCAGATGCTCAGAGTATACATGGAAAAGTATATACATATCGAAATGACTTTGAATACAATTTTCTGAGGTTTGCCGGCCTTGGAGCGATGCATGGTTCGGATGTAGGTATGGCACTGAATACAAGCGGGGGAACACTCGGCAAGGCGGCTATAGGAACCCCGAAAGCCCGTAAGGCTCTGATGAAACAGTTTGTACACGGGGCATGGCTAAACTTCACCAAAACAGGGGATCCTAACGGGGAGCTGCCGCTTGAATGGGACCTCTACAATGCTCAGCAGCGGGCTACATTTATTTTCAATGACACATGCAGCATAGAGAATAACCCTAACGCTGAAGCATTTGAAGTCTGGAAAACTCTTAAACTCTACGAATAAAAAGGAGAATTATATGTCGATGGAGAATAGACTTTCCCTGCCTGAACCAAAACTTGAGCTGCTTTTTATGGCAGAAATTGCAGCCGGAGAAATTTTCGACGCAGGTATAACCTCAGAAGGCCGCCTTAAAATATCCGCCGGCTCAGAAGGTTCTTTCACGAGTCCTGAATTAAGCGGTAAGGTGCTCAGCTGTTCCGGTATTTCGCAAACTACAGATTCTGCCGGAATGACATACACAAGTTCAAAATATATGCTCAGAACAGAAAAGGGCGGGGTGATCAGTATTGAGGCATCAGGCACTGCCGGAGATACCGCTTCTGGTGAAGCTGAAATCAGTTATGAGAAATTATTTATAAAAACATGGGATCCTAAATTCAGAAGATTAAACAACACAGTGGCCATTGGTGTGGTCAGCAGGATCAGTGAGAAAAAAATAAGGCTCGATACCTATCTGGTAAATTGAGAAGCATTAAGTATGGAGATGAAGGAATTTACAAAGCCTGAATTTGAACATCTTTACTACATTGAAGTAGAGGTGGAAAAGGCTATTAAATGCGGCAGACTTCCTGAAGGTAAGTATAATGTTATCCCGATAAAAGGCGGCAGCTTTAAAGGGGATAAACTCAAAGGGAAAGTTCTGCATGTCGGAGCAGACTGGAATACACAACGCCCACCAAATTTTCATATCAGTACAAGATATCTGCTCAATACTGACGATGGAGCCCTGATTTCACAGTTCACAGATGGAAATGCAAAAATTACTTTTCGAGGCGGATTAAGCATGGCTCTTGGAAAACCCGATCCGTAAAAATACAATTTCAGACGGCATCTGACATTCAGAACCGGAGCCCCTGAGTACAGCTGGCTTAACAACAGAACGGGTTTCGCAGTAATAGAGTTGAGCAAGGATCGGCGCATCTGCTATGATGCTTATCTTCTGAAATAGTAGTAAATTAAGCAGGCAGCTGAATAAATCAGCTGCTGAATTTTATCCTGGACAGCCTGTACAATTCCTCTCTGAATACCGGCGGCAGTACCGAATTGGCCATATGATTCAAAACTACGGGTTTTTCAGGATTACAGTATTTATCGACAAAGGCTGCAGCCTCTGTCCTGAGTCTTGTATCATCTGCATCTCCAGGATATTCCTCGGGGGCAACACCAAGAATGAGCTGATCTCCATAATTTTCATACATACTGAATGTATTATTTATAGTCTGCGGCGACCAGATATCCCATCCCGCCTTAATAATTGACGGTACTCGTGACTCCAGCAGACCGCAGCTGTGAAGTTCGGCAATTCGCCCTTTGCTGTGAATATGGCTGGTTAAACGCTTCATAGCCGGAACAATCATTTCTTCCGCAGTGTCTTCTGAGAAAAGTGGTCCGCGCATAGCGCCCCAGTCATCATGAACAAGGACTCCATCAATATCGAAATATTCAATAAATTTGTCAATAATTCCTGAATAAAGTTCGGTCAGCCTGTCAAAAAGCGCCTTGACAGCTTCCTTCTGAGAATCGTCGATAAGTGCAATTGATGCATTTCCAAAATCCATGAATGATATCAGTCTCTCAAAATATCCAGAAAAAATTGTTGTAAAAACAGCCCTTCCGCCTTTGAGATAATTCTGATTCCGTTCTCGTGCACCGGACCAGTCCCAGCTGTCAATATCGGGCCAGACAAGTTTCGATGTCCACTCATTCGCATCGGTAAATATATGATTCATCGGGTCAACTGCTGAGCCGTGGTTATCTATGTCATACTTCCATTCAACACCGAACATATCCTTACCGCCATAGCTATCCGCAGAAATATCTTGCTCCTGACTTACAGCTCCTCGTGCGAGATTATCCGGTACAATATCCGGTGTAAAATTCAGCTTTTCCACACCTGTAATCTGCCATACCGGTTTTCTTTTGAGGAAACTATGATACCCCTCACGCGGCGGAATGGGAAAATTATAAACTGGCAGCACGGGACGTTCAGGACGTCCCGGCTTGATCTCATCGACAACTGTAAGTTCATCTTCGGAAAAAGCAATTTTTGTCATATTCAGATTACACCCTCGGTCTTGAGTATCTGGATTTCCGCGTCACTCATACCCATAAAAGTCTTGTATATTTCATCGTTGTGCTGACCCAGATCAGGTGCCGGTTTCACAGGAACATATGTATCAGACATTCTGTATGCTGATCCGACCAGCGTTATCTCTCCAAGGCTTGGGTGGTCGATAGTCTGCAGAAAATTGGATTCATACATTTCTTTTGTATTTACTACATCTTCTATAGTAAGTGTTGCTCCGCAGGGAATCATCTTATCACACATGATACGCATCACTTCATCCTTGTCAAGCGCGGAGGTCCACTTGATGACTTCAGCTTCCAGAGCTTCAACATTATCCAGTCTTGTAGGACCATCGGCATATTTCGGATCTTCGAACATATCCATCCGGTCAATTGCTTCACAGAACTTCTGCCACATTATCTGCTTCGGAGTGTCCCGTACCAGAATAAAGACATAGTTATTCTCATCACCTTCATAACGCGGCTTTGTCGGATACATATTTCTTGGAGCATTCCTTCCCGCAAAACGCATTGCGCCGCCGCGCTTGGGCATTACCTTCTGTTCAACAAATGACATCCTTGATGTGGAAATGCATACTTCCTGCATGTTTATCCGAAGCTGCTGACCACGGCCGGTTTTCTCCCGCTGATACAGGGCGGCAAGAACACTTGAAAGAGCATAATGCCCGGAAGGATCATCTGCCAGACCGACTGAAGAAATCAGCGGAGGCCCGTCAAGCATACCATTCTGGCTGGCAAGAGTTCCGGTGGCCTGGACCGGCCCATCCATGGCAGGAAATCCTGCATACGGGCTGTTATCATCGTATCCCTTAATCTGACACATTATACAGCGCTCATTAAGAGACTTGATAACATCGTAGCTGAACCCGAGCCGTTCGAAGGTATTCGGAGCAAAGTTTTCGATAACAACATCACATTTTTTAATCATTTCTCTGAGAATTTCTTTACCCTTATCACTTTTAAGATCCAGGGTAATGGATTTCTTATTTGCGTGAAGTATTGCCCAGAGCATGTTCTGTCCGCCGCCCCTGGGTCTGCCCTGTTCACCGACTCCCGGGCGTTCAATTTTTATAATATTTGCACCCATCTGAGCAAGAGACAGTGTACATATCGGTCCACTTGCAAACTGGGTTAGATCAATTACATTTATTCCCTCAAGGGCATTAGGTGTCTCAGTCATTCTTCTCTCCTTTGATTTACCTGACTATTTTTTATTCGAAAGAATCCGCTGTTCGATCAAAGCTTCAACTTCTGCGACCATATGTTCCTGGCTCCACTTCTTGGCATCCGCCGGATCAGCTCTGAGTACACAGACAGGAAATCCTGCTGTTTCAAGTGACCATACGATGTTGTAGAAGAAGTCACCGTTATTCATACAGTTTTCAGGAACAAGGAATACTACGCCGTCAATGCTGTTTTTCTTTGCTTCTTTCACAAACCACTGGCTGTTAAATGGCGGAACATGAAGTATGTCTTCAAGAAATGAAAACCTTGAGGCAAGTGCCCGTATGGGGTTCTCCTCCACATTGTTTCTTATGTAGCCGTCCGCAGCGAGGGCCAGATACATAGTCCATACAAAGGCAGCACCGTATTTCTCTTCAAAATGCTGGTAGAAGGCAAGGTTGAACCAGAGGCCTCTGCCTATCCATAGAAGTCTCACATTTTCATTTTCAACAGCCGCAGTTCCGTTATCGGCAAGAGCCTTTACTTCGTCATAAAGGCTTTTGGCCATATCAACAGCCCATCTTGTCCCCCGGTGCCACTGAGCCTGCATTACAGCATTGATTGTGTCAGTAACGGTTACCGGTGCAGGTATAGTTTTTGCAATAAGATCCCTGGTCTTGCGGTACCAATGTTCCTGTTCATTTACATTATTAAGTGTTTCAATCAGTTTATTAAGCTTGAGTTTCCTGCCTGTTGTCTGTTCAAGAAATTCAATCAACAGCCTAAGCTCTTTCTCGTAGAAATCAATTCTGGTTTTGCCAATCAGTTCTTCCCAGTCATCACAGGATTTTTCCCACCAGTTATCGGTAATAACATCCTGATGGTAGTGCTGAATCCGGAATGATGCGGCATCGAAAGATTCCGACATCAGCTCTTCGATTTTAATTCCACTTGAACAGGTCTCTGCACAGATAACAAGCGATGGTTTTGGAAGACCGCCCCAGGGGCCTTCCTCAGGCTTTGAATCAAGTGAACATGCATAGGCAGCGGCACAGTATGAACAGATATCATTCCTGTAGCCGGCATCCTCAAGCAGTCCGTAGAATCGGGGCCCCATCTGCTTTGCAGAACATATGGCGGTCCACCACTGGTTTACGACATAAGGAATATCCATTGCTCTTAGAAGTTCCATAGGAGAGTTCGCACCTACAAAACCGAAAGGTTCTCCTGCTTCTACCCGTTCATGCAATCCCATGAACCACTCTTTCTGATATGAACCGACAAGCCTGGTTGTATTCAGTTTTTTAACCGATTTTGTTTCGTATTTCTTCTTTTCTTCAGCCATCTTACCTGCCCTGCCTTACTGTTTCAGCAAAGCTGCTGAAGAGATCTTTTAGTTTCTGTGTGTCTTTCAGGGGATAGTACTGATCTTCCACAGTCAGAACTTTGATTCCCATCCGGTCTAGTTCCAGTTTCTGCCGGGGTAAATCCCAGATATAGGACTCATCATTGTGGTTCATAAAAAGAACCACAGCCTCAGCTCCCGTTTCAGCAGCCCTTTCAGGAATTGCCTTCGCACGGTCTTTGATAAAACTGCGTTCGCTTGAAGGGAAACGTTCATGATACCTTCCCGAAACGGCACGAACAGGATTTATTCCTGTATCCGCATCGGTATCAGCATAGCGGTCACCGGGAACCTTATCCTCGGTTACGACATTTAAACCGGCTTCCTCCATGAGACCGTAGACTTCGGTAGTATCCTGCATGCTTCCGGTGTACAGACAGCGTACTTCGTTAACTGCCGGCCATGAGGCAGCATCAAGTGTAACTTTTTTTATAAGTTCAATTGATTTATCTTTTTCCAGGTAGAATGAGCCGGCTATTACATTCAATGCCTCACTTCCGGTTATCCGGCAGTCTTTTGCGTATCTTAGCATGGAAAAAGCTCTGAGTGCAGCCTTGTATTCGTTACACAGCGCTATGGCATCAGCCAGATCCTGTTCACTTATCTTTTTTCCGGTCCATGATTCAACTTTTGTGATAAATCTCTGTGTCTCACGCCAGTTGCGTTCCTGCGCCCTGAAATCCCGGTTCACAAGCCAGTAATCCACATAATCTATTTCAGGCAGACGCCGATCAGGCTCTATCTTTTTGATCTGAACCAGATAGTAATAAAGCTTCTGAATTATGTCAGAAGAGTTAGCTAATACAAGATAGTCCATTATGTCTGAATGCTCATTGGATAATACTGACTCAAAAAGCCCTCGCCAGACAGCACCGAAGGAAACTTCGAGGTACTTATCAGCGTTCGGCCGCTCACCCTGATGTCCCCAGGCTCTAACCGGAACAAGACCTCCGGCCATTAGAATTTCTTCAGGGACTTCATCACCCAGCATCCAGGCTGTTTTTTTACCACTCAGCATAAGGTTAACCACAGACTCATGTCTGTATTCAAATGCTGTTTTCAATTCTTTATATGCTGCACTTGACAGTGCATCGGATCTCTCAGCCAAAAATATTCACCTCCCGAAGATACAAATAGGTATTTGAGAATTTTGAAATTATGCTAACACGGATTATTTTTGATTTCTAACACCAAAAGATACGTAATACCACAACGGAAAGGTTGTGGACTCATATTTCAGGGGCTTAAATTGTAAATAGTGCAATAATTGCAACAAATACTGTTTCTACGATTTTAATAAAGCATGCTATAATGACTGAATTCATTCGGTCAAACAGGAGTATTTCTTATGACAATCCTGAATCTGCATATGTTCTTAGAAATTGTCAAAGACATGAACCTTTGTGTCACAGCTCAAAGACTGTTTACCACCCAGCAGGGCCTTTCCGGACATATTAAACGTCTTGAAAACCATTTCGGTGTTTCTCTTTTTGATCGTAACCCTAGACTGGTACTTACCCCCGAAGGAAGGGCTCTTCTTCAGGAAGCTAAAAATATACTGGAATCAGAACAGAGACTCTTTACTGTATTCGGAACTAGCAGCAGCTACAATTTCGGAAATATCAAGCTCTCCTGCGGAATGGCAAGATCCAGGTACTGCATGCCCAGAATCATCAGTGATTTCAGTTCACTCTATCCTTCAGTGAGTGTTAACCTTTTCGATGAAAACCATCTGAGGGATTCTGATATTTTTTCCGAGGGCAAAATCGATATAGCTATCGGCCGAGCTGTCAAATCATCTCACACAATCAAGGAAATTCCTCTCATTGATCTGCATGGATATATTATGGTATCGGATGTCCTACTAAGAAAAAGTCTGAAGGATGAAACCGCTGCCTTCGTAAAAAAAGCACTCGGCGGTATTGAAGTCAGTGAAATTCCTTCAGATATTCCAATGGCTTATGCCGGGTCAAATAAAAAGGAACCCTGGATCTGTGAAAAAATTCCAGAATTGAGAAACAGACCGCGTGTAGCCGTTGAACGTGAAAACTACGACATACTAGTCGGTCTATGCCGTGAAGGTAAAATGATGATAATCATTTCAGAGATGTACCTTCACTATATAAAAAACACATTTTCTCCCAAATTTTATGAAAATATTTATTTCTTTCCTCATTTTCAGAACGGGAAGAGATTTATAGAGCATGAAGTTCTTTCATACGATTCTTCAAAGTATCACCCCCAGTATTTCGATGAGTTCATCAAAATAGTTCTGCATGTATTTGAGGATATAAAGAATGATTTTAAAATCGAAGAAACCCGCGAAAACAGAACTCTCACAACACTAATGTTGTAGTAGTACCCGCATTTTGATGTTAGCGCAGTAAAAAATACTGTGTTAGCATACCCATAAAGGCTGATTAATAATTTCACAAACTAAAAAAGGAGGAACAATGAAGCAGTTCCGAAGCTTGACTGAAACACTGGGAAAGTATGTAGTGCTTCTCTCATGCGTTTCCTTATCACTGGTCGTAGTGATAATAGCAGCTAATGTTATCAGCAGAGCTCTGAATCATCCGATACCCGGCGGGTATGATCTGGCGACTCTGTGTGCAGCTGTCTCGGGCAGCCTTGCAATCGCATATACAACCAAAGAATGCGGTCATGTAAGCGTTGATATTATTACCGATATTCTTCCGCCGACTCTGAAAAAGATACAGGGTCTTCTGATTCACCTTGTTGCATTATTTATCTTTGTAATTCTTACCTGGCAGGGATTTGGAATTTTCATTACAAGATTTCACGCTGAAATCACTGAGACTCTGAGAATCCCCTACTGGCCGTTCAGACTGATTTGGGTTATTTCAATGTTCAGTTCGATTCTGTTCTGCATCACTCAATTAATACTTACAGCAATCGGAGGTGAAGAATAATGGATCCAATAACGATCGGCTTGATAGCCATAATTCTTTTAATTGTCCTTATGGCACTGGGTATTCCAATCGGACTTGTGATGATGCTTTTAGGTTTTCTCGGTGTAGCCTACCTGGTCAATCCTTCTGCAGCCCTCATGAAAATGGCGGTAATTCCGTTTGATTTTGTGCAGAACTATGATTTTGCAGTCATTCCGATGTTCATGCTAATGGCAAATATTATACTCGTATCAGGACTGGGAACCGACCTGTACAATATTGCTTCAAAGTGGCTTGGAAGAAGAAGCGGCGGTCTTGCCACTGCAACTACTGTAGCCTGTGCCGGTTTTGCTGCAATCAGCGGTTCCGGACTTGCAACATCACTTACAATCGGCCAGACAGCCATGCCGGAAATGAAGAAATACAAATATGATACAGCATTTTCAGCAGCTGTTATCTGTTCAAGCGGTACCATTGGTCTTCTCATTCCGCCCAGTACAGCCCTGATGGTGTACGGTATTGTAACAGGAACTTCAGTCAGAAGTCTTTTTATCGGCGGTTTCGTCCCCGGCATTACCCAGGCACTTTTCTATATCATACTAATAACAATATTAACAAAGGTTAAGCCAGAACTCGGCCCCCGCGGAGAGAAGTATACACTTAAGGAAAAACTTCTTTCACTTAAACACGGTGCTGAAATAATCATACTTATATCATTCGTATTCATAGGAATGCTGGTTGGATGGTTCACCCCCACCGAAGCAGGTGCAATGGGAGCAGCCGGAGCATTTATCATAACCGTGATACGAAGACGTATGAGCTGGAAAGATTTTAAAAAGGCTATAAAAGACACAATCAAGATTTCGGGAATGTATTTCATCATTCTTATCGGTGCCCAGATGTTCATGTACCTTACAACAGTTACTACTGTTCCGAGGGTTGTAGCCCACTGGGTTGGCGGACTTGATGTTCCTCCGATGGCAATACTGCTTATTATGATGGGTATCTACATGATATTGGGATGCTTCATGAGCGGCAATGCAATAATGATGCTAACTATTCCAATTTTCTTCCCAATCATTATAGATATAGGTTTCAGTCCGATACTCTTCGGCATCCTGCTTACCAGGGTTTCCGAAATCGGGCAGCTTACACCGCCTGTCGGTCTGGGCGTATACAGTATTCAGGCGATTCTGCCGGAAAAAGTACCTATCCAGAGGATTTTCAAATGGACTGCCGCCTTTGTAGGTGCTGATGCAATCCATCTGCTTTTACTGCTTTTTGTACCGGCAGTAACACTGTTTCTACCTTCGCTTTTTGCGGGTTGATTATAATTTCAAAGGAGAGAAAGGATGAAGAAAATGAAAAAGTACAGGAGAATCCTGTCTATTTGTATGGCTATGGCTCTTATAGTTGCGGCGATGCTTACAGGCTGCAGCAAAGATTCAGACGCAAAGACTGCAGATACAGGCGATGCAGAAAGCTGGTCACTTGATCTGACACTTGCCGCCCCTCATACCCCGCCACAGAATTATGCCCTTTGCGATGAAGCATATATTGAGCATATGAAAGAGGTTTCAGGCGGAAAAATCAATTTCACCTACTACCCCGGCGGCTCACTTATCGGTGGACGTGAAGCGGTAACTGAACTTGCAGCAGGAACAGCTGACATGGGTTGGCCGAGATACGGATATTCACAGTACGGCTATAAGGTTAACAATGCCAGCCTTACCTGGATGTACAATCTCGATCCGATTAACGATGTAGAAGCGGAACTTGAAATATTCGGAGAGATTCTCAAGCAGGAACCCTTTGCTTCCGAGTTTGAAGGAATCGTCCCCTACGGTAAGAATGCAGGCGGAACATCAGCATTTTTCTTTTCAAACAAACCTATTGAAAAACTTACTGATATAAAGGGAAAAACAATAAGAGCAAACGCAGCATGGGCAAAGGTTGTTACAGCCCTCGGCGGAGTACCGGTAAATATTCCAATGTCAGAACTTTATCTTGCACTTGAAAAAGGTACTGTAGACGGAACATTCGGACTTCCCGCAGAAGTACTCTCCAGTCAGAACTTCGGAGAAGTAGTTGACTACGGTATGGACATTATGATCAACCAGTCACCATATGTTGCATATGCTTTCAATGAAAAATCATGGAACAGCATGCCTGTTGATGCACAGGAAATGTTCAAAGAGGAAGAACCCTGGCTGGAAAGAGAAATCGTAGACAAAATTGTCTCACAGATTGAACCCTCCATTGAGTTCGGAAAAGAACATGGAATGAAATTCATCGATATTTCTGATGAAGACAAGCAGCTTCTGTTCAACATCATGGATAAAGTCATAAGAGAAGACTGTGCTGTTCTCGATAAAGACGGTTACAAGGCCACAGAAATGTATGAACTGACACAGAGTTTAATAAAAGATTATTTAGCTTCAAAATAATTCCCCCGGTCAGCCGGTTATCTGGCTGACTTTCAATTTCACAATAAGGAACTGCATATGAATAAAACAGCATTGGAAGGAATCAGGGTTATAGATCTAACCCAATTCGAAGCCGGAACCGTATGTACAATGTCTCTGGCATGGATGGGCGCTGAGGTAATCAAGGTCGAACATCCAAAACGCGGTGCAGGCGGAAGATTTTCTTTCGAGGATCCCGCTAATGATGCAAAGGGCTTTCTTATAATGAACGCCAACAAGAAATCCGTGACGCTTGATGTCAAATCAGATAAGGGTAAAGAAATCCTCAAAAAACTGATTGAGCAGGGCGATGTCCTGGTTGAGAACATGGGGCCCGGAACTATTGAACGTCTCGGTTTTGATTATGAGACAGTAAAAAGCATTAATCCCCGAATGATTTTCGCTCAGATTAAAGGCTTCGGCTCCGACAGCCCCTTTGCAAAATACCCCGCATTTGCACCAATCGGGCATGCCACTGGAGGAGCGGCAAGCATCACTGGAGATCCTGAAGGACCACCTATGCAGCCCGGTGTAAATGTCGGAGACAGTGGCCCCGGCTACCTCAGTGCAATGGGAATTGTAGCGGCCCTGTTTCAGCGGGAATCAACCGGTGTCGGCCAGAAGATTGAAGTAACCATGCAGGAAACAATCATTGCTTTTGCCAGAGGTTCATGGGAGCAGCAGTACCGCACTGGTAAAGCTGCACCGAGAGCAGGAAACGGAATGCCTCTTGATAATGTGGCTCCAGCAGGGATGTTTCCATGCAAGCCTTTCGGCCCCAATGATTATGTGCACATTTATATTTCAAGACATCCTGGAAGTAAGCAGTGGGATCTTCTATGTGAAGTAATAGAAAGGACTGATCTGATTTCTGATGAACGTATGGCTACACCGCATTCCAGGTATAATCACCGTGAAGAACTCAACTCAATAATCGGTGAATGGACTTCAAAACGGACTAAAAATGAAGCCATGGATATTCTTGCTAAAGCCGGAATTCCTGCAG
>OZ223269.1:0-1307980 GCA_965140585.1 Spirochaetia bacterium
GGAACCCTTTTTCTTGATGAAATAGGTGAAATGCCTCTTGATATGCAGGTCAAACTACTGCGGGTCCTTGAAGACAGGGTTGTCAGCAGGGTAGGCAGCAATAATTATACCCCGGTTGATGTAAGAATTATTGCGGCAACCAATAAAAATCTGATTGATGAAGTTAATGACGGTGCGTTCAGGAAGGATTTGTTTTATAGATTGAATGTTCTGCCGATCACTCTTCCGTCTTTGCGTCGGCGTCGTGAGGACATTCCACTGCTCATCGAGCATTACAGCCGAAAGATCTCCAAAAAACTGAACAAACGCGAAGTCAAGCTTGCAGGAGATAATCTTCAGCTCCTGTGCAGTTACGACTGGCCGGGAAATATACGCGAACTTGAAAACCTTGTGGAACTTATTATCAATTATGAGAAGGTTCCCGATTCATTCCCTCTGATGCAGGAAGGCCTCTGTTCAGAATTTGAAACCCCGAAGGAAGGGCACGGTCCAGAGGCCCTGGAAGCAATTGAGAAAAACCATATCGAGAAAGTCCTTGAGGAAAATGATTATAACATCTCGGTTTCCGCCAGGTATCTCAGAATCGGAAGAAATACCCTCTATCGGAAGATGAAAAACTACGGAATCAGATACGTCTGAAAAGCCCGGGTGTTCTGATATGGAACACTTCCGGTTTTTATCTGTTCCATGCAGGAACAGATAAATTCTTTGATTACAGCCTCTGTATGTCCTCTTTTGGAACACATACGTAAATAATCCCGTAATATACACTTTATATCACACAAACTTTGAAAAGAATTACTGTATCCCTCCAGAATTAGACCTTAATTCTCAATTGGCATGATTATTGCGATATATCTGTTGATAAAAACCAAAGAGGAGAGATTTTGAACGGATATATTGGAAAGATTCTGCGGATAGATCTCAGTACCGTAAATATATCAACAGAAAAACTTGATCATGAAGCTGCATTAAAATATATAGGCGGCAGAGGTCTGGGTACTTACCTTATGACAAAGGAGACTTCACCGGAGGTTGATGCCCTCTCAGCTGAAAACAAACTGATGGTTGTCACCGGTCCGCTTACCGGCACACCTACGCCAACAGGCGGCTGGTACATGGTAGTTACAAAATCACCGCTTACCGGCACCATAGCATCATCCAATTCCGGAGGGTACTGGGGCGCTGAGCTCAAGTTCGCCGGTTATGATGCCATCATAATTGAGGGAAAGGCTGAAAAGCCTGTTTATATTGCTATCGAAGATGAGCGCGTTGAGATTCGCGATGCCAGACATCTCTGGGGAAAGCTGGTTTCGGAAACTACCGAAGAACTGCAGAAAGAAATTCCCGCAAAGGCGAGGGTAATGACCATCGGACCTGCAGGCGAAAACCTTTCACCAATTGCAGCAATCATGAATGATCTCTGGAGGGCTGCAGGCCGTTCTGGTGTCGGGGCTGTTATGGGCTCTAAAAATCTTAAAGCCATTACGGTGAAAGGCTCAGGTAAACCGGCTGTAGCCGATGAAGATGCACTAAAAGAAGTTAATAAAAGATGCATGAAGCAGATAAAGTAAAACGGTGTTACCGGCCAGGGTCTTCCTACCTACGGAACCGCTGTTCTTGTAAATATAATTAATGAAAACGGGGTATTTCCTACAAATAATTTTCAGACATCACAGTTTGCTGATGCTGAAGAAATCAGCGGTGAAACAATGTCTGAAAGCTACCTGGTCAATAAAGACCCCTGCTACCGATGTCCGATTGCCTGCGGCAGATACTGCAAGGCTGATGACATTGAGGGCGGCGGACCTGAATACGAAACCGTCTGGGCCTTCGGAGGAGACTGCGGCGTTTCGGATATGGGAGCGGTAATTAAGGCCAATTACTGGTGTAATGAAACCGGTATGGATACAATTTCTGCAGGATCAACAATTGCTGCCGCAATGGAACTGTATCAGAAGGGATATGTTGATGACTCTGAACTTGATGGTGTTTCCTTAAAATTCGGCGATGCAGAAGCTGTAGTTGAGTGGACAAAACGCATGGGCCGAGGAAAAGGCTTTGGAGCCAAAATGGCTTTGGGTTTCTACAGACTGACCGAATCGTACGGTGTACCTGAACTGTCCATGTCTGTAAAGAAGCAGGAGATACCGGCATATGACCCGCGAGGTATTCAGGGCCAGGGTCTGCAGTACGCTACATCAAACAGAGGCGGCTGCCATGTTCGCGGCTACCTTATTTCTCCGGAAATCCTCGGACTGCCGGAAGCCCTGGACAGGTTCAAGCTTGAGGGAAAAGCCGCCTGGGCAAAGATTTTTCAGGATCTGACTGCATTAATAGATTCATCAGGACTCTGCCTTTTTACTTCTTTTGCAATGGGAGCCGGAGATTATACGGATATGCTGAATGCTGTTCTGGGTACCACCTGGTCTGCCGATGATATACTCGCGGCCGGTGAACGCATTTATAATATAGAAAGAATATACAATTTGAAAGCTGGAATTGAGCCTTCTCAGGATACACTGCCGAAAAGACTGTTTACCGAAGAAATTCCCGACGACCCATCGAAGGGATGGATACACAAGTTATCAGTTCTGCTCCCCGAATATTATAACCTGCGAGGCTGGGGCCTTGACGGAATACCTACTGCTGAAAGAGTTGAGTCTCTGGGTATTAAGCTTCCGGAAGGCCTATGACTGTAACAGTAAGGCTCTTTGCCACTCTCCGAAACGGACGTGGCAAAGAGTTAAAGCTGGATTTTGAAGAAAGAGCTAACGTCCGGGATATCATTGAAAAACTGGATATCCCTAAAGAGGAGGTTGCGATTCTTCTTATTAATGGAAGAACCGGAACTATGGACAGGGAACTCACTTCAACAGATATTGTTTCTCTCTTTCCCCCTGTCGGAGGGGGGTGAGAATTTTCCCTGCATAAATTTGCATCCCTGAAAAAATTCTATAAAATTAATGAAAGAGATGAAAGCTCCTCATTTTATTTAAAGATTTTGATCAGGGAAATTTATGCAAATACGAGTAGTTGTAAAGTTTGATGAGAAAACAGGTTCATATGATGCCCTCTGCCCGGAACTGCCAGGATGTATTTGTTATGCCGATTCCGAAGAAGCCGTATGTAAAAAAATAAAAGAAGCTGTAGAAATCTATCTAAGTCCTGATAAGCGCTATCCGATTCCCAAAAAATCCCATGTTATCAACATCGATATTTGAAAGTTTCTGTTATGTTAAGTTTTTTTAAGCTGAATATAACTGGTACTATTGAATAAAAGCAATAAATCTGCTATTTATACTTTGGTTTCGCAAATATTTGTTAAATTATTTGCGGGTGCCGAAAATTCCATGCGCTGACATTGAGGACGGGAAGCCTGTTCGTACCAATTCAGAAAAAATCTGTGAGGTGCCGCGGTCGCGCAAGCTGTAAAATAAATTTATTTTTAGGTTGCTGCGGTGGAATTATCTTCTTGAACTTTCCTTTCTTTAATCCGTACCAGCCTGTACGGTGGAATTATGATTAATTACCTTGAAATATCTGAACGTGCCTCGAAAGGCAGAAAGATGTCAAAAAATGACTGGGATTTTCTTATTGTCGAAAAGGCTATGAAGCTTGTAGACAAGTACAGCTTAAGCTGGAACCCTGAAAAGGTTCTTGAAGACAACCCGGAGCTTGCCGACAGGCTTTATAATGCGGGCCGGGAACTCCTGCTTGATACCGGAATATACTACCTGTCAGAAGGCACCGTGCTGGAGCTTTCCGCGGACGAAATAGATTCTGCTGCGAAGGCCATGAACAAATCACTTGTGATGGGTGAGGGGGCTCAGGCCTATACTCTGCATCCGCGAAAACCCCTTGATGAGCGTCCGCCCGCAGTGTGGGCCGGGAATCCGGGGGCTCCGACTCCCGAGCGAGTTTTCAAGGCAACGGTCAAAAGCTGGGCAAAGGAGCCTGTTGTTGATCTTATTACCTGCGGCTCCCTCATCGATGTCGACGGAGTTCAGGTGCGTTCAGGCGAAGTCAGTGAACTCTATGCTTCCAAACGGGAACTTTCAATTCTGAAGGAAGTCCGCGAAGAATGCGGCCGCCCCGGAATAGGAATGCTCGGTGCAGAAAGCAGTGTTACCGAAATTGGCGATCTGGCATCAGCTCATCCAGAGCTCCTCAGATCCTGCGATTCTCACCTTGTTGCAATGTATAATGAACTTATGATAGATCGCGGCAATATGCTGCGTGCAGCCAATTCAGTGCACTACGGCATGGCTAATGCCTCGCTTGCTACTGTCATGGTAGGAGGGCTTGCCGGTGATGCTCCGGGTGCTGCGGTCGTACAGATAGCATCCTTTCTTGCAGCCAATATAATCTGTCTTGCTGACTACCATCTCTGCCACCCCATACATATCAGGTATGTGGCTACATCCGCCCGCGGCTGCATGTGGCTTCAGAGCATGGTCTGCCAGGCCTTTGCTCGGAACGCCCCTGCAATTATTGTCGGTGATATATATCCCAAGAGCGGAGCAATGACAAAGGAAGTTCTGTATGAAGTTGCCGCCAATACTGTGGCGCTCAGCGTGGCAGGCGGTCACCTTGAAGGTGTAGGTTCCGCTGATGGAAGTGTCCCTCACGGAACGGGAATTGAGGTCCGCGTGATGGGAGAAACCGGTCATGCGGTTACAGGTCAGCGGATAGACTTTGAGGAAGGAAACAGGATTATTCTGGAACTTCTTTCAAGGTATGAGTTTGTGTTTGAAAAAGAGGGTGGAAATCCGGGGCTTCCATTTGATGAAGCATATGATATGGATACTTGCGAGCCGAAAGCTGAATGGCTTTCCATCTATGAAGAAGTAAAGGCAGAATTAGCCAACATCGGCTTAAAATTATAGAACAGGAGAAAATAATGGCTCTGTACACGGTTTTTAACGTTGCGGTCCTGGTTGTTCTTGGGCTGGTTGCCAGACTCACGGACAAGAATGTCTTTGAAAAAGAGAAGGGTGGATATTCCACACGGAACCTTGTTGTAGTTGCAGTACTTGCTGCAATTGCAGGTGTAATCAATACCGGTGTAGGCAACATCTGGTATCTTGCCAACACTTCACTCGGACCTCTGGGCGGAGCCCTGATTCAGGGAATGTTCATGTGGGCATATATACTTGCTGTATTTATGGTAAGAAAGCCCGGTGTAGCGCTCGCTTTCGGAATTATAGAAGCTGCCACAGAAGTTCTTCTCGGCAATGCTGCCGGAGTCGGTACCCTCGGATGGGGTATCTCACAAGGACTTGCTATTGAATTCATACTGATTCTTACAGCATATTCACGCTTCGGTCTTATGACAGCCCTGATGGCAGGTATTGCATCTTCCCAGTTCGGTACACTGTGGAGCTCTGTTTTCTACGGATGGGATCCCGCCTATTCAAAGGATGTCTGGATTGCCGTTCCTGTCAATATGATTTCAGGTGCTGTATTCAGCGGTCTCCTCGGTTATTTCCTTGCAGGACGAATCGCAAAGACCGGTCTTATAAGATCAGCGAAGAAATAATTGAGCTATGCCGGGTATAATAGAACTTAAGGATGTAACATTCACCTTTGACGGGGAAGAAAAGCCTGTATTAAGCGATCTCAGTTTTTCACTTCCGGCCGGAAGTTTCTCAATACTTGTCGGCCCCGGAGGAAGCGGTAAATCTACTCTCTGCAACCTTCTTAACGGACGAATTCCCCATCTTATTCCCGGCAGGCTTAAAGGATCCGTGCTGATCGACTCTATGAACAGCGCGGATACCGAAATGAAAGAGCTCTCCTGTTCAGTCGGATACGTGTTTCAGGATCCCGAGAATATGTTCGCTACCTTGTCGGTTGAAGATGAGATAGCTTTCGGTCCCGAGAACCTGCTTCATCCTGCGGAACAGATCAAGAGCTCAGTTGATGAGCTTCTTGATTTAACGGAGCTTGCACCTTACAGAAAGAATCTTGTCTGGAATCTTTCCGGCGGACAGATTCAGAAGCTTGGTCTGGCTTCGGTGCTTGCAATGAAACCCAAAATCATCGTCCTTGATGAACCGACAGCCAACCTTGATCCTGCTGCCACAAGACAGGTCCATGAGTTGATACTCAGTCTGCGGAGTGAGGGGATAACAGTACTTCTCGTTACCAGGGAGCTCGATGATTTTATGGCCGAAGCGGATCAGATTCTTGTTCTAGAAGGCGGAAAACTCGCAGCAGCAGGTGAGCCCTACAGTCTTCTGTCTGAAAAAGGAGAGTATATCAATTCTCTTGGTATATGGCTTCCCGAAACAGTTGAGATAGGTCTGGGTCTTAAGAAGCTCGGGTACACAGTGTCTGGAATTCCCATCCGTATAGATGAAACCCTTAAACTTCTTGAAGATACAGGGCTGACTGCGTCAGTTAAGTGTCTGAACGGCCGCCCTCCTAAAAATGATGAAGCTCCACAATCGACCACGGGTTCAGTGTCGGAAGATATCCTGATAAAGGCTGAAAATCTTCGCTACTCCTACGGCGCGGGGCTGTATGCTTTAAAAGGTGTCTCTTTTGATGTAAGAGCTGGTGAGATGCTTGCTGTAGTCGGCAGAAACGGTGCAGGTAAGAGTACTCTTGCCAAACTTCTAATCGGTCTTAATAAATGCACAGAAGGGAGTCTGATGCTGATGGGGAAGCCTTCAGCCAAATGGAAAATCCCGAAGCTTGCAAATCATATCGCTCTGGTTTTTCAGAATCCCGAGCATCAGTTTCTTACAGACACAGTATCAGAGGAAATTGAGTACAGTCTGAAGTCCAAGGGTGTGTTTGACAAGGATGAGATGGCTGCTGAACTGAAACGGCTTCTCGAGGAGCTTGATCTTACAGATGCTGCAGATTCTCATCCCTTTGCACTGAGTGCCGGAAAAAAACGCAGGCTGGGTGTTGCTACGATGCTTGTAGGTAATCCCTCCGTCCTGATTGTAGATGAACCGACATACGGACAGGATCGTGAGATGACCCGCAATCTTATGAAGCTTATGAAAGACATTCAGAGCCGCGGAGTAGCCGTGATCATGATAAGTCATGATATGAGGCTTGTTGAGGAATATGCCGACAGGGTGATTGTTCTTAGTGAGGGCAGAAAATATTATGACGGAATACCCTCAGAGCTCTTCAAGAAGCCTGAGCTCCTGCAGCAGTCGAATCTTCAGCCGACCCTGCTGAGCGAAATTCTGAAAAAACTCGAACAGAACGGACTTGAAATTAACGGATGCATCCCGGGCAGCGGGATGTTTCTGGAGCTGCTGAGCGCGGGAGGAAAGATGTAATGGCTGACAGTAATTTTCTTCAGTACAAAGAGCGGGGATCGGCACTTAACCGTACCTATCCACTGGTTAAGCTCATCTGGGTCTTTATTGTAGCTGTCGGACTCTTCATATTTAAAACACCGTACAGTGGTGCAGTGATGTTTGTCTTTATGCTTACTCTGGCTGTCACCGCAGGAAGAATTTCTTTACTAGAGATTTTTCGCAGCGGTCTGATAGTCTTCGGTTTGGGCATCCTTCTGATGATTTTCCATCTGTTTGCAGATCCTGGTGAACCTCTGATGAAAATAGGATTTATTACCATTACAGATAACGGAATCTTTCAGGGACCAATATTCTTTTTCCGGCTCTCAGTGATTGTTCTTGCAAGTTTTGTTCTAATCTGGACAACAGATACCAGGGACTTGATGCGTTCACTGGTAAAAGCCCGTATGCCCTACCGCTATGCATTTACCATCTTTCTGGCACTTCGCTTTCTGCCGCTTATTCAGCGCGAGGTTAATGCCGTCCGTTCTGCTCATGCCATCCGTGGAAAAGCCTCAGGTTCGGGACTGAGCCATCGCTTTGCCTTGTGGCAGCGCTATGTATTTACCATTCTTGTAAACGGTCTTAGAAAGGCGGAAATCACAGCTGATGCACTTGACTGCAGGGCTTTCGGTCATCATTCAGAACGTACCTATGTGAAAGATGTATTCTTTCATGGACGAGATATTCTACTCCCTGTTTTTACTTTAATCCTGCTTGGTTTACTGATAGTTCTGGAGCATTACCCGCTCATTCCCTTTCCCTCGGCTTAATGATATAATTCCCGGGCTTACAAGAGGAGAACTTATGAAAAAACTTGCAATACTTACAGTCCTGGTTATTCTAATCAGCAGCTGCGGCAGCAGTCTCAAAGGAACTTATGCAGATCTTGCTACTGAAAATGAAATACCCGGCAGTGTCTATCAATATATATTCATGGATGACGGCAGTTTTACCTTTAACTGGAAGGTTCCCGGGCTCGAGACTGGGGAAGAGTACGATCTTGATATCTTTATGAAGGGTACTTTTTTGATTGCAGATGATATAATAACTTTTACGATAACCGAAGAAACAAGCCGGATTCTCGGACAGAGTCCTGAAGCAGATGTGCCCTGGACAGTTGATATGCAGATTATCAATAAGAACAGTAAAAGTATTGAAATCAGCAGGCTGGCAGATGATTCATCTGAAAAAGAGGATTACAGGGTAATAAAACTTACCAGAAGATAATACTCTGACTTATAGCTTTCGCTTATTATTTTAATGAATATATAATATTGGACGATCTCACCTCCCCGAAAATATAATAACCGTGAAACTTATGTTTTATATTGAATGCACCATTGGAGTTTCAACAATGGCTCTTGGATGTCGAAGCAGTTTAAGGAGGCCGGCTTCACAAAGCAGGATATTCTTGAATACGTTGTTGAATACAACCATAGACCCTCAACCGAAATCCCCAGGGCGGCTATCGGAAATAATCATCCCCGCAAGGGCCTGGTTTTCCCTTCTCCCGGCCTTAAGCACCATGTCCGCCTTTTCTGGAATACCGACCATATGTTTGTGATTGTAGGCGGAGCAGACTGGGGTACGGTTTATCTGGGAGGAGGTGACCACGGCGGGCCCTGCTGTAAGAAGGCTGTTCTGCCTTCGGCCTGGAAATCACTCGTTGATAAATATCCGGGTAGGATGCCTGAATACCTGGATTATTAATGATTTTTTGCATTCTTTTTTCAGCCTGCTTTTCGGCGGGCTGTTTTTTTTGTCTTTTTGAAGTATTTGCAGTAATATAAATTTGACAATATGTAAGAAATATATTACATTTAGTAAGAAATAAGTTACTAAGGTACAGGGGGTACAATTTATGTCATATCAGGAAAAAAGAACCATTATGGGTATTATTACCGGAATTGCTTTTATAATTATCTATCTTTTCTATATAACTGGTAAGTACAGCAGCGGAATACTGGCTCTTGATGATTATCGGGGTCTGGCGATTTCAATGCTCAAGTTCACAGGAATTAGTGTTGTGCTTATAATTATCAGCCAGATTCTGTTTCATATATTCATGTCCATAGGGATGGCTGCGGTAAGTGCGGTCAGGGACAAGGTCTGTGATGAAAAGGAAATTGAGAGAAACATCAAGATTGAAATGACCGAAGATGAACGCGACAAACTGATTGATCTTAAGTCTGTCAGAATCAGTTTTGTGATATCAGGGGTCGGTTTTATTGCGGCGCTCTTTTCGATTGTCCTTAACTACTCGCCGGCAGTAATGATGAATATAATGTTCCTGGCGTTTTTTACAGGGAGTATAGTCGAAGGTATTGCTAAACTTGTTTACTACAGGATGGGTAATGTCCATGCCTGAAAAAATCATACTCACAAATAATATAAGGCAGCTTAGATTTTTCAACGATGAAATGACCCAGGCCTCCCTTGCAGAGGCTGCCGGGGTCTCAAGGCAGACTATAGTGGCTCTTGAGGCGGGTAAGTATTCCCCGTCTCTTGAGCTGGCATTCAGGATTTCCGATGTATTTAATGTTCCTATAACTGATGTTTTCGGACATGAGAAACTTTAATACCTGACAGTTTGACTTAATAAATTCTATACTGCATACTTCAAATGAGGAGCAGTTTGATCATGAAAAATAAAGCACAGATTATATACTTTTCTCATGGCGGCGGTCCAATGTCTATTATCGGTGAGCCGTCTCATCAAAAGATGGTTGATTTTATGCGGAAGCTTCCGGAAATAATCAGGAAACCGAAAGCCATTATTGTAATCAGTGCTCACTGGGAAGAACGTGTTCCCACCCTGCTCGGCAGTGAAGCCCCTTCCATGTATTATGATTACTACGGCTTCCCTTCTGAAACCTACTCCGTCCAGTATCCGGCTCCGGGTAATCCTGAACTTGCAGAAAGAACCTCAGCTTTGCTTCAGAGTGCTGGCATAGGTGCTGATATCGATACACAGAGAGGCTTCGATCACGGCCTGTTTATTCCATTAATGATGATGTATCCCGATGCGGATATTCCGTCAATTCAGCTCTCGCTGATTAAGGGGCTTGATGCAGGAAAGCATCTGTCTCTGGGGAAGGCACTTAAATCCTTGCTCGATGAAGATATTTTAATCATAGGCTCCGGATTCTCCTTTCATAACATGGATGCATTTACTTTTTCAACCGACGGTGAGGCTGATGAGCGAAACGACTCGTTTCAGAACTGGCTTATAGATGTATGTACAGGTGAGTATTCAGCCGATGAACGTGAATCAATGCTGACACAGTGGCAGAATGCCACCGGCGCCCGATACTGTCATCCCCGTGAGGAGCATCTGCTGCCGCTTCATGTCTGCCAGGCTATGGCCGGTACCGGGGGCGAGCTTGTTTTTCATGATTATATTGCAGGGAAGCGGGCGGTCGCATTTCTGTGGCGCTGACACCGTGAATTGTTAAATCTTATAATGAATCATTAAATAAATGTTCATTTAAAATGAAAAAATCTGCCCAAGACTTATGGATCCTTAATTCAAAAATTACTATGATGTTATAAGACAGCGGATATTTGTTGCTTTCCATTGTTCGGAGTTTAAATTCATGACAAATGTGCATAAACATCTTAAAACCCGGTTATCAGGCATAGTTATATTCTTTTTAATGTTTCTGCTTCCCAATGCCTCTCTGTTTGCAGAAGGCGAGGATGTTTCGGGAACACTTTTCAACCATGTCCTTGACGGGCAGGAACTTGACCTTTTTCCTTTTTTACCTGCAATAGAGCTCCCTGAGTGGATGAGTGTTCACCAGTTTATGCTTGCACTCGCAACCATTATCATTCTTATAGTTTTTGCAGCAGTAACCCGAAAAGGGATTATCAAACCTGGAAAGCTTCTAATCGGTGTTGAAACAATAGTTTTATTTGTACGTGATGATGTAGTATATCCTGTGATGGGTGAGGAAAAGGGAAAGAAATGGATGCCCTTTTTTACCAGCATCTTTTTTTACCTTCTTTTTATTAACTTCCTGGGACTTATTCCCGCCTTCAAGAGTGCAACAGGTAATATCAATGTTACCGGGGCTCTGGCTGTTATAATATTCATTCTTACTTTTGCAGTCGGATTCAAGGAAGTCGGCTTTTTTCATTTCTTCAAAAACCTTATTCCTGAGGGAGCGCCCCTTCCGATAGGTATCTTTGTTGCGCTTCTTGAGTTTATAAGTCTTTTTACCAAGGCCATCGTTCTTGCACTGCGTCTTTTTGCAAACATGTTTGCCGGTCATCTGGCAATTCTGTCTTTCCTTGTTCTTATTTTTGTAATCAGCCCTTTTTTCAGCATGGTATCTGTTCCTTTCGCAGTATTTACATATGTGCTTGAGGTGCTGGTGGCCTTTCTTCAGGCTTATGTTTTTACCCTGCTAAGCTGTATTTTTATCGGAATGGCCGGCTCGCATTAAGCTGTGGTTATTATTTTGAAAATAACTGCTGTAATTTTATTTTCAGCGGTTTTAAATAATTTGATAGTAAAATCTAAGGAGTAAATATGGATCTTACAATGTTAGCACGTGCAATTGCTATTCTCGGTGCCGGTATTGGTATAGCTGGAGGCAGTATTGGAATTGGTCTGGTAGGATCAAAAGCGCTTGATGCAATTGCCAGACAGCCGCAGGAGAAGAAGGACCTCAGATCTAACATGATTCTGGCCGCAGCACTCATAGAGGGTCTTGCGTTTTTCGGTGCAATTATCGCACTTCTTGTTGTCTTCATGAAATAGTAAACGATGGATTTATTTAAACTGGAACCCGGTCTTGCGATATGGACCTGGATAACATTCGGAATTCTCTTTTTCATTCTCTGGAAATTTGTTCTGCCTATAATTCTCGGCAATATAACCAAACGTGAAGAATATATCTCATCTGCGGTGGACAATGCTTCAAAAATAGAGAACCGTCTGAAAGAAGTCCAGGATGAACGTGAGGCTATAATTAAAGCGGCGAACAAGGAAGCCGATGAAATACTCCACAGAACAAGGGATGATGCCGAGGCTCTCCGTAAAAATCTTGTAAAAAAGGCGGAGGATGAGGCAGCTTCCATAATAGAGCAGGCAAAACAGTCTGCTGTAGAGGAAAGGGCGACCGCTCTTCAGTCTCTGCAGGATGAAATCGCTGATTTGATTTGTGAAGCCTCCGATACGGTTGTCGGAATGGCTGTTACAGGCGAAAAGGAAAAAGCCTGGGCAAGGGAGACTGTTAAAGCCTTATGAGCGGAGTTAAAGTCGTAAGGCGCTATGCCCGTGCTCTGTATGAGTCATCCTCGGAATCAGGGAAGCTTACCGAAGCAAAATCCGATATGGATTTTATCGGAAAACTTGTTTCAGAAGTACCCGAGATAAGATCGTTCTGTATGAACCAGCACAGCAGAAACAGTGAAAGGGAATTTATAGATACGGCATTCAGGCCGTATGTCAGCGAAGCAACATCCAGAATGATGGATGTCCTCTGTGAAAACGGAAGGTTGGCGGCAATTCCCTTTCTTCCTGAAGCTTTCAGTTCTCAGGAAGACATAGAGAACGGCCTTACCCCGCTGATAATTGAGACAGCAAATCAGCTCTCTGAAGAGACTGTCGCTGAGATAGAGAAAAAGATGAGTGCCAGAATCGGCAGCAAAATCAGATCTGAACTTCGGATCAATAAGGCTCTCATCGGCGGCTTCAGGCTTACCTGGCAGAACCGGCGGATAGATATGTCGCTGAAGGGACGTCTGAAAACCTTGAAAACATTACTGAAATAGCAGGAAAAGATATGAGAGAAGATATTAAACCGGCTGAAATTCTTGAGATCCTTAAAAGCAGGATATCCGGATTTTCCCCTTCAACAGGCGAATCTGAAATCGGCAGAGTAATTCAGGCCGGTGACGGTATTGCACAGGTATGGGGACTCGATAACATCCTTTCAGGAGAGCTGGTAGAGATTGATATAGAGGACGGCAGTATTGTTCACGGCATGGTTATGAACCTCGAAGAGGAAACCGTCGGAGTAATTCTGTTTTCTGATTATGAGAAAGTTGTAGAAGGCTCCAATGTCCGCCGGACAAAGAGAGTAGCTGAAGTTCCGGCAGGAATGGAGCTTCTTGGCAGGGTTGTAGATCCTCTCGGCAATTCACTTGACGGTCTTGGGGTAATTAAAACCGATACCATGAACAGGGTAGAAGTGAAGGGCCCCGGAATAGTTGCCAGGCGTAACGTTGAAGAGCCCCTCCAGACCGGTATCAAGGCTATCGATGCTATGATTCCAATCGGCCGTGGTCAGCGTGAACTGATAATCGGCGACCGTAGAACCGGAAAGACAACAATTGCAATTGATACCATCATCAACCAGTCAAAGACCGAGGGTGCAGACCGGGTTTACTGTGTCTATGTTGCAATCGGTCAGAAGCGCTCATCGGTTGTTCAGCTTGCTGAAACTTTCAAGAAGCATAATGTTATGCAGAATACAATTATTGTAGCTGCAACAAGCTCGGATCCTGCCTCGCTGCAGTATCTTGCTCCCTATGCGGCAACCGCTATGGCGGAATATTTCCGCGACAATGGAATGCATGCCCTTGTGGTTTTTGATGATCTAACCAAGCATTCACAGGCTTACAGAGAGCTTTCGCTTCTTATGCGCCGCTCACCGGGGCGTGAAGCCTATCCGGGCGATATCTTCTACCTTCACTCAAGGCTCCTTGAGAGAGCCGCAAAAATGAGCGATGAACTAGGCGGTGGCTCACTTACAGCGCTTCCAATTATAGAAACACAGGAAGGCGATGTTTCGGCATACATTCCTACTAATATAATTTCAATCACTGACGGACAGATCTTTCTTGAAGCGGATCTTTTTAACTCGGGACTCCGTCCGGCTATTAATGTCGGTATCTCGGTTTCCCGTGTCGGCGGTGATGCGCAGCTTAAGGCCATGAAGCAGACCGCAAGCTCGCTCCGTATAGATCTGGCTCAGTTCAGGGAGCTTGCCGCCTTCATGCAGTTCTCTTCCGACCTTGATGCTTCTACGAAGCAGCAGCTTAACCGCGGTGAAAGACTGACCGAGATCCTCAAGCAGCACCAGTATGCGCCTATCGATGTATTTAAACAGATAATGATTCTGAAGGCCGGAACCTCCGGGCGACTTGATAAATACAAGACTGCAAAGCTTCTTCATTATCAGTCTGAGCTTTTTGACTATCTTGAATCTGATTGTGCATCCTTCATGGAGAAGCTTCGCAGCGAAAAGGCCTTCACTAAAGAGCTTGAGGCAGAAGTTGAGAAAATCTTTGACAAATTTGAAGAGAAGTTCAGAGAGGATTCTGCAGACAGCGACATTGATTCCGGTTATACACTTAATCTCTCAATGGCTCTAAGTCAGCGTACTTCCAGAATCAGCAGGGATATGTTCAAGCTTGTCGAACGTCTTACAGCAAGAGAGCTTGCATCACCTTCACTGGAAACTGAACTTGAAGAAATTATGACCGGAAAAGACCAGGTTGAAACAGACCGCTTTGAAGACCTTGTACTTTCATGTGAGATTCTCGATTATGATAAGAGCAATGATCTCAAGAAGCTTTTCTCTACCGCTGCAGAGCATCTTCAGTATGATCAGATGAGCAAGTCCGATATAAATAAGAAACTTATAGCCAGGGAAGAATCCTCTTCAACAGCGCTAAGTCCATATTTTGCAATACCTCATATAGTTGTCGAAGGTGAGAATATCTTCAAGATGCTGATTGTCCGCTCAAAGAAGGGTATAAAGTTCAACGATCAGATGTCGGAAGTTCATTCCATTTTCTTCCTTGCAGGCTCGCAGGATCAGAGACACTTTCACCTGGTTGTAATATCTTCACTCGCACAGATTGTTCAGAACCAGGCATTTGAGAAGAACTGGCTGGAAGTTGAGAACGCGGATGATATCAGAAAACTGATTATTGATATAAAAAGAAGCATAGGCAAGTAAACGGTTTATTATGAGTAATGTAAGAGACCTTGGAAGGAAAATAGGCTCGCTGCAGAATATGCAGAAGGTCACAAAGGCAATGAATATGATCTCCTCTATCAAGCTCCGGAAGCTTTATGGACTTCAGTCAGCCCTTAATACCTTCCATGCAAAAGCAGGGGAATTCTCAAACGAACTTATGGCTTCACTGCAGGGCCTGGTGCATCCTGTTGTAAGCGGATACCCGGAAGTGAAACGTGTGCATCTTGTAATGTTTACTGCAGATAAGGGCTTGTGCGGTACCCATAACAGTTCAGTAACAAAGGCTGTAGAACGGTTTATCAGTGAACAGCAGGAGCAGGATATTAAAGTTGAGGTGACAAGTATCGGCAACAAGGGTGCTGCTTTCTGCCGAAGAAAAGAATACGAAGTTTACCGAAAATCCGAGATAGCCGAAAAAACCTTTACAAAAGAACGCCTCAATGAGATGGCAACTGATATTTTCAAACGTTTTATGAACGGTGATATTCAGAAGATCTATATTATAGGTAATATTTTCTATTCCGCTCTCCAGCAGGAGACAGAGCTTAAGCAGATATTTCCTGTAATTATGGATAAGTCTGAGTCAGAAGAGGCCGTAGATGATGCAAAATCAGAAGCGGCTACCGGCCCGATTCAGATTGAACCCTCCGGTGATGAACTGGCTGTATCCGCCGGTTATCTCATGTTTAAATACAGGATGAATTCCTACCTGCTGCATTCTCTTTTAAGCGAGCATTCATCAAGAATGACTGCAATGGAAAATGCAACGAACAACTCGGAAGATCTTATCAACAAGTATATGACAATGCAGAACCATGCCAGACAGGCTACTATAACCAATGAACTGATAGAGATTGTCTCAGGCAAGGAAGCATTAAAGGGATAAATTATGCAGACAGAAACAAAAACAGGAACAATAGTGCAGATACTCGGACCCGTAGTCGATGTAAGATTCGAACCCGGCCATCTGCCTGAAATATATACAAGACTTCTGGTTACCAATCCGGTAATTGATGATAAAGCAGACAACCTTGTGCTTGAGGTTGTTCAGCATATCGGTGACAACACAGTCCGGAGTATCGCAATGGATACTACTGACGGTCTTATGAGAGGTCTTGAGGTCAAGGATACAGGAGAGCAGATCCTGGTTCCGGTTGGTGAAAAGACTCTCGGACGAATCATGAATGTCATCGGTGAACCTGTTGATGAACTGGGACCTATTGAAGCTGAAAAGAAATATCCTATACACAGACCCGCTCCTAAATTCGAGGATCTGAATACGTCGGATGAGGTGCTTGTTACAGGTATCAAGGTTGTTGATCTTCTTGCTCCGTACATGAAGGGTGGAAAAATCGGTCTTTTCGGCGGAGCAGGCGTAGGCAAGACAGTTCTTATAATGGAGCTTATCAATAATATTGCAAAGGTTCATGGTGGAAACTCTGTATTCTGCGGAGTCGGTGAGCGAACCCGTGAAGGAACACAGCTCTTTGGTGAAATGAAAGATTCGGGCGTTATCGATCGTACATCATTAATCTTTGGGCAGATGAACGAGCCGCCCGGAGCCCGTGCCAGGGTTGCCCTTTCCGCACTCAGTGTAGCTGAATATTTCCGTGAAGAAGAGAAGAAGGACGTTCTCCTTTTCGTTGATAATATCTTCAGGTTTGTACAGGCTGGTGCAGAGGTTTCAGCACTGCTTGGACGTATCCCCTCGGCCGTAGGTTACCAGCCGACTCTCGCTTCGGAGCTTGGAAGCCTGGAGGAAAGAATCACATCAACCAAGCAGGGATCAATTACATCTGTTCAGGCTGTTTATGTTCCGGCCGATGACTACACCGACCCGGCTCCTGCCACTACTTTCACACACCTTGATGCAACAACGAACCTCAGCCGTGCGATAGTTGAAATCGGTATTTATCCTGCTGTTGATCCGCTTGCTTCATCATCAAGAATGCTTTCTCCGGATATCGTCGGAAAAAGACATTACAATGTTGCAAGACGTGTGCAGGAGATTCTTCAGGTCTACAAAAACCTTCAGGATATCATTGCCATCATGGGACTCGATGAGCTGTCTGATGATGATAGAAAGACTGTTGAACGTGCGAGAAAAATTCAGAAATTCCTGTCCCAACCGTTCAGTGTTGCCGAACATTTTACCGGTATGAAGGGAGTCTTTGTAAGTCTTGAAGATACTATAAGATCCTTTGAGGAAATTATTGACGGAAAGCATGATGATCTTCCCGAGCAGGCCTTTTATATGGTGGGTACAGTCGAAGATGCAAGGAAGAAGGCCGGAAAACTTTGAGTACCTTTACACTGAGCATAATCAGCGACACTAAAATAATCTACTCGGGAAAAGTCCGTTACTGCGGTATTGTCACAATAAGCGGTTCTATTGGATTTGAGGCGAATCACGAACCCTTTATGGGAATACTTAAACCCGGCTCTGAAATCGAGTACATCAATGAAAATGGAGCCGGTGAAACTGTTTCTGTTGAGGACGGTATGCTAAAGTTTATTGACAATAAATGTTCCATTATTGTCAGTCTCTGATATCAGCTTCTGTAAATAGTTTACAGCCGGTTTACATTATGGCAACAAATTCTATCCTCTGCACAAATTCAGCTTTAATATGAAATTCATGTGTGCAAATTTCCACCAAGCTTTTATTCCCTGAATTTGTAATCCTGACAATAGAGTCTTATGTTATTTACATAACTTATTGAACAGGAATTCTAAATTGAAAAGAAAAATTATTGCAGCAGCAGCTGTATGCAACAGGTGCAGTTCTTGAAGGAACACTCAGCAGCAGTGAAAACGGCTTTGAAGTACAGACTTCCTTCAGATCAACTGAAGATATTAACGGATACTGGTTTCCGGAGAACTACAGAAGTTAACAAAACTTTAGATTTCTAAATATTTAAGCAGCCCTTTGGAGCATCAGTTTCAAAGGGCTTTGTTTATTTTTGGTATTTACCGAAAAGTTTTGAGAGCCCCCGGTGAAACTTGTGTATTGAATTAACCGGCTCTGCATACATCATAATACAGGCATGTGATACAACACTCATACCGTTCTCCTGGCAAAATTTAACCGCTTTTTCAGATTCAGCTCCCTGTTGCATCCATACCTTGTCTATTCCTAAATCATGCGCTTCCTGAACAAGTGTTTCTGTAATTTCAGGTTTAACAACACATATTAAGGCTGAAGGTTTTTCGGGAATGTCAGCGAGAGCCTTATAGCAGGGATCTCCCTCAAAACTGTCCATTCCAGGATTCAGTCCGACTACGTTATAACCCTTTGATTTCAAATCTCTGTATACAGCACTGCCGAATTTATTAGGGTTTTTAGAAACTCCTGCAACGGCTATGGTTTCAGAACCTATAACTTGATCAATCTGTTCTCTCTGGCTCATCTGTACTCTCCATCACTGTAGCGGAGGTTGTTCCGTCAGTGTATTCAGATTTAATATCTGCAAAATATGATGCAGTGATTATTGCGGCGGCAATTACTATTCCCGGCAGAAGAAGAAATTTCTGGTGTCTTCGAAATCTTTCTGCAGCTGTGCCGGACTGATCTTTGATAAATGCGGCTCTGAAGAAGCAAATAGTGCCGGCGGTAAAAAAGCAGAATAATGTTGCAGCAGGAGCAAATGTGCATACAGACCTGTATCCCAGTATATTCGGATAGCTGGCACCAGCCCTCGGGATCAGGGTGAAAATTCCTGCTAATGTGATTAGCACACTGGCTGTAAGAAGCAGTTTATAAGATAACCTGTGCATACAGATAATTATGAATCAGTTCTATTTATGAGTCAAATAATTATTCTGTGGATTGCGGTAAATTGCTGAAGGTTGAGGTTTTATTTTTTCCGGTTCGTTTTGAGAAATACATGGCTGTGTCTGAGTTGTTTATAAGGTGATCCACATCCTTTATCTCACTGTCTCTGATACAGCTTACTCCCAGACTGATTGTGAACTTTATATCATTGTCGCTCACAACTGCTTCCCTAAGTCTTTCCCCAATTTCAACGGCTTCGCGGCATTCAGTATGAGGCAGCATAATCACAAATTCCTCACCCCCGTATCTGGCCAGAATGTCAATTTCTCTCAGCTGGTTAAGACATATTTCTGTCAGCCGGCATAGTGTCTCATCACCTGACTTATGTCCGTATTTGTCATTGATAATTTTAAAATTATCAATATCAAGCATGATGACTGAAACAGGATAATTGTATCGCAGAGCTTCCTTTATTTCCTTTTCACATTCAGTCATAAAGTATCTTCTATTGTAGACTCCAGTAAGCGGGTCTGTAACCGCCAGTTTTTCAAGTTTTATCCTGGCTGCGGTACGCTGTGTAATGTTGCTGAACACGTATAGTGTGCAATGCTGTTTCTGATAGGGGATTATTTTCAGCTGATAGAAGCTTTCTCCAATGCTGATCTCATCAGTCCTTTCTCTTTCAAGAATTTCCGAAAGTTCCGGATATTCAGCAAGTCGATCACCAACTGATATATTGCTAAGAGGTGGAAAATACTCCGTAACAGCTGAATTGGTATTTATTACGATTCCATCGTCCGAAATTACTATGACAGCTTCCTCGATAGTATCAAGAATCATTTCGTGCGACAGTTCGCTGACCAGAAACAGCCTGTATCTGAACATCCCGGTTATATAATTTATAACAAGCAGAAAATAGCTTATTGGTGAAAAATCAATATATCGCGGAAGTATACCTGCAATTGCGAGTATTGCGGCAATACAGGGTATAAGGATACCTATTAACAGAAACCCCGCACGCTTCCTTGCATTTCGATCAAGAAGTTTCATACGGTAGATGAAGATAATTACACTGTACAGGGCGGCAGTAAACAGCAACAGAGTTTGTACTGCATACCATGGACCGGGTTCAAGGATAAGAAGCGGAAATCCGTATGGACTGCCTGTAGTTACTGATCGATAGTAAAGATTATGTGCGCTGTTGGTCTGCAGAATAAAGAAGGTGGCGATATTGAGTGATAAAATTATTGCCCTGACAACTCTGTTTGCGATCTTTCTTTCATCAGTGTATTCGCTTGTAAACAGCATCAGAAGATAGGGATAGAAAGCGACTCCTATGTATTCGATTCTGATACAAAGAAACATCCTTTCCAGACTGTTTCCGATAAGCTCAAAAGCATAGCCGAATGAATGAATAACCATAGCAAGTACCAGTATTGAAAAAGTGCGTGCGCCTTTAACGTCTCTTTTTCTGAAACACCAGATACCAATAAAAAGCATGAGCGATGAAACGATAATTATCAGGATGCTAAGGTAATAATTCAGCCTCATACAAGGATAATATAGTGAAACAGCTATCTGATGCAATGAATTATCCGATAGTATATGAATTATACGGAAATTGAGATATCATTCTTTCTGGAGAAGGTACAATATGCGTAAGTTAATATTCCCGATACTGATTACATTAATTCTACTTATTTCATTTTCCTGCGCTACTACGCCGGAAGAAACTCCAGGCCCTGACCCGGAATCCGGGCGGTCTGAAACTCCTGCTGTTACGGTAAAAGCCGGCAAAACAGAGGCTGAAGACGCAAAAAAACTGGCCGGAACCTCACAGGAAAAGGCTGTTGAACTTAAAGCTCCAAAAGCTGCTCCTGATGAATACGGCAAGGCTATGGAGTATTATGAACATGCAGATGATGCATTCGCCGATGAAAATTATTCGGATGCATTTGAACTATACAGTCTCGCCTCTGAGAAGTTTGATGAATCGGCCGATATTGCTCTGAAAAAAAGAGAAGAAGCTATTGCGGCCATGAAGGCGGCGGATGATGCAATTTCCAAAACAGAAAAAAACAGTGAGGATGCTCTTGAGGAAACCGGAGGAGATGAATGATCAAAAAGATAATTTTACTTCTTACCGTACTGGTTTTAATTTCAGGGGGAACCTTGTTTTCCCAGTCACTGAGGGATAATCCCGACTATAACCGTTCAGTGGAGCTTAAAAAGCAGAGTGAAGCTGCCTTTGAGGAAGGTGATTACGATCTGGCCAGACAGCTTGCGGAAGAATCCCGTCATTACGCCGAATTAGCTGATGAATATGTACAGAAAAAGCTGCTTCAGTACAGGGCGAACAGCTATATTGTACTGACAAAAGATCGAATCCGCACTGCAACACTATGGCAGGCTGAGAAAAACTTTCCTGATGAGTTTTCTGAAGGTAAAAAACTTTATAATACTGCCGTAGAGCAGTATAGAACCGAAGATTATGCTCAGAGTATTGAAAACTCAAAGCAGGCCCTGGAGGTCATGAAAGTCATCCATTATATCGGAAGCGGAGCAGCGCCGGAGGCTGAACCTGAAAAAACAGTATCAAAACCGCGATACTATACTGTAAGGCTACTTCCCGGAAATGCAGACTGCCTGTGGAATATAGCGGGCTACAGTTTTATATACGGAGATCCGACTCTATGGAGGCTTATCTACGAAAAGAATAAATCTTCAATGCCGGATCCCGACAATCCCGATCTGATACTTCCCGGAATGAAACTTGAAATACCCTCATTGTCAGGTGAATTACGAAGCGGCACCTGGAACGAATAGAATTTGTAATTTACTGATAATCGCAGGAAGGTATTAAAAAACTGCAGTGATTGTTCTGTTGGAATAATTCACTGCAGTTTTTTATTTCTAATAATGCGGCGGCCGCTGATCTGCACTGAAGTCTGAGTTGTCAGATTCTGCCAGATCATTTAATTTTTTCTGCAGCTCCAGACAAAAGGCTCTGAGTTTCTGAATCTCTTTTTCCTGAGTAAGAACTGTTCTGTTCAATTCAACTATGCTGTCTTCTGCAAAAGCAAGTTTAGTTTCCAGTGAAATTATCCTATCTTCCATATTCTATGAATACACGAAATAACGTTTTTTGTATACAAGTCCAAATATACTCACGAACCATGTGAAAATAAAAAACTTGAATAAGTTATGATGAGGTCTATACTCATAGAATATATATGAATGTTCTGCAGGTTATCAGTTTATTTACAGCTTTGTTCGCTCTGTTTCAGGGGATCTTTGTCCTTGTTCTTGATCGAAAAGTGAAAGAGCATGTGCTGTTTTTCTTTATTACTCTCTGTATTGCCGAGTGGTCTTTTTCGGCAGCTATGGGGCATGGGGCAGAAAACGTCGAGCAGGTTCGCTTCTGGATGCATGCAACCAGTCCCGGTTTCTGTTTTCTACATGTATTTACTCTGTGGTTTGTGATTGTCCTGACCGGGATGGATTCGAAATATCTTAGGCTTAAAATAATACTGCTTTTTGTACCATCAATTTTCTTTACCTGGTATGGGTTTAATTTCCCGTTTGTTTTCAGGGATTTTTACAAAGAAGGAGCATTTTGGATAGGCACACCCACATTTGAATCCCCTGTATTTTTAATATTCATATTACAATATCTTAGTTACTATACCGCATCAGTGATTCTCCTGTTACGGTGGAGCAGAAGAAGCGGAAGCAACCGGATCCGACGGCAGGGCTCAATTATGGTAGTCCTTATAAGTGTAACAATACTGCTGTTTAATATAGAACCCTTTCTTTTCCCGCTTCTCACCGGATATAAAACCTCTGCCGGAAGTGTAAATGCCGGTATTGTATGGATTACCGGATTCTGGATTGCTATACTCAGATTCAGACTGTTCACCTGGGAATCATTTCATCTAATTACTGATATCTTTAATTCTGTAGATCAGCTGCTTATCCTGCTTGATTCTAACTATAGAATACAAATGTTTAATGAGCATGCCGCAAGAGTTTTTAACAAAAGCTTTGCAGAGGTAAGAGGCTGTAATATTGGAATCATAATTCCTGATTGGAACCCGGTAAAGTGCGCCGCAGAACTTCAGAAGGCAGCTGTCTTTTTCAGTGCAGTCAGTTCGGATGATAAGAATATAAATATCAAGTTTAAAGTTAGGCCGATGTATGATCAGTATAAGGATTACTATGGAATTCTTCTAAGCGGTATTGTCAGCAAGTCATTTGATGTTCTACAGGATAAATTTAATCTCACCCAAAGAGAATTAGCTATTGTTATTCATATAGCTAACGGATTAAATAACCTGGAAATCTCTGATAAAGATTCAATTTCAATCAGTACAGTGAAGTCACATCTGAATCATATATATAATAAAACCGGAACATCAAGCCGAATTGAATTATTAAAACTGCTTTCTGATTATAATTCTCATGATGATCAGGTCAGTTCACTTTATTCAATGAAAAATTCATAAATCATACTAAAGTACGATGCAGAACTATTATCTCAGGCTGATAATTATCCTGAAAATTTATTAAATCAGGAGTAAAGCTATGATGAGAAAATCTGTTTATTTAATTCTTCCGATATTAATCCTTTTTTCCGCTTGTGACCCGGAAAGTCTTGAGACAGCTGGAGCTGATTATGCAATCGGAGATACTGGCCCCGGTGGAGGGATTGTTTTTTATGATGATGAAGAAGGTTTCGATTTTAATGCCGATGGAATTATTGGTGCTGATGAGAAAGGTTTGTTTAACGGTAAGGCAGAAATGAATGATAAAAGATATCTGGAATCTGCTGTAATCGGATGGAACGGAAGCTCAGAAGACAGCACTGCGATCTGGGGTGATTACGGGACTGATATATCTGCAGTAGTAAATCTTGAAGTATACAGTGATGAAGTACTGAATGTTCTCTCCAGTATGACTGGATATGGATTATCAAATACATTGAATATAATCGACAATATGGAATCAAAATCAATTTCGGGAACTGCTGCCCAGATTTGCGGTGCTTATAATGGTGGAGACTGTAATGACTGGTTTCTTCCTTCAGTCGGCGAAATGTACATTTTATATATACGACAGTATACAGCCGGCGGCGGCTTTTCTCAGAATGAATACTGGACATCATCAGAGCACAGTACAACTTTGGTCTGGTATGTTTTTATGAGGACCGGCACGATGAATACCAGCAAGAAAGGCGTATCGACCTACTATATAAGACCTGTGAGGGCATTTTAAAAATCCCCCTCTTGTATAGAGGGGGAGGGGAATCTATGATAGAAGTCTGATAATCAGACTTCCATCGTAACTTCTGATTTATTTTTACTTTCTGTATATCCGACGTATGAGTCATCTACTATCAGAATAAATACAATAGCAATTACTGCGAGAATGGCCAGAACCAGATAGGCGTATGAATAACCGACTGTGTTTCCGAGCCCTCCTACTATACTTATACCAAGGGCTCCGATTATTGCAATAAGCGGTTTTAAAACCCTGTAAGCCATATTAAAATCGTATCTGCCCCAGATTGTGGTAGTGAGTGATACCAGGTAGTTGGCAGCGCCGCCCAGCATTACTCCCAGGAAAGGCTGTGCAGCAAACATAAGAGCTTTTGCCGCCCCTGCATTTCCGCCTACCTTGAGGTAGCCGCCTACAAGGTTTAAAATTAATGAGAACAGCCCGAGTATAAGTGTTATAAGGACAGCTCTTTTGGGGCCAACCGTTGAGAAAAGATAAAGCGGGGCAGGGTTATTCATTCCGAATTTCTGCGCGAATATCTCAATAGTAACGTTCAGTGAGTCATAAATAATTGAGCTCATCAAAAGAATGCTGAAAAATGCAAGAACCAGAATCCCCCAGCCCTTCCGTCCGAAATTGCTTTTTGTCAGTGATAAATCTTTCGTCGACATCCTATCCTTCTCCTGTTTTGCCTTTTTTTAAGATAAATCAAACTCTCTTAAAGAATTTTTCTTGGATTGTAATTTTCGTAGCGCGGCATTTTTGATTTTGCTTCGCCGATATTTTCAAAAAAAGTTTTCTGAACCAGGCCTATCTCAGCACCGTGATTCTCCCTGCCCTCTGTGAACAGTCTGCAGTGTTCAAGTCCGTTATCTGCGATCACAAAGTTTATCTCTCCGGTAGAATCAGCCGTCAGATCCCCTCCGGCACCGCACATTGCACATTCGTACTTGAACTTTAGGCCGTTCCAGTGAGGTTTTCCCTTCATTATCAGGTTGTGATGGCATACAGGGCAGAAGCCTTCTTCTTCACCAAGATATTCAACCTTGTCATATTTGATGCTACAGGCGCCGGCAACATTTTCTCCCAGCTTTTTAGCCTTTGCTATAAATTCGTCCTTGAGCACTACATGTCCCGGTCTTGCAACACCGGTAGCCATCATCATATCTACGACTTTTATTGACTGCATGAACATTGAAACGTTCAGTGAAGCAAGTGTCATTGTCATCCAGTTCTGTGTTGAGCCGCCGCAGGTGATAAGTCCGGCCACCCTGTCCGGAGCCTTTTCAACAAGACCGGCCTGTTTCTGCAGAGCCCATTCATACGGAAGCCATCTGTCTGTGAAGATACGCCAGATGCCCTGCGGCTGCATGCAGAATGAGGGAACAGATATGATCAGACCGTCAGCAGCGGCAAGCTCTGCCATGATTTTTTCCATATCATCCTTGCCTTTGTGGGGGCTTTCATGCTTCATTGCTACGCGCATGGTACAGACTTCGCACCCTGTGCAGGGAATAATCTTTGCATCGTGCAGATTGAACCATGATGTCTCTGCTCCCTGTGCTTCTGCGGCAAGCAGGGCATCTTTCATAAGTATTTCAGAATTGCCGTTTTTACGTCCAGCAGCGATTCCAAGTATTTTCATGGAATAGTCCTTCCTTTATCAATAATTTATTATTCTTTTAAAGTTTAATTCAGGGTAACATCATAAATTAAATCTGAAAAATATAAGTTTCCGTCATTTATATATCCAAAATGGAATAAATATGAATAGTTTATAACTTGAGAGTTATGGATAAGCGTGATAATATGACATCTAGAACATGACACTAACCAAAATTAAGTATTTTATGGAAGTTGCCAGTACTCTGAATTTTACTCAGGCAGCTGAAAAACTGTTTATTGCTCAGCCCAATCTAAGCAAACACATTGCACAGATGGAAGAAGAGATCGGTGTTCAGCTTTTTGTAAGAACAAAGCGAAGTGTGAATCTAACAGAAGCCGGAAAAATGTTATTCGATGAGCTTGACGGAGTCCCACAGCAGATTGAGAATGCCTTCGAGCAGGCTAGAGCTCTTGGCCGCGGAGAAAACGGCAGGATAGCTATCGGGATACTTGAGGGGCAGGAACTTACAGCAGCGCTTCTTAAGAAACTTGAAGATTTTGAAATACAGTATCCCCATATTGAAATTATTCTTGAACGTGCAGGATTCAGCAGACTTCGGGCTGGTCTTGCAACGGGATGCTATGATGCAATAATAACCATGTGTTTTGATATAACCAGCACCCAGGAATTTAATTATAATATTCTTCTGAGCCGGGGCGGCGGAGTTATAGCAATAAACCATAAAAATCCAATGTCTGAAAAAAATAACCTGTCCTTGTCAGATTTGAAAGATGAAAACTTTGTTGTCATATCACCGGAAGAATCTCCTCAGGGCTACAGCCGTTTTATAAGTGAGTGCAGCCGATCCGGATTCACTCCCAAAATTACCAGAAAACTTAACTCTCTTGAAAGTTTGATGCTTTGTGTCGAAGCCGGGCTGGGAATAACCCTGCTTGATCACAACACAAGGCTTGAGAAAAACAGTGAAGTATGCACCTTCGGAATTCCGGATTCCCCTCCTGCGTATCTGGGAATTGTCTGGAGAGGTAATGATTCACGACCTGTTCTCAAAAATCTTATCAAAACTATGAATCTGCAATAAGTTTGTATATAGTTTAAATATACAGCATGAGCTGTGAATCGGAGGAAAACTATGTATAATACCAGAGTCGGTATCTTCATGACAATAGCCGTCGTACTGATGCTTAATTCCTGTCTGGGTGCAAAAATTCATACCAGCTTCAATCGTGACGGAAGCGGATCGATTCTAATGGAGTTCAAAATTTCACAGATTTTTTATCAGATGGGAGCCGCAGAAGGGGGGAAAGGTGATTCCATTCCCTTAAGTGCAGATCAGCTGCGGGAAGATCTGGGGGATCAGCCTGGTGTCTCTGTCAGGGAAGTGAGTGAGGAGGTTGGAGAAGAGTTTAATCTTATAAGAGCTGTTCTTGATTTTGAAAACTTTGTCGCGCTTGAAAAAACTGATGTGATGGGAGACGCTGTTCTAAGCCATGAAGGCAAAAGATGGATATTCAGGCAGAAGATAGCTGATGAATCGGAACCCTCGGATGAAGAAGTCAGCGAGGAAGAACTGGCACAGATGAAGCCTTTCTTTGAAGGATACGAAATTAGTTTTATTGTAACTGCACCGAAAAAAGTTATTTCTTACAATATGGGAGAACTGTCCTCCGACGGCAGGACAGTTACCTATTCAGTTCCGACGCTCGAGATGAATATGCTTGGAAATACGGAAGATCTGGTTATGGAAGTTATATGGTAAAAAAGGCCGTTATCCGGTTTTCCGGCATAACGGCTTTTTCTATATTTAATCGCGGTGTCTTGCTTCTCTTATATCCTTCTGCAGAAGTTCCAGAGTTTCATCCATTGATTCGTACATAAGCCGTTCAAATCCTTCTGCAAGCTCAGCTTCATCAAGTTTATCAAGGACCGCAATGGTCATAACATCTCCTACCACTGCATCAAGTCCGAAGAAGCCAGGTGTAACATCCTTTGATGTATTGACATGCCTCTGCCAGATGATTTCACGATTCATCTTATGGTACAGACGCACTTCCATGTCTATGACCATTTCTATATGCGCCCCGGATGAATATGATTCTATGCCGTAATGGTCGATATCCACCTCAAGTACTACATCTGAATCCTTGACCTTATCAACTCTTACTGCATCAAGAGTCTGAACTGTACGTGCAAGCACGAGTTCTCCAACCATTTCGGGAAGGTACATGCCCTTAAGAGCCGACTCAAGTTTCTGCTGAGTTCTCTTTTCCTGGTCAGCTTTAATGAGGTTTGCACCAATCTGTATAGCCGCACCGAGCACTGAATCATCAGTATCGTAGTAGCTGGAGCTGATATCAACCTCTGGTCTGCTTGGGGCCATAAGGTCCAGGGCAATCGGTGTCCCGGTAAGATCGTAGTCGGCCAGGTTATTTATTGTTGAACAGGCACTGAAAGTTACAGTCAAACCTGCAAGTAACAGAAGTACTGATGTTTTTAATTTATATTTCATGTTGTCTCCTTGGAATACATATAACCATGCTATAGATATAACACATCATCCGTTAAAATCTGTCACTTAAAACATCTCAGTCCGGAACATATCGAATATTATCGATGTAACAGTCTTCAGGAGTCCAGCTGGATGAGTAATATCTCCATTTCAGTGTATGTACACCGGCTGTAAGTGCAGTATTCAGTGCAGTCCAGCTGCTGTAGGATGTTGATGTATAAATCTCCAGATTATCGTCAATGTAGAGGTATAATCTGCCACTGGTTCCGTTTTTCAGAGTATCAAAATAAATTGTTCCGGCAGCAGAGAAGTCGGCCAGTAATTCAAACCAGCTCTCATCAGAATAACTGCTTAATTCTCCAAATTCAACAGCGGAGGTTCCGTCACTGTATTCAGTGTTCTGTATAAACGGAAGTTCATCACCGCCTATCTCCCATTGATTATCCGATGAAAGCACTGTTCCCGAATTTTCAAAACTGTCATCGTTGAAAATCTCAACCGGATCAAATCTTATACAGTCCAGGTATGCATTACCTGCCTCAGCATTCCAGCTTTGCTCATAATTCCAATAAAAATAATAATCATCCGGTTCAATATAGACCATGTACCGGGTCCATTCCGTGATTTCCTCATTAACAGTAATGCTGTCCGTGTAATTTCCCGGATAGAAATAAAGACTGGAATCGTCTCCGATATTTTTATAATAGAAAGAAAAGAAACCGTATTCATCAGTAGTAAAATCAAGCGACAGCTTGTTATCAACAGAATCACCAGTCTCATCCTCATTAAACTGAACAGAGTGAAAACCGTCATATGCTGTAGAATCAGTGATAAACGGGAGGGTATCTCCGGACAAAGACCATTCATGCTGTGTTGAAAATCCGTCTTGCTCAAAATCTTCAAAATGTTCGAAAGTGTTTTCATCAAGGTAGGCAAAGGCATAACTAAACCAGCTAGTTACTGTTTCGTCTACCATTGTCATTCTGATGCGCCAGTAGTACCTGCCGTAGTCCGGAAGATCACTGCTTAGAGTATAGCTGTCTGCTGTGCTTTTGCTTATATCAGCAAGCAGGGAAGTGCTGAAGGACTCTGAAGCTGAAAGCTGAAAATCATACGAAATAATATTATCAGATACAGGCCATTGAATTTCAGGTCTGGCGCTGTAGGTGTATTTATTTATACCGGGTGATACAATATCGGTTGCAAGATCATATTTTTCTACATAAAATCCCTGTTCATCCAGAATGCCTAAAACGTCGCATGCGCCCAGGCATGTAATTACAGCAATTATTAATAAACTTTTTTTTCTTTTATTCATCAGGTTCTCCAGCTTCCTAATATTTCAGGAGTGTGTAGCCGCTGACAACTCCGCCGGTAACTGCAACAATCAGCCCGGAGAAAGTTGTTCCAAGCGTTGTGTATTTTAAAATCTTGTAGGTATCATAGTCAGGTGAGACACTCGACAGGAAACTGTTATTTGTTGCAAGCAGCCCTGCTGCCGCAAGAGCCGAGCCGATTCCCCCTATAATGATTCCGTCTTTGATGCCTTTTTTTCTTGCATATTCGGGATTCTTGACATACTCAAGCACCGATTCAGATGTGGTACTTCCTTCGCCCAATATGCTTAAAACAATCGGAAGAAATTCTTCATGAAATATAGATACCTGATTCTTACCCGGTTGAATAGATAGAATACCATTACTGACCAAGGCGGTGACTTCAATGTCATTGAGAAAAACCCTGCTTTCGGGTTTTAACCCCGATAGTTTCAGTTTAGGGGTGCTTGGGACCATCTCCACCTGAATCTCACAGTCTTTATCTGCTATTATAACTGAAAATTCAGCCCTCTCATAATCTGGATTATATATTTCTCCAAGCCACTTCCCGCTGCTCAGAGTAATCTCATCAGATTCGGTAAAACTGTATTTTTCCATCGCTGATGTATTAAACAGGGTGATAGTTGTATTTTCCGGCAGAGAAGGTGTCAGCTGCAGTTTATGCGCTCTCTTTAAACTGAATGTCAGGTAGGCTGTTTCAAGTTCAGGTATTATAACATCGAAGGTTCGGGAAAGATAATCCTTTCCGCTTGCAGTAATTTCATGCGGACCTGAATCAAGTTTAATAAGCCAGGATTCTGTATCGGAAACCGGTTCTCCGTCGATAAATAAATCAGGATTTTCAGG
This sequence comes from Spirochaetia bacterium, assembly GCA_965140585.1. Taxonomy (GTDB): domain Bacteria; phylum Spirochaetota; class Spirochaetia; order UBA9216; family UBA9216. The sequence goes on from OZ223269.1 coordinate 30,700, forward strand.
AGATGAAATTGAAAGATATCCATAATAATTTTCAGGAGAAGGGGAATAAACCGTAGTTTCTGTAATAGCAGAATTGTATTTCAGTTTAATTTCACAAAATCTGTTATCACCGTGAATCTGCAGCATCCGGGCTCCGGCTGAAAGATCAGAGATGAAAAGCGGAGTTTTACCGGCAGTTTTTCCGTCTATGTAAACAGTCCCCGGCCAGCCCGGGTTAATGAATAGAAAGGCTCCTGTTTCCAGAAAAGCTGAATCTTGAGCTGATGAGCAGATCAATGCAGAAAAAAACAAAAGAATGGTAAAAAATTTTTTTTTCATATGGATCCTGTTATTCTTTAAATAGTTAATTACATGATATATTTTTAACATAATAGTATAACAAGTTCAATTAAAATAAGGTTGAGTATATGTATAAAAAATTCGTTGTCCTTCTGATCATTATTATGCTGATGCTTTATGGCTGCGCCGGAGTACCGGAGACCGCTGAAAACAGCGAAGAGCTGCTGCAGTTAAAGAATTCGATAAAACTTCAGTTAAATCAGGGCTGGGAGGAGCTGTATTCAGGTAATTTCAGCAGAGCCGCTGAGACCTTCACTGCTGCCTATAATGAAACACTGCCTGATTCCTCAGCGCTCAGGGGCAGGGGCCTGGCTGAATATTTCATGAATGATGATTTTAATGCTTTTACCTACCTTTCTTCATCAATTAAAGCAGCTCCGCTTGAGCCTGTTTCTATTCCAGCTGCGAATTTTTTAAGTGATTTTTGTCTATATTCAAATACAGATTATCAGCTGTATATGAATACACTCGAAAAAATTATCCACGATAGAAATACATCTGAGTGGTCTGCCCGTGAATATCAGACACTGCTTTTTGATTACAGATATAATTCTTCCGGTGAAGCCGCGGCCTGTGAGAAGATTAAAACTGAAATGAATCTTGTTACCGGCTGGCAGTTCCTGGGACCCTTTTCCAATGTGTCAGGATGCGGTGTCGGCTATGATTATGTGAAGATTGAAGATGAAAAGAACTTTGGTTTTGGAGAATACTCATCCGGGAAAAATAACTGGGAACTGGAACCGTATAAGCCTCTCTTAACAGATACATCTCTTCAAATTCCTGTTAGCAGTTATTACAGCAAGCCGAACTATGCTTCTATATATGCATTCAGCATACTTGAAGTGGAAGAGCCCGGTGAATATGAACTTGTTTTCAGTCGAAGCGGCAGCTTTGAAGCCTGGCTTGATAATGAAAAGATCGTAGAATTAGCAGATTATAGTTCAGGTGAAAATGTGATATATCTTCGCCGGGAGCTGCCTGCTGGCAGATATAATCTGCTGGTGAAATGCAGCAACAGGGAAGAATCGTCGTCTTTCAATGCCTCATTTTATAAGGCTACCGACCGCTGGAAGGAACGTTCAGCCCTCTATTCTAAACTTTTTGAAGATGAAAGAATCTTTGATCCTTATTTAAATGAACTCTGTTCCGGCATTGATGACAATCCGGATTCAGCGGAATTGAGATTCTGGCTTATCTATGCTCTGGAAAAGAAGGGCTGGAACGAACAGGCAGGGGAGGTTTTGTCGGAGATTAAACCGGAATTTTTCAGTATTCTGCTTGAATGGCAGCAGGCAATGTTTGAAAGAGCTGAGGGGAATTTTGCAGTTTATGAGAAAAAAATGCTTATGCTTGCAGAAGAAAATAAACTTGCACCGGCAATCGAATATGCCATTTATAATTTTTTCTCCAATGAAAGATACGGGAAGGCCGAGGCTTTTCTGGACCAGCTTAATCCGCAGTACAGAGACTGGTATTATTATCAGCAGGGCCGGCTCAGGCTTCTTCTCAGCAACAAGGAAACTAAAGCCGCCGCTTCCCTGATAGGGAAAATTACTGAAAAGTTCCCGGGCATAGCTCTGCCATATTATACAATGCTCAGATATGCCGATAACCTTTCAGATGAACAGCTCATAAAGTATATTTCGGGTCTCGGCAGGACAGGCGGTTACCGGTCTGCAGTAGTTTACAATTACAGGGTAAATCGCAGCCGCGATAATTTTGCACTCGCAAAGAAATATATAACAGAATATCTGGAACATTATCCGATTAATGAATCCTGGTGGGTTGATTACATCAATCTTCTTTTTGACGAAGGAAATGCCAAATTAAGTGATATAAGAACAATAACTACAGAGATAGCAGGGACATTCCCCATGTCTTATGAGATTATGTCAAAGGAAAAAAGCCAGTCCAGGTATGTTTACCGCCAGCTTGATGCTGTTAAGTCGGAAAATAATACCGGTTTAAGCAGCGAATTCAGATCCATGTATTACAAGGAGAAAGCCGCCTACAGTGATGCTCTTGGTAAATTGGTGAAATACTATCCGCAGGATATGGATACCCGGGATGAATTAAGAGAGCTGAACGGAGAGAGCCTTTTCGGAAAGGAACTGAAGGTTTCTGACAGTTATTCTGTTGTTGATGATTACCGGAAGTCCGGCTTTTTCTTTGAAGATGCTGATGCTGTGGTTGTTTTTGACGACAGGACTGAAGTTTCTTTCGGCGACGGGGCTTCATTCACCATGCAGCACTTCATTTTAAAGATATTAAGTGCCAGGGGGGTAGAAGATAACCGTTATCAGTACCTCGAGTTTAATCCGGCATACGGGAACGGCGATATAGATGAAGCTTTTATTCTCAAAGACGACGGTACAAAGATCTATGCTCAGAGATCCGGCAGGAAACTTGCATTCCCCGGTCTGAGCCCCGGAGATTTTATCGTCATGAAATACAGAATAAACAGCTATATGTCAGGGCAGATAAATAATGAACTGTGGTCATCTGTATATTTGAAAAATTTTTATCCGGTATACCGGATGAAGTTTCAGCTGATATATCCGGAAGATACGGAGCTTTCATATAATTACAATAATGTTGCTGAAGATGAAGTTGAGAAGGTAACAGATAATTTTATTGAAGGATATAAAAGAACAGTTTTTACTGTCAGTCAGGCAAAAGCAATTAAGGTTGATGCCATGTCGCCACCTCTGCGTGATATTGCTCCATGGGTTGATATATCTTCCATATCTGAGTGGACAGATATTGTTGACTGGTACAAATCACTTTACCTTGGTCAGACAGAGTCGGACAGCAGAATTGAAGAGAAAGTAAAAGACTTATGCTCAGGCCTTGAAAAAACAGATGATATAATCGCTGCAATATTTAATTACGTTTCTGCGAAAATTGAATATGAGGACCTTTCGTTTCAGTACAGCAATTTTGTTCCTCAGACTGCTGAATCAATATTCAGAGAAGGTTACGGTGACTGTAAGGATCAGAGTGTACTTCTGGTATCAATGCTGAAAGCAGCAGGTATTGATTCATATCTGGTTCTAAGTACTCCCGGCTACTACGGAGAACATCCTTATCTGCCGTCTCCCAGATTTACGCATGCAATTGTAGCAGTACCGTTTGGCGACAGGGTGGAGTTTCTGGATCCTACAGGAACCAACTATACATACAGAGAAATGCCGGAGATGCTTTATAATACATGGGTTCTTCCCATTACTGAAGGCGGTCATCTGGTAAAAATTAATGAAGCAGATGATTCAGAAAGAACATATACCTTAATTGAGATGTCAGGTATTACAGGAAATACCGAGATTAAAGGAACGGCTGTATATCAGGGCCGCTCAGCCGGAAATCTCAGGGCTGCATTTAACTGGCGGAACAGAGAGCAGCAGAAAGAATATTATTCCGCCGCATTGAATACATGGATGCCCGGGATGCTGCTCAAAGATTTCAATACTCAAAATATCGGAGATCTGCTCTTTGATCCGATAATCTCATTTACCGGAACAGTTCCTCCTGTTCTTAAATCAGCAGGTGATGAGCTGTTCTGCATCTCTCCTGCATGGGAGGATATTATTGACTTGCGTGTCAGATCCTGGCTTGGTGTAAATAAAAGTACCAATGGAATTTCAATTACCGGGTCTCCATTATCATCACCTCAGGTACAGACTTCTATAATTGATATTCCTGATGATTTTATATTAAGCAGCCTCCCTGAAAGCGCTGATTATAATTATGGTGAAAGTTACATGAAATACAGCTACTCTTTTGAGTCTAAAAAACTGATTTGTACCAGAGAAGTGTATATACCAGATCAGTTTATTCCTGAGTCGGAAATGAATGCCTTCCGGGAGTTCCTTAAGCGCGGGATTATTAAGGATTCGGAACAGGTGTATCTGGGAATGGATACCCAAATACAATAATGACGGCATTTTCTATAAATATGTAAGTTGCAATATATAACAACTTTCTCTATAATCTGTACTGCGATTTACCATTTGGCCGGACGGTTCACCGGCTAAAAACAAATACAGCCTGTCAGGTTGTATTCCATTCCTTAATAGGCTGCCGTGATTCAGCGGCCAGCCTCTTTTTTCACCGAAAATATTTTGAAATCTGCGGTTTTATTATTACACTCATCTTAGGGGGATTTATGACAGAACTCAAACGAAAGATGTGTAAATATTCAAAGGAAGATTTCAAAGAAAACAAAGAGCTGTTTGTTGAGAACGCTTTAAATGCAAAATTCATCTGCAAACAGTGCCTCCGGACGGCCGCCGAAAAAGACCTGCTCTGTGACCCGAAAAAATTAAAATGAGGTAATTAATGACAACAGCAGAACTTCTTGTTAAATGTCTTGAACAGGAGGATGTGGAGTATATTTTCGGTGTTCCGGGTGAGGAGAACATTGATATTATCCACGCACTTACCCAGTCTCCGATTCGGTTTATAACCACCAGACACGAGCAGGGTGCGGCCTTTATGGCAGATGTCTACGGCAGGCTGACCGGAAATCCCGGCGTATGTCTTTCAACCCTCGGTCCCGGAGCTACAAACCTGATGACAGGAGTTGCAGATGCCAACCTGGATGGAGCCCCTCTGATAGCAATTACAGCGCAGGTGGGGACCGACAAAATGCATATCACCTGGCATCAATATCTAGATCTTGTGAATATGTTCCAGCCTGTGACCAAATGGAGCAAGCAGATAGTCCGCCCCGATATTACACCTGAGGTGGTAAGAAAGGCCTTTAAGCTTGCATCCCGGGAAAAACCGGGGGCTGTACATATTAATCTGCCCAATAATATCGGTGCAATGACTACCGAGGCGGAACCTATCCGGAAAACATTGACCGATGAGAAGAGTTTTGCCGCATACGGAAGCGTTGAAAAGGCGGCGGTTGCCATTTCAAGAGCAGCCAATCCGGTAATTCTTGCAGGGAATGAAGTAATCCGTTGTAATGCTGCCGGGGCTGTATTGAGGATGGCTGAAAGCCTGCAGATTCCGGTAGTAAATACCTTCATGGGGAAAGGGATAATTCCTTTCACAAGCAGGTATTCGATGTTCAGTGTCGGTCTTAATCACCGGATGGCAATTGATAAACTTTTTGACAGTTCCGATCTTGTAATCTGTATCGGTTATGATTTCATTGAGTACGCACCAAAAATGTGGAATTCAGAGAGAAATATTGATGTAATACATATAGGCTCTCATGAGGCTGAGGTGAACAAGTACTACCAGCCGATTGTAAATATTATCGGAGACATATCTGATTCCATAACCGAGATCATAAGGCGATCTGTACGTACCGAAAAACCTGAGGCTGCCTACCAGTTGAAGGATGAGCTGCTTGAAGAATATCATTCGGCAGCGGTGATAGACTCATTTCCCATGGATCCGAGGCGAATTTTATATGATGTGCGGGCAGTTCTCGGGGAGGACGATATCTTGATTTCTGATGTCGGAGCCCATAAATGTCAATTGCACGGTATTATCACTGCTACCGACCCAATACCTGCATCATTTCAAACGGATTCGCGGCAATGGGAATAGCTGTTCCAGGCGCGTTCGCTGCAAAAATTGTATATCCTGATAGAAAAATACTTGCAGTAACAGGAGACGGAGGCTTCATGATGAATGCCCAGGAACTTGAAACAGCAAAAAGAGAGGAAATAAATTTTGTCACTTTAATTTTCAGAGATAACGAGTACGGGTTAATCTCAATGAAGCAGAAAGAGAAGTTCGGAACAGCCGAAATGACCGGCTTTTCTAACCCTGACTTCCGGATGATGGCTGAAAGTATGGGGCTGAAAGGCTATTCAATCACATCGGCAGCCGATTTGAAACCGGTCCTTGAGGAAGCATTTTCTCTTTCTGTCCCAGCAGTAATCGACTGTCCGGTTGTCTACTGATTCTCCATAAGAAAATAGCTGCCCTCGGTAAGACTGCCGAGGGTGGATATAAGCGCCACTATTTTCCGGCTTACGGCTGCTGCATTTTCTCTCTCTGTTATTCCCTTTTCAACGAGGTAGTCGGCCGTCTGATCCATTATCCTCCTGGAAAAACCTTCGGCTGATTCTTCAGTCATACCAATCACGTGGACATTCGCGGAGATAGTGTCACCGATCGTATATTCATTTGAAGAAAACATGAACATGATATCAGTTTCATCATTCAACTTGTAAACCGAATACTTCATAAACGGAATTGGTATCTCAAGCTCAACTTCCGCACGTATCCAGGTGTCGGTTCCGGCATAAATCTCCGGTTTTGATTTTATATTCTCGAATGTGGTTGTACAGCCGGCCATCAGCATAAGAGCTGCTGCCAGGATAACTATTCGCTGTTTACTCATATTAATCTCCTTTTTAAAATATATTGTATCGTAAAACCAGAATAAGTTCCTGTGCATATAGAGAATTTCTTATCAATATTAATTTGACTATATGAAATTAATGCCTGATAATATTACTAATCATTAGCAAAGGAGAAAACATTGCGTAAACTCATTTTAGTTCTTGTAATTATTGCAGTATCAGCTGCAGGTGCATTCGCACAGGATCTTAAGATTGATTTCAAGGTTGATGTTACAGGCAAAACAAGAGTAAGCTATTTTACCTTCACAGGTCCTATCCGCTACATGGCTGCAGAGCAGGATCATTACGATGGTGCAACTTCAGCATCTCTTAAGGGTTCAACTCATCTATTTCAGCCGTACCGAAACGATGTTGAAGGAAAAAAAGTAATGCCTGACGGACTTAGAGGTCTGTTTCTTTTCGGTGTTGCAGGCGGCGAGCAGGCAAAGGGTGACGGTCTCAAGGCCTCAAAAGCATCCAATGGTGTTATAACAATTGAATATTCACACCGCGGATCAGAATACAAGATTGTTACAGACAGAAACGGAAATATCAGTCTTACTAACGGTACCTTCATCAAGATGACAGACGGAAAAGATGTAGGCGATATGCCCGATCCCAACGCTATGTTCTACTGGAAAGGCAGCCTTAAGGCAGCTCTTAACGGTGATATTCTTACAATCAACGGTGAACTTGACGCAGTAAAAAAATAAATTAGTTTCAGAGACCGGATTAGCGCTTATTCAACGCAGATCCGGTCTATTTTTTTAAGTTCATCTTCAGTGAAGGGGCTGAATTGTGCAGCCGAAATGTTCTCGGTAATCTGCTTCGGAGAACTTGCTCCAATCAGCACAGATGCTACCTGAGCTTTGTTCAGCAGCCATGAAACAGACAGCTGTGCAAGAGTCTGACCGCGCTCCTGCGCAATCTTGTTAAGTTCCTTTGCTTTCCGTATCTTAATGGCCGTTTCACTGTTTTCATCCAGATATGAACTCTCATCTGCTAGCCTCGAGCCCTCCGGTATACCTTCAAGATATCGTCCGGCAAGTATTCCCTGTTCAAGCGGACTGAACGGCATAAGACCGTAACCGTTTCTATCCGGGCTGTCCGCAAGCGCTTCGGCCCTTCGATCGAACATTGAAAAGCGTATCTGATTAACCAGAAGCTGAATCCCCTGCGATTTCAGAAGCCCTGCTGCCTCATCGGCAGAAGCGGCGTCGTAGCGGTTTGATATTCCGGCATACAGAGCCTTTCCCTGTCTCACAAGCTGGGCCAGTGCCTCAGCAGTTTCTTCAACCGGGGTCTGAGGGTCTGGGCAGTGGTGGTAGAAAATATCAAAGTATTCCATTCCTGTGCGCTTCAGACTCTGCTCGCAGCTTGCAATGATGTACTTTTTTGAACCGCCGCTGCCGTAGGGCCCGTCCCACATATCAAAGCCCGCCTTGGAGGAAATTATCAGTTCATCCCTGAAGGGCAGAAAATCATTTTTAAACATTTTACCGAAATTTTCTTCGGCAGAACCGTACGGCGGTCCGTAGTTATTGGCAAGGTCAAAATGGGTTATCCCGCAGTCAAATGCCTTTCTAAGTGTCTGCCTTGATTTATGAAGATCTGCGCTGTCGCCGAAATTATGCCATAAGCCTAACGACAGTGCCGGAAGTTTCAGCCCGCTTCGGCCGCAGTTTTGATAAATATTCTTTGAATAACGTTCTTCAGACGGCTGGTAGGGGAGTATTCTTTTGTGATCATTTGTAATCATTCTTAAATGATAGTGACAAGTTCCGCTGCAGTCAATAAAATACCGTTTATGGGAAAGACAAACGCGGTCAGAATACTAGAATCTCTGAAAATCGGTTTTGATATTTTTGAATATGAGGTTGATGATTCTGATCTCAGCGCCCAGTCTGTTGCGGCTAAACTCGGGCAGGATATTGAAGCCGTGTTTAAAACCCTTGTTCTGCGGAGCGACAGGGGGGAAGTTTTTGTATGTGTAATTCCCGGAAACAGCGAACTGGATTTGAAAAAGGCTGCAAAAGCATCCGGTTCAAAAAAATGTGATCTTGTTCCGATGAAAGAAATACTTGCGCTCACAGGTTATATCCGCGGAGGCTGTTCACCGGTTGGGATGAAAAAAAATTATCCAGTATATATAGATGAAACATGCATTCTGCATGAACGCATATACGTCAGCGCCGGGGTTCGCGGCATGCAGGTCCATCTATCACCCGGTGATCTTGTTGAGACTGTGTCCGCAGAAATATCAGATCTTGTGTGAATTTTCACTAAACGATGGTATGCTGTAATTATGAAAAAGCATACTTCATATATTATTTTTGTAATTCTTGTAATATTTTCAACTCCATTTAATATTTCTGCGGCAGGAACTCTGGATGCTGCTTCAGTACCGTCTGATGTCCTTGCTGAGGAAATTTCTCTTCCTGTGACATCGGTAAATCTGTACTCATCCGGACTTGCACAGATAGTCCAGACTGGAAGGATCAGCGGTGATGCTGTCATTAATCTTGATGTGAGTCCTGATGATATAAACGATATCCTTAAAAGTCTGGTTGCCGAGGATCTCGGCGGCGGTTATGTAGATGTTATCAGTTTCGACAGCAGCGAACCTCTGTACGCCGCCCTCCAGGACCTTCGTATTAACCCATCAGGGGCTGATTCTTTATTTATATTTCTTTCAAAACTTCAGGGTGAGGAAATCTCGGTGATTACTGCGTCAGGGTTGTTCAGCGGCAGAATATTCAGTGTTGAGGACGGCTATGAAGGCGGTCCGGACTCCGCTGTACTTAATCTGATGACATCCTCAGGCCTGAAACCTGTTTCGCTTAGCGGGCTTCGAAGAATCAGCTTTGCAGATGATACGCTGCAGCAGGAGCTGGAATCAGCGCTTGAGCTTATATCAGGTTCAAGGGTTCGTACACGCAGAAATGTCAGTCTTTCCTTCAGGGGCACCGGCGATAGAGATGTACGTATAAGCTATATAAGAAAAGTCCCCCTCTGGAAAACCAGCTACCGTCTCAGGCTTGACGATGAGGGCAGTACCCTGCTTGAAGGCTGGGCAATCGTACAGAATACCGGCACTTCAGACTGGAAGGATATAAAGCTGACTTTTACGGCCGGAAGTCCCAACGCCTTTATCATGGACCTTGCGACACCTGTCTATGTAGACCGTCAGACAATAAGCAGCAGACCTGATGCTCCCGTAGCAGCCGTTGAATATGACCGTGCTTACGGTGCTCCTTCGTCTGCCAAAAGTTATGCCGAGGCTCCGATGCGCAGTATGGCAACTGATAATCTCTACGATTATGTTGAAGATGAAGCCTATCTGCCTGCCCCGGCTCCCGCAGTTGTACAGGCAAGCGGTGAGCGAAGCGGAAACTTCTACCGATATGAAGTGAGCAAGCCGGTGACCGTGAAGGCCGGAACCTCAGCAATGGTACCGGTAATTGTCGACACTGACGCCGGATTTCCTGTCGGAGTATATGATCCGGCCTACGAACTGGTATTCAAAGGCGTAATGCTTGAGAATGATACCCGGGCACACTGGTCTTACGGTCCGGCAACAGTACTGGAAGGCCGTGCCTATGCAGGAGATACTATCGTTCCTGATATCATTCCTGATGCTGACCAGCTTGTTACATATGCGGTACACGGCACCTCGGAGGTTATAAAAAGCGAAGGCTCTATTTCACAGCGGATTTCGGCTATGAAGATTGTTGACGGTATTCTGTACCGCTCTGATATCCGTAGAAAAAGCACTGAATACCGGATAAGCGGGAACGAAGAGAAGCTGATCATTATTCATCCGAAAGCCTACGGCTGGAAAATAGTGGAAGGTCCTGAAGTCTTCGAAGAAAACAGCAGTGAGTACCGCTTTATTGTGGGTACCGGGAACGAAAAGGTAGTCGTGACAGAAGAATACCCGGTTACTTATCAGTATGGATTGGAAAACAGCGGGCTCTCTGATATTTCAGTCTGGATTGAATGGAAGGAAATGTCAGCCTCCATGAAATCTGCTCTTCAGCGCATAGCCGAACTTAAAAAAGATATTGAGCGAATCCGCTCGGAAGCTTCCATCAACTCTTCCTCTCTGAGCAGGATCGAGAGAGATCAAAACAGGGTTAGAGAGAACATGAAGGTTCTGGACAAGGATTCAGATTTATATATACGTTATTCAGGACAGCTTGAAAAGCAGGAGACCGACATTCAGCAGCTGAACACTAGGGCGGAAGCTCTTGCAGAAGAGCTCCTGCAGGCTCAGAACAGGCTTAAGGAGTATATAGGTTCGCTTAAAATTTAAACAGTATAAAGGCTTTGTAAATAGTACCGGTAACGGCTGAGAAAACTGAAACTCTGTAATATATATTTTTTATAATAAATTAATGGAGTTTTTAATGAAGATTAAAAATCTGACGGTTCTCGCTGTACTGCCGGTACTTTTTTTACTTTTGTCATGCGATGATTCGGTTGATGCTTCCGGCACTTGAATATGATCCGGACAGTTTGTACGGCTATGAGCATGTAACCATTACCGCTGCGGGAGTATACAGCCTTTCAGAGGCCTCCAGAGATGACGCTATAAATGTCGCCGGCGGTACCGATGCCTCATCACCGGGGACTTCTTCAAAACAGTATTCTGTGTAAATTACCTACAGTACAAGCCAGAGTGCGGACCCCCTGGTACATATCGAAGATGCTGATGGAGATGATGTACTTACCTTTGTGCCGTCAAAGATATACCAGGCCCTTGTCTTTTCTTCATCTGATCTTGTATACGGTTCAGAATACAGTCTTTACAGCGGAGGACGCTCTACCGGTACCGAAACCGATGAACTGTATTTCAGAGGAACATATGCAACCTCAGGTTCAGCTACAGAGTTTATTTTAAATTCTGTCGTGAAATCTGTGACAAAATAACTGCTGTTCAAACTATTGCAAATCAGCGATTTTTTCTTAATATTCAAGGAATGAAGACTATAGCTTCAGTGCTGGTATTAATTCTGATTAACATATTTCCATCATGGTCCTTACAAAATAGCTACGATTTTCAATTCGGAGGGACAGGGTGGGTGAAACGTAATTCCGTCGAACCTTCAGGGCCGGGACCGAATATCTTTGGAGCAGCAGGCATTCAAGCCTTACCGGACGGAATAACGCTTGAGATTCAAAAGCTTGAAGGGAATTGGCAATGTGCAGAAATATTTACCGCCGGGACATTTTCTTATGGTACTTTTGATCTGGAATTTTCATTAGATTCCAAGATTGACAGCAATGCTGTATTCGGGCTTTTTTTATACAATAGAGACATTCCACCACGCTTTAACGAAATTGATTTTGAAATAGCGAGGTGGGGAAACTCTAAAAATAATAATTGCCAGTTTACCGTCCAGCCGTATGAAAAAAACGGAAACAGTATAAGTTTTTTAAAGAATGCTCCAACGAACAGGTTCAGATTGCTGATAAGCTGGACAAGTGAATTTATTCTTTTTACACTGCTTGATAATAAAGGTCGGGTTATTAATAGCTGGGAGTATGGTGGGCCGGATATTCCCAGGAACACCAAAAGCAGATTTCATATTAATGCATGGCTTTTTGATGGACAGCAGCCGTCCGGTGACGGCATACTTTCCATTACTATCCATAAATTTGAATATAGAGATATTTTTGATAATCGAGGTTAAAATGTATCTGGGACTGCTCACTCCGCAGCGGTTTTAAACACCGCTGCATCTGTTTCAATCTTCAGTATGTCGCTCAGGTTCGATTCTCCGATTTTCTGTATGTTATCAATCGAATCCTTCAGATTGCTTATTCCGCTGTGAATCGTTTTTATTGAATCACTTGATATGCTGCTCGAAGATTTTAATTCCTGAACCGCATTAAGTATCTGGGAATTCCCTCCGGTCATTTCTCCGGCTGCTGATTCAACAGAAGCCGCTGTGTCCTTCAGCTGATCAAGGCTGTCTATAATGAGGCGGCTTCCGGCGTTAAGCTCTCCGGTTCCGGCTTCAATTTCCATAAAAAGATTACTCACGTTGTTTATTGAGTTTATTATCCGTCCGAAATCCCGATCTGTCCCGGCTGCCGCAGCGGAAACCTGCTCAATCGATTGTCTTATAGTGTTAAGATTCTGCTTAACCCCCTTCGACTGTTCAGCGGACTGTTCTGCAAGCAGTCTTATTTCCTCTGCTACAACCGAGAACCCTCTTCCTGCTTCGCCCGCGTGAGCCGCCTCAATTGCGGCATTCATAGAGAGCAGGTTTGTTCTGCTTGAAAGGTTTGATATGAGATCATTTGCCTGAATCAGTTTTTCCGATTCAACGACTATAGTTTTTATAAGTTCAATTACATTCAGCATAGACTGGCGTCCAAGTTCAGTGCTGGCATTCATCTCAGAAACATCCTGCTCAGCACCGGAGAGCCTGTCGGAAATAGAGTTTATTCCGGCTATCATCTGCTCGATTGCACTGCTTGATTCGGAAATACTGTCAGTCTGTCTTGATACGGTATTCTTGAGGCTGTCAACATTCCGTGAAAGCTGTTCCACTGCCGCTGCAGTCTGATCGGTTGATGCAGACTGACTGAGTATTATATCTCTTATCGAATCGGTCTTCTCAATGATTTTAATGATTTCATCATTGGCAGAAACAATCTGGGTGTTCAGATTGTTTCCCGAGATACTCATCCTGTTAAACTGTTTTTGCAGATTAAGCACAAGCCCTGAAACCGATTCAATGATCTGTTCAAAGCTGATAATCAGGGTGTCTGTTTCATCAGGCAGTAAACGGTGCTTTTTTACCGGCATTTTTCTGCTGAAGTCGCTTCCTCCGGTACTGTCCATGAAATGTGATAATTTAATCAGAGGACTTACTGAAAGGCGAATCCTGAAGAATGAAAAAATCACCAGTACAAGTGATATACCGGCCAGAGTCAGAGAAACAACCCTGATAATAAAGCCGATCCGGGTATCCAGTTCTGATTCAAATGATAATACTGCTTTTTCAATTTCATCGGTATAAACCCCGGTTCCAATCCAAATGTCGGTTCCAGGAACCATCATGGCTGTCCCAAGCTTGGGAAATACTACATTCTCAGGTTCTCCCGGTTTTGACCAGTAGAATTCCAGAAACATAGAACCGTCCGAAGCTGCTTTATCGAGTTCTCTTATGATGTACTGTTTTTTATCCGGAGACTGCAGGTCCCACAGATTTTTTCCAATATTTCCCGGGTTTCCCCCATGAATTACATTAATGCCGTTTCCTTTTTGATATCCGTAAAAGTAGCCGTCAGTTCCGAACCTTATCTTTCCAATTATCTCCCTGCTGAGCTTAAGCTTTTCTTCGGCGGTTAAACCGGATTGTTCAAAGACTGCCTGCATTGCCGTTACCGCAGATTCTGTTGTACTTTTAAGTTCCTGCCTGTATCCATTGTTGATTATTTCAGTTGTATAGTCGCTGACTGCCGACTCAAGCCTCTGAATCAGAGAACTGAAGGTAAAAATAGTTACAATTGAAAATGCGGCGAATAATGCCGCCATTGGAATTATTAGTTTTAGACTGATGCTGATGCGCTTCATCTGGTATATCTCCGGTGTTGTTGTGTATGAAATTAATTGAGTAAATATATATCGTTTAATCGATTTCTAACAGATACAGAGTGTTAGAAATTTGTAAAATAATTGCAAGTTTTAAACAAATTATGATAGAATCGATGAACATTTCCGATTAGGGTAGATCTCCGGCAGTAGGTCAAAGAATATTTGACTCTAATCAAAAAATAATCTATGGTGTATCGTTGATTATATTATTGGATTTATTTGATCTTAAATACCGATTTTACAGGACAGTAAATGAAAAAGAACAATGCTGTTATTAGAAAAGCATTAAGGCACAGTCCAATCAGTGCTTACCATCTTGCTAACGGATTTCTGGGAATGCAGAAAGCCAGACATCTGGACTACAGGTTAAAAAGAACCAAAGGCCGCCAGCTGAAGCTTGTGACTTTTAAGATTACGCCCTTATGCAACCTTCGCTGTGTTATGTGCGGACAGCGCGGTGAGAAAGGGATTCTAAAGGACGATCTTGCATTAGAAGAAAATAAAAAAATAATTGATATTGATACTTATAAGAAACTTATTGATGATATAGCTCCCAAAAAGCCTATAGTATACATCTGGGGCGGTGAGCCTATGCTGTATCCGAACTTTATGGATCTTGCAGCATATTTTAAGAAGAAACTTCCCTTCTTTTCGGTAAATACAAACGGTACCCTGCTTAAAAAACATGCTGAGCGGATAGTTGCAGATAAATGGACCAGTCTTTTTATATCGCTCGATTCCTTTGAGGATGTGAATGATCAGATTCGCGGAAAGGGATCTTTTGCCAAGGTAATGGAAGGCATTGAGGCTATCAATCGTGAGAAAGCCCGGCAAAAATCAACTTTTCCTCTTATAGGGATTGTTACAACCATAACAAACCTCAACTACATGTATCTTGATAAAATGACTGAATCCGTTAGTAAAATGGGTCTTGCCTGGCATATCATCAACCTCGGAACCTATGTGAACGAAGAAATCGGTCAACGTCATACCGCCTACATGAAAGAAAAACTTGATATAGATGCAGTCTCCTGGAAGGGGTTTACCAGCGGATACAATGAGGGCATAGACGGTGAAGCCTTTTCTCATATTCTGAATAAAGTCCAGCGGATGGACCCCGGATATCCTATAATTACCGTACCGGTAATCGATCACAGGGTAATCGGGAAGTATTACTCTGATCTTGATATGATTGTACGCAATAAATGTTATTATCCCTGGTTCGGATGTGATATTAATTACAACGGTGATGTTCATTTCTGTGCAGATTATCCTGAATATGTTATAGGGAATATCAAGGATAACAGGCTGATAGATATTTACAATGGTGAAAAAGCCGAACGTTTCAGGAGGGAGCTTATCGATTCTCCCGAGGGGCTTTTCCCTGCCTGTAAACGCTGCTATCAGAATATGCTTGCAGGAAACAGGGTTAAATAAACTATATATTAAATTGCTTTTAATCCATTTCTTTCTATACTTAAGTGTATGAAGAAATGGATTTTTTTTATTCTGCTAATCTGTGTATCAACGGTCTTTCCTGCCGCCGAGACCACGCTGTCCGGTAAGGTTTCAGATGGACTTCTGCTTATGAGGGAAGAGGAAAAGCTTGCCAGAGATGTATACACATTCCTGTATAAATCTACCGGTCAGCAGATCTTCAGAAACATTGCATCAAGTGAACAGACCCATATGGATCAGATACTCAGGCTTCTGGACTTTTATGGAATCCCGGATCCTGTATCAGGTTTTGATTACGGCCAGTTCAAATCAGGTGAAATGAAGGCTCTATATAAAGAATTGACTGAAACCGGAGCAAAGTCTCTGGAAAATGCCCTTAAAACCGGAGCAACTATTGAAGATCTTGATATCAGAGATTTAAAACTACTAATTTCGGAAACCTCTGAAACATCGATAATAACTGTTTATGAAAGTCTGCTTAAAGGTTCTAGAAATCATATGCGAAGTTTCATAAGCAGCATGAACAGGTACGGATACAGATACAATCCGATCTATATAACACCGAAAGAATTCGAAGAGATTATCACATCACCAATGGAGCGTGGGAACTGAGAAAGTCCGTTCTTCCGAAACCGTCTTTACATATACGGACTTAGATCTTAAAATTAGAACGTGAGCGTAAAGGGCAGATATTCTATACGGAGTAGGTTTTTATTCGTTGTAATTCTCGCATCTCTACCTTTTTTCATTACCGTCACCACCTCTACAATACTAATTTACAACATTTCCGCTAAAAACCTGCTCAGGCAGATTAAGAATACATCAACTGTTATCCAGAATCTCACAGAATCAATGCTTAATACGGGAGTCAGATCATATCTGGCTTCAAAAGCGGATTCCGCTGCAGAGGTTATTTATCATGATTATGCTGAGGGCGTACCTCTGGAGCAGGTCTACAGCCGTATTTTAAACTGTGATATTGGAAGAACAGGATACTTTTACGGAATGAATTCAAAGGGTGTGATTATTTTTCATCCGGACTCCTTTATTGTCGGAATGGATCTGTCTAAAACCGATCCGGTAAAATATCAGCTTTCAGTACGAGAAGGATATTACGAATATTACTGGCGGAATACTACTGAAAAGGAAGCGAGAGCAAAGGGACTGTATATGAGGTATCTGCCCGAAATTGATCTTATTCTTACCGCAACCGGATACCGAAATGAGTTTATTAATATGATAGATTTTACGGAAATAGAGAATGCCATGCTTTCGACAATATCCGGAAGCCCGGTGATTCCTTATATTCTGGATTCATCAGGAAAAATTCTTTTTCACCCGAATTTCAATAATAAACCGGAAGATGAAATAATCTCCAATGAAGAGTTCTCAACCTTTATAAACGAGGTCATCACCAAAAAAGATGGATTTACTTCATATTCGTGGCGTGATTCTCAAAATACATCATACCGCGAAAAAATAGTATACCTGAAATATGTAAAGGATTTTGACTGGATAATCGGAACCTCGGTATATAAGTCTGAACTTAACAGAAATCTGGGTTTTGTGGTTATGATAGACACCCTGGTCGTCTTCATTGTGGCCACGATAATATTTATTATTATTTTCAAGTCCAATAAGCTGTTTGAGCATGAAATCATGCAGCTTTCGGGAATGCTGTCCGATTCGCTTGGTAAAGAAGACTTAAGTCTTCGAGTAAAGACCGGCAAGCTTCTTGAAATTGCTGAATTCGGAAATAATCTGAACCACTTTATGGAAAATCTTGAAATAAAAAGCCTCCAGCTGTCGGAATCTATAAAAGAAAAAGACTTCCTTCTCTCTGAAATCCAGCACAGGGTAATGAATAATCTACAGACAATAATCAGTATATTGAATCTTCAGATGCTGCAGGAATCCCTCTCCAGTGAGACTTATTCGGCTCTTGCCGCTACCCAGAACAGGATTAACGCCATGGCTATCGTTTATACTCATCTGTCCGTTGATAATGAACAGTTTAAAACGGATATGGTGTATATAAGAAGTTTTATGGATGATTTTATAAGCTCGGCTATAAGCCTTTTTAAGATTGATACCGGCCGGATACAGATCATAAAGAACATTGAGGATATTTCTCTTCCACGGAATGAAACTATATTATGCGGGTTGATTATCAATGAACTTATATCGCTTATAATCAAGACAACAAAAGATCCAGATGCGTGCAGAACAATTATAATATCAATGGCAGCTATGGATGAAGAAGGGAAGTGTGTTCTTGAATTAAGCGCAGATTGCAGCAGCGGGATGATAGTTGATTCCGATGCAGAGGCTCTGCTGGAAATAGAGCTTGTCAATATTTTATCCGAGCAGATTGGAAGCTTGTATGATTTTGAGTATACTGATTTTTTCAGATATAAAATTGAACTGCAATGTTAAAAAAAGTAAAAAAGTTGACAACTCAATAAAATTGCTGATTAATATATAGTATGTACCAGCTTGTTGCTTTACTGTTTCCTGTTTTTCTTATTGGAATACTTTCATTTGTAGCCACAGCATATCTAATTCTGTTCTATAGAAGTAAAAACAAGAATTACATCCATTATATCGCAATCTTTGCTGTTTCAATTGTTTATTCTTTGCTGGAAGTCTATTCATGTTCGCTGCTCTATCTTAAAGAGACTCCATGGGCGGTTCCTGATATATATCAGATAAAATCATTTGTGATTATGGGTTATCTTGTTTTTCTGATTTTTTTCACGGATATTAAAACAGCTAAAATTATAAGTCCTGTTTTGACTGCGGCATTTTTAGTGATAATTTTTTTTACACCTCAATATTTTGTAAATATTTCAAGCAGCCCTTCCGGGGAATCTCTTCTCAGTTGGGGAATTCCGTCATTGTTCAAGTATGTGTTTTTCCTTTTAGCTTTCTTTCTGATAATTATATCGAGCGGAAAAAGCGATATGCTTGAGGTTGTCGAGTATTCCGGAAAACTTCCTGTTGAATCGGTTTTCTTTTCGGGTTTTCTTATTTTTGATGATTTTCTTATAACCTCACTGAATACAATTGAGCCTCTTGGTAATTCCTTGAATATCATAAGAACGTTTATTACATTTGCACTTATTATCATCTTTTCTCTGACAGGAAACCGGCATACCCAGCACAGAAGACACGTGGAGTGGATACATTCTGTGTTCAGTAATGTCATTAAAGGAAAGCTTGATCTCAGAAGCTCCAGCATTAAAAAAGATGCTGTCTGCTGGGTTGTAGATCCCGAGACAAAAAAGATTGAATATGTCAATTCCACATTCGACCGAATATGGTTGAATACCAGAACATTGCCGGCCGAAAAATATAAACTCTGGATAGAATCAATACATGAGGATGATTTTGATTATGTTTTCAGAAGTTATAAAAGCCTTACACCTGAATCTGAGCTTTTAGTAGAATACCGTATAAATACAAATGAGGGCATAAAATGGATCAGGGAAAAGGCACTGCTTACCTGCGATTCAAACGGCAATTTTAGAATATTCAAGGAATCAAATGAAATTACAAGCGAGGTCCGGTATAATGAGCGCTTCTCAGGACCTGAATATGCTCTTTCGGTGATCAGCAGGAAGATTTATCTCGATGTTCTGGATTCTATTGCAGAGGGCTACAGCGGATTTACATCCCCTGTTTACTTTGCTCTTCTGCTTATTGATATCAACCGGTTCCGGGATATCAATATGGTCCACGGCAACAGAGTGGGGGATAAAGTTCTTGAAATCATATTTTTTCAGATTAAAAATGTAATCAGGAAAACTGATAAATTGTTCAGAACCAACGGAGATAATTTTGCTGTTATTCTGACTGCTGTCAGCCGTGAACGCGATGTAATTAAAATTGCAGAAAAAATACTCAGATTATTCAGAGATCCGATAAATATTGATAGTATGAGTATTCATGTTGAAATTAATATGGGAATAGCTGTTTATCCCTCCGATGGTGATACGGGCGAGGTTTTAAACAAGAGTGCTGAGCTGGCTCTCATACATGCTAAGAAATCAGATACGCCTTATATCTTCTCCTCTGAATCATTGAATACCGATGCTATGGTAAGACTTCAGATAACGGAAACTCTGAAAAAATCCCTTGTACAGAATGAGTTCTATCTTCATTATCAGCCTATCTTCGAATCTGAATACAAAATAGTCGGATACGAGGCGCTGCTGAGATGGAACTGCAGCGGAAGCGGATTCTCGATTCAGGACATTATTGAGATAGCAGAAACCACCAGTCTGATGGAGGTTCTCGGTGAGTGGATATACAATAAAGCATTTGAAGATTTTGTGAAAATCCTGGAGCGGAATCCGGATCTTTTTCTTTCGGTCAACATTTCACCGGTTCAGCTTCAGAATCAGTCTTTTATCAGAAAAATCCATCATTCTGCTGTGCAGTCAGGGATTCCTTTTAATCAGGTGCACCTTGAAATTACTGAAACTACTTTTATGCGGGATCGGAATCTTTTATTTGAGAAAATAAGTCGGCTGTCGGCGCTTGGATTCATAATATCAATGGATGATTTCGGAACCGGTTATTCCTCACTTGCATCGCTGAGAAAACTGCCCTTTCAGGTGATAAAACTTGATCGTGAATTTATTCTGGAAATTCCTGAGAGCTCGGAAGCGTGCAGTTTTTTTGATGCTGCGGTACAGATGATCATTTCCGCAGGCAAGCGGCTGATTATCGAAGGGATTGAGACTGAGGAGCAATTCGAATACATAAAACAAAATGGAATAAACATTGAATTTCAGGGGTATCATTTTTCCAGGCCCCTCTCTTTTGATTCATTCAGCGAGCTTCTTAAGGCATACAGGAAGTAATTCTTTTTTCTTTACTTATTTAGACTTTTAGATTAAATTAGTCTAAGAGTATGAAAAGAGATGTCTATCTACAGGTAATAAAAGTCTCAGAGAATCTTTTTAACAGGTTCGGAATATCCAAAACGGCAGTCGATGACATCGCTTCAAAATCATCGGTCTCACGAGCTACTTTATTCAATAATTTCGGCAGCAAGGAAGGTTTGATAAGGGCGGTCCTGGATGAAAATCTTAAATCAATGGCTGATATAATCGAGAGAAAATCTGCCGCTAAAAGCAGATTCTTTGAAAGCCTAAGAGAACTCATTATCGCCAGACTGAATCTTATAAACAAGCTGAAGTTTATTGTTGATAAAGAAATCAGCACAGAACTCCCGGTGATCAACGAATTCAGAAGAAAGCTAAATATTGTATTCAGAAAGGGGCTTGTTTCTTTTTTTGACCGTGGACGGCTCAGGGATGAGGAGAAGAGAAGGCTTATTGAGGGCCTTATGATTATGATAAGCGGAATTGAGAATAAAATATCGGCTGACGGAGTTGATTTTAATTCAGAAACCGTTTCGTCAGATATTGATTTTTATATCCGCTCATTTATAGGAAATACCAGTTTTCGGGAGGTTTTAGAATAAATGGAGATTGATGAATCTGTTTTCTTTTATTTTCTTCTGTTTTCAGTTACCGGATGGATTATTGAGTTTATATTCAGAAGTTTGTATGAGAAGAGGATTGTAAATCCTGGAATGCTTCATGGTCCCTGGCTGCCTCTTTACGGTTTCGGCGGTTTGATTATGCTTTTTAGCCGTGCCCTTCTTTTTCGTTACGGAATCCTGACTGCTGCTGTATATTATTTTACGGTCTTCAGTCTGCTGGAACTTGGTGCCGGAATAATACTTGAGAAGGTCTTTGACCGCCGGTACTGGGATTATTCCGAAAACCGCTTCAATATTATGGGTTATGTCTGTCCGCTATATTCGATGGGCTGGGTTATTATCGGTCTTGCAGGAAGCCGCTTCATTCTGCCGTTTTTTACAGACTTTGTATCAGTACTTGCAGGCTCCGGTGCCTATTTTTTTAACAGAATGATTATGCTTGTTATGGTTTCTGATATTGTTATCTCTGTCCTTTTTACTGAAGCAAGACTTCAGAAGATCAAGGAGAATTTGAACAGAAGATTTAGATGGTAGCGGGAAAACAGGAATTCCAAAGATCATTACCTCCGTTTTTTTTAAAAGAGGAATCAATTCTTGAAATACTCGAGCACAGGCTCTTTCTTCAGACTGCAGATTATAAGCATCATGATACAATAAGCTGTCATTCACACAGTCTGAAGGTAGCGAAGATAGCTTTTGATATTACTGCAAAAATCAGTGTTGATCGGGTTTCTCTGATCAGGGGGGCTCTGCTCCATGATTTTTATCTATATGACTGGCATGAAGGATGTCCGCCCTTTCACGGGTTTCGTCACCCTGAGGTTGCACTGCGGAATGCATCAGGACATTTCAGTATTAACAGGGTCGAAAAGGATATAATTCTGCGGCATATGTTTCCGCTCACTCCTGTGCCTCCCGTTACAGCAGAAGCTGTAATCGTCTGTATTGCCGATAAGGCCGCTGCAATGAAGGAGTATAGTTCTATCTGGCAAGGTAAACTCTGGCAAACTCTGTCGCACCTGCGGAACCGCTGCCTGCGGTAATTTTGTCAAAACCGCTGAAAACTTCTATTTTTGTAAAACCTGCTGCCTTGAGCTCCGTTTCCAGGAACTGCCGGGTCAGCGGCAGCAGCTTTGTGCTGTCTGATTCTGTCTTATCGGTTTCCCTGTCGGTAAGGGAAATGTGAAAGTTGATATATTCATCAGAAGTAAATTCATAGCTGCGTTTAAAGATATGGCTGTCAGTCTGTATTTCATCAAATGATACATTTCTGTTTTTTAAAATCATATCAAAATTCAGAATCTGAAATATGAAACCTCCCTCAAGGTTAAGGTTTCTTCTTACATCAGCGAAAAAGTTTTTAACTGAATCCTCCGAATCAAGATGAGGGAGTGTGTTTCCAAGGCAGAGGATTAAATCAAAATTTCCGAATCCGGATATGTCCTCCATTCCTGCAGCATGAAAATCTATTTTTTGCCGAATCCAGTCAGCTGTATTTGCTTTTCTTTGCTGTGCAGCTTGAATCATTTCAACACTGAGGTCAATCCCTGTAACTCTATGTCCGTTTTCTGCAAGCAGAACGGCAAGTTCTCCGTCCGCGCAGCCGACATCAAGGATTCTGCAGGTCTTCTTTACGCCTGCCAAATGTCCAGCTTCTGCAATGCAGAAAGCAGTCTTTCGATTTTCAGAAGGAAAAAGTTCTGAATAAAAGGGTGAGATCAGTTCATACATTGATAATTCCGCCTTTCAGCCGTTATTTCCGATGGCATTAACCGGACACATTCCCATTGCTTCAGCGCAGGCTGCCTCTTCTGTTTCATTTTCCGGCTGACTGTATACATAGGCGTAGTCTTCACCCTCTATCATTTTAAAGCACCCAGGTGCTTCGTTGATACATAAGCCGCAGGCTATACAGCCGGAATCAATATAATACCTTCCGGCTGTATTTTCCGCAACTTTATCATTCTTGTCTGCCATTATCTGCTCCTGATGTTTAAATTATAGGAGCTGCGGCGGCAGAAATAAAGTTTTCTGCTCAGATTATAAAAATATTCCCGGCTACAGACAGCCCTGCACCCGATGCTACAGTACATACTTTATCACCGGTTTTTACTGATCCCTCAGTTACGGCATAAGAAAGCGCCATTGGGATACAGCCCGAGCCGGTATACCCGTATTTATCCATTACCATCACAGCCTTCTCAATCGGCTGCTTGAGAATGGACATCACTTCCTTTATCACACTGGCATTGATCTGTGTGAATATATAGTGGTCTATTTCATTGGCGGTGTATCCTGCCTTTTCAATCATCTCAAGAGTAAATGCAGGCCAGAGTGTGATATTACGATCCCCGGGGAGCCGCTGAAGAAGCTGAAGACCCCATTCATCGTTATCAAGCCTTTCCTTTGTGATTGGCTGTCTTGTTCCGCCGGAATATACACCGATATAGTCCCACTGAGTACCGTCGGCAAGTTTATGTCCGGTGATATATTTGTTTTCTTCTTTATCGGTACACTTTTTCAGAACAAAAGCACCTGCACCGTCGGCAAAAATAGAATACCCGAAAGCGTCACCGGGTCTGAAAAAGGCCGGCATGTTATATACGCCTGCAACAACAGCATATTTAATCTCAGGATCGCAGGCTACCATTCTGGCAGCAGCATCCAATGCAGAAGTGAAACTTGCACATGAAGAGGCTATATCAAAGGCCCCGGTGTTGTGTTGACCCTTCTGAAGTCTGCCCTGTACAAGTATCGCTGTGGCAGGCGAAATATATTCGGGGGTATCTGTTGCGACTATAATAAGATTTATATCCTCCGGACTTATTCCGGCCGCCTCAATGGCTTTTACCGAGGCCTTCTCGGCAAAATCCGCGGTGGTTTCATCCAGTCCCCTGAGATGTGCAATGTGTCTTGTTTTAATACCAATTTTATCTTCAATTTTTTGTGCATCAAACTCGACACCGGCAAGTTTCAGCACCTCCTCATTTGAGATAGGATCACCGGGGGCATACAGGCCTGTTCCGGCAATAATTACTCCATCCATTCTAACTCTCCCTTCTGAGTACTGTAACACAGTTTGTGACCGCAGATCCTCCGACATTAAGGACTGCAGCAGTTTCAGGTGTCCCCGCAGATGGGGCAGTACCAATCGGATTGCCGCAGAGCTGTTTATAAAGTAAAGCATGCATAGATACACCTGTAGCTCCTACCGGATGACCCTTTGCCTTCAATCCGCCGGACAGGTTGACCGGACACTTGTCGTCCTTGTCAAAGCGTCCTTCCATGTACTCATAACCCGATTTGCCGTCTTCAGACAATCCCAGAGCCTCCGTACACAGCAGCTGGTTAATAGTGAAGCAGTCATGCACCTCTGCAATGTCCACATCAGAAGCAGTAATCCCTGCCTCTTCGTATGCTTGGGCTACCGCTATTTTCCCTGCCATCAGTTCGTGCATATTGGGGCGCACGCTTATCGGCAGTCTTTCGGTAACCTGTGCGATTCCTGCAACATGAACCGGTTTTGATGCTGATTTTGAGAATTCCTCATTTGTAAGAATGACTGCTGCAGCGCCGTCTGTAACCAGTGAGCAGTCATGCAGTCTAAGCGGTTCGGCAATTATCGGGTTTTTTTCATCCGGCAGATTTTTTATTGCTTCAGCAGTAAAGAGGCCGAGCTTTTCCGGCACTGCTCCTTTGCCGAAGTGGGCAAGGGGATTATCAAGAGCATTGCGGTACATTAGAGCAGATACATTCGCAAGCATATCTGTAAGTTTTTCATCGCCCAGTTTATAGTGATCGCGATAGCCCTTCGCATACTCGGCAAAGAGTCCCGGAAAGGTCATTCCGTTAGCGCCTTCTTCAGGCCAGTATGAGGAGCAGGCAAGAGTATGTGTTACTCCCTTGGTCGGCAGCAACGACATTTTTTCTGCTCCGATTACGAGGACTCTTTTATATCTGCCTGATTCTATTCCGTAGATTGCGTTATACAGAGCAAGCGAGGAGGACGCACAGGCTCCTTCTACCCTGGTGGTGGGCAGAAAGCGGAATTTGTCAGGATTAACCTCAAGGCCCAGAGGTCCGATGTGCTCCTGATTTACAAACAGACTGGGGGAACAGGCTCCAATCCATATCGCATCTATTTCGGAAGGGTCCAGCCCTGCATCTTCAATTGCTCCGTTACCAGCTTCCTTAATCAGTTCATAAAAACTGTAATTATCTGTAATCTCTCCGGTTTCCCTGTTTTTTGTAGAGAAAGTTCCGAATTTGGTGTTATAGGCACCTGTGATCCAGGTTTTACTCATTTTTTAACCTCCATTTGTTAAGTTATATGTGAATCATCTCTCATTTATTATAGCATAAGCCCTTTATCTGTCAATTTTTTTCTTGACAGTAATAAAAACTGGACTATAATGAGAGGTGATTCAGTATAAACAGGAGGCTATATGGATATTAAAGGTAAAGTCCTGGTTGTTACAGGCGGCGGAAGCGGCATCGGTGAGGCAGTAGCAAAGACTATAGCAAAAGCCGGGGCAAAAGTATTTCTTGGGGATATAAACCAGGAGAGCATCGACAGAGTTGTTGCTGAAATTCAGGCTGCAGGCGGAGAGGCTGCAGGTACTACAGTAAATGTTACTGATGAGAATCAGGTTAAAGAGCTGATGAAAAAAGCAGCTGAGACTTACGGCTCTGTGAATATTGTTGTTCCCTGTGCGGGAATTATACGTGACGGACTTATGATTAATACAGATAAGGAAACCGGAAAAGTTAAACGAACCATGAGTTTTGATGATTTTCAGTCTGTAATAAACATAAATCTTTCAGGAACCTTCCTGACGCTCAGGGAAGCTGCGGCAATTATGGTTGATAACGGATGGGAAGGAGTTCTTTTTACAATTTCTTCAGTAAACAAGATTGGACAGGTAGGGCAGCTTAACTACTCAGCTACAAAATCAGCAGTCGGTATGTGGCCGAAGCTGCTTGCAGGCGAATTTCACATGAAGGGAATAAGCAATATCAGGGTAGTCGGTCTGGCTCCTGGATATGTTGGGACCCCGATGCTTACAAATATGAATCAGGATGCACTTAATGCAATTCTCAAGGATGTTCATATCGGAAGACTGATAGCTCCGGAAGAAATAGCAAAACTGATGCTTCATGTTGTTGATAATGAAGCTATTGATGGAACTACCATTGAAATCACCGGAGGAGTAACATTCGGTTCACGTCAAATCGCTAAATAAGAATGTCTTTGACATTCTTATTTTAGAGTTAGATTATTTCTATGATAGAAATAATCTAACACCGGAAATTAATAAGAATAATTGAGGCACTTATGCATATGAAATTTGATAATCCCTGTGTGGGATTAAGAGGATGGGGAACGTATATTCCTGAAACTTTCTGGGACGCGGCAAAGGTCTCTGAAGAGAGCGGGGTCCCCGAGAATATAGTTATTGAAAAACTGGGTTTTAAACGCAAGCCTATGGCTCAGGAGCATGAGACAACCGCATTTATGGCGCTGGAGGCTTCCAGAAAAGCAATAGTCATGGCGGATATCGATCCCATGGCTATTGACTGCGTTATTTACAACGGCGGTCAGCATAAGGATTATGTCTGCTGGCTTGCCGGTCTTAATATTGCTGATAAGCTTGGTTCTAAAAACGCCTGGTCATTCGATATGGAGGCCATGTGCGGTTCAATGATCAGCGGGTTTGAAGTTGCCAGGGGACTTATAGCTTCAGGCCGCTGCAAGACAGTTCTTCTTGCCAGTGGATACCGCAACGGAGATTTTATTAATTACAAAGTCCCCGAAACTACCTTCATGTACGACCTTGGCGCCGGCGGAAGCGCGGCCATTCTTCAGGGCGGCTACGAAAAGAATATCCTTATGGGATCTTCGTTCAAGGGTGACGGAAGTTTTTCCGAACTATGTACAGTTAAGTACGGCGGAACTAAACACTGGCCGATGAAGCCGGAAGACGCAGAAAAGATGTATTTTACGATCGAGGATAATGATCTTTTCAAGGAGAAGCTCAAGGAGGTAACAGTTCCCAACTTCTATGCTGTTATCAGAGAATCTCTTGAGCAGTCAGGGCTTGATGATTCGCGACTTGATTATCTGGGTATTCTGCATTTTAACCGCAGGACGCACGAAGCATTTCTGAACGAATTTAATTTAAAACCGGAACAGAGTTTCTATCTTGAAGACTACGGCCATATAGGCCAGAATGACCAGCTGATTTCACTTGAAGAAGGATTGAAACTGGGCAGAATTAAAGACGGAGACAATGTTGTCTTTGTAGCAGGCGGTATAGGCTTTGTCTGGGCTGCCTGTGTAATCAGGATGGGATAAGCCTTTTCCTTTCATAGAAGCCCATGATCAGTTCGTTTAGTTCATGGGCTTTTTCAAATATAGCCACATGTCCGCAGTCCGGAATTAGAATCAGTTCACCTGAGGGAATACTATCAGCAATTATTTCTGAAAAGTACGGTGGTTTCAATATATCTTCTTTACCGCAAAGTACAAGCACAGGTGCTGTTATCCCGTGCAGCTTTGAAGTGATGTCAACAGTAAGAAAGGTACGGTATAGATCCGCCTGTCCGCTAAAGTACTCTGAGGGAAGGCTGTTCATCTGGCATCCTCTCTGCATGAGAAAATCATGGTTATTCTTAAGATAGCTGCTGCTGTAAAGCCATGGAAGCATGATGTTGTAGAATGCTTCGCCATTGCCCAGCTCTGCAGCCGTCAGCCAGGAGCCCACAGCCGCCTCAAGCAGCGGACTTAATTCGCTCACAGAATCGATTATCACACCGGAAGAGCACATCTGCGGATATTTAACGGCAAAATACATGAATACTTCGCCTCCGTAGCTTGTTCCAATGAAGGATGCGCGGGAAATCCCGAGGTGATTCATCAAGCCTCTTAGATCCTCAACATGTTCATCGAATTTAGGTGTCTGTTCAGGTTTTCCTGATTTTAACTGGGCTCGAAAGTCATGCAGAATAATCCGGAACCCCGCTTTTTCAAAGACAGGAAGCATCAGGTCCCAGCTTCCGGTTGATGCCATAACGCCGTTGAGAAAGAAAAGAGCCGTATCCGAACCCGGGTCACCCTTTTCCTCGTAATAGATATTTATTCCGTTTATCATTACTTCAGACATGAAATTCCTCCTAAAAACTGAATCACCTCTCAAAAATATTAACATCAGGGCAGATTTGGTGCAAGTTTTTTCTTGACAACGGTAAATAGTCATTCAATAATAAATGAGAGAAGATTCAGTTATCATTTTTTTGGAGGTAGATATGACAATGCGAAAGCTAATGCTTCTTGCCGTTCTTCTGCTCAGTACTGCGGTACTGTTTGCCGGAGGACAACAGGAAGGTGGAAAAGATCCGATTAAGCTTGGTGGTGTATGGCCGCTGGCTGATATTTCAGGGGATCAGGGAAGCAAGGCTGCTCAGCTCGCAGTTGATGAGATCAATGCAAAGGGTGGAGTTCTTGGTCGACCACTGGAATTAATTGTAATCGACAGTGAGTTCAAGCCTGAGAAAGGTGCTGCTGCGATAGAGAGACTTGCAACAGTAGAAAATGTTGATGCCTTTATCGGCGGTATGGCAAGCAGTGTTCATCTTGGACAGATTCCTACACTGAAAAAGTATAAGAAACTTACTGTATGGACAGGTGCTGCTTCAAGTGCTGCAGAAAAAGCTATGGGTCCGGATGCCGACTGGTACTTCCATCTTCATCCATGGGATTACAACCAGGGTGCAAGCTATGTTGTTGGCTGGGATGCTATTGCTGAAAAATATCCGCAGATTAAAATTGACAGGTGGTTCCTAGCTTACGAAGAAGGTCCTTTTGGGAAATCATCATTTGATGCAACAAAGATCCTTTTTGCTGATCTTGATATCGATGGAGAATCCTTTCAGTCTGCGGCTGCAGGCGGCGGAGACTACAGTGCTGTTATAGAACATGCAAAGGCATACAAGCCTGATGTATTCATCTGGGCAGGTTATGATGCTGATGCTCTTCCGCTTCTGGAACAGTCAAAGGCTATGGATTTTAATCCTCCTCTGTACGTTGGAGCTCCTCCAGGATGGCCTGCAGACTTCGGTGACTCACCTCTGGCCGAAAACGTAACTCTTTACGGAATGTGGGTTCCTTCAATAGACAAGGTAAGTGATGTAAGTAAGAACTTTACAGCAGGATACAAGGCTAAATACGGCAATGTACCGGCTACATACTTTGCACCGCTTTCATATTCTGCTGTTTATATTGTTGCTGAGGCTATGGAAAAAGCCGGAACTCTTGAAACAGAGGCTCTTGTAGCAGCAGCAAAACAGACCAGTTATGAATCCCCGCTTGGAGAAACCATCACTTTCAGCCCGTCAAATGTAATTCAGAACCAGGGAATCAGAAACCAGAAGATTCTGCAGTGGCAGAATGGTGTTCAGGAAGTTATCTGGCCGTTCGAATACGCAACAGCCGCACCTGTTTACCCGTTTACACCCTGGGGCAAAAGATAATATCTTTAAAAGAAGGGAAACCTCTCAAGAGGTTTCCCTCTCTCACTCATCCACAGGAGAATTTATATGTCGAATAGAAAGCTAAAGGTAATAGTACCGGTAGCGCTATCCATCATTATTGTAGTGATTCTGCTTATATGGAAACCGACTGTTCTGATATTCGGTGTCCAGAGAGCCGGACTGTACGCGGCTATTGCTCTTCCGATGGCTCTTGTCCTTGGAATAGTTCACATCGTCAACCTTGCCCACGGCGAGCTGATGATTCTTGCAGCATACATGACTTATAACATAAGCAGGATGACTGGTATTGATCCTCTTATTGCAATGTTTCTTACAGCAGCCGTAATGTTCGTAATCGGGGCAATCCTTTATCAGATTACTATTAAAAGAGCAATAAGCGCACCCGAGCTTAATCAGCTGATACTTACATTCGGTATTGCAATGGTCATCAGTCAGGGGATCAACCTTTTTGCAACATCACAGCCGAGAAAACTCTCACTCGATTATGTAACGGCTTCTGCCAAAATTGGGGAATTGAGTTTCGGCACCTATGATTTTATATTTGTTGCGGTGGCTGTCGTCATGCTTGTCGGCCTTCTGTTGTTTCTGAAGAAGACCAGGATTGGTCAGGCTGCACTGGCTGTCGGCCAGAACCCCAGAGGCGCCGCAATAGTCGGAATTAATGTACATTTAACCTACATGCTGATTTTTTCAATTTCAACAGCACTTCTTGGAATAATGGGAGCATTCTTTCTCACAAAGATGTCCATATTCCCGACAGCCGGAGGCCCTTTCACCATGAAATCTTTCTGTCTGGTTGCAATGGCGGGAATCGGAAATCTTCCTGCAGTGCTTCTGGGAAGTATCGGCCTTGGTGTAGCTGAAAGTTTCATCTCATCATTCAGAGGCCTCAGCGGCTGGTCAAATATAATATTCTTTGTTCTAATTATCGTTGTAATTCTAAGCCGTTCATTAAAGGGGAGGAAACTGTGAAAAACCTGAAAATGATAATTCCTGCTGCTTTGGTAGCGGTGTTTGCAATACTGTTTCCGCTTTTTTCAGGTCCCTATCCTCAGTCAATAGCCCGGACAGTAATGACTTATATGGCGCTGGCTGTAAGCTGGGACATGCTGATTCGTTCCGGACAGCTGTCATTCGGTATTGCCGGATTTTTCGGAATCGGCAGTTACTTTTCAGCATTGCTCTGTTTGAAGCTTGGAATACCGGCGTTACCTTCAATCATGATCGGCGGTGTTCTTGTCGGTCTTGTGGCTTTTGGTATGGGATTCATAGTGTTGAGGCTTAGGGGGATGTATTTTGCAATTACAACCCTTGCCGCTGCCGAAATATTTAAAATAATCATCAGGAACTGGAATGATGTAACCGGCGGACCTGAAGGTCTTGTTTTAAAAGATGTAATCTTCGGCGGTAATTCTTACGGAATGTACTTTCTTACACTTGCCCTTGCTATAGGAGCAATTGCTGCATCTATGTATTTTGAGCGGTCAAAGTTTCATCTGGCCCTGACTTCAATCCGTAATAATGAAATTGTAGCAAGAACCAGTGGAATAAACATCTTCATGTATCTTGTAGTTGTCTTTGGAATTACTTCCGGTATACAGGGTCTTGCAGGCGGTGTTTATGCCCAGATGTACGGCTTTGTAACCCCTGACAGCAGTTTCAGTTCAGACTATACACTCCTGCCTCTGGCCATGTCGCTGCTGGGCGGAATGTACGGAACCTGGGGCCCGGTAGTCGGCGCTCTTCTGCTTGGCATAGTGTCGGAGTATTTGAAACTCTACATTCCATACGGTCATTTAATTGTTTATGGACTTATTATCGTGTTTGTTATTTTGGTTATGCCTGCCGGAATTACCGGTCTGATTAAATCAAGATTTTCAAGGGAGGCAAAATAATGGCTGATCTCGAAATCAAAAGTTTAACCAAGCGCTTCGGTGGTCTGCAGGCTGTTAACGGTGTTGATCTGACAATTTCGCGCGGTGAAATAGTAGGTATAATCGGACCAAACGGGGCAGGTAAGACAACGCTTATCAACCTGATCTCGGGAGTTATCAATCCCACTTCAGGTACCATTCACTTCAACGGTGTGGATATCTCCTATATGGCACCGCATCTGAGGGCACGAATGGGTATTGCCCGTACTTATCAGCTTATTCACCCGCTTGAAAATCTCAGTTTAAAAGAGAATATAATGGTAGGTTTTGTGTTTGCTCAGGGGATGTCGCAGCGTAAAGCCGCCTCAGAGACTGAAAAACTCTGTGAATATCTCGGTCTTGAAAATATTACAAGGCCTGTTAGTAAGCTTAATATTCTTGAAATAAAGATGATGGAAATTGCTCACGCTCTTTCAACCGGACCGACAATTCTGTTTCTAGATGAAATTATGGCAGGACTTAATGCCGATGAAACCCATAATGTCATCGATCTTGTAAAGAAAATAGCAGTAGAACAGAATCTCGGGATTGGGGTTGTGGAGCATGTTATGGGTGTTATCAAGGAAACTACAACCAGGGTTGTTGTCCTGGATGCCGGAGAACTGATAGCAGAAGGTCCTTACGAAAAGGTTGTTCAGAATCCTGAAGTAATCAAAGCTTATCTCGGAGGTGCACTCTGATGCTTGAAATTAAGAATCTTAACTGTTACTACGGAAAGCTGCATGTAATCAGGGATCTCAGCATGACAATCGGTGAAGAGTCAGTAGGACTCTTCGGGCCCAACGGTGCAGGAAAAACAACCCTGATTAACGCTGTAATGGGTATGGTAAAGCCTGCTTCCGGTGAAATAATATTTGATGGAAATCCTGTGACCGGCATGGAAACTCATCTGGTCGCTCGTTCGGGCATAGCTCTGGTTCCCCAGGAAAGAGAGCTTTTTCCCTTTCTTTCGGTTTATGAAAACCTGCTTTTAGGGTCTTCATTTATTCCTCATGCTAAGGACAGGCAGGAAGAAATGCTTGAGAAGGTTTATGCAATCTTTCCGATCCTTAAGGAGCGAAAGGCTCAGCATGCAGGGACTATGAGCGGCGGTCAGCAGCGTCAGCTTGCAATCGGACGATCCCTAATGTCTATCCCCAAGCTCTTAATCCTGGATGAACCGTCTCTCGGTCTTCAGCCTTCGATCGTGTCAGAACTGTTTACAATTCTGAAGGATATGAAGAAGGATATTTCTGTACTGGTGACAGAGCAGAATGTAAAAGAAAGCCTCCGGGCAGTTGACAGAGGGTATATACTGGAGAATGGCAGCATAATTATGGAAAATTCTTCAGAAAAACTTGCCAATGATCCGCATGTTCTGCAGGCTTATCTTGGAATTTAAATAAAGGATGTAAAGATGGATATACCGGGTAAATACATAAGTATCAAGAATCACAGACTGTACTATCAGGAACAAGGTGAGGGCAGCCCGGTACTTTTCATCCATGGTAATACAGGTTCACATGTCTGGTTCCGGGATGTTATGGATATTCCCGGATACCGGACTATTGCTCCTGATATGATTAATTTCGGACGTTCAGATCAGATTGAAGAATCGGATATTAATATTTACGCAGATTATCTGAATGGGTTTATGGATGAACTGAAAATTTCAAACTGTCTTGTTGTAGGCCATTCACTTGGCGGCCCAGTGGCTATGTCTCTGGGGCTGCGTTATCCTGATAAGGTCGGGAAAATGCTTCTGATCGATTCCGGCCCCGTGGAAGGTCTTAAAACACCGGAAGAACATTACAGTGTTATTGAACTGTATAAAACCAACCGTGATATGATAAAGACTGCAATCGCAGCAATGGTGCCAACCTGCAAGGATGAAGATATCTTGAATCTTTTGGCAGATGAAGCTATGTTAATGAATAAATTATCATATGCGGGAAATCCCAGAGCCCTGGCGCGTGCTGATTACAGCGCTGAAGCTTCAAAATTCAAAGGGCCGGTTTTATTCATACGCGGCGCACTTGATCCTCTTATCACTGAGGATATGGGAAGGCAGACAGCCCGGGCGTTTGACGGAGATTACAGAGAGATTAGTCATGTTGGCCACTCTCTTATGATTGAAGATCCTGCGCTTTTCATGGAGATACTTGTTGAATTCGACGGCAGATAAAGACAGAAAAACCATCACCAGAGAAAAACTTATAGCATCAGCGACTAAACTTTTTTCAGAGAATTGGTATGATGCTATTTCAATAGCAGAGATCTGCCGTTCGGCTGAGCTGTCCAACGGTGTTTTCTACCGTTATTTTAAAAACAAGGAAGAAATATTCACTGCCATACTTGATGAGTTTCTTGAGATTCATGCAAAGCGTTTTACCCGTTTAAACGGAGATAGTGTAGAGCAGCGGCTTGTTTCTTTTTTCAGTCTTATTCTTGAAAGTAACAGCAATGACCTTGCTTATATTAATATTTTCCGTGAAGGTGAATACCGGTTTCCAGAATATGAGCGGAGACTGCGGGACATCTACCTGTCTGTTCTGAAAGCTGTATACGGCAGGGATATGAAGATAAGCGAATACCTGTACATTGTAGGCAGTATTCGTTTTCTTCTTAGACGACCCTGCTTTACACGGGATCATGTAACGGCAGAGTTTTTGAAGGACCTTGTATATCAGGGAATATTTTCAGTTGATCCGCCGTCAAACTTTGATTTTCTGAAGGTTGATGCTCCTTCTGCCGCGGATTCAATGGATGACTGTGATACCAGAACAAAACTGATTCTGGCAGGCACGAAGCTTATTGCTGAGCACAGTTTTTATAAGGTCAATATTTATGAAATAACCCGGGCTGCAGGTTATGCGGTAGGAACTTTCTATATTTACTTCAGCAGCAAGGAAGAGTTTTTCAGGGAAGTCGTTCTGTTTTTCGGAGTACAGCTTAGAAAATATATATCCATTTATCTGTCCAGAGATCTTGGACGTATGGAAGCTGAGCTTCAGGGAATGATTATTTTTCTGAAATATTTTGAAACACATATACAGAATTATCAGATAGTACGGGAAGCCGAGTTTATAATCAGACCTACTGCCCGTGAATATTACAATAAATTTGAGAGCGGATACCTTAAAAATCTTACAGAACTTCGTGTAGAGGATAAGGTCATTGCCTCTAACTTTCTTATCGGTATAGCACATTTTCTTGGTATTGAATTTTATTTCAGCGGAAATATAGAAGATCCTGTTGAAGTTGTGAAAGAACTCGCAGGACCTATGTGCAGCGGCCTTAAAAGCTGATATGCATATAAAAACTTGACATATGGAATTTATAGCCTTAAAATGAGAGGTGATTCATGCATAATTGGAGGTACTATGACAAAGTGGGAAGATGAATATAAGAAAAAATTTAAATCAATCGAAGAAGCTGTTAAAACATTACCGCGTAAAGCTACAGTAATCGTTGGAATGGCCGCTATGGAAGCCCAGGGCTTTCTTACACAGGTTCATAAATATGAGGATAATTTTGATTTTCTGAAGGTAGGTTCCTGTCTTAATCTTGGAGACTTTCCGTTCTGTCAAGAAAAAAAATACGAAGGTAAATTCTGCAATGACAACTGGTTTTTCGGCCCGTCAACCAGAAAAGCTGCGAAACTCGGTTATAAAATTGTTGATTATATGCCTAACAACCTCCACCGGGCAGGACTTGAAAAGGCAATGGCCGAGAAAGAAGAGGGCAACTACCTTGTCTTCTGGGGCGCGGTGACTCCGATGCAGGCTAAATCCGGTTATTTCAACCTCGGTATTTCTAATGTCTATGAACATGAAGTAATGGCACTGGCCGATAAAATAATTCTTGAAGTAAACCCGCGAGTTCCTTACATGCATGGTGAAACCCAGGTTCATATATCCCAGGTTGATGCGATAGTTGAATATGAAAATCCGCTTCCCACCATACCTATTCCCCAGCCCAGTGAAACTGAGGAACAGATTGCCGCGCATATTGCAGAACTTGTCGGTGACGGCTCGACTCTTCAGATTGGTATCGGAGGAATTCCAAATGCGGTTGCAAAACTGCTAAAGGGTAAAAAGGATCTGGGAATCCATACCGAAATGTTTACTGAATCGATGATCGAACTCTTTGAGGATGGTGTGGTAACAAACCTTCGGAAGAATTTCTGGCCTGGCAAGTTTGTATGTACTTTTGCAATGGGAACCCAGAATATGTATGACTGGATAGATAATAACCCCGGTGTTCTTCTGCTTAAAGGGAGTTATGTGAATAATCCTTATGTTATTGCACAGAATGACAACATGATAAGTATAAATACCGCGCTTTCAGTTGATATGACAGGACAGGTTTGTTCCGAGTCTATCGGTACGACCCAGTTCTCGGGTACCGGAGGACAGCTTGATACTCACCGTGGAGCAGTTATGAGCAAGAATGGTAAAGGAATTATAGCCCTGCGTTCAACAGCCAAAGGCGGAACAATTTCCACCATTACACCAACCCTCACACCAGGTTCGATAGTTTCAGTACCAAGACACGATATTGACTATGTTGTAACAGAGTACGGTGTAGCTCACCTGAGAGGACGTACCGTAAGCTCCAGAACAAGGCAGCTTATTGAAATTGCCCATCCCGATTTCAGGGAGGAACTGAGCGGACAGGCCAGAGCGATGGGATTTATCTAAATTAACACCAATATATAATAAATTATATATTGTCGTCATCCTGATGAAGTAGTATATTCATAATATGAAAAAGCACTTTATCGGGATATTTTTTATTGTTACATCTCTGATTTTAACTTCCACAGCCTGTAGTGCAGGGAAGACTGAAACAGCGGAACCTTCAACTGAAACTCCTGCAGCAGCAGAATCATCTGAACCTAAAACCGCAGATGATGATGGATCACAGGCTCTTTACCCGCCTGACGGATGGGTAACAGATATACGTGAAGCTTATAAAACTGCAATGGCTGAAGATAAATCAATTCTTGTTGATTTTACCGGTTCTGACTGGTGTGTCTGGTGCAAGAAACTAAGCGCAGAAGTTTTCACAACCGAGGAGTTCAAAGCATATGCTGATGAGAACCTCGTCCTTCTGTTTCTTGATTTTCCGAATACTTTTGAACTTCCTGAAGAGCAAGTTCAGCACAACCAGATACTGGCCCAGATGCTTGAAGTTCAGGGCTATCCGACAATATGGCTGCTTGAAAAAGATCTAACTCCTGTTATGGTTACCGGCTACCGTGAAGGAGGTGCCGCTGAATACATAAGACACCTTAAAGAGGATATGCCCGATATTGATGAAGAGCAGAAAGCATCATTCCGTGACGGTTTTACAAGTGCTATAGAGGAATATATCGGGGCACTTGAAAGCTGAAAAAAATAATCTAACTTGACATGAAAAGCTGTATATACATTATATACGGCTTTTTTTTTTAGGAAAAACGATTTACTATATTTCGATCTGATTTTCAGACAGTTAAGAAACTTTATTTTTTGGAGAATTAAATGAAAAAAGCGTTACTTGTTATGCTGCTTCTTTCAGTTGCAGTTGCCGGTCAGCTATTTGCTGAGGATGTAGATTTCACTTTTGACACAGACTTTAATGCACCGGGGCAGATAAATGCGAATGTAACTGTTGGTTGGGGCGGTGGACTTGCTGCAGCAGCTGGAGCTGAATATATCGTAGGTATCATCGATATTGAAGATTTTCCGCTGGAATGGGGAGTTGCCGCAAGAGCTGTAATGGATTTCGGCTTTTTCAGCGGATTTGATTTTGGTGTAGGCGGGCTTGGTACTCTTCACAAGGGATTCAGTCTTGGTGAAGGCCTTGATTTTGATTTCAACATTGGTCTCGGTCTCGGATATTATACCACTTCCGGCTTTCCTGTAGGATTTGCACATATTGAACAGCTTGCATGGTTGATGAATGAAAATATGTGGGTTTTTCTTGAAAATACCAGCGTAGGCAGTGCATACTGCAGCGGTATCGGCGTCAGATTTGCACTGTAGGGCTGTCAGACGTAATTCACAGATAAATCTGTAATCTGAAAAATCCCCTGAAAAGGGGATTTTTTTATGGTAGTATGGAATTAGATTAAAACCTGGAGAAACTGATGGCCGGATATTCAGACCTTGCAAAAACACTTTCATGGAAGGATGGAACACTTACAATTATTGATCAGACAAAACTTCCTCTTGAGCTTGTAAATGAACCTCAGCAGAGTATTGAGCAGGTTTGGGATTCCATTAAAAAACTGAAGGTCAGGGGAGCTCCCGCAATAGGTGTGGCCGGCGCTTACGGTCTTCTCTACGGTGCACGCGATGTCCTTAATAACTCCACTGAAATTTTTATCGAGAAGCTGAAGGAAAAAGCCGCATACCTTGATTCCTCAAGGCCAACCGCTGTGAATCTAAGCTGGGGACTTAAGCGGATGGTCGAAAAAGCGGAATCATGTGATGGCTTGAACCCTGAGCAGATATATGAGGTGCTTGAGCAGGAAGCGATAGCCATCCATAAGGAAGATACCGAACTCTGCTTCGGCATCGGCAGAAATGGAAAAAGCCTTATCAGG
The DNA here is from genome assembly GCA_965140585.1 of Spirochaetia bacterium. Taxonomy (GTDB): domain Bacteria; phylum Spirochaetota; class Spirochaetia; order UBA9216; family UBA9216. The sequence goes on from OZ223269.1 coordinate 69,050, forward strand.
GATGGAATGGGAGTTCTGACACACTGCAATGCCGGCCATCTCTGTGCCTCACAGCTGGGAACAGCTACTGCTCCGATGTATCTTGCTCATGAGGATGGTGTTGAATTCAAGGTATATGCAGATGAAACAAGACCTCTCCTGCAGGGAGCAAGATTGACAGCCTGGGAGCTTCAGCAGGCAGGCCTTGATGCTACGCTTATCTGTGATAATATGGCAGCTTATATGATGTCGAAGGGATTCATAAACCTTGTTATTGTCGGAACAGACAGGGTTGCCGCTAATGGAGATACTGCAAATAAAATCGGAACAATGGGAGTGGCAATTCTTGCCTCCCACTTTAACATACCCTTTTATGTTGCCTGCCCCTCATCAACCTTTGACCTGGAGACCCCTAACGGAGAAGGGATAGTTATAGAGGAACGCGATCCAGATGAAGTTACCAGTTTCGGCGCCAGACGTACCGGGCCTGAGGGGATTCAGGTAAGAAACCCCGCCTTTGATGTTACTCCCAACAATCTGATTACGGGGTTTATTACAGAAAACGGAATTGTAAATCCGCCTTTTAAAGAAAATCTGCTCAGCAATTTCCGCTGAGCCAATCGGCAAATATCTTATAAACCTCGGTTCTGTTTGTTTCATTAAGGCTTTCATGCCTACCGCCGGGATTCAGCACCATTTCTGCTTTGGAATGGCCTGTATTCTTATACATTTCAAATACCTTTTGAACACCGGCTCCGTTTCCTCCAACCGGATCCTTTTCGCCTGAATACAGGAGTATCGGCAGTTCGGCCGGAGTCTTTCTGAAAGTCTGCTCATTTGAAATTATATCAAGGCCTTCAGCGAAATCCACATAGAATCCGGCAGTTGCGACAAATCCGCAATACGGATCAGCCACATACAGATCCACCTGTTTTTCATCCCTGCTCAGCCACTCAAAACCCGTCCTGCCCGGATTGAACTGTTTGTTGTTTCCTCCGAAAGCAAGCTTATCTATCAGTTTGGCTTTGGCTTTTGAACCCTGAAAAGCCTTCTGCATTTTTGCGATCATTCGTAAGGGGGCGGTCTGGGAACTCTCAAACCATCCGGTTCCCGAAAGTATTACTCTGTCTATATTGTCAGGATTATCCGCGACCAGGTTTCGGGCAATAAATGAACCCATGCTGTGGCCTATAATAAAAAATGGTAAATCAGGGTAATCTTTTCTCAGCTTATTGCCGAGCTGAACATTATCATCGACCATCTTCTGCCATCCATCAGCCTGTGCCAGCCAGCCGGCATTTTCAAGTGATCCGGCCGTTTTTCCATGCCCCCTGTGATCTTCACCGGCAACAACAAATCCCCTTGAATTAAGGTATTGTGCAAACTCATTATAGCGGCTGATTTGTTCCGCCATTCCGTGAATTATCTGTACAACAGCAGTCGGGGAGGGGCACTCCCATATTGATGCGTAAATTTCAGTACCGTCAAGAGCAGTGAATCCATAGTCTTTCATATTGCACGAACCTCCTGAATAATTATATCATGGCTCCAGCATATGTATAACGAAGATTTATGTAAAACAGCAGTGATACTTGCCGGAGGGAAAAGCCGCAGAGCAGGTTTTGACAAACAGCAGCTGCTAATCAAGGGTATGCCCGCTGCTGTTTATATAGGGAAGAATCTTGAAGTTATTTTCCCTGAAATCCTGATAGTATCCAATACACCGGAACTGTACTCTGACTGGGATTTTCAGGTTATAAGCGATACTGTAAGAAACTACGGACCGGCAGGCGGGCTGTATTCGGCCTTGAAATATCTTGATAAACCTGTTTTTTTAACGGCATGTGATATGCCATATGTTTCTCCTCAGTTTATCAAATTTATAATTAACAATTTTTCCAACTCAGGGATAGATATTTTATCCAGTTCCGATTCAATGAACCGGCCCGAGCCTTTTAATTCAATATACAGCAATTCCATAACTGCGGCCCTCTTGGAGTTTATAGAAAATGGCGGGCGGGGTCTTGCAGCCTTTCATAAAATAGTAAAAACGAACTACCTGCCTTATAAAGAGATCAATAAACTTACAAATGCCTGGGAAGCGTTCACAAATCTAAATTCTGCTGAAGAAATTAAAGAGTTTTTGAATAAAAACAGTGATATAACTGTAGATAAATGAAACTGAAATACCGGAGGACTAATGCGGGAAAACGCGGAATTTATCAGAAAGAACCTGAGTCGAAAAAAGCTGGAACAGATTTCCACTACCGTAATAAATGCATACAAGGCTGGTGATGATGTGTTCATCAGCTCTGCTGCAGGAACAATTGGAATTAATACTGAGGGAAAAAGCCGAAAAACCCTTTTCTACACTCTAATAAAAGCGGTTCATCCTGACCGCTTCTCGGCTCTGTTGAATGAATTTGAGACTGCATGCCGTAAATCAGACACCGGCCGCCTGTCAGCCATCAGGAAACTGCTTGAGCTGAAGCTCAGGGTAGCTGAAGAGCGGCAGAAACGTTTTGACTTTGATTATTCAGAAGTGTTTTATAATGACGCCGATGCATCAATGGGGTTTAGTTCTGATGAAGATGAGTACTACGATTCTGATTTTGCAGATAATGATTTTATTGCCGCAGTGAAATCTGAAATTTTCGGAAATCATCCGTATCCTGTCGATGCTTCGGATCTGGGGCAGATTGATGGTGTTCTGGATGTTTCCGGCTACGGATTTGAAGATACTGAGGGGCTTGAATACTGCCGAAATGTCAGGATACTGAATATTTCGGGAAATGACATATATAACATTCATGACCTGGCTGAACTTCATCAGCTGGAAGAACTTTATGCCGCTTCAAACCGGATTTCAGACCTTTCCCCCCTGACCGGGATGGATTTTCTGGAGATTATCGAGCTTTCCGACAACGATATTGAGGATATCAGTCCATTGCTTAATCTCGCAAAACTTAGGTTTGTTAACCTCATTGGCAACCCTGTGTCCGACAGGGGATTGATTGAAAAGCTTCGTGAGCAGAAAGTTATAGTTATTTTTTAAATGGATGACGAAAAAACCACTAAGTGTTATAGTATGAATGGATTAATTTGAATATAGGAATGATATATGTTGTTTTTTAATACTGCAGGACCTGTCAACTTTGAAGATCATTATGCTGTGAACCTGCTTGATAGACCACAGGTTAAAGATATTTTACGTTTAATTGAACAGAAAAAATACTTTGTGCTTCATGCACCAAGGCAGACCGGTAAAACCAGCCTTCTGCTTGCTATTGCAAATGAACTAAATAAAAAGGGTGATGTAAAAGCCCTTTATCTCAATGTTGAACCCTCGGTCCTCTACCTTGATAACCCGGGTGAGTGTTTTAAAAGTATTATATTCGAACTGGCTTCCAGAGCGAGAGACTATCTTGATGACTCATATCCGGAAGAGAAGGGGCTTGAGCTTCTTCAGCAAAAGGGGCCGGGATTCGCGCTTAATGAGCTACTTACCCTCTGGTCCAAGAACTCTGAAAAACCTATCGTCCTGCTTATTGACGAGGTAGATAAGCTTGAAGGAGATGTTCTGGCCTCTTTTCTAAAGCAGCTTAGGGCCGGATTCGACAAGCGCCCGAAACTTTTTCCCCAGAGTATAATCCTATGCGGTGTAGAGGATATCAGGTACAAGATTGTTCAAAAGGATGAGGACAAGGATATTACCGGCGGAGATCTCTTCAATATTGAAGCTAAATCAATCGAGCTTTCAACACTGACTCAGCCTGAAATTGAAAATGTCCTGAAGGATCTTAAAAAAGACCGGGATATAGACTTCAGCGAAGATGCAGCAAAGCGTCTTTATGAAATAACAAGAGGCCAGCCATGGCTAGTTAATGCTATTGCCTACGAAATAGTCGAAGAAATGGTTCCCCGAAAGGCTAACATCAAGAAGATCACGAAGATCGAGGTTGATGAAGCCATGGAAAACATCATTCAGAGACAGGAAATCCATATAAAATCACTGATGGACAGACTTAAGGAAGACCGTGTAAGAAAGGTCATTACTCCTATTCTTATCGGTTCAGACTTTCCGGAGGAACTAAGTGATGATGATTTAAGATATCTGACTGAACTTGGAATAATTCAGCTTAACAACTCGGGCATGATCGATATTGCCAACCCGATATATCATGAAATCATCCCCCGTGCCCTTGTTAATCCGACCAAGCGTATAATCAGATACGATCTGGCCAATTACCTTGATGAAAATGCGAATCTTAACATCCATGAAATTATGAGGACTTTCCAGCCCTTCTTCAGAAAGCATGCACCAAGCTGGAATGAGCAGTTCCTCTACCGTGAAGCCGGTTCACATCTTTTTCTACAGGCTTATCTGCAGAGAATTATTGACGGTGGCGGAAGTATAACCCGTTACTACGGGATCTCCAGGAACCAGATAAGTCTTGTACTTAACTGGCCGCATGGAATGGAGGATCAGACCTTCATAGTTTCTTCCCGCGATATAAGCTCATCAGTAAAATCTACCATGAACGCGGCTGTGCCGTTTCTTCAGGAAGAGATGAAGGAACATGGTCTTACTAACGGCCATCTGGTTCTTTTTTATCCGATGGGAATGAAATCATATGAAAGAAAAGCCTTCCATCAGGTCAGCAAATTCGACGGCGGTGAAATTGAAATCTGGGGTATGTAGACCCGAGATTGATATTCATTATCTGTATTAATTAGAGATGACGGGGAATCCCCACGGTGTTCCCTTTTTTATTACATGGCTGCAGCTATAAATCCAGGTTATAGGCTGATTTTCTTGCAAATTCCCCTCTGATAAAATATATTTGTTGTATGAATTCTAAACAGCAGAAACAGATAATACTTGTTGTTGATGATATGCCGGATAATATCTCCTTGCTTTCAAGTATCCTTGCCGGAAGCTACAAGGTAAAAGCTGCAAACAGTGGTAATAAAGCGATAAAAATAGCCTTTGATACACCACCGGATCTGATTCTGCTGGACATAATGATGCCCGAACTTGATGGATACGAAGTATGTAAAACTCTAAAAAATGACCTGAGGACAAGGCATATTCCAATAATTTTCATCACAGCACTCGGCGAGGTCGAAGATGAAAAGACAGGTTTTGATTATGGAGCTTCAGACTACATTACAAAACCAGTCAGTCCTCCAATTGTTCTGGCCAGGGTTAAAAATCACCTTGCCCTGTATGATCAGAACAGAGAGCTGGAAAGAAAGGTTGCTGAACGTACAACGGCATTAGCGCGCAGCCGTTTTGAAATAATACGGAGGCTGGGGCTTGCCTCTGAATACAAAGACAATGAAACCGGTCTTCATGTTGAACGTATGAGTTATTACTGTCATGTTCTCGCCAAGGGTATAGGTCTTCCCAGTATTGAGACTGATATAATTCTTAATGCTACTCCAATGCATGATGTAGGTAAAATAGGTATTCCCGATAAAATTCTACAAAAGCCAGGCAGGCTTACAGATGATGAAATTATAATAATGCAGAAACACGCCCAGTTCGGAGCCGATATCATAGGTGAACATGATGATCCTATGCTTCAGGCTGCCAGGGAAGTTGCCTTGACACATCATGAAAAATGGGACGGGACCGGCTATCCAAACCGACTGGCCGGTGAAAAGATTCCAATAATAGGCAGAATAGCTGCTGTAGCAGATGTTTTTGATGCCCTGACAAGTGAACGCCCGTACAAGGAAGCCTGGGCTGTTGATAGGGCTGTAGATCTGCTGCGGGATGAGAGCGGAAGGCATTTTGATCCTGTACTTATTGAAGTTTTTCTGGATAACCTGCATGAGATCATTAAAATCAAGGAAAGTCATTCAGATAAATTAAGCGGGTTTCCGGAGAAATAATTGCGTATAAAAAAATTCATCAGACTTGGCTTTTCAGTCGCTCTTATAGCCATCATTACAGTTCAAATGTTTTTAATAAGATTCGCTGTTGAACGAATAATTCAAGAGTTTCAGAAAACTGAGATCCTTAAAAATGCAGAGCAGTTCAATGCTTTTTTTCAATTCAGGATGAAATCTATCGACAGTACACTTAAAGACTATGCATACTGGGATGAAACCTGGGAGTTTGCAGGTGATTTTAATATTGAGTATCAGGAAGAAAATCTTGAAATCGAATGTTTTTCAAACCTGAATCTCAGAGGGGTCGTTTTCCTTAATAATGAGATGAATCCTGTTTATACTGATTTCATTGATTCTGAATCAAAGCATGTTTCTGATCTGAACTTTACATCAGATTCCTATTTCAGCGCAAAATATCCTGTTATTGATTCGGATACCGAAACAAGCGGGGGTTTTGCAGGAAGTAAGGACGGTGAAATTTATCTGATTGTACGAAGGCCCGTATTTAGAAACGGCGGATCGGGAGAGCAGCGCGGCTGGATGTTATTCATATCGTCTTTTAGCAATGAAATACTTGACAGCTACGAAAAAATACTCGGGTTCCAACTGATGATGCACACCGTTGATATCACTTCAACTCAGGAGGTTGAACCCGGAACATTGATCAACTTTAATGTAGATTCTTCAAGGGATGCTCACGCGTCTGTTATCTATAAAGATGTACTGGACCGGAAAAATTTTAGCCTGGAAATAGTAGATGACGGAAGTCAATTCAATAATGTTCGTATTGGAGTAGTACTCTATGCAATAACTATAATACTGATTCTGGTACTGATCTCCATGGCGGCCTTTCGTTTTATCGAAAAAAATATTATCAGGCGGATAGTCAGAATCTCAAAAGATCTTACAGAACTTGCTGTACACAGGGATTTTACCAAAAGAATCTCTGCATCCGGGAATGATGAAATTACTAATTTAAGCACCGGAATAAATTCCATGCTGGATACAATAGAAGAATCTCGTATGACTCTTGTAACAAATGAAGAGTTTCTTACCCGGCTGCTTAATTCAATTCCAACCGGTGTATACCTTATTGACCCTGAGACCAGTAAAATTGAAGAAATCAATATGCATGCCCTTAAGCTTCTCGGTCGTGATCGGATAGATGTTATCGGTCATCAATGCAAGGGTATAACCTGTCCCGAAAATGGAATATGCTACCGGGATTTCGGTAGCAGTACTTTTCAGAATATACGGCATACTATTTTTTCAAAAGATGGAACCCAAATACCTGTAATAAAATCTGTCAGCCGTATTGAACGGCATGGAAAGCAATTCATACTTGAAACCTTTACAGATATTACTGAGCTGGAAAAGGCTACAAGAGAACTTGAGCAGGCCAGGGTTGTGCTTGAAGAGCGTGTGGCAGAACGTACCGCAAGGCTTAAGTCAATTCTTGATACCGCTATGAATGGTATTATAGTTATGGATCATTTTGGTGTGATCACTTTTTTCAGTCCTTCAGCGGAAGAGCTATTTGATTATAAATCTGAAGAAATAATTGGAACTAATTTCGAACTGCTGCTTTCAGAACCTCATCGATCAAAAGTTCATACGGCTCTTGAAAATTTCAGAAACGGAAATGAGCTGATTTTCCTCGGTAGTCGGCACCAGATTTCTGCACTTAAAAAAGGCGACATTCATTTTTCTATAGAAATTGCAGCTAATGAAACTGAAATTGAGAACGAGAGGTATATTGTCGCAATGGCAAGGGATATAACTGCTGAACTTATGGTACAGCAGTCTGTTGAACGCGAAAAGGAAAATCTGGCGACCATCCTGGAATCAAGTCCCGTAGGAGTCGGAATTGTTGTCGATGGAAAAACCGTGTATGCCAACTCAACAATGAGACTGATGGGAATGGAAGTGGGCGAATTTGCAGTCGACGTTTATACAGATAAGGCCGATCACGAAGAAGTATTAAGAATCTTCCGGTCCAACGGATACTGTCCGAACTTTGAAACAAGATTGAACGGTTTCGATGGAATAAGGGATGTTCTGCTTTCAGTTTATCCATTCGATTATGATGGTAAACCCGGGGTTCTTGGATGGAACGTTGATATAACCGAACGAAAGCAAATGGAAGATGAACTTCGTCAAAGCCGTCAGAAATATGAACGTCTGATTGATGAGCTCGGTGACAATTTTCTTATTTTTAGTCATGATGCGGAAGGTATACTGCTGTTCATAAGTGAAGGTGTAAGTTCTGTATTCGGTGTTTCCAAAGAGGATGTCATTGGAAGGAAATGGCAGGAACAATTTGACTGGATGCCCGGTTCAGTAGAAATTGCGGCCGGCAATGTTGAAAAATTCTATGACGGTACCAGTTTTTTTAATCAGTTTGAGTTGCAGTATCACCATCCTGATGGTGATATAAGAACTTTGATGGTGGCACATCATCCGGTATTTGATGAAGACGGACAAATTCAGTCGGTCGACGGTCTTATTGAAGATATCACCATGCGTAAAAAGGCTGAGCTTGAGCTTGCGGACGCAAAGGAAGCGGCTGAAGAGGCTACCAGGGTAAAATCAGACTTTCTTGCCAACATGTCTCACGAAATCAGAACTCCCATGAACGCTATAATCGGACTGTCGCATCTGGCAATGCAGTCAGGACTTAACCCGAAGCAGCAGGGCTATATTTCAAAGGTGTACCGTGCTGCAGAGAATCTGCTTGGGATACTCAATGATATTCTTGATTTTTCAAAAATCGAAGCCGGTAAAATTGATCTTGAAAATATTGATTTCTTTCTTGAGGATGTTTTTGAAAATCTTGCCAACATAATAAGTTATCGAATCGAAGATTCAGGTCTCGAGCTTATGTTTGACATCTCACCATCTACACCAACCGCACTTAACGGAGATCCTCTCAGGCTTGAGCAAATTCTGATTAATCTTGCTAATAATGCTGTGAAATTCACCGAAAAAGGAGAGATCGTAATCGGCGTGAGAGTAGATGACTGTTCCGGAAAAAGCTGCCAGTATCATTTCTGGGTCCGTGATACAGGCATCGGTCTGACAGATGAGCAGCAGAATAAGCTTTTTCAGCAGTTCAGTCAGGCAGATACGTCCACAACCAGAAAATATGGAGGAACCGGGCTTGGTCTTGCTATCTGCAGGAAACTGACTCAGCTTATGGAAGGTGAAATCTGGGTTGACAGTGAAGCCGGAAAGGGCAGTACATTTCATTTCACTGTGAATCTTGCCAGGCAGGAAGATGAACATGAGCGCTTCCCTGATCACAGCAGTATTGATGAACTTAAAATACTTATCGTTGATGATAACTCAACTTCTCTGCTTATTTTATCTGAAATTCTGGTTAGTTTTAAATTTATAATTGATACTGCATCCTCTTCTGACGAGGCGGTTTTAAAACTTTCAGATCCGGATAAAAAATTCGATCTTGTGCTTATGGATTGGAATCTGCCCGGCAGGGACGGCATAGATACAGTAAAAATGATTAATAAATCTGAAGAGATTGAACACAAACCATCAGTTATAATGATGACCGCCTACGGCCGTGATGATGCTATCAATGCCAGTCGCGGAGTAGATAATATTGCAGAATATCTTTCAAAGCCTATTATGCCTTCATCTCTTCTTGATGCGGTACTTGCTGCGACAGGCAGCAAAGTCAGAAGTGCCCGAAGAATTGATATACATACAGAGATGATTAGTTCCGTGAAATCCGGATTAAAGGGTGCCCGGATACTGCTTGTTGAGGATAATGCAATAAATCAGGAAGTAGCTATTGAGCTCCTTTCCAGTGCTGGAATAGAGGTCACTCTGGCTGAAAACGGGCTGGAGGCTGTAGAGCTTGTTTTAAAAGAGGATTTCGACGGTGTTCTTATGGACTGTCAGCTGCCTGTAATGGATGGTTACGAGGCTACAGAAAAAATAAGGGAAAACGCTGCGTATTCAGAGCTGCCTATCATTGCAATGACTGCAAACGTTCTGTCAGGAGACAGAGAGAAGTCGCTTAAAGCCGGAATGAATGACCATGTTGGAAAACCTGTTAATCCCTCAGAGTTGTTTTCAGTACTTGGGCAATGGATACGGAAGGGGGAAATCATTCATCATGGTGAAGATATTTCAATAGATAATGACATTCTACCGGAATTATCTGATATTCCAGGGTTGGATACAGAAGCCGGATTATCTGTAGTACAGGGCAATACAGCTCTGTATATACGTCTTCTGGGCAAATATGTTGAGATGCATGATGATTTTTCTAAGCAGTTTGAAAAAGCGCTTGCTGAAAGTTCTGAAGCATCAACCCGTCTTGCTCATTCGCTAAAAGGATCTTCGGGGAATATTGGTGCAAATGCTGTAAGAAAGGCCGCTTCGCAGCTTGAAGCAGCCTGCAGGGACAAGGCTGAAAAGAGTGAACTCAATTATATAATTGAACGTGTAAGTCTTAATCTTTCTGATCTGATTGCTGATATTAAAGAGCATATAATTGAACTGCAGCCGGGGATTCATGAGACGAAAGAGGATAACGGACTTTCTTTGACCTCTGAAATGATGGATAAGATGGAGCATCTTCTTGCTGAAAATGATACAGAGGCGGTTATTTATCTTGAAACCTTTACCGAGGCTGTTGGACAAAAGCAGTTTACACCGGCATTCAGGAAATTTGTGAAGACTGTTGAAAATTATGATTTTGAAAAGGCTCTTGATAATCTGCGGAAGCTGAAATTAAAATAGCGGCTGTAAATCCTCACAGCCGCTTTATTTTCTGTTTATCAAATTAAAAAATCAGAATCCCAGTACTTCAGGGTTAGGGATGGACGATAGTACCGGAAGGGTATCAATGCTTCTGGCTCCGAGCTTTGCAAGTTCATAACGAACCTTTGCCAGCGGCACATCAGGATTGCCTGTTTCAATCTGAATTGAATACTGTGCAAATGTTTTACCCTCATTTATAGTGGGCTCATCTGCGAAAAGATTATTCTCGGAAAGGTATTCGGTAACTGCAGACTCTGAAGCTGAGGGAACATTGAAAACCAGCAGCACTTTATCTTCAGCATGGATTGATCCGTAGAGATTTAGAAGAAACATTTTGAGAAGATCATTTTTTTCCGGATCCTCTTTAAGCGATTTGTTTATCCAGATTCCGGTTTCACTGGTCATTATTTCGTCGATAATCTTCAGTCCGTAACTTCTAAGTGCGCTGCCCGACTGTGTTATCTCAATTCCCAGATCGGCGCCTCCGTTTTTAACCTTGGCTTCTGTTTTACCCCATGTTTCATAGACAACTATGCCGCTGTCGTTTTTAGGGGGAGTTTTGTATTTTTGTACCGACCATTTACTGAAACGGTCATACTCACCGATTTCTTTCAAATTCTTATGAAGCCATTCCACAGCAAGGTAGGGCATTTCTGAAACTACATTTATCAGTTTTTTCTCTGAACATAGACGTTTCAGCAAGTCTTTGATGTTCTCTGCAGGATCATCACCATTCGCTATACCGACAATCCTTACTCCGCCCCTTTTCAGGGACAGTACCTTTTCCACATCAAGGGTCTTTCCGTATTCAATTGAAAGCTCCGCTTCACGTTCATGAATCCAGTCATCGCCCGCAATTGCCACATCAAGTTCATTCAACATCATCTGGGCGCCGAACTCCTGAGGCCGTCCATCCCATCCGAAAAAATAGTTCACTGTCTGGAAGCTTGTTGGTCCCCCGGATTCATATCCTTTAGTTTTAAAGCCTGCTTCTTCAAGCAGGTTTATAAGGTTTCCGCCGCGGCCCGGGTTTGCAAGCGAGCCTGCCGGCATTCCGATAATCAGCTGTTTATTACTCATTTTTCAACAAACTCCAGCTTCATATCAGGTGTAATTTTACGGTAATAGCAGGATGTGTGCGGACCTCCGTCCTCTTTTTTTGCGTGACAGGCTCCCTTACCCTGAGGAACAACCAGATACACAAGGGAATTCTGCTCGCAGTTGATCCTTATTTCTTCAATTTTGAGCATATCACCGCTTGTCATTCCCTTTTTCCAGAGTTCCTTCCTGCTGCGGCTCCAGTAGGTGGCATAACCGCTTTTTATTGTTTCATCAAAAGCTGTCTTATTCGCGAATGCAAGTATTAAAACCTCTTTGGTATTCACATCCTGGGTAACTACCGGAATCAGTGTTTCGCCGTCCGGCCCGAAATCAATTAATAAATCTTCTGTATATTCTTTACTCATAACCAGCCAATTTTACAGTATAATTCCCGGAATTGAAAGCAAAGTTTAGTCTTGCAATACAGCATGATTTCTGAAAGAATAGGGTCGTCCTATCAAACCTGATTATGAGAGTTTTACTGTGCTATTAAAAAACAGGATATTTTATTTTGTACATCTGATTATTCTATCACTCATTACTGTTACGGCAGCTTTCAGCAGCGATTTAATTGAAAACCGTTTTATCAAACCTTCGATGGTTATTGAGGCTACCGGAGGTACACTTTATGCAGCTGCACCTGATTACGGCTTTCTTTTTTCAGCTGACGGCGGGAATAAATGGGAAAGGCGCAATACCGGCCTGCCCTCAAAGATCGTATATCCGTTTGACCAGGATGAGATTGAAACCCTCACTTCAATCTCATACGACCCCGCTGATGACGGCCGCATTGCATGTACAACAGCTTACGGACTTTTCCTCAGCAGCGACAGGGGGATGTCCTGGAAGGCTGTCCCGCTTGGAGACCCTATAGCCCGTTCCAATTATTTAACATCAGTTTCCCTCAATTCGGAAGATCATAATAGAATTCTTATTGCCACTTCATTCAGCGGTATATTTGAAACTACCGATTCAGGAAAAACCTGGAAGGAAATTGCTGAAAAGGAAATTATCTACCGGGGAGCCGGATTCAACGAGGAAATAGCAGCCGCTTTTTACGTGCCCGGCGAAAACGGAGCCTTATATGTTGCATATTCCTTCGGGAATGGACTTTATAAAAGTGATGATTCACGGAAAACCTGGAGCATGGTTTCAGGATTTTCAGAAACGAAAAGCATGCAGAACGCCTATTTTATAAGTACCGGCCGAATACGAATTGATTTCGGGTCCGAGCAGGCTGAATATTTTCCTGAAGATGATACCTGGAGTGATATTTTTCCGGATGCTTTTTACAGGGCGCCTGCAGGACCTGCGAGAGCTGCACGTCTTGATTCCGCGGCTGATCATACAGGTCTGTATATTGGTCCTGGACATACAACGGGCCAGAGGCTTGAAAATCATCTGGATTTCATGGAAAGAAACGGCCTTGATTCAATTGTCATAGATATAAAAGATGATTTCGGCTACCTTACCTATGATTCCAGGCTCGACTTTCCACTGTCCATCGGGGCTGTAAAAAAACGAACTGATCTGGATTATCTTATCAACCGGGTTCATGAACGCGGCTTCTACGTTATAGGCCGCATCGTTGTATTCAAAGATCAGCAGCTGTTTAATTATTCAAATCACAAGTATGCCCTATGGGACAAATACAGTGATGAGCCCTGGCGGTATCTGATTAAGATTGTTGATGATGATACCGGAGAGGTCAGTTATGAGCAGCGTGAGTACTGGGTAGATCCATTTAACCCTGCTGTCTGGAAGTATAATGCCGATATTGCAGAGGAGCTGCAGGAACGCGGTGTTGATGAAATACAGTTTGACTATATCCGCTTTCCCTCCGACGGCAATACATCAAGAATCAAGTTTAACGCTATCCGCCCGGGAATGACACGCATAAATGCACTCGAATCCTTTTTCAGGCTGATCAGGGAACGCATTCACGTACCCATCAGTACCGACCTCTACGGTTTCAATACCTACTACCGTATGGGCAACTGGATCGGGCAGAACATTGAAATGCTTGCCGACTACGTTGATGTAATATGTCCTATGTACTATCCCTCTCATTTCCCCCGCAATTTTATGAGGGATGTTCCCTACATCGAACGGGCCGGAAAGATTTATAATGAGGGGACCTTGAGAGCTGCGGAAATTACTGAAGGCAGAAGCCTTATCCGGCCCTATGTCCAGGCATTTCTACTTCCCTCCGAGTACTACATGGAAGAGGAAGACTATCACCGTTATCTGCTGATTCAGCTGGAAGCCTGCCGTGAGGCTGAGTCCTCAGGCTGGTCACTCTGGAATATGTCCAACCGGTACTACATGGTCCCTGAGCCGCTCGGTGACTACCTTAAATAGAGACTGACATCTTTGTCAGTTAATCCATAATCAGCTGCAGTCCCTGAAAAAGAAATGCTCCATCCATATTCAGCTTAATGAACAAGGAAGCTCGCTCAAGTTCTAACAGGTAATATTCCTCTACAGCCGGAAGTGTCAGCCCGGCCTTTAAGCTTAAAGCTGAGGCATCCAGACCTATGCCGTATGAATAATATGTATACTCATCAATTATAAAGGATGGTGAAACAATTGAGAAATCAGCCTTTCCTTGAGTTGATAGGAACATGTACATGCCGCCGGTTACTGAAACCAGAAGATTTACCCCCGCCGAAAGTATGCCGTCATCAGGTCCGTCAGGACTTTCGGCATAACCGTAGGGACCTGCAGAGGCACTGAAAGAACAGGGTGATGTTGAATACGAACCTGAAAATTCAGTTTCTACCAGAAAGATGTCCCGGAATATGGGAAAGCGAAAAGAGCCTGCCAGAACGGCCTGTGAAGCGTATTCAGTTCCAGCGCTGATACTTGACGGGTCAAACAGATATTCGGCACTCAGCTCCCCCCTGAGCGGGCTTAAACCGCTTAAGGCCGAAGCATCCTTGACATATGAAAAATACATCCCGACAGCTGCTGTAAGCCCGTCTGCGGCTGTTATTCTGCTTCCGGAATCACTAATACCGAAGGCTGATGCTGATGACCGGGAGAGTTCATAGCTGAATGCAGAGTTTGCCGTGAGATAGATGCTGCGGTTGAACTGGTGTTCGGCTATAAATGGTATAAAGTAGGCGCCTGTTACATCTGTTTTTTCAGTATACAAGTCGCTGTAGTCCGCTGTAAGTTCACCGCTGTATGCATGAGAAATGCCGCCATACACATTTCCGGGGCCTGCCTTGAAAATAGTCACCAGTTCAATCTCCGGTCTCAGATCTTCAGGATACAAGGATGCCGCCGCGCTCCAAACTGATTCAAAATCAAGATAGCTGCTGCTGAGTGAACAGCCGGCAGCAGTGATGCCGGCACCGAAGGCAACTGATGCAGGCCGCGGCGACATAGCAGGAATCGGCAGCCATAATACAGGCAGCGGCAAATTAAGAAAACTCTGCCCGGCCTGATGTTCCGTCTCCTGAACACTGAAATCATATGCCGGAGGTATATGATCGCTGCTGATATCCGATATAAAAACCGCAGATTCAGGTTCTTTCATCACCTTCACACAGAAGCCCTGGGCGCTGTAAGATTCATAAACTATGCTTCCGTCAACAGGGCTTCCCTTCAGTATGCCGACAGAATCCTCTGCTATGCATTCAAGGATCCCGGTGTCTTCAGAATACCGGAAAAGCTTCAGTCTGCCGCTATCCTCCCTGCAGAAGTATATACTTCCATCATCACCGATAACCGGGTTATAGTCTCCGGCAATGTCCGCAGCAAAAAGCGGTGAAGTTCTTCCGGAGAGCAAATCTGTTTTGTACAGATCCTGCATACCCCTGAGGCTTGCTGAAAAAATCAGTTCCTGTCCGGATGCTGTAAATACAGGGGTGAAAACAGTTGCCTGCGACTCCCCGAAGGCTGTAGTTACAGATAGTGTTTCGGTATTTATAAGAATCAGTCTTGAGTAGCTGGAGTATGATTGGGCGGCAGCTATATAGCCTCCGTCTGGTGATAACGCCAGATCGTAAACTGCTAAGTCTTTAAGCAGGATTTCCCTTTTTCCGGTTTCGATGTTGAAACGGCATAGATCAGTTGCCATTTCCGATATTCCGGGCAGTCCAGCCTTTGAACGTGATGCTGCAAAGTATATATACCGCCCGTCACTGCTTATGCAGTAGGAATCACGTGTAGGCAGAGATGTCTCAAATACAATTTCTTCATTTTCGGGGAATCCAGGCCTATCCGGATCCTCAGTGAAACTTACAATTGCCGGTACAGAATCTGCATTAAAACGGTATGAGTACCATTTCTCTCCAATCTGTTTCGGGAAGCTGTAATTGTATCCGTTTTTTCTGGGCGAAATTATTTTTCCACGGTTTAATTTCAGATCATCCGCATATTCTCTTGTCAATTCTATCTTCATATCCGCGAATATATTCTCAAGACTTTCTCCGGTTTCATCTTTAACCGCGTCTTCAAAACTCATGAGCTCTGTGTTCTGCTTCCTGACTACCCGTGCGAATACATCCATCCCAAAGTGTTCCATCATGTAATTTACGATTATGTAGCCTGCGACATAAATACGTCCTGATGGCGGGTAGGGCGAACTGAATCCGGCTTCCTCAAGGCTGAACATGCTGTTCTCAATAATGGGAGCCTTATAATACAGTTCAAAAAAGGGATTTCTTCCTCTTCCGCCGTCAGTGAACTCTGTTTCAAGGTTTGTGGTTATCCCCTCAAGTGCCCATCCGGGTACTCCCCCGGCTCTCCATGACAGTGCTGCAGATCCGAAGATTTTTGAAATGTTATGATCTATACCTTCCGGCCATGTTATATGAACATAGTGGGTAAGTTCATGTGTAAATACGTATTTAAGCCAGTTTTCATTTCCGGCACCCAGCCATGGGCTTTTGGGACTTGTGACAAATATTGTAATCTGGGGCGGTACAGGGCTGAAATATCCGTTTGCTGTATCCATATCATTTGTTACAATGACTTTGATATTATCCGGATACACTCCGAAATAGCCTGCTACCTTGTCGTATATGTCTTCTGCAAAGAAAAGCAGTTCATCAACAGCCCCGGCTTCGGTTTCCCTGTAGATAAATTTAAAGTGTTCGGTCTTCCGCTGAAGCAGTTCTGCCGCTGACACTGACAGCACTCCTGCTGTCCCGAATAAAATAATCACAATTAAAATTAATTTACTTTTCATTCTTTCTTTGCCTTGTGTTCGGAATTGAGCAGGCTGGCCTTGGTGACCTTACTGCCCTTTGTTTTTATTGAAAAAACAGCCTTTTCAACCCTGTATTTTTTTTCAAACGGATCCTCAAACAGCTCCGGCTGTTCAGGTGAATCAGCATTCTCAACACTGTTGAAGCCTGTACCAATAAGTCTGACAGGCTCGGTTCCGTTCCATCTTGTGTTGAGCAGTTCGATGGAGTGCTGGAACAGCTCTTCCGCCGATGTTACATAGTGGTTCAGTGTTTTCTGCGCTGTTGTTGATGTGAAGTCGGAAAACCTGACCTTCAGGCAGAGTGTTTTGCTCTTCTTATTTTCCTTTATCATCCGGAACATTACGTGATGGGACAGCTCAAGAAGCATTTTCTCAAGGACTTCCCTGTCTCTCACATCTGAAGCGAAGGTTGTCTCGTTGCTGATTGAACTGCTTTTAACCGCTGTATTGTAGATGTCAAGATCTACACCCCGGCATGCCTTATAAAGGAACTCGCCGCCTGATTTTCCGAATATGCTCATCAGGGCGTTTTCACTGAAAGTCCTGAGTTCTGGAATTGTTTTTATGTTTAAATCGGAGAGTTTTTCCAATGTTTTCTTGCCAAGGCCCCAGATATCCTTCAGTTCGAGCCTGTCAAGGAAGGCTTCGGTTTCTCCCTCTTTAACTATACACAATCCGTCAGGTTTGCCGTAATCGGATGCAAGTTTTGCAAGGAACCTTGTTTGAGCAGCACCTATAGAGATGTTAAGCCCCGATTCTTCTTTTACCCGTTTTTTTATCATCATGCCTGTATCATAAACACTGCCGAACAGCCGGTGAGTTCCCGTCATATCAAGAAAGGCTTCGTCAATGGATATCTGCATGATATCGGGAGTAAACTCTTCAAAGAGCTTCATAATTCCGGCGGAAACGCTTTGGTAAAGTTTCATCCGTACCGGCAGGAAAACTCCCTCGGGACAGAGCCTTGAAGCTGTTACTGTGGGCATTGCTGAATGCACCCCGTATTTTCTTGCTTCATAGGAGCAGGCTGAAACTACTCCTCTTGAACCGGGGTTCCCTCCGATGATGACGGGTTTGCCGATAAGTTCAGGATTTTCACGCTGTTCAACAGCAGCGTAGAAGGCATCAAGATCTACATGAAAAATACGCTTCTTAATCATCGGAATACCGGGAGATAATGCTCAGATCAGAACTGATTAGAAGAGGCTGCCCCTGGATCTGCTGTAAAGAAGGAGGCGTGAAGTACTTTGCTTCAACGGTAATATTGATTATAGCAGCAGAATTAATTGTGAGCATGAAATCGAGCGGGGACGGCGGGTTTTTACCTGTATAAATCTCTATACGCCTTTCGCCTGGAAAGTATGTTGACGGGAAGCTGCTGTCAAAAAGTATCAGATCCTTATCGGAATTGATTTCTATACTTACTTCATCAGGCTTTTCTTCAAAGCTAATCTCTGCTTCAATTACACGCCGGTTAAGAAACTTCCTTGATTCTAGTTCGAAACCGATCTGACTGTCATAAACAGGTCCTTGATCGGCCATTGCATATAGTTCCTCTGCGGTTGCCTCATTAAGCGGTGCCGGACTGTTTATTGACAGTTCATGTGTCCCCGTGGTTTCGTCTATAAGCCCTGTTACCTGTACAGGCTGGGGATTCAGTTCATTAAAAGGTGAATAGCTGATCAGAAAAATGAGTATTCCCGCCGTCACTGCGGCAAAAGGGATTGGTGCCAGCCTTGTTACGTATTTGGATGGAGAAATAAGCATATCAATACGGATAAGAGCAAGAACAAAGGGCAGAATAATAACACTGAGCACCAGGTTTCCGGAAAGCGGGGACAGGGTTATCATTCTTATCACAGTCAGTGAGGGAAGCCTGAATATTTCATAGAGGCCTGTCGCCAGAAGGAAGACTGAAAGAATCAGCATTACAATTTTCATCCATGTTTTTTTTACAACTGAAAAAATGAAAATAAAAAACAAAGCCCACAGGCTGAAATAGGACAGGGAAATATCAATAACTGAAAGGACAATAAGACTTATAACAAGAAAGAATATGGCTGAAATTGAATAGAAGCTCCCTTTTCGGGAAAATGGCAGCTTGATGAGAAGCCGCATGAGAAGGGAATAGAACAGCATAGAAAGTGATATCTTGAAAATAAAAATCAATCCCGGATTGTATTCCCATAAATCAGGGAAAGATATCAGCTCCAGTATTGTTGAAGTAAGCAGTGTTCCCAGAGCCAGCAGGCCGAATGTGACTATATAGAGCATGGGCAGAGACCATAGGTTTTTCGACAGGGTATGCATATACCAGCCGAAATGTCTGCGCTTGAAGATTGGATAAATCATCAGTAGAGCAATAATTATAAGCAGTAGAAAAATATAGGAGGTCTCTCCCAGTCCGAATACATAGTGGCTGTCCCATTCATCCGGGAATCCGCCCGATTCCGAGATTGTAAATGCTTTAATAAACGTCAGCAGTTTTTGAGCGGCCTCACCGGGTTCCTCAGCCGTCCGGCCTGACTCAGCCTGAAGTTCAACAGCAGGATATCCCTCTTCCAGATAGAGTTTAATAAGGTTGTTCTCTCCTGAAGCTCTGAGCCTGTAAAGAACCGACTGGGTTTTTGAATGGAGTGTTTTGAATTCTGCGGATTTCAATGCATCAGATGTCGAACTGAACAGCCAGAAAGGTGTGGTATATCCGTCTGTTCCAGAAATTATTCGGATTTTATTGGAAGGTTTCTGCAAATTCAGATAGATAACCGCTGCAGGCGCCTCGGGATAGAATGAATCCAGAAAGTTCCTTGACCCCAGCGGATAATTACGGTTTCTGCCGAATTCAGCACCCAGAAAAAGGATTTTTATGGAAACAGCAGGTTTGTTTGCGTGGAAGTAGTCCGCTGTATTTAGTGCCGCAGCAATTGTAAAACTTCCTGCATTCCGGTCTGATTCATTGAAAGCTGTATCAACCGGTACTGCGATTACCAGTATGTTCTCCGCATTACCTTTTATATCAGCTTCTACCGCTGAAGAAAAGGAATGATAGCCTTCGGATTCACTGAAATCCCGTTCAGAGTATTCGACTCCGATTTCATTTAGACGCTGTTTTATATAGCTGAAAGTTTCTTTTTCGTTAGAAGACCCCTCAATTCTTGGAAAAAGCTTGGAAAAATAGTTAATATCGTTTATTATAGTATCCGGGAATGAAACGCTTGCAGTTATCAGACATAATATTATAGAGAAGCACAGTCTTTTCATTATGTTTCACAATAAGGGAAATTACAATGATTCGTCAAGATTTAAAAACAAGACTGCTACCCGAGATTGAAAACTGCAGAAGCATAAGAAGCTTTTCAGCCCGTCCCGTAGAAGAAGAAAAGATTGAAAGTATCCTTGAGGCAGGAAGAATTGCCCCGTCTGCCAAAAACAGACAGCCCTGGCGTTTTATAGTTATCACTGATGAGGATGTGCGAAAGCAGGTTGAAAAAGCCGCCTATGGTCAGGAACATGTCGGGCAGGCTCCGGTTCTGATAGCGCTTGGAACAACCAATGTAGATTATAAAATGCCCAACGGTCAGCCTTCACATCCGATCGATCTCAGTTTTGCTGCATCTTTTATGCTTATTCAGGCCAATGCAGAGGGATTAGGCGGGTGCGTGATTACTACCTATGATGAACGGGAGATGGGTGAAATCCTGACTGTTCCTTATAAGATGAGCATTGTTCTTCTGTTGGCCGTAGGTTATCCGGATCTGTCAGACAGTGAACGAGACAGCCTGAGGGAACGGAAACCGCTTTCTTCAATAACTTCAAGAAATCACTGGTAGTAATTATATTTTTCAGAATAAAAAATAATTCAGACCATAATATAATTCGTCCGGAAATTTAAAAATTAGGAGAACCTTCAATGCCCACAATGTTTGAAATTTATAAAAATCATTCTGCAGAATATGATGAACTTGTCAGCGCTGAGGATTATCAGGATAACCTTGGCGCATTTCTCCGCAGAAAGATAGAATGGAATGGTAAAAATGTCTATGAGGCTGGAATCGGTACCGGCCGTATGACTAAATACTATATTAAGTCAGCTGCTTCCTGTAGAGGATATGACAGGGAAATGCACATGCTTGAAAAATGCCGCAGTAATCTCTCTTCGTTCATGGATAAAATTACCCTCGGTCAGGCTCAAAATCTCGATCTGCCTGTACCTGAAATCCTGTCAGATGTTTTTATTGAGGGCTGGAGCCTTGGACATACTGCTGATGAATACGCAGAGACTATTTCTGATGTCTGCGGACGGATGGTTAACAGGATTAAAGAGATTGTTAAACCGGGCGGAGATATTCTGATTGTTGAATCTCTGGGTACTCATGTTGAAAAGGCCGGTATTGCAAATAAAGCGCTTAATGATTTTCACACATACCTTGAAAATGAAGCCGGTTTTGAACGGAATGAGCTTCGTACTGATTATAAATTTAATAGCACTGCTGATGCTGCAAGAATATGCGGGTTCTTTTTCGGCGGGAATATGGGACGTGATATCATGGATAAGAAGCTTTCAGTTGTCAGGGAATATACCGGCGTCTGGTATCTTAAAAACATCTGACGCCGTCTGAATTGACTTACAGGAAGCTCCTTATACTGTTTCTGCTTCCTCTGCAAGGGTGAAAGACAGCTTATTCCTTGAGTTAAAACGTTCTTCACCAAGGGCTATAAGCTTATCAAGCATGTTAGAGTAGGGCAGACCGCCGGCTTCGCACATTTTTGAAAACATACTTATGCTTGTAAATCCCGGTATGGTATTTACTTCGTTCAGCAGAAGCTTTCCGGTTTTACGGTCAATAAAAAAATCCACTCTTGCCATACCTTCAATTCCGGCTTCGAGATATGCTCTGACCGCTGTATCTTTTACTCTTTCGATCAGCTCTTCAGGAATGTCCGCCGGAATTATTAATGCGGCTCCGTTTTCATCTATGTATTTTGCTTCATAATCATAAAACTCGTGAGTTGGCGCTATCTCTCCGGGGAGATATGCTTCGGCAGTGAAGTTTCCTATAACTGAACATTCAATCTCTCTTGCATCAACTGCAGGTTCAAAAATTATTCTTGAGTCGAATTTAAAAGCCTTTATCACTGCATCGGAGAATTCCGTGTAATCATCAGCCTTGCTTATTCCTACAGAGGAGCCTGCTCTTGCAGGTTTTATGAATAGCGGATATCCGTACTCATTCTCAAGTTCAGATGCAAAGTCTGTAAGTGAAAAATCACTGCCGCTGTATAAATCAATATTCAGCGACCGGCAGGGGACAGTGTCCAGACCTGCTGCCATCCATATCTTTTTTATGATTTCCTTGTCCATGCCGATTGAACTTCCGGAAACGCCTGAGCCTGCATATGGGAGATCGGCAAGCTCCAGCAGTCCCTGTACCGTGCCGTCTTCTCCGAAGGTTCCGTGAAGAACCGGAAATACAAAATCGATATCAAGTTTTCTGCCTTCGCAGAAAAGACCGGCTCCGGGAGCAATATATGCCAGCAGGTTTTCATCAGCGGTAATTGAAAGATCCCTTCCTGCATCAACATCGGCTGTCGCCTCCGGCTGAAGGTACCATCTGCCTGCTTTAGATATTCCAACCGCAGTTATCTCATACAGTCCGCGATCAAGGTGGCTTATCACTGACGCCGCAGAAAGCATCGAAACCTCATGTTCCCCTGATTTTCCACCGTAGAGTATGCAGATGTTTTTTTTGTCCATAATTCCCTTCTTAGCTGATTATACTTGGTCTTTTCGGCCGATTGTCATTATAATGTTAAAGTCTTTACTTGTAAATTACGGTACTGAGGAGTGAGATAAGCAATGCCGAAGAAAGCAATAGATCCTGCAACATGGACTTTTCTGTTATATTTTGGAATCATTATTCTGCTGTACATACTTTCGCCGGTGATTGTCAGTGCGCTAATGCTGGGACTGTATTTGTCAATGATCATTATGGTTCCTGCAAGACTCCTTGCTAAAATTAAATTTATTCACCGCAAGGCTGCGGTTATTATCTCATCGGTTCTTATTTTTGCACTTCTGGCAATTACGGTTGTTCAGATATTTCCGATTGTATTTGATGAAGGAAAGAAGTTATTCAATGCAATTACCGCCGAGGGATTTAATCTGACGCTGCCTGTATTTTTTGAGAATATGAAATACAGCGATACCATTCACCAGCTGGTTGATATGCTGGGAACACGCATATTCAATGCTTTCTCGTCAGCCGGTATTTCGCTGCTGAATAATCTTATAAAGGTAATTCCGGACGCACTCACTGCTTCAATTGTTTTTATTATTGCAGCTTCATATCTTACAGTGCTGATTCCGGTTATAAAGAAAAATCTCTGGAGGTTTTTCCCTGCCTCAACCAGGGACAAGTCAATAGGCTTTGTTGAGGATTATTACACCAGTCTGAAATCTTTTATAAACGGACAGATGCTTATTGCCGCCTGTGTAGGGCTGATTGTCGGTGTAGGCATGAAAATAGCCGGGATTCCGTATTCACTTTTTTTAGGATTTTTATCCTTTGTCACTAATTTTATTCCGTATCTGGGAATCATAACTGCCGCGGTTCCTTCAATATTTCTGGGCCTGTCGCATTACGGTGGCTGGGGCCTTTTGAGGGTAGCCATTGTTCTCTTGCTTGGTAATCAGATTGAAGTATGGCTATTATCTCCGCGCATTCAGGGCGACCGTATGGAGCTGAACTGGTTTGTCATTCTTTTGGGCATACTTCTGTTCGGCGGTATCTTCGGCATTGCCGGAGTACTTTTTGCAGTCCCGATCATGGTGTTTATCAGGAACTACTGGATAGAATACGTAGAGGAATTCTATAAAATCAGATAACCTTCTCCGGGATTAAGCTTACAGCGTTTGCAATTTTGCAGGTCTATGCGCGTCCGACCACCTGAGTGTAGATAATCTTCTGCTGTTCAGCCAGTCCCATTTTGCTGTGAAGCTTTACACGGTCCACAAAGCCGAGGATGCAGGTGTTAAGACCTGCAGCGGTACAGTAAAGGTATACATTCTGACTGATAAATCCTGTATCGGTTCCTGAAACAAAATATTTTCGATCATCATTTTTTGCCAGATACTTCTTCAGTTTTGAATAGTCTGAAACATATACCAGTCCAAGAGGCGCATCTTTCATCATTTTTTGTGTTCCGATATCCGGCCTCAGATTATCTTCTTTTACACACTTCAGACTATGCTGAGCAGGATTGTATAAAAATACTCCTGATTCAATAATGATGTAAACGCTGATTTCCTGTGAGTTTGATGCTGATGGTGCAGTCCGTCTGCTTTTACTTCGTTTAGTTTCAGCGAGGCTTATTCCGCACGCTGCCCACAAAATATTCGATATCTGCTGAATAGACAACTGCTCCCCGGAGAATTTTCTTTTTGAACGTCGTTGTTCCAGAGCTTTCATGAGAGGAAACGTAATATCTGTCTGAGGCGGGGGTAGCTTAATATCCGGTTCTTTCATACAGAAAGGGTAGGGCTGCTTTAAAATTATTTCAAATTAATTTTTATAATTTATTTTTAGAATCCAAGTCCTCTGAGAGCCTCTTCCGCGGCGGTCTGCTCATCCCAGTCTACAGGACCGTCGGCATAGATTATTGTGCTTTCATGCCCCTTTCCCAAAAGCACAACGGTATCTCCCTCACTCGCTGTTTTAAAGGCTTCAAGGATGGCCGTTTTTCGGTCGGGTATAAGAAACAGATTATCACCCTCTGCTTTGGGGTTTGAAACCGGCTCTTCTGATTTTCCTTCAGCGCCGGCGGCAATCTGTCTGATTATATCCATTGGAACCTCGCCTCTGGGGTCCTCATCCGTAATAAAAAGGATGTCGGAATATTCCGCGGCAATCGCTCCCTGGATGGACCGTTTCTCAATGTCCCTTTCGCCTGCAGAACCGAAAACGCTTATAAGCCTGCCGCGGCAGTTTTCCCTGAATACCGGAAAAACCTTCCTGAAAGATCCAGGGCTGTGGGCGTAGTCCACTATTACGGTGAAGGACTGCTTGCCGGTAATCAGTTTCATCCTGCCTTTTACGGCCTGAAGCTTCGGCAGAAGTCCTGCAAGATGAGCAGGTGATATTGGTGTGAGGTTATGAATTACAGCAAAGGCTCCAAGCACATTTTCAATGTTAAAGCGGCCCGGCAGCTGAATTGAGGTTTGAAATGATTCAGTATGACCACCCTTTCTGATATTCAGCCTGAACTGATTACCTGTCGGCTCCTGTCTGATTTCATCAGCAAAGTAGTCAGCCTCCGGATTCAGGGTGCTGCAGGTATAGACCCTGTTTTGAGTTGCCTCAATGAACGCTGCGGAACTTTCGTCATCAAGGTTTACTACCCCGAATGACTGTTTTTTAGCATTCACTTTGAGCTTTCTGAAAAGCTCTGTTTTATCTTTCCGGTACTGCTCAAAGCTGCCGTGAAACTCAAGGTGCTCATGGGTCAGGTTGGTAAAAACAGCGGCATTGAAATCAAGATTACCCAGCCGGTTGTTTTTAGGCGAGAGTCCGTGAGAAGTTGCCTCTACTACGGCATGAGTTTTACCGTTCCCCAGCATCTGTGAAAGCATCATCTGAATTTCAGTGGCCTCAGGAGTCGACTGTCTGTATGGATTTTTGGTTATTTCGTCGGCAATCTTGCAGGCTGCGGTTGAAATGAAGCCTGATTTTAAACCGCAGAGCTCAATAAGCTGATCTATGAGATATACAGTGGTGGTTTTACCGTCAGTTCCTGTTACTCCCACGGTTATCAGTTTATCTGCAGGATTGCAGTAAAAGGCTGCAGATAATGGTGCCATAGCCGTCCGGGGATTATCAGTCATTATATAGGTGATATTCTCATCATATTCATCCAGAGCACGTGAATGCAGCACTGCTGCGGCACCTAGCTCGATGGCTTTACCAATATATGAGTGACCGTCCACATGCAGGCCGTCCAGAGCGCAGAATAGAAAGCCCTTTTTTACCATACGTGAATCGTATGCCAATCCGCTGATAAGGGGATCTCCCCCTCTTTTCTCAATTATATTGATATTAGCGGTTAAAGCTGATAATCTTTTTTCATCCATAACAGGCATTATAGCTAACGGGGGAAAGATGTTTCAAGTCAGAGTAGAAGATAATTTTGCAGCAGCGCATTATCTGGTCAATTATCACGGAAAGTGCGAGAATCTTCACGGCCATAATTACAGGGTCAGGGTTTTTGCGCAGGGAACTGAACTTGATGAAGGCGGAATGCTTACTGATTTTGGAGTTTTAAAGAAGGCTCTTAAACTTGTTCTGGATCGCATCGATCACAGCCTTCTGAATGAGAATCCTGTATTTGACGAAAGAGAACCCAGTGCCGAACTGATTTCATGGCATATCTATAAAGAGCTGAAGAAGGAAATCCCTGAGTGTCCGGTTTCAAGGGTTGAAGTCTTTGAAACCGACAAAAACATGGCTGCTTATATACCGGACTAAAGCTTGGATTATTCAGCTCCCTTCCTTACACAGCAGCTTATAGCATACATCGGGAATAAGAGACGGCTGCTTCCCTTTCTTGGTGATGTATTTAAAGAGCTATCCTCAGAAAGCGGAGCAGGCACCGCTCCGCTTCGTTTCTGCGATCCCTTTGCAGGATCCGGCTCAGTCTCCAGACTGGCGAAGCTGATGGGCTTCAGTGTAAGCTCCAATGACTGGGAGATGTATTCATACTTGATAAACACTGCTCATCTCTGCTGCTCGCCGCAAGAAGCTGACCGTCTTTTCATAAGAGAAGGGGGGCTTGGCCCGGCTGTTGATGAGTTGAATCGATATGGAAGGGCTGATGCGGTTACCGGCCGACATGAGCCTTATATCAGCAGGTATTATGCTCCGGATGAAACGGAAACTGCAGATTACCATAAAGAGCGGCTGTTTTATACGCATGAGAATGCTGTTTTCATTGACAGAATTCGTCACCGGATAGATGAACTATATCCGAATCCCGAGGAGGGCAGTGATGATTTTTATAAAAAAGCTCTTCTTGTTGCTCCGCTCCTGTATCAGGCTGCCACACATGCGAATACCAACGGTGTGTTTAAAGCCTGCCACAAGGGCTTCGGCGGACATGGTAAAGATGCTCTTACAAGAATAATGGCGAATATGGAGCTTCGTGTTCCGCTTCTTGTGCCGGGAGCTGCGAATGCGGCTTTTTCAGTAAGCAGGCAGGACGCTTCCGACTGTGCAGCTTCGGAGGTTTGGGATATCTGCTACCTTGACCCTCCCTATAACCAGCATCAGTACGGAAGCAACTATTTTATGCTTAATACGATAGCAGCATGGGATCGGCCTGATGTTTCGATGGAAAGACACCCCGACGGAACACTGATGCACAAGGCAGGTATCCGGCCCGACTGGGTAGAAACACGTTCACCCTTCTGCTATGAGAAAACAGCTCCGCAGGCCCTCCGCCGCCTGCTTGAGAACAGTGAAAGCAGATACTTTGTACTGAGTTATAATACAGAAGGCATCATTCCTTTTGATGTGCTGTGTTCAATTCTTTCAGATTTCGGCAGTCTTCAGATTTTCTGCAGTGATTATGTAATCTACCGCGGCGGAAAGCAGAGCCTTGGGCGTAATAACCGGAATGTTGAATATCAGCTTGTGGTGAACACTGCAAAAAAATATCACAGCTCTGATCTCGATTCCATAAATGAATTTTTAATAGCAAAAAAGATCATTTCAGCAATGAATGAATCCTTTAATCCGGAACGGCTGAAAGAGAAGTTTATGGTTGATGATGATTCAGCTGTGCTGCTGTCTGACACAGTTCCGGAGCTAAAATACAGAACGTACAGGCAGTTCAGGTTCAAGGAGGTCCCATCTGCAGTTCAACTGCTTGGATGCGGGCGCGAAGAACTCCTTGAAATATCCGGGGCACTTGAGTACAGCAGGTGCAGAGATAAGAAGGAAGAAGCTGATGTGCTGCTTAGCCTTATTGAAAACGCCAGGACAGAAGGCTCTGATTCATCTGAAATTAAAAAGCTGTGGAAGCTCCTGCTGGCCACTGTACGGAAATTCGCATTCAGAAAGTACCGTGAAGATTTTGAATACTACTTTAACCGGATGTCTGTACTTTCTGAAAACTTTCCTGAAAAACGGAATATGCTCAATAAAGAATTATCCTCCCTCAGGCATGTCGCCGGGCTTAGATTCTCGAGATAACTGAATCTTCCAAAGAATATTAATTTTATTGTTTACACTGTTTATCTTCATTCAGTATAGTAAAAAACGCAAATAAAGAACAATAATTAAAGCTTTTAAAGCGCAATATGAAACATACGTAACTTTGTAAAATGCTTATTAATGATCATAATCAATTCTCGGAGGGTGTACATGAAATTTAACAGGAACATTCTGACAGAACTGGAAAGATGCTACTCGGTAGCCTGCATGGATATAAATGAAAAGCCGCATGCTTTTTTTGCCTCCGAGGGACGGTTCGGCTGCTATGCTTTCAGCTGTTCTGACTACACCGATGGCAAGACTGTGTGGGACCAGCCCGGAGGCACTATGAGTATAGTTAAGATCCCGGGTAAGAAGGGTGAGTTTCTTGCCGGACAGAAATTCTTTAAAATGTTTGACTGGGAAGAAGCCGAGATGGTATGGGTGAAGACTCTTGCTGATGGAAGTTTTTAAGTAAAAACTATATTCAGAATGCCATATCTTCACAGGTTTGATATCCTTCAGCGAAACGGAAAAAATTTCTTTATCGGATGTACCCTTTCTTCCGCTAAAAATGCCAAGGATGACTGGAGCAATCCGGGGTCAGTTTATGTCGGTGAGCTGCCTGAAGATGAAAACGGCGAACTGGTACTGACAGAGCTTAGAAATGACTTTTTTAAGAATCAGGGCTATGAAAGGGTGACCTGGAATGGACTTCAATGTGGAATGGTTTCATGTAAGAGTGGTATATACATATTTACACCTCCGTCCTCTGCCGATGATGCGTGGAGTATTGAACAGATAATGAGTCAGCCGACCAGCGATATTGCCTGCATCGATATAGACGGTGACGGACAGCCTGAGATTGCAACAATTGAAGAATTTCACGGAAGCTACTTCAGGGTATATAAGATGATTGACGGTGAATACAGACAGATATTCGAGCATCCTGAAGTCAGTGAGTTCTACCACGTGGCTGCCAGCGGGAAGATTAACGGTAATCCGGTATTTATGGGCGGCTGCAGAAGAGGAAAACAGCAGCTGTTCATCCTGAGCTATAATCAGGAAACAGCAAAGATTGAGATTCACACTGTGGATGAGAATGTTGGGCCCAGTAACGCCATGAATGTAAATCTTGGAGACCGTGATATCATTATTTCTGCAAATAGGGAAATCGGTCAGGCTGCAATATACGATATAGAGCCCTGAAAACTCTGTAAAGTCTTTAATAATCAGCAGATACCCCGTTTTTACAGAGATTGACACAGCCCCTTCGTTTGTTTAGTATTAAATAACCCGCGATTGAAAAACTCTTTTTGTGCATACCGCAGGAAAATAAGGAATAATTATTGAATTTTAACGAACTGAATCTTAACCCTCTTGTGCTTAAGGCGATTGGCGAACTGGGCTTTGTTAATCCCACTCCGGTACAGGAGAAAACAATACCGATGATTTTAGCCTCAAGCAAGGATATTATCGGTCTCGCTCAGACAGGGACAGGTAAAACCGCTGCTTTCGGCCTTCCTATGCTTGAGAAAGTAAACTTTAGAACACCTGAAACACAGGCTCTGGTTCTTTGTCCCACCAGGGAACTCTGTATCCAGATTGTAAAGGATCTTGAAAGCTTTGGAAAATATCTGCCGGGATGTCATATCACGGCAGTTTACGGCGGAACAGCCTACGGCCAGCAGATAAGAGACCTTAAAAGGGGGGCGCCTGTTATTGTTGCTACTCCCGGACGTTTAAGAGATCTTATTGATAAAGGCGCTGCGAGACTTGAGAATATCAAGTACCTTGTCCTCGACGAGGCTGATATCATGCTTAATATGGGCTTTAAGGAAGAGCTGGATGCAATATTAATGGAGCTGCCTTTCGAGAGGCAGTCACTGCTTTTCTCGGCTACTATGCCTAATGAGGTAAACCGTATAGCAGTCCAGTATATGCATGAACCGCAGGAAATATCTGTTGGTGAAAAGAATACCGGAAACGCATCTGTTGAGCACAGTTATTTTATAGTTCACGCCAAAGATAAATTCCAGGCGCTTAAGAGACTGGCAGATTACTACCCGGGTATATACGGAATCGTATTCTGTAAAACCAGAGCCTCAGCCCGTGATCTTGCAGAAAGAATGATAAAGGAAGGGTACAACGCCGATGCCCTCCATGGTGATCTGTCACAGGAACAGCGTGAGTATGTAATGGGCAAATTCCGTGAAAGAGGTCTTCAGCTTCTAATTGCTACCGACGTAGCTGCCCGAGGAGTTGATGTTAAGGATCTTACTCACGTTATCCATTACGATCTTCCGGATGAAATAGAAGTTTATAACCACCGAAGCGGCCGTACCGGAAGAGCCGGAAGTACGGGGATGTCTCTTGCAATCATAAATATGCGTGAGCGGGGCAGACTCAAAGCTATTGAGCGGAACCTGGGCCGCCCAATCAAGGAAGCCGTAATTCCCGGGAAGCAGGAGATTTGCGAACAGCAGCTTATACACCTCATCGACCGTGTACACAATGTTAATGTTGATGAAAAGCAGATTCTCGGCTTCATGGATACAATTAACGAGAAGCTGTCCGATCTCGAACGTGAAGATTTGATTAAGCGTTTTGTATCGCTTGAATTTAACCGCTTTCTTCAGTTCTATAAGGGACTTGAAGATATCAAACCGGTTGAAAAACGCTCGGAGCGCTCGATTGGAGCATCCAGAAAGTATTCACGCGAACGCAGAGATTCAAGGGGTGAATCAGGAAAGAACCGTCAGAGGGGCGGCCGAAGCGATAATGCTGATTTTACCTGGCTGAAAGTAAACCTGGGACACCGGGACAACCTGCAGATCGGCGAACTTTTCGGACTTATCAATCAGTCAACAAGGGGCAAGCAGGTGGAAATCGGCCGGATTGATATTCAGCCTACAAGTACCCGTTTCCAGGTAGAGAAGGGTGCTGCGGAGTTTCTGAAATCGGTTCTGAAGCGCAAGACTTATAACGGCAGACGGCTTCGAGTTGAATGACGATTCAGTTCATTAAAGACTTAATATAATATTCAAAGGCTGTTCTTTTTCGAACAGCCTTTTTTTATAGCATATACATCACAAAAAATTTGCTTAAATAAAAATATTGCAATAAAATTATATATGACAGATTCCGATTTGATATACGGCTTATTTGCAACATTTGATTACCCGTGCTTTTCAATAAGTCAGCTGAAATGTTTAACTGCACCCTTTGAAGTTTCTGAAACCAGCTTGCGTTCAATACTCTCAAGGATGAAAAAACAGAACGTACTGGAAATAAGCCGTAAGGGGCGTACAGCCTTTTACACACCGACGGCAGGCTGCAGGCGGTTTGGCGCCAATACAGCAAGGGCCTTTCATGAGCCGGAACATGTAGAATGGGACGGCAAAATTGTTTCCGCAGCTTTTTCATTATCAGATTCATCATCAAGGTATCAGCTTCAGAAAAAACTGAAGGAATACAGATTCGCACCGCTGTTTCCTGGCTTTTGGGTAAGGCCGTTCTCAGACGAGTATGATTATAATTTTGTTTTTAATGACTTTATTAAATCTGGGAACTGCTGCCTGACTATCGGTCTGATGACACCGGAAATGACCCCGGGTACTGCAGCCGAATTATGGAACCTGAAGGAACTGTGGGCAATAATGGAAAAACAGGTTGCCAGTTTGGAGATAACTTACAGCAGCCTGGAAAGCTTATCTGCAGAGGAGGTGTTTAGAAAAAAGATGGAAGAAGGAGATGCGGCAGTACGCATTCTCGCAGAAGACCCGCTGCTTCCGCCTGTGCTGCAGGGAAATACCCGGCCCGGAGCAGAGTTAAGACAGGTATTTATGAAGTTTGATAAAAAGGCAACGGAACTTTCCCGTCCTTTCTGGAGTGCCTGTTTAAAGTCCTGAGGAGGATAAAAATGGAGTATTCAGTTATAGTCTGGAAGGCTGTGGTATGGGGTGCCGTTATTCTTGTAATCGACATGATTATAGGAAACCTGCTTTATATGAACCCTGTAACAGCAGGCATCTATAAGGCCTATGAAGGAAACCCTGTAATGAAGACTGTGGATGATTTCGGCGGTATCGGATGGTATGTAGGGCTGAACATGGGAGCAGGAGTCTTTATTGTGATTGTGTATCTGCTTCTATATCTGGCCGTTTACAGTGTCCTGCCGGAAAATAAGATTGCGGCCGGATTGATTTTTGGTGCGGCTATAGTTCTTGTTAAAGTACTTCCGAAAGCATTTAACCAGTTCATGCTTTTTCATTATCCTGTTAAGCTTATAGTGACGCAGGCTGTCAATTCTTCAATTTCTTCAATGCTGTTCGGTCTGTACACTTCGGGCATTTATCAGATCACTGGAACAGTAGTCCAGAGGTAGGTTTACTCTCCGGTCTGTAATCACAGGATTTTCTGCATTATATATACGTCATCGAACTCTCTGACTATTGAAAATCCGTTTCTTTCATACATATTAACAGTTCCATGATATTTTGAAGCTACAGTCCGGGTTTCTTTCCGGGGATAGACTTCAATGAGTTCATATCCCTGCTGTTCAAAGTCTTCACAGGCTGTTTTAAGCAGGGCAGATGCTATCCCCTTGCCCCGGTGAGAGGGATCAATTACAAAACAAACTATAGCAGCTTTCTTTTGTCCGGCGCCTGTTTGTATGTCCTCATCTTCAGTGAGACGAATATAATTGCGGATATTTCCTGCATTGACCCATCCCGCAGGTTCACTGTCAATATAGGCTATAAAACCGTTTAGACTGCCGGCCGCAATACGTTCTGCAGCGAGCTCTCTGTTTTCACTGCCCGCTCTGTTTTTCCATCCCTGTCCGGCGGGAAAGTGATAGAAGCAGCAGTAGCATGCCGACCAGTCGGGATTATCGCAGAACGCGATGTCATCGAAGAAATGCAGGTAGTCAGCTGCCATATCCGCAGTCAGTTTTTTTATTTCAATTTCCATTATTTGCCTCCAGCACACTGATTGTATGTGATATAAGTTGTATGCCGCCAGGCGCTCCATGGCCGGGAATAACAAGTCTGGTTTCTGGGAATTTAATCAGAAGCTTTTTCAGTGAAAGAACCCATTCGGATAAGTCTCCATCATCAGTATAACCCGGTTTTTTTGTGTCTGCTGAAAGTATCATGCAACCGCCGAAAAGAATATTTCTGTCGGGAAGATAAACGATGATGTTGTCAAAGGTATGTGTTGGCCCTGGATAGCAGATGTTAACAGATTCCGATCCGATTTGAAGATGTTGCTCTTCATTTATATCAAAGGTGATTGCAGGAGGCTGGAAATTGAAATCATCATAGACTCTCCGGTATTTTTCATACCTTCGGCCCTGAAGCCACCCGGTCATTTTTGACATGGTTGTACTGTTGTGTGTTTGAAGCAGTTCACAGGTAAGTGTCGAACCGTAAACAGGTATGCCGCGGCTTAACAGTGTTTCGTTCCCGCCCAGGTTGTCGATGTGGAAACCGGTATTTATTTCTGTAATCATGCAGTCAGTTCCGTATCGGGAATAAAGCCATTCAAGGACCTCGGCTGTTGCTTCGGGGGTGTAGGGAGTATCCATCCAGAGAATGTTCGATTCATCCATGATTACAAGAAGCGAGTTTGCAGGCCAGGGAAAACTGTGGGTCACCAGAAAAACGTCTGTTTCAATTTCAGTAATTTCAAGTTCATCGGAAAGCTGAAGGGCCGGAAGAGCTGCGGTAAAAAGAAAAATAAACAGGAACACGATGACCGTGAAAGTTCGACAGGTTTTCATCACTCGCTGGCTATTATCTCCATGACCTCCCGAAAGCTTTCAAGTCCTGATTCAAGGTTTTCAATAATTTCACCGGCAAGCACATCCGGATCGGGAAGGTTATCAAGGTCTGTCAGACTCTTGTCTTTAAGCCAGAAGATATCGAGGTTAGTTTTATCTCTTTCAAGGATTTCGCTGTATCTGTATTTTCGCCATCGGCCATCGGGATTTTCTTCACTCCAGGTTTCGGACCTCTTGTTTCTGTTTCCAGGGTTATACAGTTCCACGAAGTCTTTAAGGTCCTCGGTGGTCATGGGTTTCTTTTTCTGGGTGTGGTGGATATTTGTCCGGTAATCATAGAACCATACTTCGCTTGTCTGTGCATCCTTGCTTGCAGGCCTGTTGTCAAAGAACAGGACATTTGCCTTTACGCCGTTTGCATAGAAGATACCTGTCGGCAGTCTAAGGATGGTATGAAGATCGGTTGTCAGCATCAGCTGCTTTCTGATTTCTTCTCCGGCTCCGCCTTCAAAAAGGACGTTATCAGGCAGAACAACCGCCGCCTGACCGCTTACCTTGAGCATCGATTTTATGTGCTGTAGGAAGTTAAGCTGTTTATTCGAAGTAGTCTCCCAGAAGTCCTGACGGTTGTAGGTGAGCTCTTCCCGTTCTGTTTCTCCCTCTTCATTGGTGATTGTCATGCTGCTTTTCTTTCCAAACGGAGGATTAGCAAGCACGTAGTCGTAGCGGTTGCCGTCGTCTGATATTAGAGAATCATTGGGTGATATGTAGGTGTCGCCGTCTATCTCGCCGATGTTATGCAGGTACATGTTCATAAGGCAGAGGCGGCGGGTATTGGCTACAATCTCATTGCCGTGGAAGGTTCCGGTTTTTAGAAACTCCTTCTGGTCACGGTCAAGCTGACTGTTTTCGGTTATCCAGTCGTAGGCAGCCAGGAAGAAACCGCCGGTACCGCAGGCAGGGTCGGCAATGGTTTTACCGGGTTTGGGCTGTACGCAGGCTACCATGGTTTTAATCAACGCGCGCGGGGTAAAATACTGACCGGCACCCGATTTTGTGTCCTCGGCATTCTTTTCAAGAAGGCCCTCGTATATACGGCCCTTGATATCAGCCCCCATGATTGACCACTTTTCCTGATCAATCATGCTTATAACCTTTGAAAGCTTTGCCGGGTCCTGAATCTTGTTCTGGCTCTTTGTGAAAATCTGCCCGAGCATCCCCCTCTCGGTGCTGAGGCTGCGAAGCAGCTGTGAATAGAAGGATTCAAGCTCGGCGCCCCGCCTGGAACAGAGGTTCTCCCAGCTGCAGATATCTGCATCGGCTATCTCGTTACCATCAACATCTTTAAGATGAGGAAATACAAGCCCCTTGCTGTACGGCGGTTTATTAAGCTCATCAGCCATTTTAAGAAATAGCAGGTAGGTAATCTGCTCAAGGTAGTCTCCGTAGCTTACCCCGTCGTCACGAAGAACGCTCGCTAGGTTCCATATTTTTGATATTATTGTTGAATCTGTCATGTTCTGTTCCTGTTGAGTATGCTTATAATCAGCCTTTTTACAACTTCACTCTCATCGGGTTTGCTTACAGCGATGTAGAGAGTCAGGGCTGCAAGGGTGTTGTTGTCGATTATCTGGGTGCCGTCGGTTTTATGCAGGGCCCCGTTTATGTCAAGAAAGCAGAGAAAGCAGGCTGCAGCAATACGTTTGTTGCCGTCCACAAATGAGTGGTTTTTGGTAATGAAGTACAGCAGGTTTGCAGCCTTTTCTTCTATGGAAGGGTATAGTTCCTTTCCTCCGAAGCTCTGCTTAATCTGATTTACCGAACTTTCAAAGCTTTCATCCTTGGGCTGCGCGAAAACACCGGAGGCAAAATCGGAGTACATGCCTTCAATAAGTGTAAGGTAGTCCTTTACTTCCGGGTATACGGTGCTGCGGCTGGTTTTGCCTGTTTTATCAAGTTCTTCATGGTCGTAGTCATCAAGCAGGGCAAGACCTTTGGCAAATATCCTGAAGACCTGACGATCGTTATCATCGGTAATTGTTTCAATTGCCCTGCCTACAATGCGGATGCCGGTTTTAAGGTATTCAACCTGCTGCTGTTTCTGCTGCAGCCGCTTTTCGTTGATTGAGTAACCCTGTACAAGGTAGTCTTTCAGCCGCCGGGTTGCCCACTGACGGAACTGGGTAGCTGTTAGAGATTTTATTCTGTAACCTGCTGCTATTATAATATCAAGGTTATAGTATTTCTGCGTCCTTCTGACTTTTCTTGTGCCCTCCGTTTGAACTTGTAAGAAATCCTTACAAGTTGCCCCCTCTTCCAGTTCCTTTTCATTATAGATGTTTTTCAGATGCAGCGTTATGTTCTGTGGAGTAGTGTCAAAAAGTTCGGCCATAGATTTCTGGGTCAACCATACAGTTTCACCATCAAACTGAACCTGCACTTCAACATCATTGCCAGAACTTTTAAAAATCTCTATCTTATTTTCCATACAGAGCCCCCCTGTATGAATAATCGCAGGATCCGCAGACTGATTTTAAACTCATGCTTCAGCCTTCTCCCGCTTAATCCGCTGCAGTAGTACCGAAGCCGGTTCGTAATCGGCTTCTTTTTTACACTGTTCAATCTCGGCATCGGTAAGCAGCCTGCCCTCAAAAGCCTTCTTCAGAATGCTCTGACGCAGCGCCTCTGACTTTTCAAGCGCCTCGGCAATGCTCTGCTCAACCTTGTCGCAGACCGAAAGCCTTGATTCAATTTCACGGACTATCTGGCGTTGTTCGAGGAGGGAGGGGAGGGGGATGGGAGTCAAGGAAACATCGGTTTGATTAATGCTAGCCTGATTAACTGCATGTTTTGCAAAGCGTTTGATTTCACGAAGTCCTAATACACTTGTTAAGTAATTGGTAATATATTTAGGTAAGATTGATCGGTTTAATGATATTTTCATGATATTACTTTCAAATACGATAGAATCTTTTATTGTGTTAAAGCTACCGCATTTCCCAAGATATTCTATGCTATTCACACGATTGATTAGTATATCCCCTTCGTTAATTTTGAACTTTTTTATTTCAGAATCACTTATTTTCACTCTCTTCAATGACGTCAAATTAGTTAAACATCCATCATAAATATTATCTATTCTAATGATTTCTGTTCCTTCCCCATATTCTGTACTTGGTTTATAAACTCCATTTATGGGAGAATTATTAAATAACTGACCAAAAGCCACATAAACAGAATTTGAATGAATAATTGGTAATTCTATTTTGACAAATTCGGAGATTTCAATGTCTTTAAACCTTCTCGGCTTCCCCGGCTTCTTCCCCACTTTTCCATTATCTTCCCAATCCTTAACAGCCTTCTCCCATTCCTCGACCTGCTTTTGGTAATGGTTCTCTCTCTCCACCTTAATCTGCTCAAGCAGCTCATCCGCAGTCGGTAAATCGGTCTGCTTCTCGCGCCACTCCTTCGTCAGCTCTCCCTCAAACGCCTTCTTCAGCACCGCCTGGCGGTAAATCTTCAGCTGCTCCTTCGCAAGCTTCAGGTCTTCAATCCCCTTGTCCAAAGAGGCAAAGAGGTTCTCAATCTTTGTTACAATAGCCCTTTGGATTGGGAGGGGGGGGAGGATTATTTTCAGATTCTCTATTTTTTTTGATGATATGTTTGGCTGTGCACCGCCATATGCATCCTTTTCAATGTCTTTTTTTAGCGAATAAAGCAGATAAAATATAAAGCTCTTATTTAGATAATCTGAATTGAGTGGCAATATATTTCCGACTCGTTGATTTTGATATGCTTTTCCATCAGATTTGAAGATACCAAACTTACCTGTGGTAGCACCGGACATTGCAATGAGAATATCGCCTTTATTTATGATGTATGAATTATACTCAGGATTTTCTTTTATATACTTTGCATCATTTATAGATGCTTCCCAGTTATTAATATCACCTATTCTTATCACAGGTATTCCAGAATCAATATATTCCTTACTTTTAAAAGCAAAACCATTTTTAATTCTTAATACCTCCCCCAGCTCACACTCAACCCAGTCCTCCATGCTCACGATGCCAGTACCTCATTCAGTTCATTCATTATATCTTCCATTCCGGCGCCGAAAAGCTGGTACATCCGGCCCCTGCCGCCGTGGGCGTCGAAAGGGTTGTAGTCCAGGTCGTCCGCTTCTATGTGATAGGAGCTTACAATATGATCTTTTATCATTCTAAGCCAGTCCATCTGCTCGGGCGTAAAGCGGTTGTGCTGCCCGGCGTTCTGGCGGAATATCCAGTTCTGAAAGTTCTCGTTGATTGTTTTATCATAGGGCTTGAGCTCTGTGTCGATGCCGCAGGTACGACGGATAAGCGATATAAGCGCTGTGAGTTCGTTTTTGGGCTGTTCGCCTTTTACCTCTTCGAGGGCGGCATATGCGTTCCAGACATAGTCGGGGGCAAGCATGGGCCGTCCGAGCTTCAGCTTTTCCATCACCTCTTTTATCATTTTGAAGGTCAGCTCCCGCCTCCTGTATGGCTGGCTGTAGAAGATGCTCAATGCCTGAATCTCGTCCTTGTTCTCTTCCAGGTATGCCTTGAAATCGGCTAGGGTCTGCTCGGCCTTTTCTATGGTGAAGCTGTCCCATTCGGATTTGGTCACGCTGTCGATGTTTATGTGGTCGATTATCTGCTCATGCTGCTTCCGAACGTTATCGATGTAGCCGTTGAGTTCTCCGTTGAAGGTTGATGCCGCCTGCCGTATCAGCTCCCGCTGTGCTTGTGCTTTTAACTCTTCAGCTTTTTTTGGTGTCCGTTCGGCCTCCGGCAGAGCATTGAGTTTTTCATCCGCAGACTTTTCTATTGCATCGGGATCAAAGGCTGCTATCAGCTCTCGTGTTATCTGCCGCAGATCCTTTCCGCCGCTGTATGTTTCAAGCTGAGCCTTTTCCTTATCGGTAATCTGTTTATCCAGGCGGATAAGCCTGTTTGCAAGCGATAAAAACAGATCTTCATCCTCATTTCCCATTGCTACAGCACCAAGCAGGTCTTTAAGGGGGATGGACGGCTTGCGCTCAAGCGGGCGGCTGTCTGTTTTTTTTGATTTGGTTGCGCCCACGGCATCCACTATAACAAAGTGGGTCTTGTGAACCGCAGTGCGTGATACAGCCTGCAGCGAATCGCTTGCTATGGTTCGGGTGCCGCGTCCCTTCATCTGTTCAAAGTAGTTGATGCTTTTGACATCACGCATGAAAAGAAGCACCTCAAGCGGCTTTACGTCGGTTCCGGTGGCAATCATATCCACCGTTACGGCAATGCGCGGGTAGTATGAGTTGCGGAAGCGGTTTAGTACCGACTTGGGGTCTTCTTCTATCTTGTAGGTGATCTTCCTGCAGAAGTCGTTGCCCTCGTTAAACTCTTCGCGGACTATCTTTATGATGTCGTCTGCGTGGCTGTCGGTTTTGGCGAATATAAGCGTTTTGGGCACCTCATACTCACCCTTTTCATCAAGACGGCCGGGAAAGATATGTTCCTTAAGGGCCGACTTGAACTCGCGGATAATGTGGCGAATCTGGCTGGGGTTTACCACCTTTTTATCCAGATCGTTTTTTCCGTAATCGGTATCCTCGTCCTCCTGCTGCCAGCGCTTTTTGCGGGTCAGCTTGTCGCGGCGGTCGACGTACCAGCCCGCCTTTATTGTTTCTCCGCTTTTGGATATCTCGGTTTCTATTGTATAGACATCGTAGGGTACGTTGACACCGTCGGTTACCGATTCCTCGTATGTGTACTGGCTTACCACGTTCTCGTTGAAAAAGCCGAAGGTCCGCTTATCCGGCGTCGCGGTGAGGCCGATGAGAAAGGCGTCGAAGTAATCGAGCACCTGTTTCCAGAGGTTGTAGATTGAACGGTGGCACTCATCTATCACGATAAAATCAAACTGCTCTATGGGAATTCGGCTGGTATACTCAACCGGGACGGGCTCTTTTTTAGCTATTCTGTCCTGCATCCAGGTGTTTTCATTCGGGTTATCGAGCTCGGCGCTTTCATCAAGTTCCTCGCCCTTTAATATTGAATAGAGCCGCTGGATGGTTGATATGCACACCTGGGCATCCGGGGCCACATAGCTTGATGAGAGTCGCTGCACATTGTAGAGCTCGGTGAACTTTCGGTTGTCGTCGGTGGGCTTGAATGTCATGAACTCCTGTTCCGCCTGTTCGCCGAGGTTCTTTGTATCAACAAGAAAAAGTACCCGGTTTGCCTTTGAAAACTTTAAAAGCCGATAGATGAAGGTTGCCGCGGTAAAGGTCTTGCCGGCACCGGTTGCCATCTGAATAAGAGCCCGGGGACGGTCATCCTTGAAAGATTTTTCCAGGTTTTCAATTGCCATAATCTGGGCAGAACGCAGTCCTGTATGATCTAATTCCGGCAGGTCATGAAGCCTCCCGCGAATGCTTGCTCCCTGCCTTATCCACTTCTCAATGGTTGATGGCTTATGAAAAGAGAAAACAGTTCTGCTTCTGGGTTTCGGGTCCCTGCGGTCGGTAAAGCGGGTAAGGGAGCCGGTGCTTTCATAGATGAAGGGAAGGGGCTCATTGCTTAAGTATTTAAGCTTTGCCGATGCATAGCCCTCGGCCTGGTCTTCTGCGGCAAGCAGGTGATAGCCCTCATCCTCGCGCTTAGCTTCAATTACGCCCACAGGCTTCCGCTCAACAAAAAGTACATAATCAGCAGGTCCGGCATCGGTCATATATTCCCGGACAGCTACACCCTTGCTCGCATGCAGATCGACATTGTCCTTTGACTGAACCACCCATTCGGCATTCAAAAGCATTCGATCTATCTGGTCTCTGGCTATCTGTTCCGGATTCTGATTATACACTTTTATCCCTTTCTCTTTGTTTTAAGAATCTTACCATAAATGGGATTACTGATGTGTAAAATTATTCACCGTCCCCGTTTCTTCTCTTTCTTCTTTTTCTGCTCCAGTCTGTATTTCTCATCAGCCAGCACAAGGGCTTCATCTTTGGCATTCTTCTTACTCTCCTGCAGGTATTTCTTTTGCTCATCTTTGAATCTTGAGTATGATTTTGATATACCCCGTTCAAGCTGCTTATGTGAATAGCTTTTCTTTATATGGATTTTTTCTTCAGAGCTGTGAAACCTGAGCCTGCTGTATCTGTTCAGATAAAAATCGAGCAGATCGTTATTTGTAGGTTGAGGTCCGAATATATACCTGGCAACCTGTACCGTGCCGTTATCGGAACAGCGTTCAATAAGAGCCATCCAGAACTGGCCATCGAATAGAATTGTGGAAATAGTCTGTGTCATCGTTTACCTCCGGATATAATTCATCCAGAGGCAAAGACGGACATCAATTAAGATGGATACTGAATCCTGTAATAAGGACCGCCCGGACTACCTGCGGGGCCGTGTTTTTTCTTTGCCTTTTATTTGAGAATCTTGTAAAGATATATAACAAAGATGGAGATTTTTGGCAACATTAAACGGTTTCTAATTGGGTAATAAACGAGCCAAGCTCCTTCTGTTCAATATCGTCCGCGGTTACAAGTTTTAAATGTCTTCTGTACTTTCCGCTTCCCTCAAGAAAGCTTTTCGGGTCCTGGAATATGAAACCCTGTGAAAACTCAACTGATATATGATACCTGCGGATGAAAATACCGCCGATATCTTTACCCTTAAACGAAAACATGATTCCGCCGTACATTATCCGTTCTGAAATATCAGGATAAATTGAAAAGTACAATTCCCTGATTCTTTCTGCTATGACATATTTATCCGGATCTGCATCACGCAGGTTAGTTAAGAACTTTTCAACTTTTTTATCTGTCATAAAAGCCTATTTAAAATACTGCTTAAACTCATCAGTGGGCTCGATATCTGTATACAGGTAAACTGAGTTGCCGATTGGATCGTTAACAGAGAACCCCCGGTCCCCCCATGGATGATCTGCAAGCGGCTCAACAGCCCTCAGCCCAAGCGATTCAAGTCTTTCATGCTGTGCATCCACATTATCTACACTGATATTGATTGTAATCCCCTTACCGTTAAATAGCGCTTCGCCGCCCTGAGGCTGCATGAAATTAAGAATGTATTCGGATTCAAAAAGTGCAACGCTTACATACCATCCGCAGTCAAAGGTGATTTTACCGTCAAAGTACTTCTTATAGAAATCCCTGCACTTATCAACCTTGTTAGTTTTAAAGCAGACAGACATGTTTTTCATTTATTCCTTCCTTTTTTTTATGAGTAAATGTACCCCGCTTCAGGGGTGCTGTATTGTAAAAATGCGTACTATGAAAAAAAGTGAGACGGCGTCATTCCAGTAAGTAGTTTAAACTCCTTTATCATATGTGACTGGTCATGATAATCAGCCGTAAGCAGCATTTTCCTGTCATTTATCAGGCTGTTGAAACGTTCTATCTGTGCAAAGCGTTTGGGAGTTTTCCCGAGAAATTGTTTGAATCTTCTTTCAAGCATCCTTCGGCTGGTCCCGGTAAGCTGTGATACTTCCTCTATACGGATATTTCCACATGTAGAGCCTATAATCGATATCGCTTTGGCTATCTCAGGTTTAAGCCTGTATTCTTCGAAAGACGGATACAGTAATTCTGTTATATGTTCATATGCAAAACTGCCGTCTTCCAGAAATTTTTCTCTGACATCATCAAACCCATGACTGCGGATACTGCTCAGCTCGACTACCTGATCCGAGACCAGATGCATGTCATCCTTGATATATGCAGCAGCAAAACCTGGTTTGAAGCGTATCCCCAGAAGTTTCTGACCGGGAGGTGGGTTGTGGCTCAGATACTTGGTCATATAGCCTGCAAACTTGACTGGCGAGCAGTCGTTTAGAGGAATTATAATGTCAGTGTTGTTGTCAGGGAATATTCTGCTGCCGGGTTTTGCGTCCTCTGAGTACCAGATATTTTCTAAAAAATATGAGCATTCTTTAGGCGGTCGATATTCTACGTACACTTTTTCCTCATGTAATTATTATATACGCTTTTCTGATCTCTTGTAAAATATCTCAGCAGTCATGCATACCGCTATTATTGAGACTGCAAATACTGCTCCAAATAAATTGGCGGTGAACTGCTGTACTAAAAGGGCAGCCAGGGATATAAGCCCGAGTATAAATCCTGATAAAGAGACAAATCGGTTTGATTTTATCTCAGCTGCTTTTCTAAAAGATGTAAGATTAACAAGGGCAAACACAAGGATGAAACCGGCGCTGCCGGCTGTTGAAATGCTTTCAAGTTTTACCGTATTTACAACTATCAGTGTAAGTCCTGATGTAATTATCAGTCCTACAGGATGGTTCCACAGTTTTCCGGTAAACTCGTGGGGCAGCTCGTCATCTTCGGCAATCTCATAGCTGACTCTGCTTCCTCCGTAGAGTGAAGCGTTTATCGCAGAAAAGGTTGATATCATTGCAGCTATTCCTATTAATGTAAACCCTAACTGCCCGAGCAAAGGACGTGCAGCTTCCGCTAATGCATAATCTTTGGCGTCTGCAATTGACTGAAAGGGCAGTGAGCCTATGGTAACAACCGCAATAACAAGATAAAGCAGGATTACAAAAATAACTGAAATATAGTATGCCTTTGGAATATTTTGTTTTGGATTATTTACATCAGGAGATGCATTGGCTATAAGCTCAAAACCCTCATAAGCTACGAAGATAACCATTCCGCCGGTAAGAAGGCTTATTG
Organism: Spirochaetia bacterium; assembly: GCA_965140585.1. GTDB lineage: Bacteria > Spirochaetota > Spirochaetia > UBA9216 > UBA9216. Next base: position 112,795 of record OZ223269.1, read on the forward strand.
GTTTTTTCCAGTTTGAAAGATAAAGCTGTTCAATGTTTGAACTATTCTTCAGGCCGTAAAGCCCTACTACAACGAAGGCAAGCAGAATTATCAGTTTCACAACCACAGCATAATCTTCAATCAGTCCTACAATCTTTACACTGAAATAGTTGATTACTGTTGCTATAACAATAATTCCGGTTGCATATAAATGAAAACTGAGCTGTACTCCCGCAGGGATCGGGATAAGGTTGGAAGCATAGGATCCGAAGGCAGATGCATACAGAGACAGCATTATGATATAGCTTACCCAAAGTAAGTTGTTAATACCTCCGCTGAAGGCTGATTTCCCGAACCCCCGATTTATAAAGTTTACTGTTCCTCCCCGATCCGGAAATGCAATGGACATCTTTACATAACTGTGGGAAGTAAGTAATGCCAGTATCCCTGCAAACAAGAATGCAAGCGGTGTTCCTCCCTGCGCCAAGGATACAGCAAGTCCAAGAACAGCAAAAATACCGCCTCCCACCATACCACCGACTCCTATAGCTATCAGTTCAATCAGCCCAATATCCTTATTGCTTCGTTTCATATACTCTCCGAATAATCTCTCATCAGTATTATAATAAAAAAACATTTTTTTCCCAACCTTTTCATATATTTCCCGTCGTATAATATGTGAGGTAAAAGATATTGTACAATTCGGAACATATGGACAGACAGGATACTCTTCTCAAATTCAGAGAGCTTGCCGCAAGACACCAACGCCTGCTGTACTCTATTGCGCTTTCCTATGCAGACCGGAATGATGTTGATGATATTGTACAGCAGACCTGGGAAATTGCAGTACGAAAATACCATCAGCTTGAGAATCCTGAACGGTTTGCATCATGGATAAGCCGAATCTGCAGGAACGTCATCATTGAAAATTATCGTAAAACTTCTGCGGACTCAGAGGTCTTTGAGGACGAGATTTTATACGGCTGGGATCGGCATGAAAAGCAGTACACTGAATATGAGAGTCTTCTTCGTCTTGCTATTCAGCTACTTTCTGCAGAACACCGTGACGTCGTTCAGCTTCGGTATTTTTCAGGACTCAGCTACACCGAAATTGCTGCAGTGAAAAACCTGGAAGTAAAGACAGTAAAAAGCAGGCTTCATGAAGCCCGTCAGAAGCTGAAGGCTCATCTGAATGAACTATACATTGGTCTTGAAATCTCACAGAAAAAACTCGATAGCATGGAGGAATATGCTGTGAATGAATTGAAAAAATCACTGCTTGGGGCAGATGTCTTCTGCCGACTCTCGCTTTACAGTCAGGTGGAGCTTGTAAAGTCGGTGAAAAGTAATGCGGAACTGTCAGAAGATTTGCTGAAAGAAATCGGGAAAGTAAAGACCGGTATGGACTTTATTAAAGAGTATCATAAAATAATCACCCTGCCTGAACTTGTCGGTATACTGGCCGGCTGTGATCGTTTTACAGAAACAAGACTTGTTAATGAGCTTGAGCAGATTGATCCGGCTGCGGCTGAATTTGTAAAGCAGAACAGCTTCGTATTTGAAGATCTTGTAATTTTATCTGAAGGCACACGCCGAAGGTTATATGAAATGATTGAGCATAAAGTTCTTCTGAAGGCCATGTCAATTGTCGACAGGAAGGTAAAAAAAATCCTGCTCTCCGATTTTTCAACTGAAGAGCAGCATCTGATGATTCAGAAAATAGGTGAGGGAAGCTCTGATATTGAAGAAGTACGTAAAGCACAATTTGAAATTCTCCAGATTCTGCGCGATATGAATGAACGCAATGAGGTAGAGATTGCCGGACTGCCCTGATTAAATTGAGTGGCTTTTACAGCCACTCGACCTTTCCGGTAACCGGTTTTCCCTTAACTTTATCAAGTTCCTGTTTTGAATAACCAATCATACAGCCGTGAAAACCGTAGCGTCCCGTCGGAAGATCAAAGAGGCTGCAGAACTGATCGTTATTCATCATACTTTCAATCGGTGATACAAGACAGAAACCAAGCTCAAGTGCAGTTGCTTTAAGCCACATATTCTGCATAACATGGGCAAGACTCTGTCTTTCAGCCCTTCTTGCACCGGCCCATTCGGCGGCAACAACCAGATAGGGTACCTCAGTGAATCCGGGAATCCCTTTTTCTGCAACCATCGACCACAGGCCTTTAAGAATTTTGCTGTGATCCCGGATAAACTGGTCTGATTCAATTTCTTTATTCAGGCCTTTCAGATCTTCAAGAGACTGTTCCCTAATCAGTCTGTCAATCTCAGGAAGCTTTCCGCTTTCCCTGGGTACAACGAAGAAATGTCTGAAAACATCAATATCATCTGCAGAAACAGAGGCAAATGGAGCTTTCATACCGGCTTCTACAACGGCCTCAATCTTTTCTTTCGGCGGTATGTCTTCTTTGAATGCTCTGATTGAATGTCGAGTGGAAATTATATTATCGAGTGAATTATTATCTTCCTGTGTAAATATGCTCATATTTAACCTTCCTTTTTAGTGTTCCATTAAATTATTCCTATATTACTTAAATAATCAACATTTAATGATGTCCGGATTTTATTTTTAGCAAAAAGATCCCAAGTATTTAATAAAATCATTTTAAAGCATATATTTAAGCTATGACTGAACAAATAAATTATTCGCTTTCAAAATTTAATCGTTTTATTCCGATTCCGTATCTGCTTTTCTGTCTATATTTTGTCTTCCGTTTTTTTAATTCATTTGAAGTTTTAGATATCATTATTGCAGTTATATTTCTTCTGCTCACAATAATGTTCTACATCAGGACGAAGCTGATGCAGAATAATCCATTTCTAATTCTGGAACCCGGGATTTTAAAAATCTTTTCACTGTTGAGCCGAGAGTACAGTATACTGGAGACAGCTGATATTAAGGCGTTTACAACTCCTGATGAGAGTATAAGAATTGACTGCAAGGGTAAAAGATACAGGGTTCGGGAGATTCAGATTGGTCCGGAAGGTTATGAGAAACTTGAAAAGCATATAATTAATAACTGATATTTGCAGCCTGAGTAAAAAAGAGGAGAAAAATATGAGGAAGGTTGGTATCTAGTACGCATTCTGGGCTGATGCCTGGGAAGCCGATTTTCTGCCCTATATAGCCAGAGTTAAAAAGCTGGGGTTTGATCAACTTGAGATTCAGGCTGCTGCGGTTTCCTCAATGGATGGAAAAATGATCAGCGGTACCGTTCACAGTTACTGGCCGGCCGTATTTCCTGAAGGCCTGGATGATAAGCGGCCTGTCCTCGAGCAAAGCCTGAAAAGTATGCGTGAGCTTGTTAAACCGGCGGAGGATCACGGTATCATCCTTAATGTCGAAGTAATCAACAGGTTTGAGCAGTTTGTGCTGAACACTAGCGCTGAAGCTGTTTCTTACGTTGAAGAGATAAATAGTCCCAGCTGCAGGATCCTCCTTGATACCTTTTACATGAATATAGAGGAAGATTCCCTTGAGGATGCAATTAAACTTGCCGGACCTCTTGTGATGGAACCATTTGTAAGGCCGGGCGGAAAAGTCGGCCGTGATATTGCCGTATGGCGTGATCTGATGCCTGGAGCCGATCTTGATAGCGAGGCGGCAAAAGCAGTAGAATTTGTTAAAAAACAGCTGGTAAACGGCTAATATATTTATAACTTTATTCTTAGGAGATGTTTATGGGTATTGCAGAAAACCTTACCGGGTTTCAGCATCTTGGATTGCCGGTGTCTGATATTGAGAAATCAATTGAATTTTATTCGAGCATCGGTTTTAAGATTCTCAGCAGATTTGAGCTTCAGGAAGACGGAGGAACGACATATGTGGCTTTTATTGATATCAGCGGGTTCTGTATTGAACTTTATCAGCCTGCTGCCGGGGTTGACAGTGGCAGGGGAATAACCGGTCCGATAGATCATCTGGCTCTTAATGTAAAGGATATTAACGCTGCCTTTTCTGATGTCAAGGCTATGGGTTATATCCCGTTGAGCGATGCTCCAATCACCCTTCCGCTTCAGGCTGATGGAGTAAGCTACTTTGTAATCGCAGGACCTGATGGTGAAAAAGTAGAGTTTAACCAGATTCTATAAAACAGTTATATAAAAAAACACCGTTTAAAACTATGTTCCAAACGGTGCCAGAACCCGGTTTGTGGCCGGGTTTTTTATATATAATATCCGGAGGGGTACTCCGGACAACGGCAACTAAATTACCGTGAACATGTAACTAAAGTCACATAAAGGAAGCCGGAAATAATCGAATATTCATTTATGAAGATTCGATTATTTCAAAAGGTCGTTAAAAAACGGCCGCCGGTCGTTTATTAACGACCTTCCTGATCATAAAGATAATTAAAATATTCCATATCGGTTGTCAGTGTTTTGTTAAATTTCGGTAAAACCTGACGATATGATTCAACAGATTTCCAGAACTTATAGAACTCCGGATCTACTTTGTATGCCTCATTGTAAATTGCCGCAGCCTGAGCATCAGCCTGACCCTTTATTTCTTCGGACAGGGCATATGCTTCCGACAGAAGGCTTCGTTTTTCATTGTCGAGTTTACCAAGCCATTCAGCCTTCTGGCCTTCACCGTCAGAGCGGTATCTCTGAGCTACCTGATTTCTTTCCTTAATCATTCGGTTGTAAACACTTGTAGTAAGGTCATCAGAGTAGCGGATCTGCCTGATTATAATGTCTTTAAGCTCAATACCGTACTGGGGAACAATTCCCTTGGCTGCAGAGTACATTGCATCAGAAAGCTCTTCACGGCCTTTTTCGATTTCAGAAAATTTATCCTCATCATATTCAGCTGTGATATCAGTATCTTCGGTGTCTGTTTCTGTATCGGCAAATACTCTTTCATTTATGCTGTTTGTATTTCTAACTGCTTCACGAAGGAAGTTTTCGGCAATAACTGTTCTTACAGAGGAGTCGATAACATCATCCATACGGGCGTAAGCCTGCTCAAGTGTTGTTACTGATTCATAGAACTTGGCCGGATCAACAATATTCCATCTTGCTGTAGCATCTACCCAGATAAACTGGTTTTCTGCGGTTGGAATTCTCTGTGCATCGCCGTCCCATGAAAGAAGTTTCTTCGGATATTTTGTTACAGTATCAACAAAGGGCATTTTGAACTTGAGTCCAGCCTCTGTGTCTGAACTGATGATTCGCCCGAATCTTGTGACCACAGACTGCTGTCCCTCATAAAGAACATAAAATGGTCCTGCTGCAAACACAATGATCAGAATTACTGCAATAATTATAAGGTTACGAATAAGTTTATTCATTATTGTGCACCTCCGTTAAGAGATTTGAGCGGGAGAAAGTTTTCAAGATTCTTGTCAACAATATCCGTTCCGGTATCTGCACCGAATACATCTTCAATCATTTCTATATAAAGTCTTGAACGCGTAACTTCCTTGTTTTTCCGGTATTCCTCAAGAACCGAGTTAAATCTGGCAACGTCACCGCGGGCTTCATTAACCCTTTCTTTGGCGTAACCTTCAGCCACCTGAATCATCTGGGCAGCTTCACCCTTGGTTTTGGGGATTTCCTTGTTGTAAGCTTCTTTACCTTCGTTAATGAGCTTTTCCATATCCTGGATGGCCATGTTAACATCTTCAAAAGCATCCTGAACTTCACCTACCGGCGGTACAATATTCTTAAGCTGTACAGTTGTTACCGATATTCCAAGTTTGTAAGTGTCGAATATCTCATTCATTCTTTCCTGAGCCTGAAGTGAAATTGCAGTACGTTCAGAACCCATTACGTCAAGTATGGCTCTGTCTCCCACAAGCATGTTGATGACAGACTGTGAAATATCACGGATGGTTTTCTCACGGTTCTCAACCTGAAAAAGCCATTCCCGCGGATCCACAATCCTGTACTGGATTACCCATTCCACATCAACAATATTAAGATCTCCAGTAAGCATTACCGATTCTTCCGGGTAGTCACCCTTTGCATAAACAGTTTCAATGCCGGCTCTCTCGGTCCGGAAGCCAAACGACATGTTCTGTATAACCTGTGTCTGTATATTGAAGTTCTGTTCTATTCCAAACGGGGCTTTGAAATGCAATCCCGGACCTGTTATCCGGTTGAATTTTCCAAAAAGCAGAATGACAGACTGCTCTGTCTGGTCCACCATATAAAAGCTGGTCAGTAAACCTGCAAGGACTATTACGGCAACAATTATTACCGCAACAATCTTCGGCCTGAACGAAAAATTTTTCGCACCAGGGCTGACGTTCTTTTCAGACATGATTCCTCCTGAATTTTTCCATTACTTAGAGGTTACTTATGATTAGAGACCTAGTCAAGGAAATAAACTCCGCGACAGAAGTCTAAACATGCAACCATACTGAATATTACAGACTGGAGAGGTAAATATTCAGGCAAGAATTTCAAAATATCTGAATCCGGTTGAAATTTGATAAAGAAATCCGGGAACTAGTTCTTCACTGATTCGTTGACCAATCTACTATATAAGGCTAAAATGCGTCCATGAAGAAGAGACTAATTACCTCAGCATTACCCTACGTAAATAATATCCCTCATCTGGGAAATCTTATACAGGTGCTATCCGCCGACGTTTTTGCACGTTTCTGCCGTCTGCGCGGCTATGAAACCATGTATGTCTGCGGAACCGACGAATATGGTACAGCAACCGAAACCAAGGCACTTGAAGAAGGTGTTTCACCAAAGGAACTCTGCGATCGCTATCATGCTATTCATACTGAAATTTATGAATGGTTCAACATAGACTTCAACAAGTGGGGCAGGACATCCACTCCGGAGCAGACCGAGATTGTTCAGCACATATTTCTGAAGCTTGATGAGGCCGGATATATTCTCGAAAAGACCGATACACAGCTTTTCTGCGACAGCTGCGACCGCTACCTTGCCGACCGCTATGTACGCGGCACCTGCCCGCACTGCGGTTATGAGGATGCCCGTGGCGACCAGTGTGAAAACTGCGGTAAGCTGCTTGACCCGGCCGAACTTATAGAACCCCGCTGCGGAACCTGCGGAGCACATCCGCATGAGCAGGATACTAACCATCTCTACATAGATCTTCCAAAGATTCTGCCCCTGCTCGAATCATGGATGGAGGAAACTTCAGTAAAAGGCCGGTGGGCGCATAATGCCGTCCAGATGACCAAAAGCTGGATCCGCGACGGACTGCATGAGCGCTGCATTACCCGTGACCTTAAGTGGGGAATTCCAGTTCCCAAGGCAGGCTACGAAGACAAGGTTTTCTATGTATGGTTTGACGCGCCGATTGGCTACGTTTCAATCACAGCAACCCTTACAGACGACTGGAAAAGCTGGTGGATGAATCCCGAAGAAGTAGAGCTTTTTCAGTTCATCGGAAAAGACAATATTCCCTTTCATACAGTAATTTTTCCATCCTCACTTCTGGGATCAGGTGAAAAATGGACAATGCTTCATCACATGTCATCTTCCGAGTACCTTAATTACGAAAATGGAAAGTTTTCAAAGAGCAAGGGTACAGGTGTATTCGGTACCGATGCAAAGGAAACAGGAATTGCAGCCGATGTATGGCGTTTTTATGTTTACTACAACCGTCCCGAGAAATCGGACGTTCAGTTTACATGGAAGGACTTTCAGGAGAAGGTTAATTCCGAGCTTATCGGAAACCTCGGTAACCTAATCAACAGGACCCTGACCTTCCTCAATAAATCATTTGACGGTGTTGTTCCGGCAGCTTCTGCCGATAGCGTATTTACAGCTGAGGCAAAGAAGCGGATCGCTGAAATAACCGAGCTGCTTGAATGGGCGGAACTCAGAGATGCATTTAGAAAGATTTTTGAACTTGCAGATATGGGTAACAAAGCTTTTCAGGCAGGCGAACCCTGGAAGGTTATCAAGGAAGACGAGGCCGCAGCTGCCGCACTTCTTGCTGAGCTTACTTACCTTGTGCGCGACCTGGCCATCCTTGTTGCACCCTACATTCCATCAACCTCTGAAAGTATCGCCGGATTCCTTGGAAATCCGGATATGAGCTGGGACAGCCTTGGACGGCGTGATGATCTTAAACAGATCAGCAAGCCGAAGCTGCTGTTTAGAAAGCTTGAAGATGATGAAATTGAAGCCTTCAGAACCCGGTTTGCCGGAAGCCAGAAGGAAAGAGCTGAACAGGAAGAGAAGGGAAAGGCGGTTGCAAAAGAGAGTGCTAAACCTGCAGCTGATCTTCCTGCTGACCAGAGGTTTAGAGCCTCAGTAGATCTTAGAGTCGCAAAGATTACGGCAATCGACAGGCACCCTGAAGCAGATAAACTGTATATTGAAACAATTGATACCGGTGAAACCGAACCGAGACAGATAGTGTCAGGACTTGTTCCTCATTATAAGGAAGAAGAACTGCTTAATCGCAATATTATCCTCGTATCGAATCTGAAGCCTGCAAAGCTGCGGGGGGTTAAGAGTGAGGGGATGCTTCTTGCCGCATCTGCAGCCGACGCTGACGGAAAAGAAACGGTAGAAGTTATATTTGCCGATGATGCTGAACCCGGAACCAGAATTGTCCTTGAAGGAGATGACGCCGGCAGTCTTCCTGAATGCGCCAGACTCAAGGTTGATCAGTTCTTTGATATTCCGATCAGGACTGAGAATGGTGAGATTATGGTCGGTGATAAGAAACTGTCGACCGGAAGCAGGATTCTAACCACAGATGCAGTGAAAAACGGCGAGGTAGGCTGATTTTATCAGATGCCTGATATTAAACTGGAAAAAGTAAATTCAGATGATATAAACCGGCACGGAAATCTTCTGCAGACTGGTTTCTGGGGAGAGCTTAAATCCAGATTCGGATGGTCTTCCCTGTATTTTATAGCTGACGGCCGTCCGCTCCTGGTTCTCTGCAGAACCCTGGGTGCTGGCAGAAGTCTTGCTTATGTACCCGGCGGTCCGGATTTTCAGGTTTCGGCCGGTGCATCCCTTGATGAGTACTGGAATTACACAGCGGAGCTGGCGCGGACACTGAAACCGTTGCTTCCTGCCGGCTGTATCTTTCTACGCTTTGATCCGCCGTGGGGGATAAGGCTTCCTTCTCTTGGTGATGGGGCAGGTGAATACCCGGGTGAGCAGCTTAAAGCTTCAGGAGTTTTCACTCATGCAAGTATGGATATTCAGCCTGTAAGTACTGTTATCCTGGATCTTAATGACGGTGCAGAGGCTGTGATGAAGGGGATGAAATCAAAAACCCGGTATAACATCAGGCTGGCTGCAAAGAAGGGCGTTGAAATCCGTACTTCCGGTATCGAAGCTCTTCCAAAATGGTATGAGATCTACAAGGTTACATCCGAGCGTGATAAGATCGCGCTGCACAACTACGAATACTACGAAACATTTTTTAATATGTCCGCAGAAGGCGCTGCTTCAGGACAGGCCCCGGAACTTCGGCTGCTTGAGGCAGTGATTGACGGCAGGGTCGAAGCCGGCATTGTTATCAGTTTTCAGGGTCCGCCTGAAGACCGGCGTGCAGTTTATTTGTACGGAGCATCTTCGAATGAAAAGCGGAACTACATGCCGGCATACGCCCTTCAGTGGGAGGCAATACAGCAGGCTGTAGCGGCAGGATGCAGAAGCTATGATCTTTTCGGAATTCCTCCTGTAAATGATCCGAATCATCCAATGTACGGTCTGTACCGGTTTAAGACCGGCTTCGGCGGTGAAATCCTTCACAGGCCGGGAAGCTGGGATTATCCTTTCAGCAGAAGCCTGTATACAGCCTACCGTACCGCGGAAAAACTTCGAAACTTTTATTACAGACGTCTTAAAAAAATAGGCAGATAAAATGAAACTCAAAAAGACTGCAGTTCTGTTTCCAGCGGCATTTCTGATGAACGTGAATCTTTCCCTGATTAATTTCTCACTGATTTTTCTGCTCAAAGATTCGCTTGGACTCAATGCATCGGTGATCGGCTGGTATTTCGCGGTCGGTTCTGCAGGTTATACTGCCGGCTGCATGCTGTTAACCCGCGTTCAGGATAAAATCAATCCTGCGCTTTCAATGCTCGGTTCTGTATTTCTGATGCTCGGTTCAATAGCAATGTTGATCCGCGTAGAGTCAGCCGCTGCGGCTTTGGTCCTGTATCTGGCTTTCGCAACAGCTCCGGCTTTTTTCTGGCCGCAGCTGATGGGCTGGTTTTCTACCGGACTTGATAACAGGAACCTTGGAAAGGCGGTCGCAAGGTTCAATATAAGCTGGTCAACAGGAGCCTTAACCGGACCGCTTGTAGGCGGTTTTGCAGTTGAGCATCAGCTTTCACTTGCTTTTTATATGGACCTTGTATTTCTGGGCTTAATTGCAGCCTCGGTTATTGCCGGGCTTGCTTTTATAGAGGATATGAAAGCCCCGGGCAAAAAGCGTATAGCTGCCGCGCCGGCTCCTGAGACTCATGAACCGCAGGCGGTTGAGCAGACAGAACCGGAAATAGAAAGAATTAATGACGGCAGGGGGACCATTCTGCGTTATGCCGGCTGGATAGGCGTTTTCTGTTCATATGCTGTACTCGGCCTATTCAATAATATCTTTCCCCTTTTTATTCGCGACAGTCTGGGGTATGGAGAGAGTGTTGCCGGAAATCTCCTTTTTATCAGGGGAGCCGTCACTGCCGCAGGTTTTATTCTGCTGGGAAAAACAGATAAATGGCATTTCAACAGTAAATTAATCATGCTGACACAGGTAGCAGTAGCTGCCGTAATGATTCTTCTTTTCGTAAACAGATTTATGGCGGGTTTTTATATACTTTTGTCGGTATTCGGTTTTCTTTTCTCACTTGCATATTCAAACAGCATATTTCACGGTTCAGCAGGAGCCGACAATCGCGGTAAAAGAATGGCTCTTCATGAGAGTTTTCTTACCCTCGGAGTAATTGCAGGCTCTGTCGGGGGAGGCTACCTTTACCAGTATCATTCTATATATACCGCATTTATAAGCTTCATGGCTCTTGCCATAGTCGGGTTTGCCGTACAGGCTGTTATAGCCAGATATGCTGCTGTAAAAAATATCGGTTAAAGCCCGATTGTTCTGAACTTTTTGACTATTCCGATTATTTTTACTGCCTGAACGCTGATTAATATGATAAAGTTCCTGCATGGGTAAATATGTAATTGGACTGGACAACGGCGGCACAGTAATAAAGGCTGCGTTATTTGATCTTTCCGGCAGCCAGATTGCGGTTGCATCAAGACAGACTCCTGTTATCACACCTAAACCCGGATACACTGAACGCGACATGGAAGCTCTCTGGCTGAAAAACTGTGAGTGTGTGAAGGAAGTAATAGAAAAATCATACGTGTCACCTGATTCCGTAAGCGGGATAGCTGTCTGCGGGCATGGAAAGGGACTGTATCTCTGGGGTAATGACGGAAAGCCGGCCTTCAACGGGATTGTCTCCACGGACAACCGTGCCTGGGAATATCCGCAAAAGTGGAAGGCTGACGGGACCTTTGACAAACTTTACCCCAAGCTCTGTCAGCAGCTTGTAGCCTGCCATCAGGTATCTCTTCTTGCCTGGCTGAAGGAGCATGAACCTGATATTTACAGCAACATAAAGTGGGTTTTCTCGGTGAAAGATTATATTAGATTTCGTCTCACAGGCGAAGCTTTTTCCGAGGCTACCGACATTTCCAGTTCAGGTCTGATGAACCTGCAGAGTGCCAGTTTTGATGCTGAAATGCTTGAGATGCTCGGTATTCCGGAGGTTTACAGCAGGCTTGCACCTCTAAAGTATTCATCTGATAACTGCGGAAGCATAACCGCGGAAGCTTCCAGGCTTACAGGACTTAAGGCAGGTACCCCGGTTGCCGGTGGAATGTTTGATATTGACGGCTGTGCTATTGCAATGGATATTACAAGACCCGAACAGCTCTGCACAATTACAGGAACCTGGAGCGTAAATGAGTTCATAAATCCTGAACCCATAATCGGTACAAGTATAGCAATGAATTCACTGTTTGCCATTCCGGGCTATTACCTTCTTGAAGAGTGCAGCCCCACAAGTGCGGGAAATCTTGAATGGATAATAGACAATATTCTGGATAAATCGGAAATACCCGAAGGTGTATCGAAATACAGTTTTATCAATGAACTTGTTTCTTCAACCGAGGCTGCTGATACAGAGGTGTACTATCTACCGTTTCTGTACGGTTCTAATGCCCATCCTATGGCTAAGGGAAGTTTTATCGGGCTTACCACCTACCACAGCAGGGCACACATTTTACGAGCTGTTTTTGAGGGCGTTGCTTTTTCACATAAAATGCATATTGATAAACTTCTTTCAGTCCGAGAGGCTCCCGAAGCTGTAAGGCTTGCAGGCGGTGCGGCTAATTCGCCCCTTTGGGTTCAGATATTTGCTGATGTTCTTGGACTTCCTGTTGAGACTGTCTCCGGTGTTTCAGAACTGGGTGCCATGGGTGCTGCAATGGCCGCAGCTGTTGCCGGAGGCGCTTTCAGTGATTACCGTCAGGCTGCAGCCGCTATGGTCAAGGTAAATGCGCCGGTACTTCCTGATGCTGAAAAAACTGAAATATACAGATTGAAATATGAAAAATACAGGGCTGTTGTTGAAGCCCTTGATACTGTCTGGGACAGGTTTCAGATATAGATTTAACTTACATGATAAATAGGAGTACTGCGTAAAATGAGTGAGTATATACTTGGGCTGTATGAAAAAAGCATGCCCGGTTTTCTGACGCTTGAAGAAAAACTATCAACAGCCGGTGAATGCGGTTTTGATTATATGGAACTGTCGATAGATGAAACTGATGAGAAGCTGGGGAGGCTGAAGTGGACAACTGAGCAGCGGAATGCACTTCGTAATTCTATTGAAAAAACCGGGGTTCCGGTCTATTCCATCTGCTTAAGCGGTCACCGCAAATATCCCCTTGGCCATCCTGATCCCGGTGTTCAGAAGCGAAGTCTTGAGATTATGGCTGATGCCGTTAATCTGGCGGCCGATATCGGAATTAGAATAATTCAGATTGCCGGATATGATGTTTATTACGAAGATTCAACAGAGGAGAGTCGGGAAATCTTCGGGAAGAATCTCTCTGCCTCAGTAGAGATTGCCGCACGTAAGGGTGTTACTCTAGCCTTTGAAACGATGGAAACAGAGCTTATAAATACTGTTGAAAAGGCTGCTGCGTGGGTGAAGCAGATTGACTCACCTTATCTTCAGATATATCCTGATATTGGAAATATAACCAATGCAGCTGTGTCTTATGGAACTGATTTTGCTGAGGATCTTAAAACGGGAAGGGGCCACATCAGTGCGGTACATCTTAAAGAGACTGTACCCGGAGTTTTTCGTGAGATGCCCTTCGGAACAGGCCATGTAGATTTTGATAGGGCATGTGAGGTCTCGCTGGCTCTTGGCTCGCGTATGTTTGTCGGCGAGTTCTGGTATACCGGCGAAGAAAACTGGAAAGAGATAATCTGCAGCAATAACGTGTTTTTAAGGACAGCCATTGAGAACGGCTGGAAACGGTACAGGAAGAATAAATAATGATTTACGATACAGTTGATAACATCAGCAGCTACATGGGCCTGAGCCCCCTGATTGACAGGGCTCTGCAGATCATTTCATCAGGTAATGTTTTTAAATATGAACCCGGTGTTCACAGGATTGAAGGTGATGATCTACGGGTTCAGGTTTCAGATTACAGCACAAAGAATCCTTCAGACATAAAATACGAAGCTCACGTAAAATATATCGACATACAGCTGCTTGGTTTCGGAAACGAGCTCTGCGGCTACAAACCGCTGAAGGGGCGTATTCCTGCAGGCAAGTTTAATACAGAATCAGATATCGGCTTCTTTGAAGAGGATGAGCTTCAGCAGATTATGCTTCCGCTGTCAAATACACGCTTTGCAATCCTGTTCCCTCAGGATGCCCACAAGCCCTGCTGCCATCCTGATACAGGGGCTGAGGATATTCGAAAAATAGTAATTAAGGTTGCTGTAGTTTAAAATTACAGGCTGTTTATCAAATCTCTGAACCGGTCGCCCCGATCGAATTCATTTTTAAACATACCGAATGACGCACAGCCCGGTGAGAGCACGGCAATCTGCCGATGCCTTCCGGCTGCCTGTTTTCTTACATACTCCACCGCTTCTTCAAGACTTTTAAACGGGCCGCCATAGCTTATTCCTCTTGAGTTTAACAGACTGGTTATCTTTTCATCGGCTGTGCCGGAAAGCAGACTGACAGCTTCAGCGCCTGCGGCTGCCTCTGCAAGCGGTGTGAAATCAAGGTTCTTATCGGCACCGCCTGCAATCAGGAAAACTCTCTTGTTGAAGCTTCCGGCTGCCGCGAGGGCTGCCTCCGGAATTGTTGCAGCTGAATCGTTATACCATCTGATATTGTCAAAGTTACGGACAAACTCAAGCCGGTGCCTTATTCCGGGAAACTCCGAAAGCCCTATCCTTATAGTTTCAGGTTCTAATCCGAAAAGAAGGCAGACTTCACCGGCAGCCAGCAGATTGAGCCGGTTATGCTTGCCCGGCAGTGTATTCTCATTATTCAGTATCTTTACAGACTCACCATCCTCGTTGATAAAGTATCCGCCGTCATTTTCAAGAAAGGCCCCGGAATAGTTTTCAGGAAGGTTTTCAGAATAATCAGCTGTAAAAAATGAAGGTGCTGCATTGCAGCCGTTAAAAAATCTTTCTGTATACGGACAGTCAAGGTTGAAAACTGTATACTCTTTGACAGTCTGTGCTTCAAATATAACAGCCTTGTCATCGGCATATTCATCCATTGAGGAATATCTGTCCTGATGGTCATGCATGATATTGGTGATTAATGATACCTTTGGTTTCAAAAGCTCCATTCCCCGCAGATCGGACAGCTGCCATGAGGATAGTTCAAGAATGACCGGAGCATCAGATTCTGATGTGCATTCGTCAATAAAGGTGAGGGGAGACACTGTGATATTTCCACCCAGAACTGTATCGGGATAAACCATCTTCATTACATGGTTAATTGCCGAAACCGTGGTTGATTTTCCCTTGCTGCCTGTTACCGCAATGACCGGCCTTTTATTGAACCTCAGGAATACCGATATATCGGTTTCAAGCTGCTTTGCGGCCTTCAAATAAGGTGAATCAGGCCTGACTGCCGGGTTTTTGATGACAATATCAGCATTTTCAAAATCTTCGATATCATGTCTGCCAAGAACGTACCTGATGTCAAACCCGGATAAATCTTCGATGGATTTTTTCAGCGTATCAGCATCCCTAAGATCTGTGACTGTGACTGAAGCTCCGTGTGAGGCAAAAAATCGTGCCGAAGAACTTCCGCCGCCGTGCAGTCCAAGCCCCATGACGGTTACTTTGAGATCTTTAAGATTTTTACCGTTGATGCTGTAGTTAAATTCCCGGTTTTCCGACTTCAAAAAGGTACTCCTTCATATCCGATTCATTCAGATACGGACTGATTGTATGCGAAGTCCAAATCTTTGTCCATTCTTCGGGTACCTTGCTTCTGATTGATTTATAGATGTCCGAGTTCTTTTCAAAATTATTAATTTTAAAATACTGTTCAATCTGAAGGCTGTCTGGTTCGATCAGGTCCGAGAATCGGATGAAAAGCGGAAGAAGCTTCTTACGGCCTTCAGGAGACAGTTCAGGCGGGGACAGGCAGACAGTATTAAAGTCGCAGCGGATAGGATAGTATGGATAAATTCTTTTGCCCTCAGGCATAAGCACGGAACTAAGCAGCTTTGTTACCTCGTGGTCAATCCATTGTCCGCTTTTATCATAGCCTTTTTTTGATTCACCGGCCCATGTGGAGCGGAACATCCGTTTGATATTTATCATATTGAAGCCGGGCTCTGTTTCGGGTTTTTCTACAGGTATAATGAGGCTTTCGAAAAATAGCTTCCGGGTTGAGTATGCCTCTGTTTTATCGTTGGTTCCCGGAACTGTTATTTTAGCATCAGAATAATGGATATTAAGATCCGGTCTAAAAAGATAAAGATAATATTTCTGCTCTAATTCGATAAGCTGTATAAAGCAGGGTCTCAGGATCTCCGCCGGATCGAAATAGTATGAAGTTCCCTTAAAAACCTGTGGAAAGATTCCCGACAGATTGTTCACCAGACTCCTGAGGGCTTCTATATATTCTTTACCCGGATCAGGTTCTCCCGGATCATGATGAATTTTAAATGCCGGAACAGTAAATTCTTCTTCTGTTTTGAGAAAAGCTTCTTCATTCTGATTGAAATGCTTTGTGTAAACGCCTTTCTGCCCATTGAGGCTAATGAGTATTTCGGTAATACCGGGATCGGTAATATTAAAGCTTAAGCTGCTTACTAACTTTTCCATTTGTCATTAAAAACTATACAACCTTAACCCTGTGTTTTCAAGGAAAAAGCCCTATACTGAGGCTGACCTGCATATAATATTTGGATTAGATTAAACCCTGCTTAATAAGGACTTGAAAACTTTATCGAGTTCTGGCATAATCAGGTACTAATTTGTAAATCATTATTAAGGAGCTTACAGTGCCCTGCGGACGTAAAAGAAAAAGGCATAAGATAGCCACACATAAAAGAAAGAAAAAGCTGAGAAAGAACAGACACAAGAAAAAATAATTAGGATGATGTTCAATTCTTTTTATGTACTTGGTTGACATCTAAAGTTTTGGATATTATTATTCTGGCATAATCATTATTGGAGGGACTTAAATGGCCTACAAGATTACTGAAGAATGCACAAATTGCGGCGCCTGCGAAGCAGAATGCCCGATGGAAGCAATCAGCGAAAAAGATGGTTTAAGATGGATTGATCCGGAAACATGTACCAGCTGTGGCGCATGTGCCGATGTTTGTCCTGTTGACGCTATTCTTGCTGACTAATTTTTATCATGCCGTTTTTACGGCTTTTTAAACAGAAGGACTGTTAGATACAGTCCTTTTTTTATATTCCTATCTTCCTGCAGCCTTCCTGCCTGAAAATATTCTTTCAAAAATCAGTGAACATCCCCCTGTCAGAATAAGGTAAATCACTGTGATTACTATCCATATTTCAAAGGTTGCATATGTGGATGCCATTACCTGAAGCCCCTGAAATGTAAGTTCAGGTATGGAAATGACTGATACTATTGCTGAATCTTTAATCGTTGAAATAAACTGTCCTGAGAGAGGAGGCAGCATTTGAGTTACGGCCTGGGGCAGTATGATGTGTCTGAGCCTGGACAGAGGAGACATTCCCAGAGCTTTTGCAGCCTCAATCTGTCCCTTGGGAACCGATTCAATACCGGCTCTGATAATCTCGGTGATGTAGGCTCCTTCATAGATGGCAAGACTGAGCGCTGCAGAGAAGAATTCGTTTAAAAGCGAAGGTTTTATAAAAATTATCGTTATTAGTTTTATCACCCCGGGATCTGCTGCTTTTAGTACTTTCTCAATACCAAGATTGTCAAGAATCTGACTGCTGAAGAAAAAATAGAATATGAATACAAGCACAATAGGGGGGATGTTGCGGACGAAGCCTACATAGATATGTCTGATTATTCTTCCGAAAAGATTTTTTCCTGAGCCGGCTATCCCGAATACGGTTCCTATTAGAAGGCCGGAGATGATTCCCCATATACTGAGTTTAACAGTTAGAATAAGGCCCTGGAGAATTACAGCCGGAATAAGCCTTCCCGTTTCCGGATTGATTTTTAGAATATATTTTGGAATGATATCCCATGCCCATTCGTATCTGAGATTAAGCCTGATCCTTAAAAATATAAAAACAAGGCCTGAAATAATCAGGCCCGTCAGAATAAAATCAAGCGGTTTTATTTTGTACTTTTTAACCGGATGATGTCTCAATAGATTTATTCCGCTGAAACATCAACCTGGTCGGCCCATTCGTCCGACATGAACCAGTATCTGTAGCGTTCATCAAGAAAACCATCCGCCCATTTAAGTGCAATCCAGTTATTCAGGAAGTTCATGAAATCATGCTCTCCCTTGCGAACGGCAAAGGCTATGGGTTCGTTTCTGAAGATTTCAGGGTCAATAGGGATATACAGTTTATCCGGATACTTCTCTGCCTGAAGCTGAGGAAAAGGAAAGGCTGATACCCAGGCGTCAACTCTGCCGTTAATTAGCTCCTGAATGCCCTGGGGTTCATCATCAAACATCCTTAACTGAGCTTTAGGCATGAACTGTTTTGCAGCTGTGGCTCCGGTGCTTCCTGTTCTGACAGCTATGACAATATCACCGTTATTGAAATCATCGAGCGAAGTTAGTCCACCGGCGGTTTCAAGGTTAGCCACAATGGATTGTCCGCTGTATTCGTATGCATCGGTAAAGTTTACTGATATATTTCTTTCCGGTGTAACCGACATGCCGCCAATTATTATGTCAAATTTACCTGTGAGCAGAGCGGGGATTATTCCCGACCACTTTGTCTGTATGAACTCAATCTCTACACCAATATCTTCAGCCAGTTTATTGGCTACATCCACCTCAAAACCTACAAGCTCACCGCTTTTGTTCAGCATTGCCCAGGGCACAAAGGTTGAAAGTCCCACTTTAAGAGTTCCGTCCCTGAGGATTTGTTCAAGCTGGTCGGTTTGTTCTGCTGAAGCTGTGCCTGGGCCGTCCCCTGAATTCTTTGAGCAGCCTGAAAAAATAATCACTACAGCGAAAAGAAGCAGTAACGGAAGTGTTTTAAATTTCTGAATTTTCATTTAAATCCTCCAATTTGTTTTTCGAACTTTTTCAATAAGAGCGTAAGCCCTGTATTCAATATAAGATATCCGGCGGCTACAGTAAACCAAATCTCAAAAGTGAGGAATGTTTCTGCTATTATCACCTGTCCCTGCATTGTAAGTTCGTATATTGCTATCGTTGAAACCAGTGCCGAATCTTTAATAAGCGAAATGAGCTGCCCGGCAATTACAGGCATGATTTTAGGAATAGTCTGGGGCAGAATTATATATCGATAGACCGATGTCTTTGTCATTGCCAGGCTGTACCCGGCTTCCCACTGCCCTTTTTCAACAGCCAGTATTCCGGAGCGGATGATTTCGGATGTGTAGGCGCCTTCAAACAGGCTGAGTGTCAAAACTGCAGTGAAGATACGATCCATTCCGAGAACCGGGGCTACAACAAAATACATCATAAAAAGCTGAATCAGAAGCGGAGTGTTCCTGACAGCCTCGATGTAGATTCTTGAACTTATTCGAGCTGTAAAGGAATCGGAAAGCCGGAAAAGTGCTGAAATAAAACCGAATATCACAGCAAGAACAAGCGATGATGCAGATATCAATATGGTGATGGCCAGTCCCTGCAGCAGAGGCCCGGCATGTATACCTGAACTGTCAGTTTTAATTAGGTAATCATCGATCCTGTACCACTGCCATCTGTAATTAAGATTATTTATTCCCGGCAGCAGGATGAAAATGAGCAGTGCGCTTAAAATAATAAAGACTGACGCTGAATAGAGATCGGGATGTTCTGACTTGAATTTCTGTACAAGGCTTAGAATTCTTCTCAAATTTTCAGTTCTCCGGGCTTAAGACTGTCAAGCGGACCCCGGTAAGGATGCTCTTTACCCGTCCCGCCGGGCACAAAACCCTGTCCCCTGTACATGATAGCATGATCGGGACAGAAATTGTAGCATCGAAGGCAGAGAATGCATCTGCCGCTGAATTCAGGAAATTTATCATGGCCGTCCATTGAAATGTTATCTGCGGGGCACAGCCGGACGCACTTGCCACATTTTCTGCAGCTTACGGTATCTATGCTTAAATCATCTCTAAGGCCTTCATACATCTTTCTGAAGGGCTTTCTCTGCATATTCCCCATCATCCTCCAGAACTTTCCCTTCCCTTGAATAAAGGCTGTCCCTGAAGAAATCAGTCCGGATATAATGCGGATGCGTTTTCCGGTTTTTCTCAGCCTGTTTGAGATCTTTTCAGGGATGTTTGTATATGGAAGAGGAATCCCTGTTACTGAAATATTGTTCGGCATTCGCAGATGAAAAGCCCATTTGAAATTGTAGCCCTTCCCGGTGATCCGCTCATTTTCAAGCCATGCTCCATCTCCGGAAAATATAAGCTGTGTACAGAATATACCGAAGGCTTGTTTGTTCCCATCTGTCGCAACCCCTGCTTTCGGGAGTTGCTCAATAAAGTCTTTAATGATTTGCGGTCTGTCTGAGCCGTAGACCGGGTATCCGAGCAGGATAATATCACTTACTGATAGAGCGGTATCTATCAGTTCTGCCTTGTTCTCAACAGAAAGAATCAGGCATTTATGTCCTTTTAATTCCAGCTCTTTACCTATCTGTTTTGCCGCCCACCATGTGTTTCCTGTACCTGAGAAGTAAATAATCGTTATTTCAGCCAAAAGAACTCCTTCTAATCAAAAATGAACATATGTCTAAGTTTACCATGAGAGCCAGATCTATTATAATTACTGTTGAAGAATAATTGGGAGATTTTATGAAAAAACAGACAAAGATAGTGGCTACTGTTTCAGACAGACACTGTGATGTGGATTTTATCAAAGAGCTTGTAGATCGTGGAGTTGATGTATTCAGGCTTAATACCGCACACCAGAGCCCTGAAGACTCAATGAAAGTAATTAAGAATATCCGTGCCGTTTCGGAGTTTGCGGGAATTCTAATCGATACAAAAGGCCCCGAAGTAAGGACTGCCGGAATAGGGGATGACGGAATTAATGTTGAAACAGGTGATACCGTTTTGTTTGCTCCTGAAAACTGGGTTTCCACGTCCGGAAATGCGTATCCTGTTATTTCAGTATCCTACAGCCATGTATCCGAGGATATTCCGGCAGGAGCAACAATACTAATCGATGACGGAGATATTCTATTTACGGTGAAAGCTGTCGGCGACGGATTCATTACTGCAGTGGCAGGCAACAGAGGCACAGTAAAAAACCGCAAGAGTGTTAATATTCCAGGTGTACATCTTAATCTGCCGTCGCTTACAGATAAGGATCGGGCATTTGTGCGTTTTGCAGCAGAAAACGGGATTGATTTCATTGCTCACTCTTTTGTAAGAAACGCGGGTGATATTGATGAAATAGCTAAAATCCTTCGGGAGACTGATTCCAATGTTAAAATCATTGCAAAAATCGAAAACCGGGAAGGTGTCGATAATGCTGTTGAAATTATTGAAGCATGTCACGGGCTGATGGTAGCCAGGGGCGATTTAGGTATTGAAATTCCAGCTGAGGAAGTACCCCCGATTCAGAAGCGGCTGATAAAGATCTGCGTAAAAAGAGCCAAGCCTGTTATTACAGCGACACAGATGCTTCAGTCCATGATTGAAAATCCGCGTCCGACCAGAGCGGAAGTCAGCGATATAGCCAATGCTGTTCTTGACGGAACATCAGCACTTATGCTCAGCGGTGAGACTGCTTACGGTAAGTACCCGCTTGAGAGTGTAGCTACAATGGCAAGGGTTGCAAAAGCTGCCGAAGAATACCGCAAGGACATCTGGAAGCATGATCTTGTGGGACAAGGCGGTGAAGTTCGGAAATTCCTGGCCAAAAGTGCAATTCAGGCTTCAGATAGACTTCCGATCAAGGCCATAATAGTTCACACCTATTCAGGGCTCACTGCACGTCTTCTATCCTCCTTTCGGGGTAAGATTCCAATCTTTGTCAGATGCCATGAAATGCGTGTTGCAAGGGAACTTTCTCTTTCATACGGACTGTATCCCAAGCTGATGGAACTTCCTGCAAATACCGATCAGCTTATATCAAAAGCGGTTCGAAGCCTTGTACTGAATGACCTGGTTAAGCCTGATGATCTTGTGCTTGTACTAGCAGGTTCGCCGCCGAAAATAAGCAATGAGTCAAATCTGATTGAGATAAATACTGTTTCCAAGTTTATGATTGAAGCGGAAAAGTAAAATATCAACTTACCATTAATATGCGGGATACCCGGAAATTATTTACAGTTTAAGTTTTTCCGGTTATCCTGAACTCAACCCTAATCTTACAGGATACAAATTTGTCCCGGACCAGGATTATCGATTCTATCAGACATAATTTTACGTTGAGACTCCTGTTTATTATTTTCTGTATTATCCTTATAGGCTTTGCCGCAATCGAGATTTCACTGAAGATGATAATTACACGCGATCTGCTTGATGAGAAAGAAAGACTGCTGTTCGGTCTGACCCATCAGCTTGATCATGCCCTTGAAGGTACATACTCGGATATACTTCAGGAGGCAGGAGCTCAGGATTCTGCGCGTGGTGAAAAAATAAAAATTCTCAATGAGCGGCTTGCTCCGATCACCGATTTTGTAGCCTCGGGTATTGAAGGAGTAGGTGTCGGATACTACAGCAGGGAGCTTGATGCGATCATCACCTACGGACCGAGTTCCGATTTTCAGCATACGGTAGGACAGCCGATTTTTGAGGGGCATCAGGGCTATGAAGTGATGGAACTTGGAGAACCCATAGTCCAGGAAGGAGAACTGGTAAGGGGTAAGATTCTCAACTGTATGATTCCCATCATCAGAAGCGGGGCTGTTATCGGCTACATCTGGGCAAATGAGACCATGTCTGATATATCGATGCAGATGAACAGAATTCTTAATCAGGTCTTTCTGCTCATAATTCTTATTTTTTTTATTATCTATCTTGCCGTAGTTGCCATTACCAGAGGCTTTATAGGTCAGATTGATATAATCCGTGACGGTATCCAGCAGGTTATTACGCAGCCGATGTACCGGCTTCCTGAGATTCACGGTGAACTTAATATAATCGTTCAGAAAGTAAATGAGCTTTCCAACAGTGTTGCATACTTCAAATCATATAACCGCTATGTTCTGGACAGTGTTGTGAACGGTGTTCTGGCTCTTACCGAATCCGGCACCATCGCTCTGGTTAATCCTTCATTCAGGATGCTTTTTGATGTCGGTAGTAATGAAATTGTCGGCGAAGATATGAATAAAATTTTCATGGATCCTCTTCTGTCTCTTTTAAGAGAGGGGCTGAACTCCGGTTCAGGTTTGTCCAACAGGATTCTGGCTGATAAAGAACGCATTATGGAGGTTTCCAGCAATGCGATAAGAAGTGATCTCGCCGAGCGCCTTGGAGTAGTTTTTGTTTTCAGGGATGTTACGATAGTCAGGCAGTATGAACGTCAACTGAAAGAGAATGAAAGAATGGCGGCTCTGGGAGAGATGGGGCTTAATGTCGCCCATGAGATTAAAAATCCGCTCACGGCTGTTAAAGGATTTATCCAGCTGATTCAGAAGCGCGAGCTTCCTGAAGAGCGGCGCGAGTACTTCTTTTCACTGATAAACGAGGAACTGCAGAGGGTAAACGGTCTTCTGAATGAAATGCTCATTTACGGCGGGCGTTTTAGACTTCAGCCTGAAACTGTCAGCATTACCGGACTTCTTCAGGAGCTGCTGATAATTTACCGGAGTGTTTATCAGGATATAGATTTCACCTCGGATACCGGCCCTTCCTCTGAATGTTTTATCCGCATTGATAAGAATAAAATCACGCAGCTGCTGGATAACCTGGTGAAAAACAGTGTTGATGCCATAAGAGGAAACGGCAGTGAAAAGACAGAGAACCCCGGCCTGATTGAAATTGCTCTAGTCAGCGGTGATGAGGATGTCTGTATAAGAATAAGGGACAATGGTCCGGGTATTGCAGCTGATAAGCTTGCAAAAATATTCACTCCTTTTTTTACAACAAAACCTGAGGGATCCGGTTTCGGGCTTTCTCTCTGTGCCGAGATAATGGAAAAACATCGCGGTAGCATAACCGCAGACTCTGTTCCCGGTGAATATACTGAATTTACGGTTACATTCAACCGGAAAATACTGGAGACAATAGATGAAACATAAGCTGCTTATCGTTGATGATGAGAAGAATGTAAGGGTTTTTCTTTCAGAACTTTTCAGAACCGACAGATTCGAAGTTGAAACAGCAGCAAACGGAGCCGAGGCTGTTGATGCTGCCAGAGATTTTCAGCCGGATGTAATCATTCTTGATCTTAAGCTTCCAGATGCAAACGGGGCTGATCTTATTGTTCCTCTTAAAAAGCTGTCTGAAGGTGTTGAGATAATCATAATAACAGCACTCGGCACAATCGATAATGCTGTATCAACAATTAAATCAGGCGCTTATGATTTTATAACTAAACCGTTCGATGTGGACAGCATAACCATTGCAGTGGATCGCTGCCTGGAGTTCCGGGAAGTCAACAGGGAAAATATGATTCTTAAAAGGATGCAGCAGGAGTGCAACTACTTTCAGGAATTCATAGGTGAAAGCCCTGAAATAAAGACTATAAAAGCGCGGATTTTCAAGCTTGCAGATACCGATGTACCGGTTCTGATAACCGGAGAAACCGGCACCGGCAAAAATATCCTTGCCCATCAGATCCATCATACTTTAAATGCATCGACCTCTCCGCTTGTTTATGTAAACTGTGCAACGCTTTCAGAAACTCTTTTTGAATCTGAATTATTCGGGCACGAGAAAGGAGCTTTTACCGGGGCTGTTGAAAGTAAATCAGGACGGGTGGAAGATGCTGACGGCGGCACATTGATACTGGATGAAATATCCGAGATTCCAATTAATATTCAGGCCAAGCTTTTAAGTTTTCTGCAGGATAAGAGTTTTTACCGTGTCGGGGGCAGGCATCAGAAAAGTGTTCAGGTTAGGATCATTGCCCTGACAAACCGGAAATTGGAAGATGAAATTGAGAAAGGAACTTTTCGAAAGGACCTTTTTTACAGACTGAATGTAATCAAATTCGACATCCCTCCGTTAAGAGAGCGGGCCGTAGATATTCCGCTTCTTGCTTCTCATTTCATGAAGATGTTTAATGCAAGATACGGCGAGCGCTCAGCCTGGCTGAATAAAGAGCAGATGCTGCAGCTTCAGCGCTGCAGCTGGCCGGGAAACACCAGAGAACTTAAGAATATTCTGGAGCAGGCATACATCTACAGTGAAAACGGTGAGATGAAGCTCGAGAATATTGAAGAAGGCAATTCTGATAAAATAAATTGCTCAGGCGACCTGAAGTTTCAGATGGATGCTTATGAGAAAAAACTGATACTGCAGGCGCTGTCTGAAAACGGCGGAAACAGGGCTATGACTGCTGAGGCGCTTGGGATAAGCATCCGGACACTGCATTACCGGCTCAATTACTATGATATTCAGGATTAGCATCTGCAGGAATTTGCAGACATGATGAAAGAGTTTGCAGATTAAGCTGCAGATTATGCAGCGCCTCCTGCAAAGCTGGAATACGCCGTCGCTGTAACTAACTGTCCTACAATGAAATAATAAAAATAAATAAAAAATTATCAAAAACTCTAAATCTGGCATCAAAAATGCATATATAGGGCACAAATCATTATTGGAGGTATCAAATGATACGTGTCTTAGGGAATTTTTTCGCAAAAGTAGCCCGAAGGTGGCTTCCTGATGCATTCCTGTTTGCTTTGATTCTTTCTTTTATTGTATTCATACTGGGTATGGTAGTTGAAGGTCAGAGTTTTATAGCAATGACAGGTTACTTTGGCGGAGGAATGTGGGCATTTCTTGCTTTCTCAATGCAGATGGCCCTTATTATTGTAACCGGAAGCGCAATGGCACAGTCAAAGCCGGTTCATAAGTTCTTGAAAAGTATAGCAAAGCTTGCCAAGACTCCTACACAGGCTATCGTTCTTGTTTCTTTTGTAGCTGCTATCTGCTGCTGGTTGAACTGGGGTTTCGGTCTCATTATCGGTGCTCTTCTTGCAAAGGAACTTGCAAAGAATGTACGCGGTCTTCATTACCCGCTTCTCGTTGCTGCTGCATACAGCGGATTCGTAGTCTGGCACGCAGGTCTTTCAGGGTCTATTCCCCTGAAAATTGCAGGAGCTGATTCCATTATGCAGAAATTTGCAGATGGCGCCATTGTACCCGCTTCCGAAACAATTTTCTCAGTTCAGAACCTGATACTTGTTGCTATTCTGGTTATTACAATGCCGCTTATTAACCGCTTTATGCACCCCAAGAAAAAGGATGAGATTTTTGAGGTTGCCCCGAATCTGTTTGAAGATGAAGAAGAGGTAGAGGTTATTAAGGATAAAAAGGACATGACTCCTGCTGAAAAGCTTGAGAATAACATGATTCTTTCAATTATCATCGGTGCTATTGGTCTTGTTTACATTGTTTACTATTTTGCAAAGGGTGGTGGAATCTCTCTTGATATCGTTAACTTTATCTTCCTCATCGTAGGTATCCTGCTTCACAAGACTCCGATTAGATATGTACGTGCTGTAGTTGAGGCTACAAAGGGTGTGGGCGGAGTTGTTCTGCAGTTCCCCTTCTATGCAGGTATCATGGGTATGATGATTAACAGCGGTCTTGCAAGCACCTTCTCACAGGGCTTTGTAAATATCTCAAACGATACAACATTTCCGTTTTTTACCTTCCTTTCTGCCGGAGTTGTTAACTTTTTTGTTCCTTCAGGCGGCGGTCAGTGGGGTGTTCAGGGTCCTATTATGATTCCTGCGGCAAAACAGCTTGGTGTTTCATTTGCATCAACTTCAATGGCGGTAGCCTGGGGTGATGCCTGGACCAACATGATTCAGCCTTTCTGGGCTCTCCCTCTGCTCGGTGTAGCCAAGCTTAATATCAGGGATATCATGGGCTATACAACCGTGATACTTCTCTATACGGGAATTGTAATTTCACTTTTCATGTTGTTTGCATTTTAGAGGATTTGAATGAAAGATGTATTTCTAGTTGACGGCGGACGAACCGCCGTCGGTTCTTTCAGCGGAAGCCTGTCAGCCGTTAACCCGGCTGACACCGCTGCAACTGTAATTAAGGCACTGCTCGATCGTCAGGACCTTAAACCGGAAGACGTTGATGAGGTAGTACTCGGCTGCGTTCTTCAAACTGCACTTGGCCAGAATATCAGCCGTCAGGCTCTGATAAAGTCCGGAATCCCGGTGGAGAAAACCGCATATACAATAAATATGGTCTGCGGTTCCGGCCTCCGGAGTATCATGCTGGCATCACAGAGCGTAATGTGCGGTGATGCTGATATGATAATAGCCGGCGGTACAGAGAATATGTCCATGGCGCCATATGCACTACCCGGAGCAAGAAATGGTTACCGGATGGGCGACAATAAAATTGTTGATACTATGGTACATGACGGATTATGGGATATTTTCAATAATTACCATATGGGAATAACTGCAGAGAATCTTGCTGAAAAATACAGCATAAGCCGTGATGAGCAGGATGCATTTGCTGCTGCTTCCCAGAATAAGGCAGAGGCTGCAAGAAACGCTGGAAAATTTAAGGATGAAATAATTCCTGTTGTGATTCCCCAGCGAAAGGGTGAACCGGTAATTTTTGAAAACGATGAGTTTATCCGTGACGGAGTAACTGCCGAATCTCTAGGCAAACTTAAACCTGCCTTTAAAAAGGACGGTACCGTAACAGCAGGAAATGCTTCAGGAATAAACGACGGAGCAGCCGGGTTTATTGTGGCGTCAGGTGATTTTGTTAAAGAAAGAAAACTGCAGCCGCTTGCAAGGGTCGTATCATACGGTTATGCAGGAGTAGATCCTTCAATAATGGGTTTCGGTCCGGTTGATGCGGTAAAAACCGCACTGAAGAAGGCCGGCTGGAGTGTTTCGGATCTTCAGCTTGTTGAAGCCAACGAGGCTTTCGCAGCTCAGGCGATATCGGTAAACAAGGCTCTCGGCTGGGATACCTCCATTGTAAACGTGAACGGCGGTGCTATTGCGATAGGCCATCCAATAGGTGCCAGCGGTACCAGAATCCTTACTACTCTGGTTTATGAAATGAAAAAGCGGAATCTCAGTAAGGGGCTTGCAACACTCTGTATCGGAGGCGGAATGGGTGCCGCACTCTGCGTAGAGATGTAAGGAGAGACGGTTATGGTAGAAAAGCAGATTTTAACTGCGGCTGAAGCCGTCAAACTGATTCCGGACAATGCAGTTATTATGGTCGGCGGCTTCATGGGCTGTGGCTCACCGCCGAAGCTTCTTGAGGAATTGAAAGCCTCTGGAAGAAAAAACTTCACAATGGTGGGAAACGATTGCGGCTGGCATAATGAGGCTGCAGGTAAAATAGAAGGCGTTGCTATAAATGTAGCTGAGAAGCAGTTCTCTAAAGTTATAGCAACTCATATTGGACTGAATGCCGAAGTCCAGCGGCAGATGATAGCCGGAGAAACCGAGGTTGAGCTTATTCCCCAGGGTACTCTTGCCGAGCAGATAAGAGCTGCAGGCTGCGGTCTTGGAGGAATCCTTACGCCTACCGGAGTAGGTACCGAGGTTGAGGAAGGAAAGACTGTCCATGAAATCAACGGTGTAAAGTACCTGATTGAGAAGGCTCTTAAAGGTGATGTGGCTTTAATCCGTGCTGCAAAGGCTGATAAAGCCGGTAACCTGGTTTACTCAAAATCAGCCCGCAATTTCAATCCGCTAATGGCTATGGCATGCGACCTTGTTATTGTAGAAGCTGATGAAATAGTTGAGATTGGCGAACTGGATCCTGAAGTTGTTGTTACTCCTTCTGTATTCGTAAAAGTACTGGTGAAAGGAGCATAACGATGGAATATAAGCCGAATAAGAATATTATTGCAAAAAGAATTGCACGGTTTTTCAGCTCCGGAGATGTAGTTAACCTTGGAATCGGTCTGCCGACACTTGTTGGAAATTATGTTCCGGATGATGTTGATGTTACACTTCAGTCAGAGAACGGTTTTCTCGGACTTGGACCAGCACCGGAAGCGGGGCAGGAAATCCCCTTTCTTGAGAATGCCGGCGGAATGCCTGTTACAATGCTGAGTGGAGGCTGCTACTTTGATTCAGCCACTTCTTTCGGAATTATCCGCGGCGGACATGTTGATTATACGGTTCTGGGTGTGCTTCAGGTCGATCAGAACGGAAACCTTGCTAACTACAAGATTCCGGGAAAGATGGTTCCCGGCATGGGTGGTGCAATGGATCTTACAGTAGGCGCCAAGGTGGTTATATGCGCCGGTGTTCATTTTGAAAAAAACGGAGGGTCAAAGCTCCTTCGTCAATGTACGCTTCCTCTTACTGCGGTCGGGCAGGTTGACTATCTTGTGACCGATGTCGGAGTTTTTAAGATAAAAGACGAAAAATTTATTATGCAGGAAGTTTTTGCGCCGTATACGGCAGAATTTGTATTGGAAAATACAGAAGCAGATGTAGTAAAGGCGCCTGATTTTAAGATTGTCGAGATTGAATAAATCTCTCCTTTTATACTCCTCAAATTTGCTGCTTCCCCTGACATTATAGGTCACAGGGGAGCAGCATTCTTTTTATCAGCTCTACAATATCTTTGAGTGCTGTATCGGTGTTTCCGGTCTGCATTTTGCTTGAACCCTGAATTACATTTGAAGAAACAGTTTCAAGTTCAGAGATCGCATCGTTAAGTTTTTCAGAAAACTCTACAACTGTTTTGGTGAAGCTGCTCATGTTCTCAACAGCCTTCTGTACATCTGTAACATGAAGATCGATCTGCTGAAATGAAGACTGAACGGTCTTTGACTCTTCACCTACATTTTCTATGTTACCGAGAACCTGATTCAGATTATGTCCAATGCTTTTTGACTGTTCTGATGCAGTCTCTGCAAGTTTTCTGATTTCATCCGCTACAACGGCAAAGCCCTTTCCTGCCTCTCCGGCATGTGCTGCTTCAATTGCGGCATTCATGGCAAGCAGATTCGTCTGGCTTGCAACTGAGGCTATCATGGTGTTGGCTTCTACAAGATGGCTTGAATCCTCATTTATGGTATTCACAAGATTCTGCATGGTCTGGATTCTTCTGTTTCAATCCTGAGAGACACTTACGAGTGATTCAGATTTCTCAAGGCCCTGTTTTGATAAATCAGTCAGCTGTGAGTTGAATATCAGAAGCTCCCTCAGAGCATCGGACGATAACTGCAGTATGCTGCGCTGCTGACCGATGCTGTCGTTCAGGGAGTCGATATTTCTGGCCAGCTCTTCCACTGATGCGGTTGTTTCTGCAACACTTGATGCATGAGCGGACATTTCCTCGTTAGTTTCACTGAGGTTCTCTCTAATCTGAACGACTGCAGAGGCAATACCTGAAACTATTCCGCCAAGTTCCTGTTTATTGTCTGAAAGTACGTTTATGGTATTGAGGATGTTTCTGAATCCGCTGTTAAGTTTTGCGAACAGAGAGTTTGCCATCAGTGCTACAAGACTTATTTCGTCAGTTGAATGAGCCGGAACCGATACTGTAAAATCACCCGAAACACCCACTTCAAAGGTTGTCACCATGGTTCTAAGTGGGCTTACTATGTTGTTCATAACCAGACCGAGCATAATGAATATGAACACAATCGCGGTTCCCCCTGCACTGATAAAAAGTACGGGAATACTGACCGGCAGTGTTTTCCCAAGTTCAAAAAGTGCTATTGATGAAATCGTTGCTATCATAATAAACATCAGGATTGTTCCAATAAAAGATGCCAGGATAACAAGGTAAAGTTTGATTTTGATAGTTAAAATACTTGATTTCATCCCACGAGGGATCCCGGTCTCTGTACTTCCGGGCAAACAATTGTACGGGTACAATTGCCATTACGACTCCGATAAGTATTGTAGAAAGTGTTAAAAGAGTTGAGAGCGGGGCTGTTAAAAGAAGCTTTAGTTCATTCATAGTCATGTAGCCGCTTAATACAGTAAAAGATGCCAGCAAAAGCGGTGACAAAACTGGGCATGAGAGGAATACCAGGAGTCCTCGAGTTGTTAATTTTTTAACATAATTCCGGTTCAGCACAGAATTCTCCTTTATAATTAATACTTTGGTTTATTATCGGTAAAAACTTGATTTTGAGGTATTTGAACTTATGATTAATCTTATGAGAAAGATAAGCTTAAAATAATGTTTTTACTGATCTGCTGATCTGCTGATCTGCTGATCTGCTGTCTGCAGGTCTTATTCTGGGTGCGGTTGCCGTTATGCAGATAAATGCTATGGGAAGAGCTAATCTGGAAGCTCTTGAGCAGAAGCTTCGTGATGATTATGACCTTATGCTTAAAAATCAGATAGAGTCGGCAGTTTCGATAGTTGAAGCCATATATGAAAAGCTCAATGAATTAGGTGAAGAAAGAGCCTATACTGAAGCTGCGGACGTGATCCGTTCAATAAGTTATGGTGAAAGCGGATATGTCTTTGTTTATGATTCTGCAGGAACAACTGTTGTTCTTCTCGGGAATGATCTTGAAGGGACGAACAGATGGGATCTGAAGGACGCATTCGGTAACTATATAATTCGTGATATTGTAAATGCGGCATAAAACGGTGACGGCTTCAGTACCTACTATTATCCAAAGCCCGGAGAGACCGAAGCTCTTCCAAAACGGGCTTATAATCAGTACTTTGCACCTTATGACTGGACTCTGGGCACCGGAAACTATATTGACGACATAGATAAGGTTATTAAGGAAGAGGAAGAAAATATAGCGACTGTCATTTTTAATATTATACGGATCATTCTTATTATCGATGCAGGTATCATCCTTGTATCAATATTTATTGCCTGGCTGATTGGAAAGCGTATTTCGCGACCGCTTGAAATTCTTGTCGAAAAGGTAAGTCTCATTGCCGACGGCAATCTTGATGTTGTATTTGATATTAAGAGCAAGGACGAAACCCGGACCCTCTCTGATGCCCTTGGCAGAATGGAAATCCAGCTGAACAGGATAATCACAAATATTATTGAAATCACTCTGAAGATAAACAGTAGTGCTCAGCAGGTCGCAGAATCTGCCGCGCAGGTAGCCTCGGGTTCTTCAGAACAGGCGGCTAATGCTGAGGAAATCTCTGCGTCAATGGAACAGCTTGTTTCAAACATCCATCAGAATACAGATAATTCACGTGAATCAAACAAAATAGTAGGCAAGGCTGCTGAGGAAGCTGATGCAGGCGGACATGCCGTAGAGGCTTCTGTTGAGATGATGACCCTGATAGCCGGAAAGATTAAGGTAATTGAAGAAATTGCAAGGAACACTAACCTTCTTGCTTTAAATGCTTCAATAGAAGCAGCCAGAGCAGGAGAGGCTGGAAAAGGCTTTTCGGTTGTCGCAACAGAGGTTAGCAAGCTTGCATCAAGCAGTCAGAGTGCCGCAGGAGAGATAACCTCATTATCCGGAGAAAGCGTAGGCAAGGCCAACGAGACTATGAGAATCATTCAGGAGATGATTCCCGCGATACGCAAGTCTGCGGATATTGCTGCTGAGATTATGGCCGGTTCAGAAGAACAGGCAAAGGGTGCAGAACAGGTAAATACCGCCCTCATGCAGATGGATGATGTCATACAGGCAAATGCCGCTGCGAGTGAGGAAATAGCATCAATGGCTGAAGAGCTGCGACGCAATTCCGATGATCTTAATGAAGCCGTAGGGTTCTTTAAAACTTCTGATTCATACGTTGAAACAGAAACAAATCATAAGAGTATGAAATACCTGGAATAGCTCCGGGTATTTAAACTTCAGTCCCTCTGGCTTTATATTGACTACATAATAAAACTGTAGTACTTTATGTATACTTAATAAGCTTAAATATAATTAAATTCAATAACAGAGGTTTTTTATGGCAAACAATTACAAGATTGCGGTGCTTCCCGGCGACGGTACAGGCCCGGAAGTAGTTGAACAGGGTGTAAAGGTTCTTAAGGCTGCTTCATCTAAATTCGGCTTTTCACTTGATTTGAAGGAATTCGACTGGGGCGGGGACAGGTACCTCAAAACCGGAAATGTTCTTCCTGATGATGCTGCCGAGCAGCTTAAGGGATTTGATTCAATTTACCTCGGTGCTATCGGGCATCCTGATGTAAAGCCGGGTATTCTTGAGAAGGGTATTCTTCTTAAACTCAGATTCGACCTCGATCAGTATATCAATCTCAGACCTGTAAAGCTTTATCCCGGTGTTGAAACACCGCTTAAAGATAAGGGTCCCAAGGAAATCGACTACGTAGTTGTCCGTGAAAACACCGGAGGTATCTACACCGGAACAGGCGGATTCTCAATGAAAGGGACTGCCCATGAAGTTGCAACACAGAGCATGGTTTACAGCAGACACCAGGTTGAAAGATGTCTCAGGTATGCCTTTGAATATGCAAGAAACCACGGAAAGAAAGCCCGGGGCGTAGGTGAAAACAATACACTCGGTCTTGTCGGAAAAACCAATGTTTTGACATATGTATTCGACCTCTGGGAAAGAGCTTTCCATGAAATCGGTGAGGCAGAATTTCCGGATGTCAAGAGAGAGTACTACCACGTAGATGCTACATGTATGTGGATGGTTAAGAGCCCGGAATGGTTTGATGTTCTTGTAACCAGCAATATGTTCGGCGATATCATTACTGACCTTGGCGCAATAACACAGGGCGGGATGGGCGTTGCAGCCGGCGGTAACATCAATCCTGAAGGCGTTTCAATGTTCGAACCAATCGGCGGTTCAGCACCCAAGTACACCGGACAGGGAATCATCAACCCGCTTGCTTCCATAGTTGCAGGTTCTATGATGCTTCAGACTCTCGGTGAGCAGGAAGCTGCTGACAAGATTGAGAAGGCTGTTATGACAGCAACAGGTTCAAAACTTAAGAGCCTTTCAGCCGGTAAAATGGGTTACTCAACCAGTGAGGTTGGTGATCTCATCGTTGACCTTCTTTAATTTTAACAAAAGAGATTCAGGAGGCTGGCCGGGTATACCCAGTCAGCCTCTTTTTTTTACATAAATTAATTTCCGGTTTCCCTGGTTTCAGGACTCTGTCATCATTCTGATATCAGAGATGACTATATTGCCTGCTGAAATTAAAAAGTGTAATATTCAAATACAAAACTTTGAGGTATTCCTGAATGGAATGCTCTCACAAATCGGCCATACGGGATTTTCCGGGGGTTTAATTCATCAGGAGGATACAGTTAAAACATACTAGTTAATTCGAACTATGTTTTCTGTATTTACCGGTTAAACTTTAGAGTCCCAGTAATTTCAATACTTCAAATCAAAATAAAATACAGATTTTCAGAATACATAGTTCATCACTGACAACAAATTACTAAGGAGTCAAAGATGAAAAAACTATTAATACTCGGAACAGGTGCTCAGGGAAGTACCGTAGCAAAGAGGATGGATGAAGAGCCTGCAGTAGGTGAAATAATATGTGCCGATTACGATCTGCATGCTGTCAATGATCTGGTTGCAGGCCTGAAGAAGGGAAAGCCGCTTCAGATTGATGCTTCGAAAAAAGAAAATATTATAGAAGCTGCAAGGGGAGTGGATCTTCTTGTCAATGCACTGCCGATGGCGTTCGGCCGTATTGTCCTTGAGGCGGCTCTGGAAGCAGAGGTAAACTACCAGGATTTTGCAGCTGCCGATACCCCTGACATCGACTGGGTTGAAGGCATCAGGCAGATGCTCAGTGAAACCTCTGATAAGTTCAGGTCTGTAGGTAAAACCGCACTTATAAGCACAGGCTCGGCGCCCGGAATCATCTGTGTCGCCGCCAGAGATGCAGTAAGGGAGCTGGACAGCTGTGAGACAATCAATATGTATGTGTGGGAAGGCGTCAAATCAAAAAGATTTCTGCCTTTCTGGTGGTCTCCGGTTGTTGCCTATGCTGACATGTCAGATGATGCTTTTCCCTGCATAGACGGTGAAATAACTGCCGCAGCACCCTTCAGCATGTATGAATACAAGAAATTCCGGGGAATGGACCGCGAAATCATGCATGTTGAACATGCCCATGATGAGACAGTCCTTATGGGAATTAACTCGGGAAAATACTTCAAAGGGGTTAAAAACGTATACTTTAAATACGGTGGCTACGGTATCGATTTTGCCGAACCCCTGTACAAGATGGGACTGCTTTCCGAAAAACCAGTCGAGGTTGACGGTCAGATGGTAATTCCCCGGAATCTGCTGTTGAAAATGACCCCTCCTGCACCCAAGTATCATGATGAAATCAAGGCTATTTTGGATGAAGGGCTGATCGATGATTCCGGAGCTATGCTCATTGAAGCAATCGGAATGAAAGACGGTAAAAAAGTCATGGTTGAAAGTTATGTTAATTCACTGGGCTGTGCAGACGCTTTTGAAAAATCCGGACTGACCGGAGAAACCTATTTTACCGGTCAGGGCGGTGCACTTTTTACGAAGCTTTTTGTAAATGATAAAATTTATCAGAAGGGCCTGATTTCATCAGATATGATGGAATATGACCAAGTTGATTATTATCTTTCTGAAGCCGCTAAACTTGATATAACAATCGATAAACAGGTAATAGAGCTTTAACCGGAATATTGGCATTGAATTGACACTAAGTATTTATGTTCATATAATTCAGTGAATGCCTGCAAGAAAAACTATCAGCATGGAGCGAAACTCCATGCTTTTGTTCAGATTTACCCTGGTTCTTCTCGTTATCAATGTACTTGCTTTCTCTGCAATCGGTTTCTCTTTTTTCAGGAACCTGCGTGTTGAGAAAGCCTCAGCTCAGCTTTATAAGGATATTAACAGCCTTGTTGTGCAAGTGATGTCTGATAAGGCTGATCGTTCAGCCGGCGCAGAATATAAGTACAGG
Source organism: Spirochaetia bacterium (assembly GCA_965140585.1). Lineage (GTDB taxonomy): Bacteria > Spirochaetota > Spirochaetia > UBA9216 > UBA9216. Next base: position 148,456 of record OZ223269.1, read on the forward strand.
CAGATTTTGGAAGATCTTAAAAAAAACCGCTGGATTTTAAGGCTGAAAACTCTTTTCCCCGCACCGGAATATCAAAACACTGATGAAAACGAAGAATACAGGGCTGTTATCAGAGAATATGCAACTGCGGCCCGAACTCTTATAAATAAAATCACCAGGCGCTCCTACTATATAATAAGTCTTATGATTTTTATATCATGTATCGCCTCTGCCGGTATTCTTGCAAACATGATCAGATGGCGCCGGCATCAGCTTGTTTTTACACGTGAACTTCATTCCGGATTCAACCGGCTTGAGATGATTCTTAAATACCAGAATCCGCCTTGCATGGATAAGGTTGAATACAGGATTAATGAAATTGATGAGCTGAATGCGGTTATAGAACGTATAAGTTCCGATGAATACTATAACAGGGAAGTTCGTGAGGCTACGGTCTCCGGTAACCTGAATAACTTTCTCGATGATGTATTTGAAAAGCTTGGAAAGCGGATGAGCTGTGACAGGGTTGCTATTGCATTTCTTGATTCTTCAGAGAATCTGATAGCTGAAACTGCAGTTGCGTCTTATACTAGGATGTCACTGGAACCGGGATTCCGGGAAAATATCAATGACTCATCTCTTCCTGATTTATTAAAAACCGGAAAACCTCGGATTATAAATGACCTTCCGACATACGCCAGGGATAGAAAAATTTCAGAAGCAACTGCGAAAATTCTTCATGAGGGCATAAAATCAAGTATGACGATTCCAATGTTTTTCGGCAAAAAGTGCCTGGGATTTTTCTTTGTTTCAAGTTTGAATTTAAATGCTTATAATGATGAAACTCTTAATTATACGGTCAGGCTTGTGAACCTCATAAAGCAGAATCTGTATATTGAATTCCTGCTTCAGGAAATCATTTCCGAAATTACCAATGCCTTTGTTACTCTGATGCATGAAAAAGATAATGAAACATCAAATCACATAATCAGAATGTCAGAGTATTCCTATATGATAGCCAGATCTTATCATGAACATATAAAACCCCTGTCTCCCCGGTTTATGCGTGAGATTCGCTGGTTTTCACCGCTGCATGATATAGGAAAAGTCGGAATTCCCGATGCAATCCTTTTAAAGGAAGGGCCGCTGGATGATTCAGAGATGACTGTGATGAAAAGCCATGTCAATATTGGCATGCGTGTAATGGATAAGATGAACAGCAATCTGCTTAATGTGGCCAGTTTTCCGCTTATGCAGACTGCTATCGAAATTATTTCCGGTCATCATGAAAAATTTGACGGTTCCGGCTATCCTTTCGGCCTTGAAGGCCGGGATATTCCGCTTGCCGGAAGAATTGTTGCAATTGCCGATGTATTCGATGCCCTGACTTCAAAAAGACCATATAAGGCCGCCTTCAGCATCGAAAAGTCAGTCAGCATTATTGAAGAAGAAATGGGAGCTAACTTTGATCCTAACTTGATAGAAGCTTTCAAGCTCTGTATGCATGACATCAGACAGATCTATGAGAAGTTCAAGGAAGTCTGATGGATGATCGTGCGGGACGAATTCTTGTACAGTCAGGACTGTTTTCCGGAATTACGCTTGATGTGCTCGATGATCTTTTTAAGAATATTCCGTTTAAAATCTGCCGCTATGATAACAACTCAATAATCCAGCTGCGCGGTGATCTTGTTGAAGATCTTCGAATAATTATGTCAGGGGAGCTTTCCGCGGAAATCCACGGTGCCGGCGGTAAAAATTTACTTGTTGAGACCCTTGGTCCCTCATCTGCAATAGCTTCCGGAATTCTATTTTCAGAAGATAATCGTCTGCCTGTAACCCTTGTTGCAAAAAGTGATGTTGAAATTTTCTGCATCGGTAAAAAAGAGGTCATTGGACTCTGTCAGAGTTCGGCTGTTTTTATGCAGAATTTTCTTGCTGATATGGGAAGCCGAATCAGTTTTCTTGCAGAGAAGATCCGGCTGCTGCAGTTCAGTACTATAAGACAGAAAATATGCGGGTATATACTTGGACTGTCAGTAGAACGCGGGAAGGAGCTGGTTAAGCTGGGCTACAACCGTGAAAAACTCGCTGAACTGATGAGTGTCGCCAGGCCCAGTCTGTCACGCGAATTTTCAAATCTGGTTTCAAGGGGTATCATATCCGTAGAAGGCTCTGAGGTTAGAATACTGGACAGAGCTGCTATCGAAGAAATAATGGTCGAAGATTAGTGGAAGAGTTAAAAGTCGTTTATACCGATGTAGTAAATCCGGATTTTATAAATTTATGCCGTCTGCTTGATTCAGATCTTGATGAACTGGTCGGAGGACATGTTCAGCGTGAGCAGTATGTACAATACAATCAGCTTGATGATATCCATGATGTTATAGTTATTTACGCTGATGATACTCCTTCAGCCTGCGGTGCATTCAAGCAATATGATGAGGTTTCTGCAGAGATTAAAAGAGTGTATGTTAAACCCGGGCAAAGGGGTCGAGGATTAGCGGTTCGTCTGATGTCGGAGCTTGAGCAGAAAGCGGCTTTAAAGGGTTATACCCGCCTGATTCTTGAGACAGGAGCACCGCTTAAAGCTGCGATGAAGCTGTATCTGAGGCTTGGGTATTCTGTAATTGAAAACTACGGTCAGTACCGGGATATGCCGGAATCTATCTGTATGGCTAAAAACATCCAATGAATTAAATGCTGCTGATAAAAAAACCCCAAGGCCTGAACCCCGGGGGATAATATCTGCTGTAAGTATGACTGCTTATGCTCCCATAAACATCTTTATATCATCCTCAACTTCACCTATTCCGGCAATACCGAAATTCTCAATAAGAACATTAGCCACATTCGGGCTGAGGAAGGCGGGGAGAGTCGGGCCGAGATGAATGTTTTTAACACCAAGGTAGAGAAGAGCCAGAAGCACTATTACAGCCTTCTGCTCATACCAGGCAATGTTGTAGGAGATAGGCAGGTCATTGATGTCGTTAAGTTCAAACACTTCTTTAAGCTTAAGCGCAATCACCGCCAGTGAGTAGGAATCGTTGCACTGTCCTGCATCCAGAACCCTTGGTATTCCGCCGATATCTCCGAGTGCGAGTTTATTGTACCGGTACTTTGCGCAGCCGGCTGTAAGTATAACAGTATCCTGCGGAAGCTGCTGTGCAAAATCGGAGTAGTAGTCGCGGCTCTTCATCCGGCCGTCGCAACCAGCCATTACAAAAAACTGCTTTATTGCCCCGCTTTTTACTGCATCTACAACCTTGTCTGCAAGCGCCAGTACCTGCGCGTGTGCGAATCCGCCTACAATCTCACCCTCTTCAATCTGAACGGGAGCCTGACATTTTTTCGCATGCTCAATCACTGCCGAGAAGTCCTTCTCTCCGGCCTTACCTTTAATATGCTTTACGCCTTCAAAGCCTGCTGCTCCGGTGGTGTATACCCTGTCTTTATAGGAATCTTTAGGCGGTGTAATACAGTTTGTTGTAAAAATAATCGGGCCGTTGAAAGATTCAAACTCAGTATTCTGCTTCCACCATGCATTACCGTAATTGCCCACAAAGTGGCTGTATTTCTTGAAGGCCGGGTAGTAGTTTGCCGGAAGCATTTCACTGTGGGTGTATACATCTACTCCGGTCCCTTCGGTCTGAGCCAGAAGCTGTTCCATATCCTTCAGATCATGTCCTGAAATCAGGATTCCCGGGTTTGAACCGGTACCGATGTTGACCTTTGTGATTTCGGGATTACCGTATAACTCAGTGTTGGCCTTATCAAGCAGAGCCATCACATCTACACCATTCTTTCCGCATTCGAGAACCAGTGCAGTCAGTTCATCTGCACTCAGATTATCGTTTACAGTTGCAGCAAGCCCCTTGTAGAGGAAAGAAAATACAGAATCATTAAAATATCCCAGGTTTGCCGCATGCTCGGCATATGCAGCCATACCCTTGAGTCCGTAAACCAGCAGCTCACGAAGTGAACGTACATCCTCATTTTCTGTAGCCAATACTCCTACAGTTGCTGCTTTTATTTCGTATTCAGCCTCCGTTTTAGGGCTCCATACTGCGCAATCGGGAAGGCTTCCATCAACTGTTACCCTTGACTTGAGGCTGTCCCTGATAGCAAGCGCTTCCTTCACGGCTTTTACGAACACAGCCTTGTCAAAATTGGCATTGGTTATTGTCTTAAAAAGGCTGTCGTACATGAATTTATCAGTTGCAGCATCGGTTACGCTGTTATCGCCTGCTTTCTCTGCATAGAAGGCAATTCCCTTAAGTGTAAAAATAAGCAGGTCCTGCATATTGGCAACATCGTCGCTCTTACCGCATACTCCCTTAACTGTACATCCGGTTCCTTTTGCGGCTTCCTGACACTGAAAACAAAACATCGACATATAAAACTCCTTTGTTGTCTCTTAAAAAGTATACAGGTACTCTAATACCGGAATTGAGTTAATGCTGTAACATATGTTACGAAATTAAAAAATAATGGTCGAATTTTTCATAAAGTGGCATATTATAACTGATGAAAAAGAAGCCTGTTTTTACTTTATTATCAGTTTGCTGCCTTCTTATGCAGTCCTGTCTGACTTTCGCAGGAGATGGAACAATGAATGTGCCCTATTATGTTCAGGGAAAGGATGCCTCCTGGGCTGATGAAAAGCTTGGGAATAAATCGGAGTTCACAATCAGAACTCACGGCTGCGCCCTTACTTCAATTGCGATGATAGCTTCATACCACACAAAGAAGAACTATAATCCGTCCAAAATGAATGACTGGCTTAAGGCTAATAACGGCTTTGATGATGCCTGGGAAGGCGGTAAATACGTCGGTGAGGTTCAGCTGCGCTGGCCGGCAATGACAGCTTTCGATGACGGCTGGGTTTATACCCGCTTTGACTGGAGCGCGCTTCCGGCAGATCTTGTCCTGATCGAATACTATCTTGATAAGAGAATCCCGGTTATTGCCGAAGTTCTCTACAAGGGGGCGCCTCATTATGTAGTTCTTACAGGATATGGAGAGAACGGGTTTGAAATGAATGATCCTGAATTTCCTGATGAACATATATTTAATAATCAGTATAATATCTCAGACAAATGGGGTTCCGGGCCGGCAAGAAACATCTACGGTATACGAATCCTTTACCCGGGAGATTTAAATGGCAAAGGTTAAACTGATTGCGGACCTGAATAATGCTACAGAGGCTGAGCTGGTCGCAAATATACTTAAAACTGAAGAAATACCCTATAATATAAAAAGCAACGAAACAACAGCCTATGACGGGCTTTTTACTCTTGAACACGGCTGGGGTAGTATTGAGGCGCCCGAAGAGTATGAGACTCAGATACTTCAGATTCTGGCTGATTTCAGGGAAGGGCAGTTCGAAGAGGATGGAAGTGAATAGTAGCCGCGATTCGTCGCATACATCCAGTTCTTCCAGATAATCATCAGCAGACTTCAATTGTTGCAGCAAAAACCGGATAAACATATAAAAAATTAATGTCTGATCACTTTAAATAGTACATAATTAAGTTAATGAAAACTTTCGGAACGTATTTCCATCCTGAAACCTGTATGACAATAAAACCGATGAACGAGATTGAATTCATTGGTCAGTCGCTTGATTATTATGAAGAGGTCCGGGCAGGGATAAGAAAAGAACTGAGGGTCCCAGAACTGCCTCTGAACCGGGTTGAGTTTGATGAGTTTAAGTCGGTTCATGGCAAAGAATATCTTGATGCAATCAAAGCCTTTGCAGGCGGTGATGAACAGGCCGATCTCACTATAAGCGCTGAATGTTTCAATCTGCCTCTTGCCCTTCCCGGTTTTGAATACGGTCTCGGCGGTCTTTATTCGGCAGTTGATCTGATGAAAAGGGGAGTTCTGGACCGCGCATACTGTTTTACCCAGCCAAGTCATCATTCATTTCCATCCAGTGGGCATGGCTACTGTCTGCTGAATTCCATGGCAGCTGCGGCACTGTATGCGCAGAAATCCGGATTCAGGAAAATCCTTATCATTGACTGGGATTTTCATCATGGAGACGGAACCCAGACAATATTTGAGAATGACAGTTCGGTTTACATCATAGAGATTCACAGCGCAATAGACCTGTACATGAGTATGGTTAAATCAATAGAGCTCGGAACTACTGTCTATTCATCCTCAGTAGGCCACTGCAGTATTCCGGTTCTCGATGAAAACTATACCGATGAGTTTTTTCATGATGAACTCGGGCTGAAGGGTGATGTCTTCAGGGCTGAGAATGTTATGATGCAGTTCCGTCTTGCACTTGAAAATCTTCCGTTCACACCGGATATGATCTTTGTCTTCGACGGACATGACGGACATACCCTTGACTGCGGGAAGTATGTGACCAAGTTTGAGTATGAGGATTTTGCCATGATGACAAGGGCTGTCATTGAAATTTCAAATAAATACAATGCTCCGGTTATTTCCCTGCCCGGAGGCGGATATGAGCTTGATATAACTGTAAACTCAGCGGCTGCTCATATGAGCGAGCTGTTTCTAAGCTGAAAATGACTGATAAAGAACTTTATAAAAAAATCAGAGGATGCATCTTTGGTGCTGTAATCGGTGACGCGATAGGTGAGAATTTCGGAGCAAGGGACAAAGATTATATTGAAACCGAACTCCAAAAGTCCGCCGTCATACGCTATACCGATGATTCGCTGATGAGTTTCGGCATATGTCAGCAGCTGATTGTGCATGGTGAGATCAGGGTTGAACAGCTTTCGGATATCTTCATGTATGATCATCTTGCAAATCTCGATCGGGCATATGGGACAGGAGCCTATTTCCTTTTCAATATCCGAAAGGATACAGCGGGCGTGTCCTCAAAGAGGCTGAACCGCTTTGTCAGCGAGCTTCTCTACAAAAACAGCCGCGGTTCAATGGGCAACGGCGCCTGCATGCGTACCTCTCCAATCGGGCTGTGGTTCTGCGATAGACCCCGGCTTATAAAAAAGAATGCCGTAAAATCAGCCCGAACAACCCACATCCATCCGCTGGGCGTTGATTCAGCTGTAATTATGGCAAAGGCTGCAGCGCTTGCTTTAGATGCTGATAAAATCAGTAACGATGATTTCATAGCTGAACTGCTAAAAGTATCTTCAACTGGAGCGTTCAGGGGAGCGCTTAAAAAAATAAGAACACTGCTTAACATCGGGGCTGATTCGGACGAATGCATGAACTCCTTTCTTCGTAATGAGACGGCAGTTGAATCGCTTCCTTTTTCAATTCTAACTTTTTTAAGAAACAAGGATTCTTTTGAAGACTGCCTTTATGAAGCAGTTGGCGCAGGCGGAGATACTGATACAATTTCATCCATGGCATGCGCCCTGAGCGGTGCTTCTCTGGGAATAGAAGGAATTCCGGAGAGGCTTTTATCCGTGATTGAAAACTATGATTACATTGAAAAATTAATTGATTACTTTATACGGGCACGAAGCGAAGAGGATGTTAAACAGGATTTTCTTGATATGAAAGATGAAACTTTCCCGGGGGCTCTGCTTGAGGAGAATGATAAAGTGTCTTTCAAAAATATTGATAAACTCCCCATTGTCAGGGCTATGAAGGAATTGTGATGAAAGGAGAATTATAAGCCTTGAATTTTTTAGAACCGAAATTTCTTGAAATACTAAGAACCCCTGAGATAAAGAATGTGCTGCTTGTCGGTTGCGGTGGAGGCTTTGATTTCATTCACGGGATGTTGCTTTATCCTGCGCTGATGGAGCTGAACAAGAATGTTGTGATAGGAAGCTATTCATTCGGACTGACTGATAAGATCAATTGTGAAACGGTGAATATTCCCGGTATAAATGACATTGAAATCAAACTTTGTACAGGCTCAATTATACCGGATCCTCATTATGCTCCCGAGATAAATGTCTGCAGATATCTTGATGCTGTCTACCCGGAAACCTCACACTCTGTCTACGCCTATTATGCCAGAGACTTTAATGTCGGAAAACTGAAAAGACTGTATGAATATATATGTAAGAAGCATTCCATCGACTGTATTATTGCAATTGATGGAGGTTCCGATTCTCTGATGACTGGTGATGAAGCCGGTCTTGGAGACGTTATCGAGGATCTTGTATCGGTCACTGCCATATCACTGCTGTCCTGTGATATACCTAAACTCCTTTTCACAGTCGGACTGGGAGCTGACAGATTCAACGATGTTTCTGACGCCTCCGCGCTTCGTGCAGTAAGTGAACTGCAGCGGACCGGCGGATATCTGGGCTCACTGGGACTTGATAAATCGGCAGCTTCCTTTATTTTTTATAAAAACTGTATTGAGTATATCTATGATAAGCAGACGTTCAGATCCACGGTTGCAGGCTTTATTCTTGGAAGTATTGAAGGATACTACGGAAATGAAGAGGTTCCTGTATATCTGAACCGTAAATTTAAATCCAAAGATAAGTTTGCCTTCTGGCCGGTTATGGGATTTCTGTTTGCCTTTGATATTGTGAAAGTAGCAGAACGTTCCCATCTTCCAGAAGTAATCAGAAACTGCTCTTCTGTCCCTCATACCTGGAAGGCTGTTACCACATTCAGGAAGAGTATCAGCGAAAGAATCCGAATGATAGAAAACCTGCCCCAGTATGAAGATATGCGTGCCGTGGAGCGGTATAATTTTACGACCGGTTCACTTGAAGGGGGAGTCTATGACGAACTGCCTGAACTGTGAAAAAACTGCATATTTTATTTGAAAAAAATCATATTCAGGTATAAACTTATCTAAGTGTGAATAACACACTAAGAAGGCCGCTATAACATTATTTAAAAAAGGAGCCTCTATTGAAAACTTTCAGCTATAAAATAATCTGGGAAGGCGATACGAAATTTCCTGTAAAACAGGTGAGTTTTCAGAAGATCAATTACAGATTTACTCAGGTTCCGGCAGGAGCGGATGTCAGAATCTTCGACGCCCGCAGATGGGACAAATACTGCGATGCTCAGGATTTCTACCGAAAAATGTCGATCCCGTCACTTGTAATTGTTCCTGATGAGCTTGAGTCTGTATGGCTGCGGAAACTGCTGCCGGAAGACAGCGTTGTACTTTCCTCATCCTTTGACGAAAACTTTACACTGCATCTAGTAAGATTCTGTATAAACACTCATGCAAGACAGCGGTCGCTAAAAATGTCGCTTACAGATCCGTTAACAGGACTTCTTCCACGGAGTGAAATTTCAAGACGTCTCAGGTTCGAACTGTTTATGAATGAATCTGAGAAACCTGTTTCACTTATGATGATGGATATAGATAATTTTAAAATAATCAATGACACCTTCGGTTTTCAAAACGGAGACAGGCTGCTTCGAAGGATTGCTGGTATTCTCCGGAACTGCATGACCGGTGAAAACGGGATCTGCCGCATGGGCGGTGATGAATTTGCAGTTGTAAGCAGAATGAACAGACAGCAGGCTGCAGGAGCTGCTGATTTTATCCGTAGAGAGGTTGAGCAGCTTGATATTAAGGATTTAATCTCCGGAGTTGAAATTAAAGGTGATTTTTCTGTTTCAATTAGTATTGGAATCTGTGTTGCCGATACACCTATGGACAGTGAGGAGATGTTCAACGAGGCTGACAGCGCCCTGTACATGGCAAAGGGTGCAGGACGCAACAGGGTGGAAGTTGCCGGCGGAACCGATAATCCTGAATCAGACCCGGCGGATGTTATGATAAAATACTTTGAAAACAGGGTTAAAGTTCTTACAGACAGGCTTACTGCGGCGCTATCATCCAGCAGCCGGAAGTTCGTTAGCAGTATGGCGCAGCAGGCGGATACCGACGGACTGACAGCTCTCTTTGACCGCGGATATTTCAACCGCAGGATGAAGCGTGAGTTTGACAGGGCCAGGGAATACAAACATCCTCTATCACTTATCTTTGTTGATATAGATTTCTTCGGTCAGGTCAACAAGACCTACGGATGGCCGACCGGTGACCGGGCTCTTCAGCATGTGGCTGAAGTAATTAAGGGCTCTGTCCGTACAGTGGACTGGGTTGCCAGATACGGCGGTGAAGAAATGTGTGTTGTACTGCCTGATACAAATGAGGATGAAGCAAATGAGGTCGCCGAGCGTATATGGATAAATGCGGGCGAGGCACAGATTAATGCCTACGACGGCAGCCGTTTTACAATAACCCTCAGTGTCGGTGTAGCGGAGTTATCGCATAAGGATGATCAGCTTATTGACTTTATTCAGAGAACAAGCGAACGTACTAGATGCGCTAAGGAAAACGGCAGAAACCAAATCTGCCAGAAGGACAGGATTACAGATGTACCAGTATAAATACCCGCATCCGGCAGTTACAGTAGACTGCGTGGTTTTCGGACTCGATGATAATGAACTTAAGGTTCTGCTGATAAAAAGGCTTCTTGAACCTTTTAAAGACAGCTGGGTTATTCCCGGAGGATTTGTTGGTATTGATGAGGATATCCCTGATGCCGCCAAAAGAGAGCTGCGCGAAGAGACAGGTGTTGAAAACATCTACCTTGAAGAGTTCGGTTCATACGGCAGACCCGGTAGAGATCCCAGGGAACGGGTGATAACTATTGCTTACTTCGCAATCGTCAATCTTTTCGACCATTCAGTAAAGGCTGATACTGATGCAAGTGAGGCTGCCTGGTTTCCTGTCTCTCAACTTCCACGAACTGCTTTTGATCACGGACAGATTCTAGCTGATGCTCTTTCAAAGCTTCAGCAGAAGGTAAAGCGTCAGCCTCTTGTATTTGAGTTTCTTCCGGAAGAGTTTACCCTAAGGCAGGTCCAGCATCTGTATGAACTGATACTCGGGACAGTACTTGACCGCAGGAATTTTCAGAAGAAGCTTCACAAAACAGGAATGCTTATTCCGCTTGAACGCTTTGAACAGGATGTCTCCCATCGTGCGGCAAGGTTTTACCGTTTTGATTATGAAACCTGGGAGACCCGTAAAGATGATGGATTTCAGGCGATGACAAATTGTTGAAGTATGTATGACTACTGATGATATAAAAATCCAGATATTCGGGCAGGATGAGCTGGTTAAGCATCTGTGACAGGGGAAATCTGTGTATTCCCACTGTATATCGATCACCAACCCTGAATGCAGGTCTCCCGGTGACCCGTGCTGCAGGACGCCGCCGGCTTTCTGATAGGCATCCGGCGTAATGCCATGCCGCTGAAAAGATCCGTTCTTCTGTTTGATGAGGTGCCGGGCTCAAATCCTTCCGAATTATAAAAATACAATGTTTCGGGAAATGATGAAGGCAATGAGAGCAGAAATGTAATCCGGTTCATTAAAAAAGGCTGCTCCGGAAATTCGGAAGCAGCCTGTAATGTAATCTATTGAAATATTAATCAGTCTGCTGCTGTGAAAACAGTCTCATTCCCGTCAGAATCGGTAAAGGTTATGGCGTCATAAATAACAAGATATTTGCCTTTCTCCACTGTTAATTCTGAAGTATTTCCTTCAGACGGGAAAAGAGCGAGTGACAGCCATGCTGCATTAATCTGAATTTCAGTCAGAGCTGTCTGAACAAGATTATCTGCCTGGTCCACTCCTGTTAATGTTATAGTACTCCCGTCCAGGGTATAACTACCTGTACGTGTAGAGAAGACTGTTGTAGAATCCCAGGTTCCGGTCATTTCAGCTGTGTAACTTTCTTCATCAGTAAAAGTAAGTTCATAATCAACATTGACTACTGTGGTTCCTGCAGCATATGCCTCGTACATCTCCGCACTTTTCCATGACTCTGCCATAGACTGTAATATAAACTGTTTATTTTATCAAAAAAAAAATCGATTATATTTATCTATTCGCACAGATATCTTTGACTGCTGCATTTTTTGGATGTATAAGAGGTATTGCCATTAAGTTGAATTAATTCAGAAAATATGCGAATATTCCCTCAAAATAATGATTTACATCTAAGCTTTAATACGGCTTACGGATTCATAAGGAGACTTTAAATGCGATTCTCACAGATATTCGGACATACACTTAAGGAAGCGCCTTCAGATGCTCAGGCGGTCTCTCATCAGTATTTAATCCGCGGAGGCTACATACACCAGGTTGCCGCCGGACTATTTTCATATCTGCCTCTCGCAAGAAGAGTTCTCAATAAAATTGAAAGAATAATGCATGATGAAATGGCAAAGATCGGCGGGCAGGAGATAACAATGCCTGTTGTTCTTCCTGCAGATATGTGGAAGGATTCAGGCCGATGGTATCAGATCGGCTCGGAGATGACCCGCCTTAAGGACAGAAAAGACCATGATATGGTGCTCGCAATGACTCACGAGGAAGCCCTCTGTGATCTTGCTAAAAAATATATACGTTCATACAAGGAAATGCCGTCACTTGTTTATCACATCCAGACCAAATGGCGTGATGACCCCAGACCCCGTGCCGGACTTATTCGTGTGCGTGAGTTCAAGATGAAGGACTCCTACAGTATGGATACCAGCTGGGAAGGTCTTGATAAGCAGTACAGAGCCCACTACCAGGCTTATTTTGATATTTTCCGCCGATGCGGGCTTGATGCCATTGCGGTTAAATCTGATACCGGAATGATGGGCGGAAAGATTGCCCACGAGTTTATGTATCTTACCCCTATTGGTGAGGATACAATTATCTACTGTGACAGCTGCGGCTATAATTCAAACCGCCAGGTTGCCGAGTTTGCAAAAGATAAACCTGAACAGGAAGCTTTGGCTGAAACAGAAAAGGTTGAAACTCCGGACTGTAAGACCATCGCGGATCTTGCAGCTTTTCTGAAAATCCCCGAGTCAAAGACCGCAAAGGCCGTGTTTATGGTTGCGACCGTGATGGAAGACAATGAGGAAAAGGAACAGTTTGTTCTGGCGGTTCTCCGCGGTGACATGGAACTCAACGAAACAAAGCTTGCCAATGCCGTACAGGCAAAAGACCTCAGGCCTGCCCATGAGGATGAAATTAAGCAGCGAGGTTCAGTTCCCGGATACGGCTCACCAATCGGCGTGAAAGACGCTCTGGTCGTCGTTGACGATCTTGTAGCTGAGTCTCCTAACCTTGTTGCGGGCGCTAATGAGGAAGGATATCATCTTCTCAATGTGAATTGCGGACGCGACTATAAGGCTGACATTGTTACTGATATAGCTGCTGCAGATAAGGGCCATAAGTGTATCGAATGCGGTGCGGTCCTCAAAGCCGAGAAAGCTGTAGAGGTTGGAAATATCTTTAAGCTCGGAACAAGGTATTCCGAATCAATGGGATGTCTCTACCAGGACCAGAATGGAGAACTGCAGCCGATAATAATGGGTTCCTACGGAATAGGAGTAGGGCGGCTTCTAAGCTGTGTGGTTGAGCAGCATCATGATGATCACGGAATCATCTGGCCGGTAAGTATTGCCCCCTTCCAGGTGCATGTAGTTCTTCTTCATGACAGAAAGGGAACCGAAGCTCAGGATGTTGCAGAAAAACTTTATGAAGATCTGCAAGCCGCCGGAATTGAGGTTCTGTTTGATGACAGACAGGAAAGCCCCGGGAGCAAGTTTAATGATGCTGATCTTATCGGTATTCCGCTTAGAATTACTGTAGGCCGCAGAGCTCTTGAAAAAGGCGGACTGGAGTTTAAATACAGACAGGGCGGAGATGCCGAGATAGTTCCCCTGGCGGATATCATTACAAAATGCAAATCTGCAGTTGCCGAACTTGAAAACGGAATCAAAGACTCTATTATCAAGGTAGAATATAAGGACTGACCGGACTAATCAGAAAGGTGACCGACGGTCAGAATAAATCATCCCAGATGATGCCCTGACCGTTGCCGACACCTCTTTTAACCTTCTTTCCGATAAGCATATCGTAATATTCAGGCCCGAGTCCGGGTCTGAGAACTTTTTCTGTTCTAAGAATAACCATATTATCAGGTCCCAGAACCTCACCGCGTTTCAACTTTCTACCAGCGTGGATGGAGCGGTTTGTTGTTGTATAGTTTGCTTCTTCAGAGGGGGCAAGATGCTTTATACCGTCGCCGCTGACTTCTTCAACCAGATCTTTTCCAAACCGGTCACATAGAAAAGTGTACGCCGCATCAGATTCCGGCATGAGATTTTCAACTTCCCTGACTGCATCAGTCATCTGCCGGAACGTTTCAGGAACCAGAGCTATTGGATCATCGAGACCTTTTCCCTCTTTTGAAAGGGTGAAATGCTTTTCTATTGCAACCGCTCCGAAATAAGTCGCTATGGACGGCACTATTAAAGGATTAGTGCTGTGATCCGAGATCCCCACCGGAATGCCGAGTATTGCATTGAGATTTTTTATGAGCCTAACGTTGTATTCAATTTCAGGTGCTGGGTAGGATGTTATGCAGTGAAGAAGTATTGTCCTTTCAATACCGCTGATAAGCAGAGCTTTTTCAATATCTCCGAGTGTCGAAACACCCGAGGAAAGAAGCATCAGTTCGTCGCCTGCTGCGGCTTCCCTTATGAGTGGAAAGTGATTAAGCTCGGGTGAGGCTATCTTGATAATACTGCAGCCGATTTCACGCATCAGTGCAAGGCTTCTTGTCCCGAAAGGCGAGGCACAGAACAGAAGGCCCTTTTTCTCGGCTCTTTCTTTCATCTTTAAAAAGAAATCTTTTCCCTGTTCAAGGCTCCGGAATACATCAAAAAGGGGTGTACTTCCTCCGGGGAGGGGCACATAGCCAGTATCCGGATGTATTATCTCATCAGCAAATATTATCTGTGTTTTAAGGCAGTCAGCACCAGATTCAGCTGCTGCATCTACAAGCTCCAGAGCTTTGGACAGATCACCGTTATGTGCTGATCCTGTTTCGGCAATTATGAGAACATTATCCGGCAGCGCGGCCGGTATTTCTGATTTAGTTTCCGCCGTTGTTTTCTGTTTTTTCATCCATTAACCTGAACTTAAGCTCAGCTAGATTATCGGACAAAGATACCTTATAAATGTGCGGATTTATTAATCTTTTGAAAGTTCTGTCCAGAAATTTAAGATCTTTTATCACTTTTTCCCGAATTTCAGGAAGTTCGGGATTTTTCAGGCATACTCTGCCGTTTTCAAGCCGCTTTTTGAGCATTGGCACAATTGACCCGTAATCAGCCACAGTCATCGATTTATACCGGTACATAGGGTGGTTAAAACGGTATTTTCTGTCATCCGAGATATCCTCTTCATGCAGACTTATCAGGTCGGCAATGGGGACATTTCGTTTATCATAAAACCGGTAAAGCTGTTTTATTCCGGGATTTGTCGTTTTTTCAGGATTATTTGAAAGCTTGATCGTCGGGATAAGTTCTCCATGCTGTTCTCTGGCAACAAGTTTATAGACACCGGTTAGAGATGAATCTTCGCCTCCGGTTACTAGCTGGGTTCCGACTCCCCATGAATTGATGGGGGCACCGTTTGTTACAAGTTCACGGACTATGTGTTCATTAAGATCATTTGAAACTGCGATTATTGCATCCTTCAGTCCGGCAGCATCAAGTTTTTCACGGACACGTTCACTAAGGTACTGAAGGTCTCCGCTGTCCAGGCGGACTCCGAAGTTTTTACCCTGATCCTGAAGTTCTTTTCCGACAATGATTGCGTTTTCTATACCGCTTCCTAAAGTGTCATAGGTATCAATCAGAAGAATTACCTTATTAGGATACAGCTCAGCGTAGGCCCTGAAGGCTTCAAGTTCAGATTCGAATGCCATTACCCAGGAATGAGCCATGGTGCCGGTTACTGGAATTCCGTACTGTCTGCCGGCGAAGGTGTTTGATGTAGCAGTTGCTCCGCCTATAAAAGCCGCCCTTGCCGCTGATAATGAACCGTCCACACCCTGAGCGCGTCTGAGTCCGAATTCCATTATATTCCCTCCGCCGCTGGCGTTGTAAATCCTGGAACTCTTTGTTGCGATAAGGGTTTGAAAATTAACCGTGTTGAGAAGCATGCTTTCAATAAGCTGGGCCTCTATAAGGTTTGCCCGTACCGATATAAGCGGTTCATTGGGAAATACTATGGAGCCTTCATCAACTGCTGAAAGCTCACCTGTGAATCTGAAGTCCTTCAGAAAGTACAGAAAATCCTCGCCGAAGGTTCCCAGGGTTCTGAGGTATTCGATATCGTGTTTTGAGAATTGAAGTGAAGCAAGCCTGTCAACCAGATTACCAAGTCCGGCAAAAACCGAATACCCGCCCTGAAAAGGATTTTTTCTGAAAAACATCTCGAAGGCGACCTGCGGATTTCTATCCTGCAGGAAGTACCCCTGCATCATTGTCAGCTCATAAAGGTCGGTTAACAGGGCTGATTTATACATTATTTCCTGCTTATCTTATCAAAACCGGTATAAGGCACAAGTTTTTCAGGAATTCTGATTGAACCGTCTTCCTGCTGGAAGTTTTCAAGGATGGCTACTATGGCTCTTGAGACGGCAATAGCTGTTCCGTTGAGCATATGAACATGTTTGTTTTTGTCTCCGTCCCTGTAGCGTATACCGAGCCTTCTTGCCTGGTAATCGGTACAGTTTGAAGTACTTGTAACCTCTCCCCATTCTCCGTCTTCACCACGGCCGGGCATCCATGCTTCAAGGTCGTATTTCCTGTAGGCAGGTGCTCCAAGGTCTCCGGTACATGTATCTACAACCCGGAATGGAATCTCAAGGCTGCTGAATATTTCTTCTTCAATGGCTCGCAGTTCCTGATGGTACTGTTCTGATTCTTCAGGTTTACAGAAGATGAACATCTCAACCTTTGAAAACTGGTGTACCCTGTACAGTCCCTTTGAATACTGTCCGGCACCGCCTGCTTCACGTCTGAAACAGTGCGATAAACCCGCCATTTTAATGGGCATTTTTTCAGTATCGAGGATTTCGTTGGAGTAGTATCCTCCGAGTGTAATTTCGGCTGTACCGACAAGACAGGTCCCTGTTCCTTCAAGGTTATATATATTTGATTCTGCACCTCTGGGGTTGAATCCGATACCTTCAAGGACTTCCTCTTTGGCTATATCCGGAGTGATAGTAGGTGTAAATCCTTTTTTAACAAGGATATCGAGTGCATACCTGCTGAGGGCAAGTTCAAGCATTACTGCTTCATTCTTAAGGTAGTAGAATTTAGGTCCGGTTACCTTGGCTGCAGTATCGAAATCGATAAGATCAAGTTCCGCACCTATTTCAACATGATCTTTCGGTTTGAAACTGAATTGCGGAACAGTTCCAACACGCTTGATTTCAAGGTTGTCCTTATCTTCCTTACCAACCGGAGCATCAGGATGAGCCATGTTCGGAACTTTGGCTGCTTCAGTGTTAAGTTCAGTTTCAACAGAACCAAGCTCGCCTTCAACAGATGCAATCTGTTCCTTAAGCTTCTTACCTTCTTCAATAAGGGTATTCCGCTCATTCTGCTCAAGTTTGCCCTTCATCTTTTTAGCGTTTTCATTACGCTGCTGTCTGAGGGTGTCTGCCTCAATGATCAGCTGATTCCGGCGGTCATATAATTCAATAACGCGGTCAACATCCACTTCCATAAAGCGGTTTTTTACGTTCGCCTTTACCGCGTCGGCGTTTTCTTTGATAAATCGTAAGTCCAGCATGCATAAGAGGATACAGATCTAATGTCTGACAGTCAAGATAGCATGATTGCATATTATCAAGTCTGCAGGCTTGATGTTGATAAAAGCAACAGTTGACAATAGCAACTAAAAGTGCATATATGAAATCCATGGAATCAAATTATGATATCAGAGCTTTCAGACACGATTTGAGACGTCTTGAACGTTTTCTTGTAACAAATCTGAAGAGTAATTCAAGCTGCTGCGGTGTAACTTTCAACGAATGCCATATTCTTCTAAGGGTTGAAGAGGCAGGTGACATTACAATTTCGGATATTGTTGATTATCTTGGAGTAGATAAATCGGTGGTTTCAAGAACTGTTGATGCGCTTGTAAAGAAAAACTGGCTTTTAAGAAATGAATCCATCTCTGACAGAAGAACAAGCACCGTTTCTCTTAGTGATGATGGAAAGATTTTTCTGAAAGGATTGAACAGTCAGTGTGACGATTTTTACATGCCGGTACTTGAAAATATCTCATCTGATAAATTAATTACTGTTATCGATGCCGTAGCAGCACTTTGTGATGCCTTTGAGTCTGCTGAAATCGACAGGAGCTGCACATGCCGGAAGTAATACAAATCAGCAGTGATATAACTGCTGGAGATATCATCGACAGAATCAGATACCGTCTTGGCATCGGAAGAATGAAACTGAAGGTTGAGCCCGGGCTGTATTCTCTTAACAAGCCGGATGAGACCTCTCCTGTACTTGTGACTGCCAATCTTAAAGTTCCCCTTGATATTCTACGGAAAAACTTAAAAGAGAGGGCTGCATGGATTCTTGTTCTTGATACGATGGGAGTCAACGTCTGGTGTGCTGCAGGAAAGGGCACCTTCGGAACCGAAGAATTGATTCACAGGGTTCAGACAGCAGGATTGAAAGAGTTTGTGAAACATAAAAAACTTATAGTGCCTCAGCTCGGTGCACCTGGGGTGAAGGCTGTTGCCGTTCAGCGTACTACAGGCTTTCGGGTTTTCTTCGGGCCGGTTGCAGCAGCGGATCTGCCGGCTTACCTTGATAATAGTTTAAAGTGTGACGCGGATATGCGCCTTAAAAAGTTCCCCTTATCAGAACGGGCTGAACTGGTACCGCTTCAGCTGATTCAGAGCTGGAAGATATTTCTCGGCGTTGCAGCACTTGTGCTGCTAAGAGAAGCTGCGTCAAAGGGGATTACAGGCATTAATCCTTCGGCAGTGATCATACCGGCACTGATAACAGTAATCTCAGGTGCCGTTCTTACTCCACTGCTGCTGCCTATTCTGCCCGGAAGAGCATTTTCTGTAAAAGGGGCAGTATCCGGATTTGTAGTCTCTCTGGCTGTTTTCGGTTTCCTTCCTTCAGAGCTGAGCATTCCTGCGATTATGCAGAATATTGTACTGGCTGCAGCCGGTTCATCGTTTATCGGGATGTGGTTTACAGGCTCATCAACCTTCACATCATTGTCAGGGGTTAAAAAGGAAATGAAAATTGCTGTGCCTGTTCAAATTACTTTTGCCGGACTGTCCCTGGTTCTGGGGATACTTCCGTCAATACTGCAGAAGGCGGGTATTTTATGAAATATTTAAGAAATACAGCAACTATCAAAATCGATTTGCAGAAGTGCACCGGATGTTTAATGTGCATAGAGGTTTGTCCTCATGCTGTTTTTACAGAGGATGGAAGAAAGGTACGTATCAATGATTCAGATTCCTGTATGGAATGCGGAGCCTGTGTTCTCAACTGTTCGTTCAAGGCTCTTTCGGTCGATAAGGGGGTCGGATGTGCCGAAGCAGTGTTAAACAGCATGATTAAAGGCGGCGAACCATCATGTGACTGCGGGCCATCCTGCAGCGGTGAAGGTGGAAAATCTTCCTGCTGCTGATATTATTCAGCTGCAGGAAGGCTGCCTGGAAGCTGTTCGATCCAGGCCTTTATTTCATCTCTTACCCTTCGGTAATGTGAGATGGCTTCTTCTTCGGTTTTGGCAGTTTTAGCCAGGGCAGGCGGATCGTCAAAGCCTGCATGAACACGGGTTGTTTTTCCGGGAAAGTATGGGCAGGTCTCGGCTGCATGTCCGCAGACTGTTACAACATAGTCGAAACTCTGACCGGCTTCTATCATCTCATTAACATTCTTGCTTTTGTGGCCTGATATGTCGATTCCTGCCTCACCCATCACCTTTACAGCATTGGGGTTTAATCCGTGTGTTTCTATTCCGGCTGAATAGACTTCAAAAATATCTCCCTTAAGAGCTTTGCACCAGCCTTCGGCCATCTGGCTCCTGCAGGAATTTCCTGTACATAGAAAAAGGATGCTTTTCTTCATAATTTACTCCGTACCAAACATAACTTTATCTGAGCGTAAAAGTCAATTATTGAGATGTTAGAACTGTGTTAGGATTTTAATGTCTGACAGATAGAAGTTAATATGATAATCTTTGTATATGTCTGATTCAGATAACAACAGACCAAGCCTGAATGCTGTAATAGAAAGCCTCGGGCTTGAACCACTGCCTGTTGAAGGCGGGTACTTCAGAAGTACCTACCTGACACAGAACTCTTCGGCAATTTATTACCTCATTACACCCGATTCCTGGTCGGCCTTTCACAGGCTCAGCTCGGATGAGGTGTGGCATTTTTATGCAGGAGACCCTGCAAGGCAGCTGCAGATATTTCCGGATAGAAGTCATAAAATATTCAGAATCGGGCGGAATTTCAGTGAAGGCGAGGTTCCCCAGCTGCTCAGTCCTGCAGGAGTATGGCAGTCAACACGTCTGGAAGCTGAGGGTAAATGGGCTCTTTTCGGTACGACAATGGCGCCTCCCTATTCGAATGAACAATACGATCACGGTGAACAGAATACTCTTTCATCGATGTACCCGGAGCTATCTGATATTATCCGTGAATTTTTGGAATAAGCAGCGGTAAAAACTTGGAGTTAACCATGTCGGAAAAAATGCACAGTCTCAAAGGCAGAATTGCTGTAGTCACAGGAGGTGCGGTTAACATCGGCAGAGCCGTAAGCAGTAAGCTTGCATATTCCGGAGCATCCGTGGCTGTGGTATATAATTCGAGTGCACAGTCTGCTGATAAGCTGGTATCCGAACTGAAGGCCGGAGGCTGTACTGCAGAAGCTTTTAAAGCCGATATAAGCAATGAAGTTCAGGTGGTAAAGCTGTTTGAAAAGATAAGCGATGATCCTGATTTCGGCAGCGTTGATATACTTGTGAATAATTCCGGGGTTCTGAGTGTTTTGCCCCAGGAAGAATTAAGTGCAGAGGAGTGGGACAGGGTTTTTGCGGTAAATACACGGGGGTTGTTTCTATGCTCACGTGAAGCTGCCAGGCTTATGAAAATCAATAACAGAACAAACTCTCCTCAGAGAGGTTCAATTATTAATATTGCGAGTATCAACGCGCTTCATCCCGGATTCGGTAATACTGCTCATTATGATGCCGCAAAGGGCGCTGTAGCTGCTTACACAGCATCTCTGGCTGCCGAGCTGGGCCCTTTCGGTATCAGGGTTAATGCTGTGGCTCCGGGGCTTGTTGAATCGGAGACTCTGAGAGCGGGGGCTCCGGAACTCGCAGAAATGGTTGAAGTCCGTAATCCTCTCAAATGTGCTGACGAAAGTTCCCGGCTGGTGACCGGCGAAGATATTGCCTCAACAGTGCTGTTTCTGGCCTCCGAAGCTTCTGCAAGCATTACAGGAGGCATTATTACAGTTGACCGGGGTTATCTGCTAAGTTGAGCAGTATGTCTTTTCATATGATCAATCAGGACCAGAGCGGCCATTGACTCAACAACCGGAACGATTCGCGGGGTAAGGCAGGGGTCATGTCTTCCTGTTGTGATAATTTCAGTCTCCTCGCCGTCAAGTCCGATGGTCTGCTGCGGATGTTCGATTGATGATGTCGGCTTAACTGCAATCCTGAAAATAATATCATTACCTGTTGTAATGCCGCCGAGTATTCCCCCGGCATTATTGGTTTTAAACCCTTCTTTATCCATCCAGTCGTTATGTTCGCTGCCGAGCATCTTTGCAGCGGCAAAACCCGCCCCGAACTCGATACCCTTAACACCGCCTAGGGACATCACCGCCTTTGAAAGTTCGGCGTCAATTTTGTCAAAAACAGGCTCTCCCAGTCCGGCGGGAACTCCTGTAATTACACATTCAACAATACCTCCGGTACTGTCTCCCTTCTCGGCAAGTTCAGTTATCTTCTGGGTCATCTTCCAGGCAGCGGCCGCATCTGCAGCTCTTACCGGGTTCTCTTCAATAATGGACAGGTCAATGCTTTCGCACCTTATGCCGGCAACCTCAAGTGTGTAGGCTGTAATTTTAATACCATGTTCGGCCAGCATTTTCTTTGCTACGGCACCTGCTGCAACGCGGCCTGCGGTCTCCCTCCCCGAGGCGCGCCCGCTCCCCCTGAAGTCGCGGATTCCATATTTCTGCTGGTATGTATAGTCGGCATGACCCGGGCGGTAGAAATCCTTGATGTTGGAATAAGCCTCGGGGTTTGCGTCCTTGTTATAGAGAATAACTGTAAGCGGTGTTCCGGTTGTTTTGCCTTCAAACATTCCGGATACAATGGCCACCGTGTCGCTTTCCTTTCGGGGAGTGGTTACCGCTGACTGTCCGGGCTTCCGGCGATCCATTTCCTTCTGGATGTCCGCCTCGGTCAGTTCAATACCGGGAGTCACCCCGTCAATTATCACGCCTACGGCAATTCCGTGAGACTCTCCGAAAGTTGTTATTCTGAAATTCTGACCAAAACTGCTACCTGGCATATCCATGCTCCTTTAAACTCTCAATAATATCATCGGCTATATCTTCCGGATGCCGTTCTTCCGCATTGATTCTTATCTGACACAGGCTGTGATAAACAGCCGTTCGCTCATCATACAGTTTGCTGAAATGATCTTCCGGATTCTCCGGATCCAGAAACGCTGGAATACCGCCTGCGAGTATTCTCTGTAGAAGAACTTCTTTCTTTTCATCTATGCAGATAAAGACAAATTCATCTTTAAATATTTTTACTGCTTCTTCATTTGCGCATAATCCGCCGCCGGCAGCGGCTATAAGGACTTGTTTCCTGTTTACAAGAAACTCTGCTGCACCGGCTTCATGTTTCTTGAAGTTTTCCGGAGCCTCTCTGTATATCTCACGGAAGGTTTTGCGGTTTCCGGTGTTTTCGAAATAAAGTTCCTCAATGAGATCATCGATATCGAGAAACCTGATTCCTGTCATCCTGGACAGTGTTTTTCCGATTGTTGTTTTTCCGCTGTGCTTCATTCCTGTAATCAGCAGCGGTTTGAATAGCTTCAGCATCTACCTACAATAAACAAAGCAACCTTACCGGTCAAGGCATCCCTGAGCAGAAATTATGTTTGTAATTAACAGCTGAAGCGCCCGCTCCCGGGTGTTGAAAAACCTGTCCAAAAAGTAAATAATGCAGCTTATGAATGAAGGATTCAGAATAGAAAAAGACTCCATGGGAGAAGTAAGAATAAAATCCGACAGGTGGTGGGGAGCTCAGACTCAACGTGCAGTTGAAAATTTTACAGTCTCCGAATACCGTATTCCGGAATCTTATCTTTCGGCTCTTGCGCTTATAAAAAGGGCTGCGGCATCTGTAAACTGCAGTCTTGGACTGGTTAACGAGGAAGTTAGAGATCTTATTATGAGGGCAGCCTCAAGAATAGAGAAGGGCGAGTTCAGCTCTGAATTTCCTCTTGATGTATTTCAGACCGGCTCGGGTACCTCCTGGAACATGAATATAAATGAGGTTATAGCTAATATCTCCAATGCAGAGGCCGGTACGGGAATCGGAAGTAAGGCTCCTGTTCATCCCAATGATCACGTGAACCGCGGACAGTCGTCGAATGATGTAATTCCTACTGCTATGAATATTGCTGCCCGGCTTGCAGCCTCCAATCTTGAAAAATCACTTATAATACTTGCATCCGCTTTGGAAGCAAAGGCTGAGGAGTTTGCAGCAGTTCCGAAACTCGGGAGAACTCATCTTCAGGATGCCGTCCCTATGACTCTCGGGCAGGAATTTTCAGCCTATGCGGTTCAGGTTCGAAAGGGTTCTGCCAGACTCAGAAATACGTTCAGCAATCTTGAAGAGCTTGCGGTCGGCGGAACGGCGCTGGGTACTGGTATTAACACCCACCCCGATTTCGGAAAGAATGTTGCAGCCTTTGCAGAAGCAGAAACTGGTGTGCCGTTCAGACAGGCTGAAAACCTGTTTGAAGCAATAGCCGCCCGTGATTCAATGCTTGAGCTTATGGGTGCTGTAAACAGTATCGGTGTAAGTTTGATGAAAATAGCTCAGGATTTGCGTATTCTTGCAAGCGGGCCCAGGGGAGCGCTAGGGGAGATTGTTCTTCCGTCATTACAGCCCGGGTCTTCGATAATGCCCGGGAAAGTTAATCCGGTAATTCCCGAGATGGTAATTCAGGCTGCGGCTCATATAAGCGGCAAATACACATCAGTCACTCTTGCCTGCCAGAATTCACCGCTTGAACTTAATATCATGCAGCCGCTGCTGGTTCATGAAATACTTTCTTCAATTGATCTTCTTGACCGGGTCAGCGTTAGCTTTGCAGAAAAATGCATCAGCGGAATAGAAGCTGATGAGCAGCGCTGCCGTGATTTTATCGAGTGGAGCCTTGCTGTGGTCACTCCGCTTGCTATAGAAATAGGCTACGATAAAGCTGCCGCAATTGCCTACCGCGCGTACAAGGAAAAACGCAAGGTTAAGGATGTCGCAGCAGAAGAAGGGATTCTAAGTCCCGAAAAGCTTGAGAGTGTGTTCGATATCGATTCGATGATCTGAGGCCTTATTCCTTCCTGTAGGGGTGGGGGTATACAGGACCCACCCTGAGGGCCGGAAGTTCAAGCGGATCTGAGGGTTTGATTTTAATATGATCCGTTTTTCGGGGCGGACAGCATGATTTTCGTACTACCAGATCAGTATCCATCATAATCTTTTCTTTAGCCCTTGTAGGATCCTCAATTACCTTAACCAGCAGTTCAACAGCCATGTTTCCGATCTCTTCAAGCGGCTGTTTCATGGTTGTAAGCGGAGGTGTAAGAAATTCCGAGTAGGTAATATTATTGTATCCGAAGACTGAAAGATCCTGAGGTATACGGAGCCCGGCTTCAAATGCCGCATTCATCAGGCCCAGAGCCATATGGTCATTGGCACAGAATACGGCAGTAGGCTGGTGTTCCAGGCCCATGAAGTATTTAAAGGCTTTTTTACCGCTCTCCGGCTGCCAGTCTCCATAATAAATAAGCCTTTTATCAACAGGCAGAGTATTCTTCTCAATGGCTTCAAGGTAGCCGCTTATTCGATCACGTCCGCAAATCAGAGTAGTGCTTCCGGTTACCATCCCTATTCGCTTATGGCCCAGGCTTATCAGATAGTCAATTGCAGAAAGCGCACCCTTATGATTGTTGGCGTCAATGTAGTTAATATCAAGCTCGTCATCACGTCCGTATACAACTACAGATGGTACATTATCAGTAACAAGTTTCCTCAATAGCCACTGGTCAACTGACGGCGCAAGAACAATAACTCCGTCAACCTTTCTCTCCAGGTAAAGCTGTGAATAATCTGATGCTGTCTTTATGGCACTTGGAAGTTTGAATACCAGATGGTATCCCATTCTGTCGATATTTCTTTCCAGGCTTGTAATAAGATCAAGAAAATAGGGAGCAACAGTCATAAACTCGGCGTGAGGTATAATGATACCTATTCCGTCAGTCTTGTTGTTGTTAAGAGCTCTTGCCGCTGCGTTGGGATAGTAACCAAGCTCTTCAATGGCTTTAAGGACCCTGCGTCGGGTATCTTCCTTAACATTGTCCTTACCGTTAATGACTCTTGATACAGTCATGAAGGAGACATTTGCAAGTTTTGCTACATCGGATTGCGAAGGCATTATGTCTGATCTACCCTTTTCATTTTATTTTAATTTAATGTATTATACTTGAAAAGGTGGTTAAATGAAAGATAATCTAATCAAGGCCGAAAAAATTTTATCAAAACACGGACTCTCCACAGAGTTTTATGACTTTGATAAATGTACGGATGATTTTCTTGCAGAGATGGAAAAGGGCTTAAGCAGTTCATCCTCCCTTCCCATGATTCCGACTTATATAGAATCCTCAGGGGAACTTCCCCTTGATAAAAGTGTGCTTGTCCTTGATGCGGGAGGAACAAATTTCAGAGCCGCCCTGGTTAAATTCGATTCCGGTAAAAATGCTGTAATAAGTGATTTCAAAAAGAGAAGCATGCCCGGAATAGAGCGAGAGCTTTCAAAGTCTGATTTTTTCGGTGAAATAGCTGATTTTATACTGGATCTTGCTCCAAAAGCTGCCAAGATCGGCTTCTGCTTCAGTTATGCCATGGAAAAAACTCCGGAAAGGGATGGAAGACTTCTTAAATTCAGTAAAGAAATCAAAGCACCTGAAGTTGAAGGCTGCCTTGTGGGCAGAGGCATTCTTGAAGCGTTAGCGGAACGCGGTGTAACAAATATTGAAAAGATTATCCTTTTAAATGATACAGTAGCCACAATGCTGGCTGGGAAATCGGCAGCAGGTTCAGAAAACTATAATTCATTTATAGGTCTGATAGTTGGAACCGGAATAAATGCCTGTTATCAGGAGAAGAATTCCAACATTTTAAAGGTGCCGGGTTTGCCGCAGGCTGAAAAGCAGATTATTAATATGGAATCAGGCTCATATCATGAAGCGCCTTCAACAGATATTGATGCAGCATTCAGAGCTACTACAGTAGACCCGGCCATCTATCACTATGAAAAGATGATCTCCGGTGCCTATCTTGGACCTCTATGCAGTTTTACCCTTAAAGCAGCAGCGGCAGAAGGCGTGTTTGAGGCTGAAATTAAAAATATGGACGGAGCCGATTTGAGCAGGTTTATGGACGGTGATGATTCAGCGGCAATTGAAGCTGGTTCTGCTGATAGTTCAGCGGCTGAAGCTTCAAGATTAGTATGTAATTCGATAATTGAAAGGGCTGCTCTTTTAACTGCTGTAAAGCTGACCGCAGTTGCTGTGAAATCTGAAAGCGGGCTCAGTCCCGAGCATCCCGTCTGTATATGCCCGGACGGCTCTACTTTCTGGATGCTCAGCGGTTTCAGGGGAAGGGTAGAGAAATACCTTAAAGCGGAATTTTCAAAACGCGGACTTCATTTTGTGATTAAAAAGGTTGATAATGCCCCGGTAATAGGTGCTGCCGTAGCCGGACTTACTAATTAATCCGCTTAGTTCCTGTTACGTCCAGTTTTTGGATTCAAGAGGTATGGGTTTTGATATCTCGTAACCCTGGGCGTAGTCTACCTTCAATTCACTAAGCATGTTGATTATTGTTGAATTGCTTACGAATTCGGCGATTGTTTTCTTTCCCATGATATGGCCCATAGTGTTAATAGCCTCAACCATCGCTTTGTTTACACTGTCCTCATGCATATTCCGTACAAATACACCGTCAATTTTAAGATAATCGACCGGAAGGTTTTTAAGGTAATTAAACGAAGAGAAACCGCTGCCGAAATCATCGAGGGCGAACGAACAGCCTGTCTGCTTTAAATCGTTTATGAACTCATGGGCTGAAGACATGTTGCTGATGGTGGCTGTTTCGGTTATTTCGAAACAGAAATGCTTCGGAGAAATTCCTGAATCCCTGAACTGTTCCTTAATAAAACCAAGTATGCTGTCGTCAGTCATGGACTGTGCTGAAAGGTTTACAGAAAACTGCTGAATATGTTTCAGCCTTCCATGCTTCATGTTTTCACGGAACAGGCGAATAGATTCGGAAATTACCCATCTGTCAATCTGGGCCATCATGTTATAACGTTCCGCAGCAGGAATAAAATCAGCCGGCATTACAATCTGGCCTTCCTCATTTCTCATTCTGATAAGAATTTCACCCTTGCTGGGGGTATCTGGACTGCTGTTAAGAGGTCTGATTTCCTGGATGTACAGTTCAAATCTGTTCTTATCAAGAGCCCTTGAGAGTTTAGATACCCATTCCATTTCTCCACGGCGCTTCTGAAACTGGTTCTCCATCTCGTTATAGATTTTGATCCTGTTTCCGCCTTCTTCCTTGGCTACAAAACAGGCATCGTCCACTTCCGCGAGCAGTACTGAGACTGATTTTTCCGTACCTTCAAGAAAAGCTATTCCAATGCTTGTGTCATACGGAAAAACCTTTTCTTCCCATTCGAGTCTAAGAGTGTGAAATTGATTATGAAGCATCGTTGCTTTTGCGACAATGTCATCTCTATCGGAACCGTTAAGGATAAGTCCGAACTGGTCTCCTCCAAGTCTTGCGCTATGCTCAGAGGTTTCAGAATGTTCTTTTATGATGTTGGCAACATTGACCAGCATGGTATCAGCGGTAGTATGTCCGCAGGTATCATTGATTATTTTAAACCTGTCCATGTCAATGAAAAGAAGGGCATTTGCCTCCTGCATTGATTCACTTTCGGTGAGCAATGATTCCAGTTTAAGTGAAAAACTGTCTCTGTTGGAAAGCCCTGTCAGGTTGTCATGACTTGTGTGATAGGCTATGGCCTCGGAAAGCTTCTTTACTGTAGTCATATCCCTGATCGCAAGTACCAGCCCTTCAAAATTGCCGGGTTTGTCCATGATTGCTGCAAGGCTGCCTTCCACCTGAAGTTTTTCACCGTGATTGTTTGAAAGATAGCAGTTTTTAAAGGTAAAGGGTCGTCTGCGGATGATCATCTCGTCACTTTCTGGAAGGTTTACAACAGGACTGTCCGACTGATTCATATCCTCAAGCAGAATGATCTCATTCAGGCTTTTTCCGATAACATACTTCTCTTCCCATCCGGTAATCTTCTCGGCCACAGGGTTGATAAGTATGATGCTGTTTTCCTTGTCGGTCGCGATGATCCCATCGGCTATTGAATGAAGAATGGCTGTAGACCATCTCTGCTGCTTTTTAAGTTCCTGATCGACACGGTACTTGTATAGAGCAATATCGATGGTTGTGTAAAGTTCTTTATCCTTAAAAGGCTTAAGTATATAGCCCGAGGGTTCTGCAATTTTTGCACGCTCTATAATCTCCTGATTGGAAAACGCTGTAAGAAAAATTACAGGAATAGCAAACCGGGTTTTTATGATCTTTGCAGTTTCAATACCGTCAATATCTCCAATAATATGAATATCCATCAGGATGATATCAGGAGAATGACGTTCGACCATATCTATGGCATGATCAGCTGTTGCGGAAATGGCAACAACGGTATAACCATAACGTTCCAGTCGGCGCTGCAAATCAATAGCAATTATTCTTTCGTCTTCGACGATGAGTATCTTCTCACCTTTCATAAGTTGACCATACCAATAACAATGATATAAACTTTATGTTGAAAATGCAATGATTTTTTGGAATTCTTATGGCCAGTCTATTTTTTGAAAACCCTATTCCCCAAACCGACCTTACAAAGCGTCTTCATGCCAGAGATCGAGATCTTCGATCGGCATATTTCCGTGATACCACGGCAATTATTCACAGTTATCCATTCAGAAGGCTGAAGCACAAAACCCAGGTATTCTTTTCTCCCCATAACGATCATATATGTACCCGAATAGAGCATGTGATGCATGTAGCCTCGGTTGCTGCAACAATCTGCAGAGCTCTGGATCTTGATGCTGATCTTGCCTGGGCAATCGGTCTTGGGCATGATCTTGGACATACTCCCTTCGGGCATGTCGGAGAGACCATTCTTTCAGATCTGATGAAGGAGAAAGGCGGATTCAAGCATGAGATATATTCACTGCGGGTTGTAGACCATCTTGCAGGTTATGGAAAGGGCCTGAACCTTACCTACGCGGTCAGAGACGGCATTTTAAACCACTGCGGTGAAAAATTCGAGCAGTCAATGGTTCCTGATTTTACTGTCAAAAATCTGTCAGAGATTAAAACCCGTGAGAATTATCCTGCATCCTGGGAAGGCGTTGTGGTGCGTATGTCGGATAAGATAGCCTATATGGGCCGTGATCTTGAAGATGCAATGCACCTGAAGATTATTAGCCAGGAAGATATTCCTGAAGATGTTACAAGGGTGCTCGGCAACAGCAACAGCGAGATTATCAACTCGATGGTAAATGATCTTATTGCTACTTCTCTGGAAACCGGCCGGATCGGCTTTTCTGATGACATTTTCAAGGCAATGCTTGTTCTTGTCGAGTTCAACTACCGCAGAATCTATAAGAATCCTCTGCTTTCCACATATCACGGTTACTTTGAAAGGATGCTGAAGGTCCTGTTTGAATATCTGACTGACCTGTTCGAGAACGGCGGTGAGAATACAGGGCATTACCGTTCTGAAAATAATTTTCTGGCAGCCCGATTCGGAGATTACTACCGGAAGATGAAAGACTTCTATCAGGAAGTCGATGGTAATATGGATATGATTGTCTATGATTATATAGCCGGAATGTCAGATGATTATGCCATCAGCTGTGTGAATGAAATAATGGTGCCCAGGAAGTTTGAATATCAGTTCACAGAGTTTCTTCTGCAGGAAGACTATTAGTTGTTGTATTTTACCATGCAGTTGATTCCTGCCTCTTCTACGATAGTTTTCAGCCGGTCAAGATATACAGCATCTGCAGCATTCAGCCTGGAATAGTCCGGATCAAGAGTGTTCCCGGGTCTGAACCCCTGAATTACAAAATTCTCCTCACCGTTAAGAAGTTTTACAATTTCTCTGATATCGTCTGAAGTGACAAGCTCCGGTACTGCTGTGGTTCTGAAGTGATGGGCAATTCCGGAGTTTTTGATTATTCCGATTGATTCAAGAATCCTGTCCTTGATCTCATTCCTGCTGCCCGTATAGCCCATAACAGCATAGCGTGACGGGGCTGTTTTGATATCCATGGCAATGTAGTCGGCCTTAAGTGTTTTAAGCTTGTCAGGAAGTGCCCCGTTTGTATCCACTTTAACCTTGTAGCCGAGGGAATGCAGTTCCTCTATCATTTCATCAAGATCGCTGTGAATCATCGGTTCCCCGCCTGATATACAGACGCCTCCGAGAAGTCCCTGGCGTTTTTTAAGGTATTCGATTATTTCAGACCAGGTAAGAAGGCCTTCTCTGTCATCTCCGCAGACAAGGCCCGGATTATGACAGTAGGGGCATCTCATATTGCATCCCCGGGTAAAGACTGTTGCTGCAACCTTTCCCGGGTAATCAAGAAGTGTAGTCCGGGTAAGCCCGAACAGTTTTTCCTGCATTTTTTAAACTAAAACTTCAGTAAAAAGTGACTTCAGTGAATCAACACTTGTGGCTCTGTAGAGCTCATTTCCGGATTCATCGATGAAGACAACAGTAGGTGATACAAAAATTCTGTATTTTCCTGCCAGTTCAAATCCTGATTTTTCATCTACATTAACTGTTTTTCCATTCATGTAGAAACCCTCAAGCCAGTTCTTTACGGGCGGACAGTTGGGACATGTAGTCCTGTAAAAGTAAATATATGAAGAAGGCTGAACTGATGTTTCCTGCTGAAGGAAAGATGCGGGGCTCTGATCAGTGTATGTAGCAGTGCTGATAGCGGTTCCGGCGGCTTCTCTCACAGAAGGCTTGTCGGGCTGGGAAAAAAGTGTTCTGTGGTTGTACTCGTCTCTTTTACCCTTGTTCCAGTTCCTTACAGACCGGTAGTACCCTACAATCCTGGTATACACTTCGGTTTCGGTTCCCTTAACGGTCTGAAGCTTGTCCTTCAGTGTTCTGATTTCTTTTTCAATAGTCTCAATAGTTTTCATAATGTTCTCCCAGTTATCTGTTTTCTGCTCCCAAGAGCGATGATTTTTCTTTCTCAAGCTGTTCAATATTCTTTGCAATTTCCGCTTTTTCCTCATCAGCGCATTTCGGACAGTTGAAATGTTCGCCGTTAAGGTAGCCGTGCTTCGGACATACCGAAAATGTCGGTGATATTGTGAAGTAGGGCAGGTGGTAGTTGCTTGCGATACCTCTCACAAGGTTCATGCATGATTCCCAGTCATCAATTGCTTCACCGAGGAATCCGTGGAAAACCGTTCCTCCGGTATACTTAATCTGAAGTTCATCTTGCAGATCGAGTGCTTCAAAGATGTCGGTTGTAAAATCGACCGGAAGCTGTGAAGAATTGGTGTAGTATGGGTCGTCTGTACCTGCAGTGATGATATCCGGGTATCTCTGCTTGTCATGTTTTGCAAGACGGTAGCTTGTACTTTCAGCCGGTGTAGCTTCGAGGTTGTAGAGATCGCCTGTTTTTTCCTGATAATCAGCAAGTCTGTCTCTCATGAAATCAAGGACCTCAAGTGCAAACTCTTTGCCCTCGGTATCAAGAATATCCTTCCCCATGAAGTTAAGCAGACACTCGTTCATTCCGCAGATACCGATTGTTGAGAAATGGTTGTTAAGATGTGACAGATAACGCTTTGTATAGGGAAAGAGTCCCGAATCCATCAGTCTGTTTACAACTTTTCTTTTCATTGAAAGCGATTCCGCGGCAAGATCCATAAGGTGGGCAAGTCTGCTGAAGAAATCGTTTCTTGAATTGGAGAGATATCCTATTTTCGGCAGGTTAATAGTGACAACACCTATCGATCCTGTGAACTCGTCTGAGCCGAAAAGGCCGCCGCCTCTTTTTCGAAGTTCTCTCTTGTCAAGCTGAAGTCTGCAGCACATTGAACGTACATCACCGGGGTTGAGATCTGAATTGATAAAATTCTGAAAGTAGGGCGTACCGTATTTTGCAGTCATTTCAAACAGAAGTTTGGCATTAGGTGATGTCCAGTTGAAATTCTTTGTTATGTTGTACGTAGGAATGGGGTATTGGAATCCGCGTCCGTTTGCATCACCGGTAATCATAAGCTCAATGAATGCCTTGTTGATTATATCCATTTCATCCTGACAGTCGCCGTAGGTGAAATCCATTTCCTTTCCGCCTACGATTGCAGGTTTATCCTTCAGATCGTCGGGTACTATCCAGTCGAGTGTGATGTTTGTAAAAGGTGCCTGACTTCCCCATCTTGAAGGTGTATTAACTCCGAAGATAAAGCTCTGAAGACCCTGTTTTACTTCCTTGTGTGACAGCTCATCAGCCTTTACAAAGGGCGCAAGATATGTGTCGAAGCTTGAAAGTGCCTGAGCTCCGGCCCATTCGTTCTGCATGATTCCGAGGAAATTTACTATCTGCTGAATCAGTGTTGAAAGGTGGGCTGCCGGCAGCGATGTGATCTTGTCCGGTACTCCGCCGAGTCCTTCCTGTATAAGCTGTCTGAGCGACCATCCGGCACAGTAGCCTGAAAACATGGATAAATCATGAATATGAAAATCCGCGTTTCTGTGTGCTTCGGCTACTTCTTCCCTGTAGATATTTTTCAGCCAGTAGTTTGCTGTAATTGTACCGGAGTTATGCAGAATCAGGCCTCCCAGTGAGAAGTTGACGTTTGCGTTTTCATTTACACGCCAGTCAGACTGCTGCAGGTAGCCGTCCATGGTGTTGTTGATGTCGAGCATGAGTTTCCTGGTGTCACGGATAACTTCATGTCTGGCACGATAGATTATGTATGCCTTTGCAATATCAACCTGTCCTGATTCAACAAGAATGTGCTCTACTATATCCTGAATCTCTTCGATTGCAGGCGCAGAATTTGGGTGTCGTCCCTTCATGAATGATTTTAGCGCTGTTTCAACCCGGCAGGTCAGATCTTCCACCAACTCAGGATTTTCAGATTCCTGAGCTGCAGAGACAGCCCTTCCGATTGCGCTTGCGATTTTCCATCTGTCATACTGTTCAATTTTTCCGTCGCGTTTGACTATTCGCCTTATTACCGCTTCAATTGCAGGCTTGTGTTCAACGCCAAGGAAATCTTTCCAGTCGTTTTCATTTTTACTGAAATCCAATTCTCCCCCCCGAGTTTAGAATTTTAACTTTTTAATTTCATCGACAAACTGCTGAACATCGGCATATTTCCGGTACACTGATGCAAACCTTACATAGGCAACGCTGTCTATATTGTAGAGTTTTTCCAGTGCAAGTTCTCCGAGTGCTTCAGCTGAAACCTCATGGCTGCTTTTACCCAGCATATAGGCTTCGTCTTCTATCGATGTCAGTATTTCTGCAACAGTTTCTGCAGGAACAGGACGTTTTTCCAGAGAGCGTTCCAGACCTCTTGCTATCTTGCTGATATCAAAGGGTTCCCTGACTCCGCTCCTTTTAATAACCATCAGCGGCTGTTCCTCGATCCGTTCGTAGGAGGTGAACCTGTATGAACATGACAGACACTCGCGCCTTCTTCGGATTGAATTGGCCGTTGCTGACTGTCTTGATTCCAGAACTCTGTCGTTATCTTCTCCGCATCGCGGACATCTCATTTAAAAATCCTGATCTTTAATAGTACTGTCTGTTATTATTATCGGAATTTTGTCCACTATATATAGTGCGTTATCCAATAGTCTGCCAATTTTATCACGCTATATATTGGGTGGCAATAGAAATTGTTAAGAAAATATTAATATATTGTTTGAATTTTAAGAGGGTGTATAAACACTTGTTAGTCTGTAAAATCAGAGTCGGAAACAGCGATGGTTCCGGTTGTTGTGAGGTTGCCGAATATATGAACTATACCTTCGAATACTGTAGTGTATGATACGGATCCGCTGTCCTCGGCTGTTACAGTTGCAGAAAGCCTGTAGTCTGTACCGCTGTCCCCGGTATAAGTCATTGTGTAGGGAGCAGTTATTATCGATCCCTCTATAAGGGTTGTCGGGCTTGTAAGGCCCTTGTATAGGCTCCAGCTTACACTGCTTATGCTTAGTGCTGAAGTAACTGCTGATGTATCAAGGCTGATGCTGATATCGCCGATCGTGCTTAGCAGGTCAAGCGTTATGCTTTGCTCGGATGTGGTCCCGGCGACAACATCCACAGATATCTCCGCAGATTCGGCTACTATTGTATCATCTTCAAGTTCAGCACTTACCTGAATCACCCAGGTACCGTGGCTCAGAAGAAGCGCTCCTGATGTTCCGGTAAATATCTGATCCTCTTCGGAGACGGCTTCTCCGTTGAAAGAAATAAATGAAACCCTGTACTGCGATATTGCAAGCTCAGGAGAAATAGTAGCAAATCGGGAAGTCTCACCTGTGTCAACTATGAAATCAAGGCCTATGCCTCCGGGCAGGGCGGATTCACCGCCCATGCATGAGGCTGAAATAAATATCGTCAATATAATTAGTACTGTGGCCGCAGTTCGTTTAATCATAGCTAAAACAGTTTCTCTAATTACGCTCTGCTAGTCAACCACAATAAACCTTAGAGTGTCAGAATAGTAGCTGCCGTCGCTCTGTACGTAGACTGTTAGATGATATACGCCGGGAGTCAGTGCTGTAGTATCGATAGTAGTATTGTTAGTGCCGTCGCTTGCTGACAGATCAAAACCGGTCAGTGACCATATATAATCAGTATATCCACTCTGAACATATGCATTGAAAGTATCAGTGTCGTTATCGTAGATCTCATCATCTGGAAGTGCGGTGCTTCCATCTGAGGTGAAGTTTATAGTCTCATCAGCCGGGGTAATAACAGTTAGTGTGATTTCCACGGTGCCTGTTGTGTCTCCGATGAAGTCTTCATAATCATAGGTTATTGTGCCTGAAGTTACAATATTGTCACGTACCTGGACAGAGACCGGAACAGATAGAACCCCTGCAGAATGGGTAAGATTGACGGTGAACTGGTAATCACCCGAGGTTATACCGTTTGAATCTAAACCCAGATTGGTATAGGTTACACTTCCGGAACCAATTCCGGATGTGATAAGTGTTCCGTTTGTTTCTTCTGTACCGGTTGACGTATAGATGAGTGAAGCGGTGGCTGTAATAACTGTTATTCCTGAACTCGCCCAGCTTACAGTAAGTGAATCAATAAAGCCGGTACTGGATGAGGTTGCAGCAAGTGTTGCAGAAGCTGATGTTGTACTGCCGGTGGTTATGGTGAATGATGCAATTGTTCCGGAGACTATTGCAACTCCGGCAGCAGTGGGATCCGCATCATAACCTGTCACTGTAGCAGCGTATGAGCCTGGCAGCATTTCTATTCCTGAAGCCGCTTCAGCTGTTGTGTAGGTGTGAGTGAAATCTTCAGTTCCGGTAAAGACAATAGTTAAATAGGCAACATCTCCCTCAGTAAGTCCATATAAAAGAGTTGTGCCGCGACTGTTTGAATAATCAAGGTTAAGTTCTAATGTGCCAAGCACTGAAGCCGGCGCTTCAAGAAAACAGGACGAAAGGAATACTATTGTAATAACAACGATGATAGATAGTTTTTTTAACATGATAAGCCCCCCCTGACTTAGTTTTGATAACAAATAGTATATACCCGGGCAGTGGAGATCAGAAGTATGAGAATGAAAGTTTAGATTAAAATACTACTAAAGTTTATGCCAATCTAGTAGCAGCCTTCTCAAAGGCTGATGATGCCGGCCGGAAGGGGAATCCCACAATAACTCCGAGACCGCTGTTTACTGTATTATGAAGAAAGGTTGAGAGCAGTTTCAGGTAAACATCCTTCTTTATACCGCTGCTGTCTCTGAATAGAAGGCCTGCAGTTCCGAAAGTTTCGACAATGGCTGCTGTCTGTTTGAGAATAACCGGAAACAGGGTATTAAGCAGTTTGATGTATGAGCTTTTATAGCTTTTCTCTTCGTTTATAAGCTGAAGAATCTGGCTGTGTTTGTCACGGACGGTTTCGCCTCTGGAATTTTTGCGGTTCGGAATAAAACCGGTGATGATTCCGGCAACTGTTGGTGATGAGAGCAGTTTCAGAAGTGAAAAATCAAAGAGCAGAAGGCCTGCTGTGTTTACTATATATGCGCTGTGATTATTCCGCTCATCGTGGAGCCTGGCAAGCAGTATACTTATTCTTCGATCCACGGCTTTCAGTGCCGAGCTGCTGTTTCCGCTGTAAAACAGACGGTTTTCATTACCCAGACCATCCATGGTCTTCCTCACCAGCCCTGCAGTGTTGACCAGGTCGGACATCAGCCCGTCTTCAGAAGTGCGTTTTAGCAGATCTGTCACCGCAGCCCGTTCTCCTTCGGTGAATAGATTTATTCCGCCTTCACGGACTGAATTCATGTAGTCACCGGCCGCGGAGCTGAGAACCTTTGTTTCAAGGATTACGTATATATATTCCGAAAGCTTTGCATAGTATTTCTCTATATCGCTGATGTATGGATTCAGATGGATGAAATGCTTTATAAGTGAACCCGCCTGTGCCGGGAGTTCTGCCGAATAACTAATCTCGTTGATTCTTTCCTCCATCAGAAAATCGATCCTTTCACTCATCTGAGCCAGGATGTTTACTGTCAGGGAGGGAGTACTCTGCAGAAGATCCATTGCAGGGTCATTCGGGATGAACGCTATATCATTCATTGTAACAGAGTCAAAATCAAAACGATCCTCTTCTGCAACATTGCGGTTATAGTTGCCCGGCAAATCCCCCGGGTCAAATCCTGCGGTTGTTATACCGCTGTACTTGTTGTGCCAGAGCAGATACTCAATCTCTATACCGCTTTCAACAGCCTTTTTAATATAAGCGCCTGATGCAGCATGAGATGTCGGTTCATCATTGGTTACGACAATGAGCTTTCTGCTGTGCTTAAGGAAAACAAGGTTTTCCTCATAGAGACTTCCAGCGGGAAGGTCCAGAATAAGTCTGTCGTATTTGCGTTCAAGAGTTTCTGTGATTTCAAGAAAATTATTATAGAATTCACCGCCGGCTTTTTCGGCTTTACTGTCCGGAAAGATAAGATCCAGATTTGGAAGGACATTTATACTGATTCGATCTGAACCGGATTTCTTAAGTACTGCCTCTGATTCATGAATATCCAGCAGGGTGGCTATATCAGAAAGCGGATCAAGATCAAGCAGTGCGGTCTTCTTTCCGGAACGGGCAAAAAAGACGGCCAGGTTTACACAGGTGGTTGTTTTTCCGACCCCGCCCTTACCTGAAGCTACAGCAATTGTTTTTTCTTTAAGTATATCCGCATCTGTTTTTATCTTTTCCATAATTCTTTATCGGAAAAGAAAACCGCTTTTTAGAGTGCGGGTTTTGGATTATAATAACAAAATATGAAATCATTACCCGGAAAGATCCTTCTGATGTTAATTTTCCCTTCTGCGCTGCTGTTTGCGGCTCCTGATTATGTTTCTGTGTACAAATCAGCCTCCGAGGCGATGCTTGGGCGGGCTTCTTCAAGAGCCTCCGTTATAAGCGTACCCCTGAATGATTTCGACAGGTCTGAAACCCTGCCTGTAAATGGTGAAGATGGTATCAGCACATGTGTCATGATAGATGCCTCTGTAAAGGATGCTGTGGAAGTACTGCTTGAAAAGCGTGATTTTATTCTTATCGAAGGTTCAGTCATTTCCAGAGAGGCTTCAGGTGATGACTACATATATACCTTTACCTGGGATCAATACGGATTCTCTGTAAAGTTCGGCTTTGAGCATAATCTCGAAATAATTGAACCGGTGATTAATACCGCATACCCGGATAACTCATATCTTTCCGGGGCTGTTCTCCGGGACTTTTCAGATAACTACAGTCTGAAAATTTATGAGGCTGAGGATGTTCTGAAACCCTATGACGGCAAGCCGGATTTTATCGAAGCAATGCTTTCGGCAACCGTAATAGGAAGCACCTTCCAGCCCATGCTTGGTGTGCGTGACGGTCTTGGGGTGCTTAACCAGCTTGGACTTGCGGTATCCAGTTCAGGTGTTCTTGAACATCCTGAACTTTACGAGTACAGGAAGTTCCGTCAGGCGGGTGATGAAATATATTCCTTTATTTATCGTATTATGGGCATGGAGGGTGATTTTATAACCAATCTTTTCAATACTGTAACCGGAATATCTCTGAAAGAACCCGACGATGGTATTGTAATGCTTCCGGAAGACTTCTATGTTCTCCGTAAGGGGGACAATACTGATTATTCAATGTTTTTCTATGATATTTTAAAACGTGCCGGTTATGAAGTTAAATTTATAGTCATTGACCCGGGTGAAGAGTCCGGAGCCTTGTACAGCACTGTTTTCTTCCTGGAAGAGGGGGGGGAGCAATGGGGCCGGATAGACAGCTATAGTCTTGACCGGTATTTCGCTGAACGCTGGAAAAGGCTTCCCGCACTTGTCTTCAGTTCAACAGTCCGCTATTTTGAGCCTGATACGGATAGAATTTTCCAAAGCGGTATGATTGAGCTTCCTCCCCCGTCCCAGTGGCATACAGCCCTTTACTGAGGCAGTTCATGGATCAGTATTCTCTTAACCTGTTTTTAACACTTGCAGAAACCCTCCATTTCGGAAGGACAAGCCAGATCTGCAATATAAGCCGATCGGCGCTCAGCCGCCAGATTCAGCGGATTGAAGATGAACTGGGACAGCAGCTTTTTGAACGTGACAACCGTGCTGTAACCATGACGCCTGCAGGACGCCGCTTCGCGGAATATGCTGCCGGGGTCACAGGAATGTGGCGGGAGCTGAAAGAAGATCTTCTTGAGGAAAAGACCGTACTTAAAGGAGAGCTTAGTCTCTACTGCTCAGTAACTGCATGCTACAGCATTCTTCCTGATGTTCTTGCCGTTCTTCGCAGAAGATATCCTGAAATTCATATCCGGGTAAAGACCGGAGAAGCTTCTATGGCTGTTCAGAACGTGATGGACGGAAGGGCCGATATTGCAATTGCCGCAAAACCTGACAGACTGTCGCAGAATATCGGCTTTACGGAAATACGTAAAACGCCTCTCGTGTTTATAGTCCCTGCTGAGAACTGGACTTACAGCGGTATGACCTTTGAAGACATTCCCTGGGAAGATGTCCCGATGATTCTGCCCGAAAGAGAACTTGCAAGAACGAGGGTTGAAAAATGGTTTCGCAGCAGAGGCATAAAACCCAATATTTACGCTCAGGTTTCGGGTAATGAGGCCATCCTGGCTATGGTCAGTCTGGGATATGGTGCCGGGGTTGTTCCAGAGCTTGTTGTGGAAAAACGGCCGTTTGAAGTAAATGTAGACACAATAGAAATAAAACCGCCGCTGGAACCCTATTCTGTAGGAATATGTGTTCTGCAGCGGCGGCTTGGTTCACCCCTTCTCAGGGCGTTCTGGGACTGTTTCAGTCCTTTTTCAGAGTAACTCCTGCCAATTCATGGAACTCTTTTGATGAAATAGTCTCAACGTCAAGAAGCCTTACTGAAATCTTTTCCAGTACATCCTTTTTCTCCTGAAGCAAATTCAGGATTTTCTTATAGCGACCATTGATAATCTTTGCAATCTCATCATCAACATACTGCTGAGTAGTCTCGGAATATTCCCGCTGATTCATCATTGATTCCTGACCAAGGAAGGTAGCCCCCCTCTTGGTCAGAACAACGTTTTCAAAGCGGTCGCTCATCCCGTATTCGGTAATAAGGCTGCGGGCAATATCAGTTGCCCTTGTAATATCGTTGGCTGCGCCTGTAGAGACCTCACCGAAGGTTATCTGTTCGGCTGCTCGTCCGCCCAGAAGAACATCAATCTTTCCAAGAAGCTCTTCCTTAGTCATAAGAAAGCGATCTTCAGTAGGCGTCTGAAGGGTGTAGCCCAAAGCTCCAATTCCGCGAGGAATGATGGTAATCTTCTGCACCGGGTCGGAACCGGGTGTAAATGCCGCTGTAAGGGCGTGCCCGGTCTCATGATAGGCTACAATTTTACGCTCATGCGGATTTATCCTCTTGCTCTTCTTCTGCAGCCCGGCAATTGTTTTCTCGATAGCCTCTTCAAGGTCTTTCTGACCTACTTTCTTTCTTCCTGCTCTGACTGCAAGAAGTGCGCTTTCATTTATGATATTTGCAAGGTCGGCTCCTACAAAACCGGAGGTAGACTTTGCTATCTCGTGAAGGTCGACGTCCTTGTCCATCTTTACATCTTTTGCGTGTATATTGAGGATTGCCTCACGTCCGGTTAAATCAGGTTTGTCAACTACAACCTGCCGGTCAAAGCGGCCCGGACGCAGAAGGGCTGCATCAAGTACTTCGGGTCTGTTGGTCGCTCCGAGAATTATTACTCCCGATTTTGCACTGAATCCGTCCATTTCAACCAGCAGCTGGTTGAGTGTCTGTTCCCGCTCATCGTTTCCGGAGGCGACATTCAGTCGGCTTTTTCCGATTGCATCAAGTTCGTCAATAAAAATTATACAGGGAGCTTTCTCCCTTGCCTGCTTGAACAGGTCACGCACGCGTGCAGCACCCACACCTACGAACATTTCAACAAAGTCGGCTCCGCTTATCCTGAAGAAGGGGACTTCAGCCGCACCGGCAACAGCCCTTGCAAGAAGAGTTTTACCGGTACCCGGAGAACCTACCAGCAGAACTCCCTTGGGAATTTTTCCGCCGATATCAGTATACTTCTTCGGATTTTTCAGGAAATCTACGATCTCCTCCAGCTCTTCCTTTGCTTCATCGGCTCCGGCGACATCATCAAATGTTGTTCCGGTGTCGCCTTCCGCAATAAGCTTTGCGTTATTCTTCCCGAAACTCATGACTCCCGAGCCGGGATTCCCTATCTTGCTGAACATTGCCCGCCAGATAATGATTATAAATACGAATGGGATTATCCAGCTGAAAAGCATGCTGATAATATTGCCGGTCCTTTCAGAGTTTGCGCTGTAGCTCACTCCCTTGCTGTCCAGCAGTTCTATAAATCCGGGATCATCGACAGGTACGGTCTTGTAAATTCCAGTATTTGCTCCTCCTGTGAGGCTGTTGTACATGGAATTCGTTGTTGCAGGCGTTGTATCTGTGCTGGTATAGCCTGTGTAGTAATCGGTACCCATTGTCACACGGGTGATTTCATTGGATTCAATTTTGCTTTTAAATTCGCTGAAGGTTATTACCTCCGAGGTATTGCTTGTGAAAAATGAATTTATGAGCATCATCAGCACTATTGCTGCAACAAAATACCAGATTGAAAAATGAAACTGGCCCTTGGTAAATTTAAAAAATGAAGGTTCGTGATGCGGACCGCCTTTCTTGTCGCAGTCGTCGTTCCAGCATCCTTTTTCCTTGTCCTTATCTTTTTTTTTATCGGACATATTTATCCTGTCCTCTTTTTCTTCTTCTGAACTCATTTACTGCTCCTATATAGTAAAAATATACATGAACAGTTCCAAAGTAAAGGAAAGAAGGGGATCAGGATTGAAAAAAATCGGCTGCCTGGCTCATTGTCTGTTGAAAACTGAAGTTTACTGCCTCTTTATCATCCATGGTAAGCGGAAAAGGGTCTTCATGCCTGTACTCAAACGGGAAATCTGTTTGAATGAAATTTATTCCTATATCGGCGTTTTCTCCGTTGAGAGTCTGTGCAGTAATATCCGGCGGAAAAACCCTGTCTTTCAGCAGGCAGAGGCCTTTTATCTGTTTTGAAACCTTTTTAAGGGCTTCTTCCCTGAAACTCTGCATTCGATCAAAGAAGAGAAAGCTCTTGAAACATCTGGTCTCCTGATTATCCAGTGAGAAAATATTCTGCTGCTGTCTGCTGAAATCGAAAACAGAGGAGAAAAGTGTTTTAAGCCATCTGAACAGTTCCCGGTATGCTTCTCCGTCAATTATAGTTTTGGATACCGGATTGGCAGTATCAAGTGCAGCTCCTCCGCAGAACATAAACAGTTTTGATTCGTCAAAAAAATTTCTGCTGTTTCCGGTAATCAGTACCTCCGAAAGTGATGCGCCTATTGAATATGAGAAAATATCGGGCACCGCGTTTCTGTTAATAAAGGGGTAGGCTCCCTGTCTGATATCATCAATGAGTTCTATAATGTCATAGTATGTGTTCATCCCTGCAGAGAAGAAGCGGTGAGGGGCAAACTGAATTCTGTGGCTGAGAGCGGCATTTATGAAGCTTGTTTCATTTTCGAGCGGTACTATCTTCTTTCTTTCGTCGGCGACATGGTGCATCTCCCTCGGTTTTGCCCACACTTCGGGTGCTCTGTCCATATGGAAGGCTATCGGGAACATCAGTACCGGATGTCCGGTCTGCTCTGCCAGGCTAAAGGCCCAGGGGAGGTATTTTGTCCACATTTTTTCATTTAAACCATGAAGCAGAATTATAAATCTGCTTCCGTCGCATTTCTCGGGTTTAAAGACGGGAATCCTGAACCTGCTGTTTTCCTCTATGGCTGAATCAGGTTTTTCAAGATTGTTGAATATCAGTTCATTGCTGTAGCGGTTATTGCTGCAATAGTAGCGGAGAAGGGAATTAAATGAACTGTTGTTCTCTGTGTAATCATTATTTTCAGGGTAAACCCAGGTTGCAGAACTTTTAAAGGGGAGACTGAGAAATTCCATGGGGATATGTCCGTCAAGTTTTATGTGTGACTTTCCTGAATTTACAGAAAAGTTTTTTGTGAGGCTGATAAAATCATTATTATAATCAGTTTTCATTGTTTTCCTCTGATTTATTTTTTTTTACGGTACTGTTTTTGAGCAGAGTAATCTGTTTTGATTTTTTGCGTAGTAGATCCTCCCAGCGCTTTATTCCTTTTTTAAGTTCATCAGTCTTTATAAAGAGTCTGCTTATTTCCTCTTCCATCAATAAAAGTCGCTCATTCTTTTCGTTAGAGCTGTACGAATCTGTTCCGTTTTCTATCGCAATAAAATCTCTGAAGTAGTCGGATATATCTTTGATTTCATCCAGACTGTAGCCGAAGAGCTGAAGATCCCGGATAAGACTGCACAGGAAAACATAATAATCCCTGTACATTCGAAAACCGCCGCGGCTTCTTAGATCGGGTGCTATTATCCCCTTTTCCTCCCAGTGCTTCAGGGTCCGGGGACTTATTCCGGTTTTTTCTGATAATGTTCCGACAGTGAGATATTTTGTATTTTTCCGGTTTTTTTCAGTGTCTTTAGGTGAACTACCCGGAAAGCCAATTTTCTTTATTATTTTTTTGAGTTCGATTTTATCATAACCAAGTTCCGTCATTTTTTTCAAATGAACAGCTGCGTTAAGACTCTCTGAAGAATAGAGGGCTTCACCTTCTTCGGTATATCCTTCAGCCTCTATGAACCCTTCGCCGGTCCATGTCTCGAGCTGTGGAATTGTGCTTCCCGATTCTTCACAGACTTCCTCTGCAGTGTAGAGTCCTGATATTTCTGTAATTTTGCTCAAACTGTACCTCAACGTATATGTTGTATGTAAAATACATAAACGTATACGTATGGTAATATTAATGCTTTATGAAGTCAATTAAAAAAGATGAGCTGGAAATTATTACACATATCAGTATAAA
Source organism: Spirochaetia bacterium (assembly GCA_965140585.1). GTDB lineage: Bacteria > Spirochaetota > Spirochaetia > UBA9216 > UBA9216. The sequence goes on from OZ223269.1 coordinate 192,417, forward strand.
TCCTGTCAGATAGATATGCGTACCTGGAGAGTTCACGTTGCTTCGATATCTGCGCTTCTCGGTGTAGCATCGGCTGTAATATGCATCAGACATTTCTTCAGATTTTCGAAGAAGACTGATAATCAAAGGAAGCGCTGTCAGTTTGATGTATCTAATAAATCCTGCCCTTGGGGTAAAGCCGCGAGCTTTACCGGCTTCACTGAGTTCGGCTGAAATACGGAATATCATCGGCAGAAATCCTGCGGCTGCCGAAATTATCCCGGCTGCCCTTCCCCCATTAATAAACGGCAGAGGGTTAAGCAGGGTATGAACTCCGGCTGCAAGTTCAGAAGTCCCGGTTGTTGTATAGAAAACGACCGCAGCTGCTGCCATCACGCTTAGCCTTACAAAAAAAGCAGCAGCTTCCTCGGGCTTTTCTCCGTTAAAATAACGTATCAGCGCAAAAACGGCAAAAAAGAGTAGAATCTTCCAGAGGACCGGTATCTGCCTCAAGGTGTTTCTTCCTGCAGCAATCAGTACCGGGACAAGTAGCAGGAAAGCAGCAGGAACAATATACCAGTTAACGGTTCCGCACATTATGCTGTAGGTTAAAAGGGCAATGAGTTTTCCCGATGGGTGAAGCTTTGATACTGCAGATGTTCTGTTTGTGTATTCAAAAAGCAGAGCCTCTTTCAAATTACCGCTTCCTTAAGCCAGGACATTCCGCTGATTTCCCCGGAAGGTCTCCTGATATCAAACTCTTCCAGTCTGCCGATTATATCAGCCGGCGAACCCTCAGCAGCCTTTCTTCCCTCTGAAATGATAATAAGCCTGTCTGTATGGGCAAGAATCTTTTCAAGATCATGTGAAATAAGAATGATGGTATGCCCCGTATCCTTCAGTTTTAAAATTTCTTCAAGCAGCAGGCGGACGCCCCTGTAATCAAGACCGGCAAAGGGTTCATCAAAAACAATAATCTCGGCACCCATGACTATGACGCCTGCTGCTGCTACCTTTTTCAGACTGCCGCCTGACAGTCTGTGCGGACTTTCATCAAGGAGCTCTGTAATCGACAGCTTTTTTGCAATTTCTTTCACCAGCATGTCTACTTCTGAGTGTGGTTTTCCCAGATTTTCCGGTCCGAAGGCTATATCCTCAGAAACCGTCTGTCCAATAATCTGTGTTTCGGAATTCTGGAATACGAGGCCTACTTTAGTTCTTGCATGCTTAGGGTCGTCGGCCGTACTTATGCCGTTTATCAGAACTTCCCCTTCCGTCGGTTTAAGCAGACCGTTAAGATGCTTCATCAGAACGGTCTTTCCGCTGCCGTTGGGGCCGGCAATAACTGTAAGGCTGCCGCGCTCAATACTGAGATCAATGCCTTTCAGAGCCTCCCTGCCGCCGGGAAATTTGTGTCTGACTGACCTTACTTCAACAGCAGACGTATTCATGCTCTGCGTGGCAGCAGTTCCGGGGCGGTTTTATTCAGGGCTGCAGCAAGACTTACGGCTGCAGCAGCCTTAAGAGCATCACCGAAAAGGAAGGGGAGCATTCCGGCGGACAAGGCTTTAACCCATGTAAAATCAAGCCTCCACTTGAGCCATGGTACCCCGACTGCATAAATAATCAGGCTGGCCATAACAACCGATACGATATCCCGCCACAGACTGCGGTTTTTCCCGCTGTTTTTTGACGTTTTTGAGACAGCTGCGCAGACAAGTACTGCCGGAATGTAAGATACCAGGTATCCGCCTGTCGGTCCTGCAAAAACCGCAGGACCGCTTCCTCCGGCAAAAACAGGAAGCCCGGCAACTCCGATAATAAGGTAGACAGCCGCAGAGAGTACTGCTCCTGAAACCGGAAGAAGCAGACCGGAAGTAAGCAGGAAGAATGTTGTCAGGGTAATTGGAACCGGCCCGACCGGTACTCTTATAAAGGCTCCGGAGGCAATAAGCGCCGCAAAAAGAGCTATAAGCATATTGGTTTTAATTTGATGTCTTTCAGTCATTTTGATCTATTTCTCCTGTTTGTCTGTGTTATGTATAAATGATTTTTCTATCTGCTCAAGATTTAAAAGAATCTCAGACATGAGTTCTTTAGTAGAAATGGTCTTTCCTGTAACCGATTCAATGCTTGAGATTCCTTCAGGAAGTTCTGAAGCAGGAGTACTGATATACAATCCTGTACCTGTATGAAATTCTGATGTGTAAAAAAGTTCACCCCTGAAGCTGGTGAGAATGCCACCTACTTTTTTATTGTTGATCATCATACTGTTAGGCCATTTCATACAGCACTCTGTTCCGCAGGTTCTGCTTACTGCGCTGCATATGGAAAGAGCTGATGCTTCTGTGAAAGATGCAATCTTGCTGCTGTGAAGCGGATGCCTGAATATTCTGGTAAAATAAAGTCCGCCCTCAGGCGATTTCCATTCTGAGTTTTCAATTCCCATACCGCGATTCTGGGTAGCGGCAATAACGGTTGCTGAACTGTTATCCTCATGAAACAGACTGTATTTCTGTGCCTCATGCATTGTCGAATCAGTCTTCTTCAGATATACAATATCTCCCAGCTTATTTTCCAATTCCCACGGAAGAGGCTGATCCGTGCTCCTCTCCAGCTTGTATCCGCTTCTTGAAGATTCAATGGCATATCCGTCATCCTTGAGTTTTTGTATAATTTTCCAAACCCCGACCCTTGAAATCTTTAATTTTTCGGCCAGTTCTTCTCCGGAAACAGGGCAGGGAGAGTTTTTAAGGATTTGTATCACACCGTATCGGCTGTCGGCTTTGTTAACCATAGATGTTTGTGTAGGTTAACGAAATGTGTAAATAAAATCAACGTCCTTCTGTTCTGAATCTTCTATTTTAACTCAAATTCTTTCATGATTAAATCTGCTGCCTTTTTTACGTCGGACAGTTTCAGAAATACAGCACCGCAATCAGAACAGTACTGACCAAGTTTTGGGTTATCAGACAGCACGATATCCGCCTCGGAAAGCGGGTTTTTAAGTTCGCCCTCATCACCGATAACTCCGGCCACCTCAATTCTGAATGCATTCCTGCTTTTGTAGCCCTCCGATATTATGATATCACAATCGGGAAACATTTCACCAAGTTCGGATTCACTGCTTAAGGGACTGCTGTAGAACACAGTTCTGCCTCCCGGAGCAGACAGACAGACGGCTTTGGCGCCTGCAGAATAAAAGCGGTCTGTATCACTGCCGGGTCGGTCGGCGATGATATCATGGTGAGTACTCTTCAACGCAGAAACCTGCAGGCCGCGTGAAATGAGTTCCCTGATAAGCTGTTCACTGAAAGTTGTTTTTCCTGAATCCGACCAGCCGGTAACAGATACTACCGGCGGATTGTCTTTTTCCATATTTTAATTATATAATTTTCAAATGGCAGAAGTAAAGCTAATTACAGGAAAAATAAACAGCGGTAAAAGTACTTTCGCCGCAGCCTATATAACCGCTAAACAGCAGACTGGAGTAGCTACAGCAGGATTTCTAAGTGATGCTGAATATGTCCATGGAAAAAAAAATCGATATTTCCTGAGAAATATAAAAACAGATGAGAGCTCTCTTGCAGTATCTGCGGTGAAAGAATCGGATGATATGAAGACCTTCGGCTTCAGCAGATTCTATTTTTCTGAGTCTGCATACAGAAATGCCTGTTATGTCCTGAAGGGGGCGGTGTCCTCCTCCATCATATTAATAGATGAAATCGGACCGCTTGAACTTAACGGATACGGATTCACACCGGCAGTGACGTTTCTATTAAAGTCGTTTAAAGGAGAGCTGATTCTCGTTATACGCAAAGATGCTGTAGAAAAAGCCCTGAGCTATTATGCTGTTTCTGAAAATGAATATGAAATTCTAAGGGACTGAATTTAATTCCTGTACTTTTCAGGCCCAGTAGGTTGCCTTTCTTTTGCTGGTCCTCATTCTGAAAGAGCATCCGGCTATTGAACAGGCCATCTTGACTTCAGCTTCTGGATCCTTTTCGGAGGTCACTTCGATGACTCCGGCATTCAGTTTGATCGACACATCAAATATTCTGGGATTGACGAGCAGTGCTTTCCGGAGTTTATCGGCCTTCGGGGCATCGAGTAAATCAATTACATAAATAAAAATAGTTGCTTTGGGCATATCAGAATATAATAATAAATAGCCTTTTTTTTGTCAAAATGTTTTTTTTGTTTCGGTAAAACTTGAAAAGATCCGATACAAGAGTTAAATTTAAAGCATTCGAATAAATATGTAGGAGAAAATAATGAAAAAAATTAGAATTATTGTACTTGCTGTTCTTGCAGCACTTCTCGTTTTTTCCTGTGCCTCAAACAAGGTTGCAGGTGTTCCCGATTTTGTACTTAACCCGCCGATGGCTGATGATGTAATCTACGGAGTAGGCTACGGAAATCAGTCAAAGCTTTCACTTTCAAAGACAGTTGCTGAAACTAACGCAAGAGCTGACATTGCCAGACAGATTGAAACAACAATCCAGGCTTCTGTAACTGATTATGCTCAGGAAGCTGGTGTTGATGACAACACACAGCTTATCAGCTTCGTAGAGTCAATCACGAGAGAAATTACCGACAAGAAATTAAGCGGTGCAAAACCTGTAAGATTTGAGCAGGATGATGACGGCGGAATCTGGGTTCTTATGCAGCTCGACAAGGCTGAAATGGTAGCTGCTGCTTCTGAAGCTTTCCAGAGAAATGAAGATGCCGCTTTCGCAGAGTTTAAGGCTGCTCAGGCTCTTGAAAAACTTGACTACCAGCTTCAGAACAATCCTACTGTATCAGAACCGGTTAAATAAGACTTTTTCTGAATCTATGAATAATAATGCATGTAGATAACATGCAGACACATAAAGCTGATCATGGTATGATCAGCTTTATTTTTTTAATTACGGGGGAAAAAATGTCCATCTGCAAAATCAATAGAGAATACTTAAAGAAACTTTCTATAATAACAGTTACCTCAGTTCTGCTTACTGTCCTTCTAATTTCCTGTGCTTCCGTACCTAAGAAGCCTGACTGGGTCACTAATTATCCGGCAAATCCCGCCTTTTATACCGGAATCGGCTCTTCGAATACCGGAAATGAGGCTGAGGACAGTGAAATAGCCCGAAAGAGGGCTCAGTCGAATCTTGCCGCAGAAATATCAGCAGTTATTATGAGTGAGGTTAATTACCGGCAGATGGAAGACAGCCGCGGGAATGCTGAAAGCCAGGCTGTTGAGGAGATTACCCAGCTTGTTGAACAGAATCTTAAGGCTGTCGAGACTGTTGATTCCTGGTACTCTCCCGATTCGGGATACTGGTACTACATGAGACTGAACAAGTCTGAGTGGCTTCGTATTCAGCAGAAGGAAATGGCGGATATCGACCGCCGGGTTAAGAACCTGGTAGAACCTGTAATGTCTAATAATTCAAGGACCATAGCCGAAATTCTACCGGTTCTTGCCGACGGATGGGATATAGTAGCAGAATCAGCCTATGCAGGAATGATAGAATCCGAGCTTGGAGGCGAGCAGGGGGTTCTTCTTGATCTTCTTGAAAAACAGATAGCAATGTACATTGGCTCGCTAACCATCAGCTTTAATAATGAAAACGTATCAGCTCAGTCAGGACGGCCTGTAAGTCTTGATTTTGCAGTCAGTAGTCAGAAACCGAATCCACCCGGACAGCTGCAGATTGACCTCGTATCAAGGAATGATTCAAAGCTTATGATGAGCTGTACAACTCCTTCAAACGGCAGATACGGTGATGCAGTGGATATTTCCGGTCTCGGTGTAGGTAAAAATTATCTTACTGCTGTACTTAATACTGACGCTCTCGGCCTTGCAGGCGGACGCTTCCAGCTTAATCCGCCGAAGCGCGATTTCCTTGTTGATGTACAGAAGATTAAGTCGCTGCTTAATATAAGCTATACAGGCGATATTGCCGACATGGAGAACACAAACTCGGTATACGGAACAGTGAAGGCTGCAGTTTCAGATACCCTTCCTCTTGAAATTATATCTTCCGGCAGTCCGGAATTTGTTGTTAATTTTACTCTGAATTACCGGAATGCGCCTCCCAACAATTACGGTTTTACCATCATTTATGTAAAGGCAAATATTTCCATCAACAGACGCGGAAATAATATATTCACCTACGAAACTGCTGAGGTTAAGGGTGCCGGGCTTGACTGGGAACAGGCGAATACAAAGGCGCTTGATAAGCTTTTTGAAGAGCTTGAATCCGACAGCGACTACAGCTCAAAGGCCGCCGGGGCATTCACGGTTGATTAAATAGACCTGATTAGGTATATTATCTGCCACACGGCGGTCGCAGTTCCCCGCCTTAAAAAAACAACGGAGGCCTTTAATTGAATACTCTTCTCTGGTTTATAATGCTCATTATAAACTTCGCAGCAATCATGCTGGCGTACCGGCTTTTTGGAAAGCTTGGTCTTTTTATCTGGATTCCAATTTCTGTAATCGTCGCAAATATTCAGGTTATCAAAACGGTAGAACTCTTCGGGCTTACTGCAACCCTGGGCAATATTGTATATGCCACGTCCTTCCTTGTTACTGATATCCTGAATGAAAACTACGGCAGAAAGGATGCCGGAAAGGCTGTGGGGATCGGTTTTTTCGCGCTTATTTCGATGACAGTTCTGATGAACCTTGCCATTCACTTCGTTCCCGACCCAAGCGATTTTGCACAGGAAAGCCTGTCGACAATCTTCGGTCTTATGCCGCGCCTTGCTCTGGCAAGTCTTACTGCATACGCGCTCTCACAGCTGCACGATGTCTGGGCCTACAATAAAATGAAGGACCGGAAACCGGGACGCAAATACATCTGGCTGCGGAATAATGTGTCAACCATGGTTAGTCAGCTGATAGACAGCCTCGCTTTTACGTTAATAGCCTTCTGGGGCGAATTCGAAATCCCGGTACTGATAGAAATACTGATTACAACCTATCTGTTTAAGTGGCTTGTAGCCGTGGCCGATACACCTTTTATCTACCTGGCAAGCAGCTGGAAGGAAAAAGGTAAAGTAGAATAAAAAAAGGCGGGTTGATTCCCGCCTTTTTGTTTATAAATGAAATGGATTGTTAGTTATCATAAATATATATATTCCCGTTGCTATCGGTAGTTGTATAAACATCTACGGCATTGTCATATTGATAATAAATATAATATTGAGATGAAGTCAAATAGACGTAATTGTAATCATCAGGATACAGAGTAAATCCTGACCAGGTCTGATAGTTAGCAGGATCGGGTTCTATATATACATTATAGGATGAATAGTTAACAAATTTGAAACTATATTCATCATAAGTTGAATTATAGTATCCGTATGCATAATTTGTAGCAGTGCTTGATGAATCCCCTGAAGTATTGAAAACAATATAACCATCGGTATCATTGCTTTCAGTCACATAAGCAGCATTATTATATGAATAATCAATATATAAACTGTAGCTGTAGAGGGTGTAGGTTCCATAGGCGTCAAGGGTAAAAGAGTACCAGTCTTGATAGTCATCAGGTGTTATCTCTATATCGTATGATGTATTATTTGTGAAATAATAATAATAGGAATAATAATATGAAGAATACAATCCATTTGCTGATGTTGATACAGTATCAGTACTGTCTCCGAACAGCAGCATATTTATATCCTTACAGCTGAACGTAAATATAAGTAAAACCGATATAATTAATAATAAAAGTATTCTCTTCATGGCTGTTTTTCCTCCTGTATACACTTCTAATTATACATCATCTTAAGCCTGCTGTTGACCATTATGCTAAGAATTTTTATATTAATTCATCAGGAGTGAATCAATATGAGTGAACTGCAGAATACTTCCATCGAAATGATTCAGGAATTACCTGTTGAGCTTGAAAAAATAAAAGCAATAGAACAGGAGATTAGAAAGGTCCTTGTCGGGCAGGATTATCTGGTAAAAAAGCTGCTGACCGGACTTATATGCAATCAGCATGTGCTTATAGAGGGAGTTCCTGGGCTTGCGAAGACGCTGAGCGTTAATACTCTTTCTTCAACCCTCGGACTTGGGTTTAAAAGAATCCAGTTTACACCCGATCTGCTGCCTTCAGATATTCTTGGAACTCTTATCTATAACCCGAAAACTGGTGAGTTTTCACCCAGAAAGGGTCCCATATTCAGCAATATCATTCTTGCCGATGAAATTAATCGTGCACCTGCCAAAGTGCAGTCGGCACTCCTTGAGGCCATGCAGGAGCGTCAGGTAACTATAGGTGATGAAACATATAAACTCGATACCCCCTTTATGGTCATGGCTACCCAGAACCCGATAGAGCAGGAAGGTACCTACCAGCTGCCGGAAGCCCAGGTGGACCGTTTCATGTTCAAAGTGAAGATAAGCTATCCTGATAAGACAGAGGAACTTGAAATACTCCGCTCAATGTCCCGGACAGCGCCTCCTGCCAGGGCGGAAACGGTTGCCTCTGCAGAGGATATTCTTTCACTCAGAAACTTTCTCGACAGGATTCACATAGAACCTTCCGTTGAGGAGTATATTGTTGATCTTGTTCAGGCTGGACGTGAGCCTTCAGCCTATGGTATTGATGCAGGGCATCTGATTAAATACGGGGCATCTCCAAGAGCTACCATTTTTCTTACTATGGCGGCAAAGGCTTCTGCACTGCTTAACCGCCGATTGTATGTTATTCCTGAGGATGTAACTGAATCGGCATATGACGTGCTTCGACACCGGCTTATTCCAAGCTATGAAGCGGAAGCTGAGGGCATGAGTTCTGATGATATCATCAGTATGATTCTTGCAAAAATACCAAGACCATAAATTATGTCTGCATCGATAGATAAGGAAATTCTCAAAAAGGTAGAACTCATCAGGATTTTAACACGGCAGTCTGTTACCTCACTGTTTGCAGGTGAATTCGAGAGTGCCTTCAAAGGTGAGGGCCTTGAGTTTGAAGAGGTAAGAGAGTACCAGCCGGGAGATGAAATCAGAGCAATAGACTGGAATGTGACGGCACGGACAGGATTTCCTCATATCAAACGTTACCGTGAGGAACGGGAACTTTCGGTTTATTTTCTTGTAGATATTTCATCTTCTTCTGACTTCGGTAGCCGTTATAAAAGCCGTGCTGAGGTCGCTGCAGAAATTGTTTCAATACTGTCTTTTTCCGCTTCTCAGAACAATGACCGTACCGCTCTGCTTCTTTTCAGTGATCAGCCTGAACTGTTTATTCCGCCTTCGAAAGGCATGACGCATACAATGCACATGGTTAGAGAAATGCTGGGACATGAGCCGCAGAACCGCGGTACTTCCATAAAAGCAGCCCTCGATTATCTGGGCAGAGTTGCACACCGCAGAAGCGTGGTTTTTATCCTCTCTGATTATTATGATGACGGTTTTCTTGATCAGCTGAAAGTAGCAGCACTCAGGCATGATATTGTAAGCCTCTACCTATATGATCCGCTGGAGCGGGAACTTCCGTCCTGCGGTCTGCTTGAAATGTCGGACCTTGAGACAGGAAGAATGATAACCGTGGATACATCAAGCGTGCGGGTCCGCAAGGCCTATGCTGAAAAGTTTAATAAGCGTATGGCAGGGCTGCGTGAGAGCTTCAGAAAATACGGCTGCGATTTTCTTGAGATTGATCTTTCAAAAGAATACATTCATAGCCTTTCAAAGTTTTTTCTGCAGAGGGAGGCCCGTCGATGAATCTCCGAAGACTGATATTCATGTTTGTCAATGCTGCTATAGTTGCCGCTGTCCTTATTTCATGCTCTAACCCCTCAGACGACTCGGAATCGGCATCTATTTCTTCTGAAATATATAAAAGCGGCAGCTGTACTGTTGAAATGTTCCTTCCCACTGAAAACCTTTTGTTTGGAGATACCGCAGAAATAAGACTTGAACTTAGTTACCCGGAAGATGAACACTACATACTGCTTCCGGGTAGGTCTGATGATTCCGGCGGTTCTAACATAATACTCAGAGAAGTAATTGAGTCGGAGCCGGTGTATAACGGCGAAGGGCAGGTTCAAAGTACAATTCTTTTTTCACTCGAAGCTCAGTTTCCGGGGGCTGCAGTCTTCCCCTCAATGACTGTGCGTTTCAGCAAAGATATTACTACTGATCCTGTCAGTATTGATTTTAAATCTGCATTCAGCGGTGATGAAAGCCGGGACAGCCTGGCTCCGGTTTATATCCCTGAAGATAGCGGCAGAAGAAAAAGCATGATATTGCTTGTTTTCCCTGCTGTTGTCGTTCTTCTGTCTGCCTCCGTAATAATTTTTATGAAAGTAAGAAAAAACAGACAGTGGAAAGAACCTTCTGTACCAACTTTTAAACAGCAAATCGAAGAGTTTAAAAAACTGTATATTTCAAAGGAATTGATATCGGAACCAAAAGAAGCTCTTGTTTTATTGAGGAAACTTATTGAAAAAGCGGACCTCAGAACTTCAGATCTGATCAGGGAAAAATTCGGTGATGAATTGTATGCTGCATCTTTTTCCAGGAACGGAGTGCCCGCAGGCAGTGCAGACGCATTAATAAGAGAAATATTTGAACTGCTTGAAGGAGATGTGATAGATGAACTTTGAATCTCCCCAGGCTCTTTTTCTGCTGGCATTTCCCGTACTGGCATTGTTTCTAAAAATATTAAGTAGTATGAAGCTGCGGCGTGAGGGCCGTCGACATAATGCCCGGCAGAGTAGGCTAGGCCTGCCTTTCCCGGATACAGGTATTATTGACAGTTCAATGATTACATTGCGGCAGGCATTGTTGTGGCTGCCGGTTTTTCTTGCGGTTGCAGGGAGTATTCTGCTGATTATAGCTCTTGCAAGGCCGCGGGAAAGACTCGATGAAAGCCGCAAGGTAACAAGCGGCATAGCGGCAGAGCTTGTGATTGACCGCAGCGGAAGTATGGCTGCTGAAGTAGAGAAGAGCGGTGCCTATGTCAGAAGAATTGATATTGTTAAGCAGAATATTCTTGATTTTATTCAGGGAGACGGCAAAACCCTTTCCGGCAGACCTGATGACATGCTCGGGCTGGTAGCCTTCGCCAAATATGCTGATACACTGTCTCCTCTTTCCCTTTCTCATGATGTTATTTCAGATTTTATAAAAAATCTTGATACTGTAACCACAAAGGAGGAGGACGGTACTTCAATTGGTGATGCCATAGCTCTAGCTGCTGCAAGACTTAAAACTGTAAACAGCAACAATGATTCATCTAAGGGATATGAAATTAGAAGCAGGATAATAGTGCTTCTTACCGATGGGGAAAACAACGGAGGCAAATACTCTCCACGTGAAGCTGCAGAGCTTGCAGCCGGCTGGGGTATTAAAATTTATGCAATTGGTTTCGGAGGTGATGCCTACTATCAGATGAGCAGCCTCTTCGGCTCACGGCGTGTACCTGTCGGTTCTGCTGTCGATTCCGCTACCTTAAAAAAAATTGCTGAAATTTCCGGAGGCGCTTACTTTGAGGCAGACACACCCGAGGATCTTAAAGCCGTCTATGAAGAAATAGACAGCATGGAAAAGTCCGAAATAATTTCAGTTTCAGAATACCGTTACCGTGAACTTTTCTATCTCTTTGCGATTGCAGGAATAATATTTCTTGCTGCCGGCGCTGTGCTGGATAATACCGTATTCAGGAGGCTTTCCTGATGCCAGAAAATTTCCAGTTCCTTGCTCCTGAATCGCTTTTCTATATCTGGCTTCCGCTTGCCTCCGCCGCTGCTGCCGTCTGGGGATTTCTAAGAAACGGGAAGCTTATAAAAACTGTTTTCCCCCGATACGGTAGCCTTTTGTCAACCCGGCGCAGAACCCGTTTCAGCCTTGTGATAATCCTAAGCTTTGGACTTGTGCTTGCCGTTCTGGCAATTGCGCGGCCAAGCTGGAACCAGAAAGAAGTCACGGTATCACGTAAAGGCCGTGACGTTGTCTTTGTTGTTGATGTATCAAGAAGTATGCTTGCCGAAGATCTCTACCCGAACCGGCTTGCCAGGGCAAGACTTGCAATGCTTGATGCTCTTGCGGTGATAGACGGTGACAGAGTGGGCCTAGTCGCTTTTGCCGGCAGTTCGGTAATAAAATGTCCGCTTACACTTGATTACAGTTTTTTCAGACAGGCTGTTGATGAACTGTCGCCTGATTCCGTCTCAGTGGGGGGGAGCATGATAGGTGATGCCCTCCGTAAAACCATGGATGAAGTTTTAACTGACAGCAATGGAGGATACCGCGATATAATCCTTATTACAGACGGCGAGGATCAGGAGAGCTACCCTGTAAAGGCTGCCGAAATGCTTGGAGAAAACAACATCCGGCTTATTGCCATAGGACTTGGTGATGAAAACACTGGAAAGCGTATTCCTGTTACAGATGAGAACGGTGAGCAGGTTTTTATGACATATGATGGACGTGAAATATGGAGCCGTCTTGATGCTGATATGCTTCGGACTATGGTTTCCAGAACAGCCGGCGGACGGTATCTTAATGTGTCTACCGGAAACTTTGATCTTGGAGAGATTTATTCTTCTTTGATTAATTCGCAGGAAAAGCGATTTATTGAAGATGAAACCTCTATTGTTCATGATGAGGATTTTCAATACTTTCTGCTGCCGGCTGTTATTCTGGTTCTTGTCTATCTTTTCGGCCGTTTAATTCAGGTCCGGGGCAGGGAGAGAAAGTCATGAGAAACTTTTATCTGCTTTTTGCATGCATTTTTTTCATTGTTCTTCCGCTTTCCGCCGGTGGTTCGCAGGAGCCGGCAAATCCTGAGGCTCAGGATGTTCAGAGCATGGTGGAGGCGTTCCGGAATTCAGCCGCTTCTGAAGATCCGGGCATCAGCGCTGCAGGCTACTATAATCTTGGTACAAGCCAGGCAATACTTGCAGATCAGGCTCAGGATGCCCAGGAGAAAGAAAAGATGCTTGAGGATGCACACAGCTCACTTAAAAGGGCTGTTGAGCTTGGTTCACTGCCGCAGGATGTTCAGTCCAACGCAAGAAAAAATCTTGAAGTTGTTAACAGCCGGTTGAAGCAGCTGCAGGAGCAGATGCAGCAAGAGAACCAACAGCAGAACCAGTCCGAAGGCAATGATCAGCAGCCCGGAGAAAACCAGCAGCAGGAACAGACCGGTCAGCAGAGTCCGGGACAGCAGTCTGCCGGTAATCAGGATGCCGGATCGGGGCAGTCTTCTGAAGGAGGCAGTTCAGATCCGGGGGAACTGCTCCAACGTCAGCAGGATATTACCAGACAGACCGAAAAGGGTGAGGGTACCGACAGCAGCCTCTCTCAACAGCAGAACGATCTTCAGAATCAAACCGAAGGCGCGGCCGGGAGCGACGGTGAAACTTCGGAACAGCTTAAAAAAGCAGCATCTGAACAGGACGCTGCTGCAAAGGCTCTGGCTCAGGGGGACAGAGAAGAGGCTATAGAGCATCAGAAGGCTGCGGAAGAGGCTCTGGCTCAGGTTGTCGCAATTAATGAGCAGCAGGGGGAGGCTGAGGACATCCTTGATATGGAATCGGAGTATGAGGCAATGAAGAACAGACTTGATAAAACCGGGGGCATACGAAATGCAGATAAAGACTGGTAACATATTTAAATACGCAGTTTTATTGATTTTCTTCTTTGCCCCGGCTTCTCTTTTTGCACAGAATCTTTCATTAACTGCGGAACTTGAAGAAACTGAAATATGGCTTGGTGATTCTGTCAGGCTTAATCTTTATCTGCAGGGAAGTGAAGAGCAGATTGCACCTGATTTGGCTATTCAGGGAATTACTATTACCCCGCTTGGCGGAACTGTCAGAAGCAGCAGGTCCGTAACCAGCATTAACGGGAAGGTAACACAGAATGTAAAGCTTGCTTATGTTTATTCATATAAGCTTACACCTGCAAAGATTGGAACTTTCACGATACCTTCTATCAAAATTAATGTAGAGGGCCAGATTCTTTCTTCAAATCAGGTATTCTTAACTGTCAAAGAACCTGAAAAATCCGATGATTTTGCCCTTCAGCTGGATGCTGACAGAGGTATAGTTTATCTCAATGAAGAGGTTTCTTTAAAAGTACATTTCCGTTATGAGTCGAGTCTGCGATCGCTTTCGATTAGAATCCCTGAACTCAATGAGATGGAATACCGGGTACTTGAGCCTGCCGGAAACAATGAAATGTATGAACTCAATATTAATGACAGTCCGGTTGTCTTTGAACGGGATGACCGGGGGGACGTAGCCGGCCTAACCGCAGAACTGTTGATTCGCCCGAGGCAGACAGGGGCTATCAATTTTGATAATTCTACTGCAGCCTTTGAGGCTGTTACCGGATATCAGAATGTCCGTGACTTTTTCGGAAGAGTACAGAGGCAGGAAGTTTACGGGAAGTTTGTAATACAGGGAGATTCTGCAGTCCTGAATGTTCTTCCTTTTCCGGAAAATGGAAAACCGGTCGATTTTTTCGGATTATCAGGAGATATCAGGCTTAATCTAAGCGCAGAACCACTTTCTGTTCATCTTGGAGATCCTATAACTCTCAGTCTAACAGTAACCGGAATGAATAATACAGATATAGATATTCCTCCTCTGGCGGGTTACCTGGGCAGCGGCATTGATATACCTGACACAAGAGCGGCGGGGAAAACCGGAGAACGAAGCAGGACTATCACTCAGACGATAAGGATTGATGATCCGGAACTTAAATATATACCTAAGATACGTTTCAGCTATTTTGATACTTATTCAGGTATATACCGATATGCGGAGACCGAGGCTCTGCCTCTGGACGTTCTTGAAACCAGAACAGTCACCGCCGGAGATCTTGAAGGTGATTCAGACAATATTGAAAACAGTAAGGTTGTAACTGATAAAAAGAAAGAGGGCATTTACTATAATTACACGGGCGTTGAACTGCTTGAAAACAGCAATTCATTTTTATCAGAACGATCTTCAATAATTATTATCATTCTTCTGCTTTTAATTCCTCCGGCTGTTTTTACAGCTGTTTTGATAGTTACGGTTTTTGTGCCCCAGCTTAGGCAGAATGCTGTAAATAATCTTGACCGCAGAAAGGCTCTTAATAAAATGAAAAAGGCTGCGAAAAAGATGGAAATAATGGAGCCGACATTATATCTGAAGAGTTTTATCAGGAATCTCGATTGTTTTCTAATGGATTATGGTGATTCTGATGATGAGCAGAATATTGCGGATGAATTAGCTGTTATTCAAGCTGCGCTTTACGGCGGCAGACAGATTACATCTACTGAAGCAGGGAATGCAGTGCTCTCTCTAATTGAAAAACTGGAAAGGGCAGGAGTGAAATCATGAAAAAAACTATTAACCTGATATTTTATATACTTCTTTTCACTGCTGTGATTACAGGAACTCTTTCTGCTTCTGAGCGTGTTGATACTCAGGTTCTCTTGGAAAGGGCTGAAACAGCCTTTGCTGATGGTAACTCTCTGAAAGAATCAGATCCGGAGCTTGCGAAAGAAAAATATTCAGAGGCAGTTTTGAACTATAACTCAATTACTGAGATGGGCATTAGAAATTCAGGAATTTACTATAATATCGGCAATACCTGGTTCAGACTCGGATTGATCGGGAAGGCTGTTCTCAATTATAGAAGGGCACTGCTGTTTTCTCCGACAGACAGCCAGATTCGTTCAAATCTGGAATATGCAAGAAGCCTGCAGAAAAACAAGTTCATTTCCGATAACGAAAATAAGCTGACTAAGGTGATATTTTTCTGGCATTTTAATCTGTCTCTCGTCGTAAAAATTATTATCTTAATAATTGCTAACCTGACCATATGGCTGCTTTTGGGACTTAGACTTTTTGGACGAAGACTTCCTGCCCTTACTGCTGCCGCAGTATTTATATTTGTTGTATTCGGAATTTCAGCATATCTTGATTTTAAAGAAAGCAGAAAAAGTCACGGTGTTATTACTGTAGAGTCAACAGAAGGCCGTCTGGGTGACAGCCGGAGCTATGAATCGGTTTTTGATACGCCTCTCTACGAAGGCGCGGAATTCACAGTAGATCAGAAAAGGCCCGGCTGGATTCTTGCGCAATTTGGTAACGGCGAAAAGGCATGGATTGAAGAGAATACATGCGAACTTATTGAAGAGCTGTAATTCGGCTGATAAAAAAAGCCGGCAGAAAAACTGCCGGCGATAAAATTTTCATATACTGCTTAAAAATATGCAGATACCTTCCTAAAGGTTGTCAACCTCTCTTGTGTAGTCAACACCAGGAACTTCAAATCCATGCATCTGCATGAAGTCTGAATGATATCCACTGATATCGCTTAAATCCTCAATATTATCATCGCTGACAATTTCCCAGCGGCGTTTTACTTCGTTCTGGATCTCAGCACGCATTTCAAGATCATCAATCCTGATTCTGCCTTCATTGTCAACAGCAATCGAACCATCGCTGCTGTAAAGGCGGTCACGGAAAAGTCGACCGGCCTGTTCAATACAGCCTTCATGAAGATTCTTCTCTTTCATTACTTTAAACAGAATGGCTATATACAGTGAAATAGCCGGAATAACAGCTGCAGCTCTGGTAACAAGAGCCTTATTTACAGATGTCCATGCCCTGCCTCCGAGCTTCTCTGATAAAAGACTGTCGATAACTCCGGCGGTCTTTTCGAGATCCTTTTTAGCAAGTCCTATGGTTCCGTTTCTGTAAATAGGCTGGGTCATTTCAGGCCCTATATATGAAAAAGCTACGGTCTTTGCACCCTCCGAGAGAACATCTGCATCCAGGAGTGCATCAATCCAAAGCTTCCAATCTTCTCCGCCCATCACTTTAACAGTGCTAGAGGCTTCATCGGCATTTGCCGGTTCAATTTCCATCGAGGTGATACGGCCGCTCATAGTATCAAGTGCACGAGATCGGTAAGTCTCGGTTAGAGGTTTCAGTGCGGAACGGTACATCACTCCGTCGGCAGGATCAACCCTGACACCCGAAGCAAGGCTGTAAATAACAAGGTCCACCTTTCCCGGCCCCTGTTTAATTGCGTCAATGGTGGTCTGTTTGAGTTCATCTGAAAAAGCGTCGCCGTTTATGCTTACCGAAAAGAGACTCTCTTTTGAGGCTTCCTCATCAAAGCTTCTCATATTGTAGTACCCCGGGGTTCCGGGCCGTGTTTCGGTTCCTTCCTTTTCAAAGAAGACACCGACAGTACCGGCTCCATACCCGAAAGCTGCTGCAATACGGCAGGCCAGACCGTAGCCTGTCGAAGAGCCGATTACCAGTACGTTTGACGGACCTTTTTCGAGATTAAGACTCTTAATGTATTCTATCTGGCGCCTTACCTCAGCGGCGCATCCATCCGGATGCGCGGTGAGGCAGACATTGTTTCTGATTCTGGGTGTAATAATCAATGCTTCTCAGTCCCTATAAATTATCAGCACTTCCAACAAGGCACATCCATGATGCTTCAGCTGCAAGCTCATCGCCTACATAGGCCTTGCCTGACTGCTTGATCATTGCGCCGGAAATTCTGACGTTCTCGATTTCAAGTCTTACCGTTTCGTTTGGTCTGACCTGTCTTCGGAATTTTGTTTTATCTACGGTGGCCAGAAAGAAGAGTTTGCCTTCTCCAAGCTGACCTGATTTACCCACTCCGGCACCGCCGGCCTGAGCCATGGTTTCCACAAGGATAACCCCCGGTACTACAGCGTACTGGGGGAAGTGTCCCTTGAAGAAAAATTCTTTATCTGTAAAAGTCCTGTACCCGATGATCTTTCCATCTTCTGTGATATCTACTGAATCAACAAAAAGGAAGGGATCACGGTGCGGAAGCAGTTTTTCAATTTCTGCAGACATTGCAACTCCTGTTATTCTGAATACTTCTTAAGTATAATTATAGCGTTATGTCCGCCGAATCCAAGCGAATTGGACATTACTGCGTTAATATTTCCCTTAACGCCCTTATTCGGAACATAATCCAGGTCACAGGCAGGGTCCGGCTCATCAAGGTTGATAGTAGCAGGGTAAAATCCCTCGGTAATTGCCTTAACTCCAATGATAGCTTCAACTGCACCGGCAGCACCAATCATATGTCCTGTCATTCCCTTTGTCGATGAAACCTTCACCTTCTTGGCATGATCACCGAATGCTGTCTTGATAGCAAGAGTTTCGATCGGATCGTTGGTAGGAGTTGAAGTTCCGTGAGCATTGATGTAGTCAATGTCCTCGGGCTTCATTCCAGCATCTTTCAATGCAATCTTCATAGCCTTGATAGCGCCTGTTCCTTCTGAATCCGGTGCTGTAAGGTGATATGCGTCACATGTATTGCCGTATCCGACAAGCTCTGCATAGATTTTTGCACCGCGCGCCTTAGCATGCTCAAGTTCTTCAAGAATGAGGACACCTGCGCCTTCTGCAAGTACGAATCCGTCTCTGTCGTTGTCGAAAGGTCGGCTTGCTTTCTGCGGATCATCGTTTCTCTTTGTACTTAAAGCACCGATTACGTTGAATCCGGAAACACCAAGCTGAGTGATGCTGGCTTCTGAACCGCCTGCTACAACAATATCAGCCCTGTCAGCCTGAATGGTCATATAAGCATTACCGATAGCGTCGGTACCAGATGCACATGCCGTAGTTACAACCCAGCATGGGCCTTTAAGTCCGTATGTAATTGCTATGTTGCCGGGAACTTCATTGCTGATGAGCTTGGGAATGGTCATTGGAGGTGTTCTTCCCGGACCCTTTTCAAAAATTGCTTTGTGTCCGGCTTCTGTAACCTCGAAACCTCCGATACCGTTACCTATAATGGTACCTGTTCTGTCCGGATCAAATTTGCCTTCAGTAAGACCTGCATCTCTAAGAGCCTCTCCTGCAGCTGCAACGGCAAACTGGGTACAGAGTGCCATCTTTCTGGCATCCTTGCTGTCCATGAAATCTCCGGCTTTAAAATCTTTTACTTCACCGGCTATCTTTGTTGCAAACTCGGTTGCATCGATTCTTGTAAGCGGACCGATTCCGCACTTTTCATGTGTTATTCCATCCCATAATTCAGCTACGTTATGGCCTAAGGGGTTTACTGTTCCAAGTCCTGTAATTACTACTCTTCGTGACATAATTATTCTCCTTAATGTGGATTACATTCCCATTCCGCCGTCAATTCCGAGAACCTGACCTGTGATATAGGTGGACATCTCGGAGGCGAGAAAAACAACAACTGATGCGACTTCTTCGGGATCACCGATTCGGCCGAACGGAATCTTCTTCATAAACTCTTCTTTAGCAGCTTCAGGAATTGCTTCAGTCATATCTGATTTAATGAATCCCGGAGCGATGGCGTTTACTCTTACGCCTCTGCCTGCAATTTCGCGTGCAAGACTTTTGGTAAATCCGATAATACCTGCCTTTGATGCTGCATAGTTTGTCTGACCGCCGTTGCCGATTACTCCGACTACGGATGATACGTTGATTATTGACCCGGATCGTTTCTTGGCCATAGCACGGCCGAAAGACTTACTGAGGTAGAAACAGCTTGAAAGGTTTGTTGCCAGAACATCATTCCAGGCTTCATCTTTCATCATGAAAACAAGACCATCTTTAGTGATGCCTGCATTATTCACAAGAATATCAATCTGTTCGGCTTCTTTTAGAATTTCTGCTGAAACGGCAGCCATTTCCGCAGAGTCGGAAACAGAACCCTTTTTCCAGGCTACGCTGACTCCGTTTTCTTCTGCGAGTTTCTGAAGTTCATCTGCCTGAGCACATTCACTTCTGCTGATGTACCATACTGAAGCGCCTTCCTTGAGGAATGCTTCAACTATAGTCTTACCGATGCCCTTTGAGCCTCCGGTTACAACTGCTTTTTTACCCTTTAATAACATATATACTCCTGATTTAACCTTTAATTTCTTCTATCTGTTCAACAGTGCCGCATGGGATGGCGGGAATTTCTGTTGCTATGTTCTTCCATAAACCGCAGAGGATTTTTCCCGGACCTGTTTCCAGACATCTCTCATATCCGTCTGCTGCAATATTATTCTCTTCATCGACCCATAAAACAGAAGAAACAATCTGTTTTACTGCCAGATCCTTTGCTTCAGCACCGTCATTAACAATCCTTCCGGTAACATTGGAATATATTGCTTTTACCGGGTCTTTAAAATCAAGACCGTTGAGGTATTCGCTGAACTTGTCACGGGCTTCATTAAGAAGAGGTGAGTGACAGGGGGCAGAAACTTTAAGCCTTAATACTCTTCTGGCTCCCGCTTCCTTTAAAATACTCTCAGCATCTGCAAGACCATTCTGGGTTCCTGAAATTACTATTTGCTTGTCGGCATTCCAGTTGGCCATATATACACCTTCAAGACTTTCAATGGCGGCATTAACCTGAGTAAGATCAAGTCCGATTACTGCTGCCATGCTTGAGTCCGCACCTTCTCCGGAAGCATTCTCACCGGCCTCATGCATGTATTTCCCGCGAAGAGCTACAGCCTTCATTACCTCAAGATCGGAAAGGATTCCGGCATCGGCATATGCTGCCCATTCTCCGAGACTATGTCCCGCACATCCGTCAGATTCGAGTCCCAGCTCTTTCAGTGTATTTTTTACAGCCAGATTAACAAGTGTAACTGCGGGCTGTGTATTATCAGTTCGTCCAAGTGTCTGTACATCACCTTCAAACAGAAGTTTTTCACAATCAAGTCCGGTAATATCAGAAGCCGCTGTAAAAAGCTCTTTTACTCCGGAATGTTTTTCCCAGAGATCCTTTCCCATTTCCGGGTACTGAGCACCCTGGCCCGGATAAAGAAAACAAGTTTTCATAATATCTCCCTGAATTCGAATTAGTTATGGATAAATTAATATCATACTTGCTGTTATCGGTCAACGGCCGATAAAGTGATTTAAGTAAAATATCGGTCATTGGCCGAAAAAAAACTGTTAAATACCATCCCTCTATGTTAAACTTCGTTCTTAGACCAAAATAAAACAATATAAGCAGAGGGAATTATGGTTTATAACGAAAAATTAGGTGAAAAAATAAGGATGTTTCGAGAGAAACATTCAATTACAACTGATGAGCTTGCCGCAAGGGCGGGTATAGATGCAGGACTCATCGAAAAAATAGAAAAGGGTGAACTGGTACCTTATTTAAGTCCGCTCATTAAACTTTCAAGGGCTCTCGGGGTTCGTCTTGGGACTTTTCTTGATGATCAGGCTTCTGAGGGCCCGGTTGTCAGTAAAGCCGGTGACATGGCGGAATCCAAAAGAGTCCGTGGTGTTGATAACGATACTGATGCCGACCGGACATTTTATTCTCTTGCGGTAAATAAGGCTTCAAGGCATATGGAGCCGCTTATTGTTGAACTTACTTATTCTGAAGGCGAGAAAACTCCGCTTTCATCACATGAAGGCGAAGAATTTGTTTACGTCCTTGAGGGAGAAATTGAAGTTATATATGGAAAGGAAACGCATCTGCTGGGAAAAGGTGAAAGCATTTATTATGATTCAGTAGTTGAACATGATGTACGTGCCGCAGGCGGCAATGCAAAGATTCTTGCTGTCATTCACGAACCATCCTGATATCCGGAGATTGTATGAAACTAATAAATAAAACAATAGGACAGGTATTCGAGGAGCAGGTTGCAGCTTTTCCTGATAAGGATTTCATGGTCTATTCAGATCGGAATCTTCGTTTTACGTATTCACAGTTTGACCAGCGTATAAACAGACTGGCTCTGGGCCTGATGAAAATCGGAATTACAAAGGGTTCTCATGTAGGTATATGGGCAACCAATGTCCCTGACTGGCTTACCTTCTTTTTTGCAACAGCCAAGATTGGCGCAGTGCTTGTTACCGTAAATACCGAGTACAAGGAACATGAGCTTGCCTACCTTGTTGAACAGGCTGATCTTGATATGCTTTGTATAATAGACAGTCACAAGGATAGCGACTATGTCCAGATGGTATACAGTCTTGTTCCTGAGCTGAAAACCTCTCAGAGGGGCACTCTCAAATCAGAGAAATTTCCCTTTCTTAAAAACGTTGTTTTTATAGGTCAGCAGAAACACCGCGGAATGTACAATACTGAAGAACTGCTTCTTCTGGGGGCTCATGAGGATGATACCGAACTCAGGGAACTCTTTGACAGCTGTGATACTCATGATGTTATAAACATGCAGTATACTTCCGGTACAACTGGCTTTCCAAAGGGTGTCATGCTTACCCATCATAATATTCTTAACAACGGGTTTTATATCGGTGAGTGTCAGAAGTTTACCGACAGGGATATTCTCTGCCTTGCTCCTCCGCTGTTTCACTGTTTCGGTATTGTTCTCGGCGTTATGGCTATAATAACTCATGGAGCCGGTCTTGTAATGATTGAAAAATTCGATCCTCTGGTCACGCTTGCTTCTGTCCAGAAAGAAAAGTGTACAGCGCTTTACGGCGTTCCTACCATGTTCATTGCCGAGCTCAATCACCCGATGTTCGACATGTTCGATCTCAGCAGTCTGCGAACCGGAATAATGGCCGGTTCACCATGTCCGATGGAGACCATGAAGCAGGTCGTTGAAAAGATGAATATGAGCGAGGTTACCATAGCCTACGGGCTTACCGAGGGGTCTCCGGTAATGACCCAGACGAGAACCGACGATCCTCTTGAAAAGAGGGTTGCTACTGTCGGGCAGGAACTTCCGGGAATTGAAGTAAAGGTTTTTGACCCTGAAACCGGTGAGGAATGTCCGGTGGAAGTTCAGGGTGAACTTTGCTGCCGCGGTTACAACATTATGAAGGGATATTACAAGATGCCAGAAGCCACTGCGGCCTGTATCGACAAAGACGGCTGGCTTCACTCAGGCGACCTCGGAATAAAGGACGAGGACGGCTTTTTCAGGGTAACCGGCCGAATCAAGGACATGATTATCAGGGGAGGTGAGAATATCTACCCCAGAGAGATTGAAGAATTCCTGTATGGTATGCCTGAAATAAAGGATGTACAGGTTGCCGGCGTACCTGATGAAAAATACGGAGAGCAGGTAGGTGCTTTTATTATTCTGCATGATGGTAAGAAGATAAAGGAAGAAGATGTTCGTGATTTCTGCCGCGGGCAGATTGCAAGGCATAAAATCCCTAAATATGTATTTTTTGTTGATTCATATCCGCTGACTGCAAGCGGAAAGATTCAGAAGTACAAGATGGGTGAAATGGCTGTTGAAATGGTAAAAGAGGGACGGGGCTGATGTCCTGAGCCCGGTTAAGTATACTTACAACTGAAAAAAAAGGGAGCCGTACTCATACCGGCTCCCTTTTTTTTTGTCCATATTTGTCTTTTTACCAGCGAATCAGATTCCCGCCGTAGGTAAGGCCGGCACCGAATCCTGTAGTAATTATAAGGTCACCCTTCTTGAGCTGTCCTTTTGCAAGCATATCATTAAGTGCGATTGGTATAGAGGCTGCTGAAGTGTTGGCATATTCTTCGATGTTGATGAAGAATTTTTCCTCAGGAAGTTCAAGTCTCTTCGCAGCAGCCTGTATAATTCTTATATTTGCCTGATGCGGGACAATTCTGCTGACATCGTCTACAGAAAGATTATTATTTTTAAGAAGTGAATTAATTATCGTCTCATTGACCTTAACAGCAAAGCCGTAAACCCTTCGGCCGTTCATGCTGACATAGAGATCTTCCTCTTCATACTCGCCGATATGAAAGGGATGCTTGGCTCCGCCGGCCTTCCTCATTAGGTGTTCAAAACCGTCGCCTTCTGCACCCAGAAATGAATCAATGATTCCGCTGCCGTTATCATCTTCACTCAGTCCAAGAACTGCAGCTCCTGCTCCGTCGCCGAATAGTACGCATGTATTACGGTCTTTCCAGTTTACAATTCTTGAAAGTGATTCAACGCCGATAACCAGAACTCTTTTGGCCCCTCCTGCAAGCAGCAGACTGCGCCCCATTTCAAGTCCGTAAACAAAACCGGTACATCCTGCGCCAATATCCACAGCAGCAGTATTTCTGATTCCTAGTTTGTGTTGCACAACACAGGCCGTAGAAGGAAATCCTGCATAATCACCTGATGCTGTTGCAAGTATTATAAAATCTATATCCTGTACATCTATTCCTGCACGTTCAATTGCTATCTTTGCAGCCTTTACAGCTGTATCAGAGGTTGTTTCATCATCTGCAATGATATGTCTTTTACCTATTCCGGTGTGTGATCTAATCCATTCGTCAGTGGTATCGACGGTCTTAGAAAGTTCTTCGTTGGTAATTGCTTTTTCGGGTGCATAAGCACCTAAGCCAAGAATTTCCGCAATCATAGTGTCCTCCTCGAGTGCGTTAAATCATATTATATCGGTTGACGACCGATAATCAAGCTGAAAAAACCGGGTTTATAAGTCTTTTCTTACTTAAAAGCCCGGTTTTAGTCTATTTTCTTGAATCTGCTGTTTCTTTTGAATGCAGAATGTATCTTTCCGCAGATTTATCTATCGAGGCTACTTCCTCGTCCGTAAGCTCACGAACAACCTTGGCCGGTGAGCCGAGTATCATAGAGCGGGGAGGGAACTTCTTGCCTTTCGTTACTAAGCTTCCTGCTCCTACAATACTGTACTCTCCAATTTCCGCATTATCGAGTACAATGGCCCCCATTCCTATCAGGCAGTGGTCTGAAATCTTACAGGAATGAAGGGTTACCTGGTGACCCACTGTAACGTATTTACCGATTATGAGCGGAACATCAGTGCTGATATGGCAGGTTGAATTATCCTGGATATTTGAACCATCACCTACCCGAATCGGTGCTATGTCGCCTCGAAGCGTTGCGCTGAACCAGATGGAAGATTCTTTTCCCAGCACAACGTCCCCGGAAACATCTGCATTCCAGGCAATAAAATTGGCTTTATCGGTATCGGGCGTTTTATTTAAGAATTTGCTGATCATTCGGCTTCTCCATGCATGATAAATTCACTATACTGGATACTATCACCAACGGGAATAAAAAACTATGGATAATCAGAAAACTATTTCTGTATTTTTGGGCCTTATAACTATTTTCGCCCTGATTGCTGTACTCAAACTTGCATCTTCTGTAATGATGCCTATAGTTTTTTCCATTCTCGTAACATTTACCCTATCTCCTATTGTTGATACTCTGACAAAGATAAAGGTGCCCAGAAACGGCGCAATCATACTTGCCGTACTTATTGTTTTTGGAATAGCCTATCTTGTCGGCTTGTTTTTCATGTCCAGCATCAATTCTTTTATCGAAGAGGCGCCGAAATACTATAACCGCTTTGAATCCATTCTAACCCAGATTTCTGCAACTCTGAATCAGAATTTCTCAATGGATCTGCCGGTTAACCCCATGGCTGAAATTGATTATACCGCCACTTTTATGAATTCCCTTACCCCGATAACCCAGAATGTAATGGATTTCTTCAGCGCAATAGTAATTATTGTGCTCTCAATGATATTTCTGCTTATTGAAGCACCCTTTCTTCCTGTAACAATTTCGAAGGCTTTTCCCAGAAGAACAGGAAAAAGAATAATAATCATAATAAGACACACCACCAGGCAGATTGGCCGGTACCTGTCAATAAAGTTTTTTGTGAGTGCAATAACCGGCGTGCTTGTCTGGTTCTGCCTGCAGGTTATCGGGATGGATTTCGCACTTATCTGGGGTGTTATGGCCTTTATTCTAAACTTCATACCTAACATCGGTTCATTTATACTGATGGCTGTAACTATACTGATGGGATTTATCCAGTTTTTCCCTCAACCGGGGCCTATTATCTTTGTATTCATATCAATGATTCTGATACAGGTTGTGGTCGGCAATTTTTTCGATCCGAGGCTTCAGGGCCGCAGACTGAATTTGAGTCCGGTCATTATATTGTTTTCACTCTTTCTATGGGGATGGATCTGGGGGCCGGTCGGTATGTTTATTGCTGTCCCTATTACTACCGTATTAAAGATAGTGTTTGAAAATATCCCAGGGCTTAAACCCATTGCGGTTTTGATGGAATACGGTAAAAAAGTTGCAAAAAACAGGAATACCAAAAAATTCAAATCTGCCGCTACCATTCTGGGAGACACTCTTTTTACTTCTGAGGTTATCAATGAAGTTAAAAATGATTCTGTTTCTGAACAGGATTAAAATCATTTCAGGTCTTGTCTAATTCAATAGCCGCAGATATAGTGAAATCTATGGAAAGAAAACGAATACTTACAGGCGACAGGCCTACCGGAAAACTGCATCTCGGACATTATGTAGGGTCTCTTGCAAACCGAGTTAAACTTCAGGAGCAGTACGACTGCTTTTTTATAATAGCCGATCTTCATACTCTCACTACAAAGCCCGACAGTGATGCTATTGGGATGATTGCTGAGAACGCAAGGGATATGGTTCTTGACTACCTTGCGTGTGGAATTGATCCTTCAAAAGCTACTATCTATCTTCAATCAGCCGTTCATGAAGTCTTTGAAATGAACCTCATCTTTGAGATGCTGGTTACAGTACCCAGACTTCAGCGGATGCCGAGTCTGAAAGATATGGCAAAGGCTGCCAACTTTAATGAAATGCCTTTCGGGCTTCTGGGATACCCTGTTCTGCAGGCTGCAGATATTCTTATGCCCAGGGCGAATCTGGTTCCCGTCGGAAAAGATAATGAAGCACATGTTGAGCTTTCACGAGAAATTGCAAGACGTTTCAATAGTATGTACGGTGAAGTTTTTCCCATTCCCGACGTAATGATTGGCGATGTTCCCACGCTTGTCGGAACTGATGGTGATGCCAAGATGTCCAAGTCTCTTGGAAACGCTATAATGCTTTCAGATGACAAAAAATCTGTAGAAAAGAAAGTCAGAGGTATGTATACCGATCCAAACAGAATCCGGGCTGATATTCCCGGAAAGGTAGAGGGAAATCCGGTTTTTATATACCATGATATATTCAACAATAATAAAGCTGAGGTTGAAGATTTCAAGATACGCTACAGGGAAGGCAAAATAGGAGATGTCGAAGTCAAAGACAGCCTTGCCAGAGCTATAAATGAATTCCTTGAGCCGATTCGTGAAAGACGTGCTTTTTATGCTGAAAAATCAGGTTTTGTTGATGAGGTTATTTTTGACGGAACCATGGTTATGCGTGAAGAGGCAAGGCAGACTGTAACAGCTATGAAAAAGGCCATGGGGCTCACTGGTGTATGGAACAGTATCAGCCGGAAAGCCGAGAAGGTAAAGAAAAACAGAGAAAAAGATAAATAAATCAATAAAAATGCGGTACGTTTAATATATTAGATAACAACATGGAGGATAAAGTATGAGAAAGTTAAAGGCGGTATTCATTTTCCTGATGTTGGTAATAGCTGTTTCCGGATCTTATGCCCAGGAGATATCAGAGGATGCCCTTGTTAATGCCGTCAGCGGAGATTTTGACAAATTCCTTACCGGTATCGGGAAGGATATTTCCCCAGTTCTTATTCAGAACGCTGTTTCAGGACAGAATATCGGACAGGCAGAAATTGGAGAAGATAGATTCTATTTTAATATTATACCGGTCGCCGCAGTGTCGTCAGGTTCAGGATTTATGCCGCATAAGGATGTTACCGGTTACTATGAGGTTGTTAATCTGGATAACCTGATTGTAACAAATATAGGCAGCCTTATCCGTGATACATCAATAACAGACAGCCTGTTCGGTACAACTGCGTATTATCCTTCCTTCAGGCTTAATGCCGGTGTGAAAGTATTTTCAGATATTGAACTGCTGATAAATGGATTTTATCTCCCATCCAGCCTGGTGGGATTAGCTTCCGGCCTTTTGTCCGAACTGGAGCAGATTACACTGTCTGCACTCAACATAAGCGCCTTTGTGCGGTATCCGATACTTAAAGACACGGGAGTTCTTCCTGCAGTTTCTGTCGGTGTAGGCTATGTATTTGATAATTTTACTTTTGAACTTGCAGATCTTACAAGTTTTTCAACCTACTTTTCAGGTTTTGACAGTCTGGGCTTCGGACTTGAAACAGTTGTTCAGGCTTTTACTATTCAGGCTGGAATTTCGAAACAAATCGGCTTTTTTATTCCCTTTGCCAGAATGAGTGCCTGGTACGCCGACAGCAGTTATACTCCTTCGGCTACAGTCTCAAGTCCTCTGGTTATTGATCCGGTTGAATCAAATGATATCTATTTCATCGCAGAAGCCGGTTCAGATTTAAAGTTCGGCAAATATATTATAAATCTTGCAGGTAATTACAATCTTAGCAACGGGGTTTGGGGTGCTTCGATAGGTTCCAGATTCCAGTTCTGAATCACTTCGATTTCAGCATTATCAAAAGCTCTGAAGTTTTCCGGAGCTTTTTTTACTCATGCTGCTTTCGTTTTAACAATATTTAAAATTGACAATATTGATATATGATGAGATAATTTTATTGAACAGATTCGGTAAACGCGTTCAGTTAAATTTTGATTGATTCGTTATTTTTGCTTACAGGTTTAAGACAACCGCTTTTCTACTTTGTTATACATCACGCTTATCTCCTTTGCTTTTTTATTGTCAATCGATTGCTTTTACTAACCGGATTGGTTCTTCTAAAACGACAGGGGAAGGAGGCTGTTGCAAAATAATTAAAAAACAGACAGTAACAAATGTAAGGAATTTTATAGGAGGATTGTTATGAAAAGGAAAGTATTTCTAGTTATCTTAGCAGTATTAATCAGTGTTTCATTTGCCTATGCAAATGGAGACCAGGAAGGCGGCGGACATGTAGTTTTCCACCTTAACCATTTTATGCCGGCCGTTCACCCGCTGAATGTAAATATGCTTGAACCGATGGCAGCAGAAGTAAAAGAGAAGACTGAAGGACGTGTTGAAATAGTTGTTCATCCAGGAAATGCTCTTGCGGCCCCCGGTGATACATATGATGCTGTTGTTAGCGGCGTAGCTGGAATGGGATTTGTACTTCCAGCATATACACCCGGACGTTTCCCAATGTCTCAAATTCTTGAATATCCATTTATGTTCAATTCATCTCTTCAGGCAAACCTGACTGCAGCTGAAATGATACCGATGCTTCGTGAATATGAATATACTGACACCGAACTTCTCTGGTTCGGAGGTTCCGACCTGGGACATTTTCTGCTTAAGAAGGAAATCAAAACTCTTGATGATCTTAAAGGTGTAAAGCTTAGATCTCCCGGACCAATTTATAATGACGTAATTGAAAAAATAGGCGGAGTAGAAGTAAGTCTTCCGGTAAGTGATCTTTATGACGCAATGGACAGAGGTATTGTTGATGGTACTGTAATGGCTCCGAGTGCGCTGCTCTCTTTCAGACTCATGGAAGTTACCGATCAGATAGTAGAGCTTAATATGTACGCAACACCATTTATCTTTTTTGCAAACAAAGACCTTTGGGCAAAAGTTTCAGACGCCGACAAAAAAGTCATTATGGATATAGTTGCTACCTTCCCTGAAAGAATTGGAAAGCAGTACGATGAAGAAGTTGCACATGCAATGGGCCTGGCAAAAGAGAAGGGTAAGAATATTTATCAGCTCTCTGCAGCAGACATGGCTAAATTTCATTCAATCGTAGATCCGATGAAAGAAGGTTGGATCGAAGAGCTCGAAGCTGCCGGCAAACCCGGTAGAGAACTCTATAACCTCGCTGTTGAAGCAGCAAAAAAATACGAACAGTAGAATATTAATTCTAACAACTATTCCGGTTCCTGAAAAATTCTCTTTTCAGGGACCCTCATTTTTTGATTGAGGTGGTCATGATGAATTTGATCAAGAAAATTGTGGACATAATCTGTAACATTGCCAGCAAGCTCGGGATGGCGGCCATTTTCATTCTGCTGTTCCTTACTGTCGGCGATGTGGCAGGAAGGTTTTTATTTACACATCCAATCCCGGGAACTTTTGAAATTACAAAGATCCTGTTTGCATTATCAGTGTTCTTCTCGTTCTCTGTTTCCCAGTATAATGGAGAGAATCTTGGAATTACCCTGATATATGACAAATTTCCGGTTAAAGTCCAGGGCATACTCGATTTTATCGGTTCCGCCCTGAGTATCGGTATGTTTTCAGTCGCTTTTGTTCAGACTATTAAATACGCAGGACGTATGAAGGCTTCTCATACTATTACCAGTGTACTGCGCTGGCCGATGCACCCATGGATCTATATAGCTTCAATCGGGCTCATCGTACTTGTAGTCGCCCTTGTCTGGGATTTGCTTGTGTCCATCAAAGAAATGAAGGGAGAGAAAACTAATGAGTCCTGAAACACTTGGTTTGCTTGGAGTAATAGTTCTCCTTGTCCTAATTATGTTTAAAGTCCCCATCGGATTCTCAATGCTGCTTGTAGGCGTTGTAGGATACGGTGTCGTTATCGGTCCAACAGCCGCTCTGGCCAAACTGGGTACCGATCTGTTTAATAATGCGCACAATTACAGTCTGAGTGTAATTCCCATGTTTACTCTTATGGGTATGTTTATAGGCAGTGCAGGTCTAGGTAAAGAGATGTTTCAGGCTTTTAATGCCTGGTTCGGACATATCCGCGGAGGCCTTGCCATTGCTGCTATCATTACCTGTGCGGCTTTTGCTGCGGTTTCCGGATCAGTAATTGCAACTACTGCGACTATTGCCGTAATCGCTGTCCCTGAAATGCGCAGGATGAAATATGCGGATAGTCTTGCTGCCGGAAGCGTTGCTTCAGGAAGTACGCTTGGAATCCTTATTCCGCCCAGTTCAGTACTAATTATCTATGGTGTTTTGACAGAAGAATCTATTGGACAGCTGCTCATTGCGGGAGTTGTTCCCGGTATTATGACGGCAATATTGATGGCTATTACAGCTTACATCATGGTTCGGGTAAAACCGGAACTGGCTCCGGGCGCAGAAAAAACCCCGATGAAAGAGCGTTTCAAATCACTGCTTCCTATCTGGCCCATCCCTTTGATCTTTTTGTTCACAATGGGCGGTATCTATTTCGGCGTTTTTACACCAACCGAAGGCGGTGCTATGGGAGCTTTTCTATCTCTTGTATTCAGCCTTTTGACACGTAAAATGAATATAAAGGCTTTTCTCTCAGCTCTTTATGATACCGTTAAGGTAAGCGGAATGCTTATGGTTATTGTTATCGGTGGAATAATTTTCGGTAACTTTATTTCCGTTTCAAGAATACCCGGTTATCTTGCAATACACATGGCTGAAATGCCGCCTGTTGCGCTGCTTGCAACAATCTTTGCCGCCTACTTTGTTTCCGGTTTCTTTATGGATGCTATGGCAACTCTTGTCATCTTTACAAGTCTGTTTTACCCGCTGATTATAAACGCCGGTTATGACGGTATCTGGTATGGAATTATAACCATTTTAATGATTCTTATCGGATTCCTGACTCCGCCTGTAGGTGTTGTCAGTGTTGTTACCTCGGGTATTACTAAAATTAAGCTGGAGACCGTTTTTAAAGGGACCATTCCGTTCTGGTTTGCCCTGATAGCTTCAACTGTTATACTGATGGTGTTTCCTAAAATTGCAACATTCCTGCCGAGTTTTATGGCCGGCTGATCGTACAAAGTATAATAAAAAACCCTTGATAATCAGTTTGATTTCAAGGGTTTTTTTTGCGGCAGAATATCTAAAACTTGAAAACGGGTGTCAGTTTTCTAAACATTCTGTCCATACGTTCTACGAGGTCGTATCCTGCGTCATGAACACACCAGTCAAAAACTATACCCCTGCTGACAATAAAAAGATAAACCGCAGTATCTCTCGAGCTCATATCCGAATTTAATTCATTATTTTCCTGCCCCTTTGCAACAAGCTCAAAGAGATAGGTTATCATATATCTGTCTTCATCGATAAAGAGCTTATTTTTGGCATTGTATACCTGTGAGGTATTTTCAAATTTCTGTTTGGTCTGATATTCTGCGTAATATTTAAAGAAGATTATAATCTTTTCCCATGTATCTGCAGTAAGATTGTCCAGGGCAGGTGTAACTACTTCTATGAAATATTCATCTGCCTTACGATATAATTCATAAAAGACATCTTCTTTAGACTGATAATAATGGTAAAAAGTACCGACGGAAACTCCTGCTTTTTCACAGATATCTTCGATCGTCATGTTGTTGAAACCATTTTTTTCCATTAATTCTATAGCTACATCGAATATCTTTTTTCTTGTTCTGTTTGCCTGGATCTTGCGCTTAGTTAATTTTTTTTCTGACATTTTACACCCGTATTGAACAAATGATTATTCGATTATATCACAGGTTCGTCCTGCGGTAAAAACAAATGAATCAATTCATTGTAGTTAATTCGGTGAAAAAAAAGCAGACCGGAATATTCTTCCGATCTGCTGAAATTGATAATGATTTGATTTTAAAAAAGTGAAGCTACATCAGAAATTGATGAAACTCCATAATCACCGGAAATATAAAGAGTATTTCCTTCCCATTCCAGACAGGTAATTCCAACATAATCACCGGAAAGATAATCTGTTACAGGCAGTGCGCTGTTGAATGGTACTGTGGCAGTATTATATACCGAAGAGTTCAAATCAATAATTATTAGTTCAAGAGGGGTGACACAGGCCAGATAGGTTCCCAAACCGCTTACAGTCATCATTGTAACTTTTTTTTCATCGGCTGCAATTTGCTTTTGATTCTCCAGTGCTTCGTCTGTACCGACATCTGCGGTCCATATTCCGTCACTTGTTCCGAAATACAGAATCCCGGCAGCTTCCTCTATCGAGTATATCCGTTCTTCATACATTGTTGCTTCGGTTGATACAGGCGGCTTTGGAAAATAGTCTGAATAAGTTTCAGTATTAGAAGGTCCATTTTTATAACTAACATTAACCCTGTAGTTTCCGGCTTTTGAAAGGAAATATACCCATCCATTCGAGCCGTCAATATCGACTACCAGCATATCCCTGACAAGTCTGCCTTCAAGTGTAACGCCAGGATCAGATACAAGATCGCTGAGATCGACACTGCTCCAGTAGGCACTGCCGTCTGAATAATCGTAATAATTTATCATCATTCCAGCATCAAGCTGCGAAATGAAGACTTCATGTGTATCCGGAGCCAAATCAAAAATATTGGTATCTATGACAGAAAATGTTGAAGAGCTAATCAGGGTTGAGTTGATACCATCTGAAAATGATGTATGCATGGAATCAGCGGCTGTATCATAGGCAATAATTCCGTTTCTGGTTCCGGCTGAAGATGTGTCAGAACTAATAAAGATGGAGGGTCTGCTGCCGGAGCTTAAATCCGTATTATAGAAAAGTCCTTCAGCTATGGAGTTCAAAGAATATCCTGACGGCAGGGACGCAGGCGTACCTGTATTTGAATAAAGCGTAGCAGAATCAGCAGCATATAGAGTTGAATCAGTGTATACAACCCCAACCATATTTTTGCCGGTCATGGCTGTTATCTGCGATGCAACTGCCGTTTTTGCTGTCAAGGCTCCACTAGAACTTCCTGTGCCTGCAACATATACCGGTGCAGCACTGTTAGCTGTCTGTAAGGCGGTAAATAATCCCTCGCTGTCTTTTGTACCGATTGTAACGTATACATCGTAGCTGATTCCGGCTGGAATCCCGTCGATTGTAAATGAGGCACCCTCTGCTGTATCAGTAATGACTGTTTCAAAATAATCAACCGATTCTTCGACAGGATTAAGATCATAGAAACTGTTCATACCATCAGGCACAATCCACACTCTAGCTGTGTCTGCTGAAGAGCTTACGGCTTTTTCAAGGACTGATGAGAAATCCATTGAAATACTTCCTGAAGCAGTGCTCATTACTTCACAGGAAAATAAGGCGGCAAGAACTGCTGCGGTAATTATTAAAAAATTTATTTTTTTCATTCTATGCCTCCTTACTCTATTATTATCTCAAGCGAGCCGTATGACGAATAGCTGTAGCTGCCCATTGGACCGGACGGACCGCCGTTTTCGGTTTTGACCGTGCTTCCGTCAGTTGACGAGTCCTCTCGCTTTTCATCGGCGGGGTCAGTAGCTCTGCCGTCCCTGCCCATTCGGCTTTTTTCATTTGCCTGTACAAGCATTTCACGGGCCAGAGCCTGACCAATCAGTGCTACGGCTCCACGGTTAACGATAAGCTTTC
This sequence comes from Spirochaetia bacterium, assembly GCA_965140585.1. Taxonomy (GTDB): domain Bacteria; phylum Spirochaetota; class Spirochaetia; order UBA9216; family UBA9216. The sequence goes on from OZ223269.1 coordinate 226,533, forward strand.
TTCCATCGAATGTGAAATTGGTTCCTCTAACTGCAGCTGTTGATGACGGGCTCCTAAGTCTGAAATTATGAGTAAGGCCGGTATCACGTTTTACTTCTGCGTTTACCTTTCCAACACGCAGAAACAGGCCGGTAGTCTGATTGCCTCCCTGCTGCATCAGTTCTTCAAGTTCAATTCTTGTAAGTGCATCAATTGTCAAAACAGATTCACCGGCTTCTATCACTGCAGAAGACCTGAAACCTGTGGAAATTGTCGAACCTTCCGGTATGACATCACCTGGTGATGCTTTAACCCAGCTGCTGCTTCCGGGCTTCATAAGTTCTACTTTTCCTTTAGTTTCCTTCACAACTGCATTTGAAGCAGAAAAAACCGGAACACTGATAAGGAAAATTAAAAATAATAATACGGTTTTTTTCATAGTTTTGTCCTCCTGAACATTTAACCATGCAAAATGTCTGGTACTGAACTTCAATTAGTAGCTGACCGATACGGTCAGACGGGCCAGAAATACAGCGCTTGTATCAAACTCTGAACCTTCGGCAAATGCATCCGATGCAGGCAGGAACAGTCCTGTCTGCAGAATACCGCCAAGATCAGAAAACGGCCTGAAGTTCATAGTTAAGTCTATCTCAGTACCCAGGTAATTTCCGGTAATATCAGGATTTATCCCGTTGTAGAGCAGCGGTGCATCAGTGCCGGCAAGGAAGAACGGTGCAGCCTTAAGCACTATCTGGGCAGAATCAATATATGAAAGGCTGCTTGATGACAGCGGTTTTATTGAGTAGCTGAGGGCGGTTGAAATAATATTTGAAACTCCCGGATTGAACACAAGAGCGGTATTAACCGGGGTTATTGGTGTGAACTGGGTGTAGTTACCCGATGTATTGCCTTCAAAATAACTGTCTGCATCTGAATCTCCGGTAGCAAAATTAAAACTCAGACTGATAACTGAATAGAGAATATCAGTCAGGTAATAATCTATGCTCATTCCCGTCATATGTGAAAAAATATCAGTGTATTGATACGAAAAGCCCGTTTCACTTTCGGAATCGGAAAGATATGAAAGGCTGCGACCGGTTCCGAAGTAGTAATATGCACTGTAATACAATGAATCTATTACAGGTCCGGATAAGCCGATTCCCGCATACTGAGTATCAACCGCACCGCCTCTGTTTGCGTAGAAAGTTTCTTCTCCTTCCTGCAGCAGAGCCGGTATATAATCAGATGAATAGGAGCCTATTGTATCCTGAAGACCTCTCAGATCCTCCTGTAAAATCAGGCTGAAAAAAAGGCTCTGCCTGGCAAACAGCTGTGGAACATTGACTGATATCATTTCTACGGCCCTTGGGCTTTGCAGCAGATTACCGCTTTCATAACTTGCTGTGTCTGTTTTAGAAAGTATTGTGAGCGGCGATGTCGTGAGAAGGCTTCCCGTCTTGTTGAAAAAGAGACCTGTATAACCTGCAGTCATCGACAATTCAACTTCAGGATAACTGAAGCTTACCGAGGCACCGTCAAGCTTCTGGTTTATTACCCTGGAGCTGAAATCCGAAGCGGTAAACCTTCCGATTGTCGTGTTTAGAAGGTCGGGTCCGTAATCAGCATTTTTATAAACAGAAGTAAGTTTAAGATAATCCGGGCTGATATAGAAACCAATTGGTGTAGCTGAAAAAATAAAATCAAGCTTGGTTTCAAATGCCAGGTGTTCACCCCTGCCTGATTCAAACCAGAGCCCCAATGCCTCTTCATTCTGAAACCTGCCGTCGCCGGCCGTTGAATACGAGGTGGAGGAGGCCAGTGAGCCGCCGAAATCTACAGCTGATACTGTTGATAGGGGAAGGCTGATCACCATTACTGTAAAAATAAATATCTTTAACTTTTTCACTGTTCGGCCTCCTGCAGACTCAATAATTCTGAGAGCATGGTCAGGGCTTCCGTACCCCTGAGATTATTTCCCGGGTGGGCTTCAAAGTCTATGACGCCGAGATATGCAAGTTCACGCACAGCATATCTCGGCGAGGGAAACAGTCTGTACATAATTCCGCCCTTCATTTCAAGAGATTCCATCAGTATATAAGCGAACTCTCCAAGAGTTGCCGGCTGATCAGCAGTCTTTGAATTTTTATTTAAATCCCTGCTGCTGACAAGAGTGTAAGCTGCATCAATATCTGCTTCATCATCAGCCATGCCTGTACCCAGTACGGCAAGATATGATGCTTCGCCATAGCTGATACTCTGTGATACAATAATGTTGTCGATGATTTCCGCTGATTGTGCATAAAGCTGAAATGCGGAAGACATAAATACCAGAAATACGATGCTTAGAAAAACTTTAAATTTTTGCATACCTTTTCTCCATTATATGCATTATACTACTAGGAAATTGTAGCCCCTGCAATCATTGCTTTCAATTTTTAAATACAGATTTTGGGATGGTAAAGTGGATTATAAAGTCATTGTTGCAATTCTGATAGTAATAGCTCTTTCTTTCATATCACTTTTCGGAGGCTTTGACAGACTTGAAAATCGTCTGTATGACACACTTCTGAAGATTAAGAGCGAAATTCCGGAAGATGACAGGATTTTACTTGTCGATATTGACGACACATCCATAGAGAAGGTCGGTGTCTGGCCCTGGAGCAGGGATATTGTAGCAGACGGGCTTATTACCATGAAGGAGCTCGGTTCAGGTACTGCCGTTTTTGATATTGAGTATATTCAGAAAAGTCCTGTAGCCGTCGATCCTGACTATCTTAACAGTGAACTCCCGGCTTTATTTGATGAGAATTTTGAAATAATAAACGGTAATATTATAGAATTATTTGCAGCTGTTGCTGAGGGCTCCCTCTCTATTGAAGATGCTTCAGACTATATATTGGAACTGACCGATCTTAACGATCAGACCAGAGACATGCTTCTTGAAAGAGTCCAGCATATTACAAAAGACAATGATGAATACTTTGCACAGGCTTCAAGGCTGTATGGTGATGTTTACTTCACTGTTAATATGCAGATGCTCGATGAAGTTAAAATAAGCGAATCCTTCAGAAAATGGATTATGGAAAATATCCCCTATAATGATATTTCGGTAGAGACGGAAAATATAAAGAAATCTGTAAGTATTGATCCGGCTCTAGAACTGCTGTATCAGAATTCTATGGGGGCAGGATTCCCGAATATTATAATTGACCCTGACGGTGTGAGACGCCGGATCGATACCTTTATTGAATACGACGGGAAATATTTTCCACAGCTTGTGATGACTCCCTTCCTTGACTGGCTGGGTCGACCGCATGTGGAGCTGACTGACAAGGAAATTGTATTAAAGGATGCGGAAATTCCCGGTACCAAGGTAAAAAAGGATATTACTATTCCCAGAGCCGAAGACGGCACAGTTCTTATTAATTGGCCTGCAAAGGAGTACCTGGACAGTTTCAGGCATCTTTCATTCTACTATCTGGTTCTGCATGACTGGCAGGAAGCTGATCTGATAAAAAATCTGAAACTGCTGGAAGATGACCAGTATTTTTATTATTACAATGGCGATCCTGATATTTTTGCGGGATATGAATATGCGCAGTCAATTCGCACTGAACTCCTCAACGGCGGCGATCTTGATTACTTTGCTGATTACCGTGATTCAAGGGAGTACTTCTTCTCCGAGGTTGATAAATTTCTGAACGGCGATACTGAGGCCGTTATTTCAGCTCAAATAGAAGATATCCTGGCTACGGAAGGACTCTCCGAGGATGAAACAGCAGAATATACTGCAATCGCGCAACAGGTTAAGACAAATTTCGGGCAGGTACGTGCCATTTACGAAGATTATATGAAGACCAGGGATATTATCAAAAGCCGTGTGGACGGGTCCTTTTGTATAATAGGTTCTTCTGCCACTTCGACATTTGATCGCGGAGTTAATCCTTTTTCAAAGGAATATGCGAACGTAGGTACGCATGCATCATTGATGAACATGATTATTCAGGATTCATTTCTTGATGATGCCCCGGAATGGATTTCAATAGCAATAGCAGTTCTGTTCTCATTGATGCTGATCCTCATAATCAGAAAGCTGGATGCCAGACCGTCGATCATATGGGGCATCGTAACTATCCTCATAATCGCAGGTGCTGAGGTTGCTATTTTTCTCCTTCTGGGAGTCTATATACACCTGCTAGCCCCGGTTCTTTCTGTTTTCGGAATCTTTCTATTTATGAGCTTTATGAAATTTGTTGAAACTGCAAAAGAAAAAAGCTACATTCGAAATGCCTTTGGTCATTACCTGGCCCCTGCTGTTATTGAAAACCTTATAAAGGACCGTGATGATCTGCAACTTGGCGGCGTTGAAAAACATATGACAGCCATGTTCACCGATATAAAGGGTTTCTCTACTTTTTCAGAAAATATGGCGCCCGGTGAGCTTGTAAATCTGCTTAATAAGTATCTTACCGCAATGAGCAATATAATAATGGAGCAGGGCGGTACCATAGACAAATATGAGGGTGATGCAATTATTGCCTTCTTTGGAGCACCTGTTGATTTCTCCGATCATGCGGTCAGGGCATGCCGTGCCGCAGTAAGGATGAAGAAAGAAGAAGAAATTCTTAACAGTAAGCTCAGGGAAGAAGGTTTGATTGATACAGATATGCTGACAAGAATAGGTGTCAATACAGGCAATATGGTTGTCGGAAATATGGGTACTGCAAAAAAAATGGATTACACAATAATGGGTAATTCAGTTAACCTTGCGGCCAGGCTTGAAGGTGTTAATAAACAGTATGACTGCTGGAAGCTTATTAGTGCTTCAACTGCAGAGGAAATAGGTGATGAATTCCTTCTTCGTAAACTTGACCGGGTGCGTGTCGTCGGCATAAATGAACCTGTGAGACTCTATGAACTTATTGATGAAGCGGAATATGCGGATGATAAAATGATTGAAGCCGTGGATCTCTTTCACAAAGGCCTTTTCCATTTTGAAAACAAGGACTGGCAGGATGCTCTTGAGCTGTTTAGAAATGTTACAGAGCTTATACCGGATGACGGCCCTTCTGGAATTTATATCAAGCGCTGTATTGATCATCAGAGAAAGGCTCCCCCTGCAAACTGGGATGGTGTTTTTAATCTGAAAACCAAGTAGATTCGTAGTTAGGCGGATCTACAAATTTGTAAGTATAATAGTTAATTTTGATACCACATAAAACCCCGAATACCTGTTATAGTATTGGTGAAGTTAACCAATTAGACAGACTATATCTAAATTATTTTTGAAGCTACACCCTCTTATGAGGATAGTTATAAAATTTATTTTCTTTATCATGTTGTCTAAGTTATGAAAATGTAATATACGATTACGTAAAATATATACAGACGGCAATATAGTATTAAGGAGTGATTTAAATGATTAAAGCCAATTATGAATCAGATTGGAACAAAAGAAAAGAAATTCCACATGAAGAACTCTATACAATTCCTCATGTAACTTTCGAAGAGTACTCAGAGAAGCTGAAAAATTGTCTGAAAATGACAAGAAAGAACGGAATCCTTGAGGCAAGAATGCACACACACGGCGGACCTGTACAGTGGAGTGCCGAGCTTCATCAGGGCCTTCATTACTTTTTTGACTGGGCAGGTAGAGATCCCGACAATGAGGTAATTATTCTTGGTGGTATCGGACCTGATACTTTCAAGGGAATCGGTAGAATCAACAGGGAAACCGGCGAGTGGATGCCCTGTCGTGAATACGGTTCTGAACCAGACGAATCATGGAAGATGTACGACTACCAGTACTACGATGGAACAAATGACATCGAAGGACAAATTTTTGACCTTGAAGTTCCAACTATTGGTGTCTGGACTGGTGCTTCCTACCATACTGACCTCGTTCTTTTCAGCGACATCACACTCGCTACAAAGGATGCATGGACAACTGAAATGCACTTCAGAACAAACATGGTTCCCGGTGACGGTATCCAGATTGCATGGAGAGAGCTGATGGGAAGAAAGAGATTTGCTTATGCAGAGCTCACTGGTCAGATCATCACAGCAAAAATGGCTCTTGAATATGGTATGATTAACGAAATCTGTGAAGATGTTGATGCTGCATACAAGAGAGCATGGGAAATTGCTGAACTTATCATGCATGCTGCAGGTAGAACAACAAGAAGAATTACAACTCAGATTCTCAGAAAGCCATGGAAAGAAGACATTGCAAATGAACTTAGAGCTAGCTTTGCTTCTGAAATGTGGGTTACTGCAACTGACCATTCACCGCATGAGGCAAAATACTGGGACGATGCTCATGAAGAAGCAAGACTCGTTCTGGCTGCAGAAAAAGAGGGTAAGGTTGTTAGACCAAAAATCGGCGGTGGAGAATTCGAAGTCGCTATCAAATAATCATTTATTTATGATTATTCAGACCGTCAGTCCAATGGGCTGGCGGTTTTTTTATACACAGATATGATAATTGCTAATCATTTAGGTTAAAAAACAGAAATTGACAAAAAAAGGCTGCCCGGGTAACACCCGAACAGCCGGGAAAATCCTGAAAGAGGAGAATCAGAATTTTCCTTATTAAGATTATATAACCTAGGACACTGCACTGCAATACACTAAATGTTCAAAATAAATTGAAATATCTTTTGTTGATTATAAAAAATATACTCAGTATATTGATAGAATAGGAGTATCGTTTTGCTTATACCTGCAATTATTTCAATTACTCTGGCTCTGGTCTTTTATACGATCGGAGTATGGGGTGAAAAACTTTCGGGCGGTCTTAAGGTTTGGAACTTATCAATGTTCTGGGCCGGGCTTGTTTTTGATACTGCCGGAACAGCAGCCATGTCTGCCGTTGCAGGTGCGATAAGCCTTAATCTGCATGCTTTAACCGGTTTAATAGCAATAATACTTATGATTTTTCATGCCTTATGGGCTACTGTTGTTATCATCAAAAAAAATGAAAAAATGAAGAAAACCTTTCACCGATTCAGTATTATTGTCTGGATAATCTGGCTGATACCTTATATTTCCGGCGCTATGCTTAATATGGGGTGAATATTCGGGATTTTTAATTGTACTATGTAATATCAGGTAATCTGATAAAATAAATAATTTATAAATTACAGGAGATTTAGATGGCAGGAAAGGGCATGAAATGGCTTATCCCGGTAGGTATTATCGTAGTAATAGTGCTTATCATCTATGGTTCATTTGCCGGAACCTATAACAAGATGGTAGCTCTTGATGAGGGTGTCAAATCAAGCTGGAGTCAGGTTGAAAACGTTTACCAGAGAAGATTTGATCTGATTCCCAATCTGGTAGAAACAGTTAAGGGCTATGCTGCGCAGGAAAAAGATACGCTTACTGCAGTTACAGAGGCAAGATCAAGAGCAGGCGGAGTTATGAATATATCCGATGAAGTCCTGAATGACCCTGAATCATTTGAGCGCTTTCAGCAGGCCCAGGGGGAACTCAGCGGAGCTCTTCAAAGACTGCTTGTTGTAACTGAAAATTATCCTGAATTAAAGTCCAACCAGAACTTTCTGGCACTGCAGGATCAGCTTGAAGGAACTGAAAACCGTATAGCTGTGGAGCGCCAGCGATTTAATGAGCAGGTTAAAACCTATAATACATACATCAAGCAATTTCCCAGAATGATAATCGCAAACCTTTCAGGTTTCAGGGAAAAACCGTATTTTGAAGCTTCAAGCGGCGCTGAGACTGCTCCGAAAGTTGAATTTTAGGAAGGTTTCATGAAATCATTCAGATTCACAGAAGATGAAATCAAAAAGTTAAATGTAGCTGCAGCTTCGGTGGAGAAGAAGAGTTCAGGTGAAGTTGTAACTGCTGTGATAAGGGAGAGCTCCGATTATAATTATTATGAGCTTATGTTCTCACTTATTGTCGGGGCTGTTTACTTTATTGTAATGCTGCTTCTTTATAAACCTGTAAGCACCTGGATAAACGGATTCACCTGGAATCCGCAGATGTGGTGGATACCGCTTTTTTATGGACTCAGCACCGCAGCTGTTGTAAGTATTTGCTACTTTCTTGCGAATATTCCAGGTTTTGACAGAATAATAGTTCCTTCAGCAGTGATAAGCAAAAAGGTTCACAGACGGGCACTGGCTTGTTTTTCCGAATCAGGAATTCGTATGACTGCTGACCGAACCGGAATTTTATTTTATCTCTCACTGAGAGAAAGACGACTTGAGATTCTTGCTGACAGCGGCATTTCCGGAAAGGTAGACCCCTGTTTCTGGGATACAGTTCTAAAGGAAGTTGTATCAGAAATAAAGGCAGGAAAAGCTGCAGCAGGGCTTGAAAAGGCCATATATAAATGCGGTGAAGAGCTTGAGAAACATTTTCCTGTTCAAAAAGATGATATAAATGAACTTCCCGACGGCATAATTTTCCTGGAGGATTGACGTATGAGCATAAAAAATAAAATTAGAACAATCCTTGCGGTCTGTTTGCTTCTTCTTATTACGGGCCCGGTACTATTCGGTTTGAGCATTCCTAAGCTTGACGGTCCGGTTGTAGATGATGCAGGAGTCCTCTCTCGTTCGCAGGAAACTGAAATAGAGAAGATTATTGTTGATCTGGAAAGTTCCACTTCTGCACAGGTTGCACTTTTGACAGTTAAAAGTCTGGAAGGCAACTCTATAGAAGAGTATTCTCTTAAAGTTGCTGAAACCTGGAAGCTGGGGCAGGCCGACAGGGATAATGGTCTTCTAATTCTTCTGTCTACCGGGGAAAAGAAGGTCAGGATTGAGGTTGGATATGGTCTTGAAGGTGTTATGACTGATGCAAAATCAGGTTATATAATCCGTGAAGTGATGCTTCCTTATTTTAGAAACGGTGATTATGCCGGAGGCTTATACGCTGCCGTTAGTACAGTAAGTGGTGTGATTACACAGACTTCCGACATTTCAGAAGAAGAACTGGCAAAATACCGTAAAACCCAGAGTTCGTCATCGAGCCGCGGAGGCGGTATTCCCTTCGGATTTATTGTATTCATTATTTTTATAATCCTGTCCACTATAGGAAGAGGCGGCAGAGGTGGCCGAAGAGGACGGCGCGGAAGTATTTGGTCGGCACTTTTCTGGGGTTCCATGCTCGGGTCATCAGGACGCTCCCATCGGGGAGGTTTTGGAGGCAGCAGCGGCTTCGGCGGAGGCGGCGGTTTCGGAGGATTTTCCGGAGGTGGAGGAGGCTTTGGCGGAGGCGGTGCTTCCGGCGGCTGGTAATGATATTAGGGGACTGACTTACTTTAAGTCGGTCCTTTTTTTTGCAATTTCATTTTATTGACAGGAGATTCTTATTAAAATAAATTAAACTAATTAAGCGGTACTTATATTGCTGATATTAGTGATAAAATCCTTAATATCACTGATGGAAACAAGAATACTGCTTGAACCAAAGCTGCAGAACTGGCAGCAGAAAGAATTACCGATAAGGAACTTGATTCGATAATAAGTGCGGATAGAATTTTTAGTTCACACGTATTAGAAACTGCCATATCCGTTGAGTATGATTTTTTTCCACCTTGAAATTGTAGGAATCTCTAAGAGTCCAGTCCTGATCTCACTTTCTTCCTTATATAACAAGGCAACTGATAGAGTTGTGGAAGAGTTACGGCGATGATAACCCGGTTTCATCAGCATCGAGAATAGAATCAACCGTTTTAAGACATCAGCAGATTATTAACTGCCTCGCAGAAAAAAACAGCGGAAAAGCAGGTGTTGTGATGAAGCAGCATCTTGACGGCAGTATGAAGTATATAAGTCATTTAATTATAAGAGGAGAAGTTATGAGTGTTATTGAGGAAATGTTAGGGTATAAGGGCCGGATTGTTGCTATCACAGGCGGAGCAGGTGTAATTTCCGGTTTTATGGCTGAAGGTTTTCTGCAGGCCGGTGCAAATGTATTATTGTGTGGCCGTAATATTATTAACCTTACAACCGCCTCTTAAAAAATTAAAGAGCGGAATCCTGATGCCCAGGAGAAGTTATCTATAATTAAGGCTGATTGTAATGTAAAAGATGAAATCTATGCAGTCTTATAGTTCAGTCTGTGAAAAAAATCCTGCTCCTGATTTACTGATAAACGGTGCAAGAGGAAACAGGGAAAAGTGTGTTTTTAATAAACAGGATATAAAGCTCTTTATGGAGATTGTGGAGATGAATCTGATAGGAGGTATGGTTCTGCCGGTACAGGTTTTTACTTCTGAGTGGATAAAGCAGGGAATAAAGGGCAGTATTATCAACATTTCTTCATTGACGGCATACAAGGGATTATCAGGTACATGGACGCATAATGCTGCAAAGTCTGCTGTTGTGAATCTAACTCAGGGACTGGCCAAAGAATTTGCAGAGAGAGGCATACGTGTTAATTTAATTTCATCGGGATTTTTTGTGGGTAAACAGAATCATGATCTTCTTATTAAGCAGGACAGTTCTCTCTTGCTGACAGATAGGGTCCGAATGATTATTGAGAGAACCCCTATGGGCAGATTTGGAGACTTTGATGAGCTGAAGGGAACGGTTCTTTTCCTGGGAAGCAATAAGGCTTCCGGGTTTGTTACAGGTAACGATATACCCGTGGACGGCGGTTTTTTATCGGATAATATTTAGGAAAGCAGGCTGTGTTAAAAATAAAATTTGAATTGCTGAAACGCTATATTTCAAAAAACTTTCAGGCTTACGGACTTTCAGAGGAAGACGCTGAAATCACTGCTGACGTTCTTATTACAGCTGGTAAGCGTAGGAATACCTTCTCACAGTATTGCGAGGTTCTGGCGCTATCTTAACGGCATTGAGGGGGAATTATGCTTCCTTCGTCAATACCTGAGGTTGTACGGGAAACTTCCGCTTCGATTGTGTACGACGCTAAAGGTGCGCTCGGAGCTCCTGTAAGCTTTTAGGCAATGGAAACCGTTATCAGAAAGGCGGCTTCCTGCGGAACTGCCTTTACTTCTGTTAAAGATTCAAATCATTTCGGGATAGCCGAATATTACGCAATTATGGCGCTGTAGCATGATATGATTGGGATCTGCATGACAAATACAGCCGCACTTGGTGTTCCGACATTTGGCAGGGATGTGATGTACGGTACCAATCCGATATCTATTGCAGTATCAGCGGATGAGGAAACATCAACCAGAGTTGCTCATTTTTTCGGGGCAATGCGTATTGATATGTTCAGGGATATAGAAGCCTTTAAAAAGTATATGGACTGTATGCTAAGGGAATTGCGGATTGCACGGCCGGCTGAAGGAGCTGACAGAGTATATTATGCGGGCTTAAAAGAAAAGCTGAATGAGATTGAATCAATGAAATCAGGAATCAGTTTATATAAGAAGGTTTGGGCTTCGGTGACAGTCTTTGGTGAGAAAAAAAGGATTCCTATTCCCCAATTTTTGAGCTGATTTTATAATTTGATATTATGGTTTGTGATAAAAAAAGGCTGTCCAACATCAGTTTTTACCTGATTATCGGACAGCCTTTTTTGTTTCGTAAACAGTTAATTATTCGAACATTACTCCGAGAGCTTCATCAACCCAGGCTTTTCCGCCTACACCGTCGTAGAAATCGGGCCATATCGACTGAGCATTTTTCTGCCAGACTTCCTCATCATTAGGAGCACCGCTGAGAATCATGCCGGCATCGATACATTTCTTGATTGCTTCGTCCTTAAGCCCTGCGGCAAATGCTCTTTCCCAGGTAACTGCATCCTGTCCGGCTTTAGCTACCTGTTCCTGAAGATCCGCAGGAAGTTTACTGTAGAATTTCTCGCTGATAAGAAGAGGTCCTGTCCAAAGCATGTAATGAATTTCTGTCACGTATTTCTGAACTTCTTCAAACTTAACTGCGGGAATAGTTGTATAAGGGTTTTCCTGTCCGTCGATTACACCCTGCTGAAGTGCTGTAAATACTTCACCCCATGCCATAGGAACCGGATCAATACCCCAGGACTTGAAAGTCTTGATAGGAAGTTCTGAAGGACTTACACGTATTTTAAGACCCTTGAGATCATCAATAGTCTCAACAGGTTTTTTAGAGTTGGTAAGAACTCTGAATCCTTTTTCAAAGAAACCGAGGTTTCTGATTCCTGCTTCCTTGATAATTCTTTCGTTCATTCCGGGAACAACTGCATCAAGTGCGTACCATGCTTCTTCACTGTTTTTGAAAAGGTAGGGAAGCATTACAACACCGATTGATGGTGCAAGTGATTGAGCGTTACCGGTATAAACGATTCCTGCCTCGATAGCGCCTGATCTGAGTGACTGAACAATTTCCTGTTCATCACCAAGCTGTCCGTTAGGATAAAGTTCAACTTTTACTCTTCCTTCAGTATAGCTTTCTACAAGTTCCTTGAACTTTTCGGCAGCCGGCTGAAGCGGGTCTGATGTTGTAACACCGTGAGCGAGTTTAAGTGTGTAAACTTTTCCGGAATCAGCTGCTCCTGAAGAAGCTTCCTGATCTCCTCCTGCAAAAACGTTACCAGCAGCAATGCTGAAAATTAAAGCTGCTGTCAACAGGATTATACCTGTTCTCTTTTTCATAAGATCCTCCTCTTATATTATATTTCATTTAAAATCATTTCTGCTACATACCAATCAGGTTGGGCAGAAATGATGTTATTTGCGGTATTAAGCTGACCATGATAAGGGCAGCACTTTCGACTCCTACAAAGATAAGTGCTTCCTTACTGATTCCTTCAATGCTGGATTTGGATATTTCACTTGCCACAAAAAGGTTTATTCCAAGCGGCGGTGTTTCAAATCCTATTTCACAGGCAATAACAAACATTATTCCGAACTGTACCGGATCGATGCCGAGACTGGTCACGACCGGAAGCAACAGTGGTGTGAGAATGATAATCTGTGTAGCGCTTTCCATCCACATACCGATAAAGATAAGAAGAAAATCTATCATGAGTATAAGCAGTATAGGATTCTTTATATGGGTGATAAGGAACTCTGATGTAAGCTGCGGGATCTGATAGATAGACAGCAGCCGTCCGAGCATGGTTCCTGTCGCCATAACTATAAGAACTGTTCCTGATGTCTTTGTTGCGTCGATAACAGAATTGCGGAACTCCTTCCATGAATAATCACGGTAAACCACGACTGAAATAAACAGGGAGTAAAGGACTGCAATAACAGAAGCCTCTGTGACTGTAACTACTCCTGTGTAGATGCCGCCAAGAATAATTACCGGAGCAAGAAGAGCCCATTTTGCATTCCAGATGCTCTTCAGCAGATCTTTTTTGCTTGCTTTCCCGGTTCCGGACTTGTAGCCCCTTTTCCGGCTGACAAAGAAAACTGCCAGGATTAGAAATAGTCCCAGAATGAGACCAGGAATAATACCGCTGATGAACATTCTGGTAATCGAAGCTTCGGCTGATACTCCATAGATTATCATCAGGATACTCGGCGGAATAACAGCGCCGATTCCTCCTGCACAGGCAGTAACAGCCCCTGCAAACTCTTTCTTGTAGCCTTCATTGACCATGGTAGGGATAAGCATTGCTCCGATTGCTGCTGTGGTGGCAACACCGGAACCGGATATGGCAGCAAAGAGAGTACATGCAAGAACTGCAACCATTGCCAGCCCGCCTGAGACATTACCTATTACAGCCCGTGCAAATCCGACGAGCCGTTCCGTCAGGCCTCCTCTTTCCATAATGGAACCTGCAAGAACGAACATTGGAACTGCTATAACTGTAAAATCATTCACGGCGTCAAATGCAGTCTGTGCCATATAGCTCAGAGGCATACCGGCCATAAGAAATCCGGTAATTGATGCAACACCGAGAGAAACTGCAACAGGAACACCTGCAAGCAGGGCAACAATGAAAATAACCGTAATTATAAGTATAACCATCACTTAACTCCCTTAATCCACACCAAGTCTGGAGTCAGTGATTTCAAAATCATCATGACTTTTCAGTCTTCGAATCATATTAACAATTACCCATGCCGCCATTGTTATGAAAGAAAGCGGAATTATTGCGTAAATAGCTACCATATTGATTCCAGTTGTATTGGAACGGATAGGAAATTCAAACATTTCAGCAACCATCATTACCCCCAGGGTTCCCATAACAAGCGAGAATGCAGCCCAGATAATATCACCAATGGTTATTACTATTTTCTGTATTTTTACAGGAAGTTTATTTAGCTGAACTGTAACTCTGATATGCTTATCTTCTCTGGCTCCAAGCATGCAGCCGAAATAGATAATCCATATAAAAAACCATCGCGATACTTCTTCAGACCAGCTGACTGATTTGTTTACTACATAACGCAGAAAAATCTGCATGCTAAGCAAAAAAATCAGTACTATGAAAAAAACAGTAGTCAGAAGAGAGTCGGCGGAATATAAGATATTCTTTTTTTTAGCCATATCATCTCCGAAAAATTGTAACTGGATTAGTGTTGAGATTATATGTCCGGTAAATTGAGGTGTAAATTCAGTTATTTAATGAATTCTTATAATTATTTAAGGTTCCCGCCTGTAATTTTCTTTTTATAGGCTCCTGGACTCAATCCTGTCTGTTTTTTAAATACTGAATTGAAATATGCTGGATTGTTGTAGCCGACTTCATAGCATATTTCATATATCATGAAATCGGATGCCGCAATCAGATCCCGGGCTTTTTGAATCCTGAACCTTGTAAGCATTTCCTTAAAGGTTTCATCGCCGTAGTTGTTGAAAATATTGCATAAATGTCCGCTGCTTATGTTGAATTTATCCGCAGTGCCCTGAAGACTCAACGCACTGTCCGACAGATTCTGCTTCATATAGGCAATTACCTTATCGAGCAGCAGCTGCTGGCTGCCACCCCTTCTCATTGAGAGGTATGACATAATCATACTAAGATTCTTTTTCAGTTCGTTGAACATTTCCTCCATAGTCGGACATGAAGTAATCTGCCGGTAGACTTCCATAGCGTTCTCAAAGAGTTCTGCTGATGAGCCGCCTGCAAGATCCACTATTTTGAGTGATTCAGAAAAAATATTTCCGGTTATCATCAGTCCGTAGGCAAAGGAGTCCTTGCCCATTCTGGCAGTATTTTTAATAAGAGATTCAATACTGCTGTTTAATTCATCCACGGTACCGGTTTTTAGAGCCGACAGGATAATGCTGTAATCGAAGGCATTTGATTCGGGATTTTCCTCCAGTTTTTCATCTTCATGTTCTTCATGGTAAAAAGTTTTATTTTTGCCTTTCAGAAATTTTCTGGAAACAGCGTTTTCGGCGGCAAGGCGTGAGGTGTTAAGATTTTCGATTCCCTCGACCGGGTCTCCAATCCCTATAGTAATTGAATACTTGCTGCAGAAATCATCACTTCGAAGGCTCTTTATAAGATTTCTTGTATTTTTTGCCAGCAGAGCCTCGTTAGGAGCTGAAACTGTGATTATAAGTTCACCGTTTCGTCTTTCGAGTACAAAGATATTCTCTGCAGAAACTGTGTGTTTTTCCAGACATTTATAGAAATCGTCTGCTTTTCCGGTTGTCGTATTATAATCATCCATCTGTATCACAATTATCCTGAAGTTATCACTGCTGTTGAAATCAGCCCTGTTTTCAAGTCTGAGCATGATATCACGGAGTGTTTTCTCTATGCTTGTCTTTCTGTTTTTATCTATGAGCTCTTTTCTTTTGAGCAGTGCGTTTTCAAGTTCATAATCATCAAGCGGTTTTAGAAGAAATTCCGAGACTCCCAGCCGGACGGCCTTTCTGGCGTATTCGAACTCATCATGACCGCTTATTATAATGAAGTGAATATCAGGTTTAATTTCCTTTGCCTCAGCTATAAACTCAAGCCCGTCTATGTATGGCATTCGTATATCAGTTACGACGATATCCGGTTTCTGTATTCTTACCAGCTCAAGGGCTTCCCGACCGTCGGAGGCAAGCCCGACAACGTTCATCCCTATCCGATCCCAGTTTACATCAGCGACCAGGCCTTCTCTGAAAAGCTGCTCATCATCAGCTATTATTACTTTGATCATTTATCAACTCCTCGCTGAAAGCCGGTATAATTATTCTTACTTCTGTACCTTCACCATGTCGGCTGCTGAACTCAAGCCCGTAGCCCTTTCCGAAGAAGATTTCTATTCGTTCCTGAATATTCCGCAGTCCATAATTTTCTCTGTCAGCAAAAGTTCTTCTCTGTATGGATTTTCTAAGTTCTTCAAGCTTTTCTTCAGTCATACCATTTCCGCTGTCTTTCACCATAATCACGATGTTGCGGTCCACCTGCTGTACAGAAATCAGTATATGCCCCGGTTCGGATTTTTCTTTTATACCATGATAGACTGCGTTTTCAACAATAGGCTGCAGCAGCAGTTTCAGAATTTTTCTGCTTCTAAGTTCAGGCGGAAGATTAATTATATACTCGAATTTATTGCTGTAGCGTATTTTTAAAATAGTCAGGTAATGCTCGATGCGTTCAAGTTCCTCTTCTATTGTAATAACCGCCATTCCCTTGCTTAGACTGCTCCGGAAGAATTTTGCAAGTGAAACAACCATACGTACAACACCGTCATTTTCGCCGCGTTTGGCAAGGTATTTTATCGCATCAAGGGTATTGTATAGAAAATGCGGATTTATCTGCGCCTGAAGAAGCTGGAGTTCAGTTTTTCGAATTTTTGCCTGGCTTGAGTATATCTGGGTCATCAGGTCGTCGAGTTTTTCTACCATTATATTAAAGCTTCTACCAAGCTGACCGATCTCATCATTACCCATTTCAGTCATTCTGACCTGCAGATTTCCTCCCTCAGCCTTTTTCATAAGAGAACTCATCTGGTAGACCGGTTTAACTATCCCGGAGGATATTTTAACAGCTGCAAAACCTGCCAGGACACAGCTGATCAGGGGCAGGATAAGCAGAACCCACAGGATGTTGTCCTTATCTGATCTAAGCTCTTTTCGCGGAATTACTCCGACAACCTTCCATCCAGGGATTTTCAGCACCTGATACAAAACCAGATAATCATCGCTGTCAATAAAATAGGTCTCCTGCTCATCATCTGTTCCAATAAATCTTTCGGTTACTATAAGCTCCTGAAAACTCCTTGGATTCAGGGATGGAAGGGCAGATAAATCAGGTTGTTCATCATACTTATCAGGTGACATTAGAATGTTGTTCCTATTGTCCAGCACCAGTATGTAGCCTGTCTTTCCGAAGGTTGTGTCTGTAATTCGTCTTATTACTTTCTTCTCGATTTCTGCAAGAATGATCCCCGTACGAAGTCCGGTCTGTCTGTCTATAAACGGGATTCCAAGTGAGAAGAATTCCATATTCCAGTTCGGAGTAGTCTTAACAGCTGCGGACTCTCTATAAGGGCCGGAAACTGTCAGGAGGTTTGATTCAAATATTGTTCTGTACCAGGGAGAATCCCTCAGGTCATCATCATTAAATGTGTAGTAATTGGATTTAAATTTACTTTTATTCAGTCCAAGAACATAGATTCCGAATATTTCTTTCTTGTAGTCGGAAATGAAGTGAAGTTCTGAGCTCACATTAAAGTCTGTCAGATAGCGCTGTTCAAGGCTGTCAAAATTCTCCCTAAGCCCCTGCTGCAGCGGCATGATATCCTGAACATGATACATAAAGTAGATGGTATCGCTGAACAGATTTTCAAGCTCCTGCGAGATCCTGTCTATCATTTCGCTGCTGGAGTCGACCGCCATTCTATATACAATTCTTGACGACAGATTAAAGGAGAAAAGGCCGGTGATAAGCGTAGGTATAAATGCAAGAAAGAGAAAGAATATAATCAGTTTAGTTTTCAGCGACCTGGAGAAAAAATATTTTATCTCCTGCCAGTAATCGGCTGCACGTGATGACGAAAATACTGCCACCACTGCAATTTATCACATATTTGCGGAATCTGCTACCATAGCTCGATGCCAGTCAAGGAGTTCTCTCATTTGAACAGGATTGTCGCCTTTCATGTCTGTCATAACCCGGAACACCGGTTCAGTGCCAGATCCGCGCATCCATAAATAAGCAACGGGCTGGTCGATTCTGTCATTGAGCATAATCTTCAGCCCGCCGGTTTCTTCACCGCTGCGGTAATCTCTTCCGGTTCCGTTAACAGCCCTCGTCCCTTCATAGTTGATCTCATTCCAGCTGTATATCCCGAATCTATTCTGAAGCCAATCTTTTTTTTCTTCGAATTCTTTGAGGAAAACGGCCTCATAATTCGATTTAAGTTCGGCATGAGATATATTACCGATATTCATTTTTGCTTCTGGTTCATAAGCGCTTGTTGTAGTATATGCCGGCAGACTTTTTACAGCCTCTGTGATGCTTTTATAACCGTCGAGACTAAGAAGCTTGATGATTGCAAATATTGTGTTCAGAGGGTCTCTGACTGTTGCGGGATGGGTTATATTCCCTCCGTTCGAACCTTCACCTAAAATCCGGACTTCATAGCCTTCAGCCCGCTTTTCTGCCGCCAGGTTAACCATGTTTGCTTCGCCGACTTCTGCCCTGAATACTTCTGCACTGTAATCAGCAGCTATTTCTTCGATACGCATTGATGTCGGTCCGTTTACGGCGACTGCGAGTTTTGCTGCAGGATTAAGACGCCTTGCAAAGGATAGTTCAGCCTTCACTGAAAGCGCGAAAACCTCCTGAGCTTCAAGAATCTCAGCCTTACCGCTGACATCAGAATAATAGACTATATTGCCCCTGTCTCCGTCATTGTCTGGTACATAGCCCATGATGAAGCGGCTGTCTTCAGCGTGTGCCTTTTCAAGTTCCTCTCTGCAGAGATTAAGTGATGAACCCTCCGGAACTATCCGATGAACGATATCACCGGGACTGTCATTCAGAAACTTTGAGCTTAAGCCGAAGGAACTAAAAAAAGCCCTGTCTATACTGACGCCTCTGGCTGAACCGTTAAGTTCAGCAATAATACCGATATTTCCAGTTGCTGATTTTAATTTATTTATAATTTTATCACGTGCGGGGCCTGCAGGTTCTGATGTAATCACTTCAAGACTGAACTCGCTGTAGGCTGCTGCGGCTTTTAGTTTGTTTTCATTTTCAGATTCAAATACAGCGTCAAGATCGGCTTTTGTAACGGTATTGATTAAACCGCAGATCTCTTTTAAGCGGGCGGGATCGGAAGTTGTTTTTCTTATGGAGGCAATTAGCTCAGCTGAGCCGGTACCGCCGATAACAGCTCCATCTGAAAGCCCGAATTTAAATCCGTTATGACCTACAGGATTGTGACTGGCTGATATGTAGGCAAATCCATCGATGGCTGGATCTGTTTTGGTCCAGGCCATATGCTCGGGTGCTGCAGTAATTCCGGAATAAAGAACCTTCAGCTGTTTTGCAAGAAATACTGCCGCGGTTACTCCGGCAATGGTCCTTCCGGTGGGTCTGGCATCAGTCCCGAGACTTACGGTTTTTCCGCCTTTTGATTTTATGAAATCGGCAAACTCTGATGCAATGAGAGCAACAGCTGCAGTATCTTCAGAGCTTATTTCAGCCGCAGATGATTCTTCATTTCCATCTGCGGCGAAAACCTTCCTGTAGCCTGAGGCGGAAAGAATAAAACTCTTAAAGGATTTTGTAAAACTGTCAAAATCCGGGTTACATTCTGTAATATTCAAATCAGCCAATAGTTCAGCCCAGCACCTTTGCTATTCTGTCCATGGCCTCGTTTACCTTGTCCAGCTCGTTAAATGCGCTGATTCTGATATAGCCTTCTCCGCATTTTCCGAAACCGCTGCCGGGAGTTGTAACTATTTCCGCTTTATTAAGAAGGAGATCGAAGAAGTCCCATGAATCCATACCGCATTCAATCCAGATATATGGAGAGTTATCTCCTCCGAAGCATGTATAGCCAAGTTCGGTCATCTTGTTTCTGATTATACCGGCATTCACAAGATAATAATCGGTTAGTGCTTTTACCTGTGCGCTTCCCTCCGGTGAGAATACAGCCTCTGCCGCCTTCTGAACAGGGTAGGATACACCGTTGAATTTTGTTGAATGCCTTCTGTTCCAAATCTGGTGAAGTGAAGCCTTTTCGCCTGCTGCTGTGTAGGCAGTACATTCTTCAGGAATGACAGTATATGCACACCTTGTTCCTGTAAAACCTGCTGTTTTTGAAAAGCTTCTGAACTCAATTGCGACTTCTCTTGCCCCTTCAATCTCAAAAATGCTCTGGGGGATAGATTCGTCTCTTATAAATGAAACATAGGCCGCATCAAAAAGAATAAGTGCTTGGTTCTTTCTTGCATAATCGACCCAGGCTACGAGCTGTTCCTTTGTTGCGGAAGCACCGGTCGGGTTGTTAGGAAAGCAGAGGTAAATGAGATCTGCCTTTTCTTTCGGGGGCTCGGGTACAAAACCGTTTTCCTTTGTTGATTCAAGGTAGACAAGACCATCATATCTTCCGTTGTTCCACACACCTGTTCGTCCTGCCATTACGTTTGTATCAACATAAACAGGGTAGACGGGGTCCGGTACAGCCACGATGCTGTCGTTTGAGAATATTTCCTGAATGTTACCTGTGTCGCACTTTGAACCGTCACTGATAAAAATCTCATTTGCTTTAACACCCGTACCTCTGGGACCGAAGTCAAACTCGGCAATTTTCTCTCTTAGAAAAGCGTAACCCTGTTCGGGACCATAGCCCTTGAAGGTTGAAGTTTCAGCCATTTCATCAACGGCGGAGTGAAATGCACTTAAACAGGCTTCGGGGAGCGGTCTTGTAACATCACCTATTCCAAGTTTGATTATTTTATTATCAGGATTGGCTTCCTGGTATGAGCTTATTCTTCTTGCAATATCGGTGAAAAGATATGAAGCTTTCAGCTTTGCATAGTTTTCATTGACTTTGATCATTTAACTGTCCTCTGTGTAAGTTTTTAGTGACTGAATTATAAACAAAAAAAACTGTTGAGTAAATCGGGCGGAATGCTCCTGACAGCTTTCAAGCCGCCGTTTACCCGGGTATAATGTCTCATGAATATTGACATTATATATCTGGTAACAGCCGCAGCCGTGGCTGTTCTTCTTTTTCTGACAGGGCTTCGGCTTGGAATTCTGTTCGGTCGGAAGAGGGAGGAGCGCAGCTGGAAAGATTATAAACTTGAACCTATTGTGAAAGACAGGCTTAACCGGTCGAGGGCTGTCATAGGAGGCCAGTTTGCAGAGCAGCTTGCTCCCTTCCTTCCTGAGTTTCCATTTAATCCGAACGAGTGCAGGTTTATAGGCAAGCCTGTCGATTTTCTGGTCTTTAAGGGAATGGATGAGGGTGATTTGTCTGAAATTGTATTTGTAGAAGTTAAGAGCGGAAAGGCTAAGAATCTTTCCCGTGTAGAGCGGCAGCTCCGGGACGTAGTCTCTTCCGGCCGTGTCACATGGGTTAAATATAATGTGCCGGAAAAAATTACGGCAGGGAGGGGATATGAGTGAGATATTTGATATAGTTGATGATGAAGATAAGGTTATAGGGGCTGCAGCCCGCAGCGAGGTTCACGGGAACCCCGAATTGAAACACCGTGTAGTACATGTTCTGGTTTTTAACAGCAAAGGAGAACTTTTTCTGCAGAAAAGGGCTGACGATAAGGATATCCAGCCGGGAAAGTGGGATACATCTGTAGGAGGGCATCTTGACCAGGGAGAGACATATATGGACGCGGCGCTGAGGGAGACTTCCGAGGAACTGGGAATTATAACAGCTGAAGAAGACTCGTTTTATTTTTTGTATAAATATATGCACAGCAACAGCTATGAGACTGAATTTGTAACTACCTACCGCCTGAGCTACGACGGTGAAATAAATCTGCAGCGTTCAGAAATCTCTGACGGCAGATTCTGGTCTTTTAAGGAGATAGAAACTTCGGATAAGAGCTTATTTACACCGAATTTTCTGGATGAAATCGGAAGATATTTAAAAAAATCTTCTGAATGAAAAATCTGATCGACGTAAAGGCAATTCTATATTATAAACTATATATGGATGCTTCGATCATCAATCCGTTTCTGAGTGCAACCATTAATCTCTTTTATGAAATGTTTCTGATAGAACCCACATATGGAAAGCCGTTTCTCGCAAATTCGACAGGTAACCACAGGTGGGAAATTTCGGGAGTAATCGGTATAGTCGGAAGTCATGAAGGGATTGTCGTATTAAGAGTAACCCAGCTGATGGCTGAGAAACTGCTGAGTCAGTCAGGGCTTCAAATTACTGATCCTGATGAGATTCCTCAGCTGCGGAATGAGATGATCGGTGAATTTGTAAATATCATATCGGGAAATGCCCTTGGAGCTCTTAAGGGGCGTGAGGTGGCTCTTACACCGCCTTTTACTGCTCAGGGAGTTAATCACAGTATCTCATGGCCCAGCAAAACTCCCATAATCGGAGTCCCTTTTTCAACTAAATACGGACCGTTTGAAGTTCAGGTAAGTATAACACAAAGCAAGGAGAATAAATGAATTCTGAGATTTCCGGAATTATTGATGAAAGAGTGAAGGGGATATTTGCCATGCTGTTTAAAACTGAACTTCAGTCCGGATCCCCGTATATACTGGAAGTCCCGGACAGAAGAAACTGGGGTGTAACCAGCGTCGTAGGTGTAACCGGAGATTGCTACGGCATCATGGCTATAAGGGTGGAAGACTCATTTGCTTCTTTTCTGCTTGAACGTTCAAGATTTCTGAATACTGAAGGGGCTGGAAGAGGGAAAATGATAAATGATATGATAGG
Source organism: Spirochaetia bacterium (assembly GCA_965140585.1). Classification (GTDB taxonomy): domain Bacteria; phylum Spirochaetota; class Spirochaetia; order UBA9216; family UBA9216. Next base: position 249,283 of record OZ223269.1, read on the forward strand.
TGAGATTATAAATATTATTTCCGGAAATGTTTTATCAGTTGCAGCAAAAAGTGATTTCAATCTTTCGATACCTGTTACAATTCAGGGTGAACATCATAGTATTTCATGGCCGAAGAAATCTGTGATTTCTGCGATACCATTTACTGACGGAGTTCATCGGCTTGAAATTCAATACAGTTTACAGTGTGAAAAACTTTCTTGATATTGTATACTGAGGCACATAATGGAAGATATAATTGTAACCGGACACAGAAATCCTGATATGGATTCTGTATGCGCGGCATATGCATACGCTGAATTTAAAAACAGAACTGATCCTGTCAATCAGTACATACCCGTCAGATGCGGAAACCTCAATCGACAGACTAAAACTGCTTTTGAACTTGCCGGCGCAGAGCCTCCGTCATTTATGAAGGATGCAGCACCGAAGGTTTCTGATGTAACCAGACGGGATATAGAAAGTCTTGATATAAACCAGCCTGTTTTCAGCGCTATCAAGGTTCTAGATGAAGAAAATCTGAGCTGTATTCCCGTTTTTGAGGAAGGTACGATTTTCAGAGGCATAGTCACTATCCATCAGATAAGCGGCTTTCTTATTTCAGAGAATCTTGGAACCCGGCCTGTTTACAGATTCAGAATCAACAATTTTCAGGATGTTCTGCCGGGATATTTTTTCCTGCGCGGGCCGGATAAAGAGTTTACAGCCCCTATAATGACTGGAGCCATGCCTGTTGAGGTAAGCAGAAGCCGAATAGAGGATATTAAACCCTATAAACCGCTGCTGGTTGTGGGACTGCGTACAGATCTCATAGACTTCGCGGTCGAAAACGATTTTCCGGCTATTATTCTTACAGGTGTAAGTGATGATTCAAGAGTAGGAGATCGTCTAAAGAACTACAGGGGGACGGTTTTTATCTCAAAGACTGATACTGCTGAAACAATCCGGCTTTTAAGGCTCAGTGCACCTGTTAAAGAGATTATGAATGCAGAGCCGGAGATAGTAAAATCTGATGCTGACTTCGATTCGGCAAAACAGCTTCTGGTTAACTCAAGATACCGCGGTCTTCCTGTGTTTCAGGATGAGCAGTTTGCAGGTATTGTTACAAGGCGATGTTTTATTGAAAAGCCGTTGAAAAAGATAATAATGGTCGATCACAATGAAATATCCCAGAGTATTCCTGGGTCGGAGCAGGCTGAGATTATTGAAATAGTTGATCATCACAGACTTTCTCCGCAGCCTACAAAAAAACCGATTTATATCAATGTAAGGCCTGTCGGCAGTACCTGTACAATTATTTTCAGTCATTTTATATCACATAACCTTGAACTCAGTCCACAGACCGCTATGCTGATGCTGTCCGGAATACTGTCAGACACTATAATTTTAAAATCTCCAACAACTACCACAGAAGATCGTCATGCCGCTGAAAAGCTCGCTGAAATATGTGAAGTCAGTCTGGAGGAGCATGGAAAAGCCCTGTTTGAGAAGAGCGCAGTTCTGGGCGCCTCACCTGTAAATGAACTGGTTGGTGCTGATTTCAAGGAATACAATGAAGGCGGGATAGCTTTCGGAATCGGTCAGGCCGAGGTTATAAGTCTTAACGGTATCGATGAATTGAAGAACAACATTATCAGCGAGCTTGAAAAGATAAAGAAAACCAAGAAGCTGAAGTGGGCCATGCTGCTTATTACCGATGTGATTAAAGAAAATTCAATACTATTATCAACTCCGTTCAAAGCCGCTGAGGAAGAGCTTATTTACAGCAAAATTGATGATGATATATTTGATCTGCCCGGTATTCTTTCAAGAAAGAAACAGCTGCTTCCGGAACTTCTGCGCGTATGTGAGGAAATAGGCAGGAGTTAAGCAGTCAACAGGCTGAGAAAGAAAGCTTTCATTTCATCCGGATGATAAAAAAGTGCATCCGGGTTCAGTTCCGAAAGCACCGCGGCATCAGTTGTCCCCCAGCTGACAAGCCCACTTTTCATACCTGCAGCTTTTGCCGCCCTGTAATCAGTATAAGTGTCGCCGATATACCAGCAGTCTTCCGGCAGGGCTGCAAGCCCGGCAGCAGCCTGGAGCAGGCCGTCGGGGGCCGGTTTGTGAGCTTTAATATTTTCTTCTCCAAGCATAATCTCCAGATCATAGGCATATTTTAGGTGTGCTGCTGCTTTTCTGATGAAGATCCCCTGGTTGTTTGACACCATTCCCATTGAATAGCCTGAAGCTGCAAGGGCATCCAGGGCTTGCTGAACTCCTTCATAAACCTGTAAGTAGGCCAGTCCTCCGGTATGCATACAGGTATAAAACTCGGCAGCCATGGTATGCATTTGGTTTAAATCTGCGGTACCGGAATGAAAACCGAAACGTTCATGTGTAACATAACCCATTCCCTCAGAGATCAGTTCAGATGATGCAGCTGAATAACCGTTTTTCTTGAGAACGCTGTTTGTACATATTTCAACAGCCCTAATTGAATCTACAAGAGTTCCGTCGTGATCGAATATTAATGCCGATTTTCTCATATTTATTTATAGCAGTTTATCTGAATAAAAAAAACTTCTATCGGTTAGACAGGGACTGAGAAAAAAGCCATTCAAGGACTGCTTCATTTTTAAACGGAGTATCGGGATCGTGACCCATCAGGGGATAATCGCTGAGCTTCATTATTTCTGTATTGTTGAAAGTAATTGTTCTTGTTCTGTAGGGTTGTTTGCCTGCCAGACCGAATTTAAGGCTTTCATAAGAATCTTCGTATTCGGGTAAATCCTTTATAAAATCAAATGCATTCCGTGCCGTTATAACCCTATGCTTGTCATCCCTCCATCCTATATGATACCAGACCGAAGTTTTAGCAGCCAATGGCGGGGAAAGTTCATAGCCTGTATTTCCTGCAAGACGTACAATAGCAGCAAACAACTGTCCATACTCTTTATAGTAAGCTTCGGCGAAAAGATATGACCCCGAGCCTCCCATGGAAAACCCAATAAGAAAAATACGGTTTTCATCAATGCGGTATTGCTTTTTAAGTTCCTCTATCTGAGTTCTAACCCATGAAGCCTCATCTCCCCAACCCTGAGGATTGTTCGGCGCCATATAAAAACAAGGGTACTCTTTCATCTGCTTTTCATTATTGACTATTATTGGAGTATAGTAGACGTCTGTTCTTCCGGTTGCTCCATGCAGTGCGACTATCAGAGGATAGCTTCGTTTTGAATTTTCAGGAAGATCATAATTCCAGGGTTTTTGCAGTTCATAATTGTACATGGAATTCTTCTCCATTGAAGGTTTATTTTCATTCTGAAATGTTTCGGCATATATCAGGAGCGGACAGCATATAAAAATGATTAAGAATATCAAAAGTATATAAAATAATTTAACTTTCATAATCAGGATCCTAATCCTTTTTTCTCTAATATTTCAATACTGATTCTTAATAAAATCAGATAGGCAATCAATGCTGCAATTACGATTACCATAGTAAAAGCAAATATGCTGTTATAATTATGAGTACGGATAGCAATTAAAAACCTGAAAAGAGGGTACCAGGAAAATACTGAAAACAAAAATCCGATGATTCCTCCTGTCTGAGCAATGCCTGCAAGATGGTTCAACTCTCGTTTTTCGGGTTTTAAAATTGAAAAAATATTTCCAAACCCAAGATACAGAAAGGAAATTCCAGCAGGCATTACAAGGGCTACAGGTAGAGAGTAAAAGTTTGTCATTATCCCGATAATTAATGTGAATATACAACCCGGTATTGTAAAGAGAATTAGAAATACAATGTTTTTGTTTATGATTATCTGAAATGCGGATTTTGGCCATTGTCTTATTCGCCCGAAGGCTTCTGTTTCAAAGCCGAAACTGTTATTTGATAGAGTCGCGGCATTAAGCATATAAATAATCATATAGATGTACAGTACATTTACTGAATTGTCTTTTGTTAATTTTATATACAATACTGCTGCTGCTGTAATTAGAAAGGAAGATTTAATTTCTGCTGTTTTTATAAAAAGATCGAGATTATAAATAAAAAGAGAGAACCTATTCTTTCTTAAAAGCGACTTTACATGAAGACGACTCAAAAAAATCAACCTGGACTTAGGCAGTTCTGTTTTATTTTTAGTTTTGTAAAGCAGATATGTTAAAAACAGGAAAGTACCGCTGAGCAGAAGCATGCTTAAAGTCATTAGAATACTTTTTATCCAGTCCGGGGGACGTGTAATAAGTGAGGGGAAAAATGAAGTGAAAAACCATAGCTTCCCGGCATATTCTCCTGCATCGGTAATAAAGGGAAAAGTGATATTAAAAATGCTGATATTGATTATTTCATTATTGATTGTGAAATATGGATTTGAGAATAACAGGGTGACCATCAGCAATAAAAAAATCAGGTGAAGGTCAACAATTAAATTTGTAGCAAGTGTCAGATACTCAACAAGTGAAAAAAACAGAATTGAAGAAAAAAGGCAAAATACAAAATAAATGATACCAGTAAAAATTCCGGTTGCAGGTGCTTTGAAAACAATAAAAGGGAATAGAAGTAAAACAGATAATACGGCAAGTACAGGTAATGCAGGATTTTTAAAAAGACGGAACAGGTAAATAAGAAATCGTTCATTTGAGCTGACAGGAAAATTCATCGGAATGCTTTCAGAAAGATTGTTTTCTCGGACGGTTGATCTGGTTACTATAAAAGGAACGATAAACCACAGCAGGCTGAGATGGAAAATATTAAAGCTGAAAATTTTAACAGCTGCAAAATATGAAAAATCTGATATCTGTGTGACAAAAAGGTTGTTTGAAACTATTTGAAGACATAATGCAACTAAAAGCCAAGATGAAATAAAGCCTTCAGCCCCCCTCAATTTATTTGCATGATACTGCCTTTTTGAAAAATACTCTGATACCGAAGAATCGCCCCTGCTTTAGAACTTAAAAAAGCCACTGAAGCCTTCCTGCTGCTTCATCATTCTCTGCGAAAGAAATAAAGAAATTATCGAGATTTCCGTACTGGTTAATAAGACTGCTGCAGATGGAATCATCAATTATACGTCCATTATTGATTGTAATTATTCTATCAGCAAGTTTTTCAACGATATCAAGAATATGGGTTGTCAGAAAAACCGTATGTCCGGTCTCTGCAAGCTTTTTTAGAAGCCGCTTGGTATGTGTAAGACTTAGCGGATCCAGCCCTGTTAGAGCCTCGTCCAGAAATATAATTTTCGGATTATAAATTAAAGCCATAGACAAGGCAGTCTTTTTTCTTACACCTAGCGAACAGTTTTCTGCACTGGTTGTCTGATAATTTTCAAGATTAAAGAAATTTAGAAGATCCGCTGTCCTGTTTATTTTATCAGTTTCAGACAGGCCGAAGATATCAGCAGTAAGCAGAATATGCTCATAAACTGTCAGATGATTAAAAAGGTTTAATCTTTCAGTGACAATTCCCACTGAATATTTCCAGCTGGAATCCCTGCCCGAGATATCAATACCGTCAATATCAACTTTCCCGCTGTCAGGTTTCAGGCTGCCGGTAAGCATTCGGATGGTTGTTGATTTGCCGGCCCCATTTGGTCCGATTAGAGCGGTAATTGATCCCGGCTGTATTCTCGCTGAAAAATCATCGACCGCCAAATTATCGCTGTAACTTTTTGTCAGATTCTGTGAAATAATCATTTTTATCCTTATATTATCCGGTTTTACTGAAAAGTCTGGAAAACGCACCCGGACTTATGCCGAAAACTGATTTAAAGAGTCTTGAAAAATGAAACTGATCACTGTAGCCGGTTTCTTCCGCAGCCTCTGCCACAGTTACAGAAGGGTTATGCAGAAACTCCGCAGCATGATTCATCTTCAGCTTGAGTAGATACTGGTAAGGTGTACTGTAATCAAATTTTTTGAACAGTCTGCATAGATAGGCTTCATCAACATTACAAATTTTCGCTGTGTCCATTAGCGTAAATAATCTGAGATATTCTGCTTCTATCGTTTTCCTGCATCTTAGATAGGTTGAATATGATTTTCCTGAAAAAGAGTCCCCCTTGAGTGCTGATTCGGCAATTTTCATTATCAGTACTCGTGCAAGTGATGTGCACAGCACATCAGTATATGGTGTATCCGCCATGCCGGTTCTTGTCAGTTCTTCAAGAGTTAGCAAGATTGATTCTGGTGCCGCTATGTGATAAACCGCAGATTTTGAAGATATATGTTTATGCATAAGTTCTTCAGCTTCATTGCCTGTAATGTTGATAAAGTATTTAACAAGCGGATTGTCTGAGTCACTTGTTATTGTATGATTGACTTCAGGGCTGTAGGTGAACAATACAGCTCTTGAAAGTGGATGGACAGTATCATTAAGAGTCAAAGTTCCTGATCCGCTGATAATAAACTCAATTCCGAAGTAGGGGAAGGTTTTTCTTGCTATGCTGTAATCGGGTGAGGTTTTTTCGATACCTCCCGCGACAACTGTTAGAGAACCTGTTCTGTATATGTCCAGTTTTCTGTAAAAACGTCTTGAATCGCTTACCTGAGAGGAAAAATATCCGGGTTCAGGCACGAAGTTTTTTAATGAAGTCAAGATTATCCATACTCCTGTCAAATGCTTCCATTGCTGAATCGGGTATACAGCAACTATAATATAATAACACAGATAAGTATGGAGGGATATGGTGAGTGATTTCAAACTTGATCCGGATGGTATTGATCCCCGGAAGGTTCCGGGCAGGCTGCTCCCGACAGGTGCAGTAATTCCTGCGGTAGGACTGGGAACCTTTGGTTCAGATCACGTCAGTCCGGTAGACGTTGCACAGGCTGTAAGGGGTGCTGTAGCATACGGATACAGACATGTTGACTGTGCTTCAGTTTACGGTAATGAGGCGGAAATCGGCAGGGTTTTTGAAGAAATTCTTGACAGCGGTGAGGTTCGACGTGAGGAGCTTTGGATTACATCAAAGGTCTGGAATGATATGCACGGTGACGGTGATGTTCTTCTTTCGGTAGCAAAAACGCTTAAAGATCTGCGGCTTGATTATCTGGATCTGTTTCTTATTCACTGGCCTTTTCCCAACTTTCATCCGCCCGGATGTTCAGTTGATTCCAGAAGTCCGGATGCTAAGGCTTATATTCATGAAAATTATATGAAAACCTGGAGACAGATGGAGCGTCTGGTTTCAGCAGGGCTTGTAAAACATATCGGTACCTCAAACATGACAATCCCTAAACTGAAACTTGTTCTGCGGGATGCTGTTATTAAACCGGTATGTAATGAAATGGAGCTTCATCCTCATTTTCAGCAGCCTGAACTCTTTGATTTTGTAGTCTCAAATGGAATTGTTCCTATCGGATTCAGCCCATTAGGTTCTCCGGGACGTCCTGAAAGAGATCGGACTTCCGAAGATACTGTTGATATTCAGGATCCTGTTATTGTTAAAATTGCAGAAAATCACGGAATTCATCCGGCTCTGGTTTGTCTGAAATGGGCAGTCCAGAGGGGCCAGGTTCCGATACCGTTCTCTACAACAGCAAGAAATTACAAGAACAATCTAAAGGCTTCTATTGAAGATCTGCTGACAAACAATGAGATGGCCGAAATTGAAAAGATTGATAAGCAGTGTAGGCTGATAAAGGGACAGGTCTTTTTATGGAAGGATAATCAGAACTGGGAAGCTTTATGGGATTTGAACGGAGAAATAACCCCTCCATAAAAAGGCTGCGAATAAAAAAAGAGGGAACGGAACCTGACAGATTCCGTTCCCTGAAAGCGGGTGAAAAATGAATACTATAATAATCAGTCTGACTATATCAGGCTGATATATTATCAACAGTTTTATTTTTGAATGTAAAGGCAATTATCAGCGATATGATAACCAGGGCTCCTGAGAGCAGGTATGCTGAATTAAAGCTGCCGGTAGCATCAAAAATAATAGCACTCGGTATTGGCCCCAGAACTCCGGCAATACCCCAGGCGGTGAAAACCATCCCGTAGTTTGCTCCGAAATTCTTCATTCCGTACAGGTCTGCAGTAGCTGCAGAGAATACTACCATCGTAGAACCATAACATACACCTGCGATTGCAACACCGATCATCAGTATAATGTAGTTTGTGTAAAACGCAAACAAAAACATGTTAATTGCCTGAATAATAAAGGCCAATCGCATTAGATAAGGCCTTCCAATCTTATCAGAAAGGGTTCCGCCCATCGAGCGTCCAAGAGCATTGAATACAGCAAGCAGAATTACAAGAATAAACCCGCCCTCCCATGAAGCCTGATATTTGGCAATATTAGCAGCATGTCCGATTACCATAAGGCTGGAAGCTGCTGAGAGGGTAAACATTATCCACATCTTGTAGAAATTGCCGGTTTTAAGTACTTCAAGCGGTTTTACTTCTACCGCAGTGCTTTTTACTGCATCACCGGTTTTAACTGCGGCTCCGGCCTGATATCCGGCAGGAGGATTCACAAGAAGCTGTGATACAGATGTCTGAAGAATGAGTAGTCCGATGCCGATAATCCAGAAAGTAGGGGCTATTCCCATGCTGTGCATAAGCGTCTTTGTAAGCGGTGAATACATTACTGATGCAAGAGCAAGTGATGCTACTATAACTCCATTGATGGTTCCCTTTTTCTCAGGAGAAAACCACTTAAGTGCGGGAGGAACCGTAGCTGCATACATAGATCCGAGACCGAATCCGGTCATTAATCCATATGTAAGCACCATAAGTGCCGGCTTGAGAGCAAAACCCGTAAGTATCAAACCTCCGCCGATCAGAATGCTTCCCATTGTTGCAATAAATTTCGGTCCCTTTTTGTCCTGAATCGGACCTGCAACCGCCATCGATAACGCGAATGAAATCGAAAAAACAGTGTAGGGGAGCGAAGACTGAAGACTGGTCCAGTTAAGCTGGATCATCAGTTCTTTACCGATGATACTCCAGATGTAGCCCATACCGCTGAAGAAATTGATTACTACAGCAGCGATAAGCACTGACCAGGCTTTTTTAGTTAATTTGTCACTCATTATCCAAAAACCTCGTTTAAATTATATCAGATATTTACTGCGGCATAGTACGCATTTTTTACTGCTTGTTCAACAGTGCCAACTTTCATACAGTCGCCGATTGAGTAAAATCTGTTTAATGCTGAATTCCTGAAATTGTCAGCTTCATTACCAAGAGATTTCATTCCTACGGCAATGATTACATTCCCGGCATTCAGGGTAAGTTCATTACCTTCCGCATCTATGTAAGTTATTGAATCATTATTGATAGATTTACACATTGCAGAAGTAATTATTTCTACATTTTTTTCGTTATTAAGCTCCCAGATAATCTCATTCCGGTGAGTCATAGAAGCGTCAGGAGCGAGTTCTGACTGCATTTCAATTATCGTTGTTTTCTTTCCGAGTTTTGCAAGGTGCAAAGCCGTTTCAACACCAACCTGGCCGCCGCCGATAACTATCACATTATCTGAAAGTTTACTCTCTATTCCGTAGGAATCAAGAGCCATAATTACATTTTTATTTTCTATTCCTTTAATCGGCGGAACAAATGGTACAGCACCTACAGCTGCGATAACTACATCAGCGCCCTCTTTGCCAAGCGTTTCGGGAGAGGCAACGGTATTCAGTTTCACATTAATATTCGCCTTATGTACCTGATACACAAGGAAATCCTTGAATTTTCTAAGGTCATATTTAAACTCAACCTTTTCACTGAATTTAAGCGTTCCGCCTAAACTGTCGGTCTTTTCATATATAGTTACATCATGTCCTCTTTCAGCACATGTCAGAGCAGCCTGCATTCCTGCGGGACCTCCGCCTATTATGATTACTTTTTTTGACTTTTCAGCCGGTTTCACTATCTCAGGCAGTTTATGCTCAATACCGATTTCCGGATTTACAGTACATGAGTAGTGATATTCATATACAGCACTGTCATGGCAGCGCATACATTTAACACATGGCCTTACATCATCACCTCTGCCGGCATATGCAAGTTCTGCAAGATTAGGTTCAGCTATAACTCCGCGTGCTGATGTCACGATATCAGCCTTACCGTCAGCAAGTGCTTTTTCGGCTGATGAAAGTTCCTGAATGCCGCCGATTGTTACTACAGGAATTTTGATGCCGGATTTCTTCATCGCTTCTGCAAGTGGAAGATTCGGCATGTGAGGAAGGAAGTCACAGGGATGAACGATTGTCATGTGAAGGGGATCATGAATGCCTGCTGAAACATGGATAAGGTCTATCTTGTCCTCAGCAATCTTAGCGAAAGCTATTGCGTCATCGATTTTGATTCCGCCTTTTTCATGTTCATCTCCGCTGATTCTAACTTCAATTAAAAAATCTTTTCCAACTTTTTCCCTTATTTTATCGATTATCATCATTGGGAATCTGGCTCTGTTCTCCGCACTTCCGCCGTACTTGTCCTTTCTCTTGTTTGTAAGGGGAGAAAGGAACTGTCCTACAAGAAGCCCATGGCCGAAATGCAGCAGAACCATATCAAAGCCGGCGGTTTTACAGGCACCGGCTGTGAACGCATAACCCTCAGCAATCCTCTCCATCTCTGATTCTGGCATCTCTTTGGCCGGGTTTCCGGCCATAAGGGTAATTCCGTCACTGGCTCCGTATTCACCGCCTACAACACCTGCTACACCCAGTTCCATAGAGGCTTTAGCTCCGTAAAAATGGATTCTTTCAGCAAGCTGTGCAAGATAGTTTACATTAGATTTTTCATATACATCCCATGCTGCATGTTCTGCATCATGTCTGTGGGGGAATATGCTTACACCAGCAACAGTAACACAGCCGGCACCTCCTCGGGCTTTGTTTGCAAAGTGAGTTATTGCAGCCTCGGTAGGGTAGGGCTCTGTTGCCTGTATTGAATGCAATGTAATAGGAGCTGTAAACATACGGTTCCTGAATGTTTTATTACCGATTTTTATCGGTTCCAAGAGATGGGGGTACTGAGTATTCATCTATTTATTCCTTAATCTTCTAATATATAGTTCAAAATTCCGGATTGGTTATTCAACAAAATCATCAGAATCAAGATACTCAACAGCACTGTAGCCGGCAATTCTTCCTGAGTTTATTGCCCAGCCCATTGTATTGCCCGGCATAAGGAAGCAGTAGCTGTCACCGAAAATATTAGCTCCGTCAAAACCTGAGGCATAAAGACCCGGAATCGGCTTATTTGTTGCATCAAGAACCTGAAGGTTTTCGTTAACTTTAACACCGCCGAGAGTTCCGTATCCGCAGGGTCTATGTGCAGCTGCGTAAAACTTCTTTCCCTTAACAGCTCGCATAAGTTTGGGGTGCTTGTTGAACTGGTGGTCGTAGCTTCCTGCACATGCATTGTATTCTTCAAGGGTTTTACTGAGATTCTTGTAGTTGATTCCAGTCATTTCGCAGAGTTCTTCGATAGAATCTGCTTCCCAGAATACAGTCTGACTGGTTTCGTCATCACCGTGCAGTTCAGAAAGACCTGCGGTTTCTGATTCTCCGCCTTCTCTGTATGTTTTGAGCTCACTCTCCCACTTATCTACATTCTTGATATTGTGGTGGAAGGTGATGTAGTCAAGTCCGCCTTTTTTGCGGTAGTCATCAAGGATTTCATCAGAGATGATTGTAAAACCGATTTTATCGGTCTGTCTTGTTATACAGTTACCGGTGAAGGTTGTGTTCTGCATCTGCTCTTCGTTCATGAATCGCTTACCTTCAAGGTTTACCATGAGGTTGGGGTTTCTCATTGTTTCACTGAGAGTCTTGAAAATGTCAGTGATACCGGGAGTAGTGTAGGTAAGTTCCATGTTCATCTGGCTTTCTGCTGCTCCGATGTCCCACATCATATTGATACCGTCACCATCATCACCGGGAATCCTGAATGAGAAGAGGTCTTTACCCCATGTGTATCCGAATTTTTCTTTGAGCATTTCGGGGTTGTTTCCAAATCCACCTGCAGCAGTGATCACAGTATCACATTCAATAGTCTGCTCGTTTCCGTTTTCATCTGCTATTACTACACCGGTCACTCTTCCTGTACCAGGATCAGTGTTAATCTTTTTTGCGGAAGTCTGGAACATGATTTCAACACCGAGCTCTGCTGATCTGTCTGTCAGAGCCTTGAAAAGAACTGATGCAGATCTTTCAGTTGGTTTGTTGCTTCCGGGAACCTTTACGATGTGCCAGGTAGGAAATGATTTTTCAAAGTATTTGTATACTCCAAGAAATTCTACACCCATCTTCTCAACCCAGTCAATGGTATCGGCAGACTGTGCAATATATCTTCTGATAAGTCTTGCATCAGGATGCCAGTGTGTGTATTCCATGAAAAATTCAAATGCCTGATCAACAGTGAGATCAATCATCTGTGATTTTGCGTGATGTGATTCAACGGCAAAAAAGCCCATGCCCATGTTTGCAGCACCACCGGTTGTGCTTCCTTTTTCGATAACGATAACGCTGGCTTCTTTTTCAGCTGCAGCAACCGCTGCAGAAATTCCTGAAGCTCCGGCACCGATAACAACAACATCTGCTTCTAATTTACTCATTATAAAGTCTCCTAAAAATATTTATAGAAAAGGACTTGCATTGTTTTTTACTCTGCAAGTCCTTAAATTATATATTTGAATTATTTAAGCCGGCTTAGCGCAATAAAAATGGTATAGAGCTTTAGCCGTATACTGACTGCTATAATTAAGCTTTAACCTTGTAATCTCTGTCAGCTGCATTTGCATCAGGTACCTTCAGCATTGTTAGAATAGTGATAAAGGATACAATAAGCAGACCTATGATGATGTAGTAAGCCATAGTAAGTTTCCCGGCATCGTTCATGGCAGCCATGAAAGCAATACCGAAAGCCATTGGAATAGCCTGAATTGTCATAATCCATTTATTTGCAGCCTGATAAAGGTGTCTTCCGTATACATATGATGTAATACATGGATGCATTGTCGGAACACCGCCTGTCATACATGCAACTCCGAAAGCCCAAATCAGCATAAGAGCCTTGTTTCCGCCGACGGGCATGATAGCAAGAGGTATTACAGCAATGAAAAACAGAATGTTCAGTACGAGCGAAGCCTTCACTGAACCGAGTTTATCATCGATCCATCCGAGTACGAAACTCATGGGTATACCTGCAATGGCTCCGGCTGAGAGGTAGGGAAGGGCTTTAACAAACAGAGGCGGACCCTGGTTGTCTGCGGGAGTAAGTGAATTGTATCTGACAGCCATAAACGCCATCATACATAGAATTGCAAACTGAAGAATCCCGTATGAGATAATAAGCTGCCATGCACGGCCTTCACTCAGGAGTTTTCCTACGGTTATTGACTGCTCTTCGATGTTGCTTTCTGATTTAGGAGCAGTATCTGCACCGTCAGGATACAGTCCCGCATCTTCGGGAGTATCTTTCATAAGGAACTGGGTAACAGCTGCCATAACGAGAATGATAATACCAAGAACGATATAACCTGATTTGATACCGACGCTGTTTGCAAGGAAGGTAAGAATACTTATACCTGCAACAGAGAATAGCGGACTACCTGCTGTGATGATACCAAGCACACGTCCTCGGTATTTGATGAACCAGTTTGCAGCAAGCATGAATCCACCCATCTGAAGCGGTACAACAAGTATACGTACGAGAAACAGGCTGATTGCATAAAGTGTGTAGTTATCACCTGCAACAGCTATTCCCATACAGGAGATGCCCAGTAGTACGAGTGCAGGTACCATGATAATCCTTACACCGAACTTAACAAAAGCAGCTCCTACAAGTAGATAAAGAACAATTACTACAATTCCTGCAATAGTAACCGGATTGGTTATCTGCAGGTTTGACCATCCATAAGTCTCAGCCAGAAACGGTGTGAGAATGTTGAGGTGGTCATTCTGAAGTCCTGAATAGAAAAACATGTACAGAACTCCGAGAATCATGAAGACTACCGCATATCCGGCAAACTTCTTGTTCGAAAACATCGACATAAATTCCCCCTAAAATCTTTATATCGCATTCCTGTATTCAGTACGGAAACTCCGGGAACCAGGAAAAGCACACAGATTTTTAACACAGGCTGAAGTGTCGGCAACACTTTTCCTGTCTTATGTCTGAACCCGGGAAAAGGTTTTGGTGTAAAATAAATTTTCCCGAAAAAAAAGAAAAACAGATAACTGCAGTTATCTTATTGTTTGAACTGAATTAGGAAAATTATAGGGGAGTATTTATAATGCCGCAACTTACATTATTGTACTTTCAACGCTCAAATTTATACTAGAATAAATATAATTAATTCTCTGATAAAGAATTGAAAAGATAAAAAAAAGTTTAAATATTTAGTGTTATACCCTACAAAATATGATTTTTTAACATTGATTACTTTGGATATCATATTCATACAATAAATGAATTAGACAAATCAAATTTAAGAAAGTTAGAATCACATATACTTGAAAACCTTATCGTTAGGGAAATATTTAGGAGGGCAGAAGTTAAGAGAATTTTTCTCACTATCACAGCATTATTATTGCTTGTTCTCATGTATTTTTTATGCGCGGTAAATCAGAAGACGCTTCAGGTCAAGATGATGGAATTATCACAGAAAGCCTACTATGTATATATGAGAATCGTAGACTGGGAAGAAAGAAGCGCTATGGAAAGCTTGGAAAAAGGCGGAACGGAATCTTATAATCTGAGTGCTGTAAAGCAGGCAAAGGTTTAAGAGAAAACAGCTTATTTTGTAGATGAATATATCAATACAGAAACTGAACTCGGCTACGACGGAAAAGCAATTGTGGATACTGCTACGGATGTTGTTGGCAGATGTGAAGTACATCTTAAATATAAAAAACGGCTGATTACTGGGGATACCTGAGGTTTGTAATCCTGAAAATTTTCTTATTTTCTTAAGAGTAGGTGTCATGCAATTAAAAGAAATATGCAGGAAGATCGCTCATATTATTCACCGGCTCAGTAACGTATTTGCATCGATTTCAGGTATATCTTTATTCTCAATGGCATTATTAACCATTTATGATGTTTTTGGGAGATATGTTTTCAATAAACCGATTAAAGGGTACACAGGAAATTATTGAACTGATGATTATCGTTGTTTATTATGGTCTGGTATATGCAAGAAGCAGCTTACTGAACTGTCTTCTTTATTGAAATTGTAATATACATGCTTCGGTTCCCATGGGCTGACTTCTTCATTTTCACCAATACAGATGCCGAAACGTTCCTCATGTCCGAGAAAGCCCATATCTTCAAACCATGTTTAATGCCAGCGATGTTCCTAATTATGAAACCCATGGTATGGCCGATAGTTGCAGTTGTCTTGATGTAGGGGCTTAGAGTTCCCAGTCCGTAATTAAGTCCTATATCGTTTCTGACTGGGCCGTTTACTATCATCATGGAAGCCCAATTTGCAACACTGGTTGTGTATGGCTCAAACCACATGTGCGAATCAACCATAGCCTCAACAGCAGCTATAAGTACAGGCATATATGTAGGAAGACAACCTGCCATTACAGCATTGACTGCAATCTTTTCAACAGTCGCGTTTCCGTTCATAGGAGGCATTCTTGCTACTACATGATCGGCTGGTAAATCAGTACCTCCAAACATTTTATTTACAAGCTCCTGTGTCGGAGGAATAATCGGAAACCCGTAAGACAGGCCTTCATTATAAAAATGCATATTGACTTCTTCCAGATCGCCGGAGCATTCAACGACAGGGACTTCTGCTGTTTCAATTACAACATCAGTCCCTGCAATCCATTTTTCGAAATCAGGCCTGACTTCAGGAGCCTTCATTACCTCGGCAACCTGGGTATGTGAGTTCAGATCCTTTGTATACTGAAAATATGTGAACTTTGCATCCGGATATACAGCAGAAAGCTGCTTTTCCAGTTCTTTCAGTATTAAAACCCAGTGGGCTTTAAAGGTACAATACAGTCCTATTGTTTTTCCGTTTAAGTCTGCTACACGGGGATTGAGTCCTATCACATCAAGCGGATCTGGGATGCCTATAGGATTCAAAGCTGAATATTTCATTTATCTCTCCTGATATTACAGGCGGAACAAAGAGGTGTTCCACAATGATATAAAACGTTTAGAGTTAAGAAATTATAGCTTTAACTGAATTTCCTGTCCAATTCAATTAAATCATCGTTTTGATAGCTGAAATCTATGGAAACAGGATTAGAATTGAATACAGTACAGTAAAAATAAAAAGAGGGGCTGCCAATCGGGTATGCGGCAGCCCCATTTTTCTGGAGGGTTGATTCAGTGCTAAACTGAAATCTTAAAACATAAGACCGAGGCCTGCTGATATGGATTAGAGCAGAAACCTCCACCGATGTTTTATTACTAATTTAGTCGGGCATTCTCTCGTAGTAAGTATCACCGAGGTCGTCTGGATTCATTGACTTGTAGACCTTTGCCTGGTACTTGAGAGCTGCTGCAAAGGGATGATTTGAATAAGCATTCTTCCTGAATTCCTCAGTTGTTGAATATCCGTCATATCCACGGGCATTTGAATTGAGTTTCTCAAACCCGCAGCCGCTCCAGCCTTTAGAGGCAGTCCATGCTGCAGAAGCATCGAAGAATTCAAGACATCCTTCGGTGGACTCTTTATCTGCACTGTCGAAGCAGGTGAAGTTCTCCCAGAGACCGGAACCTCCGCCGCCCTGAAGCCCGATCGGTCCCATCATACAGTCTCCGCCGCCTTCTACGATTTGTCCCTTCTTTTCCCATTCCTTCTTAAAGGCGCCTACCTCTTCAGCACGCTGGGCGCCGAAATCGATGGCGTTGATCATTCCGAAGTTTCCGTCGTATCCGCCGCCGTAGACAAGGTTGAGTGACTTATGTCCGAGTCTGAGAAGGTAGAGGAGGGTGTAGTTTGTGAGGTGTTCGGTGTTCATGCACTCAACTATCCACCCGCCTGTAATCTTAAGAATTTCATCCAGGGTTTCTTTCTGCCAGTCGTAATCACGCTGTGTCATTCCTGCCATAATAAGCTGGAAATCGATCTTCATCGAATCATTTTTTTCCTTGAAGTCAGGTGCATTTACAAGTTCTTCGAGGTCTGAAATGGTCTTTGTAGGATCTGTAAGGATCTGAATCATTCCCCACTTGAGATCCCGGCCGAGGAAGTTGAACTGCCTGTGGCCGCTGTAACCAATCTGGTTCTCCCAGAGAAGGTGAGCTGTCTTTGCCCATGCATCCCAGTCGGGAAATGCAAGTGTGAATGCATTGAAATTGGAGGGAAGCTTTGTTGTATATGCCGGAGCCTTTCCATAAACGGGCAGACCCTTTGGACCCGGCCATGCGTAGAGTTTGACCGCACATTTAGTGAATGTACCTATTGAACCCTTGTTACCGAACATTCCACGGATAGCACCGCGCATTGACGGACCGGGACCTTCACCGCAGAAGCCAGTAGGATCATCGTAGGCAAGTGAACCGGTTCGAAGGATTTCACCGGACGGGAGCACCCATTCGGCACCAAGGAGGTTTTCGTACTGTGTTCCGGCATAGAGGTTGCTCGGTCCAGAGCCCAGCCATGCAGTTGCGCCGGCAAGAATTGAACAGGAACAGCCTGAACCCTGAATGTGACAGTTAAGTCCGACTTTCATCGTTTCAGCCTGAAGTGTCGCTCCGAGAACACCAGGTTCGACAACAGCAATCATGTTCTTGGCGTCAATCTCAATAATTCTGTCCATCCTTCTCATGTCGAGAACAATTGTGTCATTATCACAGGGATAACCCTGAGCTGACCAGAAGGTTGTTGAGGGTTTATATTTAATCTTATTTTTGTTGCAGAACTTTGTTATTGCCTGCACGTCCTCTGTACTTCCAGGCAGCAGAACGGCCATAGGACGCGGAGTACGTACATCAAAGTGAGGCCCAAGATGGATAGCTGTATGGGAAAGGTTATATCTGTAGCCGTCAAGCACTGCATCATCTTTTGAAATATTTCTTTTACCGACAATGGCTTCCAGTTCCCGGTATTGTTTATCTGTTAAACTCATTTATCTACTCCCTGTTTAAAGTGCCTTACTTACAAGGTCAAGTATATCGATGACAGCCATGGCGTTATCATCCGCGGCAGAATCACTGAAATTCGTTTTACACCATGGGCAGGCTGTTACCAGAGCTTCAGCACCTGTTGATGCAGCCTCATCAAGTCTTTCATTTGCAACCCATGCGGAATATTCCGGGTAGTTTTCCTTTGCACCGCCGCCTGCTCCGCAGCAGTAGCTGTACTCCCGGATTCTTTCCATTTCGCGAAGTTTCACACCCGGGATAGCATTCAGGATGTTTCTGGGCTCATCATATATACCGTATGCTCCGTTGTATCTGGGCTTGCGCGGTTCATGAACAATGATCTGGCTCTTGTATGTTGTTTCCTTTCCGTCCCATGCTTCATATTCTTCGCCCTGGCGTCCGAGATGACAGGGGTCGTGGTATGTTACAGTCATAGGTACTTCTTTGGTGAACTCAAGCTTGCCGTCCTTTATAAGCTGATCGATGTACTCTACGATGTGCATAACCTTGAAGTCGGCTCCAAGCAGAGGATAGAGTCTCTTGAAAGCATGGTATCCGTCGGAGCATGCTGTGATAATTGTTTTTACTCCGGCTTTTTCCCAGAGTGCGATGTTTGCTTTTGCAAGTCTTTCATATTCATCAGTATGGCCCATTGAATTGATTCTTGCTCCGCAGCACATTTCTGCATCGCCCATAATTCCAAAATCAATTCCGGCTTTACCAAGAATCTCAACTGCTGTTTTTACTGTGCCCTGGAGCTTTTCATCATAGCTGTAGCTGCAGCCTGCATGAAAAACTACTTCTGCCTTCTCTTTGGTCAGGTCTTTAAGGTTAAGACCTTTTGCCCAGTCACCGCGGGCCTTTCTGGCTTTTCCAAAGATGTTTGCTTCTTTTTTGAGGTTTTCAACAAGAGCCTTCTGTGTTTCAGGATAGCTACCCTTTGCTACAAGGTCTTTTCGAAGTTCCTTTGCCATCTCAAGAGGTTCGAGATTGTATCTTGCAATCTTACAGGCAACATCACAGGACCCGCAGGTAAGACATGTGTGAACAATCTGTTCCACTTCTGCAGTGATTTCAGCCTCTCCTCTCAGGATGGCCTTTGCTGTAAGGTATCTGCCTCTTGCAGAATAGTTATTAAAATTGAAGTAATCAATACTCGGGCAATTTTTTGCGTATCTGATGCTCTTAACCTGGTCATATGGAATCCATTTACAATATGAACAGGCGCTGCATCTTTCTATTTCTTTTGTATAGTCTTTTAATGCCATTTAAATCTCTCCTTATAGAATTCCGCCATGGATGGCGGGTAATGGAGTGAAGTTTGTTAAAACTTCAAAATGAAAAAAATACAAGGATGTGTTTTTTTCATTCCTCCTTATTCCTTGTACTAGAAGCACAGTTTGCCAGGGTTCATCACATACCCGGGATCGAAGATGTCTTTCATCTGCTTAGTCAGCTGAGTGTGCTGAGCATTGCTGTCATACATTATTTCTGACCAGATACCATAGGGTCTGGAGTAGAAGGCGCCGACTCCTGCAAGCTCTCTGCTCATTTCATCGTAAAATGCTTTGAGTTCCGCTGAATCAGCCTGATCTTCGGTTATTGGAAGTGCAATGCAGCAGTTTGCCGCAACACCCTGATGCATGGGCTGCAGGTAAATAGGACAGTCAGAAAAGGCATATCCATGCTTGTCTGCAACTTCTGCAGCTTTCTTGAGCTGTGCTGAGATTTTATCGAGAGTTGAAAGGAAGAAGATTTCCTTTGCGGCTCCGGTAGACTTGCTTTTCCATTCACTGTCGCCGTTGATTGCAAGTACTTTTTCAGTCACTTTTACTGCAGGGATGCCTGCAACAGTCATCGAAAGTACAAGTCCTGTGGCCTGGGCAATATCAGTGAGGTCAGCTTCCTGAACTGCAATCTTCTCCTTGGCTCTGAGTGCTCCCCATTTGATGTTTACAAGAGCAGTCCACTTGGAAAGCTTTGAAGCAACTGAGTCAACATCCTCGGCCTTATCTGCAAGGATTGAAGCAAGGGCTTTTTTATTGAAAACACATACTTCATCACCAAATCTGAATTTTAGTGTTTTGTAAAGGAAGTCTGTAAGTTTTTCATATGAATCACTTTCTACAAATACAGGCTTTTCTTCCTTTCCAAGTGGTTCGAGCTTAAGCGATGCCATTGTGACAACACCCATTGAACCCTGAGCAGCTGAAACCATCTTCAAAAAGTCAAACTGATGAGGACCACTTTGAGTGATAGGTACTTCGCCGCCTGCCCATTTCTCATCATTGTTGAGCATATGGCCGCCGTTTCCGGTAAGAACCTTATCTCCGGTTCCAAAAATTATTTCCATGGATCTCAGGGGTTCAGTCATATTGTACTGATACTTCGGAGATATACAGGGTTCTCTGTCAACGAGACTTGCAATTACAGATTTTCCCTTCTTTGGAAGAAGCGGATGTGTGATTCTAAGATCCTTTTTTGCGAGTTCTATCGAAAGTTCTTCCCAGGTTACTCCCGGCTCTACTACCGCTATGCAGTGTGTTCTGTCAATTCGGATGATCTTTTTCATTCCGCTCATGTCAAGGACAATAGCACCCGGTACATCAACAGAAACTCCTCCTGTTTTGTGGGGAGCTGATGAACTGACCGGAATTAAGGGCAGTGCAAGTTCGTTGGCAAGTTTAACCACTTCCTGAACCTGTTCGGTACTTGCTGCTTTTACAAGAAAATCAGGAGTAAGCTGATTTTCGCCTGTTTTAAACCAGACGGAAGAGCTGAAGAAATCCGGATTCTCAATCACATTTTCTCCACCGACAATACTAGTTAATCGGCTAAGCGTATCACTCATGGTAATCTCCAATAATTAAGATTTTGTTTATGTGTTGTTTGTCATTTATTGATTCAACAGAATTATTTTATGGTCAAATTCTTCAGCTGTCAAGTTTAATCGAATATATTCGGTGAAATAGTTCGGGAAACTCTAAGTTTTATAACTTTTAACTATATAGTGAATAGAAATTATCAATTGGACAGTCAGTAAATTTAAATCTACTATAAGTGAATCTTGTACAGGTTGATTTTTGTAAGGTAGGTAATTTTACAATGTCGATAGAAACATTAGAGAAAAAGCTTGATAGCACAATGTACGGAAATGAAATCGATTCAGTTCAAATTCTTCCATATTATATGGTTATAGAAGTAAAAATATGAAAAGGAGAAAAAATGACAAAGAACTGGTAGTCTGTCTGCTGCTGGTCTTAACTGTACTGCTTCCTGCAGCTCTCTTCGCTCAGCCGTAAGCTGAAGAATCAGCTCAGGTGCTGGATACAGCACCTGATGAAGAAAAAAATCTCCGGTCTTCCTACAGATGTAGCTGAACTGCCTTATATCGCTGCGGAACCCGGCAGAAATGTTGTCGTTCAGATGAATTTGACTGAAGACGGTACTCATATGTAACACATAATGGGCTTTTCTTATGTTCTTGTAATTGATCCGATGTGGCTTCCCTTCCTGAACATTATAGTTCCGGATAGAGCTGCCTACAATATGACTCCGAACCTGGCTTTTCAAGCTTGAAGTTTTAGAAGGGGGTATTCAGTTTTATTCACATCAGAAAAAAGCACTAAGTGAAAAAAAACGAATGGAATTATTCCATTCAGTTTTTCTTTTATATTCTATTTTAGAAACATCCGGATATAATTTTCAAAGATTATTCGCATTTTCTGTTCCAGATCGTATTTTCCGTCATGCAGACACCAGTCAAAGACTATACCTCGTCCGGTTATAAAGAGTTGATCAACTACCGCTTCTACGCTTATATCGTTTCTCAACTCAGAACTCTGCTGGCCTTTTTCGATCAGCTGCTTAAGAAGACGAATCATGTACCTGTCTTTGCCAATGAATAACTTATTTTTAGTGCTGTAAAGCTGGCTGACGTTCTGGAGACCGTTGTTTATATTGAATTTTGCATAGTGAATGAAGAAAAGTACTATTTTATCTGCAGAAGAACCTTTGCTTATTTCTATATCAAGTAGAGCTATTTCTTTGAAATATTGATCTGCATTTCTGTATAATTCGAAGAAAACATCCTCTTTTGATTTGAAATAATGATAAAAAGTTCCTACAGATACATCAGCATGACTGATAATATCGCTGATGGTCATGTTGTCAAAACCCTTTTTTTCCATTAGATCTATCGCAGAACTGAAAATTTTATCCTGAGTTATTTTTGCCTGCTCTTTACGGGTTAGTTTTCTATTTTCCATATACAATGTGCTCCGAAGCTCAGCTGGTGCTAATACTGAAGCAGTATTGTATAATATTATGCAAGCGAAATTCAATCCTTACTGAATATAAAAAGCCTGTTCAATTATTTATGGTTAAAATATGTTTTTTTGTATTAATCTGAGTACTGAAAGTCCAATAATTTTCGTTACAGGCCGTGAATTGCTCTCCTATAATGCCATATCCGTAAATTTTTATTTTATTCTTAAATACTTTCCAACGGAGGTCTGGAACATTTTGGATGCCATTAACAGCACTGTTTTTCAAAAATTAGATCGAACACTGGTTTCAGTCATCAAAACAATTTCTTACATCTAAGCTGTCTGTCTGGTTATCATTATGCTGATAGCCTTTCTAAATGTTGTTGGTGAGAAATTGGTTAAAGCGGGGTGTGCCTTTTGTAAGCGGAATACCGATGTTTATGGCTCTGATTCAGTACTTTCATATTCCGGTCGTTTTTCTTGCTTCAACTTTTGTTACGCTTGAACGAGGGCATACTGCAATTGACATGCTATCATCAAAATTCCCGAAAGCTGTTCAGAAATTCTTTATTGTTTTCGGGCATGCACTTGGAGCGGCTGTAACCCTGTTCATCAGTTACCGTGCTTTCTTTGTGTTGATGGTGAGATTTTATGAAACTAAATCATCAATATAATCACAGACAAGCGTAGTGGCCTGGCTCAAGTGACCGTTTGCATTTGTTCATGGACTCGGTTTTTTACTCCTTGGAATATCCTTTATCAGGGCTACTGTAAGAGTTTTTGCAGATCCGGAACCTAAGGAGCCTGAAGAAATTAAATTCGCAGAAGAAGGTTAAAGGAAATTATTTTATAACATCAGAAACACTAATGGGTATTGGTTTTTTTGTCGGAATGATGGTGATGATCTTCTACGGGATTCCGGTTTTCATATCGATGCTTGTCGGCGCTCTGGCCGGGGCACCTGGCATTGTAACCGCACAGGCTCTTGCAGTAACTGTTAGGCTGCTTGGAGTAGTTAAAATGCGTTCAATTCCTCCATCATCCGGAGAGAGGGTTCCTCTGATTGGAAAGCTTAAATTATTAAAATTGATTGTTCCGATTCTTACTGCCCTCGTATATTCACTCTATACAGTTATTTTTGCCGTCACTGCTGGGTAAGGTATAAGTATTAAATATTAATAAATTTATTTTAGGGGGATCTATTATGAAAAAAGGTATAGCTTTATTAGCTCTCATTGCTTCCGCTACCTTCGCTTCAGAAAGTCTGGAAGCATCATCGGATGGAGGTGTAAAACCTCTCACAATTCTATTTTAAGCTATTTTTGCTGAAAATCTTGGTGAAATCTCCGATGGTAAAATTCATGTAAACATTAAATATGGTGGAACTCTTTACGGAAACGATGATCAGCTTGCGGCTGTTTCAAGCGGTGCAGTTCAGCAGCTGTTCGGGCCGAAGCTGAATAGAACGGTATCAAGTCCCTTAATGTAATAGCAGGAGGTGCAAATGCCTTCCGTGCAAATTTTCCGTTTACAGATCTCGCCAGCATGGCTAAGGGGTCATCATCTTTAGGAAACATTGAAGCTGCTAAATTTGAATCACTTGGTTTCAGAGTTACTCAGATGGGGTTTGCTCTGATGATTTCAATGAGCATTTATGAAGTTGCAGACTACTGGATGCTTGATAACACATACACTGCAGGAAATTTCCTCACTATCAATCTTGCATGGTGGGACAGCCTCTCTGCTGACCAGCAGGCACTCGTCAAAGGTTGATATGTCTCTCAAGACATCTGCAGAGTTCACAAACTGCAATATTTCTTTCTACCCGCGATTTTAAAAATACGAAAAGGCGCAGTATATGCACCTTTTCGTATAAATTTAGCTTAAAAACTTAAGGACTGAATTAAACTTACCCTCTAAAAATAAATCAAGGAGTTTTTAATAGAACCCGGATATAAGCATCTGCTTTTACCTTTGAAAGTTGAAAACGATATGTTTAAAAACCGGATGGTTGCAGCCAGCTCTCTTCCGCTCTTTCTGCAGCTTGCTGATTCAATTCATTATCATGACTCAATCTCCTGTATGGGAATTTTTTGCCGGGCCGCCTTCTGCATATCCGCTTATGAAGTGGAAGGAAGCTGAACCTGTAAAAGTAAAGCCGGGTGAGCTTGCTCCTCCGCCGATGCGTGAGTTTTAGATTGAGATGATTTCCGGACATGGTAATCCGGAGGGCTATGATAAGGAGCCTCTTGATAAAATATGTGATTCATATGCTGAGCCGGCTTCTCTTCTGCAGATGCTTGGTTTCGATATTATAAGCATCTATTACTGCTACTGAGCTAACCTCCCGCCCAAGTTTATGTTATCCATAACAAAAAAAAGGACTGATGACTACGGTGGAAGTCTGGAAAACAGAAAGAAATTCGCTGTATAAGTTTTAAAGCGGGTTCGAGAGAAGGTTGGTAAGAATTTCCTTATTAAAATAATCTGGTCACAGGCAGGCGAAGAGGGTGGCTAAACCCTTGATGATGCTCATCCGACAGGATTTACACTAGAAGAAACTCTATTTATCGAAAAGGCCGCTTACATAAATAAGGCGGTTGGTGATGATCTTATTGTCGGAAGTACCGGCGGCTATCACTACATTGATACCTACGAGATGGCTCTTGCAGAAGGTTAGCTTGACCTGATTTATGTTGCCAGAGCCTGGATATCCAAACCCGATTATATTGAAATTGTAAAAGAAGGACGGCCCGAGGATGTTATTCCCTGTATTCGAGGTAACAAGTGCCACGTCCGCTGTGTAAATGATCCCTTCTTTTCTGTCTTTTCAGTTAACCCTATTATCGGGCTTGAGTATAAAATTGACCGGATTGTTTCTCCTGTAACCAGAAAGAAAAAGGTTGCAGTTGTCGGAGGCGGTGAAGTTGGAGTTGAAGCTGCCCTGCTGCTTGAAGAAAAAGGCTGTGAAGCAACAGTTCTTGAAATGAAGGATGAGCTCGCCGCAGAAGCTACAAAAATTCACTACCATGAATTTCTTTACAGTATACTTGGAAAAACATAAAAATGCGCATGCTCTTCTGAATGTTAAAGTTGTAGAAATAAAAGACGGAGAAGTCCTTTACAGCGATTCTGACGAGAATATAAAATCAATTTCCTGTGACAATGTGGTTGTTTCTGCAGGTATGAAACTGCTTGAGGATGAAGCTCTGGATTTCTACGGAATAGCCGAAGAGTTCAATATTCTTACCGACTGCAGGAAACCTCCAACAGTACAGGAAGCTATTAGAAGCGCACTCAGTGCAGCTCACCGGTCATAGTCCGGGTTTTAAAAGAAAAAATTAAAACGGTAAAATCAGTCAGCCTTCAGGGGCGGCCTTTTTTATTTTAACCCAATAGCTTTGTTGAACTCATCAATACTATTATAACCTGCTGGGACAATGTCGTATTCCTTTGCAGGTTCAAGTCCCCGAAGAACCCTCAGGCCTCCGAGTGCAAGCGCTTCCATCTCCCTTTCACCGGGAAATATTTTTACAGGTGCGATGAACTCTATGCGCTCCGCGATTTTAGATGTAAATCTTATACTCAAGGCACATCCGCCGGTCAGTATGACCGCATCAATTTTTCCTTTTACAACCGGTGCAAGCTCTCCGATACCTTTTGCAATCTGATATGTCATTGCCTCATAGATAAGGGCCGCTTCTGTATCTCCTGAGTCAATCATCTTCTCCACGATACGCAGATCCTGGGTTCCGAACCAGGCAGTCAGACCTCCGGCTCCGGATAGCCGGTACTTCATTTCCGCTTTACTGTATTTTCCGCTGTAACAGAGGCTGACCATAAAGCGGGTAGGGATGCGTCCCGCCCGCTGCGGAGACATTGGACCCATATCATCATAAACACTGTCTATGATTTTACCGCCGCTGTGAATATTGATTGATATTCCGCCGCCTAGGTGTGCTACTATAAAATTGCATTCTTCATAGGGTTTTCCAATTATGTCAGCAGTTTCCCGGGCCACTTTTCTTGTGTTAAGAACATGGCTTACAGGTACTATTTTTACCTCGGGTAATCCGGTAATTTTTGCCTCAGGGATAAATTCATCCGACCCCGGTGCATCATAAATAATTACCGGTGTGTTATAAGGACGTGATAATTCATAACCAATCAGACAGGACAGGGTGCTTGCATGCTGAGCCATCGGAGCGTATCGCAGTGTATTCATCATCAGCTCGTTTACCGCATAAGCGCCTGCTTCACTCGGAGGTATAGGCCCGCCTCTGCCAACTATAATATCAAAAGAAGCAGGCTCAATATTATTTTTACGAAGAAATTCAGTGACCATTTCAGTACGCATTTCAAACTGATCAAGAACAAACTTCAAATCTTGAATATCTTCAGAATTGATTGTCAGCTCTTCCTTGAAGATCACTTTTTCATCTTCGAATAATGCGATTTTACAGGAGGTTGAACCGTTATTGATTACAAAAATTTTTCTGCTTTCCATATATGCCCTTAAAAAAAGTATTCAGGATAAAAGATCAATATAATCATCTGTCTGAAGTTCAATAATGATTGGAACAAACAGCTATAATTTTCTTGATATGATTACTTTAATGTAATAAACTTTAATAGTTTAATTCTTTTGAATTATCATGAAAAGGCTTTTACAGTCTTTAGATTAACTTTGATAAATAATTTAAGGAGAATATATTATTATGGCAAAGAAAACCATTATTACTGCTGCAATAACCGGAGCTGTAACACCGGCCGGTTTTGATATTCCGGCAACACCGGAGGATATTGCAAAGACTGCATACGAAGTCTGGAAACTTGGAGCAGCTGTAGTTCACCTTCATATGAGAGATGAAGAGGGACTTGGCACAATGGATGCTGGGAGATTCAAGAAAACTATTAAACTTATCCGTGAGTATAAGGATTGTGATGTTGTTATAAACTGTACTTCTTCAGGCGACAACCGTGTTTCAGGCGGTGACCCCGAAGGTAATGCAATCAGAATGCTTCACCATAAAACACTCGACGGAATTGAGATGGGGTCATTTGATGCAGGCTCATTCAACTGGATGCCCGGCGGAGTATTTATGAATACTCCTCAGTTCCTCAAAGAACTTGCTGATGTTTATACTGAAAGGAATATTAAACCTGAGATTGAAATCTTTGATGCAGGAATGCTGGGAGTTACAAACTACTACGTGAAGAAGGGCAACCTTCAGACTCCGCTTCACTACCAGTTCTGTCTCGGTGTTCTTGGTGCAATGCCTGCAGAAGTAGAAAACCTGATGTATCTCCTTGACCACATTCCTGCAGGTTCAACATGGTCTGCTTTCGGTGTAGGTAAGGGGCATATGCCAATAATGTATGCCGCACTTGCCATGGGCGGTCATATTCGTGTCGGTATGGAAGACAATGTTGTATACAGTGTAGAAGAAGACGGCACAAAGATTAAAGCTACCAACCAGATGCTGGTGGAAAGAGCAGTAGGTGCCGTTAAGGCTTTCGGAAACGAACCTGCAACTCCTGCTGAAGCAAGAGAAATCCTCGGCATCAAACCCTTCGATGGTGATGCTGTAAGAAAGCAGCTTGGTATAGCTTAAGCAAAAAAAGAGGAACCTGAAAATCATCAGGTTCCTCCTTTTGATATTAAAATATCAAAAGCACCCTGACTTCGTTCAGGGTGCTTTTTTATGTCATAGAATATCCATGGCAGCACAGAATCCTTCATAGGTGGCCTGCTTAATTAACCTTGGGGTAACACAGTCACCGACTTGGTAAAATAGCGGTGCGCTGAATCTAAGCTTTTCAACTGTTGATAAATTTGATTTCATACCTATTGCATAGATGATGTTGTCGGCATCAATCTTCTGCTCTGTTTTATCCTCATTAAGGTATCTTACTCCATCGGCTTCAATCTCTGTTACCCTAACATTGCATTTCCATTCAAGCAGTTTTGCCATTCTCGGAATAAGTGCTCTGCGGTGACTGTCATTGCCGTCCTTTGCAATATCATCAAGCATTTCAAGAACTGTTACTTCATGCCCATTCTCAGCAAGATGAAGTGCGGTTTCGCAGCCGACCAGGCCTCCTCCTACGACTGTTATCTTTTTACCCAGTTTATCTGGATCGGTGTATGCATAAAAAGCGTGTTCCGCGTTTTCTATTCCTGCAATCGGCGGAACTGCAGGTTCTGAACCGACCGCGCATATAAGGGCATAGGGATTTTTGGACTTTACATAAGACTCATCTGCTTCCGTGTTAAGTTCAATTTTTACTCCGGCCCTCTCAGCCCGGATGATAAGTGAATCCCTGTATCTTGCAAGATCATTTTTATGTTCCTCAAGATCTGTAAACCATAGATGCCCCCCCAGCCGGTTCTTCTTCTCTGCAAGTGTGACTTTGTGACCTCTTTCTGCTGCGGTGATCGCAGCATACAGTCCTCCGACTCCGCCGCCTACCACGAGTACGTCTCTTGAGGCTTTAGGGGCCGGAGCCTGTCGCCATCTGAGTTCTCTGCCGGCCCAGGGGTTAACTGTGCAGTGCCATGGAAGTGCTACGTTGCGTGCCTCCGGATCTGAAGGCAGGGGATTAAAGCAGGAACATCTCTGGCAGGGGGCAATCTCGTCCTCTTTACCTACAAGGGTTTTATTCACGAAGTCGGGGTCGGCAAACTGCTGTCTTCCCATTGCGACAAAGTCGCAGAGCTCTTCACCTATTACCCGGTCTATGAGTTTTGGATCATTAAAACCTCCGACGGCAACAACCGGAATGCTGACTGCTTTTTTAATTGTTGCTGCAAGATTTACATTGCATCCATGCTTATCGAACATGGATGAAAAAGCCTTTGTTTCAACATGGGAATGGTATATTCCGGCAGTTACATGAATAAGGTCGACTTTGCTTTCTATAATTTTACAGAACTCTGCAGTCTCTTCGAGCCCCATCCCGCCGTCTACTCTTTCATCGCCTGAAACACGGTATTCTATAAGGAAGTCTTCACCGACTTCTTTTCTTACACGATCGAGAACGAGCAGCGGAAACCTGGCTCTGTTTTCAAGTGTTCCTCCCCACTTGTCAGTACGCTTGTTTGACAGGGGAGATGTAAACTGTGATAAAAGCCATCCATGTCCTCCATGCAGCATAACCATATCAAAGCCAAGAGCCTTGGCATTGCCGCAGACATTTGCAAAATTATCCGCAACCCTGTTCATCATTTCCTC
The DNA here is from genome assembly GCA_965140585.1 of Spirochaetia bacterium. GTDB lineage: Bacteria > Spirochaetota > Spirochaetia > UBA9216 > UBA9216. Next base: position 278,842 of record OZ223269.1, read on the forward strand.
ATCCATCCTGTCAATCTGAACACCATCGAAACGTGTGAAAGCAGAAGGTCCGATCGGGTTTCGATGACCGATACAGGTATCCGGATGATTCACATTTCCAACATGGTTGAACTGAATCGAAGCGACTGCACCGTGCGCCTTAATAGCTTCCGTCAGAATAGCGATAGCTTCCATGTGGTAGGTGGTCATATTGTTGGATACAAGATCAAGCCCGTGTTCATGACGGGCTGCAAATTCAAAATCAACAAAACTTTCTGTAAGGGTTACCTGAGCAAAGCCTCCCCGTGCTTTTGTTTCATAAACATCAATGGCTTCGGGTGTCGGGGCTCCGTCAATAGCAATTCTGTTTGTAGTTACCGGTGATGCCAGCACCCTGTTTTTGAAATAGGTATTTTTTATTTTGACGGGGCTGAACATATTTTTATATTTATGCATATTTTCTATCCTTTTCTAATTATTGTATATAAAAACCCTGTCGCTTGATAGTTCGACAGGGAATATACTAAAAATTCAATGAGTTTCGGATCAAATGAATCCGATAGGAGTCTAAAGTGATGGGAACAGGGTGAAAAGCACTGCAACAACAAGTGCCGCTACCATTGTCCATATTACTGTACACATAAAGATCGGAAAGTATCCTTCTTTGTGTTTTAAGCCTGCCATATTGAGCATTATTATTATTGCTCCCTGGAAAGGAAGAGTATCAAAGGTTGTTGCGGATGTTGTCGCGATTCTGTGTAATGCTTCTGGTGAAATTGTTAAGGATGCTGCAAGCACAGGAATAACTATCTGCAGACCGGCAGGGGGACTTCCTGTAAGACCAACAAGAATTGTAACTGCAAGGAGCACTAATAAGGTAGCAGGTATGTTTAAACCAAGGGTTCCATCAACAATCCCCTGATAGGTAGGGGTTGTCTGTACAACAGTTGCAAAGCCAACAATTATTCCACCCAGAAATAATGATTCCGCAGTACTCTTACCTCCAATATTTAATGTATTGATTACCGTTCTTGATCTTGATGAATTATCCTGCGGGATAATATTGTTATACATAAGAATTAACGACAGAAAAAATCCGGCGGTAAGGGAAATAAGCAGGTTATTTAAGATATTAAATAATATGATAACTGAGATCAGAGGCACTAGGGATTTCCAAAAATTAGGATACAATTGGGGATCTCTTTCTACAGGGATTGGAAGAGGTCCGAAGTCAAATGTTTCTCCTGCAGCAGTAGCTTTATGTATAGATTTTGTAAGATATAACCCTCCTCCTGCAACCATTATTACTGAAGCAACGATTCCTGGTATCAAGCCTGAATAGGCTGATGTACCGAGAATGCCCATTGGTATATAATTTGTTACGAGAGGAGCTCCAGGTGTCAACGCTGCTGTTGAAACTCCGCATGTGATAAGTCCCACAAGGTATTTCCTGGGTATGTTTGCTTCTTTACAAACTGTAAGCATTACCGGAAACAGGGTGAAAAGCGCACAAAACGTATCAATACCGCCATAACACATAATCCAGCTTACTGCTATACAGATATAAACAGCAATCGTCTGTTTTTTTGAGGCAGAAGCTTTGCTTGCAAATGTTTTCATAAGTGTTTTTGCAATGTTACCTGCTGCCCCGGAATCTATATAAATCCTGCCCATCAATATGGAGAGCAGGAAAATGGGAAACAATGCTCCAATAAATCCGGTAGTTCCGCCTATAAAGGGACCAGTTATGGCGGTTAAAGGGTTGATGCCATGGACAGCAGCTACGAAGATAGCACACAGAGGGGCAATGTACATTACGGAAAAACCCTTGAATGAAAAGAAAATCAGGGCACCGAATGCAACGATTATCGAAACCGCTCCTATGAAAGTGATCATTTTTTTCTCCTTGAAAATTTTTATTTGATTAGGAGAAAATGCTAACATGGTTTTTTTTATCTGAGAAGAACGCACTTTTTGGTAACTATTGGAAAAAGAGGTGGTTTATTTCTGTTTTTTAAACGGTGAATCCATTATCTTTTCATCCGGCTCACGATAGCCGTGCCACATCTCTCCAAGCGGGTCTATATCAAGACACTTTCTGCTCATATCTTTCCAACCCCAGTCATAGAGGGTTTCCAGGATCGGTATAATTGTCTTTCCGGATTCTGTCAGTCTGTACTCTACCCTTGGAGGAACTTCGTGGTAGACAATTCGTTCAATGATACCGTCATCCTCCAATTCCCGAAGGTTAGCTGTTAATACCTTATGAGAGATAGGCAGCTGCCTTGTAAAACGGTTAAATCGTGTCGCATTATCAAATCGAATCGCAGCGATTATGAATGGCTTCCATCTGTTTAGAAAGGTTTTCATTGTATGAATATATGGATCATTTTTTATAGAGAGGCTTTGTTCTTGCTTTGCTTCCGTCATTCCCATATCCTGTTTTATTGTCTCAAGCTTTCCGCGGCATCGTTAGCAGTCTTAATTGCTGTGACAAGGTTCCCTGCGGCTGAAGCGTCACCGATGATGTTAAGATTCTCCACCTTTCCTTCAAGTATGGAAAATAGGCTGTCGTTTTTGATAAAGGATTCGGTTTCAATAAGAGAATCCGCTTTTATGCTGCGTTCGCCGTCATGGGTTGAGTAGTTAATCATTCCGCCCTTTATGCCTGTGATCTGAGCTTCGGTGATAATTTTTATACCGATCTTCTTAAGCGCCATGAGTACAGACCATCTGGTGCTCGGCCCTATATCCTTTGCTGCCTTGGGGTGCTTTCCTATAAGTGTAATATTACGTGAGGTAGAAAGTGCCAGCTCATAAAGCCAGCCCGGATCTTCAGCCTGATGCGCAATCAGAAACTTTAACTGATATCCGCTCAGGGTTCCGGCTTTGGCTAATTTTAAGGAGGTCCATATTGCCGGCCCGTTTACCCCGTGAATGACAACATCCTTTCCGATATCAGGTCTGAGGGTATCGATATCACTGCAGTGAATTTGAGGCAGGCTATCGTCAGTGCTGAAAACGCTGTTCACAGGGAGCTTGCCTGCTGCGATTACAACACGGTTAAAACCTTCATTCTTAACTGTATTTAAAATGTATTCTGAATCTGCTTCAATTCCGGTTTTCAGTTCTACACCGCTGTCAATGCAAGCCTGCTGCAGGTAATTTGCAAAGTATCTGAAATCTCTTCTGCCGGGTGTATTTGCTGCAATATTGAGCTGTCCCCCCGTCTTTACACTTTTTTCAATTATGGTAACGGAATGACCCTGTTCTGAAGCAAGCCTTGCGAATTCCATGCCGGCCGGACCCGCACCTATTACCATGATTTTTTCAGCATTTTCCGGCTTCAGGTTCTCGCTTTTCTTGAAAGCTGTTTCTCTTCCTGCACGATAATTAATAACACAATTAATCTTCTTACCGTAGAATATGTGATCCATGCAGGCCTGATTGCATCCGATACATCTTCTTATCTGTGCGTAGTTCCCGGCTTCAGCTTTCTTAGGAAAATCAGGATCTGCAAGAAAGCTTCTGGCGAATCCTATAAAATCGGCATCTCCCTCATCCACCAGTCTCTCTGCAGTTTCCGGATTCATCCTGTTGCATATCGAAACCGGTACAGATACCGCTTCCTTAATTCTTCTTCCCAGGTATGCAAATGTTCCATGAGGGAGATCCATTGTGAGCTGTGGAACTGAGGTCTCATGCCAGCCGCCGGTTATGTTGAAGGCATCAACGCCTTTTTTTTCAAGCATCTGACAAACCTTGATAACATCTGCGTTTTTGTTGCCGCCGGGTATGAAATCGTTCCCTCCTACCCTGAACATGAGGGGGTAGTCAGACCCTACCGCCTTTCTGACGGCATCAGTAAGTTCAAGTACAAATGTCATCCGCTGTTCCAGGTCACCGCCGAATCTGTCTTTTCTTAAGTTTGTAACAGCGGAAAGAAACTGAGCAGGCAGGTAGCCGGAAGCTGCCGTTATTTCAATGCCGTCAAAACCGGCTTTTTTAGCCCTGACCGCAGTGTCGACATACCAGCTGATAATTTCCTCAACCTCTGCAGTGCTCAGTTCGGTCGGGGTTTCACCTGTGAATCTGCTGGGTACGGCTGACGGAGCAACACCTGCAACTCCGTTATATTCGGCCGAGCGGCCGTATCTTCCCGGATGGTAAAGCTGTACAAAACAGCTTGCGCCCTCATCATGAATCATTGATGCAAGTTCAGAAATGCCGGGTATGAATTTATCATTGTAAAGCTGAACCATGTTGTGCGTATTTACTCTTACCGGATCAATGCCTGTTGCTCCGACTATTATTAATCCGGCTCCGCCTCGTGCCCGTAGTCTGAAATATTCCATTACTGAATAATTAATAAATCCGTCTGAAGTCAGAGCGGTATGCATGGCCGTCATAATAATACGGTTTTTTATTTCTGTTTTACCGATATTTGCCTTCGAATAAAGTTTTGATATCATTTTTATACCTCTCTGATCTGATATTTTTAATGTTAACAGAAGAACTCTGAATACAACAATATTAATCTTAATATATATTTTTAAACATACCGCCATATAAATTTGAAGGCTGAAAGTACAATATTGAAAGTAGCCGTCAAAAAAACTATCACATATAATAATCTCAACATGAAACAACAATATCGGTTCACGCATTGTCTTTCTGGAAAGGAACTGTTTTGCTGTTTTTTGATAAACAATAGAATTCAGGAATAAATTTTATGAATGCAACTGATATCAAAAAGGTTGCATGCACTGGTTCCGTACTTATGGGTTCCAGTTTTGCGACTAATTTCGCAATGCGCGGATACGATGTCTGTGTATTCAATTTGCGAAAACCCAGGCTCGAAGAAGCAAGGGAAATTATACATAGTAATCTGAGCTTTCTTGCTCAGAAGGAAATTCTTGCTGATGCTGATGTTTCAGATATTGAGGCTTGTGTCAGGTACACGACAGATATAAAAGAAGCCGTAGAAGATGTGCAGTTCATTCAGGAACAGTTTCCTGAAAAGTATGAAGTAAAACGCGAAATGCTGTCCGAAGTTGAGAAGTGCACTTCACCCGAATCAATAATTGCAAGCAGTACTTCAGGTCTTCTTATAACCGAGATACAGAAAGGATTGAAATATCCGGAACGGGTTGTCGGCGGTCATCCGTTTAATCCGCCGCATCTGATTCCTCTTGTAGAAGTGGTGAAGGGTGAACAGACCAGCGATGCAACAGTTAAATGTGCATATGACTTTTATAAGCTTCTGGGTAAAGAGCCGGTTATTCTTAACAAAGAAGTTTCAGGATTTATTGCCAACAGACTGCTGGCTGCCCTGCACAGGGAATGTACAGATCTGGTTATGAACGGCGTATGTACTGTTGAGGATGTGGATAAGGCGTTCACCTTCGGCCCCGGCCTGCGTATGGCAATTATGGGACCGAATCTGGTTCTGCATCTGGGCGGAGGAAAAGTCGGCGGTATCAGAAGCCTTATGTCTGCTCTGCACGATTCAAATGCAGCAAGGCTTGAAGAAATGGCCCGCTGGACAACAGAACCGGAAGAATGGCCGGATATCGCCGAAGAAGGTGTGCTCAAAGAAATTGAAAACAGATCTCCTTCAGAAGGCCGGACAATCGAAGAAATTGCCCGCTATCGTGACGATATGCTGATTGAGATTTTAAGGTTACATAAAAAACTATAACAATGGAGTAGAGAAAATATGAGAGAAGCAGTAATAGTTGCAGCAGCAAGAACTCCCGTTGGAAGATGCCGCGGAGTATTGGCACCTGTTCCGGTTGAAGAACTTGGTGCAATTGCATGTAGAGAAGCAGTAAAGAGAAGCGGAGTCGATCCGAAAGAAATTGATGAGGTTATCTTCAGTAACCTTATGGGACACAATATAAACAACATGGGTAGAATGGTAGCTCTTCAGGCCGGTCTTCCTATGAGCGTTCCCGGTATTTCACTTGACAGACAGTGCGGTGCATCTTTGACAGGTTTTGCTTATGCAACAATGGCTATCCAGACAGGTTATGCTGATGTAATGGTAGCCGGCGGTGTTGAAAGTGATTCAAGAAGAACTTATACAATGGACAAGCCTACAGCTCCATATCAGGTAATGCCTCCGCAGTGGTCAAACATTGTTACATGTCCTGCAGAGTACGGACAGGATTCAATGGTCGAGACTGCCGACAACCTTGCTGAGAAATACGGAATTACACGTGAAGAATGTGATGCATTCGCAGCAGAAAGCCATAAAAGAGCTGCTGCAGCTCAGAAAGCCGGTTACTTTGACAGCCAGATAGTTCCTGTTGAGGTAAAGGAAAGAAAGGGCAGCTATATAGTTGATAAAGATGAATGTGTACGTCCTGATTCTACAGTTGAATCTCTAGGCAAACTCAGAACAGTTCAGAAAGGCGAGGGCTATGTAACAACAGCCGGAAACAGCTCTCCTATGAGTGACGGTGCAGGTGCAGTTGTTGTTATGGAAAAAGAGAAGGCAAAAGCAATGGGGCTTGAAATTCTCGGAACCATGAAGGCATATGCTTCAGCAGGTGTTGAGCCCAGAATCATGGGTATCGGTCCTTACTACGCAACAAAGAAACTTCTTGAAAACTCAGGAATGACACTCGGCGACATCGACCTTATTGAAATGAATGAGGCTTTTGCTGCTCAGTCACTTGCTGTACTTAGGGAAATTGATTTTGACATGAGCAAGCTTAATGTCAACGGCGGAGCAATTGCTCTTGGTCATCCTCTTGCAGGAACCGGTGCAGTTCTTCTTACCAAGATGATTTATGAACTTAAACGCCGTGACCTTTCCACCGGTCTTGTTACTTTCTGCTGCGGCGGTGGTATGGGTGTTTCTGTAGTTATCGAAAGATAATAATTCCAACAAAAAATTAGGCACAGCTGATGAGTACTACGGAATAAGGTGATTGTCAGCTGTGTTTATATTAGCAGGTGCGAAATGGTTTATAAGAATTTTGATGAGTTAATCGATAAAAATATTAAAAATGCTGTAAAGAAAAATATTGCCGTGGTATGTGCTGATGAAGATCATACACTTAACGCCATTATGATGGCCGGCAGGGATGGAATCGCGAAACCTCTGCTGATTGGTGATAAGGATAAAATTGAAGAACTTGTAAAACCCTATAGTGATTATTGCGAGTATGAAATTATTCCTGCGGCTGATGAGGCTGAAACACTGAAGAAGATGGTTGAACTTGTTCATGCCGGAAAAGCTGATGCAATCATGAAGGGTAAAATTCAGACTGCTGATCTTATGCGTGCCATCATCAGCGAAGAAAACAATCTGAGGACCGGCAGTCTAATGTCGCACATGCTTGTTTTTGAAATCCCCACATACCACAAACTTATATGTGTATCTGATGCGGCTATGGTTACCTATCCGGATCTTGAGAAGAAGAAACAGATACTTCAGAACACTGTAGGTGCACTTAAAGGAATGGGTTTTGATGATATCAAAGTAGGTGTGCTTGCTGCGGTTGACAGTGTTAACCCCAAGATGCCTGAGTCCGTTGACGCTGGAGAACTGAAGAAGCTTAACGGCACAGGTGAAATACCTGGATGCTATATTGAAGGGCCTATCTCCTACGATCTTGCTGTGAACAAGGAATCTTCAGAAATCAAGGGCTACGAAAGTCCGGTTGCCGGAGATGCCGATATGCTTCTCTGTCATAACATTGCTGTAGCTAACTCTTTAGTTAAGTGTCTTACTTTTTCAGCCAGTGCAAAAGCCGGCGGATTCATTGTAGGAGCAAAGGTTCCTATCATACTTACTTCTAGAGCATCAAGCACTGAAGAAAAGTATTACTCAGCTGTGCTTGCTTCATCGCTGAAGGTATAGCTGGTACAAAGCAAATTAAATTACAGGCGGTATATTAATGGCGGAGAAATTAAAATTACTGGCAATCAATCCGGGGTCAACCTCGACAAAGATTGCCGTTTTTGAAGGTGAAGATAAGGTATTCGATCTGAACATCACTCATGATGCGGAAAAGCTGAAAGAGTTTGCGGAAATTTCCGATCAGTTTGACTACCGTAAAGATATGATCATGGATACCCTTAAGACAGAAGGTTACGCCATGGAAGACTTTGACGGTTTCGTTGGAAGGGGAGGCGGACAGCAATCCTGCGAAGGCGGTACTTATGAAATTAACGATGTAATAATAGCCAACGCAAAGAAATATGATTTTCATCCGGCTACTCTTGGTCCTCTGATTTCAGATGCTTTATCCAGAGAGTACGGTAAACGCGCTTTTATTGTTAACCCGCCGGATGTTGACGAGTTTGAACCTGTGTCCAGGATCTCAGGTCTTGCAGATATCTGCCGTGAAAGCCGTATCCATGCACTCAGCCAGAAGGAAGTCGGACTCAAAGCAGCAGCAACACTTGGAAAGAAATATGAAGAATGCAATTTTGTTATTGCCCATATCGGCGGCGGAATTTCTGTAGCTGCTCATAAGAAAGGGAAGATGGTTGATGGTACCGACATATTAAATGGTGACTGCCCCATGTCTCCAACCCGTGCCGGAACTATGGCTACCGGACCTATTCTGGATCTTGCTTTCTCCGGAAAGTACAGTCATAAAGAGCTTAAGACCTTACTGACAAAGGACGGCGGGGTTGTCAATCATCTCGGTACAAGCGATATCCGTGAAGTTAAAGCGATGATAGCTGATGGCGACAAGTATGCCGAGCTGGTTTATCACGGACTGATTCATCAGATTGCAAAATCCATAGGATCTTTCGCTGCAGTACTTGAAGGCAGGGTAGACAGGATTGTTCTTACCGGGGGAATTGTATATGACGAAAACCTGGTAAAAATCCTAAAAGAGAAGGTTGGTTTTATCGCTGATTTTGTAGTATACCCGGGTGAGTTTGAAATGGAAGCCCTGGCAAACGGTGCTGCAAGGGTCCTGCAGGGAATCGATGAACCGAAAGTGATGACATATGATCTGATCTGGAAGGGCTTCGATCAGTTTAAGACAAAATAATCAGGTGTAATAAAATGGAATTCAAGAATATTATCTACAACATTGAAGACGGAATCGGTATCCTCACAATCAACCGTCCTAAAGCATACAATGCGATGAACACTGAGACTAATCTTGAGATAGAGAAACTTCTCGAAGAAATAAAAGAGGATGAGAGTATCCGTGTTCTTATTATTACCGGAAGCCCCAAGGTGTTCGTTGCCGGAGCTGATGTTACCGAACTTCTTGAGGCCGATGCCCAGGCAGCCTACAATAACTGTTCACTTGCACACAGCAACTTTACAACAATTGAAAATCTTTCAATTCCTGTAATCGCCGCAATAAACGGTCCTACGCTCGGCGGCGGATGTGAGCTTGCACTCAGCTGTGATTTCAGAATTGCCGGTGAAGGCGCTTTTTTCGGACTGCCGGAAATTACTCTCGGAATTATTCCGGGCGCAGGCGGAACTCAAAGACTTGCTCAGCTTATCGGTGCATCAAGGGCTAAAGAGCTTATCTTTACAGGAAAAACTGTTAAGGCTCCCAAGGCTCTTGAAATCGGACTGATCACTAAAATGGTTGAAGACGACAAGGTTCTTGAGACAGCTAAGGAATATGCGGCAATGCTCTGCAAGTCTCCTAAATACGCTCTTGGTCTTGCGAAGGAGGCTGTTAATTTCGGCGCCAACTATAATCTGGATACCGGTCGTAAGTATGAACAGCATAAGTTTGCGCTTGCATTTACAAGTCCTGATCAGAAGGAAGGTATGACTGCCTTCGTAGAGAAAAGAAAGCCAAAATTTACCAATAAATAAATCCGGAATGTGAAATTGAACGTAAAGCAGTTGTTTGATTTAAGCGGTAAAAACGCTGTTATAACCGGCGGTTCGGTAGGGCTCGGAGCACAAATGGCCGAGGGGCTTGCGGAGGCCGGTGCAAATGTTGTTATTGCCGCCAGAAAAGTAGAACGATGTATTGAGCTCTGTAAAAAGTTTACAGGCCTCGGCGTAAAAGCCGTGCCCGTTGCCTGTGATGTCAGCAGTGAAACCGATTGCAAGAATCTTGTTGATACGACAATCAGAGAACTCGGCAGCATTGATATTCTTGTAAACAATGCGGGAATCAGCTGGGTAACAGATTCACTTGATTTTCCAATGGACAAGTTTCAGAAAGTAATGAGTTTGAATGTCAACGGAACTTTTCAGCTGTCGGCAATTGCTGCACGTGAAATGAAAAAAAAGGGGAGCGGTAAAATTATAAATATCGCTTCAATCGGGGGCTTGGGCGGAGATATTCCGGAGAGCGTCGATTCAGTCCCATATACAGCAAGCAAGGGCGCGGTAATTAATATGACCCGTGACCTTGCAGTTAAATGGGCACGTTACGGAATTACCGTGAATGCTATCTGTCCCGGCTGGTTCCCAACAAGTCTCAATGACAAGCTACTTGAATCAAAAGCTGAAATGCTGATTCCAAAAATTCCACTTAACAGATACGGAACGGATGATGATTTAAAAGGTGCTGCGGTTTTTCTTGCTTCTGATGCATCAAAGTATATGACAGGACAGTACGTCGTTATAGACGGCGGACAGACAGCCTGGGTTTAGGAGCAGCAGAGTGGCAGTAGAAAAATTAGGTATTTGCGGTGCTGGAAAGATGGGCAGCGGCATAGCGGTAACTGCTGCCCTTTCCGGATATCCGGTGATGCTTGAAGACATCTCGGATGAAAGTCTTGAGAAAGCAATGTTCCATATAAGAGCTCAGCTTGACAAGATGTCTGCAAAAGATAAAATTTCCAAAACAGAAGCTGATGCCGCATTTAATCTGATCAGCTGTACAAGCAGCTACGAAGGCTATGAAGATGTTGATTTTGTCATAGAAGTCGTAGCCGAAAATCTTGATATAAAAAATTCAGTTTTTAAAAAATTAGACGAAATATGCAAGGAATCAGTTGTTCTTGCATCGAGTACTTCCACTTATTCAATCACCTCAATAGCAGCCGCCACTAAAAGACCTGAATCCGTCTGCGGTATGCATTTTTTTCTTCCTCCTTCAAAGCTAATAGAAATAACAAAAGGATACTATACAAGTCCTGCTTCTATGGCTGTCTGCCGTGAAGTTGCAGAAAGAATGGGGAAGCTCTGCGTTGATGTTGAAAAGGATTCTCCCGGATTTATCGCAAATAGAATATACACTCCGCTTTTTATTGAAGCATTTAAAGCTTATGAAGAAGGGCTGGCATCAATAGAAGATATAGATAAGGCGATGACTACAACCTATCTTCCTGTCGGCCCCTTTGCTTTGGCTGATATTATCGGACTTGATATTATCTTAAGCGGACTTGAATACTATGAAAAAGAAATCGGACAGCAATGGAAAGCTCCGCGCTCTCTCAAAGAACTGGTGAAGGCCGGAAGGCTCGGTAAGAAGACGGGGAAGGGCTGGTTCGATTACACATAAAATATTTCGTAATTTTTTGGAGGAAATACGATGGAAATTAAAACAATCGGTGTTCTTGGCGCCGGACAGATGGGCGCAGGGATTGCCCAGATAGCCGCTTCGAAGGGTTATTCGGTAATCCTCAGAGATATAAAGCAGGAGTTCTGCGACAAGGCAATTGCTAAAATGCAGGCAGGTCTTGATAAAAGAGTTGCTGCCGGAAAGGCAAAGGCAGAAGATGTTGCTGCAACTATGGCAAACATCTCAACCACGGAAAACATGGCTGATCTTAAAGACTGTGACATGGTCATCGAAGCAGCTGTTGAAATACTTGATATCAAAAAAAGCATATTTAAGGAACTGGGCGAAATATGCCGTCCTGATGCCATTATGTGTACAAATACTTCATCAATGTCAATTTCAGACATTATGTCTGATATGAAGAACCCGGAAAGAGGTGCCGGTATGCACTTTTTCTTTCCGGTAACAGCTATGAAGCTGGTTGAGATTATTCGCGGCGACAAGACCTCTGATGCAACAGTTTCAGCCGTTAAGGAAGTAGGTACAGGCATGGGGAAAAGCCCGGTTGAGTGTAAGACCGACACCCCGGGTTTTATTGTAAACAGATGTCTTTTTGCTTTTATGCTTGAGGCTATCCACTGCTATGAAGACGGCGTAGCTTCCATTGAAGATATCGATACAGCAATTAAAATGGGACTTAACCATCCTCTGGGCCCCTTCGAAATGATGGACCTTTCTGGTCTGGATACATTTCCTCATGTATGCGAAACAATGGAGGCGCTTCCTGTGACCGGTTGGGCAACTCCGGAATCAGTAAAGAAACTTGTTTCTGAAGGTAAGTTCGGAAGAAAGTCGGGTGAAGGCTGGCATAATTATAAATGAATTATGTAATGACTATTATATGATTTATTGCTACTATTTTCACAACAATTTATTTTATAAAACAGGTGAAGAATATGAAAGACGTTTATTTAGTTGACGGCGGAAGAACTGCTGTCGGTTCCTTTGGAGGAACACTTTCCGCGGTAAATCCAGGAGACCTTGGTGCCGCTGTTATTAAGACTCTACTTGAAAGGCAGGGTATAGAGCCTTCGGATGTTGATGAAGTACAGTTCGGCTGTGTTCTTCAGGGAGCACTCGGTCAGAACATTTCAAGACAGGTTTCTATTAAAGCCGGAATTCCCGTTGAAAAAACAGCAATTACACTTAACATGGTCTGTGGTTCAGGCCTTAGAACAATAATGACTGCAGCTCAGAGCATTAAGTGCGGAGATGCGGATCTTATAGTTGCCGGTGGCACAGAGAATATGTCTATGTCTCCTTATGCTCTTACCAAAGCAAGATACGGTTACCGCATGGGTAACAGTCCTATGATTGACACAATGGTTAATGACGGGCTTTGGGATGCATTCAATGATTACCACATGGGAATCACTGCTGAAAATCTTGCAGAAAAGTTTGACCTTTCAAGAGAGGCTCAGGACGCATTTGCTGCCGCTTCACAGAACAAGGCTGAGGCTGCAAGAAAGGCAGGAAAGTTCAAGGACGAAATTATCCCCTACATGATTCCTCAGAGAAAGGGAGATCCTGTTGTTTTTGATACTGATGAGTTTATCAGAGAGGGCGTCACTGCAGAATCTCTTGGAAAGCTTAAACCTGCATTCAAGAAAGACGGTACTGTTACAGCCGGGAACGCTTCAGGTGTTAATGATGGTGCTGCCGCCTTCCTTGTTGCTTCAGGTGAATATGTTAAAGATAAGAATCTTAAACCACTTGCCAAGGTTGTTTCCTACGGTGTTGCAGGTGTTGATCCTTCTATAATGGGTTATGGCCCTGTAGAAGCTGTAAAAAAAGCTCTGGATAAAGCTGGCTGGAGCATTTCAGATCTTGAACTTGTTGAAGCAAATGAAGCCTTTGCTGCACAGGCAATGTCTGTAAACAAGGCACTCGGCTGGGATGAGTCAATAGTTAATGTTAACGGCGGAGCTATTGCAATAGGTCATCCGATTGGCGCAAGTGGTACAAGAATCCTTGTTACTCTCGTTCATGAAATGAAAAAGAGAGGTCTTAAGAAGGGACTTGCCACACTCTGTATCGGCGGCGGTATGGGTGCTGCACTCTGTATCGAAATGGTATAAGGATAGTATATAATGGTAGAAAAAGAAATTTTAACAGCTGAAGAAGCTGTTAAAAAGATTTCCGACGGTGATATTGTAATGTCCGGCGGATTCATGGGCTGCGGAGCTGCGCCTAAACTTTTAAAAGCTTTGAAAGATAGCGGCAAAAAAGACATGACTCTTATTTCAACCGACTGCGGATGGGATAATGAGAAAATGGGTAAGCAGAACGGTGTTTATGCAAATATTCGCGACAAGCAGTTCAAAAAAGTAATTGCGTCGCATATCGGTCTTAATCAGGAAATCCAGCGTCAGATGATTGCTGAAGAGACTGAAGTTGAGCTTGTTCCTCAGGGAACACTGGCCGAGAAGATTCGCGCAGGCGGATGCGGTCTCGGCGGATTCCTCACACCCACAGGTGTAGGTACTGAAGTTGAAATCGGTAAAACAGTTATTGAAGAGGATGGAACCAAGTATATTCTTGAGAAACCTTTGAAAGGCAATGTTGCACTTATCAAGGCAGCAAAGGCAGATAAGGCCGGCAATGTTGTATATTCTAAATCTGCAAGAAATTTTAACCCCATGATGGCAACTGCATGTGAAATCGTTATTGTTGAGGCTGATGAGATTGTTGAAATAGGTGAGCTTGATCCTGAAACTATCATTACCCCCGCAGTTTTCGTTAATTTTCTGGTACAGGGGGATAAGTGATGGAGTATAAGCCAAATAAAGAAATAATTGCAAAAAGAATTGCACAGTTTTTTAACAACGGTGATGTCGTAAACCTCGGAATCGGTCTTCCTACTCTTGTCGGTAATTATATTCCTGAGGATGTGAAGATTACCCTTCAGTCTGAAAACGGCTTTCTCGGTCTCGGGCCAGTACCTGCAGAAGGGGAAGAAGATCTGAATCTTGTTAATGCAGGCGGCATGCCTGTAACGCTGCTTGACGGCGGCTGTTACTTTGATTCAGCTACCTCCTTTGGAATAATCAGGGGAGGCCATGTTGATTATACAGTTCTTGGTGTTCTTCAGGTTGACCAGAACGGAAACCTTGCCAACTATAAAATTCCCGGAAAAATGGTTCCCGGTATGGGCGGTGCCATGGACCTTGTTGTTGGTGCACGGACTGTTATCTGTGCCGGTGTACACTTTGAAAAAAGCGGAACATCAAAGCTCCTTAAAGAGTGTACACTTCCTCTGACAGCTGTAAACCAGGTAGACTACCTTGTTACAGATGTCGGAGTTTTCAAAATTGAGGACGGAAAATTCATAATGAAAGAAGTTTTTGCTCCCTATACCGCAGAGTTTGTTCTTGAATCAACTGAAGCTGATGTCGTAAAAGCTGATGATTTTAAGATTGTAAATATCGACTGATTACTGCATAATAGATACCGGACTGTTTCAGTCCGGTATTTTTTTATATTTCATTTGTTATGCAGGTTTTATTCCATTGAAGTTATTAAAATAATTTGTTAATACCTCATTCTGGATTATAATAAATACTGCAGATTGTACTAAGGAGTTTTATCCAGTTTGCTGAAAATTGATTCAATAAAAAAAAGCAGAATACTATATACAGTCGGATTGTTACTTTACTTTATGTGCTTTGTCCTCGTCTCTCTGATCGCTTTCAAGTCTTTCAGTGTCTCTGTTTTTCTGATTCTGTCGGTGGTGCAGGCTGCTGTCTTTACAGGACTTTTGATGTTCTTTTTCCGGCAGTCTATCAAATATCAAAATTCAAGAATCATTATGCGCAGGCTGATAAATAAACTCGGTGCGCGATCGATTCAGATAGAAGGAATTGAGCACCTTGGTCAGACTCTTGAAGAATCACTTGAAGAACTTGACAGCCATGCTGCAAGACTCAACCTTATAGATAGGGATGTACATTTTATTAGGTTGTTTAAAGGCATGGATCTCGATTTAAGCCTCGTATTAAAAAAACTTGAAGAATATGATGTCTTTTTTCCGGAAACAGGTTTCCTGCTTGTAGGTTTTGATGTACACAAAGAGGAAAAACTTATTGATTATGAAGTTCGAACTGAAATAATAAGAAAAAGTTTAAAAGATAATCTTCCTGCTGAATTGACCGGATATGTGCTTGATTTAGAAGATATAAATATAGCTGTTTTCAACTTACCATTCAGTTCCAGTAAAAGTGAGGCTGATAGAATTAAGGATATCGCTGAGAATTTCGCCAATAAAGTATTTCGGTTTATGGAAGAAAAATACGGTGTATATCTTTCTGCTGTGATAAGTGAACTTCATGACGGCTATAATGATCTGCCGCTGATCTATAAAGAGGTGTACGGATCCTTTGAGTATAAATATATCACCGGTAATGATTCACGAATAATTCGATATACTGATTATTACGTCAGCCACGACAGCTGGTTTAAATTCGGTGCCACCTATCATAAATTTGATGAAGTTCGAAGATTGATCACCAGCATTCAGGTTGGCGACTTCGAAAACGCGAAAACGTTAATTACAGAGCTAATGACAAACGATTATTCACGTGAATATCCTTCTCTTCTGCTCGCACGCTGCAGACTTTACGGAGTGATTGACGCAGCTATAAATGCTATGGGACTTATCAAGGAAGATGTTGACGAAGATTTTATGAGGGAACTGGATCCTACCACCAGGATTGTTACATGCGGGACTTTCGATGAACTGCATGATCAGCTCATAATGATTTTTGACGCTATTATTGAGTATTTTTCAAACAAGAATAAGGAACTGCCTCCTTCGTGGTTTGAGAACACTTTGTCCTACATTGATAAGCATTACAATGATCCAGATATAAATGTTACTGCTATTGCCAACCATTTTGAAATTAACTCAGCTTATTACGCAAGAGTATTCAAAAAATATACCGGAATCTCTCCGCTTGATTATATACACAAACTTAGAATGAAGAGTGCCAAGAAACTTATGGCGAAGGGTATCAGCGTAAAGGACGCAGCCAGTATCGTAGGATACTGTAATCCGCTTACCATGAGCCGGGCTTTTAAACGCTATGAAGGTATTACACCAGGTAATTATTTAAAAAACTCCGGAAGACCCTCAGGAAGTTACTGATATTTTCATTCAGTCTTTTTATAAACTTTACAAATCTGAGATTTAAACGGGTATCCCAGCCCTGAACGGCCTGTCCAGCCTTTAGGAAGCAGCAGGTTTATATTAGCTTCCCAGACACCGAAGAGTTCCGGCTCAGAAGCTGTTTTTTCTGGAAACCACCAACCGTGTTGTGCATGTACAACTTTCGGATGGATCCCTTCAGTCAGTTTTGCTTTCTGTATACATTTTCCATGAGCATTTTCAATATATACAGAATCGCCATTTGTGATTCCAAGATTTACCGCAGTATCTGGATGTATTTCCAGAAGCGGGTCTGGGTTCATTTTTCTGAGGCTTTTTATCTGTCTCTGTTCAGAGTGGAAAAATGCTTTTGTTTTACCGCCGGTGGTAAGAATTAGGGGATACTGTGTAAAAAGATCCGGAGTGCTTACAGGACTTTCCGGAGGCTCCTCATAATATGGAACAGGAGACAGTCCCCACTGCCTGAAAAGACTGGATGAAAGTTCCACCTTTCCTGAGGGGGTGTTAAATCCGGGTCTACCGTCAGGCCTTAATAGACCTTTTTCATATCTTCTGTATGAAAAACTATCATAAGCCCATCCCTTATCTCTCAGCTCTGCAAAAGTGAAGCCGGTTCTTTCGAGCATGTAATCAAACATCTCAATAGTATTCTCCCACGGCCAGTCTGATGGATTTAATTTCTTTCCAAGTTCGAGGATTATCTGCGCGTCCGGCCGGCACTCTCCCGGAGGTTCGATAGCTTTATTTATTGTTGCAAGATAGTTGGCCCCGTCAGTAACAGCAATTCCATCTTTTTCAGGATAAGCCGCCGCAGGTAAGACAATGTCGGCAAAAGCCATTGCCGTGGGCGTCATAAAAACATCGACAACAATGGTAAAATCGAGGTTTTTAAACGCCTCATAGGTTCTTTTAGAGTCTCCGGATCCGCAGACGAAGGTGTTTGTTCCCTGTATCCATGCTGCTTTTATAGGGTAGGGCTCAGCACTGAGCATCTGCTCAAGAACTTCATCACCCTTGTAAAGATTTATTGCCTGAAGAAATGGATGTCCGTCAATTCCAAAGGCCTTGGCCCTCTGTGAAGGCGGCAGCTCAACATCATTCCAGCGGAACATTGCATCAAACTCAAAATTTCTGCCTGTAAAAACATTTCCGCCCGGAGTATCTAGGTTCCCTGTTATAGCCTTAAGAGCCAGAATTGCATGAATAGCAGGAATACATTCTTTTGACTGATCAACAGCAACTCCCCATAAAATTAGTCCGGGAGAAGCCCGGGCATAATCACGGGCTGCTTCAATTATTATCTGAGCTGGAATCCAGGTTATTTCCGAGGTTTTATTGGGTGTATATTCCGTAACTGCAATTTTAAGTTCATCAAAACCGAGGGTCCAGTTTTCAACAAAATCGGCATCATAGAGTTTTTCTTTGATGATAATATGAAGAAATCCCATAGCCAGTGCACCGTCGGTTCCGGGGCGCAGCTGCAGCCAGCTGTCCGCTTTTGATGCTGTGACAGTTTTTCTTGGATCAATAACTATCATCCTGCTTCCCATCTGCAGACATCTGCTTATCCAGCCGCCAAGGAATCCGTCCGAATTGGACTGGGCCGGGGATTTCCCCCAGATAATGATAGTTTCTGGCTGTTTCCACTCAGGATTATCCCAACGATCCTCAAAATATTGGGAACAGTCTGCTACCGGAAATCCTCCGCAGGTGAACATAGAGGCGGCTATTCGGGGCACAAAGCAGGCATGGCCCAGCAGGGGGCCGAAGGAGAGTGAATGGGGGCTTCCAAAGGCTGTAGCCATTCTGTTCATGTAGGAAGCGATGTCTCTTTGCGTTCCTGTGCAGAAAATGACCGATTCCGCTCCGAAATCGGTTTTATATGAATTTAATTTATCTGCAATTTTAGTGTAGGCTTCTTCCCAGCTTATCTGTTCCCAGCGATCCTCTCCTTTTTTACCTGCTCTTTTAAGAGGGTGGAGAAGTCTGTCCGGATGGTAAATCACCTCGGGTAATACGGAACATCTGGGACATATCTTTCCTTCGCTGAAAGGGAATTCAGGATTGCCTCTGACTTTTTCAAGTTTGCCGTCTTTTGTATAAAGCAATACGCCGCAGCCCTGATGGCAGCCGGGTGCTGTTCTTGCCGTACTTCGTACTATTCTGTAGCCGTTTTCGTGTTTAATCCAGCTGTTATCATTCAAATTACGATAACCTTCAATCCTGTTCTTGATTCTAGATCCATGAAATCAAGCATATTATAATCATAGCCTTCAGAATCAAAGCTTTCCTGAGGCAGAATAAGCTGAGTGATTTCATTGGCTTTTTCAACCGAATCAGCCATAAACATCCTGTAGGCATTTTCATAGTCGTCGATACTGAGCATTTTATCTGTTCCGATTAATCTGTCGGAGCTTTCGCAGGATACAAGAACCGCCTGAGCCTCATCCTGTTTCAGCTTGAGCTTTTTCAAAACAGCAGAAAGGATTCCGAATCCTATTTCTGAACACATAAGAAGTGATTTACCTTTATTTTTTTCAACAGCCTGCCGGATATATTCAGCACGGTTTGGGCTGAAGTCATTTTCCATTATAATTCCTGAACAGTACTGGAATGGGTTTGACCATTTCAGTGTTTCAACTGATTCATCACATTTTACAGCAACTTCCACAGGTCCGGGTATCGAGAGCATATTAAAAGCATCTTCTCTGCTTATAGGAATATTTCCATTTACAGCCAGAATTGTATCACCGGTTCTGATTCCAGCATCCCAGGCCGGAGCATTTTTTACGACACCGGTGACAATCGGAAGTAAATCCTGTATTAGTTCTGACGCCAGGTTTATAGGGGTATTTATTTGAGATGAAATATTTTTTATTTTAGAGCGGAGTTCACAGTATACTTTCCGCAGCTCAGGAAAAAGATCCCGTTCTATAAAAGCGGAGCATAAAGGCAGGCTGATTTCTATTTTATCAGCTCTGTTGGCATCAAGGAATAAAGCGGTTTTTAGCAAATGCTCGTCGTCAGTAAGTTTGGGTACGGCCATGATAATTCCGCTGTAGGCAATTTCTGATTCACCAAGCAGAATAATTCCGTTAACGGTATTTTCAGATTGAAGCTCATGATCTCCCATGACAGCTCTCCGGGTATCCGTGTCGGAACTGTTGAAGATGACCTTAATATAAACATCTCCCATTTCATTAAGAAAATTAATATTATCAGCTGTCAGAAAATGTCCGTTTGTTGTAATCTCAATCGGAGCAGCAGGATGTATCTCCCGTATATGCCTTATAATCTTTTTGAAATCCGGATGAAGAAAGGGTTCTCCTTCGGTTACCAGAATATCCGACTGTCCTATTGAAATAGGAATTTCCGGATCAAGCTGGATAATAATTTTTCTGATTGCAGCAATATCCTTATGCCCGCTCCGCACTGACTGAAAATCGGTAAAGTCCTGCGTCTGGCCGCAGTAGGTGCACTTACTGTCGCATAGTGTTGTGATACTAAGCTGATTCTTCTCTGCCGCTGATTTTTTCATCAGACGGGAAATGGCTTCTGTATTGTAGATACTCATTGTTGTTAATGTTATTCCTTTACTTATAATACTTTATAAAAGCCCGGAGCACCATCTTCAGTATTATAGATCGGACATTCATAATTGTATTCAGTCTGGGCTAATTGAAAGTATAAAACTGATTGTGTGATCTAAAGAAATGCATCTTACCAACTCAGGTAATGTTTGATATCATTTATCATCCTTTAAAAAGACACAACTAATTTTACCAGGAGTAATTTTCTTGAAAGAGATTTCACTTACTATTGATGGTGTTGAAGTAAAAGCCGTAGAAGGACAGAGTGTTCTTGACGCAGCCCTCGATGCCGGCGTTTATATTCCACATATTTGTTCACATCCTGACTTGTCTCCCCAGGGAGAGTGTAAACTCTGTGTTGTAGAAACCGGTGGAGATACAGTCCTCTCCTGTATGACTGTGGCTTCCGAGGGGATGGTTGTAAATACCAAATCCGACAAGCTCCACCATCTGCGGGTTACGGCTTTAGAGCTGATGCTGGCGTGTCATCCACATGATTGTACATCATGTGTTGTTTATCTTAACTGCGAACTTCAGGCTATGATGCAGTACCTTAGTGCAGCACATTCCAGAATGCGAGATATAAAAAAGAAAACTATAAACCTTAACACTAATAATCCGCTGATCATCCGGGAAATGGAAAGATGTATTCAGTGCGGCCGCTGTGTTCGTGCATGTAATGAACTGCGCGGTGTAAAAGTCCTTGATTACAGAAACCATGACGGAGAAAGCTATGTAGGTACTACTGACGATTTGTCTCTGATTGAATCAAACTGCCGCTTCTGCGGAGCCTGTATTGAGGTTTGTCCGACTGGAGCACTCAGAGATGCAGACGGAATATTCAAAAAAGATGCTCCGGCTGATATTGCCAAGATTCCATGCCGGGTGGGCTGTCCCGCTCATATTGATATCCCCCGCTATGTAAGACTTGCAAAAGAAGGCAGGTATTCTGAAGCCACGGCTGTAATCCGTGAAAAAGCGCCTTTTCCAATAAGTCTGGGATATGTCTGCAACAGACTCTGTGAGTCTGAATGTAAACGAAACAGCCTGAATGACCCTGTATCAATCAGGGATATAAAGCGCTTTGCCGCCGAGCACGATTTTGATGAGGTTTGGAAGGAAAAGCATGAGAAAAAAACTGCAACCGGTAAAAAAATTGCGGTAGTAGGAGGCGGACCTTGCGGAATCACCGCTGCATATTTTCTTAACCGCTGCGGTCATGATGTAACTGTCCTTGAAAAACTTCCTGTTGCAGGCGGTATGCTTGCATACGGTATCCCCGAGTACAGAATGCCCAGAGACCTAATCAAAAAGGAAGTCGACACCGTTATCGCTGACGGTATTACACTCAAAACCGGGAATCAGGTTGAAAATGCTCCGGATTTGCTTAATGATGGTTTTGATGCAGTACTTGTAGCTGTCGGCGCCTCTGAAGGCCGCAAAATAGGTATACCCGGTTCCGATCTTCCATATGTGTACACAGCTCTTGATGTCCTTCGCGAGACTGCACTTGGTAATAAGGTTGAGCTGGGTAACAGTGTTGCTGTACTCGGAGGCGGAAATGTTGCCTTTGATATTGCCAGAGTCTGCAGAAGGCTCGGAATTGAAGATGTCAATATGGTCTGCCTGGAAGCCGACGGAAAAATGCTCGCCGATGAAGAAGAGATAGTACAGGGCCGGGAGGAAGGAGTTAGAATTCATAATTCCCGTACGATGATCGCTATTGAAGAAAAGGACGGAAGACCATCAGGAATCAGAAGTGCAGGAGTTAACAGCTTTTACTTTGATGCCGAGAGAAAGCTTGTTATGGACATTGCTCCTGATTCCGAAACAGTTATCCCTGCAGATACAATTATTTTTGCAACCGGACAGAAAACGGATATCGATGAGTCCTTCGGACTGGGGCTTACCCCCTTCGGTTTTGTTGATGTTAAACCGGGTAAATATGAAACAAGTGTTGAAGGCGTATTTGCTGCCGGAGATGTTGTCAGCGGGACAAAGTTCGTTATCGAGGGAATCGCCAGAGGCAAGGACGCTGCATCTGCCATAGATATCTATCTTGGTGGAGACGGAGCAGTTGGTGAAGTACTGCTTGAGCAGGAACCGACTGAAGATAATATCGGACAGAAAGAAGGCTTTGCACTTGAAACTAGAAAACACACAGATCTTGCTCCGGCTGAAGAACGCATCAGCAGTTTTGCCAGGGTTGATCTTGGGCTTTCAAGCTGCAATGCGACTGAAGAATCTGCACGATGTCTGCAGTGTGATCTAAGGATGAAGATTGCTAAACCAAGAATTTGGACGGAATTTATAAAGAAATGAGCCAGAATACAGAACTATTTTTATGTGAAAAGACCGGAGAGCTTTTTCCGGATGTAAGTGAGATTCTTGAGAAGAAGGATGATGTATGTCCTGTAGACTGGGCGCTTAATATTGCTGAAGCAGGAAGTAAAGCTTCCTGCGGCAAATGTGTTATGTGCCGCGAAGGTCTTCTGCAGATTTATACAATTATTTCAGATATAACCATGGATCAGGGGGAATCAGAAGATCTTGAGCTGATTACCGATGTTTGTCAGGTGATTCAGGACATTGCCGGCTGTGAGATGGCAAAAAAAGCCTCTGAGCTTGTTTTAGCCTCAGTGCACAATTACAGTGATGAATGGGGAAAGCATATTCGTATGAAAAGATGTTCCACCCTTGTCTGTAAAAAGTTTATTAACTTTGTTATACTCCCCGATAAATGTCAGGGCTGTTTAGTCTGTAAGGAAAAGTGCCCAGATAATGCAATCCTGGGCGACAACGGCCTTATTCATGTTGTCGAACATAGTAAGTGTACTAAGTGCGGATTATGTCTTGAGATCTGTCCTCATGAAGCTGTAGTGAAAGCCGGAGCAGTTTTGCCGAAAATACCTGAAGCTCCTGTACCTGTCGGCTCATTTGAAGCGGCTGCACCTGCAAGACGTAGACGCCGCGGATAATTTTATGGTAAATGAATTATTTCCCGGAGTATTTTCAATCGATATACCGCTGCCGGGAAACCCTTTGAAAAATTTAAACAGCTACCTAATAAAAGGTAGCGAGAGAAATCTGCTTATAGACACCGGATTCAATATGAAGGAATGCCTTGAGGCCATGAACACCGGACTGGCTGAACTTGATGTTGATATGTCGAAAACCGACATCTTTCTTACACATCTGCATTCTGATCATATCGGACTTACTCCCTCCATTGCTTCCGACTCAAGCAGGGTTTTTATCAGTCTGGAAGATCTTGATTTGATGCTTCAGTTTATGACTGATGAGTATAAAAATGAGATAGATCAGAAATATCTTCAGATAGGCTTTCCTTATGATGACCTTATGAGAAACAAAAGCCTCAATCCTGCAATGATATATCTTCCCTCTGAAGATGTATCATACACTAAAGTTTCCAACGGGCAGGTACTGAATCCAGGCGGTTTTAAACTGCAGTGTATTCTAACCCCCGGGCATACTCCGGGTCATATGTGTCTGTACAATGCTGAGCATAAAATTCTTTTCAGCGGAGATCACGTGATATTCGGTATTTCACCAAATATTACAACCTGGAAAACCCTTCCGGATCCTCTTGGAGCCTATTATACAAGTCTAAGGAAAATTGAAGAACTTGATGTTGAAAAGACTTTTTCTGCGCATCGTCAGATTGAAGGTGATGTAAAGGCAAGAAGCCGGGAATTAATTCACCATCATGATCTCAGACTTGATGAAACCATGGATATTGTTGGAAAAATAGGTAAATCGACTCCCTATGACATTGCTTCTTACATGAAGTGGTCAATACGCGCAAAAGACTGGACTGATTTTCCTGTTTCACAGAAATGGTTTGCGGTTGGCGAAGCCTATGCTCATCTTGAGTATCTGAGGTTCCGGGATAAACTTATTCAGACAGAGGCAGATGGTCTGTTCTATTACGAAATACAGTAGAGGCTCTTTCAAAACAAACTGAGTTTTGAATGCAGCTCCATATTTTTATAAAAACACAGAAAGGAGCAGGGGTTGCTTAGAAATACCCGTTATCCTGAAGTATTTAAACCCATCTCCGTACGGGGAATTACTCTAAAAAACCGGCTTCAGTATGCACCGACTGTTGTTCTTCGATGTACACCTGATGGAAAAGTCACTTCCGAGATGATCGATTACGTCGCTTTTCAGGCGAAGACCGGTGTGGCTTATGTAACCCTCGGCAATGCACCTGTTGTATATGATCGCAATTCCTCCTGGCATTGTGAAATGGATATCACAAATGATCGAAGTATTTTCGGCCTCTCCAAGCTGGTAAATGCAGCAAGAGAAAATGGAGCAGAAATTTCAATTCAGCTTTCACATGCAGGCAGGGGCGCAATGCCGCAAAAGGGAGACTATGCCCTTGCTCCGTCGGTTGTCCCTCTTCCGGGAAGAAGTGTAGACAGTCTGAAAGAGATGGATGTAGAGGATCTTGAATTTATCAAGTCTCGTTTCTGTGACTGTGCTGCCCGCTGTGTAAATGCAGGAATGAGGATGCTGATGATACAGTGCGGTCACAATAATCTGCTTGGGCAGTTCCTTTCTCCTGAAAGTAATATCAGAAAAGATCAGTACGGAGGTTCACCTGCTGCAAGGAGACGATACCCTCTTGAGATCCTGAAGGCCGTTCGGGAGACCGTCGGAGAAAATGTAATTCTTGAAATCCGTGTAAGCGCGACTGAGGATACACCGGGAGGACTTGAATTTGATGAATCGCTTGAGTTTATGATTGAAGCCGAAGAATTTATAGATATAGTGCATATTTCAAGGGGAAATATTTATACAAGCGGCGGAAGTTTTGCGATTTCGACTCTTTTTAAAGACAGGCTTCACAATGTTGAGTTTTCTAGAAAGGCAAAACAAGTCCTCAAAGTACCTGTCGCTGTCGTCGGAAACATCAATACAGTGGACGATGCAAATATGATAATCTCTTCCGGCAGTGCCGATATTATAGCTATGGCCAAGGCATTTCAGGCTGATAACGGTTTAATACGAAAAGCTATTATGGGCAAACCTGAAGATGTCAGACCCTGCTGCAGGTGTGATGAATGCGGAAAATTTCATAAATTCGGAATCAGTATGCGCTGTGCAGTAAATCCATGGCTTGGGATGGATTTTAAAAACAGATGTATAATTACTCCGTCTAACAGTAAGAAAATACTTGTCGCCGGCGGCGGACCTGCTGGTATGATGGCTGCACAGATTCTGTCAGAGAAGGGGCACTCGGTTATTCTTTTTGAAAAATCAGACCATCTTGGCGGACTGCTTTCCGACGGGTGTATGATTTCCTTCAAGAAATATATGAAAGAATATCTTGAATGGGATATTCGTGCTACACGGAAATCTGGAACAGAGATTGTTTATAAAACTGAGGTTACAAGCAGCCTTGTAGCAGATATCAATCCTGATGCGGTAGTGGTTGCCACAGGCTCCCGGTATAGAATGCCCGACTGTACCGGTCTTGAAAGTTTGAATGTGATTCTGCTTAAAGATCTGCTGTATGGAAGAAAAACTCCGGGTGAAGAGGTTGTTATCTGCGGAGCTGGAATGAGCGGGCTTGAAACAGCTTTGATGCTTGCCGAAACGGGACGAAAGGTCAGAATCATTGATCACATCACTGTAGAACACTTTGGTGAAAGTCTTCCGAATGTCTACGGGATGGAGTTGATGGAGAAATTGAAGAACTATCATGTAATTCTTGACGGCGGAAAATTAATCAGCAAGTTTTCCGAGCACGGTGCTGTAGCCACAGACCTTGAAGGACGCCGGCATATAATAAAGGCTGACAGCTTTATCATTGCAACCGGTGTTGAACCGGCTGTTGAATTGTCCGAAAAGCTCCTGTCTGAATATCCGGGATATATTTATCCTGTCGGTTCATGTATGGGAACCGGCAGAAATCTGTATAATGCTAATCAGGAAGCCTTCTATACAGCTATTTCTCTGTAGATGCTAAGACGAATTAATTTAAACCGGCTCCTGCATTTTTAAAGTAGTTAATCAGATATTCATAGAAATCTTTACTCGAATTAGTCATATGCCTGCTTTTTCTCATTGATATCCCCATTACTCTCTGTCCAACGGGTTCGATTATATGGAGCGGAGTTGCAAGAACCTCCGGGGGCGGAAATTCCCTGAAGTGGAATATATAAGCAGTAGATGGGACGAAGAGAATACCTAGGTTGTTTTCAACCAGTTTATCTGAAACTTCATTCTCCATCCCTTCATAAAAGACATCAGGTTCAAAACCAAGCCTGCGACAATAATCGCATATTATCTCTCTTACATTGAAGCTTGAGCTGTTGAAAATAAATCTTTCATTTTTAAGATCTCTCAGCGAGATTGTATGGCGATTGGAAAGCGGGTTCTGGAAATTAACAAAAGCCAGTATCTCTTCTGTGACAAGAGGTTTCCATTCAATCATATCTGAATTTATCGGGGTAAAAGAAATGGCGAAATCAAAATCACCGTTTTCAAGTCCTTCCTTCATTTCAGGAATTGTTTGAAGATACTGTTTTACATGAATATGAGGATTTTCAATCATGAAATTTACAAGAGGTCCGGAAATAAATCCGGATTCTGTTATCGCAAAAGAGACAGTACCGCTGGAGCTTTGTTCAGCCTCTTTTACTTCTCTAAGACCTTCCTCTATCTCAAGCAGGGCCATCTGAGCTCTTCTTAGAAAAATACGGCCGTTCTCATTAAGGCTTATCTTGTTTCCGTTTCTGCTGAATAACTTCTTTCCCACATTATCTTCAAGCCGTGAAATAGTCCGGCTGAGAGCAGGCTGTGATATATTTAATTCTATTGCGGCCTGAGTCATATGTTCGTATTTAGCGACAGTTTTAAAGTATTGCAGCTGTGTCAGTTCCATTAAAATAATCCTCCTAAGTTGTCACATAGCTTCAATGTAATGGAAGCATAATTATATTACATTGGACAGACTGAAAGATCAATGATCCTTAAATATATTAATTCTGTCAGCATGAAGCTAAAATATTAAAAGACGTAAAACAAAAATTAAAAAAATATACAATTTTGTTAAATTCGGTTTATCCGAAGTTTTATATAAAATTTCGGTATAAAAATTGTTTAAAAACGATATTTATAAATTTTATCATAAACTGTATGTAATGGAAAGATTGTAAAACCTCATTGGACAGTAATAGTGAAGGGTGGTAGCATTATTTATCGCTTAATTTGGAGGTGTTTATTGCAACCTTTTATTGAATTGCAGAACATTACAAAGAAATTTCCGGGAGTTACCGCCCTCAGCAATGTTTCTTTTTCTCTGCTCCCCGGAGAAATACATGCGCTGTGCGGAGAGAACGGAGCCGGTAAATCAACAATGATAAAGGTCATCACAGGAGCTCATATGCATACTGAAGGAGAGTACCTGCTCGACGGAGAGAAATCATTGTTTAAATCAACACAGGATGGAATAGCAAAGGGCGTTTCCTGTGTTTACCAGGAGCTATCTATTGTTCCTGAACAGAGTGTTGCTAAAAATCTATTTATCGGAAATCTTACTATGAAGGGTTCCATCATTGACTATAAAGCTCTTTATTCAAAATCCAGGGAAATACTTGAAGAACTCGGACTTGATGTTTCTCCAAAGGTGCATGCAGGAAGTTTATCTGTTGGTCAGCAGCAGATGATTGAAATAGGCAGGGCTTTAACTAGAAATGCCCGCTGCATAATCATGGATGAGCCCACATCATCACTATCAGAATCTGAAACAGATACTCTGATGAAGCTGATATTCACACTGAAAGAAAAAAATATAGCCATCATCTATATTTCTCATAAACTCGATGAAGTAATGCATCTTGCGGATCGAATTACAGTAATAAGAGACGGCGAGAATATAATTACTG
This sequence comes from Spirochaetia bacterium, assembly GCA_965140585.1. Lineage (GTDB taxonomy): Bacteria > Spirochaetota > Spirochaetia > UBA9216 > UBA9216. Next base: position 307,016 of record OZ223269.1, read on the forward strand.
TAAATAAAAATGATATTACAGAAAAGCAGCTTGTAGCCTACATGATTGGCCGCAACCTTGAAAATATGTACAACAAGAGAAAAGTTCCGATAGGTGATGAAGTTCTTAAAGTAAAAAATCTGACAAGTTCGGGTCTTTTTGAAGATGTTTCTTTTGATGTGCGGGCCGGTGAAATTGTAGGGTTCTTCGGTCTGATTGGTGCCGGACGATCCGAGATAATGCGGGCAGTTTTCGGTGTTGATAAATACAGTTCAGGTGAAGTTTATATTGAGGGTAAAAAACTCAGAAAAGGTTCTCCTGTTACCTCAATAAGTGCAGGTATGGGCTTTGCCACCGAAGACAGAAAAAAAGACGGTCTTATGCTACAGCTTTCAATTCTGCTTAATATGACAATTGTTAAATTAAGGGATTTGAATTTTCTTGGTGTAATCAACAGAAAGAAACAGCGGGAAATTACAGATAAGTACATCAAGAGTATCAGTATTAAGACTCCTTCTTCAAATCAGCTTACCGGAAACTTATCCGGAGGAAATCAGCAGAAGGTTATAGTTGCCAAATGGCTCATGATGGGCCCAAAGGTTCTGATTGTAGATGAACCTACCAGAGGTATCGATATAGGTTCTAAAGCAGAAATTTATACGCTGCTCGGAGAACTTGCAGAGCAGGGGGTTGCGGTTATTATTGTCTCATCAGAAATAGAAGAGATTATGGGACTCAGCGACAAGGTAATAACAATCCATGAAGGTAAGGAAACGGCTCAGTTTAAAATGTCCGGAAACCCTTCCCGTGAAGAAATTCTTGAAGCAGCTTTGGGAGTGGTGTAGGTATGAGTGATTTAAAGATAACTCAGAGTAGTTTATGGAAGAGAGTGTCCAGTAAAGATAACCTGGGCGTTATTGCGATGATGATAATCTTCATTGTGATAGTAGTTGCATTCAGCGGTCCGAAGTTCTTTACCGGAAAGAATATCACAAATCTGCTTCGGTCAGTTTCTGTTGTAGGCATCATGTCCTGTGCAGTCACTCTGGTAATGGTAACCGGGAACATTGATTTATCCCTCGGCTGGATGATCGGATTCTGTGCTGTAATAGCCGGCCACCACTCATTCAATTTCGGAGAAGCTCTGTTTTTTGCGGTGATTGCCGGTATGGCCTGTGGTGCTGTGAATGGGATTCTGGTAGGAGGCTTAAAGCTCAATCCCTTCATCGGAACCCTCGGAACCATGTATGTCTTTAAAGGTATAACAACCCTGTATTCAGACGGAGAATTCGTAACAGGACAGGAACCAAGTTCAGTTCTTGCATTTATAGGTCAGGGACAGATATTAGGTATCCCGACACCAATTCTCATTTTTGTTCTTTTTGCACTTACATTCTGGTTCCTGCTTAAAAGAACAACCTTCGGAACCAAAGTTTATGCGGTCGGAGCCAACGGAATCGCAGCCAGAGCATCGGGTATACGTACCGGATTAATAGTACTTGCAGTGTACATGCTTGCAGGACTTGCCACCGGTGTAGCTGGAACGGTGTTTTATGCAAAGGTAATGTCGGTTCAGCCGTATTCCGGAGTCGGACTTGAGTTCGATGTCCTGACTGCGGTTGTTCTGGGCGGAACCAGTGTTACCGGCGGAAAGGGTAATGTTATAGGAACTATTCTTGGCGTTCTCTTTGTAGGAATTCTCACAAACGGTTTTACCATGATGGGGTTAGGTTCAAATGCAACTTATATTACCCAGGGCGTAATTCTGCTTGTGGCCATGTGGGCGGATGTTAAGAGTTCGGGAGGCTTGAAATAATGAATAACAAACTGGCAAAACTCAGGCAGACACCTGTCGTACGATTTTTTGATGAGCATAACAGTGCATATATTCTGATACTTATAATTATTGCAGCTGTAATAACTGCATCACCGAAATTTACAAGACCGGGAAATATTTTCAATCTAACTCAGGCAATAAGTACATACGGCATACTTGCCATTGGTCTTACATTTATATTCCTTGTAAGGGGTATTGATTTATCACTGGCTTATCAGGTTGCTCTTGACGGCACATTGTTCGTTGTTATTTGTAACTCATGGGGATTTCTTCCTGCAGTATTAATAACGCTGATATTCGGAAGCCTTATAGGATACCTAAACGGAACTATTGTTACCAGGCTGAGGATTCCCTCACTTATTGGAACGCTGGCTGTCATGACGACTCTCAAGGGCTTTGTACTGATACTAAATAAAAATAACGGCAGCCGGATGATTGACATCACTCTTTTTGGAGAAAAATTCTCCAGAATCTACAACGGAAAGCTTTTCTGGTACATTGCACCTGCTCATATTATCTGTCTGCTGTTTCTTGTTGTGCTTGGACTTTTTCTTCACTACAAACGCAGCGGTGCAAATATGTATGTAGTTGGGGGCAATCCGGAAGCCGGTCTATTCTCGGGTATCAATAATGACCGTCTCACCAGAACGGCTTTTACCATCGGCGGCCTCTCGGCTGCTGTGACTTCAATGCTTGTTGCTATGAGAATAAATGCTTCTACATACAATATGGGTGACAATCTGGACATCATTGCCATCTGTTCTGTAGTTGTCGGCGGTGTAAAGATGCAGGGCGGCAAGGGAAACATGGCCATGTGTATCATGGGTGTGGCTACTATTCAGATTATTAACAATGTTATGACGAAGCTTGGAATGCGTACTGCAATGCAGGCCCTCATAACAGGAATTGTGGTTATTCTGGTTCTTATGCTGGATAAGTTTACTACCAGTATCAAAGCCAAGAAAATATAAGAAATACTTATGGAGGATGGATAAATGAAAAGATTTCTAGTGATTCTTTTGGTTGCCATGATGGTGTTCGGTGCAGTGTCTGCATTTGCTTCCGGACAGGGCGAAGACGGTTCAGGAAAAGCTTCCGATGTTGCCGGTGATGTAAACGGGGATGGTGTGTTTACAGTATCTTTCATTGCTGTAACTACAACTTTGGCGCCTTATCCGATCGATATACTTGTTCAGTTTCAGAACCTTGCAGACGCAAAAGGCTGGGAACTCGAAGTATACGACAGTAACGGAGATGTTAATACTCAGACTGAGCAGGTAGCTTCTGTAATTGCAGATGATATGGCAGACCTTGTAGTTATATTTCCTGTAGATTCAGGTGCTGCTGTTACTTACGTTCAGGACTTAGCTGATGCTGGAATTGATGTAATCACAATCAGTTCAGATGTTAAAGAAGAAGGTCAGTCTGAAGTATACTGCTATGTCGGTCCGGATCAGAAGAACAGTCTTGTTAAACCAGGTGCAGATTATATAATGGAAAATTTCAAATCTGGAGCCAACTATGTAATTCTTTCAGGCTGGGAAGCTCAGTATGACTATATCGTACGTGAAGCAGCTGTTAATGAATTCTTTGCTGGCAGCGGATACAACCAGCTTGCAGTTAAGTACTGTGGTGCATCAAGAGACAATGCTTATGAAGAAATGAGTGCACTTCTTGTTGCCAACAAAAACATTGACTTTGTATTTGCACTTTCTGATGAGTTTGCACTCGGCGGAATCCAGGCAATTAAGGAAGCAGGTTATAAACCCGGTGAAATAACAGTCGTTTCACTTGAGGCATTTATCAACAGTATGAAACAGATTGAAGAGGGATGGCTACAGCTTACTGTTACCCAGACAGGTACCGATATTATCAACAAACTTGATGAAGTTATTGCTTCCTGGATGAAGGGTGAGTCAATCGAATACAACCAGCTTTCCGTTGGTACCCCCATTACAAAAGTAAACGCCGCTGAATGGGAACCTAAGCTTCCTTACTAAAATAAGAAGGCTGATAATTACAAGGGGCATCTTCAATTGAAGATGCCCCTTTTTTTACAGAATTTTAACAAAATTCAAGAATATTTTACTCTTTTTACTGTGTTAAATATTAAATAATGGACTTGGGATTCAAGTCTTATTATCTTAAAATTATATGTATAAAAAGCCTATAAACCCCGTGGTAAGGAGTATTAATTGTCTATCGTTGAACTAAAGGATGTAAAGAAAATATATCCGCTCGGAAAAACAGAGGTGCATGCCGTAAAGGGCGTCAGTTTTGAAATTTGCCGCGGCGATTTTATCTCAATTGCAGGACCTTCGGGTTCCGGTAAATCTACGATACTTAACATGATTGGATGTATCGATGTTCCGACAGAAGGCAGTGTACTGATAAACGGTACTGAGACCGGCGGGCTTTCAGATACGGATATAACAAAGCTGAGACACCAGGTTCTCGGATTTATCTTTCAGAGTTTTAATCTAATTCCAGTCCTTAACGTATATGAGAATATTGAGTTTCCAATGCTGCTTGGGAAAGAAAAGATATCCAGGTCCGAAAAAGCCGACTGGATAAATATGCTTATAGAAGAAGTCGGTCTTTCTGAGTGGAGGAATCATAAGCCGAATGAACTATCCGGCGGTCAGAGACAGCGTGTCGCCATTGCAAGAGCTTTGGTAACAAAACCGGAAATTGTTCTGGCTGATGAACCTACAGCCAACCTTGATTCAGTTACAAGCGAGGCTATCATAACCCTGATGAAGAAGATAAACCGTGATCTTGGAACTACATTTATCTTTTCGACACATGACCCGTCAATTGTCGAGGTTGCCGATCATATTATAAGACTCAGAGACGGTCTAATTACCGAGAACTACCGTCAGGAAGACAGCCGTGCATGCAGGGAGACTGATTGATGGGCGTAATTCTCAGAATAGCGCTTCGAAACCTGAGGGAACACAGATCAAAGAGCCTTATTATTGGTATTATTATGGCTGTAGGGGTGATGATCCTGGTTATTGGAAATACCCTTATCAATACCATTCAAACAGGAATAGAACGCAGTTTTATTGACAACTATACAGGCAATATCATGATAACCGGCGTGACGGAGAACCAGATATCGTTATTTGGTGTTCAGTCTCCGGGTGGTCTTGAAGAAACACCTACAATTCCGGAATATGATCTTATAACAGCACACCTTAATGATATACCGGCTGTGGAGGATTACACCTCGCAGATTACAGGCTTCGGAATTATCAATATTGAAGGAGCGCCTGAGGATAAGGGGCCTTACATGGGGCTGCTATTCGGAGTAGAACCTGAGGACTACCATAGCATCTTCACAAATGCGGTTATAATAGAAGGAACTTATCTCCAGCCTGGTGAAGAGGGTCTGATAATATCGCAAAGCAACCTGGATACTATCAATGAAATATTTGAAATGGATACGGGGGTTGGTGACAAGCTTATAATAACTTCACCGGCCTCGGCAGGGTTTAAAATCCGTGAACTTACGATACGCGGAATATACAGCCTTGAATTCGATTCCGAGGCTGCCGGTTATATTTCCTATATAGATGCTCAGACTCTTCGTGTTCTTAAAGGGATGAATCTTGGTAATCAGGGGGAAGTAGAGCTTTCTGAAGATGAAACCTCACTATTGGATCTATCCAGCTTTGATTCGGTTTTCTCAGAAGATGAAATTACTTTTGAGACCGATAATGATTTTGAACTGACAGAAGATAATCTATTCAGTATACTCGAACTTGATTCCGGTGAAGAAGCTGGTGATGACACTGTAATATCAGAGCTCAGTGCTGCTGAAGATACTGATAAATCTTCAACCTGGGAATATATTCTTGTTAAAACAAGAACAGCGTCGTCGGCTTCAAGGGTTATAGCAGAACTTAATCTATGGTTTTCTCAGGAAGGAATAGATGCCCGGGCCTATGACTGGAAAGCAGCTGCCGGCCCATTTTCGACAACAGCTGATGTAATACGGATTGTATTTAATGTTGCAATCATACTTGTAGCAGTTGTTGCTATAATTATCATGACTAATACTCTCGTTATAAATGTTGTAGAACGGACTGCGGAGATTGGTACTATGCGGGCTCTGGGTGCAAGGAAGGGGTTTATACGCAGGATGATCTCTGCAGAAGTAATTACGATAACCGTTATTTTCGGATTTATTGGTATGCTTGCCGGCGTGATCGTTCTATGGATAGTCGGACTGATCGGCTTTGAGGCTACAAACCCTTTTCTGGAAATACTTTTTGCAGGACCTGTTCTTAAACCGGTATATTCCGTCTTTTCAGTGCTTGGTTCATGGATAATAATTTTGCTTATCGGCATGATTGCGAATATCTATCCCCTGAGACTTGCTCTCAGGGTTCAGCCAATTAAGGCTATGATGAGTGAGTAGGGGAGCGTATGCGTGATATAAAAATTTCACTCCGGAACCTTACCCGGCAGAAAAAGAGAACAATTCTTCTTTCTGCTGCGATTGCTTTCGGAATATATATTATAACCATGATAAACGGATTTACAGGCAGTTTTATAGAGAATGTCAGTGAGAACTTTTCAAATATTCTCGCCGGTCATATATTCATTGAGGGTGTTGAGAAATCCGAATCAGGCAAAACTCTCTTTCTTGTCCGGAATGACGATATCCTGATGTCGGCAATCGAAGAGGCAGAAGTCCCCTGGCAGTATATAACTAAACGTTCAGATATAAATGCAACACTGATTTTTGAAGGCAGCAACATTCGTCAGAGCATTACCGGAGCGGATTGGGGAATTGAGGAATATTTTAAAGAACGTATAATTTTAAAAGCGGGAACCTTTGAAGACCTTGAAAATGATCGTCATGGAATTATTCTAAGTGAAAAGGTTGCCGACAGATTGAATGTCCAGATTGGCGATAGTCTTCTTGTGAAATGTAAAACCTATACCGGTCAGCAGAATGCGGGAGAGCTCAGGGTTACAGGTATCATGATAGATACCAACCTCTTCGGATCTACAACTTCATACGCTAATATCTCTTATGTTAACGAGCTTCTTAACCTGCAGCCGGATGAATATATGACTATGGGTATTTTCCTTCAGAACATGGACCAGATTGATTCCTCTGCTGCCGCCTTATACGATAATTTAAAAAACAGAGTCAACATGTTCGATCGTGAAGCTGCAGATGATGATGAGAATCCGATTCTTGCCATGCTTGAGCAGGAAGAGGAAGATGAGTGGAGCGGACTGCGCTTCCGATTGATGACCCTGAATGATATCATGAAAGAAGTTCAGCAGATTGTTAATGTTCTGAATACCGCAGCCTTAATCATTCTTCTTGTTCTTTTTGCAATAATTATGGTAGGAGTTACCAATACTTTCCGGATGGTTCTAATGGAGAGAACCAAAGAGATAGGAACAATGCGGGCAGTCGGAATGCAGAGAGGCATAGTGCGGAAACTATTTCTTTACGAAGCCTTTTTCATTTCAGTTATAGGAGTTTTGTCGGGACTGATTCTGGCCGGTATCTCCATGTTTATTCTGATGCAGATTTACTGGGGTGTTGAAACTCCGGCATTTATGCTGATGAAAAACGGCTACATGACCTTCAGAATATCGGCGCTGCAGGTTCTTTTTAATTTTGCTGTAGTGAGCGGATTGACTCTGCTAGCCGCTTTCTTTCCGTCAAACAAAGCCGCTAAGCTGCAGCCTGCTGATGCACTTAGAACTACAAACTGATAACAGGATGATAATATGAATAAAAAAACTTTAATAATGATGCTGCTTTCAGCATTTACCTTAGTCAGTCTTCATGCTGAACCTGATTTTAATACAATGCTTAAAGAAATTGATCAGCTGGGTAGTTTTGAAGATACTGATTTTTCATGTGTATATACTTTTGTTTCAGAAAAACCGGGTGAAGAGACTGAAGTTACCCAGGCCAGAATGTTCAGACGTGATGCAAATGAGCAGTTTGTAATGCTTATTTTGAAGCCTGAAGTTCAGAAAGGGCAGGGCTACCTTAAAGTAGATGAAAACGTCTGGTTCTACGATCCCGAAAGCCGTAAATTTACCCATTCATCGCTGAAAGAAAATATTCAGAACTCGGAAGCCAAGAACTCCGATATTGACGGACTTTCCCTGGCGGAAGACTATAACGTTGAATCATGGGAAACAGATAAACTCGGGAATTTTGAAACCTATATCCTGAACCTGAAGGCTAAGAACAATGAGGTCTCATATCCTAATATCAAATTATGGGTTAGAACAGATCAAACCATTGTCCTTAAAGAAGAAGATTACAGTCTATCGGGACGTCTTATGAGAACTTCATACTATCCAAAGTATGTTCAGGTCGGGGCTAAGTTTGTCCCGGCCCAGATTCTTATAGTTGATGAACTTCAGGAAGGTGAAAAGACACAACTGACTATGAAAAATCCCTCCACTGCAGCTCTTCCTGATTCTGTATTTACTAAGGCCTATATCGAAAGGGTTAATAATTAATATGAAAAGAACAGGCAGGAAGCAATTTTCTGTGATAATTCTTTTCATTCTGCTTCTGCTTCCGGCTATTTATGGTAATGCACAGGATGCTGATGAAGATATCCTTTCTGTAATTGATGATCCCTTTGCAGAGGACGATGAAATTTTCTCAGTTATAGATGATCCCTTTGCCGTTGAAGAAGATGATCAGGACCTTTCTGCAGTAATTGATGATCCTTTTGCGGCTGATGATGAAGAAGCCCTTCCTGATTCTGATTTGGATGATTTAGATTCCATGTTTGATACGGATTCCATGATTGAGGTCGTCGATGAGGACGCTGCTTCTGAAGATACGGGTAGTTTTGAAGAGTTTCTCAAATCTGAAGGAGTTGAGTTCGGCGGATCCTTTTCCGGTTCACTTTCAAACAGCTTCAGTTATGATTACCTCTGGGACCCGGCATTTGACATTACCAATCCTGAAATGACTCTTACTCCATCTGTTTCAGCCGATTTATTTTTTGATGCCCGTCCCGATACACATTATCGTGTTTTCGGTAAGCTCGGCTTTACTTCTGCAAGCGGCGACAGCAACACTGTTGCTTCAATAATTCCGGATGACGGACTTACTTTTGAACAGGTCACTGATGAAGACGGTAACACCACTTTTCAGATAGTAGATTCTGCAGATGTAGACGAATCGGATCCCAACCAGACGACAATTACCCAGGAGGATGTAGCTTCCGATACAAGCACTGAATTAAATATAAGCGTTAAGGAATTATTTGCCGATTTTGACTGGGATAACAGGGTATACTTTCGTTTTGGTAAAAGTACAATAAAATGGGGCGTCGGCTATTTCTGGAGTCCCACTGATGTTCTTAATCTTACGTCAATAGATGTCGAAGATCCCACCGCTGAGCTGGAAGGCCCGGTTTCATTAAAGATTCATTATCCGATAGACATCAATAATCTATACCTGTATCTGATAACTGAAAATGTTGAAGAACCTCTTGATACGGCTATTGCTCCTAAATATGAGTTTGTAGTCGGCAATACCGAAATAGGAATAGGCGGATATTATCAGCGGGATCTTGCTCCTCGGGCTGTTGCCACAGTTTCAACTACTATTGGAGATTTTGCGGTTTTCGGTGAGGGCCTTGCAAGCTGGGGGTCTGATAAGGTTTTTGTAAGGAAATCAAAGGACCAGTCAGCAGCAGAGGAAGATGAAGAAGATGATCTTGATATAGTTCTCGATACCTATACAGCAGACAGCGGATTTTTTCTTTCAGGTACAATCGGTACAAGTTATATGCATGAGTTTGAAGGTGATAACGGAACTTTTATGATAACAGGGCAGTATTACTATAATGGTGAAGGCTACAGTTATGAAGACGGACTTCTCGAAGCCGCCTATCATCTTGCCCTAAATTCAGGTGATAATGGACTTGCCCTGGACGCGGAAGAGCAGCCTGAAGGCTATGAAGATCCACCTGCTCTTGGTACTGCTGATCTGACTAATTTTGGTAAACACTATCTTGGTATGGCGGTTTCCTTCAGCTCAATCAGCGGAAGTGATCTGAGTTTTTCAACGCTGGGGATTGCAAACCTGTCAGATTTTTCTGGTATGATTATACCTACTGTGACCTACAGTTTTATGGATTACCTTTCTGCCTCTGCAGGAATGAGAATCACTTTTGGTGAAGAGGGAGACGAGTATACAAATCCGGCAGCTCTCATATCCGGAAGCAGTGATGACTGGAAGGGGCCTACAATGAGTTTTACACTTGAGTTTTCAATCGGAGGAGGCAGTTTCTGATGAATAAAAAATATATATCCATTATACTGCTGATACCATTTATTATAATCATTTCGTTCTCCGGCTGCGGAGTCAGCGGTCTGGCTGCACCGACGGATCTGGCGGCAGAGGAAGGTAATCCCGATTACCCCAATAGAACACAGATCAGCTGGCTGCCCGTTGAGAATGCCGGTATATACTATGTATACCGTGCTCCTTCCAGCGACTCTGCCGAGGCAGATTATGACTATGCAGGTTTTTCGGTAACCAGCTACGTAGATGATGAAAGTTCGGAAATCCGTTTCAGCTTTATTGAAAGCTTTGAAGAAGGTGAGGGAGGTACTTTCGCTTACAGGGTAACCGCCGCAGCCGCTACAGATACTGTGGTAGAGAGCGCAATGAGTGATGCTGTTGAGGCTTCAACCTACAGCGGGAGCTGGAGCAGTGTTTCAAGTACAAACTCGCAGATTACAGATGATGCTGTAAGTCTTGACCTTGTTTATTCAGGCGGTGTCCTGTACGCAGTTACAGCGTCTACCAGTGGTACAATATCTGTTAAACAGTATGCTGATGAGGAAGATTCCGAAGAAGATAATCCTCCGAAGGTCTGGACAGCTCTTTCCGGCAGTCCGGGGAGTATTACAACTTCGAAAACTAATCCTGTATCGGCTTTTTACTCAGGTGATTTGTATGTTGCATATACATTTGATTCTGATTTAAGTACAGGTACTGCTGCTGATGATGATGGTACCATTAATTTAAAATATTATGATTCAGATTCAGACTCGTGGAAATCTTCTCTGAACATGGAATTGGCTGATAATTTACTTGATCATGTCAGTTCAATCAGCTCCGGAGCATTTGCTACCAAGTTTTATACTTCTGCTGTTAACCTTGATGCTGTTACTGATGCTACGCCAGATGAAATTATTGTATATTCAGATGGCTCCTCTGTTGCGGACATAAGCCAGCTTCCTATAGTTGTTTCCGATTTTACCCAGATGTTTACCAACAACAGTTCTCTGTATGTCGGCTACACAGCCTCTACCGGTGGTCTCTACATGAACGAAATCAACACCAATACCGATGTTCTTCAGGATTCTGTCACTGTTTCCACCGATACAGTTGGCGGCAGCCTCGCAGCCTTTGTTTCCGGCAGCGGAATAATCTATGCTGTATACATCACCAGCGGAAACGCACTGGTTGTAAGGAAATACGAGGACAGCAGCTGGACTGCCTATGCCTCCATAACAGACGCGAACGCTGCTTACACCGGTACGCTTGCTTCTGCCTGGTATAACGGTTATTTGTATGTTTTTTATGTGGATGGCTCAGATAAAGCATGGGTGAAATATTTCGATGAGGATGAGGGCTGGCAGAATGCCGCCAGAGGCAGTTCTGAGTTAATTACCGATGCAGGTTCATACTCCGGATTCAATCTTACTACTGCGGGCACTTCCATTTTGTATGCATCATATATTGATGATTTAGATTCTGCCTGGCTGAAAGGTCTTGAATAGTTAAAAAACGGAGCATCTGTAAATGCAGTTTAAAAATATATATTTTTCACTTCGAAGGAAGAAATCGGCCGGCAGTGACTACTACGGCACCAGAACAGAAATGCCTTACGGACTTTCTCTTGAAGTGATTGAAAATCTTCACAGTGAAATACATTCAATCGGTCTTGAAGAAAATCGTCCTCTGGTAGATGAACAGACCTGGAAAGATCTGGAATTATCTGATTTTTTTAACCTGATTAACTATGCACAAAGTGCTCCAGGATTTTATTATTTGTATCGTTCTCTTAAAAACCCGGAGCTGGAATCAGATTCGGTCCTTCAAAAAAACCGCGCTGCAGATTATTTCCATAATAACAGCAGTATTCGGGACAGCCTTTCAAAGATCTTTACATCCATGAGAGAACATCAATTTCTGGATATCCTGAGACTTATAAAAACAATAAATCTGCCTGTTTTTTATTACCGGCTTTGCATAATTTTACGTGTTCTATCAGTCCTTTCCATAGTTTCAATTCTGCTTATTCCGGGCGGAAGGGGAATTCTCGCAGTACTCAGCATGTTTGTCGTCAATATGTTTGTCTACGGCCGAATTGCCCGTTTCACCGAAGGGACTGTGCCTGCACTTGGTGCTTTAATGAGTTTCCTGCAGAAATCGAAAACTATTCTGAAACTTTTACAAAAAAATAATTTTCCTGAAAATACAGGAATCCATAAAATCTCTGATGAGATTAGTTCAGTTCTAAGCTCCCTTGAACCTCTTCAGAAATCTTCAAGATTTCTTGGACAGACTTTTGCTTCTCCGGAAAATCTATCGGCTTCACTATGGATGTATCTTGATATTTTCTTTCATCTGAGTGCAGTAAGTTTTTATAAATCTCTCGACAGTATCAGTGAAAATAGAGATTCCGTTTACAGCTTATATCTGCTCTGCGGCAGGATAGATTTTCTTATCTCGCTTGCTTCTGCCAGAAAAGGAATGGAGGAAGCCGGACTGGCAATATGTACTCCCGTTCTTAAAGAGCATATCCGGAGTATATACACCGAAAAACTGTATATGCCTGTAATACCTGAAGCTGTTGGAAACAGCATTCTGATAGAAAAACCGGGCATACTGCTTACCGGAGCGAATATGGCCGGAAAATCCACCTTTTTGAGAACTGTTGGTTTGAATGCGGTATGTGGCCAGAGTCTCGGATTCTGTTTTGCAGATTCCTGGAAATCAGGCTTATATATAGTAAAATCCTCAATAGACAAAAAGGACAGCACTCAGGACGGAGAAAGCCTCTATTTTGCAGAAGCTCAAAGAATCGGAGAAATATTAAAAACCGCTTCTGAGTCAAAAACTACAATTTTATGCCTCTTCGATGAACTCCTTTCCGGCACAAACACTGAAGAGCGTGAAGCGGCCGTTGCTGCTATCCTTAGAGGTGTCTGCAGCATGAATGCGCTGACTGTTTCAGCCACACATGATCTGTCAATTGTAGAAGAATTTAAATCCTTTATGAGTCTAAAGTACTTTACTTATAGAATTGAAGATGGAGGACTGTTTTTTGATTATAAAATAAGAAACGGTAGAGCTGGCAACGGAAATGCTGTTCGTCTGCTCAGATATCTCGGTTATCCGGAAAATATTGTATCGGATGCTGAATTACGTCTGTTCTGAATCAGCTTTCAGTAACCAGCTCAGATTGTTTAAAGTAAGAATTGAAGGCTTTATGCCCGCAGTAATTACTGATGTCAGTCAGCTGTCCATTATTAAAATACAAAATAAAAGGGACCTGATGGTTCTTCCAGGTGGTTTCTTTTACAAACATAAATTCTCTAAAGTACGGTTTATTGTTATAACTGAGATAATAAATCTTCACTTCATCTTCAGGAATCTTTTTAAGAAAAGTTTCCATAAACTTCCATTGCGGACACCAGTCCTGAGTTAATATCACCGCAACCCTTTCTGATGAATTGACTATTTCATCCGGAATTTCTTTATTATTGATAATGAATTCTGCCTGAATATCTGTAATCTCTGTCATTATAGTAAGGTAACTAATATATATAATAAATTCAATATTATTAAGAAAAATATTGCGAATATAACAAATAGCAATTAATATTTATTAAATGCAAGGATGCTTTTTGTAATGATTGCTTTTATTATTTCATTATTCTTAAATCTTTTTCTTATTATTCTGGTACTTTATTTTATATATAGGTGCAGAGTAATCCGTAAATCGGCTGCTGATATTAAAAACAAGATAGAGAAGCTGGATCTTACTTTAAAAGCTACACGTGACGGGCTCTGGGAGCTTGAAATAGGAAAAAACAAGGCATATTACAGTCCGCGATGGTATGAAATGCTTGGGTACAGGCCAGATCTGTTCGGTTCGGACCCGGAATCCTGGAAAACCCTGATTCATCCGGATGAAAGAGAAACAATCGACTCATTATTTCAGGACTACTGCAGAACAGGTGAACCATTTAAGTATGAAATGAGAATGAAAACAAATGATGGCAGTTATAAGTGGATTTTAAGCCGGGGACAGTGTATTGAATGGGATTCTCAAGGTAAGCCTGCCAGAGTAATCGGAACTCATACCGATATTGATCAGGTAAAATTATATGCTGAAGAATTAAAGGAAGCCAGGATAAAAGCTGAAGAGAGTGACAGGCTTAAATCTGCATTTCTTGCAAATATGAGTCATGAGATAAGAACCCCGCTTAATGGTATTGTCGGTTTTTCAAAGTTACTTGCGGAAGAGGAACTCCCCGCAGAGAAAAGAGAACTTTTCAGTGCAATAATCTCATCTAATTCGGAACAGCTTTTACGGCTTATTTCGGATATTATAGATTTTGCCAGAATAGAAAGCGGTCGTCTTGATATCTTTTCTGAAGAATTTGACCTCGATGAAATTATGGATGAAATATTTACCAATTTCTCTTCAATAATTGAACTTGATGACAGAAAATCTATTAAGATTAAGCTTATTAAGGATTCCCCGGATTCATCTAATAGAATAGATACTGATAGTATTCGCCTGAGACAGATTCTGAACAATCTGATCAGCAACGCCATTAAATTTACGGAATCCGGATATATTGAGTTTGGTTACCGTAAAGCCGACGGAGCATATAATTTCTTTGTTAAAGATACGGGTGTTGGAATTGAAGAAGCGAAATTGGAAACTATTTTTGAAAGGTTCAGGCAGGAGGATGAAACGCTTACCAGAAAGTACGGTGGAACCGGACTGGGTTTGACTATTTCACGAAGTCTGGTTGAAAATCTGGGAGGAGTGCTTTTAGCCGAGTCAGAGAAAAACAGAGGTTCTCTGTTTTATTTCACTCTTTTAGAATGAAATTCAGAACAGTTATTGATAAAAATACGAACAGGATCTAAAGTATTATCTATGGAAAATAAAGAGCGTCAGATTAAAGATTTTGAGAAAAGTATAGAAAAAACCGGAGACTTGATTCGTCAGCTATACCTTGATTCCGGTTCCATAGCATACGCTGAATTCAAAAATTCCTCTGATGATTCAAGTGCATCTACTTATATGACCGGAATCAGTAAGCTGGATAGGCTTATAGCGGATGAATTATCCAGAAAAGATAATATTATAAAAACTGCCAAGAGAAGTGATGAAATTGAAGAAATTCGCAAAAGTCTCAAACAGCAGATTCGTCTGCTTGAAAAGGACAATATTTCAAATTATGAAACAATCGGCAGAGCCAGTTTTGAGGCTTTCCGTCAGGGAAGTCTGCCTATGGAGAATTATGAACAGATATTTGCAGATATTATAGGCAGTAAAGAAAAAATAAAACAACTTGAAGATGATCAAATCGATATAGAAGCTGCCCTGGGGCGTGAAAAACTGCTTCGAAAGGTTCAGCTCACAGCAAAAAAAATAAGTAATAAGAGTTCAATATCATCCCAGTACAGGCTGCTCTCAAAACATTATAGAAAGGCCGGGGAGCAGATTTGTAATTCGGAACTGATAATGAATCTTGAAGCTGATTCTGTGAAAAATGCAGTACAGCCGTTTCGTGATAATCTTGACGGGATGGAGAAACTTGAAATGGAAGACCAGCAGCTTCATCTTGAAAAAGAAGAGCTGCGGGGCAGTCTTGAGGGGCTTGGGGCAGGAGATAATCTCAAGAAAACCATAGCTGACCTTGATCAGCTTATTGCCGAATACAATTCTGAAAGAGAAGAACTTCTTGTGAGTGTTGGAGAAATACTTTATAACAATCAGAAAGATCCGCTCTCTGATAACGATAAAATGAAGGACATATTCTCGCAGATTAATGATGCAAATTCTGAGATTACAGTTTTTAATGCTGAGATTGAAAAACTGAAGGCTGAAGCTGAGATTGAAAAACAGAATAAGGAAATTCAGTCCCTAAATAAAAAAATATACGGATATGAAGAGAAAATTCAGAGTTTCAGTGATGAAACAGGCAAGCTGAAAGATCAGATTAAGAAAGCCGAAGATGAAATAAAGAAGCTCGAAACTGTTATAAAAGAAGAGAAGGTGAAGAAATGACTAAAATAGGTATAATCGGAGGGAGTGGTCTTGATAATCCTGAAATACTCTTAAACCCGAAGGATACAGAAGTTACAACATTGTATGGTCTGCCTTCATCGCTGCTGAAAACCGGAACAATAGGAAACACAGAGGTCGTGCTTATCGCAAGGCACGGCCGGGAACATACAATTCCGCCGACACAGGTTAATTACCGTGCTAATATAATGGCCTTGAAAGAGGCCGGATGCACACATATCGTGGCCACCACCGCAGTCGGTTCTCTCAGAGAAGAAATAGGCCGCGGTGATTTTGTGATTCTTGACCAGTTTATAGATTTTACAAGGCACAGAACGGTTTCATTTCATGAAAGCTTCGAACCGGGCAAGGCTGTTCATACCGGCATGGCTGACCCTTTTTCGGAAGATATCCGGCAGGTCCTTATCCGGCAGGCAGAATCTGCTGGACTAAATTATCATAAAACAGGAACGGTTATAACCATTGAGGGGCCGCGCTTTTCCACCAGAGCCGAATCTAAAATGTTTAGAATGTGGGGTGCTGATGTTATAAATATGTCAATCGCTCCAGAGGCTATTCTGGCCAATGAAGCAGGTATCCCCTATGCCGCTGTAGCAATGAGTACCGATTATGACTGCTGGAAAGAAGATGAAGCTCCTGTGAGCTGGGAAGATATCCTTGTCGCTTTTTCCGGAAACGTTGAAAAGATGACCACATTGCTGGTCTCTGCAATACCGGAGATCCATTGATAGCAATCATTGCAGCAATGGATCCTGAACTCAGAATGATTAGGAATTCCATTCGGAACAGAAAAATTGAGAACTGGAATGGATATGAGTTTATTCATGGACAGCTGGGTGGAAAAGAGGTCGTAGCGGTTAGATGCGGAGTAGGGAAGGTTCTGACTGCACTGATAACGCAGAGGCTTTGTGATGAATATTCCCCTTCGGCTATAATCATGAGCGGTATAGCAGGCTCTATAACTCCCGAAATTGTCCTCGGTGATATTGTGGCTGCCCGTGACTGCGTACAGCATGATCTTGATGCAACCATGTTCGGCTTTTCACGAGGCGAGATCCCGTATTCCGGAATACATATAGTCGAAGCGGATACTCATCTTTTAAATATAGCTTTAGGCTTCGGTAATGACTCTATCAAATCCGGAAGGGTTCTGACCGGAGACCAGTTTATTACTGGTTCAGACCGGCCTGAATATGCATATCTGAAGGATGAGCTTGAGGGGGATCTGGTTGAGATGGAAGGTGCTGCTTCTGCAATAACCGCTGCAATAAACAAGACCCCCTTTCTGCTTATCAGGGTTGTTTCTGATAATGCCGATGGAAAAGCTCCGGAAAACTACAATAAATTTCTGAAGTCTGCTTCTGAAAGAAGCTACCATCTTGTTGAATATATTCTTGGTGAATGCCGGTATTGAATGACTGCAATTAAAAAAAATACTCGTGCTGAAATATTTATTATTTTTACTACTGTTATATGGGGCGGCACCTTTGTCGTGATCAAAAATGGGCTGAACGATGCCTCACCGCTTATGTTTCTCGCCTTAAGGTTTGGAGCTGCCTTTATTCCATACTTTCTGATATTCAGAAAGCATTTTTATAGATTAAGCAGACGGACTGTATTCAGGGCTTTTATTCTGTCTTTGTTTTTTTTCTGCGGTTATGCAATGCAGACAATAGGCCTGTCTTATACAACAGTGGCTAAATCCAGTTTATTCACATATCTTTTTGCTCTGGTAGTTCCGCCGCTTCAGTTTTTCTTCACAGGTAAAAGGTTGAACACTGAAAATATATTAGGTCTTGTGATTGTAGTTTCCGGAATGGTGATCTTTACCCGGCCGGGAAATTCTTCGCTTAATATCGGTGATTTTCTTACAATGGCCGGTGCAGCAGGCTACGCCTTTTTTATTCTGTTTATAGACAGGTATTCTAATGAAGAGGACCCTGCAGTTTTAACGGGATTTCAGTTTCTAATTTCAGCACTTCTTGCACTTGTTTTCTCATTGTTGCTTGAAGAGCCATTCGTAAATCCGGGGTTTAACCTGTATATTTCTATAGGTTATCTTGCGCTTCCCGGCAGTATTCTGGCTATCTATCTGATGAACCGTTATCAGGGCGATATCACACCGCTGAAAGCCTGCCTGCTTTATTCTCTTGAACCTGTATTTTCCATTATCTTTGGATGGATAATCCTGCATGAGACGTTATCGTTTTCTGAGTCGATTGGGGCTTTGCTTATCCTGGCAGGTGTTCTGGCTTCAGAGCTTATCGGACATCTGAGATCGCTCAGGCATTATGTGTGAACTTATCTGAATTCCCGAGAAAAATAGATTCAAGACTGTAATCCTTTCCGGAACCATCGAAAACGACTTTTATTATTTCACCGTTATTAGGGAAATCTTTGGGGTAGTCCGGAAGAATATTTTTAAGAGTCGCAATTATCAGCCTCATGGTTACAGCATGAGTTACTATAAGAATATTTTTATTTTTATATTTTTCATGTAAGTCTTTAAAAAACGAGTCTACCCTGTCTGCAATCATTTTATATGACTCGCCTCCGCCTGCAGGTTCCCATTCCCATCTTTTCAGCTGATCCTGGATGTAATCGGGTTCGAGTTTTACCTGGTCATAGCTCATACCCGAAAATCTGCCGAGGTGCTGTTCAGTTATCCTCTCATCTAGTTCAATAGAAGTATCGAAAAGCATGCTGAACGGCTCTGCTGTCTGTACAGCCCTGATCAGCGGAGATGAAATTATATGATCTATATCAGCAATATCCTTCAGTTCTTCGGCAATAAGAGCAGCTTCGTTCCGGCCTTCTTCTGTCAGCGGATATGCCAACTGACTAGCCATGATTCTGGCTTTGTTGGCTTCGCTTTCTGCATGACGAATAAAATAGAGCGTATTCATATCTGAATTATACTGATTTTATCTTATACTATCTATATCAGCACTTGATTATGTTTTTTTGAAGACATAATATAGTTAATCGATTAACCTATTGTTTATTTTAAGGAGCAGCTTATGTCGGCAATTGAAGAGTTTAACAATATTCTAAAATCCAACTTGGAAGGAGAATCCAGAGGTATATATTCGCTCTGCAGTGCTCATTCAGAGGTAATAAAGGCGGCTATGAAGCAGTCTATGAGCGATGGTTCTCTTCTGCTTATTGAATCGACTAGTAATCAGGTCGATCAGTTCGGCGGATACACCGGAATGAAACCTGCTGATTTTATATCCTATGTTAAAAAAATTGCCGGTGAGACAGGCTATCCCGATGAACGTATTTTGTTTGGTGGAGACCATCTGGGGCCGAATGCCTGGCAATCCCTTAAAGCTGCAGATGCTATGAAAAACGCCAGAGAGCTCATCGCAGGCTATGTTAAAGCAGGATACCAGAAGATTCATCTTGATGCGAGTATGTACTGTGCAGATGATGAAGGGGACAGGCATAAACCGCTTGCCGATGAGATAGTAGCCGAAAGGGCCGCAGATTTGTGCAGTGTCGCAGAGAAAACCATAGTGGAAATGGGCAATCCGCATCGGCTTTCATATATTATCGGTACAGAAGTTCCTGTCCCGGGGGGAAGCAGAGAAAAGGAAGAGCAGGTAAATCCCACATCATCGGAAGATGCAATTCGAACTTATGAGGTAACCAGAGCTGCATTTGAAAAAAAAGGCTTGTCGTCGGCCTGGAAACGAGTATGCGGTCTTGTTGTTCAGCCGGGAGTGGAGTTCGGGGATGATCAGGTTTTTCATTACAACAGGAACATGGCCTCCGGGCTGTCTTCACTTGCAGGAAACCGTCTGCCGATTATTTTTGAAGCTCACTCCACGGACTATCAGACCGGTGAAGGTTTAAAACACCTTGTTGAGGATCACTTTTGTATTCTTAAAGTCGGGCCCTGGGTTACCTTTGCGTACAGAGAAGCGGTATTTGCTCTCGAATTGATTGAAAGGGAATTATGCGGAAAATCAGGGTGTCAGTTATCAGCGCTTCGGGATACAATTGAAAATGTTATGATTGGTAATCCAAAATACTGGAAATCATACTATTCCGGAACTGAGGAAGAGATTGAACAAAAAAGGAAGTACAGTTTCAGTGACCGGGTAAGATACTACTGGCCCGATTCCGCAATTAAGGATTCGATATCCAGGCTCATGAATAATCTGTCAGGAAGACAGATCCCACTGTCACTATTAAGCCAGTTCATGCCCTCTCAGTTCTACTCAGTCCAGGATGGCTGGATACAGCCTGTAGCCGAAGAACTGATACACGATAGAATAGCTGATGTAATTAGAATTTATTCAGCAGCCTGCGGGACACTTTAGTATACCGCGGGTAAAATCCTTCACGAAACGGAGCATGCACTCATCAAGAGTGTAGGGATCTTTAAGTTCAGCATGATGCATATAGTGAAAAGTTGCTCCGGATATTATATTCACAAAGTGCCTTGAACTTTTTGCGGCATCAGTATCATCCTTCAGCTGATTCGAGTGGCTTTCAATATAGTTTTTTACTATTTCTATCATCTGTTCCGGCTGGTTTTTAAGTTCTTTTTCAATTTCCTCAAAGGCAATAATTTCTTTAAAACTCATCTGGATAAGTCTGCTGTTCTTTTTAAAAAGATTAACCATTGCATTGCAGATAAGTATGAAATCCTTCTCAATATCATCTGTTGTATCCTGAAGAAGATATTCAGGAGTCGGTCGTACAATATATTTTCTGAAAGTCTCATGATAAATACTCTTTTTATTACCGAAGCACCTGAAGAGGGTTACCTCATTAACCCCGGCCGATTCTGCTATCTCCCGTGTTCTTACCGCGGCATAGCCCTTATCTGAAAATAGTTTTACAGATGCAGCAAGAATTTTATCTTTTGTATCTACGCTCATCTTTCTCCTCTTACTATTAAATATACAATAATCAGAAAAGTGTTAAAAGTGCAAGTAAGTACTTGCTTTTATTATGTGATCTATATAAATTATTAAATGTATGAAAGATATTAATAATACAGATAAATCAGAATTTCTGGGAAAAGAAAAGATATTCCCTCTTTTAATAAAGATGGCCGCACCTGCTGCAGCAGGAATGCTTGTACAGGCCTTATATAACATTGTTGATACTATTTTTGTTGGAAGAGGAGTCGGTTCACTTGCAATCGGAGCACTCTCTCTGGTTTTTCCAATTCAGATGATTGTTGCTTCTATCGCAATGGCACTGGGAATAGGTACAGCTTCTATTGTTTCAAGAAGACTTGGAGAAAAACGGTTTGATGATGCATCAAAAGCAGTAGGAACCGGATACACTTCCATGCTTGCAGGAACATTTATTCTTACTGCAATACTTGTCATTTTCATGAAGCCCATACTTGGATTTTTTGGAACTACAGAAGTGCTTATGCCGCTTACATCGGAATATACAAAATGGGTTTCAATCGGATTTTTCTTTTTTGCCTTTTCATCCTTTGCAAGTACAATGGCAAGAGCGGAAGGAAACTCAAAAGGTGCAATGATAGGTATGATGGTGGGTGCAGTCCTTAACTGCCTGCTGGATCCGCTGTTTATATTCGGATTCGACCTCGGTGTTATGGGTGCTGCAATTGCCACTTCCATAAGCCAGATGGTTTCCGCCTTGTATTTCATAAGTATCTATGTTAGGAAAAAAAATACAGTAAAGATAAGACCGGGATACTTTCGAATTGATACAAAGATTCTGAAAGAAAGCGTTGTTCTCGGTATTCCGCCCTTTATTCAGAATGCAGGAATGAGCCTGCTTGTTCTGATTGTTAACAATTCGCTAGGACATTACGGCGGAGAAGAAGCCATAGTAAACTACGGAATGTCAAACCGGTTTATGTCTGTTCTGATTATGCCTATTATCGGTATTGCTCAGGGCTTTCAGCCTATTGCAGGCTACAATATCGGGGCAAAGAATTATGACAGGGTTAAACAAAGCCTTAAAACCGCAATAATTACCGGATTGTCAGTTACCATGGTAGGCTACAGTATTGCAATGATCTTTCCTCAGGCATGTATGGGGCTTTTTACCTCAGATACTGCGATAATTGAATCAAGTGCGAGAGTACTGAGAATTGTAATGTTATCTATTCCACTGGTTGCAGTGCAGTTTATCGGAATAAGCTATTTTCAGGCCGTGGGAAAAGCAAAACAGTCAATGCTTCTCGGCCTTTCAAGACAACTGCTGCTTTTTCTGCCGGTTCTTATCATACTTCCGCTGATAATAGGACTTGATGGTGTCTGGGGAACTTTCCCTGTTGCTGACACCTTATCATCAGTACTTACCTATATCCTGCTTATTGTTGAATTAAAGAAGCTCGGCAGGGCTGATGAGGAAAGAAAGGCTGATATTGAAATAGAAAAGGATAATTATGTAAAAGTGCAGCTTCAGCCGGAATTGAGGGCTGAAGCCTGATTAAAATAGATCTTACTGCCAGCGTTCCAGTTTGGGAATGCCGGCGGCAAAAAATGAAGCTATGAAGCCGGGCATCTTCATTTTTTTCAGCTGTTCCTTGACCAGGGATTTCATTTCTTCCATGGTCATCTCAGGCTGAACGAAGGCTCCGTTTTCATAGCAGTAACTGCAGTATTTATTATTCAGGGACCCGTCTGGTTCGGTTCCCCCGCCTTTCGGGTCCTGTTTCATAGGTATACCGCAGCTTTGACAATTTTTGTATTTTACCTTATTCATCGATTAATCCTCTTTAATATAAAAGTAAATCTCTGTTATCAGATCTTCAGGCTTTGTATCTTCGGGTGAATTCATGTACTGCTCGTACATAGCTGTTTCAAAAACTATACCCTTAGTTTTCGCATATTCGCTGATTTTATCGTATGTTTCACTAAGATTTGCGTATGTACCCTTATGTGTTTCAATCAGCATCTTTCCTCCGGGTAGATATCCTGAATTTACATTACCTCCGTTTTTAAAGCTTCCTGAAACTGGAAAACCGGCCTCAATCTCCAGATTATCCATATCCATGTTGAAATACATTGCGTAAGGTGCGCCTGTGAACTGAATATTCTGATTTTCAGCATATTCAGCTATCTCTCCATAAGCTTTTGCCAGAAACGCAGGTATTTCCTGCATTGTTGTGATTCCTTTTACAGCCATAGTCGGCTGTTCTTCCTTCTGAATTATCTTCATAATGGAACTCCTTTGTTTTAGCGATAATTCATTATTTCACCATGTATACGACAGCAGTATGTCGTAATTATTTTAAATATATTTTAACAAATCATTTCAGTATGCTGTGATAGAATCATAATTAAGATGAGTAAAATAAAATTTAATAATGATTTATGCAGAATATGCGGTTTGTGTGAAAAAGTATGTCCTAACAAAATTATTATAAGGACAGATTCAGGAATGACTACTAGAAATGACCATGTTTTCTCCTGTTTCCAGTGCGGACAATGTATGGCTGTCTGTCCTGCCTGCGCTGTCGAGGTGGAAGGTTTAAATTATAATAGTGATTTTTTTGAACTCCCCAATGCTGCAGAAAGTAAAGAGCTGTTTAGTAATCTGATAAAAACAAGAAGATCAGTGCGTAATTTTCAAAAAAAGGCTGTACAGGAAGAGCATCTAACAAAAATAGTTGAAGCAATAAGTCTTGCTCCACCGGGATTTCCTCCCCTAAGGTATGAGCTGACAGTAATCAATGATGCTGATCTGATGACTGAATGTATACCGCTAATGATAGAATTCTATGAAAAACTTGTAAAGCAGATGAAAAATCCGGTTATCAGATTTTTTATTAAAAACAGTGTCGGAAATCAGGCATTTTTAACCATGAAGCAGCATCTTATTCCACTGCTTAAAATACGGCTTCCTGATTTAAAAAACGGAAATGAAAATACCTTAACAAGAGATGCTCCTGCAATGATACTTTTTCATCAAAATAGAAATGAAGAGGACCTGACAGAAGATATTTTGATTGCTGCGACATTCGGAGTATTATCTGCACATTCATGGGGCCTTGGAGGCTCAATTATGAGTATAATACCACCTGCAGTTGATAGAAGTCCGGAACTTAGGAAATTATTTAAAATACCTGAACAGAATAAAGTTGTGTCATCACTTATCATGGGATATCCCAATATAAAATACCAGCGCGGGATAAAACGCGAAATAAAAAAAATAATAAGGCTGTAAGTTTAAATCCATGATAGATTCACCTGTGATATATTATTTTTCAGGTACCGGAAATTCTCTCCATGTAGCAGAGCTGCTTAAGGCTAAACTTCCAAATTCAGATATAATCCCGGTAATCAAAGCATATTATGAAAGAAAATTTATATGCACATCAAATAAAGTTATCTTCGTTTTTCCATGTCACGGCCTGACTATTCCTATCCCGGTAAAGAAATTTATACAAAACCTTGAAATTGATAAAGGATCATATATATCTTCAATAGTGACGAGGGGAGGCACAGTTTTTAAAGGTAATATCCTGCTTAAAAAATTATTAAACCGGAAAAGACTTAAACTTAATTCCTCATTTCTAATCGATATGATATCCAATGATCCAAAATTCAAAAATTATTCACTTCCAGATATAGCCGATTTTAAAAACATTATGAAAAAGTCTGAGTCCAGTGTTTGGAATGCTGCTGAAATTATTGAATCTGGTAAGGATTATTCTGCCCCTGATACGGGTGTTTCATTCAGCCGGAACCGAATCCTTAACACAATTCTTGAATTGTTAATCCCTTTTTTGACTCATAATATATCGCCAAAAGTCAGTAAATATTTTTATTATGATAAAAAGTGTACGGGTTGCGGAGTATGTGAAAAGGTTTGCCCGTCATCAAAAATTATGATAATTAAAAATGAACCCGTATGGCAGAAAAAGATTACCTGCTATCTCTGTTATTCCTGTCTTAATTACTGTCCCCAAAGCGCAGTACAGATTTATTCGAAAAAATGGATGAGATCATATACTGGTGAAAATCCCAGATATCATCATCCAGAATGCAATTTCGCAAAGATTGCAAAGCAGAAAGTATAGCCTGTGGAGTATTATAGCTTCAGAGGGTAATAAAATGTCAAAGGCCATATCAGATGAAATTAAGATAATAGATCTTACACCGGATAACATAGCAGACTATGGTGTCTGCGGATATAAGGATGTGAAAAAGCATCTTGAACTGAGGCGAAAAATTGACTGGGTGAAAAAATACTACCCTAAAGGACTCCGGATAAAAGCACTGATACATCAAGAGGGTGGATACCAGGGGATGATAGAATATATTCCCGGAGAATATGCACACAGACCGGTGAATGCTGAAGGCTACATGTTTATACACTGTCTCTTTGTAGGGTTTAAAAAAGAATACAAAGGCAGAGGTTATGCCTCTCTGCTTACTGAAGAATGTATTAAAGAAAGCCGTAATACCGGATATAAAGGCGTAGCTGCTGTGACCCGCATCGGTTCTTTTATGGCTGACAGCGGCGTTTTTATAAAAAACAATTTCAAAGCAGTAGCTTCCGTGAAGCCTGATTTTGAACTGCTTGTGAACAAATTTGATAATTCATATCCAAATCCTGACTTCCGGAAAATCCACCCAGAGAAGTTTGATAAGGGATTTTATATTTTCAGATCAGCCCAGTGCCCCTACACAGTGAAGAATGTTGATGCCATCATAAAAGCAGCTGAAGATAAAAGGCTTAATCCGCAGCTGATAGAAATCAATTCACATGAAGAGGCTCAGAACTCTCCAAGCCCCTTCGGTGCATTCGGTATTATTCATAATGGAAAAATTCTTAGTTATCATCCTATAAGTGTTAAAAGGTTTGAAAACATAATTAATAAATAAACAGCTGGACATGTCAATTAAAATCAATATAAATTAAAAATATGACTAATCCAAGTGCATATTTCTTAAAATGTTATTCAGAAAGTCCGCTCGAAGTTCAGAAAAAAGCTTCGATTCTTGTAGTGATCAATTTTCTATTTATCATTCTTTCACTATTGCTGACACTGGCAATGGCTTTAACCGGAGCGGTTGTGGCTATGGTTATGACCTCAGTTCTGGCTGTCTGCTGCTTATTTTTTCTTGTTCTGATTAAAAAAGGGAAATTTAAAATAGCTGTAAATTTATTTCTTGCAGTATTCTTTTTAATAATTTTTGCAACAATCAAGTTTGATGCCTATGTAGATGTATATGAAACCTATGTGATTTCAGCACTTGGGCTGTTTTTTCTCATTATCACCTGTCTTGTAGGATATTCTATATACCAGCCTGTTGCTGCAACGATATTAAATTGTGCAGCAATATCTGCAATTTATCTGGTTGATGTTCTTCCTTCACAGAAGGGACAAGTCGGTATTCTTGATGTTCAGAATCTGGTTACCTGTTATATAATAGTTATCGGCTCAGGCTTTACAGCTGTTATGATACTCAGACTGCTTAAAACTCTTGTGAAGGATGCGGAAGATTCAAAGTCGGAAGTTCAGAAACATTTTGCAGAGTTTAATACAGGAGTTAAGGAAACATTTGAAATCTTCACCGGAATAGGTGAGGAGCTCAGGAGTTCCTCGGATACTTCGATTAATACGATTAGCAGAGTTTCATCAGATTTAAACCGTATTAAAACCTCTGTAGAAGAATTGGAAACAAGCATATTTGAGATGTCAGGAGCAAATAAAAAATCTGTTGAATCGGTAGATTTTCTCAATTCAACCCTCGATAAATACAATCTTACCGTACAGACTACATCTTCTTCTGTAGAGCAGCTAATCGCCAATATTAATTCAATTTCATCAAATACAGCCTCACAGATGAAGGCAGTGGAGGCTTTGGTTTCCTCCTCGATGTCCGGTGAAGCAGAAATGGATGATTCTGTTGGACTGATTAACAGTATAGACAAGAGTTCATCTGATATGCTTGAAATGGTTCAGATTATTATGAGTATTGCTGATCGTACAAACTTACTGGCAATGAATGCGGCAATTGAAGCAGCCCATGCGGGAGAATCAGGTAAAGGTTTTGCAGTTGTCGCCGACGAAATAAGAAAACTGGCGGAAGAAACAGCTAAAAATTCCAGGAATATTTCTGAACGTTTATCAGAAAGTCTCTCTGCAGTCAGCAGGACTACTGAAGCCAGTCAGAGAGTAGGGCAGACATTTCACTTAATTACAGAAGAAATACGAAAGGTTTCATCGATGTTCAGGGAGGCTTCTGCAGGTATAGATGAGATGTCTCAGGGAACCGGTGCTATTCTGTCCGAAATTGAAGGAATAGTTGATAAATCGGCACTTGCCGATGAAGCTATGAAGAACCTTGAAAATATAAATGCACAAAACACAGAGAAGCTCGATGAGATAGTCAGCCGGGCAGAAAATGTAGCAGAAACCATATCTGATATAAAAAGAATTTTCACTGATGCAGAAGCCCAGGCTGTGAGAGTCTCTGAAATAGGACAGGAAAATGTCAGTCAGCTTAACCGTTTCAGTAAAAAAATGAATTCACTCAATTCAGAAAAAAGGGCTCCGGCTTAAGCTGAGGCTCCAGCCGGAGCAAAATGAAAAGGAATTATTAGGACGATGCTAATAGATACCTATAGCAACCAAAATTAAATAAAGTGCAAGGTTAATAAACGGCCAGCCAAGAAGGAAGTTGAAAATAGTTTTCCTGTGACCGTCATCATCAACACTTGCGACTACAAGACCGCCTGAACCGGAGAACGGTGATACTGCAGTAGCCATTGCTCCTACTGCTACAGCTGCATAGCCGATACCGGGCACAAATCCGCCGGCTATTGCCAGTGCCGGAACCAGGGCAAAGAAAGTAGTGTTAACTACGAACCCGCTTACAAAAAGACTCATCACTCCTGCAATAAGTGCAAGCACTATTGGTACAATTGCAACCGGAACGCTTTCTCCAAGCCATGTTGATACCATCTCGATAGCTCCGGTTTTGCTGACTATTCCGATAAGTGTTCCCATACCGCAGAGAGTTGTAAGGGCGGAAAGAGGAACACGCTTAAAAGCTGCTTTTTCATCACCGACTTTAAGTACAGAAAGAACTACTGTACCGATGAAAGCGATCCAGACCAGGTATACACCACTGGCTATTTTCGTAGCAGCAGGGCTGTTCGGGAAAATTAGTCCAAGAAGCGGTGCTGCAACAAGAACTACTACAAAGCCGATGATAACAGCAAGATTTGCCTTCTGTTTCGACTCGAAGGGTTCAGGTTTTTCAAGAACCGGTGCTTCAATTTTATATCCCTTGAAAATTATATAAGCGGCAATAAATATTATTGTGAAAAGAAGTGTAATCTGAAAAAACGCATGGTTTCCGTAACTGTTCACTTCTTCAACTGAATGCCCACCTGCAGTCATGGCCATCTCCCTGAGGAAGATACCTGCAGTACTTATCGGTGAAAAACCTCCTGCACTGATACCAGATACACAGGATACAGCAGCAAGAATATTATTCATTCCTGTAACTTTGGCTATGGACAGACCGATAGGAATCATCATAACAGTAGCGCCGTCTCCGGCTCCTATCGCAGCCATAATAAATGATAGAATGAACAGTACAATGGGAATTGCCCATGGCATGTTCCGGACAGCATAAACGACCTTATCCGCAACTTTTCCAAGTGTTCCGTTAAGTACGGCAAAGCTGTAGAAAAGTGTAACAGAAAAAAGCAGCAGAAATAGTCTTGTTGGAAATACTCCCACTAAACCTCGTGGTGATTCGCCAAGGACAAAGACTCCGATAATATAGGCTGCAGCTATAGCCCACAGACCTATATTAGTTTTAGTTTTAGCTCCTAATGCAATTACAGCAACAATTGCAATTAGACTGATGATGATAATCGACATCACGCCCCCTTGAAAGTAAATATTTAAATGCCGGGTTCTCATCCGGCATTATACCCTAGTTAAACCTGAGAGAATTCGGTTCGTTCTATAATTTCATCCTGCATTGGTTCGCCAAGTGCTGTAAAATAAGCACTGTATCCGGCAACTCTTACTACAAGATCCTTATGCTTTTCAGGTTCGATCTTTGCAGCTATAAGATGATCTTTATCAACTATATTGAACTGCATATGTTTTCCGCCCTGGGCAAAATAAGTTTTAATCAGGTTCCCGAGTTTTACAAGATCAGCTTCTGTTTTAAGAGCTGATGGATGAAACTTCATATTTAGAAGAGTTGCCTGGTAGGTGTCCTGATTGATTTTCATTGCGCTCTTAAGAACGCCCGTAGGTCCTTTTCTGTCCATTCCATGCATCGGGGACATTGAGCCGTCGGCAAGAATCTCACCGCTCTTTCTTCCATCCGGAGTTGCTCCTGTAAGAAGCCCGCCGGGCTGGTGCGAGGTGATTGAAATAGCAGTTGTTACAGCACGTCCGCCGTAGTACGTAGGCATGGAAGCCAGCTTCTTCTCAATATGGTCATACAGCTCCGCGGCCAGTACGTCAACTTCGTCAATGTCATTACCGTATTTAGGTGCGTCAAGGAAGTGCTGTCGCATTTCTTCGTAACCTTCCCAGTCAGCATCCAGCGCAGTGAGAAGTTCCTGCATCGTGTATTTCTTTTTATCAAACACAAGATGTTTAACTGCTGCCAGCGAATCTGCCACGTTTATTGCGCCAATAGTACAGAGAACAAGTCCGTTTTCAAGCGGCATGGTTCTTCTAAGAATGTCTTTGCCTTCCTTGATTGCATCCTTCATTAGTGATGATCTGAATGGATCAGGGAAGAGATCCTGTTCTGCTTTAAGTTCTATATTGCTTTTTTCTACCCCGAGTTCAAGAAGATAATCAAGCTGCTTGTAGAATGCATCCTTGTACAGATTGAAATCAGACATACCTGTTACATCTCCGGTTTCAATACCGACCATTTCTTCTGTTCCCTTGTTATATCCGTTGTGCATGAAGATATCGTAGGCAAGTGCAATTATGAACATACCTACTGCAACTGTTCTTGCTTTAGCCGGTATATTTCCATCAAGACATCCTGTCATAATGTAATTACGTGAGTCTTCCATGGACATTCCCTGATAGCGGAAGAAGTTGATGTAGGATTTATCTCCTACGAAGGCAGGCATTCCCATACCGGTTTTTACTACTTCAAGTGCCTTAACCATGAGGTCATCAGGTGTTTTGTCATGAATACGAAGTGTCAGAGTATGATGCGGAACTCTGGTTTCTTTTGCAGCATCAAGAAGGAGGTAGGTGAGCGGGTTGCTGGCATCATTTCCATCCTTATCCACGCCGCCGATAGTCCAGTTATGCCATTTTGCCATACCCGCATTTTTCTTTCTGTTCTGTTTTCCTGAAACCCTGTTAAGCTTCATATCCTTTATTCTAAGGTTCTCAAGCAGTTCGAGAATTTCGTCATTGTTTGTTACCCCGTTTTCTATATCCTTTTTGTAGAAAGGATACATAAACTGGTCGAAACGGGCACCCGCTGTTGTAGGTGAGGGTGATGCAAGCAGGAATGTGAACCAGAAAGACTGAATTGCTTCAAAGAAGCTTTCAGCAGGCTTGGCTGGAACTTTTCGGCAGGCTTCTGCAATTCTGAAAAGCTCTGCTTTTCTCTGCTTGTCATTTTCTTCAGCACCCATTTTTTCAGCGAGATCAGCATATCTTTCAGCAAGTTTTATTACTGCATGGTGAACTATAATAATAGATTTTAGAAAATCTACAGCTTCCTTGTCAGAATTACCCTTCGCTTCATGTTCTTTAAGTGCTGCTTCACAGTCAGCGATGATCTTTAGAGACCCGTCATTAAGCATTCTTTCAAAATCCATTCCGACAAGGAAGAAGCCAGGACCAAGGCCGAGGCCTGACTGTGCATATCCGCCGCCGCTTCCTTCTTTTCCCTTCCACGGAGGGAGGATCATTCCTGATTTCATAAAAGGCCAGAGTTTTTCATTCTTCATGAAAACAGCGCCCATTGCAGAAACGAGGTTGTAATCACCGAAGTTGGCATTTATTTCCTGAAGTTCTTTTTCATCTTCGGGGGTAATGCTGTAGTTTTCGGATTTAAGCGAATCAACCTCATCCGGAGTCCATGTTCCGTATTCATAATCAATTTCAAGCCCGAATGGCTTGCTTGCACCTGCTCCGGCAAATAGATCGCCTTCTTCGATGAAAATTGTTATGTTTTCGAGGATGTTCTTCATAATCTGCGCACGACGCAGAACATTCGGCTGCCCCTCGGTTTCTGAAAGTGTCTTGGTTGCGATACGGAATTTTTCAATGCATAGCGGGTATTTATCGACATGCAGCTCATTCAGCATCTTTTCAATTCTTGGTGTCATTTTAGCCTCCAATCTGACTGATCAGGTTATACTGATCGAAAATAAATTTTACAGAATTCATATGTGCATCATCAGGCGGATCAGCCTCAAAGGAAGGAGCTTCTTTTTCAAGCTGTTCCCATTTTCCGATTCCCATTCGATGATAGGGAAGAAGACTGACCGGTGTGTCTTCACCCAGTTTCTCTTTGATGAATCGGGCTGTCTGATTAAGATTTTCTGATGAATCGTTATATCCTGGTATAAGAGGGATACGAATATTGACAGGAATATTCAGTTCTTTCTTAATTTTAACTATGTTCTCAAGAATCCTTTTATTTCCTACACCAGTACCGAATTTGTGTCCTTCGGAATCCATGTGCTTGAGATCATAAAGTACGAGATCGGCATCTTTTATAGTATCTTTTACTACATCCCAGTCAGCATTTCCTGTAGTTTCTACTGCTGTTGATATGCCTGATTCTTTAAGCATAGCAAGCAGTGTCCGGGAGAATTCCGGCTGAAAAAGAATTTCACCGCCGCTGAGAGTTACTCCTCCTCCTGAACCTTCGTAGAAAATCTTGTCAGATTCGACATCAGCAATAACCATGGCCGCTGTCATTTCCTTACCGATTATACTTCTTGCTTCAGTAGGACAGACTGGTACGCAGGCTCCGCATGCAGTACACAGTGTGCGGTTTGTATGTATTTTATTATCTTCAAGAAAAATAGCCTTTTCCGGACATACGCTGATGCAGGCCCCGCATGTGATGCATTTATCAGCATTAAAAGATAATACCGGTTTAATAGTATGAGATTCCGGGTTCTGGCACCATTTGCACCTTAATGAACAGCCGCTAAGAAATACAGTTGTTCTTATTCCGGGCCCATCATGAATAGAATAGTGCTGAATATCGAAAACCCAGCCCTTTATGTGTTGATCAGCCAATAGGTAAACCCTCATTTATTTTGGTATAAGTGATGGTAAACCTTACCACTGTGGGAAGGTCAAATTTTTTTATTAATTTTTTTTACAGGAACATAAAGCTCGGCAAGGTGGTCATGCTTTCCGGATATGGTACCGGGTGCTACGCATTTTCTGATTACATCTCCGACTATTTCGTAATCTTCCTTTTTCAGAAAATCTTTAAGCTTATCATAATATTCATCAGAGTTATTAAGACTGCCCCAGAACCTCATTGTTGCATATTCAGAGTTCTCAGGAACTTTCTGGACATATTTATTACGGGATTTATAAATACCATATTTAAGGCTGATTCCAATAAACTGATTATATTTACCGTTAATAAAATCGTCCTTACTGAACACAGTTGAAACCTGTGAAATTAAAAGCGTTGGATTGCCTTCAAGTACCGATTCAAGTTTTCGTACCGCTATCTCAAAATCTTTACGATTATCAAAGGGATATTCAAGATATATCAGCTTTAGATCCCTTGCCTGTGAAATATGAAGAACTTCGACTTCTTTATTATGTAGTGCTTCTTCAATCGATTCTATATGGCTCGTGAAGGTCCTTTTAATATTTGATAGCTCCCTTACTTTGTTTTCTGTCTCATTTATCTGCTCAATCATCAGCTCTTCAAGACTCTCTATGTTGGTTTCATTCAATTTGGTTTTTATCATGTCATACGAAACATCGAGTTTTCTAAGGTATTTGATGAAATTGATTAAATAAAACTGAGAGGAAGAGTAGTATCTGTAGCCATTAATCTGATCAATTTTATAAGGTTTTAACAGATTAATACTATCCCAGTATCTCAGCATTTTTGATGGAATGCCGAATATATTTGAGACTTCACCGATCGAATAATTGTTATTGATCCACTGGTTTTTCACAGGTGCTTCTACCATGTAGTATTTACTTTTACACGACTTTATGTATTCGTCAAGAAAAATCGTCGAATGCGTTCTGTGAAATCAGATTTCAGCGTGACTGCATACAGGGCCTGCAAAAATTTGGTAAAATAAAATATTCTTCTTGTCCTTGATTTGATTAATATTAACGAATATAAATAAAAGGGCAGGTTTTTTTAAAAGGAAAGACTTCATTCCAGATGATAAATGAAATACAGGCGAAAAGCATATTAAGGAAGTATAAGAAGATAGATTCCTGGTTTATAAGCGCATATGCTATAAACCTGTACAGAGGATGCACTCATAATTGTGTTTATTGTGACGGCCGAGATGACAAATATCAGGTTGAAGGAGTTTTTGGACGTGATGTGAGTGTAAAAAGCAATGCAATTGAACTTCTGAGAAAGGAGCTTGATCCTGCCAGGAAGAGAAAACCCTTTAAAAACGGATATTTTATCATCTGCGGCGGAGTAAGCGATTCATACCAGCCCTTCGAAAATGAGCTGCAGCTGTGCAGGCAGACTCTGGAACTATTTCGTGAATTTAATCATCCGGTTCACATCCTGACTAAATCAACTTTGGTTGAACGGGATATGGAACTGCTGCTTGATATTAACCGGAACATAGGTGCAACAGTCAGCTTCAGTTTTTCAACCGTTGATGATGAGCTGGGGAAGCTGCTGGAACCGGGAGTGCCTCTGCCTTCAAAGCGTCTTGCTCTTATTAAAAGGATAAAAGAAGCCGGCCTTAACTGCGGAATGTTTCTTATGCCGGTTGTCCCTGGCATTACAGATTCGGCTGAGCAGATTGATGCGTCGGTAGAGGCGGCCTCAAAGGCCGGAGCTGATTACGCTGTATTCAGCGGTATGACTCTTAAACCGGGCAGGCAGAAAGATTATTTTATGAATTTCCTGGATAATTACCGCCCTGAATTAAAAAGCGGATATAATAAGGTTTACGGCAGCGAAAACAGCTGGGGTTCACCGTCTTTGACCTACGCCGCGGCTGTTGCACGGCGCTTTGATGCTGCCGCCTCAAGGCATGCATTAGCAAAACGAATACCTTCAGAGATTTTTGAGTCTCTGGTTTCAAGGGATGAACTGATTATTCTGATTCTCGAACAGCTTGACTGGCTGATGAAACTTAAGAATCGTGAAAGTCCATATGGTTATGCAGCCTATTCCCTCACTAAAAATGAAAAGCCGGTTACTGAAATGACTTATAAAGAGTTAACCGCAATGCGCGGTATAGGAAGCTTTACAGCCCGCCTTATTCTCGAAATTATAGAGACCGGAAGCTCAGCATATTACCGTAAAATGCTGAGAGGGTAAACTTTACTTTCAGCCTGCAGCTCTATTACATAGTAAAAACGGTATTAAGGAGAAAAAGTTGAAAAAAGGGCAGATTTTAAGTTCGGGAATAAACCTTATTCTTATCATTTTTATTGGAATGGCTACATTATCATGTGCAACTTTAGAAGATAAGAATATTTCAAGACCAGAGAAAGGTACAAACGGCGGTCTCATGGAATATCGTAGCTCAGAAGAAATCCAGCTGGATTATATTATCACAATTCCGGAAGGATATAGTGACATCAGCTCAGAAGGATATCCTTTTATCGTCTTCCTTCACAGTGTTCAGGAACGCGGAAATGAACTCTCCAGGCTTATCGAAAATCCGGAAGGAGAGGGCTATGGTCTTGCATATTACGCCTCCGAAATAGATGATTTTCCTTTTATTACACTTTCTCCGCAATGTCCCTGCAGCACTTTCTGGCCGTTCATTTCCGGGCGGGTCAAAAGGCTGATAGATGAAGTTACAGATACATACAATATAGATCCAAAACGGATCTACATTACAGGGGTAAGCATGGGCGGAATAGGAACATGGGATATGATAATGAAATATCCGGATTTATTCGCTGCATCTGCACCGATCGCAGGTGGGGTATATCCTATGCTGATGAATAACAGCTACAAAAGGATTCTTGAGCTGCCTGTATGGGCATTTCACGATCTATATGATCCATCTCTTAAAATTAAAGATGAAATCAATTTTATTATGAAATTAAATAATGCAGGCGGCAATATCAAATATACAATTACACAGAAGGGTATTCATTATATACAGCCGGCAATTTACTCAGGACAGGAATTGTACGACTGGTTTTTAGCTGCAGAAAAACCCTAATCATAGATTGCGGTAATTTTTTGTGCTCCATCTTTAATTATCTTTCGAAGATGGGGTGGAGACAGCACTTCTACATATTCACCGAAACTCAGAATGTAGCCGTAAAGCCATCCGTCTTCAGGCATTGAAACCGTACAAATTATGCTGCCGTCATCAAGTTTTTCACAGGTCTTCTCATCATAATATTCTTCAACCAGATCGGTCATAGGAGTTTTAAAATGCAGTTTTATTTCAATACTGTCCCTGCCGGTACCTGTAGGACCATATGAATTCCGGGATTCAAACTCCTCATAGCCTTGGTCTCTTCTGATAAATCCACGTTCGAGAATTTCAGGTTCCCTGATTCTTGAAATACGGAAAAAACGGTAATCCTCCTTGCTTCTGCACCAGGCATAGAGATACCATGCACGCCATTTGAAAACTATGGTCATCGGTTCTACTATTCTGGCATCTTTCTCAAGTTTATTGTTCGTGTAGTAGATTCTAAGAACTTTTTCCTTCTCTACTGCGGTATTTACTATCTGAAATATACGCTTCTGATCAGGTCCTCCGCCAAGCATTGTAAAATCAATATGGAGTTTAGAACTATGCTTCATAAAGGCGTCACCGGGGTGTCCAGGCATCAATCCTTTCATTTTTTCAAGAGTATTTTCAAGTTTCGGGTTGTCAATTGAATCGCTTATGCTCTTCAACGCTGTTATTATGTAGAAAATATCTTCCGGGCTGACAAGCTGCCGGTCAAGTTTAAATGTCTTCATTATACCGTAGCCGCCACGGGGACCCTGGACTGTCACAACCGGAATCCCCGCCATATCTATGGCTTCCATATCCCTCTGTATTGTACGTACTGAAACTTCAAATTTATCAGCAAGCTCACTTGCGCTGACAAGTTCTCTGTTGAGCAGATACACTACAATTGATAACAGCCGGTCTATTTTCATCTCTGTTTGAAAGGATATCGTTATGTGAATGTTTTTGCAATAAATAAAACCTTGTGAATTTTATAGATAGAAATTAGAATTATATATATGGGCATTACAAGCAGCAATTTTTTTTCCTGGAAATGCTTCATTCTCATATTCGCCTTTTTTATCCCAATCGAAAATCTTTTTTCAGATGAAAATTTGATAAATGCCGGATTTTTCCCCGCGGCTCCATTAGTTTCCGATACTGATGGCGAACCTGACGGCTTCTTTGTTGAATTACTGGAACGAATAGCCGAGGAAGACGGATGGCAGCTTAACTGGATAAAGGGGGCCTGGAATGAACAGCTGCATCGGCTGGAAAAAGGCGAACTGGATATTTTACCGGCTGTCGGTCTGACTATGGAGAGAATGGATAAGTTCGATTTCTCCATTTTACCGGCCTATATTGACAGCGGTGTCCTGTATATTCGTAAAGATGATGAGATAAATGATCTTAAATCACTGGAAGGCAAAAAGGTTGCAGGTGTAGAAGGCAGTATTTTTACAAAAGGTTTTATTGATTATTTGAGTTCTTTTGGTGTTGAATCCTCTATTCTTTATACATCAAATAATATTGAAGCTATGCAGTATCTTGAACAGGGAAAGGTCGATGCGGCTATCTGTATTTACTCGCTTGGAAATGAACTCACAAAGAGTTTTAATGTGAAGATCACATCTGTAACCTTCTCTCCAATCAATTTGATGTATGCGGTTAAAAAAGGAGAGTCTCAAGAATTTCTTGAATATTTAAATAGACGCCTATCTGAATTAATACACAATGAAAACAGTTATTACTATGAATTATATCAAAAATGGATAAATCCGAAACCTGAATCATGGACTATCCCGATGTGGATTAAAAGTGCTGTGATGTTTCTGCTCCTTGCTGCTGGTATTATGATAGTCTGGATAGTTTTACTTAGACTGAAGGTTAAAAGCAGAACTTGGACACTGGAAACTGAGGTAATAAAAAAGACAAAAGTAGAGGAGGAACTGAAATCTGCACTTGAACAGAAAGATTTACTGCTTCATGAACTGTATCATCGAAATAAAAATACACTGCAAATGATATATGGAATGATACAGCTGAAATCATTCGAATTTTCAGAGAACAGGTTAATCCATGAATTTGTTAAAAGCATGGGCAGCAGAATCATGGCGATCTCACTTGTCCATCAAATGCTCTACGAAGCCGATGATTTTTCTAGAATTTCCCTCGATGCATATATAAAACAGCTTACAGATTTAAATATAGGCAGTTTTTCCGATATGGATACAGTGATTGATGCTGAGATTTCAGTTGATAAAATATACCTTGAAATAGATGCCGCAGTGCCTTTCGGGCTGGTTTTGAACGAGTTGATAACCAACTCGCTCAAATATGCTTTTAAGGAAACTAAAAGAGGTTTAATAAATATCACTCTGCATAAGACTGAAAATAACTATTATATTCTTGAGTACAGTGATGATGGAATTCAGATTGAAAATATTTCCGATATTTCAGATTCTTCAGGATTCGGAATCAGGATGATAAAAAAACTGGTTGAATCACAGCTGAACGGACGGCTTTACTTTTCTGCAGGTACTCCTAAGGGTCTGACATGCAGAATAGAACTTCCGGAAACCCTCTATAACCCCAGGCTTTATTAACTCCATTGACTTTTTTCATGCCTACAGGTATATTAACAGACCGGATTTTATATCTGTAAATCAGTTATCAACCGCGGCAGGCGGTATGAAAGGAGATATTAATGTCAAAATCACATAGAGGTTTTGGTGTTCGTGAGCTGGTCAATAACGGAAGAGGGAGCTGCCCTGTCTGCAAGAGAACCGGTATCAAAGTTATCTACGAATACTCTAAAGATGAGAAGAAATTCATGATCTGTAAGCAGTGTAAGGCAGCAATTGCAGCCGGAAAAAAGGCTGAAGCTGTAGCTGCTCTTTAATCATCAGATTCTGATGCTGAAAGCCCGGTTTTTTGACCGGGTTTTTTTTGTATCAGAAGGTCAGACATGTTCAGCGATGATACCTGATCTATACCAGTATACAAAATACGCTGGATTACTCTGGCCGCTTCCCTGTTGTATACGTTTCTAAACTGTATTTCCCCGAACAGTACTTTAACAACATCTTCAACATCCATTGACGTAAGACTTCGTGAAGGCACCAGAGCCTCTGAGTCTTCTCCTGTTGTTATCAGCAAATTAGAAGTTATCAGCAGATCGGTGACTGTTTTTATATCTTCAGTGGAAACTGCAAACTTAATGGCCAGTTCGTTGATGTCCGGCGCTTCTCCGCCTTCGTCGAATTTTTCAGCTATAAAGACAAAGACTTCAAGACCAAAGGCGGCTTTTTCAGCAGGCTGCATCTCTGAAGGTTCCTGTCTGGTCCATGGCTTGTTTCTATGCTGATGAAGCCAGGTCAGTTCCATAGCGGCAATAATGATTATCCAGAGAATATAAAGCCAGAAAAGAAAGACCGGTACAATTGCTATTGTTCCGTAAATTACAGATGCCCGCAAAGCCCAGCTGGATATGTTTACGAAGCCGAATTTCATAATTTCCCAGGCTATCGAGCCGAGCACCGCTGCAATAGCGGCACTTGAAGGCTTAACTTTTGCCGATGGAGTGAGGATAATCAGCATGCTTATTATCATAAAATTGAACACAAAGGGTGAAATCGATATAAATACCCGGGTTAATGCCTTTGCCTTATCGAAGATCCAGGGATTGATTCCCTTTGAGAGGGTAAGGCTTACAGTGATAAGCAAAGTTCCGAATATTATAACCGATGTGTAGGTTGTAAATTTAGAAAAGAAGTTGTTTTTAGGCTTGCTGCCCCATATTGCATTGAGATTGCTGCTTATGCTGTCCAGAAGAAAAACACTCGAAATTGTAAAAAAAACCAGTCCGACCACCCCAAGCTTTCCTGAGTTTTCCAGAAACTGTTCAAGAAGGGCTGTCGCCTCAGCTTGTCTGGTTGGAATCATAAGCTGAACAATGAACTCTGTCAGTTTAGTTTGTGCTGAATCAAGAATTCCAAAGGAATTCATAAGGGAAATACCCAGCGCCGCAAGAGGCACAGCTGCAAGCAGGGTTGAATATGCCATGCTTCCAGCCCTTGCAAGACCGTTGTCTCTCATAAATTTTGTATATGTATGCACTATGGTCTGCAGAAATATTATAACCAGCGATACCGGAAGCTTATAATGCGCAGGGTTGATGTTCATTAATCTGTTCATACTCATTTATCGGTAAGATCCGTCTCTAATTGAAATTATAACGATTTTACTCTATTATAACATTATGATAGAAAAAGCGTTACCGGAGCTTAGCGGTTCCGTTATATTTTTTACAGGAATAAAGGGAACAGGAATGACGGCACTTGCCGAGATTTTTCGAAGCAGGGGAGCAATTGTTACCGGTTCCGATGTTGATGAACATTTTTATACAGATGAGATCCTTACCCAGCTTGGAATCCCGGTTTTCAAGGGTTTCAGCCCCGATAATATTCCGGAAAGCACAGATCTTCTTGTTTATTCAGCGGCTTATTCGCTGACCGAGCATCCTGAACTTACAGCCGCTGCTGAACGCGGTATCAGGATGATGAGCTATGCAGAGGCTCTCGGCTCTTTATCAAGAATGAGCCGGTCAGCGGCCATAGCAGGAGTACATGGTAAAACCACTACAACTGCAATGACAGGGACTATTCTAAATGCGCTGGAACTGCCGGCTTCAATATTAACCGGATCTGCAGCAGCCAACTTCGGCGGCAGATCCACTCTTGTTAAGGGTAATGATTATTTTGTAGCTGAAACCTGTGAGTATAAAAGAAATTTCCTGAACTTCAGCCCCCAGTGGCTGGTTATTACCAGTGTTGAACCCGATCATCTGGATTACTACCGTGATTATGATGATATACTCAGCGCATTTGTAGAATACGGTATGAAGCTCAGCAATGGCGGGGCACTTATTTACTGTGCAGATGATGCGGGTGCGTCTGAAGCGGCTGAACGTATAAGGGCCAACAGAGATGATGTAAGACTTGTGCCTTACGGTCTTACCGTTGACGGCGATTTTGGGCTTACTGACCTTCTACAGGCTGACGGAGAAACCAGTTTTAAAATCAACAGATTCCCTTCAGTAAAAATGAAACTTCTCGTTCCCGGAACTCATAATGTTCTCAATGCAGCTGCTGCAATTGCCGTGGCCTGTCAGCTTCTTGATATAGAAGACCGCGGCCGTGATTCCGGTGAGCTTATTTCAGAGGCTCTCGCCGGATTCAGGGGAACCAAACGCAGAAGTGAGATACTTGGAAGCTCCGGCGATATAGTTTTCATGGATGATTACGGACACCATCCTGCTGCAATAAAAACCACTCTCCGCGGACTCAGGGATTTTTATCCAAATAGACGGATAATTGTCGATTTCATGAGCCATACGTACTCAAGAACCGAAGCCCTCCTTGATGATTTCAGCAAATCCTTTGATGCAGCGGATGTTGTAATTCTTCATAAAATCTATGCCTCGGCAAGAGAAAAACAGGGAACTGTCCGCGGTCAGGATCTTTATGAGCAGACAAAGAAAAACCACAGTGCTGTTCAGTATTTCGAAGAAGTAATGGACGCAAAAGACTTTGTTATAAACGAACTCAAACCCGGTGACCTTTTTGTAACGATGGGTGCCGGTGATAACTGGAAACTCGGCGAGTCGGTTTACAGTTATTTTAAAGAAGAACAATACGGATGTACTGAATGAAAAGCATGACCGGATACGGCTATACCGAGTTCCAGGATGAGAAAATCCATATCACTCTTGAGATTAAATCATACAATAACAGATACCTTGATATTATTATCAATCAGCCGGTATTTCTTAATCCGCTTGAAGCAGAGCTGCGTAAGTTTATCTCAAGCAGGGCTGAAAGGGGCAGAGTTGAAGTATATATCAGGGTAAGGGAACTTGAAGAGGATATAGTTGTCCATCTTGATAAACCTGCTGTCGCTGTATATTCAGAAACCCTGAATAAAATTAAGGAGCTTGCCGGTATTGAGCAGAGCCTTGAACTTTCTCATTTTCTTGCCCTCGACGGGATTCTTAAAACTGAAAAAAAGCGGGATATTGATCATTACCGTGAACTGCTTGCGCCGATGTATGAGGAAGGCTTCAGACAGTGGGATGCTTCAAGACAGAAAGAGGGAGCAGAAACAGAAGCCGATATACGTAATAATATAAACGGAATCTACAGTGCCCTTGAACTCTTTGAGCAGAAGGGTGACGAGATGGAATCCGAAATCAGAAACGGAATTGCTTCAAAATTTCAGGAAGTGCTGGGAAGTGAAATTGATGAGCAGCGGATTCTTACTGAAACAGCAGTCCTGCTGGTAAAATATACAATCAATGAAGAGATTATGCGTCTTCGCGGCCATCTTGATTCCTTCATTGAGGGGGTAGAGTCAGGGGAAGCCGTCGGAAAAAAGCTCGACTTTATTTGCCAGGAAATTAACCGTGAGGTGAACACAATCGGTTCTAAATCGACAATATTTGAAGTGAATAAAAGGGTTGTTGAAGTAAAAGACAACCTTGAAAAGATTCGGGAACAGCTGAGGAATGTTGAATAGATGAAAAAGGATATCAAGATAGCCATATCAGGCAAGAGCGGCTGCGGTAATACAACTGTAACCGGTCTTGTTGCTGAAAAACTTGGACTGAAAATGATTAACTATACCTTCAGGCAGATGGCTGATGAAATGGGAATTCCTTTTGAAGAGCTTCATGCTATGACCAAGGATGATTTTTCATATGACCGAAAGCTTGATAACCGGAATGTTGAGCTGGCTATGGAAGGAAACTGTGTATACGGAAGCCGCCTTGCTATCTGGATGCTTAAAGAGGCTGACCTGAAAATTTATTTAACAGCTTCCGATGAGGTCAGGGCTTCAAGAATTCACAATAGGGAAGGCGGAGATTCGAAGGCCATTGCCGATTTTACAAAAAAAAGGGATCAAAATGATTCCGAGCGTTACCGTCAGATATACGACATTGATAATAATGATTTTGCCTTTGCTGATCTTATCATAAATGTAGACCGTTTCAATCAGTATCAGGTTGCAGATATCATAATAAAAGCTGCGGAATCTTTACAATAAAGCCGAATTTTGTTATATTTTATTATAAATTTGAAAGAAATCCAGGAGTAGCCGATGATTCTTCCTCTCTATAAACTTATTGATCTTCAGGAAGATGTATATGCCTGTACATCTGCAATTATCAAAAGAGCACAGCAGGTTACCGTTGCAGGTGATGAAGACCTC
Organism: Spirochaetia bacterium; assembly: GCA_965140585.1. Classification (GTDB taxonomy): domain Bacteria; phylum Spirochaetota; class Spirochaetia; order UBA9216; family UBA9216. Next base: position 349,814 of record OZ223269.1, read on the forward strand.
GATAGAAATAACGGCAAGGTTGTATCAACTGCAATAGATCAGATTCTTACATCTAAAGTTGAATACGCAATAGAGGACTAAATACCGGTAAATGGGCAGTATACCGGTTGTCCTGATTTTTGGACCTACCGCAACTGGGAAAACCAATCTTCTTCTTTCACCAGTCTTTAATAATTCAGAAATAATAAACGCAGACTCAATGCAGGTATATCGCGGAATGGATATCGGCACGGCCAAGCCGTCTGCTGATTTTCTGGGCGAAGTTAAGCATCACTTGATCGATATTCGTGAGCCCTCAATGCAGTTTCATGCCGGAGATTTCGTCCGTCTTGCAGATGAGCTTTGTTCCGATATCTTTCATCGTCAAAAGCTTCCAGTCATCTGCGGAGGTACAGGCTTTTATTTTAAAAATTTTATTTTCGGACTGCCTGAGGCTCCTGCTTCTTCAGAAGAAATCAGGGTCAGGCTTGAAAAACGTCTGCAGACCGAAGGTCCATCTGAATTACTCAAAGAACTCGCACAGGTTGACCCTGTATCCGCAGAACGAATAGAAAAAAATGATCATTACAGACTTGTCCGGACACTGGAGGTTTTTCAAAATACCGGTAAACCTCTCTCTGATTATAAGATTCCCGATACCCCTAGAGGCGGTTACAGGTTTTTTCTGATAGGGCTGGATCGTCCGCGGGATGAGCTTTACCGGAGAATAAATGAACGTGTAGAACAGATGCTCGATGAAGGACTTGAATCCGAGTTTAAGAAATTAAAAGAAGCTGGATACGGCCCCGAAGATCCGGGGATGAAGGCAATAGGCTACAGTGAATTTTTTGATTATGAATCAGGAAAGACAAGCTTTGAAAAAACTGTTGAGCTAATAAAACGCAATTCCAGACGTTATGCAAAGCGGCAGATTACTTTCTTCCGTCAGCTCCCTGATATCAACTGGTACAGTCCGGAAGACCTGGAAGGAATATCAGACGCTGTCAGGGAATTTGCCGTAACAACTCAGCAGAAGAATCGCTAAATATCCTTTTCGCCGAACACAATAGCAGTAAAAAGATAAATCTCCATTGCAGGATCTTTCCATGCATCCGGTGGAAGCCCGGCTTTCAGGCATGTATGCTGTACAAATCTGTCGCGGTCCCAGCCCTGCTCGATTGGTACCTGTGGAAGAAGCACCCCGGAGTGATATCCCTTTTTCATGAAGATGCCGTGCTTACCAACCTCAATTTCATTCACACCAGCTGCCTGATGCAGGGGAGAAAGGACAGATATTTCAATATCAATCATATTCCACTCGCCTTTGGTCAGCGGTGGAAATCTGGGATCTTCAAAGGCCGCCGCGTGTGCCATTTCTTTAACTGTGGTAATTAACGGAAGTCTCCCGACAATATTTCCAATACAGCCTCTAAGGCTTCCGGTAATATGAAGTGTAACAAAGGCTCCGCAGATTTCATTGAGAACCCCCGAAGCTTCGGGATATTCAGGATCTTCGCCGAAAAGTTCTGTCCTTATTCTTCCGCGTGCCGTTTGTATAAGAGCCGACTTCTCGTCGCCGGTGAGAGTGAAATCCATTTCATCCTCCTTTTTTAATTCTCCGGGTTCATAATCCGGTCTATCCGCCTTTGATCAAGTATAACCGAAAGATTCTTTTCCTGGGTCGGCAGAACAAGCCCTGTTTTACCATCTTTTGCCCTTCGAAGGTACTTGACCTGGGTATAATAGAGTTCTGCCTTCCCTGAGTTCCTGGCCTTACTGTAGAAGAGCGCCAGATTTCCTGCATCAAGCAGAATATCCAGTGGAACTGATTTCCCGGGCAATGTTTTAATGAATACATATCCGCCGGGATAATCTCTAGTATGCAGCCATATATCATTACCGCGGACGTGCTTTCGAAGCAGCTGATCATTCTCGGTTGCGCTGCGGCCTACAAGTATTCTGTACATTCCGGATCTGAAACTGAGTCCGGGAGTTGATTCTTTTTCTTTTGTCTTCTGTTGCTGCTTCGGTGAAGATTCCGAGATTTTTTTTAGAAGTGACGAATCCTCAGTTGTTTCTGCTATTAAAAGATCCCCTCTCAGGTTTTTAAGCTGGAGCCTGTGATTTTCAATATCCTCATTAACTATATCAATACCGGATTTTGCTTTTCTGTACATTGTATAGTATTTTTCCGCATTCTTTTCAGCAGTCAGCCTGGGATCAAGTTCGATATCAGTTTCTGTATTATCCTTGTAAAAATTTTCCACCTTAAGCCATTTTGCACCTTTTTGTGCAAGATGAAGGTTGCTCATTATCAGATCGCCTGTTTCCTTGTATTCTTCGTAAGGTCCGTATTCAGAAGCTTTCCGCTCAAGGTTTTTAAGAGTGCTTTCTATCCGGTTAATAGCAGCCGTAATTATTTTAACGGCTCGGTCGCGAAGGCGGTCAATGTTTTCATTTTCTTCAACATGGGAATAATATTCATCAATAAAGTTATTGAAACTTTGAGATGAATCATAATCCCTGATTTCAAAAACCTTTCCGGAAGAATTCCCTTTGTTTTCCGGCAAAGTGAATACACTGCCTGAGGTTTCTCCCCGTTTCGGCCTCCGGTAGAAAGCATCAAGGATTTTCTGCTCAGAATCAGTGGCTATAATATTAGCTGCTCCGCTCCATAAGCGGACCCACAGAACAGTAGTTTCACCGCTGCGTGAGATCTCGATTTTAATTATTCGATCCTGATTGATCTGCTGAATGCCTGTTATCTTACCGCCCTTGATTCGGGCTCTCATAAGCTGGGCAAAGCGCTGAAGTTTTATTTCTGAAACAGCTGAATTTGCTGTAGTATGGATTCTGGTTTTACCCGGTGCCAGACCGATTATCAAATTGAATCTTCCGCCGGGACGATAGAGCTCAAGAAAGAGACTGTGAAAGTCGGGCTGTTTTATCTTTTGAATATGGCAGCCGCTGAGACTGATTTCTTCAAGTATTTTATCTATTTCTACACAATTTAGAGACATTCGGGAATTCTATACGGACATCTTAAGCTTATCAAGCACCTCTGAATATATATCTGCATCTTTCTCACTGAAGAATACGAGTGTTACCTCGCGCGGAAGGCTGCTGCTCTGCAGATGAGACGCAATTGTATCTACCGCAATTTCAGTAGCCAGTTTTTTCGGGAATCCGTACACGCCGGTTGAAATGGAAGGAAAGGCAAGTGTTTTAACCCCGGTTTCGGCCGCAAGCTGGAGTGAGTTCCGGTAGGCATTGGCCAGAATTTCGCGTTCACCGCTTTTGCCGCCGTGCCAGATGGGCCCTACGGTGTGAATAACATATTCACAGGGCATTGTTCCACCGCTGGTCAATACAGCCCTTCCGGGCGGCAGCCCCTCAGGATATCTGTGAGTGCGTATATCCCTGCATTCATCAAGGATAACCGGACCGCCGGCACTGTGAATTGCTCCGTCAACACCGCCGCCCCCAAGAAGACTGGAGTTGGCTGCGTTGACAATTGCATCAACATCAAGAACCGTAATATCACCGACTACAAAACGCAGTCTGTCTGAAGGAATCTTCTCCATAGACTAATATGATAAGAGCACGAAAGCATAACTGTCTACAGTAAAATAGCCGTATAAACAGAAAAAGTTTAAATTCAGAGACTTTTCAATGCTTCAACCAGTATTTTCATATCTTTATCAGTTCCGATCGTTATTCTTACAAAGTCATCGATACCAGGTTTATTAAAATAACGTACCAGTATCTTTTTTTCCTTAAGCTTAGAATATACTTCCTCACCGTTTAATCCCTGTTTTCTGGCAAATACAAAATTTGCTTTTGATGGCAGGACTTCCCAGCCGGATGCCTCAATTTCTGATGTAAACCATTCCCTTGTATTTATAATTTTTGAGATAATTTCTTTAGAGTAGGCACTGTCTGTAACTGCAAGTTCTCCGCAGGTTTGAGCAATGAGATCTACAGGGTAGGAATTAAAGGAATCTTTTACGGTGTTCAATGCTGTGATAAGCTCAGGTGTACCAAGTGCATATCCGAGTCTTAGTCCTGCAAGCGAAGAGCTTTTGGAGAAGGTTCTCACGACAAGCAGATTGCTGTAGGATTCTATCAGCGATGATGCGCTCTCTCCGCCGAAAGCAATATATGCTTCATCTATGCATACAAGCCTGTCGGAAGGGTATGAATTAAGCAGATATTTAATCTCATCAAGTGTGAGGCAGACGCCTGTCGGTGCATTAGGGTTTGGAACGATAATGCCTGTGGATTTTTCTTTAAGATAACTGTCGATATCGAGTGAAAAATCTGTTTTAAGCGGAACCTTCTTGTAAGGGATTGAATAAAAGCCGGAATACACAGGGTAAAATGAGTAGGTGAACTCTGGAAACAGGAGGGGACCGTTTATCCCGTCAAAGAAACCGAAGAAAACAAAAGAGAGAACCTCATCTGAGCCGTTTCCTATAAAAACATTTTCCGGCTTCAGATTATTATCATCGGCTATAGCCTTTCTGAGTTTCAGTGATGTCGGTTCGGGATAGAGTCTGAGCCTTGAATGATCGAATGTATGCAGGAAATCCAAAATTTTGGGTGTCGGAGGATAGGGATTCTCATTAGTATTCAGTTTAATATACTGTCCGTCCTGCGGCTGCTCTCCCGGCACGTAGGGAGTAAGCTGGTTCATTCTGTCTGCAAACATCTTATGACTCCATATAAATAGTTTTAAGGCATTCCTATATTATCTGAAGTAATAATTATTGTCAGCAGTATTAGTATCAGCTTATGAGTTTTCTTATTTCTGCAGCCATATAAAAGCTTCCGGTAACAAGTACCGCTCCGCCTTTTGATAATGCAGCTGAGAGCGCCTTTTCCGGATCTGGTTCAAAAACTGTGCGCGGATTGATTTCTTTGAAAATTTTAAAGACTGTTTCGGGTGAGTTCGGTTTGAAACTGCCCGGAGTTGAAATAATGATCGTATTGAAGTGACTGCAGATATTCTTAGCCATTCCACTTATATCTTTACCGTCTACAGCTCCGAAAATCAAAGTCCCGTTTCCATAAACTGATTTAAAAGCCTCTGCTGCTATATCTACGGATACAGGGGTGTGTGCTCCGTCAATCATTACTGAAGAATCGGTACCTCTGACATTCGGAAAAAGTTCACTGCGCCCGGGCAGCGAGGCTGTTTCGATTCCGGACAACGTATCCAGCCCGGGGAGCAGATTGCTGATACATAACGAGGCAAGGGCTGCATTTTCAGCCTGAATACGTCCGCACATCTTCAGAGTCAAAGCATCAGCTGTCCCGCTTTTCCATTTAAACACAGCATGAAAGGGATCTTTCATTTCAATATTATCGAGTACATCAGGAAGAAAACAAAGTGATGAGTTCATCTGAGCAGCCTTGTTCCTGAATACCTCAGCGGCTTCTGTTTTCTGGGATGATGAGAATACGGGGATGTTATTTTTAATTATCCCGGCCTTTTCTCCGGCGATTTCAGCTATGGTATTTCCCAGAAACTCGGTGTGTTCAAGTTCAATGGGGGTAAGTATACAGGCTTCGGGAGACAGAACGTTTGTAGCATCAAGACGTCCGCCGAGACCTGTTTCAAATACTGCCCATTCAAGACCTTCCTTTCTGAAAATAAGAAAAGCAAGCAGGGTAAGCAGTTCAAAGGTAGTAGGAGGTCCCCCCGGCGGAAGAGCTCCATCAGGAAGAGCTTCAATAGTTTCAACCATCTCAGTGATGGTTTCAATGTAAACATTATCCTTAAAGTATTCACCGCAGAGACTTATGCGCTCTTTATATGTCTCAACATGAGGTGAGACAAAAAGACCGGTCTTGTATCCGCCTTCTTTAAGAATAAAAGCTGCAAATGCTGAAGTTGATCCCTTGCCCTTGGAGCCTGCTACATGGATTGATTTGAATGATTCCTGCGGATTTCCGAACACCGGCAGCAGAGCCTTCATCCGATCAAGACGGTATTCACGGGCAGTCAGACTTGGAGTCTTTTCAAGATTATTCAGTGATTCAAGATGAGTAAATGCTTCTTCTGCAGAATTGAACCGCATTAAAAATTAAAGACCTCTGTCTCTAAGTGCTGCCGCATGAGTAACAAAGCCTTCATAGTCAGCAATTGTTTTAACATGCTTTGCAGTTTCCTTAAGGCCTGAAGCACTGGCGTATACAACCGAGCTGTATTTGATAAAATCACGTACAGATACTGCAGAGTAGGTTTTTGCTCCGCCGCCTGTTGGAAGTACCGCATTTGCCCCGGTTGAGTAGTTTGCAATAGAGAAGGGTGTATTATCGCCCATGAGAATCTCTCCTGCATTTTTAATCAGCGGAAGCAGATCGAATGGATCTTCGGCCTGAATCTGTAGATGTTCGGGCGCAAAATCATTGATTATTTCAGCAGCTTCATCCATCGAATCGGTAATTATAATTCCACCGTAACCTGAGAGCACGTCAGTTACAAATGTTTTTCTGGGTTCCGGCAGCGCTGCTGCTTTTTCAGCAAGTACCGCTGCAGCCTTCTGTGCAAGTTCCTCCGAAGGGGTAATAAGCAGTGCTGATGAATCAGAACCGTGTTCAGCTTCAATAAGAAGATCAATTGCAACCTTAAAGGGATCAGCCGTGCCGTCTGCAAGCACTACAGACTCGGAAGGTCCTGCCGGAAGTCCGGCATCAACAACTGAAGACAGCAGCCGCTTTGCCGCGGCAACATACATGCTTCCGGGGCCGGAAAGCTTGATAACCGGCTTAATACTTTCGGTTCCAAGCGCCAGGGCGGCAATTGCCTGCGCCCCGCCGATTCTATAGATCTCTTTTACACCGCATAGTTCTGCAGCATATAGACAGGCCGGATCAACAGTACCGTCCTCATTGGGCGGGGTTACTATAACGATTCTTTCGACCCCGGCAATAACTGCCGGGACCGCCAGCATGTAAAGCATTGAGGGAAAACTGCCCCTGCCGCGGGGGACATACAGCCCGACGGACTCAATTGCCGTAGCTCTTTCACCTGCAAAGATGCCGGGTCTGATTTCGCTGAAGCTCATTGCCTCGGGAAGCTGGCTTTTATGGAATTTTTTTACGTTCTCAATGGAAAACTCAAGAGCTTTTTTCAGTTCATCATCAATAAGATAGGAGGCTGCACGGAATTCTTCTTCTGTTACCCGCAGCGGTGTCCCATTCAGATTAATCTTGTCGAATTTTGCTGTAAGTTCGTAAAGGGCATCATCTCCCCTGTCTTTAACCTCGTCAATTATGTCCTGAACAGAAGAACTGATATTACTTATATCTGTTTCAGATCTTGAGAAAATCTGTTTTTTTTCTTTTTCAGACAGAGAACTCCATCTGCGAATATTAATGTTCATAAAATTCCTCTCAGTATACTTAAAAGCCTACAGGGAAGGATATCTGTACCAGAGTTCCTTCCTCGCTGCTTATCTGCAGAACTCCGTTGAGTTGAAATGCAAGGCTTTTGATTATATCAAGGCCGAGGCCCTTGGTTTCAATGTCCGCTCTTTCCGGTTTAAATCCTATCCCATTGTCGGAGACCGCCAGTACATAAGATTCATCCTGCGAAAAGATGTTTATCCTTACGATTCCCTTGCCTCTTCGAGGGAACGCGTGGGTGAAGCTGTTTGAGACAACCTCGTTTATTATTAGTCCGCAAAGCACCGCCCTGTCCAAATCAAGCTGAAAAGATTCAACATCGATATCAACCTTTATATTCGGTCCAACGGCATGATTATCTCTCATATTGGATATCAGCTTAGTGATATAGTTTGTTACATTGATAGACGGAATTTTATCTTCACTATAGATATTATCATGCACAAGGGCCATTGATTCGATTCTGTCTCTTGCAGCCTTCATCTTTTTTACAACGAGCATATTCTCACTCTGCTGTTCCTGGAGTGAAAGGAGGCTGGAAATCAGCTGCATATTATTCTTAACACGGTGATTTATTTCACTTATCAGAAAGTCTTTCTCAGTTAGTGTTTTCTGAAGTTCTTCCTGTATTTCCTTCTGCCGGCTTACATCAGTGATTAAGCCTTCGATGGTAACCGGGATTCCGTTCGTATCAGAAATGCTTATTGCTTTCTGATAAAGCCATCGCCTTCCTCCTGAGGCATCAATGATCATATACTCTGCACCGTTTCCTGAACTCTCTCCGCTGAGAAGGTGAGAATAGGCTGAAAGAAACTCATTTTTAGGAGCAATCTGAAGAAGATCTACAAGACCTTCCATATCAAGATTTGCAGTTTTATCAACCGGATAGCCGGTTATGAAAGTGAAGGATGAATTCATAAAATCGAATTTATTTTCGGGTATTGAATATGAAAAGACAATGGCTTCAACGTTCTCTGTAATACGCTTGTATCTTGATTCCTGGTATTCAATCTGTTTTTCAGACTGAACATTTCTGGTTGCTTCTTTGAAAAAAATGGATAAAAGAAGTCCAAGCTCCTTATCCTCTGAAACGAATGGAGGGTTTGTTTTGCTGTGCATGGAAAGAAGACCTATGACATTTCCGTTCTGATCTGGCAGTGGGAATACCATAAAGGACGAATCAGTATATCCTTCGTAACCGCTGGAATGAAGATCCGGGAAGCTGTCAATATTATTTATCAGAATGCTTTTCCCTTCTTCAAGTACTTTCTTGAAAACAGAGTTCTCTCTTAACGGGAAGGGGATGAACTCTTGGGCATGTCCCCTGTCCAGAGCATGTACAAGCTTCAGGCCCTCATCTTCCTTGAAATATATGCTGCCGCCGGTTGCCATGAGGTGGGTGCCGAAATCATCAAGAATTCTAATTCCCATTTCGCGCATACGCCGTACTGTCGTAATGGATATGGTTGAATTTATAACCTTGTTAAGCCTGCTGTTAAAATCAGAAAGCTGTCGGCTTTTTTCTTCAAGTTCTGCTGTTTTTCTTGAAACTTCTTCTTCAAGATGCTGCTGGTAAAGCCTGTCTTCCTTCCTCTGTCTGCTTCGGGCAAGCGTCTTGGTGATAGCTGAACGGAGAATCTCCATATCGCCTATTGGTTTTAGAATATAATCCCAGGCTCCGTTGTGAAGGGCATCAATGGCTGTAGAAATTTCACCTGCTCCTGATACTACAATCAGGGGAATTGTGTCTGAAATACTGTGCAGTATTTTGACAACCTCAAGTCCGTCCAAGCCTGGCATTCTCAGATCTATCAGAACCGCATCGGGTTTGCGATTTTTGAATATATCTATTCCTTCCTCACCGTTTTCCGCTTCAATCACGTTATAATCGTAATCTTCCAAAAATTCTTTTATTGAGTTTCGTACTGCTTTTTCATCATCAATTGTAAGAACTGTTATCATTCCGATCCTCTGCGGGGAGTTCTATAATAAATCTGGTCCATTCCATTTCTTCCGATTCAATATACATTTTTCCCTTGTGTTTGTCAGTAATTATATAGTATGAGATTGATAATCCAAGCCCTGTGCCCTCTGAAGCCTGCTTAGTTGTGAAAAAAGGTTCAATAATTTTGCTGCGGAGTTTTTCAGACAAACCTGGTCCATTGTCTTCAATGGCAACCTGAACCCCGTGAGCTGTGTTTTTGACGCTGAGACAGAAACAGGGTTTTACACCATCCTCATATACTTTTGAGGCCATTGCCTGGGCTCCGTTTTTTAGGATATTGAAGAATACCTGTCCCATTTTTTCTGGTTCACACATGACCTTGGTCTCATCATTAACATAATTTTTTCTTATTTCAAGTTCTTTGAATCTATACTTTTTCTTCAGCTCGTAATCGCTGGATGCCAGCTGAATAGTCTTATCAAGAATCTCACTAAGCTTTTGAGCTGACATGTTGGTTCGGCTTTTCCTGCTGAAGACAAGCATATCGCTTATTATATTTGCGGCTCTGCTTCCGGATGCCATTATGTCGTCAAGCAGCCTGATAATACCTCTTGTATTACAATATTCTGATAGCTGCTCCATTGAAATACCTGCTTTATCTGCTGCATTCTGATTCTTTTCCAGTCCGGGATCGAGCCTGTTTTTAAGAACATAGGCATTCTGTATGATACCTGCCAGCGGATTGTTCAGCTCATGTGCTACTCCTGCGGCAAGGCTGCCTGCAGACAGCATTTTCTCAGACTGAATAACCATTTCCGACATGTTAACCTTTTCTGTTATATCACTTGCTATTCCAAGAAGTCTAGAAGGTTTCCCGTTTGAGTCTGTTTGGGTAATCTGATAATAGAGGTTAAACCACTTTTCAGTTTCATGGTTTATTCTTAATTTATATTCAATATATATGCTGTTTTCTTTTCCCGATTTTATAAGCCGGAAAAGCTGGTCTGCCTTGTTTCCGTATAGGGGGGCAAGATTCTTCTCTGCAAGATTTTCAGGCGTTACGACCATTTCAGAATAGGCTTTGAACTCACGGCTTGTCAGGTTATCCGGATGGCTGATATGTCCGCTTTCTATATCGTACTCCCATGAAATATAACCTGAAATCTGAAGGGCTGTCGAGAGATGCTTCTGCGCAGTTTCCTTCTGTTTCAGGGTTATAATTGAATATTTGGCCAGATTGATGAATTCCTGATACTCAATATCCTGTTCTTCTGCAATATGGTCGGCTTCAATTTCTCCGGAAAAATAGGAGTCGAGTTTTTTAAAACTGTCGGCGATTGAATCCGAAAATTTACGGCTTTGCCTGAAACTTAAAAAAAGCAGCAGTACTGTGGTCATGGCTGCTGCGAATGTACTGATTAATGTTGTTATCAGCAGCTGTTTCTGTTTGAGTCTTCTATAAGCAATGGTTGGTTCATGCTTCACCCGGGTGAAAATGTACCAGTCCCAATCAGGTATGGATGCTGCGTATCCGCAGAATGTACATGACGCTCCCGCACATTCTTCAGTTTCAGAATTCATACAAAAATGGCTTCCGTAAGGAGAAAGGGGAAGAATATCCTTTATTACTGAAAGCAGTTTTTTTCGGGCGGAATGGATGTTTCCGTTTGTAATATCGGTGAAGTCTTCGGATTCTTCTCCGGCAATAAGCAGGCCGTTACCGTTATATATAACGAAAGAGCTTTCCTGATCAAATAGCAGATTGAATTTATATACATTTATCCAGTTTATGATGGTTTTCTTTGCCGTTCCTGTATATTCGGAATTAAACCTGGTGTGGTAGATATATTCAACTGCATGCTTTGTTTCTGCTTCGGCAAGGTTCCTCTGTGACTCAATGAACAATTCAATATCACTGTTGATATCCCGCAGTCCGGAAAATACCGTAATTGCGGTAAAAACAACTGCTGCAGAAATTACAGTAATTAAACTGAACATAATTATGGCGTATCTTATTGTACTGCTTAGCGATCTTTTTCGAATCATTACTTTGGTAAAAGTATATTGTAAATTCTGCTGCGGGTATATGTAAATTTTGTTACCTGATTGTAAATATTGAGATAAAGCTTTGGCCTAAGTGTTTCAATGGGTTATATTTAATATATGATGACTTCTATGATTAAGCGGATACTATTTACTGCCGGAATTGCTGTGGCAATGTTTTCAATAAATTCATGTGCGCCTAAATATAATTTAACTGTTGATACCTCAAATGGCGGGTCAGTAACTGTTGACCCATCGGGATATGAATACGCTGAAGATGAACTTGTCACGGTTAATGCCCAACCTGATGACGGATATTATTTTGCAGGCTGGAACGGTGATACCGGTTATGTAGTGGATTCATCAGGAACCCGTGAAATTCAGATCCAGATGCCTGATGATGATATTTCACTGTCCGCAGACTTCGCAGAATCCGGTGACGGCTGGACTGTTATGGTTTATATGGCAGGTGATAATGATCTTTACGATGATTTATTTGAGGACATTGATGAAATAGAATCCGGTCTGGCGGCTTCGGATAATTCAAATATAAGCCAAGATTTAAAGATTATTGTTTTATATGATTCGCAGGGCAGCTCTAATACAGAACTTTTTCTTATGAGCGCGGATTCAAATGAAGACAATATTAATTCTTCTGAACTTTATGCGGACTTTATTGAAGATGGTGAAGTAAATATGGGAGACCCGGACACACTTGAGGCTTTTATAGAATACTGTTTAGATAATTACCCTTCCACCAATAATGCTCTTATTATCTCAAATCATGGGGGTGGTGCAAAGTCTATAAATACATCTGATACGGTAAGCCGGGAAATTGCATATGATTTTAGTTCTTCTTACGACGTTTTGTTCCTTGATGAGGTACAGCAGGTGATGTCGGGATTTTCAGACAGCAACATAAATATAATCGGGATGGATGCCTGTCTTATGGGTACTGTTGAAGTAGCATATGAATTACGCGGGCTGGCAGATTATTTTGTAGCCTCCCCAGCCAGTGAATGGCCTGATGGATGGGATTATACAGCACTTTTCAGCTCTGATATATTCGGTACATCAGGGAATATCCCTTCAGCATCTGAATTTGTTAACGAAATGATCACGCAATATAAAACTTCCACCTATGGAGTTACCGGTACAGGTAAACTGCAGAATACGCTTACAGCAGTAGACCTATCTACTGATAAAATGCAGGAGCTTAAGGATTCCATTGATGCTCTTGCCGCAGCTTTCTCCGTTTTTAGCAACCAAAGTACGATAGAAGGAATAAGCAGCGGTTCAATCGGTTATTATAAGAGCGGTAATGAAGATGGCGAGCCTTACACTGATATTTATGATTTCTGTATGCAGTTTGACCAGTCTACATATGATGTGGGTGAGGTAGGTGAGACCGATATCTATGATGCGGCGCAGGAAGTTCTTTCGGCACTGGCAGATTCAATAGTTGCAGCATATGGTTATAACGTAAGCGGGAATTCTTTTTCACCAATTGATTATTTTTATGAAACTGATGATTCCTCGGCTGAACGTGGTCTTTCAATTTTCTTTTCTCACAGTTCAAGTGACTACAATGATGATCATTGGTGGTATACAGACGACTCGGTAGCCGCGTCGATGACTACTACCGGTTTATCAGTTGCCCTAGGAAATATTGATTTTGCCGATTCTACTGACGATGCCACAGTAAATACATGGCGTGAATTATTTGATGAGTGGTACAAATGAGATTAAATCCGAACTTATTAATATTTTTCATACTGCATACTATTTCACGGGGCTGACAGGGATGTCGGCCTTTTCTTGTCTTCTGTAACATTTGTTACAGGCGGGCCTGCTGTTTCAGGTTATAATCGGTACATAGAAGGGACACGCTCTATGAGAATTACAGATGCAGAAGAAGGAAAGATTGTTTTTAAAACTGATGGTGTAGTGGGCCGTAGAATATATGAGCATCCTGAAGCTCAGGCAAATATTATAACTATGGAGCCGGGAGCTGTTATTCCAAAACATTCGGTTACAGTAAAGACCTTCATTTTTGTCCTTGAGGGTGCAGCCACTGTTGTGACCGATGAGAGTTCGGCTGAACTGTCGGCGGATCAGCTTCTTGAATGTCCGGCAGATCTTCAGAGGCAGGTTGAAAATAATACATCCGGGCGCTTAAGAATTATGGTGGTAAAATCTCCGGCTGATTAAACAGTCGGTATGGTTAAAACCAGGGAAGAAGCACCGCAAGGACCTGCCGGTAGGCTTCGGGCCAGAGGTGAACACCTTCAACGGTGTATTCAGCCTTAAGCCTTCCATTCTCATCTTTTAAAACACTGCTTACATCGATATATTCTGCATTGAAGTCTTCTGCAAGCGTCAGAAGAGCCGTATTTGCCCGGCTGATAGCCTCATTCGACCGGATCCGGAACATTTCGATTCTTTCTGCTGCCGGGATGAAGGATTCCTTGACCGGGTTTACCGGATAGTAGGATAATATGTGAATTTTGCAGTCCGGAAGCTCTTTCCGTACTATGCTCAGAATCTGTCTGTATTTATACATCAGTGTATCCAGGCTGTAGTCGGGGCTGCCGATGTTATTTGAACCGATATTGATGAACAGCTTTGACGGAGCCAGATCAAGAATTAGTGTTTCAATATTATCAAGCAGTCCCTGAATGACATCGCCGCTTATGCCCCGGTTATAGACAGTTTTATCAGAGCCTGCAGCTTTAAGCAGTTCGTCAACCGGGAACTGTTCTGCCAGTGAAGAACCAGCAAACACTATCCGGCCTTTTTGCGCAAGCGGATTCAGCTGCCTGTATCGTTCAACCTTGATTGCCTTTTCTATGTCAAGAAAATCTACTGCTTCGTCGTTCATGCTATCCAAATACCCTTTTCCCGCCTGAGAAGGTCATGAAGGTTTTAATATTTCTAAGTTCGAGCGGGTTGCATTCAAACGGATTCCCGTCAAGGACTGTAATATCCGCGGCAAGTCCGGGGATAAGTTTACCGGTCAGATTTTCGGTGTACATCTGTTTTGATGAAGCTGCGGTATAATGATAAAGAGCCTGCTCAACAGTCAGTTTCTCTTCGGGTATCCATCCGCCCTCAGGTTTGTTGTCTTCATGCAGCCTTGTTACAGCACGAAAGACTCCAATCATCGGGTTAAGCGGTGATATAGGGTAGTCAGTACCGAAGGAGACCTCTGCACCGCTTTCTATCAGCGATTTAAACGGCCAGGCCCACCGGCAGCGTTCTTCACCAAGTATTTCATGAAAAGGATGAAGTGCGTATTCCTCGACAAGCAGGTGATCCGGCTGAACGGATGCTGTGACACTCAGTTTTTTGAATCTGGGGATGTCATCCGGATGTATATCCTCAATATGTTCAATAGTGTGTCTGGTGTCGTTATATCCGTTTGCATTCCGAACAGCTTCAAAGATATCAAGTGCCGACCTTACAGCGCCTGAACCGCAGGCATGAAAGCGTATTCTTATTCCGTTTTTATCAAAGAGGATTGCTTTTTTTATAGTACGTTCCATATCTACAAGCAGGGGCGCATTGAAGCCGGCAGGTTCATTATAGGGTTCAACCAGAACTCCTGTCTGCATGGGGGCTGTTCCGTCAAGAAACTCCTTTACGCCGCTGAAACGCAGATAGTCAGATGCATATTCAGACCTCTGCTCAAGAATATCTTCAAGCGGCTGCTCCATCGGAAAGACCATATGCATTCTGCAGGTGAGTTTTCCGTCTTTTTCAAGCTTACTGTACAGTGCGGGATCGAGTGAATTGAGGATCTGTATATCGCTCATTGATGTAACCCCGCAGCGGGCGGCTTCGGAAAGCAGGTTTTCTGCTGTCGCTCTGAGCCTCTCAGGAGTAAAGCGCAAGGCCTTTGATACAACAAGATCCATTGCCTCCGGTTCAAGCAGATATCCTGTAGGATTTCCAATATTATCACGGAAAATTCTTCCGATTGACGGGTCCGGGGTGGCTGATGTTATTGCACAGCGTTTTAGAGCTTCCGAATTTACCCAGACACTGTGCATTTCATCATTGAACAGACATACAGGCGTGTTTTTGAAGTATCTGTCCAGTGTTTCCTTTGAGGGCAGGTTTTTTTTCTCCCAGGTGAAATGCATCCAGCCGAAACCGAAAAGCCAGTCATCAAAGCCCCGGTTTATTTCATCACGGTAGAACTCAGCTGCTTTTGCAGCGGCTTCTTCTTCTGATCTGCATCCGCCAAGTGAGACAGAGCTTGACTGCAGGCTCCCGAAAAAACCGTGAATATGGCTGTCGCAGAATCCGGGCATTATAAGCCGTTCTCCGCAGTCTATTACGGTGTAACCTTGTGCTTCTGAGGGAAGTTCTGCGGATGATTTGAACACATTTTCAATAACTGAATCCGCAATTGATACTGCACCGCTGAATACTGCTTCTCTGTCTGCTGTAAATATATTTCTGCTTTTAAGCAGCAGTTTGTTATCTGTCATTTTTTCACCGGAACCATCTGGGGAACATCCAGCCTGTCTATACCCATAGTTTCGGCAATTTCATTCAGGCGGGCAGGATCAGCCCAAAAGTAAAGTTCACCGCTTTTGCATTGTACCCATTCTGAGGGCGTTCCGCTGTGCTTTTCATCTGCAACAGCCTCATACCAGCCTTTGGTCAATTCTTCATCAGTGATTTCATAATTATGCTGCAGGCTTATATCGGTAACTATGCTGTAGCAGCTGTTTCTGGTAATTTTCCGGTAGCCGCTTCGGTCCCAGATATTCTGCATCGGAATATACTCAAGACCCGTACCATTAATTATGATGTAGTCAAACCATGGGCCAATCTCGGTTCCCATGTAAAATAGATGTCCTATACGGCCTTCACTGCGTGAGCCTTCCATAGTTATCTCTACCTGATATTCCCAGACGGAAGGAAGCGAGACATCAGCTTCGCTCATCTCGGTTTCTGCAGCAAACACGTTATTTATATCTTCTTCCTGTACAGCAGGCTCTTCTTTTTCTTTACGGCCTGAAGCTGATACATAAAAAGCGGTTAAGGTTAAAATTAAAAACAATAATAATGAAAAGCGGAATAATTTGTTCATATCTGAATAATAGCAGAAGCTGATTATTAAAACCAGATTTTGAAATTACTTTTATTGTTAGACCGGATAATTTCATCTATAATGAATCGATGAAACTTGAATTGTCGGGTGGAAGATCAATATCCACAAAAAGAAAGTCTTTTGTAATGGGAATTCTTAACACAACTCCCGATTCTTTTTTTTCAGGCAGCAGGGTGGGGGCCGATGACGGAAAATCCGCAGCTGAAAAGATGATTCATGCAGGGGCTGATATTATCGATATCGGCGGCGAATCAACCAGACCCGGTTCAGCCTATGTCTCTGCGGATGAGGAAATCAGCCGGGTTGTTCCGCTTATTGAGACAATCAGATCTTTTTCTGATATTCCGATCTCAATCGATACAAGAAAATCTGCAACTGCCGAAGCTGCACTTAATGCCGGAGCTGATATAATCAATGACATTTCTGCTCTGGCTGATGATCCCGAACTCGGCTTTCTTGCTGCGGATCGCGATGTCCCCCTGATTCTAATGCATATGCGGGGAACTCCCGAAACTATGCAGCAGAATCCTCATTATAACGATACAATAGAAGAGATCCTCACCGAGCTTGAAGTATGTATAAGAAGGGCAGGCGCCTACGGAATATCCAAAAACAGAATTATACTCGATCCGGGCATCGGATTCGGTAAAAGGCTTGAAGATAACCTTAAAATCTTAAAAGAAATTAATAGATTTACAGATACAGGTTATCCGATTCTTATCGGTCTTTCACGGAAATCATTTATCGGCGCAGTTACCGGATCGGTTGTTGAAGATCGGCTTTCTGGAACACTTGCCGCCAATATGCTGAGTGCACTTGCCGGTGCATCAATTCTGAGGGTACATGATGTTCCCGAAACTGTAGCTATGCTTGAAATCATCAAAGCAGTGGAAGGAGTCTAAGCCGGATGGAAAAACTGAATCAGTTCTGGGTTTTTAAGGATATAATCCGTCCAGTACTTGATATAGCAATTCTCTCATTTCTGATCTATCAGATGTACAAGATTCTGATCCAGACCAGAGCTCTGCAGCTGCTGAAAGGCGCTATGCTGATAGTTGGTATCTATTCAGCCGCGTTTATTCTTCAGCTTGATACACTGCTGTGGATAATGAACGCACTTACAACGCTTCTTGTTGTTGTTCTGGCTGTTGTATTTCAGCCGGAGCTAAGGAGTATTTTTACAAAGATCGGCCAGCGTGACTGGTTTAAATCCTCATCTGGGGCAAAACCCAGACAGATCGATTCCGTTCTGAATGCTGTTGATGTTCTTGCAGGAAGGCGCAGGGGGGCACTAATTGTCTTTTCAAGGAAGATGGGGCTTAAGAACATTGTTGATACCGGCACTCAGCTTGATGCTGAACTCTCCTCAAGCCTTATACTTACAATATTCAGCTTTGATACACCTCTGCATGACGGAGCCCTGGTAATTAATCACGGAAGAATCAGCTCCGCAGGCTGTTTTCTTCCCCTTTCTGAGCAGACTGATATCCGGCGTTCATTCGGTACCAGACACCGGGCGGCTCTGGGCCTTGCGGAAGAGACAGACGCGGTTGTTCTTGTCGTTTCAGAGGAAACCGGTGCTGTTTCGCTGGCCTATGACGCCAACCTTTTTTATGATCTCTCAATTGATGAAGTAAAACGAAAACTTAAATACCTCCTCAATTCACGAGAAGAGGTTGCCGCACCTGAGGGGGCTGACTTTGGATAACAAATTTACCCGCATGGTTGAAAGGAACTGGCCCGCCAAGATACTGTCCTTATTTGCAGCAGTTCTGCTGTTCCTTTTTTACAGGGCATCCAGTCTGGAGGAGCGCTTCATAACTGTCCCCCTCGATCTTATAATTAACGAGGGCTATGCTGTCGCAAGCAATGTTCCTTCAACAGTTAAAGTGACACTTCGCGGATCAGAAGAAAATGTCTTTATGATTCTTGAGGATGATATTGAAATATATGCTGATTTTTCAGCACATAATTCCGAAGGACAGTTCCGCGAGGTCCTGAAGTTCAGGAAGACCGGCAGCGCCGAAAAGGTTGAGCCGCTTGAAGTAAGAATTGAGCCTGATGAGATTACAGTAGAGCTTGAGAGGAAAATATCCAGGTTTGTAAAGATACAGCCCCAGCTCAGCGGATATCCGGAAAAAGGCTGGGAACTTGATCAGTATCTTTTAAGTGATGAGAATATAATTATTGAAGGTCCGCGCAGTCACATTGAACAGCTTGATTTTGTTCCGACCGAGGATATAAGCCTTGAGGGAAAAAATCAGGATTTTTACATCAGGGCAAAACTCAAGGTCAACGACCCGTATCTCAGTTTCCCTTCCGGGGATACTGTAGGATTTCAGGGTCTCATAAAGGAAACAATCATTCTCAAAACCTTTGAGGATATCGGAATTATATATCTCGATCTCCCTCAGAATCTGTACATAGTGGGAGCACAGGCCTCAGGTCAGATAAAGGTTCAGGGTAAACAGCTCGAACTGGAAGACACTACAACGGCAGATTTTTCACTGATTGCAGACTGCAGCGAAATTATGGATGAAGGCAGCTTTGATATCAGTATCCAGCCGCTTGTTCCACCGGGACTTGCTGTCCTGAAATATTCTCCGGAAGTGATAAATATTGAAGTGAAAAAGGATGATTCAGGTGATTAGAGGAATAGGTGTAGACATAGTGCATGTAGAGCGTCTTGAGCACTGGGATTCAATTCCAGGACTGATTGAGAGATTTTTCCATCCTCAGGAGATAGCAGATGCCGAATCCCGTAAATCATCACGTGCTGTTTCTCTTGCCGCAAGATTCGCCGCCAAGGAAGCTCTTGGCAAGGCAATGGGGACCGGCCTTACCGGAATCAATTTAAAAGATATCCAGGTGGTTTCAAACCACAACGGGAAACCCGATATAAAAGTCTATGACACGGCAAAGCGGGCTCTTGAAGCGTTCGGTGCACAAAATATCTTTGTATCAATGACACACGAAAGAGACAACGCTGTAGCTGTTGTAGTTCTGGAGAGCTGATATGGCAGAAGGTGAAAGTAAAATAACGTTCTGGTCCAAGAAGGATGTCGAATGCCCTGTATGCGGAAGCAGTTTTAAGAAAGAGGAACTGCTGACCGGAAGAGGCCGGCTTATTGCCGGTGAGCTTACCGATGAACTGAGGCGGCTTTATGAGCCTTCCCAGAAATATGGAGATGTCTGTCCGCTTAACTATCCGGTTACTGTATGCCCGTCGTGTCTGTATGCCGCATACGGGCAGGATTTTGATCATGTACCTGAATCTGCAGCAGAAATTCTAAAGAGTGAGACGGATACACGTAAAAACAGCCTGAACAGGATCCTGCCTGATGTTGATTTTACTGATAACCGCGGGCTGAAAGAGGGCGCTGCCAGTTATTTTCTTGCAATATCCTGTTATGAGCACTTTCCCCATGATCATTCTCCAACAATGAAATGCGGTATCTCCGCTCTTCGTGCAGCGTGGATTTTTACTGATCTGCATAGACGCTATCCAAATGATAACTATGATTATCTTTCAAAGATTTTCTATCACAAGGCTCAGTTTTTCTACAGCCTGGCAGTTGAATATGAACAGGATGCTACTGAAAGTCTTGCCGAAGTTCAACATCTGGGGCCCGATCTTGATAAGAACTATGCTCATGACGGAGTCTTTTATCTGAGCGGACTTCTTGAATACAGATATGGAAGCAAAGATGATTTTGAAGTCAGAAAAAAACGGCTTGAATTTGCAAAGAGGGCGGTAGCCAGGCTTTTCGGAATGGGAAAGGCTTCCAAGGATAAGCCTTCAGCGCTTCTTGAACACGCAAAAGACCTTTATGAAAAAATGTCTTCAGAGATGAACGAAGGCTGAGCCTGAATGAGAAATATCAGGCTTACAATCTCATACGACGGTACAAATTTTAACGGCTGGCAGGTTCAGAAGAACGGCAGGACTGTGCAGGAAGAGATTGAAAAAGCGCTTCAGACCATTCATGGAAAGGCTGTACGGCTGACCGGCTCGGGACGGACTGATTCCGGAGTGCATGCAAACGGGCAGGTTGCAAATTTCTATACCGAAAAGGATAACATCCCCGATTACAAGTTTACTGACGCGCTTAATTCTCTTCTTCCCGGTGATGTCACTATTCTTTCATCCGGTGAAGCAGGTGAAAAATTTCATTCAAGGTTTGATGCAAAAATTAGAATTTACCGCTATTATATACGTGCAGGCGGCCGAAGTCTGCCCCATGAAGATAAATACTGCTGGCGGCTGCGCCAGACGCCGGATATAAGATTGCTCAACCGGCTGACTGCCCCGCTTGCAGGAGTCCATGATTTTACTGCGTTTACTGCAGCCGGAGACCCAAGCGAATCAAAGGTTCGCCGGCTTTACAGTGCCGTTTTCTATCCGCAGCATGAATTCCTCGTGTTTAAGATTGCGGGGAACGCGTTTTTATGGCGGATGGTCAGAAGCATCGTCGGGACTGCTGTTCAGCTTGAATCAGACGGGGCAGATGCATCGGCGATGGGCAGAATTCTTGATAGCGGCATCCGTGAAAAGGCAGGGACTACAGCACCGGCAAAAGGACTATTTCTGGACAGGGTAATTTATAATGAACGAGACTTTTTCTGATTACATTGATTTGATAAATACAGCGGAAGATTTTATCCGGGACGGGTGGAAAACTCGGGGAAAACGGCAGAATTACAGTATAACTCCGGCAGCTGATGCAGGTGGAAGCTCAGACGATAGTCTGAAAAGTATAGCCGCAGAAATAGGCGGATGTACCGTCTGCCGGCTTGCTTCAACCCGAACTAATGTTGTTCCTGGAGAGGGTTCTATAAACCCTGTTGTTATGTTTATAGGGGAAGGTCCCGGCGCGGATGAAGACCGCAGCGGCAGACCCTTTGTAGGGAAGGCCGGACAGTATCTTGATAAATGGGTTTCAGCTATAGGACTGGACAGACAGAAAGACTGCTTTATAGGCAATATAATAAAATGCCGTCCTCCTGGAAACCGTGATCCCCTGCCTGATGAAATAGGTGCCTGCAGGCATTTTCTGGACCGGCAGCTTGCCCTTCTTAAACCGCTGACAATTGTAACCCTGGGACGTTTTGCCTCTCAGGTAATATGCAGCAGTGATGACGGTATCGGCCGTTTAAGAAACCATACCTTTTATTACAACGATATTCCCGTCATTCCCACTTATCACCCCAGCGCAGTACTTAGAAATCCCGAACTCAGATCTGCTGTCTGGGACGATCTTAGAAGGCTTAATAATCTAATAGAGTCTCTGGCTTCCGGCAAATGAGTTCAGCTTCTGATAAATTTATAGAAATAATATTCAATACTCCGGTTCCCGGAAGCTACACATACAGGGTTCCTGAAGGTATGGAAATACCTATAGGTGTTCGGGTCGCAGCTCCCTTCGGCAGCAGAAAAATGAATGGTTTTGTGATTAAAACCGGAGTTCCTGAACCTGAGGGTGATTTTAAAATAAAAGAAATCTCCCGCTGCATTGATAAGGAGCCTGTTTTCTCCAAAAGAGAAGCAGACCTTGCTCAATGGATAGCCGGCATGTATTTCTGCTCACAGGGTGAAGCATTATCTGCCATGCTGCCCGGAGGTAAACGCGAAAGCCTGATACCCGCACTCGAAGAGTTCAGCCTGCCGGTTAAAAAGGAAATTACCCTCTCTGCCGAGCAGAAGTCAGCGATTGACGGAATACTTTCAACCGAGGGAGGGATAAGCTACCTCAGCGGTATAACAGGTTCAGGTAAAACCGAGGTATTTCTGCGGATTGCCGAAGCGGTTCTTGCAAAGGGGCAGGGGGTTATTTACCTTGTACCGGAGATTTCGCTTACCCATCAGCTTGTCGAAGAAGTATCCCACCGCTTCGGGGAAGGAGTGGCAGTTCTTCATTCAAGCCTTACTCCATCCCAGAAACTTGTAGAGTGGATGAAAATTAAGAAGGGTGAAGCCCGTTTTGTAATCGGTGCCAGGAGTGCCATATTTGCTCCGGTTTCAGATATAGGTCTGATAATAATTGATGAAGAACACGAGGGCGCGTACAAGTCCTCTTCAAAACCCCGCTATCATGCCAGACAGGTTGCCATGCGTATAATATCGTCCGAGGGGGCAAGGCTTGTCATGGGCAGCGCCACACCCTCTCTTGAGGCCTGGCATATGGTTCGCTCAGGGGTGATTAAGGGCTACAACCTTTCGGCAAGGCTCTCGGGCGGAGCACTCCCTTCGATCGAGCTGATAGATATGAAAAAATATGACGGCAGTATTTCGGCTCCCCTTGAAAAAGCTCTGCGCGATACCGCGGATGAGGGCAGACAGTCTATATTGTTTCTCAATCGCCGCGGCTTCAGCTATTTTTTTCACTGCCGCACCTGCGGGTACGAAGCACGCTGCCGAAACTGTTCTGTATCGCTTACATATCATAAACACCGCAACCGTCTGGTCTGTCACTACTGCGGCTATTCAGAGAAACCTGTTGATGTATGTCCAGAGTGCGGCTCGCTTGATACCGGCTACTCAGGCTTCGGTACCGAGATGATTGAAGACGATCTGAAGCAGATGTTTCCTTCGCTGCGGATTGAACGTGTTGATACTGATTCTGTAAAGCAGCGGGGCAGCCTTAAGGATGTACTTGATCGCTTTAAAAGAGGTGAAATTGATATCCTGCTTGGAACACAGATGGTAGCAAAGGGCTTGAATTTTCCCGGAGTAAAACTTGTGGGAATCGTACTTGCCGATACCGGACTTCATCTGCCGGACTTCCGTTCCTACGAACGGACCTTCAATCTGATAGTTCAGGTTTCAGGCCGTGCCGGACGATATATACCCGACGGCAGGGTGCTTATTCAGACCTTCAGACCCGAAAACCAGGCTGTTCAGCTTGCCGCATCAATAGATTCCGAGGCTTTTTACAATAATGAGCTTGAAACAAGAAAAATGCTTGGTTTTCCGCCCTATGCCCGTCTGTTCAGGATTGTTTTCCGCGGTAAAAATGAGGAGCGGGTTTTTGAAACTGCAGACAGGTTTGCCGCAAGGCTTGATTACGCAAAGGCCGGTATAAATGACAATGGTGAAACAGAAACTCTGGGTCCGGCTGAATGCCCTATATCAATGATTGCAGGGAATTACAGGGCTCAGATAATCATCAGAACATCACAGTTCAACAAGGTTCATTCGCTGCTTTCAGGTGCAATACTTCAGTTTAAGGTTCCCTCGGGAATTTACCTTGAAACGGATGTTGATCCTGTCAGCCTTCTGTAAGGTAGTCTATGGCGATATGGTCTTTTGATTTTTTTGCCAGAACCTTCAGGGCTGCGATCCGTTCAGAAAAGTTTTCAGATGTATAGTTTTCAGGCACTCCGTTAATGCAGATTACCGCTGCACTCACCGAAAGCAGCGGCATTTTTGTCATTCTGCCGCTGCGGTTTTTAGCTGTGATGTATCCGTTCAGCCTGTCTTCTTCCTTGTAGAAGCTCTGGCAGTCACTTTCAAAGCGCTTTATGATGTTTCTTATTTCGTTTACTATTCGGTGCTGATGGTGTGTTGCCATAGAATATCCGGCAAAGAAATCATCACCGCCGATGTGCCCTATAAATTCCTTGCCGACTTCGCTGTGCTCTCTGAGGATATCAGCAAAAAGTCTTATTATACGGTCTCCCTGTCTGAACCCGTAGGCATCATTAAAGGGTTTGAAATTGTCGAAATCAAAATATGCAACAATACGGTCATGACCCGATTTTTTTACAAGACCTGCAATGTAGCTATTAATACTTGAATTCCCCGGAAGCCTTGTTAGAGGGTTCTGGTCCTGTGCAATGGATATTTTTTTCTCGCTGAGAATTCTAAGAATTGCACTTGATTCAAGAATTCCAACGTATCGGCCGTTTTCTGTAATTATCACACTCTCCAGCTGCTGGTTAAGGCTGTAAAGTTCAAGAATTTTCTCTATAGGTGTAGATATCTCCATTACAGGAGCCCTGAATATCAGACTTTCGATTCCCTCACTGTTGGATTTATGCTGCAGAATTGAGATTCCATATGGTGAATATACGTATTTCTTAAGGTCTTTTTCTCGCAGCAGTCCGATCGGTTCATTGAAATTATTTATAACAGGCAGACAGCAGTAGGTCTGTTCATTCCGGAAAACTTCCAGGATATCTTCGGTTGAACAGTCGATTAAAACAGGCTGGAGTTTATCGATCTCCTTCCTTATCATATCGGTGTCTCCGTCCTCCTTTCTCTGCTGTTTGACTATGAATCTCTCAACTTCAGGGTAGGTAAGCTGTAGCTTTGCGGTATCAAGTTCAGGACGCTGAATCAGGTATCCCTGAGCATAGTCGCATCCGATTTCCCTGCAGACGTAAAACTCTCCGACGGTTTCTATTCCTTCAGCAATTACCGAGAGGCCCATCATGTGGGCCAGGTTAACAACGTTCGCAACAAAGAATTTCTTACGGCTGTCGCTGTTTATTTTTTCGATGAAAAACCGGTCTATTTTTATATAATCGGATTCACTGTGATATAGCAGGGTGAGTCCGGCATATCCTGAGCCGAAGTCATCGATTGCCAGACGAAAATTCTGATTTTTGTAATTCTTAAGGATAGAATGGATATCGTTATAGCAATTGAATTCGTGCTTTTCAGAAATTTCAAAGCAGATATTGCCCGGATAAAGTCCCATTTTCTGCAGAAATTTACTGGTATTTCCTTCGTTATAATCCGGCATTTCAAGAGTCCGGTTATCAAGATTATAAAAAAGCTTCAGCTCTGAAAATTCTTTTCTGCTGTAAAGCTTGCTTATAGCAAGCTCTCTAAGGTGTAGATCCAGGCTGTAAAGAGTAGTTTCATTGTAGGCAAGGTCAAAAAGTTCATTTATTGAACTGAATCCGGCATCGGAGCATCCCCTTAGAAGCGCTTCAAATCCAAGCGTAATACCTGTATGAATATTTACTATAGGCTGAAAAGCATAATCAAGTTTATCGATATCTTCAGTCCATTTCTCCCGGCAGCATATCCGATCCGGGTCTATATTGGTCAGTACCATGTGCAAATAGTAAATCTGTATTGTTAGAAAATCATTAGAAATCGGTTAGAAAGCGGAGTATCTGTATCTACTTTTCAATGAAGAAAATAAATAGTATTATTAAGTTATGATAGAGGTAGTTACGATTGGTTCGGAGAAAGAACCTGTATTATACAAACAGGCTGCAAGTGTGGCTGATATTGATGAAAAAATTGAACGGCTAGCCCAGGCAATGATAGAATCCTTAAGTATTTACAAGGGAATAGGTCTTGCCGGTCCGCAGGTGAATGAACAGCTGAGGATCTTTGTCACTCATGCCCAGAATGATATTCCGAGGGTTTTTATCAACCCCGAAATTATCAGCACATCAGAGGCTCTTGTGCCCTATGAAGAAGGCTGTTTGAGTATTCCCGGAATTTATGCGGATGTTATGAGGCCTGATCAGATCACCATTCAGGCATGGAATGAAAAGGGAAAGCCTTTTACTCTGGATGCAGACGGAATTCTTGCCAGGGTTATTCAGCATGAATATGATCACCTTAGAGGCCGGCTGTTCATCGACAGAATCAATGAAAAGAAACGGGAAAGGCTTTTGAAAATATATCAGAAAAAGGATCGCAAATAACAGGATATGAGAGTACTATTTGCAGGAACTCCCGATATAGCTGTTCCCTCTCTGGAGGTGTTAAACCGTAATCATGAGGTTGTTGGTGTTCTGACCAATCCGGACAGGGGCTGCGGCCGCGGCCGTGAAATAAAGTGCTGCCCGGTGAAGGTGAAGGCCAATGAGCTAGGAATAAGAACTTTTCAGCCTGAAGCTTTTGATGAGGCATTTATCAACGAAATAAAGGCGTTACAGCCGGATATTCTGGCAGTAACCGCATTTGGAAAAATCTTTAAAAAGGATTTTATTGATGTATTTCCTCAGGGCGGTTTAAATGTTCATCCTTCGCTTCTTCCCAAGTACAGGGGGGCCAGTCCAATTCCTGCCGCGCTCATTGCCGGTGAAACAGAGACTGGTGTTTCTATTCAGAGACTTGCGCTTAAGATGGACAGCGGAGCAATACTAAGTCAGGAACGCTACGTTTATAACGGAACAGAAACTACTGAATGGCTAACCGATTATTTTGCTCATCGCGGTGCGGAGCTTTTATCTGAAGTTATTACAGACATCGAAAACGGGAATGCTGTTGAACATGAACAGGATGAAAGTCTTGCTACATACTGTTCCTATATAAATAAGGAAGACGGTGAAATAGACTGGAACCGCAGCTCCGATCATATAGACAGACAGTTAAGGGCCTTTACACCATGGCCCGGAATCTATACATTTTTTAACAGTAAAAAACTTAATATTATAGAAGCTGAGATATATTCAGAAAACCTGCCGGATACCGCCGGAGACTTTATGGATGCAGCTGCTGGAAAGGTTGCTGTACCTGATAAAAAGTCTGGAATACTGGTTAAAACCGGAGACGGGTTTATTGCAGTGAAAAAGCTTCAGCTTCAGTCAAAGAAAGCTCTTGGCTGGAAAGATTTCCTAAATGGTGTTAAAGATTTTACCAACACAGTACTTGGAGGAGAGTAGTGGGCCCACTCGGAAACAAATTACAGAACCTTTTATTTGGAAACGGTTCTGAGGACCCTGAGAAAAAATTTTTCAGGACTTTTATGGTTTTTGCAGTTGTCATTATCATCATAATGCTTATTGCAGGTTTTTCAACATTCTTTCTTTCCCTTAAGGGCGTTGAACTGACTATGGTCCCTGATATTACAGGACTTGAAGTTGAGAACGCCCTGGTTGAACTCGAAGAAAAGGCGCTTTACTCAAGTGTTCAGCTTAGATACACACAGAATATTGAAGATAAAGGCCTAGTCGTAGGTCAGGATCCTCAGCCAGGAACAAGCGTTCGTGCAGGTTCAAGGGTTATTTTAAAAGTGAGCAAGGGCTCTGCTGTAGAAAAGCTTGACGATTATGTAGGCTGGAACGTTGATGATCTGGAAGCACATATAAAGAGCATGGTTTCAATATACGGCCCGCTTCTGCAGGTTAAAAAGCCGATTACAAGGATTTATGATGAATCACCTGTAGGTACTGTTCTGGTACAGAACCCGGAAGCGGGAACCGAGATCTCCTCGGCAACTGAACTTGAACTGGTAGTCAGTAAGGGGCCTCAGGGGCAGAGCAGAAAGGTTCTTGATTATTCAAGTCTAACATTCGGTGAGGTTATTGAAAGTGTTGTAAAGAGCAATATACAGTTTGTATTTACATCGGCTCCTGCAGGGAAAAACGAAGCTCCCGGTACTGTCGTAAGCCAGTCGCCGTCGGCAGATGCTGAAGTTCCCAACGATACCATAATGCAGTTTGTTATAGCGGCACCTCAGGAAGTCCCGGAGGGTTATGTTTTCGGAATTCTTGAGAGGACACTGCCTGATTATCAGGTGCCTGTAACTCTTAAAGTTGATAAGATTACACCGGACGGTGTTAGAACTGAGCTTTTCCAAATGAAGCACAAGGGTGGTCTGATAACAATTCCATACTTTGAGCCTGAAAATACGCTTCTTAAGGTAAGCGTTGCTGAAAAGGAAATTATCACATACGCCATCAGGGCTCTGACAACAGATTAAAATTATCTATTAATAATTGAACCCGGGGTTATTCCCGGGTTTTTTTAATTACTGCGTTTTTACTTTAGGTGGTCATTCAATTGATATATCAATCTGATTACATTACCTGAAATTTCCAGTACACTTGAATAAGCATTTTCTCTTTCCTGAGCATCCATCTGATTTTTATTGATAATTATATGGTTCACTTCCTTATGAAGTTTTTCATGTTCTTTCTGCATCTGTAAGAATTCTTTGTAATCATGAACCTTGGAAGAACTGCTTCCATCTATCCATTTCCCCAAATCACATGAGTGATGATCAGAGATTCTGTTACTGTCCATTTCCAGCTTTCCATCTATAACTGCTCTGGCTCGCATTACCCAGAGCAGGTGCTGAATAATGATTTTTACCGGCTGAAAAGCTTTTTTATCCGAACCGAATTCCCAGTTCTGAAATTCCTGGATTTTTTCAAGATATTCTTCATAATTTACGATAGAACCTGATACGGTCATAAATGTAGTATTTATATCCTGTGAAATTCGGGATATGGAGCCGATGTTTTCCATACTCTCTTGGCTGGCTTCTACAATCAAACTTATAGAATTTCTTATATCTGCAGAACTGTGGGTGATTTCTTTCGCCCCGTCCCTTATCATGGACGTTACTTCATTCAATGTATGTGTGGCATCAACTATTTCCATACTTCCAACATTAAGCTCAGAGGTCGCCTGCAGTATTTCATCAAATGCGGAAACCATTTCCTTTGTTTCATTCCCGATAAGTTCATATGAATCAAGAGCTTCATTTCCTGCTGTTTTAACCCTGGCGATGTTATCGATAATGTTCTTAAGTGTTGCTCCGACAAGGGTTGAATTATTGGCTGTAGATTCGGCAAGTTTACGAATTTCTTCAGCTACAACAGCAAAGCCTCTTCCAGCATCTCCAGCATGTGCAGCCTCTATTGCAGCATTCATTGATAATAAATTGGTCTGACTTGCAATATTGTTGATTACAGAAATGATTTCCTGAATTGAATCAACACTGTTGTTGACTTCAGATATCAGGCGGTTCATATCTTCCATATGCTCCTGACCAAGGGTTGTTTGGTTGAGCAGCTTAAGTGATGTATCTCGTTTTGAATCTGTTATGCCCTTTACGTTATGAATGGATGCATCCATTTCTTCAATGGCGGCTGAGGTTTGGATAACCGAGCTGGACTGATTCTCAATCTGCGAACTGAATTCATTCATAGTCTGTGTTATCTGTTCTATTGCTGAGGATGAGTTGAGAAGGTTGTTATTAAGTAGTTCCATACGTTCGGTTATTGTTCTGACGCTGCCGTTTATTGAAGTCACCAGATATACAGAACGGCTTAGTTCTTCACTGAACACCAATGAAGCAGATTCGTTTTCCCTGATTATTTCATTAATGCTGTTTCTTGATTGTTCACAGGAGCTCATATGATCTTTAAGTACGTTAATTGTAGAAACCGACCCGGTAATTCTGCAATTTGAACATAGTCGGTCTGAAATCAGAGTATCATAAGACTGATTCTTTTTTTGAACCTTGAAAGTCACTGCAGAGAATACAGCGCATAAGACAATAATTGTAATATATGCGGTAATTGAACTTTGTTGAGAAAATGGTTCCAGCGCAAACATCAGGACATTGATAATAACAGCAAGTATCGGCAGTACAATAATTAGTTTTTTCACAAATACCTCTTTATTGAGTTAATTTAAATTATATGAGGGTAATATTAGCCTCAGTGTTAAAGTTCAATTAGAAATATGATAATTATTATCAGAAAATCATTCAATCAGTATCTTATAATTGTAAAAAATATATTTCGCTCTGTTTAACTGTATAATATTCCCGGATAACCATCGGAATCGCAGCCTGAAAATTAAGCAGTAATATTCGGGGTAATATAATTATTCGTTTCAATCGAAAAATCGCACTTTTTTAAGATAAATGTGAATTCAAAAATTTTACATAGTCTGGTTTGAATCTGCCTCTCTTATCCATTATGCTATCAATATAACAATGTAAATCATATTCAAACCGGAGAAATAAAAATGAAATTTATGGAATGGAGTACAAAATTTGAATTGGGAATACCTGACATGGATCAGCAGCATCAGAGATGGCTTGAGATTTTAAACAATTTTTATGAGAAACTTGATAATGATGATATGACTGAGAATGTAAAAAAACTGGTTGATGAGGTATTGGAATATACAAACTATCATTTTACCCAGGAAGAAACCTTCATGGAGTCTATTCATTACCCGGAGATTGACTCGCAAAAGCAGATGCATGCTGAGATTATACGTATGATTGAGGGATATCGTCAAAAAGCGGTTGAGGGCAAGGTCATAATCTCAATGACATTAACTGCGGAACTAAAGAAATGGTTTAAAGAACACATTCTTATCGAAGATAAGAAGTATTCTGAATTTTTCCTTAACAGGTGAACTACAGGGTGAATCTGTTCATAAATAATTTAGGGATATGATAGAGGATAATACAACTTAAAAGAAAATTTTGTTTTTTACCTCTTTCTAACAGTATTGTGAATCAATAATTAATTCATTTGGGAAATATGTTCTAAAAAACTCCATCATTGTATTTTCAAATTGTGAGGTGATGTTATACATTGAATCCAATATCTCCGACTGTTCTTCAGTTAGCTTTGTCTCGCGAAGAATTTCTAATCCACTTAACAGCACCTGAATATTATTCCCTGTGAAATGGGTTATTTTTTGTAAAATATGGAGCTTATCATCTTCATTGCCCAATTGCCCCAAAATTCCTATATCCAGACTTTTTAGCCCATTCATTCTCTCTATGTAATCATAAATATTCTTTAACGTAAGGACTCCAATAAATCTTTCATCTTTAATACAAGGTAAGGCTGTGAATCCAGAATTAAGTAATGATTTAATTGCTTGGTTTATTGGAAGATCAATATTAATAACAGGCTTTCTTTTCAATGTGTCGCCTATCAATACTTTTTGTTTGTCAACTAAGTCTTCTTTTGTAAAAACACCGATAAAGCATTCATCCTCCTGAATAACCACAAATGGATAAGTTTTCAATGTTCTGACTGCCGTCTGTGTTGGATCAAGAGGTGATAGTTTTGGAAAATTTTTCTCTAATAAGTCGTCAATCATTAAATTATTCATCCCCAATTTCAATATTATCTACATAATACCGGACATTGAAATTTATATTGATCGCTTCTGATTCCTCAACGTTTTTGAATACATTCCCTTCCAATACTTTTAGAATTCTTTCAAATGGAATCTTATTTATTAATTTTTTATTTATGACTAGAGTTCCAATGTTAGCATATGATTTATTGGTATAGTCAAAATATTCGAATTCATCCGGAACTAAAAATTTAAATGCTTCTAAAATACCCAATTTCCCATGTTTATATGCGCTTCCCAGAACCAGAATGTCAGTAACTGGAGGAATTTTAATTGCTTCATAATCAATTCTTACAGAATAACGCGAGTGATTCATAGACTATCTCCTCTCACATTATTTATCGTAAAAGAGTAGTTTTTTGTTTACTAAAAATTACACAATTTGATTTGATTTTGTGAAATTTCGGAAAATATGTAACTAGACCCCTTATGTTCAAATGATATCGCATAAAACAAAAATTTATAAGCGGCTGAGGGGAATCGAACCCCCGTGGCCAGCTTGGGAAGCTGACAGATTTAGCGATATACGCTATATATAGGGAGTATAGAGAGCGGAGGCCTTATATATAGTGATTTATGCGAGGCGTACGAGTGGTTTTTTAGAAAAAATGGTAACATTTTTGGTAACACGAAACATAAAGGAAGCGTAAACTAAACATGTCGATTCAATTCAATTATTAGGTTGATTACGGTACCGGAAATTTCAAGGACTCTGGAATATAGATTTTCCTGTTCCTCGGAAGTTAGCTGGTTTTTATTCATGATTATTTGATTAACATTTTGGTGAAGGTTTTCATGCTCTTTTCTCATAATATCAAACTCTTTAAAATTTTTCAGGATTATAGATTCTTTTGAATCAATCCATTTACCCAGGTCACAACTGTGGTGATCGGTAATTTTTGTATACTCAGTCTCCAATTTTCCGTCAATTACTGCACGGGCTCTCATTACCCAGAGAAGATGCTGAATTATTATTTTTACAACATGAAATCCCTTCTTTTTAGTTCCGAACTCCCAATTCTGGAAATTCTGAATATCTTCAAGGTATTCCTCGTAATTTACAATTGAACTGGAAATCGTCATGAAGGTTAAGTTAATATCCTGTGAAATCATGGAAATTGATTTTATGCTTTCCATGCTTTCTTTACTGGCTTCTACAATCTCATTGATGGAGTTTCTGATATCGGCAGAGCTTAATGAAATTTCCTTTGATCCATCTTTTATCATTGAGGTGACTTCATTTAATGTGTGTGTTGCGCTGACTATCTCCCTGCTGCCTACATTCAATTCAGATGTAGCCTGTAGTATTTCGTCAAATGCGGAAACCATTTCCTTTGTTTCAATACCAATCAATTCATAAGTATTAAGTGCTTGATTTCCAGCGATACGGACTTTGGATATATTATCAATGATGTTTTTAAGTGTTGCAGCAACGAGCGTTGAATTATTTGCAGTTGACTCCGCAAGTTTTCGGATTTCTTCGGCAACCACTGCAAATCCTCTGCCTGCATCACCGGCATGTGCGGCTTCAATTGCTGCATTCATTGATAATAAATTTGTTTGGCTTGCAATATTATTGATTACCGCAATGATATCCTGTATTGAATCAACACTGTTATTAACTTCAGCAATAAGGCTGTTCATATCTTCCATATGTTCATGACCGCTTATAGTCTGATTCAATAACTTTAATGAGGTTTCACGCTTATTGTCAGTTATTCCTTTAACATTATGTATAGAAGCATCCATCTCTTCGATTGCTGCTGATGTTTGAATAACCGAACTCGATTGATTCTCAATTTGTGAACTGAATTCACTCATTGTTTGAGTTATCTGTTCAATAGCTGTAGATGAATTTAATAGATTACTATTTAGAGCTCCCATGCGCTCTGTGATTGTCTTAACACTCCCGTTGATAGACGTTATCAGATGAACAGAATCACTGAGATCATCAGTAAATTTCAGAGATAAGGATTCATTTTCCGTTATTATCCTATTTACATTATTTCTGGATTGTTCACATGAGCTCATATGCTCTTTTAGAAGCGTATAGCCTGGAGTTTTATTTTCGTCTCTACAATTCACACATAAGCGATTTGATATAAGTTCATCATAAGACTGCCTAATTTGGTAAGCTCTTAAAAATACTATTATAAAAGTAATAGATATAACCACTATCGAAATGTAAGCGACTATAATCCTTGAATCTGCAAAGTATTTAAAAAAGAACATGCAAATATTGATAGCAATTGTTAATACCGGCATTATTATGATTAATTTCTTCACTTTAACCTCTTCAATTGGAATTTATATATGATTTTGAGTGAAATGAATATTCATTAAGATAATATTCGGTACAAACTAAAAGCTTATAAAAAAAGTTAATAAAATTTAATTTCTACAAATTAATTTTCATCATATAACTCTTCGAATAGATTATTTATTTCATCTCTAACTAATAAAAGTATATCCACTATTTCTGGATCAAAATGTGTTCCGATAGATTCAGTAATAATTTTTATTGTTTCCTGTTCACTAAAGGCTTGCTTATAGGGTCGTTTACTTCTTAATGCATCATATACATCAGCTAAAGCACAGATTCTTGCGGATAACGGAATTGCTTTACCTGCAATTCCTCTGGGATATCCGCTTCCATCATATTTCTCTTGATGAGCATATGCGATCTCAGCAGCCATTTCCAGTGAAGGTTTATTCTTTAGTATATCGAACCCTATTGTTGTATGAGTTTTAATGATTTCAAATTCTTCTTTAGTTAACTTTCTTTCGGCTAAAAGTATACTGTCAGGAATTCCTACCTTTCCAATGTCATGTAATGGAGCAAATACCTTAATATCTCTGCAGTATTTTTGGGACATTTTTAATTTCTGGGCAATTAGATAACAGAATTCACCAATCCTATTCATATGCTTCCCAGTCTCGTTATCTCTTTGTTCAGCTAAAGCAGCAATCGCTTTGTATGTGTCTAATCTTCTAAGATCCTCTTCTTTTCTATGCTCTGAAATATTCACATTACTTGCAATATATGCCATTTTTTCCCCGCTATCATCCCTAACTGTAGAAATATAAAGATTCACCAGAAGTAATTTTCCATCTTTGGTTTTATTGAGAACTTCACCCTCCCAATATCCAATGTCAGAGTTAGTGATTGCATCCCATAAACCTTTGAAAATCAAGTTATAATCGTTATCTGAATAGCCAAGTTCATCTGAGTATGTTTTTTTTCCTGAATTATAAACAGTAGGATATTTTCCAATCAATTCACTTGCTTTGTAATTATATAATCTTTCGGTGGCATTATTAACAAAATCAATTTTTCCATCAAGATTACAGATCACCATTGGGATTGTTGATTGATTTACAATTTGAAAATATTTGTCAAAATTTCGATTTAATTTGTGAATGGAATCGATATTTTGAAGTATTCCGGTAGCCCCACATACTCTTTCATCGCTAATTTGATATTCTAATACGTTCAGCATCACCCAAACTCTCTTTCCAGTTACTCCGTGGATGATTCTATAAATAATTTTGGAAAGCCTTTTTGATGGTGTGATTGGATGACTAAATTCATTAAGGAAGTTATCTCTATCTTCTGGAACTATAATGTTTAAATAGTTTTCAATTGTTAACTCAAAGTCACTCTTTGATAAGCCATGTAATTTATATGTGATATCTGACCATTCAATAATTTTATTCTTAATGGTGTATTTCCAGCTACCAACTTCAGAAATCGATTGAATGTTTTCCGTGTTAAACGCTTCCTGTCCTTTTAGTATTTCTTTAAAACAGGAGATGTAATCATTATTCTGAGCTGGTATAATAGACCAATTTACTTTACGTTCAATTCCGTCATTTGATTTAATTTCAACTTGAGAATGTCCAATAAAACCTGTCTTTTCTATATTTGAGATTTTTTCAACCACTCCGGCTCGTTCCTGGGCAGGAAAAATATTTGAAATACTTTTACCCATATAATCCACAATTCTATAATTTAAGAACTCTTTTCCCTTGTTGTTAATATCAATTATGTCCCCATTTGAAGATATTAACATGCAAATATGAGGATTATTCATGAAGAAATTTAGATAAGTAGAGGAATATGGTTTATTCATACTAAGTAGACCTTGTTGGTTGTAAAGTGATAAATAAACAATACATTAAAAAAATATAAAGATCAAATAGAAATTTTCCTGATTTTACATTCAAAAATTTGAATACCACAACAATAATTACAATAATTGTAATAGTACAATATATAAGATTTAATACATTTGGAGGCAAAAATGAAATTTATGGAATGGAGTCCAAAATTTGAGCTTGGTATACCTGATATAGATAAACAACATCAACGTTGGTTAGAAATTTTAAATAACTTCTATGAAAAGATGGATAATAATGAAATGACAGAAAATTTAAAGATTCTGATCGGGGAAGTTCTAGAATATACCAATTATCATTTTAAAGAAGAAGAAACATTTATGGATTCAATACATTATCCTGAAATTGAGTCTCATAAAAAGAGGCATATTGATGTTATCAATACCATTCAGGAATACCAAAAGAAAGCGGAGACTGGGAAAATCATCATCTCTATGACTCTTACTTCAGAGTTGAAGAATTGGTTTAAAGAGCATATTCTCATTGAAGATAAGAAATACTCAGACTTTTATCTGAAATAAGCATTACTTCTATCCTTTCAATTGATATTTAAAAAAGTGTACAATGCCCGTTATATTTGCTTTTTACTTTTAGTTACGTTCTAAAAAATAAAAATTTTATTTAAATATTACATTTTGTCAATCTGAAGGTAAATGAATTATTTTTAAATCTAAGTTGATATTCGAATTTGATTATCTTATGATTTGGTTTGTAGGATTACATTGTAGGAACAGTAAAATAAAATGTGATTTCCTATTGAAATGATTTTTGTATAGAGGTATAGGTTTTGCAAAATCATAATTCAAATAAATCAGAATTGGGTGAAAAAACTATTCTGTTGGTTGAAGATGAGGTTATAATAGCTTTAGCTGAAACATATAGGTTGGAAAAGTTAGGATATATCGTTATAACTGTTTATAAATGGAAATGATGCTATCAAAGAGGTGCTTAATAATGATATTGATTTGATTTTAATGGATATAGATCTTGGAGCAAATAAAATTGATGGTATTGAGGCTGTTCGGAAGATAAGAGAAGAAAAGGAGATACCTGTTATTTTCCTCACAAGTCATTCAAAATCTGATTATAAACATAGGATTGAAGATGTTTCAGAACATGAATATATTTCGAAGAATAGTGGAGATATCGTGCTTTTTGATGCTATGAAAAGATTTTTATATTAAAAATTGATTCAGATATTAAATTTCATTAAACAAACAGCCCCTGATGAATTAAAGGCAAGAAAAGTCCCATTTAGTTGTTTGACCAGGGACATCACTATTTTATACCCAATTTTTGAATCTTTAGTAGCGTTGAAATTGGGTGGAAATCCAGCTCCATTATCAGAGAATGTTAATTCAATCATTGAATCCTTGTCATTTTGTATATTCAACTTAATAAATCTATTCTCTTGATCATTAAAAGCATATTTTAGTGAATTAGTAAGCAACTCATGAATAATTAGACAAAGTGCTATTACATCTTTGTTTTCAAGGAATAGATTATTGGCTTGAAAGTTAATTTGAAAATCAATCTCTTTTGGAACATGTATTATAAATATTCTATTTATCAAATACTTTAAAGTTGAATGCATTTCACTTTTGTGTGTAGGATACTCGCGCGTATATTCCTCTTGTACAATGGAGAGCGTCCTTAACCTTTCAATAATATTTTTAAGCTGCAGTTTAATGTCTATATTTTTAGTGTCCAGAATTTGCATTTCAATTATGCTCGAAAGGATAGTCAAATTGTTTTTAATACGATTGTTCATTTCATTGTAGAGATAAGACTTTTCCAAAAACATGGTTTGGAGTTGGGTAGTTTGCTCTTTCATTTTTACATTAATTGAATAATATCGTTTAAACTGAATAAAAATTATAATGGTTGTGGTTATGAAAAAAAGTGCAATGAAAGTTATACTTTCCTTATAATGTAAGATGAAAAAAGGGATTGGCTTATTTAAAATAATTGCATCTGGTGGTATGCTTTTATATTTAATTTTGAACCGCTTTATAGCTTTCCAGTTGATATATGTTTGATTAGTTTTATAAGTATTTTGAAATTTGTGATGTTCAATAAAATTTAAAGCCTGTAAAACACCTTCTTTTGATATAACTTCAGCATCTATCATACTGCCACCAACGCACCCAGTATTTGCTAAACTACCCCAGAAAGTATAGATCGGGGCGTTGCTTATTTCTGACAATTTCTCTAATACATCAGCCGGTACAAATTTTTTACCCGTTTTATCTCTTGAGACTAATGTATAGATTATAATTGTGTTTGGTGTACATTTCTTCACACGATCTTCCAGTTCGGTTAAAGAAAAATTATTGTATACTTCAATCTCGACCCCATTCTCTTCCAATTGAAGTTTTATTATCTCTATGGTTACCTTAGTTGCGGGATTTTCTCCGTCAATTATCAATACTTTTTTACTTAAAGGATTCTGTTCTGTAGCCAATTTAGTTGTTTCAACAATGGCTGCTTCAATTTGAGGTGAAATATTTAACTGATAATTCGTTGAATTATACGATCTCGGTGAATATATAATTTGCGGAATCGAGTTGCAAAGATCTGGAACGGAGTAAAAAATTTTTGCTGCTGGATCGGAATCTGCAATAACAGCTTGAAAAATAATGTCAGAGTACTTTTTTTTAATATAATCAGCAAATTCAACTTCAGATAATGAATTGCCAACACGTGAATAATCAATATATTCTGTAAAATATATTATGTCTGGATGGGCTTCTTGAGCCTGGAGAAGTCCCTTTTGAAAACTTTTTGTCCATGGGAAATCTAAAGCATATGTATGAACAACTAATATGTTAATCGAGTTCGCAAAAATCGAAATATTGATAAGGAAAAATAAAATTACAGAATAAACTTTTTTATTCACGATTTAAATAATAGTTTATCGACTATAAGAAAATCAAATTGATTTATACCTTTTAAGATAATAATCATGATTTTTTCCAATTTAAAAAACATACTGCAACAATTAACAATTAAAGATTTGCATTTTCCATTAGTTATTCATTAGAATTATTTCATAATAGTAGATGTTAATGATTGGATAGGAGGAAAAAATGAAATTTATGGAATGGAGTTCAAAATTTGAGCTTGGTATACCAGAAATGGATACACAACATCAACGTTGGTTAGAAATTTTGAATAACTTCTATGAAAAGATGGATAATGACCAAATGTCGGATAATGTTAAAATATTAATCGATGAAGTATTAGAGTATACGAACTACCATTTCAAAGAAGAAGAGAGCTTCTTAGCATCTATTCATTACCCTGAACTTGATGTTCAAAAACAGATGCATTCAGATATCATAGACTTGATAAAAGGATATAGAAACAAAGCAGAGCAAGGAAAGTTGATTATTTCAATGACATTGACCACAGAACTTAAGCGATGGTTTAAAGAACATATTCTTATCGAAGACATGAAATATTCAGAATTTTTTCTAAAAAAATAGGTACACCCCTTATATGTTCAAATGACATCGCATAAAACTAAAAGAGCGGGTATATGTACTATGTAGATTTAGATCTTCGTGATTTTTAAGCCTATCCCCATGAGGGAAGAAGAGGATGGGACTGGCGGTCAACCAGTCCCAATGGCAAGTTAATAAAGAAGGATACTTTTTTAAATGAACTTTAAATATGTGAATCAATCCAATTTCATGGACTTCTGAAACTGTTCTTTAACCGTCTTCTTACTGTGACAGCTCTTGCATAATGCCTGAAGGTTGAGGTAATCAAAGAACAGCTTAAGATCTCCATGATGGGGAGTGATGTGATCAACTTCAGTCGACAATCTCTTCTCGCAATCCTGGCAGATTGGATTATCATTAAGCTTCTGCTTGCTCATCCGTTTCCACTGAACGGAGTTGTAAAGCTTGATATACGGCCGGTTCTCAAGTTTTCTCTGGTAGGCTTCCGGACCTTTCTGAGATTCTTTCTGTTTCTCAAGCTTATCCAGATACATATTGTAGTGAAGCGAACAATATCCAGTATCTTTATCAGCGATTCTGCCGCAAACTGGTCTAAGACACAGCTTTTTCATACATTTTCTCCCTGGTGGCTTTCACTGCTTCAATGAAGATTGTTCGTTCTTTTACCTTCAATTTGTACAATCTTTTGTGATAATCCTTACCATCGGCTTGCAGTTCGTAGATAAAAGCTTTTATGTTCGTTTCTGCAGCTGTTTTGTCATTGATTGAGGATAATTCAAGATTTGATTGTATTTGATGCTCAAGTTCGGTTATCACACTCTGACATAGAAAGGTATTATTGATTATGTCGAATT
Source organism: Spirochaetia bacterium (assembly GCA_965140585.1). Classification (GTDB taxonomy): domain Bacteria; phylum Spirochaetota; class Spirochaetia; order UBA9216; family UBA9216. The sequence goes on from OZ223269.1 coordinate 389,688, forward strand.
GTTCATCATCATAGGCGAAGAAATCAAGTATTTCACTGTCATAGACCATCTTATCTTTCTTCTGGGCTTTCCTGTTGAATAGAAAGTTCCAGGTCATTTTGTAGGTGTAAGTATATGGATTCTCAATATAGAAGTCCGGTCGACCGAGGTAGTATTCATACAGCAGGAATTCTACTTCTTCCCAAATTTCACCATACTTGGAATAACTCAATGAAAAGTTGGTTTTATTTGTGATGATAGAGATTATTTTAGCATAAAGGGGTTTAAAGCAGTTAATGAGGGTTATGAGGTTGGAATCGGAAGGATTAGAAATGTAATTGTTTTGATGCTGTAAAATCTCTCTTGTTGTCACTTAAAGCCTTATCAATCGTTCTGTCCATATAATAAAGCCTGTTGTAGTGACATTTCCTTATAGAGATTGACAATATTCTTTCTAAATCAAGATTTTTAGTTCAGAAAGATTAGGTACACAATCCTTTAGACTTCATGCACATAAAAAGTATACATAGTAACAACCTGTAAAAGTACTTTTAACTTATCTTTTTGCCTAATTCGATAAATAGTTTGACAATTATCCAACTCTCACTTAAAATTTCTTAATGTGTCAAATATAAAGAAAACTCAAGACTTTTATAATGAAGTTCTATATTGTATAGTCTTGTGTTCTGTTGTATATACTAATGAAAAAATAACTGATTTAGAAATAGTTGAAGCAAATTCAAAATTTGCAACATTAACAGGAATAATTCCGTCTATTGGTTTAAGAGCCAGTAACGTAATACCAACCCTATTTTTACATGAATCTGAATTAATAAAGAAAATAGATCGTGTAATAAAATCCGGAAAGTCTGAAAAGTTTGAACAGTATATTGAATCATCTGATTTATGGGTTAGAATCAATCTTTTTAAGAATAATGACCATTCTTTCTATGCTGCTCTTGAGAATATATCTGAATTAAAACAAATCGAGAATGATAATTATTTATTGGAGAGTAACCTCCGAAAGGCTCAAATTTTCGCTAATATGGGGAGCTGGCAGTGGGATATTAAGCATGACAAAGTAAAGTGGTCAGAGGGGATGTTTGAAATCTTTGGTGTCGAAAAAGAGAACTGGGTAAGTGATATTCCAAGCATTATCAATAAATATATCTATAAAGATGACCGTGAAAAAGTAGTAAAAATCCTTTCAAATATAAAGAAGACGAAGAACACAGAAATTGTTGAATACCGAATCATACGACAATCTGATAAGGTTATTCGAACAGTCTTAACAGAAGGAAAGGAATTGATTCTTGATTCTGATAATCAACCTAAAATGCTCTCAGGTTATGTAATTGATATTACGGAGAAAAAAAATGCTGAATTTGAGAAAAATACTACAATACAATTTTTACAAATAATTAATAAATCAACAGGCATAGAAGTTTTACTTAAGGATATTACACAGTTTATTCATTTGACTACTGGTTGTGAGGCTGTAGGCATCCGGTTAAAAAAAGGTGAGGATTATCCATATTACGAAACTAGAGGTTTTGATAATGATTTTATAAAAGCTGAAAATACATTATGCAGATTAGATGAAAATGGAGATCTTATAAGAGATAAGGATTATAACCCAGTTCTCGAATGTATGTGTGGAAATATACTTTGTCGAAGATTTGATTCAAAAAAAGATTTTTTTAGTGATTTTGGAAGTTTTTATTCTAATTCCACTACAAAATTGTTGGCTACAACTACGGATGCAGATCGCCAGGCAAGAACAAGAAATAGATGTAATGGGGAGGGGTATGAGTCCGTTGCGCTCATCCCACTACTTTCGGACAAGAAGGTACTTGGATTATTACAAATTAATGATCGTCATGAAAATATGTTCAATCCTGAACTCATACAAATGTGGGAACGATTGGCAGGGTATCTATCTATTGCCATCAGAAAACTTCAAGTTGAAGAACAGTTATCACAGAAATTGAAAGATAGAGAGGTTTTATTATCCGAGATTCATCATAGGGTAAAGAATAATTTACAAATAATCATTTCACTTTTAGCTCTGCAGAAAGAAAACTCAAGTAATGACGAATTGCATGATCTTTTAAATATTAGTTGTTCAAGAATATTTTCAATGTCTTTAGTGCATGACTGTCTTTATAATTCAAAAGATTTTGAACATATTTCGCTTACACAATATATCAATTCATTAGTCTCATATATTGATGGAGAAACTTTAGATCTGAATCAGAAAATTGACTATCATATCGACACTTGCGACGAACACTTATCGATTGAAATTATGGTTCCACTTGGTTTGATTATCAATGAATTGATAGCAAATTCCATACAACATGCGTTTATTCAGATTAAAAAACCAGAAATAGTAATACAGATAAAAAGAATTTCAGATGATGGGTTAAAGTTTATCTATCGCGATAATGGTTGTGGGATACCTAATAATGATAGATTGGAATTGAAAAAATCAATAGGATTGTCTCTTATACGGAATCTTACTGAGCAAATTGGTATTATAGAATCTTCAACTATGAGCATAGGCTATGAATATTCATTTAAAATTGCTGTTAATCAAATGTCACGTTCAAACTATAGAAGTGATAAATATTAGATTTACAGTTAAAGAATATTCTAATGAATCAATTTATTTTCTTGAAATTTTGCATAAAAAAAGCAATTATTTTTATGCTGTAAAATCTCCCTTATAGTTACTTAAAGCCTTATCAATCGTTCTGAACATATAATAAAGACTATTGCAGTGACATTTCCTTATAGAGTTTGGCACTTATTAACTATTTTAGTTTATTAGAAAATAGATTGATTAGATGATAGTTTTAATATAAATAGATAACTATTTAACTAATAAACCTTCTATTGTTTTCAACAAATTAGAAAAGATTACGGGTTTACTGAAATTTGCATATGATTGAACAGAGACAGCCCTTTCGATAAATTTTTCATTCATAAAGCCGGTAATGAAAATGACAGGAATTGTTTCATCGTTCATGTGTATTAGCCGGGTTGTTTCAATACCATCAATTGCCCCGGCTAGATTTACATCCATGAGAACAAGTGATGGTTTATAATCTTTGATAAATTCTACAACTTCTTCTCCTTTTGCAAAAACCTTAATGACATTATACCCAGCTCGAAGTAATCGTAACCTTAAATCGAAGGCGATTAAACCTTCATCTTCAACTATGATAATTGCTTCATTCATTTTTACGTCCCATTAAAATCATTTTCCAAATCTTATTGCACATTTAAATCCTTCTTTGCTCTCAATAACCACGTTACCCTGCAATTGATATTTTACGAGCAGGTCAATGGAATTTAATCCAAATGACTTATTTGCAGAGCTACTGAGATCGGCAGGTATACCAATACCATTATCTGAATAAATTATATCAATATTATTCATTTCAGGATTATAATCCAAATATACAGAAATTTTACCTCCTGTATTATCCGGAAATGCATATTTTAAAGTATTTATAAACAATTCATTTAGAATCAATCCACATGGTATAGCTTTTGTAATTGATAAATAGACATCTGATAGCTGATAATCGATTTCAATGTTATTTTGCTCGATTGAAAAACTGGAGAGCAAATTGGAAAACATGTTTACAATATAATCTTTCAAGTTAATTTCTGACAAATTATTCGATTCATACAACATTTGATGCACCATTGACATTGCATGAAGTCGATTTTCAATTTTATTAACAAAATTATCTACTTCCTCTGAATCAATGTAAGAAGCCTGAATGGAGATTAATGAGGAAATTAAAGTCATATTGTTTTTTGTACGATGATACAGTTCTCGAATCAATAATTCTCTTTCTTCTAAGGAGTCTTTTGTTGATTTAAGTAAATTATATTCTGTAGTTACATCCATACCATACAAATTTGCATAAAATGATTTTTTTACAGGTGCTATAGCGAAAGTGTAGAATCTGTTGTTAGAATTTAGATTGATCTTCATCAAGCTATTGTTTTTGATTGACTCAATGACGGGTTTAGTAATTAATTCAGAAACTACAAAACCTACCTTTAGATTTAGATCTTGGAGTAAATTTAAGCTAGCATTATTCGCATACAATAAAATTCCATTTAAGTTCACCCTCAGTACCGGATAGGGATTTTCAGAGGGAAACCGACTTAACTCAAGAATCTTTTTATTCATTTTAAGGTTTTGCTTTCTGCTTCTAATAGAACGTTTTTGTTTCATATTAATAGAATAATAAATAGGATATCATAATTCTACTATTCCTTGATTTTCTGCATATATTTTTATGGATTTCTAAACGGTTATCTTCAATGAGGTTATTTGTATGAGAACAGGAAATGATCACTCTTACCAAAAAACAGAAGATCTTGGGTAGTAATATTCACAATATGCTCATCTTCTTATAAAATACAACCAAAAGATGTATATTAAGGAATTCCCATGATAAAAAGAGCTGTATTGATATTTCTTATGATTTTTTGTGTAGAAAGCCTTTTTTCTGCAGATCTCTTCATGTACAAGTACAATAATGAAGTAATATACGCTGCAGCCATTCAAAAAATAAACAATATAGAGGGTGAATATATTGTTGGGTTGCTTGAGATCAATACCTCCGGAGATGAATGGTGGACCATATCAACTCATTCATATATAGATAAGGATTTTAACATCATTTCGAAAATAGATTTAAATTTCCCAACATTGAGGTTTAACGGTCCCTATCTTGATGCCCAGATAAACAGCCGAAATAATACGATTTTACATATGGAGAAAGTTGAAACCATATTATACAAAGGCTGCGACATTAAACTTCCTGATATATTCAACCAACAATAAGGATTTTATATTGAAACAGGCATTTTCTCAAATCAATTCATTTCAGTCCAACATTACTGATTATAAATATTGTCCATGTTGTGGTAAAGAGCTCATATCGGATACGAATAATAGCTGTCCATCATGCAAGTTTATTCAGTACAAGAATCCTCTTCCTGGAGTTTCTGTCTTAATAGAAAATTCCAACAATGAAATATTGGTGGGAAGAAGGAGAGGTGATCATGATCTTTGGTGTATGCCGTGCGGATTTATTGAAACAAATGAGAATTTTCTACAAGCCGGGCATCGAGAAGTCTTTGAAGAAACAGGATTAAAGATAGAAATCAAATCAATAATAAATGTTACAACAAATATTATAAGAGCCGATCTCGAAACTCTGGTTGTCGTTCTTTATGCCTCTGTTGTATCAGGGAACATGGAGGCTGGTGATGATATTACTAAATTAGTATGGGTTAACTCCCAAAAAATCCCTCGATTAGCATTTAATTCTGATAAGTATATTATTGGTGAATATTTTAAAGGAAAGTTGGAGTTTTTAAGCGTTGATGAAGCTTTTAGACGTCAAATCCAGTGATTATTTAATATTCTTCTGTTTATTAGTTGTTTTTTGTGTTTCAACAACAGGCTCACTATTTTTTTCACTTAAAGCAGAAAGTATCGAGTAGGCAAATTGCTTATTACCAATCGGTTTTGTTAAAATCATATTTGGTTGAATATCTGATAGCCTCTCTGAAAGACTATCATTATGAGCATCGACGATAAAAATGACCTTTATGGAGTCATCAATCTCAAGCATCTTTTTCACTGTTTCAGTTGCCAGGTTTTCATCATTTTTTTCTACATCAACTATGATTAAATCAGGTCTATTCAATTTAAATTCTCTTTTTGCCTGGTTATAATCTGAATAAATTTTATCAACTTTTAAGCCCAGAGCATGTATCCTGATTTTCATATCAATGGCTAGCGGAAAGTCTCTTTCAATTACCATTATCTTGTCTATACTTCTCAAGGGTTGCTCCTTTTGAAATTAAATATTAAAGAAATAAGTGGAAGGCAAAGAAGAAATGCAGTAATTAAATTTTAATATTTCATTACCTGAAAGTCAAATTGGTATATCATGATATAACTCTTCTTAATGTCCGAATTGAAATTTTATACTTTTGAGATAATTTCTTTAATGTAATCGTTTGTTTGGCTCCAGGCGTTGAGCCGGATAGTTTCAAGTGCCGGAGGCGCAAGGTCGAGAAATTTTCGATGGAACAGTTAATCATGGTCCTGATTACACATACTGGCTTTTAAAGTTCGATTCAGATAATAACAGCGATAAGGATAATATTGATCCTGTATGAATGCCTGTACTTGAATATATTTACAGTTTGCTTGCAAAAATGCAGGAATAGAGATGCCGGAAACAGATTTGGTTTCGGCCGGCAGCACGCGTCATTTTCTTATTGAGCCTTTCGACAGGATTGTAAGAAACAAGAGGCTTGATAAACTTCATTATGTGTCATGGGCAGGCCTGGCTCATGCGGATCGTGATGCAATTAATTCATATGAGCAGTTAATTCTTCTTTTACGGAAGATGAAGATTGGGCAGGAGGCTGAAACGCAGCTCTTCCGGAGGGCTGTATTTAATATAATTGGAAGAAATCATGATGAGCATACAAAAAATACTGATTTCCCAATGGATAGGAGGGGGACGTGGAAACTTTCGCCAGCATTTGATATAACTTATTCATATGATCCGTTCGATCGATTCACAATAAATCATCAATGCCGGCTGAACAGCAAAGATAATGATTTTGAGTATGATGATTTGATAAAATTCGGACGTTACTGTAATTTGAGTGAAAACAGAGCAGGGAAGATAATTAAACAGATTGGTAATGTCTTTTCCGAATTCCCGGGGCTTGCTTCAGATTATGATTTATCAGAACCATTAAAGCTGACTGTTGAGAAAAATCTCCGGCTCAGGTTGCTGTTAAAAAAAGTATAAATAAATTTAACATAAGGAACTATCAATGCCATATAAAATAATTACTCATGACGGAAAAGCTCATATGGATGAGCTTCTTGCTTCGGCCCTGCTTGCTCTTCATCTTGATGAGGAGCCGGAAGAAGTTCAGAGAATTGATTCACAGGAAGCGGCGAATCTGGTAAGTGTAGGAGCATATGACGAAAACACATATTTCATTGACTGTGGAATGGTTTTCGACAGTGCAAGGAAAATGTACGACCATCATCAGGACCGGGACTGCAGCAGCGCCGGGCTTCTGGTCTTCGATGAATTTTTTCCTCATCTCAAAGATACAGATTTACACAAGTATATGGAACTCGTATCAAAAGTAGATACAAGGGGAGCTATGAGTCTCGATGATTTTGAGCATATAAGCGAGAGCCGCGACTATCTCACCTTCAGTCAGGGGATACTTCTCCGAAGTTTTTCTGATGATCCCATGCCAGTACTTCGAATATTTATAGAAGGTCTGCGTGATAAAATTGAATTCGAACAGCTGAAAGCTGAGGCTGTAATGTGGCTTGAAGAAGACGGAAATATAGAAAGTGAAAGTATTGAGGGATTGAATATAATGCGCTACCTTATACAGCCGCCTTCCAAACTTGTTTCACCTCTACGCTCGGCTATTGGACGTTGGGTCGATGAACATGAAGTTTCGGCAATTCTCTCTTTTGATGATAAAATACCCGGTGTAATGACTTTATATCGAACTGATTTCGGTCATAATCTGATCGATCTGTCTAAATCTGAACCAGCACAACAGATCTTCAACCATTACGGTGGATTCCTCATGAAATTTAAACCCGCTGATGAGAATGAGTGGAAAGCATTGATTAGAGCAGCTATTAAAATGTAGATGTTAATTCTTAGCAAATTCTGTTTTAAGGTGTATACTAAAATCTACAGTCATTGAGAAAAACCATTTTCAATCTGGATCTTAGAACAATATTTTTAACCAATTCAGGTCTGCTGTTTTTTATAGAAGTTTTTTTATTTGTGCTCTGGATCGAACATCGAAAAAAACGGAAAGGTATAGATCTGATATTAGCCGCAATTTTATCGCTGACTCTCGGAACTCTTGGCATGGGAATCCAGAGTCTGCTTCATCCTGTATTTACTGTTGTTTTAAGTAATACCCTTATTGTTCTGGCATACATAATTCCTGCAGCTGCTTTGCGGCTTTTCTATCGTCAGAAAGTCTCAATGGCTGTCAGAATAACCGTGATGGCATTTATAGTTATTACTTTTGCAGAACAGTACTGGTTCGGTATTGTAAGACCCGTTCTTATCATCCGTATCATCACAGTCTCGGGTTTGATTGCTGCAGGTGCCATTTTAACAGCATTGTTTCTTATCAGGAATTCGCACTATTCTGCGCCGTCAGAAAAAGCGCTTATATTGAGTTTTCTGATATGTGCATTTACCCTCATATTCAGGATCCCGGTGTCAGCTTCTCTTCAAGTAACCGGTTCGTTTATGAAGTACTCGGGTGCTATATCCTTTTCCATGCTGCTCACCGGTCTCACAAGCATCGGCTGGGCTACCGGTTGTATGCTCCTTGTTGCTGCTCAGGCGGCCCGAGACCGGGACCTTTTATTACGGGAATTGTCTCACCGGACAAAAAATAATTTTTCTGTGATAATTTCAATGATAGAACTGCAGAAAATTTATTTCCATGATAAAGCTGCTGCTTCTGTTCTTAATGATATCCGCGACAGAATAAACTCAATGGCATCTGCACAGAGTCAGCTTTACTGCAGTGATTGTGTATTGAAGGTTAACCTTCATGTTTATCTGAACAATCTGGTTGAAACACTATGTACTTCCCACCTTGCAGAATCGGATAATATCGATATTTATCTAAATACTTTTTCAGCTGCTCTGCCTAATGATCTTGTTGTTTCAATAGGATTGCTGGTCACCGAACTGACGACAAACTCACTGAAACATGCCTTCCCTGATCGGTGGGGCCGCATTGATATTGAAATCTCTTCCAACGGTGAATTTTTAATACTCAAAGTGTCTGATGACGGTATAGGTCAGAATACTGTAAAAGTAAATGAGCGCAGCAAAAGTATGGGAATGGGAATTATTAAAGAGCTGGTTGGACAGCTTGGAGGCACATGGACTGTTGATTCATATGGAAAGTCCTCCAGCTGCGAAGGAACAACTACGACGATAGTTTTACCTTATGATTTTTCTCAGCATTCATAGATATAAAATTTAATCTGACTCAAGCTCTGTTTCCAATTTAGATATATCAGCAATATTTACCATTCCGTTTGAATAAACGAAGTATCCTTTTTTTTTCATATCATGAAATGCTGCGGAAAGAGAAGGCCGCTCTACGCCCATATAAGCGGCTAGGGCAGACATTGTCATGTCAAGTCTGAATGTGCCGCCTTGAATACTGTAAAGTTCCAAAAGGTAATGGGCAATCTTCTTTTTTATAGTATGCAGGCTCAGGATTTCAAGTCTGCTTGAAAGATAATTGAAACGGTTGGCACATATTCTTAAAAAATTATCCAGAAGCAAGGGATATCTTTTCATAAGTTCCATAAAATTCTTCCGGCTCAGTTTTAATATCTGACTTCTTTCAAAGGCCTTGATATTCATCAGCGTCTTTCTATCACTGAATATCATTGCAGGTCCTAAAAGCTCAGGACTTTTTCTCCGGTTAAGAGTCAGCCTTCTGCCGCTTTCAGTAATTACGATGCCCTCGACACCGCCTGAAATGAGTATCATCAATGATTCCAGATTTTCATGCGGATAGTGAATAGATTCTCCCCCATTATAGATTTTTGAATGCCAGCCGTGATGGGACAATATCGTATGTATATCGCTTTTCCTGATATTTTTGAATAATTCCATATTTTCTAGCTGTTTGATTCTATCCATGCATATATTTTAACATAAAAATTGTAATAGTGTAAGAAATCTTACACTTATATGAAGTTCTCAACTATATATTTACTTCAGGAGGAATGTAATGACCCTATACATCTTAATAGGTATAACACTGATCGGATTGATAGTTTCAATTCTGAGATCCAGACCCAGAACATTAAAATCAATGAAAATGTCGCTGAAAATGGGTAAGGGGATGGGGCTTGAGCTGCTTTCTCTACTTGCCTTAATTGCTTTGATCCTGGCTTATCTTCCCGAAAAGCAGATCGCAAAATATCTGGGTGACAGCAGTGGTTTGCTGGCTTCTGTTTATGGAGCAGTTATCGGGTCTGTAACTATACTTCCGGGAGTAATTGCTTTTCCGCTGGCGAAGCAGCTTGTTGTGTCAGGAGCTTCGCTTGCAGCTATAGCTGCATTCATAACTACTCTTACAATGGTAGGGCTTGCAACATCACCGCTTGAAAAACGATATTTCGGTCTGAGGTATACAGTACTTAGAAACAGCATCAGTTTTATTTTTGCAATTTCCATAGCTCTCATTATGGGGGTAATCCTGTGAAAAAGAAAAAACTTAATCCGCTGACCATTGCAGTAATTGTTCTATGGCTTATTGTCATTATCTTTGATCGGGAGCGTGCTCAGAGCGGTGGTTTGATACTTCTCTCATTTCTTAAAGAGATGGTTCAAATTCTTCCCTTTGTTTTGATACTCTCTGCTCTTGTAGGAGAGTGGATTCCTGCACAGACTGTTAAACGTCATCTTGGTGACGATTCAGGTATCAGAGGCGCGGTTTTTGCATACCTGTTGGGGAGTCTCTCAGCGGGGCCTGTGTATGCAGCATTTCCGGTATGTATTGCGCTTAAGAAGAAGGGTGCTTCGGTAGGTAATCTAACTATCCTGATCAGTTCCTGGGCTGTAATAAAAATCCCGATGCTTTTTATGGAATTGAAATCTCTGGGCCTTCAGTTTACTGCCCTTCGGTATGCTCTCACAGTTCCTGTAATTTTTATTCTCGGCCATATTATGAACCGTCTGGTTTCAAACTCTCAGATGACAGGAATTGTTGATCCAGAGCAGGGGAATGAAGCTTATTTGCCGGGAAAAAACTGCGGAAGCTGCGGTTTCGGAAGCTGTGAGGAGCTTTTTCAGGCGGTCAAAGGTGATAAGGTGATGTTTAAGAATAAATGCTGTTTTATGGACTGAGCCTGTACAGATAGCAGAACCCGGGGCCTTCGGCATCAGCACTGTTACGAAGATGAACTGAGTTGCCGAGGCAGTAATCCCATTCGTTGCAGTCGGTGCATATTCCGGTTTTTCTCCATGAAGGAGAACGGTACATCTTGAAATCATTCTCCCAGATTTCACTGAAATCACGGTCGGCTATGTTACCCTGGTAATAGGCCGGACCGTTGTTATTACAGCCGGTTACCGTACCGTCGCTGAGTATTGAGGCATAATTAATACCCGAGCGGCAGAAAAAAGGTTCATCCCTTACACTCCGGTCAAGTTTCCATGGCAGGTAGCCTTCGCAGCTGAAAGATACATTCAGTCCTTTTCTGCCCAGTTTCTTCCTGTTTTCCTTAATCCAGTTAACCAAAAATCCGCTTTGTTCAAAATCAAGGATCAGATCCGGATTCTGTACGGCTTTTCCCTTTGGAAAGATCCTGAACATCCTCCAGCTAGTCATTCCGTGTTCAATCAGAATATCAGCGGTCTCTCCCAGCTTTTTTAGATTGCCCGGATACACGCAGGTTACCGCATCCTTGAACTGCAGCTTTTTCCTGCTTATAAGATCCATAGCGCTTATAACCTTTGCATATGATGAAGGATTTTTACGGATGTAGTGGTGATTATCCTCAGGTCCGTCAAAGGAAAGTGTAATACTGTTCAGTCCGTCTGCACATAGTCTGTTCAGTTTATCAGAATCAAGTGTAAGGCCGTTGCTTACTATACCCCAAGTGGCTTTCTGCCGCTTCAGTTCGTCTGTTATATCAAATAAATCTGCACGTACAAGAGGCTCTCCGCCGGTAATTACAAAGGCCGGCCGGTATTTTTTCTGCATATAGCGGATAACAGACTTCCAGGTTTCCGCAGTCATCTCCCTCATTGTTGAGTCGCTTGAGCAGTCGGAACCGCAGTGCCTGCAGCTAAGGTTGCAACGTCTGGTGATTTCAAGAAAGAGATAGCGTAGATGGTGATCTTTTGTTTCCCGATCTGTATAGATGCGGTAGAATCTCTGTCTGACTGAACGCATTTTTATTCAGATTCAAGGCGAAGGACATCTATGCTGTCATCATCAGCGTCAATGGTTTTCACCGTAAGAGCCGGGTACATACCGTTTTCTGAATCGTCAACATCCTCGATTATGACATTGATTTCATCAGTATAAGATGTAAACAGGTTATATGAAATCATCCCATAAGAGTCTGTGTAGTCAAAGGATCCGTCTTCATCCTCATAACTGACTTTAAGTCCTTCAATGGGGTCTTCAGTATCTGAGTCAATTATCTGAAATGAGCCGGAACGGTCGTATACAGGCATTCCGTACATTGCGGCGTATGTCCCGTAGCAGGCTGCAAGAAGCATCGTTGCCGAACCCGTAGCAAGAAGTTTAAAAAACAGTGATAACTTTTTCATATGTTCATTTCCTTATTAAAGGCTGTTCTATAAGTATATCCGAAAATGAATTTTAGATAAACAATAATCAGTTTTTTCCAGTACCATTTGTCAGTGTACATACTGCCCTGGCTGTGATATCCTCCTATGATCCACGGTCTGTTCTGATAGACTGTACCGCAATGGCCTATCCGGGCTTCCCAATGATTTTCGGTTTCATATTCATTCCAGGTTTCTCCGTCAGGACTGGCCCAGACATCGCTGAAATAGGTTGTCGTCATATTTCCAAGAGAATAGCTTCCCAGGTCTCCGGCAATATATATTTACCATCAAAGGATGAGCATCCGAATGATTGTCTTTCATCCCATATTATTCCGGAAGACGGGACTGCCTCCGGCCGGTAGCTGCTGTCTGAACTATACCAGACATAATTTAAATTTGTCGTGGAACCTGCTGCCTGTTGAATTAAGCTCCAGATTGCATGAAAAAGTATAACTGCTGTTATAATACCTGAAATATAACCTGAGTATCCGGATAAAGTAAAATCATTAACAGTACTGAAAATAGAATTGAATTAACAGAATAATTTTTCATGCTTGTCTCTCGTGTTTCTGTCTCCGCCATTGTATTCCAGTCAATCGCGGTAGTAATGAAGAACACATTGAGGTACATCTTGATTAGCAGTGTATGTTTTTTTAAATCGACTGCTTTTTAGAAGAAAATATCATAAATCAGTGTCCAGATATGAGAAAAATACAATTTTTTTATAATAGTATTTGCAATTAACCGTAAAGAGTCTTTAAAATAATATAGTTAAGAATGTGTAAGTACTATGAAAAAAATATTAGCGGTATTAGTTACATCCTTACTTATTCTCAGCTGCAGCAGTGAATCTCCTCTGCTTGGTACTCTTTATTTGAATTTTGTATATGCCGAAGACGGTTCGACTCCTCTTTTCCCGGGAAGCGACAGCCGGACTTATCTTCTGAATTTCAATGAAGAGGAAGTTGAATTGACCGGAACGAGTTATGTCATAAAGGATGTACCATACGGGACTTATGATCTGACTTGCACAGCTACCGACAGTACAGGTTATATCTGCGGTTCTCTTGAGACTGAGGTAGTTGTTGATTCAAAAAATGTCACTGTAAATCTTAGTTTAATATACATTGAGCCAGAAGCAGTACAGGAATATCCTGAAGTTACCATGGGCGGATTAACATCAGGCGATATTCAGCCTTCCGGGGGAACCAAATTTTCCTACAATTCAGCAATTTTCAGATTTAAATATCTTAATGATACTGTAGACGTGGAATTTCTGGATCATACAGATGATTCAGATGAAATCACTATAAAAATCAATTCAACAGTGTATTTCGGAAGCACAGATTTTCTGAATGACTGTAATTATGAGATTGATATGATTTGGCTTGATTCATCAGATACAGAGCTTGAGGCCCAGATTTTCTCAGGTACTTTTTCTGCCGATACATGGGGCAAATCATCCACAAGTACTGGTGTATATGATATCAAAGAAGACGATGACGAATATATAATCGGATTCAAATCTATACGCATCAGCATGCCGGACGGGCATCAGCTTGTCGATTGGACCAATGCCCTTTATTAACCGCTTTTACTCCACGTAAACCGTCAGACACTTCAGGTAAACACCCTCAGGATGATTTATGCTCACAGGATGATCAAAGGCCTGTGAACGCATTTCAATTATTCTGAGGTATCTTCCGGCATCCTTTGCCGCGTCATGAACAATCTTCTGAAAAAATCCTGCATCAATGTGCTGAGAACAGGAGCAGGTTACAAGTATTCCACCGGGCGCAATTATCCGCAGAGCCTGCAGATTGATTTCCTTGTAGCCTCGTGCCGCTGATTTAATTGCATCACGGCTTTTTGCAAAGGCGGGAGGATCCAGTATAATCATATCAAAGTTTTCATCATGGAAGATTTTAAGCTTTTCAAAGACATCTCCGGTCAGATAGCGGTGATTCTCTGAATCAAATCCGTTAAGTTTCATATTGGCTTCCGCAGCTCTCAGTGCATCTTCGGAGATATCAAGGCTGACGGTTGCTTCTGCTCCGCCGGCTGCAGCATATACTGTGAATCCGCCAGTGTAGGAGCATGCATTAAGGACCTTCCTGCCTTCTGACAGTTTCTTTACAAAATTACGGTTTTCACGCTGGTCAAGGAAGAACCCTGTTTTCTGCCCGGTCCGGACGTTGACCATGAATTTATAGCCGTTTTCAGTGATGGTAATCTGTTCCGGAATTTCTCCGGAGTATACTGCCTCGTACAGGGGGAGTTTCTCATGCTTTCTTGACAGCAGATCGTTTTTCTCATAGATTCCGGAAGCGCCTGTCTTTTCCAGAAGGATTTTAAAAATCTCATCCTTGACCTTTTCCATTCCGCTTGTAGAAACCTGTACCGCAAGATAATCACCGTATTTATCAACTGTGAGTCCGGGCATCATATCGCCCTCACCATGAATTATCCGGTATGAATCTGTTTCGTCGCCGATCAGGTGTTTGCGCAGCTTTAATGCACTGTCTATACGTTTCTCCCAGAAGGCGCTGTCAATTGCTTCCTCGTTAAACGACAGAAAGCGCACAACCAGAGAGTTGCCCGGGTTGATAAAACCGGTACCGACAAAATTATTTCTGCTGTCATACACAGCTGCAATGTCCCCCTTCTGAGGTGATCCGGTGATCTCATGAACAGCACCGGAAAACAGCCATGGATGGTGGTTCAGGACAGATTTTTCTCTGCCTTTTTTTAGTACCAGTTTTATCATCAGTTTATATTTTCTCCAAAGTTTAATAACCGGCTATATAAGGAAGCTCGGACGCACGTTTTTCGATAAGCTCCATATTTACAAGCAGTGATGCTGTTGAATCCCAGCTGCCTTCAAGAAAGGTGGATCTCGCCGCAGGCTGCATTCCTGTTTTGATCTTCAAATCTCCTGCTGTAATTTCCATATTCTGCAGATCAATTGTGATTGAAGCCTCAGGATTAGATTCTGAAATCTTCATCAGCTTTTCAATATCCTCTGCAGAGGCTGTCACTGCAGGAATTCCCATGGAACCGCAGTTGCCTGCAAATATCTCGGCATAGGATTCGCCGACAACGGCCTTTATTCCCCAGCGGTTGAGTGCCTGCGGGGCGTGCTCACGGGATGAACCGCAGCCGAAGTTTTTATTCACTATAAGTATTTCGGCACCGGCATACGCTTCTTCTTTGAAGGGGTGCTTCTTTTTATTGCCTTCCTGATCAAAACGCTCATCCTGAAAGGCAAATTCACCGAGTCCGTCAAAGGTTACAACCTTCATGAAACGCGCAGGGATGATCCGGTCGGTGTCGATATCGTTGCCTCTGACTGTAACGGTTTTTCCGCTCAATTTTTTTACTACCATTGCTTCGTTAACCATCATCTTCCCCTTATTTATATTCTCTGATATCAGTAACTTTTCCATTGAGCGCTGCAGCTGCTACCATTGCAGGACTCATAAGCAGAGTTCTTCCGGTAGGTGAGCCCTGGCGGCCGATGAAGTTACGGTTGGATGATGAAGCCGACAGCTGGCGTCCGGAAAGTTTGTCGGCATTCATTGCCAGGCACATGGAACATCCGGCATTTCTCCACTGAAATCCAGCCTCGGAAAAGATCCGGTCAAGGCCCTCAGCTTCCGCCTGCCTTGCAACCTGTTTGGAGCCTGGAACAACAAGCGCCTTTACATCGGAATTGACCCGCTTTCCCTTTACAACCGAGGCTGCTTCACGGAGATCGGATATTCGTCCGTTTGTACAGGAGCCAATAAAAGCTACATCTATCTTCTTTCCGAGTATCTGCTCGTTCTCTTTAAAGTCCATGTGAGCATAAGCCTGCCTTGCTGTATCACGCTCTTCAGGAGAGAATGAATCAAGTGCCGGCATCTTTTCATCAACTTCAACACTCTGTCCGGGATTTATTCCCCAGGTAACCATCGGGCCAAGGTTTGATACATCAAGATCCCAGCGTTCGTCATATTCTGCATCGGCATCAGATTTCAGGCTGTCCCAGTAAGCTTCTGCTTTTTCATAGCTTGCAGCGTCCGGAGCATATTTTCTGCCTTTAAGGTATTCATAGGTAATGCTGTCAGGATTGACATAGCCGGCTCTGGCCCCGCCTTCAATACTCATG
Organism: Spirochaetia bacterium; assembly: GCA_965140585.1. GTDB lineage: Bacteria > Spirochaetota > Spirochaetia > UBA9216 > UBA9216. The sequence goes on from OZ223269.1 coordinate 406,272, forward strand.
TTGCATATTGTCATTCTCTCTTCCATGCTTAACGCGTGGATTGCAGGACCGCCGTACTCGTAGGCAAGTCCAAGCCCGCCCTTAACACCAAGCTCTCTGATTATTTTAAGGATAATGTCTTTTGCATAAACACCGTCTTTCAGTTTGCCGTCAACATAGATAAGTTTTACTCCCGGACGTGTGATAGCCATTGTCTGCGTTGCAAGGATGTCGCGTATCTGAGAGGTCCCTACTCCGAAAGCGATTGCACCGAAGGCTCCGTGAGTTGATGTATGCGAATCTCCGCAGGCTATAGTCATTCCCGGCTGTGTAAGTCCAAGTTCGGGTCCTATAATGTGTACAATTCCCTGATTCTCTGTAGTCGGGGAGAAAAACTGTATTCCTGCATCCTTTGTGTTTTTTTCAAGCGCCTGCATCATTTTTTCTGCAAGTTCATCTGCAAAGGGCCTTGCCTGACTGTCGGTCGGAACGATGTGGTCGACTGTAGCGAAAGTTCTGTTCGGATATTTTACCTTCAGGCCCCTTTCTTCGAGCATTGCAAAAGCCTGCGGTGAGGTTACCTCATGAATAAGGTGAAGTCCTATAAACAGCTGATCCATTCCTGAATCGAGAGTCTTTATTTTATGCAGGTCCCATACTTTATTGAAAAGGTTTTTTCCCATCTGTTTTCTCCATAAAAAGATTGTTCTTAAAAGATTATAAAATATATATGATATTGCAAGTAAAAAGAACTACATTCATACTAACTATTGTAATGAAACCGGAGTCCAATTTGAATAAAGATATTGAAATTACTTTTGTTTTAAGAGGCATTCTTCCAGTTTTAACTGCGTTAATTCTCACTTTAAGTCTTTCCTGTACAACACAGGAATTCCCTTTTGAAGACTATGATTATACCCTTGATTCTCTTGAAATCGGAATCGCTTTCCCGAGTGTAAGAACACCATCGGAGCTGAGTGAAACCATAACTGCTATGACCGACCTGGGGACGGACTGGGCCCGAATAGGCTTTGACTGGTCTTTCAGAGAACCATCGGAGGATACCTATTCATGGGATGCGCTTGCAAACAGGCTGAATGCCTTTGCCGACGCCGGCATCAAGGTACTGCTTACAGTGGAGACCCATTCCTGGCCTGACTGGCTGCCTGTTGACGCCGAACATGACGACAGTGTGACTCTTGCCCAGTTCCGGGAGCTAATGGCTGATTTTCTTACAGCGTACGGGGATAAGGTTGCCCGGATTCAGCTTGGTAATGAATGGAACTGGGAAATCGATGATTATCTAAACGGTTCTGAAGAGGCTTTTATTTCATACACGAATATTCTATCAGAGGAAGTAACAAATTACCGTACTGCAAACAGCAGTTCGACACCGACTTTAGTTCTCGGAAGTTTTTCAGCAAGACATATGCTTGCCTATGATCAGGGACTTGCAACCGAGGTAACTATTGAGGGGCAGTCTGTTTTTGAAGATCAGGTAGCCGAGTATGCCGCTCTGCCTGCCAGTGAAAGGATGACCGTCCGGGTTGAGAATATTCTTTCAAACACGAATGTCGAAATGCTTGATATTCATTTCTATGATGACAATGATGACTGGTCAAAGCATATGCAGGCTTTCAGAACAGCAGCTCAGAATTCAGGACTTGATTACAGCATTCCTGTAATCGTTAGTGAATTCGGAGGCCCCTGGCCAGAAAGACTCTATGATGAACTGGGCCGGCCTTCCGAATACGATCTGGCAAGCAGGCTTCCGGGCTACATGCATACCCTTGATTCTCTTGATGTTGAAGAGGTGTATTTCTTCAAACTGAAGGAGGGCAGCACTGACATCCAGCATCCGGATTCATACCTGCTTGACAGCAGCGGTAATAAAGCCTTCGCCTACGGAGTTATAAAGCGTTTTTTATCCATGAATTGATATATTCCAGGACTTCAGGCGCAATAGTCTCTTCAATGCTTCCGTACTCCGAAGGAAGTCCCTTAACAGCGGTCTGAAAAAGATGGTTCAGGCCGTCAAATTCCTTAATTGTAAAATCGGATTTTCCGGACTTTGCAAGAATCCTGCTTATAGCCGTCAGGTTTTCATCTGCCGGCACCTGAAGATCAAGTGAACCGTTAACTGCCAGTACCGGGATACTCAGTCTGATTAATTCCTGTTCAGGATTGTAGGCGGTAAAATATTTAAACCATGGTGAAGTCAGCTGCTGCATCTGCTGTTCTGCCTGATCTTCTGACAGTCCCGCAGACTGAAGCAGAGGAATAATCTGATTTTTAATTATTTCATCATCTGTTTCATTCAGCAGAATGTCGTAAACCTTCCTGTTGATTTCTGAAGTCTGTTTAATTGCCGCTTCCGAGGCACCGGCCGCCTTCATGATTGCCTCCGACTGACTCATCAAAAGCTCATCGCCTGGTACACCGGGGCCGGCAAGCAGTATGACAAAATCAACCAGTTCATTGCTGTTGGCAGTAATCGGGGCAATTAAACCGCCTTCACTGTGTCCGGCCAGTCCGATTCTCTTAACCTGAACAAAATCCTGCTGAGCCATGAAATTTACCGCTGCATCTGCATCAGTAGCCAAATCTGCACTTGTTGCATCAACCGCATCACCGGTGGATTCCCCGTATCCCCGATCGTCATACCGCAGAACAGCTATTCCCTGTCTGGTAAGATAGTCGGAAATCACAAGGAAGGGACGGTGGTTCATAAGTTCCTCATTGCGGTCCTGACTTCCCGAACCTGAAATCAGAATGACTGCAAAGTCTGCCGTACCGGAATTCGGGTAGGTAAGTGTCCCTGCAAGAACAGCCTCCTGTTTCATATTTTGGAAAGTAACATCAACTGATTTATATGGATAGGGTTCTGCCGGATCCTGAGGTCTCCTGGGTGCGGTAAGAGCAGATTTTCTACGCTGTAGTGTAAGATCGTACTTTCCGGGGCCTTGCTTCCATGAGCCTTCAAGGGTATCGTTTCCAGTCAGTGATGCTGTATAAACTGCGTTTATAGATTTAAAGTTAATTTTCAATTCAGTCTCAGTGAGAGTGACCTCCTCTGCTTTTATTCCGTTTACACCCTGGGTTACGCTGTCCATTACTGCAGTAACCTCACCCTTGTCATTTTTGATGTGGAAAGCCAGCTCAAGATCCTGTCCGCCCGCCTTCATTGTCCCGGACCATTCACCTGCTATTGTATTAGCATCTACAGGCATTGATGCCTGCTCTTTTTTTGCAGTACATGAGAGCAGCAAAGCTGCAGATAAAATTATGAGTAAAGCTTTTTTCATAATAATCTCCCTATCATCATCTACAGGTTTTGACTGCGTATATTCGGTTGTTTAGTGATTTAATTGAGCATCGCCTGAATCTTTTTGATTGTGAGCGGAGCGCAGCCTTCATAATGATTATTTACGTTTATACTCAGTATCTTTCCTCCGGAATAGAGATCCTGCGTCATCTGTATAATATTTATAAGCTCTTCTTTCGGCTGTACGATCCTGTCCCAGGTATTGTTAGTCAGCAGCTCGATAGCCCGTCGTTCGCCGCCTAACAGCCTGATAATAGTATGCGGGGCGAGAAGACTTCCGAATCTTTTGTATACTTCGGTAATCGGAGGCATGTATATCTTCTCTGAGAAGACATGCCCGATATTATTTTCACGCAGGAAGCTGAAATATTCACTGGAAAGGTAATTAGGATTTCTTATTTCGAAGGCAACAGGTATATCCCTGGGAATCTGCCTGATAAAAGCCTCTGCTTTCTTTATAAATATCCCGGAAGAACCCATCTTCTGCTTATTGAGGTATTCAAACTCAAACATTATGCACCCCAGTTTACTGTGAACAGGTTCGGTACTTTTCAGGAAATCGATGAACAGTTCAGGGGATAGAAATTCGGGGTTTTCCTCGGGCGGACGGTTTTTAGATCCCCTTAGATGTGTGAGCGTCAGCCTGTTGGTGACCTTGCATGTGAATTGAAAATCTTCACCGACTTTTGAAGTATAATCTTCCGCCTCGGCCGGGTCGGGGATTTTATAAAACCAGCTGTCAATTTCAACTGTGTTATAGTGCTTTGAATACTCAGGAAGGTAGTCTGCAGCCCTGCTCATCCTGCTGCTGTACACAATGCCTGACCATGAAGGGTAATTCCATGAACATGTTCCCAATCTTACTTTAATACTTATCCTCTGCTATAAATATATTTCAATTGATGTGGCAAAGTAAAATATTTCTTGCATTATTCAATTGCGTATTGTAATGTAAGTAGCCGACTGTATGGTCAGTAACCGACTCTTGGGTCAGTTTAGGTCTGTGCAGTCATTCTGGAGGAGAAGATGAAAAAAATAACAGCTGTTCTGTTAATAGCAGGATTATGCACAGCCTCACTGTTTGCAGGAGGTCAGAAAGAGGAAGGAACAATAAAGATTGGTGCTATTTTTGCAGTCACGGGAGGTGCTTCATTTTTAGGCGCACCGGAAGCTAAGACTGCAGAGATGATCACGGAGGAAGTTAACGCCGCCGGAGGCATTAACGGAAAGATGATAGAGCTTATAATCAAAGATTCAGCTGGAAATCCTGAAAAGGCTATTTCCTTTGCAAAGCAGCTGATTGAAGAAGACAGGGTTATCGCAATAATTGGTCCTTCAACAAGCGGCGAAACTATGCAGATAAAGGATCTCTGCCAGTCATACCAGACTCCGCTCCTTTCCTGTTCCGCTGCAGAGGCAATTGTTGAACCGGTTGCAAGCTATGTGTTTAAAACACCTCAGAAGGATAATTATGTCGCCGAATGGATATTCTCTACCATGAACGATATGGGAATAAGCAGAATCGGTATTGTAGGTGCAAACACCGGGTTCGGCAACGCTGGACTGGCACAGCTTGAAAAATATGCTCCGGAATACGGGATTGATATTACTGCTTCAGAAACATACGACAGTGCTGCTACAGACCTCACTGCGGTTCTTACAAAGCTGAAGTCTCAGAACATAGAGGCTGTAGTTAACTGGTCAATAGTACCGGCACAGTCAATTGTTCCGAAGAACATGAAGCAGCTTGGTATGGATATGCCCCTGTTTCAAAGCCACGGATTCGGAAATATCAAATATGTTGAGGCTGCCGGTGCAGCTGCAGAAGGCATTATATTTCCAGCTGGAAGACTTCTTGTCGCTGAAAAACTTCCCGAGGGGCATCCGCAGAAGGCAAATCTTGTTGCCTACAAGTCTGCATATGAAAGTAAATACAGTGAAGATGTAAGCACATTCGGCGGACATGCATATGATTCCATAATGCTGATCATTGAAGCGCTTAAAGCCTCAGGAGCAACTGATCGCGACGGCCTGCGGGATGCAATTGAAAAGATCGACGGTTTTGCAGGAACAGGCGGAATCTTTAAAATGACCGCTGCCGATCACAACGGCCTGGACATAGATTCGCTTGAAATGCTCACTGTCAGAAACGGTCAGTTTGATCTCTTAAATCCATAAAACAAAAGAGGGGAGTCAAAGGCTCCCCTGATTTTTCCATTGGGTAAGCAATGTCATTACAGCAGATACTTCAATACATTTTTTCAGGTATAACCGTAGGCAGCATTTATGCACTGGTTGCCATAGGTTATAACATCATTTATAACGCCACCGGAATCATAAACTTTGCCCAGGGTGAGTTTGTTATGCTCGGGGGGATGATTGCTTTCAGCCTATCGGCAGTAATGCCTCTGCCTGCAGCAATTGTTCTGGCAATTCTGATTACCTCGCTTATAGGCGGGCTTATCGAGAATGTCTTTATCAGAAGGATGAAGGAATCCTCGGTACTGGGAATGATCGTTATTACGATCGGGATATCAATCCTGATAAGGGAAGCAGCGCTTTATATATGGGATGAAAAAATAAGGGCTTTGAGATTTTTTACAGGTAATGAAATTTCATCTGTCAGTATTCTCGGCGCAAGAATTTCTCCTCAGGTTCTTTGGGTTTTAGGGGTAACAGCGGTTGTTGTTACCGGGCTGTATCTTTTTTTGAAATACACCCTTACCGGTCAGGCCTTACGAGCCTGCTCCGAGAATGCCCGGGCGGCCAATTTATGCGGTATCAGAACATCTAGAATGATAAATCTGTCATTTATGGTTTCTGCCGGAATAGGTGCTCTCGGCGGATGCGTTGTATCCCCGCTTACCCAGACTCATTACGCAATGGGCAGTGATCTTGCTGTGAAGGGATTTACCGTCGCGATACTCGGTGGGCTCGGCAATCCGATTGCTGCAGTAGCCGCCGGACTGCTTCTCGGCATAATAGAAAGTTTCAGCATAAGTCTGATGCCCATGGCATACAAGGATGTTGTTTCAATAATTATTCTGCTTATTATTCTGGTAGTACGTCCCGGCGGGCTCTTCGGCTCAAGTGCTGCCGGTGCACTCAAGGACTATTAAATGAAAAGATATCTGCCGGTTTTCATACTGGCCGGAGCCGCCGTATTAATACAGATTCTTACGGCAATAACCGGGACGGCTTACCTTTTAACTCAGCTTACAATGTCCGCCTACTATGTTCTTACAGCCCTCGGTCTCTGCATGGTTATGGGATATGCAGGCCAAATCTCATTGGGACAGGCCGGATTCTTTGCTATAGGCGGCTACCTTACTGCTTTTTTAACCACAATAGATTTTTCTGCGGTTTCTGAGGCCGCAGCAGGTAAAACCTTCCTCAAATTAGGAATCCTTGTTTCAAGGGAATCATTGTATGGAGATAAGATAATTCATATCACCCCATGGGTTTCTTTGATTGCCGCAGTACTGCTCTCTGTCGCCGCTGCATTCGCTATAGGTATTCCGGTTCTAAAGCTGAAAGGTCACTATCTGGCCATGGCAACTATGGGGTTCGGAATAATAATATACCGCATAGTCCTTGGAACTAAAGCCTTCGGAGAGGCGGATGGAATTACCAATGTACCGCCGTTTAAAATAATACCGGGACTTTCAGTCAGCGGAGATTTTCAGACCCGCATATCAAATTACTATATAGCCTGGGTCATTGTGCTCATTGCGGTTCTGCTTCTGGTCAACCTGATAAACTCACGAACAGGCCGTGCACTGCGTTCGCTTTATGGCGGCGAAGAAGCAGCTGAAGCCATGGGTGTTGATACTGCCAAATATAAGGTTAGAGTCTTTGTTATAGGTGCCGTATTTGCCGCCGCCGCGGGTTTTTTCCTGACGCATTACAACGGCGGTATAGGACCTTCGGAAGCGTCTGTTGCAAAGTCAGTCCGCTACGTTGCTATAGTTGCAGTAGGCGGAATGGCGAATATATGGGGAACACTGGTGATGGGCCTGGTTCTGAACTTCCTGTCACTGCGGGGTGTTTTCGGACATTTTGATGATGCCGTTTTCGGAGTAGTGCTAGTACTTATGATGATGTTCATGCCTAAGGGAATAATACGCAGGAGGAAAAAGAATGGCTGAAAACACTCATTTCCTCTCTGTAAACGGAATTGATAAAAGTTTCGGCGGTCTTCATGCAGTTGATACGGTGAGCTTTAATGTAGAGCAGTCCACAATCAAGGCTGTTATCGGTCCCAACGGGGCAGGCAAAACAACGCTGTTCAACATTCTTGCAGGATATATTCCGCCTGACAGCGGTGAAGTCTCGTTCCGGGGAAACAATGTAACAGGCAAAAAGCCTCATGATATTGCGTCTGAAGGAATACTCCGGACATTTCAGAATCTCAAACTCAGCAGCAATCTAAGTGTTCTGGACAATGTACTGCTTGGATATCATACCATAACAAAGGCTGGATTTCTGTCAGGAATGCTTTCTACAAAAGCTTCACGGAAAGAGGAGAAGGACGCTGTCGATGCGGTAATGCCACTGCTTCAATGGCTGGGAATTGATAAGCTTAAAGATGAGGAAACCGGAAGCCTGTCATTCGGAAACCAGAGGGCTGTAGAGCTTGCCAGGGCACTTGCTCCTGATCCGGCAGTGCTTCTGCTTGATGAACCTGCCGCCGGATTGAATATGCATGAAACAGAAGAGCTTGCCGGTCAGCTTCAGGACTTAAGAGCGCAGGGCAGGACAATTCTTATCGTAGAGCATGACATGAGCCTTGTAATGGATATCTCTGATGAAATAGTCGTTCTGAACTTCGGTCGAAAAATAGCTGAGGGAAACCCTTCTGAAATCCAGCGGAACGAGGATGTGATCAGAATATATCTTGGCGGTGACTATGCTTAAAATAAAAAATCTGGAAGCAGGCTACGGTAAGCTGAAGGTCCTCAAAGGCATCAGTCTTCACGTTAACGGCGGCGAGATAGTTACTATCATCGGTGCAAACGGGGCAGGTAAATCGACTCTTCTGAATACTGTTTCTGCACTGATCCAACCCTTTTCAGGTGAGATAAAACTTGCAGGCGCCGATGTCACAAAAGCTGAACCTCACACAGTAGTTAAAGCCGGCTGCGCATTAGTCCCTGAAGGCCGTCAGCTGTATCCGGCAATGACTGTATATGAAAACCTTATTCTCGGTGCATACACTCTTATCAGAAGCGGCAGGAGGGAAATGGTTATGAATACTCTAAAAGAAATTTACGAACTTTTTCCTGTTCTTGAGAAACGCTCAGGTCAACTAGCAGGGACCCTGTCGGGCGGTGAGCAGCAGATGGTTGCCATTGGCCGTGCATTGATGTCCGAACCTCAGCTTCTGCTTATGGATGAACCTTCCATGGGGCTTGCTCCGCTTATTGTAAGGGATATTTTCAAAGTAGTAGAAAATCTAAGGGAGCAGGGTAAAACCATATTAATAGTAGAGCAGAATGCCAGAGCAGTGCTCGAGATAGCTGATCGCGGATATGTAATGGAAACCGGTATGCTTATGCTTGAAGGTACAGCTTCGGAACTGCTGAATAACAATGATGTGAAGCGGGCGTATCTTGGAAAGGATTACCGTTCATTTACTGATGAGGAGGAATGAAATGATTTACTCACGAGAATATGAATCCATGCACAGGGAGGACCTTCTTGAACTTCAGCTTGAACGTCTTCAGATTGCACTGAACCATGTTTACCGGAATGTCTCTTTTTATAAAAATCAGTTTGATTCTTCCGGCATCGATCCAACATCTATTCGATCTATCGATGATTTTCAAAAGCTTCCGTTTACCACACGGGCTGATCTTACAAAAAGTTATCCCTATGAAGCCTTTGCTGTTCCGCTGCGCGATATTGTACGGATACATTCAACTTCAGGAACAAAGGGTGTACCGGTTGTTGTAGGATATACAAGAAACGATATTGCAATATGGTCTTCGCTTGTCGCCCGTGTACTGACTGCTGCAGGTGTGGGCGGAAACGACCTTGTACAGATAGCCTTCGATTATTCACAGTCAACCGGAGGCCTGGGCTTTCATTACGGAGCAGAGAAACTCGGAGCCTCGGTAATACCTGCGTCTGGTGAAGAAATCCTGCGGCAGATAAAAATAATGAAGGACTACCGCTCATCGATCCTTGTTTCAACACCGGGGTATGCTCTGCATCTATTATCAGAGCTCGAAAGAAGGGGAATAAACTCCCAGGAACTCAACCTTTCGACAGCAATACTCGGCTCTGAGCCATGGAGTGAAAAACTTCGCAGTGAGATTGAGGCCCGGCTTAAAATTAAAACTTTTGATAACTACGGGCTCAGTGAAATTATCGGTCCCGGTGTTGCCTTTGAATGTGAAGAGCATTGCGGAATGCACGTGAATGAGGATCATTTTATAGCCGAAATAATTAATCCCGAAACACTGGAAGTTCTTCAAGACGGTGAGAAGGGGGAACTGGTTTTTACAACACTTACCAAACAAGCTTTTCCTCTGATTAGATACCGCACAGGTGATATTTCAACGATCACCCGGGAAACATGTGTCTGCGGAAGAACTACGGCCAGAATTGAGCGAATAGGCGGAAGAATTGATGATATGATCATCGTTGAAGGCAATAATCTTTTTCCCTCACAGATTGAGGCCATCCTTATAGACATTGAAGGTGTTGAACCGCATTTTCAGATCGTGCTTGATCGGGAAGAGGGCAGAGACAGTATTGAACTGAAGATAGAAGTAAGCCCTGACTTTCCTTCGCTTGATGAAGTTAAACATATAGAGAGCTTCAAGGAGCGTGTAAGAGAGGACTTGCGGGTATCAGCTGGAATGCATGCCCGCATTACGCTGACTGAACCGGGAAGTCTTGGAAGGTCCTCCGGCGGCAAGATCAGGCGTGTTATTGATAAACGGGAACTGTAAACTTCAGGTTTGAGTTTGATGCTTAAGCTGAGGGCTTAAAATTGAGCACTAAAGCATCAGGCTGATTTCGTCAGAATCTCCATCGCCTTATCTTTCATGTTCGGATACAGTGTATTGGGAACCGCATCCCTTCCCAATTTTTCAAATACCATATGACGCGCACAGGTTGACCAGTTTCCCTGACAGTAGGTTTTTTTCATCAGGTTTGCTGTAGAAGGCATATCACCCATTTTATCATTGAAAAACGGACATCCTGGAAGGCATTCACAATCGGCCATATTTTTCCTCCAATAATTTCATTACTGATTTAAGTATAGTTAACAAAATATCCATTGCAAGTTAATAGTAAATTTTATGGTATTTTATTTCGATAATGAGAGGGGAGAGCAGATAAATTGAATTTAGCGGCATTTATCGCACTGATATTGTCAATAATTATCCAGTTTGCTGCTGTAGTCCTTGCAATCCGTTTTATCAGGCTAACCGATTACAGAGTATTCTGGCTTCTCATTTCAGCAGGTCTTGTCCTTATGATTGTTCGAAGGATAGCCCCTCTTTATTACCTGGTTTCAGATCCTGAGTACAAGATTGCTCTCTCAAATGAAATACTTGGAATTATAATATCGACACTTATGTTTTTCGGTCTTCGAGGTATAGGTGTCCTTTTTATGGAGCATCTTAAGATCGAGAAGGATATTAAGAAACTGCTTGAAGAGAAGCAGCTTTTATTGAAAGAAGTACATCACAGAATAAAAAATAACATGAGTACAATCAGCAGTCTTTTGTCGCTGCAGGCGGCACCACTTGAAGACCCTGTGGCTGTTGAAGCGCTTGATGATGCACGGACTCGTGTTGAAAGTATGACGCTTCTTTACGATAAGCTTTACCGGTCTGAAAACTTCTATGACGCTGATATCAGCGAATATATAGAATTGCTTGCAGATGAAATTATTGCCGGGTTTCCAGGGTCAGAGGCTGTGACTGTCAAAAAGGAACTGGAGAGTATCAATCTCGATGCCCGAAGGATACAGACTCTTGCTATTCTGATAAATGAGATACTTACCAATACAATGAAGTATGCTTTTGGAAAAACAAAAGAACCTGAGATTGTAATAAAATCCTGTATCTCCGGTGATAAGGCAGTACTTTCTATTCATGACAACGGCAAGGGGATTCAGAAAGAACTTAATAAAAATAATTCTTCAGGATTCGGTATGACGCTGATATATGGTCTTGTTCAGCAGCTGGAAGGCACTTACAGCATCGTCCGCAACGGTGGTACCGAGGTAACAATCGAATTTAAACTTTAATTCCCGAACTTCATCAGGGTTGTTTTTTTGCCCTTTTTCCGGTATGGTCAAGCCATGTTAACTGTTAGCGATGTCTCCCTTTCTTTCGGCGAAAGGGCTCTTTTTAAAGACGTAAATATCAAATTTCTGCCGGGAAACTGTTATGGTGTTATCGGGGCAAACGGCGCCGGTAAATCGACTTTTCTTAAAATCCTCTCAGGTGAGCTTGAAGCTGACAAGGGAGATATTATTATAGGTCCAGGAGAACGAATGGCCGTTCTTAAGCAGGACCAGTTCGCCTTTGATGAATATTCACTGCTTCATACCGTTATAATGGGTCATCAGAAACTCTATGAAGTTATGACTGAAAAAGATGCCATCTATGAAAAGGCTGATTTTACTGAAGCAGACGGACTTCGAGCTGCTGAGCTTGAAGGTGAATTTGCTGAAATGAACGGCTGGGAGGCAGAAAGTGAAGCCGCTATTCTTCTAAGCCAGCTTGGAATATCCGAGGATCTTCACTACAAGGACATGAAAGACCTGGAGAGTAACCAGAAGGTACGAGTTCTTCTGGCTCAGGCCCTTTTCGGAAATCCTGACATCCTTCTTCTCGATGAGCCCACCAACAACCTGGATCTTGAATCAATTGCATGGCTTGAAGAGTTCCTTTATAAGTTTGACAACACCGTTATTGTAGTCTCACACGACAGACACTTTCTTAACAGGGTATGCACTCATATAGCAGATGTTGATTTCGGAAAGATTAAACTATTTGTTGGAAACTATGACTTCTGGTACTTGGCAAGCCAGCTTGCCCTGAAGCAGATGAAAGACGACAAGAGAAGACGTGAAGACAAGGTTGCGGAACTCAAGGAGTTTATTCAGCGCTTCAGTTCAAATGCGTCAAAGGCCAAGCAGGCAACCAGCCGTAAAAAGCTTATTGATAAACTTACTATAGATGATATCGAACCTTCCTCAAGGAAGTTTCCCTATGTTGAGTTTAAGCCTGACAGGGAGCCTGGAAATAATATACTCACTATTGATGGCCTGAATAAAACCGTTGACGGTGAGCATGTACTTAAAGATTTCAGCCTGACAATGAACCGTGATGACAAGATCGCCTTTGTTGGCCCCATGCACAGCACTAAGACCGCGCTGTTCGACATCCTTTCAGGCAATATCGAAGCTGATTCAGGTGAATTCAACTGGGGCGTTACCATAACTACCTCATACTTTCCGAAAGACAATTCAGAATTTTTTGATGTCGATATGTCGATTGTAGACTGGCTGACCCAGTACAAGATTGATGATGAAACCGATGTCAGAAGCTTTCTGGGACGGATGCTTTTCAGCGGTGAAGAATCACTTAAAAAGGTCAAGGTTCTTTCCGGAGGCGAGAAGGTCCGCTGTATGCTCTCAATGATGATGCTCAAGGGCGCCAACGGCCTTATTATGGATGAACCGACAAACCATCTGGACCTTGAATCTATAACAGCACTAAACAATGCGCTTATCAAGTTCCCGGGAGTTTTAATGTTCAACTCTCATGACCACCAGTTTGTTCACTCAATAGCCAACAGGATTATAGAGTTCACTCCCGAGGGTATAATTGACCGGATGATGCCGTTTGACGAGTACCTTGCAAGCGAGGATGTCAGAAACCTCCGAGACTCAATGTGGCATGGTCATCACGGCCTTGATATCTGATTAAACAGAGGTGCCGCCATGGTAGTTCTCTACTATCTTGATATTTTCGGTACTGTAATTTTTGCAATAACTGGCGCCTTTAAGGCTATCCGGCATGAGCTTGATATCCTGGGCGTCTGTGTACTTTCACTTATCACCGGAGTAGGAGGGGGAATCTTTCGCGACCTGCTTCTGGGTGATACCCCGCCGGCAGCCTTCCGTAATGAAACATATTTTATCGCCTGTATTGCCACAGGTATTCTTACAGCCCTTCTTGCCCCGCGAATAGCAAAAATATGGAAACTCGTAAAAGTGCTCGATGCTGTAGGGCTTGGTGTATTCACGGCTATAGGCGCAGCGAAGGGCGCCGCCTTTGATCTCGGCATAGTAGGAATACTTCTTACCGGAGCACTCACTGCTACCGGCGGCGGAATGCTGCGTGATGTCCTTGTCCGTGAAATCCCCGGCATTATCAGCCGTGATTTTTATGCAACAGCCTCGTTTGCAGGCGCCGGGGTATATATCCTCTCGGCACATATTGGAATGTCTCCGGACCTCTCCATTTTTACTGCTTTTGCCTTAACCACAGTGTTCAGGCTGCTTGCTATGAAGACCGGCCTTTCTCTTCCGAAGGTAAAACGAATTCCCGGTTTTAAAGGAAGTTCGAAAGACTTCGAAGAGGGGTAAAATAGTTGTCTTTATCAATTTTTATAGCTATATTTCTATAGTATATGGAAAGAATTTATCTAGATAATAACGCTACAACTATAGTAGACCCGGCAGTCAAGGATGCGATGGAGCCCTTTGCCTGTCAGATGTACGGTAATCCGAATTCACTGCACAGTTTCGGTACAGAAGTCCATCCTTATATGAAAATAGCTCTGGACAGACTTTATAACGGAATCAATGCAGGCGATGATGATGATATACTTATCACCAGCTGTGCCACAGAGGGGAATAATACGGTTTTGAAGACAGCATATTTCAACTACATGCTGAATTCAGGAAAGAAACAGATTATTACCAGCAGCATTGAACACCCGGCGGTATCAGAAACCTGTGAATTTCTTCACAAGCTCGGTATGGAAATCAAATGGCTTCCGGTAAATACCGAAGGAATTGTAGAGGCCCAGGTTCTCAAAGACACGATCGATCCTGATAACACTGCCCTAGTATCGATAATATGGGCAAATAATGAGACTGGAATAATTAACCCGGTTGAAGCATACGGTGAGATTTGCCGCGAAAACGGCGTACCTCTTCACCTTGATGCGGTGCAGGCAATCGGCAAGCTTCCTGTAGACATGCAGAAGGTAAAAGCTGATTATATTACCTTCAGTGCACATAAGTTTCACGGCCCCAAGGGGATTGGCGGCTTGTATGTTCGTGAAGGTGCTCCGCTTGTTCCGCTTTTTCACGGCGGTGAGCAGATGGCCGGCTTAAGAGCGGGAACAATCAACGTTCAGTCTTTCATTGGAATGGGTTATGCAATGGAACTTGCCACACAGAATCTTGAATTTGAGAATAAGCAAGTCAGACGTCTAAGGGACAAGCTTGAAGATGCAATTCTTTCAATAGAAGATTCAGAAGTTATCGGCAGCAGGGACATCCGTACACCTAATACCATCCTTGCCAGCTTCAGGGGCATTGAAGGCGAAGCCTTTCTCTGGGATCTTAATCAGAATGGTATTGCAGCATCTACGGGAAGCGCATGTGCTTCAGAATCACTTGAGTCAAACCCCACCTTCGTTGCCATGAATATTGCGCAGGACCTTGCCCACACCGGTATGAGGTTCAGCCTTTCGAGATTCACGACCGAGGAAGAGATTGACTATACTATCGACATTATTAAAAAAGCTGTTGCCAGACTTCGGGGAATTTCCTCTACCAGCAGCAAAGAATATATTTAATCCGGAGACTATCAATGGGAAAGAAAGATTTAATTGGAGGTTCCCTCTGGGAACAGTATTCAGATAAAGTAAGCAGCAGAATGAATGAGCCTAAATACATGGGTGAAATTACCGAGGCAGAGGCTGCTGCAAAAAATGCTAAGCTGATAGTTGCGGATTACGGAGCTGATGCCTGCGGCGACGCTGTTCGTCTGTACTGGATGGTTGACACAGCTACCGATAAAATCCTTGACGCAAGATTTAAGAGTTTCGGCTGCGGAACTGCTATTGCTTCAAGTGATGTAATGGCAGAAATGTGTATAGGGCTTACCGTTGATGAAGCAGTAAAAATAACAAACCTTGATGTTGAAAAGAATCTGCGTGATTCACCCGATACTCCTGCGGTTCCCCCCCAGAAGATGCATTGTTCGGTTATGGCCTACGATGTAATCAAGAAAGCCGCATCATTATACAAGAATGTTGATATGTCTGTTTTCGAAGAGGAAGAGATTGTCTGTGAATGTGCAAGGGTATCACTCAGTACTATCAAAGAGGTTATTAAACTCAATGATCTCAAGACTGTAGAAGAGATAACCCAGTATACAAAGGCCGGTGCTTTCTGCAAGTCCTGTGTGAAACCGGGCGGCCATGAAGAGAGAAAATTTCATCTTGAAGATATACTGCGCGATACAAGGGCGGAAATGGAAAAAGACAGACTCAACGCCGGTCCTGAAGACAAGGCTTTTTCAGAGCTTACTCTGATACAGAAGCATAAGGCTGTAGAAAAGGCAATAGAAGAGTCAATTCTGCCAATCCTTAATGCTGACGGCGGAAGCGTTGAAGTCGTTGATATGAAAGACGAAGATGATTTTACTAATATTTTCATAAGGTACAAGGGTGCATGCGCAGGCTGTGCAGCCAGCAGAACCGGTACTTTTGAGGCAATTAGCGATACTCTTAAAAACAAGGTAGATAAATCAATCAAGGTCCATATATTATGAGGGCTGATAATGTCGCCGGACTAATCGGTAATACACCACTTGTTCGTATAAACCGTGTCTGCGGCAGCAATGCCGAGGTTCTTGCTAAACTCGAATATTTTAATCCGGGCAGTTCTGTAAAAGACAGAATTGCCCTGGCTCTTATAGAGGACGCTGAAAAGCGCGGACTTTTAAAAGAAAACACGGTTATAGTTGAGCCGACAAGCGGCAACACGGGAATAGGCCTTGCAATGGTCTGTGCTGTCAGGGGCTACCGGCTTGTTCTAACCATGCCTGATACAATGAGTATTGAACGAAGACAGGTTCTTGCCGGCTTCGGTGCAGAACTTGTGCTTACGCCCGGAACAGAAGGCATGAAGGGTGCTATCAATAGAGCTGAGCAGATTGCTTCTGAAAGTGAATCCTCCTTTATCCCGGGTCAGTTTATTAATCCTTCCAATCCTGATATGCATTACCGGACTACTGCAGCTGAAATCTGGAAAGACAGCAATGGTCTTGTTGATATTCTTATTGCCTGTGTAGGAACCGGAGGAACCCTCAGCGGTACTGCAAAGGGTATTAAGGAGCTTAATCCAGATCTTGAAGTTATTGCTGTAGAGCCGGAAACCTCTCCGGTAATTACTCAGAAGCTGGAAGGTAAAGTGCTGAAGCCCGGAAGTCATAAGATTCAGGGAATAGGCGCCGGCTTTATTCCTGATAACCTTGATCTCTCCATTGTAGACAGTGTTATAAAAGTAAAAGACAATGATGCCATGGATTTCTCAAGAAGACTGATGAAAGAAGAGGGCATCTTCTGCGGGATATCAGCAGGTGCTGCTGCATACGCAGCCTTTCAAACTGCATCGCTTCCTGAAAATAAAGATAAAACAATTGTATTCATAGTCCCTGATACCGGTGAAAGATATCTTTCTTCCGGACTTTTTACAGAATAAACTCACACCACAGGAGTCAGAATGTCAGAATCGCAAGACATAAAACTTGATTTACAGAAAGTTGTTTCAGAACTGTGTCAGCCTGAATCATATAAAAGAGTATTCTTTAAATCACATCATCACGACATGCATATGCCTGATGTTGAAGAACTTAAGAAGGCTGTTGAGCTGCTGCGTTCTGTTCTTTTTCCCGGATATTACATACATACCGAACTGCGGGAAGATACAATGGATTTCTACATCGGTGCAACTCTTGATAAGTGTTACTCTATTCTTGCTGAACAGCTTCGCCGCGGATTCTGTTTTTCCTGTATAAGTGATTCTGTATGCTCAGTCTGTGAATCAAGTTCACAGAAAGCTGTAAAAGGCCTTTTTGAAAAATTGCCGTATATCCGACATATGCTGGTCACCGATGCCGAAGCGGCCTACGAAGGCGACCCGGCAGCACGAAGTATCGGCGAGGCTATATTCTGCTACCCGAGCATCCGGGCACTTACAAATCATCGTATCGCCCATGAGCTGTATAAACTGGGCGTACCTATTATTCCGCGGCTGATTAGTGAAATGGCCCACTCCGAAGCGGGAATAGACATTCATCCCGGTGCAACAATAGGCGAGCGGTTCTTTATTGACCATGGAACAGGAACCGTAATAGGAGAAACCTCAATAATCGGACGGAACGTAAGGATCTACCAGGGGGTAACTCTAGGAGCAAAGAGCTTTCCAAAAGATGAAGACGGTAACCCCATTAAAAACATTCCCCGCCATCCGATAGTTGAAGATGATGTGATAGTTTATGCAGGTGCCACAGTTCTGGGCCGTGTAACCATCGGGAAGGGTGTAGAAATCGGTGGTAATGTATGGATTACAAGGGATATCCCTGCCGGAGAAAGAGTTCTGCAGCGACGGGGAGATTAAAAGAACCCGTCGAGAGTCTCTGCCGGGATGGTAATCACTTCAAGCCTGTCCAGATAAAGCCGGCATTCAGAAATCTTTTCTTCGGGCATAGTCCGGACAACAAATTTGCTTATATACAGAGGGAACCGGTTTGATACTGCAACGTCTCGCTGAATTATATAATCCGGTATTTCAGCTGAGAACTCTTCCCCTCCTGTATATTTTAGGCTTGATTCAATATGTTTCCCGTTTGCAGGATCGACCCTGAATGGTTTGAAAGAATTTGAGCTTTTTTTTAAAAATATGCCGAGTACCAATAAAGCCGCTTTTGTTATTATTCAACACCTGTCTACAAATCACAAAAGTATCCTCGCGGATATTTTAAGCCGTTATTCAAATATGGAAACACATCAGATTGAGGACGGTATGAAAGTCGAACCGGGGAAAGTATACATTATTCCGCCTAATAATCTGGTTTTTCTGGAAAATGATAAACTAATTCTGAAAAAACGCTATGATAAGCCTATCGTAAACCAGCCGATTGATGTTTTTTTTAATTCTTTAAAAGAAAATAATGCCAGACGTTCAATAGCTGTAATTCTTTCAGGAACAGGTTCTGACGGCTCAGTTGGAATTAAAGCAGTGAAACAAGCAGGAGGGCTTACGTTAGTACAGCAGCCGGACACTGCTGATTATGATGGTATGCCAATAATTGCAATAAGGACCGGTCTGATTGATTATGTAATTGCTGTTTCTGACATGCCTGAGGTTATCCTTGAATATATAAAAAATGATTTTAAACAGGCTAAATTAATATCGGACGATGAGAATACGGAAAAGGAAATAAATCAGATTTTTGAAATTATTAAAAATCATACAGGTCACGATTTTTCAAATTATAAACGTAATACAATAATCAGGATAATTGAAAGGCGCCTCACCGCCAATATAATGGGTAATCTGTCATCATACATTGATTTTTTAAAAAAAGAAGAGCCTGAAATTAAATTGCTTACAAAAGACCTTTTGATAAGTGTAACAAGTTCTTTTAGAGATACAGATACTTTCACTTATATTGAAAGAAGTGTCATTCCCGAAATCTTCACGGATAAACAAGGTTGTACTGTTAGAGTCTGGGTTCCCGCCTGTGCAACAGGCGAGGAGGCGTATACATGGGCTTTGATGCTCAAAAATTACATAGATGAGAATGATTTGGAAAATGAGATTCAGGTTTTTGCTTCTGACATTGATACAGAGGCTTTAGATAAAGCCCGGGAAGGTTTGTATTCCGAGAATATTGTTTCAGATGTACCTGTAAAAATTCTGGAAAGATATTTTATAAAAGAAAGCCGTGGATTCAGAATAAAAAAAGCAATTCGTGAAACTGTAATATTTGCTGAACAGAATCTTGTGCAGGATCCCCCGTATTCAAGACTGGACATAATCAGCTGCAGGAATCTGCTTATTTACCTTGATAACTATCTTCAGTATAAGGCAATATCAATATTCCATTATGCTTTAAATAGCAACGGATGTCTGGTTCTTGGAAATTCTGAAAGTCTGGGAAATTCGGCTAGATTTTATAAGGTGGTAGATAGAAAAAATAAAATTTTTCGAAAAATTGACAGCAGTGAAATGGTGGCTAAGGTATGGAATATGAAAGGCAGAACAGTTAACTGGATGATAAAAAGACTTTTAAGGAACCTATTTCAGAAATTGTAAAGGATTTTGTTCTTGAAAAATTTGCACCCCCGGGAGTTGTGATAGATGAGCAGGGTACCATGGTGTTCGCCCTGGGGAAAACCGGGAATTATCTTGAAATTACAACCGGTAATGTAACCAATAATATAACTAAAATGGCAAGAGAGGGGATTAAGTTTCCTCTTTCTAATGCTATTCGTAATGCAAGAAAATCAAATTCAGAAGTAATTGTTCACAATGTTAAATTGGATATCAACGGGATATTGATATTATAGTCTCTCCATTAAGCTATCAGCAGAAAGATACGAAACTTTTTTTTGTAGTTTTTAAGACTGTGGAACCCTTCAGCAAACAATTGCTGGAAAATAATATTAATATACCTGATACATCCGCCATTTTTGAGCTTGAAAAAGAGCTGGCTGAGAAAGAGCAGTATCTTCAGCATACTATCGAAGAACTGGAAACTACTAATGAGGAATTAAAATCCTCTAATGAGGAAGCCCAGTCAACTAATGAAGAGTTGCAGAGCACTAATGAAGAACTGGAAACATCCAAGGAAGAGCTTCAGTCGGTTAATGAAGAACTGACTACAACAAATAATGAGCTTTCGCTGAAACTGGATGAACTTAACAGATTAAATAGTCAGCTTAATAACCTTCTCTCTGCTACAGAAATTGCAACAATTTTTATAGATAAGGAGCTGAAGATCTTTAATTTTACTCCTGCTATTTCTATCATCACTGAACTACTCATTTCCGATATCGGGCGCTCAATTAAACAGTTTACCAACAATCTGAAATATAAAAATCTTATACTGGATATTAACTCAGTGCTGAATACTTTAATACCAAAAGAATCGGAAGTTGAAAGTGTTGACGGCAGATGTTTCTGGATGCGCATTATTCCATACCGTACTATCGATGATAAAATAGAAGGAGTTGTGCTTACTTTTACCGAAATTACCAGGCGTATTGAAATTGAAAAGGCCCTGAAAGAAAGCGAAGAAAAATACCGAGAGACCTATGAAAATTCTCCAGACTCGATAATCATCCATGATCTTGATATGAATATAGGTGATTTGCAAATATTAAATGGATTTAACGCAACTTTAAAATATCAGAATTATATAAAAAAGGACAGAACAGCGGCGAATTTGAATTTATCAGTAAGCAGGGTGACAGGAAAACAGCATTGTACAGAGCAATTCGTGTTCATAAGGATTTTAATGTAAGCATGCTTTTTGATATCACAGAAAGAAAGAACGCAATGCATGAGCTTAAGGTAAACCAGCTGTTCCTCCAGAAAGCGCAGGAGATTGGAATAATAGGGACCTGGCATCTAAATCTCGAAACTAATGTACTCTTATGGACAAAGGAGAATTATAAAATATTCGGTATTAAAGAAAATACACCAATCAATTATGAACTTTTTATAAATTGCGTGCATCCTGAAGATCGGGTTTATGTTGATGCTGAATGGAAAAAAGGCATTGATAAAAAATATTATGATATTGAGCATCGGGTTGTAAGCAATGGTGAAATCAAATGGGTCAGGGAAAAAGCCGATTTTGTTTTTGATGATTCGGGAGCCCCTGTCGAGGCCTTCGGCGTTACTCAGGATATTTCCAAAAGTAAAGAATATGAACTTAAATTGAAAGAATATACAGAGCAGTTAAGTATAATGAATCAGGACAAGGATGATTTTATTTCAATACTTGCACATGATCTTAAAAATCATCTCCATGGTCTTGTAGGCATTTCAAATACAATTTTAAAGAATTTTGACAACTTTGAAAAATCGAGTATTAAAGAGTATATGAATATGATTCATGAGTCAGCAACAAAGACCAAAAATCTGCTGCTTCAGACACTTCAATGGGTGAACCCTGAAACAAATGTACTTAAAGAGCAGAAAACTGAATTTTCAGTTTTGGAAGCAGTAAACGCTGAATTGAATCTTTTAATGCCGGTTGCTGAAACTAAAAATATCAGTATTTCAACGAAGGTTGAACCCGATTTGTTTCTGTATATGAACAAGGGAATTTTTGATGTGGTTACACGTAATATTATTGGCAACGCAATAAAATTTACACCCAGAGACGGACGAATTGAAATCAGAGCCATAGCAAAGAAAGAGAAGACTAAAATCAGTATTTCCGATACGGGTGTCGGGATGACAGAGGAAAATATTGGAGATCTTTTCAAATCCACTTTACGTAATTTCAGGCATGGGACTGATGATGAAGAGGGTACCGGACTTGGATTGAGGATATGCAACAAACTTTTAAAAACAATAAACAGCAGGATTGAAGTTCAAAGTTCTCCCGGAAAAGGTTCTACTTTCTCATTTTCAATTTCGAATCAATATGAATAAAAATTATAAAAATGTGAGATCAAAATCCAGGATCTGGGAAATAAACACTGCATTGCTCTGGCCTGAACCAAGCCTGACAGTTTTTGCTTCAGTCATTAATGCAAAAAATCAGGGTATACAGATCTTCTTGACTATGGTTGCGGATCAGGCAGGCATACATTACAGATACGCCATATTGATGATTGTCTTATTGAAGGCCGTATCCAAGCAGGCAAACACTACTTAGTTCTATCAACAAAAAAGCTGCCAGTCAAAGGCAGCTTTTTATATTTTAAAAGTTATCAGTTCTAATTACTTCACTTCAGAAACTGTCAGTACATTCTTGTCAGGATCATAAAACTTAAGCATCCGCATATCCTGCTCGGGGAAATCCACTATATCACCGTAAAGTGTAACTTCTTCGGCAACAAGGTGAGCCTTGAATGCATCTATGTCTTCTATACCGAGTGTCAGAAACTCGTTGACCGGGTAGGTTCCTTCCTTGCTCCACTTGTTAACTGCAAGGTAGGTGTTGGTTGTTCCCGGAACCGCAAGTTCAGTCCATCCGTCAGATTCAAATGCTTTTTTGAAGCCTAAAATTGCAGTATAAAAATTAATAGTTTTTTCAGGATCTCTTGCCCATACATAAGAGATGATGTTTTTATAGCTAAGATTCATTCTAACTCCTTTACTTCATTCATATTCCTGTATATCAGGTAGGGTAGATTACATTGATGACATTGTCAATTTTTTTCAGTTCAGATTCAAGGCTTTTTAACTGATTTTCGGATAAAGCCTCTGCCTTTGATATTTTCTCAAGCTTCTTAATTATTGTGTGTACAGCATCAAAACCCTTGCCCAGTGAAAGATCTTTATCAAGCTGCTCTGAAAAGGCGGGATTGATACTATCAATCAGTTCTCCGGCTGCGATGCTGTCTTCTTTTCCGCCGCCTTTTACCGAATCAATAGCGTTTCTAAAATCATGCAGGATTTTAACCGTCTTATTAAAATGCTCTTCGGTATAATTCAGCTTCTTCCGGTAATGCCGGTAGGTGAGGAAAAAACGGATTTCTTTCCAGGAGTGACCCTTTTTTACAAGGTCTTCAGGGTAAACGATATTGCCCCGGCTCTTGGACATGGAAATTCCGTCAACTACCAGGTGTTCGCCGTGCATGTAGTAGTTTGCATAGTCTTTACCGGAATATCCCTCCATTACTGCTATATTGTAATCATGGTGGCGGTAAATATTATCAATACCTCCACAGTTTATATCAACCTGATCTCCAAGGGTCATTATTACAATGGCTGGATCCTGAATATTCCAGGAAGGACGCCCTTTTCCTATTTCTGTGTCCCAGACAGGCCCGTATTCTTCTCCGTCTGCATGCCACAGTATGAAATCACCTAGGTTCCACCTGTTACCGTTATAAGTGTCACGACGGAAACGCCTTTTCTCTTTAGGCCAGCGCTTCATATCAAGCTGAAAAAGTTTTCCGAAATTATCAATTTTCAATGGATCGAAAAAATAATCACCGTCAAGTTCATAGGCAATTCCCTTCTCAACAAGGGTTTTAATAATTTTTACTGTGGAGTCAATGCTTTCTGTAGCTGGAATGAGGTGTTCCGGCATAACAAAATCAAAGCCGTCCAGACTGTCTCTGAATATAGCAAGCACGTCGCCCGTAAGCTCGTGAACTGCAACTCCCTTCTTTTTAGCTTCCGAGATGGTTTTATCTTCAATGTCGGTAAGGTTCATCGCCCGTTCAACATGGTAACCGCTGAACTTGAGATACCTTACCAGCAGATCTTCATAAAGAAAGGTTCTGTAGTTGCCAAGATGAGCTTTCTGATAAATTGATGGTCCGCATGTAAATATTTTTACGTTTTTCCCATTCCTCGGCCTGAATTCCTCAAGCTCCCTGGCCATGGTGTTATATATTTTAAGCAATGTTCATAACCTCGTTTCTATGAATATATACAAAAAAAACTCCAAAGTCGATATAAAAAGAAAGATTAAGAGCTTTGGATAATTACGTACTGTATTACTCGAAAAAAAAATATATAAGCGTTATACTAATCGTCATGGGAAGAATTGAGATACTTAAAAAACATTACGAACCCAGAATTGAGAAATTCAGTGAAAACTCAAAAATCCTTGACTGGGAGAGCCCCGAGGCTCAGAAAACAAGGTTCAGTATTCTTACTGATAATATAGATTTGAACGGGAAATCGATACTTGATGTAGGCTGCGGCTGCGGAGACCTTCTGGACTGGCTGAAATCCATTGATGTGAATGCTGATTATTTCGGTGTTGATATACTGAAGAAAATGACTGACAGGGCATCAGAACTGCATCCGGAAACTGTATTTGCGGCGGCGGATATTTTTGACGGGGGCTTTAAGTCAGAGGATGTATTTGGAAAGCCCTCTTTTGATGTTACCTTTGTGTCCGGCATTTTTAATCTGAATGCAGGAAATAATGAAGCCTTTCTAAGGGCTGCAGTACCCGTTCTTGCGGCACTGGCAGATAAATACTTTGTTTTCAACCTTCTTGATCCGGCATCTCCTGACAGGGATGAAAATTATTTCTACTTTGAACCTTCCGAGGCAGAAAAGCTTGCATCGGCTTTTGCAGGTTCTGTAAAAATAATAAGCGGATATCTGTCAAACGATTATACCGTCATAACTGCCAAATAAGGAGTAAATATGTCTGTATTCAACCTTGCACTAATCCAGATGCTTGTAGAAACTTCAAAGGAAAAGAATCTTGAGCATGCAGAGAAGATGATAGACTCAGCCGTGGAATCCGGTGCCGATGTGGTAGTCCTTCCAGAAATGTTTAATTGCCCCTACGATAACTGCTGTTTTTCCGATTATGCGGAAACTGATAACGGAAAAACAGTAAAAAGATTATCACGGCTTGCAAGTGACTATAAAATAGTTCTTATCGGCGGTTCCATTCCTGAAAAAGCTTCTGACGGTAAAATCTTCAACACCTGCTTTTGTTTCAACAAGGACGGTGATCTTATCGAAAGACACCGGAAACTTCACCTTTTTGATGTTGATATTGAGGGCGGAATCAGTTTTCATGAGTCTGAAACGCTCAGTCCCGGAAACAGGGTAACGGTTATTGATACTGAGTTCGGTAAAATCGGGGTTGCTATCTGTTTTGACATCAGGTTTGCCGAAATGTTCCGCGAAATGGCGATCCAGGGTGTTCACACCATTATCGTTCCCGGTGCATTTAATATGACAACCGGGCCTGCACACTGGGAGCTTTCATTCCGTATGCGGGCGGTGGATAATCAGGTCTTTATGGCTGGATGTGCACCAGCCCGAAATCACGATGCCGGATACCTATCCTGGGGCAATTCACTGATAACCGATCCCTGGGGTGATGTTATGGATTCGCTGGATGAGGAAGAGGGAATTTTAATCAGGGAAATAAACACTAAAAAGGTCTACAGCTACAGAGAACAGCTTCCTATCCTGAAGGGATTCAGAAAAGACTACAGCGGAATTCTGATGTAGAATCTTCTGCCGTTAAAGTCGTTTTATTTCTCTGTTCCGGTCAACCGTTCGAATTCCGGAGATTTTTTCTGATAAGCATTCCTGTAAACATGCATCAGCCTTTCCTTTTCATTCGGACCGATTTTACGGTATTCGCCGTCAAGAGAATTTACAGGAACCAGTGTGAGTATTCTGAC
Source organism: Spirochaetia bacterium (assembly GCA_965140585.1). Taxonomy (GTDB): domain Bacteria; phylum Spirochaetota; class Spirochaetia; order UBA9216; family UBA9216. Next base: position 431,989 of record OZ223269.1, read on the forward strand.
TTCTTTCAGCGCGTTTTCCGGATCCCTTGTATAATGTCCAACCAGATCATGAAGATCGTCAAAATTTTCAAGGAATTCTACATATTCATTAGTACCGAGATCGAAAATATCACCCTTTTCAGGCATAAGGTCTCCTCTGAAGGATTTATAATAACAGCATAAACAGAATATCTGCTTTGCGCAATAAAAAGGTGCTTTGAACTGTGGGGTTTTTAATTTATAATCTGACCCATGATTCCAGCTGATATAAAAGAATTCCTTACGGCAAACGGACTCAAGGCTATTGAGTTCGAGGAAGGAAGTACACCAACAGCAGAAACTGCTGCATCGATGCTGAAAGTAACAGTAGGGCAGATAGCAAAATCGATATTATTCAAAGGCAAGGATGGTAACTTTTACTTGGTTGTCTGTGCCGGAGATAAGAAGATTTCTACAGCAAAACTGAAGGCTTTAACAGGAACAAAGACAAGGATGGCAAATGCCCAGGAGCTCTATGACGTTCTTGGTTTCAGACCGGGTGAGGTCTGTCCGTTTCGTAAAACAGATATCCCTGTCTATATTGATGTAAGTCTGGCGGAATATGAAACAGTATATCCTGCCGCAGGCAGCGATTCGTCAGGTGTTCCTGTATCCTTCGCAGGACTGCTGGATATTACGGGTGCTCTGGAATGCGATGTTACTTCAGAAAGCTGACACTGCTTCTTATTCTCACGCTGTTTGTCTTTTCATGTAACGGCAGCCCGGGAATAATTTTTCCTGATTATTCTTTTTTATCTGAATCATCACCTTCAACAGATGCAGTAAGAGTTCTGCATAATCTTTATTCCAGCGAACTGGATGCTTTAGATGAGCTGGTCGGAAGGTTTAACAATGAGAATGAATACGGGATTCGGGTTGTTCTTGAAAAAAGATCGGTAAATTTTGTCCCGGAAGATTCAAATATTATTCTGACTTCAGCCTCTGAATCTGAAGAATTACTTAAGGCCGGAAAAACTTCTGAGCTTTCTCCCTTTTTTTATCATCCTCTCTGGGGAGAACAGTTCGGTAGAATGGGTTTTTATGCTGTCGCCAGGGGACAGACCGATTACTGGGAATGGAGCCGAAAGATAAGTTCTGTACCACTGCTAATGGATGCAGGTGTAATGATTATCAATGAAGATCTTCTGGCAGATTCCGGATATGGAAAATTCCCGGGAACATGGTTTTTCTTCAACAGGCTTGTTAAAAAAGTCAGCCGATTGACAGGTTTCCCGGCTTTCGGAATAGATCTAAATTCACAGTCATATGTATCTTTAATAAACGGAAGGGGCGGTTCCATCCTTCGCCCAAATCGCTCAGCATACAGTTTTAACAATCCAACCGTTATTGGTGCCGTCAGTCTGATTAAAAGTCTCATCAAAAAAAATGCAGTACTCTATCCTGCTGCCTCTTATGAGAATCAAACTTCCTTTATTTCAGGAAATATGCTCTGTTCACTGACAGGAATAGAAGGGTTAAAATACTACAATACTGTGCTGAAATCAGTTAATCCTGAACTTGACTGGTCGGCGGTTCCTGTTCCATCAAGACGTCTGGGAAACAGTTTTGTGCTTGATGCCGACTTGACCGCAGCTATTATGAAAGGTGAGGCCGGAGAACAGCTTTCTTCATGGATTTTTATACACTGGCTTACGGAAGAGTCGCAGCAGATCTATCTTTCTTCTCAAACCGGAAAATTGCCTGTAAAAGCTGATGCATTAAAAGCTGTACTGTCAACAGACCCGGCTGATTCCGGGCTTCCAAAGCAGTGGTATGAGATTGCCGGAATAATTCTGAACTCACATAAAGAGCCTGCTCCTGTTTTTGCAGATTATCCTGCTGTAGCCGGAAAATTTGAGAATATGATTAAGAGAAGTTTTGACGGCGGATTTGTAATTATTGAGTCCGTACGGCTGAACCGTGAGGTTGCAAAATACCGCAAGTCTTTGGAGGGGGATGCTGCAGAATGAAAAAAACTCTTGTATTGTCAAATACCTGGCGGCCCGAAAAAAATGAAGAACACTGTATTAAGTGCGGTGAAAAAATTGAATACAAATGGGGCGAGTACTCCTTCCGCTACTATGAGAAGAAGGATAAATCGGATATCGCTCCAATGTGTAAGGCCTGTGCTTCAGATCTTAAAAATACCGATCCTCAGGTAAGAGTAATCAGCAGGTCCATGATTATGGAATTAATCAGTTTGAAAAATTCCGCCTGGAAAACTCAAAAGTATAAATGGTCAGCTGGATCTAAAGTCAGTACGGATGATAAAGAGAAGACTTAGAGCTGCCAATCCTGCAAGAACGCCGAATAATATCCTGTATGAATCAGCTCCGGTATATGAAAGGACATCAAGCATTTTACCGCTGAGTACTGATATTCCAAGGCTCAACGGAAGCATGAGTACTGGTGCTGCAGCAAAATGACTTGTCGCATCAGGCTTTCCTGAAATAATTTTGATTGCCGGAGCATAGATCAGGCTTCTGATCGATCTTGCTAAACCCAGAAGAAGACTGGCAGCCAGAAATCCCGCAATATTCGTGCAGAAAATCAATATAATGATCCCGGGCACACTGAAAAAACGTGAAAGTATACATTTATTTTTCAAGCTGAGCAGATTAAAACTTCCCAGTAATACATTTGAGATAATCTGTCCAAGGAAATAGACTCCGACAAATATACCTGCTGCAGCAGCGGCCGAGATGCCGTGGTACTGAACAGCATAATTAGCATAGAATGAAAGCACGGTGATAATAGCATAGAGCTCAAGATCTCCGAAAAGGAATTTCAGAAGGTTTCTGTCTTTAATAATAATCTCGATGGAATTAAGAATATATTTAAAAAAACCGGTTCCCATTGCGTCCCTGGTTTCGGCAGAGTCCTCTGTTTCAGGTTCTTTTGTGAGCAGAAATCCGAATGAACCGAAAAAGAATAAAGCGCCGCAGAGCAAAAACAGTATCGTAGATGATTCAGGTGTAACCTCTTTGTCTGTAAAATATCCGGCAAGCAGGAAACTGCTTATAAGTCTTCCGGCTGTCTGAGCAATAAACATCACTGAAAGTGCCGGAAGGACCGTTTTCTCTGAAAAAAGTTTAACCAGATAATTCTGCCAGACCGGAAGAACCATTCCAATTCCGAAATTGAAGACTCCGTAACTTATAAAAAATACAGGCAGAGTGTATTTTGAAAATCCGGATGTTGCTAATAGAAAAAATCCAAAACCTGAAATAAAGATAGCAGGGTAAAGATGATAAAGCAGTACCGAGCGTCTTTTTTTGGTCAGTGCTCTGGTTCTGTAGGCAGACACCAGACCGAAAAAGGCCTGACCAATGAAAAAGAATCCGGGAACAAAGGAGATAAGAAAACTGCTTGCACCAAGTTCTTTTAAAAACAGCTGGAGGAATGTAGATTCAAGAACAAGAGGCAATCCGAGTCCCCAGAAAAATTCAACTGTAGAGATCCCGGCTGTATTGAGTGTAAAATTCCCGACTTCATGTTTGTGGTCTTTCATTAAGCGCGATATTATACTAAAGTAAGTCTGTAAATCAACGGGGAGCTGGGAATGAAATTCAAACTCCTGATCTTTGATCTGGATAATACTGTTTTTGACTACAATATGGCAGAAAATTTTGCACTTGATGAAACATTTCGTCATTTCGAATTGGAAACCTCTGAAGCGTTGAAGGAATCGTACCGCGTTGTAAATGAGGCAACATGGCAGCGGTATGAAAAAGGTGAGATTACTTCCGAGCAGCTGCGTATAAAAAGATTTGAGACATTCGGAAGCCTGCACGATTTTAACTGGGATGCCGCGGTAGTAAGCCGTGTATACCTGGAAAATCTCGGAAAGGGCGGTTTTATGATAGATGGGGCTGAAGAGATAGTCTTTGAAACCGCTGAAAAATTCAGAATAGCTTCTGTTACAAACGGTATTTCTGATGTTCAGAGGTCAAGACTGACCAACTCACCTCTGAAGGATATATTTAATCCGCTTGTCATTTCCGATGAAGTAGGTGTTGCAAAACCCAATCCTGAAATATTCAGAATCCTCATGGAGAAATCCGGAATCAATGAGTCTGACAGTATTCTAATGATTGGTGACGGACTTTCTTCAGATATTCAGGGTGCTATTAACGCAGGTATAAAAAGCTGCTGGTTCAATCCTGATGATGCTCCGTTACCTGATGGAATAAAACCGGATTATATAATAAAAAAACTCAGCGAACTGAGAGACATTATTTACTGAGAGGAATTAAAGCGCAAATGGCATATTCAGATGATTTTATAAGACAGGCTGAAAGAGGAATTAAAAAAGAGGGCAGGCTTGATCCTGAAAAAATAAGAGCAATTCTGTTCAGCTTTCTCGATAATATTCCTGAAGACCTGTGCTGGGATATTTTTAACCGTTTTAGTGAAGCTGTTAATGAGGCAGCTGAAGACCGTTCCAAAGCCGACAGTCTGTTAACCCTGCTTGCAGCAGTGGTGGATCTGTTTGAAGGTGAATATGATGAAAAATCGGGACTGATTGGCGATGAAAATCTTAAATACATCAGTGAAGGTGTAAATGACTATGCGCTTGACATGTCCGATGATATTTTGATGAATGTAATGGGCGTTGCAGTCTCAAGAAAACTGCTTGATTAAAGGAGTACCTGAAAAATGATCAAAGTTGAACAATTTACACTCGGCGCATGGATGGTTAATTCATACGTAGTTTATCCTGAAGGTCAGAAAAACTGCTGGATTATCGACGCTGGTTTTGAGCCTGAACCAATGATAGAGGCTTTAAAGGCTAAAGATTTGAAGCCTGAAATGCTTATATATACACACGCGCATCTTGATCATATTGCAGGCGGCGAGGCTGTAGCAAAAGCATTTCCTGGAATTAAATCGGCTATCCATACCGATGAAGCTGCATTTCTATCAGATTCTTCACTGAACATGTCCTCCCAGATGGGGATGAATATAACTGCACCTGCAGCCGAGCTTATCCTTGCCGACGGTCAGGAGCTTGAAATAGGCGGCAGTACCTTCAAAGTAATTCATACACCCGGTCACAGCCCCGGCGGTATCTGTCTTTACTGTGAAGATGCCAGACTGATGTTCTCGGGCGACACACTCTTTGAAGGTTCAGTAGGCCGTTACGACTTTCCGACCTCCGATGGTGAAAAACTGTTTAAATCGATTAGAGAGAAGCTTCTGTTTCTGCCGGAAGATACGAAGGTATACCCGGGGCATGGTAATTCCACACGAATAGGCCGTGAAAAGAGGTCCAACCCCTTTTTATAGGTTCCAGAGCGGTTGAAAAATTGTAGAAAATCTCCGGTCCTGATGCTATATTACTGAATATAAAAAGTCTTTATGACCGGAGATGTCATTGAAAAAAAGTTTGATTCAGTTTCTGATTATTTTACTATCTGTCTTTATGTCTTTATCCTGTATTATTACAGGCCTTCCATGGCTGACCCCTGATAATGCTCCCGAGCTGCCTCTGGTTCAGCAATGGAAAATAGAAATTGACGCCGCATCTTACGGCAACCTGATTATTCATCAGGATGATTATTTCTATTTTTATAATAACCGTTATGAAAGTCTTTATGTTATCAACCTCATAGACCATGAAATTATTAACACGTTCAAGCTGGAAGACTGCAGAGCAATGGCCGTTTATGAGGGCAGTATTTACCTTTCAATGCCGGTTTCTGATCTATGGTACATTGTAGTTGCTGATCTCTCCGGGAATTACATTGGCAGAATTGAAATTGATGAACAGTACAGTGACTGCAATTATATTTTTCGGGAGGTTGGCGGCTGCCTCTATTGGGAAAACGGCGGTTATGTGGAATCTCTTGTCCGGCTTGATCTGGATACCGTATCACTTCTTTCAGGTTCGTCATACACTGCAGAAATAACTGAAGTAGTTGATACGGCTTACGGCATGTCGGAGTATTCAAAGCCTTCGGTTATTGACAATACCGTATATGTCCTGGCTAATGAATACGATGCTGAGCCATCCGCCGGCGCAAAAACCAGGCTGATATCTTTTCCGAATACCGAAGATTCATTACTGACTGCTAAATGGCTTGATTGCTATATACCCCTCTATTTTGATTCAGGAATAAAGTATTTTAATTATTCAGCTTTCTATGATAATTACGCACTGGACCTTGTAATGGCAAGCTCTGATGAGCTTTTTACACGCAGTGAGTACGGTATATGCTCAAATACATCAGATGACTACTGGCTGAATGCTGTAAGCGGAAATACATTATATAAAATTGATTCATACTATAAGGACGTTAAATGGAGTTTTGAATATTCTTCCAACGAATATGTTTTTGATATTAACCTTCCTCCGGTAGAAATACACGGCGTTGATTATCTGATTACATCGAATGAAATTCTATTTATTGAGGCTTATACAGGATATGTTATTGCAAAGGATTCTTCTTTTTATGATTCCGGTTATGAAGTAAATGCAATTGCATACGGAGACCTGCTTGTTGTTCAGGATCAAACCGGAATTACGGCATTTCAGGCAAGGTGGTAACGGAGATAGCATGATGATAAAAAAAGTAAAAATTGCAGCAGTCATTATTTCCCCTTTACTGATGTTCGCATGTTTTTTTGATACCTACTATGAGCAGACACCATTGATAAGCAGGGCCGAATTCGGAACAATTACCGCAGACGGCACTGATATTACTGCGGCAGTGGAAGCTGGTGAATACTTTCATATTACCGGGGCCGGTGCTGTAGAGTATCAGTTTACCGCCAATGATTCTGCAGGGGTAGAGTTTGTGAAATGGGCTCTTCACGACGGCTACGATTCAGCGGTTTTACCTGATGGGGAATCGATAGTTATTAACGATGAAAACGGCAGCTGCATCTATCCGTATATAAATATGCCGCACTTTGAGGAGATTTATGCTGATTCCCTAAATGATGAATTACTTGCGGTATGTGTCGATAATGACGGCAGCAGCAGTTTTAAAATAATTTCATTCAGTTCAGGCCTGCCCACTTTAATTAGTGATGTTGACGTTGAGCTTGATGAAATACAGGGGTTCGCAGACGGAATTATATACTATCTTTCAGACGGCACGCTCCGGGCTTTGTCTGTTTCCGATTTACAGGATAGTTCAGTAATCATTATTGAATCCATGAAAGCCGACACATCAGCGGACTTCGACTACTGGCTATACTTAAGCAGCGGATATATCCTGTTTCGGAATATTTATTCTGATGATACAGCCGATTACACCGTTTATAATATAAGCACAAAAACTTCCGATTCTTACACCGATTCAATTCAGACCGGACGGGAGGCTCCTGTTCTTTCTGAAGACGGGCTTGTTATTCTTTCTGCCGAATACAGCGGAAGTGTTTCAAATATAAGCAGTATTGACCTTGATACTGATACTAAATTAAGCCTTGTTGGTCCGGATGCTGAAGGCCGGCTTAGGCTGACCGATTTCCGGAAAGACCTGGGGGAGTTTTCCTATACCAGAAGTGTTTTAGAATATGACAGCGGTACAAACAGTCTTGCGGCCTCTACAGAGTATTATCTTTATACCGGCGGAAGTTCCACTCAGTTGGATACGAGGGCTCAGTACTCTCCGGCGGCTGGATGGATGCAGGTAGATAGCCGAGACAATCAGACGGTCTTTCTCAGTATCAATACAGCTGATATGAGTACCTCTGAAATCTTTTCAGTTGATATTCCCCAGAATGATATTGAAGAAATTCTTCCAGGGGTTTTTACCGGCACAGATATTATGCTTAAGGATCTTGATACTTATGCTCAGAATGGTGGATTTAATAAAATTATGATCTATAGCAGGGCCGATAACAAGTTGCAGGATTATTTCGCAGTTTCAGTATTTGAATAAAAATATCCTTCGGGAAATAATTTTTAAAACCTCTTATAAATGATATACTATGTTGTTCAAATTGATTTAAAGAGAGGTGTTGTATGGCCAGAACCAAAGATAACCCCAGACCCTGGGAGAATCTTCTACCGTGGAAAGGTAAACTTTATACAGGTGAGTTTCCGACCCTGCCGGAACTGTTTGCTGTTTCCGTAGACCGTTACCCTGATCGCAGGTGTTTCACCTGCTATGATCCTACAGAGATGGTTTTTACCTACAGCCAGGCCGCTGAAAAAGTGGATACCATCTGTAACTATCTGCTTAGTCTGGGTGTTAAAAAAGGCGACAGAGTCGGATTGACCGGTAAAAATTCGCCCGAGTGGGCAATCTCCTATCTGGCGATCTTAAATACAGGCGCCGTTGTAGTTCCGGTTGATTACGCATTAAAGACCGATGAAGTTTCAGGTTTGCTTGAATTTGCAGACGTGAATGTAATTTTTGTCGATGAAGAAAAATATGACAGTTTGACGCCTGAAACGCCATCAGGAAAACTTGTCAAAATTTCACTTTCACCTAAAAAAGACAATTATGTGCTCGATATTGATTTTTCTGAAGAAATTGAGCATGAAAAAGCAGGTGAAGATGATCTTGCCGCTATCCTATTTACCTCGGGAACAACCGGGGATCCCAAGGGTGCAATGCTGACCCATAAAAATTTCGTCTCCGACTGTTTTATGTTTCAGGGCAATATGAATATCTACCATACTGACGTTTTTTATGCCCTTCTGCCTATTCATCACTCATATACCATGCTCGCGGTATTTATTGAGGCAATCTCTGTAGGCGCAGAACTTGTTTTTGCCAAAAAAATCGTTGTACAGCAGATATTCAAGGATCTTAAAAAAGCCCGCGTGACTATGTTTCTCGGCATCCCGATGCTGTATAACAAGATTATTAAGGGTCTGATGAACGGAATAAGGGAGAAGGGTATTGTTGTATATGCGGTGATCAGAGCTCTGATGGGATTCAGCGGACTTATAAAAAAACTTTTTAATGTAAATATAGGCAAGAAACTTTTTAAGGGGATACTTTCAAAAGTTTCACTTGATACTAACCGTATCTGTATATGCGGAGGAAGCCCTCTCCCTGCTTCCACATTTAAATATTTTAATCAGTTCGGAATTGACTTTGTTGTCGGCTATGGGCTGACCGAAGCAGCGCCTGGGCTGACCCTCAATCCGATTTATGCCTATCGTGAAAGTTCAATAGGAAAAATCATTCCCCTCGTCGAGATGAAAGTAATTGACCCCGATGAAGACGGCAACGGTGAACTTATTGCTTCCGGACCTAATATTATGAAGGGATACTTTAAAAATGTGGAAGCAACAAAGGCTGCCTTTACTGAAGACGGCTGGCTGCTCACAGGTGATGTCGGTTATATAGATGATGAACGATATGTTTATCTTACAGGCCGAAAAAAGAATATGATTGTTACCGAGGGCGGAAAAAATGTATACCCTGAAGAGATAGAGGACGAGTTCCAGCTCTATGATGAAATTGAACAGATAATGGTAAAGGGATACATTCTTGATGAGAAGATGAAGACTGAAGGAATTGAAGCCTATATTTATCCATCCGAAGCCTACTCAAAAGACAACACTGCTGAAGAGATGAAAGTCCGCTTTGATGAAATCATTGCCGAAGTAAACCGGGCACTTCTTCCTTATAAAAGAATAACGCGAATTTCCGTTCTTGATGAGGCCATGGAGATGTCTTCAACAAAAAAAATTAAAAGGTTTACAGTAAAATAATGACAGGGATATCTAAAAAAGTAATTTTTACGGCATTAGCTGCAATACTTTTCTTTGTTTCATTTCATTTTATTTCTGCAGAAGAAATATACATGGAAGATCTTGGTTTTGTTGTGGATCTTCCAATTGGCTGGGACGTCATGGATGTATCTGAAACAAGGTATACTTTCAATGATTTTACCGGAGATGCCTTTCTTCAGATAAAGGTTTATCCCGGAGATACCTACGAAAGTGCCGAGACCATGTTTGATGAAGTTGGGAAAAAGCTTCAGGCCTCCGGAGAGGGGGAGCTGTTTGACTACTACGGGCGCCAAGCAATATTTGCAATTATCAATTTTGCATCCGGTAATTTTCAGTACAGTGGTTACGGAATTTTTGCGGACGGTCTGGATTATGATCTGGCGGTTATTTCATTCTGCTCGCCTGAACAGAGTACAAAACTAAATGACTATATAGTTTCTGCGCTTGATTCATTCTCACTGAATACAGGAGGACGTCAGCTGCCGGGGCCGGTCAGCACTTATTACCACTCTTCATACACGGAGAAAGAGCGTAAAACAGCCGCAACCGTTTTCGAGGGCGAGCCTTTAACATGGCAGGTTGATATGCATGCTGTTGAAACTTCACAGACTCTGATTGAACGTGAAGCGAGGATATTGGCAGACTACCGTCCGCAGGATTCCGCAGGAGTTGAAGCATGGAAGCGCTTTTACAGGATGATCTACCGCGACTGCTATTCAAAACTTGATTATCCTGCAGCGCTGATCGAGGAGCGGCTTGCGGACAGTAATGATTCTTATAACACAGCAGTCCGTCTTCTTGACTGGCTGCAGGGCTTTAATTATTCAAGAACCGGCGGATCAGACCTGCTCAGTCCATTGTATGCCGCCGCTTTTGAAGACGGTGACTGCGACAGCCGTGCACTGCTTTACACAATCCTGTTAAATCATTATGGTATTGATTCCGTCGTCATGGTTTCGGCAGTACACAGCCACGCAATGGGTACTGCTGATGTACCGGGGCCCGGAGCCAGGATGAGATATAAGGATAAGGCATATCTGGTTGCTGAGACTACAGCTGATGTTGCACTGGGACAGATTGCTTCCGACATGTCAGATCCGGCAAACTGGGTAGTGATTCCATTTTTGGAGGGATATTAATTGGAACTTAAAGGTTATCAGAGAAGTTATCTGACAAAACTTGCACACGATATTAAACCGCTTGTCATGATAGGAGCGAAGGGGCTGACAGATGCTGTTGTTAAACAGGCCGAGCAGGTTCTTGAATTAAACGAGCTTGTAAAGATTAAGTTTGTTGATTTTAAAAGCGGCCGGAAAGAAATTTCTGTAAAGCTAGCAGCGCTTACACACGCAGAATTGATTCGGGTAATTGGAAACACAGCAATACTCTATAAAAAAGCTGTGAATCCGGAAAATCGCCAGATTTCAGTCCCCGTAAAAAAGAAATAACAGCCTACTGATTATCGTACTGGAGTACTTCATCTTCAACATACTCCAGTGAAACACCGGCTTCCAGGAACATCTGCTCCGATTCCCCGCCGGCGTGATATTTTTTTTCACAGACAACGCGTGATATTCCGCAATTAATAATAAGCATCGCACAGGTCCGGCAGGGAGTCATTCTGCAGTAAAGGGTGGCTCCGTCTATCGCTATCCCGCGTCTTGCCGCCTGACAAATGGCATTCTGTTCAGCGTGTACTGTTCTCACACAGTGCTGGGTAACGCTTCCGTCCTCATGCATCATTTTTTTCATCTGGTGGCCGACCTCATCGCAGTGCGGAAGTCCTGTCGGGGAGCCCACATAGCCTGTAACAAGAAGCTGTTTTTCTTTGGCTATAACACAGCCGCTGCGCCCGCGATCACAGGTAGCCCTTTTTGATATGGCGTTTGCGACTTCCATGAAGTATTCATCCCAGCTCGGTCTTTTGTATTCAGTTTCAGACATCTATGACTCCTGCAGACAGTATATGTCGAAATAGACAGGTCTTACAAGAAATTTTACATATAACCATAAAGTGGTATTTTCCCAACTAAGTAAAAACCGATATAAATCAATGTAAATAAACTAATTCATAACAGGAGCCTTTTTAATGTTCAGAAAAAACAGAACCTTGCTTATTCTTTTCTTCCTGCTGATGATATTTTCTTCATGCAGCATTGTCGGAAATTTTATTTTCCCGCAGATTGGAACATGGCTGATGGAAGAAGAAGAGGAAGCTTACGGCATGACTTTTGTTTTTCGCTATTATATGACTCTCGATATGAACCAGTATAAATTGGTTATCCAGATGGGCGATGGTGACGAGTTTATGGATATGTATGCTTTTCTTGGTACCTACGAAGTTGAGGACGGAAGCATGTATGTAACTATCCGTTATACTAAAGATGCTGAATATAATGAGTCAACCGGCGAGTACGTTCTTCCTGATGACTGGACTGAACTTCCCTCAGAATCTATTACAATCGATACATCCACTTATATGATAGATGGCGACACTTTAACACTTTCATATTCTGTTGATTCTGAAACTGTAACAGAAACTTATATCAAAGTTACTGAATAATCCCGCCAAAAAAAAGCCGTCCGGATGTCCGGACGGCTTTTATATGAATGAAATTAAAATACATTATTTATGTTCAAGTGTAAGTGTCAAAGTAGGGGCATTGCATACTTCATCGGGTCCGTAGTACTGAATAGCACCGGGGAATCTGAATGATGTTTTCACTGCCCACTCGTCTCTTTTGGATGCGAATTCCTTAAAAGGAGCACCGTCGAGCTCCACAAGAGCCTTTTTAATTACGGGCTTATCCTTTCCATGTCTTCGCTCAAGATTCATCATCATAGTTACAGGAATACCTCCGGCAATCCATTCAGCCGCAGGTTTTGAAAGATTCTTGACAGACGACATATAACCTGTGAGACCGTTTGCAATGAGAGCAAAGGCTGTGTATCCGAGTACGTAGCAGTAATCGGAATCGAAGTTTGACGGAAATGCACAGCGGCCTTCATAACCGAAGAAGTGGTGCTGGTGGCTGAAAGCTCCCTTGAACTTGCCTTCACTTTTTAATTCTTTAAGTCTTGATTCTACCATTTCGATAAGAAGCTGTTCAGTCTCAATTCTTGAAACCTGGACATTCCCGTGAGGATCTCTGTCCATAAGAAGCTGTCTCTGAATGTTTGATGGCAGTGAAGAAAAAGCATAGGAAGAATCTTTTGAAAGATTTTTATTTATCCATTCGGCCTGATCCTCGAAGGTATGAAGCGTATCATAGTAATCAGCCTTCTCTGCAAGCAGGTTGTTAAGTTCACTGATGAGTGCACCTATTTCAGGAATAAACTCGATCAGCCCCTCAGGAATAAGACCGACACCGAAGTTTTCTCCGTTCTCCGCACGCCTGACGACAATGGCGGCGATGTCTTCTACGATCTGGTTGAGGCTCATTTTCTTTTCCTCTACCTCTTCAGAGATGAGGGTGAATGAAGGCTGAGTCTGAAGTGCACATTCAAGAGCTATATGTGAAGCGGAACGGCCCATCAGTTTGATAAAGTGCCAGTACTTCTTTGCGGAGTTTGCATCTCTTTCGATGTTTCCGATGAGTTCAGCATAAGTTTTTGTAGCGGTATCAAAGCCGAAAGATGTTTCAATGTGTTCATTTTTAAGATCACCGTCGATAGTCTTTGGACAGCCGATAACTTGAACACCTGCATCCTTTGATGCAAAGTACTCTGCGAGCATTGCCGCATTAGTGTTTGAATCGTCTCCGCCGATAATTACAATTGCAGTTATATTATTTTTTTTGCATACTTCAAGGCTAATATCGAACTGCTCTGTAGTTTCAAGCTTGGTTCGTCCTGAGCCGATAATATCGAATCCGCCCGTATTACGGTATTCATCAATAACAGCCGGTGTAAGTTCTATTTTTTTATCTTCAACAAGACCGGAAGGGCCTCCGAGAAATCCGAAAAGTTTTGATTCACTGTTTCCGGCTTTGATTCCGTCAAACAGACCGGCGATAACATTGTGACCACCGGGCGCCTGGCCTCCGGAGAGGATAACACCAACGTTTATCTTTTTGGATGCATCAGCATTCGCAGCTTCCACAAGTTTAGCTACCGGCATTCCATAGGTAGATTTAAAAAGCTTCTGTAATTCATCCTGATCGGAAACTGACTGTGTAGGTGCTCCCTTTTCGATGTTTATAGATCCGACACTCTTTTTTAAAATCTCGGGAAGGTGCGGTTTATAGTTATAACGCTCCTTCTGAAGAGGTGAATAACTCATAAAATAACTCCTTTTATAGTTTACAGTGCAATATACAAAAAATATCAGAAAGGAACAAGATTCCGCTTTTGAAAGAAAAAGCATTAAATAGTGGAAAAATGTGCTGTTTTATTATAGCCTAGTCACATGGCCGTATATAAAACGAAAAATTCAATTCAGCCCTATGCATGGGGGTCTTCAACAGCCATTCCCGAGCTTTTAGGCTATGAAAATCCCGGAAACGAACCGATGGCTGAGCTCTGGATGGGGGCGCATCCCAAAGCTCCGTCAGTTATTTTAAAAGATGATAATACACAGCAGCAACTGAATGATTACATAAGCGCTGCTTCAGATAGAGTGCTCGGCAAACGGATCTCGGAGCAATTCGGCAGGCGGCTTCCTTTTCTTTTCAAGGTTCTTGCTGCCGGAAGCCCTCTTTCAATACAGTCCCATCCGAATCTCAAGCAGGCAGCTGACGGTTTCCGGCGGGAAAATGAAGCTGGAATTCCGCTTGATGCATTCAACCGGAACTATAAGGATGATAATCATAAACCTGAGATAATCTGTGCGCTTACAGAGTATTCCGCCATGCGCGGGTTCAGACCTGCCGGCGAAATAGCCTCCGCTTTCAGAAAGATAATGATACCGGAGCTTGAAGCTTCAGTTTCAGCGCTTGAGACAGTCGCTGCAGCGCCCGCAGTTTCAGGGGCTGCATCAGTTGATAGTGCAGCTGCCTCAGCAGTTAGAATTTTTTTCTCTGAACTTATGAGCCTGAAAGATGAAGCAAGAGAGAGGCTTCTTTCACTTGCGATGAAAGCTGCAGAGGCAGGTTTACTTCCTGAATCAAAATGGATCCTTGATTTTGCCGGCCTCTATCCCGGCGATACAGGCATAGTGAGTCCGCTGTACCTTAATGTTGTTGTTCTGCAGCCCGGCGAGGCAATGTATCTGCCAGCGGGTGAACTGCATGCATATCTTCATGGACTTGGAATGGAGCTGATGGCAAATTCCGACAACGTTCTTAGAGGAGGCCTTACACCTAAATATATTGATGTTCAGGAGCTGATCTCAACCCTCACTTTCAGCACCGGACGTCCGGAAATACTGCATCCTGTTAAACTGAATGAGTATGAATCTGCCTATATAACTGAAGCCCCGGAGTTTATTCTGACAAGAATAGATCTTGACGGCTTATATGAAATTCCCGGGCAGATATATGGACCTGAAATGCCCTCTGTATTTATATGCCTGAAAGGGAAGGCGGAAATAAAAGATGGAGCCGGCAGATCTATTACATTATCCCGCGGTGAAACCGCTTTCTCAGAGCATGGAACAAGTCTTAGTTTAAACGGGAATGGGTTGTTTTATCGGGCATCAGTTCCGGCAAAGGAAACTGAGTGAAAATATTTGTAGACGCCGATTCCTGTCCTCCGCAGATTCGGGACATCATATGCCGTGCCGCTGTCCGGAAGGAAATTCAAACTGTCTTTGCAGCCAATGTAAAACTCAAGCTTCCTGAAAATGAGTTTATTGAAATGGTTGTTGTGGAAAAGGGGGAGGGTGTAGCCGATGATTACATTGTTGAAAACTGTATTCCCGGGGATCTTGCAGTCACCCGAGATATTCCTCTTGCTTCAAGACTTATAGACCATGGCATTGTTGTAATTAATGACAGGGGGAACCTTTTTACAACTGAAAATATCCGTGAACGGCTGTCTGTCAGGGATCTGATGAAAGATTTTCGTGAAGCAGGCATTATGCCTCAGAGAGAAAGCAGTTTCAGTAATAAGGAAGTAGGGAAGTTTGCAAACTGTTTTGACAGGGAGCTGACAAAGCTGATAAAAGCCGGGACATAAATCCCGGCATAATTTGAATAGCTAAAAATCAGCGTTGTTGACAGTTCGCGGAAATGGAATTACATCTCTGATATTCTGAATTCCGGTCATGTATTGAATTAGTCTTTCAAATCCGAGTCCGAATCCGGAATGCGGTACTGAGCCGAATCTTCTCAGATCCAGATACCACCAGTAATCATCCTTAACAAGTCCAAGCTCATCTATTCTTTTTTCAAGCTTATCAAGGTTGTCCTCACGCTGGCTGCCTCCGATAATCTCACCAAGTCTTGGAACAAGAACATCCATTGCCCGGACGGTCTTATCATCATCATTCATCTTCATGTAGAAGGCTTTAATTTCCTTGGGATAGTCAGTTACGATCACCGGACCGTTAAAGACCTTCTCGGTAAGGTATTTTTCATGTTCCGATTGAAGGTCGGCTCCCCAGTGCGGCTGAAATTCAAATTTTGCATCAGCCTTCTCAAGCTGCTTCATGGCTTCGGTATATGTAATCCTGGTGAATGAGAACTCAGCAACCTTACGCAGTGATTCAGCCACGCCTTTTTCTACCCATTTATTAAAGAACTCCATATCTTCGGAACATTCCGAGAGTATGTAATTGAGCACGTATTTGATGAATGCTTCGGCTGTGTCCATATCGCAGTTTAAATCGCAGAAGGCCATTTCGGGTTCTATCATCCAGAACTCTGCAAGGTGCCGTGATGTATTGGAATTTTCTGCACGGAATGTCGGTCCGAATGTGTAGACATTTGAATGCGATAATGCGAATATTTCAGCTTCAAGCTGTCCGCTTACGGTTAACGCAGAACGTTTTCCGAAAAAGTCTTTGCTGTAGTCAACGGGCTGCTCCGGCTTGCCGTCAATGTGCGGAATGTTCTCAAGGTCCAGAGTTGTCACCTGAAACATCTCGCCGGCCCCCTCTGCATCGCTTGCAGAAATAATAGGGGTGTGTATATAAAAGAAGCCGCGTTCCTGGAAGAATCTGTGTACAGCAAAACTTGCCGCGCTTCTCACCCTGGTGACTGCTCCGATTGTATTGGTTCTGGGTCTTAAGTGGGCAATTTCACGTAGAAATTCAAAACTGTGCCGTTTCTTCTGCAGCGGATAAGTGTCGGCCGGAGCATCCCCGAGTAGGATAATCTCTGAAGCTTGAAACTCCACACTCTGATTCTGTCCCGGCGACTGAACCAGTTCGCCATGCACTTCAACGCCTGCTCCGGTTGTCAGGTGTGACAGAATTTCTTTAGGATTGTATTTTTCAAGATCAATTATCACCTGAAGATTTTTCAGGCAGGAACCGTCGGATAATTCAAGAAAGCATACATTCTTGGAATCACGCCTGGTTCGTACCCATCCGGAAACACTGGTAAGATCTCCGCCGGGTTCCATCTGAAGTATTTCTTTTATTGATGGTCTCATGCTATACTCCTCTCTATTAGAATTAACATAGTTGTGCTTCCAAGTCAAACTGATTTGTAAGTCATATAGGATAAGGAATATAAATAATGGCAGTTCAGATAATCGGAACTAAGAAATGCAGGGAAACTCAGAAGACCGAGAGGTATTTTAAGGAACGCAACATAGCATATCATTTTGTAGATCTGAACCAGAGGACATTAAGCAGCGGAGAGCTCCAGAGTGTTGCAAGAGCCTGCGGAAAGGAGGCTTTGCTCGATACTGAGTCACAACTGTACAAGAAGAAGGGGATGGCTTATATGGATTTTGATATTCTTGAAGAGATTGAAGAAAATCCCCAGCTGATGAAAACCCCTGTTGTGAGAAACGGCAGCAAGGCTGTTGTCGGTTTTGATCCTGAAGCTTGGACCGATATAATTTAGAGCATGGGCAGGATAAATGTTTCATCTGAAATTGGAAGACTCCGGAAGGTAATCATCCATTCGCCCGGCCGGGAGATACAGGATATGACTCCTGAAATGGCCGAGAAGCTGCTTTATAATGATATAATCCCGCTTTCAGTCGTAAGCGAGGAACATAACCGCTTTAAAAAGATTCTGCAGAAAATATGCACGGTATATGAGTTTACGGATCTTCTGAAAGATGCTCTTTGTAATCCTGATGTTAAAACAGAATATGTTAAATCAATGGTGCCATGCTGCGGATGCCATGACAGTGAATCCGGAAGAAGGTTTGACGAACTTCTTGATATGAGTGCCGAAGAGCTTGTCAGGGTTTCTGTTACAGGACTTAAACAGAAAAAGAATATAATAAGCAAGTTTTTTGATGATAATGTATATGATATAAATCCGCTTCCCAATCTGTATTTTACCCGTGATTCTGCGATGGTCTTCAATGACAGGGTAATAACCGGTGCAATGGCTAACTCTGTGCGTGAACCCGAATCTCTTGCTGCCTACACATTTTTTTCAATCCATCATGAACTGCAGAATAACGGATTTATTTACAAGGGGCATGCAGAGAAAACTTCAGGTAGAACTATAGAAGGCGGGGATTTTCTGGTTTTATCGGATAACTGCATTATGATAGGCATCTCCGAGCGTACGAGTTCTGCAGCTGCCGATGAGATTATACAGCGTATCTCCTCAGAACGGCCGCTGACTGTTTTTGCAGTTCAGCTTCCGCGGGAACGGGCTACTATTCATCTTGATATGGTATTTACTCAGCTGGATTATGACCAGGTAATGGTTTATGAACCTTATATATGCGGAAGCCGGCGGCTTCGAACTGTGAAGATAAAGATTGAGTCGGGTAAATCAGCAGTAATCGAGGAAAATGAAGATCTACTGAAGGCTCTTAAATCTGAGGGCTTTGACTTTAAGACGGTTTTCTGCGGCAATGCGGATCCTGTTCAGCAGCAGCGTGAGCAGTGGCTGAGCGGTAATAATTTTTTTGCGGCAGCCCCGGGCAAAATTATCGGATATTCCTGCAACAATTATACCCTTGATGCGTTGAATGCAGCCGGGTATGAAATCCTGACTGACAAAGACTTCCTTCAAAATAGCGAACCTGACGATATAAACGGTTTTTTAAACCGTAACAATAAACTTGTAATAGGCATTACAGGCGTTGAACTTGCCCGCGGAGGCGGCGGAGCGCGATGTATGACAATGCCGGTGGAAAGAGACAGAATTTAATGCAGCATGACGGACTAAAATACGCAGTACTCGGAAGCGGCTCTTCAGCTAATTCCTATATTTTTGAATTCAATGATTTTGCATTCATCATCGATAATGGTTTTTCCTGTAAGCAGGCAATGGAAAGAGCCTCGGCACTGGGCTTTGATACATCAAAGGTGAAGTACATTTTCCTTACCCATGATCATGGAGATCACTTCAGGGGAATAGAAATCCTCTCAAGAAAACTCCGGGCTCCTGTAGTTGTGCATAAAGAGCTTGATTTGAGGCGTAAGGTTAAAACCCATCTGTATAAAAGGATTGACATAGAGCCCGGGAATGAATACACCGAGGGAGATTTTACCTACCGGGCATTCAGGACGTCTCACGACGCAGAGCACTCTGTGAGCTATCACTTCAGACTGGGGCCTGCAGTATTTACTATAATTACCGATACCGGAGCCTTCAGCCGTGAGATGTTTGATTACGCATGTGCTTCGGATGTCCTCTTTCTGGAAGCCAATTACAATGAGCAGATGCTTATAGACGGACCCTATCATCATGCCCTGAAGAAGCGTATATTATCTGAATTCGGACACCTTTCAAATGAAGACGCGCTGAATTTTCTTAACAGCATCGAAAAAAATCCGGAATCAAGACTCAGGGAAGTCTATTTCTGTCATCTTTCTTCCACCAACAACCATCCTGATGTTCTGGCGCAGGATATCGCTGCAGGTCTGAACTGGTCAGGGCAATGGGTTATATGCAGGAAAGGCGAGATACAGCGGGCTCTATAGTATAACCAGATTATAAACTCCATATTCCTTGTTTCAAAACTGATTTTAAGGTAACCTGAACTCATTATGAGACAAACAAATAACCTGAGAATCATCAGTGAAGAAACAGCTATTACCCCAAACGAACTCAAGAATGAATTTCCTGTAACAGATAAATGTACAGAAACCGTTTTTGAAAGCCGCAACATTATCAATGATATACTGCACGGAAACGACCAGAGGATGCTTGCAATTGCGGGTCCCTGTTCGATTCATGATGAAGCAGCAGCCTATGAATACGCAGAGAAGCTCAATAAACTGAGAATTAAATATCAGGACAGATTATATATTGCAATGAGGGTTTATTTTGAAAAGCCCCGTACCACAATCGGATGGCGAGGTCTCATTATTGACCCTGATCTTGACGGTTCCTATAACATAAACCAGGGAATACGAAGGGCCAGAAAAATACTGCTCAAACTGACAGATATGGGAATGCCTACCGCTACCGAGATGCTCGATCCTATCATCCCTCAGTATATGTCGGAACTGCTCAGCTGGGCGGCCGTAGGTGCAAGAACTACAGAAAGTCAGACTCACAGGAACATGGTCAGCGGACTTTCAATGCCTGTCGGATTCAAGAATGGAACCGACGGAAGCCTTGATACGGCAATGAATGCTATCCAGTCTTCAAGGCATCCGCATAGTTTTCTGGGTATAGATGATGAGGGCAGAACATGTATCCTGAGCACCGCCGGTAACGACTCGGTTCATCTTATCCTCCGGGGAGGAAAGGTAGGTCCAAATTACTACGAAGAAACAGTTGAAGATGCTGAGGCCCTTTTTGCTGATGCAGGCTTGCAGCCGTCTATCCTTGTTGACTGCAGTCATGCTAATTCCGGAAAGACTCACCAGAAGCAGTTTCGTGTTCTCAGGGCTCTGCTTGAACAGCGGACAAGACATCCCGGTATTAAGGGCTTCATGATAGAAAGCAACCTTTATGAAGGCTGTCAGAAGATTCCCGAGGATAAAAGCAAGCTTGCATACGGTGTTTCAATAACTGATGAATGCGTCAGCTGGGAAACAACTGAAGAAATGATGGAATATGCATATGCACAGGTCGGTAAAATAATGGAAGGAGTTTCTGTATGAAGAGGGTAATTCTGTTTCTGGCTGAAGGCTTTGAAGAGGTTGAGGCTGTTACTCCAATTGATTTTCTGCGGAGAGCCGGTATTGAGGTTCTTACTGCCGGTATAGGCGGTAATATAATAACCGGGGCGCAAAATATAAAGATTACTGCAGATACTGTACTTGATGCTTCACTATCTTCTGAAAATTTTGATGGAGTAGTGGTTCCAGGCGGAATGCCCGGAGCCTCAAATATAGCAGCAGATGCCGATGCGAACAGAATTATCTCTGAAATGGCGAAGGCCAAAAAGCTTGTAGCGGCAATCTGTGCTGCTCCTGCTGTGGTTCTTAACTCTGCCGGAGTCCTTTCCGGCAAGACGGCAACATGCTATCCCGGTTTTGAACAGAAATTTGCTTCTGATGTAAAATTCAGTGACAGCCGTGTTGTTGTTGACGGTAATCTTATCACAGCAAGAGGTGCCGGTACCGCAGCCGAGTTTGCTTTTGAAATCATCAGCATTCTTGTAGACAGGGAAACTGCTGAAAAAATTCATAACGGTACTATTCAAAAATAGCAAAGTTTTCTTTTCAGACTTGAAATATTGTTCACTTTGAGGTAAGATCTATACAAATGAGGAAACGAATGTTTAAAAGAGTTATTACTGCCGCACTGATTGTACTTGCTGCCGGCTTTATAGTTACCTTTTCTGCCGAAAAACTTCCTGAAATTGCTGATCGTTCAAACGATACTCCTACCACTGTTCATCTGGCCAGATAGACTTTTTTTTTGTAAAAAACACCCTTTGTTTTTATTTTTTCTTAAATATTACCAAATTACTCATATTAGTAGACTTGACTTTCTGTTTGAATAACGAATAATAAAAGCATGATTATTCCACTGGAAAACAGGAGATATATATGAGTTACAGATTTGAAACAATAAGCATACACGGCGGACAGAAAGTAGATGAAACAGGCGCAAGGGCAGTTCCTCTGCATCGTACTGCTGCTTACCTTTTTAAGAACACAGAGCATGCCGCAAATCTTTTCGGCCTTCAGGAAGACGGCAATATCTATACCAGACTTGGAAACCCCACTCAGGACGTACTTGAGCAGCGTGTTGCAGCTCTTGAAGGAGGTGCTGCTGCGCTTGCACTCTCATCCGGTACATCTGCAATTTTTTATACGGCAATTAATATCTGCGGAAACGGGGATGAAATTGTAAGCTCCGGTAATCTTTACGGAGGAACTTTCACAATGTTCAGCAGTATTCTGCCTGAACTTGGGATTAAGGTGAAATTTACGGAAGGGCAGGAAGCTGCTGATTTTGAGAATGCTATTACCCCTGCAACCAGGATGATATATGTCGAAGCGATTGGGAATCCGTCTCTCGATGTTGTAAATCTGAAAGCAGTCTCAGAGGTAGCAAAAAAACATAACCTTCCGCTGGTTGTTGATGCAACATTTACCACTCCCTACGTTTTCAGACCCATTGAGCACGGCGCAGATATAGTTATTCATTCGCTTACAAAATGGCTTGGCGGTCATGGTGCTGCTATCGGAGGTATTGTCGTTGACGCAGGAAGTTTTGACTGGAGCGATAAAAAGTTCCGTCTTTATAACGAGCCCGATCCCGGTTATCACGGTCTGAGATTCGCCACTGATTTGGGAGATCGTAATTTCCTTGCATTTATACTCAGGATGAGGCTGATTCCGCTTAGAAATCTCGGTGCCTGTATCAGTCCTGATAATGCCTGGCTATTTCTACAGGGACTGGAGACTCTTCCTCTCAGGATGGAGCGGCACTGCAGTAATGCTTTGAAGGTTGCTGAATTTCTAAAAAATCATCCCCAGGTTGACTGGGTCAGATACCCGGGACTTCCCGGTGATCCCGCACATGAAAATGCAAAGGAACAGTTTGAAAACGGTTTCGGCGGAATGGTTGTATTCGGTGTTAAGGGCGGCTTAAAGGCGGGGGCTTCATTCATTAACAGTCTGAAACTATTCTCTCATCTTGCAAATGTCGGTGATGCCAAGAGTCTTGCCATACACCCTGCAAGTACAACACACGGTCAGCTGTCAGAAGATGACCAGAAGCTTGCAGGTATCCCCGTTGATCTGATTAGACTCTCAATTGGAATTGAGCATCCGGATGATATAATTGCTGATCTCGATCAGGCATTGAAGGCAGGAAAATAGATGTCAATAATTCTGCCGGAAGATTATCATGCCAGAAAGGCTCTTGAAGATCGAAAAATTCACTGTATAACAAGGGCGGCTTCTGAGTGCCAGGATATACGCCCCCTACGCATCGGAATACTGAATATTATGCCCAAGGCAGAGGCATACGAATATAATATTCTGTTTCCGCTTGGCAGGTCGATCATTCAGATCGAGCCTGTATGGCTTAAACTTCATACTCATTCATATTCCAGTTCCAATCAGAGCCACCTTGCCAAACTATACATCAATTTTGATGATGCAATAAAGTACAGAGGCTTTGACGGTATTATAGTTACAGGAGCGCCTGTTGAAGAGTATGAGTTTGAGGACGTTACCTACTGGAATGAGCTTACTGAGATTCTAAAATATGCAAATGAGCATTTTGCCGGAATCTTAGGCATATGCTGGGGCGGGCTGGCTCTTTCAAAGTTTCTGGGCATCGATAAAATCAATTATAACCGGAAGCTATTCGGAGTTTATCCCATCAGGAACCTCGAGCGCGGAAACCGGATTACCGGCGAGATGGATGATGTTTTCTATTGTCCACAGAGCCGAAATGCCGGAATCCCGGACGAGGCTCTGGAGAAAGCCGCTGGAGAAGGCATAATAAATCTTCTCGGGTATTCCGAAAAAGCAGGGTACACCATATTTGAGAGCAGCGACTCAAAGTTTATGATGCACCTTGGCCACCCTGAATATCCGACGAACAGGCTCTGGGAGGAATACGACCGGGATATTGCCGCCGGAGTAGAAGGCATGGTTCCGCCTGAGAATATCAGCCGTGAAAACATGGTGAACAACTGGCGGGCTCACGGACTGGAGTTTTTTACCCAGTGGGTAAAGAAGATATACCTGGATACTCCTTTCGATATATAAAAAAAGGCTGAGACGGATTAGTCCTCTCAGCCTTTTGATTTAATAAACAGTGTGACTTAACAGTCGCCGCAGCAGCATCCGCCCTTTTTTTTGGGTGATGTTACTATAGCCTTATCAAGACCGTTCCATTTTTTAAGATCTTTCGGAAGTCCTGCTTCTCTTTCCTTGTTAACATAGTCAGCATGCTCAAAATGGTAGGTATACTTTGTGTGTACATCGTAAGTTCCTTCAAGAAGGGCGTATGTATCTTCGGTCATTACAAGCTCTTCGTTGGTAGGAATAACGAATACCTTTACTTTTGAATCGTCTGCACTGATGCAGGTTTCAGCATTTCTGGTCATTGAAGCCTTATTCTTTGCGGGATCAATTTTGATGCCCATGTACTCAAGACCCTCACATGCAAGAGCTCTTGTGATAGGACCTCTTTCTCCAACACCTGCGGTGAAAACCACCGCATCAGCTCCGCCGATAGCTGCAGCATAAGCGCCGATGTATTTCTTGATTCTGTAAGCTTCAATTGCCTGGCAGAGAATTGCTCTCTTGTTGCCTTCTTCAGCGGCAATTTCAATGTCTCGTCTGTCGACCCACTTTTCAGTGATTCCAAGTACTCCGCTTTCCTTGTTGAGTGCCTTTTCAACTTCTTCGGCGCTCATGCCGGTTTTTTCCATTACGAAGAAGGGAATAGCGGGGTCGATGTCACCGCTTCTGGTTCCCATTACAAGGCCCTCCAGCGGAGTGAGTCCCATTGAAGTATCGAATGAACAGCCGTTTTTAACAGCATTACAGCTTGCACCGTTTCCAATGTGAGCAATAACAAGATTAGTTTCAAATGGATCCTTGCCAAGAAGAGCCGCGGCTCTTTTAGTAGTGTAAAGGAATGATGTTCCGTGAAAGCCGTATCTACGTACACCGTATTTTTCATACCAGCTGTGCGGAAGAGCATAGATGAAGCTGCTTTCAGGCATAGTCTGATGCCAGGCTGTATCCATGATTGCACAGTGTTTAACATTCGGAAGAACCTCCATAGCACATTCAATACCGGTAAGGTTTGCAGGAATGTGAAGTGGGGCAAGCTTTTCAAGCTGCTTGAATGTATCAATAGTTTCCTGATCGATGATTACAGATTTAGCAAATTTTTCTCCGCCGTGTACAACTCTGTGTCCAACAGCCTTGATTTCATCAATAGATTTTACAGCTCCGTGTTCGGGATGCAGGATAGATTCGATGAGCAGATCCATTGCCTCTTTGTGGGTAGGGCAGTCTCTTTCGATCTTTACTTCATCATGGCCCTTTGCTTCATGTTTAATGAAAGAACCTTCGATTCCAACTCTCTCAATATTTCCTGAAGCCAGGGTTTCAGTGTTGTCCCAGTCATAGAGCTGATATTTCAACGAAGAACTACCACAATTAAGGGTTAATATTACCAATGATTTCCTCCTAAGGATTTTCTGTTAATTTATGTATAATTAAATCATACATAAAACCCGGAGATTTTCAAGCTGTTGTGATGTAAAGAATGAATCAGCAATGACTTATCATGGTTTTTATTATTGATGATTCAGCTTTACCTGTTTAAAAAGCTTATCTTCTGCAGTCTTGTATTTTGTATATTTCAGCAGAGTGTTTATGCAGATTCTGAAAGTATATATGCCGGGCTTGACAGCAGCGGACTGTTTAGGGCCCGGTATAAGGCTGACACCGGAGCCGGAGTTTTTTTTATTCTTTCCTCTTTTGAAAACGGCAATTTTGATTTTGCTGAAGCCGGGTATTCAGGCTCTTGCTTTACCGCCGGCCGGCTGAAGTATACCGGGCTTCTTTCCCGATTTTTTAATCCCGGCGGCGTTACGCTTTCCGGAACAAAAGAGTTTACCCGAAGCGGCTGGACTGCTACATCGTCCTTTAGCCGTTCTTCAATATTCGGACTTGCATTTGAAACCGACAGCTGTAATGCCTGGCTGCTCCGATTTAACAATAAAGCGCTTAATGCGGGGTTTATGACACATCCATTGAAGGCTGAAATTGATTCTGCAGCCGTATTCGACAGCACACTAACAGCTGCTGCAGGATTGACCCATACAGCAGAACTTAATGACTCATGGTTCGCAGATCATGCACAGCTGCCTCAGCAGCATATATTCTTTATTCGGACAGGTGCTTCCATGTCGTTTCCTCCGGGCCGTAATGCATCACTTATGAATCCTGCCGAGAGTGATAAACCTGCTTTAATGTTTGATTTAACAGCCGGAGGCTCCTTTCCGGAAAAGACAGAGAAGGGATACAGCTGTTCAGGCTTTCTTTCTGCAGGCGGCAAGCTTCTGAATGCAAGATTTAATGCAGTATGGACGGGAAAGAACTTCATCAGAGCAGACGGAGAATATGCTGCTGACAGTCTGGCTGCCGGAGCGGGTATTTACAGTTCTATCAACCTTCCAGGACTTGTTCTCGATTCATCAGCCTCATATACAATTCAGAACTCAGCAGAACCGATTATTCCATCTATCAATATTCCAGGTGATAGAAAGGTTTCAGCTAAAATAAAACTTAGTGCCGGAGCATTATCGATGAGTACAGAAGGTTATAAAAAAACAAATTATTACAGTAACGGTACTCAAATGGATTCTTACATTGTAAAAAGCTCTATATATTACAGCATGGCCTGCTGCACATTGGGTACAGGCGGAAAATATTTTTCTGAACTTGAATCAGACGGCGGTTTCTGCGGCGAAATAACAGCATATTTTCTATTCACTTTTTTTACTGACAGAATTGAAACGGAATTAACCGCTGAAACTGTTCTGGATTATGATGGAGAGCGGGCAGAGCCTGAAAATTATAAATTAAGTATAAAAAATGAGTTCTGCAGCGAAAGATATAGTATTGAAGCCGATATCGGCCTTGACATCATTCCTGAATCATCAGAACATTCAAACTCGACATGCTTTAATCCTTTTTTCAAATTGAGTTTCAGGAGTTGATGAAAAGTTGACAAATATTCAATTGGTGAAAAAAAGTACAATAATTCATTGAACAAATAAAACATTGGGTTTACAATCCTTTAAAGTAAAAAAAGTACAGAAAGTTAACGCAAACAGGAGCATGAGATGGAAAAACTACTTGTTATCAATTGCGGCAGCTCGTCGCTTAAGTATGAAGTATATGCGATGCCTGAGAAAAAAAGTCTTGGTAAGGGCTTAGTCGAGCGAATCGGGTCGGATGAAGGAATCATAACCCAGAAATCTGATAATGGCGTCATTGAGATTAAGCAGCCGCTTCCTGATCATTCAGCAGCCATGGCTCTGGTCAAAGATGCACTTACTGATCCGGAGAAGGGTATTCTCAAAAATATTTCTGAAATTACCGGTGTCGGACACCGAACTGTACATGGCGGAGAAGATTATGCCTCATCTGTAATAATTGATGATGATGTAATTAAAGCAATTGAAAAGAATATTGAACTTGCTCCTCTGCATAATCCTGCGAACCTTACCGGTATAAAAGAGGCAATGGAGATGCTTCCGGGAGTAAAGCAGGTTGCAGTATTTGATACCGCTTTCCACCAGACACTTGCTCCCTCCTCATACCTTTATGGATTACCGCGGGAGCTCTACGATAAATATAGAATCAGACGCTACGGTTTTCATGGAACCAGCCATCGCTACGTTTCAAATGAAGCTGTGAAACTTATGAAAAGATCAGTTGAAAATACGAATGTAATTTCAGCTCATCTTGGAAACGGTGCATCAATAACCGCAATCAAATCAGGAAAGTCTGTTGAAACTTCAATGGGTTTTACACCTCTCGAAGGTCTTGTTATGGGAACCCGAAGCGGTGATATAGATCCTCAGATTCTGATGTTTCTGATGGATAAGGGATATACACCCGCACAGCTGAATAAAATGCTAAACAAGGAAAGCGGCCTTCTGGGACTTTCGGGAGTTTCAAATGATATGCGTGATCTTCATAAGGCTGCCGAAAGCGGTAATCAGAATGCTCAGGAAGCTCTTGAAGTATTTGCGCACAAGATTAGACAGTACATCGGCGCCTACGCAGCAAACCTTATCAAGCTTGACGCACTTATATTTACAGGCGGAATAGGTGAGAATGACGTTAAAACCAGAGAGATGATCTGTCATCAGCTTGAAAATATCGGAATCTTCATGGATTACGAAAAAAACAAGCAGAACGGTTCGGCTCCCGGAATTGTCTCAATGGATTATTCGCCTGTCTCAATTATTATCATGCCTACCAACGAGGAACTTCAGATAGCAATTGACACCTATGAGCTGATATTCGGGGATAAGGTGTGGATGCTCCTTAAATCCTGATATCAGAAATTATAGATTAAGCATGTGCCTTGCAATCTCAAAATAGATTGTGAGGCCGGCTACGTCGATTACTGTTGCCATCAGCGGGGCTGACATCACTGTCGGGTCAAACCCAAGCCTGCTGATGAGCAGCGGTGCAATTATTCCTACAATAGACGAAAACAGCACCACAAAGCCGAGGGAGGCTCCGATTGTTACAGCCTGATAAAAGCCTATACCTGGCGGAAGGAAGTAGCTACGAAGCAGAATGACGCAGCCAGTAATAACTCCCATAAGCAGGCCGACAAGCAGTTCCTTTAACAGGACTCTTCCCGCGTCTCTGGGGTAAATTTCACCGGTAGCAAGACCGCGGATCATCAGAGTGGACGACTGGCTCCCCGAATTACCTCCTGTCTGTGTTATGACAGGCATAAATACGAACAGAAATGCTGCGGATGTAATCAGATGGTTGTAATGATCAACAACATTTGTAGAAATAGTTCCAAGAATCAGCAGGATGATAAGCCAGGGCACTCTCTTTTTAACAAGCCCCCATACCGAAGTATCAAGGTAAGGATCAATGTTACCGTCCATGGCTCCCATCTTATATGTATCCTCGGTATGCTCCTCACGGATAACGTCGATAATATCGTCGAATGTTACAATACCCAGCATCTGATTACGGCTGTCGACTACCGGGAGGGCTATGAGGTCATAGGCTTCAAGAGTTTTTGCAACCTCTTCCTGGTCGGTTTCTTCACGTACGGAAACATAGTTTGTTTCCATTATCTCGCTGATCTTTTTATTATCATTTGCTGTCAGAAGCTCCCGCAGAGATACTACACCTGACAGCCTCTGCAGATCATCAAGCACATAGATATAGTAAACGGTTTCAACTTCCACAGCCGCGCGGCGTACAAAACTTATTGCCTGAGCTATGCTGGTTCCGGCACGAACTGCCAGATAGCGCGGAGTCATCAGACCTGCAGCATCATCTTCATCAAACCTTAAGAGGAATAATGTTTCCTTCTTTGCCTCTTCACTAAGGCTGTTCCATGCGGATTTTCTTACCTCCGGAGAAACAGACTGTATAAAGTCGGTAAGGTCGTCCGGATCCATCTCGGAGAGAATCTGCCCGAGACTCTGTTCAGAAAGTGATTCAATCAGTTTCTCCTGTTCGGAGTAGGACAGGGCGTTCATAAGGTCGACTTTGCTGTCCAGTGAAAGAAACATAATTACCCGAAGGGCTTCATCGTCTGACAGGCTGTGCCAGCCTTCAACCAGATCTGCAAGGGGGATTTCATTTAAAACCGCTCTGAGTTCCTCCGGAGGCATTTCTTCTAAATTAAGTTTTTCTTTAAGATCCATAATTCTACCTCCGGATTAATTGATATGTATTTACAGGATAACCTTATTAGGCTTTTAAGGGAAGCGGGAGCTTCATCGGATATTGCCACGGGCTTATATTACAGTCCGGTGAAATCACCGACAAATCTTACCTCAGGTTCAAGACTGAAGCCGTAGGCCTCAAAAACTTTTTCAGCGGTCAGCTTTATGAGGCGGTAGATGTCGGATGAGCTGGCTGTCCCGGGATTAATAATGATATTGGCGTGCTTCTCTGATATCATGGCTCCACCTTCCTTCAGTCCCCGCAGACCGAGTGAATCAATTATCTGTCCGCTGGGCTTACCGAACTCCCGATTATTTTTAAAAATGGAACCTGCACAAGGGGCGGCATAATGTCCCTTACTTTCACGATCTGATCTGTTAGCCTTCATCACTGCTTCAATTTCCGGAATATTTCCCTTTTCAAGACTGAACGAGGCTGAAAGGATTATACTCTTATTGCTTTGAAAGGGAGAGTGCTTGTATTTAAAATCTTCAGGTTTAAAAGCGTAGTCGACAGGTTCAAGATTCAGGTCAAGGTATCTTACCGACCTGAGTATGTCGGAAATTGATCTTCCGTAGCACCGGGCATTCATCCAGACTGCTCCGCCGATAGTTCCGGGCATCCCGTAAAATGAATCAAAACCCTGCAGTCCTGCTTCACAGGCTTTTTCTGCAATACGGTCAACTACTGCTCCGCAGCCGGCGTTGAGTATCCCGCCGATTTCAACATCAATACTGCTAAGTGATCCTGTATCTACAACGGCGCCCCTTATTCCGCTGTCTGCTACAAGCAGATTAGAACCTCCGCCTATAATGAAACAGGGAACTGTTTCAGAAGCAAGTGTCTGCAGAAGGTTTATAAGGCTGTTCTCATCGGAAGGCTTAATATAAACATCTGCATTCCCGCCTGTTTTAAACGTAGTGTGCTCAGCCATTGGTTCATTAAACCGGATTTCGCCGCCGATGTTGATTTTTTTGAGTATATTCCGTAAATTAGTCACAGCGGTATTCTATCTGAAATTCCGTGATATTACCATATGCCGGAGGCAATTGTGCAGATTCGACTTTATAACACACTGGGCCGTGAGCTTCAGGAACTTAAACCTGTAAAAGAGGGTAAAGTCGGACTATACTGCTGCGGCCCTACTGTTTACAACTTCGCTCACATAGGAAACCTTAGAACCTATATCTTTGAAGATATCCTTAGAAGAGCTCTTGAATATGCAGGGTTTAAGGTTAATCATATCATGAACATTACCGATGTCGGCCATCTGACCGGTGATACTGATGACGGCGAAGACAAGATGGAGAAAAGTGCCAGGGAAACAGGAAAAACTCCTGAAGATATTGCCGCTTTCTATACCGAGGCTTTTTTTAACGATACTCAGCGGCTTAATATTCTGAAACCCTCAACATCATGTGCGGCGACAGACCATATCGGCAACATGATAGGCCTCATCAAGCGGCTAGAAAAAAATGGATTTACCTACGTTTCCGGCGGAAATGTATACTTTGATACCTCAAAGTTCCCGTCCTATGGCGAGCTTGCACTGCTTGACAGACAGCAGCTTCGCGACGGCGCAAGAATTGAGGTTGATACAAACAAGAAAAACCCCAGAGACTTCGTTCTCTGGTTTACCAACTCAAAATTTGAGAATCATCTCATGCAGTGGGATTCCCCCTGGGGAAGCGGCTATCCGGGATGGCATATTGAATGTTCGGCTATGAGTATGAAATACCTCGGAGAGACCTTTGATATCCACTGCGGAGGAATTGACCACATTCCGGTTCACCATACCAATGAAATAGCCCAGTCAGAGGCTGCCACCGGCAAGAAGTGGGTCAACTACTGGGTACATGGCGAGTTTCTGCTGATGGATAAGCAGAAGATGGCTAAATCTGCCGGTAATTTTATTACACTCCAGACTCTTGTTGACAGCGGTTATGACCCGCTGGATTATAGATATTTCTGTCTCGGCGGGCACTACAGATCACAGCTTGTATTCAACTATGAATCACTTGATGCTTCAAGGAACGCCAGAGTTAATCTGAATGACAGGGTAATTGCTCTTAAATCGGCCGTAGAGCCTGCAGAGGTCAATGCAATTTCCGAATCTGCTGCAAAATATCTTACCGATTTTGACGGACATCTTGCCAACGACCTGAATGCTCCGCGTGCTCTTTCTGAGATGTGGCAGCTTCTCAAGGACAGCAGTATAAGTGAGCAGGACAAGCTTACAGCAGTACTGCAGATGGACAGAGTGCTCGGTCTCAGGCTGGATGAGCTGGAAGCTGCACTCCCGGAGCTGACAGAAGAGGAGGCTGCGCTTGTACAGCAGAGAGAGGATGCCCGAAAGTCAAAAGACTGGCAGAAAGCCGATGAAGCAAGAGATAAGCTGCTTTCCATGGGTATAATCATAAAAGATACCCCCCAGGGGCCGAGATGGACAAAAAGAGTGTAACCTCAGCGCAGGAAAGTTGTTTATTATGGTAGACGATGAAAGGGCCGTGGATTCCTTCGAACAGGTCTACTCTGAAGTTTTTCCTGTTCTTATAAAAATAGCCTATCATATCACCGGAAATCCGGATGTCGGAGAGGAACTCTGTCAGGAAGCTTTTCTTAAATATATATCACGTCCTGTCGGAATCCCAACTATCGAACAGTCCAGATACTGGCTGATAAGGGTGGTCAAAAACCTTTGTTTTAATTATGTTAAAAGAAAGGGAAGGGAATCACGGGCTGTTGATCGTATTAAGCTGCTTCCCCAGACAGATAATGGGACCGGGGAAACTGACCTTTTGAACAAGGAACGGATTGAAACAGTCAGGAAGGCTTTAATGGAACTTCCTCTTAATCTGAGAACCGTTTTGATTTTTAAGGAATACGGTCAGCTGAATTACAAAGAAATTGCTTCCATTCTTAGAATTACAGAAGGGAATGTGAAGGTCAGAGTATACAGAGCCAGGTCGATATTGGAAGAGATTCTTTCAAGGGAGGATTTTGATGTGTCCTGACAGACAATTACTGTCTGCTTTTTATGACGGTGAGCTTGATTCAAAATGGCATGATGAGGCCGAATCCCATATTAAAAATTGTACAGACTGCAAAGATACTGTAAACAGTTATACCGCTATCGGCGGTTTACTTTCGGAATCAATCGTTCCGGAGCAGCAGCTGCGAATGGCAAGAGTTGCCGCAACTCTGGAGCGCAAAAGGCAGATGATGCCCGAACGCAATATTTCCAGGGTTATAAGTATGCCTCTGCCTGTATTTGCCGGTGCTGCCGCCGCTATGCTTATAGTTTTGTTCCTGGGGCTTTTCCTTCTTTTTACTACGGGCAGAACAACTGAATATGTTGCTGAAGAAATCAAGGATGATGTCCAGGATTTTGAGGTTATAAGCCTTGAAGATGCTGCCGCCTACATCTTTGCCAGTGATGAAGGCTTTGATCTTCTTATCACAATACCTGCCGGTGATACCCCTGCTATGACCGGAGAACCCCAACTTATCCGAAAAGCTGATTATCATCGGGGGCAATAGTGCGAAGGAGTATAAGCAGAATTGTACTCCTGCTGGTTTCTGTGCTCGGGGTAAATGCACAGAATGCAGGTTTCGATTTTGATTTTATAAAAGGCAAAAAACTTGAGATTAACCTCGTTACCAGGGGGCTTGGTACTGACAATGAAACCCTCTGGCATATGGAAAGCAACAGGATCGCTGTATCGGGTGAAGCTGTAAAAGTAAAGCTTTCAGGTGATAATCTCGTTGTTATAGCAAATATCACCCCTTATCTCAACGAAGACAACACTGTCTTTCTTGTGGCTAAAGGCGAAATTTTTCTATCCAACAATACTGACAGTAAGGAAGTTAAATACTATACTACTCTGAAAAGTCTTCCGGTTAAATTCGGTGAGACTGCTGTATTTTTTCCGCTGGGGATGGCATATGATTCCGACAGCAATGTATACAGCATCGAAATGGATATTCAGGTTCTATCAGTAGAAGATGACTCTGACTCAGTAAGGACGGAATGATAAAAACTCTTTTTAAAAACCGGTTATTTCTCCCAATTGTTATTCTCGCAGCGGTTATTGCAGGATTTGTAGTCAATGCTTCGGGTATTTACCGTTTTCCTGTAATCAGTTCCATTGAACCCGATGTAGCATATCCCGGAGAAAATATCAGAATTATCGGAAGCAATTTCGGAAGTGTACGAAGCGGAGTTGAGGTCCGAATAGCCGGTGTACGGGCTATGTCTAATGATTATGAGAAATGGTCTGATAATGAGATAATTGTAAGAATTCCCGAAGATGCTGATTCCGGTCTGGTTACAGTAAAAACCAGGCGTAAGGTAAGCAATGGTGTTCTTTTTACCAACCGGGAACATATTCCGGTTATTCTTTCCGGCCCGCAGAAACCCGGTTACCCTTATATGGAGTCCCTATCGCCTGAAAGCGGATCGGTAGGAAGTCTCCTAACTATAAAAGGTCTGAATTTTGGTCATGAAAGAGGTACTGCGGAAGTTTTTTTTGCGGCTGCCGGGCTTGATGAAGAAGCTCCCGGAGGTGATGATTCACTTGCAGGGATGATAGTCTGTTCCGAAATTGATTATGATTATGACAGCTGGGATGATCAGCAGATAAATGTATTCATACCCGACGGTGCTTCATCAGGAAACATCAGAATACAGACTGACAGAGGCATCAGCAACGCACTCTATTTTGAAGTTGAAGATAATTCCGGTATTAAAAATTATACTGATAAGAAAGGCTACCAGATAGAATATGGTGTTGATATTAACAGGGTAGACGGCAATGTTTCCAACAGCCTTGATCTCTGGATACCTGTAGTTCGGCCGGGCCTTGAACAGAGAAACGTCGAGACTACTACAGAACCTGCTCCGCTATGGGAGAATTATCTGGGACTGATGCGTTATTCATTTTCAGATATTACAGATAACGAAACAAAACAGATAAATATTCAGACCTGGTTTGAATGTTATGCTATAGAAACAAGGGTAAATACCGCAAAAGTTCAGACGCGGTATAACGAGGATCGAAGGCTGTTCAAGGTTTATACACAGGCTGAAACATTAATACCCTCCGGGGATGATACAGTCAAACGGTGGTCGTCATCTGCTGTTGGCCGTGAACGCAACCCCTACCGCAAGGCTGAAAATATTTATAACTATCTTCTCAAGAACCTCGAATATAGTTTAAAACCTGCAAGCACGCTGATTACAGAAAATATAAACAGCGGCGAGGGTGATTCATATACATATTCAGTGCTTTTTGCTGCAATGTGCAGGGCGGCAGGCATTCCCGCCCGTCCAGTTGCCGGTGTGCTTATCTACAATAATAAACAGTCAATAAATCATTACTGGGCTGAGTTTTACCTTGAAGGCTACGGCTGGATACCTGTCGATCCGGCCCTTGGTGACGGCGCCAGGTTCGGTAATTTTCCTCTTGCGGATGAGACTCAGCCGGCATCGTATTATTTCGGCAGCCTTGATAACCAGCATCTCACTTTTACCAGGGGTGTAATACCGGTCCGGCAGATTGCTCCTGAAGGAAAAATTGTTACAAGGAAGGGGCTTTTCTCCTTACAGACTATTTATGAAGAATCTGCGGGATTATTTTCATATTCTTCATTATGGCGCTCTGTAAGGGTAGTTAATTGGTGGTAAATATGTTTATGATTAAGAGTATGGACGCCGATATTATAAAAAGAATAAAACTCTTTCTGGTTAGGTGAGGTATGGATAATCCATTACAGCTATCTTTGCAGACATTCCGAAAAGGCTCTTACATCATAGTAGAAGGTAAGCAGAAGGCTGACTATTTCTACATTATCCGCAGCGGAAAGGTGCGTGTAAGCAAGGAAGTTGAAATAGTAGAGGAAGTCGGCGGAAATATCCTCAATCCCGGTGACTTCTTCGGGGTTGTTTCCACTATGTCTTCACACAGCCATATTGAAACGGCGCAGGCTTTAACTGATGCTGCCCTTATCACGGTTCACCGTGAACAGTATGGACTTCTTATTGAACGTAATGCCCCTGTGGCTATGAAAATAATACAACAGTTTTCGCAGAAGATGCGCTATCTTGATGAGGCTCTTACACGCATTACTTTTAAAAGTATAGCTGTCGATGATTTATCCCATCTTTTTAAAGTCGCCGAATATTATGCCAGACAGAGTCAGTACAATCAGGCTTACTATGCTTATCATCAGTATATAAAATATTGTCCCGACGGTGCTAATCTTAATGTAGCCAAGGAAAGAATGGCAAAAATACAGCCTTATTCCAAAGTTGTATATCTTGATGGTGATGACAAGAATTTTACAAGGACATATCCGAAAGATACAATGATTTTCAGTGAATCACAGCCTGGCCAGGAGCTTTATATAATTCAGAAGGGCAGTGTCAAGATTACTAAAATCGTAAATGATAATGAGCAGCTTCTGGCGCTTCTGAAACCGGGGGATATATTCGGTGAGATGTCACTTCTTGAAAACAAGCCCAGATCAGCTTCAGCCATTGCGCATGAAGAAACCGTTCTGATGGCGGTTAACAATGCCAACTTTAACCGGATGGTTGCAAGCCAGCCTCAGATTATATCGAAACTTACGCAGCTGCTTTCCGAAAGAATATGGTTTATCTACAAGCAGCTTGCCAATACCCAGCTTACAGATCCTCTTGGAAGGCTGTACGATGCACTTCTTATTCAGCTTGAAAAAATGAGGACACCGATAACTTCCGAACCCTTTACCTTTGATTTCGGTCCGCAGGAACTGATAAACCTTGTAGGTCTGCCTAAGGATGAAGGAAACGTTCATATCAGGAAGCTGTTTGAGAACTCAAAAATCAAGGTTGTTAACAACAAGATACATCTGACAAGTACTGAAGAAGTTGAAAAGCAGGCAAAGTACTACCGGAAAATGGAGAGGATTGATAAGGCCAGAAAGAAAGGCTCAATTAACAACCTTTAATTTTGAAATTACCGGAAAAAAACATTCTTTTCCGCTGATAATGCTGTCACCAAGCAGAGAACGTCTGAAAGACATTATAAGCTGCAGGCTATCCGGCTGGGCTGCTATGAATACAATGTTACCCTGAAGTGCAAGTTTCTCTGTGATCTTTTCTGAAACTCCGCTCACCGCGCCGTGAATGAAAATCTTATCGAAGGCAAGAATCTCATCGAATGCAGAAACATCCTGAGTTTCTGCAAGTCTGATATTGTCATAACCGTTTAAGGCGAATATCTCTGCATAGCTTGCAGCAGCAGATGACTCCTCAATAAGGAAGACTTCTCTACAGGTCCGCGATAAAAGCGCCGCTGCGTACCCGGCATTATTTCCGATGATTAGAATCCTGTCTGATGCCGAAGGCGAGAGAAGGTCAATGCATTCTGCAGTATCTGAGGCGGAAGGAAGAATGCTGCTGTCTGCCGCGGGGACAGGAATATCCTGATAAACAAGACGTCTGTATTTTTGTGATACAAAGCTGTGCCTCGGAACCTCAAGAAAGGCATTATAAACTGATGTCTGTATCAGTTTCCCCTGGCTGCGCAGTTCCGATGCCAGATTAGCCCTGTCTTCCTGATAGTCAGTATCAGTATTGTTCTGAGCAAGGGAGGAAAAAGTAATTATTGTAAGAAGAATTGCTGCTGCAGCCGGTTTTCTGAATCCCATAGATTTAGAATCTAACACAGATCAGCACTCAGGACAATATTGAATAAATCGATGCTGATTGAAGCTTTATTCGTATTCTGGTAATATCTTTTTTCTGAATGATATATTTTTACCGGAGTAATTTATGAGCACTGAAGAGATGGCAAAAGCCTTTAACCCTGAAGAATTTGAGGACAGAATTTATAAGTACTGGATGGATAACGGTTATTTTAAACCGTCAGATTCAGATAAAGATCCCTTTGTTATTGTGATCCCTCCTCCAAATGTTACAGGTGTTCTGCATATGGGACACGGCCTGAACAACATTCTTCAGGATGTGCTTATTAGATATCACCGTATGTGCGGCCGCCCGGCTTTGTGGGTGCCGGGAACTGACCATGCAGGTATTGCAACCCAGAATATTGTTGAGAAAAAACTCAGGGCTAAAGGGATTGAAAGAAGAGACCTCGGCCGGGAAAAATTTGTTGAAGAAACATGGAAGGTGAAGGAAGAACATCACAGCATCATCAAAAAACAGCTGATGAAAATCGGTTCTTCCTGTGACTGGAGCCGTGAACGTTTTACTCTAGATGAAGGCTGTTCAAAGGCTGTACGTGAAGTTTTTGTAGGGCTTCATGAAAGAGGCCTGGTGTATCAGGGGAATTACCTTGTTAACTGGTGCCCTTCCTGCGGAACCGCTCTTGCAGATGACGAAGTTGATCACAGTGAAGTAAACGGTAAGATGTACCATTACTTTTATCCGCTTGCTGATGGAAGCGGTCAGCTTGAAATCGCTACAACAAGACCCGAAACAATGCTTGGAGATACTGCTGTCGCAGTAAATCCGGAGGATGACCGTTATAAACATCTTATAGGAAAACAGTTGAAGCTCCCGCTTTCAGACCGTATTATTCCTGTTATTGGTGATTCCTATGTTTCTATGGAATTCGGAACCGGAGCGGTTAAAATTACTCCGGCACATGATCCGAATGACTGGGAAATTGGAAACCGGCATAACCTTGAAAAGATTAACATCCTCAATGATGACGGGACTCTGAATGACAGAGTTCCTGAAAAATACAGGGGCATGGATGCAAAGACTGCCAGAAAGGCTGTTGTCGAAGATATAAAGGCTCTTGGACTGTATTTAAAGGATGAGGAACATAAACACCAGGTAGGTCACTGCTACCGATGTGATACAGTTGTTGAACCCTACGTTTCAAGGCAGTGGTTTGTTTCCATGAATAAAATGGCAGATATGGCACTTAAGGTCTGGGAAGACAGCGAAGTAATCTTCTACCCGAAGAAATGGGAGAATACATATAAGCACTGGCTATCCAATATCCGGGACTGGTGTATTTCAAGACAGCTATGGTGGGGACACCGGATACCGGTATGGTATTGTGATGACTGCGGCGAAATGATGGTTGAACGTGATGATCCGGAAACATGTAAGAAATGCGGCAGCACTAACATCAGGCAGGATGAAGATGTTCTTGATACCTGGTTCTCTTCATGGCTCTGGCCTTTCTCAACTCTCGGCTGGCCTGAAAAGACAGCAGATCTTGACCGGTTCTTTCCTACAAGCACACTGGTTACTGGATACGACATCATTTTCTTCTGGGTTGCCCGAATGATTATGTCCTCGCTTGAGTTTATGGATAAGGCCCCATTCAGAGATATTTATATCACCGGGCTTGTACGTGACAGACAGGGGCGTAAAATGTCCAAATCGCTCGGTAACGGTCTTGATCCGCTTGAGATTGTTTCTGAATATGGTGCTGATGCCCTGAAGTTTACCATGGCATTTCTTTCAGCTCAGGGACAGGATATCCTGATAGACAAGGAATCGTTCAAGCTTGGCTCAAAATTCGCCAATAAGGTATGGAATGCCTCACGCTATATTCTTATGAATGTTGAAGGCAGAAAGATTATTGATATCGATAATATTGAGCTGAAAGAAGTTGATAAGTGGATACTTCACCGTCTGAATGAAAGAACTGCCGCTGCACACGAAGCACTTGCAGTTTACAGATTCAATGATTTTGCCCAGGCAGGCTATGAGTTTTTCTGGAATGATTTCTGTGACTGGTACATTGAAGCTTCAAAGATGTCTCTGTATTCAAAGGATGAAGCCGAGAAGGACAGGGCAATTTCAATGCTGGTATATGTTCTTGGTCAGGCTTTGAAGCTTCTTCATCCCTACCTGTCATTTATAACAGAGGAAATCTATCAGAAGCTGCCTTTTGAGAAAAAGGCACTGATTATTGAAGATTACCCGGTGCATGAAGAGAAGTTCAATTTTCCTGAATCTGCTGCTTCTTTCGCCCTGCTTCAGGATCTTATAAGGGGTATTCGAACCCTCAGGTCTGAATTTACCATTCCGCCGGAGAAGAAGATTCCGGTAACTGTAGTGATGGATGAGGGCTTTGCCTCAGAGGAGTTCTTCAGGACTCACGAACCTCTTATTGCTCAGTTTGTGAATACCGACAAGCTTATTCTTGCCAGCGGCAAAGCTGATATCAGCGGAAGTGTAGCATCAGCCGGACAGGGATTTGAAGCCTATGCCTTTATACGTGAGGCAGTTGATATGGAAAAAGAGCTCGATAAACTTAAGAAAGAAAAAGACAAGCTTGCCAAGCTAATCAAGCAGACTGAGGGCAAGTTAGGAAATTCAAAATTTCTTGATAATGCACCTGATGATGTTATAGACAAGGAAAAAGGGAAACTTGCCGAGTTTACCGAACGCAATGACCGGATTAACTTTTTCATCAAAGAACTCGAAAGATAAAGCCTTCTACATGGGAAAGAAAGTTCTTTTTATTAGAAATATAGAGCGTGAGACCCCTGGTCTCGCGCTTGATGTTCTTAATGAGATGAAAATACCATTTGTAATGATAGATGCGGGTGAAGCAGCGATTGCCGGATATCCGGATTTATCAGATCTTCTGGCTGTTGTGATCCTGGGCGGTCCTGACAGTGCTAATGACAAAAATCAAAAAATAATAGCTGAACTCGATTTTATAAAAAAATCCATAGACGCCGGTATTCCTTACCTCGGCATTTGTCTTGGAATGCAGATGCTGGTTAAGGTTTGCGGAGGGCAGGTAGTTAAAGCCCCGGAAAAAGAAACTGCTTTTAAGCACGATAACGGGAACCTTTACTTTGTAGCCCGGGCTGCCGGTTTTGTCGATGAGCCTCTTTTCCAAAACCTTGGTGATCGTTTCAGAGTTTTCCAGCTTCATGGCGAAACTGTCGAACTTCCTGAATCGGTTGAGCTGATCGGTGAAGGTCATGGCGTCAGCTGCAGAAACCAGATTGTAAAATACAAAGAATCAGCCTATGGAATACAATGTCATTTTGAGATGAATGATTCTCTGTTCGAACGTCTGCTTGATGAAGATGAAGATCTAAGCAGGATGAACAGAGCGACGCTTGTAAGTGACTTTACCGAAATCAGTGAAGAATACACTCTAACTGGTAAGACTATTTTTAAAAACTTCTTCAGTCTCTGCCTCTGTAAATAATCCGCTGATTTGTAAACTGTGTAAATTCTCAAAGAATCTCCATTGTGTTATTCAGAAAACGATTTTAAAATGAATTGTTATAAAAATTGATCGAGGATATTCTATGAAATACGGATTATGCAGTTCTGTGATGGATAATATATCAAAGGCTGTGGTAGGTAAAAAGGAAGCCATTGAACTTGTTATAGTTGCATTACTTGCAGAGGGGCATGTTCTTCTTGAAGATGTGCCCGGACAGGGGAAAACCCTTTTATCAAAAGCTCTTGCAAAAAGCATCGACGGTGTATATAAACGCATCCAGTTCACTCCGGATCTCCTTCCGTCTGATATAACCGGTTTTAATATCTATAACCAGAAAAGCGGCGCTTTTACCTATCAGCCCGGACCTGTGATGTCTAATATTCTTCTTGCTGATGAAATCAACAGGACAATCCCACGTACACAGTCCAGCCTGCTTGAAAGTATGGAGGAGAGGCAAATTACCGTGGACGGACAGACTATGGAGCTTCCGAGTCCTTTTTTTGTAATAGCCACTCAGAACCCGATTGAGCAGGAAGGAACTTTTCCGTTGCCGGAAGCACAGCTGGATCGCTTTCTTTTGAAGATAAATCTTGGTTATCCGGATAAAGAGGAAGAAATTGAAATAATGAACCGATTTCAGCAGGATGACCCCCTTCAGCATATATCTGCTGTTATTTCGCCGCGGGAGCTGGTGCTGCTTCAGCAGGAAAGACAGAGCATAAGGGTGTCTGAACCTGTGAAGGAATATATAGCAGATATAACCGGAGCTACACGAAACAGTTCCTATCTGAAATACGGAGCCAGCCCCAGAGGCGCACTGGGCCTTTTGCGTGCCGGCCAGGCTCTGGCAGCATTACGAGGCCGGGATTTTGTTCTGCCTGATGATATTAAGGCACTCGCAGCCCCTGTAATATGCCATCGTCTTA
This sequence comes from Spirochaetia bacterium, assembly GCA_965140585.1. Classification (GTDB taxonomy): domain Bacteria; phylum Spirochaetota; class Spirochaetia; order UBA9216; family UBA9216. The sequence goes on from OZ223269.1 coordinate 473,761, forward strand.
TACTTAAAGATGAACAAAGAATTAAAGGTATGACAGCCATGGATGTGCTCGGCGGCATACTCGATGAAGTCCCTGTATCAGTAAATATTTAAGATGTCCGAAAAGCCAAATGATACTATTTCTGTTATCGCTCTTCCATTAATTCTTCTGGCGGCAGCTGTTTTTCTCTTTTCCGGTCTGCTTCGAATGGACCGGGATATGGTTCTGTTTACAGCCGGTATTCTTTGCCTTGTAATAATAATAAAAATATGGAGTATACTCAGTTTAAAAAATCTTGAATGCAGACTGCTTACCGGAACAGGCAGGTATTTCCGGGGTGATTTTCTTAAGATAGAGGCTGAGGTGTTTAACCGTAAAATACTCCCTGTCGCAGTAAAAATAAGTCTGCCGGCTGAATCAGCCGGTGTAAGTTTCTGTGACGGTAAGAATGTATCTTCTACTGCAGGCCTGCTCTGGTATCAGAGGGTCAAGTTTGAATGGAATATGATTGCCGAAAAACGCGGAATATTTAAGATTGGTCCGGTTAAAATCTCAGGAGGAGATTTTTTCGGATTTTACATTAAAGAACACACGGCATCTTCCTTTGATGTCACAATTTATCCAAGAATCCTTCCTGTTAAGCTCCCTCTTATACAGGCGGGCGATTTGTTCGGAAAAGCCGGTAAAAAAAATCCGGTTCAGGACCCAGTTTATATACTCGGCACAAGGGAGTATCAGCACTGGCAGCCGGCCAGAAATATACACTGGAAGGCCAGCGCGAGGTACAGTCATTTGATGGAAAAGATATTTGATCCTTCCGAGCAGGAGAAGGTAGTTCTTCTACTGGATTCACAGGGATTTTCAGAAGCTGAAGATGACTTATTATTTGAAAAAGCTGTTGAAACTGCAGCTTCTGTTTTATATGAGATGGACAGGATGGGGTTTATTACAGGCTTCATAACAAATTCTGTCATAAGGGGCAGCCGGAGCCGTATTGTAAGGCCGGGAAGAAATATAAGTCATATAATCTCAATACTGGAAACTATGGCTGCAATGGAACAGGAGACAGAGTGCAGCATAATGGAACTGCTGGATAGCGGTTACAGGTTTAATTCATCGGTAAGTCTCGTCGCAGTTGGCTTCAGCTTGCTTAATCTGCAGCCTTTAAAAGAAAACTGCTTAAGCCGGGGTATACCATTCACCGGTATAACCGCCTGCAGTGAAGCTGAAAACAATGAGAAGTTTAATGATTTATTTACCCTGAGCGACGTTCTTGATGTCGAGGTACAGCAGCTGTGAGCTATAATCGGAAACTCTACGCAGCCGGCTTCAGCGGAGTAAGCGGATTCCTCTGGCGTTATGCTGCGGTTTATTTCACAATGCTTGCTTCAGCGGGTGAGCATTTCCCCTTTTTCTATGCACTGCTGTTTTATACATCTGCTTTTTCAGTGTCTGTGTTAAGCCGGGGCAGGGGGTACAGGCTGATATCCTTGTTTCTTGTACAGCTTGTTCTCTTTCTGTTTCTTAATACAGTTTATATTCATGATTATTATCATATTTCCCCGCCCTTATTCAGCTTGAACTGGTATGGGATATTCTTCAGCATTCAGCGAAGTATTTCAGAGTGGTTCTTTTTACTTTTGAACATATTTGCTGTCGTATTTTTGTGGATTTCAGGAATATCAGTATCTTCAAAAAAGACGGATTATGCCCGTAGCTGTGGTATTCTTGATGCCGGGGCTGCTGTTTTTTTTATTATTTTCCTTTTGAAGATGGTATTGCGTACTAGAGCAGATGTTGTAATTACCGATACAAAATTAATACGACTGTTTTTCGCTTTTTTTATTTTCAGCCTTTCTTCAATTATTTTAACAAGAGAGTTTTCAGATGCCGGAAAAACTTTTATAAACAGTCATCGCGGAACGGGAGCTGTTCTGCTGGCAGCAGTAGTCATGCTTGTTTTAGTCTCTATAATTTTTCTTATCCTAATGCCGGAATTAAATTCAGCAGCTCAGTCGGGATTCAGGGTTCTTAAACAGGCTTCAGTACCTGCCGGTGATATACTTGCCCGTTTACTTCGGTTTCTTTTTTTCAGGAAAACCGCCCGTACCGACAGCGCCGCATCCGGAGCAGGTGATGGTTCCGGAAATGCCGGGCCTATAGCTGACGGCTCCGGAGACGAGTCAATTTTTGTTACGGTCATTATCTGGATACTCGGGATTCTTGTCGCCGCCGCAGTTTTAATTGCAGCTGCCGTCTTTCTTTGGGTGGCGCTTAAAAAACTTTTCGCCCGTTCCGCCGTAAAAGAAAAATCAGATTCAGGTTCCCTACTGTCAAAACTTGTTCGATTAATTATTCAGGCAGCAACAAGGCTGGTTTACAGAATTAAACACTTGCTAATGAAAAAAGCTGAATCTGATAAAACAGTTGAATCTGTTTATGCTCAGTTTTTGACATGGGGCAGGCGAGGCGGTGTTCCCCGTGCAGTTAATGAAACCCCTCTGGAGTATAATGCAAGGCTGACTGAAGTATATGATTTTGCAGGCAGAGACATAGATTATATCACTGAGAACTATATTAATAGGGTTTATGCAGAATTATCTCCTGACCAGTCTCAGGTTGATGCAGTTGTCAGTGCATTGAAGAAATTACAAAAACCGGGGCATATACCTAAGCGGCTGAGAGTCTGGCTGAAAAGATAGAAAAATCAGCGTTTTCGGCTCATCTCAACACGGTTGCGGCCGTTCTTTTTGGCTGTGTACAGGGCTGTATCTGCGTTCTTGAGTACATCGAAAGAACTTATCGCTGATTTACCAGGTTCAGCAACTCCGGCGCTGATATTTATTTCAACCTTCTTCGCAGGTATGCCTGTTTTATTCCTTCCGGATTTTTTCCGGTTTTTTGAATCCTGTCTTATATAAAAACAATGGTCTGCGAGAGACTTTCTTGCTTCATCCATCAGAGTCGCAGCTTGTTTTAATTCAATTCTTCTGAATATTACACAAAACTCTTCGCCGCCGTACCTGTAGGCACTGCGTCCGAAATGACTGTAGAGAATTTTTGCGACAAGTCTGAGCACATTATCTCCGGAGTCATGGCCGTAGGTATCATTGAAGCTTTTAAAATGATCAATATCAGCCATCGAAAGAGTGTAGGCTCTGTTTAATTTATGCATTCGCTCATCCAGAGCCCTGCGGTTTAAAAGACCAGTAAGTTCATCTATATATGAGTTGTCCCAATATATTCTGTAAAGAGAGTGAAGCTGAATAATACCCGCAGTCAGGAAACTGAGATCGTAAAGAAAAGCATTGAAATCCAGTAATGCAGGAATGCTTATCATAATCATGGAAGCTGAAACCGCAGGGGCAAATGTGCAAGTACGTCGGCTGCCTGTAATAAGAGGCAGAGCTGCTGGAAATAATGAGAATAAAAGTGCTGCCGCCTCAAGGCTGTGAAGCGGCAGATTCACAAGAATATCGGTGTGTACAGAAGCCGCTCCGGGATAAAAACCGCTTAATAAAAAAACTCCGGCTGTAAGGGCAATTCTTGGAATTAACAACGAATATCTGCCAATACGGTCTGGGACTGAGAAAACTAAAGCGTACGCCAAAGGAAAAAGAAGGGAAATGCTGTAAAATCCATTAGGAGATGTTTTAAATGATTCCGGCAAAACCTTACCTGTAAGGGGCAGTAGTACATTCACCAGCGGTCCTGCTGAAGAAATAAGAAGCATGGTCAGGCACAACAGAACTATTCTCGTCTCGGCTGTTCGATATGCAAGAAAGGCTGAAATGATAAACAATACAGGAATAAAGAGGCTGATCTTCTGGTAGACACTTAAAACTACTTCATTCTCCAGGATAGCAGATGAGAAAAATGAAATAATTAGAGTTATTGAAATAAGTATGACGTAAATTGAGTACTGTCTGATATCATATTTCTGCACAGGAGATGATTATCCTTCAATTTCACTAAGAAGAGCATCAAATAAGGTCATCATATCTTCATTTGTTTTTCTGAGTCTTCCTGCAACAATCTTAGCAAGCGCCCTGGTAATTGGAAGGCCTATCTCAGGGTTGTTGTTTCCAAGATTGAGGAAGTCCGACTTGCCTATGACAAGGACTTCGCAGTTTTCAGTAGCGACTACAGAGGCCGATCGCTTATCATCATCGATCAGAGCCATTTCCCCGATGAAAATATTAAATTCGGCTCTAAGATTTACTACAACATAATCATCACCGGAACGGGTTCTTTTTAAAATATTTACTGCACCCTCAAGAAGAATAAAAAGCTCATCACCAGTTTCAGCTTCTGTAATTATATGATCGCCCTTATGGAATTTCTTTGTAGAACAGATCGATGTGATCTTTTCCATGGCTTCATCGTTGTCTTTTATTGCTTCAAAAAGAGGTATGCTTTTCAGTTTTTCAAGATGCAGCGCACTTGCCTGGGAGCGAATTCCCATAAGTCAATCCTCCTAAACCACCGCTTCGGATTCTTCCGAAAGCATGAAGCTTGTTTTACCTATAATAATTCCTTTCGAATATTTCTGGATAATATAATCATCACCCGGGATAAAAACTGGTTTATTCAGGGACAAATCCTTAACACCCTGCAGGTTTGTAACCAGTTTTGAAATATCCGGGGTTTTCTGAGCTTCCCGCAGAGCTCCCATCTTTACGTTATTGGGAGAACCTGTATTTTCCAGAATTCCTATAAGAATTTTATCATCTGACAGATGCATGTCTTCTTTGTATTCTTTGAAAGTTTTACCTACGAAATCAGTTATCATATCGGTTGTAGATATCTGAATGGGTGAAGATGTGTTTGAAATCAGGTCGGTCAGAATGTTTGAAAGACCGTTTGTAATGGTTGTTCCAGCCAGCATCTGTCTGTTCAGATCCCTTGGAAACAGAATCTCATCGCACATTGCGTTTCTCAGGTAGGGTTCATATTTCCGGTCAACAAGTTCTGCGCAGACATAGAGATCTTTCGACAGAGTTTTTATTGTGAGCACCGTCATTACAGTTTTTGAATCAGCCTCTGAAGCACCAACGCTTTCAACTGTATCGGCAAGCACGATAGCCTTTGCGGCTCCCATTATATTGGCCCGTTTCAGGGTATCTTCAGAAAAATAATCGCCTCTAATGTATTTAACCTTTTTGAGTTCGGGTGTTTCCTTTAATGCTTCAATCTTTTCTGTTTCAATATTTGATATGATAACGATCTTTTCCGGCTGTGTGGAATCTGATAGAAGCAGGATGTCTTTGAGAATGTCGCTCATATTACTTTTCCATCCGCATATTACCAGATGGCCGCTGAGTTTTGGGAAGTCCATTAATCCTCTCCTGGCTCTTGTATTTCTTTCAACAAAAACTGACGCGAAGGTACCTGAAAGTAAACTCATAAGGGCCATACCGAAGAAAATGGAAATGAGTGTTATAAATCTTCCGGGCATGGTCACCGGAGACTTGTCTCCGTAACCGATTGTACTGAATGTAATTACAGCCCACCAGATACCATCGAAAAAGTTTTCAAACTGGTCGTTTCTGCCGAACTCGATAATTGTAACTATTCCGCCGGTACCGACGAAAAGCATTGTGAACATTATACCGAGTCTGTAGAATGGAGACTCTGTCATTGTGTCGTAAAACTGTCTGAATTTTTTTCTTAGATTCATTTTCTACATATGATTTTAAACAAAGCAGAGACTATTAGCAAGCGAAATATTTTTAAGATTTGGACCAGCGTTTATTTCTGAGTCTGCAAATATTATCAAGATCTTTCTCTGTAAAGCAGATATTTCTCGGTCCGATTTTAGTTCCGATATTATGATTCCGGTGGTACTGCTGCATCGTTGATGAGCTTAAGCCGATCTTCCTGCCTCCGGTAACGGTACTGTATATTTTAATCTCTTTTTGCATACAGGGTAAAGTATTATGCGAAATCGATTACATTACAAGGATATATATAAAAAAACAGCGTAGAAAAAAAATTGTTGCAGACAAATTATTATCACGTTAACATCATAACAGGTTGATTATTACTTGCGGAGGTAGCTGTGCTTGTTGAACTGTCTATTGAGGAGTTCTGTATTATCAGCAGCGGACTGAATGAATTTGAGGCGTCCTGGAAGTCTGTCTGTGATACACGTCCGAATGATTTAAATTCAAGAGATGAGCTTCAGAAAATTGAATCTCTGAAGACCCGGATAAATAAACTTTATAATATTTCCAAGCTTCTGAACCTGTGTTCTTAATAAGGCTTATTTTTTATATCCGAAGTGTATTTTAGCCTTGAAAAATCGCTTAAGCTCACTGATTCTTCGCAGATGCTTGTGCATCTCAAAAGTGACTATTGATAACGCCTCCCATGCAAAAACCCAGCCGCCGATCATCAGACCTTCAACCAGTACATTTCCCCAGATACTCTCAATTTCATTTCCGCTTTCGATCATGTAATACGCAAAAATACATACAATAGCGATCGCTGTGAGAGTTATGACCTGAAAAAGACTTCTGTTCATCTTTTTTCGTTCAATTCTCTGCATAAAGGTGTAATAATTGAGGTAACTCGTCTTAATCTGATTTTCCCTTGTTTCATTGACTTCCGGATCTTCTACGAAGAAGTGAATTTCAAGTTTTTTGCGCAGGGGAATTTCCTCAGAGCAGTAATTAAGATATTCTTCAAGTTCAGGATGAATGTCTCTAATCTTGAAAGAGGTATTATCCCATTCATTGAAAAAGTCGTTGTAGTTATCAAGTGCAATATCGATTATCACACTTCCTCGATTCTTATTGATACGGTAAAATTTTTCGTACATACAGTTATACTAACAGAATTGTGGTTGTTCAGCCATCTGCTTTATCTTTCAGGTCTATGAAAAAGCTCTGTCACAACACTGACTGAACCGGTTCGGTATAGTGCCGGTGGCTTGACCGATATACGTGTTTTCCATAGAATGATTTAACTTTTATATTGCACATTTCAGTGGAGGAAATTTTGTATAATTCTGTCGATCCGAAAGTCAGCTTTCCCGGTATGGAGGAGCGAATACTTGAATTCTGGAAGAATAATGACATCTTCAAAAGATCAATAGATCAGCGCGATGGCAATGAGGAGTTTGTCTTCTATGACGGTCCGCCATTTGCTACCGGTCTTCCTCATTTCGGACATTTTGTACCAGGAACTATTAAAGATATTATCCCCCGCTATCAGACAATGAAAGGCAAGAAGGTCGGACGCCGCTTTGGTTGGGACTGTCACGGACTTCCTGTAGAATATGAGATGGAAAAGGAACTTGGAATCTCGGGTAAAAAAGAGATCGAGGACTACGGTGTTGCTGAATTCAATGAATCCTGCCGTTCCATCGTGCTCAGATACACGAAAGAATGGGAAACCATAATCACGAGACTCGGACGATGGGTTGATTTTGAGAATGACTACAAGACCATGGAACCTGATTACATGGAATCAATCTGGTGGGTTGTAAGCGAGCTCTGGAAAAAAGGCCTGATGTATGAAGGTCATTACATCCTGCCGTACTGTCCCAGATGTTCAACTGTTCTTTCAAACCACGAACTCAATCTTGGCGGATACAAGGATGTTCATGATCCTGCTATCACTGTTAAGTTTAAAACCAAGGAAGACCCTTCAACCTTCTTTCTTGCATGGACGACAACTCCATGGACCCTTCCGTCCAACCTTGCACTTGCGGTGGGTGAGGAAATTACCTACGTGAAAGTTAAGGACGGTGATGAATGCTATATCCTTGCTGAAGAAAGACTGGCTTCCTACTACAAAAGCGCTGAAGAATATGAACTTCTGGGAACTATGCCCGGTTCCGCACTTGTAGGTAAGGAATATGAACCGCTTCTGCCGTATTTTGCTGACGCAGCTGAGAAGGGAGCTTTCAGAGTTTTCCCTGCTGACTATGTAACAACTGAAGACGGTACCGGTATTGTTCATACGGCTCCCGGTTTCGGTGAAGATGACTATAACACACTAAAGACAACAGAAATTCCTACTGTCTGCCCGATTGATGCAGAGTGTAAATTTACAGCAGAAGTATCAGATTATGAAGGCCGATTCGTAAAGGAATGCGACAAGGATATAATTGCAAGGCTTAAGGAAGAGGGAAAACTCGTAAAACGTGAGAACTACCTCCACTCATACCCGCACTGCTGGCGCTGTGAAAGTCCGCTTATATACCGGGCAATTTCATCATGGTTTGTCGACATCGGCAAGGTGAAGGCCAAGATGCTCAAATCAAACGATACTGTTTACTGGGTTCCCGGACACCTCAAGAAGGGCCGTTTCGGCAAGTGGCTCGAAGGCGCAAGAGACTGGGCCATATCACGAAACCGATACTGGGGTAATCCGATTCCTGTATGGAAGTGTCCTGACTGTAATGAAATGATCTGTATCGGTTCACGTGAAGAGCTTGAGGAAAAATCAGGTATTAAGGTTACCGATCTTCACAAGCATTACGTCGATCACATTGAGATAGACTGCAAGTGCGGATCAAAGATGAAAAGAATCCCCGATGTTCTCGACTGCTGGTTTGAGTCCGGCTCTATGCCCTATGCTCAGAATCACTATCCCTTCGAGAATAAGGAGCATTTTGAAAAGAACTTTCCGGCTCACTTTATATCCGAGGGCCTGGATCAGACCAGGGGCTGGTTTTACACATTAACAATTCTGGCTGCCGCGCTTTTTGATAAACCTGCGTTTCAGAGTGTAGTAGTAAACGGTCTTGTTCTGGCTGAAGACGGCAAAAAGATGTCAAAGTCGGCCAGAAACTATTCCGATCCTGTTGAAGTCATAAACAAATTCGGTGCAGACGCACTTAGACTTTTTCTTATGAACTCGGCCGTAGTAAGAGCGGAAGACCTGAAATATTCCGATGACGGTGTTCTTGAGATTCTTAAAAGCATAATTATACCGCTGTGGAATGCTTACAGCTTTTTTGTAACATATGCAAACATCGATGAAGCCAAACCGGTTTCAGCTCCGGAGAATCCGGAGAACCCGCTTGACAGGTGGATTCTTTCGGAAGCCGAAAGACTTATTGCCGACGTTACCGAACAGCTTGATGCTCTGGAGCTTCAGAAAGCTATCAGCCCGATTCTCAATTTTATCGATCTCCTGAATAACTGGTATATCAGAAGATCAAGAAGAAGGTTCTGGCGTTCAGAGAACGATTCCGATAAGAATCAGGCATATGAAACACTATATTCAGTTCTTATGAAGCTGATTACTGTTGCATGTCCCTTTATTCCTTTTGTAACTGAAGAGATTTACCAGAATCTCAAACCTGAAGGATATGCAGATTCAATTCACCTTGCAGACTGGCCGGTTGCCGATCAGTCCAAACGTGATGAAGAACTCGAAATTAAGATGGCAGTAACAAGACAGGCAGTGTCTATGGGCCGCGCACTTCGTTCTATGCATTCTCTTAAGACAAGGCAGCCGCTGAAGGCTCTTAACCTTGTTACCAGGGACCAGAAGGAGAAGCTGGTTCTTAGGGAAATGGCTGATATTATTGCCGAAGAGCTTAATGTTAAGGATGTTATCTTCCGCGAGAATGAGGAAGAACTGGTTGAATATAGTGCAAAGGCTAACTTCAAGGTTCTGGGTAAAACACTCGGAAAGAATATGAAGGCAGCTGCCGCCGCAATTGAAGAACTTACCCCCGGTGAAATTCAGTCACTGCTTGACGGTGCTACGCTCTCTCTCGACCTGGACTTCGGAACTCTTGAACTTACCGAGGAGTCTGTAGTTATTCAGCGAAATGAGAAAGAAAACATGAAGGTGCTCAATGAAGGTTCGCTGACTATTGCTCTTGATTCAGAAATCACTGAAGAGCTGCGGCAGGAAGGTGTAATCAGAGATATTGTCAGAAGTATCCAGAATATGAGGAAGGAAGCCGATTTTGATGTAACCGACCGCATTGTTCTTTCAATCAGTGGTTCTGATTCAATAAAAGCAGCTGTTGAAGCCTTTCAGGATTATCTTTCAGCTGAAACACTTGCAGAAAGCTGGGTCTGGGAGGCAGTTCCGAATGCACAAAAGGTGGAATGCGGTGATGATGAATGCAGCATCGCTCTTAAAAAAGCGTAAAAGATTTTTTAAAACCGGAGCGGCAGCAGCCGTTCTGGTTTTATTGTTTATATTGAGCGGATGTGCCGGTATCCCTGAAAGAGCCGAATCTGTCAGCAACGTTCAGCTTCTTCCTTCAGAGCCAAAGGTAATCATCTATGCCTCAATTGAAGAGAACCGGGAGCTGATTGAACCTGCAATGGATATTTTAGGTTCGGAACTGCCTGAAGCTCTGAGGGCGGAATTCCTTGACAGAACAGACAGCATATGGGCCGGTATAATACCTGTGTCACCAGCAAAAGCTGAGAATACTGAGATTATTGAGGAGCCCGGGTTCAGTCTTGTCGCTTCAGGTGATTATCCGTCATCTACCATCAGTTTCAGTCTCGGAATCAGTCCTGACTGGAAAAAGAGCAAACATAAATCAGATAATGGAGGCTCCGCTTTCAGTTATTGGCAGAGTCAGCAGACCCGGCAGCAGATTTCAATGCCCGATAAAAGTCTGATTCTTGCGTCCAGCGGTAATATAAATGAAATGGCCGATGCCTGGAGTAAAGGCGGATCTGTCCCCGGCTACGGCTGGCTTGAAGCAGAAACCTCCTCCGATGTAGTAATACAAACCGGAGGCATGCTTCCCGAAGAATACGCGGTATTCATTCCGGAGTTTAAAAAGCTGCCGATTGAAACCGTACAGCTTAGACTTAAAAGAAGCGGAGACGAATACCTTATTTCAGGCAGTTTTTATATGAACAGTGAAGTTAATGCTTTTCTGTTCTCTGTCATGATGAGAGCTTCGGTTATCGCTTCCAAAAATCCTGATGGAAGCCGGATGTTTGAAAATCCGCGTGAAATAGAAATAGTGAAAGACGGAGCCACAGTCAAACTTAAAGGAATGAAGCTGCCCGTTTCCGTACTTGTAGATACCGGAAAGAACTGGATTGGGGTAATGCAGCGGCCCCAGGAGTAGAATATGATTTGTGTAGTAGATTATGAAGCAGGAAACCTGAGAAGTGTAGAGCTTGCTCTTAAGCACCTCTCTGCAGATTTTTTTATCAGCAACAAACCTGAAGAACTTCTAAAGGCTGACAAGATGATATTTCCCGGAGTAGGTGAAGCTTATTCATCAATGGCGGTTCTGAAGAAAACAGGGCTTGATGATGCTGTGAAGGAATTTGTCAGTCAGGGCAAACCTGCTTTCGGCATATGTCTGGGATGTCAGATTTTCTTTGATTTTTCAGAAGAAAGAGATACCGAATGTCTTGGTATTATTCCAGGCCGAGTACGCGAGTTCTCAAAGGATATGGGGCTTAAAGTGCCTCACATGGGCTGGAATCAGGTAAGGCATGAGGGAATCCACCCTATGTTTAATGGTGTGCCCGAGAACTCTTCTTTCTATTTCGTACATTCATTTTATCCGGATGCTGAAAAAGAAGAGAATATTGCAGGATATACCGAATACGGTATCCAATTCAGCAGTGCCGCATTTAAGGATAATGTTTTTATTACCCAGTTCCACCCTGAAAAATCAGGCGAAGTCGGTTTAAAGCTCCTGTCGAATTTTATAGCTGTATAAGAGGGTAGTATGCTTCAGAAAAGAATTATTATATGTCTCGATGTAAGAGACGGAAAAACGACCAAAGGAATCAAGTTCAAGGGCAATGTCGATATTGGTGATCCTGTAGAGATGGCTGCCGAGTATTACCGACAGGGAGTCGATGAACTTGTTTTTTATGATATAACTGCATCGGCAGAGAAGCGGGGGATTATGATTGATGTAGTTTCCCGTGTTGCCGAACAGATATTTATTCCATTCTGTGTAGGCGGAGGTATAGGATCAGCTGCAGATATGCGTGCGGTTCTACTTGCCGGAGCTGAGAAGATAAGCGTCAATTCTCAGGCTGTGAAAAATCCTGATATTATCTCTGAGGGTGCAGCTCTTTTCGGGCGCCAGTGTATAGTCCTGGGGATGGATGCTGCTGCCGATAGTGAGATGCCTTCAGGTTACAGGGTTGTTATAAACGGAGGCCGTACAGCAACCGAGCTTGATGCCCTCGAATGGGCGCTTAAGGCGGAAAAGCTGGGTGCTGGTGAGATAGTTCTGAATTCTATTGATGCCGACGGTACTCAGGATGGCTACGAAATCAATCTGACAAGAATGATTTCCGAGGCTGTAGGTGTGCCGGTAGTTGCTTCAGGCGGAGCCGGGACTTCGGACCACCTTGCGGAGGTTTTGACAGACGGAAAAGCCGATGCTGCTCTTATCGCCTCTATGGTACATTTCGGCGGTTATACAGTTCCGGGTATTAAAGACTATCTTGACGGTAAGGATATACCAGTACGCAGAGTTTGATAAAAACACTGTAAACAGAGGTTTCCTGTGTTATATAAATTATTGACCCTGCGGATCAAAATTATTATATTTAGGACATCTCTAATATACTAAAACTAAGGTGATTAGAGATGTCCCAATTCATGAAATGGAGATATTATGCCTACTTACGAATATGAATGCAGAGAATGCGGCAACAGGTTCGAGGTCTTTCAGAACATGTCTGATGAACCGCTTGATAAATGCGAAGAATGCGGCGGGGCTGTAAAAAGACTAATTTTCGGCGGTACCGGAGTTATTTTTAAAGGCAGCGGATTTTATGTAACTGACACAAAGGGTAAATCTTCAACCTCATCAACGGTTTCAAAAAGCGACAGTTCCACGTCTGAAGCATCTTCAGATTCAAAGACTGAAAAGAAAACTGAAACATCCGCTAAAAAGACTGAAACCAGTAAGCCGGCCTCAAGAGACAGCAAAAATAAAAAGCAGCCCGCTTCGGTTTAACCGCGGGCTATTTCTTTTATTTTATCGATAGCTTCTTCAAGACTTATCTTGTCAAAATTCTCACGCTTAATTGAATCTTTCACGTTTACCTTGTTTTGAGCGTATTCATCCTCTCCGCATATCAGGAGAGCTGGAATATTCTTGTTGTCAGCAAAGCTGAACTGGTTCTTAAGCTTTTTAGTATCAAGGTAGACTTCTGCTTTCAGTCCTGCCCGTCTCAGTTTAGCGGCCATTGAAAAATAATGACTTTTGAGTTTTTCATCCATGTTCAGTATAAGCACATCGGTATTGCTTCTACGGCTGGAAATTTTGCCTAACTCTTCAAGTGCTGCTAGCAGCCGGTCAAGTCCTATGGATGAGCCTACACCAGGCATCTCTTCCTTTGAATAGATTGAAGCGAGATTATTGTATCTGCCTCCCGAACATACTGACCCTATTCCGGGCAGTTCGTCAAGAAATGTCTCAAAGACTATTCCTGTGTAATAATCAAGTCCCCGTGTGATTGATGGGTTTAAGACAAAAAGGTCCGCCATTCCGGTATCAGCCATCATTCCGCGAAGCTGCCTGAGTCTTGCTGAATCAGGGCTTTCTCCACCGGCAAGATCTTCAATTTTATCAAGTATTTCCTCAAAACTTCCTGAAGCGTTAATGTATTCAAGAATAAGCTGTCCTTTTTCACGACCGGTAATGTCATCAAGAAGAGTCAAAACCTGCTCCTCTCCGATTTTGGCAAGCTTATCAACTGTCCTGAGGACTTCTGCTGAAGCCTCTGATAATTCAAGCTTTTCAAGGAAGCGGTTGAATATACCTCTGTGTGAAACATGAATATGAATACCGTCTACGCCGAGAGCCTTCAGTGAGTCATGCATTATGGAAAGTATCTCGAAATCAGCCTCAGCGCTGTCTATGCCTACGATATCGAAATCACATTGTGTAAACTCCCTGTACCGGCCCCTCTGGGTGTTTTCTCCTCGCCAGACCTTTGATATATGATAGCGTTTAAAAGGAAGGTATAATTCGTTCCGGTGCGCAGCCATAAAGCGTGCAAAGGGGACTGTCAGATCAAAACGCATGGCAACATCACGTTTTCCGTGATCGTTGAAACGGTAAATCTGCTTGTCGGTTTCACCGCTGCCCTTGCCGAGAAGTACTTCGGTGTATTCAAGAACAGGGGTATCAATTGGTACGAGCCCGAATGATTTGAAGGTGTTTTCGAGTGTGTTTCTAATATCGGAACGCAGAATTTCAGATTCGGGAAGAAAATCACGAAAACCTTTGAGTATTCTGGGGTCGACTAATTTGGCCATTATCTGCTCCTGATGTGTGGGTTTCTGTCAAAAAGGCGTTATGAGATTCTAATAAAAAAGGTTATGAGTATCAATAGAAAATAATGTACTTGAAATTCTTTAGCATTACATTTATAAATTTAACAAAACTTACACGGATGTAGAATTGCTAATCAGATACGGGACAACAAAAAAGGGCAAGCGGATTAAGCTTGCAAACATCTATACAATTGATGAGCACAGAATTTCTACCGGAATGATAGACAGTGATGCTCTGAAAGTTATAAAGAAACTCAGGCAGGCGGGATTCCAGGCCTATGTGGTCGGGGGCGCAGTCCGTGATCTGCTAATCGGCAAACATCCTAAAGATTTTGATATTGTTACTGATGCACATCCGAGGCAGATTAGAAAGCTTTTCTGGAATTCCAAGGTTATAGGGCGAAGATTCCGTCTTGTACATATTCATTATCCGGATAAAATTTTTGAAGTTTCGACATTCCGAGGCTCAAACCCGGGTGATGAACAGAATATTTACGGTACCATCGAAGATGATGTAAAGCGCCGTGATTTTACCTTCAATGCCCTTTATTACTCGCCCTACGATGAACAGATAATAGATTATATCGGCGGATACGAAGATGTCCGGCAGGCCAGAATTAACTCTCTTATTCCTCTGGATATTACATTCAGAGAAGATCCTGTTAGACTGATAAGAACAGTCAAATATGCGGCAACTACCGGCTTTATGCTTCCTGGAAAAATTAAAAAAGCGCTTAAAAAATATTCAGGAGAGCTTTCACGGGCTGCTTTATCAAGGCTTACAGAAGAACTTATGAAAATCCTGGCATCAGGCGCTTCCGAACAGATAGTACGTTACCTTATCGACTACAACATGCTGGTTCATATAGTTCCCTATATATCACGAAATATAAACGATTGTATTCTTGATGATTTGAAAAAACTTGATGAAATGGTTAACTCAGATAAGGAATGCAACCGTGAGCATATGATCTACATGCTTACAAGGTCATTCCTCACTCCGCCTACGGAACTGATGATAAAGACGAAAACTGCCCAGCGCGAGGTTTTCAAGCAGATAAAAGAAATTATCAGCCCGCTTACTCCTCCGAACATTGAAGTGGACAAGGCTGTAGCCTTTTATTTCAAAGAGAAGGGTATAAAGATTAAAAACACCTCAAGCCATAATTCACGGCAGCGTCAGCATAATCGTAAACGCAAGTACCCCAGACGAAAAAAAGAGCCGGCTTCAGAGAAACCGGCCCGAAATAATTAGTTTAATCAGTTTAATCAGTTTAATCAGCCCTTGGCAGCTCCTGCAGTAGCCGCTTCAATTTCTTTGTCACTTACACCCATTTCTTTAAGGTAGGATGTTACTGTACCGGGTTTTTCCTCTTCCATCTGTTCAAGGAGGCTGACAGCCTTTGCTCCGTAAAAACCGGGATCAGCATTGTAGGACTCTACAAGAAATTCAACAGCTGCTTTATAGCGCTCGTCAGCATAGGCGTTAACACCAAGGGCATAGAAGGAAATACCCTGTTCGCCGCCCATCTGAATGGCTGTCTGGTAGTAGTATTCTGCCATACCGTAATCATGTTCGGCATAGTAGATAAGACCCAGGTAGTAGTAGGGAACCGGATGATCTTCACGCATGCTGACAGCATTTATAAAAGTTCTTTCAGCAAGGCTCAGATCGCCTGCATTGTACTGGTCTATACCGTCTTCAACGAGGTCCGGAAAGGTTTTTATTCTTTCAACATAGCTGACAAAATCGCGGGAGAAATCATTTTTCCCAACCCATTCGAAGGCATTTTTAATCGTTGAACTTTCATTAGCCTTTCTGTCTGCAGCAGCGGAGAGACTCTTGATTGAATCCCACATTATTCGGTTATAGGAATTATTACTGCTGTTTAGAAGGAAGGTTACAAGACCCCATGACTGTGCGTAAAATACATCAATACTTGAGTTGGCATTTTCAACATTCATAGTGAGAAGGGTAGGAAATGGAATAATAGAACCATCACTGCCTTCCGAAGCATTGTTTATGTATTTTTTAAGGGTATAAAGCCAGCTGAGATTTTCTTCATAAACAACTTTTTTTGTAGCCGGATCGTAATATGAGTTTTCAAAATAAATTGCAAATCCCTTCTGAAGCCATAACGGAGGCTGCGGGATGAATGTTTTCAGAAACTGCATGAATCCATGGTGCGCAAGATATCTGTTGTAGCTGCTGTCGTCGGTGTAGTATCCGACCAGCTCGTTTTTGTCAGCCTGGTTATACTGAAGAAATACAAAAGAATTCTTCTGTTCAGGGATTATGTCGGACAGGTATTCATCGAATGAAGCCTTATCCTTGAAAATTTTAACTCTCATCAGATACGGTACTTCTGCCGCATCAAAATGGAAGTAGGAATTGAAAAAATTGAAGTATGCATCAAGAACTTCTGCTGTATCAGCTGCGTGACCTACGCTCACTTCTGAATATACTTTGTAATAATCGCTCTCTATCAGGTTCATTTCCTGTGAAAAAGCATGGGCAGTCAAAAAAACTAGGCAAAAAGTCAATATAACTTTCTTCATGGCTCCCTTTCTCCTTGTCCGGAATATTAGACTCTAAATTTTAGGCACTACTGTTAAATATGTCAAACCTTTTTCTTTTTTGTGAAAAAGTCCTCCACCTTTATATTAACGGTATCAATCATAATACCTGAATACCTTTCTAGATTATCGATCAGATACTCCCTAAAGTTGTGCACAATATTTGATAATTCGACTCCATAGGGCAATCTTATGTCGATTGAGAGCTTATAACCGTTTATTTCCTCACGGAAAGTGACTTTGAGAATGGCAATAGAGCTGTCAAACTCATCGGCACAGTGAAGGACCATCTGTGTCAGGGCTGATTCTGAAATACTTACCCGGCCTTTTTTTGAGAATTCAGGTCGCACAACTGTTTTTTCAAAGTATTTTCCCTTCTTGCGGAAGTTCATGAATTTCTTTTCCATAAATACCTTAACCGAGTCATAAACCATCTGAGAATAATTACGGTTTATTTCAACAGCCGGTACCGGAATAACATGCTTGCCTTCTTTGCGTGACCTTATGGCAGTATTTATCTCGTCTTCAGTCGCAATATCTTCGATTTGTATTACTTTTGTTACAGGAGGCAGATCAAGCCGGGCCGCTATTTTTCTTGTCATCCTTTCTGATGTTCCGATTATGAGGATTCTTCGGAATTTCTCTTCTTTAAGCTTTTTGCAGACTGCTTCCCTGTGTTTTCTGTCGTCAAAAAGTGCGGTTTTTATCGCGCCGAGGTAATTTGATTCTTTTTTAGCTGATTTACCTGATATGATTTTATTGCCCCGGATGAGCAGTCCGTCATCAATAAGAAGTTCAATGCCGTACTTATCTGCAATGAGTTTTGAACGGAAACTCTTTCCTGTTCCGCTTTTTCCGACAAGGGCAAAAACCTTGACGCCTTTGAGAATCCACTGGAGGTTCAGTAACAAATGCTTCATTAGATAATAATACTTGCGTATTGCTGTTTTTCCAATACCTGCAGAGAAATAATTGCTGTTACTGACAGATTTAAAGACTGATAATTGTGCTGTTTATCCTGTTAAAAAAATCAGTGCTGATATTACAGTCTATATGTTTTTCCAGAAAACTGCAGGATTGGGTATCCGGTACGGCAGTCACTCTGTCGAAGCTCATAACAGGTGTTTTTTCAGGATTAATAAGCATATAGGAATGCAGGAAGTATCTCTTGAAGCCGGATACAGTTCCGTTATATTTTGCATCTCCGGCAAGAGGATAGCCGGCCGCCGATACCTGTGCCCGTATCTGGTGTGTTAGTCCGGTGATGATCTCAAAAATACAGAGAGTAAAACCCTTTGTTTGTGTGAAAGGGTGCACTATCGTTACAGCTTTTTTATCAGAATCACCGCTTATATCTATTTCTGAGACAAGTTCACTTCGCTTCAGGTTGTCTTCAAGCACTATACTTTTTTTGAGGTTTCCCAGGCACAGGCCTATATAGAATTTTCTTAGACCTCCGAATCTAAGCCTCTCGCTGAAATCTCTTGCACCCTGGATTGAGCATGAGGCGGCAAGCAGTCCAGATGTGTTCCGGTCAAGTCGGTGCAGGGGGGCAGGAGTGAAGGATAAAGATTCTGCAAGCTGAGGTTTTAATTCTGATTTCAGAAGACCGGCAGCAGAATTATCTCCGTGGGTAAGCATTCCTCTGGGTTTATTCAGGAAAATAAGGTTTTCAGTTCTTAATACTGTCATAGCGTCAAGCCGGGAGCTGTTCGGAGCAGAATTGGTTTTGTTTACAGAGCCTATTGTTCCATCTGAAAAATTTGCAGCAGGATTAGCTTCACGTATTGACTGATGTATCTCAAGCCGGTCGTTTTCAGAGAGTCTGTAATCGGGGTTTATTTTTTTACCGTTAATGAGAATCTTTTTTTTCCGCATGGCAGAGTATATAAGACCTGCAGGAATTTCCGGCATGAATTTCTTGATTACTCTGTCTGCTCTTCTGCCTGCATCATCAGGGCCTGAATAAAAAACTATATAGCCTTTCACGGATTGTCATACTAACACGGCTGGTTTATAATATCCACACTACTAAACCTGATAATACGAGAGAGTAATGCTCAGAAAATATGTTCATAATCTTCCTTTTGTCCTCTGCTTTGTGTTGTGCTGTGCCATAGTGGTTCTGTTTAACGGTTCAGCAGATTCCGGAAGAGCCTGGAATGGGTATTACACCGTTGCAGTACCGAAGGAAGATTATAACAGCAGCACGGCCGAAACTTATTTTACAGGTTTTGAGTATATCGCCTCCTTTAATACAGAGCTGCGGTATAATGATTTCGGTACCTTCCGCACAGTTACCCCGGATGAGCTTGAACAGCGTTTTGTTGAAGGCGATCCCAGAGTTGATGAATACATGCGTAATGCCGCCTACTATTTCAGAGCGGAGGACCGGGATGGTTCAGAATACCGTCTTTTTTACATAAAATCAGACAAACCCTTTCAGAGTTTCTATATAGACCCGGTATTGACCGGTAATTTTCCTGAAACATGGAGTTTTCCGGATTTCAATATTGCCGGCAGAATTGCTTCAGGTTTTCTTTTTCTTTTGATATGGGCCTTCGGCATCTGGATGCTCAGAGAGATCAGGCTTCTGTCTGTATTTACCGGTGTCCCATGGTTTCTTCTTGTTACTGCTGCCGGCAGCGGATATCTTTCTGCCGCCTGTATTGTCTATATATCACAGCTCATTGCTATCAAGGAGATATACCCGGAGGTTATTTTCTATCTTAACTACAGGGAAACCAGAATAAAGGCTTCTGCATATCCTGCTCTACTGACTTACGGCGCTGCCCTTATTGCATCCTCTGCTGCACTTGGTCTTGTATTTCATCTGTCTGTTTTTCCCGCGGCCGCAGCAATTGTTGGCGACCTGCTGCTTATATTTGTGTATTACAGTACTAAAAGCGAACGGGTTCGGAGACAGGAACACCGTATCTTTTTCCCCATAAAAATGGTTGATACCGGATATGAGGCAAGAAGCAGAAAGCTTCCGGTTTATGCCGCAGCTCTAGCTGTTTCTTTGATTATGCCGTTTTTTACACTTTTTATCCCGTCCGGTACCGGACTGAATATGCCGCTGCCCGATTCTGCAGCAGCTGAAAGCGGTTACTCCTTCAGTGAACTGAAAACCGTTTTTGACAGCCGTAAAGCAGGAACATTGACCGGTGCTGCAGATCTGATAGCTCATGAGGCTTATCAGGAAGGTTTTATGTACGGTATGGAATATCATTTTCCGCAGCTTGACGAACAGCTTGTTATCAGGCGCTATCATCAGGAAAATAATGAAATTCAGAAGGTTAACGATGCTGTTCTGCAGTTTACACTGGACTGGTATACAAGTATAATCGACGCGAATAAAGAAACAGGACTTGCTGCACTACTGATTTCCCAGTCCTCGTCAGCCAATGCCGTAATGGGATATATAGCAGCAGACCAGAAAAATTTACAAATCCTGTTGAAATTCTTAATAATAAGTGTTGTTATCTATCTTCCGGTTTTAAGCCTATTTATCCCGGGAGTATCTATATCTTTAAAAAGGAAGGGTCAGGAAGCATGAAGGGAATAAAGACGTTTCCCAGAGGTGGTATACATCCTCCTGGAAGGAAGCATCTCACCAATTCTAAAGAGATAGTAAGAGCTGCGATACCTGCAGAGCTTACAGTTCCTATGGGGCAGCATATCGGCAGTCCGGCTAAACCGGTTGTTGAAGCCGGTGATGCTGTAAAGGAAGGCCAGATAATCGGTGAGGCAACCGGATTCATTTCGGCAGCTATTCACAGTCCTGCTGACGGTACTGTCAAGGAAATTACTGAGATTTACCTTGCAAACGGAATGAAATCTACAGCAATTGTTATTACGGTTGATGAAGATTTTAAACCCGGAGAGTACTCAGAAAAAAAAGACTGGTCCTCCATAGAGTCAGCAGAGCTTAATGAAATCATTAAGAACTCGGGAGTTGTCGGAATGGGCGGAGCCACATTCCCGGCTAATGTAAAATTTTCAGTTCCTAAGGGCAAAAAGGTTGAATACCTGATTATCAACGGCGTTGAATGTGAACCTTATCTTTCTGCTGACCACAGACTGATGCTCGAGAAGACTGAAGTGCTTCTGGAAGGTATCAGGATAATCAGTGCTATAACCAAGCCTGAAAAAATGGCTGTGGGGATTGAGATAAATAAACCCGATGCAATCGAAAAAATGCGCGAAGCTGCAAAAGCAGCCGGTATGGATGTTGAGATTGTACCGTTAAAGCTTAAATATCCTCAGGGTGATGAAAAACAGCTTATCAAGGCTGTTACCGGACGCGAAGTTCCCTCAGGCGGTCTTCCAATTGAAGTCGGCTGTGTAGTAGCCAATGTAGGTACTGTAAATGCAGTGTACGAAGCTGTTGCCCTTGATAAAAAAGTTTTTGAAAGGGTCGTTTCAGTGACTGGTCTTGGAGTACAGAATCCGGGCAATATTCTTGCAAGGGTAGGTACTCCGGTAAGTGCTCTCATTGAAGCCTGCGGCGGAATGAAAGAGAATTCGGCTAAAGTCGTTATAGGCGGGCCGATGATGGGCTTTGCAGTTTACGATCTTGATACACCGGTAACAAAGGGTACTTCCGGTATTCTGATTCTCACAGATAAAGAGATTAAGGCTTCAGGCAGAACCAACTGTCTTTCCTGCGGGAAATGCATTCAGAAATGTCCGATGGGTCTTAATCCTACGAAAATGTTTAAACTTATAGATCATTCCGACTACCAGGATGCTATGAATATAGGACTTATGGACTGTAAAGAGTGCGGCTGCTGCTCTTTTACCTGCCCTGCTCATATCCCGCTGGTTCAGGGGATGCGGCTCGGCAAGAAAATGGCAAGAAAGAAGAAGGTTAGCTGATGTCTGATGGATTAAATCTTACTGTCGGCAGTTCGCCGCAGATACATTCAACGGGAACTACATCAAAAATTATGTGGCTGGTTGTTCTGGCCCTTGTTCCCTCGGGTTTATGGGGAGTTTATGCCTTCGGGCTAAGGGCTCTGCTGGTTCTGGCTGTTTCAATTATTTCAGCTGTCGCAGCTGAGTTTATTGTTGTAAAGCTTCTTAAAAAAGGCGGTACAATAAATGACGGAAGCGCCTTTCTCACCGGTATTCTTATAGGATACAACATGCCTGCAGAGGTTCCTCTGTATGTTGCGGTAATGGCCTCACTGTTTGCTATTCTTGTTGTTAAATGGACTTTCGGCGGTCTTGGAACAAACTGGATGAACCCTGCGCTTGCAGGACGTGTGTTTGTTTTCTTTTCCTGGACCGGCGGCATGACAAGATGGTCAATGCCTAAGATGATTGCAGCAGATGCTGTAACATCCGCGAGCCCGCTCGGTTTTGTTAAAACCGGACTTTTAAGTTACAGCGGAGGTTCTTCAGGACCGATGGACTTTCTTTCATCTCAGGGTTATCCGGTCGACAGCTATCTGGATCTCTTTTTAGGTAAAATTCCGGGCTGTATTGGTGAGGTTTCAGCTCTTCTTCTGCTTCTTGGAGGAGTCTTTCTGATACTCATGCATATCGTAGACTGGGAGATCCCTGTTTTCTATCTCGGTTCGTTTTCAATTCTGGTATGGATTTTCGGCGGCCTCGGATTCGGAAACGGGTTTTTCAGCGGAGATGTCCTTTTTCATCTTCTTACCGGAGGTATAATGCTTGGAGCCTTTTTTATGGCGACCGACATGGTGACTTCTCCGGTAACAAAAAAAGGGATGATGATATATGCCGTCGGGTGCGGATTTCTAACCTTTCTTATTCGTTTTTACGGGTCATTCCCTGAAGGCGTATCTCTCGCAATCATCCTTATGAACATCTTTGTTCCAATGATTAACAGACTGACTCAGCCGGTTAAGTTCGGAACAGTTAAAAAAGAGAAGGGCGGTGAATAGTATGTTGAAAATAGGAAGCAAGCTCGCTCTTATATGTGCTGTTTCAGCATTCCTTCTCGGGATTGTAAATATGATAACCGAACCGCAGATTGCCAAATTCAGGGCAGAAAAGCTGAAAGCAGCTCTGGAGCAGGTATCACCCGGCGGAACCATCGGAGAACTCACTGAGGCAGGTGAGCCGGTTGTTATGAGCTATTACAAGACAGAGGATGCAGGGGAGACTACCGGTTATATCCTGAATCTCAAGGGTTCGGGATACGGCGGCAACCTGATAATTCTTGCAAGCTACAAGCCGGACGGCTCTGTGCACGGAGTTGTTCTCATGCAGGATGAGGAAACACCCGGTCTTGGAAAAGAAGCTGAAAAATCAGTTTATATGGAAAAATACCTCGGTTTCAGCGGGAATGAAATTCCGTCCATGAAAAATCAGCTTGAACAGGCTGATGCCGATACAATTTCAGGTGCAACTATAACCTTTGCCGGAATTGGCAAGGCTCTTATCAGTGGCTCCGAATATGTTAAAAACAAGGAGGGCATGTAGATGCTTAAAGAATTCACCAAGGGTATCTTCAAGGAAAACCCTGTATTTGTACTTGCCCTCGGACTCTGTCCCTCTTTAGGTGTAACTTCGAAGGTTATTAATGCCCTGGGTATGGGCGCAGGGGTTATTTTTGTACTTCTGGGTTCAAATATCTTTGTTGCGCTTCTGAAAAACTTCATACCGGGAAAGGTCAGAATACCTGCCTATATCGTAATTATTGCATCCTTTGTTACAATAGTTCAAATGGTGATGGAAGCGTTTATTCCGGCACTCTATGAGGCGCTCGGAGTTTTCGTTCCTCTTATTGTTGTAAACTGTGTAATTCTCGGACGTGCTGAAGCTTTTGCGAACAAGAACACTGTGGGCGCATCAATTATAGACGCGCTTGGCATGGGTATAGGATTTACACTTTCACTCATTCTTATAGCCCTTGTACGTGAAGTATTAGGTGCAGGAACAATTACCCTGGTGCCTGTCGGAGGCTGGGATGGAATTATTTCAATTCCCGGACTGTCAGCATCACCCGCCAGAGTCTTCACCCTGGCTGCAGGAGCATTGCTTGTTATGGGATATCTTCAGGCCTTCTTCATCTGGTACGGCATGAAAAAATCAGGAGCTGCAAAATGACATATGTTGGCATAATAATAACCTTTGTTTTTATAAATAACTTTATTCTTACTCAGTTCCTGGGACTTTGTCCCTTTATCGGAGTTTCAAAGAATGTAGAATCTGCCATAGGAATGGGTTTTGCTGTTACATTTGTTATGTCTATTGCGGCTCTTGCAACCTGGGCAATACAGAATTTCATTCTTGTTCCGCTGCATATCGAGTTTCTTCAGACAATTTCATTTATTCTGATGATTGCTGCTCTTGTTCAGTTTGTTGAGATGTTCGTTCAGAAATCATCTCCATCTCTATACAAGGCTCTTGGTATCTACCTTCCCCTGATTACTACAAACTGTGCAGTACTCGGTATCGCGCTCATAGCAGTTCGAAGCAACTATAATGCAATAGAGAGCTTTGTTGCCGGACTTGCTGCAGGGCTTGGTTTTCTTCTTGCAATTCTTCTAATGTCTACGATCAGGGAAAAGCTTGACTCTGAATGGGTTCCAAAACCGCTTAGAGGTACACCGATAGCATTTATTACCGGCGGACTGATGGCACTTGCTTTTATGGCTTTTGACAAAGCACTGCTAAATAATCTTATAGGCTAGGAGAGAATATGATCGACAGAGTAATATACGCCTTTTTATCAGTTGGAGTTCTGGGCGGACTTCTGGGAATTGCGCTTGCCTATGCCGCAAAGATATTTGCAGTAAAAAAAGATGAAAGAATCGAACAGGTTGAAGAAATCCTTCCCGGTGTTAACTGCGGAGCATGCGGATACCCCGGCTGCTCAGGATATGCGGAAGCCATTGTTAAAGATGATGTTGAAATTACACGCTGCAGTCCCGGCGGACCCGATGTTGTAAAAAAGATTGGCGAGCTCCTGGGAGTTTCAGCAGATGTTTCCGGTGAGAAAATGGTTGCTCAGGTTCACTGCAGAGGAACCGCTGCAACAAGTACCAGGAAATACGAATACAACGGACTTGATGATTGTAATGCAATGCATTCTTCATTCGGCGGAGACAAAACCTGTCCTCACGGATGTCTTGGACTGGGCAGCTGCATCAAGGTTTGTCCCGTTGATGCAATAGTAAAAACTGAAGCCGGATGGCTTGATATTGATAAAGACAAGTGCATTTCATGCGGAAAGTGTGTAGATGTATGTCCTACCGGTGTTATCAAAATGATACCATACAGCGCCTCTCATATTGTAGCCTGCAATTCCACAGATAAAGGCGGAGTTGTAAGAAAGTACTGTTCAGTCGGCTGCATTGGGTGTAAAATGTGTGATAAGAAATCTCCCGAAGGGGGATTCCGCGTAGAGAATTTTCTTGCTACTATAGATTATTCATCCGCGGGGAGCAGGTTTGAAGCTGTCGAAGTGTGCCCTGCCAAATGTATTATCGATCTGGATGCTGCTGAATAGGGAGGGGTAGTAGCCGGAGACAACAGGTAGTGAAGAAAGTCAAATTAATTATAGGAACCGTTAATAACGGTTCCGCATCTTTTACAGAAGAAAAACTCAATCAGGTTTATGAAAATTCATACCTCCCTTTCCTCAAACTGATCCACGACTGTAAAATACCTGTAACCATGTATTACAGCGGTGAACTTATGTCCTGGATAATTGACAAACATGCGGGAATGCAGATGCTCTTTAATGATCTTTTCAGGGAGCGGAAGATCGAAATCCTCGGCGGCGGGTACTATTCTCCTCTTTTTTCTCTTATTCCGAGAAAAGACAAGGTTGGACAGATTGAACTGATGACTACCGAGCTGCGGCGCAGGTTCGGAAAGCGTCCCAGAGGCATGTGGATAACAGAAAAAGTCTGGGAACCCTCAATGCCTATGACGATGAATTATGCAGGCATGGAGTATACATTTCTTGATGAAGAATTCTTTGAGGATGCCGGTTTATTTAACGGGGAACTCTATCAGCCGTGTATGACTGAAGATCAGGGTAAAAAAATCATTGTAATACCCCTGTCTAACCGAATACTAAGCCAGTTTCCGATATCTACACCTGAAGAGATAGTTTCCTCTATTCTCGAATGTCGAAGTGAGAAAGAAGAACGCATTGTCAGTTTTCTTCTGAGAGGAGAAGATCTCGATTTTTTAAAGGGTGCCGGGGATAAAATTAGACGCATATTTGAACTTATTGGTCAAAACAGCCGGAAAATTGATGTTCAGCTCCCCGGTAAAATTACAAGGAGTCTGGGGCCGCTTAAAAAAGTGTATTTCGGATGTGTTTCTCCAGGTGATGTCGGCCGCTGGTCAGGACCGGTTTACCGTGATCGGCTGGATTATGAAGAAGGCTGGTCCGATAAATATGAAGATACCTCACTCGCAATAAACCCTGTTAACAACCAGAGTTTCTTCAGACACTTTCTAGCTAAATATCCGGAGAGTAATAACCTGTATTCAAGGATGATTAACATCCATTATCTTATTTCACAGCTTCGGGGAGACAAGCAGAGAAAGAAAAGCGCTGAAAATGAACTCTGGAAGAGTCAGAATCATATAGCATACTGGCACGGCGGAGGCGACCCCGGCATTTACTCATCAGATGCAAGGGCCAAGGCTTATACTGCTCTGATAGAGGCCGACAAGTATTCTAGAGAACGGGGTGTCTTTAAAACAAGTCTTGTTAAAGATGACTTTGATTTGGATGGTGTAGAAGAACTTATTTACCGCGGACCCGGAATGAATGCCTTCATCCATTTAAACGGAGGTATGATATTCGAACTTGATTACCTCAGGGTTTCATATAATTATGTGGACACTATGGCAAGGCATCATGAATGGTATCATAGCGCTGATGAAGTAAAAGACTGGTACACAAGAAATGCATTTGTCGATCATTTCCTTCATCCTGATGAAAAGCTCCAGAATTTCTATGAAATGAAATACCGTGAAGCCGGTGATTTTCTTTCAGCACCCTACCGGATTGAGAAATATAACAGGGATAAGAAAACCGTTCTTTTAGTAAGAAATGGAAATATCAGTACAAAGAAAAACCGTTTTCCTGTAATCCTGAAAAAAGAATACAGTTTTAAACGAAACAGCGTTATCGTTGACTATGAAATAATCAATAAATCCGAAGATGTTTTAAATACCGTTTTCGGAACAGAAATCAACCTGTCCTTCGGCGATCCGTACAGCTGCGGCGCAGAGTTCAAGCTTTTAAAAACTGACAGTGAAACAGTTCCTGAAGGTGAGGTATTCAGCGACAGCGGAGTGACAGAGATTCAGGTAAACGACATTAAAAGGAAGACCGGTATTTCGCTGAATCCTGATATTCCCTGTTCACTTTGGGCATTTCCGGTAAAAACTCGTACAGGAACCGGAAAAGAAGTCGAGGAGCTGTATCAGTCATGCTGTTTTCTTCAGAAATGGGAACTTACCGTTAGTCCCGGAAAGAGCTGGAAGAACCGGGTTCAGCTCCGGCTTGAACGAAGTTAATCAATCATATTTGCGCATTTTAGTGAACAGACTGTCTATCCACGGCCTTGATTCAATATAGAACTTGTCCTGGGCCTTGAGAAAGGCCTTGAACGAGTTATTATAATCCTCAAGAAAGTAATAGACCTGACCAAGATAAAAACTTGCTGATGCTTCAATATCACGGTCTCTGCGTATTTTCTGAAAATCAATAAGTCTTAGTTTTGCAGCCTCGTAATCCCCGCCGGAGAATTCTGAATTTAGAATTGCGGAAAGAATAGCCCGTTCACTTCCCTGTGCAGGATTTCGGTCCTGTTTGAGAATAACCGGTTCAATTACATCAGTTGCCGGAAGACTGATTCCCCTTAAAAGCATGGAAACTGCAGCTTCCGTAGATGTTGAGATATCTTTCTTCTCCGGAACTATATCAATGGCTGAAGTTGATAGCTCACGTCCGGTCTGAAATCCGCGGCTTAGCGAGAGGTAGGGAAGAGGTCTCGGTCTTGATATTACAGTCTTAGGCAGGCCGACACGTTCAGTATTTCTGAGTGTGATTTCAACGGGTACAGAGGTAAAGTTTTCTCCTGCTTTGAAAATGAAATTACCTGTTTTAATCAGATTTGAATCTATGATACCGTAATAGTATCCGATACCCGGAACCGGATAATCAGTATATGAGCTGGCGGAACCCTGAATAGTTGCTATCAGGTTTGCTGCAAGCAGATCGTCACGGGACTCGATCGGTTCGGTATTCCTGTATACAAAAAGTTCAGATGCAGGTTTGCTTGAGCGGAATGAAAGCTGTATAGCTTCTTCTGTAGCCCAGGCTTTCAGGCTTGTGATAAGGGAAGGACTATTATCCTTGATCTTTTCAGCTATTCTTGCACCCTTGGTTGTTAAATTCCTGAAAGGAATAAATACTTCATTAAAATTACCGTCAGGTTCTTCCATGAAAACAGCATAATAGTAGTCGGTTCTGCTGTATGGCGGGAAATCTTCGTAATATTCAATATCTTTTGCTACACGTGCTATTTTAACTGCGGAAGACAGATTTTCGGAAGTAATCTGAACTGTATTCCGGTAGATTATACAAAGACCGTCTACATCATCTGTGTCATTCCAGGTCAGGGTTATACTGTTATCTCCCGATTCAGCCTTAAGTCTCGAGACAAACGGAGTAAAGATGGAATTTTCCTGACTGAATAGAGCGGAACATGCGATTGTAAGTAAACTGAGCAGAATAATACTCTTTTTCATATCTTATATTATATTCGGTCTAATCCGGCATACACCATAGGAAAAAGAGGGTTTGACATAAAAAAAATATCTTTCTAAACTGTATCAATGTTCGTATCAGTAGTATGTGATATTGCCGACGGCGGCCACAGAGATCAGGTTTTTGATTATCTTCGCCGATACGGTTTTAAGAGTGTTATAGAGAACACCTTTGAGAGCACTTCAATAAGCGAGAAGGCTCTTCAGCGGCTGAAATGGGATATAGATAAATCCACTGATTTTTATGATAAAATCAGGTTTTATCAGTATCCTTTTGAGGGAACTATGGTAATATCATTTCTCAACGAAAAGAAATGGAAAAAATCAGTTATTAAAACATAGCAGACAAACGGGAGGCTTTATGCTGCAGGATATAGACTCAGAGCTTGTTCAGCTCGAAAAAAAGATATCAGAAACTTGGAGGCATCTTTGACCCGGACAAGCTGAAGTCACAGATAGCCGAATTTGAAAAACAGACTGCCGACGAAAATTTCTGGAATGACCGTGAAAATGCAGAGAGAGTACTTGGCGATATGAAGCGAATCAGGGGCAGACTTGAACCCTGGGAGCAGATTAAAACCGAGGTTGAAGATGCAAGGGAACTTTATACGCTGGCAGTTGAGGAAGAAGATGAATCCCTTGAAACGGAAATTAAATCAGCGGTAGATGCCATAGCATCCCGTTATGAAAAACTTGAAATTCTTGAGCTTCTCGGTGATAAATTTGATTCAAATAATGCATTCCTTACTATACATTCCGGTGCCGGCGGAACTGAGGCCTGTGACTGGGTTAATATGCTTTACCGTATGTATTCAAGATGGATTGAAAGACATGATTTTAAATTCAGTCTGCTTGATCTCCTTGAAGCGGAAGGCGGCATAAAATCTGTTACTGTTCAGGTTTCAGGCGATTATGCTCATGGATACCTCAAGGGAGAATCGGGAATACACCGGCTTGTAAGAATTTCTCCATTTGATTCAAGTGCCAGACGCCATACTTCATTCGCCTCTGTATATGTATCACCTGTGATTGAAGATGATATTGATGTCGATATAAAACCGGATGATATCCGTATTGATACATACAGGGCTTCCGGAGCAGGCGGCCAGCATGTTAACAAGACCGACTCTGCAGTACGAATTACTCATATTGCTACAGGTATTGTAGTGCAGTGTCAGAATGAACGCAGTCAGCATAAGAACAAAGCTAATGCAATGAAAGTTCTGCGTTCCAGGCTTTATGAGCACTATCAGGCTGAGCAGGAAAAAGAGAATGAAAAGCATGCCCAGGAAAAAAAAGATATTTCCTGGGGAAATCAGATAAGATCATATGTCTTTCATCCCTACAACATGGTAAAAGATCACAGAACCAGGCATGAAACCGGAAATATTCAGGCGGTGATGGATGGAGACCTCGAAAAGTTTATAGAGGAATTTCTTAAATGGAACTGGGCGCAGAAAAACTGACGGACGGACTGCTCTCACGTGGTGTGATGATAGTCGATGATCTATCGTTTATGAGAACAGTAATACGTGAAATACTTGAAGAGGCATCAATTCCGGTTGCTGATGAAGCTGAAAACGGTCTTGAATGCCTTGAAAAATATTACAGCAATCCGGTTGATATTGTTCTGCTTGATATAACCATGCCTGTAATGGATGGGCTGGAAGCACTTGAAAAGCTGATGAAAATTGACGGTAATGTCAAAGTTATAATGTGCTCTGCCATGGGACAGGATAAGTTTATCATAAAGTCGATTCAGCTCGGTGCCCGGGATTTTATAGTAAAGCCTTTTAAACCGGAAAGAATACTTTCTGCAGTAAGGAAAGCTGCCGGGTATAATGAAAAATCAGTTAACTGAAATGCGAAAACTCATTACGCTTTTACTGATGCTGTTTTCAGCAGCTGTCAGCCATTCTCTTGATCTGGAGCAGTCCCTGGCAGTTGGAATAACCGAATTCAGCTACACAGGCTCTTCCGGAAATGCATATCTTTCTTCAGCTCTTCCGGCGCGGATATATGAGAAAATCAGTATAACTGAAAGCCGTTTTGCCGGTCCTGCTGAACTTGGTCGAATGGCTCGCGAAGAGAAGTCCGAAGAGATTAAGCTTGCCCAAAAAGAACTTGAGACTCTCTATTCAGAGAGAGATCAATTTCTCTTTTCCGGCTCAGCTCAGCTTGATTTTAAAAACAGTCTTATCGAAAAAGATGAAAAAATCAGTGAAAAACTCGAACAAATTAATTCTCTGAATCTGGAATATACATCTTTTGAAACAGCACCTCTTTATAACCGGACAGCCGGGTTGAATCTTGAGTTTAAAAGGCCGGATGAACACAGTTTTTATAAATTAAGTATTGATGAAGAGGCAACAGCTGATAAATACGACCTGGATTTTATACTCAGCGGAAATATAGAAGCTGTTGATGAGCTTGTTTATCTGGATATGATTATCTGGTATCGTTTCACGGAAGCTCCTGTTTACAGTTTTAAAACAGCAGTACCGGCTGCCGATATCTTTAATATTATCGACAGGCAGGCAAACCGCATTATTTCAGCTCTCCGTGATCGGGAATGGTCGCTTCTGACGCTGCGCAGCAACAGCAATGCAATGATCTATATCGATGATAATTTCAGCGGGATCTCTTTTATTTCAGATATAATGCTTCTGCCGGGAGCCCATAAAATTAAGGTTAGAATGCCGGGCTTTAAATCTGAAGAGAGGGTTATAAACACCAGTCCTGATGAAAGACTTGAATATAATCTTTTTCTGAATGAACAGCTTGAGAAGGAATTTATCATCCAGACTTTCCCGCAGCATGCTGATATATATAAAAATTCTGTGTGGGAAGGCGAGTCTCCGGTCAAAATAACCGTAAACGAATTTCCAGCCACAATTATGATAAAAAAAGAGGGTTATAAAGATCAGATTTTCTTTGTTCATGAAAACGATCAGTCTCTTATGAACATCAATCTTAATTCTTCAGCTGCAGATGATGAGCTTCACATACAGAAGAAAAAGTCTGCATTTTATGGAAGTTTCGGTGCTGCACTGCTTTCAATTCCGCTTACCATGATGTCATATTCAGCTGTTGAGCAGTCTACTTTGGCCTACAACACCGAGCTGGCGCTTGAAAATTCCGATCAGTCTGTTCTGAATGACATCATTGCGCTTGAGTACGCGCAGTACGCTGTTTATCTGGGCTGTACAGGGCTGAATGTTTTTCTGATTTTTGATACAATAATTAAAGCTGTTGATTATATTAACAGTGTTGAAATGTCGATCAAGTGATGAGGTAAATTTTGGCAGTTAACGGACTAGGTGCTAAACTTAAAAAACTATTCAGCGGTTCAGGCTCTGACGAAGAGTTTTATGAAGATCTTGAAGATCTTCTTATAGAAGGGGATATAGGCGCTTCTACCGCTATGGAACTCAGCGATATGCTGAAAGATAAATTCGGAAAAAAATGCAGGGCTTCAAAGGATGAGGTAACAGGATTTCTTCAGGAGAAACTGCAGGAAATGATAAAGACCGGAATGCCGGTAATAGAGCCTTCCAGACTTAATATAATCCTTGTTCTAGGTGTGAACGGTGTAGGTAAAACCACAAGTATAGCTAAAATGGCTGATTTCTACCGGCGTGAATATGAGCTTGAGGCTGTTTTAAGTGCCGGTGATACTTTCAGGGCGGCAGCAATTGATCAGCTTAAGCTGCACGGTGAAAGATTGAATTTAAGAGTTATTCACCAGCAGCCGGGTTCAGATCCGGGAGCTGTTATATATGACAGTATTGAAAGTGCTGTTTCAAAGGGTGAGAAACTGATAATAGCAGATACTGCCGGACGTATGCACAATAAAGCAAATCTTGTGAAGGAGCTTCAGAAGATTGATAAAATAATTGCAAACAAGGCACCTGATGCTAACTACCAGAAAATACTGGTAATTGATGCAACAACCGGTCAGAACGGTTTCAGGCAGGCGGAACTTTTTAGTGAGGCGGTAAAGGTGGACAGCATAGTGCTGACCAAGTATGATTCCACTGCTAAAGCAGGTACTGCTGTTTCAATATCCACCAAACTGGGTATTCCATTTGCTTTTATGGGCACAGGCGAAAAATACAGCGATTTTGCTGAATTTGATAAGAAAAAGTTTGTAGAGAATATGCTCAGGGAATGATAAAGAAAGTATTCTTATTCTTAATTATTATTTTTATACCGGGAATACTCACGGCGCAGTTATATTTTAAATCGAATATGATCGGTATGAGACTGGCTCCTGTTGAGGCCGATGAAGTATCAGGATTTGAGTGGCATCTTGAAGTATCTGATGATGCTGAGGACTCCGAGGTTTCCATCCTGTACCATGAGGGTCGTATTTACTCCAGAAAAACTGTTTCTGTTTCAGGCGGTAAATCAGTTGAAACCCTTACTAAGGCTGATGTGACAGAAATCTCAGTCAGAGAGGACGGTCTGGTGATTTCTGAAGAATCAAGAAATTCAGACGGCACTGACTTAAAAACTGTTTACAGCTACTCAGGAGCAGATATCAGTGAGGTTACATCGTATGAAAATGAAACACGGCTGTATACTGATCGCTATTTGTATTCTGCAGGCGGCAGACTTCTTGATGTAAAAAGAGAGTATACTGACAGTGATGATTCTTCACTTATGTCCTTTCTTTTTACTGGTGGAAATATCAAAGCCTACCTTATCAGTATGACAAAAAAAAGCAGCCTCCTGGTTTATGACGATGAAGGCAGGCTTAAACTGGAAGAAGTTAAAAATGATCAGACTGTTACTAAAATAAGGCGTATAAGCAGGGACAGCCGCGGCAGCAGAGAGGTCATAGAAAACAGTACCGACGGTACAGTTACCACTTTGACTTTTAATTTCGAAAATTTGCTTATACGAGAGGATCAGCGAGATTCGGATGGAATACGAATTAAAACGGTCGATTTTACCTACAAGGATGGTAAGACTGCCTCAATTATTCGAACAGTGCCGGGAACGGTTGAAAAGGAATTTTTTACAAATGATAACGAGGGTATACTTATTTCAGAATTGTATATGAGAAACGGAAACCGGATAAGAGAGATTAACTATACAGACGAAAACTCCTATTCAGAAATCTTCTATAGAAACGGCAGACCCTCAGTAGAAATAAAATATGAGAATGATGATGCTGTTGAGGTAATAGATTTAATTTCGGGCGGGAGCAGCAATGATTAGGAAATGGATTATTTTTATTTCCTCCAGATATATGCAGGTCGGACGAAAAAACAGAAGATTCACTGCTACACTTTTATCGGGAATAGGTATAGCCGTCGGTGTAACGGCATTGATAACGGTTATATCGGTTATGAACGGTTTTCAGATGGGATTTATAGAGGACATTCTTGAGATATCATCTTTTCATGTGATGGTAGAGGGTATTGATGCCGACATTGCAGCTGAAATCAGAAAACTTCCCGCTGTAAGAAGTGTAATGCCCTTTAAAGACACCCAGAGTATAATAAGCACAGATTATTCACTTGAGCCCTGTCTGATAAAGGGGATTCCGCCTGATTTTCAGACTCTGGATCCAGGTTTTGCGAATCAGCTGAACATAACTGACGGTGAGCTGGAGCAGGATGTTCATTCGGTGATTATCGGGAGGAC
Source organism: Spirochaetia bacterium (assembly GCA_965140585.1). Taxonomy (GTDB): domain Bacteria; phylum Spirochaetota; class Spirochaetia; order UBA9216; family UBA9216. The sequence continues at coordinate 508,012 of OZ223269.1, forward strand.
TATGGCATACCGGCTTGGCGTAAATATTGGTGATAAAGTCTCCCTAATGTCTCTTAACGGCGGAAAGTTCAATGCTATGAGACCCGTTACGACAGACTTTATAATAAGCGGTTTTTTCAGATCCGGATACAGCGATTTTGATTCCAGTCTGATGATTACAAATCTTGAAGATATCGAAGTCCTCGATGGTATTACCGGAATAAAATACGGGGTAAAACTTAAGAACCGTTTCAGAACTAATTCGGCCATTCAGAGTATCTCAGACATTGTGGGTGATTATGATACGGTAAGCGTCACAGGCTGGCAGGAATACAACAGAGCATTTTTCGGAGCACTCAGGCTTGAAAAAAATATGATGTTTATTCTTCTTGGACTGATTTTTCTTGTCGTTTCTTTCGGAATATTCAATTCTACCCGTCGAACTGTCTTTGAGAAGCAGGAAGAAATCGGTATTCTAAGAGCAATAGGAGCCACCCCTTCGAATATCAGGAATATATTCATTATCGACGGTTTTATCATCGGTGCGGGCGGCGGACTGACAGGTGTGGTTCTCGGACTTCTGATCACTTTTAATATAAACAATATTCTTGGACTTCTATCACTCAGGACAGCAGGATTTCTTATTGATGTTCCGGTCAGGGTCGTCCCCTCCGAGGTGACATTAATTTTTTCAGCCGCTGTAATTTTCTGTATAGCCGCGGCTGCCGCTGCTTCTGCAAGGGTTTCAAGAATAATGCCGCAGGAGGTTCTGCGGTATGAGTAGGTCTGGTCCTATATTATTTCGGGAGGATTATTCTGGTAAAAATAGAAGGTCTTAAAAAGGCCTATAAAACAGGAAATGAGGATCTTCAGATACTCAAAAATATTGATCTCAGAATAGAGAAGGGAACGAAGGTTATGATTACCGGCGGCAGCGGTTGCGGTAAAAGTACGCTTCTTAATATCATAGGCGGTCTTGATAACTGTGACGATGGCCTGGTTGAAATTGACGGAAGTCAAATCAACACGATGACTGAATATGAAATTGCCAGGTATCGTCAGAAAACTATAGGTTTTATTTTCCAGTTTCATTACCTTCTGAAAGATTTTACTTGTGTAGAAAATGTAATGATGCCGCTTTACATGGCAGGTGAAAGCAGGAAAAAAGCTCTCAAAAAAGCTGAAGAACTGCTTGAGCATGTAAAACTCGGCGAACGGCTGAACCACTTTCCTTCACAGCTTTCAGGCGGGGAAAGGCAGCGAGCCGCAATGGCCAGAGCTCTTGTTAATGATCCGAAACTTATTCTTGCAGACGAACCTACCGGCAACCTTGATGAGGAAAATTCCGCTATTGTAGAAGAACTGCTTTTCAGGCTTGTGGCTGAATATGGTAAAACGCTCATCATGGTTACTCACGACATGGAGCTGGCAGGCCGCGGAAGCATTGAATATAAACTTACATCCGGAGAGCTGGTCAAATTATGATGAATTCTCCGGGTTTTTCTGTATTTCTCGGTCTTAGAAACTTTATGACCTTCAACAGGGGTAAAAAACGGACCATGGCTGGAGCCGCAGTGGGAATAGCCTTGTCAATGATTCCGCTTATAGTAGTTCTAGAAGTTTCTACCGGTATGATTGAGGGCATAACAAGACGGTTTATTGAAATAGGTACCGGCCATTACCAGATAAGGTTCTTTGATGAACCTGATAAAAGCGAAATTGCTGAAGCTCTCGATAAGACTGAAAAAATTCCCGAGGTACTTTGTGCATATCCGGTTTATACAGGCAGTGCATTGATATACTCTGCGTCGTATAAAAGCGGAATACAGGTGAAAGGGCTTCCTGATGATGTTTATGAAAGAGATTCCGGACTTAAGGAATATCTTGAAATTGACAGCGGAACTTTTGATATCCATGAAAATAATTCGATAATGATAAGCAGCGGAATTGCAGATCTCCTTGATGCTGTTCCAGGCCAGGATGTGAAACTGCTGACTGCTATGCAGACTTCCAGCGGTCGTACTGTTCTGCGCCCCGAAGTTTTTACGGTAACCGGAATATTTTCAACCGGCTATTACGAACTGGATGCTCTTTCAGCTTATATAAATTATGACAAGGCAGCGATGCTTTTCAGAAGCAGCGGAGAGATGCATCTTGAGACTAAGGTTGAAGATCCCTATTCCGGGTCGGGGACTATAAATGAAGAACTGCAGAGTGCAGCAGGTGAAGGCTCAATGATATATTCCTGGTATCAGCTTAACAGAAGTATGTATGAGTCGCTGAATACCACAAGAACTCTGCTTTTATTTATCATGATTATTATTGTAGTTGTTGCATCGGTTAATGTGGCCTCTTCAATGATTATTATGATTATGGACAGACAGCAGGATATTGCCATTTTAAAAAGCTGTGGTGCCGGCCGGGGGCAGATAAGACTTGCTTTCATTATTACAGGGGCTGTGACCGGCATTACCGGAGCATTCGCAGGTATTTCTGCAGGACTTCTGATATCATTGAATATTAACCGTATTATTCTGTTTTTTAACAGGATTTCCGAAGCGGCCGGTTTCTACCTGGATCACATTCCGGTCATCATCAGGCCTTATCAGATAGCTGCAGTTTTTATTACAGCAGTGATTCTATCATCGCTTGCGGCAGTCATACCTGCCGGAAAAGCCGAAAAGCTGAAACCATTGGAAGTAATCAGTAAACACTGACAAAAATTAAATCACTTTATTTTAATCGCAAATTTTATTAAACTAATATGTAAGGTGGCTGAATGAAATGTGATATTTGCGGCGATAATGACGCCGTTATACATGTAAAACAGATAATGGGTAATGATGTAAAAGAACTGCACTTATGTACATCCTGCGCCGGTGAAAAAGGAATTTCAGGAGAAGAGGATATAATTGAACTCTCTCTTTCTCAGCTCCTGACCGGACTTATAGATATCACCGACAAGGTTTCCGAAAAAGCGGACAGTGAGGTTTGCAGGAATTGCGGTACAAATATAAAGGATTTCAGGAAAAACGGAACAGTCGGCTGTCCGGAATGCTATAACGTGTTTATTAAAGATGTTGAGAATTATCTTCAGAATACAGCAGGGAATTTTCGGCATACCGGCAAGCTTCCTGAAAAGGTAATAACACTTAAAACCCTGCTTGTTGACAAGGAAAGCCTGCGTGAAAAGCTTTCAAACGCAATCAGCAGCGAAGATTATGAACAGGCGGCTATCCTCAGGGACCGTATAAAGCTTCTTGAAAAGAGAGCGGGGGTCGGTGATGAGTAACAGTCTGCTGATTAAGGACAAAGCCGGATGGTTTTCTGAAAGCGGAGCACAGGAAGATGTCGTAATCTCCAGCCGTATAAGGCTTTCCAGAAATCTGAACGGACATATGTATCCGGGAAAGATGGAGCAGGATGAAGAAGACAAGGTAGGCGCTGAGATATCTGAATCATTTGGAAAAATTTCCGGTTCTACTGTTTTCAGAACTGATGAGGTAGGTAATATCAATCCTCTTGATCGGAAGATTCTGCTTGAACGAAATCATATTTCTCAGGATTTCACCCTGCACCAGTCAAGAAGATTCGCACTGAGTGAGGATAATCTGAGCTCCTGTATGATAAACGAACGGGACCATATCAGGCTGTCGGTATTCGGCGGCGGGCTTGGAGTTGAAGAGTGTTATAAAAAAGCAGATTTAATAGATCGGGAACTTGAAAAATATCTGGATTATGCTGTCTCATTTGATTTGGGATATCTTAATACGGAGGTTGGGAATCTTGGTACCGGGATGAAAGTTTCTGTTATGATGCATTTGCCGGCCCTTGTTAAAACAAACCTGATTGAAAAAGCATTGAAAGCGGTGGTTCAGATTGGTTTTACTGTAAAAGGTTTTATGGGTGATGAAGATCACTCACTCGGAAGTATGTACCAGATATCAAATCAGTTTACCATTGGTCACACCGAGCAGGAGCTTATCGAAAAGCTTGAGAATCTTGCACAGCAGATAAGTCTCTATGAACGAAAAGCCCGTGAAGAACTGTTTGAAAAGAAACGAACTGAACTGGAAGATACTGTTTACCGTGCATACGGCCTGCTGACTAACTGCAGACTGCTCGGATCAAACGAAGCAATGCAGAATCTGTCAATGCTGAGGCTCGGAGCCGCGCTTGGAATGTTAGAGCTTCCAATGAATATATGCAGTACGCTGATATTTCTCAGTCAGAAATCGCATATACAGAGAATGCTTGGAAAGGATGAAGATGCATCCAATGATTCATTAATAGATTTTACTAGAGCCGAACTTATAAAAAAGGTAATACTGGAAAAACAACTGTAGAAAAATACGGAGGACGGAATGTTCAAAGGCCTTACACAGAGAGCGCAGAGAATACTGACAATATTTGCCCAGGAAGAAGCTAAGCGGTTTCACTCGGATCAGCTGCTTCCCGAACATATCCTGCTTGCAATTATAAAGGAAGGTGAGGGCATCGGTTATAAAGCCATGAAAAAGCTTAATATCGATCCCATAGAACTTCAGCTTGAGATAGAGCGCAATATACCTAAAAAACACAGCGGACTGATACTTGGCGATGTGCCTCCTTCACGACGCGGTAAGAAAATTCTTGAAGATTCAGCTGAGGAAGCAAGAAATCTCGGTCATGACTATATCGGTACCGAGCATCTGATTATTGCTGCAGTTAATGAAGCGGGTAGTATTGCTTCACGCTTTTTCATTAAATATTCAGTTAATCCTGATGACTTAAGAAATACAGTGATTGAAATCAGAGGCCCGGGGAATGTGAAGCAGAAGCCGGCACCGACTGATGAACCGGCAAGGAAGAAGCTTCCCATTAACAGCAAAAAATCTACACCTACTCTGGATGAGTTTGCCAGGGAGCTGACCGAATACGCCAGGCAGGAAAAGCTTGACCCTGTAATAGGACGTGAAAAGGAAATCCAGCGTGTAATTCAGATTCTCGCCAGACGTAATAAGAATAACCCCGTTCTCATCGGTGAACCGGGAGTAGGTAAAACCGCCATAGTAGAAGGTCTTGCACAGAAAATTGTCGACGGAGAAGCTCCCGAGGTTCTTATCGGAAAGCGTGTTCTTACCCTGGATCTGGCTTCACTCATAGCAGGTACAAAATACCGCGGTGAATTTGAGGAGAGACTCAAGCGTGTAATGAAAGAAATACGCGCGGCAGGAAATGTCATTCTGTTTATTGACGAACTTCATACAATTATCGGTGCAGGCGGTGCTGAAGGGGCCATAGACGCATCAAATATGCTTAAGCCTGCATTATCCCGAGGAGAGCTTCAGTGCGTTGGTGCTACTACACTGAACGAATACAAGAAGTATATCGAGAAAGATGCTGCACTTGAAAGACGCTTTCAGACCATTCTTGTAGAAGAACCGAATGTTGAGGATACCATTGCCATACTTCATGGGGTGAAAGCTAATTACGAAGAACATCATAATGTTAAATATACCGATGAAGCTGTTATTGCTGCAGCCAAGCTTTCGGATAAGTATGTACCGGACAGGTTTCTGCCGGACAAAGCAATCGATCTTATTGATGAAGCAGGTTCATACAAGCGGATAAACAACAGTATCCGGCCCAAAGAACTTGCAGATATGGAAAAGAAGATCGAAGAGCTTACACAGGAAAAAATAACCCTTGTAAACAGCCAGAACTACGAAAAGGCTGCTGCTGTACGTGATAAGGTTCGTCAGATGAAATCTGAGGTTGAAGAGCTAAAGAAGGGCTGGCAGGATACGCTGAGGCATGAGAAAAATGTAGTGACTGATGAGGATATTCAGGAACTTATTTCAAATATCACCGGCATACCCTTGTTCCGTCTTGTACAGACTGAATCTGAAAGACTGCTTAAAATTGAGGCCGAACTTCACAAGACGGTTATCGGTCAGGATGATGCAATTAAAGTTGTTGCCTCATCGATAAGAAGATCGCGGACAGGTCTCAGTTCACCTACAAGGCCTATGGGGTCATTTATTTTCCTCGGTCCAACAGGTGTAGGAAAGACCCTTCTTGCAAAAACGCTTGCAGAGTTCCTCTTTGGAAATCAGGATTCCTTAATCCGTATAGATATGTCTGATTACATGGAAAAACATAACCTTTCAAGGCTTGTAGGAGCTCCTCCGGGATATGTAGGCTATGAAGAAGGCGGAGTCCTTACAGAACAGATACGAAGAAGACCCTATAGTGTAATTCTACTTGATGAAATTGAAAAAGCTCATCCTGATGTATTTAATCTGCTGCTGCAGGTTCTTGAAGAAGGTGAGCTTGCTGATAACCTCGGACACAAGGTCTCTTTTAGAAACACCGTGCTGATAATGACAAGTAATGCCGGTGCAAGAGAAATATCAAAAGGCTCGTCTCTTGGTTTTCAGGTATCTGAAGGTCTTATGGATCACGGTGAAATTAAGACTTCTGCCATGAATGAGCTTAGAAGAGTTTTCAGACCTGAGTTCCTTAACCGAATTGATGATATTGTAGTGTTTCACAGTCTTGATAAAGCTAATGTCAGTGAAATTTTCGATGTAATGATGTCTGAAGTAGCCATCAGGCTGTTTGAGAATAATATTTTCATTGAAATTAGTAAAAAGGCAAAAGAGCGTCTTATTGAAATCGGTTACGATGTTAAATACGGAGCAAGACCTTTAAGAAGAACAATTCAGAACGAGATAGAAGATCCCCTGTCAATGGAGATTCTTAAAGGCAACTTCAAGAGCGGTGATCATATTCTTGTAGAAAGCAGAAATGAAAAGATAAAGTTTCGTTTAAAGAAAAATAACAAAGAACAGACAGAGCATGCTGAACAAAAAAATTAACGAACTTACATACGTCGCATTTGACTTTGAGACAACCGGCCTCTATCCAGACAAGGATAAAATTATTGAGATAGGGGCGGTTAAATTTGATCTCTGCGGTGCAGAATACCGTTTTTCCGGCCTGATAAATCCCGGAGTCGGGATTCCCGAGGCAGCTTCGGCCGTAAACGGAATATCTGATGATATGGTAGCAGATAAGCCCTCAATAGATGTAATACTTCCCGACTTCATTGAGTTCATAAAAGATTCGGTGCTCGTTGCGCATAATATCGGCTTTGACGCTGCATTTTTAAGGCAGAGTATTTCTGACTGTGGTTGGCTTGTGCCTGAACTTCCCCTTGTTGATACTCTAGCACTTTCAAGAAGACATCTAAGGGGTTACCAGCGGTATACACTTGAAAGTCTGGCAATGAATCTTGGAATTAACCTTGAGAATGCACACCGTGCTGAAGATGATGCGGCAGCTTGTATGGAGGTTTTTCTTGTATGCCTTCAGAAAGTCGGCGGTTCATCAACCAGAACCCTGAGGGATTATCTCAAACTCTCCGGTCATCCCTTGAAAACGCTTTCAAAAAAGTAGTTTTTATGATAGGTTTTTCCCGATGAATCTTGAAGCTTTTATACTTGGAACCGGTGGCATGATGCCCCTTCCTTACCGATTTTTGACTTCTGTGCTTTTGAGAAGAGAAGGTGATTTATTTCTTTTTGACTGTGGAGAATCTACCCAGGTCTCTCTAAGAAAACTTAATCTTAAGTGGAAAAAGATAAATTCTATTTTCATATCACACACTCATGCAGACCATGTAACCGGTCTTCCGGGCATTCTTATGCTCTCATCTCAGGTTGATCGTGATGATCCTCTTTATATTTACGGACCGCCAAGAATAAAGGAATATGTTGAGACCAGCCGAAGGGTTTTGGAAATGTACATTAATTATGAGATAGTAGTTAAGGAAATTTTTGAACCCGGTGTCATTTATGAAAATGATGAGTTTTACATTAAAACAATACAGCTCAATCATACAAGGCCATGTGTCGGTTATTCGCTTGTAGAAAAAGACAGGCCAGGAATATTCTTTCCTGAAAAAGCTATCGCATCGGGTGTTCCGAAGGGGCCCCTCTGGTCGCAGCTGCAGCGGGGTGAAAATGTTGTTCTTGAAGACGGAGTCACTGTCAAGCCCGGAGATGTTCTTGGCGAAGCAAGGAAAGGCCGAAAGTTTTCATTTATTACCGATACAGCAGTTACTTCTGAAATGCCCGAATTTGTTAAGGATTCAGATCTTCTTATTTGTGAAGGCATGTTCTGTGATGAACTGAAAGACAGTGCCTGGGAAAAGCGGCACATGACTGCTGTGCAGGCTGCTGAAATTGCAAAAGCCGCTGGTGGTGTAAAACAGATGGGGCTCATCCATTACAGTCCGCGATATACTGAATATGATCTGAAACATATGCTGAAAGAGGCCGCGGCAGTATTTCCTGATACATTCCTCTCTAGAGACGGTCAGTATATTCCAATTCTAAATGAAGACTGATTAAACCTTCGTAGCTATAAACTGCCTGTATTTCTTTAAATCTGTCCTGAACGCTATTGTAGAACTGCCCGTTTCTTTTTCCGCCTTCGAAAGGGCTACCTTTGCTTCATGAATCATCCGCTCCTCGTTGAGAAGCCGTCCATTACGCGAAGTAAGGCCTGCGAATATTTTAAAAGCTGATTTCGGAAATCGATTCTGTATACTTTTTTTGAAGCGTTCTACATCGGTATGACCTTCATCTATATCCTTGTCAGGAATAATAATACAAAAATCGCTGCTGCCGTATTCAAATGCAAGATCCTTGTAATTGAAATGTTCTATGATAAGTTCGGAAATATTTCTGTAGGGTATGAATCCTGATGGACTCTTTATGCTTATAAAAGTTAAGCAGGCATCCTGATCAAATGAAGCTGCTCTTTTAAGTTCAGCGGAGAGGCGTTCAGGAAGAAGATGTTCCCATACAAGACCGCTTTTTGGAGAGAATAAACTGCCTGTATCTTCTTTCGGCCTGGAATCAGAGACCGCTGCTGCCTGGGGATCAACCCTTTCATCAGCAGGGTCTTCATTATTATCGGGAGAAGAATCTTCGTTATAAGGTTTGTCATTTGTGGTAACTGCAGCATTTCTGCTCCCGTTAATGCTGAGAAAGATACCGGTTACAAGAAGAAAAAGTACAGCAAGAACAAGTGAATTTCTTAAGACCGGAAGTATTGATGAGCGGGTAAAAGTATTTACTACTATTGTCAAAAAAAGATCGCTTGAAGGAACTGATAATTTAACAGATCTTTGAGTAAAGAAAGGGTTGTAGAGATTGAAATCAGGCTGCCCATTCCATCCAGAAATATCTGAAGGATCTGAGTTTAAAATCTTCTTGTCATAGATATTGAAATATACAGGTCCTTCGAGTTTGCTGTAGATAATTAACCCCGATAATTCAGAATAACTGCTCATTATCTCTCGTACACGCTGACTGAACCCGCTTCCTGAAAAGCCTTTCGAAAGCGAATATGAAACTTCAGCATCTTTCTGCAGAACATTGATGATTTCAGCAGCTGATGTATCACCGTTTTTCTTGAATCCATCTATCGAGTACCATATGTAGCCTGCAAGAGCTATAAAAAATATCAAACTTACCGCAAAATATATTTTAACCGATGTTTTAACCATATATAATAATATTCGGTAGAAAAAAATATGTATATACTATTTTTTAATAAAAAAGAGAGGCTGCTATATGTCCATACGCTACAGGAAGCTTCCAGAAGGCTGGTACCCTTCCCGAAGTGCTGATATCAAAAAAATGATAGATAATTGGACCGAAGGGGTCGAGTATGATGAAACGTCTCATGCTGCAGTTGTTCCCCATGCAGGATGGTATTTTTCAGGAAGAACAGCTGCAAATACTTTAAAACAGCTGTGTTCTAATAAGGATGTTATAGCTGTAATTGGCGGACATTTACCGCCGGGTAATTCGATACTTGCTGCTTCTGAAGATTATTTTGAATTGCCGGATAATGGAAAAGCTGTAAATGCAGCAGATGTTCTCGGTCTTTTAAAAAAAGAACTCTCTATCAAAGAAGATGTTTATACTGATAACACTGTTGAGGTTCTACTGCCTATGATAAATCAACTGGCTCCGGAGGCAGAGATACTTTGGCTTCGTGCACCTTCAGATTCAAAAAGTATTATTTTGGCTGAAAAACTGAAAAAACTTTTTACTGAACAGGAAATTTCAGGTGCTGTAGTCGGCTCTACGGACCTGTCTCACTATGGCCCTAACTACGGTTTTGCGCCTATGGATTCGCTGAATGACCCGGTAGGGTGGGTAAAAAAAGTAAATGATCAAAGAATAATAGATGCGATGATAAGCATGAGACCTGAAAATATTTTGAATACCGCATTAAATGAGTCATCTGCATGCTCTCCGGGAGCGGCGGCAGCAGCAGCAGTATTTGCAGGCCTGTCAAATATTAAATCAGGTAAGCTTGTTGAATATACCAGCAGCTATGATATTCAGCCATCAAGATCCTTCGTAGGTTATGCAGGTATTATTTATTAAGATAAATCCCTGTAGCTTCAAGAGCCCAAAGCCTGACCTTTCTCAGTATCTCCGAGGATGAAAAATTACTGTTTCGGTATTTTTTTCGGTAAACTGCAGCAATAGGGAAAAGTGTCGTCCATATATCGGTTACAGTAAAATCCAGCATAGAAAAATATAATGAAAGCGGTTCTGCGGGTTCAGGCAGATCAAGAATTTTTTTTCTGTAGTTCTCCAGAAAGTCGTACCAGCTGGATCTGCTTTTGCCGGCTGAAAAAAAACTGGTAAAATTTGATGTATGTTTATTCGGATTCTGAATTATTTCGAGTTTTTCACCCTGTCCGGGAACCGGAATAATCCTGCCTCTGACATTTGCAGAAAACTTTTCAAGCCTTTCTCGGTAACTGAGCATCGGTCTGGTTGTATAGCGAAAACCGTAATCGGTTTTAACTAGATTTATGTTCTCATTGCGGTGCAGAAAATTATAGAAATTGGAATCAATTCCTGATGTCCGTACTGCTCTGCTCCCGAAATAAGGATAGATATATGTACCTCTTGCATATGATTTACCTTCCGGATAAGAGAAATCTGTTCCATAGAGGTAAATCTCTGCAGCACCAAGAGAGTCTGCAAGCGATAGTGCCGCATGGGTAACATTTCCGCCGGATGTATCGATAAAGGGGAACTGTCTCCAATTACGGTTAATGTATTTTGAAAAAGGATGTCCGCTTGTAAAGAAAAAGGTTTTATCTGTAAGCCTTGTAAGAAATGAAGGTGACGCAAGATCCAATACCAATGGTACATCCTCGGGGTATCCGGCCATAAAGTGATGATAAGTTATCTGCTGGCAATCTATCGAAATTACCAGGTCCGGTTTTATTGAGTGACTCATTAGACTGGGCAGTGCAGTATCAGTTGAAATTAAAAAGCTTTCTTTTCTTCTTTTAATCAGATCATCAAGCTGAATATCAAGAGATGGTCCGGCAGCCGCTATCAGAACTTTTTTTGCCGGTGGAATTATAGTTGTTGAATTTTGCGCTGCCTCTAGATTGGCCAGCGAATTAATAAACCATTTTTTGCCGAACCAGGTCTGGACAGTATAATCATCAGAAAGCGCATCAAGAATATCCTTGATGGAATCACCTATTTCATTGAAATAATTTTTTTCAGTTTCGACCCTTGACCGTAGATATATTGTCTGGAAATCTCCCATTACGGCAGGAAGATAACTGGATAGAAGAAATTCTTTTATAGACTCTATTGTTTCATCAATGAGAATGGTTATTCTTGCATCGGATAGTATATCTGAAAGATCAATTGATAACAGGATTGCTTTTAAAACAGTTATATCCTTGTCGATAATCAGGATCCCGTTGATATCGTTACGTTCTAAAAGTCCCTTAATATGATAACAGGCACCCATACCGAAAATAACTATGTATCCTCCTCCGTGTACGGATTCTGAATAACGTTTTCCTTCTTTTATCGGATCGAAGAGACTATGCAGAGCAAAATCTCTTCCGTTATATTTAATCATAGGAACAAGCAGGCCGGTTCTTGAATCCTTAAATTCGGTGTTAACAGATTTAGCACAATTTGATAATCTTACCGACAGTTCCTTGTGGCGCAGTGAGAGTGATAATAGATTTCGTTCGAACAATGAATTAGTTAACATATCTGCTTATTTTATTAATAAAGATTTCAGCTTCTTCTGCAAGATTATTACCCATTTCAGAGAGCCTGTCCACTGAAACTTTTTTATATCTGCTTTTGAGCTCAAGGAGTCCGGGTAAAAACAGATTAAAAAAAATGCTTTTATCAGGATTGGTTAATATTTCATCAAGAGATTTAGCAATGTCAGATTTCAATAATCTGATTTCATTCCGGGGTTTTAATAAATACTCACAAATTTTAGAATTCCGTGTATCCGCGTCAGGATAATTTAATTTTTTGGTGAATGATATGTTTTTAACACTATTTGCCGTTAAAGATAAAATTTGATTGTCATTTAAAGCTGTATAGCCTGGAGGTGCGCCTTTTTGAGGATTATGAAATAAAACTCTATTTGATAATCTTCTGCTGTTTGATGCAAACCATCCGTAGTAAGCTTCCATAGCGTGATTGCGTCTGTCGAATCCGTGACCGATTTTAGTACTGTCCGATGCATTTCGATTATAATAGGTGTTATGAAGTGGATTTGTTCTTTCTGACGAACTCTCGATTATATTGTCAAAAGTGTGGGGACGGCAGTGAGCCTGTATATCAGAAGAACATAGATCAAGACCGCAGAAAATAATGTATGAATTGCATATTGTACTTGAAAGATCTAATGCTGAACCGGCGACAGTACCATTAGAAGGTATGTTCAGGAAATTTGATTCATGATTTAAAATTTCGTCTTCAAGAAAGTAATTCTGAGTGAAAATAACGTTTTTTGTTTGTGAAGTACCATTTTGCGCTCCGGTAAGTGGTGATGCAACCGGTATATCTAAATTACTTAAATGCAATGAGGCATAATACCCTGGATCGGTAGATATGATTAAATCAGGTTCTATATCATTATTAAGCAGACAGGATATTGAAGAGGGGAGTGCTGCAAGGAAAACTGATTTTCTGATGTTTTTTATAATATTTATACTCTCTGAAAGACCCGGTCCTGAAGCTGCAATTACAATCAAATCAGATTTTCCGGTAAGTTCAAATGTGTTTTCAGTTCTCCTGTAATTTTGAATAAAATTGGAAAACATTCTTTTACCAAATCCTGAAAGGGTCGTTATGTTTCCATGAAGTTCACGAATATATTGACTTAGAATATTTTCAATGTAAGCAGTTTCTCGTTTGAAGATTTTGTCGGATGCTGTCCATTTGAGCAGTGAAAATCCCTCAATATCAAGTTCATTTAAAACTGATGACAGAAAAGTTTTGAGCGGTAAATCACTCTCTGCATTCCAGATAAAATCTGATTTATTATTGTCTTTCTCAGCAAAAATAGTGCATGCATAGAGTGATACAATTTTGATATTGTAAGAGCAGTATTTGCGTGCTTCATCAGCAATGTAATTCAATCCGGGACAGATTAATACAACTGTTGTGCTATTGATTTTTAAATTTGATTTTACGAATCGATTTGCTTCTTTAACCGGGTCAAAACTGGAATGCAGAAAAAGACCGTTTATTTCAACAGTTTTCTTTCCTGATCTGCTTTCGAGGAAATTGTACATTATTAGTCGGCAAGATTTTTAATATGAGTATCAAGTTCTTCAGTATCTATGCCGGACTGAAAAATTGAAACAATTGGAGGAGAATCTATATTGTTTTTATCAAAAACTGAATAAACTGCAGTTTTTATCTGATTTCTAAGGATGTCGGGAGTAACGCGTAAACCTGAAAAGAATCCTATAAAGAATCGATGGCCTCTGACCCTAAGAAAACAATCCTTATCAGTTGTCATTGAAAAAAGAAGTTTTGTAATATCCTTCTCAATATTAAATGTATCTACAAGTGAGTTGGATGATTCAAAAGATTTTATGATTCCTGAATAATCAATAAGTGTGAATTTAATTTCCTGATGGAGCTCAATTCCGTTTTTCTCATAGAAATCAATAACATTTGAAGTTATATCAGCAAAATCAATTGCAGGGAGGTTTCCGGCTGATGAAAGTTTTGCGATCCGATTAATACGGTTTTTAAACATCATTTCGGATGTTTTTGAAATGAAGTAATAAGCTGCTTCCGGAAAATGACTGTCATGAAGTGCAGGTGAATCAAGAATTATCATTATGCCGGAAAGTTTATCCTGATACATAAATACAAGAATATTAAAAGATTCTGTGATATCGAGCTGTCTTTTTGAAAAGAAATCGGTAAAAAGTGATTTTTCAAGATTTAAGAATATGGAATCACCATTCATTAGAATGTTTTTCTTTTTTAAAAAGTCAGAGCTGATCCTGCATCTTCTAAGGCTTGTCTGATCTATTCCTGTTGAAGCAAAAGGGTGAAGAATTTCTTTTTCTGAATCAAAGGTAAGCATTATACCTGACTTAATTAAAAAATATTCCCTGGCAGCTTTAAATATCTCAGCGGGAAGTTCAAGGCTTCCTGATAGATTTCTTACAATAGTTCTAAGTTTGTCATGATCATAGAGCCATTTAATATCAGAATTCAGGATATCTGAAGGAAGAGTTCCGGGTGAGGAATTGGTTTTTTTTTCCGGCAGTTCATCTATACTTAGAAGATTGTCGCCGTTTTCATTTTTTGTTTTAAAATTTAATGAGGGAAGTTCCTCAATATCGTCATCAGAATCATCAGCTCCGGGAAGTTCTTCAAGATCTTCAAGATCATCAAGACCGTCCAGATCAGAGACATCTTCATCAGGTTCTTCTTCAACTTCTGAAGGTGAGGGGAGAAGGTCATCGTTAAAATCAGGAGAATCAATCTCAACAATAGAATCATCATCTTCAAGATCGTCAATTTCTTCGAGATCAGAAAAATCTTCATCTATTTCTATGACAGGTTCATCGATTGAAATTTCAATATCCTCAGTAATCTCTTCGACATTGTCCTCTTCATCATCGAAGGCTTCTTCAAGCTCTGTAATCTCAGAATCATCTTCAAAATCATCGGTCTCTTCTATCACTTCAACAGATTCATCTTCAGGAAAATCTTCTTCTAATTCAATAACCTCTTCAGGTTCTTCAGTAACCTCTTCGATTTCTTCGATTACCTCTTCGAGTTCTTCAATATCGCTGTCATCGAAAGGAGCTTCCTCAATTTCTGTAAGTTCTGTATCCTCTGGTTCAGATGTGATTGTTTCTTCTGTATCTAAATTGAATTCATCCTCTTCAACTTCTTCGATTAAATCGTCAACATTTTCATCAAAATCATCCCCGTTAATAGGAACAAGATCTTCTATATCATCATTAATACCTGCTTCTTCATGATATTCACCGGAGTCCAGTTTGATATCTTCAATTGAATCACTGACGTTTAAAAGCAGAGCCCTGCCGAGCAGGCCGGACTTATTAGTTTGAACATCCATTATGATTTAAGTCCCAGTTCCTCAAAAAGTTTTTTATAAACCTCGAAATGCTCAGATTTGGCAAATTCAGTAATCTTATCATCAGGAAGAGATTCAAGCAGGTGGTCCATATATGAGAGTACTGATTTTATATCATCTCTGAGATCTTCAGGTATGGAGGCGATGGTGTCATCATCAACAGCGGATATTTCAGAGATGTCTGATGCATTTTCTTCCGATTCAACTGATTCCGGAGCGGGATCTTCCGGGGGGAGTTCTTCTATCGGTGAAACATCACTGTCATCAGTCTCCAGTTCTTCGTCGAATGAAATCTCATCAAAAGGCTCGTCTTCTATAGAAACACCTGAGGATTCTTCACTTACAGATTCATCAGGATGTTCAAGCTCGTCAAGGCCTTCGATTTCAATCATCGAATCATCAGGCTCAGAGTCAATTGCAAATTTTTCACCATCAAGCTCAATCTCGTCAGTAAGGTTTGTTTCCTCTTCTGGAATTTCGAGGGTAGTTGTACCGACTTCTATATCTGCAAAGCTTTCATCTTCATCCTCAAAAGAAAGCTCGTCAAGGTTAATATCATCAGTTGGTTCTTCAGACGGTTCCCCGATATCAGAGATTTCACTGTCTTCAAAAGAGAGTTCATCGAGGTTGATTTCAGTATCTTCCTCGAGGTTTATAGCCTCGCCGTTGAGTTCTATAGCAGATTCATCAAGCTCTAATTCAGTGTCGTCGAGTTCAAGTTCGGTATCTTCAAGCTCTAATTCAGTATCTTCAAGCTCTAATTCAGTGTCGTCGAGTTCAAGTTCGGTATCTTCGAGCTCTAATTCAGTATCTTCAAGCTCTAATTCAGTATCTTCAAGCTCTAATTCAGTATCTTCGAGTTCTAATTCAGTGTCTTCAAGCTCTAATTCAGTGTCTTCAAGCTCTAATTCAGTGTCTTCAAGCTCTAATTCAGTATCATCGAGTTCAAGTTCGGTATCTTCGAGTTCTAATTCAGTGTCGTCGAGTTCAAGTTCGGTATCTTCAAGCTCTAATTCAGTATCTTCAAGCTCTAATTCAGTATCTTCAAGCTCTAATTCAGTGTCTTCAAGCTCTAATTCAGTATCTTCGAGTTCTAATTCAGTATCTTCGAGTTCATCATCAAGTATGATCTCACCGTCATTAAGTTCAGCAGCAACTTCATCAAGATTCAGCTCTTCATCTTCCTGTGAGGTTTCTATATCCTCCAGAAAGAGATCGTCATCGATTTCCAGTTCCTCTTCTTCAAGTTCGATATCGTTATCAAGATTAAGTTCGTCATCATCAATTTGAACACCTATTTCAGACAAATCAAGCTCTTCTTCAGCAGCGGCGGGTTCTTCAGTTGTTTCAACGTTTTCTAAAATTGTATTATCACTTGTAATAAGACCTTCTTCTTCCAGATTGAGGTCATTAAGATCGATTTCTTCAGTTTCAGGTTCTTCAAGAACTATATCATCAAGATCAATGTCATCAGGAACATCTGTAATAATGTCGTCAGAAAAACTGACGGAAGAGGGTTCGTCACTTTCTTCTTCATTGATGTCAAAATCATCCATTTCAAGATCTTCAACTGAGGAAAGGTCAATTTCCTCATCATGGATAATCTCAAGTTCTTTTTCGTCAAGCTGAGACTCATCCGGCATTTCATCTGTATATCCGGAATCTGAAACTGACTCTTCAGGGATTTCAGTTACGTCAAATCCCGAAAGTAATTCTTCGGTGTCATCCTGGTTGAAAGTGTCATCAGCGGATGGGATGTCTTCGTTAAGAAGTGATTCTACATCGGTATCTGTTATTTCCTCTGAAGTAAAGGGTTCTTCAGGTTCCGCATCAAGATCCAGACCGCTGATTGAGTCAAGGTCAATATCTTCTATATTATCAAGTGAATCATCTGCCACTGTCTCGGTATGTGAATCATATGATTCTTCAGGGGCTTCAGTTTCCTGTCCGCTTTCTTCTGTGATATCAGCTGTGTTAAGAATATTATCAAGCTCATCGCCTGTCAGCGCTATTGTTTCATCTTCATCTTCTTCGAAAAATCCGCCTGTCTCATCCGATTCAGCCGCAGAAGCTCCGGGAGCGGATTTGATAGTTGAAAGTTCTGATTTAAGGTCAGTAAGTTCCTTTTTAATAGAAAGAAGTTCTTCTTCTATCTTCATGAGAATCGATTTTGAACTTACAGATTCAAGTTCGTCAGCAGATGAGACTGTTTCACTCAATTCTGACATGCTTCCTGAAAGGTCATCTTCAATATTTGTTAAATCAGCTTCAAGAGCGTCAAGATCGTTAAATTCTGTATCAGTATCAGTTTCTATTTCAGGTTCTTCCATATCGAGTTCAGGAAGCTCGATATCAGGTCCTTCCAATGTGAAAGTGTCTTCGTCAATAACAGAGGCTTCGTCATCAGCTGTCGGAATGGTATCATCTATATCGTCAAATGAGAAATCTTCATCATCGTCAATACCCGCTTCAATTTCGGACATCTCATCCTCTAAAGAGCTTAGAAGATTTTCTTCTTCGTCAGTCAGCAGGTCGTGTTCTTCTTCGTAATCTGCATCCTCATCTTCATCTTCTAAATTAAAATCGGAATCAAAATCTTCTTCAAAATCATCGCCTGAGAGATCTTCAAGTACAAAATCTGAACTGTCGGTTTCATCCTCGGATTCATCGACGTCTACCGGGCCTGTTTTTACCCATACACCGTATTTTTCGAGTTCATCATTGTCGTCTTCAAGTCCGGCTTGGATTTCGGTGTTGTCGTCTAAATCGTCAAAAGAAACATCCATATCATCAAAAGCGGCCATTCTTTACTCCTGAATACAAAACGCTGTAATTATTATCGGCAAGAAAAACGTATTAATAAATTATAATACACAATATATAAAATAAGAAAGCAGGTTTAAGCGATAAGACTTAAGAAAGATGTAAAACAATCCGTAATAACTAATATGAAAACTTCAATCAGGCTGGCAATATCCGTATGGCTCACTATGGCTGTCTTTTTTATACTGACCCTTGTATCCGGACCGGATGGAATGAATTCCTACAGAAAACTTGAGGAATATAAGGTGTCGCTTGAAGATAACATTGAGCGTCTTGATTCGATAAATACCGGTTTGAAGAAAGAATCGCAGAGACTTATGACTGATTCTGATGAAATACAGGTCAAAGCCAGAGAGCTCGGATACTTTGCCCCGGATGAGGGAATGATTCTTGTGAAAGGTTATTCAAATGACAGCCGAACTCTCTATTCAATGGGGCTGCTCTTAAGCAGCGATTATAGGCAGAAGGATAACAGTCCCGCATTCAGAATATCAGCTTTAATCACGGGAATGCTGTTCTTTGTAACGTCCTGGATACTGCTTGACAGACCCTTTTCGAAAAAAACTTAAAAAACTTTTGAATAACAGTGGAAATCTGAATTGCCAGTTACTACAATAAGAGTAGGCAACACTTTCTCCTGTGAACGTGGAAGTCCTTCTGGCAGGAAGCAAACTTCCGCGTTCGCATTTTTTTTGTCCAAATGAAAATCAAACTTCAGAAATTCAAAACCCGGAAGGTTTTGAATTTCTTACCTCAGATTTAAATGAAGAAAATTTTTAAAAATCTCTTTAAAATCTTGAATTATGATATGGAAAATTTCTTCAAATCACATCATAAAACCAACCAGGTTTTATGATGTGATCATTCTTGCCTCAACATAGAATCTTTTTTCAAAAGCTTCACCCATTGAAAAAGTCTTTCTAGGGAAGGCTCCGTCGTTTATTACTGTTCTGAAAAAGCTGTCTTTTGCTATCGACGGCAGGGCAATACCCATATTTCCGTATTTACTTCCGATTTCTTCAGTAACGTCAAGTCCGTGAACATAGTCGATTTTCACATTCTTGTTTTTCTCAATGTATGCATCAAGGAAATTCTGAAAGGTTCCTGCTGCTATTGAAGAGTCAGGCTTCAGTGCAGTAATTACACCGGCACCTTTTTCAGTTACAAAGGCGCAGCGCTGAACATCAGTATTTTCAGTCATCAGACTGAGCGCTTCGTTGAAATCAGACGCTGCTGTAACACTGAAGCTGCCATCAGATGTTGCGGCACTTACAAAATTATCATAATCAAGACCGAAAAGAATCCTGTGGATGGCTTCAAATTCAATTCCTTCGCAGTAGATATTCTCAATTTCAACAAGGGCCCACCTTGCAGGGTTGCTCATAAGCTGCGGATCTGAGGCATTATTCTTTTTATAGTCTTCCCAGATTGTTTTAGCTGTTGCCAGAGAGTGGTTTCCGTCACCCATGGCAAAAAGCAGCCTGTCTTCTGTTCCGTACATCTTCTTTGCTGTATCTGCGGAACCGAGCTTTTCGAATGCTGCCGCGATCTGTTCCAGTTTTTCCTGGCTGTTTATCCGGTATCCTGTAAGATGTCCGCTCTTATTATTAAGTTCGAAATCGTACACCTTCTCAAGAGATTCAGTATCAGCAGAAAGAGGTTCAATGAGGCTCTTTTCAGGATCATCGATTAAAACCATGATATGCGGAAGTTCAATTGGTGCATTTTCACGAAT
This sequence comes from Spirochaetia bacterium, assembly GCA_965140585.1. Classification (GTDB taxonomy): domain Bacteria; phylum Spirochaetota; class Spirochaetia; order UBA9216; family UBA9216. The sequence goes on from OZ223269.1 coordinate 528,038, forward strand.
TCTGACTCTCGGAGGTATGCGTTCAAGTATTGTTCCTTCGGTAGCTCTGATGGCACTGACCGAACCGACGCTGAAATCATACATTTCAAGATCAAGCGAAACCATCAATCCCCATCTCGGAGCTGACGCAGGTGTTTCTCTTTTTACCAGAATAAATCCGGGAACAGGTTCGCCAAGAACTCCTGAGTCTATGTAGTTATGCATGTGTGAATTGATGCTTTTGATGCGTTCAGCCTCATCGCCGTCTTCAAGGTAGCATTCGGGAAATATACAGTTCAGAGTTGAAGGTGCGTCAGCAATCAAATCCTTCAGGCCAGTCCAGTAGTCCTTCTGGGAGGTGTACTGGTCACAGGCTACAACTGCCCATTTAGTCATGTCTGTTCCAGCTGCAGGCAGGAGTATTTCCGGTACTGCAACAGCATTCTTCTTCAGTATATCTGCAATCTTTTCCATGTGCTGATTTTACCTGATTCATTGTTTATTGAACAGATCCTTTACACCTTAAAATTGATCTGGTATTTTGAAAGCTGGATGAATAAAGAAATGAATCAAGTATTAAATCTGGATTTTCAGCCTCCTGCCGCAGAAAGGCTGCTGCTTCTCCCTTCGGAACTTTCGTATCATGGTATTTCAGAAATTATTATCAGGCTTCTGGATAATTTCCCATGGACTTTTGAATCCAGACTGCTGTCCTGCGGTACTTTGCCGGAAGAAGTTATGGGGCATCTTGTAAAGCTTTTAGATAAGCAGGGGATATCTTTTTCACTTATGTTTCCGGGAGCTTCAGATCTTGGAAGACTTTTAAGAATTCCCGGTTACCGCCGGATGTTCCGGAAAGAAGAGAATATTCTAACTATCAATCCTGAAGCTACAGGTTTTAAGCGGTTTATGGATGATGTTCTTGAAGATATCACAGCTCTCTGTGAGAACATATCATCATTTTATCTCCTTGAATCAGAGGCATCAGAGCATCCTGAATACCATGCGGCTGTAGCGGAAATTATAGGTGAATATGATATTGCGCTGAGGATTCTAAAAAATGATTGTGTTATGAGTCCCTTTGAACAATTTTGCAGCAGAGGTTCACTTGGTTTCTCCGGAAAAGAGGTTCCGGCTGGTTACATTCAGTCTTTCAAAAATTTTGAAGACGGACGTAAAAAAATTGCACTGCTTTCCTCAGAGCTTCGATATCTTATCTCGATAGACGCCGCAGGGGTACGCTGTATTACACCGGAGGGGAAGAATATTTCAATGCTGTATAGAGAAATGGACAGGGCAATTCAGCAGTTGAGTAAAATATCTGAGGAACTAACCGATTCAGGCTCCGGTTTTGCTGATATTCACTGGCTTGAAGCATATTCACGTTCAGTTCTTAAAAGCTGCGAAGAAGATTACCTGCAGTCGGGGATACGGCTGTCTCAATGCGGCCTCATTTCATAGTCCAAAACCCCGTTTATTATTGAAAAAAAACGTAAAAATCATTATTCTGATCAAAACTGTTAAACAGTAAATAAGGAGCTGCATATGAAAATACCTCTGAGAAGTGACGATACTACACAGGGACGAAGAATGGCTGGAGCCAGAAGCCTCTGGCGTGCAAATGGTATGAAGCCGGAACATTTTGGAAAACCTGTTATCGGTATTGCCAACTCTTTTACTCAGATGGTTCCCGGCCATGTTCATCTTCATGAGATTGGACAGCATGTTAAGAAACTTGTAGAGGCAAAGGGATGTTTTGCGGCAGAATTCAATACAATAGCGATCGATGATGGTATAGCCATGGGGCATACAGGAATGCTGTATTCTCTACCTTCAAGAGAGCTGATTGCTGACAGTGTCGAATATATGTGCAATGCCCACAGGGTAGATGCTTTGGTTTGTATAAGCAACTGCGACAAGATTACCCCGGGCATGATGATCGGTGCGATGAGACTTAATATTCCGGTTATCTTTGTTTCCGGAGGGCCTATGGAAGCAGGTCATGTTAAGGGACGAGATACCGATTTAATTGATGTAATGATCAAGGGCGGTGATCCCTCTGTAAGCGATGAAGATTTGATGGATATGGAGATTAACAGCTGTCCGACCTGCGGTTCCTGTGCAGGTATGTTTACAGCAAATTCCATGAACTGTCTTAACGAGGCTCTCGGTCTTGCACTTCCAGGAAACGGTACAATCGTAGCAACACATAAAAAAAGAATTAAACTTTTTGAAAAAGCAGCTGACCTGATCGTCGATCTTGCATATCGATATTACGGTGACGGCGATGAGAGCGTTCTTCCGCTTAATATGCTTACCAAAGAAGTATTCATGAATGCCATGTCTCTTGATATTGCAATGGGCGGTTCAACAAATACTGTTCTTCACCTGCTTGCTGTTGCAACAGAAGCCGGAGTTGATTTCAAGATGAAGGATATCGATGCACTCTCAAGACGCATTCCATGTGTTTCAAAAGTAGCACCTAATTCAAGCTACCATATTCAGGACGTCAACCGCGCCGGCGGAATTCTCGGTATACTCGGCGAGCTCGACAGGGCAGGACTGCTGAACCGTGATGTAAAGCGGCTTGACTATCCAACCCTCGGTGATGCGCTTGATGCCTGTGATATTATGCGCCCCACATGCACTGCTGAGGCCGAAGAGGTTTATCACTGTGCGCCGGCAAGAAAGGGCAGGAACCTTGTGCTTGGTTCACAGGATGCAAGATATGCAGAACTTGATAAGGATAGAGCCGGCGGATGCATCAGAAGCGTTGAAAACTGCTACTACCCGGACGGAGGGCTTGCGGTGCTTTTCGGAAACATAGCTGAAAAAGGCTGTATTGTTAAAACTGCCGGTGTTGATCCTTCAATTTTTCAGTTTGAGGGGACTGCAAGGGTGTTTGAAAGCCAGGAAGATGCCTGCGACGGAATACTTGACGGAGCAGTAAATGAAGGCGATGTTGTAATCATAAGATATGAAGGCCCCAAGGGCGGTCCCGGAATGCAGGAAATGCTGTATCCAACCACCTACTTAAAGTCCCGGAAGATAGATAAGAAATGTGCTCTTCTTACTGACGGACGCTTTTCAGGCGGTACATCAGGATTATCCATAGGGCATGTTTCTCCTGAAGCCGCTGCCGGCGGAGCTATCGGGTTAATTAAAAGCGGTGATAAAGTATCAATTGATATTCCTGCAAGAAAAATTCAGCTTGAGGTTTCTGAGAGTGAACTGGCTGAAAGAAGAAAGGCGGAAAATGCCAGGGGCGATAAAGCTTTTACTCCGGTATCAAGAGACCGTAAAGTATCAGCTGCACTGCGGGCTTACTCATTATTTGCTTCATCTGCAGACATCGGAGCAGTTAGAATAGTTCCGGAATAGCAGATAAACAGCGAGTATCAGATCCGGCAGTTCTGTTTTCGGTGCTGCTGGATTGTCCTTGCTGCTTCAAGAAGGTTCTGGAGCTCAACAGCTTCTATCGGATCCTTTGTTTTCATAATGGAAGTTTCAAGAAAAAAAATCAGTTCCGTAATAGCATCATTCATACTAATCATCTCCTCATCATATTATTGTCGGCGTACTGACTTATTTATTAGAGTAAATATGATTAATCTTATTAAAATTACTATTATTAAATCAGGAGTTTATTTATGCAGAGTTTATTAATTTCAGGACTTATTGTTTTTGCCGCAAGGATACTTCAGGATCTTGTTTTCAATATGAAGATTGAACTTTTCAACAGGGGTAAAATGGCCGGTGTTTTCGGAATCAATTTTGTTGAAAGTATTATTGGTGTGACTGTCATAGCAATGGTAGTCAGTTTTATAAACGATAAACCGGCTCTGCTGGTTTTTCTGGGGCTCGGCTCTTCTATAGGAGGCCTGATAGTTCTTAAGATCAGGGATCTTATGAATGTGAAGGTTATAGGTCAGCGGCAGTATTATGCACGTATTTCATTTACCGGTAATGAAGATCTTGTTGAGATTCTTCAGAAAGATGGGTACCTGTTCACCATGGAACAGCGTGAGTTCCTTGACGGTGTAACAAGAACAGTTCTTGAAGGTTCACTTGAAAACAGGGCAAGGAAGGAACATCTCAAAACGCTGCTGAGAGGACGTGAAGGCAAGCTGGTAACTATCATTCCAGCCAGAGAGGTATATGCTCTGTAGGAGCATAATTGCACTATAAATACATATATGCTCTATAAGTTATATCAGCATTTTCAATATGGATTAGGCGCCTTCCGGCGTATTATAAATCCTTCGGAAACTGGGGCTGATGTATGGAGAAAGTAGGTTTTTCCATGATCAGCCTGGCTCACATCATTTCCTTCTTCATCTGTGATTCTATAAGAGTCGTCAGTTGTAAAAAGGATGTCAGGGCCTATATATTCAAGTTCCTCTCCGGGAATGATCTGGTTTTTAACGTCGATGCTCCATCTTCCTTCACCTGCATTTTTTCCAATTGTGCCCAGGAAGATGTACTGTCGAAGATATGATTTTTCGGTAGGTTTTTCGATTTCTTCCTTTCCGTAGTAAAAACCGGTTGAAAATTCACGGTGACTGACTTTTTCAAGTTCTTCTATGTATCCGTCGGTATCACCTGTGAAAGTACCTTCAAGCTTGTCTATTGCCTTCCTGTACGCACGGGTTACCACAGCGGTGTAATAAACAGATTTCATTCTGCCTTCAATCTTCAGTGAATCAACTCCGGCATTCTTAAGATCTTCCAGATGGTTGATCATACAGATATCACGTGAGCTTAGAATGCTTGTGAATCCGTCGCCTTCATATATAGGGTAGTATTCCCCAGGTCTTTCTGCTTCTTCCAGTACCCTGTACTCCCACCTGCATGAGTGTGAACAGTGTCCCTTATTCCCGCTGCGATTCGCCATCCATGCACTTAGAAAACATCTACCGGAATAGGCAAGACACATGGCTCCGTGTATGAAGCACTCAATTTCAACATCAGGCACCTTATTCTTGATGCGTTCAATTTCTTTAAGTGAAACCTCGCGCCCCAGGACGACCCTGGTAAAGCCCATATCCCGGTAGAACTTCACTGCTTCAGAGTTTACACAGTTTGCCTGGGTGCTAAGGTGCAGTTCAGTATTCGGGAAATGCTTTTTGAGGGTGGGGACGGCTCCTATGTCGCTTATAATATAGGCGTCGAAGGGGTACTCGTTCAGATATTCGATCTCTTTTTCAAGAGTATCAAGGTCATGTTCATGAAAGTATATGTTGAGAGCCCCGTAAAGTTTACGGTTTCCCTTTATCTTTTTAATTGTTTCATACTCGCGGCTGCTGAAATTATCAGCCTTCTGCCGAAGTGAAAAGTTCTTGACGCCGATATAAACCGCATCGGCACCGTATTGGTAAGCGTATTTCAGCTTTTCGATATTTCCTGCCGGAGAAAGAAGTTCCATAGCATGAACATAGCAGGAAAACGCTCTGGAATCAATCACAGGGGGGATATACAAACGAATTAAGTATTATTAAAATACATGGATGAAGTTCATTTTCCGGATATACATACTTATACCGGTATTTTTTCTTTTAACAATAGGACTCTCCGCTGCGCAGGAAATTACCGGCGGTCTTATGTATCCTGACCAGTGGCCTGACAATGTTTTTCCAGCTGATCCGCTTAAGGGACGAGTACGGCAGGTTACAGAAAAAGCTTTCAGCATGAAAGACGGAAACGGCCGCAGCTTAAAAGAACTTGAGTACACGCTTATTTTGAGTTATGACGAGAATGGCTATCTTGTGTCTGAAGCATACTTCAATGCAGACGGAAGTCCGGCAAACACCATTGAATATGATTACGACAACGGAAACCTCAGCCTTAAACTTCAGAAGCACCCTGAAGTCCGGAATCCTGATCGTGAAATGTTTACCTATTCACCGGACGGCAGGATTCTTGAAGCTGAAAAGATATATTCAACAGGAAATTACGGCTGGCGTTATAAAAACAGCTATAACAGCAATGGTAAAATTGTACTTACGAGTAAATATGATCGTTACTGGAAATGGATTTTAGTTTACAGCCGCATGTTTGAGTATGACAATAAAAACAGACTGACTGCTACAGAAGGTTTCGGGATGGACAGTGAGCTGCTATGGCGCGATGAGCGGAAATATGATGAATTAAGCCGTGTTGTTGAAGAAATAAAATACGATCCTGACGGAGTACTTGTAGTAAGTGTTGCTACCGAATACAACAGCCGTAACCTCGCTGTAAAGAAAGAATTTACAGACAACCGGGGAATAGTATATGCAGTATATGCATACGGATATACATACGATGAAAAGGATAACTGGCTTGTGAAGATTATAGGAAGGGAAGAGCCGGGCACTTATTCAAACTACCTTATCCCTGAATCAACTGTTGAACGTGAAATTGAATATTATAATTAAGATTACAGGTAAAAACATTTAACTAAATACAGTCACTAAAAACACCCATATTTAGGAGCAGCTTATATAATTTTAAATTTGACAATCATATTAGCTCATGTTAGCATTTAATAGTTAAAACATTTAACTATTAAATCTTTAAACAGGAGTTTTTATGATTAATGTACTGTACGCTGGCGATTACGCCCTGATTAGCACCACCTTTTATAAGGGAATGAATTCGTTTTCTTTTGCAGAGCTTTTTGATGAAAGAGCTTTTTTACTTGAACCGCTCAAATCGGACACCGAATTGAATATTACTTATCTGCCTACGCCGAATGTCTCAAAGGACTTTCCATCTACCATTGAGGATATTTCAAAGTATGATGTAATCCTTTTAAGTGATCTTGGCACTGATACAATATTGCTCTATCCAGACAGATTTAAAATACCAATGGGATCGAACCGGTTGAAACTGATAGAGAATTATGTGAAAAACGGCGGCGGCCTTGCTGTAGTAGGCGGCTGGATGGGATTCGGCGGACAGATGGGGCAGGGGCGGTATCACAATACTGTTTTTGAAGATCTTCTTGATATTAATGTAAGTCCCTTTGATGATAGAGTGGAAATACCTGAAGGTTCAAAATTCAATCCTGTAAAAACTGAACATCCACTCATCAAGGATATGGAATGGGATAGTTCCCCTCTGCTTTTTTTAGGGTATAATCGTTTTGAAGCAAGAAATAAAGATAAAATTATTGCTGAATGGGACGGGGATCCGATGATGGTTGTAAACAACTATGGAAACGGACGTACTCTTGCTTTTGCATCCGATTTAGCTCCGCACTGGGGTCAAGGATTTATTAACTGGAAAAACTATGCAAAATTCTGGAGCAGATGTTTCAGATGGCTGGCAAATAAATAAAAATTTTTTTTTACTGGAGAAGGAATTTGGATACAAGGAATTCGCCCTACAATAAGGTTTTTAACCGTCATCTGGTAATAAGAAGTCTTTTCAAGAATTCTTACTCACGGGCCGAACTGTCCCGGTTGACCGGACTTACAAAGGCCTCAATCAGTAATATCACTGATGAACTGATTAATGAGGGCCTTATAAAAGAATCAGGCCTTGAGCTTAACAACAAAAACGTAGGGCGGAATCCAACAACTCTTGAAATAGTATCTGAGAGGTACAATATACTCTGCGTTGATATCGCCCGCGACGGATGCAGTATAGGTTTAGTGGATTTAGGCGGAAATGTACTTACCTCGAAAAAAGTTGATATTTTCAGCTGCAGATCACCTCAGCAGGCTGTTGAAATTATTTGCAGCGATATCAAAAAAAGTATTCTGAATATAAGAACCGTTAATGAAATTCTGGGTCTTGGAATAACTACACCGGGGCCTGTTGATACACTTAATGGAATTATTGATGAGATACCGGATTTTGAACTATGGCGGGGGTTCAATATCATTAACGAGTTTAAAAAATATTTTGATTTTGAAATCAGGCTGGAGCGTGATGCAAATGCAGTAAGTCTTGCTGAATTGTATTTCGGTTATGGCCGTCAATTTGATGATTTTATCTGTATTATGTCCTATGTCGGTCTGGGTTTCGGGATAATCAGAAATCGAAAACTATTCAGCGGTGAGCTAGGATTGACTCCGGAATTCGGGCATCTCTCTATCGATTTTCAGGGTGAAAAATGTGTCTGCGGTAACCGGGGATGCTTATACGGGTTTTATGGACTGCTGAATATTCTTGAAAGAGTCCGGAAAGATTTCCCTGATTTGAAGAATTGGGAAGAGATTGTAGACAGGGCTTATGCCGGTGAAAAATATTTTATAAATATAATTGAGTATTATGCCGGAATTTTTTCTACAGCAGTAGTAAATGCAATAAATTTTACAATGCTTAAAAAGATTGTTCTTTCCGGTTTTATAATATATAAACCGGAGATGTTCATTAATGAACTAAGGAAGAAACTGAAAGATTCATATATCGCCAGAAACTTTTTTGACGTGGATGTTTATATCACCGATTTGAGAGAATCAGAAAATCTGATAGGTGCAGCAACCGGAATTATCGAATACAGCTTTAATAAATACAGGCAGTAACACAGCGGTAAGCTACCTGCTTTCAGTTAAATCAATCTGCCTGATATTGCGGTTAAAATAATCATGCATCAGCATGTAGCGCTGCATGAAAAAGTCATTCCAGGGCTGCGGAACAGGCTGGTGGGTCAGCTGTTCAAGCGGTGTAATAACTACTTCCCGGTTAGTTGTCATCATGTTTGCGGTTGGAATGGCCTCGACCCTGTCAAACACAATTTTTCCGTTTCTGAAGGCGGCCTCTATCTGGATAATTGCGGAATCGCCGGTATAGGACCATTCCTCTTCGGGTAGATCCGGATCTATTATTCTGCCCTGACCGGAGATGAAGTTGCCTAATGAGTTCATTACAACGCCTGTTCTTACTCCGGTAGTGACAATATCAACAGGCTGTATTATGTGCGGATGATGACCCCAGATTATATCAACACCGGCCGCAACCAGGTCATTAAAAAACTCAGTCTTTGCTTTTACCGGATCTGCTAAATACTCAACTCCTCCGTGGTATGCAAGTACAAAGAGGTCGTAATCGGGCCGGATATTCTTTATGAAATCTACAAAGGCTGAGGTCTCGTCCCCGTCACGGAAATCGACAAGCTGCATATAGCCTCTGCCGGGATTATGGTTTGAGAACTGGGCAACAGCCAGATAACCAATTTTCCACCCGTTTTTACGTATTGTAACAGGTTTGAAATCAGTTTCAGGATTATCCTTGGCACCGGAAAAATGCAGTTCCCTGTTCTGCTGCCTTTTATAGTAGCTCATAAGAGAGTACATTGTACTGACTGTAGCCTGCAGACCTGGAACACCCTGATCTGCGGTGTGATTGTTAGCTATAGATACCACATCCACGCCTGCGTCAATGGCGGCCATGACGTATTCTGGATGGATGTTGAAAACAGGGTAGCTTGCCTGGGGAATTTCAGGATTGACCGGAAACTCAACATTGCTGAAGGTCAGACTGTCATTCTGCATGATTGATTCGATGTCGCGGTAGATTAGTGAGTAGTCTTTCATGCTGTAGTTGATGACATGGGCCATCATGTCGCCGGTAAAGCTTAATACCAGCGGCTCTTTTATTGCCGGAACCTGAATACCGGCGTCCCTGTACTGCATTGCAGAAGCAGGGACTGCTGATATTAATGCCAGAGAAATTACAGATATATACGGCAGTTTAAAAAATCTTCTCAATTACCTCATCCATCATTTCAACAGGGTGAAATGTTATGCCTTTTTTAACATGATCCGGAATCTCATCCAGATCGCGTTCATTGGCCTTGGGTATTATAATATTTTTTATGCCTGCGCGTCTTGCGGCAATTGTTTTTTCTTTAAGACCGCCTATCGGCAGAACCTTTCCTGCGAGTGAAAGTTCTCCGGTCATTGCGAGCTTCTTTTTCATCATTTTACCTTTCGCAAGAGAGAGCAGGGCAGATGCCATTGTAATACCAGCAGACGGCCCGTCCTTGGGTGTTGCACCTTCGGGGATATGCAGATGAATCATGTTCTCGGCGAAAAACTTCGGATCCACACCATTATTTTCAGCTATATGACGGACATAGGTGTAGGCAATTCCTGCTGATTCCTGCATTACCTTGCCCATCTGGCCTGTAAGTTTGATACCTTCCTTGCCTTTAATATTCACTGCTTCGATCATAAGAGTATCTCCGCCGAAGTTTGTCCAAGCAAGTCCTACAGCCATACCGGGACTTGTGACCACCTTTATCTCATCTTCACGGAAAACAGGTTTCCCAAGGTATTCCTCAAGGTTTTCAGGGGTGATATTGAATGGTGCTTTGACATCATCAAGTACAATTTTTCGGGCAAGTTTGCGGTGAATTTTGTCCAGAGCCTTTTCATAATTGCGCATACCTGCTTCGCGGGCGTAATTTACAGCTATAGCGGAAAGGGTTTTTGTTGTGTATTTAACTTCTTTACGCTTTAGTCCTGTCTTTGTCAGCGATTTGGGTATCAGATATTTCTGGGCTATCTTGATTTTTTCCTGCTCAATGTATCCCGACAGCCGGATAATTTCCATACGATCCAGAAGCGGTCTTGGAATTGTATCTAGTGTATTGGCTGTGACTATGAACAGGATGTTTGAGATATCAAAGGGGAGATCAAGATAATGATCCCTGAAGCTGATATTCTGTTCCGGATCAAGTACTTCAAGCAGAGCCGAGGACGGGTCTCCCTGGTATGATGCACCCATTTTATCAATCTCATCTATCATGAAAACCGGGTCCTTGGCCTTCACTATCTTGAGTCCCTGAATAATTTTACCCGGCATTGCGCCTACATAAGTTCTTCTATGCCCCTTGATTTCCGCCTCATCACGCATTCCTCCGACCGAAAATCTGAAAAATTCCTTATTCAGTGCGCTGGCAATGGATTTTCCTATTGATGTTTTACCGACACCCGGAGCCCCTACAAGACAAATTATGGAGCCTTTAGAATCTTTCTTGAGTTTTCTAACGGCAAGATACTCAAGAATACGTTCCTTTACATCTTCAAGCCCGTAATGATCACGGTCAAGTATGGTTCTTGCTTCTTTCATTTCGAAATTTTCAGGTTGCGGATCTTTCCATGGCAGCGAAACAATGGTGTCAAGATAGTTTCTTGTAACAACAAACTCGGATGAGTTGGGATCCATCAGTTTGAATTTCTCAAGCTCCTGGTTTACCTGCTCTTTTATTTCGCCTTTGAATTTGAAGGCATCAACAGCTTCCTTAAAACGGTTGTATTCCTCACTCTTGGCGTCCACCGGCATCCCCAGCTCTTTCTTGATCGCCTTAAGCTCTTCCTTAAGAAAGTATTCACGCTGATTCTTTTCGATCTTTTCATTGATCTGGTTCTGAATTTTACGCTGAATACGCATCAGCTCCTGTTCCTTCTTTATGTAGACAAGAACGTTCTCAAGTCTCTTCTGGACATCCAGTGTTTCAAGGATCTTCTGCTGGTCTTTACGGTCGATATTCAGTATTGAGCTGAAAAAATCTGCGATTTTACCGGGCTGATCGATATTTACCATTGAAAGGCGCATCTCTTCCGAGAACAGCGGGTTGTTCTCGGAAAGCTGTTTCATCTCATTGATTATAGAGCGTGTAAGCGCTTTAACCTCAATAGAGTCATCATTCTCATCATCAAGATAATCAACTGCTGCAACATAGGGCTGCTCATCAGAAAGGTATTTCTTGATTTTGAAACGTTTAAGTGTTGATATGAAAATGTTTATCCCGCCGTCGGGAAGGTTGATTTTCTTAACAATTTTTCCGACTGTACCTATATTGTACATGTCTGACGGTGCCGGATTTTCTGTTTCCTCGTCTTTAATCATCAAAAGCCCGATCATACTGTTTTGATTTAGGGCCTGATCAACAACCGTGATATCACTTTCCGACTCGATCATCATCGGTGTAAAAATTCCGGGAAAAACCGGTTTCCCAAGCGTCGGAATAATAAACAGCCTGCTAGGTAGCATTTGATCCGCGGGCACAATTTGTTTATCTGGCATAGCTGAACCTCTTCTTTTAGTTTACTTATCTTAAAAATATGCAAAAAAGAGCTAAAAGGCAAATATTGATGAGCTTTTATGTTATAATATTTTTCGATGGACAGGAATTGTCAGACAGAAGCTGTCGTACTTAAAACCAGACGATTCGGTGATTTCCACAAATCAGTTACGATGCTCAGCCCTGAACAGGGGATAATCGATGCTGTTGCCCATGGGGCTTACAAGGGCAAAAGCAGAATGAGCAGCATAACCGATATATTTGCCGTTTCAAGCTTTGATTTATATTATAATCCAACCCGTGACAGCTGGAAAATAAACAGCTGTGAATCAGCATCGCTTAACTCCGGAATCAAGGAAAATATGGATGCTTTGTGCAATGCTTCATTATGGTCGGAAGTCGTACTGAAATCTCATGCAGCCGGAGCAGATTACCTTCCAGTGTACAGCCTGCTTACATCGGCATTAAGGCTTCTTGACAGTCACCCTGATAGGGCTGTGGAGCTTACCGTTCTGTTTCTGTACGGATTTCTTTTCGACGCAGGGTTTATATCTGATCTTGGCTCATGCGGCCGCTGTGGAAGAGATTCTGTGAATGAATCGATGTTCTATTCACAGGTTGAAAACATATTTATCTGCGGTCGATGCAGATCTGCAGGCATGCCGGTTCTTGATGCGGACGCATCTGAATATCTTCAAAGTTATTCACGGCTTAAGCTTGAAGAAGCTCTTGAAAAAAGGTTAGATTTACAGCTGATGAAAAAAACAAGGGATCTGCTTATAATAATTCTTAAAAGCGTTATTGAAGTTCCCCTGAAGACTTTAGGTTTTATTGAATATGATATGGAATAAAAAAGATATCGACGCAGATAAAGTGAGACAGATATCCGTACGCTTCGGTCTGGATCTCCTTACCTCATCAATATTTGTACGTCGAGGTATAACTGAAAATGAAGATATTAAGTTTTATCTTGAAGATGACTCACAGTATCTGCATAATCCTTTTCTCTTTGAAGAAATGGAGGACATCATTGATCGGATAAAGCAGGCTGCTGCTGAAGAAGAAAAGGTAAAGATCTTCGGTGACCGTGATGTTGATGGTATTACGTCTACGGTGCTTATATACAATGCCCTGAAAGAAATAGGCATCGAGGCTGAATGGGCCCTGCCGACCGGTGATGAGCCTTACGGACTTACCATGCAGGCCGTCGATAGTTTTGCTGAAGTTGACGGCAGCCTGCTTATCACAGTTGACTGCGGAATATCCAACTATAATGAAATTGAATATGCAAATGAAAAGGGCATAGATACAATAGTAATCGATCATCATAACAGCCCTGAAGTTCTGCCTCCGGCATACGGAATTATAAATCCGAAAATGGAAGACTGCTGTTATCCATTTGCTCATCTTGCGGGCTGCGGTGTCGTTTCCAAGGTTATATGGGCGCTTAGATTCTCATCACTTGATATATACAATCAGCAGTTCTGTCTTATGAATGTTCGGCCTGGAAATGATTCGGTGATCCTTGAAGCAGTCAAGATGAAGAACCTCGTTGTTGAAGACCGGATTACGGAAACCCTGGCTCCAGGCATTGTTGATATGCAGAACACCAGATTAATGGACTTTTTATCGCTTCAGATTATTGTCTATGATGCAGAACCCCAGCTTCGAATGCTTAAATCTGTGTTCGGGCAGAATACTGATATTCATTTAGTAGATTCTGCTCCTGAGATATGGAAGGTCTTTCCGTCATTACGGGGTAGAAGTCTTCTGAAAATGAGAGACGGAAGCCGTCTTGCCCGCTACAGTGAGAAACCGCCGGGGGAACTTGATGTTCTGATCAACCTGTTTACTACTTTTATTATGAAGAAAGACCAGGGATTTGTTCTTAAATCAGAGCATGACCTGGACCTGGTAGCACTTGGCACTATTGCCGATCTGATGCCCATAGAAAATGAAAACCGGATTCTGATTAAACGCGGAATGAAGGTTGTTGAGAAAACTGAGCGTGAAGGACTTAGAAGCCTTCTTTCTGCACAGAATATGCTTGCACGCAGACTTAATACGACCGATATCGGCTGGCAGATTACGCCGGTAATCAATGCAACCGGAAGAATGGGTGTTCCATCGAGAGCGGCCGAGCTCCTGCTGAGCAGTGAGCCTTCCGATATAAACCGTCTTACAACCGAGGTTGTGGAACTTAACCGTCAGCGGAAAAAACTCGGCGAGGATATTTGGAATAAACTGCTTCCTTCAGCAAAGCGCAGCTATCAGGATCTTGAAGCCAGACTGGTTCTTGTTGCTGATAAGGATCTCAACCGCGGAATTACCGGTATAATTGCATCGCGGCTTGCAAACTTCTTCGGTGTTCCGGCTATGGCTGTCTCCATCATGGAAGACAAGGCGGTCGGCTCTATAAGAAGTGCAATGAATATTAACGTTAAAGATTTTATTGCAGGTGCATCTGATATCTTTATAGATTTCGGCGGACATGATTTTGCAGCCGGTTTCAGTATGGAGCTTTCACGTTTTGCAGATTTTACAAGCCGGATAGAGGAGCTTGCCCCCGGTCTTAAAGGGGCCGACACAACTGAGGCAAGTCTTAATATTGATGCCGAACTTCCTGTCAAATATCTCAACCCTGATCTGATAAAAACCGTTGAGATGTTTGAACCATACGGTGAAAGCAGTCCTCCGCTTGTTTTTATGGCCAGAAATATAAAGATTCTGAATATGGAAATAATGGGAAAAAATGAAAAGAATCACCTTCGGCTGCTGTTTGAGGCTGATAAGTTTAAATGGCCTGCGGTCTACTGGAACGCTGCTGAGAAAGCAAACCGAGATTTCAGTACCGGAGAGAGAGTTGATATAGTTTTCAGGCTGGGCCGTAACTATTTTATGAATAAGGAAACCCTTCAGCTTACAATACTGGATATGAAAAGATGATAAAGAAAGTTTCAGCATTATTTTTCGCATTTGTACTTACTGCGGCATTTCTTCCGGCTGCCGAACTTATTCTTACTGATAATGTTCCTCAGGGCGGGATTATTACCGCAGTTTTAAAGGGAATAGAGGCAAGCGGCGCTGAGATTCTGCTGCAGAGAAGCGGACGGACAGTTGCCAAGACTGAAAGTTTTTTTGTCGATCTTGACGGCAATACCGCTGTAATAGCAATGCTTGGTGTTCCCTCGGACGCTGCGCCCGGAATGTATTCTGTCTCAGCAGCCGACGGAAAGAAACTTCACCTTGAAGCGATTGTGAATGTTATTGCACGTGATTTTATAAGTGAGGACATCCCGCTTACTAAATCAATGTCTACGCTTCGTCAGTCTGAAGATATCCGAAAAGCCGAAGAGTGGAAGATCCTCTATGGAATACTGACATCGGTCAATCCGGACTCTGTATATATGAGTTCTGATTTTTCACTTCCGGTAACTGCTCTCCGTCAGACCTCGTTCTTCGGTGACCGAAGACGCTACCTTTATGATGACGGAACAACTGCCACATCATTGCACAATGGTATTGATTATTCCGCTGTACCCGGGACTCCGATTTATGCTCCGGGTCCGGGGAAGGTTGTATTTGCTGATATGAGGATTCTTACCGGTAATACTGTTGTGATAGAGCATCTTCCCGGTGTTTATTCCCTTTATTATCACATGCAGGAAATAAACACGGAGGCCGGAACAATGCTGAAAGAAAGGGAGCTTATAGGTACAGTCGGAGCCACAGGTCTGGTTACCGGAGCCCATCTTCACTGGGAGATACGTGTAGCCGGAGTTGCCGTAGAGCCCGAGACCTGGCTTACTGAAAGCCTTATTGACAAAGACTTTATAATAAGTAATATTAAACAATAATTATACACAAAAGGGGGTGATTGCTATCGCTCATGTTAACATTGATGAAGGCGAGCCGCTCGAAAAGGCTATAAAACGCTTTAAGAGAATGGTTGAGAAAGAAGGTATTATCCGCGAATGGAAAAAGCGCGAATACTTCGAAAAGCCTTCCACTATCAAGAATAGAAAGACAAAAGCTATGCAGCGCAAGCAGATGAAAAAGCAGAGAAAGCTGCAGAACATGAAGAACTATTAGCAATCCGCCGCTATATGCGGTTTTGTTCAGAGAGGCAGCCCGATAGCTGCCTCTTTTTTTTATTCCGCAGTGTAATAGTATTGATAAGCGGTTATAAAAATGCGATAAAATAGAGATATAAATTCCGGAGGATATAATGAGTCGTAAATTAAATTTCAATGCGGGCCCTTCGACCCTTCCTGTTGAAGTACTTGAAGAGATAAAGGAGAATATCGTCGATTATCACGGCAACGGCCTTTCTCTTATTGAAGACAGCCATAGAAGCGGTGCATATGATGAAGTACATAATGATGCTGTAAGCCTTGTTAAAGAGCTGCTCGGTCTTCCGGATAACTATAAGGTAATGTTTCTCGGCGGAGGTGCTACTCTGCAGTTTGCTATGGTTGCTATGAATCTGCTTACCGGCGCGAAGAACTGTGATTATGTAGTAACCGGGGCCTGGGCTAAAAAAGCATTTGATGATGCCAAAAAACTTGGAAACGCAAGGGCTGTTTGGGATGGTAAGGCTGACAGCTATACAACTTTGCCAAAATCAGTTGCTCCCGGTGAAAATTCATCTTACCTTCATATCACCGCCAATGAAACCATAGGCGGTCTTGAATGGAAAACTTATCCTGAAACAGGAGATGTTCCGCTGGTTGCGGATATGTCCAGTGACATTATGTCAAAGCCTGTTCCTGTTGAAAAGTTCGGTCTCATATACGCAGGAGCTCAGAAGAATCTGGGGCCCGCAGGAACCACACTGGTAATAGCCAGGGATGATCTTCTTGAAAGATCCGCAGAAAGTCTTCCGGCATATCTTAACTATTCCATACACGCAAAAAACAATTCACTTTATAACACCCCTCCGGTATTCAGCATCTATGCTACTATGCTTGTACTCAAAAAGCTCAAAGCCGACGGCGGACTTGCAGTAAGAGCCGCTGCCAATGAAAAGAAGGCAGGAGTTATCTATGACGCAATCGATAATAGCGGCGGATTTTACAACTGCCCTGTTGAGAAAGAATCAAGATCTCTCATGAACATAGTATTCACCCTTGCTGATGAAAAACTTGAAAAAGAGTTCATCGATACAGCTAAAACTAAGGGTATGCTCGGACTTAAGGGGCACAGAAGCGTAGGCGGCTGCAGAGCCTCTGTCTATAATTCAATGCCTTATGAAGGGGCTGCCGCTCTTGCTGATTTCATGAAGGAATTTGCATCAGGCCGATGAAGTTTGATGATATAAACCTGCAGATTATCCGTCACCTCATAGACGGTCGTAAATCTTTCAAGGTTATTGCAGATGAGCTCTCTATAACCGAAAATACTGTAAGAGCAAGGGTTAACAAGCTCAGTGAAGAGGGAATCCTGAATATTCACGGACTAGTTGATCCTGAAAAAATACCTGGCCATCAGGTCGCTATTATCGGTGTCAAGGTGAACAATATGCGCCTGGTGGAGAAGGGGAAGGAATTCAGTTCTCTTAAAGGTGTAATAAGTGTTGCCGTTGTTACCGGAAGATATGATATAATCGTGCAGGTACTGCTTAACGAAGAATTCAGCCTTCTTGAATTTTATACCCATGAGGTTACGAAGGTTGAAGATGTAGCTGATGTTGAAACCTTTATTGTGTATAAGGGTTATAATTTAAGCGTACCATATATTTTATAAAACGGAGTGTAATAATGGCAGAACTTAAAACAAAATACATGGGACTTGAACTCAACTCACCGGTTATTGCCGCAAGTTCAGGATTGACATCATCCGTTGAAAAGGTTAAGCAGATTGAGGCTGCCGGTGCCGGTGCGGTTGTACTTAAATCTCTGTTTGAAGAGCAGATTCTTTTCGACAGTAACAGAATGACTGAAGGAATGAATGCTGAAATTCATGCCGATGCCTATGATTTCTTAAACGGAATGAGCAATAACTATTTTCTTGATGAGTACCTTGGCCTTGTTGAAGACTGCAAGAAAGCTGTAAATATACCGGTTATTGCAAGTATAAACTGTGCTTCCGACGGTGCCTGGATAAAGTACGCTGAAAGATTTCAGAATGTCGGGGCTGATGCTCTTGAAATAAATGTTTTCACTCTCCCAGTCAATAAGACAATGACCAGTGCTGATTATGAAAACATGTACTACGGAATAGCCGCAAAAATTAAGAAGGCTGTCAGTATTCCTGTTGCATTCAAAATAAGCCCGCATTTTACAAGCCTAGCCGGAGTTATTGAACGATTTAATGAGCTTGGACTTGATGGTCTTGTTCTTTTCAACAGATTTTACAGACCCGATATCGATATAAACAATTTAAAGCTCTCACATTCACCTGTTCACAGTGCAAAAGAAGAAATCTCTCTCGCTCTTCAGTGGATAGCCCTGCTGTCCGGGGAAATTGATATTGATTTTTCAGCTACAACTGGTGTTCATGATTCTGAAGGTGTCATCAAACAGCTTCTAGCAGGAGCAAAATCTGTTCAGATTTGTACAGCCTTATATAAGAACGGAATTGATTTTATCAGCAATGTTAATAGTGAAATATCTTCATGGATGGAGTCAAAGAACTTCAAGGCTGTTTCAGATTTTAACGGCATGCTATGTCAGGAAGAAAGCGAACAGCCCGAAAAATACGAAAGAACCCAGTATATGAAGGCTTCTGTCGGAATAAGTTAGTTAATAAGGAAATAAATATATGAATCTCAGTATTTTTGAAGCGGTAATGCTGATTTGCTTTGGCGCAGCCTGGCCGCTGAACATCTACAAATCAGTTAAATCAAGAAAGACCGGCGGTAAAAGCCTTCCTTTTCTCTTTGTAATAAATCTCGGATACATATCAGGGATTATTCACAAAGTATTTTTCAGCTTTGATCTGGTCATCTACCTGTACATTCTGAACTTCGTTATGGTCAGTATAGACATTGCATTATATTTCAGGAACAAAAGGCTCGAGGCAATAGAGGGCTGATGATTGTGGAAGCATTAATTATCCTGTAGTCCCATTCTGATTAGGCCGGTATTAAATACCGGCTTTTATTTTCTATCTGTGAATCTGTGTTATTATTGTGTCACAGATGATCACTCTTGAAAAATTCAGAAAAGAAAGCATCCCTGAACTTCTATTATGGCTTGAGCATACAAATGCTGAATTCCTGATTCAGTTTGCCGGCCGAAAATATACATATCCTCTGACCGATAATCAGCTTATTCAAACCCTCGCCAAAAAAAGCAATATTATGTTTAAAGTCGTAGAGTCGAATAGTCAAATCACGATTGGGCACTGTCAGTTACTCAGGATTGATAAAGTAAAAAAGAGTGCTTCTGTAGGCAGAGTTTTTATCAGAGAGGAATACCGTGGTAAGAAATACAGTTCCGGATTGATTGAATGTGTTAAATCATACGGGATTGAAATACTCGGACTGAAAAAATTATCACTAAGAGTCTTTGATTTTAATATTCCTGCAGTAAAATGCTACAGCAAGGCCGGTTTTAAGGAAGTAAAAAAAGAACTGCAGTTTTATCAATCAATTCAGAAAGAATGGTGCTGTATTACAATGGAGTACTGTAATCATTAATTTTAAGATTGTTTTCAGATTTCTAAATTCATATATTTAAAATATGATTAAGAGTATTAATGAGTTTTTTGAAGTTGAAAAAAGTGGAAGAATGAGATTCTGAAATTAAGAGAAATCATTCTTGATTGCGGGCTGACTGAAGAACCGAAATGGGGAAAACCCTGTTACTCTGCAGACGGAAAAAACATTGTACTTATTCACGGTTTTAAAGAATATTGCGCTGTCCTCTTTATCAAGGGATCTCTTTTAAAGGATAATAAAAGCATCCTCATCCAGCAAACAGAAAAAGTTCAGGCAGGCAGGCCGCTTCGTTTTACAGATAAAAGCCAAATAGAACAAATTGAATCAGATATCAGGGAATATGTTAAAGAAGCTGTAGAAGTCGAGAAGGCTGGATTGAAAGTCGAATTCAAGAAAACTGAGGACTTTAAGATTCCCGAAGAGCTGGAATCCTCCTTTAGCAGCAACAATTCCCTGCGTGATGCTTTCTTCAGCCTTACCCCCGGGAGACAGCGGGCTTATATTCTTTATTTCTCAGAACCCAAGCAGTCTAAAACCAGGATTTCAAGGATAGAAAAATATGCCGAGGCTGATGATAGGCGCTGTGGCAGCTTCTTTTATTCTTTCATACGGTTTACAGGTAATTATTCATTCAATAGGCGGTAGTTTCTTTACATGAGTTCTTACAGGTGCTGTTGCCTGATTCACTTTTGCGCTGCCTCACAGCCTGAATACTCAGTTTGAAGGCCGTAAACCGATAGTTCTTATCTTAATAATGTTCTTTATCTATTTATATACTGGTTAACCGGCTATGATGCTGACGGATTAAAGGCTCAGATTGAAAGTAAAGCAGATTTTGAAACATTTTTTGCCAGGGTACCGAAGCTGAATCCTGATGTTGTAAAGATAAAAGGTGTTATCTGCGGTTATAGAGTTGAAAAGATTGAAGATGAGCTGATGAAGAAAATCCGTTATCTTGATAAACTTATTGATGAACTTGCAAAGGGCAAAGCCATGGAGAAGATACTAAACAGATAAAGGATTAAAAATGAATAAAGTACTTGTAGCCGGGGGGACAGGATATCTCGGCAGTAACATAGTCAACGAACTGTTATCTCGAAACATAAATACCGTAATGATAGCGCGTGATAAAAATCGTGTAAATCTTGACAGCAGCTTCCTTAACATTGTCGAAGCAAGGGTAACAGAGCCGGATTCACTTGAAGGAATTTTTGACGGGATTGATACTGTATTCAGTACGGTTGGTATAACCAGGCAGAAAGACGGTCTTACATATATGGATGTAGATTACCAGGCTAACGCCAATCTTATCGACGCGGCAAAAAAAGCTGATGTTAAAAAAATTGTCTATGTTTCTGTCCTAAACGGTGAACAGCTTAGACACATTAAAATCTGTGAAGCCAAGGAAAGGCTTGTTGATTATCTGAAGGCTTCAGGGCTTGGTTACTGCATAATCAGGCCTAACGGCTTTTTTTCTGACATGAAAGATTTTCTATCAATGGCGGCTAACGGCCGGATATATCTTTTCGGAGACGGAAAACTAAAATTGAATCCGATAGACGGAGCAGATCTTGCTGAAGCGATCGTTAACGCTGCTGAAGATGATATTAAAGAAATGGATATAGGAGGGCCTGATATGCTCTCGCAGAATGAGATAGCTGAGCTTGCATTCGAAGCCTGTTCCAGACCTGTGAAAATTACACATCTTCCTGACTGGATAAGAAAAGCAGCACTGTTTCTGCTTAAAACTTTTACCAGTTCAAAAGTCTATGGTCCTATGGAGTTTTTTATGACTACGATGGTTATGAGTATGGAAGCTCCTCTTTACGGTAAACGACACCTTTCAGATTTCTTTAAAGAAAATTCCGGGACCAGTTAAATTAATCATGTTTTTCTGTAATAGGTTACCCCATTGAAATACAACTTGTTGAATATGTATATTCGATGTCTTCATCATCCTCATCGTCCGTGGCATTCAGGCTTTGGGTTTTAATATAGCTGATATCTATTCTGTTGAAAGAACAATATTTGCTGTTATTGATGGTGACGGACTGCAGCTTGAAAAAACTGCTGAAACTAAAATAGATATTAAAAATAAATACTGTTTGCAATTTTACATTATTTACTCTTTAAATATGTAGTTTAGATAATTTTAACATGAAAATTAAAAAAGCTCAGTTAGATTTTAATCAATTTTCTTTGTTGACAAGCAGCTGAAACCGGTTTATCGTTGCTGCTAGTAGAAACGATTCTATCTAAAGTAACGTACAATGTAAGGAGGCGAAAATGCCGATTAAAATGTATCTAGCCGAGGATGAAATTCCCCGCAAGTGGTACAACATAGCAGCGGATCTGCCCACACCGATGCTTCCATACCTGGGGCCTGATGGAAATCCGGTAACACCGGATATGATGGCTCCCATATTTCCTATGAACCTTATTGAACAGGAAATGTCACAGGAAAGAGAGATTGCGATTCCTCAGGAAGTGCTTGAAATACTTTATAAATGGAGGCCGTCACCGCTTCACAGGGCTGTAGCTCTGGAAAAGGCTTTAGGTACACCTGCGAAGATTTATTATAAAAACGAGAGTGTCTCTCCGGCAGGAAGTCACAAACCAAACACCGCTGTAGCTCAGGCTTACTATAACAAAGTTGCCGGTATTAAAAAGCTAACAACAGAAACCGGCGCCGGGCAGTGGGGAAGTGCACTTTCATTTGCATGTGCCCAGCTGGATCTTAAATGTAAAATCTACATGGTTCGAATCAGCTTTGATCAGAAACCTTTCCGCAAAGTTATGATGCAGGTCTGGGGCGGTCACTGTGTTGCAAGTCCCAGTAATGAAACTAAAACCGGTCGCGAGATGCTTGAGATGGATCCGGATACTCCAGGCAGTCTTGGAATTGCCATCAGTGAGGCAGTTGAAGAGGCTGTATCTGATCCAACCGGTGAAACAAAATATGCGCTTGGCTCAGTGCTTAATCACGTAATGCTTCATCAGACTATAATCGGTCAGGAAACAAAGGCACAGCTGAAAAAGTTTGGAATTGATAAGCCTGATGTTGTAATCGGCTGTGCAGGCGGCGGCTCCAATTTTGCCGGGCTGGCATTTCCATTTGTAAGAGATAAGATTAATGGGGATGATATAGAAATTATTCCTGTTGAGCCTGCATCCTGTCCGACAATGACGGGAGGAAGTTTTACTTATGATATTGGTGATATGTCAGGCATGACTCCTCTGATGGCAATGCATACTCTGGGACATAATTTTATTCCGCCTCCAATTCATGCTGGCGGACTCCGTTACCACGGGATGTCTCCGCTTGTATCTCAGGCTGCTATTTCTGGACTTCTTTCGCCTCAGGCTATTCATCAGCTGGAATGTTACGAAGCTGCAATGACATTTGCCAGGACAGAAGGTATAATAATTGCACCTGAAACCAGTCATGCAGTTGCCGCGACTATCAGAGAAGCAAACAAGGCTAAAGAAGAGGGAAAGGAAAAGGTAATTGTGATGGGTCTTTCAGGTCACGGACTCATGGATCTTAAGGGCTATCATGCTTATATGGCCGGTGATCTTTTTGACTATGCACTTCCTCCGGAGCAGATTGCAGAGAATCTTTCAAAGATTAAGGATTTCCCCAAAATACCTGCCAGATAGGCTTGTATATCAATTTAAGGAATTATGCCCCCTTCTATAAGGGGGCTTAATTAGAAAATGGATAAAGAAATTTACTGTAGAAAACTTGGACATCACATTCCAGTATCATATTGCCTGTCCCCGGGCCAGAAACTATATTGTTCATCCTTCAGGAATTGCTGGTTTGCAAGGATGGATGTTGATACTTTTCTAAAAGAACGTTTTTCCGATGAGGTTATAGCTGAAGCAGAGAGCAGAACGACTCCCAGGATAACAGGCATAATCACAGTAATTGAGAAATTCACTTCATGAAAATTATATTATCTCCGGCTAAAACCTTTAAACCACAGTCTGAAGTTAACTTTACTCATGATACTATTCCCTTATTTCAGAAAGATGCGGATAGAATCATAGAGGTTTTAAAAAGTGTTGATGATCTTAAAGCTTTTTACAAGTGCAGTTCAAAGGTTGCACAAGAGGCAGAATCCTACCTGAAGCGATTTAACTCCAACCGGAGTACAGCAGCTATTTTCACCTATGGAGGACTGGTATTTCAGAATCTCAACAGCCGAACTTTAGATGAAAAGCAAATAATCTTTCTGCAGGAAAACCTTTTTATTCTGTCAGGCTTGTATGGTATTCTTAGACCTCTTGATCTGATATCACCTTACCGCCTCGACATTTCTCAAAATTTACCAGCTTTCAAAAAATTGCTACCGTCAGGAAATCTCTACTCATTCTGGGAAGATAAAATAACCGCAACACTCAATAACCATCTGCAGGAAGGAGAACCGCTTCTGAATCTTGCTTCTGCAGAATACAGCAAAGCCGTGGACAGTCAAAAGCTTAAAGGCCCGTTTGTCACTGTTGACTTCATGCAATATCAGGGGGACAAGATGAAATCTCTGGCAACTTACTCGAAACAGGCTAGAGGTCTTATATTACGCTATATTGCCGATGGGCAAATTGAATCTATTGAGAAGTTAAAAAGTTTTAGCCAATCCGGTTACCGGTTCTGTGCAGAAGCCTCCATTGACTACAGGATAGTTTTTGTGAGAGATATGCCGTAAAAAAATATCACATCGAAGATTTAATATTATTTATTCTTATTCTGGAAGAATTGATAAAACAGGCTTTAAGCAAATTATAGTTTTGTTCTCAAATTAAAAATTTATAATATAGAAAGCAGTGTTATACTGTATAACACGAAAAAAGTGATTTACAGCCTCTTTGCTATTTTTATGCTTTCAAGCGGTGTCTCAACTCAGTCTCTTCTAAAGACCCCTCGGGGTGATAATGACAATCTGACTGATTTATAAGTATATTAAAGAAAAGGATTAATCGAATGGTTAAACAATATGATGATAAAACACACCGAACACAGGTGATTGAACTCTGGAATTCTGTATTTGGATATTCTGATCGAAGAAATTCTCCGGAATTAGTTATTGATAAAAAGCTGGAGATCGATCAGCAGCTCTATATTGCGGAAATTGAGTCTAAAGTCATAGGTACAGTGATGACCGGATACGACGGACACCGGGGCTGGATATATTCATTGGCTGTTTTGCCTGAGCACAGAAATAAAGGTATTGGAACGCTTTTACTGCAGTATGCAGAAGCTGCTTTGTCGCAAATGGGCTGCATGAAAATAAATCTTCAAATACTGGCCGAAAATAAAGATGTTAAGCAATTTTACAGTAAAAACAGCTATATGGTTGAAGAACGTGTAAGTATGGGTAAGCAGCTGCCTCAGAATATACCTGATGAGGATTGATTTATGTCATTAGTAATGGTTGATATTGAATCTGACGGGCCGGTTCCCGGTGATTATTCAATGATTTGTTTTGCTGCTATGATAGTAGAACCTTCAATGTCTTTTAGTTTTGTGGGGCGGCTTAAGCCGATCTCTGAGAACTATAATAGCAATGCACTGGCTGTTTCCGGATTTACCAGGGAAGAAACCCTGAGCTTTGATGATTGAATTCCATAACTGGTTGAAAAAAAATATTGACGGCAGGGCTGAGTTTATAAGTGATAATAACGGATATGACTGGATGTTTATCTGCCGATGAGCTTCTGAGCCTTAAAAAAATTAAATTTATATAAATAAAATCAGTGTTATACTGTTTAACATGAAAAAAGTAATAGTTACTCTAATCGTTATTTTTATGTTTACAGCTTGTGCTTCAAATAAGTATGTTTTAATGACTCCGACGTATGACGATTCAAATTCAGATTCTTTCTGGGAAACCGCTGATATCGAAGAAACCGGACTGTCAAAAAAAGCAGTTATCGCTCATCTGGAACTCTGCAGAAAGACCGGAGCCGATTCTCAATTGATTATTTATAATAACAAGATAGTTTCTGAATGGTATTCCGACAGATATACTGAACCCCTTGGTGCAATGTCTTCAACAAAAGTAGTTGCCAGTCTTTTAATTGGCATTCTTGCTGATATGGGTAAGTTGGATTATCAGGATAAAGTTACAGAAATCATACCGGAATGGAATGGTCAGTACCGGGATGAAGTCAGGATTGTAGATTTGCTGACTCATTCAGCAGGATTTGAGCAGCGTATAGATAACACCAGCATAGGTTTTTCACCTGGTAATAAATCAGAATTTGTTCTGAATTTAAGCCCA
The DNA here is from genome assembly GCA_965140585.1 of Spirochaetia bacterium. Taxonomy (GTDB): domain Bacteria; phylum Spirochaetota; class Spirochaetia; order UBA9216; family UBA9216. The sequence continues at coordinate 553,983 of OZ223269.1, forward strand.
GAATATGAACCAGGTAAGAAGTTCAGCTACAGCAATGAAGGTGTGCAGCTTCTGGAGCCAATTATCAGTTCTGTTGCAGGTATGAGTACTCAGGATTTTGCCGATGAATATCTTTTTGATAAGTTAGGGATGAAGAATACTCATTTCTACAGTTACGGAGGAAGTCCCTGGCTGTATTCTGAATTGCAAACAACCCCCAGGGATATGGCAAGGCTTGGAATACTGATGAAAAAATCCGGAGTGTGGAATAGTAAGAGAATAGTGAGTGAGGACTACGTAGAAAAAGCTACGGTTTCAAGTCCGCTTAATAAGGAAATGGGATATTTGTGGTGGATTTTAGATGAAAATATTACAGTCAAAGGTTATTATGCTTCAGGATACCTTGATACCGATATTTTCGTTTTCTCTGATTATGATGTAGTAATTGTGAGAACACAGATGCCGAAAAAAGGTTTTACCGGAAAACAGGAATCTGGAGATTACTTTGTCAAAGCAATGCCTATCTTCAGGGACCTCGTAAAAGACTTGTAATTTCTATCGTATTGCTTATTTGAAGGAGAACAATGACAGACTCTTACTACCTTGAAGCAAATGCCTTGATAGCAATTTCATCTGAAGAGCTTCTGCGTCTCAAAAATAAAAATATCTACACTTCTTCAGTTGCTGTCTTAGAATTTATAAAGGGCTTATCCTGTGATAATTATGCAAAAAGAAAATTAAAACTTGATGTAGTTTACAATCATTTATATATAGACTGGGCCGCGGCTAGTCAGAAGATGGAGAAGATATTCGGTGATGATATAGTCCGGGCTGCTAAACAAAATAAATGCAGCCTGGAGCATTACGTAAAATTACTTTTGAAAAGTAATCATTATGCTGAGTTTCTATCAACCATAGAGAATTCAGACTTATTATATAAAAAATTAGATGAATGTCTTTTAAAGCATGCTGTTCCTATGAGCGAAATCTTATCTACAGAGTATATGAATAAGCTTCTAAAAAGTTCAGATATGACTGATTCCAAGAGTAATATTTTTATCAACGCCTGCAAATTTTACAGGCATAACTATTTCAATAAAACAGCTGATAAAAATGACATGGTCGATTTGATACATACTTTATATATAAAAGACTTGAAAACTGGTATTGTTACAAATGATAAAAAACTAAGCAAAATATGCAGGCGCGGAGCAAAGATAAATACTTTAAATGTCTCAGAGTTCAGACTGCTAATAAAATCAATCTGAAAATTATTTAAAAAAAATATCCCAGATTATAAATCAGGAAGACTCTCATGATTGTAGGTACTAAACTTTATTTATAAAGAAAATTATTCAATTCAGGAGTCAATTATGAAGAAAATGATATATTTATTGTTTACTGTTTTCTCAACGGTTGTCTTTTTCGGCTGCACAGTTAATTCACCCGGGATAGAAAAAGCTATTACCGATTATGGTTTTGAAGGACTTGAAGATGAAGTTTTTGTAGATATTGATGGAACTGAAATAACAGTAACTCTGCCATATGGTACTGATGTAAATACTTTAATTCCTTTTTTTGAAACTACCGGCGTCTCCGTACTTATAGATGGAGTAGAACAGATAAGCGGAACCACTGTGAATGACTTTTCAAATCCTGTCACATATACTGTAATCGCAGAAGATGGCACAAGTATAGAATATACAATAACCGTCATCATAGCCCTTAATCCGGCTAAGGATATTACTGCCTTCATATTTCCAGAAGACCTTAACAGTAGTGAACTGAGCGCTGATGTGACAGCGGATATTGATGATTCAGTAATTACTGTGAAAGTGCCCTATATATCTGATGTTGCTGATTTGCTTGATTCTCTTGTTGCTGAATTTACAACTACCGGAAGCAGGGTAGCTGTTGACGGAACTGTCCAGAACTCAGGCATCACGTCAAATGATTACGCTTCAACTGTTGAGTATAAAGTAACTGCGGAGGACGGCAGTGAGAAGGTATATGATGTGAATGTACTTATTACAGTTACCAGAGCACAGCTTACCGGCATGGTAAATGAGATGGTAGATGATGTTGGTAATATCAAAAATATATCACATTATATAACAAGAACTGATACATCGAATATTACAGATATGAGTTTCCTGTTTGTCGAAACGGACTTTGATGAAGACATCTCAGAATGGGATGTCAGTAATGTGACAGATATGAGCAATATGTTTAGTACAAATAGTTTCGATCAGGATATAGGTTCATGGGATGTAAGCAGTGTTTTAGACATGGATGAAATGTTTTATAACGCTGCATCATTTGATCAGGATCTTTCAGACTGGGGTGTAAACAGTCTTGTAAGTCATGATGCTTTTGAAACAGGAAGTGCATTGACCTCCGAGTATATGCCGCCTTTTCCGATGGTTCCTCTACCATAATTTATGGATAGCCATACCTTATGTCCGCTGCTGTACATATGATTGAACCATCAAATTACAGCGGCGGGCTTTTAATTTTTAGAAAGAATCAAGAAAAAACTGCTGCTTCAAGATACAAATCCGCCGGCTTTTTGGAAATTTTTTGGAGAAAGTCCCGTGTCTTTCTGAAAATAGCGGTAAAAAGCCGATGTGGAATTAAACCCGACATCAAAAGCTATCTTTGTAATTCCAATGTCATCATGCTCAAGAAGTAAGGATTTAGCCTCTTCAATACGATGGAAATTTATATAGGAGTTGAAGTTCATATTTATTTCACTGTTGAGGATATATAACAGTTCATGTGAACTGACTGAAAGTTTATCACCAAGAGTTTTAAGCGTAATATCAGGCTGTCTGTATAATTTTTCATCGTTCATAAGACGAACTATTTCACTTTTTACCCGCTCGATATTCTGATTAAGCTCTTTCGCCCTGGATGTTTTTCCCTGTTTTGTTTCTCTAATTACCTTAATTGCATAATCAGGATTTCGAAATGAGAAAAAAATAAAACTTAATGGGATGATTGATAAAAGCACTATACTGAATTGTACAAGTGTCGGGTTATTGATAAATCCCGCTGTCATAAGAAGCGCTGCAGAAATACTGAAAGATATCAGAAATAAAATTACTGCTCTGGTTTCTTTGGTAATTTTCCGGTTCTTGAGATTAGTGATAGTTTTATATAAAGAGATTATGAAATAAATAGACATTGACATATCACATAATGAATTTAGAATAAAGATTAGAGTATTCTGAGTATAATCAGGTATAAAATTCATTGTATTCTGGAAATGGATTACGATAGTTTTATCTGAAAAATTTAAAATTGTGATGATTGTCAGAGCAATTATTGAAGGTATCAAATGCAGAATGACTACTTTAGCTGGTATTGCAACTCTTCCCATAAGAGCTGTGAAGTACAGATACAGACAGGGGCCGATTAAAAACGCTGCTGATATTTCTGTATTAATAAGTATCGGTATCCGGTTTAGAAGGCCCATACTGAACACCCAGAAATAGAGCATATTATATCCGCCGGCAAGAAACAGAAAAGCCAGAAAGTAGTTGAGCTGAAGTTTTCTTCTGAAAACCAGCTGCTGTACTCCGATGAAGGTGAACATTATGAATACTGTAAAAAATAGGTATTGATGTATCGTTCTTGTCATTATAACGCTGAAATTAAATAGTAACTTGAAATTTACTCAAATACAATACAAAAATTGTCGGGCAAATAGTGATATAATCACATTGAATATGAATAAGGATCAGGAATACAGTATAGACCTCGAATCTGAGCGATTAATAATTCGTAATATCATACCGGCTGATATTGATTTCATAATCAACCTTTGGACAAATCCTACAGTTACAGAATATATGGGCGGCCCTCGGAATATTGAGCAATTAAAAAATTCTGTGCTTGAAAATATTGAAGAACCTTTTAAAGATGAGTTTGATTTGTGGATTCTGTTGAATAAATCAACCGGTAAACTGGTTGGACACTGTGGTTTGCTTGAAAAAGAAGTGGATGGAGCTGAAGAGATTGAAGTCATCTATGTAATTGATGACAGGTTCTGGGGGAATGGTTTTGCAAGTGAGGCTGCAAAAATGCTTATCAGCTTTGCTTTTAATGAGAAACATCTGGATAGTGTGATTGCGCTGATTAAACCGCAGAATTCAAATTCTCAAAAGGTTGCTGTAAAGTCCGGGATGGCAATGGATAAAGAAGTAATCAGGCCCGGTAATATCCGGATGATGATGTACAGAATAAGGAAGCAGCACTACAATCGGATTTAATGAATTCTGTAGGCTTTGAAATACTTGAAAATGGTTAACTTAACTGATCTATAAACCAGTCACTCAGCCGGCTTGAAACTGCAGACCGTTCTTTAAGAGATTAAATGTCGGGTCGGTCATCTTCTGTAACTCTGTCGAAAACGCTGTTTAATTCCTTCCAGGATTAAGTAGAGTGCTACAAGATAGAGGAGGTAGGCGGTAAGCGGACCAAAAAGGATCCACTGTTCGCTATAGATGTAAAATCTTGCCTGTCCGACAAGTCCGGCCCAGTCGAATAATCTTGAATTCAGCATTGCAGGACTGAAAGTTTTAACAGTTGCTCCAAGAAAAACGCCGAAGATTCCCAGCTGGCCGATAGTGTTGAGAACTGCAATTATTTCACTTATGAGAAGAGTGAGAAGTCTTTCCTTCATGAACGGGAAGATGTGATTTATTATCAGATACCATTTCCCCGCCCCGGAAGCTTCTGCTGCTATATAGTACTCTCTTTTTTTCTGTTCTCTGCAGACTGCTTCTATCGCAGCCGAATTTGCGGGTGTTCCGAAAATAAGGACCATTACACTGAAAATTGAAATAAGTATCATTTTGTTGAACGGAAAGTTCATTGAAATGATTGAAAGAACAAAATAGAGAAATACTATCTGGGGCAGGGCATTAAGAGGTATTGATTTTAAAGTTTTATCTTTACGTAGTTTTCCAAAAGCGGCGGATACGCCGCAAATTCCGCCAAGCAGGACTCTTAGTACTGCAAGTACGAAGGTTGTGCCGACAGTCCACCGTGCACCGTACAGAATAAGACTTAATATATCTTTCCCTGCCGTAGTTGTTCCTAGAAGGTATTCAGAAGAGGGTGCACTTGGCGGAACGACAAGCACAAGTCCCTGTTCTGTATCCTCATAGCGGACTGATTCAGTATAATACTTTTCGTATGGAGCGAGTGCAGGACCGAAAAATACTGCGGCAAGAACAGGTATGAGAAGAATCATTCCTGTAATAAGACGGGTATTCACGGCAGGCTCCTCCTGAAGACAATTCCTATAATAAAGAGAAGTGCCTGAAGCACTAAGTGAATTATGAGATAAAGAATAAGTATGAGAATGATTGTATTTACTGTTGCATCATATTCCTGAATGTTGTTGAACAGAAAAGATGTAAGACCTTTATTATTGAACATAAGCTCGGTGATAAATAGATTTGAAAATATAATTGCAAGCAGCTTATGAATGTCCCCTTTGATAAAAGATACTGCAGCAGGTCCCAGATGAAAGTATCTGACTGCTCTTTGGGAAAGCCCCTTGGCATGTGCCATATTTATAAAAGTCTCAGTATTCAAGTCCTTCAGCTGAGTGCCTATAGTTCTAATGATATAGAGGCAGGGATATATCGAAAGGACAAGTAAGGGGAGAAATACGGCTCTGTCTGAAGCGGATGGTGTGTAAAGCCGCAGGACCGTGAGTCCTGTTATTCTATTTATATTGAAAAAAATGAATTGAATGATGAGAATCAGGATAAAATCTGGAAAAACTGTCATGAATGAAAGGAACTCATAATAGATTGGGTTATTCCTTTTATCGGACATCCTCAGGCTGAGCAGGATACCTGCTGTCAAACTGATCATCCCTGCAAGGCTGGCGTAAAAAAAAGAGACACTGAAATAACGCGGTGCTTCTTCAAGAAAACTGCGGACAGTTTTTCCCTCCTCGTAGGTAAAGACCCCGCCGGATTTTAACTGTTTGAAATAAAAAAGAGGTTTTCTCCATATATTCTCAGCATGAAAATGCAGCTTATAATGTTTCTTTTCTATAAAATCAGGATCATCAATATTTGAGTAATACTGTTCATTTGATGCTCTTCCATATGAAAAAAGAGAGGGAAGGACTGCAATCAGCAGAATTAGAATTATAAAAAGAATTATTGTACCGGTCATGCTTTTTACCCGGTTCAGAAACGTTTTCACTCAGTTGCCTCGATAAAAACTTTTTCTGCAAGTCCGTTCCAGATTACAGGATTAGGATATTTTGAAAATTCTTCTCTGTTTACCTCGCTTCTGTTATAAAAAACGGTTTCTTCAACCTCGGTTAGAACCCCCCGGTCAAGGGCTGTCTGAGTGAGATATATAGATTTCTCTAAAGAGTTTAGAATTTCAATTCTTCGTAATTCATCACTACAGAGCTGATTCATAAAGTACCATGAGAATAGGGCAGTTTTCGTTTTTCCATCTATACCCCGACTTATGAGGTTACTTTCATCAAATCTGCAAGCTGCAGCCAGTAGCGAGCCTGGCAGTTTGCGTCTAAGCTGTCCTATTTTACCGTCAATAGCCCAGATGGAGTCCGGGTTGAGTGTTTTTAAAGAGTTGAGAAACTCATCTCCCCAGGCTCCATCAGCAATAAGAATTTTTCCTTTACAGTCAAGGTTTCTCCACATTTGAGGAAACCAGAGATTCCACTCGCTTGATATATGAAACTGCGGTCGCATGCTTATTATAATGAATATACATAAAGCCTCTTCAGGTATTTGCGAAAATGCTGTCTTAAAGAAAACTGCATTTGTACTGGGTATGTATTCAGACATGATTATTGTCTGCGGATATCTCCGGCTCAGGCTGTCGGTAAGTGTTTTATGGTTAGTGAGATTTTTCTCCGGGTCCCATATTATAATATAAGTATCGTTTGCTGTGAAATTCATTTCAGATGGAAGGCATGAGACATATAAAGTCGATATACTTAATATAAATATTAGACGCAGAACTTTTTTGGCCATATTTTATGATATCTCCGGCATGTAAGACGGTCAATCAAAAAAAATCAAATACTTTAATTATATATAAAGTAAAAACATAGTTAATATATTTATATTGGGATATAGTAAACTTGTAAATATTTTAGGAAGTGATAGTAAAATTGCATAAAATAAGAACAGAATCTAAACGAATAATTTTTGTTACATTCGGAATTATTATATTTGTATCAGTTTTTTTATCCTGCAATACGATAGCATCGGAGACCGGCAATAATATAAAGGTTGCGTGTATTGGTGACAGTATTACAGAAGGAACATTAATACCAAACAAAAATAAAAACAGCTATCCTTCCCAATTGGGTTTTCTACTTAATTCCGGATACACTGTCAGGAATTTCGGAGTGAGCGGAGCCTGTGTACAGAGGCACTCAAACAAGCCATATTCAGAATTACCCGAGTATAAGCGATCAATGGAGTTTCAGCCTGATATTGTCCTGTTTATGCTTGGTTCGAATGACTCAAAAACTTTTAACTGGCACAGGTCCGAGTTTACTTCGGATTTTGAAAAAATCATTTCTTCATATCGGAACCTTTCTTCCAGACCCAGAATTATTGTAATGACATCTATTCCTGCTTATTCAGATTTGTACAGTATTCAGGGAGAAGTGATTGATAATGAAATTGTACCTTATATAAAAGATTTTTGTATAAAATCAAACATTGAAATGATAGATCTGAACTGTGTATTTCTGGAAAGACTTGAGCTGTACTCCTTTGATAAAATTCACCTTAATAAGAACGGCGGCAGATATATGGCGAAAATTATTTTTGAGTCTATAGATTGGTAAAAGTTTCTGAAAGTTTAAAATAAATTCAATCATATTAAATCTACTTTCTCCACGGCAGGAAAGTCGCAGGCTTCCCGTTCCTTATTACAGGAGGTACTGAGCAAGTGTCGGAATTATTCCCTAACGTAGTTCTCCCGATACTGAACTCCGGTGTTCATCAGCTATTATGGGAATTGAGTTTAGTGATCTGACGGCAGTTCTTGCCCTGCTGATTATTTCTTCGGCTACGGGGGCCGGTCCGACAGGACGACTCAGACGGTCGAGAAAAAATACTCCCAGTTCATTTACAAGCATGGAAATCTGTACACTTAGAGTCGGCTGTGTTACAAAACAGGCCTAGGCAGCCCTCGAAAAACTTCCGTATTCTATTACCGCCAGTACGAATTCGATTTGCTGAATTGTCATATAGATACTATCTATCATAACTTAGAAAATATCAATTTTGTCTATAATAAAACTGCAAAGCTCAGGATAACACATCCTGTACAAACAGCCATGGTATTCTATTTTAATTTGTAGGAATTATCAGGATTATCAACCCTGTACTGCCGACAACTGTCTTTTTTATTTTGGCCAGCGGATTTCTGCTCAAGTCAAATCCTGTGCTGTACAGATGGCTGCACAGAAATCGTCTAACCGGGGCATTCCTCAGATTTATACAAGAGATGAGGGGGTAAGCAGAAAAAAAAACAAAGGCTGGAGTATAGCCACTCTATGGATAACCATTCTGATTTCAGCCTGGTATGTCAGGAGTTTGTGACCTGTACTTATTTTACTTGCGGTTGTCGGTATCGGGGTCACTTGGCATATCGCAGCTATAAAGCCAAGGGAGATTAATATAGAAAAAATAGAAAAACATCTGAAAATGATGGGAGAATTTAAAGATGCTGTTTAAAAAGCGATGGAGATTGAAAATTATGAGTAGTAACGGAAAATATTCGGTAACGGACGCAAGGGGAGAATCTGCAGTAAAAAGAACATCAAACAGGGACTGGTGGCCTAATCAGCTGAACTCAAAATACTTCACCAGAATCCTAAATCACTGAATCCCATGGAATGCTTATTAGGGATCATCTCAGAGTGGGGTTTTTTTGTCACAGTCGTCAAGCAGAATCTCAAGAGCCCCTATGGACATAGTCAGCTCTTTAATCGACATACCCAGGGATATTAAAAGAAACAGAAGACTTACTGCGAACAGAATCTCTCCGACGGTACTTTGGCCGTAAAAAAGCAGCAACATTGTCGCCACACACAAAAAAAAGGAAATAACTCCGAAGATCTGCATATTCCTGATAATATAAATTCGTGAACGGAGGTTTTTTATCTGTAGCTCAAGATGATCTTCATGTGTTCTTGCTGATTCCTTATGCAGATCACGTATCAATCCGGCAATAGTAAGATAACGGTTGGTGTAAGCCAGAAGCAGCAGTGAAATTGCAGGAAACAGCAGTGCCGGGGTTGTAAGTGTAAACTCCATACAGGCCTCCTTTCGTTTCTTATGCAAAGATAATAAAAATATACAGGAGAGTCAAAGTCGGAAATCTGATATAATTTAAACATATATTCTGAATTTACCCAAAAGGCGGAAAGTATTGTTTTGAAAATTGTTCGTGCTGAAATAACAGATATAGATTATATAATGGAGATTATTATTGCCTGTGTAAAAGATATGGAAAGCAAGGGTATCTTTCAATGGAACGAACATTACCCTGATAGTTCCGTCATAATTGAAGATATCGGGAGTCAGTCTGCCTATCTGCTGGTTGAAGAGGATGCCTGTTTTGCATATGTCTCCATAAATGAGGTTCAGCCTGAAGAGTATAAGACTATCAAGTGGAATGAAAACACCGGAAAAATTCTTGTAGTACACAGGTTATCTGTACATCCTGATCGGCAGGGGCGTGGTGCTGCCCGCGGACTTATGGAATTTATTCAAAAATATGCAGTTGAGAATGACTATTCATTTATCAGGCTTGATGCATACAGTAAAAATCCGGCAGCATTAAATCTATATGAAAAAAGCGGATTCCGAAAAATGGGCGAGGGTTATTTTCCTTTTAGAGAACATCCTTTTTATTTCTTTGAAAAATCGCTAATAATTTAATTGTTGCCAAAATAAGTAATGTCAATTGATACCATTTAAAAATTACAATTTCTTTTTAGATTTAAAAATCTGCTCAATGCAGCCGATTCTTACAGATATAATCACAGTTCTTCAGGTCTGAATAGGCTTCCCGAACCCGGAAAGCCTATGCTTAATACTTATAATATTTTTCTTCTTTCGAGTATCTCATCAGGAATATTGCTCAGCAGTTTAACAAGTTCATCAAATATGAAATCAACATCTACAACTGCTGCAACATTTCCTTCAGAGTTAAGTATCGGTTCGGCTATTGTAATAATCATACGGCCAGTATATTTTGAAAAAAACAAATCCGAAACAAAACGTTCCTTTTTATCAAGAACACTTTGAAACCAGTCTTTCTCGGTGAAGTTTTTATTCATCAGATTTCGAAAACTGCCTTTATCACCTCTTTGTGTATAAACCTGGGAGAGCCGCTGGCCGTCAGTATTGATTATGGAAAGCAGCTGGATTGAACCTTCTTCCTTTGCTATATTGTTAAGATATTTCTCCATTGTATCCGCATTCACCGAAAGCACTTCAGGAGAACCTGAAATCTTTTCGGCTATTCTTGTAGCCTTCAGAACTGCAGCCTTCTTAACCTTCTGAAAGTCTGATTCAAAAAGGGATGGAATATGATGTTTGGCCTGAGCAATCATTTCATCGGTTGATATACTCGTTGTCCGTCCCTGAGCATACTGCTCCATAACCCATTCATATATTCGTTTGACGCCGGGATGCCGTTTGCTAACTTCTACTGTATCCAGAGTGTTTTCAAATTTAACATAGTCGGTAAGCCAGGCGGCAATTCCGGCAGCACCTGCTTTATCAGTAATCATCAGTTTAAGCGGACGATTAAGTAGTCTGCCCGTATCAAAAATGTTATAAATTTCTTCATTCTTTAATATTCCATCTGCATGTACACCGGCTCTCGTTGTATTGAATTCTTCTCCAATGAAGGGGTAATTAGTGGGAATTACAGCCTTGATAACATTACGATAGTACTCGGCAATCTCAGTAATTACTCTGGTATCAAGTTCTCTGTTGCTTCCTTTAAGTCCGATATATTCAATAACAGCGGCTTCAAGAGGCGGGTTTCCGGTTCTTTCGCCGTAACCAAGCAGAGAGGCGTTTAATGATGATGCTCCGTATAGCCAGGCTGTTGCAGCATTAGTATGTACCTTGTGAAAATCATTGTGCCCATGCCATTCCAGCCATTCGGATGGATAATCCGCTTCCTGCCGAAATGCATACAAAAGCTTCGGAATACTTCTGGGAAGTACAGTCCCCTGGTATGATAGACCATATCCCATTGTGTCGCATAATCTTATCTTTACAGGTGTACCGCTTTCATCAGCAAGCTTTTTAAGTTCCTGAGCAAAGGGTATACAGAATCCGTATATATCCGAGCGCGTAACATCTTCAAAATGACAGCGGGGAATTATTCCCTCAGAAAGGGCGGCTTTAACTATACCAAGATATTCATCCATTATCCGGACCCGGTTTTTTTTAAGCTTCAGGAAAATATGGTAGTCAGATACTGATGTCAGTATACCGGTTTCTTTAAGTCCGATTGATTTTACTAATTTGAAATCTTCAGCGTTAGCTCTGATCCAACCGGTAATTTCGGGAAATTTATAGCCGAGTGAAAGACATGCCTCTACAGCTTCTCGGTCACGATGGCTATAGAGGAAGAACTCACTCTGTCTGATTATTCCGGAATCTCCTGCCAGCTTGTGCAGCATGGAAAAGATTTCTTTTATCTGTAACGGTGTATAGGGAGAACGTGCCTGTTGCCCGTCGCGAAAAGTAGTGTCGGTTATCCAGATATTTTCCGGGAAATCCATAGGTACTGTTTTACCGTCAAAAAGTATTTTTGGTACTTCAGAGTACGGAAACTGTTCACGATAAAGCTGCGGTTCCTTAACATCGATTAATTGATATCTGATGTCTGGTACAGTCATGAGGTTTGAGTATGAGTTTATCATTTTTACTTCTCCCTTTGTGTGTGTTTATTTATGTTTGTACGATTAATGAAGGTTTGTGTAAACATTAAACTTACAAATATGGGCAAAAAATGTAAGAATTATGTATGGATATTTAGGTGGAGACGTTGTTTGTGGTTTGATTTGCCCAGTTGATGATTTCGACTATATCATCTGAAACAAGATCTGCGGCTTTTAGGGCCTCTTCAGGCAAAGAAGATACAGCAGCACCCCCGGCTGAAATTCTAATCCCTGACCCGAATTCGCGCCTGACGGCTCTTATAATACCGGATGCAGTATTAATATTTTGATTCAGAGTCACAGAAATCAGCAGAATATCTGTTTGATTTTCTCTTAAATGATTAATTAACGCCCCTGCGGGGACCTGAGCTCCAAGAAATTGATTTTTCCACCCCGCATGCTCAAGCAGATAGCTGACTATTCGAAGTCCAAGTGTATGCTGCTCTCCGCTTGGAGTCATGCTGCATATAGTTCCCTTCAGAGGTAAGGAGTGGGTGGTGTGCGTGTGCACAGAAATTATGCATTCAAGGATTGTCTCACTTATTAAATGCTCTTCTTCTACTCCGTATATTCCTTCATTCCATTCGTCACCCGTTTTTTGCAATGATGGTATAAGTAAATCAAGGAATATCTGCTCTTCACTGTAAAGTTCACTGTTCAGAAGATTGAGACAGAATTTTCCTGCTTCTGTTCTGGAGCTCAGACATATGCTAAGGAATTTTTCAGTTTCTTTTGTGAGTTCAGCAGATTTACGGTAATTAAATGCCTGAGAGCTTGTCTGTGATTTATTGAAGTCTCTGCCTGTAAGTTTATCAAGGCTTGTATTAAAAAAGTCTGCAAGCTTTATAAGTGTCTCAAGATCAGGGTTTCGTTTTCCGGTTTCATAGTTGGCTACTGCAGTCTGAACAATACCAATCTCTAATGCGAGTTTTTTTTGTGTGATTCCATTTCTTTTTCTGTACATTCTGAGTTTATCAGACAATTCCTGATTCTGTTTCATAATTACAAAATAACACAATATGTGGTTTTAGAAAAGATAAATTATTCGAGAAAGTTCTTTACAAACACAATATGTGGTATTACTTTTGTTATATAAGGAGAATTATATGAAAAGTTCCAGAAATTACATAGCTTATACAATAATCATCATATCCTCATTTATAGCTATTTCCTGCTCCTCAAGTGAAGCGGAAGATGTCAGTGCTGCAAGTCCAATCCCTGCAGAACCCGACCCTGTTTCAGTTGAAGCTTTTAAAGCTGATTACGGAAAGCTGGTATCATCAGTTGATGCCTCTGGACTTTTAAGGGGTGCGAAGGAAGCCTCGATTGTTGCAGAAACCTCCGGAAAGATTACCGCCATGAAAGCTGGAATCGGTGATTATCTTGAAGCCGGTGCATCTGTTTTAACTGTTGATGATTCAATTGCAGTTCTTAATCTAAAGCAGGCTGAACAGGATTTAGAAAGTATAAAGATTGACTATGATGCTGTTGAACGTGCTTATCGTAACGGCAATGCAAGTAATGCAGAATATATAAAGGCAAAAAGCGCTTATACAGGCGCAGAAGCCAGGCTGGAGCAGGCTCGGAAAAATTACGAAAATACTTCAATTGCTGCTCCTGTAGAAGGATATCTTGCAGATCTGAATAGCAGCCTTGAAGAAGGCAGCTATCTTTCTGCAGGAAGTCCAGTAGGCGTTATAGTAGATCTATCCGGTGTCAAAGTGGATGTTTTTGTCAGTGATGACGATGTGGGAAATATATCAGAAGGAGCCCCTGCTGTAATAAAGGTAGACGGACTTGAAATTGTTTCAGAAGTAGAGGCCGTTGCACTCAGCAGTGACAGAGCAACCGGCAGCTTTAAAGTGATTGTTTCTGCTGCTAATCCATACGGAACAAGAATCCGTTCCGGAATGCCTGCGGTGGTAAGTATTAATCCAGAGGTTGAAGACAGCCTGGTTATACCTTCTGCTGCTGTGGTTAATTTCGGCGGCAGCAGTTTTGTATATGTTGAGCAATCCGGAAAAGCCAGGCTTACAGAGGTTGAACCCGGGAAGCTTGCCGGAGACCGGATAGAAATCAGATCAGGGCTTATGCAGGGAGAAATAGTTCTTGTTACCGGAATAAAGAGTCTTGCTGACGGATATCCTGTTATTTTCAGACTAAGGGACTAATGGAGAAGAATATGAATATTGGAAAGTTTTCAGTTAAAAACCCTGTTCTTCTGACTATACTTATGATAACTCTCATAATATTAGGAACTTTCAGTATGCTGCAGCTTCCTCAGGAACAGTTTGCAGAGGTTCCTTTTTACTGGGTGAATATCATAGTTCCGTATCCCGGTGTTTCAGCTGAAGATATCGAATCTTCAGTTACCATAAAAATAGAAAACGAAATGGACGGCTTAAAGGATTTAAAGCGTATTCAGTCAGTAAGCAGTGAAGGTTTGAGTACCGTAAGAGTAGAATTTGATGACGGTATTACAAACGATGAGTTCGGGCGGTATATACAGGATGTTCAGACAAGATTTGCAAGAATTTCTCTACCGGACGGGACTCTGCCGGCAATTATTGATGAGTTCTCTTCTGCTGACTTTCTGCCTGTAATTGAAGTAGCTGTCTATGGAAAAATTCCCTACCCGGTGATAGTAGAAGCCTCGGAGACTCTTGCTTCAGAAATGGAGAAAATTTCACAGGTGTCATCTGTAAGTACTGTAGGAGAACGTGAAAGAAAAATATTTGTTGATGCTGACAAATCAAGACTCGAGTCTTTAGGAATAACAATCAGCCAGATTGTAAGAACTATTCAGTCCAATACCGGAAATTACCCCGGTGGTGATTTTAAAACAAGCGGAAGAGAATACCTTGTGCGCACTGTTGCAGAAGCAGATACATCGGATAGTTTTGATAAACTTATAGTAAGGACAAGCGACTCAAGTGGTGTCGTGCGGATAGGTGATATTGCAGAAGTTAAATCTGTTTTTTCTGATTCAGGTGAATATGTCAGGTTTAATGGTGAAGATGCAGTTCTTTTAAAAGTTGCAAAAGTTGCCGGCGGTGATGCGTCTTCGATAGTTGCAGGAGTGAAAGCTGCCGTTTCAGAATTTCCCTACCAGGAATATCCGGGAATTAAAATACAGCTGCAGAATGATTCCACAATTCAGATCAAAGACAGTATAGGCGTTCTGCTGAATAATGCTATGCTAGGACTTATTCTTCTGGTAATAATACTTATTGTTTTTATCGGTTTGAGAAATGCTATTATGACAGCGTTAGGAATTCCTGTCACATTTGCTATTACGTTTCTGATACTCGATTATCTTGGTGAAACTTTTAACACTAATACGCTTTTTGGTCTTGTTCTTGTCCTCGGTCTGATTGTTGATCACGCTATAGTCATTATAGAGAACAGCTACCGGCTTCAGCAGGATGGATTAAGCAGGCGGGAAGCTGCGGTCAAAGGTGTCAATCAGGTTGTAATTCCTGTAATTGCGGCAACAGGTACTACTGTGGCGGCTTTTCTTCCTTTGATGATACTTCCGGGAACCATAGGTCGATTTCTTCGGATTATTCCTTTAACCGTTTCCATAGCCCTTATCGCCTCCACATTCGAAGCAATTGTATTTATCCCCAGTCACTATGCAGACTGGCCCTCTGCAAAAACTAAAAAACGTAAAGACTGGTTTATTCCGGTGCGCAATCGTTATAAGAAAATTATTTCATCTGTATACCGGCACAGGGGATTAACTGTAATCATCTTTATTGTAATGATGCTTGCATCATTTGCTCTGGTGCCCGGGCTTAACCAGGATCTTTTCAGTGCCGAAGATTACAGCTTGTTTTATGTGAATATTGAAATGGCGCCTGGAACTCGGCTCGAGAAAACCCTTGATGTTGTTTCGGAAATGGAAGCCGAATTATTTCCGTTTATCGGCAATGGTGAAATTACTTCTATTACTTCATCTGCTGGATATTCAGGTGGGAGTTCCGGAAACCTGAGCGGTAACAATGTTGCCCAGATTACTGTCGACCTTGAAGAGGTTAAAGACGGACGCACGCGTTCAATACCCGAAATAATCGAGGATGTTAAAAATATTCTGAAAAAGGTCCCCGGGCCTGAAAAAGTTATTTACCGTAAAGCCGCTAACGGTCCGCCAGTTGAACAGGCTTTCACCATCAGATTCGAAGGTGATGATTATGAAGATCTTAAAACCGTTTCCGCCCTTATTCAGGATAAATTGAGAACATATAATGCCCTTGTAAATATCGAAGATAATCTTCAGAACGGTAAACCTGAAATCAGGCTTAAAGTTGACAGTGAACGTGCAAGTGCTTTGGGTGTTTCGGTTGCAGATGTGGGAAACTTTGTCAGAGCTTCGTTTGACGGAGTCACGGCAACAACAATATTCAGAAAAAATAAAGAGACTGATGTAGTTGTAAGATACAGTCTTGAAAGACCTGTCGAATTCAGACTGGTTAATCAGATGAAAATTCCTTCCTCCTCAGGAGTCCTTGTGCCTTTTACATCGATCGGTTATGTCGAGCAGGAAGAGGGCTTTTCATCGATAAAGCGTGTTGACGGAAGAAGAGAGATTACCATTTCTGCAGACGCGTACAATGATGATGCTGTTCCTGAAATAAACACATCAATCGAAGAATTTTTTAATACTGAAATATCGCCTGTTTATCCTGAAATTGAGCTGAAGGTAGGAGGGGAGTTCGCAGAGCTTTCAAATCTTATAATCAATATTCTGAGGCTCTTTCTTATAGGAGCCTTCCTGATTTATTTAATTCTCGGTGCACAGTTTAATTCATATACTCAGCCTGTTTTAATACTGCTGACAGTTCCATTTGCTTTTGCCGGCGTTGTCCTTTACCTGTTTTTCTCAGGAACTCCTTTTTCAACTACCGTTCTTTATGCCGGTGTAGCGCTTGCTGGTATCGCAGTAAATGATTCTATTGTACTGATCAGCTTTATTAATGAGTTAAAGGAATCAGGTCTGAAAACCGGCGATGCGGTAGTAGAGGCGGCTGCTACGAGGCTGCGTCCAATTATGCTTACATCTTTAACAACAATAGCCGGGCTTCTTCCGACAGCGCTCGGTCTTGGAGGAAAGTCTGTAGTCTGGGGTCCTATGGCAACTACCATTGTTTTCGGTCTGATATTTTCTACAGCCACAGCACTCCTGTTTATACCGTCATTCTACGGTTTTCTGTACGACCGGAAAAGGAGAATAAAAAATGAGAAATAAATTAATAATTCTGTTTATGATATTAGGCGCAGGGTCTTCTGTTTACGGAAGTGATTTTAATGATCTTATAGATGCTGCACTTACTTCTGATAATAAGCTTAAAGCAGCGCAGTCATCATACAGTTCGGCAATAGCCGGGGCAGCGGCTGAAAATCTGTCTACACTTCCAGGCCTGTCATTTACAACCGACAGTAATAGCCCCCTCTACAAATACAGTCTGGGTGAAGACTACTATTCATATCCGGTGGAGAGAAAACGAAAGCATACCGCCGGAGCAGGTCTTGCTCTGGATACACTCCTTCCCGGGGGAGGTCTGCTGAATCTCAGCGGAAGCGGCAGCCTTTTAATTTCTTCTCCAGCTGATGAAGAAACGCTGAGTTATTTCATAACTCCCTCAGCAGGATTGTATTTTAGGCAGCCGCTGTTTACCGACCGAAGTTCAGAATCTATGATACGATTTGACTCAATAAAGCTTGCCAGAGAATTAACAGTTTTAAGCGTCAATTCCGAAAGCCGGTCGGTACTAAATACTGAAAATGCTCTTGTTATATCGGTCTATTCTGCTGTTGTAAAAGCCCTGTCAATTAAAATGTCACTCGAAGTAATTGAACAGAGGATCGCAATTTCTGCTGATTCTCTAAAGCTTGCAGCTGAGGATGAAGCCTCAGGCAAAATAAGCAGGCTGGATTTTATTGCCGAAGAACTGTCGCTTAGAAGACTGGAAGATATCAGCAGAGAGCTGTCTTACCAGTATGAGGCGGCTTTACGTGATATAAAAAATATTACTGGAAATGAACTGGTAAAAATGCCTGAGCTTCCACTGATTAAACCTGATAAGACCATGCTGGCAGAACTTGAAGCGGAATTGTTCAGCGGAGCTGTACAGGTACAGGCAGCTTCTGAACTGAAAAGAATACTGGAAATTCAATCTGCGATTCTTCCTGACGGCACTGAGCCTGTTTTAGAAGTTACTGCAGTGATAAATCCAGGAAATACAGATTCTGCCGATGATTTTTTTGAGGCATATGATAATCTTGGTGAAGCCGAATTAAACGCCCAGCTGACTGTAGCTCTTTCATTCGGCCTGATAGACTGGGGTGAGAATAAAAAAAGAAGAGAATCTGATAAAGCAGAAATTGAAGCTGCTCACTACCTTTTTGAAGATGCTCTAAGGCAGGTAAGTCTTTCATTTGAGAGTGGCCTGGATTCAATAAAGAATATAGACAGACAGCTTGAATTAATTGAAACGGAACTTGTCTATGATCTTGATCTGCTGGAAAGAGAAAAAAGCCGGGAGCAGGCTGGTCTTTCAACTTCGCTTGCAGTGAAGGCTGTAGAGCTTGATTACAATGAACAGCTGAATCAGAAGCAATTGCTCATGAATCAGAGGACTCTGGCGGTATTGAATCTCTACAATATTTCGGGCAGAAGGCTGGCTGAAATATTTTAGCCTTCTGTCTCTTTTATATATTTATTGATTTTGTTGGAAGCGGAAGGCTGGCTGATATTCAATTCTGCGGCTACACCTGTTGATGTACCGTGTTTTTTGTACGCATCAATTATCAGTCTTCGCTCTACTGATTCAAGAATATCTTTCAGGGAACTGCTGCTGCTTGCTGTATGAAAGATGCTGGCCTTGATTTTTGTAGGCAGCTGTTCTTCGCTTATCATGTAGTCATCGGAAGTGAGAATCATTCTTTCTATTAGATTCTCAAGTTCCCTGATATTACCCGGCCAGTCGTATTCGACAAGGTAGTCTATCACAGTTCCGGAAAGGGTTCTCTTGAGCCCGTACTTCTTTCCGATTACATTAACAAAATGATTGGCCAGAGTAAAAATATCTTCCTTCCTGTCTCTCAAACCGGGGATTTTAATGGTTATTACATTAAGCCGGTAATAAAGATCTTCCCTGAATGAACCCTCATGAACGAGTTTCTCCAGGTTCTTATTTGTAGCTGCGATAAGCCTGAAATCTACTTCCTTCAGGTTTGCTCCGCCGAGCCGTATAATTTTCTTTTCCTGGATTGCCTTCAAAAGCTTAACCTGCATGTGAAGCGGAAGATCTCCGATTTCATCAAGAAAGAGGGTTCCTTCGTTCGCAAGTTCAATCAGTCCGGGTTTGCCTTCTTTGCTGGCTCCACTGAATGCTCCCTTTTCATAACCGAATAGTTCCGATTCAAGTAGACTTTCGGGAATTGCCCCACAGTTTATTTCAATAAACGGGCCTTCACTTCTACCGCTTTGGGAATGCATAATCTTGGCGAACATTGTTTTACCGACACCTGATTCTCCAAGAAAAAGTACGTTGGCATCAAATCTGGAGATCTTGAGAAGAGTTGCTGATATATTTTTAATTACCTGTGAGCGGCCGATTATTGAAGGAACAGGATCACGATCATTTCGCAGGCGGTCAATTTCGGCACTGTATAGTTTTAATGTATCTTCGAGGTTTTCGTATTCATCTTTAAGTGTCTGATATTTGGTTATGTCACGGGTATAGCTTACAACTTTTTCAATGTTTCCATCCTTGTCTTTTATCGGGATTGCGGTACACATAAGATATTTTCCTGCTCCGGTAAGCTGCAGGAGGGTTTCTGTATTTCCGGATTTAAATACTCTGATGGCAACGGAAGGATTAAAAATCTTTTTCTCTTCCATTTCAAAAATTGTTTTTCCGATAGCTTCCTGTCTTGAGATTCCGTACATAGTCTCGAAATTGGGCATAGCGCTGACAATTACTCCATAGCGATCAATTATTACAAAGTCGTCATGAAGTACACTCAGCATATTAAGAAACTCATCTTTCATTGACTGAATTGAGGATAGAGAAAAGGCGGCATCTTCAATATGTGTTGAATCAGAAATAAGACATAGCAGCAGCTCCTGCCCTGCAAGACTGTAGATATGTATTATAAACTCTTTATCTTTATAAATGAAAAGCAAAAACTCCTGATTCTTTTTTTCATCTCTTGTGCGGATAAGTTCTATAGTCTGTTCAAGAGAGTTGCCGTTGCTGAAAAAACTGGTAAAAGCCTGATTAGTTTTTATGAGCTGATATTCAGAATCCAGCAGAATTACCGGCTCGGTAAACAGGTTTATATCTATTCTTTCAGTCAAAAAAATCCCTCCGTTGGTATATTAAGAATACCATAAAATAATAATTATTTTAATAGAGTATTACAAACTTAATACATTTAAACTTAATAAATTATTTCCTACATAAACGTAGGTTTATATATACTTCAAAAAATTAATATATTTTACCCAAAATGCAAAAATCAAAGGAAATATCAGCAATATTTAGCAAATTCAAATAAAATAGACTATAAAGGTGGTTTTTTGGCATAAGAAATGCATTTAAATTGCAGAATAATAATTTGGAGAAATTAATTGCTTAGAGAATCTTTACCAAAAATAATTACTGAACTGCCTGGACCTAAATCGAAGGCAGTAATTGAAAGAAGAAATAAAGCTATTCCGTCATCAATTGGATGTGCGGCGCCGTTTGTAATTGACAGGGGCGAAGGTGCTATGATAGTTGACCTTGACGGTAATATCATAATGGACTGGGTCGGAGGAATCGGCGCCCTGAATATCGGATACAGCAATGAAGAGGTGGTTAAGGCTGTACAGGATCAGGCTGCAAGATACTTTCATCCGCAGATAAATACACTGCATTATTCAGAGTATATTGAACTTGCAGAATTGATAAACGATATTACTCCGGGTGATTACAAGAAAAGAACTGCATTTTTCAACAGCGGTTCTGAAGCAGTTGATAATGCAATAAAGATTGCCAGAAAGTTCAGCGGCAGGACTGATATAATTGCATATTCTGGATGCTTTCACGGCAGAACCTTTATGGCTATGACTCTAACAAGCGGTCAAGTGTATAAGGCCGGTTTTATGCCGCTTGCACCGGGTGTCCATCGTGCTGAATTTCCCAATACCTACAGGGCTGAACCCGGAATTCCGGAAGAGCAGCTTGCTGATTTTTACCTAGAAAAGCTGCGGTATATGTTTGTTGACTATATTCTTCCTCAGAAAGTTGCTGCTGTAATTATTGAACCTATTCAGGGAGAGGGCGGTTTTATAGTTCCTCCCATTGAATACATAAAGGGGCTTAGAAAGCTTTGTGATGAATTCAAAATCCTCCTGATTGCAGATGAAGTTCAGACCGGCTACTGCAGAACTGGAAAAATGTTCGCTACAGAGTACTGGGAAGAAGCGGGTGTTTATCCTGATATTCTAATTACAGCCAAGGCTATGGGAGGAGGACTCCCGATAAGTGCTGTTACTGCAAGAGAAGAGATAATGGAATCTCTGACTGCAGGTGAAATAGGAGGTACTTACGGCGGAAACCCTGTTGCCTGTGCCTCCTCCTTAAAGGTCATCGAAATACTAAAGAGAGACGACTATGCTTCCAAGGCCATGGCCATCGGCGAAAGATGTGAAGCTGCGTTCAAAGACTGGTTTGATAAATATAAGGCAATCGGAACATACCGTGTATCCGGTGCAATGGTTTCTCTTGAATTTGTAAAAGACCGGATTTCTAAAGAACCTGATCCTGAAACTGCAAATAAAATACTTGCAGAGTGCAGGATAGCCGGATTGGTTCTTAAGACAGCAGGTTCATATAATCAGATAGTAAGAGCTCTTATGCCGCTTGTTGTTACCGATGAGCAGCTTAAAGTTGGTCTTGAAATCCTTGAGAACGCGATAAAAGCAGTCACAGAATAAGGAAAAGGAATAGCTTTAGATGGAATTTGATGTAATTTCAGATATGGTGCAGAAGGCTTCTGCCGCACAGAAAAAACTGGAAACATGCTCACAGAAATACATAGATGAAATCGTGAAAGCTATTGCAAAAACTGTTTTTGACAATGCGGAAGTTCTGGCAAGCATGGCGGTTGATGAAACCTCCATGGGTATTTACGGCGATAAAGTCGAAAAGAACCGCCGAACTGCAAGTATGCTCTGGCACAGTCTCAAGGGGAAAAAGTCTGTAGGGGCTGTGGAAGAAGATGCGGTAAACGGAATCATAAAAATAGCAAAACCAATGGGTGTTGTGGGAGCGGTAACCCCCTGTACCAATCCAATAACAACACCTATGTGTATTGCAATGTTTGCCGTGAAGGCGCGTAATTCTATAATCATCGCTCCTCATCCGCGTGCACGAAAATGCGCCGCATATACTGCTGAACTTATCAATATGAACCTTAAGACTCTTGGGGCACCCGAAAATCTTATACAGACAATAGAAGATCCTAATGTGCTTAAAAGCAGAGAGCTTATGAGCTCAGTTGATGTTGTTGTAGCCATCGGAGGCTCGGCCACAGTTAAAGCTGCATATTCCTGCGGTAAACCTGCATTCGGTGTCGGCGCAGGAAATGCGCAGTGCATTATTGACAGGGGAGTCTGTATAAGCGAATCGGTTGAGAAAATAATAAATGGAAGAATCTTTGACAACGGAATTATCAGTTCTGCTGAGCAAATGATTCTCGTTCATAACGATGACTTTGCTGAAACAGTAAAAGAGCTTGAGTCTCAGGGTGCATACTTCGTCAGAAATTCTGATGAAGCTTTAAAACTCAGGAATCTGATTTTTGATGAAGAAGGAAATGTTTCAAAAGAAGTAGTCGGCCAGCCTGTATCAAAGCTTGCTTATGATGCAGGTATTGAGCTTGAAGATAATGTTCGGCTTATAGTTATTGAAGTTTACGGCGCTGGAGAAGAGGAACTTTTCTGCAGAGAAAAGCTGTTTCCGGTAATTGGCCTTAAAAGATACGAAACCTTTGAAGAGGCAGTTGCAATCGCGGCTGAGAATATAGAAGCTGAAGGTATGGGGCATTCAGTAGTTATACATTCCGGAAATGATGAACATATCAGATATGCCGGTGAGAACCTGAACGTAAGCCGGCTTCTTGTGAATCAGGTCGGGGCTACCATGAGTGGCGGAAGCTATCTGAACGGCCTTGTTCCCACAACTATCTTCGGATGCGGTACATGGGGGAACAATATTATCTCTGATAATTTTAATTACACACACTTGATGAATATTACACGAATTTCAACAGTGATAGATGGAGTTGTAATGCCCTCGGAAGAGGAGATCTGGGCTGATGTTTGAGCTTAAATACGGCAGAAAAACTATCTCTGTTGATATACCTGAAAAAAATTATGTGGGAACGCTGATTCCCAATGAAATTGTACATAACAGAAGCGGCTTTGATGAAATAAATAATGCCCTTGATAATCCGGCAGGAACAGAAAGACTTGAGGAAATAGTTAAGCCTGGTGAGTCTGTAGTGATTGTTACAAGTGATATTACAAGGCCCTTTCCCGGGAGACTGGTTATACCGGAACTTGTTAAACGGCTTCACAGTGCAGGAGTCCGTGACAGTGATATAACCATTGTTTTTGCACTCGGCAGTCACCGCAGTCATACTGAAGATGAAAAGAAATATCTGGCCGGTGAAGAAGTTTATTCAAGCGGAATAAATCTGCTTGATTCCGAAATGAACTGCTGCATCAATCTCGGGGTGTGCAGGAACGGAACGCCTGTAGATATATTCAGGCCGGTAGCGGAAGCAGACAGACTGATATGCGTGGGGAATATTGAATTTCACTATTTCGCAGGTTATTCCGGCGGGGCCAAAGCTTTGATGCCCGGAGTGTCAAGTCACGCAGCTATACAGGTCAACCATTCGAATATGACGAATAAAAATGCTGCAGCGGGCAGGCTTGATGATAATCCTGTCAGACAGGATATAGATCAGGTTGGTGAGTTTATCAAAATTGATTTTATTCTGAACGTGATTCTTGATAATAAGAAAGAGATCGTTAAAGCAGTTGCAGGTCATTATCTTGAAGCTCACAGAAACGGCTGCAGGTATCTCGACCGGATGAACGGTGTTGAGCTTGCTTCAAAGGCTGATATTGTAATTGCATCTCCGGGGGGATATCCGAAAGATATAAATCTTTATCAGGCTCAAAAGGGACTTGACAATGCCAAATATGCTGTGGAAGACGGCGGCATAATTATTCTTGCAGCTTCAGCTGCAGAGGGTTTTGGCGAGAAAACCTTTGAATCATGGATGAAGAATAAAAAACCATCAGAAATGCTGGTTGAAATTGAATCCAATTTTGTACTCGGAGGTCACAAGGCTGCCGCTATCTCCATGATATTGCAGAAGGCGGAAATATTCATGGTCAGTGATCTGGATGATGAAATTGTGAAGTCTATTAACTTCGTCCCTTTTAGTTCGCTGCAGGCTGCACTCGATGAGGCTGTCGGTAGAATTAGTGAGAAAGCTTCAGTGCTTTTGATGCCCGATGCAGGAGCTACAATACCATTACTGAAGGATGTCAGTGAAGATAAAGGTTAAGCTTTATTCATTTTTTGTATTCCTTTCCGGAAACAGGGAGGGAACTATGGAAATAGAAACAGATGATACTTTTTCTGTTCAGGAACTGCTTATGAAATGTGGTGTAAAAAAAGATTATACCGCTTTAATCAGAGTAAACGGTTTAAACAGAAATATTAACGATACAGATATTTTATCTGATGGAGACTTCGTGGAAGTTTTTCCGGTTTTTGGCGGTGGATGATTTTTATGATGGAAGAAAATATGATTTACGGATATACGGGAAAGATACTCAGAGTTAATCTGAGTACTTCAGATATAACTATAGAAACCCCAGATCAGACATTTTACAGGATGTATATGGGTGGAAAGGGGATTATTGCTCATTATCTATTAAATGAAGTATCTCCTGAAGCTGATGCCCTGGGTGTTGAAAATAAATTGATTTTTGCCACAGGTGTTCTAACAGGCATACCGATAGCAGGTACACCGAGGTATACCGTAGGTGCAAAATCTCCACTTACCGGCGGTTTCGGCCAGTCGGAAGCGGGCGGTTTCTGGGGACCTGAACTTAAAAAGGCCGGATGGGATGCTGTTATTATAGAAGGAAAAGCAGAGAAACCGGTTTATCTAAGTATTACTGACTCTGATATTCAAATTAATGATGCAGCGGAGCTCTGGGGAAAAGAAACCGGAACTGTTCAGCAGCTGATCCGGAATGAGCTGGGAGAGCAGAAAACCTCAGTTCTCCAGATTGGTCCTGCAGGTGAAAATCTGGTTAAGTACGCCTGTATTACAAATAATCTTAAACATTATAACGGCCGTAATGGAATGGGTGCCGTTATGGGTTCGAAGAATCTCAGGGCAATTGCAGTGAAGGGAAGCGGTGAAATAAAAACCGCAAATCCTGAAAAGATATCTGAATTAAGAAAAGAATATCTTGCTGTTTACAAGAATGAACCCTTAAGCCGTGGACTGTTTGACTATGGCACATCAGGCGGAATATCCACGCTTAACGCGGCAGGAATGTTTCCGTCAAGAAATTTTAAATACGGTGAGAATCAACACGCTGAAGAGATAACAGGGCAGAAACTTGCCGAGACTATCATGAGCAAGCGGGAGGGCTGTTTTGCATGTCCGGTTAGATGTAAGCGTGTGGTAGATGTCAACGAAGAATCACTATCAATTGATCCAGCTTTCGGCGGTCCTGAATATGAAACAATCGCAGGATTCGGCGCCAACTGCATGATGGCCGAACTCAAACTTATATCGAAGGCCAATGAGCTTTGTAACCGCTTCGGTATGGATACTATCTCAGTTAGTGGAACTATTGCTTTTGCAATGGAATGTTTTGAAAACGGATTGATTGATACAGAATTTACCAACGGACTTAGGCTCGAATTCGGAAACTCCTATGCAGTATTAACTCTTCTTGAAAGAATAGCTCTGCGGGCCGATAACTTTTCTTCCCTGCTTGCTGAAGGATCGTTTAGAGCTGCTGAGAAGATAGGTAAGGGAAGTGAAGTGTATCTGAATACAAGCAGAAAACAGGAGTATGCACTTCACGATGCCCGGACTAAAACCGGCCTTGCATTTGCATATTCAACAGCCGCCAATGCTACAGACCATATGTATATAGTACATGACACTATGATATCCAATCCTGGAATAGTTCTTGATAAACTCAGCGGGATCGGGATTTACGAACCCATAAGTCCTTCCGAAGTGTCCTGGAAAAAAGCACGTAATGTAAAAACCGTATCGGAATGGACCAGCTTTCAGAACTGTGCAGGGATGTGCATCCTTGTATTTGCTCCCCGCGGGGTAATAAGCCTTAACACAGTTGTTGAGCTTTTAAGAGCTGCAACAGGGTGGGAATACACAAGCCTTTACGAAATTATGAAAGCCGGAGAACGTGCTGAGAATATGGGACGGGCATTTAACATATTGCACGGTTCTGCTTCAAGTGAAGATAATCTTTCACAGCGGAGTCATGAAGATCTGGCGAATGAACATTCAAATTATTATGCGGTAGATAAAAAAAATCTGGCCGACGGCATAAAAGATCTTTTTGAGATGAGAGGTTGGGATGAAAAAGGAATTCCATCCAGGGGCAAACTGTATGATTTAAACCTCGGCTGGCTGGCAGAAAAGCTTCATGCATGAGCAGATGATATAACGACCCTATAAAAGGAGGAGAAAAACGGAACTTAAAAATTAGGAAACAGAAGTATTAACTTTTTTTAATAAATTTACTTGGAGGAATACAAGATGAAGAAAAAAAATATTTTATTTGCAGCATTGGTTGCAACAGCATTGATTTTCAGCGGTTGTGTGAAGGCAAAAGTTGAAACAGCAACAACTGAAGGTGCTGAAACCAAAGCAGCTGGTGAAACTCTGTCAATAACCAACTTTATTACAGCAGAATCAGATAATCCGGACAAAATTGTCCTTAGATACGCTTCAACAAGCCGAAATCTTGATGATCACCCTTATATGAGAGGTTTCAAGAAATTCTTTGAGGTTCTTAAAACAGAACTCGGAGATAAAGTAGAAATTCAGTACTACCTTGGCGGAACACTTGGTACAAGTACCGATGCTATCCTCGGTGGTCTTCAGAATGAATCTTTTGAAATGACCGACTGGCCTCTTGGAAGTTTTGCCGAGCTTACAAACGCTTTTCAGCCCTTTGATGTTCCTTACCTTTTCACTTCTATGGATAATGCCATGGACCTTCTTGGCGGTGAAGTAGGTGACATAATGACTGAGAAATGTCTTGAAGATACAAACCTCAGACCTCTTTACTATGCTCCTATCGGCATGAGGCAGCTTACAAACAGTAAGAATGCCGTTAAGACTCCCGATGACATGAAGGGTCTGAAGATTAGAGTTCAGAACAATCCTCTTCATATTGCCGGAATGAAGGCTCTCGGCTGTTCACCGACCCCGATTTCTTTTGGCGAGCTGTTTACTTCACTTCAGCAGAAGGTTGTTGATGGTCAGGAAAATCCGCTTTCAACTATCTATGACTACAAGTTTGCAGAAGTTCAGAAGTACCTTACTATCACTAACCACCTCTCGGCAGTTGGAACAATGGCTGTAAACGAAGATTACTACCAGAGCCTTCCTTCTGATGTAAAGGCTGCATTTGACAAGGCTTCAGCTGCAGCAGCTGCTTTTACTCTAAACGAAGTAAAGAACGCAGAGGCAGAATACCTTCTCAAGCTTAAGGGAATTCTTGAAGTTTATGAACCTTCAGAAGCTGAACTGAAAGTATTTCAGGAAAAGGCAATGACTGCTTGGCCCGAAATGGAAGAGTCAATCGGTGTTGAATATTTCGGCAGCATTATTACTGCAGCCGGACTTAAATAGATTATTGAAGCCGGCAGGATATTCCTGCCGGCATATGTTTGAGAATTAAGAACAGGAGAATCTTGTGAAAAGATTAAAATGGTTTTTAGGGAATATTGAGTATATAGTAGCCGCATCTTTTTCTGCTGTAATGGTAGTTCTGCTGTTCCTTCAGGTTGTTTCACGATATGTATTCAGAAACTCAATTTCTTTTACTGAAGAAATTGCAATAGTACTTTTTATTTTATCAGTTTACCTGGGTGCCGTAGGGGCAACCAGAAGAAGACAGCATTTAAAGATAGAAGTAGTTACAAATTTATTAAAACCGAAAGCACAGACTGTTTTGGCTGTAATTGCCAATATAGTTTTTATGATAACAAATGTTTTTATTATTTACGGACTGATAGGCGTTGTGGCAAATCTTAAAAGATTCGGAATGACTACTGCAATAACAGAAATCCCGAAGTGGGCGATTTATTCGGTTCTGCCGATTTCGTTCGCTGCAATTACTATTCGTCTGATTGAGGATACAGTGAAGATTATCCGTGAATCTAAAACAGGGCTGCAGGAGAGTTAAATGGAAACTATGGTACTTGCCGGCCTGGCAGTTCTTTTTCTGGTAATAGGGGTTCCGATAGGAATCTGTTTCGCAATAGGAATGATATCAGTCGCATTTCTTTTTGATGTGACAAGTTTGAAGTTTATAGCCCAGTCGATGTACTCAGGACTGGATTCGCTTCCGCTGCTTGCCGTTCCCTGCTTTATTCTTGCAGGCGCTATTATGGAAAAGGGCGGACTCTCAAGGAGGCTTATTAATGCTGCAAATAAATTCAGCGGCGGAACAACAGGCGGACTGGGGACAGTAGTAATTCTTGCCTGTCTGTTCTTCGGGGCGATATCAGGGTCAGCACCCGCCACTGTAGCTGCAATTGGAACCATAATGATTCCGCATATGCAGAAAGCCGGATACGATCGGACCTGGTCCACGGGCCTTGTAGCTGTATCAGGGAGCCTTGGGGTAATCGTTCCGCCAAGTATACCGCTGGTTGTCTACGGCTGCGCGACGAACACATCAATCGGAGATCTTTTTCTGGCAGGCGTTGTTCCAGCAATTGTGGAAGCCGGTGTATTGATTGTAATAGCTAAAATAGTTTCCTGGAAAAAGGGGTACAAGGGCAGCGGTGAAAAATCATCGGTGAAAGAAATTCTTTCCGCCTTATGGGAAGCCAAGTGGGCTCTGATAATGCCGGTAATTATTCTTGGAGGAATTTACGGAGGAATATTCACTCCGACTGAAGCGGCGGTAGTTGCCATCGTCTATGGAATTATTATAGGAATGTTTGTTCATAAGGAACTTAAGTGGAAGGATCTGCTTAAAATCTTTAATGAAAACGCTTCATTTATCGGCGGTATCATGCTGACTTTTGCCCCGGCTGCGGCTTTGGGCGGAGTGCTTGCAATGCTTGGAATACCGGGAATGATAAGTGATCTGCTGCTTTCAGTAACGGACAATCTGATTGTAATTCTATTGATAATTAACGTCTTTCTGCTTCTCGCAGGAATGGTTCTTGATACCATGTCTGCAATAATTGTATTCGCTCCTATTCTACTTGCGGTTCTTCAGCCTCTGGGGATAGATCCTATACATCTTGGAATAATGATGACTGTTAATCTTGAAGTCGGGTTTGTTACACCTCCTGTTGCGCTGAATCTATTTGTAGCCTCGGGAATGACAGGAATCCCAATGGATAAAATAGTTTCGAAGGCGCTGCCTTTTATTATTGGACTTTTAATAACACTTCTTGTTATTACATTTGTGCCCGGGCTTAGCTCCGGCGTTGTAGAACTTTTAAAATAAGGATTATTTAATGAGTGAGAAACTTATATTAGGAATTTCAGGAAGCCCCCGGAAGGGCGCAAACCTGGATATTATGCTTAAAACAGCACTTGATGAAGCTGAACTTGAAGACGGTATAAGAACTGAAACAATTTACCTGCGTGATTATGAAATTAAACCATGCATTTCATGTTTTGCATGCTGTAATGAAAAAGCGGCAGAGAAGGATAAGCCCTGCCTTCCTATCACAGACGGAATGGAAGATATCTATCCAAAACTTAAGGAATGTGACGCACTGATTATTGGAAGTCCGGTTTACTTCGGTTCAATGACTGCACAGGTAAAAGCTTTTATGGATAGAACTGAAGGTCTGCTTAGATATGGGAAAAGTTCATATCAGAATGCATTAAGCAACACGATTGGAGGAGCTATTGCTGTCGGTGGAAACAGAAACGGCGGTGAGGAATTTACCATTCAGGCTATCCATTACTACTATTTCATACAGAATATGATTGTTGTTGGAACAGGCCCGGAACCCACACCCGGCTGCTATCTTGGTGCTGCAGGAACTACATACCCGCAGCGGGGCAAGTCAAGGGATGCTGTACTTGAAGATGAGCTTGGAATGAAAAGCGCAAAGATGCTTGGCCGCAGGGTTGCAAGTGTTTTAAAAATGATGAAATAAAACAGGAAACTAAAATGATCGAACTTAAAATAGATGGAGAAGAAGTAAGGGAACTTACAAAACAGCTTATCAGAATTAAAAGCGTAAATCCCCCTGGCCATGTAGATGAATGTGCAGAGTTTATCCTCACCTGGTTTTTATCGAACGATATCGAAGCCGAAATAGTGAAAAGTGAAGGTGTCGCCAATGTAGTTGCCAGATTCGGTAAAAAAGGCGGAAAGAAAATCCTATGGAACGGACACTTTGACGTAGTCCCTGCAGGATTAAACTGGACTGTGGATCCTTTTGAGGCTGTAGAAAAAGACGGTTTCATTATCGGACGCGGTGCTTCAGATATGAAGAGCGGAGTTGCATCAATGATGGCAGCAATGAAGGCTATAAAGGATAACGGTATTGAACTGGATGGTGAGATTGAGTTCTGGGGAATCGGAGACGAAGAAACAGGAAGCAAAAATGGAACGAGAATGCTTCTTGAAAAACTTGGTAACCGGTATGACGGTGCTGTTTCTTCTGAGCCGACAGATTTCTATATCGAAAATGCTCAGCGGGGTTTAAGATGGTTTGAAATCAAGATATCAGGTTCTGCCTGTCATGCCGGCCGGCCTCATGTCGGGAAGAATGCAGTTGAGCATTCCGCAAAAGTAATTGAAGCTGTAAAGAAAATCAAATTTGATTACTATAATGAAATCTTCGAAGACCAGGTTAAGCAGCCGAGCCTTTCTTTTACCATAATCAGCGGCGGCCGGCAGACTAATATTATCCCTGAAGAATGTATTCTTACAATCGACCGCAGAATGCTTCCTGGTGAAACAGAGGAATCAATCACATCCGAGATACAGGCTGCTCTTGATGAGGTTGAAACTGAAGGCTTTACAACTGAACTGAGTCTTATCAATAAGGGCTGGGATCCGTTTATTACAGAGGCTTCAGATGCAGTGGTTACCACAATAGAAGAGGCATTTAAAAATGTAACCGGAACTGACCCTAAATACAGAGGAAAGGGCGGTTGTACAGATGCGTCACATATCTTTCATGCCGGTATACCTGTAGTTATTCTCGGACCCGGTCCGGCAAATGAATCTCATACTGCAGATGAAAAAGTAGAGATTAAACGTCTTGTCCAGTCTGTTGAGATTTATGCCCGCTCTGCAATAGAGTTTTTAAAAAAATAAGATTTTACGGAGAATAATATTATGAAGAAAAAAATGCCCGTAATGCTTACCTTTGATGTCGACGGAGAATCACTCTGGGCTTCCCGTGAGCTTGATCACCTTCCGGTTACACGCTCTCTGGGAACGTACGGTATTGTTGAGGGGCTTCCGAGAATAATGAAAGTTCTTGAAAGAAACGAAGTCCCGGCAACATTCTTTGTTCCCGGAATTATTGCTGAAAGGTATCCTGAGCAGATAAAGAAAATAGATACAGCCGGACATGAGATATGCAACCACAGCTACAGCCATACATATCCGGACAAACTTCCTTCTGCTGATGCAGAAAAGGAAGAGCTTACAAAGACGAACGCGATACTTGAAAAGCTTACCGGAAAGACGCCTAAAGGATATCGCTCTCCTGCGTGGGAGTTCAGTGAGAATACTCTGGATATCCTTCTTGATATAGGATTTGAGTATTCAAGCAACATGATGCATACAGATCGAATAGGATATCTGCAGGTGTTTGAGCGTAAGACTGATATCGTTGAACTTCCAATTCACTGGGTACTTGATGATGCTGCCTTCTGGCTGTACACAGTAAGGATTCCCGGAAAAGCGATACAGCCGGTTTCCGCTGTGCAGGAATTCTGGATTGCTGAATTTGATGCGCTTTATGAAGAGTTTATGGAAGAGGAAAATTCAGACATCTGTTTCATACTTACCTGCCATCCACAGGTGATCGGACGGCCTGCAAGAATGAAAGTTCTGGACAATCTTATTAAACATATAAAAACATTTGAGAATGTTGAATTTACTACATGCTGGCAGACAGCAGAGAAGTATAAAAAAGAGGGGACTGATGAGTAAAAATAATGCTGTTCTGCAGCTTTATCCGACAACCAAGCTGTATCTCGCCCTGCTGATAGCTGTGTCTTCAGTAATTATTCCGAGCTACATTTATGCCTATTCCTGCTTTCTGATTGCAGCGGTAATTGCTGCAATGGCAGGCTGTCTGAGGGATTACCTTAAATTCTCCAGGAAATCTATTCTGATTCTGGTAATCCTGATTCTGGTAATGCAGATGTTCTTTTATCCGGGTGTGGATGAGGTATGGAGAAAGGGAATTTTCCGAATCACAAATGAAGGAATCCAGTTCGGGTTCAAGATGTCTTCGAGGGTTCTTGCGATAGCATGTTCTTTCGTTCTCTTTTTTAGAATTACTGAAGTAAAAGACTTTGTGCTTGCACTTGAGCAGAATGGATTTTCACCCACTGCAACCTATGTCATCCTGGCTACTCTGCAGATGATTCCTGAAATGAAAAAACAGTCAACGGTTATCATGGATGCCCAGAGGGCAAGAGGTGTTGAAACCGAAGGCAGTCTGATGGTCAGAGTAAAGGCTTTTATTCCGATGCTTGGACCGCTTGTTCTTTCATCGATAGCCAATACCGAAGAAAGAGCTATCACTCTTGAATCACGGGCTTTTACCGCACCGGTTAAGAAAACTAGAATTCATAAAATCGAACTTACCAGGGCTGACAAGCCTCTCAAAGTTATCATGCTTATTATTCTTATAGGACTTATCGCAGGGAGGATTGCATTATGGCTCTTATAGAAGTTAAAAACCTGTCTTATAAATATCCGACCAGTAAAGGCGATGTTCTCAAGAACCTCAATTTTTCAATTGAAAAAGGCGAGTTCTGCTCAATAATTGGATGCAACGGAAGCGGTAAAACAACACTGTGCAGTGCGTTAAGGGGATTTGTACCCAATTTTTACAAGGGTGAGCTGAACGGTCACATCATCCTGGACGGGCAGGATATGAGTGAGCTGAGCATGGGTGAGCTTGCTATGAAAATCGGCTATGTATTTCAGAATCCATTTATTCAGATCAGCGGTATTAAAAGTACAGTTTTTGAAGAAGTAGCATACGGACTTGAGAATCTTGGTGTTGATCCGGAGGAGATTAATACACGTGTAGAAAAGATGTTCGAGTTCCTGCAGATTGAATATTTAAAAGACAAAGATCCCTTTGCTCTTTCCGGCGGACAAAAGCAGCGTGTAGCGCTTGCTTCCATCCTTGTAATGGAACCTGATGTTCTTGTAATTGACGAACCCACCTCACAGCTTGATCCAATCGGAACCGAAGAGGTATTTCAGACTATCAAGCTTATGAAAGAAATGGGTAAAACAATCATACTTGTTGAACACAAGATTGAGCTGGTTGCTGAGTACTCTGATCATATTATTCTTCTTGATGATGGCGAGATTGTAATGGACGGACCTGCTAAGGCTGTTCTTTCAAATGAGAAAGTTCTTGAGCATAATACTGCCATCCCACAGTTTGCACAGCTTTGTCTTGCGCTCAAAAACAGCGGTCTGCCTGTAGATGATATAGCGATCACGGAAGATGAATGCATAAACGTGATGGAAAAAATACTGACAAAAGAGGCTGTACTGTGAGTTTTATTGAACTGAAGAATGTAACTTTTACATATCCAAATGATTTTACTGCGATTGAGAATATAAATCTTGAAATAGCCAAAGGTGAATTCCTGGCAATAGTCGGTCAGAACGGAGCAGGGAAGACAACTACTGTTAAGCTGATGAATGGACTTTTAAAACCGCAGGAAGGAGAAGTCATTATTGACGGATGGAACACTAACGATCATACAGTTGCTAAGCTTTCCTCAAAAGTAGGGTATATCTTTCAGAATCCGGATGAGCAGATTTTTAACGATTCAATTTACAGTGAAGTTGCATTTGGTCCAAAGTATATGAAACTTCCGATTGAAGAGATTAAGAATCGAGTACGGACAGCTGTTGATGTTACAAAAATACGCCCGTATTTAAATGAAAATCCATATAACCTGCCTTATTCTACAAGAAAGTTTGTAACAATTGCCGCAATTATGGCGAATGACCCGGATGTACTCATCCTTGATGAACCGACTGCCGGCCAGGACCTCTATGGTATGGAAGTTCTGGCAGATGTCTTAAAGTTTCTCAAGGAGCAGGGGAAGACTGTCATAACCATTACACATGATATGGAGTTCGTTGTAAAGAATTTTGAAAGGGTGGTCGTAATGGCCAACAAGAAAATCATTTCAGATTCCGATCGTAGAACAACCTTCTGGAACCATGATGTTTTAAAGCAGAGTATGCTAAAGCAGCCCTATGTCAGCAGAGTCGCCTATCGAATGGGTCTGTCCGGTAATGTTCTTGATGTTAATGAAATGATCAGTGCTGTTAAAACTGAAACAGGATTAAAGGAAGCATAATGGCAACACCGATAATTTTTGACTGTGATCCGGGACATGATGATGCTGTAGCATTATTCATAGCTCTGGCAAATGATGCTATAGAAGTTAAAGGTATAACTACCTGTGCAGGTAATCAGCTTCCTGAAAAAACTTTTAACAACGCAAGAAAACTTCTGGCGCTTGCTGAAAGGGAAGATATTACCGTATGCCCCGGTGCTGAAAAACCGCTGACAAGGAACCTCCGGATAGCTGCTGATATTCACGGTGATTCAGGGCTTGACGGAGCCGAACTTCCTGAACCGACCGTGGCAGAGTTTAAGGGAAAATCCTGGGACTTTACTGCAGATATTATACGGAATCATCCGGAACCAATTACTCTGGTTGCAACCGGTCCGCTTACTAATGTCGCTATTTTTCTTCTTGCTTATCCGGAATTAAAAGAAAAACTTGAACGGATAATCATTATGGGCGGTGCCTGCTTTGGAGGGAATATCACTCCGGCTGCAGAGTTTAATATTCTTGTAGATCCTGAAGCGGCTGATATTGTTTTCAAAAGCGGTGTAAAAGTTTCAATGTTCGGACTTGATGTTACAAACCGGGCCAGTATGATGCCTGATGAAATTAAGTCACTCCGGAACCTTGGTACAAAATCCGGAGAAATATTCGCCGGTCTACTTGATTTCTTTATCACCAAGGCTACCAGATATTTTCTGGCGGATAAGGACTGGGTAGAAGGTGTACACCTTCATGATGCCTGCTGCATGGCTTATATTGTCGATCCTTCAATCTTTAGAATGGTTGACTGCCATGTTGAAATAGATACAAACGACGGACCGACTCTGGGCAGTACAGTTGTTGATTTCAACGGTGTAACAAAAAAGCCTGCAAATGCAGAAGTAGCTTTTAAAATTGACAGAGATAAGTTTATAGGTCTGGTTATAAAATCGATAGCCAAATTCAATTAGTCATGGTTATAAATGTCCATACGGGGCATTAAATATATAACAAGGAGAAATTAAATGGAAAAGAAAAGAAGTTTCAAGGATGACTTCACCCTGGTTTCACTGCTGCTTATTCCAGTATGTGTTGCTATCAACATTGTAGGATTTCAGCTTGCCCAGCTGCTGAGACTCCCTGTGTTTCTTGATGTAATCGGAACAATACTAGTAGGTATTGTTGCCGGTCCCTGGATTGCTATCATTACCGGTTTTCTGACCAATGCTATCAATGCAATTTTTAATCCTGTATACCTGCCTTACTCAGTTGTAAACATGGCAATCGGTATCTTCGCTGCTCTGCTTTCTGCCAAAGGCATGATGGGCAAATGGTGGAAGATTGGTATTTCAGGTGTAATTATCGCTCTTGTAGCTACATGTACTGCCGCTCCCATCACTGTAATACTTTTTGGTGGAATGACAGGACATGCAACTTCAATGATTACTGCTGGATTCCTCGCTACAGGAACCAAGATCTGGACTGCTGTATTTTCTACCCACTTTATTACTGAAAGCGCAGACAAGATTCTCAGTCTCATTGTTGCTGTTCTTATTGTTAAAAGAATATCCAGCAGATACCTGTCAAAACTTAAATACGGTGAACAGTATATTAAGGAAGATAAAGTCGCTGAAGCTGCAGATATTTAATCTGCCGGATATTATTAGACTGGTATTCAGCTGTAACTGAATACCGGCTAATAATTTATAACCATTCAAGTCTCTAATCAAGATTTAAATTGTAAATTGGACAAATATGAAACAATTTTCTACACTTCTTAAAACATGGCCGGCTTCAGGTATACGTGAAATGCTTGATATGTACCGGCAATATCCGGATGCCGTTAATATGTGTAACGGGGATCCGGATCTGCCTACTCCTGAACATATAGTGGAGGCAGCTGTAAAATCACTTCGGGACGGAAATACCCAATATTCCACGGAATCCGGAATTGTTGAGCTGCGGGAAGCTGTAGCTGCAAAGTATGTTAATCAGTTCGGTTTCGATTTTACTCCCGAGAATGTCATGGCTACTGCAGGCAGCATCGAAGCAATGTTTATTATTCTTGCAGGGATTCTTGACAGCGGAGATGAGGTAATAGTTTCAGATCCCAGCTACACCAGCTATGAAGGGCAGGTAAGAATGTTCGGCGGCCGTGTTGTTCGTGTCAAAGCTCCTGCTGAAAACGGGTTTTTGATGAATCCTGAGGAAATTGCCGAAAAAATAACCGGGAAAACTCGGGCGGTAATACTTAATTATCCAAATAATCCATCAGGTACGCTTATCGATAACGAATATTGTGATAGGCTGGCAAACGCACTTGAAGGCCGCGATGTTCTGATTATTTCGGATGAAGTATATGAAAAGATAGTCTTCGACGGAAAAACTCATTACAGTCCTATGCAGCATCCGCAATTAAAAGAAAAGGTTTTGATAGCAAACAGTCTTTCTAAAACCTATGCAATGACCGGTTGGCGGCTTGGATATATTCTTGGAAGCGGTAATTTAGTTTCAGGATTTTATAAAATGCAGCAGGCTCTTATCTCATGTCTGCCGATATTTGTACAGCATGCCGGTGTTGCCGCACTTAATGGTTCCCAGGATTGTGTTGAGCAGATGCGCAGGGAATACGAGCGCCGGCGAAATATTATCTGTAATAAATTCGACTCCATCGAAAATCTTGATTATATTAAGTCCGGAGGCTCACTCGGAATAATGGCTGATATTAGAAAAACAGGAATCAGTTCGAGAGACTTTTCATTGAAACTGCTTTCGGAAGGCGGTGTCCTGACAGTTCCGGGTACTGCATTCGGTAAGGGAGCAGAAGGCTGGATAAGACTTGCTTTTGCAAATTCAGCAGAAACCATGACTGCAGGGGCTGAAAGGTTTTCAGAATATTTTAACAACAATTTGAACTTCAGGGGTAATGATGCATAACAAACCGGTAGTGGTATTTACATTTCCCTATGGAAAGGAAAACTTCCTTAAAATAGAGCAGGAAGGTTATGAAGTCGTATATATTAATGAAGAAAAGATGACAGGAGATGAAATGCCTGAAAATACTGAAGTTCTTGTATGCTATGATCCATTTGCTAAAGTAGATATAAGTAAACTTGATAAGTTGAAGTTTATTCAATTGGTCAGTAAAGGAATCAACCAGGCTCCCCGTGAAAAAATAAAGAATGCAGGTATTATTGTTGCGAATAACGGCAACGCAACATCTATTCCAATTGCTGAATGGATTATCACAATGATACTTATGCTGCTTAAGAATTCTTCATTCATATATAAAAATATGAATGATAAAATATGGAATGAAGACCGGAATATATCCGAGCTTGCAGGTAAGAGAGTAATCATCCTTGGGACAGGCGGAATTGCAATTGAAGCTGCCTCAAGACTGAAAGCTTTCGGAGTTGAAATTACAGGGATTAATAGGAGCGGAAGAGCTGTTGCCGGTTTTAATCGATGCTGCAGTCTGGATCAGTTTAATAATCTTCTTCCTGAATGTGATATTCTTGTTTCTGCTATTCCTGCGACTTCCGAGACTAAAAATCTTATTAACAAGAAAACACTGTCGCTATTGAAGAAAGATGCCTGCTTTATAAATATTTCCAGAGGTTCAGTAGTAAATGAGGATGATCTGATTGAGAAGCTCAACGACGGCTCGCTTAGAGGTGCCTCTCTAGATGTATTTAAACAGGAACCGCTGTCTTCAGACAGTCCATTATGGGATGCTGCTAATATTATAATCACACCTCACAATTCTTACCTGTCAGATGCCTATCGAAATAGGGTATTTGAAGTAATATTTAAAAATCTAAAAAAATACAAGTCCGGAAAAACGCTTGATTTTGTAGTTGACTTTGAAAAAGGCTACTAGGGTCTGATGATCTATTACAAATTTACTCCGATTATTTGATTTTGACCTCCACGTTCTTTAGTCTTTATTGAACCAATGGAGGTGTAAATGTCTTTAATTAATTGGAATGATTCATTTAGTGTAGGAATTGCTGAAATTGATGAACAGCATATTAATCTGGTAAAGATGCTGAACGAACTCACTGATGCAATGAAAGCCGGTAAGGGTAACGATGTTATGAGTCCCATCATTCAGCGATTAATCAAATATACCCAGACACACTTTAAAACTGAAGAAAGCCTTTTCAAGTCTTATAATTATCCTGATGCATCTGAACATATCTCGGAACACCGTGATTTTGTAGAGAAAATCAGTGTGTTTAATGAAGATTTTAAGAGCGGCAAAAAAACATTATCAATAGATATTCTGAACTTTCTTGCGGGATGGCTTCAGAGTCATATAAAGGGAACCGACAAAAAATATTCAGAGTTTTTGATATCTCATGGTGCCTGATATATATTATTTAAAATAAAATCAACTAATATTTAGAATTCTAAATAAAAGTAAGCATATTCGCTAATATAACACTTGTGTAAATCGATGTATATTATTAACTTATATATAAT
The DNA here is from genome assembly GCA_965140585.1 of Spirochaetia bacterium. GTDB lineage: Bacteria > Spirochaetota > Spirochaetia > UBA9216 > UBA9216. Next base: position 593,338 of record OZ223269.1, read on the forward strand.
GATATTGAAAATGATATCTGCAATTGTTTATAGATATAAATAAATAATTATATTTTATTAAGTTTAGGAGATAATATGAATAACGATTTTACAAGCGGTACGCTCTTTGAGTCACCGGAAAGCGAGGACCCCGAAAAACAGACATCAGACAGAATAATGATGATCTCATCACATGGATATGTCGCTGCAGAGCCACCTCTAGGTGCGCCTGATACCGGGGGGCAGGTTGTTTATGTCCTTGAGCTGTCAAAAGTTCTCGGCAGACTGGGGTATCATGTTGATATTTTTACCAGGCGCTTTGAAGATCAGCCGGAAATTGATCTAGTTGAAGAACGCGTCCGTGTTGTGCGTATACCATGCGGAGGGAATAATTTTATCCCTAAAGAATATTTATATGAACATATACCGGAGTTTTCAGATAATCTGCAGAACTGGATAATTAGAAATAAACACCAATACAAATTTATTAATAGTCATTACTGGGATGCCGGTCTTGCAGGGGAGATTCTTAGAAAGGAACTTTCTATTCCGCACATTCACACACCGCATTCAGTTGGAATCTGGAAGAAAAATAATATGGAAAAAGATTTCGATAAAAGTGAAGCTGAATTTGAAAAAATCTATAATTTTGAAGACCGAACCAAATATGAAGAGACAATTTTTAATGATTGCAGCGGTCTGGTTGCGACTACTCCGATACAGCAGGAAATGCTTATAACTGAATATGAACTTCCGGAGCAGAAAGTCACTATGATACCTCCCGGATATGATGATAACAAATTTTTCCCTATGGGAGATGCCTCAAAAGCTATAATTAAAGAAAAGATGGGTTTTACCGGAAACAGCATTCTTGCAATTTCAAGACTGGCTCATAACAAAGGTCTGGACTTGCTTGTGGACGGTTTCTCAATATTTGCCAAACGTGATCCTGATGCTCACCTTTATCTTGCTGTCGGACATGAAGAGCGTTCCGACACCGAAGAAGCGATTTACAGCGATTTGATTGAAAGAGCGGAAAAGTACGGAATATCTGACAGAGTCCATTTTACCGGTTTTATTCCGGATGATATGATGGCTGACTGTTACCGGGCTGCAGATGTTTTTGTTCTTTCCAGCCGCTATGAACCTTTCGGTATGACAGCTGTTGAGGCGATGGCCTGCGGTACTCCTACTATAGTCACAGCACATGGAGGATTGTGCAAGGTTATAAAAGACGGAATACATGGTCTGAAGTCTGATCCTTTTGAGCCTGAAGATCTTGCCATGGATATGCATACCATACTCAAACATGATGCACTTGCTTACCTGCTTTCTTCGGAAGGCAGCAGGGTAGCGCGAAGTAAATTCAGCTGGACAGAGATAGTAAATCAGCTGATAGAATTTGTAGAATCAAATGATTTTAAAGAGAGCAGAAGCACTGTACTGAACTGATAAACTGGGGAAAGATGAAAGCTTTTAATGATACTGATACAAATATTAAACTTATGTCCTTTGATCTGGATGGAACTCTTATCGGAAAACCTGATGCAACGCTTAGATTCAAACTGACTTATGAAAAAATACCCGAAGAGAAGCGTCCTCTGCTTTGTTATAATTCCGGAAGGCTTCTAAAAAGTACTCTTGACCTCATCGCGTCGAGTGATCTTCCGACGCCCGATTATTGTATATGCGGTGTTGGAACTCTTATTTATGATGCGGGTATCGAGACCGTCCTTAAGGAATTTAATAATACTCTCACAAGCGGCTGGGACAGCAAACTTGTTAAAGAAATCCTATCAACAGAAAGTGATCTCGGCTGTCAACCCGAAAAGTTCCAGGATGCTTTTAAATCATCCTGGTATATTCATGACGCTGGCAGGGAGCGGATAAATGAAATTAAGCAGATGCTTGAAAAAGCCGGTTTACGGGTAAATCTTGTTTATTCAAGTTCCAGAGACCTTGATGTACTTCCTGAATACGCTAATAAGGGGAACGCTCTTAAGTGGCTTATGGAAAGCCTGAATATAAAAGGCGAAGAAGTAATAGTGGGGGGCGACACCGGTAATGACTCCTCGATGTTTTTTATCCCTGATGTGAAGGGGATAGTTGTTGAAAACTCACAGCCGGAACTTTTCGCTGCTACGGTTGAACTTGATACTTATATTTCAATAGAAACAATTGCAGACGGAATCCTTGATGGCCTGATGCATTACGGTGTGATTGAAGGAATAGAAGATGAAAGCGGATTTGATATAGAGCACAGGAAATATGCACCATCCATTCGCGGAGTTGTCCGTTCTGAAACATTTAATCAGCTTGATGATAACCAGGTTGATTACATTGAAACTGCTTATTCCAGAGCCGTTGATGCACTAAAAAAAAATATTACTCCGCACGGTTTTTCCGCATGTAGCCTCGAATATAATTCCTTTGAGGCTACTGATGCCAACTATAAAAGTATATGGGCCCGTGACGGAGCTATTACAGTCATGAACTCATTGAGCCTTGAAGACGAAGAAATTGAACATGCGCAGCGCCGAACTCTGGATACCCTGCTTGAAAATGTTAAAAATTCCGGTCAGGTTCCAAGCAATGTACGTATTGATGATTTAACCCCGGACTATTCAGGAGTCGGCGGAATTGCCTCAATTGACAGCGGACTCTGGCTGGTAATTGCTTTTTACCATTATATAAGGAAAGCCAGGGATTATACTTATCTTAGAGCATGGAAGGATGTGATATTTAAAATTCTGGACTGGCTCTGGGCTCATGATAGTAATGCCGATGACCTTATTGAAGTTCCTGAAGCAGGCGACTGGATGGATCTCTTCGGTCGAAGCTACAATGTTCTGTATGATGAAGTGCTGTGGTTTTATTGTAATCTCTGTGCAGGCCGAATAGCAGAATTAACCGGCGATTATGAAAAAGCCGGTTACTATCTCAGAAAATCCCAGTCAATAAAACAGACCATCAACAGAAAATTCTGGCCGAGTATTCACAGCGATACTATAAAAACATTTGCTGACCAGCAGTATTCACTAGGTGATACCCAGTATCTTCTTGCAGAAATCACTCCTTTCGGTTTCGACTGGAGGTGTGACGTATATGCGAATATACTTGCCGCCCTATTCAATGTAATCTCGATGGAAAAGGCGAGAACAGCCTTCAGTTTTATGTGGGGTGTCGGAGTAAATGAACCCGCCCCTGTTGCAAACCTGTATCCACCTGTTAACGCAGGAGATCCCGGCTGGCGGCAGTATTATACAGTAAATCTGCTGAACCTTCCGCATCACTATCATAACGGCGGCGTATGGCCGTTTATCGGTTCATACTGGGTCCAATTCATCAGCAGCCTCGGTATGCGTAATCTCGCTCAAAATGAGCTTTACAGACTTGCTCAGGTAAACGAAAAGGGTGCCCGCTATGAATGGGAGTTCAATGAATGGGTGCATGGTCAGACCGGTCGGCCTATGGGAAAAGCCTTTCAGGCATGGTCAGCAGCCGGCTTTATCAGTGCCTATGACAGTCTTCATCATTAAACTGCATAAAAATGGCGTAAAAAAAGTCCCTCTGTATCCAGCGGGACGATCTGCTTTTCATTTTGATCTATATTGCTTACTGAAATAAAAATTTCAGAGGTGATATATGAAAAAGTATAATGTTCAAATTATTATGATTGTACTGTCTTTATCGTTCATGCTTTTTCCTGCATGCGATGACAGTATCGATACAGCAGGATTGACTGATGAAACCGCAGATGCAACTGCGCCTGAAATGTTTTCGCTGGTAAGTCTTTCCACAACTGATAGTTCAATATCTTTTACATGGACAGATCCGGAGGCAGATGATTTTAATTACATTATGTATAATGTTTCCAGTGACACTGATACATTCAGCGGAACAATAAGTGCCGGAGAAGAAAGTCTTGTTATCAGTGATCTTGCCGGCTATTACTACATTTACACCATCACTTTCAATACGGTAGATACTGAAGGCTATAAATCTGCTGATTATACTCTTTATATTTCACCATCACTTGACGGGGAAACAGATGAATACAGCATTATAACTACTGCAGATGAACTGCTGAATATAAGCATCAATCCCGATGGTGCATATCTGCTTGCAAAAGATATTAATCTTGATAATGTAGAATGGACCCCCATTTGCTACAGCTCTGACCCTACTGCACTTGTTTTTTCAGGTTCTTTCAGCGGAAACGGGCATACTATATCAAATTTAAAAATTGATAAGGACATAGATGAACATTATAAGGGTCTTTTCTCCTATTCAACTGGTCATATATACAGATTAAATCTAACTGATGTAAATTTGAATGTGGGTTGCGGAAGCGGTTGTCTGACAGGCTGGAATATGGGCGTTATTACAGATTGCAAAGTCTCAGGAAGTGTCGAAGGTCATATTGATATAGGTGGCTTAACAGGATATAACGAAGGTCTAATCATTCGCTGCAGTTCTGATACAGCTGTAATCTCAAAAGCGCAGTGTGGAGGAGGTCTCGTCGGTAATAACCCCGGCAAGATTTATCGCAGCTTTTCAACCGGAAATGTCGAAGGATTGACACAGATCGGAGGACTTGTAGGGCTATGTGATTCAGATATAAGTGAGATAACAGCCTGTTACGCAACCGGAAATGTTTCAGGAGACACTGATACCGGCGGACTTGCTGGACTTGTATCAGCTGGAACAGTGACCGACAGCTATGCAATGGGAGCGGTTGAAGGAATTACCAATACAGGAGGTCTCATCGGTACTAATGTTTCAATAGTTCTATCCAACTGTTATTCAACAGGCTTTGTTTCAGGTTCTGCTTTTATTGGTGGGCTGGTAGGGCAAAACACCGGCATTGTGACAGCCTGTTTTTATGACGCTCAAACCTCTGGTTATATTGACGCAGGGGGTTCGGGTAACAGTTGGACTGATATCGGAATGTCAATGATTACTATTTTAATGCAAGATGAAACTAACTTTATTGCCGAGGGCTGGGATTTTACTGAAAAATGGGCTAGCAATTCAGATATCAATAGTGGATATCCATACCTTATCCAGCTTTTAGATTCTTATTAAGAAAAGAAGCCCTGTGAGCTGTTATATCACAGGGCTGAATTATTTGAAAAATATGAATTAAGAAACAACCTGCAATTGGACATTATGCAAATACTATCTATCTACCCGTGCGTTTCCACCGCCTGCAAGTTTTTCTACTTCTTTAAGCGATGCCATAGAGGTATCTCCGGGGGTTGTCATTGCAAGTGCACCATGTGCGGCTCCGTAGTTCACGCACTTCTCAGGATCAAATCCCTGGAGGAAACCGTAGACAAGTCCGGATGCAAATGAGTCTCCGCCGCCGACCCTGTCATATATTTCAAGTGCCGGTCTCTCAATTGAATAGTAAAACTCATCATCAGTATATAGAACCGCACTCCAGTCGTTCACCGTGGCGGATTTTACATCCCTGAGAGTTGTGGCTATAGCACAGAAATTGGGATATTCGGATGCGACTGTTCTCATCATGTCCTTGTAGTTCTCAATATCAAGGCCCTTAAATCCTTTCTCTGCGCTTTTAAGTTCAAAGCCGAGTGCTGCTGAAAAGTCTTCTTCATTTCCTATCATTACATCAACATATTTTGCAATTTCACGGTTAATTTCCTGAGCCTTCTGCTGCCCTCCGTTTGCTTTCCACAGGGACGGACGGTAGTTGAGGTCATAACTTACTACAGTCCCGGCAGCCTTTGCGGCCTTCATTGCTTCTATTGTGAGCTCAGCAGCATCCTCGGAAAGGGCGGCATAGATTCCTCCGGTATGAAACCATCTTACGCCTTCTTTATTAAAAAGCGCACTCCAGTCTATGTCGCCGGCCTTAATCGAAGAGGCCGCGGTATGAGCTCTGTCTGACACTCCCAACGCACCACGAACACCGAAACCCTTTTCCACAAAGTTAAGTCCCTGACGGTAGTTTATTCCCATACCGTCGTAGGGGAAGGTCTTCGAATATGAATAATCAACGCCGCCCTGACAGATAAGGTCTTCAAGCAGAAGTCCCAGATCGTTATCAGGTATACCTGTTACCACTGTAGTTCTAAGTTTGAAGCATTTATGAAGTCCACGGATTACATTGTATTCGCCTCCGCCTTCCCATACTCTGAATTCCCGGGTGTTTCGAATTCTTCCATCACCGGGATCAAATCTAAGCATTATTTCACCGAGAGCTGCTGCGTCCCAGCGGCATTCAGAGGCTGGTTTTATATTCAGTTTGTTCATAAAAACTCCTGTGTAATTATTTTTCTTCTGGTTTATTAAAATCAGTATAAAATCGGAGGCTTTAGCTGTCAATTAGACTTGTTTTTAAAAGGTTCATAATGTAAACTAAAGTTTCATATGGCGGAACAAAGAAATGAATCATCAGTACAGTCAATTTCACGCGCCTTCGATATTCTGGAGGCTCTTTCTCTTGAAAGAAAAGGTCTTCGGCTTACTGAGCTATCTGAGCAACTCGAACTTCATAAATCAACCGTATACCGGATACTGAAATCACTTATCGATCGCGGGTATGTCGAGAAGTCCGATAAATATTACAGGCTTGGACTGGGCTTTATAATGCTTTCAAGTCATCTGCTAAACAGCATCGAACTCAAGACCGAGGCTGAACCATATTTACGGCAGCTGTCAGATCTAACCGGCCAGACAGTTTTTCTGGCTGTACGTGAAGAAACCGAAGTGGTTTACATAGATAAGGTTGAGCAGTTTAACAGTCTCAGGCGTTATTCGATAATAGGAAAGCGTATTCCAATTTACTGTACATCACTTGGCAGATCACTTCTTTTTGATGAAGATGAAGAAAGCCTTGATAACCTGCTTAACATTATAGAAATAAAAAAAGTTACACGAAAAACAGAAACCGATCCGATTCGTCTGCAGCATAAAATCAGACGCATGAAAAAACGCGGATGGTCCGAGGATATTGAGGAGCATCAGAGCGGCGTTCGCTGTGTGGGGGCACCTGTCTATGACTACCGTAATAAAATAATAGCCGCAATCAGTACGGCCTGGAATGTCAGTAAAACAGAGGCTGACCCCGATTTCATCGGCAGGGCGGTAAAGCAGACTGCCGAAGAAATATCAAGGCGCCTTGGGAAGATCTGATACAAGGAACACAAGAAAATTTTATGATAATTTATAATGAAAAAGCAAAAATAAGCTATATTAAATATGGAATTGAAATTCCCTCTCTCGACAGCAGAATGAGCCGTACCATAGAGAGTCTTCAGGCTGAACCTCGTTTTGAATCAATGCGTGAACAATGGCTGATTGAAGAAATTCCGGAAGGAATTGGAAAAGAAGACCTTCTCCGCGTACATAGTGCAGACTATGTGGAAGGACTGTATGACATCAGGCTCGAACAGCGTCTTATGGAAGCTTATGAGCTTCTTGATTCTGAAGGAAATTACAACCGGTATAATCCTGCCAATGCTCAAAAACCGCTAAGCGTAATGCGTGACGATATTCTAAAGGTGATCTCAGGTTCATACTTAGCGGTAAATACCGCAGTTTCAAAAGGTTTCTGTTATTTTTTAGGCGGAGGCATGCATCATGGTCACCCCGATTTCGGACATGGTTTCTGCCCTGTAAATGATGTAGCTGCGGCGGCTGCAAAGGCCCGCTTTGAAGGCCTGGCTGATGTAATATGGATTATTGATACAGATGCTCACAGGGGTGACGGCACTGCAGATATTTTTTCGAGCACTCCTGAAGTAAAGACTATGAGTATTCATATGGCAAATGGATGGCCCCTGGACGGAAAAAAATACCTGGGTAACGGGCAATTAAACCCTGCCTGGATTCCCGGCGATGTTGATATTCCAATAGAGAAGCGTAAGGAGGACCATTATATTCCACGGCTTCTGGAAGGTCTTGAATCGCTTGAGAAATCCGGCCTTCCGGATCTTGCAATTGTTGTGGCAGGTGTGGATCCCTTCGAAAAGGATGAGCTGCCTTCATCAGCACTGCTGGCGCTTACAAAAGAGCAGCTCTTATACCGTGACCGGGCTGTGTATCAGTTTCTTGAGAAACGTAATATCAAATCAGCCTGGCTTGCTGCCGGAGGTTATGGTAGCTCCTCATGGGAGATTCACTCCGGATTTCTTAAATGGGTTTTAGAGCAAAGACTTTCTTAAATAATCAGTGCAATTAATCCTGCTTTGACGTGTCTTTCTCAAGTTCGGCTATTCTGCTGTTCACATTTTCAATGTACTGCTTCATGTCTTCTGCCTGACGTTTTAACATTTTAAGCTCATCAGCTTCGCCGATGGTGTAGGGCTGCGGCAGTACAGCTCCGTATGCCCGATAGTCGTTCTGTTCGAATCTAAAGCCGCGTGCTCCACGCCCGCCTCTGCCTCTTCCGCAGTTCCATCCTTTTGCCGTTCTTCCATAACCGCGACCTATTCCTTCGCCGCGGCCATTTCCGAATCCTGCACCTCTTCTGCCGCCAAATGAATCGCTCATATATCCGGGTGCTTCATTTCCTGCACAGAAACCCATTCCTCTTCCTGTCATTGGACCACTTCCTTCAGGTCCTCTACGATCGCCTCTTGGCATATTATACCTCCGTATAAATTTTGATATTTTGAAATTGATAACCATTATCATTAAGAATATAAAAAAACTATTTTTTACATTCAGGACAGGTTCCATAAAACCTGATAATATGGCTGTCAATATCGAATCCGTATCTGGACTGAAGTCCATCTTCAGCCTTGCCTACATACAGTTTTTCATCCTCATTAAAGTCGGTGTAATCGACTATTTTTCCGCATTTTCTGCATATGAGGTGATGGTGATGAGGTTTACTGCTGAACTCTTCTGTCAATTCAAATTTTGCCCTTCCATCGCCGAAGTCAAATTTGTTCACGATACCGTTCTGCTGAAGAAGCTCAAGACTGCGGTAAACTGTTGTCAGTCCGACAGAAGGATTTTCTTCACGTGCCGTAAAATAGATTTCTTCCGCGCTCAAATGCGAATCAGTATCTGAAAGTATTTCAAGAATCAATTCTCTTGCTGCAGTAACTCTGAATCCCCTGCATTCAAGCTGCTGGCCCCATCTGCGGCCTCTGCCGTGTCCATGTCTCATCATCATTTCCTTTAATGAAAATGAAAATCATTTTCATTAATAAGTTAACATTATTATTCAATATGGTCAAGATAAAAAAGGGCTGCAGAAAAATATTTACTGCAGCCCAAAAAAGGAGCCTTTAGCAATACAGCGGTTATGCTGTCAATTCCCTATGTAATTTATCTGGTTTCTCGTCTGAGTAATTTGCCCCATCCTTTTTCTCCGGTAAAAGAACCTTCTTTTACCTGAACCTTACCCCTGACTGTAACAAGTTCGGGAGCTCCGTCACGTTCCATTCCTTCAAAACCGTTGTAATCAACATTCATGCTCTGAGTTTTAACACTGAAAACTCCCTTTGCATCAGGATTATAAACAACAATATCTGCATCAGAGCCCGGTCTAAGAGTTCCTTTCCTTGGATATAAACCGAAAAACTTTGCTGCATTTGTAGAACCAACTTCGACAAAACGTTCAAGAGACATATTTCCTCTTGAAACACCGTAGGTATAGAGAAGGTTGATTCGATCTTCAATTGCAGGTATTCCGTTTGGAATTTTTGTAAAATCCTTTTCACCCATAATCTTCTGAGTTGTATAATCAAAGGGGGCGTGGTCGGTGGCTACAGTATCCACGAGCCCGGTATTAAGTCCGTTCCAAAGTGCGGCCTGATCCGATTTTCCTCGAAGCGGAGGACTCATAATATATTTTGAACCTTCAAAGCCGGGACGTTCAGGATAGCTTCGGTCCAAAATCAGGTGAGGAATTACTGCTTCAACTCCAAGTTTTACTCCGCGATGCCGTGCTTTCATTGCTTCTTTAAGCGCTTTTTCATTGGATAGGTGAACAACATATCCTTCAGCTCCTGTCAGCTCAAGGAAGGTTGCAAAATGATTTACTCCTGAGGCTTCAACATAGTCGGGGCGGCTGGGTTCATGATATTCAGGTCCTGTTTTACCTTCTGCAAGCAGTCTTGCCTGCATCTGCGCTACAACCTCTGCATTCTCTGTATGTGCAGTGGTAATAATTCCATGCTTTGCTGCATATGTGAGCAGTTTGAAAAGTTCATCATCATAAACGCCAAAGAAATCCTTGTAGGCAAGAAATATTTTGAATGATGTAGTTCCGTCTGCAATGATCTTGTCAAGCTGAGCATCCGTTTTACCATCTTCCCATTTGGGAACAGCCATGTGAAATGTGTAATCACAGTAGGCATTATCTGCTGCCTTCTGTTTCCATTCCTCATAACCATCTACAAGATCCATAGTTCTGTTTGGACAGCACATTTCTATGAAGGAGGTTGTTCCTCCCATCAGAGCTGCTTTTGAACCTGTTGTATGAGTATCCTTGGCAAATGTGCCCATGAAGGGGAGGTGTATGTGTACATGCGGATCTATAAAACCCGGGAACACGTATTTCCCTTCTGCATCGAATACTTCAGTCCCGGGTGCAGTTTCCAAATCTTTACCTATTCTGGTTACGGTATCATTTTCGCAGTATATGTCAGCCTTTCTTCTTCCATCGTGTTCTATTATTGTTCCATTCTTTATTAAAAGTCCCATAATCTCTCCTTACATTCAATCAATAGTTATACACTACTAAAAAAGTAAGCTATAACTAATATTATAATAATACTAAGGTATATATCAGTCAAATGAAATGTGGCTGATTGTGAAATATTCTGTTATGATTAGTGATTATGAATGTATTACGTGCAATATGGATGGCGTTTGCTGCTTTTAATTTATTTATACAGCTGATGTATTTCTTTCGGGATTCGAGTCTTATTCTTTTTAATGTAAAGAAGATCTCGACGCCTGTATTATTATTCGGTGGATTTCTAATCGTTATTGCTGAATACGGCAGTTTTCAGGTAATCCCCTGCATAATATTTCTTGCTATGGGCCTTGGTGAGATAGGTATAGAAGGTTCGAGCGTGGTTGAGACGCATGAGGGTGAAAGTGCAGGCGCAGGTGGTTCGGTAATTGTTATGATTGCAGCAATTCTGTTCCTGCTTGTTAATATTTTTATCGGCATGGTATTACTGGTGCAGAACGGCTGGTCAAGGTTTGCTGTATCAATTGGATTTTCTATACTTTTAATCGGAATGATGCTTGTTATAAGTATCAGGATTTTTAAACCGGGCGGTGAACTGAGAAATCAAATGCTAATATATTCTGCAGGTCTTGTGATTCTTTTATCGGGGGTTCTTTCTGATGCAGTCGGAGGCTTATCAAATCTGGGCCGGGCAGGGCTTATTCTGAGTATTTCCGATTCACTTGTTCTTATCCGGATGGGTGCAGAATTTGATAAGAAAAGCAGGGCAGGTTTCAGCATACTGCTTTCATTTCTGATTATCATACTGTTTTTATACTATTTATACATGTGGACTTTGATTAATTATTAGATGTATAAATTTAAAAGAACCGGCTGTACAGGTTTAACAAAGTACAGCCGTTTTCCATTATTTTTTTTCAGCACAGGATTCAGAAAATGAGCATCCGCCGCATCCAGGACATGAAGCACCTTTCTTTTTGTCTTTTATTATCTTGAATACTGCTGAAAAAATAACTGCCGCAAGTATAAGAGCCACGATAATATTAGTTACATTCAATTTATGCCGTCCTTCCTGCAAAGTTATATGTGTCTCCAGGTTTTTTGAACATCATGTACAACACTGTTCCAACTATCACAGCTACAGCAAGCAGTCCTCCTAAAAAGCCGGCTCCTAAAGCCCCTGTCGTAATCAAGGTACCAATCTGGTACACAAGGAATGCGAGTACATAGCCTGTACCGAGCTGAAATCCTATAGCTCCGAACAGCCATTTTTTTGATTCCAGCTCAGAGTTCATTGATCCTATGGCCGCAAAACATGGGGGAGTAAACAGGTTGAAGATCAGGTAGGATAGGGCTCCGACAGCACCTATGCCGAAAATCCCGATTACATCAGGGCCGCCTGCTACGAGAGCGAGCTCTTCAACGTCAATAAAGTTGGTAATGGCAAAAGTCACCGCAAGAGTACCAACAACATTTTCCTTGGCAATGAATCCGGTTATTGCAGCAGCTGCAAACTGCCATATGCCGAAACCCAGAGGAATAAACAGAATGGCAAGGGGAGATGCAATGTAAGCGAGAATACTCGTATCGGCTGCATTCTCTCCGACAACCTGAAACTGCCAGTTGAATGTCTGAAGCAGTTGAACTATAGCATTACAGACAAGAATTACGGTTCCTGCTTTTATGATGAAAGATTTTGCTCGATTGAGCATTGAGAGCGCCGCACGCTTAATATTGGGCAGTCTGTATTCAGGAAGTTCCATTATAAAGTAGGATCTTGAATTATCCCCGGTTATTTTCCTGATAACCAGACCGCTTAGTATAATAACCCCGATTGCAAGGAAATACATTGAAGCGCCTACCCAGGCGTTATCACCGAAAAAGACACCCGCAAATAATGCAATTATAGGGAGTTTTGCTCCGCATGGCATGAAAGGAGCGAGCATTGCTGTTGTACGCCTTTGTCTTTCATTTTTAATCGTCCTTGTGGCCATTATTCCAGGAATAGCACATCCGGTGCTGACAATCATCGGAATAATGGATTTTCCGGAGAGCCCGATTTTCTTGAAAAACCGATCCATGATAACTGCAACTCTTGCCATGTACCCGCAGTCTTCAAGCAGGGCAAGCATGAAAAACAGTACCATTATGAGCGGAAGAAATCCGACAACTGCACCTACACCGCCTATTATCCCGTCAAGCAGCAGTGAAGAGAGCACCGGATTTACGTTTTCTCCGATTGCACCTTCTGCGAGTTCGTAAAAAGCATCTATCCAGCCTACAAACAAATCAGCGAGCCATGGTCCTACCCAGGATTGAGAAACAGAGAATACAAACCAGATAACTGCTGCGAAAATAGGAATGCCAAGCCATTTGTGGGCAATTATTCTGTCTGCCTTATCCTGGACAGTCTGTTTGCTCGAATTGATTTTTCTTCGTTCGACTTGTGCAGTTATTTCATTTACAGCAATGTAACGGTTTTTATCAACCTTTTCAAAATCCGCTGCTGTAGCTGCACTTTTAGAACCTTTTATCGCCAAAGATGCTTGCTTATAATTGTTACTGAAAATAAGTTCAATAGAATTAATAAGTTCAGGCAGTCCATTTCCGGAATTTTTTGTCGCTACAGTTTCTACTACAGGACATTTTATTAGTTCACTCAGCATTTGAGTGTCAATAATTATTCCTTTCTGACGGTTTAAGTCACTTTTGTTAAGGGCTATAACAACAGGAATACCCAATTCAATAAGCTGTGTTGTAAAAAATAAACTTCGGTTTAGATTTGTTGCATCCACAATATTTATGATTGCATCAGGACTCTCATTATTAATAAAGTCCTTTGTTATGCTTTCTTCATTCGTGTAGGGAGACATTGAATAAGCTCCGGGTAAATCTACGACAGTAAGTGCTTTGTCACGCGAAGCTAATGACGATTTAATAATACCTTCTTTCTTCTCTACTGTTACTCCGGGCCAGTTACCTACATGTTCAATTTTTCCGGTTATGGCATTGAACAGTGTAGTTTTACCACTGTTAGGATTACCGGTAAGGGCGATCTTCATTTTTTTTCCTCCAGGAATATATTTTTATGCCGGAAACTCAATAAGTTCCGGCTTTGATGTGCTGAGTTCTTCAATAGAGATGACCTTGGCAAGTTCATCATCGATGCTGTATCTGGCATTTTTAACATTTATTACGAGGTTGGATGCCAGTTTTGAAATTATTGTTATTTTCTCATCTGGATAACATCCCAGACTGAATAGAAATTCAGATAATTCATCCTGCTGAGTTTCAACAGATATGATTTTGTAAACAACACCTGTATTCCCTTTTGATAAAGTCACGATATAAACCTCCGGAATTATTAATGCTCTATATATCTTTAACAAACCAAATGAAAGTTGTCAATAAATAAAAAGTTAGGAAAGCCTAATTTTAATATAAATTTTCATAAATATTTAGAATCTTTATATATATTAAGATAAGTCTATATATGTAAAGAATATATTTATGAATCTCTATACAAAAAAAACCGGATTCGGTATTAAAAACAGAATCCGGTACTGGAGCATTATTTTTTATTACTTAGAAGGCTTTCTTTACTTCATCAGCAATAGAATAAAGATTGCTGATATAATCTTCGCTAAGCGGATTAAGAGTGATAACTACGCCGCCAATTGCGTCAGCGATAGTCTTTGCGCTCTTCATCGCAAACTCCGGTTGCACAAAAAGAATTTTGACTCCATCAGCTTTTGCTTCCTCAATAATTTCAGTTAATTGTGCTGCTGAAGGTTCCTTCCCCCCGGTTTCAATAGCTTCCTGATGCAATCCGAATTCATCACAAAAATATCCAAAAGCGGGATGATAAACAAAAATTGTTTCTCCACTAAAGGGTTTTAACACTTCTGATAGATCATCACTAACTTTCTGCAGCTCTTCTGTAAAGCTGTTGTAATTATCATCATAGAATGAAGAATTTTCAGGATCTATATCCTTAAGTGCATCCCTCATAATTTCCGACTGATGAATAACTAGTGAAGGGGAGAGCCAGATATGCGGATCTTCAGTTTCACCTTCTTCATGGTCAGCGTCATGTTCTTCATGATGCTCTTCACCTTCATCTTCGTGGGAATGAGCCTCAAGATGTCTTTTTTGAATTCCCTGTGATGTATCAACTATTCGGAGCTTTTTGCTGTCCCTGACCGCAGGCAGAAAGGCAGCTTCAAATGGAACGCCGATAGTAAAAAGTAAATCGGATTTTCCAAGTTTAATTACCTGATCAGGTGTGGGTTCATATGTTGCCGGACTTTTACCAGGACCTACAAGGTAATTTACCTCAACTCTATCTCCGCCTATTTTTTCAACAAAGAATTTTTGAGGAATAAGGCTTGTAAACACCGATATTTTTGTGTTCTCAGTGCTTTCTTGAGAACCTGATGCAAAAACGACTGCTGCTGTTAATACCAGCAATAAGATTACTAGTGCTCTTTTCATATTTTACTCCTGTAAATGCGAAACATTTGCAATTATATTACGGAGAAAAATATTAATAGTCAAGACTAAATGCGAATTATTTGCAATTAGAACAGATTCCGGAAAACTGTATCGATGCGTCTTCTATTGTATGTTCATGGTAGAGAGTTTTAACTGAGTCAAGAACATTCTGGGGAATTTCCGTAAGGCAGATTATCTGTCCGCAAATTCTGCATGCAAGATGCGGATGAACAGGATTATGTATACAGGACCGTTCATACAGACGTTCCTCGCTTTCGGTTAAAATTTCACGAATAATGTCATTTTCTTTAAAAAGGCTTACAATTCGATACAGAGTAGCCAGATCCATAGTCTCCTTGAGTTGGCTGTGAAGACCGGCAACCGTGAAAGGTGATTTTAAATCTATTATCAGTTGAAGAACTGAAATTCTCTGATTAGTCTTTTTAATATTATTATCTGTTAAAACCTTAACAGGATCGCAGGATTCCATAGATTAGTCTCCGTTATAGAATGGATATACATACGGACTGTCGGCTGCACCTGTTTCGGTTATTTGATCGACATAAATTACCGGATAAATATCAGTGCCGGAAGTCAGAGTGAGATTTTTAAGTCCCAATGTACCGTTTATATCATACCATTTATTTTCGTCAAATGTAAAATCACACTGATGTAAAATGCATACAAAACCAACAATGGAAGCATCAGCGGCGCAGCAGTACATATTTAGACGGGCAATGATAAAAAGCGGTTCTTCAAGCATATCAGGACGCATTGTGAAACCTTTTATATTAATTTTCTTACCTTCATACAATGCAGGATTGTCGTAGATATCATAAATGTATCTGACATAGTTTAAATCATCCATACTTATAACAGAATTATCTGCTAAATGTTGTCTGCCTTCTGCAGAGGCAGAATTATTTTTTACTGAAAATGTACGTAGTGAAGATATCCGCTCCTGAAAATTCTCATAAGAGATAAAATAGAAGGCTGTACTGATTATAAGCATAAGAATCCTGCTGACGGAAGAACCTGATACCCGATAAAAGCCGGAGATGTTTTTAAGTGAAATTAAAAAGAATGCAAAAATTATTACTGCCGATATAAAAATAAACTTTTGGTAAATCGGTCTGACCAGAATCCCGTCTTTTCCTGTTATCAGAAGCATAAGCAGAGAGAAGCAAAGAAAAAGCAGAAGAAGAGATTGAGATAATCCGGAAATTATATTTCTGATTCTGTTCATAAACCTGCCCGCCTGATTATAATTTCTGAAAACACAGAGTAAGAGAGTACAAGCAGGGCAGTGATTACAATGAGCTTGAATATAAATCTTTTTTTGAATGTTACCGAAAGCATCAATGTTGTTTTGATGTCAAACATTGCTCCAAAAATTAGAAAAGTCAGCACTGAAGAACTTGAAAACAGATCAGAAAATGACCTGGCAATAAAGGCGTCAGTATAGCTGCATACCGATAGTACATAGGGAAGTCCCAGCATAAAAAAATTGGAAAGGGGAAAATTATCATTAAAAAACAGGAGCAGACTGTCTTTCATATTCAGCCTGAGCACTGAGGTTATAAGAATTCCAAAGATGAAATAACCTCCGGTACTGAAAAAATCCGACACAGTATGTGCAAGTGCATCTGAAATCTTTTCTTTAAATGGTTTTGCATTTGAATTACTGTTACACCCGTAGCTGTTGCAGCGGCAGCTGCTTTCATGTCCCATCTCGGTGTAACCGGGTAGAAGCATTTCTGATTCCTGATAGGAAGTTTTGAGATAAAATCCGACAATTACAGGAATTATTATTCCTCCGAGAGTCCTGAAGAGCGGAATCCAGAGATTATCGTAAAAAGCGTACGCGGTTCCGGTAATTGCAATTATATTGATCAGCGGTGATGCCAGCATCAGCGTCAAAGCCAGATATACTGGTACTCCTTTTTTGATTAACCGTGAAATTACCGGTACTATTCCGCATTCGCAAACCGGAATAAAAAGACCGATGAATGCTGCCGCAAAAATAGATACAGTGCTGTTTCGGGGCAGAAACCTGCTGAAAAAATCATCAGGTACAAATGCTTCAATGAATCCTGAAACTATCACTCCTATTAAAAGGAAAAACAGGCCTTCAAGAAAAATGCTGACGGCCGCAGTTGCATATGCCTGGATCATAAATACCTCTTGAACTAAAAATAGAGTAAATGCGAAACATTTGCAACTAACTTTAGTGTAAAATATTGATTGAAAAAAAACTCTGTGCTAAGTTGAGAAATAAGGAGATTTAAATGTCATTTAAACTTATTAAACCTGAAGAACTGCAGGTAAATCCGTTTAACGATATTGGAAACAGGTGGATGCTTCTTGCTGCAGGAGATGAATCATCCTTTAATTTTATGACCGTCAGCTGGGGAATGCTTGGTGTTATCTGGTCTAAACCCGCAGTTCAGGCCTATGTAAGAGACAGCCGCTTTACGAAGGAATTAATGGACAAACATGATTCTTTTTCTCTTTCTGTCCTTAAACCGGGTTATGAAAAAGCTCTTCAGATTGCTGGCTCAAAATCAGGGCGGGATATTGATAAGGTTAAAGAAACCGGATTAACGCCCGTTTTTCAGGGTGAGGTTCCGATGTTCGAGGAAGCTGAATACACTATTATCAGCAAAAAAGTTTATACGGATTTCATGCCGGCTGGAAATTTTATAGATAAGAATATTATTGAAAAGGCTTATCCCGGCGGAGACTTTCATACGCTTTATATCGGACATATAACAGAGGTATATCTATATCAGTAGGAGAGAAGGGCTGACAGTGAGGCAGTCAGCCCAGCCTTAATGAATCAGATTTTTACAGCCTCATTTACTTCGGTAAAATCTGATTCTATCAATGTTTTTAATTCGGCCAGGGCCTGTTCTTCATCAGGTCCGTCGGCTGTTATTTTAATTTCATCATCCTGAGAGACGTTAAGTAATATTATCTTGATTATTGTTTTTGCATTTGCAGATTTTTCACCCTTGTAAACGGTAATTGCAGATTCAAACAGCTTGGCAGTTCTTACAAAAACATCAGCAGGTCTAGAGTGAAGGCCTGTATCATTTTTCACAGTAATAAGCAGTTCTTTCATTGTACATTCTCCTTGCGTTTCTTTTTACGGCGAAAAATTATCATGATAATACCGTATGAAATAATTATAATATTTATAATCAGCTGATGGGCCAGGTAGAAATCAAGTATTGCGGTTCCCCACTCACCAAGCAGCGATTTGGACATTTCAAGAAACATAAACTATCCTATACACAGATTATTTTTACTTTTTCTGATTCTATATTCTTTTTAATTTTGTCACTCAATTTACTGTCGGTAATAACCAGGTCCAGTTTCGACAGATCGCATAGATAATTGAAACAGACATTCCCGAATTTGGTTGAATCGGCAATGAATATTATTTCCTTTGCAATGTCCATCATACGGCTGATAAGCGGATTCATGGAGGAGTCGAAGTAGGTAAGGCCGTATTCCGGATCTATCCCGTCAGATGTCAAAAACAGTTTATCTGCATACTGAACCCCGCAGAGAAGATCACTGTTGATATTCCTGATGCTGGAATACTGTTTTTCAACTTCACCTCCCAGAAGAAACAGGCTGATATTTTCAAGTTTGGAAAGCTCAAGCGACAGGGTAAGAGAATTGGTAATTACCCTGAAGTTGAAATCAAGTCCGCCGAAAATTCTGCCGGCAAGATTTGTAATAACTCCCGGTGCTATAAGTATTGTTTCATGCTCGTTAATAAGAGTTGAACAGTATTCGGCTATCTGTACCTTTTCATTAATGGCTGTTGCAAGCATATCCTCACGGCTGGGCCCGGCATAATCTTTAATGAAGTATATTTCACCGCCGATTGCCTGCATTACCTGCCCTGAGTTCTCCAGTATTTTTATGTCACGTCTAATAGTTGCTGTGGAAACTTTGAATTTACGGGCTAGATTTTCAAGAGTAGTATTATCCTCAATTCTGAGTATCTCTATTATGCCTTTAAGTCTTTCCCTTTTGTTCTTCATCCGCTCCCTACAGAAGATGGAATAAACCTACGGTTTTTTTCGTACCGCAGTTTTCATTGAATTTCTCAGCAGCAGCCTCCGCCTTATCGACAAACACTTCAATGCCTGCAGATTCCAGAGTCTTGACTGCATCATCGCTAATTGAAAGCGGCATGACAAAACCGGTCCCCACAACCACCAGTTCAGGTTTAAAAGCAATTACCGCTTCAAGGTCACAGCTTTCAATACGGTTCCGGTTTTTTATCCACCATTTAGTGTCCATATGATCCGGATAAACTATGGTGTCAGATCTGGAAACCTTGCCCTTAAACAGAAGCTTACCCATTGATATAGATTCAATCATTGTCAGTCCTTGATATACGATATAATTTTTTCAATGTCGGCATCAATACCGATTCCTGTTAAAAAAGACAGGGTCTGAATGACAGGTATATCACCGACATCCCCGACCGGTGTAGTTGTAACAATAAGGTCAACGCCGTCAAGTTTTGACGGTACTTCTGAAGCCTTGCACTGTACGAAAGTAGGGTTAATACCCTTCTGTCCAAGTAATTCTTCAATTTTTCTAAGCACTACTGTAGAGGTTGCAACTGCAGTTCCGCAGGATACAAGTATCTTTTTAGCCATTCCTTTCCTCCTGGTTTAGCTGATTAGAGATTTTAAAAAAAACTTAATCTCATCCTCGCTTGTCATTAATAATACCTTATCTGCCGCATTTTTGCAGTCAGAATATTTCAAACTTCTAATAATTGATATTGCTTCGGGAATCATTGAAGCAGTCATACTTAATTCATCAATACCAAGCCCAATAAGCAGAGGAATTGCAAGAGCATTCCCTCCAAGTTCTCCGCAGACTCCAGCCCATTTCCCATTTTTATGTGCGGCTTCGGCAGTCTGGTTGATGGCTCGGAAAACTGCAGGACTGAACATTCGGTAATAGGATGACACATCCTCATTTATACGGTCCGCACACAGAAGATACTGGGTTAAGTCATTTGTTCCGAGGCTTATAAAATCACCCTCCCTGGTAAGGAGGTCAGACAGCAGAACTGCAGCAGGGGTTTCAACCATAGTTCCGATTTCAACTGATTCAGAAAATTTGATTCCGGACTCAGACAGCTCTGATCTGATTTCTGTAATTAGTTTTTTAGCTTCAATAAGTTCCGAAAGATCGGCGACCATCGGAAACATAATTTTAATATTTCCAAATACCGATGCTCTTAATATTGCTCTCAGCTGAGTTCTAAATATTTCACGGTATTTTAAACTGACCCGGATTCCCCGCAAGCCGAGAAATGGATTTTCCTCCTCAGGCAGTTCAAAACACTTCACTTCCTTGTCTCCGCCGATATCGAGAGTTCGTACTATCAGCATTCCACCGTCAAGTTTCTCTGCAGCTGATTTATAAAAATTAAACTGTTTCTCTTCATCCGGTAGTACCGTGGTATCAAGAAAGAAAAACTCCGTTCGAAGAAGTCCCACACTTTTTGCCCCGAAGGTCAGTGCATTATCCAAATCTTCTATAGAGCCTATATTAGCGGATAGTATTATTTCCCTACCATCCTCGGTAACCGGCTTAAGATTTTTCATTAAGCCGATCTTGGCGGTATGCTCTCTCTGTTTTATAAGCTTATTATTAAAGCTGTTTCTTTCTTCTGCAGAAGGTGAGGTGAAAATAACGGCTTTTTCAGGATCTGTTGTATCAAGGAAAGCTTCTTCGCCATGCTGAATCTTTGAGCAAATTCCTGAAACTCCGACCGCTGCAGGTATGCCCAGACTCTTGGACAGAATTGCAACATGTGATGTTACTCCGCCTTTTTCGGTTATAATACCGGCTGTATTGGCCCTGTTCATCTTTGCGGTATCCGAAGGCATCAAATCTTCAGCAATAACTATTGATTCAGGTGGAACTTCTGCAAGGCTGCTTTCAGGCAGACCAAGCAGATTCCTGAGAATCCTTGTATAAACATCATTGAGATCCGCGAGTCTTTGCCGGTTGTAGTCATCCTCATCCATGCAGCTGAAAGCCTCAGAATATCCTTCAAATATCATTTTCAATGCGGCTTCTGCACAAATATGTTCGTCAGTTATTATTTCTGCTATTTCAGACTTAAACTCGTCATCTTCAATCATTGTCATCTGGGCTCTGAAGATATGTCCGTAATCTTCACCCAGCTCATCTGAGAATGAATCCTTAATCCGGGCAAGTTCACTGAATGCCTGATTAAAGGAGCTGTTTAGACGATTAATTTCTATATCGGTATCTTTTACTGTACATGTCTCGAACTCAAGGTTCTGCTGCCTGTACACAAAGGCTCTGCCTGTGCAGAGCCCGCCGGATGCACTTCTTCCTGTAAATAGATTCATTTATTCAGCCTTTAAGTTCTTTCCGACGTTGGTTTTTAATATTTCGTAGATTTCAGTTTCATCAGAAGAATCAACAAGGGCCTGGAGAACATCATTGTCCTGATATGTTGTGATAAGGGTTTCAAGCAAGTCGCCTATCTTCTTCTTCTCTTTCAGTGCAAACATCGAAATAAGTCTGACAGGTATTTTTTCCTCAGGTGCTCCCATAACAGAAAATTCAACTTCATTGTTAAGTCTGGCAAAACAGATAACAGACTGATTTACATGATCTGCATCAGTATGAGGTATCGCTATCTTGAGTATTTCCATCGGAAGGCCTGAAGGATAATTGGCTTCCCTGTCCTGGATTGCCTGTATATATGATTCTTTTACATATCCCTTGTCATACAGATGTCTGGCCATTATGTCCAGTGCGGCTTCTTTGGAGGGGACTTCAATATTCCCTAGGATGCAGTCTTCTTTTAATATATCTTCAATTTTCATGTTTACCCCTCAGTTGGAAACCCGCCCCGAAGGGCGGGAGATTATTTTTATTCTGTTTTTTCTGCGTCGTATCCTGCAATTTTATGCATGGCTTCAGGTTTCTTTTTAAGGATTACCCAGAGCACTACAATTACAGCTACTATAATTATATTTCCGACCCAGAAATACTTTGAAGCAGCAAGAAAAAGTGCTGAAATCCAGTTTCCGCCGTCACATATTGATGTAATAAGATTTGCACCTTCAGGAAGGGTAAAATCTGCAGCGATTGCAGCGGCTGTTGTACCTTCAGCAAGATAATTCATTATATATATGGAAGGAATCATAAAAATTGTAGAAACCACAACAGATCTGAATACGTTAGCCTTAACAATAGGAATTACCATTGCAACAAGAAAGGGGATAACTGCAAGGTCGCCGAAAGGAATAACCTTGTTTCCGGGAAGTATTATTGCAAGAATGAGAGTAATAGGAACCATCAGAAGACCGGTAGCAATAGCAGTAGGATGGCCTACTATGATTGCAGAATCGAGTCCGATGTAAATTTCCCTGTCTCCGGCTTTTTTCTGAAGAAAATCTCTGGCTGCATCAGATAGCGGTATAAGACCTTCCATCAGAAGTGAAACCATTCGAGGCATAAGAACCATAACGGCACCGAGAGATATAGCGGTTGAAAGCATTTTTCCAAGCCAGTCAGTCCAGGGGCCGACACCAAGGTAGGCCACTGCTGAGAGAATAAGACCAATCATAACACCCATTATGAGAGGTTCACCCATAAGTCCGAATTTCTTTTTAACAGTGTCAGGATCACCCTTTATGTCCTTGATACCGGGGATGACATCAATAATTTTATTTATGATAATTGCGAATGGCACAGGTGCAGCTGAAAATGCGTGGGGAATAGATATTCCCGGAAGCCCCATAGTCTGCTGAATAGCAGGCGCGGTCCAGTCTGCAAAAAACAGCAGAGCGGCTGCTACAATAAGAGCTGAGATAAGTCCGTACCAGATGTTGCCGGTTGCCCACTGTACAAGTCCGCCGACGAAAGCAAAATGCCAGAAGTTCCAGATATCAATGTTGATTGTTTTTGTTACCCTGGTAAAAAGGAGCAGAAGGTTCAAAAGTATACCCGCAGGAATTATAAGGGTAGAAATTTTTGAACCGAATGCGATAGACGCACAGGCAGGCCAGCCGACATCAATAATATCAAGCTGCAGCCCGAAACGCTCTACCATTGACTGGGAAACAGGTCCGATATTGCTGGACAGTAACCCGATAATGAGATTAAGACCAATAAAACCAACACCGAACATTAGTGATGATCTTATTGCTTTCCCTGGTTTCGCCCCGAATATAATTGAAATTATAAACAGGATGATCGGGAGGAGGACAGATGCTCCGAGGCCGAGAAAAAAATCGACCACTGATTGTAATGCACCAAGTTCCATATTTTCTCCTTTTCTAATCAAAATTTAATTCAGGATAAACCCGAAAAATTGATCTGTCAAAGAAAAATGCAAATATAAAACTTTAAAATGCAAAATTATTGCAAAAAACAGACTTAGAAGTAATAAAACCCGCTATACAGGAAGTTCCCTGACTATTTTATCAATATTCCAGCCTTCATTTACTGCTTTTTCATAAATCTTGGCCCTTGGTTTATCATTGGTCATAATTACCCCGGCTGCAGCAGATTCTTTAAAAAACCATCGCTGTTGAACTGAGGTTCCAATGAAGGATTCAAATTGCAAGTTGCCAGCGGCAGAATAATTCTGACTGAAGAAGAAACTTCCGAATAATTCACATTTCAGCCTGAAAGTTTTACTTCCTATTGATTCTTTTTTACCGCACATATTGTTCCCCGCAGTTATTCCCATGTATTCTGCAGAATGCCATAGCCCGGCAGGGTTCTGTAATCCGTACTGTGCACAATCTCCGGCTGCAAATATTCCAGGAACACTGGTTTCACAGTGTTCATTAACAACAATGCCTTTGTCGGTTTTTAATCTGGCATTTTTTGCAAGCAGCGTCCGGGCTTCAATTCCGCAGGATGTGACAAGTAAATCTGAGTGGAGCCGCTTTTCTCCAATACTGATTTCATACCCCGGTTTAGCGCTCCAGGAAATATTATAAGCATCTGTAGACAGGTAGAGGTTAACTCCTTTCCCTGTAAGAAGATTTTCAATTTCACGGCTGTAATCTGCAGGGAAATATTTCTTTAACAGATGGTTGTTCCGGCAGATAAGGTTAACTTCTTTTTCTTTCAGAATGCACTGCTCCGCTATTTCTGCACTCTGAACACCTCCTCCGATAATCGTGACTGATTCGGCATCGTTGAGTTTATTCATGAAGTTTATTGTCTCTGTCTTTGTTCTGATATAATACGAGGGTACTCCGCTCGATTTTATAAAATCAGGAATTAGTGGATCTGCTCCTGTGGCAAGCAGAAGGCTGCCGTAGCTGATGATTTTATCACCGTTGAGAATCACTTTTTTATCCGGAATCAGAATGGAATCGACAGAAACTCCTGAGATATATTCTATTCGGTTTTCGGCATACCATTCCTCCGGATGAAGCAGGAAGTCTGTTTCACTGAATCCCTCCGCGATATGTTTATCAATATTTGTGCGTTTGTAAGGATGACCAGCTTCAGATGAAATCATCAGGATATCAGCATCACTATTTAAAGTTCTGATTGTTTCTGCTGCTCTGGTGCCTGCTATCCCGGAGCCGATTATTATATGATCGTATATGGTTCTCAAATTCAACATATGCTTAATATAAGATCTGAAATATTCTTTATCAAGAAAACTATGAACAGAAAAAAATTATAGGTTAATCTGTATAATACAGTTAAAGCCGGCGCCCTCCGGAAAATCAATACTGCCGTTAAGCTGTCTTGTAACAATGGAATCAAGAAGTCTTAACCCTAATGTAATGCCGCCGGCCTCAGACGGGGGAGTGCTAAGTCCGGGACCGTTATCTGAATAGCTTATAAGTACTGCAGTTTCAGAGGTTTTATTTAACGAAAATCGGATTTCAGGGTTTTCAACATTGGAAAAAGCATGTTTTATAGAGTTTGTTACAAGCTCTACAATTATTAGTCCAAGCTGAATTGATTCATCTATTTTCATATTTATTTCATCTATATCGGTTTTACAGGTAATCCGCTTGTCTTTCGGATTATAACCCGATACAAGTTTTTCAAATAACTCTCCGCAGTAATGCTTCAAATTTACTTCGGAAAGGTTGTCTGAACGATAAAGCATTGTATGAACCATAGACATGGCAGATATACGGCTTTCCGTTTCTTTTAGAACTTCCTGAATATCCGGGTTATCTTCCAGCCTCTGCGCCTGTAGAGCGAGCATTGAGTGAATTATCTGCATGTTGTTTTTGGTCCGGTGATGAAGCTCTCTCAAAAGTGTCTCTTTGTCATCAAGAGCTTTAGTTATGATTAAATATGATGAAGATATTCTGGTATACATTGTATTTAGTATGGCAGTAATATCATCAAGTTCATCATTTCCGGCTTTTATATTTTTATCCCGTTTTAAAATAAGTTTTTCCCCGGGCGGGTTGTCCAGCTCAATATTACCGATAAATGATGTAATATAGCGGAGATGTCTGAATACCTGTCTGTCGATAATTAGAAAAATAAAGGCACCAAGTAAAAGCGATCTGATAAGATTCAGTCCAAGACTTGTGAGAAATCTCTGTACCCGTATTGACTGAATTGGTTCAAGTGAAGCATACAGCTTCATAATCCCGAGTTCTCGCTCTTCACCCATAAAAACATAGGTCAGTTTCCACTCCCTTTCAAGGTAATCAGACCTGGGCATGATTCCTGAATAGTAGCGGATAAATGTTTCATCTCCGATTATTTCAGAGATCTCCAGAAAATTAAATTCCGGAATACTCGTTATTCCATCCAGCATCAGTGAGACCTGCTGGTTATCCAGATAGAAAAGACTGTAGTTTATAGTTGGGAGAAAACTGTTCTCAACGATGGTAAACAGATTTTTAATTCTTTTTAAATCTCTTCTGTAATCAAGATTGACCTGTATTGCTGTAAAAATGACTGAAAACAGCAGACTGCAGAAAATAATGATGAGTGTAGTTTTGCCGGTTAAACCGCTGAGTATGTAATTTCTGTTTACTTTTTTCAATTTTTATATGGCTCCCCGGTGATGTTCAGCAGTTTAAAATAATTACTTAGTGAGAAATCGTAATGAGGTTTCTCCGGATTAAAAATTTTGGAGAAAGTTTTAAAATCGATTGCAGCATAATCAGTATATAAACGGTTTATATCGTTATAATTTTTAAAATCGGCACCTATTATTTCCGGGATGATTATAGTGCCGGTGTCTGAGGAGAAATCAATTCCATTAAGATAATCATAAATATAGACAAGAATTTCCGCCCAATAGAGCATACTGCTTCCAAATGTGCATGAGATGTTTCCGTAACGTATGTGTTTCAGGCCCTCAGATGATAAGTCACAGCCTCCTGTAAGCAGTTTACGGTTATGTAACGTCTGATATGTATAGATTGCATCCGAAGCTCCTATTGCAAGCTGGTCACTTGCAGCCCATACGACATTAACATCCTGGTATCTCTGCAGAAGGGTATAGGTTTTTTCCCGTCCGTCATTTCTGCTCCAGAAAGTAGGCGCTGTCTGATAAAGCTGGGCACTGGGAGATTCTGATACTGCCTGAAGAAGCCCCATCTCTCTTAATTCTGAACCATACCAGCCTTTATCTCCGTTAAGACCAATTATCTTTACTGAGCCATCCTCTGCTGTTAGACCTTGCATAAGAGAGTTTTTGATAAGATATTTTGTAAGCAGATATGCTTTCTTCTGCTCATCCTGATAAAAATAACCTATCCAGTGTTTATATTTTCTTCGCGGAATGGAACCGATTCCTGCCAGCTCATCCGGAGGAAGCGGCCCCTGAATAAGTACAGGAATTTCAAGTGCTTCCGCTGTATCCAGAAGTATTTGACTTTGGCCGAATGTAGAGCCTATTACGGCAGCATCAACATGGGGTTCAGCTGATAAGGCATTAACTCCTTCGTTTAATATAGCAAAACGATCATCGACATTAAATTCATATTTGAGTATTTGAACACCCAGATCTTCTGCTGCTGTTTCCAGAATTCTGTAGACCTGAGGCCAGTACGTATTATTTTCAGATGTTGAAGTCAGAAAGGCTATTCGCAGAGTTACTGATGGTTCTGCGGCAGTCATTAATAAGGGTACCGAAAATATAAATAAACTAATAATAAAACGCCGGATATTTTTAATCACAACTGATAAAAGTTTAGTGTAAAAATATGATAAAATTCAAATAAAAATTTGAAAAAAATTATTAAAACCATGGATGTGAAATTTGTGTCTTTTGTACAGTTTTATAAACTAAATAATTCAAGTTTCATTGACCTGTATATAAGTTTTGTTTTAGGTTCAATGTATGAAGTTTAAAGCAGTAATTTTTGATCTTGACGGAACATTGCTCAATACGCTCGGGGACATTTCAGATTCAGTTAATTTTGCTCTGGAAAAAAACGGATTATCCCCATATTCCGAGGAAGAATACAGAAAAATGGTCGGTCACGGCTTAAAGTCACTGGTCAGAGAAGCCCTGGGGTCTGATAATACAGATTTACAGGATAGAGTATATAAACAGCTTATGGTTTATTATCGGGAGAATTGTATTAACAGGACTTCAATCTATGATGGAATACCAGAGCTTCTTGATATCCTGACCGATCGCGGTGTATCTATGTCAATTTTATCAAATAAAGAAGATGAGCTTGTTCAGAAAATCACAGCAAAACTCTTATCCGGGTGGAAATTTGAATATATTCAAGGCACAAAGACTGATATAGCCAGAAAGCCTGATCCTCAGGCTGCCCTGATTGCCGTGAACCGAATGAATTCCACTATCGAGAATACTCTCTTTATAGGCGACAGTGAGGTAGATATCCAGACTGCAAAAAATGCCGGTTTAAAATCGGCCGCCGTATGCTGGGGCTTCCGGGATACCAAGCAGCTTAAGCAGTCTTTTCCGGATATTATAGCCCACAGCCCTCATCATCTTGCCCGGTTAATATTGTAGATTAAAAAATTGCATCTGATAATTTAAAAAACTATACTTTAAGTCAGTAACGCTTAATCAGTGGAAAACTTAATGTATGAAAGAATTGTCAAAAGTATAAAACTATTTTACAAATATAAAAATTTCCCGATCATAGTATTGCTCAGTATTTTGGGAGTCTTCATAACAATATAATTCATATTGCTTGAAAAACAGTCTATTGAGGTTGAAAGTAATGCACAGCTTGAAGGTCTTACTGACAGTATTCACAATCAGATTTTAAATAATTTTGACTACTATTATGCGATGCTGGAATTGATAGTAAAGTTCTCATTGCAAGATATGGAGTCAACCCCTGGAATCTATGCTCATATTTCCCAACAGCTCCTTGATGTTGTAAATCAGCATCCGCAGTTCGATCAACTGAGATACATTGATTCAGAGACAAATGAGCGTATAAGAATTAATCGTGATTCAGGCGATGTATATATTGTCCCGCCGGAGCAATTACAGAATAAAGGTGATCGTTATTATTTTGCAGAAGCAGTTGCTCAGCCGTTGTGGTCTCTTTATGTGTCTCCAATTGATCTGAATATTGAAAATGGTAAAATTGAGGAACCATGGATGCCTACAATCTGATTTGCAATTCCTGTTCCTGATCCTGAAACAGGTGAAGCGTCCATTTTTATACTCAACATTGACCTTTCCGATCTGTTAAACAGCCTTGATTCAATTTCTGAAGAAAACCGGACGCTTCTTATAAATAAACATGGTTATTATCTTAGGGGAGTAGAGATCTTCAAACTCTGGGGATTTATGTTTAATAATAATGAAAACCTCAAGACTGATATGCCGGTTTTATGGCGGGAGATTGAAATGCATGATAGCGGTATTCTAACACTGCAAAATCAGGTCAATTCCTACCGTCATCTAAAACTGTATAATGAGACAATTGAAAAAAGAATTGATACCGAATATTTAAATGATAAAGTGGAAATGATCCTGATCATACAGTCCAGGATCAACTATTTTCACGGGCATTATCTTGATGAATTGCTTATATTGGTTCTAGGTATATCTTTTCAGCTGATTATCTGGATTTGGGCTGTAATAGGTGTTGCGCATGAAATAAACACCTCTTTTGGGGCTTCTGTTACTGCCGTGACTGCTGCTTCAGAATATTTAAATCAGTTTTCTAAACAGATAAACTCAGGGTATATCAGAAAAGAAAATCTCGACCAATTTATTGAACGTTCTGGTCTCGCATTAAATCTTATAGAAAAAAGTCTTGATAAGCTGTCAGCAATTGTTATGAAGTTTAAACAGATTCCTTCAGGATTTGAAGACGAACAGATATTGAAAGTAAAATTTCCGGATTTCATATATGACATAATAAAGGCTATGGAACCGGAGTACCGGGATAAAAAAATCGATATTTCAATATCCTGTGTGAAAAAATTTGAAATCCTGACATATCCGAATGCTCTCTCCAAAGTGGTTGTTCAGATAATTAACAATTCTGTCAGGCATGGTTTTGAACACAGGGAATCCGGGAATATAAATATAAAAATTGGTATTACAGGCAGACTTGTTACATTCGTGTTCATGGATAATGGAAAAGGTATATCGAGAGATAACTTAGAAAAAAATTTTGAACCTTTTTACTCTGATGGAAGGAGGATGACAGGCTCCAGTCTTGGATTGAATATTATTAACACTATTATTGTTGCATTATTCAGGGGAAAACTTAAAATTAAAAGCAGGGAAGGTCAGTACACCACGATTATCTTTAATTTTCCTGTTGATTCGAGAAATTAAATAGTTTTATAGAGGTTTAGTATGGCAGAGAGTGATAATTACATAAAAATTTTAGATGATTCACCCGATTAAATCGAAACATCAGCTTTAAATCTTCCATCAAACGAGTGGAATATTCTTATCGTGGATGATGAAAAAATAATACATTCAGTAACTTAACTTGCAATAGAGTATGAAACAATATTCGGCTCTCCTATTAAACTATACCATACTTACAGTCGTAACCAGGCTCTTGAAATTTTAAAATCCGGGATGGAATTTGCTGTCGCCTTTATAGATATTGTAATGGAGACAGAAGATGCAGGACTTCTGCTTATAAAAGATATCAGGGAAATGGGATTCAAAGCGGTCCGCTTAATAATAAGAACAGGGCAGCCTGGCTATGCACCCGAACGGGATGTCATTATTAATTATGATATAAACGATTATAAGACTAAAGCGGATCTTACAAAACTGAAGCTTCTTACGGTTCTGGTAACTGCGATACGCTCTTACCGCCAGCTTTTATCGGTAATGAATGCAAGGAAGGGGCTTGAACTTATTGTCAGCGCGTCAGTCGATCTCTTCAGGATGACTAATATTGAGATGTTTGCAAACGGAATACTCACACAGATTACCAGCCTGCTTGGGCAGCAGACCAGCGGGTTTGTCGCGACTCTTTCTCCTGAAGAAGTAGAAGAAGATATAAGAAATTTCAGAATTCTCTGTGCTTCCGGAAATTATAAAAATCTGCTTAAAAAGTCTATGAATGAAATTGATAATTCGCTGATTGAAAATATGTTTTACCGGACACGCACAGAGGACATTGTATCAGATGATCTTGGAAATATTTCATGAATATACGTACTTCTTATGGTGAAGATGCTTTTGTGTTCATATCAAGCGGATTTGAATTAACAGATGATAATGTGTCATTACTTAAGGTGTTTGCCACAAATATTTTTGCCTGTTTCAATAACATCAATCTGATCCGCAGACTTGATGATTATGCATTTAGAGATATTACTACTGGACTTCCCAACATTAATGCAATCCGAAATAAAATTGATGAGCATATTCAGAAATTACAGCCAAATGTTTCACTATGTCTTGTTCATATACAGGGGCTGGGAAAACTCTATAGCATGTTTAACCAGGAGAAATTCAATGAAGTATTTATGGGAGCATATAAATACCTGGAGCAGCATTTTAAACATGCAACCATGATCGGCAGGATGAGTCTCAGTGATTTTGCAGTGGTTTCTGAAAAGGAGGAAGGATACAGTGAGCAGAAGGCTCTCCCGAACATTATTACTTATAGTCAGGATAATGAACAATCCATAACTCTGACTACTACCAACGCTATCATAAAGCCTAAAAAAAGCGAAAAACTTTCTGCTGATGAAATAATACAGCGTGCTTCTGTTACTCTTATTCATGCAAAAGAAGTTTCAAGAGGTCAAACGGTTGAATATACCGAGGAACTAACCGAATCAGTCTCTGAATCAATCCATCTTCAATACCAGCTGAGGCAATCGTTCAGTCAGGATTTACCTTTTATCAAGGTTTTCCTGCAGCCAAAATTTAATGCCTCTACAGATGAAATTATTGGTGCAGAGGCTCTTTCCAGATGGTCTGTAGATACTATGAGCATTTCTCCTAATGTTTTTATTCCGGTAATTGAACAAAGCGGTTTTTCAGATAAGCTGATAGATTTAATTATACGGGAAATAGGAATCTGGAATCGAAACAGAGTAAAAGATAAACTTCCTCTTCTTCCGGTCTCGGTAAATTTGAGTATGAATGATTTAAAAATACCCGGTTACGCCGAAAGGCTAATTGAAAAGACAGAAAAATATGATGTAAAACCGGAGATGCTGGAGTTTGAGATAACTGAAGGTGTTCTTATGAGCAATAAGGATCAGACTATAAAAGAATTGCGTAATATAAAAGAGAGCGGTTTTCGAATTGCAATCGATGATTTCGGAACGGGCTTTTCTTCACTGAGTTATCTTGAATATCTGCCTATTGATATCCTGAAAATTGATAAGACTTTTGTTGATCGAATTGATTCAAAACATGCGAAACACAGCATTGCATTTATGATAATTAATCTTGCAGAGAGCTTGAACCTTGAGGTTATAGCCGAAGGTGTAGAAACATTTGAGCAGGTGCAGATACTTCAGTTTATGGGCTGTGAAATATTTCAGGGATATTATTTTGGTAAACCAGTAAATATATATGATTTTTGCAGGACTTATTCCCAAGAGCCAGACAGTTAAAAGTAAGAGCTTAAATCTACTTTATTAATCGTTTTATTCAATGTATTCTCTATTTTATGAGCAGGCTTATTGTTTTCACCGGCGGAGGTACCGCCGGACATGTTTATCCCGGCTTGGCTGTAATTGAAAAGCTTCGCGAGCAGGATCCCGAAGTTGAAGTTTTGTGGATAGGGTCCTCAGGAGGGATGGAAAAAGCTCTGGTTGAAGAAGCCGGTGTCCAGTTTATAGGAGTACCATCAGGAAAGCTCCGCAGATATTTCTCGTTAAAAAATATCAGCGATCTTTTCAGAATAACTGCAGGTTTTATTAAATCTGTCAGTCTCCTGAAGAAACTTAAACCCGTTCTGATATTTTCAAAAGGCGGTTTTGTAAGTGTTCCTCCGGTTATTGCCGGAAGTTTTCTCAAAATACCGGTTATTTCACATGAATCTGATGTCACACCAGGGCTTGCAACAAAGATAAACAGCAGGTTTTCTGAGAAAATACTTACAGCGTACCCTGTCACTGAAAAATATCTGGCAGGTTTAAATACTGAAACCGCAGGAAACCCCGTACGAAGCGCCATAAGAAAGGCAGACGCCAAAAAAGGCCGGAGCTGGGCTGCAGCAGGGGAGAGGCCTGTTATACTAATCCTCGGAGGCAGCCAGGGAGCCTTGCAGATAAATCTTCTGATACAGGAAATTGCAGGGAAGCTTGCAGAAAAATATACAGTAGTTCATCAGATGGGAAGTCTGACTTTCAAAGCCTCTGAACTGGAAAACTATATAACAAAGGAATTTATAAAAGAAGAACTTCCTGATATAATAGCAGCGGCAGATCTGGTAATCAGCAGGGCGGGGGCTTCTGCTCTTTGGGAATTTTCAGCGCTTGCAAAACCGATGATTCTTATTCCGCTTGGAACAGCCGGAAGCCGCGGTGATCAGATTCTTAATGCTGAGATCTTCAGCGAGGCCGGAGCCGCAGAGGTCCTGTCGGGTGAAATACAGGCCGGGGAACTTCTGAAACTTATTGAAAATATCATGAGTGATGATTCAAGGCGCAAGATTATGTCTGAAAAATCTGGAGCAATGTCAGCGGGAGACCCTGCTGTGTTAATAGCGAAAAAAATATTAGAAAGGATTGAATAATGGATATTGGAAGTTTTCACGTATTACCTATAGATATCTTTTTTACAATAGTCATTCTGTTTATGACTATCAAGGCCATAGTCCGGGGATTTGTTACCGAGTTTATGAGTCTTGCTGCAGTCGGTCTGGGAATAATTCTAGGTGCGCTGCTTTCCGGTCCTCTTGGAGAGTTTATCAGTCAGAAATTCGGACATACAAACTGGAATCAGGTAATAGCATTCTTGCTGATTTTTCTGGTGACTTATATTCTCACAAAGATTTTTGAAAACGGACTTAATGCACTTGTTAACAAAATCAATCTGGATAAACTTGATAAATCACTCGGCCTTTTTTTTGGTCTTGCAGAAGGCTTTGCCCTTGTAGTGATTATGCTTTTTATTATCAATATTCAGCCGCTTTTCAATGTTGAGAAAGTTAAGGCTGAAAGCTGGTATTACAACAGTTTTCAGCAGTTTATTGATGATGGAAGTTCCGCCATCGAGGAGACAATAAAAGCTTAGCTGTTTATGTTTGAAAATATTATCGGCCAGCAAAGAATAGTAGAAAATCTCTCAAGGGCAGTAACGACTGCTTCACTTCCCGGTGCCATCCTTTTCAGCGGTGACGATTACTCCGGTAAACTTTCCACAGCGCTTGAATTAGGAAGAGTCCTTACCTGTGAACGTGATGCTTCGTGGAGTTGCAGCTGTCACAGTTGTGAAAGCCACCGGCTCCTCATCCATCCATACACGCAGATACTCGGCAGCAGATACTTCTCTGATGAAATTTCCGCTTGCGGAGATATCCTCAAACAGAATCAGAATACCTTTGCCAGGTATATGTTTATTCGTTCAGTAAGAAAACTTACCAGGCGTTTTGATCCTGTACTGTGGGAAGGAAATGAAAGTAAATTCAAACAGGTTTCATCAAATGCCTCTTCATGCGAAGAGATGCTTCGGGAGATCCCTGTTGAGGGCACAATAGATAATACAGAAGCCCTTTCAAAAAAAATTGATAAAATTATAAGCGAGGCAGGTAAAATTGCAGACTCCTTTGCTTCGGACAACATTCCGATCGATATGATCCGTAGAATCAACAGCTGGGCCAGAACCTCATCTGATTCAAGGAAAGTTGTAATTATTGAAAATGCCGATGCTATGGGTGAAGCATCAAGAAACTCGCTTCTGAAACTTCTTGAAGAACCGCCGTCCGACTGTTTTTTTATCCTTACAACAGTCAGAAAAGGTGCCATCATCCCGACTATTCTATCGAGAGTAAGAGTTTACGATTTCATACCAAGGAATGAAGAATCCTCAGTTGAGGTTATACAGCGTATATTCAGGGAGGAAAATCCGGAATATAAATCAATACGTGAATATTTTATCGGACGCAAGGCTGATATGGGCCTTATCAGGACTGCCGCTGCTGAATTTGGAAGCCTGATTAGTTCTGAACCCGGATATCAGGAATTTAACAGTTCTAACAGTCTAAAAGAGGTATTCAAGCAGAGAAGACTCTTCAACCTGTTCATGGAAGAGCTCTCAATGCTTACAGGGACTCTTCTCAGGCAGGGACGAATTACTGCAGTCCGGGCAGCTTCTGTGAACCGGATTATTAAAGAATCCACCGGCAGACGTGATTCCTTCAATCAGTCTACACAGCTTGTTCTTGAAGCTATGTTTTATGATTTGAAAGAACTTACCGCGGTTTGACGGAGTGATTAAATGAGGAAATTTCTGTCGCGCGCTCTAAGTATGTTTGAGAAACTCGATAAAAAGCAGATTGAAAAGCTTGTAAAAGAGCTTGCTGCCGAAAACGAAATACTCGAAAGCGCCATGCAGTCTATGACGGCCGGAGTGATTGTTGTTAACAAGGAAGGAATAATATCTTTCGCAAACAGGGCTTCCCGAAGAATAATACCGCTTTCACGCGGTGAACTCATTGATAATCACTACAATGATGTGATTCTTGACCCGGAAATTAAAAAACTCGTATCAGAAAGTGAGGCTAAGCAGGAAACTGTACATGATCGAGAGTTTGCCTTTGATGCTGCAGGCGGTGCAAGGATTATCACCTGCAGCATTCTCCCTCTTTTATTACGAAGAGAAATTTCGGGGAATCTTATATACCTTAAGGATATTACTCAAAGAAAAGTCAATGAAGCCCGTTTAAGGCGTGCTGAAAGTCTGGCCTCACTGACAACCTTTACCGCTGGTGTAGCCCATGAAATTAAAAACCCGCTTGGCGCAATAGGAATTCATATCCAGCTTATGCAGAAAGCCCTTGCCAGGGATTCAGTTCCGGACCCTGAGTTTTTCAACCGCAACCTCAATGTTTTAAGTGAAGAAGTTGAGAGGCTTAACAGTATAGTTGTAGATTTCCTGTTTGCTGTTCGGCCTATGGATGTAAATCTCAAGGATGAATGCCTTAATGAAATACTCACAGATATTTTAAATTTTGTAAAACCTGAGCTTGATGAATCCAACATTGAAATTGAAACAGATTTTGAAGAGGATATACCTCTGCTGCAGATAGATGAAAAACTTATTAAGCAGGCAGTTCTTAATATCGTTAAGAACGCAAAAAACGCCATGGAGGGCGGAGGTCATCTGAATCTTTCAATAGCTCGAGAAGAAGATTCGGTTGTTCTCAGAGTAAAAGATGATGGTGAAGGCATTCCGGAAGAAAATCTGAATAAAATATTTGAACCCTATTTTACCACCAAGGATTTTGGTTCAGGATTGGGACTTACTCTTGTTTATAAGATAATAAAGGAACATGACGGAGAGATACAGCTTAAATCAAAGGTTGGAGAGGGAACTGTTTTTATTCTCAGGTTTCCGGTTCCACAGAAGGAACGCCACTTAATTAGCTGGGATGGAGCTTGATATGGGATTTAATTTACTGATTGCCGATGATGAAAAGAATATTAGAGAAGGCCTTGCCATGTCTCTTGAGATGGACGGCTACAATGTCTTCCTCGCTGCTGACGGTCAGGAAGCTCTGAATCTTCTTAATTCAAAGGATATTGATTTAATAATAACCGACCTGAGAATGCCGGTTGTAAGCGGTCAGGAACTTCTTAAAAAGACAATATCCTCATATCCGGGACTTCCCGTAATTGTTCTCACAGGCCACGGTACTATTGAAACTGCTGTGACTGCAATGCGTGACGGAGCCTACGACTTCCTCACCAAACCGGTTAACCTCAACCGCCTGACACTGCTGGTTAAACGTGCACTTGAAGGGCGTGAGCTTGTGCTCGAACACCGTGCTCTTAAAGAGGAAGTTGACAGGCTGAAATCCAAACAGAAATATTCACGGATTATCGGTAAAAGCAGCGCAATGATGCGTGTGATGGAGGTTGTTGAGCAGGTTGCATCAACCCGTGCTTCAGTACTGATTACCGGCGAAAGCGGAGTAGGAAAGGAGCTTATTGCCGATGCAATCCACCAGCTTTCAGACCGTAAGGAAAAACCATTTATTAAGGTTCACTGCGCAGCTCTTTCTGAAAGCCTTCTTGAAAGTGAGCTTTTCGGTCATGAAAAGGGCGCCTTTACAGGTGCTGTCTCCAGAAAACGAGGACGTTTTGAACTTTCGCATCTGGGTTCCATTTTTCTCGATGAAATAGGTGAAATTAATCAGTCAACCCAGATTAAAATACTGCGTGTACTTCAGGAAAAAACTTTCGAACGTGTCGGCGGTGAAGAAACCGTTGAAATCGATACAAGAATCATCTCTGCTACCAACCGTGATCTGAAGTCTGAAATTGAGAAAGGAAATTTCCGTGAGGACCTGTTTTATAGGCTGAATGTTGTAAATATTCATGTCCCGCCGCTTAGGGAACGGAAAGAAGATATTTCCCTGATGGCTTCGGCCTTCCTCAGGGAATTTGCAGATGAAAACGGCCGTCAAATAGATGGTTTTGAAAACAAGGCCAGAGTTGCCATTCATAATTACAGCTGGCCTGGAAATGTAAGGGAATTGCGGAATGCTGTAGAAAGCGCTGTTGTAATGTGCAAAGGTGATGTTATAACTGTTGATGATCTTCCGCCTTCAATACTGGAAACGGCAGAAGAAAACTGCATACGAATATGTACCGGGACCTCACTTTCTGCAGCTGAAAAGCAGATCATTTTAGAGACTCTTAATATGGAACAGGGAAATAAAACTAAAACTGCTGAAATCCTGGGAATCGGGCGGAAAACCCTCCACCGCAAGCTGCAGGATTACGATATAGACATTTGAGTTCTAAGTCTCGTAATAAAAAGAGCCGGTAAACAGATATTCTGCCGAGCTGGTTATGAAAACCTCGTTTGTCGGCTGCATCCATTGAAAGAACATTTCGCTCTGTTTGTGATGAATAGCGGTATCCCTGTCAGAAAAACCGTTTAGTACAGAAGCTACAGCAGCTATAGCACATGATGAGAGGAAATCGTCATTTCGGCTTTTTCTGATAAACACTTCCAAATCATCACGGCTGTTCACAGTAGCAAAAATAACCTGGGTATCTTCGGAAAGTTTCTCAGGAATTATTAAATCATCAGCAATTTCTTTCAGCCTTGGAAAGGATCTGTTTTCAGTGTAGATGACAACGCCGGGTTTACCCAGCTGTATAATTGTAGAGGGGATCTTTTTACCGCCGGAGGTGAGGCTGACAAGATAGTCCTCCTCCGGACGTTCAATAAGTGGAAGACCGTCTGAATTTAAGGGATATCCAAGGCTTATTCTGAAAAATGTACTGTCAATTACTCCTACTTTATGAAGCCTTCCGTTTATCTCAACTGAAAAATCATTTTTTCCGGAAAATCCTGAATCAAAGATATATCTGGCAAGACACATAAGTGCGTCATTTACAACATCCGCAAATTCTCCGGAAGGAGTAAGAAAGCTGGCTTTTACCTTATCAATACCTTCACTGGTCATTGCAATAAGACCGTTACTTCCTATTCCGTAATCCCTTCGGCATATCTTTCGTGACATTTCTCTGAGTTCGTGGTCTGGAGGAAAAAGTTCACCCGTAAAGTTTATCAGTATCAGGTCATTACCTGCTGTTTGAAGTTTATAAAAATTCAAATCCATTGAAAAATCATAGAGGAGTCATGGTCAAAGATCAAGCTGAAAAAATAATTATTAAGCGAATGCTGAGTATCATTTAGAGTGTTGACAATAAGGAGCGTGTGACTAATAATTAGGCTGATTTTTAAAATAAGGAAATACTATGAGTAGAGAATTTATTCTTGATGATGCTATAAGAAAGGTTCCGGATTTTCCCCATGAAGGAATACTGTTTTATGATATCACCAGTATTCTTACCAATCCTGAGGCGTTCAGGCATTGTGTAGAAAGTATGGTGACCCTGTATAAAAATAAGAAAATTGATGCTGTTGCAGCCGCCGAAGCCAGAGGTTTTTTATTTGCTGCGCCATTCTGTGAGAAGCTTGGTATTCCTTTGATTCTAATAAGAAAAAAAGGAAAGCTTCCCGGAGAGACTCTGACCAAAACTTACGCTCTGGAATACGGTGAAGACTCTATACAAATTCATAAATCAGATGTTGTCCCTGGAAGTAATGTTCTGCTTGTCGATGACCTGATTGCAACCGGCGGTACACTAAAAGCCGCCGCAGAACTGCTTGAAGAAGCCGGAGCAAAGGTTAATGAAGCATTCGGAGTTGTAGGGCTGCCGTTTCTCAATTATGAAAAGGTTCTTGAGGGAATAAATATAACAACCTTAATAAATTACCATAGCGAATAGTATTGACACTAACTATCAATTTTAGTAG
This sequence comes from Spirochaetia bacterium, assembly GCA_965140585.1. Classification (GTDB taxonomy): domain Bacteria; phylum Spirochaetota; class Spirochaetia; order UBA9216; family UBA9216. Next base: position 632,469 of record OZ223269.1, read on the forward strand.
ATTATGGCAACATAAATTGCCCGATTGTGTAATGGTAGCACGACGGATTCTGGTTCCGTTTGTGAGGGTTCGAGTCCTTCTCGGGCAGTCTAACAAAAGCTGCTATGCAGTTTTTGTTTTGAAGTTTACATGGTAAACTTCATGGGGTGAGCATGGTAGCTCATTTCTGCAGTTTATTTTTTAAACTGCACCAATTTCCTTTGTTTTTCAGCTTTTGCTTAAAGTTTGTTTAACAAACTTCCGGATAATTTATGGATGTTTCCGTAGGAAACTCCAAAAAAATCCTAAGGATTTTTCGGTCCCTTCGTCTATCGGCTAGGACAGGAGATTCTCATTCTTCAAAGAGGGGTTCGATTCCCCTAGGGACTAAAAACCGGCTTTGTTTGCCGGTATTTTTTTAAAGAGTAATGTATAAATATACATAAATTATGTATATTTATAAATCAGGATTATGACTATGAACAGAAACGGATATCTTGTATTAGAAGACGGAACAGCTTTTCCCGGCAGGTGCTTCGGTGCTGAACCCGGACAGCTTGCAGAGGGTGAAGTTGTTTTTAACACCGGAATGAGCGGATATCATGAGATATTTACCGATCCATCATATACAGGTCAAATTGTAATGATGACATATCCGCATATCGGAAATTACGGTATTGATGAAGAATGGTCCGAAAGCGGACCTGAGGGTAAAGAGCGAAACCCGGTAAAGATTCGCGGCTTTGTAGTCAGATCTGTATACCTCGGGTCGGTTCCCGGAAGTCGCGGCAGCATCGATGATTATTTCAAATCGAATAATATATCGGCTATCAGCGATGTTGATACAAGAGCCCTGACACTAAAGCTACGTGAAGGCGGAAGCCTAAAAGGCTGTATTATAAAAACCGATGGTACTGATGATAAGGCAGCCATTGAAAAGGCAGTTGCAGGACTCAAGGCTATGCCTGATATGCAGGGGCAGAACCTGATAGGCGATGTCGGTACAAGTGAACGGCTTACAATAAACGCCGGGCAGAAAGTGAAGTTTGCTGTAGTTGACTGCGGAATCAAATCCAATATCATCACGGAGCTTACTTCACGCGGGGTCACCGTTGAGCTTTTTCCTTCAACCGCGAGTGCAGAGGAAATCCTTTCAGCTAAAACCGACGCTGTACTTTTCTCGAACGGTCCCGGCGACCCCGCAGTTCTAAAAGACCAGATTAAGCTGGTTCAGGACCTTTTCGATAAACTTCCGGTCTGCGGAATCTGTCTGGGGCATCAGCTAATATCTCTTGCTCTCGGTGCAGAAACCTACAAGATGAAGTTCGGTCATCACGGTATAAACAATCCTGTACGTGACGAACTTACAGGACGGGTTTTTGTAACGAGTCAGAACCACGGATTTGCTGTAAAACAGGAATCGCTTCCTGAAGGTACCGACATCTGGTTCATGAATGCAAATGATAAAACAGTAGAGGGAATTATCAATCAGAAAAGAAATATTGCCTGCGTACAGTTTCATCCCGAAGCTGCACCTGGTCCTGAGGATACTTCCTGGATCTTTGATAAATACGTAGAGATGGCAAAGGCTTAAAGGAGTTTCAGATGCCGGCTAGAAAAGATATTAAAACCATACTTATTATTGGATCCGGTCCTATTGTAATAGGGCAGGCCTGTGAGTTTGACTATTCGGGTACTCAGGCAGTAAAAGCTCTGAAGGAAGAAGGTTACAAGGTCGTCCTTGCGAATCCCAACCCTGCAACAGTAATGACAACTCCTGGAATTGCTGATGTTGTCTACATGGAGCCGCTTGAACCGGTTTACATGGAAGAGATAATCAAAAAGGAAAAACCCGATGCTCTACTGCCTACGATGGGCGGTCAGACAGCGCTGAACCTTACCCTTGAACTTGAAAAGCTCGGAATACTTAAAAAATATAATGTTGAACTGATAGGTGCCGGTGTCCGGGCGATTGAACTTGCCGAGGACAGGCAGCTTTTCAAAGAAACGGTTAACGCTATCGGCCTTGATACACCAAAATCAGCAACGGTAAAAAACATAGCAGACGGTAAGAAGTTTGCAGAGGAAACAGGCTTTCCGCTTATCCTTCGGCCCAGTTTTACTCTCGGCGGACGCGGAGGTGCAATTGCCGAGAAGAAGGACGATTTTGAAAGTCTTCTGGAAAAAGCACTGCGTGAAAGCCCTGTTCATCAGGTACTTATTGAAGAATCACTGATAGGCTGGAAGGAATTCGAGCTCGAGGTAATGCGCGACAAAGCAGATAATGCTGTTATTATTTGTTCGATTGAAAATATCGACCCCATGGGCGTTCATACCGGCGACAGTATCACTGTAGCACCTATTCAGACACTCTCAGACCGTGAGTACCAGAAGATGCGAACTGCATCAATTGAAACACTCAGAGCTATCGGAGTTGACTGCGGAGGTTCAAACGTACAGTTTGCAGTAAACCCCGAAACAGGTAGAATGATAATCATTGAAATGAATCCGCGTGTTTCCCGCTCTTCGGCTCTTGCAAGTAAAGCAACGGGCTTTCCTATTGCACGCTGTTCAGCAAAATTGGCAGTCGGTTACACTATGGATGAAATTATTAACGAAATAACCGGAAAAACCGTATCCTGTTTTGAACCGACGCTGGACTATTGTGCAGTAAAGGTTCCAAGATTTGAAATGGAAAAATTTCCTACCGGTTACAAGAGCCTGGGAACACAGATGAAATCTGTCGGCGAATCACTTGCGCTAGGACGTACCTTCATGGAAACCCTGAACAAGGCTCTCCGCTCAGCTGAAATGGGTTACGACGGTCTGCGGATGCTTGATATGGGCTACAACGGACTTGATGAGATGCTTGAAAAGCAGCATCCGCTCAGAATTTTCGCAATATACACGGTACTCTGCAGGGAAGGCGCGCGTGCTATTCCGAAGATTGAAAAGACAACCGGTTTTGACCGCTGGTTTCTTTACCAAATGCTTGAGCAGATCGAACTTGAAGAAAAAATCGGTAAAGAAGGTGTTAATACTGACAACCTTCTTGAAGCTAAACGCTATGGTATATCTGACAGGCGTATCGCAAAAATATCAGGAAATACCGAGGAAGAGATTTCTGTAATGCGTTCTGAAAACGGTATAAATGCCGTTTACCATTTCGTAGATACATGTGCCGGAGAGTTTTCTGCAAATACACCGTATTTCTACTCAACCTATGGTGAGGTCGATGAAGGAGAACCCCTTGATGAGGATTCAGTTATAATTCTTGGAAGCGGTCCGAACCGAATCGGACAGGGCCTCGAATTTGATACCTCATGTACTCTGGCCTCGCTTGCATATCAGAATCAGGGAACAAAAACCATACTTGTAAACTCTAATCCTGAGACCGTTTCTACTGACTTCAATGTTTCCGACAGGCTCTATATTGAACCTCTGAATTTTGAATACGTTCATGAGATAATGAAAAAGGAAAAGACAAAAAAGGTCGTAGTTCAGCTTGGCGGTCAGATTCCTCTCAATATTGCCCTGGAGCTTGAAGCCTCAGGCGCAGAGATTGTAGGAACCTCAGTCGACAGTATCTATGATGTTGAAGACCGCGGGCTTTTCTCCAATCTTATGAAGAAACTAAACCTTACTCAGCCAAATAACAGAATGGCTGCCAATGCGGACGAGGTTCTTAAATATTCGGAAGAGATCGGTTTTCCGGTACTCCTTAGGCCATCCTTCGTACTGGGCGGACGCAGCATGTTTGTTGCCTACAAACGTGAGGAACTTGCCGAGTTTCTTTTGAAAGGTATTGAAATGTCAAAGGAACGTCCGGTTCTTGTAGACCAGTTTCTTGAAGATGCCTTTGAGTACGATGTTGACGCAATTTCTGACGGAAAGAATGTTTACATAGCAGGTATAATGCAGCATATAGAAGCAGCCGGAGTTCATTCGGGTGATTCAGCCTGTGTCTTTCCTCCGTTTAAAACAGAGAAAAAAGCAGAGGAAGAGATGGTTCAGTCTGCATACAAAATCGGCCGGGAACTCGGCGTTAAAGGCTTTCTTAATATCCAGTTTGCTTTAAAAGACGGAGTCCTTTACATACTGGAAGTTAACCCCAGAGCCTCCCGTACAATTCCTTTTCTTTCCAAGGCTTCAGGTGTTGATCTTATCGATACTGCTGTCAAGGTATGGAAGGGCATAGATCTTGAAAAACAGGGACTTACTGTAAACGGAACCGGAATCGGTCAGTGCCGGACCGGCTGGGCTGTTAAGGAAGCTGTATTCTCATTTGACCGCTTTGCAGACCTCGATCCGCTTCTCGGCCCCGAAATGAAAAGTACCGGTGAGGTTATCGGCACCGGCGAGACCTTCGGAGAGGCATTTGCAAAGGCTCAGGCTGCCGCTTCCGTCTACCTTCCCAAGCCTTCAGACGGAAAGGTTTTCGTATCCGTTCATGATCGTGATAAGGAAACAATGCTTCCGATTGTTAAGCAGCTTGATGAACTTGGTTTTGAGTTTGCAGCAACCAGGGGAACAGCTGAATTCCTTTTTTCAAACGGTATATTCCCTGAGGTTGTCCTTAAAGTCCATGACGGAAGGCCAAATGTTGTAGATCATATGCGGGCCGGACGGATAAGTCTTCTGGTAAATACACCGCTCGGACGCTTCTCGCAGAAGGGCGACCATGAAATCAGAATTGAAGCAGTCAGAAGTAAAATCCCGTACACTACTACTACTTCAGCGGCGCAGGCTGCAGCTGTAGGTATAAAATACCTGCTTGAAGAGAAAGCGGAAGTACGCGCATTATAAAGATAATATGAGTGAAGAAGGTGTAAACAAAGAAGAAAAAATTCAGATAGGGGAAATATCCAGTCTGATCGGTACACCTTCTTCAACTCTTAGATTCTATGAAACTCATGGAATCATCTCGCCGGAAAAGAATATTGAAAATAATTACAGGATATTTACACCTGCTCAATCCTGCAATATTCTGATGTCAAGAATGTACCGGAGTTATGACCTCAAACTTGAAGAAATCAGCGGTATGGTTACTTCGAATACACATGACAGAAATTTGGAAATTCTTAAAACTCAGTCAGAAACCCTGGAAAAAGAAATATCAAAACTTAAAGCAGTTCAAAACGAGCTTGATTCATATATAGAATTATGTGAACTGGCAGCTTCGCTTCAGGGCAGGACAATGATAATTGATAATCCGGGATATTATTTCATCGGTAATATTGCCGAGGGTAAATTGAAAATAAATCCAGGAATAAAAACTATAGTAAAACAATGGATGGAGCATCTTCCGTTCATCAAATATTCCGTTCGGATAGATTACTCCCTAAAAGCTCTGCAGGAGGGAGATATTGGAAACTGGGGGTTTTCTGTATCGGAAGAAATCGCCGATAAGTATTGTCTCAATGTTTCTGCTCCTGTTCAATATTACAAACCTCAGAAAAGTCTGATGACCGCCGTTAAACGGTCATCTGCCAGTTTTTTTACTCAAACTGAAATTGAACACATGCTGTCAGTGCTCAGGGAATCTGATTCCGCAATTACAAATGAGCTTTTCGGGCATTTTCTGGGTATAAAGCATAGCGGAAAAGTGCCTGCATATCTTTACGTTATATATTTACCGATAAAATAATAATTATTTCTTGACCTTCAAGTAGCTTGAAGCTTTACAATACTCATAAATTCAAATACAGGAGAATTTCATGAGAAAAGCTATCAAAAAGGCAGGTATTCTGTTCTTTATTGCTGCTCTTGTAATTACAGGTTTAGTGTCCTGTGTGAGCAGCTCTAAAGAAAAGTTTACTCCAGGAACTTATGTTACCGAGGCAGACGGACATAATGGAAAAGTTAAGGTCGAAGTTGTTTTCAGTGAATAAGAGATAATCTCTGTAAAAATTCTTGAAAACTCAGAGACTGAGGGTGTTGCAGACAAGGCTGTAAAGATGATGCCCGAAACAATTGTAAAACGGCAGACTGTCAAGGTTGATACCGTATCAGGAGCCACTGTTGCAAGTCAGGCAATAATTGATGCTGTAGCTGCAGCGGTCGTTATGGCAGGGGGCGACCCTGAAAAAATGGCTGATATGACAGGCCGGGCAAAATCAGTATCCACTGAAACCCGTGACTGCGATATCGTTGTTATCGGTGCAGGCGGAGCAGGTCTTACTGCGACTCTGGCGGCCGTTGAAGCAGGATATAATGTAGTGCTTCTTGAAAAGCTTTCATACACCGGAGGCGGTTTTAATTATGCTGAAGGTACTTTTGGTATGAACAGCCCGCTGCAGAAAGAAGCCGGAATAGAGATGACAGTTGAAAAGATTTTTAAGCAGTCTGAAGAATTTCATCATTGGCTTGCTAATGCAAAGCTTCTCAAAGCTTTCTATGAAAATGCCGGTGATTCTATAGCATGGCTTATGGATCATGGTGTCAAGTTCAGAGGTGTCATTACAGCCAATCCGCCGGACGGTTACCCTGCATGGCATCTGTTCGACGGAGGTCAGGCCGGCCGGCTTGCAGTAAACAATATTACTGAAAGAATCGAAAACAGCAGCAATGGTGAAATTCTTTATGAAACTCCGGGAAGAGAACTGCTTATTAAGGATGGAGAAGTTTGCGGAGTTGTAGCTGAAAAAGGTGACGGTACAAGGTTTGAAATAAATGCCGGCGCAGTAATTCTTGCTTCAGGCGGTTTTTCAAGTAATGAAGAAATGAAAGAGAAGTATCTCAGGTTTCCCGGTTATCTGAATATCGGAGCAGGCGGACGTGAAGGTGACGGCATAAAAATGCTTGAACAGGTAGATGCACAGCTTGTCGGAATGACTGCTGTACTCGGAGCCGGTCTTGTAATGCCGATACCTATCAGTCAGCAGATGGGACCTGATACAAAATATCCCGGAATTCTCGGTGTTATATACAATGAAGGTCTTATGACGCTTTCACAGCAGGGTGAAAGATACATGAATGAAAGACTGCCTATTGAATTCCGTTCAAACGCTACCGAGCAGATCGGCGGTACTGCATATGTAATCTTTGATCAGAAAACCCTTGATGAGTTCAAAACTAAGGGCCAGAGATTCGGATTCGGTTTCCCGGGACAGCTTCCTGGACTTCAGGAAGGTCTCGATAAGGCACTGGCTGAAAATAACGACTGGATGTTCAAGGCTGAAACACTTGAAGACCTTTCTGCTAAGACTGGTATGAATCTTGAAAACCTCAAAAAAAGTGTTGCAAATATGAACAAATACACTGCCGAAGGTGTAGATCCGGAATTCTATCTTGAAGAAAGAGCTCTTTATTCAGTTGAGAAGGCTCCCTACTATGCTGTCAGGGTAATTCTTGGAATGTATGCAACTGTCGGCGGAGCAAGAGTAACTGAAAACCTTGAAGTTATTAACAAATCAGGTGAAAAGGTTCCGGGGCTCTATGCTATCGGACTTGATGCCGGCGGACTCTACGGTGATACATACGATATGAGAATTGCAAACGGTGCAGCCAGTGGTTTTTCAGTGACAAGTGCAAGGCTTGCAGTAAGAGAAATTGAAACATGGCTGGCTAAGTAAGTCCGCTTAAATCAATTTTGGATCTGCGCTATGCAGATTTTATCAAAAGCCCCGCTATATATGTATTATAAGCGGGGTTTTTTCTTTTTCAGGTAACAGTTTTGTGCTTCAGCCGTGTTTAAAACTAAAACACGTTCTGAAGGAGATCGTATGAAAAAGATTTTAACTTTAATGATAATTCTAACCGCATTAGTTTTTGCAGGTTGTGATATCTATATTGATTTTCCGGCTTGGGATCTCAATTACAGCCGAAATACAAGTCAGACTTTCTCGGTGCCTGCAGCAAATAAGGTAATTGTGGAAAACAGTACAGGAAACGTCAAAATATATACCACTGAAGATGCGGAAGTGCTTGTTGAAGCTACAATAAAAACAAGATACGAATCACAGCTGTATGAAGCAGGAATAAGCAGTACTGATACCGGTACTCTTACCATTGAATCTTACAGCGGGTCACTTTCCGGTACTGATGTTCAGTTTGATATTACCATATATGTACCTGCCGGCATGATTGTATCTGTTGAAAACACCACAGGTAATGTTGAAATTGATGCTGATGTATATATCGATGATATTACTGTTTCCACCGGCGAAGTATCTGTAAGCCGTGCCTATGAACTTGAATATGCTGAAGTTACAACAGGTCAGTTTTATTCAGATGATGTAGATGTTATTCACACTGTATACGTAGTTACCGGTAGCCTGGATGTCTCAATCACAGATGATTCATGCAATAAATCACTGACTGTTGTGACAGGTGACAGCACTGTAAGAGTTGAATATGGTCTTGATTTAAGTCTGTATACAGCCGTTGCCACAGGTTCAACCGATATCGACTGGAGCCAGAACTCTTTTGCAGTTTACAGTATTGATGCCAAAGTCTCAACGGGAAGCCTGGACGTGGTTACAAGATAAAAGGCGGAATACAATTAATAAAAGCCCCCGGTTGTTCTATCAAACGGGGGCTTTTTTATATCACGCAGCTTTGAAAGGCTTAGCAGTCTTTTTTCAGTTTGCAGACATATCTGTTGTAGTAATAATCAAAACTGTCAATCAGAGCCTCCCATGAAGCTTCCACTATATTCTCTGAAACTCCAACGGTGTCCCAGCTGTTATTAACATCAGATGAAGTAATAAATACCCTTACTTTGGCTGCTGAAGCCTGTTCAGGGTTCAGTACACGTACTTTATAGTCAACAAGTGATATTTTAGATATAAACGGGAAAAACGGCTTCAGGGCATCTCTGAGGGCCATATCAAGGGTCTCTACAGGTCCTATACCGAGTCCAGCCCCCATTACATTTTTATCAAGGGTTTCAAGAAATACACGACCGACCGTCTTTGAAGGAAGTCCCCCGGTCTTGAAAGATTCAAGATGGTAATTATTCAGCTCTGAAAGCTGCTTGTAGATACCAAGCTTTTTCCATACCAGGAGGTAGAAGGATGCTTCAGCCGCCTCGTATTCATAACCGTTGCTTTCCCTGTTCTTAAGTTCGTTAATAATATCAACAACCTCAGGCGATTTTTTATCAAAATTACCATATTTGGCAATCTTTTTTACAATGGTAGATTTGCCTGCAAGTTCCGAGAGAAGGATTCTTCTTTCATTTCCCACCTTGCTGCCGTCAAGATGCTCCATCAGCTCCGGAGCCTTGGAAATTACATCAGCATGCTGTCCGGCTTTGTGACTGAAGGCTGCTATTCCAACATAGGGAGCTCTCTTGTCAGGAATGATGTTGGCTTTTTCGGCAACAAACCTTGAAAGCGAAGTGAGTTCCTGAAGCTTCTTTGACATATTGATCTTATAATCTGTTTTAAAGGCAATATTCGGGGTGATGGAACAGAGGTTTGCATTTCCGCAGCGTTCTCCCCAGCCATTTATAGTCCCCTGAATATGAGTCGCACCCAAATCAAGGCTGATTATTGAGTTTGCTACAGCCGTACCGCAGTCGTCATGGTAATGAACTCCAATGCGGGCCAGCTCATTAACCGGAATGCCGTTTATTATCTTCCATACTTCATTCGGAAGTGTACCTCCGTTTGTATCGCATAAAACAAGGCAGTCTGCTCCTGCTTTGGTGGCTTCACGCATCAGAAGCATTGAATACTCCGGATCGTCCTTGAATCCGTCGAAGAAATGCTCAAGATCAAGAATAACCTCATCGATATGCTTTTTACAGTATTCTATTGAATCAACTATCATCTCGAGGTTCTGCTCCGGGTTTGTGTGCAGAACCTTTGTGACATGAGCCTTCCATGATTTGCCGACAATTGTTACAGCAGGTGTGCCGGCAGAGAGCAGGGCATTCAGGTGCGGATCTTCCGCTGCAGTATTTTTCGGACCGCGGGTTGAACCGAAAGCCACTATCTTTGCATGATGAAACTTTTCCTTTTTAACACCTTCAAAAAAAGCAGCTTCCTTTTCATTAGCAAAGGGAAAGCCTCCTTCAATATAGTCCACGTTAATATCATCAAGAGCTTTTGCAATCTGTATCTTATCTGCAAGAGTAAAGCTTACTTCGATTCCCTGCATGCCGTCACGAAGTGTTGTATCGTATATATCTACATGCATTTTATGCCCCGTTGTTCTGCTGTGCCATCTTATGCCGGTTAAGTGCGCTTATATAAGCTCTGGCGCTGGCTTTCATGGTGTCGGTTGAAGAGCCCTTACCCTGAAATTTCTTTCCGCCAATATCAACAGTGATATTAACTTCTCCGATTGCAAGTTTTCCGGAAGTCACTGCATGAACATGATATTCTTCAAGTTTAGTCTGTATACCGGTGGCTTTTTCCAAAGCATTAAAAATTGCAGAAACCGAACCGTCTCCTTCTGCGGAGCCCTCAAAGGTTTCACCCTCGATTTTAATCTTTACATCAGCAGTAGGTGTCATGTTGGTGCCTACCGACAGTTTAAAGTACTCAAGAGAATAAATTGATGTTTCTTTTCCAAGTACAGAACCGCAGATAGAGAGTATGTCTTCATCAAATACTTCTTTCTTTCTGTCAGCCAGTTTAAGAAATACCTGAAATGCTGAATCCATTTCCTCATCAGAGAGGGCAATTCCAAGTTCGCCGACTCGTTTTTTAAAACCGTGTTTGCCGGAATGTCTTCCAAGCACAATCTCACTGTTTTCACGGCCTACAGATTCAGGAGTCATTATCTCGTAGGTTTCGCGGTTTTTAAGCATTCCGTCCTGATGTATTCCTGATTCATGACTGAAGGCGTTGGCACCCACAATAGGCTTGTTTCTGGGAAGCGGACTGCCGATGATCATCGAAAGCATTCTTGATGTGTAATACAGCTGCTTCGTATCGATTCCTGTTTCAATACCGTGAACATCCTTTCGTACATTCAGGGCCATAACAAGCTCTTCAAGGCTTGCATTACCGGCTCTTTCTCCGATACCGTTAACAGAAACTTCTGCCTGCCTTGCGCCGTTCTTTATAGCGGAAAGAGTATTGGCTACGGCCATTCCAAGGTCATTGTGACAATGAACACTTATGATAGCCTTATCGATATTGGGAACATTGTTCATTATTGAACTTATAAATGAACCGTATTCATCGGGCATTGTATAACCTACAGTATCAGGGATGTTGAGAATTGTGGCACCGGCATCAATAACCTTTTCCAGAATCCTGTAAAGGAACTCAAGCTCACTTCTAGTCCCGTCTTCCGGAGAAAATTCAACCTCGGGGAACTTGTTTCTGGCGTATGTCACTGCTTTTACAGCGTTCTCCACTACCTTGTCAGGTTCCATGTTCAGTTTGTACTTCATATGGATAGGCGATGTTGCAATAAAGGTGTGAAGTCGAGGATTTTCAGCTTTGCCTATTGATTCATAAGCCGCATCAATATCCTTTTCAACAGCTCTTGCAAGTCCACAAATGGTTGTACCTTTAACATTTTCAGCAATAAGCTTACAGGCATCAAACTGATGGGGTGAAGAAACCGGAAATCCGGCTTCTATAATATCAACACCGAGCCTGGAAAGCTGAAGTGCAAATTCATATTTCTGTTCAATGGTCATGGAAGCGCCGGGCGCCTGTTCTCCGTCTCTGAGTGTGGTGTCAAAAATCCTGATATTTTCCATATTGTCTAATACTCCTTTTCCCTGGTACTTTTAGCAGTACCACTTGTCTTTCTTCCTCTTTCTATCGAGACCAGGCCGCTTCTTGCGATTTCAGAAACGTGGCCGTCCAAAAGCATAACAAGATCATCTATCTTTTTTGCGCTGCCGGTAATCTCAAGCACCATCGTATTACTTCCTACATCCATAACCTTTGCGTCAAAGACTTCAGCCAGCTGTATAATTTCTCCGCGGTTTCCAGGAAGTACGGATATTTTAATCAGTGCGAATTGTCTTGCAATGGTGTCCTTGCTTGTCAGATCGGTAACCTTGATAACTTCGATAAGCTTGTTAAGCTGCTTTTTTATCTGGTCAATGATTGTGTCGTCTCCACGGCATACAAGTGTTATTCTTGTAATTGCCGGGTCGAGGGTAGGGCCGGATGAGAAACTTTCCACATTATAACCGCGTCCGCTGAGAAGTCCGGAAATCCTGGCAAGCACGCCGGCATTGTTTTCAACGAGAAGTGAAATTACATGATTCATTTTTTATCCTCCCCGGAATCAAGGCTGAAAACCATTTCGCCGAGGCCGGCACCAGGAGGTACCATCGGCCAGACATCTGCTTCAGGTTCAATTATACAGTCAATAATAACCGGTTTGTCTTTTATATCTTTGATTTCTACCAGAGCTTTTTCAAGCTCATCAATGGTATTGACCCTGAAACCGCGGGCTGTGTATGCCTCAGCCAGTTTTACAAAATCCGGAGTTGCTTCATATGCCGGTTTTTCCCCGTCATATTTTAAGTCATTAAGATGGGTGGAAGAATATCGTCCTTTCTGAAACATCTTCTGCCACTGTCTGACCATTCCAAGATAACCGTTGTTCAGGATAAGTATAATAACCGGCAGGTTGTTTTTAACCGCGGTAGCCATTTCCTGTAGATTCATCTGGAATGACCCGTCCCCGGATACAGCAACTACACGTTTTTCACGGTTTGCAATCGCAGCGCCCACTGCTGCAGGAAAGCCGTAGCCCATTGTTCCGAGACCGCCTGAAGTCACGAAGGTTCTCGGATTTTTGAATTTCCAGTAAAGGGCTGTCCACATCTGATTCTGTCCGACTTCAGTTGTAACAATCGCTTCCGGAAATGCCTTGTTTACTGTTTCAAGAACTTCAAGAGGCATTAAATGTTCTGTAGGTTCTTCTTTTAAATGAAAACCTTCATATGCATTTCTGCAGACAGCTTCTTCCTTCCATGCCTTAATTTGTTCAGTCCATGCAGGATTGCCAAGCGGCTCAAGCAGGGGAAGCATATCTGTCAGAACACTCTGGGCATCACCTACAATGGGCACCTCAACGGCTACATTTCTCGCTATAGCTGCCGGATCAATATCAAGATGGACTATCTTGGCATGAGGAGCAAATTTATCAAGTTCCATTGTAACCCTGTCATCAAACCGTACGCCGATACCGAAAATTACATCGCTGTCAGTGATTGCCTTGTTGGCCGCATATGTTCCGTGCATACCCAGCATTCCCAGGTTGAGGGGGTTTTCTGTCTCAAGAGAACCAATACCCATAAGTGAGTTAACTGCAGGTATTCCGGTCTTGTTAACAATTTCACGGAAGACTTCAGCAGCATTCCCGACATTGATTCCGCCGCCTGCAAACAGAACAGGCTTTTTAGCCTTGTTTATAAGATTTGCAGCCCTTTTTATCTGTCCCTTGTGACCTTTCTCAGGCGGGGCATAACCCATGATACTTACAGTTTCCGGGTAGCTTTCCTCTTCAGGCTGGAGAATGATATCTTTCGGAATATCTATTACAACAGGGCCTGGCCGGCCGGTTGAGGCTATGTAAAACGCGTCTTTAAGTGTCTTACCAAGTTTATCTCTTTCTGTGACTATATAATTATGTTTTGTAACCGGTCTTGTTAAACCAACTGTGTCGGCTTCCTGAAAAGCATCATTACCAATCATTTTTCTTGGAACCTGACCGGATATACAGACAAGGGGTACACTGTCGAAATTTGCAGTAGCCAGTCCTGTTATAGTGTTGGTTACACCCGGACCGCTTGTTACCAGACACACACCGGTTTTGCCGGTAGTTCTTGCATAGGCATCAGCCGCATGAACGGCAGCCTGCTCGTGTCTGGTAAGGATTACGTTGATATCCTTGGCGTCATACAGTACGTCGAAAACTGGTATTACTACTCCGCCGGGGTAACCGAATATTGTGTCGATATTTTCCCTGCGTAATGCTTCAACGATAAGCTCAGAGCCTTTAAATACCATTTTTTCCTCCTTAAATAAAAAAAACCGTTCTCCCTTGCAGGAAGAACGGTTGGAAAATCAGTTTCCGGTAAGTCAATCTCCCTGCATTGAGTAACCTGATAGTAGAATAATAATAATGCTGAGTATAGAGATAATTGATTTACCGGAAACGATGTTATTAAACATGGTGAAAGATTAATAGGGAATCTGTCTTTTGTCAACCGTATGATAGAATTTTAAGTTTTGAAATGGACGTTCATGCTGTTATAATTCAAAGTATGGAACTTATTATAGAATATTTTGGAACATTGTCATCAGTTATAGTTGCTATATCGCTGATGCAGAAGAACGTAAAAAAACTAAGAATACTGAATCTTGTAGGATCATTGGCCTTTACAGTATACGGAATCTTTATAAGAGCATGGCCGGTTGCCGGACTTAACGGGTTTATAGTGGCTATAGATCTCTACTATATTATAACGATGAGCAGGACAGAGAGTTTTTTTGAAATCATGAAAGTTGATTCAGCTGCAGATTCACCATACCTGAAAAAATTTGTGGATTTCTACAGATATGATATCTGTAAATTTGTGCCTGATTTCTGTGCAAATGATTTTGAAAAATCTCAAGCTGTGTTTGTGCTTAGGGATATGAATCCTGCATCACTTATTCTTTATAAAGAAGAGGAAAACACTATAAAAATTAATCTTGATTATGCCGTTCCTGCTTACAGGGATATGAAAAATGCCGCTTTTTTTCTGAAAAAAGCAACTGAACTGTTTCCTGAAGCATATGAAATAACTGCTCCTGCTGAGACATCTGAAATACATCGACGCTATATGGAAAAAGTCGGTTTTGTTATTTCTCAGGAACGGGGAGTATATATATACAGAAGATGAGCCGATAAATGACTGTAGCAAGATGAAAGACAAAGATGTATTTAACAGATTAGTACTTGAACTTACACCCGTAGAAAGAAAGGAACTGCTCAGTAAAATAGGTCCTGTAGAGGTATTCCAGGAACCTATGATTGATTTCAGCCGTGGAGAGGAAGTTGATCTTGAAAAAGAGTTCTATTCTATGGGTTTTTTGGAAAGGATTATAATCTTTTTCAGATCTATAATATCAGGTGAAGATAAACTTCAGCTGACTGAAGAAATAATATTAAAAAAAATAGAGCGTGAAATTAAATCGGAATGCGGCGGTATAATTTCGTATAAAAACGGACAGCTTCTGCCTCCATTCCGCGAGGAGCTTCTGAAACTTGCAGAATCGGTACGGTATTTCGACAGCTGGCTGAAAAATTCATACTTCACCAATCGTGAGGATTTTATAATCTTTCTGGGAAGCCTTCAGATGCCGGAAATACATCAGCAGCTGAGCGTGGCTGTATCTTTTGAGGAAGCTGAAAAAAGAACAGGCTTGAGTAATCTGTCTGATATTAAACGGGAAGTCAGTATCAGCCTGGAAAGTACACTTGATTTGGTATCAGGTGATTTAAGGAAAACTATGTATCTCCATGCACAGACTCTGCACCTGCTTGGAGAACTGGTGTTATATGATTTTGAATCTCTGATAGGGCAGTTTCGCGAGCGATCAAAAAACGGTGAAACAAATTGTTTTTTCGGTGCTGCAAGGAACCTTCTTGAAAAACTGACAAATATTCTTACTTCATTCAGAATGTCGCCGGATGCAATAGTTCTTGAAGCAATTTTTCTTTTTGCGAATCAGAATCTGCGGGCAACCGATGAAGAAACATTTCAGAATGATCTTAAGAAATTTTTAAACAATTCAAAAAGAAATCTTGAGGCTGTGAAAAAGTTCAATAAGCGAACTATGCCTGTAAAGCTGATGAAGCTGATTACTGAGAATATAGGTTATCAGCCGGTAAAGGTTTCAGGCGGTGAAGACTGGTATAACATATACACAAGATACTGGAATAATCTTGCCGATATTGCCTTTCGCAAATACAGTGCAGAAAAAAGAAAACTAAGAATTTATGAAGAGCTCAGGCGTTTCAATAAGAGTGATAAACTGCCTGAACTTGATAATTATAAATACACCTATCAGTACAGTACAGGCTTTTTGAATGAGTTCATCAGAGAGCAGTTCAGTTCCATTATGAATGAGATCTTAAAGAAAATACTTGTAGACGGCCGGTTTTATAAAAAGCAGAATAAGGATGATTTTACCGATTCATATTCCCGGCTTCTTGGTCTGTATGAGAAACTTAACAAATTTGATCAGAAAATGTCTCCTCAGGGTGAAATCGGTTCTCAACTTGCCGCTATTGAACAGGAAATGGCGGGGACAAGTGTGCGCAGGAAAAAAGAAGCTTCATTCATTGAAGCCGCTGATATGGAGGCCAGAGAGATAATTCGTACCGGAATTGAAGCAATGGCAATGCTTAAACTGATTCTGTATGGAATACTGCATGGTCGGGCCGGCGGACAGTACGACAGTCTTTCGAATATAAACCGTCTGGTAACTGTAGAGAGCCGTGATTTTATAATTGATCTTAACAATGTGTACACAAAACTTGAAGATTCTTGCCGGATTCTGGGTGATATTATGGATCTTGAAGAAGAGAGCAGGTAGGAAAAATATTGGAAACTCAAATAGAATTATTTAATGACGGCAATGGCTGTACTTGTTTTATGTCTTTAAAGGCTGCAGGCAGTATGGGGCAGTCTGATGATACAGGCAATATCAACAGAATCCGTATTTTTGAAAGCATGAATGTTGATTATTCAAGAGTCTGTACTGTTACTCAGATGCATACGCGTAAAGTTGTTAATGTGTCAGATTATGAAGATAGAGAAAGCATTGTACATATTGAGGCTGACGGTATGGTTACAGCTTCATCCAAGATAATTCCGGTTATTACCGTTGCAGACTGTATGCCGATATTTCTCTATGACTCTCACAATATGGTTCGCGCTCTGCTTCATAGCGGGTGGCAGGGAACCGGAATAGTAAAAAATGCAATATCCATAATGAAGGATGTTTACGGAAGTAAACCGGAAGAGCTGCAAGCTGTTCTTGGACCATCTATAGGAGACTGCTGTTATAAAGTTGATCAAAACCGGGCAGAAAAATTTTCCAATGAATGGGGAAGCAGCTCGGTAGTAATAAAAAGTGACGGCCCATATTTATCGCTTAAGAATGCTAATTTAAAAATCCTAGCCGAGGAAGGCATCAGTATGATTACAGATAAAAATTACTGTACCTGCTGTGATGAACGGTTCGGCTCATTCAGAAGGGAAGGCTCTGATAACTTTAACCGCATGATAGTCGGCAGTATCTTGAATCCATCAGTTTAATATGACATTATAAGCTACTTTATCTATACATCTCCGGAGGGTACCAGATCATGACAGATATGAAGGAAGTCTGGAAAGAACACATCTATAACTCATTAAAGAAGCACTCACAGGACTGCGGGCTGGAATTAGGGCTTTCATCAGCTTCTGAAGTAATGATCGGCAATCCTCCTAAACCTGATATGGGCGATTTTGCCTTTGCGATGTTTCCATATGCTAAAACCCTAAGGAAATCCCCGCAGCAGATAGCTGAAGCTATTGCTGAACTCATAAATACCGATTCAGCTGTAAACGGAGCGGGAAAAGCCGAGACAGCAGGACCTTATGTAAATATACGGCTTAATATTGCCTCTAATGCAGGTGATATCCTTGAAAAGATATTCAGTGACAGTGACTCCTACGGTAAATCAAATCTTTACTCAGGAAAAAAGGTCATGGTTGAATTTTCATGCCCGAATACTAACAAGCCGCTGCATCTGGGACATCTTAGAAATGATTCGATTGGTGCCTGCGTTGCTAGAATAATTGAAGAGAACGGGGCAGAAGTATGTAAGGTTAACCTTATCAATGACCGTGGTATTCATATCTGTAAATCAATGCTTGCATACAAGACATTCGGTAAGGGAACTACTCCGGAAAGTGAGAATATCAAGAGTGATCATTTTGTAGGCGATTATTACGTAAAATTCGACCAGTGGTCAAAAACTGATGAAAAAGCACTCCCGCAGGCTCAGGAAATGCTGAAGGCCTGGGAGGACGGCGATACTGAAGTTAATGAACTCTGGAAAACCATGAATAAATGGACAATTGACGGAATTCAGGAAACTTATGATAAAACCGGGATCAGTTTTGATCGGGTTTACTATGAAAGCAAAACATACTCAAGCGGTAAGGATGAAGTTCTTAAGGGGCTTGAGGACGGAATCTTCTATAAGGAAGAAGACGGTTCAGTCTGGGCAGATCTCTCTGAGATCAAACTCGATAAAAAAGTACTCCTGCGAGGAGACGGCACTTCTCTGTATATGACCCAGGATATCGGTACCGCCAAAGCCCGACATGAAGACTGGCCCTTTGACAAACTGATTTATGTTGTCGGTTCTGAACAGAAGTATCATTTTGCCGTGCTTTTTTATATCCTTAAAAAATTAGGCTTCAAATGGGCAGAAGACCTTGTGCATCTTTCCTATGGTATGGTTAACCTGCCTGAAGGCAAGATGAAATCAAGGGAAGGCACGGTTGTTGATGCAGATGACCTTGTTGCAGATTTAATAAATCTTGCAGGAAATGAAATTAAAAACAAGGAACGTGAGGATGAGGTGGAAGATCTTGAAGAAACTTCGAAGGCTATAGCGCTCGGAGCTCTGAACTATTATCTGCTTCAGACTTCGCCCTCAAAAGATATGATCTTTAATCCTAAAGAATCTCTGTCCTTTAACGGCAATACAGGCCCTTATCTGCAGTATATGGGAGCAAGAATCTCAAGTATGTTCAGGAAGTTCGAAGAGCGAAAGGCTGATTTTGATGGAATTAAGCCTGATTACAGCCTCCTCGACGGTTCAGACGAGAAAGAACTGCTTAAAAATCTTTCATCATATCCTGAAGCTGTTGTTCAGGCCGGTTCAGAGCTTAATCCTTCGGCAATTACCTCTTTTCTGTATGAACTGGCAAGGAATTTCTCCAGATTCTACCATGATAACCCGGTACTGAATTGTGAAGATAAGGCTCTTGCCCTTGCAAGGCTTGAGTTGTCAAGGGCTGTTCTTCAGGTGCTTAAAAATGCATTTAGACTGGTAGGTATACCATTTTTACAGAAAATGTAGCCATTTAGAAAAATACCCCTTAAAATATAAAGTATAGCAAACTCAGGTACAGTCAAAGGATAAGAGCGGGAGAATCTGATGTCGGAAAAGGGCAGGAAAACTATACTACTCGTAGAAGATGAAGTTATTATCGCTATGGCGGAGAAAATGAGCATCGAATCATTCGGATATGACGTCGTTACGGCCGTATCAGGGGATGAAGCAGTAGAAAAGACCCTTAACCAAAAGGTTGATCTTATTCTCATGGATATAGATCTTGGTAATGACATGGACGGCACGCAGGCCGCCCGCGAAATTCTGCGTCATAAATTTATACCGATAGTTTTTCTCACCTCACATTCCGAACGGGAAATGGTTGAGAAGGTTCGCGGCATAACACGATACGGTTACCTATTAAAGAATTCCGGTGATTTTATTCTTGAATCCTCAATTGAAATGGCTTTTGAACTTTATAATGCCAATGTAAACGTGATTGAGTCTGATACCAGAATGAAGCTTCTTATAGATACTATTCCTGATATGGTCTGGTTTAAAGATGCCGATGGGGTTTTTCTTTCATGCAATCCGAAATTTGAAGCCTACTACGGTGCCTCAGAAAATGAAATCAGAGGAAAAACCGATTATGATTTTGTAAATACCAGGCAGGCTGATTTTTTCAGAAAAAATGATAAAAAGGCCATGGCTGCCGGTAAACCGACGATGAATGAAGAATGGATAGAGTTCTCGGATGGAAAGTATAGAGTACTGCTTGAGACTATAAAAACCCCCGTTTATGATAGAAAAGGCCGTATTGTCGGAGTGCTGGGAATCGGTCGTGATATAACCAAACGGTACAGAGCTGAATCTGCTCTAATTGAATCGGAGCAGCGGCTTAACTCTGCACTTGATAATATACCTGCTGTGATAGTCATCTTTGATATTAAAAAAAGAATAAGGTATGCAAACAGACAGATTGAATCTATTACAGGAATGAAGCCGGATGATTTTTATGGTCAACCTGTTGAGAAAGTATGGGGAACTCTGTCGGAAAACTGGAGTGAACTAATTGATGAAACTATTAAAACCGGTGAAACAAGCAGCTCAAGGCATTTGTATATTTCAAACGATGAAACCCAGGAACTTCTGCTTTTCGGGATACCGCTGAAAAATGGGAAAGGTGAGATTGTAGAGATAATGGGAATAATATACAGTGAATATGATTTTTTTCAGGTTATAGGTGTCGGACAGGTATTGTAAATACGCTGTCTTGACTATTTATCTATTATCATGGTATATAATCAATTCAGATAATTTAGATTAAGGTTGGATAAATGTACGCACTGGTTGAAATTAAGGGTAAACAGTACAAAGCGGAAAAAGGCAGCCTGCTCAGGGTTGATAAAATAGATAGTGAAAACGGCTCAAAAGTTGAGTTCGATTCTGTTCTATTTTTAAGCGGAGACGATGTTAAAGTCGGTACCCCGTATGTTGCAGGAGCCAAAGTAACAGCAGTTGTTGAAGATCAGGTTAAAGGCAAGAAGGTTAAAATCTTCAAATATAAGAGAAGAAAAAACTACAGCCTTAGAAAGGGTCACAGACAGAAGTACACTACAGTCAGAGTAGAAGATATAGTCGGAGCCTGACTTGATAAATCTGGAGATTACGCTTGATAAAAGCGGTAATCTTGAGAGGCTGAAGTCCATTGGTCATGGAGAATTGCGTGATGATGGAGTCAGCATTGCATGCGCAGCTGTTTCAGCACAGCTGCGGGGGGCTGTCAGAGCATTTGAATGCTGCGGTACTGCAATTCTGAGGGGAAGCGCAGACCAGTCCGGCAGTCTTGAATTTTCAGTTGATGCATCAAAGCTCAACAGTGACTGGCTGAAAGGTCTCACTGATGTGCTTTTAGCAGGACTTCTTGAAACAGAAAAAGATTATCCTGATGAGTGCATCATAAAATTTCTATAATTCAGTAATCAAGGAGCTGTAAATGGCACATAAAAAAGGTGGCGGAAGCAGTAAAAACGGAAGAGATTCCAACGCTCAGAGACTGGGTGTAAAAAGATTCGGCGGCGAAGTTGTTAACGGAGGAGAAATCCTTGTAAGACAGCGCGGCACTAAAATTCATCCGGGAACTAACGTCGGCAAGGGAAAAGATGATACTCTTTTCGCTAAAGTTGACGGTAAAGTAGAATTTAAAGACAGAATGGGAAGGAAGTTCGTTTCTGTAGTTCCAGGCGAATAAATAATAAATGCAAGGTTTTGCTGACGAGACCTATATTGACGTCTCCTCCGGCCGTGGAGGAGATGGACACGTATCGTTCAGAAGAGAAAAATATGTTCCTAAAGGCGGCCCTGACGGCGGAGACGGCGGCAAGGGCGGAGATGTAGTATTTGTTGTTAAGGAGAACCTTAAAACACTTGTGCATCTTAGAAAAAAGCGGATCTTTAAGGCTGAAAACGGTGAAAACGGGAAAAAAGCCCGTAAGCACGGAAAGAACGGCCAGGATGCTATAATCGAAGTTCCGCCGGGAACCCTTATAAAAGATTCCGAAACAGATAAGATTCTCGCAGATATGGTCAATACGGGTCAGAGCTTTAAAATAGCTTCAGGCGGTTCCGGCGGCAACGGAAACTGGCACTTTAAATCCTCAATTAAACAGACTCCCAGGTATGCTCAGCCCGGAAAGCCCGGACAGGAATTCCGTCTGCACATTGAACTCAATATCATAGCGGATATCGGTTTTGTAGGGCTTCCGAACGCAGGTAAGTCAAGTCTGCTTCGCAGAATAACAAATGCTAATCCTGAGGTAGCTGCTTATGCTTTTACAACCAAGATCCCAAATCTTGGTGTTCTGAGGCTGGGGGGCACAGATATTGTTCTGGCTGATATTCCCGGCATCATAGAAGGCGCATCGGAAGGAGCAGGTATGGGGATTAAGTTTCTTAAGCATATCTCCAGAACACGGGCGTTAATCTTTATGGTAGATCTTTCAGACGAAAAGTTTCTTGAAGCATTTGATATACTGCTTAAGGAAATTAAAAGTTTTTCTGATGATCTTTTTATGAAGAAAAGAATTATTATCGGAACAAAGACCGACCTTGAGGGCACTGAAGAACATTTAAAAGAACTTAAGGCTAAATACCCCGGTGAAAAAATTATCGGTATTTCTACGTTTGCTGAGGACGGTCTGAAAGATCTGATAAGGGAAATGACAGTACTGTCTGCATAAAGGCTATGGCTGAACAGATAAAAACTATTATTGCGGGCGGAACCTATGATCCTGTACATATTGGACATATGCAGCTCGCAGAAGATGTTTTACAGCATT
Source organism: Spirochaetia bacterium (assembly GCA_965140585.1). Classification (GTDB taxonomy): domain Bacteria; phylum Spirochaetota; class Spirochaetia; order UBA9216; family UBA9216. The sequence continues at coordinate 654,821 of OZ223269.1, forward strand.
ATAAGGCGGAAAGGTTGATACTTGTTCCGTCCTTCATCTCGCCACATAAAAAAGAAAAACAGGTTATATCTCCCGAACATCGAATCAGGATGCTTGAAATGGCTGTAAAAGACAGCCGGTTTATCATCGAGACCTGTGAGATTGACAGAGGGGGTGTTTCATATACTATTGATACAATACGATTTATCAGAAAAAAGTATAATTTAAATGATAGACCGGGATTACTCATAGGAGATGATCTTGTAAACGGGTTCAAAAAATGGAAATGTCCGGAAGAAATTGCCTCAGAAGCAAGGCTTATAATAGCCGATAGAGGCGAGGGAATTTCTGATGATTTTAAGTTTGAACATATTACTTTTGAAAATCTCTTTCTTGAAATCTCATCCAGCGATATTCGAAGCCGGATAAAGACAGGCCGAGCATGTCGGTTTTTAATGCCTGACGGTGTATATGAATATATTCTGGAGAATAAATTATACGGAGACAGTTAATATGCCTGTTGAAGAAGAGATAGAAAATTATCTCAGGAACAATCTGAAGGAAAAGAGATTTCTGCATTCCAGACGCACTGCTGAAACTGCTGAAAAACTCTGTCGATTATACGGTTGCGATCCCGAAAAAGGTAGAATCGCAGGGCTTCTTCATGATATTGGTCGTGAACTTGATTACGATACGGTATTCGATAAAGTGAAGGAAGACGGATTTGGAATAAGCGATATCGAAAAAGAATATCCTGTACTTCTTCACGGAAGAGCTGGAGCCGTTATAGCAAAGGAACAGTTTAATATTCAGGATGAAGAAATTCTGGAAGCCATTAGATGGCATACAACAGGAAAGCGTGATATGTCTGAACTGTCTTCTGTTTTGTATGTTGCTGATTATATAGAACCGGGACGGACTCATATAGATAATAATTTCAGAGCCCGAATTCGTGAAATGAATTTAAACCGTCTGGTTATGGAAGTAGTGCGAAACAGTATTGCCTACTGCCGATCCAAAGGCTATTCGGTTGCTGAACAGACTTTTATGTTATATCATGAACTCGAAAAAAAGGTGAGCTGAATTGAAGAATAAGATAGAGTTTGAAAAAAGCTGGATTATCCTCGTTGTAATTGTAGTAATAATCGGAGTTACCGTGTTTCTTGTTCTGGACAGAACCAGGACTGATCAAATAACCGAAATGGTTGATAACGGTGATGAGATTAACATTGTAATACTCGTACATGATGGAGATAAGCTGCTTTTTACTGAAATTCTATTTTATAATCCAACTACGGCTAAGGCCGCTCTGCTTGATATTCCCGGCGAAACCGGTGTGATTATTCAGAAACTAGGAAAAATCGACAGAATTGATACGATATTTGAACCTGGAAATCCAGGTGAGTATATATCTGAGCTTGAAAATATTACCGATCAGGAAATACCTTTTTATATACTAATGGATATAAGTGATGTTCCTGATATGATTGATGTTGTGGAAGGTCTTGAAATGTTTATTGCCAATCCGGTTGAGATTCTGGAACCAGGACATACAGTTCTTCTGCCTTCGGGAAGCATTGTGCTTGACGGTGACAAGGCTGAAACCTATCTTACTTATGAGGATCCTGAAGAGTCGGACATAGATAAAAGCGGTCGTCATGAAAAGTTTATTCAGTCGCTTTTAAAAACGTTTCAGGATAGAGGTCCAGAGCTTTTGAATAATCGGATGTTTCCTTACCTTTATAGGACTATGGAAACCAATATCGATCGTGATTCATTCAGAGCTTTTATAACAGAATCTGAAAAAATGGATACGGGCAGAATAGTTTTTCAGCGGGTTTTGGGAGTAAAGAGGACCGTTGATGATCAGGTTCTCCTTTTCAGGCATTATGACGGCAATCTGCTGAAGGAAACAGTTAAACAGACTGTCAGTTCTATTGCAAATATGGAAGTGGTAAGTACTGAGGAACTTAACATTGCACTGCAGATACTCAATGGAACAGCTGTGAACGGTCTCGCTTCCCGGACATCGCAGGTTTTTCAGAGTTTTGGTTATGATGTCGCGAATATTGGAAATTATATCGGTGAGATTGAAAAAACTCTCGTTATAAACAGAGGAAGTGATATTGCTCAGGCTCAGCGAGCTGCCAACATTATTAAATGCGGCAATGTACTTGCAGGTATCGAGGGTATTGAATTACCCGAAGATATAAACGAATATGAATATGATGTTATTATAATTTTAGGTAAGGATTTTGATGGAAGATACTGCAAAGAGTGAGCTGGTACGCCAGACAGCAAAGATAATAGAAGAACATAAAGCCAGAGATGTCATAGCGATAGATTTACGTGACCAGAACAGCTGGACCGATTATTTCATAATAGCCACAGTAAACAGTCAGGGCCATATGAGGGGTTTACTGAAAAATATTAGGAATTATCTTTCGGAAAATGAACTTGAATTCCGAAACAGACATAAAAAAGTCGATGATTACTCATGGCTTTTCATCGACTGTGGATTTATGGTTATTCACCTGTTTGATGAAGAAACCAGAGATTTTTATGACCTCGAAAAACTCTGGTTTGCCGGGAAATCTGTTTATTCGTCGAAATCGTCGTAATCAACGCCTCCGTCATATTCTAGATCGTCATCGTCATCATATTCCAGATCATCATCGTATGAATCGTTGTACTCTTCCTCTTCGAAGTCCTCGTCTGCAGAGTCTTCAAGCTCTTCGTCGTCTTCGTCAAACTCGTCGTACTCTTCATCATATTCTGAATCATAATTGTCAAAATTGTCTTCGTAGAAGTCATCATCATCGTGATAGCGATCATCAAAATCATCATCACTGGCGTAATAGAAGTCGTTTCCTTCAGACATGTTAAGCCCTCTCCATGAACTATCGTTATTATCTTTAACTTAATCTAAGTAGAAGAAAAGCCTATTGTCAACTATATTTATTTAATTTGTTGTATTAATTTTTCAGTCCTACAAAGAGTCCCATACTTCCAAAATTTCCGGCAATTTTTATTATCGCTGTTGAACCGTATGACTTGGTATCAATATAAATATTATCACCCTTGATGATAGTAGGGGGGGTGATATCGGAGTCAATACCAGCCTCTGAAAGTTTGATTGTGGATCTTCCTCCAAGCTGATTTAGAAGTTCGGCGAAGGTTTCCTTGAACATTTGATCGCCGGGTTCAATCTTTTCATCGTGCATTCCCATGTTTCTGAAAATCTCTTCCACAAGTGAAACTGCAGTATCGAGTTTTGAAAAAAGGATGAGGTGCCCGTGTACATCACCGGTGATTCCGATGGTTGCTGTTATGTTGGATTTATCAAAAGATACACCTGTGGTATTTATGTCTATCTGACTTAGCCCGTTTTCAACGAAGACTTCCAGGCAGGCATTACTTATTAGCTCTAGATTACTGTTTCCCATAAAATGAAGTATAGGAATATACACCGATTGTGTCAAATCATTTAGAATAAAATGTTATATATACAGTAATTGACAGTATTACTATTATCAGTATAATAGTCTGACATTATGGACAGGGTATGTTTTATTGAGGCACCTGCAAAACTGAATCTGCATCTGCAGGTTGGAAGAAAAAGGCAGGATGGTTATCATGAAATATGCTCGCTTGTTACAATGGTCGATCTTTGCGACAAGTTGTTCATAAGTTCTTTGAAAATTGGTAACAGATGCGAGATAGAAGGTAGCTTTGACTGTAATACTCAGGATAATTTAATATATAAAGCCTGGCAAAGCTATTGTGAAGCATCCGGAAACAAAATTGGTATTCATGTAAGGGTAGAGAAGAATATTCCTTCTCAGGCAGGTATGGGCGGCGGATCATCTGATGCGGCAGCGGTACTTAAAGCATTGAATTATCTTGAAGGTAATCCTCTGCGTTTGGAGCAGCTTATGGAAATCGGTGCCGGGTTAGGCAGTGATATTCCGCTTTTTTTCAGCAGTCCATACAGTCTTATAAAGGGCCGTGGTGAAAATGTCAAAGCTCTTGATTTTAAAGGTATTTATAATATTCTTGTTATCCAGCCTGATGTTCAGATATCTACAGGAGGCGCTTATTCGAAATTAGCGCGTACCGCTGAATACCCGGAATTATTTCTTCCGGATGAAACTATGATAAAAGTTTTACCTGCAGCCGGTCTTTACAGGACCTCATTTTGTAATGATTTTCTTGCAGCGGTTAGTGATGGTAATGATATTTTTTCTAATATTATCAGTAATTTATACGCACAGGGAGCCTGCTACAGTAACCTGACAGGCAGCGGATCAGTTGTTTTTGGTCTGTTTGACTGTGAAAAAAATGCTGAAAAGGCTTATAAAGCCCTTAAATGCGAATATAAATTCGTTCAGAAAATAAAATCGCTTGATAGAATTCCATATGCCATATTAGAATAATTATGCCTGATTAATGTACAAGCAAGGAGAGGTGTATGGACATTACTGATATCCGTATTCGGAGAGTTAGTGCTGACGGGAAACTGCGGGCTTATGTAACAGTGACTTTTGAGGATTGTTTTGTTGTCCACAATGTTAAAGTTATTGAAGGCAAAAATGGAGCGTTTATAGCGATGCCGAGCAGGAAGACCAAAACCGGGGAATACAAAGATGTTGCTCATCCGATAAATTCGGATTTCCGTGGTCTTCTACAGCAGAGAATTCTTGAAGAGTATGAAAAAGCTCTGACAGATGACTCAACTATCATGCTGGAATCTGAGGACATCTAAGTATTACGAACTATTACAGGTACTTATCTAAAAAAACTCCGCTATCGTAGGCTTATAACTTGTCTGTTACCAGAAAATGAATTATTCTTGGGACGTCGGCAAGCGGTTAAGCCTCCGGTTTTTGGAGCCGGCATACGCAGGTTCGAATCCTGCCGTCCCAGTATAAATATAAACAACTTAAAACAGGGTAAGGAGAACCAGAAATGGAAGACAATAAAACCTTCAGCGCTGTAGCCAGAACTGAATTCAGGAAGAGTGCAGCTAAAAGGATCAGAAACGCTGGTAAAATTCCGGCAGTTATTTACGGGCATTCAGAACCCGTTCATCTATCTCTTGATGAAAGAGAATTTATGAGAAAATTCGGAAAGAATTCTGAAAGTACTATTATTACCGTCAATGTTGAAGGGAAAGAATATGATGTTCTCATCAAGGATTTTCAGGAAGATATTGTCAAGGGTCAGATTAAACATGTAGATTTCTTTGAGATTGAAAGAGGTAAGACTCTTAAAACACATGTGCCTATTCACCTTGTTGGAACTGCAAAAGGTGTAAAGGAAGGCGGTGTTCTTGAACAGCAGATGCATGAGTTTGAAGTAGAGTGTCTTCCTAAAGATATTCCCGAAGCAATTGAAATTGATGTTAAGAATCTTCTTTCAGGTGATGCTATCCATGTTGCAGATGTAGTAGTTCCTGAAGGAGTTAAAATTCTCAGTGCTGAAGATCTTTCAGTAGTTTCTGTAACGGTTGTTAAACAGTCAGTTGAAGCAGCTGAAGACGATGAAGCTGAAGGCGAAGAAGCTGAGGAAAGTGCAGAATAACAGCAACCTGCTTATAATAGGGCTGGGTAATCCAGGCCCTGATTATCAAAATACAAGGCATAATGCCGGTTTTGATACAGTAGCCATAATTGCTGAGAAGCTCGGCATCTCTTTCAAAAAACCTTTTCTTAAACCGGTGATGATTGGTCATGGTATTCATGGAAATACCGATATCTCACTTGTCATGCCCCTAACTTATATGAACCTGTCCGGACAAGTCCTAAATTACTGTATGCAGAAAACAAAAACCACAATTGATCAGGTTATAATCGTTTGTGACAATATGGATCTTAAACCCGGAAAAATCAGACTTAAGAAAAACGGCTCCAGTGCAGGGCATAACGGACTTAAATCAATTATTGCACATGCTGGAACCGGCGAATTTGCACGAATGTATATTGGAGTCGGCAGAAACAGTGATAATACAATCGAGCATGTTCTGGGCAGAATAGAAGGGCAGGAGCTTGATGAATATAATAATTCCCTGAATAGGGCTGCAGAAGCGCTTCTAAACCTGTCAGAGAAAAGTTTTGAGCAGGTTATGAATGAAATCAACCAGAAAAATCGTTGAAAAAAAAGTCGCCGACTTTTTATACTCTCATAACATTCCCTATGAATTTAATATTCTAATAGCCTTTTCCGGCGGTCCTGATTCGACAGCACTTGCTCATATATTAAAAAATATACCAAATTATAATCCCCGAATTATATGTGCCTATTTTAATCATAATCTACGGGATTCTCACGAACTCCAGGCTGAATTGACTTATATAAGAGATTTTTCAAACAGGCTGGGAGTCGAATATGAGACCGGTGAGGCTGCAGAGGGTGCGATAGCCGAGTATTCCAGGAAATACAGGACCGGAATCGAAGATGCAGCAAGGGTCTTCAGGTACAGGTTTATAGCGGATTGTGCTGACCGACATAACTTTGACTATATTGCAACAGGGCACAATATGGATGATCAGGCTGAAACCGTACTGATGCGTGTATTTCAGGGCGCAGGTATTCAGGGGCTCTCAGGTATACCCTCTGTACGGGGTAAGATTATTCGGCCTATGCTGGAGATTACAAAATCAGAAATTTTATCATATCTTAAAGAGATGGAACTTGGTTTCAGTCTTGATACAACAAATGAAAATAATGATTTTCTGCGAAATAGAATTCGACATAAACTCATTCCGGAAATCATAGAAATATTTCCGGGGCTATATACAGGAATAAAGTCTTTAACCGCACAGGCTGCAGAATATAATGATTTTATAAATACTTGTGTTAATACGAATATTGTTTGGGATGAATCTGAACCAGGAGTGTTCAGAACCAGAAAGGCTGATTTTTTTTGCCAGCATAGGATTATCAGGATAAAATCATTAATGAAACTGCTGTCAGAAAAGAAAATCAGTGATGATAAACGAATTACATACAGTTCGATTGAGGCTGCAGTGTCTGTTGAAACAAGGCCTGCAAATACGATACTGCTTAAGACAAATGATTATCAGATATATACTTCCCGTAACCATATTTTTGTTCAAAGACTTGTAAATCAGCATAAAAAAAGTTATCTTTTATACCTGAATAAAGATACTGTAAGGATTATAGACTCGGTTCTTCTTGAAGTTTCAAAGGAGCCGCCCGGAGATTGCGGATATTTAAAAATCTGCTGCAGAAAGACGGATTCCCCTATGGTCGTACGAAACTGCCGCGCAGGTGACCGAATTCGAATCCGTGAAGGTTTAAAAGATCTTGGTAAATTATTCAGTGAATGGGGTGTTCTTTCAGCTGACAGAGATAATATTCCTGTTTTAGAAAACAGACAGGGTATTACTGCTGTTTTAGGTGAACATCTTGGATATAAAAATAAACTTGCAGATTATGACTACGGTGACTGTCATGAAACTGAGGATTTTTATCTGAAAGTAAGCAAGCTAACGGAGACAACAGGTGAGTGACCAAAAGGAAAACAACAGACCGGAGAAAGACCCTAAAAAGCCCGGCTTCGATTTCAACAATAATAATAAATTTGCATTATTCTTTCTTCTTGCTTTGATTGTAATGTTTTTTATTCTTTTTCTCGTAAATGATTCGGATGCCGGTATGGAGATACCGTACTCAACTTTTCTTAATTATCTTGATGAAGGGCAGATTTCTGCTGTAAAGATTTTTGATAACAAGACAATTCAGGGTACACTGAGCAGTCCTTCAGGACAGAAGACTGTGTTTGAAACCGAAATTCCGTATTATGACGATTATCTGATGCAGAAACTGACAGATAAAAATGTCATAGTTGAGGGTGCAGAAAAAGGGAATACTGCTGCGACTATTTTTATTCAGATAGTACCCTGGCTGATTGGCTTCGCATTTATCTGGTTTATGCTCCGGCAGATGCAGGGCGGAGGAAACAAAGCCTTTTCTTTCGGAAAAAGCAAGGCGAAGCGATATACCCAGAATGATAAAAAAATCACTTTTGCTGATGTAGCAGGGCAGCAGGAAGCTAAATATGAACTTGAGGAAGTTGTCGACTTTCTCAAGAATCCTGACAAATTCAGAAAACTTGGTGCAAGAGTACCTAAGGGTGTGCTGCTTGTTGGAATGCCTGGTACAGGTAAAACACTTCTCGCAAAGGCGGCTGCAGGTGAAGCGGGTGTAAACTTTTTTCATATGTCCGGTTCGGATTTTGTTGAAATGTTTGTAGGTGTAGGTGCCAGCAGGGTTCGGGATCTTTTTGATCAGGGACGTAAAAATGCTCCCTGTATTCTTTTTATTGATGAACTTGATGCTGTCGGACGTACCAGAGGTGCAGGTTACGGCGGAGGTCACGATGAGCGTGAACAGACCCTTAACCAGATGCTTGTGGAAATGGACGGTTTTGATACAAAAGACGGTGTTATTATACTTGCCGCTACAAACAGGCCTGATGTACTTGACCCTGCGCTTTTAAGGCCGGGCAGATTTGATCGTCAGGTAGTAGTTGATATGCCGGATTTAATTGAACGAAAAGCAATACTTGGTATACATGCACAGAAGATTAATCTGGCTCCTGATGTAGATCTTGAAAGAATAGCCCGGGCCACTCCAGGAACTTCCGGTGCAGATTTGGCTAACCTTGTAAATGAAGCGGCTCTTTTTGCAGGCAGACACGGTGTTGATGAGGTCAGCAGCGAACATTTTGAGGAAGCACGTGACAAAATACTTCTGGGTGTTGCGCGTAAATCCCGCATGATAAGTCCGGAAGAGAAAAGAGCTACAGCCTATCATGAAGCCGGACATGCACTTATGCACTATCATCTTGAATATGCTGATCCCCTGCATAAGGTTACAGTCATTCCGCACGGGCAGGCTCTTGGACTTGCAATGTCTCTTCCCGAGAAGGATTCTTATTCAAAGAACAGAGGCTGGCTGCTTGACCGAATCAAGATTGCAATGGGCGGTTATGTTGCAGAAAATATTGAATACGGCCAGACAACTACGGGAACCAAGAACGACATTGAGCAGGCAACTAATCTTGCCAGAAGAATGGTTACTGAATGGGGTATGTCTGAAAAGCTCGGATTTGTTTCATACGGCAGCGATGAAGAACCTATTTTTATAGGCAAGGAAATAGCCAGGCACAAGGATTATTCTGAAGAAACAGCCAATATGATTGATGCTGAAATAAAGCAGATTTTAAATAACTGTCTTAAGGAAACAACTGATATACTTACAAAGAATAAAGAGCAGCTTGTGAAACTGGCAGATGCGCTGGTGGAGGAAGAAACCCTTGATGATGCAAGAATAAGAGTCCTTCTTGATTTACCGCTCCCTGAAAAAAATGCTGATTTTACTTCATAAGTATTTTTACATAAACAATTTGGAGATAAACCCCCATCATACCGATAATGAGAGGGGGTTTTTTTTATGTCTCTGAAAAAATTAAACAAATGCATCTTTATTTTTCTGATAATCGTATCCGGGAATGTTTTTGCTGTATCTACCGACCGCCAAATCAGTATTGTTTACCTTAAAAAGGCTGCTGCCGCATATCAGCTTGATGACTATGAATTAAGCGAATCCCTGATCGATAAAGTTGATGAATTTTACGAGACTTCATCAGATTCGGCCTTTCTGAAGGGGATGATAGCCTGGAAACGGGATAATAAGATTCCTATGGCTCAGGCATATATGTCTGCAGCACTTAAATATGATGACTGGCTGATCTTTTCAACTTCAGACTGTATGTCGGAACTTTCCCTCCTGATGTTCAGGACAAAACAGTATGCTGAACTTGTAGATTTTGTCGAGACAAAATATTATCCCTCTTATTCAGACGTGGATTTAATGTATATATATGTGCTTTGTTTAAAATATCGTAATGATGACAGGTATCAGGATATACTTGAAAGAGCAGTAAAAAGATACCCCTATGACTACCGTTTTGCCGGACTCTACTCAAAGATAAGCGGTGACTATCTTCATAAACTCATAAGAAATGAATTAATATTTGATGATAAGGATGGATATCTTGAAATCCTGGCAGATTCTTTAAAACTTCTTGATGATCATGAAAAAAAGACTGTGATGGAAAGATATCAGCGAGACGGCGGCTCTTCGGTAGAAGTACTTTTGAATGATTATCGTCTTAATGGAACACTTGATGATAGCAGGATTTTACAACTGCTGAACAGAAATATTCTCGAATCAAGGGCGTTAACCGCTGAGCTAAAAAAGTCTGTACCTTATTTGAGCGGAAGGGAAATAATCAAAAAAGCAGAAAGCGAATATACCGGAAAAATATATGAAGATACCAACGGGGATAATTTCTATGAAGAACTATATCTTTATGAAAACGGTTTATTAACAGGTCTCAGTATAGATGACAATCAGGATGGAATAATTGAGCTTATTATAATATTTAAAAACGGTGCTCCCGTGGAAGTGCTGTACACGGATAAAGATTTCATAAGAGTGACGTATTTAGATTACCCGTTTGTTGATGAAATAAGTATTACAGGAAACGGTATACTCAAAGTATATACAATGATAGCCAATTCTGTCCGTATTGACTTTTTAACTCCGCCTTCAGGTCTTGAAAGAATTAATCCGAAAATGGAGAGAATAATGGAAGCAGTCAGTGACGATGATTACATGACCGATAATTCAGTACGAATAGCTGAGTACAGCTCCAGAAACTCTGCTGATACAATGGATCGGCTTATTAAGGAATGGAATCGCCGGGATGAAAAGATTTCGGTGCTTAGTGTATATAATGAACTCAATGGAAATTATACGTATATTCAGAGCATGAACGAAACCCTTATGGGATTTAAAGATATTAATTATGATGAATTAGTTGATATGAAAGAGAATTATGTAAATGGAAAAATTGTTTCAATAGAGGCTGATGAAAATTCAAATGGAATTTATGAGTATAAAATTGAGTTTAATGGTCAGCAGCAGATTTCATTATGGGATTTTAATGAAGATGGTATTTACGACTGCAGAGTTTATGAAAAAGATGGTACAGTATATAAAGAATTTTCTTCTAAAATGGATGGAGAATTCGATCTGGTAGAAAAGGACTAAAAATGAAGTTTTTGCTGAGAATCTGTATCCTGGTGAGTTTTACTTCGATATTCTCCTGTGTGACTGATGATAATACCGAGATAAATTCGGCAACATTCTATGAAAATACCAAATCACAGCTGAATGACTATATGGCAGATAACAAGTATCAGAAAACACTTGTGAGATCTGAAATATTATTAAATGAAGATGGACTTATTCCCGAATTCAGAAATAGTCTTCTTGATTATAATGAAAAAGCCCGAAACGGATTACTGAAAAGTTTTGGTCAGGCTGTTGAGACATATGATTATGATACTGCAGCTGCATATCTTTCTTCACTGAATGCTGCAGGTGTGGAGACAGGGGACAATGTCAGTGAACTGTATGTTAAACAAACTGTTTTATATCTTGAAGGCAGTGAAAAGTCACGAGGCCTGATATATTTTCTTGACAGAATAATTAATAGGGAACTGGAGACTAAGTTAAGTGATGAGCAGTTAAATCTGATTTTCAATACTGCTTTGGAGCAGAAAAATAAGGCTGTTCTTGATTTTCTGGTCACAGATTATCCTGAGTTGTCAGTTGATTTAAAAGAGGCTGTATCAATACTTGATGAAAAACCAAAGCCGTTTGAAATGCTGAAAGGTACCGCTACAATCTGGGTTAACCGTGGGATTAGAATTGAAAGCGGAGTAGGATATCCTGACAGAGTGATAGGAAGCGGATTTTTTATTGATAAATCAGGGTACCTGATTACCAACTATCATGTTATTGCCAGTGAAGTTGATCCGGAGTACGAAGGTTATTCAAGGCTCTATATTAAAACAGATAATTCCGATATCAGAATTCCTGCAGAGGTTATCGGATATGATCCTTCTCTCGATCTTGCGCTTCTTAAAACTAGCTATGAGCCAGAGTTTATTTTCAACTTTTCAAAAACAAGAAGCTTTACACCGGGTGAAAAGATTTTTGCAATTGGTTCTCCCGGCGGACTGGAGAAAACTATTACATCGGGTATTATTTCGGCATCCGGTGATAGAAGACTTCTTCCTATAGGAGATACCATTCAGGTTGATGTTCCAATAAATGCCGGTAACAGCGGAGGTCCGGTTGTCGATGAAAACGGCGATCTGGTTGGAATTGTCTTTGCAGGAATTGAACAGTTTGAAGGCGTAAATTTTATAATTCCTTCAAGATGGGTAGTTCATGCTCTACCTTATTTATTTGACGGCGGTAAAATGAAAAAATCCTGGATTGGTACTGCAGTTTATGAAAGTCATGAGACTGGGGCAGAGAACCTCGATATTCTTTATATTGATCCTTCTTCTAGTATTTCAGGATGGAGGCTTAACCCTGGTGACAGGATTATTTCTATTGACGGCACGCCTGTTAACCGGATTGCAGATGCTCAGGAAATCCTTATTTCAAAGAAGCCCGGCAGTATTATAAAGTTGGAAGTTTTAAGCGGTGAAGACAGGAAGCAAATTCTTGTTTTAACGGATGAACGCCCCGACATACCGCTAGCTGATGCAATTCATGGTGAGGAACCCTATTCTATAATACCGGCTTTATTCGGTATGCAGATAAGTGAAGGCGATTCCGGATTTATAAGTAAGGAATATATAATAAATGAAGTTTATCCAGGAATGCCGGCTGATGAAACCGGGTTATCAATAAATGACCCATTCAGCATAAGTTCATGGTATTATGATGATGAAAATGAAATAATTCTTATGAACTTAAAAATTAAAAAAAGGAAAGCTGGATTTCTTGAAACAGTAATACAATTGGGGAGTTATCTGGATATTAATAGAGTATTATGAATAAAAATAAGATTTTAATAGTTGAAGATGAGGGTATCCTGTCCCTCGATATGGCTAACACTCTACATGAAATGGGTTACAGCGTAATAGACGCCGTTCCTTCCGGAGAAGAAGCTCTGGAGATGATAAAGAGGGACAAGCCTGATCTTATTCTTATGGATATTCAGCTGTCCGGCGAGATGGATGGTATACAGACCGCTGAACAGATAAATAAGGCTTTCGCTATTCCTATAATCTATATAACCGGCTATACCGACGAACTTACACTTTCCAGAGCAAAGATTACAGCTCCATACGGATATATTACAAAATCATTTAATTACAATGAATTGCATTCCACGATCGAAATGGCTATATATAAGAGTCAATTGGAAAGAAAGGTTCATGAGAATGAATTTCTTCTAAATACAACTCTTGAGAATATAGAAGATGCTGTAATTACTATTGATATGGATGGTAATATACAGTTCTTTAATAAACCGGCGGAAAAGCTGCTTAAAATTAAAAAGAATATAAATTCAACATTGAATATTGAACAGGTAGGTTTCAAACTTCTTGATGATAATGATGAAGCCTATGTTCACCCCTTTCATACGAGACGTAAAAAGCGTTTTAAAAGTGAATACAGACTTAAGAATAAAACCGGTGGAATTTTTTTACGGGTTGAGTTTGTGGTAACCACTCTTCTTGATACTTTCAAAGAGCCCGTGGGTTATGTATATGTACTGAGGGATATCGAGGAAAGAAAAAAAATTGAAACAATCAGTTCAAGGCTTGTCTCAATTGTTGAATCTTCAAGTGATGCAATCATTGGTATTAAAACAGACGGTACAATCAGAACCTGGAACAGCGGTGCTGAAGCAGTTTTCGGTTATACACCCATTGAGGTGATTGGTAAAAATATAAGCATGATAACGCCTTCGAATTACCCGAATGAATTAACTGAAAAGATAGAAAAGTTAAAGAATCATGAGGTTGTTCTTCACTATGACGGAATCAGGCAGAAGAAGAATGGTGAGCTGGTACAAATGTCGATTCTTCCTTCGCCCATTAAAGATAAGGATGGAAAAATCACCGGTATATCGGTTATAGCAAGAGATATTACCGAGAAGAAAGCTCTTGAAAAGGAAGTGCTTGAAACTAGTGAGAAAGAGCGGGAACGAATAGGTCAGGACTTGCATGACAGTCTTGGGCAGCAGCTTACTGGAATTCTGCTTAACGTCAAATCTCTTGAGAATGAATTAAAACCATCTCAGCAGCCGGAGTTTATCGAAAAACTTAAAGAGACTGAAGATCTAATTAAAAATGCCATCATGCAGACCAGGGAGCTTGCTAAAGGGCTTGTACCTATAAAGCTGCAGACTGAAGGTTTGCCGCATGCGTTGGAGGATCTTGCTAACTTTGCCAGAAGGGTTTATCAGATTTCTGTCGAAACACAGATTGATGAGCTGATTAAACCGGTGAGTATCATAATAGAAACTCAGTTGTATCATATTGCTCAGGAAGCAATCAATAATGCAGCCAAACATGCAAACTGCACTAAACTTTTTATTTATCTGCACATTGTACAATCGGAACTTATATTGTCCATAAAGGATAACGGAAAAGGTTTTTCTGAAACAAAAAAATCCGGAATTGGTTTAAGAATTATGAGTTACAGGGCGAACATTATAAATGGTTCCATCTCAGTACACAGTGAGGAAGGAGAGGGGACCCTTGTGATTTGCAGGGTGCCGCTTAACTACGGGGAGAGAGAAGTTGTTGAAGAGGATAATAATAGTTGATGATCATCCAATTGTACGGGAAGGCTTTGCCAAACTGATAAATTCCGAGAAGAATTTTGAAGTAGTAGGTAAAGCTGAAGATGCCTCTGAAGCACTTGAAATAATTCAGAAGTTGAAGCCCGATGTGGCAATGGTTGATCTGTCCCTGAAAAACAGCAATGGTATTGAACTGATAAAAGATCTTCAGGCGCTCTGTCCTGAGGTTAAAGTTCTTGTAGTCAGTCTGCATGATGAAGAAATTTACGCAGAGAGAGTTCTAAGAGCCGGTGCGCGGGGTTTTATCATGAAGGCTGAAGCCGTGGATGATATTATAACAGCCGTAGGGAAAGTTGCCGGCGGTGAGATCTATCTGAGCAGCAAAATGCAGTCCAAAATGATTGAAAACCTTGCATACGGCGGAAGAAAGGATAGAGTTGATCCCATTGATATTCTCAGTGATCGTGAATTTGAGGTTTTTCAGATGATCGGAAATGGTCTTAAAACGAAAAGTATAGCGGAACAGCTTAATTTAAGTGTCAAAACTATAGAAACATATAAATCTCATTTAAAAATCAAACTTAATTTAAATGACGGAATTGAACTTATTCAAAGGGCTGTTGAATGGTCCATGAAGCATAATGCTGGTTGAAATAACTCCATAAATCATTATAATAATTACAAACAAATCTGAAATCCGACCATTCATTAATATGGTTAAGGAGAAATCGTACAATAATGAGTAACACAGCTGAAATACGAAATTTCTGTATTATTGCGCATATAGACCACGGAAAATCAACTCTTGCCGACCGATTTATCGAAAAGGCAATGATAATCTCAGAACGGGAATATAAGAATCAGATTCTTGACAGTATGGATATTGAACGGGAGCGAGGGATTACAATTAAATCCCAGGCTGTTACCATTCCCTATATTGATAAAAACGGTGTTGAATATGAACTGAACCTTGTAGACACTCCCGGTCATGTGGATTTTTCATATGAAGTCTCCAGAGCTATTTCATCATGCGAAGGTGCTCTTCTTCTTGTAGATGCAAGCCAGGGCGTTGAAGCTCAAACGCTTGCGAACATGTACATGGCGATTGAATATGATTTGGAAATTATTCCTGTAATAAATAAAATTGATCTTCCCAGTGCAGATATTGATATGGTTAAGCATCAGATTGATCATGAACTTGGTCTTGACCCGGATGCAGCAATGCTGGTTTCCGCAAAAAACGGAATAGGAATAGGCGAGTTACTTGAATCAATTGTTGAAAATATCCCAGCACCGGATGGTTCTGTAGAAAAGCCGCTTAAAGCATTAATTTTTGATTCTCATTATGATCCATACAGGGGCGTTATTGTTCATATCAGGGTTTTTGACGGAAAAATAGCACCGGGAATGAATATTAGACTTATGGCCTCTGACACAGTATACAAGGTGGAGGAAACCGGCATATTCAGGGTTGTTCTAAATAAAAAAGACGAGCTTACTGCCGGAGAAGTTGGATATTTTATTGCCGGTATAAAGAATATTTCCGATATTCGCGTAGGTGATACTGTTACAAGTGAGAAAAATCCCTGCGATAAACCGCTTGGCGGATTCCGAGAAGTTAAACCAGTTGTTTTTTCTTCTATATATCCAGTTAACTCCGATGATTATGAAGAGCTTCATACAGCCATCGATAAACTAAAGCTTAACGATGCTTCACTGATATACGAGAAGGATGCTTCTGTAGCGCTTGGTTTCGGTTTTAGATGCGGGTTTCTGGGGATGCTTCATCTGGAAGTTGTTCAGGAACGCATTGAAAGGGAGTTCGGCCTTTCAATAGTATTAACTGCACCTTCTGTAGCTTATAAGGTAGAGCTCAATAATGGAGAGATGGTTAACATCGATAATCCTTCAGAATATCCTGACCCCGCAAAGATTCAGCATACAGAAGAACCTTATATTAAAGCAGCAATTATCTGCCCCAAAGAATATATAGGGCCTATTATCAATCTTTGTCTGGAAAAAAGAGGTGTTCAGACAGGAATGAATTACCTTGATGAGAAGCGGGTTGAACTAACCTATGAAATGCCTCTGGCGGAAGTACTCTTCGACTTCTATGACCGCTTAAAATCAATAAGCAGAGGTTATGCTTCTTTTGATTATGAGATTCGGGATTACCGTGCAACTGATCTTGTTAAACTCGATATAATGATCAATGGAGACAAGGTTGATGCTCTTTCACAACTTGTTTTTCGTGAGAATGCAACAGCACGTGCACGTCTTGCATGCAGGAAGCTTAAAGATGAAATTCCAAGGCATCAGTTCAAAATAGCTCTTCAGGGCGCTATAGGATCCAATATCATAGCCAGAGAGACTATTTCTGCCCTGCGCAAAGATGTTACTGCCAAATGTTACGGTGGTGATATTTCAAGAAAAAGGAAACTCCTTGAAAAGCAGAAGGAAGGAAAAAAGCGTCTTAAGATGGTTGGAAATGTTGAACTGCCTCAGAAAGCTTTTCTGTCTGTGCTGAAAACTGAAGATAACTGATCTACATATTTTCTGTGATTTTTTTTAAATATTCGCTGAACCACCGGCTGGAAACAAGGAATCTTTTAAGAAAACTTTTTTCTAAGACCGGTGAGTTTCTGTAATCAGGAAAATAGTAATAGCAGTAATCTATTTCCTTCAATAACCTGATTAACTCATCCTCTCTTTTATTTTCACCATTTATATATTCAACCACTTCTCTGGAAGCACTATCGAGTTTCTCCCTTTCGTTATTTAGAAAAGTCTTTATAGCTGCAGCATTATAATCTGAGTTTATATGTTTTTCATCTTCAATGTTTATTTTTTTTGAATTTCCAGTTTCCGGTAATTCACTTAACACAGCCTGTCTTGAGCATACAGCAAGACCATAGATACCTGTATCATTGAGCCGTTTATCTATTTTTTCAAGTTCAGTAATTCTTTCAGAATATGATTTCATGATGGGATCTGTAAAAACTATACGTCCCGATTTATCTTTGCACTTATGACGGTTGGGAGCAAGAACAGCATCAAAATAATGAGGCGGAGCAAGCCGCTGCCAGTTCAGTAAGGATCGTTTATGAGTAGGTGAACCGTTTGAATGATATTTATCAGGAGTAAAAGAAAAATCGAGACCTGTAAAAAATACCTCTGAAGTGCTTATTTTTAAGGCCAGGTAGAGAGCTGCAATACCAACAGACCCCAAAGGCGGGATAAGAGGCGGACATAAGCGGTATGCCTTAAGTGTATTTATCAAACTGGTATCTGTATAGTCTGAAAGAATAAAATATTTTTTTCCACAGTGCTTTCTTATTACTTCAGGAGATGATGTTAAATCAAAAACAGCAGGAATGTTGAAAGCCTCATTGTAGTAGAAGTCTGAGAGATTAGCGTGCTGAGCTTCAAGGACAATGCATAAGTCAGGAGTTATCCTGTTTGATAATAAAGGTCCAATGGCGGTGTCTACAGCAATTAAAAAAAAGCTGTCCCTGCTGTTTTTAATTATTTCAATTGATTTTTCTAAGGATTCTCCGGCTGCAGCGACTAATACATTTTTGTTCGTTGTAATACTGCTGATATCCCGGGAATCAGGAAGGAATGGAAGATTAAGAAAAATATTCCTGCTCCAGAGGCGTCCCATGTGTATCATGGTGAGTCTGTTCTTCCATAAGCGCTGAATATAGCTGTTCATTTCTTTTATGAGATTTTTGTAATAGTTTCTCTCAAAAAAATAAGCAGAATTAAAATAGACAGGGCATATCCTGCGAAAAGAGCCGGCATTTAAATAATTAATAATTTCTTTCGGTAGAGGGCTGTTATCAGTATAGAAGTAGGGTAGAGACACTGTTTCCTGCTTTGCAAAGTTAAGTGAAAAATTATAAAATTCGGAATTATTTTCAATCAGCAGAATGTTGTCACTGGAGCCTGTGAAACTTTGCAGTTCGTTAATACCTTTGAATAAAAGCGGTGAGATTACAAGAAAAAGAGTATCAGGAGCAGTCTGCAGGGAATTAATAATTAAATTTATATCATCTTTATACAACAGCCGGTTCTGATAGCTGACATTCTGTATGCCATTACTTTCTGTCAGAACCGGTTTATTGTCGGACATTATCAGTTAGAGACGAATATTCTTGTAAAGACCTCTGTGAAGTTATCTTCAAATTTATCAGAAGCAAATACGATATCTCGTTCTCTTTCACTCTGCCAAGTCTGAGCACTGTATGCAACCATTGATGGAATTGACTCGAGTTCATTATTTTCAACTTCTTTAATATCTTTAAGCTGCATTACAATAATCTGGTTGTTAAGAATAAGCGGTTCTGATACGTCATCATTCTCAAGCTTATTTATACTTTTAAGAAAGTATTCATTGAAAGATGCATTTGACAGAAAAGTGTTTCCATCAGTATCTGCAAGCTGAGTATATACTGGTATGTTCTGACCGTAATAAGAAACAGAAGGATTACCATATACGAGCGGTGCATAATTAGTCTCATGAACTGCTGTATTTTTAAGAATACCTGCATTTTCAAATCCCGAAGTTGAAGCAATATCAATGAACTCCTGGGCAAGGTCTGTGAAATAATCCTCGATAATACCTTTTTCGAACTGAGACATATATGTTTTAACTTTTTCAAGTGAAGATTCATTTGAGGTATCAAGATTCTCAATTTCAGATGTTACCTGATAAATAACCCATGTTGTCTCGTTTTCAACAATATCACTGATTCCATTCATCGGAAGGCTGAAAATCGCATCAACAGCATCAGCGTCAGAGATTAGGTTTTTAAGTTCGTAGTAGTATGTTTCGCCGATTTCTCCGCCCTTGTCGGCATAAGGATCCGATGATTGAGTCTTTGCAAGTTCAGAAAACATTTCAGGGTTTGCATTAAGTTTTTCAAGCACCTGCTCTGCATCTTTACGGTCTGTGTTAATTGTGATTTTGCTTAATGTTGCATTCTCAAAAAGATTTGAGTTGGACTCTGCATACTCGGCTGCTTTTTCAAGCGGAAAGTCGGAAAAATTATAAACTACATAATTGAAACTCTTCGATGATGCCGCAATATCTTTCAGGAAGTCAGCCTCAGCTTCACTGCCGTTTATGGAGTAAATATCTGTAAGATACTCATTGAAGATCAATTCTTCTTTAAGCCTGCTTCGGACATTCTTTTTTTCGATATTTGAAGACTGGGAATAAAGATTCTCGCTGAATTCACCGTTTTCCATAAAAGGACCGTAAGACACAATAGCTTTGTCTACGGCATTTCCTGAAACGTTGAGGCCGCTGTTCTGTGCATCAACAATCATGGCAGTTCTTATAACTGTATTGTCGAACGCTGTTCGCCATACCTGATACTGAATGAATTGTGAATTTGCATCTGTTATTGCATCGCTGTAATTATCTGCAATGCTTGCAATCTGATCTGCAAAGTAGGAGCCATCGTAATAGATTATTGCCTGTCCGTCATATGAACCGAAAACTGCAGTGTTGCCTGAGCTTATTTTACCTGCTATAGGTGCACCTACAAATGCAACTATAATAACAACAAGTGTAAGCAGGCTGACAATCCACATTACAGGGTGGTTTGTCTTTTTTTTCTCTGCCATATCAATTTTTTCACTGGATAAATGACGTGATCTGCGTTTCTGTTCTCTGGAAGCCATAAATAAAGTATTCCTTAAATTTGAAGTAAAAATATTCAGAAAACAATAGCATGAGCGTTGCAATGTGTCAATCATAATGAGTTTTCGTAAAAGCATGTGATATAGTAAAATATTTCAATTCTTAATTGATAATTACATGTCTGTTGATTAAATTTAAAGCATAATATTATGCAGGAATACAAAAAATTCAGAATAGAAACAAAGAGAGACGAAATACTTAAATCAGGTTTTTTGATATCACTGATTGGAGTCCCTCTTGTTCTTATATTCACCTTGCTGGACAGGAGCGCCGTAAATCTTGGAAATGTACTGCACTGGCGACTTGTAGGAATGTTTCCGATGCTGCTTTTTGTGATAATGAAAAGTTTATGGAGCCGTTATTTAGAGAGGCTTAATCCTTTAATCGTTCAATGGTTCGGTTTTATTATAATTTTTGCTCTATCATGTATGATGTCGGCAATTTTCATGGAAGTAATAAGTAATTCAGCTTCGTATACAGCTGTTGGCTTGGCAGGCACAACCTCAGGGAGCATACTAGTTATATTCGGATGCGGATTATTTAACGGAGTTGGATTTAAAAAAGCTGTCACAGCTGCAGGGGTGCCTTATATCATAATGGTTATTCTTCTGGTTATTGAGAACCGGCTGTCATCTGAAGAACGGGTATTAACCGCAAATATTATCTCGGCCTTGATTCTGTACTGTGTAATGGTTTGGAGGAGGGAGAAAACAGATGATGAAAGGCTTTATAACCTTTTTATGCTTGACCATGAACATTCAATGCTTGAATCTGCAGTTAAAGAAAGAACCTTAGAACTCGAAATCCTGTTGTCTGAACTGCATCATAATGTTCGGAACAATCTGCAGACAATACTGAGTATAGTCTGTATATACGAACATAGTTATCATTTTAATGATATTCATACAAGAATTGATATTATAAAGAAAGCTGTACAGATACTGTCTTTATCGCATAGTCTTTCCCATTTCAGTAAAACGTCAGAAAAAGTATCTCTGAAAAAATTTATTAATGGTCTGCTTAGTGAAATCTTTGATGAAAGAGATGTTATTGTAAATAAAGAAATAGCAGAATATGAAATTAAAGTAGAGAATGCAGTTAAACTTGGACTTATTTTACTTCATATCCTGTCGCAGACCGAAAAAGAGTGTTCAGTCAAAATAGCAGCCTCTGACAATATACTTGAAATCAGTATAACCTCTGATGGGAAATCTCCTGAATATAAGGGTGAGAATAAAGCCGGCGATCCTTTATTTGATATTATTAAAGCTGATGCAGTCGAATGGTCAGAAAATGAACTGAATTATACAAGATTGACTGTTATTGAATAATTGAAGGGATATCGGGCTGAGAGGATTTGAACCTCCGACCTCGCCGTCCCGAACGGCGCGCGCTCCCCCTGCGCTACAGCCCGTAAATAAAAAGCCCTTAAAGAAATCTTTAAGGGCTACTTTCGGGAGCGACGGGGCTTGAACCCGCGATCTCCGGCTTGACAGGCCGGCGCGATAACCAGCTTCGCCACGCCCCCAGAAGGTAGATGTAATATAGCGAACTGAAGAAAAACTGTCAATAAGTTATAAAAATCTTTTTTATGATTTTAATAGTTTTTCAGTTTAAAAGAGGTGAGGCCGAATATCTAAATACGATGAGAAGAGTACCGTTTATAGCAGCAGCGTTAATAATCACAGTGTCAGGCAGTATTTATGCCGACTCGGAATACCTGATTCAGAAGGGCGATACCTTATACAGTTTAAGCCGTAAATATGATGTTTCTGTAGAGCAGCTTATGGAATACAACCACATAGAGAATGCTTCGAGAATATATCCCGGCATTAAAATTCTTATTCCATCCGGCTATACAGTTAAGAAGGGTGACACTTTTTATGGTATTGCCAGACAGCACAATATCAGCCTTGAGGAACTGCTGGGCAGCAATAATATGAAGATTTCGGATGTTCTTTATCCCGGACAAGTCCTGGTTCTTCCTTCCGGCAGAAGTAGTGTAGAGAAGCCTGTTGTAATCGCTCAGAAGCCTGAGAACGGGGGTTCTGAAGGTTCTTCAGTTGAAACTGCAGATGAACCTGAAAAAACTGAAATAAACGTTATATGGCCACATACTGGGGTCAGAGCGCCTCTGGACGGAAAACTGAAAGGTATTCAAATTTCTGGAAATCCGGGGGACAGTATTACTGCTGTTTCCAGCGGTACTGTGGTCTGGGCGGACGATTACGGAATGTATAAATTTCTTATTCTTGTTGAGTCTGATAACGGTCTCGTCTATGGTTACGGCGGAAATGAGAAAAGTAGTGTGAAAGTAGGCGACAGGATTGTTTCCGGAAGCTCTATCGGAATACTGGGCGGTGCGGACGGAAAAGCTGATGCCTATTTTTTTGTATATAAAAACGGAAAGCCTGTCGATCCTTCAACAGCACCGCGTGTCTGAATAAAAAAAGGCTGTCCGGATATTACTCACGGACAGCCTGAATTGAAATCAGTTTAAAACTAATTAAGCGACAACAGAACACCCGCAGCAATTGCAGAGCCTATAACTCCGGCTACGTTTGGTCCCATTGCGTTCATCAGCAGAAAGTTGCCCGGGTCTTCTTTCTGACCGACCTTCTGTACTACTCGTGCAGCCATAGGTACGGCAGATACTCCTGCAGCTCCAATCATCGGATTGATCTTTCCGCCGCTTATCTTGCTCATCAGCTTTCCAAGCATTACTCCGCCGCCGGTTCCTACTCCGAATGCTATACATCCAAGCACAATAATGAAGATTGTCTCAAATGTAAGGAAGTGGTCGGCTGACATCTTCGAACCTACTGATATTCCAAGGAATATGGTAACTATGTTTATAAGCTCGTTCTGGGCTGTCTTTGAAAGCCTGTCTACAACTCCGCACTCCTTGAACAGGTTTCCAAGCATTAGCATTCCGATTAGAGGTGCTGATGCCGGAATAAGCAGGGCTGTAACTATTGTTGTGATTATCGGGAAAAGAATCTTTGTCCGCTTTGATACGGGTTTCGGATCTTCCATCCTGATAAGTCTTTCCTTCTTGGTTGTGAGAGCCTTGATAATAGGCGGCTGTATAATCGGTACAAGCGCCATATACGTATAGGCTGCTACTGCAATAGGTCCAAGCAGATGCGGTGCAAGCTTCGATGTAAGATATATCGCTGTAGGACCGTCAGCTCCTCCGATTATTGCGATGGAAGAGGCCTCTGCGAAGTTGAAGCCCAGATCATGCGCCGCAAGAAAGGGTATTGCTCCAAGCGCCTTTGCTCCAAGCAGGGTTATAAATATACCAAGCTGTGCAGCGGCTCCAAGAAGAAAGGTCTGCGGTTTGCCCAGTAGCGGTCCAAAGTCCGTCATCGCACCAATTCCCATGAAGATAATCGGCGGGAACAGTCCAAGCTGAACACCCTGGTAAAAATAGTATATAAGTCCGCCGGCCTGGTCTCCGATTGGGCCTTCCAGAAGCCCTGTAAGCGGAAGGTTTACCAGTATTGCTCCAAACCCTATCGGGATAAGCAGCAGCGGCTCATAACCCTTTGCTATTGCAAGGTAAACAAGCAGACAGCCGATTGCAATCATCACAATGTTCTGCCAGGTGATTGCTGTGAAGGCGGTGCTGCTTAGAAATCTCAATATTAGATCTACGAAATTCACCAAATCCCTCCGTTAGCCGATGTCTACAAGCGGCTGTCCTTCGGTTACGTTTGTACCCGGAGTTACATGGATGGCTGCTACTGTACCGGCATTGCTTGCAAATACTTCAATGTCCATCTTCATTGCTTCCATTATCAGAAGAAGATCACCCTTGGCTACACTTGCACCCTGGGCTACCTTGATTTCCTTGATTGTTCCTGTGATTGCAGCCTTCTCTGTTCCGGCTCCGGCTGCTACAGGTGCGGCTGCAGGGGCTGCTGCGGGTGCGGGGGCTGAAGCTGCAGGTGCCGGTGCAGCAGGTGCAGCAGGTGCAGCAGGTGCTGCCGGTGCAGCAGGCGCGGCAGGCGCTGCAACAGGAGCAGCTGAGGCTCCTGCAGGGGTTGCAAGGCTTACAAGGTAACTATCGCCTTCATGCTCAATTGTAAGGACATTTCCGTTTCTTGTTACGTTTATATCGTAAAGTGTTCCTTCATATTCAAACTTAATATTCTTGCTCATAACTCTTATACTCCTGGTGCTTTTCTTGTAATTTTATTGTTAGCGACCCACGGGTCATACTTTGCTGCTCCCGCTGAGCTCCATCCTGAAGCCTTCGGGGCATTCTGCTCATCTTCCTCTGCTGCCAGAAACGCTGATACCGCAGCCGAAAGCCATTTGGCGTTGTCGGCCATTGTTGCTGTAGCTGCTGCAACTATTACAGGCAGGGGCAGACCTCCGCTCTTCTTTGCTGAAGAAGCCCTGGCAGATTTCGGCGCTTCGCTTTTGGCTGTATCACCGTCTGCGAATTTCCTTATCAGAACCATCAGCAGACTCAGAAGGACTAACAGCGTAAATACTATCAGTATTCCAAGTATCGATGTCATAACACTGTAAATAAATTCTTCCTGCATAAAACTCTCCGCCTCCTACAGTGGTATATTGCCGTGTTTCTTGGCTGGTCTGTCTTCACGCTTTTTAATGTTGATCTCAAGCGCTCTGATGAGTTCTGCACGGGTGTATTCGGGGTCGATTATATCGTCTACAAGACCAAGTCCTGCGGCTACGTAGGGGTTCATGAACTCTGTCTGGAACTCTGCTATCTTTTCCTGTCTCTTTGCTTCAGGATCCGATGCTGAACTGATGTCTTTTCGAAAGATGATGTTTGCTGCACCCTCCGCTCCCATTACTGCTATTTCTGCTGTCGGGTAGGCAAGAACTCTGTCGTATCCTAGTGACTTGGAGGACATTGCTATCATTGAACCGCCGTAGGATTTTCTCATAATCAGTGAAATCTTGGGCACTGTGGCCTCTGCTATCGCGTAGAGGATCTTTGCTCCGTGCCTGATGATTCCGCCGTGCTCCTGGGCAACTCCGGGAAGGTAGCCGGGAACGTCAACGAGTGTGATTACCGGAATATTGAAAGCATCGCAGAAGCGGATGAATCTTGCTCCCTTGTCTGATGAGTTGATATCAAGTGAGGCAGCCATGAACTTCGGCTGGTTGGCAAAGATTCCTACAGTGCGTCCGTTAAGCTTGGCAAAACCTACTACTACGCTTTTGGCGAAGTCTTCCTGTACTTCAAGAAATGAACCTGCGTCAAAGGCGCTTCCGATAATATCGCGTACATCGTAGGGCTTTCTGGCCTCTTCGGGGATGATCGACATTATTTCGGGGGTGGTTCTTTCAAGTGAATCTGTACATGCGCTTACAGGCGGCTGCTCTGTGTTGTTTGAAGGCAGGTAGTCCATAAGCCTTCTGATGAAATCAAAACATTCCTGCTCGGATGAAAAACGGAAGTGGGCGACTCCGCTTTTTGCACAATGAGCTGAGGCTCCTCCGAGGTCTTCGTGGCTGATTACTTCACCGGTTACTGTCTTGATTACATCCGGACCGGTGATGTACATGTGACTTGAACCGTCTACCATGAATATGAAGTCGGTTATGGCCGGTGAGTAAACTGCACCTCCGGCACAGGGACCGAGTATTACTGAAAACTGAGGAATTACACCTGATGAGAGTGTGTTGTTCCGAAAGATTTTGGCGTATCCGTTTAGTGAGAGTATTCCCTCCTGGATTCTTGCTCCGCCTGAATCGTTGACCTGGATAAACGGTGAGCCGTTTTTGAGTGCAAGACTTTGGGCCTCTGCAATCTTTTCGGCATGCATTTCTCCAAGTGAACCGCCGAGAACTGTAAAATCCTGAGCTGACAGGAATACCTGCTTGCCGTTCATCTTACCTGTTCCGGTTACTACTCCGTCGCCGGCAAACTTGTTTTTATCCATTCCGAACTGGCTTGTTCTTGTCTGGATGTATGCCTGGCTTTCAACGAAACTTCCCTCATCCAGAAGTCCGGTGATCCTTTCTCTGGCGGTAAATTTCCCTTTATCATGCTGGGCTTTGATTCTGGCGTCGCCGCCGCCCTTCTGCATTTTTGCTCTGAAGTCTTTAAACTCCTGTAACTTTTCTTTGTTACCCAATTTCTTCTCCTCCCTCTATCTAAGAAGATTGCCATGAATTTTCCGCAAGAAGCGTATTACGGAAACTAAATACGGAATTTAATGATGGATACCCTCCGGAAATTGTATCATTGTCTGATATTAAGGATTAAATTCGCTTAAAAGGGTACGAATGTCAACCCTTGACTTAAATCCATCGTTAAAAAGAACAAATATTCAATGATAACGCAAACATCAGTAATGAAAAAAATCTATAAAAGATGTTTTTTTAACGTTACTATCCATTTTGCAGGTGAAGGTATACGGTAAGCAACCCTGTCTAGTTCACCTTTATCATTCTTAAAAGATACCTGAATGACAGTATCGTTCAATGCTTTATCGCAAAAAAAATCGGTGGTACCGATATTTTTTATGTCAGAAGCTTTAACAAAGTGTTCTATATTACCAAATCGTGAATGGTAATAGATCCCGTCTTTAACCAGAGCTATAGCGCCGGTTTTTCTGTTGGGTTTTTCAACCTTTGATTCCTGCCCGAAAAAAGTAACTCCATAGGAGGCAAGTATAATACTGGATGAATCAAATTTTGAAGTAAGAAAACCTGTTTCCCTGTGTCGGATGATAGCCATAATAATAACAATAGCAAATATGATAACACCAAGTGCTACAGGAGACAGGTTTACAAGATAGTCCATTCATCAGATCCTTTTTAAGTATTTTAGTGCTTTTCTGTAAGCTAGTTTCTTTACAACGCCTGTTTCCTTGAGGTTTTTAACAAATGATGAGGCAATTTCTTCATCACTTTTCCCCTTGGATCTGAGTTTTTGAATATGTTCACTGTTGTCGCGAAGTGTCATGAATACCGGATCATCACTGTTTCTGCTACCGCTGTTAAGAATAAGAACACTGGCTACAATCAGTAGTGAGATTATCGCGGTGATTAAAAAATCATAACCAGGATCTGGGACTAAGTGTCTGATAAACGAATTGGGATTTCCTGCATTAAAAATTGAATACAGATCCAGAGCCATTAGCAATGCGAGTATAATGTAAATAACAAGGTTCTTTTTATTGGTCAATCAGAAACTCCATCCTAAATAAACAGGGGTGTTTCCACCCCCGTTGGTAATAGTAAAAACTATTTCATTACGTGCCAGTTAGCCTGACCAACAGGAATGGCTGCCCATTCTTTTTCAGCCTGTTCCCAGGCTTCATCGCTGGCTTCAGCTTCCCAGACTGTAAGACCTCTTTCCTCTCTGGTTGCACCCGGAAGAAGGTTGTCAAGTACCATGGTAATGATAGCAGTAACAGCCATACCGGTTGTGAAGATTGTCTGAAGTATGTTGGTTATAACATACTGAGCAGAACCTGCATCTCCACTTACCATAGAGGCTGCATTAAAATGTGCAGGAACTGTAAGTCCGGCAAAGAAACCGACACCTACAATAAAGAGGTTTCTTGCGTTGTTAAGGTTTGTAAACTGCAGGTTGGAAAGACCGGTTGCAGCAATAAGACCGAACATTGCAAAGAAAAGTGCACCTACGATAGGCTGAGGAAGGGTTGCAAGAACCATTCCGAACTTACCGAAGAATGGAAGTACAAGAAGGATAATACCTGCTGCTCTTATAACGCGGCGGCTGGCAACTCTTGTAAGACCGATTGAGCCGATATTTTCTGAATAGGAAGTTGTACCGTTACATGTCTGGAAAATAGAAGCAATTAAACATCCGATACCTTCAGCTCCGATACCCTTGGATATAACTTTTGCTGTAGGAACAGGTGCTTCTGCAATTCTTGCACATGAATAGTAGTCGCCAACTGATTCAATCATTGAACCAACATAACCGGCAAGCATTCCGAGAGCACCGGCTGCTGTAATAGCGTTAAAAGTCGGAAATCCCCATTTGAACGGAATTGCTGGTTTAATCCAGAAAACTGGTGCTGAACCGATAAGCTCAATACCGTTTTTCAGATTGGCTGCATTTCCTTCAGGAATCCATCCTGTAAATGTTCCTATCAGAGAACATAACCATCCGAGGATAACTGCAAGAAGAATCGGGAAAAGAGCAAAAACTTTTGATTTTCGTGAGAAAATCTGTGAGAAAACAACGATTGCGGCAAAAGTAATAAGAGAAATCACCCAGTTACCTGCCATCCATGGTGCACCTACACTGTAGAGTGCAAGACCAATCATTGCAATTGTAGGACCGATTACAATCGGACTGAATGCTCTTTTAATCAGTCCCATAAGTCCTGTGTAGCCAATTATGATTTCAAACAGTGATGCAATCATTACGGCTGCACAAACCTGCTGAATCATAACCTCGTATCCAAGGCCCTCTGCCGCACACATACCAACAATTGCGAACATAGGTCCCAGGAATGAGAAAGTACCACCCTGCAGAATCGGCAGTTTATTACCAATAGGTGACTGCTGAATCAGGGTTGTAATTCCGGCACAGAAGAACATTGTAGAAATAAGAAGTGCAAGTTCTTCAGTAGGAAGCCCCATAGCTCCACCGACAATGATCGGGATAATAACTGTTGATCCGAACTGTGTCAGGAACTGCTGAGCACCAAGAAGGAATGCAAGTCCCCACTTGGGTCGGCTGCCGATCGGGTAAATTACCCATCCGCCGCCTTTGTTTGCTTCGTCGCTCATAAATCCTCCAAAAAAATATTTTTCAGGATGATAAACATCCTGTTACTCCCTATATAAAAATTGTTGCAGTATTCTGGATTATTAAGTTCGTCGAAAGTGTGTGTGGTGTGTGATAGAAAAAAACTTCTGGTGTTAAACATCATTTATATAGATATCCTTATCAGTTATATGGATGAAAGTCAACTCTAATAAAAGCAATGAAAATACAACAAATGATTTTATGTTATGTTAGGAAGATCCGTCAAGTTAAATTTGTTATAAAAATGTTTGCGCTAAAAAAACTGTTTTTTTCTTATATTCTAACCTTGACCTATGGAAGAAAGAGGATTAAGGTGATGGTATGATTCTGTTTGGTCATAGTCCTAGTTAATATTTCGTAAAATGGAGGAAA
This sequence comes from Spirochaetia bacterium, assembly GCA_965140585.1. GTDB lineage: Bacteria > Spirochaetota > Spirochaetia > UBA9216 > UBA9216. The sequence goes on from OZ223269.1 coordinate 684,374, forward strand.
AGATGGCAGATCCAAAAGAAGCGGCTGCATATATTGCAGGTCTCATTGACAGAGCCCACGCAGCCCAGAAAGAAATAGAATTCGCTACACAGGAACAGGTTGATGAAATGTGTGTTAGAGTCGCCTGGGCCGGATGTAATCCTGAATTCGCAAAAAAACTCGGTGAGTTTGCTGCAGAAGAATCAGGAATGGGTTTCGCTCCCGACAAAGTAGCTAAAATCTATTCAAAAGTTAAGGGAACTCTTCGTGATATGAAGGGTAAAAAGACCTGTGGTCTTGTTGAAACTGATGAAGAGAAAGGTCTTTTAAAGTTTGCAAAGCCGATTGGAGCAGTAGGCGCTCTTGTACCATGTACAAACCCTGAAGCTACTCCTTTTGTTAAGGCTCTCTGGGCAATCAAGACCAGAAATGCAATAATCCTTTCTCCGCACCCAAGAACAAAGGGTACAAACAAGATGGCAGTTGATGCTATCAGAGCTACTCTTAAGAAGGGTGGTTTTCCTGAAGACCTCGTAATCAACATTGATCAGGTATCTGTAGAAGCCAGTAATGAGCTTATGAAGCAGGCTGACCTTGTTGTTGCTACCGGCGGTGCAGGAATGGTTAAAGCTGCTTACTCAAGTGGTACTCCTGCTTACGGTGTAGGTGCTGGAAATGCAGTAAGTATCATTGATACAACAGCAAATCTTGCTGACGCAGCCAACAAGATTAAAAGATCAAAGATTTTTGATCATGCTACAAGCTGTTCAACTGAAAATGCAGTCCTAATTCAGGAAGGCATTTATGATGACATGGTTAAAGCAATGGAGGCAGAAGGCGGTTACTATGTAGCTGATGCTGCTGACAAGAAAAAACTTCAGGATACAATGTGGGAAGATGGTCACACACTTTCAAGAAACATTGTTGCACAGCCTGCCCAGAAGATCGCAAAACTTGCCGGTCTTTCAATGGGTGATGACAAATGTTTCATTATGGTTCCTGAAACTGAAGTTGGAGCTGATGCTCCATTCTCAGGTGAAAAACTTTCTCCTGTAACTACACTTTACAAATACAAAACTTTCGAAGACGCAGTTGAGCTTGTAAACAGAATTACTGACTACTCAGGTGCAGGTCATTCATGTGGTATTCATACAACTGATGACAAGAAAGTTAAGGAACTTGGTAGAAAAGTAAAAGTTTCAAGAATCATGGTTAACCAGCCGCAGTGTCTTGCCAACTCAGGAGCATGGACAAACGGTATGCCTATGTCAATGACTCTCGGTTGCGGTACATGGGGCGGAAACGTTGCTTCTGAGAACATCACTTACAAGCACCTTCTTAACTACACATGGGTTTCTTATGAAATCGCAAATACAATGCCAAGTGATGAGGAACTTTTCGGTACAGTAATGTACGAATAGGCCTTTTGAATGATTATTCAGGGCGGCGGAAATCTTTTTCGCCGCCTTTTTTAAACGGCCCTGGACAATCGATTTCCGGTTTGTAACCATCAGTCCGGTAGCAGATTGAAAAATAAAGAGGTTCCAGCTTATAACCTAGTTGGCAGCTGTCACCTTGAAGGGCTTCACAATAGTCGCATGTTTTATCATCGTTATTCATGCGGATATTGTATCAGAATATTGATTTTTTTCAAAAGCTGTGGTACAGCGATTGTAATTAATTTACCGGAGTAATTACCGGTTAACCAATATTTAACTTTAGCTATGGAGGGTAAAGCATGGCTGGTGAAGAGATAAGGGCTCTAGATAAGAAATACAATTTACATTCATGGAGTTCTCAGAAAGCACTAAATCCAATAGTGGTTGATAAAGCGGAAGGAATCTTTTTCTGGGATGCAGATGGTAAAAAATACTATGATATGTCATCTCAGCTTGTTAACATGAACGTTGGTCATGGAAACAAGAAGATCATCAAGGCAATTCAGGACCAGGCTGAAAAAATGCCGTTTATCGGACCTGCTTATGCTGTTGATGTAAGATCTGAACTTGCAAGAAAAATCATCGAAGAAATTGTTCCTTTTATGGGAAAAATCTTCTTTACAAATGCAGGTGCGGAAGCAAACGAGAATGCAATCAAGATTGCTAGAATGGTTACCGGTAAGCAGAAAATTTTCAGCGGTTACCGATCATACCATGGGGCAACCTACGGTGCGGCAAACCTTACAGGTGAACCAAGAAGATTCCCTTCAGAACCCGGTATTGCCGGTTTTGTAAAATTCTTTAATCCGTATCTTGAAAGAGAACCGGTAATAAATTTCGGCAGCGAAGAGGAGTATTCAAAATACTGCCTGGCAAAGCTTGAAGAACAGATTATCTGGGAAGGCGAAAACAATGTTGCTGCTATTTTCCTGGAAACTGTAGTAGGTTCCAACGGTGTTCTTATTCCGCCAAAGGGTTACCTTGAAGGCGTCAGAGCGCTTTGTGATAAATACGGCATTATGATGGTCTGTGATGAAGTTATGGCAGGCTGGGGAAGAACCGGAGAATGGTTTGCATTCATGAACTGGGATGTTAAGCCGGATATTGTAACCTTTGCAAAGGGTGTTACCTGCGGTTATGCCCCTATCGGCGGTGCAATAGTTTCAAAAGCAATCGCTGAACATTTTGAAGATAATGTTCTCTACTGCGGTCTTACATACAGCGCACACCTTCTTGGATGTGCAGCCGGTATTGCTACAATCGATGTTTACAAAGAACTTGATCTTATTAACAATTCTAAAAAGATGGGGCCGGTAATGGCTAAGATGATGGCTGAACTTCAGTCAAAGCATCCTTCAGTCGGTCCCTGCAGAAATATCGGCCTTTTCGGTATGGTTGAGTTTGTTGATAAAAACAATGGACCGCTTGTTCCTTATGCAAAAGATCCAAAAGGTCTTATGAAGCAGATTCTGGGTAAATTAAGAGAGAATGGTTTTGTAACATACTCACATGAGAATATGGTTGCAGTTTCACCGCCTCTTATTATTAAAGAAGCAGAACTTCAGGAAGCCTTTGATATTCTTGATAAGGTTGCTACTTGGGTAGATGAGAATCTGCTTTAGGATTGATCGTATCTGAAGATATAGACCGCCGGAGAAATTCGGCGGTTTTTTTATAGATAAGATTCTATCAGCTGGATACGTCTGCTGTAATAATCTTTTCTTCTACGGTTAAATTCACCGGGATCTCCGTTGATACCAGTAACTGCCGGTTCTAGCGAGTTAAAACTTTCTTTTAGTGACTGAAGCAGGTCTTTCCAGCTCATATCCGAGTGAAAACTGCTTTTGGGTGCCAATTGGAGTATTTCTGAATAATCATTTCCTGCTTCCTTTTTGATCATTGCAAAGGTTAGCAGTTCCTGGGGAGAAAGCTGGTACAGGCTGTCTTTAAAATTTTCTTTTTCAATTCCGAATAAATCTGAATAAAAATCAATAAACTCATTTTCTGCTTTGGAATAAAGGCTCTGCTCATAATAGAGTTGAGGAAGCAGTGTGAGTCTTCTCTCTTTCATATAAATCCTGCATTCAGGGCTGCAGAGGTATGTTTCTGCTGAATCGAAATCTCCGTGTTCGAGGTATGTCGAACCTAAAAAAAATGCCAGAGCAGTATCATTTGTTAATTCATATCCGTTTTTAAGTATACCGAATCTTTGTTCAATATTTTTCGAGTCACTATGGTTCAAAAAATATTCAAGATATACTTCCGGCCGTTGCGGATATCTTTCTACAGCTTTTTCAAGCAGTTTATCAGCTTTGACGAAATCTTTATGGAATTTGGCATATCGGGAACTGTCCAGAAGTCTTTTCCAGCCCGCTGTGGAGATGTAGGGAAGAACAACTCTCAGAAGGATAACGCCTATGAAAAGTGCGCCGGGTAAAAAAAGGAACTTCAGCATGAATATCTCCTATAGATTCTGATATTTGCCTGTAACGGCATCAACTATCATAGTAAAATGACTGTTATCCTGATTAAAACATTTTACCACCCAGAATGGTTTATGTATTTTCTTTTCTTCTATAATTTCTGATTGAGGGACAACCAGTGCTTTCATTTTATGCATGGCCGCATGATTAAGATATGTTCGGGCGGTTTTTAATGATTCCTCTTCGCTGAAATCATTTTCAAGAATATTTTCTTCAGGAACTTCAACCTCAACATGTTTGAATATATCGCTTGTGGCTGCCTGATTATTGATCATATCAACCAGGCATGAAGCTTTATTGTTGCGGCCCATTCCGAAAAGAGTTTTTACCCTGAAAGAGAAAAAAACCCAATAATAAGGGTAGTAAATAAGCTTCTGAACTCTGGGAATGATGCTTGAAGTTTTTGCCTGAAGTATTGAGGCAGCATCTTCTCTTGTTATTGTTGATTCAATAGCGTTGATATTCAATGAAAACTCCGAAAGAGGAACTCCCCTGATTTTCTAAGGGGAGTTCCAGAGATTTTTGAGCTTTTCAGCTTTTTAATTTCTTGTTAATGGCACTTGCCTCACCAGAAAGATCAAAGTCTGCATTGGCAAGCATTTCTTTCGGTATCGGACCGAGGCTGGCTGCCTCATTCATTGCCTTAATAATATGCTCTGCAACCGGCGAAGACTTCTGTGTCGCAAGACTGACAACTATCATCAAAAGCCATGAAACAATAAGTCCGGCCAGCATCGGGTGGAGCGGAATTGCTGTCTTTTTGGCGATGAATGCCATTAAAGCTCCACCGACTATTGATGCAAGGGCTCCCTTTGTATTTGCTTTTTTCCACCATACTGCACATACGTATGCCGGCAGGAAGGCGCTTCCGAGGACTGAAGTTGTAAAAGTGACTATCGAGAAAACACCCGGAGGACTTATCAGAGCAACAACAAGCCCAATGATACCCATCCCTGCAACAAGAAATCTGGAAACCCATACCATTTGGCTGTCTGAGGCTTTAGGGTTGATGAACCTCTGAAAGATATCTCTTGAAGCAATAGTTCCAACCTGTAGAAGAATAGAATCAGCAGTTGACATTATTGCAGCCATAATAGCAGCCATGACTATACCGGTAACTGCAGGCGGCAGGAGTTCTTGTGCAAGCGTGAAGATAGCCATTTCAGGGTCTGCAAGATTTGGTAGAATAAGAATTGCGAAAATACCGAGCAGATAGGGAGCTGTGACAAAGAAAAGATTCCAGATAGTGGAATAAACAGCTGCCATACGGGCAGTTTTAGGACTCTTCATTGCCATATGCCTTGTAACAACATGGGGCCATCCCATATAGCCTACTGAGAATATTAATACTGCACCTAAAATCTCTCCCCAGTTGTTATGAAACTGAAGATCCTTTCCCCATATTGAAAGATAAGTCGGGTCCAATTTACCTATAGCGATATTGGCTGCAGTGAAGCCGCCTACATTTACGATGGTGGCAATAAATATCCACAGCATACCGACGATCATAACCAGACTTTGAAAGAAGTCTGTGTAAGCAACTGCAAAATAACCGCCCAGAAATGTATACAGCATTATAATTCCGACAGCAATTGTAAGAGCTGCTCCGTAGGGAAGTCCTGTAACAAGTGCCATTCCCTTTCCACCGGCTATAAACTGTGCGAGGACATAAAAATATAGTAGAAATACAGAGAGCCCTCCGCTTATAATTCTGGTAGCGGGATGAGGGTATCGATGTTCAAGGTATTCTATTGAAGTGAGAGACCCGAGTATTTTAGACAGTTTCCTCATTCTGCGGCCTATAACCGATAAATTGACAACACCGCCTCCAATATCACCTGAAGCATACCAGATTGCCCAGTATCCGGCCCTGAATCCTTCAGAACCGCCTCCCAGGAACATGTAACCGCTCATGGAGGTTGACTGCAGAGTCATTGCTGTTACCAAAGGGCCTACCTGACGGCCGCCTAATAAATAACCTTCAAGATCTTTAGCTCCGCCTTTTTTTACGGCCCAGAAGCCGATAAAAACTACAACCACATAATAGATAATTAAAAAAACAAGGACGACAGGATTCATTATTCCTTTCCCCCCTGTTTTTCAGAGTCTTCAACCCAGTTCCTGGTTTTGATAAAAAATATTAATGTATAGACAAGCCAGAAAAGCGGGAAACCAAACAGCACAAGGGCTGTTACGGGTGGTAAACCAAACATTTTTCCTCCGAAATCTTTTTATTTTTTTGAGTAATGCATAACTCTGATTAAGGTTAAATGTGAAAGAAAAAAACTGTCAATACAGAAAAATCAATAACTAATCCACTTTAGTACCACAATATTATAAAATGATGTTAAACTTTATTAGATTATGAAAAAAAATGTCAGTTATCATAAAGAACAGGAATCTTTTGAAAATTTAATCAAACTAAGATTCCCTGAAGGAATGGTTTGTGAAAGATGCGGTGGACAAAAATTCTGGGAAAAACCTGTAAAAAGAATTACCGTCTGCAAACATTGCCGGACTGAGAATTCACCTCTTGCCAATACTATGCTTCACAGATCGCATATCAGTTTGGAGCACTGGTCCGGTATTGTCAGGCTGATGATAAATTCTTCAGACAGGGTTATAACTGCAAGAACCATTTTCAGGGAAATACCTCTGGGATCTTACCGGAGCGCATGGAACGCATTGAGAAAAATCAGGTATGCAATTTCATATCATACAGAGGATGAGAGGCTTGAAGGGGAGGTTGAGTTTGATGAGATAATAAAAAGAGGGCAGGGTGAAGATTACCGGAAAGTAAGTATCCTTGGTGCTCTTGAGATGTCCGGAGAAAAGAGACTGTCTCTAAAAATGGTTAAGAATCCTGATGAAATGAATATCAAGGATTATTTTAAAAAGAATTTCGATAAAAAAGCAGTATTCATAGTCGATCCTCAAAAGCTGTATTTGAGAAACTGGCTCGAATTAAACCGCTTTAAGCAGAAAAGTTCCATTACCGCATACGGCGGAAAGTTTATGAATATTCATGTTGTTTTACAGGATGTTAAATACGGTTTAAGAAACGGGCACCATAATGTTTCTGAACAGTTTCTGCAGGAATATCTGGATGAATATCAGTTTATCTTTAATTACAATGATAACAGGGAAAAAGCTCAGCAGCTTGTTCTGGGATTTATGATGAATACGCCTATCGAAGGATTTAATAAACGACCTGAAACAAAAAAGAACTTTCTTTCAATATTCAGTACAAAATAAAGGCAGAAAAAAGCTGACCGGGGTTTCCAGTCAGCTCAAATTATAAATAGTAAAATGGATGTTTGTTTAGTCCGTAGTTATACTGATTCGGGATGTTAACTAATTTTCAGGTAAGAAAGTCGTTAACTCCTCAAACATCAAAGTTTATGAATCAAACTTCTGTTGTTTACTGGTCATACTCCCCGACAACTATTTCGCGTTTACAAGGAGCATTTTCTGTATATACTGCTTCGCTTCCTTTTCCGAACTGATCTTCGGGTTTGAAAACAACTTTGCCCGGAGTTATACAGCCGGCAACCGGACATACATGCAGACAGAGATGACAGCCTACACACTTGTCTTCATCAATGGCGACTTTTCTATTTTCCTGATCCCAGGTGATCGCCTGATGAGCTCCGTCAAAACAGGATACGTAGCATCTGCCGCAGCTTACACATTTATCGTAATCGATCTGCGGGTAAACCTTGAAATCTCTATCGAGTTCTTCGGCAGGTACGATACTTTTAACTGCAAGACCTACGAAGTCATCAATTGATTTAAATCCTTTCTCTTCCATCCAGATTGAAAGACCGCTTATCATGTCTTCAACAATCCGGAATCCGTACTGCATGACAGATGTTGTGAACTGCAGGTTGGTACATCCAAGAAGAAGGAATTCTGCACAGTCTTCCCAGGTTTCAATTCCGCCGATTCCGCTGATAGGTATATCTTTAAGAACTTCATCCTGTTTCATCTGGGCAATGAACCGGAGTGCAATTGGTTTTGCAGCTTTTCCAGAATAGCCTGAGATTGATGATTTTCCGTTAACTACCGGAAGACCTGTTAATTTATCGAGATCAAGTCCGGTGATTGATTTAATAGTATTTATGGCTGCAATAGCATGTCCGCCTGCTGCGATGGAGGCTCTTGCAGGAATTTCCATCTTTTCGATATTAGGTGTCATCTTAAGCATAACCGGCAGGTTGGTTCCTTTGAGTGTAGCTTTGGTAAAGCTTTCAATTAGCTCAAGATTTGCACCTACATCAGAACCCATGTTTTCCTGGGTCATCTGAGGACATGAATAGTTACATTCAATTATATCTGCGCCTGCTTCAGTTACATCCTTGGCAAGTCTTGTCCAGTCGTCCTCATTCATTCCCATTATCGAAACAATAAGACATTTGGTAGGAAAGTCTTTTTTCAGTTTGCGAAGGAATTCAAGGTTCTCCTCATATGGGTGATCTGAAATCTGTTCCATGTTTTTAAAGCCGACAAATGGTTCACCTTCTTTTCTGACATGGTCAAAACGAGGAGAACATTCATCAGGAATGTAAGTTCCTATAGTTTTAAAAACAACTCCGCCGCCTCCGGCTTCAAGGAATTTAGCGCACATCTCATAGGTGGCGGCTACCGGTGAAGAAGAAAGGAAGAACGGGTTTTCACATTTAAATCCGCAAAAATCAACTGATAAATCTGCATGTTTTCTCTTTACCATGATTACTTTGCCTCCTTTGTGAGATATTTGTCTATGTTTTCAGCCGCAACCTTACCAACAGCTACAGCCTGTACAACTGTTTTTCCGCCGTTTACTATATCGCCGCCGGCAAAGATGTATGGAACACTTGTTCGGCAGTCTTTGCTTTCATCTGCAATTATTGTATTTTTAGGACCGAAACTTATGTCTGCAATGTCCTTTACTGAAGGATCTGGTGCCTGGCCTATGGCAAAAATTACTTTGTCACATTCAAGCTCTATTTTTGATGAATCTCTGAAACCTTCTCCCTTAATACCAACAACCTTCCCGTCTTTTCCGATTATCTCGGCCGGTGTAAAACCATAATGCATGTGAACACCGAGCGATTCAACGTAATTCATCTCGATTTTATGCGCAGGTGCTTCTTCTCTGGTTCTTCTGTAAAGAATCATTACTTTTTCCGCACCTAAAAGCCGTGCTGTAGTGGCACAGTCCATGGCTACATCACCACCGCCGAGAACTACAACCTTGTTGCCCGGTTCAATATCACCCCCTGACGGTTTTGCTGCACCAAGATATTCTACTGCGTTTGTTACTCCATCAAGCTCAACGCCGGGAATATCAAGTGATTTGGGAGCCTGAATACCTGCCCCGATAAAAAAGGCTTTATAACCGTCTGCTTTCAGCTGATCGATAGTTTTGTCTTTACCGATTTTTGTGTTGCATATGATTTCAACGCCAAGGTCTTTGATAAGCTGTACTTCTTCTTCAACTATATACTGAGGAAGTCTTGCAGGAACTACTCCGTATGTAAGAACACCGCCCGGTATTGCTTTTTCTTCAAAAATAGTTACCCGATAACCTTTTTGTGCAAGTTCTGCGGCACATGTAAGCGATGCCGGTCCGGAACCGATCATGGCTACTTTGTCCTTTGTAGCATCAACTTTCTCAAGTGCTTCAAATCCGGTAGCTTTTGCGTAATCTGTAGCGAATCTCTGAAGCCGGCCTATCTGAATAGGTTTGTCGATTCCGGTTCTTGAACATGCTTTTTCACAAAGCACCTCGTACGGACAGACTCTTGCACAGATCCCGCCGAGTACATTGTTTGTTCGAATTATCTCTGCTGCACCCTTAAAGTTTCTGAACCTTATAGATCTTATAAAGTCTCCCGGGTTTGTTCCTGCCGGACAATCCTGGGAACATGGTGCGTCAAGACAGAGAAGACAGCGTGAGGCCTCTTCCATTGCAGTTGCAATGTTAAAAGGGGGCACTTCTTCACACAGATATTGCTTCTGCAAATCCTGTTTGCTGTTATTAGACATTATTCACCCTCCTGAATGAAATTACAGACAAATGCCTGTATATAAAAATATTTACACCGCTGTTTACGGTTTCAAAAATATTTTGCCTTTAATTTAATTTTATTGTAAAAATTAGCGTTTGCAAGTTGAGATAAAGATTCAGAAATATTATCATCGGGCAAGATTATTCTGGGTTCTGCCTTTAAAACTGATGAATTTTCTGCCATAGAAATTAATTATAAATGGTTTTTTGTGAATTGGCAACATTTTATTGCTATAAATGTTTGCCTAAACATTATGAAGGGGTCAAACCGTTGATTTTAAGCATTTTTATTATAATTTTACCACTTTTAGTCGTGGTTTCTGCAGGATATTTTATATCAAAGCTGCATAAAATAGATTCTGCATCATTAAGCCGCGTTCTGACAGATTTTTTCCTGCCTGCAATGGCCTTTCATTCTCTTTATACATCAAAAATTGTGTTTATGGATACTGCAAAACTCTTTGGAGCAGTAATTTTATCTCTTTTTTTACTCGCTTTTTTTTCTATAGTCTATTCCAAAATTACCAAAACCCGTTTTTCCGATTTAGGCCCGTCAATTTGTTTTATGAATACCGGCTTTTTAGGAATCCCTCTGATGGCATTGTGGGGCGGGGCATATGCAGTGAATGTAGAGGTAATTATTGATCAGATTCAGAATATCTTTATATTCAGCATAGGTCTGATGATGGTAACCGGAGGATTTAACACTAAGAGTTTTAAAGAAATGCTGAAGGCTCCAATACTGTGGGCTATTGTAGCCGGCTTTCTGTTTAATGCATTTAATATCCGGCTGCCGCAGATTATTGTAAAAACAGCTGAGTTCAGCGGCTCAGGGGTTATGCCTCTAGCCGCTTTTATCGTTGGCGCCTCTATTGCAGGTAAGCCCTTGGTTTTTAACAGACATCTTATTTTCGGTCTGCTGTTAAGATTTTTCGGCGGATTTATTGCCGGATTAACGGGGGCTTTGGTTTTGGGATTTCAGGATACAATGAAAACTGTGTTTATCATTGCAATGAGTTTACCCTCTGCAATATTCACCTATGTACTCCCTGTCAGATATGGAAGAAATGCAGATCTTGCCGGTTCAATGCTGATTGTTTCAACAGTACTCGGGATATTTACTATTCCGGTCGTAATTTATCTTGCAGGATTATTATGATTTAGAATTCCAGCTGCTTCCGGCTACGCAGTTTACAGTTCCCGAATCTGAATCCCTTACTTCATGATTTATGCCGTATAATTCTGTTCCGTTAAAATCATTTACTATAACGGCATCTTTTTCAGGGAGGATTTCCTGCTTATAATTAATTTCAAACTCTGATAGGTTGTGTGTATCAAGGAAACTCACCGGCAGAGAATTAATCATCCATTCAACATACCTGGTTGAGGTTACATGACGGTTCATATCAAGAGCGGAATACCCTGGTCTTAGATGGTATTCAGAGGTCTGAGTCTCAAGTTGAGGCATTTTTGATTTGAAATCGGCTTCAAGTGCAGATTCAGAAGTCCCCGGCTCTGGATGCATGTCGGTGATAATCTGCGGGAGCCTGACTATCCGTCTTTTTTCGAGATTAATGGTCAGCCATGCACTTGTTGCCTTTACAAGCTCCCTGTCTTTGCTGTCAGTTACTATAAAATCTCGACATGAGAAAAGCCCCTGGGCTCCGGATGGCCATGTGTTTACATTGATAATTTCATCTTTTTCCGGGAGTCTTATAATTCGGAACTTCAGTCGTGAGAGCATCCAGGTAAGTCCGATTTTATTCAGATCATCAACTGTGATCTTATATTCTATGCAGTGATTTCCTGCTGCTTCATTCATATAATCACAGAGGCTTCGTATTGAAAGTTTTCCGTGTGTGTCTGTTTGAAAGCCTCTGACTTTAAAAGTGTCGGTAAAATATTTCATCATCTGTCTCCGCTGAGATTGTAAAGAGCGGGGGAACCGCTGTCAATAAATCTTCTTTTTAATTCAATTCAGTTTAAAGTTTTTTTTTGAAGAATAAAAAAGGCTTAAACCGATATAAATAAAAGAAATACAAAAAAATAATTATTTCAAAGAAACAGAAACTTGTTGATTTTGGGGTATTATTTTAATATTGAGCAAAAAAAAACTGGAGAAAAACAATGAAATGTAGAAAGGCTGTCTGGGGTTTGGTGCTGTTTATCGCACTGATTTCACCAGGCATTGTTTTTGGTCAGGAGACCCTGGCTGTTTTGGATTTTACCACTGAAGCTGTTTCAAAGACTGAAATGAAAGCTATTGTCGAGTATCTGTCAGCTGAATTATTCAATACAGGAAAATTTATAGTTATTGATGTATCACAGCGCGAAACTATTCTTAATGAGATGGAGTTTTCCATGTCGGGCTGTACTGATGAATCATGCGCGCTTGAGATAGGAAAGCTTCTTTCCGCAGAAACTATAGTTACTGGGACTTTATCCAAGATCGGAAGCCGGTATCTGATGTCGGTGAAGATGCTTGAAACCGAAACCTCCAAAACTCTTGCAACATCTAATGGTAAATACGGAGATCTTGATGAGCTCATTGACGGGCTTGAGAATGTAGCCGCGGAACTTGCCGGAAATCCCGTAACTGAAACAGTCGTTGAATCCGAGCCTGAAAAAAATGAAACTGTTTCTGAATCGGCTTCTGCCGAAGAATCCGACAAAGGTGAGACCACTGCTGAAGCAGCCGCCCGACCTGCTGCCCCTGCTGATAAGACAGTCGCAGCGGATAACGGCGGAGTTGATATCCCGGCTATTATTTGTACCAGTGCCGGGGCAGCAGGACTGTGTGTAGGAGGTTATTTTCTGTATAACCTGTTTGCAAATAGTCTACCGGCTTTTAACACTGCAAATATTGCATACGATTCTGCATCATATGGATCTGATTTTGATACACTCTTCACTGCACTGGAAACATCCCGTGATGCAGCTTTTAATGATTTTCTTATCGGTTCAATTGCTGCCGGTGCCGGAGTAGTTTTGACAACTGTCGGTATAATATTATTTGCAAATGATTCTGCACCGGAAACTTCAAATATTGCATTCAGTCCGGTAGTCGGAAATAATCCGGGCCTGCTTGTTCGAGTGAGCTACTAAGGAGGCCTTCATGAAAAACAGAATAATCATTTTATTAACAGTTATTACTATATTAAGCATTTTTATTTTTACTGCTTGTGAATTATTTCAGGCTCCGGTACGGGATAACACGTTCGATCCTTCATACGAGGGCGATGCTGTGGTTCCGGGCGCACCTCTTTCAATTGATTTAAGCGCAAGCCTGTCCTCGATTATTGTAAAATGGGAAGCTTCAGAGAATGCTGAAGATTATACAATTTTCTGGGGAGACAGTTCTGATTTTGATCAAACTGCACTGGTTGAAGCTGGTCAAACTACAAATTATAATATTAGTAACGGAGATGGAACTTATACTTATACTATAGAGAGTGATTTTATTTATGGGACAGAATATACCGTATGGGTGGCCGGAGTCTCTTCTGAGGATATTATGAGTTCTGATATTGCCACAGGAGCAGTGACTTGCTCTGCTAAAGGTGAATTATCATCTGATTTCAATAGTGGTGCAGTTTTTTCATATGTTCAGGGTACTAATTCTCAATTCAGTGATGTAGTACAACAAGACGACAGATACTATTTGGGAATGGGAATTGCATATGCATCCCCTGTAGGTGGAATATATTCAATTCGAACTGATGGAACTTCTACACAGCAAAAAATTGTAGATTACGTTGGCAGTTATCCCTCTTATGAAATTATAAAAACATCATCGGATATTGATCTTTTAGATATAAATTATAATCAATATGTCAGTTATATCGATCTTGGAGATGATGCGGAGCACACTAGTGCAGATTTTCTGGTTGTCTCCGGGGCTGTATTTCATCAGGGAGAATCTGTTTTCTTATGTGGAGATAATGGAACATCGGTTATCAAGCTTTTTAATTATAATTTAGGTACAATGACAGCAGATGATGTCTTTTTAGTTGACCCACTTGCACATTTCGGTACATCCGGGGTCGTTGCTGATGCTTATGATATAGTGAAACAGGGTGATATGGTGTATGTCCTTGGATATCATGGAGCGTTTGCAGGACCACCGGTTGTTGATGCAAAAAGTATAGTAATCAGACTTGATACAGACCTCAGTATAAAGCAGATTGCAGAATTGTCGGCAGAATGGCCGGTAGCTGTGCCTGACATGCATATTGCCGCAGATAATTCTGATAGGTTGATAATTGCAGCACCTCAGCTTGTCGGAAGATTCGACTCTTTAATGAATGTGGACACCAGCTTTGGAAGTAACGGAACCAGCAGTACATTATTTGATTCAGGTTTTATTCCGTCGGACATTGCTGTTCAGGCTGATGATAAAATTTATATCAGCGGATACTATGTTGATTCGATTAATATTGGATGTCTGTACAGAATTAATTCTGATGGTTCACTTGATCAGTCTTTTGCAAACAACGGCCGTTTTTTTCGTGATAACTCTGATTTTATGTCAGTTACAATTGGAGATGATGGAAAAGTTCTTCTTGCTGGAAAGGAAAATGGTTTTGCGGCTCTGTGGGTGCTTGAATAAATACCATGATATCTAAAAAAAGGCTGCACTCTCAACATGCAGCCTTTTTTTTCAGCAAAGCGATACGCCGGCCAATATGGACAGGTACTTGGTTCTTTCACTGTCCGCCCTGGATGTTAGAATAATCGGTGCTGAAGCTCCGGCAATTATGCCGGCCATGTCGCAGTCGGTGAAATAAGCCATTGTTTTATAGAATACATTAGCCGCTTCTATGTCAGGAAACAGCAGGACATCAGCGTTTCCACCGACTTCTCCGGTTATACCTTTTACTTCGCAGCTGTGCTTGGATATGGCATTATCGAGTGCGAACGGTCCGTCTATGACGCAGCCTTTTATCTGACCGCGATCGGCCATCTTTGAAAGCATAGCTGCATCAAGAGTGCATGGCATGGAGGGGTTAACTTTTTCAACGGCACCTATAACAGCAACCAGAGGTTTTTCAATTCCCAGCGTATGAGCGATTTTAACGGCGTTTTCGGTTAGAAGCTCTTTTTCCTTAAGCTCAGGTGCGATGTTCATTGCGGCATCGGTGGCAATAAGCAGTTTGTGGTATGACTTTATATCTATAATAGCCATATGAGAAAGCATTCCTGAACCAGAGAGTCCGTTTTCACGGTCAAGGACTGCTTTCATAATAACTGATGTTGCGGTTTTTCCCTTCATAAGGCAGTCTGCTTTACCTGATTTTACAAGTTCAACAGCCTTCTTTGCACAGGCTTTTTCTCCGTCGGCCTCAATAATTTCAAAGGCCTCGATACATATACTGTTCTGAGACGCTATAGATTTGATTCTTTCCGGATTTCCTACAAGAATAGGTTTCACTATATTCTTTCCGGCCGCAGCAGCAATTGCGGCTAAAGCATCATCTTCTTCCGCCATTGCCAGAGCAACGCATTTTGACGGTTTTTTAACTGCATTTTCTTCAAGTGTTTTAAAGTTATAGTTCATAATATAAACATCATACAACGGATTGATGAAATGTAAATAATTTTATGAGTACTATGTCTTCAGATTATTATATATTTGTTTGACTATTTTATTGCTCAGCTGAAAAATCTCTGCTAATATGACTGCAACAATCATATTATTGTCCGAGCCTTCTTTCCTGCAGCCGATAGGTATGGAATTTCGGCCGATGAATTTCGTATCAAAGATCTGAGCTATCTGTGTAGACTGCTTTGAACGTCGTTCAAAAGGGTTGTACCGGAAACAGTACTGCCTTCCGTATTTGTAAAGGAGATAGTAATGAGAACGAACCCGTCTCTCGGTATGCCTATAACAGGTGTACGTTCTGTCAAAAATTTCATTCTTATTCTGTTGCTGATTTTATCTGTGAATGCAGTATTTGCAGGCGGTCAGCAGGAAACTAAACCCGCTGAGGAAGTCCGGATTAAAATGGCGACAACCACCAGTACAGAAAACTCAGGTCTTCTTGATGTTCTTATACCTGCTTTTACTGAAAAAACAGGTATAGCTGTAGATGTAATAGCAGTGGGTACAGGCAAAGCTATTGCACATGGTGAGAACGGAGATGTTGATCTGATCTTTGTTCATGCCCGTTCGAGGGAAGATTCTTTTGTTGCTGATGGTTACGGCGTGAACCGCAAGGATGTAATGTATAATGACTTTGTAATTATCGGTCCTGAAAACGATCCTGCAGGAATAAGCTCAGCCGCAACGGCTGCTGAAGCAATGAAACTTATTACCGTTTCAGGGGCTGATTTTGTATCCCGAGGTGATGATTCCGGAACTCATATCAAGGAAAAAGCGATCTGGGCAGAAGCCGGAATAGCTCCTTCCGGGCAGTGGTATAAGGAGGCAGGTCAGGGAATGGGAACTGTAATAACTATGGCCAATGATATGAACGGCTATACTATTTCTGACCGGGCTACTTATCTGGCTATGAAGGATGAAATCGGTCTCAGAGTCAAGTTCGATGGTGACCCGGTACTTTTTAACCCCTATGGAATTATTGCTGTAAATCCTGAGAAATATTCTCATGTTAAATATGATGCAGCTATGGAATTCATCAACTATGTAGTTTCAGAAGAAGGTCAGGCTGTTATCGGCGGATTTCAGAAAAACGGCGAACAGCTTTTTTATCCGGATGCCAAATAGCTTAATCAGGGTTATCTGATGTTCAGCCTTTTAGGCAGAGCAGCTGCACTTATTTTATCAGGCGACAGGGAAGTCTTTAATATAGCTGGGACTTCCCTGTTCCTTGCAGTCAGTTCTACCGGATTAGCCACACTTATAGGAATTCCTATAGGAATATTTCTGGGTTTCACCTCTTTTCCGGGAAGAAAAGCCCTTAAAGTTTTTTTTAACAGCCTGATGGGCATTCCTACTGTAGTTGTAGGTCTGTTTGTCTATTCTCTTATAAACAGACAGGGTCTTCTAGGGCCTTTTGGTCTGCTTTTCACCCAGGGCGGAATAATACTGGGGCAGGTTATACTGATTCTTCCTATTATGATTTCAATGATCTGGACAACGTTATCAGGTGTCAATCCGATGCTCATTGAGACGCTTGATGCCTTCTGCATATCTTCATTCAAAAAGAATATTCTGGTTTTAAGAGAAGTTAAAACTCAGATTATACTTGTGATTGTAACGGGGTTCGGCAGGGTTATCGGTGAAGTAGGCGTGTCAATGATGCTTGGAGGAAATATAAGATGGTATACAAGGACTATCACTACCGCAATTTCTCTCGAAACAAGTAAGGGGCAGTTTGAGCTCGGGCTTGCACTTGGTATGATACTTTTATCGATTTCACTTGCAGTAAATATATTGATCAAAATTGGTTCCGGAGCTGATAGTGATGAATAATTTTTCTATAAAAAGCTTTAGTTTATCATTCGCATACGAGCAGGGTGAAAATGTATTGTGCGATGTTAATATGTCGATAAATCCGGGAGAGATTACCGTATTCTGCGGAGGGAACGGGACCGGAAAAACCACAATGATGAAGCTTATTGCAGGCCTGTACGTTCCTGACAAGGGGAAAGTTATTTACCTCGATGAAAGCGGAAATGAATTAAACAGTGACAAAGTTAAACTCAACTCGATATACGTACATCAGGAACCATATATTCTGAAAGGAACTGTATTCAGCAATATTTCACTTCTTCTGAATTCAGATATCAGAAAATCAGAAAAAAGCGGAATTATCTCCAGGTCTCTCGAACTGACAGGGTTATCCGGTTTTGAAAAGAAAAAAGCCTCTAATTTGTCAGGGGGAGAAAAGAAACGTCTTGCAATTTCCAGGGCTCTGGCCGCTGAAAAAAGAGTTCTTATGCTTGATGAGCCAACGGCAAATCTTGATGCTGCGAGTTCCAAAAAACTTGGTTCTCATCTATTAAAATTGAAGAGTACAGGTGTTACTATAGTTATTTCTACTCATGATAAACAGTTTATGGAAAAAATTGCAGACAATGTTTTTGATTTTGATGTCATAGGGAGGATCTGATGCCTTTGTTGAAAGTAGTAACAGTTGATACTGCACTAGAACTTATTAATACTCATTTTAAGGCAATTCCCGGGAAAACCGAGAACATAGCGGTTTCTAAATCTGCAGGAAGGATTGTCGCTGAAAATATATACTCTGCTGATCCTGTACCGCATTTTGCAAAATCCACAATGGATGGCTATGCCGTAATCGCAGATGAAACTTCCGGGGCATCCGAAACTATACCAATTATTATGAAAATCGCAGGTGAAGTATCAATGGGGAAAGCTCCGGATTTTAAGATAAGCTCAGGTACTGCCGCTTACATCCCCACCGGCGGAATGATGCCTGAAGGAGCAGATGCAGTTGTAATGATAGAATACTCTGAACAGATAGGTGATGAAATAGCTTTTTCTGTTCCTGCTGTTAAGGGAATGAATGTAGTTCCGGTTGGAAGGGATATCAGCGTGGGTGAACTTCTGTTTGAGGCCGGAAGGCAGATAGATTCAGCAGATATTGGTGTATTATCCGCTTCCGGTATTACGGATATCAAAGTTTATAAAAAGCCCTCGGCTGCAATAATTTCAACCGGTGATGAAATAACAGCCTCTGATACCGTACTTGTTCCCGCAAAGATCCGAGACATCAATTCACATACTTTGAGAGCCGAGGCCGAGAAAATCGGCTTTAATGTGGTTAGTGCAGGTGTTGTAAGTGATGATAAAGAACAGCTTGAAAAAGCTATAAGGGAAGTTATGACCTGTTCAGATGTTGTTTTTTTAAGCGGCGGAAGTTCGGCCGGTAATAAAGATTTTACAATGGAAATTTTTGATAAAATCGGTGAACCCGGCTGTTTCGTACATGGAATCGCATTTAATCCGGGAAAGCCTACAATACTTGCAAGTGCCGGCGGGTTTCCTCTTGTCGGGCTGCCGGGGCATCCGGTTTCCGCTCTCATGGTATTTAGAATTATCGGGAAGTATTTGTTCTATCTGCTTTGTAAGTCACATGCTCCGGTTGAGCCCTGGGTTGAGGCTGTCCTTACTGAAAATATTCATGGAGCTCCCGGCCGTGATACTTATAAGCCCGTTTTTCTCATTAAAAAAACAGATAACTGTTTTGAAGCTGTTCCTGTTGGGGGCGGATCCAGTATGATTACAACTCTAAGCCGGGCATACGGCTATATTAAAATCAGCCGTGATATTGAAGGTCTGTCATCAGGTACATCGGTACGGGTTTACCGGTTTTAGGAGTCTATTATGAAAAGAAATATATATCTTAAACCTTTAAGCTTTGCTGATGCCCAAAATTGTATAGACTCGGAGTTCAGGCTGAATGAAAATCATAAAACTGAAATGATTTCCGTTGAAGATTCTTTAGGACGTGTAAGTTCATCTCCTGTAATAGCCAAGCTCTCGAATCCAAACCATAATGCAGCTGCGATGGACGGAATAAGTGTAAAATCAGCTGCAACCCAAGAAGCAGATCAACGGAATCCGGTGACGCTATCTGTCGACATCGATTTTAAATGGGTTGATACAGGAGATGTTCTTCCTGCTGATATGGACTCTGTAATTATGATGGAAGATCTCAGTGAGGCGGATGAAAATTCTGTTGTGATTACTTCACCGGCGGTTCCCTGGCAGCACGTCAGGCCGGTGGGTGAGGATATAATCTGTTCGGAGATGATCATTCCCTCCATGCACAGGATAAGGCCTGTAGATATTGGTGCTATGATAGGCGGCGGGATAACCTCTATAGAAGTTATAAAGAAACCTCTTGTCGGAATAATTCCTTCCGGTACTGAAATAATTGAAACTCCTGATCAGATGACTCCCGGTGCAATTCTTGATTCCAATTCAAGGATGTTCGCAGCTATGGTTTCAGAGTACGGCGGTACTCCGGTTAAATATTCTCCTGTGAAAGATGATTATAAGCTTCTGAGAGAAGCAGTTGTGAAGGCTCTTGAAAAATGTGATCTGGTGATTCTTGGTGCCGGTTCATCCGCAGGTTCAGAGGACTTCTCAAAATCCATAATCGAAGAAATAGGAACTATGCTGTTTCACGGAGTTGCTATAAAACCCGGAAAACCGGCAATTTTCGGGAAAGCCGCGGAAAAACCCCTAATCTGCATACCCGGATATCCTGTATCTGCCTGGATAGTCTTTGACAGACTTGTTCAGCCTCTTATCAGGGCTATGTCCTGTGTAAAAGCAGAACCGAAGGTCCAAAGACGCGGTATTCTTACAAGACCTCTTGTCTCATCATTGAAACATCTTGAGTATGTGAGGGTTAAATGCGGACAGATCGGAGATAAAACTATTGTGACACCGCTCAGCAGAGGCGCAGGAATAACGATGAGTCTTGTTAATGCTGATGCTATTGTTGAAGTTCCCAGAGAGTATGAAGGTTATCCTGCAGGTTCGGAAGTGGAACTGTATATGCTCAAATCATGGGAGGAGATCTCTGAAAGACTTGTTTCGATCGGCAGTCATGACCTTCTTATGGATATGATAAACGAGATTATGGTGATAAATGGATCAAGCGGACTCTCTTCTACTCACAGCGGCTCAATGGGCGGTGTTATGGCTGTGAAAAGGGGTGAATGTCATATTGCCCCGGTTCATGTTCTGAATCCTGAAACCGGTGTGTACAATACTCATCTGCTGAAGCAGTATCTGGCTGATAATGATGTAGTTATCGTAAAGGGTATTAAAAGAGTACAGGGGCTTATAGTTGCTGAGGGGAATCCTGAAAAGATTACTTCAATAACTGATTTGGCAGAAAGAGAACTGAGTTTTGTTAACAGGCAGCGCGGTGCAGGCACACGAATACTTTTTGATTATTTATGCGGAAAAGAAAATATACCGGCTGATTCCATAAAAGGTTATGGCCGGGAAATGAATACCCATATGTCGGTCGCTCAGGCTGTGCTTTCCGGCACCGCAGATGCCGGTATGGGGGTTGAATCCGCAGCCCGCAGCATGGGACTTCATTTTATTCCGATCGGTGAAGAAGATTACGATTTTATTTTAAGAAAAGAGGTCCTGGATACTGAAGCAGGACAGGTTTTTATGAATGCCCTCTGTTCAAAACAGTTTAAACTTGAAGTCGAAAGACTTGGCGGTTATATTCTTCAAGCTCCGGGCAAGATAATGAGGAAAGAAGATTGTTAGATACTTTCAACCGGAAGATCGACTACCTTCGACTTTCAATAACTGATTTATGTAACCTCAGATGCAGATACTGTATGCCCTCAGGCGGGGTAGAAAAAAAAGAGCACTCAAAGATCCTGAGAATTGAAGAGCTGACTGAAATAGCAGAAGCTGCAGTTTCCTGCGGAATAAGTAAAATCAGACTAACCGGCGGTGAGCCTCTTGTGAGAAAGGGGCTTATAGAACTTATTAAGAATATTCGTAGAATTGAGGGGTTAAAAACGTTGACTTTGACCAGTAACGGTATTCTGCTTCCTGATATGGCATTACGACTTAAAGATGCCGGACTTGATCGTGTAAATATCAGTCTGGATACTCTTAATCGGGAGAAATTCAATTGGATAAGCCGGCTTGATAAACTGGATTCAGTTCTTAAGGGGATAGACAGCGCGATAGAAGCAGGGTTAACACCTCTAAAGATAAATTCGGTGCTTATTAAAGATTTTAATGAAGATGAAATCCTGGATTTCAAAAAGCTTGCAGAAAATCTTGATATAGAGATAAGATTTATTGAGTTAATGCCGGTAGGAGAGGCTTCAGGCTGGACTGAAGACCGTTTTCTGCCTAATAAAACGGTTTTTGACAAGGTGCCCGGTATGATGAAAATCGAATTTACCGAAAAAGGAAGCCCCGCTGAAGTATGGCAGCTGCCCGGAGGGAAGGGGCGGTTCGGATTTATAAATCCGATAAGTCACAAATTCTGCGGAGATTGCAACCGGCTTAGAATTACATCAGAGGGAAAGCTGCTGTCATGTCTCCATTCTAACAGGGGGATAGATATTAAAGATGCTCTGGCTGAAGGAAAAACTCTGGCAGAAGTTATTAAGGAAGGAATCAGGATGAAACCCGGTGAACATAATCTGGAATTAGCTGATTTTGAAAAAACAAATCACAGTATGCATGAAGTAGGGGGCTGATATGGAATTTACCCATTTTAACAGGGACGGCCGTCCGAAAATGGTTGATATTTCTGAAAAAGCAGAAACTGCACGTGAAGCAGTAGCGGAAGGTTCAGTTATTATGAATATTGAAACGCTTAGACTTATCCGTGATGGCGGTATGAAAAAGGGTGATGTCCTGGGAACCGCACAGTTAGCGGGTATTACCGGTGCAAAAAAGACATCTGAGCTTATCCCCATGTGTCATAATATTTTTATCTCCGGAGTTGATATGGATTTTGAATTGATTGAAGCAGAGGATGAGGCAGGGGCTGCATATGGAAAAATAAATATCACCGCAACAGCCCGTACCTCGGGTCAGACCGGTATAGAGATGGAAGTGATGACAGCGGTGTCAACAGCAGCTTTGACTGTCTATGATATGTGCAAGGCAGTTGATCGCGGTATGGAAATAACCGGCATCAGATTGATTAGAAAATCCGGAGGAAAATCCGGTCTGTGGCAGAGAAAATAGAGAAGGCTGAAATATGAAGAATAAATTTGAACTGTTATCACTGAATATCTCAACGAAAAAAGGTGATAAAAAAGTACCGGTTGATTTTTTTGAAATTAAACCTGAGCATGGCATAGAGGGAGATGCTCATGCTGGCAACTGGCACAGACAGATATCCCTTCTTGCTGATGAAGATATAGATCTTATGCGTGGAAAGGGTATTGAACTCAATTTCGGTGATTTTGCGGAGAATATTACAACCAGGGGCATTGAATTATACAGCCTTCCTATAGGGACAAGACTTTTTATTGGAGATACTGAACTTGAAGTTACTCAGATCGGAAAAGAATGCCATCACGGCTGTGCAATCAGGCAGCAGGTCGGCGACTGTATAATGCCAAGACGGGGAATATTTGCAAAGGTCATTAAGGGCGGGAGGATTACTGTTGAAAGCAGCTGTTATTACAATATCTGACAGAGCCTGCAGAGGTGTATACGAAGATTTATCCGGCCCTGCCATAGCTGAAATTTTAAGGCAGAAATTTCAGGAGGGGATTGAGATTTCCGGTACAATTGTTCCTGATGAAAAGGAAGCTATTCTTGGTGCTCTTAACCAATACGAGTCTAATGATCTGATTTTTACAACAGGCGGAACCGGCCTGGGGCCAAGAGATATAACGCCTGAAGTTACAGCGGCCTGGTGCGAAAGGGATGTTCCCGGTATATCAGAAGCCTTAAGAATTCATTCCTGCAGGGAAACACCGATGGCAGTACTGAGCCGGGGTTATTCAGGGCTTCATGGAAATACCCTGGTTATCAACCTGCCGGGGTCGGTTAAGGCTGTCACATCCTGTACAAATTACCTTCTCGGCATTCTTGAACATGCATTATTAATGATAAAAGGTGCGGGTCATTAGGTGGAATTCTGTCTGCCGCCATAATCCGAATATTATACAGATACTTTTTTAACGAAAACGATAGTTTAGTGCTGATTAATTATGTTTTTCAAAAGTAAACCTATACTTTCCCTTGACTTTCTAACAGACCCTATTTAAAATTGATACTCAAACAACCGGACTGCTTTTTCGGGTGAATTTTTAAGCATTTCGGAAAAATATTTAAGGATATGTTGATGCTGTCAATTAAGGGTGTAAGTAAGCACTTTGGCGGTCTGAAGGCATTGAAGAACGTCAGTTTTGATATTCAGGACGGACGTATTCATGGCATTATTGGACCCAACGGTTCCGGTAAAACTACTATGTTTAACTGTATAACCGGACTTTTAGAGGTGACTGCGGGTAATATCTACCTGAATGATATTGAGATCACCGGCAAACCTGCGCATGAGATTTCCAATTTAGGTATCAGGCGGACCTTCCAGCAGGGGAAATTAGTTCCGTCTCTTAAAGTAATAGAAAACGTAATGAGCGGCGTCTATGATTATCATAAAACTGATATCAAAGATACTTTTTTCAGAATACCGTTCAGACAGTCGAAAGTAGAAAAAGAACTTCGTAATGAAGCTTATGAGGTTCTTGAAATGCTTAATCTTTCAGAATCTGCCGATAGGTGGGCATCTGATCTTGTATGGGCTGAACGCCAGTTTGTTCAGATTGCAAGAGCTCTTGTTTCCAAACCAAAAATTCTGCTTATGGACGAACCTGCCTCAGGTATGGGACCTAAAGAAACAGAACAGGTCGGTGAGCTTATTCAGAAAATTAAGGAAATGGGAATTACAGTGGTAGTTGTAAGCCATGATATGAAAATGCTTATGAATGTTGCTGAGACGGTCACTGTTCTTAACTTCGGAGATAATATATTCGAAGGAACACCTTCTGAAGTACAGAAAGACCAGAGAGTACTGGAGGCATATCTTGGCACAGAATGAAAATATACTGAGTATTGAAAACCTTTCTGTAAATTACGGACATGTAAAAGCACTTAAA
The DNA here is from genome assembly GCA_965140585.1 of Spirochaetia bacterium. Lineage (GTDB taxonomy): Bacteria > Spirochaetota > Spirochaetia > UBA9216 > UBA9216. The sequence goes on from OZ223269.1 coordinate 708,934, forward strand.
AATATTGATCTCGAACTTAAAAAAGGTGAGATAGTAGTTCTTGTCGGTGCCAACGGGGCGGGTAAAACTACTATAATGGAAACTGTACTTGGTGCAAATGTTCCTGAGAATGGTAAAATTACCTATAAAAGCAAAGATATCACCAATACATCTGTAGACAAGAATGTAAGAAGCGGAATGTTCCTGGTTCCTGAAGGGCGGGGAGTTTTTTCATCGATGACTGTTCTGGATAATCTCCTTCTCGGGGCTCATCACAACCTTTCTCAGTCTGATAAAAAACTTGAGCTTGTCTATGATTCTTTTCCGGTTCTCGGGAACAGGAAAAATCAGGTCGCCGGTACTTTAAGCGGCGGTGAAAGACAGATGCTTGCTATTGCAAGAGCTTTGATGTCATCACCGGATATGATTATGGTTGATGAACCGTCTATCGGGCTTGCTCCGATTATAGTAAATGATATTTTTGAGATTCTTGTAAATCTGAATAAAGAGGGGTATACAATCCTTCTCTCTGAACAGAATGTCTATAAGGCTCTTAAAATTGCACATCGAGGTTATGTTCTTGAAACAGGAAATATAATCAAGAGCGGAACTTCTGAAGAACTGTTGAACGATCCTGCAGTTAAAGAAGCATATCTTGGAGCATAGAGAATGGAAATATTAATAGCACAAATATTTAACGGACTTTCGCTTGGAAGCATTTATGTTCTTTTGGTAACAGGATTTAATCTGCTTCTGCTTGTAGCGATGATTATTCACTTTTCTTTTCCCGTAGTAATTGTTTTTTCAATGTATATATCCTGGGTCGTGCTGGGATTAACAGGAAATAATATACCGCTCGGTGTTCTCGGCGGAATTGCTTCAGCGATTGCGGTTAACGCACTCACTGCACCGATGTTTCAGCATATTATGAAAAAACGCGGAAGTGTTGATATAAATGCAACCATGGTAATTTCTATGGGTATGGGAATGATTATTACTGATATACTTTCCCACACTTTTAACCAGGGTTTTCCTATTGCTTTTCCTGATGCACTGACCGGAAATGATAAAGGAGCACTTATAAGTGTAGGTCTTATCAGTATATCAAGAGGTCAGGTTCTTACCCTGATTGTCGGCGTTCTTTTTGTAGCCTTTCTTTTCTGGCTGTTATATAAAACCAGAACCGGGCGTGCATTCAGAGCCATAGCTGAAGACCCGAACGGAGCAAAACTGGTAGGTATTCCGCTGTTGAAAACCGGATTCTTAAGTTATGCACTTACAGGGATTCTGGGCGGAGTTACTGCAGTACTTATGGCTATTCTGCTTGGTTCTGCATCTGCAGGACTTGGTGATTCTCTTGGACATAAGGTGCTTGCTGTTTCAATTATTGCAGGTCTTGGTAATCTGACGGGAGGACTGATCATCGGATTACTTCTAGGTGTATTGGAAGCCATTATTCAGGGGTACCTTGCCGGTTCCTGGTCCAACGCAATCGCTTTTATAATTATGCTTGTTGTTATTTTGGCTAAACCGAAAGGCGTATTCGGAAGCAAGCTATAGGAAGTCAGGAGGAGTACTGTGTCTTTACCTTTATATTATTTTCTGGCAATAACCGCCATCTATATACTAATGAGCTGGTCCGTCTATATCCCGTACAGGGTTGGACAGCTTCATTTTATGACAGTTGCTAATATGGCAATATCAGCATATTTTTCAGCTTTAATGGCTATCAATTTTGATTGGCCTTTCATTGTAGTTTTTATCGTAGGAACTTTGCTTGGTGCATTAATCGGGTTTCTGGTTTCCGTAGCGATAGGAGATGCTCCCTGCTTTGCTGTTGTTATTGTAGGCTTCACTTTTATCTATCTCACAAAAACTATAATTGAAAATGTTGAAGCATTTGGAGGTCCTCTTGGAATCTTCAGTATACCGAAGATTCTTCAGACTTCAGCATCAAATAGAACATTTCTTATTATTTTCATATATGCCATGGTTGTAATTACAGGCTTTCTAATTCACCGCTTTGATAATTCAAGACTTGGCAGAGCTGCTTCTGCAATATTTATCGACAGAGAACTTGCAGTATCCTTCGGTGTTGATGTTAAGAAGATGGGTATGTTCCTTCAGACATGGGCTAGCGCACTCGGCGGAATGTCCGGTGTTCTGTATGCTTTCATTATGAGAAGTATTTCACCAAACCATTTTACATTCCATATCGTCGGTGTATGTATGACAATGCTTTTTGTCGGCGGGTATACCACTCAGTGGGGCGCTTTGCTTGCAGCTCCGCTTCTATGGGGATTTCCGTTAATACTTCCGGATATTGTTGAATCATGGAATATCGTAATCTATGGTATACTGCTCATAGTTGTTCTTGTTATAAAGCCTGAAGGTGTTATAACAAGGCAGATGATTGAAAAAATTGTGAATGTATTCAAAAAGCCGAAAAAAGCCTGAGGGAATATTTTTAAACTGTTTTATATTTGAAAATATCCGACATTTATAAATTGTAATAAACGCGTATGCGTTTAGAATATTAGGAGGAAAAAATGAAAAAGATTTTAACAGTCTTAGTTCTGCTGCTTCTCTCCATGTCTTTCGTTTATGCAAGCGGAAGTCAGGAAGCAGGCGCTTCTGAAAGCGGTGAGGTAGTTGTCGATGAATGGGAAATCCCTTTCCTTAACTGTCTGACCGGACCTATTGCAAGTATCGGTGAATACCTGCAGTGGGGTGCTGAATTCGCAGCAGAAGAAATCAATGCTGCAGGCGGTATTGCCGGAAAACCTGTAAAGGTTGTTGGTATTGATACTGCTATGAGCCCTGAAAAGGGAACTGTTGAAATGTCAAAGCTTGTTGACAGTGCTCTTGTAGTTATGGGTCCTGTACCCGAACCTGTAATTATGGCTGCTGTACCAATCGCAGCTGATGAGGGACTTTACAGCTTTACAGCTACAACTTCCTACGAATATGCCGCTGAGTATTTTCCATGGGCAATTTCATGGTTTGCTCCAACAGAAGAAAGGCTTGCACCGATTATTACTGCATGGGCAAAGAAAACCGGTGCTAAAAATGTTGTTCAGTTTGTAGAAAACTACGGCGCATGGCCCGGCATGGCAAAAGCTCATGTAAAGGGAGTTAAGGACGCTGGCGCAAATATCCTTGAAGATGTAGATGTACCATCAGATGCAGTATCTTTTGGTCCGCTTATCGTTAAAGCTCTTGCACAGGAACCTGACGGTATAATTTTTGCATGTAATGCAGAAAAAGTAGCTAAAATTATCATCGAACTCAAGAACAGAGGCTGGGAAGATATGAGTAAAATACTTGTATTCTCAAGTGCTGATGATGCTGCTCTTTACACAACAGGCGGCGATAAGATCAATGGTATCATGATTTATAACTACAGCGATCCAAGTCTTGATACTCCAAGATGGAATACTTTCAGACAGAGTTTTAAGGACGATCATGACGGTATAGAGCCCTTCAGTCTTTCACCCAACTACTACGATGCTGTTTATATGATCAAAAGAGCAATCGAAGAAACCGGTGTGACTGGTGATCCTTCAAAACTTGCAGAAGAAAGAACTTTAATCAGAGATTACTGTAATGATATTCAGAACTTTGACGGTCTTCAGTACAGCTGGTCAAATAAGGGTGGATATCCTGCAGACAAGCCCCTTTTCCTCTTTGAAATCAAAGGCGGAGAGAAAGTACTTGTTGATAAAATTACAGCTCAGTAAATCTTAATCAGGTTTATAAAAAACCGCAGACCGAACTGACTAAAGTTCAATGTCTGCGGTTTTTTTTATGCTGATTTAATATTTAAATCAATTAGGCAATTTCAAAACTAACATAGTTTTGCAAGAAGCTCAATTTATCTTTTAAGGTCATAGGTTTTTACAAGGGCTCCAATTACTCGGTTAGCCGGGGTCTCAATTCCAAGCTCCTGCCCCTTCTTGACGATGGCATTATTTATAAAATCTATTTCCGTGCGGCTTCCCCTGTCAAAATCCTGAAGCATTGATGACCTGTTTGCTCCGGTCTTTTCAGAGACTGAATAAACAGTTTCAAGAGGATTCTCATAGGTAAGCTCTATTCCTGCTGCTTTTGCAACTGCCACAGCTTCGTTAACCAGCTCACTCATCAACCCCTTGGTTGTTTCGTAATCGAGCAGTTCTCCATTCTTAAGCCCGGTTAATGCAGTTAATGCATTGATACCGACATTGATTACCAACTTACTCCAGACCAGTCCTGCAATATCATCTTCAAGCATAATTTCGAATCCGGCTTTTGAAAGCTCTTTGGAAAAGGCTTCAAGCTTTGAGTTATCCCCGTTTGACATACACAGGTGGGTAGGGCCGTTTCCTGCGTGTTTGATATGTCCGGGACCTGCAAATGTAGCACCCTGAGATGTAACTCCCGCCGCAGTGTTTGATGCTCCGAAAACCTCTCTTATAAGATCCTCATTGCCTATTCCGTTCTGGAGGGTGACTACTACTGTTGAATCTGAAGCATGCTTTTTGAAAGATTCTGCAACAGCCTTGGTTGCTGTTGATTTTACAAAAATGATCATAATATCAGAGTCTTTAACATCTTCAGGGTTATCAGAGGCTTTGACTTTGATAAACTCGCTGTCTCCGGTTGCAAGCGTCTCTATTCGTAAGCCGTTTTCATTTACTGCATTCACATGTGCTAAATTTATGTCATATAAAACAACTTCATTTCCTACCGCTGCAAGCTTTCCCCCGAACAGCGAACCCATTGCTCCTGAACCAATAATTGATATTTTCATTTTATTCTCCTGCTAATCCCGGTATTCCGAATATGGTTTTTGCAGCTTTTACACCTTCAATAACTGCAACTGCCATTACTTCGGCAGCCATACTGCCGATTGCGGTCAAATCTGCTTCTATATCTCCATTTGAAAGACAGAAAATACTGTCTCCGTCATGCATGGTATGTATTGGGTTTATAGTTCTAGCATAGCCGTCATGAGCCATCTGAGCAACTTTTGCAGCCTGAGGTTTAGTCAGTTTTGCGTTAGTTGCAATGACACCTATGGTTGTGTTTGATTTTATCGGATTAATACCTGTTGATACCTGTTCTGCCAGCAGTTTTGCAGTTCCTGGAAATTCTCCGGGTTTACCCGATCTGGTTCCTGCAATTATCTGACCGGTGGTATTGTCTATAACATCTCCAAAACAGTTTACAGCAACTATTGCACCGACAACGATATCACCAATCTTCATGCTTGCAGTTCCAAGTCCACCCTTCATGCAGAAATCGATACCTTTGGCTTTTCCAAGGGTTGCCCCTGTTCCTGCTCCAATGTTCCCCATTCTTGATTCATTTGAATTAGCCGCCAGACAGGCTTCATATCCCATCTTTTGATCCGGACGGGCTTTATAATCGGCTACCGGCAGATCAAAAAGGACAGCTCCGGGAACTATTGGTACCAGTCCTATTCCGATATCAAGACCTCTGTTATTTTCTTCACTCCACTTCATGACACCGTCTGCGCCAGCGAGGCCGTAGGCACTGCCGCCGCCAAGATAGACAGCATGGACTGTCTGTATATAATTTACCGGATTGAGGCAGTCGGTCTCTCTTGTTCCGGGCGCTCCGCCGGCAACATCAACACCGCATACTGCCTCTGTTTCAGGCAGAATAACTGTACAACCTGTCCCGCCTGTTAAATCCTGTGCATGACCGACTTTTATGCCGGGTACATCGCATATACTTCCGCTCATTATAACTCCATAATTATTCTAAATTTTCTAATACTTCTTTAGTTTCTGATGCCATCATCCATTCTTCATTAGTGGGGATGACAAGTACTTTTACCTTTGATTGACTGCTGCTTATAACTGATTCAACACCGGCTGCTGAATCATTAAGTTCTGAATCAATTTCGATACCGAGAACTTCCAGGCCGCTGCATATTTTTTCTCTTATAACTGCAGAGTTTTCTCCAATTCCGGCAGTGAAGATAAGTGCATCCATTCTGCCATCAAGAGTACAGGCAAGCTTACCTATATATTTTCTGATAGAACGAACAAATATTTCAAGAGCAAGTACACTTCTTTCCTGTCCTTCATCTGCAGCTTTAAGAATATCACGTAAATCAGGAGAGACTCCGCTTATTCCGGCAAGACCGGATTTCTTATAAATTATATCCTTAACCTCGGCTGCCGAAAAACCAGCTTCAGTTATCAGGTGTAAAACTGCATCAGGATCCACATCCCCGGCACGTGTCCCCATTGGAACCCCGCATGCTGTGCCTAAACCGAGCGAAGTGTCCACAGCTCTGCATCCAATAGATGACGTAAGCGATACACCGCCTCCGATATGTGCGCTTACAGTATGCAGTTTCTCTTTAGGCAGCCCGAGCATTTCTGCAGCTCTTAGATTGATGTATTTATGCGAGGCTCCGTGAAATCCGAATTTCCGAAGGCCGTATTTCTCATAGTATTCATAGCCCAGTCCGAATGAAAATGCCGCCTGGCTCATATCAGAATAATAGGCGGTATCAAAACTTGCACACTGGGGAAGCTCGGGGAGCAGGGCAGTTATGGCCTGTACTCCGAGAAGTCCCGGAGGATTATGAAGGGGTGCAAGATTGAGATTGTCTTCCACTACAGAAACAACTTCAGGAGTAATAAGCATTGGCCTGGTCAGCTTATCTCCGCCATGAACGAGCCGATGGCCGACAGCATCAATTTCAGAAATATCTTTTAGTATGCCTGTATCATCGGAGGTAAGCAGATTCAATACTGTCTCAAGTCCCTGTTTGTGATTTTCAACATTAATATTAAATTCCTTCTTAAAAACCGAAGTTTCAATCTTGATAACGCTGTTGTTTCCAACCCTGTCAACCAGCCCTTTACAGATGGTCTGCTCATTATCCATTTTGAATATCTGGAATTTTATTGAAGTGCTCCCGCTGTTAATTATAAGAATTTTCAAATAATGCCTCCTGTTTGAAAAAAACTCAAAATCACATTATAATTAAGTATTAGTTAAATTTCGTTATCTTTTCCTTGTTAAAAAATACTATTATAGGTTATATTATTATACAAGGTAAATATAGGTTAAATTATACACTTTAGGAGTTTAATATGAGTTCACATCCGGAAGCAACAAAAAAATTGCTCGCTGCTGATCTTCAGAAGATGAAAGACGACGGCGAAAAGATATCAATGATCACTGCTTATAATTATCCACAGGCAATGGTTGTTGATGAAGCAGGAATCGACATTATCCTGGTGGGTGATTCACTGGGCATGGTTGAACTTGGCTACAAAGACACTGTTCCTGTAACCATGGATGAAATGCTGATGCATACCAAGGCTGTTATGAGGGCTGTAAATAGAGCTCACGTAGTAGGTGACCTTCCTTTTATGTCATACAATATCTCAAATGAACAGGCTGTAACCAATGCAGGTATCCTTTATAAGGATGGGCTTTGCGATTCTATCAAGTTCGAAGGCGGCCAGGATTTTGCACCTACAGCTGCCGCAATAACCAAGGCTGGTATCCCGGTTTTTGCACATATCGGACTTACTCCTCAGACAGCTGCCACAATGGGCGGTTTCAAGGTTCAGGGTAAATCACTTGATGCTGCAAAATCAGTGCTTGATGATGCTCTTGCAATGCAGGACGCAGGTGCTTTTGCAATCATTCTTGAAGCTATTCCCCAGCAGCTTGCTGCAATAATTACAGAACAGCTTACTATTCCTACAGTTGGTATCGGAGCAGGTCCTTCATGTGCAGGACAGGTTCTTGTTTATCATGACCTTCTCGGACTCTTTAAGAGATTTACTCCGAAGTTTGTAAAGGTTTATGCTGATATGTATACACCTCAGGTTAATGCTGTTAAGGAATTTATCGGTGAAGTTAAGGATGTAAAATTTCCTACAAACGACCACAGTTTCAACATGAAAGCCGAAGCAGTTGAAGAACTGAAAAAGGCACTGGGGCTTTAATATGTCAGCTGTATTGATTAAGGGAACAGATATACGGGAAGAGATTCTCGCTGAATTAAGGGCAGAAACTGCAGAGCTTAAAGAGAAGTACGGAAAAGTTCCGGGTCTCGTTACTATTCTTATTGGTGAAAACCCGGCTTCCATCTCCTATGTAACCCTTAAGATCAAGACAGCACAGAGTCTCGGTTATAATGAAATTCAGGACACACGGTCTGAAGATATAACCGAGGCTGAATTACTTGAATTAATTGATAAATATAATAAGGATGAAAATATTCACGGAATCCTTGTTCAGCTACCTCTTCCAAAACATATAGATGAAAAGAAGGTTCTGAACGCTATCGATCCTGATAAGGATGTCGATGGATTTCATCCTGTAAATGTCGGACGGCTTATGATTGGCGGTGATGAGGTGAAATATCCGCCATGTACTCCTGCAGCAATTCAGGAGATGATTATCCGTTCCGGTGTTGAAACTAAAGGAGCTGAAGTTGTAGTAGTAGGGCGCTCCAATATTGTTGGAAAGCCGATAGCCAATATGATGCTGCAAAAAGGTGCAGGGGCTAATTCTACTGTGACAGTTGTGCATACCGGTACCAAGAACCTGGCTGAACACTGCCTGAGGGCAGATATTCTGATAGTTGCAGCTGGAGTTCCTGGACTGGTTAAGCCGCAATGGATTAAAAAAGGAGCATGTGTTATTGATGTTGGAGTAAACAGAGTAGGTGAAAAAATCAGTGAAAAAACCGGAAAGAAAATAGCAGTTCTTAAGGGTGACGTTGATTTCGAAGAAGCCTCTCAGATTGCCGGATATATTACCCCCGTACCCGGCGGTGTAGGTCCCATGACAATAACAATGCTTATGAAGAATACTTTAAAATCATTCAAATACGCATTGAGGTTATAATTATGAAACTTGATCCGACTAAGATGAAGGACTGGGAGATTGCAGAAGCAGCTGAAAAGGATATGAAGACAGTCTATCAGCTTGCTGAAGAACTGAATCTGGATAAAATGGAGATTCTTCCGTATGGTCACTTCCTTGGTAAACTGGATTACAACGCTATTCTTGAGCGACTGAAAGATAAACCGGATGGAAAATACATCGAAGTTACGGCAATAAATCCTACTCCGCTTGGCGAAGGAAAGACAACTACAACCATGGGACTGGTTGAAGGACTTGGAAAGATTGGTAAATCTGTCTGCGGAGCCATCAGGCAGCCTTCAGGCGGACCTACATTCAACATTAAGGGTTCAGCCGCTGGAGGCGGACTTGCACAATGTGTACCTCTTACCGAGTTTAGTCTCGGACTTACCGGCGATATAGACGCCATTACTAATGCACACAACCTGGCTATGGTTGCTCTTACCAGCCGAATTCAGCATGAATTCAACTACGGCGATGATGTGCTTGATAAAAAGAATCTAAAAAGACTTGATATAGATCCAAGAAATCCTGCAATAGGATGGGCTATAGATTTTTCAGCCCAGGCACTCCGGGAAATAATAATAGGACTCGGCGGAAAGATGGACGGATTTATGATGAAAAGCGGTTTTCAGATAACTGTTTCATCAGAAATTATGGCCATACTTGCTGTTGCCAAAGATCTTAAGGATATGCGGGAACGCATAGGTAAGATGATTATCGGTTACAACAAGAAAGGTGAAGCTGTTACTGCTGATGATCTTGAAGTAGGGGGAGCCATGACTGCCCTGATGGCACGGGCAATCAACCCGAACATCATGCAGACTATCGAAGGTCAGCCTGTACTTGTTCATGCAGGCCCTTTTGCAAATATTGCGATCGGCCAGTCATCAATTATAGCTGACCGTGTGGGACTTAAACTCTGTGATTACCATGTAACAGAGAGCGGTTTCGGTGCAGATATCGGTTTTGAGAAGTTCTGGAACCTTAAATGCCGGTTCTCAGGGCTTGTTCCGAACTGTTCAGTGATTGTGTGTACAGTAAGAGCTTTAAAGATGCACGGAGGAGGTCCAAAGGTTGTTCCGGGCAAACCTCTCGATAAGGCATATACTGAAGAGAATATTGAACTGGTTGAAAAAGGACTTGAAAACCTTCTTGCCCATATTGCAACCGTCAGAAAGAGCGGTGTACCTGCAGTTGTATGTATAAACCACTTTTATACTGATACTGATAAGGAAATTGAGGTCATCAGGGAAGCCTGTAAGAAAGCCGGTGCCAGGGTTGCCTTATCAAAACACTGGGAAAAAGGCGGTGAAGGCGCGGTTGAACTTGCAAATGCAGTTGTCGAAGCCTGTGAAGAAAAGCCGGATTTTAAATTCCTTTATGAAGATTCTACTCCTCTTAAGGATAGAATTGAGCTTATTGCTACCCAGGTTTACGGCGCCGATGGTGTGAGCTACAGTGCTGAAGCTGCTGCCAAGCTGGAAAAGATTCAGAATGACAGTGCCTTGAACGGTCTGGGAACCTGTATGGTTAAGACCCATCTGTCATTGTCGCACGACCCGACTCTGAAAGGCCGCCCGAAAGGCTGGACGCTCCCGATAAGTGATATACTTGTATACCAGGGAGCAGGGTTTATTGTCCCTGTTGCCGGAGGTATTAAGCTTATGCCCGGTACTGCCTCGGATCCTGCATTCAGGCAGATCGATGTCGATACAGATACCGGACGTGTAAAAGGCCTTTTTTAATTTCTATTAAAATACATTGAATATTTATCAGCCGGAGCAATGAACCGCTCCGGCTTTTTTTTATTATTTTTTAGAGCATTTTATCCGTAAATTGAATAAATACTTTCAATAAGTTGATTATAAAACGGAGATTAAAAAATGAGAAAACTTTTACTATTGCTGACAGCGATAACTTTGCTGTTCCTGTTCTACAGCTGTCCGACTGGATTGGTTGATACCCCTGAAGATGATGATACAGAAGAAACAGTTTCACGGAATGATGTAACTATTTTATCAAGTACGTACAGTGATGAAACGGCTGTTATCTTTTACACCGAACCTTCAGATTCTGATTTCTACGCTACTGAGCTGACATTTACACCAACAGTATCTGGAATTTCGCAGCCTATTGAAATAAAAAAAGGTGAAAGTCTGCTTAGCGGTACTACATCTTTAGGCTATCTGGCAGATTTGAGCAACGATACTGAATATACTCTTACTCTTACCGCTGTTTACAGTGATGATTCAAGTGCCGCCGGAGTTTCGGCTAAAGTTACGCCAATAGCAGATGTCTATCCTCCTGAAAATCTTACAGCAGTCAGGGGAGATCAAGAAGTTACTCTAAGCTGGGATGAACCCGCTGATAATAACTGGTTTTATATTAACTTTGAGTTTACACCTGAAGACGGAGGCTATGAACAACCCTTTGCAATTTTTTCTTCTGAAACAGAATATACTATTGATGGTCTTACAAACGGAACAGAATACACATTTAATGTTTATGCATCAGATTTTTTCGATCTTGAATCATCTAAGGTTGAAATCACATCAACACCATCAGCTGATCTTAATCCTCCAGCACTTACTGCTTCATCAGTATTTCTAATAGATGTTGATATGGATGAGGGGGAACTGGCGGGCACATGTGAAATTGAAATGGCAGCCGATGAAAGTGATATTGAACGTTACAAGCTTTACTGGGGCTCTTCTGAGACAGTGAAGCTTGATGAGACTGCAATTACATCCATCGATAAAACTGGAGCTGATTTAGAGTATACGTTCTCAGAGAATACGGCCGTACCTTCAGGCGCAGCATACCTGCTTGTATATACAGAGAATGGGGATGGCGAAACAGCCGTTCCGTTTGCATATGAGCTGAAGGATTTTATTGTAACGCAGGAACCGTATACCGGTACATTTAATTATCCTGTTGAGATATCTGGAAGTTATTATTCAACAAGATATCCGGATTTGGGAATATTTGAATGGGATGGCACAGATTTCACAGCTATGGCAAGTCCTTCTGTAGCCTGGGCTTCTTCTCCCGAAGGATTATCGGCTTTTGGAAACGATTTGATGTTTTGTGCGAGTGATGGCACTTCATCAAGGTTATGGAGACTGGATCCTGATGCTGGTACTGCAGGATATATATCCGGTATTGACTCAACATGTCTACCTGGAATTGATTTTGATGGCAGATATTTCTTTTCGATGGAAGATCCCACAATAGGTAAATCCTTGTACAGCTGTGACAGTTCAGGAACTGTAGAATTGATTTATGATTGTGATGTGAGCAGCGATTCACAGAGCACATATACTTTATGTGAATTTGATTCAAAACTATTTTTATAGGTATTGATTCTACAGGTATGGAACAACTTTATGTATGTGAGGATGATGATAATGACGGAAACTATACGATTACCCAGATAAGCTCCTTCTCAGATACAGCATTTAGAATAGATATTTATCAATTTTTTATTAAGGATGGAGTTCTATATTTTCTGGGAGGTCCTGATAGCTGGTATAATTTATTCAGCTGGGATGGTGTTAGTATAAATCAGGAAACTTTATTTACTAATCCGAGCCGTATTGCAGAATCTGCTATAGAAGGAAGCCGGATGATTGAAAGCTATGCAAATAATATCTATTTTTCAGCCGGAAGTACATCCGATGGAGTAGAACTTTGGGTTTATGATGGTTTATCAGAGTCAATTGCCTATGATTTTTTTGATGCCGGTGAAGGTTTGTATACCTTTGGTGGTTATCCAATGGGGTTGAAGGGGCATGATGGCTATTTATTTTTCCAGGCTTATAAGGAAGGTTCGGGTAATATGCTCTATCTTTATGATGGAATAAATACACCGGTAGGATTGATTGATACAAATGTAGATGACAATACTTCTTCAATAACTTATACAATGCCATTTACTGTAATTGATGATGATATGGTTTTTATGGATTTTACATCCGAAGATAATATTGATTTTTACCGTCTTACTATCGAGCAATTTTAAAGTGCTTTTTCACTAAAAAACAGATCAGCCGGAGCAATGAACCGCTCCGGCTTTTTTTAACATTTATCAGCCCTGTTGACTATGAGCTGGATCGTGTGTATAGATAACGGTTAGACAGGAACATAGATGAACGAAGACGCAGAATCAAATTACACCGAAGACGAAATAAATAACTGTATAAATATATTAAAAGCCCTCTCTGAAAATGCAGATCAGTTAGTTGCTATTCCCAGAGAAACACAGATTGAACTTCTAAAAGCGGCAGGCGCATTGTCCAAACCGGATCATACAGTTCTAAAGCAGAGAAAAAAAGCAGCCGCGAGAAAAAAACGGCAGGAGACTGTCGCTGATGAACGCGCTGCCCGTGCCGCAACCGGAATACGAAGCGCCCGTGAAAACATAGTGTTTTCGGCGCCGAGACAGCTGACCTGCGATGAAATTGTTACCGATAAAGACCTTGTTCTAAATTCCCCCCGCAACTGCTATGTATGCAAAAAAGAATACACTCGAATGCATTTCTTTTATGATGCGATGTGTCCTGAATGCGCCGAACTTAATTACTATAAAAGGTTTCAGACTGCAGATTTACGGGGGCAGGTTGCGGTTATTACTGGTTCCAGACTTAAAATTGGATATCAGGCAACTTTGATGCTTCTTAGGGCCGGTGCTGAGGTTGTTGCCACCACACGATTTCCTGTGGATTCCGCTATTCGGTATTCGAAAGAAGCTGATTTTACTGAATGGGGTCATCGTCTGCATGTCTACGGGCTTGATCTGCGTCACACCCCCAGTGTTGAACTTTTCTGTACTCATATTGCCGACAGGTTTGGACGGCTGGATATACTTATAAACAATGCTGCCCAGACAGTCCGGCGTCCGCCCGGCTTTTACCAGCATCTGATGGGTAATGAATTAATGCCGCGGGAGGAGCTTCCTGAAAAAGTCCGAAGCCTTCTTTTTGATTATGAATCCTGCCTTAACCGGATTGAAACATTTTCACACAGCAGTCATTCAGATGATGCTATTGTTCCGGTGTCCTGGGAGGCCAGAATTCCAGGCCTTGGGATGATTGAATCGGCCAGATTATCGCAGATCCCGTACGCGTATGAAGACAATCATGAAGTTGAAGCTGTTTTTCCTCAAGGCAAACTGGATGTCGACTTGCAGCAGGTTGATCTGCGAACAACAAACAGCTGGCGCCTTAAGCTTGGTGAGATTCAGACCTCGGAAATGCTGGAACTCCAGCTTATCAATGCTGTTGCCCCATTTGTACTATGCAATAGGCTTGTCCCTCTTATGAAAAAAGAAAATACCGGCTGCAAGCATATAATCAATGTTTCCGCCATGGAAGGCAAGTTTATGCGTTTTAAAAAAGGCGAGAGGCATCCGCATACCAATATGGCAAAAGCAGCGCTTAACATGCTTACGCACACATCCGCCAGCGAACTTGCTGAACATGGAATATATATGAATGCGGTTGATACAGGCTGGGTGACTGATGAAGACCCGGCTCAGCTCGCGAAAAAGAAGCAGGAGCTGCACGATTTTCAGCCGCCTCTCGATATAGTAGACGGCGCTGCCCGTGTCTGTGATCCGCTTTTTGACGGTATAAATACAGGGCGGCACTGGTGTGGAATGTTTCTTAAAGACTACTTTCCGATTGACTGGTAAACTGACTGCCGGAACACAGCCGGCAGTCAGTAGATTATTTTTCGGTAAGGTTGTATACACCATCCCAGTTTGCACGCGGCGGTTCCTTTATATATTTCTCACATCGATCAAGGTAATATAATGAAGGTCCGTCATCTGATGTAATTTTTAGAGCCTGTCTGAATAACTTTTCTGCTCCTGTCCAGTTTCTATCTTCAAAAGTAGTGAGTCCTTCTTCGAATATCTGAAGTAATTCCTTTTTCTCTTTTGTAAGCTGTGATTTTTCTTCAACCAGCTCATACAGCCGAACTGGAGTATTTATACCGACTACACGGACGCGGTCTAGTCTCCTTGTTGCAAACTCTTTACCGACGGCTTCATAGGTTGAATCACTTATAAGCAGCCAGGTTCCGTAGCGTTTGTTCACGCCTTCAAGTCTGGCCGCCAGATTGACAGCATTGCCCATCATAGTGTAATCCATCTTTTTGGCTGTCCCCATGTTTCCAACAACCATATCGCCAGTATTCAGTCCTATCCTGGTTAACAGCGGATTTGGACTTAAATTTTTATCCTCAATTTTTTTATTCATTATCGCTTCAGCTCTCTTCATCTCAATTGAAGCCAGGCATGCCTTATAAGCATGATCGGCAAAATCTGTAGGTGCCCCGAAGAATGAAATTATTGCATCACCTTCAAACTTATCAATTGTTCCATGCCTGTCCATAATAATGTCCGACATCTTTGTTAGATACATATTCAGAAGGTTTACTAAATCGGTTGGATCCATTGCTTCTGAAATTGTTGAAAATCCTTTGACGTCTGTAAAAAGAGCTGTAAGATTCTTTTTTTCACCGCCAAGATTCAGCTTTTCAGGATTATCCAATAGATCGTTTATAACCTCGTTTGACAAATACTGACCGAAGGCGCTTCTAATAAAGGTTTTTTCTTTGGATGTAGAAAGGAAGTTTACTATAGTAAGTATTACAAAACTGGATGAAATAGTCATAACAGGAGTAAGTACTGGAAAGTAATTTCCAGTTAAAGAGAAAACCAGCAGTCCGGAGAAAAATATGAAAATGATGAAACCGAAACCGGTTAGAATTGAAGGTACAGGGTTCAGCATTATCTTGATTCTATAGTAAATAAGGACAAGAATTACCGCCGCTATAATTGAAACCCATTGAGGGAGAATATCGACAAAATCATGATTAAGAAGAGCATTCGCAATTGATGCATGTGTACCAACGTTATCATAGGTTGCATCGAATGGATTTACACCTCGATCAGTGGTCGCCGTGCCGGTCCATCCTAAATAGCATATCGCTCCATCAAGAGTCGACGAAAGAATTTCACGTGTCTTTATCAGATTGTTTAAAAGTTCGGCAGTTTCTGAAAAGCTGGTTTGGACTGATATCTTGATTTCTGAATATCGTTCTTTTTGAGCTTCCGGAACATTCGGTGAATCAAGAATCTGGTCAATTCGAGCCACTATACTATTTTCAGCATCACCACCAAGGAAGTTAGCTGTTTCAGTAAAGAAGTAATCGCGTATGTGCTGATATTCACTGAACTCTTCAGTATCTCCTGATTCAAGCATATCGCTCTGCAATGACTGGGAGTAGTTATAAATATCAAGGATTGGCATATTCCCCTGATAGTAATTCAGATATCCGGCGTCTTTCATAATTTCAAGATTCTGAACAAGAAGGGTTTCCTGTCTTTTATGAAGTACTAAATAATAGTAGGAAAGCTGAGTAAAGCTTTCATCAAAATCCTTGCGGGGCCAGTTGATGACGAAATAACCATCTTTATCAAGGGGAATAACGAGATCTAGGCTTTCACCATCAGGGAATACAGCATTTTTTAGTACAATCCTGTCTTTATCAGTCTCAATTTCAGGTTCGCCGAGTATCTTATATACGGCCTGAAAACTGAGCTGCGGAAAAAAAGTATTCTCATATTCCGCTATAAGATTTACTCTGCGTCTTACTCCGTCATTATCAATATGAACATTAGGGAATCCGAGACTCGCTGCATTCATGCTTATCTGGTTTACCGCAGGCCGGATATCAATACCTCTTAAAAGTTTTGAATTTTCTTCAGCTCTAACCTTGATGCCCATATTTTCAATTATCCAGTCTTTTAAATCGGAAGAATATTCGTCCTCTTCCTGGTTGAGTATATTAATTGTAAAAAAGGAGTTTCCGAAATATGCAGCAGCCTGCCCGAAGTAGGTATCATTATCCCTTGCTACAGATTTTATTTTTTCATAAAGCTCACTTTTAGATGCTATACTCAGGTTATTAAGCTGGGCAACGTATTCAGATGCATCAGAAAGACTTATATTTCCTGAGACTATTGCATTAAATAAACCTTCAGTATTACCTGTTATTTCTGCAAACTTTTCATCAAGCGATTTTGGAATTTCATTATATAGAAATTCACTGTTCAGACCCATTGGGCTTTCTTCAGTGTACTCAATATCAAATACTGCATACTTAGCGCCCATTTCCTTCATAAGAATGAGGCCATCTGCCATGATTGCCCGGCTCCATGGAAACATCCCCACTTTTGCAATAGCAAGATCGTCAATATTAAGAAGAACGATGTTATCTTTCTCTTCCGGTCCTGGAGTCATTTTCATATAGAGATCCATAAAAAAATGTTCACCATCCCTGTAGAAGGTAAAAATATTCATTAAAGAGAATAAGATTACGAAGGCCACAGGAATAAGAAAGGCTTTTTGCAGATGTTTTATATTCATAAAAAAATTATAATTTTTAGGTTTTCAAATTGCAAATCATTTTTGGTTACATACAATTAATAATATGAACAATAGAAAAAATTTTTTACTAATATTGATGATAGCGACAGTTGGAGTTGTCTTCTCTCAATCAAATGATCTGATTGACGAAACACTTTCACAGATACAACTGAGCTGTGGTAACGGTGCATATCTTGCACTTACCGCTGCAGGTTTGATCAGCGAAAACTCAACAGATGAAGAAGCTGTGTCCTTTTTAAAACAGGAAGGCTGGATTGGAAAATCACGCAGTGCTGATGAGCCAATGACTCTTGGTGAATACTCACTGGCCTTAATGAAAAGCTTCTCAATGCCGGGAGGTATAATGTATACAATCTTCCCATCAGCACGATACGCTTCAAGAGAGTTAGGGTATCTAGGTTACATCAGCAAGGATTCCGGAGCCTATCGCAGTTTGAGTGGTAGTGAAGCAGTATCCATTCTCGGTCAGATTATAAGGAGCAGAAGCAAATGACGAAACGAACAATAATTTTTCTGTTACTTATTCGTGTGACGGTAATGGGTATCAGCGCTGCCGATTTCGGGTTAACTACAGATGCTACTTCTTCACTGCCGTATACCAGCGGGACAGATATCGACTGGACTGGTCTGACTTATACAGTAAAAAGCGCGCTCTGGGCAAACGGACGGCTAAGCGATGAATTGACTGGGGAAGTTCAGGGAGGATTTACGATAACTGAAAGCCGTGTTTTCCTGTTGGAACTCGATCAGCTTCAGCTTGCCGGAAGTTTTATTTTACCGGGATCCCCTGCAGGAGCGCTTTCTTTTAAAGCCGGGCGTATTTCTTTTTCTGAATTCTCGGGCAAGGTTTTTGTGCATACGGGGGATGGAATCAGTTTTGAATATGGACTGCCCGGTATGAGTATGTCAGCTTTCGGAGCTTATACCGGACTACTGCAGGGACCTTCATCGACCATCTTGATGAATAATTCGGATGTTGCCGCTCAGGCAGTAACCCCCTTGCCATTATGGGGTCCGCTTTCTTCTCCACGAATTGTAGAGGGTGTTTCATTTACATTTCCTGAGCTCTTTGCTCAGCAGACTCTTATTCTGACAGGTATTTTTCAGCAGGATATGAGGCCGGTTGACGAATTCGTAACCGGTGATTCAGCAATAAATACATTCTATGCAGGATTCGGGCTTATGGGGCCGATTCAGCCGGTCGCTTCACTCTTCTACAGTATATACGGATACGGTAATACCGGCTGGTATGGCAGCAATACTATCCTTTCATACATTGCTGGTGGCGGAATAAATTATCTTATGCCTAAGTTCCTTTCGTCACGGTTTGCACTTGAATTTACTTATTCAAGCGGTGATGCCGATCAGTCTGTTTTTTACGAAGGAAATACTGCAGGTTATTCAAACTCCTTCATTCCTATAACCCCGGCTCCTGCCGGTTTGGTATTTACCGCTCAGCAGACAAATCTCTTTTATTTGAGCTGCGGCTATTCAATCAAACCGTTTTCTATGACTGGTAGTGCCGCTCTGCAGAATACAGTGGTTCTTCTGAAAGGCATTGGTTTTTTCAGGAGCACAACGGGGGCAATAAGCACTGGCGGAGTAAAAACCGGAGAAACTGGACTGTATCTTGGTACAGAGGCAGATTTAAGTATAATGGCAAGGTTTCTGTCTGATTTAGGCTTTTCATTGTCGGGCGGAGTCTTCTTTCCGTCAGATATAATGGAGACTACTTCGCCTCAGATTAAAGCAACTGTAGCTGTATCATTATCGATGTAGCAGAATAAACGGAGGAAAAGTAATGAAAACATTCAGATTCTATTTAATAATTATATGTCTTGTTTTTATAACGAATTTTTTATATAGCACAGATTTAAAGGCCATTGTACAGGAAGCGAACGGTAAGGTTGAAGTAAAAAGAGGAGGCGCGGCATGGGAATCGGTAAAGGTTGGTGATATTTTGTCTTCCGGAGACAGTATTTCAACCGGTTTTAACTCAAAAGCCGTGCTCGTCCTGGGCGATACCTCAGTCCTTGTAGCGAAGGATCTTACAAGGCTTACGCTTGCCGAACTATATGAGAAGGAAGGAACGGTTGTGACCGATCTTTTTCTCGATATAGGAAATATTAGGGCTGAGGTTCATTCAAGCGATGAAGTTTCCAACGATTTTCAAGTTAGGAACGCCAATTCGACCGCATCGGTCAGGGGGACGGTCCTCGATGTTGCAATACTCGGCGACGGCCGGGGGATGAAAGTAATGGCTTGGGATGGTATGGCTCTGGTTACGGACATCCGTTCTGGTAGAAAGGCTCAGGTTGGAGAAGCTAAAAAGAAGAAGGATGAAAAAGCCGGCCAGGATTCCGAAGAATCCGGAGACGGAGAAAGTGAAGATAGCGGGAGTGGAGAATCCGGTTCTGATGATGGAACAGATTCTGAAGGCGGCGGGTCAGGTGCGGACAGCGAAACTGGAGCAGCAAATATGGGAATGCCTTCGGAACCTCCGGCGGAAATAGCTGCAGCGCCGCTTATGGCAAGCGGGAATGGTGGCGGAATGGTGTCGTCCATGGCTTCTGCAATAGCAGCATCAACCGTAACAGTAAGTACTAAACCTCCTTCACCTGCAGTTATTTCTACCGGCGGTGGTACCTCGGCATCGACTGAAACAGCAGCGGCAGCCGTAGTTGAAGAAATAATCGGAGGAACAACACTTCCTGTAATTACAACTAGCTCTGTAAGCATTCAGGTTGTATGGCCGGAATAGGCTGGCAAGGTTGAACCGAATGAAAACAAGACTAAATTTAATTATTTTAATAATTACAGTTATCCTGATTGGCTCCTGTAATCCGCTTATTATAGAGGAGCCTAATCTTAGCTATGTATCAATAGATACAGGGATAACACTTGGCTTTGCTGGCAGTAGGGCTTCTGTGAGTGATGTGGCATCTTTCCGACTAAAGGTTGAAGCTTCGGACATGGAAGAAATTGAGCAGACTTACACCGAAAGTATTATTAACATAAAAGTGGAAGCCGGAAGCGGACGAACTTTTACACTGACAGCTTTTGATGCAATCGGAAACAATCTGTTTTCCGGTAGCAGTAAAGTTGATCTTGTTGCAGGACAATCTGCTGAAATAGTTATAACAATGGATTATTCCGGTTTCTACGTCATTTTCAACACTAACGGTGGAGGAACCATCTCGACAAAGTATGTTGAAAGCGGTGGAATCCTGACTACTCCAACAGTACCTGTAAAAACAGGTTATGCATTTGGAGGTTGGTATTCAGATGCTGACTTTATTGCATTATGGAACTTCAGTACAGATACAGTTAATTCTGATGTAACTCTGTATGCCAAATGGACTGCAAACACATATTCTTTAACCTTTGATGGTAACGGTTCTTCCGGTGGAGCAATGACAAACCTTTCTGTTGATTATGATGGGACTGTTTCTCTGACATCCAACGGATATACTTTAACTGGGTATACGTTTATAGGATGGAACACTGCAAGTAATGGATCAGGCATTTACTATGCTGATACTGCCAGCTATACACATACAACAGCAGGAAACATTACTCTATATGCTCAGTGGCAGGTTCTTCCAAGTCTGAATTTTATCCAGACTGATGTTCTTGGTAGTACATCGCCTTATACAGGATGGAACTGGACGCGATATAATGATACTGTTAATTCAAATAGTTTTTTGATTACACCCAGCAGCTCTGCAAATTATTATACTATAGAGGTTTCTGATGGTACTGAAACTGTATTTACAAGTATTCAGCTTTATGATACCGGAAACTGGAGTACCGCTACAATTAATTTCTATGCTTATTCTAACGGAGTTCAAACCGGTTCTGAAACTTATACAGGCGATGTTCCATATGCAACTGGGGGATATAAACATACTTTCAGTGATACAGCTTTCAGTAATGCCGATATGATAGTTATTCAACCGTTGCAATCTGATGGAACATCCCCGACTCCTATATGTCTTGATGATATTATTACCGATTTGTTTGGTACGATAGATTTTGAAACAACAACCGGGCTAAGCGGGACTAGTACACCAACCGTGACTTATACACCTTAATTTTAAGTATTAAAATTCAAATCAGGGGATATCTGAAAATATCAGGTGTCCCCTTTTGAATAATCATTATTGAATTAAAATTAATTATACGTCTGTATTTTTCTGTTATCAGTATCTTTATACAGAGGAGAGCTAATGAAAACAAAACCGTTTTTAATATTTATAATAATTGTGGTTATTATAGCCGGTTCCTGTAGTCCTTTTATCATGGAGGAGATTAATCTAAGCAAAGTATCGATAGATACCGGAATAATGCTTTCATCTGCCGGCAGCAGGGCTGCAGCAGGCGATGTGGTTTTATTCCGGCTAAAAGTGGAAGCGGATGACATGGAAACTATTGAAAAAGAATTCACAGAGAGTGAGATAAGCCTTGATGTGAAAGCCGGCGCTTCACGCACATTTACCCTGGAGGCTCTTGATGCAGATGACAACAAACTATTCTCCGGTGGTTCTACGAAAACTTTGACTGCCGGTCAGTCTGTTTCAGTTAGTATAACGATGGATTATTCTGGTTTTTATGTCAGTTTTAATACAGACGGAGCAGGAACCATCTCGACGCAGTATGTTGCAAGCGGCGGACTTGTAACTGCACCGACAGAACCTGTAAAAACAGGATACACATTCGGCGGCTGGTATACAGATGCTGCCTTTACTACAGCTTGGAATTTGGCTTCAAGTATTGTCAATTCTGATATAACGCTTTATTTGAAATGGAATCTTCTTGCAGTCGGGAACATTGGACCAAGCGGAGGTTATGTTTTTTACGACAAGGGAGCATATTCTGACGGTTGGCGTTATATTGAAGCCTACCCAGTAGATTTATATAATTCAATTGCCGCTGATTATTGGTTTTACTTTGCAAATGCTCAAAATGGTTATGATGTTACAACAACTACATCAGCAATTGGCTCTGGTTTGGAAAATACTGCATTAATAGTGGCACAAAGGGAAACAGCAAATCCTTCAATTGATTCCAATACAGCAGCTCAAGTATGTGATACCGCTAACAGTTACGGTTATTCTGATTGGTTCCTGCCCTCGTATAATGAGCTATACTTGATGTATTCAGAATTGCATTTAAACAGTTTAGGATCCTTTACTGATACATCATACTGGAGTTCAACAGATACAGAGAATGACGATTGTGCATGGGCATTAAATTTTTCAAACGGGTCAGGCGCTTCCGGTGGGAACTGGCATTCGAACGGCGGTTATGTGAGGCCTGCAAGACGATTTTGATTCTTGATGAATAAACAGAACCGGATTGAAATAGAAGGACAGGTATCCTTTCGTAAAATGATTTCAGCAGGTTGAATACTTGCTGAAATCTGTATTTACATTTAAAAATAAAGGGAATGAATATCAAGACTAAAAAAATAATTCTCGTTGTTCTTCTTATTGTTATCCTTGCTTCAATACTTTATTTTGGGCTTAAATCTCATGGAAGTTTTTTGTTTAATAATATCGAAGCAAACGGAAAAGACGGGTTGATAATTAGTAATTATTCGATAATATTTACAGAAAGCGGAATCCTGCCGAATTTCCCTGAGAAGGATTGTTTTTCGATATCAATATCTTTCAAGGCAGAAAGCTTAACTGAAAAAAGATTTCAATTTATAATGGTTGTGACGGACGGAAATCCACAAAAGCAGTTTCTTGTAGGGCAGTATCTTGATACTCTTGTAATCATGAACGGAACAGATTACGGCAACTATAAACGTGAACCGAAAATATATCTGAAAATGGATGAGTCTGCGGAAGAGATCCTGCTGGAAATTGAATCTGCTCATAACAATATAAATATCAGCTTTAACGGAAAATCAGTGAAAAAGTCAGAGAGTATCGGTTTTTCACTACCTCTGGATACAAATAAGGCAAGGCTGATACTTGGAAACAGTCCATCAGGACGTAATCCATGGGCTGGAACTATAAAAAATATTGAAATATTCAATTTCGGTGAGACAAATCCTGTGCTTGCATATTCTTTTAACAGTACAATAAGAAATAATCAAATATTGCCGTCTTCCGGTAATTATCCACTTGTTATTCCTGAAATGATAAAAGAATTGTATCCGGTTTATCTTCAGTTTCCGGGAGCGGAAATTTTATTTTCGAAAAATCTTCAGCGTGATGTGATAATAAATCTTATTGGGTTTATACCGCTCGGTTTAATTTTAACTCCAGGATGGTATTTATTCACTAAAAGGAAGTACGGATTCTTGATAGTTGTTTTTATATCATTTGGAACTAGCTTTTTTATAGAGATCAGTCAGGTATTGATACCTGGACGCAATTCATCATCACTCGATCTTCTTTTGAATACAGCCGGCGGATGTTTGGGTTATTTATTATTTAATACATATTCAAAAATTAGAGAGCATTTCGAAAGCCTGAAAGCTGGATAAAGCAGGTATGAAAGGGCTGACTTTAACCGTCAGCCCTGAATAAATAATTGGTAAACTTATTTTTCGTTTGCAGTCTTGAGAATACAGTGGAGAAGTACGTTTGCACCTCTTTCACAGTCTTCATAAGGCGTATCTTCAACTTCTACATGACTGCGTCCGTTAATTGACGGAACAAAGATCATCGCGCCTCTGGTAACCTGGTTAACTTCACTCATGTCGTGACCGGCACCTGATACCATCCTCATTGATGAATAACCGAGTTCTTCTGATGTCTCAACCACTCGATCCCATAATTCCTTATCGAATGGAGCATGAGCAACTTTCCAGGTTTCTTCGGTTCTTATAGGACAACCTCTTCGTTCAGCAATGACTTCGAACTCTTTTTTCATCATTTCCCATGCTTTGATTGCATGTTCATCATCCCATGATCGAATATCTACGGTGAAGTGAACCTTATCCGGTATGATATTTCTTGAATTAGGATAGTTCTGAATTTCGCCTACTGTTCCAACCATATCACCGAACTGATGAGCAACTTTATTTACCACCATATTCATTTCAGAAAATGCGAGGAGCGCGTCGTTTCTTCCTACCATCGGTGTAGGTCCAACCTGGTTGGCTGTTCCTTCTAGATAGATGTCATACCAGTGAAGACAGAGAATTCCCTTTGGAGCTCCAATCTGAATGCCTTCTTTTTCAAGCTGGGGTCCCTGTTCGATGTGAAGCTCGTATGCTGCATAGATATTCCATTCTTTGTGGGAGCATGGGTAAGTGCCCTTGTAGCCGATTCTCTCAAGCTCTTCACCGAAAACAGTGTTCCCGTCCCGGTCTTTTCTTTCATAGGCCCATTCTTTGGTATGATTACCAACCCAAACACCTGAACCCATACATGCGGGAGCAAACCAGCCGCCTTCTTCGTTGGTCCAGTCTACTATAATGAAATCTCTTTCAAGTTCGATGTTATTCTCGTTGATAACACGCATTACCTCAAGTGCTCCAAGAACACCGAGAATACCGTCAAACCTTCCGCCGGGTTTCTGTGTGTCAAAATGAGACCCGGTCATTACTGCGCCGAGTTCCGGATTCTTACCCGGACGACGGGCAAAAATGTTTCCCATTTCATCAATAGTGATTTCACAACCACATTCCTTGTACCATTTAACAAGAAGATCTCTTCCGATTTTATCTTCATCAGTTGCGGCACATCTAATCAGACCATTATTTTCTGTTTTTCCGATTTTGGCCGATTCTTCGAGGGTGCTTTTTAGTCTGGCACCATCGATCCGTAATTCTTTTAGATCCATATGATATCGTCCTCCTGAAAAATTACAAACATTTTATTCCGGCGGGTAATCCGGATGTGTTAAAATGTTTGCCCGAACATATACATACATAATACCAGATAAGAATGAATGATGCAAACAAAATTACCTAAAAGTTATATATTGACCATAGGCAGATCATCGGCTTAAGCTGAAACGGGAGAATTATATGAATCTTGAAGAACTGAGATTTTACTATGACAAATTTAAATACGGTGAAGATAACTTTCATAATCTGATGCAGTACCGCGTTAAAGAGATACTTCTTATTTCTACTTTCTACGATGCTTACATATTTGAGCATGATTCTCTTCTTTCAGAGCAGATAGTTGGTGAGTATCACCAGCTTAACCTGACAACTGTGCCGAGAATCACCAGCACGCCTACCGGTGCTGATGCGCTTAACCTGCTTCGTGAAAGACGTTTTGATCTTGTAATCACAACTCTGAGGACAGGTGAAGAGAGCAGTTTTGAACTATCTGCCAAGATTAAGGAAGTGCAGCCTGATGTTCCTGTAATACTGCTTTTAACGGTGCAGTCTGATATAGCCCTAGTAAACAGAAACCGGAACAGGCTTGAGCATATCGAGAATATATTTCTATGGAACGGAGATTCAAAGCTTATTCTCGCAATGATAAAGTTTATCGAGGATAAGAAAAATGCTCCCTATGATACTGAACATGGCCTGGTTAAGGTTATACTGCTGGTTGAAGATTCAATTAACTTCATCTCGATATATCTGCCTCTGCTGTATACCGAGATCATGGAGCAGACTCAGAGGCTTATTTCCGAAGAGCTGAATGACAACCAGAAATACAACCGGATGCGTACGAGGCCTAAGGTAATAGTTACTGACAGTTACGAAAAAGGTGTGGAGCTTTATGAACAGTACCAGGAGCATATTCTTTGCGTCATGTCTGATATGGAATTTTATAAAGATAATGCGCTGGATGGAGACGCCGGAATTAAATTCCTTGGCAAGATCAGAAATGAGAATCCTGACATGCCCTGTATTCTGCAGTCGTCAGTACTGACAAACAGGAGGAGGGCTGAGCAGCTTGGCGTTAATTTCTTTCATAAACAGTCACAGTTTCTTCTGAAAGATCTGCGGAATTTCATTATCGAAAATCTGGGCTTCGGTGACCTGGTTTTCAGGGATGAAGACGGCGGTGAAATAGCGAGGGCCAGAAATCTGGGTGATTTTGAAAGAATCATTCCTGAGCTTCCCCTGGAATCACTGCTGAGTCACAGCCGGAAAAAGGATTTCTCATCATGGCTGATTGCGCATGGAGAAATGCAGCTTGCACGTATTCTGCGTCCGGTCGAAGCAGAAGATTTTAATAACTATGATACATATCGCAAGTATCTGCTTCAGCAGTTTATGAAGCTGCGTCGTATGAGAAACCGCGGAAAGATAGTCAGCCTTAATCTCGAAAGTTTAAAGAATGACGGTGTAATCAATCGAATCGGTTCTGGCTCTCTAGGCGGAAAGGGCCGTGGACTTGCTTTTTTCAATTCATTTCTCGTAACGACCGAGTTTGAAAATAAATTTAAGGATGTTCTGGTTAAAATTCCAAGAACAACCATCATCGGAACTTCGGTGTTCAGTGATTTTGTAAATGAAAACAACCTTTTTGAACTCAGGAACAGTCCAGATGACGAAGATATCAAACATAAATTTGTAGCTGGAAAGCTCTCGCCGTTTGTTATTGAAAGACTGATGCTTTTTCTTGAAGAAGTCAGGGTTCCCCTGGCAGTACGTTCCTCGGGGCTTCTGGAAGATTCACAGTCTCAGCCCTTTGCCGGTGTTTATCAGACATACATGATTCCAAATAATGATAACAGCATTGAGCAGCGCCTGAAACAGCTTACAAATGCTATAAAACTCGTTTATTCATCCGTATTTTTAAATAACACCCGGAAGTACATTGAAAATCTTAACTACCTCATTGAGGAAGAGCGAATGGCCGTAGTAATACAGGAAGTCGTAGGGCGTACATATGACAGCTATTATTACCCGCATGTTTCCGGTGTAGGGCAGTCGTTTAATTACTATCCACTGGGAAATATGAAAAATACTGATGGAGTTGCTTCGATTGCCGTGGGTCTTGGGCAGGCTGTCGTTGACGGTGAGAAGAACTATAGATTCTGTCCGGAATATCCTACTGTTTCGTATCTTTCCGATGAGGAGATTGTAAAGTCTACGCAGACTCATTTCTATGCGATAGATCTGGATAAAAAAGATACTGACATCCTGAAGGGCGAATATGAAACACTCTCCAGGCTGCGCGTGAATGTTGCCGAAAAGCACCGGAATCTTTATCACATGGCATCAGTCTGGGATTCTCAAAACCAGAGGATGGTGGATGGTATCAGTTCGCCCGGGCCCAGAGTAATTAATTTTGCAAATATTCTGAAATACAATGTATTCCCCCTCTCAGATATTGTTAAAGAAGTTCTTGAGATGGCACAGGCTGCACTTGGAGTTCCTGTTGAAATTGAATTTGCTGTTGATTTAACTAAAACTACTGATGAACTGCCGTCCTTTTATCTGCTTCAGGTTCGTCCTATGACAGTTAATCTTGATGAGGCTTGTATCGATTTTAAAAGTCTTGATAAGGATGATTTGATTCTCTATACAGAGGAAGGGCTTGGAAACGGGCTCATCGATGATATCAGGGATATAATTTTCATAGCCCCGGAGGATTTTGATAATACAAAGACTATGGAAATGCAGCTGGAAATTGAAATGCTCAACGATAAGATGAAAGAAGCGGGTAGGGAATACATCCTTATTGCTCCCGGACGCTGGGGTTCACGTGACAGATTTCTCGGAATTCCTGTTTTGTGGTCTCAAATAAGCAAAGCCAGGGTAATTGTTGAGGTTGGACTTGAAAATTTTGATATTGAACCCTCACAGGGTACTCATTTTTTTCATAATGTCGTTGCAATGAATATTGGCTATTTTAATGTTCCTCATAAGAAGAAAAAAAGGTCAAATATTGATTGGAATCACATAAAAAGCTTTAAAGGTGCTGTAAAGTATCAATATTTCACGCATATTGTGAATGATACACCATTTAAAGTTATCATGGATGGTAAAAACTCTATGTCTATCATACAAAAGTAAGAGATATAACAGAGATTTATGTGAAAAAAATGAAGTAAAATTTCTTGACAAACAAAAAGGCCTGACCTATATTTGTGAGGAATGCTATAGCGTATAACGCATGGAGGAGACATTATATGAACGAATATGTCGCAGGTGTTCTTGAAAACTTAAAGAAAAAATACTACTGGGAAAAAGAATTCCTACAGGCAGCAGAAGAGGTTCTCGAATCTCTTACTCCTGTTGTTGAACGAGAACCGAAGTACAAAGCAGCTTGCATCCTGGAAAGAATAGTTGAACCCGAGAGGGTTGTTTCTTTCAAAATACCCTGGCAGGATGACAAAGGCAATGTTCATGTGAATTCAGGCTACCGAATTGAATTCAACAGTGCAATTGGACCTTACAAGGGCGGTATGAGATTTCACCCGTCAGTTAATCAGGGAATTCTAAAATTCCTCGGTTTTGAACAGATTTTCAAAAACAGTCTTACTGGTCTGCCGATGGGCGGTGGTAAGGGTGGAAGTGATTTCGATCCTAAAGGTAAAAGCGATTCTGAGGTTATGAGATTCTGTCAGAGTCTTATGACTGAACTTTACAGGCACATCGGCCCGAATACAGATGTACCTGCAGGTGATATCGGAGTAGGCGGACGTGAGATCGGATATATGTTCGGTCAGTATAAAAGAATTGTAAACCGTTTTGAAGGAGTTCTTACAGGTAAGGGTCTCAACTGGGGCGGTTCACTGATAAGACCTGAAGCAACAGGTTACGGTGCAGTATATTTTGCAGAAGAAATGCTCAAAGTAAAGGGCACAGATTTTGAAGGCAAAAAAGTAATGATTTCCGGTTCAGGAAACGTTGCACAGTTCGCAGCTGAAAAGATTGCTCAGCTCGGCGGTAAGGTTATTTCCATGTCAGATTCCGCAGGTTCCATCATTGATGAGAACGGAATAACAGGCGACCGATGGGAATTCCTAATGGACCTCAAAAACAACAGAAGAGGAAGAATCAAGGAATATGCTGAAGAATACGGAGTTCCGTATTATGACGGCAGAAGGCCCTGGGGACTTGCAAAGGCCGAGGTTGCTCTTCCATGTGCTACACAGAATGAAATTTCAGATGAAGACGCACAGCAGCTTGTTAAAAACGGATGTCTCTGTGTTGCTGAAGGTGCAAACATGCCTTCAACTCCAGAAGCAGTTGAAATCTTTCTTGGTAACAAGGTTGCTTTCGGTCCCGGAAAAGCTGTTAATGCAGGTGGTGTAGCAACATCAGGACTCGAAATGTCACAGAACAGTATGAGACTTTCATGGTCACGTGATGAAGTAGATGAAAAACTGCATACAATCATGGTTAATATTCATGCAAACTGTGCAAATGCTGCAGAAGAATACGGAACTCCCGGTAACTATGTTAACGGTGCCAATATTGCAGCTTTCAAGAAGGTTGCTGATTCAATGCTTGATCAGGGACTGGTTTTCTAATCAGGTTAAAAATTTAATCACTTTTTCCAACTAATATTTTGAGCTGTCCGTAGTGTTACTTCGGACAGCTCTTTTAATTTAAAACAATTTCTATATTAAAGATCTTAAAGATGACTTTTTAATAAGATCATGAATTCCTGAAACAGGATTCCTGACCTTGCTTAAAAAGATCATGGCAGCAATTATATAGGGTTTATACCCTGCTTCTATATAAGTTGTTTTTCTATACCTGTCAAATACAGATGCTGCTACCTCTCCATGTTCACAGCTTACACCGCTTATGTCTGCAGGCAGGCAGTGCATATAAACAGCCTTTCCATCTTTTGTCTTTCTCATCAGTTCTTCACTGCATTCCCATGACATATAATCTTTGTTCTGTTCTAGACAGTTTTTCTCTAACTGAACCAGACCTTCCCGATCATTTTCACGAAACAGCTTGGTGCGTTTTTCCATTACGCTGAAAGGCGCCCAGCTTTTCGGGTACACAATATCAGCCCCTTCAAAGGCTTCTTCCATTGAGTTTGTGACATTAAAGCTTCCGCCGCTTTTGGTAGAAAATCCTTTTGCAATTTCAACGGTTTCATCTATTAGGTTATACCCCGGCGGATAAGCAAGACTCACATCCATTCCAAAACGGCTCATTAACCCGATTACGCCCTGCGGAACAGAAAGAGGTTTTCCGTAGGATGGGGAGTAAGCCCAGGTCATTGCAACTTTTTTCCCCTTTAGCTGGTCAACACCGCCGAAGGTATTTATTAGGTGAAGTGTATCAGCCATAGCCTGGGTTGGATGGTCAAGATCGCACTGAAGGTTAACAAGTGCAGGTTTTGAAGGTATAATACCGTCCTTAAAATCTTCACTTAGAGATTTTGCAACCTCTGTCATGTAGGTATGTCCTTCACCTATGAAGATATCGTCTCTTATTCCGATTGCTTCTGTTAGAAAACTAATCATACAAGCGGTCTCTCTGACTGTTTCACCGTGTGCTATCTGAGATTTCTGTTCATCAAGATCCTGTACCGTAAGACCCAGAAGGTTTGCAGCGCTGGCAAATGAAAACCTTGTTCGAGTGGAATTATCCCTGAAGATTGAAACAGCAAGACCGGAATCAAATATTCTTGGAGATATATTGCTTTTACGCAGCAGCCTGAGCAGTTCAGCAGTTTTAAAAACAGCATCAATTTCTTCGAATGTTTTATCCCAGGTGAGAAGAAAATCTCCTCCAAACATTTTAGACCAGTCAAGGCCGTTAAGTTCAGTCAGTAATTTTTTTATTTCCTTGTTCTCCATCTTTATCCTCTCTTTCAGAAAATTCGTCTTTTAAAATTTATTAAGAAGTGCTGAAGAAATTTCCCTTGTTTTGAATGAAAGTTCATCTTCATCAAATCCTGTAAGTTCTCCTTTGCAGACGGTAATCTTTCCGTTAACTATTGTATATTTAGTTGTATGATTATGACCGCAGAAAATAAGTGATGCGAGCGGGTCGGACTCTGAGCCTGCGTATTCCAGTCCTGAAATATCAAAAACTGCAACATCTGCAGCATAGCCCTGTTTAATATATCCGATAGTATCGTAATTAAGTGTTTTGGCTCCACCTGCAGAAGCGATACCGAAAGCCTCTTTGACTGTCAAACCGGATGCTCCGTATTTGATTCTCTGCAGCATCAGAGCAGTTCTTATCTCACCCAGCATGTCGCAGCTGTCATTTGAAGCTGAACCGTCAACAGCAAGACTGACATTTATTCCACGGTCAATCATCTCTCTGACTCGCGCTATTCCTGAGCCAAGACGCATGTTCGATGAAGGGCAATGACATATACTGCATCCGGAATCTTTGAGGTAAGAAAGTTCTTCATCATTGAAATGTATTCCATGGGCAAAAGAAACATCATGACCGGTAAAATCACAGCTTTTCATCAGCTCCAGTGGCCTTATTCCATGTTTATTGATACAGAAATCATTCTCATCGTGGGTTTCGGCCAGATGAGTATGCAAAAGTACATTCTTCTCACGAGCAAGTAAGGCTGTTTCTTTCATTAGTTCTGTTGTCACTGAAAAAGGGCTGCATGGGGCCAGTATAATTCTCTGCATTGAATATTTATCAGCATCATGGAAATCTTTTATTACCCGTTCACTGTCTTTGATTATTTCTGCACCTGTCTGTACCACTGAATCAGGAGGCAGGCCTCCATCCTTTCTGCTGAGCGACATGGAGCCTCTTGTGGGTGAAAAACGTAATCCCAGCTTTCCAGCTGCTTCAAACTGAAGCCCCATAATATCTCCGCTAAAGCCGGAAGGATAAAGATAATGGTGATCTGTTGAACATGTACATCCGGTTTTCATCAATTCAGCAGCAGCGCAAAGTGAGGAATAATATACAGCATCAGAGTCAATATTCTTCCATTTTTCATAGAGAAAAACCAGCCATTCAAACAGTTCGGCATTCTGAACTTCCGGAAGGTTGCGAGTAAGGACCTGGTAGAAATGATGATGTGTATTCACAAACCCTGGAACCGCTATACAGCCGCTGCAGTCTATTATTTCATGAGAAGGATAATGGGAAAAGTCCATGTCAGCTGTACTTATAACGGCCTCAATGGTATTTCCATTGATAATAAGGTTCACATCAGAATAAAGCTGTGATCCGTTGTATAAAGATTTAAGATTTTTCAGTATCAGCATTTTTATCTCCGGTGGAAATGATAATCTCTTTTATCAGCCGAAGTGCAGTATTAAATCTGTACCTTGCGGTACTGCGCTGATCGTTAATGGGTTTTAAAAGGCTGGAATAAATTTCAACTGCACTGTCAATTTTTTTATGGTCTTCTGCAGGATTTATACCAATCAGCAGATCTTCAGCTTCCTCACTTCTTATTATCTGCGGACCGCATGCCCCGACTGCTATTCTTATATCTTCCAGAGATCCCTCAACCAGCTTCCATGCTGCTGCAATGTTCAGTTTGGATAATGCATTAGCAGCCCTTGTTCCGATTTTGATAAATCTCGTCTGTAATTCTGAATCATATGTCATGCTGATGCCGCGAAGAAGTTCACCTGCTTTAAGGTCGGTAGAACCCGGTCCTGTGATAAAATCATCTATCGCAATTTTCCTTATTGCTGTCCCGGCTTCACTGTTTTTTGTATTTACTAATGAGATACATTCAATTTCAGTATCAAGTATATATAAAACAGGTAAGGAATCGGCGGCCGGACTTGCGTTGCATATATTGCCCGCAAGAGTCGCGGTATTTCGGATTCCCGGAGAGGCAATGTGCTTTAATGCTTCTACAAGAGGCGGAGGGGTATCACTGTGTTCAATCAGGTCGGACAGAACAACAGAAGCCCCGGCATAAAACAGCGAGCAGTCTTTTTCAATCACATCAAAATCTTTAATTCGTCCGGTATAGAAAATTTCAGAAAAATCTTGAATATTATTTTTTGAAGGAAATGAAGAAGACTGATTGAATATGGCATGACGTCTGACCATCAAATCTGTACCGCCTGATACAGGCACAAAACCTTTTTCGAGCAGAAGCAGTGCATCTTCTACATTTTTGGGTGAGAGATTCATTATTTCCGCCATATGTGAGCTCCGTTTTCAGAGGCCTTTTTTACAGCTTCTATAATCATACTGTATCCAGTGCAGCGGCAGAGATTACCTGAAAGGCCTTCTTTTATTTGTTCACCGTCAGGAACCGGATTTTTTCTAAGCAGAGCAGCAGTTGCCAGAATAAAACCGGGAGTACAGAATCCGCACTGCACAGCGCCGCATTGAGCATATGCTTCTGAAATTATCCGGAATTCCTCGGTTTTGCTGAATCCTTCGATAGTTATTATTTCATCGCCATCTACTGCTGCCGCAGGAACGGTGCAGGAATTAACAAGCCTGCCGTTTCTGAAAACACTGCAGGCTCCGCATTCTCCCTCACCGCAGCCTTCCTTTACGCCCGTAAGTTGAAAATTATTCCGCAGAATATCAAGCAGCCGATCAGAAGGGCCGGCGGTTATTTCAATGTCTTTTCCGTTAAGATTAAATTTCAGGTTAATTTTTACCTTGCTGTTCATGACTGTTCCTCGAGCATTTCCGGTGTTACAGGTATGCTGTACTGTATTTTTCCCACGGCCTGTGATACAGCTGCTGCTACAGCGGCAGCAGGACCTTCGTTTGGAAGTTCACCTGCAGCCTTGGCCCCAAAGGGGCCGCGGGGGTATGGGTTATCCATAAAATGGCATTCTGTCTCAGGAAAATCCATTGTCGTCGGGATGGTATAGTCTGTGAAAGAGGCCTGAGCGAATTGCCCTTTATGAAGTACCATGTTCTCTATTGTTGAATACCCGAAAGCCTGGGCTGTTCCTCCATGCATCTGGCCCTTCAGTATGTTTATGTCGATCGGTGTTCCTACATCATAAACCGCCCAGGAACCCTTTATTTCAATCTGCCTGGTTAAACTGTCAATTTCGACTTCTACAACATTTACTGACCAGCTATACCCCGGATAAGCATCACCGCTGAATGTCTTTTCATCCCAAACAAGTTCTGCTGGATGCATATACCGCTTTTCTACGGTAATTTCATCTGAATAATTTCTTACAGAATCTTTGAGTTTTAATGATAGTTCAGCTGCAGCATCAGCGAGAAGCTTGCCGACAATCATTACCGTGCGGGAAGCTACCGTCGGCCCAGAATCAGGAACCTCAGCAGTATCAGGCTGCTGAAAAACAATGTTACAAAGCGGGATATTCATTGTTTCAGCAACGATCTTTCTAAGAGTGGTTGATGCTCCCTGACCCATTTCAACATTTGAAACCAGCACTGTTATTACGGGTTTCTCAGGGTCGGAATCGGCCGGAGAAGCTTTCAGCCTTACGAGACTTTTTATGATTTCCTGTTCACCGCTTCCGGTAAAGGCGCCTCCGTGTGCAGCATATGAAATACCTATGCCGCGTATCTTATGGCTTTGCAAATTTTCCGGCTTTGAATAACGTTCATATTTTTCTGTATATCCGGATACTTTATTAACCTTCTCAAACATCTGTTTAAGAAGTATATCATCGCGGAAAAGCCCTCCGGTAACCGACAGGTCTCCTTTTTTAAGCAAATGATTTAATTTAAACTCGGATGGATCCTGTTTAAGTGCCTTTGCGACTGCATACATATTCATCTCTGCGGCAAACAAAGCCTGCGGGCCTCCAAACCCTCTGAACGCTCCTGAAGGCACATGATTTGTTTTCATGGTTCTGCCGCGGACATTCAGATTCTCTATATTGTAAGCTCCGCTGCAGATAAAAACTGCTCGTTCAAGAACTACCCCCGATAGAGTCTGAAATGCCCCGGCGTCAATTTTTGTATCAATATCAAGTGCTGTAATCCGGTTATCTTTATCTACCGCTGTACGGATACGTATGACTGAAGGATGGCGTTTTGGAGTGACGGTCATGTCATACCTGCGGTCAAGTACTATTCTAACAGGCGAACCGGATTTTATTGCTGCGGCTGCCGCCTGTGATGCCAGTATGGAAGGATAATCCTCCTTGCCTCCAAAGGCTCCTCCCGTGACAGACTGGATAATCCGTATCTTCTCGGGGGCAATTTTGAAACTGGCCGCAAGTGAGTTTTTTACGTAGTAGGGACATTGCAGGGAGCCGTAGATCATCAGGGAGCCGTCATTATAGACTGCAGTCATTGCCTGGGGTTCCATATATGCCTGTTCCTGAATACCTGTACTGAATTCATTAACAAATATTTTCCATGCCGAACTGAAGCTTTTTTCAGGATCACCTTTTTTGATATGATAGTCATTGAACCACTCTACAGCTTCACTGATTCCGGAAATAGCGTCTGTCCGGATATAATCAATTTTAATATCCGAAGCCAGTTGCCTGCATATGTTCCGGTCAGGTCCTGATACAACACATAAGGTCTGGCCGTAGAAGGAAATTTCCTTTGCAGCAAAAATCGGCCAGTCCTGTGCAACAATGCTTGCTCTGTTCAGGCCGTCTATATCATCTGCTCCAGTTATGAAATAACCTTCAGGCAGTTCGGGGTAATGGATAGATTCAATAGTTCCGCATTGAATGGAGGAGGCTACCGGTATGCCCCAGGTAAGTCCTTCAAAATCGAGATCCGCGGTGTACTTCGCTTTTCCTGATGCTTTAGAAGCGGCATCTGTTCTGATTACCGGATTACTGATTTTGTGCATATTAAACTCCGTCTAATTCAAGCCCTTTCATCGCTCCGTCAATATCTTTTAAGCCGCTGCCTGTTACAAGAAGAACCACAGTGGCCCTGTCAGATATATGTTTTCTGACAGAAAGAAGTCCGGCGAGTACAGAGGCTGATGATGGCTCTGCAAATAATCCTGTGGATGATGCTAGTTTTTTCTGAGCTTTCAGAATTTCAGCGTCTGAAACATCTATCCCGACTCCGGAATGCTGTATCAGTTTTTTCATGGCAAGATAACCGTTTCGGGGGATATCAACTGAAATTGAATCAGCAATCGTGGCGGATGAAACAGGGTCTGAAAAATCTCCGTTTTTTAAAGCTCTGTTTATGGCATTTGAACCCTCGGCCTGAACACTGTGAATAACCGGAATTTTTTCTGAAAGCCCCAGACGGATTAGATCTTCAAAACCTCTGTACAGTCCGCCAAGAATTACTCCGTCTCCTACCGGAACAAAGATATAGTCAGGAACCTTTCCGAGCTGAAGAAATATTTCAAGCGCTGCTGTTTTTTTACCTGCGAGTGTGAGGGGATTAAAAGCAGTATTCCTGTTCAGACCTCCGTTTTTCCTCGTGTAAGCGATTGACTGATCAAAGGCCAGATCATAAGTGCCGTCAACAAGAGTTACTTCTGCTCCATACTGAAGGGACTGAACCATTTTTGCTTTAGGTGCAGATTTAGGTATAAAGATTTTTATTTTCTGTCCTGCTGATGCTCCGATTCCGGACATTGAGGATGCCGCATTTCCTGTCGAAGCAACCGTTATTTCATTTATCCTGTATTTTTTAGCAAATGCCGAAACAAGGTAGGACGCACGATCTTTAAGGCTTCCGGTAGGATTCAGTGTATCGTCTTTGATAAACAGTTCTTCAAGATTAAGTTCTTTGCGTAGATTTTCCGGTTTCCATAGCGGAGTGCTGCCCACCGGAGCGGGAGGGAAATATTTTTTTTCTACAGGCAGAAGTCTGTGAATGAAACCCTGGCGGTCCTTTGTATTTGTATCTGTTTTTCCTTCAAAGGTGGTTTCAAGAACTCCTTTAAGCGGTCTGTTTTCAGGCTGCCTTGAAGTGCATGAAGGACATAGATATACATCAGGCTTAATGTCATAGGTTTTACCGCAGTCAGTGCATCTGTAATAGAATTTCAATTTTCGTTTCCTTCAAGCTGCGCATCAAGCGAGTAGACAAGAGCGGTGTAGAAGGCACTGCACAGCATGAGATCATCAATCCTGTTAACTTCATTCGGTGCGTGAGCCTGATTTTCATCACCGGGCCCGAATCCTATTGAAGGAATTCCGTGACGGCCGCAGACTGAAACAGCATTGGTAGAGAAGGTCCACTTATCGACCTTTACATCCCTGTTAAACAGGCTTTTATATGCAGCTTCGCCTGATGTGACAAGTTTATGATCACGTCCTATCTTCCATGTAGGAAAATAAAGCGGCTGACTGTATTTAGTTCCTTTCCAGCTGATTTTATCGTAGTAGGGCACTGTAACTGATTCAGCATCAGGCATGATTTTTTTGATTTGCTCTACAGCAAGTTCTTCGGTTTCTCCCCATGTCAGTCTTCGATCAAGGTAGAGTTTTGCCTGATCGGGTACCGCACATTGAGACGGTCCGTGGGCTTCCATAACAGAAACAACAACTGTTCCCTTTCCGAGAAAATTATCCTCATCAGGTTCCAGTTCTTCATTGAGTTTTTCTGCTGCTAATGCTCCTTTCGCAGCCTTATATGCAGCACTTACTCCGCGTTCAGGAGCACTTCCGTGACAGGAGATTCCCTTGAAAATTACTTCCATTTCCATTCGGCCGCGGTGGCCGCGGTACAGATTGCAGGATGAGGGCTCGGTACTTACAAAGTAATCTGGTACAAGCTTTTCTTCTTCAATAATGAATTTCCAGCACATGCCGTCACAGTCTTCTTCCATGACTGTAAATGTGAAAAACACTGAGAACTTTCCGTCATAGCCTAGTTCTTTCAGCATACGGCCGGCTGTAATCATGGATGCGGCGCCGCCTTTCTGATCTGCTGTTCCCCGGCCTTTTACCAGCTCATCTGTTATTTGCCCGGAGAAGGGCGGAGTTGTCCATTGTTTTTCATCACCGACGGTGACTGTATCAATATGCGCATCGAAGGCAATTTTCATCGGACCGTTTCCTACACGTCCAATCAGATTTCCGAGTCCGTCAATATAGACATCATCAAAACCGGCATCTGCACATAGCGTCTGAAGTCTTTTGATAACATCCTCCTCCTGACCGCTGAAACTCGGTATCTGAACAATCTTCGACAGATTGTCTGCTGTGTAGTCCCTGTATTTTTGGGAAAGGTCTTCTATGAGGCTGTAAATTTCGGATGTCATTCTAAAAACTCCTGATATTAATTTTTTCTATAAAGTCCGATTATTTCCTTTATTTCTGAATAATTATTGGCATCAAGCCAGGTGTTTATTTCATCAGCAATCCTTCCGTATACTGATGGTCCCTCATGTATGGCCGCTGTACAGACCTGAACTGCGGAGGCTCCCGCCATAAGAAACTTAACCGCATCTTCACCTGTGGTGATTCCTCCGACGCCTATAATCGGTTTTTTAACCGCCATAGACAGTCTGTGAACAACAGCCAGGGCAATCGGCATCAGCGGAGGTCCGGACATCCAGCCCTGACCCCATTCAGATCCTAAAGCAGGTCTGCATTTTACAGGATCAAAATCCAGTGCAGGGCCG
The DNA here is from genome assembly GCA_965140585.1 of Spirochaetia bacterium. Lineage (GTDB taxonomy): Bacteria > Spirochaetota > Spirochaetia > UBA9216 > UBA9216. Next base: position 747,644 of record OZ223269.1, read on the forward strand.
AGTGAATTAACCGCAACAAAGGCGTCAACAAAAGGTTCTGCTGCAAGTACAAGTTTTTCAATGTCAGGAAAGCCCGGAGAAATTTTCATCCATACCGGAGCCTTAATACTGTTACGCAGTGATTCTGCTACGTCAACCAGCGGTTCAACATTATGGCCTGTATAATGTGTTGAGAATTCAACTGCATCGGGTTTTATTTCTCTTTCAAGAAGACTTCCAAGGAAATTTACATCCTCTGCGCTGTATCCAATGGAAACAATGAGCGGAATATTGTTTTCCTTAACTTTATGCAGTTCATCAATGAAATTGCTGTAGCTGTCTTCAAGCCAGGTTTCACAGTTCAGAAGTCCTCCGTCTCTGATTTTTTTCATCGTCGGTCTGGGATCTGATGCTGGTTTTACCGAAAAGGTTTTTGAAACTATTGCCCCCGCTCCAAGCTGCGCTGCCCTCGTCATTAGAACGGCCGTTTTGACATTAGGTCCTGCAGCCGGCATTACAGGATTTAAAAAGTCTATTCCATTAATACTTACTGATAAATCAGCCATAGTACCTCCGGTGAAGATCCGCAGCGGCTTTCCTGATTTCTGTCCGGAGACTGCTTTCATAAGTAAAATTGATGTTTCCGCTGCTGTACAGTATATTTCCACGTGCAATGGTCATATATGTGTTTCCGCCCTTTGAACCAAAAATTAAATGTCCAATCAGATTATCCGCGTTTATTTCAGTCTGTGGAATATAATCCAGTACGGCAATATCTGCATCTTTCCCCTCTTCAAGTGTCCCTGAAGAAGGAAAATAATCCTGAACAAGTTTTGCTGTTTCTCCAAAAAAAGTGTCATGAAGCTTTTTCATGTCTTCGGTATATCCTCTGCCGAGCAGATACATTGAACGAAGCGATGCAATCATATCAAAACTCATACCGTCAGTTCCCAGTGTGAAAAAAGGAAGAACGGAACGATCCATTTTTCCTACACGGTTGTTAGCATTTGATTCGGGGTTGGTAACGATATGGGGTTTAACCTCATGCAGTATTTCATAGTCTTTATGAGAAAGGTGAACACAATGTGCCAGAATTGACTTTGAATTAATCAGTCTGTAACGGTTAAGCCGGTCTACAGGGCCGTAATATCCGCTTTCCAGGCAGAAATCAAGATCGGCCTTGTCTTCGCCGCAGTGAATGTGTATAGGAATTTCGCCCAGGTATTTTGAGATCACTTCTGCTGTCTCGGCAAGTGCAGAATTGCTGAGAGTAAAGTTTGCATGAAAACCAAGCATTCCCTTGATGTGAGAGTCATGTGTGTGACGCTGAAGAAAATCAAGATTCTCCTCTACATGTGAAGGAACCTTATCCATACCGTAACGTCCGCTTGTTTCATAGCACAGTACTGCCTTTATACCGGCTAGTTTTACAGCTTTTTTAATTACATCAAGGCTGCCTTTTACAAAACTCATCGAAGCATGATGATCGAAAATACAGGTGACTCCATGTTTGACAGCATCAAGTATTCCGGCCACGGCACTGTAGTAGACAGACTGCTCATCATGAACCTTATCCAGAGGCCACCAGTAATTTGAAAGTATTTCCGAGAAATTCCTCGGTGTACTTAGTGGCGACAGGCCTGTAGCAAGCGATGAATAAAGGTGAGTATGCGGATTTGTCAGACCGGGGAGAAGCAGGCGTCCCTGCAGGTCGAAAATGTCGGTTTCATTAACATCAGGTTTGATAGAATCGGAGTCTGCAGAAATTTTACTGATGCTTCCGTCTTCAATCAGCAATGATCCGTTCTTTATGAATAACGTTCTATCTGCGATGACGCAGTTTTTAAGTAGTATCTTCTTTTTCATCTTAAACCCTGTTAAGTTTTTTCCATACCTTTTCCGCAGTAAACGGGGTCTGGGTAAGTCTTATTCCAACAGCGTCAAATACAGCATTTGCAATTGCCGGTGCCGGACCGTTAAGAGCAATCTCCCCGACGCTTTTTGCACCGAGGGGCCCGGTTTCTTCAAAACTGTCCGCAATAATTGTAACCATCTCCGGGGCATCTGCTGCATTGAAGATTTTATAGGCTCCGAAGTTCGGATTAGTCATACGGCCTTTTTTATTGAACAGATATTCTTCTGTAAGAGCATATGAAATACCGTTCATTACGGCTCCTTCTATCTGACCTTCTGCAAGCATCGGGTTCAGTGCTGTTCCGCAGTCCATGCCTGTTACAAATTTAACAACTTTAATTTCACCGGTTTCCGTGTCAACAGTTACTTCAGCAAACTGTGCGGTGAAAGGGGGCGGTGATTCACTGCCGACATATGATTCGGTTGCCTGAATCTGGAACTGACCTGATGTGTAAAGTCTGTAGGCGCAGATTTCGCCGTAGGTTATACTTTTCTTTCCGTTATCTGCTGTTACTATTCCTGATTCCGCCTTGAGTTTATCGACCGGTATTCCAAGCATTTCAGAGGCTGCCTGCATAATCTGACTTAAAACAGATTGAGCGCATTTTTTAACAGCATTCCCGGTTACATATGTAGTCGATGACGCATAGGCTCCGGTATCAAAGGGAGTCGTGTCGGTATCTGATGAGAGGACGATAAACTCTGCTGTTTCAGTGTGCAGTACTTCAGCGGCAATCTGAGCAAGGATGGTATCAGAACCCTGACCGATATCAGTTGCGCCGGTCTGCAGGTTGAAGGAACCGTCCTCATTCATCTTGATATAGCAGCTTGCCATATCAATCTCGGGAATTCCGGACCCCTGCATGCTTACCGAGGCACCGACGCCGCTTACAAGGCTTCCGTTTTTTATTTTCTTTCCGCGTTTGTTTTTCCAGTCTATTTCAGATGCGCCCTTTTTAATGCACTCCTCAAGTGCGCAGGAGCGAATGTACTGACTGACACCTTCTTTTCCCTCGCCGAGGGCTTCAAAAACCTTTGATGTTTCACCTGATTTAATATGCCATTTCATTACATAGTCGAGAAAATCTATGCCGCAGCGTCTTGATATCTCATCTATATGCTGATTCAGGGCAAAATAGCCCTGGGTGGCTCCGTAGCCGCGGTATGCGCCGCCGACGGGAAGGTTAGTATATACAGACCTTCCCGTGAACGCCATATTTTCAATTTTATTGTAGAGCGGCAGTACCTTTGCGCCTGCGTTTGAAAGAACAGTAAGAGCATGCGGTCCGTAGGCTCCCGCGTTCATCAGATCGTCGATTTCCAGAGCGGTTATTTTACCGGATTTCTTAAAACCGATTTTCACACGGCTCCGCATTGGATGTCTTGTTCTGCTGCTTATGAAAACTTCTTTTCTTGAAAGAATAATACGAACGGATCTTTTAAGATCCCAGGATATCCAGGCAGCTACAGGTTCAAGAAAAACTTCCTGCTTTCCGCCGAAACCTCCACCGACACGCGGTTTAATAACCCGTATCTGTTTCAGTTCGCGGCCGCAGACTCTTCCGGTAATGCGTCTTACATGATAGGGAACCTGTGTGGCTGAAACTATTACCAGCCTGCCGCGGCTGTCAAAATATGTGATTACAGAGTGGGGTTCCATGGCGCAGTGGGATGCATACTGCATACTGTAGCTGTCTTCGAGTATTTCATCAGCAGAGTCGAATCCCTTTTCCATATCACCGAAACCGATAATAACTTCAGCAGCAAGGTTGCTTTCAGGCTTATAAGTTACCGGAATGGCAGGGTATTCGTCATCAAAATGAAGCCTGGGTGCATCGGCTTCCATCGCTGATTCAATATCAAAAAGCGGGGCTTTTTCCTGTAATTCAACATTAATCAGGTTAACAGCTTTTTCGGCAGTTTCAGGATCATCGGCTGCGACAGCAGCTATACGATCGCCGCAGAATCGGACATAACGATCAAACATCCTGCAGTCATACGGGGATGGTTCAGGAAAACCCTGACCTGCTGTCGTGTACAGTGTGGAAGGGGTATTTCCATAATGATATATCCCCTGTACACCATCAGCTTTTTCAGCTTCAGAAGTGTCTATTGATATGATTTCACCGAAGGCTATTTTGGAATAAAGAAAGGCAACATAAACAGGATTATCAGTCTTATAGTCATCCGTGTAGTGTTCTGTCCCGCAAGCAAGTGAAAGTGCATCATATTTAGGGTGAGATACAGAGGCTTCTTTAAAACTATGCTTCATTATCAGCCTCCTTCATTCTTGCTGCAGACAACTGAACCGCCTCAATTATTTTTTTATAGCCAGTGCATCTGCATAAGTTGCCGTCGAGAGCTTTTTTAATTTCACTTATTCCGGGCTCTGGATTATGCATCAAAAGCGCGTATGTACTCATTATTTGTCCGGGTGTACAGAAACCGCACTGAATTGCTCCTGCCTCTGCAAAGGCTGTCTGTATGGGATGCGGATGGTGAACGCTTCCGATCCCCTTAACCGTGATTATTTCACGTTCCGAAGCAGTGGCGGCAAATACAGCACAGGAATTAACCGTTCTGCCATCCATGATTACGACACAGGCTCCGCAGTCGCCGCTTTCACAGCCGTTATGGACTTCGGTATGTCCGTTATCACGCAGAACCTTAAGCAGCGTTTCGCCGGGCTTGAAACTGTACGATTCTTTTTTGCCGTTGATTATAAAATCCATTTCGATAAAATCAGACATTGCTGCTACCTCCGGCATTTGCGAGAGTCCTTTTAAGTTCAACCATAAGACGGTGTTTAAGATATTCTGCTCCGGTGCCTCTTTCATCGCTGAATCCGGCCTGTGAGTCAATCTGTTCAATAATTTCTTCAGGTTTACCGCTGCAGAATAAATTGCCGCCGGAAATGCCGGTTACTGCCGCGTTCAATTTTCCATCTGATGCTGCTCCAGCAGAGACTGTAAAGAAGGGGTAATCGAAATCGGTCCGGATATATCTGAAATAGCTGCCCTTTAAGTTTTTACGGCTTACAAGTATTTCGCTTATAATTCCTGATTTTCTAAGTTCACTGCTTCTGTAATAGTCTTTTGCTGAAACAGGAAATTCAGAACCGCTGATTCGGAATCCGGCATCTGAAACAAGAAGCGGGCCGGTGATATCGGACCACTTCGGAGAGGCATAGATACTTCCGCCAGCTGTTATCCGGTTGCGAAGCGGAGTAGCCGCAGCATTGCCGACAGAAGCTGTGAAAATATTTTCCGCCTCTATTTCTGACATAAACTTTGAAATATCAGTATAGGTGCTGTTGGCACCGATTCTGATAATGTCATCAGTAATTTCAATTGTATTCATCTGTGTGATATGTTTTAAATCAATCAGACCGGGAGTGTTGAGTGGAGATTTGAAAAGAAAGGTGCCCCCGCCATGAAGTTTGTAACCAGCGGAAAATAGTTCAACTGCAGCTGAAAGATTATCCGGAAAATACCATTTGAGATCTTTCATAATATTTATTGTAAAGGCAAAAAAGAAATAAAAGCAAGTAAAAACCTTTATCAGTGCAAATTGTCAAATTAAAAATAATAACATCAAAAAATAACATCGTTGACAAAGCGTTAAAGCGCCGGTAGGATTACTGTTAATGGCCGCAACCAATATTCTGACAAGAATCATAAATGCTTATTCCAAAAGAAAAAATATCTGGGAATTTGACTACGACAGCCTGCTGGAATTTATTCATCAGCTTATTTTAAACGACGAAAATGACCGGTATTCAGTTTTTGAGACTAATACCGATGATATTCTGACTGCAATGCTTATTGACCTTGAAAAATCAGGTGACTGTAAGCTCGTTTATGAGGGCAGCCGGATATCATTGATTCAGAACACCAGTTTTCAGGCCACGGCAATTGAAGCGGAATTTGCCAAAGTTGAAGCAAATTCGGACTATCCCTTTCCTACCGAAAACAGTATTAACATCAGAATACCTGAAGACAGTCTCTTTAACCTGAACATGCCTGATGAAATGACAATAGTCCTCAATTCTTCAAAGGATAATCAGCTGTACCGGCTTAAGTTCAGCAACGGTATTAATAACATAATTGCTCCGGGCGCACAGATTAAAAACCGGCTTCTTTCACTTGCGGTTAACAAGATGCGAAATTATCTGGTTCATAAGAATAATTCCAATTATATCTACCACAAGATGATTCCCCTGTTTAAGCAGAATACAAGGGCTCTGGGAGAACTTATCAAGATGATCCAGGGAAACCCCGGCAGAGCGGTAACCAATATCCGTAAGCCTGATGAGTTTATTTTCACATTCTGGACCCAGCTTTCTGCCTTTATCAGGAAAGAACTTGCAGACAAAGAAAATAAAACGAGTCAGGATGAGGGTATTCTTCATTCTTCCATCCTTGTTCACGGTTATCTCCTTTATTACAAGGGCATAGTTCAGCGGCAGAAACTGAAGGAAAGTGCCCTTAAAAGTGTAGGGGATCAGCTCAAGAAGGAACCCTTTTATTACTCAATCAGCGATATTTATGATTTTAAAGATAAATCAGGTCCCTACCTTAACAGCAAATTCTCAAAAAAAGACCTTCATGATTTTATTGAAGGTAAGCTTAAGATTAAGGAAGATGAAATACTTCCTGAGCTTGTTAAGATTAAAACTGTAGACAAGAAGATATATTACATTCATAAGTCTTCAATTCTGACTCTTGCACACCGGAAGGTTGCGAATGCTCATGATTTTTACCGTAAGAAAATCCTTGATAACTGGATTGATGTGATGAATGAATACAGAATGCTTCCTGCCATGACGAGTGATGACGTATATCATGCAGAACTTGTGAAGGACATAAAAAAGGAAGACCCCCTTCTTTTTGCTCTTTTAAGTTACGAACTTCTATATCTTGCAATGCAGGAATCCAAGAATATCAAACTGAAGGCGGTAGTCCAGGGCTGGATGGAGGAAAAGGCCGTTCATATGAAGCCGATTTCTGTTATTCTGGATCTCCGTAGAAAAGATCTGTATTCAGTAGCCAGAAGTTCCATGCCGTTCTGGATGAGTTTTTCTTTTCTCAGAAAGCTTGTATTCATGTTTCGAGGTAACCGCAAGCGTAAGGTTAAAAAGTCGGCTTCTGAAATTAATGAATCTAAAATTACTATTTCAGATTCAAAACATGTACCAAGGTCTACAGCCTCAGGTTCTGTCAAAAAGGTTCCCTCTCAGGATTATAAAAAGGGTGTTGAACTGCTGAAGCTGAGATATAACTATACAAGCTTTACAATTGAAAATACCCTTACCGAACTTCAGGAGGAATGGAATCCTCTTCTCGATTATGAGGCACGAAATAACCTGGTTAAGGATGTTAAAAATATGGTCCGCGACTATATGAGAAAAATTCTCAGGGAAACAGCCTTTGCAGTCCCTGATCCGGAGCGTGTTGAGAATATTGCTGAGCTGCTTTCAAGAAACAGTGCCTTCAATGTTATAAAAAAGAAGGAAAAATTCAGGCAGTATCTGTCATTGTATATAATAAAAGTTCTCAACGATACAAAACCCTGAATATAAAACAATTTCAGGTTGCCTGATTAATATATAGGTATTAGAATGTAATTGTTCACGCTAACATCGTGAATGTAATTTTTCGGAGGTAATACAATGAAGACCCTTATTAAAAACGGTACAATTGTAACCGCCAGTGACACCTATAAGGCTGATGTCCTGATTGACGGCGAGAAGATTGCCATGATCGGTACAAACCTTCCTTCAGAAGGCGCTGAAGTTATTGATGCTTCAGGAAAATACCTTATACCCGGTGGCATTGATGCGCATACCCACCTGGATATGCCATTCGGCGGTACAATAACAGCTGACGATTTCTACACAGGACAGTCAGCAGCTGCATTCGGCGGCACTACTACCCACATTGACTTCGCTTTACAGCAGAAAGGTCAGACCCTGAAACAGGGTGTTGAAATGTGGCAGGAAAAGGCTAAAGGCAATACCATAATCGATTATGGTTTCCATATTGCAATAACCGATCCTACAGAAGAATCTATCAATGAAATTTCCACCCTCAATGATATCGGTGTTTGTTCTCTGAAGGTTTTTCAGGCTTACAAAGGCGCTTTTATGGTAGATGATACTGCGCTTTATAAGGCAATGGAGAAAACTGCAGAGGCTGATATAATGCTAATGACACACTCCGAGAACGGAGATGCCATTGCGCTGCTTACTGAAAAGCTTGTTGCTGAAGGTAAACTGGAGCCAAAGTATCATCTTGTTGCTCACCCGCGTGAAATTGAAGGCGAAGCTACTGCAAGAGCGATTGCCATGGCTGCAATAACAGGCGCAAAACTCTACGTTGTACACATGTCCTGCAGTGATTCTATCGAACAGATGGCTATCGGACGTTCAAAGGGTTACAAGGTAATGGGTGAAACATGTACTCAGTATATGTTCAAGTTTGAAGACGATATGCGTGTTCCCGGTTTTGAAGGTGCCAAATGGGCATGCGGTCCGCCCGTAAGAACTCCGGAAGATGCAAAATACATCTGGGAAGCCCTCAGAAACACAACACTTCAGTGTGTTTCTACTGATCACTGCTCTTTCAACTATGAAGGCGGAGTTGACGGTAAGAAAGCAGGAAAGGAACTGGGTAAGCCGGGCTGGCATATGATTCCTAACGGAATTCCCGGCATTGAAGACAGAATGATGGTTATGTACCATAACGGTGTTAATTCCGGTAAAATCGATCTTAACCGTTTTGTTGCAATTACATCAACAAATACAGCAAAGGCTATGGGCCTCTATCCAAGAAAGGGTACAATTTCAGTCGGTTCAGATGCTGATATTGTATTATGGGATCCTGAGAAGACCCATACAATCTCTGCCAAAACACATCATATGAATGTTGACTACAACGCATACGAAGGCATGGAAATCAAAGGAATGCCTGTGAGAACAATCATCCGCGGAACTACCGTTACCGACGGAGATAAACTCTGTGTTGAGAAGGGCTTTGGACAGTACCTCATGAGAAAAGGTCCGCAGATAGTTTAACAGATTTATAGAATAAAAAAGCAGCCTGTATCGGCTGCTTTTTTTTGACTTATGTAAAAATCAGGATTTAATATTTTTCATTGCTTCATCTGCAAGATATGAACTGCGGACCAGCGGTGCGGATGAAACATGTAGAAATCCTAGTTTCATCGCTTTTTCCGCGTACATGTCAAACTGTTCCGGTGTAGTGTATTCGATTATCGGGTGATGTTTATCTGAAGGTGAAAGATACTGTCCGACTGTAAGAAAATCACAGCCGGCCTTTCTGAGATCACTGAAAACCTCAATAACTTCATCGGTTTTTTCACCGAGTCCGGTCATCAGCCCTGATTTAGTGTAGATTTTATCAGAAAAAGTTTTTACTTTTTCAAGAAGTTCAAGTGACTGCCGGTAGTCGGCCATCGGACGCACTTCATCATAAAGCCGCGGTACAGTTTCAATGTTGTGATTTATAATATGAGGACCGGCATATATAACTTTTTTCAGGTCATCGGTAACGCCCTGGAAATCAGGTATAAGAACCTCGATAATTACATCTGAATATGCTTTTTTTATTGCGGTAATTACATTCGCGAAATGATCGGAGCCGCCGTCGGGGAGATCGTCTCTTGTAACCGATGTTATAACGACATGTTTCAGCTTTAATTCTTTGACAGCCTGCGCAATATTCTCCGGTTCAGAAGATAATACATCTTCAGGAGTTCCGCCTGATACGTTGCAGAAGGTACAGTTTCTCGTGCATACCTTTCCCAGAATCATAAAAGTAGCTGTTTTTCTGTTAAAGCATTCACCCTTGTTCGGGCAGGCAGCTTCTTCGCAGACAGTATTAAGATTAAGAGACTCAAGAAGGTTTTCAACAAAGGAAAAATCAGCTCCCGCACGGTATCTTACTTTAAGCCATTCCGGCCTGCCTGAATTAGATTTCAAGTATTTCTCCTATGCTTTTCTCAGCAATGTCTACTCTGAAGACCTTCGAAAAATGTTTAAGTGTCAGTTGTTTTACCAGTTCAAAGTCGACTGCTTTCCGAAGTTCTTTCTCAAGAGACGTTACGCTGCGATCAGCCAGTCCGCAGGGAATTATCCAGTCAAAATGCCTCAGGTTGGTCTTTACATTAAATGCAAAGCCGTGAAAACTTATCCACTTCCGTACAGCTATCCCGATTGCTGTTATTTTTCTCGATCCGATATATACGCCTGTGTATTTACCCTTGTCCGATGTTGTTTCAATTCCGTATTCTTCTTTAAGCAGATTCTCAATTACACTCTCAAGCATGCTGACATAAAGATGAAGATCCTTTCCGAATTCTTCAAGCCTCAGTATCGGGTATCCAACTAGCTGGCCGGGACCGTGATAGGTTACATCGCCTCCGCGTTCAACATCAAAGAGTTCAACGCCTTCATCTTTTAGCATATCGTCTGTGGCAAGAATGTTTTTTCTTTCGGTTCGCCGCCCCATAGTTAATACCGGGTTGTGCTCAACAAAGAAAAGGGTGTTTGAAAGTTTGTTCTGCTGAATGAGGGATACAGCCTTATGCTGTATCTCCAGGGCTTCACCGTAATTCATTCTGCCTAAATCAACAAAATTCAAAATCATAAACAGGAGTATACTTAAAAACAGCAATTTTTAATAGAGAGGAAAATATTCTGAATTATTAACCAAATGTTGGTTTGCGAAAATTCGAAACTTCATTATATAATATCCATATATGAGGAGAGGAATATGGACAGAGTGATTATCATTATTTTGGGCGGCGGAAAGGGTACCAGGCTTTATCCTCTTACAAAGGAACGTGCAAAACCAGCAGTTTCTTTCGGCGGAAAATACAGACTTATTGACATCGCCATATCAAACAGTATTAATTCCGGTTTCAGACAGATTTATATTCTTACCCAGTTTGAATCGGCATCGCTTAACCTTCATGTCAACAGGGCATATCAGTTTGATGTATTTTCAAAGGGCTTTGTTGAAATCCTTGCAGCCTCACAGACTCATTCAAGCAGCGGATGGTATGAGGGCACAGCTGATGCTGTAAGAAAAAACCTTCAGCGTTTTGCAGATAACCAGCCCACGCATTATATGATTTTATCCGGAGACCAGCTGTATAAGATGGATTTAAAAGATTTCCTGAACAAGCACAAGGAACGGGCTGCCGAAATTTCTATTGCATCCACCCCTGTTACAAGGACAGATGCTAATGAACTTGGAATACTTCAGACGGATAATAAAAATACAATCGACATGTTTCTTGAAAAGCCGGGTCCCAGCCTGGATATAAATGATTATAAAATTCCCCAGGAAGTTGCCGAACGTAACTCGATACGACCGGAATCCGGAAAAGACTATCTGGCTTCTATGGGTATCTATCTTTTTAATGCTGATGTTATGCACAGATGTCTGGAATCTGACTTCACCGATTTCGGCAAGGAGATTATTCCGGAGGCTATAAAAAGTCTTAATGTTAAATCATATGTATACAACGGCTATTGGGAGGATATCGGAACGATTAAAAACTTCTATGAGGCTAACATCAACCTTGCTTCAATAGAGCCGAACTTCAATCTGTATGATGAAGAAAACCCTGTATATAACTATAGAAGGCATCTTCCTCCCTCAAAAATCAATTCCTGTACTTTCAAACAGTCTCTTGCAGCTGAAGGCTCAATTATAACTGATGCATCAATCTCATATTCAATTGTCGGTGCAAGAACCATAATTTCAGATGGAGCTACACTTGACGGCGTATACTGTATGGGTGCCGACTTTTATGAAACACCCGAGCAGATAGAAGATAACAGAAAGAAGAATATTCCGAATGTGGGCATAGGCCGCGGCGCTATCATAAAAAGGGCAATAATCGATAAAAACGCCAGAATAGGCGCTCACTGTCGTATAGGAATAGATAATTTTGAGCGCAGGGACGGAGATTACGGCAATTATCATATAGTTGACGGAGTTCTGATTATTCATAAAAATGCAATTCTTCAGGATGGAACTGCAATCTGAAAAACAATAAACCTTTTAACCAGCTGATTCAGGAAGATTCCTATCTCTCGCCCTATGCCGGAAATCTTCAGAGACGAATAGATCTGTATAACTACAGGAAGCATCACCTGCTTGAAAGTATCGAAGGTTTCGGCAGGTCATTTGAATATTACGGAGTTCATAAACAGGGCAAAAACACCTGTATACGCGAATGGGCTCCTAACGCTGATGAAATGTATCTGCTATCGGACCGGACCTCATGGCTCTGTTCGGATGATTACCGGTTCAGCCGTCTGAATGAACACGGGGACTGGGAAATTATACTGCCTGAAGGTGTGCTGGAACATGGAGATTATTTCAGGCTTTATCTGAAGTGGAAGGGCGGTGAAGGTGACCGTATTCCTGCATATGCCACAAGGGTTGAGCAGGACAGTCAGACATACATTTACTGCTCACGAATGTGGAACCCGGCGCAGGAATATAAATGGTCTGTAAAAGATTTTACCCCATCCAGGGAACCGGTTATTTACGAAGCCCACATTGGAATGGCGGCGGAACATTATGGTATAGGGACATTCAATGAATTTCGTGAGAATGTCCTGCCGAGAATAATCTCTGCGGGCTTTAATACCGTTCAGTTTATGGCCCTCATGGAACATCCTTATTACGGGTCCTTCGGTTATCAGGTTGCTAATTTCTTTGCATTAAGTTCCAAATACGGGACACCCGATGAATTCAAGTTTCTGGTAGATGAATGTCACCGCAACGGTGTAGCTGTAATTATGGATCTTGTTCACAGCCATGCGGTTAAAAATGAACTTGAGGGCTTAAGTAATTTCGATGGAACCCCCTATCTGTATTTTCATGAGGGGCCCCGCGGATATCATCCGGCATGGGATTCAAGATGCTTTGACTATTCCAACAGCAATGTGATTAATTTTCTGCTTTCAAACTGTGTCTACTGGATTGAAGAATACCATATTGATGGCTACCGTTTTGACGGTGTGACAAGTATGCTCTATCATGATCACGGTCTGGGAGCTTCCTTTGATAACTATGACAAGTATTTCGGCGCCAATACTGATGAAGATGCCGTATGCTACCTTTCTCTTGCAAATCATCTGATACACAGCATTAAACCTGATTTTATTACTATTGCCGAAGATATGAGCGGTATGCCGGGAATGGCAAGGGAGGCAGAAGCGGGGGGCTGCGGCTTTGATTACCGCTTGGCAATGGGTATACCTGATTTCTGGATAAAGTTGCTTAAGGAAAAGAGCGATGAACAGTGGAGTCCCGGCGAAATATGGGGAGTGCTTAATAACCGCAGATTTACTGAAAAGCATATAGCATATTCTGAAAGTCATGACCAGGCGCTGGTTGGCGATAAAACCCTTATATTCCGCATGCTTGATTCTGCTATGTATACAGATATGTCTATCGGTACCCAATCGTTAACAGTCAGCCGGGGAATTGCCCTTATAAAGATAATAAATATGCTTACATTCTCCCTGGGCGGAGACGGTTATATGTGTTTTATGGGGAATGAATTCGGCCATCCGGAATGGATTGATTTTCCAAGGGAGGGAAACGGCTGGAGCTATCATTATGCAAGGCGTCAATGGTCTCTCAGCAGCAACAGGGATTTGAGGTACGGAAGAATACTGGAATTTACTGGTGATATGCTTCATCTGTGCAGTGATGTTCTTAAGAGCAGTCATCCGGGCCTTCTTTGTCTTCACGAAGATGATCAAGTTCTTGCCTATAGCCGGGGAGAGCTGTATTTTATAGTCAATATGAGCGGAACTAAGTCATACCGTGACTACAGAATAAATGTTCCTGCGGGAAGTTATCATCTTCTTCTTGATTCTGATTCAGAAAAGTACGATGGTAGTGGAAGGATCCCCGGTAATCTTGTACTTAAAGCTGCAGATTACAAAAGCGATTCCGGTTGGATTACTCCATACCTTCCGACAAGGACAGTCCTTGTCTTCAGAAGGACAAGTCCCGGAGGATAAGATGACTCCATTAGACAGAATCAAAAGTATAGTAACTGACACCTTTGAAGGACTGACATCCGAATGGCTGATAACTAATTCAAAGGGCGGATTTTCATCATCTACTGCCATAGGCTGCCATACAAGGAAATATCACGGACTGCTTGTTACCACTCTTCCGGAAAGAGAGGGGCGCATTCATTTTCTCTCATCCATAGAAGAAAATATTAATAGCTCCAGTCAAATCAGGCTTGGGAATAATATATACCCCGGAGTGATGTATCCGGAGGGATATGGATATATCAGGGAATTCGGTACTCTTCCGGTTCCGACATGGATTTACAGTTTCGGTGATATTCTTTTGAAGAAAGAGATACTGATGCGTGATGAAGAGGCTTCAGTATTAATTGTATATACCCTTATGGAAGGTGAGGAAACTCTTCCCGTTGAACTGAGGCTGCTTTTTACCTTTCGCGACAGCCACACAACAACCAGAGAAAATATAGATTTAAAAAAAGATATCAGCTTCAGTCAGGATGGGTATAGTATTCAGCCTTATTCAATGCTGCCTCCGGCCTATGTTTCATTCAGCGGAGACTGGGCGCATTTTGGTGATTTTTACTGGGATCATAATGTCATATATGAAATTGAACGGGAGAGAGGTCTGGATTTTGAAGAGGATCGCTTTGTTCCCGGACATGAAAAAATCACACTGAATAAGGGGCAGCCATTCGTTGTAAAAGTTTCAGCAGGTGCAGAAAACAGATCTGACGGAGATACTGTTGAAGAATACGGTAAAATCCTGGCTAAAAAGATAAGTTTTACAGAAAACATTAAAACAGATAAGGATCTGCTTTCACTGGGAGCAAATGATTTTCTTGTCAGCAGTTTTTCCGGTCTGAAATCGGTTAATGCCGGTTATCCGTGGTTCGGAGAGTGGGGTCGGGATACCATGATAGCGCTTCCGGGGCTTACCTGGTGCAACGGCAATCTTGCCTGGGGGCTTGATGTTTTAAAAGATTATGCTGGTATGATTAAAAACGGCATGCTGCCTAATACTATCGGTGAGTCACAGGGCTTTACGTCCTACAATTCAATTGATGCAGGTCTGCTTTACTGCAGGGCGGTTATGAAACTCTTAGAGTACGGCTACGGAAATAAGTCCGGTGAAGTGGATTTTATACGTTCTGTTTTGTTTCCGGCAGTCACGAGCATCGTGGAAGCCTTTTTGAATAATATCGTCCCTGAAACAAGACTTGATTCCAGCGGGCTGATATCCACCGGAAATGAAAATACTCAGCTCACCTGGATGGATGCTACTTCCAAAGGGAAGCCTGTAACATCAAGGCACGGCTATGCAGTAGAGCTTAATGCAATGTGGTATGACAGCTTTATCCTCATTAAAAAGCTCTGCGCAATGATAAAAACAGACGTACCGGCCTATGCGGATGAGTATATCAATAAATTACCTGCAGCTTTTAAAGAGGCTTTCTGGAATGTGGAAGATGGCTTTTTAAGCGATACCTGTGTGAACGGTGCGGCGGATCATAAGCTGAGGCCTAATCTTCTGTTTGCAACCTCAGCTTCAGATGGTCTTATTGATCGTGATATAAGAAGAGCATCAATAAATATGGTAAAAGAGAAACTTCTTACACCAATGGGATTAAGAACCTTGTCTCCGGATCATTCCGATTTCCGGGGAGAATATACAGGCGGTTCTGATGAAAGGGATGCAAAATACCACCAGGGAACTGTATGGCCCTGGCTGATTGGTGTCATGGTTGAATCAAGTCTTCTATATTGCGAAGATAAGAAAAAAGAATTAAAATTCTGGGGTGATTATCTGGATAATCTTCTTGATAATCATTTATACAGGCAGGGTGTGGGTTATATTTCCGAAATCTTCGACGGGGCAATGCCGGAGAACGGAAAGGGATGCTTCGCACAGGCCTGGAGTACCGGTGAATTATTAAGGGCATACTCTCTGCTGAAATAAAGGAGAGTCCTTGCCGCAAGGAGCGGTTATGCAGAATACCTATGGGTTACCTGAAAAAGGTATAAGTACCGAAGAAATCAAACAGGGATTTCTTGAACATCTTAAATACAGCCTTGCTGTGAAGCTTGAGAACAGCCACAGTACAGACAAGTATATTGCCCTTGCTTTTATGGTAAGGGATCGAATAATTGACCGGTGGTTTGCCTCCAAAAAAACACACGAAGAGCAGAAATTAAAATTCATTAACTATTTCTCTTTTGAATTCCTTATGGGCAGATCAATGTCAAATAACATGATCAACCTCGGGATAAAGAATGAAGTAGATGCAATGCTTGAGGAAGTAGGTGTTGAATGGGAGGATATAAGCGCTGCGATGGTTGACAGCGGCCTTGGGAACGGCGGCCTTGGAAGACTTGCCGCCTGCTTTCTTGATTCGCTGGCTACTCTGGAGTTTCCTGCCTACGGGTACGGGCTGCGGTATAAGTATGGTTTTTTCAAGCAGACCATAGTCAACGGCTACCAGGTTGAGGAGGCTGATGACTGGCTTCGTTTCAAGAATCCATGGGAGATAAGGCGGAATGATATTCCGGTTACCGTACAGTTCGGCGGCCGTGTAGCGAGAAACAAGAAAGGCCGCTGCTTCTGGGTTGATACAAACGATATTATCGGTGTTCCGTATGATACGCCTATAGTCGGTTATGGAGGAAACACTGTTAATACCCTGCGACTCTGGGATTCCAAAAGTTCGGAACAGTTTGATTTTCAGGCGTTTAATCAGGGGGATTACTATAACACTGTTGATGAAGAGGTTCTTGCTGAAACATTAACACAGGTTCTGTATCCGAACGACGCAATTTATTCAGGCAAGGAATTGAGGTTCAAGCAGCAGTTTTTCTTTGTCAGTGCTTCTTTGCAGGATATATTCAGAAGATTCAAACGCCTGAATGAGCCTATAGAGAATCTCAGTAATTATATGGCTATTCAGCTCAATGATACCCATCCTGCAATTGCAGTCCCGGAACTTATGCGTATTCTTGTGGATATTGAAGAAATTGACTGGGATACAGCCTGGGATGTAACAAGAGCATGTCTGGGATATACGAACCACACATTGATGCCTGAAGCCCTTGAAACATGGCCTGTAAGCATGTTTGAACGCTTTCTGCCGCGTCATCTTGAGATAATCTACCAGATTAACCATTTCTTCCTACAGAAGGTCACAGGGATGTATCCGGGTGATATGGGAAAACTTTCCCGGCTTTCGCTTATAGAAGAGCATGGTGAAAAAAGGATAAGAATGGCACCTCTTGCAATTCTTGGTTCACATTCTGTAAACGGGGTTGCTGAAATCCATTCAAAACTGATTAAAGAACGGCTTGTTCCCGATTTCTATGAAATATTCCCGGAGCGTTTTAATAACAAAACAAATGGGATAACTCAGCGAAGATGGCTTCGCAAGGCAAATAAACCGCTTTCCGAGCTGATCACCTCGAGTATCGGGGATGGATGGATTACAAATCTCTCGGAACTCAAGGGTCTTAAAAAGCACGTTGATGACAGTTCCTTCCTTGAAAAACTAGATCAGGTTAAAAAGCAGGGCAAGATTGATCTTGCAGCGCACTGTAAGAAAGAATTCGGTTTCATAATGGATCCGGAATCCATTTTTGATATTCATGTTAAACGTATACATGAATATAAAAGACAGCTGCTTAATGTCCTGCATATTATAGTTTTATACAACAGGATAAGATCCGGGGAGAGAATATACCCCAGAACTTTTATATTCAGCGGTAAAGCTGCTCCGGGCTATGATATGGCCAAAATGATAATTAAGCTTATAAATAATGTAAGCCATGTTATTAACGGCGATCGAAAAGTAAGTGAGATGCTGAAGGTCTTTTTCCTTCCCAATTACAGCGTTTCTCTTGCTGAGAAGATTTTTCCGGCTGCAGAGATTTCTGAACAGATATCCACCGCCGGCACAGAGGCTTCAGGTACGAGCAATATGAAATTCATGCTTAACGGAGCTCTTACAATGGGAACGCTGGACGGAGCGAATATTGAGATTGTTGAGGAAGCCGGTGAAGAAAATATGTTCATCTTCGGAATGAAAACAGAAGAAGTCACTGAAAAAAGAAACGGTTATAAACCGGTAGACTATCTTCTCAATTACCCGGAGATAGCTGAAATCTTCAAACTTATGAACAGCGGCTTTTTCAATATCAGCGAACCGGGGATTTTTGATCAGCTTATAAAGAATCTTATGGATTATGATTACTATATGAATCTTGCTGATCTTCCGGCATACATCGATGCACAGAAACTTGTTGAAACCAGATACAGGGACAGGGAGTCCTGGCTGAAATCTTCACTGATTAACATTGCAAGCGCAGGGAAATTTTCTTCAGACAGGACTATAAATGAGTATGCTAAAGACATATGGGACCTGAAGCCCTGCCATGTTAAAAAATAACTGTGTTCTAACCAGTGTAAAAAACTGGAAGTTTGAAATATCCGATATAGACGGAATCCTGAACCCTGTTAAAGATTTTAACAGGGTAACAGGTTCTTCAGAACTGATACTGCGCCTTGTATTTGAACAGCCTCCTGATTCGGATGAGTTTTATATACACACAGATCTCCCTGAAACTCAATGGGGCAGGATTAAATTTAAAAACAATGAAGATTCCTGTATCTTCACGCTTTCCATAGATCTCCCGAAAGGCGGCTTTTTCAGTTTCCGCTTTTTTATGGTACAGGGTCATGATGCCTTCTGGGAGCCCGGCGGCTATCACCGTCTGCTTGTTGATCCTGAGTTTATGCATAACCTGCGAATGTATACGCTTATTCCTACTGTATCAGGTACTATAGCGGACTGGATTGAGAAACTGGATGAAATCTCTGATCTTGGTTTTAATGCGGTTCATATACTTCCGTTCACAGCCATGGGGCCTTCTCAAAGTCCTTACGCTGCAGCGGATCTTTTTAAACTCGATTCGAGGTACAGTGGTGATGAAACTGATTTTGAACTGTTTGCTCAAAAGGCTGCGGATAAAGGCATCAGGATATGCTTTGACATAGTATTAAACCATTTGAGTGATAAAAATGAACTAACAAGAACCAATGGACACTGGTTTATTTCCGACAAGGATCGTAATGACGGACTGAAAAGAGCCGGCTGCTGGCATATGAACAGCTGGATTTCCTGGGAAGACCTGGTGCTGATAAACTATGACCATCCTGCAGAAAAAATCAGACATGATATCTATGAATATATGCTTTCATATGTGCTTTTCTGGGTTAAGAAGGTTGAGAAATGCGGTGCAATAATCCGGCTTGATAATCTGCATTCATCCAATATGGACTTTATAAAGTGGTTTATTCACCGCTTACGGAAGTTCGCACCTGGAATTATTATTCTTTCTGAATTTTTTGGTTCAGAAGAAGATCTTATTAAAGGTGTCTCATCACTTGGTCTAAATCTTCTGACGGCAAATACCTGGGAACAGCCCTTTGCTCCGAGACTTCAGCAATATCTTCAGTTTATCCATGACAGCAAGGATACTCTCCGATACATGATTCAGCCTACTTCACATGACACCGGCGCTGCTGCACAGCTTTTCGGAACAGCAATATCTTCAATACCAAGGTATTTCTGCTGTGCTCTTATGGGTACCGGGCAGTCCGGAGCCGTTCAGGGCTTTGAGGCGGGATATCCAAGAAAGGTAGAGTTTATCGGTTATCAGGGAAAGGTCGATTTAGGCGGTAACCTTGATTTAACAGATTTTATAAGATCTGTTAACAGCATTCTTTCAGCTGAGGCGCTGCTGAGAAAGGGCGGAAATATCAAGTTTATTGAAACCGGTAACGACAGCCTGATAGTCTGTGCGCGTACAGACAGTAAGAGCGGCAGAAAACTGCTTCTTGCCGCAAATTTTAACACTAATGCAGGCGAAAGTTTTTCAGCAGGACATATACCTGATTTTAAGTTAATATATGCTCTGGATGCACATACCGAATATGTAAATGAGCATCTTATTGTTAATTTTGAAAAATGCGGGGTCGCTGCATTACTTATAAAAGAATGATACCGGAGCTGTAAGTGAAAGAAGTAAAGAAAATACTCATGGTTTCAAGTGAAGCTGTACCATTTGCAAAAACAGGCGGTCTTGCAGAGGTAGTTACAGAGCTCTCACTTCAGTTAAAAAGACTGGGGTATGATGTAAGAATAATAATGCCGAGATATTATCATATTGATCGTTCAGAACTTAAAAAGCATGATGAAGCCCTGGGAATATGGCTTGGACATGGTGAAGAATGGACAGCCGTATATGAAACAGTTCTGCCTGATTCTGAAGTTCCGGTTTATTTTCTAGATCATGAGCGTTTTTATGGACGGGACGGTATATATGGCCATAGACCGGACGAAGGCTTTAAGGACAATGCAGCCCGTTTTGCTTTGCTGTCCAGGGGGGCTTTTCAGCTTTGCCGAATGCTGCACTGGATTCCTGATGTCCTGCATTGTCATGACTGGCCGTCAGCGCCGGCATGTTATCTGCTGAAAAAAGAAGAACAGGCAACAGAGTTTTCTGACACATCAAGTGTTCTGACCATTCACAATCTCGGCTATCAGGGTATTTTTGATCTGAATGATGTTGTTTACCTTCAAAAAGAGACTGATCGACTGAATCTTTCGGCGCTTGAGTTCTCGGGCGCACTGAACTTTCTGAAATCAGGAATAATAACCGCTGATAAAATTACAACAGTGTCTCCGAATTACGCCGAAGAAATTAAACGTCCTGAACACGGTTTTAATATGGACGGACTGCTCAATTACAGGCACGAGGACCTTCACGGAATTCTTAACGGTATTGATTACGACGTCTGGTCACCTGAAAAGGACAAGTACATCGAGCCTGATAATTTCAGTGCTGATTCACTTAAGAATAAAGCTTCTGTCAAAAAACTCCTGCAGAAGGAAATTGGCCTGAAGGTTGATCCGAAGGTGCCGCTGGTTGGAATGATAAGCCGACTGGTAGAGCAGAAGGGCTTTAAGGAACTATGCGCTCCGAATTATGGATCTCTGTATTCGATTTGCAGCAGTATGAACGTACAGTTTGTGCTTCTCGGCAGCGGAGATCGCTGGTGTGAAGATGAACTCAACAGTCTGGCTCAGGGGCTTCCTAATTTATCTGTTTATATCGGGTTTAATAACCGTCTGGCACATCTGATCGAGGCCGGTTCTGATTTTTTCCTTATGCCCAGCATTTATGAACCCTGCGGCCTGAACCAGATTTACTCGCTTTCCTACGGAACGCTGCCGATAGTTCGCTCTACAGGCGGTTTAGCCGATACTGTTGAAAATTATAATCAGGAAACCGGCAGCGGTACAGGCTTCGTCTTTGATGATATAAACCCGGAGGTTCTGTATAATGTAATTCACTGGGTGGTCGATACATGGGAGAACAGACGGCCTCATATTACAAAAATGCGGAAAGCTGCTATGAAAAAAAGATTCGACTGGGTGAAATCCGCCGAAGCTTATATCGAAATATATGAGAGTATGAAGGATTAAATTTCAGTCTTCCTGATCATCAATCTGCAGTATTTCTTCATCATCAAGGTAAAGTCCATGCTGCTTTGGAATGGCTCCGGAACTTATTTTCTGAATCAGCCGTAGAAGTTCCCTGCTGAAAGGGCTGTCAGGCGATTCAAGTACTGCAGGTTTTCGTGAAAATATTGACCGTCCGACACTTTGATCATCAGGCAGGCTGCCGATATCTTCAACTTCAATTCCAATATTTTTAACAGTTATTTCTCTCAACTTTGAACCAAGAGCACTGTTGCCTGCATCAGAAACCCGGTTAAGTACTATCCAGGGGAAAAAGTCATGCAGTTTACTTTCTGCAACTTCACCGGAATGCCTGGAATATCCGTATAATTCATTTATTAAATCGGCACTGAAAGATCTACCCGATCCTTCAAGCTTCTGTGAAACAAAGTCCTGTATAATTTTTCTTTCATCACTTTTCGCCTTGAAACTTCTGAAAAGCAGTCTGAAAACAGCGGTTTTTATAAAGGAGTAGGCATTCAGGATTGATGTAGTTTCAGGCGTGGTAATAATAATTCCGGGACTTGAAATAAGAAAAAAATCTATAGTGTTGTAGGCAGTGCCGGCACCAAGATCGAGCAGTACATAATCTGCTTCAATTTCAAGAATCTGTTTTATTATCCTTTGTTTAATAAAAAAGGGCAGATTTCCAGTCCCGGGATACAGCATGTCGCCTGGAATCATAAAAAGATTATCGTTGATTGCCGGTACCATAATATCTTCAATATTCGATTCCTGTTTATTGATGAAGGCTCCCATACCGTTATGACGGTTTCGTACGCCAAGACAGGTGTGAAGATTACTTCCACCTAAATCGAGATCAATTAACACAGTTTTAAATCCTAAGTTGGACAGGTGTACTCCGGCCGATCCGGTGATTACTGTTTTTCCGACGCCGCCTTTTCCGCTTGCTATTGGTAAAATTACTGCCATACTTTCAGAATAGCGGAGGCCCGTGTATATTGCAAACAAAAAATTGTATTTAAAATTAAAATAAGATATCATTAGCTGATGAAAGTAACTGCATTCAGCGGAAGCCCGCGTAAAAATTCAAACAGCAGAAGAATATTGGATTCTTTTTTAAAAGGAGCAGAGACTGCAGGCGCAGAGATTAGTCTGTATGAAACTGATAAACTTGATATAAAGCCCTGTACGGGCTGCCTTGTGTGTAATGTAAAGAAGAAATGCATTATTAAAAATGACGAATGGCAAGCCCTAAGCAGTGAGATACTGGCTTCGGACATCCTTGTTTTTGCAACACCGGTTTATTTTCATCATATGACAGCTTCACTGAAAAAAATACTTGATCGGTTCAGATCATTTATCACGGTTCAAATTACAAGGGAAGGTATTCTTCATACTCCCAACATAGCCTGGTCGAAGAAGTTTCACCTTATAACTGCTATGGGCAGCAGCTCGGATGAAGATGCGGAGCCTCTTGTAGATCTTTTTAAATTCATAACTTCAGATTTTGGTGAAGGAAACAGTTTTACCTGTCAAAACTCAACCAGACTTGCTGTTTCAGGTCAGCTTGATATGAATGCTTCAAGACTGAAGGCTCTGTATCGAATGATGAAGATTCCCGAAGATCTTGCCCAGCCAGATTATGAACGCAATCTTCAAATTCTGAAAGAGGCTGAAGAAACCGGTTATAAACTTGCCATGGAGTAGTTTATGTTTGATATAGAAAAATCACTCGAACAGCAGATCCTGTCATTTAATCGCTCAAGACCGGTGGTGATCTTCACTGAATCTGTTGATATCAGGGTGCTCGAAGCCGTATCGTACCTATGCCGTTATATAAAACCTGTTCTGCTGGTATCTGAAGACCGAATTCGCTCTCTATATGAGAACGAGGCGGCTGATATTGACAGGAGCCGTGTAGAATTCACAATTTCAGAATCACGATTTATAAATATTGCAGCTGAACATGGTATTCTGGATGAATTCTGTGTTTTTTACAGCAGCCAGCTTGAATCTGAAGGAATCAAACCAAAGCTTGAGGAGGTAAAAGCTTCAGTTTCGGATCCGTGCCTGTTCGGAATTCTATGTGTTAAATTCGGATATGCGGATATGGTCGTGGGCGGAATAACGCATGAACCAATATCTTTTTTCAGACCGATGCTGAAGTATCTGAAAAAAAGGAAAGTTCAGTGTGAAACAGGTATTTTTGTTTTATCAGATGAGCATTCTGAAAAGGTTTTTCCAAAGAATATAATTGTATTTGGGGATGTCGGTGTTAATGCGACCATGGATGAAGAAACCCTTGCAAATATAGCCGTTGATATCTGCACTATTACAAGAAATATTATCCCTGAAGAGGTTCTGTCCAATATAAACGGAGCAATTGTTTCATATTCCAATCACGGCTCGGATGAAGGCCCTTCACCGAAACTTGTTAATAAGGCTTCCTCCCTTGTTCCCGGACTGCTCAAAAAGTACATCAGTATGGATCGGCGTTACCTGACAATAAACATTGAAGGTGAGGTCAAGGTCAATGTTGCCCTGTCTGAAAGGTCTGCAATGTATTACAGCAAGCCTGGAGAAAAAGACTGGAAGGGAGGAACAAATGTAATAATATGTCCAAACCTTGATATGGGAAATATGCTGTACCATCTTTATGCTACACGTTTCCCCGATGCCAAAAAATTTACCATAATTTCAGGCATAGGGTTTTCTGCTGTTGATCTTGCAAAGGACTGCAGCGCTGATGACATCCGTCTTGCTATTAAAGCAACAATGCTTAATCTTTTTCAGAAAGAAAATTGGGATAAGACTCCGCATGATCATTTTTTTCCGATGTATCGAATTCTGTCTATTAATCCCGGGTCAACTTCAACAAAGGTTAGTCTTTATGAGGGAGAATACCGGATTCTCTCAGAAGAACTGCAGCATAAGCCTGAAGAATTGAAAGAGTTTGAGAATAAACCTGTAACAGCGCAGTTTGAATACCGCAAGAGGATGGTTGAAAAATTTCTTACGGACAATGGCTACTACATTAAGGATCTTGATGCTGTGTCGGCCAGGGGCGGCCTGCTCAAGCCAATTCCACATGGAACCTATGCCGTAAATGAACTTATGCTTAAGCATTTAAAAGCTGGTATAAGCGGGGAGCATGCATCAAATCTTGGGGGAATAATCGCTGATTCTCTTACAAAAGGCAGCGCTGTCCCCTCATTTATTACTGACCCCGTGGTTGTTGATGAGGCTGATGACAGGGTTAAGATAACCGGAATAAAAAGCATTAAAAGAGAAATTATCAGTCATGCCTTGAATCAGATAGCCTCGGCCAGAAAGTATGCGTATGAGAACGAGACTTTCTATGAAAACATAAATGTCATTGTCTGCCATATGGGCGGCGGTATTTCCATCGGAGCGCATCACAGGGGGCGATATGTCGATGTAAACAATGCTCTGAACGGTGAAGGCCCCTTTTCACCTCAGAGATCCGGGACTCTACCGGCCGGCGCTTTGATAGATCTCTGTTTTTCCGGCACATTAAGCGAAAAAGAGATAAGACGTCTGAATGTCGGAGGCGGAGGTTTATATGACCTGCTCGGAACTACAGATCTGAGAGAAATCATTGAACAGGCAAAGACCGATACCTATGCTGAAACAGTACTTGAAGCCCTCGTATATCAGACTGCAAAGACGATAACCTCCTTACTTCCGGCTTTTAACGGGGAGGCGGTAGAGCAGGTAATTCTTACCGGAGGAATGGTTAGGAGTGATTTGCTGGTTTCCAGGATAGAGGGTCTCATCATTCAGCTTAACTGCGGAATAACAGTTTACCCCGGTGAAAACGAAATGGACGCTCTTGCAGCCGGTGCGGTAAGAGTACTCCAGGGGAAGGAGCAGATAAAACAATACAGTGCTGAACTTTTTACTAATTAAAGATCTGATATAGAAAAATATCAGCAATTTAAATATACTCCTTTGCAATGAAAGAATACAAGTACTACTTTTTTGATGTCGACGGCACCCTTCTCGATACTATAGAGCTTATTTACCAGACTTTTCACTATACATGTCTAAAATACGGTAATTATGAAATTGACCGTAAAGATGTTACAAAGCATGTAGGTATCCCCATTATGCAGCAGATGAAAATGTATTTTAAAGATTATTCTGATGAACAGCTGAATGGAATTCTCGATTCTCACAGGGAATATCAGAAACAGATTTACAGGGAATATCTTAAGCTGTTTCCGGATACCATAGATATTCTGAAAAAACTGAAAGATAAAAAGAAAAAAACTGCTCTGGTTACTTCAAGATCTCTTGATTCTCTGAACAGATATCTGCAGCACTTCAAGCTGGAAGATACCTTTGATCTGGTAGTTACACCGGAATCGACCGAAAAGCACAAACCGCATCCTGAACCGGTATTGTTTGCACTTGATTATTTTAATGCCGGAAAGGAAGATGCTGTCTTTATTGGTGACGCAGAGTTTGATATTAAAAGCGGCTTCACTGCCGGAGTAGATACTGCATTTGCATCATGGGGTCCGAACAATCCCGATGAACTTAAAACCCGTCCTGTGTATATACTTAATAATCTCAAGGAGCTTATTGCTGATATTTAATGAATCAAAAATTGAATTTGCCTGCAAACCTATCTGTAAAACAGGATGGCTGGGGAGTCTCTCCATGTTCCGATTGTGATAATACCCCCTGTTGTAAAAATCTTCCGCTGGATATATTAAAACTGCAGAATTATTCCGATATGGTAAACCTTCAGTTAAGTTCAGTATTCAGGGATATATATCTGGTATTGAAAAAAAGCGGTGAATGGAACCTGTATCTACGGCGTAACTGTTTATTTGTTGATGCAGACAGCGGCAAGTGCCTTATTCATGCAATGCCGAATCAAAGTCTTATCTGTAAATCATATGATGCCCATAGATGCTGGTATAAAGAAGCATTCAAGGCACACAGCAGTACTCTGATTAAATTTACTGGTGGAATGCTTGACGATTTTGAACATTCTTTAACCTGTGCTAACGGGAAATTTGACTGTGAATCCTATGATTTTGATACTTTGAGATCTACAATAACTGATGATTTTAATAAGCCGGTCAGTCAGAGACGTAATAGTAAAAGAGATTACAGACAGTACACTCTCTCTTATAAAAAAGCCTATGACCCGGATTTTCTCTTTCTTCCGCCCTATATAAAACCTTCGAGTATTAATCACCTTGAACTTGCAGAATTCCGGCTTGGATTCCCCGGTGTCTATCTGGCTGTAGCAGATAACTGCTGGGCTTATTTGATAAAAACTTCTTTAGACCTTAAACGGCTGCAAATTATCCGGAAGAACCTTCCCTCAGTTGCTCCACAGGATTTCAGTTACAGTTTTAAAAGTTTCCAAAGAAATAGTCAGCCCTTTTCTGAAATAGGGGAAAAATTCGTTGTATTGCGAAAGGATAATCTGCCACTTTTAAAAAGTATGGTTAAGACGGATGCTGCCGGCAGAATAAAACGATTGCCGACAACTTATGAAATATATTTCGCACTCAAAAAAGACCGCCCTGAAAGGGCAGCCTGACTAAAGTTTTTTATCTAAAAGTTTATCCAGTGATTCCTGAGACGCATGCAGGGTCTGTGAAATTGAATTAGCGTCCTTAAGCAGGGCAAACACCTTTTCAAGTGATTTCAATCCATCAGTCATCGCATCCGTCTGTTCTGTGACTGCTGCGTTGATTTCCGCAAGTCTGTATCCGGAATCAGAGAGACTTTTTTCGTTCTGCTGAAAGGTTTCACTGGTATTTGCAAGTTCATCACGTGAGCTGTTTAACAGCAGTACGAGTTTATTAAAATTTTCCTGAATTTTGTTAATGCCGCTGTTAAACTCATTAATAGTGCCGGATATTGTTGTAGCAAAATCCTGGGTTTGCTCGGAAAGCTTTCTGATTTCCTTTGCAATAATATGAAAACCACGTCCTGCATTTCCGGCACGTGCAGCTTCAATTGATGCATTTATTGCAAGAATATTTGTCTGCTGGGCAACATCTTCAATTGCCTCAGTAATTTCCCGAACCTTGTAGGATTGCTGTTCAAGAGAATTGAAAAGTTTAAAAATCTTTTCAGATTCAGTGGTCGCTGTGGAAATTTCACTCACATTCTTTTGAATGTTCCTGTTTATAAGCGTTGAGGACTCGATAATGCTGTCCATTGCATTATTAATGCTCTTGGTATTGGCTGAAGTGCTTTGAGATGTTGCACGGACTTCTTCAAAGCTGGTAACAACGGTTTCAAGGGCATTATGGATAGCTGATATTTTTCTGGCTATTATATTCATCGCATTCTGAGTAATGCGGGAAAGTATAATACCCTTATTGTATCCGACTGTCAGCAGAGTCAGAGTTTTGCGAATAAATTTATTCATATTCCAATCAGCCTGCCTTAGTTGTATAAATCGTCAATTATATCGATGCCGCAGCTTAGACCGGAAAACCAGTCCAGAAACTTATTGACATTGTCACCCGTATAAATGGCACCATGCTGAGGAGCTATCATACTGATGTTCATGCCACTAAGTTTGCTGATCCATTTCTTGATTACTTTATTCGAGCTCATATAGCGTTTGTGGAAACCTTCACAAATTTTAATATGCTCATTAAAATCCTCAACAAAAAGATACTGATTGCCGGGTTTAAATACCGCGGCTCCGATGTCTCCAGTGAAAAGAATTCCTGATGTTTCATCAAAAAAAGAATAACATCCGGTTGAGTGGAGAAAATGTGAAGGAACCATTACAAGTTCCCTGTTCTGTGATATTTTCAGCCTTCCACCCAGATTTTCAATAGATGAAATCCTGCTATTATCAACTATTCCGAAATGCGGAATAAATCTGAGCCACAGGCCTGAAATGTATATTTTCGCATTTGTAACGCCCAGCCACAGTGCAATACCGCTGGAAACATCAGGATCCTGATGCGAGTAGAAAATATTATCAATGTGATCGAGATCTATATACTGACTTACCAGGGCTACTACTCTTGAAAAAAGGTGAATCCCACCCGGATCTACGAGAGTTCCCCTTCCATTGTTAATTATTAGGTACTGATTGGTCTGTACTACACCAACTTCTTCTTCCTCATCGGCGCCAAGCCAGATAAACTGATGGCCTTCTGTCTGGAATAAAATCTTTCCGTTTATATCTTCAGAATTAATCAATTATTTCCCCGTTATATAAAAATTTAGTATTATAATATAATTAATATATGGAAATGGCAAATAACTTTCATATTATTAAATTATTATAATATAAGGAGTTTTAATGAAGCGGATTTTTTTTATAAGTTTATTGGTGCTGTCCGCCGTTTTGGTTTTCGGGCAGGAAGTTACAGTAACCATCAGTAATGATACGGGCTATGATATAACCAGTCTTTATTTTTCACCTACCGACTTTGATGACTGGGGAGATGATTTTCTTGAGGGAGATATCCTTTATTACGGTGATGAAATTACAATTTCACTCGACATGTATGATGCTGAAGCTGTTTTGTATGATCTGCAGGCTGTTGATATCGATGACGATTATTATTCGAAGTATGAAATCGATATTTCGGCTGATGATGTAATCTATCTTACAATTGATGATTACGAAGGATTCGATGATTATGATGACAGTTATGATGATTACTCAAGTTATGATGACGGTTATAATGACGGATACAGCGAAGGTTATAAGCAGGGATATACTGACGCATTCAGGGATGCATATCTCGAAGGATTTAAAGCCGGCCAGGAATTAAATACCGATACTGCACCTGACAGGTGGAGATGATTTTTAAGTATCAATTAACAATTTATAAATTAAAAAAGGCCGGATATACCGGCCTTTTTTTCAGCAGAAGGAGCTTATCACCGTTTCTTTGAAAAGATTAAGTTCTTCAAATATGAATGATTCAAACTTCCCGGCTTTTACATAATCACCAATTGAAGAATGTTTTTCGTATTCCGAAAGAATAGAACTTATACGGGTTCCGCCGTTCTTTTCTGTAAAAGATCTGATTTCGGAC
Organism: Spirochaetia bacterium; assembly: GCA_965140585.1. GTDB lineage: Bacteria > Spirochaetota > Spirochaetia > UBA9216 > UBA9216. The sequence continues at coordinate 777,226 of OZ223269.1, forward strand.
ACCGCCCTGCAGATAGTCTTATTTTCTCGCGTTATTATAGACTGCTCCAGATTAAAAAGCAGATTATGGTATCTGTCAAGAAAATAGCCTATCCTGCTGCCGCCATAATTGTCTTCACTGCTGTAACCAAGGAACTTTTTAAAATCCAGTACAGCTTCATCAAATATCAGTTCCATATAACAAGAATAAGATCTTTAAGTACCGTTTTCAACTAATTCAGCTTTAAAATAATTTATATCAAGCTGTTTTACTGCTTTGACTTCATCCAGTCTTGAAACAACAGTTGTTCGGGGACATGTCTTGAAAAATGCAGGTTCATGGTCCGCTTTCCTGGAAAGCTCAATAAGTGTTTCTGCAAAATGATCAAGTGTTTCAGGACTTTCTGTTTCAGTCGGTTCAATCATAAGCGCTTCCGGAACGTTAAGAGGGAAATACACAGTAGGAGGATGCATGCCGTAATCGATAAGCGCTTTTGCAAAATCAAGTGCTTTTACACCCCTGGAGGCATAATCTTTTGCGCTTATAACAAACTCATGCAGGGTGCCATTTGGGTAGGGAATGCTGAAATCATTTTGGAGTTTCTTTTTCAGATAATTGGCATTCAGAACAGCATTTTCACTGACTTCAATTAAGCCGTCCCTTCCCATATAAAGTATATATGCATATGCGCGAAGCAGTATCCCGAAATTACCGTAAAACGGAGAGATATATCCAATCGATTCCGGTTTATGATAATCAAGGGCAAAGGTTCCGTCTTCCCGCTTTGAAATCCTCGATGTCGGAAGAAACTCTGCAAGAAAATCCTTAACGCCTACTGGTCCGGCTCCTGGCCCTCCGCCTCCGTGAGGAGTTGAAAAAGTCTTGTGTAAATTTAAATGCACGATATCAAACCCCAAATCTCCCGGACGTGCCTTTCCCATGATAGCATTCATGTTTGCACCGTCGTAATATAGAAGGGCTCCGAAAGAATGTGCCAGATCCGCTATTTCCCTAATATGAGGATTAAAGATTCCAAGTGTATTGGGACAAGTCAGCATAACTCCTGCTGTATTCTCATCAAGAACCTTTTTGAATTCATCCATATCCATCAAACCATCTGAATCAGATTTTACAGTTATAACCTTAAAACCTGCTATAGCCGCGCTGGCCGGATTTGTTCCATGACCGGAGTCCGGGATAATGATATTTTCTTTTTTAACCTTATTGTGTTTGTGATAGGCAGCTATCAGCATTACTCCGGTTAGTTCTCCATGTGCTCCCGCCATAGGCTGGGTCGTGAAGGCCGCCATTCCGGTAATTTCAGAGAGCTGCTTTTCCAGTTCATAAATCACCTGCAGCGCACCCTGAGTGAGAACTCCGCCTTTAACAAGCTGCGGCTGAAGCGGATGCAGGCTTGCAAAACTCTCAAGTGATGCAATTTTCTCTGTAAATCTGGGATTGTATTTCATGGTACAGGAGCCGAGAGGATAGAAGTTGGTATCAACACTGAAATTCAGCTGTGATAGTCTTGTATAGTGCCTGACAACCTCTGATTCTGAAAGGGCAGGAAGCTTTGGAGTTTCAGTATTAAGATAATGATCTTCAAGTTTCTCTGCTGCAGGAACGTCTGATACTGGAAGTTTTATACCACGGTGATCAGGGTTTGATTTCTCAAAAATCAGCTGCATACTGCCTCCTCCAAAAGATCCGCATAAAGAGCGAGTTCATGCTTCGTTCTTCTTTCTGTAACAGCAATCAGAAGATAATTCTGCATTTCTGTGTAATATCTTCCCAGTGGGAAACCTGCCGCAATACCTTTTTCGATAAGCGAACCGATTACTTCATTTGCGTTAACCGGAAGTTTTACTGTAAATTCGTTGAAGGTGGGTGACGATTTCATAACCTCTATTCCAGGTATTGCAGAAAGTCTGCTCTTGAGATATTCGGTTTTATCGCGGCATAAGCCGGCAAGCTGTTTCAACCCCTCTGAGCCCAGAAGAGACATGTATATTACAGCGCGCAGCGCACAGAGCGACTGATTTGAACAAATATTTGAATTCGCAGTTTCACGTCTGATGTGCTGTTCTCTTGTCTGCAGAGTCAAAACAAAACCCTCTCTGCCGTTGCGGTCTGTTGTTTTTCCGCAGATCCGTCCGGGCATCTTACGGACGAGTTCCTGTTTTGCTGCAAGAAAACCGAGATATGGTCCTCCAAACGACAGGGGGATACCTAGCGACTGTCCTTCACCTGTTACTATGTCGATATCCATCGTGGACGGTGGTTTAAGCATTCCAAGACTTATCGGGTAAACACTTGAAATAATCAGAGCCCCGTTGCTGTGACAGAGTTCAGCAATATCTGTATGATCATCCACAGCGCCGAAAAAATTAGGGTTCTGGACTATTACCGCAGCTGTATCATTATCAATAAAGGCTTCAACGGCCTCTCTGCATGTCTGGCCATGACAGACAGGTACCTCATAAAAGTCTATTGAAAGGTTTTCTGAATAGCTTTTAATCATTTTGCGGTAAATCGGATTTACTCCGCCGTCCATAACCACCTTTTTACGTCCGGTTGCTCTTATCGCCATCATCATGGCTTCATATAATGCTGTGCCTCCGTCATACAGGGAGGCATTTGCCACATCCATACCGGTTAACCCGCATATACAGCTCTGATATTCATAGATAGCCTGAAGAGTCCCCTGAGATGCTTCCGGCTGATACGGTGTGTAGGCGGTGAAAAACTCTCCGCGGCTTACGAGTGCATCAACTGCAGACGGAATTTCATGATCATAAAATCCGCCGCCTACAAAATAAACAAGATTATGAACGTTTTTATTTCCAAGTTCTTTTAACTGTCTTATTACTTCATACTCTGATTTACCGGCGGGTAAATTAAAGCTTGAAGCCCGTAACCCCGGTGGAATTATTGAGAATAATTTATCAAGTTCATTCTGTTCCACTCCAATAAAATCAAGCATCTTATTTCTACCGGATTCGCCGTTTGGAATGTAACTCATGTTGAACTCCTATTCATTTTCAAGTGATTTCAGATATTCCTCATATTCTTCTGAATTAAGAAGCTGGTTTTTTAAGCCTGAAGTCATTTTCAGCTTAAGTATCCAGCCTTCATTGTAGCAGTCTGTATTTATCAGTTCCGGAGTGTCCTCAAGCAGTGTGTTGATTTCAATTACACTTCCCGTTGCAGGGCTGTAGACGGGGCTTACTGCTTTTACAGACTCAAGTGTGACAACACTGTCGCCCTCGCTGAATGAAGTTCCGGGAGCGGGAAGTTCCACATAGGTTATATCACCAAGTTCATCACTGGCATGCTGGGTTATTCCAATGGTTCCGGTATCTCCTTCGGTAATAATCCACTCATGTTCCTTTGTGTATCTTCGGTCTTTGGGTATCATCATTTTCTCCTTTTTTAAACAAACGGAAGTCTGGCAATTTCCGCTTTAATTATAGTATTCTCATTCACGCATGTAATATTTAACTTTTTATCATAATATTGCCGGTCCAGGAGGGCAAGTCCTATTCCCTTTTTTAAAACAGGTGAAAAACAGCCGCTTGTAACGATGCCTATTCTTCTTTCTTCAAGATATATTTCGTAATCATCCCTTGCGGTCTGTCTTCCTTCACAAATAAACGGCGTAATTATGACGTCAGGTCCTTTATTTTCAATATCAGTGAGTGCTTTTTTTCCTATGAAATCTTTTTCAATATCGACAAATTTCATAAGATTTGCTTCAGAAGGGGATATTTTAAGTGAGAGTTCATGACCGTAAAGGGAATAACCCTTTTCAAGTCTAAGGCTGTCTCTTGCACCAAGACCGGCAGGTTTCACAACACTATTTTCTAAAAATCTTGTCCATAAAAGTCCTCCGGCCTCAACAGGAATGTATAATTCAAAACCATCTTCGCCTGTATATCCGGTTCTGCTGATAATTATATGAAAATTTTCATAATTAACATCAGTAAATGCGAATCGTTTTAAATCCTGTAATTCCTTTGAATTAAATATATGTGAAATTGCTTTTAATGATTCAGGTCCCTGTAAATCGAGTTTGACAGTCTCGTCCGAAATATTGATCACATTATTTTCAGAGGATAGATTGGAAAGGAGCCATTCAAAATCTTCATCAATACGGGATGAATTTACAACAGCCATAAATTTATTTTTAGAAAATCTGTACAAAATAAGGTCGTCAATTGTAAAACCATCGTTATTGAGCATGAATCCGTAACGGCAGGAGTTATCGGGAATTTGCTTTATATCACGTGTAAACAGCCTGTTAAGCTCTTCCTCTGCAGTGGTTCCCTCAATGATAATTTCACCCATATGACTTATATCAAATAAGGATGCAGCCTTCCTTGTATAATTATGTTCCGCAATAATAGAACCGTAATGAAGGGGCAATGACCAGCCGGTAAACGCTGTCATACGGGCATTGTGTTCAAGATGAAGATGGTTAAGAGGGCTATGTTTCAGGTATAAATGATCTGACATAACAGGGCCTCCTGAAATCTGAGACAATTATATGATCTGTATTTTTAAAATACAAGTAAATGTATTATTTTGTGTGAATCTTGAGCGCCGGGTATGCGAATTCTATTTTTTCTTTTTCAAATGCTTTTTTTATTTCGGGAATTATCGAGTTTTTAAGCTGAAGGTAGCTCGTTTTTTCAAACCACATGCCCAAAAGTATTTCGCAGCCTTTTTCGCCGAAGCCGTTATATACAAATAGAGGTTCCGGTTCGGTCAGACAAAGCGGATTCTCTGAAGCTGCTGATAAAAGAATATTTTTTACTTTTTCAAGGTCTGTGTCATAAGGTACCGATATATTGATATCCATCCTTCGTATCGGAAATCTTGTAACGGTAGTAACGTCTGAATTGATAATATTCTCGTTTGGAATGCGGACAAAAAGGTTGTCAAAGGTTCTGAGTTTTATGGACAGCAAATCTATTGAATAAACTATTCCGGTTTTATCTCCAATTTTAACAACATCACCAACCTGGAAGGATTTTTCACTGATTAGAAAAATACCGCTGATTATATTACCCACACTGTTTTTGGAAGCGACACCTATGGTCAATCCGGCAATTCCGGCTGCTCCCAGAAGTGCGGTAAGATCAATATTAAAAATAGAAAGTACTGTCAGAATAACGATGAACAGTCCGGAATAGATGACAATTTTGTTAATCAGCATGAAACTCTGCTGGGAGATTTTTTTCTTAACTGTACGTTTTAAAACAGCTGTAATTATCCTGATTATGATAAGCCCGCAGACAGCAATAATTACTGCTTTTAGAATAGTTTGATATGGAAAATTGTTAAAAAATTGATTCAAACTTTTGAAATCCATATTTTACTCCTGTCAGCCTAGATTCTTAAAAAATCTGAAACTTCTTCTGATGAGACTTTTCTCATCAGCCTTTCTTGGACTGGTAAGCAGATTATCGAACTCAATCTCTTTCCCGGGGGTATCGTGATAATTATACTGAAGCAGCTGTTCCGGACCTGAAACTATTACATCAACCTTGTTGGATGAAAGGTATCTGCCGTTCTGGAAAATCTTAAGCGAAGGTGTGTTAAGAAAAATTTTATAAAAACGGAATGCTTCAGAAGATTTATTGGTGAAATGAATAAGTATTGCTGCTCTGTCAGGCTTGAGGTTTTCAAGATCCTTCTTCTCATGAAATACAGCATTGAAAGAAAAACACAAATCACCGGATTCAAAATCACCCGACCAGGTATTTGACAGTTTCCATGTGGCGAATTCTTTGATAATAGCCTTTGGGGTCTGTTTTACAATTGCCGGAGATACAGGCAGACTGCAGAGAAAACTTACATTTGTGTCAGGATTAAGCGTGAAAGGGGTATCAAACATCAGAATGAGCGGTCTGTCGGGAAATACTGGACATAGGCTGCTTTTCCCTATGTTTTTAGAACCCAGCATTTCAAAGTTAAAAGAGTCTGAGAAATTATCTGATATTTTATCGGTTAAACTGAATTTTTCACGGCCGTCTGTGATTGTATTAAAAGCTGTATACAGAGAATCTGCTTTTCTTAGAATGCAAATTTCACTTAAACCGTAATTGATTATGAGTTTTTCCGGTATTTCTGCAGGAATTATCGACCAGAAAAAAGTGTTTGAATTATCGATAGACATTTGATTTCCCTTTTATAACCATTTCTTCTTTTTAAAGAAAACAAGCATAGCTACACCGATTATAAGCATCACAAGCAGTACTGCAAAATAAGCCCATTTGATAGAAAGTTCAGGCATATAGGAGAAATTCATACCGTAAATACCGGCAATAAATGTCAGCGGAATAAAAATTGTAGCAATCAATGTCAGGACCTTCATTATTGAGTTCATACGGTTGCTTATAGTTGAGGTATATGTATCATATACACCGCTTAGAATTTCACGGAAAACATCGATAAACTCAACTACCTGTATTACATGGTCAGAAACATCGTTGAAGAAAACCAGAGTGTCTTCACCGATTAGTTCAGTTTCTTCGCGTTTAATGTTATTAGCGATTTCCTTCAGAGGCATCGTAATTTTTCGAAGGTAGAGAAGTTCCTTTCTTAAATCATGGAGCTCTGAGGTATGTTCGTTGACAGGATTTTTGAGTACTTCATCTTCAAGATTATCTATACGTTCTGAAAGAATGTCTGTGACTGCCATGTAGTTGTCAATAATGATATCAATCAAAGCATAAAATAGATAATCATTTCCCTTTTTTCTAATTTTACCGAGGCTGTTTCTAAGCCTTGCTCTGACAGGATCAAAAAGATCGCCTGGTTTTTCCTGAAAACTGATCAGGTAATCCTTGCCCAGAATGAAACTTACCTGTTCAGAATCAATACTTCCGCTAATTTCATCCCAAGATATCATCTTAAGAATTAAAAGCATTTGATCATCAATTATGTCAATTTTGGGAAGAATTGTAGTGTTAAGAATATCTTCAAGGAGCAGGGGATGTATATTAAAAATAGTCCCTGTTCTTTTTATCAGTTCTGTATCATGAAGTCCGTCAATGTTAATCCAGTTGACATAATTAACCTGTTTTCCGATTAAAGCAGAATTAATATCATCCGGTACAGTTTCTGATAAGTCAGTTTCATCATATCTCATTAGAGATATCAATGCCTTATCAGTTTTTTTTCTGCCGATATGAACCAGTGAGCCCGGAGGACTTCCAATGCTTTCTTTACGGTTTTTAAAAATTTTGTTGTACTTCATCATGAGATATTATACATCAAAAAGCCGCCTTTGAAAGGCGGCTTTACTCTCAGGAAAGTTAAATTTAGAGGTCGAGGTTGGCGGGTTCAAAAAGTTCTTTTCCGCTTTTGCAGCATGGACATTTTACAGGCGGTTCTGTATTTTCAACAATGTATCCGCATACACTGCATTTCCAGAGAATAGGTTCATCTCTTTTGTAGACTGTACCGTTGTTTACCATTTCAAGAAGTCTTTTGTATCTGTCTCTGTGATGAGCTTCAACTTTGAGAATCTGTTTAAAAAGATTCATAGCATCTTTTTCACCTTCAGCTTCTGCTTCTTTTGCAAAATCAGCATACATTGTCTGTACTTCGTAATCTTCACCTTCCATGGCGGCTTTAAGGTTTGCTGCAGTATCACCGATACCTCCGAGCATAGTAAACTCGTCAAAAGCATGCTGCATTTCATTTGCTGCAGTTTCTTCAAAAATTTTTGCTATGTAGTTGTAGCCTTCTTCTCTCGCTACCGCGGCCCAGAATGTATATTTGTTTCTGGCCTGAGATTCACCTGCGAAGGCGGACTGCAGATTCTCTGAAGTTTTTCCCATAATAATACTCCTATAAATATATTTTTATCATCTGTATAACAGAATGATGATTCCTTAGTTATGCTTACAGCTGCTGCATATACCGCTGTATACTATTCTCATACCTGTAATTGTGAAATTTTCAGGAAGGACTGTCAAATTTTCAACTTCTTTTTCATTACTATTCAGTTCTATATCATAGATATTTCCGCATTCAGTACAGTGAAAGTGATTATGACTGTGAGTCTGGGTATCAAAACGTCTTGTTGATCCGTAGGTTTCGGTTTTTTGAATAAGTCCGCAGTCATGAAAAGTCTGCATTGTTCTGTTTACTGTATCATAAGTTACTGAAGGGATAACCGGTTTTACAAGTTTGAAAACTTCATCCACGGTAGGATGGGTTTTAAGAGGCTTAATCAATTTGAATATGGTAATTCTGTTGGGAGTCATGCGCAAACCGCACTTCTTGAATTCATCTCTTATATGAGTCAAGTCCTCTGCCTGTAAATGCATGAATATATTATATAATAGAAATACTTATTTAGCAATGGATTTTATCCGGAAAAAACATTTTGCATTTTTATAGAAAATATAACTTAATTAGTTATTATGCAATAATTTATATCGTATTAAAAATATTAAGAAAACTTTTAAATACCCGTTGACATAAAAATTAAATTCATTTATCTTAACCAAGCATTAAGCAATCCCCTGTAGCTCAGCTGGTAGAGCGGGTGACTGTTAATCACTAGGTCGGCAGTTCAAGTCTGTCCGGGGGAGTATAAAAGACTGTCTGTAATAATTTCAGACAGTCTTTTTTTATTTAAATTCTGTATTCATTCTGCTGTTAAGTCTGCTATAAATAGGTAAAAAATTTGAAATCTTCGATAAAAAAATGACCTACCAGAATTTCTTCAAGAATGAAGTCGAAGAGGGCTTCGGGACTTTTTATATAATGTTCAATGTTGTCTTTTGTACGGTTGATACTGTTTAGAATGTGGCTATGTATCATTTTATGATCTTCAAGAAACGGATATCCTGCTTTGAAAAGAATACCTTCCTCATATCTGAAGTGTTTTGTCAGTGATTCGATGAAATCTGAATAGAGCAAGTGAAATTTTTCAGGATTAACTTCAAATAAATCGATCATGGTGTTTGCATCTGCCATTAACTGCTTATGCTGCTGATTGATTGCATTGTTACTGCAAAACCATTCACTCTTCTAGTCAAGAGTTTTAAGTTCTCTTTTCATCGGCTCACTTTCCATACTGATAGATAACCTGTTTCTGCCATCATGCTTTGCTTTATATAGGGCATTATCTACCCGTTTAAATAAACTTCCCCAGAACTCAAATTCAAGACGCTGTGCAATTCCAAGACTTATTGTGACATTCCCAATATCGTCATAGTTAATCTTTCCAATTTCTGTACGCAGTTTCTCAGCAATACCTGTAGCGATATTTAAATTCCCGCCTGAAACAATAATCAAAAATTCTTCACCTCCCCATCGGACAAGAAGATCACTTTTTCTGATTATTTCTTTTGCTTTTGCGGCAGTACTCACCAATACACGATCACCTGCTTCATGACCATAATTATCATTAACCTGTTTAAAATGATCCAAATCAAAAAGAATTATTGAAAGGTCGTATTCCATTCGATCAGCTCTATCCATTTCGCTGTGTATGTTTCTTTCAAGCATTTCTCTGTTAAAGACACCTGTAAGTCTGTCGGTTATAGCAGTCTCGTTTAAGGAGTTATTTTTTTTTCTAAGCAATATATGTTTAACTGAAATACGATATAAACTTACAGTAGCAGCCAATATCACTATAATACCAAGGGAAATTACTAGATAGATTATGCTGTAATTAAAAGTGTTTGCAAATTCATCCGGAATATAATATATTTCCCACTCTCCAAAATCTGATTTTTTAAGAACTTTTTCAGGGTTCATATCGAATATGTCCGGGCTGCCGTACATTATCAGTGAATCTTCGGTTTTGTCTAAAATAAGTACTTTAATTTCAGCATCTTTGCTGATCTGATCGATATATTCATTGAATTTTAAACCATCAAGAACAATACTGGCCTGTCCCCAATATAGACCATCTTTCAAAAGTGGAATCCGTATAATATACCCGATTCCTCCCTGAACAAGGTTTACAGGACCCTGGAAAACGTGTTTTTGTTCGTTTTTTACTTCGAGAACCTTCCTGGACTGGCCTTCAATTTTTGATAAATCGACTCCGATTGCTGCTGCATTATTTTCTCTGGGGAAATTCCATTCAAGTGTAGTATCCTTAAGAATCCCTACATTTCGTATATATTGACTTCTGCCATGCATTAAATTCGCTAAAAACTCATAAATTTCTTCATCCTTAAAATTATCGAATGTCTCTATATAGGCTGAAAATCCAAAAAGGATGTCCTTGTGTGATAATATAAAATTCTCAAGGTTATTATTAAAATTCATATATCTATTATATGAATCTAATGTTCGCTGTGACTCCACCTGACTAAAAAGAAGACTGCTTATCCATATGAGCATACCGCTGAGAATGACAAAAATAAATCCGGCCAATCCAAGCGCCTGAATATATCTGGTTTTATTTTTCATTTGAATCCTTTTTTTTTAATTATAATCAATCCGAAGTTGGAAAAAAGACTTGGGATAAGATATTTTTAAAATTTAAATTTCCATGTTAAAATATTTTTTCTAATATTAGGAGAAAGTATGAAGACTCTGGTTGTATATTATTCGCATTCAAATAATAACCGTTTTATTGCTGAACAGATCTCAAAGAGATTAAAATGCAGTATTGATAAAATCAGACCCAGGGGTAATCTGCACCTGCTTCAGTTATTATTCTCCGCTTCGCGAACCGGCTTCGGTATACATTCCTCAAAATATTCACCTGCTGATTTTGACAGGGTGATAATCTGCGGGCCTATCTGGATGGGAACCGTGGTTTATCCGGTATACAAATACATACAAAATAACCGTAAAAGTATTAAAAAACTGAATTTTGTTTCATGCTGCGGTTCAACAGAGGAACAGAAGGATTCAAAATTCGGTTATGAAACTGTTTTCAAAAAAATAGAAGAACTTATTGGAGATCGTTTTGAAGGGGCATATGCTCTGCCGATAGGAATACTTTCTCCGGAAACTGAAAATGTTATGTAGCTTAGTCTTAATCAATCTAATTTTCAGGGTAAAATTTCCGACCACTTTGAAAAAATAGTTTCTTATATAGAATAGATAAGATTATAAGCAGCAATTGTTGTATATTTAAGAATAAATAAGCTTTCTGCAAAACTCGGTTAGTTTTGAAAATCATCATAATAACAGACAGGTTAAATATGAATAAAAGTATAAGGTCTAAAGTTTCCCTGATTATTCTGGTTTATATATTATTAACTGCAGCTTTTTCTATCTATATATATCGCATTGAGTATAAAAATAAAGAAGAGCAGCTTAATAACAGTCTTTACGCCGCTGCAAAGTCACTTGATATGATTATTGGTCCTGATTTTTTTGATAAATATGATTTTTATAACAGAATTTCTGCATCCGAATACGAAAAAATAACAAAAGTATTGAATAATTTTGCGGATTCACTGGGTCTTGAATATGTTTATGCCATGGTTCGTCAGAATAACACTATTTATTTTGTAGTTAGTAATGAAACCGAAGATGATTTAATTCGTGGAACTCCAAGTATTTTCTATAATCCTTATCCTTTTCCGCCTAATGATCTTACAGATGCATTTGACGAGGGAAAAGTTACATACAGGTATTATTCTGCATACAGAAATATTTGGAACAGTTATTATTCGATTTTTCTGCCCGGTATAAGTCCGGGAGGAAATAAGTACATGCTTGCTGCTGATATTAAACTTCAGGATCAGATCAGTATACTTCGAAGCAGTATTTATAAAGCTATTATTCTAATCATCATTTTTATGATTCCGCTGATTCCTTTACTGTATATTCTAAAAAATGGAGCGGATCGAAGGGCCAGAGATCTTGAGAAACTTATCTATACGGATAAATTAACACATCTGCCCAATCGTGATGGATTTATCCGTGATACTGCTCCTGTAGAACAAGAGTGTATGTCTGTGATTATGATAGATATCGATTCCTTCAGGGACATTAATAATCTTTTCGGAGGAATTGTAGGAGATAGAGTCCTGCTCCGTATTTCTGATATCATCAATGAGATTTGTACTCCGAATTTCAAACTTTATAAATTTCCTGTAGACGAATTCATACTTCTGGCTAAAGACTGCATGGAACTTGAATTCATTATTCAGATTACGGAAAACATTATAAATACTATTTCAGATGAGAGTTTTGTAAATATAGGGCAGCCTCTTGATTTAACCGTCACTGCAGGTATCGTATATCAGGAAACAATGTATATGGATCTTCTAAGTCATGCAAATATTGCAAAGAACAAAGCAAAGCATGAAAAGAAGGGTTGGATTCTTTATGATGATTCGATGAAGGTTGAGACAAATTACAACAATAATTTCAAAACTATAGGTTTTATAAAAGAAGCTATTAAGGCAGACATGGTGGTTCCTTACTATCAGCCGATTAAAAATAATTACACGGATGAAATTGAAAAATATGAGGCCTTGATAGGAATCCAGAGAGAAAACGGTGAAGTACTGCTTCCTGGGGGCTTTCTGGAGGTAGCCAGAAAAAGTAAACTATATAAAGAGCTCACTTTATGCATGATTAGGAAATCATTCAGGGATTTTCAGGGATGGGAAAAACCATTTCATTGAATTTTAGTGCCCGTGATATTGAGGACGATTCTACAGTAGAATTCCTAATGAAATGCTGTAAAGATTACAATATGCAGAATTATGTAATAATCGAACTGCTTGAATCAGAATCTATCATTCATTATGAAACAATTTTCCGAAATATCCAGCGGCTTAAAGAACATGGAATCAAGATAGCTATTGATGATTTCGGCAGCGGATATTCAAATTTCATTTATCTGTCTCAATTTCATGCTAATTATATAAAAATTGATGGTACTCTGATAAAAAAGCTGCTTACTGAAAAACATTCGGAGGCCATTATTACGGCAATATCGGCTTTTGCCCGGGATCTTGATATATCTTTAATTGCTGAATTTGTATCAAATGAAGAAGAAATAACACGTCTGAAAGAATTGAATGTAGAATTTTCTCAGGGTTTTTATATTGGAAAACCGAAGCCGTTCAAAGAGCTTAATATTAAAAGAAGTCCGAAAGTGAAAATTTAGTTAGCTGTTATATCTGAATTGAGCCAGTTTAAAATTTCTTCAGAAATTGTTTCAATCGAACCTGAATTAATAAACAGTTTTGTATTTCTATCTCCATCGGATGAATACAGAAATTTGCTTTCAAGCAGGATATTTACATGTCTTGAAACTGTAGATTTAGCAAGCCCCATTTTAATTGTGAGCTCTTTCTGTGTCATAGGCTGCTTTGATAGCATAAATAATATTTCAAGTCTGGTCCGATCTGAAAGTGCGAATGCTTTTGTGCTTATTGAAATCGAACCTTTCAGACTGTAATCATTATCGCGAAAAGGCAGATCCATACATAAACTGAAAATACCTTCATCATGACAATCATCAATTACAAGGTGAGGGAAAGAGAAGAGGCTTAGCTTTATATAGAAAACATCAAGAACCTCAGAGTTGAAAGATGCACTGTACATTTTTTCCATTACTATCTGATTTCTTTTTATTGAAACTCTTGGATTCAAACGTTTTACATAATCGGTGAATGCAAGTTTACTGTATAAGGATGTTTCATCTTTAATTGATGATTTAATTAAAATTTTATGCTCTTCAATAATATCAATAAAAAAATTCCTGCAGTATGTTTCCAGAAAGAAAATCAGGCTTTCAGGTTTGATATCTTCCGGAAAACATTTCCAATTACTGTGGTCATTAATAAAACTGATAATCTGCTCAGAGCTGTCTATATTAAAATTAAGAAAAGTATACTGTTTAATATATTCGTCAAGATGAAGCCAACCGCCGATTTTGCTCTCAATCAGTCTGAAAAGATCTTTTTCCTTTCTTGAAAAGCTTTTGTACACTTCTATTGCCCATACAGCGCTTGGACCGTGATGGCCCGGATCTGATATTACATCGAGTGACATGGCCATTTCGGAGATTGGATTATAGGTTATTTTTATCCTTTGTTGCAGATTTTTATAATCATTAATATATATCATGTTCGACCGCTGATTATAAATCAGAGGATCCTTTATGTAAAGGTCAGGTTACCTTCAACTTTACCCCGGTATTCCGCATATCGGAGGATTAGAGATGAAGCGACCAGGTATATTACCGCAAGTATGGATAATGAGATCAGCTCTCTGTATATGAAGCTTATATCTATCACTGGTGAGTAAGCTGTTCTTAAAAGTTTTGCACAATGAGAAAGCGGGTATGCAAGTGCTGCAAAAGATAAGGCCCAAGGCAGAGCTTTGACAGGAAAACGTATTCCCGACAAAAACTCGGACGGTGTTTCAACGAGTGCATAAACCAGCCGCATGTTTCTGCCTGTCAAAAAGATCGCACAGACGAGACTGCCCCAGGGAAGGCTAAGTATAAAAATCAGAATAGATAAAATGAGAAAAAGGAGAATATTCGGAGGCTGAACCCTGAATACTATATGAGCTGAGATTAGAAAACCTGCGTATGAAGCCATAAAGGAAGGCAGTACTCCCGCGGTATTGGAAATAAGCCAGAGAGTTCTGTTTACCGGTGAAATATAAATTGGTTCAAGTATGCCGTAATCTCTCTGTCCGCCCATTGCTGCTCCTGTATTTATATACTCGTTAAATAGGGAAAGCACGAGAATACCGGGAATAATATAGCTCATTATCTTAAAGAATCCGCTGTCAAAAGAAGCCGGCATCTCAGTACCTTCAAAAAGCGGTGAGTAAAACAGATAGTAAATAAGGCAGTTCAGGAGCGGCCATGATATCTGCTGCATAAGAAAAAAAAGTTTATTGAAATGCTGTGATTTAAATACTTTTAAGCTCTGCCAGTATATGAAATTAATTATTATCATTATTTTCTCCATTCAGCAGGCTGACAGTTTTATTATCGCATCTTCAAGCGATGGAAGTCTCTGCGTATATTCCAATCCGGTAGTTCCATCAAAATCAATATTTTTTAATAAATGATATCCGTCTTTTTTGTCCAGGGTGATAATAAATTTACCGCCTGAATTAATCACGGATGATTCATCTAATTTTATAAGGCTATTTATTTTATTTAGAAGCCGGTGGTCGGAAAAACTGAAATGATGCTTCTCCTTTAAATCGGTCAAATTATAAAGCTCGCTGTATGTTCCGTTGAATATGAGGCGGCCTTGCTGCAGTATTCCTACATTTTTACATATTTGTTCAATTTCCGACATATAGTGGCTTGTAAGTATTACTGTCCTTTCTCATCAGAAAGCAGAATTTCCTTAATGAAATTTCGAATTTCTCCAGCTATTGCCACATCAAGCCCAAGTGTAGGTTCATCAAGCAGTAGATATCTTGGATTATTTATCAGGCCTCTGGCAATTGTAAGTCTCTGTTTCATCCCTCTTGAATAGGTTTCAACTCTCTTGTCTGCCTTGTTTTCAAGTCCAGTGAGTGAAAGAAGTTCATTAACACGTTTTTTAGATTCACGGTAGGACATCCCGTACAGTGATGAAAAATAGAATAGATTTTCTTTGCCTGTAAGGCGGAAATACAGCATACGGTCACTGCCTGTAATCATATTTATCTGAGACCTCAGAATTTTTTCATTTTGAACAGTATCAAGCTCATCGAGTTGGATAGACCCTAAACTTGGTCGAAGCAATGTGGCAATCATTTTTAGAGTTGTTGTTTTACCTGCACCGTTAATACCAAGAAGGCCGTATGCTCCTGCGGGTATTTTCAAATCTATTTTTTGTACTCCGGTACTATATTCAGATTTTCTGAAAACTTTTCCTGTTTTATAAATTTTGGATACATTATCATTTGTGATCATGCAATTCTCCTAAGACAGATAATTTTCGAGGGCTGTACGCTCAACAAGCGGAAGCAGCAGGTAACCTGCTGTTATAAGAATTATGGCTGGGAGCAAATTTATTAGATATTCACTGAAACTGCCCATACTGTACGCTGTAAATAAGCCGGTTCGAACAAGTTTAACTCCGTAATTTACAGGTATCAACCTGCTGAAAAGCAATAATGGAGGTGGCAGTGATTCGACTGTGAACAGATAACCGCCGCTCAGGAGCATTAGAGGAAGCAGGGTATTCTGAATTATGAATGTGTCACGAAACGTGATCATTAAAATACTTGTTATTAATGCAAGACCATGAAGTGTAAACAATATCTGTAATAACCCCAGTAAGACAGTACATATATTAACGTTATATCCGATACCGGCAAAAGCGGAGATAACCGAAGCAATCATAAAATCAATTATGGACAGTGATAACTGATGCAGCTGGTTTCCAATGTAATACTGTTGACGTTTGAAAGGAATTATCAGAATACACTCTAGAGTACCTTCCCGGCGTTCAGTCATAAGAGTTCTGCTCACATTTAATAGAATTCCCTGGGTTGTGCCGTATAATGCAGATCCGATGATAATAAAACCTCTATAGTCACTGATTCCTGAATCTCTGATGAATGAAGATGAAACGGATCCGCTGTTAAGACGGAACAGTATAAATGCAGTTGCGACTGTAAAGAGAATAAATGTGAGCCTGCTTATGAAAAAGTCGGTATATTCGCCTCTAAGTGCTGAGATGAGATTTTTTTTAAAGACATTAAATATAATCATAAAAATCCTGAAGTACGTAAAATAACGAACTTAAAGTAAAACAAAATTTCAAAAATGTCAAATTTATTTAGAGTTTTAATGTCTCAGTGTTTATACTAAATACATATGGAGAAATTTAAGAACAATTTCAATGAGCCGGATTTGCGTAATAATAAACTTGAGCTCATAAGGTTATCACCAATGGTTGAAGATGCCCTGGTCAGGAGCTCATTTTTTCTAACATTCCCGGCCTTGCTCGAAGATTTTTATGAGAAAGAAACCGGTGACCGTACAAATAAACATTTTTTTAAGTCGGGTTTTCTGGCATTATTTGTTTATAATCTTTTTATAGTCACCGACTATTTTATGATTCCCGATCTATTAAAAACTGCAATAATTATGAGAACCTGCATTGTAACTCCGGTTATCATTTTTACTATGATTCTGGTTAAAAGAAATCCGAAGCCATTCGTCAGGGAATTTGTCGAATCGGTTGTAGTCTTTATTGTGGGATTGAGCTTGATTTTTATCCTTATACTAAGTAACTCTGAAAATGCAGGGGCATATCATCCCGGAGTAACTTTGATACTGATATTTTCCAACCTTTTTGTAAGAATCAAGTTCAGATACAGTTTTTTTGGAACCATATTTTTGTTTCTTATTTATCTGCTGTGTACTCCTTTTTTCTATCTTATAAAAACTCCAATCATGGTAAATAATTTAATTTTTCTATTTTCAACAGGCCTATTCACTTTAATCAGCAGTTATACAACTGAAAAATATCTTCGAAAAAATTACCTGCTGATTTTGAGAGAACGAATACAAACCATTAATCTGAATGAAATCAACACTGAGCTGGTTATGCTGTCCCAAATAGATGCCTTAACCGGACTGCCGAACAGAAGGCAGATCGATGAATATATTGATAAACTCAAGAGAAGCGGGATAGAAGAAAATATTGCAGTAATTCTTATGGATTTGGATAATTTCAAAGCTTATAATGATTACTATGGTCATCAGGCCGGAGACGAATGTTTGCGTATGATATCTGAATCCCTGAAATCAATAACCAGAAGTAAGGGCGATCTTGTTGCAAGATATGGCGGTGAGGAATTCCTACTGATTCTTTTATCAACTGATAATAAGGCGGCTTTGAATGTCAGCGGCAGAATTACTAAGGCTGTATATGATCTGGGAATACCGAATGAAAAGTCAGAAGAATACGGAGTTGTAACTATAAGCGGCGGACTTGCAGTCAGCCGCAGAAATGATGATATTGAAAATCTAATAAAAAAAGCTGATGAAGCTTTGTATAAGGCTAAAAAAGCAGGAAAAAACAGAATAGCGATATCAGGTTAGTTTTAAAGATGAAGGCTGTGAGCCTTGAAAAGACAGTAAATATAATCATCTGTCTGAAGATTCAGACGCTTGAATGATTCTCTTGTCAACTTGGTTATCAGCTGGATTCCTGCATCAATTATACAGATATTAGCGTTATCAGTGCTGTAAATATTTGTGATCTTTCCCGGTATCTGATTTTGTATTGAAATATCATGATTATATTTTTTAGAGAGTGCAATTTCATCCGGCTGAATTGTAAGTGTAAATTTTCCTCCCGGTGAAACTGCTGATTTAATATCATAATTATGAATTTCTTTTATTCGGCAGCTGTATAATCCTTCACAGATTTTTTCAGAAGAGTCTATGTCGATTGTATTTATTAAATCTTCCTTTGAGGCAATTCCTTTGTCCTGCGACAGTACATCAATAATGTTGCCGAAACCTTTGCATCTTCCGTCTTCAATAAGATAGACTTCATCTGTCATACGCTGAATATCGGGCAAATCGTGGCTTATAAGCAGCATTTGTATCTTAAGAACATCACGTATACGTTTAAGATACGGCAGCATGCTTGTTCTAAGGTCGGAATCTACTGCATTAAATGGTTCATCAAGAAGTAGTATCTCAGGCATTGTATAAAGTGCCCTTGCAATAGCCGTTCTCTGCTGTTCACCTCCTGAAACCTGTGAGGGATAAGAGTATGAAATTTTTTCAAGTTCAAACAATTCTATTAGTTCGTTTATGTTCAGATTATCTTCACGGTTGTATTTTTTACTGAAAAGAATATTCTCTTTTATATTTAGATGGGGAAAAAGAAGCTTTTCCTGAAAAACTACACCAATTTTTCGTTTATACGGCGGTATAAAAATATGTCTTTCAATATCCGTCACCGGTCTGCCGTTTATTGTGATAAATCCTGAATCGGGCTTTATTAAACCGGATATAAGATTAAACAGTGTTGTTTTTCCAGCACCTGACGGTCCGAAAATCCCGGTGGTTTTATTGTTTATCTGAGCTTTTAAATCGACTGAGAAATTTTTCCTGTTTAATTTCAGATTAAAGCAGATACTCATTTTTGTTCTTCCCCGTTCTTCAGATTATTTTTTACAAAATATGAGGATAAAATTACAGCTATCAGTGATATTCCCGCAGATATCGACACTAATACTACTGCTTCTCTTTCTTTGCCTGGTATCTGAAGCATGGAATAAACGGCAAGAGGAATAGTTCTTGATACACCTTCAATATTTCCTGCAAAGGTTATAGTTGCTCCGAATTCACCAAGACTGCGGGCAAATGCCAGAACGACTCCGCTGATAATTCCGGGTTTCATAAGAGGAAGAGTAACTCTAAAGAATACGGAAAGCTTTCCCGCCCCTAGAGTAAATGCAGCTTTTTCAAACATCGGATTAATCATTTCAATCGAGACTTTCAAACTTCGAAGAAGAAGAGGAAATGAGACAATCATCGCTGATAGAACTGCTGCAAGAGTTGTAAAAGCTATTCGTATTCCAAAGAAGCTGTATATATAACTTCCGATAAGTCCATTCTTTCCAAGTATTAAAAGTAAAAGAAAACCGGTAGTAACCGGGGGCATAACAAGTGGTAAATTGAAAATTCCTTCAATAATTGAGCTTCCTTTTATTCTGTATCTATGCAGCAGATAAACTACAATAAGGGAAGGCGGGAGATTGGCTGCTGTTGCCAGCAGCCCAATCTTCAAAGAAAGGAAAACACAGGTAAGGATCTCAGTGGAAGTCATTGCCTTCTAACCATGGAAGGTAAATCCATATTTGTTGTATATGTTTTTTACATCTTCATCCTGCAGCATAAAGTTGTAGAATTTCTGTGTTATTTCATCATCAGTCAAAGCTGATATGAAATAAACGATTGGTATATGTGATTCATCCGGAAATACCGAAATGATTTTAACCTTATTTGATTTTTCCGCATCAGTGCGGTAAACAATTCCAAATTCACATTCTCCAAGTTCAACAACCATTAATGCTGCACGAACATCTGCTGCGGGCTGTATTCTCTCTGAAAGAACTGATTTCCAGTTAAAGTAATCAAGAGCCTGCTCTGCGTACATCCCTGCCGGAACATGAGCCGGATCTCCGATGGATAAACGCCCCTTAAATAGTTCAGGTAAATCTGCATCAACATTAAGTGTGAAGGAGGTGGCAGTACTTTCCTCCGGTGCAATTAGTACAAGGTCATTAACAAGTAATGATGCTGTCTTAACTGGATATCCGGTATCAATTACATAAGTCATCCATTTCTCGGAGGCTGATATATATATATTGGCGTTGGCTCCTTCAGTAATCTGCCTGGCAAGAGTACCGCTTGAAGCAGGATTGGATCTAACAAGAATTCCGGTTTTATCATAAAAGATTTTACCAGCATCATTAACTAAATCTGTTGTGCTTGCTGCATTAAAAACGATCAGTTCTGTGTCTTCATTCTCCGGAGTCCCGGTAGCAAACAAATTGATGCTGATTATCATAAATACAAGTAAAAGATAAATCCTGTTAACCAAATATCCGCTCCTTTAATTTCTCAATTATCCTTCAGCATAAAACATGCCAAGTCTATTTTTAGAGGTGATATTGGATGATATAACTGAAAAATATCGATTTCCTTCTTATATAAGTAATGATTAAAAATTTTGATTTAAATATTGCCCTACAAAACAGTAGTTTACATATCCGCAACCTACAAAAGTGTAGGTTTTTTTTAATCTGAAAATATAAAATTTATTATTTTTATACCAAAAAAGGCTGTTTTACCCCTAATTACTATCAATTTGAATGACATAAGATAATATGGCTCAATTCTTGCTTTTAAAACGATATGGATTACAATGCCCATAGTTCTATAATACAGATTATTGATTCAACTCTAAGAGATGGTGAGCAGGCTCCGGGAATTTTTTTTACGATAGAGGAAAAGAAAAGAATTGCAATGCTTCTCTCGGAATCAGGAGTTGATCTGATAGAAGCAGGTATTCCTGCAATGGGAGCGGATTCTGTCAGCTTTTTAAAATGGTGTTCAAAAAGAGGGATAAATGCCTCCTGCTGGTGCCGAGCCGCTGAACAGGATATTGATCTTGCAGAAAAAACAGGTCTTGGGACAGTACACATAAGTTTCCCTCTATCAGATATACATCTGAATGTCTTTAATAAAAGCAGAACCTGGCTTTTCGATAATATATGCAGTTTATATGATTATGCTGAATCTAAATTTGCTAATGTAAATATTGGTTTCATGGATATTTCCAGGGCTGACCGTCTGCTGCTTGAAACAGTTATCAGGACTGCAGATAGGTGCGGATATTCCATGATAAGACTCGCTGATACTGCGGGAATAATGACTCCTGATGATATTTTTAAACTGGGCAGTCTTTTATATGAATATAAGCCGAAACTGGAAATGCATGCACATAATGATTTGGGAATGGCAACTGCTAATGCAGTCACAGCTGTAAATCAGGGTTTCTCAGCCGTAAGCGTAACAGTTTCAGGAATCGGTGAGCGTGCCGGAAACGCAAGACTTGAAGAAGTTGCTGCCTATCTCGATGTTAATAAAAAAAGAAGTTTTGAACTAAGAAAGCTTAATCATCTATGTAAGCTGATATCAGAAATAACCGGAAGGGATATACCACTTGATAAACCAGTTACCGGTCAAAATATTTTTTCTCACAAATCAGGCATTCATGTAGCGGGTACGTTACAAAATCCAACAGCTTTCATGCCTTTTAACCCTGAAGAGAAGGGGCTTGGAAGTATTAAACTTTCCGCAGGCTCACACAGCGGGAGAAAGGCTGTTAAGCATATACTTGCTC
This sequence comes from Spirochaetia bacterium, assembly GCA_965140585.1. Classification (GTDB taxonomy): domain Bacteria; phylum Spirochaetota; class Spirochaetia; order UBA9216; family UBA9216. The sequence goes on from OZ223269.1 coordinate 799,053, forward strand.
AAAAATCAATATTTATCAGTGATTATCAATCTGAGATTATTCTTGACCTGGTCAGAAAAGAATCTTCAGCCAGAAAAAGAGATCTAAACCAAGAGGAAATTGAGAGAATATACTATGAGTTTGAACACAGCAGAAAATCTGCCGCAATATAACGGCTGTTCTGATTGCGAATCCTGCAATAAATACCAGCTTAATCTTCTCTTTGAAATCAGCCGTTTACTATTGAGCGAAGATGATCTGTCGGTCGTCCTAAACACAATGCTAAAACGGCTGTCATCATTTCTTAATTTAAAAAGCAGTACCATAACAATCTTTAATAGAAAAACTGGAAATATTTCGATTGAAGAAGGTTTCGGTATTTCGGCCGAACAGCGTGCCCTGGGAGTATATAAGCCCGGAGAGGGAATTACCGGAAATGTAATAGAAACCGGTTTGCCTTCCGTAATTCCGGATATCTCACGTGAACCGAAGTTTCTTAATAGAACAAAATCTTTTCCGGAGGGGCAGGAAAAAAAGAAGACTGCATTTATTTCAGTTCCAGTAAAAGCGGGAAAAGAAGTCATAGGTACACTCAATGCTGAGAAAATAAATGAAAATACAGAAAGCCTGGAAGATGAGCTGTATCTGATTCAGATTGTAGCTGCTATGATTTCCCAGGCTGTTCAGCTGTACCAGGCTCATCATGAAGAGAATGAACAGCTTCAGCTTGAAAATGAAAGGCTGCATAGAGAACTACAGGATAAATTTAACCAGAACCTGTTTATTGGTACCTCAAAGGTTATTCGAAGGGTATTCGACTATGTCAATAAAATAGCCGATACTGTTGCAACCGTGCTGATTCTTGGTGAAAGCGGGGTTGGAAAGGAGCTTGTCGCAAAATCCATTCACTATGCAAGTAACCGGAAGAATAAACCCTTTGTAAAGCTTAACTGCGCTGCTCTTCCTGAATCTATAATAGAAAGCGAATTATTCGGTCATGAGAAGGGTGCCTTTACAGGAGCGGTTAGAGAGAGAAAAGGCCGTTTTGAACTTGCACAGGGAGGAACTATCTTTCTTGATGAGGTAGGAGAACTTAGTCTTAATGTTCAGACGAAATTACTAAGGGTTCTTCAGGAGCGTGAATTTGAACGTGTGGGCGGTACTCAGACAATTAAATGCGATGTAAGAGTTATTACTGCAACAAACCGTAATCTTGAAGATGAAATTAAAAACGGAAATTTCCGGGAAGACCTCTATTACCGGCTTAATATTATACCAATAACAGTACCTCCTCTACGGGAGCGGAAATCGGATATTCCACTTTTGGTTAATCATTTTATAGAAAAATATAATGCACTTAATAATAAAAATGTCCGCCGAATTTCAACACCTGCAATTGATATGCTTTTTTCCTATCATTGGCCGGGGAATATCCGTGAACTTGAAAACTGTATGGAACATGCTGTTATTCTCAGCGAGGATAATGTTATTCACGGTTATCATCTACCGCCGACTCTTCAGATGAGAGTTCCTAAAAGTACCGGGAGTAAAACTGATCGCGGTTCAATGCAGCAGCAGCTGGACGCACTGGAGTATGAACTGCTGGTTGAAGCTTTAAAAGCTGCTAATGGTAATCTTTCGGAAGCGGCAAAAGAGCTTGGATTAACCAACAGGATGATAGGTGTACGAATGCAGAAATACGGGCTTGATTATAAAAACTATCGAAAGTACCGGAAATAATAAAAATACATATATGTAGAAAAAGGATTAAAATAGGATTTTTAGTCCTTTTTTTTTTACCTTTCTGTAAAAACTTGTTTCTGCCTATTTATACACAGATGTAAAAATGTAAATAAAGTTCTCCGGAAAATACAATAATGTAAATTATATAACGTTTTGATAAACAAAATATACTGTCATAAAACTTTGTTTAACAAAAAATTACGTAAAAATAGATGATATTACGTAGATTTAGCAGTAAAACTGACATTTTACAGACATAAAAAGAAAACTTGGCATGTTACCTGCATCATATATGTGACTGCTGATAAAAAGCAGGAAAATCTCCGGCATTAGTCCGGCTTATACATTGGAGGAACACAATGAGAAAGATTGCTATCTACGGTAAGGGTGGAATTGGTAAATCTACTACTACACAGAATACCGTTGCGGGATTAGCCGAGATGGGTAAAAAAGTAATGGTTGTAGGCTGCGATCCAAAAGCAGATTCAACAAGGCTGCTGCTTGGGGGGCTGGCTCAGAAGACAGTTCTGGATACCCTCAGAGAAGAAGGCGAAGATGTAGAACTTGAAGACATCATGAAAACAGGTTTCGGAAATACATCATGTACTGAGTCAGGAGGCCCTGAACCTGGTGTAGGATGTGCTGGCCGCGGCATTATTACTTCAATTAACATGCTTGAACAGCTTGGTGCTTATGATGAAGACAAACAGCTTGACTATGCATTTTACGATGTTCTCGGAGATGTTGTATGCGGAGGGTTTGCAATGCCTATCCGTGACGGTAAAGCTCAGGAAATATACATTGTTGTTTCAGGTGAAATGATGGCCATGTATGCAGCAAATAATATCTGTAAGGGTATTGTAAAATATGCTGACGCAGGCGGAGTAAGACTCGGCGGTCTTATCTGTAACTCACGTAAAGTAGATAACGAAAGAGCAATGATAGAAGAACTTGCCCGTCAGCTTGGTACACAGATGATTCACTTCGTACCCAGAGAAAACATGGTACAGAAGGCTGAAATACACAGAAAAACAGTTATTGATTTTGAACCTACCCATGCTCAGGCTGATGAATACAGGGCTCTTGCTAAAAAAATAGATGAAAATCAGATGTTTGTTGTACCCAATCCGCTTGAGATTGAAGAACTTGAGAAACTGCTTATTGATTTCGGAATTGCAAACTAAAAGAAGGAAGAGGAGAGAAGAATTATGTTGATGGTAAGATCGATAGTTAGACCGGAAAAAGCACAGGATGTACTTGATGCTCTTCTGGAAGCCGGATATCCGGCTGTAACAAGAGTTAATGTAGCAGGACGCGGTCAGCAGCGCGGTATCAAGGTCGGTGAAATAATGTACGACGAACTGCCTAAAGAGCTTCTTATGATGGTTGTACCTAATTCAGAGAAGGATATTGTCATTAAAGTTGTTCTCGATAACGCCAAATCCACTGAAAGCGGGACATACGGTGACGGTAAAATATTCATCACGGAAGTAGAAGAAACTTACACAATCAGCTCCGGATTTAAGGAGATGTAATGAAAGAGATAATGGCTGTTATTCGTATGAATAAGATAAATGAAACCAAGCGTGCTTTAAGCAGTGTAGGTTTCTCCGGATTTACCGCAACGGGAAGAGTTCTCGGCCGCGGTAAGGGCTTTGTTGACTATCAGGTTATAAAGGGTGCCCAGGAGGGCTACCAGGAAGCTATTTCACAGCTTGGCGGAGGTCCGAGGCTGGTCCCGAAAAGGCTGATAACGCTTGTAGTTAATGATGATAAAAAGGATTTGGCTATTCAGACTATCATCAAGATAAACAAGACAGGAAATCCTGGAGACGGAAAGATATTTGTTTTCCCTGTAGCTGAAAGCATCAGGGTTAGAACCGGCGAAAAAGGCGAGAAAACACTCGATTGAGTGTTAATAGCAAGGAATTAGATATGGCTGAAAATAACAACATAAATTCGGAGGTCTTTAAAGACCGAACAATGGATGTATATCCGGCTAAAGTTTTTAAAAAGAGGGCCAAACAGTTCGTCATTAAAAATGATGAACCTTCACAGCAGATTCAGGCCAACGTAAGAACCATACCCGGAATAATCACACAGCGCGGTTGCTGTTATGCAGGCTGTAAGGGCGTAGTTTTAGGTCCTACCAGAGACATCATAAACATAACCCACGGACCTATCGGCTGCGGATTTTACTCCTGGCTTACAAGACGTAATCAGACCAGACCTGAAGACAGTCCGGGTCAGGAAAACTTTATGCCCTACTGTTTTTCTACAGACATGCAGGACGAGAATATCGTATTCGGAGGTGAAAAACTTCTGAAGCAGGCAATTAAGGAAGCCTATGATATTTTTAAACCAAAAGCGATAGCTATCTTTTCAACCTGTCCTGTAGGACTTATAGGTGATGATATTCATGCTGTTGCAAAGGAAATGAAAGAAACATTCGGCGACTGTAACGTCTTCGGTTTTTCATGTGAAGGCTACAAAGGTGTAAGCCAGTCGGCAGGTCACCATATTGCGAACAATCAGATATTCAAGCATGTGGTCGGAACAAAGGAAGAAGGCAAGCAGGGTAAATACAAAATCAACCTTCTTGGAGAATACAACATCGGTGGTGATGCTTTTGTTATTGAAAACCTGCTTGAAAAATGCGGAATTACACTTGTTTCAACTTACAGCGGTAATTCTTCAATAGATCATTTTGCTTCATCACATACTGCCGACTTGAACACAATTATGTGTCACAGGTCTATCAACTACGTGGCCGAGATGATGGAGAAAAAATACGGTATTCCCTGGATTAAGGTGAATTTTATCGGTGCAGAGGCCACCGCAAAATCACTTAGAAAGATTGCCGGATACTTCGAAGACACTGAACTTATGGAAAAGGTTGAAGAAGTAATTGCTGAAGAAATTGCCGGCGTCGAGGCTGTAATTGATGAAATCAGACCAAGAACTGAAGGGAAATCAACAATGCTTTTTGTCGGCGGTTCAAGAGCACATCATTACCAGGAGCTTTTCAGAGAGCTTGGAATGAAGGTTCTTGCTGCAGGCTATGAGTTCGGACACCGTGATGACTATGAAGGTCGCCATGTGCTGCCTACCATCAAAGTCGATGCAGACAGCCGGAACATTGAAGAGCTTGCAGTAGAACCGGATCCGGAGAAATACAGCCCGAGAAAAACAGAGGAAGAAAAGGCCGCCCTTGAGGCAAAAGGTGTAACTTTCAGTGATTACGAAGGACTGTGGCCTGAGATGGAAAACGGAACTTATGTGATTGATGATATCAGTCATTATGAAATGGAAAAGCTGGTTGAAGAGTATCATCCTGATATCTTCTGTGCTGGTATTAAAGAGAAATATGCTGTGCAGAAAATGGGTATTCCTCTGAAACAGCTTCATAGTTATGACTACGGCGGACCTTATGCAGGTTTTGTAGGTGCTATTAACTGGTACAGAGAAATAGACAGAATGACCAGCAGCAAGATTTTCAGTTTAATCGGCGCGCCATGGGAAAAAAATAAATCGCTGTACGGCAGCTTTATAAAGAAATAGGAGAGGGTCATGTTACTTAGACATACAACCGCAGAAGTAGCGGAAAGAAAAGCGTTAACAGTTAATCCGGCAAAAACTTGTCAGCCAGTTGGAGCAATGTATGCTGCGCTTGGTATTCACGGATGTCTGCCGCATAGCCATGGCTCCCAGGGATGCTGTGCATATCACCGTTCGGCATTAACCAGACATTATAAAGAGCCTGTTATGGCAGGCACCAGTTCCTTTACAGAAGGTGCTTCTGTATTCGGCGGCCAGGCAAACCTTATCACAGCACTTAATACAATGTTCAGTGTATACAATCCTGACATGATAGCCGTTCATACGACCTGTCTGTCGGAAACCATCGGTGATGATGTCAGTCAGATTGCTACAAAGGCAAAGGAAGACGGTAAAATTCCTGAGGGGAAAAAAGTAATTCAGTGCAGCACCCCTTCTTATGTAGGTTCTCATGTAACCGGATTTTCATCCATGACAGCAGCATTTGCAAAGGCTTTCTGTGTTGATGCTGAGGAAAAAACCAACCAGGTAAACATTGTTCCGGGCTGGGTTGAACCTTCGGATATGCGTGAAATCAAAAGAATAACGAGAGAGATGCGGGTTGCCAATGTAATGTTCCCTGATACTTCAAATGTACTTGATACGCCCATGACCGGTGTACACGATATGTTTCCAAAGGGCGGTACAAAAGTTGAAGAACTTGAGACTATCGGAAAGAGCCATTACAGTTTTGCTCTCGGCAGTTTTGCAAGCGAAGCCGCTGTAAATGAAATAAAGAAGATAGCAAAAGTTCCTTATGAAGTGATGGATCTTCCAATAGGAATAAGAGCAACCGACAGGTTTCTTATGAAGATGGCCGAAGTTACAGGTCACCCTGTACCAGATTCCATTACAGATGAGCGTGGTCGTGTTGTTGATGTACTTTCAGATATGCAGCAGTACCTCTACGGTAAAAAAGTCGGTATCTACGGTGATCCCGATCAGCTTATTCCTCTTACCGAGTTTTTAATCGATATGGGTATGAAACCTGTACACATTGTATCAGGAACTCCGGGTAAGAAATTCATGAAGAAGATAAATGAAGTTTTTGAAGCTGGAGATTTTTCAACTGAGAACGTTAAAAACGGCCCCAGGGCCGATATGTTTCTTCTTCACCAGTGGATTAAAAATGAACCAATCGATCTTCTGATCGGTAATTCATACGGCAAATATATTGCCAGGGATGAAGATATTCCTTTCATGAGGATGGGATTCCCTATTTATGACAGAATCGGTCACCAGTATTCACCGACTGTCGGATACACAGGCGCAATGCGCATTGTAGAAAAGATCCTTAACCTAATGATGGACAGACAGGACAGAGATGCTCCTGAGGAAAGATTTGAGCTAGTAATGTAAGCGTATTGCTAGAGCAATAGCTTAAGCTAAAGAGGACAACTATGGCAGACAGCCTAATCAAAGAAAGAAGACAGCAGGTCTTCAGAAAAGGAACAGACAATTTTGTAATAACAGGCGAGAAGGTATCAGCTGCAGGTTCAGTAAGTCAGAGAGCCTGTGTATTCTGCGGGTCGAGGGTGGTTCTTTATCCGATAGCCGATGCACTTCATCTTGTACACGGTCCAATCGGCTGTGCGGCTTATACCTGGGATATAAGGGGTGCCCTGAGTTCAGGTCCTGAGCTTCACCGGAAAAGTTTTTCAACCGATTTGAGAGAAGATGATGTCATCTTCGGAGGAGAGAAGAAACTCTCAGCCGCAATGGAATCTCTGATTCCAGAATACAAACCTTCTGCTGTTTTTGTCTACAGCACATGTATCGTCGGTATCATCAGTGATGATGTAGAGGCTGTCTGCCGGAAAACCTCAGAGAAATTTAATATTCCTGTTATACCCGTTCATTCGGAGGGGTTTAAAGGAACAAAGAAAGACGGATACAAGGCGGCATGTAATGCTTTAAGCAGACTGATACACCTTAAGTCCGATGTTGATAAGGTCCCTGTAAAAAGGGAACCTGTCATAAACATACTGGGCGAGTTTAATCTTGCCGGTGAAGCATGGATGATACAGAGCTACTACGACGCAATCGGTGTCAAGGTATGCGCGGTTCTTACTGGCGACGGAAGGGTCGAAAGGATACAGAACTCCTACCGATCCGCATTAAATGTAGTTCAGTGCTCCGGTTCACTTAAGTTCCTGGCTGAGGACATGGAGAAAGATTACGGTATACCTTTTAAACAGGTATCCTATTTTGGTATCGAAGATACAGCAGAAGCCCTGTATACAGTAGCTGAGTTTTTCAGCGAAGTACCGGGAATTCTGGAAAAGACCAGAGAATTTGTACATGGTCAGCTGAAAGAAACTTATCCGAAGCTGATGAAATATAAAGCCGGACTTTCCGGTAAAAAAGCCGCAGTTTATGTAGGCGGCGCGTTCAAGGCAATCAGCCTTCTGAAGTCACTTAAGTATCTGGGAGTAAAAGTAGTCCTTATGGGCTCGCAGACAGGTACCACCGAGGATTATGAGGAAATGAAAGAGCTCGCAGATCCCGGAACAATTATCGTAGATGATTCAAATCCATCTGAACTCGCTCAATTTATTGAAGAACTTGGAGTAGATCTGTTTATAGGCGGGGTAAAGGAAAGACCTATGGCTTTCAAACTGGGAGTAGGTTTCTGTGATCATAATCATGAACGCAAGATAGCTCTTACCGGTTTTGAAGGAATGCTCAATTTTGCAGAAGAGGTCTACAGCACATTAAACACTCCGGTATGGGATGTTATGAAAGAAGCAAGGAGGAATAATCCATGGACCACACAGTAAATCCATGTAAAACATGTTCACCGTTGGGAGCCTCCCTTGCAATGAAAGGGGTAAAAAACAGCATGTGCATTCTTCACGGTTCACAGGGCTGTTCAACATATATAAGACGGTTTTTAATCGGACATTTCAGGGAACCGATTGATATTGCTTCTTCATCATTTGATGAAAACACAGCTGTATTCGGCGGTAAGGATAACCTTCTCAAAGGTCTGGAAAATATGATTCAGAAGTATAATCCGGAGGTTATAGGAATTGCAACATCATGCCTTGCCGAGACTATCGGCGAAGATGTCGGAATGTATATGAAGGAAATGCCAGAAAAAGACAAGCGTGTATACATTCATGCTGAGACTGCTTCCTATAGAGGAACACATGTTGATGGTTTTATGAAGATGGTTTCTTCAATAGCCGGTCTGGCTCAATCACCTGAGCTGAAACATCAGAGTGACAAGTTCAAGCTGAATATAATTCCATGGATGTTAAGCCCTGGAGATCTCAGACATCTTAAGTACATGCTTAAGAGTATGAATATTGAAGCTGTCATGCTGCCTGATTACAGTGAAACGCTTGACGGAGGTTCCTGGGAAAAGCACAATCCGATTCCTCCAGGCGGAACCTCACTCGATGATATCAGAGCTATGGGATGTGCCGATTACACAATACAGTTTGGCTTGCATTCAACCAGGCTGGCAAATCCGGCCGGAATAATAAAGGTTAAAACAGATGTAAACTATTCTGTTCTTCCGCTTCCAATAGGAATACGAAATACAGATCTATTTATAAATGAGATTAAAAAAGCAGCAGAAGCATGCGGCAAAAAAATTGAACTGCCTGAAGAAATGAAGAATAACAGGGCAAGACTGCTTGATGCTTATTCAGATTCACACCGTTATTTTTCCAACTGCAATGCGGCAGTATACGGTGAATTTGATTTCGTTTCCGGTATGGCCTCTTTTTTAAATGAAATAGGGATTATTCCGTCATTATGCATGACCGGAGAAAAAATATCAGAAGCTGATGAACAGGAATTCATTACGTTACAGACGAAGAATGGCAATCCTGAATGCAGAATTATGGTCGATGAAGATTTTTCCGGGCTGGATAAGGCTGCTGAAGAAGGAAAAATCGATCTGCTTATTGGTAATTCAAAAGGATACAAAACCGCTAGAGCACTGGGTATTCCTATGATAAGGGCCGGATTTCCCATTACTGACAGATTCGGAGGTCAGCGTAAGGTACATGTCGGATATGAAGGAGCTTTACGGCTTCTTGATGAAACAGCAAACACTATTTTAGCCAAAAGACAGGAACTTTCTCCGGTCGGCTATATGAGCATGTAGGAGTGCAATTATGAATGAAACAAAAACTGCTTTAATACACCCGTGTTTTGATGAAAAAGCATCACATACAACTGCCAGGGTACATCTTCCTGTTGCTCCGAAATGTAATATTCAGTGTAAGTACTGTTCAAGAAAATTTGATTGTATAAACGAAGGAAGACCCGGTGTTTCATCATCAGTTCTTAACCCTGCACAGGCTGAAATTTATCTTGCAGAACTGATAAAAAGGATACCATTGGGTGTCGTTGGCATTGCAGGCCCCGGTGACGCCTTTGCCCAGCCTGAAGTTACAATTGAGACTATAGAAAGATGCAGAAATGTTAAAAGTGATATGCTCTTCTGTATTTCAACAAATGGACTGGGAGCCCCGGAATACCTTGAACAGATACAGAAGGCAGGCGTATCACATCTGACTGTTACAATGAATACCCTTGATGCGGAGATTGGTACAGGTATTTATCACTGGGCCAGATATAAAAAACGTAATTATCGCGGTCTTGAAGCTGCAGAGATTTTAATTGAAAGGCAGCTTGAGACTATAATTAAAGCAAAAGAACTGGGTCTCAGTGTAAAAGTAAATACTATTTTAATTCCCGGTATAAATGAAAACCAGATAATTCCTGTAGCAGAGAAGGCTGCTGAAATAGGATGCGATATGATGAATATCATACCTCTTATACCTGTAGAGGATACAGTCTTTGCTGATATTAAGGAACCGGACTGTAAAACCGTAGAAGGGTTCCGTGCAGAGGCCGCCTGGTATATCAGCCAGTCAAGGCATTGCAAAAGATGCCGGGCTGATGCAGTCGGACTTCTGGGGGAGCAGCAGAAGGATGAGATTACAGACCTTTTGAAGGCTGCGTCTGAAATTGAACCTGAACCTGTGTACGGACGTGACAAGGTCGCTTTTGTTTCAAGAGAAGGTTTTCTGGTCAACAGCCATCTCGGTGAAGCTGATTACCTCTACATAATTGAGAATTTTGACGGTGTGTTAAAAGTCACCGATAAACGGAAAGCACCTTTACCGGGAGGCGGAGACAGCCGCTGGCTTAAAATTGCAGCAGCACTTAAAGACTGTTCACATCTACTTGTAGGAGGCGCAGGTGATAAACCTGTGAGCATACTTACTGAATCTGGTTTGAACGTGGCTATAATTGAAGGTGTTGCTGAAGAAGCTGCAATGAAAATTTTTAATGGTGAAAGTATTGCATATCTAAAAAAGCGGCACGTATGCGGAGCAGGTAAAAACTGTATCGGTTCAGGAAACGGATGCGGTTGAATATATAAAATGCCTAAAAATTTTAAAGGAGAAGATAGTGGAAAAGCCTTATAAACAAATTTTAGTATGCGGAAGTTTCCGGGCTTCCGGAGAACCCCAGGGTGTATGCCATAAAAAAGGTGCCATGGGATTGATACCATACATAACAGAAGAGCTTCAGGACAGGGGCCTTGATACTATTTCAGTAGCAATGACCTCATGCCTGAATATGTGCGACCGAGGTCCCATTCTTGTAGTTTTTCCTGATAATACATGGTACGGCGGTGTAGATTCTGAAGATGCCGTTGACCAAATTCTCGATGCAATTGAAGAAGATGGTGTCGCAGAGGAATTGTTATTAACCTGAAAAGAAATTATACTTCATAAATGAAATTTAATCTTAAAAATTATTATTCAAGCAGCAGGATAAAGAGTTTTCTTATATCCATGCTGCTTTTTGGTATTGTAATAGGTTTATATAACGGGGCCTTCAATAATTATCTCTATGAAGTGCTTAGCCTTACAAAGGCTGAACGAGGCTGGCTTGAGCTTCCAAGAGAACTGCCCGGTTTATTTCTTGTTGCAGTTCTTGCAGTGCTCTACCGTTTTTCAGAGATTAAGCTGATTCGTGCCGCATTCTTTTTAACCGGTGCTGCTCTTCTTATTTTATTTCTTTTTGGTAATAACAGAATTGTTGCTGTAATCCTGATGATGGTTTACAGTACCGGAGAACATATTATGATGCCTGTCAGGCAGTCCGTAGGCCTGCATTTTGCCAGGGAGGGTAAAGACGGTGTTGCAATGGGCATACTCAGGGGGTTCGGAAATGCCGGTCAGGCTGTCGGATACTATCTCGGACCGCTTATAATGCTTGCAGTTGTATTTTTTACAAAATCAGATGATCCATTTACTAAATATCGAACTGTTTTTCTTGTAGCTTTTCTTATTCTTGCTGTTGGATTGGTATTATCTTTCAGGCTTAAAAAATCAGAAAGCAAGGTAAACCGAAAAAAAATATACATAAGAAAAAAGTATACAAAATATTATCTGCTGGAAGTTTTTTTCGGGGCAAGAAAGCAGGTTTTTCTTACATTTGCACCATATGTATTGATTACAGTGTATGGAGCCGGTGCTGAACTAATTTCAGTATTATACGGACTATGGTCAATAATAAATATATTTATCGGGCCGGTTATCGGCAGACTTATAGACAGAGTCGGGTATAAAAAGGTTTTAATTGCCGATTCAATAGTACTTATTTTTGTATGTCTGATCTACGGTTTTGCACATAGACTCCTGCCGTTTAATACTGCCTATGTAGTAATCTGTATAGTGTTTGTTCTCGACGCAGTAATGTTTGCTTTCGGGATGGCCAGAGATATGTATGCGCGCAGTCTGTCAGAGACAAAGGATGAAGTTACCTCCACCCTGGCAACAGGGTTATCAGTTAACCACCTGATTGGGATATTCATTGCTATTGGCGGAGGAATATTGTGGGAGTCTCTTGGTATAGAATTCCTTTTCAGTCTCGCTGCTTTACTCGGACTATTTTCACTTTTATTCTCAGCTTTGCTGGAAAAACCTGAAAAAATGATGAATCGGCTTGTATAGTTCAAATAACCTGATAGGCTGAAATATTTTATACAAGAAGCCTTTCAGCTGATTCAGGTTTTTCAGAATCAATTATTACTAGAGTCAGAAGTTCGCCTTCGGACGCTCCGTTTATGCTTACAGTTAAATCAAACTGTTCTTTCCACACACCGCTCATCCGTGTAGATTCGTGTATATGACCATGAAGGGTAAGCTTTGGTTGAAAATCTTCTATAAAACGTCGAACCGCGATGCTTCCTAAATGCTCATCAATAGGGACATAGTCAATCATCTTGCCGTTCAGCTCTCCCAAATCAAGACTGCAGTTATATGGAGGCGTATGAAAAAGAAAAACAGTGTTATCAGCATCTAAATTCTGACTTAGCAGGCTTAAATCCTCACTGATTGTCGTCCATTTAATATCATGTTCAGACATCTGAATTGATCGTACTCCGTCTTCAAGATCAATAGTTCCGGGATCCGAGTATCTGGAAACATCATAACGTTCCCAATCCTTAAGAAAAAAGGGGGAGGGAGGAACAAAGTTATAACCGCAGAAGGTAAGCTCTCCTGAAATAATAGTTCTGTTATGCAGATAATTCCATAATTCAGAATTTTCTAAAAAGGGTTCAAAAAAAGCAGGATCATCATTTCCCATTATAAGCATTACTTCCGGATATTTCTCAGCCATTTCTATTTGTAAATCAGAAAATAGCGGCGTTAAAAACTCTGTTATGAAATTAACTTTATCCTGACTGTAGATCTTTTTTAAAGGCAGAGACGGCGGAAGAAGATCTCCTCCCAGCAGAACAAATTCCGGTTTGAACTCTTTTATTTTTTTAGCGAGCTTATGATATTTATCATAAGCACCGTGAAGATCTGAGACAAAGAAAAGTTTACTCATCTATACTACCTTTCATTGGAAGCTTATGTGCGCCGTCACTGACTGCATCAATCTTGATTGCAAAACTGTCACGTTTTTCTACATCGCTGTCAGTGATATAATGAATGTCCAGAAGACCTCCGGTTTTAATTCCGGTTCGAAGATAGTTCATATAATCCAAAGCATGACTCCAGGTATTCAAATAAAGCTTAAGTTTACTGCTTACCTGTTCGCCTGCAATATGAATAATTAGATCAATATCGCTTGCAGGGCCGCTGTCGGCATTCTTGGCACTGCCGAAAATATAAAAACCTTTAACATTAAAGTCCTGAATTATTCCGGCAGCAATTTCTTCAGCTGCTTCGTAGCGCCATTTCCAGTGATTTTCTGACTCAAAAAAAGACATGAACTAAATATGAATATTTATGGTATTAATATCAATACCGCAGCCAGAACATTTGTCATCTGAGATACCGGGTAAAAACGTACTGTATCCGGAACGCTTAATAAGGATATTGCCGCATGAGGGACAGAGTGTATCCTGCCGTCCTCCGTATATATTTCCGGTATAAACAAAATCAAGTTTGGTTGATGCTGCCGCTGCAAGCTGCATCAGCTTTCGGGGTTCAGTCGGTTTAATATTATATTTGTAAGAGGGGTAATAGGCTGATAAATGATAAGGAATACCGGGGCTGATTGATGAGAGAAAATCTGCACACTGCATAATTTCTTTTTCAGAATCGTTTTTATCCGGAATAACAAGAGTTGTAACCTCTACATGAGATTTTGATGCTGCATTTTGTATGAAATTTAATACAGGTTCAAGCTTTCCTTTCAGTTCCTGTTTGTAGAAAGCATCATTAAAAGCTTTGAGGTCAATATTAAGCGCGTCAGTATATTTTAGTAGCTTATCGGCAGGTGTTTCATTTATAAAACCGTTAGTGACAAGTATATTTTTTAAACCTCGGCGTTCAGCCAGTATCATACAATCAAGTAGATATTCAAAATGAATTAAGGGTTCACTGTAGGTGTAGGCAATTCCGAAACTTCCGCTTTTATCTGCTTTACTGATAAGTTCTTCAGGCTTATAAAAACTGCCGTAAGAAATACGGGGTTTAAAATCCTTTGAAATAGAATGATTCTGGCAGAAGGGGCATGAAAGACTGCATCCGAAGAACCCTATGGAAAACACATTCTGTGAAGGATGGTAGTGATATAGAGGTTTCTTTTCAACAGGATCTATAGCTTCGGCCGAAATAAGTCCGTAAAAGGGAAGATCTATTTCATTATTTTTTAATTTTCTTGTTCCGCAAATACCGAATTTATTTTCTTCTAAAAGACAGTTATGCGGACATATGCCGCAGCTGGTACTCATTCTGAATCTTTGGTGAGTGCAAGGTTCTTATAAGCAAGATTATCAAGAAAGTCAATAAAACAGTCCCTGTCGGCTTCATCAAAAGATGAGAATCTGAAACTGATAGTTTTATTGTTTCTTATAACCCTTACGCCAACAGAGCACACAAATTCACCGAATCGCAGTGAACATGCCGGCATATCAGTTCCTTCCTTTATGTCTGCACAGAGCTGGGGACTGTCAGGGCTGAATTTCAGACCGTCAAATGATAAATCGATAACCTGTCCGGTCAAGAGGGAATAGTTCTCTGGATGATTAAAAAGGAATTCTACGTCTTCAAATTTTGTGGTACTGAATCGTCTGGGACCTCTTAAATCATTGTGAATTATGTATCTAGCAAGGATATTCTCAAGCTGAACCATTTCTTCCCGGTTTTCAAATGACTCGGAAATTACGGCATTTACACCAAGGCTGCCGGCTTTCATTGCCTCTTCTTCATCAAATGATTCACCCTTAAGAATCACAAAAACGGACTTTTCTCTTTCAAAAAGCTGCCTTAAGACCTGGAGGAAGGGTTTCCAGTGCCTTGGAAAGTCTTCTGAGTTGAAAAGAACCGCATCGGGTGAGATTTCTGTAAGATTATCCATCGCCTTGAGCGGATTATTATAAAATATCAGGTCATATCCAAGTTTTTCAAAATGACCAATGAATTTATTACGTGTCTCTTCTTTATCGGTTACGAGAAGCAGTTTCATTCAGTACCCATATTCCTAACGTCGTAATCATAAATATACCATATGCCGTTATCACGGTGAAGATAATAATTATACTCTTTGATTTCAGTAAAATCGGCAAATTTAAATTTCTCAGTGACCTTCACTTCAGCTTCAAAATCTGTGTATGAAGTTCTCATTATCTTGTATTCCCAGGGAATCATTACAATATCAGTATCAACAATTTCCTGTTTAAGAAGATCCCTGTACCGGTCAATCTCAAGTATACGATCTTTCTGAGAGAGCCTTCTGTATCGTTCAGAATTAGTCTGGCTCCGCAGATACAGACCTTCGAGATCTATATATAAAAGGAATTTATTCCACTGGCTTTTCTGTCTTGAACTGAGCATGTATTCAACAACTTCATCAGGCGGCAAGGGGGAAGCTTTTATAATTTCACCTGTTTCGTAATCAATCATATCCTGAATTGTTGCAGATGCGGCAGCAGGCCTCAGGTTGAGAGTAAGATTGTTTGAAACCATGTATTGTGATTTTGGACTGGAATACAGATCAGGATAAAACCTTGTATTAACAATATATACACCAGCCTCATTCATTTCGGCGAAGTAGGAAAGGTCTTCAACAACAGAATAGCTTTCACCGGGTTCAAGGCTTACTTCACGGAAGAAAACCTGTTGATTAGTGTTTCTATCCGTGATAAATTCTGCTGAATGATTAAGTGCCTTGTTGGTAAGCGTCCTGACATCAAATTCAAAATTAAAACATCGCAATTCTGATGATTTAAATCTGAAAGTATCCGGGCTGTTGTTGACGATTTCGATCTTTATCATTACTGAACTGTCAGTATAGTATATTTTCTTGTCGTAATATCTTATGTTTAATTCTACCTGCTGTGAAAACACAGGGACAATAACAGAGAATAACAGGATTAATGCAACTGGAAAGATTGTTTTTTTCAATTTTTCAACTCCAAACAGATCTTAATCTAATTTTCGGTATAATTGATGATAAATTTATTCTTAAATACAATAAATGAAAAACTCAAAGATTACAAACCATTTAAGGATTTACTTGAAAATATTCAGGATGAAAATTATCCGGTAAACCTTGAATGGGCTGACGGTTTTTTTAAAGCTGTTGTTCTTGCTCTTATAGCTAAAATTACCGGCAGGAATATGGTAATAGTGACGGCTGATGAGCGTGAATGTGAAACCCTTAACCGGGATCTTGAAGTTCTTGGCAGTAATCTTATTACTTTCAGCGGATGGAATAAACGTGTTTACCAGCATGGTCCTATACCCGTATCTCTTTTTGGTGAGCGAATTGAGATAATGTCTGAAATGCTTGAGGGCAGCAGTAATATTATAGCCGCTTCGGTACGTAATTACCTGACGCCTCTGCCTCCTCCTGAATATATCAGAAATCTCGCGATCAACATTAAAAGCGGAGATACTATAGATACCGTTGAGCTTGAAAAAAAGCTTGTTAGCTATGGTTATTTAAGAGTACCCAGAGTCAGCATGCATGGTGAATTTGCCCTAAGAGGTGAGGTTCTCGATATTTTTATTGCAGGAAATGAAAATCCGGTTCGTATCGTATTTGAATTCAATGAAATAGAGGATATTAAATCATTCGATGTCCTCACACAAAAATCACTGGCTAAACTCATTAAACTCAGGATAATTCCGGTTAAAGAAATTGTCTGGACAGATGAACGAATACTCGGGCTGAAAGCAAGATTTTTAAACCGTGAATATGGAAATATTGAAAGCCTCGACGGTCTCTTTGAAATACTCGAACAGAACCGGACGATAGATTACGAAGAACTGCTCTTCCCTCTGAGTTTTGAATATCAGGCCCGGCTTTCAGATTTTAATCCGCCTGACGGAATAACAGTTTTTTCTGGTGAAGAAAACCTCGGCAGGGTTTATACACAGCTGAGAAAGGAATACAACAAGCTGTATGCTGAAACCAGAAATGTGGAAGAACAGCAGGATGCTGCATTTTATCCTCATCCCTCTGAACTGCTGCTGGATTATGATGAAATAATCGAAAAAACCGAAAAAAAGGTTATCTTTTCAAATATCCGTGATCCTGAAAAGAAAGATAAGCGTATTGACCTTGAATATACTGGACCAAGGGCTTTCTTTGGAAATATTTCTTATTTTCGTGAAGAACTTAAATCACTTTCTGCCGCGGGTTATTCAGTATTTATCTTTGCTGAATCAGAATCCCAGGCGGAAAGAATCAGATATCTGCTTAAAGAGCAGAACGTTGAAGTTATTGCGTCCGGTATAAGTGCCGGATTTTCCATACCCGAACTAAAGATCATTACTATAGCAGAAAGCGAAATATTCGGCAGGCGGAAAAAACTGCCTTCTTCGATTAAAAAGGCCAAAAGCGAAGCAATTGATTCTTTTGTTGATCTTAATACCGGTGACTTTGTTGTACACGTGAACTACGGCATCGGCCTTTTTAAAGGAATACAGCGCGTAAGCACTAAAAAGACCGAAAGAGATTATATTAAAATTGAATATGCTGATGCCGAAACTGTTTTTATTCCGATTGAGCAGGTTAACCTCATACAAAAGTATATCGGAAATGAGGGCAGAGATCCTTCACTTGACAGAATAGGCGGCAAGGCCTGGGAAAACCGGAAAAACAAGGTTAAGAAATCTGTTGAAGATCTTGCCGACATGCTTATCCAGCTTTATTCTGAACGGAAAGAGGCTGTGGGATATGCCTTTCCTAAAGACACTGACTGGCAGATAGAATTTGAGGCAGCATTTCCCTATCAGGAAACTGCCGATCAGTTGAGCTGCATAGATGACATCAAGGTTGATATGGAAAGTCCTGCACCGATGGACAGACTTGTCTGCGGTGATGTCGGCTACGGTAAAACCGAGGTCGCAATGAGGGCGGCGATGAAGGCTGTTATAGGAGGAAAGCAGGTTGCTTTCCTTGCTCCGACAACAATACTTGCAGAACAGCATTATGAGAACTTCGTTGAACGCTTTGAGAGATTCCCGGTTGAAATTGACATGGTATCAAGATTTGTTCCTCCAAAAAAACAGCGGGAAGTGCTTAAAAGGCTAGCGGATGGAGAAATCGATATTCTGATAGGTACTCACAGAATACTTCAAAAGGATGTTAAATATAAAAATATCGGTCTGTTGATAATAGATGAAGAGCAACGTTTCGGGGTCAAGGATAAGGAAAAATTAAAGCAGCTTAAAACCAACATTGATTCACTGGCCTTATCCGCCACACCAATTCCCAGAACCCTTCATATGTCATTGCTTAAAATACGTGATATGTCTCTGCTTACAACAGCGCCTCATAACCGTCGTCCAATCGAAACATTTATCCGTGAGTTTGATGATGAAGTCATTGCCGCTGCAATCAGGAAAGAAACCGACCGCGGAGGACAAGTTTTCTACCTGCATAACAGAGTCGAAACCCTGGAACAGGTCCAGATGTTTTTAAGCCGTGTTGTTCCGGAAGTCATGGTCGAAACAGCACATGGTCAGATGTCAAGCAGTGAGCTAGAAGACGTGATGCACCGTTTTATTCACGGCGCTTTCCATGTTCTAATAGCAACGACTATTATAGAAAACGGTATAGACATACCAAATGTAAATACAATAATTATCGACAGAGCAGACAACTATGGAATATCACAGTTGTATCAGCTGAGAGGGCGTGTAGGGCGTTCAAACAAGACTTCCTATGCATATCTGCTTTATCCAGATCAGAGAGCTCTGTCGGAAATAGCGATGAAGAGACTTCAGGTAATTTCAGATTTAACAGAACTTGGTTCAGGTTTCAAAATAGCCATGAAAGATATGGAAATTCGCGGTGCCGGAAATCTTCTGGGCAGGCAGCAGAGCGGAGATATCATGTCGGTCGGTTTCGATATGTATATGAAGATTCTGGATGAAGCGGTATCTGAAAGATCCGATGTATCTGCCGAACCAAAGGCGCCTGAAGTATTTCTTGAGCTCGACTATTCAGGTTTTATTCCGGACAGCTACATATCTGAATCAGTTGAAAAGATGGAAGTTTATAAAAAAATTGCTTCGGTACAGACAGATGAAGAGCTTGCCGGTGTACAGCAGGAACTTGAAGACCGGTTCGGGCCGCTTCCCGAAGAAGTACTTAACCTTCTTGCTATTGCAGATATCAAAGCGATGTCCAAAAAACTGCATATTTCAGCTATCAGGGAAAGGTCCGGCCAGATTCGGGTTGAATTCGCATATGTACGTGTTATTAATCCCGATAAGGTTGCCCGTCTTATTGTAGAGAGCGGCGGAAAAGTAACCATAAACCATAAAAAGATGAATGAACTGATAATAAAAACAGAATCTATAAATCTTTCAGAAAAGGCCGAGTTCATTAGAGAACGGCTTTCCATACTTATGTGAACGGAAGTGTGAATTGGATACACAAAGACGAAATATAAAAAGCTATGTTATACGTGCCGGGAGAATGAGTCCCCTGCAGCGGGAAGCTTATGAAAAACATTATAAGAAATACAGCATTGAATTCGGTGCCGAACTAAATATAAACCGGATATTCGGAGATCCTGAATCGCTCTGTATTGAGATTGGTTTTGGAATGGGAACCGCTACCGCTGAAATCGCTGAAAAAAATCCCGATAAGGCTTATCTGGGTATTGAAGTTCACACACCGGGAGTTGGAAAGCTGCTTTCAGAAATTGAAAACCGGGGGCTGGAAAACCTTAGAATCATCAAATACGACGCAGTTCAGGTTCTTAAAACAATGTTCAGCGAAGAATCTGTAGGTGGGTTTCATATATTTTTTCCGGACCCCTGGCCTAAGAAAAAGCATAATAAAAGACGCCTTATAAACGATGATTTTACAAAATTGCTTGTATCAAGACTTAAAAAAGGCGGTTATATTTATACTGCTACCGACTGGGAAGATTATGCCGAGCAAATGTTTGAAGTTTTTGAAAGAAATCCCGAACTCGAAAATTCATTCGAAAAATGGGCCGAGAACATAAGCTGGCGTCCGGAAACCGGATTTGAAAGAAAGGGCCTTAATAAGAATCATTTGATAAAAGAATTATACTATATACGTGTTTAGTTAAAAATGCATTTTTAGCTTGATTATATTAGTAAAAACATATTAATATTATACGATTCCGCACATCACATAGAAGAGGTAACGCAATGATCATGGATAAAGATAATATGGATCGATATGTCCGAATCGCCACAGAGAATAATACAATCTCTCCGGAACACTATAATAAGTATAATGTTAAACGGGGACTTCGAAATTCTGACGGTTCAGGTGTACTGGTCGGATTGACTGAAATAGGTGATGTTCACGGATACATCATGGACGAAAGTGAAAAAGTTCCCGTAGAAGGACGGTTAAGATACCGTGGTATTGATGTTAAAGACCTGGTAGAAGGCTTTCAGAATGAAGGCAGACCAGGTTTTGAAGAAGTTATATATCTGCTGCTCTTTGGAGAATTACCAAGTCAGGAAGATTACAGACTTTTCTATGACTACCTCGGTTCACTCAGAAGTCTTCCTAAAAACTTTACTGAGGATATGATTCTTAATACGCCCAGTGCGAATATAATGAACAAACTCGCCAGAAGTGTGCTTGCACATTATTCTTTTGATGAAAATTCAGAGGATCAATCAATAGGAAATGTACTGAGACAGTCCATAGACCTGATTGCAAGATTCCCGACCATTGTTGCACATTCCTATCAGGCTAAAAGGAGATATTATGATCAGAAGAGTCTGTTTCTGCACACTCCTGATCCGGCACTTTCCACTGCTGAGAATTTTCTTATGCTCATTCGTCCTGATAAAAAATATTCACAGCTTGAAGCTGAACTTCTTGATCTCTGTCTTGTTCTGCATGCAGAGCACGGAGGAGGAAACAACTCTGCTTTTACGATTCACGTAGTATCTTCTGCCAGTACTGACACTTATTCTGCAATATCTGCCGGTATCGGATCTCTGAAGGGCGATCGTCACGGAGGAGCTAATATTAAAGTTCATGACATGTTTGATGATATAAAGAGCAATGTTAAAAACTGGAGTGATGATGAAGAGATAAAAGCACATCTCATGAAAATCCTCAACAAGAAGGCTTTTGATAATTCGGGACTTATCTACGGACTCGGTCATGCAGTATATACCATTTCGGATCCGCGTGCTCTGCTTCTTAAAAAGAAGGCGGAGATGCTCGCAAAAGAAACCGGTATGCTTGAAGAATTCAGGCTTTATGAAGCTGTTGAAAGACTTGGTTCACAGACATTTAAAGAATTCAAAGGGTCTGATAAGCCTGTAAGTGCGAATGTTGATTTCTACTCAGGCTTTGTTTATAGCATGCTTAACATTCCAACGGAACTGTTTACCCCTATATTCGCAATTGCAAGAATTTCGGGCTGGTGTGCACACCGGATTGAAGAACTTGTTAAGGGCGGTAAGATTATGCGTCCGGCATACAAGAATGTTTCACGTCAGAAACCTTATATACCTCTTAAAGACAGAGCTTAATCTCAGGATTTTACATTAAAGCCGTTCTGAAAAGGAACGGCTTTTTAAATTCTTATTCAATATATCTGCAAATAAAATTTGACCTCATAAATACTTGTTCTTATCATTTAGATAAGGAGCTGATAAATATGGAAAAAAATGAGGTAATCATAAAACTAAAAAAAATAATCGATGATACTGGAACCGCTGTACTTGCAACTGCAGGCGCGTCGAATATTCCGGGAATGCGGTGGATGACACCGGTTTTTCTTAAAAATGACCGTGATAATATCTATGCAGTAACTTCATCAAAATTTACAAAAATATCTGATATTAAGAATAATAATAAGATTCAGTGGATGTTTCAGTCTAAAGCCCTGGATCTGATTATCAATGTTGATTGTGAGATATCCGTACTTGAAAATCCTGCAGTTGAAGCAGAAGTCCTTCAGGCTATGGGGGCTCGGCTTAATACATTCTGGACGGTAAA
The DNA here is from genome assembly GCA_965140585.1 of Spirochaetia bacterium. Lineage (GTDB taxonomy): Bacteria > Spirochaetota > Spirochaetia > UBA9216 > UBA9216. The sequence continues at coordinate 821,328 of OZ223269.1, forward strand.
TAAAGATTCATCCTCTCTGGTTGTACTGGAGAGCAGGATTATCAAAGCTGCGGTTTTTACCCCTGTTAAAAGCCAGAGACATCTTATCACTTTCTGAAGGGGGAATTATGTCGTCAGATAAATTACTTACAGAAAAAAATAAAAAACTATTAACCGGTATGCTTAAGGAGATGCTCCTTATAAGGCGGTTTGAAGAAGTTGCTGCAAGAATGTACGGACTCCGTAAAATCGGAGGTTTCTGCCATTTATACATAGGTGAAGAGGCTGTCGCAACCGGGGCAATATCTGCTCTTGATTTATCAATTGATTATATAGCAGCAGCCTACAGGGATCATGGGCATGCTCTTGCCTGCGGAATGGATCCGAATGCGATTATGGCTGAACTCTACGGCAAAATTACAGGCTGCAGTAAGGGCAAGGGCGGATCAATGCATATGTTTGATGCTGAAAAACATATGTTCGGCGGTAATGGAATAGTCGGAGGCCAAATTCCTGTTGCCACTGGCGCCGCATTTAAAATTAAATACCGGAAAGAAAAAGGCGTTGTTTTATGCTTTTTCGGGGACGGCGCAATTCATCAGGGTAGTTTTCATGAAAGTGTGAACCTTGCAAAGATTTATAATCTGCCTGTTATATACATATGTGAAAATAATCAGTATGGAATGGGGACTGATTTCAGAAGGGTATCAGCTGTAGACGATTTTTCAGTTATGGGTAAATCTTATGGTATTGAAGGCATTCAGCTTAATGGTATGGATGTACTGGAGGTTTATTCCGGAGTTAAAGAGCTTGCTGATAAACTGAAAAAGAATCCCGGACCCGGACTTTTGGAGATAAAGACTTACAGGTATAAAGGGCATTCTATGAGTGATCCCGGAAAATACAGAACCAAAGAGGAATTGGAAGAATACAGGGAGCGCGATCCGATTATTCTTCTAAAAACCAGAATGATGGAAAAAGGACTGCTCACAGAGGAAGAATACAGCAGTTATGACAAGGAAGCACAGAAGATTGCAAAGGATTCAGCAGATTTTGCAGAATCATCACCCGAACCGTCTCTTGAAGAGATGTATACAGATATTTACGCCTGAGGAGGTTGAAATGGAAATTACTTTCAGAGAAGCTCTGAATCAGGCTATGAGCGAAGAAATGAGACGCGATCCTGATGTGTTCATTTTAGGTGAAGAAGTAGCCCAGTACGATGGTGCTTATAAGGTTACACAGGGCATGCTTGATGAGTTCGGTCCTGAACGCGTTATCGATACCCCGATATCTGAGGAAGGATTCACCGGACTTGCAGTTGGTGCAGCTATGGCCGGATTAAGGCCTATTGTTGAGTGGATGACACTTAATTTTTCTTTGATGGCCTATGATCAGGTTATCAATAATGCTGCTAAAACAAGATATATGTCAGGCGGTCAGTTTATAATGCCAATGGTCATGAGAGGTCCCAATGGGCCTGCTGAATTTCTGGCGTCACAGCACAGTCAGGCTTTTCAGTCAATTTATGCCCATATTCCCGGGCTTAAGGTATGTGCACCTTCTACCTGTCATGACGCAAAAGGTATGCTGAAAACTGCTATAAGGGATGATAATCCTGTTATTTTTCTCGAAGCCGAAATGATGTATTCATGGAAGGGCGATGTTCCTGAAGAAGAATATCTTGAACCTATTGATAAGGCCGTTGTACGAACTGCAGGCAAAGACATCACCATAGCCAGTTTTTCGAAACCGATGAGGCTTGTTGAAGAAGCGGCTGAAAAGCTTGAAGAGCGGGGAATTAGTGTTGAGGTTATTGATCTGAGATCTCTGCGTCCGCTGGATGAAGAAACAATCCTGCAGTCAGTGAAAAAAACAAACAGGTTCTTAATGGTCGAAGAAGCCTGGCCGTTTGCAAGTGTAGGTCATTCAGTATGTTCGATAGTAACTTCAAAGGCTTTTGATTTTCTTGACGCGCCGCCTGAACTTGTGGCAATGGAAGATGTTCCCATGCCTTATAACAGGGAACTGGAAAAAAATGTGTGTATAACAACTGACAAAATTATTAAGGGTGCAGAGAAAATACTCTATATTTAAACGGAGGAAGCAGAATGGCAGAAAAATTATATATGGCGGCGCTTTCTCCTACCATGGAGAAAGGTAAAATAGTCAGCTGGAATAAAAAAGAAGGCGATGCCGTAAAAAGCGGCGACGTAATATGCGAAGTGGAAACTGATAAGGCGGTTATGGACTATGAATCAGACTTCGACGCATATATATTAAAAATTGTACTTCCAGAAGGTAGTTCCGCTGAAGTAGGTGAGGTAATTGCCTACTACGGAGAGGAAGGTGAAACTGTTGAAATTAGTGAACAGAAAAAGCCTGAAAGTGCAAAAAAGGAAGCAGCTGCAGAAAATAAAACAGAGGCGGCGGTAGAAAAGACAGGAGAAAATAAACCGAGCACTGTAAATAATTCTGAAAATAACGTTGCTGCAGACGGAAAGCGAATAAGAATTTCACCGCTTGCCAAAAAAATAGCTTCAGAAAACGGAATCTCAATCAGTACGGTAAACGGCAGTGGTACAGACGGCAGAATAATCAAACGTGACATTGAATCAATTCTGGAAGGTGGATCTGCACCTGCGGCAGGAAATTATACTGCAGCTCAGGATACTGATAAAGAAATCCCTGTTTCAGGTATGCGTTCAGTTATTGCACGCCGGCTTGCAGAGTCCAAGTTTTCTGCTCCGCATTACTATCTGAATGTTTCTGTAGATATGACTGCTCTGACAGAAGCTCGTGAAAAGATTAACCGTAAACTTGGAAATAAAATATCCATGAATTCTTTTATAATCAAAATTGCTACGGCAGCTTTGAAAAGGCATCCTGTTATTAACAGCAGCTGGAATGGTGACTCAATAATTCAATTCGGAGCAGTTAATGTGGGATTTGCAGTCGCCCTTGAGCAAGGTCTTATTGCTCCAGTTATTAAAAATACAGACAGGATGGGAATCCTGGAAATTGATTCTGAATTTAGAAGACTTGTAGATCGGGCTAAAAGCGGAACGATCAAGCCTGAAGAATATTCAGGAGCAGGATTCAGCATCAGTAATCTTGGAGGTTTCGGAATAGAGAATTTTACAGCGATAATAAATCCGCCCGGATCCTCTATTCTTGCAATAGGAGCTGTTATTAAAAAGCCGGTTGTAGTTCAGGATGATGACGGAGAAGATATTGTCACAATAAAACCAATGATGAAACTGTCCCTGTCCTGTGATCACAGGGTTATTGACGGTGCAGATGGTGCGGCTTTTCTGGCTGATATTAAATCTATGCTTGAATCCCCGGTGGAAGCCTTACTTTAAAAAAAAGCAGGATAGAACAGTTGTTCTATCCTGCAATAATTACTTTCTTAAGGAAAACTCTTATTCTTCTTCTTTGTGAGCCTTTGCTTCAGCAATTACCTTATCGGCAATAGGTCCGGAAATTGGAGTGTAGTGATCAAACTCCAATTCGAATGAAGCTGTTCCGGAAGTAATAGATCGTAAATCAACCGAGTAGTTCAGCATTTCTCCCTGTGGTACCTGAGCGTCAATTTCAAGAATTCCGCCTCCCAGAGGTTCCTGTCCTAAAACTTTTCCTCGTTTGGAGCTGAGATCCGATAATATGTCACCCATATACTGTTCTTCACAGAAAACTTTAAGATTCATTATAGGTTCAAGAAGTTTGACACCGGCTTTTTCAAATGCGGCTTTAAGTGCACCCTTTCCGGCCAGCTTAAATGCCATTTCAGAAGAATCTACGGGATGCTCCTTACCGTCAATAATTCTTGCTTCAAGGTCAACTACAGGGTATCCGGCAAGAAAACCTTCCTCCATTGCCTCAAGAATACCCTTTTCGATTCCCGGCATATATCCTTTAGATATTGATCCGCCTTTGATAGCATTTTCAAAACGCATATACTCACCGCGTTCTATGGGTTTGATTTCCATAACTACACGACCGTACTGTCCATGTCCGCCGGACTGTTTTTTATGCGTATATTCAGCGCTTGCTGCTTTGGTTATTGATTCACGATAAGCTATTCTCGGTTTTCTGATTTCAACTTCTACCTTACCTTTATCACGTACATTGTCCAGAACAATATTAAGCTGAAGTTCACCCATACAGGAAACAACAGTTTCCTTGGTTTCTGTATTGTATTTAATCTGAAAGGTAAGATCCTGATCTGCAGCTTTGTGAAGGAACTGATTAAGCTTGTCTTCTTCCTTCTTACTTTCTGCTGATATTGCAACAGCATGAACAGGCTGGGGGAGTTTAAGAGGCACAAAATGATATTTAATATCTGCAGCACAGTATGTGTCGTTTGTGTTTGCTCCTTCAACTTTAGCCATTATGCCGATATCTCCGGCAATTAATTCATTAACTTCAATCAGCTTTTTTCCCTGAGTCTTGTACAGTTTGGAAATTCGTTCCTTTTTATTGTCTTTAACATTATGAATTTCAGATTCAGAATTGAATTTACCCGTAATAACCTTAATGTAGGAAAGCCTGCCGGAAAACTGATCTATAGTAGTTTTAAAAACCATTAGAGAAACAGGTTTTGAAGCATCGTATTTTACTTCAACTTCCTCCTCATTTTCATTCAACGCAGGTTCATTAAGGCCTTCAGGATTAGGGGCGTTATTGGCAATAAAATTAAGAAGTGAAGTCAGGCCGCTGTTCATTGTAGCTGCACCGCAGAGAACGGGTACTATTTTATTGCTTACAAGACCTTCATTTAAGCCGTGTCTTATTTCATCTTCGCTGAGTGTTCCTTCCGCAAAATATTTTTCCAGAAGTTCATCATCACCCTCGGCTGCTGATTCAATAGTTATAAGACGGTATTCTTCGACTATATCTTTCATATCTTCAGGAATGTCAGCGGCTTTTTCCTTACCGCCGCCTTCAGGAATGAGATAGGCCTTATTTTCAATCAGGTTTATTATTCCTTTATAATTGCTTCCAGCTCCAATTGGAATAGTAACAGGAACAAGCGGAAGTTTGAATTTATCTTTGAGATCGGCAAAACAGGAATCGAAATCTGCACGATCCTTATCCATTTTATTGATAAAAGCTACTCTCGGTTTATTGCGGTCATTTAAACGCCGCCAAAGTTTCAGAGTTTCAATCTGAACTCCGGCATCAGCGGCAACCAGCATTATTGCGGTTTCTGCAGAACGGAATGCTGCAACTACTTCACCTACGAAGTCTGAAGCACCGGGCGTATCCAGAATATTTATCTGTTTCTCTTTCCAGACAATATTTGAGAGACTTGTGTGTATTGATATTTTTCTATTAATCTCCTCCTCTGAAAAATCGCTGACAGTTTTCCCGTTGTCAACACTTTCAGCCTTTGAGATAACGTTACCGTTAAAGAGCATCTGCTCAACCACGGTTGTTTTTCCTGTACTGCCATGACCGGCGAGTGCAATGTTTCTGATGGCATTTGTTGGGAAACTCATGTTTGCTCCTTGTTGTGAGGTTGGATAATTAACTATAGACGTGATTTTTTCAGCCGTCAAGAATTAATTAGAGGACGGTGAGGAGCGTGTTAAAACTGTGTTAATTAAATGACTGGGTTAATCATCTACAAAAAATCCATGAAATAAGTTGTGAGGCACTCACAACTTATTTCCGAATATAATCTCGATGCAATCGAGATTATATTCCACCTTCCTTAGGTGCAAAATGACTGAACTCCATCGAGAAGGTTCCTCTTCCCTGGGTAAGGCTCCTGAGTACTGTAGAGTACCCGAACATTTTGGAAAGAGGTGCTTCAACGTTCAGGTGCTCTATTGCGGTGCGGCTTTCAAGGCTGTGCACTATTCCGCCGCGTACAGTTACGTTGTTAATTACCTCTCCAATGTAGTCCTTAGGACAGAGAATACCGACCTTCATAACGGGTTCAAGCAGAACCGGCCCGGCATTCCGGCAGGCTTCATCAAACCCCATGGCCGCTGCTGCCTCAAAGGCGAAGGCCGTTGAAGTCATCTCATTGTAAACCGCAGATTCAAGAACAACACTGATATCAATTCCTGGGTAGCCATACATAATACCTCCGGAAAAGGAGTTTTCAATACCGCGCCTGATAGCATCGAGGTATTCCCTCGGCAGAGTTTTTTCAGTTACAAGGCTGGAGAATAGATTACCCTCGCCGCGAGCAGAAGGTTTAACCCGAATTGTTAGTTCTGCAGTATTATCCTTACCGGCCATGACCTTATGGAATTTTTCAGTGTGCAGGTACTCCTGAGTGACTGTTTCCCTGTATGAAACCTGAGGATTACCTATTTTAGCTGCAACCTTATAGTCGTCAACTATCCTGGTAACAAGAACATCAAGATGAAGCTCTCCCATACCTGAGATTACAAGCTGACCGGTTTCATCATTTTCTTTTACAACAAATGTCGGGTCCTCTCTTGTGAGGTTATCAAGTGTCTTTTTCAGTTTATCCATATCGGACATGGATTTGGGTTCTATAGCAACAGAAATTACAGGTTCCGGGAAGTGCAGGTTTTCAAGCAGGACCTGATGTCCCTCGCTTCCGATGGTATCACCTGTCTGGGCATCTTTCATTCCGATTATTACACCTATTTCTCCTGCGGCAAGAGATGACAGGTCTTCTGAAGTGTTTGAATGCATACGTAAAATACGGTTTATCCGCTCTCTTTTACGTTTGTTCATATTGTAGACAGCAGTACCTTTTTTTATAACTCCGGAATAAACACGGACATAACACATAGGGCCTGCTTCACGATCATTCTGAATCTTAAAAACAAGCGCAAGCGGATTTCCATCATCACTTCTATCTACAATTACTTCACTTTCATTTTTAACTGAATGGCCTGTTATAGCAGGAAGATCACCGGGAGCTGGAAGATATTCGATAATACCGTCAAGCAATGGCTGAACTCCGATATTCCTTAAAGAAGCTCCAACAAAAACGGGCAGAAAACTCTGGTCAAGAACTACCTTCCTTAAAACCTTATTGATTAGTTCAACAGGAATGTCGTTGCCTTCAAGATAAAGCTCGGTTACCTCATCGCTGAATTCACCCAGTTTATCAATAAGCTTCTCTCTCCATTCTGACGCTATTTCTGAATTCTCAGGAGAGATATCCTTGTATATAAGTGCTGCTGCCGGATCATCAGGCCAGTATATTTCTCTCATATTGAGAAGATCAATAATACCCTTAAAATCAGATTCGGCGCCGATGGGCAGATACAATGGTACCGGGACGGCTCCAAGTTTTTCCTCAATTTCGGTTAGTACATCAAAAAAATCTGCACCTATACGATCCATCTTGTTGATATACGCAATTCTTGAAACATTGTAGGTATCAGCCTGATGCCAGACAGTTTCGGACTGGGGCTCAACACCGCCGACCGCACAGAAAATGGCTACAGCACCGTCCAGAACACGAAGAGAGCGTTCAACTTCAGCAGTAAAATCTACATGACCCGGAGTGTCGATAATATTTATCTGCCTATCCTTCCAGTAGCAGGTTGTAGCCGCTGATACGATTGTGATACCGCGGTTCTGCTCCTGTTCCATCCAGTCCATTGTAGCTTCGCCGTCATCGACTTCACCGATTCGGTGGCTTTTCCCGGTATAGAAAAGTATTCGTTCCGTAGTGGTTGTTTTTCCGGCATCAATGTGTGCCATTATCCCGATATTTCTCATGTTCTCTGCTGTCATTATTGTCTCCGCGCGCATAATATCACAGATCATTAATTTTTTTAAAGAGGATGTAAAAACAATATTTTATAAATAATTTCTGCAATCTTATTGACAAAAAAATGGATACTATGCTATTTTCATTCTCGCAACGAGTACGGGCGATTAGCTCAGCTGGGAGAGCGCCTGCCTTACAAGCAGGATGTCGGCGGTTCAAACCCGTCATCGCCCAAGTGGACTACCTTAACAGGTAGTCCTTTTTTTTTATCAGGAAGCTATTGCAATTTAAAAGTCTGTAAGGTTACCTTCTATATCGTAAATTTCTTCCAGTCCCCACTGCAGTACCGCACCGCCTATATAACCGAGCAGGCCGTACATAATACCGTAAGACATTAAAACCATCTCAAATTCGTTGAGATCTGTAAGACTTCCTCCCGCCAGAAGAAGTATCCCGATATCTGCAGCTGTACAGGCAATTCCCAGGCTGTAGCAGCTCCACATGCCGATGCGGGTGTACTGGTTTCTTTTTGCCCTGTTATACATCAGTTTGGTAAGCTGTACTTTTTCATCTCCTTCACCCCAGAAATATCTTTTTACATAGGTTGAAGAAGTGTCAGCTGCTCTTAGAGAATCGCTTGCGGAAGCCTGAGTTTGATTCTGATTTAAAAGTTCTCCGGCAAGCAGATTGCAGTTATCTACTAGATCATCAAGGCTGTCAAAAATCCCGGATGTATCCTTAACTATCTCAATATTGGCAACATCTATAAGCTTCATTGTGAGAATGTAGCGGCTTCCCACGCTTCCAAGGCTTCCGGTAATCACTTCATCTGCAGAAATAAGCCTTGCAATTTCTATTGCACAGGTATCATCAGTACATTCCTGATTTGTATAGGATGTACCATCAAGTGCCGACTCTCTCATGTCACGTTCAATAACTGTAATATTGTCAAAGCGATTAATAGTCGTATTAAGTAAATCAACTATAAGATTCCTTTCCTGTTCTGAAACGTTGCTGGTCTGAAAATCAATAATAGTTATTGTTTTCTGTGGTTGGCAGAATGCTGTACCAGTAAGAAAAATAAAAGATACAAAAATCAGCAAAAGTTTTTTCATTTTAAATCCTATTCTATATTTAATATTAGTAATGCAATTATTATATCAATACAGAGAATGTTGTCCATTGGAAATAAAAATTAGACTTACTGCATTTGCGCTTAATATTGTAATAAGATTGAAATACGAATAGAATAAACATATGCTGAATGACAGAGCCGTAAAAATAAAAAACAACATTGAAAAAATCAATGAAGATATTTCAAAAGCAGCAGATGGCGCAGGTCGTAAATCATCTGCAGTTAGATTGATGGCTGTTTCCAAAACTAAGCCCATTGAAGATCTGCTTGCTGCATACGAGGCCGGACATCGGCTTTTCGGAGAAAACAGAATTCAGGAAATAATCGAAAAAAAGCCATTACTCCCGTATGATCTTGAACTTCATATGATTGGCCATCTTCAGAGTAATAAGGCAAAAGCTGCAGCAGAGAACGTTGACTGTGTACAGTCAATTGATAAACTCAATACGGCGCGTGAGCTGAATAAAAAGGCTGTATCAACGGGTAGAAAAATTGATTATCTTATTGAAATAAACACCTCCGGAGAATATTCAAAAGACGGTTATGACAGTTTTAAATCTGTACAATCCGATATTGAGCAGTACCTTGAGCTTGAGATGCTTAATCTCAGAGGATTTATGACAATCGCGCCCTTTACCGATGATACGGCAGCAATCAGAAAATCTTTCAGAACGCTGTTTGAATATTATGAAAAAATAAAAACAGAACTCAAGCTTGATTCGTTTGATACACTTTCTATGGGGATGTCGTCTGATTTTAATATTGCCATAGAAGAGGGAAGTACTCTTATTCGGATCGGAACTGCCATTTTCGGAGGCCGATAAGTTTACTATATGAAGTTATTGATAAAAAAAACAACTGTTTTACTTCTGATTATATCTTTACTAAGCATCAATTTCCTGTCATGTACAAGTATCGATGACAGCGATGAGGTGATTTCCGAAAAGGAACAGGAGCCCGAAGCTTATTCCGACGAGGAATTTCCGGGATGGCTTAATGATCTGCGAAGAGCTGAAATAATCTTTGCAGGGACAATTCCTCTGTCTGTACTTCTGTCCAGCCTTGGATACAGCGTATACAGAACTGTCACTGACAACAGTGATTCCGGTACAGATGCGTTCAGCAGCTTTCTCTCATCATCTGACCTAACTAATGATGAAAATATGCAGATTATGACTATAAGCCTCGGGCTGTCGGCAACAGCCGCTCTTGCTGATTTTATTATCGGACTGTTTGATAAAGATGAGTAAATCATTCAATTTTACAGTTCCGGATATCAGCAGACCTGAAAGAGTTGATATACTTATAACCGATCTCGATAAAAATCTCAGTAGAAGCAGCCTTAAAAACAGGATTGAGACCCTAAGGTGCAATGGGAATGATATTAAACTTTCCCGGAAAGTACAGACCGGAGATTTAATTTTCTATGAACTTACCGATGAGGTTTCTACAGAATTCAAGGCAGAAAAAATTGATTTTGATATAATTTATGAAAACGAGAATGTGATTGTAATAAACAAACTAGCGGGTATGGTAGTACATCCCGCTGCTGGTAACTATACAGGTACGCTTGCACAGGGGCTAAAGTATTATCTTTCCGAAACTGACAGCGATTTTACTGAGGAAGATACAAGGCCCGGTATTGTCCATCGGCTTGATAAGGATACCTCGGGTATTCTGATTACCGCTAAAAACACTTCATCACTGCATTTTCTCTCGGATGAGTTTCGTGAAAGAAGAGCAAGGAAGACGTATCTGGCCGTCATTCACGGAAAACTTCCCGCCATTAAAGGCGAAATTAAGACATTGATAAACAGAGACAGGAATGACAGAAAAAAAATGACTGTTAAAACTGGTTCAGGGCGGGAAGCGCACACTGAATACAGAGTTTTGAAAGTGTTTAAACAATATTCCTTTGTAGCGCTCTATCCTAAAACCGGACGTACACATCAGTTGCGTGTTCACATGAAAAGTATGGGCACGCCGATATGCGGAGACCCGGTCTACTCTTCAAAAAAAGATCCTTTCGGCTTTGGACTTTCACTTCATGCCTATAAACTGAGAATCAGGGTGCCGGAAAACGGTTCAGAGAAAGAATCAGTTTTCAGAGCCCCCCTGCCTGAGCGCTTTAAAATTATTCTAATGGATCTTTCAAAAAGGGATTAAACATTTTTTCAGCTTTTATTGTAGTCGGCGCACCATGACCTGGAAAAATCAGAAGATCATCTTCCATCCCGAAAACCTTGTCCCTGATGTTGGATTTCAGCTGTTCCTCGGCAATCCTTGAAAGTCCGTCATCAAGACTTCCGGCATATATAACATCGCCTGTAAAAAGCATGTTTTGAATACGGAATATCATTGAGTCGGATGAATGTCCGGGAACATTGATCACATTAACAATGAAGTCATCAAGATGCAGGATATCGGAATCATTTATCTGATTGATTTCTACATCGAACGGAAGTTCCATATTACTGTAAATATCAGCATCATAGATTTTTTTAAGGGTCTTTATTCCATTAACATGCGACTTGTGATTGTGAGTAACAAGAATATGTTTTATATAGAAATTATTGTTCTCTATCTGTTTTAAAAGCGGTATGTCCATTACGCCCGGATCAATGATAATCGCATTACCACCTTCGGATGGTCCTAAAAGATAGGTGTTGGAGAAATTTGCAAGAACAAAATGGAAAAACAGTTTCATGGATTATCTCCCCGGGAAAATTCTGCTTCCTCGGAATTGGAATACTTAAAACTCACATTCTGACGGGTTGAGCTGATAAAGTTTACCTTCTTAAGGTTGCAGTCGTTGAAATTAACATTTTTCATTTCTGTTGAAACAAAGCAGGAATAATAGAGGTCACAGCTTTTGAAATCGGCAATATCAAAGTTCGCACCGTTAAAATTTGTATGAAGAATATCAGAACCGTTAAAAACGCAGTCAGTGAAAACAGAGCCGGCAAAAACTGAATATTTAATATCCGTATCTGCAAAGCTGCAATTGTAGAATTTACAAAAATCAAAAAAACAGAGCTTAATACTGATGTTGTCAAAGTTCATGTTTGTAAATATTGTACCGGAAAATTTACTGGTAATGATACTTTTACAGGGTATATGGAAATTTTCTATATGCCCCTTGCATAATTTAAAGTTCATCATTTGAGCGCAATCGCTTAGCTGTGATACTGTCTGCCTTAAAAACCCTTCGGTATCATCAATATGATTAAAGCAGTATTTACTTCCTGATACCGCATATTCCTGACAATCATCTTGCAGGCATTTTTTGAATGAAAACATCTTTAAATCATATCAGCCTTTTTCAAAAAACTCAAATACTGGACAATCAATTATTATTAAGGTTATTATCAGGTATGTCAGTATGTTATTTCTGCGGATATGAATTTGATTACGGTTTTAAGCCCGGTAGAAATACTGAGTGCCCCGAATGCCGGAAACCAGTGCACTGCTGTAAAAACTGCAGTTTTTACAAGCCCGGAATGAAATGGGACTGCAGTGAGAATATCAGTGAGAACGTAAAAGATAAAGAGTCCGGCAATTTCTGTGACTATTTCGTATTTGGAAACTCAAAATCAGACGGAGCAGGAGCGCTTAAAGCTTCTGATGCCCGTAAGGGTTTTGATAATCTTTTCGGCAATGGATAGCAGACCGGTAGCATTCATTGATTCAGGAGTCGGTGGTCTGCCGTATCTGAAATGGGTCAAACAGCATCTTCCTTTGGAAAAATTTATTTATATCGCCGATAACGCGAATTTTCCCTATGGGCCGAAGCAACGTGAGGAGCTTCAGATTCTTCTCGAAACGCTTGTTCGAAAGCTTATTGAAAAACATAATCCGAAGATTATTGTAGTAGCCTGCAACACTGCCTCGGTTACCGCCCTTGCATATCTTAGAATGAAATTTGATATTCCTTTTGTCGGTACTGTACCGGCAGTAAAAACTGCAGCCCTTAAATCGGTTAATAAAAAAATAGGACTAATGGCAACCGAGCGAACCTTGAATGATGTTTATACTGAAGCACTCATTCATGAACATGCTTCCGGCTGTGAGATTTACCGTTTTTCAGGAACAGAAATAATCGATTTTATCGAAAAGAAGCTTTATGACTCATCAGATGAGGAAAAGCAGAAAGTCCTGAGCCCTGCAATGAAGTTTTTCTCAGATAACAATACAGATAAGATAGTTCTCGGATGTACTCACTTTCTGCTTATGGAAGAGGAATTAAGAAAATATAATTCAGGAAATTTTGAAATTATTGATTCGAGGGACGGTGTCGGCAATCAGATTATTCGAGTTCTCACAAATAATAATCTATTGTCAGAAGAAAAAAGAGGCAGTGATCTTTTTATACTTACTGATAAATCGGGAACCTCAGAAAAACTGAGGAATTCTACCTGGATTCTGGAAGAGTACGGATTATGCGCGGAATAGTTCTATACGGAATAAATAATATCTATACCGTTGAAACCGATAACGGTACCTTTGAATGCCGTTTCAAGGGGAAAAAACTGAAAGGTGCTGAAGATGAATACAATCCCCTGGCATCCGGCGACTATGTTGAAATTGAAATAGATGAGCATCATCCCGGAAAGGCCATGATTATCTCCAGATATCCCAGAAGTAATTCCTTCGCCAGATGGAACCGTAAACGTAACTGTATTCAGACAATAGCTGCAAATATTGATCTTGCAGTATGTATTCTTTCTCCCGAATCTCCTCCCTTCCGGCCCCGATTCTGCGACAGGGTTCTTGTCAACTGTGAACAGAATATTGAGGTCCTTATAGTTCTTAATAAAATTGATCAGTTTATATCAGAAGAGGTTGAACGCTGGCTTGAAATATGGCAGTCGCTCGGATACCGTATTCACAAGTGCAGTACAGTTACCGGAGAGGGTCTTGAAGAGCTTAAGGACATCATTTCAGACAGAACCTCAGCCTTTGTCGGCCAGTCAGGTGTCGGTAAGTCTTCTGTTCTAAACTGCATAAATCCTGATTTCAATTTCCGTACAGGCGAGGTTTCAGATAAATTCAATAAGGGCACTCATACAACATGCTATGCAGTGCTTGATGTATGGGAAAGAGGCAGGATAATTGATACGCCGGGTATCAAGGAAATTGATCCAGTCGGTATGGAACCTGAAAATCTGTCACATTTTTTGCCTGAATTTGTTCCATTTTTAAACGACTGTTCACACAGCCAGTGCCTGCACGATCATGAACCCGGATGCAGAGTTAAAGAAGCCGTTAAAAACGGAGAAATAAGTGAAGAGCGATATGACAGTTATCTCAGAATCCTCGAAAATCTGAAAAAAAGAACTGAATACAATAAATATAAAAAGGGGAAGTAATCTGGAAAAGCATACAATTGAGCTGCTTGATTTTTACTCAGTTAAGAAAAATGTATCTGAATACGCTTTCTCTCCGGGCGGAGCGCTCCTTATACTCACACAGGAACCTGATACCGACTCAAAAGTTTTAAATTATAAAAAGGATTTTGTTTCCGACTGGAAGAAGCTCCTGAGCTCTGATCTGAAACGGCCTTCTTTTAGTTTTACAGACATATACTTTACAGATAAACTCGGCAAAAAAGGAATGGTTCTTGAAGGACAGGAACTTGCAGCCGCAGCTGATTTTATAATTTCATCCTTACGGTTGAAGAAATACTGCACATCTGTTCCTGAACAGGGAATTTCGATGTCAGGAATTCTCTCTGAAGCAGCCGAAAAAATACCGGATCTGCACCAGTGTTCAGACTCCATATTCAAAGAAATTAATCCTGATGGAACTGTTAAGGAAGATCATCCGCTTTTAAAGAGCGCCAGAGCTAAAATTGCCGCTCTTCATAAGAAGATAAGCAGAATATCATCTGATTTTATTTCTGATGATAAAGGAATATGGCAGAATACAGTTCCGTCCCAGCGCGATGGAAGAATTGTTCTTCCTCTGAAAACTAATTATAGAGGAAGAGTTAAAGGTCTGGTTCATGAGTTTTCATCAAGCGGAGCAACTGTCTATATTGAACCTTTTGAGCTTGTAGAACTTAACAACCAGATGAGTTACGAGCAGAATCAGCTCGCGCAGAAAGTTAACAAAATATACAGGGCCTTAACAGAAAAGCTGAATGACAGCTTTCAGGATTTTCTTTTCCTAATAGATACTGTATCCGAGATTGATTCTTATTATGCCAGAGCAGTTCACTCAATTCGAAACAGATGTGTCAGACCCGTTGAGATAGAGAGGGGAATAACTATCAATCAGGGTCGTCATCCTGCACTCGGTTCAAAGGCTGTTCCCATAACAATCTCAATAAACCCGGAAATTAAAACTTTAATTATTACCGGTCCGAATGCCGGAGGTAAGACAGTTACGCTCAAAACCTGCGGCATTTTTATATTAATGAACCAGTTCGCACTTGAACTTCCGGCTGAAGAAGGTACTGAAATAAGCCTGTATACCGATATCATAGCCGACATCGGTGATGATCAGTCTATCGAAGAATCGCTGTCTACTTTCAGCGGACATATGAAAAGGATTTCAGAAATCCTCAGAAAATCAGACAACCGAACCCTGGTGCTCCTTGATGAGCTTGGTTCAGGTACTGATCCGGTTCAGGGTTCCGCTATTGCCTCATCGGTCCTTGAGGAACTACTGGGACGGAATGTTACAACTGTCGTAACCACACACCATTCAGCTGTTAAAAGATTCGGGTATACCAGGAATGGTGCCGCCAATGCTAGCGTAGAGTTTGATTCTGAAACAATGAAGCCAACCTATAGAATAATTGAGGGCGTACCTGGAGAGAGTCATGCTGTTGAAATAGCTTTATCCTGCGGTATAGACAGCCGGATCATCGATTCTGCAAAAAAACTTATAGATGATGGAGATTCCTCCGTTGAAAGTATGATAGCCGAACTTGAAAGACGTCAGAGGGAGTTCCTGGTAAGAGAAAAAGAGCAGCAGGATCGTGAATCGAAATTCAATGAAGTAAGAAAAAAGAAAGATTTGGAAATCCTTAAGCTCAGACAGCAGAATATGATATTGAAAGAATCAGAATTCGGTGAGCTTAAAAGTTTTATTCAGCGAACAAGAAGTGATCTGGAGAACCTTGTCAGAGAACTTCGTGAAGGTGAAATAACACGTGAAAAGAATTTAAAAGTAAAAAGTTTTATTGAAAATATGAGCGGTGTACTTGAAGATGAAAAAGTCAAACTCGATTTGGAAAAAGATTCGGTAGACTATATTGAAAAGGGTTCAAGTGAAAACCGTGATTTGAATATCGAGCTATCAGAAGGTATGCAGATAATAAACAGAAAAACCAGAAAAAAGGGCATACTCATTGAAAAAAGAAAGAATGATGAATGGATAGCCTCTTTCGGTAATATTAAACTGAATGTTAAAGTTAAGGATATAGAACCCCTTGCTGCAGATAAGAAAAGCGAAAGTAAAATCAGTATTGCCAGCAGCGGTTTTGATATAAAAGCCAGCTTCGAACTTGATATTCGGGGTATGCGCGTGGATGAAGCACGTGATGCCCTTGAACGTCAGCTTGATGGTGCAATTTTAAGCAGTCTAAATGAGTTTTCGGTGATTCATGGCCTTGGTGATGGTATTCTTCAGAAGTTCGTGCATGATTTTCTGAAAAAAAACAGAAACGTAAAAGAGTTTTTTTTCTCGGATGCTGAATCCGGAGGATTTGGAAAGACTATTGTTAAGCTGAAATAATTTAGATATCTGTTAAAAAAATAATGTTTTATTGAGGTTATACATAAACGTGGTTTATAGTCAGAAGATTAGAGAGTTTGATGACAAATTAAAAAAAATTTTCGATATTATTGACGATTATCTGGAAAACAATTACGGTAATAGATACAGATTACATCCAAACCGACCAGAACGGGGAAAAACTGCTAACAAAGCTAGTGACGGCCTGTTTAACGTCGGCGCAAGTTTCAGCGCAGGCTACGGCAGTGTCCATGGGAGGGGATACGTTGTAGATGTCGATCTGGTAACCCTTGACTATGTTCCGGAGGAAGTGTTCCGGCGTATTGAAGGGGAAGTCGGAGATCTTTTGAGAGAAATCATTACCGAAGTTTTTCCTGAACAGGATATTCATGTTTCCAGAGATGGAAATGTTCTCAAAATTTATGGAGATCTCATCGTAAAGTAGTTCATTTATAAAATTATACTTTTCACAAAGACGGTGTTGCGTCTGCAGGAAAGGTTTAATAATATATAGTAATAGATTCTGATTAAATGTGAGGATTATATGGACGTTCAGCTTAAAGAACTTTTAGAAAAGATTAATAAAGAAGGCGTTCAAGACGCCGAACAGAAAGCCTCTGAGATTGTTTCCGGTGCTGAAAATAAGGCAGGAAAAATTGTTGCTGAAGCAGAAAAAAAAGCGGAAAAAATCATTGCAGATGCAAAGGCAGAGGCTGCAAAGGCTGAAGCCGGCGGAAAAGCTGCGATCACACAGGCGGGGCGCGACCTTGTTCTTAAAACAAAAACTGAAATTGAAAAACTTTTTAATTCCATCATAGAAGGCGAAATCAAGGATATATACAAGGGTAAGGTTCTTGAGGATGCTGTTGTTACCGTAGTGAAAAGCTGGTCTAAGGACAGCGCTGCTGCAGTACAGCTGGCTGAAAAAGATCTCAAGGAACTTGAATCGGGACTTAAATCGAAACTTGCTGCAGAACTGAAAGCGGGTTTTGAAATTAAACCGTTCAGCGGTATTGAATCCGGGTTCAGGGTTTCTGAAAAAGACGGTTCAGCCTACTATAATTTTACATCTGAGGGTATTGCAGAGGTATTCTCGGCACTGCTTAATCCGAAGCTTGCAGAGATCGTTAAAGAAGCTGTAAAGGAGTAATATTTTGGCTCAGTATTATTACACGGTAGCATCACTTCCGATGCTGTCATATGAGCATGAACCTCCTATTGATACACAGTATTTTCTTGATTCATGCATTAACACTGTAAATGCGGAAGATTACAGAATACTTTGCAGTGCTGATTTAGTTCCGAATGATGCTGCAGAAGACAGTATTCTTATTCTCTGGACCAGCTGGGAAAAAACACTCAGAAACGAGCTTGTAAAAATGCGTTCCGCTTCAACCGGGCTCGATGCGGAGTCATATATCCGGGAAAACAATTATTCTACCGGTGCTTATGATGCAGCCAGAGAAGCCTACAATTCTGCAAATCCGCTGTTAGGAGAAGATGTCCTGAATAAAGCCCGATGGGCATTTCTGGATAATCTGGAAGTAGGTCATTATTTCGACCTGTCCAGACTGATTATTTACTACCTCAAGCTTCAGCTGCTTCAACGCAGACAGCTACTGAAGCCTGAAGTCGGAAAAAAGAAATATTCGGAATTATATAATCAGATTACGGATAAAATACATCAATCGTACGATGGAGAATTATAGATGGCAGTTAGTAACGGAAAAGTAATAGGTGTAAATGGAAACATGGTTTCCGTCGAAGTCGACGGTGTTGTTTCCATGAATGAAGTAGCGTATATCGAAGTTGGCGATCAACGCCTTAAAGCTGAGGTAATTCGAATAAAGGGAAGCAAAGCTGAACTCCAGGTTTTTGAAATGACCAAGGGAATAGGTATCGGTGACAATGTATCCTTCACCGAAGACATGCTTGCAGTTGAGCTTGGCCCGGGTCTGCTCGGACAGATTTATGACGGTCTTCAGAATCCGCTTCCTCAGCTTGCAGAAAAATGCGGGTTCTTCCTTGAGAGAGGCGTCTATCTTGATGCTCTCCCTAGTGAAACAAAGTGGAAATTTACTCCGAAGGTAGAAGTCGGAGCAAAGATTGAAAAGGGCGATACTATAGGTACTGTACCTGAGGGAATCTTTGAGCATAGAATCATGGTTCCATTCAACTATTTTGATACATACACAGTTACAAGTGTAGCTTCAGCAGGAGAATACACGGTAAGAGACAAAATTGCGGAAATTACCGACTCAAAGGGAAACAAATTTCAGCTGACAATGAGCTTTAACTGGCCGGTTAAGAGGCCGATTACCAATTATGTTGAAAGAATGCGACCGACAAAGCCCATGGTAACAAAACTCCGGCTGATCGATACATTCTTTCCGGTTGCGCTTGGCGGAACATACTGTATTCCAGGACCTTTTGGTGCCGGTAAAACAGTTCTGCAGCAGGTAACCAGCCGAAACGCTGATGTTGATATAGTAATCGTCGCCGCATGCGGTGAGCGTGCCGGTGAGGTTGTAGAGACACTCAAGGAATTTCCTGAACTTATTGACCCCAAAACCGGCAAGAGTCTTATGGAGAGAACTATTATTATCTGTAATACCTCTTCAATGCCGGTTGCTGCCCGTGAAGCTTCAGTATATACGGCTGTAACACTTGCTGAGTACTACAGGCAGATGGGACTGAACGTTCTGCTTCTTGCAGACTCTACATCAAGATGGGCTCAGGCAATGCGTGAAATGTCCGGAAGACTTGAAGAGATTCCGGGTGAAGAAGCTTTCCCTGCATACCTTGAATCAACAATAGCGAGTTTCTATGAAAGAGCAGGACGTGTTATGCTTAAAGACGGTTCTGAAGGTTCTGTTACAATAGGCGGTACAGTTTCTCCTGCCGGCGGTAACTTTGAAGAGCCGGTAACCCAGGCAACCCTGAAAGTTGTAGGTGCATTCCACGGTCTTTCAAGAGAGCGTTCTGATGCCCGTAAATATCCTGCAATTCATCCTCTCGAAAGCTGGAGTAAATACAAGGGTATTCTTGACCTTGAAAAGACTGAAATTGCCCGTTCGCTTATCCTTAGAGGAAATGAAGTTGAACAGATGATGAAGGTTGTAGGTGAAGAAGGTACAAGTATTGATGACTACATCGTTTATCTCAAAGGAGACTTCCTTGATTCAGTTTACATGCAGCAGAATTCTTTCGACCCTGTCGACAGTTCAGTCAGTGTTGAAAGACAGAATCATATCTTTGATATTCTGTTCAAGGTGCTGACTTCTACACTTTCACTCAAGGATAAGGACGAGGCACGAACCTGGTTCTATCAGCTTAGGCAGAGATTCCTTGATTACAACGGAGCGGAGTGGGGCAATGATGAGTTCGTTCGGCTTGAGAAAGAAATAACCAGTATGATAGATGAAAAAGTTTCCGGCATTGACGAGAGACTTGTTTCAAATGCCGCAGATGATGCGGAAGAAAATTAATTCGAGTCGGGAGTAGATTAAGATGCGTAAAGTATACAGTAAAATTGAATCAATTGCCGGAAACGTTATCACTGTCAAAGCCGACGGTATTAAATACGGAGAACTGGCGGAAGTTACATCATCACATGGGAAATCACTCGCAGATGTTATCAGACTCGATGGTGATACAGTTTCACTCCAGGTTTATTCCGGAGGCCGTGGTGTATCGACCGGTGATGAAGTTCGATTTATGAGTCATCCCATGCAGGTTGCATTTTCTGATAACCTCATGGGTAGAATTTTTACAGGAAGCGGTATGCCTCGAGACAATGGTCCGGAACTTACCGAAAATCTTATCGAAATAGGCGGACCTTCTGTTAACCCGGCCAAACGAATTATTCCCAGGAATATGATTCGTACAGGTATTCCGATGATTGATGTATTCAACACCTTGGTTGAATCACAGAAGCTCCCTATTTTTTCAATTTCAGGTGAACCCTACAATGAACTGCTTGCAAGAATTGCTATGCAGGCAGAAGTTGATATGATTATCATCGGCGGTATGGGGCTCAAATACGACGACTACCTTTTCTTCAAAGACACTCTTGAAGAAGGAGGAGCTCTAAGCAGAACAATCTTTTTTGTACATACCGCAGCAGATCCGATTGTAGAATGTTTACTCGTTCCGGATATTTCACTTGCAGTTGCTGAAAAGTTTGCTTTGAATGGAAAGAAGGTCCTTGTTCTTCTTACCGATATGACTAACTTTGCTGATGCAATGAAAGAAATTGCTATTACACAGGAACAGGTTCCTTCCAACCGAGGTTACCCTGGAGATCTTTACAGTCAGCTGGCTTCAAGATACGAAAAAGCTGTTGACTTTGAGGGGGCCGGTTCAATCACAATCCTTGCGGTAACTACCATGCCCGGTGACGATGTTACTCATCCTGTACCTGATAATACCGGATACATTACCGAAGGACAGTACTATCTTAAGGGTGGAAGAATTGAGCCGTTCGGTTCACTTTCAAGACTTAAGCAGCAGGTTAACGGCGATACCAGAGAAGACCACCGTGCTCTTATGGACGGTATGATTAAACTCTATGCTGCATATCTTGAATCTATGGAAAAAAAGTCTATGGGATTCAGGATGTCAGACTGGGACACCAAGCTTCTGAAATACGGTGTTATCTTTGAGAAGGAAATGATGGACCTTACGGTTAATATCCCTCTGGAAGGTGCGCTTGATAAGGGTTGGGAAATTCTTGCGGAGTGTTTTACACCTGAAGAAACAGGACTTAAAACAGATTTACTTAAGAAATTCTGGCCAAACAAATAATAACGGACGGGCTATATGGCAAAGGTAAAGCTTACCAAAAATGAGCAGAAGAAACAGAAAGATGCTCTGAAGCGATTCACCAGATATCTGCCTACACTGCAGCTGAAAAAACAGCAGCTGCAGCTGGTTATCCGTCAGTTTGAAGCTGAGATAGAGGCTAAGCGAAAAGAGATATCTAAATACCAGGATTCACTTGAAGACTGGATTGGTGTTTTCGGTGAAGATACAGGCATCGGAGATCTTCTTCAGATAAAGGAAATAGAGAGGGAACGCGGCAATATTGCCGGTGTTGATATCCCTGTCTTTAAAAAACTGGAATTCATGCCTGTTGAATACGATTTATTCATGATGCCGCTCTGGGTTGATAAGGGTATTATCACTATGAAAGAGCTTGCTTCTTTGAATGCTGAAATCGAAGTTCTTATAGAAGCTAAAGAGCTTCTTGATAATGAACTTCGAACAACTACTCAGAGGGTTAATCTCTTTGAAAAGGTTAAGATACCGGAGACCAAAGAGGTAATCAGAAAAATTGGTATTTACCTCGGAGACCAGCAGACGGCTGCGGTTGTACGGGGCAAGATGGCAAAAGGCAAAGTTGTAAAGGGGGCTGAAGCATGATAGTTAAAATGAACAAAGTCTCCCTTGTACTGCTTGATAAATACAGAGATGAATCATTAAAGCAGCTGAGAAGGCTTGGAGTTCTCCATCTTGATGCATTGAAAGGCAATGGTGAAAAATTCGAGCATCTTTCTTCTCTGAGGGATAAACTTTCAAGTGCTCTTGTTTATGTACCTGCTGTCAGCGGAATAGAACAGCAGGCATTTAAGGGAATTATTGATTCTCTTGAGAAAGCAGATGCAATTCTTGAGAAAGTAGCCGAAAAGCAGGCTGCTTCCGAGCGGATTCTGGCTATTGTACGGGAAGTTGAAAAGATTGGTCCGCTTGGAGATTTTGATCCTTCTCTTTTGAAAACACTTGAAGAAAAAAATCTGAGAGTCACAGTTTTTAAAGCTAAAAAAACTGATGAGGCGCTCTTCACTGGCGAAAACATGTTCAGGGTTGCTGTTACTAAAAATAATCAGTTCTTTGCTGTTGTAGGTAACGTACCTGAAAATTTAAAGCCGGTTGAAACAATTGATTTTCCTGAGAAAAGTTTAACTGAACTTAATAAGGAAAAGGCTGCGCTTGGAGCTGTTATAAATAAGCTTAATAAAGAACTGGAAGAAATGTCCTCAATGAAGATGTCTGTTTCTGAAGGTCTTAAAATTATTAATCAGGATCTTGTATATGAGAATGTAAGATCAGGAATTAATAAGGAAGAGGACCTGTCATATTTAAGCGGTTTCTGTCCTGCAGAGAACCTTGATAAGCTTAAGGCCAAAGCAGCTGAAGAAGGTTGGGGTCTGCTTATTGAAGAACCAACAGAAGAAGATGAGGTTCCAACTGAACTGAAGGTAGGAAAGTTCACTTCAATGCTGTCTCCGGTTCTTGATTTTCTTGGAATTCTTCCCGGTTACAGGGAGTACGACATCAGCTTCTTCTTCCTGTGTTTTTTCTCGATTTTTACTGCTATGCTTATCGGTGATGCCGGTTACGGCCTGATTTTTCTTGCGGTAACTGCGATTGTAATGATTGCATTCGGTTCGAAGAAAAAGCCTATACCAAAGGCGGTATTCCTTCTTCTTCTGCTCAGTGTAACGACAATTGCCTGGGGTATCGTCACGGGTACCTGGTTTGCTAGCCAGAGCATAATGGAAATCGGTCCGATTGCTGCGCTGAAACTTGATGTTTTTAAGGGCAGTGACGAAGAACAGATTGCTGTTGTAATGGGTATTAGCTTTTTTCTTGGTATTGTTCAGCTTCTTATCGGAGTGGTTCAGAACTTTAAAAAGAACTTCCCGAAAAAGAACAGTTTCGCACAGATCGGATGGTTCGCGGTACTGATAGCAGTTTACTACCTTGTACTTGTGCTTGTAGTAAGGCGTGCAGGGCTTGATACCTACCCGAAACAGATGATATATCTGCTTCTCGGAGGAGTAGCTGTAATCTTCTTATTCGGAGGACAGGAAGAAGGTCAGAGTTTTATCAAGGGAATTATTAATTCTCTGACAAACTTTCTGCAGCTTTTCCTTGATGTTGTGGGAACCTTTTCGGATATCATGTCCTATGTAAGGCTGTTTGCCGTTGGACTTGCATCCGTTAAAATCGCGGAAACATTTAATCAGCTCGGGGCTGGAATGTCTGGCAGCTGGATGATAGTGTTTGGTATTTTAATTATTATAATCGGTCATACGCTTAACATAGTACTTGGTCTTATGGCTATCCTTGTACATGCAGTGCGTTTGAATATCCTGGAATATTCCGGAAAAGTCGGCGTCGAATGGTCCGGATTTAAATACGACCCCTTTAAGGTTAGTGTCGACGAAAGTCAAAGCTATAAAGGAGAATTTATATGAGTTTTGGAATTATTGGTCAGGCTGCAGCACTAGGTCTTGCAGCAGTAGGTTCAGCACTTGGATGTGGTACAGCCGCACAGGGCGCGGTTGGAGCATGGAAGAAAGCACTTGCAGCAAATAAAGCACCAAGTATGCTTCTTGCAGCGTTCGTAGGTTTCCCTCTTTCTCAGACACTCTACGGATTTCTGGTAATGCTCGTAGTTGTTCCTGCAAAAACAGGCGACATGAAGCAACTTGCAACCGGACTTTTCGGCGGACTCGCTATCGGAATGTCTGCATGGCTTCAGGGTAAAGCAGCGGCAGTAGCTTGTGATGCTCAGTCAGAAACAGGTAAGGGTACAGCTCAGTATGTACTTGCACTTGGTATTGTTGAGTCTGTAGCTATTCTCGTACTCGCATTCCTGTTCCTTATCTAATGGAAGAATGGGGCTGCTAAAACAGCCCCTTTTATCCCCTTAATGAAAAATAAAACACGCACAATAAACGTCGGCAGGATTGCTATAGGCGGTGAGAACAGGATTAGTGTGCAGACAATGTGGAAACGAAGTCTGCATAATTTATCAGAAACGGACCTTAATGAAATTAAGAGTCTGCAGGATTTCGGATGTGACATAATCAGATTTTCCGTTCCTGATATGAAAAGCGCCGGTATTCTTAAAAAACTTAAACCTCAAATATCTATACCTGTAGTAGCTGATATACACTTTGATTATAAAATTGCTCTTGAATGTATAAATAATGGAATTGACAAGATACGAATCAATCCGGGTAATATCGGGCCGGAATGGAAGGTTCGGGAAGTTTTAACTTCAGCTTCCGACAGCAATATTCCAATACGAGTCGGTATAAATTCCGGTTCATTGCCTGAGACGGTCTCAGGTTTAGATAATATAGCTGATGCCATGATTCAAGCCGCAGAAAAAGAAATTGAAATACTTGAAAAAATGAATTTCAGAAATGCTGTTTTTTCTCTGAAAGCATCTGATATTGAAAATACAATCATTGCTAATGAAGAATTTTCCAAAAATTGGAATTATCCTCTGCATATAGGTATTACTGAAGCCGGTCCGGGTACAGCAGGTACTGTAAAAAGTTCAATAGCTTTTTACAGACTTCTTGAAAAAGGTATTGGAGACACCATCCGGGTTTCACTGACCGATACACCGCTTAATGAAGTAATTACAGGCCGCGAGATACTAAAAGCCTGTGGGAAGAGTAATTACGGCGTGGATATCATATCCTGTCCAAGGTGCGGTCGATCTACGTTCAACACTACTGAATTCATAAACAGTGTGTATTCTGACCTTTACCTGATTAAAAAGCCTCTGAAAATTGCTGTAATGGGCTGTATAGTAAACGGCCCGGGTGAAGCTCTTCATGCGGACTTAGGCATCACAGGAAGTGGAAAAAAGGCAGTTATTTTTAAACATGGTAAAATTATTAGAAAAGTTGACGAAAATAACAGTATTGAGGTGTTCCTTGAGGAACTGAAAGCACTTGATTCTGAGGTTTAGTTTTTGAAAAAGATTTTTTCAGTCTTTTTTCTAATTTTATTGGCAACATCAATATTTGCTCAGCGTATCCCCGATCAGGAAAGAGTTGCTTTCATCGAAGAAACATACATGAATAATTTACCTGTATGGCTGATGATGGAAAGAGGCCGTGAAGCATTTGAGCTGGGTGAATTAGGTTTAGCATCAAGAATATTCCGTGAAATAATAGACAGAGACTCACTCTCACCTGATGCAGAAATGTGGCTTGGCTATATATATGAGCAGGAAGGTGAACCTCTACTTGCTGAAAAACAGTATCTGAAAGCACTTGAGAATAAAAATCAGCTTTATATCCTTGAGGACAGATTCACCCTGATGTACAGACTCACAGAAATCTATCGTGTTACAGGTCAGTATGGACAGTATGAAAAAATACTGATAGACATAATTGAGAATGACGAAGGCTTCAACACAAACTTCAGGCTTTTTTATGCCATGACAGATGTACTCACTAATAGAGGTGTTGATAAGCTTTTCGAACTTTACCGGTATACGGATGGTAAATTCAACAGTGCACGTATCGGTCTGGGTATTTTTTATTATCAGACAGGACGATATTCAGAAGCTGAATTGAATTTAACAGTTCCTTTTGTATCAATTTTATCAACAGGTTTTGATTATTTATATGAGAAAAGAGGTGATTATGAATACTCTACAGTAAGAGATCATATATCATCCATGCAGGCTGATGTAATACTTACCGAATACATGCAGGAAAACAGTTTTTTCCGTTCAGCCTACTATCTGGCAGCAGCTATGTACGCAGAGGGTAATCTTGATGTTTCCAATGAGCTATGGCAGATAATAAAAGACTTTGACAGCCCCGACAGCATTTGGTCTATCAGGTCAGCCCGACAGCTGAATTCTCCTTTCATAGAGCCTCTGATTTCACCCCGTACTTGAACAGCACAGAAATTAATCGTAACTTTCTCTTAGTATGGACAAAATAATAATTAAAGGCGCAAGGGAACATAACCTTAAGAATATCAGCCTTGAACTCCCAAGAGACAGTTTTATTGTAATTTCAGGATTAAGCGGCAGCGGTAAATCATCGCTTGCATTTGATACAATCTTTGCAGAAGGACAGCGGCGGTATGTAGAAAGCCTTTCTTCTTATGCCAGACAGTTCCTGGGACGTCTTGATAAACCTGACCTTGACTATATTGAGGGTCTTTCACCTGCTATTTCGATAGAGCAGAAAACCACTCACAGGAATCCCCGTTCGACTGTAGGTACTGTTACCGAAATTTATGATTACCTGAGACTCCTCTTTGCCAGAATAGGCAAGCCTCACTGCCCGGATTGCGGTCGAGAGATAAAGGAGCAGTCAGTTGATCAGATAATAGATACTGTAATGTCCTATCCTGAAAACAGCCGGATAATGCTTCTTGCACCGGTCATAAAAGGTAAGAAAGGCGAACATCAGAAGATTCTTGAGGATGCTTCAAAAGCAGGATTTGCAAGAGCCCGAATTGATGGTGTCCCTGTAAATCTTGATGAACCGATCAGTCTTGAAAAAAATAAAAAACATACAATTGAAATTATTGTTGATCGTCTGATAATAAATAATGATATCAGAAAACGTGTTGCCGAATCGGTTGAAACCTGTCTTGAAGTTGCCGACGGGCAGATACTGGTAATAAAAAAAGAAGAGAAAGAAGAACATTCAGAGTTTTTCTCTATAAAAAATTCCTGTGCTCACTGCGGAATAAGCATACCTGAGCTGGAACCAAGGTTATTTTCATTCAATAATCCTGAGGGTGCGTGTCCGGTCTGTTCCGGATTAGGAATGACACTTGAATTTGATAAAAACCTTGTCATTCCGGATATGAGCCTTTCTTTTAACGATGGCGCTGTAAAAACCCACAATCCTGAAGCAAACTGGCATAGAAGCTGGTTTGAAGCACTTTCCAGTCATTATAAATTCAGTCTTGATACACCATTTGATAAACTGCCTAAAAAAATAGTAGATATAATACTTTATGGAACAAAAGATAAGATTGACGTCAGCTATGTAAACAGTAAAAAAACTGGCAAGTTTGAATACACAACCAATTTTAACGGTATTCTAGCGGAATTGAAAAGAAGATATCTTGAATCTTCAAGCAGCTACATAAAAGAATGGCTGGAAGGTTTTATGAGCCAGAATGAATGTACCGCCTGCGACGGAAAGCGCTTAAGAAAAGAAAGTCTTGGTGTCCTGATTAATGGTAAGAATATAAATGAAGTAACATGTCTGACGGTCGGCGACGCTCAGAATTTTTTTGAGAATCTTAATCTGACGGAAACTGAGGCAAAAATCTCCAACCAGATTCTCAAAGAGATCAATTCAAGGCTCGGATTTATGATAAGCGTAGGGTTGGATTATCTTGACCTGGAAAGAAAGGCTTCTACACTGTCAGGAGGTGAGGCTCAGAGAATAAGACTTGCTACACAGATTGGTTCTTCTCTTGTAGGGGTTCTTTATATCCTTGATGAACCCACAATTGGTCTTCACCAGAGGGACAATCAGCGGCTTATAGATACTCTTAAGCATCTGCGCGATATAGGCAACACCCTTGTTGTTGTCGAACACGATGAACAAACTCTTAAAACAGCCGACTATATTGTCGACCTCGGGCCCGGAGCCGGTGTTCATGGCGGTTATATAACTGCTCAGGGAACTTACGATGAGGTTGTAGGGAATGAAAGCAGCCTTACGGGTCAGTATCTGTCAGGGAAAATCAAAATTGATGTGCCTGAAAAAAGAAGGGAAGGAAACGGCAATTCTATAAAGATTTCTGGTGCTGCTGAGCATAATTTAAAAAATGTAAACGCAGATTTTCCTCTTGGGAAATTTATTGTTATAACCGGAGTATCAGGCAGCGGGAAATCGACTCTTCTTGGTGATATTCTTTATCCTGCTATCAACAATAAAATAAACAGGTCAAATATCGCCTGCGGTAAACATAAGTCTGTGGAAGGCCTTGAGCATATTGATAAAATCATAAACATAGATCAGAGTCCTATTGGAAGAACTCCCAGATCAAATCCGGCAACTTACGTTGGATTATTCACCCCGGTAAGAGAACTCTTTTCAAATCTGCCTGAATCCAAGGCCAGGGGATATAAACCGGGAAGATTCTCATTTAACGTCAAAGGCGGCCGCTGTGAGCACTGTCAGGGCGACGGTACAAAGAAAATTGAAATGCACTTCCTTCCTGATGTATATGTAACCTGTGATGTTTGCGGAGGAAAGCGGTTTAACCGTGAAACACTTGATATCAGATATAAAGGTAAGAACATCTATGAAGTTCTAGAGATGACTGTAGAAGAAAGTCTGGAGTTTTTTGATAAAATACCCAAGATAAAAAACAAACTTCAGACTCTCAGCGATGTCGGACTTGAATATATAAAGCTGGGACAGTCAGCTTTAACCCTCTCAGGAGGAGAGGCTCAGAGAGTCAAGCTCGCACTTGAGCTCTCAAAGCGAAGTACCGGAAAAACATTTTATATCCTGGATGAACCTACTACAGGACTGCATTTCGCGGATGTAAAAAAACTTCTTGAAGTGCTGCAGCTCCTGGTTGAAAAAGGTAATACTATCGTTCTTATCGAACATAACCTTGATGTTATTAAGCAGGCTGATCACATTATAGACCTGGGGCCGGAAGGAGGAGTTCGCGGCGGAACTATTGTTGCCTCGGGAACCCCGGAGGAAGTGGCGGAGTGTAAAGAATCTTACACGGGCTATTATCTTAAGGATGTTTTAACCTGAATAACAGAAAGTTGGTTTTTTCAGTATTTTTCTTTATTCTCTTTTCAGGATGGCAGATTTACAGTCAGGAAGTCATAGCTGCTGATGAGATTCCTTCAACTGAATCCTCATCTGAGATTGATGAAACACCTGATTCAGTTATTTCAGATGAACTCAGCCTCTACGATAGAACGCTTTATTATGACATTTCTACAGCAGATTATTACGAACTTAAACACTGGTGTGAAAGATTGGGGCTTGATTCAACAGGCACCATAAATGAACTTCGGAAAAAACTTTACACCTATTATAATGTTAATAATTCCCTGCCGCCTCAAGCTAATCAGACAAGCGGTAAGGGGAATATAATCACAATTGAAAAAGCAGATAATCTGGATTATTTCACCATAGATCCTGTAGATGAAAATTATGTAAAAATCAGCGGTGATGTTTTTCTTAAGATGAAAGATGAAGAAACCGGTGAGATCCACATCATCAAGGCAGATACTATTCTATTTAATTTTAAAGAAAATTTTCTGAGTGCTGTTGGGAATATCGATTACCAGCTTGAAGGAAGCGATAAAACAGAACATTTTACTGGAAATGCAATTACTTTCAATGTTGAGAATTGGGAAGGTTTATTTGACAAGGGTGTATCGCAGGAAGACAAAGAAATTGAAGATTCCAGCGTTAAATTTTACTTTAAGGGTGATTTGATAAATAAAACAGCTGAGAATTATGTAATTCTTAGAAAAGGAGAAATTACCTCATGCAGTTCAGATGACCCTCACTATAAAATAAAAGCTGATAAGATCTGGCTGCTCAGCGGCGATGAATGGGCAATATATAACGGGGTTCTATATGTCGGCCGTATTCCAATACTCTACATTCCGGGTCTTATAAAAACCGGAGATGAAATATTTTTTAATCCTGTTTTCGGTTATAAAGACAGTTATGGATATTTTTTGCAGACCACAACCTATCTGATTGGTAAGAAGGAAGATGATCAGACTTCATTTTCATTTCTGCAGAGTGATGAAGAAAGCGGCTATCAGAAACTTAACGGTATATTTCTTACAGATGATCCTGAACCTGGTGAATTTTCCAAAAAAATTCAGGATTATGGAAATAACGGCAATAATTATTTAAAAATTCTATTTGACTATTACTCAGTATATGGCTACTTTGCCGCACTAGATGGAGATCTCAGCGAGCTCGGGTTTCTTGATAATATTTCAATATATACATCCCTTGCAGGTAAGCGTGTAACTGATAACGGGAGCTATCTTTTTAAAGATGACGAAGGCCTTTATTCTCCTGTCTGGCTTTCTTCTTATTTCTATAAAACCAATCTGCCGTTCAGATATGCTTTTGATTTATCGACAAGTTTAAGTCTTGGGAAATTTAATCTTCAACTTGATCTGCCTTTTTATTCTGATGAAGATATTCTAAGTGATTACTCAACACGGTCTGAAACACTCGATCTTGCTGACTTTGTCGGATTAGAAACTTCAGCTGAGGAGACAAATAGTTCTACAACTGTATCTTATTACAAGTGGGGCTTACAGACCTCTTTCAGTCCGGATTTGAAAATTCTTTCACCTTATTTAAAATCATTAAGTATCAGTGACCTTGATGCTTACATCAACTGGGTCTCTTCTGATTTCCCAGATGACTGGGAAGATGATACTGTTAATAATTTCTATTATCCAGACAGTATAATTTTCCCTTCAGTGAGTGCCAGTATATCAGGTTCTATTCTGCCTTTTAAAAGCAGTTCTGTAAGTGAAACTGAAACAGCAGATGAAGGAAATGAAACCGTAGATATTAGTTTAAGATCGCCCTGGCAGAATGATTCTGAAAATGAAAATGGTGAAAAAAGTATTACTGATGAGCCTGAAAGCAGACTTCCCAAGATGCAGAATGATATTGATTTCGATTTTGATAATTCAAATCTTAGCGGTTCGTTCATGGATAATAGTCTAAGTTATACAATAAGTCCGTCTTTTACAAATAAAAGTCAGTATTATGATGAGGAATGGGATACTCCTGAAGATATAGATGATGCAGTTGAGTACAGCTATCAGAGTATGAGTCTTAGTTCAAGTTTGAAATATACCGGTGATTTTTTTTACGATAAAATAAAAATTATAAATAATGTAAATTTCAGCGGAAAATATAATCAGCATTATAATATGGACTTGCTGGATGAAGATACTGCAGATAATTATCTGCAGGAAGATAAAGAATCAACAAATTTAAATATTAAAGATGTTTTTACCTTGAAATATTATCCTTCAGTCAATGAAGATTATTTTTCCGGAACTAATTTGAGCTATAATCTGTCAACTGTTATCTACGATTACAGCTATGAATCGGATGATGAGCTTTTTGTAACTGATACTTTTCAATGGGATACAGATCATATCAGTGCACAAACGCTTCAGATGTATTTTCCCCTTGAAATAGGTGCTTACAGCCATAATCTGACACTTAAAACTACACTTCCTCCGGTTGATTTTGATTCGAGCGCCAATTTTAAGATGTCTTTCGGGCCGTCAAATACAACACTTGATACAGCTTTAAGTCTTGAAGATGATGAATTTGTTTATGAGCCGTTAACAGTTCTTGAAAAAATTACTTTTTTTGATAATACCTATTTAAGCAACAGCTTTAATTATAATTACGAAGAATCTTTTTTTGAAACCAACACTTCAGCAGGTCAGCTTAATCTTTTTGACGGTAATTTAAATCTATATACAAATCTTGTATATGATTTTGAAAATGATGAGCCAGTAAATCTTTCAGCTAAATTGAAACTATGGGATTTTACAGCTGAATATAAAATGACTAATACTTATCCGGAATATTTTAATTCGGAAAGCGGCTGGGTTGATGAGGATGAAGAAGCGTTTATACCCTCAAGTTTTACTGCAGCTTATGAAACCAGTTATTCAACCGGACTGTTCTGGAAAAATAGGGCTGAATTTACAGTCGATATTGACAGCAGTCTTGATTTTAATTTAATTGAATACACGGAATCACAATTTTTATTTTCTTTTGCATTAACAGTGGATATTTTTGAGTTTATGAATCTTACATTTTCCACAAACAGTCAGAATCTGGCTGTTTTCAGATATATTCCCTCTCTTGCAGAGGAAACAGGTGTCAGCACCCTTAATATTTTCAATGATTTATACAAATCATTCAATTTTTTCGATGTTAATGATCGTCGCGAGTCATATTTCAACCTGAAGAACATAAATATTACTCTGACCCATGATCTTCATGACTGGGATCTTAATCTTACATACAGCGGTTCTCCGTATATTGATGACAGCGGCAGCGAGTACCAGTATGATTGGGGGACTGAGATCACCATCAGTATGAAATGGAAGGGTATTCCTGAAATAAAATCAGATATCAGTATTGATAACGGTGAAATAAGTTTTTAACTTGACTCATCGCGTCGTGATTAGCTACACTTGTCCATAAGGAGAAGACTTGAACAGCAATCTTACAATTGTCCTTGAAGACCATGGAGTTCTATCTGAACTTTGCGGAGCCAATGATGAAAATTTAAAAGCTATAGAGGCACTGCTTGGTGCTGAAGTTCGTTATAAAGGAAACGAAATAAGACTTGATTCCGATGAGCCTGCTAAACAGGATGCGTTCAGACAGCTTATTGATTCCTTAAGAAACTGTATTAAAAGCGGTCGTATGGTAGATCCTCGTCTTGTTTCTGAAGTATATGAAACGCTTACAAATGATACTGCAGATGAACGCGAACTCTTTGCAAATAAAATGATAAATGTCCCCGGGGGGAAAAAAATCTTCCCTAGAAATTCACATCAGGCTGCCTATATCCAGAATATTGAAAAAAATGAAGTTGTTTTCGGTATTGGACCGGCAGGAACAGGAAAAACATATCTTGCAGTGGCGTCGGCTCTAAGCGATGTCCTTTCTAAAAAGAAGCGGCGCATAATAATAACCAGACCAGTGGTTGAGGCGGGTGAAAGTCTAGGTTTTCTTCCAGGTGATCTTACTCAGAAGCTCAGTCCATACCTGAAACCTATTTATGACGCAATGGATTCTTTTCTTCCCTATGATGTTATAACAAGAATGGAAGAGAACCGTCTTATAGAGATTGCACCGCTTGCCTATATGAGAGGACGAAGTCTTACAGACAGCTTTATAATCCTTGATGAAGCTCAAAATACCACTAAAACACAGATGAAAATGTTCCTGACTCGAATCGGGGAGGGATCCCAGGCTGTTATTACCGGTGATGTTACGCAGACTGACCTTCCTAAAGGCATGGAATCAGGTTTGATTCATGCATCGTCAATTCTAAAAGATATAGAAGGTATCTCGTTTAACTATTTCGATACAAAAGATGTAGTCAGAAAGAAAATAGTCAGACAGATAATACAGGCGTATGAAAAACACGGATAAAAACAGATTAAAATCTCATCATTTTTTCAGAAATTTTTCAGGAATATTTTCAGATAAAATACTCG
This sequence comes from Spirochaetia bacterium, assembly GCA_965140585.1. Lineage (GTDB taxonomy): Bacteria > Spirochaetota > Spirochaetia > UBA9216 > UBA9216. Next base: position 854,970 of record OZ223269.1, read on the forward strand.
CTTTGGCAGTACTGGCTCTTATAATTATTTATTACTTATCAGTAGTTCTGATAGCAAATAACGGCATACTAACCGCCGGGGTAAAGCTATCTGATTACGAACTGGGCAAGGTAGCTGAGCGTGATCTGATTGTAGATCGTGATTTGGAGTATATAGACAGCAAGGCTACTGAACTTAAACGTCAGGCGGAAGCTCTGCTTGTTGAGCCTGTTTTCACTGTTTCAGACAGTATTACTGAGCGTGTGATGACGACTTTCGATTCAATGGTTAATTTGTATCTTAGCTTTTACTCACAGGGAAAATCACCGGAAGAAGTTTTTCTGGAAATCCAGTCAGAACTTCCCGGATACCTTGATGAAAAAACAGTAACCGACCTATATCTAATTAAAGAACCTGACAGTTTTCTGAATGCTATCAGAAGTGTATTAGAGCAAATGATGGTTACCGGTATTACCAGTATTCCTGATAATTTTAAAAACAGCACTGACTCAATTGAAGTCCTGCGATGGCGTGATGGAGAAAAGGAAAGGGAAATCATTTTTCAGAACGATGCCGTCACCATCCAGACAATTCCCAAAGCTGTAGAGATGATACTCATAGATACCAACTTCACAGAAATGCAGACAAAAACCTCAGTAGAGCTGGTTTTAAGGGCTATAGAGGAAAATTCATTCTACGATTCAGAACTTACCGAGAAAAACAGAGCCCGGGCCAGAGATCAGGTTGACCCTGTTATCAAAAAAATGGTGAAGGGAGAGGTCATAGTTAAGAAAGGTTTTATAATTACCGAGGAAAATATGATTAAGGTTGAGGCGTTAGGATCTTTTTCTGAAAAGGTCAATGTCACTGTTTTTTTCGGCCGATTTTTATACCTGCTGTTTTTATTCATTATATCTGTTAAGCTGCTTCAGCCGCCGATTTTATTGAAAACACCTATTCGCAACATGCTGTTTCTTATGCTTATACTGTTTGCAGTATATTCAGTAACTTCTTCACTGGTAATAAGATATCTAAATCTTCAGGAAGGAATGATATTCGCAGCATTCGTGCCTACTGCACTCGTAACGATACTGATTTCAATAATGATTAATACTAGGGTCGGTATCATAAGTTCAATTATTCTGAGTCTTTCTATTTTAATCATGCCGGGAAACCAAATTTATAATTTTATATTCACTTTTCTTTCCGGCGCTTTCGGCAGTCTCATTGTTTATGGTGCAGAAAATAGAATAACTCTCGTAAAAGCCGGATTATTTGTATCTCTTCTGAATACTTCAGTAATAATAATTATCGGACTTCTGCAGAGTATGGAGGCCTCATGGTACCTCAATGCGGTACTTGTATCTGTAGTTAACGGCTTCCTGTGCGGTGTTTTCACACTTGGGCTGCTGCCCATACTTGAACATATGCTTAACGCTCCCACACCATTCAGACTTATGGAACTTTCTGATTTAAATACTCCATTGTTTAAGCGTATGCTTATTCTTGCGCCAGGTACCTACAGTCATAGTGTGAGTGTCGCTAATCTTGCTGAAACTGCAGCAAAAGAGATTGGTGCAAATGCACTTCTGGCACGTGTAGGGGCTTATTATCATGATATTGGAAAGATCGATCAGGCTGAATATTTTATCGAGAATCAGAAAGAAGGCAATAAGCATGATGATCTTAAGGCAACTCTATCAACGGCTGTTATTAAAAGTCATGTTAAAATCGGTTTTGAAAAAGCCAAGGAGCTTGGACTTCCCGATGCTGTGATGGAAATAATCTCACAGCATCACGGCAGCGGTCAAATCAGCTATTTTTATATGAAAGCGCTGAAAGAACAGAAAATGGATCAGAAACTGTCGCCGGAAGATTTTGCATACAACGGTACTCCTCCTGTGAGCCGTGAAGCTGCAGTTGTAATGCTGGCTGATACTGTAGAAGCTGCTACCCGTACACTTAAAAACCCCACGATGGCCAAACTTGAAAGATTTGTATGGGAACTGATTATGGAGAAGGTTAGTCACGGTCAGATGAAAAATACAGCCCTGACTTTTAAAGATCTTGAAACTGTTAAAAATTCATTTGTTCAAATATTAGGCGGAAGCTTTCATACAAGAATTGAGTATCCCAACCAGAAAGAAAAGAGCGAAAATGAATAAAATTGATTTAATAGTTGAAGATATTAGTTTAGAATACAGTCAGGAGAAAATAATTGCTTATATGCAGGCTGTTTGTAAGCAGATAGGAGCTGATAATAAAGAGTTTTCACTTCTTATTTGTAATGATGAGTATATTAAAAAGCTTAATAAAACATACCGCAGCAAAGATGAACCGACAGATATATTAAGCTTCTGTACCGAAGATGAAGAGCCCTGGGATTTTGTGAACGACCCTGAAGAAGCTGATGAAACTATCTACTGGGGAGATCTTGTACTGTCTGTCGACAGTCTTAAAACGAACGCAGAGTACTTTAAGGTTGTACAGCAGGAAGAATTTAAAAGACTGCTTATTCATGGTATTCTTCATCTTAGCGGAATGGATCACAAAACAAATGACGCAAATGAGGAAATGCTGATATATCAGGAAAAAATATTACAGGAGTTTGGAGAATTTAAATTTTGAAAAAGAAAGGTTTTTGGGAAAAGCTCACCAGCCGTACCCAGGATGAGGATGAAGAAAGTTTTCAACATCTTAATTCAACTGAAAAGGATATGATAAGGGGGGTTGTTGAACTTGCTGAAACCTCTGTTAAAGAGGTTATGGTTCCCAGAATTGATGTTGTTTTTATTTCAAAAGACATCAGCATCAATGAAGCAGTTCAAACGCTCCTTGAATGCGGTCATTCAAGAGTCCCTGTTTACGATGACACCATAGATCATATCGCCGGAATCCTATATGCCAAAGATCTGCTTAAATATTTTATAGCCGATAAGAACAGTTTTGAGGCCATAAAGATTGAACAGATTATGCGCAAGCCCTATTTTGTCCCTGAAAGTAAGAAACTCGATTCGCTATTACGGGAGTTCAAAAGGCGGAAGGTGCATATTGCTGTCAGTGTTGATGAATACGGCGGTGTATCCGGTATAGTCTGCATGGAAGACATCATTGAAGAAATTGTCGGAGATATACAGGACGAATTTGATAATGAAGATGATGAAATAATGCAGATTGGAGAAGGTGTATATCTTTGTGATGCAAGAATTAATCTTGAGGACCTTAATGAACATATAGGTACGGAACTGTCTGATGAGGAATTTGATACCCTCGGAGGATTTGTTTTTGATCTTTTCGGTAAAATCCCTGTCAGATATGAAAAGGTTTCAGTTGATAATCTCGATTTTGTTATTCAGGAAGTAGACGGCCATAAGATCAGTACTATAAAGATTATTAAAAAGGAATAAAAGTGAAAAGGTTTTTAATAGTAATTCTGCTCATTATTACCTGCATGCAGATCTATGCACAGTCCAGAAGTGCTGTAGAGCTGTTTAGTGACGGGAATTATCAGGAGTCAGCAGGAGACTATTACAAAGCCATAGAACTGTATAAAACCTCGCTATCACGCAATAATAACTATCTCGAGCCTGTAATAGGGTTGGCCAGGGCATACTATTTTCTAAACGAATATGAAGAAGCTCTGGTGTATATTGAAAAAGCCGAAAGGCTTGATAAAAACAATACTGAGGTTATGAATCTTAAAGCACGGCTTTTTCTTTCCACAGGTGATTTTAATAATGCCGAAATGCTGTTCAGTAAAATTCTGGAAATAGAGGAAAACAATATAGATGCAGGTTTCGGTCTTGCTGAAATAGATATCGCATCAGGTCGAATAACAAAAGCTGCTGAACGTTTTGAAGAAGCTATTGCAGTATCTCCGGAAAGCAGGAAAGCACTCCTTGCAATGGTACTGATAAGCGATCGGAACGGTGATACAGAAAAGGCTGAATATTATCTCACTCAGGCGCTTCAGTATTATTCCGGAAATCCTTATGTCCGGTATACGGCAGCTGAACATTATTACAATGAGGGTAACCTCGATGAATCTCTTTTTCACTTAAAAACAGCTTTATTTCTAAAAAAGGATTTTACTGAAGCTTCACTGCTGCTTAGCCGTCTTTATATGGATCAGCATAAATATGATGAAGTTATAAGTGTAATAAACAACATTATATCCAAAAATGATAACGAAGTGCTTCTATGGTACATGCTTGGTCGTGCCTATGAGAATTCAGGTGATACTTCTAAATCTATTTTATGCTATTCGAGAGCGTTTAACATAAAACCAGATGAAGATTTGTCCAGAATTGCGCTTGAAAATGAGATAATCAGAAATACACAGATTGATGATAATGTTCGTATTAAATATTCAAACTATCATGTTGAACTCGGCAGAAAATATGAAGAAAGAAATATGATTGATAAGGCTGAATATGAATACAGAAGAGCCCTGCTTATCTATCCGGATTCTTATGAAGCAAGACTCCTGTCTGCCGGAATTTATAAACGTGTTGGTTATGATGAAAGATATATCTCAATTTTAACTGAATTATCAGCGATTCGTACAGATGATATAAATTTAAAAGATGAAATAGAAATACAGAAAAGCCTTATGGATGAAACGCTGTCTGAAAAATGGAGAATAAATCAGTTCACGGAACCCAAGTTGAAGAATAAAATCGCGGTTTTCTACGCTGAAGATTCAATGACTCATATTCAGGGAGAACAGATCCTTTCCGAATACATTAATTACCTTCTTACCGGTTATGAAAACATCGAAATAACTGCAACCGGATTCAGCGGTGATTATGCAGAATGTTTCAGACTTTCACGGGAAAATAATGCTGATTATTTTATAATTTTCGATATTTATGAAACAGAAAGAGTTGTCTCACTCCAAAGCAGGGTCTATCTCGCAGATACCGGCGGGGAACTTGAAAGACTTGAAGCTGTAAGAACAGGAAATCAAATGCTCCATGAAGCATCGTCAGCTATTGTTGAGGAAATACACTCAAGACTTCCTGTTTACGGAAGCATTATAAACAGGAAATTTGACCAGGTTGTTATTAATCTAGGTCATCGTGACGGCATAAGTTCAGGTACAGAGCTAATGATCATAAAAAAGGGAATGATACAAAAGAACAAAAGTGATTTTTCTCTTTCATACGCTTCTGAAGACCTTCTCGGAAGCATCAAAATCAGCTCTTCTGATGAACTTGTATCGGAAGGCGACGTTTCAGTGTCCCAGTTTTTTGACATGATTAACCCCGGAGATTATGTTATTCCGGTTATTCCCGCCTCTGAAGATGGAAATGCCGGCGAACCACAGCTTCCGGGAACACCGGATGCACAATTGTTCATTCCGGATGATCTTTTCCGTTCAATAAACAATATCAGGTAAATAATAACTGTCAGACAATTGACACTAAGCATTTCATTTCATATATTTTTTTATAACATCTACATATATTTAGCGGAGGAAACAATGAAATTAGCTATTAATGGTTTTGGAAGAATCGGTAGAAACGTATTCAAAATCGCATTCGACAGGCCCGGTATTGAAATCGTAGCCATCAATGACCTTACAAATCCGAAGACACTTGCACATCTTCTCAAATATGACTCAACCTTTGGTGTTTACGGCAAGACCGTAACTGCAACAGAAGACGGAATCGTTGTAGACGGAAAAGAAATAAAGATTTTTGCTGAAAGAAATCCTGCCAGCCTTCCTTGGGGAAAGCTCGGAGTTGATGTAGCAGTTGAATCAACTGGTGTATTCAGAGCAGCTGAAAGCCCCAAGGGCGGATATATGGACCACATCAAGGCAGGAGCAAAGAAGGTTATCCTTACAGTACCTGCAAAAGATGACATCCAGACAGTTGTTCTGGGCGTAAATGAAGAAAAAATCACTCCTTCCGTTAATGCATACTCAAATGCTTCATGTACAACAAACTGTCTTGCACCTGTTGCAAAGGTTCTTAATGACAAGTTCGGTATTGAGCAGGGATTAATGACAACTGTTCATGCTTACACAAATGACCAGGTTATACTCGATCTCCCGCATGAAGACCTCAGAAGAGCAAGAGCAGCCGGTCTTTCAATTATTCCTACAACAACAGGTGCAGCCAAAGCCGTAGGCCTTGTTATTCCTGAACTTAAAGGAAAACTGAACGGCGGTGCAATGAGAGTTCCTACTCCAACCGGTTCTATCGTAGACCTTACAGTACAGCTTAAAAAATCAGCAACTGCTGAAGAAATTAACGCTGCTGTTAAAGAAGCGGCTGAAGGCTCTATGAAGGGTGTACTTGAATACACTGAAGATCCTATCGTTTCTATGGATATCAAGGGAAATCCTCATTCCTCAATTTTTGATGCACTTTCAACCATGGTTCTTGATAATGGTTTTGCCAAGATCATGTCCTGGTATGATAATGAAATGGGATACTCAACAAGAGTTGTAGACCTTGCTCAGAAACTCGTTTAAATAAGAGGAGCTGATTGTATGGGTCTCAAAACTGTAAAAGATATTGACCTTAAAAATAAAAGAGTATTAATCAGGGTGGACTTTAACGTCCCCCTGAAAAATGGTGTTATTACGGATGATACCAGAATTGTAGCCGCATTGCCGACTATTAAATACATTCTTGAACAGCCAGGTGCCAGCCTTATAGTTATGAGCCACTGTGGAAGACCGGGCGGTGAGAAGAATCCAGAGTTCAGTCTTAAACCTGCAGCTGACAGGCTTGCTGAACTTCTTGGTAAATCGGTTATTATGGCGCCGGATGTTATAGGCTCTGAAGTTGAAAAGATGGCCTCCGAGCTCAAGAGCGGTGATGTTCTTGTTCTTGAAAATACCCGATACTACAAGGAAGAAACTAAAAATGATCCGGGTTTTGCAGAAAAAATAGCAAAACTGGGCGATGTGTATGTTAATGATGCCTTCGGGGCTGCCCACAGAGCCCATGCCTCTACTGAGGGCGTTAGTAAGTATCTTCCGGCAGTAGCAGGGTTTCTAATTGAGAAAGAATGTAAATTCTTTGATAATATCCTTGAAAATCCGAAAAAACCCTTTGTAGCCATAATCGGCGGAGCAAAGGTTTCCTCAAAAATCGGAGTGCTTGAATCTCTTCTTGAAAAGGCCGACAGTCTCATTATCGGAGGCGGAATGGCATATACCTTTCTCTATGCTCAGGGATACAGTATAGGAAAATCTCTTTTCGAAGAAGATTACCTTGATACTGCAAAGACTCTTCTTACCAAAGCAGCAGAGAAAAACGTAGAAATTATACTTCCTGAAGATCATGTAGCTGCAAAAGAATTCAGTGAAACCGCAGAGGCTGTATATATTGACGGCCTGGACATACCGGCAGATATGCTGGGTATGGACATCGGGGCTAAAACACTTGCAAAGGTTAAAGATCGTATTCTTAACGCTCAGTCGATTGTATGGAATGGTCCGATGGGTGTGTTTGAATTCGATGCATTCTCCAAGGGTACTCTTGAGGTTGCACAGTATGTTGCAGACTGTAAGGGAACTACAGTTGTCGGTGGCGGAGATTCAGTTGCTGCTGTGAACAAATTCGGATTTGCAGATAAGATTGATCACGTATCTACAGGCGGCGGAGCCTCACTTGAATTCCTCGAAGGTAAAGTCCTTCCCGGAATAGATGCTCTTCGCAGTTAATCAGTAAAGGGGAGTAAAGTTATGAGAAAATCATTCATTGCAGGAAACTGGAAAATGAATAAAACACCGTCTGAGGCAGCTAAGCTTGCAGAGGAATTAAAAGCAGGACTTGGAAACTGCGGCCATAAAATTCTGGTTGCTCCAAGTTTTGTCTGTATGCCTGCTGTAGCTGAAGTTGTTAAGGGCAGTAATATTATGCTCGGCGCACAGAATATGTCTGATGAGGTAGAAGGTGCTTTTACAGGGGAAACTTCTGTAAAAATGCTCAAGGAACTTGGAGTTGAGGCCGTAATACTCGGACACTCCGAAAGACGGCATATTTATGGTGAAACCGACGAATTTATTAATAAAAAAGTAAAACTTGCTATAGCTGAAGGTCTTGAGGTAATTCTCTGTGTCGGCGAAACACTTGATGAAAGAGAAGCCGGCAAAGCTGAAGAGGTTGTTAAATCTCAGACTGAAAAAGGTCTTAAAGACGTTTCTGAAAAAGAGCTTGAAAAAGTTACTATTGCATATGAACCTGTTTGGGCTATCGGAACTGGTAAAACCGCCACTCCCGATGATGCAGAACAGATTCATAAGGTAACCAGGGATACAGTGAAAGCGCTTTATTCAGAAAAAGCTGCTGAAGAGATGATTATTCAGTACGGCGGCTCAGTTAAACCAGATAATGCTGCCCAGCTTATGGGTATGCCCGATATTGACGGTGCGCTTGTCGGCGGAGCATCTTTAAAAGCAGATTTGTTTTTACCTATAGCCTTATACGACAAATAAGTATATAATAAAGCCTCTCTCAAAAAGAGAGGCTATAATTTTATTATCGGAGATATCTTAATGGGTGCGATTGGAGTCATACTGCTGGTTTTATTCAGCATAAGCGCAGTTCTTTTAATTATCATAGTCCTTCTGCAGGATGAGCAGGGTGAAGGTCTTGGCGGAATATTCGGAGGCGGAAGTTCTTCAGCCTTTGGAAGCAGATCCGGAAATATTTTAACAAAGTTTACATCAGTACTTGGAGCAATTTTTATTATTTGCGCATTCTCACTAGCGTGGTTTAACAGATCTGTTGATGACAGTGACGTTTTAAAGGCGGCAAGAGAGAATATGCAGAATACTGAAGATGCAGGCGACTGGTGGGACGTACCTACCGAATAATTTTTAACGGAAGTAACCGTGAATCATAGAAAAATATTTATACTTTTATCCCTTTTACTTACAGGCGGAATAGTTTTTGGACAGTTGGTTATTGATAAACCGGCTGCATCTGTAAATTTGTCAAAGCCTGAAATGATATCAGTCAAACAGCTGGAAGCACAGGTCAATATGCTGAATCAGCTCCGGGTCCGTTCAGGACTTCCTGCTGTTTCTGTAAAAAAATCTGACAAGCTTGAAGTTCTTGATAAAATGATTTCAGAGATGCTTATTTCACAGGCTGCTGAAGACAGCGGATTAAAAGCCGAAGAGAATGAGATTAATGAAACCATTCAGACACAGAAAACTCAGCTTGAACAGCAGAATAACGCTAAAATTTCAGATCAGCAGTTTAAAAGCATGATCGAATCACAGACCGGTTATTCATGGGATAAATACAAAAGGCAGATAGCTGAGCAGATCGTTCTGCAGAAATACATTGCCAGGGAAAAACAGGAAGAAATCAATGCTTCAATGACTCTTCCTAGTTCAGATGATATTGAGAAATTATATAACTCTGAAATAAGTTCTTTCGTTCAAAGTAAAACAGTAAGATACAGCCAGGTTTATATAAGCACCTTAAACTTATCAGGAAGTGAACTTGAAGCAGCAGAAAAAAAAGCTAATGATGCATACCGGAAATATGTAAACGGCACTGCGACATTTGAAAAAATAGTTAATGACTACACAGAAGATCAGACTTCCAAATATAAGAATGGGGATACCGGTTACATTACTTTGAATGATCCTAATGCCAGAGCATATCTTGGCAGCGGATTTATGGATGCCTTGTTCAGTACTCCTTTGGGTGAAGTCAAAGGTGTTATTAAATCAAATATTGGATTCCATATTATCAAAATAACTGAGTACTATAAGGAAAGACTTCTAGGTCTTGATGATCCCATGCATCCCTCAACTAAGAAGACGGTAAGGGATTATATAGCTGAAAAATATATTGCATCAATGCAGAATGCCGCCTTGAACAAAGCCCTTGAAGGCCTTGTTGAAGAGCTGAAAAAGAAAGCAGAAATTACAATATATGAGGAAAATATAAACTGATGGGAACCCGCAGAAAAGGACGGGTAATAGCTTTTCAATCAATCTTCAGCTGGCAGTTGTCTGAGACGGATCCTGCCGGACTGATAGAGTTTGAATGGCTTGATATGGAAAAGAATGAAAGGAATCAGGCAGCAATTGATTTCGCCCGTCTATTAATTTCCGGAACAATTGAAAATATCGAAAGTGTCGATAACAAGATCAAAGAGCATCTTGTTAACTGGGATTTTAACCGTCTATCGAAAGTTGATCTGGCCATACTCAGAATCAGTGTTTACAGCCTGCTTTACCGAAAAGAAATTCCATCTTCGGTAACTATTGATGAAGCAGTTGACATTGCCAAACAGTACGGCAGTGATGAATCTTATAAGTTTGTAAACGGAGTTCTGGACAGTATCAATAAAGAGAATGAAGACTGAAAAGTTATTATATGTTATTCTTGCGGCTCTTGTTTTAACTGCTTCAGTACTGGCAGTTATCGTAGTAATTGAATTAAAATCAAATGCAGAGAATGATATAACTAATTTAATTAAAGAGGTCGACCTTAATCTGGCTTCAGGTTTTTATTCTGAAGCACAGAATCTTCTTCTCGATTATTCCGGGCAGGTAAAAACTTCAAAACAAGGTTTGAGTGCATTAAAAAGAGCAGATGTAATTTACCGGAATACTTCTGATCTTAATTTTTATAAGAAACTTGCTGCAAACTTAAATAATAAATTTCCCAATAACATAGATATTAAGGCTGTTCTTGCCTTTATAGATACTAAATTAAATTATGAAAAAAGCATCCCTGAACAGTATCTTCAAGACCTCAAATATTCCGGATTTTATGAACTTTACTTGATTGCTAATTTAGACAATCCGGAAAATCTGAATGATAAAAAACTAAAGAAGAAACTTACTCAATGGCAGAATTTGCTTCTGTATTCAGAAATAGAAGAAATTTCTGATGAAGATTTGGCTGATTCCGGTCTTTTGAAGTATGACAGAAAAATCCAGCTTGATATTGCTTTGCTCAAGGCACAATCAGGCGATTTTCAATCCGCCGCATCTTATCTATATGATATTGAAGAAACATATTTCACAGAAGTAAGAACTTTTCTTGCATACGATATGGGAGATTTTAATAAAGCAGCCGCCCTGATTAACGAGATGAAAAGTGATGATCCGTTTTACTCTTCAGATAAAATGCAGCTGTTTAAAGCAGATATTTACATGCAATCAGGAATGAAGGATAAGGCATCAGCTATTTATCGTCAGATAATAGATAGTTCGCCCGATTATTCGGCAGTACCGTATTATAATCTCTATAAAATGAATAAATCAGGAACCGGTTTTGAGTATATGAAACAGGGACTTAAATACTTTCCTGATGATAAGCAGCTTCTTGTTGAAGCTCTGAAATCACCTGAATACAAAGGAAATGTAACTGAGGTATCCGAAATTACAGCACAGCTGATGGCCTTGTATTCTAACGATCCTGAAATACAGCTTATGTATCTTATTAACAGCTATAGAGGCCGAGCAGTAGAATTTATTACAGGTAATTTATGGAATATATATAATATTGATAAGGGTAATGAAAAAGTCTTTATTTATTTTTATAATTTTTTAATGAAAATAAGAAACTTCACAGAAGCATCAGTCCTTGTTGATTCGTTCTCTAAAAATTACCGCCCATCCTCAGAGAATGTATACCTCAATTATAAAGCTGTTCTGGATATATTGACCGGTGATTATTCAGGTGCTTATTCGATTGTTGATAATATCAGCAGCCGCGATGCTTTAAGTATGTATAATAGGGCGGTTATACAAGCCTTAAACGGAGATAATTCCGCTGCGATTGAAAATTTAAAATATGCCTCAACTTTAAAGAATTTGGATAAAGATAATCTTATTAAAATTTACTTTAAAACAGCTGAAACATATTATAATCTTAATGAAACAGAGAATGCTTTGAAGCAGCTCGACTATATCGAAAAACTTGATAGAAGCTACCTGAAAGCGGATCTGTTAAAAAATAAAATAGAGACGGAATATTATGATTAGATTAAAGAATGATGAACAGATAAACAGGATTAGAGAGTCCTGTAAAATGCTTGCAGAGGTATATAAAATTATACAGGAAGCCGTTGTTGATGGTATTACAACCAAAGAAATAGACAGTCTCTGTTACAGTGAAATCACTAAAAGAGGTGCAATCCCCGCATTTTTAAATTATCAGGGTTTTCCTGCTTCAATCTGTATAAGTGTAAATGAAGAAGTGATTCATGGAATTCCCGGTAAACGAAGACTGAAAAAAGGTGATGTAGTAAGTCTTGATCTTGGAATAGATCTTAAAGGCTTCATATCTGATGCAGCAATAACTCTCCCGGTCGGAAATGTGACTCCTGATGCGGAAAAACTTATGGAAACCACACGTAATGCGCTTTATAAGGGGATTGATGCCTGCAAAGCCGGTGGAAGAATAAAAGATATTTCCGGTGCTGTTTTCAATGTAGCTAAAAATCAGGGATACGGTGTTGTACGTGAATTTTGCGGACATGGTGTTGGCCTGGGACTGCATGAATCACCGCAGATTCCTAATTATGTGCATCCGGGACCAAATCCTAGAATTAAAAAAGGAATGGTACTCGCTATTGAACCGATGATTAATCTCGGCGGAGATGAAATAGAAATACTCGAGGATGAATGGACTGTAATTACATCAGATCATAGTATTTCAGCTCATTTTGAACATACTGTTGCAGTATTCGAAGATCATACAGAAATACTTACTATTGCAGATTAAAACGGAGTTTAAATGTCCGCAAATAAATATAAGAGCAAAATTTTAACACTGATATTCGTGTTTATCGCTGTATTCGCCGGTACAGTTGCTGGCAATTATTTATCTGGCAGAAGTTTTTTTAAACCTGCTGAGGTTAAAGCTTCAAAAACAGATTTGATCGATATGCAGTATACCTTCAGGGCCGTATCTGAAAAAGTGCTTCCCGTTGTAGTGGAAATAACTACAACTGAAGTGATTCAGCAGGAAATGCCGGAAGGCTATACCTGGCCTTTTAATTTTATTGAACCCGATGATGACACCGGTGATGAAGCCCCGAGGATTGAAGAATTTGAATCTGAAGGTCTGGGGTCCGGAGTTATTGTCGGCCGCGATGTAAATACATATTACGTTTTAACCAATAATCATGTGATCGGGCAGGCAGACAGTATTTCTGTAAAACTATACAAAGGTGAAAGCTATACGGCCGAAATTGTTGGTCGCGATGAAAGAAAAGATCTTGCAATGGTTTCTTTTGTTAATGAGAATGACCTTGATGTGGCTGTCCTGGGCGATTCTGATGAACTTAGAGTTGGAGACTGGGTACTTGCAGTTGGTAATCCTCTTGGCTATGAATCGACTGTAACTGCCGGTATTGTAAGTGCCATCGGCAGAAACGGACCTTCTGATAATATCAGTGATTTTATTCAGACAGATGCTTCAATTAACCAGGGAAACTCCGGCGGAGCTCTAGTAAATCTTGATGGTGAGGTCGTCGGTATCAATACCTGGATTGCTACTCCGAATGGTGTGAGTATTGGTCTAGGATTCGCAATACCTGTTGATAATGTTAAAAACGCTGTAGATGACTTTATTGAATCAGGTGAAGTCAAATATGGATGGCTTGGTGTAAGTATAACAAATCCGGATGAGCAGACAGCAAAAGATCTCAAAATTGAAGGTCAAACAGGGGCACTCATATATAATCTTTATGAAGACAGCCCTGCCGACAAGGCCGGATTGCTTCCGGGTGATTTTATAATAGCACTTGATAATACTGAAATTCATGATTATATGCAGTTCACAAGGCTGGTGGGTGATGTTCGTGCAGGGGCAAAGATTGATATCAAATTGATCAGACAAGGGAAAACAATTAAAATTCCGGTTACTATCGGGAATAGGGCTGACCGTGCCGAATTGACGTCTTTATATGGTAAAATCTGGCCGGGACTTTCAGGCCGGACACTTGATGAAGCTCTTAAAAAAGAAGCAGGTCTTGCTGAGTCTTTACATGGAGTAATTATTGCCGTAGAACCTAAAACTCGGGCAGCCGAATCGGGGCTCAAGGATTATGACATAATCACTGAAATTGGCGGCGTGAAAATTAATAATATGATGGATTTTTTCACTGCTCTTAACGATAAAAAGAACAGCAGCTATTTAATAAAAGTTCTAAGAAACAGTAAGCAGGTCGAAATAGAACTTATACGCTAGAGGATGGGGATTATGTCCAAAAACTTTCTTGAATACAACATGGTTAGAAATAACGCAATAAAACTCGCACATAGAATTCATAAAGATGGATTTATTCCTGATGTTATATATGTTTCACTGAGAGGTGGAGCATATATAGGAAATCTGATCAGCGAGTATTTTAAAGTTGTACGAGCCGACAGTCCTGTTCTATATGCTGCTGTTGTTGCACGTTCATATACTGATATACACAATCATGATGAAGTTCGAATTGACGGGTGGACTTACAACCCTGAATATTTAAGACAGGGAGATAAAATTCTGTTGGTTGATGACATCTATGATTCAGGAAAAACAATTAACTTTCTTGCAGATAAAATACTACAGAGAGGCGTGCCGCGCAAAGACCTTAAAATTGCTGTTCATGATTATAAATTTTTTGAATACAAACCTGAACAGAATGAATTTCAGCCTGATTATTACTGCAGGAAGCATGTAATTAAAAAACCTGATGAAGATCTGTGGATACATTATATGAGTCATGAACTGATCGGGCTTAAACATGAAGAACTCGAAAAGTATTATTTTAACAACGATGAAGAGCTTAGAGAGGCACTGGATATTTTTGAAAAAAAATAAATCGGCTATTTTAGCACTGTTATATTTTTTAATCCCCCTGCTTATTTATGCACAGGCATCAGACGCATTGTCTATTGAGCCTGAACCCGGGATCTATAATCAGAATATTATAATCAGATTGAACACAGAGAGTGTTGAAGATGTTCTGTACGGCTTTGATAACGGTGAAGAGACTGAATTCCTTCCTTTTCCCGGAGGTGTTATTCTATCAGCATTACCCGGTGAAGAACGTGATTACCGGATAGTTTTAAATTATGATAATAAAACACTTACCTTTGATTATAAAATTGACAGGAAAGTGCCGGGTAAACCTGAAATTAGAGTCGAGAATGATTTTGAAACAGGACAAAAGAAAATTTATTTTAAAAGTGAAGCCGGATGTGAAACATTTTACGGATTCGATAATATAAAAAATCCCGATCCGGTAAAAGTTGAAGGCGATTATGTCACAGCCTCTGATTCAACGATTGTTTATGCTTTCACACTGGATAGTGCAGGAAATTCCAGCGATTATTCCATATTTAAAATTGATGAAGACACCATTCGCAGAAAAGTTAATCTGATTGATATAAAAAGTCCTGTGGAAGGTGAATTTGCAAATACTCAGCTGCTTTTTATTGATAAAACAGGTTTTGACTGGATTAAATATACTCTTAATATGAATGATCCTGTTGAAGACGGCATCGAATACTATATGCCTGTAGAAATAAGGCGCTATGGTAATATTACTCTTAAAGTAGCAGGAAAACTTCAGGGCTCTGAAAAAATACTTTATGACGAAGTAAACTACAGGGTTACAACAAGGGCTCCTCTTAAAAATATACCTGAAAGCGGTATATATTCATCCGCAATAAGAATATTGAATGAGTTTGAAACTTATAAGTACTGTATTGAAGAAAGAAGCCCGGATGAAAAAGATCTGGATTTCAACCATGAACTTTTATTGAATCCAGTTGCCGGCGGTGTTAAATATTCAACTCTCAGACTTCGGAATGTAAACGATGCCGAGCAGAGTGAATTCAGGTATTTTTATATTTTTGATGATCGTAAACCTGCAAATCCGATTATTCAGCTTAATCAGAACCTTCCGTTTAGCAATAAAGTTGAAGTATCGATGTTCGGTCCGGATTACTCAAATATCTATTATACCCTTGACGGTTCCAATCCCGGTTCGGGGTCAACTGAATATACTAAACCTTTTACACTGTCTGCACCTGAAAACCGAAATGCCGGTTCTTTTATCCTGAAATCGAGAACTATTTCACTGAATGGAAAATCAAGCAGGATAATCTCAAATATTATTACTTATGACTCTCAAAAACCGGAAATTCCAGTTATTGATATTATCCACGATGAACAGTCGAACACATATAAATTACTTGCAGAAACAGAGCCTGGCGCACAGCTTAAATACAGGATTTCTTCTAAAAATGATCTCTCTGAAATCAGTTATGATCCGGCAGTTCCTTCTGATTTCATCCTGGATGTGCCTGAAGGTTACGAGAGCGATTTTTATATTCAGTTTATACAGATAGATGAAGCAGGAAACAGGTCTGATGAGACTGAAGTATATAAAATACATGCTGACCGCAAGCCTCCTGCCAAGCCTGAACTGTTAATTGCTGATGATATAATTACTATTGATGCGGAGACCGCTGAAACATTCTATAGTTTTGAAGTGTACAGGGAAGGACTTCTGATAAGTAAAGATTCCGCACGGTATGAAGGTCCCTTCAATGTCCCTGACTTGCCCGGAAATAATTCAGTTCTTAAATTTAATATTGAATCCTTTGATTCCTTCGGGAATAAAAGCGAGCTCTCTTATTTATACATACCTGAAACAAGTATCATACCCGGTGAACCTCTTTTTAGCAGAAATGAGACAAATCAGAATATTTACAGCGGCGATTATGTAGAGTTTAAAGTTTTCCCTCAAAATCTTAACGATGAATTATATTATTATCTTACATTGACGGATGAGGAAGGAAAAACTGCGACATCCGGACCTGTAAAAACTGCTAATAATATTAGAATTGAAGGTGAGCCTAATACTCTGCTCGAATATTATCTTGAAGTTTTTTCAAAAAATAAAAATACAGGTAAAACTTCAGATTTTAAAACATTCAGTTTTGTTATTGATAATAAAAGTCCTGAAATTCCAGAACTTATCGGTATAAAAAATGGAATGACAGTGAATTATCAAGTAATGCTCAATCCGCTGATTGATGATAACTCAACAGTATTTATGTCTTTCAGAGAAGGGCAAGAGATACCGGACAGCCCTTTTGATGAGAATTCTTTTATTTTTAATAAACCCGTTGTTTTCGATGTTGATGCCGGAGGAGAAAAGACATTTAATATTGTCATAGGAGCTGAAGATGCTGCAGGTAACCGAAGCATCAATGACGAGTTGTTCAGTTTTACAATCGATAAAAAGGTTCCGGATAATAGCTCAATACTGACTGAATCAATATACGACTTTACTGATTCATTTGTGATTTCTGCATATAATCCGGACGGCTCAAGGAAATATTATTATGAAATAACCGAGAGTCCGGAAATTCCTGTTGAACCGGGTATAGGTTCAAAATTCTTTACAGATAATCTTATTGTAAACGGGGAACCTGGCATTGAAAAAAATCTTTATGTCAAAATAAAAACGGCAGACTCTGCCGGTAATCTCAGCAGTAATACAAAGTTTTTAAGTTTTAATATTGATCAAAAAAAACCACTTAATGACATCTCACCATTTATTGAATTCAACCGCAGTAAGTCACGTATTCTGTTGGGATGGAATAACGGAACAGATTCTTTGAAATTCAGAATACCTGAATTATCTGCAGAGTTTACAGATTTTATATACCCAAAAACATTTAAATTCGATAAGGATCTTGAAAGTATTCATATTGAGTATTTGAAAACCGATTCTGGCGGGAATTCCAGCGACATTCGAAGTCAGAATATATTTCTGCCTTTTAATAACGAGGGTGTGATCGTAAATGGAATTGAAAATAATGCTTCATATAACAGTGATGTTAATGCAAGGCGTGCAGTAGACGGAGCGTTCATACGTTACGAAATTTCTACTGAAGATTTCAACGTGCCTGAAGTTACAGTTTTCAGTCCGGAAATGCCTGATAAACTTATTTTTAGTGCTGCTGATGGTGAAACTATTAATTATTCAGTTAAATTTAAAGAATTTCAGAATAAAGATGATATAACCGGCGGAAAACAGCAAACAGTTCGATTCAGTATTGATAAGAAATCGCCGCTTCCTCCTGGACTTTCTGGAATTGTAGATGGTGAATATTATTTAGATGATCAGACAGTCAGTTTTGAATCCAATGAGAGAAAAATATTTTACTCAATTACTGATATAAACTCTTCTTCTGAAGAATTCAGTCTGTTTACTAAACCTATACGTATTGCTTCTGAATCCGGAACATATGCAACCTATATGATTATGGCCTTTAGTGAAGACAGTGCCGGTAATAGATCAAATACAGCAGTATGGTCAATCACAATTGATAAAGAGATTATCTATGTATCTCCGGACGGTAAAGACTATGCCAGCGGTACCAGGAGTAATCCTTTTAAAACTTTAAACAGGGCAGTTGAACAGCTTAAAAACTCTGACAGAAAAACTATATTCCTTGCTGAAGGTAAATATACTCTTAATTCTTCAGTAATTATCGATGAAAATATTTCAATATACGGTGGTTTTAAAAGTAATAACTGGTTTGAACAAAAAGGCACAAGCCTCATTGAGACAGGTGATGTATTTATCGGTTCCAATCCTCTGTTTTATGTTTACGGCGGTACTTTAAATTTAAGAAAAATCAGAACTGAAAATATTGAGCAGTTAACTGATTCTGTCTTTTTTCTAAATAAGGGAACATTGAATTTTACCGACTGTGAATTTAAAACTACTTCAGTTAAACTGTCATCTTTTATAAGACAGTTCTACGGTGAAGTTAACATTATAAACTCCTCAATAACAGCACCTGCACAGAAGGACAGTATAATTGATTCATCAGACGGATTACTGAAAATTGTAAACAGCAGTATAAGCGGTGGAAGTGATAGTAATAATTTTGATATTATAAAGATCAATAACACTGGAAATTTTGTATTAAGTTCTTCAAAAATTACTGCAGAGAGCGGTAAAAACCTGAATTGTATAAAATCTTATTCCAGTTTTATTAATCTGCGTTCTGCAGAATTTAATATTCTCTCTTCAGATGTCTCTGCTTCGGTAATCAATGCGGAAAATTCTAATTTAACAGCAACATACATTAAAGTAAAAAGCCAGCCAGAAGTACGACTATTCAATATAGTTGAAGCAGTTGACTCAAGTATTGAACTTATTGCCTCAACTATTGTAACCGACGCAGGAAACAGTATTGTAGGATTTAAATTGACAGGCGGGCAGTCAAAGTTTAACAGAAATACTTTAAAAACCGGAAACAGTGTATCTGATTTTGTGTATCTTTTTAATTTAAATCAGGGAAGACATCGTTTTGAAACCAATATATTTGACATTGGCGATACTGATAATGTTTTAGCCTTTAAAAATATTGAATCGGAAATTGAAGTTTTCAATAATACTTTTGTTCTAAACTCTTTTGATGCTGAAATACTGTTTGATGAGTCTGTTAACAGTAATATAAAATATATCAATAATATTTTTGATATAGAACAGCCGGAGAGTTCCGGTATTTTTATAAATAATTTTAGTGATAATCATTTCTCGATAAAAAATAACTGCTTTAACGGTTGGTCAGTGTTTACTTCCGGTTTAAATCCAGCTGTAAATCTTATCGAACTGGACCTTCTGGACGGATCATTCTCAAGCGGAAATATTTCCGGAAATATAAGTACAGATATAATTTTCAATGAAGATGGAAAATATCGGCTTAATCCGGAATCACCATGTATTGATTCCGGTTATAATCTGGAAAATCTTCTAAATAACAAAACTGATATTGATGGTGAATCAAGACCTAACAGGGTACTTGGATTAAACCCGGTATATGATATCGGTGCTGATGAATATTACGATTATTAATAAAAAAAGTCATATCTGAAAAACCTGAATTGGTAATCAAGATATGACTTTTCTAAAAAGCTGAATGTGCAAAAGGACGTTTTTAATAATCTATATTATTCAACCGCCCAGAGCCGGGTGCTGTCTGAACTTTCATAGTTAAACCACAGTCCGCTACTGTAGCCCATTGCAAACAGATAGTCGTAGTCTGAATCGTAATAAAAATCCAAAATTACTGCACTGGAAAGATCTATTGAACTGTAATGAGTTACCGTACAGAACAATGATGTTGAATCCTCAGGTGAGAAAATTTCAGCAGTAGAACTCATTGTGCCTTCAGATTCAATTTGAAGTTCATAGTATCCTTCATTGGTACCGAATAAGAGAACCTTATTCGTCCCAAAGGTAACAAGTTCAATATCATAAAGATCCAGGTCCAGCGGATCAGGATAGGAATCTGCTGATGAGCTGTAAATATCTGTGTTATATACATCAGACCACGAACTTCCGTCATACCTTAAAATATACCCTTCTTTGAAAGTAAGATAGATATAATCAGACGAGCCGTTATTGTAGCAGACCAGACCACCGTATCCACTATTGAGAAGAAAATCTGAGATCTTTTCATCATCGGAACCTGCATCTGTATCATCGAAAACAGTTGTGTCAGATATTTCGGTAAGTGAACCTGATGCTCCGGTGTACAGTCGTATACCGGAAATCAGCCAGAATGTTGTACCATCGCTTTCAACATCAATATCAAACGTACCGCCGTTAGTTATATCAGTCAGCTCCTCAGTCAACGTCATACCAGCAGTTATATCAAGAGTAGCAGCGTTGTATGAATAAACATTATAGACAGAGGTGCTATAGCCGCCAAGGGTTACATTAGGGGTTATTGTGTAAATAAATAAGGTCTGGTTGGGAGTTGTATCAACAACCTCGATATTCACTACATATTCACCTGCAGATGTATTAAGCTGGTTTATGACAACTTCAGTCCATATGGACGTAGAGTCAGCTGAAAGTGCAGATGCATCGCAGCTGTAAAGATGATGCTCTGTAGTGTCGGTGTCATAATAGACTGCAAAAATTTTACCGTTTAACAGAATTGCTTCATAGGTAATATAATTTGAGTTTTCAGTTGCAGTAGATCCCGGAGGTTTGGCAAAGTTCCAGACAACATTGCTTGATTCAATATTATCAGTTTTTTTGAAATATAAATTCCCGGCTGCAGCAAAGTATGTTTCTTCAGTTCCGGTTCCGAATTTTCCCATTGAACGTACAGTGAGTGCGTCATCAAGAGAGCCGTTAGCAATTTCTATCTCT
The DNA here is from genome assembly GCA_965140585.1 of Spirochaetia bacterium. Classification (GTDB taxonomy): domain Bacteria; phylum Spirochaetota; class Spirochaetia; order UBA9216; family UBA9216. Next base: position 876,135 of record OZ223269.1, read on the forward strand.
TCTTCAAGACTGTAAAACATACCTGTCGGATTATCTGGACAGGAATAAATCAGAAGAATTGCAGAAATCATTGTAAATATGGTTAAAAATCTTTTCATAAATATTCCTTAGAAGTGATACGACCCGGAAATTCCAAGTTCAAGAAAATTAGCGATACGACTCTGGTCCTTAAATTCATCTGAATAATATATTTCCGGAATAAACCAGTACTCGGCATTCAATCCAATTGCCCATTCCTCATTGATATTCCATAGGGCTCCGATTCCGGGTTTAATCACCGGAGTCATAGTGAAATAATCACCAAGTGTATTAAATGACATGCCAATATTCAAATGTATGGGCACCTCTATGGGGTAGAACATGAAATAATAGGCTGCAGTAAAAGAAATTGGAACCATTGTTAGAACTCTATTCGGGGTTGCGGCAAACATACCGCTTAATTCTCCGCCGAGCATTAGATTATCCATGACAAAAGCACCGAACTCAAGACTGCCGGTAAGTCCTATCGAAGTTTCACCGATATCCGGATTTATTGCACTTGTTCCTTCAGCAGCGAAGGGGGCAATTGTGAATAGGGGAAAAATTGCACCGGCATTTATATTAAAAACCTGTTCACCGGTTGAATAAGCTGATTTTCCAATATAATCATCAGTAACTTCCTCTTCGGATGTTTGAGCTGTAAGTGGAAAAACCGTAATAATCATAGCAGTAAGTAAGATTGGAAATAATTTTTTTTTCAAAGTATATCCTCAATAGATAATAATCATCGAAATAGTATCACCACAAATGTCTTTTTTCAAGGATATGTTGAAACTATGACTGTTTGTATGGTAAAAGTTTTACATACGGAGGTCTACCATGGCATTAAACATAGTTGCGGATATTGATGATAAAGTATCAATTAACAATGTACTTATCAGCGTATCTGATAAAACAGGACTGGAGGACCTTGTAAGGGGACTTATAGACATCAATCCGGTAGTTAAGATATATTCGACAGGCGGAACTTACAGTAAAATAGCCGATCTTCTGGGTGATGAAGCTGTAAATAATCTTGTTTCAGTGAGTGATTACACTGGTCAGCCTGAAATGCAGGGTGGTTTAGTCAAAACCCTTGATTTCAAAATTTATCTGGGACTGCTCAGTGAAACATATAATGAAGCTCATAAAGCTGATCTTGCAAGAACAGGTGCGGTTGCGTTTGATATGGTTGTAGTAAATCTTTATCCCTTCAGTGAAACTGTTAAAAAAGAAGGTATAACAGCGGAGAATGCCAGGACTAACATTGATATAGGCGGTCCATGTATGCTGAGAGCTTCTGCAAAAAACTATCTAAGAGTAGCTTCTGTCTGCAACCCTGCTGATTATGAAAATATTATCAGTGAAATGAAATCAAATGACGGTAAATTATCATTGGAATTCCGTTTAGAACTTGCAAAAAAAACTTTCAGTCATACTGCGGAATATGACAATCAGATAAGCAGTTTTCTTTTGAGTAAAACTTATGATTCAATCGAATCTGTATACAGTTTCAAGGGAGGCAGATAATGGCTAAGGAAAAACTTTCATCAATCTACAAAAGAATCAGGAAAGATTTATTTCCTGATAATATGGAAATCAGTTTTTATAATAATGATGCAGACCGCCAGTCACTTAAATATGAAAAGGTTTACTGGGACATAGACGGCGATAAGCAGGGGCTGAGATACGGAGAGAATCCTGATCAGGAGGCTGCTCTTTATCGTCTTGTAAACGGAAACCTTGTTCTTGGCGAAGTAAGTTCAATAATGCCTGGAAAATATCTTGCATCCGATATCGAGCTTCTTCAGTCTGGAAAACATCCTGGTAAAACTAATATCACCGATGCAGACAACTCCCTTAACATTCTTAGATATTTCAATGATTACCCTGTTACTGTTATTGTAAAACATAATAATCCATGCGGTGTAGCCAGAGGTAAAACTCTTGCCGAATCGTACCATAAGGCTCTTATGGCAGACCGTATAGCTGCCTTCGGCGGTGCTGTAGCTGTAAATAAACCGCTTGATATGGAAACAGCAAAACTGATTACCGAGAGTTACCTTGAAGTTGTTGTAGCTCCTGAATTTGAAGATGGTACACTTGAGTTGCTTGCTGCAAAGAAAAATCTTAGAGTAATGAAAATCGGTAATATGTCAAAACTGCATGATTTTGTAGGTGAACAGTTTGTAGATTTTAAATCACTGATTGACGGCGGACTTGTTGCGCAGTGGTCTTTTGTTCCCAAGGCTGAAAAGGAAACTCTTCTTCCTGCTGAAACTGTTTACAGGGATAAAGAATACAAGGTTCTTAGAGAGCCTACATCGCAGGAACTGGACGATATGCTTTTCGGGTGGCTTATCGAGAGCGGGATAACAAGTAATTCTGTAATCTATGTCAAAGACGGAGTTACAGTTGGTATCGGGACAGGTGAACAGGATAGAGTAGGTGTTGCCGAAATAGCACGGGATAAAGCATACAGGAAATTTGCAGATAGAATATGTTTTGAAAAACACGGACAGCCGCTTGCGGTAATGACAGATAAAGATATTTTAGATGCAGTTCAGTCTGAAACTGCTGAGAAAAAAGGCGGACTGCCGGGAAGTGCGATGATTTCAGATGCTTTCTTTCCTTTCAGAGACGGAATAGAGGTCGGCCTGAAGGAAGGCATCAGCTCTGTCATTCAGCCCGGAGGCTCATTAAGAGATTTCGAGAGTATTGAAGCCTGTAATGAATATAATGCGGCTATGGTATTTACCGGACAGCGGAGTTTCAAGCATTGATTTTTGCTAAGTTAAAAGATCTCATTAGTTTAAAGAATATTTTAATACTGATTTTACTCATTACGCTAGTTATTACACTATCTGTCATGAATACAAGACTGCATAAACTCAGTCATGAGCTTAGCAGCCGCAATGATGCATTTATGGCTGAGATTTCCGAAGACCGGGAAACGTTGAATTATTTATCCAATGTCAGCGGTATGCTTGTTTCGGATTTGACAAGTACACGTGAAGCTAACGGTCTGCCGGTTAGAGTTTATCCGGATAGAATCTCAGAAATTTCCGGTACTGTATCTGAAGGTTCGGCTTCTAATGAGTTTCTGCTGGCCATCGATGCCTTTTTTAATGCTGAAAACAACTATAAGCTGTCGGTTCAGCTAGGAAAAATTATTACTGATACTGACTTTAATAATTCATTAAGTAATGAAGGCATAAGTCTGCGGAAGACCGGAAATGATACCGGTGGATTCTTTAAAAATGGCTTTCAGATTGCTGAAATTAGAGCAGGAACTGAAGTCTATACAATCAGCGACTTTGAAGACAGAAGGCTTGATATCACATCAGCATCAAGAGAGGCTGTATCTTTTATCAGAGAAGCGGCTGTCAAATATGAAAAAAGATTGCTTGTACAGGCCGAGATGGCAGCTATCCTTTCAGAATCGTCGGTTTCAGATATCATAGTTCAATTCTGCAGAGAACACGGCATTAGAATATCAATTAACGATGAAAAAGATACGGTTTTGGTTTTTTCTAACAAAAATAACTCAAATACTCTGCGTGCAGAACTTACACCCGTGACAGACGAGCCGGGTTTTCTTATTAACAGCAGGTATTATTCTGAGGACTTAGATATATCAAAAAGCATCCTGAGCGAATTGCAGAGGCTTGATCTTCGTTCAGCTGAAGAAGTTCTGATTCAGAATGCACGAAAAAAAATTGAAGATTTGCAGAATGATTCACTTTTTCAAAGTTATCTCGAATCCCTTGAATTAACACTTAACTTCACTCCCAGAGAAGACAATGATTACTATTATTATGATCTGCTAAAAGAAGACGGCAACAAACTCGGTTCTTTTTCAGTTTTAAAAAAGCTCGGTGAGATATACCTTGTAGATGCGGATGAAGTTCCAATTTCATCCCTGAAAACCGTAAGTATCAAATCGGAGCTTAAGGCAGAATCAAAAAAAAACTTTATAATCCCTGAAAATATAAGCAGTGTAAATGATATATACTCCAGCCGGGATTCAATAACATGTCTTTTAGTTGGTATGCATGAGAAAAATACCGATACAATGATTGTTGTACATGCTGATAAAAGCAGCGGAAAAGCCTATCTTATCGGAATACCCAGAGACCTTTACTGGAAGGGCCGGAGGGTGAACAGTATTTACCAGTATTACGGCCCCGTGCAGTTAAAAAAAGAATTATCAACAATTACAGGGCTCGACATATCTAAGTATGTAATAGTTGATATGTATGCTTTTATAGATATTGTAAACATTCTAGGCGGCATTGATATAACTCTAAATGAAGATCTTATCGATCCTACTTACCGGATACGTGAGAACGGTGAATGGTCAACTCTGAATTATAAAGCCGGCGATTATAGTCTGAATGGAGTCGAAGCTCTGAGGGTTGCAAGATCAAGACACGGATCCAACGATTTTAACCGTTCAGAAAGACAGCAGATGATAATTGAAGGAGCTATAAATAAATTTCAGCAGCTTCGGGTTACTGATGCAGCAAAGGTTTACAGTCTTATAAACGCTTTTTTCGATTATGTTGATACCGATTTCAGTCCCGTTGAGTTTCTGAGTCTCTACAGCAATTTTGGTGATTCTCAACTGGCTGGCAAGCATGTTTTAAGTTTTGATAATATCCTGTATGATACATACAGCTCCGAAGGAGCCTGGATACTGCTGCCTGAGAATGATGACTGGAATGTCATAAGGTGGTATGTCAGAAAGATCATACAGGGAGAAATATAGCTTGTCCCGAAAATTTTTTATTGAGACATACGGCTGTCAGATGAATACAGCCGAAAGCGAAGCTTTAAAAAATGAACTTAAAAGCAATGGCTGGACTGAAGCTGAAAATGATAAAGATGCTCAGCTGATAGTTATAAATACATGTTCAGTAAGGCAGTCGGCTGAAAACCGTATCTGGGGTCGGCTTGGATACTTTAAAAGCCTTTCGGAACAGCATGAATTCAGGCTTGTTGTCATCGGCTGCATGGCTGAGAGGCTGAAAGATGAATTAAAGAAGAAATTCCCGGTAGTCAGTGACGTTATAGATAATGAACATAAAAACAAGGCTGCCAGAATTCTCTCAGGAACTGATGAAAAAATTTCAGACCTCTCAGATGACTACAGTTTCTTTGAAAAGTATGGTAAAGTAAGTTCAACACATGCAATGGTTCCAGTGATGAACGGATGTGATAACTTCTGTTCCTACTGTATTGTTCCTTATGTACGCGGCCGTGAGACATCACGAAATGATGATGAGATAATTAAAGAAATTTTACAGCTGACCGCAGAAGGTGTAAGTGAAATAACTTTGTTAGGTCAGAATGTGAATTCGTTCAGATATAAAAAGAATGACCTTGTTATAAATTTTTCATCTTTAATCAGGCGTCTCCTCAGAGAAACTGATGTAAAATGGCTTCGTTTTACCAGTTCAAATCCGCAGGACTTCACCGACGAACTGATTGATCTTTACTCTTCCGAGGAACGCCTCTGCAAGTATCTGCATCTTCCTGCGCAACATGGATCTGATAATGTTTTAAAAAAGATGAACAGAAAATATACTGTAGAGGAATACCGTACAATTATTAAAAAACTGCGATCCAGAATTTCTGATTTGTCCCTCAGTACAGATATTATGGTCGGCTTTCCTGGCGAAACTGAAGAAGATTTCAATAATCTGAAAGATTTTATGAAGGAAATGTGTTTTGAGGATGCCTTCACATATTACTATAATCCGCGTGAAGGTACTGCTGCATATAAAATGAATGATGATGTTCCCCAGGATATTAAATCACAAAGACTAAGTGAAATTATAGAGATTCACAGAAATCTTTCTGCAGAACTGAAATTAAAAAGGATAGGGCAGAAAACAACGGCAGTAGTTGAATCAATATCGAAAAAAGATAACAAGAAGCTACTTGGACGCACCGATAAAAATAGTATGATTGTATTTCCGGGAGGAGTTGACTTATTGAACAGATATGTTAACTTAAGCATTGACGGATTGAAAGGAAGTACATATACCGGAGGTTTAATAGATGTTTAAACTGGTGTTTTTTCTTGTCGGACTTGGTATCGCACTTATTATCTCTGCACTGAATCTTGGAAATATGTCTGACATATCGCTTGGTTTTGTGAAATTTACTGATGTGCCTGTTTTTTTAAGTATTTTTACCGCATTTCTTGCAGGAGCTGTATTTACACTTCCGTTTGCATTTCATGTGAGTATGAAGCATAGAAAAGAGGTAAGCAAAAAAAAGAAAAAAGTTGAATATATAGAAGATGAAATTATCCCGGAACCAGTTAACCCTGTTGAAAAAGAATTATAAATTATCTCTGATATTTTTTATTTTTCTCTTTTTTGCATTCAATATCTATCCTGATGATACTCTGAAAGTAAGTGAAGCTCAGGTTGATGAGGTTCTTTCAGGCCTTTTTGAGAACAGCGCAAATCTAAGTGAAACTGAACTTTATCAAAAATATCTTGAAGCTGGTTATATCAGCGAAAGTTCAGGAAATCTCACAAAGGCGGCTTCTTATTTTGAACAGGCTTCTCTGGCTGTTAGTGGAAATAAAGACTATGAAGCCCTTTATAAAAGTGCGGTATTAAATACTGAAATAGCCGATTATCCTAAATCTGAATCACAGCTTAAAATCATCATGAATTTTACAGATAATCTAAATCTTGTTCAAAAGTGTAGAACATTGTTATCAAGGATTTATTTTCTGAAAGGTGAAGATTCAGATTCAATAGATTTAATTGAGGACGTATTTTCCAGAGACCACATCCCATTTGAAGCCGTTTTCTGGCTTGAAGAGCTCTCAAAAGCGGCAGATAGCAATCTTGATAAGATTAATGGAATAATCAGCAGAAATAAAGATAAAATTGCAGGCATAGCCGAACTTGTTAATTTTTCAGATTTTCCAAGTCCTGAAAGGCTGCTTGGATTTTTCAGACAAAATTCTGAAGAAGAGTTTATAACTGTTTCAAACCAGACAGAGAAAGAAGAAGATTTAATTGAATCTGATAACGAATCTGCTGTTGATAATAAAGCTACAATTTCAATTCAGCTCGGCTCATTCAGCGTTAAAAAGAATGCGGATGAACTGCTTAAAAAACTGGCTGCTGAAGGTTATAATGTAAAACTGTCTAAAAAAACAGTAAACAGCAGAATATATCATGTCGTACTGATGCCGGATATCCCTGCAGATAAACTGCAGGATATGATAATTAGATTAAAAGAAAACGGGTATGAGGCTTATCCGGTTTATTGATTAGTCATTCTCGGATGACATATCCAGAGTTTCAGTCTGTGTAAAGCGGTAATATTCGGTATCAGAAGGTTTGAAGCCATATATGCTTAACTCTCCCGGCACCATAACAAGTGTACGCTCGATAATTCTGTTTTTATTTTCTTCTGAAAAATCAATAGAAAAGGCTCTTGTATCAACTTCAATACCTGAATTATCAACAATTTTCAAACTTAAAACAGGCGTATCTGCTGAGTAAACCGCGTATCCGCCGGAAATCTCTTCAAAGCTGTTTTTCATGTGGAAGGATGTTCCGTAAAATTCGATGATATCTCCGGCATCACTTATATACTGCCCATTAAGCTCCGGTAATTCTATTGCCTCTGAAGCCTTTCGGAGGGTCTTGATGGTATCAAATTTTTCACGTTCTCCCATACGGTAGTAATTATCTGTCCAGACATCATTAGGTGAAATAACCCTGGTCTGATTGTCAATATCCTTGACTGTTAAACGTATCTCATCAAGGTTAACAATCCGGACATAAACTTCAATTTCTATATAATTTATTATTTCATTCTGAGCACGTATATACAGAAGATTACTCAATACCTTGTACGAATTAGTCCATTTAAAGTTTTCCTGTATTCGGTCACTGTAAAATGTAATAGTCTCGGCTTTCGGGTCCATAAATACAATTATACTATTGTTTCCAGAGGACGAATTTTCGGTAAACCACGGTCCGTTTATATAACCGTAGAAATTTTCATCCGGGCCGCTGTAAATGTCTGCAAGCTGTTTTTCTTCTATGGTTGTATACTCAAGTTCTTCTTCTTTAAGCTTAATATATTTTTTCAGCGGGAAATCCCAGAAATAAATAGACTGAATAAGATTTATTTTTCCGTCGTTGCCTGATTTTTCAGTGGATGCAGAAATTGTATAGCTAACACCGTCTTTCTGGCCTGATTCGTAAGCCATGCTGCGTTTAACCGGAATAATCTCAATTGCTCCTGGCTGTTTAAGACTGAAAATAGAAGAATAATTAAGTCCGCTGCCACTGCTCTCATTATTTTTCCAAAATACATCGAGCGTTGTGTTTCCTTCTGAATCCCTTCCTGAACATACAATCTGATTTGAATGATCTCCGATTAAATCCTCCAGATAAACATGGAATGACCTTCCGCTTGTTGCGGATGTAGTACCTTCCCAGGCTCTGACATAATCACCTTTGACATTATCATAATCTGCTACAGCTATATAAATTTCAAGCGCCGGATTCTGCCGGTTTTTAAGTACAATAATCTGCTCATCCGATGTATCAAGATCCAGATTGAGGTTAATAGTACTTAAAACAGTTTCATCGCCTTTGATAACAATATTTGGTTTTGTTTCCTGAATACTGAAGCTGTCTTCATACTTATCATCATCTGAAATATTATCTTCATCAGGGGCAGGGGTAAGTTGAGTAACACTTTCGGGTCTTTCGTAAACCTCGGAAGCTCTGTTACAGGAATATAAAGTGCTTAAAAGCATTATTACTAAAAAAACCAGTATATTTTTCTTTATCATAGATTCACACGAAGTATTTTCTAAGCATTTCTAACACTTTTTTGCGTATCTCTTCAAGTGGGAATTTACTCTTGAATCCTGCTGCTGTTTTATGACCGCCTCCTCCGAAAACCTGTGCAATAAAAGCAACATCAATATTACCTTTGGAACGAAGCGAACATCTGAGAATCCCCTCAAGATTTTCTTTAAAAAATATTGAAACCTTGATAGCCTCACTTTTTAAAGGCAGGTTTATCAGGGAGTCGGCCTCTTCATACATGGCACCGCTTTTAATAATGTCATCTTTGAGCATTGTTTGTATAGCAACATTGTGATCATAAAAGAACTCAAGAGTTGATAAAACTCTTGACTGAAGCATCAACGATGATATCGAATTGCTTTCATATAATTTTGAATATATGAAATTAGGGTTAACCCCAAGACTTACACATCTTTCAGCAATAGAAAATGTTTTGGCTGTGGTTTTAGGATAGATAAAAGAACCTGTGTCATACACGATTCCCAGATAAAGTGCCTGTGCCATTGCAAGTGTAAGTTTCAGGTTCATGGCTTCAAAAAGCTCAAAAAGCATCTCGCATGTGGAAGAGGCTTCATTTTCAATATGATTGGCTGATAAAACAGCATCACCGCCTTCATGATGATCAAAAATGAAAAAATCCTTAACTTTCGTGAGGATACAATCCTTTACAGCTCCGATATTATTAATATCGTTTGTATCAAGAATAATTAGAACCCAGTCTTTTATATCTTCAGGAAGAACGGCCTCATTGTTAAGAAGCTGAACTTCATCATCTGTATCGAGAAATCGGTATTTTTCTCCCATTGGATCGGCATTGAATATGATTGTTTGTTTACCTAAAGACCTGAGCGCATGACTGGCAGCTATTTCACTGCCTATTGCATCTCCGTCTGGAGTTTCATGAGCGGTTAGTATAAATTTACTGTTGCTTTCGATAAAATCAATTATTGCCTGAAATCTCATTGCGTCTTTTTTCATCCTTTTCAGCCGAAGCCCTGATGATATAATTTCTTATAATAATAAATGCTGCTACTGCTGCAGCAATAACTGCCAGAATTATTATAATTATAAGAAATTTTGAAGAAGTTTTGCTTCCATCTGCGGAATTATTTTGAATATTTTCACTGCTTTCCGTTGAAAATTTACCATTGTTTACTTCAATCTGATAATCAAAGACGGCAGGAATAAATGGAGTATCACCAGAAAAGTTGAAGAGAAAAGAACCTGAATGTCTTCCGGGGGATAGTTCACTTGATAATTTAAGCGGTATTTTAACCTCTACAGAGGTTTCAGCTGGAATTTTTATTTCATAGGGTTCATCAAGAACTTCGTAGTTACTGCCCCGTTCCTGGTACAGTATTCTGCTGATCACCACAGTACGTTCATCGCTGTATCCGTCACTCTCCAGACTGATATATATACTGTCATCTGAGACAGTAAAACCGGATGAAAGAATCCGTCCCAGGGTATCTTCTGCCGGAGTGGTTTCCGGAACATTACTGTTAAAATCAATTTCTTCATATGTGGTTAACAGCTCCTTTGAAAGCTCTTCAACAGCTGATTCACTGCCAACACCAAGAAGGATGATTTTCCAGCCTTTTTTCTGAATAGTTTTTGTGTTTTCGAGAAAGTTATGATTAAAAGATCCGTCGGGGGAGTAGTATGGACTGTTTTCAGGAGCTTCCTGCTTTCCGTCTGTCAATAAAATAAGGTATTGTCTGCTGTTTTCAGTTTTATAAGCAGAAAGAGAATTTTCAAGGCTGTCCAAAGCATTCCCTATATCTGTAAAACGGCCGTCAGCTTTAAGGTTATGTAGATCATTTGATATCTGTTCAAGCCCCTTGAAGGTAAGTGTTTTATTAAAAACAACATCAGCCTTGCCATAGAATTCAATTACAGTGAGATGGTCTCCCTCAATAAGAAAATTATCAATGAAATTTTCTATAATATACGCACTGACATCTTTAATTTTTTCAACCATCGACTTGCTTTTATCAACAACAAGAAACATATCAATATTCTCAGTCCTTTTATCAGCATAGAGTGAGGCAGTGAGACCAGAAAATATTAATATAAAAAGAAAGAACTTGTATTTTTTAATCATAATAACATTTACCCTTCGGCTTTATAGTAACATGTTGTTTTTTTATAAAAAAGCATTAAAACTTATTAAAAAAAAAAAAAACGTACTTTACATATCAGTAATCTTATTGATAATCTGTATAGATATAAGAGAATTAAGGAGAGTAAAATGGGAAGCATAGATCTACCTAAAAGTCCAATGGTATTCCATCCTGAAAAGAGGAGTGCGGTGGGCTCCAGGAACTCTCTCGCTCAGGAAAGCAGGGACCAGCAGGCAGAAGTAGAAAGACTGCTCGAAGAAGAAGTAGATAAAGTCGTTAACCATATCAATGCCAAACTACCTGAAGACGTCCTCTCTAAATTGGATGTCATGGGTGGCTTAAAAGAGAAAGTTTATAACTATTTCAACCAGAACTACCAGAATATGTTCAACCGTTACATAGTTACAACTGAAGATGAAATGGTTAAAAAGGTAAGAAACTTCATTGATAAAGAAGAAATGAAAGTTCTTACCAGGTACACCCCCAAAGAAATAGCAGCGCTGCTTGAAGAAGTAGGCGGTATGGACAGATTCAATACCGGTGAAATTGAGAAATCAATTGTTAATATGTATGGTCACCTTCAGGGGCATATACAGAGAGGTATGAATGATCTTGAAAACCTTACCAACTCACTCCTTAGACAGAAAACCGACGTTGGTGCTTTCATAAGAGGCGAGAATGCTTATTCGGTAGTTAAATGTTCATTCAAGGACAGTATCGAGAAACCAAAGACTGTATGCAACGTAAAGCTTTCAGTTAACATACTCGATTCCGAGCTTATAAGTCCTATTTTTCACTATCAGGCTACAGTTGAGTACTTAATCAAAGACCTTGTTTCAAAGCAGATTATTGATGCAATTGACAAGGAAATTGAGAATCTTAAGGATGAAAGACTTGATAAGGGTCTTGAAGAACTTAATGACAGTGAAATCATCTTTCAGAAGATGGGTCGTGTAGAAAATCATACCGCTGATGAAGTAAACAATGCAAAATCAAACAGGTATAAGTACATTGCCAAGAACATCATGGAAAAGGTTGAAGGCCTTAGAGCTGAGATTGATCCTAATGAGTTCGATCCTCTGAACATCCGTGAAAATCTTAAGAAAATCATGGATATAGAAAATATCAGAAACAGAGGCTACAACACAGCAGTTAATTCAATTACAAGTATTCTTGATACTTCAAAAATGGGTTATCAGTATATCGAGAACCTCAAAAATGCAAGAGAACTTGTGATTAGAGAGTATGAAGATACAGATGCAGCAATTCTTCCTGATGAAAGATATAACATCCGTCTCAAATACTACGACAATGCCCAGCTTATCGAAGAAAGAAAAGCTTATGATGTTCAGGTAAAATCTTTCGAGGTTGAAGTTGAACATGTATGGGATGTTCTTGAAATGGTTTACAGCGACGGTAAGAGATTCAAAGGTGTTGTTGATTTTAAAGATCTTTCCGACAGATACAAGAATAAAATAAAGAAGAACATCAAGGCAAAAACCGGTGATCCTCTCTACGAAGACATTGAAAAGAGCTGGGATGAAATATCTTTTGTAAGCGCAGCTGAAACTGAAGTTGAAAAAATGAACAGAACCTATGTTCTGGAAAAAGATAAACTTAAGAAAAAGCTTATTCTTATGAGAGACAAACTTCAGGATATGTACAGCTATAAGTACCCGATTCAGAGACGAGTACTTGAAGACAGACTTACTTTTCTCGAAGCTGAGTTCAATAAATTTGATTATCTTATCAATCCTTATCATATTCAGCCAGGACTTCTTCTTGATGTTGATATTACTTCAATTAAAAGAAAGAAAGCTACTTTGGACGGTATGGCAAATGTTCTTAATGAATTCCTTCATGGTGTTTCCAAAGGGTTCCAGGATGCGGCATTTGCAGCGTTCTCAAGAAGACGTTCTACTGTAAGAGAAGATATTGATATGAGTTTTGCTTCTGATCTTGCTGAAGATGATATGCTTAAGCAGAAATCTTTAGGTGAATCATATCTTGATATGCTTAATTCACCGGATGACAGTCCTGCACTGGCCGACACTACAATCAAAACAAAGCCTAAGGCTCCTGCTAAAAAGGCTGCACCGAAAACTAAAGCCAAGTCTAAGGGTGTTGTTGACAACGACAAGACTAAAACAAGGCGGGGCAGACCAAGAAGATCAAATCTGGATACAATCTAACAAAAAATGCAGCCCCTCAATTTTTGAGGGGCATTTTTTACCGAGGGAACATAATGAACGATACTTTACGCGTCTATGATCATCTGTCTGACAGGAATGGTTTTAATAATGCATTAATTCATTTTCAGTCTGTAATGGGTATTATCGGCGATTTTGAAGATGGATACAATCTGGCTGATATATTGAATGATCTTGTGAATGAGAAGGAAATTAAGCAGGATCAGATGCCGTCGATAGTGAGTGCACTTCTCGTTGATAAATATTCCTACAACTTTAAATCCGGTAATTTTATAAACAGTTTAATTGATTTTGAATATATCGCTTCTTCATTGGAGAAGCTTAAATCCTATGATTTACTGATTTCTTATATCCACCCGGAGCTTGGATATAATGTGATAAATCCTAAGAATCCTGATAGCTGGAAAAATGTCTCAGAGTTTAGAAAAAATGAATATTTCACAGTGTATGCCGGCAAATTCACTGATGACATGACCAACTCTAAAGAGGCTGAAATGTTAATTCAGAAGGTTTTTGACCTTTTTGAGGGCAAAAAACTTAAACTTCCTGAAAATCTATTAAAAGGTAAGTATAAGTTTAAGACTCTTTCAGAGGAACCGGAGAAGAAGGCTGCACCGAAGAAAGTAGCCAAGAATCCGGTTAAAAAGACTTCAGCTTCCCAAAAAGCCGAAACATCATATCAGGATGAAGAACATGAAGAGGTCGCAGCCAGCGGACCTGTGAATACTTCAAAAATGACACCTTTATATTCAGTTCCGGTAACCAATGAACTCTTTCATAATGGTAATGTCGAAGCCTGGAAAAGGATAATTCAAAGTTTTAAAGTTAAAAACCCAGACCTCGAAGTATATATATTTTATGATGGTGAAAGAATTCAGAATATTGCATCATTGTTTAAATGGGGTAAAGTTAAACATGGAAGTGCTATTCTGTTTGCTGTAGCAGGTGAAAATATTCAGGATGTTGCAAAACTTCAGAAATATTTAAAACAGGGAGCGAGCCCTCAGTTTGAAGCCTTCTTAAGGTTTCCGGTTAATACTGTTTTAAATCTCTTCTAATAATAAGGGTTATTTCATGGATATCAAATCGAATATATATTTTATCAGTAAGAATAAATCATCAAAAAACGCACCTGATCAGAATAAGATAGGAATCAGAGGGCAGCAGACTTATGACCTCATTTCTATGGGAATGCCTGTAGTTCCCGGTGTAATACTCGGAACAGAAATAACTTCAAATCTTGATGATGTTGATGCAGTTATTGATGCTCTTAATCCCTTTTTTAATGATTATACAAAAGAAAGCGGTAAAACCTTCAATAGTGATAAAAATCCGATGCTTCTTAAACTGGTTATCAGTTCAAATCTTGCTATAGCAAGGTATCCTGTCCTTCATAATTTCGGACTTGCGGATAACACGTTTGAAGGCTTCAGTGAGTTTGTAGGTAAAGATTTCGCATATCAGGAAATTCTTTTTATGCTCAACGGTATTTACGCTATTGAAGAAAGAATTGCTGAACTTAATGAAGATACTAAACTTGCTAATAAATATCATCAGTACATAAAGGAAACCGGACGTTTTCTTAGTAAGAACATGAAGGCTGATGAATGTAAGAAATATCTTGAACAGAAAAAGAAAGAACTTCCTGAAGAGCTTTTCAGTACCGCCAGGACTCAGCTTGCAGCAGTTTTAAAACGTATAAGCTACTTGATTAAACTGGAAGACAGTGAAAATACCGGTGTTGCAGTTCTTATTCAGCCTATGGTTTACGGAAACTATGGTAAAGACAGCTATTCAGGATATTTCACTACAAGAAATACAATTACCGGGAATGGTGTTCTCGAAGGTGAATATTTTACAAATAAATTTAATTCACCGGAATCAAGCGGAAAATCGATCAAAAATATTGATAAAAAATACCTTAAACAGTTTGAAGATATAGCCTTAAAACTTGAAACTACATATCTTGATATCAGGAAAATTGGTTTTACTATTGAAAACGGAAGACTGTCGCTAATAAATCAAAATCCGATCAGTGAAAAATCAACCAGGGCTGATATTCAGCTTCTTCTGGACCTTAAAAATAAAAAACTTATAAATGATACTCAGGTTATTAATGCAATAAAACCTTCTGAACTAAATGAGCTTCTGCACCCGGTTATAGATCTTGATTCGGTAAAATCCATGCCGAAGGTAGAAGGCGGTATTTCTGGTGCTCCCGGCGCCGCAGTCGGAAGGGTCTTCTTTTCTACTGAGGGACTTATTGAAGAGTATAAAACTTCAAGAATGAATGATATTGATGACAGATTGATTTTGTGTCTTACATCCAGTTTTGCAGAAGATGTAAAGGCAATAGAAATTGCTACCGGCGTACTTTCTTCCGAAGGCGGCTATTCGGCTCATGCTTCAGTAGTTGCAAGACAGTACGGTAAAGTATCGCTTGTTAATCCTGATATTAAAATTAGCGGTAAAAAGGCGACAATAGGCGGCAAGACTATTAAAGAAGGTGATTTCATAACTCTCAATGTTCCTGAATTTGATACCCCCTCAATCGTATGGGGTAAAGCTCAGCTTATAAAACCGGATCCTGCCAAGAACGGTCTGATAGATTTCCTTAAAATTGTGAAAGAAAATATAAAAGGATTTGATATCCGCGCAAACTGTGATAAGGCTGCAGATGCAAAACTTGCTCTTGCATTCGGTGCGGACGGAATCGGGTTATGCAGAACAGAGCATATGTTTTTCGATGAAAAACGTATCAATGTGTTTCGTGAAATGATTTTTGCCGAGACCTCTGAAGAGAGAGCAAAAGTTCTTAAAAAACTTAAACAGATGCAGAAGAAGGACTTTCAGGATCTGTTTAAGGTAATGAACGGAAAGGAAATTAATATCCGCCTTCTTGATGCACCTCTGCATGAATTTCTACCCCATAATACTGCTGAGGTAAAAGCATTTCTCGATTACCTTAAAACTTCCGGGACGAAAATTACTGAAAAACAGCTTAGGGAAAAATCAGAAAATTTAAAAGAATTCAATCCCATGCTTGGTCACAGAGGATGCAGAATAGCAATCAGTTATCCGGAAATTTATCAGATGCAGATCGAATCAATCTTTGAGGCTGCTTACGCTGTTAAATCAAAAGGTGTAGATGTAAAACCTGAAATAATGATACCGCTGATTATGAATGAAACTGAGCTTAAAATGATTCTTTACGGAAAAAAAATCGAGGGTTCTCATTATAAAGGGCTTGTTGAAATAGAGCAGAACGTACGTGAACGGCTGAAAGTAAAACCGGTTGATTATAAAGTCGGAACAATGATTGAACTTCCTGCAGCGGCTCTGTCTGCTGATAATATTGCAAGATATGCACAATTTTTCTCTTTCGGCACCAATGATCTTACACAGACAACATTAGGTCTCTCAAGAGATGATTTTACTTCATTTATGCCTGACTATACACTTTACGATATTATGAGCGGTAATCCTTTCAGGACACTGGAACGGCCTGTAAAAGAACTTATTGCTACCGCCGTTCAGCGGGGAACTATAACAAGGCCTGACCTTAAGAAGGGACTTTGCGGAGAACATGGAGCAGCACCCGAGAATATTGAGTTCTGTATTGAAAACGGACTTGATTATGTATCATGTTCAACCTATTCAGTACCTATTGCTGCTCTTGCAACGGCTCAGGCGCTGCTTAAGACGAATTAGAAGCATAAATATACAGAAATAAAAAAGGGGCATCTTTTAAATAAGAAAGCCCCTTTTTTATTTAGATAAATAAGGTTTTAGAAAGTACCGAAATTCTTTACGCCTTCAATCACCATCTTGGCAGCCTGTTCTGAATCTCTTTTGGGTACCTGACATTCTCTGTTAAAGGTCTGTACAAAGAAAAACTCCAATGTTTCGAAAACTTCCGGTTGATGATAAAAACATAAAGCAAAATTGATACCGGTTGGTTTAAGAATAGTAAATGATGAATAAGTTATAATTGGCTTTTTAGGAACCATAATTTTATACTGGTTCTTTGAATTATGAATGTTAAGCTCATTAAATCTGAACGGAATAGATTTACCGTATTCCCTGGAAACCGGTTCGATATATTTCTTGGGATACATTGAAGGTTCAACCAGTATGTACAGTTTACTTCCGTCAGTCTGAAATGTAAGACCTTCACCGCTTAAACTGATATTTTTAACTCCTGCATAGGCTACGACTTCATAAATTGCATATGGGGAATTGTTACTGAAAAATGAAGAAACAATATAACCGCCGTCCTGCGGAAGTTTACCTTCATTGTATGCCTGAAATAAATCGAGTGCTTTTACGTTACCCATGCCATCCTCCTGTAATTATTATAGAATGAACAACTTTATTACGCAATAAAGTTTATCTTTTTTTCATTTCCTCTGCTTTACTGAAATACATTTTGGAATAATCTTTAAGACCTTTTTCACGGTAGATTATTCCCATATTACGAAACAGCCGCCAGTCACGATGACCGCTGTATAAACATTTCTGAAAAATGGTTAATGCCTCTTCAGGTTTTCCCAGCCTGTACAATGAAACTCCATATGTCAGGAATAGATCTGTTCCCGGCTTTGGCAGGTAATCTATTGCCGCTGCAAGCAGAAGACCTGCCTGAACTTCATTTCCAGATCTTCGATAGCAGTAGACAAGGTTTTTCAGTATATTTTCATCATCAGGAAAAGTTTGTAGTATTCTGCGATAGAGTATTGCGGCTTCTCTGTAGTTTTTACACATTCTATTGCAGTATGCAAGCTGCCTGATTATTTTAACATTTGTACTCTGTTCAGCTGAAATAATTTCCAGTTCAGTTATAGCCTGTTTGAAATTTACATTCTTGATATAGATATGTACAAGCTTTTCTCTAATCTGCTGATCCGATCGGTAAACCCGAAGGTAATCACTAAGAATTTTAGCAGTATTATTATCAAAGCTGTTATGATGAATGAGTAAAAGGCCGTCCCAGGCTTCTTTGTGATCAGGTTTGGCCGCTACAGCTTTTTTAAAAAGTTTTTCAGCTTTTCCGGGATCTTTTCCCTGTTTTAAATAGTATTCACCCAGGACAGTACAGTACCAGTGATCAGGATTTTTCTTGATTCTCTGCTCGATAGCAAACTTCCATTCAGATTCCGGTTCTTTTAAATAATAACTGCACAAGGGCTTATAATATTCAGCAAATTCGTCTGACGGATTTATTTTCAGGATCGCAGTAATTTCTTTCTTCATATTACTGTAATCTCTTAACAGCCATAGCGAAGCAGCCCGTCCCTGCATAGCACCTGAGGACTTTCTGTTTATTTCAAGAGCCCTTGTGAAATGATTATAAGCTATCTCAATATTTCCGGATTTAAGCATACAGTCGCCGGCAAGCAGATGCATATTTTCGGTTATACCTTTTTTAAGGGATTTGATGGCAAAATGAAAAGCAGATTTATACTCATTTCTTTTGTAATAGGATACTGCTAATATATCTTCAAGATTACTGATATTACTGATAAAGTTGTTCTTCTCAGCAGGAGTCATAAAAGAACTTAAAACATGATCACCTTCCTCAATTTGCCCGCTAAGAAAAAGAGCCTCTGCCAGCAGGCTTTTTATTTCATTATCATCAGGGGCGTATTCTGAGGCCATCTGTAAAAAATCCGCAGCTTCATCCGCTTTTCCGCTGTCTTTCAGAATGATTCCTGTATAAAGAAGGGTAGAAAGGTTTGAGTTGTCAGAATCATTCAGAAAGAGAAATCCTGATAGGGCATAGTCGAAATCCTCTTTTCTGAAGGCATCAACTGAAGCAATAAAAACCGCATTTACGTACATCGTATAAATTGATCTGTCAACGGGATCCAGATTAACAGCCTGTTCAAGATATCTTAGTGCTGTTCTGAATTTTCCCCGTCTTACAAGGGAATATCCGTAATAGGCATAGGCGGGAGCGAAACCGTTGTTGTACTGTATTGATTCGGCAAAACAAATTGAAGCCTGTACAAAATTATCTAAAGCAATATAGGTTCTTCCGAGATAAAAATATCCGGCTCCTGATTCTGGTACTTTATCTATATAAAATTTATAGGCAGTAACAGCGGCTTCAAGATTACCAAGGGCATGGTTTGCCCTTCCTGTATATAGAAAGGCTTCCGGGAGGCTGTCAGTCAGAACCAGCACCTCTTTCAGTTTTTTCAGTGCTGTCTGATAATTCCGGCTGCGGCCGTCTTCTATTGCCTCAGCAAGAAGTTTTTCAGGACTTTTGGTTTTTATCATAGATATAGAATATTATCATATTTAAACCCGGTATGTATTCACATTTTAAAAGTTTTCTGGTATCTTCTCGTATGGAAGACAGAAACATTTTTAAGAACATATCACCGCTAGATCACCGATATTATTTAGCAAACCGAAAGAATTTTGATGCCCTGGCAGAATATATAAGCGAAGAAGCCAGTATCATGTACTGCATCAAAGCCGAGTGTGCACTTCTTAAGAGCCACATGAGCCTTCAGAGCCCCGTTTATGACAGTTTCTTCGAGACCGTTGACCGAATAGCAGAAGAAATAACTCCTGATGAAGTATACGCTGAAGAAGAAAAAACACAGCATAACATCAGAGCTCTTGTTAATGTAATGAAAGCCAAACTGCCCGATGAAATCAAACCCTTTGTACATCTCGGCGCAACATCCGTTGATATTCTTGACACTGCATCATCAATGAAGTATCGGGACGGTGTTAAAAACGTTATTCTCCCGCAGCTTATTGAGCTTGAAGAAAAGCTTATAAAAGTTGCTGCAGAAGAAGCAGACACTCCTCAGGTAGGAAGAACACACGGTCAGCATGCAGTTCCAGTAACATTAGGATTTGCACTTGCTGAATATGTATCACGTCTTGGTAAATCGATAATAGAAATTGAAAGACTTTCCAATCAGCTTAAAGGTAAACTTGCCGGAGCGGTCGGAGCATATAATTCAACCAGTATGATGGTTAAGGATCCATTTGATCTTGAAAAGAGATATCTTGACTATTTAGGGCTTGAAGCTTCAGAGCATTCAACACAGATGGTCGAGCCTGAGTACCTGTTAAGACTGCTTCTTGAAATCAACACTGCTTTCGGTGTACTTGCAAATCTCGCAGATGATCTGAGGCATCTTCAGCGTTCTGAGATTTCAGAATTGCGGGAGATGTTTACATCAACCCAGGTTGGTTCTTCAACAATGCCGCAGAAAAGAAATCCATGGAATTCAGAACATGTAAAGAGCCTCTGGAAGGCATTTGCTCCAAGGGTTGTAACTTTCTACATGGACCAGATTTCAGAACATCAGAGAGATCTTTCAAACTCTGCGTCAGCAAGATTTATTGCAGATTATATAGCCGGATTCAGTGCGGCTGTCGCAAGGATGATCAAGATAGTAAGTACTCTTTATGTTGATAAAAAGAGACTTTCCGAGAATCTGCATTTTACAGGAGACCTGGTTCTTGCTGAAGCAGCATATATTCTTCTTTCATGTGCCGGAGAACCCGATGCTCACGAGGTTATCAGAAAGGTCACACTCGAATGTGAAAAGAACGGAACTACACTTGCTGCAGAACTGCCGAAACAGCCTGAAGTATGGAAGAGTATTTCCGAACAGCTTTCTTCTACCGCAGGAATAGATGCTGCTGAATTCTTTGCAAAACCTGAACTTTACCGCGGCAAGGCTGTAGAAAAGACAATGATGATTACCGGAAGGTATACAGATGAAATGAAAAAAATAAGGGAGAGTCTCTAAGATGGAAATAAAAGAATCATACAGTTACGACGATATTCTGCTCATCCCGGGTAATTCTTCTGTACTTCCTCATACTGCGAGTGTGAAAACAAGACTGGCCGGTGATATATATCTTAATACTCCTGTTCTCTCAGCCGCTATGGATACGGTTACAGAAGAGGATATGGCCATAGCCCTTGCACTTGAAGGCGGGGCCGGTGTTATTCACCGGAATCTGTCTCCGGAAGAACAGGCTGCTCAGGTTGGGTCTGTAAAGCGTTTTCTCAACTGGATCATAGAAAATCCTATAACTGTCCATGAAGACACGCTGATAGGCGATGTAAGGGCTCTGAGACAGAAATACGGCGTATCCGGTTTCCCGGTCACCAATGAAACAGGAATTTTGACCGGAATTATTACCGGCCGTGATCTGAGGTTCTGTGACAACAATAACCTGCTTGTTAAAAATGTAATGACTGGAAAGGTTATTACTGAAAGCGGTAACATAACACCGGAATCTGCACAAGATAAATTCAATACCTACAAAATTGAGAAACTGCCGGTAGTTGATGCTTCAGGGAAGATTACAGGACTTATTACTGTAAAGGATATGGAAAAGCACAACGACCATCCTAATGCCGCAACTGATGCTCACGGAAGACTGATTGTAGGAGCCGCTGTTTCTCCGCAGGATTTTGATAGACGAATTCCGCTGCTGCTTGAAAACAGGGTTGATTTTATTGCACTCGATACAGCACACGGTGATGCAGACAGCGTAATCAAGGCTGTTGCCGATATAAAGAAAAAATACAATATAACTGTTATAGGCGGAAATGCTGCAACTGCTGAAGCTACCAGAAGGCTGATCGATGCCGGCTCTGATGCCGTAAAGGTTGGAGTTGGACCAGGCTCTATATGTACAACACGAATAGTAGCCGGAATTGGTGTTCCACAGTTTTCAGCTGTAATGTGGTGCGCCGAAGAAGCTGAAAAAGATAACATACCAATTATTGCTGACGGCGGAATCAAGTTTTCCGGTGATATAACCAAGGCTATTGCAGCGGGAGGTTCTTCGATCATGGTAGGAAACCTCTTCGCCGGTCTTAAGGAATCACCCGGTAAGGAAGTTATTTACGAAGGCCGTATTTTCAAGCAGTACAGAGGAATGGGCTCCATAGGTGCAATTGCCGAAGGTTCGGGCGACCGTTACCAGATGAAAGAGGGAGACGCCCCGGTTCCTGAGGGAATAGAAGGACGCGTTCCGTACAAGGGTGAGCTTAAGCCCTTCCTTCACCAGCTTATGACAGGCCTAAAAAAAGGAATGAGTTATTGCGGATGTTCGGATATAAATGAATTGCGCAATTATAAAAATTTTGTTAAGATTTCCCCCGCTGGTCTCCGGGAAAGTCATGCTCATGACATTATGATAACCCAGGAGGCTCCTAACTATTCAAAGAATTAAGGGGAATTTTTATGAATCTTGTAGTTGTAGGCGCTCAGTGGGGTGATGAGGGCAAGGGTAAAATTGTTGATTATCTCGCTAGTGAGGCGGATCTCGTAGTACGATATTCCGGCGGCGCCAATGCTGGACATACTATTGTTGCAGGTGATACGACTTACAAGCTTCACCTGATTCCTTCCGGTATTATTTATGGAGATAAAACTGTTGTACTTGGTACCGGTATGGCTATCGACCTTACTTCAATGTTTGAGGAGCTGGAAACCCTAAGCAGTCAGGGAATTGACTGGAAGGGAAGAGTTCTTATTTCTGATCGTGCACATATTGTTCTTCCGAGATATAAGGAAGAAGATATAGACCTCGATAAAAAACGAATCAAACCCATCGGGACAACAGGCCGCGGAATGGGTGTTACTTACGCTCACAAAGCACACCGCGACGGTGTGAGAATTGCGGATCTGTTTAACGATGATATTTACGGACGCCTAAGCAAGGCAGATACCGATTATCTTTCCCAGTACAAAGAACGTATCAAAGAAATGGTAATCGATCTCTGCAGCTTTATGGCAGATAGCAAAGACAAAAAGGTTTTGTTCGAAGGAGCACAGGGTGTACTTCTTGACCTGGACGTCGGGACATATCCCTTTGTATCTTCTGGCTATTCACAGGCTGCCGGTGCAGCAATGGGCGGGGGAATCGGCCCCCGTAATATTCATGGAGTAATGGGCGTATTCAAGGCTTACTCAACAAGAGTAGGAAATGGTCCTTTCCCGAGTGAGTTTAAAGAAGGCCGCGACGGCGATCTTGAAAACTACATACGGGAAACCGGCCGTGAATACGGTGTAACAACAGGGCGCCCCAGACGCTGCGGATACCTTGATCTTCCTGCTCTAAAATATTCATGCAGGGTTAACTCGCTTGATTCACTTGTTCTTACACACCTTGATGTCTACGACGAAATAGATGAGCTTAAAGTCTGTATAGCCTATGAATGCGACGGCGAGCTAATTGAAAACTTCCCTACAGATATAACTGTTCTTGAAAAAGCTGTTCCTGTAACCCGGAAATTCAAAGGCTGGAAAAAAAGTCTCAAAGACTGCAGGTCTTTTGATGAACTTCCGAAAGAAGCCGTTGAATATATTGAATTCATTGAAAAGTACACTGAAACTTCAGTAGATATAGTTTCAATAGGATATAAAAGGGAAGAAACAATCTTAAGAAAGGATTTCTGGAAATAGATGGATAAAATTCTCGTTTTTGATTTCGGCAGTCAGACTACACAGCTCATAGCAAGAAGGATACGTGACTTCGGTGTCTATACCGATATAGTTACAGCGGAAACAGAATGTACTGCAGAACTGTTAAAAGATGTAAAGGGCATTATTATGTCCGGTTCACCTTCATCAGTTTATGAGCAAGATGCACCTAAACCGCATTTTTCCATATATGAGACAGGGCTGCCTATGCTTGGAATCTGTTACGGCTTTCAGAGAATGACAGCCGACTTCGGAGGAAAAGTTGAAGCGCTTGAAAAACGGGAATACGGAAGATCCAATATCTCCTATAAAAAAGAATCACAGCTTTTTGCTGGCATAAATGACGGATTCACATCCTGGATGAGCCACGGCGACAGTATTGAGAAGCTCGGAGACGGGTTTGAGCTGATTGCTAAATCGGAACATCATATTGCCTGCGGATATAACAGTAAAATAAATGCCTACGGTATTCAGTTCCATCCTGAAGTAACCCACTGTGAGCGGGGTATCGATGTTCTTAAAAACTTTGTTACAGGCATCTGCGCTGCAGAGACCGGATGGAATATGGACGCCTACCTTCAGCAGGAAATTGAGGAAGTTCAGCGCCGTGTTGGGGAACATGATGTACTTCTTCTTATTTCCGGCGGTGTTGATTCTACAGTAGTAGGCGGACTACTGCTTAAGGCCCTTGATCCTTCAAAAGTACATCTTATGTACATTGATACTGGTATGATGCGCAAGAATGAATCTGCCGAAGTAGAGCAGGGCCTTAAGAAACTTGGTGCTGAAAATCTCTATCTTATTGATGCCTCAGAACGTTTTCTTACTGCTCTTAAGGGTATAAGCGAACCTGAGAAAAAGCGTGAAATTATCGGTGACCTTTTTATAAAGGTTCAGGAAGATGAGATCAAAAAACGTCTCAGCGGAGACTACATGCTCGCGCAGGGAACTTTGTACACCGACCTTATAGAATCTGGCAAGGGTGTTGGTAAGAAAGCACATGTAATTAAATCACACCACAATGTCCGCTCACCTCTTGTTGAAGCCAAGCGTAATGCAGGGCTTATTATTGAACCTCTTGGGAAATTGTATAAGGATGAAGTTCGCGAACTCGGACGTAAGGTCGGAATAAGCGAAGAGATTATCCGAAGGCATCCTTTCCCGGGCCCTGGCCTTGCAGTAAGAATAATCAGCGATATTACTTTCGAAAAATGCGAGCTTCTTCGTGAAGCAGATTATATATTTATCAGTGAGCTCAAAAAACGTGGGTTGTATGATAAAATCTGGCAGGCGTTTGCCGTACTTCTGCCGGTAAAATCGGTGGGTGTCGCCGGAGATGTCAGAAAATACGGTAATGTTCTTGCACTGCGTGCAATCAACAGCAGCGACGGTATGACTGCTGATGTATATCCATTCGAAACCAAAGACCTGCTTGAAATATCATCGCTTATAACAAACTCTATACCGGGTATCGGCAGGGTTGTTTATGATATTTCATCAAAACCGCCCGCAACAATCGAGTGGGAATAGCTTAAAACACTCCCAGGTTTCGTAAAAGCATAATAACTGCTATCAGTACAAGCACTCCGCCGCCCGCAGTTTCCGCATGCTGCCCAAGCGATAGTCCAATCCGTTTGCCGGCATGGGCACCAAATGCTGAGATTATCAGTGTAACTACACCTGTTATTAAAGCTGGAAATACAATTCCATAGCCCATGCTGGAATATGACAATCCTGCAGCCATGGCATCTATACTTGTTGCAACCGATAGCATGAGAAGTATCCTGAAATTGAAATAATCATCAGGGTCCCGGCAGCCTTCCTCGGATTTTATGCTCTCTACCATCATCTTGACTCCTACAAAACCAAGCAGTCCGAAAGAAATCCATCTTGTGACAACGGCCATAAAAAGGCTTAGGATATTTCCGGCGAACCATCCAATTATTGGCATTAGAAACTGAAAAAATCCGAATGCACCGGCTACAATAAGAGATTTGGACCATTTAAGCCCGGGATTGGAACATCCGCATGTAATTGAAACAGCAAAGGCATCCATAGCCAGGCTGACGGCAATAGCTAATACAGTTGTCAGATGCATATATCAATCTCCAGAAGATCGGCAAGCTGTGTTACAGCATGAAAATAATAATCACATAAAGCTTTCATGTCATCTTCAATTTCCGATATGGAATGCCCCCATCCTGCACCGGCAATATCTATACCGGAATTCCTGGCCATTGTGACTCCCGGCTTTAAATCGTCAATCATCAGTATTTCATCAGGGCTAAACCCATATTCATTTATTATCTGCTCAACCGGCCATATACTTGGCTTTCTTTTATTTTCATCATAATCCCAGCCGAATATCATATCAGGCATAAAACCGTCACCACGGGTTTTATAATGTCTTTTAATAACATCAGCTTCCGAATGTGAGACAACAATAATCTTACCGCCTCGATTCTGGAATATCTTCATTATTTCAAGAATACCCTTAAAGAAATGAGGATTGGAGTCTTCATTGAAGCTTCTCCATATGTCGTATTCCTGCTTCATCTCATCATCTGAAAAACCAAGTTCATTTACAAAATATTCAATAACTCCGGGATGGTAGTTTTTTAAAAGCCAAGTATTTAAATCAACGGGTTTCTGTCCGGGACGCATTATCCGAATAGTTTCAACATGGGCAGGATAGTGAATCTCAGCAGTGCTTTTAACTGAAGTATCATCATGATCAAATATCAGACATTTGTATTTATTCAAGGTAGCCTCTTATTTCTTTTGTGCTCAATAATAATGATATTTCCTATTTACCACAAGCTAAGTGATTAGTATATTGTGTTGGGGTTTTATTATGTCAGTAAAAAGCATCTGCGTATTCTGCGGGTCAAGTTTCGGAAACAACAAGCTATATAGAGAGAAAACAGAAACTCTTGGTAGATTATTAGCCGCAAAAGGCATTAACCTTGTCTATGGAGGCGGTGCCGTCGGGCTTATGGGAGTGCTGGCCGAAGCTGTTATGAATAACAGCGGAACAGTTACCGGTGTTATTCCTGAACTAATAAGCGGAAAGGTGGAACATATAAATCTGACCAGAAATATAGTTACAAAAGACATGCATGAACGAAAGAAAACCATGTATGAGCTTGCGGACGGTTTTATAGCACTTCCAGGTGGTATAGGCACTGTGGAAGAACTGTCGGAAGTCTATACATGGCAGCAGCTTGGATACCATAATAAACCGGTTTCGCTTTATAATATCAACGGATTTTTTGACGGTTTTACCGGATTTCTTGATCATGCCGTGA
The DNA here is from genome assembly GCA_965140585.1 of Spirochaetia bacterium. Taxonomy (GTDB): domain Bacteria; phylum Spirochaetota; class Spirochaetia; order UBA9216; family UBA9216. Next base: position 903,133 of record OZ223269.1, read on the forward strand.
ATGAAGGTTTTATAAAACAGGTGCACAGAAACAGACTTATTATTTCTGATGAGCCTGAGAATTTATTTTATCAGCTGGATAATTACAGCGGTGAAACTATTGATAAATGGAGTTAAGATGTCACAGGACAATATGCTGATTTTTCTTCTTGATAACGGAAGATATAGAGGCGCGATAATTGATTCTACTGAAATGCTCAGATTGATGCAGGAAAAACATGAAACAGGTGTACTTGAAACCTTCGCACTTGGTGAAACCTACACAGCCGCCGGATTATTAACATCGATGCTTAAGGGAAAAGACAGGATGATAATCCGCTTTGAATGCCAGGGGCCTATTAAGGGGATAAGTGTAGAAACAACTGCTGAAGGTAACGTCAGAGGTTATTTAATGAATAACCCTATACCTCTTTCAAAAATTCCAGAGAGTTTGGATCTGTCAGATTTATTCGGTCCAGGGTTTTTATCTATAATTAAATTTCCGGAAGGCAGCCGGCAGTCGTTTACCGGCCAGGTTATGATTGAATACGGAAGCATAGCCAAAGATCTGGCCGGATATTATACAACATCTGAAAATACTCCTACTGCATTTAATCTAAGTGTGAAATTCAATAAAGACGGTTCGATAAAAGGTGCCGGCGGTATATTTATTCAGCGTCTTCCCGATTCTGATACTATAAAGGGAGACGATGAGAGAACCGCAGAGATTGAACAGTCTTTGGTAAATATGGATTCTATCGGAGTAACCCTTTCAGCGGGCACAGAATTATCTGAGATTGTTTTTAATAATTTCAGGAAATTTCAGCCGGATGTTATTGCTGAAAGGTCGATAAATTTTTCATGCAGCTGCAACAGAGAACTTTTTGAAACTTATCTGAAGGGGCTTCCCGAAAACGATCGAACGGATCTCGCGGAGAATGGTCCATTTCCATTAAAAACCACCTGTCATAACTGCAACACTGTATATGAATTTTCCAAACATGAACTTAGAAAGATGTTCAGCCTCTAAGCACTGAACATCTTTCTTACTAAGGCTTAAAGCGCGAATTCTTTAAGCTCGCCGATTTTATATTTTTCCAGAGCAGCTTTTGCGCTTAAACCTTCTGCGCCGACATATATTTTAATTCCGGAACTCTTAAGTACTTCCGCAGCATTTCCGCCGGGACCGTTACCTGTTATCAAAACCTCTGAACCAGTATCAAAAAGTCTTTTAGTAGTTCTTGGACCTGCTCCATGTGCTTCATTCTGCACATCAGTATTGTCTACAATTGTCACTGAATTATCTTCTTCATCTAGGCAGAGCAGATAATCTGTTCTGCCGAATCTTGCATCAATCTGTGAATCCAGATCTTTTCCCTTGGTTGTAAATGCTATTTTCATTTATTGTTCTCCTTGATTATATTTGTTATTTTTTTATGAATATCACAAATTATATTGTGTATTGATTCATCTGAAGTTTCCGCCACAGTTTTTCCTTCAAGCATCATTTCGGTAAAAACCCTGCTGTACGGTAATTCAGCAAGCAGGGGAAGGGCTCTTTGCTGAGCGAATGCTCTGATTTCAGCAGTATTGGAATTGTTTAGGTCAGCCTTGTTTATAATAAGACATGAATTAATATCGAATTTCTGTGAAAGTTCAAAAACCCGTTTTAGATCGTGCAGACCGGACTTTGTCGGCTCGGTAACGAATACAATCAAATCTGCTCCGCTGATGGATGAAATTACAGGACAGCCGATACCGGGGGAGCCGTCAACAATAATAATTTCTTTACTGTCTCTATCTGCTATTTCACGGGCTGTTTTTTTAACGTGAGCAACCAGTTTCCCTGAGTTGTCTGAGCCGGGTTTAAGCCTGGCATGTACCATTGTTGTTCCGGTCCGAATAGTAGACTGATAGCTTTCACCCGAATGTTTAGGTGAAAGCGTAACTGCTTCTGCCGGACATATTTCATAGCAGTATCCGCAGCCTTCACATGAAATCGAATTAACTGAGAAATTTCCTTTTTTAACGGAAATAGCTCTAAACGCACAGACATCTATACATTTACTGCATAAGATACATTTTGAAGAATCTATATAAGCTTCATTTCCGCTGTAAAAATCTTTCTTTCCTGCATAGTCTGGTTCAAGCAGGATATGCATGTCATCAGCATCTACATCACAGTCACATACTACAGCTTCACTGCCGAACTTTACCGACATTGCTGCTGTTATGGATGTTTTTCCGGTGCCGCCCTTGCCTGATAAAACTACAATTTCTTTCATCTCTTACGCCTGCCTAAATATATTGAAAGTTTCTCAAGCTCCATCCTGAACTCAATAATTTCTTCAAAGAGCAGTTTTCCTTCTGAATACAGCTCTGCTGCTTTTCTGCTGTCGGGGAATTTTGCAGCAATATCTATGTTATTTTCTTCACAGTATTTCTCAACTTCATTATCACCTGTGCCGTAACGGTTGATCACAACTGCAAAATCTTTTCCTATAATCTGCATTGTTTCAATTGCCAGTTTCAGATCATGAAAACCGAATGGTGTAGGCTCTGTGACAAGTATAACAAAGTCTGAATTATGCACAGATTCAATCATGGGACATGAAGTACCTGGCGGACAGTCGAGAAGAATGTGTTCACTTCTAAAGTATTTTTCATCAATAAGATCCAAAGTCTGTTTGATTAGCGGAACAGCCTGTTCCTGTCCAATATCAAGTCGGCTTTCGATGAAAACCATGTCGTTACCGCTGCTTATGGATGTAATTCCTATATGCAGATTGGTAAAGGGAAGGGCATTCTCGGGACATAATTCTGTACACATACGGCATGAATGGCAGACTTCAGGCAGGACGACGATGCTTTTTCCCATTTTAATAATGGAATTAAAACGGCAGTAGTCATCGCACTTTCCGCAGAGAGTACAGTTACTTTTATCCCATGAAGGTACCTGCCTGTATTGTTCAATTTTTTCTGTATAATCTCCCTTGATAAATAGTCCAGAATTCGGCTCCTCTACATCAAGATCTGCAAGTACAACCTGCTTGCCTGTTTTCAACGTAGATGAAAGATAAGAAGCAAGATTAACAGATAATGTTGTTTTTCCGGTACCGCCTTTGCCGCTGGCTATTGCTGTAATCATGAATGAAACTCCCTGCAGCATTTACCGTGGCCAAAGCTTTCAGCAATATCTGTCAATTCAATGCTTCCGCAATCAGGGCATTCCTTTCCCTTTTCATTCATCTCTTTTCGGAAAATATGCTGACAGTTCCTGCATCTGTAGATGTTTCCCTTAAAATGGATATTTCCGCCTTCTATACGAAGTTCTGAACCTTGTACAAGATGCCTGGCAGATTTCTCTCTTGCCGAATCAATAAGCCTTGTGAACGTAGGTCTTGAAATTCCCATTAGTTCTGAAGCACTTTCATGATCATGGTTTAGAAAATCTGCAAGTCTTATTGCTTCATATTCATCAAGCGACATTATCACTGTATATATTTTGCTTCTTTGTACACCTGTAGGTTTAAATGAACTGAATACTGGCGGTACAGATACTATCCTCTCTTTTTGAGGTCTTGGCATATTATCTCCATAAAAAATGTTTATTGAGATATTATATTGAACATATGCTCATAATGCAAGAGCAATAAAACATTGCAGAGTGTTTTTATTAATATGTATCAGGCTTAAAGGCGTTCTTTAAGAACTTCAAAAATTTCCTGTGAATCAAGTTTTACAGGGTTTTTCTTGTTATCAGAAGCTTCAGCAATCTTTTTAAGATCTTCTGTTTTCAGCCCGTAATCGGAAAATCTGGGAATATTTAGACTTTCAGTCAGACCTTCAAGGATTCTGATTAATCTGGTACGTGATTCGGAAGGAAGCATATCATCACTGCCTGAAGCAATATTTCCAAGCGCCGAGAATTTAAGAAGATACGGTGATTCCGGCTCCACTCGTGCCAGCTTGTTAATAGTATGTTTCATTGAAGGAGCAAGCAGAGTACCGCATATGACCCCGTGTGGAATATCATAGAATCCGCCGGCAGGTCCGGCTATGCCGTGTACAAGAGCAAGTCCTGCATTCAGAAGCGCAAAACCGCTTATGAATGCAGCATATGCAATTTTCTCCCATGCTTTAGCAGCTTTTTCTTCAGATTCATTATTCCCGGTGATAACAGGAAGGGCTTCGAGGGCTAATTTAATAGCACCCGAAACATGCATATCGGTATAAAAATTTGAACTTGTTGATATGTAGGATTCAATAAGCTGTGATAAGGCATCCATACCGCTGGAAGCTGCAACAGCTGAGGGACAGCTCATATAAAGTTCAGGATCAATTATTGCAATATCAGGTATATAGTTAAAATGTCTTAGAGATTTTTTGTAGCCTTTTGATCCTAAATTTGTAATTACTGCGTTGCAGCTGGCTTCACTTCCTGTCCCGGCAGTTGTTGGTACAGCAATAACAGGTACTTTTTGTCCGGTCGGTTTTTCAGTACCAACACCCTCGAGATAGTCGCTTATTTTTCCAGGCTGACTGAGCATTGCGCTGACTGCTTTTGCAGAATCAATAACGCTGCCGCCTCCGACAGCGCAGATAACATCAGGCTTGTTTTTCCTGTATTCTCCGGTAATTTCATCAATAACATCAGGAGATGGTTCACCAATTATCACTTCAGACGAAACCTTTGCTCCTGTTCCCCGATATCCGGATATAATTTCGTCCAGCTTACCGCTGTCTTTCAGTGATTTACCGCCGGTAAGAAGCAGGACCTTTTCTCCAAAGAATGCGGCTTCTTCAGGTAATTTAATAATTGAACCCTTACTGAAGATTACTTTTTTATTGTTTACACAGTTAAAAGCAGAAACATTCATTTGGAAACTCCCTCTTCAAATTATCTCCAGTTATTTTAATTTATAAAGAAAAAAAAATATACTGAAAACCTGAAGAAAAAAGACTTGAACTCTGATGTATTTCCATTTACTGTAACTTATGCGTGAAGTCATTGAATCCATAATTGATGCAGAGAAAGAGGCTGAGAAAATGATTAGTGAAGCCAAAAACACTGCCATGGGTTTGATAAGTCAGGCTGAATCGGATGTTTCTATCGAAACAAGAAAACATCGTGAAACTGAAATTAAAAGGTTTAATCAGGAAGTACAAGTATTTGAAGAGTCGCGCAGTAAATTAATTCAGAAAGAACAGCATTGTGAAGTCAACATCCCTGATACTTCAAATATTACTGAAAAAATAATTAATAGGATTAAACAGACAGTTTTCGATCAGCAGCGTTAAAAGGGGATGAATCAGTAAAATGAGTAAAACTGCTGTCGGCCGATATGCTTATATCAATGCGAAACTTCGTACTAGGCTCAGCAGTATTCTGTCTGATAATTTTACCGATGCTCTTATACATTCCGCAGATATTTCAGAAGCTGTAAAGATAGTCGCAGACAGCGGTTATCAGGGTGTTGCCGAAGTATGGCAGAATACCGCCGATATTCAGCTTGTTGAGTTTGAACTTTTTAAAAAACTGATTCATGAATATATTTTAATTCTTAAAAATACTGAAGAAGAAGTCAGTGATTTCTGCTCTGTACTTCTATATAAACCTGAAATTGAAAACCTTAAGAATACTGTGAGACTCTGGTATGGAAGCCATATTAAAGGTCGTCCAATAGAGTACCGGTCAGGATATATCTATAAGAAAAAAATACATGAAGATATCAATTGGCTTTCTATTATTAATGCGGAATCCTTCGGAGATATAAAAGATATTCTCTCTAAAACCGCATATGGCAGTATTTTCTCTTCTAAAAACGATGATATAAACAGAAAATCCGGCCTTTTTGAATTTGAAACCGCACTTGACAGATTTTATTATAAATCACTTATTGAAGCTTCTAAACAACTTCCCAGTAGAGATTCTGAAATTGTCAGAGATATAACAAGAACCGAGATAGATCTTCTGAACATAAGCTGGCTTGTAAGATACACTCATTTTTATAAACTCCAGACTGAAGATCTGAGAAATATTCTGCTTCCCGGCGGGCATGATCTTAATGCTGATCTGATAAATAATTTCATAAAGGGAGATACGGATAAACTGAATCCTGCTGAACTTTTAAGCCGCAGCTATCCGGAACTTTCCAGAATAAACATTTCCGAGAATCGAAACTTTTCATCCCAGGCGATGCTATTTGAAAAACTGCTTTCAGAAACAAGGAAAAGATATTTTACTTCCATTCTTGCAGGATATCCATTTACAATAGGTACAGTACTTGTTTTTCTTTCTATGGTTGAACGGGAAGTGAAATTCATTTCATCTGTCTTAAGCGGTAAATATTATAAGTTAAATGATGATAAATTCAGGGAGTTTCTTTAATGAGTTTATTTACATCAAAGATGAGCCTTCTTACTGCTGTGGTAAGTGAAGAAAAGTCTGAAAAAGTAACAGCTCAGCTTTTAAAACTGGGTGTCATTGATTTTATCAAGGTTTCAAGTGTCCCTGAAATTGCTGAAATAGAATTAAAAAACACCGGAGTGAGTTCCGAAAGACTGAAAATAAGTGATTTACGAAAAAAAATTGAAAGTATCTATTCACAGACTAAACTTCCGTCATTGTATGATATTGAATTGAGTGTTGAACAGATAGAACCGCTGGATCTGGAGTCTTGTGTTCAAAGTATTGATTTAATCAACAATGAAATTAACAAAAGAAGAGAAGAACTGAAAGCCCTTAATCAGGAACTGATGAAAATTGAGGAAGTTTCAGAATACTTTAACTCAAATGATAATGATTCAAAATCAACTGGCGGGAAATTCCTTGCTGTACTGAGAGGCCGCCCATCGAAAACCTCTCTTGAAATTTTTGAAGCAGGTTTTGAAAGTTATCCTCACATGCTATACCGGATACCTGAATCAGATGATTGTGTGCTGCTTGTTCTTAAACGTGATATAAAACCTGTAAACGGGCTGCTTGAAAAATACGGATGGATAGAATCCGAGACTCAGCCTGTGGGCAGAAAAGAAAACGATGCTGTTTCCGAAAAGATCAGTAATCAGGAACTTGATATCAAGGAAAAAATGGAATCTGTTAAAAAATCTATCACTACCTTCATCAGTGATAAGAGTCCTGAACTTACATCTCAATGGACAAATCTAAGACTTCATGAGCTTTACGGAATTATCAGAGAGAATTATTCACATACAAAAAAAACAAGCCTCTTTTCAGGCTGGCTTCCTGCTGATAAGGCTGATGACATTGAAACTGTAATAAGAAAAACATCTGATGACCAATGTTATATTGAGTGGTCAGAAACCTCTGATTTTGATAAAAGCCGTATCCCTGTTGAAATAAATCATTCTAAAGTTTTACAGCCGTTCAGAATGCTGGTAACAAATTATGCCACTCCTGAATACGGTGCGGTTGATCCGACAATATTTGTTGCTGTAGCCTATACCATTATGTTCGGGCTTATGTTCGGCGATGCCGGGCAGGGCCTGGTTATTATGCTGATAGGGCTGCTTGGTAAAAGACTTTTTAAAAACGTGACAGAAGGAATTAAAAATCTCATGCAGCTTTTTATTTACTGTGGGAGTGCTTCAATAGTTACCGGAATTCTTTTCGGCAGCTATTTCGGAAATGCCCTGTTTCCTCCGCTGTGGTTTGATTATCACGGAATAGTTTCAGGGCATCACGCTGAAGCAGGCAGCAGTATTCAGAATGTTTATGATATTTTGAAGATAACCATCTATTTCGGTATAAGCGTTATCTTTCTTGGGCTTATCCTAAACTGGATAAACCTGATAAAAAAGAAATATTTCTTTACTCTGCTTCTTGATAAGTCAGGAATACTTGGCGGATGGTTTTATGGTTTTGGAGTCTATACGTCATTTTACTTTGTCGGAACGGGTTATAAATCTCTGCCGGAAGGTAATTTTATTCCGCTTGTATTCGGCATACCAGTACTGCTGCTGTTTATCAAAGCACCTCTGAATTTCTATCTATATGAAAAAGGGCATAAGCAATTCACTCCGTTTACTATAATTGATTTTGTAATGGAGTGGATTGTCGAGCTACTGGAAATTTTTTCGGGCTATCTGGCAAACACGCTATCATTTATGAGGGTTGCAGGTTTGGGTATTGCACATGTAAGTCTGATGACAGCATTCTCTGCTATTGCAGCGATGACCGGCGGAGGACTAGGAGCTATAATAATTCTTATACTGGGAAACATCCTGGTAATTGCCCTTGAGGGGCTTTCTGCAGGTATTCAGGCCTTAAGGCTTAATTATTATGAATTTTTTTCAAGGTATTTTACCGGAAAGGGCGTAGCCTATAATCCGGTTTCTCTGAAGAATAGAAACTCTGGAGGGAGTAAATGAGCGAAAAACAAAATTTTAAAAGAAAGGTAACATTCAGTGTTGTATTCTTAACGGTCTTCCTAATTATTTTTTTCTTTGCCGGTCCGGTAAGTGTATTTGCTGAAGATACAAATGATGCTTCAAGCTCCTCATCTCTGCAATGGGCTCTTATAGCGGCTGCTGTGGCTTTCGGGTTCGGAGCTATCGGAGCAGGAATTGCGATTGCAAATGTAGGAGCGGCGGCCATGGGCGCTATAGGTGAAAAGCCGGAACTGGCCTCTCAGGCTCTTATCTTTATAGCTCTTGCAGAGGGCCTTGTCGTATTCGGTTTTATTACAGCACTTATGATACTCGGAAAGGTTTGACGGTAACAAACCCGGATGAATTATTTTATCATCGGTGATGAGGATACCGTTCTTGGATTTGAACTTGCAGGAGTAAGCGGAAAGGCGGTAAGAAACCAATCCGAAGCACTTGAGGTTTTTAACGAAGCCCTTCAGAACAAGGAATACGGAATTATCATTATCACTGAAAATACAGCTGATATGATTCGTGAAGTTGTAGACAGGTATCTGTTTTCAGCAAAATTCCCTCTGATAGTAGAGATTCCCGGTAGCCGCGGCCGAAAGGAAGGCCGGAGGGATCTTCGTACGCTGGTTAATGAAGCCATCGGAATAAAATTGTAAAGATATGTCTGAAAATAAAATTATACAGAAAATTCTTGAAGACGCGGAAAATGAAAAAAGCCGAATAATCAGTGAGGCAAATGAACGAGCTTCAATCATCCGAGGCGGAACAGGAACACAGATCTCCCGAATCACTGCAGAGACCGATGAGAAGATATCTAAAAAGATTAAGCTGATAGAGATGCAGACTGAATCTGTAATAGAGGCGGAACGGCGTAAAACCATACTGAAAAAACGTGAACAGATTTATTTAAAATCTATTGCCGAGGTTAAAGAGCACTTTTTAGAAATTATAAATAAACAAGAGTTTGAAAACATTCTTTGTGCCTGGATCGCTGAAGGCTGTATATCTGTTGATTATCCTGAGATGTATATCAGAAGCAGCCGGAACATATTTTTATCAGACGAAATAATTCAAAAGTCCGTTGAGAAAGTTGAGAAATATACCGGAAAGGATATTCTGCTTAAATCGGATCAAAAAAATTATCTTTTTGAAAACGGTATTAGCGTTCTGTCATCTGATATGAGGGTTTCGTATACTAATACAGTTGAATCCAGGATAAGACGTTTTAAAGATGATATTAACCGGATAATTTCAAGCGACCTCGAAAAGGAGAGGCTTCAGAAATGATGGACAGAATAATCGGGCAGGTAAAGCGGGTAAACGGACCTGTTATTGAAGCAGATAATATAACAGATGCCATGATGATGGAACTTGTACGAGTAGGAGAAGGCCGGCTTGTCGGTGAAATTGTAAAACTATACGGAAATACAGCAGTTGTACAGGTTTATGAAGACACGACTGGCATTAAACCCGGAGACAATGTTTTCGGCAGCGGGATGCCTCTTTCAGTTGAACTTGGACCCGGACTTATCGGAACTATCTACGACGGTATTCAGCGTCCTCTTGAGGCTTTACGCGAGGCCAGTGGAGAGTTTATTGAACGGGGTATAACCAGACCGGCTCTCAACAAGGAAAAGCAATGGGAGTTTATTCCCGCTTTGGGTTTAAAATCCGGTGACAATATAGTTGCCGGCTCAGTCCTCGGTACAGTCCAGGAGACAGAGAGAGTTCTTCATAAAATTCTGCTGCCGTCCGGAATGGAAGGTGAACTGGTAAGAGTGTCAGTACAGGGACTTTATAATATTGAGGATACCATTGCAGTAGTCAAAAAAAATGATGGAAGCGAGGCTGAGGTTTCTATGCTGCAGCGCTGGCCGATACGAAAACCCCGACCTGTAAAATCAAGACAGCCTCTAAATATCCCGCTTGTAACAGGACAGCGGGTAATTGATACTCTCTTTCCGCTTGCAAAAGGCGGGACTGTAGCAATTCCCGGAGGATTTGGAACCGGAAAGACAATGACTCAGCATGCGATCGCAAAATGGTGTGATGCTGATATTATTGTCTACATTGGCTGCGGTGAACGCGGCAATGAAATGACTGATGTTCTTATGGAGTTTCCCGAGCTTATTGACCCGCGAACAGGAATGTCACTTATGGAGCGGACAATCCTTATTGCAAATACCAGCAATATGCCGGTTTCAGCTCGTGAAGCCAGTATATACACAGGGGTTACGCTTGCAGAGTATTACAGAGATCAGGGCTACCATGTAGCCATAATGGCAGACTCTACATCAAGATGGGCCGAAGCTCTGCGTGAACTTTCAGGACGAATGGAGGAAATGCCTGCTGAAGAAGGGTTCCCCGCATATCTGCCTACAAGAATTGCAGAGTTTTATGAAAGAGCCGGATACATGAAAACTCTTAATGATGAAGAAGGTTCGGTTACCATTATCGGTGCCGTATCTCCGCCGGGCGGTGATTTTTCTGAACCGGTCACACAGCATACCAAACGTTTTGTACGGTGTTTCTGGGGACTGGATCGCCAGCTGGCAAACGCAAGACATTATCCGGCTATAGGTTGGCTAGATTCTTACAGCGAATATATTGATGATGTTGCTTCGTGGTGGGAGGATAAATCTGAAACATCATGGGTTCACAACAGAAACGAAATAATGGAGCTGCTTCAGAAGGAGGTAAGGCTACAGCAGGTTGTAAAACTTGTAGGACCTGACGCTCTTCCTGACAGTCAGAGATTTATTATTGAAGTCTGCACTCTATTCAAGAACGCCTTTTTGCAGCAGAACGCTTTTGATGATATCGACAGATATTCTACAGTTGAAAAACAAATCAAGATGCTTGAAATAATTCTTGAATACAGCCGCAGAGGAAGTGACGCAATTAAAAAAGGAATTACAATTCTGAAGCTTAGGCATATGAAAGTTGTTCAGGATATTGCCCGGATGAAATTCAATGTTTCAAATGAAAATACAAAGGCTCTGGATAAACTTCAGGTAAAACTTGAGAGGGCGATGGATCAGCTGGAGAGTATTTATGAATGATTTAAACAGCATAGAAAAACAACTACTTGCAGGAAGAGAATATTCCGGTGTGAATCAGATAGAAGGTCCGCTTGTTTATATAAAAAATACGCATCCGGTAGGATACCAGGAACTTGTAGAATGTGTTGATAAAGAAGGAAACATCAGAACAGGACTGGTACTGGATACTTCAAATGATGCTGTCGTAGTCCAGATTTTTGAAGGAACTTCGGGACTTACACTGCCTGACACGAAGATACGCTTCATGGGTGAACCGCTATCGATAGGCGTCTCAGAATCGATGCTCGGCCGTGTTTTTAACGGTCTGGGTAAGCCTATTGACGGCGGAGGCACCCCCGGTTCTGACGATGTGCTGAATGTAAACGGCAGGCCGATCAACCCGACAGCCCGTGAATATCCACGCGATTTTATTCAAACCGGTATTTCTATAATAGATGGAATGACCACTCTCATACGTGGACAAAAACTGCCAATTTTCAGCGGTAACGGACTGCCTCATAACGAGCTTGCCGCACAGATTGCCAGGCAGGCTAAAATTAAAGGCGGAACCTCAAACTTTGCTGTTGTTTTTGCTGCTATGGGAGTTAAGCATGATGTAGCAAGATTCTTTATAAAAAGCTTTGAGGAAACCGGTGTACTCGCAAATGTAGCACTCTTTCTTTCACTTGCTGATGACCCGTCAATAGAACGTACAATTACACCCCGAACAGCACTTACTCTTGCCGAACATCTTGCCTTTACAAAAGGAATGCATGTACTTGTTATAATGACGGACATGACAAACTACTGCGAATCTCTTCGGGAAATTTCAACGCTTCGCGGCGAAATCCCTTCACGTAAAGGATACCCAGGCTACCTGTATTCAGATCTTGCAGAGATATATGAAAGATCCGGAATGCTGAAAGGCTATTCAGGTTCAATCACTCAGCTTCCTATTCTTACCATGCCGAATGACGATATAAGCCATCCGGTTCCTGATCTTTCAGGGTACATTACAGAAGGTCAGATTGTATTTGAACGGGAGATGTACAGCAGAGGAATCTATCCGCCTGTTGCAGGGCTTCCATCGTTATCAAGGCTGATGAAAGACGGTATAGGGGATGGAATGACACGTGAAGATCATCCGCATCTTTCTAATCAGCTTTTTGCTTCGTACAGTTATGTTAAGGACGTGCGTAACCTTGCATCGGTAATCGGTGAAGAGGAGCTTACCCCGCTTGACCACCAATATCTTGAGTTCGGTGAATACTTTGAAAGAAATTTTGTAAATCAGGGATACCATGATGATCGCAGCATTGAAGAAACCCTAGACATAGGATGGCAGGCTCTTTCCAGGCTTCCGGCGGAAGAACTTCATCGTGTTACCGAAGATGAAATTGATGACTACTACAAAGGATAAATGAGCAAAAACATAGCACCTACAAGATCCAATTTGATGAAACTCAAAGAAGAACTGAAGTTCGCTGAACTTGGATATGAACTGCTTGATCAGAAAAGAAACATTCTTGTTATTGAACTGCTGAATCTTGTCGATCAGGCTGTAGAATATGAAACAAGGGTAAATGATTCTCTCAGTCAGGCTTATAGCAGCCTTGAGGACGCTGTAATGGAAATGGGTAAACTTAAAATAGGGAACCTGACCGGAGCCATAGATATTACCAGTAATATTAAACTTAAAGAGCGACGGGTAATGGGAGTTCGGCTTCCGGTTGTAAATACCGAGTTTATTGATAACGGACCGTACTTCAGTCCGCTAGGCACAAGCTATTTAATTGAAGATGCTCTGGATAATTTCAAGGAAGCATTAAAATTGATGGGTAGAATGGCAGAGCTGAAAGTATCTATTATGCGACTGGCCCAGGAAGTAAAAAAAACTATCAGAAAAGTAAATGCACTTGAAAAAATCGCTATACCTGATCTAAAAGAATCAATCCAGTTTACTATAAGCCGTCTTGAAGAAGCAGAAAGAGAGAGTTTTCTATTGATGAAGATGGTTAAAAGCCGTCTGGAAAAGAAAAAGCAGCTTGAAAATAAATGATGAGTTATATGTAAAAAGGTACAAATCATTTAAATATTATCAAGTGGACTTTGTACCCCGAGTTTGTTCTTATTTGTCACATGTGTGTAGATCATCGTTGTACTAAGATCAGAATGACCAAGAAGTTCCTGAACCGTTCGGATATCATATCCTGATTCTATCAGATTAGTCGCAAAACTGTGTCTGAGAGAATGTACGCTTGCCTGTTTTGTTATGCCTGCCTGCAATACTGCTGAATGAAAGGCTTTTTGCAATGTGGAAGGATAGATATGAAATCTTCTGATCACCTGAGAAAATGGATCAACAGAAAGATGATGAGAAGGAAACACCCAGAACCATATCCAGGATTTAGAAGCATTACTATATTTGGAGGATAAAGCCTGAGGCATCATAACGCCTTCACAACCAGAAGAACGATCCTTTTCATAAATCTTCCTTATCCCTTCCAGATGGACTTTAAGTTCTGATATTAGGGATTCGGGAAGCAATGTCAACCGATCTTTATTGCCCTTACCAGAGCGGATGTGAATAAACTTTCCGTTAAAATCTATATCCTTTACTCGTAATGAGAGACATTCCTTTAAACGCATACCACTGCCGAAAATCAGTTTAGACATAAGTTTGTTTGTGCCATCCATGTAACTGAATATCTTAGAAATTTCTTCTATCGTAAGTACTACAGGTAATTTGGGATGCCTTTTAGAAAGCTTTATATCCTTAATATTAATTTCATCGATGCTGTATACGCTTCTTGCAAAAAATAGAATAGCGTTGAAAGCCTGCTTTTGTGTATTTACAGAAATCCGCCTAGTTGAAGCGAGAGTTTGAATATATTTGATAAAATCCTGCTCATAAACATTATCAGGGACAGCATCAGTATGTTTTATAAAGTCTTTTACCCACCATTGATATGATTTTTCAGTCTGTAATGATCTATGTTTTAAACGTAGCTGAATTCGGTTTTCCTCAATTTTTGATAACCATTCCGGCTTAATATCAATAAAATTATTTTGTTCCAATTTGATTTCAATAGAATTGAATTTGAAGTATTTCAGTACAGCATCTTCAGCCTGAATAAGCTGCCAATCTTCAAGTTTTGAATCTAATTTAAGGTCATCTATAAAAGTTTTATACGAATAGTCCTCTGACTGTTTCTTTTTTTTAAACGATAAAAATTTACTAACCCAATAACAGTAGTATGGGTATACCTTAGCCGGAAGAGAAGTATAGCTTCTGAGATACCCTGTATAAGCATCCAAATTAGCAGATTTATTTTTTGATTCTTTCATGTATATTTAAACTGCTAAATTTTCTGATTGATTGAAAAATATTTTCAGGTGTATCCTATTATATATAACTTTATAGTTTTTAACGATTTTTTAGAGATATGCGGTATAACATTGCAATAGCGGAGTTATATGGAACTCAGGAACAAGAAATTTGGTTAGTTTAAGAGTTCTGTTATTTTTAAGATATTTTTTTGTTATATAGAAAAATAGGGATCGAATATGTTATGTAGAATTTAGGAATGATTATATGTTTTATAACGATTTGTCAATAAAAAAATTTAGATGTGTTATAGAAATTTATGCTAAAATATAAGAAAAGTGACATGAGGGGAATATGAAAATTACATGTATTGATAAGGATATAAAGAAAGTTTTAGAGACTGGGTATTTTCATATACCGAGGTTTCAAAGGCCATATTCTTGGGAAAAAGAGCATATCGAACAATTTTGGATCGATACAGTAAAAAATCATACTAAAGATTATTTTATTGGGTCGTTTGTTTTATTTAAGAAAGAAGATGAATTATATGGAATAGTAGATGGTCAACAGAGAATAACCACAATTACATTGATTTTATGTGCTTTACGAGATGCATATATAAAGTATGATTTTGATAATCAAGCTAAAGGTGTTCATAATCTTGTTGAAAAAATAAACTTAGATAATGAGAAACGTTTTATTTTACAGACTGAATCATCATATCCGTATTTTCAAGAATATATACAAAAATATGATGACCCAGAAATTGAAGTTGAATTGGGATCCGAGGAGATTAATTTAAAAAAAGCATTTGATCTAATTAATAAATATATCAAAGAAGATTTGGAGTTAATTAATAAAAATCAACAAATTTCTGATAAGAAAGAAGAAATAGAAAAGCATCTTAGCTTTATAAGAAATTGTATTCTTAAATTGAATGTAATATATATTGAATTGGATAATGAAGAGAATGCTTATACAGTTTTTGAAACATTAAACACTAGAGGTAAAGAATTAAATGTCTCAGATCTCATAAAAAACTATTTATTAAAAAATATCAAATCGAAGAATGTGAAGGTAGATATTGCAAAAGAAAAATGGAATAGAATTAGAGATAATATTGATAGAGCAGCTATTAATATTGATATGGATACTTTTATGGTACATCATTGGTTATCTAAGTATGAATATACAACAAAAAAAACATTATTTTCTCGAGTTGAAGTTGTTATAAAAATTATTGATATACAAAGATATTTAGATGAGTTAGTTAACGATTCTAATATTTATTCTATAATTTATGATCCGGATCTATATAAATGGAGTAAGAATGAAATTATTCTAAAAGAATCTTTAAATGCGTTGTCCTTATTTAATGTTTCACAACAAACACCAATAATTTTATCAATTTTAAGAGCTTATCATGAAAAACGCATTACTTTTGCATATGCAAGAGATTTTCTATTATTGATTGAAAAATTTCATTTTATATTTACGGCAATAACATCACAAAGATCTTCTGGAAGCATTGCTACAATGTATTCAACAATGGCAAGAAAATTATCAAATTCTGGATCAAATAAAGAAACGGCTGATATTTATAAGGAGCTAAAACATCGACTAATTGCAAAACTTCCCTCATATGATGAATTCCTTGCTAATTTTGTTAAATTACAATATACAGACACTTATAGAAAAGATAAAAAAATAATTCAGTATACTTTGAAGAAATTTGATATGTTTTTTAATAAAAGAGGATCACCTATAAATTATGATCTTATGACTATAGAGCATATTTCGCCTCAAAATCCTAAAGAAAAATATGATATTAATTATGATGATTCTATGGGTGCAATTGGGAATTTGCTTCTCACTGATGCAAATTTAAATGGAAAATTGAAGAATAAAAAATTTAGTGATAAAAAAGAACTTCTTTTGAAAACGTCTATCAATATTGATGAAATAATAATTAATAGTATTGAATGGAACAACGAGAAAATACAAGAAAGAACTTTGTTTATATCTAAAAAATTATATGAAAATGTATTTAGATTATAAATCTACATAACAAGAGATTTGGAGTAGTCAAAATTTATTGTCACGATTCTGGCTAAAGACGTTCGCTGATCGCTCACTCCAGAATCGCGCCAATTCGGCGAAGACGCCGATCAATTTTGCTACTCAAATCGTCGTTCTACAGAACAATATAGTTAGTGACAACAACAATAAAATAAGTAGATGCAATTAAGGTAAAAAGTTCACTGGTAGCTGGTCATTTGGGGATAAACCTCCGGTGGAAGATTTATTTTGTGGCTATAAATTTGGAAATAGACAATAATTGAATTATATAGTACATTTAACGTGCGTTATAGCGTACGGAGGTTTTATGAGTTCTATAAACATTACAAATGCGAGAAAAGACCTATACAGAATTGTTGAATCAGTCAATTTATCACATGAACCAATTCATATAACTGGAAAAAATAATTCCGCTGTTCTAATTGGGGAAGAGGATTGGAAGAGTATTGAAGAAACACTTTACTTAATGTCTATTCCAGGAATGAGAGAATCTATAGTAGATGGAATGAATTCACCTATAGATGATTTAGAAGAGGATCTGGATTGGTAAATGTATCGATTACTCTATACAAAACAAGCTAAAAGAGACGCTAAGAAACTATCAGAAAGTAATCTTAAAAGAAAAACCCAAGAATTATTAGACATAATAAAAATAGATCCATTTCAAAATCCACCACCATATGAAAAATTAATTGGAGATTTAACTGGAGCCTATTCTATACGCATAAATATCCAGCATCGACTTGTATACCAAGTTATTAATGACGAACATATTGTAAAAATATTAAGAATGTGGACACATTATGAATAATATATGTCTGTAGAACAAGCAGTTGCAACAGTCTTAGCTATTGTCAAGGTTCTGGCTGAGACGTTTCGCGCTGATGCGCTACACTCCAGAACCTCGCCAATGCGTGTGAAAACACACGCCGCTAAGCTGCTGAACTGGTCGTTATGTTTAACATTTTATAGAGTAAATAGTAATGGGATGAAAAATCTTTAATTGATTGAATAGAATTTAAGAGATTGATACCCTATAAAAGTATTTTTATATATTGAATAAATAGTAGGATGGAGATAATGAAAAAGAAATTAATAATAGCATTATGCTTTTTTATGGTTGTAATATCAGTATATTCGCAAGAAAGATATGAAATACTTGTTTCTGAACCAGAAATCGATAAGAAGTTAGTTTTAGATGATTATTATCTGTGTCGAAATATATATTTTGATTTCTTTGTTTCTTTAAAAATTGATGATGAATTATCAATTAATGATACGAAGACCTTATTTAAAAAGATAATTGAGAATACATGCGAAACAAGACAACAAGAGATAACAATCAACGGGAAAGAAAGAATATTTATCAGGATAAAACCAATTATTATTAATAATCAAGAAAATTTAGTTGTATACTCAAATTATAATGTTAAAACTAAATTATTTGAAAAGGATTTTGAACAATTAAAAGACTTATATGCAAAAAGGTATATGATAGTAAATGATAAGATCATTGATGCAAAGAAGATCCTTGATGATATTGAAGAAAGAAAACTAATAGACGATTGGAAAAACACAAACCAATATAATAAGATCGCTGATCATCTAATAAACTATTCAGTTAATGATAATATTCAAGATATTATTACTACATTAAATATGGGAATTAATAATAATTCTAATACAATTGAAGATACGTTATTACTGAATTTTAGTTATTTAGAATATTTTTTAAAAATGAAAGAATACAAAGATTTTGAAAACAAAATATATGAAATTGGTGTGGTTGATGGCGATTCTGATTTTATTCAAGATATCATTAGAAATTTTGATAGATTAAAGCAAATTTTAGTTGGAATAGAATAACTATTAAAAGAATTATGTAAACATAACATGAGATTTGGAGTAGTCAAAATCTTTGTCACAGTTCTGGCGGAGACACTCCGCGCTGATCGCGCTGCGTTCCAGAACTGCGCCAAGCCTCGAAGACTCGGCCGATTTCGCTACTCAAATCGTCGTTATATTCAATAAAGGTAACGGCCGGTAACTTGGTCAACACATTTCTAATAGATTAGTGTACAGCAGCGATTTATTAAGAAAAAGAGATTAGATTAGCTCCTGATTAAAATAATACGCCTAAAAGAGTTATAAGATTAAAGGAACTTATTGATTTTCCATTTCATTACAAATCAATAAGTCTTTATATTCTAATGACTTAGCTAACAATTGTCTATTTAAAGATGCGAATGATAGAATTATTTATAAAATATAGTTCCCAGGGGCTGAAAACAGCCTTAAAATGGTAAAATACAGAAAATTGTGTACACGTAGTTATTAGAAATTTGTATACAAAGCTCGGTCTGAACATAAATTGTGTTTTAATTAAATATTTGTAGGAGAAGTTGCTAATTTAATGGTATAAGTAAATAATATTATAAAATTAAGGATTTAAGAAATGAATGAAGTTGCAAAAATTATTTTAAAAAACAAAAATATTTTATTGATTTTAATCTCAATTATTCTATTGGTGATTTTAAATTCTCTTAAAGATGTATTTTTTAGTGGTGAATTTTATGAAAGAACTAATAGATACATCAGCTGGATACTGGATCTCTTAATTATAATACAAAAAATTAAGTTGATTAAACATATATATAAAGATTTGATAGATGAAAATTATAGAGCTAATTTGAATATCAAGAGGGCTATAATAAATTACATAAGTTCAAATTTGGCAATTGCAATACAAATGTTTCCATTTATTATAGGGTTTGTAGTAATCGAGTTGTTTAAAAGAAACTCTATTATTAATTTTAGTAATGAAAAAAATGATTTAATTTTTTTAATTGTTACGACTCCATACCTATATTTATTTATCTTTACTTTAGTGATAGCGTCAGTTGAAGATATAGGATGGTTTCCTAATACAAAAAGTTCATTCATGTTTATTAGAGAAAATAATGGTGAACTGTATAAATTGATAATTATATATTTGTTTCCACAAGTAATATTATATATATCAAATGCTTTTCTTCCTTTAGATAATCAAGAATATATTTTATATAAATCTTTAATTGAAGTTGTTAAGATATTAATTTTCCCGGCATTATGTTATAAATATTTTGTAATTAATTTTAAGAATAAAAAACTTTTAATCAATAATATGTGATATTAATAAAATTGAATATAACAAGAGATTTGGAGTAGTCAAAACCTTTGTCACAGTTCTGGCTAAAGACACTCCGCGCTGATCGCGCTGCGTTCCAGAACTGCGCCAAGCCTCGAAGACTCGGCCGGTTTCGCTACTCAAATCGTCGTTATATTTATTCACAGGGACGAGCATACATCTTTGCGTATAGATACTGAATAAGTAGGTAACCTAAGAATAGTAGATAGAATTTAATCAGATTTTATAAATAATTTGGATGTAAAGAAATTGTAAAATATGGAAACTTAATGATTTTCTATTACATAGAAAATCATTAACTAAATATCTTTTAAAGAATTATTAAGATTTGCCAATATGAATGTTTGCATGATAAAATTAAAAAGATTAGCAAAAGATATATGGGGACAGTAGAAAAAGTGAAAATATTTTTTAACATAATAATTAGAATTATGCAATCAATACCCCTTTGGATCAGTAGGACTATAAGATGATTGAGATAAAAAGTATTGAACAGGATATGTTGAATGAATTATTTAATTCGAATATAAGACCAAGAATTCAACTAAATAAGAACGATGTGTATTCAGTTAAATTCTCAGATGATGAATTAGTAAAAATTAAAGAAATAGAAAAATCATATCATACAGTAGTTGGGATTGATATTTATCAATATAGTCTTTTCCCGATAAAAAAACAAATCTTCATACCACATCTATTTAAATTAATATATGATGCTACTTGGGAAATGATTGTAGAGAATTATGAGTTTATATTTCAAAATTATAAATGGATAAAGCATCCTGATGATAATTTAATGAAATATGAAGATTATTTTATAGATACAGGGGATGGAGGATTTCAAATTCTTGAAAGTCCATTACATGGTATTATTTTTATATTAACTTTTTCGACTATTTTAAGATTATATAATTCTGATTTATTCATGAGAAAATTGTATGCGAAAATAGGTAAAATTGAATTACGATATTCAATGACTTTTGATAATCTATATAGATACAATAATAATTATTATGGTACCGCGATCATTAATAATTCTAGAATTTTGGGAAAGGATAAATTAAATCGATTTTTAATAGATAGCAATACTTATGATTGGTTTTTAGATAGAATGATAGGGATTGAGAATCTAATGTCATTAGGCCTAAATAATATAAAAGAAATTGAAGAATTTAAAAATTATGATTTTGACAGGATCCATACAATGCAAAATGCTCTTATCCCAGAGGAATTTAATAAAATAAATAAAGAAGGTATAAAATCAATAGATGTTCAAAAGATAGGAAAGATTCTACAAAAAAAGACTTATTTAGATATTTATAATGTACATATCCAGGCTGTTATTCAATATATCAATTTATTTAAATATGAAAAAATAATTACCATATCTGTTGGAAATCTAAATATCAGCGGTATTGAAGGCTTGGAGTAGAAAGATTATTAAGAAATATGAAAAATATAACAAAAGATTTGGAGTAGTCAAAATCTTTGTCACAGTTCTGGCAGAGACACTTCGCGCTGATCGCGCTGCGTTCCAGAACTGCGCCAAGCCTCGAAGACTCGGCCGATTTTGCTACTCAAATCGTCGTTACATGGAAATCGGAAAGCGGAGATGAAATAGTTATGAGAATTATGGAATTCTATGAAAATGAAATGAAAACACTATCTGATTTCGAAATAGTAGAAGAAAGAAATAATTATTACCAATGCTTTTATAAGTCTCACAATGACGATAAAAAAGTTAATATATTGAGCATCGATATTAATGACAATTGCTTCATATTCTACCCTAAGAATACAATTCCCAGTAGTAGTAACTATTTAAAGCAGAAATACGATAAAATTTATACAATAGTTCTGTATTCAGATTTCACATCTTGGAAAAACATAAATATTGAGACACTTCTCCAAAAACTAGAAGAGCTACCACGAGGATTCATAAAAGACTATTCATATGGGTTTGGTCTACTAAAGGATTATCGCTTTGTTATTCATGAAATAGAATCTCAGTTAGATGTGAAATGTATCATCTTTACGGATAATAAAACTGAATATAATGAGAATGCTTTTATATTCAATTTGGATGATTTTGATACGATAAGAAGAATGATTGATCGAATAAATGATAAACATCAGGAAAATAGTAGAAATGAAAAGCAGATATCCACTTACAATGCATTATTCCCTAATCTACCACCCAAAAAAGAAGAATATAAAGAAGATGTGATCTATAAATTTTTAAGAAATAAGAAATCTCCCGAAGGTATATCAATAAAAGATCAACAAGTATTACTAGATTATTTAGTTATAAGCGCTGAAGATATTATTAAAAACAAGCCTCAAGCTCTATCTGAACTTAAAGAAGAAATAGATGCATATGGAATTATTTATTTCAAAGAATTATTTGAGAAACTGTATAATGAAAATGCAAAAGAAAATAGATGGCAAGCTTTACTTAATGAGCATTCATATATCTTCACTTTGATTGTTGGATCTCCTGTAATAAATCTATATGAACAAGTTCCGGTAGGTGGTAGAGATTTAGAAGGGAAAAATACAAGTATTGTAGATTTCTTAAATAAGAATCCTTTTACAAATAATTTATCTATAATAGAAATAAAGACACCAAAGAAGAAATTATTAAACAAAACAGAATATAGGCACTCTGTTTATTCTCCTTCAAATGAATTAGCTGGATCAATAAACCAACTCTTAGATCAAAAGAATAAGCTACAAAAGGAAATAACTACGTTAAAAGTTAATTCTGGGGTCTATGACATTGAAACATATCATATTGAATGCTTATTAATAATTGGACTGACACCAGAATCTGATGCAGAAAAGAAATCATTTGAATTATTTAGACATGCGATTAAAGATATAAAAATAATAACATTTGATGAATTACTGGATATAATAAAGAATATAGTATTGATTATTGAAAATGCAAAGAGAGAATAAAATCCATGTAACAAGCGCATGCAACTGACAATTTTTTTGTCACCCTTTTTGAATGCTCAAAAAGGTCGCCAACCCTTCGGGACAAAATTGCAGCTGATGCGGGCGTTATGTACACAAAATTTGGGTTTTAAAAGCCTTTATAAACTGAATTAAAGAGAGGGTTATAATGAGTAAAAGTAAAGATGTCTTTTTTCTTGGTGCGGGTTTTTCTAAGGGGGTTGGTGCGCCATTACAAGCTGAGATTCTATATAAAATTCTAAATCTAAATACAGCTAATATACAATATGAAAAAAGGCCAATATTTGTTGAGAATGTCGATAGAATAAGAAAACTTTTAACTGAGATTATGTATTTAGATATAACTGATAAAGAATTATTAATTGATTTGGAAGATGTATTTACTCCTCTTGATGCATGCATTAGTAATAACTATTCATTCAGAAATCTTTCAATAAATGATGTGATTGAATATAGGAAATCCTTAGATGTTATACTTTCTATGTTTATGGAATATGAATTGGAATATTTAGATATTAGAAGTTCATACATACAGAAGATAGCAGACTACGTAGTTGAACAAAAAGTTGTTAGACCTAAGAGTGATAAAGTATCTTTTATTACAACAAACTGGGATATAATATTGGATAATGCAATTTATAGGTCAATTAATAAGCAAAATTTAAAAAATGGAGTAATAGATTATTGTTGCCATACTACTCAATATGATACAGAAGATAAAATAATGCCGTCTCTGTTAGCGAAAGGAAAAGGATATTATAATGTTAAAATCTTGAAATTACATGGATCTTTAAATTGGTTGTTTTGTCCTAGATGTAATAGGTTATATACGAAGTTTTATAAAAAAATTTCAACTCATGAGTTTATAAAACGACCAGTGTGTAGAATATGTGATAAAAATTTTAGAAATACAAATAGCAATGATCAAGGCCCTATGCTTACGGGGCAATTATTGATGCCAACATATATGAAAGATTTATCAAATGTGCAATTCAAAATGATATGGCAAAAAGCAAATATTGAATTGTCAGAAGCAAAAAAGATTATTTTTATTGGCTATTCATTTCCTATGGCCGATTTTGAAATTAGACAATTATTATCTAGAAATGTTCCTCATGATACTGAAATAGAAGTAGTATTAAAGGGCAATAATAAAGAAATTGAAAGAAGATATCGAAGTTTTTTTGGAAGGCGAAATATTAATTTTAATATAGAAGGTGCTGAAAAATACATTGAAGAATATATTGAAAGTAATTGAGATCGGTACATAACATGAGATTTGGAGTAGTCAAAATTTATTGTCACGATTCTGGCTAAAGACGTTCGGGCAATGGCCCTCACTCCAGAATCGCGCCAATTCGGCGAAGACGCCGAACAATTTTGCTACTCAAATCGTCGTTATGCCGACGCAAGAAAAATCAAATAATCTTATTGACAAAATATGCTAAATAATTAACTATTTACTTAGTTATGAGTACGAGAAATAGAGATATTACCAGAGCTAAAATATTAGAGGTCGCTTTAGAAAAATTCTCTGAAAAGGGGTTTAGCGCAGCTACAGTCAAATCAATCGCTGAGGATGCCCAAGTTAATCAGGCGTTAATCTATTATTATTTTGATAGCAAAAAGAAAATTTTAGAGGAATTAATAGATGATTTTATAGAAACCGCTAATAGTTTTTTATATGAAATATTTATAAATGGATATCAATTTGGATCTTCCGAAATGAAAGAACAAATGGAAAAGTACAATGACTTTTTATTAAAGAATGATAAAACATTACGGCTTATTTTTACAGAATCATTGAAAGACGAATATGAAATACCTCCCATTTTTAAGCTAATATTATCTGCAAATGAAAGTAACCAGAAGTTACAGTTTATAGATAAAATGAAACAGAATGGATTTAATTTTGATAGTGATATAAATCAATATATGGTAACTGAATTCTTTACAGGGATAATACCAGTTTTAGTTTTTAGCCTATTTAAGGGGAAATGGTGTTCAACATTTGGTGTTGATTCAAAGAATTTGTATGAGATGTTTTTAAAAGCTAATGATGCTACACATAATGAAATGCATAAATAAGAATAAAAAATTTGAATATATATTAATTAAGTAATTAGTTAGTAGGAGTGTAATATGACTGAAATATATTATTTTACAGGAACAGGTTTTACTTTAAAATGTGCAAAATTATTAAAACAATATATAGATGATAAAGTGGAACTAATACCAATTATTTCACTGAAGGAAGTGGAAAAAATTGAATGTGAATCAGATAATGTCGGATTTTTGTTTCCAATGCATTCATTTGATATACCCCCAATATATAAAGAATTTATTAAGAAATTCCACTGTCCAAAAGCAAAATATATATTTTCATTAGTAACGTGTGGAGGAGCCCCTGTAAATGTTTTCAGAACAATAAGTAGACAGTTGAAAAAAGATAAAAAAGACTTAGATGCTTATAATTTTATAGTTGCTCCAAATACATTTGATCCAGTTTTTAAAGTTTTAGTTGATAATAGTGTAAAAAATGAAAGAAAAAAAATAGAGGAAAAAGTCAAAGAATTTGCACAGATAATAAACGAAAGAAAAATATCAAGAAAATTATCTTATAGAAATTACTTGATAGAATATACGATATTCCCGATTATTCGAATCCTAAACCATCTTACAAAATATTATAAATTAGAAAAGGCTTTTTACACAGATGAATCATGTATTTCTTGTGGTAAATGTATAAGCATATGTCCAGTCCAAAAAATTAAGTTTAAAAATAATCAACCATATTGGGATGAAAATGTTAACTGTGTTTTTTGTTTAGCTTGTTTCCATAGATGTCCAACAGAATCGATACAAATAAGACAAACAAAATCAAAACAACTAAAACGAATATATCCAGAAGATATAAAAATAGAAGAATTGATAAAACAAAATACATATGAATAATTTATCGGTTATAATATAGCGGCATAACAAGAGAAATGCAGTAGTCAAAACCTTTGACACGGTTTTTGCAGAGAAGTAGGGTAGAGGTAAAAAGCTATGCAAAAACGCGCGCCAACCCTCGAAGACTCGGGACGTTTTCGCTACTGATTTCGTCGTTATGTGGATATAAGAAATAAATATAAAAATGATAAAATAGTTCTGGAGATGAAAAATGAAAAAAGGGTTATATCAGTGGTCTTCTTCCGAAACAAGTAAAACTTAAAGAAAAAGTATGGTTGAAAAAAGATGAAATATTATTGGAAAAGAAAAATGATGAAATAATTGCGTATCTTATTGGAGATGAAAAATTACAGTTTGATGATAATAATAAAATAATTCCATATTTATGGATGTCCTGTCTTATAACAAATAATACTCCAAATTTAAAAAGTTGTGGTGGAGCTTTAATAGAATCGGTTGAAAAGCTTGGAACAAAATCCATATTGTATGGTTCATTATTAGAGATAATACCAGAAGAAGCAGTCAATGAGATCGAAAAATACACTGGGGAATTTATTAAATTTATTGGAGATTTACACGATAAATATATTTTATTAATTGAGGAAAATGACTTTTTAAAGATTTCCTTAAAATATTTTTATGAAGCAGAAAAGAAAAATGTAAATTCTGATGAAGGTTTTATAGATTCAATAACATGTTTAGAAGCCCTGTTTAATGAAAGCTCAAATGATATTAAATATAAATTATCACATCGAGCAGGATTCTTATTAGGATTATTTAAATATAATTCTATAGAAGTATATGAGAAATTAAAGAAATTTTATAATGATAGGAGTAATTTGGTTCATGGAAATGGTGCTTTGAAGTATGAGAAAGATAGATATCTTATTGAAGAATATACAAGAAGCGCAATCATTATTTTTCTTATCCTTTTGTCGAATGATAAAAGAAAAGAAGATATTAAGAAAAAAGACAGAAAAAATCAGATATTAAAAGAAATAGATCATGCAATGCTTGACTATGAAAAAAGTAATAACTTAAAGAAAGAGATTGATATTGGTATTGAAGATTTCAAATTAAATATACCAAGGGTTTTTGAAGGGAAAGGTAAAAAAGGTAATTATTATATACACGCATGGTAAAACCACATAACAAAAGATTTGGAGTAGTCAAAATTTATTGTCACGATTCTGGCTAAAGACGTTCGGGCAATGGCCCTCACTCCAGAATCGCGCCAATTCGGCGAAGACGCCGATCAATTTTGCTACTCAAATCGTCGTTATACGGAATATCGTGTATCTTTATAGCCTTATCCTGAAATTGGGGCGTAATTGGGGTGAATTTATGGATTCAATCTCAAGAATTGTTTTCATATCTTTGATTGATTAAATAGTTGACGTACGTTAATAAGTACTATATATTGTACATATGGAAGCTGTTAATTATTCAGATCTAAGACGAAATTTAAAGGCTCATATGGATCAAGTTTATCAGGATCACGAACCTCTTATTATTACAAGAAAAGATAATGAGAATTTAGTGATGATTTCATTAGATGATTACAATAGTCTTACAGAGACACAATACTTATTATCATCTAAGAAAAATTCTGAACATTTGATGAAATCACTTGAATCAGCTAGGGCTGGTAAGACTCTTAAAAAAGAATTAATTGTAGAATGAATTTACTATTTACGCCTGAATCCTGGGATGATTATCTATTCTGGCAGAAGAATGATAAAAAGAATTTAAGAAGAATTAATGAATTAATAAAAGATATTAGACGAAATCCATTTGAAGGAATTGGTAAACCTGAACCATTAAAATATCAACTGCAAGGATGTTGGTCTCGTAGAATCGATCAAGAACATCGTCTTGTATATGAAGTAGAAGAAAAATTTATAAGAATCATTGCATGTCGATACCATTATTGAATGATGCTTTCTTGTTTCAGAATATCTATTATAAATAAGAAATATTAGAAATTTAAGAATATAAGATATCTGGATATTAAAAGAATAAAAGCTCCTGTAAACCTTAAAACCATTGTAAAATATCCGTATAACAAATGAAATGCAGTAGTCAAAACCTTTGACACGGTTCTGGCAGAGACACTCGCTTAGCGCTCGTTCCAGAACCGCGCCAAGCCTCGAAGACTCGGCCGGTTTCGCTACTGATTTCGTCGTTATGCGGACGCCTCCGGCGCCTAAGGAAGAAAATGAAGAAAAGGAAAGTAGTCCTAATAGTGATTACTGTAATTGTGCTAATTTTATTGGTTATAGAAATACTCCCAAATAAAACCACAGTTGAGAGCACAACTGATGGTATATATCTCCTAAAAGAGATGAATCTGGTAGGATTGAAGCAATCTATCCTGATAAGAGGAGAAAATAGATCAAACCCAGTAATAATCTTTCTACATGGAGGGCCAGGATTCGCTAGTATAAGTTATATAAAGAAATTTCAGAAAGAAATTGAAAAACATTATGTAGTAGTAAATTGGGATCAGAGGGGAGCAGGGAAGTCATTTTCATTATTTATTGATAAAAATACAATGACAGAAGAACAAATTTTAAATGATCTTGATCAATTAGTAGATTATTTAAGTAAAGAATTTGATAAGGAAAAAATATATATAGTAGGACATTCATGGGGAACAATATTAGGAAAGGACTATGTTCAAAAACATCCAGAAAAAGTTGAATATTATGTAGCCATTGGAGAATATGTATCAAGCAATGAATCAGATAAGTATTCTTATGAATATTTACTAAAAGAATCTGAAGCAAATAATGATAAGAAGACATTAGAAAATCTGAAAGAAATTGGAAAACCTCCTTATGGGGATAATATAAGAAAACAACGGAAATTTAGAAAAATTATTAATGAATATGATGGAAATGAGATAATCGTAAATATAAATAAAGAAATGTTAAAAGGCGCAATAACAGAACCAGAATATTCAATAATTGATCTTCTGAAATTGACTATAGGCAATTACTATTCCATCTATCATTTATTTAATGAATATGAGGATAGAGATTTTAGAGAAGAAAATTTGGAATTTAATGTTCCAATACTATTTATATTAGGAAAGAAAGACCTTGTCACAAATAGTCTATTAGCAGAAGAATATTTTGAAGAAATAGAAAGTAAAAATAAGAAATTAATATGGTTTGAAAAATCTGGTCATGATCCACAATATGAAGAATTAGCCAGATTCAATGATATTCTAATAGGTTTATTAGAACGAACCGATTAATGGGAATTCGCATAACATGAGATTTGGAGTAGTCAAAATCTTTGTCACAGTTCTGGCGGAGACACTTCGCGCTGATCGCGCTGCGTTCCAGAACTGCGCCAAGCCTCGAAGACTCGGCCGATTTTGCTACTCAAATCGTCGTTATGTTCACAAAAATTGGGAATTTATTAAATCCGAGGGATTTAAATGAGTAAATTCAGAACCACTGAAAGCCATCAAAAGGGCTACCAAGGACTGCGATGGTTTGAGATACACAATGATAAGATTTATCCTACAGTTTCTAATCCAGACGGATGGAGTAGTATGTCATGGTACGAAATTAAGGGTGATAAGATATATCCTTCCATTAGTCATCCTAAAGTGTGGTCAGGCTTACCTTGGTTTGAAATAAAAGAAAATAAGATAAATTGTACTGTGAGCCATTCAGATGGCACGGTCACCTTGGTATAAAAATTATTAGATAACAATTTTTTTAGAAATATAAATTGTGATGTGATCAGTGATTAGAAATTAAGAGGTTATTTATGGAAGAAATAAATAGAATAGAATTATCTGAATTAGATTATAAAAAATATTTAAATAAATTGAGTCAGATTAATATTAAAGTTAATAGATTATTATATAAAGTAAGTTTGGAGGAATACTATGGAGCTATATTTTCTAAGATTATTTTAATAAGATTAATAATTACTTTTAAAAATGTAAAAACGTTTATTCTCAAAGAATTAGCGATAGAATCTTTTGTATTAATGCGCTTCATTCAAGAACAGAGATGTTATTCGTATAGCTTATTAGATGTAAAAAATGATGAAGATATTAAAAAAATATCTATAACAAAGAGTATAAATAAGTTCAAAGAAAGATTCTTAATAAATGGTCAATTTTATGGAGAATTAACAAGATATGTCCATTTGGATATACATGAAATTGGTTTTTATACATCACTAGATGAAAAGACTGAGAATATAATGAATGTAGATTTAAATCATAATGACTCGGAAATTAATTATAAGATGTTCGATAGTTTCTATGTTTTAACATTGTTTTATCTTGATCTTGTACAATATATTTTAGAACTTGAGAATAAAGATGATTCATCTATACGAAAAATTGAAAAATATAATAGTGAAATTTATGATGTATTCAGAAAGGTATTTCAGAATGAAAATTAGAACATAACAAGAGATTTGGAGTAGTCAAAACCTTTGTCACAGTTCTGGCGGAGACACTCCGCGCTGATCGCGCTGCGTTCCAGAACTGCGCCAAGCCTCGAAGACTCGGCCGATTTTGCTACTCAAATCGTCGTTATATGCACGAATTTAGATATTGTAAAAATATTAGATATATGTGAATTTTGGGTGTAAAATAATAAAATAAAGTCGTGTTCCGATAAGAATTTAAATAGATGTTCATCATCTAAGCGTTGATTTCCTCGGCCATCCATGGCCTCGGAGCAAAGGAATAAAAAATGGATTACGATAAAGCAATTAATCTTGCAATATCAAATACATTAAAAGAAGGTTTAAACGATACCTTTCCACGCCCATTTGAAGTTGATTTACTCAAAAATACAGTATTTCAAAAAAAAATTTTTGATGTAATTAAAAAATCATTAAATGGGAATTCTTTTGAAAGTATGGGAGTAAATAACATTTCACATGTGTTGTTT
Source organism: Spirochaetia bacterium (assembly GCA_965140585.1). Taxonomy (GTDB): domain Bacteria; phylum Spirochaetota; class Spirochaetia; order UBA9216; family UBA9216. The sequence continues at coordinate 934,014 of OZ223269.1, forward strand.
CCTAAAAACACAGCTTTTGATTTTAGACGATGTGCACTGATACAGCCTATGGATCTTATAAAATACAATGCAATCATAATATCTCTTGCTGATGAAATAGAAAAGAAAAGAATTCCAATATCAAAAAAGAACATTTTTTCTTATCGATTTAAACCTGAAAAAGGATATTTGTTCAATAGGAATTATCATATAACCTCCTTTCAGAAGCAAGTACGAGAAGTTGCAAAGAAAAAAAGAGTAAATTTCGTCGTTTCATGTGATATAGCTAATTTTTATGATAGATTAAACTTGCATCGCCTAGAAAATTCATTACTTTCAATTGGATGTGATAAGAATAAAGTTAAAACTATAAACGAACTACTTCTATTTTGGTCAAATAGAGATTCTTATGGACTTCCTGTTGGGTCAAATGGGAGCAGAATATTAGCTGAAGCGAGTTTAATTGGTATAGATAATTTTCTTAAAGATAATAATATCGAATTTATAAGATTTGTTGATGATTTTAGACTATTTGCTCCTGATACAACAACTGCGCATTATTGGTTAACACTTTTAATTGAAAGACTTTGGAGAGAAGGTTTAAATATAAGCAAAAGTAAAACAAAAATAGAAGCAACTTCAAAAATTAAAGAAGATAACGTGGAAAAAAATAAGACTTCACCAGAAAAAAGAAAGGATAAAAATCCATTTATAATAATAGCTGGGTATGGTGGAACTGTTCCAACTAGATTTAGAGAGATTTCTAAAAGGGAAATTGAACAATTAACAAAAATAAATTTAGAAGAACTTATAAAGGATATTTCTGAATCTGATTTTATAAATTCTGATAGATTAATGGAATTGATAAAAATCATTGTAATAAAGAAACGATTTGATCTACTGGAAAAGACAATTAAATCGTTGCCAAAATATCCGCAAATGACTCCATATTTGATAGATGCTATAATTAAAAATATAGATATTATACCAAAGGAAATAATAAAAGCAGTGAAGGATATATTTTCTGAAAAAATAATATCACAGAAATATATACCTGAATATTTAGCTATATCATATATAAGGTTGCTTGGGTGTGTACCGTTTTATAATAAAGAGATTATTTTAAAATATTTTAGGGAATTACAAAAGAATTCAGGTGATTATATAGGAAGGGTCACCCTCGAAGCTTTAAATGTTGATTTGACACGGGAAGATGTAATTGAATTAAAAAGCTATTATGATAAGTGTGATTTATGGGAAAAAAGACAGATTATTAGATTAATAAATAAATTCTTAAATGATGAAGAAAAAAGACCTTGGATTAAAAATCTAAGATATATAGAAAAAGATAATCTGTTTATAAATGAAACAATAAGTCCGTCAGAAAAACCACGAAAGAAGAAAAAAAAGAAGTAATCCTAAAGTCCGTCCATGGACTTTAGGATATTTATTGGAAAAGAAAGAGTTGCATATAACAAAAGATTTGGAGTAGTCAAAATCTTTGTCACAGTTCTGGCGGAGACACTCCGCGCTGATCGCGCTACGTTCCAGAACTGCGCCAAGCCTCGAAGACTCGGCCGATTTTGCTACTCAAATCGTCGTTAAATACACAAAAAGTAATTCTTATAGTATCATATGAATATAAAATATATAATTTACTACAATTGGAAGAGATTAGATGAGTGGAGCTGGAACAAATTTAGGGATAGAATACCAACAAAGAGTATCTGCGTGGTTCTTAGTCCAGTTATACCTTTCAACTGGTATTAATCTTTTTTTTAGAAACTTTAATGATAATTTTGTACCAATAGAACTACAATATGAATCTGATAATGCAGTTGATGATTTAAATATTATAGGAAGTGATTATACACTTTTTGCGCAAATAAAACGAAATTTAGCAATGTCATCTAATAAGAAAAGTGATTTTTAAACTGAGCACGGAATGTCAGGTTTTTCGGTTTTTGATACCTTATCTTATTACAAACCATGATGCTTATGAATGAAAAAGATTTCCGGTATCACCGGCGGCTACAGAATGCAATAGATTATATCGAAGCTCATCTTCATGTGGATTTATCATTGCAGGAGGTGGCAATGCAGGCCAACACTTCAATTTTTCACTTCCACAGACTCTTCCGGGCCTTTATGGGCCGGTCTCTGGCGGAGTATATAAGGGAACGCAGGCTATATTATGCGGCTCGAGATCTGGTGGAAACCAAAAAAAGCATTTTTGATATTGCATTTGAATATGGATATTCCAGCGGGGAAAGCTTCCTTCGGGCTTTCAAGTCTCAATACGGTCAAACCCCGCGGCGTTTTCGAAAGATACGAAATCTCCCTCCCTTCATGAGCATGGTTAATTTAATGGACGGCAACCATCATGGTGCCAAAGGAAGGTTAATCATGAATCCAAAAATCAAGGTGCTAGATTCTCTGCGGATAATCGGTACACGCATTCAAACCAGTCATAGTTCCTGTCATGAAGATGTTTCCGACCTATGGAAAGATATCCATAGCAAGGCAAGTACAGGATTACACGACGAACTCAGCAGTGTAGATGCCATATACAGCGTTTGTTACGGCTCTTGCAATGGCTGCAGTTGTACCGGAAATACTCACTCGGGAAGTGAAAATTTTGCTTTTTTTATCGGATATCAGGCACAGAAAGAAAAAGAATTGCCTGCCGGTACTTTCGAAACGACAATTCACGGAGGAACCTATGCACTGTTCAGCCTCAAAATTAGTGAGATGCAACAGACAATGGATCAAATATATTCTCAATGGCTTCCTAAATCCGGGTATGAGCTGGATCACTACCCTATAATTGAAAGATATGGAAAGGACTGGCAGGAGAAAAAAGAGGGTATTATGGAAATATGGTTGCCCCTCAAAGTAGAAGCCTCATGAAGAATCAACCTACAATACTGCTTTTTATAATCGGATTCTTTCTATTTTGGGTGAACTGTAGTGTCCTACATGCTTTGCTTCGGTCTGTTCACTCTATTTTTTGGTCCCCTGGGTGATAGGTTCGGCAAAACCAGAATACTGAAGCTGGCGGCAATGGGTTCTGCTGTTGCAAGTTTGGCTTCAGCCTTTTCTCCAAATCTGAATGTAATTATTGTTATCCGGGCAATTAACGGTGCTTTTTCTGCCGGGGTTATGCCGATTTCAATGGCTTATATCGGAGAAACATCTCCTCAACATGAAATGCACAGCCGAATCGGCAAGGTTATGGGGCTGATGTTCCTGGGAAGCGCCCTGGCCACGGTAATCGGCGGAACAGTATCCCAGCTGGGTTCCTGGAGAATGGTATATTTGGTATACGGATTTGCGGAGTTGCTGTTAGTAATTCCTCTTTTCCTTCTGTTGCCTACTGACTCAACAGTAAAAAACAGCTCTATAGGGTCAGGATACAAAGAATTGCTTCGAACCCCGGGGTTCCTGAAAACTGTCGGTTTACTGTTTTTTATCGGCTTTTCTACCCTAGGTACTTTCGCATACCTGGGAGAGTACCTTCGTCAGCTCACCGGTTACGGTCTGATTCGGATCGGGTGGATTTTGGGAGCCTACGGAATCGGAACACTCTTAGGCGGAAGAATAGCGGCAGAATTACGCATGAAAATCGGCAAAGCCTTTTATTTTCTTGCTGGTTTAACGGGCGGAATAGGCTTCACATTCATATCCTTCAGCAGTACTTCTGCATACATCGCGGTGGCAGGATTATTTTTGGCAGGCTTAGCCTTCATCAGCCTGCAATCTTCCATTGTTTTTCAAGCACAGAATCTTGCACCGATGCGTAGAGGAGCTGTAATGTCAGCCGCTTCTTTTACAATGGTAACCAGTGCAGCCTTGGGAACATTTCTAAACGGAAAAATATTTGCCATAATGTCGGACGGCCTGCTCTATTGTGCCGCCGGGGCTTTCTTAACCGCCGGTCTGCTGGCAACCCTAGTTTTATTATTTCGTAAACCCGGGGGGCAGAACAGACCCTCATCAATAGAATCACATACTTCATTGAAAACATGATTTGTTAACCGGCAGTCTTCACAAAAGGCTACCGGATTTTTATTTTATAGATATTTAGGTGAAAACTGCCAGTAATTCAATGCCATGAAGAGACTGGAAGTTGGAATCTTTCTTACATGAAAGAAAAACACTGAGAACAATAACAATTTACAATCAAATTCCTCATATTATATTATTAATTTTAATAAAATTATTTTCTCCTTTTTGCAAAAACTTCCTGGTTCATTTTCCAAGTTTTCGTTTTATCATTAGTAACAAACGCTTCCCATTTAAATGATTCATCAGTTATATCTTTAAAAACCCATCTTGAGATTTTGCCTTTATCAATAAATGGTATTTCATCTTGAACTATCTCATCATTTTCTACAGTAACTTTAAATACGTTGAACTGCGAAAGTATTGGTCCAAACCAAAATGCTTTTATATTGTTTTCTTTAAAATCATAGACTCTGATTGTCGTCCCATACTCACCTTCCGGATATTTATCCGTTTTTCGGAGTTCTCTTAATGGACATATCCAATTATCTTGAATAACACGCCCTTCCAAAATCCATGTAAAAATCCATTCACCTGGAACTGTCCAAGTTGAGCCATCATCCTCATGTCCCACCCAATCAAAATTCCAGTTGCCAATTAGCGGAGCATATGGACGTAATTTCTCCTGATATTGTTCATGAACATTATCAGCTAGTAAGGACTTTATAAATGTGTTTATCATATTTACTCCTATCGAATAAAAATCTATACAAGGTCTTTCATAGTTAGTAGCGAAGCACAGATGCCGAATGTTCAAAATCGCAAAATAAAAAACTCTGATTTGGCACAATTCCCTTAACTAACAATAACTTTATACAGACATAATGAAATCGGCAAACTAAAAGCCAAAAAACCACTGATTGTATGACCCCGTGCTGACCATTTTGCAGAATTAGTAACAAACGTAACTATTGAATATGTGACTCCAAGAGGAAATGTAGAAATTATAAAAATTACAGGATGATCACTTTGGATAGAAAACTGAGGTGCGATATGCCAAAGAGTAAAAAATATTGACGGAATAAATACAGACCACAATATACTTTTAGGAAATACTTTAATATAAAGTCCTCTCCAAAATAATTCCTCACAATATCCATGAATTATTGAGAGTGGGATAGCAAGAATTATTATAGCTGGAATCATTGATGGTAGCTTCGGAATGAAGTACATAAATATCGGTACCAATATTGTGGATGCAAATAATATTAAAATCCACCAATTCTTCTTCCTGAAAAGAGGTCTTTCATTTCTGAAAAAGCTGAAAAATGATCTCTTCGATGTATAAAGCGGAATTAATATGCACCATATTATGTAATAAAATGCAAAGCCTAATAGATAACCCCAATACTTTCCCAGGGATTTAGTTGCAACATAGAAAACAAACGATGTAGTTAAGATCAAAAGAATGGGGAGTATTATAAAGAGTCCTTTTTTCGTTAGCATAGAAAACATTATTTAGCTCTCCAATCTGCTATAGATAGCATATTCTTTTTATTCATATAAATTATTTTGCGTTTATTTCCAATAATGTTTCAGAAATATGCGAAATGCGGCAACTTCGCATTTGCCGAAGGCCGGCCCATTGGGTGCAGTGCATATTTCTAGTTAATTGTGTCATATGGTACAGGTTGAGTACCATCGATATCTTCAAAACCATATTCCTTAGCCAATTCAGCAGTTACTAATATTTGTCCAGTTTTTGATATTGGTTTTACATCAGAAGCCAAGTGTGAAATTGCCCTCCCGACGAACTGAGAGGATTCTTTTTTGGGATTGGGCTTCTTCTTGTTATCGTCAATGTAACCGGGATATAATGAAACACAAGTAATGTTATATGGTTTTAGTTCGACTGCCATATCCATAGACATTTTATCAACTGCTGCCTTTGCAGTACCGTAAATTACATTTCCGTAGTATTTAAGACTGGCATAAAACGAAATATTTACTATTAATCCTTGCTTTTGCTCAATCATCATTTCTGTGGCAAAAACACTTGAAACAAAATTTGAACGAACACCAACATGGTTCATTTCATCCCACAACTCTATAGGTTGTTTCCAAAAAACTTCTTTCCACTTAAAGCCTTTATATTTAGTTCTGTTACGTAACCGATTATAACCACCCCAAGCATTGTTAACCAATATATCCAGCTTTCCTTCTTTTTCTTTAATAATTTCAAATACTTTTTTTACTTCCTCATCTATCTCATGATTACATGCTAATGCAATACCTTTTCCGCCAGCAGCAGTAATACCCTTTACATCTTTGTCGGTTATACTTCTGCCTGTTACATAGACAGTTGCTCCTGCTTCACCTAAACCGATTGCGATTCCTTTGCCAACGTTACGGGTTCCGCCTGTTACAAGCGCAACTTTCCCTTTAAGATTTTTCATTTTGTCTCCTGATTACCAATTTTAGATATTATTTTAGTTAAATTTGTGGTTGTTTTCTTGACCTATATTGCTATTTTTGTGTATTTAACCAAAATATATTGCACAGCCATAGTTATTTATCTTTCTTATGTTGTGAACTAAGCAATATAATAGCCATTGCGTATTTACCTTCTTTTTACTCCGTAATGTGAAATGATTTAATTATAATACTCCACTTAAATGACCAAATATGGATTCAACTGTCCCCATCCTCTTACTATAAATGCTCCAGCCTTCTACAGTATCAAATCGTTTTTTTATTTTTGATGTAAACGACTCTTTGCTCCTAGGATGTGCAAAGCTGTTATATCATTCTTGTCGATACACTCAATATTTTTTTATTATCCCCAAAAACAACAATACTCATCCTTCTCAACTATTTCTATAAATTCTTCAAGTTTATCTACAATTGGAGCAGTTTCGTATATATGCCATTTTAGATCACTTCTCATCCATAATATTTTCCATTTTTTCTTAGTAGCTACATATGTTGTTTTGGCTATATCATGATTGTGAATTATATCTCTATTATCCCATTGCGGCCTAATCTCAAATGCATTGGCCTATTCCATGGAGATGAGAATAAAGATATTGATACTTATTATAAAAATCAAACATCAGGAGCAAGCAATATTGTTGAGCAAGCTGATAATAGCAAATGGATAGAGCATTATGAAGAATATGAAAGGGAAATTGCAGCTCTTGAATCTTTGCCTATTATTATAAACCTGAATCCGTATCAATCAAGGGGAAAATAAAAATTATTTCTTTGATATACAGAGAATAAGCATATTTTCATACGTTCACCTATTGGGTGAAACCCAATATCATGGATATTTCCATATAAAACAATGAATTAGCATTTGTCCTTTTGGCTTTTTATACGGATTCAGGTGAAAATAGAATATGCTACTTAGAGGATAAATTTACTGGATTCTTATAGGATTATTTGAATCTTGTCAAAAAAATCTAAAATAAAATAAATTAATAGAAAAAAAAATTTAAAAAAGAGTAAAAGTAAAATTGATAAAAATAGAAATGGTATTTAACAAATCGCTGAAACTGACCAAATCTTTGTCATGCTTTTTGCCTTCGGCCGTTCAGTCACTGATCGTTCTTTCACTCAAAAAGCACGCCAACCCTTCGGGACGATTTGGCAGCTTAGCTCGGCGTTAAATACACGATGTTTTTCCGTTTAGGGAAATCCTTGGGTGTGATAGGATTGATTAAGAAAAATAAGATGAATTTCCATAGGTGCGCTGCCAACATCATTAGTTGAAAGCCATTATAAGTGGAAAATAGCCATCCATGGCTATTTGAAGAAAATACTTGAAATAAGTTAGCATGCATGCTAACTTATATTGTATGAAACGAGAAATTATCTTCTATGAAAAAGAAAATGGAAGATGTCCAGTTGAAGAATTTTTAGATGATCTTGAGATAAATATTGTTAAAAAGATTACATGGACTCTAAAAATTATTGAAGAGATAGATATAGTTCCAAAGACTTATTTCAAAAAATTAGAATCAACAGAAGAAATTTGGGAAGTAAGAATAAAATTCGCTTCAAATATATATAGAATATTTAGTTTCTGGGATAAAAATAACATAATTGTGTTAACGCATGGATTAATAAAGAAAACTCAAAAAACCCCTGCAAAAGAGATAAAACAAGCAGAAGAATATAGACGAGATTATCTGAGGAGGAAGAATAATGAACTTAGATGAATATGTTGATAAAAGAATAAAAAAAGAAGGAATTAAAGAAGAAGAATTCTGGGAAGGGTATGAGGAATTCAAGATCGGTGTATTTCTAAGAGAAGCAAGAGAGAAAAATGGATTAACCCAGGAAGAATTAGCTAGAATGATACATACTACAAAGAGTGTAATATCAAGAATGGAAAATCATTCAGAGGATATAAAATTATCAACAATTGAAAAAGTCGCAAAGGCTTTAGGAAAGGAAGTGAAAATAGCGATAGTATAAAATTCCAAAGACATCCTTGTCTTTGGACATATAACATAAACTTTCAGCTATGAAGAAAATAAGAAGAAAAAAATATTTTGATTTTTCTGAAATGAATGAAAAACATCGGTATTTAACAAGAGATTTGGAGTAGTCAAAATTTATTGTCACGATTCTGGCTAAAGACGTTCGGCCAATGGGCCTCACTCCAGAATCGCGCCAATTCCGCGAAGACGCGGAACAATTTTGCTACTCAAATCGTCGTTATATTCAATAAAGGTAACGGCCGGTAACTTGGTCAACACATTTCTAATAGATTAGTGTACAGCAGCGATTTATTAAGAAAAAGAGATTAGATTAGCTCCTGATTAAAATAATACGCCTAAAAGAGTTATAAGATTAAAGGAACTTATTGATTTTCCATTTCATTACAAATCAATAAGTCTTTATATTCTAATGACTTAGCTAACAATTGTCTATTTAAAGATGCGAATGATAGAATTATTTATAAAATATAGTTCCCAGGGGCTGAAAACAGCCTTAAAATGGTAAAATACAGAAAATTGTGTACACGTAGTTATTAGAAATTTGTATACAAAGCTCGGTCTGAACATAAATTGTGTTTTAATTAAATATTTGTAGGAGAAGTTGCTAATTTAATGGTATAAGTAAATAATATTATAAAATTAAGGATTTAAGAAATGAATGAAGTTGCAAAAATTATTTTAAAAAACAAAAATATTTTATTGATTTTAATCTCAATTATTCTATTGGTGATTTTAAATTCTCTTAAAGATGTATTTTTTAGTGGTGAATTTTATGAAAGAACTAATAGATACATCAGCTGGATACTGGATCTCTTAATTATAATACAAAAAATTAAGTTGATTAAACATATATATAAAGATTTGATAGATGAAAATTATAGAGCTAATTTGAATATCAAGAGGGCTATAATAAATTACATAAGTTCAAATTTGGCAATTGCAATACAAATGTTTCCATTTATTATAGGGTTTGTAGTAATCGAGTTGTTTAAAAGAAACTCTATTATTAATTTTAGTAATGAAAAAAATGATTTAATTTTTTTAATTGTTACGACTCCATACCTATATTTATTTATCTTTACTTTAGTGATAGCGTCAGTTGAAGATATAGGATGGTTTCCTAATACAAAAAGTTCATTCATGTTTATTAGAGAAAATAATGGTGAACTGTATAAATTGATAATTATATATTTGTTTCCACAAGTAATATTATATATATCAAATGCTTTTCTTCCTTTAGATAATCAAGAATATATTTTATATAAATCTTTAATTGAAGTTGTTAAGATATTAATTTTCCCGGCATTATGTTATAAATATTTTGTAATTAATTTTAAGAATAAAAAACTTTTAATCAATAATATGTGATATTAATAAAATTGAATATAACAAGAGATTTGGAGTAGTCAAAACCTTTGTCACAGTTCTGGCTAAAGACACTCCGCGCTGATCGCGCTGCGTTCCAGAACTGCGCCAAGCCTCGAAGACTCGGCCGGTTTCGCTACTCAAATCGTCGTTATATACATAAGAGATTTTTATTGAAAATGAGCTTAAATAAGCTTGAAAAAACTTGTAGGATATGGTGAACAATCTATTTAAAAAGGGGATTTAATGAAAAGAATTATATTTTCTATTTTAATGACTTTTCTTGCAATCGGTTCTGTCTATTGTGATCCAATAGAAGACGTAATTGAGCAATCAAGACAATTGGTTGAAGGAAGACAATATAAGTCTGCAATGGATTTATTATACTCTATTGATAGAAATAATAGTAATAAAATTATTGTAATTGAGAAATCTAAGATATTTAGAAATTATTTTGCACAGAGTATAAATCATAAGATGTTTGGATTAAAAGATTTAGAAGAGAATGAGAATTTATATGATTTAAGAGAAAAAGGCGGGAAATTCTCATTATTTTTATTTGATGGAATAGAAATTTTAAAAACATTTTTAGAAAATGAAAATGGTGAAATATCGAATGAAATAGGGTTGTATTACAACTCGATATATTCTGGATATAGAGATAGCTCTAATGATCATTATGGAAATGTTAATGCATTAAGATATGAATATTTAGATGCTGCATATAGAAAATATCAATACTATGATCCAATTTCATGGGAAATTCTTGGAAAATATTATTATTCTAATAACAAAATTACCGATGCATTTACAATATTTAATAAGCTAGTAGAAAATGATCCAGCCAATCCAGAATATAATTTTACATATGGATTAATGCTTTTTAATAATAGAAATTATAATGAAGCAATTCCGTTTGTCGAAAAGGCAATTGAGAATTATAAAAGAAGTGACTATAAATATGATGCAATAAGTATGCTTGGATCAATTTATTATAAAATAGATGATATCATAAACGCATTAGAGAATTTTGAACAAGTTATGGAATCAAATCCATATGATTATAGAATTTATGATAGATATGTTGATTGCTTAATAAGAAATGATGAAATAGAGAAAGCAATAGAATTTAGTTATAACGCTTTATTAATAGAACCTGATAATAGTTATATTGCCAATGCTTTGTTACCTGTATATGTAAGTAATAATGAATTGAAAGTTTTTCATGAAATCCTAGAAAAATGTCTTAATGAAATTAATGGAAATACCTTAGCAGAAGCAAATTTTTATTTTCAAATAGCTAATGTTATGATTCAAGAAAGAGCTTCGCAGATAGAAATTAATACAAGCTTAGAAAATGCTAGAGAAAGATATGTAAAAGGAACAAATGGGGAACATCCAGCGATTGAAGCTATTAATAACTATTTAGAGAATAATGAATGAAATATTATTATATAACATGAGATTTGGAGTAGTCAAAATTTATTGTCACGATTCTGGCTAAAGACGTTCGGGCAATGGCCCTCACTCCAGAATCGCGCCAATTCCGCGAAGACGCGGATCAATTTTGCTACTCAAATCGTCGTTCTACGGCCAATTATAGAGGCTTCACAGTAGGTACTGAAATAATAAAGAATATTGCATCAAATGAACCTAAATAATTAATGACACTACTATTAGCATAATCCATTAAAAAAGTATTGACAAAAGGCACACATAGACTTAAATTTACATTATGACTTTCAATTGGAATGACGAAAAGAATGAACTTTTGAAAAATACAAGAAAGATCTCATTTGAGGAGATAGTTCTCTGTATTTCCGAAGGAAAGATCGTAAAAGTTCTTAAACATCCTAATAGTAATAAATATGGCAATCAAAAATTATATTTGATTGAATATAAGAATTATATTTATGTCGTTCCATTTGTGATAAATGAAAAAGATAATGAGATTTTCTTGAAAACAATATTTCCAAGTAGGGAATATACAAAAAAATATCTTTCTAACGGAGGGAATAATGAAAAATAATAGAGTAATCACTCCAATTGATAATGATGAATTAGAATTAATAGAATCAATTAATAATGATGAATGGTTAGAATCTGAAGAAGAAGAAAAATATATTGTCCAGGCTAAAGAATATGCAGAAGCTACTATTAAAAAAGATAAACGAATGAATATAAGAATCTCTGAAAGAGATCTAAAGAATTTAAAAGTTAGAGCTTTAGAAGAAGGTTTGCCTTATCAGACATTGGTTTCTATGATACTTCATAAATATGTATCTGGGAAATTAATAGAAAAATCCAGTAATTATAATTAGACGTAGAACAAACGGTTGCAACTGTCTTGGCTATTGTCAAGGTTCTGGCTTAGACGTTCCGCGCTGAACGCGCTGCACTCCAGAACCTCGCCAATGCGCGTGAAGACACGCGCCGCCAAGCAGCTGAACCGGGCGTTATGTACACATGACAAAATAGATAAAAACCACGAAATAATTGACTAATACCATCTCGTATGATAATATATGGTCATGAAGAAGATTTATAACGAAAATAGTGACTTTCTGAGTGTAATAGGTACAACTGTATATCATGGGATGCTCACTGCTGATAGTGAAATCCAAAGTAAAGAATATTTAAAATATTGTTACGGTCGCAATCACGTTAGTAATATTAGAAGAGCAGTTGTAGAATATGAATTATTGAAATTAGGTAGTATTGGGGAAAATGCAATTCTATCGAAGGAAGAATATACAAAGAAGCAAACATCATTCTTTTTAAAGATGAATTTCAATGATGAACTAATACTTACTACATTTAGATTAAGAAATAGGGGAGATTTCCCTAAGAAAGCGAATTACCGTGGTAATTATGCTGAAAACAATCAAATTTCTTTATTCCCTGAATATGAAGAAAAGGATTTAGTATTACAAGATCAATCTTATGGAATAATTTGTTTTGGAAAAGATGCCGAAGGTATTTTTTCTTTTATTGGGTATCCTGATGAGAATAATAAAGAATGGATACAAGTTACAAATCTGGAAGATTATTTTAATATCAATGTTGAACCTGAAGTTTTTGTAGATGAAGTACAGCCGAAATTAAAGATAAGCCAGGAAGTAAAAGATGGAGTCATTTAGAGGAGATTTTATTGGTGAACGATTAAGAGAAGCAAGAGAATTCAATGAATTATCACAAACCAAATTAGCTCAATTAATTGGTGTACAACGTCAGACAATCTCTGCAATTGAGAAAGATGTACAAAATCCCAATGCTGAGAATACTATTAAGATATCTAATGCTTTGAAATTTCCTATTGAATATTTCTATTACGACAATAATTATAATAATAAAATAACAGGAGTAACAACATTTCGAAGTGTTAAATCAAGCTCTAAAAGAAAAAAATTAAGAGCTGAAATATTTATAAAATGGTTATACCAGATAATTATTAATTTGAAAGAATACGTAGAATTTCCTGAATTTAATTTGGAAGGTTATGAAAATATTGATTATAAGAAATTAAAACCACATGATATTGAAATAATAACTGATGAAATACGAAATAGATTAAATATAGGTTTTGGTCCAATTATAAATATTGTGAATTTAATTGAAAATCAAGGAGTATTTGTTGGTGTATCAGAATTTCCCGAAAAAATTGATGCATTTTCAGCTTCATACAAGAATTTTGCAACAATGTTGTCTTCTTTTGAAAATAACAAAGCAGCCCGGAATAGATTTAATTTAGCACATGAACTAGGGCATATTGTTTTACATCGTTTAATTGATGAAGAACAATATATTGAAGATTTTAATCTGATTGAAAAACAAGCACATAGGTTTGCTTCTTCGTTGTTATTACCTAGAAATGAATTTACAAAAGAATTCTTTTCAACTGATTTAAATAATTTGATTCGAATGAAAGAGCGATGGCATGTTTCAATAGCAGCTATTGTTGTACGTGCAAGACAATTAAATTTAATTTCAGAAGATAAAATGAGTAATGTATTTAGAAGAATGAATTATAATGGTATTAGAAAGATTGAACCACTTGATGATAGATTAATCATAGATAGACCTACTTTGTTAAAAAAAGCTATCGAATTAATAATTGATAACGATGTATCAACTAAGGAAAAATTTATAAAGGAAGTAGGCGTACCAGGTACTTTTATTGCTCAAATAGTAGATCTTGAAGATGATTATTTTATAGAACATAATAAAATTATTGACTTCAACTTAAAATTAAAAAATAGTACATAACAAGAGATTTGGAGTAGTCAAAATTTATTGTCACGATTCTGGCTAAAGACGTTCGGGCAATGGCCCTCACTCCAGAATCGCGCCAATTCCGCGAAGACGCGGAACAATTTTGCTACTCAAATCGTCGTTCTACGGACAAAAGGTGAGAAAATGAGAAAAACACCAATTGAAAAACTAAAAACTAAAATCACACGATTAAAAAGTGATTCAAATATTGAAGTACTTAATGATCGAGTAAAAATCCGAAATAAAATTTTTTTTAAATATAATGAGTCATTTATAGAGTATTCCAAGAGAAGATACTATCCAACAAAAAAAGATGATATTGTTGATGATAACTATACTACCAAAATTCTTCTTGATGAAAAAAACATCAATATTCTTGGATCAAATATTATTAATCCACCAAAGGGTATTTCAATTGTACTAGACTCATTGAGAAACCTAGTATCAAAAAACATTAACCATATTATAATAGGAGATATAAACTCCTTAGAACCGAATACTGTACAAATAACTTATGAATTATATAATGAGATCTTAAATATAGATAAATCAGAACGAAATGAAAAAAAAGTTAGGTTTAGTAATAGGATTATTCCATTTCTTAACGATAGACTTGGAACTGATCTTGAGAAGTTTGATACTGAAATTGATTATTCTCTTCTTTTAAATGAATTTCTAACTAGTGGTGAATTTACAAATGAAGATATACTTGCTTTATCAGACAAGATTTCCTCAGGTAGTTTAAATAAAATAGTAATCGAAAAACAGATTTTTAAGCAAGCTGATTGGTTGATATCAAGTATGCAAGATATAATTGATACTATCCCTCTTTCAAATGATATAGCAAAGAATCTAGGTAAAAAAAATTTTGGTTTTAGTAAGATCGATATAACTGGTCCTGAACATCTAATGGAAAAAATATTAACCATCTATGGTAAAACTATCATTTTTGGTGTTCCTTTTCTGATAAACACAGACAAATATGTTATATCAAAAGCAAAAAAGGGCCTTTCACGTTCTCAATTTGATCTTATCCTTGTTAATCATCTAGCTGATATACAAGTTGTTGAATTAAAAAGATCTGATAAATTCTTATTAGATTATGATTCTTCAAGAGCAAAGTTCTATCCTTTTATGAAAGTAATAATCAAATAAGTTATTTTTATCCAAATGATTGTGATGGCGATGGAGATATAGATTTTTTGATTTATACTGCTATGGAAAGTAATTCATTTGTGTTTTTAGAACAAAAGTAAAAACTCGATTTATTTAAAATAGAAAAATATAATTTAGCTACAGATAACAAGAGATTTGGAGTAGTCAAAACCTTTGTCACAGTTCTGGCTAAAGACACTCCGCGCTGATCGCGCTGCGTTCCAGAACTGCGCCAAGCCTCGAAGACTCGGCCGGTTTCGCTACTCAAATCGTCGTTATAAGGAATACTTTGGAGCGATACGAAGAATTTAAGATATTACGCATATAAATTCCTTAAATATAAATAATTAAATAATTTATTGTGTTAATTTGCGAAAGATAAAAATCCCAATATTGCCTAAATTGATTGAAAAATCATTCATTTATGTGTATATTTATAGTGTAAGATACACATTGGAGGCACTTGTATGCGAACAAATATAGTGATTGATGATAGTTTAATGAATCAAGCAATTGAATTATCTGGATACAATACAAAGAAAGAAACAGTTGAAGAAGCTTTAAGAATGTTAATAAAGTTCAAACAGCAGAATGCGATAAGATCATTAAGAGGCAAATTGAAGTGGGAAGGCGATCTTGATGAGATGAGAATTGATAAATGATTGTTGTAGATACATCAGCTTGGATAGATTATTTTAATGGAAAAAAGGCTCCTCATACGGATAGATTGGATAAAGATTTAGGAATAGAAAGAGTAATTATAGGAGATTTAATAATTACAGAATTATTGCAAGGATTTAAAAATGATAAAGATTATGGAATAGCTAAGAAATTAATAGGAAGTCTTGAATATAGAGATTTTGTCGGCAAAGAAATAGCAATCCAGGCAGCAGATAATTATAGATTTTTAAGAAAAAGGGGAGTAACTGTAAGAAAAACAATAGATGTGCTAATAGCAACTTTTTGTATAGAAAACGGATATGAACTAATACATAATGATAAAGATTTCGAACCTTTTGAAGAATATCTTGGATTAAAAGTAAGAAGATAGAAGAAAAGAAAGAGAAAAGAAGAAAGAAATTTTAAAATACCAACAGCTTAAGAGATTAATAAAAATGATGCATTAAAATGTAAATCAAAGTATCCTTATAACAAGAGATTTGGAGTAGTCAAAATTTATTGTCACGATTCTGGCTAAAGACGTTCGGGCAATGGCCCTCACTCCAGAATCGCGCCAATTCGGCGAAGACGCCGAACAATTTTGCTACTCAAATCGTCGTTATGAGGAATTTAGGAGAGAATTATGGCAAAGTATAAAAAACGTGATTCATATCGTGGTTTATATGATGTTCTCATTGAAAGTGAAAATACAAAAACGCCACTATCTGTTGATGAGATTGCTCAAAAATCTGGATATAAAGCTGGTAGTGTTGGTGCCTATATCAGAAATAAATTGAAGAACGTGTATCTATTTGAAATAGAACAAAATAAATATATTGCAAGAGGAATTAGAAGCCTTAATTTTGAAACATTTTCCTATTTTATGTCTCAAAAAAGTCATGTAGTTGAGCAGGGGGATGAATCTTTACTTCTTAACCTTATTAATAGAAGTTTACAAGCGTTTTATTTATCAATCGGAACATATAATAATCCAGTTCTAAAATATAGAGTAGAATCATTTAGTATTTTAATAGCAAACGCTTGGGAGTTATTATTGAAAGCTAGAATAATAGAGAAATATGGAGAAGAAGAAATAAAAAGAACTCAAGATAAAACTATTAGCCTTCTAACAGCTGTAGCAAAAGTGTTCCCAGAAAAATCAAATCCAATTAGAAAAAATATAGAGAAAATAAATGAATTAAGAGATAAATCAATACATTTATTGATACCAGATATACAAAAAACTTTGTCTAGGATTTTCCAGGCTTCAGTATTAAATTATTTAGAATGCATTGAAGAATTTAAATATCATAATCCATATGGAACTGAAATGCCTGGTTTATTATCACTTATTTCTGATAAAAATGAATTAGATGATATTAATATAATAAATAAATATGGGGAAAATACTAAAACAATAGTAAAAAAGTTTTTAGAAGATTTTAATAAAGAAGAAGATGAGATTAAATCTTATCATCTTGCTATTCCTTTAGAATATAAAGTTGTTTTGACAAAAAAAGAAGGGGAAGGGGATCTGAAATTATCTATTTCAGATGAAGGTGCGAATGCAAAATTAATTGAAGTTCCTAAAGATCACAATCGAACACACCCATATACCTCAAAAGATATAATTCAAAAAATTAATGAAATATTATTCGCTGAGAAATTTGATGAAAAAATGACTTCTTATACTTTTCAAGGTATGTTATTAATTGAAAATATTAGAACAACTCATGATAATCAATATTATCACCTTATTGAAAATCCTAAAACACATACATATTCTGATCTACTAATTGATTTAGTTATGCACAAAATAAAAACTAATGAAAAATATTTAGAAACTTGTAAGATAAAATGGAGTGAATTATTGAAAACAAAAAGAAGAAAAAAATCCTCATAACAAGAGATTTGGAGTAGTCAAAACTTTTGTCACAGTTCTGGCTAAAGACACTCCGCGCTGATCGCGCTGCGTTCCAGAACTGCGCCAAGCCTCGAAGACTCGGCCCGTTTTGCTACTCAAATCGTCGTTAAATTGAAAGCAACTGTTTATTTAGGAATAGAGAAAATTGAGAAGATATATATTGTTTAATATTGTATTGTATTTTGTTTCATTACAGGTATATACAATCGAGATATCAATTGGGGATTCGTTAAAAGACATTATAGGGAATATTAATGAAGATGATTATTTAGGAATGGATAATCTTGGGCTTTGGCCAGAAAATGAATACCATGTGTATAATATTGAAGATGATAATAGGATTTTTCTATCAATGAACTTTTATCCCTTTGGTGTATTAGTAGAAAAGAATGATACACATGTCTTTCTCATTGATTTTGATGGAGATTCATATTTAGACTTTGAAGCCAATTATCTTTACATTCCACCTTGGGTTATTTCACTTAATTCAAATGGATCACATTCAGGGAATTTTATGTTGGAATACCTCGATTTAACTTCTAAAGCATTCCAATCTGACGAGTTACCTCAAGATTCAGATGATATGAAAATCAGAACAACAAAATTAATTGAGATTGCTGATAATAGAAATGCAGAAGACCGTGTTTATGTATATTACGATTATTTGTATAACTATCTATACAGTCGTAAGGAATATGAAACAGCATATTACTGCTTACAGAATTTATTTCAATCAATGAATTCTCCACAAAATGAAACAATCCTAATTTATATGGTCGAATTGGCTTATCGAAATGGTCAACTGAATGAATCTAGAGGATTGAATAATATTCTTATTGAGTATTTTCCAGACTTTATTCCAGGACTTGTATATCAATATATACTAGAAGAGGATCAAGAATTAAAGGAAAAGTATAAAATGGTTTTATTAGAAGAGCATGCGAATCATTGGATGGTTAAGGAAAAAATAAAATAGCTTAATTCTATATTCCAACCTGATGTATATGAGTCAAAAACATGGGCAAATAATTCTTGCCTTATAGAAGGATATGCAAATGATTTTACAACACCGAAGATTTATGCTGTTTTTATTTCTTATTGAAATATTTGTCAGAAACATTTTTGCAATAGGAATAGAATTGATCAATATTCCAAATATTCCCGGATTTGAAGAATTTAATGAAGAAATACAATTTATATTTCAAAATGAGTTTTATTTTGATGTATATGTACCTGATGAATATTGGAAATATGATTCTTCAAAACAAGATTTAGCAAATGAGGTTACTCATTTTGCAGAAATACTTGAAGGGCTTGATAATTCAAAACAGAATCAGGACTTAGCTTTGTTAAAAGGTTTGCTCTATTTCTATTTATATAATCTTGATCAACCAGGCTCTCTTAATAAGGCGATTCATCAGATGGAAATAATAGGGAACTATTCTAATCCTGATTATAGATATATTTGGTTTCTTGCCGCAATCCAATCTGCTTCAACAGAAAGCTATAAAGCAATAGATAATTTTCAATATATTGAAAACCGAATTCCTGAAGATAAAATCCATCCCAGATTTTGGTATGATTATGCAATCGCATCATCTTTAGCATTTATGCCTTCAAAAGCCCTTGATTGTTATGAAAAACTTGGCAAATATAGTGATTATGATTTACAAAATGATAAATTCTATATTGATCTAAGAGATAATTTCATAAGAGCTTCAAGTGATGATTTTATTGATAAAAATGAACTTTTTACTTTCTATAATTATGAAAATGGACCGGGAGTAATATCTCGCCAATTGGGGATCTGGATGCCCCTAAAAAACAGTTGGTATCCTATGCTTGCTGATTATAAAAATCATTTTAGTGCTATCAAGTTCTCATCAGAACCAATAATTAATGAAGATACTGTAGATGGAATCTCATATACAATAACTACATTCTTCTTTCATAACACGGATTCTATTTTATCTAAGTTCAACTCGATAGCTCCTAATGTTGAAGAAATTAGGAATTCTGAATTTGATCCCATGTTTACAGTTTTAGAAATTAGTGAACCAGAGAAGTATCCTCATATGGGTGGAGCACATGGATATGTCGTAATTTATGAAAAAGATATTAGCAATTCAAAAACTATAGATATTGAGAAACCAATAGAAATGGAATATGAAAAAGATGGATCACCAAAATATTTCCATTTAGATAAAAACTACTTACGGTTGGATGGTAAAATCTCATATGTCTTCCTTCTAGATAGTTGTGAATTTATCTTTGAAGAGTCAAAAAAAGATTTTATCGAATTTATTACAAACATGGTAATTGAAGACAATTAGTCAATTTAACAATGATTTGCTACGGATTTGCCTTTGTCACAATTATTGCTATTCGCAATAATTCCGCCAAATACGGCAAACCGCAGAAATCGGCGTTATATAGAATTAAGATGAGATTAATGTTGACAAAAGACGGTATAGTAGTATAATTTAAGGGTCTAATATGTATAAAAATTACAGAATTACACTTTAAATTGGGTAAATACATGATTATTGACTTTTCAGTTAGCAATTTTTTATCAATAAATGATGAAATCTCTTTAAGTTTTACAGCAAATAATAAAAAAAGTGATGACGAAGTTAAAATAGTTCCTGTGGATGGTAAGAGATATGATTTATATACATTTACCGCTATATATGGGCCAAATGCTTCAGGGAAAACTAATATAATAAAAGCACTCTCGCAGTTTATAAACTTAATACTATACTCACATAGATCTGATTTAGATCAATTGATATCAGCTTATCAACCATTTCGATTAGATAAAAAAAATTCTAAGTTACCAGTTTCTTTTGAAATTGAGTTTATTGTTGAAGACATTCGTTATATTTATAGTATAGAATTTAATGAAAAAGCTTTTTTAAAGGAAGAATTGCATTTTTTTCCTGAGGGACGAAAAGCGATTTTATTCATTCGCGAAAATGAAAATGTAAAGTATGGAAGTTATTTTACTGGAGAGAAGAAAAATCTTGAAACCTTTTTGCTTCCTAATAGATTATTTCTTTCGGTAGTTGCAAATTCAAAAAACAATATACTCAATACAATATATAGATTCTTTAGAGATTCAATTAATATACACGTTAGGATGGATTCCTCTGATCGTCCTTTTCATAGTACTACATTTGAATTGAGAGATAAGGAAGATGAATTTAAAGATGTTTTGTTAAGAATACTAAAAGCAGCAGATCTTTCAGTCGCAGATATAAGATTGGATGAGGATGAAGACGTATCTGAAAAATTACAACTTCCAGATGACATTCCTGATGAGATTAGAAAAAAAATTATAAATGATTTTAAGTACACACCATTATTAGGACATAATATCTTCGATAACGGTGTACAAACTAATGAAATTGAATATTTTGATCTTGATTCAGAAGAATCTACTGGAACAATAAAAATGTATGATATAGCTGGAGAAGTTATCGCAGCATTAAAAACTGGTAAAATTTTAATAATTGATGAATTTAACAGTGGGTTACATCCATTGTTAAATAAATTTATAATTGAATTATTTACTAATGAGAAGATTAATATCAATAATTCACAATTGTTAATTTCAACACATGATACTTGTGCATTAGATTTACAAATTCTGAAAAGAGAACAAATATGGTTTACTGATAAGAAAAAAGATAATTCTACAGATTTATACTCTTTAGATGAATTTGATAAAAATGTCGTTAGAGAAAAATCTAGGTATTCAAAAATGTACTTAGACGGTAGATTTAAAGCTATTCCAACAACAAGTATTGGAGATTTGATAAAGGGTATTTTTTAATGCCTAAACCAAGAAAACAATCAGGTTCAAGAAAACTACAACATAGAATGTATATTCTTTGTGAAGGTATGAAAAATAAATCTGAAAGTGCATATTTTAAAGCCTTAATTAGAGAATGCAAATTTGTTAGTAATAAAATTGATGTTAAAGTAATTGATACAGAAAAAAAATACAGGAAAAGAATTAGTCGCTGAGGCTAAAAAATGTCGAATAATTCCAGAAGATAAAATATGGGTGGTTTATGATAAAGATGGTTATACTAAACACCCTGAAACCTTTTCTAATGCCAAGGATGCAGGTATAAAAATTGCATTTTCAGCTATATCATTTGAAACTTGGATTTTGATGCATTATGAGTATACTGCAAAAGCATTTGATAGAAGTGAAGATATTATAAAATATTTGAGTGGGAAAAATTATTTAGATTATAAAAAGGGTGACAAAACTATTTATGAGCAAACCAAATCTTTAATTGAAACTGCTATAACTAACTCAAATCGTCTAAGAAAAAGTCAAATTGAAAGTAATCCTCGAAACTTTAAAATATATAATCTAAATCCATATACTGATATTGATCTTGTAATTATTGATATTAGAGAAATGGAAGAATTAGAAAAATCTATATAACAAGAGATTTGGAGTAGTCAAAATTTATTGTCACGATTCTGGCTAAAGACACTCGCTGATCGCTCGTTCCAGAATCGCGCCAATTCGGCGAGACGCCGAACAATTTTGCTACTCAAATCGTCGTTATGCATATATAGGTGGCAAAAATAGATATTGATAGAATATTTTGAATGGCAATAATGAATATATCAGCTCAATATTTTCAAATACCAATTGCGAATAAAGAAAAACCAATCTATATAGAAAGGGTTTATTGTTATGAATTGTATCACCAGATGAGAAAAGAATGGGATGAACATGAGCGATATCAATTATGTGGAGAATTGGATAAATCGGGACATCCCCTAATAAGAAATAATATTCTTGATAAAAGTAAACCTGATTTTTTAGTACATGAACCTGGGAATATGGATGGAAATCTACTTGTAATTGAAGTGAAACCAGTTAATGCAAGAAAAAATGGGCTTAAAAAGGATTTAGAGACATTAACTAATTATCATACTTTAGCAAATTACAGCAGAGCTATTCTTTTAATTTATGGTGATGATGATATTGCGAAATTAAAACGAAATATTATGGAAATATCAAAAAAATACGATGAGATTTCTTTAGAATTGATAGAAATTTATTGGCATAAAGAAGTTGGTAGAGAAATAATAAAAATTGAGATATAGAAATTTGAGGTGTATATGTTAGAGATTATTGATGATTTAATAAAAAAGGTGAAAATCCAACGTGATCTTCATAGTTATTTTGAACAAAAAAGAAAAGCTCTATCGATTTTAATTAAGGTTATAAATATATTAATTCCTGGATTACTTACTTTAATAGCATTCGCGGATTTTGATTATATTAGTATTTTGATTAAAATTGAAAACACCAGATATATTATAATTTTCTTAGGAATACTTTCTTTTTGCTTGTTCGTAATTAGTATTTTTGATGAAATATTCAATTTAACAACTAATTTTCGTTCTCATAGGTTATCAATTGAACAATATTCTTTATTAATAAGAGATATCAAAATTTTTAAGAAGAAAATTGATAAATTTCAAGATAATGAAATAATTAGAAAGATAGAAGCATATAATGAGAGATATATGCAAATATCATCATCATCATTAACTTTTACTGATAAAGAATATCTTAAAGCAAGCAAAGCAAGTAAAATTAAAAAGAGAATAAAATTAGAAATTTCAAGAAATCCTTTCCAAAGTATAATATTTTTAAAGTTGAAATATAGATTTGGTATCAAAAAATATAATGCATAACAAAAATTTTGGAGCAGTCGCCGTCTATTGTCATGATTCTGGCGGAGACGTTCCGCGCTGATCGCGCTACACTCCAGAATCACGCCAATTCCTTCCGCTTCGCTCCAGGATCGAGGGCGCAGCTCAAATTGTCGTTATGCACCCGCTTCGCGGGATATAGAATTTCAATCTTTGATAGAATACTTGTTTTCTGGTGTCATTTAGAGTAAATTTTTGAAGATATATTTTTAACAAATCAGGAAAAAATGTAAAGATGGCTGAATATAAAAACCAACATTATGTACCGCAATCTTATCTTGAAGGGTTTAAAGCTAAGAATTTACCAAATGAATGGGAGAAAACTTCTGCGATATGGGTATTAGATAAAATATCAGGTGAAATAAGGCTAAAATCAATAAAGAAAACAGCTTCTAAAAACTATTATTATTCATTTATTGATAAAAATCATGAAATGAATAATGAAATAGAGAAATGTTTTAATCAAATAGAAAAAGAGTATAGTTTAATTAGAGGTACAATTAAGAATCTTATAGAAGAAATTAATTTATCTAATACAGCATACAATATTAATCCCAAATATAAGAAACTAATATCAGAATATTTTTATATACAAATGATAAGAGTTCCTAGGGTATTTGAGGAATTAAAAGGAATTGCTAAGAATATTAATTTGAGCTTAAGTGATAAATATAATGAAGAATATGATGAAAATGAAACACAAATTTTAACATTAAGAATGTTATCGAAAGTTGGACGATATAAAAATATAAATTTTTATGAAAATTTTATGAAAAGAACTTTATATATTGAATATTTCCCAAGGACTAAAGTATCTATTGCCACTTCAGATTCACCAATAATGATGTATGATGAAACCAGAGGCGCTGGTTTAGCATATGAAACAACAAAAATTTGTTTGGTATTAGGTCCTTCAATAATTTTAACATTAGGGGAGTTTGGAGATGATATTAAGATTTTAAAGCGTCGTGAATTATCAATGGCTTCTGATTTTAATAACTTAATTGGTTTAAAAAGTGATAAAGAAATTTATAGCAATAATCCCCAAACATTAGTTAATATTGGAGAAAGAATTGGAATAAAAACAAAGATTATTAATAAATCATAAGAAAATGTTAAAATGCATAACAAATGAAATACAGTTGTCGCCGTCTATTGTCACGATTCTGGCGGAGACGTTCCGCGCTGATCGCGCTGCACTCCAGAATCGCGCCAATTCCTTCCGCTTCGCTCCAGGATCGAGGGCGCAACTGATTTCGTCGTTATGCACACGCCTCCGGCGGGCAAGAATTTCTTATCGTACATTGACTTCCTGCTTTTGTGGGTTATTTGGGATATAAAAGAAAAACTCCGTTTAGTCACGTAATAAAAGTGAAAAGATATACGTGAAAAAAGTTGATTTATACGTATATAAGTGGTAAATTATTACGTGGAGGGTAGTATGAATAAAAAGCTTACACTCAATGTAGACGAATCGCTAATAGATTTTGCTAAAACATATTCAAAAGAAAGTAATCAATCAATATCCAACATCTTTGAGAAATATCTAATCAGATTAAAGACTGAAACAAAATCGGTAGAAATTTCTGAAGATGCAAGAGAATTATACGGAATAATAAGTAAAGATGAACTTCCAGATAAAAAGGAAATGAGAAAGAGATTTTATGAAAAAAGTATTGATTGATTTAAATATAATAATAGATTTTCTCAATAAAAGAGATGATCATGAAGCAGCTCTTGCAGTATATGATAAATGTGTAAAGAAAGAGATAAAAGGCTTTGTAAGCTCACATGAAATAACGACTTTATCATATTTCCTGGAAAGAGAAAAATATGAAAGAATAAAGAGAAATAAGATAATTTCAAATTTACTAGATAACTTAAGCGTCCTGACGGCCCATGAAGAAATATTAAGAAAATCTATGATATCAGAATTAGAAGATTATGAAGACGCAGTAATTGATGAATTAGCTTTGAATGAAGGAATTGATTTTATAGTAACAAGAAATTTGAAAGATTTTAAGAAATCAAGAAACAAGATATATACAGCAAGAGAAATTTTGGATGTGATTTAAGAAAAGGAAAGAGAAGTGGGGAAAATAAATAAAGAGTGGCATGAGAAGAATAAGATGCCAGAAAAAGCTACAGAAGAACAAAGAATAGAATGGCATCTTGAACATGTGAAATACTGTGCTTGTAGACCGATTCCCAAAGGTGTAATAGAAATAATGAAAAAGAAAAATATCACAATCCCAGATTGATTGTTTAAAATAATTAAAGAGAAATGAATTTAAGAATTATAAATGCATAACAAGAGATTTGGAGTAGTCAAAATTTATTGTCACGATTCTGGCTAAAGACGTTCGGGCAATGGCCCTCACTCCAGAATCGCGCCAATTCGGCGAAGACGCCGAACAATTTTGCTACTCAAATCGTCGTTATACAGATATGAAGTGTGGGTAAATATCTTTGTATACAAAATATGAATTTTAGGTTTAAAATAGGATGAATTTATAGATTAACTAAAAAAAGAGATGAAATGAGATTGTTAAAAAAATTACATAAAAGAATATATGAGATCATTGAACCTGCAGATAAAGCTGACATTCAAAGCAAATGTTTCGATATTACAATAATAGTATTGATAATCGCCAATATCGTCTCAGTGATTTTAGAATCTTTTTCAAATTTACAAGTTACATATAGGATTTGGTTTGATGTATTTGAGATAATATCTGTAATTATTTTTACAGTAGAATATTTGCTTCGATTGATAACAGCTGTGCATAAATATCCAGGAGAAAATGCATTTAGAGCTATTATAAAATATATTTTATCGCCAATGGCGATAATAGATTATTTTGCAATAATTCCGTTTTATATTCCTCTATTAATAAAGATAGATTTGAGATTTTTAAGAATATTAAGATTAACAAGACTTTTAAGAATATTAAAAGTAAATCGATATTCAAAATCATTACAATTATTAGGAAAAGTTTTAAAAAGGAAAAAAGAAGAATTAGTTGTAACCCTGTTTGTTACAATGATTTTGATGCTATTAGCTGCATCAATAATGTATCATGTTGAATCAGATGTTCAACCCGACGCATTTCCAAATATTATTGCTTCGTTTTGGTGGGCAATCGCAACGCTAACAACTGTAGGTTATGGTGATATTTATCCAGTTACAATATTAGGAAAAACATTAGCGGGTTTGATAGCTTTATTAGGTATTGGTTTGGTAGCGTTGCCAACTGGAATTATTAGTTCAGGGTTCATGGAAGAATTTAATGAAGATAAATTAAGAAAGAAGAGAAGGACATCTAAGAATAGTATTTTGAATAAACGAAGATTATCAAGAATGGAAAGAAAAAGAATGAAGAAAAATACTGTATAACAAGAGAAATGCAGTAGTCAAAATCTTTGTCACAGTTCTGGCAGAGACACTTCGCGCTGATCGCGCTACGTTCCAGAACTGCGCCAAGCCCCGAAGACTCGGCCGATTTTGCTACTCAAATCGTCGTTATACAGACGTCCGATATGGTGGAAAAATATCATGAAGGCATGAAATGAAAAAAAGAAATAATATAGAAATAAAGGTTAAAATCAAATTACTGTATCATAATCTTAAAAAGGTTCTTTCGAATAATATTATAATTTCGGTAATCGCTTTATTGATCACACTCGGATTCACTAATCAGTTTCGAAAAACATCACATGAAGAAATTTACATGAATGCTTTAAGAATGTTGTTAATCTCAATGATTTCTTTTGGATTTGGAATTTCATTGATATTCAGTGAATGGATACGTCGTGATGAAAATCATTTATATTGTCTTTATGGAATAAATAGAATTAAGAGATATGGTATTTTATACTTTTTGAATTTTATAATTGTAATAGCTGTGTTCCTAATTGGCATTCAAATGAGAAAATTTATATATGGATGAATTAGTAATTGAAGGCATAAACTATTCTTATAAGCATGATAAGCTCTTGGGCAATATTCATTTTAAAATGAAGAAAAAAGGAATATTTGGTCTTTTTGGATTGAATGGTGCCGGGAAAACAACATTCTTTAACTATCTATCTGGAAAAAATAGTGGCGAAACTGGGTTATTAAAGATAAATGATAGACTAATAGAAAATAAAGAAAGATGGAAATATTTTAGTTATTTAAATCAGAGAAATTTTCTGCCTTTTGATATGAAAGTAAAAACCGCAATTAAAATATTATCCTCTTCAATAGATTTTGATGAAAGAATAGATAAATTAAAAGAATTTAGAATAGGAAAATTATCAGGAGGGGAGAAACGGTATTTAGAAACTCTTATAATATTAGGATTGAATAGAAAATTTATATTATTGGATGAACCCTTTTCTGAAATTGAACCAATGTATATAGAAAAGTTAAGTAGAATGATTAATAAGAAGAGCCAGGAGAATGGTATAATTATAACAGATCATAACCATCATGCTGTTCGTAAAATAAGTGATGAGATAGGAATTTTAAGAGATAGAAAAATTATTAAAATAAATAATACAGATGAAGAATTAAAAATGAAAGGATATTATGTAAAATAGAAATAGCTGTATAACAAAAGATTTGGAGTAGTCAAAATCTTTGTCACAGTTCTGGCAGAGACACTCCGCGCTGATCGCGCTACGTTCCAGAACTGCGCCAAGCCTCGAAGACTAGGCCGATTTTGCTACTCAAATCGTCGTTATCAAGACGACTGCCCCACGATTAGTGGACACCTGCTATAGTTAGATTTAAACTAAATAGGGGTGAAAAATGGGAAAGAGAAAAGTCCAAGCGTACACAGAAGAATTCAGAAAGGAGGCCGTAAGACGGTCTGAGAAAGAAGGGGTTACAGCAAAGCAGGTAGCCGAAGAATTAGGGATTACCGTACAGCAAATCTATAACTGGAAAAGACAATATAATAAATTAATCGGCCGGCAATTCAAGACCGTTGATGGTGTAGATTATTCAAAAATAGAAAGCGAAGAATTAAGAGCACTTAAAAGAGAGAACAAACGTCTAAAAGATGAGAATGCATTCTTAAAAAAAGCTGCTGCGTACTTTGCGAACGACCAGGAGTGAAGTACGCTGTGATATATCATTTTATAGGTCAGTATGCAATAACCCTGATGTGTCGTGTTCTTGAAGTATCTCGTTCAGGATTCTATAAATGGTTCAACTGTAAATCCTCAAAGCGAAAGGAACGAGAAGAGAAATATACAAAACTCGTTTTAGATACGTATAAAGATTTTCAGGCTATTTATGGAGCGAGACGAATTGCTGATGAGCTGAATGATTTAGGTTATGAGTGCAGTGAAAATTATATAGCTAAAATCATGAAGGATAATGAAATAAAGGCATTAAATGGAAAAGGTTTCAAATATCCTAAGAAAAGTCTTGCAATGAATAATGTTTTTGAGAATATATTATTTCGTAATTTTACAGCATCTAAACCTAATGAAAAGTGGACCTCAGATATCACGTATGTATGGGTGAAAGATAAATGGATGTACCTGGCTGTAGTAATGGATCTATATTCAAGAAAGATAGTCGGCTGGGCTTTAAGAGATTATATGACAGAAGATTTAATAAAAGAAGCCTTTTCAGTAGCGATGGGACGAAGGAATTTTGATAGTGCTCCAATAGTTCATTCTGATAGAGGAGTGCAATACAGAGCCCAGGACTACATAGATTATGTAAGATCATTTGGCTGTGAGATAAGTATGAGCAGGAAGGGTAATTGTTGGGATAATGCACCGATAGAATCCTTCTTCAGCAGGTCGAAGGTTGAGATGATCTATCCCAATAATTATCAAACAGTAGAAGCATTAAAAGCTGGCGTGTTTGAATATATTGAGATATTCTATAACAGGAAGAGGAAGCATTCAGCATTAGGCTATGTGAGTCCAGCTGAATACGAAGAGCAAATGGAATTAGCTGCATAGTTAGGCTGTCCACTTTTTGTGGGGCACTCCAGGATCATGAGTACCATTTCAACTGATATTGTTAAATCCCGGATGGAGGCCCTTGGCCTTTCTTTTATGGCAGCCGGTTTTGACTCCTTCTTGAGTGACCAGTCCAGACGGGAGAATACTCTTTTAGAGGTTCTTTCCGACCTTGTTGATCTTGAATATCATCCGCGAAAAGAACGTATGGCAAGAACACGGTTGAAGGTATCAGGAATTCCTCAGCATAAGAATCTTGAAGACTTTGACTTAAGCTGGCTGAAAGGCGGTCTCACACAGAAAAAGTTTAATGAACTTTCCTCTTTGAGCTTCATTGAACGTAAAGAGAATATCATTCTGCTGGGACCAAGCGGGCTTGGCAAAACTCATCTGTTATTGGCTCTGGGGCATAAAGCCTGTATGAATGGATTTACCGCCTACTATATAACCTGTGTAGATTTACTTGAGCGACTTATGAAATCCAGAGAATAGGGAAAATTCAGTAGAAAGCTTCAATGGTTCTCAAAGCCGCATGTTCTATTGGTTGATGAAGTTGGCTATGAAAATCTTACTACGGAACAGGCTACTTTATTTTTTCAGCTTGTTAATACCCGATATGAAAATGGTTCGATTATCTTAACTTCAAATAAAAACTTCGGACATTGGGGAGAAATCATGAATGATGATGCAGTGGCTACCGCCACACTGGACAGGCTGCTCCATCATTCTCATGTTCTCAGTCTTGAAGGAGATTCATACCGGATGAAAGACAGGTTGAAAATAGGAGTCGTTGACTTCTAATATATTTTTGCCGGAAAACTGAAGTTTAGCTCCGGTGAAAACCTGCAGTTTTAGAACGGTGTTGACAAAGTTTGAGAAATTGGGAATGGAAGGATTGAAAATTCAGCCGACAATTCCGCATCATGTACCGAATAAGACACCAAAAGCAATAGAAGTCGCAATCATAAAAATACGAACAACGAAAGAAACTAAAAACTGGGGTGCAAATAAGATACTGTGGAAATTAGAAAAAGAGGGAGTTTACGAAAAGCTTCCGGCTCGCTCAACAGTCAGTTTGATATTAAAGAGAAATGGATTAATTCCTGAACGTAAAAAAAGAAAAAGGGTAGAATCAGAAAGGCCGATCATTGATCCTCAAGAATCGAATGAAGTATGGAGTGCTGATTTCAAAGGGCAATTCCGGATGGGGAATGGAAAATATTGTTATCCTCTAACAGTATGTGATAGTAAATCAAGATTGATAATTGAGATAAAAGGTTTACATAAAACAGATTACGAAACTGTTAAGGCAATTTTTTAAAGGGATATTTCAAGTATATGGACTCCCTAAACAGTTACATACGGATAACGGAGTTTCTTTTGCAAATGTAAGGGCTTTAGGCCGCCTAACAGCGTTTGGTGTCTGGCTGATGGATTTGGGAGTGAAACCAGCCTATTCAGATCCAGGACACCCTTAACAGAATGGTCGATATGAAAGAATGCATAGAGAATTGAAAGCTGCAACATGCCAAAGCCTCAGTAGGAACCTTCAAGCACAGCAGGTTAGATTCACAAGTTAAAGAAGTTTTATAATAACGAAAGGCCACATGAAGCTTTAGGTATGAAGACACCGAATAGTGTTCATGAGAAGTCTAAAAGAGTCTAAGAAGAAGAAATAAATAAATGTGAGTATCCAGTAGGATACAAGATTAAGCATGTTTGTAATAACGGAATAATAAGAGTAGGTAGAACAGATCAGATATTTGTAACAACGGTTTTGAAGGGTAAAGAAGTAGGATTAGAGGAGATAGGAGAGGGTATTTACCGTCTGTATTATCGCAATTATTGGTTTGGATATTTGGAGGAACAGCACTTCAGGTGTATGATATTCAGGAGTACAGTTACGTACCGAGACTGTAGATCAATGTGTACACAAAGCTCGGTCTGAACATACTTTGGGACGTTTTGAATAAAATTAGAGCATATACTTATAAATCGTTTACAGGTAATAAAATATTCCATTTTTTTTGATTCCTTGCTCAAATTAATAAATCTTGAATTATATAAAATTGATTGAAACAATACGCATTAATGTGTATATTTGCATTATATAATACACATTAAGGAGTTTTTATGAGAACAAATATAGTTATTGATGATAGTTTAATGAATCAAGCTATTGAATTATCCGGATATAATACAAAGAAAGAAACTGTTGAAGAAGCGTTACGAATGTTAATAAAATTCAAGCAGCAGAATGCTATAAGATCATTAAGAGGGAAATTAAAATGGGAAGGGGATCTTGATGCAATGAGAAGTGATAAATGATTGTTGTAGATACCTCAGCTTAGATAGACTATTTCAATGGTAAAAAATCTCCTCAGACTGATAGACTGGATAAAGATTTAGGAACTGAAAGAGTAATTATAGGAGATCTAATAATTACAGAATTGCTGCAAGGATTTAAAAACGATAAAGACTATGAAATAGCCAAGAAATTAATAGAAAGTCTGGAATTTAGAGACTTCGTTGGTAAAGAAATAGCAATCCAGGCCGCGGACAATTATAGATATTTAAGAAAAAAGGGAGTAACTGTTAGAAAAACAATAGATGTTTTGATAGCTACTTTTTGTATAGAAAATGAATACGAATTAATCCATAACGATAAAGATTTTGAACCTTTTGAAGAATATCTTGGCTTAAAAATTAGAATTTAAAAATTGAATTTCCTACTCGTTTAATAAAGCAATAAAAATTATGTAATAATCAGTAAATCAAAGTATCCTTATAGCATGAGATTGGGAGTAGTCAAAACCTTTGTCACTGTTCTGGCGGAGACGAATCTTGTTGAACCGGCACATTTAAATACTTACGAAATTTGCAATCATCATTTTATACATATAATTCATAGTACCTTTACTATGGAGATAAAAATGAAACGAATCATAATTTTCCTATGTTTTATTACACTTTCTCTCCCTCTCTTTGCAGAAGGACCGGAACCAATTGTAAGCGTAAATGATTAGGGTGTAGGAGTCATCTCCGGTATGGCAATGGGTGATTTAGCCCAGGTTGCAAACTTCGGTTTCGGAATTGAAACAAAACTGCCTATGGAATTTAATTCTTTGTCGAATCTATTGATAATTCCACGAGTCTCCGGGCTCTATTATCTCACACAGCTTAATACTATAACAGGTATTAAGCTGTGTAGGTATAGGTGCTGCTGTAGGTTACAAAATAAACCTTTCTGATAAAATATCGCTTACACCTTCTCTTGGCTGCAATTCTCTCATTCACATGGCTCTGGCAGATACACCATTGTTTTTCGTTGATACTGGTTTAACGGTCGGACTTGACTCAAGCTTTGTTTTATCTGAAGAGTTATCAATTTATTTGGAACCCACTTACATGTACTTTTTTGAGCAGGAAGTAATATCTCATCAGATATTATTAAGTACAGGTGTACACATTCGGTTAGGAGGTGATGAATAATGAAAAAGAAATTTACATTACCTGTAATGAGTATAATTTTGTTTGCTCTGTTTATAGGCTGCTTTGATATGATTTCAACGCTGACTGGAGGAGATTCAACCCCATTATCAAATAATCTGGCTGAGGACGCTAGCTTTGGAACTGCAGGCACAGTTAGCCTTACCGGAGATACTGCCAGAAGAGTAGCCGGAGACAGTGAAGTAATATTTATACTTTAAGTTTAAGCTCAACAACATGAATCTACTATCTTCAAAAATTTGATGACAGTGGAACAGCTGTATCTGCCTTTGGTGATGCTGGGAAATTAGCAATTGACTTGAAAGATTATGATGCTGCAACGGTTCTAACGGATCCAGGGACTTGGATAGCAGCGATGGCTGTTCTAAACGATGGCTCTGTTTTAATAGCTGGAGCTATATCTACAACCGGGCAAGAAGGTTTTGTAGTAAAATATACATCGACAGGGGTATTGGATACCAATTTTTTCAATAATGGATATTTTGATCTTTCTGATACTGACGGTACAATACTAACCAGCGTGCTATTTCTTGGATTAACACTTGATGGTGTTGATTTATACATATGTGGGAATCGAACACTTTCCGCCGGAGGCACTATAGGATCTGTATGGAAAATTTCGTCAGCGGGTGTAGCCAATTCTGATTTTGGTGGAGAAGAAGGATTGGCCCCGGTTTCACTGCTTGATAATAGTTCCAGCTTCAACAGCTCTATGATAAACAGTCTCTTTCTAAAATTCGACGGAAGCTTGATTATTTCCGGAAGTGGTATTGATACTTCAAACAATTATTACCGAATTGTTAATCAGGCTGCATTCCGTCAAACTACTCATAGAGGTTCTTTTGATACAGCATTCAGTTTAAGTGGAATTTTTTACCCCTTAGGAGAAACTACAACAGGCGCCATTAGCAACTTTGTTAAAGACGGGACACGACTCTTAGCAGCCGTTACTCTGACTTCTGAAACAGTAGTTGTTGCATACAAGTAGTTTAAATAAACATCTTAATAAAAAAAACTCATCTAAATTGACGGTTTTTTTGCAGATATATTAAACTCCTATAAATTATTCAAATCATATTATGTACAAATATGAGAAAACTTATTAAATTGAATATAACATGGCAGGGTAAGAAATTGGATTATATAAAAGCAGCCAGTATTAAAGATTTTAAGAACAAAAGAATAAAAAGTATCACAATATTGGGTAAAAAAGTCGGAATTATTAAAGGACCGGATTCTGAATTTTATGCAATTGAAGTCGGTTGTAAGCATCAGGGCGCAGATATAACAAAAGGCAATATATCTGGAGATATAGCAACCTGTCCTCGTCATGGATGGCAATTTAATCTTCTTACAGGAGAATGTCTTAATCATGATGCCTCAAAATTAAAAAAATATGGATTGAAAATAGAGGATGATGTTATTTTTATTACTTCTAAACCATTACCAGAGGATGTAGAAGATGATGATCCTCTTCTGCATTTTTTTGATTGAGCAAATTATTGTGGAGAAAGTTTCAACATGAAAATTAAGAATATCGAATTGAATCATAAAGATTATGAAGATCAGAAAATACAGGTTCGTATAATAAGCCTGGTAAATTTATTTAATGAACTTAAAAACCGAAAAATACCTGCCGAAATTATTGAAACTTTTAATACTATGATAGATTCCATAAATACATTTGATGGTGAACCTAAAATGCTTCTAAAATTGCTGAACAGCATTCAGGAGAAAGTACTGAGCAGTCTTGAAAAAGAGTTAAAACTTGTTACTAAAAATCATTATCAAAATAAGTGGATGGCCATGGGGATGGCAGCCTTTGGTATACCAATTGGTGCAGCTCTCGGTTTAACATTGAATAATATGGCCTTTCTTGGTCTGGGCCTTCCAATTGGTTTGGCTATAGGCATAGCTATCGGTTCTAAAATGGATAAAGCTGCTAAAACACTTGGAAATCAGCTTAATCTTACCAGAGGATAGAACTCTTTAAAACTGAATTTTTTTATTATTTGTGAGTTAAAAAAAGTATGGAAAATAACTATTTTGGTTTAAAGAAAGCTATTATAATTTTAATTGTTCTTGCCGTTCTACAATTTGCAGGCGGACTGTTCATTACTGCAATAGCTATGCTGATAAACAAGAATCTGAATATCGCCTTAATTGCAGGTTTTGTAAATATCATAGTGTTCGGCATCTATTTATATTATCTTGCAAGCAGAGATAAAGCCGATATTTTCAAATTTTACTCAGTTAAACAATTCGAGATAAAATATCTTTTTCCAGGGTTACTTTTAATTCTTGGAATCTCCATTTTAGCGTCCGAATTTGATAATATTTTAAGAGCTGTTCTTCCACTTCACGAATTATTTTTACTTGAAGACTTAATAAGTACCGATGGCAGGTTTTTCAATATCCTGGTTGAAATACTAACCTTATGTATTGTAGCACCCCTTACTGAAGAACTAATTTTTCGCAGGCATATACTTAAAAAATGAATAGAACTATGTCTTCAAACAAAGCTATATTCTGGTCGGCACTGCTTTTCGGCATTTTTCATCTCAATCCATTGCAGTTTCCGGGTGCTTTTATCTACGGCTGTATTTTCGGTTATCTGTTTATACTTACCGGTTCTGTGCTGCCAGGTATCATTCTTCATTCTGCCGTAAATTTTTTACCGGTGCTGCTTATTGATATCCTTGGAATCGTAATAGATGGTTATATTCCATCTCCTGAGAAAACACATCAGCCTGTGTGGTTTAACTTACTTGGTCTTATTCTCACATTTACCAGTATTTTGATCTTTTACATTATAAATAAGAATACTGCTCATAAAGGTGAATTAAAAGATCTTTAAACCGGTTGAAGCTAACTTTGCTTTTCAATAGATATCATATATCTGAGTATAATTACAGATGCCGCGTAAAGGCTTGACCATAAAATATAACCATAATCAGAATTTATTTCTGATTATCTATTCCCTATCGATGAGAAAATAAATACTCCAAGATTTCCAAAAGTAAAAACCAGACCGATAGCGGTGCCAGCGTATCGACCTCCAATACATTCAGTTTCAATAACTATTTTTGTTAAAATAGCAACATATCCATCTATTATTAAACCGAATAATGCGCACAATAACCAGAGGGTCAATCTTTATGATAGAGGAAGTAGTGAAGTACTGATAAAATTTAACAGAATCATTAAAGAAAGCATTCTCTTTTTTGATTTGCCCCTCCCTTACATTAGAGTAAAAGGCATTGCAGCTATCACACTGGCTCCATAGATTAATGATAACGAACTATCCGCTTGAACTGCTTTCAATCCGTCGGCTCTTAAATACATTGGAATGAATATTGTCCATAATACAGAATTCACAATATAAACAGCTCCATAAAGTATAATCTCATTCTTCCAGCTGCCGACTATTGGCGATACAAAAGTCATTAAGGCAAGTAATAAAAAATTAGGAGTAAATGCTCTGAAAAGATCAAAGCCGTCTACTTCATGAAGGCTGCAAAGGAGACAATATCCCAGTCGTAATTATTAGTATGTTTTCTATACATTAGATGCAATGTTAATTTGAGTAATGAAATATATCAAATACAAATACTTATTTCATTATTTGAAATTAGGTAGTCTTTATTTAAAAGCTGCTCCTTTTCCAGGGGTACTTCCTATAATTATATTTCCTCCAAGCAGTTTTTAAAATGATTTGGCAATTGCAAGGCCAGGCCTGTTTCCTCTGTAGCTTCTTTCATAACCACTGTCCACCTGAAAGATGGGCTCCAAAATTTTATCAAAATATTGCTGTTCAATCCTGATTCCGGTATCTGAAACACTAATTATGTACTCTGAATTATCAAAATCAATTTGTAATGTAACCGAACCTTTTTCCGTAAATTTAACAGCATTTTCTATTAGAGCAAAAATATAATCTTTAATCGCTGTACATCCGTATTTATAATTTGTTTATCTGAATTTAGATTTATATCAATATTAAACAATAGCGATTTCTGCTCTGTTGGAAACTAGAAATGATTCTTTAGCTCATCTGACAGACTTATAAGCGACACTATCTCTAAATTTAGCTCTGATTTTCCCGTTTTAATTTCAGACATATATATTATACTGTCAACAATATCAATCAATTGAGAACTCCTATATTTTACAATATTTCTGAAAATTATTATTTTCAGCCTCCGTGGTATCTGTGATAAGCCTTGAATATCCTATTATTCCGTTTAAAGGGTTGCGAATTTCATGACTTATATAAAGCAACAAAAATATATGCCAGTTCTGAAAAAAGAAAATACAGCAATGTTGTCAGGATTTTTAGTCTTAAGATGAATTCGCAAGATAGGCATAAGCATATAATCAATGAATCCGAATGCTCCATAAAAGATTTAGGGTAATCTGATCCCTGTTCTGAATGTATTGATGTCAACTTTTTCTTTTAAGCATACGGCTCCAGTAAATACAGCTGAAATATTGAATTATTAATTATATGAAATGAAAACTTAAAATGCTATGTAATCGAATACATACCTTTTTGCTTTTCCGCATTTTTTTATTAAGTTTATATAAGTTTGAGGAGTTTAATATGACTGATAAAGATAAAATAATTAAAGACAGAGCTGCTGGAGCTGTTTTAGGAGCGTTAATCGGCGATGCTCTTGCACTCGGTCCACACTGGTATTACAATCCTAAAAAGCAAAGAAATGATTACGGTGATTGGATTTCGTATTACACGGATCCCATGCCCGGCCGCTATCATGACGGATTAAAAGCTGGCGCATTATCACAGGCAGGTTATCTGCTTAATTTAACTCTTAATTCTTTATTAGAAAAAGGAGAGTACAGCCAGGATGATTTCTGCAATAGGATGGATAATTATTTCTTTCCGCTAATAGACGGGACTCCTATCAGCGGTCCGGGTAATTATACAAGCCAGTCCATACGTGAAGCCTGGAAAAAAAGAACTTTAAAAAAATTACCATGGGGAAAAACAGGAGGAAACGCTGATACTACTGAAGCTATAGAAAGAATTATACCTATTGCAGTAAGATATGCACTTGAACCATCAAAAATGACCGAGTTTGTATCTGGGAATACTTTGCTGACTCAGACTGATGACATTATAGTTTCAATAACTGTCGCATATGCAGCTATTCTCGGACAGCTTGTTCAGGGACATCCCCTGGATAGGCATATTTCGGAAAAACTAATGAAACTCGTGCACACTGGTGAGCTTCCTTTTCATTCTGTAACAAATGAAGATCTCGAACCACCAAAGG
Source organism: Spirochaetia bacterium (assembly GCA_965140585.1). Lineage (GTDB taxonomy): Bacteria > Spirochaetota > Spirochaetia > UBA9216 > UBA9216. The sequence goes on from OZ223269.1 coordinate 972,407, forward strand.
CTGGTGATACTGAAATGCCGAGAGCAGGCAGGTTTGCATCACCTGATGCACTTCTGACACCATCATATATGGCTGAGGCGGCGGTTGATCCTGATATTAAGATCGAACCGGCATGGAAAGTGTCGATAGTATATGGAATGCCCTGTGCAATTTATCATCAAATTCCTGCGGTTTATTATCTTTCGGCACGTTTTCATAATGATTTTGAAGCGGCAGTTTTAAATGCAGTCAACGGAGGAGGTCAGAACCAGGCACGTGCTATACTAACCGGTGCACTTACAGGAGCACAGGTGGGATTAAGCGGTATTCCACAGAAATTTATAAGCGGACTCGAGAAAGGAGAGGAACTTAAGAAAGCTGCTGAACAGCTTGCAGATGACTTGTAACATGATACCCGGACTAATCAGTATCTGCATGCGAAATGGAGATACTGAAAATCTGTTCAGATACATTCAAAAAACTATCGACTATATCCGGATCAAACTGCCTGCCACGCTGCTCACTTATTAGTTGTACTGCATCTTCATGTTTGAAGGCTTTTTTATAAGGACGTTGAGACACAAGAGCATCATAAACATCAACCAGTGCTGTGAGTCGTGCTGATAACGGTATTTTTTCACCCTTCAAACCTTCAGGATACCCCAATCCATCCCATCTTTCATGATGATACAAGGCTATCTCTTTACCTAAACTATATAAGGATTGCCCTGAGATGTTCTTCTCTATTGCTGAGATAACTGATCCGCCGATCTTAGGATGACTTTTAATAATTTCGTATTCTTCGTTATCAAGTTTACCTGGTTTCAGTAATATTGAATCCTGAATTCCTACTTTTCCGATATCATGAAGAATAATTGAATTTTTTAAATCCCTTATATACTCCCTTGTTATATATCCGTAATATTTACCAGATATTCTGAGATCTTCTGTCAGTAGTTCAATATAATTCTGTAAACGTATAAGATGCTGTCCCGTGTCATTATCTCTGTATTCTGCGAGTTTTGCGAGTCCGATCATACTTGCGTTTCTTGTTTGAACAATTCTTTTAATTAAATTTTGAAAACCTTTCAAAAATAATGCATTCGAAACAACAATACTCATATTCAATAAGATATAATTCAGGCTTTTTACAAGCCAGGCATCAGGCAGTATATTAAATTTAATTTCCCAGTCAAGGTTTCCAGTGACCAGAAGCAGCCAGACTATAATATTTGTAAAAGTGTATATTGAAAATGAGACTATAGCACCCTTATTACCCAAAAGAAAAGCCGCTAATATAGTTGTTGAAAACATCCATATTTCACCGGCACCAAGAGGCCCCAGGATCAGGAGAACCACCAATCCCAGAAAATAAAAAATGGCCAGTCCAATTGAGTTTTTGATTTTGTAATTCAGATTCTTTATTCTTGCAAGTATTAAAAATGAAAGATAAAACAGAGTATCTGCAAAAGCAATTAGATAATAATGTTCCTTTAATGAAAGATATACACTGGGAATATATGTAAAAAATGCCAGAATTGCAAAAAATTTGAATACAGTATCACAAACTTCCTGACGCCATTCTTTTATTTCACGCCCCATCAGCAGATCATCTTCTGAGACAAATAATCCAAAAATTCGTCTAATAAAAGTGTTAAAATTCATATAAATCCTGCATCCATATTAACTTTATGAAAAATTGCCGGTCAATTCAAATCTATATACAAATATTAAAAATATTTAATATAATGGAGTCTGTAATGGATATAAAAATCAAAGCTCTTATTATATTTCTAATCGTTCTTACATCCTGTCACACGGTTTCAAGACCGCAGACTCCTGAACCGCCTTTCAACTATGAAAATCAATTAGTTTCTGTATATAACGAAGATGATGATATAAATTTAGACGGTATTTTGAGCATACCAAATAACAGGAAATCATTTCCTGTAGTAATTTTAGTAAGCGGCTCAGGTCCGCATAACTACGATGCAGAATGGAACTATCACAAACCATTTGCGGTCATAGCAGATTTTCTTGCTGAGAACGGGACAGCAGTTCTCAGGCTTAATGATCGGGAATATAATTCAAATCCGGAGTTATTTTACCAGAACACAACTGCTGATTTTGCCCGGGATCTCAGCTGTGCAGTAAGATTTTTAAGAAGTTATAAAGAAACCCGCAATTGTGATATCGGATTTTTAGGGCATAGTGAGGGTGGAATAGTAAGCGCAATGACCGCAGCTGAAGACCCGGATATTTCATTTGTAATCCTGCTTGGAACTCCCGCACTGCCGTTAAAAGATGTGAACCTGACTGCTGCCGCTTTATCCTATGAACTTTCAGCTACACCCAATGAGGAGAAAGAGAAGCTTATGAGTTTTCACAGGGCATTTAATGAACTGGTTGAAAATTATACCAGCCGGAATGAGTCCAGACTTGAGGTTGAGAAATTATTTGATTCATATTTTAAAGACACTGAACTTTATGACTTAAACACCCGGTATAATCTTTCCACAAAAATTACTTTACCCTGGTACAGATATATATTTTTAAACAATCCTTCTGATTATCTTGAAAAACTTAAAATTCCCGTACTAGCCATTATTGGACAGTATGATACTCAGGTTCCACCGGAAGAAAATCTTAAATACACGAAATTGGCCTTAAGCAGGCACTGGAATGATAAAAATTCGATATTAGAGTTTCCTGATTTAAACCATATGCTTCAGCCAACAAAAGGATATCAGGATTATTCAGGAATTGATAATACAGTTTCAGTAGAGCTTCTTCATGAAATTAACAGATGGATTAGTTATTTAGATTTATGAAAGAATAATTTATGCGTTGACACTATTTTGATTCATCATTAACATTACATTACTTATTTTACAGGAGTACAAAGGGAACATGAGGCTGTAAGGCAGAAAATCACAAAATACTATCTTAGAACTCTTCTGGTTCATTATTGTGGTTATCTGCGTTGCTTTCCCCGGGCTCTCTGTTTTAACATTTTTTGTTATAAGATAAGCCCGGTTACACTTCAGGAGGAAGCTGTGACCGGTATAATTATAAATAAACTTACATTCGGATATTCCACTCAACTTTTTAATAATCTAAATATTCAGTTTTCAGAAGGATGGACCGCAATAGTCGGCAATAACGGCTGCGGTAAAACAACACTATTGCGTCTTATCAAAGGGGTGCTGACACCATGGAGTGGAGATATTTCAACACATGGTTTGGTTTCATACTGTTCACAGAATTCGGAATTTCCACCTGAAAATGCAGAAGATTTTCTATATGCCTATACCGGTGTTTCAATGCGTCTTAAAGGTATTCTTAATATAGAAGATGACTGGCTGGACAGATGGAACACGCTGAGTTACGGGGAAAGAATGAGATTTCAAATTGCCAGCGCTTTATTCCAGGAACCGGATATACTTCTTGCTGATGAGCCTACTAATCACCTAGATGAAAATAGTAGAGCTATGATTTTAAATTCTTTAAAGCTTTTTAAGGGTACCGGGTTATTAGTCAGTCATGACAGGATTCTTTTGGAGCAGCTACCTTTTCAGTGTCTATTCCTTACTCCTTCATCTATTACGATGCGAAAAGGGAATTATTCTGCAGGGAAAATTGAAGAAGAAAGAGAGTATAAAGAAGCAGTTCGCCTGAAAAATAACCTTGGGAATACTATAAAAAGACTTGAAAGTGCTGCAGCTAATAAAAAGAGACTGGCAGCAAAAGCTGACTCAGAAAGTTCAAAAAGAAAACTTGATAACAAAGATCACGATGGAAAAGCTAAAATAGATCTGGGCCGTCTTACCGGAAAGGACGCGGTGCAGGGAAAGATGTATTCTATTATGCAGACCAGGCTTGAGAATGAAAAGAAAAAGTTCTTTGAGGCTGATGTAAAAATAAAGAGAGAGTTAAAACTATATAATACATCAGAAGAAGTAAGATCTGATTATATCATCAGGCTTGATCCCGGAATGCTGAATATTGGAAACAGAAAACTTATACTTCCGGAAATTGAAATATCACCTGGAACTAATATTGGAATTAGAGGTGATAATGGAACCGGGAAATCTAGTTTAATTAAACATCTGAATAAAATTAATAAAAATTCCCGGACTTTATATATCCCCCAGGAAATATCGATGGACGAAGCTAATATAATTTCTGAAAGAATAAATAATCTGAACAGAAATGAAAAAGGAAAAGTTTTTGCGTCACTTGATAGACTGGGCTCAGATCCTCACAGGATTTTAAATACTAATAGACCAAGTCCGGGAGAATTGCGTAAACTATTGTTGTCAGAAGGATTTCTTTATGCACCATCATTACTGATAATGGATGAGCCTACAAACCATATGGATCTTGATAGTATTGAAAAGATTGAAAGCACTCTCAGGGAAACAGACTGCGCCATTATACTTGTAAGTCATGATTCTACATTTTTAAATAATGTATCAAATGAGATATGGGAAATTAAATATACAGAGGACAAAAATATTTTAGTGCTAATAAAACCCTGATTACTTAGATTTGACTTTAACCATTTTATCCAGTAATCTGACAATATTATAAAGACCGGACTTTACAGATACATCAGAAGAGTAGGTATGTTTTTCCCTAAAGGGGGCACAAAATAATGAATGATGACTATCTTTTATCAATTCTTAAAAATCGCTTCGAAGTTAATAAAAAGCGACATCCGAATCTTGAATGGGCTGCTGTTGAAAACAGGCTGACTGAAAACAGTGATTTACTCAAAGTATTAATTAAAATGGAAAAAACCGGCGGTGAACCTGATGTAATAGGGCAGGAACCCGATACCAGCCGAATAATTTTCTGCGACTGTTCTCCTGAAAGTCCAAAAGACCGGAGAAGTCTTTGTTATGATTCAGAAGCCCTTGAATCAAGGAAGGAACATAAACCAAAAGGAAATGTTATAGATACAGCTTCAGAAATAGGTATCGAACTTCTTGATGAAGAGCAGTACAGAAACCTTCAGAAACTCGGACCCTTTGATCACAAAACTTCAAGCTGGATAAAAACACCGGAATCTATCAGAAAACTGGGTGGAGCTTTATTCGCAGATTACAGATACGGAACGGTTTTTGTCTATCACAACGGGGCTGACTCCTACTATGGTGCACGCAGATTCAGAGGTATTATCAGGATATAGGCCGCATTCTTAATATTAGTAAAAAAATAATATTTCCTCCTTTTTACATGATAATTTTTTCAAATAGAGTTATCTTCTTATACGGATACAAAAGTTCATATTTGTTTATTTATATAGGAGAAATACTATGAGTAACTTGAGACAACTGCTGATTTTTTCAGTATTATCTGCCTCATTCATTATCGCTTCATGCGATCCATTCTCATCCCTGGAGCTGGCATGGGATAAAACTAACCCGTCTGCTTCCGAGGCGCCGGACTTATCAAGTAAAATTTCATTCATCAGTGGTGAGCTAAACAGTACAAGTATTAATTCAACAGATAGATCTTTTACAGTTTCTGCTGATACCTATTTTATGGGGACAATTACGGTTGAAACCCTAAATGGATTCGAGAGTTCTGCCAACGTACCTCTTGGTGCAACTAATACATGGGATGATAATGCTTCTGCATTTTGGCTTGAGCAGCTGAATATTGAAACTGGTACAAACACGTACTCTATTGATATACATGAAACAGCACCATCAACTCCCGGTACATATTATCTTATTATTGCATTTAACGAAGCTGAGAGTATAGAAGAAGTATTCTCATGTACTGATGTATCTGTACCTACAGCACCGGTATGGAATGACGGGAATGATGTTGCTGATTATGATTCTATACAATTAGCCGATGCTACCTCATATGGAGCAGCTGAAACAGAATATTTATATTCTGATGGTTTTTCAAGCATCTGGCTTCCATCATTAGTGATTGAAGTAATAGTGGAATAAATTCTTAACAAATAAAAAAAGACCTGCATACGCAGGTCTTTTTTTATTTATTTTATTTTTTCTTTTTAGTTATCAGCATTATTACAGCATAAACAATACCGGCAGCAATGATGGTATCAAGTGCTACTATGCTGGTAAATTTTGCTGGTGTATACTGAATGATGAATCCGAAAATTGAGCCGACTGCCCATGCTACAAGAGGAATAATTCTGATACTCGCTGATTCTTCTATCTTATCCGAATCAAAGAAGCAGTTTTCTTCACTCTTAAAGAAATAATAATCAAGTATCATTACTGAAGCTGCAGGCGGAATTAAAATCGCTATTATTCCAAGAAATGCCTGAAAACCTCCTGCGGTATTTATACCCAGAAGCGCAAGTACAGTTCCAACAACACCCGATACAACAGTGATCACCCATTTATTGAGTTTTGGAAACATGGCATTCAGTAATAATGCACCAGAATAAAGATTGTTAGCAAGCATTACCTTTGAAAAATCAATTTCTCCGCCTGCACCGACAGTATAGGTACTGATAACTATTGAAATTGCCATACCAAGCGGCATAGCGGCGTCTGAACTCTGCACTGCAACTTCAGCAAGAGTTTTATCTCCTGAAAAGACGCTTGCAATGTTAGCAATTATTATGATTATAAGACTCGGTATCGCAACAATACTAAGTTTTTCTATCGTTTTAAATCCGAACATTGCGGTAAGCGTTATGAGAATACCGCCGACTACTTTGAGTATCCATACCGGTACTGCACCTCAGAAAACGAAGGATAATCCGCCGTCTCCAAGTTCTGCTACCATAAAACCAAGCTGTACGCCGAACCAGCCCCAAAGCCCGAGGAAAAGAAGTATCTGCAGAATATTGGCTCCGTATTTACCGAATGTAAATCTTGCTGACATACCTGTTGATAATCTGGTTTGTGCGCCAAGTATACCAACTAAAATAGAAATGGCTCCAAGAACAATTGCACCGACAGCAAAAGCAGCTATTGCTGTCCTGAGTTTTGCAGGTCCTGCTATCAGACCTGCTATAAGAAATGCGGGGAGACATATAGCCGATCCCCAGTAAACGATTCCGATCTCAAACCAGTTTTTTCCTTTACCTTCCGGAACTGGTTTTGAACCGTAATCCTCTAATACACTCTTTTTTTCTTCAATTGTGTTTTCTACCCCTGTATAAATAATTTAAATGGATTCACTTTTTTCAACCAGATGAAGAGTAATATCCTTAACCGCTTCATCCAATAAATTTTTAAATTCTCCGGCATCTGACATCACTGAAAATTTCTGTTCATCAATTTTTGATTGCAGAGCATTAAGGAAATCAACTTCGCCGGAACCGGTCTCAGCCATAATTCCGCAAAGTCTGGATGCTCCGTCGATCAGCCTGAACGGACCGTAACCTGACGGCTCATCAAGGAATGTTCCAGTGAATAACAACTTCTTTTCGTTTAGGATTACCGGGGTTTCCTTCAAAATATCCCTGGGTGATAAGAAGTTCAGGCATGATATTTTCGGGAGCCTTGAGGATCATTCTCACAGCATCCCTGTTGAAAGAGCGGATTACACAGCTTCCAAGTTCAAGATCATAAGCTTTAAGCATTATATTCTGAGCAGCCATTGAACAGTCCATTATGGCCTCTGAACATACAGCAATACAGGCGGAAGGATTGCCGAGAAGACCGGGGGAAACAGTTTTTATCAGTTTTAATGCTACCGGCGAGTTTATGATAATAAACTCCCATGGCTGTGCATTACCTCCGGTTGGAGCCCATATCCCGGCTTTAACCAAGTCTGTAAGTTTTTCGGGTGTTACTTCTTTGTCAGTGAATCTTCTCACACTTCGCCTTTCAAGAATTGCTTCATCGATGTTCATATATTTTCCTTATCTTTTAAGTTCACCTACAACTTTTACCCTGAAGCGTACCGCGTTGGAAGGGAGGTAGGCGAGCGGTATCTCTTCAAGCTCTACAATTTCAAGAGTTGTTTCATCAGCACCTGCTTTTACTGCTTCAGCCATTGCAGCGGTTTTTACTTCCTCAATAACCTGCTCACGCCCCTTACTTACGACATCAAATACACCATCGATACTGCCTGACACCTGGGAGATTGCTGCACCTATCGCATTAGCCACTTCAAAGTGATCAGGTTTGATAACCTCGCTTGCACCCTTAAGCTTAGAAGCAATTAGTATTGAACCGCCGCCAACCACTATAACCGGAATATCCGCAGCCATTGTTTTCATCTTGTCAATGACTTCATTTCGTTTATTCCGCTTTCTATAAGTTTTTTATCAAGATCATCAACCTTAGATTTATCACCAAGTTCATACATACCGTCCGCAACAGCAATATCAGTGGCAGTTAAAGTCTCTCCGCCGAATATTTTTGCTTCGGTATGTATTCTGTATCCTACCGACTGGGGGCCAACTGTTACTCTGCCGTCCAGCTGTTTTACTTCTGAACCTCCGCCGAGACCCAGTGTTATCAGGTCTGGCATTCTGAAATTTGTTCTGACTCCGCCTATTTCTGCAGCGGATGACGACTCCCTTGGTCAATACACCTACATCAGTTGTTGTTCCTCCGACATCTGCATCAATAGCTTCCTTCATTCCGGTTAAAATCGCCGCACCCCTTAAGGTGTTTGTCGGTCCTGATGCGATAGTCAGAACCGGGTATTTTTTAGCGTATTCAATTGAAATCAGAGTACCGTCATTCTGAGTAATGAAAAGATCGGCTTTAATATTATGTTCAAGAAGGACGTTCTGAAATGAACTGTAGGCATTTTCTGTGAGTTTTCTGATATCGGAGTTGAGTATTGCAGCATTCTCTCTCTCTATGATACCAATCGAACCAATTTCACTTGATTTTGTAACAGGAAAATCAGCTCCGAATACTTCCGCAGCTAACTCCGCCACAAGACTTTCCTGCTCATCATTTACAAGTGAGAATCCCCCCGGAGACAGCAAGAGCCTCTGCACCATGTGCTTTTATATCATTTAAGGCTTTTAAAATTTCATCTTTATCTGTGTTTGATATAAGAGCGCCGTGGTATTCATAGCCTCCCTTTACGATAACGTAAAAATGGTCAACTGCTTTTAAAATATCATCCGGCCATTCGATAAATGAAGGAATTGCAAAACCTGACGGCGCTGCAAGCCTTATTACTCCGACTTTAGAAAGACTTTTTCTTTCAACAATGGCATTGGTACCGTGAGTTGTTCCAAGCATGGCATCAGCTATATCCGCCGGGTTAATTGCGGAATCATTAAGGACTTGTTCAACAGCATTTTTAATTCCCGTTGAAATATCGGCTGAAGTTGCCTTTTTACATTTTGCAATTACCTTGTTCTTATCATCAAGAATGACTGCGTCTGTGTTGGTTCCGCCGACATCTATTCCAAGTCTGTATTTCATTTTGACCTCCCTGCTGCAAGCTCTTCAATTGGTGTGTAATCATAGTCATACTTGAAATAACTAGGTCCAACCTGTGCTATTCCTGCTTCGCTTCTCCAGAATGAATCACATGGAATACCAAGGACAACAACCCTCTGGCCGTATTTAAGACTTTCAGTTGTAATAGGGAAGCCTTTTTCCTTATCAAGTACAGTTATTAGATCGGGAGTAAGAGCTACGGGCTGTCCGTCACGGCTGCCGACCAGATTTTCATTCTGGAAATCAAGCTGAAAATCTGAACCCTTGCAGCTTTCAATACCTTCAATAAGAACCTTCCCACGAACAAAGCCTGTAGTCAGATCCCGCTGAACATCTGTTATCTTACCTTCAAAAAGATTAAATCCGTTTGTAACATCTATCAGCCCTGCAATAGGATCATCTTTTTCTTTGTTTGCCTGGATTAATCTTTTTCCTATCGCCTTTGCAAAAGACATTGTTCCTTTTACTGAATATTTTTTCAGCTGTTCTCCGGTAATACAGTAGATTGCAATCATTGAAGCCAGACCCATCGCAACTGTTGCGGTTCTTGCAAAAGTTTCAGACCAGGCATTCGTAATTGTATCAATTACGAGTTTATTTCCCTTTTCATCACAGACCACCATAGTAGTGGCATCTATTCCTCCGACACCGAAGGTAGTCATGGGAAGTTCAGGAAAAGCCCGGCCCATACCGTCAGCATCAACCAGAGGCAGATTCAGACTGGCCGCGGTATAGATAGGAATAGTTGAATTCAGGCCTCCGGCTTCAATCGGAATTACAGCAAAGGCTTTTTTCCATAAATGCTTTTCAAGGCTGCGGAAGGAATTTGCCGGCTCACTTCCGTTTGGAAGTTTTTCCAGCATAACAGCCGGAGCTCCCATCATTGCTGACGGGATAACAGTTTCATCATCAGGAACTTCATCAGCTGTAATCAATTTAACTTCGCCGTGTTCTTTTATCGCCTGCTTAGCCATTAGTTTTCCAACGTAGGGATCACCCCCGCCGCCGGCACCAAGAATGGCCGCACCAATTGCGATATAGTCCATGTCTTCTTCGGTAAGATAAGTCATTATTTATATCCTTTAAAATTAAAGTACATAGCGCAGCTGAAAGTTAGCTCCGCCAATAGTAAAAAAGGTTTCGGTACTGGTTATTCCTTCAACCTCAAGTAATTCTTCTTCCAGAAATCTCTCATATGTGTATTCCTGATTGAAAAGCATTACAGCAATAACATCAAACCTGCCGCTCACTCTGGCAGCTCCGACAACACCTTTTAATTGTGATATCTGCTGAAGACAGGTTTTTACCTTGCTCGGCAGTATGTTGAAACCAATAAATGCAGAACTGTGGCCTTCAACTGAGGATACCTCAACCAGGCTGTTAATCTGAAGCAGTCCGTTATCAAGAAGTCTGTTGACCCTGTTTCGGACTGTATTTGTAGTGAGTCCGACTTTATCAGCAACTTCACTGTACGGTGCTCGTCCGTCCCAAAGATTTTTAACAATTTCCAAATCTGTTTTATCTAATTTATTTTCATTTTCCATATGTCAAAAATAATACGGTCTATTTTATGATGTTTGTATTTATCTTTATATGAATGTAGATGTGTATTTTTTTGCACTTGCACATTGATAAATTATCAAAAAACGGATGTATAATTGTGATATAATACGTTCATGAGTGTAGAAAAAGTCTTCTGGCAGGATCCCTATCTGCAGAATCTCGATGCTGTCATATCCCGTATTGATGGAAACGATGTAATACTGGATAAAACCATAATATATTCATTTTCAGGGGGGCAGGAATCAGATTCCGCTTCAATAGGCGGAAATAAGGTTATTGATTCAAGAATTGAGGACCACGAGATCATCTATACTGTAAATCGGGAATATGACCTGTTTGCTGGTCAGAAAATTAAAATGCATATCGACTGGCCTAGAAGGTATAGACTTATGAGGCTGCATTTCGCCGCAGAACTTGTTCTTGAACTGGTTTATCAGAAATATAATAAACCATATAAAACAGGTGCACATATTAGCCCTGCGAAGGCAAGGCTGGATTTTGAATGGAATGGAAATATCAATGAGGCTATAAATATTATTAAACCTGATCTTGAGATGCTTATAAATGAAAATCATGATATCCACAGTTTTTTCACAGATGAGAAAAATGAAATACGATGCTGGGAAATTGATGATTTTGCATGTGTTAATTGCGGTGGAACTCATCTTCGGACTACCAGTGAAATTGGTGAAGTAAGGCTAAAAAGAAATAATATTGGGAAAGGAAGGGAAAGGATAGAAATAACCCTCATGGATCCTGACCTTTCTATCAACGATGGAGACAGCCGTGTATAGAATTGAAAAATTCCATATCAGCCGGTTGGATGACTGGTATGATTATTTTGATAAGCATGCATTCAGTGATAATCCTGGATGGCAGAGCTGCTACTGTACGTATTTTCACTCCCCGAAAAATCTTTTGATGCCTGACGGAAAGAGATTCAAAACCAACAGAGATTATGCCGGATATCTTCTTGAACAGAATATTCTTCAGGGCTATATTGCTCTTGATGATGAGAACAGGATAATAGGCTGGTGTAATACAAATCAGCGCAATTCATTCCCCAGGATAGTTGAATCCATCGGACAAACAATTGCAGAAGATACTATATCAATTACCTGTTTTGTCATAGCAAAGGAGCACAGAGGCAAGGGTATTTCTAAACTGTTTATTAATAGAATAATTCAGGATGCCGGCCTGAATGGAATCAGGTACATCGAAGCTTACCCCAAAAAAAGAGCCAGATCAGATTCAGGTAATTTCCACGGATATTTTAAGACTTACCAGAAGTTCGGATTCAATGAAGAGACTATTAACAATATGCTTGTAATGCGAATTGACATAAAAGGAGAAACAAAATGAAGGCAAGTATCATACTGGCTCATCCTTTCAAAGAAAGTTTCAACCATGCAATCTTTGCACGTTCAGTAAAGACATTTGAAAATATAGGAATAGCAACCTTTGCTCACGACCTTTATGCTGAAAAATTCAATCCGATTCTCACGGTTAATGAACTTGGCTGGAATAAATCGGAAGATCCACTTGTTAATAAATATTCTGAAGAGCTGGTTGAATCTGATTATCTTGTGTTCATTCATCCAAACTGGTGGGGGCAGCCGCCGGCAATGCTAAAAGGTTATATAGATCGGGTTTTCAGGCCGCCTCATGCTTATGATATGCCGGAGGACGGTTCAGGCGGAGGCCTGCCTATTGAGAAACTGAAAGGTAAATACGGCATTGTTTTTAATACTTCAAATACACCTGAAACCCGGGAGAATAATTATTTTGGCGATCCGTTGGAAAATGAGTGGATAAAATGTACATTCGGCTTTTGCGGCATCACTGACAGCTATCGCAAAATGTTCAGGATAATAGCTGACAGTGATGAAGAACAGAGAACTCTATGGCTTGAAGAAGTTGAAAAAACACTTATACAAATAGTATCAGAGTAAATAGAAGCAGAGCAATAACTTATTAAGTTTTAGATTTTTCACCGATATAAACCCCGATGATAATCAGAGCTGTTCCTGCAACCGCCATAAAAGGCTGCTTTATAACTCCTCTGAAATAATCAATAATTGCGGCAGTAAAAACCTGCCCGCCTATCATCATAACAGTTGCCTTGGCGGCTCCGATTTTCGGTACGACAAAATTTGAAATAGTGACGTACAAGGCTCCGATAAAGCCTCCTAAATAAGCATAGAATGGAATTTCGGCATATTTAAATGCATAACTGTTCATAACAGCAACAATTACAGCCATTACAGCAGAACCCGTAAGATGGTTCCACAGTGAAGCTCCGGCTGGATTTATCAGACTGCCAAGTTTTGCGTTTATTGATCTTGCAAGTATTCCGACCATTCCGCTGAATAAAGCTAGAAGAATAAAGGGAATTATCATGCATTCCCCCTTGAATTAATAATCAGAAGGGCACCGGTTAAAATACACAGAAGCCTGATAATATCTCTTAATCCAGGCGTTCTTCTTGTTTCTACAATAAACCCGGTATAGTCAAATAAAAGAGCCGCTGAGGTTTGTCCAAGAATCAGACAGCTTAAACTGCCGGCAAGTCCTAAAGGCGAATTAACAACTATATTTGAAATTACCACCGTTAAGGATCCTGCGACACCGCCGGTGTATGCCCACAAGGGGGCTTCCTTCGAAAACAGGATCCCTTTGCGATGACTGTTTATAATAAGCCAGAGGATAAAACTGCCTGATAATCCGGCTACATGTACAATTAAGGAACTGAAAAATGGATTGGTATACCGGCTTAATATACCATTAAATAAAACCATTAAAGCAAGGCAGCCGCCTGCTGCTGTTGCGGCAAATGTATAAATACGATCGTTAATCATCGTCCTCATCATCGTCGAAAATGAATAATTCATCAATAGAAGAATATAGTATTTTTGCTATTCGATGAGCCAGTTTAATCGAAGGATTGTAATTTCCTTTCTCAATAAAACTTATAGTTTCTCTTCTGGCATTAACAAGAACTCCCAGCTGTTCCTGTGTCAGGTCATATCTGGCTCTGAATTCCTTTATCCTTGTTCTCATTCAGCCGATAACCTTTTATTGTAGATGATTCGGGATATAAAAAAAGTTATCAGACTTATCAAAAATGTATAAGTAACCAAAGGTTCAGAATCTATACTGAATGAAAAGAAGTTGTGTATCAATGAAAACATCGAAAGCAGCGCATATATCGAAACAAGTGAATTTCGCATACTTTTTAATGAAATCAATTCAGTTAATTCATCTTTTTGTACAATATGTAATTTTTGCTGCCTGATTACCAAAATTAAAAAAACAGAAGTAACGCAGACAAAAACAATAATTGATGTAATTGAACCTTCAGTAAAACCATTTCTTATAAAATATCCTGCTGCCGATATAGCTGCCATTACAGATCCAATTAATAATGCTATGTTTTCTTTTTTCATATTTTCTCCTTTGTTAAATATATCCATCTATTTGTTATATATATATCACATTTGTATAAAAGTCAAATTTTATATTCAGATATGCTATAATTTTGTTAAAATTGATTTAACAGGAATTAAAATTGGAAAAAATAATAGAAGGTTTATACATCATAAAAAATGTCGGAGTTGCAAATGTTTTTGTTATAGGTGATAAGGAAAACTATTCATTGATCGATACCGGAATGGAAAACGGTACAGATTATCTTATAAAAGAACTTAAAGAAAACGGTTTTGAACCAGGCAGACTATCGAGAATTATACTATCGCATTATCACCCCGATCATGTTGGCGGACTTAAAAAACTTATGCTGCTTTCGGCGGCAGTGCTTGAAGCTCATGAAAATGATGTCGATTCAATAACAAGTGTGCTCTGCAGCTGCGGATGCTGCAGGGATAAAATTGATGTCGAATTAAAAGATGGGGATTTTATTGATTTGATTGGAGGTCTTGAGGTAATCAATGTAAGCGGACATACTCCGGGAAGCATTGCTCTATACCAGAGAGATAAAAAAATAATGTTTTTCGGAGATGTAATTAAGGATATAGAAGGACAGGGCCTGTGTATAGGAGCCCAACACTATAACCATGACACAGAGCAGACACTTTTGGATGGACAGAAACTTCTCGATTATGAAATTGAAATCGCTTTATTCAGTCATGGTGATCCTATTCTAAACCGGGATATCGATCGATTGTATCAGCTTAAAAGACATTAATAATATGTTCGAATACAGAGATTTAAAAAATACGGATCTTGAATCTATTCACAAAACCTTTTTTGATGCTTTTATGGAAATTATTATCAACAAGCTTAAAATGTGCAGGGAGTTTAAAATGAAAAAAAATATAAATCTTGTTACAATATGGACTGATAAAATTGAAGATATGAAAAATTTTTATTCAAACGTGCTGGGATTCGAAATAATTAATGATCTTGGAGATTATGTAGAATTTTATAATGAAGGATGTAGATTTGCGATTTGTAAAAGAGCTGTAATGTTTGGGACTTCTGAGGCTTTCAAAGAAGAACCCAGGGGGCAAATATTAGAGCTTGCTTTCCCCTGTGAGTCTGTAGAGGATCTTGAAACCTCATATAAAAATATTATTTCAAAAGGTGCTGTCGCAGTACAGGGACCTTCAAATATGCCATGGAACCAGCGTACAGCTTTTTTTAAAGATCCTGATGGTAATATACACGAGCTTTTCACTGAATTAAATTAAACGGCGGTACTAAATGCAGTATGTAACAGAGCGTCTTGTTTTAAAATATCCCGATGACTCCTGCGCCAAAGATTATCTTGAATATCTTATAAGAAACAGGGATTTCCTGAGAGAATGGGAACCTTCACGCACAGATTCATATTTCACAATTGACTCTGCAAATGGTTTTCTCAAAGAACAACTGGAAGGTATAATCAGCAAAACCTCTCTTACCTTATTAATAAGTAATAAAAACGACTCAAAAATAATCGGTACAGTCAGTTTATCAAATATCGTCAGAGGCGTTTTTCAGTCGTGCTTTCTTGGATACAAACTTGATGCTGATGAGATAAAAAAAGGGAAAATGTCAGAGGCAGTTAAGAAGATTATAAATATTGGATTTTCAGAACTTAAACTTCATCGAATTGAAGCTAACATCATGCCCAGAAATATAGATTCGATAGAACTTGTTAAAAAGATGGGTTTTACTAATGAAGGGTTAAGCCCTAAATATTTAAAAATTAATGATAGATGGGAAGACCATCTGCATTTTGCTATTCTTAATGATATGGAGGATGAAAATGAATATTAGTGATCTGACTCCTGAAAAAGAAAAGCTGTACTGCATGTGTCTCGAGGACTGGTCTGATGAAATGAAGGAAGCCGGCAATCATAAAGAACTCTGGTATACTGCAAACAAATCAAAAGGACTGAGAGTTAAACTGTCAGAGGATGATAACGGCAAGACCGGAGGGATGATTCAATATTTGCCGATTGAGGAATCCGCGGCATCGGGCAGGGACCTTTATTTTGTCAATTGCATATGGGTTCATGGATATAAGCAGGGTCGTGGAAATTTTCAGAAAACAGGAATGGGTAAGGCATTATTAAAAGCTGCTGAAGATGATGTAAAAATGCTCGGAGCCAAGGGTCTTGTAACATGGGGTGTTTCCTTACCTTTCTGGATGAAGGCTTCATGGTTTAAAAAGCATGGATACAAAAAAGTGGATAAAATTGGTATCCAGGAACTTTTATGGAAACCTTTTTCTGAAGATGCAATAAAACCGAGCTGGATAAGGCCTTTACGCAAACCTGACATGGAGAAAGATAAAGTAACTGTTACTGCATTTATAAATGGATGGTGTCCTGCACAAAACATAGTCTTTGAAAGAGCAAAGCGTGCAGCAGAAACTGCAGGCGAAAAGGTAGTATTCAAACCAATAGATACCTCTGACCGTAAAGTCTTTCTATACTGGGGGCTCCTGGATGCTTTATATATAGATGGTAAAGCGATCAATACCGGACCGCCGCCCTCCTATGATAAACTACTTAAGATTATTGAAAGGCGAGTGAATAAATTAAAATAAAGGTTAGAGAAATTACCTGTTAAATTTTTGGTTGCTCAATTTATGAAGTTAGCGCATATTTAATATATCCTAACTTGAGATGGAGCTACGAATGAAGATTACCGATGCTGATAAAATCAATGAATACTACGAAGCTCTTGTGGAAAGAAATGAAGATTATCAGGGAGTTTTTTTTGCAGGTGTAAAAACCACCTCGATTTTCTGTATTTCAACCTGCAGAGCAAGAAAACCTAAAAAAGAAAATGTTGTCTTTTTTTCCGATTTTAAAGATGCTCTCATAGAGGGATTTCGTCCATGCCGAATATGTCATCCAACAGAAAATTCTCAGGAAGCACCCGATGAAATAAAAGATGCTGTAAGACTCATCACTGATAATCCTAAGCAGAAATACAATGATTATGAAATGAAAACGCTTGGTTTCAGTCCCAGTTTTCTAAGACGATGGTTTCAGGATAATTATGGCATTACATTTCAGTCTTTTCAGAGAATGTACAGAATAAATACAGCGTTTGAAGAACTTCAGAAAGGAAAAAATGTTACTGATACAGCCTTTGATTCAGGATATGAATCCCTGAGCGGATTTGGATATACATATAAAAAACTATTTGGTAATTCTCCCAGTAAATCTGATGGTAAAAACATTATCCTTATACACCGCCTGACAACTCCTATTGGGCCCATGTTTACCTGCGCAACGGATGAAGGAATTTGCCTGCTTGAATTTACAAACAGAAGAGCATTGGAAACAGAATTCAGGGATATTCAAAAGAAACTGAATGCTGTTATTATTGCAGGTGTAAATAATCATATAAAACAGCTCGAAAAAGAACTTAAAGAGTATTTTGGAGGAAACCGGAAACAGTTCACGGTCTCACTTGTTACACCAGGTACAGAATTTCAGCAGATAGTATGGACCAGCCTGAAAAAAATTCCATATGGAGAAACAACTTCATATCTAAAACAGTCAATATCGATTGGCAGGGAAAAGGCGGTCCGAGCAGTTGCGACCGCTAATGGTAATAACCGTGTTGCAATTATTATCCCCTGTCACAGGGTTATCGGTAGTGATGGAAGTCTGACAGGTTATGCAGGCGGTCTTGAGAGAAAACAATGGCTTCTTGATTTTGAAAAATCAAATTTATATCAATAATTAACTAATAAATCAGTAGTATACAGGAGTAAATTATGGCATTCAGCTGGGTTACAATCATTGTAAAAGACATGGATGAATCTTTAAAATTCTATCAGGATATGGCTGGATTGAAAATCAACAGGCAGTCAGAGTCCGTGCCGGGAACGAGGCTTGCATTTCTGGGTTTTGAAGGGGGCAGCACAGAAGTTGAACTTATTCAGAATTCCAGGAATCCGAACCCTGTTCACGGCAGTGATATATCAATTGGTTTTACAGTAGAGAATCTTGAAGATAAAATTGAAGAATTTAAAGCAATCGGAATTAGTGAAATTGACGGACCGCATCAGCCTGCACCCTTTATAAGATTTTTTTATGCAAAAGATCCTGATGGTGTTAAGATTCAGTTTATTCAGGACATGAATTAGAAATCAAGATCCAGAGGTGCGGATTTATCCGTTGAACTACGAATAACAAGTTCAGTTCCAAGTATTGTAAGCCTATTTTTAACAGAGGGATTATCAATAATCTCTCTTAGTAATTTTACAGCTTCTTCTCCCATATCAGAGATAGGAAGGGCCACCGTGGACAGGGCAGGCTGGTACATTGCAGACAGCATGATATTGTCGAATCCAATTAATGCAATATCATCCGGGATTTCAAGCTTGCATTGTGAAAAATATTTAAGGCATCCCAGACCGACATTATCATTCTCAGCAACAACAGCATCCGGCCTTTGTTCCATATCCATTATCTTTTTTGCAGTATAATAGCCGTTCTGCATCTTAAGAGGTCCGTTAAATACCAACTGCGGATCCGGCACAAATCCGGCATCTTTCAGAGCGTCGCAAAAGCCTTGAAACTTCTGAGCTGATATACGGTTATCACTGTGACCTCCGGCATAAGCAATTCTTCTGTAGCCAGCTTTCAGCAGGTATTCAGTCGCTTTATACATGCCTTCGCGCACATCTATACATACACGGTTAAGCCTTGTCATTTCAATATCCCAGCTGAGAAGAACTACGGGAAGCGTATCCTGAAGCTCATTCACATATTCATCAATCATCTGTTCCTGATCGACAAAGCAGAGAATCAGGCCGTCAACTGGATTATTGGTTATATTATCAAGATAGTTTTTAATCACTTTAAAATCATCTTCAATGGTCATAAGTGTAGCTGTAAGGCCATTACTTACAGCATTGGTTCTGATGGAATTAAAAACTTCTACAAAAAACGGATTGCTGATATTCGGGGTTATAACCGAAATTAGTCCGGTTTTTCCTGTTCTCATGCTCCGGGCAAGGGGACTGGGGCTGTAATTAAGTTCTTTAATTGCATTTTCTACACGTTCACGGGTTTTTGCCTTCAGAGAATCTGGATTATTCAGATATTTTGATACTGTACCTACGGAGACTTCTGCTAGACCGGCTACATCTTTAATAACCGCCATTTAATATCCTTTTTCTGTTTATTCTTGAAAATGAATCGATATCATTATATAATAAAATACTAAATAAGGGTAAAAAATATAATTTATCGTTATAAGACGTATAAAAAAAGTCTTGTCTCGATTTAAAAAATCCTTAAAATGAATCGATTCATATTTGTATTATTTTAACTGGAGGATAACTTGCCTGTAATTACAGAAAGAAAAGAAGTTTTAAATATTTATGCAGAAGCAGAAAAGAAGGGATGGGTAATACCATGTCTGTGTACCGAGAATCTTACGACAACTGAAGCAATTCTTCAGGCCGCTCTTGAGTTCGGAGAAGAAAAATCGATATCTGATATCCCGGTAATAGTAGCAATCACAAATCAATATGATCATCGCACACAGTCAGCTTATTATACCCATACAAGACGTTGGGATATCGGCTTAAAATTATTTATGGCTGATCTGAATGTACTTATGTCATCCGGTTCTCCCTATGAAAACTTGAGAGTAATGGTTCATCTTGATCATACTCAGTTTGATGATGATTCAGAACTGCTGTCGTGGGACATGAAACAATTTTCCTCTATCATGTTTGATGCATCTAAAGTTCCGCTTGCTCAGAATATTGCTCTTACTAAAAAGTTCGTGGAAGAGCAGGGCGGCAACATAGTTATTGAAGGGGCTTGTGATGAAATAGTAGATGCTACCGGACAGGATAAGAGTGAACTCACCACAGCAGAAAGAGCAGAGGAATTTTTCCGTGAAACCGGAGTGGATCTCATTGTTGCAAACCTTGGAACAGAACACAGAGCCAGTGGCGCCGACTTGAAATATTACGGTGATTATGCAAGAAAAATTAAAGAAAAGATCGGAACCAGGATCGTTCTTCACGGTGCATCCTCGGTACACGGGGAGCAGATAGCTCATCTTTTTGAAGATGGAGTGTGTAAAGTTAATATATGGACCGCCCTTGAAAGAGATTCATCTCCCGCTCTAGTAAAATTGATGGTTCAAAATGCATCAAAAGCAGGCGGTACAGACATTGTTGATAAACTTATCAACGACGGCTATTTGACTGAAAAATGCCGAACCGGTGAAAAAGCCTCAATTGCATTCTTTACGACTGAAGCAAGACAGAAAACTGTATTTGAAGAAATGAAAAAAATTGTCAGAGGCTATCTTGACCTCTGGTATGTATAAGGCAGGAGTTAATTATGTCTCTTCTAGGACTCGATATAGGAACATCCGGATGCAAAGCTACTATAGTAAATTATAAAGGAGCCGTAATAGGACAGGCGCATCGGGAATATCATCTGATAAATCCCGGTCCCGGCCTCGAAGAACTTGATCCTGAGATTGTATGGAGATCAGTTAAAGCTGTAATTTCTGAATCAATTTTAAACTACTGTTCAGATCCTGTAGTTGCGGTAAGCGTATCATCTTTCGGAGAAGCCGCTATTCCAGTAGGAAATGACGGCAGAGTCCTTCACAATGCAATAATATACATTGATAAAAGGGGACAGGAAGAAGCTGCATTTCTTAGTTCTGCGCTTGGTGATGAAAAAATACAGGCGATAACCGGAGTACCTGCACATTCCATGTTTTCAATAAGTAAAATAATGTGGATTAAAAAGAACCTTCCCGAAGTTTTTAAAAAAACATGGAAGTTTATGGCCTTTGCCGATTTTATTCTATTCCGGCTGGGAGCAGATCCTCATATGGATTATTCACTTGCCGGACGAACCCAGGCTTTTGATATAATAAACAAAGAATGGTCTTCTGATATTCTAAACTGCGCAGATGTAAAAACAGAAATTTTCGGAACTCCGGTTCAGAGCGGAACAGTAGTTGGTACCATCTCAAAAACAATTGCCTCGGAACTAAACCTGCCTGATAATATCATCCTTGTTGCAGGAGGACATGACCAGCCGTGTGCAGCACTTGGAGCAGGCGTTATTCGAAGTGATCTTGCAGTAGACGGACTGGGTTCAACAGAATGTATTACACCGGCTTTCAACCGTCCGGTAATTTCTTCCAAAACAGCAGAAAGCAGTTTCGCCTGCGTTCCTCATGTTGTTAAAGACATGTATGTAACCTATGCATTTACCTTCACCAGCGGAAGTGTTCTTAAATGGTATCGTGATTCATTCGGTAAACTTCACAATAATTCGGTAAATCAAAGCTATGGTGATCTTATTGAGGCTGCGGCTAAAACTCCATCAGATATTTTTATTCTTCCTCATTTTGCCGGTGCAGCAACTCCTTATATGGATACCGACTCCCGTGGGGCGATTGTAGGTCTTACGATCAATACAAAACCGGAGGAGATTTTAAGGGCAATCCTTGAAGGTATCACGTATGAAATCATGGTGAATGTAGAAAGGCTGGATGAAGCGGGTATACATGTAAACGAACTGCGTGCAGTCGGAGGTCTTTCAAAATCAGATACATTCCTTCAGATTAAGGCGGATATTATGGGGAGGGAGGTTTCTACGCTTGAGATCTCAGAAGCTGGGACTCTTGGTGTTGCGATTCTCGCCGGTACTGCTGCCGGAATCTACAGCAGTATTAAAGAAGCAGTAAACCAGCTTGTCAAAAAGAAAAAAGTATTTTATCCGAATGAATCAATGAACAGTATTTATAAAGATAAATTTCAGACTTACAAAAAAATATATCCATCGGTGAGACCGATTTTCTAAGGGATTTATCATGAAAAAAGCAGTAATGTATGGAGCCGGCAACATTGGTCGTGGTTTTATCGGACAGTTATTTTATGAATCAGGTTATGAAACTGTTTTCATCGATGTAAATTCAGATGTTGTACAAAAAATTAATTCTGATAAAAGCTATCCGGTAAAATTCGTCTCAGACAGAGGAAGTCATGAACAGACAGTAAAAAATATCAGTGCAGTTGACGGCCGCAATGAGCAGGCAGTAGTCGATGTAATTGCCCAGGCCGATATAATGGCTACAGCTGTTGGTGTTAATATTTTACCATATATCGCAAAACCGCTTGCTCTTGGATTAAAAAAACGCTGGAGCAGCGGAATTCAAGGGCCGCTTAATATAATAATCTGTGAAAATCTTATTAATGCAGATATTTATCTTAAAAAACTTATCTCCGAGCAGCTTGATGATGCTTATATAAAAAAACTTGATGAAAATATTGGTTTTGTAGAAGCATCAATAGGACGGATGGTTCCTGTAATGACCCCGGACATGCAGGGAGATAATATACTTCGGATTTGTGTTGAAGAATATTCTCAGCTTCCTGTTGATAAAGATGGATTTAAAGGAAGTATTCCTGAAATTAAAAATCTGAATCCCTTCAGCCCTTTCAGTTTTTATATTCAGAGAAAGCTTTTCATTCACAATATGGGTCATGCAGCATCAGCCTATCTTGGAGCATTAAAAAGCTATACCTATATTTGGCAGGCAGTTGAAGATGAACAGATTATAAAAACTGTAAAGGAAGCCATGACATCATCTGCGAAAGCTCTTTCAAAAGAACATAATGTAGAACTAAAAGAATTACTTGAGCATGTTGATGATCTTCTGTCCCGTTTCGGCAACAGGCAGCTTGGTGATACTGTTGCAAGAGTAGGCCGCGATTTAACCCGCAAACTTTTGCCGGAGGATCGACTCACAGGCGCACTTAACTTATGTATCAAACATAAATTAAACACAGATGCAATCTGCACGGCAATTGCGGCAGCTCTATGCTTTGAAGATCCTGCAGAAAGCAGGGCTGCCGGAATATTAAAATCCGACGGCCCTGAAAAAGTTCTTAAAGATATCTGTCAGATTAAACCCGGAACTGATTCATGGAAGACTATAACTCAAAAGTATAAAGAACTTAGCCTACCTTCATCACCTTTCGTGCAATAGCCACAACCGGTTTAAAGAAGGAACCTTCAAGTTCCTTCTTAACGTTCTTAAGTTCTTTTCGAATCTCAATATGCTGAGGACAATGCTTTTCACATTTGCCGCAGTCAATACACAAAGAAGCAAATGCCGGTTTCTTTGCTCCTCCGCCGAGATTCATCATATAATTGAACCTGATGCCGCGTGCTCCCAGCAGATACTTATCGTTATAGGCTGTAAAACACTGAGGTATATTAACGCCTGCGGGGCAGGGCATACAATACGCACAGCCGGTACAGGGAACTTTGGTTTTTTCAAGGATAATCTTTTTTACCCTGTCATAAATCTTCATTTCCTCGGATGTTAGAGAGCCTGACTCAGCAGTTGATGCAGTCGCAATATTTTCATCAAGCTGGCTGAACTCATTCATTCCTGAAAGAATGAGAGTTACTTCAGGATGATTCCATATCCAGCGAAGCGACCATTCTGCCGGACTTCTATCAATTTTATAATCCCCGAATTCCTTAATGACCTCTTTTGGCAGATTATTAACAAGCTGACCTCCCCGAAGAGGTTCCATAATGATAACAGGCAGCCCCATAGAATGGGCCAGATCCAGACCGGATCTCGTTGCCTGGTTATTTTCATCAAGATAATTATACTGAATCTGGCAGAGGTCCCATGGATATGCAGTCACAAGCTCTTCAAAATCCTTCTTGCTTCCATGGAAAGAAAAACCAAGATTCTTAATAATCCCTTGCTTTTTTAAGTCTTCAAGCCATGACATTACTCCGAGTTTTTCAAGCCTTTCAAAACCGGTACAGTCCGAAAGCATATGAATAAGGTAGTAATCAATATAATCTGTATTAAGTCTTGAAAGCTGTGTGTCAAAGATCTTTTTTGCCCGCTCCAGACTCCCTACAAGATAATGAGGCAGCTTATCTGCAATCATTATTCTTTCTCTGTAACCGCCCTCAAGCGCTTTTCCAAGCATGACCTCGCTTTTACCGCCATGATACGGATAAGCAGTGTCAAAGTAATTAATTCCCTTTTCAATTGCAGTTCTAATAAGGGAGGTAGTTTTCTCTTCATCTATGCTGTTGCCCTTCATTGGAAACCGCATACAGCCGAAGCCGAGGATTGACAGTTCATCACCATTTTTCTTGTTTAATCTGGTAAGCATTAAAGACTCCGTGTTATAGAATAAAAAAGTTTCACATACAATTTACTTAAAAATACTTTTAAGGCAACCTTTAACTGCAATCTTAAACAAAAAGTTAAGATTTATGTAACCCGTTATTTATGGCTTTAACATGCCTTTACATATATTTTTACCCTGTAATTCAATCAGCGGAGAAAATAATGAAGAGATTTTTTTTCATATTAATAATTTTAACGTCATTATGTGCAAATATTTCTGCAGAAAATGATGAGAATGCACTGATACTGAGTGTAGATGATGCTGTGACACTTGGTCTGCAGAATAATTATAATCTTAAAGTAAAAACAATTGAAACTGTACAAAAAAACAGAGAGCGAAGAGATGCCTGGAATGTATTGATTCCGGATATATCTGCTTCGGCAACACTAAACAGGAGCAATGTCGCAGCTAGCGGCAGTGGTATTGCAGTTCTTGGTTCTAATAATCCGCTTGACAGCAGTTCATTTTCTACAGATGACGGACTTTATGATTATATATTTATGCAGAACTATGAATATGAAGCAGATCCATGGACTCTGGTAGGTAAGATTTCAACCCAGCTGGCCCTCTCACCTGCTATGGTTAACGGCGTAAAACAGCTTGATCTAGACTATCGGAATTCAATGTTGGAATATAATTCCGCGGAATTATCAACAAGGCAGTCTATAAAACGTAATTTCTATAATCTACTGCTTCTGCAGGAACAAATCAGTGTACTTGAAAAGAATATCGAAACAACAGAAAACAGGCTTGAGAGTATGCAGCTAATGTACATTTACGGTTATATAACAGAACTTGACCTCTTAAACACACGAGCAGGCTTATCTTCAATGGGGCCTAGTCTTGCAAAAATGGAAGATGCATATCAGCAGCTGCTGATGGCTTTTAAAATGGATCTTGGTCTGGATTTAAAAATGCCACTTGAACTTACCGGAACTGTAGAAGTTGTACCTGAGAACCTTGATGCAGACAAACTTATACAGACGTTTCTATCGGGAAGGATTGACCTGCAGCAGCTGTCAGTAAGCTATGAAATGCTTGAGAACTCAAAATCTGCAGTTTTTAATCAGTCCTATTTACCTGCGCTTGTTCTTGGCTACAGTTACAGTCCTTATATATCAGACCCCTTTGCATCAGAAAGCTGGGAAAATGAGGATATGTACGGTGATAACGGCGCTTTTTCAGTAACGCTTTCAATACCAGTTGATGAGTGGCTTCCGCATTCAGCATCTGCAAATAAAATAAAAGCTTCTGAAGACGCTCTGAATCAGCTTGAATATCAGAAAGAACTGGCATATACGGCAGCCGAAATGGAAATACGCTCACTAGTGAGAACGCTTAATACCAGTAGAAAAAATATGGAAGTGCTGACTGAGTCAATCGAACTTAATCAAAAGAATTATGACATGAGCAGGGAAGCTTATGAAAAAGGAGAACTGCAGCTGCTCGAACTTGAATCAAGTGAAAATTCTCTTCTGCAGGCGGAACTTGATCTGCTTTCTGAAAAATACAGCTACATTTCCAATTTTTTAAGTCTTGAACAGGCTTTAAATACTGAATTATAGAAAGACGGGGAGTCAATATGAAACAATTTTTTGTAAAAACTGCAGCAGTATTAACGGCAGTAATTATTATTTCTGGCTGCGGTTCCGCAGCTGTCTCGCGGGAGGAAAGCCGCGATGCCGGAATGGAACAGGTCATTGATAAAAGAATCAATGTAAGAACCGCTGAAGCGCAAATCGGTTCAATCTCTAACAGACTTATACTGAGCGGAGATGTTGAAGCTTCATCATCGGTAGATGTATACCCAGCGGTAGCCGGTAAAATTACTTCACTGCTTATTGAAGCAGGTGATTATGTTAAAAAAGGGCAGGTCCTGGCAAAGGTTGATCAGGCAAGACCGGGAATGAATTATGCCGAAAGCCCGGTAGAAGCCCCGGTGAGCGGAACCGTTACTGCTGTTAATGCAGATACAGGAGCGACTGTATCGCAGCAGATGGCCTTATTCAGTATCGGTAATATAGACAGTCTTAGAATTAAAACACAGGTTCCGGAACGATTCATATACATGGTGGAGAAGGGACAGAAAGCAAATATTTCAACCACGGCGTCTCCGGGTGCACATTATCAGGCTCTTATTTCTTCAATAGCACCTGTTGTTAATCCTGCCAGCAGAACCCTAAGCATAGAACTTGAAATTACCGGCAGAATTCCCATAAAGGCGGGGATGTTCGTCGGTATTGAGCTGATAACATCGACAAGGGAATCAGCAGTAATACTGCCGGAAAAAGCAGTTCTTACCAGAGACGAATACAGCTATGTCTATCGTGTTTCTGACAATACAGCAGAACGGGTAATAGTTGAAACAGGAATTAAAGATAATGAATTTGTTGAAATTATTTCCGGTATCGACGAAGGCGATATTGTTGTTACAGAAGGAGCTGCATTGCTTTCAGCCGGAAGCGGTGTAAAGATTATCAATAAGGATAGCAGCAAATGACAATTTCAAGACGAATATTAAGCCGTCCGATGACCATGATAATTGTCTTTCTGGTAATTTCAGTTGCAGGAGCTACTCTTATCGGCAGACTTGCTGTGAATCTTTTACCGGAAATAGACATGCCGGCCCTGGCAGTAGTAACAACATATCCAATGGCTTCACCCTCAGAAATAGAAGAAAAAATTACCAGACCTATAGAAGCGCAACTGGCAAATGTATCGGGTCTTGACTCCATGACCTCTTATTCCTATGAAAATTACAGCATGATAGTCATGATGCTTGATTTTGATACCGATATGACCGAAACCACCGCAGATATTCGTGATAAGCTTTCAATGGTTACAAACAGTCTGCCCGAAGATTCCAATACACCGTCAATTTTCCGTTTTGATCCTAACGCCCAGCCGGTAATAACCCTCGCCCTGACCGGAGACCAGAGACTTGAAGTTCTTCTGCAGATAGCCACAGATGAAGTTCAGCCTAGACTTGAGCGCATAAGCGGTGTTGCTGAAGCAGCAGTTTCAGGCGGCCTTGAGGAAATAGTACAGGTAGATTTCTACCAGGAAAGACTTGATTCACTGGGATTAAGTATTTCCCAGATTTCGGCTGCACTTGCAAGTCAGAATATGAAACTAGGTGCAGGAGAGATGCTTGAAGGCGGTAAAAATTATATTATACAGACATCCGGTGAAATTAATACTTTAAAAGAACTTGAAATGACAACAGTCGGAGTCAAGGCAACCGGCAGAAACTCCTATTATGAAATACTTTTACGGGATATTGCAGATGTTCATATGGGTACCGCAAATCAGACCAGTATAGTTCTTATTGACGGAAAGGAAGGCATACAGATATCAGTCAGAAAAACTGATAATGCAAATATGATAGATGTGGTTAATGCAGTAAAAGCAGAAATTTCATCTATCGAAAACATACTTTCAGATGGTAACAGTATAAAAGTTCTTCAGGATAATTCCATAATGGTCAATTCAGTTATTAATCAGGTGCTGAGCTCAGCGGCCGTTGGAATACTTTTTGCCGTTCTGGTCCTGATACTTTTTCTCAGAAGAATAAAACCGACTATCATTATTGCAATCTCAATACCAGTAAGTCTTCTTATAACAATAGGAGCAATGAGTCTTGCCGGTAAAACCTTCAATATGATTTCGCTTACCGGACTTATACTTGCTTTAGGAATGATAGTAGACGGTTCAATAGTTGTTATTGAAAATATATTCAGATACAGACAGAAAGGCGCACTTCAGCAGTCATCCGCGGAACTCGGTACCCAGGAAGTTATCGGGGCAATAACCGGGTCAATTCTAACATCAATTTGTGTTTTTCTTCCTCTGCTTATTTTTAAAAGTGATCTGGGTGTAGTAGGCATCATGTTCGATGATATGGCTTTTACAATAGTCGTCGCCCTGCTTTCATCTCTTGCTGTTTCAATCCTCCTTGTTCCGGTACTTGCTTCAAAAGTTTTTCCTATCTATACAAGGGAGGAAAAGCCTGTTAAAAACCGTGCTTTAAAATATATGGATGACAGCATGGAAACGGGTATGAATAAATTTACCGAAGCTTATAGAAAAGCAGTGGGATGGTGTTTAAATCATAAAGCAGTAATTATTCTGCTTTCAGTTGCACTCCTTGCTGCATCGATTATTCAAATCCCTAAACTCGGTCTTATAATGATGCCTGACTCAGGAGAAACTTCGATTATTATGAATGTGAATATGCCGGAAGGTACAGCACTCGAACAGACCGAAGCGGTAATGATGCAGTGGCAGGAAATTGCGCTGGAAAATATTCCTGAACGTGAACGTAGAAGCATCGTCATTTCTTCAGGTTCAAGCGGAGGACTCAATTCAAGCGGAGGCACACATACCGGTACTATTGAAATTGCACTGCCGGATCCCGCAGAACGCAGCATGTCAGATGAGGATATAAGAGAAATATTCAGGAGCAGATTCGATATGTTTCCTGATGCTGTTATCCAGTTCTCAACAACAGATCAGGCTAGAATGATGACAGGCAGCGATGTATCAATAAATATAAAAGGTAATAAACTCGATGATCTGGTCTACGTAAGTGAAGAACTGATGCAGCTGGTTAAGGAAGAGATTCCAGAAATTAAAGAGTTCACAAGCAGTCACTCAAATGCACTGCCGGAAATACAGCTTGAACTTGACCGCTCCAAACTCTTTGATCTGGGACTTAATTCTCAGACTGTGGCATACGAAATACGTTCGCAGATAGCCGGTGTAACCGCTACAAGTATTACTCTGGATGGAGAAACCTATGATGTAGTTCTACAGCTCAGAGAAGAAGATCGTGATTCGGAATTTGATATTAACCGTATATTTGTATCAAACAGTTTCGGCCAGAAAATACCATTTTCAAGTTTTGGAGATGTGGTGAAAACCGTAGGTCCTGTATCGATTTACAGGGAGGACCGTTCAAAAACAATTACACTCTCAGGCAGCCTTCAGCCGGGAGCCAAGGCAAACTTCGTTCAGAATGAGATAGAAACATTAGCCGAAGAAGCTATAGTTCTGCCTGAAGGCGTATCATTCACTACCGGCGGTCAGATGGAGATGCTTACCGACGCCATGGATGGAATGCAGCTGGTGCTTATTTTTGCAGCGCTTCTTGTCTTCGCTGTTATGGTAAGCCAGTTTGAATCACTAAAACTCCCGCTCATCATTGTAATTATGATACCGATGCTGCTTATCGGCGTCGTAGCAATATACACCATCACCGGTGAACCGCTGAGTATGCCGTCTCTGATTGGAATTGTAATGCTGCTTGGTATCGTCGTAAATAATGGAATCATTCTTGTTGATGCTATCAACCTTCAGCGCAAGAGAGGACTTACCGTTTTTGATGCGTGCAGG
Source organism: Spirochaetia bacterium (assembly GCA_965140585.1). GTDB lineage: Bacteria > Spirochaetota > Spirochaetia > UBA9216 > UBA9216. The sequence goes on from OZ223269.1 coordinate 1,002,440, forward strand.
GATGCAGCAGCCAACAGACTCCGCCCGGTTCTGATGACCACCATGACAACAGTTTTTGCAATGATTCCTATGGCATTCTCCGGTGCCAACGGAACTGAAATGGTAAAACCAATTGGTGTAACAGTAATTGGCGGTCTGACATCAAATACTATAATTACCCTGTTTCTCGTACCGGTACTTTATCTGCTGATGCACCGAAAGCAGCACAAAAAGGAGATAGAATGTTAAAGCTCGAAATTATCGCAAACCAGGCACTTGAAGCTCCGCTTATTGAAATCATGCCTGAAAAAAACAGTAAACCCTGTTATACAATGCTTAAGCAGGTTGACGGTGCCGGTTATTCCGGCATCTGTCTGGGAAACGATGTATGGCCTGAAGAAAATGTTATGTTTATTCTGTTTATAGATGAGCCCGAACTTGCTATAATTAAACAAAGTATTGACAGAATCCGTAAGAGATTCCCGCTTCTGGGATTATCCGTATTCTGTCATGAAGGTATAAAGGAATTGTAAAATAGCGTATGCAGGCATCAGTGTTGATTATTGAGGATGAACCTAAAATTGCTGAACTCATCTCAATGTACCTTCAGAAAGAAGGAATCGTTACCATCATTTGCGACTCCGGAGAAGAAGGACTTGATAAACTCAAAAGCAATAAATTTGATCTTGTCCTCCTTGATATCAACCTTCCCGGACTTGACGGTTTTGAGGTGCTTCAGGAAATAAGGAAGGTTGAAAACCTTCCTGTAATCATTGTATCAGCTAGACAGGAAGACGAGGATATGATACTCGGTTTCGGTGTAGGCGCCGATGACTACGTTTCTAAACCTTTCAGCCCGAAAGTACTCGCAGCCAGAGTCCGAGCTCATTTGAAAAGAAAAAATACATCTGGAGTTTCATATGGGAATATATGCGTATTCGGACCTTATACTCTTGATACTTCCAATTATATTCTTAAAAAAGACGGTATAAGATTTGAATTACCACCGAAAGAGATGGGAATACTTGTAGTTCTTGCGGAAAAACCCGGAAAGGCAAGTTCTCAGGAAGAACTTTATTCACGCATCTGGAACAACAGTTACGGAGATCTTACTACTGTATCTGTGCATATCCAGCGTCTTAGAAAAAAACTTGAGAAGGATCCGTCGAAGCCCTGCTTTATAAAGACCTCATACGGATTCGGCTACTATCTTGATACCGGTGGAAACGCTTAATGAAATTGAGAAACAGACTCAAGATTATTACAATGGCTTTTCTGATTATCCCGCTGTTATCAATAATGATCACAACTGTCACTTTCTATCTTTCCTGGTCACTGAGCTGGCAGGATGATAATGACCTTACTGTGCCCCGTTTTATGCATAAACCGCTTCTTAAAATCCTTCAGGGTGAGGCGGATGCACTTGATGAGCATTCTGCTGGAATCGTCATGGTACTTGATGATGAAGCAAATATCATATGGGCCAGACATGAAGTTCAGTATGAACTTGATAAACATGACTGGACAGGATTTGACAAGATATACAAAGAACTTATGAACAGAATGCCCGGTATCCCTGTGAATTTTATTGTTTATTCCTATCATGGGAAATCAGGAATGGTTATGTTTCTGGAAACGGCTTTTACCGGTGCTAAACTTTTTAAACTTAGCAATCTTCTAATTGTCATCATCTATTACGGTATGATTCTGATACCTCTGCTGTTTATCATAATTAACATAAGACCTGCAATTAATTCATTTACAGTACTTGAAAACGCCGCGAATGAAATAGGCAGGGGCAACCTTGATGTAAGTATAAAACTTACAAAACAATCCGGTAAAAAGAATCCCATATTTAAAGAACTTGCGTCCCTCGAAAAAGCATTCGACGGCATGCGTAATGAACTGAAAGAGAACCATGAAAGACAGAGCCGGATGATGCTGGCAATTTCCCATGATCTAAAAACACCTCTTACCCTGATTAAGGGTTACGTTGAAGCGTTAAAGGACGGAATGGCTGAAACTCCAGAACAGGTTATTGAATATGCTGATGTCATCTTTGACCGTTCAATTATACTTGAAGAACGTATAAATGATCTTATCCAGTTTGCAAAACTGAGAACAAGTGACTGGCAGGCTGGCTTTTCACTAATCGCTGTTAATGCCTTTATTGAGGAAATAACTCAGGTTTTCAGTGATGATGCCTTTATTAGAAAACGAAAGTTTGAAAAGAATATCACAATTGATTCCGGAATCAGTATAAACGGTGATCAGAAAATGCTCTTTCAGATACTGGAAAATCTATTTGATAATGCATGCCGATATACAGATGATAATGATATAATCAGGTTTTCAGTTGAAAGAAATGATAACAACCTGTTTCTGCGCTTTGAAGATTCCGGACCCGGTATAAGCGCTGAACACAGAGATAAAATTTTCGGAGTTTTTTACCGGGCAGATCAGACCCGCAACAGCAGAGGCATTGGTGTTGGTCTTAGTTCTGTACAGCTGATTGTTGAAAATCATGGCGGAAGTATAGAATATTTCCAGTCAGACCTCGGAGGTGCCGGTTTCCTCGTTGTGTTACCGATTTGCTTGTAGACAAAATCAGCTTTTTAATAGCATATAGATGGTAAATATTGTGTAACTGAAGGGGTTTTTATGATAGTAGGAATAGATATCGGCAGTACAACAACCAAGGCTGTTGTTATGAAAGACAATAAACTGCTTACCAAGATGAAAGTAAAAGCTTCTGATTCCATAACATCGGCAACCGGTGTTCTTGGGCGTATCACAGTTGAGCATGATATTGAAATTGGTGATATTCAGAAAATCAACATAACCGGAGCAGGTGCTCTTAAAATTCATAAAAATATTTTTAATATACCAACCAAAAAAATTGAAGAAATTAATGCTATAGGTCACGGTGGAAAATTTCTTTCCGGTAAGGATGATATAGTTATAGCAAATATCGGAACAGGTACCGCTATGGTAGAGAATATCGGAGGCAAAATTTCACACTTAGGCGGAACTGCGGTTGGTGGTGGTACACTGGTCGGTCTGGCGAAACTGCTTTTAAACACATCAGATTTTAAGGGTATTGTAGAGCTTGCCGAAAGAGGAACACTGAACTCCGTAGACCTTCTCATTGGTGATATTGTTGAAAAGAATATCAGCTTCCTGAATATGGAGGATACAGCCTCCAATTTCGGAAAGATTCTTGATACAGCTTCTAAAGAGGATATCGCTCTGGGCCTGATAAACATGATATATCAGGTTATCGGTATGATAGCGGTATTTGCAGCCCAGAGCAGAAATAAAGATATTGTAGTTGTAACAGGTAACGGCAGCCATAACCTGCTGGGGCAGAATGTACTTAATAAAATATCAGAAATGTATGGAATTAAGTACGAATTTCCCCAGGATGCGGAATATGCCACAGCAATAGGCGCCGCCCTGTTGTAAAAATTTTTAAAATGCAGTTTTAAGTGACCAGCGGTATCAGGGTTTCAATATAATATGGGTCGCTTGAAACCGGCTCTCCTTCATATCCTTTTGAATCTAACGGTATAACAATTGCTTTGATATATTTACCTACATCTGAAGATTGAATATTATACGAAGCTGCTGTTTCACCATCTATCAGAGTATAGGTTCCATCAGCCGAATCTGAAATATACCATGCAATCACTGTGTCTGCTTCCTCATCATCATCACTGTCTGTATAGACATAATCTGCTATAAGCTGATTCATTATCCTTGTGACTCCTGTATAGAAACTCATTGTAGGTGAATTGAATCGATATCCTTCAATTATTTCTTCCCAGTATCTGTTTGTTGAAGAATCAAACTGACGTTCAATCGGATAGTAATAAACAATATCGGTTAGTGGTCCGATAGCTGCCAGAGGAGCGAACTCCTCACCGTAATGAGGATATACATTATCATCCATGGAATCACTGATAGCCCAGAAGCCTCCATCAGAATCATAATAATAAATATAATAGGTAATTCCGGCATTTTCCATTGTGTAATAGTCACCAGAGACATCTTTTACGTAAAAACCCTCAATCTGAGTAAACTCTGTAGTATCGCTGACTGTTATTCCGAACGCTGCCTCCGGTGCATAATTTCCTGTTCCGATAAGATTGAATGACATCGTATTAACTGCATCCGTTTCATAACTGACAGTAACTGCAGCATCTCTTGTACCGTTGTCGGATGGATTAAAGGTTACTGAAAAACTGACAGAATCACCGGATTCAAGATCTGCGGGCAACTCACTGACAGATACTGTAAAATCATCTGTATTATCAACTATTATGCTGTTAATTTTAAAGACAGTATCACCGGTATTTTCTATCGTTCCTGAAACTGTTTCAGATGATTCACCGACCTTAATTTCACCGAAGTTAATTCTGGATAAATCATCCAGTGTAACATCAGTAAAATTGAGATTTAAATCATAATTGGGATTGATGTCCGGTGTAGTTTCTGGATTGCATGATATAAGTACAGTAAGGATGACTACAACCGAAACAAAAGTAACAATTACATTCTTCATTGTTTTCTCCTTTGGAATATATCACTTACAGAAGCTATCATATTTTAGAAGGATACTTGTGATTTATATCTATATTTTATCACTCTGACATTATTGTTCAATGAATAAATAGCTGATAATCAACAATATCTTAATTTGGCCGATATAATTAATCAAATGGAAGCTCCTATGGAAAAAATATAAAGTAATGCTATGATACAATATGAATATGATACAGGAAACGTTCGAAAACTACATCTTAACAGCTGCACCTCTTCAAACCTCTAACGGAAGATGGTCTGTATCGGTGATTATCAAACAGACCAACGGTTCCGGACAAAAATCCAGGCGATTTTACGCTGATGATGGAATCTCCTATATTCTCGAAATAGAAGCTGCAAAGGAATGTCTTAACCTCGGCCGGAATCTTATCAAAAGAAACCTGGCAGGCTTATAAAGAATGCATTAAATAAAGATAGCTATTGTACATTTTTATGATAAAATAAGTGTATATTTTCAAACGGAGAACAGCATGTCACAGAAGACAGAATGGTACAAGGATGCCGGATTCGGACTCTTCATTCATTGGGGAGCGTACTCTGTGGCTGGAGTAGAGGCTTCCTGGCCGATAATGGCTCCCAGAATGTCAGAGGCTATGTTTAAAGTACCGTCCAATATTTCAGAAGAAGATTATTTTAAGCTTCCTCAAAGTTTTAATCCTGTTGAATTTAAACCGGATGAATGGGTAGAAACCGCCAGAAACGCAGGTATGAAGTACATCATTTTTACATCAAAACATCATGATGGTTTCTGTATGTTCGATGCACCCGGTACTTCATACAAGATTACCAATACTCCTTATGGCCGTGATATCTGCCTTGAACTGGCTGAAGCCTGCCGAAAAGCGGATATGCCTCTCGGCTTTTATTATTCTCCGCCTGATATGAATCATCCGGGATACCGGGATACTTCAAAACCGGTGACTGCAAACTGGACCGGTCAACCTGAACGGAAAAAGGAATGGGCTGAATATTTAGATTATATGGAATCTCATATAGTTAAATTGCTGACTAATTATGGGAAAATATCTGTACTCTGGTTCGACGGCCTGTCAAATCACGGAAAATATCAGCCGGAACGTTTTCATAAACTTATAAGAAAAATCAGCCCTGATACATTAATAAATGACAGGCTTGGCGATGGCTACGATTTTCTTACACCCGAGCAGTTTATACCAAAAGATGGAATTCCTGCTAAAAGTTTTTCAAAAGCTCCCGGAATGGAACCGGGAGGTGATAGTTTCTTCAAGACAGTTAATAAACTATTTAAAGTTCCTCTTATAAATATTTATATCAGAAAACAGATGGAAAAATACTCAACCGGAGAACTGGAGCTTTCACCGGTATACAGAGAAGCATATCCTGAACCTGAATATTTTCAGCTTTGGGAAACATGTATGACAATCGGCAGTACCTGGGCATTTAATCCTTTAGAAAAAAACTGGAAAACTTCATCATCCCTGATTGAGAATCTGATTGCTGTATCGGCTAAAGGAGGCAACTATCTCCTTAATATAGGACCGGATGGTCTTGGTCAGTTTCCATCTGAAGCTGTAAACAGGCTGAAAGATATCGGAACATGGATGAATCAAAATGGTGAGTATGTATATGGAAGTAATTATACCGGAATACAGGATCAAAACTGGGGCTATACGCTTAGAAAAGATAAAAATCTGTACTTATTTTTAAAAATGGATTCAAAAGAAAGTACATTGGAACTTACAGCTCTGCCAGCAGATATTGTTTCAGTTAGATTAAGCTCCGGAGCACCATGTGAGTATCAATTTGAAAACGGATCCCTTTTAATTCCTTTGGATAATCTTAAGAAAACAGAACCTCTAACGGTAATTATTGCAGAAATTGACCATCAGGCAGTAAATAAAGAAAAATACAGTCCTCATATCGACAACCGTCAGACAGGACGCTCTTTTCTTAAAAAGCAGGTCTTTTACAGTTTAATAGTAAACAGCATTGCAAACGGTCTTATTGCTTTTTTCAGCTATATTAATCATTCCGCAGTTAAGGCAGTTGACGGGCTTATCGATTCCGGGATAACCGCTTTTATAATTGGTTTTATTGTTACCTGGATTTTGACCGATTCAGTTAGGAAAGAAGTATTTATGCACCGACTTAAGGATTATACCGATAACCCGGTTTTCAGAATTATGCCCGGTAATATAATTTTACGATCTGTTGTTTTTTCATTTATAACAAGCTGCCTTATCATGCTTCTTTTCTGGTCAGTACTAAATTTAACCGGAATTTCAGTCATAGCTAATAATCATTATATACTGATTAAAACTCTCTACACAGGTGTATCCGGTGCAATCGCAGCATTGGCTGCCATCGGATCAGTATTAATTGAACATCGAAGGCAGAGTTAAAAAATACAGGAAATTACATCAATGGTTTTACGCAAAATTTTTTTCGCAATTCTTCTAATATTTTCAGTCTCAACAGCTCTTCATGCTGAAATAATTATCAGAGCATATAACGGCTATATACTCTGGATAGATACAGAGCAAAGAGGTCCTGTGTTTTTTATGTATAATTTAGGTCCAGATAACGGAAATTATAATAAAAGAAATTACAAACCTGATCCCTGGCTCGATTCTGAATTTCAGCAAAAAGACTCCGGAACATACGCTTCGGTTCATCAAGGTTGGGATCTTGGGCATCTGGTGCCTCTTAATCATCTTGATTCCTATACGGAAACCGCCGCCGCGACTGAGTATCTTACAGATATCGTCCCGCAAGCCAGTTATCTCAATCAGCGAGGGACCTGGAGAGAAACAGAGAAGATAATTGAATGTTTAAGAGAAGATTATTATCTAACTATTTTTGGAGGAGTTATCTGGGGTGATGATGAGTCCAATGATTATTTTGTTGAATCTCATGGAATTAAAACTCCTGATTTTCTCTGGAAGGCAATTCTTCACGATGTTGAAGTAATTGCATGGATTATGCCGAACACCGACGATACAGATCTGACAAGAGCTGAAAAGCTCGATGATTATATTTGTTCTATCGATGAAATATCTGAACAGGCATTTATTCCGATTTATCTGCCTGGTTTTATCAGAGAACAGAAACCTGAAACGACCTGGAAAATTGACTGTACCGGCAATGACTGGAAAAAATGATCAGCCTTTCAATGATTCAAAAAATCCAAGTTCCCTGTTTTTTCTGACATTATCATAATTAAAGATTCTTCCGTTCATCACGATATATACACCATGCTCCAAAAGCTGTACTGCTGTAAAACTACAGCCAAGATTGAAAACAGCATCAGACCCCGCAATAGTATATGGGATCATAGCTCCTGTTAAGATAACGGTTTTTGCAAGGCGAGCTTCGCCAAGAATAGCAGCAGTCTCTGCCATTGTATCGGTTCCATGGGTGATTATAATTCTTGATTCCTTTGCGCTTCTACAGGAATCAAGAATAGAAATACGATTGCTTTCAGCCATATCAAGGCTGTCAATAAGCTGGTTTACTTCAAGTTCAACCGGAAGAGTCGGCCTCACAGTTTTTACTATTTCAGGCAGATGACTGTTTTGAAAAGTAAGATCTCCCTTTATTGCGTCATATTCCTTATCGAAGGTTCCGCCGGTAATGATGATCCTAATTGTTTCGCTTGCTGATTCTTTCATTTGTTCTATCCCCGTTTTTGCCTAGGCTTATTTTAAGTATAGTGGGAAGAAGACTGAGGCTTAAAAAGGAACTGAGAATCATAGTTACCCACATCAAAATGCTTAATGTCACATGTATTTGAAATGGACTGAAAACCATAGCCGTAAAACCTATGGCAAGTCCCATGGCATTTGCGATTACCGGAGTAGCTACATAATCAAGAGCCCGAGTCACAGCAAGAGCAGAAGCCTCTCCTGCGGCTAGTTTCTTTTTTTCAAACCGGTATAAAGAAACAAAATGAATTGCATAATCAATTCCAACACCGACCGTCAGCCCTGCCATCATGCTGGATATAATACTAAGCCTTATTCCTGAATAACCCATGAACCCGAAAAGCCCTATCAAGGTAATTGCTACAGGAATACCTGAAAGGATCCCGAGTTTGAAGCTTCTCTGGGTGATAGTAGTCAGCACCATTACAAGAATAACTGCAAGCACAAGAGATCCGGTCTGCTGCGGCATTATAGTATCATTAAGCTCTTTCATCGCAAAAGCTGTACTGACAGGCTGAAGTTCAATACCATAATCCAGACTTATCTGTTCAGCAGTCTCAATGAAACCATTTAAAGTCCCGTCACTTAAGTCGGGAAGAAAGAAAAAAGCACGGCCGTAGCCTTCATCTGAATAAAAGTTGTTTAATCCGGATGGACTTAATTTTTTTATTCTGCTTAAAATCATCCTCTGAACAAAAGGATCATCAGGTATTTCCGTCATCTTTGTTGTTGATGTAAGAAATCCCTCGACAAGCGAAAAAAGCGAAAGACTGCTGCCGGCTATACCTTTTTCATTCACTGCCTTCTGAAAAGCAAGTACTGCATCAGCAGTATTAACATCAAGAGGTGAAGGGGTTTCGTACAGGAGTGTTACCGGTATGGCACCGCCAAGAATTTCTGTTATTCTATCAATTGATTGATAAACTTCCGTATTCTTTTTATACATCGAAAGCATGGAAAAATCAGACTTAAGAAAAAATGTACCCGGAATTGCAACTGCTATAATCAGAAGTGTAATGACAATCGATTTACCTCCCTGGATCTTTTTGAATAGCCCAAGTACCCGGTTTTTACTGTTATAACGTCGTGATTCAAGCGGTTTCTGATGCAGCAGAAGGATTGGAAGAATTACCCAGGTTGCAGCACCGGCAGCAAGTATTCCCAATGCAGCGCCTGCTGCCATACTCCTGATTGCTTCACTGTCAATTAGAAGCATAGACAGAAATCCGGCCATAGTTGTCAGTGAAGTCATGATAATAGGTATACCGACAGCTTCCATAGTTTCCGATACTGCGTCAAAAGTCGAACGGCCCTCTGCAAGCCGGTCCATTACATGACTTGTAATATGCAAACCGTCCGCACTTCCAAGAACTATGATAAAAATTGGAATAAGTACCGTCATTATCGAAATACTTCCCTCTATCCATGACATAACACCCAGGGTCATTACACCGGCAATAATAGCAGGAGACATACTAAGTGCGGTTGCCCTGAGACTTCCGATTCTTATTCTGAAAACGTTAATAAGGAGAATAATAGCGATGGGCGGGAGAAATATTAAAACTCGAAGAATATAATCAAATATTTTCCCCTGAAGATAGGGTTCTCCGGAAAGTAGATACTCACGGCCCGATCCATCAAGAGTATTCTGAATATTTTTTATTATAGGCGGATATTCATTATGCAGTCCCAAAAATACCCTGCAGATTACCCAGTCACTGTTTTTAAGCTCTATTCCTGTATTCAGATTATCAAGCAGTGCATCAGAATCAAAATCTGCAGAATCAAGAAGTTCTCTGCTGTAGGGCAGTTCAACTTTGCTAACCCCTTTGATCAGTGATAATTCATCTGCAATAAAACTAATATCATCAAGATCCTTCCTGTTGTTATCTAAACTCATTAAAATCAGAATTTCATCAGAATCGCCGAATATCTCATTCAGAAAATGTATTTTCTTCAGTTGTTCAGACTTCATGGGCATAAAAACCGTAAAATCAGTATTTATGTCTACAATGATAATTCCGGCTAAAGAAAAAGCCATCAACAATACAGTAAGAATCATAATAATTTTACCGTATTTGGAAAGAAATCCGGTATAGGAACGATATAGTCTCATGAATTGAATTATATGAAAAAAACGATTTTTTTTCATCATTTCTTTGATAAAATATCGCTATGAATATTAGATTATACACTGAAAATGAACTTAAAACTCTGGTTGGAATAGGCAGAAAAACCTATTTCGATACCTTTAGCAGATTCAATACTCCTGAAACCATGAGTGCCTACCTTGATGAAGCTTTTGATAAAAATAAAATCGCCGGTGAAGTGGCTAATCCCGGTTCGTTTTTTTATTTTTGCGAGATTGAAAAGTCGATAGCAGCCTATTTCAAACTTAACCTGCCTCCTTATCAATCAGATCGCAATGAACCTGATTCTCTGGAGCTTGAGCGTATATACGTGATTAGAGATTTTAAAGGCATAGGCCTTGGTCGGAAAATAATTGAATTTACAGAAACTTTTGCGGTAGAAAATGGCTGTAAAAAAATATGGCTTGGAGTATGGGAAAAGAACAGCTCAGCGCTCGAATTCTATGCTAAAATGGGTTTTGAGAAATGCGGTGAACATTATTTCAGAATGGGAGAGGAACTTCAGACTGATTATATACTTGAAAAATATTTATGAAGACTTCGCATAAAATCATATTCAGCGACTCCCGTAATTTGCAATCCTTAATGCCGGATAACACGGTAGAACTCGTTGTAACATCACCTCCTTATCCGATGATTCCAATGTGGGATTCACTTTTTTCAATTCTCAATCCCCTTATAAATGAAGATACCTTTACTACATCATCTGACGCCTTTGATATGATGCATAATGTACTTGATAAGACATGGCTTGAAACTTTTCGCATCCTTAAACCCGGGGGTTTTGCATGTATAAACATTGGAGATGCTGCAAGAAAAACCAGTGAAGGTTTCAGGATGTTCAGCAATCATTCCAGAATTCTTGAATATTGTCATAAAATAGGCTTTGAAATTCTACCGCTGATAATCTGGCGAAAAACAACCAATTCCCCTACTAAATTTATGGGGTCCGGAACACTCCCGGCCGGAGCCTACGTAACTCTTGAACATGAGTATATACTTGTAATGAAAAAACCGGGAAAAAGAAGTTTCGAGTCCGACTCAGAAAAAAAACATAGAAGGGAAAGTTCAATTTTCTGGGAAGAAAGAAATCAATGGTATTCTGATCTTTGGCAGTTTAAAGGAATCAGACAGAAAATCGAAGCAGGGTCAGCCAGAGAGCGAAGTGCAGCATTTCCTTTCGAAGTTCCTTTCAGACTCATCAATATGCTTTCAGTAAAAAATGACACTGTTTTTGACCCTTTTGCCGGAACCGGAACAACTTTGAAAGCAGCTGCATTCACCTGCAGAAACAGTATAGGTGTAGAAATTGATTCTGACATTGGTGAACTGTTCTTTGAGTCACCGGAAAACTTTAAAGCTGAAGGAAATTCTATTATCGAGCAAAGAATCACTTCCCATACTGATTTTTTAACTGAATATAAAAAGAAAAAGCAGCTTAAAGGTTATAAGAATAAACATTACGGTTTTGATGTGGTTACAAGACTCGAAAAGGAACTGTATTTTAATAAACTCAAAGAAATTGTAAGGATATCTGAGAATGAATTTCAAATTGGATATGAAAAACCCGAATATTAAAATTGCTTATTTCAGCGGTACAGGCAGTACTGCATATGCTGCAGCTACACTAAGGCAAACGGCAGAAAAAATGGGGTATAAGGCTTCATTATACAGAATAGGTTCCGCTGATGTATTTGAATTAAAATCCGATGAGCTTCTTATACTGTGTTATGTCGTTCACGCCTGTAACCCACCAAAACCTGTTATAAACTGGCTGAAAAAACTTCCTGATAATGTTAACTCTGCAGCAGTCCTTTCAGTCTCCGGTGGCGGTGAAATTACACCAAACCTTGCCTCAAGACTTCCCGCTATCAGAATTCTTGAAAATAAAGGGATGAAGGTCATTTATGAAGATATGTTTGTTATGCCTTCGAACTGGGTTATTGCAATGAGTGATAAGCTTGCATCAAGACTGATAGAAGTACTTCCTCATAAAGCTGAAATGATACTTTCGAACATATTTTCAGGGATTACACGAAGAACCTCTCCCGGTCCGGGAAACAGACTTCTATCAGTTCTATGCCGTTTGGAACATTTTGGAGCAGAAAAAGTCGGCAGAAAAATGAAAATTGCAAATAACTGTACAGGCTGCGGAATATGCAGTAAGAAATGTCCAGTGGGAAATATTGAACTTAATGCTGGTAAACCTGTTTTTTCCACTGCCTGTACACTTTGTCTAGGCTGCATCTACTCCTGCCCGGAACAGGCACTTTCTCTTTCAATGTTAAAATTTTTCTGCATTAAAGAGGGCTTCAACTTCAGCAGATTATTAAAACTGCCGCCTCCCGGTGAAATTTTTGATCTCAATACCGAAACTGAAAACGTCGTCTGGAAGGGTGTAAGAAAATACCTCTCAGAGTTAGAGTAAATTTTTTTAATCAGATAATTTCAGCAAAAAAAACCGCAGGATATACCGGCGGATAAAAACTTTCAAAATAATTAATCAGACAAACTTCTCCCTGATTTTTGAACTTACATAATCTAGAATAGCTACAGTAACAGCAATAAACCAAACGGCAATACCTGCAGACTTGTAATCAAGCAGACGAATGTACTGAACCAGAAGGAATCCGATTCCGCCTCCACCGACCATACCGATAATTGTAGACATTCTGACATTGATGTCCCATCGGTAAATAGTAAATGAAACAAATGGCGGAATCATCTGGGGAACTACTGCAAACATAATAGTCTGCAGTTTATTTGCACCGGTTGCCTGAATTGCTTCTATCGGACCCGGATCAATGCTTTCTATAGATTCAGAATACAGCTTGCCTAATGCAGCTACAGAATGGATAGTAAGAGCAAGAATACCCGCAAAGGGGCCAAGACCTACCCACACAACTGCAATCAAAGCCCATATCATAGGTTCAATTGACCTTATAATGTTAAAAATTGTTCTTGTTATATAATAAATAACAATCGTCAGCCGTGAGCCGGACATCATATTTCTGGCAGCCAGAAAACTCAGCGGTATTGAAATAATTATACCAAACAATGTTGCCATCATGCCCATAAAGATGGTTTCAAGCATAAGTTCTATTGTTAATCTAAGCGGTTCACTTGCCTTCAGAGGGCCTACTGCAGATTCCTGTCTGGCGTGAACACTATGGTACTGCAGCCCCACGGCTGATGGGGGTGTAAGCCTGTAAGGCATAACAAGGTCAAACTCAAATGCTCCGCTGTTATCAGTCATTACACTGACATACTTCCCATCCTGCCTGGGCCGGAATTCATTACCTACAGAATCCTCCCAGACAATTAATGTTTCAGTATCCGGAGCAAAGCCGCTTCCTTCAAGGTGAAGAACATCACCCTTTATTACATTATTATCTTTATCAAGTTTCGATAGATTTCCATACGTTGGTGTGGATTTTATATATGGTTTTCCTTCCTCATACACCGGAATCTCAGGCGGGGCTTCATCGGAATCAGCAAGGATTTTGGCCTCTGCTTCAACTGTTGAAATATCACGTGTCACAGCAGCTTCCCAGGGCCAAAGAATACGTGAAAGCGGCGGCCATGCCTCAGGAAATTCAGTTACCATCTTATAGACATTAATTTCACTAATCTGCCATCCCATACTGAAAAAAAGTACAAGAACAAGTCCGAAAAGAAGAACATTTCTTTCTTTACCGTTTTTTGAAATATTCCAGGCATCAAGAATTATCCAGATATACAGAACCACAAGTGCAACTGAAATAAAAACCATAAAGAAGGGTGCACGATCAACAGATTTTATAAATTTAGCTATAAAAGTAGGTTCGCGATGCGCAAGGAGATTAATTCTCCAGATAAACAGTCCTATAATACTGATAAATGATGCAAGCAGCAAAAGCCCGCGTCGAATCCGCAAATTGATTAACTGTCCCAGACCGGGTATCACTGCCGAAATAATCGCAGAAGGCAGCGGAGGTATGATAGTTTTTAAAGTTTCCTTTTTTTTAGCCATTTTCCCCTCCGCTTATAGAACCGGCATTAACTCTTATAGCTTCTTCACCATAAATATCCTTGAACTGAGCGTCAGTCATTTTTTTTATGTCAGCATTTGAGCCTTCATATACAATCTTACCGCCTTTCAATCCGATAACTCGGGTTGAATATCTTTGAACAAGATCAAGATAATGAAGGCTGCACATAATTGTAATATCCTTCTGTCTGTTTATATCTTCAAGGTATCCAAGTATAGAATGTGCAAGAACCGGGTCAAGACTTGCAACAGGTTCATCAGCAAGAATCATCAGTGGGTCCTGCATCAAGGCTCTGGCTATCCCGACACGCTGCTGCTGCCCTCCGGATAATTCATCAGCACGTTTTTCAGCCTGATCCTCAATACCGACCATTTTTAAAGCTTCCTGAGCCTTTTTCCTGTCTGCCGTGGAAAAATGATATAAAAGACTTGAAGACGGTTTTGTATATCCAAGCCGTCCTGAAAGTACATTCTGCATTACGCTTGAACGCTTAACCAGATTAAAATGCTGAAATATCATTCCAATCTGTCGTCTGACTTTTCTGAGTGTTTTACCGTCAGCCCCGGTCACCATCTCTCCGTTCCATATAATTTCACCGTCTGTAGGTTCTATCAGTCTATTGATACAACGCAGCAGAGTGGATTTACCTGAACCGGAAAGACCGATAATTACAAGAAATTCACCGTCATTTACTGTGAAGCTCACATTATCAAGGGCTTTAGTACCATCATCGTATATTTTTGTGAGATTGCGGATCTCAAGCATTATGCCTCCAAAAAGAAAAGGAGCCGCAAAAGGATGCAGCTCCCCATTAGGAATAGTTTCTTAGTTTGTAAGTTCTTCGATACTCAGACCTGAAGCCTGGAGAACCTGTCTGAAAGGATCGTAGAATGTATCATCGTGTTTTTCGAGAGCATTCCACTGATATGCGGTATTTAACGCATCCTTACCTTCATCAGTTGAGGCGATTTTAAGAAGTGCGTCTACAATTCTTGATTTCATCTCAGCATCCATACCTGGGATAAACTGAACACCGTCATTGGGAATGTTTTCAGTAAGGGCAATTACGATTACCTTGTCCATTACATCAGGATAATCGCCTTCAAGCCTTGTTCTTGCATCAACATAAGAAGCACCGGCATCAACATCACCGTTATATAGCGCAGCAATTACTGCATCATGGCTTCCTGCATCTACTACACCTGTAAGGTCTGATTCCGGATCAACACCTGCAGCTCTTAAAGTAAGCATTGGAATAATCCATCCGCTTGTTGAAAGAGGATCAGGTCTTCCAAATGTATGTCCGGAAATACCGGCAACGTCGGTTATACCGCTGTCTGCTCTTACCATGATCTGTCCATTATATGTAGGACTTCCGTATCTTACAGAAACGAGTTCGGCTTCTGCTACACCTTTTTCGGCAGCAAGAACATATGCAAATGTAGCAAGTGAAGACATATGAGCCTCGGGAGGATCACTGGCCATAGCTTCAATAACACCAGCATACTCGGTTGCAACATTGGTTTTGAAGTAATAACCGGTTTCATCATGAAGCATGTCAGCAACAGCCTGTGCACCGGAAGATACTCTTTCCATTTCTCCGGACGGAACAAAAGACCAGATAATCGGGTTTTCTTCAGTACCGAGAGCAGCTTCAGCTTTACCGCCTGCAAATGCCATTGCGGAAAGAATCAGAAGCAGGATAGTTGAAATTAGAATTGTTTTTTTCATTCGATTTTGCCTCCGTTAAATTTTTAACAGTTAATTATACGCCTGAGCACCGAATCATGCAATCATAACCCGATAAAATCCTGTTCGATAAAGCTTGAAGATCCAAAAACTATCCGTTATTATTAGGTTCTACAGGGGAAATAAATGCAAGACGAATTTGAAGACATCAGGCCTTACAGCGATGTGGAATTTCCAGAAGTAAAGAGAAGGATTCATGAAGACAAATTCCTTCGAGGATTTTTCAGAAACATAAAATGGCCAAACTGCCCGTCTATTTTAAAGCCTGCAGCAGATCAGGCAATAGGCTTGTATTTAAAAAGTGAGCTTAAAAAAGTAACAACTATCAGAGATTTTCAGCATGATATTATTATAAATAAATTTGTGCAGTGGGTGGTAGATAAGACTACAGATGGTGTCTCCTGTTCCGGCCTCGATGAACTGGATAAGAATACTGCCTACATGTTTATCAGCAACCACCGTGATATAGTGCTCGATGCAACTCTTTTAAACTATTTTCTGGTTAAAAACGGATTCAGCACTACACAGATTGCCTTTGGTGACAATCTTTTAATTAATGAGCTTGTAACTGACCTTATTAGGATTAATAAGTCTTTTATTGTAAAGCGAAATCTCAATCTTCGTGAACAGCTTGAAGCATCAATAAAATTGTCAAAATACATCTATCATATGATAGAAAGCGGTGATTCTATCTGGATAGCTCAGAAGGAAGGACGGTCAAAAGACGGAGCCGACCAGACAAATCCGGCAGTTATCAAGATGCTGTTTCTTTCCCAGAGAAAGAGCGGTGTGGAATTTTCTGATTTTATCAAAAAACTCAGGATTGTTCCTGTATCCATTTCCTATGAACTTGATCCATGCGATACATTAAAGGGCTGGGAAGTATACAGATCCGAAACAAGGGAAAATATTCAGAAAACTAAAAACCTTGATCTTGTAAGCATGTGGACCGGAATGCGCGGGGCAAAGGGCAGGGTACACATACACTACGGAGAACCTTTAAACGGCAACTATGCTAATGACAAAGACGTAGCTGCAGCGCTTGACAGGGGAATACACCGCGGATACAAGCTCTGGCCAAGTAACTACATCAGCTATGATGAACTCAACAAGACTGGTAAATATGCTGATAACTACACAGAAATGCAGAGAGAGGAATTTCTTCACAGATTCAGAAAGCTTGGAGAACCTGTAAGACAAAAAGTTCTTAATATGTATGCAAGGCCTGTTACCAACCAGGAAGAGGCTGTTTTCTTCGATGAACAGCAATAAAATAATAACTGCTGCGCTCCTTTTATATGCGGCTTTAACCTGCTTTTCATGCGGAAACAGTATTCCGCAAATTTCAGGGGTAAACAGCCAGCAGTATTTTCTTATTTCACCGGAAAGCGGTGAAATAGGTTTTTTTATTAATTTATACGTAAATGCTGATGACAAAGACGGAATCGAAGATTTACTTAACCTGTATCTGCTGTCGGACGATGATGAACTCCTCTGGCGCAGTTCCAGTGAAGACTGGGTAATTCGTGAACAAAACGGTATAGAGTGGCGCGGAATTGAAAAACTGGTACTATCTGAAAACAGTGTATTTTCACCCGGAACTTACAGACTGATACTGAAAGACAGGGCCGGAGAGCAGGTTAATGATGAAATCATTATCCGTCCGGTTGGTCAGGATTTAAACCCTGATACATTTCCCAGGCTGTCGGCATCAAATGAAAACAGCAGTACTTTACTTCTTGAAAGCCCATATGAAAACAGTATCATTTCGTTTTATGATAAATCAGGTGAACTTCTACAGGCCTATAGAACAACAAATGGCACCATTCTTATCAGAGATCTCCCGCATGGTGATGATGTTTCAAGAAAATATCAGTCTGTATATGTATCAGCCTATAATGACAAAATAGGTGCGGCGTTTATGGCCGGCCCCTATTTTAAGGGATCTTTTTAAGCATCTGCTGAAGTTTTTCTTTACCTACCAGGTTTACCGGTCTTGTTTCAGAAAACTCACGTGCCTTCTTTGAAAACTCAGAACTTGTAACAATCATAGCACGTCCGACATTATTCTTTTTCATGGATTCATGAATGGCTCTTGCAGTACTTTCAGAAACCATCTCAGGAACTCGCAGAAACCATATCAGCAGTGGAATCTTCTTGGCTCCGCGCCATTTCGATTCAGATTCTACTGCAATAATCTGGCATCCGTTCTGAATATCTCCGATATCCCGGACACTGAGCCCCATAGCAGCCGTAGCACCCTTGCAAATAGAGAAGAATTCATCCCGGCTTGCTGTAAGATAGTCTTTCATTCTGTCGTCAGTTCTAAGATCCTGGTACTGACTCAGTTTTTCACCGACATCCTTGAAAGTTGGTTTCTTTGAATAAATTTCTTCCCACTGCTTTATAGCATTATCAATATCCCGTTTCTGTTCATGACAGTAGGCAAGAAAATATCTTGCAAAGAGTATTTCCTGACCGCCTTCAGAAATATTGCTGTTGGAAATAGCTCTTTCCAGTTCTGATATTGCCCTGTCGAAATTCTTCATGCTGATAAAGCAGATACCGCGTTCAAGCAGTGATTTAACCTTCAGTTCAATATCACGCTGTGATTTTTCAAAATATGACAGAGCACCTGCAAAATCTTTCTTTTCCTTAAGTATCTTCCCTATAAAAAAATTAGCTTTATGATTTTCCGGGTTGTACTTTAGTGCAAGGTCAAGCTCAGTTTTGGCTTCCTGAGCACGCTTATTTCGATAATAAATGTTTCCAAGTCTGAAATGTGCATCAGTGTGCCTTGGATCAAGATCTATTGTTTTCTTATAATTTTTAACGGCACTGTCGGTCTTTCCGCGCTGTTCGAATAATGTTCCGGACATAAAATACCATTCGGGCTCTTCCGGCTGCATCCGGATAAGCAGAACAAATTCTTTGAGTGCCTCTTCCGGCTGTCCGAAATCATTGTAAAGCTTGGCAATTGTCCTGCGAAACTCAACTTCTTTCACGATACCTGAAAACTCGCCGAACTCATTAACTTTCTTAAGTTCCATAAGTGCAAGTTCGTTTTTCCCGTCTCCAAGATACGCCAGACCGAGCAGGTAGTGCATTTCATGATTTCTAGCGTCATTGGCAAGGTTCTGCTTTGTCTGCTTGATAACTGCAGAATATTTGCCCTGCTTGTAGAGATCATAAATACCTGCTACCTTTCTAGGTGCTAGAGCAGATTTTACAATTATAACTATAGTAACAACGCCTATGAGGCCGACGATTAAAAGTAATAGAACTACTGGTGCCATAGATACTCCATGATAAGATTAATCGGTTATTTAAAGAGTGTCAAATATAAAGCTGGCAAAAAAGAGGTTTAAATGAAAAAATTAAAGCCTGAAATTATACTTATTCCTTTATGTGTTATAGTTTTGTCTTCGGCATCCATGTTTGAAGAAGGTGAAAAGCTTCTTTTAAACAATCAGCTCTCAGAAGCGATAGTAATGTTTGAAGGTGCGCTTGAGCAGGATCCAATGAATACCAGGACTTACTTTTATCTTGGCAATATATATGAAATAAGAAAAGAATACTCATCTGCAGTAAATATCCTTACCAAGGGGCTGAACACCACGGGAAAAGAAACCGGCAGGTTTTATTTCGAAATAGGGAATAATTACTTTAAGGATGGAGATTACTTATCTGCAGCTGATATGTATTCAAGATCAATTCAGAATTCTTCAGGATTTGCCGATCCTTATCTGAACAGGGCTAATTCAAGAGTAAAATCAGGTGATTATACTCTTGCAGCAAGGGATTACAGACTTTATCTGAATATGGTTCCGGCTGCCTCACAGAAAACAGAAATTGAAAAGATGATTTCCATGCTGGAACTGACGGTAGCAGAAGAAGAAAGACTTCGCGCTGAAGATGAGGCAAGACGACTGGCTGAGGAAGCCAGACAGAAGGCCCTGCTTGACAGTGTACTGCAGTCATTAAGTAATGCAGGAGAAGATACAACCAACATATCGGCAGAATCCGAAGATATCGAAGATATTGAAGTGGAACTGGATATAGAAGACTAGGCGGGATATAGGTATAGATATGGATAAAAGAATAATAATTGTAGCAGCAGCGGTACTGGTACTTATTGCAGGAGTCGTTCTTTTTTTAACTCTTGGAAACAATGATTCCGGAACTGCAGTAGTGGATGAAACACAGAAAGTAAAAGAAAATACCATGATACTTGCTCGCGATTACCTTGAAAAGGGCGATTACCAGCGGGCTCTTGATCTTCTTGACGGGCTTCTTATAAAAGATGCATCCGATGAAGAAGTCAGAAAACTCAGAGATGAAGTATTCGCCGCCCGCAAACTTTCTGAACAGGAAGAAAAACAAGCGTCAGACCAGAAACAGAATGACCTTGTTGAAACCCTTGAAGACCTTGGAGAAAGTATCAGTAAAAATACCTCTGTAAATAATAATACGACTGTAACTCCTCAGAAGTCGGCTGAACAGGCGGCTGCTGAAGCTGCAGCAGAGCAGAAAAGACTTGAAGAACAGATGAAAGCTCTAGAAGAGCAGAAACGGCTTGCAGAAGAGCGTAGAAAGGAGGAGGAAGCCCGTCTGGCGGCCCTCTCCGAGGCTGAGAAAAAGAAAGCTGAACAGGTTCGAAAGCTTATCGACGAGGGTGTCGAAAAAATGCAGTCTTCAAACTTCAGAGGAGCCCGTGATAATTTCACCGAAGCAATATCACTGGATCCTCGGGCAGCAGAAGCCTATGCACAAATGGGAGAAGCCTATTTTCAGGAGGATGACAGCAATCAGATAAATATAAGAGAAGCTGTTGAATATGCGAACAAAGCCGTAAATTACGATGATTCGCTGTGGATACCTCATAATACTCTAGGTAAAATATATGTTCAGACAAGAAACTGGAATGAAGCCATCAAAGAATTCAAGGAAGCCTCAAGGCTAAATCCAGAGGATGCAAATATCCTTTATGAACTTGGTAAGGTTCAGTACAGAGCCGGTCAGTTCAATGATGCTAAAATTTCATTTGAAGGTGTAACACATCTTGATCCCGGCTTTTCAAAGGCATATTACAATCTTGGAGTTGTTTACAATAAACTGGGAAATGCCAGATCTGCACTTGATGCTTATAAAAAAGCAATCAACACCGATCCATCCTATGATTCAGCCTACTATGCTGCAGGAAGCATTTTGAAAAGTTCAGGCGATTTTAATGCTGCAGAAACTTACCTGAAGAAGGCAGCAGCCCTTAAACCTGACAATCCCCGTTATCTTGATTTACTAGGGGTCGTTCTCTACAAGAATGGGAAATATACAGAAGCTGAGAATAATTTCAGCAGATCACTTGTCATTGAACCTGAATCTGCTGAAACCAACTACAACATGGCCATGACGCTTTCAATGCAGAAGAGATATGCTGAAGCTCTGGAATATTCAGTTAAAGCAGTACAGGCTGCATCTTCAAATGCCGCCTATCTTTTTACCCTCGGTGAAATAAGCGAGGCTCTTGGTGATATAACAAATGCCATGGCGGTTTATGAAAAGTCGGTTGCCGCTGATAAGGATTATCTTCCACCGCGTATTAACCTTGGAAAACTCTATGATGAAGACGGTCAGTTCGATAAGGCGCTCAACCATCTTGTAGTAGCCTATAAACTGGATCCTGAATCTTTTCCGGTCAATAACAACCTCGGAAATGTTTATCAGCATACAGGATTATATGAAGACAGTATTAAACATCTTAAAAAGGCTATTGAGAAAAAGCCCAATGAATCAAAAGTCAGGTATAATCTTGCTATGGCCTATATCGAAACTGAAAATAAGGATTCTGCAATTAAGACCCTGCAGGAACTGCTAAAAATAGATTCAAATTACTGGGATGCCTATTACCAGCTTGCAACACTTATGTATGCAAACGGTGACGAACGCGGTGCCTCAGAGGTGGCTAAAAAACTGCTGGACAAGAATCCTGATTATGCAAGAAGGGCCGAAATGGAAGCCCTCATAATGTAATTGCCTAAATAATTCTTCCGAACATTTTATACAGCTGTTCCCTGTCGAGAGTCTGGACAACAGGCCTTCCATGGGGACAGCGTGGATTTTCAAGCAGTAAAACCTTTTCGGCAAGTTCATATGCCGTAATGCTGTCGATAATCTCACCATCCATGATCGCAGATCTGCATGATATCAAAGCAAACAGTTTCTTATGAAGCTCTTCAGCGGTTAGATTAGTGTTCTGAAAAAACTCCATATAACTCGAACTGCCTGTATAAGCAAGAGACGGAACTGCAGTCAGCTGCCAGATTCCGGGACTGCTTTTCTCAATTTTAAAACCGGTTTTAAGATAGAGATTCATATTCCTGATAAGATTTGCCTCTTCATTCTTTTCAAGTTCAAGAAGCTCAGGAATCAGTAAATCCTGACTTTTACCTTTTTCTTCAGACAACTGATTAAATATAATCCGTTCATGCGCTGCATGCTGATCAATAATCAGAAACTCATCACCTTTTTCAAATAATAGAAAAAGGTTAAAAAGCTGCCCTATATAAAGAAGGTCTGCTGTTTTTTTATAATTTTCTGCAGCTATACTATCTATATCTTTATTAACGTAAGAAGAAAGGGCAGAGTCTTCCTTTTTTATCTGTGCAGCAATTGTATCCAGCTTTTCCTTTCTGAAGACTGACTGAGAAGCAAATGAGTTATGCGGACTTTTATAATCACCTTTAAATGTCCTGGGCGTGTAATCTGAAGTCACTGATTCTGCTTTTGATTCTTTAAAATTACTGAATAGCTCTCTATTTGTAAACGCCGTATTTACATCTGAAACACTATTTTTACTGCCGAAACCAGAAAGCTCATCTTTCATTGCGGTTGTCACAGTATGATGAAGGGCCGGAAGGTTTCTGAATTTCACTTCGCGTTTTGCAGGATGAATATTAAAGTCTATATGCTCGGGTGAGATGTCGAGAAAAAGAAAACATATTGGGTGACAGCCTCCCGGAAGAAAGGAATCATAGGCATAATCAACAGCCTGTACTAGTGAATAATCGTTTATTCTTCTATTGTTTATAAAAACATGAATGTATTTACGATCTTTTCTATACTGAGAGGGGGTACTGTATACCGCTCTTACTCTAATACCGTCGGATTCGGTCTCAAAATATGAAGTAAAATCGGGCAGCATGATTCCGCTGTAGGCCGATAATACCCTTGTTTTCAAATCAGATGCCGGAAGAAATATTTTAAGATTACCTTCAGTAAAATACCTGAATGCAGTGTGGATATGCGGCAGTGCTTTTTCAATAAAAACTGAACGGCATTGAGCAGATTCCGAAGACGCACTTTTTAAGAAATTTTTGCGTCCCGGCATGGAATAAAACAAATCTTTTACCTGCACGGTAGTACCCTGTTTACCCCTGCCGGCTTCAAGTCGGATAAGCTTTCCATCCTCAACTTCCAGAATCATAGCTGAATCCTGATTTGAAGAACAGCTTGTAATTGTAAGTTTTGCACAGGATGCTATACTTGAAAGCGCTTCGCCTCGAAATCCCATTGTTGTTGTACTGTAAATATCTTCAAAATCTTTAATCTTACTGGTGGCATGAGGTAAAAAACATTTCTTTAAATTCTCTTCATCCATGCCGCAGCCGTCGTCTGTTACCCTGATATTTGAAATACCGCCGTTTTCGATATGAACAAGTATTTCCGAAGCTTCAGAGTCAATTGAATTATCAAGTAGTTCACGAAGTACAGCCTGAGGCCTGTCTATAACTTCGCCCGCGGCAATGCGGCGGGCGACAGAATCCCGGAGAACCTCAATTCTCCGGGAAGAGTTAATATAATTATCAGTCATAAAATCTTTTAGAAATGTACCCTTGTATCAATTGTGAAGGCGTAATAAACCTCTGAATCTTCTGTAATATTACCATTATTGTCCCTGCTTAGAGCAGTTGCAAACTGCAGTGCAACATCAAGATTATTAGAGAATGGATAGACAAGTTCACCATTGAAAATAGTATCAGTATCAAACAACTGGAACGCAGCTCCGTCAACGGTATCTCTTATACTTGAAGCAAGGTTGGTCCTGATATAGCTTACAGAACCATATAGACCCACTACAGGTATAACATCAGGCATAAGTTCCAGTGAAAGTATGAAATAATCATCATCTGCCGGACTGACGGTATCTCCGTCAAGCTGCCATGGCCACAGATATCCACCGGTAAGAGCAAGTGCATCAAAAAAGTTCATTCCCAGTTCACCATAGACTCCCATGGTAACAGTCTGATAACTCTCATCGCCAGGGTTATCTAAATAAGCAAGAATAGCATTGTAGTAGGAAGTCTTGTTCCTGTCGTAATTTGAGTTATAGAACGCAGGTGTAAAAAGCCCCTTGCTGTATCGGTATTCCAGTCTGTAATCAAGTCCGAATACATCACCGTAAAAACCGGTTGCAATACCGTAATTGTTAAGCGCGGCTGAAAAATCTGATGCACCAGCATTGTAGAATGTGGAGGATTCAAAACTTCCGTCAATATATGGAATCATAGTTGCAGTATCAGCAAACAGAGTCATGTTAATCATGCTGAGAGGCAGTTCTATATCGAAAGAAGGATTAACAAACATCGGATCAAAAAGACCGCTGTCTGAGTCAAGCTCTGAATCAGGGTTTATATCGGCTACAGCTGACAGTCCAAATCCGAGAGGGAATTTAGTACCCATTGGTTTTACAACAAAACGTCCGCCGAAGATTGATGGTGCAGAGGCATCATCAATAACAGCTTCAAAATCTATATATTCAAACTTCATTCCGGTATTTAAACCGACTTTTCTGATTGCAGGAAATTCGGTATCGTTGGCATAATTATACATGAGTATTCCATGACCAATAGTCATGTTGCTCAAATTACCGAATTTTAGGTAGAAATCATCTCCGTTATCTCCCCACTGAAGATATCTTATTTTGAGAAACAGGTCGCTGACTACATCCAGACTAACATCTACCCATCCGTTTTGATCTGTACCGAATGACCATTCATCGTTTCCTGAAGGGTGGTACCAGGAGTCAGGATCAAAAAGGTTGTCCTGATATATTACAGGCAGATACAGACCCGCTCTGAATTTACCGATCTCAAACTGGGGCTGCATAACCGCCTTGGCGTAAGTTTCACCGTCAATAGTAACTGAACCTATTTCAAAACCCAGAAAATCTCCAATGTCGGATAAAAGATCATCGAATGGTCCTGGTTCTGCAGCTTTCTTTTCTTCGTTACCACCTTCAGAATCACCGGAACCGCCTCTTGCTGCTGGCTTGCCTGAGATTATACCTGCAGCGGAACCTGCGGAAGGCTCAGGAGCAGTTTCCGCTTCTGCTTCAGGTTCTTCAACAGCTTTTTCTTCGGGAGCCTGAGGTTCTTCCTCTTCGGCTTCCTTTTCAGTTTCTTCTTCCGGCTCATCAGGAGTAACGGTATGACCGGGAACCTGACCGGGATCAACACCCTTGAACTGCATGTCGTTGAAGTATTCACCAAGCTGAGAGGCAGGCACTGCGGCCGCTGTAAAAACATCAGCAAAAACATCTGCTACCTGACCGCCTAAAACATCTATTGTATCTCCGTTGAGAAGACTGGAAAATGAAACTGCACCATCTTTAACAGCCAGTTTGCCGATGGAGTCAATAACAAAGTCGGTGCCGCGAACACCGCAGACTGCCGACTGAGTGACAATAGAGTAGTTCTCAAATCCAAGTCCGGCTCTGGCAGCTATTACTCTTAATTTACCGTTAAAGAGTGAAAAATCATTTGATTCATCTGCCGTACGCTGAAATGCTTCAATCTGAAAAACCGAATTTTCAGATATCTTTAATATGGAACCGTTGGGATCAAGCTGGATTTCAGCAGTTGAATTATAGGTCTTAACTGTTGAACCGGGAAAAAGTTCCATTCCGGTAAAGACATCTCCAATATATTCGCCGGCACTGTCAAAAATTTCCAGTTCGAAGTCATCATCGTAGTAAACCAGAAATGCAGTAGGATTTATCTGATCCTGAGATGCAGCCGGGAAAACTGCGATTAAAAAGAGAAGTGTAAAAATTATTAAAATGGCTGAATTAAGTCGTCTGATCATAATATCCTCCTGCCTCAGAACAGCTGCAGCGAACAGCTTAGAGTGGAATTGACGGTATAATCATCCATGGTGAGCTCCGGATCATCATCCGGGTTGTACAGCAGGTCATATGACAATGTTACGACCGCGCCTCCTGCATCATAGTTGACCGCCAAATTAATATAACTGTCTTCACCTGCAATCAGGTCACTGAATGCGGTAATATATTTTTTATCATATGAAGCCTCAAGAGAGAACTTTGGTATTAAACCTTCAGCAATAGCAAGCCGAGCAAGCATATGAGGGTAATCCGTGTAGTAATAATCATGTACAGTCTCACCAGCACCCAGTTCAGGTACAGCCTCAAAGGGACCATCCACCGTAGCTGTAAACATCAGCCTATCATCGAACAGCGAAATACCAGTAGTTGCCATCCATGCTACACTTGGTTCGATAACAGTGGTATCCGAGTTCAGAATGGCAAACTTTGTACCGCGGTAAATATCATAAGTTGAATCAAAATAAGACGGAATAAAATTCTCACCGAGGAATCTAACCTGAAATACATACGGAAGGATACTGATAATTCTTCCTCCGAATCCGATCATTTCACCATGATTTGCACCCTGGAAGGCCACATCACCAAAAAGGGCAAGACTCAGGAAGGGAAGATTAAGAACAGGTTGGATAATATCGGTACCCCATATAAAAACCGTGTCGGCAGTAAGAGAAGAATCAAAGTACTCTTCACGATAGTCAGGCGCAGTGTCCCATGCTCCGGAAATTCCCCATTCCAGATTCTTAAGTACGGGAATTTCAGACCAAATCATCGGCCTTGCATAAATCCTTCCGCCTATTACATCAAAACTGGCAAGATTTCCTACGAAGGTCTCAAGCCCTACATAGGGGAATTTAAAAAGCGTACCGTCTATATCAAAATTAAGTCCTGCAATTTTTTCATTCGGCTGAAAGATAGTATTGGAATAATTGCTTACAATGAATCCAGTACCAAGAGTTGCATCTTCTATCTGTCCGTATTTAACATAAAGAGGATCACCCTTGTATCCGTATCTGACATAGGTAATTTTCGGCATGTATAATGCCAGATAATCTGCAAAGGTTCCATCCGCGATTACCCAGTCTTCCTCACGTACATCAAAACTGCTGCCGTCATTATCAGCCGGATCGACAAATCTGTAATGAAGAACTACGTCAAGTCCCACACCGAAATTTCCTATTGCAAGATCAGGCTGAAGTGCTATTGTCTGATAGGTTTCCGGGGTTCCTCCAAGTGTATCAAATGTTTCTACACCAAGAAGGAGTCCAAGACCGAAATCAGCACCTGAACCGCCGGATTCAGCATCCTGTGCAAAAACCGGAATCATCAACGTTGTTAAAATAATTATCAGGAAAAATAATCTGTTAGATTTCATGACAAATTCTCCTTGTTAATATTATATACCTTATCGACTTATTAAACAATTTAGCTGTGTAAATTAATACATCACGCTACCGCTTATACCGGCACCTGTTCCGAAAAGCCAGATATGTCCGTCATCGGAATTTTCATAGGACAAGCCGGCTGTAACATAGGCTGATAGTGTAAAAGTCTGAAAAATGGTCAGTGCTGTTGTATGTTTCAGTTCTATATCATACGAATCTGAAATTGCAAAAACCATAAGTTCTTCATTTGTAAATATTTCAAGAGCCTCCTCTTCAGGGCTGAAAAAAGGAAGGTCGATCGGCTTTTCCGGAATGCGGTTCCAGCTCCAGGTAAAAGCAGCTTCAAAAGATCCGGTAACGTCCTCATTATTGACAGGAAGTACTGATGCTGTTTCAAAGGAAATTGATTCTGTTTCATCAGTATAAAAAACGGCTGATGTACCAAGACCGTATTCCTGTACCGGTTGAGTATTCAACAGCCCGGAGAGAATTGCAGTCGCTGACCAGCTGTATTCATCCGAATACCAGAGATTAGTCAGTGAATGTGCTCCGGCCTGCCCAAAGAGATTCAAGGCTGTAGAACGGCCTGTAAAATCAAGGCTGAGATCACTTTCAAGTTCCAGATAATCTTTAACAGTGGTTCCGGTAATGCTGATATCAAGAAATGAAGGAAGAAATAGATCCATAAGCCTGCTGCTGTATTTTCTGTTAAGTGTCAGGTAAAGACTGTTGGTAAGTTCAGCATAATCAATTTCATAGGCGTTACAGCTATCATAAAAGGACTCAGACAGGGATTCCGAAAATAATTCATATCCCGGAACTGAAGTAAACAGGTATGCCTGCTCTGATACTGTTGTGAAAAGTTGATCAATATCTTCCTGAATAAGTGTATTTTTGGTGTCATATGTAAAATCAGCATTCCTGCTGTAGCCAATTCGGGCCGTCATTCCCCAGACTTCATCCGGGAGACTGATAGGGACAGCCATGTCCATATCAAATGTGTCTGTCTTAATGTTATCACTGTCCACACTGCCTGAAAGCGTAATGGAGGTTTCAAAACCGGCAGGGACGGTTTTTATTCCAGGATTAAGACTGAATGCGCTGCTTCTTTCGATATTTTCGCCTGTATAGTAGGGCAGCATAAGACCGAAAGAATTTAACCATCCGTCGAAATATCCGTTCCAGCCGGGGTTGTAGCCGGAACCGGACAAAACCATGGCTGCTGAAGCTCCGCAGTAAAAAGACCCGAAGCTTAAATTTAATGTAGAATTCCAGTCCTGAAGAAGTAAATCATCAGAAAGAGAGGCTGTAAATCCGGCAAGTTCACCCGTTAGCCAGGGAAGGTTCAGCACAACAGAATCTGTTTTTGAAAAATCATCAGCTGAGGTATCTGCAGATTGAAAAACATCGTTGATTACCAGTGAACTGCCGGCTACAGGAACTTTCAAACTGTGATATCCTGAATATCTTGAATATTGCTGTGAATTATAAACACCAAGCGATGTTTTTATATTACTGCCGAGTATACTTGTGGTCATTACGCTTTGTGAATTTATTTCATAATTATCAGTTCCATTATCGCTTAAATCAAAGGCTGCATTTTCACTGAAAGAGGTAACACCGATTATTTCTGTATCTCCGGCTTTTAAGACCGCTTTTCCCGAATTTATACTGAAATTAGCAGAAATTCCCGCACCTGCAATGTAAACGGAATCTTCCAGGTTAACCTCATCAATAAAAACAGTTCCACCTGCTGTATCATCCATAAAAAATTCGATGAGTGAAAATGAAGCGGGACTGCCGGAAACTGTAATATCAGTATCAGCTGATAAAACTCCATCTATATAAACTGATAAATCAGTATAATTCACCTCAACTTTATGCCAGACTGAAGTTTCAGAAATCGGAAGAATCATTTCATATCCGTTTGAGCTACCATCTGTAATCCTGACACCAAGATTGCTGTCTCCGCTGAGTGCCGGAGCATGGTAATAAAATGACAAGCTTCTGTAATTCGAAGAATCTACCGGCTCTATATAAGAATACATATTCCAGTCTGAGTCCCAGTCAATTCGAAGAACACGGTTTGATTCACTTCCAATATAATCAGTTGAAAGAGCTTCATCAGGAGCTTCAGAGCTGAGTATATCTTCCTCATATATCTCTGAATATTCCGGAGCTGTATAACTTCCTTCAATGTTTGCAAACATGGAAGAGCCTTCAAATTTAAAATCTGCAAACATCAGTCTGCCTTCGGCCGCAGCTGTATTGCTTTTAACTGAAATTCTTACAAATTCACTGTCTTTTAAACGTGAAAAAGCTGCAGCTCCGCTGTCAGTAAAATAACATCTGATTTTTTTCCAGCCGGTTCCAGGCAGCTGAAAATCAGTTCCGCTTTCAAATATAGCTATTGAGTCTGTTTTTTCACGATCAGCAATACCATTATCATTGATATCTTCACTATCAAGAACATCATTTGAGCCGTTTTGATTGTCTCCGCCGATAAGGGTACCGGAGGATGTATTCGGATCATTAAAAATGAAACCCTCTGAATACTCACTCGATTCTTCACCTATATAACCATCTGCGTCGAGATCCTCAGCCACAGAACCAGCTTCAATATAGACAGATAAATCAGATACATCTCCTTCCGATTTCATATAAAAACTAAAAGATTTATACATGCTCATATCCTGATTACTGCCGCCTTTATTCAGTGGAAGCTGCATTCCGACCCATTCGGTGCTGTCTGCAAGCTCATAATCAAGAATAAGCGCATTTGTTATGCCGATACCGTCAGAATCAGGTATAGATGCAATATAAGGTCCTGATTTATACATATCTGCTGCTTTGGAATCAGCCGGATTGTAAATAAAGCTTTCATCAATTTCTGTATTATAATCCTGATATGTACTTGAAGAGGCTGTATACCTGTAATCCTTGTAGTAAAGAATTCCCCTGTTAGCGTTTGTTAAACCACCATCAATAATACCTGATGGCGAAGCAGGATAAATATTTTTACCGCTGAAATTTATACTTAGTCCGGATTCATTCATATCCCGAAGTCTCAAAAGCCCGTTTGTGTTTGTTGTTTCCAGTTTCACAGCAGTCTGAAGCCCTGCTTCAATTTTCATCCCTGAGTCTTCAAATTCTTTCAAATAGGATAAGTCTGCAGCGGCATAGAGCATTCCTGTGTTCTGTCCGTCGTATTCAGAGTATTTTCCTGATGTAATATTCCATTTCAACCCTGTGTCAAAGCCTGCTGTCATAGCAGGCGTAATCGAGAACGTATTTGCAGATGCAAACAGAATATCAGAACCGGTTTCAAGGCTTGACTGTGTGTGGTAATTTATGACAATTCTATCGGTAGAAGACGGCTGCGTATTAAATGTGATGACACCGCTGCTGCTGAGAGCCCAGTCAGTATTTTTAATGCCGTTTATATAAATTCTTACAGATCCGTCTACAGCATCATCAATACTGTAGCTGTCCTGTTCTTCCAGAGTCTGAATTATTACCTTTCTGCCTGTAAAACCATCTCCGCTTTCAGCATCCGGTCCGTATATTCGACTGTATCCGCCGCTTAAATTGTAGAGCGGATATCGGACATCACTTCCGGACACAGTTTTCAGCAATATGATTCCTGCATCCTTGTCTGCCGAATAACCGGGTTCAAGCGCAGAACTGAGTGATGACACATCTTCGGCAAGATATACCCTTGTTTTATAACTGTCATCAGGCAGGGATGAACCGAAACTATATGCTGCGCATGATTGAAAGGGTGAAAAAGTTCCCGGATCAGACAGCATAAGAACGGTGCCTGCGGTTGTAATTTCGGAGTAGTCTGCAAGTGTTTTTACAGGTGAGCTAACATATGGATTTTCAATCATGGAAGTCCAGGAAAAATCAGATGATAGAGCAATTACTGCTCCGTCGGGTTCAGAATTGAAAACAAGCATCCCGGTTCCTGGATTATACGAATATTCTGAGGAGTCGCACTCAATAAAATATCTTAGACTGTCTCCCCAGTTCATAGTCAGTGAATATTCCATATCTTTGGAGGTTTCAATATAGAAGACAGCATCTGAGGGGCCGTTCGGTACTATAAAGTATCGGTTTACAAGATACTCATAAGGTTCAAGTTCAATTTCGGTTACCAGATCACTGCCTATATAAATTTTAGATAGTTCTTCTTCCGGGTCAAACCTCAAAAGAAGTTCATGAGTTGAGAACGGGCTTTGAAATCGTGTATATGCACCGAATGCAGAATAGCTTCCGTCGGGAACAAAATAATAATCCGACATACTGCTCTGTTTCTGAAGATCCAGCCCCATGTTTCCCAGACTTACATCCTGAAGAAATTCATTTTCCTTTCCTCTGTAACCAAGCATAAAGGTTGATTCTTCAAGATCATCAGTAAAAGTTGTTTCAAAAAGATACCTGTCAAGAATATTCAAAGAGGCCGTAAAATCAGGTGAATGTTCAAAAGAGAACCCGGTATTAAGCCCGGGATATGAAGCGGTATAATCAAAACCATAGTTTTCAGACCAGCCGAAACCGTAACTTGCATATAAACCTATTTTCCAGCTTCCTGTTACAAAAAGCATGACATCTGCACTGTCCATACCTATATCAAGAAAATGTTCCGGGGCTTCTTCTTCAGGCAGCAGAACATCTTCAGAAAAAACCGGAAATGAGATTATTGTCAATATATAAAATAATAACAATCCAAATAGATGGTTTTTAAATTGCGGCATCTGCAAAACAGTATAACGCGATTTATTCTGTTTTGTCACAGTTGAGTTGATTTTTTAAGTCCTTTTGACGAAAATAAAAACAATGGAATTCAGTGATAGCGATAAACAAAAAGCTCAAACATTTATAGCCAGGCTGACCGCAAATCCTGCTCTAAAAACTATGAGTACACTGCAGCGGGAAGAACAGATTCTTCAGTTTCTGTCTTTAAATGCAAAACAGCTTTATCCGACACTTTCTTCGGATAATTTTTTTAAAAACTGGGAATGGAACAATATCTGGAGCATTCTGGTAACCACACTTTATGAAATTACTAATATGGATCTTCTGCCAGAATTTAATAGTATAATCGGGCAGATAGATACGACCTTCTTCACCCTTATTGAAGACCGGGGTATTACCAGTGATCAATCCAAAGAAGTACTGACAAAGATTCTGTTAGAAGGTGTCAATAATGAACAGGTGAGAAGAGTGCTTACAGGTTCATATACTGCAATTACAACCGGAATAGTACGAAAATATGTAAGCGAAATATATAAACGGAAAAAATATATTCATTTTGAACTCACCAAGGTTGAAAAGTTAAGACTTAGTGAAGCGGATGCTCTTCACATGATGAATACTATCCTGCTTATTAAACCCTTAATTTATATGTATATCCCTAAAAATACTGCTGTCCGCAACACTGCAAACGGACATGTTTTTCTGAGTCAGTTCACCAAAAATGTTGCGGCTACTTTTGTACAGAAATTTCCTGAAATTCCCCAGCAGATTTTTTATAGCGGAATGAACTCCAGCGCGTCTTTTTCAGACGATCACCAGCTTGAAGCTAGCGCCAGGATGAGCAATATATTAGCTTCTATGAGCAGGAATTATAAACCCGGAATGGCCGTCGATAAGGGAGCTGATACCGCACTCAAGAGCTGGATAAACGTATCCAGAAAGAATTATAAATTCTACGGCTATGATCTGAAAATGCTTGATGAGCTTTATATTATAGCCGCAGATTATGGATGGTAAAACTTATGAATAAGAAAATAACCGATATACTTGAAAACGTAGTTATTGCAGCTATACTTCTTGTACTCATACAGACATTTCTTGAAGATCTTGCTGTACTTCTTGGATTCACCTGGGCAGTCCGCAGCAGCATAATTTTAGCCGGTTTTTTCTTTGACCTTTTTTTTACTGCTGAATTTATCACACGACTTGTTTCAGCATCAAAAAAGGGCAGGGTAAGAGAATATATATTCCTTGAAAAAGGCTGGATAGACTTTATGGCATCCATACCTCTTCTGGTCTTTAACTCCGGGCCCATTGCCGCAGCAA
Organism: Spirochaetia bacterium; assembly: GCA_965140585.1. Classification (GTDB taxonomy): domain Bacteria; phylum Spirochaetota; class Spirochaetia; order UBA9216; family UBA9216. The sequence goes on from OZ223269.1 coordinate 1,036,286, forward strand.
TACTCTTCGGTGGCGGAGCAGTAGGAAGTACTGCGGGAATACTCAACATACTTAAAGTTATTAAGGCGGTAAGAATTGCCAGAGTCCTCAGGCTGCTTCGTGTACTTAAGATTTTTAAGCAGATTAAAAATGCAGAGAGTGAAATGGCTCAAAGACATGTGTCCAAAATTGCCGCTATGGGCGTTTCAGTTTTTGTTTTTGTATTATTTATCACCTCAATATTATCTCAGCTCACCGGACTTCCGTCAGCAGAAAACTATAACAAAGAAGTAATGACCGATGTTATCTACGCATACAGCGAAGGTAATGCCGATTCCGCTGAATATTTCCGGACACTCCTCATTGTAAAAGAAAATGGTCAAACCCTTTTCAGCCGATATGATAATGATTTTTACTCAACTGATTTCGGATTCAATGATTACACCTTTGCCGAATACGGCAGTCACCAGTTCTTTTTTGATAACAGACAAATGGAAAAGATTCAGTCACGCGACAATCTTGTTTATTTTATCCTGATTGTTGCGCTTGTTGTCGCCTATACTCTTTTCTACAGCCCGCACTTTGCCATTACAATAAGCGACCCTGTTCACGTGATGCGCAGAGGCCTTTCAGAAAAATCATATAATTTTGAGGTTAAAATTCCATCAGACTTCAAGGATGATGATATATTCAGACTGGCATCTGAATATAACAAGGTATTTCTGCCGATGAAGGACCGAAGTCATGCTGAAGAGTCCTCTATAGATGCAGATTCACTTGAATTGAAGATGGATGATATTAAAAATCTTTTTTGATGATAGTTTCAATGATTCAGTTTGTCTTTGAGCTGCCGGAAGTAGAGAATATCAAAGACAAACGCAGTATAGTAAAATCTTTCAAGGAGAAACTTATCCGGAAATTTAAAGTTTCTGCTGCTGAAGTTGATCTTCAGGATTCACTGAGATTTACCCAGATTGGTATAGCCCTTGTATCAAATTCCGTTCAGTATGGTGAACAGGTAATGCATAAAATATTAAAATTCGCAGAAGACGAAGTTCCCGGCAGACTTCATGATGTTGAAATTCATTCAGAACGTTATTAATCCGGATTTGATCTAAATTGGGCTTTGAAAAGCCCCTTTTCAAAGCCCAATTTCTTCAGGTTCGTCAGCAGGAAACAGATAAATATCATCAAGCTTATGAATACAATCTATCTCCATTGCATCTACAAAAGCATCTTCAGCTGTAATTCCCATAGAGAAAAAATGTTTTACAGGTTTAAAACCATCGGCTTCTATCTCTATTCTAAATGAGAATGTCTGTTCTGTTCCTAACCTTTCAGCTTCTTCCGGAAACGGCCAGAACATGAAAATACCATCGGTTTCAGATACAAGCGGACAGGGGTTCTGCCAGCTTTTGTCGCGCATTTCAGCAGGTTTATTATTGATAAAAAGTTTTACTTCAGAACCAAAATACGGAGCGAAAGTTTTTCCGTTATAAACTTTTCCTTTAATGATGGGAAAATTAAAGAAGAATTTTTGTGAAAATTCATGAATATCATTTATAGCTGTATCTTCAGGTCTCATATGAGTACCTACCTGATGAAGTCCTTCATTAGCAAGCGCAGTAATATCAGCGACGATCTGCGGTTTTTCAAGATAAGATTTCTCGATGTGAGTTAATCCACGTCCTGAAGTGGTGTACATCGGTTTGATGCGGTTTAATACATAACATACAACATCAGTACGACATTGTCTGTTATCAACACATCCGGTACGATTCACAAGCGACGGGTTTTCAAACAGTTCTTCAACAGTTTGAACTACAAGATCTTCCATGATATTATGCGGTTTCATCTAATCCTCCTGGACTTCGGAGTTTATTTCAATAATCTCCTTGAGATCTTCAACACAATACTGAAAATCCCTGAGTGTCTCTTTTAAAGCATAATAGTTCAGACCTGCAAAGTAAATCTTTGAGAAAACAGAAAAGTTATATTCTTCAAATTTTTGAATATTCATATAGCATCCGTACTCATAACAGATCTTCAGCATCTCTTCCAGTCTATCCTGAACATAAGATCCCATTCTTGAGGAGAATGAGAATGTAAAGGCAACTTCAAGAAACTTGCTGTCGTCATCAATAAAAAAGCCGCCCTGGAACACTGATTCTTTTTCATAACCTGCAGAATAGGTATTTTCCGTCATTTCTCCATCAGACAGATCATATCCAAGCTCTTTAAAAAGGACTGACACTCTGCGGATTCTTTCTTTCATCAGTTTGGTGTATTTCATTCTACTCCTCTGTTAATAATTTATTATGGAATCAAAAGAAAGTCCATTACTTCTAAAGATCATTAAAGTCGTCCTTATCCTTCCAGAATGAATTATATATATGTTCTCTTGTTAATTTATCAATATGTGAGAGCTCACTGATTATCGGTTTCACCTTACTTCTTATATTTGTATCATTATAAGGACAGGGTGATTTACATACCGGGAATTCAAGAGCCTGTGCCAACCTTGAAACTGCAGACTCTTTAACCTCGCACATAGGGCGTACTATATGCAGTTTACCTCCAAAAAACTCCTGTACAGGCAGCATAGTGGTAAAGCGTCCTCTGAAACAGAGGTTTATAATGGTGGTTTCTACAATATCATCAAGATGATGTCCAAGCGCCACAATATTAGCCCCGAGAGCCTCAGCCTCTGTAAAAAGAACCCTCTTTCTGTTTCTGGAACAGAGATAGCAGTTAAATTCCTCATTGAATGAATCAGGAAACATACTTACATCAATGGTTTTAAAAGGGATTTCTATAATAGCAAAAAAATCCTGTAAATCAGCAATCTGCTTTTCTGTTACAGGATATTCTTTCCAATTTATATGTACCGCCGTGAGTTCATATTTTATCGGAAGCCACCTGCGCCTTAGGGCCAGAGCAAAAGCAAGGGCAAGCGAATCTTTACCGCCCGATACACCAATAACGACCTTGTCATTTTCCTTAATCATATTAAAGCGGTTAATACCTTTGCCGGTCTGTTTTACAAACCGCATAATCCAGGGAGGTATAGTGCCGCTGAAAATTTCAGCAGTTTTATTCATTTAAGTATAAAGTCTCCGGAATCTTTAAAGTTTTCAGCGTCCTTCTGTGGAACGTAGATTCGAACTTTTCTTAATGAAGAGGTAAAACCGTTAACAACCGGGGCGGAAAAAACAGTTTCGGAATCACGGTACTGCCGTGATTCTCTATCCTCAATTACTTTCAGGTTGATTTCAAATGATATCGGTTCAGGAATATCAATAATTATATCAGAGCAACAGTTACAGGACAGACTTTTCTGTTCATAATCAAGCCTGAACTCAAGATCTGATAGTTTATTATGAAGATCATTCTCTGTGTCATAGGGAGTTTCATATACACATTTGTACAGCTCCCTTGAATTGACCATATCCATAAGCTTCATAACAGGGTAAAAATCACCGTTGAATCTTGCAAAAAACTCATCATCATTAAGGCCATATAGATCTTCAGCCTTGATTTTTCCGTCAAGCAGGGCACAGATAACCGCTTTTTTTATCATTGCCGTGGCTATTCTTACCGTTTTATGCCAATAGATTGTTCTATACATAAGGTATTTAGAAAAAAGAATATTCTCAATTGCAGAGATTCCCTGCCTTTTGATAGCAATACCTTCACTTGTGGGTTTTATCTTTGAAAATACGAAATCTGTATCCTGTATTCCATATGGAACACCGCAGAAAAAGGCATCGCGGTTCAGGTAATCCAGTTTATCAGGATCAAGCACTCCTGAAAGCAGATTTCTAAAAAACCTTGTTTCTGCATCAGGAGCATCCATTTTGAAGTTGACTATCTGAGCAGTCTTTAACGGATCAGCACCGACTTCGTTTAAAAGACAACTTTTTATCGGTTCAGATAGAATAAATTCTGCTGTAAGCTCTTCATGTTCTTTCAGCGGAAGTTCTTTCAGCGAATGTGCATAAGGGAAATGTCCCAGATCATGAAGAAGGGCAGCGCATAGAAATGAATTAACTCCTTCGGCAGAAAGCTCCGGACAGTCATGATCATTTAAAAGTACAGTTATTAGTCTTCTTGAAAGGTGAAAAACTCCCAGGCTGTGTGCCAGCCTGGTATGGGTTGCTCCGGGATAAACATGGTATGCAGGCCCCAGTTGTCTGATTCCCGCAAGTCTCTGGAACGGTCCGAGACTAACCAGTTTTTTTATACCCAGTGACAGGAATATATTCTTCCACAGAGGATCCCTGACAGGTTCAGTGAACTCATTGTTCAGGTAATCCAGTATATCTCTTTTCAACTTCGGCTCTTGGTGTAGTTCAATAGTCCGCCTTCAAGTATAAGCACAAGCTGTCTTTCATCCAGATCATGAACAATATTAAAGGATTTGCCGGTAGTTGTATTTTCAGCAGCAATAGTATTTGTGTTACCGATAAGTTTTTTAATATCTTTAATCACTATCTTATCACCCTGATTTATGGATTCATAATCTTCCGGATTTTCAAAAACAAAAGGAATGATGCCGAAATTTATCAGGTTAGCCTTGTGTATCCTTGCAAAGCTTTTAACAATCACAGCTATCACACCAAGATACATAGGAGCCAGTGCTGCATGTTCCCGGCTTGAACCCTGACCGTAGTTTTCTCCGCCGATAATTAGTCCTGTTCCCGCTTTCTGAGCCTTAAGATAAAACTCAGGATCAAGGGCTTCAAAAACATGTTTTGAGATTTCGGGGATATTGGATCTTAAAGGTAAAACCTTGGCTCCCGCAGGCATGATATGGTCGGTTGTAATATTATCGCCAGTTTTGATCAGTATTTCAGCTTCAAGACTTTCACTTAAAACAGGAGCCTTGGGACAGGGCTGAATGTTCGGACCTCTTACTATCTCAACCTTTGCAGCTTCGGATTCAGAAAATGGCTTTATTATCATGTTGTCATCAATTTCTACAAAAGATGAATAGTCTTTTCGATCAATGCCTTTTATATCTCTGGGGTCTGTAATTACACCTGTCAGCGCAGAGGCTGCTGCTGTTTCGGGCGATACAAGATAAACCAGTGCATCTGCTGTTCCGCTTCGTCCCTTGAAGTTACGGTTAAATGTTCTAAGGCTTACGGAACCGCTGGCAGGGGCAAAGCCCATACCGATACAGGCACCGCAGGCGCTTTCAAGCATTCTTGCACCGCTTTTAATCAGTTTTTTAATGATACCTGCCTCAAGAGCGCTGTTTATAGTCTGTTTTGAGCCCGGAGCTATTCCGAGAGATACATTTTCTGCAACAGTTTTGCCATCAAGTATATCAGCAGCAATTCCAAGATCGTTGATTGACGAGTTAGTACATGAACCAATTGCAACCTGATTAAGTACTGTTCCTGCAACATCTTTAACCTTTACTACATTATCAGGCATATGAGGCTGTGCAATAAGAGGTTCAACTTCATCGAGGTTGATTTCGATCACCCTTGAATAAACCGCATCATCATCAGCTTTCTGTTCTGTCCAGACCTCTTCACGGTTCTGAAGTTTAAGAAATTCCTTAGTTCTTTCGTCTGATGGAAAAATTGATGATGTTGCACCGAGTTCAGCACCCATGTTGGTAATTGTTGAACGCTCAGGAACTGTAAGGCTGGCTACACCGGTTCCATAGTATTCATAAACCTTACCAACACCGCCTTTTACAGTTTCATGCTGAAGAACAGTCAGGATAATATCCTTTGCTGAACACATCGGCTGAAGTTTTCCGGTAAGATGCACTCCGATTACTTCAGGAGTCTTCAGATAGAAAGGTCCTCCAGCCATTGCCACAGCGATATCAAGCCCTCCGGCACCGATTGCAAGAGCGCCAAGTCCGCCGTCTGTCGGTGTATGTGAATCTGATCCTAGCAAAGTCTTTCCAGGAACGCCGAAACGTTCAAGGTGTACCTGATGACATATACCGTTTCCCGGTCTTGAGAAATGCAGACCATATTTGGCAGCTGCGCTCTGAAGAAAACGATGGTCGTCCATATTTTTAAAGTCATTCTGTAGAGTGTTATGATCTACATAAGATACTGAAAGCTCTGTCTTTATACGGGGGATGTCCATAGATTCAAATTGAAGATAGACCATGGTTCCTGTGGCATCCTGGGTCAGAGTCTGATCAATTCTGATTCCAATCTCTTTTCCCTGTTCAAGTTCACCTTCAAGAAGATGGGCTTTTAGTATCTTTTCTGTAAGTGTAAGTCCCACAGTTGACTCCTTTTGTCCTGATTTCGTACTATAATAACGATCATGAAATAGCAAGTCAATTCGATCCGGCTTCATTGCCGGCTACAGCCTTGCATAAATCACCATTTTTAGGTATTACAAGTAATTAGATAAAATTGTTACTTCCTTAGTAACCCGGGGATGCACTGATGGCTTTTGAAACTTCCACCTGTAAATTATTTGCAGCTATTCTGATTTCGCTTATTGCTTTCAGCGGCTGTACTAAAACTGATTCAGAATCCTCTGTCAGGGCTTCAAACACAGAGGAAAAAAGACCCGCAGTCACCGGAAAAAATACACCGGATGATACCCCCGCTGAAAAAAAAGACAATTCTGAACCATCTGCCTCAGTACATGAAAGCAGGGTACAAACCGCATCTGTATCAGAACCGGCAGGAAATGATTTTCTTCTTTATTTTGGAAAAATCCCGGAACCTGTTGTCGCAGAAGATTATGAAATAGGAGAACTTCTTTATTCAGAATCTGAAAATGTCGATGAAAGAGCAGTATACCGTACAGTCTCGCTATTTCTCAATTCTGTAATTAAAGGTGAATCATTTACTGAAATGCTGGTTCCGGAGAAGGCAGAGTTTATCAATGTAAATACCCTCGATGCTAAGTTATCAGGCCGGTACACAGGGTTTAGAATAGGATATCCTGATTTCACATCTACACCAGTATCTGCAGCAGTCAGACTCTTTGACGAAAATTCCTCGAGAAGCGGAGAAATTTACCTTGAAAACAGGGAATCATGGAAAATTTACGATTTTCAAATGCAGCCGCGGCAAACTGCAGTTCATGAAAAATCAGATAGCTTTGAACCGGTTGAATATGGTATAAATAAAAAGAGGTTTTAAAAAATGGGAAACATCATCAGTCGTATTGAAAGGGAATTTATTATCAAGGCTCTGGATGATAATAAATTTCCTGTTGATGTACACGGAAATAAAAAAGAGGCTGAAGCTGTCATACTTAATTTTGAGAATGAAGAATATATAGAACTTTTTTCCAAAGAACGAGATCTTGACGGATTTGAAGCAAATGAACCTGTCAGAGTATTCTTTTCATACTATGGACATGTTATGACTTTTAATTCCGTAATAATAAAAGGAAATGATGAAAAACTGAAAATAACTTTTCCTGAGAAAGTTCTTAAAAATCTGCAGAGAAAATATGAAAGGGTAGATCCTCCGAAGGATGTTCACCTGTCTTTTTTAATCGATAATATAAAATTTGAACTTGATTTTCCTCAGTCAGAACAATTCCGTCGTCTTGAGGATTACACATATACAGAGAAATTCGATACAAGCAATATAAATAACCTTATTGAAGAATTCAGAAGCATCATTTCAGGACATTGTGATAATAATAAAATCACAATGTTCAGAGAAAAAAGACCTGAAAGCTATGAGGAAAAACTGATAGCTCAAACCGGGAAATCTTTTTTTGTACAGTCTATTTATGAAGGTATATCAGTACCCGAAACAGAGACAGATATGGAACTGCTTGATCGGGACGATCTTGAACCTGAGGTAATTGAGGATATCTTTTCATCAATGAAAAAGGCCGGTGTATATTCGGCACTTTATACTCCGATTCTATACCATGAATACACTGCCGGTTATATCTACCTAAGTAACACACGAAATAAAAAAATAGCTGTTGATACCCTCGATTATGTTTCTGAATTTTCAAAGGTTCTTGCATGGACACTTGGCAAAAACGGATATTTTTCCGATGGAAAGCCGGTATCGGAAGAGTTCAGCAGCCAGATCGTTGATATAAGCGCATCGGGACTTCTGTTTACTGATAATTCTGAGAATTTAAGTGATGCTGTTAATCTATATTCTGATATAGATATGCAGCTGACTATCGGACCGCGGAAAGTAATTGTATCAAGCCGTGTTATGCGTAAATTTCACAGCCGTGGACGAACTTTTTACGGTGTTCAGTTCATGAGTATCAGTCCGGAAGATTTCAGATATCTGTTTGAATATGTATACGGCAGAGTATTCACAGAGAATGACAATATGCTTTGGGAAGGCGGGTCAAAGCCTCCTACACTGGAACTATAAAAATGCCGAAAAGTAATATATGAAAAGGTTTATTCTGGCCGTTGAAATAAGCGGACTGCAGCAGTACTATAAAATTGACTCAGTTTTCACAGAAGATCTTATTAGCAGGCTTTCAAGAATATTGAATAATTCACAGCCGACAGCTGTTGAAGTAAACGGTTCGTTTATTCTTTTTATTATTGAATCCGAACTGCGCAATGCAATGATGGTTGCTGAATCATCAACCAGAGTCTTTGAAGCCCTTACTGAAAACGCCGAAAATCTTCATGCTTTTTCCGGAATTCTATATTACACCGATTACCGCAACTCAACTCTGTTTCTGAATAATATTAAGCAGTCATTTTATGCAAACAGTGTAGACTATTCACTGCTCGCAGATAATGAAACAGCCGGAGCTACCGGACTCTTTGAAGAGAGCTGCGAGGGGTCCGGCTATTTTTTTATTACAGGAAATATGACCTCAGCCAATTCTGAACGGCTGGGAACAGGAATTTATATACAGACCAGTTCGGTAACAGAAATAACTGAAAAAATCATACCAGAAGAAGAAACTCCCGCAAGTAATCAGGTTATCATCATCAGCTCGTCCAACGGTCTTAAATTAAAACATACCGCCGATGCTGTGGTATCGGCTTCCTCAGGACCGGAAAAACAATGTATAGTAAGCCATACAGTATTTGTACCCGGAGATCGCGGTGCTGTTAAACCGATGCTGAGAGCTGTTGACAATAACTTTATCGACAGAGCAGGGGATAATTTATCCGGAGTTGAACTCAGACTATGGGAACAGAGTAATCTGGGAAGACATTCAATTAATTCTGATTATCCTGAAAAATTATTCAAAAGCTATCTTACACTCTATTTAAAATCAAGAATCAAGTCTGTTGCTGACGGTTATCAGCCATCAATAATTTATATTGAGGGCGCTGAGAACTGCAGCACCGAAGCACTTGATTACCTTTATGAAATACTGAACTCACTATGCGCTGATAAAAGCTGTGAATTATCAATTATTATAACTGTTAAAGGAAATTCTACAAGAATATTAGAGGTATTCACTGAATCTGTAGTTTTCAATCTTGACGCTGAAATTTCAGGAGGCATTCCTGCAAGACTGGAATCATCTGCATCATTAAAATACATTCATAAAAAACTGCTTGGAGTCTGTAAATGGTGTGAAGGATTATTTACCTCAGATATTCTTATCGAATTTCTAGGTCAGTACGGATTCGAACTTAAAGACATCCATAACGGTCTTAAAACACTTTCGGAAGAAGGATTACTGTTTAACAGCCGGTATCCCTATACTGCATCAATACCTGAGGTAGATGAATTTATCAGTGAATTAACGGATATAAGGGATCTTCAATCAAGTATCGCAGATTTTATCAATAAGGGTATTTATTCCGGTAAGATAATTGATTTCAGCCTTTCTGCTACAAGGCTTTCTCTTTTTACCGGTTCTGAATCTGTTAATAATGCATTTTTTGACTGTCTTACCAGAGAGCTTGACAGGGGGCAGACTGATTTTGTTATAGAAACAGTTGAAAAGAATCAGAATCTTAAACCTGGTCTTCGAGCATCACTATTGATGAGAGCTGCTCATATAAAAGGCGACAGGGAAAGCGCTGCAGCAGCCATGAATCAAATTACCGAACCGCTGAGTGCTGAAAATCATTACGACGCAGTACTACTGCTTGAGATATCACGATATTATCATGCTGCTTCAGATTATTTTCATGCACTCCAATCTGTAAAAAAGGCTTTAATTTATCTGCAGGATACAGGTCATCAGCGTCTTGAGGGAACAGCATTTATTGAGCTTGGCTTCATAATGCTTTGTAAAGGCAAGACCCTGGAATCTTCTGAATATCTTTATCTTGCCATAGAAAGACTCTACGGTACAGGTGATAACTACAGCCTAATGAAAGCCTACCTTTTCACTGCAGCAGGACATTACCTTCGCGGAGAACTCAAGCTGGCTATAGACAGCAATGACAAGGCTATTGAACTTGCAATTCTTTCAGGAGAAGAGAACTGGCTTTTTTCATGCCGTTTTTTTCAATGCAGAATATTTTTTGAACTTGGAAGATATTTTGATGCTGAACGCCTGTTATCATCATGTTTGCTGCAGAATGAAATATTTCACGATGAAAATCGAAGAAAGCTTTTTTTAAGCTGGACGGCAAGGGCATGTATTTACCAGGGAAAAGTTTACAGAGGTATCAACATGCTTAAGTCTCTTCCTGAAGACCCTGAGACTCTATATTTTCTTGCAGAAGCCATGTTTTTTAATGGGAATCTGGGAAAAGCTCTTGAATATACAGACAGCGCACTGCAGCATTCAGAATACTTCAGCCTTGGCTTTCTGCCTCTTGAGTTTCTATCATGGAAAAACGGATATGTTCAGACCGAGGGCAGAATGCTCAGGTCTGATGAAGGCACCGGAGTTCTATTTCATAATATCAGAGCTCTAAAAGCCTATCTTCTGGGCCTGTCTGGAAAAAAAGAAGAGGGGACAGAACTTCTTTACAGTCTCACACGTGAACAGAAGCTCTCAGAAAATGATCCTTATAACCGGCTTTATTTTTATTACTATGCCATACTGCTTGATCGTAAAGACAGTTCTGATTTAATAGATAAGCTTACACTTCTCAGCAAAGCATTGAAGTACCTGCAGCAGACATCAAGCCGCATCGAAGATCCAGGTGTCAGGCAGGAGTTTATGAATAAAAACTACTGGAACGCCAGGCTAGTTGCAGAGGCCAAAAAAGAAAAACTTATATAGCTGTAACTTATTGACATAAAAGCGCGAGCTCTGGTATATTGCTGTAGCTCGGTAAGAGTGCAACTTGGTGGTGTAGCTCAGTTGGTAGAGCATTCGGCTCATATCCGAACGGTCAGGGGTTCAAGTCCCTTCGCCACTAATATTCAGCTGATCAGGAATAATCCGGATCAGCTATTTTTTTATAAAAAAAGTTGATCAATGGAAATTCTGAACAGTTTCAGGCTATAATTAAAATATGCAGAGCTGCAGCCTTATTCTTAAACCCCATGGTCAGTTCATAACTGAATTCAAAATTATCTACCCTGTTGAAAAAACAAAGAACCGCTACACCCTTGAGATGTATATCATTTCGGCAAAATCTTTATCTGTTGATACCAAAAAATACGGTATTTCATCTTTTCTGAATGACCTAAAAGTTCTGATCAGATATACGACACCAAGACTTGGAATAAAAGAACTTACTGATTCTGATAACCCAAGAAGCCCTCTCACAAGAATCAGAAAAATGCTGACTGATACGGGAGATGAAGACAGTGTTAAATACCAGAATCTGCAGTATGAATTCAGAATACTGACCAGTGCACTGAGGGTTTATCTTCGAACTATACGGGAGAATATCCAGAAGGCTGTAAAAAAAGCCGAATCACCGTCAGATATAGAAAAGAAAATTAATGTACTTTTGGATGACCTTATACTTCTTGCCTCGGAATTCAGGGATCTGCGAAAGGAAATTAAATCTGATGAGAACAGTAAAAAATATGTAGATCTTTTTAAATGGTGTGATGAATCAATAAGTCTAAATATTCAGCGTGAACTTGGATATATCGATGGTATATGCAGAGATACTGAAATCAAGTTGGAAATAAAAACCGAAATTATTTCAGCTATCGATCAGGAAGAACAATATAGAAAAAAAAGACATTATAAAACCGTACTTACCGGCAGCAGGTCAACAAGCGGTGAAGATCTAGTTTACCGGGAAAGCATTCTCAAGAAATGGTCTCAGTCGGCATTGTATCTAAATGTTGAAAAAAGCAATACACCAGCCAGAGTAGCTCAGGTTATTGCCGGAATAGCAGCTGCAGTAGCCATGACTTTTGCGGTTACCACAACACTGCTTACAAACAAGCTTTTGGCTCAGAATACAACAGCATGGGCAATGGCGATAGTTGTTGCATATATCTTTAAAGACAGAATAAAGGAAAGTCTGCGTGCTGTTTTAAACAGACTGGTTCCAAGACTTATCCCGGATCAGATGCATATTTTAAAGGACAGTTTAACTGAAAAACGAATCGGGCATTCACGAGCAGTTGTAAAGTTTACCAGTTCCGACAAGCTTTCTGAGGATATTACGTCAGAGCGCAATAAAAGCAGTAATCCTTTCAGACACATACTTCCTCCGGAAGACGTCATTCAGTATACGCATGATGTAATCATTGACGGTGTTAAAGCGCATAACTTTCACAGAAGAATGGAATCTGTAACCGAGATTTTAAGACTTGATTTAAGCAGATGGATCAATCAGATGGATGATCCTGCACAAGTTTTTTATCATGCAGTCTCAGGACAGCTTAAAAGAAAAAGAATGCCAAGAGTCTATCATCTGCACCTTTTGATAAGACTGAAAAACGCAAACAACGGTGAAATAAAGCAGTACCATAACAGACTCGTTTTAAACAGAGAAGGGCTGCATCGAATAGAATCACTGAAATAAAAAGCCGCCCTTTCGGACGGCTAAAGCTTTATAATAACAATTATTCTTATCTGTTATTTCCCTGCCCACGGTTAATTTTAAAACCGAAATCAAGTTCAAAATTGTAAACTTCGCCGGCCCGCACTGTAATTGTTTCCTGAACAGCAAGACCGCCGCTTGTTACCCTGATGGTGTGCTGACCCGGAAGAAGTTCAAGAACGTTTCCGTTTATCTCGCTTCCGTTGTCATAAATTTTTATTCTACCTGCAGGGTTTGAAGTAGTGTAATCGAGCATTGAATTAGGAATGATTATATTTACTCTCGCAGTCTGCGGCTGAAGCGGAATATTCAGCGTCATTGTGCTGTTAACATTAACTGTCTGCTGAACAGGAGAGTATCCCGGGGCATTCACACGTACAGTATACGTTCCAGGTGTCAGATTGGCTGTAAAACTTGCGTTTCCGGAAATCTGGCCGTTTATACCATTGCCCTGAATAACAACACGGGCATTCTGTACATTACTTGTGACTGTCAGGTTTACATTCTGCTGCTGTAGGTTGAAGTTCAGGGTAGAGTTGGAATTGAGATTTATTTCCTTAGTTTCAGCATTGAAACCAGGATAACTAACAGTTACCCGATAACCCCCGGGTGCAAGCTGCACAGTGAAAGGAGCCTTTCCTCTTGTCTGACTGTTACCGTTTACAGGAACTATCAATACTGCTGCTGTTCTTATGTCACAGTTCACTGTAAGGCTGTAGGTTGCACTCTGTGTACTTGTACTTCCGCCAAGACTTCCTCCACGCTGAGCAAATACTGACACAGAAGACATAAGAAGAAGCACAAGTAATAATGCTGTAATTTTCTTAGTTTTTATCATATAAATTTACTCCCAGGATATTGCTCTGATTCCATCATAAGCATCATCGGCATTACCTGCAGAGGCAACATAAAGATTACCACTGCTATAATCCAATCTAAGAACCTTTAGTGTATCTTCATCAGTATTCCAAGGAAGAATCCACGTACCATAATGTTCTTCTCCGAACATTACATCCACTTGAGCCATAGGTGATGGATATTCGCCGATAAGCCCTGTCAGCGACTGATATGGCACAGTATCATAGCCGCTTATCTCATCTTCTTCATCATCCCAGTAGGAATCAACATAGAAATAAAGAACATCTAGATTATCTAGCCATTCTGTGGCACCACTATATATAGAAATAGTTTCAACCCTTGGTATTGTTGAAGAGGTCTTTTTAGGACCGTAAGTTGAACTGTAAACATCTCTATCCAGGTATATACCAGATGTTGAGCCTCTGGCGCCTGAATAGATTTTGCTACGAACTCCTGTTGGGTTGACATCCAGCGAATCCCAGTCCTGGATTGCAGAATCTGCTTCTGCACCATAAGTAAGAATGGAATCGACATCAATTGCTGCATTTTCCCAGCTTGTAATTATTGTAAATACACCAGCACCAGCTGCTGGGTAGGCAAAAAGATCTGGAAAATCGCCGCTACTGCCACTTGCTTCAATAAATCTTGGAACAAATGTCCAGTAATTAGTTGAGTCAGAACCGTTTAAAAGATACTGACCGCTTGGAAGTGAATAAAAAGTAAAACTTCCGGAAGTGCTTACAGTTGCAGTATAATCCGCAGTGCTTGAAAATGTTCCATTGGAAGAATCATAGGCATACAATTCTACTGTTGCTCCGGCAAGAGTATAACTACCGTCTTTCCAATAAAAATCTGAATCACCTTCAGATTTTACATTAACAGCTGTACCTGAATAATCATAAAAAGTAAATGTAATCTCACAGCCGGATACAATAAATACTATTGCCGCCGTGACCAGAATTAAGGCTATTGAAAATATTGCTTTCTTTTTTACTGATTTCATATTATTATTATTTTCCTCCTGATAGTGTTTAGGGTATTAATTATAACACTTTTCAATTGCATTATCGTCACATTGAGTCTAAAAAAAGATTATTTGAGGAATTGGATTGAAAAAAGAGATTGAAATAAAAGCTCATGTCAGTGATCCCGATACAATCCGGGACAAACTTAAAGAGCTTTACGGAGATCCTGAACATATTTATAAAGATGACATCTACTACAAATTCAAATCAAGCGGCAAACTCGTACGCTTACGGGACGAGGGCGGAATTACCGTAATAACAGCGAAAAATAAAACTCTATCCGGAAACACAGAAGTAAATGATGAAATTGAGTTTACAGTTTCTGATAACGAAGCCTTTGTTCGCTTTTTGCAGCTTAATGACGCCGAAAGCTATATCAGAAAAACAAAAAGCGGATTCAAATATCTTTATGGTTCAGGAGACAGACTTATTACAATTGAACTATGTGAGGTTACAGGTCTTGGATGGTTTATAGAAATAGAAAAACTTGTTGAAATTGATAGTGCTGATGAGACATCCATCGAAGCAGCACGGAATGATATTTACAAAGTACTTTCTGACAGTGGAATCGATGAAAATGCCATTGAAAAACGGTTCTACACAGAAATGCTTTTGGAAAACAGGGAAAGAGGTTGATAAAAAAAGACCCGCCTGATTCAACGAATCAGACGGGAAAGGAGGTTGATTAAAAAAGGAGGTGTTTAGAAAACTGCAGGTTCCTGTACCTGCAGCGTTTCCGGAGAAACGCTGTAAAATAACCTAAGTCACTTTACAGATAAATTAATATCAGTTTTCTCATATTTTATCAATACCCGAAGCACATCTTCTGCGCTTTCTGATGTTAAAAAGTCGTTAAAATTGCAAAATTTTTTCAAAAAATTATTGAGCTTCCCGATTATCCGCAGATGAGCAATTTCACTGTTCGTATAAATCAGAAAAAAGAATTTTACAGGTTCTTCATCGTCATCACCAAAGTTTGTACCTTCTCTGCATATGCCTATTACTATGGCGGGTTTGCTGCTTATGTTTTCCCTCGGGTTTCTTACATGCGGCATAGCAATACCATGACCAAGGGTAGTAGGCATCATATTCTCTCTTGCAATCAATTTTTCTACAAAGGAATCAATATCTTTGATGAAACCGGTTTTTAGAAGCGGCCGTGATAACTGTGTCAGAACCTCTTCTCTGGTTCCCGGTTTTATTTTATGTATAACCAGGTTCTCAGAAACAAGTCTGGAAAGAGGAACGTTATCCATATCTTCAGAAATAAGTTTAGTAAGTTCATCACTTGATGAAGGATTCATTTTATCAAGTATCCAGGAATCAATAATTCCACGGTCAAAACGCCATTGGCTGGCAATCTTGACGCAGGGAATTTCATTTTTTTGAATCATGCGGAGTATGGTTTTTTCGGCTACCTTTAGGTATGTTGCAACCTCTGATAATGTCATCAGATTGCCTGAAAGTGTATAGTTATCCATAAAACTTCACCTCTGTCTGTTAATGTCCATTATAGTCCGGCTTGAGGCTTTGTCAAGTAATGCTGAATACTACTATTGTCCTATGTGAATATCTATCTCCCGGATTAAGAATACAGGAAGGGAAATCTGGTTTATTGGGTGCATCAGGATAACCCTGTGTTTCCAGGCAGAGTCCGCCATGCTTCTGGTAAGTTTTATCGGGACTTACAAAATCTTTCACAAAATTACCTGTGTAAAACTGAACTCCGGGCTGTGTTGTATAAAACGAAAGCTTCCTGCCTGATTCAATCTCAGACAATTCGGCAAAAGGCATTTCAGCTTTCGCATATTCATTTTTTAACACGTAGCAGTGATCATATCCTCCTGCGGCTTCTATTTCGGAACCTACAACTTTTTCGTTTCTGAAATCAAAGGGGGTAGCCGCAACCGGTTTAATCTCACCGGTTGGAATAAGTTTTTCATCTACCGGAAGGTATTCAGATGCATTTATTTTAAGTTTATGTTCAAGGATAGTATCGGAAGCTCCGCCGGAAAGGTTCCAATAAACGTGGTTAGTCATATTTACAGGAGTGGCCTTATCTGCTGTTGCCTCATATTCCATAATCAGTTCATTTTTATCAGTAAGGGTATATACCGAGCTTACTTCAAGGCTGCCTGGAAAACCTTCTTCACCATCGGGACTATGATAGAAGAATTTCACGCCTGCCTTTCCATCTTGTTTAAAAGGGAAGATATCCCATACTTTCTGATCAAAGCCTCCGGGACCTCCGTGAAGGCAGTTAGCCCCGTCATTTGAAGGAAGTTTATAATCTTTGCCGTCAAGAGTGAATGAAGCTCCACCAATCCTGTTGCAGAAACGGCCTACCGTAGCGCCGAAATATCTCGGCGGCTGTTCATAATCTGAAAGGGAAGGTTTACATAGTGTTATCTCTGAACTGACCCCTTCCCGATCAGGAGTCTTAACCGAAATCAGGGTAGCCCCCAGACTTATCACGGTGATGCTTACACCATTACTGTTTTCAATAGTTACCGAGTCAATTCTTTCCCCGGATGCCGTTATTCCGTAAGTTTTTCCTTCGACCTTCATATTAATTTTCTCCAAGAAGTAATTTCAGCTGGCTTATTTCGCTAATAAGCCTGTTTCTGTCCATCTTTGCGAACCTGGATGGAACCATATCCCTGCTTGTGCATTCAAGTACAGCTACGAAATTCTGAAGTTCTATTTCATGAGGGTAGGAAGGCGGAATAAAATCTCTTACAGTAGCTTCAATATCAGTATTATTTATGACAACTCTGTTATCTAACGAGGCATTGAATTTAGCCCTTATAAGTATTGATTCGAGATCGGCGCCTGAAAGATTCATACCGTTTTTCTTAAGTATTTCAGAAATTAAGAATCCTGTAGTCTTGAGCTTTAGTTTTTTAAGCAGAATCTCAAATAATTCATCAACTTCAGATGATGAATCAGGAAAAAACAAGGCTAAATGTTCTTCGGCTCGTCCCTGGCGCTTTAAATCGATTGGGATCAGATCAGGACGATTGGTAGCAATAAACCAGATTATTTTGCCGCGGTAGGATGTATTACCCATAAAGTCGGCAAGCCGGGTAAAAAGATTTGTATCGCTGCCTACACGGTCAAGACGGTTTTTCCGTCCAAGCAGGGTATCTGCCTCATCGATAAGGACTCCGACAGGGGACATTGCTTTCAGAATGTTCATAACCTTATCGAAGTTTGAATCAGCAGCACTCGTCCATCCCTGACGGAACTTGACCACCGGAATACCGACTTCACCGGCAAAGGCTGTGACTATGAAAGTTTTACCGGTTCCCACCGGCCCGGATATTAGGTAGCCCATTGGAAGTACATCAAGCTGGCCTTTTTTTATTGCCTTTGCAGCATCGCGCAACCTTTTCTTCACAAAACTGTGACCGGCTACCATGGAGAGATCATAATCAGTATTAATAAATTCCAACAGGCCTGCTGCTTCATTTTCAATTATCTCTTTCTTCCGGTCTCTAAGATATTCACTTGTTATGGTACGATCTTCCTGATATGACTCTGCAGCTATCTGATTCAGGTTCATAAGATTCAGTCCGCTTGTCAGAGATGCTACACGTTCCGGATTGAGCCTGCTTTCGAGCATCAGGTAATCGCGGTTCTTAGCAAACTCTAAAAAAGCCTTGCGGACACTCATATCGGGAAAGGGAACACTTAGTTTTACTGTATTCGGTGAGCGGACCAGCCTTTCATTCAAATCTGAAAGGTTCTCTGAAAGAAGCATTATAGAAATATCACCCTGAGTAAAAATTGGATCATGAGCCCAGCGGTTAAGAGTTACCAGACAATACCGGTCTTCATCTGACAACTCGGGTATGGATGCATTTGGAACAATGGTCTCGGCAAAATCAATAATCAGTACAATGCGGAGCTTTTTTGAAACATTCATTAAAAAGTATTTTTCAAGATAATCAAAGGCCTTGGAAGGTCTGGATGACAGTAGATCATGCTCGGGAACATCGGGAAAGGTGCTTTTCATGGCTGCCAGATATTCATCCTGCATTTCTTTTGTACAGAAATTAACCCCTGAAGACCTGTCATAAAAGACTATTATATCCTGATTACCGAACAGAACCTCAGAAACAAACTCCTGAATTCGCACAAAAACAAACTCGCCCTCATACATCTTGTTGGGAAGAAAGTCTCTGATGTTTCCGTGAATTATATACAGGTTTGCTGTTTCGGAGCAGTATTTATATGAAAGCTCCTGCGCCCATCCGGGCAGGATTTTAATGAATTCAAGATTTTTTAATATCAGCTGTTCAGCCATGTCCCCTCCCTGAGTACAATCAATATTATATGCTCAAACGCCCTTTTTGTCAGTAAGATCAGTCCAAACATAAAAAAGCTATTGTAATAAGCCGCGTCACAGGTTATTTTAGGTGCATGATTGAGATTTATACAGACGGAGGCTGTTCAGGCAATCCGGGGCCGGGAGGCTGGGCTTATATTATCAATGCCGGAAACAGCAATACAAAGGCATCGGGCGG
Source organism: Spirochaetia bacterium (assembly GCA_965140585.1). Taxonomy (GTDB): domain Bacteria; phylum Spirochaetota; class Spirochaetia; order UBA9216; family UBA9216. The sequence goes on from OZ223269.1 coordinate 1,055,551, forward strand.
TGAACCGCACACTACAAATAACAAGATGGAACTTACAGCTGTCATAAGCGCACTTGAAAAATGTGCTCAGACTGCTGAACTTAAGGGCGATTCTATCGAACTGCACACAGACTCACAGTATGTTAAAAACGGTATTACAACATGGATTCACGGCTGGGTACGAAACGGCTGGAAAACTGCTTCAAAACAGCCTGTAAAAAACAAGGAATACTGGATACGATTGAAGGAACTTGATGATTCCCTCAATGTGACCTGGAAATGGGTCAAGGGCCATGCCGGAAATCCGCTTAACGAAGAGTGTGATTCAATGGTTGGCGCAGAGATGGATAAGTACCGAAAGTGATGAGGCAGATGTTAATCTGTCAGGTTAATCAGGCCGAGGATTTTCTTTTCCTCGGCTTTTTTTTCTTCTATTGATACCGATTCAATTCTCAATGCTCCTGTAGGGCAGGTTGTCACGCAGGGAGCTGGGAAATCCTCATCAGCACACATATCGCATTTATACATCATTCTGTTACGGAATACCGGGGCATTATAGACGCAGGCTTTAAGACAGGCTCGGCAGCCTATACATTTTTCACTTAAAAGCAGGACCAGACCGTCTGATTCCCGTTTGTACAGGGCCTCTGTCGGACAGACCGGTACGCAGGCAGGTTCCGTACAGTGCATACAGGATGATGTGACAGTTTCACTTTTTACTTCGGGAAATACTCCGTACCATATATTTTTTACGGTGCGGTATTGAAGTCCAGATTCCGCAGCTTTCCAGTTTCTGCAGGCTGTCTCACAGGCATTGCACTGAATACAGAGCTCACCGTTAAATATAAAACTTTTTTCAGTTCTACTCATATCTGCTTACCTCAACAAGGGTCTGACTAGACATTGCCGTAATGAGCGGGTCATATGCTTTTTCGGGATCTACGCTGTAAAGCAGGTTTACATTCGCCCCGCCGTCAAGAACTGTATTTTCCTTAAGTCCTAGCTCGGGACAGCCCTGCCATGAACCATGCAGCATCATAACCGTATCGGGCCTGATTCCGGGATAGTATTCAGCCTTTACTTTAATCCATCCATGCGGTGATTCAACCTTTACCCATTCACCGTTTTCAATTTGTCTTTCAGCAGCGGTTTCCGGGTGAATATGAAGCAGAGGATGGGGCTGCATCTCTCTAAGTATTGGAACATTGCGCTGCCATGAGGCGGTGAACATCTTTGCCGTATGATAATCAGATAGCACAAGCGGATACTTCGAAGTAAGTTCAGGTGTTCCTGTTATACTCTCTGGCGGCTCACGCCATTCCGGAAGAGGATTGAATCCCTCTTTTTCAAAAGTCGTATTATATAATGCGACTTTCCCCTGAGGCAGATAGGGCGGATTTCCGAAGCTGGTACTTTTTGATGCAAAAACTTTTTCGTACTTCTCATATGCCGGTTTTACATCGGGAATTTCAAAATGTCGGCCTATGGGAAGTTTTCTTAGTTCTGATATACTCATGCCATAAGGTTCAAGCATAAAATTCTGGCATGCATCCATGTCACCATTCCAGAAATCATCGCCGTACCCCATAACTTTGCCCAGATCCAGAAAGAATTCGTAGGTCGATTTATAATCACCAAGAGGCTCTACTACAGCGTTTCTGGCCATAAGCAGATTTCCCCTTGCTTCGAACGGATGATTTGTCTCATACATTGAGGCCGTCGGCAGAACTATATCTGCGTAATCGATATCCGCCGTGCGTGTAACATCTATCACCACATAAAAATCCAGTTTTTTGAGAGCTTTTATAACATTCCTTGTACCCCTGGTACTTAATGACGGCTGAGTTCCGGGCGATATTATTGTGCGTATAGGATAGGGTTTCTCTGTTAAAACACTTTCTATTATCCGGAAATACGCAGATGATGTCCCTTCCAGAAACGGCTGGAATGCCGGAGGGAATTCAGGCCCTACCAGTTTGGATACCATTTCAGGGGTATAGCGTTCTGGCATATTGACTGATTTAGGCCTGGGGATTCCCGGAACGGCCCCGGGCGGTCCGCCGCCGAATATATTGCTGCCTTCATGATCCAGATGACCTGTTATTGCCATCATAATTGCAACTGCGCGGATAGCATCATTAGCAGCGGGCATATGCTCAACACCGTTTCCCATATCAATCAGGGCTTTCGGGGTGTCTGCGTACAGCCTTGCAACCTCGATTATCTTACCTTTCGGGACACCGCAAATATTCTCACCCCAGGATGGAGTATATTTCTGGACGTGCTCTTTGAGTTCAGTAAAACCATAACACCATTTTTTTACAAACTCTTCATCATAGAGCTTCTCATTTATTATTACATGGAGCATTGATAGAGCCAATGCAGCATCTGTACCAGGCCTGAGAGGCATCCAGATATCAGACATTCCCACATCAGGTTCAACAGATGGTTTAACAGCTATTATCTTTGCTCCACGCTGTTTAGCAGCAATGAAATCTTTTGCGATGGTCATTGCAGGGCCTGAATAAATCGGCTGACGTCCCCATAGAATAATCAGCTCAGTGTTTTTGTAGTCACAGGCCGGGGAGGCTCCTATTGTGTAGGCATATGAAAAGGCTCTCTGCATGGCGCAGATTCCACTGTGGCCGTAGTTAGGGCTGCCGTGGGAAATCAGAAAACGCTGGATAAAGTCACTATATGTTCGTCGTGCAGGCGAAAGGATAGCAAGAGATTCAGGTCCGTAGAGCATTTTCTGTTCTTTAAGCTTTTCGGCAATAATACCAATGGCTTCATCCCATGTAATCTCAGCGAACTTTCCTTCACCTTTTTTACCTGTCCGTTTAAGCGGAGTTCTCAGCCGCTGGGATGAATACAGCCATTGTGGAGCTGCCTGACCCTTTGGACATAAAGCGCCGCGGTTAACCGGAGACTCTTTCATTCCCGCAGCCCTTGTAAAAATGCCGTCTTTTATAAATGCATAGATCCCGCATCCGGCGGTCGGGCCGCACATTGCACAGAAAGTCGGAACTATCCTTTCACCGGTTTTCTCACCAATTGAAAGAGCTTCTTCAAAACATAATCCACGCTGCCGGCTGATTTTTTCTTCATCATTTTTATTCATGCTCATAATAATTTCAGTATAATATCATATATCATTTTTTATATGTTTAACAAATTGAAAAAGTTATTCTGCAATCAATCAATTTACATAAAATCTGTTTTATATAAACGGAGGGGTTTATGACAATTTGGAGTTTTTCTGCCGATGGCTATGACGGGAACCTTGTTCGAATTGAGGTTGATTTGAGACGGGGTATTCCAGGTGTTGATATTATCGGGCTTCCTGACAGTGCAGTACTCGAATCAAGGGACAGAATAAGAGCGGCTATACGCAACAGCGGGTATGAATTCCCAAGGGAAAGAGTGCTGATTAACCTGGCTCCCGCAGGATTACGAAAAGAAGGCGCATCGTTTGATCTGGCCCTTGCTGCAGGAATACTGACAGCATCAGGCGGAATTAAAAATACACCTGATAACGGAATACTGATAATGGGAGAGCTGATGCTCTCAGGTGAAATTAGACCGGTGAACGGAGTATTGTCTGCCGTCTCAGCTGCGTATAATAAAGGAATAAAAACTATTGTTGTTCCTGATGCTAATATGGCTGAAGGAGCATCTCTGGAAGGCGGGATTGTGTACGGGATCTCATCCTTGAATAATCTTCAAAAACTATTTTATGACATTGCTGAGGGAAAAAGCACAAAGAAACCGGAATTACTGGGAGAAAAATACAGGGCAGGCGAAAACCGAATTGTTGATTTTGCCGATATTCGCGGGCTGCCGGTAGTAAAAAGAGCTCTTGAGATAGCCGCTGCAGGAAGACATAATCTTTTTCTGTTCGGACCTCCGGGGGGAGGAAAAACCATGGCAGCCCGAAGCCTTGCCGGGATTCTTCCGGAATTGAGTAATGAGGAAGCTATAGAGGTAACCAAGATATATTCTACCGCAGGCCTGCTTCCTGCAGAAGCCGGACTCATGAAGCAGGCACCTTTCCGCGAACCCCACCATTCCGCCTCAGAGGAAGGCTTAATCGGTGGCGGCCGGGGAATAAAGCCCGGTGAGGTCTCTCTGGCACATCATGGTGTACTGTTTCTTGATGAAACCCCTGAGTTCCGGAAAAACCTGCTGCAGTCTCTGCGTGAACCCTCAGAAGAAGGACATGTCGATCTTGTACGTGCAGGTAAGGTGATATCTTTCCCAGCTGATTTTCAGCTTGTAATGGCGGCCAATCCCTGTCCCTGCGGTAACCTTGGAAAGCAGGACGGTATATGTACCTGCAGCAAAAAAGAAGTTATGAATTACTGGAAAAAGATAGGCGGTGCGATGATGGACAGAATTGATATCAGAGTACCTGTTGAACCAGTGGATCCTTCTGAGTTAACAGGCCAAAATAAGGAAAACAGCAATGATGTAATAGATAAAATTGAACGAGCTGTACTTATCCAGAAGAAGCGTTTTTCCGGTGAAAACTATAAGCGCAATGCACGCATTGCCCCCTCTGGAATACGAACTTATTGCAGGCTTGAACAGGAGGCGGAAGCGGAATTCCTGAATGCTTCAAGGCTGCTTGGGCTTTCATCAAGAGCCTGTGTTTCGGTATTGAAAACTTCACGAACTATAGCAGATCTTGCCGGCAGAGAAGGTCTTGTGACTACCGATGATGTATTTGAGGCTATTCAGCATCGCCGTTACGGTGAACGGGATTTTTTCTGGGAAAAGGTGTAAAAAAATACCCCGTCCAGAATCAGATGGACGGGGTAAAGGAGTAAGCCTTCGGCTTACTATTATTTGATTTCGTCTTCGAACTGTCCGCCGCCGACTCTAGGTCTGACAACCTTACCCTGTTTCTCGGCTTCTCTAACCAGTTCTGCTTCTTCCTTAGCCCAGTCCCAGAAGTAGTTATCATGGGGAGAGTGCTCAGTTGCAGTTACGAACATCTCTGTTGAGAATGCATTTCTTGCTTCAGTTGCAATAATCTGTTTCCAGGGTGCTCTAATCTGCTGAGTAGTGATTCTTCTTGTTACACGGGAACCGGTTCTCATGATAAGTTCGGCAATTTCCCATGCTCTTTTGTAGCATGCTTCTGTATCAGCACAGATTTCATTAACCATACCGAGGGCAAGTGCCTTTCGTGCTGTAATAATCTCGCCGGTGAGCTCTGCGTATGCAAATCTCTTGTATCCCATGAGTTCTCTCCATGCAAACTGGATACCGTCACCTGGAACCATATTTACACGAAAGTGCATTTCTGTAGTCCATGCATCTTCAGTACAGAGTGTAATGTCATTGTACAGAACAAGGTCTGTATGGAAGGCAGCACCGTTCCAAACACCGATAGTGGGAACTTCTACATCAAAAATCTGACCTTCAATGTCATTAATTCCATCATAGTACTGGTATTCATACATCTTCCATGCTTCTGATTCCTTGGAGCTGAATTCGGTAGCTTCAGGATCCTTGCTTGAATCATTCGGATCAGGACGTCCCATTGATTTGATAAAATCCTTACCTGTACCGCCGAGAATAATTACTTCATTTTCAGGGTCACGTCCGGCCCAGTCAAAAAAGTAGTGAAGAGCCTGATGTGCAGGTGCTCCCCATCTCATTGAATCTCCGTCAGTATGAAGTCTAGCTTCAAGAATTCCGTTTTCTCTTTTCATTATGAAGCAGTGTTTCAGTTTTTCCGAATACTCTTCAAAGGTCATGTGCGGGATAGTTCCCAGTTCCTCATGCGGAGTAAATTTTCTTTTACCTGCATCGGATTCATAATTTGCTTTAATCATATTAGATCTCCAAACATAACTTTAGGTTATTAAGTTATTACATTATAGAATGTCTAGTTTTATAAGGCAAGGGTAAATAATCAGAAATCAAAAAGAAATTTTATCCACAGTCTGTTGATTTTTGATACTATAAGTTATATTTATAAACGGAGGCGGTTAATGAAACTTTACAGCCGTGGACAGGTTCTCCTGATAACTTCGTCTGCATGTTTACTAGTATTTTTTCTTCTGTTCGGCTTCGGTTTTTTTAACCGCAGCGACAAACCTGTTACAGTAGAAAAAGTACCTGAAACAGAAACCGTTTTTGAACTTCAGACTAATGTAATTGCCGACAATAACATCCTGCCTGTATCAGAATATGAAAAATACTGTGATGATGAATTAATCAACATAAAAGTTTACGAAAGACTTAATGAGGGTGTTGTCAATATTTCAACAGAAACACTGGGAATAAACCTTTTTCTCGAACCGGTTCCCATGGAAGGCGGTACCGGCTCCGGCTCTATTATAGATAAACGCGGATATGTACTGACAAATTTTCATGTCGTTGAAAATGCCTACAAGGTTTATATTACCCTGTATGACGGAAGCCATTTTGAAGGTGAGGTAATAGGAAGAGACCGTGAGAATGATCTTGCAATAGTTAAATTTGATCCTGACAACAAGGAACTGGCTACCATACCCTTCGGCCGATCTAATGATTTGAGAGTAGGTCAGAAGGTCCTGGCTATCGGCAACCCCTACGGGTATGACCGTACACTTACTACAGGTATCGTTTCCGGCCTGGGAAGACCTGTCAAAACCAATAACGGACTTGTTATTCAGGGAATGATTCAGACCGACGCCTCTATCAATCCAGGGAACTCGGGAGGACCATTAATTGACTCTACAGGAAGAATGATCGGCATCAACACCATGATCTACAGTCCAACCGGAGGTTCAGTTGGAATTGGTTTTGCAGTACCTGTTGATTCAGCAATAAGAGTTGTTCCTGAACTTATTAATTATGGGGAAGTTAAACGTGGCTGGATAAGCATTATTCCAATTCAGCTTGACAGAAATATTGTCCGGTATGCAGAACTGACAGTTGATAAGGGTCTGCTTGTATCAGAAGTGGAGAAAAACGGTAACGCAGACAGGGCAGGTATTAACGGAGGCGACACTTCACGACCTGTCCGCTACGGCCGTGATACTATCTATCTTGGCGGTGATATTATCGTTGAGATTGACGGTTTTAAAACTGAATCAATTGCGGACATGTTTACTGCACTTGAAGATAATAAGCCCGGTGAATTGATCGATATTGTAGTTGTAAGAAAGAAACAGAAGAAAACTCTTCAGGTGGAACTTTCTGACCGTTCTGAAGGCCTTTCCTGGGATTAAAATATGAATGAATTTAAGGTAAAAGCTGATTTCAGTCCTGCCGGCGACCAGGGGCAGGCAATAAAAAGCCTGGCTGACGGGATCCGCAGCGGGAAGAAACTTCAGACACTCAAAGGTGTTACAGGTTCAGGCAAAACCTTTACCATGGCCAGTATTATTCAGGAAGTACAGCTTCCGACCCTTATTCTAAGTCATAATAAAACACTTGCGGCTCAGCTGTACCGTGAGTTTCTTGATTTCTTCCCTGATAATGCAGTCGAATACTTTGTATCCTACTACGATTATTACCAGCCTGAAGCTTATGTACCTTCAAAAGATCTGTATATTGAAAAAGATTCAGACATCAACCAGGAAATAGACCGAATGCGGCTATCTGCCACATCATCACTTATTGAGCGGAAAGATGTAATAGTAATAGCAACGGTTTCCTGTATTTACGGCCTTGGAAACCCCGAAGCTTTCAAAGGGATGAGAGTCTCTGTTCACAAGGGAGATGAAACCGGATTTGACAGAATAAGCAGGGAACTGATTTCACTTCAGTATGACCGCAACAACGATGTTCTAAAACGGGGCTGTTTCCGCATACGCGGCGATGTTATGGAGATTTATCCAGCATACATGAAGGCCGTTTACCGCATTGAGCTGGAGTGGGATAAGGTTTCAAGAATAACAATGACACATACCGTTACCGGAGAAGTTCTTGAAGAACTCGACCGCTGTACTATTTACCCGGCAAAACACTTTGTTATGCCTGAAGATCAGATGAAGCCTGCAATAGATAATATCAGGGCGGAACTTGAAGAGCGTTACAACGAACTTATGAGGGAAAATAAACTGGTTGAAGCTCAGAGGATAAAAAGCCGGACTGAATATGATATTGAGATGCTAGAAGAGCTCGGATACTGCTCCGGTATAGAAAATTATTCGAGGCCTCTGTCAGGCCGCAGGGAAGGTGAGCGGCCGGCTGTTTTAATTGATTATTTTCCAGATAATTTTCTAACCTTTATTGATGAATCCCATGTTACGCTGCCGCAGATTGGCGGTATGTATGAGGGCGACAGATCCAGAAAAATGAATCTTGTTAATTTCGGTTTCAGGCTGCCGTCAGCTCTGGATAACAGACCGCTGTATATAGCAGAATTTGAAGCACTCACTGACAGAGTCATCTATGTTTCAGCAACACCAGGTAAGAAGGAAATTGACAGATCCGAGAATATTGCAGAGCAGGTGATCAGACCCACAGGACTTCTCGATCCTGAGATTGAGGTAAGACCTACACATGGCCAGATCGAGGATCTTTACTCTGAAATAAAGATTAGAATTGAACGCAATGAAAGAGTCCTCGTTACGACTCTTACCAAGAAGATGTCCGAGGATCTCACAGACTACCTGTCAAACCTGGGGATCAAGGTTAGATATCTTCATTCAGAGATTGAAACCATTGAACGTGTTGAAATTCTCAAAGAACTTCGTATTGGCACTATCGATGTAATTATTGGAATCAACCTGCTTAGAGAAGGCCTTGATCTTCCTGAAGTATCATTGATAGCAATTCTTGATGCCGATAAAATAGGTTTTCTTAGGTCTGCAACTTCCCTAATTCAGACAATCGGAAGAGCCGCAAGAAACGCCGCCGGTCAGGTTATTATGTATGCTGACCGGGAATCAGACGCTATGCGTGAGGCTATCGGAGAAACCGAGCGGAGACGTGCCATTCAGCAGGCATACAACGAAGAACATGGAATTACACCGACAACTATCAAGAAAGCGGTTCAGGATATACTTACCAGAAAACGGGAAGAAAAGCAGAAGGATGAAAAAATCAGCATTGATATCATGCGTGATAATTTCAATGTAATGATAGTCAAGGAAAGAAAGGCTTTCATCAAAGCCCTTGAAAAAGAGATGTTTGAACTTGCCAAAAATCTGGAGTTTGAAAAAGCGGCCTTTGTAAGGGATGAGATTGAAAAGCTGAAACAGCTTGGCGATTAGTAAATTAAATTAATAAAAAACTGCAATACTTACTTTTGAAATCACTGTCCCAAGCGCAGCACCTGCCAGAACATCACCTGGATAGTGAACACCGTTGTAAATTCTGGAAAAACCTATAAGACCAACGTAAATAATTCCAGCCGGACTAAGCCAGGGGAATATATACAGTACAAAGGTTGAGAATACGGCAGCGGCAGCAGTGTGACCGGAGGGAAAGCTGAACTCATCAGGCGGCATTATAAGGGAATCTACATCATCAAATTTAACAAATGGCCTGATTCTCTTGACATTTTTCTTAACCAGAAAATAAATGCTTCCCTCTACGACAAATGCGGCAACAAAGGCAGGAAGAAGCCGGAGTGCTTCAGAAGTTTTAAAGATAATATATAGGATTATTAATCCGGCGTATACCCAGCCATCTCCGATTCGTGAAACAATATAAAAGAAGTGATCCAAGAATTTATGACCGGATAACCCGTAGATTCTGTTAAAAAGAAATGAATCAGTCCGGGTAACCCCTCTAAACAATTTCATCATTCTATTCAGTTTTCTCCTGCTTAAATATGAACTAATCAGCTTCAAAAAGCAAGGGATCTACAGGAAAAGCTGAGACATGGGGGTAGTATTCAATATCATAAACGTCATCAATGTAATATGAATAGTTATTATAGTATTCAAGCGCCCATGCAGTAAAAGCAAACGCTTCAGTCATGGTGATATAACCGTCAAAATTATAATCAGCGTATTGAGCAGTCTGAAGCAGAAAGTATGTAAATATTCCATGACCATATTCAGATTTTTCCAAAGATTCTTCATTAGCTCCTGCAGCTGACAGGACGGTATATGAAGCATTTGATTCAGCTCCAGTAAGATATATTGAAAAACTTTCATTTATAAAAGATATTGTATTCTCATCTTCATGATCAAAATCTGCAGGAATATAGTCAACAGTAATATTATTATCAACAAATCCGCCGGAATTACAGCTGTCAAGAATTACAGTTATTAATCCTGCCCCTGAGGATTCGAGCATAGTTTTAAGCTTTTCAGAATTTATAGCAGTTTCAGTATAATCAAGACTCGCTACATCATAAGGAAAAATCCAATAGGAATCATTAACTTCTCCACCATGACCGGAATAATAGAAGAGAAGCCTATCATTTTCATCCATTATAGCTGCGTAAGCATCAATATCAGCCTGAATCTGAGTTATAGTCACTTCAGTTGAAAATCTTAGAGTCACATTCCAGCCTTTTGATTCAAGTAGGTCAGCTACTGACTGGGCGTCATCATCAGTTAGATTTAAATCAGGAAGATAAAAATTCTGGCCCAAATAATTATTCTCGTCGTATAAATAATCTGCAACGCCATATACCAGTGCATATGTTTCTGCCGGGTTAGGTTCTGAGCAGGAGAGTGTAAAACTGACAATGGCCGGAATTATCAGGATAAAAAATCGTACTTCAGATATTTTTCTTTTCATAGACTGATCCTAAGTCCGGCGTTCAATGATAAAAATAAGATTCCATCGGTCCTGATATAATATTTAAGCGGAAGAATGGCATCCAGTTGGATGGATTCTGACCGATAAACAGTCCACCCCGGTGTCAGTTTAACTGACGGAATGAAAAAGTAATTAGGTGTCAGATTGTATTTATAAAATCCGGCCAAAAGATCCAGTGCTAAAGAGAATGATGCAGGATTTTCAAAATTGTACAGAAACTCAAGGCCTCCTTCCAACCCGCTGAATCCTGGATAACTCCATCCTCCGCCCATTCCAGAACTTCCTGTGTATAAACCTGAAACAGAAATTCCTGCGCCAAACTGCGGGCTGAATATTAACAGACCTGCTGCGGAAATTTCTCCCTCAGGCTGAGGTTTCGGATAAAAATCAGAGACAGAAGTTATATGGAAACCGCCTGCTGTTGAAAGCGTTCCGGTGAAAAAATCGTCAATAGAAAAGACTTTGAAACCGATGCATAAAAGAAGAAAGAATGTTATTATAAGTTTCTTCATTACTTTAATTTACTTCTAATAGGCGGATTTTCAAAGGCTTTATGAAAAAACTTCGATTTTTTTACATTATGATGATCACTGTTTTTATTGTACCTTTTTCATTGAGCGGATGCAAAGAAAAAGAGGAAGTAATTGGAGATATTTACCTTCCGCCGGCACCGCTTATTTCGGAATCTACCAGCTGGGCAGTTATTGATTCTTCATATCTCAGGCTGCGTGAACGACCTGAAGAAAATGCCAGAGTCGTCACAACACTTTGGCGGGGATATGTTCTTGAAATCATTTCAAGAGGTACGACAAGGGTCTTTATTGAAGATCAGGAAGATTACTGGTACCAGATAACCTATGACGGTCTTCAGGGGTGGGTATTCGGTTCCTACCTGTCTCTGTATGATACCAAGGATGATGCTGAAAAAGCCGCCCGCAGCGTACGCGAACAGTAGATGTTGTGCGTATCTAATTAAATTTTTCAATACCCAGATAAATATCCTCATTCAGACTATGCCTGCCGCGGCTGTAAAATACTACAGCTTCTTCTGATTCAGTATAACCTATACACTTATACCTGCCGCCTGTGTATTCAATATTTCCGATTCTAATCTTTAGAGCCGTTTCAGATTCAACGTTTTCTAAAATGACACAATTTTCCGGACGGAAAGTAATTATACGGGTGTCACCGTGGATATCCAGATTGACAGTATTCATCTCTCCAAGAAATCCTGCAGTAAAACTGTCTTCGGGATTCTCATACACTTCCTCAGGCGTTCCTGTCTGAAGTATTCTCCCCTTGTTCATAACGGCAATTAAATCAGACACAGCAAGAGCCTCCTCCTGATCGTGAGTAACATAAACTGCTGTAAAACCGATTTCATTCTGAATACGTTTAATCTCTGTCCGTAATTCTTTCCGGAGTTTTACATCCAGAGCACTAAGTGGTTCATCAAACAGCATCACCGGAGGGTTTGGCGCAAGAGCTCTTGCGAGCGCAATCCTCTGTTTTTCACCGCCGGATAATTCATGAATGCTGCGTTTTCTATATCCTGATAGTTTTACCACCTCAAGAAGTTCATCTATCCTGTAACTGATTTCTGCAGAGCTCTTTTTTTGAATCTTCAATCCATAGGCAATATTTTTTTCCACATTCATATGAGGGAAAAGAGCGTAATCCTGAAAAACCATTCCGAAATTTCTTTTCTCGGGATTCAAACGGGTAATATCAAAGGAACCGGCGCTTATACTCCCTTTAACCGGTTTGATGAAACCGCCGATGATCCTGAGCAGAGTTGATTTCCCGCATCCGGATGGACCCAATATAGAAAGAAAATCACCGCCTGGTATAGTGATGTCTGCTGACAGTGAAAATCCAGGATATTCAAAATATATGTTATCAATCTCTAATTTCAAAAGAGCTCCTCATTACCGGTTTTTTCTATAATATACAGTGAAATAACACAGATAAGCATTAAAATAGTACCCATCGCACATGCTCCGAAAAAATTATAGCTTGAGATCAATCGGTATATGGCAATGGGAATTGTAAGAATCCCGCCGTCAGAAAGAATAATTGCAGAGTTAATCTCACCTGCGGAAATACAGAATCCGAAGGCAGCAGCACTTATAACATTGGATATCACCAAAGGAAGTTCAATATCAAAAAAAACTCTTGCAGTATCCGCCCCCAAAGAACGAGCGGCATCAATCATAGACGGATTAATCTTTCGGAAAGAAGCAGTGAGGCTTCTTACTATAAAGGGCAGACCTATTACCGAATGAGCAAAAATAATCAGAATCCCCGATTTTATAAAATTCTCAGGCAAAATGGAAATTAATCTGAAATAACCGAGCCCCAGTACAACTGTAGATATTCCGATAGGAAGCATAAAAATAATTTCAATTATTCTTCCGGTATTACCCCGGCTTTTGGCACCGACCCAGGCTGCTGATAATCCGGCTGGAAGTGAAATAAGCAGAGACCCGGCACCGAATAATAATGTATTCTTAATTGCCTTAAGCGTAATACCAGGCGTCATAATCTGTTCATACCATCTGAGGGTGTAGGAGATTTTCCCGCCCCAGCCAGTCTGAGTTTGAAAAGAACGGACAATAACAGCGGTTAAAGGACCTGCAATTATCAGAATAATAAAAAGTATATAAACCATTGCAAAAAGTCGAGCGGGTGATGACAGACTGGAAAACCGGATTTTTTTAATACCGGCTCCTGAATCCATTGAGTTACCCGAAGAGTTTTTCTGTAGAAAAATATAAGCTGCTGTAAATACAGTTGTTAAAACTGCTCCTGCTCCTGCCAGAGCAGCTGCAGCATTTATATCAAGATTAATTCGTGCAAGCCTGTATATTTCAACTTCAATGGTTGAAAGTGCCGGACCTCCTCCGAGAACCAGAATAACAGCAAAGCTCATAAAACAGAAAATAAATATTAGCGAAAAAGATACAAGTACTGCCGGAATGAGCGAAGGCAGTGTTACAGTTCTGAATATTCTGATTTTGCCTGCAGAAAGGCTTTTTGCCGCCTCATACCGGTTTTCAGGAATCTGCGACCAGGCTGAAGATATAAGCCTCAATGAAACCGGAAAATTATAAAAGACATGAGCCAGAATTATAGCCTTGAATGAATAGAGGATTTTTAACGGCGGTTGGGAAGTCCCGGTTAATGCCATAACAAAGCGGTTTAAATAGCCGCTGTTTCCAAAGGTAAGAACAAATCCCAGCACCACCAGAATTGAAGGCAGCACAAAGGGAATTGTTGTAAGACTTCTAATTAACTTCTTGCCTTTGAAATCAATTCCAGCCATTATCCAGGCGCCTGGAAGCCCCGCCAGAATAGAAAAAAAAGCGCTCAGCAGAGCCTGAAATACCGTAAATGTAATTATGTGCAGATAGTAACTGTCCGTAAAAACAGACAGCAATGCAGCAGGAGATGTACCCTTAAATACCGAAATTACCGGTATCAGAAAAAAAAGCAGTAAAACTGCTGAAGGAAAAATGAGATACAGATAATTAGTGTTGAAACTGCCGGACTTAAATTGTCCGGCAGTAACTGAATTATTCATTTAAAACCTAATATTTTGATGTTACCTCAAGCCACTGCTCAAGCCAGGTATCGAGGTTGCTTTCTATTACACTTGTTGAAAGAAGCAGAGTCTTACTTGCATCCGGTGCATACTGGTAGGAATCAGGAAGTTTAGTGTCAGGATTCACAGGGAGCATGAAATTTGTAAGCGGAATTGCATTCTGAAAATCATCGGTAAGCATATACTCGATAAATTTTTCAGCAGCCTTTCTATGCTGAGCATTTTTGACGATGGCCATTGCTTCAATCTGCATGTAATTACCTTCCTCAAAGATCAACGCACGGTACTTATCAGTTTCATCATATTCTACATGAACCGGAGGGCTTGTATTATAGCTTAATACCATAGGAGCCTCACCAGTTGTATACATACCGTAGCCAGTATCCCAGCCGTCAGTTATAGTCAGGACGGACGGCCCGAGCCTCTTCCAGTATTCAGTAAAATCATCGCCATAAACAGCAACTGTCCAGAGCATAAAACCCAATCCGGGGCTTGAAGTCCTTGGGTCCATCAGAATAAGAGAATCCGCATACTCTTCCTTTGTAAGATCTTCAAGTGAGGCTGGCAGATTGAACAGTCTGGTGGAGTCATAGTTAATAGAAAAATACCCGTAATCAAAGGGAACTGCATGCCATGACTCGTCAAAGACAAGATGTTCGGGAATTTTTGATGCATTTTCAGGCTTATAAGCTTCAAATACGTCTGATTCCAGTGCCTTTGCAAGCATGTTATTATCAAGACCGATCATTATATCAGCCTTCGGGGATTCTTTTTCAAGAATAATTCTGCTTAATACAGCACCTGCATCTCCCGCAGCCCGCAGGTCAACTTTAATACCATACTTCTCTTCAAAAGGCGGAATTACCTGGGCCGCCGGACCCCAATCTGATGCAAATGAATCATAGGTGTAGATGACAAGTGTATTGTCATCAGCAGACTTTGCTGCAGCTGAATTGTCGTCATTTTTTGCACAGGATACAACTGATATACATAGTGCCGCCAACATCAATAAAGCAGAAACTTTTGTTTTCTTAGTGAAAACCGTTTTCTTCATGAAAACCTCCAGAGTAGAATTTATGATGTGTGGGTAGAAAATGTCTCGCTCCCTTCGCCGGCATTATCCGGATCAGGTTCAACGGGTATAATCTCAGGACAAACGGTTTAGAACCGCAGCCACCCCACGACAGTTATAATCTAATCTTAATAAACTGATGTGTCAAGAAAGTGTTTTGAAGAAAATGTGATACAGTATCATTGAATATGTACAGTTTTAAAAATTTGATTTTCAGATTTACCCTTGTGTTCTTTCTTTTTATAAATCTATTGCTGATATCCGCAGAACCTTTTGAATCTGAGAAAGGTACTACAACCATAATGACCAGTAATGACTGTTTCGGCGGCGAATTTGTACTGGATCGGGACGATTTCAGAAGTTACGGATTCGGGATGGCGTCGGTCTTTGATGAAGGTTATTCAGCATCATTTGAATATTACGGACATACAGACAGAGAACAGAATTCAAGATCTGATGAGCTGCTTCTGGATATCGGTTATATTTTCAATTTTTATGAGCCCTATGGAGAACTGAGCCTATTTCCTCTTGCCGGTGCAAGGCTCACAGGAAATATCGCGGGCCAGGCTCTTCAGAATTTTGTACACAGATTCTTCGGAATTAAAGAAGTTGATATGGTATACGATGAAGGTAGAAACGATCAAATCTTGTCAGCCGATTTTACTGCAGGTCTGAGCCTTTCCTGGCAGAAAGCTTTTCCGATATTTACCGAGGCAGAACTCATCCCGGCAATTCAGACATCATTTGAATATTCTGTACCATCCGGCTACCTATTAAACACCGCAGCTCTTTTAAAATTAAACGGGGTTTCAGATGACAGGTTCAGCTTCTTTACCGGTTATTCCATGATATCAACTGACTTCCCCGGTTCCACCATTGATAATTCTCTCGAACTTGAAAACGGTTTTTACACAGGCTTCAAACTGGCAGCCGGAATGCTTGCATATGAGACAGTGATATATCCTCAAAGCGGTTTTGCAAACGGTTACATCAGTCTTACTCTGAATACCGGAAACCATGATAAAGTCTACTCCTACAAAAAGCCAGATTTTATCCTTGATTATATGCTTGATCTTATTTCTTATGAAAAAGAGATCAAGATGCTCTTTCCTTTGGAGTCCGTCGGCAGTTTCCGTATCCTCCCGTTTGCTGATTTTTCATATGCAGATGCACTTTCTGATTTCTACAATACTGAGAGGCAGGTGAGGCTGATGCAGTTATCGGCCGGAGCTCAAATTGCCTATACTCCGGGTTTCTTCTCTTCCCCTTTTGAAGTCTATGCTGGAGCCGGAGCCGGCTACAGACTGGAAAAATACTGGGATCTTGAGGATTTCATAAGCTATAGCTCCGGAATGGTACTCCAGCCTGAAGCCGGAATAAGAACTAAACCGATCGCTCTATTCCCGTCTTCCGGATTGTTTAAGCAGAACAGCAGGTACGGGATATCTATTAATTACGGACTGCAGTGGCTGCCGTTCGGAGATTTGTATGTTAAATTGCAGCACCGCTTATCGCTTGGACTTGAAATCTGGTGCGATTATTGACAGCTGGAATTATCTGCAATAAAGTTATGCACAGGATTACTTATATGAAAAAGTTCAATACAGGATTATTAGTGCTCTCTCTGCTGACTTTCACTGCAGTTCTTTCCGGATGTGAAAACAATATCTTTGATTTCCTGATGAACCGGGAACAGGTTGAGACTCCTTCATTTTCCAAGTCAACCGGCACATATAATTCGAAAATAAGCATAAGTATTTCTACGCTAACTGAAGATGCTGTAATTTATTATACAACCGACGGCAGCGATCCCGATACGGAGTCAACGAAATATGATTCTGAAATTGAACTCACCAGTGACGGGTCATCTTTAACTGTGTGTGCATATGCTGTAAAAGAAGGGATGCTCGATTCTGAGACAAATTCAGCTTCCTATATAATAAACCTTCCAGACGACGAGACTCCTGACTTGCCGGGAATTCCCGAAACGATAAGTCCGGAAAATAATGCAGTAATTGAAGGTTTTTCTGACAGAACTGTATATGAGGGGCAATGGTATTTTGACTGGACAGATGCTGCCGATGCTGAGTCTTATCAGCTTGTTGTAGCCTATGACGGAAGCGAAACCGATTTTATAGATATCACTACTGTTGACTCGGAATACTACTATACTATCCGGGCTCAGGTTCCTGATGCTGAGTACTGGTACTGGAAGGTTTGTGCATCGGTTAATGACGATACATCAGAATGGTCTGAAGAAAGCATATTCTATGTAAACTCAAAACCTCAAAATTATGTCTACACACCTGTCTTTACTCCAGCCGGCGGGAATTATTATGAGGATACTGATGTAACTATCAGCTGTACAACAGAGGGTGCTGCAATTCATTATACCACTGACGGGAGCACACCTGATGCCTCATCAGAAATTTATTCAGAACCAATACATGTGAGCGGAGTAGGAACCTCGACAACAATCAAGGCTATCGGAATGAAGGACGGCTATACTGATTCCGGAATCAGATCTGCTGATTATACAATTACCGATGCGTTTTACGGATACTTTAAGGTAGCCAACTCCTGGGGCATCGGCAGTTCCTGGGAAAATGTGCCGGACGGGTTTTACCGCATAACCTATGATGCAATGAAAGCTCAGAATGTTTATGCATTTATATATGCGGATCTGGAAGATTATTCTCCGACTCATCTTGCTGTTTTTAAAATCTCTCATGATGCCAGAAACTCATGCAAAGTGTATTTCGGGATAGGCAATCCTGAAGACCCAATTGTCTGGAAATCATTCAATAGTGAGGAGGACTTTTCCAGTACGAATTACAGCTCATCTTTCGGCCACTGTCCAGGCGGTGAAATACCATTTTCGGATAATGAAATGGTATTTGATGTATCTGAGTTTTCCGAATATTTCGGCAGCAATGATTTTTTCATAAGAATTGTAGATGAAAGCGGAGACAGTTATTCAGGCGGCACACTAACAAGCTTTACACTTGAGGAATATTCAGACTATAACTTTGAAAATCCTGCCCCTGTAAAAACTGTATCTGCCGGCAGTTTACCGCTGAGTTTTACAGACGGGGAGACTGTTTCTGTTGTACTCTCCACTTCAGGATTCTCCGGCGGGACGGCTGTGGCAGCTTCTTCCGGAAGCCGAGCTTTAATCAGCAGTCTTGGTGCTTCCAGAAAACTTACTTCAAGTGAACTTTCTGAATTGAAGTCTGATTTGGGAATCGCAGAGCAGGGAAATAATTATAATTTAAAAGTTGGAGGATTCGGCACTGGACTGCGGCCTTTTGATGAGGGTGAATGGGATGCTATTGAGAATTCCACTTATATTCTTGATTCAAAACTGCTTTCAATAGATGCAGCAGCCCTTTTCACTGACGGAGCCGGATTATCATCTATTGACTGGTCTGAGACAAAATACTTTCCGCCAATCGGTTCGCAGGGGTCGGAAGGTTCATGTGTAGCATGGTCGCTTGCATATTATATTAAAACATTTCAGCAAGCGCTTGATAACGACCGGGATGTTGCCTCTGCTTCATCAAACGGATATTCTCCTCTTAGTAAACTTGACTGGATATATTCTCCTGATTATCTCTATCATCAGATAAACGGAGGTGTAGATGCAGGTTCAAGTTATGTAACAGGGATGATGGTGCTAGATAAAAACGGCTGCTCATCATGGGCAACCATGCCTTACAGCACTTCGGACCACACTTCATGGCCCTCAGAGACAGCATGGAGGGAAGGGCAGCTTGCAAGATCAGAATATCTGAAAACAAATACTGAGTATGGAACTCTTTATTATCTAAGAGTTACAGATGACGAGGACATTCGTCTGCTTCAGACTCTTCTTGACCAGGGAATACTTGCCTCAATCAGTATTGATGCTTATCAATACAGCAATTTAAGCGATGATGATATCTGGGATGCTGACAATTATCAGCCGAGCGGAACGAATCACGCCAACACGCTTGTGGGATATGAAGACGTTGAAGAGTACACTCATCAGTAATTAAACTCATATGTCCCGATATCAGGGTTTCCGCTTCTGGTATTATCAAAATTACAGCAGGACAGCGGAAAAGAGTCCGGTTCAAACTCATCCGATCCGGACTTTACTGATTCAAGTAATTTATATAATCTAAACAGCGGTTCATTAAGCACCGGACTGGGTGCAATCGGTTTTTAGATACAAAAGGATCAATTCATAGATATTTTGTAATCTGTTGTACCGTCTGTAATTAATAGGAACTTCATTTCTTCATCAAGAACCGTCATCGTGAAACCTTCCGACTCGGAAAATTCAGGGATACCGAACACAAAATCAAGCTCACTGTCTTTCAGCATATACAGGCTGACCCCCTCTTTGCGCATTGTGCCAAGGAACATAAAACGGTTAGTATTATAAACAGGCTCACTTTCAGGTTCGGATATAATTTCAGTTTGATCTGTTTTTTGCCGTCCCTCACTGTAGAACATATTAGTCATTTGCAGTGCCGGTATATCAGATTTTTGATTTTCTATTATTTTGGTGGTAATTTCAGCAGAGTCATCAGCTTTATTCTGTAAAGATTGAGTAGTGTCTGATTCGATCCTATTTGTTGTATTCCTTTCTACCATAACCTCAGGAGGGAGAATGAAGAGCAGGGTAATATATACTGCAGAAGCAGTTATTGCTGTTATCAGGATTGCCTTAATTACCGTTGAAACCTTTGCCATTATTTCTCCTAATCAGAGATGATTCTGCTGATAATCTGAATCACCCTTTTTCTTTCAATGTAATCAACATCATCCCCCGGTCGATATGATAAACTGATATCTGGAATTTCAGCAATAACTGTTATATATTTTTTTTCTTCAATGGTTATTTGTATTTCCCAAAACCAGGTTTTGATACCAAGATAATCAAAGATAGGGTGTGAGACATCATCAATCGTAAAGACTGATTTCAGTTCATCAGTTAAAAACTCTCTGCTTTCCCTGCTTTGAATAATCAAACTGTAAGCTCTATCGGGATAAGGCAGGGGACTGTTTCCAAAATCATATTTGAGGATTCTGATCAAAAGTTCTTCAGGTATGAAATGAATATTCATAACCGGAACAGCGCAGATAAAGGGATAAAGCTCATCAATATTGTTTTCCATGATTGTTTGAAGATTATTGTTTGACAATGCAGTATTATTCATTCTTTCATTTTGAACCTTTCGTCTGAAAGATTCAGAGCCGGAATCATTTCCAGTGCGAATGTTATATAACTCAGTAAGCGCCAGTTCATCAGCAATGTTTATATTCATGTAACTTTGTACAGTCGCATATTTTAGAACAGCATCATCCGAAAGAAACTCATCCTGTACCCCCAGAAGGCTTGGGAAAAGACCATTATCATGCCGATACTGTTCAAGCTCCGACATGGATTTACCATCTATAAAAAGCAATTTATTAATATCTGTACCGTCAATGATTTCATCTCTGAAAAAGTTTAAGTTAACTCTGCTCGAAATACCTATCATCGATACAGAGAAGTCTTCACTATTCAATGATTGTATTCTGTTCCAAACAGGATCAATAAGAGAATCCGATTCTGGAGAATTATCTTCAAGAATAGCATCAATAATCTCTTCTACAGTATCCTTAACTTTTTTTTCGTTTATAATATCTGAAAGCATTGGGACATCTTGTCTTCTGGATGATATTACATATGATAGACCGATAAAAATAATTGACAGAAAAACTATCAGCATAAAAGCATAAGTGGTTGCAAATCCTTCGGTTAACTTTTCAAGTTTTTTATCAGTCATCCGAATTTCCATAAACAAGAGAGTGACTGCCGAAAAGTAGCTTATATCTGCATGCATTCTGATTTGAATCAATTAATATAATTTGTATTCCGCATGTAATTTCATCAATTATCAAAGGTTCAAAATAGCCTATTTTTAAATTATGAAAAACGATCTGAGTTTCATCATTTCCTTTAATATTTAAACCTTCTGCAGTAAAAGCGAGTTTGATAACTGAATCTTTACTGCCTTTACTATATGGAAGTTCAATACTTTTAGATTCACTTTGAAACACAGGATATTCTTCCCAGAATGGTATCTGAATATCATTACATAATTTTTCCAACAGAATATCAGCCTGCACAGCTTCTTTCAGAAAGATATTCTTTTCCAGGATAGAATTGAAACTGACAAATAACTTCTGTCCACCCATAAACAGCAGCAGAGATGCAAGTGATAGAATAAAAACAGCAACAACCGTTTCTGTCAGCGTGAAGCCTTCTTCCAATACGGATAATTTATTCTTCATTATAAATAAACTTTCCCGAATCTATTAAATCGTTATTTGTCGCAATAAACTCATAGTATGCTGATTCTCGCTTTACCGAGATTTTAATTATAGATGTGTACAAACCGGTTAATGAAATTATAAAGACTGCAATAATAATAACTGCAACCAAAGAGTCAAATAAAATATATCCCTCAGTCAAACTATTTGGATGATAACACTTTTTCAATTTCCATCTCCAGTCCGCTTAACGGTTCAAGCGAATATCCGGACTCTCTTAGCCGGTTCAGATATGTTTGACTATCTATATATTTACCCTGATAAAAACTGCATACCGCTGCAAGATATATCAAAACAGGATCTGCTTCTGCAATTTTGAAAGCTCTGTCAAGCTGCTGTTGAGCTTTTACATAGTCTCTTTTTTTAATATCAGCTTCAATTGCACTTTTTAAGAAACTTAATGATGACATTTTAAGATACATGACCTGTTTGGGATCGAAGAAATCAATATCGGTTTCTATTGTCTCAAAACCGGCTTTTGTAATGCTTACATGATATTTTCCTGAATCAAGATCCGGAATAATAAATCGCCCGTCAATATCTGAAGTATATTCTTTATCACTATTAACTGTAACCAACGCTCCTGTGACAGGATTATTATAATTATCAAATATGATTCCGGCTAAATTTGCTGGAAAAAAGTTCTTTGGTGCAGATGCACATCCAGTTAAGACGGAAATTAAAATGAGAATTATAATATTTAACTTTTTCATTATTTTCTCCCTGTAAAAGAATCGCTGATGATAAAGTTTATCATCAATGCCAAACTGTAATTATTTTTTTCAGAATTATAGCCTAGAGACATCTGAGCAATATCAATTTTCTTTTGGTATTCATAAAGAAACTGAAGGTATTCCAGTATTTCGTTAATTTTGCCTTCAACGGAAATGTTTATACGTTCAGGATCTGTAGACTCATTTGTGTTGTAGTTATTTACAATCACTCTTCGATTTTCTGCAGCATCGATGATTAGATTGCAAAACTCATAAAATTTTATATTATCCTCATAAAAAAGAGATGTTACAATTTCATTATATCTGTTTTCAGCGTATTCAAATTCTTTAGACAATTTGATGTATTCAGTTTGAAGATCTGACAAGCTGCAAGTATTTTCCAATTGGGATATTCTGTTGCGACTGCTTTTTATACCGTTTAGATTCCATCCGATAAACAGTATTATCGGGATAAGCAGGGTTAACAAAAGAATTCTCAACAGTATTTTTCTATCTCTATACATTAAAATGTCCTGATAATGAAAATCTGAAACCATTATCATTTTCCTGTATCCTCTGAATACTTACATCTGAAAACAAATTGTTTTTGGATAGACGATCGGATATAACAATCGGGCTTTCACTCTCAGCTTCAACTGAAAAAGTATTTTTTTGAATCGAAATCCTTCTAATTTTCAAATCATCTCCGACAGTCTCATAGATAGCAATTAATAAACTATAAGGATTGCCGATATCTTCGATACTAAGCGTATCAATTGATGACCGGACTTCCAAAATCTTTTTTTCAATTTCTGTATTACGATTCTGAAATTGAATAATCTGATTTTGAACGGCAATACGTTTAGAAACTTCATAATCGAGAAGCACTGAATATCTGTAACTTGCCCCTCCGATTAGAAAAAGGAGAAGTGCTGTAATAATATAAAAAGAACGAAAACTTACAGCTCTGCTGTCTCTGATCTTTTTGAAACGATGGAATTCAGAAAACCGGGGCAGCTTATAAATGTGACCTGGCTCAACTTTAGGAAAATCATAACTCTCCTTTCCATCAATAAATAACCAGCCGGTAATAATACCTGGATTTAACAAATCAGGATCATGATAATCTGTCAACATAGATCGAACAGGCGCATTGTCCTTGAATATGATTTTTTCTATAACCTTATCATTTGATATACAAAGGATATCAATATCAATTAATTTTACTGATAAATCATGCAGTAGAAAAACAGGAACAAAGGGTTTTTTACTACCGAAATTAATTCCTGTATCCTTTGTGATAAAAACAATTATTGCCGTTTTCTGATTATACAATCGGTAGGTGTACTCATATGCCCCGTTGTTTCCAGGATAAATTGAATGTATCTTCGAGTCTATATATTGTTCAGGAGATAAGTTATCTCTGTTCTCCGGGATTTCCAGAAACCGTACATCATAGTCTTCCCTGGATAAAACTTTCTCAGGCATCAGTTGTCCCAGGATGTGATATCCTTTTCAAGATTCTCTCCGCCTTCAAGACCGTCCGCACCAAACGATCTTATACCGAAGGGCAGTCCGTTCGGCCCGGGAACTGTGTATTCGAACTTGTTGCCCCATGGATCATCCGGAACTTCCTTTTCGAGATAAGGACCATTCCAGTCTTCCGGTACAGGTGAGATATTGGTCTTTTTCCAAAGCGCATCAAGGCCCTGGTCCTGTGTAGGGAACTGTCTGTTATCAAAAAAATAAGAGTTAAGTGCAAGACTCAGGTTTTCAATCTGAGTTCTGGCAGTTACGATTTTAGCCTTGTCAATATATTTAAATGCTATAAACCCGACTGAACTTGTTAAGATCAGCACTATCGCTATAACAATGAGTGTTTCAACAAAGGTCCAGCCTTCTTCAAGTTTTTTCTTTATGTCTTTCATTACTACTCCTGAAGTTTTATTATGCTATTGTTCCGAACAGGGAAAACAGCGGTACAATGAAATTGAGTATGAGATAAATTATTATTGCTCCTACTATCACAGTCAGCAGAGGTTCTATAATCCCAAGAAGCCTTGTAGTGAGATTTTCAATCTCTGATTCATAATAAATCCGAAGCTGTGCAAATACATGCTCAGTCTGACCGGTATTTTCCCCAATACCTATCCACTGAATCATTCGAGGCGGAATTTCCCTGTGAACCGAGAATGCCTTGTATAAACCGCGGCCGGAAACCAGCTCCTTATTAACTAAACGGAAAATTTCTTTAAGTGCTTCATTGCTGCAGACTTCCTTTGCTTCCAGGACTGCAGAAGAGAGTGGAATTCCATGTTTTGTCAGGGTTTCAACAGCAAAGGAAAAATTGAAAATATCTATCGTCTTAATTATATTCGATAGAACAGGGATCTTTATAAGAAGGCCGTCTGTTGTCCGTTTAAAACCTTCAACATTCTTACGTGTGAAAATTGCAGAGATAAATAGAATAATAAACAAAATAAAAACAGTCCCGGCAATCTGGAGCCCGGTTATCTTTGCCTGGAAAGATTCGAGCTGCGAACTGTTTCCGGCTATCTCACTGAAAAGCTCTTCGATTTTCGGAATTCCCAGAATCATCAGAAAGAAAAGCCCGGTAAACAACATCACAAGTATCATTAAGGGATATATTGATGCATTAATAAACTTGTCATGGACTTTTTTGTTTCTTTCCAGATAGGTTTTCAAAGTAGGCAATATGGTAGATAAAGAACCTATTCGATCTCCGATATTTATCAGTCCACTGTATAAGGGAGGCAGAACATAAACACCTTTATCAAGCAAACCCGAAAGTGAGTTTCCTTTTTTCAATCCTTCTTCAAGGTAGGTTGTAAGATGCTTTAGTTTATTGCCTGTAGTGAAGCTATTAATCATCTGTATTGAATTATAAACTGATAGACCGGAGTTCAACAGAAGAGAGAGATTTGATGTAAAATCAAGAAGCTCTTTTGTTTTCAGCTGCCTGTAATTCCGCTTAATCATATAACTCTCTCAATTTCTGCGAGGTCAGTGACACCATCAATGGTCTTCTGCAAGCCATTTTTAAACAGCACAGAATATTTTTCTTTTTCTAGTTGTGCTGCCAGAATATTATTAGGTGAGTTTTTTACTATTAACTCTTCGAGTTCCGGAGATTTTACAAAACATTCTGCAACTGTTGTACGTCCGGAATATCCTGTGAAGCTGCACTCCGGACATCCCTGATGGTGAAAGCCCGATTCGGTTTCAAGTCCGTATTGTGCATAAATAGATTTTTCTGCTGTAGAGAGTTTTATTTCTTTCCTGCAGGCTGGGCATAAAACCCTGACAAGCCTCTGAGCAACTGCACCGCGTAGAATTGCCGCGAGCAGGTATGATTCTACTCCCATATTTATAAGACGATGTACAGATGACACTGCGTCATTTGTATGAAGAGACGAGAGCACAAGATGCCCTGTGAGAGCTGCTCGAACGGCAAGCTGTGCTGTATCGGAATCCCTTATTTCTCCAACCATAATAATATTCGGATCCTGCCGTAAAACACGTCTGAGCAGGGAATGGAAGGTCAGTCTGATTTCATCGTTCGTCTGAATCTGATTAACTCCGTCTATACTGTATTCTACAGGATCCTCAATAGTAACAATTTTATTTGACTGATGATCAAGGTTACGAATAATAGCATTCAGACTGGTCGTTTTACCGGAACCTGTTGGACCGGTGAACAGTACAAGACCATGCGGCTGATTATAAAGGTGAACAATGTTCTTCTTTACAGATTCGGAAAAACCAAGTTCATCAATACCAAGAAGTGACCCTTTCCGGTTGAAAAGGCGGAGCACTATCGATTCTCCTCCTGTGATGGGAACAATTGAAAGCCTCATGTCCAGTTCAACCCCGGCTATACTGACTGAGATTCGGCCGTCCTGTGGCAGCCTTCTTTCCATAATGTTCAAATCTGCCATTATCTTAATACGGCTTGAAACAGGAGAGAAAAATGCAGCATCGTATTCCATGGCCTGAACCAGCACACCATCTATACGGTAGCGTATTGACAGTCTGTCTGTACGGCCCTCAATATGAATATCTGAAGCCTTTTTTCGAATGGCTTCAATAAATATAGAGTTGACCAGGTTTATGATTGGAGCATCATCAGTAAAAGTATCTATCTCAATATGCATATCCGGACCGGAAGACGCTTGATAAGCGTCTGCGCCGGATAGTGCCCGGCCCAAATAAATTGTAAAATCTTCTGGCTCAATCTCAATAAACTCAACAGCTCCACGGTGAAAATCTATTATTTCATCAATCAGCTCCTGACTGTACGGATAACATATCCCTGTAATTGATATTCCGTTTTCATTAAGGCCAAGCTTGAGAACTTTATTTTTCTCCATGAACTTAACTGCATACTGTTCATTAATAGGCGGGAGGGGTTCGTAATCTTTAATTGCGGCTTTCGGGATGTTCATGATTTCGGGAAAAACTCTTTTGACAGTCTTGTAATTTCTTCTTCTACCGACAGAGCCGAATCAACTGCAGTCTCTTCTTCAAGATAGGGAACCAGGTAAACTACAAACTCGGTATTTTCTTCGGTATCACTGATCTTCCTGAATAAAAAGCCGATAAGCGGAATATCTCCAAGAATTGGGACTTTTGATACGGATTCGGTTACTTCCTTCTGCATCAAACCACCGATTACAATGGGTTTTCCCGATGGTGTGCGTAAGTGGGTATTTATAATTCTTTCTGTTGTAGGAGGAAGCTCGTCTTCGCTGCTTTCACTGTCGCTTTCCTTTGAAATAGTCGATTCGACTTCCATAGTGATCATATTATCACCGGAGACCCATCCGGTTATTTCCATAAAAAGTCCTGTTGAGATCTCGCTTGTAACACCTGTGTATGTAATATCTCCGTCATCATCAACTTCCGGTTCACGGTAACGGTAGGTTGAGCTGTTCTGAAAACTGACTGTCTGGCCGGATAGTCCATGCAGAGTAGTATCAGCCATTACCTCGGCTGTGCTGTTGCTCAGTTTTGTATCCAGCTCAACAGCAAACAGATATCCAAATGTAGAAAGGATATCAAAATCAAGCGACAGCAGATTACCTACAGTTCCAAGAAAAGCTGATTCACTGTCATCCTTGGATGCCGAATTAGATACGCTGATGCCGAAATCAAGCCCCTTGCTCTTTTGGTACTGAATTATCATAAGCTTGTATCTAAGCTGGGGAGCCGGAACATCAATTTCTGCAACCAGTGATTTTAGATATTCCAACCTTGAACTGCTTCCGATAAAATATACGGACGACATGCTGCCGGTGTCCTTGAAATCATCAGTGGTAAACGGGGGAGGCGGGTTGCCAAGAAAATCTTCGGCCTTCAGATACTTGAAAGTCAGTACATGTGATTCCCTGGGAACATCCATTGCTGCAAGCAGTCCTTCAACTTCGATTTTCTGCTGAGCAGTATAAAATCCCAAAAACGAATGCGCATCCTTCAATACAATAGGCTGGGGCGCCTTAAGCCTCTGCGGGAAAGCCTCAATTGCTGTCGAGGGTTCCATAAAATCCAGGGTAAAGGTATAGTACTCTTTGTCGGTCTGGGGCTTGTCTATTGCCTTTAAGTAGTCTTTGAGCGGTCTTAATTCTTCAAGGCTTCCGCTTAGGATAAGAGAATTCCTGTCCTTATCGATTTTGTAGAAATTGCTGGAGCTTAGAAGATTAGGCAGCAGGGATGGCACATCCTCAGCCGAGATGTATTTTAGAGTATAGTACTCGGAAAGCTTGTACTGCTTAAGAATATCCTGACGGTTTATGTCGAAAAGATAGTATATTTCATTATTTACAGTGTAATCACCGCCGGTCTGCACAAGAAGAAGCCGCAGAAGTTCATCAAAACTTTTATCTGTATATTCAAGATCCTTCAGTGACGCGGATGATTTAAAAAGCAGGACGTATTCTTTGTCCGCTTTTTTAAATAGTTCGTCGATGACGGAGAGTAAATCTCCGCGGTCTAAGTTCAGGTAGTAACTGTTATCACCGGCAACAGTTATAGACTCCTGCTCGGCCTTTCCAGTTCCTGAGCTTTGGGTGTCCAGCTCTCTTTTTATATAAAAGTAATCGTTATCTACATACAGGGAATAATCAGAAAAACGGGAAGTTATCATAGCAAGAAAACTTTCCGGAGTTATTTCTACACTGTTAAGAGTCAGCCTGTCTGAGGGCAGGGGATCGAATAAAATGGTTTTCCCGATGATTTTAGACGCTTCCTGTAAAATATTAAAAAGATTTGCATCAATAGTCCTGATTGAAAACAAACCTGTTTCAGATATATAAACTGCATCTATTCTTGATATCGAATAAATTTTATCACCAATCTTTTTATAAAAGAAACCGTATTTTTTACTGAGACTGTCAAGAGCTTCCTCAAAAGTTGTATCCGAGAATCGGTATGTGACCGTTCCTGTTACAGTATCATCCGGAAGTATTGAATAGCCGGCAGTTGAACCAAGGGCGATGAGAACATCAGCCAAAGGTTTGTTTTTAAACTCTATGCTTTTAATTATCTCATCTGCATAGATGTGATACTGTGTAAAGATAATAAGGATCATACTAATCAGGCACAATCTAATTTTCATCAGCTATTTCCTGCAAATTTCTTTTATTTGATATGCTCGCTGAAAAGTGAAAACGCTGATTTGTTCGAATTACTTCAGATTTGCTGAATAATTTCTATATAATTAGAAAAACTATTGTAGGAATGGATAAAAAGGGTGCGAAAGCGATTCTTTTTTGTTTGATTTCTTTTTTAAATATCAAGTATAGAATTGCCATATATACAAGTGCAATAACACTTGCGGATAGAAGAATTATCAGCCAAATACGAATCCCATGAAGAACTGCTATAGAAGCAGAAAGAATTGCATCTCCAAGACCGAGGTTTCCGGAAGTTAATATGTGAATTACTATGAAAAAGAGAAAACCAGTTAGAACATTTAGAATAATGAAAAACTCATTACTTTTCATCATAACTTTTTCTGAAATAACAATACTTAGCAGGAGTATGTTTAACACAAGCGGGATCTTGTAAGTTAAGTAATCAATTACTGAAATCATTAAGAGAATAAAAATTAAAATAACTTTTGCCATTCATTATTAAAACAACAAAATAGCTTTTTAAATTCATTTTTTAGCGATTTATAAATCCAGCATAGTATGACTAAATTAAATGAAACGCCCTGGAGATACCTGAAATATTTCAGCAAGTTTGTGAGCGGTTGATTTACTAATGCCTCTTGAACCGTTTTCCATTGCGGAAACATTCTGCTTAACCATTCCAAGCTTTTCAGCCAGCTCAGGCTGACTCATTCCAGCTCTTTTTCTATACCGCTTGAGGGTATTACCAGGCTCTGTTTTGTTTTTCTTATTCTGATACCAACTGGTTTCTGAAATATCAATAAGTTCTTCATCATCGATTACTTCAACGTTTTTATAGTGATTCTGGAGGAAGTTTAAGAGTTCTTCCGAAATTATATCTGCTGAAATTTCAATATGGGGCTTTTTCACGACTGCCAACATAATAAACCTCCAATTCCATATAATAAATTAGTTTATATTCAGATAGATTCAGAAAATTTTCTCATCTTGGAAGTATTTACAGAGGCATCTTATGGAGATATAGGGGTTCTGGTTACAAATCCTGAAAATCCTATAAAGGGTAGAATATATCTTTTTGCGCATCAGTATGCTCAGGATCACGATACAGATGGTGTAACGAAATATTACAACAATCATGATGAGTTACACTTTTTAGATTTAAATGGCAATGAGATAACAACAATGCCAAGTAGTTATAGTAACGCAGGATATGTAGAGGCTGGTGACTGGATAGGTTTAATGGGCGGAAACGGTGGTTTTAAGCCGCATATCCATATGGAAGTCTATGAGTACTTTGATGAAGTTGTAGAAAAACACAGCGGTTTGGTGAATGGAACACCTTTTAACGAAATAGTTACAGTAATTAATGAAAATATCGGTGTTACTACAGCAATCGAAAATGTAGAGAAGAGTATAAATTGGCAGAGAGTTGATCCTAGAACAGTATTCATACAGGATTTATTTATTGACAATGACAGTTTTGCAAATGATACTGCAGCAATAATTAAACAGTTAAATGAGCATGATGAATACTGGCCGAACACAACAATCGATAAAGAAAACAAGTACAGACAATTCTTCAAACCTTGGGAAAAATGGACGAAGATTACAGGAGCTGAGTAAGAATGAAGAAAATCTATATAATTTTATTATTAACAATCAATATTGGTTTAAACATTTATGCAGAACCGCCTGTTATTGAGCTCGAAACAGAAAGTCTATCATCTATGAATGTATATTCTTTTGATAATTACTGGTTTGAAAATCATTATGTTTATCTATCCGGAAGTGGTGGTAGCCGTTTTAAGAATGTACAGACTTTTGAAGAAGGTTTTTTTGATTCAACAAAAGAGATAAAGACAATTCTTGGAACTTATGGAGATAATTTTTTAGTCTCAAGAAATAAACAAGACCAAAGTAATAAATATTTAGATGAAAATGGTTTTATTGATATATATATCTACAATCCAAGAGAAGATTCATATAAGCAGTTAGATAAAATAGTAGGTGGTACGGCAAAAAGTGATATAAAATATCTGTTCCATTATCATGATGAGTATTTACTATGCACAAGATCCACCGATGGCACCTATGATTATGGAAGACAAGTATTGATAAATTACGAAACCGGTGAAGAAATGTTCCTTCCCCCCGGAGGTCTAATGGTAGATCTTTCACCCGACAAATTGACAGGGTTGTACTATCGTCGTAATGAGAGAGAATATCAAATTAAAAAAATTGGAGAGCGAGGGTCTGTGTTGGGTACTTATAATAATTTAATAAGTGATGACAGGAATTCTTTTTTTATAACAAATGATTTATTTGCATTACAATTTAATGAAGATCTTAGAATCTTTAATATGAATTGTCAATTACAAGTAACTTTCAAATACCTCATACCTAAAGGTACAAACTTAAATCCAATACATTTCAAAAAGTTTCGAAATTCCCAATATGGGTATTTTGGTCCTGATTATACACTTGTAAAAGCACCAGATATTTATCCTTACCTCGACGAACTTGGTCTCTTGTTCCACCCAACTACTGCAACCTTGAACGATGACCGCGTCCGCATGCGCGAATGGCCCCTGCTTGACGCACAGCACGTAGCCTTCCTTAAACAGGACGAAGAAGTAGAAGTCCTCGACCGCAGTGGCATAAAAGTTCAGATAGACGACATGAACGACTACTGGTACAAAGTAAAACGCTCAGACGGTACAGAAGGATGGACATACGGCTACTTCCTCGATTTAGCCGAAGAAGAATAATTACAGCGCAGGGTAAGAAGCCCTGCGTTTTGTTTATTATAACGAAATAACAGTTCATTGATAATTAAGAGAAGGACACCCTCCGGTGTAATCAGAGTACAAAACGGCGCCACATTAAACTGTTGTTTTTGAAATTGAACAGATAGCCAACTTTTAATTTAGAAATATGTAAATAATTCAAAAGCTGAGCTTCCATTGCCGGAGAGAAAGAGTTTACAGCCTTAAGTTCCAATATAATCTTATTATCAACAACAATATCTGCAAAGAATTCACCTACAAGCTGATTACGGTGAAAAACATTCAAAGGCTGCTGAGCCTGAAACGGAACACAAAGATACTCAAGTTCTACTTCGAAAGCCTTTTGATAAACTGATTCCAAGAGGCCTTGTCCAACTGAACGGTGAACTGAATGAGCAGCAGATAAAACAATACTTGATAATTCTTCATAAATTAATGCCATGATGCAACTCCTGTTTTTCTTCAAACCACTAAGTCTGTTTTCGAGGAGTCAAGGTTCCAAAAGCAGCAAAGCTGCTTTCGGACTTAGCCTTGACCTTGACGGCTCGAAAACAGACAGTACAATGAAAAAAGCAGGAGTGAATGAGGAAGATTTAACCACGGAAAAGATCACGGCAAGAGTAAGAGAAATTAATTCTTTAAATCTTACCTAGACCTCTTACAAAGCCTGGCCCTATATTAACTGTGTGCACCCGCAAAGCCCGACCCGATATTACCGTGGTTAAACAAACTCGTTTGGAACACAAACAAGTGAAGAATCAAGAACTTTTTATATTTCTCAATTTAAAGAAAACTGCGTTAGGGATGGTAAGGGCGCCGACAGGCGGTTGAAAACCGAAGGTTTTTAACGGAACCCCTGAACAGCCCGGCCGATAGGCAACGCCCAAATAAATAAGAAACTACACCCAAGCATTTGAACTGCCCGAAGGCCTTGTATCGATGACCTGGTATGCCCTTGACAACCACGATTACCGTGAAGAAACCCACATAGAAGTATTCAACATAGACACAATAGCTCCGGTAACCCAGCTTACAACCGACGGCGAACAGTATGAAGAAGGCTGTTTCAACGCAGAGACGATGACACTTTCATTAAGCTCAAGCGACGAAACAAGCGGAGTACTTGGTACCTTGAAGTTGAGAATGAGGATGCGGTACTCATAGGCGAAGGAAACGAGCATTACTTACATACCTGTACTTGCGGCATCGCTTTCGATGCTGCTTTCTGGAATAGACTATTTAAAATAACATATTGTAAACCCACAGCATCCGACTATATATTACCATATTTATAAATAATATTTAGTTATTCTTTTACAAACTACAACGCGTTACGGACCTGGAGGGCGCCGATAGGCGGTCGAATAAAAAGCCGGAGGCTTTTATTTGACTGAACCCCGGAATGGCCGGACCCGGAACGGAAAAGCAAAGCTTTTTTGTGCAGGGGAACGCCCGATAAAAATACCATATCCTGTATAACAGCCGACCGGCCTTTAATAATAAAATATAAATTATTTTAATCAATATTTTTCTCTTTTTTAAATCAACATGGATTTTTAATGTTTCTTTGAATAAAAGGAATATCTATGAAAAAATATTTAATTTTAAAAGTATTATTTTTCTTATTAATTTGTATACATCCAATTTTTTCACAAACACTATTAATCCCGGATGGCTATGCAGAGGAAACTTTAATCCTGTACTTATATAATGATGAAGGAAGTTTAAAAACAAGTGATACTAAACCTACTGAAATTGCAAGTGACTCAATAATCTGTTTTAATATCAATCTATTAGTCAACGGTCTTTTCAACAATCAAAATACAACCTACGCCAGAGAAAATACTACAATAAAAATTCTGATAAAAAATTTAAATAATGAAATTGCATATGAATTCACAAATGATATAGGTTTAGATGGTGGTGTTTTTAATAAAAATGTTTTAATCCCCAAAAATCATTATATGCAGGTTACTATAACCAAAGCATGTACCTGGACGGTTTCAATTCCCGGAGGGATAAACTACCACTATGCAAGTTATGATTTCAGTCATACATCCGGTTCAACTTATCAAGATACAATTGGTCCTTCTGAAGATGGTGTTTTTCAAGTAGATGGAACATATGTTAATGGCTATGATAAAGATGGAAATACAATAAATCAAGTTTTTACTCCCGATAATTTCAATATTTCATGCGAGGTTTTAGATACTGCTCAAGACGTTTCACACTATTGGCCGTCAACCGAAGGCGTTTATTCATCCGGGATAAAAGGATACACAATCTCCGTTTCAAATACGTCTATAGTTAAAAAGTTTTATTCTAAACTTAAAGAAGTTCCTATTTTTAATGGAATTAATATTAATACTGGTTCATATACTATAAGCGGGTATGTGTCAGATAACGCTTCTCATAATAGTGATATCGATTCAAAAGATGTATTTTTTGATACTACAGGACCGGCAGCGCCATCGTCTGAAAATATTTTCATCAATGAATCAAGCCTCTTTGAACAGGGAATTTTAAAAAATATTTACACAACTAGTCCAATTATTATTTCTTCCACTGTCCCTGAGGATTCAGGAGATATTAGAGCAGGTGTTAGTTCAGATGATGGATTTATAGAATTATTTCAAAATAATATCCTGTTAGACACCTACAATCCAAATACACTGATAGATTTGTCAAGCGGAGTATATCAGGCATCTATATATTTTAATGACAAATTGGGAAATATCGGTAATAAATCAAATATAAATTTCAACATTGATAATATCCCCCCTGAAGCGCCTTTATTCAAATCACTTGCGCATTGTTTTCCGAGCTCTAATGACAGCACCCTGATTTTCATTCCAACGGGAACAGAAGACATCATATCATGGCTTCCAGCAATGGATGGCACTGAACAATGGCAAAGCGGCACCGATGAGGATGATTATAAGCTTAGGATAACTAATCCGCATATACTTCAAGGCCAGACAGTATTATCGGCAGACATGAACCAAATTCAACTGAATGATGGCTGTTTTACGGTTAAAATCCCACAGGAAAGCAGCGGTTTAAATGAAAGTGTAGATTATTACTATATTTACGTTACAGCTTCTGATAAAGCCGGGAATAAAGTTGAAAGCGAGTACACGTTAAAAGTCAGAACTCTGCCTGAGAATATTGATGACATTGAAATCATCGAGAATGATGGTAAATATTATTTTGAATGGACATATAACAATAAAGGCGGTGCTGAAGGTTATTGTTTTGATATAGTCATTAGAGATCCCTCAGATCAAATAGAAATATGGAATAATAGCGATGAAATATTATGGGAAGAAGATAAAACTTACAAAATTCAAATACCTGCAGAATTTATTGAACAAAATAAATTAAAAACAAAACTTGAGTATGTAGCAGACATATACGTTGATAAGGGTGCAGCACTTGAAAACATACAGAATCATACAAAAATAAGTTTCAGGTTACAGAATATTCTTCCTGACTTATCCCCTGATAACGATTTTATAATTCCTGATACAGGTGAAATATTTAAAGCAGGATTCCCTTCTCATGAACTGATTCAGAGTAAGGATGCAGAAGGCGATTTACTTGGACTCAAGCTTTATTATAAAAAAGTGTCAGAATCATTGTATAAGGATGTTGATGCAGGTTTTTCCGGTTCAGGACTTCCTCTTTTATCAATAAATGATGAAACAGATAATATTCCTGTTCTATCAGAAACTGGGGTATATGATTGCTATCTTGAAATAACAGAATATTACTACGATTGGGACGGTTCTCTAAAAGTTTGGGAAGATTTTGAGAATAGCAGTTCCTATCTTTCCTTTGAACGTTGGCGTTCTGATATTCGGCAATTCGCTATAGATAATGCCCCGCCATCTGGAACCTTAACTGCTAAATCAGGTTCTGAAGAGAGTTTGATTGATCTTCATGCATCTATTCACGACTGGAGCGGGGCTGCCAGCAGCGGTGTTTCTGAAATCATAATATGGAATGATGTGAATGGTACCGGTTACTCCTCTATAAGTAACAACATTTCAGATGTGTCCTCTGATATCGGGTACTTAGTTGAAGTTTCTGATCCTGATGGAATGAATATTACCGGATGGCCGATGGAACTCATAGACACTCTCGTTTGTACCAAAATGATTGTTTATGATAATGTCGGAAACTATTCAGATGTAATATCCGTTACCGGTGATACAGATAACAATCCACCCGAAGTAGTAATAAATCAATCATTATTGGAAACCCGTGTCGGCGAAATATGGCACTGCCCATCCGAAATTTCCTTCTACTCTGCAATTGATCCGGATGGAGATGAACTTAGCTTTTTCTGGGATTTCGATGATGGATACACCAGCACCGAAGCATACCCGACACACAGCTATACAGAAAGCGGAGAGTTTACAGTAACACTCAAAGTGAGTGACTGGTGGGGACAAAGTACTGAAGTCAATTTTATTTTAGATGCATTAAATACGACATCAGGTGAGCTTCTGGTTAGTGAAACCTGGAGCGGAGAACACATACTTACCGGCGTAGTTGTTGTTCCAGCAGGATTAAGTCTGACTATATCTGAAGGAACATTGGTTTGCACTACAGCTGATACCGGAATTACTGTTTTGGAAGGAGCTTCTATTGAAATTAAGGGAACCCCAACATCTTCAGCAATTATTGGTCCTCTATTTTCCGCTGAACCGATGCCTTATTGGAATGGTCTTCTCATAAAAGGTGAAGGAAATATCACATTTACTAAGTTTTCAAATGCTGACAGGGCTGTTGCTGCTGGTCCTTTTTCTACAGTCACAATTTATAATTGTAATTTTACCGATAACCGTATAGGCCTTCACATTGTAAGTTCATCGGTAATCCTGTCGGGTGAAAATAGCTTTACAGGTAATATCTGGTACGGCATCAAGGAAGATTTTGTTACGGAACATCCGGATCTAAATGGATGCCTGTTTAGTGAAAATAAAAATGATTATTACCATCAGGACCTGCTCATCCTGCATGGAAATGAACTTATCGAATATATCGAAAATTAAAAAAGGTGAGTGTAAAAATGAAAATATCAGGAAGAATATCAATTATCATAGTTTTATTGTTTCTATCTCTGTCTAATATCCATGCTGCAGCAGGAAATCTTGAGCTGAGTGTAACAGGAGCTTCCAATAATACAGATGTGTTGAATCCTGCTGAGTATGCAGTAGATGATAGTATACTGACCTATTGGATGCTTTATCCTGAAGAAACTGAAGGCTGGTTTGAAATCACTCTTAATGAATTATCATGCATTTATGCAATTGAGCTTTCTGGAACTCTTGATTTAGAAAATATTATTAACTTTGAATACGATTCAAACGGAATCTGGAAAAGTTTTCTCAATCACGAACTTACTGCCATTAGCTCGAGTGGCGAATATATTGATGTATCCGCTTATAAAATAGTAACCGATAAAATCAGGGTTTATCTGCAAGGTGAAGATACAAGTTACAGCAACATTGAAGATCTTAAGGTTTTTGGTGAGAGTTTTTCTGATACATATCATAAATTTAACATAAAAAACATTAGCGGAGAAGAAAACATCTTCCACCCCTTATCAAACCTGTCAGATGAGAACACAAAAACTTATTGGGAAACAGAAAGTATAGGGAACTGGGTGATAAATTTACTTCGCGGGGCAAGAAACTGGATTACAGAATGCTTTGAGAACGGAAACTTTAATTTTAGAAACCAGGATACGATGTGGAAAAATGAAAATGGTGCGGTGATTAGCTTACAGAGCTCATCTAAAATATATCGAATTAAAGCCTATCTTTCTGAAGATTATACCGGAGACGCCAGAATTAATTACCTGGCTGATGGTGAATGGACAGAAATTACAGTAATTGAAGAGGAGAATATAACTCCAGGCTGGCATATTATTGATATACCGTATGGTTTGGAAGCTGATTCAATTCAATTAATTTCTGATAAAACCAGTAGCACAGGCAGTTGGTGGTCATGGCTTTTCGGTTCCGACTCATCAGAAATTTCAGGACTTTGTGAAATTGAATTCTGGGGTAAATCATATAGTCCTGTAACTGAGGCTCTAGCATTTTTCATCGAAGATACAGATTTAAACTCAGGGTTGAATGGCATTTTTGATGCGTCTATATCTGATAATTATAAGGTTGAATTTATTCTGAATGTTAATTCCGGAAACTGTATAATTGCTGAAATAAACGGGAATCAGATTCAAGTTCCTCTATTAAAAGAAACAGATGGAGCCTTTTTTTATCAGGTTAAAATTGATAATGATTTACTTTGGAATGGAGACAACTTCCTAAGACTTGAGTCCCTTGACAATCATCTTATCCGCGGTTCAATTTCCGGTATTTCAAGAACGGGCATTCTTAACAATATTGGAGTACCGGATTATTTTACAGCAGATTCAACCGGTTATTATGAGATCGATCTTAATTCGGAAATTTCACTTGAAGAAGTTCTATTGACAACTAATAATATTTTCAATGAGAGGATTTTTTACAGATCAGAAAATCAATGGTTTGAATTAACCTGGAGCGCGTTAACTTCTCATACATTAAAATATTCGGTTTATCTTTCAGAATCAGGAAATAATGTTAACCTGTCAGCTGATTGCATACGAATTGAAGGATTGACATCGGGAACGCAATACGGGGTTACAGTTAAAGGCAGTAGAATAACCGATAGTGCTCCGCAGATTCAAATGTATTGGCCAAAAAATGGTGAAGTTATTGAACAAAGCAAACTCGGTACAATGTTCGCGGTAGGTTATGTCGATGATGAGAATGCTGTTATCAGTCTTAATGATGAAGAGGCACAGAATATCGGTAACCTTTTCTGGATTGCAAATATGCCGGGTAATATTATCACAGACGGTGAATATGCACTTCATATATCTGCAACGGATTTAGAAGGAAGGACCACTGAGAAAACTATATATTGGTCAAATATTGACAGCAATGTCTATAGTTGTGATCTGAGTGAAGAAATTATTTATACTCTTGATGATACAATCAAAGTAGAAGGAAGGACTAATCCCTCAGCTTCTGTATATATCAATGAAGAAATAGTTGACGGCAGCAGCCGGCTCTATTCTAAAGATGTAGAACTTATTCCGGGACTTAATATTATTACGATTAAATTCGTTCATCGGACACAGGGTATATTCGCACTGCTTCAGAGGCGGGTCTTCCTTGTCACAACAGAACCTGTTCTTGAAATTAGCAAGCCTGACGATATCGATTATACATCAGCACAGCAGATTGATTTGACAGGTATTTTATCAGTTGCCGGAGCATACGAAATTGAATGCGAAGATTATGAAGTGCAAGATGATGGAACTTTGTTTACTGTTGCTTCAGTAAGTCTTGTAAGTGGAGTCAATAATAATATTATAGTAACTTTGACGGATCAATTCGGGAGAACTTCTACCGACAGCGTATCTGTTTTCTGTGATGTAAATACTCCGGTGTTAACAGGTTTATCACCGGAAAGAGGTTCAATACTATCTGAAAGTGTAAATACTTTTGTAATCACAGTCTCAGATGAAAGTGAGCTTTCAGTTTTTATGAATGGTTTGGTAGTACCCGGAGGAAGCGGAATATTTGAAAAGACAATCTCTCTTTCAGACGGGTTTTATTCACTTCCCCTGGTTTTAAAGGATCAGGCTGGAAATACTAGGCAGGATTATCTTGATTATACAGTGGATACTGTACCACCGGTTGATTTTACAGTTGATGTAACACCTGCCGGTTGGACTTCTGATAATCATCCTGTAATCAGTTTTAAAACGACGGATGCCACATCCGGTATTGATTACTACGAGATATCAAT
This sequence comes from Spirochaetia bacterium, assembly GCA_965140585.1. Lineage (GTDB taxonomy): Bacteria > Spirochaetota > Spirochaetia > UBA9216 > UBA9216. The sequence continues at coordinate 1,095,321 of OZ223269.1, forward strand.
TGATGAAGGCAGCTACTATGTAATTAAAAGCCCGTACCAGCTGCCTGTTCAGGATGAAGGTGAGCACACAATTGCTGTTAGAGCTGTAGATAAAGCAGGACATATGACATATTCATATGCCGAAACAAAAACCGATACAATTCTACCCGAAGCTCTTACAACTTTCGATATAATTCCTGGAAATGCTGAGCTTAATCTATATTGGTCTGACGGTGAATCCGATGTAATTTCATATGAAATTATTAGAAGTCCTCAATGGGATGATGGAGAACAGCTTTGCATTTCAAGAAGAGAAGATAATCAGGTATTTACCGATACCGAAGTATTAAACGGCTTTGAATATTCCTACAAAGTACGTGCTGTTGATCGTGCAGAGAATAAGAGCGGTTTTACCGCTACGATAAATGCTGTACCGGGTATTGAAACACAGGTTATTCCTGACAGCGGAAAGGTAAAAGCCGAGTATGAAACATCTGTGCTGTTTATAAATACAGAAAGCCTGCCTCCGGATGCTCAAAGTATACGAATAGCTGAACTTGCACCGGATTGGATAGAAGCTGAAGCCTTGAATTTTGAACATACTTTTGTTGGTTCGGTATACGATTTCACTCTGCTCGACAGTAATGATGAAGAAACCTCGCCTGGAATACTTTTTTCAGAATCCTATATAGGTGTACTAGATTATGATCCTTCATTGCTACCATCCGGTTATTCTGAAGAAAACATCAGTGTTTACAGCTTTGATAAAAGATGGGGTAGATGGAGCAAACTGAAAAACTGTGCTGTAGATCCGGAGAACAATAAGGTTGTATTCAGTTCAAATCACTTTTCGCTCTATACTCCAGTCGCAGATTCCGTGGAAGATATTTCACCTGAGGAAATCGCTGATTCAGGATATTCTCCATTTGGAACATATGTAAATCACGAAGGTTTCACCGTCAGTCCGCAGGGAGGGAATGCACATACTAGCGTTACTGAACTTGTTTTAAGTGGACCCAATGGGTTTGATTTTGAACTTAAACGTTACTATGATCTTTCGGTTGCAAAAAGCGATACCCATGCGGACGTCCCTGTAGATGTAGTGAAATATCTTGAAAACCAGGGAGACTATGCTTATTCAATGGGGAATGGGTGGCGATTAAATCTTCCTTATATAAAGAATGCATCAGCTCAGCAATATCTTATTATGCCTGATGGAAGTATGTTTGGTTTTAAATCGCTTCAATTAACGAATACTCCCGCTAAATCAGATAAGCGAAGCCTTATACTTGAATCACATAGCGGTGAACATTTCTCATTATTAGTCACACAGACGGAAAATGACAAAGAGGTATATTTTATTGGAGCAGGAGGCTCTAGTGAACAAAGCTGGATTAGTACCTCATATACACTTACTCTGACAGATGGAAAACAATATATATTTGATGGAAAAGGAAGAACCACAGAAATTAAAAGCAGCGATGAAGAGTTTTCAATCAGTGTCAGCTATGCAAGTGGCAGCTATGAAATTGATAAAATATCAGATTCAGTTGGCCGATATCTTTCCTTTGAATATGCTGAAACTTCTGATTCTATAGATATGCCATACATAAAAAAAATAAGTCTTGATTCAGCAGATCCATATAGAAGAAGCATCAGCTACACTCAGGAAAACGGTTACCTTATCTCTTCAATTGATACTGGAGGAAGAAACTGGTCCTATGGATATGGCAATGAATATTATGTCGGAGGACCCAAAAATCCAGTCCCATTCAGTCTAACCGAAGCTCTTAAAGAATTTAATGATGATACAGATTTATATGATATTATTTCAAATCTGGCCGAACCAGTATCAGAATATACATACAAACCACTGTCAACAATCGAAGGTCCTGGTATGGGCAGAATTGAAGCAACATACGATACTGTTCATCCTAGTGACGATGAAAACGCATATTGCAGAGTTCTGACAAAGCAGGTAACTGTTTACAATGATTATGCTGCAGGAAGTGACGACAGTGTTAGAGCAACTATGTACGATTATGATTTTACAGATGCTGATAGTGACTACGGCTATTACATTTCAAAAAGTATTGTTGATGAACTTAATCACAATAGATATATCGCATATAATTATGAATTCAAAAAACTAACAAAGACCTACTGGAGCGAGGAAGATGGAATCATCACTTCAGAAACAATAGAAGATGATGAAAATTCAGGAAGCCGTTTTAATAATGAAAAATGGTATGAGAAAATAAATAACAGCAGCTCAAATTTAAAACTATTAAAAACAAAAACTAAAAGCTATGCCGAAGAGACTGATGTAAATCCGTCATCCGAAAAAATAACACATGGTTTAGGAAATGATAGTATAACTACCAATTACACTTATGATGATTGGGGTAATAGAACGGTAATTGAAGAGACTTCAGTTGCGGGTTCACGAGTACGTAAAAATATCACTTACCGTGACTATTCCAGCGGTGAAAGTGCATCAGGAGCTTCATATAAAGAATATTCTGAATCAGGACTTATAAATGAAAACGTGCCTGCCCGAATAAAGAATCTTGTAATTAAAGAACAAGTTACTAACTATACTCCCTTAATTGACTCATTAGGGACAGGTGGTAATAATGCGGGAACTGCTGTGAAAGCATACAATTATTATTCATACGATGATAAGGGCAGACTAAACGGAAAATCGGTTTGGGACTCTTCAAATAATGTATGGAATAAAACTTTATATACTTGGAACAGTGCAGGGGACCTTTCCTCAATTACAGATTCTGAAAATCATGTTACATCATTCACCTATGATGCTAATCATTATATTTTAACCAAGACAGAAAAAGCTGTTACCGATGCTGATGGAAATCCGACTGATATAAAGTGGCAGTATAAATATAATTACGCTGGATGGTTGATAAGTGAAACCGATCCCCGACAGAAGACTACTACAACAGCCTTTGACAAACTGGGTAGGGTTGTATCAAAAACAGAACCCGGAGACGCGGGGGACAACTATATCATCAATGTTTTTTACAATGATATTCCTGGACTATTGTATTCAACAATGACGGATTCACTTGGAAGAAAGATTGTCAGAGAATATAACGATCTATCACAGATGGTTAAGCAGAGCAGCTACCTGGATTCAGCTACTGCATCTGTTATAGAGCTTGGATATGATCGCTTCGGAAAAGTAACAAAGATGATTAATCCCAATGCCGGTATGACAGATGCTGGTGATATACATGAGTATGTAACCTGGTACAGATATAATGCTCTTGGACGACTAAGCGAGATTTCATATCCATACAGGACATCAACTGGGGCTGTTTCAAAAACTATGGATTATAACTACGATACAAATACTCTCACCATCACGGATGAAGAAAATAATCAAAGCACCGAAATCTATGATATGAGAGGAAATGTTATAAAGAAAAGTCAGGTTGTTGATGATGAAACAATCATTACTGAATTCTGGTATGACGGACTTGGAAATCTGATTGCACAGGAAGGTCCATATCCTGACGCCGTAATAACAAAAAAATATAACAGTCTGAATCAATTAGTAAAACTGAGTATGCCTCTGAATACATTTTACGAAGGAGGCTCTATTGATACCAGTATCGCAATACGTCCTGTAACCGAATATTTTTATGACAGCAAGGGCAACAATGTTAAAGAAACAAGGATGTCCTCTGAAGGAATAAGGATCATAAAAAAACAATACGATGAACTTGGAAGAATTATAAAGATAAAGAACTTTCTTGATGATGAACAATTAAATGAAGAGTTTATCTACTATGACGAAAATGGAAATGTTACACGTAAAATTGATCCGAACGGATGTGAAACATCCTACACTTACACACCTGGGAACAATGTTGAGACAGAGACAGATGCAGAACATGGTGTAACAAGCTATGAATACTATGATGACGGACTTGTCAAGTCAGCAGTAGACCCAAGAGGAAACAGCGGTAATTACCCGTCTCTTGATTTCAAAGTGACTTATGAATATGACAAGCTTAAAAGACTTTCTCGAGTTGAGCTTCCTCCCAAGAATGACGGAGGAGCAAGGACTTCTGTATATTTTGAATACGATTTAAGAGGTAATTTAGTAAAGCAGACCGATGTAGACGGTCTTGTTACAGAATATAAGTATACACCTAGACAATGGGTGGAACAGAAAAGCATAACGGGTGATGGAAAGAGTTACATCACTTCCAATGAATATAACAGAAGAGGTAAACTTAAAAAAATTACTGATCCAAGAAATCAGAGTACAAACATGGATTATGATGAACTCGGACGATTGATATATTCAAGAACCTCAGAGAATACAATAAACAGATTTGATTATGATGAAGCAGGGAATATTATTGAAAAAAAGTGGTATGGTAGAGACGGAATCAATGTAATTCAAATTTCCCAGAAGTTTGAATATGATCCTTACCAAAGACTAATAAAACAATTCGCCCCTGTTAAATCTGAAGAAACAAGCGTTATTATTGAAAAAGCATACGGTTATGACAGATTCGGTAATATGAGCTTTGAAACAGATGCGCTTGGAAACAGTATCATATACAGTTATGACAGTCTGAACCGACTTGTCAGAGAGGAATCAGATGCCGGATTCTTAAAAGAATTTGATTATGATTATGGAGGGAGGCTCATTGAAAATGTTGATTCAAACGGTAATAGAAGCATTTATCTCTATGATGATCGCGGACTTCTTTTAAGCAGAAACATCACCGGACCAAATGGAGAAAAATCTGTTACTTTTGCATATGATGAAGCAGGCGAGGTAAAATGGTCATCTGATGATGACGTTTTTACCGGGTACAACGGAGCTGTCTCCACATCACCGGAATCCTATCTACCGGATGTATATGGAAGGATAAATTCAGTTGAAACGAGTATGGATGGTAAATCTTTCAATACATTTTATGAATATAATCCGTCGGATTTGGTGACTGGTATTACATCCCCTGATGGTGGAAGAGTTGGTTACAATTATAACCTTCTTGGTGAGTTACAATCAATAGAAGGCTATATAGATTCTGCACCCGTATATGATGCCGTAGGCTTGATAAAATCTATTACTGCATCAAACGGTGTATGCCTTTCACTGGAATATGATGGAGAAAGCCGACTTACGTCGAGGATATTCAGTGGTCAGGAGGCTGAGTATGTTAAAAAATATTCGCTTGATTATGATGAAGCAGGTAATATTTCTGACCTGATAAAAAATGATTCTGCTTTTGCAAGTACATATAATTATGATCTGAATAACAGACTATTATCGGATTACCTGAGAGAAGATTTCGCGGTCAATCCTGAAAATACATCTAATCAGGAAACACTTTATATCGAAGCAGATGATGTGAACGGTCAGAATATACTGGTTGAAACTAAGGGGACAGAAATCTTTCTTGACTATGCAGCTGGAAGTATTGGTGTTGATCTGAACGGAAACTACAAGGTAGCAAGAATTGAACTTACATCGAAGGATAAAACACGTGTAAAGGCTGAGAACCTGAGGGTATTCGTAAGTGATGACAATACTGAAAACAGTTATGCGGAACAGAAGGATTTTACCGTCAATGACGCTGAAACCGGCGGATTTGAAATAACACTTAAAAAACTTGTAAAAACCCGCTATATCAAAGTCATGACTGATTTCAATGAAAGGGATATTGATTATACCCCTCTTAGAACCTTAAGCGAATTCAAAGGATCTCCGGAAGACATTCTAAAAATATATCATTATGTATCGCTTAGAAATGAAACATATTCATACGATGATGCAGGCAACAGGACAAGTCTTGATGTCTCATATACCGGAAACAGTACAGACTTTGGAACTATTTCCAATACTTACCTTTATTATCCGAAGACAAACCGTCTTATTACGGATGGTAATTACTCCTTTCAGTATGATGCAAACGGGAATATGACAGCAAAAGGAAAATCCCTTATTGTTGACAGCATTGTAGTTTCGGTCTCTGCTATGACAGACTGGAGCAGCTTTTCTGACAGCACATCAGGTATAACTTTCTCTGATAGCGATGAATTATGGAATTACAGCTATGATGTTCTGAACCGTTTAATTCGAGTATCAAAGAACGGGACAATAGTGGCGTCCTATACTTATAATGCTGATGGATTACGTGTTAAAAAAGAAAAGGAAGAAAGAACTGACTATTATGTATTCGATCTTAACGGAAATGTCCTCTATGAAGAGAAATTTAATTCTACCTGGTCAAAATATATTTATATAAAAACTACGAAATTTGCCCGTGAAGATGGTATAGTAGGAGAAGCAATGAGTAAAAAGTACTATTACCATACAGATCATCTTGGTTCAACAGTCATGATAACAGATGAAGAAGCTGATGTTATATGGGATTGTGAATATACACCCTTCGGTGAATTAAATAACAAGCAGAATTTTGCAGAGCAAAAAACACAGTTCACAGGAAAAGACTTTGATCCTGACACAGGCCTTTATTACTACAATGCCAGATGGTATGACCCGAATCTGGGTAGATTCACTACAGAAGACCCCATAAGAGACGGCCTAAACTGGTACATCTACGCTAACAATAATCCGCTGAAGTTTGTTGACCCGACTGGGTTGGCGCCAAGGAATTTATCATACGAGGAACGTAAAGCTTACATAGATAGTATAAAATCTTGGACTAATAATAATTTGGCTAAAAACTACAGTGATTATCAATGTGCAGGACTGACAACAGTTGTAGCTAATGAAGCAATGAAGGCATCTACAGGAAACTCAGAGTATTTTAAAGAATTAACTCATAATGGTAATAATCTTACTGACTTAAAAGGGTCTCAACCAATAGCTGCTGATTTTGCCCCAAATACATCTGATGCCAAAAATAATATCTCTTATTATAAAGATGGTTCTGGAAACAACTATACTGATATTAAACAAGCATTTGAAGATGGAATCATTGAGCCTGGAACTATTGGTGTTTTTGGCTCCAATTCTCCAGATGAATATAGTGGACATGTTTTTACAGTACAGAATATTCGAGAAGAAGACGGTGTTATAACAATGGATATTATTGAAGGCCATTCAGCAGAAGGGAGATCTTCAGAAATTTCTAAAAATATAACCATAGATAATTTTCAAGAGTATATCGATAATACTGGTGAATTTTATGGTTTTGGTGAAATTGGTGTTGGGAGTGCATTAGAACAACCTCCCGAGGGGCCGTAAATATGAAATTAAAAATTATTTTAATTATTTTTCTTTTTAATATTTCTTTAGCTTATAGTGATGAAATCATAGATTATAAAAATACGGATACTGTCTATTGTGAATCTATTATCAAATGTGGCCCAGATTATCTGGGCATATATTCATATGGCAAGGAAAATGAGGAGAAAAATAAGTATAAATCATTAGTAATCGCTTTCGATAAAGATAAAAATGTCTTTGATTCTGAAATGATCACTTATATGAGGGATGACCAAAACTATATCTTTACTAATGATAAATATATAATTTTGAGAATACACTTCCCTAATACTTCTACTCCTCATTTCTTGATATTCTCATCGGAGACACAAAAAATCTCTGTAATATCTTCTGAATTACCTTGGGTTGCACAATTTTTCGTTTATAAAAATATACTTTACTATTCTTCTTATAAAGGGGCACCAAATATTAATTATATAGATTTAAATACTGGTATGAGATTTAAATATAAAGATTTTTATATCCCAGGTGCGAGTTTTGTTGTTGAAGACAATGAAGTATATGCTGTATGCAATAGTAGATATCCAAAGACAGCATTTTTAATAGATGAAGATGGTATTAAGAAAGTTGATAAGTCTTTTGAGACTAACTATAACAACATTCGATTAGATGAATATGTAGTTGAAGAATATATCCCTTTTGAAGAATTAAGGTATAAACCTTCTTTATAATAATAATTCTCCCGCCCACAAATTTCGTCTAACGCCCGTTAGACGAACCCGAAAGGGCGGCGAGGGGAAATGCAATGCCGGCAGATTTTGTAACAACGGGTTGTTGTACGAAGTCTGCCGGTTAATTATATAAACCACCTTACAGATTTAATGTATCAAAAACGGTTAGAGCTCCGGGCCTGAACGTGCAGTTTCCCGAGCCGGTTTTGGGCGGGAGAGAGAAGATACGCTTCATGTTGGGAGCAAATAAAGGTTGCAAGGGTACGCTGCGGTTTTCCCCCCTTGGCCGCCCCCCAGACCCCCTGCTTACCCCCCTTTCCCTGCTTAGGTACCGGGTTTGACCCGGGGGGCTCAAAAGGGGTGACAACCTCCGCCGGGCTCCGCCTTGCCCTTGCAAGAGATTAATAGTTACTGATGTTTTGTTCAAATAAAAAGAATCTGATGTTCTTCGAGAAAGCTGTGATCTTTCTAGAGAAGCTGTAAAAAGCGTGATGCAGGACCCTGCGGTTTATTACGCCCAGATTCCCAGGCTTCAACAGTTTTGATAGATAATCCAATAGCTTCAGCGATAATCATCTGAGACAGATTCAGAGATTCTCTGATTTTTTTGATTTTCGTCGCGTTATATTCAGGAACAGGAGAAACTGTAACTTTACGTCTTTTAACGTTTTTAAGATTACCATTGCTCACTTCAAGAGCCTCATTTAATCCGGTCATAATAGAGTTGAAATATGTATTCTTTTTCATTTTTGGCCTCCCTGCTTTCTCAGGTTTGCTTTTATTTGTTCGATAACAGACTTAATCTGTTTCTTTTCACCCTGTGATAAACTTTCCTGCACATTCTTTTTGAAGCATGCAATCATGTAGATTTGTTCGAAGTAGGCAAAATCAACATGAAGAAATCTATTTTCCGCAACTCAAAAACACCGTCCGTATTTTTCCTTGGCACAGAAACCCAGATCACACTTATAACAAATCTCGTTAACCAGCGGCTTATCTTCTGCAAAGGCTTTAATATTTTCAAGCGTGGTTTCTGCTATATTGTTCAGCGCCTCACCGGTAAAAAAAGCCTGGTGAGATGTAATAAGCACATTATGGAATGTCATTAGCCTGGCCAGGATATCATCTTCAATTGTTGCAGAGGAATAATCTTCAAAAAAATAGTCTGCCTCCTCTTCATAGACATCGAGACCGGCAGAACCAATCCTTCCTGATTTTAATCCTTCAATTAGATCTGCAGAGTTAACAAGGCTTCCGCGTCCTGTATTGATTATCATAACTCCAGGTTTCATGGTCTCGATAGATTTTGTATTTATCATATGCCTTGTTTCGGCTGTAAGGGGACAGTGCAGTGAAATGATATCCGAGCTCTTATACAGGGTCTGCAGATCAACATATTCGACGTCATACTTATCTGAAAACTCTTTATCATGATAACTGTCAAAAGCCATTATTTTCATTCCGAATCCATGTAGAATTTTTATTAGTATCCGGCCGATTTTTCCAGTTCCAATAACTCCGGCTGTTTTACCGTTCATATCAAATCCCAGCAGACCGTCTATGTTGAAATTGTTATCACGCACTCGATAATAAGCCCTGTGTGTTTTTCTGTTCAAGGCAAGCATTAAGGCGACTGCATGCTCAGCTACCGCATATGGTGAGTAAGCGGGAACCCTTAAAACATGTATACGCTTGAAAACAGCCTTAAGATCTACATTATTATAGCCTGCGGATCTTAAGACTATAAGTTTAATTCGGTTATCAGCTAAAATATCTGCAACTTCACTGGATATTTCATCGTTTACAAAAGCACAAACGACATCGTAACCTTTAGAAAGCGCTGCGGTATTACGATTCAGTCTTGTTTTCAGGTATGTCAAATCAAAACCATAGAATTTGTTTGTTCGGTCGAAGGAAAGTTCATCATAGGGCTTAGAATCATAAAAAATCACTTTCATATTCATATGCAACTCCGTAATAAATATTATTATTTATTGCACAAGAATCAAGAAAAGTATGAGTCAAAAAAAATAGACTTACATAAAGCATCATCACAATACCTTACATAAGTCTATTTCATGGAGGTGGCGGGAATCGAACCCGCGTCCTAATGGGCCCGCCGTAAACGTCTACAAGCTTAGTTTCTTCTTAGTTTTTTCGAACGAAGCACGGTGAAAAAACGAACCAACTTCATCTATATTCCGCAAAAATGTCCCTGCTAAAGTACAGACCCGATAACAGGTAAGCCCCGGTTTCTTTCAGGAGCAACCGGTCTTAGGAGCAGCATCCCGGTGTCCCGCGCTGCGTTAATTAAGCAGCTAAAGCGTAATCAGCTTCGAAATTATCTTCGGCAATTACATTTAGGTTCCAGTTTAAAGAGTTAGAGCTCTGCCTGCAGTCTACAACGATGACATCCACCAGTCGAAACCAGTGCACCCCCGTTTATAGTAGGATGATAATACTTAAAATAGGGTGGAAAATCAAGTAAAAACTTGTGTTAAAGCAGGACAGCATTCATAATAAATATATGAATGAACTCCTGCCAAGAATAATTCCAATTTTTCTGTTAATCCTTGCCGGTTATCTGTTAAAGCGGACATCAATTATCAGTGATAACAATCTTAAGTTTTTAAAGACGATGACTGTCACTTTGTTTCTTCCGTGCAGTCTTTTTCTGGCATTCACGTCCATTAATCTTTCAGTCAATTATCTAATGCTTTTCATTTTAACTCTTGTTTTTATGATTATTCTATTTGCAGCTGGAAGGCTTCTGAAAATGACAAGACTTTTCAGCAGGATTTATACTGCCGAGTTTTTCACCGGTTTTGAATTCGGAATGGTTGGAGTTGCACTTTTCAGTGCCGTATTCGGAGCTGAAGGGCTAGCTGTAATTTCACTTGTCGGCCTGGGACATGAACTTTTTATATGGTTTATTTATCTTCCTTTTCTTAAGTCTCATTCCGAAGGCAAACCAGGAATTGCAGCCTCACTGGCCGGTTTTATAAAATCACCCATTATAATCGCAATACTTATTGCAGTCATACTTAATGTCTTTAATCTGAAACCTTCTTTTATATACGGTTCCGGCGTTATTACAGCCGTAACCTGGCTCTCTCAGGCAACAGTTCCGGTGGTTCTGCTGATAGTAGGGGCAGGTATAAATCTTCATAATATTGAATTCGGCAGGAGTTTTATTTTCACAATTACAAGGCTGGTAATAGTTCTACTGCTGGGATATGTCTTCTATTTCATTCTGATAAAAATAATACCGGAACTTCCTGAACTGTTTTTCTATGCATGGTTCACCTTTGTACTTCTGCCTCCTCCTTTTATCATACCGATATATATTGGAGCAGAGCATAAAGAGGATATGAATTTCTTCTCGAATACAATTATTTTGTATACTCTGACGGGTCTTATTCTTTTTGTAATTTTTCTGATGATTTTTCCGCCTGCAGTATAAGCAACATACCTGATGTGTGCTTTACAGATGCTGACGGAATTCCCTCTCTATAGAACGTTTTTCATCACGTTCTTTAATGGTATTTCTCTTGTCCTGCACATTCTTACCGCGGCAAAGTCCAAGCTCTATCTTTATTTTGCTGTTTTTAAGATAAACCTTAAGAGGAATGAGGGTAATTCCTTTCTCATCCACTTTTCGGGAAAGACGTTTAATTTCCTGTTTATGAGCAAGCAGTTTTCTGTTCCTGTCGGGATCATGATTATTTATATTTCCAAAATCATAGGGAGATATATGAAATGCAACCATCCACAGTTCAAGGTTCTTAACTATGCAGTAACTGTCGCTGAAAGAGAACTTACCATTTCGAAGCGACTTTACTTCTGTTCCCATTAATTCAATACCGCACTCAAGCCTGTCTTCAATTTCATAATTAAAACGGGCTTTTCGGTTATCGGCAAGAACTTTTATGCCTTCTGAGGTAAATTCATTTTTCTTGTTTTTCTTTGCTGCCATTTTATTCTTTTACCAGTATCACTCTGAATCCGCTGAACTCTGTGCACCATGATGGAGGCTGAGAACCTCTTGTGGATACTGTGACTGTATCGATCTTATTTGCCCAGCTACCGCCCCGTACAGATTTTTCAACCGCCTGGTAATTTTCAATCGAAAGGGTATTTAAAGCAGGATCTCTTGATGATATCAGGTATCCGGCAGGTGAGTACCAGTTGTCACACCATTCCCAGAGATTTCCATGAATATCATAAATACCACTTGAATTGGGAAAACGACCTGTTATAGAAAGAGCGGAGCCGGGTTCACTTTCGGCAAACACACCGGTATTCTGCTCTTCTGTTGCGGCAGCCCATTCCCATTGAATCTCATCCGGAAGCCCGGCTGTATATCCGCTGAATGAAGCAGGTAGTTTTCCGGTCAGCCATGAGCAGAAAGCCTCTGCAGCATACCATGAAATAAAATTAGCAGGTGAATCATCATATAAAGAATCGAACGTTTTAAGATAGTCTTCGTTTACCAGATTGTCTGAAATAAGAGCAGACAGATTATCAGCACTCCATTTCGGATTTTCGTTTAGAAACTGCCGGTATAAGCCTGCAGTCACCTCACGATCCATGATGAAAAAATCACCGACTGCAGCCGGAAATGGAAAATTGTTGCCATCGCTTCCCATAAGAAACTGACCGCCTGAAAGTCGTACAAATCTTATTCCGAACAGATTCACAGCCGAGGATGCGGCAGGATGATCATTGCTGAAATCTCTTAAAAAGCCGCTGTATTCTTCCTGAACTGCAGGAAACCAGTTAAGTCCTGACTCACGATCCTCATCAGAAAGCACACTGTACATCCAGAAAGGAATATTATCATATTCTCTTGCAAGTTCTGAAAAGAAAGGAAGAGTAGTAAATGATTCAGTAATAGCCTGATCGAAATCGACCTTATTCCCGCGTATCTGTTCAAATATCATAACAGCATTAAAAAAGTCCTGAAGAAGATAGTCAGTATGAACAAACGACATTATGTTGTATAAAAAATCATACATTACTGCTTCGTTTGTATATCCGGTATCCTGAAGAGCCTTAAAAAAACTGCTTAAAACAGGCTCCGGCTGATAATTTTCATAATATGAATCAATCATTCCCCAGTTCGAAAATACTGTAAAAGTATGATTAAAAAATCCTTCCGGATCTGTAAGTTCAAGCTGTGCGCTGTATTCAACCTTTTTGGGTGCAAATAAGGAAGCAAAAAACCGGTTTCCGCTTTCCAGCGTTTCGTTATAAACTGAAAAATAATCACGCTCAATAACAAGCTCATGACTGCCTCCGGGAACAAAAACACGGCAGGGTGTTGCTCCCTGATATTGTCCGTCTATCATAACTCTTGCTCCTGAAGGAGCTGAACTGAATAAGTATACTGATCCCGGTTTGATTATTCCCGGAAGAAATAACAGAATAAAGAGAATCAGTGCGAGAATAACTGCATAAAGTACAGTAAGATACTTTCCGGGATGAACGCCGAAAATTGGTTTAAGTTTAACTATGTCTTCCTCAAGCATACAATGAGATTATATTTATATGTCTCCCTTGTCAACGTTCAGGATAACATGATATTGTTTGCTCATGGCAACTTCAACCGATAGCTGGAATAACAGAGTACAGTCTGTAACCGAGAATCTGCTCTCAAAAAGACGGGAACGGATTCGTATAAAAAAAGAGAAGGCAAAGGCCAAGAATCCTGTTCTTGACTGGATAGAAGCTTTCATCTGGGCAGCTGTTGTTGTATTAATTATCAACCAGTATTTTTTTCAGGCTTACCAGATTCCGACCCCTTCTATGGTAGAAACCCTTAAAGTAAAAGACCGTATTTTTGTAAATAAACTTATCTACGGACCTGAACTTGTTCCCGGAAATTTCAAGGTTGACGGTTTTAGAAAACCTGCCAGAAACGAAGTTATTATTTTTGAAAGCCCGACATATCTCTCACGCGGACCGGTTTTTGATGTAGCCCAGAGAATTATCTATATGATTACATTCTCGCTTGTTGATATAGACAAGGACCAGTACGGAAACCCCAAGGCTCACTTCCTGATCAAGCGTGCAATGGCACATGAAGGTGATTCTATTAAAATTGCTGACGGTGAAGTCCAGCTCAAGCCTGCAGGTTTCGATACATGGATGCCTGAAACAGACTTAAAGGAAATCACCGGAAAAACGTATCAGACAAGAAGGCTTATTAACGCAGATGAATATGACGGCATAAGAGCCGCCGCTTTTATCGATGCTTATGATGATACCGGTATCCAGCCCAACAGTGTTGACAGCGAAATAGCTTCGGCATCGAATTCACAGTATACCGATATGTATTCCTGGAGCGGATACCGTTATCAGGCGCTTTACGAAGTTAATCCGCACCTTCATCAGTACGGCGGTGCATGGCGAAAAATAAGCACCGGATGGTTTATACCTGAAGGCTGGATTTTCCCTATGGGTGATAACAGAGATAATTCACGCGATGCAAGATACTTCGGACCAGTCAGCCTTGATAAAGTTCTTGGCAGGGCAATATTCAAGTACTGGCCTGCAGGACGTATCGGCGTAATTAGATAGGCAGGAGCAGTTGAGCTATAGAAGCAGAAAAGACAGGTATCGCAGTTCATCATACAGCGGATATCATAAGGCCGGAAATCACATTGTCAAACGGATTATTATATTTCTGCTAATCCTCTTTATCACCTTTGAAGCAATATCTTCATTGTTTATTTCCACCTTTAAAATGGAATCCATATCAATGGAACCGACTATCAGTGCCGGTGACAATCTTATTGCAACTCCGGTGTTCTTTCATCCGGAAATACCATTTACAGGAATTACCTTTCCAGGGATTAGAAACCCGAGACGGGGCGAAATAATTTTGTATAAACCTTCTTTTTATTCAGAGATGCCCTGGTACATTAAAGTTCCGGACAGCATTATCAGATTTTTCACTATTCAGAAAAAAGGTTTTCCCGGTTATGAAGATACCTGGTCTAACAGCCTGATGATGAAACGTGTCATTGGAATACCCGGTGATACAATTAAGTTTGAAAACAATGAAGTTCTTATAAAACCATCAGGTAAAAGTTACTTCTTTTCCGAAAAAGAAATTCTGCAGACCGAATATACAATTACCAGATACCCGACTCCGGATAACTGGCCGGATAATTTTCCATTTGCCGGGAATATGGATGAAATCTCACTTGGTGAAGATCAGTATCTTCTGCTTGGAGACAACAGATCGATGTCTAACGACTCATATTATCAGGGGCCGGTAGATAAAAAGAATATTGCAGCAAAGGTTATATTGAAATACGTACCATCAATTGAAATTCCCCAATGAGTTTTTCACTTTACTTTCATATTCCTTTTTGTCAAAAAAAATGTGACTACTGCGATTTTTATTCTGTTGATTGCAGAAGTACCGATACTTCGCAGATTAAAAAACTTACCGAGTTAATGCTTGATGAACTTTCAGCAAGGCTTGATATCATCCAACCGGAATGTATAGATTCAATATTCATAGGCGGAGGAACACCGTCGTCTCTGCCCGATAAAATCTTCGAGAACTTTCTTTCCGGAATCAGCCGAAGAACGCATGGACTTGTCTCCGGTGACTGTGAATTTACAACCGAAGCAAATCCTGAAAGCTGCTCAGAGTCTTTCATGAAAATTTCATCAGACCATGGAGTCAACCGGCTCAGTCTTGGTGTTCAGAGTTTTGATGAAACGGTACTTAAACATATTGGTCGGGGTGTTTATCCCGAAGATGTATATACTGAGGTTGAACAGATCGGAACGTTCTGGAAGGGAAGGCTGTCACTTGATCTAATATCAGGAACCGGATTTAACATCCTTCATGATCTTCAAAAAGCCGTACAGCTTAAGCCTGCTCATCTTTCGGTTTATTCTCTTACCATAGAAGAGGAAACTCCGCTTTCTAATAGAAAAATTAAAAATGACTTTATACCCGCTGATGAGGATAGTCAGCTGGAAAGCCTGAAACAAACTTATAATTTTCTTAAAACTAAGGGATACAACCGGTATGAAATATCAAATTACTGCAAACCGGGAATGGAATCGGTCCATAATTGTGCCTACTGGCGAATGCAGTCATATGAGGGAATTGGTCCCGGAGCCTTTTCATCCGCTTACGATTCTATGAGAGCCTTCAGAAGAGCCAATCCTGCTGATATCCATAAATATCTTGAATGTAAAAGCGCAGAGGATTTACTGAATATTTCTGAAACAGAGCTTATCGACGGGATCGATTATATTTTTGAACACTACATGATGGGCTATCGGATGGATTCAGGTCCGGACAGGACGGTCTTTGAGTCCAGATTCGGAGTCCCGCCTTATTCTCTTATACCTGAGACACTTACAAGGTGGCGTAACTACGGCTATAAAATAGATAAAGAAGGCCGTATAGACTTCAATCTTTCATGTAATCTTAATTCTTTTCTTGCTGATATCTATTCCGAGCTGGAAGAATCTACATTTTTGAAAAAAAAGTAAATTTTTTTCTTTACCGCATCAAAAGCTATATACTTAAGTCTTTGATGTATACTTAAAAATACTTTCTGTATTTTGAGGTATTCCGTCAAAAAAGCTTCAAGAGCAAATTTCGGTATCTTTTTACACTGTTGAGAAGGTCGTGACAAATCGTTATAACATAATAAAGAAATATACACAGGAGATGAAATGTACTCTGCACTTGAAAAATACGATCCGCAGATGTTTGAACTCATTAAACAGGAAGAAGCACGCCAGAGCGGCGTACTCAGACTTATACCTTCTGAGAACTATGTATCTCAGGCAGTAAGAATGGCAACAGGCAGCTGTCTGACCAACAAATATTCTGAAGGCTATCCCGGGAAAAGATATTATGAAGGTCAGCAGATCACTGACCTGGTAGAGAATCTGGCAAGGGACCGTGCCACCAAGGTTTTTAAAGCAGATCATGCCAACGTTCAGCCTTACTCAGGCTCTGTTGCAAACCTCGGAGCCTATAATACTCTCATTAAACCCGGCCAGAAGATTATGGGACTTAACCTTAGTTCCGGCGGCCATCTGACTCACGGATCAAAGGTAAGTATAACCAGTAAATTTTTTGAGGCTGTTAACTACAGCGTTAAAGAAGACGGCTACCTTGATTATGATGAGATCAGGGATATGGCAATTAGAGAAAAACCTGATGTAATTGTATCAGGAACAACTGCCTACCCCAGAGCCATTGATTTTGAAATCTTTGGAAATATCGCAAAAGAAGTGGGTGCTTTCCATGTCAGTGATATAGCCCACCTTTCAGGTCTTGTAGTTGCAGGTCTGCATAAATCTCCGGTTCCATACGCTGACATAGTTTCAACTACCACACACAAGACCCTTCGAGGACCAAGAGGCGGTATGCTTCTGTGTAAAGCAGAACATGCTGCAAAACTGGACAAGGCAATAATGCCCGGCCAGCAGGGCGGTCCGCATATGCATACGATAGCTGCAATAGCAGTTGCTCTTGCAGAGGCAGACACCCAGGAATTTATTCTCTATGCACAGCAGATTCTGAAAAACTCAAAGAGGCTCTCTGAAAAACTCATGGAAAAAGGTTTTGACCTTGTAACAGGCGGAACTGATAACCACATAATTCTGATTGACCTCAGAAAAAAGAATATCCCGGGCAGAGATTTTGCCAAGGCACTGGACAGAGCAAGAATAGTTGCCAACTTTAACACTGTTCCGCATGATCCGGCACCTCCTACAAAACCGAACGGTCTGAGGATCGGTACTCCAGCTATTACAACCAGAGGAATGATGGAACCTGAAATGGATATTCTTGCAGGTCTTATCTCAAAAGTTGCTGACAATTTAGGCAATGAAGAAGTTATTTCCCAGGTCGGAAAAGAAGTTCTTGAATTAACTTCAAGATTTCCCGTTCCTGAACATTTTATAATTCCGAAAAAGAACGGCAACCCGCCGTTTGGTGCACTATAAGTATACCTTTATAAAATATGGAGATCGGGACTGGCCTTATGGTCAGTCCCTTTTTTTCAGGTATTCGATCATCTGTTCGCAGAACTCTCCCAGATCGGAAAACCTTTTCCACGCAGACGAATCCAGCGGTGTTGCCATATCATTAACAATTATAATTCTTCCACCGGAGCGGACTGTCTGAACAGGGATCGAGGCGGCAGGCTGTACTGTAAGACTCGACCCCAGAACAAACATTAAATCTGAACGCGCAGCCTCGGTAAAAGCCGTTTCTATTGCTCCTGCAGGAAGCTGTTCACCGAAAAAAGTAATATCAGGTTTAATTATTCCCCCGCAATCTGAACAGACGGGTAGTTTATCCTGCTGTACACTCAATGCAACTTTTTCATATGTGTAACTCTTACTGCAGGAGAGACAATGATGTATCGCAGGGGTTCCATGAACCTCTACAACCCCTGTATTGCCTGCTTTCTGGTGAAGCAGATCAATATTCTGTGTAATAACCCGTTTAAGAAGCCCCTTCTGCTCAAGCATTGCCAGCATGCGGTGTACAATACCGGGATCTTTATCTTCAATATTGTAAATAAAATCTTTTGTCCGGCTATAGTAAAATGAGGGGTCCCTGTGAAAGTAGTCAATATCAAAAATCTTATCAGTATCAGGATCATTGTAAAGTCCGTTTTTGCCCCTGAAATCACGAATTCCTGAAAACGTAGAAACTCCGGCTCCAGTGAATGCCGTACAGTAAATATCTTCCGACAGAAAATTAAATATTTCTTTCATATTAAACACCGGCAGGGGATTCAAGAAAAACCTTATCGGGGTTTTCATTCTGACCTGTCATCATATCAGCTATTCGCTGTATTGAAGAAAGCAGCATATTCTGCTCCCAGGTCTGCAGTTTTTCATATCTGCCTATAAACGTTTCATCAAGAAGAGATGGCTCCTTTGAAATTATCTCATGAGCCTTTTCGGTTACTCTTACCATAACCCGTCGTTTATCATTGTCTGTTTTCATTCTGGACAGAATTTCCTTCTGTTCAAGCCTTTCAACAATATTTGTCACTGTAGCCTGACTTAGACTTATAATTTTTGCCAGCTTTCCTACGGAGATTTCACCTTCATCTGCAATGACCTTGATAATTATCAGCTGTGGTCCGGTAAGTCCGTAGTGCTTAACAAGCTTCTTTGAATGAAGATCTGTACATCTTATTATTTGTCTGAGAGAAATTAGCATGTCATAGTAAACACTGTCATCGTTAAGCATCTATATTCCTTTTCATAGAATTACTGATTTCAACACTATAAACCAAGCATTATTTCTAATCAAGTTTTTATTATTTACAACACTAAACACTTGAAAAAAGAAATATTATAAGTAAAATATTATTAAATGGTTACTTAATAAGTAAATACATATACTTCAAACAATGCAATTTCGATACGTCCTTTTAATATTCAATTAAATAGCTTTGAATTGTAATTAAAGATTTTTTTTATGGAGAATAAATTTATGCATAACAATGAAACAGTAAAATTCAGCTGCCCTTCATGCGGTAAGGGCCTGAGAGTACCTAAGGAAAAAGCCGGCTTAAAAGGCCGCTGTCCTGCATGCGGAACACGAATCGATATTCCGTTTAAATCAAACCTTCGTGAGGATGAGGGCTGATACTCAACATTGAGCGGCAACACTCTTGACACCAGATTTTTCGGTATGGTAACTTGTTCGAACAGCAATAATTAAATTACAATTATGCAAAGGAGATACCATGTCAGGCCACAGTAAATGGCATACTATTAAACATAAAAAAGGTGCAGCAGACGCTAAACGAGGTAAAATTTTTACCAAGATTATCAAGGAAATTACTGTTGCAGCTAAAATGGGCGGCGGCGATATTGAAGCCAACCCCAGACTCAGGACAATAGTTCTTAAAGCCAAAGACGCCAATATGCCCAAGGATAACATTGAAAGGGCAATCAAGAAAGGAACAGGCGATCTTGACGGCGTAAGCTATACTGAGGGTATGTATGAAGGTTATGGTGTCGGAGGAGTTGCCATCATGGTTGAAACTCTCACAGACAACAAAAACCGTACAGCTGCCGATGTTAGAAGTATCTTTTCAAAGGCAGGCGGAAACCTGGGTGAAAACGGATGTGTTTCATACATGTTCAACCGTAAAGGTGTTATTACATTCAGTACAGAAAACTGCTCTGAAGATGAAATTTTCAACGCGGCTCTTGAAGCCGGTGCAGAAGATGTTGCTACTGATGAAGATGTAATCGAAGTAACAACTGATCCGGATGATTTTGAAGCTGTTGTTAATGCGCTTGAAAAAGCAGGTTTTAAAAGAGACAGTGCCGAAATTACAATGGTAGCTGATCAGACTATCACCCTTGATAATGAAAAAACCGGAAAAGTACTCAAACTCATTGATAAGCTTGAAGACAATGACGATGTCCAGAATGTTTACTCGAACCTGGAAATCCCGGATGACTACGACCCAGATATAGAATAGATGGTAAGAATCCTGGGGTTGGACCCCGGACTTGCTTCAACCGGATGGGGAGTTTTAGACGCTGACAGCAGCCGGTTTCAACCGGTTGCCTACGGCAGCATTGAAACAGACAAGTCGCTGTCCACCGGTAACAGACTGAAAATAATCCATGAAAAATGTGAAGAACTCATCAGAGATTTTAAGCCTGCCATCGCAGGAATAGAAAGCCTTTTCTTCGCGAAGAATGTGACAAGCGCCATTCCCGTAGCTCAGGCACGCGGAGTGCTCCTGCTGGTACTTGCCCAGAATAATATCTCCGCCTCAGAATTTACTCCTCAGCAGATCAAGCAGTCGCTGACGGGGAATGGACGAGCGGATAAAACTGCTGTTCAGGAAATGGTGAAGATGATTCTCGGTATGGAGGAAATTCCTCAGCCTGATCATGCCGCGGATGCTTTAGCAGCGGCTGTCTGTGGTTTCAACGCCTACCTGATGGCTTCAAGGGGAGTTATTGCATGATAAACAGTATAAGCGGAATAATTACAGGCAAGGACGAATCTTCTGTTTTTATAGAAAACAGCGGAATCGAATGGCAGATTCTGATGCCCTTTAATTCCATCACAAAGATGCCTAAAACAGGAGAAGAAGCCCGTATACTTGTTTATCTTCATCATCGTGAAGATGTAATGCAGCTCTACGGCTTTTATGATAAACGTGAGCGTTCTCTGTTTTTTGATCTTCTGAAGGTGGGAGGCATAGGTCCTAAACAGGCTGTTCGTATACTTTCGGGAATAGAGGTTGATGCTTTTATCAGACAGCTTGATGAAAACGATGTTGACGCTCTGACAAGGCTTCCTGGACTCGGTAAAAAAACCGCCCAGAAGATTGTACTCACCTTGAGAGGCAAATTAAGTCTTGATGAAGAGACTTCCTCATCCGGCAGCCATAGTGATATAATAAACGCACTTACAGACATGGGCTTTGACCGGAAGAAAGCAGAAACAGCGGTTAGAAAGGCAGCTGATGAACTTTCGGCTGCTTCCGACAACGGTGACGCCGCAGATTTTGAAAAAGATCTATTTAAAAAAGCCATTGTCATGCTCAGCAGCTGACTTTTATTGGGGACGTGTAATGCCTGACAGCAAAGATAATCATGACAGTATACTCTCGGGGAATTATGTTCCCGGAACGGATAGTAAAGAAAACGGTTTACGGCCTCAAAAGTTAACCGATTTTCAGGGCCAGGATGCACTTAAAAGCAACCTTGATATATTCATAAAAGCAGCCAATGAAAGAGAGGAAAGTCTCGATCATGTATTTCTCTGCGGCCCTCCCGGACTCGGAAAAACTACTCTGGCCGGAATTATTTCAAATGAGCTTAATGCAGACTTCAAGGTTACAAGTGCACCTGCTATTGAAAAGCCGAAAGATCTTGCAGGTATACTTACAAGTATTACCGAGAGAAGTGTTTTCTTTATAGACGAGATTCACCGCTTAAAGCCTGCCATCGAAGAAATGCTTTATATAGCAATGGAAGATTACGAGATGGACTGGGTCATAGGACAGGGACCGTCTGCCAGGAATATCCGTATTCCAATTCCTCCGTTTACGCTTATCGGAGCTACAACCAAAGCAGGACAGGTGGCAAGTCCGCTTTACAGCAGATTCGGAATCTCATTCAGAATGAATTTCTACGAAACAAAGGATATTATCAGCATCCTTAAACGCTCTTCAGGAATTCTTGGCATAAACATAGACGAGGATGCTGTTGCACTTCTTGCCCAATGTTCCCGCGGAACTCCCCGTGTAGCAAACAGGCTGCTCAGAAGAATGCGGGATTTTGCTCAGGTTGAAGGACTTGATACTATTAACAGGAAGATCATCTCGAATGGATTAAAGCGGCTTGAAATTGATAAAATGGGGCTGGAGCGGCAGGACCGTGAGATTTTAAGACTGATCATCGAGCGCTACAGCGGCGGACCGGTAGGTGCAGAAACACTGGCGATATCCGCCGGCGAAGCCGTAGAATCGCTTGAAGATTTTTACGAACCCTATCTGATTCAGCAGGGATTTATAAAACGTACTCCGAGGGGAAGAATGGTGACAGCACTTGCTTATCAGCATTTAGGGCTGAAAGTTCCCCCGTCAATCAATACTTTATTGCAGGAAAAGGATGAAGACCAGCAGCTTCTTTTTTGATCTCCCTGAAGATCTAATAGCACAGTATCCCGCTGAAAAACGCGGTGAATCAAGATTATTACTTATGGACCGGAAAAACGGTGATTCACTTACAGATTATATGGTTTCAGATTTTCCCAAACTGATTCCCGAGGGCTCACTTGTTGTATTCAACAACTCACGTGTTAGAAAAGCCCGACTGTATGCGGAATCTGAAACCGGAGCCAGGATTGAATTTCTTCTGCTTCGCAATCTCGATGAAGGTGAAGGCATCAAATGGCTTGCAATGGTTTCCAAGTCAAAAAAACAGAAACCGGGCAGAAAATATAAATTCGATGACGGACTTGAAGCCGTTATCACCGAAATAGACGGAAGTAACAGAGTAATTGAGTTCTCCCATCCGGTTAATGATAACTGGCTTGACACCAATGGTCATATTCCATTACCGCCCTACATTAAACGGGATGATGCTGCAGCAGACGCTGAAAGGTATCAAACTGTATTCTCTCAGAAAACAGGCTCAGTAGCAGCGCCCACAGCCGGCCTTCATTTTACAGATGATATTCTTTCAGCTATAAAAAAGCGCGGGATAGAGACAGTAAGCCTGACTCTTCACGTCGGCCTTGGAACGTTTCTCCCTGTCAGGACCGAGGATATCACCGAGCATAAGATGCATTCTGAGGATTATGAAATATCCGAGGAGACCGCCGCGGTAATTAACAGGGCTGTTGCAGATAAAAGACCTGTAACCGCAGTAGGAACAACATCAGTTCGAACCCTCGAATCCGAAGCGAAGCGCTGGAACTCTGCCGAGGTCAGGCCGGGCTGCAGAAGCACCGATATTTTTATCTATCCCGGATATGATTTCAGGCTTGTAACCCATATGTTTACAAACTTTCATACCCCTGAATCTTCACTGCTGATGCTAGTATCAGCCTTTGCGGGAAAGGACAGCATAATGAAAACATATTCTGAAGCTGTTAGACGAAAATACCGGTTTTTCTCGTACGGCGATGCCATGTATATACGTTAAAATTTATCTGAATTACAGTTTTTAAGACCTCTATCTTGAATAATTCGGAATCTACCGGTAAGATCTCAACCTGTATGAAGATTGTAATACTAGGCGCCGGTTCACGCGGCTATCAGATTGCAAGACATCTTATCGAAGAGAAAAAAGATGTAGTGCTGATTGAATCTGATCCTAAAAAGGCATCATACGCGTCGTCCAAGCTTGACTGCCTTGTTATAAACGGTTCAGGAACTTCTATTGAGGTTCTGAAGGATGCCGGTATCGAAGATACCGATATGTTCATCACAATGACAGATTCTGATGAAGTAAACATGGTTGCCTGCGGGCTTGTTTCCAGCGAATTCAACGTTGAACATAAGATTGCAAGCATTAGAAACCTGACATATATAGGCTCTCACGGGCTGTCGGGCTCAATTCTTGGAATTGATTACATAGTCAATCCTGAAGCCGAGGCTGCAAATACCATCTATGAAATAGTTGATAAGGGTGTTTTCAGCGATATGATTTCTTTCCAGAAATCAGGACTGCTTCTTCACAACATTCACGTTACCGAAAAATCTCTCTTTCTGAATAAGGATGTTAAAACAATAAGAAATTCGATTAATGATGAGTTTCTTATTGCGGCTATACATCGAAAACACAGATTGATTGTGCCTTCCGGCGACACAGTAATTCATGAGAACGATACTCTTTCGATAGTAGCCGAGCAGTCTGGTGTTGAAAAAGTTTTTAAGGCCCTGGGTAAGCAGAAGAAGAAACTTAAGAAGATTCTTCTTGTCGGCGGCAGTAAAACAGCACGCTTTCTGCTTAAAAACTTTTCAGCTGCCGATCGAAGGCTTTTTGCCCTGGTCGATCAGGACAGTGAAGTCTGTAAGAGCTTCGCAGAGCAGTTCCCTGAGATTCTCATAATTAAATCCGATGTAACAGATGAGACGCTCTATGAGGATGAGGATATCGCAAGCTACGACCTCATCATCACCCTGACCAGTAATGATGAGCTGAATATTCTTACTGCCATTTATGCAAGGCGTATCGGTGTAGAGAAGGCTATGGCTCTTATCAAGCATAATACAAACTATCTGCGGCTGGCTCCGCACCTGGACCTTGATTCTGTGATTTCGGTTAACAGCTCAACTGTAAATTCTGTTCTGCGGTACATTCGCGGGGGTAATTTTACAAGTGTTCACTCTCTGTTTGAGGGTAAGCTTGAGGTGTTTGAGTTCATAATTACTGAGGATACGCCGGTTCTTAACAAGGAAATCAAAGAGATTAACCTTAGAGGCAAGGGTATCATTGCAGGGCTTACCAGAGGCGGACAGAACCTTATTCCTACAGGTAATGACAGGCTTCAGCTTGATGATGTACTGCTTGTGACAGTAGATCGTGCAAATATCGATTATGTACACAAATTATTCAATTCTTAGCGGAGACTTAGTTTGAACCCATTTTATATTCTGCGGCTTACAGCAGTAATTCAGGTTGTTGTTTCTGCATTCATGGTAATCCCGGCGGGCATTGCAGCCTATTACGGCGAGACTTTTGAGTTTTACTGCTTTCTCGGAACAATACTGGCAATATGGATTTTTGCAGCTGTATATATTCTTCTCACCAGGAAAGCTCCGAACAAGATGCTTACCACACGCGACGGATTTTTCTTCGTTACATCAAGCTGGATTCTGGCTGCAGGTTTCGGTGCGATACCGGTATGGATTTCCGGTGCAATACCTAATTATGCTGATGCCTACTTTGAAATCATGTCAGGATTTACAACCACCGGTGCTTCAATTCTTACGGATATAGAAGCTCTTCCCAGAAGTATCCTGTTCTGGCGTTCACTCACGCACTGGCTTGGCGGAATGGGAATTGTAGTACTTGTTGTTGCACTGATCCCTCTGCTGGGTGTAGGCGGAACAAAGCTGGTAGGTGCAGAATCTCCGGGGCCAGCCGTCGATAAGTTTACGCCTAAAATACGTAATAACGCTCTTATTCTCTGGCTTATCTATCTCGGTCTTTCAGTTATAGAAACAGTACTTTTGCTTTTCGGTGGAATGGACCTGTTTGATGCTGCAACACATACCTTCGGAACAATGGCCACAGGCGGATTTTCTCCCAAGGCGGCCAGCGTAGGGCACTATAACAGCGCATATGTTGACGCAGTAATTACCGTATTCATGGTGCTGGCAGGATGCAACTTCGCACTTTACTTTAAAGCAATTAAGGGCAAGTTTTCCGAGATATTTCATGATGGTGAATTCAAAGCCTATGTAATAATTTTCTTCGTCATAACCGGTCTTATTACTTTAAACCTTTACATGAGCGGAAACTACAGCACCGGAGGCAGTTCATTCAGGTTCGCATCATTTCAGGTAGCATCAATTATAACCACAACAGGTTATGCTACTGCAGACTTCGAACTCTGGCCCAATTTTTCCAAGGTTCTTCTGTTTTTCCTGATGTTTATCGGAGGCTGTTCCGGATCTACCGGCGGCGGAATAAAAGTAATCCGTATTGTAACAATGGCCAAACTTGGGCTTAACAATATCAAGTACATGCTGCATCCACGAGGAGTCTTCTCTTTGAAGATTGGACAATCCACAGTAAAAAAAGAAGTAGTCTATACAATTGCAGGATTTTTTGCCCTCTACATATTCACTCTTCTTGTAACCACTGTACTGGTCTCCACATCAGGAACTGATATCGAAACCTCGGTAACTACTGCGCTTGTAACCGTCGGCAACATTGGTCCGGGATTCGGACAGATTGGTCCTACTGATAACTATTTTTTCTTTCCCGACTATGTGAAGTGGATTCTATCCTTTGCAATGATGGCCGGACGTCTTGAGCTGTTCACTGTATTTGCACTGCTTACGCCGCAGTTCTGGAAGAGATAATTAATTTTAAAGTTCTTCCAGTTCTTTAAGCCAGAGGTTCACTGAGGCGTCGCTGGGCATCCGCCAGTCGGCACGCGGAGAGAGGGCTATGGTTCCGACTTTTGGGCCGTCGGGTATGCATGAGCGTTTAAACTGCTGAGAGAAAAACCTTCGGTAAAAAAGCCTCAGCCACTTCTTGATTTCATCCCTGCTGTAAGTGTTAATTCCGTGTTTTCCGTCAAAGGCTTTCTGGGCAAGAAACAATGTTTTTGAAGGCGTGAAACCGCAGCGTACAACCTGATAGAGAAAGAAATCATGAAGCTCATACGGTCCGATATTTTCCTCGGTCTTCTGGGCAATTTCACCGTTCTTATCCGGTGGAAGCAGCTCGGGAGAAATCGGAGTGTCTATGATATCGGCAAGAACCGAAGCCGCTTCGGCTGAGGCAAGGTGATCCTTGTAGTATTCAACAAGGTACCTGACCAGGGTCTTAGGGACACCGGTATTAACGGCGTACATTGACATATGATCTCCGTTATATGTACACCATCCCATTGCCAGCTCAGAGAGGTCTCCTGTACCGATAACAATACCGCCGACCTGGTTTGATTTGTTCATCAGGATTTTTGTACGTTCCCTGGCCTGGGTATTCTCGTAGGTAATATCGGTTGTAATTCCGTCATGGCCCAGATCCTTAAAATGCTGAACGCAGGCTGGAGTTATATCTATAATTTCAATTGGTATTCCCATTGTTTCACAAAGTTTTTCCGCATTGGATTTTGTCCTATTTGTAGTCCCGAAACCAGGCATTGTGATGCTCTTAATGCCCTCAGAAGGCAGTCCCAGGCGTTTAAAAGCATTAACTATAACAAGCAGGGCAAGCGTTGAATCAAGTCCGCCTGACAGCCCGATAACAACATTTCGACAGCCGATATGACGCAGTCTTGAAGCAAGGGCCGAACTCTGTATTGAAAAAATTTCTGAGCAGCGTACGGTACGATCCGCTTTCTTTCCGGGAATGAAGGGATGAGCCTGAACATCTCTCCGGATATTTGAAGGTGAGAGTTCAATCAAATCGTTTAGATTACCGGCTTGAAAATCGCATTCAACAAGCCTGTATGACTTTCCGTCTCGGCCGCGTCCCAGTTCTACGGCTCCGCACTCGGCGAAAGTCTTGTTTGCGGTTCTTTCATGCTCTATAAAATCAATATCCGCATCAGCGTAGATGATACTGTCGGATCCTGTAAAGCGGTCTCCTTCACAAAGAAGCCTTCCGTTTTCGGCTATAATCTGATGCCCGCCGAAAACGGTATCAGTTGTGCTTTCATATATCCCTGAAGAACAGTAAGTGTATGCACAAAGATACTGGCCTGAAAGCTTGGAAATAAGTTCCCTGCGGTAATCAGCCTTTCCGGCAAGTTCGTTGCTTGCAGAAAGATTAAGAATCACATCGGCACCGGCCAGCGCCATGGAAGCTGAAGGCGGAATCGGAGCCCACATATCTTCACATATTTCAACCCCGACAGTAAAATCACGTTCCCCGGATGAATCTGAGCACTTGAAAAGCAGATCCGAGCCGAAGGGAATCTCGTCTCCGTCATAGAGAATACTATCTGAGACTGAATCGCTCCCGCTTGAGAACCATCTTGCCTCATAATATTCACCATAATTAGGGATATATGTCTTGGGAACCAGCCCCATTATTGCCCCTCCGGAAATTACGGCTGCGCAGTTATAAAGTCTGGCATCATGATACACGGGAAGACCGACGGCTATTAATGCCGGGATGTCTGCTGTTGATTCTGCAATATATTTCAGCGCCTTCATTGATGCCGATCTTAGTTTTTTCTGCAGGAACAGATCTGCGCAGGTGTAACCTGTAAGACTGAGTTCCGGAAAAAGTATAATATCTGCGCCCTCGTTACAGGCCTCAAATGCGGTTTTTGTGATTGCGAGTGTATTGGTATCAATGTCTGCCAGTTTAAGCTCAGGGCTTACACAGGCTATGCGTACAAATCCGTGACTGTTCTTCATGGCTGAATTGTATCACAACAATTCAGTAGGTGTAACCGGCTTCATTTAAAAGATCATCAGCCTCATCTGTATTTTTAATTGCAGCTAGTTTTTCAAAATAAACAGGACTGCAGAAAATTTTAACCAGTGTCTCTGAATCCCACTTAATCTGTTCAGCATAGGTCATACAGTTTTCAGGTGCTTTAGTGAAAGCGACGTATATTATACCCTCAATGTAAATATCACGCCCCTTACCGAGAATTTTCTTTATTTCTTTCTCGCTCAGTGGTTCCACATAGGCATCTGACGTTACAGCCTGCATAAAGTTATGAGCAGCTTCACTGCTTAGGTTATTCAGCAGTGATTCAAGAAAATATCCGGTTGAATCAACAGCCGCTAAATAAGAATCAGCATTATAGTCAGGGTTTTCTCCATTATCCTCAAGCCAAAGATGCTGTGCGTTCGTAATACCTCCATGTGCAAACAGATCCTCGAAGGTGTGCATAAAAAATCCGGTAAGGTAGGCAGCTTCTCTTGTATTTCCATCAGCCCATTGCGCCTCTATCCTGCGTAGAAAACCGGCACAGTAAACAAGATAATCTGTTACAGATTTATTTTCGAAGGTCTCGAGCTCTTCAGAGTTCATCTGCTTGTTGTACTTATATTCATAGCTCTGAGAATGGCTTTCCTGAATGCCGAAATTGTAGAGATCCGGGCCTCCGGATGCCCAGAGGATTATATCTGTAGCAGTAGGATTCTCGAACCCATAGCTTTCGATACCGTATATGGGCATTGTTTTTACTGAAACTATGGTACCCTGATGTTTTCCGAAGAGGCTTTCCAGCGCCTGAGCACTTATAGACCAGTGAGATCCGTCAGCATTACCCAGACCCGGAAAAGCAAAAACTGATGCAGCACATGCAAGAAGTAGAATCAGAAATGCAGTAAATTTTGTTTTTTTCATTTCACACCCTTGAACGGTATTTAAAAAGTTTTATTTTTACGCCTATCAGCGGCCAGAGCAGCGTAACCCAGAGTCCGACAATGCCGTATCTGAAAAAGTCTGCAGCGTAGTGATGAGGCAACAGAGGCTTCAGACCGACCATCAGTCCAATAGTTATTACAAGTCCAAGTATGTACCTTATGATCTTTGCAGGCCATCCTGCATCCTTAGGAGCAAAATCAACATGTCGCTCCTGAATAAAAAAGCCGTACACAGCACCGGTAGAGACACCGGCTATTTTGAAGTAATCAGTTATTTTCATTGAACCTTTTAGGTAAAAAATATCCAGAATCAGCAGAACTGCAGCAATCATGATTAAAACAAAATTCAGGCTGAAAAAAATCCTGCGAAGCATCAGTTCATCTTCATAATAACGATCAATTACCGTACAGAAGAGCACAGACATGATTATTCCGAGCACTATACCGCCAAGCACATCAACAGGCCAATGTACCCCGAGATAAACCCTGCTTATCCCAACAAGCACAAATACAACAATACTAAGGACGGCAAACCATTTCCGCTGTATGATATTAGCCCAGGTCAGGAAAAAGGTGGTGGTTCCCTGGGTATGCCCGCTTGGAAAAGAGTAGCCTGTTGCAGTTTCAACACGCTTCCCGCTGATAAAATCAAGCTTCTCAAAGGGCCGCTGAGAATGAACAGAAATCTTAACGATTGAATTAAGTGCGGATGAATACATGAATGCAGCGGCAAGCTTGAAACCGTCTTTTTTGGACACATTCCAGTATATAAAAGCAATAATAATGATGAAGAAATACTGCTCTCCAAGCATTGTTATATATTCAGCAATATGGTCGAGCAAGGGTGTGGCTATATCATTAAAAAACCTTAAAATAGCAATCTGCATAATTACCTCCACTAAACATTAATATAGTATCGTCATAACAAATATGCTAACATGAGATTATGTCCGATGCTATCTTAAATTTATTAAACAAAGATTCAGACTTTGTTAAAAATGTAACTCACTGGGAAAAAATTCCTGCTAAAGCCGGATCCTATACAGATTTCCCTGAAGATATAAATCCAATACTGCGCAGCATATACAGCAAAAGGGGTGTGGACAGACTTTATTCACATCAAAAGCAGGCATACGACTTTGTAACCGAAGGGAAAAGCACTGTTGTAGTGACTCCCACAGCTTCCGGAAAGACTATGTGCTACAATCTGCCGGTTCTTAATTATCTGCTTTCAAATCCCGAAGCTCGGGCTCTTTACATGTTTCCTACAAAGGCTCTTTCACAGGATCAGCAGTCGGAACTCAATGAAGTGCTTCTTTCAGATGAGCTTCCAATTAAAACCGTTACTTATGACGGTGATACACCCTCATCGGTAAGGGTTGCCGCAAGAGACGGAGGCAGGATTATCATTTCAAACCCGGATATGCTTCACGCGGGGATTCTGCCTAATCATCCGAAATGGATAAAGTTTCTTTCAAACGTAAAGTTCATTGTCATAGATGAACTTCATATATACAGAGGCGTTTTCGGCTCTCATGTAACCAACCTGATAAGACGTCTGAGACGAATCTGCCGCTTTTACGGTTCAGACCCGATTTTTATATGCTGCAGTGCGACAATTGGAAATCCGCTTGAACATGCTCAGAATGTACTGGAAACCGATGTAGCACTGGTTGATCAGAACGGAGCCCCATCCGGAGAAAAGCACTTCATACTGTACAATCCTCCGCTGGTTGATGCGGTACAGGGAATCAGGCGGGGTGTTGTACTTGAATCGCAGCGTATTGCACTTAAGTTTCTAAAGCAGCGGGTAAAGACTATAGTGTTCTGCCGTTCAAGAATACGTACAGAACTGATAGCCTCCTATATCAATAAAAGCCTGGAAAATATGTTCAACTACAACAGCCGTACACGCGTTGAGGCATACCGTGGCGGCTACCTGCCTAACGAACGGCGTGAAATAGAGAAAGGCCTTCGTGACGGCAGCATTCAGGGTGTAGTTTCAACCAATGCACTTGAGCTGGGAATAGATATCGGTGGGCTTGATGTTTCAATAATGGCAGGCTTTCCCGGCAGCATATCCTCATCATGGCAGCAGGCCGGACGCGCGGGAAGACGCAGCACCACATCGGTCTCGGTGCTTATTGCATCGATGTCGCCGGTTGATCAGTATGTAATAGAGCATAAAGACTACTTCTTCGGACGCAATCCCGAATCTGCCCGAATCGATGCGGACAACATATACATCCTGCTTGATCATTTAAAGTGCGCGGCTTTCGAGCTTCCCTTTGAGACAGGCGAAGAGTTCGGGGAATCAACTGAAGAGCTTCTGCTTTATCTGGAGGAGGAAGGTGTTCTGCGGCTTACCGGAGGGAAGTATTTCTGGTCTGACCGTTCTTATCCGGCCGAGACTATATCTCTTAGAAGTGCTACTGCCGAGAACGTTGTGATTATCGATGAGACAGCCGGCAAATTTAACGTGATTGGAGAGATGGACAGGCCGTCTGCAAAGGAAATGCTATTTGACAATGCCGTATACATTCACCGCGGAGAACAGTTCCAGGTGCGTGAGCTCGATATTGAGAATAAAAAATGCTTTGTCAATAAATCCGATCTCAATTATTACACCGACGCAATCGTCAAAACCGACATCAAGCTTCTTGAAAGGGATGCTGATAAAACCATCCCCGGAGCATCGGTGACCGAAGGTGATGTGCTTGTCCGTAAACAGGTAGCCAAATTCAAAAAGATTAAATACGGCACGCACGAAAATATCGGCTACGGCGAGATCTTCCTTCCTGAAGAAGAAATGCATACAAGAAGCGCTGTTATAGTATTTTCAGAAGGCACAAAATCACGTGAGGCTTTTGAGAAGATCCCTGATGAACTAAAAGAGCATATTATCGGACGTATCGGCAGCCTTATACAGAACGTGGCACCTGTGTTTCTCTTATGTGATGTACGTGACCTGGGTATAGCAGAGAGGCTTAAAGATCCTGTACTGGGACAGCCTTGTATTTACATATACGACAGCTATCCAGGAGGGACAGGATTGTCAGAGGGGATTGCAGAAAAAGCATCGGTTATTCTTTCTGCTGCTAAGGAACGCATTGAAAACTGCAGCTGTGAATCAGGCTGTCCTTCCTGCATAGGGCCTGATGAAGAGGAACCAGTCACTCATAATAAAAAAGAGATAATCATAGACTTCCTCAGAGGATGGCTCGACTGATAAATGGCAGGCCCGGATCTTCGCGCAAGACTTGAAAGACTCAGACAGGCCCGGGGCGACCTGGAAAAGGGGACAAACGGTATCAAACCTCCAATTCCCCGGACAGGGAATGAATCACATCATGCTGCACGCATCGCAGAACGTGAGGCGGTTAATGCCAGGATTCATGAAGGACTGATAAGCCGGGGTTGGGTAAAAGAAGCCGGATGTGTATACAAAAAAACAACTCTTAAAGAAAATTTTCTGCAACCGCAGATATCCAACTTCCTGTATCCCGATTTAAAAATGACTCATAATCATGAACCGGCTCAGGATAGTGATAGAGCATGCTCAGAAGATATACCGGCTGAAAGGTTTATTTTCTATGACTGTGAAACAACCGGAGTCTCCGGAGGCGCGGGAACAGTGATATTTCTCTGCGGCTTCGGCTATGTTACATCGTCCGGTTTTGAAATAATCCAGTATCTGATGACCGACTTTCCCGGGGAACCCGACTTCCTGAATCTGCTTAAAGGCTTTGTATCCACAGATCGAATATATGTGTCATACAACGGAAAAAGCTTCGACTCAAACCTGATGAAAAGCCGGTTCCTCCTGAATGGGATAAAGGCAGAGTTCGGCTATCAGCTTGATCTGCTTTATCCGGCAAGAAGGCTCTGGAAAAGTATAACTGGAACCTGCTCCCTCGGGGACATTGAACGTGGCATACTGAATAAGCAGAGAACAGATGATGTTCCCGGTTTCCTGGTTCCGGATTATTATTTCAACTTCATAAAAACTGGTAATTTTGATTTTATGAAGGATATAGCCGCCCATCATCTTGAAGACATCGCAAGTCTTATGCAGGTACTTGCTATCACTGAACAGCTGTACTGCATACCATCCGGCCATACAAAAAAAGATATCGGTATCAGATATGATTTGAACGGCCTTGCAAGAATGCTTATCGAACGGGGAGATTCCCGCGGCGCAGAACTGTACGAACAGTCGTTCAGAGATGGAAGCCGTAAAGCAGGCCGTATGCTAGGGTTTTATTATAAATCGGTCAAAAACTATGATGAGGCTCTAGGGGTATGGAATGAACTCTGGCGACGTTTCCTCAGTATCGAGGCTGCCGTTGAAATTGCAAAGTACTACGAACACGTAAAAAAAGATCCGCAAAAAGCACTCCGGATCACACAGGAAATACTTAATCTTGAACACATAAGAATTAAAAAGCACCTTCCGGAACTCCGTCACAGGCAAAAACGACTTGAGCGGAAGACCGGAGTTTAAAAGCAATCGCTGAAAAAACTCAGGATAGCTTTTTTTAATATTTCAGATTGAAAATGATAAAGTTAAGCAAATAGTTTTTAGAATAGTGGTTGATTAAAATTCCTCTCCCACATTTTCCGCCACCACCCGGAGGGCAGTTGTTTTCTTTGGTAACCTTTCTTTTATCTGAAAAAAGAAAGGTTAAGCCCGGCCGGCTTGAGGCCGTATAGGCCAAAATTAAGTCCATATGGACTCTTTGTATGTTAAAAATTTTTTCAGTTGTGTTAGTTTTTCCAGTGTAATCACAAAAATGGTTGTAGGAGAAAAACTATGAAACACTTGAGGCTGATTCTATTTCTGCTTATTGCATTCTCTGCAGTACTGCTTACAGGATGCCCGCCGGAGGTTGTCCCGATTGAAGAGGATCCTTTCGAATCCATGGATGAAAATACCGATGAAAATGTTGTGCCGACTAATCCATCCAGTACCTGCGAACTTTTAAGCTTTACATTTAAAACCGCCGACAACAGCGGTTTATCACGGGATGTAACTGCAGAGTTCGACGAATCTGATGTTACCATCATTCTTCCTTATGGTACTGCTTTGGAAAATCTCAAAGCGACTTTCACCCATAACGGCAGCAGTGTGAGTATAAATGGTACTCTACAGACAAGCGGTTCAAGCACCAATGATTTTTCAGATGAACTTATCTACACAGTAACCGCGGAGGACGGCAGCAGCCGGGATTACTACGTACTGGCAATAAATACTTACAGCTCCGATGCAAGAATGGGTGTATTCGGTTTTGCAGCCAGTGAAAATTCTGAGATAACGCAGGATACTTCAGGCGTCTTCGATCATGACGCTGGAACAATCACAGTAATCCTTCCAGGCGGAACAGATGTAAGTGCTCTGACAGCGGTTGTCACAACGGTCGGCAGAGAAATCAGGATTGGTGATATTGTTCAGGAAAGCCATATTACAGTAAATGATTTCTCCGAACCTCTTGTTTATACGGCGGTTGCGATGGACGGTACAGAAAAGAATTACACGGTAACTGTTTATTATGAGGCCGATGAAAATCTTGCAGCGATGTCTGAGCCCGGAGATAAGGGTTCTTTGTATCTGCCTGGCTATTCAGCCGAAATCAGATTCATACTTGCAAACGACACTGAAGGAATGGAGTTCCCGATCAATCCCGAAGATGATGCAATATCTTCAGTATCAAGGCGCTACATGCTGGGAGAAACGGAACTCACAAATGCAGAAGCCCTTGCCATTCTGGATTGGGCTGATAATGAGTTTCTAATCAGCATTCTGTCCTGGAAGCCTGTCTATGCTACCGCCTCGACTGTTATGGAGTATGGGCAGGAGCTGATAGATCTTGATTCTGCCTCCTGTCGCATTGAATACTCAGCATCAACCTACACATTCAGTGTGGAACCCGGCTATGAAGATTATCCCCTTACAGACATAAGCTGGTACGGTGCCGTAATGCTATGCAGCTGGCTTACAATGATGCGTGACGGAAGTACCGATAACCTCGTGTACGTCTTTGATCAATTCGGTGATGCCGACTGGACATCCTCCGATCCCGCATGGCAGAAGGATGAAACTGTCATGCATATGCACCGAAACGGCTACAGGCTGCCCTCAATTGATGAATGGGAACTCGCAGCCCGTTATATCGGTGATTTTAATGGCGATGGGGACAGCTGCGATGCAGGTGAATACTACCCGGGCACATTTGCAAGCGGTGCAGATACAGCCTTTGATGTGTTCTCCGGCGGAACCGACATTGACGGTGACGGGGATGTTGATTATATCACTAATGTAGCATGGTCATATTCTGCGACTTATCCCTCTTTCTATCATACAAACGAAGCTGGGACCCTGCATTCGAATAAGCTGGGCTTTTTTGATATGAGCGGGAACGTAAGTGAACTCTGCTGTGAAAATGCAGATTCCATCCCCGGTGCGGTTTATGTCAGAGGCGGCTCCTGGAATTTTGATGACAGTGTCAGCCGGGTCGGAAGGCGTGAGTTTCTTACACAGGCAGCGGATCTTACAAACGGTTATGCAGGACTGCGGCTCTGCAGAAGCGTGGATTAGAATTTAGTTTGATTGAAAAATACTGGGGCATCGTGATATATTTTAGTCCGATGTCCCTTTATTACAGAAAAAGTATTAAACCTGTACTCACTTTGTTTTTCTCACTATCTGTACTCTTTGCAGGTATAGCAATCACAAACATGGAACAAGTCCCATCAGAAGGCAATTATTACCTGAATACAGGCTTTATATTGATGGTTATTCATCTGATTTCATATTCAGTAATAAATTATGTACCAGCGCAAAATTTTCCAGTTCTTTTTCTCATTTTCGGGGCGGTGATTATCCTCTCGATAATTGCAGCAGGAGCCCTTATCCATCCTGACTTTCTTCGATCTTCATTTCACTCTGCCGGACAGCTGTTTGTAATATCGCTGTACCGCAAAAAAGATCTCTATAAGGAAGATCCATCGAAAAATGTTACAAGAAGCCTCATCCTTATCAGCCTTGTTATGATCTTCGCATCTATTATGTGGATGCTGCTGCTAGGGTATCATATAATTTTTAGAAAAATAGATTCCGGATTTAACTGGATGCTGTTTAATCTGTATTCAGTTGTTAATATCCTTGTCGGGATAGATGCGGTTATAATTCTTCAGAATTCACTGAACCGTCACGTCATAGCCGGAATAAATTTTCTGAAGATTGACGGAAATGATTATTCAAACCTTTTATCGCCGTCAGATCTTGAAATAATAAGCCTGTTTGCAGGCACCCCTGAGCGGAAACTCAACTGCAGCAGAATCATGGCCCGTTTAAATACTATACATGATGAAACTGTGTTATCCCGACAATGTACCCTGTGTCTTGAGAAGAGAATGAAGGCTACTCTCTGTTCCGATTATAAGCGCATTTATAATCAAATTAACAAACTTAAACGTTTCTTTGAAACAATGGATATAGGAACCATCCTGCCGCCGGAAAATAAAATGGATATTACCTCCAAAGGGTGGTCGCTTCACATGTTTGAGAATACCAGACTTCACATTGATAAATAGAGCGGGTTAAAACAACTCGTTTCCGTACGTTTTCAGCGGCACTTTCGTTAAATCAGTTTATTGATAATATATAATTATGCTCAGAACATTAAGTTTAATCGAACTGTTTCGGAGTATGTATGAAAAAATCCTTAATAATTCTGATGACTATTCTTTTGACTACAGGCAGCATGTTTTTTCTCAGCAGCTGCAATATTGATAATAATACAACACCGCCTGGTACAAACACAACAGATACAGACAGCACGGGTACGGGAGCAGGCGACACAGATACCGGCGGGACAGACGCTCTGCCCGGAGGCATAGTTTATACCGGCTCACTGCCTGAAGACCTGGACTCAGTTACTGATACTACAGTTTTTTTCAGTTATGCCGGACCTGACGGCAGCGGAATAGGCTCAAGCGATCTTGATTTCGGGCTGCTTTCAGACGGCACTGTAGACACTGGAGCCAATCAATTTTCAATGGTTTATGAGGATGACGGAGAAAACTATCCTTTTACAGCACAGGGACGGGGCACTTTATATGGGTCCACTGAAGGTTATTCAAGATCCTACATTATAGGCGAAGGAATAAATCCTATTGACGGAGATATAGAATATACTTCAAACTCCTACGCACTTAATAAAGTATATATAAGTTTTGCTTCAAGCAGTTCAGCCACAAAGAATGTCCTGTTGACATATGATGTTGAGCTTGAAGGTGAACTGACAACAAATGAATTGATTAATGATGTAACATTTCCGGCACCGGCTTATGTAACTGCAGGGATAGGGTTCGGATTAAAGGCATACAGAATGGAATGGCAGAATGATGAGCTCAATCCTTTTGGAGCTCAGGTTTTTAAATCGGGAGCCACTTACTATGAACTTTCAGGAACTGTTAAACTTACTAACCGGAATGATGACGGAATATATGAAATAGTGGGAGAAGGAGGTCTTCTTTCATTAAACGGAGATGATAGTTTTCAGCCAGTTTCCGGCAGTACTGTGTATTACGTACATGAAACGTTTGAATGCAGTTTTAACGTTGATATAGAAGACATGATAGAGGTTGTTAACACTGTTTCAACAAATGCAGAAGTGCTGTTCTTAGATAATATGAACGAAGGGTATGCAAAGTCTGAGTCCCAGGCTACACGTAAACCGAAAATAAGCAGTATATTTGCAGTCGACCCGGATGATTCAGACGCTGAAATAACAATCTACCTGCAGCGTGCAGAATAAAAACTAACCGGTTTTTTACACAAAGTTCCTGTGAATAAAAATTGAACAAATTTGTAGTATGAGGTATAGATAAACACTGGAGGAAAAATGTTTCTAATTACCTTATCAGCAAGTTTTGCGGTTCTGGCCGTATTTTATTTTATTTCAGCAATCGGTAAACAGAAAAGTACAGCAAATGCCGTGCTTAATCTTGTTCTAATTTTAATAACAGCAGCCGTGACAGGCTGGATTTTCTGGCTGGCCAGACCGGCTATAGGCTTCAGATACCCGGCCTTATGGCTGTGGGCTCTGACAATGACTGCAGTCGGACCGTTTTTTGCCGGCCGCAGAATCAATATCTACTATTTTTTACCTTTCTCAGTAGTTGCGCTGACGGCAGTGGTTATGCTGTTTGCAGGCGGAAAAATCATCCGGTCAAAAGACTATTACAGTCTCATGAACAATAAAATTACCGATACAGAATCACTGGATTTCAACGCCGATGTTGAACCCGTTGATCTGTCAAAACTGAGGCTGGTTGATCAGCAGCTTGCAGGACAGAGGGGAAGCACACTTATTGAAAGTATTTCAGGCCTTGGATCACAGGTTGAACTGGGCCGCATGAGTATTCAGAACCTCAACGGAAGCTTTGATATTGTAACCGGAGAAGGCGAAAACCGAACCCTTACCTTCGATAATGAACTTGTCTGGGTAGGAGTTCTGCATCCATCCGGAGCTTTTAAGGAAAAAACCACTCCCGGCTACATCATTGTCTCTTCACAGGATGCAAGCAGAGCCTTCTTTGTAACAGCTCTAAACGGCAAAAAACTCGAAATAAACTATTCTACCGGCCATTTTTTTGGAAACAACCTGCAGAGATACCTGCGCGCCAACGGATACATGATGAAGGGTATCACCGACTATACCTTTGAACTTAAAAATGACGGTACACCTTATTATATTGTTTCGCTATATAATAAAACTATCGCCTGGAACGGACCTGAAGCAGAAGGGATAGTCGCAGTCGATGTACTGACTGGTGAAATTACAGAATACAGCATTGATGAGGCGCCTGCTTTCATAGATAGAATACAACCTGAACTCTTCATAAACAAACAGCTTAACTACTGGGGCGCCTTTACTCACGGATGGCTAAACAGCTGGATTAAGCAGAAAGATGTACTTAAAAAGACTGAAGGGACGTCACTGGTTTATTCCGGCGGCGAAGCCTACTTCTATTCGGGTATGCAGTCTGCCGGCTCGGACAGGGGTACTACGGGCTTTGTACTGGTAAATACAAGAACAAAGAATACCCGTTTCTACAGAATCAGCGGAATTACAGAAGACCGTGCCGGAGAAGCACTTGAAAACGCCAAGGGAGTAAAGGAAGCCGGTTATGCGGCAACTCCGGCAATTTTATATAACATCGGCAGTCGTCCGGTATACTTTTGCACACTCAAGGGTGCCGACGGTCTTGTAAAGATGTACGGATTTATATCGCTTAAAAACGAGCAGATCCTGGGTGTTGGAACAACAGTAAGAGAGGCCCTCCGTGCCTTTGAAACCGCCCTTGTAAACTCAAGCGATTCGCTGTCCATTGATTCGGCGGTAAGTGAGACTATTATTGAAACAGTCGTAGCTGATATTACATGTGAGACAATCTCGGGAATGACCTACTATTACATAATCATTGATGATTATCCCGAATTAGAATTTCTTGGAAGCAGTGACACCTTCCGTGAGCTTAAATGGACAAAACCCGGAGATATGGTCCGTATCACATTCCCCGAAGGTGAGCAGAAAACCGTTTCATTACGTGATTTTGATAATTTACGGCTTGGACTACAGTAATAATTACAGATATAATAATTTGTTGAATAACAGATTTTAAAAGAAACGGAGTATAATTTGAAACATCAGCTAAGTATTTTCATTTCATTGATATTATTGATATTTATTACATCTTTACAATCGGTTTCAGCTTCAGGCAACGATGAAACTGAGAACTTCCAGTCTGAGATTATCATCCCTGCAAGCTCCGATGTCGAGAATCTGATAACAGAAGCGAAAACGCCGTATAATAAACTGGCCGAATACGGAAGTCAGATAGATCCGGTACTTGAACAGATTTATTATAACGCCGAGTTTCAATACAGCGAAGGGAATGTTGAAGGGTCTGCGGAGATCTATCTATACATTATCTGGAAGGCTGCAGAGTTAAAAGAAACGCTTACAAGAGAACAGCTGTACATAATTTTAAAACAACGGGCATACAGGCTGGTTGAAATGAGTCATCCATCAGAAGCTCTTGCTATCTGGGATTACGGATTTTTAATATGGGACGGGGGAAACTATAAAAAGGATCTGCCGAAGGGCCTTAAAATCGAGGAATCTGAATCAGAGAAACTTGCAAAAAATTATCTTGCAGACTGTTATGCAGAGAAGGCAATCTGTCTTACATCAGTCAAAGATTTTCAATCTTCCTGGGAACTTATGGTTAAATCTGCAGAAATATTCAAACAAACCGAAAACTGGGAAAGTTCCGTATACTTTCTGATGAACTTTATAGTAAATGCTTTCAATCTAAAAGAATATCAGGCTGTGATAGATGCCAACCCCTATATATCAAATTTTATGCTGCTTGTACCTGCAGGACAGTTGTCCATCAACGATACTCTTACACTCGGCAGGGTTACGGCCGTAGCTCTTATGAATACTGAACATCCTGTTGATGCATATCAGTATATTTCAATGAATCTTACGATTGCAGATAATGCAGGTTATGAGGATAATTATACTGAGTTCGACAGGGCTCTTAAGGCTAAGCTTGCTGAAATCCTGACTCAGGCAGGAGATTAGCCGGCGGCCGAATAAGGCGTTTTAATGAGTTTTTTCAGATACCGCTGCAGAAGGGAATTACTTTCTGCAGCATTTTTAATTTTAATTTCCGGGGTTTCTTCAGTCTGGAGCAGTGATGCTTTTCCGCGTATTACAGCATCCCCGGAGGCATACGGATACTCCGCTGATACTGATGTTACAGACTGGCAGTCACTTTATAAGCTTGCATTCTGGGTTTCCGGAGCAAATTACAGTACCGATCAGTTGAGTAGTTTCAGGAAAGATCTTACAGAACTGGGCAAAACCGTTGAAAGTATGGACGACTATCGGAAAGGCGAAGCCGTTCTTGAATTCATGCATGACAACTATCTTTCCACCTACAGAGAAAAACAGACAAGGCTGGATACACTCTTTTCAACCGGCCGATTTAACTGTGTTTCTTCTGCAGTTTTGTATGCCATTCTTGCCACTTCAGTCAATCTTCAAGTCCAGGGAATTTCCACCCCCGATCATGCCTTCTGCTCAGTTATAACACCGGATGGCACGATTGATGTGGAAACTACAGCGGCACTCGGCTTTGATCCCGGAACAAAAACAGAATTTCATGATTCCTTCGGTGCAATTACCGGCTATGCATATGTACCGCCCAGAAATTACAGAAGCAGGAATGAAATCGATTTGATGTATCTCTTCTCTCTGGTTATTTCAAACAGAATAGTGGAGCTGGAAGCTCAGGGGCGCTTTGCCGAGGCCGTGCCGCTGGCAGTGGATCGCTGGGCACTTCTTGGTACTCCTGAAGAAGGGGAGATATTTGATTTTCTTATTGATCGTATTTCAAACTACGGCGCTCAGCTGGCTAAATCGGGCAGGGAGGAGGAAGTTCTAAACTGGACAGAATTAGCAGCCGCCACCTTCGGTACTCATAGAAAGCTTGAAAACTTAACCAACTCAGCGGCTAATAATTATATTGTCAGACTAATCAGGCAGGGGAATATCCCTGAGGCAAGAAACAATCTTAACCGTCTTTCAGCCCTGATGGACGAGAAAACCTCCGCAACTCTCGAACTTGCTGTTTCAGATGCTGAACTGTTTACAGCGCTCGAAACCGTTAAGTCCGGGGGTGACGAGAGAACTTTTGACAAAGCTGTTGAAGCGGCGGAATCTGCAGGTGTATTAAGCAGCCGTAGAATTCGTGAAATAGCAGATGCCTGGTACACAGCCAAACTTGAACGGACAGCATCTGTTTCAGGATGGGAAGCGGCCCTTACCGAAACAGAAGAAATCATCCTTGAAAAAGGGAGCAGTTCAAGACTGGAACAGGTAAAGAATGTTTATCTTAACAATACAGTGGCAGAAATATACAACAGAGCAGCAGATGCATACAACAGGCAGAATTTTGAAACCTCGCTTGAAATAGTAAACAATGCCTTATTAAGATTCCCCGAAGACAGAAGACTTCTTTCACTTAAAAAAAACATAGAAAATATCATAAAGAATAACCGGTAATGTTCAGACTTGACGGATTAGGCAAACTGCAAAAAGTAAAATGGATTCATCTTAAGCCCGGAATGATAATAATATCGTGGGTATCGATAAATGATAATCCAATCCCCGAACTTCTGCATTTTCCTGTATTAACATCAGATCTTATAAGGACTCTGCAGACAAAATATCAGTTTCTCAAAGATAGAGACGTCCTTGCGGCAGAAGCTCTATGGAACTTCCATCCCGAAAATCTTGCAGCTGAGCTGAATAAGGCAGAAGAAAACAGAACTGTATTCAACAGGCTTAGAGAGGATTTTGCTGCAGGAAAGAAACTGCTGCTGAGCGGGCATGAATCAAAGGGCGATTATTCCATACCTCTGCTGAACTCAGAATTCATAGAACAGGATTTTCTTTTGAAGGACAGTTATAATTCTTTTTCCTATATGTACGCACTTGATTCTGATTTGGAATCGGTGCCGTCCTATCTTTCTGATATCGATCTTAGCCTTTCTTTTGCCGATTTATTTACCGACAGGCTGCAAAGCAAATTCAATATACCTGAGGATAATGATGTCCTTCTGCATATAGTGATTGATTTTTCAAAAAGTATGGATTCATGCGGTAAACTCGGAATTGTGCTTGATACTGTTGCCTACTTTACTGACTTCTATTCTAAAATGGCGCCTGATACGAAATTCAAATATTACGCTTTCAGCGATGAATGCCGTCCGGTAGATTTTCCGGTTCAGGCTGCAGGCATTACAAGGGGTAATACATCATATTCAGCATTTATGAAAAAAGTGCTCCGTTTCAGAGAACCTGATATCCACAATAAAATCATTCTTTTCACTGACGGATTACCCACGGACCTGAATGATGCCCTTCATACTGCGGCATTTATTAAAAAAAACAGAATTGATTACACACAGCTGATTTTCGATATACGTGATGAACAGCGCAATGAAATAAAGTTCAAAGACGGGAAGGGTTCAGCTGTTGATAATGTAGTTGATGAGCTTACTGACGATATGATTCAGATCATGCTTACTGATGATGAGCTGGATAATAAAATGAAGCAGGTT
The DNA here is from genome assembly GCA_965140585.1 of Spirochaetia bacterium. GTDB lineage: Bacteria > Spirochaetota > Spirochaetia > UBA9216 > UBA9216. The sequence goes on from OZ223269.1 coordinate 1,139,043, forward strand.
TTCAGCGATTTTACTGGTATAGCTTCAGCCTGCGGTGGAAATCAGATAATCTTGAGAATAAACAGCCTTCTTAAAATAGTTACCGTGGAATGCTATGACCGCTACCTCGGTCTGCTTAGCCTGTCAGAATCCAAAGATATCACTTGAAATAAAAGGCTTCTGCAGTCCTGAAAACCACAGAAGTCTCTGTGCTGTTAACAATCACTTTGTGCAAAATCAACCGGATTTTACCCAAAGCTCACTTACAACAATATCATCCGCAGCGGCTGTAACCGCAGTTAAAGCAGGTAATACACCCGTCGGCAAAAGTCAGCCTGCTGGTGCATTCCGGACACTCACCGTCTGAAGTGATAACCTCTTCGCCGTCCTGAATATATTTCTTAAGAACTCTTGCTACACTTCTTTCAAAATCAGTGAAGTTTGTATCCTTCTGCAGCTGATTTATTACAAACTGCAGCGGAGTTCCATGCCTGAGAGCCATTGAGATAAATCTTGCAAGAGAACTGTTAGGAGAATCAAACTGCCTTGTAAAATCCTGCAGTTTAACTTCTTCACCGCCGTTCACGTAAATAAGATCAAATCTCCCGTCAGGTTCTTTACGGACAATAGTCTTATAATCTGTCTCCACATCTATCCTTGATTCAGGATCATCAATTACAAAAAGCTCGTAAAGACTGTTTTTCATCTTTCCGGCGATGACAATGATACTTTCACGTCCTGCGCGGACTCTGTGGATATCACATTGCAAATCCTTCGGTCTTTTAGGGGCATGATGGGAATGAATAGGTTCTTCCTTGTCCATATTCTGATATTCAAGTATTCCCTTCATGCTGCCTTCAGGATTGAAGGTTGTAAATCCCTTAAGACCCCGATCATAGGCATACATGAAAAGTTCCTTGTAGCTCTCGAAACTGGTGCCTGAAGGCAGATTAAGAGTCTTCGAGATACTGTGGTCGATATACTTCTGAAAAGCCGCCTGTACCTCTATAGATTCATAGGGGTCGATATCCATTGTGGTTACGAAATATTCAGGAACATCAGTTTTACCGGTAATCTCCCTGTACATATTATACGCATAGTCTGATACTTCTTCGGTAGTTGTTTCATCATCATGACCTGTCCTGATGGTTCTGTTATAGCTGAGGGCAAATATCGGCTCTATACCGGAAGAACAGTTCTGTCCGACTGAAAGTGATGTCGTTCCTGTAGGAGCAATTGTATTCATCTGAACATTCCTGATTCCGTTTTTCCTGATAAGCTCCTTAACCTGTGCTGGAAGCTGCTTAACAAATTCTGCTGCAAGATATTTTTCTGTATCAAATGATGGAAATGCGCCCTTTTCGCCTGCAAGCTCCGCACTTGCAGCATATGATTCGTTTCTCAGAGTCATTCCGATTTCTTCAACAAGTTCCCGTGATTCAGGTGAACCATATTTTATTCCCAGCATGGTAAACATATCGCCAAGCCCTGTAATGCCCAGTCCGATACGTCGCCACTTCTTTGAAAACGTTTCGATCTTTTCAAGAGGATAAGCGGTAAGTTCAAGAATATTATCAAGAAACCTTACACCGATTTTTACAGTTTCAGCAAACCGTTTAAAGCTGAACTTTGCATTCTCTGTAAATGGGTTTTCAACAAAATGCAGCAGATTAACTGCAGAAAGGCAGCATAGCGAGTAGGGCGGCATAACCAGTTCGCCGCAGGGGTTAACCCTGTCCATCTTAAAAGCCCAGTAGCCGTTGTTATATCTTTCAACAGTGTCTGTATAAAAGATACCTGGTTCATTGTGGGTATAGGCATTTCTGGCCAGCAGATCATAAAGCTCCCTTGCGCGTACCGTTTTATAAACCTCACCGTCGAATACAAGGTTCCAGTCTGTATCCTCTTTTACAGCAGTGATGAAATCATCACTTACCTTTACAGATATATTGAACTGTGTGAGTTCCTTGTTCTGATCGCCCTTCTTAACAGTAATAAACTCTTCTATTTCAGGATGAGAAATATCCAGAAGTGCAATATGAGCAGAACGTCTCTGACCGCCGGTCACAATAGTCTTGGCCGACTGATCGAATATGCGCAGAAAAGAAATAACACCTGAAGACTGACTTCCGCCGGTAATCGGCGCACCCTTCGGTCTCAGTTTTGAAATATCAAAACCGACACCGCCTCCCATCTTGCTTATCATGGCATCTTCTTTCAGTGAGTCGTAGATCCCTTCCATTGAGTCTTCAATATCTATCGTAAAGCAGTTATTATAGTTTTTCATGGGACTGTCCGGTCTTGCATTTGCAAGAATACGTCCCGCCGGCATAAGTCTGCCGTTTATCAGTTCATCGTAAAATTTCGATTTCCACTGATCTCTGTCTGCCTCTACTGAGGAGACCTCTTCTGATATGCCTTTAAAGACTTCTTCTGCAGTATTTTCGCCGTGAAGACAGTATTTTGCCTTGAAAATTTCTTCACTTATCGGCTGCTGCCATTTCCAGTCTGACATTTAGTCCCTCCCACGCTATATATAGCGCCTTTTTTAAAAATAACTTAGTGTCGAACACTATATACTCTATCGGCTGTTAAGGGAAGACATGTATATAAATTTTCTTATATTTTTTTCTTACAAAACAGGTAATATATTATTATTCAGCTATTTTATCAGGTTTCCCGTAAATAAGCCGGTAAAACCGGTACCATAAAAACCGCCGCCGTTTCCGTCTGTGAAATCACGCGGTGAATTTTCTGTAATTGTGGTTAATATAATATCAGCAATACCGGTGTTAAAGACCCCGCCGGTTTCACTTAAAGAAGTATTCCGTGATATGAGTGATTCTTTTAGTACCATATTACCCTTGCTGAATATTCCGCCCCCGTTAATCCTGGCAGTATTATCAGTGAAACGGCACTTTTCGATAACTGCGGCGGAATCACAGGAAATAAAAAGTCCTCCGCCTTTACGGTTGGTTGAATTTCCTGAAACTATACAGTCAGACATGTAAAGAAATCCGCCCGGTTCGTTTTTTATTCCGCCACCGCTGCCGGTGCAGCCAATACCGCTGGAGAGTTCAGCCGGCAGCCTCTTTAAGCCCTTATTGTCCGATATTGTACAGGAACTGAGGTGAGCTGTACCACGGTTGTCGATTCCCGCACCGTACAGTGCTATATTGCCGTGAATTAAGCAGTTTTCGGCAGTCAGTCTTCCCAGATTAAGAATTCCGCCCCCTCTCCTAAGTATTTCCCGGGCATAGCCGTTACGGATACTTAAATCCCTGATAACAAGAACTCCGCTATCTGTTACTGTGAAAATCCTGTCCGGACTCAGCATCATCTCAGAGGCTCCCTGAATTACAGTCTTCTCCGGGCTCTGCCCAATTAGTACGGCTCTGCGGTCAACTGATATCCCGCTCTCAGTATATATTTCATCAGAAAGGATAAAATAGATAATTTTGAGTTCTGCAAGTTCCAGAGCCTCGGTGATTGTTCTGTAATCAGAGCCGATGCTGCTCCCGACGCGTACCGAATTAAGCTCTGTGATATCACTGTTTCCGGTCCTGAAAGACAGGCCGGTGCAGGCCTGCATAAAAAAAAGCAGCACTGTCACGGGTATAAAAAGAATAATATAGGATAAAGGCTTAGACCTCATCATATCTGAAACATTCTGTCAGGTGATCATTAACCATTCCGGCCGACTGCATAAAAGCATAACAGATTGTACTGCCTATAAACTTGAATCCCTGTTTTTTAAGCGCACCGCTCATTGCATCTGACTCAGAACTGGTAGCCGGAACTTCAGAAATATCTTCAAAACGGTTTTTAATTGTTTTCCCACCGGTAAACTGCCAGATATAGCTGTCGAAACTGCCGAACTCATGCTGAATACGCAGAAAGTTCCTTGCATTTGTTACAGTTGAATTGATCTTAAGTCGATTACGGATAATACCCGGATTCTGCAGCAGGCTTTCTACTTTTTCATCGGTGTATGCTGCAATTTTTTCAATATCAAAATCATCAAAGGCTTCTCTGTAAGTTTCGCGTTTCCGCAGCACTGTTATCCAGCTTAGGCCAGCCTGAGCACCTTCTAGTATAAGCAGTTCAAACAGTTTTCGATCATCATGTACAGGAACTCCCCATTCCGTATCGTGGTATTGGCAGTAAAGTTCATCATCACCGCACCATGGACATCTTTTTTTCTTCATCATACAATAATAACACTGAAATGAAAGAATATGAATTTATTATAACAGGCGCAGGTCCTGCAGGTTTGTTTGCAGGGATTCTCGCTGCACAGGCAGGTGTTAAAACACTTATTTTAGAGGGTGAAAAAAGTCCCGGAAAAAAACTTTTGATAAGCGGTGAGGGTAAATGCAACCTTACGAACTCTGCACCGGTTCAGGAATTTTTTAGCAGATACGGGCAGAAAAATAATTTTGTTAAAAATGCCTTGATGCATTTCGACAACCGGGCACTCATCAATTTTTTTACAGAACACAATACTCCGCTGTACTCAAGAGATGACGGGAAGGTTTTTCCTGTCAGTGAACGAAGCAGAGACATACTTGAAACACTTCTTAAAGCATGCAGCACAGCCGGAGCAGAAATTGAAACAAACCGGAGAGTAACCGGAATAGAATATTCTGATAAGCATTTCATCGTGAAAACTGATACTGATATTTTCAGAAGCAGTAATATTCTGCTCGCCGCAGGCGGTTTTACCTATCCCTCAACCGGTTCAAGAGGAGACGGCTATCTTCTTAGCAGCGGACTGGGGCATAAAGTCATAGCCCCCAGGGCTTCACTTGCCGCAGTAAAGATTTCAGATTACAGCATTGCAGAAATTGCAGGGATTGCCTGTGATACTGAAATAAGCCTCTTTAGAGAAGATAGAAAAGCAGGCAGCTACATCGGAAGAATGCTTTTCACTCATACCGGCGTCTCCGGCCCTGTAATTATTGACAACAGCCGTGATTTTCTTCCCGGGGATATACTCAGTGTTAACTTTCTGCCTGAAAACAGCAGGGAAGAGATTTCTGGACACATTGAATCTCTTATAAAAGAAAACGGAAAAAAGCTTTTAAAAAATACTTTACCTGCTGTCGGATTACCGGAGAGCCTGGTCTCAATTTTCTTAAAATCAGCCGGGATCGCCTCAAATAAAAAGAGTGCGGAAGTCTCGGCAAAAGAGAGAAAGCAGGTGATAAACTGTATTATGTCGTTTGAGATGAAGATCGAGCGGCTTATAAAAAAAACAGCAATGTGCACTGCAGGCGGAGTTTCTACAAATGAAATTGACCGCCGGACAATGGAATCAAGAATAGTGCCCGGGCTGTATTTTGCCGGTGAAATTATTGATGTTGACGGCGACAGCGGAGGCTACAACATTCAGTTTGCATTTTCATCCGCAGCGCTCGCAGTATCATCCCTGTTGACAAAACGGCTGCCGTAGACCACCGCCAAGTAGTAGGCAAGAGTAAGGCCTGATGTTAGAAGCGCCATGAGCAGAAAAATTGTCTGAAATGAAAAACTTTCTGCAATATATCCGAGTAACGGAAATAATATTATCATGAGAAAACTGAAATACATACTCTGTACTGATAAAATGGTTGCACGCAGTTGAGAGGGAATAAGCCTGTTGATATAATTGGAAACGGCCACTATCAGTATGCCCTCAATCAGCCCGGTTAAAACAAAGAAATATTCCTTGTAATCCGTCAGAAAGACTCCCCACATGATAAACACCAGCAGAAGCGGGAGGTAGCGCATGACGTTTTTCTCTCCAATCCTCGCTTCTATCCTTCCTCCGTAAAAGGCTGAAACTGCAGCAAAAACCGCAGAGATTGAATAGAAAGTACCTATATAAAATTCGGTTCGTCCGGAAATCTTTAAAAAATTCTGAAGATAAAAAAATAGGCTTGTTGAGAATACAAATATAGTCTCGGTGAATACAATCAGGTAAATAATTTTAGGTCTGCTTTTAAGAATAACGGCACTGTCCCGGAGAACTTTAAACATGCTGCCGTGTTCCTGCTCTTTATGCTCCGTAATTTCCGGTTCTCTGAAACCCAGGCCTGTAATTAATGCAGCCAGACTGAAAAGAGCGCTTAAATAGAAAACATAAATGTAGCCCGGACCGGTGGCAAGAAATCCGCCGACAAAAAAAGAAATAATTGTAGCAAGCTGATAGAAAAGTTCTATTCTGCCAGCAGTATGAATGTACTTCGATTCATTCCCGTCGAGCTTCATTGAATCATATACGAAGGCCTCACCGGCTCCCGATTCAAGGTTATAGCTAAAGGCCGTAAGCATAAAACCGACCGCCTGCAAAATAAATGTTCCGGCGTAATACATGATAAACAGGCTGATAATAAAAAGAAAGCGGCCTGAAATTCGGCAGTATTTTCTTCCGAAGATATCGGCAATAGCACCCGAGGGAACTTCAAAAATCAGGGAACTGATATGAAAAATACTTTCAAGCAGAGCTATTTCTGTAAGGCTGAATCCGCGCAAAGCAAGAAAAATCATCCAGAGCCCGTGTGTAAAATTTATATTTGAGAAAAATGTAAAAAGAAAATTTTTACCGATGTTTGAAGAATACGCTTTCATAATAGACCGAATTATAACAGCAGATTCACAATTTATCTATGATTTATGTTTACTGCGGCTTTCCGCGGTATTATCCTTTATTTATAAATAAATTATAGGAGTTAATTTATGGCGGAAATAACATTTAAGGGCAATAAAATAAATACTTCAGGCAGTCTGCCTGCAGCAGGAGCCTCAGCACCTGCATTCGAACTCGTTAAAAATGATCTTTCAACCGCAGGGTTGTCCGATTACAAGGGTAAAAAGGTGATTCTCAATATTTTTCCAAGTCTTGATACATCTGTATGTGCAACATCGGTGCGAAAATTTAATGCTGAACTTAACAAACTCGACAATACATCAGTTCTCTGTATCTCTGCAGACCTTCCTTTTGCACATTCAAGATTCTGTACGACAGAAGGTATTGAAAAAGTTGAATCGCTCTCAGTATTCAGAAATCCTGAGTTTGGAAAGGATTACGGCGTACTTATGACCGACGGACCGCTTGCAGGACTGCTCTCAAGGGCTGTTGTTGTCCTGGACGGTGAAGGTAAGGTTGTCTACACAGAACAAGTTCCCGAGATTGCACAGGAGCCGGATTATGCTAAGGCACTGGAAGCTGTAAACAGTCTTTGAATTAACCGAACTCTCACGAAAATCTAATAAAAACAGACGTCTTTTTCATTAGCAATTAAGTAATGAAAATCACGACAAAATATAATCTGCTCAGTATGCTGATACTGAGCGGATTTTTAACTCTGCTTACTTTTTCTTTTTTATTCATGCAGCTTACCGTTAAGTCAATAAATGAACAGCAGGCCATTGACGAATACATCAGTTCGCTCCAGGAGAGTGAAAACCTTCTTTTACTCCAGCTTAACCAGGGCTACCGGATACTGCTCACTCATGATGGTTCGGTCAGCGGTGAAATACTTGTTGAATATAAACTTACCAATTCCCGGCTGAAACAGAAGATAGAAAACCTTTTATCTGAAAGCAGTAATTTTAATTTTAATGGCAGTGAACAGATCATAAACGATATTTCGAATCTTTATACAGTCATTCAGGAACAACTGATACTGAAAATAAACAATAATCAGGCTGTAGATCCTGTAAATGCCACTTCGATCCTGACAGACAACTATAACAGACTGAAAAACGGACTTAACCGATATTTCTCTGATATCCGGCAGATTAAACTGGATATTTTAAAATCTATTGAAATTGATATACGCAATTTTAGAATTATTTTTATCGCTATATTTATTTTAATTCTTTCCGGACTTGCTTTTTCAATCTTTTATTTCAGAAATACTGTTATCGGAACTATAAAAACCACAGGTGATGAAATACGGAAGCTGTCAGAAGGCGGTGAAGGCCTTAATTTCAGATTTAAATCAACAGGAAAGGATGAACTGGGCAGCCTGCGGGAGAATTTTAATAACTTCTCAGACAACCTCAGCAATATGCTTGAGGTACTGTTCTCTGCTATCAGAATAACCTCCGAACTGAGTGGAGACCTGGAACAGAACATATTAAAGAATTTCAATACATCATCCTCCTTAAAAACAACCAGCGAGAACCTCTATGATTTTTTCGGAATCATTAATGAAGCCGTGATGAGTATATCCGAATCAATAGAAACAATTTCACATAACTCTGCAAATCTAACTTCAGATGCCAAAACACAGTCTGAAATCTTTGAAAAAACAGTTTCAGAAATGGAAAAGATGCATGAAGAGCTAAGCCGGGTAAAAACATTCGGAGATGAGAACCGGGAACTTTCTGAGGTTCTAATATCAGAAACAACCAGAGGCTCCGGTCTGGTCAGTACTCTGGATAATCAGACCTCGCGAATCTCTGAACAGGCAGGAACAATACGGACAATAAATGAGCTGATGGAGAATGTGTCTGCAGAGATAAACATTCTGAGTATTAACGCTGCTATAGAAGCATCAAGAGCCGGGCAGTACGGCCACGGTTTTAAAGTTGTCTCAAAGGAGATATCAGCTCTTGCATTAAAGGTGAAGAAAGGGTCTGATGAAACCAGAGACAAACTGCAGCTGATAATTGATTCAATAGAAAATTTAAAAATAGTCAGCAGTGAGAACCGCCTTATTTTTGGAAAGATTGAAAAAATCTCCGGCGAGGTAAACAGTAAAATAACAAAGACTTCCGAATCGCTTTCGGCAACAGAAGAGAAGGGCACAACAGTCAACAGCGAGTTTCAAAAACTGAAAACCGCAAATGACAATATCACCGGTTCTGCTGAATATATCGATGACACTATTAAAAAGATTGGAATATCAGCCGCCGAACTTAAAGGCGGTTTTAATACAGCTGTAAGCGATCTTGATATTATAAGAGATGAAAGTGGAAACCTCTTCAACCTCACAAAACAGCTTGAAATCAACGGAAAGAAAAACATGCAGATTACCGAAGCGCTTACCGCACACGTTAATCACTTCACCGGGGATGAAAATACAGCGGGGTAGTTAACACTAAATGTTTTGTTTATAATGAGCCCGGAGAAATAATGGCAAATATTAACTGGTTCCCCGGACATATGAACAGGACTAAGCGTCTCATCTCTGAACAGATGAACCGCATCGATATTATTCTTGAAGTGATAGACGCAAGAATTCCGGAATCGAGCAGAAATCCCCTGCTGCATGAAATAACAAGTGGTAAACCTCATATAATTATTCTGAATAAAACGGATCTTGCGGATGCAGAAAGTTCAGAAGACTGGTATCGCTGTCTCAAAGAATCTTATACAGATATAGTCCGTGTTTCCACAACCCAGCCGGCATCCTACAACTCAATAGTGCCCCTATGCAGAAAAATTGTCGACAGCACCCGTACCGGCGGAAACAGAACCAAGATAAACGCCATGATAGCGGGCATTCCCAATGTCGGTAAATCCACACTGGTTAACCGGCTGAAGAAGCAGAAAAAAGCTTCAGTACAGAACAAGCCCGGACATACCAAAGATTTCCAGAGGATTGTTCTTTCAAACGACTTCACTCTTATTGATACTCCCGGTCTTCTCTGGCATAAATTTGAACCGGAAATCGGCTATAAACTTGCAATCCTCGGATCAATCAAGGATGCAATACTCGATATCTATGATATAGCATTCAGAGCCGCTGATATTATGGCTGAACTGTATCCGGAAGAGCTCAAGTCAAGATTCAAACTGGAATCAATACCGGAAAAAACTGAGCTTCTTATTGAGGAAATAGGCAGGAATAGAGGATTTCTGCTGAAAGGCGGAGTCGTTGATACCGAGAGAGCCTGTAAAATTCTGCTTTCAGAGATAAGAGACGGAAAAATCTGTCCGCTGACTTTAGATGTCCCCGGTGCCGGTTCAGAACAGTCTGTCTCAGATTAGTTCCTACTACAGACTGTTTACTTCATTCAAATCAGGCATTGAGGCAATAGCACCTATCTTCGTGCAGACGACAGCACCAACCTTGTTTCCGAAGGCTGTGATATCCTTAACCCGGCTGAAATCAGACATAAACTCAAAGGGGTTATCATCCAAAGCAATCCGGTATAAAACAGCGCCTGTGAATGCGTCACCTGCGCCTGTGGAGTCTATCGACTTAATTCTGATGCTCTCGACAATTGCACTTTCGACGGAGGCAGCAGAATAAACGTATGTACCCCGGCTTCCGAGAGTTATCATAACCACCGCGTTTTTTTTCACATGAAGTGACTTAACAGCTGTTTCAATATCATCGATTCCGGTAAGGAATTTCAGCTCATCATCACTTAATTTTATCAGATCAGCCCTGTTGATAAAATATTCTGATAATTTTATAAACTCATCATCCCGGTTCTTCCAGAGATCGATCCGGTAGTTCGGGTCAAAGGATATGTAGATTCTGTTTTCGGTGCAGAAATCAAGAAGTTCCGAATATGTTGACTTCAGACTTCCGTTTAGAAATCCTGTTGCGGACCCAAAGTGCACAAGAGCTGATTTTTTAATTTTATCAGTATCAATATCGGTCATCAGAAGTTCCGCATCAGCGCCGCGATTGAATACAAAATCACGTTCACCGCTTGCCTGCAAAGATACAAAGGCAAGGGTAGTGGAATGCTGAGCGCTGAACTTCATCATGGATGTATCAACTCCAACTTCCTTTATGCTTTTCTCAAGAAATGTTCCGAAGGGGTCTGCACCTACGGCTCCGATAAAGGCCGCTCTTCCGCCGAGCTTTGCAATGGCTGCCGTTACATTCGCCGGAGCACCTCCGGCCATCTTTTTGAAATTTAGGCCCTCGGCCAGACTTGAATCAATATCTGTGCATATAAAATCTATAAGCAGTTCACCAATACAGCTGATTGTTTTCATATTAGTCACTCCGTTGTTAATCTATTTCAGGATAGAAAATATCAACCGCCGAATCAAGTTTATATATCACATCCTTTCTTTCAACCCTGATTTTTACCCTGCCGGACAGGTCTTCATCATTTTTAAGGTTCTGAATAAGTTCGCGGGTAGGATTGATTGCCACCGGGTTGCCGACCATTCTGAACATGGAAAGATCGCCGTTGGTATCACCATAGGCATAGCTTTTAGAGAGATCGATATCATATTTTTCACATAATCCGTTTATAGCTTTTTCCTTGTTTCCGGCATCCCACATGGCACTTACCTCACCGGTGTATCTGCCTTTTTCATCAACATGGTATTTTGTTCCCGCGCATTCGGTAATTCCGTACCTTTTAGCCATTCTGTGAACAAGGTAATCAGGACTTCCCGATATGAAAAAGACAAAGTGTCCCGACTTTTTATGTTCCCTTATTTTATTCCGGGTATACATATATACCTTGTCGCCCTTAAGCTTTATCACCTGATCTGTAACAAAATCCATCTTGGATTTTTCAAGCCCCTTAAGTGATTCAACGTAGATAGCGGAAAGTTCAAGCAGATAATCATCATAGTTTCCCCGGCGTTTTTTCCAGTTTTCATAGGTATGTTTCACATTGCTGTGCCAGAGGGCTTCGTCAAGAACTTCGTATTTAAGCAGTTTTTTAAAATGTTCAATCATCAGAGAATCCCTGTAAAGAGTCCCGTCGATATCAAAAAAAGCAGCGGTATGTTTCATAACAGGATAATTATACAGCATATGCCCGGTTATGAAACATTTTTATTGCTGTTATCTGAAAAGCAGATGAATATACAGGCTTGATGCCCCTAGAGTGATAAGAGTAATAAAGGTTCCGTACTTCGTAAACTCAAAGAAAGAAATCCTGTATCCGTTTTTGCCGGCGATGCCCGCACCAACGACATTGGCTGAAGCCCCTATCAATGTACCGTTACCGCCGAGGCAGGAACCAAGTGCAAGAGACCACCAGACAGGGTTAACCGCATCGGGGCCCAGAGTTTCACCCATATGCTCCACCAGCGGAACCATAGTTGCAACGTAGGGGATATTATTCACAATTGTAGATATGAAGCCCGAAAACCAGAGTGTAAGCTGTGAGGTTAGCGGAATATTACCCTCAGTAAGTGACAGAAGTCCCTGAGAAAGTTTTCCTATAACACCCAGTTCAACCAGTCCTCCTACCATGATAAAAAGTCCTATAAAGAAAAATATTGTTCCCCATTCAACTTCATGAAAGTATTTATCAACTTCCTCTCCGCCGGCTAGAAGCATCAGGACAGCAGCACCGCAGAGAGCTATTGTTGCCGGCTTTATTCCTATCAAATCGTGCAGAAGGAAGGCTGCAATTACAAGACCTATTACTGTAAGTGATTTTATCAAAAGCCCCTTGTCCTTTATTGACTGTCTTTCATCGAATTCCATAATTCTGGCTCGTCTTTCGATACTTACCTTCAGTTTTTTACTGAAGAGAAAATAAAGAACCACACAGAGAATTATAAAGTTTATAACTACAATCGGGCCAAGTGTGATGATAAAATCCAGAAATCCGAAATCTGCGGCACTTCCAATCATAATATTCGGAGGGTCACCAATAAGTGTAGCGGTACCGCCAATATTTGAGGCAATAGCACTGGTTATTACAAAAGGAATAGGATCGACTCCCAGCTCTACAGCTATAAGTATTGTTACAGGTGTAAGAATCAGAACTGTTGTAACATTATCCAGTATTGCCGAGAAGACAGCGCTCAGAAAGGCAAAAAGAAGCAGTATTTTGAAAGGATCGCCCTTTACTGCTTTTGCGGTAACTATTGCCGCATACTGGAAGATCCCTGAGTTCTTCGTGATTCCGACGATTACCATCATTCCTATAAGCAGAAAGATTACATTCCAGTCAACCTCAGAAAACGCAGTCTCCTGGTCTATTATTCCGGCAATTATAAAAATAACGGCACCAAGTAGTGCAAGAATAGTCTGATTGATTTTTTCAAGGGAGATCATGATGAATATCGCAGTGAAAATCACAATACCGGCAATTGCAAGTATACTCATGATGCTACCTCCTTAAAACCTTTGTAAGAATGTCCATGATGTTGAGTATTCCAACAATTCTGCCTTCCTGAATAACCGGCAGATGTCTTAGTCCGCCCTTGGTCATTTTTAATGCAGCCTCTATGACTGATGCTCCGGGTTTAAGTATTTCAACGGGCTTTTTCATAACATCCCTTGTAAGAATGTTTTCTTCTTCACGAAGAAGCTTTTCAAAAGGCTCAAAATTAGACAGAAAACTCAGGCTTCCGATCGAAACAGCATACTGGGGAATACCTATAGCTATTAAGTCATTAATCCTGACTTCACCCAGGAAATTATTGCTGTTGTCCACAACCGGAAGGTAGCTTGTCCTCTCCTTGTAGAAGATATCAATAAGCTCTTTGATAGTATTTTCCGGCTTGATTGAATTAAAATCAGTGATCATTATGTCTTCAACTGTGAGATCTTTTTTGATATATATTGTTGAAAGCAGACTGTGAATATCATCTACTGAAGCGCCGGCGATTAGCTGCTTATAAAATTCTCTGTCAGTTGACATTCTTGAGAATGAAGCAAGAACCTGAAGATAGGTATTAGACACACTCAGAGAGGTAAGCATGATGACAAAGCAGCTTACATCCACGTCCTCAACCCTTATTGGATTCTTCGGGAGTACCATCATGATAACAAGGTCTTCAAAATCCTTCAGTCTTGCATGGGGAATGGCCATACCTGTTAGAAATACTGTTCCGCCCAGTGTATCGCGCTCCATTATTGCATCTATAGCATCTTTTTTACTTATCGACAGTGACCTGGATTGATACAGCTGTCCAATAGCTTCCCTGATCACGTCTTCCCGGGTTTCCGCCTTGCTCCCGGTGATTATATATTCTTTTTCGATTAGAGATGACAGTTTCATGTATCCCTCCTGAGATAAAGAATATGTATGCATACACACTTTGTCAATAGTGTACTATAAGGTATTATAAAAGACTTTTAGAGACTCCTGAGATAAATAGAAATAAAATTTTTTAAGTAAAAGACTTTGATTTTAACTTAGTTTATAGTATCTTTCTAAATAGGAACATGGAACAATCATTTGTTGAACGCCCAAGCGCAGAGCGTCTGCTCGATATTATCTTTGATTACCTGAAGCGCATTGCAAAAGAAAGAAGCGTAGACAGGATTCTCAATGTTATTGCCGACTTCGGCAGGGATATTGTATGCGCAGACCGCTGTACCGTTTGGCTTATTGATGAAAGAAGCAGAATTCTCTGGACAATAGTAGCACACGGTGTCGACAGGATTGAAATTCCTCTCGCGAAGGGGATTGCCGGAGTGGTTGCAACCAGCGGTGAACCTTTAATAATAAACGACCCTTATTCCGATGACAGATTTGATAAGGAAGTTGATCAGAAAACCGGCTACCATACCTACGGAATTATTGCCCTGCCCATCAGGGACAGCCACGGTAAAATGATCGGTGTTGTTCAGGTTTTAAACAGCCTTACCGAGCAGAAAGAATTTACCAGAGAAGATCAGGAAAGACTCGTTCTTGCAGCAAGTTATGCCGGTAACCAGCTTGAAGCTGTTCTTCTTCAGGAAGAAACAGAAAGCTCATTCAAGGAAATGATTTTCGCACTTGCGGAAGCTGGTGAAATGAGATCAAAAGAAACCGGTAATCATGTAAAGCGTGTTTCAGAATTTTCTCGAATACTGGCCCTCCATTACGGCTTGAAGGAACAGGACGCGGTACTGCTTAAAACAGCATCACCGCTCCATGATATAGGAAAGATTGCGATACCTGATGAAATACTGCTTAAACCCGGACCTCTTACAGAAGATGAAAAGCAGAGAATGAAAAGTCATACCCTTATCGGATTTGACATGCTTAATCATTCGGAACGTCAGATATTCAAGGCAGCTGCAGAAATTGCTCTTCAGCACCATGAAAAATGGGACGGCAGCGGGTATCCCAATGGTCTTAAGGGCGAGGATATCAGTCTATACGGCAGAATCACGGCTGTTGCTGATGTTTTTGATGCCATATCCAATTCAAGAGTTTATAAGGCAGCCTGGGATAAAGAAAGTGTTTTTGATCTATTTGAAGAAGAAAAAGGCAAACACTTTGACCCAGTGCTTGTTGATATTCTTATTGAAAATTTTGAAGAATTCTGGGCTGTTAACGAACAGCTTGCCGATGACAACTTTTCCGGCTGAGAATTATAAATAATTTCAAAAAAGTTTTAACTTGCAAAAGACTGCAGTTACCAATATATTCTATATAGCATAATGAGAAATAAAAAACGTAACTTGAAAACTCTTTTACTAAGAGAAATATTTCCAACCCTCATCCATTACTGCCTTAATTACTTTTTCACAATCATCATGCTCATACCCGTAATTTTATTTTCCCTTTTGAGACTCGATGCCCTGAACAGGCTCCTGTTGAAATTCTGGGCTCATTCACTTTTCTGGAGCATGGGGAGAAGAGTGCATATTACGAACAGGAATTACATAGAGAAAGGAAAATCCTACATAGCAGTTATGAACCATACCAGCTATCTGGACATTCCTGCGGTAATGACTGTAATTCCCAACGGAGCCTGGGTGGGGCGTGAAAAACTCCTTCATCTTCCGCTTTTCAATATAATGCTGAAAAGACTCAAGTATATTCCTATAGAACCTTCAAGCTGGCGGAAAAGCCTGGAAGCCATCAAGCTGGCAGCAGAACGATCTAATGAGGGACTTGTTATCCTGATGTTTCCGGAAGGAACCAGGACAGATGACGGCGGCATAGCAGATTTCAGAAAGGGCTTTATCCGCATTTTAAGGGAATCGGAAACTGACGTTCTGCCGATAACAATTAATGGGCTGTATTACTGGAAATCAAAATATCAAAAACACATAAACACAACTGAACAGCTTGAAATAGTAATAGGCCGCCCGCTGGAGGCCGAAAAACTTTTGGAATTATCAGATTTTGAAATTGCTCTTAAAGTAAAAGAGGCTGTAGAATCTGAATACCGATACAGTAAACGAACAGAGGGATAATTATGGCAAAATGGGGTGTAATAATAAATCCGGCAGCAGGCGGCGGACTTTCTGATGATAAACGTCAGATGATAATGAAAAAATTCAACAGAATAGATGATTCCGCATTGATTAAATTCACGGAGCAGCCCGGTCATGCAACCCAGCTGGCTGAGGAAATGATAAACAAGGGTATTACACTCATAGCAGTTGCAGGCGGAGACGGGACCTTTAATGAGGCAGCGAAGGCAGCTCTTGGTCATGATGTGACTCTCGGAGTCGTCCCCACAGGTACCGGAAATGATTTTATGCAGATCAGCGGATTCAGCGACGTTTTTGAACAGTTTGAATGGGATACCTTCCTTAATGCTGATGTAAAAGCTATAGATGTCGGTGACTGCAACGGTAATCCCTTTTTCAATGGAATGGGAATAGGTTTCGACGCAGAAATGACAGCAGCCGTTACCGAAGACCGGCTAAGAACCGGACGTATTAGCAGGGCAAAGTATAACTACTACATAGTAAAAACACTTCTTGGCTATAAAGAACGGGAACTGACTTTTACCAGAGACGGCAGTTCTACTACAGAAAAATGTTTTATGACCACCTGTTCTATCGGACGGCGTTTTGCAGGTAATTTCTTCCTGACCCCGAAAGCCATTGCTGACGACGGACTTCTGGATGTACTGCATATAAACCCTTTAAAACTGATGAAGCGAATGACTATTCTAACCCAAGTTCCCAAGGGCAGTCATATTACTGATCCGCTGATTCAGTACTTCAGGGCATCAACACTTAAACTGACTTTCTCACAGAAAGTAGCAGCCCATCTTGACGGTGAGTTGATTTTTTCTGACTCCTTCGATATCAGAATAATACCAGGAGCTTTGAAGCTGATATACAACCCCGATGGAAACCATTATTTCAGTCAAAATTCAGGTAAAGCATAGGCACCGTAGAGGGAATAATAGTTTGTATAAAAGTCAATTGACTCCCTGTATTCCGAGATCCTGTCAGTATAGAGATTTAATTCCTCTTCGAGCAAATCTGTTTCATCACCGGAGCCGGCTGTAAACTGGGTCTGCTTGATACCAATCTGAAGGTTATCGTTTTCCTGTTTAAGACGGTGATATTCTATGTTCCGTCTGTTTAACTCAAGTTTGAGCAGTGTTTCGGAAATATACTGTCTGATGGAATCAACACCGTCTTCGTAATCATACATCGCTTTCTCTAGCTCATAGCTGTCTTTTTCAGCATCTGCAAGCGCACTGCCTCCGTCAAAAACATTTCCTGAAACCGCTATGGTGGATGTCAGCCCAAGTGAATCCTGACCGAACCAATCCGTTTCGATAAATGGAAAGCGTGACCCCGAGTATGAAAGTTCAAAATGCAGCCCGATATCCGGTTTAAAACCTGTTGCGGCCCTGGTGATATCGAGTTTTAATTCATTTATTCTTTGCACTTTGGTCAGCAGCTGAATATCAGGGTTGTTTGAAAGTGAGCTGTTCATACATTCATCAAGCCCGGGAACCTCCAGACTGCTTATCTCACTGATGAAATCAAAATCAAAATCCCGGGCGGAAATATCCTTTATTCCCGAAAGCCTTGCCAGCTGAAGGAGGGTCTGTTCCCGCTGCTGTAAAAGCTGAGCCTCGGCAACACTAATCTCACTTGCTTTAATCCGGGCATCCAGCAAATCAGCATAGAGTATAAATCCGTTTTTGTATGATTCATCCGCTATTTCTATCATCCTTTCAGAAACTGATTTCTGCATCTTCAGGGTATCTTCAATCATGCTTATGTAATAAAGAACGTATGAGTAAACATAAAGGCTTGTACGTATTTCATGCTGCTTCTTCTGAAGCTGCAGCCCGCTTGTTTCATTGATGGAACTGTACAGCAGCTCCATATTCTTTATTTTACCCCAGGTGAAAACGGGCTGATCGACAGTAAACTGAAAATTATAATGAGTATTTTCCGAACCCTTGTATATAACCATATCTTCAGCAGGAAGAAGAATATCGCTTCCTCCCATAGTATAGCTTCCCAGTTCTCCTGCCGTGAGAGTAATAGGCTCTATCATGGGATTGGTCATATAAGTCATGGTAGTTTGAAAATCTACCGTTGGAAAACGAGCGGCTTTTGCCTTTTTAAGCTCAGCTTCAGACTGCATCTTCTCAATTCCCAGCTGTATCAGGCTTATATTGTTCTCAACAGCCGATTTATAGAGGCTTTCAGGTGTTAGTTTCAAAGAATCCTCTGCAGCGAGCAGCTGAGTACAGCTAAAGAGAACTGCAGCAATAATTATTTTCAAAAATCCGGATATCTTTCGGGCAGCTCTTAGTTTTTTTCTCATTGTTTAAGACTCACATAGTTTGAAGATCCCGCGGTAACATAGCCTTTCTCAAGATTAGCTGAATTTGCAATATCATATGCGCCAGCCTCAATTTCAGCAGAGGTCGGTAGATACAGGTAGTATGAGGCACGGCTCTGGTTACCGGTGTAAGCTGTATCTGTCCATTCAAGACCGTCAAATGAGAAATGGCCCTTCTCATAATTATTGGTGTCTATTACCTGGTTTACAGTGGTATCAATATAATCAGGAGCATCTCCGTCTGCCGGAGCGGCAGTCAGAAGCGTTGCAGCATCAGGATTAAAAAACAGCCAGACTTCAACGCCGTTTACCTGCAGGGTTCCTGCAGCGTTCCAGACTTCTCCGGACAATGTTTCGCTGAACTCGGTCTGCTTGATAACTATGCTCCCCATATCAGTGCTCTGTTCATTGTGAAGGATATAATTGGTGTGAGCGGATGCATCATAATAGGCGGGTTCATAGTAGGCGTCAGACTCATCCGATTCTGTTGTCCCATTTCCATCCCGATCCCAGCCTCCGTCTGTCAACTTTGAATCTGTTGAATTATCTATAAGAAAGCTGTTCTTTGTAAAAACTATTCTCACGCAGCTGGTTTCAAGGTTGTTTGTTTCAGATGGACGTCTCACAAACTCGACAGTCTGAGAGTATTCGCCTGAATCATCTGTAGTTACAGTATATGTGGGATTCTCCGGCCAGACGATATCGGCGTAAATTATACTTTCCGGATCTGATGAATCACTGTAGGTCCATTCTTCGGCTGCAAATATTTCTACCGTAACATTCGGTTCACCTTCGCCGGTGTTTGAATTAATTACAGTCCCGGAAATATCTGAAGTATTATACTCATCAGCAAGAGCGGTTGTTCCTGCATCATGATATGTTCCGGCTGATATCTCTGCAGTCTGCAGGTAGCCGATATTCTCATCATCATCAACAACCCCGTTAGCATCAACATCCCATCCGCCGTCGGTTATGTCGGCATCAGAGGCGTTCTCTGCTATGTAACCTCCGGCAGAGTAGGTAATTCTTACAATCACTGTACCGGCGTTATCGGTAGAAGAGGGCAGCATCTTATAAGAGATTTCTCTTGTCCATTCGCCGTTATCGTCTGTGGTCGAAGTATATGTCGGATTTTCAGCCCAGGTAAAACTGTCTTCATCCGTATTTACAGAACCTTCAGAATTGTACTCCCAGGACAGGGGCACCCATATATTCACTGTTGCATTTGCAATGTAATCGCCGGTTGCAGCTTCCGTAACAACTCCGGTTATTTCTGCTGTATTCATAATTTTATTAAGCGTAATCACGGGAATCCGGTTTGTAACATCAGAGACTATATACACCGGTGAAGGATTTGCCGCCAGGCCGTAGTTACGATGGTAGAATAGCAGAAAGACCTCTTTCCTGTCCCCGGACTTACCGTATTTCGGAAACAAATCATTCCAGATAAGGCCGTTGAAAGTGTAGTCGCCCTGATCATCTGTCACCGTCTTATTAAAGTAAAGGGGCTCAGTATCAGTCCGGT
This sequence comes from Spirochaetia bacterium, assembly GCA_965140585.1. Classification (GTDB taxonomy): domain Bacteria; phylum Spirochaetota; class Spirochaetia; order UBA9216; family UBA9216. The sequence continues at coordinate 1,158,970 of OZ223269.1, forward strand.
TCTCTGGCAGAAAACTTTCGTCAGACTGCCAGGCCTCAAGATCGGTAAGCTGATCGGCCTTATCAAGATAAAGATATACATAGGCATCACTTATTCCCGCGCCTGAATCTCCGTTTTCATACAATTCATAGTCTGAAATGTTTCCGTTTGCAGAACTCGTAAAGACAACAGAACAGCCTGTAAGAAGTAATGATGACATAATTAAAGTAAATGTTGAAAGCAGGATATTTTTTTTAAGTTTTATCATATATAAAGTCTCCAAAAAAGAATGCTCGTTCTTTAATTAGAATATACATACCGATAGTTTGAAATTCAATAGGGATGAGCCATTTTTACTGATTGATTTCGATTCTGTCTACAAGACTTTTTAAAATGATTTCGTTCAGCACTTTTTTGACATCACGATAATCCATAAGTTCACCGCTGGCAAGCGAGATCCTGATTGCGTTGGCTATACCTGTTGCAACTATGGTTACGAATACAAAGAACTCCCTGTGATTTAGTTTAAGCATTCCATAGATACTTTCGGCATCTCCCTGATGAAATCTTTCTGCGATTATTCCAGCCATCCGCTGATAAAAATTCTGAAGTTTATTCTGAAAACTAAGCTCATTGAAGATAACAGTAACGATTTTGTTGTGATTTTTGATAAGCTGCATAATATTTTCAGTAAAACGCAGGGCTTTTTCCTGATTACTCATCTCTATATCAATATCCTGAAAGAGCTCTATCCGCAGTATTTCAATACCGCCATCGAGGAGGGCATCGAATATTTCTTCCTTATTGGCAAAGTAAAGATAAATTGTTCCGACAGACAGACCCGATTCCGCAACAATATCCTGGATGGATGTGGCATGAAATCCTTTTCTTGCAAAAAGTTCAGTTGCCGTCTTTATTATTATTTCTTTCTTTTTTTCATCTCTCTGTCTTGCCATAAAATTAGTATCACAAATATATTGAAAAAAATCAATAAAATTCTTATATTAAAAGAATGAATATTCTTTCTAAAAAGAAATTTGCTGTAATTATCACCATCGCTGTACTTATAGCGGTTGTAGTTCTACTTTCTGCTGTCACCGTATTTGCCAGAAAGGAAATTCCCCAGGATTCCGAAGCTCCCGCTGGAACCCCGGTAAAAACAATCAAGCCGCAGCTAGGGTCTCTGGAAAAAGAGCTTAAACTTACCGGTTACGTAGAATCAAATGAAATCGTAACAGTTCTTCCTTTTGTTTCAGGAACGCTTGAAAGCCTTACCAAGAAAGCGGGGGATGCGGTTGAAAAAGGTGAGGTCATAGCAGAGATTGATTCAAAATCCTATGACCTTCAGCTAAAGCAGGCCGAGGCAGCATATTTTGGAATACAGTCTTCCTACGAAAGAATAGAACAGATGTATAATTCAGGTGCTGCAACCAGACAGAATTATGATCAAACTAAATCCCAGTATGATGCATATAAATCCCAGTACGAACTTGCACAGCTCCAGGTAAGCTACACGCATATCGAAGCACCCATCAGCGGTACAGTTCTGAAAGTACATACAACTGAGGGAGCAATGGCAGCTCCCGAAATTCCGGTTTTGACAATTGGAAATCTTAAAAACCTCATAGTAAAATTGAGGGTGCCTGAGAAGTATTATGAACTTTTTTCTAAAAATCCTGATATGAAGGTTACTGTCTCCAAGGACGGCCTGACAGCTTTTCATGCAGCAGAGATCCACGAAATATCACCTATGATAAATGCTCAGACAAGAAACTTCGATATTGTTGCAGGAATAAGTGATAAGGATGCGAAGCTCCGTCCGGGAATGTTCGTCTATTGTATATTTGAAACCGACAGGCAGGAAGACCTGTGGTATCTTCCGCATTCCGTCTACGGTCCGGGTAATTCACTCTGGATAGTAAATCATACTGATGAAACTGCAGAAAAAATCAGTTTTGATGAGATTTATTCCAATAACCGTTTTTTTGCTATTCCGGAAAAATATTCAAACAGTGACTTTATTATCGAAGGACAGAGCTTTTTGGTTGAAGGCAGTCCGGTAAGTATCCGATAGGGGCTGCGGATGAAACTTGCAGATTATTCGATTAAACATCCCGCAGTTATTACTATAATACTGATTGCAGTAGTCTTCTTCGGTTTCTTTGCGCTGCAGGGTTCCAATCAGGAAGCCTTTCCGGCAATAGGGATGCCAGGAGCTTCCGTGGTAACTATATACCCCGGTGTCGATGCTAAGAGTGTCGAACGCGATGTCACAGCTCCTCTGGAAGACTCTTTAATAAGCCTTTCGGGACTCTCAAATCTGACCTCGTCATCGAGTGACTCAGTGTCATCAGTCGTAATAGAATTCGATGAAAATGTAGACGCCTACGCTAAACTGCCGGAGATAAGAGAGCTTGTTAACGCTGCTATGGATGAACTGCCGGAAGGGATATCCGGCGATCCTGTTATTATAGTTCATGATATGGCTGCAATTCTTCCAATCTATTCCGTAATGGTCAAAAGCAGGCTGGAGCCGGAAGTTCTTACGGACTTTATAGAAAATGAGTTCAGTCCCCAGATTACCAGAATAGACGGTGTTTCAAACATTCAGATAAAAGGCGGAGTACAGAAGCAGCTTGAGATAAAACTGCATATAAATGAACTTGAGCCCCGCGGACTTTCAGTCCTCGATATCTACCAGCTTCTTCAGTATTCAAACATTTCTTTTCCCGCTGGTGAGATCAGTTACAAGGATGAGGCGCTGAATCTCCGTACATCGGGTGAATTTTCAAACATAGACGAGATACAGAACCTCGTGGTAGGTCATGTTGATGATTCTTATGTATACCTCAAGGATATTGCGGATATCGAAATAAATTTTGCTGAACCGGATTTTTATATCCGCTCCGACAGTCAGGCTGTTATGGCTATCGATGTTATGAAACGCCAGGAAGGCAATACCCTGGATATTGTAGACAGTCTAAAGCGTATTGAGGCGGAAACTGAAGAAAAATACTCTGGCCTGATTGAGTTCTATACAATAGCCGATGAAAAGGTGACCACCGAGCTTACAATTAATACAGTACTCAAATCAGCCTTTACCGGAATAGCACTTGCCATCCTTATTATCTATATCTTTCTGCATAATATCCGCAGTACCATTATCATCGGACTTTCAATTCCACTTTCTATGCTGATCACTGTAATAGGAATGTACCTGACCGGAACAACAATGAACATGCTCAGTCTGTCCGGCCTTACAGTAGCGATTGGTATGATCGTGGACAGTTCCATCGTTGTTCTTGAAAACACCAATCGCCACTTTGCAGACTCAGGCGATCCGGCCGGTTCAGCCTCGATCGGAGCCGGAGAAGTGGGGGGAGCAGTACTGGCATCGGCAACCACATCAATCTGCGTATTTCTGCCGATGATCTTTCTATCCGGCTTGATTGGCATAATCATGAAAGGATTATCCCTTACGATCGTTATTGCACTGGGAGCGTCGGCTCTGGTTTCTGTTATAGTAGTTCCATACCTGTCGGCACAGTTTCTTAAAGAGGACAAACCGAGATTTAAGTCAACAGTACTGTTCCACAGATTAATCGACGGAGCTCTGGATAAGCTCACTTCCGGATACAAAAAAATACTTGCGGGGGCTATAAAACGGCCGCTGAGAGTACTTATAGTTGCCGTAGTGGTGCTTGTGCTGACGGTAATGCTTATATCATTTATGGGAATAAGTTTTATACCTCCGTCCGATACCGGTGAGTTTGAAATACATATCAATACTCCTGAATCATACAGCCTGCTGCAGACAAGAGACAAAATTGATGAAATAGACAGGCTTGTTACTGAACTTACGCCCGAGATTGAAACTTCCATTTACTACGTCGGTGCTTCAAGCACACTCAGTTCCGCATCAAAGAAAAATGTTGCTATTGGAAGAATAAGGCTCATCGGAAATCAGCACCGGGACAGAACCGTTCACGAAATAGTAGACTCACTTCAGACCGCCCTGAATAATGAAATCACTGATATCGATGTTATTGTTGTAAACGGAGGTTTCGATTCACTTCTGGGTATGGCAACCGGCGGTCAGGGTTTTAAAGTCAGGCTTTACGGAAACAGCCTCGATCAGGTTATGAAGTCTGCTGAAATAGTTGACGGGCAGCTGGACAGAGACCCGGAAGTTTTTAAAACGACCATGAGTATGAACTACGGAAAGGAGCAGCTTGTATCCAACCTTATCCTTGATTATCTGGGTTCAACCGGAATCACGCCATATGAAGCAGCCATTACATCAAGAATTTTATTTAACGGCATGGAAACCGGTAAATACCGGACCGATGAAGGGAATATTCCAATCCTGCTGTCTTCCGGGGTTGCCGGGTCTGATATCGATGAAAACACTATAAATATGATTACTCTCAAAACACCTTCAGGAGATCCGATTGCACTCTCAAGTCTCACTGAGATCGACAGAGAGCCGGCAGTATCCTCAATTGCCAAGGAGAACAGGAATATATCCATCACTATCACAGGATACCTCACAACCCAGGATCAGATGGGTGTAACCGGAAGAATGTCAGAGTACATGAACAATGTTGAGCTTCCCTACGGAGTTTCATGGGAAATTGCCGGAACCTCAAGTCTTATCGGCTCCTCATTCAAATCACTTTTCATGATACTCGGTATCGCTGTCTTTCTTGTCTACATGGTAATGGTTATTCAGTTCGAAAGATTCGTTCAGCCGTTTATAATAATGATTTCAATTCCATTCACTCTTATTGGTGTGGTTATAGGTCTCATAGCCTTCGGATCTACGATATCCATCATTCCGATGCTGGGTATGATATCACTGGCCGGAATGGTTGTTAACAACGGTATTGTAATGATTGACTACCTTAACCTGCTTAGAAAAAAAGGCACTGAACTCGAAGAAGCGGTTCTCGAAGGCTGTTCATCAAGGTTGAAGCCTATACTTATGACTACGCTGACCACTTTTTTCGGTGTTCTTCCGATGGCCTTCGCCTTTGGGAACGGCTCAGAGGTTTATGCTCCGCTTGGTCAGGCTATAGCAGGAGGACTGATAACATCAACGATTCTTACATTGATTCTGGTTCCGGTAATTTATACCCTGATTGAGAAAAGACACATTAGACGTGATGGTTACGACAGGACACTATCCAGCGAATCGGTATGAGATTTAAACAACTATAAATCTGAATGATTTATAGTTGTTTTCAGTAAGTATCAGGGTTCATATTCTCGAAGGCTTCCCGAACTTCGTACAAACGCTTCAGATCGAGTTCTATAAATTCCTTATAATCAATCTCGCCCTCATCAATTTTAATCCGTTCATCTTCCCAGTATTCCATGCCCTCTATGTATATGTATGGCATGGCGTCAATCTCTGCTTTCATCTCAAGTACCTTATCCCAGTAATAGAGGGCGTTCTTATAGTACTTTTCAGCCATCTGCAGACTCTTGAGGTTTTCCTGTTTCCATGGATAGTTATAAAAGTATGCGTCGAATTTATCGTATTTAACGCCCAGAAGCCGCCACTGCTCTATGAGTTTCAGATATATATGCATAGTAAACATAAATCTGTAGCGCTCCCATTCCTTCTCGGTTTTGATAGTGGCCAGAGCATTCAGCGGATTAACAAAGGGTCTCTTTAAGGCATTTTCCAGGTAGTATATATTTTCAGCGCTGTCTTCCGGATACTGGATATAGTGACTGTGATATAGCTTATAAAACTGTTCTGCATAAAGAATCTTATAGCCAAAAGTACTCTGAACTGTAAACAGAGCAAAAAAGAGAATAATTACTGCAGGTTTAAATAAATGCCTCACATGAAGCTTATCGGCTTATAGCCGCAATTATTTCAGAACATATTTCATCAGGTTTCTTTGTGCCGTCAATCCTCAGCAGTTTCATACCGGTATTCGCATAAAGGCTGAACGCTCTGTTGTAATTTTCAATAATCCGGTTCTGTATAGAGAGGGCATCAAACAGCTCAATTTTATCACGCTTGTGCATTCTCTGACTGCATACTTCCGCCGAAAGGTCGAGAAAAATTGTGTATTCAGGTATCGGGTATGGATTGAGATCATGAACAAGATCAAAATCACAGCCAAGGCTCTGGTAAGCAAGCGAAGAGAACAGATATCTGTCGGTGAGAACAGTACTACCGTCTTCAAGCATTTTAAGAATTCCGGAATCCGGGTTATACAGATGCTCATACCTGTCTGCGGAAAAGAGTCTTGCCAGGGTTTCGGGTTCTGCTTTTATCTCTTTAAGCAGAATCTGTCGTATCAGTTTACCTGAAGGCATCGGTGTAGGTTCACAAGTTGAATACAGTGCTTTATCATTGTCCGCAAACCATTTTTTCAGCATATTAAGCTGTGTTGTGGTTCCGCTGCCGTCAAGGCCCTCAAGGGCAATAAAATTTTGTAAAACTTCAGGTTTCTCTCTCATCACACACCGATAATAGAATATTGGGTCTTTTTTGACAATCTTATATTGATGATTTCAAAAGTCGAAAACTTTTAAACGAAGTTCTATACACTTATTAGTAAATTTGGTGTAAATTCACTAATTGAAAAGATGAAGAGGTACCTGTTCTGAAACCTTCTGCAAAAAGGTCAAAAACAATTCAAATATTATCTATAATCTCAGTATGTGCGGTTCTGCTGCCGCTTGTTATGTTTCCGGTTCAGAGGAAATTTGTAACATATCTCGAGGATGTGAAACTGAGGTTTATCAATACTCTTGAACTGAGACTGAACCGTAATATTGCATATGAAAGCATCTCGCCTTCAATCTTCCGGGCTTTTGAAATTCAGGGATTTAAAATATTCGCTGAAGATAATTCAGATGAAGTACTCCTTGAAATAGGCCGGCTGAGGCTTGATTTCAGCCTGCTTAAGCTTCTGCAGAATAATCCTCTCGGTGCGTTCAGGGGATTGACCATAATCAACTCAAAACTCAGCTTTGATACAGCTGAAGATGCCGAGCTGCTCGATCTATTTAAATCAGCAGACTCATCCCGGGAGAGGGGAATGCAAACTTCCGGCACTTTCGATCTTCCGGACAGCTTTTATCTCAGGGGAAAAAACCTCAATTTAAACCTCAAGTCCCCGGATTATTCGGGCAGTTTCAGTAAACTGTATTTTACCCTTAAAAATTCATCATCTGATGATTTTGCTCTTACAGCACGCTCTGAAGCCTCTCTGTTTTTCTATGAAACACCTCTGCCTACCGATGATAACTCAATCTCGGTTGACACCTCACTAAATGCATCCGGAAGGATAGATCGAAATCTCAACTGGGTGGAGCTTGTATTAAAAAGCCGGAATCTTGATTCCGATCTTATATCTGCTGAACGTTTAAGTGTCAATTTCAGATTCACCGCACCCGGAGTCTATCAGCTTACTAAAATCGGGGACAAAACACCTGCGGATATTAATCTCAAACTTGATACGGAAACACACAGTGTTCGTTTGGAACTGGATGCTGATGATTTTATTTTCAGCGAATATTTCAGCCCTGGCAGACACACCAGGCAGTACACTGATTTTCTTGGACTTTCAGTTACCGGAAATGCTGCACTTGACTACGATTACGCTGAAAGAAAACTCGAATATCATGGAGCATTGGCAGTAGATACATATCCCGATTTTATTATTCCGGACTCTCACATTGAAGCATCGTTTTCCGGAAATAATATGGAACTTAATATTGCTGATTCCCGCTTTGAAAATGATACCCTTGCCGGAGGCTTCAATGGAAGGATAGGTTTCACTGATGGGCTGCCTGAAATAAACGGGAATGCGGCTGTCGAAAATTTGATAATTAACAATGCAGAAATCTCGACTGAGATCAGCATAGTCACAGATAATATCGGAAAATACACTGTAAATTCCGACAGCCTTAGTGCCGGAAACCTCAAGCTGCGTAAACTCAAGCTGAGTATTCTTCCTTATCAGGATAATTTCGACTTTCTTCTCGAGGCTGAACCGGAATCTGATGATGGCATAAATGAATCGCTTTATATCGAAGGTGTATATCAGTCCGGTAAGGATCAGTATCTTCAGACGGTTGTGTCTACTGACAATCTCAGTATCAGGCCCTTAATGTCGCTTATCCCTCCCGGTATTAGCCTTCCTGTCGATCTGCTTGATTTCAGGCTGAGTTCCGAACTTTTCTTTTCAGGAGATCTCAAGCAGATGGCCTTCGCCGCATCAGAATTTCTTCTCACCAGCCGTACCGCGCCGGAAAACAAAATCGAACTTCAGCTTTCCGGAAATAATCGGCGTATCAGCCTGACAAACCTTAATATAATCTGGAATCAGAATATTATCAGCGGACAGGTATCTGCAGAAATAGACAGTGATAAGACCATCATGCTGAATACTGGCCTGAGTCTGAATGATCTGAAATATGATATCGGAGGGGTATACAGTATATCAAGCGGAGCTTTAAGCCTTACCGGTTCTCACGGCTTTCAGCTGAGTCTGCTTGAACTTCCGCTTACAGGATATACCTTTCAGCTAAAGACCCGGGAGCTGCCTTTTTATATAGGAAAAGACAGGCCTTCAGGAATAAGCGCAGATATTTCAGGATATTATGATTCACCTGAAAACTGGAAAATCTTTTTAAATAAAACCTCTATATCATCACTGCCTTTATCAGGATATACAGGAAACCTGCTGCTCAGTGCGGTTATAGGAAACGATGGCGGCCAGCTGAGCAGCCTTAAATACAGTGATTCATATTCGGAGCTTAATGGCAGCGGATTTGTCAGAATTACCGACTTAAACGATGGACTCAGCGGAAGTGCATATCTCCAGCTGGCTGACCGTCGATCGGATGAGAACTACTCTCTATTATTTGACATGCTTAAGGGTGAAGCAGGCGGAACTCTTGATATAAACAATTTCAAGCTTGAAAGACTGTCGGGATTCCTTCCTGTGGAGGGAGACATATCTGGTACAGCGGTAATTTCAGGCAGCCTTGCAAGTCCGGAACTCAGTCTCGAACTGACCACAGGAGATGCAGAGTTCACCGGACGCCCCCTGGATCTTAATACTTCGCTTCAGTACAAGGACCTTGTTTTTGAAGCAGGCCTTATAGATCTCACCGCAGGAAGCGTATCTCTTAAACAAGGCAGAGGACTGCTTGATTTCAGTACCGGAAGGCATCAGCTGACAGGGAATCTGACTGCAGAACTGGCTCCGCTTTCACTTGGGACTCAGATCAGCATTACAGGAAAATCAGTCCCTATAGAGAATATTGGCGATATTGCTTCAATCATCAAAAACGACATGAATTTGCAACTTAACCTCGAAGAACTTCTCTATAATAAACTGCCCAGAGATGACCTGTATTTTACAATAGTTCATTCAGAGGGAACCTCCATCCTGACAGGAGGGCCTGAAAACTCTGTATCAGGCCGTTATAATGACGACGGAACATTCACTATTAATATTGCCGACCCGGTTCCTCTGACATTCGTAGCCAAAGGCTCCATGAACCGAGGAAATATTGATGCAAGGATCAGCGGCATTGAATATGTTTTTGATAAACTTGAAATTCCATTCTTTTACTTTGAAAAGGGAAGTATTACCGGTGATCTTAAAATTCTGGGACCGTTTAACGATCCGGATTTTTTCGGACAGCTCGACTTGAATAACCTTGATTTCAGACCGCCCATTGTACAGGAGAAAACCAAAAACCTTTCCACATCTTTCTTTTTCAGCGGAAAATCAGTTACTCTCCCGTCCACCCGCATAATCACCGAAAACGGAATAGTAATGATGACTATTGACGGTGTTATGGAACGCTGGCTGCCGAGAAACTATGATTTTAATATGTCTGTTCCTGAAGGACGTGGAATATCTGCAATGTTTTATCGGGCGCCATTTTATGTTTCAGGTTTTGCAGAAGGCAATCTGCGCATATACGGCGACTTTCTCCGTATGAACGTCAGCGGTGATATCAAGGCAATAGATGCGACTATAATGTTCAGCAATAGTCTCGGGGACGGAAAGATGGGTATGCCGACCGAGCAGATTGGAGCCGATTTAAAAATCAGGGTAGGAGAAAACAACCAGCTGATGTGGCCCAGTCAGACGCTGCCGATCGTAAGAGCCTACATAAAACCCGAAGATGAGTTCAGTCTTAGATATGATTCAATTCCCAACGAGCTTATTCTTGACGGAGCTCTTGCACTTAAGGGCGGTGAAATATTCTATTTCGAAAGAAACTTCTATATCAAGGAAGGCTCGATCAGATTTACCAACGATATGGTCTATGCAATGGATCCGCTTCTAAGCGCAAGGGCGGAAATAAGGGATGTAAACGCTGCAGGTGAACTTGTAAAGATTTATCTTATAGTGGACAAATCACCGCTAAGCTCTTTTGTGCCGCGTTTTGAATCAGACCCTGCGATGTCAACCAACGAAATAATCTCCCTGCTCGGTGGAAATATCCTTGATACTATCGGAGCTTCGGACGGTGATTTAGGCGAAACAGCAGCTTTTGTAACAGATCTGGCAACCCAGTACGCGCTTAAGGGTATCGAAAACGAACTAAAGAAAACACTGGGTCTTGATCTGCTGTCAATCCGTACATCCTTTATCGGAAACATAATTGAAGACAAACTTCAGAGCAGTATTGTAAATCCTGATGACAATTTCGCCAAATATCTTGACAATACGACCTTATTCTTGGGAAAGTACTTCACAGATGATATATTCTTACAGGGATTGTTTCAGTTTGATCTTTATAACGATTCGGGTTATTCTGACGGATTGAATCTTAACCTTGACAGTGAGATAAAACTGGAGTGGGAAGGACCGGTTGCAAATATCGAATTCAGCCTCTTTCCCGACTTTGTGGATCCTGCTGCAGGATTGAAAAAAACGAGTGTCGGATTATCCTGGCATTTCTCTTATTAATTTTCGAGGAGAAATTATGCGAAAAATCATCATATCAGCTGTTCTTATACTCCTTACAGCTGCATTTGCTTTTGGACAGGAACTTGAATGGTATGTTAATAAGCCCATCAAAGACGTTACTTTCAGCGGTCTGAATCATATAAACCCATCTGAACTTGAGGGAATCACCTCGCAGTTCAAAGGAAAAACTTTTTCAGATACGCTTTTCTGGGATCTTCAGAGTAAGCTTTATGCCCTTAATTATTTTGAAACTTTTACCGCCAACGCTCTTCCGGGTAATGATGAACAAACTGAAGTCATAATCGAATTTACCGTTACAGAACGGCCGCTTGTTGATAAAATCATACTTTCCGGAAACAAGAGTGTAAATAAAAACGATATTATGGATGTCATCCTGACAAAAAAAGATGACATACTCAACAAGGCCAGAATCAGAATGGATACCGAGGCAATAAAGAATCTTTATACAGATGAAGGCTATCCGGATGCTGAGATTGAAAACTCAATCAGTTCCGCCGACACCAACGGTCTTGTCGATATCACTTTTGCCATAGTGGAAGGTTCACAGACCAGAATTAAAAACATATCCTTCAGCGGTAATACCTTTGCTTCGGAAAACACCCTGAAAGGTCAGTTAAAGTCTAAACAGCAGTCATTTTTCACCACCGGTATCTACAAAGAAAGCCGTATAGAGGAAGACAAGGCAGCTCTGCTTAAATACTACATGGACAGCGGCTATATCGATGCTAAAATTCTAGATGTAGCGGTTGAAGAGGCTGAAGATGACTCAGAAGAAAGAAATTATGTAAATATTACTTTTTACATTGAAGAAGGCGCACAGTGGAAATTCGGCGGCTTCAGCTTCAGCGGCAATACGCTTTTTACCGATGAAGAACTGCTTAAGCAGGTGTCATCAAAACCCGGCTCAATACTCAACAGAACAAAGCTTGAAAGCGACTACATGCTCATCAGCGATAAGTATTACAATGACGGTTATATCTACAATACAATCAGCCGCCAGGAAACACGTAATGAACAGACAAAGGAAATTTCCTATAAAGTCACTATTTCCGAGTTAAGCCGGGCGCATATCGAAAATATTATCGTAAAAGGCAATGAAAAAACAAAAGAATACGTAATACTTCGTGAAATTCCGCTTGAAGTAGGCGACATCTTCAGTAAATCAGCTATCATGCAGGGACTGAACAACCTCTACAATACAAGATATTTCACTTCAGTTATTCCCGAAATGCCCTACGGCAGTGAATCAGGTCTGATGGATCTCGTAATCAATGTTGAAGAAGACAACACAACCGACATTCAGTTCGGTATGACTTTCACATCCACTGAAAGCTCTCTTCCGATTATTGGTTTTCTAAAATGGACAGATACCAACTTTCTAGGCGAAGGAAACGCCTTAAGCGTCGGTGTTGAACTTTCAACCGCAACTCAGGAAGTTACCTTCAGCTGGGATGACGGCTGGCTTTTTGACCAGAGAATATCTGCCGGTGTTGATTTTTCAATCAGTCATAACCTTTACAGCAGTGTTCCGCAGGATGTTATGTATCCGATCTTCGATATAGATGATGACGATAATATTTTTGTTGTTCCTGATCCCTTTGACGGACACCTTGTCTGGGCCTCTGATGCCAGTGACAATTCGTATTCAGCCGGTGAAGCGCTTACAGATGCCGAACTTACAGCACTGGAGGCCTCAGGCGAGCTCCAGACACTTATCGACGAGGGTGATGTTTTAACTGATTATGATTATGCAGTCTCACAGAGTGAAACTATCGGAAGTGAATACCTGATGTCCTATGAGTCCTTTGACTTCTCTCTTGGCGGAAACGCAGGATATTCCTGGCACACCCCATATGGAAGACTTGGAGTAGGCACAGGTGCAAGCACTACGCTTTCATATGCACAGTATGATTCATCCATTTATCGTCCTTATGACAAGACAATCAGAGATGCTCTTGATACCTGGCAGTTTGTGAACAAGCTTTGGACAACAGCAAGCTGGGATACCAGAGATCTTACATATTCACCTACAAAGGGATATCAGATTAAAGAGACTCTCACATATACCGGCGGATTTCTCTTCGGAAGCAGGCATTATATAAAAACCAAAACCGATGTCGATGCTTATTTCAAACTTTTTGATATTTCACTTTCAGAGGAATTCAACCTCAGCATGGTCATGGGACTGCATTCACAGTTTTCAATGATTCTCGATCAGTTCTATTATGACAGCAGTTCAGGTTCATGGACCACCGATACTGTGGCTACCCGTTCTGATCTGCTTTATTTTGACGGTATGTTTATTGCAAGAGGCTGGGGATATAACTATGATAACAAGGTCCTATGGGATAATGTAATTGATTTTACTACACCGGTAGCACCCGGTATGCTTTCGTGGGTAAACTTCTTCAGCAGTACTGCTGTATGGGATGAGGTTTCAGATCTGTCAGGTATTTCACTTGATGATTTCTACTTCTCATTCGGTACAGGCCTGCAGGTTGATATACCGAGTTTTCCAATCTCCTTCTTCCTGGCCAAGAGATTTAATTTCGACAGCGAAGGCACTTTTCAGTGGCAGCAGGGCGATCTTTTTGCAGGAGACAGTGAAACCGGCGGTCTTGACTTTGTTGTAAGTTTCGATCTTGATTACTTTTAATTAGACTTTAAGGAGTAGAATTTTGAATAAGAAAATCTTTATTTTATTTTTAATTATTATCTCAATATCAGGCAGTCTCTATGCCGAACAGCTTTCCAAAATCGGGATTGTAAACTTCTCAAGGATTGTCGATGACTATTTTGCAGAATCTTCAGCCTGGCGTGAAATATCAGCAATTCAGGAGAAATACAACGACGGAATGGCTGATATTCTCGACGAAATCAATGATCTCAAGATGCAGAAGCTTGAAGCAGAAAATGCTGGTGACGACCAGAAGGTTCTGCAGATTGATGCACAGATTTATTCGAAGCAGGAATATGCCAAAGAATTTCATTCAGTTATGACAAACCGAATCAACGCAAAAAAACAGGGACTGGCACAGTCTTCTACCTTTACAGCTGAGATTCTCGATGCAATCACCTATATTGCAGAATCTGAAGGTTATTCAATGATTATGAGAACCCAGGACCCCGATATTTTATGGTATAACCATGAAATTGACATTACTGATCTGGTACTTGAAAGATTACAGTGGCAGGCGGCAAGGGAAAATAATTAAGCTGCATGTCGACTGACACGCCAATGATGCGCCAGTACAGGCGCATCAAAGCTGAACATACCGATTCAATCCTCTTTTTCCGCCTTGGCGATTTCTATGAGATGTTTCAGAGTGATGCAAAAGAAGCATCATCAATTCTGAATCTCACACTTACCAAGCGGCATAATATACCTATGTGCGGGATCCCTTATCATGCCTCACACGGATATATCGCAAGGCTTCTGAAAGCCGGCAGAAAGATAGCAATCTGTGAGCAGGTAAAAATGCCGGAGGGCGGTAAAGGAATTGCCGAACGTGAAGTAGTTGAAATCATCACACCCGGTACAGTTACCGAGGAAGACTTCCTTGACAGCACAAGAAATAATTATCTCATGTCTGCCGGTATTTATAAAAAACATCTTTCGATTTCCTACATTGATTTATCAACAGGAGAGTTTTACGCTTCTTCTTATCCAGCTGAATCAGCATATGAGATCCTTAAAAGGGAACTGCTCAGACTTGCCCCCGGGGAACTTCTCATACAGCAGTCCATAGCAGAAAGCAATTCAGATATTTCGAGGCTTTTGAAAGACCGCAGCAGCCTTTTGGTCAATCATTTTCCCGACTGGTCTTTTGATCTTGAAAACTCATACAAGCTACTGACAAGACAGTTTAAAGTATCCTCACTCAAGGGTTTCGGTATTTCCGATTCAGATCCTTCGGTTTATTCATGCGGTGTAATTCTTGAATATCTGTCTGATACATCAAAAAGTCTTCTTCCTCATGTCAGAACCTTAAAACTTCTTAACGACAGTGATTTTCTTCTTCTTGATGAATCGAGTCTGCGGAATCTAGAAATAACCTCAAACCTGACGGATGGCAGCAGGCGCTACTCCCTGATTGAGGTTGTTGATCATACAAGAACTGCAATGGGAGCCCGCAGGCTGAAAAACTGGATAGTGCACCCACTGGTTAAAACCGATGAGATCAACAGCCGCCTTGAACGGGTTAACTCGCTATACCATGATCAGATCCTGCTGTCTGCAATTACAGCTGAACTTTCATCAATACTTGATATTGAAAGGCTCAGTTCCAGGATAGCCATGGAGAAAGCCCACGCCAGGGATCTTCTTTCTGTCAGAAACTCACTCAGAGCAGTCCAGAGACTTAATGAACTTCTTATGGAGTGGGATTATGAGGATGCAAAGCTGCCGGATGAAGCATTATCGGACAGCCTCAAAATGCTGGATTTACTTGAGAAAACCATCGATGAAGACCCGTCAATACTGCTCACCGAGGGGCGGCTTATAAAAAAAGGCTGGGACAGTGAACTTGACAGGCTGAAACAGCTTAAAGAGCACAGCCGGGATATTCTTAAAGAATACCTTGAAAAGGAAAAGCAGGATTCCGGTATCAATAATCTTAAAATTAAATACAACAAGATTATCGGATATTTTATTGAGGTGACTAAATCAAACCTCGACGCTGTACCCGGACACTTTATAAGACGGCAGTCCCTTGTAGGTGCTGAACGTTTTACTACAGAAAAACTTGCAGATCTTGAAAACGATCTTAATTCCGCCTCTGAAAAAGCGGTTGAACTTGAAAAAGAAATTTTCATAAAGATCAGATCTGAAATCAGAAAGGATATCGAAACATTATTAATGCTTTCAGCCTACATAGCTGAAATAGACTGTGTGGCATCTTTTGCAACCGCAGCTACCAAATTCGGATGGATAAAACCTGTTGTTAACGAAGGCTCAAAGATGGATATCCGAAACGGCCGACATCCTGTAGTTGAAGCAAACCTTCCGTCTGGTGAGTTTATTCCCAATTCACTTGAGCTGGATAACGGCAGTAATTATTTCGCACTTATCACCGGACCTAATATGGCTGGTAAATCCACCTTTTTAAGACAGAATGCACTGATAACTCTGCTGGCACAGTCCGGCTCATTTGTCCCTGCGGATTCGGCCGAGATCGGAACTGTGGACAAGATATTCTGCCGTGTCGGAGCTTCCGACAATCTTGCAAGAGGGGAATCAACCTTCCTTGTTGAAATGAACGAAACGGCAAACATCCTTAACTCGGCAAGCTCCAGAAGTCTCATAATTATGGATGAAGTAGGGCGCGGAACAGGAACTAATGACGGCCTGTCAATTGCCTGGGCGGTATCTGAATATCTGCTTAATAAACTTTCAGCAAAAACACTTTTTGCCACCCACTACCATGAACTTACGCTTCTTGAACATCAGGGACTTATAAATCTTTCGCTTGAAGTAATAGAGAAGGATGAGAATATCATCTTTCTTAAAAGAATTAAGGAAGGACCGGCAGATGCTTCCTACGGCATCCATGTGGCGAGACTTGCAGGTATTCCCGATTCAGTAATTTCCCGAGCCAGGGAGATACAGGCGGAACTGGAATCCAAGGCAGAACTTGAGCAGAAGGTAATTAAAAACAAGTCCGGAACTGTGAATAAACCGGATCTTCAGCTTTTCAGTGAATTTGAAATGATTGAAAATGAAATAAAATCATTGGATTTGAACAAAATAACCCCTCTTAATGCATTAAATAAAATTGCGGCCTGGAAGGAAAAGCTGGCGGGCAGCTGAATCAGCAGGTTTATTATCCCCTTTTCATTATTGCATGAGCCTTCCCGACATTAAGAAAATTATCCGCATCTTTTCTGATCTTATTCTCCCGGACTACTGTATCGGCTGTTCGGATAATCTGTTCACATGCAGAAATCTTTCAGTACCTCAGATTCCTATATGTTCAGCATGTTTCAGAAAATACCTAAATGAAACCGGTGTATTTGACGGACTATTCGAAGGCAGATGCAGTCAATGCGGATATCCGCTGACCTCGGAGGAAGAATTATGCCTGAGATGCCGTGAAAATACCTGGCATTTCTCATCATCTGAAAGCCTAAGCACATACAGGGATTTTTCCAAAAAAATCCTGCGTGAATATAAATTCAGTAAAGTTAAAAGTCTATCCTCATTATACTCCTATATGATAAATCAATATTACAGCGGAAAACTGGAAGGCTATACTGTTGTTCCTGTTCCATTCAGACCGTCTTCAGTAAGAAAAAGGGGCTGGGATCAGGTAAAAACAGTTACAGATATTCTTCGTACCAGATACAAACTGCCGGTTTGTGAATGTCTGTCCAGGGATGACGGTGCAGCCCAGAAAACACTTGATTATAAACACCGGAAAAAGAATCTGCATGGCAAAATCAGTTGCTTACAATCTATCAATCCTCCCCGAAAAGCACTCCTTATTGATGATGTTTTTACAACCGGAGCAACCCTTGACTGCTGCGCTGAAGTCCTTGGCAAACAGGGCTGCAATGAAATCCGCTGCCTTACATTTGTTATCGATATATAGGATTCGTCGCTTACCGAAAGCTGCCTTTATTGACATAAATATCTCAATAAGATATTATGACTTGACAACTGAAGAAAGCTGCTTTAAGAAGTCTATCAACGACTTCTTTTTTTATGCTATTCAGTTTTTTACAGGTGGAATGTTGAAATATAACAGCTACGAAGAAAATGAATTATTTTCAGTAATCAAACCCGTTTGTGATGGTTATGACGCGTCTATCGTCAGGCTCAGTTCCGCGGTCATCAATAAAACCCTACAGATAAATCTTGTACTTTACCAGAAGGGCGGGATTGGAATTGACCAGTGCGGCACTATCTCCAGGGCTGTAATGCCCCGAATTGAAGTATGGGCTGAAAACAGGGATGTATCTCTTGAGATATCGTCTCCCGGAATCGGCCGTATTCTAAAGGATGCTTACGAGTTTCAAGTATTCGCCGGTGAAAAAATACAGCTTCTGATAGACAGTCAGTGGCTCACCGGAGATATCGTTGAGGCAGGTACAGAATCAGTCGATATAAAAACGGAAAACGGTGAAACCGTAAAATATATGTTTGATTCTATACAGAAAGCCAAACTTTATTAAATAAACGGAGGAACAATATGGCAGCCGGTGGTTTAGCTGATGCTATAAGACAGTTAGTTCAGGATAAAGGAATTTCAGAAGATCTGGTTATAAAAACCATCGAAGATTTTCTGCTTGCAGCATATAAGAAAACTTTTGGTACTGTAGACAACGCAGTAGTTCAGTTCAGTGAAGACGGTGCGGAAGTTGAACTTTTCGCAAAAAAGGAAATTGTAGACGGCGTTTACGATCCCGTTTCCGAAATTGAACTGGAAGATGCTCTCAAGCTTAATGAAGACTGTGAAGTGGGAGATGAACTTCTCATACCCATTGATCCGATGGATTTCGATCGGGTAGCGGTACAGAGTGCAAAACAGAAAGCCAAGCAGACCCTTCGTGAAATACAGAAGGATACCCTGTTTTCTGAATATAATGAAAAACTTGGAGAGATGATAATCGGATATTACCAGCGTGAACGCAATGGCAATATCTACGTTGATCTCGGAAAAACCG
Organism: Spirochaetia bacterium; assembly: GCA_965140585.1. Classification (GTDB taxonomy): domain Bacteria; phylum Spirochaetota; class Spirochaetia; order UBA9216; family UBA9216. Next base: position 1,177,599 of record OZ223269.1, read on the forward strand.
AAGGCATACTGCCCAAACGTTTTCAGTCTCCCCGTGAAATATACCGGCCTAATGACCGTATCAAGGCTTTGATCTATGAAATTAACAAGTCTCCCAGCGGTCTGCAGATCATTCTCTCAAGAACTCATACAGACTTTGTAAAAAGAGTATTTGAACTTGAGGTTCCGGAAATATACGATAAGACCGTTGAAATCTTTAAAATAGTCAGAGAACCCGGATACAGAACCAAAATTGCAGTTTACTCAAACCGTGATGATGTAGATCCCGTTGGTGCATGTGTCGGTATGAAGGGTGTACGAATCCAGGCAATCGTGCGTGAGCTGGAAGGTGAGAAGATTGATATACTTAAATACGATCTTGATCCGCGGGTTTTCATCAAGAATGCTCTTTCACCGGCAGAAGTCAATGACATAATCGTACTTGATGAGGCAAAAAGACAGGCCCTTGCAATAGTTGCTGAAAGTCAGCTTTCTCTTGCAATCGGTAAGCAAGGACTTAACGTCAGACTTGCCAACAGACTTGTTGACTGGAACATAGATGTTAAAACTGAAGCTCAGTTTGATGAACTTGATATTGCAGTTGAATCCAGAAAGGCAGTTTCAGAACTTTTTGGTGATATTGATGAAACTGAAGAGATTACAGCCATAGCCGAGCTTCCGGGTATTACAGAAAGAATCGTCGATTCACTGCAGGCCAACGACATTGAGCTGATAGAAGAGCTTGTCGCTATGCAGGATGAGGAACTTGAGAAAATTGAAAACCTCAGTACTGAAGATGTAGCACTGATAAAGTCTATCATAGCCGAGAATGTTGACATTATCGAAGAAGAAGAAGATTATATAGAAAGTCAGGATGCCGAGGATGATGAATACTACGAAGACGAGGCATATGACGAGGAAGAAGTCTCCGACTCAGAGGACTCCGGTGATGATGCTGAAACCGAAGAGGAAGATGATGAGGATGATGACGACGAAGGATATGAGTGCCCTGAGTGCGGCTCTCCAATTACTCTTGAAATGACATCCTGTCCTAACTGTGGTGTAGGAATCAGTTTTGAAATAGAGGATGATGAGGAATAAAAACAAACACGCTGTTTGAAGGAATTTTATGTCAGAAGAAATAGAAAAGAAAAATTTACCCAAAGCGACTTTAATAAAACACAAGAAGACGCCGCAGGAATCTGATGCTTCCAAGAACGAAAAGAAAAAAGTAGTTGTTGTAAAGAAGAAGAAGAAACCTGTAGTAAAAGCCGTACCTGCGTCAGGAAATGATTCATCCGACTCAAAGGATAAGAATATTCGCGTCCGCACAGATGAATCCTCCAAGGCTGCTGGTCGAAATGAGCGTCCTCAGGGCGGCTCAAGAAAAGGCAGAGCTCAGGATGATCTTTATTCACCTAATCAGGCGGTTAAAGAAAGTGCTGAAACCGCAGCACCTGTTTCTGAACCTTCTTCTGACAATAAACAGGAAACACGTGAAAACAGTCCCCGGGAAAGATTCAGCAGGGACAATAACAGCGAAAACAGAAGCACATACCAGGGCGATCGCGACAGCGGTGGATACCAGGGTAATCGCCAGGGTGGAGGATACCAGGGCAACCGCGACGGCGGAAGCGGATACCAGGGCAATCGTCAGGGCGGGGGCTATCAGGGCAACCGCGACGGCGGAAGCGGATACCAGGGCAATCGCCAGGGTGGAAGTGGATACCAGGGTAATCGTCAGGGCGGCGGCTATCAGGGCAACCGCGACGGCGGAAGCGGATACCAGGGTAATCGTCAGGGCGGCGGCTATCAGGGCAACCGCGACGGCGGAAGCGGATACCAGGGTAATCGTCAAGGCGGGGGCTATCAGGGCAACCGCGACGGCGGAAGCGGATACCAGGGTAATCGTCAGGGCGGCGGCTATCAGGGCAACCGCGACGGCGGAAGCGGATACCAGGGTAATCGTCAAGGCGGGGGCTATCAGGGCAACCGCGACGGCGGAAGCGGATACCAGGGTAATCGTCAAGGCGGGGGCTATCAGGGCAACCGCGACGGCGGAAGCGGATACCAGGGTAATCGTCAGGGCGGAAGCGGATACCAGGGCAATCGCCAGGGCGGAAGCGGATACCAGGGTAATCGTCAGGGCGGAAGCGGATACCAGGGTAATCGTCAGGGCGGAAGCGGATACCAGGGCAATCGACCGGCAGGCGGCGGATACCAGGGACGACCCGGAGGTCCAAGGCCGGGAGGTCCCAGACCAGGCGGACCCGGAAGACCCGGAGCAGCAGGTCCGGCACCCGATTCCCAGGAAAACAAGAAAAGCGCGGGAAGAAAGGTTTTTAAAACCAAGAAGAAGACTGACTACAAAAAGAAGGACGACGTTCAGGAAAGAGATTTTCAGATCAAGAAAAAGACTGTTCAGCGTGCTAACCCCGTTCCTTCTGAAATTGAAATGATGGAAGTCATCACAGTTTCTGATCTTGCAAGAAAAATGAATCTTAAGGCATCAGAACTCATAGGCAAGCTTATGGGTATGGGTATGATGGTTACTATAAATCAGCAAATTGATGCTGAAACAGCCGAAATACTCGCTGCTGAATATAACTGTAAGGTAAAAATTGTTTCTCTTTATGATGAAACAATCATAGAAAGCGAAAAGGATGAGGAATCAGATCTTAAACCAAGATCTCCAATTGTAACTGTCATGGGTCATGTAGACCATGGTAAGACCAAACTCCTTGATGCAATACGAAAAACTGACAAAGTTGCCGATGAACATGGTGGAATTACACAGCACATTGGTGCATACAAAGTGGCTCTCGACCAGGGTTCAATAGTGTTCCTTGATACGCCGGGTCATGAAGCTTTTACTCTGATGCGTGCCCGTGGTGCACAGGTAACTGACATAGTAGTTCTTGTTGTAGCTGCAAATGACGGCGTTATGCCTCAAACAATTGAAGCTATCAACCACGCAAAAGAAGCTAAAGTACCTATAATAATCGCAGTAAACAAATGTGATTTACCCGAAGCAAACCCGGACAGAGTTAAGCAGCAGCTTTCAGAGTACGAACTCATCCCTGAAGACTGGGGCGGCTCCACTTTATTCTGTGAAATATCAGCACTTAAAGGAACAGGAGTTCAGGAGCTATTGGATACTATTCTTCTTCAGGCAGAAATCCTTGAGCTTAAGGCTAATTATGACTGCCGTGCAGAAGGAAAGGTTATAGAATCCAGAGTTGACCAGGGACGCGGTATTGTTTCTTCTGTAATTATAGAGAGAGGAACACTCAAAGTCGGCGATACCTTCGTAGCCGGAGTATTCCCCGGTAAGGTTAGAGCACTTTTTGATGATAAGGGAGATAAAATCGATGAGGCGGGTCCCGCAACACCGGTTGAAATACTTGGTTTCTCAGGTATTGCCAGTGCGGGTGCTCCATTTCAGGTAACTGAAAACGAAAGAACTGCCAGACAGGTCGGTGAAAAAAGGCAGGAACTTGAAAAGCTTGGTAAGGCTGAAAACCTCAGTAAAGTTACACTTGATAACCTTTACGATTCCATTCAGGACGGTGCAGTTCAGGAACTCAAGGTTATCATCAAGGGAGATGTGCACGGTTCAGTAGAAGCCCTGCAGTCAAGCCTTAAGAAGCTCAGCACTGATGAAATCAGGCTTGTTCCAATTCATGCCTCTGCAGGTGCTATTGTTGAAAACGATGTAACACTTGCTTCTGCATCTAATGCCATTATCATTGGTTTCCATGTTAGACCTACAGCCAAGGCGCTTGTTCTTGCTGAACAGGAAAAGGTTGATATCAGAAAATACAACATTATTTACGATGCTGTTGCAGATATAAAAGCAGCCATGGAAGGAATGCTTGCACCGGAATTATCAGAAGAGACCATCGGTACTGTTGAAGTCCGTGATGTCTTCAAGGTTCCAAAAATCGGACTTATCGCAGGATGTTATGTCCTTTCAGGTAAGGTAAAACGTAATGAGCAGGCTCATGTTATCCGTGACGGTGTAATTATTCATTCCGGAAAGATTACATCACTTAAACGATTTAAGGATGATGCAAAAGAAGTTGATGCAGGTTATGAATGTGGTATCGGCATTGAAAATTATGCTGATGTACAGGTCGGCGATCAGTTTGAAGTTTTCATCATCAAGGAAACAGCAAGGAACCTGAGCTGAATCAGGAGAATTTAAATGGCTGAGTACAGACTTCAGAGAGTAGAGAACCTGCTCAGAGAAGAAATAAGCAGCATGATTATGCGCGGTGTTATTAAAGACCCGCGCATAAGTACGCTTACTTCTATAACCAGAATTGAGGTATCTAACGATCTTTCCCATGCTAAAGTTTTCATTTCAGGCTTTGAAAATGAAAATAAGATAAAGAAATGCGTTGATGCACTTAACCACGCATCAGGCTATATTCAGAAACAGCTTGGAAAAAAAATGCATACCAGATCTACACCAAAACCGCATTTTATATTTGATACCTCAATCAAAGACGGTTTCGAGATGACCCGTAAACTGGAAGATCTCGAAATTACCCCGGAATCTGATACGGAGAATACGGAATAGTCAATTTGAGCGAAGCAAACGGGATTATTCTCCTGAAAAAAACTTCCGGCCTTACATCATTTAAGGCATTGAGCGGTATAAAGCGAGTTTTGAAAGAGCATTCCGGAAATAAGGTTAAGGTAGGTCATACCGGAACACTTGACCAGTTTGCATCAGGACTTCTTGTTGTTCTTTCAGGCAAATATACACGGCTGAATCAGATATTCTCAGGATTTGACAAGAAATACAGTGCAGTAATAAAATTCGGAGAAACAACTGAAACCCTGGATCCGGAAGGGGCTGTCATCGGAACTGGATTGATACCTGATTTGACATTAATCACTGAAAAGATAGAAACTTTTAAAGGCTCAATAGAGCAGATACCTCCCAAATATTCGGCGGTACATGTTAATGGGAAAAGAGCATATAAGATGGCTTTAAAGGGGCAGGAAGTGAATATTCCTTCCCGTAAAGTTTATATTTATTCTTTTGAAGTAACTTCCTGGCAGAGCCCTTTCTTAAGCGTGGATATTCATTGTTCAAAGGGTACTTATATAAGATCACTGGCAAGAGATCTTGGACAGTCATGCGGTACCTGCGCATATCTGACGGAATTGAAACGAACAGAAGTTGGCCCTTTCAGTCTTAACGATGCAGTCAGTGAAACAGAATTTAATCCTGAATCAAATTTTCTTGACAGCAGGGCTGCAATAGAAGCAATTTATAAACATAACATGAGTATCGGTATACTCGAATTAAAGCAGGAAAGACGGCAGGATATAACTCACGGGTCATTACCTGATGATTCATTTTTTGATAATAAACCTGAATTTGATGGAACCTACGCCGTTTACAGCAATGAGACCTTATGTGCGGTTATTGAATATTCTAACAATAATTACAGATATTTAATGGTGACTTTATAGATTATGCATATAATTGGATGGAATGAATTACTGAAAAACGGGCTTCCTCTCCAGCAGGAGATCTCTCTTACTGTTGGCGTTTTTGACGGAGTTCACAGAGGACACAGGCAGCTGATTGATTGTCTGAAAACAAGGGAAGGAACGTTACCCGTTGTAGCAACCTTCAAATCTAATCCTATTCTGCTATTCAGACCTGATCTGTATAAAGGTGACATTCTCACTTATGAACAGAAGCTTGACCGGCTGGTTGAGGCTGGCTGCGCCTCAATCATTCTAATTGACTTTTCTCCAGAATTCAGTAAACTGTCAGGAAGGGATTTCTTCAATTGTCTTAAAGATTCGATGAAACTCAGCCATCTGGTACTTGGAAAAGACCATAAGCTTGGCCGGAACGGAGATACTTCATCAGAAATGGCAAGAGAGCGGCTGGAACCTCAGGGAATAAAGGTTGATATCGTTGAACCGCTGATAGACGGCGATTTACCGGTAAGCAGTACAAGAATAAGGAATTCCATTGAGGAAGGCGATTTTAATACTGCCGAAAAGCTTTTAGGCTGCCGCCATGAATTGAACATAGAGGGCATCAGTCCCGTAACAGAGAATAACTCCTCCTGGTACAGGAGAAGAGATATTAAACAGGTGCTGCCGTTATTCGGACGATATGCTGTAGAATACGATAACAGCGGCTTTACCTTCGCCACAACGATTCAGATTACGGAAGACCGGCTGATAGTGGAAAATCTGCCGGATTTTAAATCTGACAAACTAAAAATTTTTAATCTTTTGTAGGGAGTATACAATGTTAACAAAAGAACGCAAGCAGGCGATTATAGCAGAATTTGGACTCAACGATAAGGACACAGGTTCAACTGAGGTTCAGATTGCACTGCTTACAGCAAGAATTCAGGATTTAACTGATCACTTTAAAGAGCACAAGAAAGATCATAGTTCAAGAAGGGGACTTCTGAAGATGGTCGGCCAGAGAAGAACTTTTCTGAAATATCTTAAAAGAACAGATCTGGAAGCCTACAGGGAGATTTTGAAGAAACTGAATCTCAGAAAGTAATTAATTATTAGGAATTATTTATGATAAATAGAGTTAGTCTGGAAATTGACGGAAAAGAGCTGGTTCTTGAAACCGGGAAAATGGCAAAGCAGGCAAATGGAGCAGTATTCGCAACTTACGGCGGATCAGCGGTTCTTGCAACTGTCTGCTGTGGTGACAAACCGGTTGAAGGGCTCGATTATGTTCCTCTTCAGGTTGAATATAACGAGAAATACTATGCTGCCGGAAAAATTCCAGGTGGTTTCTTAAAGAGAGAGGGACGCCCCAAAGATAAGGAGATTCTTGTTTCAAGACTTATCGACAGACCCATGCGTCCTCTTTTCTTTAAAGAGTTCGGCAGAGAGATTCAGGTAGTACCTACCGTTGTGTCTTCTGACCAGGTCAATCCGCCGGATGTAATTGCAATGGCAGCGTCATTTGCAGCTGTTGTAATTTCAGATATTCCCTTTAACGGACCAATCGGTGCTGTCAGAGTTTGCTATGCAAACGGGGAATATACAGTAAACCCGACCTTTGAACAGATCGAAAACAGTGAACTTGAAATTGTTGTAGCCGGATCAACTGAAGGTATAACAATGGTTGAGGGCGGTGCAAAAGAGGTTTCTGAAGAAATACTTCTTACTGCCATCGATAAAGGTAAGGCTGTTATTGATCAGCTTTGCCGAATTCAGCAGGAACTTGCTGAAAAATGCGGACTGGAAAAACTTGAACTTACAGAATCCAAGCTTGAACTTCCCGGACGCGATGAAATAGAAAATTTTGCTGCACCGCTCATAAGTGAAGCATGCTTTGTGAAAGGCAAACATACTAGATATGCAGCTATCAAAGCAGTTAAAACTCAGGCTAAAGAAAAGTTCTGTGAAGACTTTTCTGAAGATGAGATGAAACTCTTTGATGCACTTATGGAAGATATTGAGTACAACGTAGTTAGAAAATCTATTCTTGAAAAGAAACTCAGAACTGACGGACGAGGTCCTGAAGATATCAGACAGATCACCTGTGACATCGGTGTTCTGCAGAGAACTCACGGAAGCGCTCTTTTTACAAGGGGTGAAACACAATCGCTCGGTGTAACCACACTTGGAACTGTTTTTGATGAGCAGATGATAGATGATATTGACGGTGATAAGAGATATACCAATTTCATGCTTCACTACAACTTTCCTCCTTTTTCAGTAGGTGAGTGCGGAAGACTTTCTACCGGAAGACGTGAAATCGGCCATGGGCATCTTGCTCAGCGGGCTCTTGCAGCAGTTATTCCGACCAAAGAATCTTTTCCTTATACAATCAGGATAGTTTCAGAAATACTTGAATCCAACGGATCTTCATCAATGGCAACTGTCTGCAGCGGAACACTTTCACTGCTTAATGCCGGAGTTCCTATCAAAAAACCTGTTGCAGGTATTGCAATGGGTCTTATAACCGATAACACCAACACTGTGGTTCTTTCCGATATTCTTGGAGAGGAAGACCACCTCGGCGACATGGACTTCAAAGTCTGTGGTACTGCTGACGGTATAACGGCCTTCCAGATGGATATCAAAATCTCAGGAGTAAGCCCCGAGATAATGAAAACTGCACTTGAGCAGGCTAAACGCGGAAGAATGCATATTCTTGATATCATGGGTAAAACTATAAGCGAACCAAGTTCGACTGTATCTGAGTTTGCCCCGAGAATTATCAATATCAAGATTCCGGAAGATAAAATTGGTGCAGTTATCGGACAGGGCGGAAAGTCTATTAAAGCTATCTCTGAGAAATATGATGTAAACATCAATATTGAACAGGACGGCTCAACTACCATCTACGGTAAAAACAGTCAGAATGCTGAAGAAGCTCTGGCAGTTGTAAAAGGACTGGTCGCAGAACCGGAAGTCGGAACTTTATACCAGGGTGTCGTTAAGAGAATAATGGACTTTGGTGCTTTTATTGAGTTCCTTCCCGGTAAAGAAGGTCTTTGTCATATTTCAAGACTTTCCAGGAAGAGAGTTAATGCTGTAGGCGATGTTCTTCAGCTTAACCAGGAAATTCCTGTAAAGATTATTGAAATCGACAGAATGGGCAGAATCAACCTCAGCTATATCGATGCACTTGAAGATCAGGAAAAAGCTGACAAACCTGCCGATGAAAAAACAGAATAACTTACTTAGGTAAATTAAACCCGGTGGTAAGACACCGGGTTCTTTTTTGGAGCCGTGATGAAAAATTTTAAAGTACGATACAGCTGCACTGAAAATCTTGAACCGGTATATTCTTCAGAGTTTGCATCAGGAGCTGATTTAAAGGCTGATGTCAATGAAGATATTATACTCAGCCCTCTTCAGCGGGTTATGGTTCCAACCGGCATTAAACTTGAAATACCGGCCGGTTATGAAGCCCAGGTAAGACCCCGATCAGGACTAGCCGCAAAAAGCGGGATTACAGTTCTAAATACTCCCGGCACAATCGATGCTGATTACCGTGGAGAAGTCAAAATAATTCTGATAAACCTCAGCAGTGAAGATTTTATAATTAAACGCGGAGACCGCATTGCACAGCTGGTGTTTGCACCTGTTGTTCAGGCAGAATTGATTAAAACAGAAGAACTTTCAGAAACAGACAGGGGGAGCGGCGGTTTCGGCTCTACCGGAGTCTGAGTTTCAGGGATAAATTAATTAAGTGGGTAGAAAGTTTACCAGTGTTTACAGATACGTAGCGGAAGAATTTCTCTTTTCATTTACCGTTGCGTTTTTATTCTTCTTCTTCATTTTCTTCGTAAATCAAATACTTCTCATGGCAGAAGAAATACTCTCCAAAAACATCGGCATATTTGTAGTCCTTAGACTGCTGATATATTCTCTGCCGGCAATAATATCATTCTCATTTCCCTTCGGCTCACTTGTAGGAGCTTTAATGGCTATAGGCCGTCTATCTTCGGATAATGAAGTTCTCGCATTTCAAGCCTGTGGTGTGCCGGCACTAAGACTTTTTATTCCTATTGCAGTAGTGGGTCTTGTATTTTCATTATTCAGTTTCTTAATGAATGATATTTTCTATCCTATGGGAAATATAAAATTCAGCCAGCTATACCGTGAAGTCTTATATTCCAACCCGGAGCTGGAATTATCTCCATATTCAATCAAACGCTACCAGAAAAGTACAATAATCACAGGAAAAATTGAAAATAATATAATCTACGATCTGGTGATCATGGATAAAACTCCAGAAAAAGACAGGCGTATTATACTTGCTGATTCAGCCTCACTGAACAAACTTGAAGAACAGAATGGTGTAATTTCTCTGGAACTGCATGGAGTATTCATTCAGACCTTTGATCAAAAAAAGAAGAACGATTTTGATTATCTCACATCACAGTCCATGGTTTATAATATTCTTCTTAAAGATATATCATTTTCAATGAAATCACCCGGACCGAGAGAAATGAGTTCGAGAGATGTAAAAGCTGAAATTCTAAAAAAACAGGGTTCACTTGATTCCAAAATTCTCTCAAACCTCAGAAGTGCGGAACTTTCAGGATATACTATGACCTCTGAATACTATACTGCGGTTTCTCAGTTTCCGCCGAATTCCGATTTTAAAATAATGAGTTCAAATCTTGAAGATTACAGAAACCGGCTAAATAAGAACCTCAGTGACCGATCATTAAAAATATACCTTGTTGAATACTATAAAAAGTTTTCATTGCCATTTGCCTGCTTTGCTTTTGTACTTTTCGCATTTCCAGTCGGACTTTTCACCAAAAGAAGCGGTCGTTCGGTCGGCTTCGGTATAGGACTTCTTGTTGCAGTTGCTTACTGGGGACTTCTATTTGCAGGACAGACTTTCGGTATACAAAATGATTCAATACCTGTACTGACAATGTGGATGCCGGATATAGTAATCATGGCTGCAGCTCTAATATTTTCATTACTGAGGTTTCGCCATTGAACACTTTAGACAGAATGATCATCAGACAGTTTTTACCGACTCTTCTTGTTGCTGTAATGTTTTTTGTTCTAATCCTTGAGATGGTTGATTTATTTGCAAACCTATGGCGTTATATCGACAATGAAACTCCTTTAATGCAGATAGTTACTGTATTTATATTATATATTCCAAAGTGTATTTCGTTTTCAATACCGATGGCACTTCTGTTTGCGGTTTCATATACCCTTGGAAATTTCTATTCAAATAATGAGCTTATTGCGGTTTTCGGCTCCGGAGTACCGCTTTTCAGATTTGTTCTTCCTCTGATTTTTGCGGGGCTTATTCTAAGTGTTTTTTCATTTGCTTTTGAAGAAAACCTCGTAATAGAAACCTATAAAATGAAAAACGATCTCTCTAACCAGATGCTCAGACGCTCGGAAAGTCTGAATAACAGCAATCCCACAGTAATCGATGAGAATGGAAGAGTTATCTACAGTGCAGATTTTTACAACGATAATGAAACAAACCTTACTAATTTAACTCTTATAGAAAGAGATGTTGATGGTAATCTGATACAGAGCTTAAGCGCCGAATACGCCAAATGGAATGAGGAAAAATTACTTTGGGAATTTAACCGATGCAGGATTTATGCTTTAAATTCAGATTCCGGATTTTATGAAATTGATTATATAGACAAGTATACTAATGTACTTTATGATGCTGCACCTTTTACATTCAGGAAGGTTGTCCGTGATGTTGAAGAAATGCAGCTTAAAGATGCATCAATGTGGATTGAAGCGCTTCAGAAAGCCGGACTGCCTTACAGAGAAGCCCTTACCGCTTATTACAAAAGATTTTCTTTTGCACTCACACCATTTATAGTCAGTCTGCTTTCAGCAGCTATCGGCGGACGATTCAGAAAAAATATACTGTTGATGAGTCTGCTTACAAGTCTTATTATATCTGTAGTATATTACGTAATGCAGATGGTTCTGGTTATTCTGGCAAATCTGGGTTATATATCTCCTGCAGCAGGAGCCTGGTCACCATTCATCTTTTTCTGCATACTTGGATTCTTTGCCTACCGATGGTCTCATTCGTAATAAATTATTCTTTAAATATGGAGTATTAGTTGAAATTCGAAGTTACATTACACGATTCAGAATCTTCCGCCAGAACCGGAAAACTTGAACTGCCTCACGGCACCCTTGAAACACCGGTCTTTATGCCCGTCGGAACAAATGCAACTGTCAAAGGTATGCATCATGATACCCTCGATAATATCGGATTTAAGCTTATCCTTGCAAATACCTATCACTTGTACCTCCGTCCCGGTATGGATCTGTTTCTTGAATTCGGAGGAGTACACAAATTCAGTAACTGGAAGCACAATATTCTTACCGACAGCGGCGGATTCCAGGTATTCTCGCTTGCGCCCTTCCGAAAGATAAAGGAAGAGGGCGTATATTTTAGATCTCACATTGACGGCAGCTATCATACTCTGACTCCCGAGAAGGTTGTTCAGCTCCAGAAGGCTTTCAACAGCGATATTATGATGCAGCTTGATGTTTGTACAGCTCCTGAAATAGACTATCGAAAAGCTCTTGAAGCACTTGAACTTACAACAAGATGGGCCGGAAGATGCAAAACCGAGTGGCTCAAGGAATCTCCCGGTTACGAAGGAAGTCTTTTCGGGATAGTGCAGGGAAACTTTTATGAAGATCTCCGAAAAAGAAGTGCAGAGGAACTCATTGAGCTTGATCTTCCCGGATACGCTATAGGCGGTCTTTCAGTCGGTGAAGAGTACAATATATTCCGGGACTTTCTTTCATATACTTCACAATTCCTGCCCGAATCAAAACCTAGATATCTTATGGGTATAGGTACACCTGAATACATACTAGATGCTGTTGAAAACGGTATTGATCTTTTTGACTGTGTACTTCCCACAAGAATTGCCCGCAACGGGACTGTATTTACAAGGGGAGGAACCATTTCTCTCAAAAAAGCGGTGCACTCCTCATCACATGAACCTATTGAAGAAGGCTGCGGCTGCCGGGCCTGTACACAGTATTCCCGGGCTTACCTTCGGCATATGTTCAAGGCAGGTGAGATGTATGGGCCCATGCTGGCCACGGAACATAATCTCTTCTTTCTTTATAAAATGCTTGAAGATATACGAAAAAGTATACGCGAAGACCGTTTTCCACAGTTTAAAAAAGAATTTTTGTCCGGTTACAACTCAAGCAGTTCCACCGGAAAGGCCGGCAGATAAAAATTATGAGCGATAAAACAAAAACTGTCCGTTCTACCTTCGTTGTCATGGTATGTACTTTTGCATCGAGAATACTCGGATTCATACGAATCGCTGTGATTACAGCTATTTTCGGTGCTGGTGATGTAGCTGACGTTATAAATCTTACTTTTTCTATCCCGAATAACCTCAGGAAACTGATGGCTGAAGGAGCACTTTCTTCAGCATTTATACCTGTTCTTTCACAGGCCATTGTAAAAGATAAATCCGGAAAAGAACCAAAGCGTCTAGTGAGAAATATTCTGTCATTTCAGGTCTTGATTCTTGTTCCCCTATGCGTTCTGCTTATAATCTTTGCAAAACCGCTTATCGCTCTTGTCCTGGCCGAGTTTGATGCGCAATGGCAGGTAGAACTTGCTGTAAAACTTTTCAGATGGTTTATCAATTATCTGCTTTTTATAAGTATCAGTGCAGTTCTAATGGCAACTCTCAACTCATCAGGTCATTTTATGGTACCGGCAGTTACACCGATACTTTTTTCCATCTGCGTAATAGGCTCTATAATCCTTCTTCATTATGTTCTCGGTGTTTATTCAATGGTGGTAGGTGTTCTGGCTGGAGGGCTGGCTCAGATACTGTTTCAGTCTCCTGTTTTCATAAAATCCGGCTTTGATTTTAAACCTGATTTTAAGTTCAAAAATTCCGGTTTTCAGCGGATAATGAAACAATGGATGCCGGTTCTTGCCACAAGCTCAATCTTAACAGTAACACAGACAATTGCTTTCCGTTTTGCAAGCGGTCTTTCTGAAGGAAGTACTTCTGCACTCAGCAATGCAGTTGTTTTCTGGCAGTTCCCTTACGGAATTTTTTCAGCATCGATATCAACAGTACTGTTTCCGAGAATGAGCCGTCAGGCAGCTTCATCTGATTACTCCGGACTTGCAGATACTATACAGTATGGTATACGCTACCTGGCTGTACTTCTGATTCCATCAACTCTTTTTTTAAGCCTTTTCGGCAAAGAGATTATAGCAGTCACCATTCAGCACGGCATGTTTACTGCCGAAAATACTATTATGACCGCATCTGTATTAACAGCCTATAGTGCAGGACTGTTCAGCTCTGGCGCATATAATTTCCTCCAGAGATTTTTTTACAGTTCAGGTAATTACCGTATCCCCCTGTATATGACTATTATAATTGCAGTAAGCGATATAATTCTTTCTCTTATTCTGAAAGAAACATATCTCGGGGTCAGGGGACTTGCTTATGCCAATACCATTTCCTTCAGTATCGGGTTTATAATTCTGTTTATTCTTGCGGTATTAAAACTTCAGACTATAGATTATAGAAGTATTTTGAAGACCTTTTTAAAGATAATCTTTTCAATGACACCATTTATTGCTTTTCTACTTATTTTTAAGAGATTAAGCGGAGATTGGTGGCTGGATGGAAGCAGTTTTTACGGTGTAGCTATGCTTTTAGCCGGTTTTACCGTCAGTTGCGCATTAATATTGGGTATGTATAAACTTACAAGAGTCGAGATGATAAATGCTCTTCTGAGTAAAAGGAAAAGAAAAAATGCATAAAGCAACAACAGCCTTCATTTGTTCTGCGGTAATTTTCTTTATTCCGCTCATTAGTATATCCGCACAGGATAGTACGGCTGAAGCTGACCCAACCTCCACTGGAACCTCTGCTGATGAACAGACGAAAGCAGATGAGAAAAAAGCAGAAGAACAGCTTAAATCTCTTGATGAAGACAGAAGAGATACGCTTCTCTACGGCATCGATTCAGAAGTTACCGAACTTATAGACAAACTGACTTCTGAAAAGGATTCAAAGTTTACTCCTGAAATCAGCGAAATTTACTCTGCAGCTCTGAATCCATCGATAATCAGCAGCTGTGTTAATTATTTTATCACTGTAGAATTTGACGGTGCCGGAGAAAAATCCAGAGATATAATCAGTAATTTTGAAGATGAGAATAATAATTCACTGTCCGCCGCACTGCGGTATGTTTCAACCTATCCTGATGAAGAATCTGAAGATATCATTATAAATCTTGTTGATAATGAGAATAAACTTTTAGCTTCCGCAGCAATAACCGCTCTTGGTAAATGCGGCACAGAAAAAAGTGCAGACACACTTCTTGATTACCTTGAAGACGATGATTTTCCAGAAGAACTAAAACCGACAATTATTAAAGCACTCGGTGAGATGAAATCTGAGATTTCGGTCGATATCCTTATTGAAATTCTGGATGACATTGATGAAGAAAAATCATGGCGGTGGAATGCTTGTGAAGCACTCGGTAAAATCGGCGATCCTGAAGCTCTTCCGTCTATTAAAGAAGCACTGCTTGATAAGGATACTTATCTCCGCTCATTTGCGGTAAAAGCGCTGTCATCCTATGAAGGCAGCGATATAGAAAAAACACTCATCCAGTCCCTCCGTGATTCATTCTGGAGAGTCCGGGTAAGTGCAGCAGAAGCCCTTGGTGAGAGGAAAACAAAAGAAGCTGTAGACATCCTTATTTATAAAGCTGAAAAAGATCCTGAAGCCAATGTTAAAAAAGCTGCAGTCAAAGCCCTAGGCGAAATAGGAACCAAAGAATCCTTTGAGTTTCTGCGTGAAGCCTTCGGCAGCAGCAGCACTTCTGCCGGGATACGAGCGCTGTGTGCTCAAACCGTAATAGAAAAAGATCTTTCAGCCTCACTTGATACTGTAAAAAAGGTATTTGCTGAAGAGTATGAAAAAGAAACTTCACCAATCCTCGGTCATGTATGCAACTTTCTCAGCAAACAGGAAAACTCAGGACTTAAAGACCTTTATCTTAGAATGCTTGATCATAACGATGTTGCTATCAAGATATATGGAATCAAGGGTATAGAACTGAACGGATTTAAAGATCTGAAGGAAAAACTTGAGGCAATCACTGAATCAGCAGGTAATAATGCCGTAAAAAAGAATGCCCTGTCTGTACTTGAAGAGTGGTAATGCAGTTATAATCCAACGGCTCTTTAGAATTCCAGATCAGGGGTTCCGGTTGTTCTGGTCATATTAAGATATCTGTTAAGTTTCTCCAGTTTTGAAATATGCTGTCTGAACTCAATATAAAATGTATGCTCGTCCTTATTAACTACTTTTACAGGTCTGTAAAGGCAGCCGTGCATGGGACCGTCAAGTTCGGGGAAAAACTCAGGGATTTCAGGCCGTAAAATAAAATCATCGCCAGTACATTCGATTGTAGCAATTACCGCTGGCACCTTTACCAGAAAGATTCTGAACGCAGCTCCTGATGAGCCGCCTATTTTCTGTCTGGTATTTATTCCAAGCCACTTTATATTGAATATTCCGGTTTGAGTATTCTGCCCGTATACAATCATTTGTATAGGTCTGTTCTTCTTTATATCAAACTCATCAAACCCGCGGCGCTTAGCCTCAGCAATCATCAGCTCCTGCATTGCATTAGGCTGCTCGATAACGGGCATCTTTTCGTGCTCTTTACGTTTTCTTGCTGAAGCAGCCCCGGATTCGCTCGGTTCCAACCCATCTTCAGATTTTTTCGCAGACTTTGCTGCAGAAATATCAGATGAAGCTTCAGAAACTTTATGTTGCGCTTTCGCCGATGAAGTCATCGACGGTAAATGCGATGCTGACCCGGCAAGTTTTCTGAGTATAAGAATCAGCAGCACTGCAATAACGATTGCGGCTAGAAGAACTATAATTATAAATCTGACTATGGGGCTGAGCGAAGAGATAGGACCACGGCTTTCGATCACTTCAAAATGCAGATTAACGCTGTCAGGACTCACCCTTTGCCCCCCGGTGAAAATAAACTTTATTTCTGCAGTATATTCTCCCGGAATAACTGATTCAGGAAGGCTGACAGCAGCTGTCATTGTACCTTCGGCTCTTCCTTCAAGTTTCAGACTTACCGGTTCCTGAAGAATGTCCCGTCCGTCCCATAACAGAGCGGAAAGACTCAGTAAAATATTTGAATCGGATTTGTTTGTAATTTCAATTGGAAGCTTAAAATTTCTTTTTACTTCTCCAAGTTCACTATTTACATGAAGTGCAGGAATTCCCAGAGCTACAGCAGCCATGTCATTTTCATCAACATCGAAAACACTTGAACTTGCTCCGGCTGCTTTACTAACCTTTGAAATAACTTCATTACTGTCAGTTTTTTCTGATTCTGCAGAATCGGATATTGCATCACTATTTCCGCCGGAAGCAGTGGAAATATTAGCAGAGTTATCCCCGGAACTGACATCTGTATTTCGATCTTTTGAAACAGCATTGTCCGGCTGCACCGGGGTTAGTGCATTCACGGATTCATTGTCAGAACCGCTTTCCGATTCATCAGTTTTCAACTGGAGGATGCTTACATCCCAGCCCTCTTTGTGGATATCACTTGAAACCCTGTTAAGTTCATCAAGTACTTCATCGTCAGTTTTACCGTAATAGGGACTTCCCTCAGGAGGATCATGAATTCCGTCGGTCAAAATAATAATTTTCTTGGCATTACTTAAAGGCAGATCAAGGCAGTATTTATACAGAACACGCAAAGCCAGAATAAGATCGGTATGCTGTCCCATAGGCTGAAGCAGCATGGAGTAACTCATGACCTGGTTAAGGTCGTCATTATTTCTGATTTCTCTGGCTATTTCCACTTCTGTAGAATCAGAAAAGGTTATCAGGTTGAAAGTGTCACCTGGCTTCAGATGCTCTGTAATAATTTTACCGATAAGAGATTCCTGAATACGATCGTAGTAGGGGATTACACTTATGGAATTATCAAGAAGTATAACCATATCGGTTCTGTCCGCGCCCGAAACAGGGCTGAGCAGAACCAACAGGAAAATAATAAAACTAATAACACTTTTTTTCATGAAAACGCTCCGGTTTAGAATTCAGAGACGGCCAGTTTTTCAATTGTATAATTATATTCTCTCTCATTTATAGTAAAGGTAAGAGTTTCGCCTGCCTGATGCCCAAGCAGTTCTCCAGCGAACGGAGACTGGTAAGAGATAATATTCTTTGCAGGGTCTGATTCCCATGGACCGAGAATTGTAAACTCTTCATTTTTACCGGAAGTATTATTTTTCATTGAAACTTTAACACCGAAGGCAATCTTCTCATCGCTGATATTAGAAGGATCAACAATCTGAGCCTTTTCAATTTCTTCCTTCAGTTTACCGACAGAAATCTGCAGAAGTTCCTGCTTTTCCTTTCCGGCTTTATACTCCGCATTTTCACTAAGGTCACCAAGTGCAATTGCAGCACCGATTTCCTTTGAGTTCATAGGTATCTCAACCTCAACAAGATGCTTAAGTTCCTTCTGTTTGATCTTGTAAGATTTTTCAGAAACAAGAAGTCCTCTGATGGATGTCTTCTTCTCAACCTTTGATGATGTTTCATCATAGAACTTGAAGTCAGAAAATCTGTGTTTAATTGTATCTTTAAGTTTGATCTTAATCTGCGGATCGAGATCCTTAACATCTGATATAAGAGTATAAATTCTTGATACAGAATCTTCATCAGCATTTGAAAGATAGTCGCTGATCTTGCCTTCACGAAACAGGAAGGTCTGAATCTGCTTGTTGAGCCTTCTGTTATCACTTACATCCTTTTTGTCGGATATCTCACGGAAGGTAATATCAAGAAGATGCACCATGTTTATGAGAATCTTCTCATAATTGGTATTATGCTTGCTGCACCATTTTTCAGTAACGTAATTTCTTACAATCCAGATAAATGCTTCTCTGAACTCCCTATACCGGTCTGAAATAGAAATGAAAAGTTCTTCAATTCTGTCCTTGTATCCGGAAGAGGAGAGTTCATCAATAATGGCAGTAGACATTGATTTCGGGAATAATCTGATGTAAAGATCCGGCCAGTCTTCAAGTTGTTTAAGTGCAATAAGAAAACTTCTTTTAATATCACTGTTATCAAGCTTTACGTAAGCGGCTTCAAGGTCATCAATATTTGCAATAAGCTTCATAAAATCAAGTTCAAATTCAGCAGATTTCAGAAACGGAAACTCTTTCACAAGCTTGCTTACAACAAAGAAACTGGCAATAGTCTGTTCGTTTACAATAGTATGTGATTTCAGCAGATTGGCAAAATAGGAAAACATTTCATTGAAAAAATCCGATTCTACATCACTGACTTTCACAAAGTCATCAAGTGCTTTAATCTTATTGAAGAAATTCTTTTCAGCTTTAAATTTATTATAGATTTTCTCTTCTTTGGAGATCGGCTTGTCTCGTACGATAAAAACATCGATTTTATCAGGATGGTTGCCGAAAACAGGGTCTTCTTTAAGAATATTTCTTGCATTGGTACTCCAGCTTGACCATTCACCCTGTGTAAGGATTCCAGGAACCAGAGCAGCCTTGATTTGCTTCATATTAGCTGCATTATCGAAACTTCTAATGACTATTTTTAAAGCCCAGGTAATGTCATTCTTAATCTTATCATGAAGCACATCTTTCTTTTTTCTTACTTTAAGAACTGTTATATGATCCTTTGCAAGACTGGTAAGAGCATTTACTGCCATTTTAAGCGACATCTTGTGATTACGCTTTTTAACAAAATCTATAACTATTTCATCACCGCTTATGCTTTTGATTTTACCGATGCCCCAGGAATTATGGCTTACAAAGCTTCCGACATCGAATGAAATATGCTTTTCAAAGTCAGCAATCGCATCATGCACATTTCTCCAGCTCTGATTAAGGTTGGAAAGACGCACATATTCATCAAGCTGGCTGTGAAAGCTGTATTTGGCCTTGAAACAGTCCGTAATTTCTTTTCTTGCCCAGGCATTCTTTGGATCATAGATGAGAACCTGTTTCAGTATCTCTATACATTTATCCCAGAGTTCTTCCTGTTTGTAATATGCATACAAATCTTCAAGTAGCTGTGAAGCACGTTCTGTACTGATAATAGTGCTGACTTTCCTGTCCACATGAGCAAAAAAGTCGGTTTCTTCTGGGGAGTATTCGATGAGCTTTGCCCAGATTTCCTTTACACTGCTGAAAAGTTTCTTATTTATATAACGGTGAATAGCTTTCTTGTATAATTCAACGGCTTCTTCGATCTGGCCTTCATTTTCTCTTTTTTCAGCGAGAAGCTTGGTGATATCAGCCTCTTCATAATCTACTTTAATCAGTCTGTCCCAGACTTCATATTTTTTCTCTTCTTCATTCTCGTTTTCATAGCATTCAGCAAGGGTTCTTAATGCGTATTTGTTTTCCCCGAATTCGAGGATTCTTTCGCAAAGGAACTCAACAATGTTCCATTTATGGTTATCTGTAAATATTGTAATCAGCATCACAAGGTTGGTATCATCGATGAGCTGGCGTCTTAAGGACAGGATTCCGGAAATGTAAAGTGCTACAATGCTGTTTTTTGTGTGAGTCAGGTGTTCGTCACAAAGATCCTTTACTTCATTCTGTATTTCATCTTCATAGGCAAGTTTGATAAGTGATTCAAGCTCCTTGAAGTTATTTATTGTATAGCTGTTTAAAGTTGCTCTGGTCCATTTCTCTTCGTTTAGGATCTCAGAAATCGTTTTTATGCAATCTGTGGACATATGTACTCCTGACTAGTTAATATATTGATTAAAGACTTCGTTATTAAGTCTTTTTATTTTCCGCAACAGTTCCTCAATTTTTTCACGTTCTTCACCAACTGAAATGTAATGATCAACAAGCCTGAAGTATGCATTGAGTAGTCTGGGCTGTGTTTCTGCACCAATCTCTCCGTTTTCTTCAAGTCTGTTTTCAAACGAAAAAATAGACTGTTTTAATTTTCCAAGCTCAAGCGGCTTGAGCTCTCTTTTGATATTGAATACTCCGTATATCACCCCGTAGACGGGTATCCATTCTTTTATCTGCTCCCTGCTCAGATTCAGCTCTCTTACTCTCGAAATAAGCCGCTGAATCATCATTGATTCCAGAAAGGCTGTCTCTACTTTTGAAGGATCAATAAAAAAGGCCTCCCTGAAGAACAGTTTTGCAGGCTTAATCTCATTGATTAAAGCATAGCAGTCTGCAAGTTCAGCCATTACTGCAGCATTCTCTTTCTGCTGTCTGAAAGTTCTTTCAAGAAAGGTCAGGGCATTGGCATAATCACCCATGCATTTATAGCACCTTCCTATTTTAAACAGTATCTCGTGGTCGTTCCCGCCTGAATCATAGAAAACCTTCTCATAGCTGTTCAGAGCAGTCCCGAAACACCACTGTCTAAGTGCATTAATGCACTTTTCATCAAAGCCGGTAAAATTCTCTGCAAAAACCATGAAGTTCTTCCATTCTTTTAGAAGATATTCACCCTTGGCAAGATTTTCACCAATCGTATCTATTCTGTTCTCTTTCTCCCGCCAGAAATTTGCACATTTAAGAGCACTCAGGATTCTATCATCCTCAAAATCTATCTCCAGAGCTTTCTCAAGTGTTTCAATGGCATCTCCAAAAAAGCCCTTGTGAAAAAAACCATATGCCTCTTCGAGGAGAGATGACTTCATTACGCTGTTCATGTGCGTCTTTCATTATAACATGTGTGGATTATTAGTCAATCAGTGGAGGAAAACTCAGAGTGACAATAATTGAACCTTTGTGCAAATTCTGGTACAGTTTAGCCATGAAAGATAAAAATGAAATAATTCTTGCCCCCTCAGTACTTTCCGCTGATTTTACAGCCATGAAAGACGGGGTCAGACTGGCTGAAAAAGCAGGCTGTGAATGGCTTCATCTTGATGTCATGGACGGTAATTTTGTACCTGTCATAACCTTCGGTCATAAGATGATTGCAGATATACGGCCGCTCACCAAACTCGTTCTTGATGCACATCTGATGATAAATTCGCCTGAAAATCAGATAGATAATTTTGTAGAGGCCGGTGCAGACTATATTACCATTCACATGGAAAGCACTGTTCATGTAAACAGAGTAATTAACAAAATTAAAGACAGCGGTGTTAAAGCCGGCATTTCATTAGTTCCGTCAACACCAGTTGAGGCACTTTCAGAAATACTTTCCGAAGTTGATCTGGTCCTTATCATGACCGTAAACCCCGGTTTCGGGGGGCAGAAACTTATACCTTCATGTATTGAGAAGATAAGAAAACTTGCGGCAATCCGTGAGGAAAAAGGCTATAATTACCTGATTTCCGCAGACGGAGGTATCAGCAGAAATACTGTAGGCCCAATGATTGAAGCAGGGCTTGATGTAGCTGTAAGTGGAAGTTCTTTCTATGGAGCAGAAGACCCGGTAAAGGAAGCCGGAATCATAAAAGGCCGTATTTAATTCTTTATATAATACGGAAAAAGGTCGAAATTGAAGATAGGAGTGCAGACCTTGAAACGTATATCAAAAATCCTTATAGCAGTTTCTCTTTTATATATAACGGCAGTTTCGGCGACCGCCCAGAATACCGCTTCAGTTTCAAAACTGGACATGGGTATTAAAAGTTTCGGTGTGGCCGATTATGAGACTGCCTTGAACTATTTTCGTGAAGTAATTATCGACTCGGGACTTAAATTTTACCATTCAGATGCCTATTTCTGGATTGCAAAATCATATATGGCTCTTAGAAAGCTTGATAATGCGGAACAGAATCTTGAATTTTTTATTTCAAACTTCCCTGATCACAGATTTTATCCGGAAGCGCTATATCAGAAAGGCCGACTTCTTTTTCTTCAGCAGGATTATGAGAACTGCATACAGGAAAATCAGAAATACATAGAAAAATACCCGGACGCTCCTTTTACGGCAAACGCATACTTCTGGACCGCTGAATCATTATATTCACTCGGAAGGCTGCAGGAAGCAGAAAAGATATACAGTTACATTACCTATAAATATCCTTCAACCTATAAGGTTGAATCAGCAAATTACCGTCTGGCTCTAATTGAGCAGAAATACAGAGAAGAATCCCTGATAGATCTTCTTAAACTTACTCATGAAGAATACCTGAAATCTCTCGAAGAATTTCAGGTAAGAGAAAAGACCTACGAAAAAGCTCTTGATAACTATCAGAAACGGCTTTCACTGTCTGAAACCGGAATCCAGGACAGTTCACAGGGGCTTTCAGTTGAGCTTCTGGACCTGCAGACAAAAATTAGAAATAAAGACAACGAAATCATGGCACTGAAACGGAAAATTGCTGAACTTGAATACAGGCTTACCAACGCAGAAACCAAAATTCAGGAATCTGCAGCGAAGGTTATTGAAGTAAATCCTGAAGAAACTGAAGCTGCAGACGTGAACCCCTCAGATACCGAAGAAAAAACCAATCTGACTGCGAATGACCGGCTGAAGCTGCTTGAAATAAAATCAAGAGCTCAGGAAATCAAAAACTTTTATCTTGAATATCTAAGCAAGGTCGGGAGAGAGTAAATGAAAAAGTTATACGCAGTGATACTGACAGCAGTTGTATTTACATCTCTTATTTCTGCAGAAGACATTAAAGAAGGCAGGATGAAGCTTACAATGCATGAATCCAGCGGAAGAATAAGTGTTTTCTATCAGAATGAGCTTGTCACAGACAAATATACCTCTCTTCTGCTCAAACAGGATCCCAGAACAAGCGGTATAACCCTGCTTGTTGATAATAAAACCTATAAGCTCGGTGACAGTTATGAGTTTGAACAGAGTATCGAACCTACTAAAACAGGATCTTCTTTTATATGGACATCAAAACAGCTCAAGATAACAGAAGCCTTTTCATTTGTGACATCAAAGAATTCCAGTATAGCGGATGGAGTCAGAATCGATATCACAATAAATAATATTTCTGAAACAGCCTTAAGTGTCGGATTGAAATACCTTTTTGACACATGGCTTGGCGAAAAGAACAAGAGCAACAGGCATTTTCGAAATCCTGATTATACATATATTTCCGGTGAAAAAGTTTACAAGGGGCTTATGCCCGATTACTGGGTATCCATTGATGAGGATACTCCTGACATCGGACTTCTTGTAATGCTTGATAATAAGGTAGTAACTCAGCCTGACCAGGTTATCTTCGCTAACTGGAAGAGGCTTGATGAAAGCGGGTGGACACTGAACACAAAGGACGACCGGAATTTCAATCTGCTTCCTTATTCAATTAATGATTCTGCTGTTGCACATTATTATGCCCCCGTCAGAATCCCGTCCGGAAGCAGCCGTACAATAACTCTTGTACTTGGTAATTATTCTGAATCCGGATTTGAAGTAAAAACAGCAGCTGCAAATTCTAACCTTGATGATCTTTATAACCGTGTTTCAACCGATGATTCCACTGAATCATTTACCAGTACTGAAAATGCTATCAAAAATGAACTTGTTTTAACAGATGACCTTATCATTCATATAAACAGACTGCTGAACTCTGATGAACCTTTAACAGAAGACGAGCTTAATACACTGAATATAATGATACAGGCCTTAGAAAAGAATAAAGAGAATTTTGAAGAATAACGATGGCGGAAAATTTCAAAAATGCTCTTATACTATACAACAAACAAAAATTCTCTGATGTAATAAGGATACTTGAACCTCAGGTATTTCGTTTCCGTGATAATTTTGAATTCTACCATTTACTCGGAATGTCCTGTCTATTTACAGGTGATTACGGCGGCGCTTATTCTTATTTGAGACGGGCAATTACAATAAATGAAGATGACATTGTTTCTCTTCTTGGAATCGCCGCAGTTTATCTTAAAAGAGGTGATACCGGTAATGCACTTCGAATATGGCTCGATGTTGTTGAACTCGATCCTGATAATACATATGCAGCACGAGGGCTTAATTTTCTCAAAAAGAATGCGGAAAGTGATTATTTCACCGGCGTAGCAGCACAGGAAAGACTTCAAAAATTTATTCCAGTTCCAGGCAAAAGAAAAAATAATCTCAAATATCTGTTGATACCTGCAGCGATTCTAATCCTATTGCTGATTGCAGTTCAAATAATTCCAGGCAGCCTTATACCGGCGCCCGTTAAAGTTGTTAAATTAATTGATTTTTTTGATAAAGCCTCTTCCAGACCGGAACTTCCAGATGTAGAACTTGATGCAAGGAAAGAATTTACCGAACTAACAGGCAGCTTTTCCTATACTTTTTCTGAAAAGGAAGTAGAAAAGCTTTTAAAAGATATCCAGGATTATCTTTATGATTTCCGCGATAACATTGCTATGAGAGAAATCAACAGACTTCTGCTTTCAAATGCTACTGAGTATGTGAAAGATCGTGCTAGACTTTTATCCGAATACATACGAGCACCTGAAATAACTGATGTAAAAGACAACTTCACCTATGCAGAAGTTTTAGCCGAGCCGGCACTGTACCGTGGATGCTATATTCTATGGAAAGGCAAAACAACAAATGTTTTTGAAAGCGAAGATGTTATCAGGTTTGATTTTCTTGTGGGCTATCATGAGGAAAAGAATCTTGAAGGCGTCCTGCCTGTTGAATTTAATTTTGGTATCAGAGTAAATACAAATCAGGCTGTAGCCTTACTTGCACGTATAGATATCGATAATTCCAGCCGGATAGTTCTGAAAGGTAAGGCCATTCAGCGGCTTTTCTGATAATCTGTTTTCACTCTTTCAGTTGTCATAACAGATATCTGTACTTTTTTATTTTTCTAAGCTATTATTACAGAAAAGATATTCCTGAATCACCGTAAATATTTTTCGGTATTGGGAGGGTAAGGAGTATATTTATGGCAAAACGAGCAGCATTGCCCGAAACCAAAGTAATTACTGATGACAGTGAAAAAGATAAAGCTCTTGAAGCAGCACGACTTCAGATAGAAAAACAGTTCGGTAAAGGTTCATTGATGAAATTGGGAACCGGAACTGATTTGAATGTTGAATCTATACCATCGGGCTCCATACTTCTTGATGAAGCTCTTGGAGTAGGTGGATATCCGAAAGGAAGAATCATTGAAGTCTACGGACCTGAATCCTCAGGTAAAACCACTCTTACACTGCATGCTATCGCTGAAGCTCAGAAGAAAGGCGGTATTGCGGCATTTATAGATGCGGAGCATGCACTGGATCCGACTTATGCTAAAGCTCTAGGCGTTAATACCGATGAACTGTGGGTTTCGCAGCCTGATACCGGTGAACAGGCCCTTGAGATAGCTGAATCACTTGTACGATCCGGAGCGGTGGATATTGTTGTTATAGACTCGGTAGCTGCGCTTACGCCTCAGGCTGAAATTGAAGGAGAAATGGGAGATTCCCATATGGGCCTTCAGGCCAGACTTATGAGCCAGGCACTGAGAAAACTAACCGGAACCATTTCAAAATCCGGATGCTGTCTGATATTCATTAACCAGATTAGAATGAAAATAGGTGTTATGTTCGGTAACCCGGAAACAACTACAGGCGGAAACGCTCTTAAATTCTATTCCTCTGTAAGACTTGAAGTCAGAAGAGTCGAAACCATCACCCAGGGAACTGATAACGCCATCGGAAACAAAGTAAGGGTAAAGGTCGTAAAAAATAAGGTTGCACCTCCATTTAAAAAAGTTGAAATGGAAATCATGTTCGGAAAAGGTATTTCTGCGAGCGGAAGTCTTCTTGATGCAGCCGTAAAATATGAACTGATAGATAAAAGCGGAAGCTGGTATTCCTACGGCGAAGAAAGAATCGGTCAGGGACGTGAAAATGCGAAACTTTTCATTGAAAATAACCCTGATACCGCTGCTGATATAGAAGCAAAGCTTCGTCAGGTTATGTTTCCCAAGCCCGAAGCTTCAGCTTCAGCTGATGACAGCAAGAAGGAAGAAAAGAAAACTGCTGCATCCAAAAAAGCGGTTCCAGCGGCTGATGGAGATCTTTTCTGAATTGACTGAAAAAACGGTATATCTTGGGCTGGGTTCCAACCTCGGGAACCCGGTACAAACCCTTAAAGACGCTTTTGAACAGTTAAAAAAAATACTTTCGAATGCGGAAATCGCATCATTTTACAGAACAGATCCTCAGGATGTAACAGATCAGCCGCAGTTCATCAATACCGCAGTAAGAGGTATGACAGGACTGTCTGCTTATGATTTACTATCCGAAATTAACAGAATTGAAGCAGAATACGGGCGAAACAGGGAAAATGAAATCAGAAGAGGACCGCGAACCCTCGATATTGATATACTTCTCTATGGAAACGATTTAATTATAGATCCGCCTGTTCTGGTTATTCCTCATGAACGTCTGCACCTGCGTAAATTTGCCTTAGTACCGCTGTTGGAACTCAATCCCGAAATAAAACAGCCTGGTACCAATGTCCTTTATAGCACATTTATTGAAGGGCTTTCAGAACAGGGTATTTACTGTTTTTAACCGAAAAGTTATATTAACCGTCATGGATGAAAGGTCTGAAACGGAGCTTCACAGTCATTTTAAAATTAATGATTTTGAAGGGCCACTCGATGTTCTGCTTTTTCTGATAAAAAAATCGGAAATCAATATATATGATATACCAATTTCTCAGATCACGGAACAATATATAAAATTTATAGAATATGCCGTCTCGGTTAATCTTGATAACCTGACGGAGTTTTACGTAATGGCTTCAACTCTGCTTTATATTAAGAGCAGGATGCTTCTTCCGGTTGAAATTGATGTCGATGAGGAGCTTGAAGATCCAAGAAAGGAACTTGTCGAACGGCTGATTGAATATCAGAAATTCAAGAAGATATCGGATCTTATGGCCGAAAAAGAAGCTGAATCCGAATGGCGGATTGAACGAACAAGAAAGCAGCGTACGCTCCCTTTCCCTCAGGATGACAGTCTATGGGAACAGGTTGACGTATGGGATCTATTTCAGACTTTCTCAAATATTATTACTTCTTTATCTTCAGAACGTATTCTTGATTTATACGAAGAAGTAAGTATCAATGAAAAGATAAGTCTGATGTATGAGTATTTCGAAGCAAGGGAAGAGTTCTTGTTCTCGGAACTGCTCGTACGTGAAAATTCGATTCTTGATGTCGTCTGTGCCTTTCTGGCCGTTCTTGAATCGGTAAAACAGAAAAGAATTACTATACTGCAGAATAAACTTTTCGGAGATATCCTTATAAAGAAACGCGAAGAACCCGAAGAGCAGGAGGAACCACTTGATGGAACTGCTTAGAGAAATGGCGCTTATAGAAGCAGTCCTGTTTCTTGAATCCGATCCGGTTGAAATAAAAACCATTAAGAAGATTACAGATCTTCCGGAAGATGTGATTTTAAAAGCTCTGGAGAAACTTGAAGAAAAATATAAAGCAGAAGGAAACGGGCTTGATCTTATTGAATTTGCCGGCGGATATCTGCTGACCCCTAAGGGTGAACTCTGGGATTATTTAAAAGAGAGATACGGCCAGAAAAACGATAAAAGACTCTCAAGAGCTGCAATGGAAACACTGGCAATCATTGCTTATTCACAGCCTATTACAAAGGCTGAAATTGAGAATATCAGGGGAGTTTCAGCTGACAACATGATGCGGATACTCAGTGAAAGAACTCTTATTAAAGTAGTAGGAAAGAAAGATGTCCCGGGTAAACCGGTTCAATACGGAACTACTAAAGAATTTTTAAAGACATTCGGACTCGGCAGTATATCCGATCTGCCGAAACTGGATGATGTCCAAAGTGACAGGTTTGAATTAAATGGATGACAATAAAGAAGCAATAAGACTGCAGGTATATCTGGCTCATTCCGGAATAGGTTCCAGGCGTAAATGTGAAGAATTTATTTCGCAGGGAAGAGTTTCTGTAAACGGTAAGATCGTGCGGGAACAGGGCATAAAAATTACTGATGATTCAGTATCCTTCGATGGAAGACCGGTATATCCGGCAAAGAAAAAAATATATCTTGCACTGAATAAACCCATACGTTATGTATGCACTTCAGATGATCCTGACGGACGTCCGACAGCACTTGACCTCGTAAAGAATGCCTGGCCCGGCAGAATATATAATGTAGGACGTCTTGATTATATGTCTTCCGGACTGATTCTTTTCACAAACGACGGTGAATTTACCAAGATAATTACTCACCCGTCTTCCGGTGTCCTTAAAACCTACCTCATAGAAACAAGAGAGGAAATCAAGGACGAGGATCTTGAAGAATGGAAGAAGGGCGTACGGGTTAAAGGAATAAAATACCAGATTAGTGATTTTTCAAAGAAATCACCTTATAAGGTTGAAGTTACCCTTGCTGAAGGTAAAAACCGGGAGATAAGAAACCTTTTTGCCTCACGTCTTTACAAGATTAAAAAACTTCACAGAATAATGATAGGAAATATTTCCATCAAAGGCATTAAACCCGGTGAGTACAGATATCTGAACGATAAGGAAGTTTCAAGGCTTCTGAGATCAGGAGACGGACATTGATCATAGCACTCGACGGTCCTGCAGGCGTCGGTAAAAGTACAATAGCAAAAAAAATTGCTGAAAAATCCGGTTTTTTTTACCTGAATTCAGGAAACTTTTACCGGGCTGTAACACTTTCAGCCATTAAAAAGAATCTGGAACTGACAGATAAGACTGCGATTACCGATAATGCGAAAAATATAAGCATTGAAATAAAAGATAAAAAGCTTCATCTTGACGGAATTAACGTTGAAACTCATCTTCACACAGATGCCGTTGATAAATGGGTAGCTACACATTCTGCCATTATCGATGTAAGAAGCATAGTAACCGATGCTCTTCGAAAAACCGCATCAGGAATGGATGTAGTTGTTGAAGGCCGTGATATATCAACCGTCGTTTTTCCTGATGCTGATTTCAAGTTTTACATGGATGCTTCAATTGAAGTCCGCGCCAGCCGCCGCTACAAACAGGGAACCAGTTCACAATCACTGGAAGAGCTTATAAACTCTATCAGAGAACGTGATGAAATAGATAAAAACAAACCTGTGGGGAGTCTGAAATTAGCCGAGGATGCCATATATTTGGACACATCGGACTTGACCATAGATGAAGTTTGTGAGAAAGTATTACATAAAATTCAGAGATGAAATAACAGGTTTTAGGAGATAGTTGCCGCTTATGACAGACAGAGATGTTACCGCCGACAATAACAACATGACCCTTCAGGAAGAATATCTGAAGAACTTCGAAGATATCGAAGAAGGGGCCCTGATCGAGGGTACAGTAATAGAGATTACCCCCGAACAGGTTTTTATAGACGTAGGCTATAAATCAGAAGGCAAAATCTCCCTTGAAGAATTCGAAAATAAACCAGAAATTGGGGATAAGGTCAGTGTAGTGCTGATCAAGAAAGAAGGAAGAGGCGGCCAGGTTGTCGTTTCCAAGAAAAAAGCCGACAGTCAGGTATTCTGGAAAAACCTGAAAGAAGCTTCAGAGAACGAAACACCCATTGAAGGAACAGTATGTAAGGTTATCAAGGGTGGTTTTGAAGTTGATCTGGGGTTTGATGTAAAGGCTTTCAACCCGATTTCAAAAATTGACACAATCAGAGTAGAAACTCCGGAAGAGTACCTCAATCTAAAGTCAAAGTTTCTGATTGACAAGTTCAGTACTTCTTCACGGGCAAGAATAGTAGTTTCAAGAAGACAGTATCTTGAAAAAGCTGCTGAAAAAGCCAAGAAAGACTTCTTTGAAAACACAACTATCGGCGATGAAGTTGAAGGTTCAGTTAAAAGCTTTACATCTTTCGGTGCATTCATAGATCTTGGTGGTTTTGACGGACTTCTCCATATCAATGATATGAGCTGGGGACATGTCACAAAGCCGAAAGATTATGTTAAGAAAGGACAGGTTATAAAGCTTAAGGTCATCAAGATTGATCCTGAAGACAAGAAAATCAACCTTTCACTTAAACATTTTTCAGACAACCCATGGAACACCTTCGAGCACAGATATCACATCGATGATGTTATTAATGGAAAGGTTACAAAGCTCACAGATTTCGGTGCTTTTATAGAGATAGAAGAAGGTATTGAAGGTCTGGCGCATATTTCAGAACTTTCATGGACCAAGAGGGTTAATCATCCGAAAGAAGTTGTTTCCATCGGTGATGAAGTAGAAGCCAAAATACTTGCTTTTAACCTTGATGAGGGACGTATTTCGCTTGGACTCAAGCAGGTTCTTCCTAATCCGTGGGATTCAATTGCAGAAAAATTCCCTGTTGGAATGGTTCTTAAAAAGACTATCAAGAAAGTTACCAATTCAGGTGCTTTCATTGAACTTGAAGAAGGTATTGATGCCTTCCTTCATATAGATGATCTTTCCTGGACAAAGAAGATTAAGAATGCTTCTTCAGTTCTTAAGGAAGGTGAGGAAATTGAAGCTTCAGTTATTTCTGTTGACAGTGAAAACAAGCGTGTTAGACTTGGTGTTAAACAGCTTTCCGACGACCCATGGGATCAGCTTAAGAAATCCTATCCGAGAGGAAGTCTTATTGAAGGCGAAGTAACCAATATTACCGACTTTGGAATTTTTGTTAAGGTTCCCGGAGGTATTGAAGGTCTTATCAACAAGTATAATCTTGCTGAAAACCCCAACAGAGAGCTTTCAGACGAAGATCTTCTTAAGAAATTCAACGTAGGCGATAAGGTTAAAGCCCTTGTTACAGAAATCAAAGCTGATGCACAGAGACTTTCACTTTCCATCAGGGAATACCAGAAGAGTCTTCAGCGTGAAGAACTTTCCAAATATATTCATGACAGTGAAGAGGAAGGAAACTTTACACTTGGCGACATGCTTAAAGATAAAATAAATCTCGACGAAGAATAAGAACTGACAGGACGGTAAAACCTATGCAGGCAGCGTCCATTGATGTTGAGCGCCTTGAAACACTAATCGAAATTAACACTCTTATTAATTCCGATTATGCTGATGACAAGGCGCTTTTAACGCATATACTGGAGGCTGCCTCACGCCTGACAAACGGTGAATCATCATCTATTCTCTTATTGAATCCTGAAAATGACCGATTGTATTTTGAAATCTCGCTTGGACCGAAGGGACCTGAAGTCCAGAAATTTTCAGTGAAAGTAGGTGAGGGCATAGCCGGATGGGTTGCAAAGCATAATAAAAGTCTGATTGTAAATGATGTTGATAAAGACGAAAGACACTTCAAAGGCATAGATTCACAGACAGGATATGCCACAACCTCAATTCTGGCCGTACCAATGCGTATTAAAGACCGCTGTGTCGGTGTTATAGAAATTATTAACAGACTCGATCAGCAGAATTTCACCAATGATGACCTTGTCTGGCTCGAACGCTTTGCTGTTCAAGCTGCACTGGCTATTCAGAACGCAAGATCCTACCAGCGGCTTACTGATGAAATTATCAGGCTTCAGGATAAAATCAATGTGGAAAAAGGATACCATCCATTTATTCATGGCAGCAGAATAATTAAAGAAAAACTTGAACTTGCTGAAAAGATTGCATCTACAGATTCATCTGTATTGATTCTTGGAGAAAGCGGCGCAGGCAAGGAACTCTTTGCTGAGCAGATACACCTTAACAGCAAAAGAGCAGGCGGTCCTTTTATCAGAATTAACTGTGCAGCGCTTCCTGAACATCTTCTCGAAAGTGAGCTTTTCGGACATGTTAAGGGTGCTTTTACCGATGCCACAAACGACAGGCGCGGCCGATTTGAATTGGCAGACGGGGGTACAATTTTTCTTGATGAAATAGGTGATATGCCGCTGAATCTTCAAAGCAAGCTGTTAAGAGTTTTACAGCATATGGTTTTTGAAAAAGTCGGAGCCAGTGAACCTACCACTGTTGACGTGAGGGTGCTTGCTGCAACAAATAAAGATATTGAAAAGCTGATTGAACTGGGCGAGTTCAGAAGGGATTTATATTACAGGTTAAATGTACTGCCTTTTTATGTTCCGCCGTTAAGAGAACGTGTTGAAGATATTCCTGAACTGTCCTCCTTTTTTCTAAAAAAGTTCAATCGGGAGCTTAAAAAAAGAATAAAAGAGTTTTCAAATGAAGCTCTGGATGCACTTATGAGTTATGCCTGGCCTGGCAATGTGAGAGAACTTGAAAATGTAATTGAACGTTCCGTAGTTATTTGTGATGAAGATTTTATTAAGCCTCAGCACCTGCTTTTATTCAATAATGCAGATCAGGCCGGTGATTACGATAAAAGCAGTCTTAAAGATGCAGTAAATACATTTAAAAAGCACTTTATCAAAAGTACTTTAGAAAACCATAGCTGGAATCAAACCGAGACTGCAAAAACTCTTGGTATACAGAGAACATATCTCTCTAAATTGTTAAGGGAACTTGAAATAATCAATTCTTGATATATAATACACCAAAGGAGAATTTTTAAATAAAATGGCGACTTCGAAAAATGCTAAAGAACTTAGCGGCAAACAGAAATTTTTAAATGGATTATCATCTTTTCTTGAAAAAAATAAAAAGTTGCTGGTTATCCTGCTTGCAGTTATTTTTGTTGCTGTAATAGTTTCAGCTATAATTACAAATCTTTCTGAAAAGAAAAATAATGAAGCGGCT
The DNA here is from genome assembly GCA_965140585.1 of Spirochaetia bacterium. Lineage (GTDB taxonomy): Bacteria > Spirochaetota > Spirochaetia > UBA9216 > UBA9216. Next base: position 1,210,788 of record OZ223269.1, read on the forward strand.
TTAAGTGTTGAAGCTCTTCAGGAAAAATATGTCGAATGGCAGTCTTTCACTGATGAGGAAGAGGCTGATAAAACAGCGATGGAGCAGGAAATTATTGCTGATGCTGAAACACTTATTTCCGAGTATACAGGCAGTTATGCAGCGCAGAAAGCCTATTTTCTTTCCGGAAATATGAAATCAGCAGCTGAAAAATATGATGAGGCTGCGGATTATTATGTAAAATCCTCAGAAGTAAACAAAAAAAGCTATCTCGCACCTGTTTCAATCATGCTTGCTGCAATATCCTATGAAAACTCGGGAAATAATGAGAAAGCAATCGAGATGTACCAGAATGTGGCTGATGACTATAGAGAGACCTATGCTGATGCACCAAGAGCAATTCTCTCCCTTGGCAGGCTATATGAGGCTTCAGGTGACATTGATAAGGCGGTTGAATATTACAACAGCCTAATAGACGACTTTCCTTCCAATGGCTGGACTGATTTTGCACACACCAGACTAATACAGTTAAATAAATAGACCAGTATACCTGTTAAAAGAAAGGCTGACCATAACTATTAATGGTCAGCTTTTTTTTGTTAAAAAATGCTTTTATTTTGCGTATTTTTTTGACATAATTAGTCAGGAGAACCCCTTATGTCAGGAAAAAAGAAACGGTTAAAAATATTTGAAACAAAGGTATTCTGCTGGATCATTGGTCTTCTTCTTCTACTAGCATTCACTGCAGTCTCAGAATATACAGATGTCTTCAGACGGCTCGATTCTTCTATGCTTGATACTTTTTTTAAAAACAGATATTCAAGGCAGAATAAGGACATAGAAGTCGGCGTTACTCTGGAAGAATTCAATCCAAACATATCTCCTGATATCCTTATAGTAGGTATAGATTTAAAATCACTTGAAAGACTGGGAAAATGGCCGTTTCCACGCTGGAGGGAAGCTGATCTGCTCAGTTCACTTGCAAGAATTCAGAATCAGAATGAAAGAGAAAGCTCCATCTTCATGGATATTTTCCTTACAGACCCTGATAATAATACGACTCATGATGGTATTCTCAATGAAGCGATAAATGAAAATGGAAGAGTCTTCCTTGAAACAGTACTCAGCCAGACACCACCTTCTTCTACAACATATGATGATTATTTTTACCGTCAGGAACTTTTATATGATAATTACGGAGAGTTAACTGATATTAAGGGAAACTGGTCCGAGATGATGTCATTCTACGGACTGGAACCGCCTCTTGCACCTTATGCCAATTCAACCTACGGATACGGACATGCAAACTTTAAAGAGGATAACGACGGGATTTATCGCCGACAGGCTCTTGTTGCAAAAAGCAGTAAATTAATTGATTCTGTTAAACTAAATGAGCTTGAGGTTGATTATCCTGTAGATTTCAATAATTACGAACAACTTGTTTGGACTGATAATACAGGAAATAAGCATAATATTGAGTATCCTCTTACAAGACAGATTATTGAAAAGCTTAAAAGTGATATGGAAAAGGATGCACCTTTAAAAACTGTTGATACTAACAATGACGGGGAACCGGACGAAAAATATTACATTGTTGAAAAATATGAAAGCAGTTTTGTTCCATCTATCACCTTAAGTTTATCATGTAATTATTTCGGAAAGACGCTCAATGATCTTGATATTACAATAGGGGAGTCCATAGTAATTCCTTCTCCGCAGGTTTTTAACGTTGAAAGCGGAGCATGGGAGAAATACACAATAATTACAAGTCCGGCTGAATTTGATGAAGAAGGCAATCTGACCAAGGAAGCTGTCAAGCGTGATATCGACGAAATACGTATTCCAATTGATGAAGACGGAACAATGCTGATAAATTACATGGGATTCCCATCATTTGCAGCAGCTGGCGAACGTCAAACCTATCCTATACGTTCCTTTTCCGGTTATGCTACTACACCGCCTGAGGCCGGAGGAAGACTACCCAGAACCAAAGCTCTGGGTAATAAAATTGTAATGGTTGGAGCCTTTACAAGAGGAATGGCTGATGATGAAAAACCGACACCATACGGACTGATGTTCGGTGTTGAAATACACGCCAATGCCCTTAATACCATCCTGATGGACAAATTTCTAACAGACGCTCCTTTCTGGGTAGATACATTAATTCTGGCTGTAGCTATTTTCCTTGTAGCTTTTCTTTCTTCAAGGCTGCCAACTTTATGGTCTCTGCTTATATCACTTGTTCTAATCCTGAGTATTTTCATAGGATCCAGCTTTATTTTTGATTCACATAATTATGTAATATCTTTTCCAGAACCGGCCTCGGCTATTGTTCTGACCTTCCTTATGATCATTGCCTACAGGGCAATGACAGAGGAACGTGATAAACGTAAAATAAAGGGAATGTTCGGTACATATCTCAGTCCGAAGGTTGTTGAGCAGATGATGGATAATCCTCCAGAGCTTGGCGGTGTTGATAAGGATTTAACAGTATTCTTCTCTGACATAAGAGGTTTTACAACGCTCTCAGAGTCAATGGAACCACAGGAGCTCGTGCAGCTACTTAATAAGTACCTGACTGAGATGACTAACATTATAATCGAAACAGAAGGAACTCTTGATAAGTTTGAGGGTGATGCCATTATGGCCTTCTGGGGAGCACCCCTTGAACAGGATGATCATGCTTTAAGGGCCTGTACAGCTGCCATTAAGCAGATGGAAGCATTAAAAGAATTGAACAAAACCTTACCTCCCGAAAAACAGATTGATATTGGAATCGGCCTTAATTCAGGAAAAATGACTGTAGGAAACATGGGCGCCGCCCAGAGGATGGATTATACGGTAATGGGTGATAATGTAAACCTGGGTGCAAGGCTTGAAGGAACCAATAAACAGTACAGAACAAACATAATAATGAGTGATAATACATTTGGAAAGGTTAAAGATAAAGTTATTGCCAGGGAACTCGATAACATCAGGGTAAAGGGAAAGAATAAACCTGTACTCATCTATGAACTTATTGACATTTTATAAAGTAATTACCTAAATTACAAAAAAGCCCTGATTCTTTATTTAATAAAAGAACAGGGCTTTTTAAGTATTAGGGGAGGAAAATAGTGTTATAAATATTAAGACAATATTAGTTATTATGTCCGTATAAAGTTATTAAACATTAGCTTGACATTATAAGAGTAAAAGGTAAGAATAAGCTCGAAACAATTTATGAGCTTATTGATATTTAATATAAAAGATAGATTAGAAATTTTAGAAAATAGGGTAGTGCTAAGTTTTATTTCATTACCGCTCCTCCGGTATTTTAGTCTAATAAGTCTTGTTTTAATATTAATTTTTATTTCATCCTGCGGGTTGCCTACATATGCCTACCTTGCACCACCCGTAACAACTCAGGTACGTGATGATCCTACTACAGGTGAATATGACTTGATTTTTCAAAACGCTTATACTAATTCCCTAAATATATTTCAGGGTTATGAGATTTTCTATAAAATCTATTATCCGGAATCAACGAGTTCTACAACCTATCTTACAGATTTTAATAGAATTGACGGGAACTCCAGTCCTGATTATACTCTTTTAAAAAATAATGGATTCAGAAGGTTATATGTTTCCACCGGAATAACTGGGTCTACTCTTATTACATCCGGTATTGATGAAACTTCACACAGCAATTCTAAACCTGCATTTCTGCTTGATGAGAATCTTCTGGATGCTGATTTTGAAATCAGATTTAATTTTCTCAATGAGAATTATAATAATATTGAATCTTATAACACAAGCACATATACATTCGACCCGACACCTTATCTTTACAGATGGGTATATAATGATCAGATATCTGATCCTTCAAGTTCTGATTATATTGCTAAATCTTTTAATGATACTGATTTTGATTTAAATGACAGTGATATGCCATCGAGTATTACTTCTGCAAATATGTCGGATGTAATGAACCTCTATATAACTTTTTATATATGTTCCTACGGAAGAGACACAGACGATATTACTCAGTCTGTGTATAGTGAACCTGAATATCTGGGAACCTTAAGCTTTGACTGCAGTATTACAGATTCCTACTGATACTTTTTTATTATAATATTGGAGATTTATAGTTAGATGTTTTTTTATTTTAATGTAGCACTTACGTATCTTTTGATTGGTACTATCATATCTTTCCTTTTCTTTTTATTTTTTAAACGAAAAAGCCTTAAACATTTTCTTCCCTGCCTATTATTCGGAGTGATAGGTTCTTTTCTGGGAGGTTTCTTAAATCTTTTTATTACATTTGATCCTCTTAAGTATTTCAGCTTTTTCAAAAATATTTTTACGATAAGTATATTCATGCCACTTATAACATCTATAGTTGTTGTCTTTTTTTACAGTATAGTAGCCGAGAATAACTAATTTTAAATAAATAGAGTGGAATGATTGTTGGTTTTTTCTTTATAGATCTCATATTTACTTAGGGTTAATTTATAGGAAAAAACGCTGCTTTTTATAATTATTTGGAAACATTTTACTTCTGATAATATATATTCTGTCTACATGTAATAATTATCATTCCAATTATTTGAACACTTTATAACCCCCGCTGCTCAAAATTACACGACTTTTGCCCCGGAACACAAACGAAACCTCTCCTCCATAAAAACCGAAACCGCCAAAAAGACCAAACGCGTGCTAAACAACAGTCAAAATCCAGAACTTCACCTTTATGTATTACCTCACGTTGTGTTATTTTATATACACCTCTGCTCTGAATTACAGAAACTTTCATGCAATTATATGCACAATATATGAATACAATGAAGCATTTAATTTTCTAATGATTGCCAGTATTATTAATTAATTTTTATATATGTGTTATCATAACTGTATGGAAAATAATACACCTTCATACGATTTCAACTCTCTGATTGAGATACTTAATACACTTCTTGGTCCAAATGGTTGTCCCTGGGATCGAGTACAAACTCCTGACAGTCTTAAAGAAAACCTTATTGAAGAAGCATATGAATGTTTTGATGCAATAATTGAGAATGACTATGAACATGCCTGTGAAGAATTGGGAGACGTTTTCTTACTTGCTGCCTTTATAAGCATAATCTATGAAAAACAGAATAGATTCGGTATGAATGATGTTTTTAAATCTATTTGTGAAAAATTGATCAGAAGACACCCGCATATCTTCAGTGATAAACAGGCAGGTACTCCTGAAGAAGTTAAGCAGCAATGGGATGATATAAAGCTTAATGTAGAAGGAAGAATACATCATGATTCTGTTATGGATTCTCTTGCAAAGCATTTCCCCCCTCTTTTAAAAGCTTATAAGATTCAGAAAAAAGCAGCTAAAAATAACTTTGAATGGGACACAATTGATGATGTTATTGTCAAGCTTGATGAAGAAGTTGACGAACTTAAACAGGCAGTCCAGAAAAATTCGGATGAAAATATTGAGGAAGAAATTGGAGACATTCTTTTTACTATTATAAATATATCAAGATATCTTAAAGTAGATCCATCTACTGCACTTTCAAAAACCAACTCAAAGTTTTTAGAACGCTTTAGATATATTGAATCTGAAGTAAAATCACAAAATAAAAAGATGTCCGAAATGTCTCTCGAACATCTTGATAAACTCTGGGATGAGGCAAAGTTAAAACAAACTGCTAATGATAAAGATCAAAGTAACTAACCTGCTTATAGCTGTCTTTATCTCTCCAGTCTTCTGCAAGTGTAGATAATCTTCTAACCGTAAACTCTGAAATAAATATATTTGAGAAATTTTCGATTAGATATTTAACCGGATTAACAATTTTGACCTTCTCATCATAAAAATTCAAACCTGTTCTTAGAATAATATTTTTTTCCTGTAATTCAAATTTCAGATCATTGCTGTTCTCAAGAAAAGCCCTAAGCTTTTCTATTTTTTCAGATTTCAAATCTTTTACAGCACTTATTTCATATATGCCGCCGGCATATACAGACATGGTAGATCTTGTCTTTTTACCGGTTGCTTCATTTTCAATAAGTTTTACAACTTTACACCGTTCAATTTTTATTCCTTCAGGAAGAACACCGTTCAAACTTTCTTTGAAACTATTTTCAATAATTTCAGTATTTACATTCTCTGAAAATATAAAATCTGCTGCGGCAATTTCTTCGTTTGAATATATCCCAAGAGAAACAGGATTTGCAAATTCCAGCACCGGCTTTGGATTAAAACCTTCAGTATAGCAAACATTAAGTCCGGCTCGAAGAAATGCCCTTTCAAAAACAGACATAATATTTATATGTGATAGATATACAGCAGATTTATTTTTAGTGAATGAAAATAATAGCTTATTCCTATTTTTAGGTTCTTCCTCTGATTTTTCCGATTCGTTTTCTATTATTTCATCTTCTGGCTTTTCAGCGTGAATCACTTCAGTAGTATCATTACAGCAGCCGCACAAATCATTACAGGGATTATTGCATGGATCTGTTATTTCACTACTGAAAGATTTCTCCAGTTCTCGCTTAAGAAATGCTTTCCCCACGTTTAAACTGATATCATCCCATGGTAGAGCATCTTCAGTATCTTTACCTTTAAATAAAATATCCATTTTAACATTACAGTCTATAATTGCTTTTCTCCATGCATCACGGTCAATATACTCTTCCCACGCATCCAGCCTGGCTCCGTTATTGTAGGCATTTAGAATAATATCTGCAGCCGATTCATCTCCTCTGCTTATAATTCCTTCTATCATGGACATAAAAGGTGACTGATATCCAACCTTAAAAAATCTTGGTGGAAGAGCCTTTTTAATTTTCATTATCCTTTCTAGAGCTTCTTCTTCAGTAAGCTGAAACGACCATTGATATGGAGTGTGCGGTTTAGGAATAAAGGTACCTAAATTAACATTAATTTGCATCCTTGATTCCCGCCCTACTTTCCTTAGAAAATCTATAATATTATCGGTTTCTTCATCTTCCCTGAAGAAAGGAAGGCCAACCATAAAATAGAACTTCGCTTTATTCCAGCCAAATTTTTTAGCCTGAATTAGTATTTCAATAATCTTATCGGTAGTAACTTCTTTATTAAGCCCTCTCTGGTGAGCAATATCCGGAGTTTCTATTGCAAAAGTTAAGCCACTCTTACGTACTTTTGATATTTCATTTATTAGAGGCAATGTGAAACCGTTTACACGCATGGACGGAAAAGAAAAAGATATTTTTCTATGGCTGAAAATATCATTCAAACGCCTACTGAGCGTCTGTATCTGTGTATAATCACCGCTGGACAGTGATGATAAAGTCATTTCACGATATCCGCAATTTTTAATTATGCTTTCAGCTTCATTTATGGTATTATTAACCGATTTTTCCCTGAATGGCCTATAATAAATTCCTGCATGACAGAATCTACAGCCATTAGGACAGCCTCTCATAATCTCTATTACACCATTATCCTGGACAGTCTTTATTGAAGGAACAAGATATTTCATATCTGTAAGATTGCTACCGAAATCACTCCAGACAGCCCTCTTGGTTTTTTCTTTTTTACCTGAAAACCATATAAATGGATTTTTATGTAAGATCCGTAGAATCTCGGACCGACATAACCCTTTTGTTTTTAAATTTTCAAGTTCTTTAATTAAAGACAAAAATTCAGATTCAGCTTCACCTATATATACTGCATCAATAAACTTTCCAAATGGCAAAGGATTAGTAATTGCGGGCCCTCCTGCGATTACCACTGGATCTTCTTCAGTTCGTTCTGATGCTAAAACAGGAATACCGCTTAAAGATAAAATATTAAGCATGTTGGTAGCGGCTAGTTCATATCCAACTGTAAAAGCAAGAATATCAAAGTGTTTGACAGGAGTTCTTGTCTCTAGCGAAAACAATGGATATTTATCTTTCTTCAATGCCTGTTCCATATCCAGAGCAGGACAGAAAACCCGTTCACATGAGGTTTGAGTTTTTTTATTTATAATATTATACAGTATCTTTACAGCCTGATTCGACATTCCAATTTCATACAAATCTGGAAAACAGAGTGCAATTTTTAATAAATAATCAGCTTTTTTTATCGAATTATACTCACCGCCGGAATATCTGCCCGGGGAAGTCACATTTAACAGAATTTTCTTGAATTCAGCATCAGGAATTCTTTTGTTTGAGAAACTATTCATAGAAATAAAACCTATATCAGTATTTATATTTATGCAAGTAGATACTGGAGATAAGCCCCAGGGCTGTCATACTAGTCAGGATCGAAGACCCGCCATATGAGACCATCAAAAGTGGAATTCCGGTTACAGGCATTATGCCCATAGCCATACCTATATTAACTATAAAGTGAAAGAACAGCATTCCAACTACGCCCACACCCAAATAAAGTGCAAATGCATCTTTCACCGATGTCATTACAAAAAGAGTTCTAAGCATTATTACAAGAAACAGAACAAAAACGATAATACTACCAAGAAATCCCCATTCTTCAGCTATAATAGAGAAAATAAAATCGGTAGACTGCTGTGGAAGGTATCTGTAATGACTTTGAGTCCCCTGCAAAAACCCCTTTCCTAATGGTCCTCCGGAACCTACGGCAGTAATTGACTGAATAACGTTCCATCCTGCTCCTTTAGGGTCTACCTGCGGATCCAAAAAAATAATAAGCCTTTTAAGCTGATAATCTTTAAGAAAATCTGATGCAATAAAAGTCATACCGAGAGCTATGCACAAAATTAGAGCAAAATACCCAATCCAGTAAAAGTATGCTCTTTTATAAAATAGCAGACCTGCGCCGCTCAAAGCCGCTATTAAAGCTATAGAACCTATAACAATTAAGAGGATATGTTTTTCTGTTAAAATACGAGTAACCTTAAGATTCTTCTCAACGACAATATAACTATCCCATGCTGGTATAAGGGTAAAAATTATAATGAAAATACCGGTTAAGAGTATAAAGAAAATGTATCGTCGTTTGATTCCAGCAGTAAATGAAATAACCAGAAAAATAGGCAGATATACCAGAGCTGTACCCATATCCGGCTGTATAAGAACAAGCCCCATAGGGATTGCCATAAGAAGCAAGCCTAATAGAAATTTCACCAGATCATTATATTTTTTCTCATTCTTTTCATAAAAAGCTGCAAGCTGAATGATCAATGCAATTTTCATAAACTCGGAAGGTTGAAATCCAACGCCTTTAAAACTGATCCAGGATCTGGCACCATTAACGATAGAACCGAAAGCTAAAACAATAACCAGCATAATTATCATTGCGTAATAAATCTGGCTACTGTAGCTTCGAAGTTTTTCATAGTCGAAAAATGAAACCAGCATATAAAAAATGAGACCAATAACACCCCATACTATCTGTTTAATATATTCATTATTCTGCAGAATCCCGTCCGAAGAAATCCCGCTGGAATATATAAAGATTATTCCTATAGTAACCAACGCGACTATTGAGAAAAAAATTATCAGATCAAATGCAAAAAAAGATTTTGATTTCACTCTTCACGGTTCCTCAGTTCCTGAATATACCAGCGATATTTAAATTCTTCCAGTACTTCTTCATAATTCTGATCAGCAAATATTCCCTGAAAAATCATATCAGCTGCTTTTGGCCCCCACCATTCCCAATCATTCTTAGCTTCAACATTTACTACTACAACAACCTGGTCATCAGGATCTTCAGCATCATAAGGGCCGTATGCGGCAAACCAGGAGTCCCATTGTTCATCATATCCTGCCTGCCCGGTTCCAGTTTTTCCGGCTATCTCAACTGCTTTTGTCGTAATTACCCACCTTGCAGTACCTTCAGTAATTACTCCACGCATATACTCTTTTAAGGTTTGAAAAGTTTCTTTTCTGATATTGCTTGTTCTCAGAATTTCAGGTTCAACAGAGGATATAACCTCTCCGGTTGTAGAATCTGTCACCATTTTAAGAACATGGGGTTTATAGGCCACCCCTTCATTAACAATCATTGAAACTGCGTTGGCAAGCTGTAAGGGCGTTACATTCAGAGCTCCCTGCCCTATTGAGACATTCATGGTATCACCGCCGACCCAGATTGTATGATAAACTTCCTCTTTCCATTCTGGTGTAGGAACAAGCCCCTGAATTTCTCCAGGTAAATCAATTCCTGTAATCTGACCAAAACCGAAACGTCCGGCATAATCGGAAATCTTATCTATACCAAGGTAGTCTATGCCCATTGTGTAAAAGAAGACATTACATGACTCTGCAAGTCCGTGAGCAAGATCAAGCGGACCATGACCGCTGAGCTTGTGACATTTAAATACTCTGTCTCCAAGCCGTTTTTCACCTGTACAATTTATTGTCTTATTTAGAGGAAAAGCTTCTTCTTCTAAAACTGCCGCAGTCATAAACATCTTAAAGGTGGAAGCGGGAGCATATCCGGATTGAATACTGCGGTTTAAAAAAGGAAATCTGGAATCCAGAGACAGCCGATTGTATTCCCTGTTCCCTTCATCAGTGTAAAAAATATTAGGATCATAATTAGGATATGAAACCATAGCCAGCACTTCACCGGTATTTGGTTTCAAAACCACAACAGAACCGAGTCGGTTACCAAGAGCTTTTTCACATAATATCTGTATATCACGATCAAGAGTCAGAACAAGATTATTTCCGTTTTCCGGAGCTATAATCTGATAATCATCCTCGTCGATTCTCCGGCCCCTTACATCGACTGTTCTTAAACGGCTTCCATCTTTTCCCCGCAGCAGCATATCATACTGCTTTTCAACACCGCTTTTGCCGATTGTAGAATTCCTGTCATAACCTTTGTTATAAAGGACCTGCAGATCCTCGCTTGTAATAGTTCCCACATAACCGATCACATGAGAAAAAGAACCGGTTTCCATGTATCCTCTAATTGGTTTGCTTTGCCAGCTTATTCCGGGAAATTCATTTATATGTTCTGCTATATAGGTTATAGTTTCGTACTGGACAGCTTCTTTCAGCTCCACAGCATAAAAACTTGGAGACCTGCCGGATGGAAGTTTTTTTCGAAGTTCATCTTCATTATATCCTAGAAACTTTACAAGATTGGTTATAAGAAGTTCCCTATCATTGTCTGTAAGCTCTCCTGGAACAGTATACAATGCAAAAGATGGTATATTCATAACCAGAGGAACATCCCTGTTACGGTCATAAATTTCACCCCTCTGGGCGTGAATAACAGCCTGTCTGCTGGCTACATCCCTGGCTCGTTTTTCATATTCACTGAAGTTCACAATCTGCATTGTTCCCAGGAAAACTGCATAAACAATAACTGATGCAGATACGAGAAACATTAGAAACAGTATTCTGTATTTTGGAACTATAAAATTCTGAGGCATTAATACTCATCCCGTTCATTAATACGGTACAGCTTTACAGCTTTCAGTAAAGCAAAAATAAACGGTGCCAGAAAAGCATTGAAACCAAGCTCTATAAGAAATTCATGCGAGAAGAAACTGACGCCTGATTCAGGAATAAAAATTACTGTAATAAAGTATCCGCAAATTTGTTTGACTACAGTTGCAGATATTATAAAAAGCACTGGCATCAAAATACTGTCAAGAAAAAGTTTACCTTTGATTTTACCGAATGAAAAACCGATTATCATTCTAGAAAAAATATGAAACCCGAGCGGACTGGAACTAAGAAGGTCCATAATCAACCCGGCTATCAAGCCTGTCATCTGGCCGCGTATCGAGCCCATATTATTTGACATAAAAACGAGCACAATTAATGCCAGATCCGGCTTTATGCCGTTTATCCCTAGTTTACTGAATACTGTGGATTGCAGAATGATAAATACGGCAATAAGCAAAGTACTTATGATGAAAGTTCTATTTCTCAATTTTCAGTATCCCCGTTTAAAATATAAACGTATTCAAGTCTCGTAAAATCTATTATCGGCTCAATTTCGAGCTGGAGTGAAGTATCCCATTCTTTCCCCTCAATAGCTATAACTCTACCTATATAGATGCCTTTTGGATATATTGATTTCATACCTGATGTAATAACATAATCGTTATATTGTATTTCTTCTCTTGCTCTTTTCTTGACATAGTTCATCAGCAGAGTTTCATTTTCATTGCCTGCACCGCTTATCAAGCCTTCATATCGAGCTGTCATAAGCCGTGCTGAGACGTAGGTTGATGTATCGTATATTGGAAGAACTTTTGAATTCTGTAAACCAACCTCAACTATCTTACCTACAAGACCGTGATAACCATCCTGTAGGGCTATCACAGGCATATCCTTCCTAATCCCGTCACGGGATCCTTTATTAATATTTATTGTGTTGAATTCGTTGCCTGGATCTTTGCCAATAACCTCAGCCGGTATATTTACAAGAGTTGAGTTCTTGGAAAAACCCAGTTGTTCTCTAAGTGAAGTATTTTCTTTGGTAAGCTCTGCAATATTTCTCTCAATTTCCTGATATTCCACAATTTTTGATTGGAGGTCATCATAACTTTTTTTAAGCTCCTTTAATTCATTAATTGAATTAACTGTGTTGGAGAAAAAAGATCCTGTGGAATGAAGAGCATTCTGAAATACAGAGATAACTGTAAAACCTGCCTGTCTCGGATTAATGAGACCTCCCCCGCTACTGATATTCAGAACTATCAGATTGACAATGAGGAGAAGGATGAGAAGGTTTAAGTCCTTATGCTTTTTTATAAAATTTATAAACTCTGACATCAACTCTTATCAGTTGAGACTGTTATATATCGTTCTGCTTGAGAGATCTTTAGTATGTTCATAGTACATTCCTGCACCCTTTGCCACACATAGTAAAGGATCTTCAGCAAGGATTACCGGTACACCTGTTTCTTTGGATATAAGTTTCGGCATTCCTTTAAGCAGCGAACCGCCTCCGGTCATTACAATTCCTCTTTCTACTATATCAGCTGCCAGCTCAGGAGGTGTTTGACCTAGAGTACTTTTAATTTCTTCAATAATCCCGTTTATGGGCTCCTGAAGAGCTTCACGAACTTCAACTGAATCTATTTCAAGCCGTCTCGGAAGACCTGTAATTGCATCTGTGCCTTTAATTTCCATCTTTTCAATTTTTTTATCGGGAGAAGCATTACCAATCTTAATTTTTAGATTTTCAGCTGTCTGCTCGCCTACTATCAGGTTATGAACATTCCTGACATGCTTGATAATTGCCTCATCAAACTCATCACCACCGATTCTGATAGCTTTTGTTACAACCATTCCGCCAAGTGATATAACCGAAATTTCAGTGGTACCGCCACCGATATCACAGACCATATGTCCGGCAGGTTCAAAAATCGGCATGTTTGCACCAATTGCAGCTGCAAGTGATTCTTCAATTACCTTTACTTCACGGGCACCGGCTTTAAGTGCACATTCCTCAACAGCTCTTCTTTCAACTTCAGTAATACAGGTTGGAACACCAATAACCATTCTAGGTTTAACAAAAAGTCTTTTAGGTATTACTCTTGAAAGAAAATATCTTATCATTTTTTCAGTTGTTTCAAGATCGGCAATTACTCCGTCCCGGAGCGGTCTTATGGCAATAATATCTCCCGGAGTCTTCCACAACATTTTTTTTGCCTCTGTTCCTACAGCAACAACCTTTTTGGTGCCTCTTTCTACTGCAACAACGGAGGGTTCAGAGATTACAATCCCTTTTCCTCTTACATGAACAAGTGTATTACAAGTTCCTAAATCTATACCAATATCTGATGAAAATGCATCTGCAAATTTACCAAGCCCCATTATGACCTCCCAAAGCTTCAATTAACCGGATAAAGTTTCAATTTTGCACCGTAATGATATGAATCAATTTCAAGACATTTTCGCCATTCATATCTGGCTTTTGCAGTATCACCCATTTTTTCATATATCTCACCAAGATAATAATGAGCATCAGCCGCCTTCTCATTTTTTTCAATAATCTTACGGTATTCTTCTTCTGCCTTTAGAAATTCTTCCTTTTCAATGTATATATTGCCAAGCAGATATCTTGCTTTCTGCTCAACATTGAAATCGGTTGTTTTATTAAGCGTCCAGATTAAATATTCTTCCGCATCATCAATTTTCCCCATCTGGTTATAAGTCTGGGCAAGAACCAGATAAAGCATATCGGAAGGTTTTTCATCAATCGCTTTTTTATAATATTCTGAACTTAGTTCGTACTGACCAAGCTTGGAATACAACAACCCTAAATACTCGAAAGTATCTTCTCCAGTATAACCATCTTCAACAGATTCTTCCAGATATTTTATAGAAAGATCTGTATAGAACTTTCCTTTTTGAAAATAGCATTTACCGATGATGTAATTAATTTTGCCATCAATTTCAGTTTCTTTCAACAGAAGCGATTTTCTTAGATTTATAAGCGCGTCATCAAACAGTGGAATCTTTTCTTCAAGTGAAAATTGTGCTGCTCCGCGATAAAAATAAGAAAAGCCATTATATATAAGGGCTTTCTGATTCATGGGATCTTCTTTAAGGATTAGTTCACATTTTTCATTAATCTGTTCGTAGTGTTTGTTTTCCCATAAAAGTTCAATAGTCTGTTCGTTATTCTGGGAAGGAGCTGAGCCAAGGATATTATTACCAATTCCGTTTTTAAATAGAGCGAAGCCTAAACCTGCAATAACTATCACAGCGATTACTATAATTATAATACGAGGCAGAATGCCGGACTGCTTTCTGCTGTTAAATTTATATCTGTCTCCAGGTAGAATCATTTTATAGCCTTTTTATATAAAGACGGACCTATAAGCCGGGTTTTGTCTAGGATAACCATCTATCTAAATCTGACATTACTGACAGACTTCAGCAGTTTACCCGCAGATTAGGCGAACAACCCTCTGCTGCTTAACTTTGCTCCAGGTGAGGTTTACCATGCCCTTTACGTCACCATAAAGGCGGTGGGCTCTTACTCCGCCATTTCACCCTTACCCGGCATACCGGGCGGTATATTTTCTGTGGCACTTTCTGTAAAAAACTGTAAACAGTTTTCCCCCGGCTATTATCCGGCACCCTGTTCTGTGGAGCCCGGACTTTCCTCCCTGAATTTAAGGGCGGCTATCCGGTCCGTCAAATAAATATTAACACATCAAAATTGGTTTGCCAATTAAAGATTGATACTATGCAATTACCTAGAAATCATCGTCATCATCGTCGTCTTCAAGATCGGCAAGACCTTCTGAATCATCATCACTGAAGAGGCTCAGATCGTCCTTATCCTCATCGGCATCAATCGCTTCATAAAAAAGAATTCTGCTGCAGTAGGGGCAGAAATGTATATCTTCACCTTCCCTTACTTCATTAACGAACTGAGCAGGAAGAATCATATGGCAGCCTGAGCATACAGATTTTCTTACAGGAACTATACCAACACCTGATTTACTTCGAATGATTCTTTCAAACTTAAAAAGAATTTCCTCATCCATATCAGGAGTAGTACTTTTTTCCATTTCTTCCAGTTCGATAAGTCTCTGACGTTTATCTTCACTTTCATTCTTGTTTTTCTCTTCTTCAGCAGAAAGTTCCTCTTCCTGCTGTTTGATGAGTTTTTCATCACGTTCAAGCAGATACTGAAATTCTTCAAGATCTTTTTCGGATTTAATTATATCCTTTCTGCATTCCTGTTCTTTTTCAGTAGCATCCTTGATTTCCTTATCAAGAATTTCGTACTCACGCTGGGTTTTAATTTCGTCCATCTGCTTTTCATATTTTTCCCGCAGACTTTCAGCTTCAGCGAGTCTGACACGCAGATTAGCAATTTTCTTTTTAGTTGCTTCTACCTTTTCATTCTTTTCGATATATGTTTTTTTAAGACGATTAAGAAGCTCATTCTTAGTAACCATCGCCTTGGGAATTTCCTGAATATCTCTCTCAATTTCAAATTTCTGTGAGAGAATATCCTGAAGCTCTTTCAGTTTGTCGAAGATATCTGTTTGCATACGGCAACCCCTCTGTTAATTGTCTATATAATCTTTCAGCCGTCTGCTTCTTTTCGGGTGTCGCAACCTTCTTAAAGCTTTGGCTTCAATCTGTCTAATTCTTTCTCTTGTAACATTAAAATAGAGACCGACTTCTTCAAGAGTCAGCGAATATCCGTCTTCAAGTCCAAACCGCATTTTAAGAACCTCCTGCTCTCGCGGCGGAAGTGTGCAGAGTACATCCTGCAGCTGTTCCTGAAGAAGTTTAAATGCAGTCTGATTTGCCGGGTTCTCTACGTCTTTATCCTCAATGAAATCACCAAGAAGCGAATCTTCTTCTTCTCCTATCGGAGTTTCCAGAGAAATAGGTTCGCGGGCAACATTTTTTACTGATTTTACCCTAAGGACGGACCAGCCCAGTCTGTCTGCGATTTCCTCATCAGTCGGTTCCCGCCCAAGCAGCTGCATAAGCTGTCTTGATTCTCTAACGACCTTGTTTATCTGCTCAATCATATGAACAGGAACACGGATTGTTCTTGCCTGATCGGAAATAGATCTTGTAATAGCCTGTCTAATCCACCATGTAGCATAGGTGGAAAATTTATATCCCTTGCGGTATTCAAATTTCTCAACAGCCTTGATAAGTCCGATATTTCCTTCCTGAACAAGATCAAAGAAATGAAGTCCGCGGTTAGTGTATTTTTTTGCAATACTGACAACAAGTCTAAGGTTAGCCTGAATTAGGCGATCCTTGGCTTTTTTCATCATACTTTTTCCGCGTTCTATCTCTTCGGAACGTTCAATGATTCGATCTATATTTTCTTCAAATTCGATCTCAATCTGACTGAGTTTTTTCTCCGCAACCTGAACCTGTCTGATCTTTTCTTTAATCTCCTCAGAGTTCATACAAAGATCTTCTTCAATTTCGCGTCGTTTTTCAGTTTGAGCTAGGCCTCTTCCGAGCGTACGTAGTTCACGCATACTGTTTACACGAAGTCTTCGCTCAATCTTCTGCTGTTTTTTCCGGTATTTAGTGATTTTTTCAGCTGCTATAGTAAAACGATCTGAAAAATACAGAATTTCTTCCTGGTGGATATCAATAGCCTGTATTTTTTTAAGCATAGTCTTACGCTTCTTTAAAAGCTGCTCATCAACTATAATATCTCCACCCTTTTCAACTATATCTTCTTTCATTTCCATATAGCCTTTAAGCTGCGGTCGAATCTCTTTCAGATTTTCCCGGTAGAACTGAGTAAGTCTTCTTCTTTCTGCTAGAAATTCCGAAATTTCCTTTTTGGTAAGATCAAGCTCTCTCGGATCAACCTTGGAATACGTTTTAAGCATCAAATTGTAGAATTCGGGAATAATCATTCCTGAATTTTTAATCACGACCTTGATTATATTTTCACCTTCTTCCATCTGTTTGGAAAGTTCAACTTCCTGTTCAGCCGTAAGAAGATTTTCTTTGCCTATTTCACGAAGATACAGTCTGATTGGATCATCGATTGAAGAATCTTTATCGCTGTAAACAATTCTCTTTTTACCTGAGCCCTGTTCATCCTCGTCATCTTCTTCATCGTTGTCTTCGCTGTCTTCATCGTCTTCTTCATCAAGGTCTTCTTCGTCGTCAACATCATCGTCACCGTCTACAAGATCTTCATCATCAGGTTCATCTTCCGGAAGTTCCTCATCAGCAATGTCTTCTTCTTCATCAAACATTTCATCGATTTCTTCCGGCGCTTCATCTGATGACGGCGGTACTGCTGAATCATCTACAATCGAGACCTTATTCTTTTCAAGCAAAGTCATTACTTCTTCTATTTTCTCAGAATTGACAATATTCTCCGGAAGGAGATCATTTATCTCATCATAAGTGATAGTTTTCTTGTTCTTTGCGTATTCAATTAATTTTTCTACAGCAGGTTCGGTCTGCAATTCTGACATTATATTCCCAACCTCAGTTTTTCAATTTCACGATCAATAAAGATCTTTTCTGATAGAAGTTTAACTTCGTCCTCTTCATTATTTTCCTTAGACAGCTTTTTTAATTTTAGTACAATTTCTTCCTTTTTCCTCAAAAGACTTTTATTTTTTATCTTTTTTACAGTATCTTTAATAATTTCTTCAGAATTGATACTGTATTCTCCGGAAGTAAGCTTCTGTGTAAGCAGAGAAACAACTTCACGGTCTTCTATTCTATCGAATAAGTCTTCCAAACCATTCAGATTTTTCCGGTAACATTCTTCCAATGCTATATAGATACCTCTTGCATTGCCGTCCAACAGGTCCTCGGTGTCTATCCTTTTACGTACATAAGGATACTGCTCCCTGTTAGAAGCCAGTGCAATCATCAGAAACATTTCTGCTGAGATTTCTGTTCTCTTATTCGTTGTTTTAGTTTCGTGCTGCGAAACCTTACCAGGATTCCGCCCCCTTTTTGTGACATCCGTTGAGACAGAGTAAAAATCAACACCAAGCCTGTCAGCTATCTCTGTCATACAGCTGTTTTTACGTACTTCTGATGACAGGCTGTTCAGATATTCTTCGAGCCTATTAATTACAGCTTCTTTACCTTCAGGTGTTGAAATATCTGATTCTTCTGCTGCGTTATCAAGAATATAGTCAAAGCTATTTATATTAGATTTTAAGACTTTTTGCAATGCCTTTTCACCTTCATTTAACAGTATATCGGCAGGATCAGCTTTTTCCGGTAGTATGATAACTTCTGAAAGCAGATTATTTTTTTCACAGGTTATAATAGCCTTTTGTGTTGCTTTTTTTCCCGCTGAATCTCCGTCAAAACAGATTAATATCTTATCAGCATATCTTTTTAAAACATTAGCCTGATTATCCGTATATGCAGTACCCAGGGGGGCAACTGCATTAGAGACTCCAGCCTGATGCATGGCTATTACATCAAGTTGACCTTCACATAGAACTGCATTTTTATTCTCTCTAATCGTTTTTATCGCGTGACTCAAACCATAAAGATTACTTTTTTTCAGGAAGATCTCAGTCTCCGGTGAATTGATATATTTAGGACCATTGTCTTCAAGAGTTCTTCCGCTGAATGCGATAACATCTCCAATATTATTGGTAATCGGAAACATAATCCTTGCAGAAAACAACGGATAATATATACCGCGTGATGAAAAAATTCCGCTTTCTTCAAGGAAGTCTTTTGAATATCCTTTTTCTGTCAGGAACTTCCTCAGCCAGCTTCGATCAACCGGAGCCCACCCAATCTGAAACTTTTCAACAACATCATCAGTCAGGCCCCTCAGCTTCAGGTAGGCTCTGGCTACTTCAGCTTCACCGGATGTTTTCAGAATATAATGAAACGAGCCTGCAACCCGTCGGTACAGCTCTTTTAAAGCTTCACGTTTTTTATTATCGCCGGAGTTTTCGTATCGATCATTGACTTCGACACCTGCTTTCTTTCCAAGAAATTTAAGAGCTTCAGGAAATGTCATATTTTCCATTTCCATTACAAAATCAAATATAGTCCCGCCCTTATGACAGCCAAAACAGTAAAAAAGATTTCTTTCCGGAGTAACCGAAAATGACGGAGTCTTCTCATTATGGAAAGGACATAATCCGACATATTTGGTTCCAGCACGTTTAAGAGTGACATACTGCCCTATGAGATCTACTATATTTATTCTGTTACTAATTTCTTCTCTGGCGTTACTTTTCATTTTCCCTTTATATAAAGTTCATAAGATCTGTTGTGCTCGTCAAGTGTTTTTGAAAATACATGTTTTCCTGCCTGAGGATCTTCGAGAAGAAAATATAGATAATCGGTATGTTCAGGGTTAAAAGCAGCATTCAATGCAGTTTTTCCAGGATTGCAGATGGGCCCCGGCGGCAGTCCGCGGTTTATATAAGTATTAAAAGGGCTCTCAATGTCGAGATCCTGATAGTATATTTTCTCAGGATGGGGTTTTCCCTGAATTTCTGTAATTACATAGACAACAGTTGCACATGAACCGAGGTACATATTTTTTTCAATGCGATTATAAAAAACAGAGGCTATATAAGGGGCTTCTTCGGCTCTTCTGTATTCTCTTTCAACAATTGAAGCCACTATTATTTTTTGATAAAGTTCTTCCTCACTGTAATCACCGTATGAAGGATATATTCCTTCAAGAACTGAAAAAAAAGATTCTTTCATATAATCGGCCGCTTTTTCTGCCGGGTATTCTTTCGGAAAATAATAAGTATCAGGATATAAAAATCCTTCTAAATTATTCTCTTTCACATAATTAATGAATTCTGATGATTCACAAATTCCATTTTTCTCAAGTATCTCAGCAATCGCCGTTGAAGTTAATCCTTCTGTAATAGTCACTTTGAACAACTCTTGCTCACCTTTTACAAGCAGATTAACTATCTCGGCAGTTGTTTTACCTTTCTCAATACTGTACAGCCCTGTTTTAATCATTCCGGAGGTATGGTTAAACCTTGAATACAGCCTGAAAAAATCAGAACTCCTGATTAAGCCCTGATTAACAAGGTTGACAGCTATATCACCGGCCGAGTCACCTTTATTAACCTTAAAAACAGTCTGTTCCGGCATACCTTCCGGCGGAGAGTTCAGGTTACTGATAAAGATGCCGCCGGCCAAAGCAGCCAGCAGCATTATTCCTGCGAGAAAAAATAAAACTTTAAAAACAGCTTTCATTGTGCTCCTGTTATTTTATTAGTATAAATTCAACCCTTCTGTTCTTCCATCTGTTATCCAAATCACTGTGCGGAACAATGGGGCTGCTTCCGCCTATACCGACAGTTGACATCCTCAGGCTGCTGATACCGAGTTTAGAAAGATAGTTCTTAACAGTTTCAGCTCTTGCCTTGGAGAGAGGCAGCAATTCTTCCTCCTGCTCCTTTTTTGCCCTGGCGGAATCAGACCACCAGACACTTACTGCATGGCCTTCTATCATTATTTTATAGCTTTCATATTTTTTAAGAATTTCAGAAAGACGGCCAAGTACATATTCATTTTTAGCCTTTATTTCAGCATCTGTTGTAAGAAGCTCCGGACTGTCCGGCGCAAATGTAATATTTGCAATTCTAATCTTTAATTTATCACCTTCTCTTACTACCAGAACGTCAATAGGTATAATTCCATAACTCTCATTTGAATTACCGAACTCATCTGTAACTTTAAGTCTGTACGGATAATCCTCTGCAGCACCTACCAGTTCACCTGTAGAACTCAGCCCGTCCCAGATTATTCTGTCTGAAGGCTGTCCCTTTCCGGAAAAACTTGTAAAAGCATTTCCTTCACGGTCGACAATGTCCAGAGACCAGGAATCAATAGCGCTCATATCACTCACTGCAAGACTGATTGTAAGTTCATCATCTATTCCGTCATTATCAGGAGAGAAAGGCTGTGGAGTCATCGCAACTGTAACTTTAGGAGCTGTGATGTCCGAGCTGAATTCCTTTGTAAGTGATTCAGGAAGATTGCCCTTTTTAAACTCAACACGGTATCTGGCCTTAAAAACGCCTTCAACAACTTTTCCGCTGTCATCAGTACCATCCCAGATAATTTTTTCAGGCAGCACAGTTCCTTCAAATGTTTTTACAGGGCTGACTCCATTTTTAAGTATTTCAAAACTCCACTTTGCAACACCCTCTTTCAAAGTTGTCAATGTGCTGAACTCAATTCTGTCATTTCTGCTGTCATTATTCGGAGTGAATCCGCTGCTCTCGGCAGTTGCAAAAACATTAACCTGACGTGTGTCTATTACAATAGCCGGCAATGTCTTTTCAGTTTTGTTGCCGGCTGTGTCAACTGCAACGATCGAGTAGATATATGAGCCATCTGCAACCTTGTTACCTTGATTATCAGTACCATCCCATGTAAATGATTCAGCAGACCCCTTCCAAAGATATTCTTTTACCGTGTTTCCATTCTTATCTTTAATAACTCCGGTAAATAAATTCTCAGTACTTGTTTTCTGACTTACTGTTATAGAGTCCTTCCTGTTATCGGAATCCGGAGAAAACAGAAGGTATTCTGCATTTATATCAATTGCCGGATAGACAGTGTCAATAACAAACTCTCTTGAAACTGCCTTTGAGATATCACCTTTTTCATATACAACCTCAAGCTCAGCCTGATATGTGCCGTCAACAGCTTTTCGTCCGTCATCGGTGAATCCATCCCAGGTAAACTCCTTTTTAAGAGCACCCCGGCCCGTTATCTTTTTGATAGCTTTTCCGCTGCTGTCCTTAACATTTATGGTATATGACTGTATTCCGGCGGTTACATTGAGTACCGGACTGAATGTTATAATATCTTTTGTACCGTCACCGTCCGGTGAAAAAGCTTCTGTTCCTGCGGTAATTATTACCGGGGTGGCTTCAGTATCAAGCGAAAGTTTCAATTCCGTTGAATTACCGGTATTTCCGGCGCGATCCGAGGTATAAAGTCTGTAGCTGTAGTCGCCGTCTGCTGCAAGTTTACCATCATCGGTATATCCCAGCCACTCTATTGACTGATCTGCATTGCTGACCCATTTATAAGATTTTACGACTGCGCCTTCACCGTCGGTAATCTGACCATACCAGACATCTTCTGTTGACGTCTCCTGATATATTACAACTGAATCCTTTTTTCCGTCTCCGTTGGGGCTGAAAATCTTAAGTGAAGCACTGGTTGAAGCCCTTGGAGCAGTCTTATCCACGGTAATCTGAGGAGAGTCTGTTACCGGCCGGTTTCCGTTTATATAAATAATCTGAAGAGTGGCTTTATATAATCCCTCGTCAAGATATTGACCTGAATCATTTTTTCCGTCAAAACTCACAATCGCGGGAACTTCAGATGCGCCTGAAAAAGTTCTGACAACAAGCCCGTTATTATTTCTTACCGTAAGTCTCCATTCAGTTATACCTGTTTTCACTGGAATTTCAGGCTGAAATACCAGTGTTTCTTTAGAACCGCTGATTCCGGGGGCAATATATGCATTATCGAGGCTTAAAGAAATAGGTGTAGACTGGGTATTTATTATAATATTTGAAAGTTCACCTTCAGTTGAATTACCGGCTCGGTCAGTACTTGAAATGTAATAGAAATATACGCCATCCGGAAGAAGAAGTTTTTTATCATCTTTACCATCCCAGCTGAATGTTTCAGGGCTCTGTTTCTGCCAGACAAAGTTCTTCATAACCTTTCCGGATGTGTTCTTAATAACAGCATTCCAGCTGTCTTCTCCGGATCCTGACTGAGTAATTTCAAGTTCATCCTTGTTACCGTCGTTATTTGGGCTGAAAATTTTATTATCAGAGTTGATGTCTCCGATTGCTAATTCCGGTGCAGTATTATCAACAACGATTGCATATTTGGAAGTAGTTGAAATATTATTATTATCATCCCAGGCCTGCATATAAAAAATATAAACACCGTCATCAACTACAGAACCGTTGTTATTCATTCCGTCCCATCGGATACTATCCGGAATATCAACTCCTTTTTCAACATAAAAAAGCCTTAAAAAGAAATTTGCGATTCCGGAGGTATTTTCAGGACGTTTTTCCTTGTTTTCAATACGTTTAACTTCATTGCCTTTCTCATCTTCTATTATGAAGGCAAATCCCTTTATATACCTTGAATCTGTAATTTTAACCGGAATTGTAATTTCATCCTTGATTCCATCATTATTCGGTGAAATATAGGCGATTATTTTTTCATCATCAGGACCGGCATTGATATTTCCTGGATTATCCGATGATTTTTTTACCGATTTGCTTACAGCATCATTGACTGCTCTTTTTTCAACAGTTTTTTTTAAAACGGCAGATTTGTCCCTTCCTCCATCATCATACGGAGGAAAAACAAAACTTACATTATCAGAGCTCTGATCATCCTGAGTTGCATCCTGATCTTCAACAGCCTCTTCAAAGCCAGAAAGATCAAGTTCGATTGCCGGTGCATCCCTATCAACAACTCCGAGATTCAGCACCGCACCGGCGCCGACCGACCAGAGATCATTTGCCATAGGTGATGCGGCAACAGTTGTCTGGACATCACTCTGCCCCCAGCCCCGTTCGGCAAGGCTGAGAAAATCATCATCCTTATTAAAGTTGGTTGTAAGATCAACATATATACCGAATGCGGGGATAAGCGCCGATGCATCGCCTGCTACGAGCTCACGTACATCCAGTGCAGCTGTGGTTTTCAGACCTATAAAGTCAAAAAATTTGGCATCAGCACCAAGACTCAGTCTCATATTTATATTGTCAAAATTAAAAAGCGAAGGGATAATCAAATCAGAGTTCAAAGCGAGAAATATATTATCTGTATTAACCAGATCAAAGGCTGCGCCTCCGCCGATGGTGAAAGGAGATGATATATCTGTTGTTGCAAATCCGGAATACCCGAAGTTGTTCAAGGCCGCAGCCCATCGAAAATCCTTCATGAAGGAGATATCGCCTTCATATTTTATAAATCCTATATCTGCGCCAAGATACCAGCTTTCGCCGGCAGTAAAATCAATACCGATTCCTGCTAAAAGGTCCGGATACAGTTCTTTTGCAAATGAAGCACTTAATCCGCCCTGAAATGTTCCGGGATTAATTTCAGTCAATGAAGTATTAGTCCCCATAAGAAAACCGTTACCTGTAATTACACCGGCACGTGTCGGGTAAGAAAGCCCCAACCCGAAGGCACTGCCGTCATATCCGGAATCTGCGGCATCTCCGAACAGTGATGTAAAATTAATTTCAGCGGTGATTCTCTGCTGCAAGGCAGATGCAGCCGGATTGATGATATCAGCAGACGGAGATTCCGTAGAGGTATAGCTGCCGCCGGTAAGGGTCAGAGACGGCGATCTTAAAAGATTAGCGGTTTCATTTCCTTCAGCGGAGATTACTGCTGCGGTTAAAATTGAAATTAAAAAAAACAGAACTTTCTTTTTCATCATGTCCTTCCTTAAGGGTATCAAAGGAATTTATCATTTTTTGATTAAAAAATCAGAATTATTCTCATAAAGACTTTTAATGTTTTCCATTTCTTCTATAGAAAGAATGTCGTAAAGATATGTTTCGATGTCGTCATGAAGATCCTGCATATTTTTATCAAGCAGGTTTTCATGTTCCTTTAGAAAGAGATAAAGACCGGCGATTTTATGTCCTTCAACAGTAATCAAAGCTCAAACTCCAATTCTTCTTTGGCTAGAAAGATCTCCAGATCGCTGTTTTCTATATGCTTTTCATACCATTTCGCTGAATTGAGTATTTTATATATCTTTTTATCTTCATATTTTGGTTCATGATGAAAAAGCACCAGTTTGGGAACCTTCCATTCTGCGGCGAAGTCTACAGCAAGACTGTAGGATGAATGCCCCCAGTCATATTTTTCTATGGCTTCACCGAGTGTATACTGTGAATCAACTACAATTAAATCAGTATCCTTGTAAAATCTGATATTCTCTTCAGTTTTTTCAAAATCACGCTCTGTAAGCTCTGTATCAGTAGAGAAAATAAAAGTTTTACCGCCTTCCTCTATTCTATAAGAAAAACAGCCCCCAGGATGCTTAACCCTGCGCCAGGAAATCTCAGTAGGACCTACTTTAATCGTATTTTCTTCCATATGGTGAAAATGCATTTCTGCAGCAAAATCATCCATGGTGACCGGAAAATAAGGATATTTCATCTGCTCTCTGAGATGTTTTTCAAGATCTTTAATTGGACTGTAGAAATGAAGTTTATATCCTTTTATATAAGCGGGGTCAAAAAACGGCAGTCCCTGAATATGATCCCAGTGAAAGTGAGTAAAAAATATATGAAGTTCTTTCACTTTATCATGTTTTTTAAGAATATCGATCCCCAGTTCTCTTATACCTGAACCTGCGTCAATAATGATAAGATTTCCGCTGTCGGGTCGAACCTCGATACATGTAGTATTTCCGCCGATTGTTTCAAGCAGATATGGAGGAACACTTGCAAGGAATGCATCCCGGCTTTCCTGAGAGACAAGATCTGACGGCTGAATTCTCTGTACAATAGCAGCAATCTTACTCTGCAGCTGAGAAGGTTTTACAGGCGTCGGTACAGAACCTCTGACACCCCAGAATTTTATTTTCATCGACACCACCCGGTCCGAATTAAACTGTTAACAGTTTTTCATTCTGTCTCTGATTAACTCTGTCTTCAATTTCTTCATAAGAAACAACAGAGCCTTTATCAATGCCAGGACAGCTTTTTCCAAGCTCTTTCCATTCATCGACACTTCCGAGAAAACTGCTCCAGAACGGAAAGGTCCGGCACTGGACAGGTCTTATCCCGTAGACAGAACATCCATCATTTTCCCAGAAAATACAGTCATAATTCTTCTTCTCATTTAAACTTATTCGTTTTGTAACGCCTAAATCTATTACTCTGCAGTATTTTTCAAGGAAATCCTTTTCAGACAATTTAAAATGGGCTGACATATTTTCGAGGTCATTTTTCGAAATAAAGACATACCCGGGATCAAACCTGCAGCATGCAGAACATCTCTGACATTCAAATCTAAGTCCGTCTTTATAGAAAATATCCTCAGTCATATCCCTTCCAGTATCATTATAAGCTACAAATAAAAACAAAAAAAGTCTAAAAAAAAAGCCTTTTCCCTGATTCAAGGAAAAGGCTTTGGGGAGAGAAGGATTCGAACCTTCGAAGGCTGAGCCAACAGATTTACAGTCTGCCCCCTTTGGCCACTCGGGAACCTCCCCGTAGAATAAAGTCAGCTGCCAGGCACTGGATGAATTAACCATGACTTTACTCACCAACTTTGTACTATAAATCATTTTTTTTGACAAGCCTTTCTGGCTAAATTCCCAATATATTTCAGACAATTTCTATTCTAAGGCATATATAAAAACGACCAATTTATTAATACTTAAAATGTTGACAAAAAAGTAAAAAACATGTAAGTTACCACCACAGTTAAGGACTGTTAAGCCGCCTTAGCTCAGCTGGCCAGAGCACGTGACTTGTAATCTCGGGGTCGTCAGTTCGAATCTGACAGGCGGCTGTAATCTTCAGGTAATACTCAATAAGTATTACCTTTTTTTATGCCTGTGCATGCTATAATTTCAATTTGTCAGATAATAGAGCAGATATCGATACGCTAATCAAACAATAAGGGCCGAAGGTATTCAATATTACCTACTGCTTCCTTGGTGATATTCATGATTTGTAAGATGCGGTTCAGGAAACATTTATTAAGGTTAATAAAAAAATTGACAGCTTTCAGAATCTCAGCATAATTTATACCTGGATTTACCGAATAGCAGTAAATACCAGTCTATCCTACAGGAAAAATTACAGCAGTAACCCATGTAAATGTGAGAAGAAAATCAGCTACCTCTTATCAGATAATGCACCGTATATTGAGTATAACCAGTGTCGTGACAGGTATAGTTAACTATTTCTTAACTTTAATTAAATGCAGTGAGAGTAAGGATTTCGGTTTTATCTGAGGTCACTGCTATTGTATGTTCAAACTGGGCACAGGGCATCCGGTCTTTTGTTATCACAGTCCAGTTATCATTCAGTGTTTCAACTGAATCTATACCTCTGGTAAGAATAGGCTCTATTGTAAAAACCATTCCGGGCACAACGGGTCTTCCGCTGCCCGATTCTCCTATATGAAGAACTGCGGGGTCTTCATGAATATCTCTGCCGATTCCATGACCGGTAAAATTCCTGAGAACTCTGAACCCCCTTCTTTCGGCAGCGCTTTGAATAGCAAATCCTATATCTCCCATTCTGCATCCGGCCGCTGCAGCATTTATACCGGCAGCGGTTGCTTCTGCAGCGGCGGCTATCAAGGCTTTTTTTTCGTCAGGAATTTTTCCGACAGGCAGAGTTACTGCACAGTCGCCATACCAGCCGTGAAGTCCAACAGTAAGATCAAGGGTAATAATATCACCTTCTCTGAGTATGTAATTATTTGGAACACCATGTGCAGCAACATGGTTAACTGAGGTGCATAAACAGGAGGGGAATCCCTTATAGCCTTTTAAAGCCGGTTCAGCTCCGGCTCCTGAAATCAGTTTTTCACACTTTAAGGCTATGGAAGAAGTCGACACACCCGGTTCGACTTCTTTCGATACTGATTCAAGTATACGGGCCGCCAAAGCACAGCTTTGCTTTATTCTCTGTATTTCGTTTTTTAATTTAAGGGGAACATATGAATATCCCATCTTTATTTTAAATCCGGTCTGAAACTCACTGTATCTCCAAGATAAACATGTTTGATTTCATTATTTTTTATATTTTTTTCAGTATTAAAAGTTATCATTACCCTTACTACCTTAGGCATGCTACCGGTGCAATCGGGTTCCACGGTACAAAACAGCGGAATATCACTGTATGCCTCGGACCCTGTCCGTAATGCTTTAGCCGGATTTATTGATACCAGATCGTGAGTAACGCTGAAAATCAAACTTACACAGTCCTCTGATTTCAGGCTGTTTAAATTGAAGATACTGTCAACCATCCGGGTTACGCCCTCAATAATTTGTTCACTGTTGTCATTTTTGAAATTGATTGCGCCCCTTGCAGCTCTAGTCATTAACATCCCCAATTTTTAAATGCCGGACACAGGCTTTATAAAAACAAGCAGCGCTGAGATAAGAAAATACACTGCAAGATTAACAGCAATTCCGACACTGATAATAATTATTCGTAAAGGCCTGTTTCTTTTATCCGATTTACCGGATAGTGCTAGAATAATGATGTAAAAAAAAGCCATTACAATAAAAATTAATGAAGCTAATACGTATATCCTCATTAATAACGTAATTGTACTGTCGAGAAATGACTGGAAATTACCGATTACAATAAGACTGATTACCAGAAAAGAAAATACGAATAAAAATGTAACAAGCCTTCCGTATACCGATAATATTTTGTCATTCAGACTTTTCATCGACGTTATTTTAACAGTAAATTTATCCTTGCACCATAGCTTTGTAAAAATGTACACTGAAGATATGGAAAATGATTTTAGGTGCTTTCTAAAGACAGTAAATGAACTGAAACCTGTTCCTACCGGAACACCTGAACACAGCACAGATTTAAGCATGATAAAAGCTGTAATATTCGATATTTACGGAACCCTTTTTATTTCAGGCTCCGGAGATGTTGGAACAGCAGTCTCATCCGGTTCATCTCTGGCATTCGGAAAAGCTTTTGAAAAACTGGGAATAATTATTCAAGAAACTGAAATTCTGGAACAGATCAAAGATCAGTATTTTTTACTGATTACACAATCACATTCAAGAGATAAGAAAAAGGGTATTTTATATCCTGAAGTCATTATCACTGATATATGGGCTGAAATTCTTAATAATCCGCTTATTAGCTCATCTACCGCGGGATACGATATAACACCTGAAACTGCAGCTGCAGCATTCGAGGGTGTGGTTAACCCTGTGTGGCCGATGCCGGGTCTCACAGACTGCCTGAAATCTCTTTACACTCAGGGATACAAACTTGGAATAGTATCCAATGCACAATTTTATACACCTGAACTGTTTCCTGTTTTCCTTGGAAAGAGTATCAAAGAACTCGGCTTCAATGACAACCTGAGTATTTTCTCATATAGAACTGGACGCGGGAAGCCTGATGTATATTTATTTGAAATGCTTAAAAAAGGACTTTCAACTTACAGCATTGACGCATCAGAGGCTGTTTTTGTAGGTAATGACATGCTTAATGACATTTATGCCGCACACTCTGCCGGACTGAAGACTGCATTATTTGCAGGTGATAAAAGATCCCTGCGAATGAGGACTGATAATCCGTCTTGCAGAAAGCTTAAACCCGATGTAATATTTAACAACCTTGGTAAGTTTCCAGAAATTCTTCGGGAAGGTGGTATATGAAAAAAAGATCAAAGATTGCGGGAACAATAATCATCATTCTTTTAATTGCCGCCGCTGGAGCAGCTGTTATTTTCGGGTACTATCAGTTTCAGCTTCCTTCTGACACCTATGCAGTTATTTACACAAAAATAAACGGGTGGAACCCTGAGGTTGTAAAACCGGGAGAGTTCCGGATTGAATGGGAAGGGCTAATACCGGCCAATCTTTCAATGCAGAAAATTGTAATACTTCCCCACCAGCTTAGTATAAACCGCAGCGGAGAATTGCCGTCATCCGATGTCTACAGCAGAATGATCGAAGGCGATGCGGATTTTTCTTACGAAGCTGAAATACGAATTTCCTATACCCTTACTCCCGAAACCCTCCCGGCCCTCGTTGAAGATCGCTTTTTAAGAGAGGACAATATAAACGGGTTTTATACTGATTATGATGCTGATATAACCGCCGCAGTAACTGCATTCCTGACAGATGCTGTTACTTCAAATCCCGAAAGCTTTTCCGCTGACCCTTCAAAGCTTTCGGATCCACTATATGAGTCACTTAATAAAGATTTCCCTAATCTGTCGATAGCAATGATTTCAATAAATAAACTTATATATCCTGATATAGAACTTTATAACCGTGTCAGAGAACTTTATCTGTCATCGCTGGAAGTCAAAAGAGAGCTTGAGAAATCTGCGGCTGAAAAAACCGCGACAAAACTTTCTGAGGAAACCGCAAAGATAGAGCTTCTGCGCAAATACGGTGAGCTTTTCACAAGCTATCCCGCTCTTCTGGATTATTTTGCATTAGAGAACAAGGGTAACAGCATGCTTTCAGGATTAGAACTTCCTGATTTCAATCTGGAGAATTAATATCCAAGAAGATTAAATATTGATTTTCTATGCTGACTTCGTCAGGAGGCTTCCATCTTTATAACCATGGACATCAGATTACGAAACTCTTTAAGATGCTTCGCTCTGGTCTTCAGCAGGCTTACAAGCGTTATTGATTTACCCTTAAGCAGATAATGCCTGTTCAGCTGAATCTTCATGACATTAGTTGTACTGTTAACCAGTTCTTCGAATATTTTTTCAAGTCCGCCCAGCGAATCCATTCCGGCATCAAGAAGAGTCTTGACTTCACGGTTCTTGTGTACAACCATCGTTCGGTAAATCCTCTGCTGGGAAGGTTCAGAAATAAGAGAAATACGTAATTTATGAAAAATCTTACCGTCCTCTTCCTCCGGAGCAAGTGAGTCATCAGAAGCCTTTATCTTGCTTTCAAGATCCTGCAGTGCTATGCTGTGATTAAGAAGCCTGTCTCTTGTTATACGGTTCTGTGCAAGGATTCCCTTTTCAAGTATTGAAACAACTTCGCTCAAATGTCCCTGATAAAAACTTACGACATAGTTATAAAGAAGATTTAGCGACTTTGTATGTGTAAAAAACGGAAGCCCCATTTTCTGATAATCTATAGCGGCATACTTTCTATAGTTACAAAACTCGATAAACCGTTTTCCCTTGAAAATACGGCCTATTTCCTTCTCAATGTATTCTTTCTGAATCTCGGTATAGATTTCTTCAAGCTTTTCCCTGGCCTTCTTGCGAAGTATTTCCCTGTAGATCATCTTGAAGGGCTGCTCAACATCGACATAATTGATTTTCAGGTAGGGATCTTTTAAAAAGAACCTTAGAAGTTCAAGAATAGGCATTTTCCTGTTAAAGGCCTTTATACTGAGGATAAATTCCTTAAGTTCATCCTGATTTTCTTCAGGCCATATCTCCGACCCTTCGAAACTTCTGAGAAACTCAATGAGGTATCTGTTTATTCGGTATGTTTCATTGAGTTCAGCCCCCCGGTTAACTGCCTTGTAAAGTAGTCTCAAATCATCTAAACAAAGCATAACTGATGCATTTTTAAAAAAATGTTTCCCGCCGTCCTCTCCGCTTCTGTTTGGGGTAAAACTGAATTTCTGAAAAAAAGCAGTATATGGAAAAAGTATCAGATCTTTTAGTCTGTATAAGGGTTTAAGACTGTTATCTATATCATTGTACAACAGCTCGGGAATGCTTGTTATATATTCATCAATCCGCCGTTCGGCCTCTTCCCTTATAAAATCCTTTCGTCCTGTAGCTGCGTATAGCTGTACAAGCTCATCCATACTGATAAAATCTTCAAGCTCATTCTTACACTGCTCATACATCCCCCTGATAATATACAGAAGGCTTGATTCAAAAACTCCGGCTTCCATCCAGAGCTTTCTGTAAAGCTCTCTGAAGGCGAATGTTCTGCTGTATATGTTAAAAACTTCCTCTGCAAACTGGGGAGTCAGATTTCTGCTTTCAAAGCCCGTAATTCCAGGTTGCTTTTTATTAATATATTTTTTAACCTGCTTTATTCTTCGGTCTATAAGGATATCGGTGATTTTTCTTCCGCTAAGCTTGCTTCGGATAAAAAGAATCGTGCGTCTGAACCAGCTCATAAGATGCAGGTCTTCGTTTATATGTCCTTCGATTGAATCTTCAGATTCTGCCGCGGGAATCTCATTATTATCGACCGTCTGTGTATTCAGACTGCTGTTTATTCTATCTAGAAGTGTAGTTCTTTCTTTTTCAGACAGTGAATGGGATAGTTCATCAAGTACATTCTTCTTGTACATTAATCACCTCTGCTAAATAACATTATTAATAATAACTGCGGCCTTTCCCTTAAAAAGTCTGACCTTAACTTCTGTTCCAACCGAAACATTGCTCAAACTACAACTGTCGGCCTCCCAGACTGTCTCTTTGAGTTCCCATTTTAAACCGCTTGTGGATATTATACACGGATATTCGCCTATCGGAAAGATGGATATTGTCTGACCGTTTCTTACCCTGAACATTTCTTCGGTTTCTACCGGGATGATAGTCTCTGTATCAGTAATCCAACGTACTGGATGCGGCTGTTTTCTGAATATGTTCAGTATTCCAAGCGTATGATCAAGCCGGCCTCCGCCTCCTCCTATCAAAGTCACATTTTTAAATCCATTCTGAAAAAGGTATTCAACTGCCAGCTCAGTATCAGTAAAATCCTTATCAACAGGATGCAGAACTTTTCTGTCGGCAGGTAGATTTTTTATCCCTGATTTGTCTACAACCGAATCCATATCGCCTATAAATATATCAGGAACTATTCCATAGGATAATGAAAGATCCCAGCCTGAATCCGCTGCTACTATCAGCGAAGATTCCTGAAGTATGTCTTTAATATCCCCTTTTCCAGGTCCAAATCCTCCGGTTACAACAGCTCCAATTTTGTCCATACACGATTATATCAGATTTTATAATTTTTTATCAAAGTTAAATGAATTTCCTAAAGAGGATTTTTCAAATACCGACCATTTTAAAAGGGACAAGGATGTCCCGTGTCAAATAATCAAGGAGGATTATATGATCATTAATCACAACATCAGTGCGATGTTTGCCCAGAGAAGTCAGAAATTCAATTCATGGGCAATGGACTCAGACATGAGTAAGCTTTCATCAGGTATGCGGATTAACAAAGCTGGTGATGATGCTTCCGGTCTTGCCGTTTCAGAAAAGATGAGATCACAGATTAGAGGTCTCAACAGAGCTGAGAAGAATGCAGAAGACGGAATATCATTTATTCAGGCTACTGAAGGCTACCTCGGTGAAACAACTCAAATTCTTCAGAGACTCAGAGAACTCGCAGTACAGTCTTCCAACGGTATTTATTCAAGTGAAGACAGAATGCAGATTCAGGTTGAAGTTTCACAGCTGATTGACGAAGTCAACAGAATTGCATCACACGCACAGTTCAACGGAATGAATATGCTCACAGGCCGCTTTGCTAAGGAAGGCGCTGAAAATTTCGTTACAGCAAGTATGTGGCTGCATATCGGTGCAAATATCGATCAGCGTGAAAGAATGTACATTGGTACAATGACAGCCCAGGGTCTCGGTCTTCAGCAGGCAGGCGGTTACGCTCATTCTGCTAGTTTTATCTCCATATCAACACCGGACAAAGCTAACATCTCGATAGCTATGATTGATACTGCAATCAGAAAAGTTAACAAACAGAGAGCCGATCTGGGTGCTTACCAGAACCGGCTTGAATATGCAGCTCAGGGACTGTCCATAGGTGCTGAAAATCTGCAGGCTGCAGAATCCAGAATCAGGGACGCCGATATGGCTAAGGAAATGGTTACTTACGTTAAGGATCAGATCCTTGTTCAGGCTTCTACAGCAATGCTGGCACAGGCTAACCAGAAAGGTCAGTCAGTACTTCAGCTCTTTCAGTAGATTTAAAGCATTCAAAGTTCCAGTCCAGACATTAACTGATACCAGGGAGACTTCCGTATGGAAGTCTCTTTTTGTTTCTGTATTGTTGACAAGCTTAATGTATCAGGTATTATTGTAATCTTATGAGACGCAAAGTTGATCCTGATGTTATTAAATTCTCAAAGATTATCAAGGATGCAGGCTACAGCTGTTTCCTGGTCGGAGGGGCTGTCAGAAACATCTCTGCAGGCCTGAAGGTCTCTGATTATGATTTTACAACGGATGCAAAGCCTGAGATCATCTGCAGCCTGTTCAGAAATGTTATACCTACCGGCATTAAACATGGAACTGTAACTGTACTTTTTAAAAATCATAGATTTGAAATAACAACCTATAGAGAGGATGGCGAGTACACCGATTTCAGACGACCAGACGAGGTAAAATTTACCCCTGATATTTTTGAAGACTTAAAAAGACGTGATTTTACCATTAACTCAATGGCCTATGATGTTCTGACTGATGAACTTCTAGACCCTCACGGCGGCCGCAGCGACCTTGATGCCGGAATAATCAAAGCCATTGGAAATCCGGCAGACCGGTTCCAGGAAGATGCACTCCGGATAATGAGAGCATGCCGTTTTGCCGCTCAGCTGGAATTTCAAATCGAAACCGAAACATTTAATGGAATGAAGCTCAAGGCAGAGAATCTCAGGGCGGTATCAGCAGAAAGGATACGCGATGAGATAGAAAAAATATTCAAAACCAGACTTCCCTCAATAGCATTCCAGATAATGGAAAAAACAGGTGTTATGCAGGTAATACTTCCTGAGCTTTCAGTTTGCCGGGGCGTTGCACAGAAGGGCTATCATGATTTTGATGTACTTGATCACCTCCTTTTTTCATGTGACGGAGCACCGCCGGATAATATGATTGTAAGGCTTGCAGCCCTTCTCCACGATACTGGAAAACCCGATGCCGCAGATATTGATACTGATGGGTTTCCTACATTTCATGGACATGAAATAAAATCTGTAGCTATCAGCAGAGAAATTATCCAGCGTTTTAAATTCTCTAAAAATGCGGAAGCCCGAACTCTTCACCTGATTAAGCATCATATGTTTAATTATCAGGATGAATGGACTGATGCAGCGGTACGCCGATTCATATCAAGGGTTGGCACTGACTACATTAACGATCTTTTTATACTCAGACGGGCTGATCAGTACGGTATGAAAAAGTCCTATGCTGACTCGCAGAACCTGCTGGATCTTAAAAAAAGAATCGATGCAATACTTTCACAGGAAAATGCATTCAGTATAAGGGACCTTGCAGTAAATGGAAACATGCTTAATATCAAGGCGGGTATACCAAAGGGACCTGCAATGGGCACAGTACTTGAATTTCTGCTTGAATCGGTTCTTGAAGATCCAGAATTAAATACTGAGGGTAAATTATTAAAAATTGCTGATAATTTTTACAGAAAAAGGATTAATCTTCCTCAATAAACTCAGGAATTAAAGTTTTATATGCTATACCTGCAGCCTGCTGTTCAGCTTCTTTTTTATTCTTTCCCTTTCCGGGTCCGTATGCAGTACCTTTAACCTTAACTTCAATCCAGAAGGTTCTGTCATGATCAGGCCCTGTCTTTTTGACCAGGTTATATCTGGGATAACTTTTGTAATTTTTCTGAACGTATTCCTGTAGAAGTGTTTTGTAGTCTTTTCTGTGCTTATTTTCTATTACCTTATTAATTTCGGGAATAAGGTATTTAAGAATAAAATTCTGAACACTTTTAAATCCGGAATCAAGATAGTAGGCGCCAATTATTGCTTCCATGCAGTCAGCAAGAATGGCTTTTTTTGATCGGCCGCCTGAATATTCCTCGCCTTTTCCAATGAGTATGAAATTATCAACCTTTATATTCTTGGCGATTCCTGCAAGACTGTCTTCGCTCACAACAAAGGATTTAATCCTGGCGAGATCACCTTCCGGTTTGTCAGCCATGATACGGAAAAGATAATCACTTACAACCATACCGAGTACACTGTCACCAAGGAATTCGAGTTTTTCGTTATTATCTATATCTGAACTGTTTTCGTTTGAAAACGAACGGTGGGAGAAGGCAAGGTTCAGGAAGTCTAATTTCCTGAACCTTATCCCTGCGTGCTTCTCAAATAACTGCAGCTCTTTCTTTCTTTCAGGATCAACCGATGGAGTTTTGAGCGCAGGCAGTTTAGGTAAAAGAACCACGACGAAATAATTCTTAGCTCTGTGCTGATTTGATAAAGTTTACCGCATCGCCAACA
This sequence comes from Spirochaetia bacterium, assembly GCA_965140585.1. Lineage (GTDB taxonomy): Bacteria > Spirochaetota > Spirochaetia > UBA9216 > UBA9216. Next base: position 1,247,180 of record OZ223269.1, read on the forward strand.
GTTTCAAACTCGTTAGCTTTCTCGTCAGGGATAGTGATTCCCATTTCTTCTTCGATTGCATAAACCAGCTCGTAAGTGTCAAGACTGTCAGCGCCAAGATCCTGTCTGAATGATGCTTCAGGAGTGATCTTGTCTTCTTCAACCTCAAGCTTTTCAGCAATAAGCTTCTTTATTTTTTCAAAAAGCTCGTCCATTCTTTGCTCCTTCTTAGGCTTTACGCCATTTCTTCAAGCTCAATAACCTGTTTTCCACGGTAAAAGCCGCATTTTGAGCATACCCTGTGGGGCAGGATCAAGTTGCCGCAGCTACCGCACTCAACCAGATTACTAGCGTTTAGCTTGTTATTGATAGACCTTCTTCTCCGGCTTCTGGCCTTTGAAGTTTTATATTTTGGTACTGCCATTATTAATGCCTCTCATACAACTTATAGTTAACAGACCATACAGTATAGAATTACAATTGTCAAGCACCCCATAATGCAAAGTCTTTTTATAAATAATACCTACTCAGGGTATTTAAATTTACTCTTTAAACCTGCTTCTACGCAATCGGGAACCATGCCGGAGACACTCCCATGCATTCTGGCAATTTCCTTAACACTTGATGACCTGGTTACGAAAAATTCAGGATCTGTGGGCATAAAAAGTATCTCTATATCAGGATTCAGAGTTTTATTAGTCATAGCAAGTTCAAACTCATACCCGAAATCAGTTAAAGCCCTTACACCCCTGATCATCACATGGGAGCCGACCTTCTTTGCGTAATCAACCATCAGCATATCTGTTACCGCAACATTGACATTTCCGATATCCTGCGTGATCTCATTAAGAAAGTCTTCCCGTTCTTTAACTGTAAAAAGAGTTTTCTTCTCTCCATTATCGGCTATTACAACTTCAAGCGAATCAAAGACAGTTGCTGCTCTTCTTATCAGATTAAGATGTCCGTTTGTCGGAGGATCAAAAGACCCCGGAAATAGAACTTTCATTGCGAAAGTGTAAACGCAAAGGCTTTTTAGATCAACATTTAGTTTTTCCTTTTTAAAAATTATTTTTGACAAACTATCACTAAAACTATAAACTTGTTGTATGAAATTGAAGCTGATTTTTGCTTTATTGCTTTTACCGGCATTGTTTACGGCTATCTCATGTACCACTGTTGATGAAGCTTCCGACAATGTTACAGAGCCGGTTGTCGTAGAAACCGTGCAGATAGAAGAAGAACCTGAAATAGTAGAGGAACCTGTTGTCCAGGAACCTATAGAAGAAGAATTCGTTGTAACCGAAGAGATATACACCGAAACATTTGATAATATCCAGGATGTAATTACAAACCTGAACAAGGTTATTGCAGCTAAGGATTATCAGGTATGGCTGGAATATCTTACTGATGAATACAAAACATACTACAGTGATCCGGAACTCCTTAAGCAGTACACAGAGCTGTACAAGCAGCGTGGATATAATTACAGAATCGAAACCCTTAAGGACTATTTTCTCTATCTTGTCGTGATCTCAAGGGCGAATGCCAAACTCGATGAAATAGTGTTCATTGACAAGGATCATGTAAAAGCCCTTTCAATTTTAAAGGGACAGCTGTCAGTACTTTACTATCTTGAAAAAGATGAAAACATCTGGAAAATAGGACTAAAACCTGAAAATTAGTGTATACTTTATATGATGAGGTACCGAACTATAGAACGGGGAGAGAAAATGAAAAAGATTTTATTAACTGCAATCTGCCTGCTTATTTTACTGTCTGTACCGGCGGTAATATTTGCTCAGCAGGACGACGAACTTACTGTTGAGGAAATATACCTTCAGAACATTGAGATGGTAATTATAAAAGAACAGGCTTCTACTATGGACCGTGATGCCAAGTTAATGGCACTTAAAAACATAGAAGAAATGATTGATGAAGGAAAAGCCGGTGAAGGCGATCCCGAAATTCATTATATCCTTGATTTTCTTGCACAGGAAGGAATCGGACGCGAGATTAACGAAGGCGGACGAATGATAAACAATATGCCTGTTGTCAGAAAAGAAGCCTGCACACTTCTCGGTGAACTTGGCGGAGAAGACGCCAAAAATACATTGATGGATATTGCTCTCAAAGATGATGAAACGATGGTTCTGTCTGAGGCTATATACGCACTCGGCAAGATAGGTATGAATAAAAACAATGAAGTCACTCAGACTATTGCCAGTGTAGTTATATCCCAGAACACACTTGGACCGGATGATAATCTTGCCTACTCTGCTCTACTGGCTTTTGAAAAACTTGCCGATGCAAATAAGGGAATCAGTGATCCTCTTGCATTTCAGGCAATCATTGGTATAGCTCAGGGCAGTTATATCAGACCAGTAAAAATGAAGGCTAATGAATTACTGAATAATCTTAGAAAATACTAATTGCAGTTATTTTAAATATAAAAAAAGGCTGAACGGTTAACCGTACAGCCTTTTTTATTGCAGTTTTCTAACTTCCAAAAGCATCGAAAGCTTATTTTTTGATTCGACTGCTTACTTTTTTTCGCCAATCATACTTCTTCTCTGCTTCCTCATACTGAATCCTCTTCCTCACGAAGAACTTCATGGGTCCGCCTGCTCTGGTTTTAATTATACCGAAGCTTCCATTCCCGAGATAGCAGATCTTTTCATCAGATTCAAGCGTTTCCTTTGATTCGAGCTGTTTGAGAATACAGTCAAAATGAGCCGGTTCTCCGTCTTCACCGGAAGCGATAGCTGTACTCATATCCTTCACAGAATTGCCGCAAATAGGACAGTTCGGAAAGTCTTTTTTACCGTATCGCTTTCCTCCACGGTACCGTCGATTACGGCGGCTGCCGTCATTTTTCTTCTTTGGTTCATTCGATGATAATTCTCGTTTCTGCTCTTCCATCAAGTCTCTCTCTGATTGATCAGTTCCTTTGTAAGTGTCTGTGCGATTCTGCTTATTGCAACATCAAGATAAGCAGGATCATTAATCTTTTCCTTAAGCTCCTTAAGCTTTTTAGGATCTGTCTGTTTAGCTATTCTAATCATATATTCCTGTCTCCGTAAAGGCATTCCTAATATGTTCCAGTCCAGACAATAACCCTTTGTGGAAAACCACGTCATACCTCACCGTTTTATTCTGATACCACTCATTTTCGGCAAGGTAGTATTTAGAACAGGATATAATACGTTCCCGCTTAATCCTGTTAATACCTATTTCAATATCCTCAATACTGAGGCTGTCCCAGCGTTTAACTTCAACAAAAACCAGTTCATCTTCATCCAGTGCAATAATATCTATTTCTGCTCTTCTGGTTCTGTAATTTCTTGCTACAATCTTCCAGCCGAGGCTTTCAAGATATTCTACTGCAAGATCCTCTCCGTCTCTGCCTTTGTTCAGCCTTTCCCCATCTCCTTCGGATCCACTGCTCTTGTTATAAAAATGTCTTTCTCTACAAGCAGATCCAGGTAGGTGTTTTTCTGTTTAGGCTTACGCCCTTTTTCGTCTATCAGAAGCTGCAGAACCGGTCTTAACGGCGCCGCAGAATGAATTTCGATTATTTTCCCGATTGCGTTATTATTGAGTATTACAATGCTTCCACGCGGGTATATACCTATATTCTGTATAAATATTTTCAGAATAGCAGGATCAAATCGTCTTGAATTGTCATTAAGAATCTGTCTGATGGCAGTATAACCTGTCAATGAATCCCTGTCGGGCCTGTCCTTACTCATGGCAACAAAAGCATCTGCAACCGAAAGGATTCGTGCTCCAACCGGAATTTTGTTTCCATCAAGACCTCTTGGATACCCCTTGCCGTCCCATCGTTCATGATGCGACATGGCAATCCGGCCTACCTCTTCTGCGAGCCCAAGAGCTTTAAGAGCAAGTCTGTACGCATACACTGTATGTGTTTTCACCTTATCGAGCTCTTCCGGATTAAGCTTACCCTTTTTCCTTATAATATTCTGAGGAATCTGCGTCATTCCTATATCATGTATCAGTGAAGCATAAGCGATATTAATCAGTCTATGTCCCGGTATCTTAATCTTTAAACCGAGCACGGTTGAATAAATCATGCAGTTAACTGCTGAACACGATAAATTATCAACTGCATCCTGCTTTAAAGTTGTAAGAACCATGGCCGATTCAGGTTTATCAAGGATAATCGGATAGAAATTGTGAATTACATCTTCAAGGTCATTGCTGCTTAGATTTACACCTTTTCTGCAGTCATTGAAAAAAATGTCCATTGAGGCTATGGCCCTGCGGTACGCTTTTAATTCGGAAGAAGTTACGCCTTTTCCTTCAAAGGATTCATCCGGTGAGGAGGAATTTCCATCCATCAACACACCTTCAGTTCTTACTTCTTCAATTCCCCACTTCAACAGACGCTGTATATCTTTTTCCCTTATTTCAACATTTTCCGGGACCAGTATACTTTCATCGTCTATATATACAGGTTTTGAGTACTTACTTCCTGCTTCTAATTCCTGTACAGGTATCTTATTCATTTATATTCCTGCAGATTATATACAAAAGCGAGAATCCCTGCTGTAATTTCATACAGCTCTTCCGGTATAAAATCACCGGCCTCAAATTCGAATAATCTATCAGCAAGGTCTCCTTCTTCAACAATTTCGACATTGTTATCTCTGGCAATCTGAAGAATCTTTTCAGCTTTCTTCCTTTTACCCTTACATACAATAAAAGGTGCCGGAAGATTCTTCAAGTACTTAAGAACTATCGCCTTATCAATTTTCTCTTCAAACACTCCGGAAGTACTCATACTAGTTCCTCAAAACCGGATGCTGCATAATCCGAAGTCAGGCTGAATCCGTCAAATAGGTCTTCCCCGAAACACCAGTTATTTATATTATCGTCAAATTTGATACCGAGGTTTCGCAGATTTTCCTTTAATTCATTTCGAATCTCTGTTTTTTTTAAGAACCGGCCTTCCTGTGAAGTAAATATCTCTACACGGCGATTATCTCTGCATGGGTTATCAATAACAAAAAACACTTTTTCCCCGTTGATCACAACTTCAATAACCGCAACCTCGGGAAGTTTTACGTGCTTTCGAAATTTCAATTTCAAACTGCCTTTAAGAATGCGTTCAGGTCCTTTAAGAGAATACGGAAGAATCAGCCAGTTTGTGACATCTGATTCAACAGAATTGAAAAGTTCATGAAATTTATCATTATTTTCATGACCTTCATCCAAGCCATTTCCTTCAAGAAATACGACGGCATTTTCATCCGCTATAAAACCTTTTTTGAGCATTTCTGCAGCAATTCTTGCCTTACCCGGACCAGACTCCTTCAGTCTGGACAGAACTTTTACCATATTTTTTATATTTTCATCTTTTAAAGAAAGACCTGCGTTCTTCATTGCTGTAAGAACGACCGAACCTTCAATATCTGATTTAAAATATCCGCTTAGTATAGCCGGTATTTTACCTGCTGCAGTATCAGAAAGTCGTAATTCAAGCATGTTACCGTTCCAGACTGCTTTGACCCGAAGAGTTTGACCGGAGACAAGCGACAGGCTGCTGATTACTGTAAGAGTTTTTCCGTTAACTGAGATTCTGGCTTTACCGGCATCATGTGATAAAACTTTTATATATAAAAAATCACCGGTTTTGACATTATCAATACCGGCTTTTAATATGAGATTCCTATTAATTCCTATTGAAGCTAAGTTCAAGAAATTATTTTTTCTTTTTGATAAGTTCTTTAATCTTAGCCTTTTTACCAACCCTGTCCCGGATGTAGTAAAGTTTTGCTCTTCTTACACGTCCGCGTCGAACGATTTCGATGCTTTCAATTTTAGGTGAGTGTACCGGAAAAATTCTTTCAACACCCACACCGTATGAAATCTTTCTGACGGTAAAAGTTTTTCTGGAGCCATCATTATTGATAGCAATTACAAGACCTTCGTATACCTGTACACGCTCAGTTGTACCTTCAACAATCTTGTAATTGACTTTAACAGTATCACCTATTCTGAAGTCTGCGACTTCTTCTTTTATCTGCTCTGCTTCAATTGCCTTTATCAGGTCCATTTCTGTCCTCCCTGTTAGCTATATCTTTTATCCTGCTAAGTATATTTATTTCTTCGTCCGAAAGTTCTGCATTTTCAAGAAGTTCCGGTCTGTATTTCAACGTCTTTTCAATACTTTTCTCAAGACGCCATTTACGTATATTTTCATGGTGCCCCGAAAGCAGGATATCAGGTACTTTTACACCCATAAACTCTTCCGGACGCGTATAATGGGGATACTCCAGTATTCCCCTAGCAAAGCTCTCTTCTTCAAGAGATTCGCTGTTGATAACCCCGTCAACCAGTCTGTAAACTGCATCGACAACGACAAGCGCTGCAGTTTCACCTGATGAGAGAACATAGTCGCCTATTGAGATTTCGTTATCAATATACGCGTCTAAGACTCTCTGATCAACCCCTTCATAACGTCCGCAGAGAATGACAATCTCTTTTTCCTGCGAAAAATCTCCGGCATACTTCTGATTAAACAGATTTCCCGAAGGTGTTACAAAAACTGTTTTTTTCCGGGAAGCGCCTACGGACTCAAGTGCTTTTACTACCGGTTCCGGCTTCATGACCATCCCGGCGCCGCCTCCGTAGGGCGCATCATCACAGGTTTTATGCCTGTCAAAGGCAAAATCCCTTATATTAACAAGTTCATAGGATATTGTTCCTTTTTCAACAGCTTTTGCCATTATTGAACTTGTAAAAAAGCCTTCCAGAATCTCAGGAAACAGGGTCAGAATTGTAAATTTTATTCCAGCAGCCATTTTTCCTTCAATTCAATTGTTTTATTCCTGATGTCTATTTCACCGATATATACATCAAGTAAGGGTACAAGATGAATTGAGCCATCAGTATCAACTTCAAGCATATCTACAGAAGGTGACTCAACAATTCCTTTTATTACCCCGACCGGGACTTTATCATAAATAAGACTGCAGCCATGCAGATCAGCATGATAAAATTCACCTTTTTTAAGGCCGGCAGCATATTTTCTTTCGGTATATATTTCCCAACCGGAAAGTTTTTTACCATCTTCAGGATTGTCTATGCCCTGCAGTTTTAATGCTACTGAAGCAGAACTGCATTTAACATCTTCCACATTAAAAAACTTTGTTTTTCCGGAATATTTCATTTCTATTTCAAGCCCTTTAAGCTTGCTGAAATGTTTATATTCTCCGGAAAAACTCAGAACTTTAAGATAACCTTTAACTCCGGTTGATGTTCGAATCTTACCGATAGCAATTTTATCCATCTAATCAAGAATTTCCAGAACTACCCTTTTACCGGTTTTGGTTGCAGAAGCACTTAAAATGGTTCGAACCGCTTTAGCGATTCTGCCGTGCTTACCGATTACCTTTCCGATATCATCAGGAGATACTTTAAGCTCGAGAATAGTAGATTTTTCACCTTCGATCATGTTGACAACAACCCCTGAAGGATCATCAACAAGTGATTTAGCTATATATTCGACAAGGTCTTTTTCCAACTGGGACTCCTTAATAAACTGCTTTCTTATTTAATAAAAATATTATTTTTGTTAAGCAGTTTTTTAACAGTATCAGTAGGTCTGGCGCCTTTTTCGAGCCAGTCTTTAATCCTGTCTTCTTTTAATTTCAGCTGATTCTCTTCAAGTTCGATTGGATGATAAAATCCTACTTCCTCAATTGTTCTTCCGTCACGTGCAGTTCTGGAATCCATAACAACGATTCTGTAGTATGGTCTTTTTTTGGTTCCGAATCTTTTCAGTCTGATCTTTGTGCTCACTAGAGCCTCCTGTGTTTATCGTACTCCACCCAGCTGATTCATGAGCTGAGCCTGGTATTTCTTATTTTTGGTAACCTTTTTCATCATAAGCCGCATTTTATCGAACTTCTTGATAAGCCGGTTAACTTCATACACGTTTGTACCGCTTCCCTTAGCGATACGTTTTCGACGCGAAGGGCTTATTATACGATGATTTCGACGTTCCTGTATAGTCATCGAAAGTATAATAGCTTCCTCGCGTTTTATTTCATTTTCATCGATATCGTCCTCGCTTATCCTGCCGGCAGCTCCGGGAACCATATCAATCAATGATTTAATGCTTCCCATCTTCTTAACCCGCTGGAACTGCTCAAGGTAATCTTCGAGTGTGAAGGTAGCCTTAGCCATCTTTTCTTCAAGCTTTTTGGCATCTTCCTCATCGATTGTTTCCTGAGCCTTTTCAACGAGAGAAACAACATCTCCCATGCCGAGTATTCTTGTGGCAATCCTTTCAGGGAAAAAGGGTTCAAGATCTTCGGTTTTTTCACCGGTACCTACAAATTTAATAGGTTTACCGGTTACTGATTTTAGCGACAGTGCCGCTCCGCCTCTCGCATCTGAATCGAATTTACTGAGGATAACACCGCTGATTCCTACAGCTTCATCAAATTCTTTTGCAATTTCAACCGCATGCTGTCCCGTCATTGAGTCTGCAACAAGGAGGGTTTCATCAGGCTTTGCAGCAGAAGCTACAGCCTTTATCTCCTTCATCAGATCCTGGTCGACATGCATACGACCGGCAGTATCTATAATAACAGTATTGAACTGCTCTTTTTTCGCTTTCTTAAGAGCATTTTTCACTACCGATAGAGGGTCTTTTGTATCCTCCGAATAAACATCAACGCCTACCTGTTCTCCGAGAACGTGAAGCTGCTTTACCGCAGCCGGCCTCACCAGGTCTGCCGCTACAAGAAGGGGTTTTCTTCCTTCTTTTTTAAGCCTTAAAGCAAGCTTTGCAGAGGTTGTTGTTTTACCGGACCCCTGAAGGCCCATCATTAGAATAACACTTGCTGTATCCGGACCTTTTAAATTGAGCTCCTGACGCTCATCACCAAGCAGAGTTACCATCCGGTCATGAACGATCTTGATAAACTGCTGTCCCGGGTTTACTGCTTTGAGAACAGCCTCGCCCTTTGCTTCTTCAATGGTCCTGTTTACAAATCTCCGGACAACTCTGATATTTACATCTGCTTCAAGCAGGGCTATTTTTATCTGCTCAACAGCCTCTTCGATGTTTTTTTCTGAGATTGCAGCATTGCCGGAAATTTTCCTGAATATGTCTGAGAATTTATTTGATAGATTGTCCAGCATTACTCCATATCCTCCGGATTTTAGTGACAGTTATACCCTGAAATCAACATGAATGTCAACATTAAAGACTTACCGTATATAGATATATCTTCGTTCAAGATAGTTGATTCTTTCCCTGGAGTCCTCCCAGTAAAGACTGATTGGAAATTCATCAACAATCTTTTTATAATAATCTATTGATTTTCTGATATCCCTTAAACCGGAAACAGATTCATACTGTTTTGCAAGAAAGAAATAGACTGAATCAAGCTCAAGAAAGTCAAAATCAGGCATTCTTGATTCGATAAGTTCTACAGCTGCCTCCGGATTTCCGTCTTCAGCCATAGTTTTACAGTATTCCAGCAGGTCCTTCGTGTTTTCGGGGATAACCGGTGCAATCTGCGGCTGTTCAGCCCGGATTGCCGGCGTAAAATCCTCATTAGAGATATTTATTTGTGTATCAGCAGTTTCAGCGGCGTCCGCTATCTCAGCTTTTGTCTCCGCCGGGTCTATACTTTGTACATTATCAACAACTGTGATTGAAACCAGTGCCTTTTCTACAGAATCTGCCCGGTAATCGCTCAGGGAAAATTCAAGCTCCGCAACGCACTCACGGTAGCAGAAAAAAGAAAACACAGTATTATCATTTAAAAAATCACGGCCGTTATATCTGATTTTATCTTCATCTGTATCTGATTCAGTAAAACCATTGAAAAGCCAGCCTTCCCCGGGCAGTTCAAAAACCGCTAACTCACCGGAAACAGCCTCTACCTGAAGAATAATCGGCTGGCATGTTTCTTCGGCCGGAGTAGTTTTCAATGCCGCGGATTCTGACGACTGTGCCGCCGCTGCTGTTTCCTGAGAGGTTTTCTGAAAAGCAGCACCAACCGGCGGTTCTGAGGCTGAGACTGCAGAAGCCGTAAGCTGAGCGGCTTTTAAGGCCCCGGGCAGAACCTCCGGAACCTCAGAAGGTTTAATTTCGGAGTCTGCAGCTGCTTCAGAGCTGTCAATGGACGTCGGATTATTCTCAGACTGAACAGCTTGTTGAGTTTGCTTTTCTTTAAAATCGGACTGATGTAAGACAAGCGGAGGTTCCGCATACTCATCTGGCTCATTTTCGGCAAAAGGCGGTACAGCAGCATCAACAGCGGTAATAATTTTAGAAGATATATCCTCAGAGATAGGCCCGATTATAATATCGTTTTCATCTGATCCTGAAACTTCGGTTATCTCAGAAGCAGATTCAGACTCTTCTATATGGCTTTTTTCTACAGGTTTAAATATCCCGGGAAAAGTACTGCAGGAAAAAGCAGTGGTCAGCATGATGACTGTAAGGAAGAACAATTGTAAAGACCTTAAAAGTGAGCGGTTAGTTTTAGGCGGTATATCAGGGCACATCTGCATAGATTTCCCTGATTTTCTTTTCAAGTTCTATCTCAAGGAGTTCTCTAGTTATTTCTTTTTGATCTATCCAGTATTGATCGGTAAAATCACTGCTCCAGCGGCTTTGAGGCTCCCTGGAAAGCAGATATTCGGATGTTTCAGGATTAAGGTTATCGTCATAAAGCATAAAGTCGGAAAGCAGCGGTTTCTCTGCTGACAGGGCTGAACCGTCAACGGACTGCGGAATCGAGTAACCCGCTGCCGCCGGTTTCTTTGTGCCGCGAATTATAAGGCTTCCGGCAATCAAAATAACTGCAATCCCAATTACCGAAATAAATATTATCAGGATTATCCTAAGCTCCCTGTGACTGAAACTGAAAATTCCTGATAAATCTATCTGCGGTAATTTGAACGGGAGTTTCATGTCACCTCAGCCTTTTCTTCCTCTGAGGCGGAGGTTCTGCTGTCTATGCGGATTGAGACAGCCTTGGAAACTCCTGATTCTTCCATTGTGACACCAAGCAGCGCACTTGCTCCGGCTACTGTTTTCTTGTTATGGGTAATAACAATAAACTGTGATTTTTTTCCGAACTCCATCAGGGTGTTTACAAAGCGGCCGACATTTGCCTCATCAAGGGCAGCGTCGATCTCATCAAGGATACAGAAGGGAGAAGGCTTAACCATATAAGTTGCAAAAAGCAGACCTACAGCTGTAAGCGAACGCTCACCACCTGAAAGAAGAGCAATATTCTCAAGCTTCTTTCCTGGAGGCTGTGCGTATATTTCAATACCTGAAGTGAGAACCTCATCCGGTTCAACAAGCTTAAGTTCAGCACGGCCTCCGCCGAAGAGTCTTCTGAACATAACATGGAAGTTCTTCCGGAGTTTATCATAAGTATCAAGAAACAATTCGGTTGATTCTGTCCGAATCTGATTTGTAATCAACTTAAGATCGTCACGGGCTTTTTTAAGGTCCTCTATCTGATTGTTGAGAAACTCATACCGTTCCTTGATCTCTTCATATTCTTCCGGTGCCATTAAATTGACTGAGCCCAGGCTTTTAAGAGATTCTTTTCTGGAAGAAAGCTTATCACGATAATCCTTCATTTCACCGGGAATCTCATATATGCGGGAATCGTAATCGGTAAGATCACGTGAATGTTTTTCTATAAAATTGTCATAGACATTGCGGATTTCTATCTTGATATTGGAAACTTCAATATGCAGCTCTTCAATCTGCTGCTGAATTTTCCCGAGGCCTTCCATTTTATCCTTGAGTTTCTTTTCACGGCTCTTCATATCGTTGTTTTTACGAGAAATACCGCTTTCAAGTTTTTCCAGCTCTTTGCGAAGCTGTGCTTCCTGCTTGTCGAGTTCGGCTTTTTCCTTCTCGATAGTCTGAAGCTGTTTTGTGATATTCTCAAGCCTGGAATTGCATGATTCGAGATCATTGCGGTTCTCAAGAATCAACCCCTGCTGTTCGTGCAGATCTCTTTCCTGCATTTTAAGCGCATCTGCGGCAGATTTCAGCCTGGCCTCTAGTCTTACCCTTGTAAGCCTGAGCTCTTCAAGAGTCTTGCGGTATTCTTCAATTTTAAGAGACAGTTTCCTGTTCTCTTCGCGGAGCAGTTTTGCCTTATCACGCATAGAGGCAATCATTTCACGGTTTTCTTCGATATTTTCATCTATTTTACGTTTCGATGCGATAATACCCTGAGGCGCCAGAAACTCATCAATGAAGGCCGGTATAGTTTCCTTGTATTTGGAAAAGGCCTCTGCAATGGAAGCAGCCATTCCTACAGCCTCAGAAAAGAAATCCTGTGAGTTCGAAATGATTTTACTGCCCTCAGACTCGGCGGCACCGGTTTTTACAGCATCCTTAAAGATTGCTATTTTTCCTTCTAGAAATATCTTGAGCCCCTGAAGCTGGTTGTTAAGTGCATCATCTGCCTCCTGCCTGGACTTCTGGGAATATCCTGTTTCCTTCAGCTTTGTATCAAGCTGTTCAACTATGTCATCGGTGATCTTCCTAAGTTCTTCCTGAAGTTCTATCTGCTGCTTTTCACCTTCATCAGCCTTCTTTTCACAGGTGATAATTTCCTTTTCATTGCTTGCAACGCGGTCGGCGGCGGTTTCGATACTTTTTTCAAACTCGGATATATTATGTTCAGTTTCCTTTATACGCTTATTCTGTTCTTCTATCTCAGTCTGGCGCTCTTTGATCTGAGTATTAATAGCCTCGATTTTCCGTTTGAGTATTTCTTCACGGGCAATACAGTTTTCGGCCTGTTTTTTAACCTCTGCCTGCCGCTCGTTGAGCATCCTTGACTGACTTTCCTTGCCTGATTTCTCAAGATCCATACCATAGAGCTTTTTCTGGTTCTCGATTAGATCAGACTCCATGTTGTTTACTATATCGAGGTTTTCTTCAAGCGATTCATTTATCTCGTCAATTTCAGAACGAAGTTCATCCTTCTTTTTTTCTCTGTCGCTGAGCTTAGTCTCTGAATTATTCTGGTTCTCAAGAAGGTTTCGAAGCTTCAGAAGCTGTATATCAAGCTCCAGCTCAAAGATTTCATCTTTAAGAGCCCTGTATTTTACTGTTTTGTCCGACTGTACTTTAAGGGTATCGTGTGAGCGTTTTACCTCGCTGAGGATACTCTCAACCTGCCGCATATTTTCTTCGGTCCGTGCTAACTTGCGCTCAGCCTCTGCCCCACGAATCTTATATTTTGTAATACCGGCAGCTTCCTCAAAAAGGTAGCGCCTTTCCTCAGGTTTATTGGAGAGGATCTGGTCGATCTTGCCCTGCTCCATAATTGAATAAGCGGATTTTCCTATACCGGTATCAAAGAAGAGCTCTCTCAGTTCCTTGAGTTTTATCTGCGCACCGTTTACAAAGTATTCGCTTTCACCAGAACGGTAGAGCCTTCGTTTAACAGCAATTTCAGGGAGTTCGAGTGGAAGGATTCCTGAATCATTTGATATTAGAAGGGTAACCTCGGCTACGTTAACAGCTTTTCGTGCTTCGGTTCCGTTAAAGATAACGTCTTCCATTTTCTCTGCTCTAAGAGTTTTTGAAGACTGTTCACCAAGAACCCATTTTATAGCATCTACAACATTACTTTTTCCGCAGCCGTTGGGCCCCAGAAGTGCCGAAATGCCTTCACTGAATTCGATGTTTACCCTGTCTGCAAATGATTTAAAACCGAAAATTTCTACGCTTTTTAAAAACACGTCTGCTCCCGAAAATTACATACCACTTAGTTTCAGCAGTATATTAACACAGTATTTATATAAAATCACTAAACAGCGATTATTTCATTCTTTTTTTTAGTGTGATAATATTCACCAATGACAAAGCCAATAACAGCCGGAATTGATGAAGCAGGACGCGGCCCACTTGCCGGTCCGGTCACTGCCGCAGCGGTGATTCTTCCTGATGATTTTGATATAACCATATTGAATGACTCAAAAAAACTATCAGAAAAAAAAAGGCTTGCAGCCGCCTCTGTGATACTCAAAAATGCTGTAGCCTGCTCAACAGGTTGGGCCTGGCCGTCGGAGATTGATGAAATAAATATTCACCATGCCAGCCTGCTTGCCATGAAGCGGGCAGCAGAGGATTTAGGTATTATTCCTGAAAATTACCTTATCGACGGAAAATTCGTCCCGGAACTGGATGCTCCTGCCCTGGCAGTAGTCAAAGGCGACAGCATCCATCCATGCATCATGGCAGCTTCAATTATCGCAAAAACAGCTAGAGATATGTGGATGATCCGTTATTCCTGGATAGAACCGGAATGGCGTTTTGAAACGCACAAGGGGTATCCGACAAAAATGCATGCCGATCTCTGCCGCCAGTACGGGCTTTCTGCTATACACAGAAAGACATTTAACGTCCCTTACTCTTCTTGTTCTTCATAAAATCAAGAGCTTTCTGAAGTTCATGGGAGAAATGGTGCATATCCTCTTCAAAGACCACAATGGAATGGCGCTCAAATCCGGTCCCGCCGTGTTCTTTGCTCTCAACTACATTCAGGAAAAGGTCTCCCTGCCTGTTCTCTTTCACATTGAAAAAATAGGTTCTCTTTCCTTCTGTTGTTGTTGCCTTGCAAGTAAATAATTCGCCCCTGACACCCATAATAACCCCTTCTCTGTTACAAAGCAGATGTAAATAATAAAAAAGGCATCCCTACGGATGCCGGTCTATATATAGAACCGCGCTTGCGGTTACAGTCAATACCCTGTGTATGGGATATATATAACGGTTATGAAAAATTTTGTCAATAAATTATATTCGGATATCCTGATGAAAATACTCTATATTTTAACTTAAATAAATATCATTTTCAAAACAGAATATGTACGATGATTGAAAATGGTATCGAATTAAACAGATCATACTATGATGAAATACTCTATACACCCGGCTTCTCAATGAATTCTTCTATCTGCAGGATTTCCGATACCCTTCTTCATCAGCATGTTTCCCTGGAACTGATATGGGTTATCAGAGGAGAAGTGCATGTAGATACCATTTTTGAAGAAAACGTGTTGAAAGCTGAAGACTTCCTTCTTGTAGAGATAAATGATTTTCACAGAATTTATTCAAATACTGATAACGAAGTTATAATCACACACATCAATACCGGTGCTGTAAATAAAATTTGCGAACGGCGTTTTCCTGATTTTATATGCAAATGGATAGAATCCAACCGCAGTCACGGGGAAAAAATCGATATCATTAAAGAACAGATTCTCAATTTAATTCATAACAGGCCTGAACAGCGCCAGGCGGATGTAACTGTTGACAACATTGTCCGTATTCTACTTTATAACTTTAACTTTATGAATTATCACAATGCGGGTAAGAGCTTTTCTGCCGCATAGGAAACACGTCTGCTTGAGATTGAAAACTATCTGAAAAAAAATTATATGAAAAAAATCAAGCTTTCCGATATTTCCAGAAATGCGAATATCGATATGACATACCTTTCACATCTGTTCAGTGAGATTTCATCATTTACATTTATGGAACATCTGAAATATATACGAACAAACACAGCATTGAACCTGCTGCTTAAATCAGAGCTGCCTGAAATAATCAGAACTCATAAATCCTCTGCAGCTCTGCTTAAACAATATATCCGTGATGATGACGCGCTATCATGTTATTCAGAAGAACTGAGAGACAAGGTCACCGCAGAGTATCTTTCAGGAACCAGAGTTACCGATATTATGAGTATGTACAATCTTCCAAGAACAACGGTTTATCATTGGATTAATGATAAAAAGGTACTCAGGTTGGTATCTCTGAGTACCGGAGTCTTCTGGCGGAGAACAGATACTGTCTGAAATAATAACTGTTCGGATCAACAAATTTTCCATTTTCAGAGGCTACAGCTTGTTCTTCGGTCATAAGGCATCTTCCGTTTGTTGTCAATGATATTACCGCACCGTCATCTGTTTTTAAGAGATAGCGTGTATCGATAATACCCAGTTTATTGTGATAAAGAAGGTTCCAGTCAGCGCCGAAGTCGAGATTTTTACCTTTCAGCTTGTCGCCTTCAAAGTATCCGCCCTTTATGGGACAGACTATAAGCTCACCGCGTCCGACATCTCCAACATTGATATCCGGATGCAGTTCGGCCTCCAGGTAAAAAAGTTTTTCAATCTTCAGCTCGGGCAGTTCAAGAGGTTTTTTATTCATCAGTTACTCCTGTTTTCAATGTTTTCAAGATATGGATGAAAAAGCATCCTTTCCTTTCTTCCAAAATCAGACGCAAGAAACCAGTCCTCACCTATGAGCATGGTTTTTCGCGTCTCTGTGTTGTATTTTTCCCATTCAGGGATATCCGCATGATTAGGATTTCCTTCAGCAGCGAAACCTGCCCATGAAGCCTGAATCCTGTCGGCAAGCGCCACAGGCTGATCATCTCCGGTATATTCAGTTCGGTGAAGGTTATGAAAAACGAAAGCAAGCTCCACAGCATGACCGGCACCGACATTATCAATGCTTGACGCCCAGGTAAAGTAATACATCCACACATCATTGTGTAATGACTGAAGCTCAGCCATTCTGATGTTAGGCATGCGGAACAAAAAATCATGGGCAAACTGAAAAGCCTTTTCACTGCTGTCCATATCGGATTTCAGGTCGTAGTATTTTTTCTTCAGAACTTCAAGATCAACTTTATCAAGATCAATTGCTGCGGCATTGGCTACCTGGTTATTGGCTTTAAGCCAGTCAAAGATTATATCGTCGAGATCATCATAGTAGAGACTACAGTACCTAAACTCATCTGCATTAGACCCGATAATCAATTTAATATCAGATGCACATACCTCTTCAATTGCCTTGCCTTGTAGGGATTTAACGGAATAAGTTTTCCATCTGCCTCAGGGGTAAAGATTCTCTCGGCTTCATAGCCATAATAATCAGATAGTTTGTCGCAGAGTTTTGAGAGTCCATCAGCGTCAAGCTGCATGAGCCCGGCCGCTGTCTTGACTCCGGAGAGTCTTAGAAGGGTTGCTGCAATTTACAGAGCTTTCTGTTTTCTTTTATGCAGATTAAGGCTGCCGATTGGATACTTGTTTTCAACCCGCTGTTTACCCAGTAACGGGGTTACATACAGCTCCATGAATTTGTCCTTTATTGGCTGCATTGCTGCAATAACCTTAAGATCGGCTATGCGCTTTATATCGGAATCGCTGATGTTCATGATATGTGTGATTACATTCCGGCAGTCTGATTCACCATACTGATTAAAGGCATGTTCAAATGCATCAAGCGATTCGAACAGCTCCGTCTCCCATGTAGTGACAGTGACTCTGGTTCGACAACGGGATCTGTGATACCGTCCCAGCAGACCGAAACAAAAGAGATTATGCCTTCCTCCGCAGGTGAAATACCCGCAACATCAGTCATAAAAAACAGAAAATAAGTGTAAAATAAGGTTATAGGGAATTGCATCCCCCGTTTCCCATAACTTTGCCTTCAGTTTTAAGATCTACCATCACAACTTCTCCTTTACAAAATACAGGTTGTTTCAATGATAAGAGGAGAAAAAAATGCGGACAATTTGTGATTTTATGTAATTCATGGCTGATAGTCCAATGATCACAAAATCAGCCATGAATATTACAGAAGCTTTAAAGTAAAATTAAACCTTAAGTTCGCAATTTCAAAACTTTTAAAGTTTAGAAATTGCCTCTTTTATTTATTTTTTTTCAGATAGGCAAACCAGTAAATGAAGGCTACAAAGAGTCCTCCTCCGATTATATTTCCAATGGTAACGGGGATAAGATTTCCTGTTATGAATGTTCCCCAGTTAAGACCTGCAAGGCCTTCAGCAGTCATACCATGCGCAATTGCAGCTTCGGCAAGTTTTTCACTTCCTTTTGCCATTATGCCTGCGGGAATATAATACATGTTGGCAATACTGTGCTCAAATCCTGAAGTGATGAACAGCCATATAGGGAAGAAAATAGCAAAAATCTTTCCGGTTATATCCTTTGCACCCCATGCCATCCACACTGCAAGGCAGACCAGCCAGTTGCACATAATGCCGAGTACAAGAGCCTTTACAAATGACAAGTTTACTTTATAGGCGGCTATTTTAATAGTAACTGCACCAAGATCGCCGGCACTGCTGTCAAGAAGCCCTGAGAGATTCATAAACCATGCAATAAGAACAGAACCTATAAAATTTCCTATATACACAAATAACCAGTTGCGAAGCATTCTTGAAATCTTCACCTGCTTCTGCATTACACCGGTAAGTATCAGAACATTTCCTGTAAAAAGTTCACCGCCGGCAATTATCACCAGCATCAGTCCAGTTCCGAATATAGCTCCGGCAATGGCCTTGCCTAACCCATAAGTATTGTTATCAAGAAATAAATTAAATGCTGCCATGTTGGAACCTTCCGCGGCAAAAGCTATAAATGCTCCGGCAGCCAGCCCCAGGAACAGCATTTTTAAAATTGTCAAATCCGTTTTTTTCTTTCCGTATGAAACAGCTTCAGCGGCTATTTCTGCAGGTGACAGAAACCCTTTATCACTCATCTAATCAACTCCGGTAAATTTATATTGTGTGTATACATTTTAATCATAATTAAAAATTAACGCAAGTTATTCCAGTAACAGTTAATAGTTAATAATTCAGAGTTATCATTATCATAGATTATTAGTATTACCAATATTCATACATATTGTTTACTATGAGAACCATGAGTTATTAGTCGGAGTAAACATGGAATTATCTCAATTACAGTATTTCTGCAAGGTTGCTGAACTGGAACATTTTACGAAGGCATCAGATGAACTTCATATTTCACAGCCGGCCTTAAGCAAGGCTATTCTGAATCTGGAAAATGAGCTGGGGATTCCCCTGTTTGAAAGAAAAAAGAGAAATGTTTACCTCACTGAATACCAAAAGCTCGGAGAAGTTTCTGGACAGGTTGATGGATTTCTTTGAATTGAACTAGTTTTGAGAGGCTTATATCTTTTTTATCAGAGAAAAAAATTGTTAAAAATAAAAAAAACTTGACCCTGCCTCCTGTTGTAACTACTTTAGTTACAACAGGAGGCAGGGTCATGAAAATCAGCAATCGTTTTGCTATCGGCATACATATTCTTCTCGTTATAGCTTATTTGAAGAATGATGAAAAGATAAGCTGTACATCCGAATATATTGCAGAAAGTGTCAACATCAACCCTGTAATTATACGGAAGGTGATCGCCAAGCTGAAAGCAGCCGGCCTTATCGTAGTAAAAAGCGGCAGCGGCGGGGCGTTTTTAACCGGAGAACCCGAGGATATCAGCCTTCTTGATGTGTATCGTGCGGTTGAGGTTGTGAAGGACGATGAGCTTTTTAATCTTCATAACAAGCCAAATCCAAACTGCCCAATTGGTAAAAACATAAACCCTGTTCTGGATATCGTACTAACCAAAGCAAGCAAAGCTATGGAAGAGGTGCTTAAAAGTGTTTCTATTGAACAGGTCCTTGAAGATATTAGGACATGATAATCAGATATGAACAGTTTGTTCAAAAAAAACTAAGGAGTTTTACATGAAAGTAGCTGTAACAGGATCAACAGGCCAACTTGGAAATCTTGTAATTGAAAAATTATTAGAAAGAACATCAGCTGAAAATATAATAGCTGTTGCGCGTAATACGGAAAAGGCAAAGGGTTTAACAGAAAAGGGGGTTGAAGTGCGTCATGGAGATTATGATAATGCAGCTTCACTTGAAAAAGCTTTTAACGGTGTAGACAGGGTTCTTTTGATCTCTTCAAGTGAAGTCGGCAAAAGGGCTTCACAGCATAAAAATGTTATTGACGCAGCAAAAAAAGCAGGTGTTTCGCAGATTGTGTACACAAGCATCACCAAAGCCGACACAAGTACCAATCCGCTGGCTCCTGAGCATAAAGAGACGGAAAGTTACATTAAGTCATCCGGTCTGGCCTACACGATTGTTCGCAACAACTGGTACACCGAAAACTATGTCAGTTATATTGATGGAGCAAAGACATTCGGTCAGGTGGCTGCAGCAGCAAAAAACGGTAAGGTAGCAAGTGCCTCCCGGGAAGATTACGCGGAGGGGGCTGCAGCAGTGCTGCTTGGTGAAGGACATGCCGGAAAGACATATGAATTCGGCGGAGACCATGCATTTGATTATAAAGAACTTGCTTCGACAATCGGCGATATCATTGGAAAAGAGGTTCCCTACGTTGAGGTCAGTGAAAAGGATGTAACAGAAATGCTGAAGAGCTCAGGAATGGATGAGGGCACAGCCGGTTTTTATGCAATGCTGGATACCAGTATTTCAGAAGGAACTCTTGAATACAGCAATGGTAATCTGACAAAAATCATAGGCCGTCCTACCACAACGCTTAAAGCTGTTCTTAGTGCGTACGCTTAGGACCTGATTAACCAAAATTTTTAGATAAAAAAAGGATTCATCTTTTAAGATGAATCCTTTAAAATCTAAGCGCCCGATGGGAATCGAACCCACATCATCAGCTTGGAAGGCTGAGGTAATAGCCATTATACCACAGGCGCGTTGTAGGTAGATTTATAACAAAATCATAAATTCTTGTCAACCATATTTCTTGATTTCATGCGTGTATTTACTATAATTAAAATGATCTTCTTAGAGGGTTTAATTATGGAAGAAAATGATGGACTTTCCTTTAAAAAAGAAGAGATTATTAAAAAGATCAACAGATTAGAATCAACGGCAAAATCAACACTGGATCCTTCAAGAATTGAAGAAATACAGGATGAAATAAGAGCTCTTGAAACTGATTTAGCTAATGTCAGAAATAGATATGAATAAAAAAAGGGGCCGACCAGGTTTTATGTTCCCTGCTCAAGCCCCTCTGCAATACTAGGCAGACTTAAGGTTTCGATTCTCACCGAGTTTAATAAGATATCCTGTTCTTAAACAGGTCTCAAACAGCTCTCTGCTTAGAAAATCACGAACTTCTTTTCTGTAATTATCATTTTCATTGATGATCATGACGTCGTAACCGCCGTCTCTTTCGCCGAGGATGCTGAGATAATTTTTTATCTCGTCGCTGCTTTTTATTCTGTATTGAACCATGTTCACAGCCTCCTGATCGTATTCTTATTAATAAATCGGTATTTTAAAATTTCACCTTAGGTTTTTCTAAAGATATTATGCAGTCCATGCAGGCACTTTACTGTATAAGGACTGTCTATTAGTATTACCCATGGAGGCAGCAGTGACTGTTAAAGAACTACTAGAAGAATACGGCCTGGAAATTGATGATATACGTTGGTACTGCAGCGTCCTGCAGGCGAATCGGCTGATAAGCTTTGCTGATGATCAGGATGAACTTGTACGGCAAATTTGGAGCGGCAGATTATCCGACGATCTGCACAACATGGAAGAAAAATTTCTCGAAGCACTCGAAGATCAGTGGGAACGGGATGTCACAGATGAAAGCGGACTTAGGGAGATCATGGCAGATGCATATGCAATGAAAAACAAGCGGAGCTGGAAATAATCTGATAAGGGGGCGTACATAAGAACCACCCCCTAATCTATTGTCTTTATTTCACTCTTTTACTGTAAAGAGAATAATCAGTACCGGTTGAATCGATAAATGTAAATGTCCCTATAGCATCAACATCCAATCTGGAAAAACCACTAATCGTAGAATCTTCGATCCATCCGCTTCCATCCTCGTAGTTCTGTAAATCAAGTCTGTAGGACGAACCCGAAACTGCAGCCCCTGTTACAAACTGCGGCAGCTTAAAAGAAGTATACAATCCATCCCAGTTTGCTGTTCTACCAATAAAAAAACTGCCTCCGTCATCGAAAACAAGTGTCATCGTCATTGTGTTCTTCTCATTGTAGAAATCAGCGCTTTCAGCAGTGAGGTATGATACATCTTCTGCTACAATATATGTTTCAGATGTCAAATCCTGATTAACAGCCAGATAAAGCGGCAAATAGCTTATCCCGATAACCGGCGTACCTGCAGGAAAGTATGATGAGTTTTCCTGGTGCCACGAATCAACGAATCCGTTCCTGGTTGAATCCTGACCATCCCAGTAATACGCCACCTGAAAAGTATCAACAAGAAGTGAAATATCAAGCGGAGTTTCACCTGTGAAGGTAGTCATTTCCTGTAGAAATGTCGTCTCGGACTGTTCACCGTCATCCCCCGGATAATAGAGGTAGGAAATCGATAAATAACCGTAATCTGAAGGTTCACTCCAGGTTGCGCCGGACAGAGATTTTATACCGGATGCGGAAGTATAAATATGCACATTGTCTCCTGAAAAAAAAGTATGCCCTTTTATGCCTACACCGCCGCTGAGCCAGATGTTGATAGTATCAAACATTAGTTCACTTACACCGAACTCAAGCCTTATTGTAGCTGAATCTGAAAAGACATCACTTAGATCTCCAGTAAGATCGACATCCTGATCAACTGAAATTGATCCTATAGTGGCTGAATCTCCATATCCCTGTGCAAAACGAATTTCATCTATGTGAACCCTTATACCATCTACTTCCAGCATCTGAAATCCGGTTTCTCCAAAAACCATTGGAAGTGTTATGATTAGAAGTAATCCTAAAATGAACAGTAACTTTTTCATATCCTGCTCCTAATCCAGCTTTTCAATTGTAAGTGTTGCTTCAACTGTTTTTCCAAACAGTGAACATGAATAAATCCCTGTGCTTATTACTATCAGCACAGCAATCAGAATGAAATAAATTAGCCGTTTCATTGAGGCCTCCCGGTTTGACTAATTTCATATACTTATTGAATCAGTCAGGTATTATATAATCCTATGAACTCGGCAAACTGAAATCAATATTTTGAATAAATGTTTGTTTTGATAATACTGATCTGCTATAATTATATATTATCTAAATAATTATAAATGAGGTTCATATGGAAATACTGAACAGTAAAAAGCTTTTGCTCGTTGAAGATGAGGCATTTATACAGCTCAGTACAATAAATGAACTTAAAAATTATGGATACAATGTCCAGGGTGTTTTTTCCGGAGAGGAGGCAATTGATTTCGTAAACCTCAAGGGTAATGATATAGATCTGGTTCTGATGGATATTAATCTGGGCCAGGGAATTGAAGGGACTGTCGCTGCTCAAAAGATACTTGAAATCCGACAGCTTCCGATTGTTTTTGTCTCATCTCACACAGATCCGGAAATCGTACAAAAAACTGAATCTATTACCAGTTATGGTTACATTGTAAAGAATTCCTGTTATAAAGTTTATGATGCATCCATCAAAATGGCTTTCAAACTTTTTAATGCGCATCTTGAGAATCTTAGAATTGAGAAAATCCTGAAATCATCCATTGAAACTCTTGATGATTCGGTTTTTATATCAGACAGCACCGGTAATATAATTCAGTTTAATGATGCATTTGCAAAATTTCAAAAATTCGAAAACAAATCACAATGTATAGATACACTTGAAAAGTATCCGGATTTTTTTGAAGTCTATACGGCAGATGGAGAGTTTGCCCCTCTTGAAAAATGGGCCCTAACTCAGGCTTTAAGAGGCATTTCAGGCAAGGATGTGAAATACTACATAAAACGGAAAGATACTAAAGAAGTCTGGATTGGTGATTACAGTTTTGAACCTATCAGAGATGATTCTGATGAAATAATAGGGGCTGTTGTAGTCTGCAGGGAAACTACTCAAAATTATCCTGAAGATCAAATTCTGAAAAAACTGAGTAATTAAATAAAAGACAAAAAAACCGGAGCTGTAATGCCCCGGCTTATTATCTATTACGACATGGAAATTATCCGCAGATTTTTTCAATATCCGCTTTTATCGCATCAATCTTTGTACCTGCAATTTTAATTGCATCTGATTTTGCAATGCCTTTCTCTGTACATACAGAGGCATAAAACTTAATCTTTGGTTCCGTGCCTGAGGGCCTTGCTGTAACTATCGTATCATCTGCAAGGATGTACTGAAGAACATTCGAAACAGGAAGGTTAATTTTTCCTGATTCTTTACCTGCTCCATCATATTCAGTGCTGTTCTGATAATCCTTTATGAGGGTGACAGAGGAATCTCCGATTTTTGACGGTGGATTTTCACGTAAACCAGTCATTATAGACTTTATTTTTTCAACTCCCTGCTGCCCCTTGTAGGTTTTAGAAACCATGGTTTCTTCAAAATATCCGTACTTGCTGTAGATATCATCAAGAAGATCAAGCAGACTCATCCCCTTCTCGCGGTAAACAAGGGCCATTTCGGCGGTAAGAACGGCTGAAGAAACCGCGTCCTTATCCCTTACCTCCGTCTCTGTAAGGTAACCGTAGCTCTCTTCCCCGCCGAATACATAATTTTCGCCGGTTGATTCAAACTCCCTGAGTTTCTCACCTATGTACTTGAAGCCGGTCAGAACATTGTAGACCTTCGCTCCGTAGGCTGCAGCAATTCGAGCCTGAAGTTCAGTAGTTACAATGGTTTTTATAAGAACTGGATTCGACGGAACAGCGTCTTTTTCCTTAAGTCCGGAGAAGCGGTACTCGGACAGCAGCGAACCAAGCTGGTTGCCGGTGATAAGCTGCATTTTACCATCTTTTCCGGGAACTGCGATTCCCAGCCTGTCGGCATCCGGGTCTGTACCCAGAACAAGATCAGCACCTATTTTTTCACCCAGTTCACATGCAAGCTTCATTGCCGATGCTTCTTCAGGGTTCGGATAATCCACTGTAGGAAAATTGCCGTCCGGCTCACGCTGTTCGGGAACGGTTACTACTTCAATGCCAATTTCACTCAGTGTACGTTCAACAAGCATGGTACCCGTTCCGTGAAGCGGTGTATAAACGACTTTCAGATCTTTTCCCTTCTCCTTTAGCAGTTCCGGATACAGGAAATATTTCTTTATCATTGAAATGAATTTATCATCAATCTCACTGTCTATATAAACCAGCAGTCCCTTTTCAAGTGCATCTTTTTCACTGATTGATTCAGGAACCTTTGAGACTTCCCTGACCTTCTTTATAATCGAAGAATCATGCGGAGGAACAATCTGACCCCCGTCCTCCCAGTAAACCTTGTAGCCGTTGTACTCCGGCGGGTTATGACTTGCTGTTACAACGATACCGGCGGTAGCGCCTAATTCTCTTACCGCGAAGGAAAGCTCAGGTGTAGGACGCAGTGAGCTGAAAAGGTAGACCTTGATTCCGTTTGTACAGAGAGTAAGCGCCGCTTCCTTTGCAAAGGTCTCTGAGAAATTTCTGGAATCATAGGCTATTGCGACACTGCCGCTGCCGCCCTTCTGTTCGGTAATATAGTCGGCAAGCCCCTGGGTGGCTTTACGGACTGTGTAGGCATTCATCCGGTTATAACCGCCGCCGATTACTCCGCGAAGACCTCCGGTTCCGAAGCCGAGATCGGTGTAAAACCTGTCATTAAGTTCATTCTGGTCATTTTTTTCTATTACTTTTTTAAGGTCCTCGAGGAAGTAGGGATGACGTTCGAGGGAAAGATATTCCTCTGCCTTAACTTTTAATTCATCAGGATTCATAATTTAATCTCCTTACTTATTCATTATAAAGAAGAGAACAGACAGCTTCAACAAGGTTTCAGTTCTGAAAATATTCTCTGCATATCACTTGATCATAACGCTTTTAAATATATCATATCAGGACATGGGTAAACTGAAAATTTTATTTATTGAACCTTTTTATGGCGGTTCGCACAAGGATTTTACTGACGGATATATAAACTGCAGCAGGCACGATATTGAACTGGTAACTTTGCCTTCAAGATACTGGAAGTGGCGTATGCGGGGCGCGGCACTTCATTTTGCCCATACTGTAGAAAATCCGGTAGTGTATGACCTGCTTCTCACCTCAGATATGATGAGCCTTTCGGATCTTAAGATGATGTGGGGAAACAGATGCCCGCCGGCTGCAGTTTATTTCCATGAGAATCAGCTTTCATATCCCCTTCCCGAAGGTGAAAAAATGGATTATCAGTTCGGATTCACCGATATTACAACAGCCCTTGCTGCTGATCGTTTGATATTCAATTCCCATTTTCACATGAACAGCTTTGTCGATGGCCTGACTCCTTTTATAAGAAAGATGCCGGAATATAAACCACTATGGGTCGTAGATCTGATTAAGCAGAAATCCCGGGTTGCCTACCCCGGCTGCAATTTTCCGGAAAATAAAGACTCATTGCAGTCGGAGTCAGCCGCTGCTGGAACCTTATCTCCCGACGAAAAAAAGATTCCTTCTATACTCTGGAACCACCGCTGGGAATTTGACAAATGCCCGGAGGTATTCTTTGCAGCCCTGAAAAAAGCCGATACCGCACTAAAACAACATGGATATGAGAATCCGTTTAACCTGATTATTCTTGGTGAGAACTTCCAGGCTCAGCCGAAGGCTTTTAATGAAGCGAAGGAATTCTACGGTGATCGGATTCTTCAGTTCGGATTTGCCGAATCAAAGGCTGAGTATTTTCGTCTAGTGAGCGAATCCGACATAGCTGTCAGTACATCAATTCAGGAAAACTTCGGAATCTCAGTGATTGAGGCAGTTAGATACGGATGTTTTCCGCTGCTACCAAAACGCCTGAGCTACCCCGAACTCATTCCGCAGAATCTGCACAAACAAGTGCTTTATAATAATGATGCTGAACTAGCTGAAAAACTGATTAATCTTATTCCTGAATATCATTCCGGAGAAATCTCAGAAAAAACTGTAAAGCTGCTGAGTCAGTTGACAGAAACAGGGGCATCCTATGCCTGGACCAAAAGGGCGCCTGTTATTGATGACATTATAGAGGAAATAACCGTTTAAACTTCAACATTACAAAATTGTAATGAACATCTGAGGTCTTTTTTTAAATCCGCCCTTGATCAAAGCTATAAAGCTAAGTAACTTTTTTATGATTCAATAAAATAAATACCATCTTTCAAGAGGCTGACTATGATTAGTATTGAAAATCTTGTAAAGGAGTACGGCCAGACCAGAGCTGTTAGCGGCATCAACTTTGAGATACCGTCAGGCCAGGTCCTGGGACTGCTCGGTCCCAACGGTGCCGGTAAAAGTACAACTTTAAGGATCCTCACAGGATATCTGCAACCGACCTCCGGAACTATAAAAGTAAATGGAATTGATGTTACAGAGAATCCTGTCGAGGTAAAGAAACTTATCGGATATCTTCCGGAATCCGCTCCGCTTTATCCGGACATGCTTGTTTTTGACTATCTAAACTATTCTTCCGATCTCCGTGGACTTGATAAGGACATGAAAAAGAAAAGAATCCGTGAACTTGCAGGACTCTGCGGAATCGGTGATGTAATGCACAAACCCATACGGACTCTTTCCAAGGGATATAAACAGAGGGTCGGACTTGCCCATGCACTCATGGATGATCCGGAAATCCTGGTGCTTGATGAACCTACATCGGGACTGGATCCGAACCAGATCGTTGAAATCAGATCAATTATCAAGGATATCGGAAAGGAAAAGACCATAATCTTTTCTACCCATATTCTCAGTGAAGCGGAAGCTGCATGCAGCCGTGTAGTTATCATCAACAAGGGAAATGTTGCTGCAGACGGTCCGGTAGAAATGCTGAAGAGCGGCGAAAAGAATCGCCAGGTTATCGAACTCACAGTTAAGGGCGGCGACAAGGCCGAAGATCTGAATAATCTTTTCAGCGGTTCTGAGCTGTATTCGATTAACGACACCGTTTCCGCAACCGATTCAGTTACTGTTAAGCTGGCCTGCAGCGGCGACCAGCGCGAAGCCGTTTACGGACGGATCAAGGATTCTGATCTTGTACTGCTGGAAATGGTTCAGCAGAAACAGACTCTTGAGAATATCTTCAGAGAACTTACCCGGGAGCAGAATGTATGAAAGCGAAATCAATAAATACTATTTTCAGACGGGAACTAAAGTCATTTCTGCTTTCCCCGGCTGCTTATATTGTTATGACAATCTACCTGGCACTTACAGGCTGGTTTTTCTTCTCAACTTTCTTTCTTGCAGGACGCGCAGATCTGAGAAGTTTCTTCAGCATGATGCCTATTCTTTTTTCTTTTACTATTCCGGCAATTACAATGAGGCTCTTCGCTGAAGAATACAGTACCGGCTCCTTCGAGATGCTTAAAACCCAGCCGGTAACAGGGGCTGATATTGTAGGCGGTAAATTTCTCTCCGCACTGGTTTTCATAATGATAATGATTGCGCCAACCCTTTTGTATGCAGTTTCGGTAAGCCTTGTTGGCAATGTTGATATGGGACCGGTAATCGGCGGATACATCGGCTCGATACTGATGGCCGGAACCTATGCCTCAATCGGCATACTGGCTTCATCAGCAACAAGAAACCAGATAGTGGCTTTTATTATAAGCGCAGCGGTATGTATCTTCCTTTCGCTTATCGACCAGCTGATCTGGCTTATACCGGCCGGACTCGGCAAAGTGCTCTCACTTGCAGGAACAGCCTATCATTTTTCAAACATATCCAAAGGAATCATAGACTCAAGAGACCTTATCTACTTTGTTTCTGTAACATTCCTTGCGCTCTACGGTTCCTGGCTGCTTAACCGGGAAAAGAGATAGGAGAATACTATGAACAGAAAAAAAGAGCTTTTAAGATATGCGTTTTATGCGCTCGTAGTTATTCTGGTTAACGTGGCTTTTCAGACAATCTTCTTCAGAATTGATCTGACAGAAGGACGGAATTATTCACTTTCCGAAACCAGCAAAAACATGGTTCAGGAACTTGAAGAGCCTCTGACTATAAAGGTTTACATCAGCGAGGATCTTCCCTATCCGTATAACAATATTCAGCAGGATCTGAGTGATATACTTGAAGAGTATTCAATCAACGGAAACAGGAACTTCAACTACGATGTTTATACGATAAAGAATCTCGATGAAGATAATTCAGCAGACAGTACAGAGATTGAAAAGGATGCCAAAGGCTATGGAATAAATCCTGTGCAGATTCAGAAACTTGAAGAAAGTGAACTGAAGATAGTTTCAGCCTACCGGGGAATAGTATTTATTCATGCCGATATGATTGAAACAATACCGGCAATCGAACCTGATGAAAACCTGGAATACCAGATTACATCAACTGTAATGAAGATGCAGGAAAAAACCAGCAAACTTCTTAGCCTTGATGAAGATATCAAGGTTAAACTTTATCTGTCCTCAGGAATACTGAATATGTCTGAAGACCTTATGAAATATCCCGAAGCACTTTCAGAGACTGTAGATTCGCTGAATAAAATAAACTATAACCGCATCAGTTTTGACTGGATAGATCCTGACAAAGAAGGAAACGGAAGCGAGCTGGCCGAGAAATACGGAATACAGCCCTTTCAGCTGAAAGATAACAACGGAAACACAAGCAACCTGTATGCAAGCGGAGTCATTGAATACAAGAATGAATACCGGACATTTGACGCACTTTCACGCTCACTCTTCGGCTATTCCGTGCAGAACCCGGCAGATCTTGAAGACAGCCTTAACGGAGTGGTTGAAAAACTGATTGGCGTAGGTTCATCAATTGCCTGGCTCGCAGATCACGGTGCTATTCAGCCCTATTCATACAGCCAGCAGCAGTCTGCCGATCCTACTGCTCAGGCATTTGCCTCAAATCTTTCACAGCGCTACAGCATTAATCCCGTGAGTCTTTCATCACAGATAATTCCTGACGACGCAGGTGCACTTATTATTGTTAGACCGCAGCCCTACCAGCCCTTCACCGACTGGGAGCTGTACCAGATTGACCAGTACCTTATGAACGGAGGCTCCGTTGCGGTATTCATGGACTCATATATGGAGTACTACCAGCAGAATGATAACCCCTACCAGCAGCAGCCTCCTATTTACATCCCCCGGAATACCGGACTTGAAAAACTGATTGAACACTACGGTGTAACAATCCAGCCTTCGTATGTACTTGATGAAAACTGCTATGTTCAGCGGCAGCAGGGTCAGAACGGCATAACCGAGGTTCCCATTTATTTTGCGCCCGAAATACCGCAGAACAAGATCAACACCGATCTTCCTTTTATGAAAGGTATAAACGGACTGATTATGCTCAACAGCTCACCTGTCAAGATTTCAGAGGAACTTCCTGAAGGGACAGAGGCGGAAATCCTCTTTTCTTCTTCCGATGACGCCTGGCTTATGGATGATCCTAAGAATATAAACCTATATAACCCGATGATGATGGCACCTCCGGCGGGAGCAGATTCAAGGTCAAGCTATCCGCTGGCCTGTATGCTCAGCGGTGAATTCACAAGCTACTACGCTGATAAGGATATTCCCCAGATGCCGGAACCCGAAGAGGGCGATGAGTCAGACACTGAAGAGTACCTTATTGCAGCCGACCGGATGAGCAGAGCTGATTCAATTGTTAAAAGCACAGACCACGGAAAGCTCTTCGTCTTCGGTTCGACTATGGCTGTAACCGACAATATTATCGATGAACAGGGAGCTTCTCCCAATGCAGTGATGGTCTTCAATATAGTTGATGAGATGCTCGGAAAGGGCGATTATGCAGTAATGCGCGGAAAGGGACTAAACTACAGCCCGCTGGATGAATCTACTCCGGCAGTAAAAACTTTCATCAAGACCTTCAACATGGTAATAATACCCGTACTGGTTATACTTGCAGGAATAATTATCTGGTTCAGGTGGCTGTCCAGACAGAAGAAGATTGCCGCTATGTTCAGGGAGGACGACAATGAATAAGCTTAAAACATACAGAGAATTTATCATCCTTGCAGCAATTGCGCTCGTGCTTCTTGCATATATCATTTTCAGAAGCAGCGGAAATATTAACTACAAGCTTCCCGAAATAAACAGTCTGGATAAGGACAGCATAAGCAGTATTACGATTGACGGGCAGGAAGCCAGCTATATCTTCGAGAAAGACGGAAAGGACTGGTATATCCAGCCGGAAAACTGGCTTGCCAATACATCAACAGTAAATACAATCCTCAACAGCCTGACCGAGATCAAGGTTGTCGATCTTATTTCGTCATCCGGCAATCCGGCGCTTTACGAGCTTAGTGAAGATAAACGCTTTACGGTTAAAGCCTACATCGGAGACGATCTGGTTCGTGAATTGTATGTCGGAAAGGTTTCAAGTTCAGGCGTTTACACCTATATTATGTTTCCCGGAGACGATAATGTATATTCAATCCGGGGAAGCCTGCCCTCAAGCGTAGGTTCAGGCAAGGAAGATATGAGAGAAATGCAGATAATCAAACTGCAGAAATCGAATCTTCAGAAAATGACATTTACCACCACCGGCGGAGCAGCCAGGACTCTATACAAAGATGAAAACGAGCTCTGGGCAGAAGATGCGACGGAAGCCCAGCCTGATGCAGATCTAATTTCGAAGGCTGAAACCACCCTGACATCATTAAGAGCTACGAAGTATCTTTCCGATAAACCGGAAGGAAAACCTGAATGGACTGTAAGCCTTTCTACCGGCGATGAAGATATCAGCCTGCAGATATGGCCTGCAACTGAGGACGGGTATCCTGCATGGAGTTCAAGACGCGGATACAGCTTCATCATTTCAACTTATTCCGGTGAATCAATTCTAAAGGGATTCGGAGTGGAATTTCCTGAAGAATAGATCTTTATTATAAAGTTCAGAGAGCTGACTGAGTTCATTAGTGACAGGTCAGCTCTTTTTTTAAATAAAAATGTTGTGCATACTGTCTCTTTAAAATAGAATATCGGATGTGAATCAATATCTTAAAACCGTAATACCCTCTGTTATTCTGGTGCTGCTGTTAATATCATCCGTAATAGGTTTCTCAGTTTTTGAAGATATTAATTATTTTGACGCACTCTGGATGACTGTAACGACAGTACTAACAATAGGTTTCGGCGATGTAATTCCTACTACCGAAGCAGGAAAAATCTTTGCAATGTTCCTTGTCCCTGTATGCATCATAATGTTTACCTACCTGATGGGGCAGATAATCGGAATAATTGTCGAGTTCAACATCTCACCGTACAAGCGGAGCAGAAGAATGGAAAAGAAAATAAAAAGACTTAACAGACATATAATAGTCTGCGGCGTCGGCTCTATGACCCCGACCATAATTGAAAAGATGGTTCAGGAAAAGCAGGATTTTGTCCTTGTAGACAGCGACGAGCCCAAACTTGAACCCTATATTGATAAGTTTAAAGTAGTTGCCGGAGACCCGTGCGAGGAAGAAGTGCTTACCCGTGCCGGAATAGATAAAGCCGGAGGGCTTATTACAACTAAAAACGATGCAGAGAATGTTCTGATCATCCTCACCGCAAGGGAAATGAATGCTGAACTTAATATCACTTCAAGTGCAGAAAAAGCGGAGAGTGAATCAAAACTGCGCAAGGCCGGAGCTGATAGGGTTATCAACCCCGAACGAATTGGCGGTACACGAATGGCCTTATCTGTACTGAAACCCGCAGCCCTTGATTATATGGATAATATGCTTACCTCAACTAATGAAAGTTTCAAGGTTGAAGAAGTGTTTCTTTCGGCAACTTCGAAGCTTCTTGGAAAGAGTCTCAAGGAAGCGGATATTCGAAGTAAATTCGAAATAAGTGTTATGGGAATAAAACGCAGCGGTCAGATTTATACATCAAATCTTGCAGATACCAGGCTCTCTGAACATGACACTTTAATCGTATTCGGCCGGGAAGAGAACCTCGAGGAATTCAGAATAGCCACCCTTTCAGATCAGATTTAAGGAGAAAGTATGAAAGATTACCTCTCAGTTGCAAACAGCCCCCTGCTTTTCATCATTTCCGGTGCAGTTTTCGTTTTTATAACTGCACAGTCGATTATTTTTCTGGCAACCGCCTGGAAGGAGGGAAAACGCCGGGGAATTGAACAAAGCAGAATGCTCAAGGCAGTTAAATCGAGTGCAGTTCTTGCTGTGGTTCCATCAATTCCAATTGTAATTTCACTGATTGCAATGGCTCCGGTTCTGGGTATACCCTTTCCATGGATACGGCTGTCGGTACTCGGATCAGCATCATATGAGCTTATGGCTGCAGGAATGGGTGCCGAGGTGATGGGAATAAACGGTTTGGGCGGAGACGGATATACCGCCGAAGTATTTTCCAGCTCGGCCTGGATTATGACTCTGGGGACCATCTCCGCGCCGGTGATTATCGTATTTTTTCTAAAAAAAATCTCATCAGGTTTTGACAAGGTTAAATCTAAGGATTCCAGCTGGATGCAAGCTCTCATTATGGCAGCTTATATGGGACTGCTTGCAGTTTTTATAGGTCCGCCTATAACCCGCGGAGGTATACAGCTGGTCACACTCCTGACTGGTGCTGTGCTTATGCTTTTATCAACCATCATTGAGAAAAAATTTAAAGTTGCCTGGCTGAAGGAGTTTTCCCTTTCCATAAGCATGGTTGGAGCGATGGCCGCAGCTGCGCTTTTTTCAGCAATTTTTCAGGGAGGTCTTTCATGAACAATACTATAAAAACAGATTTCAATGACAGAATACACCTTCTTGGACGAATAACAATGGGGACAGGAGCATTGCTTCTGCTGAGCATACCGCTAATCATCAGCCTAAGATGGAATATTTTTCCTCCCCTGTTTAAAGTTCTTTCCGGGGTCTTAAGCCTGTCACTGATAATGATACCTATGGCTTTTGCAGAAATCTTCACCTATGCGCCTATTCTGGGCAGCGGGGCAACATATCTGGGTTTTCTCACCGGCAACCTTTCAAACCTTAAAGTACCGGCAGCAGCAATGGCTCTTGAAATAACCGAAACAGACCCCGCCTCTGATGAGGCCGAGATAATCTCAATAATTTCTGTGGCAACAACGGCTATTGTTTCTGCAGTGATAATTCTTCTGGGAGTTATTCTTATAGTCCCTCTCTCACCGGTACTGAACCAGCCTGCCCTGAAACCGGCCTTTGATAATGTACTGCCGGCACTGTTCGGTGCTCTTGGTGCATACTGGATCATGAAAAACTGGAAACTGTCGGTAACACCGCTTGTCATAACTATTCTGGTTTTCCTTATCACCGATGTGCCAACATCTGCAATGATTCCGCTCAATGCCCTTCTCTCGGTACTTGCGGCAAGAATACTCTACAAGAAAGGAAAACTATGAGCACAAAATATTTACTTACA
Source organism: Spirochaetia bacterium (assembly GCA_965140585.1). Classification (GTDB taxonomy): domain Bacteria; phylum Spirochaetota; class Spirochaetia; order UBA9216; family UBA9216. Next base: position 1,281,387 of record OZ223269.1, read on the forward strand.
AACTGCAATATTATAAACGGCAAAGCAGAAAGTGAAATCATCCGCAGCGGTGCGATCCTGATAGATTCAGACAGCGGAAATATTGATAAAATTTATAAAACAGGCAGTAGTCCGGACTCTTCTGTAAGAGAAGCCCATGATCTTCTGGGGCAATGGATAATGCCCGGATTGATTAATTCGCACGCACATCTTATTGCAAGCGGTAAGCCCAGCATTGGTGATAATTCAAATACCAGGCTGCTGCTTAAATTCCTTGCAAGCAGCGCAGGCAGAAAGCTTGCCAGAAGTATTATAAAAAAGAACATAAAAAACGCAGTAAACGCTGGCGTCACAACTATAAGAAGCCTTGGGGATCCGCTTTACTTAGATATTGATGTTAAAAAATCAATCAGTGAATCAAAAGAAGCATGGCCGCGGCTGCTCACCGCCGGGAAGCTTATATGCGCATCAGGCGGACACGGCGAGATGCTGACCCCGCTTACTGCGGATACCCCCTGGGAGGGCCGTAAAGCAGTGCGAATAAATGACAGTCACGGTTCTGATGTTATAAAACTGATAAGTACCGGAGGAGTCTCCGATGCCCGTAAGATTGGTGAGGCCGGGACTCCTCATATGACGGTTGAAGAGATTAGTGCAATATGTGATGAAGCTCACAGACGCGGACTGATGGTTGCGTGTCATGCTGAAAGCAGCCGAGGTGTTAAGGATGCACTTCTCGGCGGTGTTGACTCAATTGAACACGGTGCTGAGTTTGATTCAGATATGCTCAAGCTGTTTCTGAATAACCCTGAATCACTTAGAGGTTATACAGCCTATGTTCCGACACTTTCCGCACCTGTAAAGATTTTTGAAAACAGCGCTGAGATCAAGGATTTTGATGAAATCAAACTTGCCAATGCAGCCCTTGTTATGGAAGGCCAGATTAAAGGATTTACACAGGCGCTTGAAGCCGGCGTACTTATCGGCTGCGGGACAGATTCAGGAGTTCCCTTTGTGTCTCACTATGATGTCTGGGAAGAACTTAAGCTCTTCATTGACAGAGGTGATGTCAGTGCAGCAAAGGCCATTGAGATGGCGACAATTGATTCAGCAAAAATCCTGGGGATAGAAGAGATAACGGGGACTATAGATGAGGGTAAATCTGCTGATATTATCGTATGCAGGGAAAATCCTCTTGAAAGTATCGAAACACTCTCGAATCCGGCCATGGTTATAGCAAAGGGGAAATTGATTAAATCACCGCATGTGAAGCCTTCATTCTGATCCGGTAACCCGGCTGAACATCTGTACAAAGTTCATTCCGGCTATTCCCTCAATTTCACTGTCGTTAAATCCTGCTTCTGAAAGCAGCTTAAGAAGAAGGCCGCTCATGGTTATACCGCTATATCCTTTCATGTAGCCGGGAACCCCGTTAAAATCGGTTCCTATACAGATATTTTCTGCACCTATGGTTTTTCTTAGATGCAGGGCATATTTTTTAAAGGTTTCATGATCTGCAGTGCCCTTATTACGGCTGAAATAGGGCCATATTCCAACTAATCCACCGGTACCGGCAATTTTTTTCATCGCTTCGTCAGATATAAATCTTGGAAAGTCCTGCAGGGCACGGGGACCTGTATGCGAGCAGATTAAAGGTACTTTAGTGATATCACATGCATCGGCCACGGTAGGCTCATCCGCGTGGGACAAATCGATTATTATTCCCCTTCTATTGCATATACTTACAAAATCACGGCCTTTACCGGTAAGACCGGTTCTTTCTTCTTCCTTGATCAACCTTCCGCGCCAGCCGAGACCGACACTTCCCAGGCTGTTGATATTGTAATGCATTGGAGCAAGCAGCCTGACTCCCATCTGATAGACTGTATCAACTGCGGTAAAATCATCGTCTAAAAAATCACAGCCTTCCACCCCAAGAATAAAACCGCCAGTCGACTGATCATGAGCTTTCCTTATATCATCAGGAGAAAGAAATAGCTGCGCTCCCGACCTTTTTACTGATAAAATCAGCTTTTCAATCTGTTCGATAATAAGCTCAGGTGAATTGGTGTATCCGCGGATACCGTAGGAAGCAGGATCTCCGATCGCACTTAAAACACCGCCGGTTAGTCCGGCTTTTATTATCTGCCTTGGAGAACGGTCTTTCGGCATTCGAAAAAGACTTGCCGCACGCCATAAAAACGGCAGAAGTCCGGAATCATGGCCATGTGTATCAAAATATATGCGGCCTTTCATGTAATCACCGTAATTATTCATTATTATCACTTTTCCTAATTTTCAGTATCAGTTCCAGTTCCACCGGAATATTAAATGGAAGACTTGCCGCTCCGATTGCCGATCGGGCGTGTAACCCGGCTTCTTTACCGAATAAATCAATCAGCAGTTCAGATGCCCCGTCGATCACAGCTGGCTGTTTTATAAAATCCTGTTCTGAATTTACAAAACCAGTCAGCTTCACAACTTTTTCAATTTTTTCAAGACTGCCGATATATTTTTCCGCTGTACTAAGCAGAGCCAGCACTGCATCACGCGCGCACTCTTTCCCCTGTTCAATGGTGACTGCACTTCCCAGTTTTCCGTAATATTTTAGTTTTGAAGGGTCAGCACCGCCGCAGCCAGAAAGGTACAGCAGACCATCACACTCCACGGCGGTAGAAAAAGCGCCCACAGAATCCGGGGCTTCAGGAAGTATGAATCCTGCCTCATTCAGTTTTTCATAAATATTCTGCATTTTACCAATATAGCATGTTTTTATGCTGAGTGGAAAAAAGGCGGTAACCTGCTTAAAGATAATTTTTTAAAATCCGCCATTGCTTAAGTTTCAGGTCGAATTTCATTGTATTAGCCGGGCTTGTAGACGGCATTACCTGATAATAGATTCCCGAATCACTTAAGGAGTTTAATCCAATGTTTTTTTTAAAGGATGCGGCAGCCTTCTGACCGTTAAAGAACAGGGCCTGTATCTTAGGATATTCATTTAACAGTCCGGTGATATTATTAGGATTTTCATTTTTAATATTTGTATCAAGGCTGCCTTTCCGTTCACAGCTCTCGATAACATCCCATAAAGCTATTCCAAGCGAAAGCAGTTTTTTCTTCCTGCTTTCATATTCAATATCAAAATCAACGCCTGAAATTTCGGTCATAATTCTCCAGAAATAATTACGGGGATAACCATAATACTGCTGCAGCCTTAATGATTCTTCTCCGGGCATCGAGCCCAGAATAAGTATCTTTGATTCTGAATTAATCACCGGCAGAAGCGATCTCTTTAAATCATTCAAGAGCAGTCTCTTCCTTTACAATTTTCCGCAATTCTGCAGCGGAAATCCTTTTCAATTCAGGTTCTCTTCCCCGCTGGGTTATCTGCTCTTCTTCAAGCTTTAATACATCCGCAAGAACCTTTTTTACCCGGGGCCCGCAGAAATTTCCCTGACAACGCCCCTGTCCGGCTCTTGTTCTTCGTTTGACACCGTCAATGGTCGTGACAGGGATGCTTCTGCTAACTGCATCCTCAATACGGCATAAGGGCACCTGTTCGCATCTGCATATGAGTTTTTCAGGATCATCATCTGCGAACTGTATCCTTTTGCTGACATCATCATGTGGAAGATTAAGCACTTCCCCGACAATAGGCTTCCTGTAAGGATTAAATCCTGTGTTGCTCTCTGAAGATAGTCCCATTTTTTTCAATTTTTCAACTACTTCTGCAGCTATGGCCGGAGATGAGGTAAGTCCCGGCGATTCAATACCGCACAGGTGAACAAAGCCCTTTCTGCTTTCAATAATAAAATCGCCTGATGAAGATTTGGGACGTACCCCGGCAAAGGTATTAATTGCTTTTTTCATATCAAGTCCGGGAATGCTTTTCTCTGCTCCGGTAATTACTTCAATCAGCGATTCCCTGTCTGTTGAAGTATCATCAGCATCATCCTGAGATCTGGCATCCGGACCAATCATGATATTTCCGTACACGGTCCGGGTTACAAGGATTCCCTTTCCCTTTGATTTCTGATCTTCATCGGGTATCTGAAAAAGGATATGGTTAATATGCTGCGGCGTATTCCTATCCAGAATAATGTATTCACCCTTTACAGCCTTAATTTTACTGTCCTTAAAACCTGCAGCCATTCCAAGACTGTTGCTTCCATGCCCAGCAGAGTTTACGATGAACCGTGTTAGAAACGCTCCTGATGCGGTTTTCAGACGCCAAATCTTATCTGCGTCATCATAGAAAACATCTAAAACCTCACATTCAAGCTTCAGCTCAACACCGTTGTCAACAGTGTTCTCCCATAGGGCAATACCATATTCATAGGGAATGATACGGCCTGCATCGGGACAGTAAAGTGCGGAAATAACTTCATCACTTAGTTCCGGTTCAATTTCTTTGAGTTTCTCAGCAGATAGAATTTCATATGCCGGAGTCTCTGCTTCGGCTGCGAGCCAGTTTTCCCGGCCCTGCTTTAGATCATTTAGTGCAGTTTTTTCATTCTCTTCAGTATATGATAAAACAAGAGCCCCTGCTTTCTGATATGTAAATCCGAGCTGTCTGCTTAATTCTGTAAAATGTAAATTACCAATGGCACTCATCCTGCCCTTCAAAGTTCCGGATGGAACAAGTGCAGGTGAATGAATTATTCCTGTATTAGCCTTTGAGGTACCGCAGCATACGTCGGATTCTTTTTCAAAGGCAAGGATATTAAGTTTTAGTTTTGAAAGTTCACGCGCAACAGCGCCGCCGACCACTCCGGCTCCAATAATTATTACATCATAGATCATGCCGGTATAATATCAAATGTTAAAATATGATACTACTGCAGAGCCCTCACAGAATCTTCAAGTGCGAAAAGTGTACAGCCCCCGCTGTGTTCCTGTGTAAGCAGTCCGCAATCACGTATCCGTGTAAACAGGGGTGATTCAAGGGCTCCGGGAAGACCGGTCTGCAGCACATTGGTATCCGAGAACGGCGAAAACGGACAGGGTTCAGCCCCGCCTCTTGAGTTGATGTGAAAAAAGCCCCTTCCTGCTGCCAGGCACCCTCCTGTTGTCTTTTCATCGCCCGGGAAGCTTACAAACATCATCCCGGAAATATCTGTTCTAAGCGAATTTACCCTGTACTCAAGCATATCCCGTTCTTCATCACTGAGTTCCAGACCATCATCACCTCCTGCTACAGGAACGTACTCTACATAAAACGCAAGACTGCATCCGGTAGATTTGAGTTTCTGTGCGAAAGCATCATCGGTAATATCGTGCATATTCTTTTTGGTGACGGTAAGTGAAGTTCCGAAGAATATTCCGTTCTTTTCCAGATTCTTCATGGCTTCGAAAACTTGTTCATATACCCCTAAGCCACGGCGCAGATCTGTTGCTTCTGCAGCTCCTTCAAGACTAAGAACAGGAATAATATTTCTGTTCTTTCGAAACAGTTCAATATAATCTTCATCAATCAGAGTTCCATTAGTAAAAACCGGGAAAATTGTCCTTTTATTTGATGCTGCTTTTTTAATTATATCTCTGCGGATTAGAGGTTCACCGCCGGCCAGAAGAATAAAGCTTATACCGGCCTTCTCTGCCTGCAGGAAAATATTCTGCCATTCATCTGCCGAAAGATCATCCACATTTGCATCGTCTCCGCATGAATGGTTTTCCCTTGCATAGCATCCCACACATCTGAGGTTACAGCTTGAAGTAATGCTGGCTATAAGAAAGGGCGGAATATGAAATCCTGCTTCTGCGGCCTTTTCTCTTTTTAAGGCCGCTTTTTTAGCTGAAACGGCAAAACCCGTCAGGAAGGCTGTCTGAAAAGGGTTTATTATGCTGGCTTTTAAAGCAGAAGCAACAAGCTCCTTTACGCCGTTTGAGAGATACTGATCAAGGTTGAAATTTTTACTCACTTCCACGTCCTGTATTGATTTTATTATTAAACACAACTTTCTGTATATATTGATACTCTCAAGACAGAATTTTATTCATTATATAAAGTAATTTTAATCAGGATATCGATCCAATAATTTAATACTGTTAAAATAGAATTAAATATGGCTTCAAAAAAAAAGATTACATTCGATGACTACTATGAATCACTATACTCAGTTCGCTGGCCTGCTCTTAAATCAGCTCTGATTGAAGGATCTTCCGGCTTTGCCCTCTCTGCGGGACTTCTGCAGCCCTACTTTCTTGACAAAGCCTCCGCTGCAGCGGCCCTCGCCCTCGGCGTAAAAGAGGATGATACCGTCCTTGATATGTGTGCAGCCCCCGGAGGCAAAACACTTGTGATGGCGCTTGCCCTAAAAGGAACCGGACTGCTTGTATCAAACGATCGCTCCTCGGACCGGCGCAGAAGACTTAAGGATGTGATAGAAAGACATCTTCCTGCAGACTGGAGAAGCAATATAAACGTGACCGGTCATGATTCTTCAAAATGGGGACTATTTGAACAGGATGTGTATGACCGGATACTGCTGGATGCTCCCTGTTCTTCTGAATCCCATGTTCTTAACTCTCCCACTCACCTGGATAAATGGACTCCGAACAGGTCAAAACAGCTCGCAGTTCAAGCTCATGCCATGCTGGCCTCTGCCGTCCAGGCATTAAAACCCGGAGGAAGGCTTATTTACAGTACCTGTGCCCTTTCTCCGCTCGAAAACGATGGTGTCATCGAGAAGCTCCTGAAAAAGCGATCATCCATAGTTGATATCGTTACTGCAGATATTGCTCAGGAGCTGGAGCTTGATGCCGAATCGACAGAGTACGGTAAACATATACTTCCAGACAGGAATTCCGGTTACGGTCCGATCTTTATGGCAGCACTTGTTAAAAAGCAGGTCAGCAGTTTATAATTTTTCTGTTCAATACTGAAGCTTTCTGATATTATTTCGGCATGAATAAGACAGTTGCAGTATTACAGTGTACAAAATATGACGCCGATCTGATTTACGGAGTTATCAGGGAAGCCTTCGAATTATCCGGGGGTACAGAGGTCCTTGATGTATCAGGACAGACCGTTCTTCTTAAACCTAATGTCCTTTCAGATTCAGAGACATCTAAAGCCGTCACAACGCATCCGGAATTCCTGAGAGCAGTTATTAGGCTTATCAAGGAACTTGGTGCAGCTAAAATATATGTCGGAGATTCCCCGGGATTTCAGAAACCCGGATTCAAAGGAAAAAAATGCGGTCTATGGGATATCTGTGCCGAAGAGGGCGCTGAATGGTATGACTTTACAGCTGCCACAGTTGTAAGAAAGATCCCGGAAGGACGGGCGGTAAACCAGTTTGTACTTAGTGATATTGTGGACAAGGTTGACAAGATAATAAGCCTTCCCAAGATGAAGACGCATCAGCTGATGTATTTTACCGGTGCCATAAAAAACCAGTTCGGAGTTCTTCCCGGGCTGACTAAAAGCCCCTACCACATGATGTTTCCGGGACGTGCCGGATTTGCAAAAATGCTTGTGGACCTGCACCAGACAGTCAATCCTGATTATGCTTTTATGGACGGTATTACTGCGATGGAAGGGCCCGGACCGGGCAACGGTTATCCGAGAAACGTGGGACTGATACTGGCATCATCAAACCTTCTGGCACTTGATATAACTGCGTGCCGTATAGTCGGCTATGATCCTGACATTATTCCTGTAAACAGGGAAGCAATTGACAGAGGCTTATGGATTGAATCTACAAATGATCTGACAGTTAAAGGCTGTAATCTTGATGATGTCAGGATTCCGGATTTTAAAAAAATCAAACTTACCGGCAGTACAAGCCAGCTAATTGAATTCCTCACACCCTCGTTTATAAGAAATATAATGAGTTCAATGACCCCCCGGCCGGTGTTCAGGGAAAAGGCCTGTATCAGATGCGGCGAATGCGTAAAGATCTGCCCGGCAAAGGCACTTGAACTAAAGGAGACGGCCGGAATACAGCCCAAGTTTAAAAATATGGTGAATATTGATTACAGCAAGTGCATCCGCTGCTTCTGCTGTCATGAGGTTTGCCCTGCCGATGCAATAGCAGTAAAAAAAGCACCTTTTTCAAAGGGAATTATATTCTAAGTTATTGATCCTCATTGCTTCCTTATGTTACTTTTAATTACTTTTCAAGGTAACATAAGGAGCAGATATGAATTTTAAATTTCATGAGACAAAATCAGGTAAGATATCAGAATTGATAGAAAACTCATATAAACTTGAAGATACATCAGATATCCTTGATGTAATCGCCAATGCATCTTCGAGAACTGTTCTCCTGCATAAGAGTTCAGTTAATCCGGATTTCTTTAATCTATCAAGCAGGTTTGCCGGTGAAGTTCTTCAGAAGGTGAGCAACTATAACTTCAGACTCGGAATAATCGGTGATTTAAGCGAATATTCTGCCTCAAGCAAAAGCCTCAGAGATTTTATATATGAAAGCAATCGAACCGGACAGGTAATTTTTACTGAGAACGTAGAAGCTGCTCTGAAAATATTTGGATAGTTCAGAACTTACCAGAGAAAAGATTCCTAATCAGGCTGCAGTATATTTCGGGGTTCATAAGACTTAATTCACCGTGTTTCATACCCCCAATAATTTTAAGCCTGCTTTGTTCAGGTAAAAGATCATGAAGCCTTTGTGCTGATTTTTTCATAAGTGGTATTTCGTTTCCCCCGGCAATTATCAGTACACGGGCTTTTGTTTCTTTAAGTCCGGGCTTAATACTGTAGGTTCCATTACTGAGCGTAATATTAAGAAGAGAAGCTTTCGATATCTTACTGCTGTCTTCAAAATATGTTTCAAACATATCATCAGGCACGAATAGAGATTTGGACTGAAGCCGCGCGTACCATTTCTTCTTTATCAGGGGATATGATATGGAAACCATCGGTATAAGGAGAGTCTTAAGAAATTTTATCGGGTATAAGAGCGCACTTTCAATGACGGCGTATTCACAGATATCAGCTCTTAATGAAAGAATTTCAACTGCAATCTGAGCACCGATAGAAAGACCGCATATGCAGAAAATCTTACCGCCTTCGGTTGTATCAATGTATTCCATTGCCCGAAAAGCGGAATCTTCAATGCTTATAAAGGTTTCACTGCTGTCCTCACCGTGACCGTCAATTACAGCAGTAATTATGCGGTAGTCTGATTCAAGATTCCTCAGAAGAGGCTTTAGAGACCACCATGACAATCCGCCGCCGTGAAACATCAGTATAATCGGCTTCCCTGTTGTACCGAACTCTTTAAACACCATATTGATTACTCCGACTTGGTAATCTCTTCAGGATACCAGATGCTGGACTTGTGTTTGTAAGTCCTTTTACCGGCAAAGCGAATAAAAAATATTCCTGTGAAAATAAGATAGGCAACATTTACCAGCACAGCCAGCCAGAACCATTTATAATCACCGCTTGTATAGGTGTGTAAGGGTAAATTCATTGTTAGGACATATGGAATAGCAAGGGCAAAAGTGATCCCGGCCGAATATGTGTAATCAGTTGCCACAGGTGATTCAAAATCAGGGTCGACGACTCTGAGCAGTGCGAGTCCGGTTGAAAGTGTACCTGTGGAAACCCCGAAAACAAGCAGACTGCGGAGAAAACGATGATCTGAAAAAACTCTTGATGAATACCAGAAGGTTGTGAATGCAGTGACAAGACCGCCGACAATAGCAATTGTCAGAATAGGAAGCCAGAAGTTTTTAATTACAATAATGGATATAGCCGCTATAGCACTTGCTACCATCAAATCAACAAACAATCCTGTCAGTCTGTTCATAGTAAGATTATCAATAATATGCTGATGGTCTGTAACTTTAAGAATCTGCCGCAGAAGCAGGCCCATAAGTGCTGCAAAAATAAAACTCAACCCCCAGAATGTTTCAGCAAGCTGTTCACCTGCCGGACCTATAAAACTCAGTAGGAAGTCCAGACCGGTTAAAACCAGATAAGCCATAAAATAACCCAGAATTACAATAATGCTGTTTATGGTTAAGGTGTCTATGGCTTCGTTTTCTGTTGTCTGGAAGGAGCCGGGCTGCAGTTCCTCTCCTTTTGGAATAATTCCGCTTAAAACGCTTTTCTTTTTGAAGAATTTTATCTCTTCCTTGGATATCCACCTATTTTTAATTCCGTAATGTATTATGAAGATACCGCCGAAACTGCAAATTATAAATCCAATGGCAGCAAAAGTAAGACCGATGCTGCCTGCCCCTTCAACACCGAATGATGACCAGCTCGTACCTATGGAATAAGCCTGCCCCGGCCCCTGAGCAAACCCCAGAGGAAGCAAGTAACCGAAGCTGTGAAATAGATTAGGATACATCGTTTTAATAAATACAAAGGTGAGAATAAGACCGATAAATCCCTGAACACCGAACTGAAAAAGTATTGAAAGCGTTGTACCGAATATCCGGCCCTTTCCAGGTTTCTTTCTCGGCAGAGCCTTAAGCGAAAGAGCGACAAATGAAAGGCTGAGCAGGTGGTATGCAAGTTCACCAAGATCAACCGAGGAGATCCCAAGTCTTGGAAAAACAAAATTATATAAGGGCAGCAGAATAAATCCAGCCAGCAATGAATTAGGAATCAGGAATCGCTGAAAGAATCTAACCTTCGCGCGTATCACTGTCGCAAGAATAAGTCCACAGGAAATGATGCCAAGATTTATGAATATAGTCCACTGATAGTTCATTAAATACCTCTTTGGCTATAAAGTAAAATCACTATAATTATTGTAGGGTTTTCAAATTAATGCAACTATGTTCTTAAGACAGGAGATACTCTATGGGTCATAAACGCAGGATAAACTCGTATCATGGTGTAGAAGCTGTTATCAGATTTGCACTGAAGCGGATACTTGGAAGACTGTTAAACATTGAAACATCGATGCCGCGTGAAATTGCAGAATTAAAGCCGCCCTACCTTCTTTTGGCAAATCACCAGGGGTTCTGGGATCCCTTTATTGCCGGAATGTACCTAAAAGGTTCAATTTTTTATATTACTTCCGATGCAGTATTCCGCTCACGGCTATTCGGATTTCTTCTGAAGTTTATGGGTGCTGTACCGAAAACCAAGGCACAGTCGGATATAGACGCGCTTAAAAATATTTTTGAAATAAAAGAAAGAGGCGGATCCATAGGGATATTTCCTGAAGGCCAGAGGACCTGGGACGGATGCACCCTTCCTGTTATTAAATCAACATCCAAGCTGGTACGCATGCTTAAATTGCCTGTAGTTGTTGCAATTTTCAAGGGAGGTTTTTTCAGCCAGCCGCGCTGGGGGATGTCTATCAGAAAGGGAAAGCTCAGGGTTGACTACCGGCTTCTTTTCGACGGTGAGGAATGTGCTTCGATGAAAATATCGGATATACATACCGCATTAACTGCTGCTCTCTCGCATGATGAAATTGATTACCAGAAAAAGGCAAAAATCAGATTCACAGGTGACCGATACGCGGAAAATATTGAACAGTTTATCTTTTGCTGTCCCGAGTGTGAAGAAACATCAGGATTCAGCTCTGACGGCCCTGATTTTATCTGCACAAGCTGCGGAAAAAAGTGGCATATTGATGATTATCAGGATATCAGCCCTGTAAACGGTGAGAAAGGTTTCGACAACCTCCGCGACTGGAACAGCTGGCAGATGGAACACCTTAGAAAAAGATTAGACCGTGATTATGGCACTGACAAACGTCTTCTTAAAGGAGAGAATGCGGTATTCCATACAGGATATAAAAGCCGCAGATTAAAAAAGCTCTCATCAGGAAGTCTGAATCTCTACTCTGATGCTCTGGTAATGAATGATTCTATGGGTCGTGAGGTGCTGAAAGCTCCGCTTAATGAAATAAGCGGAATCAATGTACAGAACAGGGAAGTCCTTGATTTTTATCATAAGGGAACACTATATACAGTATCTGACAAAAAACGGCGGTTCTGCTCTTACAAATTTGTGAACGCAGTTGATTATCTGCAGAGGGAAAAGCTGAAATTGAATATTCCCACATAAGAGGTTTTACTTGCTCGATAAAATAATGCACTTTCTTTCTGCCTGGTTTTCGAGAAACGGCGATACTACTTTCTGGTCATGGGTTATCACATTCATGTACCTTGTAACCTTCATTTCAGCGTTGCTGTATACGATAAAGATCCGCAAGGACCGGGGCAACTTCAGATTATGGATAGTCATTACAGCATTTGTTTTTCTTTTAGGGATAAATAAACAGCTTGATGTGCAGATCCTTCTGGCAATGATATGGCGCTACATATCCCACCGGTTCCATCTTTTTGAGTACAGGTATGTTGTATATTTTTCAATAATTCTTACGGTTGCTGTAATCTTCATCATCCTGATACTTTTTATTTTTATGAAGAACAGAAAGGCCGTGATTCATTCGCTGCTGTCTATTGCCGGAATAATTGTACTGATGCTGTTTGTACTGATGAGGGCAAATTATGTGTACATCAGACATATTCACGCTGTAGAGCTGGCGGGTTTGGTGATGATATTTATGGATTTGGCTGTAAAACATAGAAAAAACGAACCAATTTAACCAATATTTTATTGTCATTTTATTATTACCCGGGTATTAATGGTTTTATGAACAAGATAAAAACATATAGTGCATTTTCGGGGATAAACCTCATTGTAACCGGTCCGCTGCAGTAGCTGCTTGAGGCTGTATGGACTCATATTCAAACAGAACCTGATACAGCTCTTCTCATTTTTGATAACAGTACAGGACGGCAGACTGATTTTAACTTTACAGGCAGTCTTGATGAAGTTATTGCCAGAGTGATACCAGAAGATAAATCGAAAAAGGGTCCGGGCAGACCGAAACTTGGTGTAGTTTGCGGAGAGGTCTCTCTCATGCCCAGACATTGGGAATGGCTGGAAAAACAGCCGAAGAAAGCTTCCGGAACAATCCGAAACCTTGTAGAAAACGTCTCAAGGGAAATCAGTCCTGAACAGCTTAAAAAGCAGACTATTGAAGCTGCAGGCAATTTCATGTGGGCCATAGGAGGTAACCTTCCCGGCTTTAAAGAAGCCGGCCGCGCCCTGTATTCTGGAAAATGGCAGGTATTTGATGCCCTCACAGCTCCTTGGCCCTCAGATATCACCAGGCACCTGAGCTTACTTTTAGAACCTGTGCGGAGACATTCAGCGTCGGATAAATGGTTTGATTCAAAAATTACCAGGCTTCCAGCACTCAAGTCTGAATACAATGTACCGGGTAAGATTACAGAACCCTGGAAGCTTTCTGCTGTTAAACTGGCAGAAGCGGTTATAACCGGTAAATTAAAAGCAGTGGATATTGCCGATTCATTTATTGAAAAGACCTTTGGAACTTTGGTAATCTCGGCGTCACTGCGTCAGGATGCTGAGTTTATTGATAGCCGAAAAACAAACGGAGAAAATCCGGGACCTCTGGCCGGAGTTCCTTTTACAGCAGCAGCTACCTCTCCTGCAGCTAGAAAATTAAAAGAGGCAGGTGCGGTTTTTATGGGCAATTCTCAGGAAATCCCTGCTGAAGCAGAATCTGCTGTGTCAGCATCGGTATCCGCCCCGCTGCATATCGCAGATGATATTTGCCGATCACTTGGCCTCACTTCGGTCAGAAAAGGCTTGTCTGCACTTAAACCCTCATACTGCAGAATAGCCGCGCATTCAGCTGCTGAATCCAATGGATTCGCATCACGTTTAATTTCAGTTACCGGTTTTTCATCACCCTCTGTAGCAGATCTTCATCTTGCTTTCCAGATTACAGCCGGAGCAGATTCAGAGGATCCGGGTGCACTTCCAATACCTGTTTCAGGTCCTGAGATTCCTGTACCCTTTAAAGTAGGTATCATCAGAAATCCCGTAGGCAGTGCTATCGATACAAACACAGCCAGGGCTGTTGACGATGCTTCAGGAATTTTTGCAAGACAGGGCTATGAAATAATAGAAACAGATCTGCCGGAACTTAATGAAATTGCAGAAGCCTGCCGCAGAATGGTTGAAACTGAAAAACATTACATTACCGGTTCCGCAACCGATTCTGAGCTGAAACAATATCTAAAATTAATAATGATGCGTGAAACCTGGACAAAGTTATGGGCTGACTATTTCAGAGATTTCCCTGTCGTCCTCGCTCCGATGCTTTGCTCAGATTATTCTAACTCTGATCAAACAAAACGTGATTCAGATTCGGAGCGTATATGCAGTGCACTCAGCTTCATGGGATATCCTGCAGTTTCAGTGCCTGTGAAAATCTATGACGGGACCTTTTATGGAATACAGATGGTTTCTGGTTTATATCGGGAAGATTTATGCCTGCAGACAGCGGCGCTGATAGAAGCCGAAAGAAAAGGATACATGCTGAGCTAAATACAGATGGTGTTTTTACCGCCGCTCTTGGCCTTATAAAGCAGGTCATCGGCAAGTTTTATACACATATCAAGCTCTTCACCCTTCCATTCAACCAGGCCTCCGCTGAATGAGATTGGAGGCCGGTCTTTGAAGCCGTCAATTTCAAGCTCTACGAAAAGCTGCTTTAATCGCAGGGCAATGCTCTGCGCGGCTTCAATAGGGGTTGCAGGCATGATCAGCATGAATTCCTCACCGCCGTAACGGCTGAAGGTGTCTGCAGGCCGTATATTGCCCATGAAAAGCTCTGCAAGCGCTTTCAGAACAAGATCACCCATCGGATGACCATAATTATCATTAACAGATTTAAAATTATCCAGATCTATCATTAGTATTGAAAGCGGGCGTTTAGTTCTTATTGCATTGTTAATCTCAATATCAAGCCTTTCAAAAATAAATCTTCTGTTTTTTGCCCCGGTAAGCGAATCTGTTACAGACATCTCAGAAACTATGTCCTTCTGCTTCTGAAGATCTTTTATCAGCAGATAAGTACGAAAGTTTGTTTTCAATCTGGCAAGCATCATTCGGGAATCAAAAGGCTTAATGATATAGTCATCCGCACCGGTCTCAAGTACATGAAGAATAGTATTGTAATGCTCTGATGAGGAGATCATAAGAATAGTTGCAAAAGGATTTGCTTTTCTCAGCTTCATCAGGATTTGTTTCCCGGACATATTCGGCAGAACCATATCCAGGAGGTAGATATCATATTTCTTCTGAGTTTCAATTAATTCTACCGGGTCTTCATAGACATCAGGATTATTAATTCCTGCCAGACTGAGGGTTGATTTGATTACCTGAATACTGAATTTGCTGTCATCGAGAACGGCTATTGAGGCATCCTGCATTACAGACATAAGTCGGCTGTTTTCATGAAAGAAATTGATGTACTCATTTAATTCATCAATAAAAGTCTCGTTTTTTATAATGAAATCTACGACACCAAGACTGAAATATTCATTTCTCACTTTAAGGTTATCATCTGCAGTGAGAAGAATAACGGGAATATCACTCAAGCCTGCAGAATTTAACCGGCCCAGAAGTTCTGAAGCAGTACCGTCTGAGAGTTCTATGCCTGTAAGGATTAAATCAATTTCAGCCTGGTCCAATATGACAAAAGCCTCGGAGATAGAACAGCAAACCCGGTAATTTACACTTCCGGGTTTAATCCCCATTTGCACAACCTTATGTACATAACTGCTTCTGTCTATATGCAGTATATTCATACCTATAGCGGAGGGAGCCCCTCAGGAAAGGAGAGCTTCATCGCTGGTAAAATTTTTCTGACGGATATCGTGAAACTTCTTTACCAGCTTATCTACAGTAAGCGACTTCTTTTCATCGCCTTCAATATCAATGATTATACGGCCTTCATCCATCATAATAAGACGATTGCCATAGTCTATTGCATGCTGCATGTTATGCGTAATCATCATAACTGTGAATCCCTGCTCTTCAATGAAGCGTGTTGTAAGCTCCATTACCTTTGCAGCATTTCGCGGATCAAGAGCCGCGGTGTGTTCATCAAGAAGAACAAGCTCCGGCTTTGATAAAGACATCATAAGCAGTGTCAGAGCCTGACGCTGACCTCCGGAAAGCATGCCTACGTTATCATCAAGCCTTGATTCAAGCTCCATATCCAGCTTGACCAGCTGCTGCTGAAAAAACTTCTTTTTTGCCTTGTTAAGGCTGATTTTCAGGCCTTTGAATCCCTTTTTTCCGGTAACAAGCATGTTGTCGACGATGCTCATATTTCCGGCTGTCCCGAGAAGCGGATCCTGAAAAATACGGCCGATGTATGTAGCGCGTTTGTATTCTGGATGATTGGTAACATCTGCTCCATTAATTGAAACCCGTCCTGAGGTGGGTTTCTTGTTGCCGGAGATAACATTGAACAGTGTTGTTTTTCCGGCACCGTTTGAACCGATTATTGTGATAAAATCGCCCTTCTTAATGCGCAGGTCGACATCGTTAAGAACATGGTTCCTGTTAGGAGTTCCTTCACCGAAAATTATATTAACCTTCTCAAGTTGAATCATTTAGCCGGCCTCCGGAAGATCAATTTTTTTGTACGGTATTTACTTACGACTAAAGATGCAATAATAAGGATTCCGGTAAGCAGCTTAAGGTCATTCGGAGTCAGTTTGATATAGTATCCGTAATACCGTCCGGCGTACATAATCGCCTTATAAAGAATTGCTCCGAGAATTACACGCATTGTGAGAAATCCGATTTTATTAGATGAGAACAGAAACTCGCCGAGCATAACCATTGCAAGGCCTGAAACAACAATACCCTGCCCAAGGTTTACATCGGCAAAACCCTGATACTGAGCTGCAAATGCACCAGAAATAGCCACGAGTCCGTTTGAAATGCCGACACCGATAATTTTCACCATCTCGGGGTTAACGCCCTGGCTTATTATCATCTGTTCGTTATCACCCATGGCACCCATGGTAAGACCCAGATCAGTATGAAAAAACAGATCAAGAAGTATCTTGATTATCAGTACTACCAGAAATACAAAAACAAGAACCGCCGCTGTATCACCAATGGAAGGTGCAAGAAGGTCTCTTACTTTTGTAAGTATGGTATCTACTCTAAGAAGTGAAAGATTGGCACGATCACCCAGGACCCGTATGTTGATTGACCAGAGCATGGTCATGGTCAGAATACCGGCAAGAAGGCCGGGCACGCCGAGTTTGTTATGAATTACTGCGGTTACTCCGCCGGCTGCAAACCCTGCTACAAATGCCAGAAGAAGCGCAGCCCCCATGTTCATTCCGCTGGTCAGTGAAATAGCCATTACGGCAGCGCCTAAGGGAAAAGTTCCGTCTACGGTAAGGTCCGGAAAATCAAGTATCCGGAATGTAATAAAAACACCGAGGGCCGTGATTCCGTAAATCAGGCCCTCTACAAATATGCCTTCGATCATGCGCCTATTGTACTGTTCTTGCCTTTGAAAGTAAATCAGCTGGAATATTTATTCCGAGCGCATCGGCAACTTTTGTATCGATAAGTAGATCGATATCAGTAGGATCAGTCATGAAAAGTGTCGGTATTGTTGCGGGATCAGCACCCTCAAGAATATCAAGAACCATCCGTCCTGAAGCCTTTCCCATCTTATAGTAATCGAATCCCCATGAGATAAGCACACCTCCGTTTTCTGCTGAAGTTGTGTCAGCTGAACAGATTGGTATTTCTGCTTTTTCAGCAACATCGATCAATGCGGCAATAGCGGAAACTACAGTGTTGTCTGTACTGACATAGAAAGCATCGACTTTACCTGCAAGTGTCTGAGCAGCCTGTTTTACTTCTGCAGAGTTGTTTACGCCTGTACCGATGAACTTGATTCCAAGTTCGTCACATGCCTGCTCAGCAATTTCAGCAAGTCTTACAGCGTTTGCTTCACTGTTTGTATAAACATGTCCGAGAGTTTTGAGATCAATTAAAGAAGCCAGCAGTTCAATCTGCTCCTTTACCGGTGTCATGTCTGAAATACCGGTTACATTGCCCTCACCCTTTGCAGTACTTGTAATAAGGCCGGCATCAACCGGGTCTGTAACTGCAGAGAAAATTACCGGAACATCGGTAATAGCCTGTGCAAGTGCTATAGCGGTGGGTGTAGCAATGCCAACTGCAAGATCAACCTTCTCTGACTTAAACTTCTGAGCAATTGATGAAGCTGTGGACATTTCACCGTTTGCATTCTGCAAATCGAATACAGTATCAGGATATTTTTCCGAAACGACTTCCATAATTCCCTGTTCAAGGGCATCAAGAGCGGGATGTGCAACGATCTTTGATATACCGATTTTAAACGGTACAGCTTCGGCTGCGGCTGTATCACCTTTAGCTTCCTGACTTCCGCCGGCGGAAACAAATGAAACAGCAAGTATAAGTGCAAGCATTAAAACAGCTAATGTTTTTTTCATTAGATTCTCCTTTTTTACGTTCTTATGCATAGAAACACTAGCACTCCTTGACAGAATTGTCAATAAGATATCTGTAAAGAATAGACTACACAGACTTATATTGTTAGAATGAAATATGGATTTGAAAACATGGCTGATATCAGCTCTATTTACTCTCGTACCGATATTTGAACTCAGGGGCTCGATTCCCTATGCCGTTTTAAACGGAATGCATCCTATAGCAGCATATATCTTATGTGTGGGCATAAATGCCCTTGTTGGCCCCCTGGTCTATGTTTTTCTGGATTCACTTCATAAACTTTTCTACAAATGGAACTGGTATAAAGGCCTTTTCGATAAGCTTGTTTCCCGGGCACGAACTAAAGTACACAGCCAGGTTGAAAAATACGGATATATCGGAATCATGCTTTTTGTGGGCATTCCTCTCCCGATCACCGGGGCATATACCGGCACACTCGGTGCCTGGATACTCGGTCTGGACAGAAAGAAGACCTGTCTTGCCGTACTGGGCGGGGTTATCATGTCGGGCCTGATTGTATCACTTATCATGTATTTCGGAGCACAGGCTCATTCCATCTTTATAAAACAGGTCTGATTTATGCCCATACAACTTGAAAATGAACTCAACGAACGACAATGTCAGGCTGCTTCCATAATTGACGGTCCGGTACTGATTATTGCCGGAGCAGGAAGCGGAAAGACAAGAATGATTACCTTTCGTATTGCGCATATGCTTGAGAAGGGAATTCCCCAGTCTGCAATACTCGCCCTCACCTTCACAAACAAGGCAGCGAGGGAGATGGAAGAGAGAATCAGGGAACTGACCGGTAAAAAGCTCAGCCATCTCACCGTATCCACCTTCCATGCTTTCGGAGTTAAAATACTGCGTGAATCAATCAGCTGCCTTGAGGGCTACCGTGAAAATTTCACTATATACGATCAGGCTGATAAAATTGCAGCAATTAAAGAGGCGGCAAGGCATTCCGGTTTCGGGGCGGAAAATCTCGATTATTTTACAATAAACAACCTCATTTCAGAGATTAAAACCGGACGAACCCCCTGGGATAATACTAATGATTTCTATAAACCCCTGTTTGACCGCTACCAGCATCACCTGGTTGCTTATAACGCGGTTGATTTTGATGATCTGATAGTTTTACCCCAGATTCTTTTTAAAGAACATCCGGAAGTACTTGAAGGCTATCGTAATCGCTATAAATACCTGATGGTAGATGAGTTTCAGGATACATCAATGGCCCAGTACGAGATGGTACGCCTTCTTGGTGAAACAAACCGCAATGTCGTTGTGGTTGGTGATGATGATCAGAGTATATATTCCTGGCGCGGTGCCAACTATCAGAATATCGTCAATTTTGAAAAGGATTTTCCCGAGCGGGTTGAGATAAAACTTGAACAGAATTACCGCTCAACCAAGAATATTCTGACTGCGGCAAACCACGTAATTGCAAATAACACAAACCGTAAAGAGAAAGAGCTCTGGACCGGAACAGGTTCCGGCCGCTCTATAGAGGTATTTTATCCTGAAAATGAGATAAAGGAAGCTGATTTTATTGCTGAGATGATACACCGCCTGAATTACGAAGAAGGCGTACATTTTCATGAAATCGGAGTCCTTGTAAGAACAAACAGCCTGACTGCAGGACTTGAAGAGGCGTTTCTATCTGAAAATATTCCCTATAAAATATCCGGCGGCCAGAGCTTCTTTCAGCGCAAGGAAATCAAGGATGTTATCTCATACATGAGGGTTGCATCAAATCCTGACGACGATGTTAACCTCCTTAGAATTATAAATACTCCCAGACGCGGAATTGGGAATACTACCCTGTTAAAAGTCAGAAGTATGGCTGAAAATATGGGGACATCGATATTCTCCGCCTTAACGCTGCTAATCCGGGATGAGGATTCCTCGCTTAAGGACAGTACCAAGGCCAATATTTCCGAGTTTATCGAGTTGATAAACGGATACCGGGAAAAGCTTCTCTCAGGGCGGAATATGTCCAAGACTCTGCGCACCATGGTGGATGAGATTGACTACTGGGGTTACCTCATTACCGATAATGCGAAAAATGAAAAGCTAGCCAGGTGGAAATTCGGAAATGTCTCCAAATTTCTTGATTTTTTTGAAAACTGGGAGCGTGATCCTGATAATCTGAAACCCAGTATCTACGACTATCTGAATAAGATTACCCTTGTCACACGCGATGACGTTGATGATGAGGAAGAAGGAAAGCTTAACCTGATGACCATACATGCTTCGAAGGGGCTTGAGTTCAGGGTGGTTTTTCTTGCTGGTGTTGAAGATCATATCATTCCGCACAGCCGCTCTATTGAAGAAAATCCGGATAACATAGAAGAAGAAAGAAGACTTTTTTATGTGGCAATAACCAGAGCGCGTGAAAAACTTTATATTACTTCATGCAGTTCCAGGCGCGTGATGAGAGAACTTACAGAAACTATGCCTTCACGTTTTCTTGAGGAAATACCCGGAGACCTGATAGAAGTACATCAGCCTGATGAGGTTCTTGATACAAGTTCGGCTATTGATCAGTTTGCAGCGTTAAAAGCAAAATTGGGAAATAAAAAATAAAGGGTACCATAACATGGTACCCTTTAAAAAAAGGAGAAGAAGTAAAAAAAAGGAGGTCCGTCGCCCAAACGTTCCTATATATAATATTACGAATTAAGTACGCAGAAAGCAAATTTTTTCTGCAGAATTTTTAAATATTTTAGGAGATTTTTATGAATTGTCCGGAATGTAACGGAAATCTTGAAGGGAAAGGCAGCCATTACACCTGCAGCTCATGTAAAACCAAGTGGAAAGTAACCTTTACCTGCGAAGTATGCAAAAATTTACCCAGCGTACTTGCAGGCTGCGGAGCAGTAAGCTTCTTCTGTGATACCTGCAACAGCCTCAAATCAAGGGAATCGATGGATAAGGAATTTGTTAAGGATACTGATTAAATGAAATGAATCTGCCTATCTTTGACGCACACATTCATATAAAATCAGGAACCAGAATTCCTGAAACTCTTTTAAATCAGCTTTTGCTTAATGGGGGAAATCTTTGGCTGAATGCTGTTTCTCCTGAAAATTTCAGCACTGTATCCCTACTATCTAACGAATCTGATACTGAGAACATAAAATCGAATTTTATACGTAAGTTCTTTGGTATTCATCCCTGGTATACCAGCAGCAGCTTCAACATCAAATTTCTTAAACAATATCTTAAGACGAATCCTGATGCAGGTATCGGAGAATGCGGTCTTGATTTCTCCCCGAAATTTAAATCGGAAAAAGACAGTCAAATGGATATTTTCAAGGCTCAGATTGCTCTTAGTGCTGAACTGAACAGACCGTTTTCCATTCACTGCGTCAAAGCCTGGGATTCATTATTCAAACTGATTGAAGATGCTACAAAGAGAGCAGAAATCAGATTTATGATTCATTCATTTTACGGCTCAGTTGATATAATGCATAGAATCGTTAAACTTGGCGGTTTCATTTCGATATCTCCGGCTTCTCTTAGAAACGCCGGTAAATCATATTCAGTTATCCGTCAAATTCCTGATGAAAAATTGTTGATAGAGTCTGATATGACTATGAATTCTGATGAATTTAGTACTATTCAATATTTACAGCAGTTAAAAAATATCTATAATACAGTATCAGAAATCAGAAGTATAAACATAGAAGAATTGACCGAGAGGGTTATTGATAATGGAAAGGTTTTCACGCACAGAGAAACTCCTTGGACCTGAGAAACTTGAGAAACTTAAGAACTCAAAAGTAGTTCTTTTCGGAGCCGGTGCAGTAGGCAGCTTCGCCGCTGAAGCGCTGGTAAGAAGCGGTGTTGGAAATATAACAATCGTCGATTTTGATACCATCGCAATAAGCAATATAAACCGTCAGCTTTTTGCACTGCAGAGCACTATTGGTAAGCCGAAAACTGAAGTAGCGCTTAAAAGACTGTCAGATATAAACCCTGCCTGCAACATAATTCAGGAAAACCGCTTTGCCGACGCCGGGTCAATCCCTGAAATACTTTCACAAAAACCGGATGTTGTAATAGACGCCATTGACTCGGTTGGACCTAAAACTGAACTCCTGGCGTATTCCTACCTTAATGAAATTCCTGTTCTTTCATCGATGGGAGCAGCAAGACGAAGCGATCCTCTTGCTGTAAAGGTTGGAGATCTGTTTGATACAGTCACCTGCCCTCTGGCAAGACTGGTTAGAAAATCACTAAAGCGCCGCGGCATCACACAGGGAATAAAATGTGTCTACTCGACAGAATTTCCTGCACATCCGGTAAAACAGAAACTTGTTAATGAAGAGTCAGGGGGTGAAGGACGCCCGGTAAAATTTCTTGGAAGTCTTCCGACTGTAACCGGCGTATTCGGTCTGGTTCTTGCGGCTGAGGCTATCAAGATTCTGACCGAATAAGCTTGACCAATACGTATTGATTGGTTAGTATAACTTCACAATTGCCGAAGTGGTGGAATAGGTAGACACAGGGGACTTAAAATCCCCCGGCTGTATAAGCTGTACGAGTTCAAGTCTCGTCTTCGGTACTTATAAACCCTTACTCTGTAAGGGTTTATAGATTCAACACATCGACTACTTTACGAAAAAGCGTCGTATAAAAACAGTAAGTGACACCAAAGTGTAGTCACGGGGAGTTTTTACGATGCTTGAACAGTATCCTTTCAAAGTTTATAAACGCACTCTAAAGACCGGAAAACAGGTTTATTATGTCCGGTTCCTCTTAACCAGCCCTATGGTAACAGAAAGTTTATTTTGTTTTTACAGCTGTACCGCTGACAGACAGCATCATCATATGCTCAGCATATTCATCAAAATCAATTGTAATACCAACAACTGCGTCAGCTCCAAGTTTTAATGCTTCCTCTTTTAATTCTTCTAATGCCTGCTTTCGCATTTGTCCCATTGTTTTCTGTAGTTGTTCAGATCTGCCTCCAACAACATTACGAACACTAGCAAAAACGTCTTTAAATATATTTATACCTGCTAAAACTTCAGAACCAATGACACCTATATATTTAGAAATTTCTCGAAATTCTATAGTTGGAGTTGTAGTTAAAATCATACTCTCAGATTGATTTTTCATTTCAGCTTGATTCTCTTCATTTTTAATAGTTTCCCGCACCGAATTTCCGATAACTGTTTTCAACTCATCCTCATCAGAATATTTCAATTTACAATTAGGACAAACAATATATTCAGTTCCTCCAATGTCTACCGTTTTTGAATTACTTTTTTCATAATAAGAAACTAAACTTTTACCACAAATACTGCATTCACTCATTATATTACCTCAGGTTTTTATTAAATTATAAGTTTGTTTCATTAAAATAACATTGCACTTCCATAAAAAGAAAGTATTTATAAAATTGCCACTATGACCAGAATAGATCCTTTTGTCTATACCTCAATTGGATCTGAGGATTCTACGGATGGTGCTACAGCTATTTCTAAAGTATCTCCGGAATCAACATTATCTATATTTTTAAGTTCGCGATTTTCATTGATTTTTGGGGCGGGAGCTTCATATTTAGATAAGTTTTGTACAATTCCCGTATAAAAATCTATAAGCATCTCTTCAATGATTTTCACGAAATTTTTTCTATTTGAGAATTGTTTACCGAAGTCTTTGAAGTAGATTACTGTAAAATCTTTAACCTCTTTATCTTTGAATTCACTTGCAATTGATTCATTATTTGAAAATGGAACTCGCTGTGAATTACTATAATTCTTAATAGAAATATCAACAAAAATTTCATGTGAGATCTTATGAAAATCTTCTGAATTTTTCTTTAAACAATAATCAAATTGCTTTTTTTAACCAACCAAATTGCCCTCTAACTGTTTTATCAGCAGGAGCTTTAAGATCAACCGACATCTCAACAATACGTTTAGTAAACTGTGTATTTATTTTAATATCTGATACAGCACCTTTTACTTTTAGAGATGAAATAAGTCGTTTATTCTTTAGTAAATTTTGTTTGTCATTATTGATACGACCTTGTAAATCACTCTTATATTTAGCTTCACCTGTAGAAACAAAGATTCCAAGCTTTTTACTTAGTATTAAAGCCATATCCTTTTCTTCTTGTTGCCAGCTCACTACTGTATCTTCTAAATCTGAATCTGATAATTTAATAGTTGCACCAGCATTGATTTTATCTACAATCTCTTTCCATCCTGCTTTCATTTGAGTAAAACCAGAAACACCGGATTTTTCATTTTCAATATAAAATACGACTTCTTTCATTATTTCAACTTGATCATTATCTTCAATATTTGTGTCATTATCAAATAATAAGATATGGGCTATCGTTAAAAGGTATGACAAGAAAAATGATACAGATTAAAATTCTTCGGTGATTTTATATTTAAAGGGAATTGAGAAGGTTCAGATACATATTGATTTGATACAGTAACAATTCTTTGAACGCCTATTTTTTGTGCAATTTTAATATATTTTTCTATTTGAGATATTTCAAGTTCAGAACTACCATTTTTCATCTCAAAAATAGCAGCATCACGAATAACACCACTTTTTTACTATTATTAGAAGACCATCAAATCGAGAGTCTTTATCATCCTTAAAGCCAACTTCAATGTAAGCGTATAGAGTACCACCTGTCATCATCTTTATATCACTTAAAATCATTCTCCGAAATTCTTTTATAAGTCTAATCGATGAAAGAATAACAGAAGTTAGTGCCATTTCATCCCCAATTTTATACTTGGTATTAATCTAGCTTCTCTAAGTGTTATGTCTTTACTTTCAATAAGACTATCAAAGTCTACCTTTTTCAATCCAATTATTTTATCAACCTTTTTTGCCATAAACACACCTCATAACAATTTTAAATCCGATCTTGTGTTTTTTCGAGTATTTTTTTGTTATGTAAACATGACAAAAAATGAATCTAAAAGTTGATTACAGAGGAGTATGCAACAAGTAATTTTTTACACAAATGCTGTATGTAGGAAAATCTACCCGCAGGAACTGCAGGATGCACATTTAACCGGCGAACACTCAGAGGTATCTACGTCCTCAGTGATACTTCCGTCATACATTAGCATATTCCACCACATTAGAAGTTCATCAAGCATGATTGCCTGCTCCTCAATAGGAGCTTCAGTTTTAAGATAAAGGATGGACTGCTCAAATTCATAAAGTTTAAAATTAAAGCCCAGACTTTCGATATGCTTTTAATCGCCCTGGCATTCTCAAATTCATAAAGTGATCTTCGCATCTCATTATTCGGAGCAATTTCTTTAATAAAGTTCTGTGCATCAATAAACGGCATAATACCCTCCTGCTTATCTAAAGCAGAATTCATACCAAAGCAGAAATTACTGATTTATTTAAATAATTGATTGCTGAATAACATTTTAACTGAATTTAAATAGATGAGTCCTGAACTGTAATTTTACATAAATGTGAATACTTACCTATTTGCTACTAAATTGTATGAAATTTCTGGTTTTAATTATCGGGGATCTTTAATTAAAATTGATATTTTTGTTCCTTTTGAGCCTTCTATTTTATATTCTCCTTCGATTTGCCTTATCAGAATATAAAGATTTCTTTGCTTACTGGAAATTTTAAATTTATTAACAAAAATTATTAATTGAATTTTCGTATGATTAATTATTAAGCATATTTTCAGAAATTTTTATTGAATTAATTATAAGGAATTTTGAAATTTTGTATATTTGAGAAATCATACTTCTTGATTTAATAGTATTTATTCATTTTAAGTTATATATTATTTCCTGATAATTGTGCTAATTTTTCAATTAATTCTTTCGATAAAATACAGTTAAATTTTATCTCTTTTCATCTAATAAACATTTAGAAACTGATAAAATAGCATAATTAGGTTCAAAATTATTATTTAACATTTCTTTCATGTTATTTTAAGGTAAAATAAGTAAAATTGAGAAATCAAATTAATAAAGAAGGTTATTTGAATAAGTATATTTCGTTTTATAGACGCAATCGCATGTTTAATAATTTTTCAGTTGAAATTCCTTGGATGATAATCTATATTTAGTTCTTCCTTTAAATTACTTAAATATTATTGCAGATTTAAATTTTATTCATCAAGAAATTACTAATTTTGCAAAATTTCTTGACTTAAGCTTTCAGTATTGGATATCATTTTGTTTTTAAGAAAAATAACTATTCGATGATTTGGAAATCAATATTGTCTTTC
>OZ223270.1:0-709359 GCA_965140585.1 Spirochaetia bacterium
GCAACTTCGAGTGTAAGCGGTTTTGTACCCTCCTGAACCGCTTTTACCTCTTTGTATATGCTTTTGGGAAGTCTAATCCTCATTTCAGCATCTGAGAAACAGTTTGACCCGTAAAGGTCATAAAGAGGCGTTGCTGTAAAATCGATATTATCGTACATAAGAAAACTCCTTAAAAAAATACTCCATATTTATTCTTTAAAAAAACTTAACTTTTTTACCTCTGTTTTTACATTACACACACAATCAACCAATCGCAATCTGACCGGTTTCTCCGTTCCTGATACGGATACATTCCTCGATCGGAGTTACGAAGATTTTGCCATCTCCGATTTCGCCGCTTCTTGCGCCTGCGACAATTGCATCAACTGTCGGTTTAACGAAATCATCGTTTACGGCTATATCAAGCCTTATTTTCTTTAACAGATTAACTTCAACGTCAACACCTCTGTATGACTCATGATAGCCCATCTGCTGTCCGCAGCCAAGCGTGTTGGTTACAGACATTTTATAAACTTCATTCTTGTATAATTCCTGTTTTACCTTGTTCAGCGCATGCGGCTGAATAAATGCTGTTATCAGTTTCATTATTCCTCCCTCCTACATATTGCTGAATATCTGGAAACCGCTGTATGATTCCATTCCGTGTTCGCTTGTATCAAGACCTTCACGTTCGTGCTTAGGATCAACACGCAGACCTACAGTCTTCTTGATGATGAAGAAAAGCAGTGATGCTGTAGCAAATACCCATACGAATACTGATACTACACCAAGAGCCTGTACACCAAGCTGTGCAAATCCGCCGCCGTAGAAAAGACCGGGGCCAACACCGCTGTCAGCTGTTGCAAAAAGACCAACTGCAAGAGTTCCCCATGCACCGCATACACCGTGTACTGAAACAGCACCAACAGGGTCGTCAATGTGAAGAACACCGTCAATAAACTCAACAGAAAGAACAACAAGGATACCTGCTATAAGTCCAATTATAATAGCTCCGAAGGGAGATACAACTGCACAGGGTGCGGTAATTCCTACAAGACCTGCAAGCGCTCCGTTAAGTGACATACTTGGGTCCGGTTTTCCAAACATAAGCCATGAAGTAAGCATAGCGCCGATTGCACCTGTAGAAGCTGCAAGTGTTGTTGTAACGGCTACATGTGCGATTCCCATGTCAGTACCTGACAGAGTTGAACCGGCATTAAATCCATACCATCCAAACCAAAGGATAAAAACACCAAGTGCTGCAAGCGGAAGGTTGTGGCCTGGAATAGCCTTTCTTCTCTTTACTCCGTCAACAACTACATACTTGCCAAGTCTCGGGCCAAGCATGAGTGCGCCTGAAAGAGCTGCCCATCCACCAACTGAGTGTACTACTGTAGAACCTGCAAAGTCATGAAATCCCAGGTTTCCTAACCAGCCTACTCCGCTCCATATCCAGTGCCCTGAGATAGGATAGATGATTGCAGAAATGAACACACTATAGATCAGGTAACTGGTGAATTTTGTTCTTTCAGCCATTGCACCTGAAACTATGGTAGCTGCAGTAGCTGCAAAAACAACCTGAAACATCCAGTCTCTGAATGTTGCCGCATCAGCACCGCTCAGGAAAAACTGATCAGATCCGATAATACCAGCCTTAGTGGCTCCGTACATTAAAGCCCAGCCTATTGCCCAGTAAGCAACTGCACCGGCTGAAAAATCCATAAGGTTTTTCATGATAATGTTACCGGCATTTTTTGCTCTGGTAAGACCAGTCTCAACCATTGCGAATCCGGCCTGCATAAAAAACACAAGTGCTGCTGCGAGCACAAGCCAGATCATATCGAAGGCATCTGAGTAGAGTGCCAGGGTGTCAGCTGTACTCATCTCTTCAGCAAACAACGCTGCCCCGGACATTAACAATCCGGCTGCTGACAGGATTAAAATCCTCTTAATCTTCATATTTCTCTCCTTAAGAAAGTTTTTCTACCCATGCACTATAAAGCAACTGCTGTGCCAACTTCAGAAAAGATATTTTAAGGATTTGTTATATGCTTACTGTAAAAGGAATTAAATAATTATCTAAAAATCATTGAAGTAAAAGTTCTTTATTACATAAATGTAAATTTCCTACAAAAATGTTCGCGGAACCTTTTGATCCGACATTTTTGTAGGAATAAAAATTATATTTAAGCCTTATACATTATATTTACGTGTTTCAATATCATATTTGGCCACACGAAGCCCCATCTTTCTTTCGGTAATCCCCAGAAGTCTTGCAGCCGCAGCCATATTTCCCTTGGAAGATTTAAGAGAATCCTCCAGCATCTCTCTTTCAAGCCGCTCAATAGCTGACTTAAGATTATTCTCGGGACCGCTGTCAGTAGATTCGGCGCTTTGAAGACTGGGAGGCAGGAGGTGACCATGAATGACTCCGTCGGTAGTCAGCAGCACAGCACGCTCTATACAGTTCTCAAGCTCACGGACGTTGCCGGGCCAGTGGTAACTCATAAGCAATTCAATTGCAGGTGTTGATATACGCTTAATTTCCTTCTCATTGCGTTCAGCATATTTTTCGGTAAAATAATCTGCCAGAAGAATGATATCGGTTTTCCGGTCTCTTAATGGAGGAATATTCACGGGAAATACATTCAGTCGGTAATAAAGATCTTCACGAAATTTGGATTCACTCATCATTTCTTCAAGCGGCCTGTTAGTTGCAGCAATAACCCTTACATTTACCTTTATAGTCTCAGTACCGCCGACACGTTCAAATTCTTTTTCCTGCAGGACCCGCAGCAGTTTTACCTGTGTCATCGGTGAAAGATCGCCTATCTCATCAAGAAAGATTGTACCTCCGTCTGCAAGCTCAAAACGGCCTTTGCGTGAAGCTATGGCACTTGTGAAGGCTCCCTTTTCGTGACCGAAAAGCTCACTTTCTATTACAGAATCCGGAAGGGCGGCACAGTTTACTTTAATAAAGGGTTTATGAGCCCTGGGGCTGCTGTAATGAATAGCCTGGGCAACCAGCTCCTTTCCTGTTCCGCTTTCGCCCCTTATCAGTACGGTAGCATTACTGCCGGAAACCTGCTGTATCAGATTGAAGACTTCCTGCATTGCATTTGCCTTTCCAATCATATTTGAAGGTGTGTACTTGCTCTTCAGCTGCTGCTGGAGCTGTTCATTTCTGTCTTTTTCTTCCTGAACCCTTCGTCTAACCTTCACCGCCTGGGCTATCATTGAACCGATAATACTTAAAAGTTTGACATCGTCGTCAAAATCAATCTCTTCGGCATATTCACGATCAATACTCAGGGTTCCGATAACCTTTCCCTCTATTTTTATGGGCACGCAGATAAAAGCAGTCTTCCTGCCTTCAACTTTGCCCCTGGCCTGAGTACGGTCAAGAAACTTCGGGTTCTGATTAATATCCTGAACAACCTCAGGCTCTCCCGTCTGGGTCACCTGTCCGATTATTCCTTCTCCCTGATTATACCGGCCTCTGCTCTGCTGCTGTTCAGACAGACCATGAGCGGCTTCAATCTGAATTTTTTCTGTAAGCCTGTTTAAAAGAGTTACCATACCGCGCTTCATATCCATTTCATCAGCGAGCAGGGTGAGCACAGGGGCTATACTGTTCTGGAGATCAGTACTTATATCAAGAATACGGCTGATGTCAAAGAGAACGGAGTGCTCTTTAACCTTCCTTCGATAGTGAGAATCTTTGAGCTGTTCCAATTTGTCTTCCTTGTCTTATCCTACATTTCTGTAGGTTACTATAAATATATCTAAAAAAAGATCTAAAGTTAAGGGGTTTTAGGCCAAAGTTCTTTATTTTCTCTTTACAACTCAGAATTAATGGTGTAAGTCAAATACTATGACCGAGAAAATTGAAAAAAAGCGCCTTGCAATATTAAGAGTTCTCCGTGACGCTGAAAAACCGCTTTCAAGCAAAACAATAACAGACGAACTGCTGACGCTCGGTTATGACATCAGCCCGCGTACTATCCGGTTCCATCTAAAATCAATGGACGATGCAGGGCTGACCGAATATTCAGAAAAACACGGACGATTCATCACTCAGAAGGGGATCCGAGAGATTGAGGC
Source organism: Spirochaetia bacterium (assembly GCA_965140585.1). GTDB lineage: Bacteria > Spirochaetota > Spirochaetia > UBA9216 > UBA9216. Next base: position 4,084 of record OZ223270.1, read on the forward strand.
TTCAAGGGTCTTTGAAAAAGTAGGATTCCTCAACGCCCGTATTGATCAGATGGCCTGCCGGATGAACTTTGACATACAGACTCAGAAAGGAACTGTTATAATCAATATCAGTTTCATCAAAAAGGAAGATTTCCCGGCAGCAATAGAGCTTATGACTCCTGTATTCAGAGCAGGCTTTTCCATGGGACAGCTTGTCACTCTTTACAGAGAGGGTGAATATGTGGGAAACCACCTTGTTCCCGACGGCTACATCGGTCTTGGAACTGTCTGTTCGTTCACATTCAACGGCGTTCTAATTAAAATGGGAATTCCTATTCAGTCAAAATTCGGCGGACTTCTTCAGATTGAAAAAAATGAACCGGTGCGCTTTGTGCAGATAATAAACTATGATGGAACAAGCATCGACCCCCTCGAGATTTTTATACAGAGCGGTATGACCAGTTTTTCAGGAATCGAGAAAAAAGGAAACGGCCGAATTGGAGCCAACTTCTTCGAGATACCCGAGAACGCAAGAACCGATGCGGCACGAATAATAGGAAGACTTGAAAAGCTGGGACTGGGTAATATCATAAAATTGAGCTATCCGGAACACCCCCTGCTTGAAATTCCCATCAACGTAGGAAGAGTCGGTGGAATTGCCATCGGAGGCCTCAATCCGCTTGCCACCCTCTTCGAGCAGAACTTCAATACGAAAATTCATGCGGTTTCCGATGTAATTGACTTCTCAAGGCTTTTTCACTTTACTGCACTTTCCCAACATTTTAACGAATTTCTTTGATTTCCCGCTAATTTCCACTAAAATTTAACTGAAAATGAATATTTAACCTCAAAAAATGATTATATGGTAACAATTGCCACAAAATCATTCTTTTTTGATGATTTCTTGACATATTTAAGTTTTTTGTGGCAATATGTTGCCACAAACACGACAGTTATTAACCAGGAGAGCCATATGCAGCAAAAATTTGGTTTATACGACCCAATTAACGAACATGACGCCTGCGGTATCGGATTTACCGCGAACATAACAGGCAAGGCCGAACATCAGATCCTCACAGACGGCCTTACCATTCTGAAGAAACTTGTTCACAGAGGCGCGGAGACCAATGATGCTACCGGAGACGGCGCGGGAATGCTCTTCCAGATTCCCTATGGCTTTTTTGAAGAAGAAAGTAAAGCTCTTGGAATCGATCTGCCGCCTAAGGGAGAATACGGCCTCGGAATGTTCTTCCTTCCAAGAGACGGCAAAAAACTTACGACGGCCCTGAAGTTTATTGAAGGAGCATGCAACGAATGCGGGGCTGACATCCTTGGATGGAGAAACGTTCCCGTCGATCCATCATGCCTGGGTGTTAAGGCTGAAGCATCCAGACCGGAGATCCGCCAGGCATTTATAAGATTAAGCGGCTGTAAAGGAGAAAAACTCGAACGGAAGCTTTTTCTCATCAGAAAAATAATCAACAACAAGGCAATTGCTGCGAACTTCGAGCCGGAAGATCTTTACACTGCATCACTTTCATGCAGAACAGTCGTTTATAAGGGCATGTTTGTAGCCCCGCAGCTTGAAGCTTTTTATGACGATCTGAGAAACAAAAAATTTAAATCGGTATTCGCTGTTGTACACCAGAGATACAGTACAAATACCTTTCCGTCATGGATACTTGCCCAGCCGTTCAGATCAATCGCTCACAACGGCGAGATCAACACCCTGCGGGGAAACCTCAACAGAATGAAATCTAGAGAACCGAATATCAGCTCTGAATTTTACGGAAAAGACATAAGCAAACTGTTTCCGGTAACCGACTCACGACTCAGCGACTCGGCCAATTTTGATGCAGTCCTGGAACTTCTGACAGCAGGCGGACGACCGATTGAACATGCGGCAATGATGATGATGCCCGAAGCTTTCGGACAGACCTACCACATAAGCCAGGATCGGCGCGCCTTTTATGAATATCATGCAGCAATAATGGAACCCTGGGACGGTCCGGCAGCTATTGTATTTACCGACGGACTCAAAGTCGGGGCCTGCCTGGACAGAAACGGGCTGAGACCTGCAAGATGGACTCTTACAAAGAGCGGCAGATTCGTTCTGGCATCAGAATCAGGAGTACTGGATATAGCACCCGATGATGTAATGAGAAACGGACGGCTGGCTCCCGGCAAGATGATAATCGTTGACTTCGAAAAACACCGGGTCAGATACGACAACGAGGTTAAATCTGAAATAAGCCGTTCAAAGCCCTACCGAAGATGGCTTGATGAAAACAGAATTGAATTGAGGGAGCTTTTTCAGATTCCTGAAATAGCAGAAACCGACCCTGAAAATATCGCAAAACTTCAGAGAGTGTTCGGATACTCGCATGAAGAACTTACAAAAGTAATCGCTCCGATGGCCGAAAACGGCTCGGAACCGCTCTCTTCAATGGGCAACGACGAAGCGCTCGCAATACTCTCAACAAGACCTGCGCTTATGTACGATTACTTCAAACAGCTTTTTGCACAGGTAACCAATCCGCCGATTGATCCCTACCGTGAAAAACTGGTTATGAGCCTGATGAGTTTCATTGGAAAAGAAGGCAACCTGCTTTCAGAAACACCGGAACACTGCAGACAGCTCAAATTACAGCATCCGATTCTTTCCAATAACGATATGCAGAAAATCAAAACACTCGATCATGAGGATATGAAATCTGCAGTAATCGACTCTCTCTACGAAGCAGGGACCGGCGAAGAGGGACTCAAGAAAGCAATCGATCGAATGAGTGCCGAAGCAGTTGAAAAGATATCGGAGGGTGCTACTTTTATAATTCTGTCCGACAAAAACGTAAGCCAGTACAGTGTTCCGGTACCTGCACTGCTGGCAATCTCGGCTGTTCACCACGCCCTTGTTGAGAACAAGGTCAGACAGAACGCCGGTCTTTTCATCGAAACGGGGGAAGCCCGTGATGTTATGCATATGGCACTTCTTCTCGGATACGGAGCAAGCGCAATCAACCCATACCTGGTATTCCAGAGCCTCAGCGGACTTCAGACTTCCGGAAATCTTCCGGAATCAATGAAACTTGAAATTGCAGCTGAAAACTACATTACAGCCTGCAAGGCCGGAATCATGAAGATAATGTCCAAGATGGGCGTATCGACACTCCGGAGCTACAGAGGCTCTCAGCTTTTTGAATCAGTCGGTCTTAATAAGGATTTCATCGACCGGTTCTTCAGCGGAACCGCTTCAAGAATCGGTGGTATCGGGCTTGAAGGTATTGCAGACTCCTCAGATAAGAGACACAGTGCCGCATACTCACAGGTAAAGCTGAATAAAACCACCGAACTCGATGCGGGCGGAAAACTTCACTACCGGAAAAAATCAATCAAGCACCTGATGACACCTCAGGCTGTGACCCTGATGCATAAGGCGATCAGAAACGGCGACTATGGAATATACAAGCAGTTCTCTGCCGAAATTAACAACTTCTCTGAAAAGCTCTGCACGCTGCGAAGCCTGTTTAAATTCAAGACACAGACTCCGATACCTCTCGAAGAGGTTGAATCTGAAGAAGAAATCGTTAAACGCTTTGTTTCTTCAGCCATGTCCCTCGGCTCAATCAGCCGGGAAGCCCATGAAACAATCGCAATTGCAATGAATCGCCTCGGAGGAATGTCAAACTCCGGAGAGGGCGGCGAGAACATCGAAAGATATACACCGCTTGAAAACGGTGATTCACTCAACAGCAAGGTCAAGCAGATTGCTTCAGCCCGTTTCGGAGTTACCAGCAATTATCTTGCTCATGCACAGGAGCTGCAGATAAAGATTGCTCAAGGAGCAAAGCCGGGTGAGGGCGGACAGCTTCCCGGCCACAAGGTTGACAACTTCATCGGAAGCATAAGATACGCTGAACCTGGAACAGTACTCATATCACCGCCTCCGCACCACGACATCTACTCCATTGAGGACCTCGCACAGCTTATCTACGACCTCAAATGCGGAAACCCGACTGCGAGAGTTTCTGTAAAGCTCGTATCCGAGGCAGGCGTAGGAACAATCGCAGCCGGTGTTGCCAAGGGCAAGGCCGGAATGATTCTTATAAGCGGCGGAGACGGAGGAACCGGTGCGTCGCCGATTTCATCAATCAAATACGCCGGAATGCCCTGGGAGCTCGGTCTTGCCGAAACTCAGCAGACACTTGTTCTTAATGGACTTAGAAAGAATGTAAGACTCCAGACGGACGGTCAGATGAGGACAGGTCGCGACATTGTAATTGCCGCGCTGCTTGGTGCAGAGGAGTTCGGATTCGGAACAGTCTCTCTGGTATCAATGGGCTGTGTAATGATGAGAAAATGTCACAAGAACACCTGTCCCGTCGGTGTTGCGACACAGGATCCGGAACTCAGAAAACGGTTCGCAGGAAAACCCGAACACCTCATCAACTACATGACCTATGTCGCAAGAGAGACAAGGGAAATAATGGCTGAACTCGGGTTCAGAACTATCGACGAAATGGTAGGACGAACTGAAATCCTCGAAATGAACGATGCCATTGAAACATGGAAACAGCAGGGAATAGACCTATCAGGAATACTTGCAAAACCCGAGGCTGCAAACCATGAAGAATATTACTGCACAGACCCGTCTGTAATGGATCTGAGCAGTCATCTCGATAACAAGATCCTCAAGAAGGCTGCCGCTGTTATTGCAAAACCGGGAACGTCTGTAGAAATGGATCTTAAAATACAGAACACCGACCGAAGTGTTGGCGCGACACTCAGCTACAATGTTTCCGAGAAACACAGCCACATAGGCCTTCCGGAAGGTTCAATAAACTGCCGGTTCTCAGGACATGCGGGCCAGAGTTTCGGAGCTTTCCTGGCGCCGGGCATTAAATTCGCCCTGTCCGGAACAGCTAACGACTACCTTGGAAAGGGCCTTTCCGGCGGACAGATTGTAATATCTCCGCCCGAGAAAACGAGCTTCAGATCACAGAACAACATCATTATAGGAAATGTCAGCATGTTCGGGGCCACCAGCGGTGAAGTATTTATCAGCGGAATGGCCGGTGAACGCTTCTGCGTACGAAACAGCGGTGCCACCGCAGTGGTTGAGGGAGTTGGTGATCACGCCTGCGAATACATGACAGGCGGCAAGGTCGTAATACTCGGTAAGGTAGGACTCAATTTCGCTGCAGGTATGAGCGGCGGTGTAGCCTACGTACTTGATGAAGACCAGCTCTTTGACACCAAGTGCAACCTTGAAATGGTAAACGTAGAACCCATTTCAGACGCCTTTGAACTTAACGGGCTTAAGAGCCTCATTGAGAAGCACATCGAACTTACAGGCAGCGAATATGCAGCAGGTATTCTGAAAGACTGGACCGAAATGGCCCCGGCCTTCGTAAGAGTTATGCCTATAGGGAGGAACAAATAATGGGAAGCGAACGAGGATTTATTGAAATAAACAGAATTGAAAAGAAATACCAGCCGGTAGAGGACAGAATCAAGCACTACCGGGAGTTCACCATACGACCCTCCTATTCAGAGCTTGAAGGTCAGGGTGCTCGATGCATGGACTGCGGAATCCCTTTCTGCCACGCACTTGGATGCCCTATTTCAAACCTGATTCCCGAATGGAACGATCTGGTATTCAAGGGACACTGGAAGGAAGCCTACAACAGGCTGGCCCTGACTTCTCCCTTTTCCGAGATTACCGGAAGAATATGCCCTGCACCATGTGAAAAATCATGCACAGTTGCAATCAACGATGCTCCGGTAGCAATTCAAGAACTCGAGCTTGCGATAATAGAAAGGGCCTTCGAGGAAGGATGGGTAAAACCGAATCCGCCTGAAGTTGAAACCGGAAAACGGGTTGCGGTAATCGGATCCGGCCCGGCAGGACTTGCTGCCGCATCAAGACTCAGAAAATACGGGCATTCTGTAACCGTATTTGAAAAATCCGATCGAATCGGAGGCCTGATGCGCTACGGTATACCGGAATTCAAACTCGAAAAAAGAATAATCGATCGAAGGCTTCAGATAATGGAAGCTGAAGGGATCCGGTTTGAAACAAATGTATCAATCGGTGAAGATATTTCAGCCGACTACCTCAGACGCTCATTCGATGCAGTACTCATTGCCATCGGCGCCGGCAAACCCAGGGATATCCCTGCCGGCGGAAGAGGCCTTGAGGGTATTCATTTCGCCATGGAATATCTAACCCTTTCAAATAAATACTGCCACGGTGATATTCCTTTTGAGAAACTGATTTCAGCAAAAGACAAGAATGTACTTGTTGTAGGCGGAGGCGACACCGGTTCAGACTGTGTTGGAACTGCAATCAGACAGGGTGCAAAGTCGGTGAGACAGATTGAGATAATGCCAAAACCGCTCGACTGGAAGGAAAAGAGAAATCCGCAATGGCCGGACTGGCCCAATATTCTCCGAACTTCAAGTTCACACCTTGAAGGATGTGAAAGAGAATGGAGCGTCATGACATCCTACTTTTCAGGAAGAGGCGTCAAGGTGGAAAAAGCCTACCTTTCAGAGGTTGAATGGAAAACAAATCCGCATACCGGCAAAACGGTCATGAAGGAAGTCCCAGGCTCTGAAACAGAACTGGATATTGAACTGGTACTTATTGCGGCAGGCTTTGTCCATGCCGACGGAGGAGAACTTCTCAAATCGCTAGATCCGGAACTTGATGCAAGAGGAAATATCAAAATTGATTCATCCTACTCAACATCAGTTCCCGGCGTTTTTGCTGCCGGTGATGCCGCCTCAGGAGCCTCTCTTGTTGTAAGAGCGCTTAACGCAGGAATGGAAGCAGCAGATTCAATGAATGACTATCTGAATTAAAGGAATCCGGAACAGGCTACCACCGATAACCGGTTCCTATAAATTGCTTTACCCTATTTTTGCCCTGCTACCGGAGTAATTACCGGTAGCAGGGCTTCTTTCTTTAGGGCCTTGATAATTATTTTCCTATCAGTTCCCTGACAAGCTGTATATTTACAGGTTTACCCGCAAACGAGATAATCATACACCAGACATTCTGTCCGCTCATTGTGGCTGCAGCCCCAAGTTCCTGAGTCATAACCTGCATAACATCATGATATATTTCCGACTTATCTTCCTTTGTGAGCGATTCATTGAGTATATATATTTTAACTATAATCTTTCCAATATCAGCTGGCTTCCCGCCCGTATAAACGCCGCCAAGCGGCTCATAAAAACTCAGATAGCATAGATTTCTCGAAGCTTCATTATCAAGAAATTTTTCAGCTTTGAGCTGAATTACCGTCATCCTTTCGGCAATTCTCTGCTTAAAAACTTCATCAAGGAATTCTTTTTATACAATTACTTCACATATAGGCATAAGTGTACTCCTTTACTTTAATGAAAGATTGCCCCCGATCGTAAAAAGAAAGGGGCTTTCCGGATCTATTATATATCCAAGTGTCATTGCTGTAACATTATGCCAGAAGTGAAGAGCAATCATCCTTCTGAAATCATAACCGTTTTCAGCAGTTTTGACTGACGCGTAATATCCAAACAGAGTGGCGAAGGCCGTCTGCACAAGCGTATCTTCAACCGAAGTATCCGGTATAAGCATATTCGGCAAGTGAGCCGCTCCGAAATAAAGCGAACTGAAATGAATCCCGCTCTGCCTCAGAAGATGCCCGCGAAAAACAAGTTCTTCAGTAACAGTTGAAAAATTAGCAAGAAGGACCGAAGAGAGAAGTGCCAGTGAAGTTGCGGCTGCCGGATGCATATCAGCTCCCATAAAAGGTACCGAATCTCTTGTAAAAAAGCTGCCGGCCGAAGACCATTCATCTACAGTAACACCCGACAGAGCAAACATCGGGTATGCCGGAAAAAAATCAAAGTTAAAAATATTCTCCGGCTGCCATGGAGCAGCAAGGAGATCTGCCGCCGTTAAAGCTTCACCATACAATTCGGTATATACTTTATTATGCTGAATATAAAAATCCTCCTCGGCAGCATAACTGCTGTAAGCAGAAAGAAAAGAACCTGCAGCCGACAGAAGAACTCCGGTATACAGCTTCCATCGATCGTCGCCGCTCAACCAGTTTTCAGAGTATAAAAGGTAGGTACGCTCACCAACCGTATAATTCTGGTAAAAATCTCCGGCATTAAAAAAGAAATCAATCAGAAAATAATATCCAAGCCCCGACAGCGGCAGTGATGACATATAAAGCAGGCCTTCTGATGTATCACCTGCTTTCAGCTGCCAGTAACCCGGAAGCAGACTGTTTACAAGCAGATCAGCATAGGTCCGTTCGTCATTTGCACCGGCCTCATCATTAGACAATCCATCAGCAGAAAGTGTATACATAGAGGATATAAATAAAAAAGCTGTAAGCAGAATTACTTTTTTCATCAGACAGCCTCTAAACATGGATCTAACTATATTGCTCATCATTTTAGTATAGAATACCTCTTTAGGAGTATATTTTTTATAAAATACAAAGTTCATTGCAGTATGTTACAATTTTTAACAATTACAAAAGGGAAAACCCGCTGTAATAGTAGTATACTGACATAGTATGAAAATAAAAATATCAGCAGCATCACTTATTCTACTATTTTCTTTTTTTTCACTCCCCCTCTCCGCTCAGGAAAATACCCGCAATTCGCTGTGGACAAGGGCTGTGGAATATTTTGCCGCAAATGAAGGGCTCAGACCCGGCACTATGCATGTCCAGTCGAAAACCTTCGACCGAAAGGACAAACTGGAAAAAGATGAAACACAATACTACATGCTCAGCTATGACCGTGAAGGTCAGCCCGAGACAGAGCTGATAAAAGCTATCGAAAACGGAGTAGATATCACTGAAAAGAAAAAAGAGGAAATAGAGATATCCGGAGCCAGCAGAAACCGGCGGAGCGGTGGTGACGGAGAGGAATTTAATAAAAGCCCCCTGGATCCGGATTTCCAGGACAGCATAACAGCAATCGATTCAGGAAATAAAGAGTACAGAAACGGACAGATTTGTTCCGTATGGGAGTTTGAATTTCTGTTGAATGAAAAATATACAGCCGTAGGAAAGGCCTGGCTTAATCCTGCAAACGGGGCTGCGGTCAGCCTGGAGTACACGCTGACACCCGAATACCCGTTCACAGAAAATGTAATAATCCGGATTGACTACACACTGGAAGAATCAGGAAAATGGTATGCTGACAAGTTCATATTCAGAGGCACAATGAATCTGATAGTAATGAAGAAAAGGTTCGACACAACGTCAACCTTCTCTGACTACACAGGAGAGAATACGCCCTGAAAATATCGAGTTGGACTCCTGAATGAACCAACAGCAGGATACGCAGCACTCCTGTGAATTTTAAGCCTGATCCAGAGGCATCCTGATTCCGCCCTCATCGGAAAATCTGCTCTGCTCAAGATAATACTGTATCTTGAGTGCATATTCGAGGTCCGGAAACGGAAGCGCTTCTCCACGGCAGGCAGAGATAAAACGATCTATAACTCTTTCCGCCGGCGGGTTGTTAATCTCGCTGGTACTGGAACCGTCCGCTGTAGTATAAAGAAACCCTGTTTCATCGGAATCCGGAACTACAGATACCATCCCGTTGTCTCCATAAACAGAAATACGAAACAGTTCATCAGTCCCGCCTGCAGCGCGACTTGCATGCACAATACCTATGCCGCCGTTTTTGAAAGTTATATTGCTTGCAAATGAATCTCCGGAATTAGGATCATATCCGCCTTCTTCAAAGTTGATAAAACTCTTTATAATAGTAGAAACATCTGCAAAATCACCGCAGAACCGGTCGGCAAGGTAGTAAAGCTGCGCCCCCGATTCTTCGAGAACCCCTCCAGCCGCCAGCCGCTGTATAAGCGGGTTATCTTCATCCCACTGATCAGCACCACCGGAAACCATCCAGCTTTCCAGGTTAGACGCTTCAAAATGGCGCACTTTACCAATATTCCCGGCGGCAACATAGTCAATAGCCGATGCAACTGCAGGAATATCCGATCTCCCGAAATAGACCATTGCAGTAACGCCCTGTTCAGAGGCCGCTTTTGCAATCTCAACGGCCTCCGGATAACTTGCAGCAAGAGGAGCTGTACTTATAAAACTGACGCCCCGCCCTATTACATCAAGAAGAATCTCCGTTCTTTCATTTACAGGGACATTCATGATAACAGCATCTGGAGTTTCTTCATCCAGCATGCTGTTAAAATTATCATAAATTTTGTGTATTCCATATCTTTCGGCCAGACCGGCAGCCCGGTCATAGTCGGGATCAAAACATGCGGTAAGTTCCGCATCATCATTATAATTGAACTGGGAGGCCAGAAGACCGGCATTGATTCCGCAACCGGCGAGGCAGACCCTGAGGTTTGTATTAATATCCATCATCGCTCCATAATATCAGAGTATGGATTATGAGTGAATAGCCGGAATAAGGGATCATAACAGACCGGACCGGTATTGATCATAGCCCGGAAATATATATTATAATGCTTAATATACTTAGTAACAGGAATTTGAAATTGCACGAGACGATAAAATCACAGGCTGTTTTTCTGGACAGGGACGGAACAATCATCCACGATGAAGGATACCTGAAGGATCCGGAAAAAATACGCTTGTTTGATGACAGTATCGACTCGCTCAGAAAGCTGCAGAAGGATTATGAACTCTTTGTTGTAACAAATCAGAGCGGAGTTGCAAAAGGACTTACATCCGAAACCGAAGTAAACTCCGTAAACAGCCGGCTCGATCATATGCTTAGAGAAGCCGGAATATATATTCGCGAATGGTATGTATGCATCCATGACAAAGAAGATAACTGCGAATGCCGTAAACCAAAACCATACTTCCTGCTCAAGGCTTCTGAAGATTACGGCATCAATCTTAAACATTCCTGGATGCTCGGCGATCATCCTTCCGATGTTGAGACCGCCCTTGCATGCGGAGCAAAGGGTATATATCTGCTTACCGGTCACGGCGCAAAACACCTTGATGAACTGGGAAGAGAAATCAGTGTATTTCACACACTAACCGATGCCGTACGCTTTATTATGGAAGAAAGCCTGCCCGGAAAGGCGAATTTCTGCAGCATCTCCGATGGGGCGGAAATAATCCGAAAGGGCGGGCTTGTAGCCTTTCCTACAGAAACTGTTTACGGCCTGGGTGCTGACGTATTCAACCCTGCCGCCGTAGAAAACATTTTCCGGCTTAAGGGAAGACCTCTGTTCAACCCCTTAATTGCGCATATTCCGGACAGAAAAATGCTTGAACGGCTTACAGATAATATTCCGGAATCTGCCGGGAGACTGATGGATGCATTCTGGCCGGGCCCCCTTACAATCGTTTTCAATAAAAAGGCCGGGGTTCCTGATATTGTAACCGGAGGCAACAGCACCGTAGCAGTCAGAATGCCGTCGCACCCGCTGGCTCTTAAACTGATAAGGCTGGCCGATACACCGGTTGCCGCACCCAGCGCCAACGCCTTTGGAAGAACAAGCCCCACAACAGCTTTCCATGTGATTGAACAGCTTGGAACCGAGGGCTACGGAATAATAGACGGGGGTGCATCACGGGTCGGAGTTGAATCAACTGTTATATCTCTGGCCCATGAAATACCGCAGCTTCTAAGGCCCGGCGGTATCTCAAAAGACCAGATAGAAGCGGTTATCGGACCGGTTTCCATTCCGGAAAAAACCGTGCTCGACCATCCTGAGGCCCCGGGAATGCTTGAAAGCCATTATTCACCCGTAACACCGATGTTCCTTTCAGCATCTCAGCCTTCAGACAACGAAGATCCGCAAACAGGGCTGCTTCTGTTCAAACCGGAAGACATCAGAAGCGCAGGACCGGTGGAAATACTGAGTAAATCGGCAGATACCGAAGAGGCTGCGGTCAATCTCTACGCAGCCATGCGCCGGCTGGACAGCAAAAAATTGAAAAGAATAATTGCTTATCCCGTGCCGGAGACCGGTGCGGGACATGCAGTAAATGACAGGATCAAAAAAGCGGTCAAAGGCAGCAGCAGCGACTCCAACCAGACATAGCAATAAACTCTTTAGATATTCAGGCTGAAGCTTATCAGTCTTTCCAGGTTACAAGAATCTTTTCACCGGGCATGGATTTTGCAGCCATCTCGGCAAGTTTTTTAATCTCTTCCTTACAGCAGTCAATTCCCTTTGAACCGTCTATCCTCTGAACAAGTTCGTCGGAAAATTCTTTAATAGTAATTTCTTTTTGCATAATACTCTCCTTGATATACCTTATTCTAATAAATCAGACTGCAAATGTCGAACAAAGTTTTTATATAAATTTAACTGAAATCATGTTATATTAACCGATACCTCAAAAAAATCAGAGAAAATCGGCTTATGCAAGGAATCCAGAGAAGATGAAAAAGCTTGCAGGCATTATTCAGAAAATATTTTTACTCATTTTTCTTCTTCTTACAGCAATAACCTGCACCATAATACTTCAAGGCAGACTTTTTGAAAAATCGATGATGGAATTCAGAAAGCAGGAACTTAAAACCCTTGTATCCCTTGCTCTTAACAGCATAAAAGATATCCGGACCGATTATGAGGATGGAAAAATTGAATATGATGAAGCTCTAAGCATAGTACAAAAACGGGTCAGCAGACTTGCCTACGATGAGGCCATGGGTAAGAATTATATTTTCATGAGCGCATATGACGGGACAATGCTGGTTCAGCCTTTTCAGCCTGAACTTATCGGCACAAACCAGCTTGATCTAATGGATCCGGATGATGTTTTCATTATAAGAGAACTTATAGAAACGGCCCGGAGCGGCTCAGGTTATTTCGGTTACAAATACTATTCTCCTGAGGGCGGAGTAATGCAGGACAAACTCTCCTACGTATACGGACTTCAGGATTTTAACTGTTACATTGGAACCGGGATGTACCTCAACGATATCAAAAGTATAGTTTCCCGATTCACATCATTATCTGCAGTTATTCTTATAAGTCTCATCTTTGCTGTATCACTAACCGGCGGATTTTTACTTTTCCCCATCCTTGAAGCAGTCCGCTACATAACGGCCAAATATCAGTACATGAGCCTGAATCCTGCCAATGAAGACTTCTTTATCGACACATCCGGATATCGGGAAAACTCGGATGCAGGGAAACTGGTATATCATTTTGCCGAAATGACTGATGCACTGAGCGCCAGCAACAGAGAGCTTAAGAAGACCATTGAGGAGAGAAACTACCTCATAAAAGAGATACACCACAGGGTAAAAAATAACCTGCAGACTATTATCTCACTATTGAGTCTTCAGATTAATAAAACCACAGATGAAAGTGTCAAAAAAATAATTCTGGACAGCGTGAACCGTATTGAGTCCATGAATCTTATACATAAAAAGCTATACCTTAACGACAGGCTCTCAGCCGTAAATCTTCAGACCTACATTCACGAACTGGCAGTCCAGATAATCAAAAGCTTTGACGAAACAGTTCATGTTAAACTCATCGACGACATTGAGAATATTGAGCTTGATATTGACTACACTGTTCATCTGGGAATGATAATTACTGAAATAGTAACAAACAGTATTAAATACGCTTCAAGCCAGGATAATCCGGAGATAAAAATAGGAGTCCAAAAATCAGAAACAGGGCTGACAATGATGATATGCGATAACGGCCCCGGCATTCCCGAGAAATACCACAATGGAAAAGAATCAAGCCTTGGAATAGTCCTGATCAGGAATCTCACCAGGCAGCTTGATGGCGATATCAAAATCACCAATTCAGACGGAACATGTATTGAAATTAAGATTCCGCTGAAATATTGACAAATCGGAAAAAAACATTAAATTAGAATCAGGTTGTATGCCTCAGACAGACGGACCCTTTATGCTAACGCTGCTTGTTTATGTTATTTATTCAGGTTATGGGAGTACCACAACATGGCTGAAAAATTGTGGTTTGTTTATGAGTCGGGGTTCCCGATCTACGTTTATCAATCAAAGACAGATGCTCAAAGAGCTGTAAAAGAAATGGAAATCGACTCTGATTACGAAGATTTAAGCATGGAGAGTGTTCTGCTCGACGATCTGGAAGAGTTTCAGGACGATTATCAGGACGAATTTGAACTTGCAATGGATGAAGGCCTTATTTAGAAGCCTTCATCCTTATTCTGTCAAAAATGAGCTTAAATACTCTTAATAAAATATATGCCGCTGCAGCAAGAATAATGGTAACAGAACCGGTAGCCATATCAAGCTGATAACTGATCATCAGACCGGTTATCGACAGAATGATTGAAAACAGAATCGAGTACAATATCATTCCCGACAACTTTCGCGAGAACACAGAAGCCATTGCAGGCGGAATAGTAAGAAAAGCAATAACCATCACGGTACCGACAAGGGAAACCATCAGAACAACTGTGACACTGATAAGGATCAGAATAATTGTCTGGTAAACCCTTATATTCAAACCCCTTGTCTGAGCGAACTCTGCATCAAAAGAAACAGCCTGAAGCTGAGGATAAAAAACTATTCCCGCAGCAAGCACAACCAGAGAGAAGACCGATATGGTAATCAGCTCACTGCTGCTGATCAGCAGGATATTTCCAAAAAGGTAACTCATTGGATCAATGTATCCGGGAGTTTTAGCAATAAACAGCAGTCCAAGAGACATGCCGACAGCCCAGACAGCTCCTATAACCGTATCAAGCCGCTCCTTTCCGAAAGTCATCACTGCACTGAGAACCCCTGCGGCAATAAGCGCAAATGCAAAAGCGCCGATTGTAGGACTGAGCCATGTAACACCCAGCACCGTACTCATATACAGGGCCAGCCCAATGCCTCCGAGAATAGAATGGCTTACTGCACCGGCAACAGAACTCATCTTTCTGACAACAACAAAGCTTCCGATAAAACCAAATGGAACACTTCCTATAACGCCGGCAAGAAAGGCCATCCTTATAAAGGGCACATCCGGATTAAATAAAGCCGCTATAAAATCACTCATTTTCCGGCCTCTTCTCTTTCCAGCAGATGATCATGTCTTACAACCTTCATCTGCCTCCCGTAGGATGCGCTGATTAAATCTTTATCAACTTCCTCAACCGGATGCTCAACCACACGCCGGTTTACACAGAGGACCCGGCTTGTGATATCTGAAACAAAACCCAGATCATGAGTAACGAGAACGATTGTAAGCTCACTGCTCAGCCTTTGAAGCAGATCAGAGAGCTGCTTCTCTGCATCAGTATCAATGTTGGCTGTCGGCTCATCAGCAAGCAAAACCTCAGGACTTGACGCAAGCGCCCTGGCTATAAGAACTCTTTGACGCTGACCGCCGGAAAGTTCAAAAAACGTACGCCCGCCAAGACCGTCCAGACCGACTTGCTGAAGGCAGGCTTCTGCAGCTTCCTTATCCGCCCTGGAATAGAAACCGAAACTCCTTATCCTGCCGGAAAGAACCACTTCCTTCACTGTAACAGGGTATGAAGGGTCAAGCTCTGAGTGCTGGGGAACATAACCGAAAAAACGGGTCCGATCTCCGTTTATTCTGACGGCACCCTTCTGCGGTTTCAGCTGTCCCATCAGAAGCCTCAGAAGCGTTGTCTTCCCCCCGCCGTTAGGACCTATTATGGTAATGATATCATTTTTATTAATACTGAAACTGGCGTTCTCAATAACGGGATGAATATCATAACCGAAGGTTATATCATCAGCTTTTAGCAGCTCAGTCTTGGCATACACCATCAATAAGCCTTCCTGACATTTTCTGAAATCGTATACATATTATCTATATAATCCTCTGCAAGCGGATTAAGCACTATCACAGTGCCACCTACAGCCCTGGCAATTGCATCCGCACTCTGCCTTGAGAACTCCGGCTGTACAAAAACTATCTTAACATCGTTTTCACGCGCATGCTCAATAACCTCTTCAAGCTCTGCCGCAGAAGGCTCCTTACCGCCGGTCTCTATTGCCAGCTGCCGCATTCCGTAGCGATCTGTAAAATATCCGAATGAAGGATGAAATACAAAAAGTGTTTTTCCTTTAAAGGGCGCGAGGTCCTGTTCAAGCACCGAATCCAGCTTTTCCAGCTCGCTGACAAGCTCATTGTAGCCGGCAGTATAATCGGATTCATTTTCGGGATCTAAAGAAACAAGAGTTCTGTAGATGATTTCTGCCTGTGTCATCACCAGAACCGGCGACATCCAGATATGGGGGTCCACTGTTCCACCCTCATCCTCATCATGACCGTCATCGTCATCATCACCGTCATGAACATGATGCTCAAGCATCCTTTTCTTAATACCTTCAGAAGTATCTACAATAAGAAGACTATCCGCCTTATCCCTGATACCCGGAAGAAATGCAGATTCAAAGGCCACGCCGACAGTAAAAAACACCCGGCTTTTACCAAGCGCAATGACCTGTGACGGGGTCGGATCATAGGTCGCAGGACTTCGTCCGGGAAGAACCATAGTCCTTACAGAAACATGCTCCCCGCCGATTTTTTCAACAAAATACTTTTGCGGCGGAATACTTACAAAAACTGAATAGCCCGTATCGTTTTCCGGCTCTTCTGATTTCCCCGATGAAAACACAGGAAAAACAGCCAGAGCAAATATTGATAGTGACAGCAGTAATACAGTCAACTGTTTCATTTTATTCTCCATTTATTCCAATTCACATTTAATATGAACCTGATGGCATTCATTGCATTCTTCCAGCTTGTGATGCGTCATGAAATCATCCCAGTGCTGTTTCTGCATTTCACTCAGCGTTCCTGAACCGTTGCAGAGCGGGCACTTATTCCCGAGAGCTTCTCTGATCGAATTTCTTATAAACTCGGATTTATTCGGTATGCTGTTCAGAGCTTTCACAAGCTCCGGGTCAGCCTTGAACGTAACAACCTGTTCCTTCATATTGCCTCAAGGGTAATACTTTTTAATACTCAACGTCAATTGAAAAATATGGGTTTACCGGAAAAATTATGAAATTCAGGAAAATAATTTATTAGCCACTCATAGATACAAGCCCAAACATTGACATAATTAATATTTAAAGTATTATTTATTAATTTTTTTAATTTTTATAAACTTTTTTATTGATTTTGACATAATACAGTGCTATATTAAAAACATCGGAGGATTAAAATGATCCACAGTTGGAAAAAACTTGACGCCATGACCGGCGGAAAAGAATTCATAATAAAAAAAGTGAGGGTGCCCTCAGATCAGATAGACATCGAGGGCGAGTTCGAACTGCCGCCGCTGGGACGGCTGAGCATGGAGGAGCAGATATTCGTTGCGGCCTTCATAAAGACCCACGGTTCCATCAAACAGATGGAGAGCATATTCGGAATATCATACCCCACTGTAAAAAACAGACTGAACCAGATTGCATCAAAAATAGGACTTGTTGATATCTCTGTTGATATAAAGGCAAGTGTCTCAAGCGTCATTGAAAAACTTGAACGCGGTGAAATAGATGTCAATGATGCATTGAAGGAGCTGGAGTAATGCTGCCGATGCTGTTAAGACTGAAAATCAGGGATGAAAATACTTCATTCGGGCTTTTCATACCGCTGATTATTATATACATACTGCTGCTTCCGGCATATCTAATCTGCGGCATCATCTACGCCGTTATAGCCGCATGCGGAAACACAGCATCACAGGCAGGAATATATATGAAGATTGTATTTCGGCTTCCTCAAATTTTAGCTGCAGCAAGAGGAACCGAAATAATAGCCCATTCGGATAAATCGAATGTAACACTATATTTAAGGTAATTACGGAGGATAATATGGCTGATGATAAAATGAAGATTCTTAACATGCTTGCAGAAGGCAAGATCAGCGCGGAAGAAGCGGAAAAGCTGCTGAATGCAGTGGAAAAGACCGAAGAACCGGCCGGCACAGGAACAGCAGATCTGCTGAGTTCCCTCGAGAGCAAATTCCTATATGTTCAGGTTGATCCAAAGGATGGAAAATCATCCGAAAGGGTTTCTGTTAAAGTACCATTTGCACTGCTGAAAGCGGGACTGAATATCATGGGACTGATACCTGAAGATGTTCAGGATAAGATAAACACGTCAATGGCAGATAAGGGAATGAACTTCAATCTGAACGACATTAAACCCGAAAATGTCCAGGATATTCTTACTGCACTTGAACAACTTACAGTAGATGTTGATTCCGATGACTCAACTGTTAAGGTTTACTGCAGATAAACAGAAGCATGTTTCGACAAAGAACCGCCGGATAGAGACTCTCCGGCGGTTCTTTTTTAATTAATAACTTTTATATATAATACCGATCATATGATCATGGAAACCTTTTCAAAATACATGTCCGCCCTGCCGGTCATGCCCGACATTGCAGCAAAAATCATCAGTATACCTGAAGATAATATAGATATATCCTTCAAAGAACTTGAAAACATGATAAAAGTTGACCCGGGTCTTACGACGAAAATTTTAAAAGTAGCCAATTCAGCGATGTACGCCAGACAGAAGGAAGTGACCTCTCTTCAGGCGGCAATAACACTCCTTGGATTCAAGACTATTAAAAGTCTGGTCTTCCTCGTGTCCGCATCCAACATGTTTAAAAAGGACAACAGCAAAGAGTTCTTCAAAAGCTTCTGGAAACATTCAATTCTAACGGCTTTCATTTCACAGAATATTGCAGTGAGGACAGGCTTTAGACGTCTTAGTGATGAAATATTTCTGGCAGGACTGCTTCACGATATCGGAAAAGTACCTCTTTACCAGTCAGAGCCGGAACTGTTCTACAGAATCACCGATACAGAATCGGAAAAGACTATCTACCATACAGACCACAAGGAAATCGGCGGAGCTGTGCTAAATTCATGGTCTTTTCCTGAAGTCTACGTGGATACGGCAATGGAGCATGGAACCTACAACATTACATCGCCCCACAAGACCCTCATTCTCATAGTTTCAGCAGCTGACATAATATCAGGTTTTTACGAGGATTTCTCCAAGGATGAATATCCCCTAGAGGCTCTTCAAGCCTTCATGCTGAGACTTAATATGAAGAATGAGGACCTGAATTACTACCGGAACGATTTCTATTCAAGCCTGACAGCTGACAAACTTTTCATAGAATGCGGGTCGCTGTTCGGATTGGAGAAATAAAAATCATCTTGCAAGAAGCTGCGGCATTGCAACATTACTGCCAAGCAGAACACTCATTTCCCAGTAGGTATTCTCGCCTCCGCTGAAAGTTCCCATGGTTCCAAGATTAAGGTAATAAGATGTCCCGTTTTTCACCCATGTCAGAGCCGCTCCTCCTTCAGCCTTGAAACTTGATGCAACATCACTGCTTCCTGCTCCGGACCAGTATCCGCCTGCACTTCCCCACAGTGCACCTTCAAAAGCCTGACTCCAGTCGGCAGAAGGCGCGGTCAGTACAGCTCGAAGGATGCCCTTTGTTTCTATAACATTGGACGGGGCATAATAATCAGTTACTGTTGCGTCGAAGGAATTCTCATAGTTAAAAAGGGCACCGGTAAAAAACTTAAGAATCGGAGAACTTAACAAGGTTATACCCAGATTCACATCCTGCATTATCTGACCTTTAACATTACCATCATCCATAAACTGCAGTCTTCCATAAGTTCGCGTTGTCAGAGGCCCAAGAATATCCGAGCCGTCGAGATCAAACCATGTGTCCGCAGCTGCTGTTATATCATTTTTATAAACGGCATTCCGATCAGGATAAAAGGTATCAGGTTCAATAATATATCTCCACTCCAGATCAAGACCAAGGAAATTATAGTCCCATGACAGCTTTGCCCCGTATACCGGATATACCGACAGGGTTTGAAAAAACTCGGAAAAGGAAACAAAGGACTCTTCAGAGAATACATAATCGGTTGAATAATAAAGACTGTCCGCATTAACACCGCCCCAGGGGGTAACTTTAAGTCCTATATCTATAAAACTGAAACTTAATCCGGCATCAATACTGTGAACTTGAAAACTTGCCTGACTATTCTCACCGTAAGCACGATACAGCCGCTCCTGATCAAGCTTATACCCTGCATTGATTCCAAAAACACTGTTAAGTTCGGACTGATAACGCAGCTCACCCAGAAGGGTTATCTCCGACGGGCTGGCTACCAGCTGCACTGAAGAACCGAACTTATCAGCATGAGATCTGGCAAGCTGGTTATAGTAGTATGCAGTATTTTCATATGCCGAATCCTGCAGATACACCTTCTTGTAATACTTCATGGCCTCGTACCAGTTGCCGTAGCGCTGCTCTACCACTCCAAGTTTATATGTAGCCGAAATATTCCAGGGATCAACAGCTATCACATACCGGAACTGCTCCGAAGCCTTTTTATTTTCCCCCTCATCGAGATAATAGTCACCAAGCTCATAGCGGATGAGATAGGTGTCAGACTGCAGATAATAGGCAGCTCTTTTCAGCCTGCCCTGAATAATCCGGTTTACCAGCCGATCAAAGCGCTCATTACTGCGCAGACTGGAAGACAGCATACCGAGCTGCTCGCCGAGGATGGTCACAAGCTCATCAGCCTCCTCCTCAAGCCCCTCATAATATACGCCGCTGCCGGAGCTCTCCTGAAGACTCATTGAAGCAAGAGTGAGATATCTGGATTCAATATTCTCTGCTGAGGGATATTCGGAAAGAAACATCTGCGCATCGGACTGATAGAGTCCAAGCCGGGCATTTTCATCACCAAACCGCATAAGATTATCATAAAGTAGAAAATGCATACCCGAATCTGTGCTGACTGGCTGTCCTTTTTCACTAAACAGAATTGCGGCAGCATCCTGGTAACGTCCATCCTGACGATATAGCCATGCAAGCATATATGAAGCCAGCTCAGGCTCGAAAGGCATAACCGATTCGAGTTCTCTCATATCTTCCTCAATATTCCATGCCCAGCCGGAAGCGGAAACAGCGGCACTGAAAGCCTCTTCATCGGCAACCTCCTTACCTGACAGCTCTTCAATCAAGGATTCATAGGAATCAAGCTCAGTAACCCATGACTCAAAAAGCTCAACGGCATCTCTTAAATCATCAACCGCACCGGCATATTCACCGGCCTTATTGTCATAGTCCTGTTTCAGCAGGGGAGCTTCGGGCTCTTTGGCTGATGCAGAGGCAGCTTTCGACATGGCTGAGGCAGCAGAAGAAAGCCTCTGCCTGACGCCCTGTGCATATGAAGAGAATCCTTTTAACAGCTCAAGAAGCGAATAGACTTCTACCGAGAGCTGTATAAGATCAGCATTCCGTCTGCTGAACTCAGATGCGGCACGATATGAATACGTTGTAAGAACATAGCGGATCTGCTCGATAGCCTCTTTTTTCAGCCCGTTCCAGAAGTAGGTCTGGGCAAGTTCCTGCCTCAGCATCAGATTCCCCGGATCCTCTTTAAGTTTCTCGAGGTACCCATTAATAACATCATCCCTCATTCTGAGCTTCTGAACATATATTTCCAGTTCGGATTCAAGTTCAGGACTCCTGACAAAAGTTGACTCTACAAGACTTCCTATTCGATCCGACTCTTCCTTCATTCCGGAAGAAAGATACGACTGCTGAAGCAGCAGATAAAACTCCAGGTATTCCGGATGACTTTCGATAGCTGTGGTATAAACTTCCCGTGCATATTCAGCATAGCCGTTGGCTTCCTCTATCTTACCAAGTTCTGCAAGGCTGTCTGTATCAGTAAGAGACTGGGCAAGGGCTTCATCAAGAATCCGTTCCGCTTCTTCAGAACTGGACATCCAGAGATATGTAAGCCCAAGATTTACTTTAAGATTGAGATCCTCGGGAAAAAGCGCAAGACCACGTGTAAAAAAATCTATAGCCTTATAGTAATTGGCAGTCCAGGCTGCAACCTTTCCCGCCTCGGACCAGAGCGCTGCATCCTCAGGCGCTATATTCAATGCCCTTTCATACAGAGCAAGACTCTCCTTAACATCACCCTTCCACAGTCTGTTTTTAGCCGAAAGAATGACTGGTTCTGGATCTGAAGAGTCAAGAGCCATAGCTTTGTTCAGATTTTTAAGAGCGTTCTGATAATCTCCAAGAAGCGAGTATACAAGTGAAACCTCAAGATATATCCCCTTATCATCGGGATGTGCGCTGATATATGCATCATACTCGTTGAGTGTCAGGAAATAGCTGTTTATTGATGTATCGTCGGTATTCTGCGGAAAAACTGACGGAATGTTTTCAAAATCAAAGTTTTCCGGGTTCAGAAAAACCAGGGAATCGAGATAGAAATAGTATTTTCCGTCAAACCCCCTTTTCTCCGAAACTTCAACCCTTATCCTGTGGGTACCCTTAGTGAGCTCAATTTCATTTACACGGTTCCAGTAGTACGAAGGGGTATAGCCTTCAACAACTGTAATATTTTCACGGTACACATTCACCCGCTCGCCGTTATCAAGAATATAAGAAAAAGGGCTTGAATACGAAGGAAGAAGATCATCCTGCGGCCCCGGAGGGGTACCACCATACCAGAACTGATACATGCCGTCGGAGGGGACATAGAAAACATATTCCGCAAAGAAGGCTGCGCCACCCTGCTGGCCGGTAGTTCTGTTAAGCTGCAAACTTCTAAAACCTGAACATCCGTAGTTAGAGACAGGCTCACCGGCAAAATTGGTTGAAACAGCAGCTTCGCCTTCAACAAAAACAAGGCCAGGATTCGTTCGGGCAAAAACCGGAGTAAGAAGGGGGTCTCCGTCAGGATTTCCTTCCTGAGAGAAGGCTGGAGTCATTATCATCAGGCCTAAACCGGCAATTATCCCAAAAAATCTGCCTGCTCTGGTAATGTTGAACATTCTTCTTTATCCTCCGTACTCTATCCGGTATAATATAATACTAATGATGCAGAAAACCTACTTCAAACATATACTGGAAACAGCAGCAATAATATTTGTAATAGCTGCCGCTGATTTTTTTATCAAATTCGGCGGAACCGGTTTCTCGGACCTGCTATTTTCACCATATGTTATTGCATCACTAATCTGCGCAGTTATATACGACCGCATCTCAGGTTTTACAGCAATACTGCTATCTGCCGCTGCAGCTGGTATTCAAATTCTAACAGGCAGCGAACCTTTTTCAGGAAACATGCTCGGATACACCCTCCCCGCTGCTACCAGCCTCGTTCTTGTTTATATCTTCGGCACCATAAGGGCAAATGACCGGATAAAAATGCAGGAAATAAAAAACCGCCACAGAGAACTTGCCGCAGAGAATCAGAGACTGAAAAGTCTTTCTGATGCACAGTTTGAAATAACCAGAGAACTGGAGCAGAGAATTTCAGGACAGAGAGTTTCAATGAGCTCGCTTTACAACCAGATGCACAGAATGGACAGCCTGAACCTGAATAAGTCACTCGATATCCTGCTGGAAACTGTTGAAATGTTCACGGACACAACATCGGCATCCATCTGGGCGCCTTCCAACGTTCCCGGCTTCCTTTCACCCGCAGCATCAAGGAGTAAATCAGGAAAGATAGACAACTCTGAATTCCTTGATATGGAAAACAGCATTGAGGGCTGGGTCTTCAGGAACAACAGAATGATATCTGTCCGAATGATTAACAATTTCGAACATCTAAGTAAAATGGACGCCGGTGATAATATAATAACTCTCCCTATATCTATCCAGAAGAAAGTCTGGGGCGTTCTAAATATCGAAGAAATGCCTTTTATAAAATACAACAGCTATACCGAGAAAATACTTGAAATCATAATAAGCCTGGCCGAACCCGCACTTGCGCGCGCTGTGAACTATGAAAAACAGTCCCAGCAGAACGAAATTGATAAAATCACCGGCCTGCCGCTGTTTTCACAGCTTTACAATATGCTTGAAAAATATAAACCGGAAACCGGCGAAGAACCGCCGAAGATCAGCCTCCTGATTGTTGAGATAGCAAACTACCAGCAGCTGTTTGAAAGCTTCAAAAAAAAGAAACTCTGGAATGTATTCACCGATTTCATCAATGAAATTCAGCTTCTTGCTGCAGGTATGGCAGAATTTTTCATGTTCAAATCTGAGAACCAGTTTGCGGCACTGATCCCCGGAGTATCCTCTGACGGAGCATCACTTCTATGCCTCGAAATACTCGAAATGGCTAATAACGGGCTTGGAGAAATCGACGGACGGGCAGTGCAGCCTGAACTGATAATCGGCTATGCAACTCTCGGCGATAACGCATCTGATACAGAAGAGCTTATCAAGGAAGCGGAACACATCCTTGAAATTCAGAAGATCTAGGGAGGATGGACATGTCTGCAAACAGCTATGACTACATCAAATCCATGGATCAGTACTTTGCACCTAAAACCCCCTTTGCGGCGTACAAGGCAGCAAGAAAAGGCTTTATCCCCGCTGAAGTTTTCATCTACAAGACAACATCAATTGAACCGGTTATAGAAAATCCTGATAATCTGTATGAAATAGAAAGAATCCTTGCCCAGCGTGACAGAGACATCATGACAAACAGTCTGCTTGTTGACATCCTCAATAAACTGGTCAAAAACAGAGATAAAGAAATTGCGCTGTTTGCAGCTGAAAGCATAAATGCCATAGAAAACGAATACAACCGGAAGATTGAAGAAGCAGCAGATGATAATTTCAGGCTGAAAGCCGATCTCTACATGCAGATGTCTGTGATCAACAAGATGACTCCGGATCTTAAAAATTTCTACCTTCAGGAATCTTTCGGGTGCTACAGGGAAATCCAGAAGAAGAAAGAACTGATACGTAAGGACCGTCTTAACATGGCAAGAGTACTTCTGGAACTTAACCTGCCTTTTCAGGCAAAAGTAGTTCTTGCAGATGCCGAAAAGGGCGTTCCCGAATTTATACTTATGAAAGCTGAAATTGCCTTCAGGGAAAGAGATTTCGCAGAAGTGAGCAGATACCTCAGCCTTCTTGAAACACATCGTAATGATCTGGATACTGAAACCCTGGAACTCATAGACTTCTGGAAGGAACAATGAACGGAAGAAAAAAAATAGCACTCGTCCTTGAGGGCTCCTATCCCTATATCACAGGCGGTGTGTCAGCCTGGACCCATGATCTTATTTTTAATCTTCCTGAATTTGATTTTATTCTATATACCATATCACCCGAAGAGGATATGGAACTGCGCTACACCCTTCCTGAAAATGTGATACTGCACCATGACATAATACTCAATAAACACTACGAATCATCAGAGCACCCGCCTACACGGAAAGACACCGATACCGCAGTTTTAATAGCTCACGATCTTACCGAACACGGGGATCCGGGAAGCTTCAGACAACTTGTCAAAATAATACCCGAAGGCTATTTTCTATATGATAAGGCCATAAACAGCGAGACCGGCTGGCAGAGGATGATAGAGGGGAACCTGAAGAATAACCCTATCTATGCATTTACAGATTACTACTGGGCCTGGAAGTCAGCCTTCGATATGCTGTTCACAATAATCGGAAGCAGGGCGCCACAGGCGGATATATATCATGCAATTTCAACCGGCTTTGCCGGAATAGCGGCTATTTCAGCCTCGATAAGGCACAACAAACCATGCATCCTGACCGAGCACGGTCTTTACCACAAAGAACGCGAAATGGAAATCAGAAAGACCAACATCATCCGCGGATACCAGCGCGATATGTGGACCGGCCTTTACAATAACTTCAGTACAATCTGCTACAAGCATGCTGACAAAATCATCTCTCTGTTCGAAGAGAACAGACGGAAACAGCATGAACTTGGCGCCGATTCCCAGAGGACCGAAGTAATTCCGAACGGTATAGATATTCAGAGATTCATGGTTGAGCGCGAGGAAAAAGAAGGTTTTCACGTGGGACTTGTAGGTAGGGTTGTCCCGATAAAGGATATTAAAACCTACATTTCTACGGCAAAAATCGTACTGGAGCGGATACCCGAGGCAATTTTTTACTGCATCGGCCCTACAGATGAGGATCCCGGCTACTACAGGGACTGCGTGATGCTGACTGAGAGCCTGAAAATAACAGACCGTTTCAAATTTACAGGCAGGCAGAATGTACTGGACTATTATAAATTCCTTGATGTGATGGCACTGACAAGTGTCCGCGAGGCACAGCCGCTTGTTATACTTGAAGCCTACTGCGCAGGTGTTCCGGTTGTATCAACCGGTGTCGGAAACGTTCCAGAGATGCTTGATTATGATGAGCGTTTTATATCGGCGCCAAAGGATGCCCAGAAGCTGGCATCTGCAATAATTTATCTGTACAGTCATCCCGATGAACGAAAGTCACTCATAGAATCAAACCGGTACAAAACCGTAACCTTCTACGACAAGACTGACCTGCATAAGAAATATTCGGAAATCTATACCACCACAGGGAGGAATGCTGAATAATGGCCGGAATCGGTTTTGAACTGCGGAGAGTTGTAAGCAAGGGCGGAGTAAGCGCGTTTATGCAGACTGCTATGTCCGGCGCAATGATTGTTGCCGGGCCATGGCTGCTTTCAATTCTAACAATTTCCATTATTCAGAAACTGATCGATTTTTCAGGAAACGGCAGCCTTGAACTATT
Source organism: Spirochaetia bacterium (assembly GCA_965140585.1). Classification (GTDB taxonomy): domain Bacteria; phylum Spirochaetota; class Spirochaetia; order UBA9216; family UBA9216. Next base: position 30,673 of record OZ223270.1, read on the forward strand.
TATGGGTGCGGTAATCTACTGTTACGCGTTCTCACTGTTTATATTCGGCGGAGTACACTACCTTTTCACAAGGCGAATGAGTGATCTGATTTATGAAAAGAAGGAGCGGCAGGCCCTGGGATATGTACTGCTGCTTATGCTTCCGGTAGCAGGTGTATCCGCAGTTATCGCACTTCCTGCAGTGTTGAACATTGACACAGGAATAGAACATCTTCTTCTATTTAAAGCATCCGCAGCCGTTCTATTTATCACCGTCAACTGCCTTTGGCTTATAATGCTCTTTGTGTCTGTATTGAAGTGGTATATCAAGATTCTTGTGGTATATACCGCAGGACTTGCATCATCACTGTTTCTGATAAAACTTCTTTCACAATCATACGGAACCGCCGGGGCTCTGGCCGGATTCACAGCCGGCCACATTGTAATAGTATTACTGCTTGCCCTGCTTTCAGCTGCAGCCTACAGCCCCCTGAAGCCTGAGCTGGAAAAAAAATCAGGATTCATTTACAAATACCGATACCTGCTTGGTGCCGGGGTATTCTATTACTGGGGAATTTGGGCAGATAAACTGATATTCTGGTTTACAAAAGGCACCACTGTTGAAGGAACTTTTTTCAAAATGTTTGCAGAATATGATATACCTGTTTATCTTGCCAATCTGACTATGATTCCCGGACTCATTTTCTTTGTTATATATTCAGAAACAGACTTCTACATAGCTCTTAAACACTTCCTGCACCGTCTGATAAATTCACATTACCCCGATATTAATAGAGCAAAACTGAAGCTGAAGGAAACTACCGTAAAGAGTCTTAAGGAACAGAGCCTGCTTCAGGCGGTTACCGCCGGATTCTTTATTATTATCACTGATGACCCGGTTATGCAGATTACACTTGCAGCAGTATTCTCACACCTTCTGCTCTTAACACTGCTTAACTATCTGTATTACATAGAGCAGTACAGACATGCCTTCTACTCTTCACTCCTGTTTTTCACTGCGAATGCTGTAACAGCCGTCATACAGGTTTTAGTAACCGCTATCCCGCCTGGAACGGCATATTTCATCTCGGCTTCTGCAGCATCCCTGTTTGCTATGAAGCTCCTTTTTTATGATTTAAAAATTGCCGACAGATATATTCTGACGAAGACCTGAAATTGACTGAATTCAAGCTCAAAGATTGATTTGTCGATTATAAAATCAGAAAATAGTACTAGGCAAATACGAATAAAGTTTATTGAAAATATCTTATATCGGGATATCTTTATATAGATCTAATAATTGTAATAATGCAGCCGTAACGAAGGTTAACGGCCTTTAAGGAGTGTTATATGAAGCGGATAAAGATTACAGGACCTATTTCGCTCACTATTTTAATTATAGCGGCAGTAATTATTACATCAGGATGTAACGGGACTACCGACCGCATCACCGTTGAACAGGCTGATTACTTGCTCAGTTCATACTACATGTTAAGGGGCGATGACGAAATTGCAGACAGCCGTGCTGCATGGCCGGCCTATACGGACAGCATAACCTTACCGACTGATTCCACAGCGGTTACCGACAGAAAAAATAACTACCCTGAAAAAGGTCAGAAGACAGACGTCACAATTATCAAAACCCTCGTAACTAACGTTTACAAAGTATCATCAGTAACCACATACCCTAAAAAAGATTCTATTTCATCAACCACCGAGGTATACTATATCTATGACGATCCTGAAAACGGGACGTTCGGCGAATTCGATTCGGCAGATTATATCTGTGATTCAGCAGGGACCCGTAACGACAACCTCAGAAGCACATTCCAGACAGAATACGATAACGGAACAATTCGGTATGAAGAAATAATTGCAACAACAGCCGATGGATTAAGTTCAAATTATGCGGAATTCGATATAGACGGGGAGCTGAGTTTCCCGACTCCCGATTCGGATGGAGACTGGGCACCTGCCGATGACGGAACAGGAACTGCAACATGGTCCAGTATGGTCAGCTATATCCAGGAAGAAGAGAGTGGATTCTGGATATGGACTAATTACAGACTGATTACCGGAACCAGATATTATACGGAGCTTACATCAGGTTCTGATATAACAAAAACATCCGTATCTTATGAAAAATGCATAGAAAGAGACTCCTCCAACCAGTCAACCAGAGATAACATCATCGTATTTCTAAAGAGACTGTTTAACGACAACACAACCGATCTTGATTATGCCGGAGCAACTCTTTCCGAAACTGTTATCCGATATGAAATTCTGCCTAGCGGAAAGAAAACCGTTAATTCAAACACACTGGTAAAGGATCAGGATTCTTCGACTGTTGTTACTTTTACGGCAGCCTATGAAGAAGAAGCCGATGGAAGCATCACAAGCGCCGGAACTCCGGTAGCAGCATATCCACAATAATATCCCTTTGAAAATTTTAAAAAACCGGGAGAATTTTCTTCCGGTTTTTTATTACATAAAAGTATAAAACATACGGTCAATCTTGAATCGACCTCTCTATTCCTGCATAATAAACCTATGAAAGGACTTATTGTAGCAGCCGGGTACGGCACCAGATTTCTTCCCGTGACCAAAACCATCCCGAAGGAAATGCTTCCTCTTATAGATAAACCGTCAATTGCTTTTATAATTGAGGAGTTTATTAATTCCGGAATCGACGAGATTCTAATTATTACATCCAGACGTAAAAAAAGTCTGGAAGACTTCCTTGACAGAGAGATCGAACTTGAGTCGGTATTTGACAAAGAGGGTTCCGCAGCAAAGGCTGCAAAAATCAAGCCCTATGACGCGAAATTTCTTTTTGTACGTCAGCAGGAAATGATGGGAACCGGACATGCACTTATGCAGGCAAGACCGATGCTTGACGGCGAACCCTTTGTTGTAGCCTATCCTGACGACCTGCACTTCGGAGACAAGCCGCTGGCCCTCCAGCTTATTGAAAAATACAGAGAAACCGGCTGCAGCGTCATGGCGACCCTGCATAATCCGCCGAACCTTGAACGCTACGGGATTCTTAAGCTGGCCGACGATGGCCTGCACGTTACTGACATCGTTGAAAAGCCGGCTCCGGGAACCGAACCAAGCTGTGAGGCTTCAATAGGACGGTATCTATATACTCCTGAAATTTTTGACTTACTGGAAGAAGGATGGTCAAAACATACTTCTGGTGAATACTTCCATACATATGCTCTTAATAAAATGATGTCGGCTGGAAACGTAGTTTACTGCGAAACCGAGGGCGAGAGACTCGATACGGGAGCCCCGGCGGGCTATCTGCAGGCGATAATTAAGTACGCAATGCAGGACCCCGAACTTGCTGAAGTTCTGCGCAGCGAAGTGAAATAATCTGCCTGCTAATAAACAGCGATTTTACCAGCGGTTGAGAACCTTCTCGGCAAACCCCATAAAGTCTTTTATTTCCAGGGCTGTTCCGTCATCAAGGACAGCCCTGCCGCTGAATTTACCGAAAACCTGATGTTGGCAGCTTCTGATAATAAGAATGTTGGTATCGGAAAACCGGTCTATAAGCGGTTTGAATTCCATTTCAAATCTGCCGTCAGAGCTTGTAAATGTCCAGGGTTCCGTAAACTGCTCACAGCCTTTTGAATCTACCGGAATATTGAAAGTCACATTTTCAAACTTATGGCCCCTTCCGTCATAGAAGATGATATTCTCGGTTGCGGCCGAGGTATCACCGAACCCGTAGCCTATGTTGAATCCGAAGCGCTTTCCATCAATAATACCGGAACCTGACCCCCAGTACCACGTATTATTGTAAGTCCACACGCCCCTTCCCCAGTCAAGGACAGCATAACTGCCGGTCGACGGTAATTCACTATCCTGCCTGGATTCTGTACCCTTATTTGTAAAATCGATGCTTTTCCGCCCGGATATAAGACTGCCTTCAGCCTTCATGCAGTTGATTTTACGGTTAAAGTAGAAATGGGCTGATTTATCAAAGGGAGTAGCAATGACCATGCTGTCATCTGAAAGCGGCTGTTCAAGAACAAGCGACCCGCTTAGGCCATTATCTCCGTCAAAAGCCGGATAATCAACCTCAAGAGTTCTTATAAGGCTGTTTCCGCTCTGACTGAGAAGAAAACTTATTCTAATGCCTTTTTCATTTACAACCACATCACCTTCCTCAGTGGAACCGGGCAAATTAAGTTTCCCCATAGGAAAGAGCCCCATAACTGAACCGCTTGTTTCGGTTTTATTTTTAAAATCAAAAACTGTGACAGAATAAAATGCCATATATCCGTTATCTGCAACCGTCAGAGCAATACCGTCGTTGTCATTCATAACACAGTAATAGTCCCATTCTTTGATTCTCCATGCTGGGGCTTTAATCATATTCCGCCCGTAACTAAACAGGGGCTTTCTTGCCCAGCCCGGAGTACCAATATTCCCATTAGAATTGAGAAGTACAGTTTTTTCGGTAATTTCAGTCTGCATATTCGACCTCCATATTTTTAATTAAGCCTTCAAGCTGTTGAGCTTCTGCCGGCCGGCCATGTTTTCTGCAGCCTTCTATCCATACCCGGCATTTAAATTTAAGTTCATTAAAAGCAGCACTCTTCTGTGTGCCTGAAAAGCCATTCCAGCAATACCCTTCAGTATACAAGGCTCCGGGAAAATCAGGGTATATTTCTTTAAATGCAGCGGATGCACCCAGAAGCCCGGCAAGCCCCGTAAGTCTGAACCATTCTATTCTGCCGTACTTTTCAGACAACTGCGGCCAGTCCCCGGCCTGTTTACATGTATGTTTTTCATTCAGATAACCCACATTTGCGGCAGGGGTTATGCGTAACCAGTATTCATAGTCCTCCGCTATCTCCAGATTTTCGTTGAACCCGCCGGTATTAAAATAAAAATCACGGCACATCATAACTGTTGAGGGACCGATTATACATTTCTTAAGAGCATCTGCAAAAATGTCGCCTTCGCGGCGGTGTTTCTGCCCCTTCTGGCTGACCTCTTTACCGTTTCTCATCCACTGTTCGCGGGTATGTGATACCTGAAGAGCCTTCGCCTGCATAAGCTCAAGCTGATTTTTAAGTTTATCAGGAAACCAGTAATCATCGGAATCGAGAAAAGCCAGAAACTCACCTTCTGCAGATTCTGCGCCTCGGTTTCTTGCCGCCCCGGGCATTCCGCTATGCCGGAACTTTAAAACCCTTATACGGCTGTCTTCGGATGCAAGTCTGTCGGCTATAAAGGGCGTTTCATCTGTGGAGCCGTCATCTGTGATGAGCAGTTCGAAATCAGTCATTGTCTGAGAAAGGACGCTGCCGACTGCCTTTATAAGGTGGGCGGGACGGTTGTACACAGGGATTATGGCAGATATAAGCGGCATAAATCAGTCTTCAGTTACAGTTTTAACAAGATAGATTGAGAGAACCTTCTCATTCTCCGCCAGCTCACTCTCAACTATTTCATCATTAAGCAGAATCTGACCGCCCAGGTCTTTAATATGGTAAATGTAGTAAGTGTCAGGAACGGAACTGAATAAATCGGTTGAAAGTGAAAGTTGTGTATCGGAATCCACTGAAAGAACCTTCGCGGATGAAATTGATGTTGCATTCTGGTAGATAACGTCGCCTTCGACTATCCCCGCGGTTGTGAAGCTGGCTGTGGAATCTATAAGCTTTGCAGCTCCGTATAGATCGGCTGTACCATTCAGAAAATAGTTAAATACATCGTCCCGAAGGATATCAGCTTTGAGGTAAAGATACCCTTTAAATTCAGCACCTGCAGTAAACACTCCTGAAGTCCATGGAAGTTCTTCAGCTGTAAGCTTAATAATATTGTCATCTCCATCGCTGTATGAAATATCCGCAGTGGCTCCATCAAATCCGCTTACTTTGTATTCGTATGTATCTGCAATCACAGCCGGAATCTCTATATCAGAACACCCTGAAAGAAATGCTATTATACTTATTAAAAATATTAAGTAACTGTTTTTCATAAAATTGCCGTATATATAATGTATCATAATTTCGGGAAAATGCTAAAAATTTTTATAATTGAAATCGCATGATATTTTTCCGGAAAATGATATAATGTAAGTAAATATGAAAAAACTCTTCCTTAAGATATTTACAGTATTCTCACTTCTGACACTACTTACAGGCTGCTCATACGATTATTTCTCGAGGTATGAAAGCAAGAATCTTATTCAGCACCTGAGTCTGGCAGACTGGACTCTTTCAGTAAGCACTACATACATGGATTACAGCACCGTCACTGCAGCAGTAGCCGGAACTTCCGGGCTTCCCGATGCAGCAGCTGCTATTTACTGCATTGAAAACCTGAACCTGGTTCCCGACGGAGATTTTGAAGCAACCACACCTGACACCAACTCATTTCCTGCTGGATGGGACAATTCTAATGCCGATGCAGGAGACGGAGTGGAGTCGGGCTCTCCCATTGACGGACAGGCCCTTCGATTTGACGAGGGTATTGGAGAATATCTTACTTACGATGTAAACACGATATCTGACGGAGCTATTCCCGACTCAAACTACCTGCTTAGATTCGATCTGTCGGGAGATAACACCGGAAACTATTATTTCAGAATTGAAGACACATCCGGTTCAGGAAATGTAACTACATATTCTGCAAACCTTCTCCAGAGTGGAACTGCATTCGCCTTTCCTGCTGATTTTTCATCTATATCCCTTACAGAATTTTTAATACATACTGACGACAGCGAAGTTTTTCATATAAACCTCAGCGACGTCACACTTCAGGCAGGGTATATTGACAACTTCAGGATCGTAAAGTCAGATCAGGATCAGAATATTTCAATTGAACTGCCCTTTATCGATGAGAATAGAATCGACTCACTTAACCTTATCTCGGGCTATTACAGATTCAGTGTCTGGGTTAAAGCTGATCCGAATGCCGGTGTTTCAAATACATTTGCTGCAGAGGCTGTTTCCCTCTCGATAAGTTCATTGGATGAGGAAGGTCTTGCATCAAGGGCAAACAGTGCAGCATTCGACGCTTCTGATTATTCATCATTTTCCAATTGGACAGAGATTTATATTGATGCCGAGCTTCAGATTGCACTCCCCTACTGGGGGGAGACCACTGTAATAAAGCTCCAGATAAGCCCGGGTGATATTACCGCAGGAGCTTCCGGCATTGATTCAGGTTCAATACTTGTATCAACACCGGGACTTTATTATTCCCCCGACTCAGAGTTCTGAGCTATTTAACAATCATAACCTTCCTATACTCATCAATTCCCGGGGCAACTATTCTTATGAAATAAATCCCCCTGGCAACGATATTACCGGCCCGGTTTGTTCCGTCCCAGCTGAAGTTGTACGTGCCGGCACCCTGTGCGCCGCGATGAATAACCTTAACCAGATCACCGGCCATATTAAAGACATTAATGGTAACCATTCCGGCATTCGGCAGGTCATAAGTAAGAACGGTCTTCTCATCACCCTCAACAGGATTGATGACATTATTAAGTATCGTCACACCGGCCGCTTGCTTCTTTATATCCTTAATTGAAAAACTCCATGGAACAATGGTCCGAGGATCATCCTTATCAAGAAGATTAGCACAGAAGAGATCTCCGACTTTAAGCAGGAACTGGACTTCATTACCTGTTTCAATCTCGGAATCATCCGAAGGAATCATAAATTTTCTGGTACCCTCACTACTGCTGTATGGGTTAAGACCTCTGGCTGATGTGTTTGCCGCAGGAACAAGAGCATTGTTATAGCTCGGGAGCCAGAAGCCGTCATTAAGAACAGACTCTGAAGGATCAACGTCATAATAGAGGCTGGCCGAAAGACCTTTAAACCTGTCGGCTGCAAGAATTGAGGCTTCAAGCGTAATATTACTGTCTGTCAGATATCCTGTACCGTCAAAGATTCTCAGGCTTGTATCTGTTCCATACAGAGAGTTATTATGCAGGCTGTCTGCCGCCCATATCGGGTTCATGACACCTATTCCGATATCAGAGAAGCGGTGTATGGAGGTAACCTCCATAGCGTTGCCCAGCTTATCATAGATCTGAGTAGCCTGGGGTATAATCTTTGCCTCAAGGATTTCATCTGCGGTAAGGCCTGAATCAAGGTTGAACCATGCTTCAAGCAGTCCGCCGCTAAGATAGCTTATTGCGGTAATTCCATTCAGAGAATTGGTTGTACCGCTGAAGCTGAAGTCGGTTTCTGCGACATTAACATAGCCTGCGCCAAAAACAGGCTCGGAAAACCTGATATATATCTTAGTATCACCAACAGCACCAAGGGCAAGTTCAATATACGGAGGAATACGCTCAACACCAGAAAGAGAAATTGAGGTGGTAGGTATAAGATTTCCGGCAAGGTCGGTTATATATCCGATTGATGCATCATACTTTATCTGAAGAGCTGTACGGGTATTCCAGGTATGCAGATCATTCAAAGTCAGTGCAAAATAAGAGTCATCAGCAACTGTAATCGGGCCGAGGAAGATCGAAGAATCCTGAACCGTAGTAGTAATACCGGTATTATATCCGGCTGTCAAACTTGTATCATTTACATCCGCGATAAAAAAGGCGGTATAAGGATCAATCGAGTTTGCAGCATCAATGGCACATGTAGCATCACGGACACCGAGGTTTGCGCCTGCTTCCGGATGAACAATTCCAGCGTCGATAGCCTGGGAGAATCCGCCCTGTGAAGTTTCATTATCCCTTATAAAGAACTCAAGCCTTTCAATCTTTCCGGTAGTAACGTTAGCGATAGAAATAATTTCATATGTATTTGGAATAACAGTATCGTCATAGACTGAAAAAATAGGAGGCTCAACATCCCATCCGGTAATATGGTCTGCAGGCATGCTTATATTCGGTAAACTTGTTGTCCCGCTCACAAGGATATCGGAGACAGCTGTTGTGATAACCGGATCTGCTATAGCATCTGTCCCCCTGTATGGCTCAGTAGAAGGTTCAATTGTATTCCCATCGGCATCTTTAATAAAACTGTTTGCCAGCGCTTTAATAGAAACTCCGCCGGCTGTTACATCGGTATTTACGCTGTGACTTAAAAGAGTTTCTGCAGGATCTCCGAGATATCCCGGCCAGAGGGCTGTATCATCAGTTCGCCAGCCCGCTACATATAGAGTTATTCCAAAATCTCCTGACGGGTTTTCTGTACCGCTTCTATACATGGAGGTAATTGCCGGGTTACCGTCACGGCTGCCAGATAAAAAAGTTCCTGTATACGAGAAATAACCGACAACATCAACGACTGCTCCATTCTGAACAATATGACCACCGTGCTCACCGGTAGCAAAGGTTTCATCTGCACGGTCATTTGCCGGAGGCGCTCCCGCACCAATTGCATAATTAACATCATCTCCGATATCTACAGGCTCTGAATACCTGAGATGAAGGAAGTTGTGGCCGTCATATATCTCATCAGACGCAGCTGCCTGATGGTTCACCCGACCGCCTACAACTGCAACAAGATTCGGTCGGCATTCATCTGCAAAAGTTTCATTCGTAGATCCGTCAGCAATATCCTCGGTGTTAAGCCCATAATTCCGAATATGGTTATGGCCTTCTGCATCAAACAAAGATCCCTTCAGCATTGAAAGTGATGCTGAAATTGCCTGATGATTTCCTTCGCGGTCCGAACTTCCGGTATTACCGTCACTTGTTCCGGTTGCATCCGTATTCCATGTTGCTGTAGTCCTGTCTATCTGAAGGTAGAATGTAGTGAGATCTCCCGCACCGTCTGTGGTTGTGAAATTAAACGGAGCAGCATCATCAGCATCAATATATGAGGCACTGAAGGTAAGTCCTGAGTTTCCATCGACATAGACGTTTGAAACAGCAGCGGATATTTCATCACTATCGTTTTCGATTGCCTCTGTGAATGTAACCCTTATTACATTATCAAAGACAGTCTCATAATTTACAATCTCGGGAAATGTTGAATCTACGTTTGCAACATTATTTCCGCCGTCAGTATTTCCGTTCTGGGGATCAACGCCAAGCCAATTTGAAGCGTTACAGTAATCTACTGCCGATCTGAAAACAACTGCATAGTTTGTGCCGTAGGGCCAATCGGTTATATTATCGCCCGGAGCTGTATCAAGCCCGGTGACAGTTGAATTATCGTTTACAATTAGGTTCCAGGCTGCAGTTCCCGGAAGACCCGCGCCGTTAACATAGAAATTACCGCCTGCATTAATAGTTGAGCCGTTAAGATTAGCAAAGGCAGCACCCGGGGCAGTGCTGAATACCGCAGTTCCGGCGTTATATGTTCCTGCAGAGGGATAGTATGCAAGAGCTCCGGTATTCGGATAGGCAAAATAGATATTGCCTGCATGTGTTGCGGCTCTGGCTGAATCAATTGCTGAGTATGTACCTCCGAATACAGCAAGATCACCATTTGTTGTCAGTGTCCTTGCATTCAGATTGAGAGTTCCGTCATAGAAGATTAAATTATCGGCTGAAAGATGTTTCTGCAGAACCAGGGTGTAACCGCCGGCATCTATGTATAAATCCTGGGCACTGATATCTATTGTAGCGGCAGTGGAGGTACAGTTTCCAGCTCCGCGGATGAGCACATATCGAAATGGTATCAGCCCGCTGCCGACAACGCCATTCAGGGTTAAGGTTCCAATTCCTGAATCCAGGGATAGAATCCCGGTATCAGCACTGCTGCTAACGACTGTTGAATTAAATGTTAAATCTCCCTGTATAGAGCCAGTATCATTAATATCAGTATCAAAAACGATAGACTCATCGTCAGTAACAGTTACTGCTGAGGTAAAATAGATATCATCCTGAGTCGTGGTCACATTTCCGGCAGTCTGAACAGCTCCGGCTCCATCCTGTGTGAAAGCACCGTCGAGCGATATGTCAGCACCCGGTGCTATATCAAGAAGTCCGGCATTTGTTATGGTTACAGCTCCGCCGTTTCCGGCAGTTGAGGTATCGATCGTACTGTTGATTGTAACTGTATTGGTTGTAAGATCCATGCCCCCGGCAGCCTGCAGCACTACGGCTCCATCAAACTGGGTATCACCTGTTCCTGCAGTTTGAGTTAGTGTATTTGCACTGAAGGCCAAATCAGCAGTAACATCTGCAGCACTGTTGATACTAACATCGCCAAGATCATTTGCTCCGCCGACAATTCCGTTAAAATCAATATTACCGGTTCCTGCTGTAAGACTCAGGTCGTCATCAAAGTTGGCATCATCGCCGTTGAGCGTCCCATTGAAGGTAATTGTCCCTGCACCTGCATCGGTATCGAGCGAGACAGTCCCGTTATCAGTAATAGTCACGTTTCTGGTGAAATATATACTGTCATTTGTGGTAGTAATATTTCCTGCTGTCTCCACATCTCCGGCACCATCCTGTAAAAAGGCACCGTCAAGGCTCATATTGGCACCTGCTGCTATATCAAGCAGACCGGCATTGGTTATTGTTACGGTTCCTCCGTTTCCTGCCGCCAAGGTGTTTATAGTACTGTTAATAGTTACCGTACTGGTTGTTATATCCATTCCGCCCAAGGCCTGCAGCGTTATAGCGCCGTCAAACTGGGTATCGCCTGTGCCCGCTGTCTGGGTTAAAGTGTTTGCACTGAAGGCTGCATCTGCTGTCACATCAAGAGCACTGCTGATTAATACATTGCCCATGTCGACCGAGCTTCCAACAGCGGCATTAAAATCAATATTACCGGTTCCGGCAATAAGGGTAAGATTGTCCGTAAAATCAGAACCCTCGCCATCGAGTGTTCCACTGAAAGTAATTGTTCCGCCTACGCCTGCACCTGTACTGACTGTAACAGTCGCATCATCAGTTATATATGTATTACTTGCAAACTGAATTGTGTTGTTTGAGGTCGTAACATTGCTGTTTGTATCGATTGAGGTGCCGCCGGTCAGAGTAATACCACCGGTACCTCCGTTTATAGCCGCATTTATATCAAGGTTATTTCCGGCACCTATACCGGTCAGGATTATACCTCCCGCACCTGCGGCTGAAGCTCCTGCCCCGTTCAGGGTAATAGTACCGTCGGCATCCAGACGGATATTTCCACCTGCAACTGTACTCAGTCCTGTAACTGTAACAGCGCCGGATTCATCAATCGCGATATCACCGCCTGCGGAATTGCCAACATTTAATGTATTTACAGTTGTACTGATCGCCTGCCCAAAGCTTACACCAGTACCATTTGCAGTACTGATGGTAAGTACATCGCCGGTAACATTCGAGGTTGAATCGGTATTTGTAACTGCCCCGTTAGCCGTTGTCAGGCTAATGTCGGCATTGCTTCCCTGGGCATCAATTGTATCAACCTCAATATCACCGTTAGCTGCGGTTACGCTGATATCGTTAACATCTGTATCGTTACTGCTTACAATATTAGTCAGAACGATATTTCCGGCATTAACCGTCGAAAGGGTAACCGGGCCGTTTGAAGCCGTAACCGAGGTAAAAGTAACTGCATCGGTCTCCCTGATGGTTACCGAACCTGCAGCCTGCGCATTCAGAGTCATTGTTGAAACAGCAGTATCCAGATTTATTCCGCCCTGAGCAGTAATGTTAAGATCGGATGCGCTTATATCATTCTCTGCATTTCCGCCTGGATCGGTAACCGCATTCAAGGAAGTAAGGACAATATCTCCCGTACCGCCTGTTGTAAGCAGGACAACAGGCGTCGGACCGACAGGATCATATAGAGCGATATCGCTCCCATCTGCAGAACTGTCAGCGGAAAGTCCGACTGCAGCCCTTACGTCGACAGCCCCGTTTGCAGCCTGACCTATTCCTGAGTCATCTGCCGTAAGTATTATAACCGCGGCAGTCACATCGGCGGTTGTATCAGAGGCAGTTGAATCATCAATTGCTCCCGATGCAGATATTGATACAGTATCATCTGCTGTATCCGCAGTAATACTACCGAGGCCTGTATCTGCACCGGTTCCGCCGGTATTGGTTACAGTTATGTCTCCGTTTGAAGCAGTGACAGTGACCAGTGTCAGGCTTTGGTTTCCTGTTTGATCAAAATCAATTGTTGAAGCCCCGCCCGTTGTCATCGTTGTAACTGAAAGTCCGGCATCGGCAGTATGATCAATATCGATATTTCCGGAAGCAGTATCAGCAGTAAGAATCGTGACACTTGCAAGTTCAATTTCGTTTGTATCGCCAATTCCTGTTGATGCGTTAAGATCTACAGTATTAGCATTTATATCGATATCTGTATCGGCCGCTGCAGAGTCATAGATCTCTCCGGCAGCAGCTGTAAGGGTTACAGTTGATGTACCGGCGCTTATTGTCGGAATTACTGAATTTCCTATGAGGATGCTTCCGGTTGTTGAAACAAGGGTTTCAGCTCTGTTTACATTATACAGCTTATTGATTGTCAGCCCGTTACTCTCGGTTATCTGAACTGTACCAGATGTATTATTATCCAGATCTACAGTAGAAACTGTCGTTTCGAGTACATTTGCATCTCCGACACCCGTATCTGCATCGATAATGAGATTGCCGCAGATTATATCCGCAGTTCCATCATCATCTGTAATTCCCCCGGCAGCAGATTCAAGACTGATGTCACCGCTTGTAGTAAGAGAACCGCCGACAAAGGCAATATCCCCGGCTGTAGCGGCTCTCAGTTCAAGATTATCGTTTCCAAGGTTCCAGGCATTATTTACAATTATTCCGGCATTACGGTTATAGACAATTATTGTTTGAACAGAGGCTCCGGCTGTAGAGGAGGATATCTGCGAACTGCTTAGAGCACCGTTTGTTTCGGCGATATTTATATTTCCTGATGGTGCGGCCGCAGTAGTTGTAAGATCAAGGCTTCCGCCGCCGAGATCAATTTCAATCTCCTCTCCGGCTGCCGAAGTTCCTATTGCATCCTGCGCTGTCAGTGATATTGAACCAGCGGTAATATCCGAGGCGGCATCTGTTGCGGCTGCCTCAAGGATACTTCCGGAGGCTGCAGTCAAAGCAACAGTGCCTGAAGCGCTTACTGCAGCAACATTGACGGTCCCCGCTGTTGATACAATATTTACATCGCCGGAAGCCGCTGTAATGGAAGTGAGTGTTACATTGTTTGCCTCTACTATGCTTATATCTCCAGCGGCTGCAGTAGAAGCAGTTATACTTCCCACATTTGTGTTTAATGAATTCAGGGTCCCTATGTCTGTCCCTGCAGTCAAAGTAAGTACGGTCGTACTATTTACAGCTCCTACCCTTGCTGTATTATCAGCTTCCTCAATAGCATCTCCGGCAGCTGTAAGATTGATTGCCCCATTTCCTGTTGACTCTACGACATCCACAGTCAGACCATTTGCACCGGCACTCATATCAATCTGACCGGCAGCTGTCTGCACAAGGGATACTGAATCCATAGTAACTACATCGGTTCCGGTTATATCTATAGTTCCGGCCAATCCTGTCGTAATGTTTCCATATATCAGCAAGACATTCGCTCCGGTAGTATCTATTGTAATGTCACCGCTTGTACTGCTCATAACAACACCATTAGAAAGTGTAAATGCTGATGATGAGTTGATGTCTATATTACCCGAACCATTTGCTGTTACGGTATTGCTTAGCGTAATTGGATTTGTTCCGGTGCTCGTCAGCGTTATTGCTCCATTCGCTCCGGTCGTCGCAATGCTGTTGCCGGTTGTTATTGCTCCGGCAGTCTGTATAGTTACATCACCGCCGCTGCTTGTTACTCCGCTTCCGGCTCCCAGAATAATTGCAGTGAATTCATTGATGCTTAGAATGCCTCCGGCAGAAGCAACCAGGGTTCCAACATTGGTATTAAGGGCACTGCCTGCCCCGATATCTGTTCCGGCACTTAATGTAAGAACGGTTGTGCTCCCTGCGGCTCCTATAAGTGCCGTATTATCAGCTTCTTCTATAGCGCTGCCGACAGCTGTGAGGTTGATAGCGGCAGAGCCTCCGGTGGCTTCTATTACATCGACAGTCAATCCGGTTGCTCCTGCGCTTACATCTATCTGCCCGTTCACAGTCTGGATAAGCGATGTTGTATCCATTAATACCGCATCAACAGAAGTGAGATTGATCGTACCAGCACCGGCTGTCGTAATACTTCCGTTTACGGTCAGAACTCCTCCGTTTAATGTATCCACAGTAATATTTCCGGTACCGCTGCCAAGGACTATGCCATTATTAAGGGTAAAATCATCTCCGGAATTGATGTCCACAATACCGGACCCGCCGGCACTCACAGCATGTCCCAGAGTAATCGTGTCGCCATTCCCAGTTGTTGTGAGTGTAAGGTTCTGATCGGCGCCGCTTGATACGGTATTACCGGTTGTTATAGAACCGTCAGCTTCAATACTTAAAGCACCTGCTCCGCTTGAAATACCGCCGGTCGCATTACCAAGCTGTATCGCACTCACTTCATCCACCGTAAAGCTTCCAGTGACTGTGCCTCTGATAACCGACACTGAGGTATCAAGCGCAAAGGATGCCGGGGCATTAACCCATAATATGTTTGCAGCTATGTCTGCTGCCGCATCTCCGGATGCATCCGTAATACCGCCGGTCGCCGTTACCTCAACGTCTCCGGCTCCGGCATCAATCAGACCGACCGGAAACACCCCGAGAGAATCAAGGTATATATCTCCGTTTGCAGAAGTTGAATCGGCATTCAGGGCCGTTGATATATCAAGCTCGATACTGGAGGCTGCGGTTCCGATATCTCCGTTTGAGCTCAGACTTATGGTATTTCCGCTCACATCGGCCACAGCATCATTAGCATTTACGGTGATCGCTCCGCCGCCTGTCAGCGTTACATTACCGTTTGCTGCGGTAATATCTAAAATCAGAACATCGTTGTTTTCAATGATATCAATATCACCCGCAGCGCTGAGTGACAGATCGAGTGAAACAACATCTGTCTCAACCGCACCGTTTGCACCGCTGTTGCCTATTCCGTCTAAAGCACTAATCTGCAATTCTCCGCCTGCAGCAATATCACTTCCGCCGGTGTCACCGCCGTCTATAACTTCACCGCCTACTGTAATATCAACTGCCGGAGCTCCGGCACTGGTTGTAACAAGTCTTCCAAGAGTAAGATCGGTTCCGGAACTTACAGAAATTGTTCCGCTGCCGGCATCAACTACAGCTCCGTCATTTATGATCATCGCCCCGGTTCCGGCGGTAAGGCTGACTGCGCCGGCTCCTGAACCCGTGATATCTCCGCTGATAGTTAATGCAGTTCCTGCATTAAGAGTAAGAGTTCCTGTGTAGGCAGAAGCCCCCGCACCAACAGTGAATGCGGCGGGTTCGCTAATATCTACATTTGCCGAATTAGTGAAAGTAACTGTATTAAAAGCATTACTGCCGTTTGTAAGAGTAATATCATTTCCAGCGCCTGCTTCAAATGCAGCAGCTCCGCTTATGCTCAGGGCTGCTCCCTGGGTTATATCTCCTCCGACAGTACAAGCAAGCCCGCCTGCTGTAGTTATAGCCGGAAGGGCAATACCGGCTCCTGTACCGGTGATTATAAGGTCATTAATATTTGAGGACAGTACTCCGCCGAGGGTTACACTGCCGGTACCGGCATCAATTGTAAAATCACGATTTGCCCCTGAGCCGGCAACAACTCCGGAAATCTGAATATTTCCACCGGCAGCTCCTGTATCGATACCGCTGGCTCCGGTGAGACTTATACCCGCAACCGAAACATCGTCAGCGGTAGTTATAATATCACCATTGAGCGTCAATGGCGCGCCTGTTGACATTCCGCCGTTAAAATTGCATGTACCGGAAAGTCTTACACTTGTTGTATTCTGAAAATTAACAGCTCCGGTTATCGTGCAGCCGCTGTCCATTCTGACTGAGTATGCAGAAGCTCCAACATTGAGGGTACCAACCGTCAGAGCTTCGCGAAACCGGATTGTCCCGGTTGAAGAGGTTATATCTATCTGGTTAGAACCGGCTGTGACTGTGACACCTGCACCGAAATCAACACCGGTGGAATTTGTAATTATCAGGTTATCAGCTGTAGTAAGACTTGTTCCAACTGTAAATGCGGCAACTGCATCAAATTCGAGATCAAAGTAATCGGTGACACCGTATTCCTGAACTGCGCCTCCGCCTGTATACCTGACCGTACCGCTGTCTGTATCTGTAGCAGAAACATTTGTACCGCCTGCTCTGCGCAGAATTGCTGTGCCCTGTAGATCAATAGAGCTGATACTGAGATCATTTGTCCCGGTCCGGAGTTCGGCGCCTGCGGAAACTATTACATCCTCACCTGAAGAATCAACAGAAAGCACCGGATAGCCGGATGCTATTACAACATCATCAGCCGCTGCCGGAACATAGCCCTCAACCCAGTTTCCGGCTACGGACCAGTCGCCGCCGGAAGAACCGCCCCAGTTGCATTCACGGTAAAACGTAACTGATGAAGCATCAGTTACTGCTGTAACCTGTGTTCCTGCATTACCCGCAGTATCGCTGAAATCTATAGTGAATGCAACGGCCGCTTCTGCAATTGTTCTGTCTGCCGGCAGAAGCTGGTAAACAGCTTGATAATCATCGCCGCCCAGTGACGATTCAGTTGCCGCCCTCGACAGACTTGTTAGGGTCACAACAGGCAGGGCGGACAGTGTTTCAGACGATGTGAATGTAAGAGTAATTGCATCCTGAATCTTGGCGGTTGCAGTATCAGCATTATCGGATTGAATATGTACGGGAGCAAGCGTCGGCAGAACCTGATCAACAGTAAGTGTGACTGCACTCGTGCTTCCGGTTGTTGAGTTTCCGGCAATATCGGTAATTACAGCCCTGAGCTGTACCGTGTCGCCTTCACCAAAGTTTGTCAGAGCTTCAAACTGTGCGGCCGTTGCAGTGTGATCCTTATTTGTACTTATATCGCCGCCGCCTATAGCTATAGCCCCTGCGAGGTTCTCCCATGCACCGCCTGTCGCAAACCCCTGCAGCTGCACTGTTCCGCCGCTGAGACTTGCATCATTTGCTATGGGGATGGTTACGGTTAGTCCCGTATTTGTTGAGTTCCAGTAGTTTGCAGTAACTGTTCCGCCGGTAGCGGTTACAGCTCCGGCAGTGAATGCTGTCGGAATAATTTGATCTACAGTAAGCGTTGTTACACTTGCGCTGCCGGTTGTTGAGTTTCCGGCGACATCGGTAATAACCGCCCGGAGCTGGACTGTGTCGCCTTCACCGAAACCGGTTAAAGCCTCCAGCTGTGCAGCCGTTGCAGTGTGGTCCTTGTTTGTATTGATATCGCCGCCGCCTATGGCAATGGCTCCGGCAAGGTTCTCCCAGGCTCCGCCTGTCGCAAACCCCTGCAGCTGTACTGTTCCACCGCTGAGGCTTGCATCATTTGCTATCGGGATGGTTACGGTTAGTCCCGTATTTGTAGAGTTCCAGTAGTTTGCGGTAACTGTTCCGCCGGTTGCAGTCACTGCTCCGGCTGTAAACGCTCCGGGGGCTGCAACATCAAGCTCGCTTGTATCAGTTGCATCCAGACCGGTATTTCCTGCCGGATCTGTTAAAGCTACGGTAAGAGTTACAGTACCGTCATTTAGGGCGCTTAAATCATCATTTATTGTATCGGTTGCTGTTGCTATTGTTCCGCTGCCGGTGACAGGCCCACCTCCGCCGCTGCTTGTATATGTGTAGCTGTAATCTGCTCCTACTTCAGCTCCTGTGAAGTCAAAGTCCAGGCTTGCAACTTCTGAGGCATTGATATATCCGTCAACATCAGCAATAGCAACCGTATATCCGGCGGGTGCGGTTTGATCGACAGTAAGCATTGTTGCACTCGCGCTGCCGGTTGTTGAGTTTCCGGCGACATCGGTAATAACCGCCCGGAGCTGGACTGTGTCGCCTTCACCGAAACCGGTTAAAGCCTCCAGCTGTGCAGCCGTTGCAGTGTGGTCCTTGTTTGTATTGATATCGCCGCCGCCTATGGCAATGGCTCCGGCAAGGTTCTCCCAGGCTCCGCCTGTCGCAAACCCCTGCAGCTGTACTGTTCCACCGCTGAGGCTTGCATCATTTGCTATCGGGATGGTTACGGTTAGTCCCGTATTTGTAGAGTTCCAGTAGTTTGCGGTAACTGTTCCGCCGGTTGCAGTCACTGCTCCGGCTGTAAACGCTCCGGGGGCTGCAACATCAAGCTCGCTTGTATCAGTTGCATCCAGACCGGTATTTCCTGCCGGATCTGTTAAAGCTACGGTAAGAGTTACAGTACCGTCATTTAGGGCGCTTAAATCATCATTTATTGTATCGGTTGCTGTTGCTATTGTTCCGCTGCCGGTGACAGGCCCACCTCCGCCGCTGCTTGTATATGTGTAGCTGTAATCTGCTCCTACTTCAGCTCCTGTGAAATCAAAGTCTACGCTTGCAACTTCTGAGGCATTGATATATCCGTCAACATCAGCAATCGCAACCGTATATCCGGCGGGTGCAGTTGTATCAACATCAGCATTGCTTGTGTCTGCGACTGTAGTAGTATTTCCTGCATCATCGGTTGCAGTAATACTTACGTTTAAATTGGAGGTATCGATCCCGTCCAGAAGAGCATAACTAGCAGTCCATGTTTCAGCTGTATTTGCCATGGCAACCGCAGCCCCGCCTCCGAACTCTGTAAAATCGGCAGCCGCAGAGCTGATGTCCCCGTTATTATCGCCTCCGGCGGTATTGTTCCAGGTTACGGTGACAGTATCGCCTGATATAAAAACACTGCCTGTGCCGGTAGCTCCGCTTATGCTTAGATTACCGTCGGTCACTGTGGGAGACTGATTATCACAGGAGAGATTTGTACCGTTATCAACCGGTCCGGTTGTACCATCACCATTGGTAACAGTAACTGTTATCCTCACCGTTGAACTGTCTATAATACCTGCGACTATTGTATACGAAGCTGTCCATATGCCATCACCCGAAGCTGCGTCATCACCGCTACCGTCATCAACAGCAGCAGCTGCAGCTGCCCCCCCGAACTGGGAAAAATCTACGCTTACCGCGGTTATATTATTTGTGGCCGGCGGAGCATAGTTTAGAGGACTATTTGTACTATCCCATTCTACAACAATGGTATCTCCGGTTATAAAGACGCTTCCTGTGCCGGTAGCTCCCGAGATAGTCATATCGGTTGTCTGCACATTAGGCACTGCAAACAGAAAAACTATTGAGCAAATGTTAAATACAGAGGTTAATAGCAGTAATTTAATTCTCTTTCGGTTGAACAGCATATCTTTAAAAATATACCACATTAAGATTTATGTGACATTACTTTTTATATATCGAAGATTTTCAGCTGTAACGTTAAATCTTTCACTTCAGCCGGATGAAGAGTTTTTTACATTATTTTTGAGCTGAATTCTGATAAACCTTAAAGTCTGTTCGAGTATCTGTGTTGTACGGATATCACGTAATTTTACCTCAAAACAGTGTCCGCCGTTTTTATGTTCAAGCAGTCTGCAGTGTACGCCCAGTTCTTTAAGTTTCTGAATAAGTGTGTGAGATGAACGGAATGGAACGGTTTCATCCTTCATCCCGTGAACCGCCAGTACCGGAACCATCTCCGACGTTAACCAGGTGACCGGTGAATACCTGATATATGCTTCTTCATCAAAGGAAGGAAGGGCTTTCAGCGTGCTCCCGGCTGCAAAACGGACAAACAGAGACTTATCATCGGGCGCATAGAGATCTCTGAGATCCGACGGCGCATAGTAGGCTATAACAGACAGAATTCCCCGCATAGCCTGATGGTTTTTCTGCGACGTATTATAGGCGGCATAACTCAGCGCCAGGTGCCCTCCGGCAGACAATCCTATAAGGATGATATTGCCTGAAGCTTCATCTCCTGCAAATTTATGCCTGATGAAGGATACGGCATCAGAATAATCCTCAAGGATATCAGACATTCTGTATTTGAATCCAAGCCTGTAATCTATTGATGCCACGGTGAATCCTCGGGAGGATAAAAACCTGCACCAGGAGACATTATTCGGCTGATTTCTGAAACCGCTTATCCAGCCTCCGCCGTGAGCAAAAATTACAAGTGCCGGTATTCGGTTTTTTTCAGGAGGAGACCAGAGATCAAGCTTAAGCTCCACATCTTCAGCCCTTTTATAGATAATTGTTTCGGGATGATTTTCACCTCCGGGATCAATGGGAAGTCTGGCTCGTAAAATATTGAGGATGTAGA
Source organism: Spirochaetia bacterium (assembly GCA_965140585.1). Taxonomy (GTDB): domain Bacteria; phylum Spirochaetota; class Spirochaetia; order UBA9216; family UBA9216. The sequence goes on from OZ223270.1 coordinate 51,879, forward strand.
TGATAAAAACAATAATTATACCCGCAACGGCAGCACTGAAGTTAACTATTGCGAGGATTACAAGAGCCGGAAAGATCAACTTTTTCCTGTTCATTTCATTCATTATATTGATTTAAGAGAATAATAAACAGAGCTGATGAACGCTGATGAATTTCAGCCCCCGTCGAGAAGAGTAAATATACTGAGCTTATCGTTAGCAGACAGCACTGTATCATCAGGGACATTTGTTCCGTTTACAACAAAAAGATAATCCTCTGTTGAAGTTTCACCGAGTGTTTTCAGTAGCGAGCGGATATCAGTGCCCTCATCAATCTGACAGGCCCCTGATTTGATTTTTTTGTTCATCGGCGCATGGATATTTACGGTAATCATCTCAGGCTTCAGCGCCTCCTATCACCCACATTCCGCCGTCCGGACTCATAATTTCGGGAATGTCCTTTCTAATGACAACCATATCCTCAATCTTAACATGACCTGTTTCTTTTGTCTTATACTCCATCTCAAGTGAAAGAACCATTCCCTCAAGAAGACTTTCAGAGGAGCTACGGCTGACCACCGGTTTTTCATGATGAACCATGCCGATGCCGTGCGCTATAAACTTTCCATTAAGGCCCGGAGATGTTCTTTCAATAAAAGAATCAGCTTCAAGCTGAATCTCAGAAACGGCGGCTCCGGAAACCAGGTAATCAAGCATGTGCTTTTCAAGTCCGTCACAAAGGCCGAGAAGGTTTTCCGCCTCTGCAGTTGGGTTTCCAATGTGGCCGGTGCGGCAGGTTTCAGCTATACAACCGTTGCTCAGCATGGCCCCAGTATCTATATGCAGAATATGCCCCTCCCTGAACGTCCTTTTCGGGGAAGCCGCCCGGAACATGTCAGGCCCGGCGCACACAAGGGCATACAGAAAATGCAGTCCCGATTCAGAGAACTTCTTCTTGAGAATGTCAGCAAGTTCCAGAGTTGTCATGCCCGGTGCTGCAGCGGCAAGGCATTCATTCACCGCTTTCAGATTGAGCAGTGTTCCCTGCCTTATTATTTCAATTTCTTTTTCAGATTTAACCGCCCGCAGAGTATCCATCAGGCCGGTAATATCAACAAACTCAGCCTGCGGAAGCTCATTTTTCAGAGTCAGATAGGCATCAGCAGGAAGAGCTGTCAATTCGACTCCTATCTTTCCTGTTTTAAGACCTCTCGACTTAATCTCTTTTGCAGTCTGCTCTGATGCAGATATGGAATTGAGCTTTGGACTTTCAACACAGTCCTCAAGCCAGATATCGGATTCTGCACTTACCTCATTTTCACCGGGGCGGCCGACAAAGAAAGCGTTTGAAAGTCCTGCTCCCGGAATAACTATATAAGGAAGGTACTGGGTTCCACGGGTGTGGGTATCCCAGACGAATAGCGGATAAAAATATCCACCGGTAAGATATCTTACGTTATGCCTGGAGGAAACAAGAATGATATCAAGCCCTTCCTTCTTCATCAGTTCACTGAGTAAATCTGTATTAAATTCGGGTTTCTTTCTCATTGCGGTCTCCTTAAAAACTTGTTTACACAGGGGCTGCGTAATATTATACTTATATTATAAGTTAATTATACTATCAATTTTATAATATTTAAATATCTAATTCATAAATAAGGACTATAAATGAAAAAAGTAAAAATTCTGTTTGCAGCGGTAATCTTATTGGCCTTTTCAGGAATTGCAGTTAAAGAAGCTTTATTATCAAACAGCCCTGAAACATATGTTTGGGGGCTTCATCTGTGGAAAAATATTGATACTGAATACTGCAGACTTTACTATTTTAATAACGATGAAGAAGTCAAAAAGGCATCAAAAATTATTGATGATATTTATTCAGAAGCTGTGGGGTTATTTAAACATGGAACAAAAACCTCTCCAAGCGAAGACAATCTTATACCTATTATCCTGCTTGATAATAACACCTATTATAAAACCTATCCTAATGGCCCAGGTGCCGCCTGGAACGGTAATTCTATGATCATAAATATAGAAAAGGTACGTTCCGGATCAATACAAGGCGCACTTCTTCATGAATTCATACATGCAGTAACTTTATACAGCGAAGACACAACAGTCACCGGGGCTCCAGGTTGGTTTTGTGAAGGTATAGCACAGTATCACCAGTATTATGCCCGGAAACTTGTTCTTGAAGCAGCTGCCGATAATCGTCTTATCGAGTGGGATGAGATAACAATACAGTCAGGACAGTGGGGGACAACTGATCGTCCACTTAAATATGCCGTATCAACTTCAATCTATGATTTTTTAATTAATACTTATGGAATTGATAATATTAATGGAATTTTTTACACAGACGGTGATTTTTCTGAAATAATTTTAAATATCACAGGCCTGACACTTCCACAACTTGAAAAGGTCTGGAAAGAATATGTATTGCAAAAGAGGAGTAGAATATTATGACACTGAATTCCAAATTTGTTTTCAAGGTTGAGGTCGAGGTTGAAGCTCCGATACTCGTAGGTCAGGACTCGGTTTCAGGCAGGAGACAGCTAATACCTATTGGCGCAGGAACAGTCGAAGGTCCTGAAATCAAAGGAACTGTTCTGCCCGGCGGAGTAGACAGCCAGATAATCCGGCCTGACGGCAGATGCGAACTCTCAGCCAGATATGCCCTGAAATTTGATGACGGCTGCGGAGTATATCTAGAAAATAACGGCATAAGAACCGTACCGAAGGAGTATGTAGAAAAAGTCCTGAATGGCGGGTTCATCGATCCTTCATTGTACTATTTCAGAACAACACCTGTTTTTGAGGTATACGATGAAAAATATATGTGGCTGAAAAACAATCATTTTATATGCAGCGGTGAGCGGCTTCCGGATAAGGTACGTATCAGCTTTTACATGGTCGGCTAAAAAAATCCCCGGCTTGTGATGTTCTAAGGCGCAAGCCGAGGATTTTTGTTAAAAACTGTTTATTTGGAAGAAGCTTCCGCAAGTTCCTTGAGAAGAGTATCAACCATCAGATCGCCTAAATCTTTTCTTACCATTTCGATTACAGGTTTTGCCGCCTCAGCCATCTTTACATAATCAGCATCACTGAACTCAATAACTTCAAGACCTGCGTCCTTGAGCTTCGCAAGTGATTCTTCATTTACACGGATTGAATTCTCATATACATACTTGTCAACTTCTACAAATACATCCTTCATAATCTGCTGGTATTCAGCAGGCAGACTGTTATAAAAATCGAGATTCATTACATAACCGCTGCAGAACATTACATGGTGGGTCAGCACAATGTATTTCTGCTGTTCATAAATCTTGCTTGAAAGAATTTTATCAAAGGGGTTTTCCTGAGCCTCAACAAGACCCTGCTGTAGACCAACATAAAGTTCGCTGAAGGCAATAGGAGTAGGATTAGCGCCAAGAGCCTTCGAGTATGCCATGTGAAGCGGATGCTCCATAGTCTGATCTTAAGGCCTTTAAGATCATCAGCAGTTCTGATCTCCTTATTACTGGAAACCTCTCTGTAACCAACCGGAATAACGCCGCTCATCAGCTTAAGATTGGATTCAGTTAGCACATCGTCAACCATTTTGATAAATTCACCTTCTGAATTGAACCGCCCTTTACGTTCTGGTCAAGTTCCATGATGTTGCCAAGCTGGAAGGCCGGATAATTATCAATCACAATTTTACCTGCTGAGCGTTCAGCAGCAAGTTTCTTTAAGAGATTTGCACCCTCATTCGCAAAAGAATTATCCGGTGAGCCGTGACCGGGGATAATAGTTACTTTAGGTTCATCAGAAGAAACGGCTTCCTGTAAACCTCCCGCAAATACTGTTCCTGTTATCATAACAGCCAGGAGACAGATCAGTCCTATGGATAGGTTAATCACAAGAACTACACCAAAATGAACAGGGTCAATCCCAAACATGGCAATTACGGGCATCATCATGGGAGCAGTTATCGCAATGGCGCCAGCAACATCCGTGAACATACCGATTATCAGAAATATGTATGGATTTGAAAACGTACTGGCCAGAAAACTTGCAAGCTCCTGCGCGCATGAGCAAGCGTCATGACCCTTGCAAAAGTCATTGCTGTTATTAAAAGAAAACAGAGCGGTGCAATCGATTTTATTGAAGAAAGTAGAATACAGATACAACTGCAACCTCTGTCGGAGTTACGATGCCGCTGTAGATTCCGCCAAGAATAATGACAGGTGTGATAATTGCCCAGACAATTTCTTTAAGTATATTCAGAAACCCCTTGGCCTTCAGTTCCTCATAGTTAGCGGCAACCTTCTCCTTATCCTCCCCGTTTCTTTTGCAGTATACATAAACATAAAGAATAAGCAGAGCTGCGGAAAAATCCTTCTTGTAGCCGAGGTTTGTCAGTATCGGTATAGTCATTGCCCCTACTGCTGCAGTAGTTACAGGCCCGGATCCGCTAATAGCACCATAAAACGCGCAGGTTATGACAACAGCAATCGGAATACCTGCTGTTATCTTCCCGACCAGGTATGCAAATAAGTTGAACATTTTTTTAGAAATCCCCCCATTGCCATGATGGACCCTGCAAGCTTGAAAAATGGTATGGCAAGTATCGGTGTACTGTCGATACCGCTGACCATCGCTCTCAGCAGATACAAGACTCCTCCCGGAAATGACGGATTAACAATTCGCGGAATTATCGAACTTATTCCGATGGTAAGTCCGATCGGGAATCCAATAACGAGCAGGACAACAAAAACCGAGAAAATTAACTAAGCATTCACATTCTCCCTGTCTGATGATGTTTTAAAACTGATAATCCCTGTGACTATTGACTGAATTGCGCGCAGGGCGCCGACAAGAAGACCTGCACCGGCAAATATATAAAAAATAAACACCGGCATCTGCAGACCGGTTGTGATGTTTCCAGTAGCCTTAGTCTGCTCTACTGCTACCAGAGAGTAGTAAAAACAGAAACTGTAGAATAACAGAAAACTGATATCAATTATGATATTCATTATTTTCTGTGCAACTTCAGGAAGTTTCTTCACCAGCTGACTAATGCGAAAATTGGATCTGTTCTTAATACAGAATCCCAATGTCATAAATGAAAATAGAATAAAACAATACCTGGCCGTTTCTTCCAGCCAGCCGAGGGCGTTATGAAATATATATCTCATAATCACCTGAAACATAATTAAAATGCTCATTAGAACGAGCATCGCCACGAGAAAGATTTTCTCGAGGTTATTATCCAGCCACCTGATAATCCCCATAACTCCTTCTAAATAGATACTTTTTTAATTATTTCTTGATTATAATCTAACGATATATGATCATAGTTTATTATCTTGTCAATAGAATTTATTCGGCGAATCCATTACGGTTATAACCTGAGATTCTCAACAATCATCTATTTTTCAATACGGGGGATTTTTATGGCTATTTTTGAAACCATCACAGAAAACGGAGAAATTTCAGGATTGCCTGCAGGCAACCAGGGAATCAGTTTTTTTAAAGGTATACCTTACGCAAAGCCGCCTGTCGGTGATTTACGCTGGAAGGCTCCTCAACCGGCAGAAAACTGGAAAGGTATCTACAACGCTTACTCATTTTCAGATATCCCGATGCAGTGCAGAGTTCCCGGAACCTCGATGTATAGAAAAGAATTTTATCCTGTGGATCTGCCACGAAGCGAAGACAGCCTGTACCTGAACATCTGGACTCCCGCAAAAAGTACGGACGAAAAGCTTCCTGTGGCGCTGTGGATCTATGGAGGCGGATTCGTACAGGGCTACTCCGACAAAATGGAAACCGACGGAGAGGCCTTCGCCAAAAGAGGCGTCATTTACGTTTCGCTCAACTACAGACTTAACGTCTTCGGCTTTTTCAGTCACCCTGAACTTTCGGCGGAGTCAGAGAAGGAAACAGGTATCAGAACATCAGGTAATTATGGAATTCTTGATCAGATAGCAGCCTTAAAGTGGATACGCAGGAACATTGAAGCCTTTGGAGGCGATCCTGATAAAATTACCGTATTCGGCCAGTCTGCCGGAGCCATGAGCGTACAGACTCTTCTTTCATCAAAGCTTACCGAAGGCGACATTGACAAGGCAATTATGCAGAGCGCAGCCGGGCTCGGCTGGATGCAGACAATCAGCAAATTGGAGATTTCGGAAGCTGAAAAGCAGGGAGAAGAGTTTCTTAAGGATATTAAAGTTAAGAATATTGACGAGGCAAGAAAAATACCTGCAGAAGAGCTTATTAATCATTTTGCAAAGGCTATAAGCCCTGAAGGCCTTCAGTATATGCCGGTGATCGACGGATATGTCCTGGAGAATAATCTGATTTCCCTCGCAAAACAGAATAAAACACACAATGTACCGACAATGATCGGCTGTACATCGGACGATCTCTCTTTCAGTGAGGATAAAAAGAATGATATCCACATCGGCTGTACAGCATGGTCAAGGCTTCAAAACAGGCTGGGGCATAAGCCGGTTTATCAGTACTACTTTAATCATGCTGTTCCCGACAGCGATATTGGAACTTTTCATTCTTCAGAGCATATGTATGTTTTTCAGACCTTTCTAAGAGGATGGAGATCGTATTCAGGTACGGATTTTGATTTGTCAAACAGGATGTGCGCCTACTGGACCAATTTTGTAAAAACCGGGAATCCGAACGCGCCTGAACTTCCTGAATGGAAACCGTACACAAACAAAGCGCCAAACGTAATCGAACTTTTTAATGAAAAAAAATCAAGAGAACTTCCGCCAGCCGAGCAAACTACTGCTGAAGCAGACAATTACATCAAGTAAACAAAAAAAAGGGAGTCACGACTGACTCCCCCCGGCAACTACGATTTACCTTAAAAATATCAAATATTTTATTTTTTAGCCTTTGCAAGACTGTCAAAAAGACTGTCAACGAGATCTGCACCCAGATCATCTGCAATCATTTTGTTTGTACCTTCTGCAATTTTCTTCATATCTGAGTAAAGCTTCTCACTCGGCTGGAGGAACTCCATTCCCTTTTCTTTTGCCATAGCTGCAAACATTATATCATCCTTTTCGCCGCCTTCAGCGATTCTTGGAGTAGCTCTGTCAATGAACTGCATAAGAACGTCCTGCTGAGCCTTTGACATGCTGTTCCAGGTATCAAGACCTGTAACCATCTGCACGAAGAAAAGTACATGGTTAGTGAGAACAACATAATCCTGCTGTTCATGGAAACCATTAAGAACACATACAACTACCGGGTTTTCCTGTGCATCAACAAGGCCCTGCTGAAGAGCAAGATAAAGTTCTGCGAAATTGATAGGAGTTGCACTTGCTCCAAGAGAATTCCAGAAATTCATGTGATACTTGTTTTCCATGGTTCTTATTCTAATTCCCTTGAAATCATCAATATTCTCAATTTTCTTGCTAGAAGACATAACTCTGTACATTCTTGAGCTGAAAAGAGTAAGAAGCTTGAATCCTGCTTTTTCAAAAGCAGCATCCATTTTTGTACGGAAATCACCTACTTCACCGCTCATAACTGCATCAATTTCGTCCCAGGAATATCCTGCGAAAGCCATCGGCATATCAAGAACAGCAACCTCAGGAACAAAGGATACCATTGGTGATGGTGCACCGAAGAGTATTCCCTGATCTCCGAGCTGTACAGATTCAGCCATTTCACGGTCACCGCCAAGCTGTGCAGCCGGGTAGATGTCAAACTTGAATACACCATCGGTTTCTTCAGCAATTTTTGCGGCTTCTTCTTTAACAACGATATCACCTGATTGACCTTCAGCAGAGGCATAACCGATTGATATTGTTATAGGTTTAAGTGTACCGTCATCAGCAGTCTCACCCTGGCCTCCTGCAAATGAGTAGCCTGCAACAGCAATTGCAAGCACAAGAACTAATACGATTTTTTTTGCTTTCATTAAACACTCCTTAAAAAGCATATACTACGTGTAAAAAACACGGTTAAGCCGAATTTAAATCATCCTTTCATTAGATTAACGAGAAAAAGGCTGATATCGGGTATGAATGCTATTAGTAAAAGGGCAATACCGAAACTCAGCACAAAGGGGATGGCCTTGCGGCCTACAGAGAATGCATTCTCATTTACCATTGGTGATATAACAAAGAGGTTCATACCAAAAGGCGGTGTTACCATTCCTATTGCGAGACAGGAAACCATGATAATACAAAGATGAACCGGGCTTACACCCATCATTACGCCTACCGGGGCAAACACCGGACCGAGAATTACAACGGCAAAACCTACATCCATAACCATTCCCATCAGCAGCAGAAGGATAATAATCCCTACAATAAATAGAAACGGTGTTGAAAGAACACTTGATACAAAGGCTCCGACTATACTTGCAGTCTTTAAAACTGTCATCATACGGCTGAAAGACATTGCAAGAGCAATTACCATTACCAATGGTGCATACTGCGAAACAGCTTTGGCAAAAATCGGGATAATCTCATTAAACTTTATGGTTTTATAGATAAACAGAGAAACTATCAGCGAATAAGCGACAGAAATGGTCGCGGCCTCTGTTGGTGTAACAATACCGCTGTAGATACCTCCCAGGATGATAATAGGAGACATCAACGCGAAAAAACTTTCTCTAAATACCCTGAAAAACCCCTTTGCCTTAAGCTCATCAACAGCGGAGTCTATCTTAACACGATCTTCACCATTTTTTTTGCAGTAAATAAATGTGTAGACCATTAGAGACACAGCAATAAGTATACCCGGGACGATACCGGCAACAAAAATTTCGCCGACTGAAGTCTGTGTCATCATTCCGTAAAATATAAACGGAATACTCGGAGGGATAATTACACCCAGCCCTCCTGCCGTAGCCACCATTGCCGCAATAAACTTCCTGTCATATCCCAGTTTATCTACTAAAAGAGGAATTGTCATTCCGCCGACAGCTGCAGCAGTAGCAACTCCGCTTCCCGAAATTGCACCGTAAAAAAGTGCAGTAACAATTGCGGCAATTGGAAGACCTGCTGTACGGCGGCCGATTAGATAGGCGAAAACATCAAAAAGCTTCTTTGAAATGTCACCGCGGGCCATAACGGCTCCGGCAAGGATGAACATCGGAATGGCAATAAGAGGAATACTGTCAGCACCCTGTATTGCCCAGCGGATTACAGTATCAACTTTATACGGAACATTAGAGCCGATAAGCAGAGGAAAAAGGGTTGTAAGGCCCATTGAAGTAACAATGGGAATCCCTAGAAATAGAAGTCCAAAAAAAACTAAAAATGCAAGACCAACTATCATTTCGCCCCCCCCTCTTTAGCTAATGCTTTGTATTTAATAATTTTTGACTGAACATAACGAACCACTCCTAGACCAAAGCCCACAGGAGCTGCAAGGTAAACAAACTGCATGGGAATTTCAAGAGCAGAACTGACCTGCCCTGTCCTTGCTATTGCCATGAATATCATGATTGATCGATAAAAGAAGAATGAAAACAATCCGAATGTCATAATTGCCGCTACTACATCAATAACCCTGCGCGGCAATTCCGGGAATTTTGAATACAGCGCATCTACAGCAAGGATTTTATCCAGTCTGAAACAGTAACCTATACTTAAAAACGCAGTCCAGACAAACATGTAGCGGCACACCTCTTCCGCCCAGCTGAGCGGAGCCATGAAAACATAGCGCAGTATTACCTGGAGCAGCATTATCACTCCTATGCCAATCAGAAGAAGGATCATTGCTCCTTCCTCCAAATGCCTTTCTATTTTGTGAAAAACATCCACCTGAAAAACCTCCCCTTATCGAAAAGCAAATATCGATTAAAAAATATCTTAAGTATATACAGATTATACGCAGATTATTCATCCTAAGCTCAGGATAGAAATCTGTCAACTTTTTTCCAGGCTAAACTATATTTCTATTAGAAGAATCTCTTTCAAAACTCAATTAATCAGTATGGATGATTATTTAGTAGAGTCCTCAACCATTTTACCCTATGAATATATTACTTTGCTCGATAACTGATAAAGATCGATTTATACCAAATTGACTGATTTTGAGGCATGTCTATCACTTGCTTAAAAATAATAAGAGTGAAAATAAGATTTTCCTAAGGATTTTTTATTTTCATATTTCCGGCAAATGAAAAAAAAGCAGAATTTTGAGCGCAGTCAGACACAATACAGCTATCATGAGGGTACATTTCATATTCCGAAAACCTTTCACGTATATTTTATCCGGAATAATATAATCTTTCAGATGAGGGTTCGTTCTTTCCACAGAAGATCTGATCTTGTATCGTTCCTTTTCAGCCGAACTCATCACTTCCAAGAAGGATTTTCGCCTTTTATTAAAATCTATGAGATCAAAACGTCCTTTATCCTGAATATATCTATTGATTTGATGGGCATCGCAGGCTGCACCCATAAAGAATATAGATGAGATATTTTCCGTTCCGTCAATTTATCCATAGAAATTGTGACCTTGGAATCATGAACATCGGCCCCTGTTACAATTGCAGTCAGAAGAGTGCCAAGATCTGCAGCATCAAGATATAGTTTATATCCTGTCCAAAAGTGTGTTTTTTCTTTGCTGTTCTTCATCCAACCCCAATCACATGTTTTATTCAGGTTTTCAGTAATTTGCCTGCTTTTTGTCCATGCTGCTGATTTAATCGGGGATCTTCTTTAGGTAAAACAATTTCCCCTTTTTTTGGCAGCCCCGTATTTTTTTAGCTCGTACGGCTCTTCTTTATTATCTTTTTTCTTGTTTACTGACTTTTCCAGTGCTGAAATAGCGTTAGTATCCCTGAAAAATCTGGTAAACCCACATATTTTTCTTAATGAAGAATAGCTTTGCAACCCGAGGATGAGATCCTTGCTTGTGATGATTTTGAAAACAGATTTGGCAAGTAAAGCCCTAATGAAATGAATCATGGCATATACTTTTCTGCCTGTAATTGAACTTTGTTATTCAACATTGGATAAAAAATCATCGATACTTCGGAGCATGGTAAGAAATGGGCTCACAAAAAACATATTTATCAAAAGCAAGAATTTCTTAAAGCTGCCCGAACTCCCGTTTCAGAGAAAGGTACATACCTTCACGAATCCACTTTGTAAGCGAAGCTTCGTTCACCAGGTCATAACCATGTGAAACCCTCGGCATGCTGTGCAGTTCTGTCGGCACTGCAAACTCCATCAGACGTTTTGCATAATCAATACCTTCATCACGAAGGGGATCATATTCACATGTCACAACAAATGCCGGAGGAAGTCCGTATAAATCACGAGCCAGAGCCGGCAGCGCATAATATGAGGGTGCAGAACCGTTATAGCCGCCGAGATAGAGCTGTATCACATCAGAGAGGCCGTCTCCTTTTACCATCGGAGTTCCCTCATAAAGCATTTTTGCAGAATTCGTAACAGCTATACCGGACAGAACAGGAAAATTAAGAATCTGCATTTTTATCGCCGGACCTTTATGATCCCGAAGATACAGACACAAACCTGCGGCAAGACATCCGCCTGCACTGGTTCCGAAAACAGCAATATTATCCTTGTCGATACCGTAATGATCGGGATTTTCATAAGCGTGTTCGAGGACAGCCCGGCAGTCTTCGAGTGCGGAAGGAAAGATATGTTCAGGGGAAAGCCGATATTCAACTGATACAACAGTACAGTCCACGTTCATCGCAAATCCGGTACACCGATGATTATCGTTATCAAGATCGCCTGAAACAAACCCGCCGCCGTGAATATTTAAAAGCATTGGAGTTCTTCCAAGCCCCTTTCTTTTGTATATACGGATTTTCACATCAGGTGCGCCGTTCAGACCGGGCACAGAGCTGTCGGTAATTTCGAGTTCTTCTGGTGCATTATAATCCCGGTACGGTGCAAGCTTTTTGAAAAGCTCGAGCTGATCTGTAGGTAAATTAAACAGGATTTCATACCCTGGATGCGGAAATAGTTTCATAACACTCAACTCCACTTCTAAAATAATTCGAGTGTACCTTTTTAAAATAGAAACAGAAACAGTCGGGACCCCCCAGCCATGGTTGTCCCGACTGCTTAAAATTATTAATCGATTAAAGTTCAAACATACATTTTACAGTTTCTTTTGCCTTGAAATCCTTGATTGCCTGTTCGGCCTCATCGAGTGAGTACCTCTTTGTAACCAAGGCTTCACCTGAAACCTTACCGGCTTCAAGCCAGCTCAGTCCCTTAATGAAATGTCTTTCAAGAAAGGCTACATCACCGTAGATAGTAATACCGCTTCTGATAGCCTTGATGGGCTGAAAATTCGATTCTGTATAAAGACCGAAACAGGAAACACGGCCTTTTGCAGCAACCAGATCCAGCATATAATCCCAGACCTTTGGAGAACTTGCAGTCTCAATCAGAATATCGGCCCTCAGTCCGCCGGTAATCTTTTCAACAGCCTTTACAGGATCCTCATTACTTGCATTTACAATGTGAGTAGCCCCAAGTTCTTTGGCAAGTTCGAATCTCTTTGAATCAGGATCAAGACCGATGATTATAATCTTTGCAACACCGGCAGACTTGAGTGCCTGAAGGTGTAGAAGACCAACTGTTCCTGGTCCAATGATAACCGCAGTTTCACCAATTTGAGGCTGTACATGTTCGAGCGAACGAACTACAAGACTCAAAGGCTCCATGATTGCAGCATCAACAAAGGAAATATTATCTGCAAGCGGGTGTATCAGCTGCGCAGGAAGTAGAACATACTCTGCGAAAGTACCGTCATAGGTAATACCAATGTGGTCCCAGTCTTCACACATGTTCTTGTTGCCTTTCCGGCAGTTAATACATACACCGCATCCGCTTAATGCTTCAAATGCAACTCTCTGTCCGACTTCAAAGCCCTTCACACCGCGGCCAATCTCGGCAATAACACCTGAGCCTTCATGTCCCATAATTACAGGAATAGGAACCGGTTTTCTTCCGGTGTATGTTGCATTCAGAATTGAAAAGTCACTATAGCACAGACCGGTTGCCTTAACCTGAACCAGTACATGGTTTTCGGTAACTTCAGGCTTAGGTACATCTTTTACTTCAAATACTCCAGGCTCTGCTGAAGTTTTAACTATCGCTTTCATCTACACACTCCTATCAGGATGGCCAGGCTATAGTCCAGATGTGCTTCCCTCCGGGCTGATCCGGACCCTTGAGAAGAGCTTCGATTTCTTCCTTGCTTCTCTGTGACATGTATTCGGCATCCGGAAGTTTACCTGCAGGAAATTTATCAAGTATATCGTTGTGAAGCTTAACTACGTAGTCACAGTATGCTTCGATGGCACCGAATGCTTTTTCAGCCTTTGCAAGTGAAGGCTTTCCAAGAACTCCTTCAGGATAAATAGCAAACTCTACTCCGCCGCCGCCGATAGCGCTCTGACCGGCCATTGGCATACCGTATATGTCTCCGCCCTTGTCGATATGTCCCGGAGGCAGGAAGCCCCAGCATTCAGTATCAACAGCATGTTCCATCTGTATGAATTCTTCAAACAGGGCAAGACAAACTGAGTTTTCAGCTTCATCACCGTGTCTGAAAGGAGTCTCAAACGGACCGCCGTGTTCTTTGTCCATCATTGCCTGACCAGAAATTTTCCATACATCCATGAAAAAGATCATTGCCGGAAGCTGATATTTCTTTGCCCATTCCTGCATAGCTGAAGGAATGATATATTCCTGGCCGTGGCTGCTCATGAGGATCATCTTTCTGAAACCTGCATTCCAGTAACCTGAGATTATCTGGCGTACAAGAGCAGAGTTTACATCGTCTGAGATAGGCACTGTAAATTTCTGACCGAGGTGTGAGAACGGATGAGAAGCGTACCACATTGGTTCTGCAACTGTACATCCGGTTTTTTCTGCAATCATTTCACACATTCGTGTAACGATGAATACGTCTTCGCCCATCGGCTGTGAATCGCCGTGGTTTTCAGTTGAACCGAAAGGAATAAGGATAACATCGTTAACCTTGAGTCTTTCTTCAAGTTCTCTTTTTGTCATAGTCTGATAATAAATTTTATCAGTACTTTCCATTTTTCCGCCTTTGCGCGGAAGGTCCCAATTACCCATTATTTTCTCCTTATCCGTCTATTCTGTGGCTTGGAAGCTGAGGTGCGTAGATCCATACGAATCTTAATGTTTCTTCACCTGTGTTGAGGATCTTGTGCTTTCCTCCCGGCGGATTGTAAACACACACACCCGGCTCCAGAGGTATTTCCTGATCTTCTGTTACGAAAACGCCTCTGCCTGCTACAAAGAACATTACTTCTTCTTCAACGTTATGTTCATGCTCAGGGACCTGACTGCCTGCAGGTGTTTCATTAACACCAACTGCAAGGTTCTGAGCGCCTACTGTTTTTTCTGAAACCAGTGTCCAAGATGTTCTTGCCGGTTCTCTTTTTACCGGAGTTACATCTTTAATGTTAACTGCTATAGTTTTAGCCATATTTCCTCCAAAAAATCTTTAAGCTATATATATTCCGCCGTTTACATCCAGCGCTACACCCGTAATCCAGTCGGACTGTTCCGAGGCCAGAAACATAACTGACATTGCTACATCTTCCGGCGTTCCGTCCTTTATAATCTTTCTGCCTTCATTCCATATTTCGAATACCTCAGGCGGCACCTGCTTTGTAAGCTCCGTCATTATTGGTCCGGGATTGATTGCATTCACATATATACCATCAGGCCCGAGCTCTCCGGCCAGACACTTTGTAAGCCCCATAACACCGGCTTTTGAACCGGCATAGTTACAGCCTACTTTCCGTGCTGTTTCTCCGCCGAGCGAGGCCATGTTGACAATCTTGCCTCGGCCCTTCTTTTTCATTACCGGAGTGACCTCACGGCACATCAGAAAGGTTCCGGTAAGATTTACATCCACAACCGAAGTAAAATCTTCAAGACTCAGTTCGTTGATAGGCTTGTGCTTGAGGATCCCCGCAACGTTTACAAGAATATCAATTTCGCCGAACTTACCGGTTACTTTTTCCACAGCAGCCTTTACATCTGCTTCGTCTGTTACATTCACTTTGCAGCAGATTGTTCGCTTCCCTTCCGGGTCGAACTCTGCGGCAAGGGCTTCTGCACCCTCGGTATTCATATCGAGAAGAGCGAGGCTTGCACCAGCTTCCAGCATCATTCTGGCTATACTGCCGCCGATACCCCTTGAAGCACCTGTAACAACACAGACTCTTCCATTAAAATCGTATTTACAATCCGCCATTTTAGAAAATGTCCTCCTGTATTTTCACATCCCATATAGCATCCATCTCAGCCTTGCTCACATCAAATACGGTGTTAAAAGGCGGGAGAGGTTCTTCTCTCATAAACTCGGGAATATCACACATGTTTGAATCAATACCGGCCTTTTCATTGAATTCACGCTCAACATTGAGGCAGTCAATAAACATCTTCTGAACATCCTTAAAAGTAAGTGTCCATCCGTATCGGGCATTGAGAAGTCTTGCGGCAAGTTCAGGATCCTTTACAAAGGCTGGTCTCAGAAAAAGACATACGCCGAAACTGTCTAAGAGAGCACCCCTTACCTGAAGTCTGTATGATATTGCAACCTGGCCTTCAGTACCTCTCGGATCCAGATATTTCACTGTTTCAAGGGTATTTCCAGCAGTATGATCCGCGCCCATCGGCGACATTGCGTAGGTTACACCGATGCCCTTCAGGGATCTCGGGTCATAGGCAGGCATTGCCTGGCCCTTCGTAGCAGGGATTCTTGTTATACCGAGAACCTTTCCGGTTGCTACCGCTCCTGAACCGATTATACGTCCGAATGGTGTTCCCTGACCGACCTGACGAAGAAGGTCCTTGGCGCCTTCGGAGTCACCGAACTCAAGCAGTCCTGCCTCCATGGCAATGCCGACGGCCGCACCGCCGTCTATGGCATCAATACCTACCTCGTTTGCAAGGTCGTTAAGGATGGCAATTTCATCAATGTCACCGATTCCGCAGTTTGATCCCAGAAGAGCGATGTTTTCATACTGAAGAGAAGCAACGTGAGCCTTTCCATCCGGGTCGGGAAAAATGTTTGAGCACTGAATCATGCAGCCCATAACGCAGGGAAGTCCGCGTTTGCCTTCACCGCCACGGCTGACTATAAGTTCGGCGACCTTATCTCCGTTAATTTCATCAGCCAGTTCAAAACTGCCTGAACTGAAATTCCTGGTCGGAAGTATGCCTATCGCATTACATGTTCCAAGTACTGCAGGAGTACCGAATTCATGTCTGTTATCAGTTTTGGGATCTGCCTTGATAATTGCGGCAACTTCACGTACTGCAGCCTTGAAAGCATCCGGATCCGCAAGCGCATCAGGCTTTGCTCCGGCGTCATCAAAAACAACCGCCTTCACACCCTTCGCTCCCATTACAGCACCAAGACCGCCCCTTCCGGCAGTTCTCAGCTGCAGGCCGGTATGATCGGTGGTTGCAACAACTGCGGCACCAAGTTTATATTCACCGGCAGGTCCGATACAGAGAACTCCGACCTTATCGCCGTATTCTTCTTTAAGAACCTTGATTGTCGGACTGGCTTCCATCCATTTAAGTTCCGGTTTTTCAACAAGAACTGCTGAATCATTTTTAACAACAAGAACATAGCACTTGCTGCTTTCAGGTACATCTTCAAGGATAACAGCCTTTATGCCCATCCGGCCCATTCTTCTGCCGACCAGACCACCGACATTGCTCTCTTTGACACCACCTGTCAGCGGGCTTTTACCGCCGATGGAAAGCCTTCCAGCTGTTGTCAGATTTGTATCTCCGAGAAGTCCGGTTGCTATAATCAGATGATTTTTACGGCCGAGCGGATCACAGCCCGGATCAACTTCTCTCATCAGGTGGTTTGCTATAAACGACCTGCCGCCTTCATGCATTTCTTCTTCTGTCGGTTTCACAAAACGGATATTACCTGTTCTTGTATCTACCCTTAGAATCTTGTTCATTGAATTAAACCCCGTTTCCTAACTGAAAGTTTATACTTTTTTCTTTCAGCAGTTTATTTACGGACTCAATTACACCGTCATCGACCTGAATGCCGTTCTCAAGTGAATTACGTTCCTTATCTGCTTCTATTTCGCCGGGCATGTAGATTTTATCAACACCGTCGGCTTTTTTAGATGATTTGATTCCATCAATATAGTCTTTTATCATCACCTCAAACTTATTATTATCAATGAACCTTGAGATATCAACTGCAATTGCTGAAAAACCCACACCTGTTGGCCCGAGCGGCTTGTGGAATGTCTTAACATCCTTTCCGAAGCTTGAACCGGCGACCAGGCCGCAGAGCATATCAATGAACAGAGCCATACCATAGCCCTTTGGCCCTCCGACCGGCATAAGAGTACCTGCCATTGCAGCTTCCGGATCAGTTGTGCTCACTCCGTCGGCATCAAAAGCCCAGCCCTCGGGAATCGGCTCATTCATTCTGAGTGCTCTTCGTATTTTTCCACGGGCAACAAGGCTTGTGGACATATCAAGAGCTATAGGATAGTTATCGGCTGCGGGTGCAGCAATTGAAAAGGGGTTGGTTCCAAACATAGCCTCGGCTCCGCCCCAGGGTGCCATTGCAGGTGCGCTGTTACACATGCAGATACCAAGCATTCCCCTGTTCGCGGCCATCAGGCTGTAATGCCCCAGCAAGCCTACATGATTGGTATTCCTGAGCATGCACATTCCTATTCCGAACTTACCGGCTTTTTCGATGGCCAGATTCATAGCAGCTTCAGCCGCAGTCTGTCCGATTCCGTTTCCGCCGTCTATATGCGCGATGGCAGCATCGTTTGTTATCTCTGTGATATTTGTGGGAACCTGAACCAGTCCGGATTCGATCCGCTGCAGAAGCATCGGCAGAAAGTACAGCCCATGTGTGGCAATACCCTTTGAATCTGCCTCTATCATTATTCGGGAAACTGTTTCCTGTTCAGACTCGCCGGCTCCGTATGCGGCAAGCAGCAGAGAAATAGTCTTGGCAAGATCTTCTTTTTTTACTTTCATTTTATTCCTCGATAAGGCCAAGGCGCTCAAAGACAGCGTCAAGCTTGTTTACAATTACACCGGGAGTTCCGGTTCCGAGGATTTCAGCTTTTTCGATCTCTTTCTGAACTCTCTTCTGAGAAGCCTCAAGAACCTCTTCCATTCTTTCTCTTGGAACGATTACAAGTCCGTCATCATCTCCGAGAACCAGGTCGCCCGGATTTACAATTTCCCCGCCGAAAATAATCGGTTTATTTACAGAACCAAGCTGAGCCTTGACTGTTCCGCGTATACAAATCTGTCTTGAAAAAATCGGGAACCCCATTTCTATGATTTCTTCGCTGTCTCTGATTCCCCCGTCGATTACAAGGCCTGCAATACCTCTGGCTACAGCAGAACCTGCCATCAGACCGCCGAAGTATCCGGCATTATAAAAAGCTTGAGTAGTTGAAATTATTACATCACCGGGTTTTGCCACCTGGATGGCCTTGTGAAGCATCAAATTATCGTTGGCTTTGCATTCAACAGTGATTGCAGGGCCGCAGATCTTCATTCCCTTTGCAATTGGTTTAATTGCAGGGTCAACAGAACCCTTTCTGCCTGAAGCTTCATAAACAGTTGCAGAAGCCTGCTCTTTGTATTTTTCAATCAGTTCTTTATCCGGTCTCTCGATGTTAGTATAAACATGTGCCATTCTTTATCTCCTAATCGTAAAAGATGAGCAGAACAGCCTCGAAGGCAGAAAATAAAGACACTGCCAGCGAGGAATAACTTCTACACAATCAGATTATAATCTCATTATAACTCAGATATTCTAATTGTCAACCGCAAACTGTCCTACTTAATACTTTTACTATAATCTAATTATATTCTATTCTTCATGAACTGGATTACAGCCTACTTAACCTCGGAGTCATCACCGTAATTCCCGTTATTATTACAGAACATCAGTGATTTAACACTCTTTTCTGTCAGCAACCTGATACAGAGGATTTGCATCCTTTCCGATGCGTATAAACTTCCGAAAATATTTATCCTCATCAGCCATATGCTTTTTAAGCACTTCCAGCTCCATTCCCTCACCGTAAAAACCTATCAGGCAGGCAGGAAATTAGCCTCCGCTATGGAAAATGACGGAAGATACACGGTAGCAGCGACATTCATCGTAAGGATTTTCGAATAATATTCACATTTAATTCTGGCCATTGATATACTCCGGGAACTTTATCAAAATAATGATGATTATTCCGAGGGAACTTCCGGACATTGGATTTAAAAAGAAACATCTACAAGGTTAACGTTGTCCTGTCCCCAGACTTTAAAGTTCTTAAGTTCTCTATTCCAGGCATAGAGCTGTTCTTCCTGAACGCGATGTCTGAATTGAATATCTTCTGTAAGAAGTGCCATAATTTTGTCTTCAAGTTCTATTGCCTTTAATTCATCTGTTGTCACGACAGCTTCCTTGATCAGGACATTAAACTCGTCGCTCTGATATTTTGGTCTGTTCAGACCATCTGCTGCAAGCAGCAGTGCAGGACTGCAGGCAAGAGCCATTGCAATTACTACACGCTGCTTCATTCCTCCCGAAAACTGGTGAGGATACTCGTTAAAACGGTCTTCCGGAATGCCGACCCTCTCGAGGATTTTAACGGCCTTAGCATCAGAATCTGCCCGGGATATTTTTTCATGCAGCCTGATTATCTCAGAGATCTGCTTACCGACGTAAAAATCGGATTAAGGGCAGTCCTCGGATCCTGAAAAATCATGGAAATTTTGTTGCCCCTGTTCTTTCTCATCTTTGCCTCGGACAGTTTCAACAGAGCCTTCCCTTCAAAGAAAATCTTACCTCCGTCAATTACCGCGGGAGTATCCTAAGTATAGACTTTGCTATAGTGGTCTTGTCTGCTCCGGTTTCTCCAACAAGACCGAGAGTCTCTCCGGCCTTCAGCTCAAAGGAGACATCGCTGGCCGCATAAACCTTGTCTGAATCAGTTGAATAGTGGATATTGAGCCCTTTTATTGATAGTAAGGTATTCTCCATACGGATGCCTCCTACTTTTTGAGACGCGGATCGAGTGCATCTCGAAGTTCGTCGCAAAGCATATATAGTGAAAGAACTGTAAGCATAATTGTTACCCCCGGAAAGATAAAAATGTGCCAGTAGTCTCGAATGTAGTTTCGTCCGCCGGAGAGCATAGCGCCCCATTCAAGGACCGGAGGCTGAGCACCCAAACCAATAAAACTCAGCATTGCAGCAATAAGTATAGCGCCGGCGACCCCCATAGTCACTGAACGATAAGTGGAGACATGGCGTTTGGCAGAATATGTTTTCCAATAATTCTCATGTCCCTGGCGTTGATGGCTTTTGCCGCTTCAACGGATTCCATTTCCCGGACACTCAAAAAAGAGGAGCGGGTCATTCGTGCATACGAGGTTATCAGTGCCCATCAGGTGACTTGCACTTGAAAGTGATAGAACACTGTCCAAATCCTGCTGCTCGTATGGATATGGCGCAACAAAATCGGCAAAGACGGCTAAGGACTATTAATATCATGAAGAACAGCCCAACCATTGCCAGCTTGTTTTTAATTTTCTTGCGGTGATACTGACTCTTGATACTCGGATCAATATAGGCGTAAAGGATATCAACAAGAAGCATTACAACACTGAAGGTGATAGATATAACCAGAACACTTCTCTGAATTGCGAGATAGTCGCGGCTCTTGATGGCTGCCACCATATAGGTACCGAGTCCCGGTATAAAAAAACCGATTCAGCAGCAATAGCTCAACTCATCTAAACACCAAGCAGTGCTCCGATTGTTGTAACAACCGGAATAAGAGCATTGCGCAAAGCATGTACGTAGATGACATTACCCTCGGTCTGCCCCTTTGCACGGGCAGTAGTTATATAATCCTGCCTGATAACCTCAAGCATACTGGAGCGAGGCTGCCTGGCTATTCGTCCTGCGGCATTAAGCGCAATAAGCATCGAAGCATTATCCTTCCATGAATACTGGTTAACAGCCGACGCAACCCCGAGCGGCATTCCAATCAGAACAGAGAGGAGCACACTGAGTGCAGCAACCAGAAGAGTATTAGGAAATCTTGAAATAATCTCTTCGGTTACGCTTCGGTTGTTGATATACGAGTTTCCAAGATCAAATTTGATAAAGGCGTTGCAGCAGTAAGTACCGAAACGGACAAGGAAGGGATCATTAAGCCCCCAGTCATCCCGAAGTTCGTTTACTTCCTAGGGTGTTGCATCTGAACCAAGTTTAATATGAGCCGGATCTCCGGGTGTAAAATAAAGAAGAGTAAAAGCAAAAAAAGTTACTCCAAAAATTTCAGAGATCATCAAAAGAATTCTTCTGATAATGTATTTTCCCACTTGTGACCTCCTTAAAGCTTTCAGCAGAGTTCTCAATATCGATAAACAATTATATTCCTGAATTAGTTTATTACGGTTTTGATGATAGGGCTATGTGCACTTTTTACATATTTTTTAGAGCCCTATCATCAAAAGCCTCCGCTGATTTTCATCGTACGCATTCCCTGAAGAGATGACCTCACACCGATACCATCTGCTTATTACCTCGGGAAACCGGGAAACCCGTTCCGACAATTCAGCACCCCCGCTTATATTTTCTTCTATCAAATCCTGCAACAGATCGGATATTTTCTCGTTTGTTTTAAAGGAGGAAGTATTTTCAACTGCGGCAAACTGACAGAGAAAGCCTGAGGCCGCCTTCAGTTCATCAATAAGGCCCTAGTCCTTATGAGGATCTTCGGAAATAAAAATGAAACATCTGGAGAAAGAGTAACGCTTTTTTATTTCTGCAATAATTCCGTATTGACCTGAAGCAAAAGAAACCCCGTAGGCGCTTACATGCTCCCTGGTAAACAGAGGCACACTGCCTTTGAGAGTAAGAATGACTCCTAAACTCTGCTCTGAAAGATAACGCTTATCAAGCATTTCATCCAGATAGGCATTTTCCAGCTTACTGTTCCCGCTTTCAACAAGCGGGCGGTATCTGAATTTCGGCTACAATCCTAGGACGTAAGAGCTTGCATTTGAAAGATGCTCCTGCATCCTCCTGCCTGCAGCCTCTTCATCTCCGGAGAATATGGCATCAAGCAGGGCCAGATGCTCTGTGAGGATATCGTTGAACCTTCGCTTGGTAAAACGCTGCCCGTAATGATTTTTTATTCTGGTCATCCTGTCCATCAGGCCGCTGTAGATCTTTTCAAGCGAATCATTTTCTATGGATCGGATAATGGCAGAATGAATATTTTCCCATTTACCCCATTCCAGAACCTTTTCCTCCATCAGTTCGCCGGCTTCGAGAATTTTAAGACCGTCTTCCCTGATTTTTTCCAGTTCAGTATTGCCCTTTCTAACAGCAGCCTTCCTGGCAACACCAACCTCTATAATTTCACGTATCTGGAATACATCCTGAATTTCATTTGAAGTAATGTAAGTAATGGTGGAACCCCGTCCCGGTACATTCTCAACAAAACCGTCACGCTCAAGCTGTCTCAGAGCTTCCCTTATCGGCGTCTTGCTTACGCCTAGATCTTCGGCGAAAACCGCCTCATTGATGGGCAGCCCCGGCTGAAGCTCTACATCGATGATTCTTCTCTTAAGGGCTTCATAAACCTGAACCTTCTTGTTTTTTGTTCCTTCCATATATCTTCACCTATAAATAAATATCAAATTATCTAATTAAACCAAGAACAATAATACACAGAATCAGTTATTTAACAAGACCTGCACATAATAACACGTAATCAAATTATAATTATATTATATTTTGATATTGAGACAATGTCAAAAATTATAATTATATATTTGAAATATAATAAACATGTATTCTAAAAAAAAGAGGACTTCATCATGAAATCCTCTTTTATAATTTGAATCTTCTTTGATAATCAGGAAACAAGCCCTTTAAGATAGGCCAGGGTATCTGAATCTGCATCTGAAGGCAGGTTGATTATCCCGCCGTAGCCGGCACTTCCGAGATCTGCAAGAATGGTTTTATAATCGATACCGCCTCCGTTTTCAGGCGCAATACGAATCCTGCGGGTTACATCTGGGTTCTCAATATGAACATATCCTATACCATCAGAACTGCCCCTGGAGCCTTCAGGCCAGATTTTATCAATGCCGGCAAAGCCAAGTGAAACTGAAATATTGCTTCGCCCGATCCTGTTAATTACCTCTCGGGCTTCATCAAATGTATTTATATAATTAGTCCATTCTTCGGGAAGCGGTTCGATAAGTATATCAGTACCGAATTCTTCGCCTGTCTCGGAAAGCACAAAAAGAAACTGCAGAGCCTGCTCCCTGAAGGTTCCAATTTCACCCTCCATCGGCAGAATTCTTGCCCGGGGATTATTCCACAATGCATATCTGCAGCCAGCAGCCGATGTTTTCTCAAACAGTTTTTTAAGATATTCAGTCCAGGCATAAATATTAAACCCCTGCTCCGTTACACGAACCTCACCGGGCAGAATAGCGGTGCAGACATCATTTTTAAGTCCTGTTCCTGCTATCCTGGATTTCAGTTCTGAAATCTCAGTAACTTTTAACTGCTCAAGCGTAACCGCGGAAAGCTCAATCTGGTCAAAGCCGTCCTTTGCACAGTTTTCAATATCAGCCGGATCAGTAAGGCTTTTACTCCATTGAAAATTCACAGGCCCCTCCCTATTTCAGATTCACAAGCGCTTCAAGAGCAAGGATATAGCTTTTCTTACCAAAGCCGCCGATAACACCTACACACACCGGAGCAATAACAGACTGGTGCCTGAATTCTTCACGGGTGTGTACGTTGGAAATGAATACCTCAACACAGGGCAGCAGCATAGCACCTATTGCGCTGCGCAGTGCATAACTGTAGTGAGCCAGAGCGCCTGCATTAATTACCACCCCCTCAAATTCTGAAGGAGCCTCCTGCAAAGCATCGATTATTCCGCCCTCACTGTTGAATTGACGGCAGTCAACTTCAACACCGAGTTCGGCAGCACGGCTCTCAAGACCCGCATGAATATCATCAAGTGAGCCCTGTCCATATATAGAGGTTTTCCTTTCCCCCAGAAGGTTAAGGTTCGGACCTGAAATTACAAGATATTTTTTATCACTCAAAATAGTTCTCCTCTGCTTTTCCTGCTATTTCCACGGGTCAAAGGGTTCATCCATAAGTGAACGCAGACCGAGAATATATCCGTGCGGGCCAAGACCGCAGATCTGACCAATACAGACCGGAGCAATTACCGAAACGTGACGAAACGATTCTCTTTTAAAAATATTGGATATATGTACTTCAACTACAGGCACCTGGGAAGCTGCAATTGCATCCCTCAGAGCAATTGAATAATGGGTATAAGCCCCGGCATTAAGAACTATTCCGTCCTTAATACCCCTGCAGTTCTGAATGAATGAGACAAGTTCACCCTCGGTATTGGACTGATAAAATTCCAGCTCTACACCGAGCTTCTCAGCCTCGGCAGCAATATCAACATTGATGTCTTCCATAGTTTTGCCGCCGTAGATACCAATTTCACGTTTCCCGAGCATGTTAAGATTCGGTCCGTGAATAACGGCTATTTTTTTTGACAAGATGTTCTCCTCCAGGAAAATCGGATGTACTTTTATGGATGATAGTAATAGGTTTTCTATTATATATCAATATTTTAACCCGTTTCCGCACGTTTTTACACTGACCTCATAGTTTTTTAACAGCTGCAGCTGTATAATAATAGGGATACTATAAAACATTATATTCAGCTAAAAGTAATTTTCAAAGGACTGTATTTACAATGAAAAGACTATTATTACTATTTATCACAATCGCGCTGGCATCAGCCCCGCTCATGTTTTTATCCTGTGAAGACTTTTTCTTTCCGGAGACACCGAATAATTCAGACGATACAGAAGACGAAACAACAATCCCTGATACCCCGTCAGCATTAAGCGTTGATTCGATTTCAAGTGCGACGCTGAACCCGTCAATAGTTCTCGAATGGACCGACAACTCTGATGATGAAACAGGCTTTACAATAGAGAGATCAACATCCACAGACTTCAGCTCCGCTGAGAGCTTTTCGGCTGATACAAATGATACCGAATACCTGGACAAAACCATTGCTGAAGATACTGAGTATTACTACCGGATTGCGGCAAAAAACAGCGCCGGCAGCTCGGACTGGGTAAGCTCATCGGCAATAACCTTCGCATACGATGCCCCCGCCGCCCCATCGGGATTATCGGCAACTAAAACAGGCACTACGAGCTGTAATTTATCATGGACAGACAATTCATATTGTGAAAATGGATTTACAATTGAATACAGTGAGAATGAGAATTTTACAACATTTTCAACTGAACCGGCAGACGCCGATGCAACCTCAGCAAGCCTCAGCGGACTAACTCCGGAAGGCTACTATTACATCAGGGTTCTTGCTTACAATGATACAGGAGATTCGGATTATTCGGATGTAGAAGAGGTAGATCTCAGCGCAACCGCACCTGATTCGCCGTCAGGACTGATGGTTGAACAGGCGTCAAACACCAGTTGTACCGTAAGCTGGATGGACAACTCAACCAACGAAACCGGGTTTAAAATTCAATACCGCACCGACGACACTATCACAACGCCAATAACTATTACAGTAGCGGCAGAAACCGATTCAACCCTGATAAGCGGTCTTACCGAAAACACAACCTATTATTTTCAGGTCTGCGCTACGAATAATGGATCAGATTCCGCTTACACCGATCCGGTATCAGTAGCACTGGTTTCTGAAGTTCCGAATACACTGAATATAGTTTTTGAGGATGGGGTCGAGCATGGGGATAGAGAGAAGATTTACACAATATGGATAAGCTGGATAGATGATAATGATACTTCTGATGTAAGTGACGATCTGGAAGTTTTTGAGAACATCTATGTTTGCACCCACATACGACTTCAGGATCTGTCGGGAACTGCACTTCCTTATTGGCAGGAAAATATCCGCAGTCAAACAGATAATGTTGATGCAGTTTCTGGTTCTACAATTTTTGATGGTGATTTTACTGAGTCAAGGACTTTAACTGACCTACCGGAGGAATTTACTGTTTGGTTCGAGATCGATCATTCCAGAGACGGAAACGACTGGTTCAGTGATCAGCCTGCGATTCTCTATAAAGTAGTTGTAGATCAATCAATCGAAGATACTGTTTTTGATTCAGAATTTATTGCATGGACTCCAAACGAATATACTGAATACGGTGGTGCTTACAATAATATACCCGATATGAACGAAGCGGTCGGTGTCGGTGATATTCAGTATGAGACCCGCTATATCACCAATCAGAGAACCGGTGATGATTTTAACGAAGATCTTGATGATGAACCCGCCACCGACCTTGTAGGCGACCTCTATGTCACTCTGACTACCGAATAGATTTCTCAGTAAATTAAACGTAAAATCACTTTACCCCGGGGCTTTCCCGGGTTTTTTAATGCTATAATTCCAATTCAAAGGAGTTCTCGGTGAAAAGAATAATTATGACCATAATGAGTTTAATACTTCTTCTATCCCTCGCCGCCTGCACAAAGCTGAGAATGGAGCAGACTCTGCAGCCGAACCCAACTCCGGAAAAAAACTGAACGTGGTTTTCACCGACGGGATCGAACACGGCGGCTACCAGAAGGTTTATGCAATCTGGATGGAGGGTGATGACGGTTTTTTCCGCAACATATACATCTGCAACAGAATAAAAAAGCAGGATCTTACCGGTACAGCCCTTCCCTACTGGCAGCTGAACAAGCGAAAGCTTGCATCAAGGGGTGAGATTGATGCTGTTACCGGCGCGACTATTGCAGACGGCGATTTTACTCAGAGTATCAGCCTTACCGGAGCTCCTGATAAATTTTCAGTTTACTTTGAAATAGACCACTCCTTTGACCCCAACCAGTGGTTCACCGATCAGCCGTCGCTGCTGTATAAAATCGATGTGGATCTATCCAGCGGGAAAAACGAATTTGATTCTGAACTCATCGGCTGGACTGCCAACGAATATACCGACAACAACAGCAAAAACGGAACCAACAAAATACCCGGGGCATCAGTAAAAATGGGTGAACTCCAGTCCAGCGTTCAGTACATAACTGATGCAGCCGACCTGGTAGCTGGGCTTAAGGCCGTAATAACAGAAGACTGAAGTATGCGTTCCCGGCTGTTCGGATGCGGAGCCGTATTTAATGAATTCCTTTTTCTTCGTGATATATTTGGAGAAAAAGGAGTTAAAAATGAAAAAAGTGATTCCCCTCCTGATCTTCCTTGTTTTTTATTCGTTTCCTGTATTTTCCCAGACTTCCGAAACCGAAGGCTCCAAAGCCTGGCGATGGGGGCTGGTAGGATCAATTGAGATGGGCGCAGCCTTTGTTGATGAAACGGCCTTTGCTTCCGTCATGGAAGCCGGATACGGAAGCATTGAAACACAGGGAATGACGGTAAACCTGACCGCCGGTGCCGACCTGCGTAAACCTGATTTTATGGCGGTTGATCTGCTTGTCACATACATGGGCGGCGGGTCGTTTATGTGGACTGACATTTTCGGTTCACCTGATGAATCCTTTCCGCTTATGAGCGATTCCTGGTCGGTACAGATAGAGATTCAGCCGCTGTTTGAATTTCTGCATGGATTCCATCCATTCATAGGAGGTGGCTATTCTTTCACAAACAGCCTTATGGATGAGGCTGGTGACGGTTTCAAGGGTGGTACCGGACCCTTTGTTTCAGGCGGCCTTCTGATAATCAATAATTTCGGCCTCGGCCCCGGATTTCCTGCCTACAGTACCTCACAAAGCTATTTCGGAATCAGGATTTCCGCAAACTACCGCTTCCCCTATAGTTACGGTTTTAATATGGACTGGGATGAATACTCTGAAGGATACACAGGCCCTTCTGACTTATCCGAAATGCGCTCGTTTTTCGAATCGGAGAGTTTTCCTGCCGACTGTTTCTCATTCAGCATAGGTTTCAGCATGGGTTATATGCCTGATCCTTAACTAATAAAATACTCAAAGTTTTTAAGTAAAGGCTTAACATTCCGCGAATAGGGTTTATACTTAAATATTGGCATTCGCCATATATCTAATAAAAGGAGCAAAAAAATGAAAAGACAGATTGCATTGCTTTTAAGCGGTCTTCTGCTTGTTTTGATGTTTGCGGGATGTGCTTCATCCCCGATTGTCGAACCCGACGTTGAACATCAGATCACAATCCTTCACACAAACGATTATCATGGACATCCAGTAGCTTTCTATGACTATCCGGCTGACGGCCAGGGCGGTCTTCCTGCACAGGCAACGCTTGTGAATGAGATTCGTTCAGAGGGGGGAAATGTTCTTCTTCTGAGCGCAGGCGACATCAATACCGGTCGTCCAGAATCGAACTTTTTCAAGGCTGAACCTGACATCATCGGTATGAACTATATCGGTTATGATGCGATGTCTATGGGTAACCATGAGTTTGACCCTACACCGGCAATTATGCAGGAGCAGATTGCATCTTCAGACTTTCCATGGCTTTGTGCAAATGTTGTTTCTGAAGATACCGGAGAATATATTGAAAATGTAGTCCCCTACGTTATTGAAGACTATGGTAATTACAAGGTTGCTGTTTTCGGCCTTATGACTGCAACTACAGCAAAGAGCGGAAGCCCCGAAAACATCAAGGGATATAAGTTTCTCGATGAGGTTGAGACTGCAAAGGCTCTTGTTCCCGAGCTTAAGAAAAAAGCCGACATAGTTGTTGCCCTTGTTCATATGGGTATTTATGATGATGTAAACGAAGGCTCAGAGAAGCTTGCTGCACAGGTTCCCGGAATTGCGCTTGTTATCGACGGACACTCACACACCATGGTTGAAGAAGCTATTATGGTTACCAATGTAGAAACCGGGATTCAGGTTCCGGTTGTCCAGGCAAAGCACTGGGGAATGTACATGGGCCGTGTTGATCTACGCTTCATGAACGGTGAGGTTACCGGCGTTAACTATGAGCTTATCCCCATTAATGTTAAGTATCGTGAAAAACTTGATGATGGTTCTTCTATTTACAAATTCGTAGGCAAAGAACTTAAAAACGATTCGGAGCTTGCTGCGCTGCTTCAGCCCTATGTTGACAAGGTAGACTCTGTACTTAACGAAACTATCGGAACAGCAACTGCTCCTTTTATCAACGACAACTCAAGGGTTGAAGAAACTGCTATCGGCGACATGGTTGCAGATTCAATGCTCTGGTACGCAAACACACAGGGTCTTGAAGCCGATTTTGCCTTCCAGAACGGAGGCGGAGTACGAACAAGCATTGCAGACGGTGCAATTCAGAAGAGAACTGTTTATGAGGTTCTTCCTTTTGATAATTCAGTTGCTCTTGTTACCCTTAAGGGTTCAACTGTAATCGAACTTTTCAACGCAACTCCGGCTGCTATCGGCCACGGTGCGATGCCCCAGGTATCAAAGGGTGTCAAGTTCACTATTGATTCTGCAGCAGGAACTGTAAGCGATCTTATGATCAACGGCAAGAAGGTTGATCCGAATGCCGAGTACAGGATTGCTACAAACAGCTACCTTGCAGCAGGCGGCGACGGCTACGGAATGTTCACCGATGCAGTTGACTACTACGACACATCCCTTATGCAGAGAGATGCATTTATCGAATACGTTATCTCACTCGGAGGAACCATCACTCCGATGACCGAGGGAAGAATCACAATCAAATAGCGTTTTACCTCCTCCGCAGCCGTTTGCATGGTTGCGGAGGATTTTTCACTCCATTTAAAATCCATAAGTGTTCGGGAGGGGAGCCGGTGGAATCCAGGTACTATGTAATCAATAAAAGACTTATACCCAGCGAGGCTGCAGAACTTGAGCTTGCGCGGCAGGGCGCCCTTCCTGAAAAGGTTCTGGCCGAAGAGGATTTCCGCACGGGTTTAAAGGAACTGAAAGCCTGCATAGGGTCGTTTTTCCTGAACAACCGGCTTAATGCATCATCATGCCCAATGACCCCGGAAGAAATTGCCGGGATGGTAGGCAAGATGATAGTTATCAACAATATTCAAGACGAGAATATTCAGCTGATGCTTATTCAGGGAGAACGGACCCCGGTTGTATATGTGAGGTATTAAGCTTTTCAGATTCTTTTATGGGTTTTCAGATACTCAAGCCAGGCGGATGTACCGATGCGTGAAGCAAGCTTCTGCACCTTCCTGAATCCTGTTCCATATACCTTATCCTTATCTTCAAACAGACCCTTTATTAGAAACTCAGCCTCGGGTGTAAGCTGCTTTTTTAATACAAGGTAGGCAGCCATATTGCAGCTGCCTTCAAGCAGAGGAGGTTTTATATCTGTCAGATTATGGCTGTAGAACCAGATGTGCATAAGCTCGTGAGCGCAGGTTGAGATGAAACTCATTTCAGGAAGCCCCTGCAGGATATAAATCTGCATTTTGAACTCGCTTATTTTACCGTTCAGCATTTTACGGTTGAAAACGGCAAAGCCCTGCTTTTCACCGCTGCTTTTATCAAGCTGCTTCAGTTTTGAGCGGCTTATAAGCAGAAACTCAGGCTTAAAGGGTTTTATAATTATACCCTCGTCGACCAGCTGATCATGAACCTCCTGAAGCAGTTTAAGCCCCGTTTCCACATTATTTACAGCAGAGAGCAGACAGATTCCACATACCCGGCGGCCGTCCGAATAAGTCCTGCCGCCTCTGGTCAGTTTTGATGAGATAAGCCGCCCGCAGTATGCACACTGCGGAACATTCCGGTAATGTGCAGCACAGTAGGAGTTGCCCCAGTAATCAGTGAAATACCGGCCGGATATTTCAACACCGCAATGGGAACATCTCATGTTCTGCATTTCATGCTCAACACTTTATGCCCTGCATTTAAGACCCATTAGTCCCCGTCAAGCATGTTTCCGAGCGCACCAAGGATACTGCCCTCACCCTGACGCCTGCCGCCGGTGTTTGCAGTTCCGACCTGACGCAGGATTCGGTCGGCGAGTCGGGCAAAGGGCATTGACTGCAGAAGCACCGTACCGGTGCCGCTTAAGGTTGCAAGAAACAGGCCTTCACCGCCAAAGAACATCGACTTAAGCCCGCCGGACTGTTCAATGTTGTAATCCAGGCCGGGTGTAAATGCAACTATACAGCCGGTATCAATGCGCAGGGTTTCATTGCGCAGGACTTTTTTTACAACAGTTCCGCCGGCATGAACGAAGGTCATTCCATCACCGCGAAGCCGCTGCAGAATAAATCCCTCTCCACCAAAAAAACCTGTACCAAGTCTCTTATTAAAGGCAATGCTTACCTGAGTTCCCATGGCTGCGCAGAGAAAGGCATCCTTCTGGCAGAGCAGTTCCCCGCCGAGCTTGCCAAGATTTATCGGTATTATCTTCCCCGGATATGGCGCAGAGAAGGCGACACGCTTTTTGCCGGTCATGCCGCTGTTTCTGAAATGGGTCATAAATATGGATTCTCCGGTCAGAACACGTTTACCAGCCCCAAGAAGCTTGCCCATGACTGAATTATCGGTTTCTGTCCCGTCACCCATTCTTGCTTCAAAGGTTATTCCGTCTTCCATGTAATTCATGGCCCCTGCTTCGGCAATTACAACCTCACCCGGGTCAAGCTCAACTTCAATAATCTGGATATCATCACCCATTATTTCATAATCAATTTCATGACTGTTCATTTTATAACTCCTGAATTTTTCTCCGGATTCCTTTATTGTACTTTTTCAGGCTCAATAATTCAAATACATTGCGTAAGCACTGCCTGCATTTAATAAATGTGCATCATCACCCCGACAACCCGTCAATAATACTGAACCATCAGGGTTAAGTGTAGTACTGCTGCCGAATTCATCATCTTTGGCATCTGATATATTTGGGATCTTCTTTTCACTCCAGCTGCTTCCGTCATAATAATATAAATAAACACTTCCGGCATCTGTCACAGTTCCGATATCATCAGAACCTGCACCTATGAAAAAAACACCCCCGTTAGACGACATTGCAAGGCTTCCCCCGAAATGATATCCGGCAGCCCCGTCTGAAGCCTTGATTTTTCTTTCATCCCAGCCGCTGCTGTTATAGGTAAACAGATAAGCCGCACCGGCACTGCTTCCGTTGTCATCATCCTGATATGCACCGATGAGGATCGTATTTCCATCGGCTGATACTGCGAGAGCTGCTCCGAATCTTTGATTATCCTGCCCGTCTGAAGGGATCAGTTTTTCGCTTGTCCAGGAACTGCCGTCATAGCGGTAAACGTAAACCGCCCCGCATCCCTCGGCAGCCTCATCATCCCAGCTCGCCGAAACTATACAAGCAGTTCCATCATCTGAAAAAACTGCATACTCTCCAAAGCTGTCACCGGAGGCGATGGTGGATGGTGTTAAATCATCCATGGTTTTGACTGATACGGTGACATTATCAACAGCTTCAGTATTACCGTCGTCAGCGACCAGAGAAAACATATAATCCCCCTGCTCAGTTTCAAGAGTAATCTCAAATGAAGGAGAAATTAGATTCTCATCATCAAGGCCAATTCCGTTCTGCGAAATCCAATGGTAGTAATACGGCCTGTCATCTGAACTCTCAATTGTGCCAGTCAGGGTTGCGGTTCCAAGCCCCATTCTGAAATCTTCTCCTGCATTACAGGTAAGAGATTCTCTGCATGATGTAAAAAAAGAAGAAAAGCAGCGGCCAACATGACATAAATGTTTTTTTCCGACATTTTTCTATCCGTATAAAAATAGTTTTTCTATCCTTAATAAAATATCACTGCAGTGATTGAAAATCACGAAGAACTGTAAAGCAGAATACCGAGTATGAAGCAATTTTTTTTATAATAACCGAGAACCAACGCCTCACTTTTTCAACGTTGAGATCCCGTTAGAAAATTCACTATTACTTAATTTTTTTTATCAGTATTTTAACAAAAGATTGACTTAGGTTTGAATACCATTTATCCTTATATTATTATATTCATAAAAAGGAGAAAAAATGTTTAAAAAATTTGTTTTAAGCACATTATCATTCTTCCTTGTGCTGTCTCTCTCAGTAGCCTCAGGTGCCGCAGAAGACAGTCAGAAGAAAACAGATTCAGAACCTGTGATGAGCAAAAAAGCCTCAGATTCTGAATACACAACAGGCCCTAACAATTCAATCACTGATGTTCCGGGAATTGAAGTCGGAAACTACCAGGAAAACTATCATGGTACAACCGTTATTTTTGCAACTAACGGAGCTGTAGGCGGTGTTGATGTAAGAGGTTCTGCACCAGGAACAAGGGAAACAGATCTTCTTGATCCGATTAATCTGGTCGACAGGGTTAATGCCGTAGTGCTGTCAGGCGGAAGCGCATATGGTCTTGCACCGGCAGACGGATTGATGCGCTGGCTTGAAGAAAAGGGAATCGGATGGCCTGCAGGAGCCGGTGTAGTTCCTATTGTGCCGGCAGCAGTACTGTTTGATCCGGGCAGATTCGGTCGTGAGTTCACCGAACATCCTACAGCTGAGTTCGGCCGGAAAGCAGCAGAGAACCTTTCCTCCGGGCCTGTCCAGATGGGTAACGTAGGTGCCGGAGCAGGAGCCATTGCAGCAGGAATAAAGGGCGGTCTTGGAACTGCCAGTATTGATATTGGAAACGGCGTAATTGTCGGAGCAATCGTTGCCGTAAATGCCGGAGGAAGCACAGTTAATCCAAAAACAGGAGAACTCTACGGAGCATATCTTGAAATAGGCGATGAGTTTGCTATTTACTCAGATCCTGATGCACTGGCTTCAGCAAATGTTGATACGGACAGCGAACCTGTAAAAAATACAACCATAGCCTGTATCGCTACAAACGTAAAACTCACAAAGGCGCAGGCAAAAAAAATTGCCGAAATGGCACACGACGGAATGGCAAGAGCCATCAGACCCTCACACACTATGTTTGACGGTGATACAATCTTCGTACTGGGAACAGGCGAACTGTCTCCTGAAGTACTTCAGCAGGAAGCAACATGGGGTTACATGCCGGCAAACATAAACAAAATCGGAGCTGCTGCTGCCGACACACTCACAAGAGCAATTGTGCATGCAATGCTCAGCGCTGAAAGTGTTGGAGAAGTAAAGAGCTACAGAGATACTTATCTTTCAAAATAAGCTGATTTATCAGACTCAAAAAAAACCGGGGAGAAACACCCCGGTTTTTTTATAAATATGCACTTTCTTTCCACAGATTTATCACAAGTTTCCACATGTTTTCCACAGATTGTTAAATCAGTCCCTGCAGCGTTCCCTCCATTTACGGCTTCCGCGGCTTGATCCCTTGCCTCCACCCCCGAAGAATGCAGAAACTCCAAGGATAAAACCGAAGTTATACCAACCGCCGTTGTTATGAATCTCGTAGACATTAACCTTGTCGGAAAAAAGTGAAATTATAAAAGTGAACAGGGCTATAAATCCGTGCCACAGGCCCATAAAGAACCCGGCGACATCCCCTTCAACATCCTCCAGACCCTTAAACTCATTAGGGCCGGCAGCACAGGATGTAAGAGTCATAAGAATAACGGCTGAAATTATAAGCAGTACTATAATTGTTTTTTTCATAAATTGGTTAACCTCCGAATATTTAACATTGTTTTGCTGATAAACTGTTACAATATTGTACACCCGGATCCTGGTTTTATTCACAATAAGCGCTATTTGGCTGCTTTTTTACCCCTAAAATAAAGAAAAAGTGCCGAACCCAGTATCAGGACTGCGCCTCCTATTGAAAAGGCATCGGGAATCTCTCCAAAAAAAACAACTGCAATCAGCGCAGAAAATACAACATGAGTATAGTTATAAATGGCTACCTCAGAGGCTGAGCCGTATGAGTATGCAAGCGTTAAAAAAAACTGACCAGCGGCAGAAAAAAGCCCAGTTGCAATGAGGGCAGCCAGCTCGGACGCAGTAGGCGCTGTCCAGACCCTGAGGAAGGGGAAAATTAAAAAGATAATCGATATTCCGGAAAACCAGAAAATAATAACGAGAGAGTTCTCACTGCCACGGAGCGAGGCAATCATAGTGTAAGCCGCGGCAGCAGTCACCGCCCCTAAAAGTCCGGCGACAGCCGGAAGCAGCTGCATATTGAACCCCGGCTTTATTACAAGTATCATCCCGGCAAAAGATGCTATAAGCGCCGGGTACTGATATCGTTTAAGCTTCTGCTTAAGAAAAACAGCTGAAAATATAATTACAAGAATTGATGACAGCCTGTTCAACAGTGATGAATCAGCCAGAACGAGCTGCTCTACAGAATAAAAATAAAAAAGAACTCCGATAAACCCGAAAAGCGATCGCAACAATAGCTTCATCCGGTTCTGAGGCTTTCCTGCAAGAATCCTGAATCCACCTTTACGAATATCAGGTATGAGCATAATAAAAATCAGGAAAAAAATTATCAGATTGCGAAAAAATACCTTTTCGATGTAGGAAACACTTTCAGCATATTTTATAACCCCGCCCATACAGGCAAAGGAAAATGCCGACAGTATCATGAATGCCGGTGCGAGGAGTTTTTTACTGTTGTGATTCAAATATTCAGCCGCCTTTTGATTCTCTAATGCAGGTTTCCGGGAGCACTATACGGAAAATTGAACCTCTGCCGTATTCGGACTCAAGCTCAACCCGCCCCCCGAGCATATCAGTATACCCTTTTACGATTGTAAGGCCCAGGCCCACACCTTCACGTACACCGTAAATACTTCCGCCGGCCTGTCTGAACCGCTCAAATATAAGTGTAGCATCCTCTTCCCTTATCCCGATTCCAGAGTCTTCGACCTCAAGAATAAGTTCACCGGCCGAATTTAAACCGCTTCGGATAACAACTTTGCCTCTCCTGGAATATTTGATTGCATTGCTTATGAGGTTATTTAGTATCTGTATGATTTTTATACGGTCACTTACTATCATCAGCGGTCTGGAACCTGCACAGCCTTCGGCCTCCAGAATGATTGAACCGTCCACAACAGCATCGTAGCTGAGGAATCCGCTTACTGTTTCATCAATTATTGCATTTAGATCGATATTCTCAAGCATCAATTCACATTCACCGGCTTCAATTCTTGAAACCTCGATTATATCATTCAGGATATTAAGCAGATTTTTAGCACTCGTATTGATAATTTCAATATACTGTTCCCGCTGCTCCTCGCTGTCCCTGAAATCTTTCAAAAGCCTTGAGAAGCCGATAATTCCATTGAGAGGTGTGCGGATTTCATGTGACATATTGGCAAGAAATATACTTTTAAGATTATCCGATTTCAGGGCGCTCCGGGTCTGCATTTCAAGCTCTTTCGTACGCTCATCTACACGCTGTTCCAGTTCATGATCTTTTAAAAACAGTCTGATAAGAGTTCTGTTATGCATCTGACTGAAAACTACTGAAATAAACAGAGTGATCATTATAATTACTGCATCAACGAGCTGCATTCTTTCAATATCAGGGGCGTGGAAAAGATGCAGAATTCCAACACCCGCAATACCGAGGATAACCGTATAAAAGGACCTAATCGTGTTTATTCCGGCACCAACGATCATCGCAAACAGAAAAACAATATAATCTTTTGAGATCACATACTCATGTCCTGTAGTCAAAGCAGCCCATACGATAAGTAGAGTATAATTAAGCAGTACAAAAATCCTGTGAATGCTTTTAACATCATCTTCTTTATCAGGCTTGAACAGAAAAAACCATATCATAAAAACTGACTGAATTATAAGAACAGGAAGATTTATTTTCATATAGTCTCCCGCCTTGTAACCCCATAAAAAACTGTTTCCGTTGGTCAGGACCAGAAGCAGAAGAAATAAACTCATAACAGGGATGACGACAGTAAGACGTTGATAATTTATCAGGAGAAGTTTTTTTCTGATATCGCTGCTGATTTTATGATCCATATCAACAAGCAATGAATAAGACATAATAGTGATTCTACTGTATAATCAGGTATGGACGCAACAATTAACTCTATCGGCCGGAAAAAACTGGATGAAACCGCTAAAATCCAAGTTCCGTCCTCAAAATCACATACAATCAGGGCTCTTCTGATTGCTTCATTCGCCGACGGTGAAAGCAGCCTTATAAACCCGCTCGATTCCGCGGACGCCCGATCATGTATTGAAGCCTGCCGGGCTTTCGGTGCAGTAATCGATACAGAAAGCACCGCCGCTGACGGCACGGCAGTCTGGAAGGTCTCAGGAAACGGGGGAAGCTTCCCTGAAAATATACCGGCAATCGATGTCGGCAATTCGGGCACTACACTCTACCTGGCAGCCGGAATGGCAGCGCTTGCCGGCATCCCGGTACAATTCACAGGAGATGAGCAGATTCAGCGCCGTTCCGCAGAAAACCTGCTGAGCAGTCTGGAAGACCTCGGCGCCGAGGTCAGACGCATGGGAACAGGAGGCTGTGCCCCCTTCACAATTAACGGTCCTATCACAGGCGGAAGCACGTCTATTGAGTGCCCCACAAGCCAGTACCTGTCATCACTGCTGCTTGCCGCCCCGCTTGCCGCCCTGGACTCAGGTGTTCAAAGCGTAATAAATGTTCCGCTTTTAATGGAGCAGCCCTATGTTGAAATGACCCTGCGCTGGCTTGATGAGCAGGGCATCAGCTATAAAAACAATAACTTCAAATCCTTCGAAATATCAGGCGGCCAGACCTACAAAGCCTTCACCCGCCCCATCCCCGGAGACTTCAGCTCGGCAACCTTCTTTATCTGCGCCGCTGCAGTAACCGGCTCAAAACTGACCTTTACGGGGCTTGATATAAACGATTCACAGGGTGATAAAGCCGTACTGGACTATCTTGAACAGATGGGCTGCAAAACTCTCCACAGCAACACGGAAATCACTGTCATCGGCCCCGGCCATCCGGAAAATCCGGATCCCCTGCTCAAAGCAGCGGTAATCGATATAAACGCTACTCCCGACGCCCTTCCGGCAATGGCGGTCACAGCATGTTTTGCAGAGGGCGAAACAAGGCTTGTAAATGTCGCCCAGGCCCGAATCAAGGAAACAGACCGAATCGCGGTCATGGCAGCCGAACTTGGCAAACTCGGAGCAGATATAAGCGAACTTGAAGACGGACTGATTATACGGGGAGGCAACCCGCTTACCGGCTGCAAACTTGAAGGTCACGGGGATCACCGTATCGTAATGTCGCTTGCAATAGCCGGACTCAAGGCAGAAGGGACAACCACGATCACCGACAAAGAGGCCGTTGCCATCACCTACCCCGGATTTTTCACCCAGCTGAATAAACTTATAAAATAGCAATAGAGGAGTTCAGGATGAAAACATACGATCTGAGATCAGATACTGTAACTAAACCGACAGAGGCCATGCGCGAGGCAATGATGAAGGCGGAAGTCGGAGATGATGTATACGGCGAAGACACAACCATAAACAACCTGCAGGATCGTGCAGCTGAAATCACCGGTAAACAGGCGGCAATCTTTGTTCCCTCAGGCTCAATGGGCAACCTGATAGCAATCTACGTGCAGGCAGGCAAAGGCCGGGAAGTCCTAACCCATAAAAACAGCCACATCATCCATTACGAACTCTCTTCGGCAGCATCGATAGCCGGAGCCTCCGTTATCGGACTCGACGGGGAACGCGGAATACTCACACCCGAAGCAATCAAACCGCTCATCCGTGACGACATCTACTACATGCCCGTCTCCGGACTGATTGAACTCGAGAATACTCACAACAAGGAAGGCGGCACCTGCTACACCGAAGCCGAACTCAAGGCCGTCTCAGAACTCGCCAAAGAACACAGCCTTCCTGTCCACATCGACGGCGCACGAATCTTCAACGCAGCCGAAGCAACCTGCATGAGCGTAAAGCAGATTTCATCCTATGCCGACACAGTCACATTCTGTATCTCAAAGGGTCTCGGAGCCCCCGTCGGAAGCCTCCTATGCGGAAGCACAAAGTTCATAGCCGAAGCAAGAAGAGTAAGGAAGATGTTAGGCGGTGGGATGCGGCAGGCCGGTATACTGGCAGCGGCAGGCCTCTATGCACTTGATAATCACGTCGAAAGGATAGCCTACGATCACGCCGCCGCAAAGGAAATAGCTGCAGCGCTTGCAGAAACATCCTGGGCTTCAATAGATCCGGCAAAGGTGGAGACTAATATAATTTTCTTTGAAACAACAGGCTGCAGCGCCTCAGATGCCGTTGAAGCACTCAGGAAGCAGGGAATCCTCTGCAGCGCAGCCGGCTTCCACGCTGTCCGGATGGTCACCAGCCTTGCCGTGGAAAGGGAAGATATTGGTCCGATATGTAAAATAATAGAAAGCCTGTCAATTTAATGACAGGCTTCTGCATCACTCGTCGTAAAAGGCTTCAATCCCCGGATACATCATCTTTTTCATTGCGATCTTTTCAGGAATAGTAAAGTATTCCGCTGTCCCGCTTGTTACAACCTCGTCTTTCTCATTGTAGAGATCAACTGTAACCACAGCGATATTCTTCTTCATTTCAGTCAAACGGCCGCGCAGAGTCACCTTGCCTCGGTTGGTATAGGCTCCTCCGCTGTAGTTTACATCAAGCCTGGTTGTATAACCGGCAGTCTTCAGTTTTACAAAGACCACCCAGGCCGCAAGCTCATCTATCAGCGCGGCCCTTACCCCGCCGTGGAGGATGTAATTATATCCCTGAAAATAATCAGGGGCATCCCAGAGGCAGACGATCTCATCGCCGTCCTCATAAAATTCCATCCGAAGGCCGTGCTCATTATCAGGAGCACAGCCGAAACAATTATATCCTTCATGTCCGATAAAAGGGTTTCTAAGTTTTTTCACCTACACATAATACACGTATTTATATTGAAAATCAAACATTCTCACATCCATACCCTAAAAGGTATATTTACAATATATACCTTTTAGGGTATAATTTCCAAATAAACCCTGGAGGGTATAATGAGCTTTATACAGGGATCAAATCAGCTTGCGGTAATTCTCAAAAGTTTCCGGAAAAGCAGAAAACTAACGCAGGCACAGACTGCAGAGAGAACAGGCCTGCTTCCGAAAACAGTGTCACTGCTTGAGAACAATCCCGACAGGAGCACACTGGACAGCCTGTTTAAACTACTTTCGGCTCTGGATTTGGAGCTACATATCACAGAGAAGCAGAAACCGCGTAAGTCTCCAGACGGCGGGGAATGGTAGATATGGGAAGGAATAAACAGCACCTCTCCCTTGATGTCTATATGAATAACGAAATAGTCGGCACTTGGACAGATTCACCTGTGAGTAAATTCTGTTATTCTGATTCATGGCTCCTGTCACCTAACTCAAGACCTTTGTCGCTCTCACTTCCACTCACCGCGTCAGACTATGAGTTTAAAGGACCGATTGTTGAATCGTTTTTTGACAATCTGCTTCCTGATTCGATGGAAATACGGAAACGGATGCAGATCAGGCTTGGATTAAAAACAACTGACGGATTTGATATTCTTGAAAAAGTCGGAAAAGACTGTATAGGAGCCATACAACTATCCTCTAAAGACAGACCACCTGTTAATTCTGGAATGATAAAGGGGAAGATCCTCTCAGATAAAGAAATAGAAGGTATTTTAAAATCCCGCGAAATATCGTCATATCAGAATACCGATGAGCAGTTTTTCAGGATTTCGCTGGCAGGAGCGCAGGAAAAAACAGCTTTCCTCTTTCATAATGGACGATGGATGCTTCCTGATGGAACAACTCCAACAACCCACATCTTCAAGCTTCCTCTCGGCATTATCGGCCAGGATAATGTCGACCTTTCAAATTCTGTTGAGAATGAATGGCTGTGCATGAGGCTCCTGAGGAATTTCAAAATGCCTGTACCCGATTGTGAAATTCTTAATTTTGGAACCGAAAAGGCGCTTAGTATAAAGAGGTTTGATCGCAGGTTTAATAGCGACAAAACCGTACTGCTGAGGCTCCCGCAGGAGGATATCTGCCAGTCTACAGGAACCTCCGGAGGTTATAAGTATGAAAGCGATGGCGGCCCTGGTATCAAAGAAATACTTTCAATCCTGAATGGTTCATCAAATCCGGCTGAAGACCGGGAACGGTTCTTTAAAGCTCAGATTTTATACTGGCTTCTTGCGGCTCCGGATGGGCATGCAAAGAATTTCAGTATTTTCATACATCCGCAGGGTCGATTCAGCCTCACACCTTTCTACGATGTAATCTCAGTTTATCCGGCAATTGGAAACAACAGAGGCAATATTCATCCCGGGAAAATCAGAATGGCCATGGCTGTGCATGGCGGCAAGGGCAAGAAATACCATTGGAATAAAATATTCAGACGCCACTGGATTGAGACGGCAAAGCTCACCGGTTTCCCGGTTCATTCAGCCGAAAAACTAATTGATGATATTATAAACAAAGTCCCGGTTGTAATTAAGGAAACATCAGAAAATCTGCCTCCAAAATTTCCGGATAATATAAGCAGAAGCATTTTTGATGGAATTCAGAAGAATGTCGATCGGTTAAAAAAATAGGCAGCCTCAAATGAAGCTGCCTTGTGATATTCAAATAAGAGTTTCAGCCTATACAGCCTTACCCATTACCCTGTTAAGTCTTTTTACAAATTCAGCAGGTTCCTTGAGTTCGGTACCCTCAACAAGCATCGCCTGTTCCAGAAGAAGGAAGCAGATATCGTTAAACATATCCTTGTCAGCAAGATCTTTTAGTTTTGTAACAATCTCGTGATCAGGGTTAACTTCAAGGATGGGAACAATATCCGGCATATCGGTCTGACCCATTGCACGCATCATCTGCTGCATCTGCATTGTCGGATCATTCTCATCGGCAACAATACAGGAAGGAGAATCTGAAAGCCTTGTTGATGCAACGACATCTTTAACCTTGTCGCCCAGAGCCTTCTTAATCTTCTTGATTACCGGTTCAAGATCCTTTTCTTTTTCTTTGTCCTCTTCAGTCTTGAGATCATCTGCAGCGCCGCTCTTGTTTACAGCCTTGAGCTCAATCTCGCTGTAATTAAAAATTGAAGGAGTAACAATTTCATCGATCTCATCATCCATGATGAGAACTTCAATACCCTTCTTTTTATATGCTTCGAGAAGCGGAGAGTTTCGGAGTGTTGCCTCATTACCACCGGTGATGTAATAGATCGATTTCTGATCTTCCTTCATCCGTTCCTTGTACTGCGCAAAGCTTACCCAGCCCTCTTCCTCAGTTGATTTGTATCGAACGAGCTCCAGAATGGTTTCACGGTTTGCATAATCCGAATAAAGGCCTTCCTTAAGCGGTCTGTTGTACTGTTCAATGAAATCCTTGTATTTTTCAGGATTGTTTTCTGCAAGTTTCTTGAACTCACCCAGAACCTTTTTGACAGATGAGCTTCTGATAGATTCCAGAACCCTGTTCTGCTGAAGTATTTCACGGCTTACATTAAGCGGAAGATCCTCTGAGTCGATTACACCGCGCAGGAAGCGCAGATAAACAGGCATCAGTTCCTTCTCATCATCGGTAATAAATACACGTTTAATGTAGAGCTTTACCCCCGGCTTGTAGTCAGCCTGGTAGAGGTCAAAGGGGGCCTTTGAAGGAATGTAGAAAAGGGTTGTGTATTCCTGGGTTCCTTCGGCTTTTGTATGAATATGGAGCATAGGGTCTTCATTGTCATGCCCGATTGTCTTGTAAAATTCATTATAGTCTTCGTCTGTAAGCTCGGACTTCGATTTTTTCCACATTGCAGAGGCGCTGTTGATCTGCTCAATTTTATGTTCTTTGAGCTCTTTTCGGTCATCGCCCTCGCCTTCCCACTTTGACTCATCGTATTCAAGAAAGATCGGGAATGCTATGTGGTTTGAATATTTCTTAACAAGCTGTTCAATCTGCCATCTATTGGCATACTCAGCTCCGCTTTCATTAAGGTGAAGGATAACAGTTGACCCCTGAGTTTCGCGTTCAGCCTCAGTAACCGTGTAATCGGTCTTCCCGTCGCTTTCCCATTTCCAGGCCTGCTCATCGCCCGCCTTCTTCGCAATCACTTCAACCTTGTCTGCAATCATGAAGCAAGAGTAGAAACCTACACCGAACTGTCCGATAAGGTTGGATTCCTTCTTTGCGTCGCCTGTAAGCTGACTGAGGAAGTTTTTAGTTCCCGATCTGGCAATAGTACCAAGATTAGCCTCGAGGTCCTCGGCATTCATACCGATTCCGGTATCCGCTACTGTGAAAGTCTTTGCATCCGAATCAAAACTGATATCTATGCGGGGCTCAAAATTAAGTGTCTTGAGACTGTCATCCGTAAGGGTCAAGTATTTAAGCTTATCAAGTGCGTCGGATGAATTGGAAACGAGCTCACGAAGGAAGATCTCCTTGTGGGAATACAGCGAATGGGTGATAAGATCCAGAAGCTGCGAAATTTCGGTTTTAAATTTCTTCTTTGACATCAGTAAATTCTCTCCTAATTAACTATCTAAAGCGGGATATTCCCATTAATTATTTGTTTGGAGAAAATATAATAATTTTTTCTGCTGTCGGCAAACAGGAGTTTAAAAATTTAAGAATTATTCAACGCCGCGCCATCTGTTCCGGTAGTAGTTAAGCAGAGGGATGAACTCATCTGTTGATTTCTGGTTTCCATCACTATTGGGGTGATTATCATAATCATGATAAGGCGAGGTGCCGTCATAATCGGATGCGTATTCATAAATTATACTTCCGTTTTCAATAGTGTGATGTGAGTTTTCTTCTGAAAGAACACAATAGAAATCAAAAACGCCTACATTATTACCTGTATAATCCTTCAGCCAGCCGTTTTCTTCATCCACAAGCCATTCACAAAGCTCCCTGGTCAGCAAATAACTGGATACCACGGTTTCACCCGGAGGGGTAACTAAAATGAATAATTTATCCTGATGAAGAACAAAGTAATCAAGCAGCTGGATATAAATTGCCTTCTCATCATCGATAGACAAGCCGACTTCACTGCATGGATAGCAGGATTTAAACATTATGATATCATTTTCTCCGCCTGGATTGGATAATACGGTATATGAAGCATTCTGGTTATCAGT
This sequence comes from Spirochaetia bacterium, assembly GCA_965140585.1. Taxonomy (GTDB): domain Bacteria; phylum Spirochaetota; class Spirochaetia; order UBA9216; family UBA9216. Next base: position 96,030 of record OZ223270.1, read on the forward strand.
TTCATACAGGGAGCTCATGATATTGCCGCTTCTTGTCTCACCATTTGACTGAACGGTTGAATCACAAAACCAGGTAAGCCAGTCGTCAGTATCAGTGGAACTTCCAATATCTGTATTCAATACAGCATCCCATCCGTAGTATGTGTCTCTGACATAATAGTTATTTGCAGCAAGTGAATCACCCAGATTACCGTTACCTGTACCAAGCCAGTTATTACCGCAGGAGTGGTGAACAAATATCAGTTGTTCGATTGAATCCGGAGCGGTGATGTTGATTACAGCTTCAGAATCAGGATTATCATTTGCCGGTTCAGAGTTATCATCGGGACTGTCTGAAATATCTTCTTCCCCGTCTGCTGAACCGGGTAATTGAAAATTATCACAGGAATGGATAGCCATCCCAAAAACCAGAATAATAAAAATTGAAACCGATAATATTTTTTTCATATCATGTAGAAGATACATCATCTACAGGTTTTTTCAGTTTTCAGAGCTTTATCTGTCCAATCACCCCGGCCAGGGCGGCCCCCAAAGCGGCATGACTCCCCTCAGTAAGATGAACCCCATCCAGCCCGCTGACCTCCGCACAGACTGATGCGTCAAAAAAGCCGCATGATAAATCATCGGCTATCATCCGGTATTCCACAGACAGGCCTTTCGAAACCTCAGTCGGATTATGTCCTAATATAGAAGCGAAACTCCTTATATCAAAGGGAGGATTGTCCGATTCCACCTCTTTTACAGGGGCAGGACTGACAATTAGCACAGCGGGGGCTTCATCGTTTCTTCCGCAGCCTGAAGATTGTATGGTTTCTACAAGAAACCTTAAGCCCCAGCCGATTGCCATAGGAGTGTTTCCAAGGAAGTTTTTTGAATCATTGGTTCCCAGCATCAGAACAAGCAGATCAATCGGCTTATGCGTAAGCAGTACCGGTATCAGATGCTCTATCCCTTTTCTATACGCGCTGAACGGATCTTCCCAGACGGTTGTTCTGCCGTTTAAGCCCTCAGGTATTACAATGTACCCGGAACCAAGCTCCTTCTGTAGTACAGAAGTCCATCTTATTTCATGGGGGTATCTTTCCCCGCTTTCGGGGTTATAACCCCAGGTATTTGAATCACCGAAACAAACAATATTCTTCATAGTTATATTCTAATACAATTTTTTCAGTCTATTGATAAATATAAATGTTTTTATTATAGTATTTTAGTAAACGATGGACGATGACCCTTTACCGAGTAAAAACATTATAAAATCCAAACCGCAGCGGAGCGCCGGCTGAGATGACAGCTGATATTATATATCTGGTTCTCCTGCTCATGCTTTCAGGATGTTTTTCAGCAACAGAAACAGCCTTCACATCCTTGTCTCCGATACAGCTTCGTGTAATCAGCAAAACAAAGGGGCACAGGGGCAAACTGGTCCGGAAACTCGGAGAAAACCCCGATAAACTGCTTACAACAATACTTCTTGGAAACAACCTTGTAAATATTGCAGCTTCTGCCATAGCTACCCAGCTGACCATTGATCTATTCGGAAGCAAAATGGTGGGTATAATGACCGGAGTTCTAACCCTCGTTATCCTCATTTTTGCCGAGCTCACTCCGAAGCGGATAGCAATTGCCCTGAATGATAAAATCAGCCTCATCTCTGCCTGGCCGGTATATCTGCTTGCACAGGTCCTGACTCCGGTTATTTTTCTTATATCAGCCGCAAGTTCGCTCATCACAAGATTCTTCATCCATAAGCAGACACGAAGAATCTCCTTCGATGCACTGCTCCACATGGTCCGCGCTGCCGAGGAAGAAGGCGTGGTTGAAAACTATGAGTCAGAGATGGTTAAAAGCGTTTTCAGACTGAATGATGTGACAGTACAGGCCATCATGACCCATAGAACCAATGTTTTCAGTCTCGACTGCAGCAGAACAATTGAAGAGTCAATTGAAGAAATCAGCAGCCGGGGATTCTCAAGAATTCCTGTTTATGAAAAAGAACCTGAGAATGTAATCGGAATTGTGCTTTCAAATGATGTAAACGCTATGATGATCAAGGGAAACGGAAACCAGCGTTTGAAAGACATAATGCGTGAGCCTATTTTTATCCCTTCAAACCGAAGGCTTCATGAGCTTTTCAGGCTGTTTAAAAAAGAGACTCTCAATATATCCGTAGTTCTTGATGAATACGGCGGACTGGCCGGAATAGTAACACGAGAGGATATCATCGAGGAAATTCTCGGTGAGCTTTACGATGAAAACGAGGAACAGGGAATCGAAAAGATTGTAAAACTCGATGAGCATTCATGGCGGATTATGGGAGATACCTCCCTGCACCAGTTCAGCGATTCATTCGATGTCGATATCCCTGAAACCGACTACGCGGAAACCGTAGCCGGCTATATCATTGAAAGGCTTGACCGCATCCCCGATATCGGGGACGAAATCAGCATAGGCGGTTACTCATTCACTATTGAAACAGTCGACAAGAACCGCATTTTAACTATCCTGCTTAAGAAATAAACATACCGTCAGTTTAAACAGCAAGTTCTCCGTCTTTCAGTATCACTTCCTCAGTTCCATCGGGCATATAAGCGGTTACGGTGGGATCCTTAACAAGACAGTCACAGTGAATCAGAGCGTTGGCATCCTCGTCATAGTTTGAACCGATTGCTATGTGGATTGTCCGGTAGGCCTTCTCATCACCCAGCATATTTCCGTCAATTCCGGCAGCAGGGTTCAGCCCGATTCCAAGCTCACCGAGGTTTCTGGCATTCTTTTTATAGCTTTCACCGGAACCCTTGGGCAGCTTGCCCGCTGCCTCAAACTCGAGGGCGTTATTCTCACCCAGAGTAATGGTTTCAAGAAGTGCCTCAGCCTCTTTGCCTCCGGTAACTGAGGCCACAAAGCCGTCGGCTATTTCAAGATAAACGGGATCAACAACAATCATATCTCCGTTGTAGACCGAGATACTGCCGTCAAAAACAAGCTTTCCGCTTGCCGTATTAAGTTCAGGTGAGATAAATGTTTCTCCTGCCGGAAGATTTCCACCTTCGCCTGGGATTGAAAAATCACCGTTATCAAGCTTTGCTTCCCGGCCCTTAAGCCCAAGCCATAAGTCAGTTCCGCCGGGGCTTTTAATGTGAACCTTATCAGCCTTATCAAGGACAGTCTTCACTGCATCGCATTCACGCCTCATCCTCTCATAATCAACAGGAACAGTCTTTACAAAAAGCTCCCTGCTGACACCCGGCGACCAGAAAGCCCTGCACTTGCCGATTCCCATAATATAGTGAAAAGTGCTGTTGTACGAAGTTCCGTCGGCAGCAACCAGCGGATTGGCTGAAGCTTTGTAGTCTTTACCGATTTTATCGGCACTCATCGAGATAACAACATCAGGTTCCGACTCAAGAGCTCCGATTACAGCTTTTTCTGCAAAGGAAAGCTGATTCTTAACTTCCTGAAACATCAGCACAGGCTTTCCATCAACAGCCAGAGCGGCATCGTACAAGGCATATGAGATTTCAGCTACATCAGCAACAGGATTGGTAACAATCAGAACTGTTTCATCAGCCTTTACCTTCAAAACATCCCTGATTGCAATCTCTGCGGCTTTATAAAGTTCGGGATCCTTATCCCTCATATCGTAAAAAAATTGTGTGTCTTTCATGGCATAAGTATATTATCATATCGAACGAAATCCTATAGGGACAAAAGTAATAACCCTAAATTAGGGCTATCACTTTTGTCTTAGAGTTACTATATTTCCAATATTTGGAAATATAGTAACATCCTTAAATCTAAGGTAAACAACTAAAAACTGCAGTTTTTAGTTGTTTGTAATAGCAAAAACGGGGCTAATACGCTAATATTTGCGCATGAGAGACTTAATTCATACCATTCTGTTCGGGATAGCATTTCTCATTTTCATGATATTCTCGCTTATCCTGTTCATCCCTTTTCTCATTCTCAAAATACTGAGACTGGAAAAAGCGATAAACGCCTATGCGCTGTTTGCTACGACAAGCTGGGGAAGGTATTCTTTTTTTATGGCCGGCTGCAAAGTGCATGTCAGCGGACTTGAAAATCTGCCCGATCACAGGAAGCTGATTTTTATCGGCAACCACCAGGGATTTGCAGACATCCCCTTCCTGATGTCCACCCTGCCCGTTCCTATCGGATTTATTGCAAAAAAGCAGATTGGAAGATGGCCTGTTATCGGTCCATGGGCAAAGGCACTGCACTGCATCTTTATCGATCGGCACAACTTCAGAGCCGCAATGCGTGATATTGAAAAGGGTATCCAGGAAGCCGAACACGGCTACCCCAAGGTAATTTTCCCCGAAGGAACCCGGAGCCGCAGCAGCAAAATGGCATCATTCAAACCCGGAAGCATACTGATGGCAGCAAAGGCCGGATTGACCATAGTGCCGGTGACCATTAACGGAACCTACAAAGCATTTGAACAGAAAGGAAGAGTTGTCCCGAGCGATCTCTACCTCACAATACACAAACCCGTCGAGACAGCATCGATGTCAGAAGACGAAAAAAAAGAACTCAGCACAAGCCTCTGGAACACGATAGCCGGGGCACTGCCTGAAAAAGGAGCTTAACTTGAATCTTGTATGCCTAGACCTTGAAGGTGTCCTCGTACCTGAAATCTGGATAAATTTTGCGATAGATACCGGAATTGACGAACTGAAAATGACAACCAGGGATGAACCTGACTATGATGTTCTGATGAAAAAAAGACTGAACATCCTTGATGAACACAAACTGAAACTGACTGACATCCAGAGAGTTATAGGAGGGATGGATCCCCTTCCCGGCGCAAAGGACTTTCTTGATGAACTTAGAGCCAAGACTCAGGTTGTAATTCTATCTGATACCTTTGAACAGTTTGCTCAGCCGCTCATGAAAAAGCTCGGATGGCCGACAATTTTCTGTAATTCACTCATTGTTGATGCTGATGGAAGGATTTCAGACTATACACTCAGGCAGAAAGACGGAAAGCGAAAAGCTGTTGAAGGATTTCATTCAATGGGAATGAAAGTTATTGCATCAGGCGATTCATACAACGATCTTTCAATGATAAAAAAAGCGGACGCAGGTGTGCTTTTCTGTCCGCCCGAGAGCATAATCAAGGAAAATCCTGAAGTCCCTGTCGCAACAGACTACAAACATCTGATGACTGAAATTGATAAAGCCCTGGCGGAAATTAAATGAATAAAGAAAGAGTAGAACAGCTTATACGTGAGCTGATCATTGAAATAGGAGAGGATCCGGAACGCGAGGGACTGATAAAAACTCCCGAACGTGCCGCCCGCTCCTGGGAATTCCTGACAAAGGGATACCGCGACGACCTGAACAAGGTTATCAACAACGCAATCTTTGAATCAACATCAAACAATATGGTAATTGTGCGCGATATAGAGGTCTACAGTCTCTGTGAACACCATATGCTGCCCTTCTTCGGCAAGTGTCACATCGGCTACGTAGCAGACAGCGTTGTAATCGGTGTAAGCAAGCTGGCAAGGATAGTAGATCATTTTGCCCGAAGACTGCAGATTCAGGAAAACCTGACCGAACAGATTGCGGAAGCCGTTATGGAGGCTGTATCACCCGAGGGCGTCGGCGTCGTTATGGAATGCCAGCACATGTGTATGATGATGCGCGGAGTCGAAAAACAGAACTCGGTTATGACCACATCATCAGTACTCGGCTCATTCCGCAAGAGTGAGGCTACAAGGGCGGAGTTTCTTAACCTGATACCTGTAAGAAAATGAAATAACATGTAAAAGCCGGTTTGCAGCTTTTACATGTTGATTTTTAAGTGATTTTTATTATCAAAATCTGATTCTCTTTGGACTCCATCCATAAAATTACTTCACCACACACAATACAAATAAAAAGCTACTGAGCTTTTTATTTTATCCGAAATTAATATAGATGAATCTTTTTAAATCTATAGTAAAAACCGAGTATCTGATAATCATCGTCCTCCCGTTTTTATTTCTAGCATGCATGACAACAAAATCACCTGTGCTGGAAGGAAGCTCTGCCCCCTATTATGATGATCTTTTTGAGGCGATCAGGCCGGTATTCAGCATTCCAGAGGAAGATATAGCTGCCGGTAACGGAATTGAGGCTGTCTGGGTCAATAAAACAAGAGAAGACGAATTCTTTGTTTTCGAGGTAACGGTAGTCTTCAGCGATGAAGATCATCCTTCCAGCCTGACCGACGAGTTTTATGATTTTTACCGAAGCATCAAATATCACAGGATTCATGACGTTGAAACATTCAGGATGTATTTTGATATCAACAACATCGTACTGTCTGAAATTGATTTTACAGATGTTTACAGCGGCGGACAGACATTTAAACAGAAAAAGGTGCAGCACTTCTCAGAGACAGTGCCGGCAGCAGCTTTTGAATATACAAACACAGGGGCGCACCCGGTAATATACATCAACACATGGAACCACATGTTTGGTGAAAAGCGGAACAACCCGGAACTCAAAGAAAGGCTCATTGCTGATTACCTGCTGCTGTCCGGAACACGTGCTGAAGTCGAACAGCTTTTCAGGTAAAGCTCTTGGCTAAGATTTACGTCCTGCACCAGACTAACCCCATCCCAGATGACGAATATAACAGGCTCTTAAAGCTTCTTCCGAAAGAGAAACAGAAGGATATAGGCAAAAAAATCTTCCGCAAGGACCGGGAAATAATCCTTTTAGCGCACTCGCTATTAAGAAAAGTACTTTTTGAAGAATACAATCTAAAAGAGTCTGAATACCGCTTTGATACCGGGAAATATGGGAAGCCCTATCTTACTAAAAGGCCTGACATTCATTTCAACATCTCACATACCCACAAATGGGCTGCTGTAGCGCTTTCCGATCATGAAATAGGCGTAGATATTGAAAATCACAGGGAAATCGATCCTGAAAGCCTGTCATCGTATTTTCATCCTGATGAGAACGCATATATCAGAAGCTTTTCGAAAGACATGCGGATTGATGCATTTTTTAGAATATGGACAATGAAGGAGAGCTATATTAAGGCAATTGGGCTGGGTCTGCAGCAGCCTCTGGCAGAGTTCAGTACCATTCCAATTGACAGCATTAATGGGTGGAAGTTCAGTCTGTATTCGGTGAACGGTGGGACCAAGCTGGCGGTGTGCCAGGATGCGAAGGAAGATTCCGGGCTATCTATAGAATTTATTCCACAATATTAACTGAATTTTTCAACATCGTAGCGACCGACAAAGATAGGAATCTGCCCATCGCCTTTTCCAGCTCTTTCAATTAGATCACCTTTGTAAGTTTTATCGTTAAATCCCATCTTATGACAAAGACCGAGTATACCCATATTTTCACGGCTGCCTACCTGAGCCCTGAGCTTAACCTTGGGAATAAAACTCAGAATTGTCTCATCAACAAGAAATGAGTTAAGCAGCTTCTTGGGATCTTCTGTTGTAAGTATATCCTCAGGGACAGAATTATACAGATCATAAACCGCAGCATAAGGCTGAATGCATTTCAGGCCATAATAACGAAAAGGAGAAAGCTCCCTGTCAGATGTATCAAGGCCTCCAATAAGGTAGCTCTGGAGCTCTTTCTTGCCTATTCTAGGGAGTTTATAGTATTCAACGCCATCAATCACTTCTCCGGCATAATCACAGGTGAACTCATTCATTAAATCACCTGTCAGGATAATCATTTTATTCTTATCTATCTCAGCAACACCATCAACATATTCTCTAATGTTTTTTGCAAGCAGAATATTTAAGGCTGCACAATGAACATTAAAATCCCTAAAATCCTGACACATCCATGGAGCATCTTTCAAAGATTCAAGTATCTGAGCCTCGCTTGTTTTGAAAGTCATATGCTTTATTCCAATATGCGATGCAATCTTAATAGATTTTTCCGAATCTTCGGATTTTCCCAGATCCAGAGTACATGCTATTGGATTTGAAAGGTATTTTGATGCACTGGATGCAATAATGGTACTGTCCAAACCTCCGGAGAGAGCAACAAAGACAGTCCACCCTGTATCTTCAAGAGATTTAATAGTCGTAAAAACAGATTCCAGTCTTTTAGTAAAAACAGTTTTAAAAGCATCAATGTTAAAATCAGAGTAATCCGCTTCAGGAATGTTAAGTGAATGAACTGTTTCCCGCAGACCGCCCTTTCCTATTCTGACAAGTTTACCAGCCGGAACCGAAAAGATTGGCGTTTTATGAATAAATAAATCTGTAAATTCTGAAGCAAAAATAATTTCACCTGATTCTGTCTCGGTATAAAACAGCTTGTTTATTCCAAGCGGATCACGCACAGCTTCAAAGATATTGCCGACAGTTTTAGAATATGCAGAAAACTGCCCAAGATGATTACCTGATTTATAGAAATCAATATTATCGAAATTGATCTGATCAAAAATAAGCGAATACTGCGAATTATCATCAATCCGATTTTTTAAGTCAGGGGCGGATACTGTTTTATTCATAACAGAACTATAACATAACATTATTGATTTCAACTACTGTCAGCAGAAAAAAAAGCCCGCTCGACTGAGCAGGCCTATATCGATTCGAATTATCTTCAAAATTATGGAAGGGCGATGAATCCCTCATCTTCAACGATAGTCTGACCTTCGTCACCAAGAAGGAAGGCTATAAAATCTTTTGCAAAACCTTCTGCTGCACCCATCGTCACAACATTGAGCTTTCTAGAAACTGGATAAGAACCGTCAAGTACGTTGTCTACAGAAGCTTCAACACCGTCTACGAGGATTGTTTTTGCGCCTGAACTGATTGCTTTATCAACATAACCGAATCCGCAGAAACCGATTGAGTCGGGAGTTGAGCCAACCTTGGTTACCATATCGCCGTTTGACTCAACTGTGATAGCATCCTTGAGAAATTCTGCTTCCTTTCCAATTTCTTTTTCGATAGTAAGCTCGAAGAAAGCAACTCTGGTTCCTGAAGCTTCGTCTCTGTTTATTACAACGATTGGTTTATCTGCTCCGCCAACCTCTTTCCAGTTTGTTATAGCTCCGGTGTAGATACCTGCGATGTCAGCTCTCGAAAGGCTGTCGATAATTACATTGTTGTTAGCCACAACTGCAATACCGTCGAGTGCGATTGGTGTTGCAACTGCACCTGCATCTGATTCTTTTGATTTAAGCTCCCTGGACGCACCGCCAAGAACGTATACACCGTCAAGAACGCCCTGAACACCAACCGATGAACCCTGTGCTTCGTATGAAAGTCTTACATCGCTGTGGATAGCCTCATAAGCCTCTATTGCGCTTCTTACGATGGGTTCAACAGTTGTAGAACCACCCATTGAATAACTTACGGGATCTGAGCTTTCCTGTGCTCCGCCTGCGAACGCTAAACCTGCAGCTAAAAAAGAGGCTGCGAGTAAAAGAAGTACTAATCTATTTATCTTCTTCATTTTTCTCTCCTTTTGGATTATTATTACTGAGTGTATATTCATATCTAACTGTGACCCGTTTGTTAAAATAAAGTTAGAATAGTGTTAAAAACAGAGGTATATGACTATGAATTGGTTTTTGAATCAGAATTATGTTGTTCAGGCCCTGCTTGCGACCCTTTTCACCTATGCTGTCACGGCTGCAGGTTCAGCCCTGGTATTCTTTTTTAAAGAAATTAAGAAAAATATTTTGGATGCGATGCTCGGTTTTGCAGCCGGTGTAATGATAGCTGCAAGCTACTGGTCTCTGCTTGCTCCTGCAATTGAGATGTCTGAGAGCAGCGGAGGCAATAAATGGATGCCTGCGGTGATAGGTTTTTTAGCCGGTGGCGGATTTCTCTTTCTTGTAGATAAACTGCTGCCCCATCTTCATGCCGGATTCAAGGTTGATAAGGCGGAAGGCGTAAAAACCAGCTGGCAGAGAAGCATCCTGCTTGTGCTGGCAATTACAATCCACAACTTCCCCGAAGGACTTGCCGTAGGTGTAGCATTCGGTGCGGTTGCAGCAGGGCTGCCTTCAGCAGCCATAGGTGGAGCAATTGCCCTTGCTATAGGTATAGGGATCCAGAATTTCCCGGAAGGTGCTGCAGTCTCGATTCCACTCAGGCGTGAAGGGATAAGCAGACAAAAAGCTTTCGTTTTCGGACAGGCTTCGGGAATAGTTGAACCGATTGCCGGTGTCCTTGGAGCATTTGCAGTAGTAAGAATGCAGCCAATCCTGCCGTATGCACTTGCATTTGCAGCGGGAGCAATGATTTATGTAGTAATTGAAGAATTAATACCGGAATCTCAGCAGGGAACCCATTCAGATGTTGCAACGATAGGAACCATGCTTGGGTTCACTGTAATGATGCTCTTAGACGTAGCGCTTGGATAAATACAGGCCGATAAAGGCGGATAAAAATCCTAATCCAATATTAAGCCCGGTATTCAGTAAAGCTGTTGCCGGGCTTCCTTTTTGAAACATCTCAACAGTTTCCACTGAGAAAGTGGAAAAAGTAGTTAATGCCCCCAAAAAGCCAGTACCTATCAAAAGACGCAACTCCAGTGAAATACCCTTGCTGCTTAACGGAATGCCTGCAATGAACCCCAGGATAAAGCTTCCAAGTGCATTAACAACCAATGTCCCGAGTGGATAACCCCACCCGGTCAGATGTATCATAAGCCTGGATATCCAATAGCGCGCATTACTGCCTAAAAAGCCGCCGATACCGAGGAGAAGAATTTTTTTTAGAGTTTCATGCATGGAGAGATGTTAACATATTCTACTAATGAGCTCAAACGAAAAGAAAAATCTAATCACACTTTCATAGTTTTAAACAATATTTAAAAGTCTTTAATAAAATCCCATAAATGTCTATCTGGAAAAATATCAATTCCAAGAACAGATTTTAAAAAATATAAAATTAGTACAATGACTATTATTAGCATCAAAAATAAAAAAAGAACTCCGAATAACAAATATATAACATCACCGATTATTTTAATTTTTTTTTTGTTATCTAAGTTCATAAATATCTAACTAATAAGAGGGCAGAATGTATATAAACGAAGGAACTATCTCAATTAAATCATCATTGTAATTAAACATTGTAGAAACTTCTATAGAAAACAGAGGACCAGAATCCGGTTTAAATATTATATTTCCGAACCCTCCATAATATAAATTTTCTTCATGCTCATAACTTTCAACAACAGGAGCGATAGGATTACTACTTTCATAGGTAATATGATTGAAATTTGAGTAGCGAAATTCCCCTCCAATAATAAAACTAATTATCATATCCTTCAGAAATTCGTGAAATATAGAAATTCCAAGATTATAGCCCTGACTTGTTTTGGTATAATCAAAATAATCCAGATAAGCAGAATTATTATAGTTTGTATAGCCATATGCAATTTCAAGCTGTATGTTAATGGGGTTAACCTCATTCTGCTTAATAGCAATTAGATTATAAATAAGATCCAGATTCCAGTTTATGCTATTCGAATCATTAACATTCCCGTTTTCACGATTTAGAATAAATCCAATATCCATGATGCCTCCAATCGAATAAGCGATTGAAGCACCTATTGAATCTAAAAATATACCAGAATCAGAAGAATCAAATTGTGTATTTATTTGAAAACCGGTACCAGCCACTCCCTCTTCAAGAAAACGGCTTTGCGCAAATAAAGTGAACGGTATAAAAAATATGGCAACAAAAAAGATCAGTCGTCGATAAAAAATCATTAACCTTCCCAGATAACTTTATGAAATAGCTTACTTTTATTTTGGATTGACGTCAATATGCTATCATCGACAGTATAAAGCGTACAAAGTACCATAATCACCGATAACATCACTCAAACTTACATTAGTTTTTGCAGCGCCATCAGTATTATAAATACCTATCCAGTTTTCAGTTCCTAAAACAAAACTACCAGAGTCTGAACCAAATGCTGCATACAGGGTTTTATAAGAAGTAGAGGTGTAAACTTCTATAGGCTCCAAAGTTCCTGTTAAAATTGAATTACTAACTAGATCAATAAGGTAAACACCGTAATGCCCGTACATAAGAAGATTTTCACGATTAGGAGAAATTACCAATTCAGTAAATAAGGCATCCATGCCATCAAGTACCAATTGAGCACTAGTTCTGTAACTGTTAGTCTCTACATTTTTTTCATATAGACGGTTGGTATCACCGGGTTTATTTTTAAAAATTACACTGTCATTATCTCGCCAACAGTAAAAGAAGGAATCATATAAATCTACAGGTGTGTCATATGTATCACTGTAATATTCGGTAATTTCATTTACTGCGGCATTTGACTGACCAAGGGTTATGTATGTATATGCATGAAGAGCTACTTCTTCCTGTCTCCAGTCCTGTTCCTTAAAAACGATTTTATCCAACTCCGGAGACAACATGCCCCAGTGATTACATCTATAATCTTCATGGGGTACTAAAGTATAAGCGGTTTCACCAACATTATAAACATCAATGTATCCGTCATCGGTAAAAATAACACTGTCATTATCAATAAACTCAGATTCGTTACTTGCAACTCCTGATGCAAGGATAGTCTCTACCCCTGTATTCAGATTTTTTAATACAAGATCTTTTGCAGTTCCATTATTTTTAGCAAAAAGTAAGTAATTCAAATCATCTGAAATTCTCATATTAGAGTAATAGGTATCGGTACAAGCGTCTGACGCAAGTTCTTTATAGTCTTCAGGTTTACTTGAATAGAAGCCATATATTTTACCGTCAATATTCGCAATTATATATAAGTCTTCATCAGGAGAATCAAGGATTTCTTCGGTTCCAGCAGGATCAGGATCATATGTGAAATTTGAATTGGAATCTGTTGGGCATGAAGCAAAAAGTAAAATAGAAATTACAAAAAGAGAAATATTAAAATATTTTTTCATAACACTTCCTTGTTAGTATACTGAATATAGTTTCTTTACCTAATATACCATATCCCCTCTGAATCAAGATTTAAATACAAATAAAGTAGTATTTTACCTATATATATTAGTACTTTTCCTAATAGAAATTTGTTAATTTTCTAATTATTATAAAAAAAGTATCAAGATTCCTGCCAATCAACATACCATCCACTTACTGGATCAGCGTCATCATCCATTGAAGCGTGTAATCCAGATTCTCCATCTGTTACTAATGAACTTACTGCAAATTCATAGACACCATATGTTAATTTAGAGGTCGTTATCTGAAGTTGAGGTGATGCTTCTGCTTTTATTTGTTCTAATAGTATCCAATCCAAAGTACCTCTATTTCTATAATAGACATTATAGAATTCATTCGCGCCACCATCAGCACATTCCCATGCTATCAGAAAACTTTCAGCAGTAATTGTTATACATTCACCAACTTTATTTAAATTATTAAAAACAGTCTCAATTATTGATGTACATAATTTCAAAACTCTTACAGTCCAGGTTCCGCCTGAGACAGTCTCAACAGAATCATACAACCTTAATGAAACTGTGTAATACCCCGAAGCAAGGTTATCTACTATAGCTTCTGCCACTCCACCAGAACAGTCTATACTGACATCAGTTTCATTACCATCTTTATCCTTAATAACAGCAATTACTGAAGGATCAACAGTGTACTCAGCTGCCCATTGAACACTAATTAACAGCGAACCGTCACCGCTGACTGCATTCAATGATAACTCAAGTTCATTCTCCTCATCGTTAATAACATATATACTTGTTTCCCCGAATAAAACCAGAGACTCATCGGCTGTATAACCCTCGACTTCTATAGTCCAGTCACCTGTAGCAAGATTGTCTACGGTTATACTTGTCGATTCAGACTCTTTATAGAATGTTTCATCATCAGGACCGGATCCGTAGAATTTGTAGGTTATGACATCAAGACTTCTTGAAATCGAAGATTCACTTGAATATATAGTTATATTCAGAGACCCCTTTCCCCCTAGTAAAGAGAACAAAGGATTTTGACATGACGAAACTAAAATTATAAAAACTGTTATTACCAGTAAATTTTTTATTCTTGCAGTTAAATTGTTCATATTCCCCTCCAAAAAGGATATCGGGGTATAAAAGCAATAATCATGCCAAAATCAAAGCATCTCCGCTAATGAATTAAATACTTATAAAATAACGATTTAACAGTAACTTATGAGATTCTATGAAGATTTTACAATTTTATTAGCTACCTTCTCTGAATAAATCTGTACTCAGGTTTCAATCTTGTAATTCAACTTTTAAGGGTTTGAAGAAATGATTTTACAATTACCGGATCAAACATTGTTCCGGCAGATTCTTTTATGAATATGGCAGCATCCTTCTCTGATATCCTACTTCTATGCGGCCTGTCACTGATAAGGGCCGAAAAAACATCAGCAACTGCAATAATTCTCGCTGAGAATGGGATGGAATCGCCTTTCAAACCTTCAGGATAGCCTGAGCCGTCATATCGTTCATGATGATAAAGAACATGGGGAATCAAAGGCTTTAGGTATTCTATGTTTTCAATCATCTGTTTTCCATGAATAACATGATATTTTATTTTCTCGAATGCAGCAGCATCTACAGTTTTATCGTTAAAAAGAATACTTTCACTTACACCTATCATACCAACATCATGAAGAAGGCATCCAATCTGCATCTGATAAAGTTCTTCATCATCAAGACCAAGAGTCTTTCCGATTGCCCTGGCCAGTGCCGCAACAGACTCAGCGTGCCCTGTCATATACGGAGTTCTTTCCTCAATCACATTCATAACCGATTTAACTGTTTTATATGAAGCTTCTGCAAGTTCCCGGTTTTTACGTTTCAGCTCCCAGACAAGCAGGGCTCCAGTCTGACGCAAACGGGTACTAAGCTCTTTCATTATTGAATAAGCTATCTGCGGAACAACCCCCAGGACTTTCTCAAAATCTTTATAAGAAACTTCCATCACGGTAGTAGAATCAACAGCTCTCGCGGTAGCTGACCGTGGCCCCTCATCAAGGATGGCCATCTCACCGAAAAATTCTCCGTCGCTGTACATCCCAAGAATAACCTCTTCACCATCCTCAAATTTCTTAAGAATTTCGATTTTACCCTTATGGATTATAAAAAAAGTTTCCGCCCTGCTGTTTTCTTCAATGATTATTTCACCGCTGTCATAGCTCTTCTCAACAGTTATAGCTGCTATTTCTTTTAAATCCTGTTCTGCAACCTCATCAAAAAATGAGATTTCTTTTAGTTTCTGTATTCTTGAATGCTCGGACATCACTTTTCTCCTGAGAAACCTTTCAGTGTAAATTCATTATATGATAAAGAATTACGGACATCAATTGGCCAGTTACATTACTGTAATTGTTAAATAGACATCTAATATAAAAAATGGTACTGTTTTATGAAAGTATATGCAAAATTTGTTATTTATTGATAAAGATGAGAATCTCTGCAACGATATATCCGGATACCTTAAAAGTGCCGGTACACAAATAGAATATGCCCTTGATTTTGATACTGCTATAGATTTAATCAGTACAAATCATTTCGATCTGATAATATCAACCGTCAAATTCCAGAACGGTTCAGTAAAAGAAATCATTAAAGAAGCACATGACCAGGACTCCACTACAGTTGTACTTGTACATACTGATATAGACAGCGTAAATGAGGCTGTCAGAGCGGTAAAAGAGGGTGCTTACGGCATTTTAAGAAAGCCGATTAACATTCCTGAGCTTGTTTTCCAGATAAAAAAAGCGCTCGAAAAAAGAAGCCAGGAACAGACGCTTGAATCAAATCAGAGTAAATTCCAGAGTAACTATCAGCCTTCCAACTTCATCGGTCAGAGCCCTGAAATTAAAAAAATATTTCACATTGTGAACAGAGTGGCGAAAAGCAGATCAAGTGTAATCATAACAGGAGAGACAGGAACCGGAAAAGAACTGATTGCCGGGTCTATTCACTACAACAGTGACAGGTCAAAGAAACCCTTCGTAAAGGTAAACTGCGCAGCCCTTCCTGAGACTCTACTTGAAAGTGAGCTCTTCGGATATGAAAGGGGAGCATTCACAGGTGCTGACAGGACAAGAGTCGGAAGATTTGAGCAGGCAGATGGCGGGACGATCTTTCTTGACGAAGTAGCTGATATGAGCATGTATACCCAGGCTAAAGTACTTCGTGTACTCCAGGAAAGAGAATTCGAACGTGTAGGCAGTAATAAAACAATAAAAACCGATACCCGCATAATTTCAGCAACAAACAAGGATCTTCTTCAGATGATGGAAGATGGAGATTTGCGTGAGGATCTGTATTACCGATTAAATGTCGTAAGCATACATTTGCCGGCATTACGTGAACGGAAGGATGACATAAGACTATTAGTCCATCACTTTGTAAGAAAATATTCACTTTCGGTAAACAGACGTATTCGGGGAGTACACAGGGAAGCCCTTAAGATGCTGATGGATTACAGCTGGCCGGGAAATATAAGAGAGCTTGAAAATACGATTGAACGTGTGGTTCTTATGACTGAAGGAGATATCATTACACCCGAAGAACTGAAACTGCATTTCAATAAACGGCATAAAAGTATTAATAAAACTCCAGTATCACAATTAAGCAGCAGGACTTCTGATTCAGGGATTATTCTCCCCGAACAGGGCGTATGTCTTGAGGAAGTGGAGGAAAACTTAATACTACAGGCACTTGAACGTTCAGCCTGGGTCCAGAAAGATGCTGCGGAACTGCTGAATGTCTCAAGCAGAGTGCTGAATTATAAGGTCAAACGTTTTGGAATAACTCATGACAGCTGGAGACAAAACAAATAAAAAAGCTGTTCTCCATTGAGAAAACAGCTTTTACAAACAGTAAGATATAAAACTATTCTACTGTCGCTCCGCGGCGGTGTTCGTTCGCTCAGCCATGCGTCAGCGAGCCGCCGTGAGGCGCTCGCTCACTCCACCGTAAAAGTATGTGATACAGAGCCGGAGCAGCTTCCATCACTCGTACTGGCCACCAGATCAAGTCTGTAAGTACCCCATCTTAAATCTGAACCAAAGGTAATCAACTCACCTTCCCCCTCAAGACTTCCGTTGACATACCATGAAAATACAATAGTATTGACGACATCATCGGTTACAGATGCTGTTACAGTCATATTTGAACCGTAAGCTATGGTTTCTTCAGCACCAGAAATAACAGGCTCCAGAGGTTCATCCATTTCAACTATTACTGTTAACGCAATATCTCCGGTTGGGTTATTGATATCCTCAAAACTGAAATTTCCAGTTGTCATGTAATCCTGCATAATCCTTACCGCTTCAACTACACCTGAAACTACTGTTCCATTCTCTTTCATCTGGATACTTAAGGTATAATAACCTGAATCAATCTCATCATCCCGAAAGGTCGCCGATGATGTACCGACCGAAAATGTCAAGGCCTGTTCTACACCTGCAGAATTCCTGAGAACTGCAGTAATTTCAGGGCTGCTAACATCGTCATCATCCCATAAAACAGAAAGAGCCAGAGCGCCTGTACCCTTAAAAGGCAAAACAGTCACAGAGGCATCGGACTGCTCAGAAGCCTGTACAATTACAGTTGTTTCACCGAATCCTAATTCATAGTCATCACTGCTCATAGCTGTGATGGAGACATCCCACTCGCCGACAGCAAGATCATATATATATATTTCAGTTCCGGTTGATGTCTGTGTGAATTCATTTTCATTGGGGCCGTTTCCGGTAATTTCATAGTAGGATATTTCAGTATCCGAGCCCGGCAGTACGGTTCTTGAACTGTTTATTGAAATCTCAAGCCTCATCGCTCCTTCATCGTTGCTGCTTATACCAAAATATGAAAGGTTACAGCTTGTAAGAGCCAATGATGAGAATAGTAAAACCAGAATTGATAATTTCAAACTTTTTTTATTTTTAAATAATGGTTTCATAACCTGCTCCTTAAATGGATATCATTTATATAAGCAGGAAGTGTGCCATTTTTAAAAACTTGTACTAATATAAGCTAACTTACTATCTTATAACAACTTAAACCGTAAAGATGAAATATTTAAATATTGCAGATATCTCTGTATTTCAATATCGTAATTCTAATTCATGATTACTAAATTGATGTTTTACTCTCTAAGTGTTATGTTTATTAACAATGAAGAAAAAAGTAATTATTATTTTTTTAATATTAACAACAACCACAGCATGTCAATTTTTTGAATACACCGATAGTGCAACAGAAATTATAATTCATTCAGAGAATTTCATATTAGCTTGGGATGGTAATGATATAACTTTAAATAGCAGCTCATCCGTGATATGCTATAAAGTTTATTTTAAAAAACATAATACACATACTTGGACTTTTTTAAAAGATACAATAGATAGTGATATAACTGAAATTACTATTTCTGATGAAATTCTTGATTACGGTATATATGATTTAGGGGTAGCGGCTCAGGCTGATGATAATTCTATATCAGAAATTCATTCATCACTTGATTTAACTGCAGACCCAACAAATGGCTGGTATATAAATTGGATTGGTTCAAAATAAATAAGGGGTTAATGATGTTTAGAAAGGTTACAGTAATATCTATATTTATTTTTTTATTTTTATCGAATATCTGTTTTGCTAATGATGAAAATGCAAACAGTGCTCATGGCACATTAGGTTTTATCTTTAATGCAAAGAATTTACTTCTGGATATTGAAAGTTATCAAGGTGGGATTGGATTGAAATATCGATTTGATGATGTTTCAACCCTTCGTACATTGATCGATTTTTATTACTCAAATAGCTATGACACCTTTTCAACTATGGGGGGAATTACATATGAAAATCATTTTCTAAATATTGACCGTTTTTCTCCATATTGGGGACTCTCTGCTAATTGTGGCTATATCAGCCAAAGCGATTTTATTGATGAAACTTATTACGAGATAATTTCAGAGGTCCCATTTGGCGCAGAGGCCTTATTTGGAATAGAATTTTTTTTTAATTCTTTTATAACAATTTTTGCTGAATATAGCTTAAGTGCTAATTTTATTTATTCCAGAACGGAAACTGTAGCCGATGGCTACTCAACAATTTCAGATCCGGAATATCAAACAATAATTGATACAGGAATCGGTAACAATGCCAGTATTGGAATTACTATTTATATAAATGATGTTACTCAAAAATAGTAGAAATATTATCTGAACAGACTTCTCATTTTACAGCCTCAACATATAATGCAACGTCATTCCATAACCTATCAAAAAAAGGATTTCTTCTAATGACAGGAGAAAGGCTTTGTCTTGGATTTACAAATAAAACTTTAGAAAATCCTACCTCAAGTAGAAATCTTCTAACTTTTTCATAGGTCCACCAATTGATATGATTTTTTCTAAACTTACGGTGCTTTTCAATAGAACACCTTGAAGTACAAATATTCATTGCATTTTCAAACTCATTTCTTGCAAATATTTCATCAAATTCTGAATCAGATATCCTATTCTCAGATCCATCTAAATGTATTATTGAAGCATTTGCAGCAAAATGAGTAAGAAATAACTGTTGCAACGATACTTCTTTTAATGAAACTGAATATCCTAAAGTATTCCGGATCCAATCTCCTTCAAAAGCTTTTTCCCACCAAAAAAAATCTCGATCATTTCTTAAATAAGCTTCATAATCTAATTGAGAATTAGGTGCTATAATTCGGAACAGGCCGTCCTTTTTAAGAATTCTTCTAACCTCTTTAAAAAGATTTAAAGCAGCTGGGTCAGGAATGTGCTCTATTGCAAATCTACTATGCACAATCTCTGCAGTAGCTTTTTCCAAAGGCAACTCGTTTAAATCGAGAGGATCGTATGCAATATCCTTTGACGGATCGAAATGTGGAAATATCTCATCTCCTAAATCGACATCTATATTAGTCCAACACGGATGGAAAAAATCACCTCCGAACCCAAAATGCCCTCCTGCCGAAATATTATAAAAAGTTCTATTTTGAACACTTTCTTTTCCATAATGTTCAATATATTTATTAGTATCTTTAACATTTCTACCGCTTTTCACGATATCAAAACCTAATTCATTAATATATTTTTTAATAATTTTTCTCATTCTCAACCTTTTATTAAAAAGTACACATTTATTCTATACTGCTGAAAAAATTAATAATATTTTCTAATTAAATCTGAAGTAAGATCAATAACATCAGATTTCAACATATCAAGATGACCCCCTGGAGAAATTTCAGTATTTAAAAATTTAGTATCTATATAATCTCCCCAGCCATAATATTTATCAAAATAATATCCTTTTGCAGAAATTGTATCATTTGCTTTAATAAGTAAACTTTTTCTATTGTAGATATCATGTCGTGTTTTAACATACATACTCACAGCTTTTGAATATACAATTAAACGTTTATCTAAAGCTAAGTTAATATTTTCTTCACTGCTTCTATCTTTGATTCTTTTAGAAATAATTTTAGATATCGGCGAAAAGCCATTCTTCAAAATATCTATAAAATGAAACCATGTCCACTTTAATAGTTTTCTTTTCCTTGCATTTGGTAGTAATGAATCTAACATAACCACTAAATTTATATCTACGCCATCTTTTGATAATAGTTTTGCAACCTCATAGGCTATTACCCCCCCAAAAGACACTCCTACTATTGAAATTTTCTTTTGCTCACAATGTGACTTTATAATTTTTTTATAATTGTTTGCTAATCTTTCAACAGTCCATTTTTCATCATCAACAACACCATCTAACAAGAGCTCTTCTTCTTGAAGATATACGCCATAACATTTACCTAAATCTGTCAAGCGCTCCGCTAAATGTTTATAAATTTGAATACCAACGACAAAATAAATATATTCATCAGAATTCGAGTTATTTAATTGGATTATTCCATTCTCATTCTTTGCTACATTTTTATTTTGATTAATTAGATTTATTTGATTGTCGAAAACTGGAGATATTAAAATATTCTTCAACTCCAAAGTAACAGCAAATTCCTTATTGATTTTTTTTAATAAACTACTAGAAGATAATGAATCTCCTCCTAATTCATAGAAATTCGAAGTATCGTTTATATCTGTGCATCCTAAGATATCAGTCCAAATTTGCTTTAACCTTGAAGTAATATCATTTGTATTATTTAACTCCGGCTCTGAACTTGTAAGTATTTCATTAGTGCTTATTTCTGTCTGTATTTGATCTAATTTTTTATCTGAGTATATCCATAATTCCTTTTTTAGAAATGGGTATGTAGGGAGGTTAATTCGATTTGCGCATTTAATTGAATTCACAATATTTAGATCTATCGAACAACCTGATTTCCAAATATTACCAATAGATTTTATAAAAAATAATAAATCATCGTTACCCTCCATTTGTGAAGGTAGAGTTTGAATTATGTTTTTTGTTGAATCTTTCATTATAGTTCTTACAAAACGACTCAAAACCGAACCAGGACCAACTTCAACAAAAACCAATTCCGCCAACCCGCTAAGTGAACTAATGCCTTTTTCAAATAGAATTGTACCTCGTAAGTGCTCCACCCAATACTCCGGAGTGTAAATATAGCCAGGAGTTAATTGTTCACCAGTAAGATTTGAAATAACTGTTTTCTGCAACTTATTGTAAGTTATTTTTGATGCTACAGTTTTAAATTCATCAAGTACCGTATCCATCATCACACTGTGAAAAGCTGAAGAAGTTCCCAGCAATTTCGAAGTTATTCCACTATGGTCTAGTAATTCCTGAATTTCTTCAATTGCCTGATGTGGACCAGATAAAACGACCTGCGTTGAAGAATTAATACCCGCTACATCTACTTTGCCAATCACTAAGTCTTTTATAGACTCATAATCGCTAAAAACAGCAAGCATTAGACCTTCGCCTGCACCTGCCATTATCCGTCCTCTTTCAATTACTAATTGAAGCCCTTCTTCAAGAGAAAATGCACCTGCGATACAAGCTGCAGAGTATTCCCCCAAGCTATGCCCAATTAAATAATCAGGTATTAGACCATAGTCTATCAGAGTTTTCCCGATAGCCCATTCAACAGAAAACAAAAGAGGCTGAGTGTATTCAGTATGATTTATTTCCAAACGATTGTTTAATATCATGTCTAAAGAGTGCCAGCCTGTAATCTTATTGATAATATTAATGCATCTTTCTAAATAATTTTTAAATATAACATTCTTTTGGTATAGGCCAGATGCCATACCAGAATACTGAGCCCCCTGTCCGGGAAACAGCATTACAATTTTTGGACTATCAAATGCCTTTATGCTTGAATAGATTTTACAAGAAGAAAAATCATCAGAAGTCATAATATTATTCTGAGGTAGTACAAAAAAACCTCTTAAAGGATATATGGGTCTATAATTAATAAGTGTATTTGCAGCTTTAACTCTATCAAAAACGTCTAAGCCCTCTATCGTGGAATACAAAACATCTAGATATTCTTTTTGTACATCACTATTTTTTGCTGAAACAGGAAAAATCAAATGTTCAGAACCATAGGATGGTGATTCAACAGTTTCAGAGTTATATGATTCCAAAATTAGATGTGCGTTTGTACCACCAATTCCAAAAGAACTTACTCCGGCTATCATTCTACCCTCAACAGGTTCCCATTCACGAAGTTCTGAATTAACTATAAAATGACTTTCTTCAATCTTCATAGCTGGATTTGGTCTTATAAAATTAAGAGATGGAGGAATCTTTTTATTCAAAAGAGATAAAGCTGTTTTAATCACCCCGACAACTCCGGAGGCTGCATCCAAATGCCCAATATTTGTTTTTACCGAGCCAAGATAACATTTAGACCCACTATCCTTTAGATCTCCGTATGCTTTTTTTAAACCAGAAATTTCAATGGGATCTCCAAGAAGAGTCCCTGTGCCATGAGCTTCTACATAACTAATCTGCTCAGGTTTTACATCTGCAAGATTTAAAGCTTCCGTTATAACTTCTGATTGACCTTTAACACTTGGTGCAGTAAAACCTATTTTATCTGCTCCATCATTGTTTATAGCAACACCTCTAATAATAGCAATAACTGGGTCTTTGTCACGAACAGCGTCAGTTAGTCGTTTTAAAAGCACAACACCTACCCCGGAACCAAAAACTGTACCGCTCGCATCTGCATCAAAAGCACGACATTCACCTACAGGGCTTAATATCGAACCCTCATCATAAAGATATCCTTCCCTTACTGGTACATTAAGACTAACACCACCACACAGAGCCATATCACTTTGGTAATTAAGAAGACTTTGATATCCCATCTGGATTGCAACCAGTGAAGTTGAACATGCTGTCTGAATAGTTACAGATGGACCTTTTAGATTTAATTTATATGAAACACGTGAAGCAAGAAAATCGTTCTCATTACCAATCATAGTTTGAAAATCTGACCAGTCATCCTTTTCATTACTGCAAAGAATATTCTTTATTAAATATTTATTCTGGCCAGCTCCCGCAAAAACAGCAATTTTATTCTGATTTTCCATAAAATTAATCCCTGCCGATTCTATAGCCTTATAGCAGTGCTGAAGAAATAACCGATGTTGAGGATCCATAAACTTAGCTTCATTCGGAGAATAACCAAAAAAATCATTATCAAAATATTTGGTTGAAGGTAGAATTCCAGATTTGTTAATATAATTAGGTTTATCTATTATATTTGGAGACAATCCCTCAGAGAGTAGTTCATCCCTTGAATGCTCGGATATCCCACACTGACCCTCAGCAAGAAGGTTCCAAAATTCATTAACGTTTTCAGCACCAGGAACTGCACAAGACATGCCGATAATTGCAAGTGAAAAATCATCAGAATCTGATGTTAAAGGTTCTTCTAAATCAACAATCTTTTGCTCATTTGTAATCATACTTTCATTTTTTGTTAAAAAAAAGTATAATGAGTCTACGGTTGGATGCTCAAAAAAATCCAGAGCACTAATATCTCTCCCTGTTCTGGATTTTAATTTTTGGAGCATATCAATAACAAGCATTGAATATCCACCCACATCAAAGAAATTATTTGTATCCGTAAAATCTGAATGACCAAGAGCTTGCATCCATAGATTTCGTATATATGAGTAAAGTTCAGTTAAATCCAGTTTATCTTCAGATAATTCGGATTCATTTATCAAAAAACTTGGAAAGGAAGATCTGTCTATCTTATTATTAAGAGTCATCGGAAATTCTTTCATTTGTTTAAAAACTGAAGGAATCATATAATCAGGAAGGATCCTAGACAGTTTGCCCCTTAAATCGATAGCGTTTAGAGCTCCTATATTATCTTTTGCCAAGATAAAAGCTGCTAAAACAGTGTTACCATGACTGTCTTCTCGGGGAAGAACTACAGCATCTCTTATTTCTTCAAGATTGTTTAAAGCCTGTTCTATTTCACCCGCTTCAATTCTGAAACCCCTGATTTTTATCTGATTATCTTTTCTTCCTGAAAAAGAAATATTGCCATCTTCCGTCTCAAAAACCCAGTCACCTGTATTATATAAACGTAAACCTGGAAAAGCTTCACAGAATCTGAACACAGAATCTGTAAGCTCTTTTTTGTTCCAGTAACCATCAGCAAGTCCATCGCCACTTATCCAAAGCACCCCAGGATCTCCAGGTTTGACAGGTATCATATTTTCATCAAGGATATGAAATCCAGTATTTGCTATTGGTAATCCGATGTATGGAGCTTTTTCAGGCTTCTTTGTTAATTTAAATACTGAGGACCAGATAGTAGTTTCAGTTGGTCCATACATGTTCCAAACAGCACAACCAGTTTCAAATAAACGTACAGATAGATCTAAAGGAAAAATATCCCCCCCACAAAGAATTTTGAATCTAGGTTTTCCACTAAAACCATAATCGCAAAGAATTTTCCAAAGCACAGGAGTGGCTTGCATCATAGTTATATCTGCTTCTTCGATAATTTGTATTAATTTTATCGGATTAAGAACTGTATCTCTAGTAACTATATGTACAGAGCCGCCACTAATTAGAGGTAAAAACAGTTCAAGCCCAGAAATATCAAATGAAATAGTAGTAATTGCTAATAATGTATCGGATGATTCAAACCCAGGTTCTTTCTTCATCGAAAGCAAAAAATTTAGAAATGCTTTGTGCCTGACAACAACACCCTTAGGCTTCCCTGTCGAACCTGAAGTATATAGTATATAAGCAGGCTGCTCATCTGTCTGAATACAACTATGTTCAAAACAACATAAAGGTCTTGAGTCTGATGTAGATATTTTATGAATTTTTTTATCTACATTGATTAATAGACCATCTTCTCTAAAATCATCAGTTATTAAAACACTAGCCCCTGAATCTTCAAGCATATATAAAAGTCTATCATCTGGAAAATAAGGATCAAGAGGGAGGTACGCCTTCCCCGCTTTTGCAGTACCAATCATTGCAGCAAGCATTAAATGTGATCGTTTAGTACATATTCCAACAAATGGATTAGCAGCATCACTGGATGAATATATCTGCTCGGCAAACCAATTTGATAATTCATCAAGCTCTTTATATGAATAATGTTTAGTTTGGAAAATTACAGCTGTTTTTTCGGGCTCAGATTTAAGATTTTTATAAAAAAGTTCAAGCCAACTAAAAGCCTGAGTTTCAAAATGTTCTTTATTTATCCAAGAAGATGATAATTTGCTCATTTGATTCTATAAATATTATCCTTTTTACATTTGTTTTGAATTTACGTAGATCACAATTTTCTCTACAGATCCAAAGTTATTTCTATTCATATCAGCCGGCTCTGTCTCTATACCGAATTTCCTCTTTAAAAAACCAGAGATCTCTACAAGACCGAATGAATCAATTATCCCCTGATCAACAAGAGACTCGTTCATATCTATTTCATGTTCTTCAACCATAAAATTCTGACATATAAATTCAATCAAACTTTGTTTTATAGACATCACTTCTCCTCGAGTATATTAACTGTCTGATTTGAGTAATCAACAGCTTTATATTCAGGGTTTCTAATCTGACTCTCAATTATTTGTGAGGAAAGAAGAAAGGTAGCAAGCATGTTATCACGATAGCCTGAAGATTCAACACCTCGTCTTTCAACTTTAAAAATCAGTCTTTCCACCATCTTGGGATCAAAAATACCGTACTGTTTAACTATATCATCATTCAAAAATTTTTGCACCATCTCCCCCCTTTTCCCGTCTTGAAAAAATGAAGATAAATCAGGAGCCATGTATGGACGCTTTGGCCTATTGATTATCGGATCAGGAATTACATCTTTAAAAGCTTCTTTTAAAAGATGCTTTGCCGAAAAATCGTTTAATTTTGATTCAGTAGGCACTGTCAAAAGCCAATCTACCAGATTATGATCTAAAAATGGAAAGCGACCTTCAATCCCATGCGACATTGCCATTCTATCACCCTGGGCTGATAGTAAATATCCAGAAAGAAGTGTTTTCATTTCCCAATATTGATTTCTTCGATAAATATCCCATTTTTTTACATGTTTTGGAGTAAAAGCGTCAATTTCATCAGCAAATTTATCAAAATCAAAACTTATCCCCCAGTCTTTATTTAACATTTTCGACATGACCTGGTTATTGCTTATTCGCATAACAAGTCCACCCAACGGACTCTGAAAGCGTCCTAAAAAACCCTCATAATACATTTTAAGAAAACCAACCTGCTCTTTATCTTTATAGTACTCCAGATGAGGGTTAAGCTGAAAAAGTATTTTAGTTATCTCATTATCACTGAGACCATTTTTCCATAAAGATAATAATTTCAGTTCTTTATTAGTATCATAACCAAAAAGAATCTCATCTGCAGCCTCGCCAGTAAGTACAACTCTAACATCAGTTTCTCTAACTTTTTGAGATAATAAATACAACGGGACAGGCGCAGTTCTGAATACCGGACGTTCAAAATGCTTAGCGGCATCATAAAAATTACTTTCAAGTGCTTTCCCATCAATATTAACTGTATAGTGTTCAAATTCCAACGCATCAACCATGATTTTTTGATATTCTGATTCATCAAAGGAATGATCACTAAAAGTAACAGAGAAACTCTTAAATGATTGTTTATTTATTTTTTTTGCAAGAAAGGAAGTGACTGAAGAATCTAATCCTCCGCTAAGATAGCATCCTACGGGGACATCACTTCTTAGCCGCAACTTAACGGAATCCTCTAGTTTATCTCTAAGCATATCAGCCTGAGTTCTGAAATCAACACATTCCTCGTTGACTATATTTTCACCTAGTACATAATATCGTTGAGGATCGGAAGTCGTACCATCAACTTTAAATTGCTGATAACAACCTCCTTCTAGTGAGAAAATATTTCTAAAAACAGTAGTATCACCAAGAGTATTCCAAATTAGACTATGTTCAAGTAGTTTTTCCGGATCCCAGAATCGCTGACGAGAGCCTATATGATCAAAAACCTTAAGCTCTGAAGAAAAATACCACCCACCGTCAGCTTTCATAAAATAAAGAGGCCGAATCCCATAACGATCCCTTACTGCAGTCAGAATTTTTTTTCTTTTATCATAATGAAGAATACTAAATTGCCCATTCAATTTTTCGTACGCTTTATAATTCCAAAAATCTATAGCTTTTTGCAAAACTTCAGTATCACTTTTTGTTTCAAAAATAATACCTTCACCCTCAAGCTCCTTTCTTATTTCTATATAGTTGTATATTTCCCCGTTAAATACAATTGATGAGATTTCACTCATCATAGGCTGAGCTCCCATATTCAAATCAATAATTGAGAGACGCCTATGTCCTAATGCAACACCGGGAGCAGCATAACTACCCCAACTATCCGGACCACGATGCTCAAGGTATGTCGTTAAACTTTCTATTTCTGACTTTAATTCTATAGCCGGCTTTGGCTTAAGTATTCCTGTAATCCCACACAAAAGACTACTCCTTAATTTCTTCTTCGCTGACGATTTCTTTCAGCTGCACGCTTAATCAACTTTCGCTTATCATTTTCATTATTAATGGTTATAGTTTGCCCCTTAACTCCATCACCTAAAAGAAGTTCTTCTTGCAATTGTACTGTAGGATAATTCAACAGATCAATAAGAGCAATTTCATGACTTGAGAGTTTATCAAGCTGTTTTTTCAAATCCGGAAGAAGCTGAGAATGGCCACCTAAATCAAAAAAGCTAACATCAAATGGAATCTCATTAGTTTTTAACAACGAGGCCCAAATTAACTGAATTTCACCTATCATTCCCTCCGAAAAATTACTATTTTTTGATTTCTTTAAGTCTATCTGTGGTTTAATTAACGATAAAGCTTTCCTGTCAATCTTACCACTAGCAAGCAGAGGAAACTCATTGATAATAATCATGTTGCTTGGAATCATATAACCCGGCAATGTTTTTGAGAGTTCTTTCTTTATTTTTGTCACATCACTAACATTTTCAGTTTTTAGATATGCATTAATAGTCAAATCACCCGAAGATTTGCCAGGAATCATCACTACTGCGGTTCTTACAGATTCGAGAGCTTCTAGTTGACGCTCTATTTCAGCTAATTCAATCCTAATACCATTTATTTTCACCTGTGTATCCTTTCTACCATCATAGAAGATAACTCCCTCTGCTGAGTAAAATCCAAGATCTCCAGTTAGATAGATTCTCTCAAAACCAAATCCCCAATCTCCTTCGATGAAAACCCTTGAAGTAAGCTCAGAATCATTTAAATAACCTGAAGACACATTTATACCAGAAATAGCTATCTCGCCTTTCACATAAGGAAGACAAAGTTTTCTGTATTTATCCAGAATATATATTCTAGTGTTGGCAATCGGATAACCTATCGGAATTCTGTTTGCTTCAATATCTTTTTCATTACATGTCCAAGCAGTAACATCAATAGAAGCTTCAGTCGGTCCATATAGGTTATGGAGTTGTTTATTCCCTACTTTCTCAAAAAACTGCTTTAGAAGAGGAACTTCTAAAGCTTCTCCAGAACAAATGACAGCAGAAAGATCAGGAAATAATGTATTTGACACATTATTCAGAAACTTCTTTAGTAGCGAAGGTACAAAGTGTACATATTTTATTTTCCTGTGCCTTATTATTTCTGCCAAATATTCATCATCAAGATACTTAGCCGGTTCAGGAATAAATAAAGAAGCTCCAGTTAGAAATGGCCAGAATATTTCCCACATTGAAACATCAAATGTAAATGGAACTTTATGTAAAATAGTATCACCAGGTATAAGAGGATAAACTTCTTGCATCCAGAAAATTCTATTTACAAGACCATTTCCGTTTATCTCAACCCCTTTTGGATTACCGGTTGATCCACTAGTATATAAAACCGCAAAGGGATCATGTGGTTGTTTTATTATGTCTACAAGATTTTCATTATCTTCGGTATTAAAGTAATCGATGAAAACTGTATCAAAAGCTTCAAACTCCACACCGCTATTGCGTTTCTCTATTACAGCCAGACTTGCTCCAGCATTTTTCAGGATAAAACATACCCTAGCAACCGGCCAGTTCGGATCAATAGGAATATAAATATTTCCAGTATTTACTATAGAATGGATAAGGATAATACGCTCTATCGAATTATCAATACTTACTGCAATAAATTTACTTGTACCAACTCTGGATATTATAGCGGTAGAATATTTTTTAACAAGGTGATCAAACTGTTTATAAGAATAACTTCTAGTATTATCACTAATTGCAATGAGATCTGCATAATCAATTCTGGATTGCTCAAGAAGTCTCCGTAAAGCTATTTTTACAGGATAGTCTCTGATTTTATCGGAATAAAATCGCTTTATGTATTCATCAGACAGTAAGGTAATATTAGAAATATTCTCATCTGGGTTTTCAAGAATTTTTCCAAGAATTAATTCATAAGAGTCTTTCCATTGCGTTACCTGACTTTGACTGAAAGCATTACTATTAAATTCCCATCGATACCGATACTTTCCCTTTTCTATCCAATATGTAAAAAAAAGGTCCATTTGTGCACCGTCTGGCCTGATATCTACCGATATACATTCCACATCTTTAAGATTAAGATTGAAAGGATCTTCTTTAGTAAAACCTACCTGAATAAAAAACGGGATTCGAATATCTCTTTGCCCCTTATAGAGCTTTAAAATCTCTAGAAAGGGAGCATCTTGATTACGATTAAGAAGAAGCATTTGTTTCCGAATTTTTATATAAAGAGATGCAAAAGTATCTGCATTTTCTATTTGAACTCGAAGAGGCAGAATATTAACAAAAGGACCATACATATATTCCCGTTCCGGGTCTTTACGGTTGGGAAACGGTATACCGATAAAAAAATCCTCTTGACCACATAACTTGGAAAGTAATACAGCATAACTCGTTAATAGAACAATAAATTCTTGAAACTGGAATTCATCCTCAACCAGCTTTAACTTAGATGCCACCCAATCAGGCATATCTGCAAATAGAGTTTCTCCATCACCAGTAAATACACCTCTTTCAGATTTTCAGAAGGCAGAAGCAGAGGGGAGGGTTCATTTTTTATTTGGTTTTTCCAAAAATCAATATTAAAAATACATAAGGAATTCGCTTTATAATCTGTTAATTCAAATGAAAGTTTGTTAGTATTATACAACTCAGAAATGGCTCTGGATAATAAATGTTTAGAGTGAAGATCTATTAAAATATGATGTTGAATAATGCAAAAATAGTTTAAATTATCATCAAGATTAATTAATCTTGCTTCCAAAGGGAGTTCAGTATTTTCTAAAAAAAATTTCTGGTTAGATAATTTCTGAATATATTCTTTAGCCTCTGAATCTGAGCTCATTGAAACTACTTTAAGTTCATTATCTGGTAAGGCTCCAAAAACAGCTTGGAATACAGTATTCCAAGACTTAAATAGCCTATCCTGATCCAATTTATTAGATATTCTACAACATAGCACAATATTATACGCAATATCTGTTTTATACAGCGCGTTGATAGTTTTAAAATGCATTTGATTAATGGTAATATTATTATTCATTTTACTTTTAACCCTTATTATAAATTGTGAAATAACATAACTCGGGGAACATATCAAAATTCTTAACCTTATATACTGAGAAAACTCCAGAAAACTTAATTTTCAAGGTTAATTAGATATATAACCTTTATATAGGCTGTATTCTTGCTGGAACTCCAATAGCAATAGAATTATCAGGAACATCAATCAGAACAACAGCATTAGCTCCAATTTTAACATTGTTACCAACTTTTATACCACCTAATATTTTTGCTCCGGTCCCAACATCAACATTATTTCCAAAAATCGGTGCTTTTTTCTCTTCAATATTTTTTAATCCTATAGTTACCCCGTTTCTAATTATACAATTATCACCAAATTGTGCATATCCACTTATGACTATCCCTCCCTGATGATCTATTCTAAATTTTTCTCCTATTTCAACTGTACAAGGAAGCTCAATACCTTTCCCTTTAATGTAAAAGAATAGAATTTTATAGATCAGCGAAAAAGGTTTTCTGAAAAATCTTATTTTTATTTTATATCGCCATCTACCAAAACGATAGATGACCATTGCAATAAATCCCCATTCAATTTTATTAGAATATATGTGAAAATCTTTTTTTATATTCTCAAACATACTAATTCTCATTTAGCTACTCCAGGGCCTTTCTGGCGATACCAGCCCACCCTTTGTATTACCCCATGCTTTTTTAATAAGCTCTATAATTATACGTGAATCCTCGGCTTTTTGGCTATTTCTATTTTTCAATATCCGCAGTAGATTCCATGATGATTCAAGGAGCTTAATACTCAATGTAACAAAAAAACCATAATTTTTTCGAAAATACAAAAATTGGCTCTGGAGTTGCCATAATATCATTTGTTTTCCAGTTTTAGATACTTTTTCAGCCGAAAATATTGTAGTAGAGGCTCCCCCCAAGTGAATTACCTCCACTTTTGGAAAATATAAAATTTTCCAATCATTTCTCTTTAAGCGAAGACACATATCAACTTCTTCAGAATACAGGAAGAATCTTTCGTCAAAAATTTCACATCCTATGGCCTCTCGACGAATTAAAGAAAAAGCACCTGGCACCCAGTCGCACTCAAATTCAACATTCTGGTCCATATATGTCATATCTGGTCTACCAAATATTAAAGATTCTGGGTATTTAGATGACAGCCCACTTAATATAAAAAAATTATTGAAAACATTAGGAAAACTACGCGCAGAGGGTTGCCATTCATTTTTCGGTCCGACCAATTTAGCACCTATCAAACCAATATCATCATTTTCTTTTATTTTTCTAAGAGAATTTTTAAGACCGTCACCTTTAATAAAAGCATCTGAATTTAAAAGAAGGATATAATCACCTTGAGCCTCTTTATAGGCTAGGTTATTTGCGCCTGCAAATCCAATATTTTTACTGCTCTGTATGAGTTTTACATTTGGGAATTCAGCCTTAACCATCTCACTTGAATTATCACTTGAAAAATTATCAACAACTATAATTTCACATTTTAGTCCAAGTGAAACGCGTTGACAGTCTTTAATACATCTCCTAAGCAATTCTTTAGTATTAAATGAAACAATAATAATTGATAATTCTAAATTCATACTACCTCTCAACACAAATAAAACAGAAAAAATATAAGAATAAAAAGAGTTAAATCATTCTTACTCTTTATATATCCATGAATTAAACTTTAAAACCCTCTCACTTTTATTTAATTACATTTAACCACGATATATGTGGTAATGTTTCACCATGTCTATAATGCCATACACCGTCTGAATAAATAAACCCATTATCTCGAAAAACATTTCTACAAGGCATGTTACGCTCTAACTCTATAATCTCACCTTTGATAGGTATAGAATCGCAAGCCATTTTTAGTTCAGTAAGCATAGCAGTTTCAATTTTGTATCCAAAAACACGACATGATAATACAAAATAATCAATTGAATAAAATTCTTTATATTTAGTTGCTATAATACAACTTATTATACCAGCATAACCAAATTTATCATCATACTCACCTATAAGCATTATTGCTTCTTTTGAATTATACATTTCTCGTATTTCACTTTGTGATATCTTAACTCCGCGTGTATTAAATTGATTAGTCTTACTAATCAACTCTTCAACTCTTTTTAATTCTTTTAATTCAGGTCTTCGTATCTTTAGATTAATTTCCAATTTTTTAAATCTTTCTTCCATAGAAAAATCATCTTGACTAGAGGATTTGGATAAAAAATGTTCCCTTTTTGTCCGTTCCTGATACTGCCGTGTTTTATCAACTGAATTATTCGCATCCAGCATCTCATACCAGAGATTAAAACGCTCCCAAGTAACCTCATCGTTTGGGTCAAGACAAAGCATTTCTGGATATATTTCATTAGCCATAGCTCTTTCATCACTTCTGTCATCAATAAAAACATAATCTTTTGTAGTAATATTTAAATCTTCAACCATATTTTTAAAACCTTCTACTTTTGGCTGCCAACTAATCTGTTGATAAACAAAATCAGATTCTGATAAGCATCCGCCATTCCATTTAACATTTTCGGGATCATTTTTTGAATTCACCGATAGAATAATCCCTCTACTTTTCAATTTAAGGAGTATATTTTGTCTCTCTGTATAATGCACCACATCACCCTCACCAATAACACCAGCCCAAAGAGTCTCATCTAAATCACATACCACCATTTTTTTGCCTTTTAAATAGATTGCTACAAAAATAATATCAATATAATGATATGCAATAATTCTAGAAAAATATGCTGGGTGACTAAGTTTAGAGTAGTGTAGATAACGTCCAAGCTTAAACGAGGAGTATCCAGAAGACAACCTTAGTTCATCAACGATATATATATGTTTGAACGATTGCTCATTAAAATGTTTAATAGAATCTGATATCCAGGTATTTATTTTTACTTTTAAGTACTTGCTTACTTTTCCTAATAAGGTATTGTTTATGAATCTCTTTAAAGGGTTGTCGCCTCTAATTATATTAGCAGTATTATGAACAAAAATAGCACAATCAAATGTATCGGCTAATAAACCAATAATCTTCTTGATATCAATCAAAGTAGTCGCTAGAATTGATTCTATTTCTTTTTTCTTAAATCTTAAAGAGCTAAGTTTTAAAAATTGATAATAGTTAGGATCAAAAGAGTATGTTAATGGACTATAAAATACAAAATCAAATTTTTTATTTGATAATTCACTTAAAGAATTAAGTAATTCAAAATGATTCTTTGATGTAGCATATGTGGGCCTTATAGTAACCCCTAGATCTTTTAGCTCAGGAACAGCGAAGGACACTATATCCATAAAAACACAGTCACCAATAAATAAAACATCAATAACTTTTTCTGTCTTAGACATTATAACTGAATAAATTTCTTCGATAATTTCAAAAAATTTTTCATATTCTTTTTCATTAAGTTGATTTTTAGCTAATTTTTTAAAAATTAAAATGTCTTTTTCTAAATTATTTTTTTTATTAATTTCATAAATACTTTCATCTACAGATTTGTCATAAATAAGTTTGAGTTTTTCACCCACATACAGTGATATGTATACAGGATCCAAACTTTCAAAGTATTTTTTTAGATATATAGGGAATATCATATATTCGCGTTCGACATACTCTTCAATCACATCATTACTAACCGCCTTTGCATGCTGCTCATTCCAGCGTGGTAGAACATTGGCATTTTGCGCGAGAAGATTTGCAATTTCTGTTTTATTATGTTGAACAAATCGTTTTATGCGAGTTGAATGTTTCATTTTTATTTTTTCCATGTATATGATATTTCATAAGTGATTCTCGCTTATCATATTCTATTCAATTTTCAAACATGACAAGACAATGTAAACTTAGAATAATTTTCTCCAAGAAAATATACTAAGAACTCAATTTGAACAATCTCAATCGACTTTACTCTCTTATTTTGGCAGATTCAATTGCCTTTAAAATCTGAGAACTTCTTCTTTTTCAACTTTTTCCCATGTGTAATTTTGCGCTTGTTCCTTTGCATTTTTTGAAAAAAGATTACGCAATTCTATATTATCTACCATTTCCTTTAACGCAGAAATCCAATCATTTTTATTTAAAGGATCTAATATATATCCATCAACTCTATCTCGAACAATCCCCGCTGATCCCATCGATGTAGCTAAAACAGCTAACCCTCGAGACATAGCTTCATAGGTCACAAGAGGACTGCCTTCTTCAAGAGAGGGCATCAAAAAGACGTCACATTCTGAATAAATTTTTCCAATATCATTTACAAAATCCAGGTATTCAACATCTTCTCTTTTAAAAAAGTGTTCACATAGTTCCTTTACATAACCATCTTCAATATCTCCGGCTATTACCAAGCTAGCATCCACACCAGATTCATTCCATGCATCAAAAAGCAAAGGAATTCCTTTTCGCAAGCATACAAAACCGACAAATAAGAATTTTATCTTTTTTTTTCTCTTAATGAAATTCTCATTTTTTAATCGAGCACTTGACCAACCATAACTTGAATCTAATATTTTACATTCAGGTACTCCAGATTCTATTAATGATTTCCTAACATCTGGAGAAGGTGAAAATATAAAATCAGCTAATTCTTTTTCACTTCTTTCTTGCTTGATACATTCTTCTGATATCCCATGAGTTACTGGAAGATTTAGTCGCTTGTATTCTTTCGCAAGTAATTTAGAGGCATATGCTGTATGTGTATTAATATTTTCAGATACTATAATGCATCCAATATCTTTTATTTTCCTAATAGTCTTTGTGCTTACTCCAGGCCATAAGTATACAATATCATCCTTATCCAACTTCTTCAGAAAAATATGCTCTGTAATCTTATTAAGTGTTTCAGTTTTGAAAAACTTATAGGCAATTCTTTTCAAAATTCCATTTAAAGCACTGTGATAAAATTCATGATTTACTGAATCATCTGAAGCAGTCCCCAAAACGCTTACATTAAAAACATCGTTATTTATTCCTTCAGCGATCGATAAACACGTATACCCTGGTCCTCTTTCACGAAAATAAAGCGGGAAGATTATCTTCAAATTCATTAAATGAGCTCCTTTCACATTACAATTTTAATTGATTAAAAAATTCTATCTTCTTTAATCTTCCAAGGTTTTTGAAAGAATAAAAAGTAAAAAAAACCAAAATCAACCTTAACAACTTTTAATATATTATAAATCAATTTCATGATCGAGAGAGGTTTGAGTGATAAATGATAACTACAATTATAATACCAGTATCGAAATCGATGCCTAATGAGTCTTTCCTTTATTAAATTTTTAACCTCTATCTGCTTACTGAAATCTTCTTTTAATAACTTATGTATCAATATAACTCCAAATTTATAAACCTTTAATCCGCTTTTTGTAATCGAATTTTCTACAGGTCTGTAAATCGCATGACCACCTTCAGTTCTAACAACTTTTCCACCATTTAAAACTATACTTATCCGGAGACTGGAATCAGCAAAGGCTTTCATCGTTTCATCAAATCCACCATATTTTTTAACAGTTGTAGCTCTGTACATTTCACAAGCAGGAAAAGGTGGGGCTTTCAGAAGGAATAGTTCTATGGGAGTTGACGGCGTATCTGGCCAGTTAGATTTAGAAAGGTCAGATAGTGAGCCATTTTCCTTCACATAAAGATTATCCGAACAGCAAATATCTATTACTGGCCACTTTTTAAAAGTATCTATCTGCTTTTCTATAAGATCATTTGAAATCCAATCATCAGAGTCAAGAAAAATTAGAAATTCACCTGAGGCATGGTTAATTCCATTATTTCGAGCAGAACTCACTCCAGAATTATCTTGATAAATATACTTGACATCTTCTCCATAACTTTTAACAACTTCTGCAGAACGATCTTGAGAACCATCATCAATTACGATTATTTCAATATTGTCATAAGTTTGTGTTAACACACTGTCAATGGCATCTTTTATATAACGCTCCCTATTATAACAAGGGATTATGACGCTTACTAAAACACTTTCTTCCATAAATAAATCATCTCCATTTTTTTGCTTAGGCAGCCTTCAACTCTTATCTTACAATATTTTCCAAAGAATTTAATTCCTGTTTAAAAAGATTTCAACAAATTAATCCTTTTTATCGATACTTCTATTGAGGTTTATTCTATTTTTTAGGATTGTATAACTTAAAATTAGTTTTAATTGAAAAAACTTTTTATAATATCATTTTAATTAAATTTTCAAACTTTTAGTATATTACCTTTATCCCACTAGGCTTTACACTCTGTCGACCACTCCAAAAATTATATTCTATAGCCCCAATATCCGGTAGACTATCTCGTAATTTTCCTAAAGCGTCTACAGGAAAATAATTAAGAGGCAAACGATCTACTAAAGGAGAAGTATCACTTTTAGGCATTCCAATATATTTTATATCATCAGTAGAAGTGATAATTTCAGGATCCCCTATAGATTGAGAAACATCAGGATCAGAGTCTGGCGATTTAGCTCTATAGTGAGGGCGTTTATCACTACCAATCCCCTCTCCAGTAACTGCGGAATACTGAAAATGATTATTAAGAAATACATTCCCTTCACTATTTCCAGGCAGAGTCCAATCAGGATCTACATAATCAGATTCACTAAAATCAAGCCACTCATCAAACAAACAACCAATCATAGAGGAATTAGTCCATCCGCTACCCATATAATAAAACCAACCACCAAGGAAAGTACAGTTCCACAAAAGAACATGATCCCAGTTCCCTACCATCCCTCCAGCATCAAGAATTATCTTTTGAGTCGAATTGTCAAAGTCATAACGTCCAGGACCGCGCATCTCAATCAGAACATTTACAAATGCAATATTAGTATTACTAGTATGGTCAATATTATTATCTATATAAAAGCCTTGATAATGGCAATTTGTCGCATGAAGTCCATAGATGATAAAGTTATCTTTATCATATCTCCACATTTGGTATACATCAGCATGGTTGTATGTGTCTTCTGGATCAATGTCATCAACTGTGCAGTTGATAACACACTCAACATTCTGAAAAGCATCATTTGCTATGTGCTCAATATCACATCCACGGCAAAAATATGCTTCACGAAAAGCCATATCGACATTATAGACATAGCAGTCTGTGAACCAGCAAGGGTAATCACTTCTAGAAACACCGTCACGTCTTATTGGGCTACTATCTGTAACTGTCCGATTAAAACCGATTATATCTACATTATCACACCATAGGTTTGAAGGACTATGCCATGTAATTCTATTTTTTGTTACTTTGTTTGAAATAGTCAAATCCTTAAAACACCCCCAAGTGGTACCATGGGCAGTACCACCAGTATCAATTATAACATTCTCTTTAGACGCTCCAGGTGCTTTTGTAAAATAAATCCACTCATCAACAGTTAATGTCGAATAAGTATAGGAAGTACCTAAAGTCCACGCCCCCTCTTCAAGATATATTTTAGCTCCATCACATTTTGATTCATTTGACAATGCCTGAACAGCATTTATTGCTGCTAAAATTGTTTCAAACGGACGCTCGGGGTTCCCAACTAACCCGGTAGAATCATTACCATTATGATTATCACACCAGACTTCATATGCCTCTAATGTCCCAGCACCATCTACTATCAATATTAAGGGGTCTAATTCTTTTACACCACCATCCTTTCCTGTAACAGTAGCGACAATCGAAATTTTCCCACTACCAGTAAAATCTGACGGATCTAAAGTAATAAAATATTCCCAAACATCTGTTCTTGTATTCAATTCCATTGAAAATACTTTTTGTGTTGATGGACCCGCATATCCTTGCCCACTCACATCGAAGGAAACATCTAAAACTCCAGCTTTGGAAAAGGCAACAACTCCAGCGTCAAAGTTTTTTTCGATACGTTGATGCGGAACAACATCCCATCGCGCTATTGGAATTACTGCAAAAATAAACATCGGTAAGATGAATAGATTCAAAAATATAAAAATTGATTTCCTTGATATAGCCATGTCTCTCCCTCCGAATAGTATTATTTAATATCGATGACCTTGTCAAAGGAAGCAAAATATATGCCAACACTACACAAAACATCAACACTTATAACTACTTATAATTTAACAAGATACATTTTTTTCATTTTATTAATAGTTATTAAAATGGTACTCTTTTCATTTCAAAACGGTAAATAAGTTTCAAATTTGTAATTAAGGAAAATTTAACTAAATACTAAGTCTATATAATTAGAATATGATTTTAAAGTCTATTTATCTTTAAAAAAGTAACGAACTCGCTGCTTTACCAACTCATCTTCTAAGGAGTAGTAATCTTCCTCATCATTCCGTTTAGAAATAAGATCGTACCAAGGATATTGAAGAGTTTGATTTTCTATTTTTGAAATATAATCATTAGTTTTACCAATGAATTTCGCAGGTACTCCGCCAACGATAGTACCACTTTCTACATTTTCATTTACGACGGCCCCTGCGGCAACAATACAGTTGTCCCCAATTGTTACATCCGGTAGAATAATCGCTCCTTGTCCAATAAAACAATTATTACCGATAATTATCGGACCAACCTTATCAAGAATCTTTCCTGTCGACACTGCAAAAACAGCAACAGAAGCATCATGTCCTATCAGACTGCAATTGGATAAACAGCAATTATTCCCAATTGAAAAATATTTTGGATCTGTAAAGATCGCACCTCTATTAATTACAGTTCCCTCACCTAAATGATACAAAAATCCTCTAGCCCTGATGTAATCTGCATATTCAGCATTGCCCGGATTATTAATCTTTAGATATAACCTAGTTAATTTGCCCTTTTTAAAAGCAAAATATTTTAATAAACTCTTAATCAAACCCATTAAAATTCTCCAATTTACAAGTATACACGCCTATACTTCAACTATATAGTAAAGGTACAAATAACTTTATCTATTTTACATTTAGAATAAATCAACAACCTATCTTCAAGATATTTAATTCTTAGTAATTCAATAACTGAACAAACTGTAAAAACTATTACGATACTAAATACCGCCAACAAAGGGTAGAAATGGGAATTATACTGACTTATTACAGATAAAATTTTATTCCAAATTAATGCTCGTAATATTTCTGAATCATGTATTAAATATACGCCAAACGTAGTGGCTGAGAACAAATTTATTACTCTATTATTTTCAATCTGAATGCTTTTAAAAATTAAAAATATAGAAACAGCTATAATTGGCTTAAACACACTCTCAGCTACTAAATTTGTCAGCTCATGAATCACACTCCATGTTGCATTAAACTCTGTAAATCTTACATTAAAAAATAACTGTAAACCTAAACAAATCCAGAGAATAAGACTTACAACAAATGGTACCATTGTTGACTTTAGGTCACGTCCATAATAACGTAAATACCCCCCTAAAGAGTAGTAAAAAACTGCTTTTTGTAAAATAAAAAATGAAGTATTAAGCTTAGCCGCAAAAGTATACCAAAAAACCCAAAGAACTAAAATTATAAAAATAAATCCTTTCCTATTCAGTCTACATAATAATGTGTTTAATAAAGGTGTTATTAAATACAATGTAAAATAAGCAGTAACAAACCACCAGGAACCGCCTAATACAGGCATTGTACTACGAAGAATATATCGGGCGGTAAATCCTGAAACCAGCCCATTATCACCTAAATATTCAGGATAATTATATATTTTTAAAATATATGTAAGAAAGAATATTACTAAGGAAAACACTGAGTAATATAAAACCTGTAACAGCATTCTTAATATTTTGATTGATTTTACATTACTTTTTATTTGGAAGTACCCAGTAAGAATAAAAAAGATTGCTACACCGATCTCACCTCCTGGAATCAGAAATGATGTGAATAACACTTTAAAATCAGAACCTTCAAGCCATAATCCACAAGTGGGCATCCCACCCCAATGAGATTGTTTAATCCCATGAACAGCATAATGACAAGCTACTATACACAACATTGAAAAGATTCTTAACAATTCAAGATTTGAGTTACGTTTAAAACTGTTACTCATACAGATTACCTACTTGTTTATTCTATTTAACTAATACTTTCTTTTTTCGGTTTTTATATTTATAAACAAAACGTCCAGAAACTTCCATAAAAACGGTCCATAATCGATAAGAAACCACCCCACTAATCAACCCAATCAATACCTGAACGGGCCAAATTGACGGCATTCCTAAATTTGATAATTCTGAGAGTACAAAAGAATGAACGATGTAAATAAACAATGAAGCAGAAGCTATCTCGAGGATGATTGTTTTTAGATTCTTAGGAAACCGGATTCTGTCTATCCATATAATCAATAACATGACAAGATAAAACGATATAGGCAAGTAACGATATGTCACCAATCCGGGAATATCCAATCTTGTTAATACAAACGGAATAAATAGACTAACTGTTAGAAAAATCCGCTCCTTCGTACATGTGGTGCTAGAGATCGCTACACCAAATGCAATTGGCCAAAGCCAGGGAAATGGTCCGATACTTTCACTTCCAAGACTGCCATTCCAAAATCCAGTTAAGCTCTGTAATACTCCAAGGACAATAGCCCCTAGAGATACTGTCATATCTAGCTTGAATTGACTATCTTGGTTAGGAACTCTCTGTGTTTTACCTTTTTTCCAGGAATATAGTACAATCAAAGTAACGACGGAAAGGATTAATATATTCGCTGTCAAAATATCAAGAAACCAATACCCCCAACGGCCATTTCCTGGTTTTTGAAACATTGTGTTAAGAAGAAAAAAGTCAGGTAGCCAAAAACGATGATTTTGAATAGAGCATAATGCATTCCATAAAAATACAGGAAATCCATAGCTAAAAATAAATCTAAAAATTCCGTTAAGATTTCCTTTCTGGTAAATTGTAGGACGTAAAAACTTCCCAAAACTGAGCCCTGATAATACAAATAGAACCGAGGCATCTGGCAGATGATTAAAACCTAAATGACCCATTATAACAAATGTGATAGCAATAGCACGAAACAAGCTTGTCATATCAATATAAGTCCAGACTTTTGATTTTTGTTTAGTCTTTTTTTTACCGAGCAACACATTAAGGGGCATTATTTCCCACCTATCCGGCAAATAGCCTATATGTTTTTCAATGAATAATGAAACCCTAATGTACGATAATGAATCACCTCCTAAAGCAACAAACGATGACTCTATAGTATCTATATGCCTGCCTAATACTGATTCTATCTTTTTTATAATGACTATATCTGATGGATCAATATCCTCAAGGCGATATAAATCTTCAGAAGGCTTACTACAACTTGAATCAATATCCATTAAGGCTAGAGCCTTACGATCCGTTTTGCCATTTAATGTAAGAGGATATTCATCCACCTGCATAAAGAGATTTGG
The DNA here is from genome assembly GCA_965140585.1 of Spirochaetia bacterium. Lineage (GTDB taxonomy): Bacteria > Spirochaetota > Spirochaetia > UBA9216 > UBA9216. Next base: position 138,493 of record OZ223270.1, read on the forward strand.
AATCATATAAGTAGGCAAGATATTAGATAAGTCTTTCTTTATCGCTTCAACATTTATATCTCTACCATCTTTAGCAATAATATATGCAGCAAGCTGCTTGTTACATTTGGAGAGCTCCTTAGCCACAACCACAGCGTTATGAATTGAAGGATTATTCATTAATGCATATTCAATATCTCCTAGCTCAATCCTATAGCCCCTTATCTTGACTTGAAAATCAGATCTTCCAATATACTCAATATTTCCATCTTCATGATAACGGCAAACATCTCCGGTTTTATACAACCGGTCGGTATCAAGCCCCCATTCAGAAGGACATGTTAGAAACCTTTCAGAGGTTAACTCATCCCTGTTTAAGTATCCTAAAGACAGCCCGATACCGCCGATATATAATTCACCTGTCTCGCCAATAGTTACCGGATTAAGCTGATCATCAAGTATTATCATTACTGTATTATCTATTGGCTTCCCAATAAGAGGTTGCTGGTTACACCCTCTCAACCTGAAAGCTGAAGACCATACTGTTGTTTCTGTAGGACCATAAAAGTTCCAGACTTCATCACAATTTTCAGTAAGTTTATTAGCAATATCAGCTGACACGGCTTCTCCACCGCATACAATTTTTTTCAAAGAAGAATTTTTCCAACCATAGTCAAAAAACATTTGGAAAGATGTAGAGGTAGCCTGCATCATAGTAACCGAATTCTTATCAATATATTCGATAAGCCGCCCGATATCTCTGGCCATTTTGGTAGTCGCCAATACTATTGTGGCTCCAACGATAAAAGATAGATAAAGTTCAGGAACAGACATATCAAATGAGATAGTTGCAAGAGCAAGGAATTTATCGTCTTCAGTAATTCCAGGCTTCTTCTTCATTGATAATAAAAGGTTTAGAAGAGCTCTGTGTTGAATCTGAACGCCTTTTGGGGTCCCGGTTGATCCTGAAGTGTATATTATATAAGCTAAAAAATCACCCTCGATCTTTATTGCAGGCGGTAAAGCCTCTTCTTTATCTATTTGCGCCTTCTCATCTTCGATAACCATAACATCTACATCAGCATTATCGAAAAGTTTTTCAACTAATGCTTTTTGAGATATTATAGAAGCAAGTCCAGAGTCATCAACCATATAAGAAAGTCTGGATTTTGGAAAATGAGGATCCATAGGAATATAACACGCACCTGTTTTTAAAATACCTAGCAGAACAGGTAACAGATCAATATTTCTTTCCAAGCATACACCAACAATAGTTCCATTTTTAATATCTTTTTTAATAAAGTAGTTTGCATATTTGTTGGAAAGAATATCAAGTTCTCTATATGAAATTTTATGGTCTTCAAAGATTACTGCAGTATTATTATTTTCTTTACTTACATCTTTAAAAATTTCAAGGAAATTTGAGTGCTTCCCTAAATCCACAGTAGTATTATTTATTTCTTTTATTATGCTCTCCAGCATCACACCTTCTTCATTTGTTAACTAAATTCATTACGATTAATGAAAATAGTATTAAAATTTTACTCGTTAAAAAGCATTTCTAGAACAGCTCCTTCCTTAACTGTATCATGCTTCAACATTGTCAATTCTCTACCTTTATTTGCCATAGTCTCCAGCTCATCCAAAGGGGCTTCGAGGGCTTCAAGCATAGCATCTACAAGCTTCTCACTGTTTCCGGAAGGAACTAACCATCCATTTTCTTTGTGCACAACCAGCTCGGGAATGCCAGCTATGTATGTTGAAATTACTGGTCGTCCGACAGCAAAAGACTCCATGATAACCATTGGAAGCCCTTCTGCAAAACTAGGCAAGACCATTGCCCTGCTTTCTATAAGAAATTCTTTTACTTTATCTTCAGATACATACCCTGAGATCTCTACATTATCTGCTATATTAAAAGCCTTTATCTTTCTCTCAATAGTCGATCGTAATTCTCCATCTCCAACAAAAATCAACTTTGCATCAGGAGCTTTAGCTAACAGTTCATGAAAAGCATCTAACAACACCAACTGCCCCTTCTGCGGAGCTAAACGACCAATACAGACAAATGTCTTGCTGTCTACCATAGGTTCTTTCCTTGAAAAAAAGTCTTCGCCTACAGTACACCCCACAGTATGAATCTTATGCCAGTCTTCCAGCCTGCACCACCTTTTTAGTTGAGCTGAACAAAAATCTGTTATTGCAACAGTAAATTTAGAATCCTCAATCTTACCAGACAAGTCATATCCTAAAGGAGAATCAAACTCATCAGGCCCATGAACTGTAAAACTATAGCTGGGCCCGCCAAGATGCCTTATAATTCTGGTAATAGCAGCAGTGTTTCTTCCAAAGTGCGAATGAATATGTTTAACCTGTTTTTGTTCAGCATGGTTAAGAAAAGCTACAGCTTCTAACAAGTAAACAAAATGCCTCAGTAAAGACTTCTCACTGTATTTATGCATCGACAGAATAAGTCGTATTGATTTAGAGAATTTGGATGGCCTTACCAATAACCAGATAATTGAAGAAAAAATCTTTCTAAAGATTGAATCTTTGAAGAAATAGAACGTTTTTTCTTCTTCTTTAAAGTCAATATCATTTACCAATGGCGCATCAGATCTCCTCAATGCCATTCGTACAACTTCATGTCCTCGTCTTTCTATTTCCAATAACTCTCTTCGTATAAAAGTATGACTGACGGATGGATATTTAGTTGTTAAATATGCAATCTTTACACGTTCCCCTAACATTTCTACTCCTCATTAAAACAACTAAGATTTTTATACTGACGGGTTTAATAATTTCAGTGAACTATTTATGCTCTATGATTTTATATTTTTTACCTAAAACTCGTCTCCATAATAGCAAAACGATACCAAAGGTTTGAGGTACTGGTGTTAGAATACTAAATGATGAATAAATAAGAGACGAGCGTATATTTTTTATTTCTTTCTTTTTTCTTAAGAATATTCTGATGAATCTATAAATATAAATCAGATATAAGGTGAAAAACCATAATGATCCCAAAAGACCTAAGATAAAAACTGAAATTGGAAAAAAGACTCCCCAGACAAGAGCCCGAACGACCTGCGGAAAATAATAACCTTTACCGTCTTTATAATGCGTAAGAAAACCCTGGGCATAAGCGTGACCTGCCCTAATGCTTCTTCTCCACCACTGACTGAATTTTTTCATGGCTGCATCATGGTATGTCATATCATGATCATACCTATAAATTTTCCAATCTAACTTCCTTAATCTGTAACATAAATCAGGCTCTTCACCAGCAATAATAAACGGATTAAACCCATCTACCTCTTTAAAACTCTTTACCTTGACAAGAAAATCTCCACCACATGCTTCTGTTTCACCGATTGGAGTATTCCATTCAATATCACAAAGAAGATTATATACCGAGGCCATTGGAAATTGCTCTTTTCTCTGTCCGGCAACAATAGCATATTCTGTGTTATCATCTAAGAACTTCATAGCAATATTTAGCCATTCGGGATTCAGGAGACAATCCCCGTCTATAAATTGTACATATTCCAGATTTTCATTTTTCTCAATGAGAGAAAAGAAGCCCGCATTCCTGGCTCGCGCAGCGCTAAAAGGGATACTCATATCAAGTTCTATATAATCAATATCTTTACTCTTACAAAAGCCTAAGCTATCATCTGTAGATCCAGAATCAACATATACAATTTTATTTGAATGATCTAAAATACTGATAATACAACTCTTTAATCTTTCACCTTCATTTCTTCCAATTACAACTATTCCTAAATTATTAAGCATGCTTGTTCTTCGTCAGCTCCTTTTTTCAGGGATTCCGGGATACGTTGACATAATATTGCGAGACTAAAGCCCCAGCACAAAAAACATAGACTGGATTAAACATTGAATTCATTAGTGAATCTATCATAAAAAAAGTAACTAATATGCATAGTAAAAAAAGATAAAGTCTTCGTTTTTCGGAATTAATATCTAAAGGGACTTCTTTATTTTTATAGTACTTCAGAATAAAATATGCACCGCTCCCGAGAGTAAAAAAAACGCTAAACAACCCCGCAATGCCATAGGTGCTGAATATTCCAAGCCAAAGGGAGTCTAAAATAGAGAAAAGCTCTTTACCAGTAACCGGATCAACAGGATATGCCCGCCGATAGCCAGCCCATCCGAACCAAAATCGTTGAAGAGTTTTTTCAGCAAATAAATCCTCCTGCCACATCCTAAAGAGTAATGAGGCAACTCTATTAGAGTCAAATATAATGCTAAAAAGCTGTCCAAACCTTCTGACAGGTATAATATTAAATATTCTAGTAATAAAATAAATAGGGATACCGCTCATTATTACACGAAGCCATTTAATAGCATTGTGACTATTTCGTTTGTATATATAAATTAAGAATAAACCTAAAGTCAAGAAAATCCAACCATTGGCTGATTTACATAAAATTGTTAGTACAATAAAGAGTACAGATAGAAATGACAACTTTAGCTTACCTAACTTTTGAATATACCCCATTTTCCAGTTACTGTATGAAAAGATAGTTACCATAGTCATCCAAAATGAAACCATTAACCCATGCTGCATAAAAACTATAGGTCTCCATCCTCCATAGCGCATATGCTGAATCAATTTATGCTGAAGCCAGCCATATAATAACTCATGAAAAAAAGGCCCCTTTGATAATTCAACAATAATAAAAGGAATATATATCACTCCTCCTATAATAACACCTCGTACAAGTCTGAACAGGGATTCATCATCATTAATAAACTTACGGCCTGCCCAATATAGAGCTCCCCATGTAAGCAGATTACTCAAACTTTCTGAGACACCGCCATATAAACTCAAGCCATTTGAAAGTGCGGTTATAACAGGAAGGAGTGAGCACCATAGCAACATCGGGATGTCTACCGGTCTAAACTTATCAATAATTTTGGTATTTGGACTAATCTTTACACTTCCAATAAATAAAGAAACGCCGATTGCAATATTTTTGTTATACTGAGGAAATCCAGGCAGATCCAAATAAGCCATTGGTAAAAATAAAACACCGCCGATCAGTACAATCAATACAGCCTTTGTAGCATCAACGACTCTAAAAAGAATTACAGAGAATAGTATCCACCCATATATCATTACAGTTGCCAAGACTGTCATATATTTTAATTTCCCCGCCTTAAGATTGCTAAGTTCAGATCAACCCTCCTGGGAAACCTAAATTAAAAACCATTCTTAGAGACAAAAATATCGCAATCAAAAGAAATAGAAAAAGTGTCGCGACCAAGTCCTGTTTAATTAAAGAAAATTTCTCCCGAACTAAAGCAATGTTAATAACTATATAAACAGCAATATCATTAAAAACTATACCCAGTATAGTTCCAATATCGCCAAATAAATGAAACAATAATGGTACAATTGAAATCATATATAAAAATTTTAGCAAATTTCCCAATGTCAAATATTGTGGTTTTCCAATCGACATTAGAACACGGTCTATAGTAACAATCAAAATTAATGGCCACATTCCTACAGCAAGAAGTGGCAAAATCCATGCCGCTGCTGCATACCTGTCGTCATAAAGAAATAAAATTATGAAATCACCAAAACAGCTGAAGATTGATACAAAAACAGCCATAGCAAGTAAAATTAGTCTTCTTGGTTTTGCAATTTTTGCTCTTAAATCATCTGCAGGCAGATGATTAAACTTGGAAATAAGTGGGTAGATGACCGTATTGCTCAATTTTTCCAATACCTTTTTTGGCAATTCGGAAAAGTTTAATGCAATATTATAGACCCCAAACATGGTAATAGAGAAAAGTTTACCTAGTAATAATCTGTCAGACTGTGCTGCTAAAAACATAACAGCTGTAGACATCCAAATCCACATCCCAAAATGAAGCAGTTCGGAAAGGGAGGTTTTTTCCAGCCTGAATCTATTCTTTATTCCCTCGTTTATCTTATGACTCCATAAAGTTTTTACTATTTCAGAAACCAATCCACGAATTATCAGAGACCAAACACTCCCGGTAAGATACGCAACTATTACCATTATTATCAAACTAACTAATTGAACACCTAATTCCAGTATTACGAGTTTTTTTTGATTTAACTCTTTATTCAATAAAAACAATGATGTGGAAGAAAACCCACTAACCAAAGAGTTAATTGCAATAACGGGTAACAATTGCAGTAAAATGGGCTGTTCATAAACTCTGGAAACAGGATATGCACAAATCACCAATGCAATAGCAAGGATAACACCTCTCAAAACTTGCAAAGTCCAGGCAGTATTTATAAAATCTTCTTCATGTACTCTATCACTTCGAATAACACAAGGGCCAAGCCCTATATCTGAAAACAAGGCGAGTCCAAGCTGAAAAACTGTACCAATGGCTACAATACCGAATAATTCCGGTGCCAGCAACCTTGTTAATACGACATTTCCAAGAAGACGTAGAAATTGAGAAGACCCGAACCCAAAAACTATAAAAAGTGAAGATTCTATCGCTTTTTTCTTTAATATTTTATCAGATTCATCATTAACCAAAAATTTTTTCCTTTGCTAATATCAGTCATTGAGTATCAGGCTGAAATATTATTCACAAATAAACTACATCAATTATAAAATTAAGAGGAATCACTCCTATGCCCTCCTTTAAAGGTAAACAGATAGACCATTTTAATTTTTGATAAGTTAACCCGATATTATAATACATTCAAGAACGTATCATAGCCTTCTTACATCTATCAAAAATAAATAATTATACACTGTTCAAAAAACGTTGGCTCAGTGTTTGATTCACTTAAACTATATTATCATTTTTATTGTGGTATTTATAAAAAAAGGTAATTCTTATTTTTATCCACTTGCGCTTCTATTGACTATTTATATTTAAATACTTTTAGTTCCTAATAAATTCACTGATATAACTAAGAAGACTTTCAGACGCAAAATCGCCTATATATCCTGGATATGCTATAATATTATCATCAAGCTGACTTTTAAGCTCATCCGAGGAAAAGGCAACTTTAATATAACCCTTTAAAAAAAAACTTTTTGCTGTTGCCAATTGATGATCATTCCTGTGCTCATCATATGCAACCTCTCTGGGCATAACTAAAATTGGTTTTTTCTTCTGCAAAGCAGAAATTATAGTACCCATTCCTGCATGCGACACAATTAAATCAGTCCTATTAAACAACTCTCGCATTTCTTGAGGATCAAAAAAAGATTTATATTTCATATTCATTGGCTTGTATTTGGAATTTCCAATCTGTGCGATGATTTCAAGCTCCTGACTTTCTCCCCATTCATCTACAGCTTTAACTAATCGATCAAAAGGAAGCTGAGTCCCTACCGTTAAAAATATCATATGACAGCCCCATAATATAATACCTTTTCACCATCTGATAGAATTTCCCATTGAGTTAGAACCTTATCAGCTAAATGTACCGCTATTTTACCAGAGATCGATAAGGTTTCTGCATTTGCGATACTGTCAACCCACAACGTCTTTGCTCCAAAAATCTTTCCCCATAAGATACAAATAATACCTGGTGCAGCACCTGTTGAAACAACTATATCCGGCCTAACTTTTTTTACAATCTTAAAAGCATCTATAAATGTTTTTACTAACTTTAGTTTAGTATTAAAATTCGAATCCGTTATCAAGAAAAATGGCCCACTAATTTCATCAGCCATTTTTAAACTTGTTGAGCACCAACTAACCTTTGTGTCCTCAAAAGACGGGAGAAGGCGCAATAACTGAATCCAGTGCCCACCACCAGAACTAATTGCTAAAAGTTTCTTTTTCAAAGATCTTTTTCCTTATTATGTCGTACAGACTCATCACGTGCCCAACCAGAAAAATCTTGCTTTTTATATTTTTTAGCTGCCACTGTCTTCATTATAATTTTTAAAACAAAATACATAAAAACTGAAATAGTTTTGGTCGGCACAAAAAGTATTTTTAAAAAATATCTAGAATTATTGATATTTTCATTTTCCAGCAACTCTGGATATTTCTGAGATAATTCCATATTCCCCAGATGGGATCTTACTTTAATTTTTATTAATCCTTTTAGGTCATATGGTGCAGTAACAAGAAAAGTTTTTTCGGTATTTATATATTTCTCACAACTCTTAAAAAGCAGCCTAATGTAACCATCATCCGATATTACATTAGGAAATTCAGAAAAAACCGCTCGCCCCTCCTCTGTCAAACCATATAACCCTGATCCAATCATAGAATCACGACAATATGGAGTTGATAGCCATATTTTGTAGTAATTTTTGATTAGATATTTGCGACTCTCATAATCGATCTGGAGTTTAGGAGCACCCGCTTTAAATCCATACCTCACCATCTTTTCAGCAGTATCCGCCAAAGCAGAACCATCAACTATAATGTCAGCATCTAAATAAAATCTAGGAAAATATTTGGCTTCTCGATCTCCTATATTGAGTGCATTTATTTTCGAGGGAATATTTGTTTCAATAACTGTAACCTCAGAATAAGCTCTACACACTTCAGCAGTTGCATCCTTACAGCCATTACAAACCACAATAACCTGAATGCCTTCCAAAGTCCCGTTTATATGCAGTCTATCGATACAATTTCCTATTAAGGCTTCTTCATTATGTGCTGGAATAATTATAGAAATCATAGGTTGATTACACCCTAAACCTTTAACTTTTTCTGTATTATACGAAGAGTCGCTTAAACATACAATAGCGAGTATATAATTAAGATTTAACTACCGCTGCCGAAACAAGCTGGTTGACCTTTGTTCTAATATTTTATTTTAACATTAATTTCAATTAAATTATTGAACTTTCCTGTGTTGCAAACTGTAGTTAATACCTTCGGGAATTTTATTTGAACCAAACTTAGATGCGACGGACTCAAACATCATACCTAAAATGACAACAGGCGTTCTAATAATAATCCTAAGGTCGTTTAACAGACTCATATTTTTGGCATAACTTATATCAAGCCTAATCATCTCTTTAAATGTAAGCTTATTCTTTCCACTAACCTGCCAAAGGCCCGTCATACCAGGAACTGTATCAAACCTATGCGTATGCCACCGCAGGTACTCATCAGCTTCATAGGGGATACATGGTCTGGGCCCAACAAGACTCATATCACCAAAAAGCACATTTAATAGCTGAGGAAGTTCATCGATACATGATTTTCTAAAAAACTGACCACCCGGAATAATTCGAGGGTCTTTATCATCAAGCTTCTCCATAGGAACATCACCATTCTTAATAAAGGTCTGGGCATGTTTCCCATGGAAACTCTGGTTATTATCATGTTTCATTGAGCGAAATTTATAGAATTTAAAAGGTCTACCTTTATAACCAATCCTTGTCTGTGTAAAAAAAACAGGTCCTGGAGAAACAATCTTAATATACAGACTGACAGCTGCAAATAGTGGTGATAAAACAAGAAGCATTATGAATGTTACAGAAACATCCATGGCTTTTTTCCACACAGGGATCTTCATAGTGAACATATCTTCAGTACAAGCACTTACATCAATTTTTTTATCAGAACAGCCTTCATTTTTATATCCAGATGAAGCATCCTTATTTTTTAACCACTTATCAGGATAGGTATATATGTCAAAACTGTTATGGTCTTGTTTAATAATAGGAATCTGCTCTAAAATTTTTTTACCAAGAATCAACGCGCCTTTTTCTGCTGTATCGGGAAGAAGAATTGCTACATGCTTTTTATCATACCAGCCGATATGATCAATTACCCGAACTAACGTTTTAACTTCTTCAACAAAGATGTTAACCTTCTTTTTGCTTGAATAAAGAAGGTCCGAAGTAAATAAAATAATAGAAAAAACGGAACCATTACGATCCGCTCTGACTCTTTCATAATTTATTAACTCTTTGAATTCTTTTGAAGAATAAATATCATTACTCTTCCATGTCTCTTCAGAAAAAGACTGAAGCTTATTCCATTTTTGTCTTTTTTTTAAAGACTGCATTTATTCCACCTTCATTTATAAGGACAATTGCTCATTTAACAATTCAACAGGGGTTATCTTGTAATTACTGGAGAATTTCACGGCAAGCCCCTGAGCTGTAGCACGTGTAACCATTCCCTCAACTGTGAGCTTAACCTTGTTTGATACTTCAAAAAGCTCTTTCAGCTTATCTACCGTAAGAATCAGTTCAACATTAACCTTACTGCCCGGACCCATTGCTTGCTCTGAGGTCTCAATAAACACACCACCAGAGGAAACATCTCTTGTTTCTGCTGCTTCCAGGCTGGAGCCTGATTCATCTTCTGTTAACTTTACCGGGACTCGCAACGAATATCGTTCTACCCGTCTGTTTTCTCTATTATTCATATCGCAATTGTAATTATATCCCAATATGATTTTTACAAAATACGCTAAGAGTATGATATTTGAATGGATTGAAACTGGTCTATTTACAATTTGTAGTAATAACCTAGTACTATACCTAGTACTATTTTATGAACTACAAATTCTGGGCTGCCCAGAGTGCTGCTTGAAGACGGTTAGGAACATTTATTTTTTTAAATATATTATATAAATGAGTTTTAACGGTATTCGGACTTATAAACATTTTTTCTGCGATTTCATCATTTGTTGATCCCATGCTTATTAAAGATAGTATCTCAATCTCTCTGGGAGTCAGTGAAGTTTTCTCTTCAATGATGGCCTTCTTTTCATCAAAACTCTCAAAAACATACTCTAATAAAATCTTTCTGGATATCCATATTTCTCCATCTATTATCGCCTTGATTCCCTTTAGAAAAATCTCAAACTGGTCATCTTTATAAAAGAAACCTCTTATTTGCCTAGACAGAGCCTTTTTCTCAACCTTTGCATTCTCATGAAGATTAAAAAGCGCTATAAGTGATTTTGAAAGATTATTATTGGTAGCTATATTTTTTAATATTTCCTCGAAACTCTGCTCTTCACTATCTATAAGGATAAGAGTCTTCGAATCGTTATGAAATTCTTCTTTTTTTATACTCTCCGAGAAAGCGTTTAGATCCCTATCATATATAGTGCATTTTGCACCAATTTCTTTTTGAATAACATATAAAAAGAATTCACTCTGAAGAGTAAGGGAGCTTATTATAAAAATATTTACTTTGCTATAATCTGTTATCTGTTCTTCCATACTGAATGCACAAGTCTTTACAATAAAAAATATAAACTATATTATCATTTCATGGAAAAAAATCAAAGTACATTAACTGAAGAAAGAAGTTTAGTTGAAATATTTCTGCAATATTTGTCCATTATTTTACGATATAAAGTTTTTGTTGTAGTCATCACTGCTACTGCAGCAATCTCTATAGTAACATTCTCAATAGTTTCACTGAAATTGCCCCCAGAGCGTAGCCCTCTACCTAATAATTACAAATCTGATGCAAAATTAATTTTTCAGTCAAGTAGCGATGCAGGAGGAATGTCCTCAATGATGGCTATGTTTGGTGTAGATACATCAACCAGCAGCATTAATGATCCTTCTCAAATGGCTTTACAAGTCCTACAAAGCAGACCATTCCTAGATAGCATTTCAGAAAGCCTAAATCTAGCAGAAAAGTTCGATCTCAACGATAAAGATGATAAATCTACTATACGGCGTATAATTTTTCTTGGCTCAACATATTATTATAATAAAACAACAGGAACGCTCTCAATCTCATTCATCAGCACCGAACCTGAATTCGCTAAACAGGTTGTTGACACAGAGGTTGCACTATTGAGTGAATGGTTTCAAAAAGAAGGGGTTTCAATGCGCTCGAGCCAACTCCAAATGCTTGAAGACAAACTTAGCGAATTATCAATAGAAATAACAAAAATCGAGAATGAAATAGAAGCTTTTCAAAAGGAGCTTGGCGTTCTTGATATTGAACAACTTGCTCAAACACAAGCAGCACTACTACTAGACCTTAGAACTAGATTGAATCAGATTGAACTCGAAATAGGGGAGTATTCTGAATACTCCACTATTGAAGATCCTGCACTTGTTAGACTAAATGCGCAAAAATCGAATATCATTAGCCAGATACGGAGGGTTGAAAGAGGATATATAAGTAGTGATGGAAGAAAAATGCCCTCAACCGAAGAACTTCCCCAGTTATCGCTTAAATTTTCTCACCTTAAAACCGACTTAGAACTTCAAATGCAGCTCTACCAGACCCTATCCGAACGATACGAAGTAACTAAACTTGCCGCCGCAGAGGAAGGCGTTTTTAGCATCCTTGAACCTGCAGAAGTTCCAACTGAAAAAGAAGGTCCTTCAAGAGGAAAACTCTGTATGATAGTAACAGCGGGAGCTTTTTTCGGTAGTATAGTTATAGCTTTACTGATAAATCTGCTGTTAAGTGTTATAAAGGATCCTGACAAGATTAAAAAAGTAAACAGGGTAACTTTCTAATGAAAAAAAACTTTTTAGTTTTATTATTTCTATCCCATGCCGTTTTATTCGCACAGGATTTCAGACTTTCCAGTCAAAACCAACAAGAAAGTTCTGCCATCCAATATCTTCCTCAGGCAGTCATACCGTTACAGGCAGTAACTGAAGAAGCAAGCAATCTGCAAATTGCCATTTCAAGTCGTAATTATCCGGTCACTCCGGGTGATGTTTATACTCTTACCTTTCTTCTTGCAGGAGAAACAGTGTCAAACACGTTACTAGTTGAAAGTGATTACACGATAAACATGACAATATTCGGAAAGATAAATGCTGAAGGAATGACATTTGCGCAGCTAAAACCAATAATTGAACAGAAAATTGCCGATGCATACCCGAGAAGTCTTCCTTCAGTTACAATAACTTCAGTCGGCGTTTTTCAGGTACCGGTACTTGGCGAAGTCCCGGAATCCCGCTTTGTTACGGCATGGGGGCTTTCCAGACTTAGTGAAATAATCGAAGGTAATTTGACTGATTATTCCTCAATAAGAGATATAAAAATAATTCATGGAGACGGAAAAACAGAGAGCTTTGACATTCTCAGAGCCCTGAATCATGGCGAACTGGAAGAAAACCCTAATGTAAAACCAAGCGATAAAATCATTATTTCAAGGCTTCATAGAGAAATTGCAATATCCGGCGAAGTCTATCGTCCAGGGGATTTTCAACTGCTTGATAGTGATAGCGTCGAACAGGTCACATATTACACAGGCGGATTTACACCGCGTGCTGACATGTCCCGCATTAAAATAGACCGCTATTCCTCAGGACAGCCCGAATCATTTACACTAGATTTTAATAACCTGCCAGCTGATTTTAGATTTGAAAACGGGGATGTAATCATTGTCCCTACAGTCATAAATAGGCAGCCTGTTGTATACATTGATGGCGGCGTTAGCGGTGAGCGGACTACTATTGGTTCACAGACATCAATACAAGATCTAAATTCACAAGCACAAAACTATAACAGGCTCGTCTCCCCACTAAAAAGCGGCGAAACCTTATATGACATACTCAACAATGTACGCAAAAGTCTACTGCCCTTTGCTGATCTTGAACATGGATTTGTAATCCGAGGCGAAGAGATAATTGCAATCGATATGCAGGATCTCATTTATGACTTCAATATGGCAAGAGACCTTACCCTAGAACCTTTTGATAGGATCATAATTCCAGTAAATAGACCTGAAGTCTATGTAACAGGAGCTGCAAACATACCAGGCGTTTACCCGTACAACCCTGAAGAGGATTATACCTATTATGTAAACCTTGCCGGAGGATTCGATCCAATTCGAAACAAAAACAGAGTTGCAGTGCTGATGGACCGGGATGGAAACAGAAAAAATATAAAGGATCCAATCTTACCAGGAGATACTGTAAATGTTCTATCGAATGATTTTCTTTATAATTTTAATCAATACTTCCCGGCTATAACTACAGGTTTAACTTTTATTATCACATTAATTACATTATCACAGTACCTAAACCAGACTTATGATACATCACAGTAATTAACTTTAAAATATTTTATTTTAATTTATATAAAGGGGCTGACTCATAAGAAGTCAGCCCCTTTTAAAATTTACATCAGATCTTAATCATGCTAGAATTCCTTACGCCAAAGGGAGTAAGTGATAAATTAACTCTCAAGCCGTATGATGTCGGTCAGGGTGAATTGATTCTGCCTACGGCCGACGAGCTAATACCAGCCAACCATTTAGTGAGGATAGTTAATTCAACCCTAGAACAACTTGATCTCTCACAGCTTCTAAAACAGTACAAAGGCGGTGGAGCCAGCCGATATAATCCTTTGATGCTCTTGAAGGTTCTTGTGTATGGTTACCTGAATAATGTATACAGCGGTCGGATGTTGGCAAAAGCAGTTAAAGAGAACATATATTTTCGCTGGATAACCGGATGTCAGATGTCCGATTTCCGAACAATCAACTTATTTCGTAAAGATAAACTTGCCCCGGTAGTAAATGAGGTATTTGTGGAAGTAGTAAAGCTTCTGCACAAACAGGGATACGTACAGCTATATACAGTTTACGTTGATGGGACAAAGATAGAATCAAGAGCAAATAGATATACCCTTGTCTGGAGGAAAGCAGTGGATACATTCTACAGTCGTCTTGAATCCAAGGTGAGAAGCTGTCTTGAAGATGCAAAACGGATAGCAGATGAAGAAGATGGGAAAGAAGTAAAAAAAAACTAACAAAGATTTATAAAAGTCTAACCCGGGATTTCTTACCCCGCAAAAAGAAGTATGAATATCACAGAGAACAATTTAACGGCCGGAACAGTTATTCAAAGACTGATAAAGATGCCACGTTCATGCGGATGAAAGAAGAGCATATGAGAAACGGCCAGCTGAAACCAGGATACAATATTCAGGTTGGAACCGAGTCCGGTTTTGTAACTACGTATGGGATCTACCCAAATCCAACTGACGCTAGAACGCTGCCGTTGGTGTTGGAACAATTTTAAAACGATTACTCTCATTATCCAAAGAACCTCATTGCAGACAAAGGCTGGAGATTGTACCGGAAACGAGCGGCAGAGGTTGAAACGGTATTTGGTCAGATTAAAGGGAATCAGAGGTTCCGAAGATTCAATGGATGGGGGAAATTGAATGCCTCCTGCGAGTGGGACCTTCTGATGATGGCTTATAATATGAAGAATCTGACAATTACCTCATCGAGTTAGGTGGTGAGGTATAAAAAAGGGGGCTGGCTAAGATTAGTTCTTAGTCAGCCCCCTTTTTTATTGCCAGTCTTCTTTGAAATCAATACAATCTTCATTATATATTTTTTTACTTATACATAAAGAATTAAATGATTACCATAATGTATTTTATTTATTTTGAAGTTTTAATAAGAATAATTTAAATTTGATTATTATAGTCTTTCATATAGAAAGACAAAAGGAGAACTCTTACCATGATACAAGCAAATGTAAACCCAGGAGCATGTGGATTAAAAACAGTAATCATAGCCGAATCTTTAGACATGATAACCGCAACTGTGACAATATCATCAGATTGCCCGGCAGTTATTAAATACGCAAAGCAGTTAAATACTATTGAGGCAATAAAAGAAGTCTTTGCTCCTTTCGGCACCTCAATTGTGTTCAAAGCCGCAGAAACCACCATCTCACACCCGGCATGCCCTGTTCCTACAGCAGTTCTAAAAGCAGTTGAAGCGGCATGTTCTCTGGCGCTACCTATCGATGTGGAGATAAAATTTTCTTAAATATTAAAGTAATACGAATACAAATAAAATTGTTATATAGTACTAAATCGAAATTTTTGTTTTAAATTTCGATTTTATCGTTATATAATTACCAAGAATAATTATAGCTTATAAAATTCTTTATTAAAAATACAAGGATTATCAAAAGTGGTCTTCTCGTCATTAAAATTCATTTTTTTTCTACTTATTGTTCTTATTTCATTCTTCATTCTTGGAAAGTTCAAGAAATACATTTTAGCAAAGCTATTATTAGTTATTTCGTCGCTTTTCTTCTATGCTCAAGGTAGTTATTCATTCTTTCCTTTCTTCCTGGCGTCAATTTTTGGAAATTACTTCATAGGAACAGCGCTTATCCGTATAAAACAAAATTATCTTCTACGAAAAGTTGTTATTATATTAGGAATTCTTGCGAACTGTGCATTACTTGGATATTATAAATATGTTGATTTTTTCATTGAAAATATTAACTTTCTCTTTACCTGCGGAATTCCTTATAGAAACATAATATTACCGATTGGAATTTCATTCTTTACTTTTCAACTGATCGCTTATTTAGTTGATTCATATCGTGGTTTTACAAATGATTATAATATTTTAGATTATTTACTTTTTATAACATTTTTTCCTCAGTTGATTGTAGGCCCTATAGTACATCACTCCGAAATGGTTCCACAGTTTGAAACAATAAATACTCATCAATTAGACAAATTCA
Source organism: Spirochaetia bacterium (assembly GCA_965140585.1). Lineage (GTDB taxonomy): Bacteria > Spirochaetota > Spirochaetia > UBA9216 > UBA9216. The sequence goes on from OZ223270.1 coordinate 154,929, forward strand.
ATCTATCAAAAGGGTTATTTCTATTTTCAATAGGTTTAGCAAAGAAAGTTCTAATAGCAGATAATCTAACAAATGATGCACAGACGTTCTTTATTAATTATTTTAATCCTACTATATATGAGGCATGGTATCATTCAATACAGTATACTATCTCATACTATTTTGATTTATCCGGTTATGCAGATATGGCAATAGGTATTGGCTGGATGTTCAATATTAAAATACCCACAAATTTTAACTCTCCTTACAAAGCAAGAGATTTTCAGGAATACTGGCGAAGATGGCACATAACTCTCTCTAGATTTTTGGGAGATTACATCTTTAAATCTTATTATAAGAAAGGAAATAGAATTAGGAATTATTATTGGGCCACCATGCTAACTTTTTTTGTATCGGGTTTTTGGCATGGTTCCGGCTGGACTTTTGTTATATGGGGACTCATAAATGGACTTCTGGTTTGTCTTGCAGCTTATACCAACAGAAAGAATATGAAAGTTCCTATTATCCCTGCATTTATTCTGACGCAGATTGCTGTTGTCCTATTGAGAACTTTATTTGTAGCCAATGACTTTACAACAGCAATAGATATATATACGGCTATGTTTAATTTCCATTCTCTTGGAAGCAATTTTATGGAATTTAAATCTAATCTACTATTATTTTTAATCAAAAATAGAAGGGTGGGTTATTACCTTTTTATAGGAGTTATTATTGCCTGGTTTTTACCTAATTCAAATAGATTAACCGAACGTTTCGATGGTTCGTTTAAGTATGCCATCTTTTCAGGAAGTCTGCTTGCCATCTCCTTTACACAAATTAGCAAAGTGGCTGATTTCTTATATTTCCAGTTTTAGAGGCCAAAAGTGAAAAATAGAAAATTTTTTATTAGTTTAATTGCCACTTTTACTAGTCTCTTTATTTTAGTCAATTTCATGGTAGCACTACGTTTACCGATTTACAAAATAAAAGATGAGGGCAAATTTATCAATATACCTAATAATATCCTAATTTCTAATGTAGGAGGCAGCCATGGATTAAGAGGAATTGATTGGTCTGTAATTGATGATGATAGATGTTTTAACTTTACACTATCAGCCCAAACTCTTTCTTACAGTCTTCGTGTAGTGGAATGTTTTAAAGAAAACTTTTCCTCTGGAGGGGTTCTTGTTATTAATGTTGGATTTGGATATCTAAGCTATGATGAAAAACCACAAATAAATTTCCCTTCTAAAAATAAGCGTTACTATTCATTTCTTGCTCCAGAATACATCAAAGATTATAAATTACTTGATGCTATAAAATATAAATTTCCAGTTTTTTATTACAGTTATGACATAATCAATCTCATTAGACAACTCATCTTTACCGAACCAGAATTAGCGTCTGAGGTTGGTAAACGCAAAATCGATCTAAGCAAAGTTGATTTGCAGGCTAAAATGGCGATAGAGGAACACATAATCCAATATAATAAACAGTTTAACCAGAGGGAAATTGAGGCTCTTTATGGTATTATTAATTTTTGTAAAGAGAATAACATTACACCAGTAATAATCACCTTCCCGCATTTAGATGAATATCTTGAACTGATTCCAATAGATTTTAAAAAGGAATTCTATAAAAAGATTGAGTATATTTCCAATGAAATTAGTGTGAATTACTATGACTATTCTAACGATCAACGATTTAGAAGATATGATTTATATTTAAATTCCGATCATCTAAATAATTATGGTGCTGAAGTTTTCACAAAAATCATTATTGAGGAAATTCCTGAAATAAAGAAAACCTTAGACGTCTTAGATTGAGAGCCTATTAATTTTAAAGCGCATAGAATTATCCTCTTAGAGACAAAAATAGAAAGTCATGTTCTAGGTATTGATTCAAAAAGTAATTTTTTTCTAAAATCTTTATAGATTATAACCATTTCTTATAAAATAAATTAATCTTATTTAAAGCAATAGCAGACAGGATTGAAAAAAATAATACGGAAATATAATAAGTCATACTATTTATATCAAAAAAGGACTTTCGAAGTAATATCAAAAACAAATTATGTATCAAATAAAGCTCTAAACTAATTTGCCCTAAAAAAACACTTATCTTATTTGAAAATCTTAACTTTAGAAAAATTAATACACAAGTAAATATAAAAAATATTGACGTTAGTAATTCTAAAAAGAATTTTATCAATTCATTGCATGATAAAAACTTTATAGCCAAATTCTTTGCTAAAAACAATGAAATAAGTAAAGAAAATGAAATCAGTAACTTAATAAAATAAAATTTCTTCAAAGATTCTGATATTTCTTTTTTATAAGCAAAAAGCACACCAAGATTAAATGTTATACAGGAATTATACCAAAATCTCCCTTTATCAAACAAAATACAAACTATTATATATATAAATGTCGTTAAACAAGATAATAAAAATATCAGTTTCTCTTTGTTAGTAATTTTTACGGTTATAAAGAATAGTACATAAAAATATATGACTGCATGAATATACCAAGCCTGTATGTTTACTAGAATAATTCCAGAAATCTTTTCAATTGCCCCAAAAACACTGAAATTTCCTTTTTCGAGAATTAGAAAGTATAACAAATTTATTATAAAAAACGGTATTATTAATCCAAATATTCTTTTTCTAAAAAAGTTTTTTAAATAATCTTTTTTGTATTTATAGCTGTACATAACTCCGTATCCAGAGAAAAAAAAGAAAACACTTACACATAAATAGCCAGTTATCAAAAAAGGATATAATAAAATTTCATTTTGAAGGACTTGGCTCAAATGATGATAAATTACAACTAAAACGCAAATACCTCTTATTGAAACTGTAGAGTCAAACGACAGATAGTCCTCGTAAAAAGAGTTTCCTTTTATTACCTTGCAATTCCAAAAGACTACTACTAATAGTAGTAAAACTGTAATAAACATTATTAACAACCTCACAAGAAAAAGCAAACGATTGTTTATTTTTAAATATATTCAGCCTCTTTCTTGCATCCACAGAAAATTATACCAAAGATTTACAAGAGAACAAGTTATTTTATACAAACACTGTATTTACATATTCTGTAACCAATTAAAATCTAAAGCTTTTAATTGCCCTTCTTTTCGTTTAATCTATGAAAAATTACAACCTCGGTTGACAGATCCATTAAACTTTTTTACTGAGATGAAAGATGGATATTTATCAACAGAAAATTGTTAAAAAGATGAAAAAGTCTTCGCTCATGCAAATGAATCTTAGAATATGTCAAAGACTTGCCGATATTTCGCTATCCCCCGGAAAACTATTTATGCATGAAAGAGAGCCCACTTAGAATTATGAGATGATGGCCTGGTTAACACGAAGCCAGGTTTTGCTGTTGGGTACAGCCCCAAGCAATATTACACTGGCATCTTAAGGACCTTGGAATCAATCATGTTTATATAAAACCGGGAACTCTACTACCTAACGGCAAAGTTAAACGCTCTCATAGAACTGACAAGGAATAGTTCTATCAACTTTTCGACTATATTGGTGCTAGGAATTTAAAGAAGTAACTGAAAAACTGGGAAAACTTTTATAATTTCCATCGTCCGCATTATTCATTATCAGAAAAACACCTATTGAAGTTTTTAAGGGATTATTAAAAAAAAGAAATGTCTGTCAGGCTTGGTTGTGATTCACACATTTAGTCTAACAAATACTTCACCACCCCGCAATTCACCCCTCTTATTGACAAAGCCTAAAAACCTCCATATATTTTAATAAACTTATCGGCGCATCATTTTTATATTTATGTGAACGTTGGCGCATATAAAAACTGGAGGTAAAAATAAAGATTTCCTCTTGAGGTTATTTTTACTATAATTAAATCATGAAAAACGCAGATATCGGATTAATAGGCCTTGCCGTAATGGGCCAGAACCTTGTACTTAACCTGGCCGACCATGGCTACAGTATTGCCGTTTACAACCGCTCATCGGAAAAAACCGATGAGTTTGTTAAAAACGGGCTTGGAACAAGCAAATCACCTGAAAATATAATCCCCTTTCATGAACTAAAAGACTTTGTCGCATCAATCAGCCGCCCCAGACGAATACTCCTTATGGTGAAAGCCGGAGCAAGCGTAGATGCTGTAATTAAATCAATTCTACCATACCTTGAGAAAGGCGACCTTGTTGCGGATCTGGGAAATTCCTACTTCAAAGATAGCGAACGCCGTATCGCAGAAATGGCCGACAGGGGCATTCTGTATGCCGGCGTCGGTGTTTCAGGCGGAGAGGAAGGCGCAAGAAGAGGGCCATCCATAATGCCCGGAGGCGGAGCTGAGGCAAAGGAACTGCTTGAGAAGGTTCTTGTTTCAATCAGCGCAGAAGCCTCTGATGACAGCGGAAAAGACTTCCGGTGCTGCAGATGGACAGGCAGCGGTGGATCGGGCCATTTCGTAAAGATGGTTCACAACGGAATTGAATACGGCGATATGCAGATCATCTCTGAAGCCTTCCACCTGATGTGCCCAGGGGAAGATGTCGGCTTAAGCCGTGATGAAGCTGCCGAAGTCTTTAAGGGATGGAATGATACCGAACTCTCAGGCTTCCTCAATGAAATAACTGTCAACATCCTCGCATATAAAGATACAGACGGAAAACCGCTTGTCGATAAAATAGTCGATTCAGCAGGCCAGAAGGGTACGGGCAAATGGACAGTTGAGGAAAGCTTCAACCTGGGACAGCCTGTCACTGTTATAAGCGAGGCAGTCTTTGCCAGAGCTCTATCCTCTGTGAAGGATATGCGAGTTGAAGCTGCCGGAATAGTCGAAGGAGCCTCACTTGATGCAGGAGCTTTAATTCCAGGCGGTGAAACTCAGCAGCAGATGCTAGACGACATAAAGGATGCGATGCTCGCTTCACGGATTATCTCATATGCCCAGGGTTTTGCAATGCTCAGGGCAGCATCAGCCGAATACAAATGGAATCTTGACATGGCAGGAATTGCTGAGATCTGGCAGGGCGGCTGCATCATCCGAAGCTATCTTCTCAATCCTATTAAAAAAGCCTTCGAAAAGAATACTAATCTTAAGCACCTGCTTTTTGATGACTGGTTTGTAAAAACCATGAAGGAAATCCTTCCCGGATGGCGGCGAACCGTAGCCCGGGCAGCTTTGTGGGGCATCCCGGTACCGGGAATATCATCAGCCCTGGCCTACTTTGACGGCTTCAGGACCGAAAAGATGCCTGCCAACCTGATTCAGGCACAGCGGGACTATTTCGGAGGGCACATGTACGAACGGACTGACAAGCCGAGGGGCGAGTTCTTCCATACCGACTGGACCGGTCACGGCGGAATCGCATCTTCAACCGCATATAATGTATAATCCCGGAGGCTATTGCAATGATAGAATTAAAAGTTTTTGATACACCCCATTCAATTGCGGAACAGACAGCCGGTATGCTTACCGGGAAAGGACAGGATAAATCTGCCGCACTCTCTTGCGGGTCGACATACACCGAAATCTATGCCTTCTGGGAAGAGATTTTCAAACAGAAAACTGTTGCTGGGGAGAAGCTTTCTCTACCGTCTTTTTTTGCAGCTGATGAGAGGCTTGTAGATTTTGAGGACTCTGCAAGCAACTGGGGAACCATCTGGAAGATCTTCATGTCTGAGTTCGGTACAGAAGCGGATCTGAAGCGTTTTGCATCCGGAAAAGCCAAATATGAAAAGATAGTCTCAATCTGGTTTAATAAGAATAAGCCGATGTTTGACCTGGTATTCCTGGGAATCGGCCCGGACGGACATACAGCAAGCCTGTTTCCCGGGTCATGCCCGGAAGCTGAGGATCAGAACTGGAAAGCCCTTGTGCTTGAGACAACGGCGCCCTTTAATCCTCCTGAAAGGCTTACATTGGGACCAGAGGTTATCGCATCCGCCGGAGAACTTGTCATCATCATAACCGGTAACAAAAAATCGGGAGTCGCAGCTGATATTCTGAACCTCGATCACAGTCTGCCGCCGGTGAAAATCATAAAAAGACGGGGAGAACTGGGAATGAAAACAAGCTTTCTGATAGATGAAGCCTGTGCTTCAAAGATAGACCACCAGCTTATGGAGAAGTACCTGAAATGAAGTTTCCTAAAGTAGGCACAAAAAAAACAGTAAACCCGGCTGAAAAATCAGCTATAATAATCCTTGGGGCATCCGGAGACCTGGCAAAGCGAAAGCTGATACCCGCGCTCTCGGTTCTCCGGGAACAGAACATGATAAGCGGCGATTCGGTAATAATCGGAGAAGGCAGAAGCGCATTTACCGACGAAAGCTTCCGCAAGCGTTTCGAGATTACAGATGAATTTGCAGCCCAGATGTTCTATTATCAGGGGCTGAAAGGCCTTAGAGAATACACCCTTACAAAGGGAGAGTTTAAGCGAATCATCATATTCCTCTCACTCCCCCCTGAGAGTTACGCAGGAACCATAGAGGAACTCTATATCGAGGGATTCCGCAACGAAGTGAGTATAGTCATAGAAAAGCCTTTCGGACGCGATTACGACAGCGCCAGGGCTCTCAATGAAGCTATTCACAGATACTACCCGGAGGACCAGATATTCAGAAGTGATCACTACCTTGCCAAGGAAGCAGTCCAGAACATCCTGATTTTCCGCTTTGCAAACTCTATCTTTGAAGCATCATGGAACAGCAACTACATCGAATCAATCCAGATTAACGCTTTTGAATCGATTGGAGTGGAGGAACGGGGACAGTACTTTGACACATCCGGTTCAATCCGTGACATGATTCAGAATCACCTGTTACAGATGCTCTGTCTGATCACTATGGATCCGCCTGTGAGCCTTGACCCCGAAGATATCCGTATCCAGAAATTCAGCATATTGAAATCAATTGAAATTGAAGAATTCAAACGGGGACAGTATATAGGCTATACCGAAGAGAAGGATGTGAACCCGGATTCAAATACTGAAACATGGGCCGAGATGAAGCTCAAGATAAACAACCACCGCTGGGCGGGAACCCCGGTTTACATCAGGACAGGAAAGGCCCTGGACAGAAAGGGAACTGAAATCGGACTGAGATTCAGAAAACGCCCCCACGCCCTCTACAACCCTCCCGAGGGAACCGAGGCCAACGAGATCATCTTCAAGGTTCAGCCCTCAGAAGGCATCATCCTGCAGCTGACAGGCAAGAACCCTGGAATGGAACTTCAGCTGAGCCGTACAGACATGGCATTCTGTTATAACGACAGCTTTGACGAAGATATCCCTGAAGCCTACCAGAAACTGCTGATGGACGCTCTGCGCGGCGATCATACAATCTTTGTAAGTTCACGCGAGACTGAAATGGCCTGGCAGAAAATCGCGGAGGCACTGGACAAGGGAAAACTGATGTTCTACCGGAAGGGAGAAGTCCCCGAGTCAATATTCGGAGACATCTGGATTAACTTTGAGAATTACGCAAATATCTGCTGACCAGGTAAAATACCAGGCTTAAAGCTACCGAAACTGCTGATATAACGTAAATTGCCGAATACCCAAGGGAGTTTGATATATAGCCAAGCAGTATCGAGCCTCCGCCGACCCCCAGATCCAGAGCGATGTAAAAGGTAGCATTTGCAGCGCCCCTTCTTTTCTGCTCAACATCCTTTACTGCTATTGCGTTGAATGTCGGCTGAAGAGTTCCGTAGCCTACACCGTATAATGCAGCAGCTACAGAAAAGGCCAGCATTGATTTTGCACCGGCAATCATCAGCAGGGCAATTACGGCAAGAACCATCCCTGGTATTATTACTACCTGATACCCGAATCGGTCTCCGGCCTTACCGGCAAAAAGCCTTGAAAGGATCACCATTACAGGATATATGACAAAGAAGAACTGCATGTTTTCAATTCCAAGGGAATAACCGTAAGAGGCAACAAAGGTTATCAGTGCGCCATAGGAAAGCGATGCCAGAACCATCATGATTGATGCTGGAATTGCCTTGGTTTCGATAGAGTATACCTTTTTTAGAAGTGCAAGCCCCTTTACCGGTGTATCATCGTGATGAAGGGCTCTCTTATCCTTACTCAGAAAAAAGGCGAGAATCACCGAAACGCAGCTTATCGGAACAATTATCATAAAAAGAAAATCGTAGCCGAACGCGCCGAGAATTGTCAGACCGATCAGCGGGCCGACGGCATTACAAACTGTTACAACTACTGCATAGTAGCCTATTCCCTCAGACATTCTTGATTTGGGGACAAGGTCGGTAACGATTGTAGCAAAAGCGGTTGAGATTATTGAAAAACCGATGCCCTGTATCAATCTTATTACAAGGTTAAGAGTAACCGAATCTGTGAAATTGAGCATGATAACACCGGCTATCATCGGAATAAATCCAAGAAGGGTTATCATCTTTCTGCCGTGGTTATCGAGAAAATAGCCGATTACCGGGCGCATTAACATCGCAGAGAAGGAGTAAATACCCGTTGCAAGCCCGGCAGCTGTATTATTGCCGCCGATGGATTTTATGTAAAGCGGCATGGCTACCAGAAGGATAAAATGTACAATAAAGGATGAGAGGTTAAGCAACATTATCAGGTTGTATTGGCGCGTCCAGAGCTTTTCGGACGGGTGGTTAGTCATATTCATGTAAGCAATTATACAGGCCGGAAATTATATAAACAACGCACTGTATAAAACATAGCGGTATCATTTTTATACTTTGCGGTAAACTACTAGTAAAAAATCATTATGTTAAAATCATACTTTTCAGCCTGCCGGAAATCTTGTTTATATATGAATCAGTGATATAATATATGCTATATAGGTATAAAATCTATTTTGATTCTTATATCTTGGGAGGAAATATTATGAAAAAAACATATACAAAACCGGTTGTTCAAAGCGAAAAACTGGAGTTCGGTGTATTCGGACGCTACCACATCGTATCAAACGGGAGACCGGGAAATAACGGTATTGGGAATGCATTTGGATTTCCGGGTAATGATCCGAACAAATTCGGCAACAACGGAAAGGACCATGATTTTCACTGGCCTTTTGGAAGACATAAAAATCCATAATCAGTTTTATTTGCATAATCAGGGAAGCCGGTACAGACGGCTTCCTTTTTTATTTTCAAGCCCTTCTTTTTTCACTCTTTTAATGCAATACTTATTTTATCGGGAACAAGGATTAGAAATTGGGAATTCTAAAAAAGCGAATCAGTGATCTTCGTCTCATCACACGTACGGTAAAGCTTGTATGGAACTGCTGCAGGGGCCTGACTGCGACATCATTTCTGATCATGTTTCTTCAGGGCGCCCTGCCTATTGTTCCTGTGTACATCATAAAACTGATAGTTGACGCAGTTGCAGCACAGCAGCCTTTTGGTCGGATTCTGCCCTATGTTATCGCAATCGGCGGAGCTATAATCCTGAATGCCCTTTTAAAATCTGTGGGCGGCTACATAAGCAATAAGCAGTCTCTTATACTGGTAGACTACATGCAGGAACTGATTCAGGACAAGTCGCTTGAACTGGACCTGTCATTTTATGATAATCCCGATTTTTTTGATAAAATGCACCGTGCCCAGCAGGAAGCGCCTACCCTGCCGGCCCAGATTATAAATAACCTTATGGGAATCATCTGCTCCGGCATTTCAACCGCAGGGATAGCGGGACTGCTTATAGTTACCCTGCCCTGGTATATCGTAATCATCCTTGTTATAACAGCCCTGCCAATGGTAGCTGTCAGGATCATTAATTCCAAAAGATCCTACGCCTGGTATATGAAGAACACTACCGCAGCCCGGCGCGTAGATTACCTTAACTGGCTGCTTACAGGACAGGGCCATGCAAGAGAACTGCGGCTGCTTGGACTTGGAAAGCTATTGAAGGAACGGTCTCAAAAAGGCAGGGAATACCTGCGCAGCGGCAGGCTGGAGCTTTCTGCAAAACGGACAAGAGGTGAGTTTATCACAACGGGGATTCAGGCTGCGGTCACCGCCGGGCTTATCGGCTACTTCGCGTACAACAGCATCTATTCCGACGGCTCACTCGGAGATCTGGTGCTGTTTTTTCAGGCTATACAGAAGGGACAGCAGGTTTTAGGCGATCTGCTTCAGGGCGGAGCGGTATTGTATGAATCGACACTCTACCTTCAGAATGTCTACGATTTCATGGACCTTGAACCAGCAATCAGAAAGAATGAAAATAAAAGCTCCGCAGAAACAGGCAGCCCGGAAGATAGCAACAGCGGTATAATTGTGAAAAATGTCAGCTTCTCCTACCCGGGAATCGACAGAAAGGTGCTGCAGAATATTAACATAGAAGCCGGACCAAAGGAGTTTATCGCGATTGTCGGGGACAACGGTGCGGGAAAATCAACACTGACAAAACTGCTTTCCAGATTTTATGACCCCTCAGATGGAGTGATTATGTTAAACGGCAGCGACATGCGTGCACTGAATGATGAATCCATACGTTCCTGCATGGCCGTCCTTCAGCAGGATTTTACCGACTACCACTACTCTGCTGCAGAGAACATCTGGCTTGGAGATATATCAAAAGAAAAAAATGCAGAGAACATTGCTCAAGCCGCCCGGAAGGCTGGAATTGATAAAACACTTCAAAGCCTTCCGCAGGGATACGACACAATGCTCGGACGCTACATAGAAGACGGCAGCCAGCTAAGCGGCGGCCAATGGAAGAAGCTTGCCCTCGCCCGAGCCCTTTTTCGCGAAGCACCCATCGTTATCCTGGATGAACCGACGGCCAACCTCGATCCGATAGCCGAAACCGAGTTTATCGACAGCTTGCCCGACCTGGCGGAAGGAAGATGCCTGATCATGATCAGCCACAAAATAGCCTCTGTAAGGCAGGCTGACAGGATTTATGTCATGCGTGACGGGCGGGTTATTGAAACAGGCAGTCATGACGAGCTTATCAGGCAAAACGGATACTATGCAGGACTCTACCACACCCAGCTGCGCCAGATGGGGAAATCAGAAAATGACAAAGATATTATTAATGCAGGAATTGAGACCCTGCGTGAGTCGACTAAAGATGATGAATGGTAAATATCACATTAAAATTTCATGCAGTTTTTAAATCAATTATCTTATCTTCAAGACTGGCGGCGGCATACTCAAGAGCCTGTTTAAGATCTTCACGACTCTCGTATAATGCAAGAAGTTCAGCAACTCTTTTTATCAAAAAAAACCCGGACGGCGGCCCGGGTTCTGAATTATCAACTTAAACTCAAAACTACTTTGAGCTCTTCTTTTCTATTGCGCCCTTAATGAATCCGGCGAAAAGCGGATGCGGGTCTGTGGGCTTTGAGGTAAACTCGGGGTGGAACTGTACACCGGTGCTCCAGCAGTGATTCGGCCACTGTACAGCCTCAACAAGCTGGTTGCCGGGAGTAGTTCCACCGATGATAAGGCCTGATTCTTCAAGGATCTCACGGTATTTGACCGAAACCTCGTAGCGGTGTCGGTGACGCTCATGGATGAGCGGTGTGCCGTAGCATTCGCGGATAAGACTTCCGTCTTTGAGGTGAGATTCGCTTCGGCCAAGACGCATTGTTCCGCCGTAGTCCTTAACATCAAGCTGCTCTTCAAGCAGACTGATTACCGGAGCCTCGCATTCCGGCTGGAACTCGGTACTGTTTGCATCGGCAAGGCCGGCTACAAAGCGGGCGTACTCGATTACCATTATCTGCATTCCAAGACAGATTCCCAGAATCGGAATATTTTTGGTTCTTGCATAGTTGGCCGCAAGAATCATTCCTTCAATACCGCGCTTTCCGAAGCCTCCGGGAATGAGGATTCCGTCGAGATTATCAAGCTGCTTGAGCTGCTTGGTATCCTTTTCAAGATTCTCGGAATCAACCCTTACAATTTCAACCTTCACTCCGTTGGCTATTCCACCGTGGCAGAGTGCTTCATTGATGGACTTATAGGCATCGTTGAGTTCAACGTACTTGCCGACCATTCCGATTTTGATCGTATCTGCCGGATTATTATAAACTTCCGACACCTTTTCCCACTTGGATTTATCAGGCTCAACATATTCAAGCCCTAGTCTTTTGAGAACTATACGATCGAATCCCTGATTGGCATAAACCAGAGGGATTTCATAAATTGTTCCGTCTACGTCATATGCAGAGATTACACAGTCCTTATCGACATTGGTAAAAAGCGAAATTTTACGCTTCATCTCGTCATCAAGCGGCTTTGTTGAACGGCAGAGGAGAACATCAGGCTGAATACCTATCTCACGAAGCTCCTTGGCCGAATGCTGGGTAGGTTTGGTTTTAAATTCCTCGCCTGCGACCATCGGCACGAGTGTAAGATGAACAAAAACAACGTTCTCGCGTCCGACATCCGAGCTGAACTGCCTTGCAGCTTCCAGATAGGGAACCGATTCGATATCACCAACGGTTCCTCCTACTTCGACTATTGTAACTTCAGAGTCATTGTCGTTACCCGCAAGTGAAATTCTGCGTTTGATCTCGTCAGTTATATGGGGAATAACCTGAACAGTGCGTCCCAGGTAGCGTCCCTCACGTTCCTTTCTTATAACTTCCTGATAAATCTGGCCGGTGGTTATTGTCTGATTCTTTGTGACCGGTGATGATGTGAACCGGAAATAGTTTCCAAGGTCCAGATCGGTTTCAGCCCCGTCATCTGTTACGTAAACTTCTCCATGCTGGAAGGGGCTCATAGTTCCGGCATCAACATTCAGATATGGATCAATCTTGACCATGCAGACCCTCAGTCCATGACATTCTAACAGGGTCCCGATAGAGGCCGCAGCGACCCCTTTACCCAGGCTGGAACAGACTCCGCCCGTTACAAAAACATACTTCTTCATGTAGATATATTATCCAGTTCGCGGGCCTGTATGTCAAAGGGAAAACCACTAATTCCTTAACGATTCACTGACAATTTACTACCCCCCGTGATGATTGAAGGATTACTAAGAAGCTTTTATCTGAGGTATTCTTTCTAATTCGTAAGCGATTTTTTCTCTTTCTTTTCTTAGATCATATTCATCCTGAATCCCTAACCAAAAATCTGCAGAATTTCCAAAATATTTAGAAAATCTCAAAGCTGTATCTGCTGTTATCTTTCTATTGCCCTTTATTATCTGGGAAACCCTTGTGGCTGGTACATTGGTGTCTTTAGCTAATCGATAAGCTGAAATATTCAAGGGAATGAGAAATTCTTCTAACAAAATCTCTCCAGGCGTTATTGTAGGTATTCTTTCCATATCTTCACCCATGCTAATGATAATCTGTTATTTCTACATCACTTGCAGAACCGTTACTCCAATGAAAGCATATTCTCCATTGATTATTTATTCTTATGCTATATTGGCCCTTCCTATTTCCAGTTAATTGTTCTAAATAATTTCCCGGAGGAACTCTTAAATCAATTACATCTTTCGCTCGATGAATCATGATAAGCTTTCTCAAATCTATTCTCTGAATATCTTTAGGAAATCGTTTTGAATAAATTTCTTCCCAGATTTTTCTGGTTTCTTTATCTTTAAATGATTCAATCACTAAAAAAATAATAACGCCTAACATTATTAACGCCAAGAGTTAATATATTTTCGAATGTTAAAAAATCGAAGCCAACTACTAAAAAATCAAAAGTGAGAAACTTTTGATTTTTATACCTTAGATGTAAAGGAACAATATTTTTGCAATTTATTGCTAAAATATTGTTCAAGTTAAAAAATCAGAGCGTACCGGCTCTGATTTTTTAACACAATCCTAACAAATTTCTAACAATTCAAGAACGCTCTGCTAATAGTTTATACCTGCAAACTATTAGGAGATATATTTTGAAACAAAACTCTGATAACCAGAGAAAGATGCTTAAAGATATTGGCCGCAGAGCCGCACAGGAAAGAAGTGTTGAGATGATTCTTCTGGTCTGTGCGCTTGTTTCGGTTGTAAGCGTACTGTTCATATCGTTTTTCATCTTTCAGAGAGGTCTTCCGCTTTTCAAGTCTGTCGGCGTCTTTGAGTTTCTGCTCGGAACTGACTGGTCACCTTCAAATGATACAAATCCTTCGTACGGAATACTTCCTTTTATTGTGGGATCGATATATGTAACCCTCGGCTCACTCGTACTGGCGGTTCCCATAGGCATTTTAACCGCTGTATTTATGGCTGAGATTGCAGGCACGAAGGTAGCAGACTTCATGAGAAGTGTTGTTCAGCTGCTTGCAGGAATACCCTCAGTCATTTATGGATTCTTCGGCGTTATAGTGATTTCAAAGTTCATACGTGAAACCTTCGGGGGTACCGGCTACAGCATGCTTTCGGGGTCCATCATCCTTGCAATCATGGTTCTTCCTACAATAATTAACATCACCGAGGTTTCTATAACTTCCCTTCCCCGAAACATCAAGGAAGGCTCACTTGCTCTCGGCGGTACAAGGTGGCAGACTATAATCAGGGTACAGATTCCGGCCGCTAAATCCGGAATAATTGCCGGGATTGTACTTGGTATGGGCCGGGCGCTTGGAGAGACAATGGCGGTTCTGATGGTTGCCGGTAATGCACCGATTATGCCGCAGGGACCTCTGTCCAAGGTGCGGACACTCACAATGAACATTGTAACCGATATGGGATACGCATCCGGAGATCATATGACGGCACTTTTCACAACGAGTATCGTACTCTTCCTCTTCATCCTGATACTAAACCTTCTGGTCAACCTCCTGAAGGGCAAGGCGGAGGCCGTATAATGAATGTAACTTTTCAGGCAGAACCGGTAGATTCCAAAAATATTTTAAATGATATTCTGAAACGCGAGAAAAAAAAGGCTGAAACAAACTATATAAAAACCAACCGGATGAACAACCTTGCAACAGGGCTGCTCTGGGCAGCGGCTATAGTGACCTTCGGAATACTGGTTTATATTCTAGGATTCATCCTTTACCGCGGTTTCCGTTCAGACAATATCCTTGAACAGGATCACGTGTACATCAAGACAACTGAAACTCCCCTGCCCTGGCTTGAAGGCGATTCAGTTGTAATAGTCAACAAGGATGTCAGGATAAAGGAGATAAGCTACTCCGATTTAAGCGGGCTTATCGGCGGTAAGCCGTCAAACTGGGGAAATATCAACGAACAGGACCTTGACGTTTTTCCCTATCTCCCGGATGGCGCCGAAGGCAAGACGGGAAAGAATATGACCTTTATGCCCTCAACTGCTGACATCATAAGTGCGGTAGCATCCCAAAAGGGCGGACTGGGAATAATTTCAGCGGATAACGCCGAAACATCGGATTTATCTGACGTCAGAATCCTTCCGGTTATTCCCTTCTCAATTGCTGTTAACAGCTCGGTCCTTGAGATTCAGAATAATATAAAGATAAGGTTTACCGATGAAGACGGACTCAAGGCTCTTTTCAGCGGAAAGATTACAAACTGGCAGGACGCAGGCGGCATAGACCTGGCGGTGACACCAATAATCCCTCCGGCCGGCAGTAAGGAATACGATGAATATCTGAGGCTTACAGGCCTTACGGCGAAGTCACTTCCTGCAAATGCAGTAAAAAGCACTTCGGATACCGACTATATTGAAAAACTCAACAGCACAAGCGGAGCGGTTGGTCTTGTGTTCACCGAAACAGCGGATGAGCTCAAACTGGATATTCTGAATTACCAGTACCGGAAAACCGGAATGAACCTGCAGTGGTGGTTTCTCTTTGAAGAACCCAAGCGAGCTGGCCGTGTCGGCGGTATTTCATCGATTGTAGTTAACACGATTTACATGGTGCTTCTGACAGTCCTGTTTTCAACCCCGATAGGCATAGGGGCAGCTGTTTACCTCACCGAGTATGCAAAGCAGGGAATACTGATAAAAATACTGAGACTCGGAACAGAGACTCTGGCCGGTATTCCGTCAATCATCTTCGGTCTTTTCGGCTTCATAGTCTTTGTAGGATACATGCACCTGGGAATAGGGCTGCTTTCAGGAACGCTGACTCTGACGCTTATGATTCTGCCGACAATCATCAGAACAGCGGAAGAGGCAATAAAGGGTGTTCCGCAGTCGTTCAGGGCCGGAAGCCTTGCGCTTGGAGCCGGCAAGTGGCAGACAATATACAAGGTTGTAATACCAGCCGCAGCACCGGGAATACTCACCGGCGTAATCCTTGCAATCGGACGTGCGGTCGGCGAAACAGCAGCCCTGCTTTTCACTATGGGCTTTGACTACCGGAGGGCAGAAAACCTTTCAACATCAGCCCGTGTCCTCTCAACCCATTTGTACCAGCTTGTCAAGGAAGGTATTTCCTTTGACCGGGCATTCGCAACAGCAACAATCCTTATAGTGATAATTCTTATTGTTAACGTTCTTTCTACAAGACTCATCAGAAGGAAATACTGATTTATGGAGAATACAATGACTGATAATAAACTGTCCGTTATGGACCTCGATTTCTTTTACGGAGATTTCAAGGCGCTGCACGGCATTTCAATGGAGATAGAGCAGAATAAGGTGACAGCCCTGATAGGCCCTTCAGGCTGCGGAAAGTCAACCTTCCTAAAAACCTTGAACCGGATGAACGACCTTGTTGTCGGGTCAAAGGTAGACGGAACTATTCTTTATGACGGCGAGGATATCTACGGAAAGTATGATATAATTCAGCTTAGAAAGAAGATTGGAATGGTGTTTCAGAGCCCCAATCCCTTTGCAATGTCGATATTTGACAACATAGCCTACGGTCCCAGAATCCACGGGATAAAAAACCGTAAGGTTCTTGATGAGATAGTTGAGAAAAGCCTTTCACAGGCGGCAATATGGGATGAGGTAAAGGACAGGCTTAACAAGCCGGCACTTGGACTTTCCGGAGGCCAGCAGCAGAGGCTCTGTATAGCCAGGGTTCTTGCTGTTGAACCTGATGTCATTCTTATGGATGAGCCTACAAGCGCCCTCGATCCGATATCAACATCAAGAATTGAGGACCTGGTTGATGAACTTAAACAGGACTATACCATCGTAATAGTCACTCACAACATGCAGCAGGCGGGAAGGATTTCAGACTATACAGCCTTCTTTCTGCACGGATACCTTGAAGAAATGGGACCGACAGAGCGTATCTTCTTCAATCCTGAAAGCAAAAAAACAGAAGATTATATATCAGGCCGATTCGGCTGATATCCGGAGTAAAAAATGAGTAAACCGAGATTACATTTTTCAAATGAAATGACAAACCTTAACGATCAGATCCTTCTGATGGGTACATATGTTGAAGAGGCATTGAAGAAATCTATAGAGGCTCTGAAAAACCAGGACGAAGTTCTGGCTGATCAGGTAATAAACGAAGACGAAAAAATAAACATTATGGAAACAGCCCTGTTCGACAAGGTTTCAATAATCCTTGCAACCGAACAGCCTGTAGCAACCGACCTGAGGCATCTGACCGGCGCCATCAAGATAATTACAGATCTTGAGCGGGCGGGCGACTATGCTGTTCACATAGCAAAGGGTGCAAAGCGGCTTTCAAAAGAAAACTACATTGCTCCAATCCAGCAGATTCCTGAAGCGGGGGAAACGGCACGGGGAATGCTCAGGGATGCGCTTACAGCCTTTGTAAACATGGATGAAGAGCTTGCAAGAGATGTTGCTGCAAGGGATGATGCCCTTGATAAAATCCACAAGAAGCTTCTGAAAAAGATGCTGAAATATATGAATAAAGAAGATGAAGCCAATATCGAACAGGCTACAAACTTGATCTTTCTGGCAAGATTTCTTGAACGCCTCGGCGATCATGTAACCAATATCTGCGAATGGGTGGTTTATACAAAAACCGGCCATCATGTTGAATTATAGCAGGAGGTTGAAATGCCCGGTGAAAAAATCCTTGTAATCGAGGATGAACAGGACATTAGAGAACTGATAGCCTTCAATCTTGAAAACGAAGGCTATAAAATTCTGAAAGCTGCTACCGGTATTGAGGGCCTTGAAAAGGCAAGAAAGCATGCGCCCGATCTGGTACTGCTTGATATAATGCTGCCTGACGTGGACGGCCTTGAAATATGTAAAAAACTAAAACGCGATGAGACAACCTCCGATATTCCTGTAATTATGCTGACCGCAAAATCAGAGGATTCGGATATCATTTCAGGACTGGAGCTTGGAGCTGACGACTATATAACAAAACCCTTCAGCCCACGGGTCCTGCTTGCCCGTATAAGAACAGTACTCCGGAGGAACACCGACGGGGAAGATGACGGGAACCAGCTGATCCGGGTCCATGAAATACAGATAGATATAAAAAAGCACGAAGTCCTCAGCAGCGAAGAAGATGTGAATCTTTCGGCAACCGAGTTTGCAATCCTCAGCCATCTCGCATCCAATCCGGGATGGGTGTTTTCAAGAAACCAGATAATTGACGCAGTACGCGGACAGAACTATCCGGTTACAGAGCGCTCTGTAGATGTACAGATTCTGGGAATCAGGAAAAAGCTCGGATCTCAGGGCAGATATATTGAAACCGTCCGCGGAGTCGGTTATCGTCTGAAGAGTGACTGATCCAAATTTAAAACGCGGTTGGTTTTAAATTTGGCTTTGAAGATTTTTGATGTTAAGTAAATATAAATACTTGAGTGAACCTATGCAAAAATCTTCATTTACATCCAAGGTAAGAATAATAAAAGTCGCTAACTTTTATTATTCTAAATTTTTCTTACAAAAAGGACACGAATGAAAAAGCGCCCTCTATTCCGGCAGAGCTTTCTGGTACTGATGCTGATGATGCTCATCGCGATAGTACCTATAGCCGTCTTCAACACCTATAACTTTAAAACCTTTTATTACAGTGAAACCGAAGAATACCTGAAGGAAAGCTGTATCCTGCTAAAAAATGTTTTTCCGCAGAGCCTTGCATCAACCGACATAGCGGGAATCGAGAAATTCGCGTACACGGCATCCAGCGAAACCGACATGCGTGTTACCATCATAAACGAAAACGGACTCGTGCTGGCCGATTCCCAGAACGACCCTGACAGCATGAACAACCACGCAGACCGGCCGGAGGTCTCTGCAGCTCTTTCCGGAAACTACGGGTCCTCAACCCGCAACAGCGCAACCATGTCTTTTGAAATGATGTATTCGGCCGTTCCGGTAAGCTTCAGTGATTCGACCAACGGTGCCATCAGGCTTGCACGTTCACTTGAAGACATCGACTCAAGATTGTCACTCATAAACCGGAGCGTTGTAATACTGAGCATCATTCTTTTTATAGCGGTCGGAGTTCTCAGCTACATCCTTGCCGGCTGGGTAAGCCGGATAATCAATGAACTCAAGCAGACCGCGGCAATGTACGCGGCCGGTGATTTTTCAAAAAAGCTGTTTATTGAACGCCCTCAGGAAATTTCCGAACTCTCGGATGATATCAACTCGATGGGTATGCAGCTGCAGGATCGTATAAACAAGGTTGAAACACAGAAAAACGAGCTTCAGCTGATTCTCAACAATATGACAGAACCGGTTCTCTTCACCGACAGAAGGCTGCATATACTCAGGATTAATTCGGCCGCGGAAACGCTGTTTCATTTTAACGAAGAGAACGACAGAGGCAGAAGCATTCTTGAACTTTTCCGGAACTCGGATCTGAATAACTTCGCACAGAGTATGGTTGAGACAGGAACCTCGAAAACAGAAATTATCACCCTGGATCTTCCCCGACCTGCTCACCTTGAAATTCACGGAACCGTGGTTAAGGATGCCGAAGGGGAAGTAAGCGCCCTTCTGCTTGTAATGCACGACATCACCCGGATGAAACAGCTGGAACAGATGCGCAAGGATTTTGTAGCCAATGTATCACACGAACTTAAGACTCCGGTCACGATGATTAAGGGATATATTGAAACCCTGCTGGACAGCATGTCCCCGGAGGAAGGTGAAAATAACACCATTAAATTCCTGGGAATCATGGAGAAGCACTCTTCCAGAATCGAGGCTATTATCGATGACCTGCTTCTGCTCTCGGGTATAGAAAAAAATGACGGAAATGCTCCGCTTTTTGAAGAGATTCCTGCAATAGACCTGCTCACAAGCGCGGTTACCAGCTGCGAGCCCAGAGCCGAGGATAAAAATATAAAACTTAAAATGAACTGCCCTGAAAACATCATTCTGAGGGTTCACCCCCTGCTTGCTGAACAGGCTGTAATAAACCTGATCGACAATGGAATTAAATACAGCGGAACTAATACCGAGATAAAGGTTTCTGTAAAACAGAATGATGAAGGCAAAACCTGTATAAGTGTTAAGGACCAGGGCTGCGGAATATCGCAGGAAGATCAGGAACGGATTTTTGAAAGGTTCTACCGCGTAGACAAGGCGCGCAGCAGGGAATCAGGCGGTACAGGCCTGGGGCTGTCGATAGTCAAGCATATTGCCCTCAGCCACAACGGAAGCATCTCGGTTGAGAGCACTCCGGGAAAGGGCTCAACTTTTACTATCTGCCTGTAGACTCAGAGACGGCTCAGAATACCAGAAAGCCGCCGTTTTTAAGAGTCTGCTTGTTATAGGGAAATTCGCTGCCGTCAAGGCTGGTACAGCTGCGGCCGGCACCCTCTACTACTGCATGGGCGGCGGCGGTGTCCCACTCCATTGTGGGGCTGAAGCGGGGATAGATATCGGCGGTTCCTTCTGCGATCATGCAGAACTTGAGACTGCTTCCGGCTGTAATGATTTCAACAGAACTGCAGCCCTTTTCTTTTGCCCAGTCATTTACAAACTTGTCAAATTCTTCACTGCGATGGGAACGGCTTCCTGCTGCAACAAGTACATCATCACGCCGGTTAATTGATTCATCCGGCAGCTGAACCGAATTCACGGCTTTTCCGTTTTTAACATCAGCGCGGAAACTACCGGTCGGCTCAGAACCGTAATAAACAACTCCGGTAACAGGAACATAGACAATACCGGCATAAGGCCGGCTGCTTTTCATAAGGGCTATATTGACTGTAAACTCACCGTTCTTTTTTACAAATTCCTTGGTACCGTCCAGTGGATCTATCAGCCAGTAATAATCCCAATACTGTCTTTGCGTGTAAGGGGCAATATCTCCCTCTTCAGAAATGAGCGGGATGATTCCGCCTTCAACTTTTATCGTTTCAAGCCTGCTGCAGATGTACTCATGAGAAGCCTGATCGGCCCGGGTAAGCGGGGAATTATCCTCTTTCATTTCAACAGGAAAATCCCTGCTGTAAACATCAAGAATAAGTTCACCTGCATGAGCGCAGATTGAAACAAGGGTGTCGAAGATATTATTCAAATTTTCCATAAATCGGGAAAAATCAGTCTTCAAGCTCCATATAAGTTGCAATCTTCTCAAGTTTTCGCTCAACAAGAACTCTGACAGCCCCGGGAAGTCCCGCAGCCTTCATTTCATTAATAAAGTAGTTCTCGATATAGGCTCTGAGTTCATTAACATTTTCACTTTCAGCCTTGGCTTTTTCCACGGCCTTGGAAACATTTTCAAGCCCTAGAACTTCTCTTTTCAGAAGGCTGGTATTCTCTAGAAAAACATATTCGGTTATTTCATGTTCATCAAACCGGCGTTTCATATTTTCTTCATTGAATTCAATGTCATATATCAGATCTTCAAGCTCGATTTTTAGTATCTCGAGATATTTCTTCATTTTGTTGTCCATATTTAAACCCTCCGTTTAAAGTATATATACACTGTTATCTGATCGCAATAAATGATAATATACAGATTATATGAATGCGCCGAGATTGTCTGCATTTTTTTTCAGTTTAGCCTTACTTCTTGCCTACCCTGCTTCAGCATCCGGAGCTGATAATTCCGGAACCCTCATCATCAAAAACAGAGAACTTACCAGGGTTATAGTCTCCACCGACAACATCACCGACAAGGGGCTTGCTCTTTTACTAAACGGAACAGGCGAACTGAAGGCTGTCTCAGAAAGTCAGTCATATACCGCCTCTTTTTCCTCGGGCAGCAGGCCGGTAAAAATCTCACTGTACCCCTCTCTGCTGGGATTTTTCCCTGATAACGTTGAGATACAGAGCTCCGGTACAGAGTTTGATCTGCTCTCATCAGAGGTATTCGATATTGACGGTGAAACACCGCTGGATGCCGATATTGGCCATATAATTTTCTCGGATTTTTCTCCGCGCGGGGGACATGACTGGGAAGTGTACCGCTGGAACCTCTACCCGGACATACTGATTTTCGATACCGAGAACTATGAAGCACAGGCAAGACTCTTTAAGAGGCTTGCATTCTTCGTTGAAAAGCCGGGTTTCGTGGGAACCATTGTATCAAACGAGGGTCTCGAAGGCCGTCACGGCTGGAATGCACATGATTACCGGCCCGAAGATCTGGCCGATTTTTTCAACAAGGCTATGGAAACACCGGAGATACTGAACACCGAAGAGATATACCTCCGCGACCTGCTTGTATCCGAAGGTATTTTGATAGATTTGAATGGAACATACAGAGCAGGAAAGGGAGCTGTGCTGTCAGTTTCAAGGGAATCACTGCCTGACTGGCGCTACCGTTTTTTAACTCATGAATGTCTGCACGGAATTTTCTTTACCGATCCTGATTTCAGGGCGCAGTCAGAGAGGATTTTCTTCAGCATGCAGCCGGATGAAATTACCTTCTGGAAAAAACTTCTGGATTACCGTGGATACGACGTGAGCAATGACTACCTGCTGGTAAACGAGTTTATGGCTTACATACTGCAGCAACCCTTTGAGGATATCAACGACTATTTTAAAACCTTTCTCTATGTACGCATGACCGCGGCCAGACCCTATGAAACAGGTTTTGTCGAAACTTTTGAAAGGAACTATCCGGATTCTTTTATCAATTCAACCGAAAACATGTCCGCTCTGCTGTACAGCAAATGCGGGAGGACAAGCGGCCACCTATCCAATCTAATCCCGGACAGCATGGGGGATGGTTTCTTCAATTTGTTTCCGGTATACTGATACAGCAATAGTGTTAAAAAAAAGTAAAAAGATTGAATTTCGAAATTATCGGGAATATAATTACGACCTAATCTGTCAATCTGGAGATAGCTGATAATGTCTGCACCAAAAAAATGGATACCGGCCCGCAAAAGTCATCTGCTCTACTATGATGATATTCCGCTGTATTACCGAACACCAAGCGGAAATATAACATTGTACAAGCCGGCAGGAATGTCGTTTACCCACGAAAGCCTGGAAAGAAAATATGCAATCGACGAGTTCTTCATACATCCCGACAACAGACTGGAAAGTATTGAAGCAGCTCAGCGCGGATTTCAAAAGAAACTTGAAACAACCAAAGACATCACAACAGTAAAGGATTCCCTTGTTGATCTTGTAGAGGAAACACTGGCAGCCCCAAGGGCCGGAGGTCTTAAACGGGCTCCGAATACGGTTAACCATCTTATCGATGGATTTTCATTACAGCCCAATGTCCTCAAGAATTTCGCAAGAATGTCCTTCAACGACTACACAACCGCCCTGCATTCAGTCAATGTTATGGCTCTGACAGTGGGATACTGTTACTACATTTCGCTTACAGAAGAGGAAACCAAAAAACTCGGCCTGGCAGCCCTGCTTCATGATGTTGGAAAGACCGAGGTTCCGAATTACATCCTCAAGGCCAGCCGAAGACTCACTGATGAGGAATTTGACAAGATAAAATCTCATACGACTCTCGGCTTTGAGATCCTTCAGCTTTATTCGGATGAGGATTTCTCCGAGATAGCACTTGCCAGCAAGGAGCACCATGAAAAGCTGGACGGCTCCGGGTATCCTGAAGGAAAAACCGACATATCATATATGGGAAGGGTTCTGGCTATTATCGATTGTTATGAAGCTATTACCAATGACGACAGGCCTTACAGGACAGCGCTGAGCCCGCTTAACGCGCTTGAGCTGATAAAGAAGGATGTTGATCAGGGAAAACTTGACAGAGCCATATTCAAGGATTTTGCCTACAGCCTTACGAACTTTAAAAATAAGGCTTAAAAATAAAAAAAGGGGGGGCAGCCGCAAAAAAGCTGCCCCCTGATATTCTAAAATGCGCCCAGCTGGCAGCTGTGTATCTTTATCGACATCAAATCACAGACAGCCGCAGCCTGAGCCTTGGTAGAGCCGGCTTTTTCCGCAGCCGTCCAGAGAGTACGGCAGCTGATACCGCCGTTCCGCGAGTCCTCCTCAATTATTTCTTTGAGTACATCCACATCATCCTCAGAAGGCAGGGTTTTATCGACCTCATCCTTATCTTTGCCGAACAGTCCAAGCTGACAGCCTATGATTCTGATCTCAAGAAGATCCATGTTCCTGCCGGTTTCAGCCGGGCTCACACCCAGTTCCGACGCAATCCGGTGGGCTGTAGTACAGCTTAACCGTCCATTTTCGGCTTCTGCCTTCAGCACTTCAGCAATCCGCTCATTCAAGGCTGATTTGTCCGGATGTTTTCCGGCGTAATTTCCTTCGTCCTGATGCATTTCATCCTCCATGTCAGAGATCCCAGCTGTTTTCAACGAAACTGCCTTCTTCTCCGTTTTTAGTTACTGTAATGAATGTATCTATTTCCTGTTTAAGCTCCTGTACGTGTGAAATCACACCTACGGTTCTGTTTTCATGTTTAAGTGATTTAAGGCTGTCAAAGACAAGTTCAAGAGACTCCCTGTCCAGAGAACCGAAGCCCTCATCGAGAAAGAAGAACTCAGCCTTTCCCTTCTCCATGTTGTCGGCAAGAGCGAGTGCAAGGGAAAATGCCGCCTGAAAAGTCTGTCCGCCGGAAAGGGTCTTTACTGATCTTGTTTTTCCGTCATTGAGATAGTCCCGTATGATGAAGTTATTTGATTCATCAAGCTCAATCCGAAGTGATTCACGTGTCAGTATACGAAAGCGGCTGTTTGCAGAGTTACAGAGTTCCTTGAGGTAGACTGTCGCAACATAATCGACAAACTTGTTTCCCTGAAGCATAAACTTCAGCAATTTCAGATTTTCAGCCCTGGTATCAAGCTCCTTTTTCTGCTTCAAAAGCTCAGTCTTTTTTTCAAGATCGGCAGCAGCCCTTTTAAGCTCGGATTCATAACGCCCCGCATCACCTGACAGCCTCTGAACCTCCTGCTTCAGTTGAGTATTACGCATTTTTTCGGCCTGAAAGGCATCCTCATCAAAGCTTTCTCCCAGGGTAAGTTCTTTAAGATGCGCAATCCTTGCCGAAACCTCTTGAAAGGCTTTCTCAAATTCCTGAACCCGGCTTCGAATTACCTCTATTTCAGAAGCGCGGCTTAGAATTGCAGAAACCTCTTCGATTGAATCGGCCTTTTTCTCTTCAAGCATTTCATTTATCTTCTTTCTGAGTTCCGATATTGCAGCCTCTGTTTCAGAGAGCCTGGCCGACAGTTCTGATTTTTTGGAGTCAAGCCCGGCAGCAAGGGCCGTCAGTGATTCACGTTTTTCAGAAAGCCTCATGTAATTATCCGAAATATTTTTTATGTTTTCATCATTTTCTCTCTGCAGCTTCTGAAGCACTTCCGTTCCGGAAGCGGAATGCACTTTTATGAAACCGGAATCAATTCTTTCTTCGATACTTTCAATTCGGGCTGCTATTGCTGACCGGCTGTTCCTGAGCTCGGCAAGTTTTCCTGCGGCAGTCTCAGTTGCGAAACGAAGTTTCTCCATGTCAGCATTAATCCCGGACTGCGCACGTCTGATATCTTCCGTCCGTTTCTGATTATCAAGAAACCTGCGGTATTCCTGCCGGAAACCATCAGGATCAGAAGAATCGAACCTGTCGGAACTGAATGAAGCTTCAAAATCAAGGATAGCTGCCGATGCAGCAGCTGCTTCCCCGCGGCATTCGGCCGCAGAGGTCTCTGCAGATCGGAGGGAAGCACTCAGAGCTGTCAACTCAGTTTTAAGCCTTTCAAGAGCCGCTTTTCGCCTGCTCAGGGAATCTGCGGCTCCGGTCAGGGTATCTCCTCCGGATTGGGAGATTCCGGCGGGTGCCGGATGTTCGGTAGAACCGCAGAGTGGACAGGGTTTACCATCCTGAAGAGATGAACTGAGTCTTGCCATCTCATTCCGGACAGCCTCTTCTTTCTGCTTCTCCCGCAGAGCAAGATCCTCCCTGGACAGCCTCTCCTCAGCATCGGAGACAGCAGACAGCGCCTCATCTACTGAATGGATATCCGGAAATTTAAAGCCGGAGTTCTCAGCAGCTTCCCCGGAAATCATATGAAAAAACTCATCTTCATTCTGTTTCTGCCGATTTACAACCGCAGCCAGTCTTTCAAGCACAGCTTTCTCAGTATCCTTAAGAGCATCCATCTTTGAATACCACTCAGAAAGACCGCTCATCTGCTCGGCAGTACCGGACTGCTGCAGTCCTTCAAGTTCGCTGTTCAAATTATCAAGCTCAGATTTAAATGCAGCAATTTTTTCAGCTGATTCCGCCGGAAATTTCTCAGCTGTCGATATATTAGAATCAAGCTGTTTAAGTTCAGCCCTGAAGCTCTGAAGCTCCAGGAGACCCTTAACCCATTCCGTTTTCTTTTTATAGTCATCAAGCTGTTCGTACTGCGCTCCTGCTTTTTCAAAAGCGGTATTCAGCTCAATCCGTTCCGATGTAATTTTCTGTATTTCTTTCTCAGCTTCTGAAAGCTGGGCAGCAGACCGATTCTCTTGTTTTTCGAGGTATGCAAGACGCTCAAGATCCGATTTAAAATATTCAACATAGATCTGATAAGCGGAAATGAGCTTTTTTTCTTCATTGATATCAGAAGCTCTGGAGTCGAGCTCCTTTTTCTGAATCTCGTATCCCGAGAGCTCTGCGAAGCGTTCGGCCAGGCCCTTCATGCGCTCAAAGGCTTCACTGCTTTTATTAAAATCAACCTGTGCTTTCTCCAGCAGAGCGATGTTCGCTTCAGCCTCTACCTTCAGTTTTTCCAAATCCTCTTTGGAGATACTCTCAAGGCCGCTGAGGGCACCGTCAATTCCAGCAGCTTCCTTGCTGGTGCGGGAAGCAAGTATAGAAGCTCTGCCGAAAAGGTCAAAGCGACCGAGGCTGAAAAGATCCTTGAGCATGCTGGTTCGCTCGTTTTTTCCCAGATGAAGAAACTCCTGAAACTGCCCCTGCGGAACAATCACCGCGCGGCGGAAGCTGTTGTAATTCATTCCAAGGATGCCCTCAGCTGAAACTTCATTAGTTTTATCGAAAAGAGGAATCCAGCTACCATTATCATCTCGATAAGCCGACCGCTCCGGCGTTTCAATTTTATCGAAAGTCTTCTTATTTCTTTTAACATCGAAGGTAAACCGGTAACGGCAGCCTTCATGACCGAAAATAAAATCAATACTCATAGTAGACGATCTGAGATTCATCATATTATAAGTTCGGTTAGGCTTATCAAGTCTTACAATCTCACCGTACAGGACGAAGGTTATCGCCTCAAGGATAGCCGACTTTCCGCTGCCGACACTTCCGAATATACCAAACAGATCAGCTTCGGTGAGCCTTGTAAAATCAATCTCAGTCCTGCTGCGGTAGGAGTAAACACCCTCAAGAATAAGTTTTTCAGGTCTCATTCATCATCCTCCCCGAGCGCAGAAAGCTCACCAAAAAGCGTCATCAGTGCTTCATCTGGAGGACTTCCCTTCACTGCCTCAAAATAGGATGAAAAAAGTTCCGGTACGGATTTACCAAGATCCGGAAGGCTTTCCGAAGACTGCGTGCCGATGCCTTCATCAATCTCAAGCTCAGGAATCAAAGCAGTAATACCCGGGTGCAGGCTGTACAGCATCTTCCGCTCATCGGCGCTTATCCATGACTCGCAGCGGACGATAAGCTCAACATAGCAGTCCTGGTTTTCCTTCAGCCAGGCTTCGGCTTCACTGATTCCGGGAAACCGCTTTCTGAGAATCCGCTTTCCCGATCTAACAGGGATTTTTTCAACCACGGCTTTTGCGCCGGGCTTAGCATCAATAAGTACAGCATACTTCTGCTGGTTTTCCTCGCTGAGTCCGAAAGCAAGCGGACTGCCTGAGTACACTGCAGGGGCTCCGGACGGCGTGTTAATCTCAGAGAAGCGATGAAGATGCCCGAGGGCTGTATACTGAATCTGCGGAGGCACCAGAGCGGCGTCAATCATTTCAAGCCCGCCGGGATGAAGGATTGAACGCTCTCCCTCAGGTTCGGGATTCTCCGGCAGTTCTTCACTGAAAAGCGGTCCGATCTCCGAGCCTGCACTCATAAACAGGTGTGCTGCAAGAATATTTACAGCCTTATCATCACAGGTACTTATCAGCAAGCTCCTTCCAGAGCTGTCCGAGAACCTCTGAAATTTTCTGTTCACGGTCTTCAGCACCGAGATATCTTCGAAGCCTGTTTTCATTCGCATAGGCTGTAGTAATGATCCGTGCCTTTTCACCGCCGGCAGTTTCTACTTCAAGGATTCCTCGATCGGGAAAGCTGATATGTGTTCCGCATTCGAGTACTGTCTCTTTTTTCTGCATCTCGGGGTAGCCCACAAAGAAAATACCGCATTCAGCGGCGAGGGGGTCCGGAGCCTCGATGCGGTCTGGTGAATCATGGTTGCCCGCAATAGCAATTACCGGCCGTCTGCCGTCATCGGAAAGTTTTTTCAGCTCCCGGTAAAGCAGTTCGGCAGCTTCAACCGGAGGGTTAAAGGTATCAAAAAGATCACCTGCAACAATAACCAGCGATACATCATTCTGTTCCGCAATTTGCTTTATCTCTTCGAGGACCTCTTTCTGTTCATCTATCCTGCTGTAATCTCCAAGTCTGGCTCCGAGGTGCCAGTCCGACGTATGTAAAATCTTCAATAGGTGCTCCGGATTTTTTCAATTAGGGAAAATCAAAAATCGGGGATTTTTGATTTTCCGACCTTAATGTAAATGAAGAAAATTTTACAAGCTGAACTAAATCAGGAATTTGAATATTTATGTAAAATTTTGCTTCTGAACATCTTTCAAAACTAACCAAGTCTTGAAAGATGTTACATTATACCTTTATTTTTTCCTTTCTGTGAATAAATGATTTATAAAGATGTATTTATGGATGTCACAAAAATCGAGGTAATCAGATGATAGAAATCAATGAAATCAGTAAAAGCTATTCAAAGGGCACGGTTAAAGCGGTCGACGGCCTGAATCTCACAGTTGAACCGGGCCAGATTTTCGGTTTTCTCGGCCCCAACGGAGCAGGAAAATCAACAACAATTAAAATGCTTGCAGGCCTGCTGAACCCTGACATCGGAAAGCTTAAACTCTGCGGGATCGATATCGTGCAAAAACCCATTGAGGCAAAGAAGCTTATCGGATACGTACCGGATGAACCGGTATTCTATGACAAAATGAGCGGCCTAACCTTTCTCAAGTTCATTGCTGATATTTATGACTGCGATGAAAAACAGAGAGAAGCAGCCCTTGGCACAGCAGCTGAGTTCGGTCTAGAAGACAAGCTTTCCGAGCTAATCTCATCCTACTCTCACGGGATGAAGCAGAAACTTTCAATAACCGCAGCCCTCATGCATGAACCTGAAGTGTTTATACTCGATGAGCCTATTTCAGGACTCGATCCCCAGTCGGCCTTCGTCTTAAAAACAAAAATGAGGGAACTCTGCGATCTGGGCAAAACGGTATTCTTCTCAACCCATGTAATGGAAGTAGCCGAAAGAATCTGCGACCGGGTCGGAATAATTAGCCACGGAAAGATCAGGGCACTCGGCCGGATGGATGAGATTAAGACCGGAGCACAACCCGGCGATACTCTCGAAAAAATATTCCTGGAGCTTACAAATGAAAACAGCAGCACTGATTAAAGCCAACATCCTCTCATCGGGTATGTTTTCAAAAGCATACTTCAGTCAGATGAAAGAAAAAGACAGGCTCTGGCTGATACCGATAGCCGGTCTTGGAATGCTCTCAGGCCTCGGAACATTCATGTTCATGCTGATAAGCAACTACCAGGCTATGCTGACAGCCGGAGTGATTGCCGGCAAACCCGAAACCGTACTTCTTGTTGCGTCGGCTGCAGCCTCATTCATGCTTTTCTTCGTATCAGTACCCATAGCGCTGTCGGTATTTTTCCAGTCGAAGGAAAACCGGCTGCTTTTAAGCCTGCCGATATCTATCTACGACATCATCATATCCAAATCAGCCTACATCTACATATTCACCCAGCCGATAAATCTATTTTTCTTCATACCCGCAGTAGTAGTATATCTGCAGTGGGCAGGGTCGGGCTTTATGCCGATTCTGGCAGCACTGTTCACCGTAATCTTACAGCCGCTTATCCCGATATGCATCGCAGCAGCGGCAGCGGCCCTGCTTTCGAAGCTGTCCGGAAGGGGTAAACACAAGAGCCTTCTGGAAATTGCGGGGATGCTGACAGGGGTTATCCTTATTGTCGCCATACAGACGCTATGGAGCCGCCAGTTGATGAACGGGGACACTGCGGCCATTGCTGCCCTGCTTAACAGATATATCGGAATTCTTGAACAGGCCTTCTTCATTTCAAGGTTCGCAGCAGTTTCAATCGGTAACGGCAGCATTATCTATGCACTGCTCCACGCGGCAACCTCAGCTGCTGTCTTCTGCGGTGTATTTCTTCTGATGAACAGGCTGATTCTTAACGCACTGCGAAGTGCGGGACAGACCGCGTCAGTACGGAAAAAGCGGCGCGCAGACAGCCGTTCGACCCAAAAGCACCACCTCCAGTTTCTGAAGAAGTCATCCCCCGGGGCGGCCTTAATGCTGCGAGAATGGAGAATACTCAGTTCTAACTCTACCTTTCTTTTTGAAGCGGCTGGAGAACTTCTTGTGCTGCCGATTATCCTGACAGTCTTCAGCTTTTCAATGCCCGATGAGTACATGAGCCAGATAATGCCGTTTTTCAACGGCTTCCCGGCCGCCCCTCTGCTGGTGTTTGCAGCGCTGGTACTTTTCAGCACTATCAACAGCACCGCATCAACAAGCATCTCCCGTGAAGGAAGAAGTTTTACCCTCAGCAAGAGCATTCCGGTAAGCGGCAGAGAGCAGGTGCTGGCAAAGCTTTACTTTCAGCTGGTGCTGTTCTGCGGAAGCTGGTTTCTGAATATCATCATCATGTTTGCAATTTTCAGGTTCCCGGCCGCTCATCTGATTTATCTGCTGCCCGGGGGACCGGCATTCATCATGATTGGATTTGCCCTTGGACTGGGAATAGATCTATCACGGCCGGTACTCAATTGGGACAATCCCCAGCAGGCAATAAAGCAGAACATGAATGTACTTGCAGGAATGGGGATGAGTCTGCTCCCGGCAATTGCAGGCGCAGCAGTGGGCGCAGGACTGTATTTCGCTGGCCTTCCGGTAGTGTTAATCGGGGTGGTAATAACCCTGGCGGCCGCAGCAGCAGCTATACTGCTGCTAAAAAGACTGCTTGGCACTGCAGACCGCCGCTATGCTGAGATTATTCCCACCTGAAAAGAAGCGATGCGGCTAAAAGAAAAGCAGCAGTCATTGCACCTAAAACGGCAAACTGCGGAAGGACATCAATAAGGCCGGAACCGTCAATCATAATTTCCCTGGCCCCGTCAACAAAGTGGGTCAGCGGAAATATTTTTGAAAACTTCTGAAGCAGTTCAGGAGAGCCTTCAAGCGAAAAGAATACACCCGAGAATACCATCATCGGAAAACTGAAAATATTCATCAGCCCGTTGGCCAATTCCTCGCTTTTTATCCTTGCCGCAAATATCAGGCCGAAGGAAATCATACAAAGAATGGCAAGGGCGGTTATAAGCAGAAGTAGCAGCCAGGATCCGTTCATTGTAAAATGCAGGAACAGGTTTGTTCCGGTGAATATAACAACCGATGAAACAAGAGCAATTACAAAGCGGCTGCCCATCTGGGCTGTAACAAATACAAAGGGGGTTATCGGTGTAGCCTTCATACGCTTAAGCACCCCGTTTTTACGGTAACGTACAATTACAAAGCCGACTCCGAACATACAGCTGAAAAGCATGTTCATTCCGATAATTCCCGGAACAGCCCAGTCGATGTACCTAACCGGCTCGCCGGCGGCTTCTCTTTCAGAAAGCCCGGGAAGCATATCAACGGCGAAGTAACGCAAGACCTCGGCGGAGGAGGCTTCCGGGTTCAGGTAGAAAACACCTTCATTAAAATCAACAAGCATATCAAGCTGATGCTGCCTCACCTTCGACACCGCATCTTCCGGGGTGTCGGTTGAGACTATCTTATCCACCGATGAGAGATCAAAAAAAGCTGAGGCATTTTCAGGCACATCGCCGATAACCGCAGCCTTGAACAGGGCGTCATCGTCGCCTCCGAAGGCAAATGAGAACCCCACTATCAGAAGCAGTGGGAAAAGCAGGTTCCAGAAAAGTGTACCCCTGTCCCTCACAAACTCCATCGTTCTGGCATGTACTATCGCATAAAATTTCTTCATTCTTATTTCTCCGCCTTCATGCCCGCAGCATAGTTCCCGTAAGTTTCAGGAAAAGATCTTCCAGATTCGGTTTCTGAATGGTCAACCCTTCAAGGTTGATATCACAGTTGAGCAGATGACGCATGGTGTGATCGAGATCCGGCGTTTCAATCTTCAGAATACCGTTTTTAATCTCACCGTTTTCAAACTCAAAACAGGCTTCATCCTTAATCGGCACCCTGACAATTGCACCGCTGAAATGCCTGTTAAGCAGGGCATGCGGCGTATCAATTTCGAGCAGTTTTCCGTGATCGATAATGCCTATCTGGTCACATAGAATTTCAGCCTCATCCATATAATGGGTTGTAAGCAGGATAGTAGTGTTTTCAGCCTTAATTCTCTCTATCAGATCCCAGAAATTTCTTCTTGCCTGCGGATCAAGCCCGGTGGTCGGCTCATCAAGAAAGAGAATCTCAGGCCGGGGGATTATTGCCAGCCCCAGCAGCAGGCGCTGGCGCTGGCCTCCAGAAAGCTTACGGTTGTCCCTGTTAACAAACTCGGACAGCGAACAGATATCGATAATCTCATCAAGCTCACGCGGCTGCGGATATAGTGCCCGGAAAAGTTCGAGAGTTTCCTTTACCGTAATAAACTCAGGCAGGGCTGTGTTCTGAAACTGGATACCGACCTTCTGCTTGAAGTGGAAATCAATATCCCGGTCACGGAAAAGTATCCGGCCGGCAGTTGGCTTCAGTATCCCCTCCATCATTTCGATAGTGGTAGTTTTTCCTGCGCCGTTAGGCCCTAAAAGCCCGAAGCATACACCTTCGGGAATGGAAAAGCTTATGCCTTCTACGGCCCTGACTTTCCCGTAATCCTTTACGAGGTTTTCAATCCTCATTATTTCAGTCATGTATCTAAAAATATTGCTTTACCACCTCTCCGGTCAACGAAAAAAGATGAAATATCTGTTAAAATGAAGCATGACCGAAACCGGCTACCTGCTTACAATGCACAGCCTCGATATTAACGGCAGATGCGAGCTGCATTATTACGGAACCGGAGACTCCGGACCCTTTCTTGTGATCGTCAGCCCCCATAAACCGGTTTTCTTCATAAGAGAGGACTGCCCCGAGCAGGAAACAGCAGGGCTTGAAAGAAAAACACTTGATTTAAGCGATTTCGACGGAATCCGGGTCGACGGACTTTACTTCAACAGCCTTGACAACTACTTCCATAACCGCAGAAGGCTGCGCGACAGAAACATACGGGTATACGAATCGGATATCAGGGCGGAAGACCGATTTTTGATGGAACGCTACATTAAATGCGGTGTTCAAATAGAGGGAAATGTTCAAAAACAGAACAATCTTAATGTTTTTATAAATCCCGCCCTGAGCCCGTCAGACTACCGTCCGGAACTTCGGGTTATGTCGCTTGATATCGAAACAGGGACCGACGGCAGTATCTATTCAATCGCGGAGCATACAACATACGGCGCCTCCGAGTATAAATTAGTGCTGATGCGCGGGGAACCTGCAAATCCGGTTAATACTGCGAATAGAGAATCCGGTAATAATTCCGGAAGCAACCAGGAGCTTAGATATCTGCCGGATGAGCAGTCTCTGCTTCTCGGCTTTGAAAGACATCTAAAGGAACGTGATCCCGATATCATAGTCGGATGGCATGTCATAGGCTTCGACCTTGATTTTATCAAAAGGCGGTCGGAGTTCTTCGGCAGGTCCTTTACTGCAGGCCGCGGATTCAGACACAGGGAGCTTCGGATATTCCAGAAAAGAAGCGGAATGTACTCAGCCGAAACAAACGGACGAATAATTATCGACGGTCCGCAGAGCCTGCGGACCGCATTCTACAAATTTGAAAACTACAAGCTTGAAACTGTCGCCGGAGAACTGCTGGGCCGCGGTAAGGACATCACCCCCGACGAGGACAAGGTTGCAGAAATAGAGCGGCGGTTCCGTGAGGATAAACCCGCCCTGGCCCGCTATAATCTTGAGGACTGCGTACTTGTTACCGAGATATTTCAGAAGACCGCAATCATCGATCAGCTTGTAACCAGAAGCCTCATCACCGGGCTCCCTGCCGACAAGGTTCACATGTCGGTAGCATCCTTCGATTTTTTCATGCTGCCGCTGGTGCACCGCAAGGGACTGGTCGCCATAGATACAGCCGATGTAATGGCCGGTCAGCATGCGGCCGGAGGCTTTGTTTTCACATCTGCGCCGGGGCTCTACCCTCATGTAATCGTTCTTGATTTTAAAAGCCTGTACCCCACCATCATCCGGACTTTCTTCATAGATCCGGTATCGAGGGTAAGATCGGATCTTAACCCGGTCACAACACCGGAAGGCATACGTTTTTCATCCACCGAGAACGTGCTTCCCGATTTTCTTGAAGGACTGATGGATAAACGGGCTGATGCAAAACGGAACAACGATCCATACCTGTCCCAGGCAGTCAAGATTCTGATGAACAGCTTCTACGGTGTGATGGGAACCACCGGCTGCCGCTTCTACCACCCCGACCTGCCTACGGCAATAACCGGAACAGGACAGTGGATATTGAAGACCTGCAGGGCATATCTCACAGACCTCGGATATGAGGTAATCTACGGCGATACCGACTCTCTTTTTGTCTGCATGAAACCGGAGGAGCAGAACAGGGTTGATGCAGCCGGAGCAGAGCTTGCAGAGCAGGTGAACAATCATTTTATCGATCTGATGAAAAGTGATTTCGGAGTTGAGTCGAAGCTGGAAATTGAATTTGAAAAGCACTACACCAAGTTTTTCCTGCCGCCGATGCGTTATACCAGCGAAGGGGCCCGCAAACGCTATGCCGGAATGCTTGAAGACGGAACGATAGATTTCAAAGGGCTTGAAACCGTCCGCTCCGACTGGACCGACCTTGCCAAGAAGTTTCAGCAGGATCTGTTTTTCAGATTCTTTAACGATATAGAACTTGCCGGATGGATAAAGGGCTTTGTGGAGGATCTGAAAACCGGAAGCTTCGATGATCTGCTCATCTACAAACGTCAGCTCAACCGGAAAACATCTGAATATGTAAAATCCACACCGCCTCACGTTAAAGCCGCACTTAAACTTGATCCCGACGGTTCAAAAAATCTCAGAAACGTCAGCTACATAATGACAGCCGAGGGGCCAACGCCTGTGGAAATATACAGCGGCGGAGCCGACTACAGCCATTACATAGAAAAACAAATCCGCCCCATTGCCGACGGAGTACTCTTTGCCGCAGGCAGGGACTTTGATTCAATCATCGAAGGACAGCAGCTGGACCTGTTTTAAGCAACAGCCAGCCGGTTTAAAGGCTGCTGTTTTTCTTTCCGTATTTGTTTTTGGCAAAATCCTGCATGATATCAATCTCTTCATTGCTGAACTTCCGTACATCACCGCCGAGCAGTTTTGCAAACAGATAGATCTGGGCATTTTTCTCAAGCACCAGGCTGACTTTCAGCGCCGTTTTCATATCACGTCCCGTCACAAGGGCTCCATGTCCGGGCAGCAGTACCGCATTGTTCCGGCCCAGAGCCCTTACCGCAGCATCACCCAGTTCAGCGGTGCCCGGTAGTTCATATGGAAGCGCAACCTGTATCTCGGCACCTGCAATCTGGACGAAGTCCTCGCTCACTGCAGGCAGCGGCTTTTCTGCCGCACCGAACGCACTGGAATACACCGGATGTGTATGTATAACAGCGTTTACATCCGGTCTGACCTTCAAAACAGCCGCATGCATGTGCTTCTCCACAGAAGGTTCCGCCTTCCCTTCAACAAGATTAAGATCTGTATCCATAACTACAACCAGATCAGGAGTAATCACCGAATAATCCACCCCGCTTGGGCTAATATACATCAAGCCAGTCTCCGGATCACGGCAGCTGATATTGCCCCATGTGCCGACTGTTATACCCTTCTCAAGCATTTCTATGCCGGTATCGACTATCAATTGTTTATATTCATTATTTACCATATGCCCGGTATTTTAGCATAAAGAGAATAAGGCTTCCATTTTTAAATTCTGTAGCCGGCAGTATATAAATGAGTTAAATTATAAATATGAAAATCAGTGTAATAATTCCCGCAAAGAATGAAGAAAAGTTTCTTCCCGTACTTCTTGAGAGTATAAAGAATCAGGATTTTGATGATTATGAAGTAATCGTCGCTGACGCCTTTTCTACCGACAGAACAAGGGAAATCGCTGCTGAATACGGAGCCAGGGTTGTCGACGGCGGAATGCCGGGGCCGGGACGAAATGCAGGAGCAAGGGCTGCCGGGGGTGAATTCCTTATATTCCTTGATGCCGATGTAGTTATCCCCGAACATTTCCTGAAGAACCTGTATAACGAAATGCAGGAAAGATATATCGATGTCGCAACCTGCGCAATAAGACCGATGTCCGACATTCAGCTTGACCGGGTAATCCATAATGTCATCAACCTTACAGTAATGGCAAACCTCAGAATAAACCCGATGGCATTCGGTTTCTGCATATTTATAACAAAAAGACTTTTTGACAGAATCGGAGGTTTCGATGAAACCATCAAGGTTGCCGAAGACAACGATCTTGTAAAACGCGCATCAGACTACCGCCCGCTGCGCTACCTGAACTCAACCCATGTAAAGGTCAGCGTCCGCCGTTACGAGAAGGAAGGCCGACTCCAGTACGCGGCCAAGGGAATCAAACTCAATGTATACCGGGCATTCCGGGGTGAAATTCGTTATGGAAACGACGTTCTTGAATACGACTTCGGAGGCTACAACGGAGACTACAACCGGGAAAAGGCTCTCGATAAAATAGAGAAAGCTCTCATCCGTATGGAGACAAAATACCGCAGGCAGCTTTCCAACATGAAAACATGGAGGATTTCCGGAAAGGAACATGAGAGAAGCTACAAACTTCTTACCCAGCTTCGGAGCACAATGAGGGATTTTTCAAAATCTGATAATAGAGAAGAAGATAAGGATAAAAAGGCCGACTGAAACACTGGATAAGATCCGGCTGGAGTCAGCTGGTTTTCAGAAAGGCCTTCAGGTATTCAGCCGCAGTGGATCCCAGTTTCCGGTGGGCATCCGCCTCAAGATGTATTCCGTCAATCGGAGAGCTTTTAATTATTCCGCCTGAATTAATGAATCCGCATTTCATAGCGGAGGCAAGTGTTCCAAGCTGTGTACCAAGTTCCAGAACTTTACGGGTTTCTGTTTCATAATACCCGTCTGGCACTTCATCATTATTCAGAGGCACCGGAGAAATCAAAATCATTTCCGGTTCCACAAAGCCCGTATCCTCACTTGTTTTGCCGAGGGTTCTGATAAATGCCGAAAAAGCCCTGACCACATCATTTACCGGGCATTCGGGGTTCAGGCAGATATCGTTGACACCAAGAAACAGAATCACCGCATCAAGCGGAAAATTATCAACCAGGGCATCAGAGAAATACTCCTCCTGACCGATGATTGTTCTTCCGTTTACCCCGTCTTCGATTATCTCAAAGCCCTCACCCAGTTCATTTGCCATAACTCCGGGCCAGCGCTCGCTGAAGGCAAAGCGGAGTCCGGACACAGGATTAACTCCCCAGGTATTTGAATCGCCGTAGCACAGGATTCTGTACATAAGCCTTCCTTTTATTTTACCAGTGCGGATATCCCCTTGAAGTAGGGGCTTTTTGAGGTTCTGGTTAGTTCAAAAAGTACTGACTCATATACTGAAACCATCGCGCCCTCAAACTTGTATCGTTCTATTCCTGTATTATAATCCTGTTCCTTTCTGGAGGAAATACAGTCAACAACAGCATTAACGTTATAACCTTCTGCACAGAGATCGGTAATTGTCTGAAGAACACAGACATGACCTTCGATTCCGCAGATGAGTACATTTTTCCTGCCTGTTTCCTTCAATTTTTCCATAAAAGCAGGGTCATCAGCACAGCTGAAAGTTCCTTTTTCAATATACGGGAGCTCTTCGGCAGAGCTGTAGCCGAGCGCCTCAACAAGTTCGGGAACTGTTGGTCCAAGGCCCCTGGTGTACTGCTGGGTAACGAGCAGCGGAATCTCAAGATGACGAAGCCCCTTAATGAGGGTGGAAGTATTTTTTATAAGCTCTTCCTTCTTCTGCATATGGGGGACAAGCCTGTCCTGAAAATCAATTATTACTCCAACTGTATCTTCTGCAAGTAATCTCATAATTCCTCCCTGTATTTGCGGTAAAGACCCCTGAACTGGTCATAGGACAGTGACAGCAGATCTGCCGCTTTCTTCTGGTTGTTTTTTCCTTCCGACAAGGCCCGCCGAAGGTACTCAACTTCTATTTCTTTTATATTATCCCGAAATCCTGCAAGAGGGGGAAGAGCCGAAACTGTCTTTTCAACAATCCCGGGACTGCGGGCAGTCTCGCTGCTTTCAGCCTCAAAGCCTGAATTCCCTCTATCATCAGAGGCGCCGTATTCGATCTCAGGCTTTTCATAGGGATTTTTGAAAGGATCAACATTTATTTCGGCAATAAGCCCCGACTCACACTTGTAGACAGCACGCTCAACTACGTTTTTAAGCTCACGGATGTTTCCGGGCCAGGGATATTGATGCATTCTTTGAATTACTTCTTCCGAGAACTCAGGCATCCGGGCATGACCAAGCTCCGACGCCATTCTTGATGAAAAATGCCTGGCAAGAAGCATAATGTCATCTCTGCGCTCTCTTAAGGGGGGAAGAAAAAGGACCTCGAAAGACAGTCTGTCCAGGAGGTCCCTTTTGAACTTGTTCTCTTCGCACAAATTCGGCATGTCTTCATTGGTGGCGGCGACAATACGGACATCAACTTCGATAGTCCGTGAACTGCCGACACGTTCAAAACTGCCGTATTCGACTACTCTGAGTATCTTCTCTTGTACTTCTAGAGGGATCAGGCCTATCTCATCGAGAAACAGGGTTCCCCCGTCGGCCTCTTCAAAGCGGCCTTTTCGGGTTTTTCCTGCGCCGGTGTACGCTCCTGTTTCATGTCCAAAAAGTTCTGTTTCAATAAGCGTAGGCGGCAGTGCAGCACAGTTGAGTGTGACGAAAGGAGCCTCCCAGCGTCCGGAAAGGTAATGAAGCCTTGAGGCTGCTAATTCCTTTCCGGTTCCCCTTTCGCCGATTATCATGACCGATCGATTTATACCGGCGGCCCGACTGAGTTCTGCCTGAAATTCCAGAAATACCGGAGATTCTCCCAGAGCTTCGCGTTCAACGAAATCTGAGAATTTCATGTAGGTACAATTTACCATGATATGGTTATTCTGACCAGTATTATTTTATGAATTTGGTATATTTTACCATTTTATTGGTTTATTTCGCCAAATTCCTCCCTGGGGGGGTAACAGAACCAGCCCCGGAAGCTGTTTAAATAGGGACGGAAAGACTGAAAATGAGCTATAAAAAGCCCAAACAAACAGTCATTGGATTAATTTTATTGAATTTTCAGAAGATTCCGGGCTAATTCCAAAAATTGGCACAGCATCTGCATATATATGTACAAACAAACCATGGAGGATAATATGGGCGTTTTTACAAGATTCAAAGACATAGTTAACTCAAACATCAATTCAATGCTGGACAGAGCGGAAGACCCTGAAAAAATGATCAACCTGATGATTAGAGAGATGGAAGATACACTAGTAGAACTCAAATCATCATGCGCAGCTACAATGGCAGACAAGGCCAAAATGGCCCGGGAAAAAGATGACTTCCAGGAAAAATGCGACCGCTGGAGTTCAAGGGCAAAACTTGCTGTAGAAAAAGGCCGTGATGATCTGGCCCGTGAAGCGCTTCTTGAGAAGAAATCGTGCGCAAACCAGCTCGAACTGCTTGAAAACGATCTTAAACAGTTTGATACTATTATTGACGAATGCAAGGGAAACATTACCCAGCTTGAAGAAAAACTGGAGACAGTAAAACAGAAAAGACGTATATTAATACAGCGAAGCATTCATGCCACAGAAAAGAAGAAAGCAAGAGAGACAATTAGAAACGCTTCAGGCGTTGATGCAACTATGCGTTTCGAAGAACTCGAAGGCCGGATTGAAAGAATGGAAGCTGATGCGGATATGGTTTTCACCGGAGCAAAAAGCGGAACCAACGAAAATGAATTCCACAAGCTTGAAAATGAAACCGAAATCGAAGAAGAGCTTTCAAAACTTAAAAAGAGTATAAAGAAGAATGATGGGGCCAATAATTAGTTCAGGAATGATAATTTCACTTTTTGCTATCGCAGCACCCTTTGTATTCGTACTTGCGGTGATTGCGATAGTAACAGGTAAAAAGGAAAAATCCCGCCGCGGAGATAAAATGAGCGACGAGGATGCAAAGATGATGGATGAAATTTACAGGGGCCTTCGGGATTTAAATCGTAGAATCGACAACCTGGAAACCCTGTATAACGATAAAAAACGGAAGGAGCGGTAATTGACTATGACCTATACCGGCAGAAAACTATACAGATCCAGACACGGTGAAATCCTCGGAGTCTGCAAGGGAATTGCTGAATGGAGAGATCTCCCTGTAAATATGGTAAGACTCCTTTTCATACTGATAGCAATAGCAAGCGCCGTAGTGCCCTGTCTTATAATATACCTGATAATGGGACTGGTTCTCCCCATGGAGCCCGGATACCGTTCGGGCAGACGAAGCGATGACGATTACAAGGATCGCGGAGGAAGACGACATTACGGTTTTGAA
The DNA here is from genome assembly GCA_965140585.1 of Spirochaetia bacterium. GTDB lineage: Bacteria > Spirochaetota > Spirochaetia > UBA9216 > UBA9216. Next base: position 196,121 of record OZ223270.1, read on the forward strand.
GATATTAAAAGCGAGTTTGACAACCTGAAACAGCGCGTAAATAAAATGGAAGACGATGCAACCTCAGATAAAGAGACAGACTGGGATCGAAGATTTCATGATAAGGATTGATTCCGGGCTCAGCATCGGAAATAAAGAACAGGGCACCATTGAATAAGATATTCAGCGGTGCCTTTTTTTATTCGGCTTCTTCATATCTGGACAGGTTCATGTTAACCTGCTCAAGCTTTTTTGTAAGGCTGTCGATGGTTTTTTCGATCCGCTTTTTTTCCTTCTGAAGCCGCACAACGGGGTCATCTGCCGAAGATTTCATTTTTGCGGCCCTTGCAAGATCCCGGCTGCTTCCGCCTATCAGACTAGTCTGAACTTTCTCACGGGTTTCGGCGTCGGCAACCGATGCAACCAGCATCATATTTTCGTAACCGAGTTCGGAAGGGAGTTCAAAATTATTGGCCTTGATAAGGGTCCTTGCCGTTGTAGTATCAAGCTGAAGCACCCGCTCAACATAATCTTCAAAACGGTAGCCCTTGGTGCTGCATATTTCCTGTGCACGTACAAAGGCGGAACCAAGCTGTTTTGCAATATCGCCCTGAGGGCCAATCATCTTCTTTTTAATGGTTTCGGTAAGCAGTGCAAGCTCGTGATCAGCCTCAAACACATTACCGATAAGGCTCATCTCTTCAGCCTTGTTAAGCAGTTCATGAAAGATCCGCCTGAACTCTACAGTATGGGCTCTGGGTCCGACAGGGACAGGAGATTCCGTGATATGTACATGGTGAGCAAATTCATGGATAGCCGTGTACAGAAGAAGCACATCGCTTTCCAGATTTTTATTGTGGATAATTATTTCACGCGTATCGGGGTAATAAAGCCCGTTAACCTTCTTGCTGCTTTTTCCTGAAAATATCAGTGAAAACTCTTCTATATCATCGCGAAGCTGAAGGAGTATCTCTTTTACCTGTTCCTGATTCATAGCAATAAAAGTATTCTAAATCTGCCGATCAGGCAAGACTATTCACTGCTTAATAAGTGTTATTCCTTTGTCGCTTATCTCAATCAGCCGCTCCTTGTACAGGCCGCCGATTGTTTTTTTGAATATTTTCTTGCTTATACACAGAGCCTGCTTAATATCATCAGCACTGCTTTTATCGTGCAGCGGAAGAAACCCTCCGGCTGTTTTAAGCGATTCTAAAATAATGGTCCTGGCATCGTCGCTTGCCGCTTTAAAGCCCTGCGGCTGCAGAGCTGCATCAACAAGACCGTCCTCACGGATCTTTTTAATAAAACCGGTACGGGAATCTCCGATGTAAAGTTTTTCAAATATTTCGTTCCGGTACAGGACTCCGGAGTATTTATTGTCAATTATTACCCTTGCACCGAGTTTTGAAAAACCGAAGACTATCATCTCTACCTGCTGATTCGGCTTGAGTGAGGAAGTATCTGTCTCAAAATATTCATCAAGAATACAGGTCCCGATCACTCCGGTTCCCTCAAAATCATGAACAATTCTAACCACAGCCATATCACCGGTTTCAAGGTCCTTGCGCATACTGCGTCTCGGGACAAAAAGATCCTTGCCTATTCCCCAGTCAAGAAAGGCTCCGAAATCAGTCTTGCCCACCACTTCAAGTGCTGCAAATTCCCCAAGGACAGCATAGGGCTTTTTTGTTGTGGCCCGAAGCTCATCTTTTGCAGAATTATACACAAAGACATCAATAAATGATCCTTTCACCGCTGACGGCGGGACTTCATCAGGCGGGAGATAAATATCCTTACCCTTTCCTTCTGAAAGAAAGCATGCTTTAGGGCTTATTTTAACAATTTCAAGTTTATTCCATGTTCCGGTATTCACGGCTTGAGTATATCCTCCAGTGATAAAGAATTCTACTGCCTTGGAAGGGTAAGTACAAAGGTGGTGCCGCGGCCTTCCTCTGATGTAAAGGCAACCCTGCCCTTTAGAAAATTCTCGGCAAACAGCTTAATACTGCAGATTCCGATTCCCCGGCCTTCTGCTGACATCATATATTATTGGGTCCATACACTATTTTAGGTAATCACATCATCAACTTTCAATTAAAAAAACATTTTTAATCTTGATCATATTTATATATTTAGGTATTCTTATACCTAAATAACAGTTTACAGGAGAATCTATGAATCCGCTTATAAATATATCCGAGGGAGCATCACTGGCATTTCACAGCCTGGCCCTTATAGCAAGAGAGGCTCCGCAGAGACTGAACACCGGCTACATAGCAAAAAATCTGGGTGCATCCGAAGCCCATCTGGCAAAGGTTTTCCAGAGGCTTAGCAAGGCCGGGGTAGTATCCTCGGTCAGGGGTCCATCCGGCGGATTCATACTGTCAAAAGATCCCCGGGAAATCAGCTTTCTTAATATCTACGAGATAATGGAATCAAAAATAGATAATCAGGGCTGCCCGCTTGGAAGGTCGGAGTGCTCATTCAGCAGCTGCATCTTTACGGCAAAAATGAGCTCAGTCTCACAGGAAATCTACAACATACTGGAAACTATAAACCTGGCTGAATTCAGCGGAAGCGAACGCGTAAGCAGGGGTACGGAGAACAAATGAACTATTTCGAAGAAAACGACAAACTTTACAGCATAGTCGACAGATATCCGGAGACCATTCCGGTTTTTGTGAATAACGGATTTCCACAGATGGATGACGAGGCTCAAAGAGAAAAATTCGCAAAAACCATATCACTCAAGCACGCGCTGATGCTGAAGCAGACAGATCTGCAGTCCTTCTCTGCCCTGCTGAATGAGGCAATCAAACGGAAAGCCGAAAGCGGAATTGACGGAATAAATACCGAAAAGGTAACAGAACCAGATATAAGACTGACAGGACTACTGCCCTGCCCAGTAAGGATTCCGCTGCTGGAACAGTTCAGCCGTTTTGCCGAAAGTTTCGAAAAAGATGCCGGACTTCAGATTGCCCATGAACTGAAAGCTGCTTCGATGGGGCTGGACTGGGTTGAAAAAAATATAAGCGGTTTAAGCAGCCATAAAAACCTGCCCGACATCTTCATATCAGCCGGCTTCGATCTTTTCTTTGACAGAAATAAAATAGGCAGATACAAGGAGCAGGGAGTTTTCAGGGATTTAAGCGGATATGAAAAATACAACGAACTGTTTAACGGAATTGATCTGAAAGACCCCCGCGGGCACTATTCCATAATCAGTGCTGTACCGGCAGTATTTCTTGTAAACACAAATGAACTTGGAGATACCCCTGAACCGAAAAGCTGGAAAGACATCCTCAGCCCCGAATTTGAAAACAGGGTATCGATCCCTATCGGCGACTTCGATCTGTTCAACGCGATACTGATTAACATCCACCGAAATTACGGCGAAGAAGGCGTATTCAGACTGGGAAAGAGCCTTCTTGAATCAATGCACCCCTCACAGATGGTTAAAAGCAATACCAAAAAGATAAACAGACCTGCTGTAACGATAATGCCGTTTTTCTTCACAAAGACCGTAAAAGAGGGAGGGCCGATGAAAGCGGTTTGGCCCGAGGATGGAGCCATATTAAGCCCGATCTTCATGCTTACCAAAGCCGCATCTGCGGAAAAGATTCAGCCGGTAGTTGATTTCTTTGCCTCAAAGGAAGTGGGGGAAACTCTGGCCCACAACGGGCTTTTCCCCAGTACGAGAGAGGATGTGGATAACCGGATAGATCATTCAAACACATTTATGTGGCCGGGATGGGACTACATCTATTCAAATGATATCGCAGAGCTGATCAGCCGCTGCGAAGAAGTATTCAATTCAGCTGTAGAAACAGCCGCAGGAGTATAAATGAACCTGGTAACATTTTCAGGTCCGCCCTCATCGGGCAAGACCTCGGTAATACTTAAAACTATCGAATCACTTAAAAACAGAGAACTGAAAGTGGGGGTAGCCAAGTTCGACTGTCTCTATACGGATGACGACGAGCTCTACCGCAAGGCAGGCATCCCCGTAAAAAAGGGACTCTCAGGCTCCCTCTGTCCTGACCACTACTTCGTCAGCAATATAGAAGAAATAACACAGTGGGGAGTCGAATCAGGCTTTGATATACTTATAAGCGAATCAGCAGGCCTCTGCAACCGCTGTTCTCCCTATGTAAAGGAAGTGAAGGCTGTCTGTGTAATTGATAACCTCAGCGGAATAAATACACCCAAAAAGATCGGCCCCATGCTTAAGTCGGCGGATATCGTAATAATCACAAAGGGCGATATCGTCTCCCAGGCGGAAAGGGAAGTCTTTGCCTCAAGAGTTAACGCTGTTAACCCTTCGGCTGTAATAATGCACATCAACGGGCTGACAGGCCAGGGAAGCTTTGAGCTCAGTACACTGCTCTATGACCCGGAAACAGCGCTCACCAGCCTTCAGGGAAAGGAGCTGAGATTCCCAATGCCCTCGGCAATGTGCTCCTACTGCCTGGGCGAAACCCGAATTGGAGAAAGCTACCAAATGGGAAATGTACGTAAAATCAACCTTCAGGAGGATGCCGGCCATGGTGCATAAAAAAGATATTGAAACCCTGACGGCGGCAAGGATCCTTGACGCCTACCCCTTTGCAGAAACCTATTTTGACGACAACAACATAAGCCTGACCGGCCGGAAAAAGCGGACAATCGGGGAGATATTAAACAGCTTTGATGAAGCCGAACGTGAAGACAGGGCAATCGACCCTGAAAGACTGTTGAACGGCCTTGCAGACTTTATAAACCAGATGCTTGAGTTTCTAGGCGAAAACGAAAAGGTCCAGTCGGTAACTATACTTCCCGGAACCGATAAATCGGGAAAATCCGAAGGATTTGAAGAGCTTGTTATCAAAACAAGTGAAATTGTATCAATTGTAGGCCCAACAGGTTCCGGAAAAAGCAGACTGCTCGGCGATATTGAATGGGTTGCCCAGGCCGATACACCGACATCAAGGCGCATTCTTATAAACGGAGAGGTCCCTGATAAAAGCTGGCGCTTTTCAACCTCAAAGAAGCTAGTGGCACAGCTGTCGCAGAACATGAATTTCGTCATGGACTTGAGCGTCCGCGAATTTGTGAGCATGCACGCCGAAAGCCGCATGGCCGAAAACAGGGAAGAAATAACTGAAAAAATCATCGCCGAGGCAAACAGACTTGCTGGCGAGCAGTTCGGACCGGAAACCCCGGTTACAAGCCTCAGCGGCGGCCAGTCACGGGCACTTATGATTGCCGACACGGCAATCCTGAGCAAGTCACCGATCATCCTTATCGATGAGATCGAAAATGCCGGAATTGACCGCAAAAAGGCCCTCGAACTGCTTTTATCAGAAGAAAAAATCGTCCTGATGGCCACTCATGACCCGATTCTGGCGCTTATAGCCGACCGGCGGATCGTAATAAAAAACGGCGGGATTTCAAAAATTATTGAAACAACAGAAGAGGAGAAAACAATCCTCGGAGAGCTTGAAGAGCTCGACAGAACCTTCCTGTCCTACAGGACAAAACTCAGACAGGGAAACAGATTAACAGAAACCAAAGATTCAGAGGAGAAACGATATGCATGACGGTTGTTCAGGTTCATTTGATAATGCAAAAGCAGTAGTAGACAAGGTACGGATGATGGGATTTTCGGAACAGTTCCTACCGATTCCACTGCAGATTACCTGCGGCTCCTGCGGCAGTGAGTTCGGGATGGAAACCTTCGAGTTTAACTGCCCGGACTGCGGTTCAGTACACGCAGTTACCCCCTGCCACGCCTTCGACCCGGCTAACGTAATGGCAGCCGGGGCCGGATATTAGAAAATCGTCCGCTTTTTATAAACTCCAATAGTTCTAAAATGAAATTATTGGAGTTTTATTTTTTTTACTGAAGATATAATATTAAACAGGCCGATGCTACGATTATGGGAAGGACTGTTGAAATGAAAAGAAATCGTATTTTATTTTTAATCCTGATAATTGTTTCTCTCACCGGGTGTAAATCTCTTTCAAGTGAGGGAAGACTTTTAACTGACGCAACACGAGCAAAAAGATCCGGAGACTACTACAATGCAGCAATCAATGCGATTGAATCTGTGCGCATAGATAACGAGTACAAAAAAGCACTGCTTTTTCTGGATGAAATATATCCCGAAGCTGTCAGCTACTACGAACAGAAAGCGGAGCAGACTAAGACCAGCAGCGAAATTTTCAAAAATGATAAAATCGCAACGTACTACGGATATCTGGTTGAAATAAATGAAGCGGCAAGAACACTTCCGCCGCTTTACCATCCGAAAACAAAAATGCAGCTGAGCTTCAGCTATACAGACTACAGCGCCGAGCGCGGAGAGTATTCTGAGCTGGCCGCTGAAGACCACTACCAGGAAGGCCTGCGCCTTGCAAAACTCAAGACAAGGGAAGATTCGAAACAGGCGGCCAAAGAATTTGAAATGGCTCTTGGATTCGTTCCCGGATTCAGGGATGCAAAAGCCAGAGCAGCCGCAGCACTCGAGGAAGGCACCCAGGTTGTAGCATTTTTCGAGTTCAGAAATAACGCATGGGACATCCCCATCAACCAGTTCTCAGACCTGGTTCAGGCTACTGCAATATCAGAGCTGATGAAAGATCGCGAAGTCATGAAATTCACAAAGTTTATCGATAGACAGATGCAGTCAAACCTCCTGAATGAGCAGATAAGCTCGATGAATGCACTAATGGACGATCAGTCCAGGGTGGAAATTGGAAACCTGCTTAATTCAAATATATTCATAACCGGAACTATCGATGCAGCATCAATTGACAACCCGCCGCCTTCAAGAAGAACCGAACACAAGGTTCTAACACTCGAGGAAGAAACTACTGAAACATCATCAACTTCAACAACATCAGGCACTTCAGGTTCCTGGAAATCGGGTTCAACACCACAGCCTCCTAACGTGGCGGAAGCTGAAATTACATATTTCAAAAGAACAATCACATTTAACGCCACGGTAACTTTCAGGGCTATCGATGTTGAGACAGGAGAAATCCTAATGGGGAATACGGTCAGCTGGAGTGAAAAGGACGAAGCGGAATGGGCAAGATGGAGAGGCGACGAGAGAGCCCTCGACTACAATGATCGAAACCTTGCCTCAAAGGACGATACCGACATCCGCTCGGTACAGACTCTTGCAACCGAAGCAGCGAAGGAACTTGGAAAGAAAATAGCTTCCGAACTTGCTAAAATGCTGCGCTGAGAAGCGTCAACAGATATTAAATTTAAAAGATGCCGTCCGAATCAGGGAAAAGCTCTGTTTCGGACGGCTTTTTGTTTTTAGACTTGACAACAGGGCTCTGCAGAGTCAAATTTATATTAATAACCTATGAAAAAAAGATTGTTTAAATTAATACCTATTCTGGTTCTTTTTTCCGCCGTCTGCGCGGAAGCCGCTGATGTTACCGTGATCCCGGTTAACGGAGAAATAGACCGTTCACTTACAGTATTTATCAGACGGAGCATTGAGAAGGCCGATAACAGCGGCGCCGATACAATCATATTTGAAATTGACACCTTCGGGGGACTTGTTGAATCGGCCCTTCAGATTGCAACACTGATCGGCAATGCAGAACAGCATACAATTGCCTATATTCCGGCGGCTCCTGAAACTACCGGTGTAAGCTGGTCGGCCGGAGCACTTATCAGCTTTGCCTGCAATGAAATTTATATGGCGCCCGGAACATCCATAGGCGCAGCAGCGCCGGTCTATTCGAGTGCCGAAGGGATGAAAGCGGCCGAAGAGAAAACTGTCAGCGCCGTACGCGGGCAGATGGCCGCACTTGCTGAGAAAAACGGATACCCAAAGGCTGCAGCACTTGCAATGGTTGATGCCGACACTGAGCTTTCAGAGTACTTCATAAATGATATACCGTCACTTGCATCCGCAGAAGAACTGCCTCAAATTCAAACTGAGGCAGAGGCAAACGGCAAAGCATTCAGGATAGGCAAAACGGTCTCTAAACCCGGAAAGCTGCTGACTCTGACTGCAAACGAGATGGCCTTTTACCGGATAAGCTCGGGAACAGCCGAAAGCAGAACAGAGCTGCTTCAGCTTGAAGGCATTGAAGCGGACAGTGTGGAAACAGCTGAATCAAGCTTACCCGACAGTCTGATAGCACTAATAACAGGAAGCGCCCTCACTACCCTTCTTGTAATAATAGGCCTGGCTGCTGTCTATATCGAAATTACCAGTCCGGGGTTCGGGATACCCGGAACCGTTGCGATAATTGTCTTTTCGATTCTATTTGCCTCAAACGCAATGCTTGGAAATGTGGGCTCTCTTGAAATACTGCTGTTTCTTGCCGGAGTGGCACTGCTTGCAGTCGAAATATTTATAATTCCGGGCTTCGGGGCAGCAGGAATAAGCGGAATAGTGCTCATTGCAGTTGGACTTGTACTTGCAGGTCAGGATTTTGTCCTGCCGGAGGTTGACTGGCAGTATGACCTGTTTAAACAGAATATCATCAACGTAGGAATAGGAACCCTGGGCTCGATAATTCTTGTCGGTGTAATATTCCTGCTGTTTCCAAGGATAGGTGTATTCAACCGGCTTGTGCTGAAAACAGAAGAAACACCGGCCTCCGGTTTTACAGTTCAGAAAGAGAATACCGACTCGGTTCTCATTGGAAAGACAGGAACAGCAGCAACTAATCTTCGTCCCGCCGGAAAAGCCGATATTAACGGAGAGCTTATCACAGTTGAATCTTCCGGTGAATATATTGAGAAGGGAACTGTAGTAACCATTACCGGAGTTAACGGAAACCGGATTATTGCTTCAAAGGCGGACATGACATGATTAAAGCGGCAGCGCTGCTTGCGGCAGGAATTATATTTATAATTATTGAGTTTTTCATTCCGGCATTCGGATTGGTAGGCCTTGTAGGTGCGGGGACAGTTATTGCATCGATTGTAACCGCGTTTATGATAAGCAATACCATGGGTGCTGTTCTTATCATCATAGCTGCAATAATGATTCCGCTGCTGATAGCTCTGTTCTTCAAGGTTTTTCCGCACACCTTTTTCGGCAAACGACTGATTCTTGGAAAAACATTTGGAAAGGAAGAAGGCTTTACAGCCGGAGCTGGAGATATGAGCAGCATTCTGGGGCAGTCAGGAACAGCTTTTACCGACCTCAGGCCGTCCGGGATGATAATTATTGAAAACAAGCGGATAAACGCCGTTTCCAACGGTGAATACATAGAAAAAGACAGTAAAATTATTGTTAAAAAAGTAGACGGCAACAGGATTGTCGTAAGCAAGGAGGATTAAATGGTTTTGGTTTATATCGTAGCAGGGGTTATAGCCCTCATAATTATTGCACTGTTTATCAAATTTTTCGGATTGTGGTTCAGAGCCCTTCTTTCAGGTGCACATATCTCACTCGGACGCCTGATAGGAATGTGGATACGACAGGTCAAATCAAAGCAGATTGTTGACAGCCGGATTATGCTTACAAAAGCCGGAATTGCAACAGATTCTGATCTTCTTGAAACACACTACCTGGCAGGCGGTGACGTTATAAGAGTAAGCAAGGCACTTATTGCCGCTAACAAGGCCAATATCGTACTTGATTTTCAGCAGGCTGCAGCCATCGATCTGGCAGGACGCGATGTACTTGATGCAGTAAAAACCAGCGTAAACCCCAAAGTAATAGACTGCCCCAATCCCGACAAGGGGCGGCAGACAATAGATGCTGTGGCCAAGGACGGAATACAGCTGAGGGCAAAGGCCAGAGTTACCGTAAGGGCCAATATTGAAAGGCTTGTGGGAGGAGCCACCGAGGAAACAATTATAGCCAGAGTCGGTGAAGGTATTGTAACAACAATAGGAAGTGCGGAAACATACAAGGATGTTATTGAGAATCCTGACAAGATTTCAAAGACCGTACTTGCAAAGGGTCTGGATGCAGGTACAGCATTCGAGATACTTTCTATTGACATTGCAGATGTGGATGTCGGCGACAATATCGGAGCAAAACTTCAGGCCGATCAGGCGGAAGCAGACAAACGCCGTTTCCAGGCCGTTGCGGAACAGCGCAGAGCTGCAGCAATTGCAAGAGAGCAGGAAATGTCAGCCCTGGTTCAGGAAAACAAGGCACAGGTTGTTCTGGCCGAAGCCGAGATTCCAAAAGCTATTGCTGCTGCATTCAGGGAAGGACATCTGGGCATCATGGATTATTATCGGCTCAGAAACATTCAGGCTGATACAGACATGAGGCAGAGCATAAGCGATGACGGAAAGAAGTCTGACAAGTAAAGCTGGGGAACATAATGGCTTTTGAATCAATTCCTTTTTTCTTAATAATTGCAATATTCTTCTCGGTTTTCAGATTTATCAAAAAGGCCGGCAAAAACCAGAATAAATCAGCCGATCCTTTCAGTGCTGTTAAAAAACAGATGCAGGATGCTGCAAAAAAGAATAACGGAAAGGCTAAGCCTTCAGGAACAGAAAAGGGCTTTTCAGATTTTATTAAAAATATTGATGAGGCTTTCACCTTTAAAAGCAGAGAAACCGGGCAGCAGGAAGAGCCTGAACAAACTTATGCCGCCCAAGATCAACCGGAGATTACAGAAAAGACTCCCGCATACAGCGGAGAGTCTTCAACGAAGAGTGTTTTCGGACTCGACATTCAGGAAGCAGAAACTTCCAAAGTAAAGCCGGCTGCTCAAAAGACAGCCGGAATCGCCACAGAAGACTACAGATACTCAGATACATCAGACCCTTCTGTTGAAGAAACAGCCTCCGGCAGGATTAGCAGGCTGCCCGATCTCAAAAAGGCTGTTATCTGGTCGGAGATTCTGGGGACCCCGAAGGGGCTTCAGTAACAAACATCATTTCATGGGTCTCCGGAGTGCCATATCCCTCAATACCCTCCGGAGAGAGCCCCTTCCCGCCTACTGCAGTTTTTACAATCTTGCGGTTAAAATCATGGGTATCGGGGCTTGCAAGATATTCATCAAGCGGCATCCATAAACCCTCTTCAATTTCGGATTCATCAATTGTAATTTCTGTAGAAAGAGGCTCAAGCCTGCACACAAAATAGATATCGGACTTTCCGTATCTATACCCGTGCCAGTGCCTGAAACAGGCAAGTGAAACAAAACGGGTCTTAATACCGGTCTCTTCCTCAACCTCACGAATCACCGCCTCTTCTATATGTTCACCCTGATGAAGGGTTCCGCCGGGAAGCTTGTAATGACGACGATTGTTATGTCTGTATTTTTCCTGGATAACCAGAATCCTGTTTTCCGAATCAATAACAACTCCGCCTGCTCCGATATAATGTGTAGCAAATGGAGGAATATATGAGCCTTCAACAAGGGTCAGGGTAAGCTGAAGCCTGTCTTCAAGAGCATGATGGAAAATAAATCCGGAAGCTACGGCCTGGGGAATCAGTTCTGATTTTTCAATTGGGATTTCCAGCCATACAACACGGAGATTCTGCTCTTTTATTTCGTCTATTGTTTTTTTAAGTCTCAGTCCGAAATCTCCGGGATCACCGCCGATATCGTCTCCGGCAATAACTGCACCCTCAAAAGGATTTCTCTGATAAGCAAGTTGGTTCATGCTTAAAAAGTATTCAATATTCCGGCTTTTCGCAAGTAGACCGATATGTCGAACTGGCATTATAGCCAGAATATGATATTATACTCAGACAAAACAAACACAGACCGGAGAAAAATATGTCACAGAAGCAGCATGTAATCTGTTTTAACGGAGGAAGCTCCTCTATCAAAATATCAGTAAAAGAAGTAAACGGCGCAGATGTCGAGACAATTGTCGATTTCAACTGCCAGGGCCTGGGAATGGACCATGGTTATATCGATGTTAAAACCGCTGACGGTAAAGAAACAATCGACACTCCAATGAAGGATCACAAGACAGCCCTGACAGCAATTACCAGTCTCATTTCAGAGAGATACCCGGAACTCAACATCGTAGCAGCCGGACACAGGGTTGTTCACGGTGGACCGGAATTTACCGAAACGGCACTTATTGATGAAAAGGTCATGAAATCGATTGAAGAATATTCATCACTTGCGCCCCTGCACAATCCGGCAAACCTTCAGATAATCGAGGCAGCGCTTGCCGATTCTGTATTCGGCAAGGTTCCGAATGCTGCAATATTCGATACCCAGTTCCATGCCGAGATGCCCAGGTACGTAAGACAGTACGGCGTTCCAAGCCACTGGCTTGATGACTACAAGATACAGCGCTACGGATTCCACGGAGCGTCATATACATACATCAGCGGCAGATTCGCCGAACTTAACGGCCTGAGCGCTGAAGAAACAAACTGCGTTATTGCGCATCTTGGAAACGGATGCTCGATTGCAAAGGTAGAAGGCGGAAAGGGAACCGATACAAGTATGGGAACAACCCCTCTCGAAGGCCTTATCATGGGAACAAGAAGCGGCGACATAGATCCGGGCGCTCTTGAACTTATGGCCAACAACCTCAACACCGACATCAAGGAAATTATCCGCATACTCAACAAGGAATCAGGACTTCTGGGTCTCTACAACAAGAACGGACTCAAGGATATGAACAAGATAAGGATGGAAGCTGAAAAAGGCGATATTGAAGCAGAGGTTACCATTCAGACTGTTGCATACCGTGTTGCGAAATACTTTTCCGCATACATCGGAACAATGGAAAATCCGAAAGGAATAGTATTTACCGGAGGAATCGGTGAAAATGAAGGATACTTCAGAAAGAAGGTAATGGGCTTCATGAAACTCTACAACTGGAAGATTGATGAAAACACAATCATGACCAGAAACGAAGAAGTTATTGTAGCCGAAAGCGGTCTTATCCCCGGACTCAAGGCCTGGGTAATTCCGACTGACGAAGAAAAGGTCTTCGCACTTGAAGCTATGAAATTTGCGAAATAATTCAACTCGATAATGTCTGAAAAAAGCCGGGTAGATAAAATTATCAGCCCGGCTTTTTATTTATTACGACATATCTTATTCGGTAGTGATTGCGATGTTCTTGGTAACAAGATATTCGCTGACAGCTTCAAGTGATAGCTCTTTTCCAAAGCCGGACTGCTTGAATCCGCCGTGAGGAGCCTCGGAAGCTACAATAAGATGATTATTAACCCATACAGTTCCGAACTCCAGCTTATGTGAAACCCTCATCGCACGGGCAACATCCTTTGTCCACACTGATGCAGCCAACCCGTATACAACATCATTTCCAAGCCTGACAGCCTCGGCTTCATCCTTGAAAGTATTAATTGTGAGAACAGGACCGAAAACTTCCTCCTGGATAATCTCTGAATCCTGCTTTGCATCTGCAATAACTGTCGGTGCATAGAAGTATCCGCTTCCGAGTTCCGGCATTTTCCGGCCGCCAATAACTACACGGGCACCTGCAGATTTTGCACGCTCTACAAAGCCTGAAACACGCTCAAGCTGCTTTGAGCTTATAAGCGGGCCGACTTCTGTTTCAGGATTAAGCGGATCACCGATTTTCACAGCCTCTGCTGCGGCAGTGACAGCCTCCAGCAGCTGCTTATACCGGCTTTCATGAACGTAGATTCTGGTTGCCGCGGTACAATCCTGACCGGAGTTAAAGGTTCCGCCGAGAACTGCGGTTTCGGCAACCCTTGCGATATCGGCATCTTCAAAAACAACAACAGGAGCTTTTCCGCCCAGCTCCATATGAGTCCGCTTCATCGTTCCGGATGCAAGCTCCATAATTCTCCGTCCGGTTCCGGTTGATCCGGTAAGGCTGACAAGGCGTACTGAAGGGTGTGTTGCCAGGACTTCCGCCTTTGCGCCGCGCCCGGTTACTATATTAAGAACACCATCGGGAAGGCCTGCCTCCTTTGCAATCTCTCCGAGACGAAGAGTGGACAGGGGTGTATTTGAAGCAGGCTTCATTATTATGGTGCATCCTGCCGCGAGGGCCGGGCCGATTTTCCAGGCGGCCATCTGAAATGGGTAGTTCCAGGGAGTTATCTGGCCGACAACTCCGACAGGCTCATGCCTGAATACATGCGTCATCCCCTTAAGATACTGTCCGGCGGCGATACCGTGCGTATCTCTGGCAAGGGTTGCATAATACCTGAAGTTGTCGATTGAATCATGAATATCAACTGCCTTGCATTGATATTCCAGCGGTTTGCCGGTATTTTCTGTTTCGAGTCCGGCAATTTCATCGGAGTATTTTTCGATAAGATCTGCCATTTTCCAGATTATTCCGGAACGTTCGGCCGGTGTGCTCTCGCTCCAGGGCCCTTCATAGAAGGCTCTTTCCGCGGCGGCAACAGCTGATTCAAAATCGGAGGTTACAGCATCGGGGACGCTCTGAAATTTTTGACCAGTGGCAGGGTTGACAACATCAATCCTGTCCTTTCCTCTGGAGGGCACCCAGCCTCCATTAATCCACAGTTCATAACTGTCTTTCATTTTTATCTCCTTTCCAGTCGGGAGGCATTGCTGTTTCCGGCAACACCCTGTCGGTCAGGACTCCATGTGAGATGAGACTTCATTTAGGAGCGCAGGACTCGAAGATTTGCTATAAATTTATTGGATTTGCATGCATCCGGTCAACACAGAAATCGGAGAGATAGCGAGAAATCATATTTTTATCAGGAAAACAGGATATTATGCTAGGGTGTATATTTATAAAGCTGCCCAGGAGTTACACCGAAACCTGCCCATTCCCTTACAAAATATGCCGCTCCATCACAGACAATGAACTGACTGTTTCGATAATCCATTCCGTAACCCTCGGGAAAAGAAGCTTTTACTGACCATTCTGTGTTCCCGGGAGTCCAGGCATAAAGCTTCTGATTTTCATCCAGAACATATCCGGTTCCATCAATAGAAAAAACCTCGACCGCACCACCCGGCATCATCAGGGAGATTAGGAATTGAAACCCATCCGTTTGTTGCAGGATCATACTCGGCGAACTCATGCCAGGATTCAGTTTCTATATCATCGTCCCAGGCTTCACCTTTTACTGCAGGATAGTGCCCCCCTCCAGTGTATATCTTATCGCCTATAGCAAAAAAAGCCGGGTCTCTGTAATTTGACAATGCATCTACAGTCATGGTTTCTTCCAGGGTTTTGTATATCCACATATCTATAAGCGGATCACTTTCATTCTCACCAAGACCGTAATAAATCTCATCTCCATTAACAAAAAGTACAGCACTTGAACGTTTAGAGCCGGGGAATGTTGTTTTCTGTTCCCAGAAATCATGATCCAGAGGGTTATCACGATCCACAGAAACGATCACATCGTTTACTGCAGAAGGATCGAAAAAGTCACAGGAAACAAAAACCATTGCAAGAATTCCGGCAGCAAAGAATATTTTATTTTTCATCAAGAGCCTCCTGCAGACGTACAATTTCATTCTCCATACGCGATTCACGCGACGCGAGCCCCCAGGTTATTCCTGTAACAACAGCGGCAGGTATCGCAACATGTAGTGAAATATCCCTTACCGTCCTCATTAAACGGATATTATCTTCAGCCTCGGTAATCTGCGCTCCAAGGCTTTCAACTTCAGCATCATCAGTTGAAGCGGAATACTCCTGATCAAGAGTTTCCAGCGCATCGGCTGCAACGTCAAGCTCGCCGCGGTAAAACCATCCGGAGCCGTAACATACAGCTCTCCGGAACTGAAAAGAGAAATTCCGGTATCAGGATTGTAATCAAGCCCGGCAAGCCTGTAGGCAACCTCAAAAACCTTATCCTGCATTTCATTTAGGGATTCAAAGGTTATGGCCTCGGCACTGATAGTCCTGCTGGAACCAACGTCAATCAGTCTTATCGCCAGATTGTAGATAGTCCCAATTGAAGACAGTTCTCCTAAAACAATATTTTCAGCGGCCAGAAGCTTTCCAACTTCAATTGCGCATGAATCATCAGTACAGCCGGACAATGAAAAAGCCTGAGCCTCAAGAATAGCTTTCATATCGTTATAACTCAGGACAGTAAAAAGATCCGTCTTAAACAGAGCCGTCTCCACAATACTGCGGCAGGCTGTTGCATCAGCTTTGAAGATATAACCAGTTTATTGGAGCTCCCCGCACTTGTCCAGAATTTATTTTCTTGATGATTAAAAAGACGGTCTGTCAGGAACCGTGGTAGAATATACCATCAGGAGGCTGATATGAGCAGGAAGATCTTTGATTATTACAGAGAGGAGGCCGGGGCTCTGAAGGCCGGAGGCCTGTACAAACAGGAACGCACTATCTGTTCTCCCCAGCAGGCTGAGATTACCCTTGAAGACGGCCGGAAGGTAATCAATTTCTGCGCCAATAACTACCTGGGACTTTCAGACAGCCCGGAACTGATAGCAGCGGCCAAAGAGGGGCTTGAACAATACGGTTACGGACTGTCATCGGTAAGGTTTATCTGCGGCACACAGTCTATTCATCTGGAACTTGAAAAACAGTTAAGCAGCTTTCTCGGAACCCAAAGCACAATACTCTACTCATCCTGCTTCGATGCTAACGGCGGACTCTTTGAAACAATTCTCGGGGAAGAGGATGTAATCATCTCGGACGCTTTAAACCATGCCAGCATCATTGACGGAGTCAGGCTTTCAAAGGCGCGGAGAATGCGCTATGCCAATAACAATATGGCAGAGCTTGAAAACTGCCTTAAAGAAGCCGCCGCCTGCCGCTTCCGACTCATAGCCACCGACGGGGTATTTTCAATGGACGGTATAATTGCCGATCTTGCCGGAATCTGCGAACTTGCTGACCGCTATGATGCCATAGTCATGGTCGATGATTCTCATGCTGTAGGATTTATCGGTGAGAACGGTACCGGAACGCCTGAATACTGCGGCGTCCGGGACCGCATTGATATAGTAACCGGAACACTTGGAAAGGCTCTGGGCGGTGCTTCCGGCGGTTATACTTCAGGGCGCAAAGAAATTATTGACTGGCTGCGTCAGCGCTCGCGCCCATATCTTTTCTCAAATTCACTGGCACCGGTTATGGCATATACAGCACTAAAAACCCTGGAGATTCTGAGCGGAAGCGGTGAACTCCGTACCGCCCTTAATGACAATACGAAAATATTCCGTGAAGGCCTGAAATCAGCCGGATTTACAATAGTGGAAGGTGTACACCCGATTGTTCCGTTGATGCTTTACGATGCCCCGCTTGCCGTCAAAATGGCGAACCTTCTGCTTGAACGCGGGATCTATGCAGTGGGTTTCAGCTACCCGGTAGTACCTGAAGGCCAGGCAAGGATTCGTTTTCAGATGTCGGCGGCACACAACACAGACCAGGTACAGAAGGCGGTAGAAACCATTACTGCCGCCGGAAAAGAACTGGGAGTCATTTAGCCATGAAAGCGCTGGCAAAGACAAAATCAGAACCAGGTCTGTGGATGATAGATTCACCTGTTCCGGAATACGGGCCTAACGATCTGCTGATACAGATAAAGAGTACCGCTATCTGCGGTACTGATGTCCATATCTACAACTGGGATGAGTGGTCTGCAAAGACAATTCCTGTACCGATGATTACCGGCCATGAGTTTGTCGGAGTCGTTGAAAAGATCGGTAGCGAAGTCGACGGATTTCATATCGGCGACAGGGTTACCGGAGAGGGGCATATTACCTGCGGCCACTGTCGAAACTGCCGGGCAGGTAAACGTCATCTCTGCCGAAATACAAGTGGTATCGGGGTTAACCGGACCGGCTGCTTTGCAGAGTATCTGGTTCTACCGGCATACAACTCATTTAAGCTTGATGATTACATCCCCGACCGGATCGCAGCCATCTTTGATCCCCTTGGAAACGCGGTTCATACCGCGCTCGCATATGATTTAGTCGGAGAAGATGTTCTAATCACCGGAGCAGGCCCGATCGGAATAATGGCTGCTGCCGTTGCACGGCACGCCGGAGCCCGCTATATTATCATCACAGACGTTAACGACTACCGCCTGCAGCTTGCCCGGGATTTCGGCGTCACAAAAACTGTTAATACCACCAGGGAAAACCTTCCGGATGTAATGAGTGAACTTCACATGCTTGAAGGCTTTGATGTCGGGCTTGAGATGTCCGGAAACACGGCAGCACAACGCCAGATGTTTTCTCTTATGAATAACGGGGGGCGCGTGGCAATGCTCGGACTGCCTTCCGGCCAAAGTGAAATAGACTGGAGTGAAATAATATTCAAGGGACTCACCCTAAAGGGCATCTACGGCCGCGAGATGTTTGAGACCTGGTACAAGATGGCGGCGATGGTCAGAACCGGCCTTGAGATTGCCCCGATAATCACTCACGAACTGCCGGTAGATAATTTTCTGGAAGGATTCGAGATCATGCGCACAGGCCGGGCCGGCAAGGTTCTGCTTCACTGGGACTGAATTAACAAAAAAAAACTGCCGACTTTTACATCTGGCAGCCTGTCTGAAACTCTATCCTTCCAGCTTTCTGAATACAACCATCTCGGATTTAAAGAATCCGTTTTTAAGATAAAAACTCTGCGATTCCGCATTTGTGTCATCTGTAAGGAGGGTCAGCCTCCCTATATCAAATTCAAGAAGATTGCGCTCCACCGCCCTGATCAGCTCAGAGGCGATTCTTTTCCTTCGGTAGTCCGGATGAATTACAAGGTCTTCAAGAATTGCAACTCTCTTTCCAAGGGCTGTTGATACTGTAAAAAGGATATTAACCATTCCAACAATCTGGTTCTGGTGTACCGCTTTCAGAATAAATCCTGTATCCGGATCTTCAATTATCATTCCAAGGCCCCGCATCTGGGCATCCTTGTCAGGTGTGAACTCAGCTTCCATACTGAAGAGTATATTTAAAAGGCTGCTCAATTCTTCAACGTCGTTCAGATCTGCTCTGTTTATTTCTACGTCCCTAATCATTATTAATTCATAACAAAATCAGCTAAGGCTGTAAACCTTAGCCGCATTTTCTGCATACATTTTTTTAAGTTCTTCAGGATTAAATTCTCCACAGTCTTTTAAATAGTCGATAAGAGAGGAATAACTGTTCCCAACAGCTACAGAAGGCAGATCACTTCCCCATATCAGCCTGTCAGCTCCACAATGTCTCTTGCTGCTGTTATGTATTTCACCGCTGACGGGAAGGGGTAATCTTCCGGCATTATACTTGCCGGGATTGAAGCGGCGGTAAAATATATGTTTGGTACTGATTTCAGTTTCTCAAGCTCAGAAGCAAGATCTGCATAATGCTCACGTCCGGGAAA
Organism: Spirochaetia bacterium; assembly: GCA_965140585.1. Classification (GTDB taxonomy): domain Bacteria; phylum Spirochaetota; class Spirochaetia; order UBA9216; family UBA9216. The sequence goes on from OZ223270.1 coordinate 215,337, forward strand.
AAACAAGTGCTCAATCACAAATGTAATGCCCTGATATTTTTCCGCTATATTTTTCAGCTGATCAGTCTGCATACTCGGCTCACCAAAGGTGCCCATATCAAGACTGATTACAAGCCTTTTAGAATCAGCAGCTATCCAGACCTTATCCATTTTTTCAGAATCAAGTTCAAAATCAGGATGGTATCCCATAAAACCGAAGCCCCGGCTCATTTCAAACTTAAAACCTTTAAAACCATTCCATGAAAGGATTTTTTCCAGGACTTCTTCAGATTCATAGATGTAGGGATCAAAAGTTCCCATTGCAGACAACCTGTCAGGAAATTTTTCAACAGCCTCTCTGGTATAATCGTTACAGAACCCGTAGTAAGACCCCTGCATAAGGACAGCTTTAGAAACATGGTGAGAATCAAGCAATTCAATAAGCCTTTCAGGAGTAAAAGATCTATCCCCGTAACCATCAGGAAGAATTCGAACTTCAGTACCATCAATCCATCTGGCCATGCCGCCGCCGATTCCGCGGAGTTCACCCTTTCTGCCATAGCCGGCAATATTTTCTATCACATGTACATGCGCATCAATTACTCTGTAGTTTCCTCTCATCATCAATCCTCCAAAGCTCTTGAGATCAGACGGCTAAATATTGTCCTTCTAACAGCGCCAGCACCAGAATTCATTTCATTAAACAGCTTCTGAACAAGCTCTCCAATTCCCGCCTCATACAGGTCAATACCGAATATAGTCTCATTTGACAAAATCGGGCGGAGATCCGGAAATCCATCATCTGTCCCGGAACCATGAAGTATTGCAAGCAGATAATCCTTCTGAGGATCAACGCTTATCTCCAGAGGCTCTCCCTGATCATCAGTACCCATAAGGTATCTCAGCCATGCTGCAATAGCAAGCGGAATCCCGATCAGTACCTCTGCTGCACGGCCCTCCCGGTGATAGGCCTTGATTGTTTCACCGAAGCGGATACCGACTTTTAGCGATGTATCAGAGGCGATTCTTGCCGGGCTGTCGGGGATATATGGGTTTCTGAGGCGTCTGAAATAGACCTCATCAAGAAAATCTTTTGCACTGATAATTCCAGGATCGATTACAACCGGCAGACCTTCATCGTAACCGATACGCTTGATCAGCCTGTCAATTTCTGCATCCTTTACAGCTTCTGAGACCAGGGTATAGTTAAACAGACAGCCAGTCACAGCAATTGCCGTATGCAGAGGGTTTAGACAGGTTGTAACTTTCATGGTCTCTATGCGATTAACAGTTTCCCTGTCGGTAAACCACATACCCTCTGTGTCGCCCAGTTCAATTCTACCGTTTGGAAATAAATCCTCAATAAACAGATATTTCGTTTCCTCAGAATTAACAAAGGGGGCTATATAAGTATTTCTTGATGTTATAACCGGGGACATTCCACTTATTCCTGAAAGCTCCAGATCATCTTTAATATCATCTGAAGGCCTTGGAGTGATGCGGTCGATCATTGACCAGGGGAATGACACAAGCTCCGGACTTTTCAGGTATTCAATAAATTCCTGATTTACAAAGTCGCGGATTTTCCACTCTTCGGCAACCTGGAGTACAGTATTCATAAGCTTCTCACCGTTATGAGAGCAGTTATCCATGCTGACAAGAGCGACAGGCAGAGCCCCGCTTTTAAAGCGGTGAAACATAAGAGATGTGAGAATGCACATAAGATGCGAGGGCTTTTCAGGACCATCGTCAAGATCCTTTAAAACCAGAGGCATCAGCAGCCCGTCTGTCCCGTTAATTGTATAGCCCTTTTCTGTAACAGTAAAACTAACCATTTTAAGTGAGGGTGCCCCGAATACCGATTTCAGTCTACCGGTATCAGCTCCCGGGGCCATATCGCCTATCAAGGCTTCGGCCACTGATGCGAAAATTTCCTTCTTAAGTGTCCCGTCAGCAGATGCGGAAACATTAAGCGTCAGATTGTCAAAAGGCTTATAGATCTTATCAATTATCTCGTAGTCAAATGTTTCGACAGCAATAATACCTGTATCCGCCTTACCTGTCTCCAGTAAGTGCTGATGATTGGCGGCGATAAAGCCGCGGAATATATTTCCCGCGCCGAAGTGAACCCATTCAGGATTAAGGGAAGTTCTTTCTTTCATTGCCTGAATATCGAAGGCAGGTGTTTTGACACCGGCGGAGCCCCATTCGGAATTATTGAGAGTTTCAAGCTTAAGTTCAGGCATTTCTATTCTCCGCAGTTTCCGTAGGCATCAATCAACCCGTTAAGATACATAACCCCTAGAGCCCTGTCATAAAGACCGTATCCGGGCCGGCATTCCGACTCCTCACCCCAGATATGCCGTCCATGATCAGGACGGATATAGGCACCAGGTGAAACCTCAATCAGTGCTTTTACTATCTCCGCAACATCAAGATTTCCATCGCTGGTCTTATGAGATGATTCAATGAAGTTTCCGCCATCCAAATATTTAAGATTTCTGACGTGGGCAAAATGAATACGGTCACCGAACCTGCGTATCATTGCAGGAAGATTATTATCCGGATTGGCACCCAGAGATCCGGTACAGAAGGTCAGGCCGTTATAGGGACTGTCTACCAGCTTCAGAAAGCGATCTATATGATCGGCACTTCGGATAATTCGCGGAAGACCGTACATAGGCCACGGTGGATCATCGGGATGGATAGCCATTTTAACATCGTTCTTTTCGCAGGCAGGCATTATTCTTTCAAGAAAGTACTTACAGTTTTCAGTGAGCTTTGCTTCATCTACATCTTTATAAGCTTCAAACAGTTCACTGATTCCGGCAAGCCTTTCCGGCTCCCAGCCGGGCATTGTAAATTTGTTGCCGTTCTTGAGAATTTCACCAATCAGCTGCTGCGGATCAACCTCAGCCTTCAGCTTTTCATAAAAGAGTGCGTTCGAACCATCGGAAAGTTCTTTGTAAAGATCCGTTCTTATCCAGTCAAAAACCGGCATGAAGTTGTAGCAGATTACCTTCACTCCAGCCTTTGAAAGTTTTTCTATAGTATCAATATAGATATCGATATAGCGGTCTTTCTCCGGAGAGCCTGTTTTAATAGAGTCATGAATGTTTACACTCTCAACTATTTCAGCATTGAACCCGGCGGATTTTATAAAATCCGCCTCGGCACTTATCCGCTCAGTTTCCCAATGTTCTCCGGCAACCTTGTCGTGAAGGGACCATACTATCCCCTCAACCCCGGGTATTTGTTTTATCTGATCAAGGGTGATGCTGTCATTTCCCTGCCCGAACCATCTCCAGGTCATTTTCATTATTTATCTTCCTCTAAATCAAAGCTTAGAATTATTTTTCCGATTTCTTTCTGGTTATTTTCAATAAGATCAAAGGCTTCCTGCACCTTGTCATAGTCAAAAACATGGGTTATCAGCTTTGTAATTTTTGTTTTTCCCTCATTAAAAACTTTTACGCATTTTTCAAACTGGTAGGTCTGAAGTCTTGAGCCGACTACGGTGAGTTCTTTCTTGGTTATGTTCAGCATGGACATCTTTGCATAGGTGTCGGTGAAGCCCAGACAGACTATTCTGCCTGCTGTTGAAGCAAGCGTCACAGCCTGCTCAAGTGTAGCAGGAGTTCCGGCGGCATCAATCACGACGTTGCACATCATACCCTCAGAAATTTTTTGAACCTCTTCCGCAAGATCGGCCTTTTCAGGATTAACTGTGTAATCGGCACCGAACTCTTTTGCAAAATCAAGACGCTTGTCACTGAGATCGGAAATTATAACTTTTGCTCCGAGAAGTTTTGCGTTTTCGAGGACTGCAAGACCCGTGGGCCCGGCTCCGATAATCAGAACAAGATCATCCTTCTCCACACCGCCACGGAAACATACCTGGGCTCCTATAGTGAAGGGTTCAATCATGACAGCATCTTTCCAGTCCAGACTGTCTGAAAATTTATGAACCTTGTCTTCAAAGGCAGTGAAATATTCCTGAAAACCGCCGTCCTTGTTTACCCCCCTGACATTCATACTTTCGCATACGTTGGGGCGGCCCTTTCTGCAGGCATAACAATGTCCACAGGGTTCAATAGGTTCAAGAACCACGCGATCGCCAGGCTTTACTTTTGCAACACCCTCACCGGTTTTATAAACTTCTCCTACTGCTTCATGTCCGATAACACGGGGATAAAGCGCGAAGGGAGATGTTCCATGGTAAATGTGGATGTCGGAATAGCAGATACCTGCTGCCTTTGTTTTTACAAGAACTTCGCCGGGACCGGGTTCACCGGGTTCGGGAAGATCCGCAACTATAATTTCCCCAGGTTCAACAACCTGCAATGCTTTCATTTGTTACTCCTCAAGGGAGCAATGATTTTTCCTTAAACGTTTATTCCGTTTACCTTTGACGCAATTTTTCTGGCAGATGTAATATGCCGAATCATCGACATCTCAGCTCCTTCAGCATCCCCGTCCAGCATCTTTTCGATAATCTCAAGATGTTCCATATTGCTTATATGGAGACGATCAGGAATCTTTGCGCCTAGAACTACTATCCTCATATTATGAGAAAGCACATTATCCATCAGCCTTATCAGGTAACTGTTGCCGGTCCTTTCAGCAAAGTACTTGTGCAGCAGATAGTCGTTACGCGTAATAAGGTTAAAATCATCACTTCCGTTTTTAAAAACTCTGTAAAACTCATTCAGAGTGTCAGTATCAACTTCTGGAGTAGCCAACCGGGCAATCATCGGTTCAACAGTTTCTCTCACAGTATAGATATGTGATATCTCCTGTATGGAAATGTTAGAGACAATGACTCCTCTTCTCGGCATTACAACCAGAAGTCCCTCCTGCTCAAGAGCATTCACAGCTTCACGAACAGGAGTCCTGCTTACTCCGATTTCCTTCATGAGTTCGTTCTGATCTACGACCGCACCCGGCATTAATTCACATGTGATGATTTTATCTTTAAGTGTCTGATATGCTTTCTCTTTAAAGTTAAGCTCCACGTTAAATCCTTATCCTTTATAATGGCTTTTTATCACGATGCGATTATAACACATACTCCGGGCACAGCATTAAACTAAATTTTTGCCACCTTTTTTCCTTTTGGAACCGAGGCTACAAGTATTACCATCAGGAGGGTTCCCTGAATGATATTCTGAAATGATGCGGGCAGCCTTGTAATATTCAAAAGAGTAACAACAAGGGTCAGCATCATAGCACCGCTCACGGCTCCCGCCACACTGGACTTTCCTCCGGAAGCACTTGTTCCTCCTATTACAGAGGCGGCGACTGAGGTCATAAGATAAGACAGCCCCATATCCTGGGAGGCTCCTCCAAAATATCCTCCTAATAGAGTTCCAGCCACACCGGCAAGTACGCTGCTGATTACAAACGCGCCTATAACGGTTCTAACTACATTTACACCTGCAAGGGCGGCCGCTGTGCGGTTCTGGCCGACAGCATGAAGCCGTTTTCCGTATTTTGTACGATACATCAGCACACCCATTCCAAAGGCAATTACAGCAACAACCAGAATTACCGGTGAAATTCCGAAAATCTTAAGCTTCTGGGTAAAGAAGGCAATTTGGGGTGCCGGCATTCCTGTGGTCATTGAGGAAATGATGAGAACTGCTGAATAAACGATATATCCCACTGCAAGAGTTGTAATCATCGCAGGCACTTTCAGGTATAGATTTATCAGACCGATAATCACTCCTATAACTGCACAGACAAGGAGAGTGACAAAGAGTCCCGGTATAACTCCCGCCCTTGTTATCATCATTGATGAAATATACGCAGCCAGAGCAACAGTATACTGCGAACAGAGATCAATTGCCCCGTTTCCGCTGGTGAGAACCGTAGCCTGACCAAGACTCAGGAGGACAAGAAAACTTGCAAGTGTAGCATTAACCAGCAGCATGTTAAGAGAGAAGCTGTTTGTGATAATGCTTATCATAATCCAAAGAACGGCAGAGCCGATTACTGACCATATCCAGACGTTACTGCTTAACCATTTTTTGATATTCATTTTTTCACCTCCATCCTGCTGCTTACCAGCTTCAGTGCGAGGGCCACAATTAGAATTAATCCGGTTACCGCACTCTGAAGGTTTGAATCAATACCCAGAAAAGTAAGAAGAAAAGAAATACTTGAGATTCCAAGTGCTGCGGCTACTACTCCTACCGGGGATCCGATACCGCCGACAAACTCACATCCACCGAGAATAATCGTGGCAATACTAAGCATGTTATAGGACCTTGTGGAATTACAGTCGCCACTGTTTGAAATTACTGTCAGCATTAGTGCGCCGAGAACCAGCATAAAACCTGAAAGTGCATAGGTTACAACCATAGCCCGTAATTGCGACCATCCGGCTCTTTCTACAGCCACAGGATTATTTCCGATACCGTTAATAACCATTCCATATTTAGATCGTTTAACTATCCAGTAAGACAGCAGCGCTGCAGCTATCGCGATAATCACAGGCATTGGTATAAGCGGAAACTCAAAATTGTAAAAAGCCTTTAACCACTCCGGAGCTGAACCGCCCGGAATCGGTGAGATAATGAGTGCTATTCCAAGCCATACAAACGAAGCCCCAAGAGTAATAACTATAGCCGGAATTTTAGTATAGTAGATTATTAGTGCAAGCCCCGCATAGGCAGCGATGAACAGAATAGACATCAAGATCCCCAGCCCCGGTGTATTTACTATCAGAAAAGCCACAATGACATTCATTAATCCCAGCGACATGCCGTTTCCAAGATCTATACCGCCTGCAATAACCATAAACATCTGGCCGAGGGCTACAAAAATCAAAGGAACTGCAGAAGAATACAGAATCTGTACGCCCATGTATGAGAGAATCCTAGGATTAAGGAAGGAGTTGATAATAAAAATCGAAAAGAGCGTTACAAAGGCAAGAAAAGCCCTGTTACGAATAACCTTCTTGAATATATTTTCCTGCTTCTCTGCCGAAGATGCCATCTTATCAACATCAAGACCCTTTGATTTTTCCTGGAACGATGTTTTGATGATATTCTGCACACTTATATCATCTCCAATAAGTTCTCGTGCAATTTTACCGTCATGCATGACATAAACCCTGTCACACTGTTCCATTTCAAGGTCTTCAGTACTATGAAGGATAATCGCCTTCCCCTGAGATCTGGCTTCTTCAAGAAGCTTGTATATTTCCTGCTTAGTTTCAATATCAACACCGCAGGTCGGATCGTTCAGCAGAATCAGATCCGAGTCTGCTGCAAGGCCTCTTGCAAGGAGGGCTTTCTGCTGGTTTCCTCCGGAGAGGTTGGTTATCTCGTCACTAATTCCCTGAGCCCGGAATTTCAGCTTTTTATACCAGTGCTCTGCAAGATCCCGGAATCGCTGCTTTCTTATTATACCCTTCTCTGTCACCTGCTCCAGACTGGAAATAACAGTATTGTCTGCTATGTTCCATAAAGGAAAAATGCCTTCATTCTGCCGGTCACCACTGACATAAGAAACCGCTGTGTCAAGCCTGATTGATTTTGTATTGCCGGGAAGTAGTTTCTTTCCGGCAGCTTTAAAAATTTCGGCAATCAGTTCTTTCTGCCCTGCCCCTTCAAGACCGGAAATTCCTATAATCTCACCCTTTCTCACATGTAAATTAACATTATTAAGGGTATTTGTAGAAAGGTTCTGAATGTCCAGAATTACAGGAAGCTCAGTAACCTCCCGGCCTGCCCTTGTTTTTCTTTCAACCTTTCCTCCGAGAATCTCAACCAGATCATGCATGGAAGTACCGGCACTGCAGCCTTCCCAGCTGGAAGAACCGCTTTTCATTACAACTATCCGGTCACAGATTCTTTCGATTTCATCCAGTTTATGTGATATATAAATTACAGCTATATTTCTGTTTAATAGTTTTCTTATTGATTCGTGAAGCTGTTCGATTCTGTCTCCGGTCAACGAAGATGTCGGTTCATCGAGAATCAGAACCTTCAGGCCCTTGTACGATACAGCCTTTGCTATCTCTATCATCTGCCGCTGAGCAAGAGAAAGCTCGCTGACAACAGTGTTAACGTCAATATTATGATTTGGAAAAACTTCCTCCAGATATCCGGAAATCTGGACCATTGCCTTCTTCCGCCAGCCCGGCTTTCCGAACGGTTTATGATCCATATGGTTTATCATGAAGTTTTCATATACCTTCAGATTGGTCAGAAGTGAAAGCTCCTGATATGCACAGGTAATACCCATATCCTTGGACCTGTTTGTATCAAACCCTGTTTCCGGCTCTTTACTGTCATTAAAAAAAATTCCGCCTTCGGTAGGTTCATGAGCGCCGGTAATAACCTTCATTAAAGTTGATTTTCCTGCACCGTTTGGACCTACAAGACCAAGGACTTCACCTGGAACAATTTCAAGGTTCATATCTACAAGAGCCTTTGTTACACCGAAATATTTATGGATATGCTCCAATCTCAGATAGGCAGTTTTCACCTTATCTGCTTCTATAGTCATCAGTTTTCCTTCAAAGAATGATGAGCCTCTCTGACAGCCCTGAATCCGGACATTAGAGAGGCATTCTGTTTGTTTATTTATAGTAAGTATCTACAATCCAGTCGTGATCGTATTCTTTAGCGGCAACTTCATCCGGAGCCAGGTTTGCAAAATCGTCAACCATATCCTGCGTAACATGAAGTGGAGGCATAATCATGACTTTCGGAACATCCAGGCCTTCGATAAGATCGATCGCAACATACAATCCTGAAGCTGCACTCCAGGGGTTTGCAGCCCATGAGAATGTTTCATATCCGGTAGCAGCCTTTTCATTTGCCCACCATGTGAGGAAATTACCGCGGTTTCCGCCGATAACAATCGGAAGATCACGTCCTGCTGCATTGAAAGCCTGAAGGGCACCGTAAGCGTCTCCGCCTTGACCTACAACACCGTCGACCTGTTTAATTCCAGGTAAGATTGATGTAATCTGCTTCTGTGAAACAGATTCGGTCCATTCCCCGTAAACTTCACCGACAACTTCAATTCCAGGGTATTTAGCAAACTCATCAGCAAGAGCCTTGTGGAATGTATCATCAAAGGGTACACCTGCCATTCCTCTAATTTCGATGATATTACCTTTCTCTCCAAGCGCACCTACAAGGTAGCTTGCGGCATCATTGGCCATCTGAGCTGTATCAAAGTTAATCTGATAACACTGATCAGTTGAAACAGGGCCGTCATTTACTATGACAACAGGGATTCCTGCTTTTGCAGCCTTTTCAATAGCACCGTTGAGCCCTGAAGCACTGCCCGGATCAATAATGATAGCATCTACACCGTCAAGGATAAGACTTTCAATCTGTGAAACCTGAGTTGCGACATTGTTATTTGACTCAAGAATTTTATAACTTGAGAGGACTCCGTCTGCCACCATTTGATCGGCAAGTTTTCTAAAAAGACTTTCCATTGTCTGGCGATATGTATTCCCGTTATAAGAGTTGGAAAAACCTATCTTATAACCTCCTTTTGTGGAATCGCCGGATGCGGATTCCTGATTTCCGGAAGCAAAAACAAAATTCCCGGTTACCAGAAAAATCACCAGAAGAAATGTAAAAATTTTTTTCTTCATTTTTTTCTCCTTTATATAATCCATAAAGTTTATTTTAATGGAACAACCAATTCCTGTCTGAGGTATTGTTTGTTCCACAATTACCATTTAAGAAGTTTGTGATATTCATCTGATATATCAGTATGATATTAGAAAAGATATTATCATTGCTTTTTTCTGCTGTCAACAAAAAGATTTTCGTAATATCCATTTTTCCGTATAGTGATTATAATAATGACCATGTTTAGTATTCCCGCAGTTATATTAGCCCTAATAATTTTGATTTGCCTGAAAACACTGATAACAGCCAGAACCGGCTCTTACTCAGATTACAAGCCGGAACCCTGTGAAAATGAAGCAGCCGAAAGACTGGCGAAAGCGGTAAGGATAAAAACAGTATCCCACTCCGATTATTCACTCAATGATCTGGAAAAACACAGGGACTTTCAGAAATTCCTTACGAACAGCTTCCCCTCCTTTCACAGCACCGCAGAAAGAACGGTTCTCAGTGATTACGGAATTATATATAAATGGCCGGGACGCTCAGAAAAGCAGAAAGCACTTTTATTCATCGCCCACTATGATGTGGTACCGGCAGATGATTCTAAATGGACCTACCCCCCTTTTGACGGGAAAATTATCGACGGATATATATGGGGCAGAGGAACTCTCGATACAAAGAATACGCTGATGGGAATTCTTGAGGCGGCCGAAAGTCTTTGCAAAGAAAGCTTCGTCCCCAAAAGAGACATCTATTTTGCTTTCGGAGGAGACGAGGAAACAGAAGGCAACCTCGGAGCTGTTAAAATCGCTGCACACTTTAAAGCACAGGGAATAAGTTTTGAGTGGATGCACGACGAAGGCTCTATCATTGCGGACGGCATAATAAAGGGAGTCAACCGCAAACTAGCGCTGATAGGTACTGCCGAAAAAGGATATGCGGATATTCGTCTGAAAACAGAGTCAAAGGGCGGCCATGCAGCAATGCCTCCGGCAATGACAGCAACAGGACGGATAGCCCGGGCCGTAACAAGAATAGAGAAAAACCCTTTCCCCATGAGATGGATAAAAACAACCCGAAAGATGTTTTCAGGGATGTCATCCGGTTCAGAATCCTGGATGAAGGTTGTTCTTGCCAACATATGGCTTTTCGGGCCGGTAATAAAATTGGTAATGGGTAAAAGTCCGCAGTCGGCGGCACTGCTTCGAACAACAACTGCTCCGACAATGATAAAGGGAAGCAGCAAGGAAAATGTACTGGCGGAAACCGCAACCGCCGTCATAAACACCAGAATACTATCGGGAGACACTCTTGAAACGGCCCTTGCAAGAATCAGAAAGGTTATTAAAGATGATAGCATTGAGGTAAGCCTGCTTAATCCCGATTCCGCGAACAATCCTGTTTCAGAATCGAGCACAAGAGGACAGGGATATAAAATTATCAGCAAGGTGATCTCTGAAACAGTGCCCGACGCACTAATCCTGCCCTACCTGAACACAGGCACGACTGACTCTAAGGCATACATCGAATGCTGTGAAAATATTTACAGGCTTGCTCCTATGATATTACAGCCTGAGGACGTTGAAAGCATACATGCATCAAATGAGAAAATCAGCCTAGAAAACTACGGACTTGTAATCAGATTCTACAAAACAATGTTCCAGAAAATAAACGGAGATAAATAAATGGAGAAAACAGCGAAATCCAGCCTCAAAATAGGAAAGAACGCCTTCTTAGCAGCGGCAGGGATTATTCTTGTGCTGATGATAGTCTCAGGGATTTTAACGATGATTCTTCCTTCCGGACAGTATGAACGCTATGAATCTGAAGAAAGAGTGCTGATAGTCCCTGATTCATACCACCAGATCGGCAAGCCCGACTATCCTGTGTGGCGTTGGTTCACAGCTCCCCTTGAAGTCCTTGGACCGCCGAATAATGCGGCAATAATAACTATTATGCTCTTCATTGTTTTTGTAGGAGGATCAATTGCAATACTGGAGGGTTCGGGAGTGATGAAGGATCTTCTGGGTTTAATGGTTGAACGATTTATAAACAGAAAATACCTTCTTATGGGAATCATGATATTTCTGTTCATGTTCCTTGCCGCATTTCTGGGAATTTACGAGGGGCTTGTTCCTCTTATAATCTTTATTGTTCCGCTGGCCTACTCGCTGGGCTGGGACTCTCTGACCGGTCTTGGACTAAGCCTTCTGCCGCTGGCCTTCGGATTTGCATCTGCTGTTACCAATCCTTTCACAATCGCTGTTGCACAGGGAATAGCCGAGCTTCCGCTTTTTTCAGGATCCTGGCTTCGGATAATATTTTTTATAGTTGTTTATTTCATCCTGTTTTTCTTCGTTTCACGCTATGCAAAAAAAATCGAGAAAGACCCTTCTAAATCGCTTGTTCACAAAGAGGATCTGCCGCTTATTGCAGCTCACAAACTCAACTCGGAGTCTGAAAAAGATTCTGTGAAAAATCCGGGAATGAAGAAGGCTCTTATATGGTTCGGCTCTTGCATGGGAATAGCAATTGCCTTTGTTATTCTGACTTCGATTATTCCGGCCATCAGCGATCTGGCTTTTCCCCTTATGGGCCTGATGTTTTTTATCGGCGGAATTGGTTCCGGTATATTTGCCGGCCTTAAGGCGGGGAAGATTGCGAAATCTTTTTTCAGCGGGATGGCAGGAATGCTTCCGGGAATACTGCTAATCATGATGGCCTACAGCGTAAAGCACATCATTGATAAGGGAATGATAACAGACACTATTCTCTACTCGGCTGCGACATGGATTGCGAGCACCCCGAAAATGGGAGCGGCTTTCATGATCTATCTGATTACCCTGCTTATGAACTTTTTCATAGGCTCGGCGTCCGCAAAGGCCTTCCTGATGATGCCGATACTAAGTCCGCTTTCCGATCTGGTTGGAATAACAAGACAGACTGCAGTTCTGGCCTTTGACTTCGGAGACGGTTTCAGCAATATGTTTTTCCCGTCAAATGCGCTGCTTTTAATTGCACTTGGTTTTACCGTTGTCAGCTACCCACGCTGGGTTAGATGGACATTTCCGCTGCAGCTGATAATGCTTGCGATAACTTCAGTATTTCTTGGATTTGCGGTACTGATAGGCTTCGGACCCTTCTAAATGAAGGGTCTGGCATTACGCTGTTTGTAAGCGCCGTTCTGCTTAAGGTTCATATTCCAGTAAAAATTGGTCAGTCCGGTATAACTTAATAATCGAAAACCCGTTCTTGCAAAAACATTCAGTCTGTATGGTTTTTTTATCTCCTCCACAAGGGTTGGATCAAATCTACCGTTCTCTGCAAAATACTTGCCGGCCCTGTTTATGCGCTCAAACAGTTTTCGGCTTGCTGCCGGAGGCATAAGCCGGAGCCCTTCTGAACCGCCCTTGATAATTGTACCTGCGTAATTAATTTCCATCCGCCTGCAGAGCCTTTCAAGATATGACTCAACACTAAAAGACTGGGCGGATTCGGGAAATCCCGAATGAACTATAAAACCGGCTGTTTTAAGTGAAGCCGGACGTTTCTGAAACAAATGTTCTATGAAAGCCTTGGTGATTCCCGGCATTGCGTCGGTATACAGCGGAAAGCAGAGGACAAGCACTTCAGCACTCTCAGCAGCGGTAAAAGCTTCTTCTCTTGCCTTACTGTTATGAAGATAAGCCTGCTTCACGCCATCAGCCCCGGAAACGCCGATTTCAGGAACTTCCTTACAGCCTTCTATAAAGTTATTCAGCAATACCGAAGAATTGGAGTTTTTACCTCGCGGAGATCCGTTAACAGCCAGCAGTTTCATTTTCAAACTCCTCGATCTTCCAGTCTTCCATCCACCTGACAAATTTCAAATCTCCATGAAAATTCAGCGAAAATCTTTTAAAAAGACCTTCGGTAATCTTCATATCCTCTTCGTCTGAACCAGCTTCCCGGCCAAGAAGAACTCCCAGTGCAGGATAAGAATCATACCGTTTATGATGATGAGATTCGCCGTTTATCATCTGAATGTACGGATGAAGAAGAACTATCAGCCTGTCCATTATCTTTTTAAGTTCAGAGGAGACAAAGCCAGCAATCATCGGGGAACTCAGAAGCAGAAAATCCGAATGTATTACCGATTTAAAAATTTCATCTGCACCGTCTTTTATAGAGCACTCGCCCGGAGTTTTCCACCAGCAGCTCCAGCAGCCGGTACAGAATTTTAAATTCATATCTTTTATAGAGTAATTTACAGCATTATGATGAGTCTGCAGCTCGTCCAGGATTCCGGCTAACTGTTTTTCATATTCAGAATTATCACCCTGAAAGCATCCATCAAGAACTGTTACCTTCATAAACCCTCTTTTCTTTATTTAAATAAAATATTTGATAATAAACTCCGGAAAATATATTATTTAATTAATGTCGGCAAAAATCAAGTTTATAAAGTCAGGATTTTTTTCCAGAATGCTGTTAATTATCGGTATTGTCTCACTGCTTCCTCTATCTGCGCTAGTCTTCTTCAGTGCAAAACAGACCGACAATGTGCTTCGAAACGATATCAATGAACGGATGGATTTGCTTGGCGTACTTTATACTGAAAGAATTGAAAGCCTGCTGGATAATTATTTTTCATCTGTGAAAACGGTGGCCTCAATTGCCGGAGGCTATCGAAATCTTCCTGCCGATATAAGAAGACCCTTCTTATCAAATATCGTCCGTGAGACATTGTCCTATCATAAGGGGGAGTTCCATGCTGTATGGCTGCAGATGGAACCCGGTGCACTTGAGGACAATGAGGAAGATTACTATGGAACTATGCTCTCAGCTCCCAACGGAGGCTTTGATGCAACCTGGTACTTCGATGACGGCGAACCGGTTCAGGGGAAAATAACCAGCGAGGCCTACAATGAAGATTTTTATACCATACCCCGGACAAACAGAAAACCTACTGTGATAAAACCTTACTGGTGGTCTTATACAGGAGATATTGAAGATGCTGTGCTTGAAACAAGTCTATGTGTTCCGATTATCATTGAAAACAGGTTTCTGGGAGTAGCAGGAGCCGATGTTTCATTTAAGCAGATTCAGGATCTGATTAACGGTTTTGAAATCCCAAATAATGGTTATTTTGTTTTAATAGATTCTGAATCCGCCGTCAGACTCTCTCACCCGGAGCGCAATCAGTTGGGAACTCCTATCTCAAATCTTTTGAATTCAGGTGAGTATAATTCTATAACAGACGGTTTTAAAAAAGAAGTCCCGTTTTCCATGACAAACATGCCCACATCAGACGGCTCACATGCCAGGGTAAGCCTTAACCCTATCAGGATTGATGATGCGGGAAACACCTGGTATGTGGCCACAATTATGACGAACTCAAACCTTTACAAAAATTTAAATACAATAATCGAGTATCAGATATTCTTCGGAATTATCACCTTCGTTATTATGCTTTCAGCAATTTATATAGCATCAAATACACTTAGTAAGCCTATACTGGAGATAACCGAAAAAGTACAACAGATCTCGGCCGGCAGATTTAATCTGCGCTTAGACAACCAGTATAACAACGAACTTGATCTTCTGATCGAATCCTTCAACACAATGACAGAGCGGGTGAAGAAGCTTCTTGAACAGCATGAGTCAACTAACAGAAATCTTGAAAGAATGGTAAGCGAACGGACTACTGAACTTAACAAAACTATTCATGATCTGAATTCCTCACAGGACTCACTAATCCACTCAGAAAAACTTGCGGTTCTGGGAAACCTGACGGCAAACATTGCACATGAACTAAACACACCGCTTGGGGCGATAGACTCATCAATTTCATACATAATTGAAGATGGAATAGACACAATAATCGCGCTGCCGGAGCAGACCAGGGGTCTAAAACCTGAGGAACTGGAAATTCTAAAAGAACTGGAAAAGACCGGACGGAAGGCGGCCCTGAACATACAGCATATCCCGGATCGAAAAAAAAAGCGTGCCCTGGCTAAAAAACTGACTGAACTTGGTGTTGGGGATGCAGAGAACCTTGCTGATGAACTGGAAACCATGGGAGCCGCGGAGGATCAGGCCCGGATCATCGAACTGATTAAGAACGATAGAAGAAATCTGATAGATGCAGCTGTCATAATTACATCAGTAATGCGGGGACTGTACATAATACAGCAGGCATCACGCAAGGCTGTTTCAACAATCTCCGCACTCTCCGGATATATACACAGCACACCGGATGAATCATTTACCGACATAGATATATGCAATGAGATCGACAACATCTTAATTCTTTATTACAACCAGATCAAAAAGAACGTAACATTGAATAAAGAGTATAAAACCGCAACCACCGTTTCCGGAAACCGTGATAAACTAAATCAAGTATGGATAAACCTTATCAACAACGGCCTCCATGCGATTGAATATAAGGGTTCACTGGGCATTGAGATAAAGGATGAGGGAGAGTTCATCTGCGTATCCATTAAAGATAACGGTCACGGAATACCTGAAGATATGCAGGACCGGATATTTGAACCCTTCTTCACAACCAAATCGGAAGGTGAAGGTATAGGACTTGGACTTGATATATGTCGAAAAATTATCGAAGAGCATAAGGGCAGAATAGAGTTTACCAGCCGCCCCGGTGAAACAGTATTCTCGGTCTACCTGCCGCGATTTTTACAGAGTACAGGAGTGAGTACGTGAACAAAAAGGCTATACTTTGCGTAGATGACGAAGCCATTATTCTGATGTCAATCAAACAGGAACTTAAAAATCATTTCAAAACACGTTTTCTTTATGAAACAGCTCTGAATGCTGAAGAAGCCCTTGAGATAGTAAATGATCTAACAGATGAAGGAGTGACACTGATTCTGGTGATTTCAGACTGGCTTATGCCCGGCATGAAGGGTGACGAATTTCTTCGCAAGATTCGAAATATCAATCCGGATATAAAAACAATGATGATCACCGGGCATGCGGCAAAGGATGCTCTTGAAGCTGTAGAAAAAGAAAATCTTGCGGACAGAATCCTCATAAAACCCTGGAGAAACTCGCAGCTTATCTCGGCTGTAGAAGAAATAATTCCTCAGGTATAATAATTATTAGCCCCTGTTTGTCGCCTTCTTTTATTTTTAGTATATTAGAATATACATATACAGGCAGGAGGTAATATGTCTCAAATAGCAGACAGTTTTGAAGAACTGGTTAAAACTAATGAACTTCCGGTACTTGTTGATTTTTACGCCGACTGGTGCGGTCCCTGTAAAATGGTAAGCCCCGTGATTGAAAGACTTGCCAAAGAATACAAGGGTAAAATCACAACAGTTAAGGTCAATACCGAAAAAAAGCAGAATATTGCATACCAGTATTCCATAGTTTCAATACCCACTATCATGCTTTTTCACAAGGGCAAACAGCTCATGCGTCTTGAAGGCGCTTATCCTTACGAATCACTTAAAGCAGAACTGGATCGCAATCTTCCATAAAAAGAGCCGGATTTATCCGGCTTTAATAAGGCTATACGCTGCAGCCTGTTCAGGCTGCAAGTTTAGCTGCAATCTTCCCTACTCTGACGGCAAGGATTGATGCAAGCTGTTTTTCTGAATCACTGGGAAGTCTTGAACCATCCCCGGCAGAGACAGTTGTTGCTCCGTAAAAGGAACCGCCCTCTACCTCGGAACTGTTGAAAAGCAAGGGTTCAGTCTGCGGAAGACCGACAAAGATCATTCCATGATGCAGAAATGGGACCATTGATGTCAGAAGTGTAGACTCCTGCCCGCTGTGCTGGGTAGCCGAACCGGCAATCAGTCCGTAGGGTTTACCTACCAGAGCTCCGGACTGCCATAAACCACCGGTAGCATCAACAAAGGTCTTGAACTGTGCAGGCATATTTCCAAATCTTGTAGGAAATGAGAATACAAACCCGTTATATTCAGGAAGCTTTTCAACATCAACCAGCGGAACATCCGCAAATGCTTTCTGAGCTTCAAGCGCTCCCATTTTTTCAAGAATGTCATCAGACAGGGTCTCAGGTACTCTGAGCAGATCCACCTCTACTCCTTCTCTCTTTAAACCTTCTGCTGCAGCTGCAGCCATAGCATAATTATGACCATAGGTCGAATAAAACAAAACAGCAATCTTCATTTAAGACTCCTTAAGATACTAAATAAGACCTGTACCTAGTTTTTTACACAGAGCGCCCAACTGCGCCTGCTCTTCTGCGGTCAGGACCTTCATACAATTAGATATACTCCGGGCATGCCGGGGGAAAATATCTGCAATAAGATTTCTTCCCTCGGGTGTCAGGCTAATGTATGTTTTACGCCGGTCCTTCAGACAGGGACGTCTTTCAACAAGCCCCTTTTTCTGAAGATTATCAATTACCATTGTAAGATTCCCCTTTGTCTTGAGAATCTTTGCCGATAAATCTTTGGCAGTTAAATCACCCTTATGAAGGAGAACCTCAAGCACTCCGAACTGACTGATAGTAAGTCCGCTGGCTTCAAGTTCCTCAGCAGCTACTAATGAGGATATCACTGCCTCTGCTCTAAGAAGTTTTGTATATGTATTTAATGCCAAATAATTCTCATTCATATTAGTAAAATATTAAACTATTCAATATTAAACCTTTAGTCAAGAAAAAAATGCAGAAAACTTGTATTTTTGTAATATCAATCAATTTAATTTACAAATGGATTTCCTGCCCTTATATTTAATTCAGCTTAAAATCCTATAAAATTGTAGATTCATACAGGGTGATTTTTACTGACTTTTTGATATATATTGAGATGATGGACATATTTTACCTTAAAAATTTCCTTTCCGTTGCCAAATATCTCAACTTTACAAAAGCGGCGGCTGAATGCGGACTTACTCAGACAGCGATGAGTACACAGATCTTCAAAATGGAAGAAGAACTGGGTTTCAAATTGTTCGAAAGGAATAACCGCACAGTACGACTTACGAAGGCAGGAGAACAGTTTTTCCTGGATACAGCAAACCTGCTAGAGACATATAACGCAAATGTAGGAAGAGCAAAGAGTATATCAGAAGGGATAGAAGGTTTGATCAAAATTGGGTTTCCTAATTATATAGGCAGGATAGATATGCCTGAGGTAACGGGAGAATTCAGTAAAAGATACCCTGAGACAGGTATTGAAATAATACAGAACGAAAACTGGCTCCTCCTAGATCAATTAAAGTACAACAAGGCTGATATCGTCCAGACCTTTCCCTATGATCTCAGTTCAATTGAAGATGTGAGAACAATAAAAGTCGGTTCATTTAGAATGCTTGCAGCTGTTAACAGCACACATAGTCTAGCCGGATACAGTGAGCTTACAATTGACATGATAAATAATGAAACAATTATTATTCATGAAGATTCCAACATGCCGGAACTCAATACTCAGATGTTTCAGGATTGGTCAAAATCAGGAATCAAGCCCCAAAAAACCGTTTTGACAAAAGGCCTTGATTCTATCCTATTCATGGTGGAAGCAGGTTATGGGATATCTTTTGTGCCTGTCTTTATAAATCTGCCGACACATAGCACAAAGATAAAATTCATACCTATTAAGGACTTTGATATAAAAATGGATATTGTTCTTGCATACCGTGAATCAAATTCAAACCCGGTGCTAAAAAAATACGTTGAGTTCGCATCAGAATATTACAGCATCAATAATCAGCAAGAATAAGCTCAGATACTTCATCATCAGTTAGTTCTTTCTGAAGCTTCACGATCTCCATTTCACCTTCAGGATTTTCATAAACAAGAACCAGAAGATATTTAATCTCTGAGCTGCCGTCACCGGTATATGAACAAAGAAGCCGGTATTTAAATCCGGCGACAACCTGCATGTAGGCGGCCTGAGGAGTATCCATATTGAGTATTATTCCACTCTTTTCAAGACGGGGCATCAGCCAGATATAAGCAGACAGCACTTCAGGAGCATTAGGAGCAACCCGTGCATACGCTCCTGCAATCTGATGAATTTCCTCAGGCTGAAAGCCCGGCAGTGAATGCGGGACAGCTTGAGCATCAGGTGTCACGGTCTCAGATGCGGGTTTCTGCTCCGAGACCGGATCCTGAACAGCAGCCTCAGGTACAAAGTTTTCTGTTCCGGCTCTCTCAGTCTGACAGCCTGCAAACGGAAGGAGAATAACTGAGACAGTGATTAAATAAAAAACACAAACTGAATACCGGTCTGTTTTAGTCTTCTGAAGAGTTCTCATAATTAAATTCTCCCTCGAAATATTTTACTACGGAAACTGGAACATTTGCATTCATAATCCGGATGCAGTTCAGAAATATCAGCAATTTAAGTGCTCACGTGATGAAAATAATTCATTTTACATCTGGGAATTAAATAGATAATATATTATCTAAAACAAATTCAGGAGAATCTATGAAAAATCTCAGTAAAATTATTGCGGCGGCAGGACTGTTGATGCTTGTCTTTGCAGTAATCTTCTCATGCAGTACACCAAATACTGCAGAAGGCAAACGCTTCACACCGGGAAAATACCCGGTAACAATTTCAGGACACGGCGGCGACATTGAATTCGAGGTGGAAATGTCAGAAACAGGAATCATGGCCATTACAGTTATCAGCGAATCAGAGACTGACGGACTTGGCAAACCAGCACTAGAAAAAATGGCATCAAAAATAATAGCTGAACAAAGCCTTGATGTTGATGCAGTGACCGGAGCATCAGACTCCTCTGATGCGGTAAAGGAGGCTGTCTTGATAGCTTTAGAAAAAGCCGGCGGAACTGCAGCAGATCTTCGTCCGTCTGTCCGGGAAAACAGTCTTCAGAATGAAGAGATTACAGCAGATGTTGTTGTTGTCGGAGGAGGAGCTTCAGGTACAGCAGCAGCACTTGCAGCTGCAGAAAAAGGAGCAAATGTTATTGTTCTCGAAAAAGCATCCACTCCCGGAGGTGCCGGAAGATTTTTTGCAGAAGGACTTCTGGCATTTGAAAGTAATCAGCAGAAAGACCTTGGAATTAAATATACCGTAGAACAAGCATTCAAATTTCTTGCTGAATATACTCATCTGAAAAATAACGGAGATCTTACCAGAACAATACTTGCTGAAAGCGCATCAACAATTGACTGGATGGCTAAATATGGCGCAGAGACCAAACTGATCCCCAATACACAGAAAGCTCATGTAAGTGATCCTGCAACCTATCACAAATATGTAGACAAACATCAGGCATATGACACAATGTACTCTAAATTTGAAAACATGGGTGGGAAATTGTACACCGATACTGCAGGTAAAAAACTCATAATTGAAAACGGAAAAGTCACAGGAATTATTGCTGAAAAAGCTGACGGATCAAAACTGACCGTTAGAGCCGAATCAGTAATTCTTGCAACAGGCGGTTTCGGAGGCAATGATGAAATGATAAGAAAGTATATGAATGTAACCGACTATGCCACTCTCGCATATGCAAACAATGTTGGAGACGGCTTCAACATGGCTGTTGAAGCAGGTGCAGACGAGTTTAACCCCGGAATTGCAGTTCATTCTGCTCTTATCCCTGTAAAAGATCCCAAAATATGGCAGGGAACTGCAGGGCAGCTTCACAATATTCCCCTTATGTGGATAAACAGAGAGGGAAAGCGATTTGTGGATGAATCAGCTGTTTACGACTTCGCTTTATGGGGCAATGCCGTAGTTGTACAGGGAGGAGTTTATTATACTGTTGTCGATGAAAGAACCATGAAGCTTCTTTCAAATGAAGGTTCACCGCTGACAAACTCCTTTGAACAAACCTATCTTGTCGGTGCAAATGTAGATACTAATCTTGCTTCCGGCGTTGTTGCTCCGCTTGAGAACCTTTACGAGTCAATGGACGCAACCATTCAAGCCGGCGGAGCATTCAAAGCCGATACACTGGAAGAACTTGCGGCAGCTATGGATGTTAACCCTGAAAATCTTAAGGCGGCGGCTGCATCCTACACAGAAGCTGTAAGGACAGGAAATGACACTATGTTTTTCAAGGCTAAAGAATACCTGAAATATGGTGTTTCCGAAGGGCCGTTCTACGCAATAAAAGCTGCGGCACTTGTTGAAAACTCAATCGGCGGTGTTCGAGTTAACAGCAATCTTGAAGTCCTTACTGATGAAATGAAAGTAATCCCCGGACTCTTTGCCGTCGGATGCGATGCAGGAAGTCTGTATGGAGATTCTTACCCTGTCTACGAGGGGCTGTGCCTTTCCTTTGCCTTCAATTCCGGAAGGCTTGCCGGATATGAGGCTGCTGAGCAGTAAAATCATATCAGAAGACCCTGACTGCTGATGCGGGCGGGGTCTTTTTAATGTATAATCAATTATGGATCTGATAAGCATAAAAAACTTCACAGTTGCAGCAGAATATCTGAATTTTACAAGAGCTGCCGGAGAATGCGGGCTGACCCAGACTGCAATGAGTGCTCAAATTTCAAAACTTGAAGAAGAAGCAGGATTTAAACTTTTTGACAGGAACAACAGGGAAGTCCGTTTAACACGAGCCGGAGAAAGCTTTTTACTAGACGCAAAAAGAATACTCGATCTTCATGAATCTTCAATTTCAAAAGGCAGACTCATAAACGAGGGATATAAGGGGACTCTCAAAATCAGTTTTCCAAACTACCTTGGAAGACTGAATCTGCCATCTGTAATCAGCAGTTTCAATAAAAAGTTTCCTTCAGTTGATCTGGAAATAAACCAGAGTGAAAACTGGAGCATACTTGAAGATCTTAAATACGGCAAAACAGATATCATCCAGGCTTTTCCATATGATCTGCTAAACACAGTTAATATTGACACTTTTAAAATGGGAACATTTTGTATTGTTGCCGCAGTTAAATCAGACTCGCCAGAAGCCTTACTCCCTAAGATTCCGATCTCTGTAATCAACAAATCCACAGTAATTATTCACGAAGATCTTGCAAATCCGGAGATGGGAAGAATCCTGCAGCGGGACTGGGAGGGCGCCGGTATTTCTCCATCCAGAATAAAAAAAACCCGGGGCCTGGATTCAATTCTACTATTAGTCGAATCGGGATTCGGAATGAGCCTTCTTCCCGAATACGTAAAAACTCCTCAGGCTACTAGAGGAATATCGTTTATCCCAATAGAAAATTTTGATATTAAGCTTGAAGTTGTGTTTGCCTGGCTGAAGACAAATCAAAATCCAGCACTTCATAATTTCATCAAGGAACTCAGTGAGATGTTCTAATCAAGCAGACGTTTCTGTCCTTCAAGAGCTCTGATCTCCGTTACATCCTGGCTGAATTCAAGAACACCCCTATTGGAATTACCTTCAAACATTGCAAAATAGCGGATATGAATGAAGCGCCCCTCGAGTGTAATCCAGGGTAATTATTTACACATCAGGGTATGACTTTCTTCCTGTTCATAATACATCATTTCAAATTCTTTGGGAGATAAATATCACAGAGGTTCCATGATCCTGTGATTATTAAACCAGTCCACCCAGTCGAGTGTTGCCAATTCCACCTGTTCAATAGACCGCCAGCGGCCATCTTTATGAATAGCTTCTGCCTTATAAAGACCATTTATCGTTTCAGCCATGGCATTGTCATATGAATCGCCTTTACTCCGATCACTGTGATGAATTAGCCTTTCCGTTACCTCCCTTGCCCACAATGCCTGCTTGAGGACATCAAGAGTAGAATCTGTTTTCAAACCATACCCGGCGGATCTCATTTTTTAGAATATTATCTCGTTGTCCTCTCGGTGGTTCCCGGTTAGGATCTGATTGACGTGATTTCATCTCGTAGTAGGTTGAAGGAGCGATCTGAATATTCTTGCAGAGAGGCTCGACTCCGTGATCAATCCTGTTTTCATCTGTGAAACCGATCATTATTTCTTTCGGCGTTCGAGCTCTTTGATACGAGCACGGTCATCGCTGGACAAACCGTCTTTTATTCCCTGATCGATTTCTTACTGTTTAACCCATTTCCTCAGAGACTCTTGGGTACACCCTGTTTTTGATGCGATGGACATTATTGCTGCCCACCGAGATTCATAATCTTTTTCATGGTCAAAGACCATTCTTACTGCCCGCTCTTTAACTTCTTGAGCATACCTAATTCGTTTTCCCATAACACAATCCTCTCACATAATTGTGTCTCCGGAAAACCCGGGCGGTTCAGTTCAGTGAACAGCCGGAACCTTATGATCTTTAATGGTTCAGAAAAAAACATAAATTTTATGACACCTTTGCATGATTCCCAAAAAAGATACTCGGAGTGTCTGAGTTGATAAGTTTGCGCACTCCTCTTCGAATTATCCGGAATGAGATTATCTTCCTAAAATAAGGGCTCAATTACTCCAACCCAAGCATTATCTCTCAGATTCATAAAAAATTATTAAACTATAACTTCTTCAAATCGTATCATATTCCAGGAACACTTACTCAAAACAATTGTAAATATATTTGAAACACCCTGATTGAGCCTTTGTTTCACAGGAACTACATTTTCAGGTTTTTCCATTGTATTAAAAGCGAATAAGTCATTTCCTTTCAGAGCTTCGAAATCAACCATACATAGCATTGAGAAATTGCTAAATTCTATTCGTAATTCAATATCTTCATCGAGATCCATATTCAATATAAAAACAGATAACTCATGTATATCAGCATCATAGGTAATCAAAGTCTGAATTGAAGGAACTTTCCCATACTTGTTTGTTTCAATATAATCGCATTGAGTTATACTCTTAAGCACCTGCCCCATGCCATAATTGCTAACCTGCTTATAAGGATAATAAGTAGAATGAAGCAAAACATCTCCATTCGGTTCGGTATGAATTGGCGATATGGTATTAACAAGCTGGGCCAGACAAGCAATTTTAACTCTATCCGCATTGTTTACTATAGTACACAGAAGGCCTCCAACAACAAGGGCATCAAGTAAAGTATATTTTTCTTCTGATAACCGTGGCGCCTTTTTCCATCGTTCAACCCCAATATTCTCGGAATCCCAAACATTCCATTCATCAAGCGAGAGATTAATTGTACGATTTGATCTATGTTTTGCTTTCAAATAATCAGCTGTCGATTTAATAGTATGTATAAAATCATCTAAATCAAAATAAGAAGCAAGAAAATCTGTTTCATTTCCTTCATATTTATAATACCTGTGAAGCGATATATAATCTACATATTCATAACAAATATCAAGTACCTGAAGATCCCACTCCGGAAAGGTAGTCATCTCCTTGCTTGAGCTTCCGCAGACAACAAGTTCAATCTCAGGATCAACCCACTTCATTATTTTTGCGGTTTCTCTTGCCTTTTTCCCATACTCTTCTGCGGTAAGCTGACAGGTCTGCCAGGGACCATCCATTTCATTGCCTAAACACCATAATTTAAACCCATGCGGTTTTTCGTAACCGTTTTTTCTCCGCTTATCGCTCCACAAAGTACCAGCCTTGATATTGCAGTATTCAATCAGTTGACCTGCTTCCAATGGGGATCCTGTTCCAAGATTGACTGCAATCATTCCCTCCGTAGACGCTTTTTTTACCCACTTTGCAAACTCATCAATTCCAAAACTGTTATCTTCTATAGAAAGCCATGCATAATCAAGTCGAGTTGGTCTATCTCTTTTATTGCCGATCCCATCTTTCCAATTATAACCGGAAACAAAATTCCCTCCTGGATACCTGACAATAGGAACATTTAGATCTTTAACTGCTGTAATAACATCCTGTCTAAATCCATCCTCATCAGCTGTCCGATGTCCAGGTTCATAAATTCCTGTATAAACAGCACGGCCCATATGCTCAATAAAGGAACCGTAGAGTCTCTCATCAATCTGCGCTGTTACTAATTTACTGTTTATAAAACATTCCGCTTTTTTCAATATTACTCACCCCATATTATTAACATTGATCTAGCATTTTTTAAAACTTTCAACACTTTGAATCGGCTATAATTTTTAATTTAAAGGAAATAATATTCATGGAATTAACGCCACCTTAAGATCTCCGTATACACCTGAGGCATATTTAAAAGCCTCTTCCCATTCATCAAGTTTAATAGTTTTTGTAACAATACCCTCAGTCTTAAGATTTCCATTGTATATATTTTCAATAACAAATGGATAACAGTAAGGACTAAGATGTGATCCCAGGACATCAAGTTCTTTTCTATCACCTATAATCGACCAGTCTAGAGTTGTCGGTTCAGAAAAAACAGAAAATTCCACAAACCGCCCTAATTTTCTTATCATTTTCATTCCCTGCACAACAGAAGAGGGATGTCCTGTCGCCTCAATATAAATATCACATCCGTACCCATCAGTAATATTCAAGATCTCATCTACAACATTAATCTCTAATGGATTCATTATTATATCAGCACCGTATTCAAATGCTTTATCCAACCTCTTTTGATCGAGATCCAATACAATCAGTTTTTTTGGTTTCTGCATCATGGCATAAGTTACCATACCAAGACCCAAAGTACCTGCTCCGGATATAACTACCACATCGTCGCTACTTATCTTGGCTCTGTCAACGCAATGTTTTGAACATGAATACGGCTCTACCAATAAAGCTTTTTCAAGAGGAAGGGTTATTGGAACCTTGTGAACAATACTTCCTTTTGGGAGACGAATATATTCCGCCATTCCCCCGTTCAGGGAACTGAAAAAACCGAAGATTTTATGAGGTTGACACATCCAATATTTTCCTGATTTGCAAAATCTACAATCCCAACATGGGACAATTTGATCCGCAACTAATCGTTCACCAATTTCATATCCCTTTATATTTTCTCCAAAAGCTGCAACAGTACCAATAAATTCATGCCCGGGGATAAAAGGAGGCTGAACCCAAGCCGGCTGAATATTACCATCACCCCAGAACATCGAAGCGCCATGCTGGCATTTAAGATCTCCGGCACATATTCCGCACCCCTCTACTTTTAAAATAATATCATCATTACCACATTCAGGAACTGGAAAGTTATATTCCAATTTGTAGACTGTTTCACTATAAGCAACTAATGCTTTCATATTCTTGGGAAGTGCCATTATCATTTCTCCTAAATAAATAATTACAATTATAATTAACTTTATTTTTTTACACTGATGCATTATTTATTTTTCGATTTAGTTTTCCCCCGATGCTGAAAAACTCTATTCCTGTCTCAACCTGATATTTAAAAGTTTGTTTTTTAGGAACATTCGATACAAGATTTCCATTTTTTATCCCTGATAAGGATTCTCCAGAAAAATAATAATCTTTTGATTCCTGATTATCCAAAGGAAAATCTTCTGCCCACTGCCACTCTTTACCAATATCAAAATTACATCTGTAGTACCTGATCGGTGGTTCTTCTTCTATACTGTTATCTATTGATTTCAGGTTACAGTCAAAAAATCTCAGATGATCTTCAATCCAGTCATGTATTCCGTTTTCAAATTCACTTTCCCCTGCATACATCTCACAATAACTCCAGGGCCCAATAAGTAATTTCCCACCGTAATCTTTGTATCCAAGTATAGCCCCGGTACAGCTTGAGTCATACCAGGACGCATTTGCATATATTTTGGTAGATGAAAATTTTATCTTCTCAGCACTTTCCCATGCCGGTACATCCATATTTGGGCTATAGCCCAGACTCTGGTTAAATGTATCCTGAAACATGTTTTGTTCGTATTGGCTTAAAAATAACTTGTTTTTTGTATGAGCCTCTGCTGCCTCAGCTGCTAAAGGAAAATCCGGTGCCGGATCAGAATCAACTGGAGCAATATCTGTGGCTGAATCCCGGTGCACATCAGGAAGATAAGGCAACGCTGATGCACCATTTGGAAAATTCTGGTAATAAAAATCCGGATTATTGTCATTAGGAATAATGGCCTTTAAGTGCACAGGCTTTTCTGCAGCAGCCAGCAGCTGAGTCATTCCACAGTTAGACCCTCCGAACATACCTACATTTCCATCACACCAGTCTGATACTCCAATTAAATCAATAATATAAGCAACATCCTTTGCATCTCGCCTGCTCCAAAATCCATCATGATATCCCATAGAGGCACCTATACCCCTTGGTTCAAGTATTATTACGATGTAACCGGCACAGACAAGTTTTTTAATAAACGCCCTGTTTGTTTCAAAGGCCCTCCGACGGGGATTGAATCCTGTATGCAGAATCACCGGGAACCTGTCCTTTCCTGAATCCCGTCCCATACATTTCATATAGGCAGAATCTCTTTTATAGCTTTTTCCAGAACTGCATTAGCATAAACATAATCATGAGAACCTGGCACTGAATAAAATTCATTTGATAAACCAACTTCATCCAGATAATTCTTATACTCTCTGCATAATTGGTACCCGTAATCTTCTGTACCGCACGACATATACAGCATTGGTGAAAGCTGTCCTGATTCTTTTAAATGCCGGGACAGAGATAGAAGATCATTTTCTGAACCGTAAATTTCTTCAATAAGGCCGAATACGTCAGTCATAGTTTTATCATTCGCTGTTATTCCAAGCTCCATTGCAAGCTGCCCCATCTTTACCTGATCCTTAGCACCGGACATTGCATAACAGGCTGAAAACTTTTCAGGCCAGCGAAGTGCGGCCTTTATTGCCCCATGTGCACCCATTGAGAATCCAATTACAAAATTATCTTCCCTCTTCTCTGAAGAGTTAAACCGTATCTGAACAAGCCGCATCACCTCATTTGTCAGATAGGTAAAATACTTTCGACCGTTCACCATATCACTGTAAAAACTTTCCATAGCGTCA
Source organism: Spirochaetia bacterium (assembly GCA_965140585.1). Classification (GTDB taxonomy): domain Bacteria; phylum Spirochaetota; class Spirochaetia; order UBA9216; family UBA9216. Next base: position 243,715 of record OZ223270.1, read on the forward strand.
ATCGAAGCTGTCATAAAGCCGTAAGTATTTGACAAATGCTCAATACAACTGTTTCTGACCCAGCTTGAAGAACATTCCCCACCGCTATGAAGCATTATAGACTGTTGGAATTTTCATACCTTCAGGAAAAATCTCTGCCAGTGATCTTTTTCTCAACTCACGGGGGACTTCAGGTATTGTTATAGTAAGGCTGGTTGAACATCCAAGGATGACTGAATGAAAATCATACCGAAGCAACCCCATGTCACTACTCCTTTTGGATCTTTTATTCAGGCCTTTGCGTTAACGTACACGCGCGGGCCTAAATAAATTTATCAATATCTATTCTGAATAATAAAAGCCAATATTTTTAATCATATAACTACCGCATAGAGACTTTATCTTAATACAGATATTTTGCTATTCCACCACAGCAGACGATCATCCAGGAGCCCCAAAGAAGTGCAGTAAACAAACCAGCCCAGATGCTGTTAGTCTTTTTACTGATATACATATTAAGAGCATTTGCAATCGACATTCCGATCACAAGAGGAAAAATTGCGATTGAATAAATATACATTCTGTCTTTCATGAAATAATCCGCATTAGTCAATGTGTTTCCAATGTTAAGAATCAGTATAAACACAAGCCATAACAGGAAAATTCCTCCTACAGTTATTGCAGAACCGGCAGCTGTGGTCTTTAACAATCCTTTTCCCGTATCTTCCATATCATTTATACCAATGCTTCTCAGGGCAAGGCTGCTGACCAGAAAATATGGGATCAGAAATATAAAATACATCAGCACCGCAAATGTGCGGTTTGTATTAATAACAGACATCATAAATGTAGCTATATGCAGGCCTTGCTTGGTATATGCGGAAATCAGAGCAAAAAGCAAGTATCCGCTGCAGACCGTTATTAAACCAAAAAAGAATGCTTTTAAGATATAACTCAATTTAAATTCCCCACTTTCTGAAGTAGAAAACCCGTAAGTCTGAAAATTACCCCCATTTTTCCGACCATATGCAAAATGGTAAATAAGGAAATAGACAAGCATAGCTATAGCTACAGTCCACTGCCAGGAAATGTAAGTATTGTTCGTTCCGCTCAGCAGCCATATTTTTGAAATATCAATGCCCAGGAATTTTGTTGAAGCAAGTATCCCTGTTCGATACAAGAGCACGGGAATAATAAATAACACAGCAATCGCAATATACCATGACGGTGTATTCTTTTTGAATCCGACACTCTGAACAGCCTGAAGCTTTAGACTTCGAAATGTTTCTGTTTTGAACAACAAAGAGGCAATGAAAAACATCATTGTGACAACAGATATTAGCATTAAAATAAATCCAAGATCTTTCAAATACCATACCGTACCGATTTTTTTATATTCCGAGTAATCTTTAACTCCATCATCAAGGCCGAATCCAGTCTGACTGGTTATAGCATAAATAACAGTTTTAACTGTATCTTGTGAAACCAGATAATATGCATGGGCCGAATTTGGCATATAAGCCGAGCGATCATACCTTTTCCCGTTTGTGCCTTTGGCAGTATATACTTTGCCGGTTTCTATTTCAGGAAGAGTACCGGCATCAGATTCATAATCACCTGTAAATATGCGTTTTAATTGTTCATGCTGAAAAATACTTGAAACATTGTTATTGCTTCTGGAGAGAATACTTTCATCTGAATCGCCGAATATAACTGCAAAATTAAAATTATGGTCATGATTTTCCGGCTTCCCGTACAGGTTCATACCAAGATTAACCTGCATGAAGATCTCCTCCTGATGCTTCAGGGCAAATGACATAGTATAGATACCACCCATGGAATGACCCATTGTTACAATTTTACTTAAATCAATAAAATTATAGTTTCGTACTGTATTCCAGATGGTTTCAGTTCCCATTGTAGCCCAGCCCGAGGCTTCAACCGGTGTCATTTCGGATAACCCTGTAGCAATATCTGAATTATGAGTACCTGTATAATCCCAGGTAACGACTACGTACCCTCTTCTTGCTAATTCCAGAGCATATGTTCCTGTCTGTTCCAGCATGTCATTTCCACCATGCAGAATCATTGCACAGGGGGCTGGATTTTTAATAGTTGCAGAATCAGGCTTGTAAAGCATTGCATTAATACGGTCTCCATCAGCACTGGTAAGGAGCATATCGGTTACCCTGGTTCTCCCCCAATTTGAGTCCGTGCCTAAAATTAGTAAAAGTGATAATGCAGATAAGAAAACAATCATGATAATCGGGATCAATCCTGTTTTTTTGTCCTTCATAAAATGGCTCCTATTAATAATTTTTAAGAATTGTGATCATCGTGTTTTTATCGATCGATTTACGATAATTGAATCGAAAGACATACTAACACAATAGTTTTTTATTTCAAAACATCAAAATTAATGTAACTCTACAACATATTAGTTGTACCAAGACAAGATAAGTGCACTATATCTATATGATATATTATATTGTCTTGGTAAATTATCATGTGATATACTGTTTTCACAAAAATAATTTAAGGAAATGTAATACTATTTTATGGCAAACATTTATGACATTGCTAAAGCCGCTAACACATCCTCTGCAACTGTTTCATTCGTCCTGAATGGAAGGGGAAGAGAAAAAAGAATATCGGAACATACGATTAATAAAATCAAAAACTTAGCAATAGAAATGAATTATATTCCCAATGTTTCTGCTAAAAGATTAAATGCAGACAAAAATTCTTCGACACTCCCTGAGATTGCACTGCTCTGGTCAACCAGTCAGCATTTTACTTATTTGAACAGTTTTATTCATACTGCTCAAAAGATGTTAGATAATAATGAAGTACAGAAAATGAAGTTTACGATCATCCCGTTCCGTGAAGGAGCATTGAACGAATATGATAATTTCTTTTCCAGCAATCATTGTAATGGATTGATTGTTCCTCATGTTACACTGGACGATTATAATTTCATTGAGAACTTAGAGACTTCCATTCCGCTGATTCTTCTTTTTGGTAAATCTAAAAAGCATTCTGTAGTTACGGTAGATAATCTTAAGGCCGGTAAATTAGCTGCGGACATGTTTATCAACAAAGGTATAAAAAATGCAGTCTATATTGGTGAGCAGTCTTTTAAGTATAATTTAAACCCCTCAGACAGAAGAGATGGTTTTATGAATAAGTGTATTGAAAATGGCATCGATGTCGATAATATCATCATTCCACTAGATATTATAACAAATGACGGAAACCCGGAGCTCCAGATTGGTGCAAAAGTTGGCGAGTGGTGCGTTAAACAATTATGCAGCCAAAAATCATTACCTCAGGCTATTTTTGCACAAAATGATTTAATTGCATCAAGCTTGCTCAAAGCCTTTAGAAAAAGAAATATCTCAATCCCGGACGATATCATGCTTTTAGCCTACGGCAGTTCTTTTTTTGCAGAAAACAGCTCTCCTACAATAACCACAATTCACCATGACTATCATAAAATTGCTCATACTACAATTTTACTGATGGAAGAATTGCTTCTAAACCCTTCACTTTCACCCTCAGTGAAAATTGTCAAAACACCCGTAATCTACAGAGAGAGTTTTCCCAAATTATAAATATTAAAACCTGACAGTTAAAATCAGGATATTTAAAAAGTATAAATATGTTTTTATTCTATTTCCAAATATATCTAAAATTGACTTTATGCCTTCTCAAATTTTTACTTGTATGATTTAACTGTATAATTTATTTGACAAATAAAAATTTATATATTAGCATAATCCCCACAATTGATTAACCGGTTAAGCATATCTTATAAATTGAATCTCAGAAAATAATTTTTTATATAGGAGAGGGAAATTGAAAAAAAGAAGAATTTTGTTGATCACAATATTGGCATGCTTCATAGTAATGCCGATTATGGCAGGAGGAAATCAGGACACAGCCGAGCAGCCGTCGACAGCAAAGGCCACAGCAGGTCCTCAGTATGGTGGAATATTGAAGATTGGCCATAGCGATGAACTGACATGTCTTGGATATCCAGGGAGACAGGCTTCATTCGGTGATTTAATTTATAGCACGCCTAGCATTGAAACTCTTTGTCGCTTTGATGGAAAAGGGATCCTAGAGCCCTGGCTTTGTGAATCTTACAATGCTGACCCTGAAACATTGACTCTTACAGTAAGCCTGAAGAAGGGAATATCCTTTCACGATGGTACACCGTTTAATTCTGAAGCGGTAAAATGGAATTGGGAAGAATTTACCGCTTCCGGTAGAAATGAAATCAAATCAATAACATCAATTGAAACTCCTGATGAATTCACAGTTATAGCTCACATGGCAGAATGGGATAATACACTGCCTGAATATGCACTATATGTTGCCGGTTGGATGGTTTCTCCCACCCATGTAAAAACTGTGGGCATAGAAAAAGCTATGGGTGAACCTGTAGGAACCGGCCCATTTAAATTTGTTAAATGGACAAGAGAAAGTGAAATTGTATATACAAAGAATGAAAATTACTGGCGGAACGGTGAGCCTTACCTTGATGGTATAACCTTCTATTTTCTTATGGATGACAATACTATGACTTCCGCTTTTAAAAGCGGTGAAATAGATATAAGTTTTAGTTCAAACAGAGATTTTACCGATGCAATGTTCAGTGCCGGATTATCATCTATTTCAAGACCTCAGAATTCCGGGATTCCGGTATTCTTTATGATCTTTGATTCTACCGCCAAAGGTTATCCGACAAGTAATATACTTGTACGTAAGGCATTCAGCCATGCTGTTAATATGGATGCCATCATAAACATAATGGGCGGTCCCAATCTATATATTCGAACTGATCAATGGGCGGCGCCTAACAGCTGGTCGTATAATCAGGATACAATCGGCTATGAATATAATCCGGAAAAAGCCCGTGAATTATTAGCAGAAGCAGGATATAAAGCTGGCGAGTGTGTCATAGACCTTGTTTATACACCTTTCGGAACAAATCCGGAAATGGCCGCTGCTACCCAGGAAATGCTTTCTCAGGTTGGCATAAAAGGAAATTTGGTTCCGGTCGATCAGGCTCGCTCCAATGAGATGTCAGGCATTGGGGGAGTCTGGAATGGAGTATTTCTTAGTGCAGGAAGATGTGATCCGGATGTCGGCCCAATCTATGCACGAACTTTTACCGACAGTGGTGTGAGATATGTGGGCGGAACAATTCATCCACCGGAGCTCGCTGAATTAATAGATTTGGCAAAATCCGCAAAAACTTTCGAAGAAAAACAGGAATATTCTCAGAAAATGAGCCGTATGCTGATTGATGATTATTGTCTGCTTGCTCCAATAAGCATACCTATTTCACCGATTTTTTCTCAAAATTATGTTCATGGTACAAACAAGAACTATAACCATTTTATTTTATGGAATCCCGAATCGACATATTTGTCCAAATTAAAATAAATTAGTTTTATTCACTCTTATACTTGGGAAACAGGTTGTACCAACCTGTTTCCCTTTAACATTGGAAGTTTTTTATGAGTAAATATATTCTTAAACGACTAAGACAATCGGTGGTTGTTATATTGATTGTCTCAGCTTTTACATACATGCTGATGTATTCATTGCCCGGGGATCCTGTATATGCAATTCTGGGAAGTGATATAACAGCTGAACAGTATGATATTGCTTTCCACGAAATGAATCTGGATAAACCGGCCATAACACGATATTTTGTATGGTTTGGCAATTTTCTAAGTGGAGATCTCGGTACATCATTTAAATATCACATGCCTGTCAGCACCCTGATTGCTGAAAGACTGAAAGTAACCATGTATCTTGGCATTATCTCAATAATACTAAGCTCACTGCTGGGAATGTTATTCGGAATAATTAGTGGGACAAAACGAAAATCTGCGGCTGATAATATCATAACAATATTAGCTAATCTTGGTGCGGTGATGCCTCTTTTCTGGATAGGTGTATTGGGAATGTATATTTTTGCGATGAAACTGAACTGGCTTCCCTCTTTTGGTTTTTCTTTCCCGGTAAGAGGCAATATAGCTACCAGTATAAAACAGACTATACTACCTGTTTTCTGCCTTTCATTATCTTCAATAGCATCGATGACCAGGCAGATGCGCTCAAGCATACTCGAAGTTGTCCAACAGGATTATATGAGAACAGCAAGGGCAAAAGGCTTACCTGAAATCAGAATTATTCTTAATCATGGTTTAAAAAATGCCATGATTCCTATTGCAACCTTAATTGGAATGAGTTTTAAGCAGATTGTTGCTGGTGCAGTAACGATTGAAATCGTTTTTAGTATTCCAGGTATGGGACAATTATTAGTCAACAGTATCATGAGTAAGGATATTGCTCTTATTCAAGCTTGTATAATGATTACAGCAATTGTCGTGGCATTGTCAAACCTTCTAGTAGATATATCCTATGGATATCTCGATCCAAGAATGAGAATTAAACAAGGATAATTAAAATGACTGAGAACAGAAAGAAAAAAAGAATTTTAATATTTTTTCACAATTTTTTTAAACGACGTATTGTTATCCTGGGAGTCATCCTTGTTTTATTTTTTTTATTTGCTGCAGTATTCGCACCATTTTTAACAAAATATGATCCATATAAAGCTGATTATTCAGCCCTTCTGCAGCAACCATCTATGGACCACCTGCTTGGAACAGATAATCTTGGAAGAGATGTACTTACCCGTTTATTATATGGGGCAAGAACATCGCTGCTGATAGGCGTAGCAGCTGTAATAATTGCTGCAGTAATCGGGGTGTTGCTTGGAGTCGTATCAGGTTATTTTGGAGGAATTATTGATGTAGTCATCATGCGATTTATTGATGCCATGATGACGCTGCCTGCAATATTAATCGCTATGGCACTCAGTATTTTCCTGGGAAAGAGTCTTATAAGCCTGATGTTCATTTTAGGGTTATCAACAGTCCCTGCCTATACAAGATTGATGCATGCGCAGGTATTGAAAATTAAAAATTCTGATTTTATCAGTGCTGAACATATTCTCGGGGCAAGTGATCATTTAATAATAGTCAAACACCTTATCCCCAACTGCATATCACCGCTTATAGTGCTGATTACTCAGAATATAGGATTCACTATACTTGCAGAAGCAAGCTTGAGTTTTCTCGGTCTAGGAATTATCCCTCCGACAGCCTCCTGGGGAGCGATGATTAATGACGGGTATCATAAATTACTTTCAAACCCTGCATTCGGTCTTTCTCCCGGCATTTGCATAGTATTGCTAGTTCTTGGACTGAATATCATGGGAGATGGATTACGTGATGTTTTTGATCCCAGACTAAGGGGGTCAATTTAAATGAGTAGTTCAAAGTCAACCAATCACTACCTTGAAGTAAAGGATTTACATATTTCATTTAGTACAGAAGAAGGAAAAACCGCTGCTGTAGATGGGGTTTCCTACTATATCGACTCGGGAGAAGTTGTAAGCTTTGTTGGTGAAAGCGGTTCAGGAAAAACCGTAAGCCAACTTGCATGCATGCAATTAATTGCATCACCACCTGGAATAATTGAATCGGGAAGTATTTATCTGGAAGGTCAGGATATTTTAAAATATCCGGCAAAGAGCAGAGAGATGCAGAACATTAGGGGAGGTAAGATCGGTATGGTTTTTCAGGAACCGATGACATCTCTTAACCCAGTCAAAACTATCGGAGCTCAAATTCAGGAAGTATTTGAACTCCATACTGAAATAAAAGGTAAGGCAGCCGAAAAACATACTGTTGCTCTTTTAAAAAGTGTAGGAATTCCCGATGCAGAAAAAAGGATCAATGATTATCCTTTTCAATTTTCAGGCGGAATGCGACAAAGAATCATGGTAGCTATATCTGTCGCCGGAAACCCTAAATTAATTATAGCCGATGAGCCTACAACCGCTCTGGACGTTACAACACAAGCACAAATACTGCAACTTCTAAAGGAGACAACTGTAGATAAAGGAGCCGGTCTCTTACTTGTAACACATAATCTTGGTGTTGTGGCAAGGTATTCTGACAGGATTTATGTCATGTATGCTGGACGAATAGTTGAGTCGGGGAATTCTTCTGACGTCTTTGCACATCCATCTCATCCATATACAAGAGCTCTTCTTGAAGCTGTTCCCAGATTGGATGACAAGCCGAACAGACGCCTGCTGTCTGTTGATAATCCTATGAACATAAATGGAAGTGACATAGAAGGCTGCTCTTATGCTTTCCGTTGTCCATACGCAATTGATGAATGTCTGAAAAACGGGCAGCCGGAGCTGGCCAAGGCTGAAGGCGAGAATCATTTCAGTGCTTGTATATTAAATATTTCAGATCTTAAAGAAAAAGACAAAGAAAAAAAACATGAAGTTTTCAGTGGCAGAAAAATTAATACTGATAAAGTTATTTTAGATGTAAAAAATCTCAAAACCGGGTTTGAGATCCAAAAAGGATTCTTAAAAAGCAAAAAGCAGGAGATTACAATAATTAATAGTATTTCTCTAAAAATACGTTCGGGAGAAACATACGGTCTTGTTGGGGAATCTGGATGCGGAAAAACGACAACAGCCCGTTGTATAACACAGCTTAGTAAAAGCCGAGAAGGTGAAATTATTTTTAATGGTAAGAATCTATCTTCACTAAAGAGAAATGAGTTAAAAAAAGAACGTAAAAAAATCCAAATGATTTTTCAGGATCCTTTCAGTTCTCTTGACCCAAGGCAGAAAGCCGGTGCCATAGTAGCGGAACCTTTAACAATACATAAACTGGTTAAAACTTCAAAGGAACTGGAATACCGGGTTGACGAGCTGTTTTCTCAGGTCGGACTAAAGGTCAATATGAAGGACCGTTATGCACATGAATTCTCAGGTGGACAACGACAGCGTATTGGAATTGCCCGGGCACTGGCAAGCAATCCTGAACTAATCGTATGTGACGAACCAATTTCAGCATTGGACGTTCAAATCCAAGCACAGATAATCAATTTATTAATTGACATTCAGATTCAGACTGGCATTGCTTATCTGTTTATAGCTCATGACCTAGCAGCCGTTAAGCATATAAGCGACAATATTTCCGTAATGTATCTCGGTAATATTGTAGAAACAGCACCGGCAGAAATTTTATATAATTCTCCTCTTCATCCATACACACAGGTCCTTTTGGCTGCGATTCCAATACCAGATCCCGAAATTGAGAAAACAAGAGAAACTATCCTTATCCGAGGAGAAACCCCCAGTTTATTCGAGCGGCCGACCGGCTGTAGTTTCAGCAGCAGATGTATACATGTCCAGGATAGATGCAGGGAAAGAGCTCCTAAGTTAAGGCAATTTTCTGAAGATCATAGTGTAGCCTGTCATCTATTTGATTAAAACTATAAATAAACCAAGGAGATTTAAAGATGCCTACTTTACAAATAAACGAGGAAATTGAACTTTATTATGATGAATACGGTACCGGTGGAAACTATTTACTGTGCGCCCAACAAAATCATTCACGCATCAGAGACTATACAATAGATTTAGCAGACAAAGGTTTCCATGTTTTTAACATAACTATTAGAGGATACGGACAATCTACGCATATTACAAAAGGCTATGGTGAGCAGTGGTACAATATATGGGCCCAAGATGTGGTGACGTTTGCATCTTTAATGGGCATCAGGAAATTCTTTTATACCGGAGTTTCTCACGGAGCCGGAATCGGATGGACTATCTGCAAAAATCATCCGGAAAAACTGATAGCTTTTCTCAGCGTGGTTGGAGGACCGCATTCAAAAGACGGCAAGGAAACTGGAGCAGCCCGAATGCAGACTATTCGAGCTGCTGAATCACCGGAAACATGGAAAGCATATATTGAGCAGTTCTTTGAAAATATAAAACTAAAAATAATGGGAGATGAATCTCCCGAAGAAATAAAGATACTAAATAAATTAAATTCAGAGATGTTTAATTCCTGGATGTCAATGACAAAAGAAGAAGCCCAGATTGATCCAAAAAAACCATTCCCGGATATAAAGACAGAGGCGGAACTTATCAGTGAACTAAATAAAATTGAATTACCTGTACTACTCCTCGGAGGAATGGGAGATGAAATAAGTCTACCTGAAAACCTTATTCGTTCTTGTAAGGCTATTAAGAACTCAAAAATGATTATTTATCAAAATGCAGGACATAATCTTGATAAGGTGCAAAGAAATAATATTGTGGAAGATATAATTACTTTTTGTAAACAAAGGAATTTAATTTAATGAAAAATGATTTTACTTTATTAGCAACAGGAGATATTATCCTCGGGGAGAATTCTCCAAAATTTTTCAGAAGTGTTGGTCCGATGCTCAGGAATGCAGATCTTGTTGCCGGGCAGCTGGAAGTTCCATATAGCGACATTGCACCAGAGTTATTGGATTTAAACCGTGAAACAAAAAATCTGGATCCGTTGAAAGATTACTTTGATATCGTATCGCTTGCAGGTAATCATATTTATGATGCAAAGGATACTGGCGTTATTGAAACTATTGATTGGCTGAAAAAAAACGATATTCAATATGTTGGCGGAGGAAAAAATATCACAGAGGCAAGAGCTCCCCGCATTATTGAGATTAATAATACAAAGATCGGATTTCTAAGCTATAACTGTACCGGGCCGGATATTATGACCGCAACCGCAAATAAGCCTGGATGCGCAGCCCTAGATATAATAACTCATTACGAACTTGGAGATATGGCTAATCCCGGTGGCCCCCCTAAAACCATTTACTCATGGCCGGAATCAAACAGCTTAAAACAAATGATTAAAGAAATCACTGATTTCCGTAAAAATTGTGATGTCTTATGTCTGTATCTTCATAAAGGTTTAGTACACAAACCGATTAAACTTGCTGATTACGAGCAAACAGTATGTTATGCCGCAATCGATGCGGGGGTTGATGTAGTATTCTCAACTCATCCTCACATTTTGCATGGAATTGAAATTTATAAAAACAAGACTATCTATCACAGTCTCGGAAATTTTATTGCGTGGGTGCCTTCACTACGACCTGATTTTAAGATAAAGAAAGGGATTAAGAACGATTTCTTTGATCCTGAAGAATGGGCCCAGAAAAGAATAGAAAGATTTGGATTTGTACCGGATCCTGAATATCCTACATATCCATTTCATAGCGAAGCAATCTACTGTATGACAGCGAAATGTATTATTGAAAATAAAAAAATCGTTGAAACCCGCTACATTCCAATGATTGTAAATAAGAAAGGTGTTCCAGAAGTCGTAAACAGGAAGTCCGGCGGTGAAGCCGTATTTGATTATGTAAATAAAATTACACAGAAGGCGTCCCTTAATGCTAAATTTTGCTGGGAAAATGACGAAGTTATTATTTCTATAAATAAATTACTCTAAATTATAATAAAAGATATCATAGCTGTCCAAAACAAGGACTATTAATCGCCTGAAATCCTGGTTATAATGAATTGAGCCGGCAAGCTTAAATCTTTACAACCAAAGGAAAACAGGCGATGAGTAAGCATAACAGTATTTTCGGACAAATTCTACAATTGATTCCGAGATATGAATTTGAAAAAGCTGTAAAACAGCACAACGGAGATTTTGCATCCAAAGGTTTTACCTGCTGGGAACAATTCGTTTCAATGATGTTTGCTCAGATTTCCGGTCAAACGGGACTCCGAGGCATCGAGATAGCTTTGGATTCGGTTAAGAATCTTCTGTATCATATAGGAGTTAAGAAAATTAAGCGTTCTACACTTTCTTATGCCAATGTTCATGAAGTCAATTCAATAAAAGAAATGGACCTCCAGAAAGGCGAGGTCCTAACCTTTGATAAGGGATATATGGACTTTAAACAGTTTGCAAAGTATTGCAATGCCGGTATTTATTTCGTTACTCGTTTAAAAAGAATGCAGTAATGACTCAGATCTGGATAGCATTGATAACCCATCTGATGCTTCATTACCTGAAGATGTTATCATCCAAGAGCTGGACGCATTTTTCACTGATGAAGTTGTTGCCATCAATTTTGACAACCAGAAAAGATCTGTGGGTCGTTCTGAATAAACTACCGCCACCAGAGAAATATATGCCAGGTTTAAATTATCAACTGAAGCTGCTATGATTGTTTTGGACAGCTATGATTTACTTTAAGAATATTAAAACTCCTTTCTCTATTTACTTCAAATATGTAAAAATCCCGCAAAAATCTTGTTTTAATATTGAAAATCCACATACCTTCCTACTCTCCAAATCCCCCCATAGCCTCTGATTATCTTCAACCAGCATCTCAGCTAGATCCTCTATTTCAGCCAGTTCTTGAGCAAGCCATTGGTTTGCCAATAATCGATATCATATAAGTTGTTCCATATAAGATATAAAAAGTGGATTTTTCATGGTGATTATGTATTCTCCGAAAGATATCATATAAAGGTCCTAAAAATTAAGGAAAGAGTTTTATCAAACTTTGACAAAACACCATTGCCGAACTAAGGAATATCAAGGATTGATAAGGACTATAATTTATATTATTCTTTATATAGTAAGTATTTGTAGAAATACCAAGAAATTGTAGAGTATATATCAATACTGCCTCCTAAGCAGTAGGTCATGCGTTCGAATCGCGTCGGAAATAAAAAAATAGCTGATCGAGTATATCTCGGTCAGTTATTTTTTTATTTCCGTAAGCGAGTCGATGGAGTTTTATGGCTGCATTTCAGGACAAAGGCAAACTTAATAAAATAGAGATCCACAGGAGATACAATAATAGCAGTACAGTAACAAAACCACGCTCCAGCCATATGTGGAAGAAACTGAAACACCATACCTTATTGGGTTTAAAGATTACCCCTCCGAAGATAATCACATGTTAAATTAAATACATGACAAAAGTAAACGTTTTCTATATACTTCTATAGAAATGAATAAAAGAATTTCGATTGCTGATGTTGCAGAACTTGCAGGAGTATCAATAGCTACGGTTTCGCGTGTAATAAACGATACAGGTTATCCAGTATCAAAGGTAAGCAGAGATAAAATACTTACAGCAGTTGAACAGCTGAATTACACCCCCAGCTTCGCAGCACAAAGACTTCGCCGTGATTTTAATCCAGTCATAGGTCTAATTGTCAGGGATATTGCAAACAGTTTTTTTGGTGAAATAGCAAAAGGTGCAACTGAACGGGCAATGGAGATGGGATATTTATCTTTTGTATGTAATACAGGAAGAGATGCTGCAAATGAAATGGATTTTCATGAGCTTCTGTGGAAAAATCGTGTCAGGGGAATCCTTCTCATTGGCGGAGGTCTTGATACTCCGGATTATCAGAATATAATAAAAAAGCAGCTTGATCGCTGTAAACGATTCGGGCTTCGTATTGTAGCAAATGCGCCGCAGGGTTTAGAACTTCCTATGGTCACAACAGATCTTGAGAAGATTAGTTATGATCTTACAAATCATCTTCTTGGAATAGGTCATAGATCAATCGCTTTAATAACCGGCGAGCAGGGGGTTGTAACAAGTAAACTGCATTTCTCAGGTTATTCCCGTGCTATGACAGAAAAGAATATTACTGTTAGAAATGAGCTAATCAGGCTAGAAGCATTCACTGAAAAATGCGGATATAAAAGTTGCAAAGAAATTATAAAACAGACCCCCAGACCGACAGCAATCTGCTGCGGTTGCGATCCGATAGCTGTAGGTGTCCTGCATGCACTTCATGAAGAAAACCTCCGAGTACCGGATGATGTATCATTAATCTCGATTGGAGATACACCAATGGCCGCCCACCTGCAACCCGCACTTTCTAGTATTCGTGTTCCAAGATATGAAATGGGGGCAAGAGCTGTCGAACTTATTCTTTCAGACAGCTATACAACTGATTATATTGAATATTTACCAACAGAATTTATAGAAAGAAACTCTGTTATTCCAATTAATCAATAAAAATGCGGCTTGCAGACAAAAACCCCAAACCGCATCAATATTAATACCTGAAACATTTTATACTTTATTCTTCACTTTGATCTGCTCAATAATTTTTCTAAGAATAAAAAGAACAACAATAAGTCCAAGTGCCAAGATATCTGTTTGCACTCCAGGGTTCAGGAAAAGCAGAGCCGCACCAAACAGTACTATTCTAAAAACAGGATTCCAGTATCCAAGGAAATATCCTTCAATAGTTGCAACCAGACAGCAAACCCCAAAAATCGCAGTTATAATAGCAATAATAATAGCGTCAGGAGCTCCTACCATTAATAGCTCAGGTGAAAAGACAAAGATAAATGGAATAATATATCCGGGTAATCCATAAAGAAATCCCCGAATTGCAACAGAGTTTGGATTAGTCTGTGCAATGCCTGCGGCAGTATAGGATGTTATAGCAACAGGGGGAGTTAGGCCAGCGACTGCTGCAAACATAAAAATAAACATATGCGCAGAGAGAGGCTGTGCACCCATCTCAACCAATGGAGATACCAACGTAGCCGAAAGAATAATATATACAGCAGTTATGGGCATTCCTGTACCGAGTATGATTGCAGCCACCATAGTTAAAAGCAAACCAAGCATAAGGTTGCCGTTTGAAAAACTTATCAACCCACTGGCTATCTTAGTACCAAGTCCGGTAACACCAATAACCCCAACTATTATTCCGGCTCCCGCACAGGCTGCAGCGATGGGAACAGTCTGCTTTGACCCCTGAAAAAACGCTTCCAGCACAGACTTACCCCATTTTTTCGGGTTCTTAATGGAGATAAAAGCAATCAACATTGCCAGGACAGTTGCCCAGAAGGCAACTTTGAGTGGACTCCACCCGACAATTATCATTACAATAAGAAAGACCAGCGGTAAACCGTGATAACCTCGCTTTAATAATGCGTCTTTAATTTCAGGAAGTTCGTCTGAAGGGAGTCCATGTAAATTTGCTTTTACAGCTCTTACATCAGTAATTAGAAATAATGACACATAATATAAAACTGCAGGGATTAGGGCTGCTTTAGCAACAGTCAGATATGAAACATTCAGGTATTCAGCCATTATAAAGGCTCCTGCCCCCATTACCGGCGGTAGGAACATTCCACCGGTAGAAGCTACAGCCTCTACTGCTCCTGCAACCTCAGGTTTAAAGCCGATACGTTTCATAAGAGGTATAGTAAAAGTACCTGTTGTAACAACATTTGCAACCGGGGCCCCCGAGACGGTTCCCATAAGCGCACTTGCAACAACCGAGGTTTTAGCAGGACCTCCCCGGTATCGGCCGGTTAGGGCATAAGCCAAATCAACGAACCATTCACCGCCACCTAAAGCACTAAGCATTGATCCGAATATAACAAAAGCGATGATGAAGGTTGAAGAAATACCCAGCGCCACACCGAATATACCTTCAGTAGTTAAGTACAGAAAGTTCACAAGACGTGAAAGCTTTACTCCTGAATGGCCGAGGAACCCGGGGAAAATTGGTCCGAATATTGCGTAAAAAAGAAAAAAGCTCGCGGTAATAGTTAAACCCCATCCAACAGTGAATTTTATTGCAATAATAAGGATTATTATTGCGGTAATTCCCATAACCATATCAAATGTCGACAGACCGCCTACACCGAAAATTCGCTGACGCCAGGTCAAAAGAACATATATACAGGTTGCAGCTGCTGTAACAGCAAAAAGTATTTTTCCAATATTAAAAACTTTATATTTTGATTCAAGCATTAAGTAGGCGGCTGTTGACATAAAAAGCCAGTGTAAAGCCCGCTGTGTTAGAGTACTAAAGCTGCCGAAACCACCGGTGAAAAAGAAAATTACTGAACTGATTATGAGCAGCCATTTTACCAGGATGTGTAACCACGAAACCTTTTTTTCCATATTAATTAATTCTCCAAAAGGTTATGCTCTTTGTAATATCGCTCAGCTCCCGGGTGAAGAGGGATGGGCATTTCAGAAGCCATTTCAGCAGCAAAGACTTTGGCTGCAGGATGAGATGATTTTATTTTCTCAATATCCGAAAATAAAGCTTCAAGGATTTTGTACACTACTTCATCAGGCATATCTATATCCACTACAACCATATTAGTGCTTTTAAGCGTTTTAATATCAGTCGGAGTCCCATAAACAGAAGAAGATAGGGTATAGGAACTATAGTATGGGTAATTTTGATGAACTTCCGCTATCACATCATCAGGAACTGATAGCATTCTGAATTCCTTTCCTGTTTCTATCAGCTGCCTCAACGCCGGGCTAGGAATTGCAGACTGAATAATTATTGCATCAAGATTACCGTCTGCCATTGTTGTTGCACTTTCCGCATAAGAAAGAAAAGTAGCCTTTACATCATCAAAAGAAAATCCGGCTGCATTAAATGCATATTGAGAAATCTCCACTCCAAGACCTCCCTGAGGCCCAAGTGAAATTCTTTTTCCCTTCAAATCAGGAAAATCAATAATATCGGAATCAGCCATCACAGCAACCTGAAAAACCCCCAGTGTTAAATTACTGAATAGTCCTCTCACTTTATCATGCTTTTCACTAAATGGTGGCTGCCCAACAAGCCCCTTATAGGCTGAAGCTGTTGAAGTTATTGCTAATTTTACACTTTCTTCCTGTATCAGCCTGATATTATCTACCGCACCTCCAGTTACCTGTGCCGTAGCTTGGATTCCAAGTTTATCGGTAAGAATTTCAGCCATTGCTATTCCGATAGGATAATACGCTCCTCCGGTACCGGCAGTACCAATCTCTATGAATCTTGGAAGTGAAGATTCACCTTCAGCACTTTCTGACTGACCAGTTGAGAATGCAAGTGATGCAATAAAAGTCAGTAATAAAACTAATAAAAATACTCTCCGTCCTTTCATATATACTCCTTCATATCTGTACTTGTTGAAACCGGCGCCCCGGTTTCAACACTAATTTTAATAATTCGTCAATTTTTTAAAAGAATAACCATTAATCAATTTTCATCCGACTTTTTCAAGACCGGCAGCTTTCACAGCTTCTCTAATTTCAATTTCAGCGCCCGGGTCAAGCGGAAGCAAGGGAGTTCGAACGGTTGCATGATCGAGAATGCCTCTTTCAACAAGAGCATGTTTTAATGCTACAGTACCTTCCATGTGTGAACCTCTGTGGTAAATAGTTTTTGTCACAGGCATAAGCTGATCATGTATTTTTCTTGCTTTTGAGTAATCCTTAGCCTTACCAGCCTTAATCATCTCAACCAGTAATTCAGGAGCTACATTACCATACCCGACAAGAAACCCGTCTACATCAAAGACAGTTGATAATAGATATTCATCATGGCAGCTTAAAATTTGAAGCTCAGGCCGTTCTTTCCTGATAATAGGAATTTCAGTATCCCATCTTCTCATATTTCTTACACCATTTTTCATTGCAAACACACCTGGAAGGGCAGCAATATCAAGCATTGTCTGCAAATCGTACGTACATTTAGTAACATCCGGATACTGGAAAAGAATTAAGGGTAGTCCGCTTTTTTCGTAAACAGTTTTATATTTATCCTGAGGGGCCCCTTTTTGATATCCGAACCTTAACCAGCCATGTGAAGGATACAGTAAACCAGCTGAAGCACCGGCTTTTACAGCGCGTTTAGCTTCCTCAGAGGCTACACCAGTGCCTTCCATTGTGATACCAGCGATAATTGGAATACTTCCGTTTACTGAATCAACAAAAGCTTCAATAACTTTTGTCTGTTCATCGGGAGAAAGAAAGGTGCCTTCTCCTGCATGTCCAAGTACAGTAAGGCTTTTCACACCATCAATTCCGGCTAACCATCCGCCTAATTTTTTAATTGCGGCATAGTCTACTTCCCCATCAAGAGTAAAAGGTGTTACCGGAGCAGGGTTTAATCCTCTTAGATCGATATCAATCTTTTGCATAGAATCTCCTTGTTTATAGTAATTATTATAGAAAACGTTTTCTATAATAATTATAGTAAACGTTTTCTATAATTGTCAAGAAAAAGATCTAAAATTATATGACAAGCAAAGGTAGAACCTCTTTGTTGTAAAAACCTAAAACTTCTAAAAAGCATTTCCAATATAGGTTGACATCAACATTCAGCCATATTGACGTTGAGAAGAAAATCTGCTGATTATTAGTTGTTTATAGAACCATGGATTTACCATACGAGGAGTTTATGTTTTCAATGAATATCTGTGCTATGCATCGGATGATAAAAATGTAATGTCACTGAGTGACTATGTCTCAAGTGTGAGTCCTGATTATAAAGAACCTGATGATTCTCCCGACGTTAACCTGCCCCCTTTAGCCGAGGGTGAAATGTATATCGGTTTTAGTACCTGGGAAGAAGGTGTTTTAATTAACGAAGACACCGAAGAAGAGGAAGAAGTTGAGCTTATAGAATGTTCTCTCCTCCTTATAGATAAATTTAAAATCACAATGGAAAACGATCAAAAGGAATTTGATGAGATTGTTGCTGTTGTTATAGATGATGTAATCTATCAGGTCTATTTTGACTCTTCCAATACAAAGAAATCTGAGTTCTTTACTGTTAAAAAAGACGGTCTAATTGAAAAGCTGAATATATAGCAGTTATAATTACAGTAATAAACAAGAATGATTGAGCAACTTAATAATTGACTGACACCGGAATGTAGATTGTATTTATTTATAATACTGAAGATACAGACTATATAACTATGGTAGGGGAAGCTGATACAATACGTTAGTGAAGAAAGTACCTTAACAATCGGTAGTGTCAAATAAACTGTGTTTTTTCCTGAAATAACTTATACTATTTCAGGAGAAGCATATGATTTTAGATCAGAGCGAATTACAAAAACTTATCAAAAAAAGGGGAATTAAGACAACTGAAGATCTTAACTCCTTCATGAACGAATTTACCAAAGAAGTTGTCGAATCCCTTTACGAGGGAGAAATAACCGACCATCTTGGACATGAAAAGAATCAAAGAAAGACTGAAGGCTCAGAAAATGTCCGAAACGGTTACAGTTCCAAAATTGTAAAATCCAAACATGGTGAAATAAAACTTGAAGTGCCCCGGGATCGTGAAGAAGTTATGCCCCCCAGATTGTCAAAAAGCGTCAGAATGATATCACCGGGATGGAAGAAAAAGTCATCTCCATGTTTGGCCTCGGATTATCAACAAGAGATATTCAAAGCCATATTCAGGAGATTTACGGTTACTCCATGTCTCCGGAAACAATATCAACAATAACAGATTCAGTAATTAAACGGGCTAAAGACTGGCAAAGCCGCCCACTTAATCAGGTATATCCAATAGTATTTCTCGATGCTTTGGTTGTAAAAATGCGGATTGAGCGCACAGTTAAGAATGTGGTTATGTACGGCATTATTGGAATCGATCTTGAAGGCCAGAAAGAATGCCTGGGTTTATAACTTTCAAAAGAACCGGAATATCTGATGCTATCGGAAGTGCTTTTCCCAGAGCCGAAATCCAGAAGTGTGTTGTACATCAAATCCGTAATTCACTGAAGCATGTTCCATGGAAGGAACGTAAACAAGTTGCAGCAGATCTCAAGCTGGTATATGATTCAGCTACAGAACAGGAAGCTCTTGATAATCTTGAAGCCTTTCAGGAAAAGTGGTGAAGAAGCTGTGCCACAGGCTTTGTTATAGTTCTTTCACTATGATCCTGCCTCCGAAAAACGGACACGTAGTTAAGCAACATTTTCGTAATAATAATTACATTCCTTCTGTTCCGGTGTCAACCAATCATTTGCAGAATGCTTCCTAAGCCGGTTGTAATAGATCTCGATATACCAGAAAAATTCTTTTTCCAATTCTCCAAATGTTCGATATTTTCGATGACGAGTCAATCGAGTTTTCAGTGTGTGGAAAAAAAGATTCTGCTACGGCATTATCCCAGCAATTCCCTTTTCGACACATGCTCTGTGTGGCTTCCGCTGATTTCAAAACAGACCGGAATTGCTCCGAGGCATACTGAATACCCCGATCACTGTTAACCATAAAACCTTTAGGAGAACCATAGTTATAAATATATTTCTCAAGAGCTTTGCAGGTTGAATCTGCTGTCAGGCTTTCACTGAGATCCCAGCCTACAACTTTCCGGGAATAAAGATCAATAAATAGCGACAAGTATACCCAATGTGATGCCACCTGAATATATGTAATATCGCCAACAAGAACTTCACCAGGTTTCTCCTGAGTAAAATTCCTATCTAGAAGGTTTCCTGCAATCCATTTATCATGTTCAGAATCAGTTGTCACAACAAACTTTTTCTGAACCTTACACCGGAGCCCCATTTCTTTCATAAGAGCCGCAACACGACTCCTGTGAACTGTTTTATACTTAGGGTTATCATGTAAATCTCGGGTTATTACCTCGCTTCCAGCCATATGACGGAGCTTCGGGTGAAAAAGATGCGATATTTTGAGCATCAATTGCTCTTTCGCTTTCTGTCTTGTAGATTTGTCCCGTTTCTGCCAATCGTAGTAACCGCTCACGGAGACATTCAGATTCTTGCACATTTTCACCACCGGAACATTCAGAGCAGTGATTTTCAATGAAGCAGTATTTCATTCCGGTGTTTTGCTGAAAATGGCCAGTGCTTTTTTTAATATTGCTCGATCCATTTCAACATCTGCGAGCTTTTTCTCCAACTTACGGATTCTTTTCTGTTCAGGAGTTAAAGCTTCTACTCCGTTTCCTGGAAAAGCAAGCTCTCCACCTTTTTCCATCTGCTTTCGCTATCTGCCTATCAGTGCCTGACCTATACCAAGAGACTGCTCCACACTATGAGCAGTGCGTCCTGTTTCATTTGCCAGAGCAATTGCATTTCTTTTAAATTCCGCGTAGTATCGACGTCTGTTCCCATTACTCATGTCAAACCTCATTCTATTTGAATTTTGGCTTAACTACCACTCCGTTAAATCAAGGCTGGTTCAATATTTAAAATAAAAACCGACACAAGGATAAAAATAACCCCTGCTACGTGTTCAGGTTATAGACGCCTGACTAATCGGAAAATGGATGCCGAATTTAAAATATTGCTTTAAATTATTGCTTTCACAATATTGATTCCATATAATTATGTCGGGGAGTTGATATGTATCTTAAACAGACATTAACACGGGTTAAAATTGGCCTCGGCATAACTATATTTCTGCTTCTTTCTGATATCTTTATCCAGAAATTTTTTGAATTTAATAGTTTTTTGTTTTCTATTCTTACTTCAGCTGTAATAGCGGCCTCCGCCATTCTGACATCAATTTCTGCAATCTCCGGTATTAAAAATTTAAACCACTGGTATGAGCAGATACTTGATTTCGTTTACCTGCCGATGTCCATTACTGATTTGGATATGAAGTGGACATTTATTAATGCTTCGGTAAAGGATATTATTAATGTCGACCGCGGCCAGGTTATGGGTGAACATTGTTCAAAATGGAACGCCGATATCTGCGGTACTGAAAAATGCGGTGTGGCGATGCTTAGAAAGGGAATATCTCAGTCTTTTTTTACCAATGAAGGAGTGAACAAGAATTTTCAGGTTGATACAACCTATCTCTATGATCGTCGTAATAAAGAGAAAAAGATTGGACATCTGGAATTAGTGTCGGATGTTACAACTAAAGTTCGCCTTGAATCGGCTGTACAACAGCTTAAATCATCTTCCCAGTCTTTGGTTACAACCATTGAGCAAGAGGCTTCAACAACAACTGAGATATCTTCAACTGCAGAGGAATTCTCGAAAAGCCTGATAAGTATTTCCGATAGCACGGAGCGGCAATTCGGTATTATTGAAGAAACTGTTTCAGGCCTTGAAGAAATGGCAGCCAGTGTAAAGTCGGTTGCTACAAATGCTGCTAAAGCATCAACAACATCCCGTGACAGTGTAGAGGTTGCTATCACAGGACAGACTGAAATTAAGCAGACTGTTGAGGGCACAAAAGATATCGCAGACAGTCTGATATCTATTTCAGATGAGATTTCCCGCTTGAATGAAAAAACTGCAACCGTCGATGAGATTCTGAAGGCAATTAATTCTATTGCAACACAAACAAATTTATTATCAATGAATGCAGCAATTGAGGCCGCCCATGCGGGTGATGCGGGTAAGGGCTTTAGCGTCGTAGCAACGGAAATACGAAAATTGGCAGAGGATTCGCAATCGTCTTCAAAAGAAATTGAGCGTATTCTAGTGGAGATTAAACAGAATATTGAAATGGCGCTTAAACTGTCTATAGGCGGCAGAGAACTGGTAAATAGGAATACCGCCAGTATTGAATCCTCCATGGACGCCCTTAACAGAATTGTAAGCGGGGTAGAACTTATAAATAATATGGTTGCCGGTATTGAACTTACTACAAAAGAACAGACAGAAGCTAATTCCGCAATCCTTAATGATGCAAAAAGTTTAATGGGAATCTCGCAGGAGATCAGGAATGCGGTTAAGGAGCAATCTCTGGGTATAGAGCAAATTACCTCTGCATTACATTTGCTTGCGGATGGGACAAATCAAACTGTCGAATCAGCCGAAGGGCTTATGAACACGGCGAATGCCCTTTCCCTGTAATGATGCGGAGGCAATATGTCTTAGTCGAGCAGCAACCAGCATAAGAGCAGAATTACCATCTGGGAAATTACCATAACCCGAGTACGTCTTCTGATTTCCCGCATAATTCTTTCAATAGGATTATTCGTTTTAATTCTTTGCCAGTGTTGTTCCGCCGTGTTTCTATCTTCTCATAAATCTGTTTATTTAAATTACTGACAGTACCTGACGAAACCTTGGTCCCTCAGAGAGCTTCAGTGATATCTTTAACTCGGCGAACAGAAACTCCGGCCAGATATATCTCAATCAGAGACTCTTCAACCGAAGCTTCACGGCGTTTATATCTTTCAACAATTACTGTTTCAAAGGGCAGCTTTCTCAGCTTCAGCATCTCAAATATCGAGCCGGAGATTTTTCTGGATGACATTCTCTCCTATAATAAAAGAAGTTTTTCAGATTCAATCACCTACAAGTTCTATAAAGATGAGCATAAAGATCAGATGGAAACCTATAATTTCCGGAGTTTTTAAGAGGACATTAATTTTCCGGCGCAATCGAATTTTATTCAGGCAATTTTAAACGGGAATGACCTGATACCTAATCTTACGGCAGGTATATCATCTTGATGATATCAGTGACGCAGAAGATTATCAGCTTGAATCCCAAATTGAAGCAAATCTTGAAATGAAACTTTCACTTTAAAAATAACAGTGCATATTCCAGTATCTATTTTAATTTATTGATTTATAGCCTTTCCGTTTTTCCACCAGTTGTCCTGTTTTTTTGCAGTTGCAAGATCTATATAGAGATCTTCAACCTTTTTTCTTGCCCATGGAGTTTTTCGCAAAAATTTCAAACTTGATTTAACAGAAGGTTCGTAATTGAAACAGTTTACCCGGATGTGACTTCCAAGCTTTTCCCATCCGAAATAGGATACCAGCCTGTTAAGCATTATTTCGAGCGTAATCCCGTGCATCGGGTCGTTTGATTCTTCCACAGTGAATAGTAACGTTTTTTTGTATATAAGTACAATATAAACTACTGAAGAATTGTGTCTATAAACTGCTCCAGGCTAAGCCCCTTGAAGTATCGATCTATATCAACACCTCTCAAGGCCTGCTCCAGCGACTCCTTATTATTGTTGACACCGACAATCTTATTAACAAGCATTGTGCTGTCATCAAGACTGAAATAATCGCCCCTGCTGGTAAAATTTTTTATGACACCCTTCTCTACTTCCATAAAAAGCTGTATCTTTCCGCAACCTTCAATCCGTCGCTCCTTGCGTATACTGTATGTGGGTGAACGCCCATAATTCCAGTCCCAGGTATCATACTTTTTCCGGAGCTGTTTTACCGATTCTTTATCAGCTTCGGTCATATTATAGGTTTCCATATTATTTTCTTTAATCATAAACTGCCGAAGAATATTCCAGAATTCACCTGTGGTCATTTCATTATTAAGATGTTCCTTTATATTTGTCACTCGACTCCGAACTGATTTAATACCCTTTGACTCAACCTTGTCGGCAGAAACATTCAGCGCCTTCGTAAGCATCTCAAGATTTGAGTCAAACATCAGCGTACCATGATGCATTACCCGCTTTTTGCGAAGGTACTGTGCATTACCGGAAAACTTTCTTCCGTCAATCACAATATCATTCCTGCCGCTTATCTCTGCATTTACACCTATTGAGTTAAGAGCTTTAACCACGGGAATACAGAACGAAGCCAGATCTATCCCGCCCAGCGCTTTGGCATCTGTGACGAATGTAAAGTTAAGGTTGCCCAGATCATGATATACCGCCCCGCCGCCGGAGAGTCTCCGTGCCACATTGATTTTATGTTCCTCAACGAAGGGCAGATTGATTTCTTCTATTGTATTCTGATGCTTGCCGATAATTATTGAATTATCGTTCTGCCATAGCATGAAATACTCGTTTTCTTTGGGAAGTTCGTTGAAAACATACTCCTCCAAAGCAAGATTATAATATGGATCTGTCTGATCACTTTCAAGGTATAACATTGCCATGAGATATATTAGCACAAGAATCCGGATTATTCACCGGAAACTTTGGGCGTCTGCCGTTTAAAACATTCCAGAGAT
The DNA here is from genome assembly GCA_965140585.1 of Spirochaetia bacterium. Taxonomy (GTDB): domain Bacteria; phylum Spirochaetota; class Spirochaetia; order UBA9216; family UBA9216. The sequence goes on from OZ223270.1 coordinate 268,350, forward strand.
CCTGAGCGGCAAACAGTTCCATTCGATCTATCGACTCTACCGTTGTTGGAGCGCAGTGTGGAGATACAATCACATTTTTCCTTTTTAAAAGAGGATTTGCAGGATCCGTCGGCTCCTGCTCAAAAACATCCAATCCTGCACCTGCAATCATCTTCTCATCCAGTGCCTTCAGAAGCGCTCCCTCATCCACCAGCCCGCCGCGTGCGGCATTTATGAAATAAGAACCATGCTTCATCTTTCGAAACTGTTCAAGTCCAATCGAATGGAAAGTTGAATCAGTCAAAGGCTGATGTATAGTAATAAAATCAGCTCTTTCTAATAAATCATTAATTCCATCCAGAAGACAGACACCTTCCGGAATAAGTTCAGGCCTGATGTAGGGATCATATGCCAATACCTGCATATCAAAACCCTTCATAGCCTTCTGAGCAACGATTCTTCCGATATGACCACATCCAATTATCCCGAGAACTTTATTCCGGAGTTCAATATTTCTTTTTACTTTTCTAATTTCAAAATTCCCGTCAGCTGCAGCCTCCGCCATTATATTAGCGTTTTTTGCGCATGCAAGTATAAGATACATAGTATGCTCAGCTACGGCATTTGAGTTAGCAGCACCGGAATTTGTTACATAAATTCCCTTTTTTGCAGCATAATCAATATCAATGTTTTCATACCCTGCACTGAAATTGCTTATAACTTTTAACCTGTCGGATTTATCCAATACCTCACTGCCGAAAAAAAGCCCATTCAGCCCCCCGGACAAGACAGCATCAAAATCTCCAATCCGAGCCAGGAATTTATCTTCCGAAGGTTCTATTACAACTTCACACCCTTTATTTTTTAAAAATTTGACTCCAGAACCGGATAGAACAGTAGGTATAAGAATTTTATAACTCATTTCATCATTGTCCCTTAAAATCTGAATCAATCACGCCAAGCAACTGATATTGCCCTGTAACATTTTCAAGATTCCATGAAAGGTAAACCCCCTCATGGAATCTTTTAATACTAATTTAGTGCAGATGAATCTCACAATTCATTTCTTCTGCCATTTCACCCCAGTGCTTCATTCGTCTTTCAAGTTCTTTTTTACTTTCTTCATCTTCTCTGAAAGCTATAGCCGTCCAGGGCATTTCATCAAGAGCAGTTACAACTTCATCAATTTTATTGAAGGGGATTGAAATCATTCTTAATCCAGGGGCAAAGGCCTTCCTTCGTTTAAGACCGTGATAGTAACCGGTCGTTATATGATTGACCTTTCCGGAGATATAAGGATAGGCATACATCCAACTGCAGCTCAAAACCGGCGTGGATTTTGATTCCCACAGGTCACCTGAAATATATGATGTAGCACGCATAATTATCTCAGCCTTCTCCAGTTCAGCAAATACCACAATTAAATCAGGATCAAAATCACAAAGACTAACCGGTGAAAAAACAACATAGTTCACAGTATTGGGTTCAATGACAGGAAGCTGCATATATAGTTTTCTGTTCGGAGCAGGAGTCCTGTACATTTCAAAATCAAATCCCGCCTGGCCTGAGGCGGTGATGGGAGGTTTAGGGATCATCCCCAATGAAATCTGGCCGTAGCAGGAATCATTTTCTTTAGTAATATAGAACTGCTCACCCGAATCCTGACACTCTTTTACAAACTGACAAAACGCCAGTTTCTTATCAGTCTGTTTTACTTTCTCAGGTTTTACCGGTAGATACTTTATTGCTACAGCCGGAATATTTAATTCAAGCTTTTTAAAGAGTTCTTTCGCTTTATCGCTTAACATATATCGTCCTTTTACTTAAAACAAATTTCGGGCTTTTTCCAGAAATGAGTTTAAGATTTAAATTTTAGTTTAGAAGCTCAGGTCAGATGCTGATGTTTTCCTATATTAGCTTCACCAGCAGTTGACCTGACAGTTTATTTCAATACGGCAACCAGGAATTCAGACATCCAGGGTGAAAATCCCACGACAATCAGCGCTGCAATCATTGCAAAAACAAATGGAAGAGAGGCTTTTATAATTTTATCGGATGACAACCCGGTCATAGTCTGGGCAACAAATATATTTGCACAAACCGGCGGCGTAACAAACGCAATTGAAAGAGCCAGAATCATTATCACGCCAAAATGAAGGGTGCTGATTCCAACCGAGTTTGCAACAGCAAGAAGTACAGGTGAGAAAATTACTATCGCAGGTGTAGTTTGAACGAACATACCGATTAAAAATAGAATTCCAAAAATAAACAGAAGTATAATTCCTGGGCTTGTGGAAATTCCCAGGAAGAAGTCGGTAATAGTCTTTGTAACACCCAGATACGCGAAGACTGTACCCAGCGCAGCGGCAGGTGCTACAGTCAACATCATACCTCCATTAAAGGTTGTAGTATCCTTGAACATTTTCCATAATCCTGCAAACGTAACTTCCTTATAGACAAAAACACCAACAATGATCCCGTATACTGTAGCAACAACAGCCGCTTCGGTCGCAGTAAAAATTCCTGCATATATACCGCCAAGAATGATAATAGGCATAAGCAGTGCGAGCTTTGCGCTCCATATAGCTTTTGCAGCCTTCTTGACCGAAACCTTATGTTTTCCTTTTAGCCCATGCTTCCTGGCATATACATAATTAACAATCATCAGCATAAGACCAACAACAACAGCCGGAACAATTCCAGCAATAAAGAGATCTCCTATAGATTCATTGTTTGTTATTCCATATATAACCATTGGATAACTTGGGGGAACAATTATTCCCAACCCACCGGCTACAGCACATAAACCGGTTGCATAGTGCTTATCATATCCCGCTCTAACCATTTCAGGAATCATAATAATTCCAATTGCGGCTACTGTTGCGACAGCGGATCCTGATACAGCACCGAAAAACATACAGGAAAGTATTGCAACCATTCCGAGGCTGCCTGTTACATTTCCAATTAAAGAATTAGCGACATTTACAAGACGTTTTGAAATACCGCCTATATCCATAATGTTTCCGCATATCATAAAAAATGGAAGAGCAATCATAGTAAATGAGGCTGTACCGTTATAAAGAGTCTGCGCTATGAACTCCGGTGAAGTAATGGGATTCATAAGGAGTAAAACAAATGTGGGCAATATCAGGCTTATACCGATAGGTACCCCTATTGCGAACAACACAAACATTAAAATAAACATAATAGCAACTGACATTAGTTCGCACCTCCCTGCTCTTTTTCCAGCTCGTCAAAATTTATTGCAGGTACAGATGCCCCTATATTTTTTTCCTGCTCATGAACCAATCTATAGATATCGTATATAAGTTTCAGGCTTGAAATTGTCAGCATCAAGGGGATAAAGCCATAACTAAGCCGTTTTGGAAAATCCAAAATAGGAGATGAAGCGTTTCCGAGTCCTTCAATGATATTCAAAAATGGAAACACTATATAAGTATTAAACCCAATAAATATAACATCACTGATAATTAAAAGTATCTTTTTTACTTTAAACGGAACCGCATTCAATAATGCATCTATTCGTAAATGTTTTCGGTATGTAACTGCACTGGAAATTCCAAGATAAGTCATCCATAAAAACAATATTATTCCGAGTTCTTCGGTCCAGGTAATTGAATGCTTAAAGAGATACCTGCTGATAACCTGTACAGTCAATAAAAGCATAATAAAAATAAATAATCCTGCACCGAGATATTTATCAATATTAGCTATATATTTTAACCAGTTATGGTTAGATTGTTTTTCCTTCATTGTAATAATCCTTAAATGATTACAAAAAGTGCGCAGCACTTAATAATACTGCACACTCTTTTTAATTAAATATAGTCAATATATCTTATCTTATTTTATTTTTCAGCGGCTTCAACAGTTTCCAATAATGCTTTATACCTGGCTTCACCCATCAGCTTTTCTGCATCGGTCCAGGCTTTAGATGCTGCTGCTCTAAATGCCTTACTTTCACTTGCAGTCGGTTCATATATTTCGACTCCGGTAGCCCTAAGTAAATCAGCATACTCTGATTCTGTATTTGCTGCTGCCAGGCGACTGGCATTTGTACAGGCAATATTTGCAGCTTCAACAGCGGCTTTCTGGTTATCAGACAGCCCATCATAAACCTTTTTATTCATGAACATAAATGTAGAAGTAAATGTATGCTTTGTCAGTGTTGCATAAGACTGGACCTCATACAGCTTGTTACTGTAAATCGTAGACAGGGGATTTTCCTGTGCATCAACCAGGTGCTGCTGAAGAGCACTGTATAATTCAGAAAATGGAGTGGGTGTTACAGTTGCACCAAGTGCTTCCATTGCAGCTATCTGCAGTTTATCATTCATAGTCCTGATCTTCAGGCCTTTCATATCCGCAGGACTTTTAATCGGTTTTTTTGAATTAGTTACATGCCTCCATCCAATATCCATATAAGCTAATGCTTTTATGGAAGGAACATCTGCCTCAAGTTTATTCATCATCTCTTTACCTATCTCGCCATCCATAACTGCGTGAACACTGTCAAAGCCTGAATACAGATAAGGGACGTTCAGTTCAGCAAAAGCATCTGTATATTCTGCCCAGTTTCCAGTAGCAAAATGTGAAACTTCAAATCCGCCAGTTTGAATACCGTTCACTGTTTCATCTGCTTTTTTGGCGAGCTGGGCATCAGTAAACATAGTAATTTCGATTGTTCCGTTCGATTTTTCCTGAACTGTATTTACCCAGGAATTCAATCCTCTTGCCATCGCAGTATTATCCGCATCAAGTTCTTTTTTGGTAACAATAGTAGACAGTCTAAGTTTGACCACCTTCTCTGTATTATCCTGTGCCTGAGAATCGGCCACATCATCTTTTTTCGCACATCCTGATAGAAAAACGAGTAATAAAACCGCGATTAAACTTAATGCAGTAAATTTTTTGTTGAATTTCATTAACCTCTCCTAAATTTTTGCAGCTCCATAGTCATCAAGGCCTATCCTCTCAACTACAGATGTCTACTTGTATAACAACCTAACCATCTAACACATAATAGCATACTTTTTTTATAAGTCAAATTTTTTCACAAACATTTTTATCTGCATAAAAGGAGCCCGGATAAAAAAACACTTTAACTTGCAATTTAAAGTGAATTCTGCAAAGATACTTGTATTACAGTCTGATAGATTAACATATCAACAGAACTGAAGGAGCTAGTTCATTGGCTAAAATTGTAAAATCTAACTTAATTGATAAAATATTTGATTACATAACTGAACAAATTCTATCAGGAAACTGGAAAGCCAATACGAAAATTCCCTCTGAAACCGAATTAGCTGAAACATTGGGTGTCAGCCGAATGTCTTTAAGAATGGCAATTCAAAAATCTAATGTGCTTGGATTAACCGAAACAATGGTCGGGGAAGGCACTTTTGTAAGAGATTTTAATATGCGAAGCTATTTCAGCGAACTTTATAATTCTAAAATTTTAACAAAAGACTATAATGTAATAAATGACTTCCGTATGATTCTCCAGATAGGAAGTATACGTCTCGCATTTGAAAAAGATTCCTACGGTAAAGGAGTTGAGGAACTCGAGAAAATTTACTCAGAAATGGAAACTGCAGCTGCAGATGATGATGTGGAAAAATTTAATTCTCTGGATGCTCAATTCCACCAGACAGTTTGCGAGCTTTCCGATAATCTTCTTATGACAATGCTGTATGATGCTATTCACCACAGTTTCAATGAAGCTATGGCCCAGAACCTGCAGCGTTCTGTAAAAGATTCCGGTTCTTATGAGAACGTCCTGAGGTTTCATAAAACAATGCTGGACGGTATCAAAGAAAAAGATATTCAAAAATGTATCGAAATGGAAATGGAATCAAGAGTTCGTTCATATCGTTATTATAAAAAGATTTCCGAATAGGATCTCCAGGTTATATTCACTATTTTTAAAATAATCTACCTCCAAAGCAAGTTTCTAAATTAAATTTATGTTGACAGGAATAAAATCGAGTATTAGTATACTTGTATAACAACCATACAACTAACTGTTTTTAACAGACCATAACCATCTGGAAAAATTTCAAGGTTAAGGGACAAGATTTAAATGAAAATTACAAGTATCGATGTATTCGAATTAAATCCCAATGTAATGGGAGGCGTTATCTGTGTAAGAATTAACACAGATAAAGGAATCTCAGGCTTTGGAGAAGTAGGCTTATCATACGGAAAAGCACATTATGCCGGTGTTGGGATTGCGAGAGACTTTGGTGCTCTGCTCATCGGTATGGATCCAGAAAAGATTGAAGCTATCTGGGAACACATATTCCGAACAACATTCTGGGGAATGGGCGGTGGTACCGTAATTAACGCAGGTATCAGCGCTATCGACACAGCACTCTGGGATATTAAGGGTAAAGCCCTGGGTGTTCCAGTCTATGAACTTCTGGGTGGAAAAACAAACGATAAGATTCGAACCTATGCAAGCCAGCTGCAGTTTGACTGGGATGAGGAACACCGCTTCCTTACAGAACCTGAGCAGTATGCTGAAGCTACCCGAAAGGCGATGGCAGAAGGTTATACAGCTATTAAGGTGGATCCCATAGGTGTTACAGCTGATGGGAAATGGGCCCGGGAAGCTACGAACCCGGACTGGAAGATGAGGGGAAAACTCTCCCATGAAATGATCCAGACCGCATACAACAGAACTGCAGCCATGAGGGAAGCAGGCGGACCTGATTTAGATATAATTATTGAGCTGCATTCATTTACTGACACAATAACAGCAATTCAGCTTGGACAGGCGCTTGAAGATCTTAATATTTATTATTATGAAGAACCTGTGCATCCGTTGAATGCAATCTCAATGCTTGAAATTCATAATAATGTGAATATTCCGATAGCAAGCGGTGAAAGAATCTACACTCGCTGGGGATTCAGGGATTTCCTCGAAAAAAGAGCTATTCAGGTTATTCAGCCTGATCTCTGTATTACCGGTGGAATTACAGAGACTAAAAAAATCTGTGACATGGCTAACATATACGATTGCGGTGTACAGCTTCATATCTGCGGAGGGCCGATAGCTACTGCAGCATCTCTTCAGGTAGAAGCTGTTATTCCTAACTTCCTGATTCATGAGCTGCATGAAGGAGCCTTAAAGAAGGGAATGAGAGAGCTTTGCGTTCATGACTATATGCCTGAAAGCGGATATTACGAAGTTCCTGATCTCCCCGGAATCGGGCAGGAACTCACAGAAAAGGCAATGTCTGAAGCCATCAATGTTTATACTATTAAATAGAAGAAATTAAAGTAAAAAAGTACACCCTAAATATTTCGATAAGAGAGGAGAGCTGCTGGTCAGTTCTCCTTTCTTTAATATTTAATTATCAATTGACATATCAGCCAGAAGAATACAACTCAAATAAACCACTTAAAAATATTATAGATGCAGATACAGATGATGATACCCATTACGATACAGAAGAGCTTGTCTACATCCTTATATGTCATTTTTCCAAGCAGCTTTGAGCCCATCACCCCTCCGCTTACACCGCCGACAATCATAAGAACAAGTGTAAGTCCACTGAACGGCGGAACATTACCCCCTGATACTGTAAAGATTAAATTTGCGAACTGTGAGAAAAATATTATATACAATGAGGTAAGCGCAGCTCTTTTAGAATCCATTGCAAAGAAAAAATAAAGAACCGCAAGATTAATAGGCCCCCCGCCGATTCCCAGAAAGCTGGCAACACATCCAAGTGTTATTCCGGTAAAAAGACAGAAAGCATTGTTTTTTATATGCAGCGGTTTGACTTTATCTTTGTTAAGAGTAAACACAAAGACCCCGGCTGTCATCATAAGCAGAAGAGAAGACTGGATTACACCAAGAACAAGTTCATTACTGTAGGCGGCTTTTATTAGATCAAACAGAAACTTTCCTGCAAGCCCCCCGACTACGCCGCCTGCTGCCATCTGAGTTCCAATTCTCTTATCGAGGTGAATATCGGATTTTCTGTTTCGTATAAGAGAAGAGGCAGTCATAGATAAAACAGTACTGCCGGACAGAAATCCTACTGAAGCAACGCTCATAGGGCTAAACAGATCGAGCAGCGGCTTGATTATCACGCCACCGCCTATACCGCTTATCGCGCCGACAATTGAAGCTATTATACTTATAAAAAAGTAAATTAATACAATAATACTCATCTTTGAATTCCGTTGACAGTTTAGATTATTATTGAAGTTTTTCAAAGACTGTCTTCAGAAAGTATTTCAATCTCTCCATTATAAAGCGTAGAATCAAAATAACCGAAATTACAGCATCGGAATAGGCGTCACAGCATTCAAACACAAGATAATCATAAACTTCAAAGGAGGCACAATTAAATTAGCAGGAAAAATGGTTTAAATATTTAGGAAGGTTTTAAAAAATTATAATGAGAGGCCTTTAATTGATTTATTTAATCTATATCAATGTGCTGTATATAGTTACCGGTAACCGACAGCAAATACGGGCATCAGTCAATTTCATAAAACTTAATCACCAGACCTTCGTCACCCCTGACGCCTTCTCCGCGGAATTTATTACTATGCAGATAGGGGGCAAGGGTCTTGCTGTCGGTATAAAATGTAGGGATAGTTTTAAAGGGTTTAGGCGCATCAAGATTGAAAAAGGCATTATTCTCGATATAGATTTTACAGGCAGCTCCTGTATTGTCAGTTCCTTCAGCCATATAACGGGCGGACATATGCTTTACACCGTTCACATCGACAAGCTGTGTATCAACTCCGCCTGGAAGCAGGTCACCGTTGAAGATTTCACTCTTAACTGACCCGGTAAAAGGAATCATAATGATCGATCCTGCGGGGCCGTCCAGCTGACTTCTTTCTTCCTGATTGATTTCAACAAAGACTTCCATCATAAGCTTATCGGCCATATATCACTCCATTTAATTTCCTGTATTTAGAAACAGAGTCTAACCGCAAATCTTTAGAACTTCAATAGTGTACATGATTAACCTTCACATCCCGTATATTGAAGCAGGCGTAGCAGTACTCCAAACCATCCCTTAGCCATATAGCCTCTCCAAAAGATGTAATCTTTAAACCGTTGTTTTCTTTGTATTCAATTAAAGGGGTAGCCCATCGAAGCATCTCGTATGTGCCGTCTTCATTCAGAAAGTACCGATCTTCGGATATGAAATTTACCATCTGTCCTGATTCATTGAAGTAGAGAGTGGCTGTTACACTTATTCCTTCATTTGTAAATGTACCCTCTGCGGTAAGCTTGTCTATCTCACGCCAGCTTATCCTTGAATCTATAAGTGAAGAAGGAACAAGAACACACATATCATTGAAGACTGTTACGGTCTCACCCTTGTTCATCTCCGGCGCTCTGGCATCTGCTACCTTAAAAAGATCGAGAATTTTAACTACCATAGTAGCCTTTGCTGTTTCATAATGATGAAGGCCGAATATTTTAAGTCCCATAAATTTCATCTTCATAAAAAACAATCTTGCCGGACTTTCTATAAAACTGCTCTGCTGAACCGGAGCCCAGCCCCTATCAGGACTCATCTTAAAATCTCCGTCTATCTCCGCTGTAAAAAACTTCACCTTCTCTGTTCCGACGGATCCTGTATACTCAAGGTATTTTCTGACAGGTTCAGGAAGAGGGGCAAGATCCTCAGATGTAATCAGTTCGGATTCAGAGGCAGGCAAAGATTCAGTAAGACGTTTCCCCTGATTTTTAAAGTTCCTGTAAGTCGATTTTAAATTTACTATTTTATTTTCCTTTGTGATAAAATCTCCGATACTAATAACAAACACATTAAAACGCATAAGTTGTTACCGCTTTATTCTAATATTAAAAGTAAGGTCAGTCATATGAAAAAAATAATAATTCTAATGTTCTTCGCGTTAAGCTTATCAATTTTATCCTGCCGCAGCATCCCGGAAAAAGTAGATATTTTAGATACAGACGATTCTGCATATCAGACCGGTACAGAATTAGAAGCCTCAGAAAAAATGAAGTATTGGAACAGTCCGAAAAAAGGAGCAAACTACTTCCCCTTGAACTATAATTCTGAATATTTCAAAGCTGCTGCAGACGCAGGAATTCAATACATCAGGTTAGGACCAAATCTTCTTCCGGCAGCGGAAAAGGATTTCCTGATTGGAGATCTGGATAACTATCAAACAATAAACAGGGCTGATCTTGAAGTACTTCTTGATATTCTTGATGATGCCGAAAAAAGCGGGATTGCTGTAATACTTACCATGTTCGAACTGCCCGGTCACAAATACGGAAATCCCAACGAAGAGGAAACAGACTGCCGCCTGTGGAATGATCAGGAATACTGGGTGCAGTCATTTCAATTCTGGAGGGATCTGGCCGCAGCAGTTAACGACCATCCGGCGGTTGCAGCCTACAATCCTATAAATGAGCCGGTTGCCGCATATGCTTTCGGGTTTGATGAATCTGATTCGTCATTCAGGAGATGGCTGAAAGCTACTGAAGGCACCACCGCCGATCTAAACCTCTTCAACAAAATGATGGTGAGAGCAATCCGTAAAGAAGACACCAACACTCCGATAGTACTCGACGGGTATTTGTGGGCTGATCCCAAAGGAATGCCGTATACCGAGCCGGTGGACGATCCGTACATCCTGTATTCATTTCACAACCCGGTGCCGTGGAACTTCTCATCACTAAGCGAAAATATGGGGCGTTACAGTTATCCTGATGCGATGCCGGCATACTGGAATGGGCCGCAGGAAGTCTGGGATATTAACCGGCTGGCAGAACTTCTCAAACCGGTTGAAGAATTCGCAGCAGAAAACGGTATCCCGTCAAACCGTATTATCGCTGCCGAGTTCTGGTGCAATCGGAGAATCGCCGGATGTGATGAGTATCTGAATGATTTAATTCACCTATACAACCGCCGTGAATGGCATTGGAGCTTCTGGTCGTACCGCTGCGGCGGAACATTTACGGCTTATGAATATGAACTTGGAGATGCACCCGATTCCGGTGAGTTTATAGTAAAGACAAAAAAAGAAATCCAGAAAGCTGAAGATCTGTATAATTATACCGACAACAGAAGCTGGCGGGTACTCAGCGCCGCTCTGAATAACACTGAGCCTGATTTTTCAGGTCTTGAGCCAAAGCCGGTATCTACAGCTGAACTTGCAGGGCTTATATCAAATCTCGGCGATGAGGAGTGGATTATCCGGGACAAGGCTGCTTTACGCCTAGCTGAATCCGGAACCTGCGCTGCAGAGGCAGTACCGGATCTTATCAGGCTTCTTAATGATGAAGAGTGGATAGTCAGGCGTTCCACCATTTACGCACTTTCTAAAATTGTGCAGGTCGATGATGAGAAAGTTTGGAATAAAGTAGATAAACTGAAAAATGATGAGGAAGAGGCTGTCAGGATTCAGGCTGCTCTTGCTCTCGGCCCGTGGAAAAATGGATTATAATATCCTTCCCGAACCGAAAACATCCCGGCACCAGAAGCCGCTGTCCTTGACTGTCCGCTTCTGCGTTTTCATGTCGACATGTACAACACCGTACTTAAGGCTGTAACCCGAACTCCATTCAAAATTATCAAGAAGCGACCAGACAAAAAAACCTTTCAGCGGAACACCGTTCTGCTGCGCTTTATGAGCGATATTGAAATGCTCCCTTAGAAAGTTAACCCGGCTTTCATCATGAACCCGCCCATCAGCCGGTGACGGATCATCAAAGGCCGCTCCATTCTCTGTAATATAAACAGCCTTCGGACTGTAAGCTGACTGAATATTCATAAGTGTATCGTAGAGGCCCTGAGGATAAACCTCCCTGTCGGCGCTGTGACTCACAGCCTGCATCGGAACACTTTCAGTTTCCAGCAGGCCGCCTTCAGGGCTGTGTTTCACTACAAGAGCGTTGTAGTAATTAACGCCGATAAAATCCAGGGGTACTGCTATAGCCTTGATATCCGCATCGCTCACAGCCGGCATTGAACTTTCATAAAACTCAAGCATATCATTCGGATAGCCTTTACCAAAAATAGGATCAAAGAACCAGCGGTTGAAGTAGCCGTCAAATCGAGCCGCCGCAGCATTATCCTCATCAGAATCAGAAGCCGGATACACCGGAAGGTAATTCGGCCCGATCCCGTATTCAACGTTATCAGCATTGCCTCGAATCGGTGCAGCGGCAAGCCCGTGCGACAGCAGCAGATGGTGTGAAGCTGTCAGAGTATCCTTAAGATCTCCGTATCCGGGGGCAAACTCACCGTGATGCATCCCGAGAAAGGTCACGCACCATGGCTCATTATGGCTTATCCATTTTTTTACACGGTCTCCCAGTTTTCTGCTGACTGCATCAGCATATTCAGCAAAGAGAAAGACTGTATCCCGGTTAACCCAGCCCCCTTTATCCTGCAGGCTCTGAGGGAGGTCCCAGTGATAGAGTTTTGCAAATGGTTCAATCCCGGACTCAAGAAGTTCATCCACAAGGCGACTGTAAAAATCAATGCCTTCAGGGTTGAGAACTCCACCCTTCATGACCCTGGGCCATGCAATTGAAAAAAGGTAGGCGCCGGCATTCAGGGATTTCATAAGTTTTACATCTTCCCTGTACAGGTGATAATGATCACAGGCCGTTGCACCTGAGGAGCCGTCTTTTATCTTTCCCGGAATTTCACAGAAAGTATCCCAGATTGACGGCTCTCTCCCGCCTTCTTTTACAGCCCCTTCAATCTGGTATGAAGAGGTCCCGAATCCAAAAATAAACTCTTTCGGAAAATCAAATTTCATTTTCATTCCTTAATCAATCAGCCTTTAACACTGCCCAGGGTAACACCCTTGATAATATGTTTTGACAGAAGCAGGTATACAATCATCAGCGGAACAATAGCGACAAAGATAAGCATATAGACCTTGCCCAGATCAAACTTCATGTAGTCGGCACTCCTCAGCTGGGCAATTAGAATAGGAACCGTCTTCTTAGCCTTGGAGTTAATTATCAGCGCCGGCATGAAATAATTATTCCAGGATGTAACAAAGGAGAAGATAGCCTGTACTGCCATTGCCGGCTTTAAAATGGGCAGAACAATTGTGTTGAATGTTCTTATCTCGTTTGATCCGTCCACCCTTGCAGCTTCAACTATCTCGAAGGGCAGAGATGCTTCCATGTACTGAAGCATGAAGAAGAAAACTATAGGAGAGGCTACGGAAGGTACTATAAGCGGAATAAAACTATCCATCAGTCCCATTTTCATAACCAGCTGAATGAAGCCTGCGGCGGAAACCTGAGGAGGAACCATCATCACAAGCATAATAAATCTGAATGCAAACTCCCGCCCCTTAAACCGGTACATGTGAATAGCATAAGCTGTCATTGCCGAAAAATAAGCGGTAAACAGTGCAGTAACAGTCGAAATAAAAACCGAATTCCCAAGGGCCTGTACTATCGGAATGTTCTCATCGGTAAAGAGACTCTTCCAGTTCAGAAAAAATGAGTTCCCCGGAAGAATAGAAAAACCTTTAATTATCTGACCGTGAAGTCTGGTTGAATTTATGATCAGAATTATAAACGGGAAAAGAGATATCGCAGCAAGTAGAATCAGACCTGCGTAGCATAATCCGCGCTGCAGCTTTATTGTATTCAGTTCATTTCTCATTTCAGCTGTCCTCTCTTTCCGTTTCCGTAATAGCTTTTCATAGTGATGTTGTAAACGACAAAACTGAGTACTGCAGTTACGATAAAAATCAGTGTGGATACTGCGCCTCCCAGTCCGAAGTTCCTGCTGAAGAGGTGTTTATTCAGATACATAATTAAAGTCATTGTAGTACGGTTAGGAAGTCCGTCTCCTTTGGTTAAAACCTGTGGAACGTCGAACATCTGGATACCGCCGATTAAACTTGTAATCATCACATAGGCAAGTATGGGTAGAAGCAGAGGCATAATTATCCGGAAAAAAATCTGCAGCGAATTCGCACCGTCCATCCTTGCGGCTTCAAACAGGCTTTCATCTATGCCCATAATTCCGGCCATCAGAAGAATTGTCGTGTTGCCGTACCACATGAGAAAATTCATTAGAGCAACAAGTCCGCGAGCAGTCGTTTTAATTGCAAGAAACCTTATCGGTGTTTCGGATATTCCCAGGCTCTGAAGAATACTGTTTACCGGACCTGCATCAGAAAATAGTGTAAAAAACAGCATTGAAAATGCCGCAGCCATGATCAAGTTAGGCAAATAGACAACCGTCTTAAAAAACGGCTGGGCCTTAAGTTTCAGCTTGCTGCTCGTAAACCAGACTGAAAGAACAAGTGAAATTACAATCTGCGGAACAAAACCCATCAGCCACATAACAATTGTATTCCAGGCATATTTGGGAACATCGGAATTAAGAAGTATTTCCGCATAGTTTTTAAGACCTACAAAATTCGGGCCTACCTGAAGAAGTCCGATTCTGTAATTCTCAAAAAGACTGTTATAAAAAGTTGATATCAGCGGTATAAGAGTAAATGTAATGTAGATCAGAAAAAACGGAGCAAGAAAAATATATCCCCACCGCGAATAGCTGATACTCTTTTTGCCCGGTGCAGCACTATTACGCATAAAGATCCTCATTGTAGTTTATAAGCGGACAGGGAATATCCCCTGTCCGCTGTTTGAGAATATGAACCGGCTCAGCCTGAGCCGGCCAACTTCTCATTATTTGGATAAGTTAGGATACAGTTCGGTAACAGCTGTGTAAAAGTTGTTCCAGGCCTGTTCCTCTGAAATTGTTCCGTTGAAGTAGTCACTGAAAGCATTCTGAAGCTTTTCTGTCATTCCCTGATCATAGGGGCTCATATTGCTTCTGTCTATACTTTTTGCAGAGTCAAGAAGAACTGATATGTGGTTCTGTCCAGCAAGGAATTTGTTGCTGTATTCGCTCTTTGCCATGTTACCCATAGCTTCTTCGTTATTGGTGAAGTCACCGTATTCCATTGCGATTGATTTTAGAGTTTCTTCATCACAGGTGAGTGTGTACATTACGCTGCGGATAAGATCGATATTGTCGCTTCCGGCTGCGCCGCAGATCCATGTTCCTCCCCAGCTGAATCCCTGAGGCCCCTTAACCAGAGCCCAATCCCCGTAACTTCCGTTTCCAACAGCCTTGGCACCGTTTGGATCTTCAAGAGTAGCAGGAGCAAGACAGAAATCCTGGAACCAGCTCGGTCCGAAGTATCCGAAAACCTTACCTGACAGAGTTGCACCCTGAAAGCTTTCTGCAGACCAGAGGTTTGCCTTGTTGTTGTAGCCGTTCTCTGAGTAGAGTTTAGTCTGAGCAATCCATCTTTTAATGGAAGGATCTATGTTTATCTTGTTGCCGTCTACCCATGCACTGCCCATATTATCAGAGAAAACACGGAAAGCATCATCATAACCGCTGAGCATGAAGTATCCCTTGGCCTTTGCATCTGCAGCAACCTTGTCGAATTTATCCCAGCTTGAAAGAGCAGCCTGAACATCTTCAGGTTTGTCAGAACCGATTACAGCCTTTGCAATAGATCTTCTATAGATAAAACCGCCCGGACAGGCCTGCCATGAAACGCCCTTAAGAACACCGTTTTTATCTGTCATGATATCTTTAGTGTACTTATACTGTTTTGACACATCAGCCTGAGTAAGTCCGACTTCATTTATGACATCGAGCGTGTAGGGAGTATCAACATATTTAAGAGCATAGTCAGCTTCAACAAGAAAGATATCAACTTTCTCATCATCAGCGATATTTTCCTGCTGAAGAAGTGCTTCATCAAGTTTGTTCTGGTAAGCATTTCCTTCATTAGGAGTAATTACCCAGTTGACTGTTACACCTTCGGGGATTAATCCCTTTTCTTCAAAATACGCCTTGAAACGAGTCTGAAATTCCTCATTCCAGCAGTAGATGTTGAGAACCTTGCCCTGTTCTTTGGCAGTCTCCTTTTCTGCAGTTCCTCCGGCAAAAAGGCCTGTTACTGTAAGAAGCAGGCATACCGAAACGATTAGCATTCTTTTCATACAAATCCTCCAAATTTATTTTTATATGAAACCTTTCACTTCAGGTTTAAATCACATACTGATGCCCCGGGAATAAGTTCGCCGGGTACTGAAATAACTTCCGGACTGAAGCTGTCGGAGCTCTCAATATTACGAATCAGCTGATAAGCCATCTGCTTTCCAAGCATCTCACCATTCTGTCTGTATGTCGTCAGCGGCGGATGAAGAAGCCTTGAAAGCAGTATTCCGTCATAGCCTGCAACCGAAATATCCCTTCCTATTTCAAGCTGCATCTCCTGAATCACCTTGATGCCTCCAAGAATTGCAAAGTCATCCGGATACAAAATACAGGTCGGCGGTTCTTTCATGGCAAGAAGCGATCTGGTGGCTTCTTCGCTCTGCCCCGGTTCGTGATACATTCCTTCCAGAAGAAAATCCGCCGGAACTGAGATTCCGTTTTCACCGCAGACTTCCAGAAACGATTCAAGGCGCTGACTGGTTACATCAGTGTCCTCTCCGTAGATAAAGGCAATTCTCCTGTGACCAAGGCTGACCACATGCTCGGTAAGCTTCCTCATACCTTTAGCATTGTCACTCACAACCGCAGTATGACCATCTACAACATGGTCAAGGGTTGTAACCGGGATACCGCTTGTAAGCAGCTGGATGATATCAGGCTTAGAATAATCAACTACAACCATGGCAATACCGTCGCATCCGCGGTATCTTGTATGCTTGAAATAATTATCCTGGCCGCCCAGATTGTTGCTGATAAAGGTTATGTCATAACCCCTTGATTCCGCCTCAACCTTGAGACTGTCGAATATGGTGGCAAAGTATCCGTGCTGGAGCCCGCTATTTGTTTTATCTTCGAAAATTACGCCGATATTGTATGTCCTGCTTGTTTTGAGCGCACGTGCAGCTGAGTTGGGCTGATACCCAAGCTCTTCGGCCGCTGCCCTTACCCTCTTCGCGGTCTGTTCTCCTATTTCCCGGCTGCCGTTTAGCACCTTGCTTACAGTGGACAGTGAAACATTGCATTTTTCAGCTACATCCTTCAATTTAGCCATTTATGCTCCTTTCTGATTTACTACAACGTTGTAGTAAATCAGAAAAATAAAACCAATCCAAGCCCCGCATTCTCATAAAAGAACAGCCTCCACTTCAGCGCTTCTGCTCATGCCTCTAAGTAGATCTTCTGTTATAACATTCCCCGGACATACCAGACCATTTATCCTGAACTCGCGGACGCCACCGCAGCAGGATTCAGGATTTGAAATTTTTATGCTGAGATCAATTCCGCGAAACTTCCGTTTCACTGTGAACCCATCCCAGGAGGCGGGGATACAGGGGTCTATTTTCAGGCCTTCAAACACCGGCCGTATTCCAAGAATGTACTCTGTTGCGGCCCTGTATGCCCATGCGGCAGTTCCTGTAAGCCAGGAGTTCCGCCCAAGACCGAAGCATGGATGTTCGTCACTCAGAATATTCTGGGCATAGCAGTAGGGTTCGCATTCATAAGTATCAATAATTTCATTTTTAGCCGCAGGATTAATTGCGCAGTAATAGTCAAAAGCTCTCTCTCCGTTACCAAGCATTGATTCGGCTATCATAACCCATGGGTTTGCGTGAAGAAATATTCCCGCATTCTCCTTTGCTCCCGGCGGATATGTTGTGACACCGCCCTTTTCGGGATCATAGCCTTCATATCCAGGACTCATCAGTTTGATTCCCGCTTCAGTCGCAAGCCGCCGGTTTACAGAATCAAGAGCCCTGACAGCCCTGTCCCTCGGGGCAAAGCCGCTTAATACCGCCCAGCTCTGTGCATTAGCAAAGATTGATGCATACCTGTCTTCAGGTGCACCGAGAGCCTTCCCCCTGTGATCGAAATAGCGGACATACCAGTCGCCGACCCAGGCTTCGGCATTAAAGATATCTTTCATTTTCACATAATCCGCCTGAAGCCTTTCAACCAAAGCTGAATCCAGACCGCAGTATTCCAGAAGCTGAATCATTTCGCTTAAAGCAAAGCCGTAAAGACATGCTATGAAAGAAGATTCTGCTCCGGCAGGGAGATTAACAGTATCATTCCAGTCTGCAAAACCCAGAAGAGGAAGCCCGTGAGCTCCGGTGTTCTCTCCGGTAAATTTCAACGCCCGCAGCAAATGCTCAAGCACCGATGCAGATTCATCTGAATCATAAAATCTGATTTCTTTATCAAGGAAGGAAGTGTCACCGGTTTCTTTTATAAGCGAACATACAGCATATACAGCCCATAGGTGATCATCGCCGTAATACTGAGGCCGGTCGGGCATTTCTTCAGTTTCCCCCGGATGAGCTTCCCCCGAAAGAGGATTGTACTGATGCATTGCTGAACCGTTGGTTTTCTGGGTTTTAAGGATTTCCAGAAGGTAGTCAGCAGCCTCGGCCGGTTTCTGCGATATGATTCCGCATACATCCTGACAGGCATCCCTGAAACCTATTCCCCGTGCCCCGTATCCGGTCTGATAAATCGAAAGATATCGCGCCCAGTTCTTGGTTATGTAGCACTGCCTGGGATTATGAATATTCACCATGCTGTTCATATCATCAGCAGGAGTTTTGGCCTGAAAATAAGAAAGATGCTCATCCCAGAAATTCTTAATATTGCTGAAAGCTGAATTAACAACATCTTCAGAGCTGAACCTCTCAACAGCAGACACAGCACCGGCTTCCGAATCCGCCTGCCCGAGCATGGTAAAGAAGCGCTCAGTTTTTCCCGGAGCTATCTCAAGAGGAATCATAAGTACGGCTATATTATCACCGCGCTTCGCCTCTGTTCCCGGCAGTTCAGCTGCACTCAGGGCTGCAGGAGATTTCCACGAGCCGTATTCATTTGAACCAATAAAAACCCTCCGATCTGTTTCGAAGGATGAAGCAGCCCTGCTGGAACTGAAATAATTAAGCATTGTGTCGCGGTTCATATAGGCGGACTGAAGCAGAACAGTACTGCCAGAACTGCTTTTTACGGCACGGCTCTGCATGGTCTGGGGAACCCAGTCAGCGTTTGTAAGCTGCTTTAGCGCATCGAAGTGAGAATATTCTACAGCCGGAATGAAATCCAGCTTCAGCGTTTTATCGGACTTATTATGAATCCTGACATCCCTGATTTCAAGTTTTTCATCAACCGGGACAAAGATACAAATCTCTGATTCAAACTCTCCGGAATCAGTCTTTAAGATCAGGTACTGTGTTCCGATACGGCATTCATAACTAATAATCCCTTCAGGAGAGGGCAGATAAAACGGGCTCAGAAGCCTGTAACCCGAAGCATCCTTAATCCGAATATATGCAGTAGTTCCGCGCATCTCGCCGGCAACCAGGAATGAGAGGTAACGTGTTATCCGGTTCAGAGCCGGGTCACCGCAGCAGAGCAGGGCTCCGCCTGTATGGTCGACAAAACCGCCGAAGGCAATTGTGCCGATATAGTTTATCCATTTAACAGGTGTGAGAGGATTGGTAATAACGTATTCCTTTGAATCATCATCAAAGTAGCCGTATGTCACAGAAGCACCTCTACATAATGTTCTGAATTATCAGAGAAGTAAGGAACGAACTTGCCCTCCACAGACATTCCGTCTACCTTCACCGAAGGAGCTTCACCGGCAGACGATGCCCGTTTAACTTCAATACGGTAAAGGCTGCCTCTGCAGGTTCTTTCAACTGTAAATCCGCTCCAGTCTTCAGGAATTACCGGGTCTACAACCAGATGATCAAAATCAGGTCTGATCCCCAGCACATACTGTGTGAAAGCAAAGAAGCTCCAGGATGCCGTACCGGTAAGCCATGAGTTCTTGGCTTCACCCTGAATAAAACCATCGCGGCCGGATATCATCTGCGAATATACATAGGGCTCTGTCTTATGCCTTTCCATAAGCGCATCATCATATCCCGGGCATATAGTCCGGTGATATTCCATAGCCTGAGCTCCGCGGCCCGCCATGGTCTCGGCAATTATTACCCAGGGATTATTGTGGCAGAAGATTGAACCGTTTTCCTTGTAGCCTTCCGGATAACTCGATATTTCTCCCAGCTCAATATGGTAGCCGGTGTAGGGCGGCGAAAGGATCTGGATGCCGTAGGGTGAGTACAGATGCTTTTTAACTGAATCAAGAGCCTTAAGAGGTAATCCCTCATCCTTTCCAATCTCAGCCATCCCGCACATTCCCTGCGGTTCAATATAGATACTGCCTTCCGGGCATTCACGGCTGCCTACCCTGCTTCCATTGTGATCATATGCCCTGACAAACCACTCGCCGTCCCAGCCCTCGGCTTTTACAGCAGCTTCCATAGAGCTGATAGCCCCGTCCATTTCCTCTGCGTCCTTATCAAGCCCGAGCTTACGGCAGAGGGCTGAGAAAGCACGGCCGGAGTATATAAACAGGCCGGCGATAAAAACAGATTCAGCTTTTCCCCCTTCGGCATGTCCGCAGGTCTGAAAAGATTCGTCAGGGTTATCCGAAAATGCATTGAGGTTCAGACAGTCGTTCCAGTCGCCCCGCCCGATAAGCGGAAGCCCGTGCGGACCGAGGTTTGAAAGCGTGAACCTGAATGAGCTTCTTATATGATCAAGCAGACTGCCGGTTTCTCCGTCACGATCCGCCCATTTGACCTGTTCATCAAGAATGGAATAATCTCCGGTTTCCCTTACGTAGGTTGCCACTCCCATCGGCAGCCATAGCGGATCATCATTGAAATCTCCGCCGATATCACTGTTGCCGGTCTTGGTCAAAGGCTGATACTGGTGATACGAGCTGCCGTCTGCAAACTGAAGGGACGCACCATCCAGTATTCTGGTTCTGACCCTCTGCGGCACAAGATGGTTGCAGGAAAGGGTATCCTGAAATGTATCCCTGAAACCGATGCCCCGGCTTATTCCTGATTCAAAAAGAGAGGCGCTTCGGGCAAGGTTGAACGTAACCATGCACTGGTACTGGTTCCAGGTGTTTATAATGCGGTCAATTTTGTTGTCAGGGGTTGAAATCTGAAATGCTGAAAGATAATCAGTCCAGTATTCCGCAAGATCTGCCAGGCCTGCAGCAATCTTTTCAGCCGAATCATACTTGCTAATCATTTCCAATGCTTCATCTTTTCGAAGCTTTCCCTTATCATCCCATTTCTGATCACGGGGATTTTCGGCATAGCCGAGAACAAAGACAGCGGTTCTGCTTTCTCCGGGAGCAAGAGTCATTTTAAGATGGTGCGAGGCCTGCGGATGCCATCCGTGACAGACTGAATTTCCCGCTTTACCTGCTTCTACCGCCTGCGGCATAGCCAGCCCACGGTTTCGGCCCAGGAATGAGTCCCGATCGGTATCAAAGCCGGTGTAATCATCTGATACACAGCTGAAAAATGAATAATGGTTTCTTCTTTCCCGGTATTCGGTGCGATGATAAATAACCTGATTTTCAATTTCCACTTCTCCGGTGCTGAAGTTGCGCTGAAAGTTGGTCATATCATCAAGAGCATTCCAGAGGCAGAACTCCACAAAAGAAAAGACATCTACAGTCTTTTGAGAACTGCTCTTATTACTCACTTTCAGGCGGATTACTTCACCCTTATATCCGCGGGGAATGAAATGCAGCTGTGAAACTTCAAGTCCGTTTTTAGCTCCGGTGATTTCGGTATAGCCCATTCCATGCCTGCATGAATAACTGTCAAGTTCTGCACATACCGGTTTGAATGAAGGACTCCAGACATCATTTCCATCATTTATATAGAAGTAACGGCCGTTGCTGTCCACCGGAACATCATTGTAGCGGTACCTTGTAATACGTCTGAGCTTGGGATCCCGGTAAAAGGCATAACCTCCGGCTGTGTTGCTTATAATGGAAAAGAACTCATCGGTTCCAAGGTAGTTTATCCATGGATATGGTGTATCGGGTGTATTAATAAGGAATTCCCGTGCTTTTTCATCGAACTGTCCGAAACTCACTATACTGCTTCTCCTCTGGCGTCAACGATAGACTCTATGCTGCTTATAATATTCTGCCTGGTGCTCTGATTCTGGTCCGGAGAGATTGTCTGGGGCGGAATTGAAAAGAGATGCTCCAGAATGAGACCTGAAGCTCCATAGGCAACAGAAAACTCTTTTTTGGAAAACTCCGAAATGCTGCACTCCGGCTGTTCACTGTACATCCAGTTATCTTTTATGGCTGCTTTCATAACAGGAATAATCTCATCCTGAAAATCAGTCTCTGTTCCTCCAAAGAAAAGATGATCCATATTGAATGTATTAACAAGAAGTGCCGCATTTTTCGAAAGCTCGCTTATAAACTTCATAAAGACCGATTTATCATTCATGACATTTACGGTCTCATCCTTTGTAAGTGAGAACTGATTAAGACTTCCCGGTGCAGTGAATATACTTTTGAACTCACCGGCTGTGTGGTCCGACCCGCTGTAGACCTTCCGATCTATCGCTATTCCAAGACCGACAGCAATACCGCCCTTTCCTGTATTCAGAATCTCATCCTTTCTGAACTCAATAAGAAGAACAAGGTAATTCCTCAGTTTTTCATCACGGTTAAGGGCCAGCTCTCCCCAGGCACAGCAGTTGGCATCATTCTCAATAAAGACAGGGATGCTGAAACTGTGCTTTTCAAATTCCTCATAAACATTAAAATCTGAAGTTATATCAAGCGGTATTGATCTTCTGATGATCCCGTTAACAGAATCAATAATACCGGAAATACCTATACCAACAGAAATAATCGGAGCTTCAATCTCCTTCTGAATTGAATTAGTGATCTCAATAATTTTAGACGCAAGGTTTTCACTTGTAAAAACCTCGTTTCTTATTTCTGAACGAATCAGTTCACCTTCAAGATTTGTTACAGCAAGCTTGTATGATGAATAAGGCTGAATTTCCACACCCAGAATTACGCCGAAGTTCTTGTTAATTGCAAGATGCACCGGCTTACGTCCGCCTGTTGCTCCTGCCTTGCCTTCTGCTATGGTTTCAATAATTCCTGATTCAAGCAGTTTTGAAACAATCAGGGTAACAGTTGATTTATCGATTTCAAGAAGTCTTGAAAGCTCAATCCTGCTTATACCCTTGTTCTGCCATACTGCCCGGAGAATCTTCGGGATATTTAATGAATTTGTGTCAGTAAAAAATGCCAAAATAACCTCATTTGATTGGTTGAATAAATCAACTAACCTAAGTCTAACATAGATCTGCGAACTGTCAATAAAAAATCAGCACTAAAAACGGGAAATTTACTGAAAATAAAATTTGACCTTCCCATTTTGGCAAGGTTTATAATTTTTTTGTAACCCAAATGGAGGAAAATATATGATTACTGCAAGAGTCCAGAGAATGATGGACCGGCTGGAGGTAGAGAAATATCCGATACTAGCCGAAAAGGCCAGGCTTACAATTGAAGCATGGAACAGTCACGAAGGTCTTCCTTCCGTCCTGCAGCGTGCTTATGCTACCGCACACTACCTTGATAACCGCACCATTTATATAGATGACGATGAGCTTATTGCCGGAAATGTATCCAGCAAACCGATGGGAATGGAAGCGGCAACATGGGGGCCCTTCTGGGAGGATAAGGATCTCGAAACAATGGACAGCGTTTTTGAGATCAGTGATGAGGATCGTAAAACACTTAGAGGCCTTGATTCTTTCTGGGAAGGCAAGGGCCGTCAGATTTATGAATGGCAGGGACGTTACTATGACGATCACCACTTATGGCCTTTTATAAGATCAGGAATCCTCTGCCCGCCCTGGACAGATAAAACCAAGGGACGCGGTTCAGGAGGCGCAGGCTTCGGATGGGGTCTGGGAATCGGACTCTCATTCTTTGTTCCTGACTATGAAAAAATTGTAAAAGAAGGAATAAGCAAAACCCTGCATGATGCTGAGCAGGAACTTTTAACTCTCAGATACCATGACCAGGATTCAATCGACAAGGCGGACTACCTTAAGGCGGTAATTATTGCGCTCAGTTCCATGGTAAGAATGTACCACCGCTACGGAGACGCCTGTCAGAAGAAGGCGGATGAAACTGCTGATGAAACACGAAAGAAGGAATTTCTGCGAATGGCCGACACCTGTCACTGGATAGCCGATAATCCTTCCCGCAATTTCCGTGACGCCCTTCAGAATTTCTATTTTTACTGGATGATGATTGCCCACGGAGTTACTCCGGGCGGCCGCTTTGACCAGTACATGTACCCATTCTATAAAAAAGACATTGAATCCGGTGAAATTACCGAGGATGAGGTAATAGAACTTCTGGGAATGCTTCGAATCAAGATAATGCAGTTCAACTTTATAAGCGGCGGAGCACTTCAGCGCGATAAATGGGCAGGAATGGCCAGATGGCACAACTTTGTCATCGGCGGTGTTGATAAAGACGGAAACGACGCAACAAACGAACTGTCCTACCATGTTCTTCAGGCTGCATTCGACGTAAGAGTTCCGCAGTACACAATTACTATCAGGGTAAACAAGAACACTCCCGACGCACTTATGAAAAAGGGAGCAGAACTGGTAAGAACGGGAATAGGAATGCCGGCCTTTATATCCGACGACAGCTATATCTCCGGTCTTGTTGACCAGGGAGTCCCGCTTGAAGAGGCTCGCGGCTATGCCCTTGCCGGCTGTCTGGATCTAAACATCCCCGGAAAATCCAGAATAAACGCCCTGGGTATGTTCATAGTTCCAAAGGTTCTGGATATAACAATGCATAACGGGTTACTTACTTCAACCGGAGAGCAGATCGGTCCTAAAACCGGAGAAATGAAAGACTTTAAAACCTTTGATGAGTTCTACACTGCCTTCAAGACCCAGCTTTTTCACTTTATGGGTATGTACAATGAGGAACATAATATTCTTATCCATGTAACCCACCATACTCAGCCTGATGTAGTGCATTCAGCCTTCACCTATGAGGGTATAACTTCCGGAAAGGACATGAATCAGCGGAAGATGTTCTACGAGAATGCATCAATGTTCAATCCTGTAGGCATGATTAACGTCGTAAATTCAATGGCAGCTGTTAAGAAACTTGTTTTTGATGAAAAGAAATTTTCAATGGTAGAACTCTATTCTGCTATTGAGGCTGACTGGCTCGGATATGAAAATATTCAGGATCTCTGCCTGAATGCTCCAAAATACGGAAACAACGACTCTTTCGTTGATGAAATTGCCAAAGATCTCTTCGGATACTGGATATCATCAACTTCAAAATTCAGATCCGTTTACGGTGAACAGCCCAGACCGACCGGAATATCAATTACCGCGCACGCACCGGGCGGTTCATACACCTGCGCAACTCCTGACGGCCGAAAATCTGGTGAAACCCTCTGTGACGGGGTAGTCTCTCCAGCCCAGGGAAGTGATGTTCATGGTCCAACAGCCTCTCTGCAGAGCGCAATGCAGATCGATCAGACTCCGTTCAATGCCATGCTGCTGAATATGAAAATTGATCCTAGCGCACTTAAAAGTGATTCTGATCTTATGAAGCTTTCCGCGCTTATCAAAACCTACATGTTCAACGGCGGAAAACATATTCAGTTCAACGTTGTAGACAATAAAACACTTAGAACTGCACAGATAACACCTGAAAAATACAGGGATCTGATTGTAAGGGTTGCAGGATACAGCACCTATTTCACAATTCTCACACCTGCTGTGCAGGAAGAAATCATTAAGCGGACGGAAAATAAGCTATAGAGATTCGATAATCCTTCTAAATATCGATTATTTAAAAACGTTACAACCAGCCATGGGGTCATCCAATTTTTATTGGATGACCTCCTTTTTAAAAACTGCGATAAACACTGATTTTGATCAATGAAATTAATTTTTCTTGACCTTCCCAATATGGTAAGGCTTAAAATTTCGAGAAATTCACAAAAGAATTGGTTGATTATCGGTTGGCGGCACTGACATGCATTGCGCAGCTAAAAACTGAGAAAATAATAAGGAGAAGGGTTTTGACCTCGAAATTTATCCACAAGGACAGAGTTCTCGGACTCATAATGCTGGCTGTAACGGCGTTCTTCGTATTTCACACCTTAAGACTGCCTGAATCTTACGTTCAGGGTGATCCCGGCCCACGAGTATTCCCCTACATAGGTTGTTTTCTTCTGGGAATAATCGGAATTTCCTATCTGTTCAAGAAAAATCCGGACACAAAAACCGTTATGGACAGGGAAGAGCTGAAACGTCTTGTGCTTCTGTTTTCCCTGTATGTACTGTTCTTTGTACTGCTCTGGCTTTTCGGCTACCTTGTTGCGATTCCTGCGGCGACATTCCTTATTTCAATGCTGTTCTCAAGGGAAGCAAGTATTAAAACCAGAAGCGTAATTATTTATACCGCACTGGTTACGCTAGGAATCTACATCGCATACGTTGTAGCTCTCGGCTCTTCTCTTCCGAAGGGCATATTCTGGAACCTTTTCAGGTAGAAAAGGAAGGTAGACAAAATGATACTTGAAACATTACAGGCAATCGCCACACCTGCGGGATTAATTTATATATTCGGAGGAGCCGTTCTGGGAATGCTTCTCGGTGCAATCCCCGGACTCAGCGGAGGAACAATAACAATCCTGCTGCTTCCGATATCCTACAAAATGAATCCGGCCCTTGCTTTGGGTCTGTTTACTTCAATTTACATTGGAAGTACATCCGGAGGCTGTATCGGATCTATTCTGCTTGGAATCCCGGGTACTAACTCATCTATAGTCACTACATTTGACGGTTATCCGCTAACAAAAAAGGGAGAGCCGGTACGTGCACTCAGTGCCGCTGTAAGCTCAAACTTCATAGCAATGATTCCATCACTTATCATAGCCATAATAGCAGCGCCCCTGCTTGCAAAACTTGCTGTAAAACTCGGCCCCTGGGAATATTTTGCACTATGTCTCTGTGCAATTGCAATGGTTGTAGGCCTTTCAAAAGAGAATGCCTCAAAGGGATTACTTGCTGTAGGACTTGCAATTATAGCTGCATCAGTTGGAATGGCTCCAATTTCCTCTACTCAGCGTTTCACATTCGGAAACCTCTACCTCTTTGACGGCTTCAGCATTGTAAACATTATGATGGGAATGTTCGCCGCAAAGATTATTCTTCAGGAGTTTGCAAGCGGAAAAAAAGCCAAGGAAGCATCAAACATAAAAGTCAGCGGATTTAAACTGCCTGTGAGAGACCTGCTTAATAATGTGGGCAACATCATCAGATCCTTTTTCACCGGTCTTATTATAGGCTTCCTGCCGGGGCTAGGAGGAAAGACTTCTACATTCCTTGCCTATTCAACTGAAAGAAACCTGTCAAAGAACAAGGAAAACTGGGGCAAAGGAGAAATAGGCGGAGTTATCGCTCCAGAGGTTGCAAACAATGCCGGAATAGGCGGAGAGCTTATTCCGCTGATAGCCCTTGGCATACCGGGAAGCACACCAATGACCTTATTCCTTGCTGCACTTACAATTCACGGTATCAATCCGGGACCTCTTTTAATTAGAAATAATCCTGAAATCGTTTATATGATCTACATCGCAGCTATCATAGCCGCAGTGCTCATCCTGATTGTTGAAATAGTAGGCATGCCCATTTTCCCGAGAATGCTAAAGGCTCCTTATCACTATCTGTACCCATTAATTATCATAATCTCACTGCTTGGAGCCTTTCTCTGCGGAAACAGCCTCTATGGTCTTTTCATAACCCTTGTTGCATGTCTGATGGGATTGGCAATGGATTATTTCGGTATTCCTATTGTGCCATTTATCATGACCTTTATACTCAGTCCGCTTCTTGAGAAAAACTTAAGAATGGCGCTGAATTATTCAGACACCGGATTCCTGTCATTTTTGACAAGACCTGTAAGTGCAATCCTTCTGGTTATTGCAGCAGCAGTTCTAATCTGGAATCTTATCGGCCACCACATAAAACCGAAAAAGACAAAGGAAACTGCAGGCACAGCTCTGTAGAAATAATGTAAACGGTACCCGGAGAGCATATCCCGGGTATTAAAATATAAATGAGGAGAAAAGAATGAAAAAGATGAGGAAAGTTTTACTGCTGCTGATCGCGGTAATGCTGGTATTCGGACTGCAGCTGGCTACTGCATCAGGACAGGAAGAAGCAGGTGCTGAAGGAAGCAGCGCTGTTGATTCATGGCCTACAAAGGATGTAAATGTTTACATTCCAAACCCTCCAGGATCACCACTTGATCTTTCAGTAAGAATAATGCTCGAGTACCTTAGTGAAAAAACAGGCGGAACCTTTATTCCCCTGAACGAAACAACAGGAGTGGGAACACTTGCTCTGCAGAAACTTTCTGCAGCCAAACCCGATGGTAGCACAATTATGTTCACAGGTTCCGGAAGCAATATCCAGTACCACACCGGACAGAACACCATCAATCCCCTTGATGAAAGTAAGGTTACAATTATCTCTTCATCAGCAGGACTTAAAATTGACTTCGATTCAGTTCTAGTCACAGTTCCAGAAAGCCCCTATCAGACCTGGGAAGAGTTCCTTGCATATGTAAGAGCAAACCCCGGAAAAGTTAACTATGGGACAAGCACAGGATCAACTGTAGAAGTAAAAGCGAAACTGATTCTTGATCAGTTCGACCTGACCGATAAAGTTAAACTTGTCTACGCACCAAGCACAGAGATTCCAATCGGAATGCTTGGAGGTTCAATCGATGTGGCAATGGTATCAGGCTTCAGCGGGCTTCAGTATCTTGAAGAAGGCTCATTCATTCCAATGATGCACACTATTGATGAGTATAATGGAAACAACCCTGTTTTCCTTGGTGTTCCGACCTACACAGATCTCGGATGTCCGGAACTTTATTCTGCATTCCCGATGTATGTTATCGGCCCCGGAAACATGGATCCGCTGCTGGTTATGAAGATCAATTCTACAATGGCAGGCGCTGCTGACGATCCCGATTACGTTGCACGCTGGGACAAGATGCACAGTATCTACGTCCCCAAGAGCCCCGAAACTATCAGGGCCGAAGTTATGGTAATGGACAAAAACATAGAAAGAGTTTTCAAAAAATAAAACTTATTCATGCGGGAGGTGGTTCCTGCCTCCCGCAGATCCTTGAGAAATTTATGAACAAAAACTGGGGCTCCGATAATTTACTGATAGGCCAGATGGCCAGAATGCATAATATCTCACCGAAAATGCTGCGCTATTGGGACAGGATTGATGTGCTAAAACCCGCAGTAACCAATGAAATTAACGGCTACAGGTATTATACCACCAGACAGTTCCATACACTTAATTTCATAGTCTATATGCGCTCAATGGGTCTTTCATACAAGGAAATTAAAAATTACCTTAAAAACGACCATCACAACAGCCTGATTGAACTTCTTGATTCACAGATTGATATTAGCGAAAAACGAATACTGGAACTTCAGACTACACAGACAATGCTCAAGGGACTGAAATCAGAGATTGAGAATGCTCTGGATGTGAAGCAGGATGAGGCGGTCAGACTTGAACGGAGAAAGGCCAGACAGATTATTCGGATGAAGGGTGAAATCAAAACCAGGGTCGAGTTTGAAAAACTGGTATACAGTCTTCGAAATAAAATTGAGAACAAACCTCATATTCTGATGCCGAAGGTTGGATTGTTCCTTGATCGGGAAGAATTTAAAAATGGAAATTTTGACGTATTCAGCGGAATCTACATTCTTAAAGAAAACTACAACACCTCCCCCGGGCTTATTGCAAGCCTGCCGGCCGGAGACTACGCATCAATCACTTTCTGGGGACGGACTGAAGAATCTGAAAATCAGTTTGCCAAACTGGTTGATTTTCTGGATCGGAACAATCTTCAGATGAAGGATGATGTTATACGCTGTGTAGTTGCTCCCGGTATGCATGAGGACGAGCGTGGTCATCTGGCTCAGATTGCTGTCAGAGTTTCTGACTGAAACTATTCCCAGGGCGTTTTAGTTTTTCGTCTTACAACAATCTCATCTATAACAGCATTACCCTTCATTTTCAGCAGAAAGCCTACTGATGCCGCAATATCTTCAGGCTGAATCATTTCCGATGTGTCAATATCAGGCCTGACAGTTCTTACCATATCGGTATCAACCCCGCCCGGCAGCACTGCATGAACACGGATATTGGTTTTAGATAAATCACGGGCTGTTGATTTTGTCAGGCCGTAGAGAGCATGCTTTGATGCTGAATATAAAACCTGATTCTCATAACCCTTCTGTGAAACAATTGAACAGATATTTATTATAAAACCGGGGTCTGCCTTCTTCAGATAAGGGATTGCTTCCTGAATCAGAAAAAAGGGAATTTTTGCATTTATATTCATCACACGATCCCATTCCTCTGAAGAATATCCGCCGACAGGCTTTGCCATTGTAATTCCAGCATTATTTACAAGCAGATCCAGCCTGCCGAACTGTTCAACAGAAGCTCTTACTATATCAGCACAGTCAGAAACCTCAGCAAGCTCAGCCTCCCGTATAAAGACATCCGCTTTATCTTCTGAAGAAAGTGATTCAAAAACCTTAGCCTTGGTTTCTTCAAGCCTGGCTGCATTTCTTCCTGTAAGAAAGAGACTGTATCCCTGGGAAGCTGCTTCTACTGCTATAGCCCTTCCTATACCGCCCGAAGCCCCGGTAATAAGTGCAGCCTTCATTTCTTAAGTACATCCATAGCCTTCGAAACAGTATCTCCAGGCTTAACCTTATACCAGGCTTCTAAAATTTTACCATCGGGATCAACAAGAAAGGAAGATCTGATGATACCGAAATACTTTTTACCATACATACTCTTCTCTCCCCAGACATTGAATGCCTCTGCAACTGTATGCTCTTCATCAGCGAGAAGAGGAAATCCAAGTTCGTATTTTTCATCAAATTTTTTCTGTTTCACAGGCGCATCCGGACTTATACCGACGGCTTTACAGCTTAGTTTTGAAAAGTCATCACGGGCCTCACTGACGGCACAGCTCTGGGTTGTACAGCCGGAAGTCATGGCTTTCGGATAAAAGTACACAAGCAGGTAACTTCCTTTAAAATCTTTAAGTTCAACTGTATTTCCGTCCTGATCAGAAAGTGAAAAATCGGGGCACTTATCCCCTGCTTTAAGTTTATCCATTTTATTCTCCTGATATTCTTTTAAATTCCTGTTTTATATAAACACCTATCTCCGAACCGGTGCAGATAAAAACAGCAAATTCCCGGCCGGCATCATTCGTGATATTTTCCTGATACCGGATCTGTGAATGAAGCCACAGAAAATCAGCCAGCTCTGCAGCCTTCTCAGACCTCAAAATAACAGACAAATCCATTCCGGTTTCATCTGCAAAATCACGAGCCATAGCTTCAACTGCGTACGACCTCGGCCAGGCTGTCAGTTCATCTCGCACCAGAGTAACATCTGCCGGTATCAGCTCTGCATCAACACCGAAAAAGAAATCTGAATCACCCTCCCAGACACCATACGCACCTGAAGGTTCAATATATTCAGATTCTGCCCCGATGCCGGTTTCTGACCCACCTGAACCTTCTCCGGCATTCTGTATAAACCCGAAGTAGATTACCAGCCCGGCCGCTATAACAAAGGTAATAATAAAATTGACCCGCATCAACTTTCTTATTCCTGATGAAGGCTGGATATTCTTAATGTTCTCACGAACCTCTTTAGGGAATACAGTTTCGGCTATGCTTTCAGAGGATCTAATCTCTATCCCCTTACTCTCAAGTTTTTCTGTAAATGCGGCAGGGGCTTCAGGTGTGATAATATAATAGCCGTTTACAGCATTCAGAATAACAGCGTCTGAGCCAGCATTAACGCCGTAGCTGCGGATATCAATCGGACCGCCCCGCCGAATCTCACTCATAATCGGGGCTACCGACATAAAACCGGTTACCTCTCCATATGATTTTGATGCTTTAATCCATTTAAAAAACTCAAGCCCCTTCTCCGCCTCAACCACAGGCCTGTAGAGATTCTCCAGAAACCCCCTCAGCTCTTCCCTGCTGACTGCAGACACCCACTTGATATCAGCAAACTCAAGTTCCCGCTTCGTCATTCGGGTTTTAAGAATCAGGCTGTATTCTCCGACTCCGTATTTCCGGCTTCCCGGCAGATGCTGAAGCCCGAAAGCAAGCAGCAGAAGTAAACCGAACGCACTAACCGCAATACCTTCCACAGTATGTGATGTCAAAATCGCCATTACCCCCATCAGGGGAAAAAGCAGAATGCCCAGAAACATCGGCAGCAGCCTGGCTATCCGGTAACGGGCGGGAAAGTAATCGAAGCTATATTGTTCCATATCTAAAATATTAGATATCCGTACTGCAAAAATAAATAGCTGCAGAACTTCTTTTTACTGTTTTATTTTCTTATATCCCGAAAAATTACAGCTTCTCAAGCTCGGAATTCAGCTGTTTCATCTGCTCAATATTCTGCTTTCCAATCTCTTCAAGTCCGGCAGCCTCGCTTACTATTTTTTTTCCAATCTCTGTGAGAACGGCTATATGCTCCTTGGTTTCACCGCAGGAATCAGAGATATTCTTAACCGACTTATCACTTAGTACAATATCCTGCTCCATACTGTCCAGAGCCTTCAGCACATCCTCATTTGACTGTAGCAGATGTTTTACAGATGTTGTTATTATTGTAGTTCCGGAGGAAAGCTCCTTCATGCTTCCGACAATCTCTCTCAGAGAGTCGCCGACATTCATTACCTCATCAATAATTTTATTAAACACCAGTTTAAGTTCATTTATTGACTGGTTTGATTCTTCAAAATACCTGTTGTTGTTTTCCAGACTCTTCTTAACAGCATCCGAGTTCTGACCGGTTTCCTCGGACAGTTTTCTTATTTCCTCGGCAACAACAGCAAAACCGCGGCCGGCATCACCTGCATGAGCCGCTTCAATGGCAGCATTCATGGCAAGAAGGTTCGTCCTGCTGGAAATTGATTCAATTACTTCGATTATTTCTAGAATTTCCTTTGATGATTCGGACAGCTTTTTAATGGAATCAATTGACTCATCCAGCCTTTCGCCGCCCTCTATTGAAGAATCTTTAAGCTCCGCGAGGATTTGAAGCCGCTGCTCTGCTGCACTGCTGATAAATGAAATTTGATCTACAATCTGATTTGCAGAGCTGCTTGAATCGGAAACAGCCCTGGTCTGAATATCCATTCGTTCCCGAACCTGTTTCTCTGAAACTGAAATCTTCCTGTTTGACTGCCCGGTTTCCACAGTCGAAGAAAAAAGCACTTCTGAGGTTCTTGTCAAATCCTGAATATCAGAAGAAAGTTCCTCAGTTACCTTACTTGTATTTTCAGCCGCAAGAAGAAGCCTTTCTCCGATATTGAATGTAGACTTCATAGAGCCTACTATCCGGTTAAGCTGTGTATACCCTTTGGCAGTATTGTCACGCTCTTTTTCTATGAGGGATATCGACTTCAGCTGCATTCTAAATACCATAGTGGCAAAAAGAGCTGCTACAAAAAGAAAGGCAACAGCTATTACAAAGGAACCGTAGTCCGCTTCAGTCCCCTGATTTCTCAGCATAGGCATCATCATAG
This sequence comes from Spirochaetia bacterium, assembly GCA_965140585.1. GTDB lineage: Bacteria > Spirochaetota > Spirochaetia > UBA9216 > UBA9216. The sequence continues at coordinate 301,938 of OZ223270.1, forward strand.
TAAAAAAGAAAAAAACCTCTCCTACAAGGCCTATTCCGGCTATAGTTATCATCTGCCACAGGTGATAGGACATTAAAGGAGCTACACAGATGATGGATATTGTATAGGTTGAAAACACATATAAATCATCCAGTTCAGTATGCTCCTGCATCATAAAAAGACCGAAGGCAGCCAATATAAAAAGAAACACACTAACAGTACTACTGATTTTATAAAAACCTTTGAATATCAAAAGTATATTTACACCAAGTAAAAGGGTAACAAAGAACTCACCTCCGGCAATTTTATAATCACCGGACACCACCCTGATAACTGAAAAGAGAAGGAAAAATATACCAAGTATAAAGTTTATCCGGTACAGAGTTACTACTTTTTCCTGAAAATTTTCACTCTCATTCTTATAAATCGATTTTAACCTGACTGAAACATTCATAAATTTCTCCCCCAGAAAAATTATAGGATATCTGAAAGAGAATATAAACACAAAATTAATTTTTATGCCTAAATAAATTTATAAAAACAGATTAAAAGATTGACAATTTTCATGGTTAAAGAGATCCTAAGAGAATGAAAAAATCATTACTCCTGACTAAGATTTTAACCCTTATTTTAGTAATTACACTTAATATTTTCCTATTACAATATATCAGGAATAATCTAAACCTCACCGTCAGTGACATTAATAATGAGTCACTAATACACATCTCCGATCAACTGAACTCTCAGATCGGGTTCATGCATAATCTTACTTCCGCTGTATTTGAAACAGCGGTTATACCGGCAGTATCAGGAATTCCAGCCGGTTCCGAAAGCCGACTGAACAGTGAATGTGAGCGGATTTTCAGCAGCCTGAATGAGTATATGATTTCAGGGATAAAGATCAGTTATGGAAACTCCAGCCTGCATTTCGGAGAAACTCCTTCATCCGGCAGCAGTCTGCTTATAGCAGACAGTTTTTCAGCCCGGGGAGCCTCAGCAGATATAACTGCAGAGTTTTATTATCCTCTGGAAAATCTGCTTACAGATATTTCCGGTGTTACAGGCATCACAGTTTTAAAAAACACTTCGGATTCCGGGCTTCCTGATGAGCTGACTGAATTTACCAGTGAGATAATACAGTCGGCGGAGAGCGGCAGTCCTGCTGCCATGAGCACAAACGAAACCGAAGGCCTGGTTATATTACCTCTTGAAAAATATTCAGGAGTCAGGGACTCGGTTCTCATAGCTGAAATCAGTAATCCATCACTGGCTCTGCTGTATCACAACAGTAAAATAATACTGATACTACTTATAGTAATATTTATTACTATAACTGCATTTATCATGTTTATACATATAAAACAAAGAATCGTAAAAGATCTCATTGCTCACGATCCGCTTACCGGAGCCTTTTCAAGAATGCAGATATTCAACCTTCTTAAGGGGGAATATATCCGTTCAAAAAGATACGGAACACCAGTATCGATAATTCTATTTGATATAGATCATTTTAAACAGTTAAACGACAAATACCACAAGACTACAGGAGATTCCATTCTGCAGATTTTCAGTAAAACAATAATGAAAGATCTCAGAACAACAGATCATTTCGGAAGAATCGGCGGAGACCAGTTTATGCTATTACTGCCGGAGACAGACAGGGACGGAGCATACCAGCTGGGGAAGCTCACTCTTGAACGCATTCACCAGACAAGTTTTCCTGAAATAGGGAAACTGAGCTGTAGTATGGGAATCGGCGAAATCAGCGAATCCGACTCCAGCCTTGATGCTTTTATAGACAGAATAGAATCCGGTCTCTATCTGTCAAAACAGACAAGAAGAGACCAGATTACTGTAGTAGCCTCAATTTCTTAAAACAGCTAGAAACCTGCCTTAAGGCTTTCCTGATCAATAATAGTTTTATATTCAGATTCCATTTCCATCATGCCGGCAGGAAAACCGTAGCCTTCCATTCTTTCCATGAATGGTTCTGATGGAAAACATTCCGGACCCTTAACACCGCTGCCGGTCCAGAGCCCTTTAGCAACAAGCTCCATCATTATTACAGGGTTGAATGCGGTCTGGGCAACAACGGCCTGGCTGCCGTACTTGTCCATACAATCCTTGTTATCCACAAGCTGATAAATATAAACGCTTCGTTCTTTGCCGTCTTTAAGGCCCTTTACCCATAATCCGGCGGAAAGCTGGCCTTTCATCCGATCACCGATAGTTGCAGGGTCCGGAGCACAGGCGGCTACTACATCACGTGGAGAGACCTCAACACCTTTGACCATCACCTTTTCGGTTTTATCAAGGCCAAGCGCTTCTAGAGTCTTAAGAACACGCCTCATGTCACGATCTACTCCGAATTTGAATGTCGCACGCTTAAGGCCCTTATTTGCAAAGGTTCTAGGGAGCATCAGAACTTCTTCATGCTCAACATTGATAACCTCCTGTTCACCAACAGGCTCTGGAAATCTGAAAATTTCAGGCTCTGAAAAAGACTCAGTAACAAACCAGCCCTTATCCTTTTCCCATATAACGGGAGGATTGAGACATTCTTCTATAGTAGTCCATATTGAAAAACCAAATGCGACATCCAAACCTTCAACTTCAAGGTTATCAGCATCCCTTACATTCAGTTCATGTATTTCATCAAAAAGATATTTATCAGCATAATTTGCAAAAACATTCACCATTCCCGGTTCAACACCCGATCCGCAGATAGCCAGACAGCCCTTTTTAACCCAGTTATCATTCTCAGCATATTGAAGGTCTCCCAGCTTTAGAGCTGCTTTTCCATAAGGATCTTCCTTATCCCTCTCGGAAAGACTCATAGCCATATCCATATAGGTACAGCCTGATTCATAGGCTGCGTTGAATATCGGCATATTGAAAACCGGATCACAGGCATTCATAATAAAATCAACCTTATGTTTTTCAGCCAGTGCCTTAATCTTTTCTTTATCAGAAGCATCAATCTGCTCAGCAACAAATCTTTTGTCCATAGACGCAACATCCGCCGCTCTCTGTTCGTTATAGTCGCTTATTACCATAAGCTCCATCCATTCCGCCTGTGCGTCATTCTTGGAAATAATTGAAGCAATTGCACTTCCTACTCCGCCTGCACCAACAAGTAATACTCTCATTATCTACCCCTTTTGTTTGTTTGCTTGTGCAAACAATATATAAGTTAAAAAAACTAACTCAACTGCTTAATGCAGTAGTCTGTGAACATTTCCTTCAATACCGAGGCAGCAGCATCAAGTTCCTGCTTGTCTCTGGTAACGGTATTATAATAACTGAGGCCTTCCATTATCGCGATAAGGGCGCTTGCCAGTTCATCAAACTTACCGGAATTACTACCACCGAAAACAGCCTGCATCTCGGCAACGACTGCTTCTTTATCCCTTTTATACAGATCAGTAAAGATTTCTTTCACATGATCGTTTCTAAGGCTCAGATTAAAGACATCAAACCAGACACGGTCATCTACAATCTGTCTTGAGTATTCCCAGAAACGGGCATCGAGAACTGCTGAAAATCTTTTTTCCGGAGACTCAAAGCGGCTGAAATCAAGCATAAGAAATTCATCATAAGCTTCGACCATGTAATCGGCAAGAGAACATATAATTTCTTCTTTGGAATCAAAATAATGTGTCAGAAGACTTGTAGCTACGCCCATGCTCTCCGCAATCTTGGCAAGAGTTGTATTCTCAAGACCTTCCCGTTTTACAACTTCATAGGCGTGCTCGAGGATTTCAGGCTTTCTTTGTTCGGCTTTGCTTTTTCTACCCATAATATTTTCAGTAATAAATTGAATGACCGTACAATTTATAATAAGCCTGCAGTATAAAGTTGTCAAGCTACCCGAATATAATTACAATTAAATTATAAAAAAACAACCCTTATGGAGGAAATCAATGGATTTTAAAACGGAACTGCAGAATAAATTTATCTGTTCAAAATGCAGAAGTACCGGTGGAGCTGTAAAAAGAGTCAGCATGAGCGGCGCAGGGCTTTCCAGACTTGTCAATCTGCAGCACAACACGTTCATCGCTGTTTCCTGCATTAGATGCGGATACACGGAATTCTATAATCCAGAGGTCTATGAGGGCAAGAATAATGCAATGAATATTCTGGATTTACTGTTCGGAGTATAAGATAATGTTAAAGGAAGAAAACAGACATGGCATATTATAAAAAAGTTAAGGGAGAACGATGCTACCTCTCACCCATCGATTCTGAAGATTATAAACTATATACGGCATGGTTAAACGATCCGGAAGTTACCGAAAACCTTACTCTTTCAGACAAGGTAATTACAGAATCCGGAGAAAGGTTAATGCTTGAAACCCTGTCAAAAGAACATTCATATACGATTGTTCTTAATGAAGGAGATGCACCGATTGGCGTATGCGGATTTCATATACTTGATCAGAGAAACAGAACATGTGAAATCGGTATTTTTATAGGTGAAAAACAGCACTGGGGTAAGGGATACGGAACCGAAGCCATACGCCTGCTTATGGGATATGGAATAGACTATCTGAATCTTCACAGCTTTTTGATCTCTGTTTATTCGTTCAATAAGCGTGGATATAAATGCTATACCGGACTTGGCTTTAAGGAAATCGGTACGAGACGAAAATGTATCCGTCAAAAAGGTGAATACCATGATATGATTTACCTTGACATGCTTGCAGAGGAGTTTGAACGCTGAAAAATGAAAGATAACAGTCCTGAAATTATCTGCTGCGGACATGCAGCTTACGACCTCAACTTTATGATTCCTTCATTTCCGGTAGAAGATCAGAAATACCGGATAGACACACTGGTTGAGACTGGAGGCGGCCCGGCGGCAAATGCAGCCTGCCTTATTGCTAAATGGGGACTTTCATCCGCCTTCGCCGGACTGGTAGGCAAGGATATCTATGGTGATAAAATTCTTATCGAGCTGAAGGACTGGAGTGTAGATACCTCTCTGGTTGAGCAGCGGGATAATAGCAACACGCCGCTTTCCGCGATTGTGGTCAACACAAGTACAGGAACAAGGACACTTCTAAACCGCCGGGACGAATCAGAACAGGCTGAGGTTTCAGAACAGCTCATTAAAAAACTATCAGAAATGAACCCGTCAATCCTTCTTTTTGACGGCCATGCGCTTAACCTGAGCCTGAAACTTATCGAAATGTTTCCGAGGGCGGTTAAGATTATGGATGCAGGAACCCTGCGTAATTCAACTGATACCCTCAGCCGGCTCTCCGACTACATCATCTGCAGTACGGCCTATGCCTGCGAACTTGCCGGACTGGAAAATCTTAATACACATATCCTGCAGAAAAAGGCAGTCGATGTTCTTACCGAACGTTATAACGGTTTAAGTATAATTACCATGGGGAAAAGGGGTTTATGCTACCGGAAAAACAGTGCCGCCATAACCATGCCGTCCTACAGTGTAAAAGCTGTTGATACCACCGGGGCTGGGGATGTTTTTCATGGAGCCTTTGCTTACGGTATAGCGGAGGGGTTGAATCTACAGAAAAACCTCAGCTTTTCATCGGCCGCCGCGGCTCTTTCAACAACAAAACCCGGCGGCAGAACCTCAATACCGGAACTCGAGGAGACTCTTCACCTTTGCAGTTTATCATTCTGAAAAGCTGAACCCCCAGCAGAATTCAGAAGCAGAGAAATCCCATCCGGCAAAGAGATTCAGGGGTACAGGTTTAAGTCCAATCAAAGACACATCCGAATGCAGAAAAAATCCCGTGCCGAAACCCGGTTCATCGGTGTAAGCAAAGACTCCGTAGGCACCGGCTTTTATATTCTGAAATATTACTATTTCAGAGAAAGCCGGCTCAAACATATATGGGTTAAACAAAAGCCTGATTTCATTGAAAACAAGCCGGGGATATCCAGCTGTCGTATCCTGATCAGCAGGATACGGGGTATAATGAGCGGCAGCAAGCTTGAGAGAATCTCTTTTAAACAGGGGAACAGTTCCGGAACTAAAAGGATAACGAGCCAGAGCCCGGTCCTCCAGGAGCAGAAGGTTTCCTGTACCGGGAACTGCAGCAGTCAGTGAAATTTCCGCAAGTCCGAACAGACTTTGAAAATCCCAGCCCTGAAGCCCTGCGGCAGCATAAATGCTTAAAGGTTTTTCAGAGTCTGCGTTTGGAAAGAGTGCTGCTTCTACAGTTCCAGTGTAGAGGCTGTCTGATAAAGTCCAGGAACTGTCAGTAGTAATTTCCGCCTTGATATTCAAGTCAGTTCTAAACTTTTCAGACGCAAAAGGGACCAGCTGCAGCTGTCCGTAATAATAGCCGGCATTAAAGAGCTCTTCGATTCCGGTGATATTTCCAAAATCCTCTGTAAGAGAGAACCCAGCGCCGGCGCGAAGTTTTAGAAAATAAAAGGGGTCATAATTTAACCCGGTAAAGAGCAATGGATGAATATCACCTTCACTCAACGACGAAACTTCCGCAGCGGCACCTGCCTCCATTCCGAAACTTCCCGCTTTAAAATCTGCACCCAGACCGGCATTATACCCGCTGTCCAGATAGAAATCATCTTCAACGCCTTCAGGAAACATAGCAGTAAAAACAAGGTTAAGCTCAGAAGGCTCCACGGGAATACTTTCAAGATATCTGTATTCACGGTTGGCGTTGTCCATAACCATCCTGTAGGACTCCCGGTATTCGCCTAAAGTCTCAGAGACTCCGCCGTTGCCGAACCTGGTCAGAACAGAACTCAGCATATCTGTCGATCTGTACCCGGCATCACTTATTTCATTGATAAGATTGAAAGACATGAAAGAGTAATGCTCCACATCACACCTTATAAGAACTGGATCAAACTGTTTAAGCTGTGAAATCCCTGTCCGGCTTTTACCGACATCCATGGCGATATTAAGAATAGTAAGCGGACTTTTCAAATCAAGTTTAGGATTATCATAGAAGGCCGTAGCGGCAATTATCCGGTCTGAATATTTATAGGCGACATCCAGCGGAACCAGATTGGAAATACCGCCGTCAATTAAAGTAAAATCATACATTTCAACCGGATTAAAATAAACCGGAAGAGCATAGGAGGCTTCCATTACAGTCAGCAGCTTTCCTTCTGCTATACGGATCTGCCGCTTTGATCTAATATCTTCACAGACTACCATTATCGGAACCGGAAGCTCGGACAGATCAGGGTTTCCAAGGTATGATCTTATTAGTCCGCTGAACAGACTTACATCCATTACACCGCCGTCAAGCGGCATTACAATATTAAACAGCTCTCCAATATTTGTAGTATTAACAGCCTCCTGAATCATATCAGGAGACATTCCGGCGGCATACATCAGCCCGACTATAGCACCCATCGAATTGGCCACGATAAAATCGGGAACGATTTCTAGTTCCTCCAGCCGTTTAAGAACACCGATATGCGCAAATGCCCTGGCAGATCCGCCGCTTAAAACAAGCCCGATAGGCTCACGGGTTCCTCCTGTTTTTTCATTAATCCGCTGAATAAATTTTTCTTCTCCAAGAAAAACAGGAAGATCCGAAGACATAATGCGATCCGGAACATCCTCAGCGAACAGCCTCAAGAGACTGAAAAACAATGTAAAAACCAATAATATTTTTCTGTATACAGAATTGCTGTGCTGGTACATAACTATTTTATTTGCCGCTCTTTTTCAAAACCTTTATATTGATTATATATGCTTATAACACAACAGTAAAATAAAAATGTTACTGGAGGATTAACATGGTAAAAGGCAGCGAAAAAAGAACTAATAACAATAATGCAGATATGATATTTGTAGATCGATGGTCACCCAGAGCCATGTCAGGTGAACCCTTATCAGAAGAGGACGCGCGAAAGCTGTTTGAGGCAGCAAGATGGGCACCCTCGTCAATGAATAACCAGCCATGGCGATTCATATATTCCATAAATGGCGATGAAAACTGGGATACTTTTTTCAATCTCCTTAACGCGGGCAACCAGAAATGGGCAGGAAAAGCAGGAATGCTTATGGTTGTAGTATCAAAAAACACTTTTGATACCGGGAAGGAATCAGTAACCCACAGCTACGACACAGGAGCAGCCTGGGTAAGTCTTGCACTTCAGGGCTCCTTAATGGGACTGGTAGTGCACGGAATGCAGGGCTTTGATTATGAGGCAGCAAGGGACAAGCTTGGAATACCGGAAGGGTATACAGTTGAAGCTATGGCTGCAGCAGGAAAACCGGGCGAGATTTCAGAGCTTCCGGAGAATCTTCAGCAGAGGGAAAGCCCCAATGACCGGAAACCGATCGAGGAAACAATCAGAAGAGGGCACTTCTAAAACAACGCTTAATTAATACCGGGGTTAATACAAAACTAACAATTCCCGTATATGATACTTTGAAATATTGATAAAGCATATTAAACTAGTATTATTCATGTTCAAATGCTTATCAGGAGTGTCAAAATGTCAAAGACAAAGGGAATGAAAATAGGAATACTTACCGCCGGAGGAGATTGTCCCGGACTTAATGCCGCAATCAGAGGCGTCGGAAAGACTGCCATTCTGAAATACGGTATGGAAGTCTACGGATTTTCCTCCGGATACCTCGGTCTTGTGAATAACGAGTACAAACAGCTCTCAGAAAGAGACCTTTCAGGCATCCTGACAGTCGGGGGAACAATCCTCGGCACCTCAAGAGAAAAACCATTCAAACATTCAGAATATGATCAGTATGTAGTAAGCAAACCCGACCAGATAAAGGAAAACTATGCAGCGCTTGGCCTTGACTGTGTGGTTTGCATCGGCGGAAACGGAACTATGAAAACTGCAGGAAAGCTTCAGGATGAGGGGCTGAATGTAATCGGAATACCGAAAACAATCGACAACGATGTCTGGGGAACCGACAGAACATTCGGGTTCGATTCTGCCGTTACTATAGCTACAGATGCCATTGACCGCATTCACACAACGGCAAACTCACATAAACGAATCATGGTAGTTGAAGTTATGGGTCATCATACCGGCTGGCTGACACTTTTTTCAGGGGTTGCAGGCGGAGGAGATATCATCCTTATTCCGGAAATACCCTATGAACGAAAAATACTGAAAAAATATATAATGAAAAGAGCCGAATCAGGAAAACCCTACTCAATCGTAGTTGTTGCAGAAGGTATCAGGGTTCCGCCCAAGAAGAACGGGCAGCCGAGTGTGAAAAGCGCCGGAAGGTATATTTCAGAAATTATCCAGAAAGATACCGGCATTGAAACCAGGGACACCATACTCGGCTACATACAGCGCGGAGGCTCACCCTCCGCCACTGACCGTGTCCTGGCAACCGAGCTCGGGGCCTTTGCCGCAAAAATGATTTCAGAGCAAAAGTTCGGACACATGGCGGCAATTCAGGACAGAACACTCACCTCAATACCTCTGAGCGATGTGGCGGGAAAACTGAAACTTGTACCGCCTGACTATCCGCTCATTCAGTACGCAAGAAATCTGGACACCTGCTTCGGCGACGGCAAATAAAAAAGGACTCACATGGCGGAAGATATTTATAAATTCATCAATAAAGAAGTAAGCTGGCTCTCGTTCAACGAAAGAGTTCTGCAGGAGGCTGAAGATAAAAGAAACCTCCTGGGAGAACGTTTAAAATTCCTTGGTATTTTTTCATCAAACCAGGATGAGTTTTTCAGAGTCCGTGTTGCAATGCTTAAAAAGTTCTGCCTTATGAACAGAAAAAGCCGTAAATACCTGCCCGAAGATCCTGAAGAGGCAATGAATCAGGTAAGGGTGATAGTTCACAGGCAGCGTCAGCGTTCAGAGAAAATTTATAAAGATATAATGAATGAACTTGAAAAAGAGAAGGTCTTTATAAAGTCTCACAATGAACTCAATAAAAAGCAGCAGCGTTTTGTCTTTGATTATTTTACCGTCCATGTAAGACCGCAGATTTTTCCGATGATTATCGACAGCCGGTACGAAATCCCCTATTTGCAGGACGACTCGCTCTATCTTGCAGTTGAGCTGCGGAACAATACCACTCACAGGATTCGCTACAGTATTATTGAAATTCCGACAAAATCGCTTCCCCGATTTATAAAACTGCCCCATTCCGGCGATGAAACCCATATCATCCTTATTGATGAAATTGTACGCTTCGGCCTGCCCGGAGTTTATTCCAGCCATCAGTTTACAAGTTTTCATTCCTATAACTTCAAGGTAACCAGAGACGCTGAACTGGAAATAGATGAGGATGATATCTCGGTAAGTTATCTTAACAAGATTTCAGAAAGCCTTAAAAAACGAGGCGAAGGTGATATCATCAGGCTCGTTTATGATGAAAAAATGCCGAAGGCAATGCTTGATTTCTTCAGAAAAAAGAACAAAATGCATCCTCTCGACACGCTCTCTGCAGGAGGTCGCTATCACAGGCTGAAAGATATGCTGAGTCTTCCGGGTGTTGCCGGACTGGAAACAACCAAGCCTAATCCTCCGATAAGGCACGCTGAAATAGACCAGAGCAAGATTTCCTTTGCATCAATTAAAAAACACGATGTTCTGCTGTTTTTCCCCTATCACACATTCAGCAGTATGATCGACTTTATAAGGGATGCATCCATCGACGCCTCAGTTGAAAGCATCAAAGTCACTCTCTACAGGGTCGCAAAATTTTCAAGTATCGCGAACGCCCTGATCAATGCCCGTCGAAACCGTAAGGATGTAACAGTACTTCTTGAACTTCAGGCACGCTTTGATGAGGAAAACAACATCTACTGGGCAAACAGGCTCAAAGATGAGGGTGTAAAAATCCTCTTTGGTATTTCCGGTCTCAAAGTTCATTCGAAGCTATGTCTGGTCACAAGAAAAGAAAGAGGAAAGCTTGTAAAATACTGCAGTATCGGAACCGGAAATCTTAACGAAGAAACCGCCAAAATGTATACAGACTGTACCCTGCTGACAGCAAATCCTGAAATAACCATGGAGGTTGAGGTTCTGTTCAACTTTCTGGAACGAAACTTTCACTACAACCTGTCATTTGAACACCTGCTTGTTTCCCCAGTTAATTTTCGTCAGAAACTCAATGAACTAATTGATTTTGAGATTGAAGAAGCAAAGGCCGGCAGGCCTGCATGGATCAACATCAAGATCAACAACCTGGCGGATAAGGAGATTGGTACAAAGCTTTACGATGCCAGTATGGCCGGGGTAAAAATCAGACTGATCTGCAGAAGCCGTTTTACGATAATCCCCGGTGTTCCGGGTCTAAGTGAAAATATTCAGGCAATAAGCATCATAGACAAATATCTTGAACATGCCCGTTTTTTTATCTTCTGCCATGGAGGTGAAGATCTGACCTATCTTGGTTCAGCAGACTGGCAGACAAGAAATATTGATCGACGGGTAGAGGTAACAACACCAGTCAGCAGGGAAAGACATAAAAAAAGGTTAAGGGATATTTTTGAAATTCAATGGAATGATAACTGCAAGGCACGGATTCTTGATCAGGAAATGTCAAACCGTTTTGTTGAAAAAAAAGATAACGAAACTCTTAACCGATCCCAGGATTCTGTATACCAATATCTGGTTGACGAGAACCACTAATTAAACCTCAGCGGAGTTGATTCAAATCAGCCCCGCTGCGCCAGAAAGTTATCCACAGCTTTTCCCCAGGGCAGAAACTTAAGCCTTCTTAAAGCCCTGTCCGATTTCAGAAATCGACGCTTACGGTATTTTCGTTCAGGCCATCTCTTACGTATGCTTGTTACCTTGAAGGGATAAAGTTTATATACAACAGTGTCTTTCCCCTTCTCCACAGGGATTTTTATCGCTTTCCCTTTGATTGAACCTATAAGACCGGCTTCTTCAAAAGCTTCAAGGGCCGCAACCTCACGATCTGTACGGTCTGCTTCAGGCTGCCCCTTGGGAAGTATCCATCTCCCGGGATTAGATCTGGAGGTAATTATCACAAAACGGTAAGTATTATTTCTTTTTATGTAAGGGATAACCCCTATCTGCTTATATTCCAATTCAAACAGACTCCACCAGATTTCCGGAACTCAGATCAAGAATCCTCCATCCAAGTGCGTTTATCAGCTCATTGTCATTGGAAACAATTATAATTGTAGGAACCTCAAGCATCAGCAAATCTCTCAATATTTTTATAAAGCCTTCCCGTGATGCCGCATCAAGGGAGGCTGTCGGCTCATCCATAAGAAAAACACCGGGGGCCTGAGAAATGCACCCGGCAAGGGAAACCCTCAGTTTTTCACCGGCCGATAGTTCATTAAAAGAACTATTCTGAAGGTGAAAACAGCCGGTTCGCTTCATTGCAAGCTCTATTTTATATGCCTGCTCAGAGGCCGTTTCAACAGAGTCCGGAAGCTTCTTTCTTACAACGTCCGCTGCAGAAACCGGGGTCTGTATTGATCTGTCGGCAGATTCCAGGAAAGCGATATTTTCGGCAGCGGCGTTGACCGCTACGCCCTTCGCATCAACCAGAGAAACAGAACCTGCTACAGGTTTCAGTATTCCCGCAATTGCTTTAAGCAGAGTTGTTTTCCCGCTGCCCTGGGCTCCCCGGATTACAAGCTGATCACCGGCATCCAGCATAAAAGACAGATTGCTGAAAACTGGAGTATTCCCGTATCCTGCTTCGAGACGGTTCAGCCTGAGACCAATCCCCTTTGAAAAGCCAGCACGTTTCCTGAGGAACATACATGCATCTGCAGCAGACATTTCATCAGTAATTAAATCTTCAGTCCTGCATTCAATTTTCTCAACAAGCTCATCATAGCGGCATTCAACCCCGTTCTGCTCAAAAACCTTCAGACCAAGTTCACTTATCAGATGAATATATACTTTTTTTATCCCCATCCCTGCGGTTAAAGAAGCAGCAGCCCTTCCGGCAATTTTGTCTTCAACTGAGACATCTGCGGGGTCAATCCCACCGGCTCTTAAATGTTCTTCGAGTTCAAAAAGCGGATACAGCCATTTACCATCGCTTTCAAAAATAATTTCATTATCCAGAAATGCTCTAAGGGAGTAAGACATATTACCTATATTCCTTTGATATAAAACCTGTTGATGATTTCATCGTCTTCAGCCTGTCCAACCATCTTCTCAAGTTCGCAGAAGAAATTTGACTCACGATCAAGACGTTTTCTGAAATCTTCAGTTATTTCAACCGGTTCTGATTCAAGCTCATCCTTCCAGCCGGGACAGCCGGAGACCGGAGCAAGTGCAGACCATTTTTCAGTATCCATGCGACAGTCATATTCCCTGCAGTGGGGAGCCAGCATGCATACCAGCGGTTTATGATTCGGATGCAGGCTGCAAAGCCCATAAAATCTGCCGTTATCATCCAGTCTATTTTCAATGAAGGGGCAGAATTTCAGCTTTCCGCCTTTGAATCTTATCCGCGGAAGCGGTGCATTATTCCGCTCATTATCAATTATAACAAAACCACGGCTGAAAAGATCAGCAGTACTGTTAAATTTGAGATAATTTGCCATCAGAGCCAGATCTTCTGGATTGAGGAAAACCTTCATCAGGCCGCTGCAGCATTCACCGCAGCATTTACAGTCGAATTTAAGCGGATCGGCCAAGCTTAAAAGGCTCCGTATTCTTCAAGATTTTCAATTTCCAGGGCAACCGACATTCGGCACTTGTAGCTGCCTGAATCAATTGTAATATAGGGAACTGAATTAATTCTGACCCTGCCGCTGACAGATCTCGGTTTATTGTAGATCCGCGGCTGAAGATAGTCACGCAATGCCTGTTTTACTGAATTATTGATGGCATCAATTTTACCATCGTAGCCTTTAACAAATCGGCCCTCCCCGATTGATGAAACCCTCGACAGGGTTCCACTGTCCCAGCTTATATACCACGGCAGCTGATATTCATGCAGATCGTAGGATAATTCAACTATATAAAGGTCTCCTTCCTTCCTGCTGGATTTCACCTTCAAAGCCTCATCGCCCCATGGAATTGAATGAACCGGAGAGAGTTCAAATTCCTCTTTAATGCTTCTTATGGAATCGTAGGGAACGTACCTGAAGCTGAACCCGTAAATCATTCCGGAATAGACATATACAGCCTCATCAAGGATCTGTCTAAGGTACTCTTCATCCGAGGTTTTATCCTCTTTAAACGGATCGGTATTTTCGAGCACAGTAAAAAAACTGCCTGTAAACCTTATCTGATCATACTCAGGATCAGCCTCTCCAAATAGAGCTCCGGAGAAAATCAGCAGTATTGAAAGGATAAAAAGGATTCTCTTCAAATTCTCCTACCAGCGGCTTCCGCCTCTTCCCCTGAGGGCATCTATAGGATTTGTTCCCTCTCTGACAATAAAATAAAGAAATGCAAAACCAAAGCCGGCAAGATGAGTGAGGTGAGCAACCCCCGTCCTGAATCCTGCAAACTGGTAGAAAATAGAAATACCTGCAAATAAAAGGACCAGAGTTCTGGCTTTCAGCGGAATAATTCCGAATACATATATCAGTGAATCAGGATAGTAAACTGCATATGCAAAGGTAACAGCATATACTGCTCCTGAGGCTCCAAGCAGAACGACATTCATCCCGGTAAGAAAGTAGACAATAAAGGAAAAGACACCGGCAAGAGCCCCTGTCAGAAGGTAGAAAAGCAGGAATTCGCGGCTTCCCATCCGACGTTCAACGGCCTGTCCGAAGAAAAAGAGGGCCAGCATATTGAATGCTATATGGCTTATTCCGGAGTGGACAAACATGTAGGTAACAAACTGCCAGACAAAGCCGTGAAGAACCAGTGAGGGAACCATGGCCAGATAGTAAAAACTGCTGGATGCAATCATTGTAAGCATAAAAACTGCAAGATTTATCCCGATAATTATAAAAGATACATTTGAATAGGTGTATCGAAAAGGTTTCCTGAGAATGTTGTTCATGCTCTATAAAGTAAAACTTTTACGAGCCGCGGTCAAGAAATCTATTAATATTAAGATCATTGAATATTCACATGGGAAGTGTTATTATTTAATTGGTGAGAAAGCTTTTATTTGTTTTTACAGGCTTAATTATTCTCTTTTCCTGCAGTGATAATCCAGGTGATTTTTCCTTTGACGGCGACTACACCTCTGTAAAAGAAACGTACACCGATGCCGACGGGATTGCTGAATGGATAGTAAATGAAGCCGAAAATAATAAAGATATCACAGAACTGAGATCAATCGGGACTTCCGCAGCCGGAAGGGACATCTACGCGATAGAGATTTCCGATAATCCGGGAGAAGCAGAGACTGAACCGGCAATCCTCATCAATGCCGGAATTCACGGAAACGAACAGATTTCTTCAGCTGTAGCAATGCAGATGATCGACTACCTGATTACAGCCTACAGATACTATACAGACCCTGATTCTTTTGAGGACTATGAAGGCGATCTTCCCACCGAAGAGGAAACACTTCTTGTTGCCGATCTGGTTGAAAACTACAAGCTGCATTTCATTCCAGCAGTTAATCCGGACGGTCTGGATGCCGGCTCAAGATATAATGACAACTACGTGGATATCAACCGTAATTTCGACTATACCTGGGATGAATCAGAATGGAATAACGGCGATGAAGCCTTTGATCAGTCTGAAAGTCAGGCACTCCGTGATGACTATATCAAATACGGCTATGTCCTCTCAATCAACATGCATACAGCCGCATCTGGAACATATGATACAGAAAGCGGTCCCGGCATTTACGGAGCCTGGGACGCCATATCATCTGAGTTCGCGAAGGACGATGGACTTGATGAAGACAGCGACGGCGATGAATCCGACTACAAGGAAACATACCTTCCGAATTATGAGATAATACAGGAACTTGGAAACAGCTACGCTTCAGAGGTAACCGAATCATCAAGCTATCTTTTTGAGAATTTCGGATTTAATATCGGCGCGGACTGGTATGTAATGTACGGCTCAATGGCCGACTGGGCGCTTGGAGAGAGGGGTTCTGTTTCATTTACAGTTGAACTTCTTGAAGGACAGCGATCAACAGAAGAAGATTACTACCTTGCAGAAGAGGCCTGGAAAGCACATAAAAACGCATTGCTCAAGCTTGCAAAGGCCGGGTCGAGATCCATTAAAGGCCGGATTTTTGATGACTCTACTGACTTTGTCATTGAAAACGCAAGGGTAAGCCTTGAATACACCGGAAGCACATCAAGGGCTATTTCATTCACACCGGTTCCCTACAGAAACCTTGCAGGATATACCGGTGAAGAAGGTACTTTCGGCCTCCTGACCCCTGCCGGAATTTATAACCTGACTGTAACAGCAGACGGATTTGAAGATGCGGTGTTCACTGTCTCACTGACACCTGAAGGAAGTACATTATTTATTTCAGAATCCGGAGGCCGATTCAGTTCACTTTATGATATCCCCGGCTACTATCTGACACCTGCAGACCGGACTCCCGAACTTGAAGAAGCAGAAATAATTTCAGATAATTCAGAAGATGCTGAATTAATTATTCAGGAAGAGGGTTCCGGGACTCCGAAAAATGAAGGCTTGATTCTTCCGGAATACTACAACGGTATCACATCGGGCGAAATTCTCCCCGAAACTGAACAAACTGTCGAATAATCCGCAATATTTCATAGACATTAGACTCAATATACACTAATCTTTTTCTCCGGACAGGAGGCTGACTTTGGAAAAATTTGATGTAATCATTGTTGGTTCCGGACCGGCCGGACTTGGCGCAGCTTTTCATCTTATCCGAAACAAACCCGATCTAAAAATTCTTATGCTCGAAAGCGGAAAGGTCTCAAGCGGCGGACTGCGCAACGACTGTAAAATGAATTTCACCTTTCCCATCGGATTCCCGCTTGAAAACTGGAACCGGGAACAGGCGGACCAATATCTTGAACTGGTGATTAAGGAACTGCAGCCGCAAATTTTTGAAAAGAAAAACCTTTCAACCTACTTTAAAAGAGCTGAAAAGCTTGGAGTCGAACTGCTCAATATCCGGCAGACCCATCTGGGCACCGACGGCGGGCTGAAACTGATCAAAAAACTGGTTTCAGAACTTGAAGAAGCCGGTGTTACGGTCCGACTGCAGGAGGAAATGCTCTCTGTCGACTCTGCTTCAAAAACAGTTACTACATCAAAATCTGAATTAGGGTATGAAAAACTGTTTGTGGCACCCGGACGAAAGGGTTTCAGATTCCTTCAGACAATAATGGACAGCATTGATGTCGGCTACATCGATCACATCGTAGATATCGGGATCAGAATAGAAACAAGGATAGAACACTATCCGATAGTGTCGGATTATTACGACCCCAAGTTCATCTTTCCTGATAAGGTACGAACTTTCTGTACAAACAGCGGAGCCGCCCATGTAGTCATGGAAAAGTATCAGACTAATAATGGAAAGGAATATTTCAGTGTTAACGGGCATGCCTACTCCGGAGAAAGAGAACCAAACGGCCTGGTTAACTTTGCAATGCTTAAAACCGTAAAATTTACCGAACCCCTGGCAAGCGGACAGGAATTTGCGGAAATCCTGGGACTCCAGGCCATGCTGATGGGCGGGGGAAAACCTATAATGCAGAGAGTCGGGGACTTCAGACTCGGCAAACGTTCAAAGGCAGGAAGCTTCAACGATGACCTTTATGATTTCAAGCCGACTCTTCCCAACTGTACTCCAGGAGACATCAGCCTTTCAATGCCTTCCCGAATCCTCAGGGGCATCTGGAAGTCCATGAAATCACTTGATACTATCATCCCCGGAGTTCTGCACCCGGGAACTATCATGTACTATCCTGAAATTAAACTTTATGCAAACAAGCCGGTTTTTAAAGATAGTCATTTCAAGGTCTACGACAGCATATACCTCGCAGGTGACGGTGCCGGAACAAGCAGGGGAATCACTGCAGCCTGGGCAAGCGGCATTCGGGCGGCTGATGGAATTCTTGCAGGCTAATTTCATCAATAAACTTGATTTCAGGTTTCCGAAAGCTTAAGTTTAAGTAGTAGGAACCTCCAGCGCGGGGAGAACACCGAGCAAAACAGATATTCAATATTTGCTGCCCTGAATATCGAGCAGACTTCGTCGGTGACACTTCCTCCTGAAACTCTCCCTGCGCGTTTTTTCTCATTTTTATTAACCTTTCGCCGGAAAATTATTATATTTACAACATGGGTCTCAGACATAAGTATAACATGATTCTTGAATTTAGCAGCCTGGACTGGAATTTCGAAGCTCCCGGGGATATTAATGATTTTCTACAGACAACAGGAAACCTTATCAGCAATCATATGCAGACGAACCTCTGTCATATATACCTCTGGGACGACAGCCTTAGCCAGCTGATTTTTCACGATGATACGCCTCAGGATATCATCAGTTTCTGTTCTCAAATTAATGATTTTCAAAACACTCAATATGCTGATAAAGGCAGAAAAATGATGTGCCATCCAATACTGCGCGGTCCGCAGATTCTTGGGGTCATATTTCTAAACAGAAGCAGAAAACCTTTTACAGTAGTTGATGAAAGAATAATTAATCTGCTTTCACAGCAGCTCGGGAATATAATTGAGACAGCGAGAAGGATTTCCACCGAAAAAATTTCAGGAAGCATTGAAACCGGTGAGGGCACCCTGGAATTCAACCGGCAGATACTTATGCAGGGCGTCGGCGCATCTCCGGGAATGGCTCTGGGCTTAAGTTATACACTTGACAGGAAACGGCGATTCAATGAACTTCAAAGAACACGTTTCAAAAAGAAATACAGCCTAGATGAATTTGATAATGCAATTTCGGCAACAAAAGAGCAGATAAAAAAGCTGCAGCAGAAGGTTGAAACAAGACTGTCCGATGATGCCGCCCTTATCTTTACATCGCATCTGCTTATTCTGGATGATTCAGGATTCAGAAAAGAGATAAGCAGCATGGTCTACACCGGCATAAATCCCCCGGCAGCGCTTTTATCAGTAGCCAATAAGTACATCAACGTTTTTTCAGCAAGCGACAATCCGCTGGTACAGGAAAAAGCTGATGATATGGAAGACCTGGTGTTCAGAATCATTGCAAACCTGATGGGAGAAAAAACATCATCATTCTCTGCCGACGGAAGAATTATAATTGCGAGATCAATTTATCCTTCCGACATACTTGCGCTGGCTTCTGAAAACTGTGCGGGAATCCTGCTTGTTTCAGGAGGAGTTACAGCCCATATATCCATTCTTGCCCAGTCTCTTAAACTTCCTCTTGTGATTATTGATTTCAACGACATCCTGAGAACAAGCAAACCTGTACCCATTGCAATTGACGGAACTACCGGTAGAATATGTATTAATCCTGAGCAGGATCTGGTTGAGGAGTTTCACGAGGTTCAAAGAACTGAACGTCAGCAGAAAAAGGATATGTCCCTCAAGCAGGAAACTCTGACTCGGGACGGCGCAAGAATTAAACTGCTCAGCAATATTAACCTCATTTCAGATCTTGAAGAAGCCATGGCAATTGAAGCCGAAGGGATAGGTCTATACCGTACAGAATACCAGTTTCTGCTTAGAAACAACTTTCCCACCGAAAATGAACAGTACAGGATATACAAACAGATAATAGACCTGTCTGACGGACGGCCTGTGACCTTCAGGACGCTTGATGCAGGCGGTGACAAGGTTCTCTCATATTACGGCGGACATAAGGAAGAAAACCCCTTCCTGGGACTTCGATCCATACGCTTCAGCCTTCAGAATCCTGTAATTTTCAATCAGCAGATCAGGGCAATTCTAAGAGCTGCAGGCAGAAGAAAGATTAAAATAATGTTCCCGATGATTTCGACTCTCGAAGAGCTTAGAACAGCAAAGAGCATGGTAATCGAAAACTACCGTCAGCTTTCAGAGCGTGGACTGGAAATTGAAATGCCCGAAATAGGCGCTATGATTGAAATTCCCTCTCTTCTTTTCATGATAGACCATGTATGTGAAGAGGTTGATTTTCTGTCGATTGGAACCAATGATTTTATTCAGTATATGCTTGCAGTCGACCGTAACAATGAGAAACTGAGCAGCTATTACAACCCGCACAATCCTTCGGTTCTCAGAGGCCTTAAAATAATTGCCGATGCCTGTATCAAGTATAGCATCGACCTGACAGTCTGCGGGGAGATGGCACACCAGAAAGAATACTTACCCTTTATCCTTGGTATCGGTATCAGAAGCCTGAGCGTGTCTACAGGCTTCCTCAAGGAAACACAGGAGACTATTGCCGGAATAAGCGCAGCCGAGGCCGTAAAGACAGCAGAGAGAAGCCTTGAGTGCAGTTCTCTCTATGAGATTGAGAAGATACTTGGAATAGTATAAACTTTCTGGATGAACATTATTCAGAAAGAGATACAGCTGCGTCCTGTAAGACGCGGATTTCATCTGGTAACTTCGGAAATAGAGGCGGCTATCCCCGAACTTCGAACAGTAAAAAAAGGCATTGCCTTTCTTCACATAAAGCATACATCAGCTTCACTTACCCTCAACGAGAATGCAGATCCGGATGTAAGGGCTGATATGGAATCCATATTCAACCATATGGTTCCTGAATCACAGTCATACTATGTACACACATTCGAAGGTACTGATGACATGCCGGCACATGCGAAAAGTTCACTGCTTGGTGCGGGACTTACAATTCATATAACTGACGGAAGGTTCAACCTGGGAACATGGCAGGGAATATATCTCTGCGAACACCGCAATAACGGCGGTGCCCGCAGAATGGTAATAACAGTTATCGGGGAATAACCCCGATAATTCTAAATAAACAGGTTTACATTTGAATCTTCGGCGGCATCAAGATAGGCAGCAACACCTCCAAGTTCGATACCGTCGACCAGTTCTTCAGCTTTAATTCCCATAAGATCCATACTCATATTACAGGCAATAAGCTTTGCTCCGCCTGCTACGGCCTGCTGAATGAGATCCTGAAGAAGGGGAACATTGTGCTTTTTCATCAGCCCCTTGATCATGGCCGGGCCCATACCGCCCATGTTCATATTAGACAGCTTAAGCCTCTTTGCCCCGCGCGGCATCATGGCACCGAACATTCCGCTAATAAAATCCTTCTTAACGGCAACCTTTTCATGCTTCCTTATAACATTCAGACCCCAGAAGGTGAAAAACATCGTAACCTTACGGCCCATTGCAAGGGCGCCGTTGGCTATAATGAAGGAAGCGATAGCTTTATCAAGATCTCCGCTGAAGCAGACCATTGTTTTGTCGTCTGCAGCCTTCTGCACTGAAGTTACAACTCCGGTATTCATTGCGGAGACGGAATTTTCGAGATCACCCTTTCTGATTCTGGCAACAAACTCCTTGTCTTTTTTCTCTATATTCAAAAGAGTATTTCCGGTACGTTTGCACCAGGACGCAATATCAGATTTAAAGCCGGGGTCGGTAACATGGACTTCAAGAACATCGCCTTCGGCCATTTCACCCATCCGTTCGTAGACCTTCTTAATAGGGCCGGGACAGGAAAGACCACAGGCATCAACTATAATTATATTTCCCTTATGCATATCAGCCATCTTTACAGCAACCTCTTTGAGATTTACTGTTTTAAGACCCGCATCGGCAACTCCGCAGGAATCAGACTTATTCCACATGGCAGGCTGCCAGGTTCCAAACCCTCCGGCCAGATTTTTTACATTTTCAAAGCCGTGCTGTTTCATCATTCGGGCTGCGATATAGCCGCGAAGTCCCTGTGCACAGTAAATAATGTACGGCTTACTCTTATCAAGCTCACCAAGTCTTTCACGCAGCTGCGGAAGAGGCAAAAGAGTAGAACCCGGAATTGCTCCAAGTTCAAATTCCTCCTTATCACGGACATCAAGGAGAACTGCAGTCTCATTATCCTTAAGTTCATTCCATTGAACCATTTCGATATAGCCGTTAAGAATATTTTCCGCTACAAAGCCTGCCATGTTAACAGGGTCTTTTGCAGATGAATAGGGAGGGGCATATGCCAGTTCAAGGTCAGTCAGAACATCAACTGTTCCGCCCATTCTGATTACCGTGGCAATAACATCTACCCTTTTATCAACACCTTCCCATCCTACAAGCTGGGCTCCGATAATCTTCCTTGTCTGTGGATCAAAAATCATCTTCATTGACAGAGGAAGCGCTCCGGGGTAGTAGCTTGCATGTGACTTGGAATGGGTCATTGTAAAAAGGTAGTCCTTGCCATATTCTTTTCCGGCGGCCTTAAGCTGCTTTTCATTCATACCCGTCGCCGCTACTGTGATATCAAATATCTTTACAATACTTGTACCCTGGGTTCCGCGGTATGATTCATTTCCGCCTAGAACATTAGCAGCCGCCATCCTTCCCTGCCGGTTAGCGGGCCCCGCGAGGGGCACCATAGTCTGCTCACCGGTCATATAGTCTTTGATTTCAACAGCGTCTCCGACTGCATATATATCAGGATCAGAGCTCAGCATGTTCTGATCAACAACTATTCCTTTACGTTTATTGAGGGTAAGGCCTGCAGCTTCTGCAAGTTCAGTCTGCGGCCGAACTCCGATTGCAAGAATTACCATGTCAGTTTCAAGCTTGACTCCGTCTTCCATAACAACAGCGACTCGGCGCGGATCATCTGTATCTTCAAAACCCTTAACAGGACTTCCAAGATGCAGATCAACCCCCTCCTCATCAAGATGTCTGTGTACAACCTGAGCCATCTCAAAATCAAGCGGCATCATTACCTGGTCTGCTGCTTCAACGAGGGTAACGTGCACGCCCCTCTCAGCAAAGTTTTCTGCAACTTCAAGACCAATAAAGCCTCCGCCGACAACGACAGCTCTACAGACGTCTTTCTCTTCCATATACGCCTTGATTCGGTCAAGGTCGGGGATAGTCCAGAGTGTAAAAATCTGTTTCTTGTCTATTCCGGGAATAGGGGGAGTAATGGGCTTAGAACCGGGAGACAGAATCATTCTGTCATATGATTCTTCATACTCTTCAATCACATTTCCAGACTTATCAGAGTGCCTTACGCTTACAGTTTTACTGTCACGGTTAATTGATATAACCTCGCTGAATACTCTTACTTCAATATTGAATCTTTCTTTGAAACTTTCGGGAGTCTGTAGAAGCAGGTTCTCACGTTCAGAGATTATCCCGCTTATATTATACGGAAGTCCGCAATTTGCAAATGAAATATACGGCCCCTTTTCAAACATAATTATTTCGGCGTGCTCATCAAGCCTCCTGAGTCTTGCCGCCGCGCTTGCTCCGCCGGCAACTCCACCGATGATGACAACTTTCATATGAATCCTCCTTTATCGATATATGTTGCATCTAATATATGGCGAGATTTATATACTGTCAAGTTATCGATAAAAAAAGTGATATTTACTGTTTTTCTTCGATAAGATCAATTATGGTCATTGCAAGGTATCCGGCCGCACGGATCATTGCCTCTTCTGCATCAGGTGTTTTACTTCCTTCAACAACATCCGTTGAGTGCCATGTAATTCCCGCCTCATGCGTTTTGTAGAGCAGCGATACAGCTGGAATACTGCGGCTTACATCACCAAAATCGGAAGAAGCTTCCCACAGCGGCATTCGTTTAAGCTTTTCGCCGCATGTTGCCATATTTTTTTCAAGCAGACCGAATATCTTTTCATCGAAAAGAATCGGATTAACACTTGAATTCACAATAAACTCAAAGCCGCAGTTTGATGCAAGAGCTGAGCCTTCGGCTGCCTTCCGGATAAGCTTTTCAGTTTCTTCCAGGTCCTCAGGTTCAGAAGAACGTATCATAACCTCCGCACTACTATAATCGGGTATAACATTAAGAAGCTTCCCGCCTTCGGTTATTATACAATGAAGTTTTACTCCGGGCAAAAATTGTTGTCTCATTCGGCCAATTGAATTGTAGAACCCCACGACAGCGTCCAGAGCATTACTGCCGTGCCAGGGATCAGCTGCAGCGTGAGCTGTCTGTCCTGTAAAATTTACGCTAAAGGAGCGGTAACCGAAATCCTTCAAAGCAACCCCCGTTTCTGTCCAGGGATGAAAAATAAGTGCGTTTTCAATATTGTTAAATGCACCCTTCTCAAGCAGAAGGGTTTTACCTGAAATCTTATCTATAACCTCTTCTGCAGGAGTACCGAAAAGACAGAATGAAGAAGCAAGTTCCGGATAATCAGGCATCAGTGTATTTTTTACTGCTATAGCGGCTGCAGCAGCCGCTGAGGCTATAAAATTATGGCCGCATCCGTGACCTATACCCTCAAGTGCATCATATTCAGCAAGGACAGCAGTCTTCTTACCGGAAAAATCAGCTGTTACATCTGGATCAGCACGGAATGCTGTTTCTACATCACAAAAAGGTGCCTCTATGCGGAACCCCTTTTCTCTAAGAAAGCTGCTTATTTTATAGGCGGAACCTTTCTCAAGATAGGCGGTTTCCGGATGATCTATAAGATACCGGCTGAGTTCAAGGATCTCAGGCTTAAGCTTCTGTAGTTCATTGAGAACCTGCTGTTTCAGTTCTGATAAGTTCATTTTGCGCTATGCCTCTCTCTCAATTTTTACAAAGGTGCTGTGTGTTCTGGCTCCGCCTGACGGCATTGTTGGTTCAGAAGAAGTAAGCATGTTCGGACAGCCTGCAGTATCTGTACACATATCAGCAGAAATGTCCGGCCATGTTCCGGCCTCCAGACAGAGGGTTCCGCTTATTATATCATCTGTGAGCCTTGCCTTGATACGGATCTTTGCCTCATTCCTGCTTAATATCACCGGCTTCCCGTCACTTATATTAAGTGCTGCAGCATCGGAGGAGTTAATTAAAATACCGGAGTTCCGGTCTGTCATTGACGGAACATTAGCAAACTGGGAATTTATCTTTAAAAAACTGTGGGGAGTTATTAGTGAGAACATACCTTCCTCTTTAAAATCGGTATACACAGGGAAGGGTGAACCTCCCGCTTTTTCATATGGAGCACTGCATATTTCGATCTTTCCGGATGGAGTCTGCAGCGGATTAGCCTCGGGGTCTTTAACAAATTCAGAAAGTCCTACCCTCTCATGTTCATTTCCGTAGAAAATTCCTCTGCTCATAAATTCCTCAGGATCGCTTATTTCAGAATTTTGCATAAAATGGCGGAGCCATCCGGTTTCATCCCGGCCCCCGGTGAATTCTTCCTTGAATCCAAGCCTTTCAGATAAAAGAGTAAATATTTCATAATCTGTTTTTACTCCTGAAGGAGGCTCAACAGCCTTTGCTGAATAGAGTAAAAAGTTACCTTCAGGAAACACAATATCCGATCTTTCAGTAAAATCAGCAGCAGGAAGTACCACTGAACTTTCAGCAGCAGTGGGAGTCATAAAAAGATCATGAGTAACAGAAAAATCGAGACTCTTAAAAGCCCGCCTGCTGCGAAGAGTATCCGCCCCCTGAACCAGATAGTTTCCGCCGCAATTATATGCAGCCCTTATCGGCGGAGACAGTGAATCATCGAGTATCCGGTCGGCCCAGGTGTAGACAGGGATAAGCCTTTTGCGGATCGGCTGAGCTGCAACGGCATAGTCTTCCGGTAGCTGACCGAGCTTTCCGCAACGCGGATGAGGCATAGGGCCCCAGATATTTGCACCGCTTGAACCGCCTTTGATACCAGTGTTCCCGGTCACGGACTGAAGAACCATCGCCAGCCTTGCGGCATCCTCACCGCCGAGAGTTCTTTGTATTGATAAACCGGGAATAAGCGCAACGGGGTGTGATTGTGAGTAAGCATCAACAATCCTGATTATATCAGAGACTTCTGTACCGCAGATATCTGATGCCCACTGGGCGTTTTTTACAGGAGCCAGTTTTAGCCATGAATTAAATTCTTCAAAACCGCTGCAGTATTTTTCAATATATTCATAATCCAGGGCTTTTCTTTTATCAAGCTCACAGATCACCGCAGCCATCATTGCAGAGTCAGTCCCGGGCTTTATACGAACCCATTCAGCATCAAGGCTGCGGACTGTTCTGCTTTTTCTGGGATCTACAACTATAATTCTGACGCCACGGCTTCCGGCCTCTTTGAGTCTGCTCAAAAGAGCCGGTCCGAATCTGGTTTCAGCTATATTCGCACCCCAGAGAATGATAAGTTCAGAATACGTAAGCGTACCGGCATCGATTGCCGCGTTCGAAGTTCCGTAGACAAAGGGAGTTGCAAAACTTACAGCTGCTGAACTGTATGAACCGGTTGTCTCTGTATAGCCTCCGAACAGGTTGAGAAAGCGTTTTGCAAGGGTTGATGTATTATGGAGAGCCCCCCTGCAGGAGCCGCTTCCCCCAAGCCTTATAACAGCCTCCGGACCGTAGCTATCCTTAATTTCAAGCAGTTTTTCGGCTGTAAAATCCAGGGCGTCATCCCAGCTGCATTCTTTCAATGTCGCATCGGGACCTGTTCTCATCAGAGGCTTAAGAAGCCTTTCAGGATGATAGGTCAGCTTTGCAGCATTATATCCGCGGGCACAGCCTTTCATCCATTGTGTTTTCAGGGGATTGTCGGTGATTTTTGTAATTCGGCCGCCGATAACTTCCGCCATAAGCGGGCAGCCTCCGCCGCAGTCTTTATTGCAGCTGACAGGTATTCTCATACTTAAAAAAATATAAAAAAACCGGTGTCTTTTCAACGGAGAAGACACCGGTTTTTCAGTGGATTATAGTATGAAAATCAATCAAATCGGATGGCAGCCTCTATTGTAGCTCCGAAATCTGAATAACCTACTCTTGCACCATTTGCCTTTACAAATGCAGCGGCAGAGAGTTCAAATATCAGAAGGTCAAAGGAAGCTCCAGCACTCAGGTAACCTGAATTATATCCAGCCATTACACCGATAAAATTAAAGAGTTCAGCATAGGCACCGGCGTGGATGACTGAAAGATAATCAAAATAATCACCGTTTATCAGGGCGGCGATTCCTGTATACATATTATCAAGTTCAGCATTGATTCCAAGAGCAAACCAGTCGCCGAGGTTAATATCAAATGCTGCGCCGAAAGTTACGTCCATAGGTATTTTATAAACAGTATTTGTTGCGGTGCTCGAATCACTTACAAGACCGAAGCTTTCTATTACAGAACCTATTGATGTTTCTGTAAAATGCATCTTTGTGCCAAACAGGTCGGTAACTGTTAAACCAAGCTTTAATGGACCAAGTTTCATTATTGTTCCGAGATCGAGGCCAACACCCCAGCCTGAATAGGCGGAATATGCATTCATCGCCGTGGCTATATCAGTGGCACCAATCAATTCAAAAACCTGAGAACCGGAAACAGGTACGTAGACCTTGTACATGGGACGTAAATCTGCTCCGATATACAGGAAGTCAGGCAGAACCTCAAATGAGTAGCCGCCGGTAAACGTTGCTGTAGTATCAGCCCATCCGACAGCTCCGAGGATTGTAGCACCCTTCATATAGATGTCTGAGTTAAGGTTAAGTCCGAAACCCCAGCCTTTGCCTACTATACCAAGCAGACCGAAGTTTGCACCAAGCCTGAAGTTTCCTGAAGGAAGGGCTTTAAGGTCCTCTCCTGTAACATCTTCAATTACAAGGGTGGCTAGGTTAACTGTGTTGGCAGCAAGTGCAGGATCATCTAAAAGCGATTCGGGATTCGCAACTACAGATTCAGGATCATCTATAATTGCCTCAACCCCTAAATCTGCAAGAAGTGCATCAACACTGTCATAAGAATCCAGATCGTCTACTCCAAATCCGGCTTCCTGTAGAAGTGTCCCCATACTCTCAACATCCTGCTCCTCAGCCCAATTCGCAAAATCTTCTGCATCAACAGAGGCAAGAGTTTCAGTAAGCTGGGTCTGAGTATCGGCAATATATGCTTCCGGGTTAGAGGCAAAATCGATTAAGGACTGATCGAAAAACCCCCAGACGTTGGCGCTGGTCAGAGTAAATGAACCGTCTTCCATTGCAAATCCGGCCGGATTCTTGAAAAGCGAGTTATATCCGGATGCATTGGCAGTAAACGAACCGCCCTGGCCGGCAACCTGCGGATTAACAGGAACTGCGGAGGGGATATCTACAACTGTGGTATCGGTCTGAGCAAAAAGCAGCATTCCGGGAACCAGTACATTTATTAATATGAATAATAACAGTAAGCGTTTCATGGCTTCCTCCCTAAATAGTTTCTCCCAGTACTTCTAATGATATCGCATTTTACATGCCAAAAAAAGATTATTCTTACAAAAAAAATCAATTTTTTAAATCACTTATATACAAGAAATTAAACTTACGATTTTTCTGGTATTAATATATATACCACAAAATGAAGATAACTGTATGTTTTTTAATACAGCTCTTCTTAAATTTGTATTATATTGCATCTTTACTTTCCAGCTGATAATATATCCCCGTCTATGAATAACAGAATTAATAAAGCATATTTTCTTATACCGATATTTTATTCTTTGATTATTGTATCACTGCTCTATCTTCAGTTTTCAGGCTCAAGGTCTTTTTCTGCAGAGATTGAGGGGATAAGCATAAAAGGTAGAACTACAGCAGGAGGCCCGGGGAAAGAAAGGGCTTTAAAGAATCTGCATGTATACTGCGGGGGTATAGACTTCTCCTTTGACGAAGAAAACCCCGTAATAATTTATACTCAGGACGGGCTGAACCACCTTGCGCATCCGGTTGACTACAGGGTAACCGCAACAGGTATTGATGTCCTTCTCGCCAAGAAAACCTCTGTATCCTTTTATATTCAGCAGAACAACAAGCAGCAGATAAATATTGAAGTTAATTCTGAAGATCCTCTTTCTGTGAGGTACATTTCACTTCCCTTTTCAAGCGAAGGCTATACCGTTAGTGCAAGAGACGGTGTACCAGTAATTACCCTGGAAAACGAGGAAGGTTCATCCAGATACTTTATTACCATGCCTGAAAACTGCGAATTCGATGCTGAAAATACTAAACTCAATATTTATCCTTCGGATGCAACTTTCGGCTTACTGGCTGTAGAAAAAGCTCCAGAAAATATTCTTGATGCCTTTGCGTTCTGGTTTAACGGAAATTCGGAGCTGACTACCGAAGAAGATCTGCAAAAAGAAATAAAGAATTACCTTGATAAATCAGTTTCCGCCATGAGAAATTCCAGATACAATTCAAGCGGCGGAACATGGGAATCGAAAACCGGACTTGATGTTTTTTCTGAAACAGCTTTAATGGCCAGCATGTCAGAAGCAGTAAATACTTCAAACTATATCAGAACCAGGGAAACGCTTGAGAACTCAGCAGCAAGAAACAGCGAGGACCTTACTATACTGAGTGCACCTTTATTCGGAAATATTGTAAACGCCGGATGGAGCTATGATAAAAAAATCTCGGATCTTGTGAACACGCTTGAAAGAAAATCCGGGCTCTCTGATTACTCAATCTTTACCCAGCCTGAACTTATCAATGTCATAATGACAGAGAGTTCGGATAAGCTGCTCACAAACATCCGGAAAATGTCTGAAGATCTTGCCGGGCACAGCATTGATGTATCAACTGCTGTTTCAATCCTGGATTTTTACAACAGGCTTAAAATGGAAGCACCCTCAAAAGCCGTCGGGCTACAAGGTTTTGAAACTCTGCTCAGTGAGGTTATTCTTCCTTCTGTGGCAATGGCCGGAAAAGGGCTCTTCATCATGACTGATGAGTCGAGTTCCGATGTCTCTGTATCACTTACTGCGGGACTCAACATGATTCACAACGAGAGCGCCGAAGAGGCTGAAAACGTTCGTACTCTAGGACGTGAGCTTGTAAAATCGGTACTGGATCTTTCAGACAGCAGAGGCTTTCTGCCGGAGAGGGTTATTAAAGATGAAAACGATGAGGCTTTAACCGACGGAGTAATAAACCCGGAAGACGTTTACCCATTACTGAGTACAAACACCTACTATCCAAAGGAAGACTTCTTTCTTAGCGAACTTGGCGAGCCGGTCAGCGTTTATAATGCGGCTGATAATTTTGAGATTGAAAAGACTGAAACCGGTTACAAAATAAGTATGGATTATCCCGCAGGAGCGATTCACTCCTTTGTAATTAGAAACTTCAAACCGTTTTATTCGATGAATCTTCTAGGCTATCAATGGAACGCCGACCACCGCTTTATGACCTACTTCAGCGGATGGTGGTACGATAGATCTAACCAGTGTCTGTATGTAAAAATACGTCACCGGTTCACAACAGAAGAGATCCTGATCGAAACAAACCGTCCGGCAACACAGCCCGCCCCGGCAGCTGAAACAACAACTGAAACAGCAGCACCTGCAGCGGAAACCGTACAATAAAGAAAAACCCCTCAGCGAACCCGCCGAGGGGTGATTAATCAAATTTATTTATTAATATTTACTCAGTAATGTGGAAAGTGATGCTCATGCTAAGGCTGTCAATGAAATTATTAAGATTTAAGCCATCATAAGTTATTAAAGTACCATCTGCTGTTGCATCACCATCTGGATCATTAGTTCCATCCCCAAAAATATCAAAATTTAATGCAGTCATTATGGACTGACCAAAGAAATCCAGGGTAACAAAGCCAGTGGGTTGCCATCTTACCATGAAGTTCATCAGACCTCCCCAGTCTGTATTGGTATAATCCACCGTTGTTGATCCTGTTGTAGAAGAACTGACAGAAGTGCTTGCAGCAGGAGAAACATTTGTACCATCTGTTGTAGTACTTGTAATGACACTGGTTATTGTTGAATCAGCTGTAGTAACAACTTTTTTACTTACCGAACTAAACAGGTTATACCCGCCGACAATAGTAAGTTTGTTATCAAAAAGATTGACCGCGGCAGAAACAGGAATGATAAAGTTATGTGTAAATTCGTTATCTGTGGATTTTCCAGTGTAGGAAGTTGTGGTAACTTCAGTAACAGTTCCCTGTACATTACCTGCACCAAGTCCGACATCTGTAACACCGGAAGCATTTGTAGCCTGTGCAAGTGTTGATGTTGCATCTGTAGCAGTAGCGGTCTCAGTAGTAACTTCATTCAGATTAGAGGTACTACCGAATGTGAAATCAGGAGCATAAAAGGCTCCGGCAGAAACAACTAGAGTATTATCCTTAGTTTTAGCTTCAAGGACTCCTCCGACTTCAAAATTCATAAGGAAGGAACTGCTTACATTAGGATTTGTAGTGGTATAGCTATATGAATATGTTGAGTTTGTAGCCGCACTGTCAGCTCTTGAATAGCTGATAGTTTTTGTTCCTGAAGTAGTATCGGTATTAGAGTAATAACCAAAACCCATTTGAAATCTGGTCTTTGCACTTAAAATATCTGAAAGTTCAAATTTCGGATCTATTCTACCTTTTACAAGTCCTGTGAAAAATCCGTCATCAATTGCTGCCATATTTTGTGCTTCATTTCCAACAGCATCCCTAATAGCTGTAACATCAGCCCATTCTGCGCTTGCGGTAACCGGGGTTCCAGCAGCTATATGCTCAGCAGCTATAGTGTCATAATCCAGATTTGCAACACCAATAAGGTATGTAAGAGTTGAAGTATCATCTGCAGTTCCACCTGCACCATCGGTATCAACGTATGAATCAACAACAGTTACATTTTGCGGGATGCCCCAAGAGGTACTGCCGTCACAGCCTGCATTGACCTGGACTGAAGCAGTCACCGGCATTGAGTAATCAGCAATCGTAAGCGGAAACTCTCCATTTAATGCAAGTGTCCAGTTATTATTAAGCAGCCCGGCTCCAGCAGAACCGTCTTCCTTATAACCATAGATGATATTTTTTGATACTGTCTGTTCGGCGGCAGTTGGATTGAAATCCAGCGTATCTGTACCCGGGGTGATTGTGTATGAATATGTTCCGCCTGTGTATTCAGTATAATCGTTTATATTGAAGTATGCAGAGACTCCCATAAACCCTAGGTCCACTCCGGAACCGATTGAGAAACTATTACCTGTAGCATAATCAGTATATGTATAAGCAGAGGTTGCAGTATATCCGCTTACACCGTCAACGTTAGTATCATCATTTACATAGGTTGTTGATTCTGAATATTCTGAGTTGAGCTCTCCACCGTTGGTTGGATAATCATCAAGAAGCTCAGTATAAAACTCTTCAAATCCTAATACAATTCCAGACTGGAAACCCATAACAGGCATAAGGTAGCCAAGAGAAAAAGCCACATCACCAGATGAAGTATCTCCGTTTCCAAAGACTCCGGTAAGAAGGTTTGTCGTAAATGGATTCACAGATTGAACAGGCACAGTGACAGGGGCGCCAAGAGGGACGAAATTAAATGATTGATAATTACCATAGGCTGTATAAACTGATACCCCCTCAAAATCTGAAAGTTCAGCCGGTGAGGTAAGCAGAACATCTATTGCATCATAGAGCATTCCGTTCGAAACAACACTTATCATTGATCTTGGAATCAGATAGGTGCTTGAGTCATAGGGGTTTGTCCAGGTTGTTTCCTGCGCGCTTGCGAAGGAAACCGCGAGAACCAGTAGAAGGCAAATCACGAGTAGTTTTTTCATAGTTTTTCTCCTAACTTATTTTTCTATAATTATATCACGTAATATAATTTACATTTCGAATATTACTGTAAATCTCATCCGCACAGCGACCGGGGAGCTGCCGGAAATTGCCGGACTGAAATCAGATTCTCTTATCATTCTCTCAGCTGCTTCATCAAAGCCGAAACCTGCAGACTTCAGTATCCGTATTTCGTGCACGGTTCCTGCTTCATCAATATCCGCTTCAAGGATGACTGTACCCTCTATCCGTTCACGTTCGGCCTGAAGCGGATACTCGAGCTCAGCCCTGTATAAAAACTCCGGGCGGGTATCCACGCGATAAAACGGAAGATATTCTCTTGCAGGCACCCCGCCTTCAGCGACCGCAGGTTCAGTTTTCTGAAGCGGCGCCTCTACCGGTTCGGGCTCTTCAGGAACAGGTTCCTCAACAGCGGTTACTGCCTCGTTTACTGTTTCCCTGATTTCCGGTTCAGGCTCTATAAACGACTCCGGCCTGGGCTGTTCCGGAATCACCGGTTGTTCAATCAGAACGACATCTACCATCTCTATGAATTCCGCTTTTTTCTTTATTGTTTCATCTGCAGAGATATGAAAAGTCCGCGACAGCAGCAGGACATGAATCAGGATTGAAACGGCAACTGCCGCAGCCCAGGCAAAACGTTTAAGTTTCATTCATTCACCGTTTCATCATCCATGATCAGAACTATATCGGTAAGACCTGCGGACTGCAGGAGATCAAGTGTTTTATCTATATTACTGTAATAAGTGTTTTTATCGGCAACAAGGTTGATTACCGTCCCTTGCGGCACCTGATTCAGAGCCGCTGAAAAACTATCCGCAGACATATATTCACCGCTTATTCCGGTGAGTCCTCCGGAAGATATATTAACCGTCAAGGTTGCCGGAAACTCGGTCTGCTGCATAAAGCGGAACTGCGGCAGCTGAATCTCACCATACTCATCAACGCTGGCTGTTAGTATCAGAAAAATGAGCAGAAGAAATGCAATATCCGGCATAGCAAACATCGTTATTGAGGATTTTCTCTGTCTGATGCGTATTTTCATTCAGCAGCCTCCCCTACCTTTAAACCTATCGGCTCGCCTTCAAGGTAACGGATTGTAAACTTTGAAATTCCTGATTCTTTAGTTATTTCCATTATACTGATAATGCTCTGATATCTCACATCAGCGTCTACATTCAGTATCATTACCGGGTCCAGAATCGAAACTGCGGCCTGCTCAATCAGCACAGAGAGCGCAGGTTTTCCGGAGGCAGGCTGAGTGTTTACCATAAAATCATCCTCTGAGAGAACATCGACAATAACAACTTCGTCGGCAGTAATGGTTCTGGGACTTGAATCTTTCTCGGGGAGCTTCAGAACAATACCTGATGTGGACATAAAGACTGCTGAAACAAGAAAAAAGATTATCAGGAGAAATGAGATGTCAGTCATGGCTCCGGTAAAATCACTAACTTTCCCGGACTTTCTGGTATTTAACTTCATAGTGTCAAACGTTTCTGTTTCTGGCTATCCTGGTCACAAGCTCCTCTACACTGTGAGCCGAAGCCGTAAGAACAAAACGAAAGAGATGCTCGGAAGCGAGGCAGATAACAGCAATTATAAGTCCGAAGCCTGTTGTAATAAGTGCCTCGGAGATTCCGCCGGCGACAAGATTAACCGACACCTTGTTGGCGTCGGCAATAGTCTGAAAGGAGGCGATCATTCCAGACACTGTTCCGATAAAGCCGAGAAGCGGCGCTACTGCGCTGATAGCAGAAAGATACTCCAGCCTCCGGAACATCCGATCATAGACAAGCTGTACTTCCTGGCCGATGTACTTCTCAAAATCATCTGCACTCTGAGAGAAAAGATCAGTTTGCTCAAATCCCGGAAGCAGGCGGCCCTGTGCACCGGAGCTTTTTAAAAATATCTGAAACTGCGAGATACTCTTATTAAAGAAGAACATCTGTATAAGGCATTCAATGATCAGAGCAACTCCGGCTGCTGATAAAACCAGAAGCGGCCACATAAAGATACCGCCGGAAAAAAATAAGGCTGAAATTGTAGTATTCATATATTCTCCTGAAAATATTTTTAAAATGAAATGCTGAAGCCTAATTCGCACATAATAAGAGTTACCAGAAGATCAGTCCATGTGTAATCATAGGTATAGTTTCTTGATGAAAAATTTGCAGTGGTCGCACCAGGCGTTTCCTGAAGAGTCTCCTTCAAACCAAAACCCGAAAAATTCAGCCCGTCAATCAGGTTTCCGGTTTTGAAAAAGAAACTTAAGCTTTCATCCCCGTAAGACAAATTGGCATTCAGTTCATAGGTTGGAAGATAATTATAAACTGAATTGTAATCACCGGAGGTTTCTATAATTCCGAACAGGCTATCTTTGATTACAACAGGGGTAAACGGCTGTCCGCTGTACACAAAGAGATTCATTCCCAGCCGGAACTTACCTTTTTTATAAACCATCCCGCCTTTCAGGGCATTCTGCACTTCTGTATTCGGCGGAATCCACCCGTAATCGTCGGTCAGATATCTGGTCCAGGCGAAGGCATATGTGAGTGATAAATCAAAATTGCTGTTCAGTTTGCTCTTCCAGCTTAAATCAATACCTGTTGAATATCCTCGATCAGGCTCAAGGGCAATAAGAGTATTATCCACATCAGAATAGGAAGTATTCATGTTTGCCCCAGTCAGATCATAATACCAGGCAAAATAAGGTGTGGCCTTAAGAAGGGTGTTATCGTTGAGTTCATACACAGACTGAAAAGAGCCGGAAACAGCCATCGGCGGCTGTTCAAAATCGGTTATAGTCTCAGCTTCATAATAGATTTCATCTATGCGGCGTTCGATTAGTGAAAACTCATCGATTATTCCAGGCGACCAGCCGGCTGTCATGGCAAGCGAAAGTTTATCGGCTGAATAAACAAGCTCTCCGTCAACAGCAGGCCTGAAGGCATTTGATTCAGGATACCAGAGAACGCCTGCACCTGTGTGATAGTTAAAAAGCTCTGAAGTGCCGAATATTTTACCATAGCCATAAGATGTAAATAGTAAATCATCAAACTTCGGATGATTTTCGAAATAAGCAATAACTGTTCCTGCTTCATCTGAAATATTCTGACTATCATTGTAGGCTGCAATCAACTTTGAAAGCCTGGTGTTAACTCCGGCGATAAAGAAATGGTTTTGCCCGAAATTTATCTGAAACTCTTCACCGGCCTGGAAAGACTGTGACTGGTATAAATAATTTGCGGCATAATCCAGCTCAGAGAGGCTTTCATCATCTTCCAGATGATATGAGATATCGGCAGTATCCTGATAAAGGGAGCCGAAGGCATAGACCGTATTTCCCATATCGGGATTCAATGACCATACCCATTTGGATCCTGCGGAAACAAAGAAGGGAAGATAGGAAGTATGCATTTCTGAACCGGCATATTCGAGATCCCATTTAAAGGAATCGTAAAACCCCAAAAGATCAACCGATACCTTATGATTCGGAGGCGTATACCTGAGACTTATCAGGGCATCACCGTAAGATAGATCAGTAGGCATGTCATCTTCATTCATGTCCTCATCACCTTCAATGGTCATAACCGTACTCAACAGAGGCAGCGTTGTATAATTAAGAATTGACTGAGTCAGTGAAACCAGAAGACTGAGTTCCGGAGTAAAACTCCCGATGATTAATCCTGAAACTTCCGATGTTGACGGGGTAACTGTAAAAACCCACCCTTCATCGGGTTCTACAGGATTAAGCACAAAAGTTCCCCCGATTGCCGGACCGTATTCAACCGGACTTGCGCCCTTGTAGATACCAACCGAATCTACGGCTTCACGGGGAATGACAGTTTCGGCCACAGGACTTCCGTAGGCATGTTTGTTTGAAGGAAGGCGGATATAGTCATAATAATAATTGTTCCAGTCACTTTCACCGCCGTAAACTGAAACGCCCCTGTTGTCTGAAGTTTTCAGCCTGCGCTCAGGCATAGCAGCACTCTCAACCGTATCTTCAGAATAATAATCTGTAGATACGGCATCTGAGACCAGCGCCGAAAGAATGTTAAGCTCACCGAGGACTCCATCCTCCAGGGCTGCGGCATCAAAGGGATCAGCTCCGACAGGAAGCCGCTCAAGCTCTTCCGCCGTAACACCGTCGTTGATTTCAGCTGCAGCCTTCTTCGGTTCAGCCTTTACTGTTATTGTATCCATCTCGACGACTTCCGGTTCAATCTGCAGAGTCAGCGGTTGGTTGGTGAGCTCCAGACCGGGGAATTCTTTCTCAATAAATCCTGGAACAGAAACCAGGATGGTAAAAGTACCGTCCGGGATAAGATACAGAATAAAGCTGCCGTCTGCTTCGGTAATCGCTATGTCGTCGGTTTCAAGAAGAACTACGGTAGCATCCGCAACAGGCTTCCCGGTATCAGAAATAATTACACCGTTAAGTTCCTGCGAAAAACCCGCAGAGACCAATACCATACTGATAGTAATGATACTTAATAATAATTTTACATTTTTCATTCTAGTATTATATCTGCAGCCAGCAGCTGTATCAATAAAAAAGCCTCCGGAGATACTTAAAACGTTTCTCCGGAGGCTTTCTATAAGCTGTTAAGCTTCTTATTTTTCTATAAGCGCCTTGAGGTATGGTGCTGTAAAATGGAAGTGCTCGGCAACCTTTGCTGCAGGTCCTGATTCACCGAATCTTTCGATGCAGAACATATCATCAGCTGAAGTCGCAAGTTTTTCCCATCCGTATGAGCTTCCTGCTTCAGCGGCAATAACTCTGCAGCCCGGAGTTACTATTGAATCCCTGAAAGCCTTATCCTGCTTGAGGAAGGTTCCAAGATCCGAGATGGATACAACTCTTACTTTCTTTGATGAACCTTCTGCGGCTTCTACAGCAAGTGAAACCTCAGAACCGGTTGCAACAACAATTACATCAGGTGTTCCGTCACAGTCAACGGCCACGTATCCGCCCTTTCTATAGTTTGTTTTCCAGTTTTTATCGGCCTTTTCATAAACCTTGAGGTTCTGCCTTGTAAGAGCGATTGATGTAGGTCCGTCTTTTTTCTCGATAGCCATCTGCCATGCTACGTTTGTTTCTTCCGCATCTCCGGGTCTGAGCGCCTGAAGGTTCGGAATAACACGGAGCGATGCCATATGCTCAATCGGCTGATGTGTAGGTCCGTCTTCACCGACAAAGATTGAATCATGAGTGAAAACCCATACTGAGGGGATTCCCATGAGTGCTGCAAGCCTGATTGGCGGTCTCATATAGTCGGCAAATACGAGGAATGTTGCACCGTAGGATCTGAGTCCGCCGTGAAGAACCATACCGTTTACGATACCGCCCATTCCGTGTTCCCTGATTCCAAAGTGAAGGTTTCTTCCGCTTCTGTCTGTTTTGGAATAATCGCCCATTCCCTTGAGAACTGTCTTGTTTGAAGGACCGAGGTCAGCAGAACCTCCGTAGAGGTTTGGAATTGCAGCTGCTACAGCATTTATTGCCTTTTCACCGGCCACACGGGTAGCAACACTGTCGCCGGCCTTATACTCGGGCATTGCAGAATCGGCAACGCTTAAATCCTCTTTAAACCACTGATCCCATTCGGCCTTGAGAGCTGCATTTTCACTGCTCCAGTTTTTGAAAGCATCCTGCCATGCATCATATGCAGAAGCACAGCGCTTTTTA
The DNA here is from genome assembly GCA_965140585.1 of Spirochaetia bacterium. Taxonomy (GTDB): domain Bacteria; phylum Spirochaetota; class Spirochaetia; order UBA9216; family UBA9216. Next base: position 340,169 of record OZ223270.1, read on the forward strand.
ACATCGTTGAAGTATGATAGCGCATCCGGATCAACATAGAAATCCTGATCCTCAGGGATTCCGAGTTTTTTTCTAGTAGCAACAATTTCTTCCTGGCCGAGCGGTGCGCCGTGGGTGTTATGATCGCCTTCCATGTTGGCTGAACCCTTTCCGATAATGCCTTTCATAATAACCAGAGTCGGTTTTCCTGTTTCAGCCTTTGCCTTTTCAACTGCGGCATAGAGCTCATCAACGTTGAATGCATCAGCATTGAGAACCTGCCAGCCGTAGGCTTCGAATCTCTTGCCAACATCTTCTGAAAAAGCGATATCAGTATCACCTTCGATAGTGATTCCGTTTGAGTCGTAGAACATAATAAGCTTGCCAAGACCAAGATGGCCGGCAAGGGAAGCCGCTTCAGATGAAACGCCTTCCATAAGACAGCCATCGCCATTAATAACATAGGTATAATGGTCGATAACCTTATGCTTATCGGTGTTGAACTTTTTGGCCAGAATGGTCTCGGCCATTGCCAGACCTACTGCATTGCTGATACCGGCACCAAGCGGTCCGGTTGTTGTATCAACACCTTCGGTATAATTATATTCAGGATGACCCGGAGTCATTGAGCCAAGCTGCCTGAAGTTTTTCAGGTCATCCAGAGTTACCTTGAATCCTGCAAGATGCAGAATAGAATAGAGAAGCATTGAACCGTGTCCCGCAGAGAGGACGAACCTGTCTCTGTTGATCCATTTCGGATCTGCAGGGTTGTAGTTCATTACTTCACCGTAAAGAACTGAGGCTACCTCAGCGTTACCCATCGGCATTCCGGGATGTCCCGAGTTAGCCTTCTGTACGGCATCCATTGCAAGAGCTCTTATACTCTTTGCTGATGCACTTAATCCTTTGTTATTCATTTTTCACCTCGTTTTGTGAGCTGCTTATTTCATCATTACTGCCGCAGTAGGACAGACCTTGACGCATTCTCCGCAGCCGTCACATGTCGTATTAACCAGAGACTTGCCAAAAGGAGCCCGCATCCTTGTAACAAAACCTCTGTTTACATAGGCCAGAACATCCAGCCCCTTTACTTCGGCACATGCACGCACACAGCTTCCGCAGTTGATACATTTACCGAATTCCATTTTAACAAGTTCATGAGTTCTGTCGACCTCATATTCCCTTCTTTCACCAAGGAAGTAGGACTGATCAGCACCGTAACGGCCCGAGTAGTCACGAAGCTTACAGTCATCTGCGGAATCACATCCGCATTTAAGACAGCGTTCGGCTTCCTTTCTGGCAAGTTCAGTACTGAAACCGGTCTCGATCTCTGTGAAAGTTGTATTTCTGGTTTTATCATCAATAAGAGGCATTTCGATCTTTGCCTGCTTTTCATAACCTTCGAAGAGCTTTTCGCTTACATCCTTGAGTTCACCCATCTTCGAGTTGAACAGTACAGGTTCACCTGTAACAGCTTCTCCGGCAAGGAACTGATTGATAGAGTAGGCAGCCTTTCTTCCGGCTCCAACTGCCCTTACGGCAATATCTGCACCGGTCTGACAGTCTCCGCAGGCAAAAACGCCGGGGCGTCCGGTCATATAGGTTTTTTCATCAGTTAGGATTGAACCCCATCTTGTAAGCTCTATTCCAAGCTCTGCGACAGACTCGGGAACGACCTTCTGGCCGATTGCTCCTATAACCGCGGATGCTTCAATTTTAAACTCTGAGCCCTTGATCTGAACAGGACTTCGGCGGCCACTTGCGTCAGGTTCACCGAGTTCCATTCTGATGCACTCAACCATCAGCTTGTTGCCCTCTTTGGAAATACCGACCGGAGCTGCAAGGTATTCTATGTTTACGCCTTCATGAAGTGCTTCATCGATTTCAAAGTCGCTTGCAGGCATTTCAGCACGTGTTCTTCTGTAGAGGATGGTTACGTTCGCGCCCTTTCTGAGAGCAGATCGGGCAACATCGATAGCGGTATTTCCGCCTCCGACAACAACAACATTTGAGCCGACATCCGGGTCCTCATCCTCGGCAAGCTGACCAAGGTATTCGATACCGGAAAGTACGCCGGGAAGATCTTCACCGGGAACCCTGATTGATGAGGCACCCTGAGCACCGATAGCAAGCAGAACTGAGTCGAACTCTTTTTCAAGATCTTTTGCACTGATGTCCTTGCCTACTGTTGTTTCGTATTTTACTGTTGCACCCATATCCTCTACAACACCGAGTTCGTCCATCAGGACTTCATCCGGAAGTCTGTAATATGGAATACCATAGCGGAGCATACCGCCTGATTTTTTATGTGATTCGAACACAGTTACATTGTGGCCGTTGAGCCTTAAAAAGTATGCGGCCGACATACCTGCAGGACCGGCACCGATAACTGCGACTTTCTTGCCAGTTGATGCTGCAGGAGAGGGAATCGAACGCTTGCCCAGTTCCTTCTTCTCAAAGTCGGAGATGTAGCGCTTCATGTAGCAGATGGACATAGCATCTTCCACACGGTTTCTGCGGCAGGCATCTTCACAGGGTCTTGGACATATTCGGCCGAGAATTCCCGGAATGGGGGCTTTTTCCCTGATTAGTTTTGCGGCTTCGAGTTCCTTACCCTCTGCAACAAGACCCATAAAGCCCTTGATGTCGATTGATGAGGGACATGCATCCTCACAGGGAGGGAGACAGTCACCGCAGTGGTCGGAAAGAAGCAGGTTCAGACACATGCGTCTGGCTGCGTCGATTTCTTCTGATTCAACAGTTACCACCATTCCGTCTCTGACCTTGGTTGCACAGGAAGGTACAAGGTTTCCCTTTCCACCCTCAACCTTTACCGCACAGATAAAGCAGCTTGTAAAAGGTTTGAGGTTTTCGGCATGACAGAATGTCGGAACGTCAAATCCGGCTGTTCTGGCGGCTTCAAGGATTGTGGAATCCGGCGCCACCTTTACTTCTATATCATTTATCTTAACTGAAACTTCAGACATTATTCTTACCTCTACTCCACATCGATGGCGTCAAACTTACAGGTGTCACGGCAGATACCGCATTTAACGCATTTTTCAGGATCAATAAAATGAACACCCTTTCTTTCGCCGCTGATACACTTGGTAGGACAGGCCTTTGCACAGGCTGTACAACCGATACATTTATCCGCATTCACTGTGAACTTGATAAGCGGCTTACAAACTCCGGCCGGACATTTCTTGTCGAAGATGTGGGCTTCATACTCATCTCTGAAGTACTTCAGGGTTGTGAGAACCGGGTTCGGCGCAAGCTGTCCCAGACCGCAGAGTGATGTCTTGTTGATATGTCCTGCAAGCTCTTCAAGCAGGGTAATATCACGTTCAACACCCTTACCCTCGGTAATCCTTGTGAGAATTTCGAGCATTCGCTTTGTTCCGATTCGGCAGAAGGTACACTTACCGCAGCTTTCTTTCTGGGTAAAATTTAAAAAGTACCTTGCAACATCCACCATACAGGTCTGGTCGTCCATAACAACCATACCGCCGGAACCCATGATAGCACCGGTAGCGTTAATTGCATCATAGTCGATGGGTGTATCAAAGAGGCTTTCAGGAATACATCCGCCTGCAGGCCCGCCCATCTGGACAGCCTTTATAGGCCTTCCGGTTGAACTTCCGCCGCCGATTTCTTCAATTACCTCACGAAGCGTAAGCCCCATTGGAACTTCTACAAGTCCTACTCTTTTAATCTTTCCTGCAAGAGCAAAAACCTTGGTTCCGACACTCTTTTCGTAGGAGTATTTGTTAAAAGCCGAAGGCCCCTCACGCAGAATGAAAGGAACGTTCGAATATGTTTCTACGTTATTTATGTTAGTTGGCTTCTTATTGATACCTGCTTCAGCTGGAAAGGGGGGTCTGAGAGCCGGCATTCCGCGACGGCCTTCAATTGAAGCCATGAGAGCGGTTTCTTCACCGCATACAAATGCTCCTGCACCTTCCTTAACCTTGAGATGAAAGGAAAAGTCTGTTCCGAGGATGTTATCACCCATCAGGTTCTTCGCTTCCGCATCCTTAATTGCAATTTTAAGTCTCTTGATTGCAAGGGGATATTCAGCACGGCAGTAAACGTAACCGTAGCTTGCGCCTGTTGAATAGGCGGCAATAAGCATACCCTCGATTACTGCATGCGGGTCGCCCTCAAGCACTGCCCGGTCCATAAACGCACCGGGGTCGCCCTCATCGGCGTTACAGACCAGATACTTTGGCTCGTTCTTTGCGCCTGCAAGAAATGACCACTTAAGACCGGTAGTAAAACCCGCACCGCCGCGGCCTCTGAGGCCTGATTCCTTGACAGCTTCGATAACCTCTGCCGGCTTCATGGTTTTAACGCACTTTTCAATTGCAGAATAACCGCCTGCAGCTATGTAGTCATCAATGCTTTCGGGATTAATAACACCGCAGTTTTTAAGAGCGATTTTCACCTGACGATCCAGGTATTTTTTACCGGTTTCATCTTCTTTAATCCTGTTTTCAACAGGAAGATCTTCAAAATTATTTTTTACAGCTTCGATAAGCCTTTCAGTAAACTTTGCATCAACATTACCGTACATAATCCGTTCGGTACCGTTGTCCAGTTCCACTATCGGCTCAGCGTAGCACATTCCTACACATGAAGTAACACTGAGTTCCGTACTCAGTTCAGCCTTTTCAAGCTGTTCATATACAGCCTTCGCACCTGCAGCAATACCGCAGGAGCCCATTCCTACTATTACCCTGCTGTTATTTACCATTGGCGTATTCCTCAAGAATTTTTGTCATTTTGGCGGGTGTGAGCTTTCCATAGATGTTGTCATTTATCATAACAACCGGAGCAAGCGAACAGCATCCCAAACAGGCTACAGATTCAACTGTGAACATGCCGTCTTCTGTTGTTTCACCCTCATCCACTTTTAGATTTTCAGTGATAATGGAAAACACCTTTTCGGCTCCTGCTACGTGGCAGGCAGTCCCTTTACATACTTTCACGAGATATTTACCCATAGGTGTAAAACGGAACTGCGAGTAAAAAGTTGCTACTCCATAGAGCCTTGAAACAGGGAGATTAACTTCCGCGGCTACAGCTTCCACAAGTTCCTGTGAAAGATAACCGTGCCGGACCTGAATTTCCTGTAAAAGAGGAATTACCTTCTCCGGTTCAGAACCGACTTTCTGGACGATTTCGCGGGCTTCCTCTACGATTGCGTTTCCGCAGTCAGCACAAGACATATGCCCTCCTTTCTCTTAGATATAATATTTGGGGACTGGTTAGTGTACCGTAACTATATAAAAGTTTCAAATTTTATTCTATAATTGAGGCATGGAAAATAAAAACATTAGTATGGATATAAAATGAAGGAATCTATAGCAATTCTATGGGATATTGAGAACGTTACCCCGCGTTCAGACTCACTTTTTGTGAATGGACTAATCGAATATGCAAACGACATCGGAAAGGTTTCGGTTGCAACAGCCTACGGAGACTGGGCCAGACCGCAGATTAGAAAGACATCAGAAGCGCTTGCCGAGCACTCCTTTGAAATGGTCCATGTTCCGACCAACAAGAAACAGAAAAACAGTGCTGATATGGCCCTGAGCACACACGCAGTTGAGCTCATCTATCAGTATCCTCATATAAGAAAACTGATACTGGTAACAGGCGATGCAGACTTCAGACCGCTGCTTCAGAGCCTTAGAAAGCATGGTATAGAAACAATAATTATCTGTGATTCACAATCTGCAAGTGAAGACCTGCTGCTGCTTGCCGACGAGTACAAGGACTTCCGTGACCTTATTCCCGATCCGGATGAAGATTATCATGATACCAGCAGTACAAGCGCTGAGGTTGAAAAACACGCCATCAGCCTTCCCGAGGCAGTAAACCTGCTTAAGGAAGCAATAGTTCTGATGAACCGACGTAAAAAGCTCACTACAATGGGCGCGGTCAAAATCAGGATGAAACTGCTCAACGATACATTCGATGAAAACCGGCTTGGGTTCAAAACCTGGAAAAAATTTATTCTATTTGCTGAACAGCAGAAAGCCATCGAACTGGAACATACCGAGAACGACGTAATCCTGAGACTACCCGAATCGGACAGCAGGGAAGTTGAAACACAGGGAGTCCGCCTGCCGCAGATCATGTACAACATGCTCAAGGCAATCAGGGAAAGCAACCAGAAATCTGGCAAATCGCTTATCCCCTTCTCTACTGTAAATAACCGGATGCTTGAGCAGAATATAGACATCAAGAAATCGGGATATTCACAGATGAAGAAGCTTGTGCAGGATGCCGAGAAGCGCGGACTTGTCAGGGCTGAGAACCAGGGAAAGTTCTGGTATGTTGAAATGACCGACGACGGATCCGCCTACTTTAAGTAGACGTTTTCCGGATTAAAAAATAACATTCTGCTCCTGCACGGCCCGTTTAATCTGGTCGTGCTGAGTGTTCAGGTCTTCAATTTCCTTCTGCCAGAAGGCTCGGCTTCCCCAGTCGGGAAAATGCTGCTGAAACTTGTAGTCATGCCGCTGCGAACCGCACCAGCATAGAAAATAGATCATCCGCATTGCGCGCAGGGGTTCTATAAGCATCAGGGTTTCGGTGTTGAAAGACCGGAACTCCCGGTAGCCTTCAAGGATTAGGGCTATTTCCTTTCCTGAGTCAGGTGCATGATCGGGCAGTAGAAGCCAGAGATCCTGAACCGGCAGCGACATGGACATATCATCAAAATCTATCACCATAAGCCCCTCTCCGGGCCGTTCAAGAAGGTTGCCGCTGTGAAAGTCGCCGTGCACACGTATGAGTTCATCATTTCCGTACTCACTGAATAGGTTATCCACCGATTCCTGCAGTCTGGTGACAGAGGCCTCCAGATCTGCGTACAGTTCCTGCGGAACCCAGTCGGAGCCGAGAAGTTTATCAACATCAGCCGCAAAGCCTTCCGAAGCCGTAAGCGTAATACGGTTTTTAGCCTGGCGCTCAGAGCCTACGTTGTGAATCCTTGCCAGTAGTGAACCTACCCTGCCCCAGGCTTCCTCATCGGAGGATTCCCATAGGCGGCCTCCCTTGCGGGGAAATACGGCAAAGGGCATGCCTTCTATACGTCCAAGTGTAGGAGCTGAGGACTCATCCCCGTCGTCAACCAGACCGGTAAGTTTTAATGGGGCGGCGACAGGGATATCAGAAGCCTCACAGTCAAGGATGAAGCGGTGTTCCTCAAGAATGGCCTTATCGGACCAGCGTCCCGGACGGTAGAATTTTACGATATAATAATTTCCTTCATCATCCTTAAGCTCGAAAACGCGGTTGATGTAACTGGGCATGGGCTGGGTGTAGCCGGTAAGATCGATATCAAGCCCGGCCTCTACAGCGTCGATTACAAGATCGGGTGACAGGTTTTCAAATTCCGATTTATTCATACTGAAACAAGATAATAATTTGTATGAGTGTTATCAAGCGGAAAGTATCATGCGTTGAATTTAATAGTGCAGATAGTTCCTTTATCGTTCACAAGAGTAATTTCACCTTCCAGCTGACTCACCATCATATCTATCAGAAACAATCCAAATCCGGACGTCTTCCTGGAAATATAATCTTCAGAAAGGCCCAGGCCGTTATCCCTGATCTCCAATATGACTTTCCCTTTAATCTGATGCATGCTTAATTCAATCTTTCCTGATTGTCTTCCAATAAATGCATATTTCATTGCGTTTGTTATCAGCTCATTCACGATAATCCCAATCAGAAACAGCTTTTTCACATCCATAGTAAAATCATCGATATGTTTTTCAAGCTTAATATTATGGACTTCTGAAAAAATTGCCATGACTGCCTGCAACAGATCTTCAAGATAATCTTTGACTGAAACCTCATTGAAACTTTCGTTCAAAAGCATCTTCTGATACAGCTGCCCCATACTCTCAACTCTGCCAATCGCATCAAGAAGCGCCGATTTGCCTTCTCCATCCGGCATATTATTTGCCTGAAGGCTCAGGAGGGTTTCGATATATACAAAATTATTCTTTATTCGGTGATGAACTTCACGTAGAATTATTTCTTTCTGCTCCAGCTGCTGCCTAATTATAACTTCATCTTCCTTCACTTTAATCTGAGCCTGTTTATGAGCTGCCGACTCCTTTTCAAGCAGTATGTTGGAGTAGCTTAAATCTGATACCATTTTGAAAAATCTGACCAGGAAAGACATCAGATCATCAACATACTCTCTGCTATACCGGGGAACCCTATGAAGCGCATCGAGATAAAGATCTCTGTCGAAGCCGTATTCTTCTGCCTGCTTGATAAAAACATCCTCATCTACAACATCTTCTTCATAGAAAAACTGTCCCGTAAAAATGTTTCCTATGTGTTTTCCACCAATATACAGCGGCGTTACAACATCCCAGAGACCGTTTTTACATTTATACGACGCGACTTCGCCCGGTTTGATTCTGCTGGACAGGTTAAGATCACTTTCAATACAGTTTTTTGCTGATTTATCATTAATCCTGTGAAACTTTGTGCATATATCCTGCCACCCGGTTGCAACAAGAATATTTCCTTTTATATCCAGAAGTGCAGAAACCATACCGGTAAATTTATACAGGAGCTCCATAACAGACTGAATTTCTTCACGATTTATAATTTCTTCGAGATTGATTTCATCCATAATAACTAAAATAATAAAGGATTATGTCTTCAGATCAAATAGTAAGCATTGTTTTAATTTATTTCGTTAAAATATTATTGACATTATATAGAACTTATTATATATTACTAAAAGCAAATGTTGCTAAGCGCAAATATTTCATTATAATTACTATTGGAGAACATTTTGATCGACCAGATACTTGAGTTGAAAAAAAAGTGTAATTTCGACCGCGAGATAGGAGAAGCCCTTAACCTTAAAGATAAGGAAATTTCCGCCATTGCCGCCATCGCTGAATGCAGTGAACTTACATCAAAAGAAGTATCAGATCAGATTTTGCTGTCACCTTCCAGAGGAAGCAGGGTGATAACCGGCCTTATGGAAAAGGGCCTTGTTGAACTTAACCACAACAGCGACGACAGAAGGGTTATCAATATCACTCTTACCAGGGCCGGAGAAGCATGCTACTCAAATATGGTTGAAGAAATAAAGAAATGCGAACGGCGCCTTACAGAGAATCTTACCGAGCAGGAAAAGCTGATTATTTCAGAAGGCCTGCAGATATTACTGAAAACGATATAGGAGAGAAAATGGCTGAAACAAATACTTCAAACGCAATAAATATAAGGTATTCGGATCTGGCGGAAACAAGCTGCTGCCTTTCATGCGGCGGGGCTGTAAATCATAGCAAGGCTAAAACCGGTGAGGTTTGTGTCGATCTTGGAAGCGGAAGAGGTACTGACGTCCTCAGGCTGGCTGAAGATGTGGGCGAAACAGGTTTTGTATACGGTATTGATCTTTCAGACGGGATGATACGGAAAGCCGAAAAAACAGCAGAAAGGCTTGGCGTTAAAAACGTGAAATTTGAACAGGCGGATCTTGAAGCACTTCCGGTTGAAGATTCCACCGTTAATCTAGTGATCTCAAACTGTGTAATTAATCATGCTGAAAACAAACAGAATGTATGGAACGAAGTTTACAGAATTCTGAAAAAGGGCGGACGCTTTGTTGTCAGTGATATCTATTCAAGTGAACCTGTTCCTGAAGAATATAAAAACGATCCTGAAGCAGTAGCAGAATGCTGGGCGGGCTCAGTTACCCGTGAAGTGTATCTGAATCAGCTTGCTGCAGCGGGATTTAAGGATGTAGAGATTCTTGAAGAAAGCAATCCCTACCCCAAAGGCAAGATTGAAGTTAGCAGCTGGACCATTCTGGGCAAAAAACCGGGTGGCTGCAGCTGTAACAATAATTAAAGGAGTGGTAGATGAAATCACTTATCAAGAAGAAACCGGAAGGCAAAAAAGAAGTAGCTCAGTGCTGCGCTAAGCTTTCCAAAGTTGTGGCCGGCTGCCACGATTAATCCTTTACCGGAGCGGAGGGTTTAATCCTCCGTTCCGGATCTTATCAGGGGCTATTTTAATTTATGGAATATACATTATCGAAACATAATATTATCGGGAAACTTGCGGACTCAGAAAACTGGTACATCGTAAACCCTTTAAGCAGGAACGCAGACATCATTACTTCTGAAACCGCTGATGCGCTGAATGAGGGAACCTTTACAAATCATGAAGAACTTCTGGAAAAGGGCTACATCGTTGACCTCACTGAAGAGGATAAAACATTCAGAACTGAATACCTGAGTTTCATTGACAACCGTGAAACTGATGAAATCCAAATCTTTTATGTACCGACCTATGCCTGCAACTTTGCATGTTCATACTGCTACCAGGAAGGCTATTCTCATGATAAGAACGAAAAGCCGCTGGAAGTAATTGATGCATTTTTCAGTTACATCGATAAGGAATTCGCCGGACGCAGAAAATATATAACCGTTTTCGGAGGCGAACCTATGCTGCCGGATCCGCTGACCCGGGAAAAACTCGGCCATATTATTAAGAATGCCAATGAGAGAAATCTGTCTCTTGCCTTTGTGACCAACGGCTATACCCTTGAATCCTACGTTCCGATGCTGCAGATGGCCAGCGTAAGGGAAGTACAGGTTACCCTGGACGGACCGGCAGAAGTTCATGATAAGCGCAGAATGCTCAGAGGCGGAAAGGGTACTTTCAGTGAAATAGCCGACGGAATAAATGCAGCTCTCAGAGCAGACATTCCAATAAACCTGAGGGCGGTTATAGACAGGGACAACCTGCCTTCACTGCCTGAGCTTGCAGAGTTTGCAGTATCACAGGGATGGACCGATAATAAACTTTTTAAAACACAGCTCGGCCGAAATTATGAACTGCACTACTGTCAGGCGGATGAGAACAGACTTTACGACAGACTGACAATGTATGCAGATCTGTATGAGCTTATTAAGAAAAATCCGGTGATAATGCAGTTTCACCGTCCGGCATATTCGATTTCAAGATTTCTATTTGACAACGGAGAGATGCCGGAACCGCTGTTTGACTCATGTCCGGGCTGCAAAACCGAGTGGGCCTTTGACTACACAGGAAACATCTACTCGTGCACCGCGACAGTCGGTAAGAGCGGAGAAGAACTTGGAACTTTTTATCCTTCTGTTACAAGGAAGGAAGAAATAATAGAAGAATGGCAGGATCGCGATGTCACATCAATCAGTGAATGCGCGGACTGTTCACTTAAGCTGGCATGCGGCGGAGGCTGTGCTTCTGTAGCCAAGAACAAATCCGGCAGGATTTGCTCCCCTGACTGCCGTCCTGTAGACGGACTGTTGTCATACGGACTTTCGCTTTATTTCGGAGAAGAAGCGGAAGCTTAAATAAGTAATTTTAACCCACACGAAAGGAGTTTAGATATGGCAGGAAAAATTAAAGAGATTCAGCAGGCAGATTTTGAGAATGAAGTACTGAAAGCAGATAAGGTAGCTGTAGATTTCTACTCAACCGAATGTCCGCCCTGTGAGGCGCTTGCAGCTAAGTATGAAAGCCTCAGTATAATATACGGTGATGATATAAAATTTATCAAAATATTCCGTCAGGGAAACAGAGAACTTGCACAGGAACTTGATATCAGCGGTTCACCTACAGTTATATTCTATAATAACGGAGAGAGAACCGGAGCAACACTCACAGGCGGGATAAAAAGATCAGAGCTGATGGAAAACCTTGATGCTCTTCTTCCTGCAGAAAAAGTAGAAGAAATTCATGCAAAGATTGCACCCGTGGTTACCAACGCTGATGTTGTAATCCTCGGCGGCGGGCCTGCAGGTCTTACTGCAGGAGTATATCTTGCTCAGGCTCATCTTAAAACTATACTCGTTGATACAGCACTTCCCGGAGGATATGTTGCAACTACACACCAGGTATCAAACTATCCCGGTTTCATTGAACCGCAGCAGGGATACATGCTTAGCCATTACATGAGCGAGCAGGCAAAGGCTAATGGTGTTGAGTTCAGAAGTGCGGTTGAAGTAACAAAGGTCGACCTTGCAAACAAGAGTATTCTTGTAGACGGATTTGAAACAATAGAAGCCAAAAAGGTTGTTATAGCTACAGGCTCAAGACCAAGACCACTGGGAATCCCCGGCGAAAAAGAATATGCAGGTCAGGGAATCAGTTACTGTGCAACATGCGACGGAAAATACTTTGAAGGAAAGGAAATCGTCGTTATAGGAGGCGGAAACTCTGCTATTGAAGAATCGCTATTCCTCTCAAAATTCGCCAGTAAAATAACCATTGTTCATCAGTTCGACACTCTGCAGGCAAACAAGGAAGCTCAGCAGAAAATCTTTGACGATCCTAAGGTTAACATCATGTTTGAACATGAGCCCAGAGAGTTTAAAAAATACGGCAACATGGACATGGCTGTAGTAGTTGAAGATCTTAAAACCGGTGAAAAGAAAGAGGTTAAAACTAACGGTATTTTCGTATTCGTAGGCTTTATACCAAATCTTGAAAGCTTTCATGACAAACTTGAAACAGACCAGTGGGGATATCTTAAGACCACTGAAAACATGGAAACAAATATCCCCGGAGTTTTTGCAGTGGGCGATGTTAAAACCAAGGCTTACCGCCAGATAACAACCGCTGTTTCTGATGGAACAATTGCCGCAATTACAATATCAAAAGAACTTTCCTGATAAGTGGTTAGTTTCTAATATTGAAGCCTGTATCGTATAACCCGGTGCAGGCTTTTTTTTAATAGAATGACATTCAACACAAATCCGGAACCACGAGATTGATTGCAGGATACTAATAAATTAGAATAACTGCGGAGATAAATATGAAAAAACCAAAGGTTCTTGTTGGATTAAATGTTCCTGATTCTGTCAAACAGTACCTCGATACTTTCTGTGACTGTGAATACTTCAACCTGCGCGGTATTCCTCAGCTAGAGATTCTGCGCCGGATAAAAAACAAAAAGGGGCTGCTGATCGGTGGATCTAAAATTGACAAACAGCTTCTTGATGAGTCGCCGGAACTTAAGGCGGTATGCTGCGCCTCTGTCGGATACAATAATGTTAATATCGAAGAAACCCGCAGGCGCGGAATTATTGTAACTAATACCCCCGGCGTTCTTAATGAAACTGTAGCCGATCTCATTCTGGCCCTCATGCTTTCAGTATCCCGCAGGATTGTAGAGCTTGACGGATATCTTAGAGCCGGGCTGTGGAAACCGGCTGATAATGAAAACCTGTTCGGTCTGGATGTACATCATAAAACACTTGGAATTATCGGCATGGGCCGTATTGGCGAAGCTGTTGCGAAGAGAGCTGTCGGCGGTTTTTCAATGAAGGTTCTATACCACAACAGAAACAGAAACTCCGAGGCGGAGAAAAAACTCGGCGCAGTATACTGTGAGTTTGGTCAACTTCTTTCAGATTCAGATTTTGTTCTTGTCATGACTCCGCTGACGGAACAGACCCGTAAAATGTTCGGCCGCAGGGAGTTTTCACTTATGAAAAACACCGCCTTTTTTATAAATGCATCACGGGGGCAAATAGTTGATGAGGCCGCTTTGGCAGAGGCCCTGCAGAACGGAAGCATTGCAGGAGCCGGGCTTGACGTATTTGACGCAGAACCGGTTACTTCGGACAACCCGCTTTTAAAATTTAAAAATACTGTTTTAGTCCCTCATATCGGTTCGGCCTCTTATCAGACTCGGGGCAATATGGCCATGCTGGCTGCACAAAATCTGAATGAAATTTTTAAAACCGGCAATGGAATAACTGAAGTTTAATTTTGGTCAAGACTTAGAATTATTGTCTTTTTAGCCGAATTTTAATTTTTTAATAACAGAGTTCTCAATATTTCTTAACAATATTTATTCATAGAAATGGTTTTTACGGAGAGATATATGTTAAAAACAAAAAAGATAATATTTACCATTGCAGCACTTATGCTGATGCTTACAATAATAGGCTGTTCAATCGAAATGGGGATATCGGCATCCGATGCAGACTATACATCTAAAAGCACCGCCGGTATTTCAATCAGCATCCAGCCCGGAGCTGAAGGCAGCAGGCGGGTTTCATCAGAAGCTTTTTCGGTTAAGACTCTGACAGTAATCATAACCGATGCTGCAGATGCAGATGCCGGCTCAGTATACTGGGTCTCAGGTGAAGGTGAAAAATTAATCAGCTTTTATCCGGATGCAGATAAAGACTACACTATCAAAATTATCCAGAGCGGTGAAGAGAAGGGAGAAAAGAAAACCGTAACCGAGAGCTCAAGCCTTTATCTTTCAGAAAGCGATGTGGTAAACCTGATAATTGTTCCAGGCTATGCCTTGATCATCGTAAACTAATCAGAGCATAAAATGAGATTAGAGGGTCTGCACAGCCTCAGGCTTTCCGCTCTCTGAGCTGCGGTAGGCTGCATCCAGAACAAACTGGGCTTTGGCACCGTCCTCTGCTCCCGGCCTGAAAGCTGAACCATCAGAGATGGACTTTAGAAACCTGTACTGATTTTCACAGTGAAAGCGCTGCCAGCCGATAACGGAACGGGGGGTCGGTATAACGGCACCCGAATAATGCTGAGCTGTTTCAAGCCGTTTCCATCCGTCTTCTTTCTGCGCCTCATCAAACCAGTACAGATATCCCGGATCCATTAGATTAAACCTGAAAGATCCCCTGCTGCCGAAAACCGTGATATTCAGCTCATCAAGCGTCCCGGTCGCGAAACGTGAAACCTCAATCGTCCCTGTGCCTCCTGAAGCAAGTTCACAATGAAGCCATGCCGCATCATCAACAGTAACCGGCTTTTTATTCGAAACTCCTGCATATTCAGGCCTTTCTTTTATATAAGTTTTAACATCAGCCCTGACGGTCTTAAAATCACCAAGCAGATATGCAAGCAGGTCGATTACATGGACGCCCAGATCAGCTATGGCGCCGCCGCCGGAACGGCTGAAATCCATCCGCCATGACCAGGGCTTTTCAGCATTCTGATAACCGGTATGGAAATATTCACCCCTGAAAGAGTAAACCTCACCCAGCCGTCCCTGCTCTATGAGCTCTCTGGCTTTAAGAATTGCAGGCACAAAACGGTAATTGAAGATCATTCCAAGTGTTTTATCGGAGCGCCGGGAGGCTTCAAGCACTTCAGAAGCCTCGGCGGCATTTAGTGCCAGAGGCTTTTCACACAGAACATGCTTTCCGGCTTCAAGAGACTTCAGGATCTGCTCTTTATGCAGATAATTCGGGGAGACAATATCTACAACATCCACCTCCGGATCAGCAAGAACCTCATCGAGACTGCCGTAACCGAGTTCCATACCAGCAGCCTCTGCAGTGGCGGCAGATCGCTGTGGTGTTGAAGCAAGAAGACCTTTAATCCTCAACGGAGGAATAATCCCCGGATAATATTCTCTGATATCACGGTATCCAAGAAGATGAATCCGCCCAATCGAACCAAAACCTAAAAAAGCAATATTGATTGTTTTCATCCCATTTATCGTAACCATATAAGCCCGTTTTCTCAAGATTTAAATGAGGATATTTCAAAGATCTGTTTTAATTACCTATCCTTGACTTTCCGCCAGATTATGCCACAATTAAGTTCATGTATGATCTAAGTGGAAAAACAGCTGTTGTAACCGGCGGCGCCGGTGGTATAGGCTTTGACACAGTTGTCCGGCTTCTTAAGGAAAAGTGCCGGGTTGCGGTCTGGGACGCGTCGGAAACAGGAATGAAGGAGGCATCAGTTAAACTGATTGACTATTCGAACATGCTTCTGTGGAGGAAGGTCGATATTGCCGATCCGAAAGATACCAATGCAGCCGCGGAAGAACTGAAAGCCTCATGGGGCTCACCGGATATACTGATAAACAACGCAGGAGTAATGCGCAGAGGGACATTCCTTGAAGGAAAAAATTCCGACTGGCCGCTGACTATTGATGTAAACCTGAATGGTGTAATGAATACAATAAAGGAATTTCTGCCTGATATGTATGAAAGAAATTCCGGACACATTGTGAATATCTCTTCTGCCGCTGGAATGCTCGGAGTATCAGGCCTGGCAGTTTATTCAGCAAGCAAATGGGCTGTTCACGGACTTACAGATTCTCTTCGGGAGGAAGCCTACACGGCCGGCAAGAACGTCCGCTTCAGTTCTGTACATCCTTTTTACATTGCAACCGGACTCTTCGAAGGGGCTCAAATAAAAGGCCTCGGGAATATTCTTGTCCCGAGAGTTAAAAACCATGATGTTATTGCTAAAGCAATTGTTGAAGATGCCCTGCGGCGCGGAAGAATTAAAATATACAGGCCGCGCTCACTGTTTCTAATAGACCTGCTTAAAGGAATCCTGCCCTACCCGGCCTTTGTACGATTTATTCGCCTTCTAAAAGTTCAGGACAGCATGAATTATCACAGGAAAAAATAATGGCAACATCAGCCATTTATAAAATTGCTACGGCAATATCTGCAGCACTTCTATTTTCAGTCTGTAACAACGGTCCGGCAACAGAGGAGTCCTGGCAGGCAGTCAAGGACAGTGCTGCAGTATGGCTGGCTCTGACCGAGGACTGGAACAGCTGGAATACACCCGAACTTGTCATATCTGCCGGAAACACAGCCGGGTCCGGAGACATTTTCTTTGTTGTAACCCCGAGGGAACAGACATAGCTCGCTATGACGGTGATCCATGGATGGCAAAAGCAAAATAAAGATATAAAATACAACCTTTTTGAATTACAAACGTATATAAAAGTATGAATGGTTTAAGAGAGCAGCTGAAAATATTCAGCTGTTCATTCAGCGAAAAAAAGTTAATTGAAATCTTTGAACAAATCTGGTTCGAATACTATCCAAAACTCACTGTATACATTCAGGTCAGTTTTAATATCAGCGAATGTGAAGACCTTATACAAGAAATAATGCTGAAAGTCTTTAAAAACCTGTCGGACTATAATCCGGTTTTCTCATTCAACACCTGGATTTTTTCTATTGCCCGGAATCATGTAATTGACGAGTTAAAAAAATCAGCCACTGCAGACCGGACAGTCAGCCGGCTCAAATCTGATTATCACAGTACAGAGTTCTACAAATACGGGTCACCTGAGAGCCTACAGCTGCGGGAAGTTTTAAAAAAAGACATACAGATTTTTATAGAAAAACTGCCGAAGCCGGAAAGACAAATTTCATATCTCAGGTTTTATGAGGAGCTTAAGTACTCGGAAATTTCAAAAATAACAGAGATACCTGAAGGCTCTGTTAAAAGCCATGTGCACAATATTAGAAAGAAACTTAAAGAATACTACGGGGAGGAATATGAAAACTGAAAAGTTAATACAGGAAGAATTCCAGAGAATGATGGAACAGGTTGAAATACCTGAAGTTCCAATAGAAATTAAAGGAGAAATCTCCGGAAGAAATCATCGAAGCATCCCTTCACTGCTTGCCGCCGCAATCATTGCCCTAAGCTTTATTCCCTTCATAGGCAGTGCAGAAAGACCTTCTATTCTAGCAGAGAAAACAGCCGGTTTCAGCCGGAATACTGAACTTGGAACAACACTTTCCAAACATCTTATCGATTTGCATAACATTGCAGAAAACTCATTTAACACAGGAGGAAAAAAATGAGGAAAACATATTTTATTAATTTAATTCTATACACAGCCATACTGATTCTTGCCATGTTTATAGTCGGATGTACAGCCTGCTTCTTTGATATTCCCAGCCTTTTAATGGTCCTGCTGCCGACCCTGTTGATGCTTTTAACCTGTTACAAACTGTCAGAGATGGGAAAGTATTTTTCTATCGCATTTTCTGATAAAAAAGCAGATACTGCAGTAATCGAAAAAGGCATAGGTTTCTTTAAAACAATGCAGAAATATCTTTTTATCGCCAGCGGCGTTGGGGTAATGATAGGCCTTATCGCTATGCTTGCAACACTTGATGATCCGGAGTACATAGGTAAAGGCATTGCGCTTGCCTTACTTACAATGCTTTACAGCCTGTATTTCACAATGATAATTGCTATTCCATTCCGCTCCGCCCTTGAAAAAAAACTGGTACAATAAGACAGAATTGATTATAAATCCTACTATAACATAACTCCCTATTGAATCCGCCTGAACACTCGCATCAGGCGGATATTATAAGTAAAAACAAATTTGACATCTGAAAATTATTAGCCTAGGATATCTAATCATTTAAATAATTTTTAAAAACAGATCCTAAGATGAAGAAAGTTTTATTTGTCTATTATTCACAGACAGGACAATTAACAAACATTGTTAAAAACTTTGCTGAGCCCCTATTAGATGATCCTGACACAGAAGTAATTTTTGAAAGAATCAGACCGGTTGAAGAATACCCCTTCCCCTGGAGTTTCTTTAAATTCTTTGACATCTTTCCCGACTGCGCGCATATGGTTGCGCCTGAAATTCATCCTTTGGAAACCTCAGTATCGAACATCTACGATCTAATCATCCTGGCATATCAGACCTGGTTTCTTGCACCATCACTGCCTATGACCGGTTTTTTAAAAAGTGAATCAGGCAGAGAAATACTCAAAGGTAAACCTGTTATAACAATCGTCGGAAGTAGAAACATGTGGATGATGGGTCAGGAAAAAATGAAGACAATGATTAAAGAAGCCGAGGCTCATCTTCTGGATAATGTAGTACTCACCGATGATGTAAACAGTTTTGCTTCATTTATAACCACTCCGCGCTGGATGTTCAGCGGTAAAAAAGACCGTTTTTTACGGGTATTCCCTGTGCCCGGTATTTCAAGGAAAGAGATAAAAGCAACCTCCCGCTTTGGAAAGGCCCTTGTTCAGGCTTTGAGAAGTAATCAGGAGCAGGAAGGAAAGCCGCTCCTACTGGGCCTTGGAGCCTGTACCGTCGATGAAAAGCTTATATTCAGTGAGACTCTGGGAAGTAAAAGTTTTTTTCTCTGGGGGAAACTGATAAATAAACTGGGGGTCCCCGGTTCTACTGTAAGAAAACCCTTTCTGATTTTTTACTCAGTTTTTCTGGCTGCTATAATTATCGCCCTGACGCCTCTATCCTACCTTCTTCATTTTTTACTTAAACCATTCCTAAAGAAGAACCTAACGCACAAAAAAAACTATTTTGAAGGTCCTTCAGGATCTGAAACATTTAAAATAAGTGAGAAAATAAATGAACGAAGCATACATCACTAATATCTCAGCATTTTTTCCGAATAAACCGGTATCAAACGACAGCATGGAAAATATACTCGGAAAAATCAGTGGACAGGCATCAAGAGCCAGAAAGATAATTTTAAAAAGCAATAAAATTATCAATCGCTTTTACGTAATTGATGAAAACGGAGAAATAAGATTCTCAAATTCACAGCTAACCGCAGAAGCAGTTAAAAAACTAGAAAATACAAATTTTAAAATTGAGCAGATAGATGCACTGATATGCGGAACAACAGTTCCCGATCAGATAGCACCGAATCACGCTGTGATGGTTCACGGTGAAGTCAGGAATCCTCCCTGTGAAGTTATATCGACATCAGGTATCTGCCTGTCCGGAATAGCAGCCCTGAAGGTTGCCTACATGGGGATTTTCGGAGGATTTTATGAAAAAGCCGTATCTACAGGCTCGGAAATTGCCAGCTTAATGATGAGATCTGATAATTTTGAAAAAGAATACAGCCAGAAAGTCGATGCGCTGGAAAAACGGCCGGAGATTGCATTTGAAAAAGACTTCCTTCGCTGGATGCTTTCCAATGCATCAGGGGCCTTTCTTGTTGAAAACAAACCCAACAGCGATCGACTGTCACTCAAAATCGAATGGCTTGAGATGCGGTCATACGCGAATGAGCTTGATGTTTGTATGTATGCAGGGGCAGAAAAACAGGATAATGGCTCCCTGAGGGGATGGGCTACATACCCCAACGGGGAAATCCTTGAGAAATCACTCATGTCCTTCAAACAGGATGTAAAGCTTCTTAATGACAATGTTATTGATTATTGCGGAGTAAAAACACTGCAGTCGGTTCTTGAAAAGAAGGCTCTGCATCCTTATGAAATAGACTACTTTCTGCCGCATATATCGTCTTTCTACTTCTGGGATGAATTATACGAAAAATTAAAAGGCATAGATTTTGAAATACCTGAAGAAAAGTGGTTCACAAACCTTGGAACAAAAGGAAATACAGGAGCCGCATCCATGTATGTGATGCTGGAAGAACTGTTTAATTCCGGAAACCTGAAAAAGGGTCAGAAAATACTCTGCGGAACCCCTGAGAGCGGAAGGTTCAACGGTTCGTATATGCTTTTAAGCGTTGTCTGAATAGACTATGACTGCTCTGAAGCATCCTGAACCTCCTCAACCTTTTTAGGCTGAAGCAGGATAAAGGCTACCGCCCCGAATGTAATTGAAAGATCCGCTACATTAAGAATCCCGGTACGCAGATTACCAATACCGAAGTTCATAAAATCAACAACAATACCGTTATTGAATATCCTGTCCCAGAGGTTTCCGACTCCTCCGCCTATTATGCATGCAAGACTTATGACCTGTCCCAGGGTAAGATTTTTACTTACCACAACATAGACCAGGGCTGCACCTGTAAGCAGTACCGGAAAGAGCACAAGAAGCAGAGTTTTAAAAGGCTCAGGCAGGTCACCGCCCATCCCTAGAAAGGCCCCGTCATTTTCAGCATAGTGCAGAATAAAAACCTCGCCGACAACATTTACAGTACCATGTCCTCTCAGATCATTTTCAGCAGCGATTTTTGTTAACCGGTCAACAGTAAAGTTCGCGGCTGCAATTACAAGTATAAGCACCGCAAACAGATATTTCTTATTCTTCATGACTAAACAATAACATCAATATAGAAAATAAAAAATACCCGGGCATTAAAACCCTGTATTATAATAGGTCTATGAAATACAGAAAATTCGGAAAAACAAATCTTGAGGTATCTGTTTTAGGCTTCGGCTGTATGCGGCTGCCCTTAACACAGGGCTCTGAAAATGAAGTTGACAGAAAGGAAAGTATCAGGCTGATACGTGACGGAATCGATCGCGGAATTAACTACATCGACACAGCCTATCCCTACCACAACGGTGAAAGTGAAATAATCACCGGTGAAGCCCTGAAAGACGGCTACAGAGACCGAACATACCTGGCAACAAAACTACCGTCCTGGCTAGTAAAATCCAGAGCAGATATGGATAAACTGCTTGATGAACAGCTGAAAAAGCTTGGTACGGACCACATCGATATGTACCTGCTTCATGCCCTGAATACTGACCTCTGGGAAAACCTTCAGAAACATAAAGTCTTTGATTTTATAGAAAAAGCAAAAGCTTCAGGCAGGATAAAGCATATCGGTTTTTCCTTTCATGATGAGCTGCCTATTTTTAAAACAATTGTTGACGCCTATGACTGGGAGTTCTGCCAGATTCAGTACAACCTGATGGATGTTGATTATCAGGCAGGCCGCAGCGGCCTTGAATATGCTGCAAAAAAAGATCTTGGTATAGTAATTATGGAACCGCTTCGGGGAGGCAGCCTGGTAAGAAATATTCCTGATGATATAAACAGCCTTTGGAAAAGCAGTGCTACGCTGAAATCGCCGGTCGAAGCGGCTTTCCGTTTTGCCTGGAACCACCCCGGTGTCGGAACCGTGTTAAGCGGTATGAACTCTCAGCAGCAGCTTGATGAAAACCTTGAGGCTGCAGATAACTCAGTGCCGGAATCGCTTACAGAGAATGAATCAGCACTGCTGAATACTATCCGTAAAGAGTACCGGGCAAGAATAGCTGCAGACTGTACAAACTGTAAATACTGCATGCCCTGCCCGTCCGGTGTTGATATTCCCGCAAACCTCGGCTTTCTGAATAATGTCTCTATGTACGGAAACCTTGAACCCTTTAAGACCGGATATACAAGGTTTTTTGCAGAGGAAAAAAAGGCCCACAACTGCACCGAATGCGGAAGCTGTGAGCCCTCCTGTCCTCAGAAGATTGAAATAATCAAACACCTTAAAGAGCTTGATAAAATAATGAATCCTGCTTAATGCACAGTCAACATTGTCCTCCACTTATCGTAGGGGGTATCAAGCTGCATTTTAAGCTTTTCACGATAGGAATCCAGACGGTCGTCGTGCCAGCTCACGAAGGGATTCACTTTTTTCTCCAGACCGATAGTTGAAAAAAGCTGCTTCCTGTTTCTTATTCGAAGGTAGGCTTCAAAATCGGTGTTGTCCGGATCAATTTCACGGATGACACCGGTTGCATATTCAAAGATATCATGCCCGCAGTAGATTTCAGTTTCATCCGGATAAGCCATTACCGCTGAAAGCGACTTAAAATACAGAGGATAATCCTTCGTGTAGCAGTTGCCCACTGTTCCGGTGAACAGTGTATCTCCTGTAATCAGCTTTCCATCGGTATAAAACACCACAGAATCTGCCGAATGACCTGGTGTCCGTAGAACCTCAACGCGTTCATCCCCCAGTGTAAAAGATTCCGGAATATCCTTGGAAGATGGATCAATTACTACTGCTGCATGCGCCGATAATTTTTCATTCCCAGCAATATGATCGGAATGCATATGTGTATTTGTCATCACTTTCAGCTTCAGACCGTTTTTATCACAGTAGCCAAGGATTTCTTCCGCAGCACAGCCGTCTATGACAGCAGCTTCGGAACCCGACCATATGAGATACCCGAAAACAAATCCAAGTCCGGGATAATCAAATTTAAACTGTTCAATATTCATGCTTATAAAATACTACCATTATCAGCATATAGTAAATATTTACATAGGGGTAAAATATAGAACTCCCTTTTGTTTTGGATTTTATTGAATTGACGCAAGAACATATTAGAGTTAATATTTTTGAACCGGGGCTGTAGCTCAGCTGGCTAGAGCGGTTGGTTCGCAATCAACAGGCCGTGGGTTCGACTCCCATCAGCTCCAGAAATATTTCTTGCTGAATACGCATCTAACCCCTTATAATTCTGATAGTTATGAAAAAAAAGATCCTGCTGGTTGAGGATGAAGCTATTCTGGCCATGTCGGAAGCTTCGACCCTTGAAAAGGCCGGATTTGATGTAATCACTGCAGCTGACGGAGATGAAGCCCTTAGTTATATCAAAACCGACCATGAAATATCCCTCGTGCTGATGGACATTGACCTGGGTTCCGGAATCGACGGAACAGAAACCTCACGTCTCATTCTAAGTTTCAAGCAGATTCCTATTATTTTTCTGACAAGTCATTCCGAAAAGGCCATGGTTGAAAAAGTTAAGGATATTACAAAATACGGTTATGTTCTTAAAAACTGCGGCGAATTCGTTCTAATTGAAGCTATCAAAATGGCGTATGAACTTTTTGAAGCGAACAGCAGCATCACCACAAGAGAAATTGAATACAGGGAAATTGTAAATGATCTTGAAGCTGCCATTCTTAAATTCAACAAACAGGGAGAAATAATATTCTTCAGCCGCGGAGCGGAAAATATCTTTGGCTATAAGGCTGAGGAAGTGATTGGAAAAAAAAGCATAGAAACAATAAATCCCAGAATTGATAAATTTGGAAACGACCATTCGTTAATGATAAAAAATATATTCTCCTCCCCTGATAAATTCCGCTTCCACCGAAACGAAAACCGGACTAAGGACGGTACCAATTTATGGATGAGCTGGAATAATAAACTTGTAAAGGATCAGTACGGAAATAATCTTTACATGCTATGTATCGGTAATGATTTGAGTGATCAGATAAGGGCAAGAGAAACACTCAAATATACTGAGGATATTCTCTCAAAAATATCTGAAAATGAAAGAGTCTGGCAGGCCGCAATTGAAAGTGCAGGAGACGGCGTCTGGGACTGGAATACAATCACAAATAAAGTATTCTTTTCAAAAACCTGGAAAAATATGCTTGGATATTCCGAAGAGGAAATTGAGGACAACGTTGAAGAATGGATTTCAAGGATCCATCCGGATGATAAGGAAAGGAGCCTTGAAGCCGTCAGGAATTACATTTCAGGAATAACCGATCACTATAAGAGCGTCCATCGTCTAAGAGATAAATCAGGTAATTATCACTGGATACTGGACAGAGGTAAGATTATTGAAAAAGATATCGATGGAAAAGTACTTCGGATGGTCGGAACTCATACGGATATATCGGTTCAGAAAGAATCAGAGAAACAGCTTCTTCAGCTCAATGAAGAGAAAGGCTTTTTATTAAAAGAGATCCACCACAGGGTAAAAAACAATCTACTTATCATATCCTCACTTATCAGTCTTAAAGAAGGAGTGAGCGGAGATAATCTTTCAGATATTAAAAACCAGATTGACGCCATTCGCATAATCCATGATAAGCTCTACAGGGGGAATTCGCAAACAAACGTACCCTTCGGTGATTACTGTACAGATCTTTTATATACAATTTTTGAAACTTTTCTTGATACAGGGATTAAAATAAACATAGACTCAGAAGAAATCTCAATACCCGAAGATAAAATAGTCTCTTTGGGGCTGTTTATAAATGAGATTGCAACTAATGCAGTTAAATATGCCTTTCATAACAACGAAAATCCGGAATTTTCTGTAAGCCTGAAGCCTGATGAAAAGTCAGATACGCATATACTTAAAATTCAAAACAATGGACCGGCACTGCCCGACAATCTCATAATAGAAGAAGCAGAGACGCTGGGAATGAGGCTGATGACCTCTCTGGCAATGCAGTTAAGGGCTGACCTGAAGGTGGAAAAATCACCTCATCCTCAGTTTTCCTTAACCTTTAAACTATGAATAAAAAACATTAAAAATTTGAATGCTTAATCCCCGTTTACTACAATTAAAGCAAACGCATAATCTAGGGGGATTGAAGAATGTTAAAAAACCTGCGGATGTCAGGAAAAATGCTGATTGGTTTCGGCAGTGTACTTTTGATTGTAGCAGCCGTAGTGGCTCTGACAGCTATAAATCTGTTAAAAATTGAGAATCTTGCCGGATCAATGGAGAATGAATATATACCCGAAGTACAAACTGCCAATTCGCTTGAAAGGGACACCCTGCATATGATGCTGGGAACAAGAAGTTACGGACTCTCATTTAAAGATGAATATCTGGTAGAATCTGAAAACTATTCAAAAAAGATCGAAAAAGAACTGATAAACGCGAAAAATCTTGCTGAACAGTCCCCGGATCTGGTAAAACTGAACCAGTATGTCCTGAGCGCTGAAAGCAGTTACAGTATTTATAAAAACAGTACCGATAAAACCAACAATATTATTGTTGAAATTCTCGCTGAAAGAAGGGAACTTGATTCCTCAGCTGCTGAGTTTATGAAGAGCTCAGAATCTTTTATCAGCAGTCAGCATGAACAGTTTAATGAAGATTTGGCACTGAATAAGACAGATGCGGCAATGAGGGAAAGGCTTACAAAAATTGACCTCATGACTGACGTAACGAATCACGGGAATGAAGCCAGGGTAAAGGCCTTTAAGGGTCAGTTAAATACTGATGTAAACATCATATCTGAAGCTGTTTCAGAACTGAATGCGGCCCTTGAGAATATTACCGCTATCAGAGCGCTAACCCGTAAACAGCAGAATATTAACGAGCTTAATAACATTTATTCCACGATGGAGCGATATAAAACTGCACTTCTAAAGATGGTTGGATTATACAAAGAAATGGACTCAATATTTGCTGAACGCAACAAGGCTGCCAATGAGTTTCTTTCCGCAGTGCAGACAATCAGTACAGCGGGGCTCACTGAAACTAAAACCAGAGCAGGCCTTACTTCCGAAACAATTGCATCAGCACTACAGGTGCTGATGCTTGGTTTTATCACGGCTCTCGCTGTTTCAATACTTATTGCAGTACTTATTACCATTTCAATAGTTAAAGCCCTTAAAAAAGGCGTAGAGTTTGCATCCATTATGTCTGACGGAGATCTTACGGCTGTTCTGGATATTGACCAGAAAGATGAAATAGGAAAACTATCCGAAGCCTTGAAAACAATGCGTAACCGGTTGAAAGATGTGGTTGTTGAGGTCCGCGATTCTGCCAGAATGGTTTCACAGGGCAGTCAGCAGCTCGCAACAACTGCAGAGCAGATCTCACAGGGAGCAACCGAACAGGCATCGACAGCCGAGGAGGTCTCCTCTTCAATGGAGGAAATAGGAGCTTCAATCAGACAGAACACCGACAATGCTTCACAGACCGAAAAAATAGCATCAAAGGCTGCAGAAGACGCAGAGACCGGCGGAGGAGCCGTTCTAGAGGCTGTTAAAGCAATGAATTTAATTGCAGAAAAGATCAAGGTAATAGAAGAGCTTGCCAGAAACACCAATCTGCTTTCTCTCAATGCCGCAATAGAAGCGGCCAGAGCCGGCGAGCATGGAAAAGGATTCGCAGTTGTAGCGTCAGAGGTTGGTAAACTTGCGGCAAACAGCCAGAGCGCAGCGAATGAAATTCTAGCGCTGGCAAATTCAAGCGTTTCAAAAGCAAACACTGCAGGAGAAAAAATTCAGGATATAATTCCTGATATAAGAAGGACCGCTGATCTGGTTCAGGAAATCAGCGCTACCAGCATTGAACAGAATACAGGGGCAGATCAGGTTAACCAGGTAATGCTCCAGCTTGACCAAGTTATTCAGATGAATGCAGCCTCTGCCGAAGAAAGCTCATCAATGTCCGAAGAATTATCAAGCCAGGCAGAGAAGCTTTTAGAAATGATAGGATTTTTCAAGGTGGATGAAGGTCGCAATACCTCATTGAAGCCGCCAAAAATAAAAAAAACAGACCAGACATCAGTAACATTAAAAAAAGAGTCGCCGGCATTGCCATATAAAAAGGAACCGGAACCGCCCAGGCATGATGACGAATCCTTTTTCAGGCCGGAAAAAAACAGTATTCAGGCAGATAGCCTGGACGATAACTTCGAAGATTTTTAATCTGCAATAATTAAGACCAGGAGGTAAGTAATGCAGGAAAATAAGATTAGCAATCAGTTTGTGACTTTCAGGATTGAAGAGGAGACCTATGCAATTGATGTCTTCAAGATCAGAGAAATTCTGGAGGTTCCTGAAATAACAAAAGTACCCGGAATGCCAAAAATGATAAGAGGTGTAATAAATATCCGTGGAGCAGTTGTGCCGGTTCTGGATTTAAAGATGAAATTCGGGCAGACAGAGACATCAAAAAACCAGGATACCGCTGTAATAGTTACAGAGATAGACTCAGAAGGTGAAAATGTCCTGATGGGAATTATGGTCGATGCTGCTCAGGAAGTCATCACCCTGGAGAAGGAAAATATTGAAGAACCGCCTAAGCTGGGAATCTTCATTGACAATAAATACCTTCTTGGAATGGGAAAAATAGGAGATAACTTCGTCATTATACTCAACATCGACAAACTGATGTCCAATGAAGAGCTAAGCATGGTCAACGCTCCGAAGGCAGAAGAATAGACTATAAAACCGGCTGTAAAAACAGCCGGTTTTATATAAAAATCGGAGAAAATGGAGAAAGATCCATCTAAAGAAAAATTGTGATAAGTCGAAATATAACTATGACTACTGTCAAAGAAGATAAGATTGCTAAAGCCTGTAACATCCTTTTTGGCGAAGATTTTACAGTAGATAAAGACACAATAAATTACATACAGATCTCCGGTATAAAAAGAGCATTCAGAACAAAAGTAAAGGAATGTCATCCGGATATCGCCATCCAGCGGGGTGAAACGGAAAATGCTGAAAAGCAGTTTATTACGCTTAAAGCTGCATACGATTTTCTGGTTTCCGTAAAAACAACACCTGCAGCGGAACGCTCCTACTCTAAAAAAGAAAGTTCAACACGCAGCGTTCCCAGACGAAGACTTAGACTTGGAGAATACCTTTACTATGCAGGAAAAATTGACTGGAATCAGTTTATTTCAGCAATGGCATGGCAGAACATCTCTGAAAAAAAGAACAGCCGTAAACCAAGAATCGGAGACTACTTCATTATTAATAGTATTCTCTCCCCTTCCGAGATCGGTTTTGCAGTTTTCAAGATGAATATTCATAATTCTAATTATTAAAAAAGGACTACCCGTCCACCGTCTTCCGTACCGCTTAAACGTTCCTTGTACTCTTTCATGAGTCTGTCGAGGTTTGTTCGGTCGGTTTTTATCTTTCTAACTTTAACCCGGAAATCCTTAACATCCAGATAAATTTTTCTGGCCAAAACCCCGCCGGTATCTTCAGCGGCTACAGGGATTCTTTCAGTTTTAAGAAATTCGAGAGCAAACTTGATGTTTTCTTTTCCAATTTCCATGTGACTTGATTTGGTTTCAAGAACACTGCTGCCGCCGAAAACCTTGGCTACAAAATTACTTTTCCGCCCCCCGGCTTTCAGAAGCAGATTTATAAGCGCCTCCATAGCAAACACTCCGTATCTTTCCAGGTTAAAATATTTTTCACGGCTTTTTATTGCTTCCATATCAACAGTCTTTGTAAGCATGAAATGATTAAGCCCGCTGAATTTTATTGAGGGATCTGTCAGCGCCACAGCTACACATGAGCCAAGAACAGTATTTATCATTATATCTTCCCCGGAAGCAAAGAATTCTCCCGGGGCAATGTTCATTGTCTGTTTCTGAAACTTGCTGTCAAAATACTGATACATTATCTGATTACTTTTTTCAGCCTATAACCTTTTTCACAGTGGCAATAAGTTTATCGTTGGAAAAAGGCTTTACTATCCATCCGGTTGCACCGGCATTTTTGCCTTCCTGCATTATAGAAGCCTGAGATTCAGTTGTAAGAACCAGAATAGGTGTGAATTTATGAATATCCGTAGCCCTCAATTCTTTTACCATGGTTATTCCGTCCATATTAGGCATATTCACATCTGTAATTATCAAATCAACCTTTTCAGATTTCAGCTTGTTAAGCCCATCCTGCCCGTCACAGGCTTCCATGGTTTCATATCCATTCTCTTTCAGAATAAAACTGACACTCTGTCTTATTGCATTTGAGTCATCTACTATTATTATTTTCTGGGCCATTCTGTACTCCTTATTTAAAACAATGTAATCTCACCTGCTTCCAGAGCAGATTCTTCAACTTCAAAGCCGCTGATATCACCGGCCGTTTTTTTATGGGTGTATATTGTAAATTTGTCAATAACTGTATTCAGCGAATCATTTTCAATCCGCCATTCTGAAAGTCCTCTGTTTTTAAGATTTTCCAGATAAACCGGTTCAACAGTCTTCTTCAGCTTTGAAAGCTGATTAATAACATCTCCCATATCTTTTGCCAGGATCTTCAGATCCTCCATCTCCTGCACTGAAATACTGAACAGATCCTTGAACTCACGTGTAAAAAAATTCAGTTTATTAAGTGTGGATGAGAAGTTCACATTTATTTCATGGAAATTGGCAGAGTGCACTTCGACATCCTTTGTAAAAAGACCTAAAAACTGTTTTTCTACTTTCAGATATTCATTGTATTCCGAATATATTTCACCTGTAGTGCCGATAAATTTTCCAGTAAACTTCTGACCATCTTTAATCTGTTCCTGAATTCTGGTTACAAGCTCAGTCATATCATCAACGGATCCGACCATCTCACTGAGCATTCTGCTCTTTGTTAATTCGATACGGGAAAGAACAGTAACATTCTGCAGCCAATCCGAAATTTTTTCAAAATTGACAATATCATCGGATATGCTGCGGACATGTGACAGAATCTCTGTAATTATCTTAAGATGCTCTCTGCGTTTTTCAGACAGGCTATTGATATTATTCTGAAGTTTAAGAAAGATATCTTTCGCCATCCCGATACCGGCTACCTTCTGTTCAAAAGAACTTACAGCCCTGCTTTTATCAGCCTGGATAGATTCGAGTTTGGTACTTGCATTATTAAAATTTTCTAGAAAAACACGAATCGTTGCATTAAGCCTTTCGGTAACCTCTTCAACCATAGAAACAGCAAGATCAATAAGTCTCAACCCGAACATAACCCTGTCCATCTGCTCATCAGAAAGCGGCTGAGCTGAGTTGAGTATCGGATCGAATTCGGGGAGCTCCTTAATCGAAAGCAAAATCTGATCTATGGTCTGCCTGATTATATCCTGCTGCTGAAGTTCCTGCATAATTCGAAGGATATAGGAACGGACCTCATCCGACTCCCTTCTGAGCTGAAGAAGAAGAGTACTAATTATTTCCGACTCATTCTGAAAAGTATCCAGATTTGCCATTATCTGTCTTTCAACAGTATCCAGAAGGACCTTACGGTCTTCGCTCAGGGCTTTGTCTATAAGCAAAAACTCATCAAGATGACGTTTCACTTCTTTACCCTTGAGCTCAAGCAAATCTGTGTTATTTATTGTGTCTCCGGTAACCTTTTTCAGGTTATCTGTAATTACAGAAAAGCCTTCTCCGCCTTTTCCGGCCCTTACAGCGTTTATCAGGGCGTTTAGCGAGACAATCTGTAGCGATTCTGATATTTCCCGTATTTCATCAATATACGACTGGGAATCTGCATACTCCTGTATGGAAGAAGTCAGCCTGTCGGTTATATCCTGATCTTTCTTTTTATTCTCATCCAGCTCAAGCAGGTAATTTCTTGAGGACGACTTCTGCTCATCGATATAGGAGAGTAAGGTTTTTGATTTTTCATATTCACTTTTACCGCCCGGAATCTGAATAATTGATAAATTCTGAATAAGAGCCTCTGCAGTCTTAATTCCAGACTCCAGACTGCCCAATAATTCGGGGTAATGTTCAGCAATCCTGCCGAAAATATCTTCAGTTTCTTGTACTACTTTTTCCAGGCTCACGTCAGTTAATTTCATTATGATTTAATCATTGCCTCCCTCAGCATATCCTGAGCAATTTTATTCAGAGGAAGGATATTATCGACCCCGCCTTTTTTTACAGCCTCATTGGGCATGCCGTATACAACACAGCTTGCTTCATCCTGAGCAATATTGTATGCTCCCGCCTGCTTCATTTCAAGCATCCCTGCAGCTCCATCGTCGCCCATGCCGGTCATGATAATACCTATAGCATTCTTGCCTGCATACCTTGCTGTTGATCTGAAAAGTACATCTACCGACGGCCGGTGCCTGCTGACAAGCGGACCATCCTTTATTTCTACATAATATCTTGCACCGCTTCGTTTAAGAAGCATATGCTTATTACCAGGTGCAATTAAAGCATGTCCGCGAAGGACCGTATCGTTATTCTCTGCTTCCTTAACTGTTATAGCACAAAGGGTATTAAGTCTCTCGGCAAAACTTCTGGTAAATTTCTCAGGCATGTGCTGAACAATAACAATCCCGGGACTGTTTGCCGGCAGCGACTCAAGAAAAAGTTTCAGAGCCTCGGTACCGCCGGTGGAAGCTCCTACTGAAACGACTTTTTCAGTTGTTTCAATAACCTTGTAGTTTGCCTGGCCGGGAATAATTACATCGGCTGTAAGTTTGGGGGCGACGCTGTGCTTGGCCATGACTGCTGTCGGGGTAACTCCTCCGCCGGATTTCCGGCTAACACGTGAGGCTGCAGCGCTCCTTACTGCATCGCTGATTATTATTTTGGACTCCTCAATAAACTGTTTTGTACCAAGCTTCGGTTTTCTGATAATATCCACCGCCCCTGCTTCAAGCGCATTTATAGCATTCTGGGAATTAGATTCCGCCTGACTTGAACATATTATCACAGGAAGAGGGTTAGTGCTCATAACCTGACGCAAAAAAGTTATTCCGTCCATCCTCGGCATTTCAATATCCAGAGTAATTACATCCGGTTTCACAGTCTTAAGTTTATCTGCGGCAACAAGAGGATCCCTTGCCACACCAATTACTTCGATATCATCAGTGCTGTTAAGGATTTCTGTCATTGTCTGTCTGACAACTGCTGAATCATCAACTACCAGCACTTTAATTTTATCTTTCATATTTCAACTACTCCTTAAGATAGACGGAAGATCCCACAGTCTCCAAATTGCTTCTCATACCAGCCAGACTTTCCGAATGGCCGAGAAAAAGATAGGAATGAGGAGTCATATGATTTACCAACCTTCTGATGACATCGGTCTGATTTGCCTTACTGAAATAGATCAGGACATTCCTGCAGAAAACAATATCATAATGATCTTTGAGTCCATACTGTTCCTTCTTTAAATTAATTTCCCTAAACCTGACTCTGTTGCGGATGAACGGCTTAACCCTTACAAACGAAGAGTTTTCACCCTTGCCGCGCATAAAATACTTTTTCTTGAATGCATCGGAAACTACATCAATTTCACGAATCGGATAGATAGCTTTTTTAGCCTTTTCCAGAACAGAAGGGCTTATATCCGTGGCTGTTATTGAATAATCCAGCGGTCCGTGTTTTTCTATAAACTCCTCCATGAACATAGCCATGTTATAAGGCTCGGGTCCCGTGGAACAGGCTACGGACCATAACTTTATCTCACGTCTGGTTTTCACAATCTCCGGAAGTGCAGTGTGAAGCATAAATTCAAAATGAGCCGGTTCCCTCATGAAGTCCGTCTTGTTAGTTGTTATGGCATCTATCATCTCAATGATTTCTTCTTCACCCTGAGGTGTGTTGAAGACAAAATCCACATATTCCTTAAATGTCGGGATATTCAGAAGCTTCAGTCTTTTCTGAAGCCTGGATTCAAGCAGAGTCCTTTTTACCGGAGGAAGTTTAATTCCTACTTCCTCTTCAATAAATGCACTCAGTCTGGAAAATTCCCGGTCTCCGATTTTTTTTATTCCAAGTTCAGCTGTGTTTTCCATTTACAAAGTTCTCTTCTTTAAGCTTTGATGTTTTAATCAAACCTTCCGTATCAAGTATTAAAGCAACAGTCCCGTCTCCAAGAATTGTTGCTCCCGAAAACCCTTTTGCATTCTTAAAAATCGATGATAATGACTTTATTACCGTCTGATTTTCACCTATTACCCTGTCTACGCAGAAACCAACCTGCTGTCCTTCGGATTTCACTACTACAATCTGTTCAATTTCAGGCCGTTCATCATCGATACCGAATTCTGTTCTCAGATCGATATAAGGAAGCAATGCGCCCCTGAACGGAATCATTTTCCTGCTTGAACTGCTTGGCCTGTCTTCTGCCTTACTTTCAATACAGGCTTCAACCACACCCAGAGGAAATATGTAGTTATGATCCGAAACACTTACCAGAAATCCGTCAATAATGGCCAGAGTCAGGGGCAGTGACAGTGATATCCTGGTAAACTCACCTTCCTGACTTTCTATGCGGACAGTTCCATTGAGGCTTTCAATCTGCCTTTTGACGACATCCATTCCTACTCCGCGGCCGGACACATTGGTAACCTGGGCGGCAGTCGAAAATCCCGGGGCAAAAATCATCTGAAAAATCTCTTCTTCAGTAAGACCGCTCTCGGTTGTTATAATCTTGTTTTTTAATGCCTTGTCCAGTATTTTACGCTTGTTGAGTCCTGCCCCGTCATCTTCAATTATGATGCGTACCGAAGCTCCGGCATGTTCAGCCTTTAAAGTCAGTGTTCCTTCTCCAGGCTTCCCTGCAGCCCGGCGGACATCAGGGGCCTCTATTCCGTGATCCAGAGAATTTCTAATCAGATGAACCAACGGATCATTGAGTTTCTCGATAACAGTCTTATCGAGTTCTGTTTCTTCACCCTCTGTTACAAGATTCACGGTTTTGCCCATATCATTTGAAAGATCACGAACCAGACGCTTGAACCTGCTGAATGTTGTTCCAATAGGAAGAAGTCTCATACTCATGGTATTCTCACGCAGACTCTCGGTTATCCTTCCAAGCTGTTCAACCATTGAATGCAGTTCTGCGTTAGTACTTGCACTTTCACGATCAATCCTTGCGTGGACAGTTACGAGCTCACCAACCAGATTTACCAGCTCATCAAGCTTGTCGGAATTAACTCTGAGTGAAGCGGTACCGGCTTTTTCCTTCTCCGCCCGTTTTTCATTTACTGTTTTTATAAAGTTCTGTTCTGAAAGAGCCTTTTCAACTGCCTCTTCGGTAGCGATGTTATTTTCAAGTATCAGCTCGCCAAGTCTTTTCTGTTTTCCAAGAAGGTTTCGGAGTGCATCCTCATCAATATCGCCGCGATCAAGAAGAATCTGGCCCAACTTGGGAGTTGAACCGTCTACGCCCTCAAGGTTTGATTCCGGAACCATTTCAATGATCAGCTCGGATTCATTTTCAACAAAGATGAAAACATCTCTTATTTCATTGCCGCCTTTGGAGGAAAGAAGGAGAATATCCCAGAATATATAACATTTTTCAGGATCGATTGAATCAAGATCCGGAATGCCGCTGATGTCTGGAAGAACCAGAGTTTCACCAAGTTCTGCCAGCTCCTGTATAAGCAGAATGGGATTAGTCCCGTTCATAAAGATATCTTCTGAAGGTTTGAATTTTATTCGCCATAAATTTTCAGGTTCTTTCTGCTGTTCCGGCTCAGCTTTCTTCGCCGGGCTGCTTTCTTTCTCTTCCCCTCCCGAATCTTTTCCTGCAATCTCCTGAAATTTAACTGCAGCCTGAAACTTTGTAACTATTTCAGATGATTTTTCAATCAAAACCTTTCTTACATCAGGAAGCTCATCAGCCTCAATAAGAGCGGTTATGTGATCTCCCGATTTAAGAGTCCAGTCAATCAGTTCCCTGCTTACCGCAAGCTTGTCTTCCCTTACAGCATCAAGAATATTCTCAATATGATGGGTAAATTCAGACACATACTCGAAGCCGAACATGGCCGAAGAGCCCTTAATCGTGTGAATAATTCTGAATACAGCTGAAACCTTCTCTTTATCATCCGGAAACTCTTCCATCTCAAGAAGTTTAGATTCAAGCGAGCTGAGTAACTCCGTGGCTTCTTCAATAAATGCCGTTTTAAACTGATCAGCGTTCATATCCGGTTCTCCTGATGTTATAACAGTCATCCTGTCCGGTTTTGCTGCAGAGACAGAATCCGTTTGCAACAACCTTCTGATAAATATCTTCGTTCAGCTCGCCTGTAAAACAGTAAGCGGATCCGCCCTTTTCCGCTGATTTTTGAGCTGATATCAGCAGCTGAATCCCTGATAAATCTATTCGTTCAACTTCACTGAGGTTTATGGATCCTTCCTTAGCCTTTTTCAGACCTTCCTTTAAAACTTCAAGAACTTCGGCTGTATTGGCAACAGTAAGATCTCTAAGGATTTTGCCCTTTTTCATCAAAATTTCTCCATCGAAAACCTCAGAAATCATAGATTTTTGAAGTTCCCTATAATTATTCCTGATTTAAATTATGGTGGATCCAAATTCCAAAGTCAAAGAAAGAGGATTCTAAAAAAATAAGTTTTAGAACCCTCTTTAAATATTTTTAATTTTTATGCAGTAATTAAATAATCAGATACCTCCATACTGAAAATTCAGCACAAGGATCCTGTTTTAATGTTCTGAAGCCGCCATTAGAGCCCTGGTCTTGTATAGCAGTGTCAGAAACTCTGCACGGTATCCATAAGGATCTTCGCCAAGGGATTTCTTAACAGCACCGATTACATGCTCAATGGACGCCTCCGGGGCATATTCCGACTGCCTCAACATCATTCCCCATTCAGCGACGGCTGAGGCAAACATCAGATTCTCGGACAGCTTTTCTGCAGGACGGCTGCTGATCACTTTCTCGGTAAGCAGACTTTCTGTTTCTCCGGGATTCTTATACCTGAACTTCAGGTATCCTAGCTCTCCGTTATCTTCGGCACCGTCTGCTGTTGTACTCGTCTGATAGCGCAGAGTTGAAGTAAGTGCACCTTCTGCAGGTTTAATCTCATAAAGGGCTGTAACGCTGTGTCCGGCACCTATTTCACCGGCATCCTTTTTATCATCATCAAAATCCTGAGCCGCCATAACCCTGTTTTCATAGCCAATCAGCCTGTATTCACCTACATATGCCGGGTTGAACTCTATCTGAATCTTCACATCTGAAGCTATTGTAAACATAGTACCTGAAAGCCCTTCTACAAGCACCTTCCGGGCCTCATTCAGGGTATCAATATATGCATAGTTTCCATTTCCCTTATCCGCAAGACTTTCCATTCTTGAATCTTTATAATTTCCCATCCCGAAACCAAGAACTGTCAGGTAGATACCCTGGTCGCGTTTGCTTTCGATTAGCCTTATAAGTTCTCCTTCTGATGATGCGCCGACATTAAAATCTCCATCGGTTGCAAGAATAATCCGGTTATTACCGTTTTTAAAGAGATTTTCGGTTGCTACACTGTAGGCAAGCTCAATGCCTTCACCGCCGGCTGTGGATCCGCCCGCATCAAGGTTATCAATTGCTTCAAAGATCGCATCCTTGTCATTTCCTGAAACAGGAGGTAGTACAAGACCAGCAGACCCTGCATATGCAACAATAGAAACACGATCTTCCGGCCGCAGCTGATCAGTCAGCATTGCCATTGCCTGTTTAAGAAGAGGAAGCTTGTTTTCATCCTGCATGGAGCCTGAAGAATCTATCAGAAAAACGATATTTGATTCAGGAATCTTTTCAAACTCAACAGTTTTGCCCTGAAGGCCGACCATCAACAGCAGATTGTCCTCATTCCATGGACAGGCGGCAAGCTCAGTATTCAGACTGAAGGGCTCGCTCCCCTCCGGCTGGGGATAGTCATAGTCAAAGTAGTTTATAAGCTCTTCTATCCTGACCGAATCAGGATAAGGCATACTTCCATTATTAAGGAACCGCCGTACATTTGAATATGAAGCAGTATCAACATCTATCGAAAAGGTGGACAGAGGCTGTTCTGCTGGGCTATAAAACGCATTTTCATAGATTCTGCTGTATTCCTCGGTATTAAAATCCTCAGGTGCAGCTGCACTCGATATACTGTCGTCAAAAAAATCAGCAGAGATCTCTTCATCAGCTATGGCCAGCCCCATCGGCGCATTCATCCTCTTCATCTCAGCCGCCGGAGCTGACAGCTGTTTGGCCAGCTTATTAGCAGCCTCCTCCTTCCTCAGGGCGTTTTTAGTTTCGACAGCATAATCACGCTCCTGTTCAGTTGTTCTCACTTCAGCAGACTCGGCGGCACCTGCCCCCCTTAGAACCCTGCTGATTTCCGGTCTTACGGCAAAGGTGAGTACAAGAACCAGCGCCGCAGCAAGCCCTGCGGCTCCTACGAAGGCTTTTCTATGCATTATTAAAAACGGAACTTTTTTCCGATCCTTTTCTTCCATTTTTGAAATCAGCTCAGACTTAAGCCTGGCCTTGAATTCTGCATCCGGCTCGGCATCGGGTCTGCTTTTTATAAGTTCGTCTATCAGCTTTTTCAATTCAGCCTCCTCATTTCTGAGTGAAGGGTCAATCCGGTATAAATCTTGTAGAATCTCATTAATATTCATCATCAGCTCCTTATTCAATGAATGTTGTGAAACCGATAAACAACAGGTAAAGAGAGAGAGGTGCGGTATCTTTGAGGTGCTTCAGGGTTCTACCAAAGCTCATTTTGCAGGAAGCTTCGGACTTTCCTGTTACTGCTGCAATTTCTGCAAAGCTCAGATCATCCCATATACGAAGCATGATCAGCTCACGTTTGCCTGCTGGAAGCTCCATCAGCACGGGCTTCAGCTTTTCCCAGTAGATACGGTTATGTACATCAACTACATGATCTTCTTCGGAAGGAATTTCCCAGACATCGGAAGGGTTTTCTCTTCTTTCAGCGGATCTGAAATGATCGATTACAGTATTAGCCGCAATCCTGTACAGCCAGGTACTAAAACTGCCTTTTCCGGGGTTAAATCGTTCAAGCATGTCCAGAGCCTTCAGAAATGTTTTTGAGCACAGATCTTCGGCCGTTTCTCTGTGCATGGTCCGGTAGTAAATGTAGCGGTAAATTCTGTCAAAAAACAGTTCATACAGCCTGCCGAATGAATCCGTCGATCCGTCCTGAGCAGCCTTTACCAGTTTTTCCGTCTCTCTAACCATAACAATATTCCTTTTGTCGTTCATCACAGAATACTACGGAGCTGTCTGAAAAAGGTAACAGAAATATTTAAAAAAAATCCAGCCGATTTTTATATATAGCGTATTTCCTATGTTGATTTTTTTTCGTATATTGATAGACAAGCTTATATTAAAACAAACCATTATTCTTCTTATTTGAAAGGATTTGTGTTAAATTAATTCTATACAGGAGTGTTATCTATGAAAAAAATTATCATTGTCGGATCGGGACCTGCCGGTCATACTGCAGCAATATACAGCGCCCGGGCAGGAATGGACCCGCTTATGTACGAAGGCTGGATGGCCGGAGGAATCGCCCCGGGAGGACAGCTTACAACTACCGGAACAGTAGAAAACTTCCCCGGATTTCCTGACGGAGTCGGGGGAACAGAACTAATGATGATGATGAGGGCACAGGCTGTGAATACCGGTGTCGAGATTCTTACAGAAACAGTTGATTCAGTTGACCTCTCAAAACGGCCCTTCAAGGTTGTTACTTCAGAAGGCGAACAGGAAGCTGAAGTAGTAATAATTGCCACCGGAGCTATTGCAAAAAGAATGAGAGTTCCGCACGAAGATGATTTCTGGCAGAGGGGAATTTCCGCCTGTGCCGTATGCGACGGAGCACTTCCGGTATTCAGAAATCAGCCCCTCGTTGTTGTCGGCGGCGGAGATTCGGCCATGGAAGAGGCCATGCACCTTTCCAAATTCGGAAGCAAGGTTTATATCGTTCACAGAAGAGACGAATTAAGAGCCAGCAAGGCAATGCAGGAGAGAGTTTTAGCGAATCCTAAAATAGAGGTACTTTGGAGCACGACCCTGGTTGATGTTAAAGGCGATAATGCACTGACTCATGTGGTTCTTGAAGATGTTAAAACCGGCGAACAGCGGGATCACGAGGCGAAGGGTCTTTTCTATGCAATAGGACACAAGCCCAACACTGATTTTCTTGCAGGACAGCTTGAACTTGATTCGGAAGGGTATATAATAACAAAAACCGGAACAACAGAAACTTCGGTAGAAGGCGTTTTTGCCGCCGGTGATGTTCAGGATAAAAAGTACAGACAGGCTATTACATCTGCAGGATCCGGCTGCATGGCCGCGCTTGAAGCAGAAAAATATATATCAGCTAACCCTCTTTAAAAGAAGGCGATAGAAATTATGGGCAAGAGGCCTCCGGAAAGATACAATCCGGGAGAACTTGACAAAACCAGAGCAAATCTCGGATCTCTTTCCAAGGAAGAAGCGGCCAGAATGGCCGCCCTTCTGGGCGGAGAGGTCGGCGTTGAAAAAACTTCAGATAAAATGAAGGAAAAATACGACGATCTTAAAAAACGTACCGAAAAAAAGAGCCAGGTCAGCTATAAACCGGCCTCCCAGTTTAAGGCGCCTAAAGTTCATACAGGCGGCTATAAATCGGTTTCAACCCGTAAACGGAAGATAAGCTATATAGACCGTATCAGAATGGATCTGCTGGCGGCCCGGCCTGAACACCGCATAAAAACCAGAGGATCAATTATCCATGCCTATCTCAGATTTATTTCCGGAG
The DNA here is from genome assembly GCA_965140585.1 of Spirochaetia bacterium. Taxonomy (GTDB): domain Bacteria; phylum Spirochaetota; class Spirochaetia; order UBA9216; family UBA9216. Next base: position 379,734 of record OZ223270.1, read on the forward strand.
GAAAGGACATAATAAATCCCAACTTTCTGATACACGGAGACAGGTATTTCTTCAGCCACATCCAGACACTTCAAGCCTCAACAGCAAAACTGCTGGCTTTTGTTGAACCGGCTACTCTGAATATCTATGTAAACCCGTTTTACCGAAATATCCTTAAAAGCCTTGTTAAGTGGGATCTTGAATATCTCAATAATGAGATGGGCAGCCTTCAGCGCTCTCCGAGGAACAAGAATGTAATTGAGTGTTCTGAGCTATGCCGCCTAATCTACAAACCAATAATCAGGCTGAGCAGAATAAATATCGACCACATAACCTCGGCTCTGGACAGACTGAACAGCCTTATCCTTATCCTTACAAAATTCACCCCCGATGAATATAAGAATCTTGAACCCTATTACCTGAACGCAAGGGACAAGATTCCGGTCGTATTCAAGGATGTTGCATACACATGCTACCCTCTACTGCTTAAACTCTCAGGATCCCAGTTTCATTTTTATAAGGACTTTCTTAAAAAGGACCGGCGGCATATCACAGGATTTCTGGCTCTTGCGAAAGAAGACCTTATCTCGCCGCCCATGGATATGAACGCGGAGCTTAAAAAACAGAAACCGCTGGGACAGCTTGAAGAAATCCTTAAAAAGCAGGAAGAAGAACGGCTGATGAAAAACAGCATTCAGGATATGGAAAGGGATGAATCTGAAATAACAGCGGGTATAGAACTGCTTGAAAAACTTTTTCCCGAAGCCGGGTGGAAACAGTACAAAGAGTTTCCAGATCTTTACCAGTACTTTCAGCCTCTTTATGACTTCCCCAGGGGTGTGGAACTTATTCCGCCCGATGATCCGCTGCATCAGATAATAACCCTGGCCGACACAGTACAGGAGCTGCTTTACGGCTTTAGAAATGTAAACATACTCTCCTCACTGGGCGCTGATATCGATGAAATAACTGATAAGTGGCATCTGTTTATCGATGAAATGATTCAGAAAAACTACTGCAAGATGCTTCTTGAATACGCAAGAGCTGTTGAAAAAGGCGCTGCCCAGAATTCCGACAGCTTTGGTATGAGGCTTCTCACCGACCTGCTCTGGTACAGAAGGAGGTTCATCCTCCCGAAACAGAAGTTCAAAACTTTATACAAATCACAGGTCATTACAATGAAGGCGCCGAAGTTCTACCTTGCCGTAAGAAAACTCTACAGCCTGCTTGATACTCTGCTTAAAGATTTTGATGAGAGCCGTGATAAATCAATGGTAATAGAAAACTTCGCCGGACCATTTAAGTTCGAGATAAAAAATATCACGGCGATCAGGCTCAAACAGTATCTGAACAGAGAAAAGGTTGCTGCAACCAACGAGAACCTCCTGAGATACACCCTGATGATCCTGTCTGTCCTTGATTTTCTTATCAACAGCGAAAAAAGTATTACCTACCAGGATTTTGCCGAAGACCTTGTCCTGTTCCGTCACGATCCGGTTTATCAGAACAAACCGCTATACTCGGTTAATCTCCTGGACACTCACGAGATCCTGAAAAAATACTGAATACCAATTCACACTCCCCATGCACTTAATACCGGCAGTCCTATAGCATCTTTGCTTTTCTGCTGTTAATATTTATGTTAGTATTTTTAAATAAAATACAGGCTGTGATTGGCCGGGGAGAATTAGCTTGAAAGAATATCTTGATCTTGTTAAGTACGTTATGGAGAACGGAAAACTGAAAAAGAACCGGACCGGGGTAGACACCCTGAGCTGTTTTTCATATTTCTACCGCCTGGATCTTCAGAAAGGATATCCTCTTCTTACAACAAAGAAGGTATTCTTCAACTCAATGCTCCATGAACTTATCTGGTATCTTTCAGGTGAGGAACATATTAAAAATCTCAGAACACATACCAGGATATGGGATTCCTGGGCCGATGAAGAAGGAAGGCTGCAGACAGCATACGGCAGATTCTGGAGAAGATACCCCGTTCCGGAGACCGGTCTGCCCGGTGAAAACTGGGGTAAAAAATGGGTGCATCGTGACGAGCAGTCCGGCGGTCTGGTCTTCGATCAGATAAGCTACATCATTGATACTCTTAAAGAACTTAAAACCAATCCCGAATCACCCAACCTCAGGCGAATGATTGTTGTTGCATGGCATCCCGGAAACGCCGCGGAAAGCCTGCTACCGCCCTGTCACTACACATTCTGCTTCAATGTGACCGATGGAAAACTTAACTGTCACCTCACACAGCGTTCAGCAGATATAGCCCTGGGAGTACCCTTTAATATCGCATGTTACAGCCTGTTAACCTTCATGCTGGCAAAAGAAACAGGCTTTGAAGCAGGTGAATTCGCACACACAATGATAGATGCGCATATCTATGTTGATCAGATTGAAGGACTTAAGGAACAGCTGACAAGAACACCGAAAGAACTGCCCAGATTGAATATTGCAGATAAACCGATGCTGGAACTTACATTTGATGATATCAAGGTGGAAGGCTACGATCCGTATCCTGTTATAAAGTTTCCGGTGGCTGTATGAATACCCTTGTGCTGCTGATTATAATTCATTCAGTTGTTACTGCAGCATTAATTGTTTTACTGGTTATTTTTTATTTGAAATCAAGAATGCTCAAAAACCTCAGATCGATGGTCAACCATGATCTACGATCACCGCTGAATGCAATTCTCGGATTCAGCGATCTCCTGCTGCAGACTGAAAAAGATGATGAAAAGATCAAATTTCTCACGGCAATAAACTCCGGCGGAAAAACACTGCTTTCAACCCTGGAGGAGGTTGCCCACCGACTGAAGAAAAAATACAGTCCGATGGTTTTCAGCGGTATCAGGGAAATCCCAGAAAGAAGAATATTCTCGGGCAGTCTTGATTTTGATAACTCAAAAGAGCCGCAGATAATGATTGTAGATGATTTTTCCGAGAATATTGACTTTTTGGAAAACATCCTCCAGAAATCCGGGTTCAGAACAGTTTCAGCGTCCAGCGGTGAACAGGCCATCGAACTGCTGAAAGAACACACCCCCGATCTTGTACTTCTTGATATTGTGATGCCCGGCCTTTCAGGGTTTGAAACCTGTGCCAAGATCCAGAGCAACCGGGACTTTATTGATATACCGGTAATCTTTTTAAGTGCAAAAAAGGACGAAAAAACTATAATAGAAAGTTTCATCTACGGCGGAATCGACTATGTAGTCAAACCCTTCAACAGCCCCGAGCTGCTTGCAAGAGTAAATACCCATCTTCAGCTTAAATCAGCGAAGGAAAAACTGAATATACTGGCTTTTTCAGACAGTCTTACCGGGCTTTATAACCGCAGAAAAATAATTGAAACCCTTGATCATGAAATGGCCCGCTCAAAACGCTACGGAGAGAACATGTCTTTTATCATGATCGATATTGACCTCTTCAAAAAAGTCAATGATACTTACGGCCATGATATTGGTGACAAGGCTCTCATACGCTTTGCGGAAATCGTAAGCAGCAGTCTTCGGGAAACAGACTTTGCAGGACGACTGGGAGGTGAGGAATTCGGGATAATACTTCCTCAGACAAACAGAGAGCAGGCGATGATCGTTGCAGAACGAATCAGAAGCAGAATTGAAAAAGAAGCGGGAAACAAGGCTAAAGGAATTCCGGCGTTTACCGCAAGTTTCGGCGTAGCCGAGTATGAAAAGAAAAACATCAGCTCCGATCTGCTGACACAGAAGGCAGATAAAGCCTTATACAGGGCAAAAGAACTAGGTCGAAACAGGGTTGAATGCTTTATACAGGAGACAGCAGAGTGAGAAATTACAGCCTGATATGTGCAGTAGCGGAAAATATGGTCATCGGAAAAGACAATAAAATTCCTTGGCATATCCCTGAAGATCTGAAACACTTTAAAAGGCTTACTACCGGCAATATTGTTGTGATGGGAAGAAAAACTTTCGAATCAATTGGAAAACCTCTGCCGGGAAGAATCTCAATCGTTATTTCTTCTTCATATGATGAGCCGCAGGAATACACAGCCGATACTCTGCTTTATAAATGCGGGTCGCTCGAAAAGGCTCTTTTTACAGCATCAGAAATTGTAGAAAAATCAGCTGGAGAGGGTTCCGTCGATAAACAGATTTTTGTCGCCGGAGGTGCGAGTATCTATAAACAGGCAATCGATGATGCTGAAAAACTCTATATCTCAAGAATACCGGGAATTTTTGAGGGGGATACTTTTTTTCCGGAAATTCAGAATCATATTTGGAACCTTACCTCTGAAACAGAATTTGAAAAGTTCAGGTTTCAGATATACTCAAAATAAAACAGATACAGCCTTATATTATCTCAATTTCAGCGGTCCCGTTTGTTAAATCAATACAACGGGATTCAAGCTCTGAAGCTTTATCCATCGGAACATTCCCGATTATCCTGATATCAGTTCCGAAAATCTCTTCTAGGTCGACAGTTTCAAGCTCTTCAAACAGACTCTTTATCAGATTGAAAAACTGATAATCAGCCTTCAATTCAAATCTGCGGTAATGAATAAGCTCGGACGTCTTCAGCTTATCCAGGACCCCGGCAGCAGCCTCTGAATAAGCTCTTACAAGTCCTCCTGTCCCGAGCTTTGTTCCGCCGAAGTACCGGACAACTGTAATAATAAGGTTTGTAATACCCCGGCCTTTTAGAATTTCAATGACAGGCTTTCCCGAGGTTCCGGAAGGTTCCCCGTCATCGCTCATCCCCATAAACTGTCTCTGATCTCCGCAGATAAATGCATGTACAACATGAGCCGCGTCGGGGTGTTCCGCCTTCTTTGCCTTCAGCACAGCTCTTGCCGCCTCCGGATCCGCTACAGGTGTGATCTCGGAAATGAATCGGGATTTTTTAATAATTATCTCATGAATACCTGAGCCGGCTGGTACGAGCATAGGCAATACTAACCTGATTACACTTAAACTGAAAAGACCGGGCACCTTGCCTCACTATTATTTTTCAGATATTGTAAAACCGCAGATGAAAAAAAACAGAATTATCATCTTCATTTCACTTCTATTCAGTATTGCAGCAATAGCCGCACTGCCTTTTCACCCGGAGGGACTGATATACCGGATAATTGCCGAATCGTTTGATTACGCGGCAGTTTTTTTCATGCTCTTTTATCTTACAGCTGAACTGACTGGTGCGATTTATAAAAAGCAGTATCTTATAAGAAATCTCTTCACGGTTATTTTCATAATTATTTATACAATCGTTTTTATCACGTTGAAACTGCTGCCGGAACTGCCTGAGGAGCTTAAAACAGCGGTCTTTACATTACGGGGTCTTTTTCTTATTTTTAAGGCAGTTGAAGAGATTCGCTCAGTAAGAACCCTGATTCTGAATATTTCCGAGCATCCGGCCGGCTCAATACTGCTGAGTTTTCAGCTTGTAATAATAACAGGCACATTACTGCTTATGCTCCCCTTCGCCTCGGCAGACGGAAGAGGTCTCAATTTTATCGATTCCTGGTTTACTGCTACCTCCGCTGTATGCGTTACAGGACTTATCGTCGTCGATACCGCGGTCTATTTCAGCTTCTGGGGAAAACTGATCATCCTTGTACTCATACAGATCGGCGGGCTTGGAATCATGATAATGTCATATTTTTCTGCATTTATTCTTCGCAGAAAGATGAGTTTTACAGAAAAAAGAAGATTGTCCTTTGCAATAAGTGACAATGATTATTCGGGAATAATCAGACAGCTTAAATCGATCATCTACCTCACCTTCACAATTGAGGCGGTCGGTGCACTGGTACTGTTTGCAGGGCTCGGCAGAAGACTCGGATACACTGCAGGGACACTTTTCAACGCAGTTTTTCATTCCATCAGCGCCTTCTGCAATGCCGGTTTTTCTCTTTTTTCCAACAGCCTGGAAGACTTTTATGCAAGTCCGCTGGTAATACTCACCGTCAGTCTTCTGATTATTATCGGCGGGCTCAGTTTTGCTGTAATCATAAATATTGGAACAAGTATCACAGGCAGAAAAAAAGGATTACGCCTGAGTATTAACAGCAGGATTGTTCTAATCTGGTCTGTGGTGCTGATCATAACCGGAATGTACCTTTTTTACGGGACAGAACACCGGAACACACTGCTTCATCTGAAACCCGGAGAACAGCTTCTTGCGGCCTTCTTCCAGTCGGTAACCCTCAGAACCGCCGGATTCAACTCAGTCCCCTTTTCGGGACTGACAACAGGGACCCTGCTTATCATGTGTTTTTTCATGTTCACAGGCGGGGCCTCCGGCAGCACAGCAGGCGGCATAAAGGTAAATACCATGGCTGTACTAACCTCATACATCAAAAGCCTTTTTACAGGATCTCCGAGAACAACCATCTACCGGTATCAACTGTCTAAAACAAATGTACTCAGGGCTTTTTCAATTTTTCAATACGGACTTACAGCAGTATTTCTGGGTGTGGTCGGTCTTGTACTTACTCAGGACCTTCCGCTTGATAAAATTATTTTTGAAACAGTGTCCGCCTTCGGAACAGTAGGGCTTTCTGCAGGTATAACATCCGCATTAAACACCCCTGGAAAGCTTATAATAATACTTCTGATGTTCAACGGGCGAATCGGTCCGCTGACTATTATTGCCTCATTCTCAAATAGGCAGAAAACCGGCACAATTCAGTATCCGCAGGCGGATATTTCTATAGGATAAGGATTTAGCTATGAATGAAAATGTCTTTCTTGTAATAGGACTCGGAACTTTCGGTTGGGAAACCTGCGAGGAGCTGGCCGCCCGCGGCGCGAAGGTAATAGCTGTAGACAACAAACCGGGCCGGATTGAGAAAATAAAAGAGATCGTTACTCAGGCTATCCTGCTCGATTCAACTGATGAGGAAACTCTGTCCACTCTACCATTTGAAGATGTCGATCTTGCAGTCATTGCAATTGGAGACAACATTGAGGCAAACATCCTTACAACAGCGCTTTTGAAGAAGTCCGGAGTGCCATACATCATAGCCAGGGCGGCAACAGAACTCCATGAGCAGGTTCTTAAACAGGTAGGTGCAAATGAAATCATCAATGTTGAAAAGGAAGCAGGTATTCAGCTTGCCGAGAAAATTATTGCGCCCGACATCCTCGATAAAGTTCCGGTAACAGCCGATATAAGCGTAGCCGAAGTTTATGTTCCGGAAGCCTTCATCGGGAAAACCCTTCAGAATGTGGATCTCCCCGGAAAACTCGAACTGACAATAACAGCCATTAAACGGACCGCTTTTACTGTGGATGAAGAGGGTAACCCGATAATGAATGAATCGGTTGTTTTTCCAGATGGCACAACTGAATTCAAGACCGGTGATATCCTGCTTGTAGTAGGGAAGAACGACAAGATAGATTCTTTAAAGGGCATTTAAATGATCCAGATAAGAAAAAGCGTACTGATAATCCTTCTTGCAACAGCTGCCGCATCAATCGGCGGGATCGCCTTGTATGCCTGGTCGCTGCTGAACAGTTCCGCCGGGTTTTCAGCGGATGATATTAAATACTATTCCGAGCAGATCGTTTTTGCTGCGGTGGTTCTTGTCTCTGTGCTTATCCTGTTTGTCATTTTAATTTTTCTAAGAAACCGGAATTTCAACAGAGATCTGGCTCGTCTTATTAAACTTGATACAATCAACCCGGCATCAACTGAGAACAACCTCAGACGGCTGGGCAGTCTCGGAAAAAAACTGAGCCTCCTTTACAGGCAGATAAACGACATCAGTGATAAAAGAGGGCTGAAAATCGGGGCGCTGACCTCCCTTACAGAATTTCTCTGCATGAACACACAGCTTCAAATCATTCTTACCGACATCACTGGAAGAATTCTTCAGGTCAGCCGCGGATATCTTGATGAAAAGCAGGCTGTCCGTTCTGAACTTGTACTGAAAAATATCAGAACCGTTATGCCGGAAGTCAATTTCCCGGGAATTGTTTCAGAGCTTGAAAAGAGACACCTTCCGGTTGAAGCCGAATCAGGAGATGAAAAAATCAGGTGGGTGCCCATTCACAACCGCAATAATGAAATCAGTTATATTGCTGCGATTCCGTCAAAGGTTGAACTGAAACTTCCTCAGTTCAACCCCCAGGCAAAAAAGCCTGCGAACAGACGGCATAATTCGGTTTCCGATTTTATTCACAGGGTAAGAGGGGTCTCTAAAAAGGTTTTCTGATTAGTTTATCACTGACTGCTATTCCCCGAACTGAAGCGAGTACAGACTGCTGTAAAGGCCCTCCGATGCCAGCAGCTCATCGTGACTGCCGCTCTCTGCAATCCGCCCTCCGGAAAGAACGATTATACGATCGGAATCGGTTATTGTTGAAAGCCGGTGTGCAATGACTATTGATGTGCGGTTTTCGAGGATGTTCTTCAGACCCTTCTGAATATATTTTTCGGTTTCTGTATCGATGCTTGCAGTTGCCTCGTCCAGGATCAGGATCGGAGGATCATGGGCAAGTATACGGGTAAAGGCAATCAGCTGCCGCTGGCCGGCGGACAGATTAGAACCACCTTCCGTCAGCTCAAAATCAAAACCGTAGCCAAGCTTTTCAAGCACGGGTTTCAGGCAGGCAGTTTCTGCGGCTTTTTCAAGCAACTCATCAGAAATATCCTTTCCAAGAGTAATATTATCCCTTATTGAGCCTGAGAATATAAAAACATCCTGGGCAACAGCCTGTACAGTCTGCCTCAGTTTTTTTAGCGGAAACTTCCTTATATCTTCACCGTCAATCTTTATGCAGCCCGAATCGACATCCCAGAATCTGGCTGCAAGGTTTGCTATCGTTGACTTCCCGGCTCCGGTATATCCGACAATAGCGATAGTCTCTCCATGTCCGGCAGAAAAACTCACCTGCTTAAGTACAGGTTCACCTTCTTTATAAGCAAAGCTGACATCATTGAAAGTCAGTCTTGATTCTTCTGCTGAAACCGGCTCCGGACAGCCTTCCGGAGCTTTTCCGGAGTAATCGGGAATATGGTCCTCTGTTTCAAGCAGTTCGAATATTCGCTCGGCGCCGGCCATAGCAGACTGCATTACCGTAAACTGTTCAGACAGCTGCTGAAGCGGCCGGTAAAACTTGTGTACCAGATCAAGATATGCTATTAAGACACCTAAAGTGAGTATTCCCTTCGCATGCATTCCTGCACCGAAGTAGATAATTACTGCAAGAGAAACTGTCCCAAGCATGCTGATGAGGGGCCGAAATACAGCAAAGACATACATTTCACCCATATTGGCAGCCAGCAGTCTGTCATTGTTCTTTCTGAAGTTCTCATCAGTGAAATCTTCGTGGGCAAAGGACTGCACAACCCTAATGCCGGAGATTCTTTCGGACAGAAAAGCATTAAGCATGGACACGCGTTTTCTGACCCTGCGGTAGGCATCACGCGCCTTTACCCTGAAAAAAACAGTAATCAGAATTACAGGAGGCAGTGTCAGAACCGTAAGCGCGCCCAGCCTTACATTCAGAAAAAACAGCACGCCTATTACTCCGGCCATTACGACAAAATTTTTGATAAGAGTCATAACCACCGAGGAGAAAAACTCGCTTATAGTCTCAACATCGTTCGTTGCCCTTGTAACAAGAGTTCCAACCGGACTCTTTCCAAAAAAGGAAAGGGATTGGCCGGCGGTATGTGTAAGAAGCTCCATTCTGAGTGTTTTCATAATTCCCTGGGCTGCTGCCGACATCAGATAGACTTGAGCAAATGAGGCTAGAAGACCTAGCCCAAGCAGCCCCATAAGAATAAGGCTGTTTCCGGCAAGGCCTTCAAGCGACGGATTTTCACTTAAAATATTGGAATCCACACTTCTCTGAATAATCACAGGAGCAAGCAGTTCGGAAACAGTCACAGCAACAAGAGCTGCCAGAGATACAGCGGTATGCACAGAGTATGGCTTAAGATAAGCCAGGAGCTTGCGCATTAAATGAGGGTTATATTTTACAATTATTTTCTCATCTTCCATTTTCAGCCTGCTGCAGATTATAAATTGTCCTGTACAGCCCCTTCTCTGACAGAAGCTGCTCATGCGTACCCTGCTGCGTAATGCAGCCGTCTTCAAGCACGATTATGTTATCGGTATGTGAAAGAGTACCGATCCTGTTTGAAATAATAATAGAAGTCCTCCCGGATCTCTTTTCAAGAAAACTCCGTATTATCGAAGCCTCGGTCTCCGAATCAACCGCAGAGAGGCAGTCGTCAAATATCAGAATTTCCGGATTGGTCAGATATGCCCTTGATATAGCAACCCGCTGTTTCTGACCGCCGCTTAAAGTATGCCCCCGTTCGCCGACCATGGTATCCCAGCCGAAAGGAAACTCTTTAAGATCCCTGCTGATGGTTGAAAAATCAGCGGCTTCCCTTATAAGCTCATCTCCGGCATCAGGAACTGCAAACCTTATATTCTCCTTGATTGTTTCGGAAAACAGAAAAGTATCCTGCATAACAACACCGACGTTCTTACGAAGTTCTGAAAGCTCATATTCCCTTATATCGCGACCGCCTATAAAAACAGTTCCGGCGGGGGCTTCATAAAGTCTGGGCAGCAGACTTATCAGGCTTGTTTTCCCCGATCCTGTACGGCCGAGAATTCCCAGTGAATGGCCCTGCTTAAGCCGGAAACTGATATCGGTTAAAACCGGAACGCTAACAATCTCTTCCATTTTTTCATTATAGAAATCACGTGAATATGATAGACCGCGGACTTCAACATCTCCCGCCGGTTTCAAATCAAATCCATCCCCGGATATGATATCCGGTTTCTCATCCAGAAATTCCCCGATTCTGGCAAGAGAAGCGCCGCCGCGTTCAAGCCAGTTTATTGTAAATCCCGCGCCCATCATCGGCCAGACAAGAAGACCCAGATAGCTCAGCACGGCGGCAAAGTCTCCCGGAGAAATAATACCGTCTATTACCTGCCGCCCACCGAACCAGAGAAGCAGAAGGGATGTAACACCGGAAAGAAAATTGATCAGCGGAAAGAAAAATCCCCAGACCCTGATAAGTGACATTGCGCGCTGCAGGTAGATATCGTTCGCAGTTTTAAACTTTTCCGCCGCAAAGTCTTCACAGGCGAAGGTCTTGTATACCCTGATTCCCGCGAAAGTTTCCTGGGTATGTGCACTGAGGTTTGAAAAGCCTTCCTGAACAAGCTTCGATCTTCTGCCAAGAAGCCTTCCTGCGCCAACAACAAGGATAAACAGCAGCGGCAGGGGAATAGCAATCCAGCCGGCGAGGCCCGGATAATCCCGGAAAAGTATAACCAGAATGAAGGTAGCCATGAACAGCCCGTCAACAATAGAGACAACCGCCATTCCGCAGGCCATTCTTATTGCGTTCATATCGTTTGTGAACCTGGACATTATATCGCCGGTTCTTCTTTTTTCATAAAATCCGGGAGAAAGCCCCAAGAGATGACGGAAAAGTTTCTGCCTTAAATCACTTTCAATCCGTCTCGCAGTTCCGCCAATAAAATAGCGCCATCCAAACCGGCCGGCGGCAATAAAGACAGCAATAACAACCATAATTACTGTGATGTTTAAAATGATTCCGGTACTGCCCTCGCCCGAAGAAATTAAATTCACAGCCTTCTTTGTAAGCTGGGGAATATAAATCTGGCCGGCATCTGTTACAACCAGACAGATCAATCCGGGAATGTAGAAAAGCAGATTTTTTCTGAGAAATGGAAGAAGTCGTTTGTATTCACCAAGATAAGACACATGCTACTTTACACATTATATCGGGCAGAATCAACAAACAGAAAAAAAACCTTGATTTATTGTTTTTCTGCTAATATAAATATTGAATGATTATAGAAAAAGCGTTTATTCACTATTTGAAAATTCCTTTCAAAATGACATTCAGCCACTCCAAAGCGGACAGAGCACATTCGGATTCAATAATTCTGGAAATACAGGCTAAATCCTCTGATGGTAAAGAAATATTCGGTTATGGCGAAGCTGTAATACGCGAATATGTGTCCGGAACTATTGACAACTCAGACAGCTCAGAAGATCCGGTAACCTCGGTATTCAACGAATTCCTTAACGGTTTCAGAAACAGGGAGCTTTCTTCCGACAAGGTTCTGAATGAACTTAAAGCTTTCAATCCCGAAACGGAAAAACTGCCCGTTCTCTGCGCGGTTGAAACCGCAATGCTGGACCTCCTCTGCAGTGAAACCGGTTCTGATATTTATGATCTGCTTGAAGTCGAGCCGCAGAGAGAGAAAATCGTATACGGCGGGACTCTGCCAGTCCTTCCTGTTCCGGCTGCCCGCAGGCTTATGGGCGCGTACAGGCAGCTGCAGATTCCGAATCTGCGCATCAAGGTCCTTGATGATACCGGATACAACTCCGAAATACTTGCCCTTGGCCGTGAAATATTCGGTGATGACTATCCGCTGAAGATAGACGCCAATGCGGCATGGACAGCGGAAACTGCAGCAGATAATTTTCCTATACTGAAAAAATTCGGAATCAACATCATTGAAGAACCATTCGGCAGAAATGAGACTGAGATGGAAAAGATTAAAAGTCATGAAGCATTTAATGATTTCATATTCATGGCTGACGAATCGGCACTTAACATAGATGACCTGAAAACAGCAGTCGAAAATAAAACATATAAAATGATAAATATCCGGCTTGCAAAGAACGGCGGCCTTTTAAAGGCTCTTGACTTAGCCGCTTTTTCTGACAAAAATAGTATGGAATATATGTCCGGCTGTCATGTCGGTGAAACAGGGATATTAAGCGCAACAGGAAGAGCAGCAGCGTCCATAATGAAAAATCCGGTCTTTACCGACGGGTCTTTCGATGCCCATTTACTTGAAGGAAATATAACCGAAGATGATTTAAGCTTCGGACCCGGCGGTATAGCCGGTATAATCAGGAATAAAAACCTGGGTTTTAAACTCAGCAGAAAAAATCTGGAAGGGTACACTATTGAAAAAAGAACTTGTTTTTGAATTCTGGCTTGAAAGTAACAGAAAATGGCTGGAAAAATGCGACGGAAAAACACTTGGAATGACTTTCTCTGCAGGCAAGGATTCATCTGTCTGCCAGTATTTTCTTAATGAGGTAAAAGAACAATTTAATTATAAACTGAAATCCTATCTCTGCGCATATCCGAGGCATAGATACTCGGATGAAGTTAATAAGAAACTTCAGGATTACTGGGCCGCAAAGGGTGTTGATATTTATGTACAGATCCCCGAAGAGGGTGATGATCTCATGGAAAACACAAAAAACCCATGCAGACCATGCCAGAATATCCGTAAAAGCGCCCTTCCCGAAATTTTCAGCCTGATGAAAACTCCGGTATCAGATATTGTAATTGTTTCCGGTCACAGCCTGTGGGATATAGCAGCCTACGCCTTAAATGCCAACATTGCAAAGGAACTGGCGATACCAAACGAAGACGATGAAACCCTTACAGACAAGCGGCTTCTGGAAGTTTCACAGAGGTTCTATCCCTTCTTCACAATGCCGGAAGGATACTCGGTTTACCGGCCCCTGCTGTACCTGAATCAGGAGGATATCCATCAATTTTGCAGTGAATTTTCAATTCCAGTTATTGAAGAAGAATGCCGATATTCGTCTTGGAGGCCTAAGAACAAATTATCCGAATATTTCAGTATGTTCGGTTACAATTTTGAATATGAGCAGGTTTTTAATTACGCGCAGAAATATCTTAACATTATTCCTCTTGGCCATATTCAGACTATCAAAAGCAAAGAATATCTGTCTGAACATTTTTAATTCAGGAAAAGGTCCCGACAGATGGTGATAAATACGTCCTTTGTCGAAAACCGGCAGGAAAACGGTATAAAGTTTACAGCAACAACAGAGCAGGCTCTGAATGTGGTAAACTGTACAAACAGCAAAGCTGTATATCACTATGTCAGAAGGCATAAACCGGACAGACTAGAGGACCTTTTTACTAATCTGCCCGAACCCTACGATTCAATATCAAATATTGAAGCCTATCTCACTGATGAAAATAACTGGGTCTCATCAGAACTGATTACAAAACTGTTTGATAACGCGGCAGAGATTTTTCAAGATCCCGGAGTTGCTTTCAACATCGGAATGGAAACAATCACCACAAAGACAATTGGCACCCTGCAGAGCTTCTTTCTGACAACCTTTGCCACACCAAAAAGTGTTATTAAAAGGCTGAACCAGATTAACCAGCAGTTCAATACAACAAAGATTATCGAAACAGTTTACATCTCAAGCAAGCGTACAGTTGTCAGGCTTCACTGGAAGGAAAACAGTAAACTCAGTAAAAATATATGCCTGTATAATCAGGGAGTTTATGCTGCAATCCCGACACTCTGGGGACAGCCGCCGCAGACAGTTATCGAAACAGAATGCTATTTCAACGGCGCTCCATACTGCCAGTACAACGTCACTTTCAATAAAAAAAACATATTTAAATTCAGCTTCAGGCATCAGCTTAAATCACGGAAATCCAGACTCCTGTTAGCCCTTGAAGAAATTGAAAATGACAAGCTCTTGCTTAAAAAAAAGAATGATGAAGTTATAAAACTCAACCTGGAACTGAAAGAGAAAGTTGAACGGCTTAAGGCCATCAATGAAGCCTCCCGCCTGCTGGTATCAATGGTTGACGCAGATGAAATACTTAAAACTACAATGAATATCATCGTGGATGTTTTAAAGTTCGACCGTGCCCTTCTTATGCTTATAGATAACAACAATGAGTATCTTGAATACATACACTCTACCGGGGCAAAGAAAGAAGAAGTCGATCTCAAACTCAAAAACTACCGTATCCCGCTTTCAAGAAAAGAAAACATCCTCATTAGAACAACTCTTGAAGGTAAACCTGTTCTTATTAAAAATGCTGTAAGAGCAGGCCTAAACCCAAACAACTTTATCATCCGTGAATTCAGTCCTAACTCAATTGCATTCTGTCCGCTTATAACGTCCAAGGGAGCAATCGGTATTCTTGCAGCCGACAGAATGGTTTCCGATAAACTCATTACCAGGAAAGAACTCGAACACCTGTCCATCTTTGTAAACAACATGGCTGTAACCCTTCATAAGGTCCGCCAGGACGAAGAAATCGAACGCAGCTATATCAACACAGTCAAAGCCCTTGTAAAGGCCATAGAAGAAAAGGATCCCTATACAAAGGGTCATTCTGAACGCGTTTCGCTTCTTGCAACTCGGATTGCAACAGCTATGGATCTGTCCAAGGAAGAAGTGGAATTCATCAACATAGGCAGCCTTCTCCATGATGTCGGAAAAATCGGAATTCCCGAATCAATTGTCAGGAGCCCTAAAAAACTCTCTGCCGCTGAATACAATATTATTAAATCACATCCTGAAAAGGGTGCAGAAATTGTCAGCCCTATCAGAAGATTCAAAGATCATGTCTACCTGATCAAATACCACCATGAACACTTCGACGGTACAGGATACCCTGCAGGCCTTAAGGGACATGAAATTCCAGTGGGAGCTCAGATTGTTTCCATCGCAGACACCTATGATGCCATAACATCTTCAAGAGCATACAGAAAAGGCTTGCCCATGCAGGAAGCAGCTCTCCGTATTGCACAGGCCCGGGGAAGACAGTTCAGTCCTGAAGTGACAGACGCATTTCTGCGTGTTTATGAGACCGAAATACTCTCCGGACGCCTGAAATTAGGCTAGCCTTCTAGTACTTTTTCATTATAACTAAAATTTAATAGGAATTCGAAAAAAACGACTTGCCACGTCTAAATTCATGTGATGAAATGATTATTACACAAAAATTAGTAAAAAAGAGGACGTTGCCATGAAATTAAACCTATCAAAGTTCTGTCAGACCCGCTTCAATGTAATGATGTTCAAAAAGTTCAACCCTTATCTGTGTTTCAGTTACATGCAGACACTAGGAAAAATTTACTATGCTCTTAATAAAAAAGAAAGAGATCTAATCAAGACAAACATTCGGGATCTACTTGAAGGTAGAGATGAACAATTCATCCGGAAGACAACAAAAGAGGCTTTCCGAGGCATCTTTACCCACTACTTTGAGAAGATGTTTTCAGCTTATCGTAACTATCCTGAAATTAAAAAATTCATGCAGCAGAAATTTACAATCGAAAACGAGCACCTTATCCAGAATGCACTTGCAGAAGGCAAGGGTGTTGTTCTTGTCACAGCACACTGGGGAGCAGTGGAATTTATTCCCTGGCTTCTGGCTCTGAAAGGCTACCCCATTAGTGTTATTCTTGAATGTCAGACAGATCTCCTGATGGAGTCTTTAAATGATAAAACCCGCTTTGTTGACGCGGAACTGATAACCGAAGACAACTGCAGAAATGTTCTGTTTGAAGCCTTTGGATGCCTCAGCAGAAATAGAGTTCTCATGACCGAATGTGATGAAGTTGACAAATGGAGAAAAAGAAAAACCCAGACTATCAATCTCTTCGGTAAAACCCTTTATTTTGACAATACACTTGATGTTCTCGCAAGAAAGGCCGACTGCCCTGTTATCGGAACCTTCCTGAAAAGAAACGGAAACGGAACTTATACTCTATTCTGTGAAGAAATTGAACGCGGAAGAGGTACAGCAAAGAATGCACTTGAAATGTGGCAGAAATATGTTTCTGAGAATCCTGAACAGTGGTATCAGTGGAAAAAGTGGAACAAGATGAAGGCTGCTGTCTAATCAAGTTTTAGATTGGCAATCTTTCTATCAATATTTTCCTGAAGCGTTTCAAAGATAAAGGAATGGATCCGGTTTTTGGTTGCCGGGTCTGTTCTTTTATCAAATAAGATAACGTAAATAATATCATTACCTTCCGCACGACGGCCAATCACTGGTCCGGAAACACGTGCAAGCTTTCCTTTAAGTTTGACCTGCATATCCGAAAGAACTGTATGCTGGGGAATATTCACATCATCGGTAGTTGAAAAAGCCATACCGACAGAACTAATATCCCTTATCATTCCGGAACGCAGACTGCCGTTAAAATTAAAATTATATTCTGTATTTTTAAGTTCGCTGCTGTCGATTCGGAGATACTTTCTACGGCCTTTTGCTTCATTTGCTTCCAGAGTCTTTAAAATAATTTTTTTGCTCTGTTCTAATCCAAGTTTAAGTATGATGTACCCGCAGGGAATCATAAGATCCATCAGATATTTTTCTGCCATTGATTTATCTTCGTTATAGGTGACAACACCAAGCATGGCTGAATTGTCATCACTCTCCATCATCTCTTTAACATAATCAAACCAGTCATTATCTTTCAGAGCTTCATCAATATTTACAAAGACAATGGGATCCTGATACTCGGATATCAATTTTCTGAGTCTCTGATGATCGCGCACCTGATACACTGCATACTCATTTTCAACCAGCTCTTTAACCAGCTCCTGTTTAATTACACTATGCGGATATAAAAAGAATACAACTTTGGAATCAAAAGTATTGCTGCCTTTCATTAAGTCTCCTGGATTAAGATTAGGCCATGTTCTAATTTCAATCAAGCTGTTATTTTTCAATTTCTGTGCTATTTTTATCTGATGAAACTAATTTCTTTCCTTGGAAATAAGGGTAAAAAATATGAAAAGACCAGGCACAATCTGGCCTGGATTGTAGCAGAAGAAGTAAATAACCTTAATTCTGCGGTCTGGAATTCAAAATTCAATGCAGACTTCACCAGCTTAAAAAAGAACGGCACCTTTTATCTTTTAAAACCGATGACACTGATGAACCGCAGCGGTCAGAGTATCGCTGCAGCATTGAACTTTTATAAACTGAAACCTACCGACCTTATTGTCGTTCATGATGACCTGGAATTGCCTTTTGGAACAGTCCAGCTCAGAAAAGGCGGGGGAACAGCAGGTCATAACGGATTAAAATCCATTGTCAGCCAGATCGGTTCTTCAGATTTCATCCGGTTCAGGCTTGGTATTTCAAGACCTCCTTCAGGCTGGAACGTTTCCGATTTTGTCCTGAGCAGGTTTTCACCCGAAGAAGAGGCTGAACTTGGAGACTATGCAGCCGCTGCGGCCGCAGTAATCGACAGGCTTATCGACGGGGACTCTGTCGATGGATGTAAAATCAAACTCATTTAGTTGAAAAGGCTATAATAATAGCATAATCTTATATCGGAGATTATTGATGTTCGTTGAAGCTGAAGTATGGAATGT
This sequence comes from Spirochaetia bacterium, assembly GCA_965140585.1. Lineage (GTDB taxonomy): Bacteria > Spirochaetota > Spirochaetia > UBA9216 > UBA9216. Next base: position 397,919 of record OZ223270.1, read on the forward strand.
AGCACACACAGATCAGGGATATGCGGTACTTGTACGACCAGTTGGAACAAAATCGGCATCACCAATTTTTATTGGACAGCTTGAAGCTCAGTCCATTCTGGTCGGTATGAGCGGAATCCCGATGCCCAGACCCAATACACATGATCTAATGATAACCGCGCTCACAGAAACCGGATGGACAATAGAGAAAGTTGAAATAAGCGAGTTAAAAGAGGGAATATTCTTTTCTTCTGTAAAGATGACAAACGGAGAACAGTTGCTTGATCTGGATTCAAGGCCCTCTGACAGCATAGCACTGGCAGTGAGAGCGGGTTGTCCTATTTACATCTCCGAAGAACTTATTGATGAAACCGCCGTTTCGCTTCATTTTATATCAGATAAACTTGAAACATCTGACTCGGAAACAGAAAACCTTAAACTGGAACTCGAAAAAGCCCTTGATGAAGCGGTAAAGCTTGAGCATTATGAAGACGCTGCAAAAATAAGAGACCAGATAAGAAAGATGGATGAAGATCTGTTCTGAATAAAAAAACAGGCCAAACTTGACCAGAAAATTTTTAACATGTAAACTGTTTTCAAATGGGCAAAATAAATCTTATCAGCGGCGATCAGCAGTTTTCAGAAATTTTGAAAAACAGAATCAGAAGAGCTGGAGGGCTTCCCGTAATCCTTTCAGAAGAAACCGAAATAGACTCAAACGAAGAGACAGAAGATGGCGATTCTGAGATTCTGTGGAATAAAAGATCATCACTGTCGGCACGCAATGCTGTTTTAAGCTGTATAAACAAGCACGAACGCATTGATGACGCTTTTATCTGCTATCAGCCCGAAGAATTAAACAAAGCCTTTCATGAAATGTCAGCACCGGTATACGATCTTCAGATCGACCGCTGGATACGCGGTTACGGCTATCTTCTGAAGGAACTGCTGCATGTTTTTATCAAGCAGAAATCCGGCAGACTTTCGCTCATACTTTCATCTGATGATTCCAGGCTTATGACGCCCCTTGAGTCAGCAGTTTATTCCTACCTGCGAACACTCATAAAAAACCTTTCATCATTCTACCAGGATGAACCGGTTTCAATACTCTGCTTCGAGACAGACAGCAGAAATACCGGAGAGTTTTTTGACTACATTTTCAAGATAATCGATGATGGAAAATACTCACCCGGAAAGGTATATAAATATTCTGAACGAAAAAGTCTTTTTGATTTTAAACGCTGAGATTTGTTGAAATTCCACTCCAATTAGGATATTGTTCTCTCTATGAAAATATGGTTGAAGCTTCTAATTGGTATTGTTGCAGGCATTCTGCTGGGCATTTTTGTTCCTGATTCAAAGATTGATATTTTATTTCTTGAAAAGTTTTCTTCTCTCGCCATTAATATCGGAAGATACATCCTGTTCCCGCTCATCCTCTTCAGCGTAATAATGGGAATCTATCACCTTAATCAAAACAAAAAGGTTCTAAAGCTTTTTATAAGAACAATTGTTTATATGCTCATCGCAACAGCCGCACTGGCGGCAATCGGGACAGCATCTGTACTGGTGCTCTCACCGGAAAGAATACCTATTTTCATTGAAGAGAGCTCCAGAATTAGCCTTCCCGGATTATTTGAAACTCTGATGACTATATTTCCGAAAAACTTTTTTAGGGCCCTTTTCATTGACGGAAACCAGCTTCTGCCGGTTTTTATAATGGCGGTACTGGTCGGATTCAACCTCAACTTTGACAAGGTTGTAACACGAACCGCGGTTCAGGTTTTCGATTCATTGAAATCCGTGTTCTATCACATCAACTCATTTATAATTGAACTGCTCGGAATAATCATCATTCCTTCAGTCTGGTACGTAACTGCACAGATTTCGAGAACTGCAGAGATTGCTCCGTTCACACAGATGCTGCTTGCCATCCTTATTGATATTATTTTTATAATATTCGTACTGTATCCGGTTATAATCTACCTGCTTACAGGAAGAAAAAATCCCTACCGGTATATTTACGCAGCTCTTGCCCCCTCCCTGGCCGCCTTATCAACAGGCGACAGCCTTTTCTGTCTCGGCCTTCAAATAAAGAACAGCCGTGAAAATATGGGCTCAACACCTGATGCAGGCTCTGTAAACCTTCCCTTTCTTGCCGTTTTCGGTAAGGCCGGAACTGCAATGATCACCGGTATATCCTTTATAGTAATTTTAAAATCCTACTCCAGTCTCGGGCTTAATCTGTCAGGAGTCATCTGGGTTATCACTTTTTCATTTCTTTCATCGTTTATAATCAGCCCCTTCCCCGGAAGCGGGGTTTTTGTTGCGGTATCAATGCTCTGTACTATTTACGGAAGAGGACTTGAAGAAGGCTATCTGATTTTAAAACCGGTCATCCCGGTGCTGCTCAGTGTAAGCGTTATGCTTGACGCAATGACAAACTCACTGATATCAATGCTGTCTTCCAAAAAAACCGGACTGCATGATGATATTCCAATCAGCAATTTCAGCTGAATATCTTCTGATTAAAGATTAAAGCGGAACCCTATTTCCAGGTTGATTTTTAGCTGGTCATAAAATGCGGTTCCGCTGCCGTCCCACAGGTTGTAGAAGGGCAAATCTGTTCCCGCTTTGATATTCAGAATATATGAATCTGAAAAATTCCAGTTAAAAAATCCTCCAGTATAGAGGCTTAAAAATCTGGCTTTTGCAAGATAATACTGTCTTACAAGCGCCACATCATCTCCGGCATTATCGTAGCCAATCAGAGGCAGTCTGAACAGAAGAGACGGAGCTCCTGTCACCCCCAGCTCAAAGTCTTCAGAAAGCGGAAAAATTACTCCTGCTTCCGGTCTGATATCAATTGCAAGGATTTCAATTCGGTCTGCGTCTTCCCGCGTTGCAGGGACCGGACGCGAAACATCATCACTGAAAATTACTGTATACGGAAAATAAAATCTGATACCCGGGTCAAGATAGAATAGCTCACCTATCCTCATAGGAACCGAGATACCGGCAGGATAAATGATAAAAGGGGATGCTGCTGAACTTATATTGGCGTCAGTTTCAGAATTAAATACAAAAGACCCGGAACCGGTTACTGTTATTCCCATAATATCAAAGCCGGGAAGAATTTCAGCCTCTGCATATATAATTCCGGATGGAAGTATAAGAAATAAAAGAAGAATAAACAAAAATGAAAATATCTGAGTTCGGTTTTTCATATCTTCAGAATATATCACCAAAAGCAAGCGATATCAGCCCGGCTCTTCCAATCTCGGGAAAACGGAACTCTTCCCAGGACAGCAGATAGTTACTGCCGTCCGACCATATTCCTGTATAACGGAAATCTTCAGGAAGAAGCGGAAGGTTGATGATCCTTAGTTCATCTCCGCAGACAATAATTTCATTACTGTAAAGAATGTTCCATCTGCCGTCAGCATAGCAGGCTTCCAGCACGAGCGGAGAACGGTATGCGTTTCGCCCGTCATCTGATCGGCTTACAATGGTAACCGGAGAAAGGTGATCCTCCAAACCGGAGAGTCCCGCACCCTCAGAATTCATGTTGAGATAAATTATTCCAGCATCCCGGATTTCTTCACCAAGAAGGCCTTCACCCGCAGCCCTGCGGAATCCGCGAAGAGCAAAGGGCGTTGACTCAATATCTACAGGATTATACTTTGCCCTGAAATAAGACTCATCAATTTCATTAATGGCCCTACCTTCATTGTCATGCTGAAGATAACGGAACAGAGTCTTCTTTTCATCTGAATATTTCCAGGCAATAAAAAACCCTTCACTGTTCCGGACAAGCTCTACAGGCTCCCAGCCTTCATCCATACCGTTTACTGAAATATCAATCAGATCAAAACGATCCGTCCCGGCCCCTGCAGCACTGTAGCGAACAAGCTGAACAGAAGGCTTTCTGACTTCCGCATTATTTGAAAAAATATCATCTCCGAAAAAATGGAAGAGAATATCAGAACCGCTTCCAAGCAGGCTTCCCAGGCATCTATACTCTGCCTGGCGCATGAATGAAGTTTCGTTCCCGGATTTTATTTCAGGAAATATCGGAAGACCGTTTTCAAAGTAGATAACCTTTGGCAGAGCTCCGTTTATTCCGGCAACCACACCCTTTGTGCCGGATCTAAAGTCTGCAATATGCAGCTGATCGGTCCAGGCTATGAACTCTTTAGCCGGAACAAGGCTGAGAATTCTACCAGCATCAGGATTTTCTCTCATCGGAACAGGAAGCAGCTGTCCTGAGTCGTTTAAATAAAAAATACCGACTTTTTCAGCGCTGCTTCGATAATCAAATACAGAAACATCCGCACTAACTGCTCCCGGAAGGAATATTAAAAATAGAAGTATACAGCAGGAGACCGGAGAGAGTAATTTGCTTTTTATTATCATATGTCAGTCAAGAACAACGGTTTCGACCATATATCTTATGCTTGGGCCGTTACCGTCGAGAACCTCTTTCTCAACAACAAAAACTAGTGATTTTTCATCAGGAGCGAACATTACCTGTTTAATCCTGTATTTCATTACATCTTTTCTTTTGTAATTGGGAAGACCTATGGTGTAGGTCTTGGTATTGCTGTTTTTATCGGTAACTGAAAGGTTGATATAAAAAGAAGCGCTGGGCTCCTTCTCTGTTCCAAACCTCTGTTGAATCAGAGCGACCTGATACTTACTGTTTTTAGTAAAGTCACGGAACTCAAGCTTATCTTTCGGTTCGTTACCGTTTATAAGCAGATATACAATTCTGCCTTTGTTCAAATGGTTAATACTGAACTTCTCCACCGCATCGGCGGACTCTTTCATAATATTAAACAGGGCCCCGCTACCGTCCTGTCCGGGCTGTGTACTTACAGAGTATTCCTTTTCCATAAGTCCGTTTTCAGCGTACCTGTTGGCTTTTACTGCTATTGTATGAAGTTCAGCATAGGGTTTGGTGGTGCTGCTGTCTATACCATAAAGACCGAACATGAAATACTGTGAATCATCTGAAAATCCCAGATTTACGTAATTAGCCACATCACCGGCAAACAATGAAAATGTACAAAGCAGCATCAGGATTATCATTAAATATTTCTTGTTCATTAGTAGCCTCCATTTTTGAATATCGTACATTTTTGCTCTTTTCTATAGTAAAAATATAAACTCATATTTATAATATAGATATGACTTTACGGCTACGAAATACTTCCATGCTGCTTCTTTCTGTGCTGATCTCTCTTATGACAGTTGCTTTTATCCTTTTGTTTGCAAGAGGTGCTGGAAGGGCAGAATCTGTAAACCTTCTGGAGTTTATTTCAGTTCTGGCCACAATGGCATTCGCAACTGCTGCATGCTTTGTTATATTTGTATCGTTTAGAAATACCGCATCTGCTGAGATTTTCTTTTTCTTCCTATTTCTGTGCAGTTTCTGCTTTGATATGTTCAAGGAAGGTTTGATTATAATCAACGATATCAGCCTGCCCTTTTCATACAGTATGTTCATGACCAGAGTAGTCTATTTCGGAAGATTCTTCGGAGTTGTGGCGCTTTTCTGCAGCGGACTGTTTTCAACAGGATTGGAATACCAGAGAATGAGCATGATGTTTCTAATCAGTGTGATAATTGCTCTGGGCCTTGTTTCTCTTCTGCCGGTTGACCTGTCAAAAAATATCCCCGGAGGAACAAAGGAGCTGGGAAGCTTCCTTGAAATTTATATTGTACTGATTCTTCTTCAGCTGATTTCAGTTATTAACTTCATAATTGCAAGCAATAAAAATGAAAATACCGACTACCTGTTTCTTGCAGGCAGTCTTATTCTTACCGTTACCGGAAGGGAACTTTTGTTTCTTCTGCCGGGGATAGTAGCCGCGTCAGCCGGATTTATTCTGCTCGCATCAGGAACAGTAATATTCGGACTTAAAACTCACAGAATTTATCTTTGGGAATAATCTGCTAAAGAAGGAATGTGGCTGCCAGGCCGGTTCCGAGCGGAATCATAAGGTTATCCAGATCCTTGATTGGAACAAGCTCCAGAACCGTTGAAATACCCGCTATAAGCAGAGATACATGAAAATCAGAAGTTATTACCAGTATCACCGCAAAAACAACGCTGAAGCACGACAAAGAGCCCTCAAGAGTCTTTCCGCGGAAGCCTGGCAGTTTTACGCGGCCGAAGGTCTTACCGCCTAGGCTGGCGGCACTGTCACCAAAAGCAAGTGTATAGATAGCAATTGAAGCTGCAGGAAGAGGAAAAAGAATAAGCGCAAGCATGGTACCGACAGCCATTGTGATCGGACCGCCGACAAATCCGTCCTTATCCCTGGTTCTTGCCGCACGCATCGTAATCCCGGAAATCAAAATAACCCTTTTACCCTTAATTCTCATATATTCCGACCAGCAGTAAACTACAACAACGGCAGCAAGCAGGATCTGGGTTATAAAAAGATTAATGCCGGCCAGCAGCGGTACAAATGCTGCAAAAAGGTGTATAACCTTCCTGAAAACTTCTGTCTTTAATTCTGATGATATATATTGCAGAATTCTTTTCCCTGTTATATTTTCGGTAAATCTGATGTTACTCAATTCCGGTACTCCAGTATATTACTTTCATTGATACTTTTGCAAATTCCATGCCATTGCTGTTAAGGATTTTACAAAAAATTATTTCCAGGCTATATAAGGATTTATCGGACATTATAAAAATAAAAAAAAGAAAAGTTTTAAAAAGTATACTTTTTTATACAGTCAGCTGTAAAAATAAAAAAGAGCCGGTCAAGACGAATGCTTAATCAGCTCTTTCATATACTCTATTATTCTACAAACTTCACAATCCGGTCGATAATGCTGCTTAGCATCTTTACCGCTTCAGAGTCCGGATGAGCCTTAAACACATCAAGCCCCTTATCTTCAGCTTCCATCAGTTTCTGATCAATCGGAATTCCGCCAAGGAATTCGACCTCCATCTCACCGGCAGCTTTTTCGCCCCCACCCTTACCAAAAATATAGTGGGTTTTTCCGCAGTCCGGACAAACAAAACCGCACATATTCTCGATAAGACCGATTACCGGAACCTTTACCTGCTTTGAAAAATTTATACTCTTTCTGGAATCAAGCACAGCTACATCCTGAGGTGTAGTGACAATTATACTTCCATCTATTTCAGGTATAAGCTGACAGACAGAAAGGGGTTCATCACCTGTTCCCGGAGGAGAATCAATTATTAGAAAATCAAGGTCACCCCAGTTTACTTCAGCCAGGATCTGTTTAATAAATCCCATTTTCAGAGGACCCCGCCAAACAATAGGCGCATCCTGATCATTTCCCGTCATCGCAAGGCTTACTGCCTTAAGATTTTCATTAACAATCGGCGCCTCAATTCCTGTATCAGTCTGATAGAGGAGTTCGCCCTCAATTCCGAGCATTTTCGCAATATTAGGTCCGTGAATATCAGTGTCAACAATACCGACTTTATAACCCTTTTCAGCAAGCCCTCGGGCAATATTGACTGAAACCGTAGTCTTGCCTACACCGCCTTTTCCGCTCATGATTACAATTTTATGCTTAATTCTGGCCATTCTATCAGCCAGCTGTTTATCCTGCTGTATCTGTTCTTCAGTTTTCATTTTTTCACCTATTAATGATGATGTCCGCAGTCATCACCGCCGTGATCGTGGTTATGATCACAGCCAACAGCACCGCCGGTGAGAGTCCCTGTTCTGAAAGATTCAAGAACCGTGTTCACATCCCCGGAAACACTTCCTATAACATCAATGCCGTTTCGCTGCATATTGGCAACAGCTCCTGCGCCTATGCCTCCGACAATCAGAACTTTTACACCATTATCTACCATCATCTGTGGAAGAGTCTGGCAATGTCCGCCCGGATTAGCCTTATACTCTACATCAGCTACGCCGTTTTCATTCACCTGAGCAAAAGTAAAACCGGGGGCCTGTCCGAAATGCCCTGATACCTGTCCGTCAGCTGTTGCTACCGCTACCTTCATTTCCTGTCTCCTTTCTGCAGTTCGGACAAACTCCATAGAACTGCACTATATGTCTTTTTATTTCAAATCCGTGTTTTTTCGAAAGTACGGATTCAACTTTCCTGTATAGATCTATTTCATCTTCGATAAAATCTGAGTACTTTACGACCCTGAAACATTTCTCGCAAACCAGCTGATGATGATGCGCTGCGCTCTGGTCATCTGCCAGAATATATCTGGCCCGACTCTCTCCGAAATTATATCTGGTGACAAGACCCATTTCATCCAGAAGAATCAGCGTCCTGTAAACTGTCGCAATACCCGTTGCAGGAGAATCTTCTCTTATCTTTGAGAAAATTTCTTCAGCACTCATATAACCGTCCGCCTGCTCAAGAACTTCAATTACCAGCTGTCTGGGAATTGTCATCCTGAGACCCCGGTCCTTAATACCGCCCTCAAAATTCATACAACAGGGTTTCTTTCTGTTTTGCATCAGTTTCTATCCGAATGTTTGATATTGAGAATCATTATCAATAAATGTATAAAAAAAAGCGGACTGCGTCAAGCTAGTTAAGACTGGCTCCGAAAAGAGTTTTTACAGAACTTTGAAGTGTATTTCTTGAAAACGGCTTAATAAGCCAGGAGGCGGAAAGAAGTAGTTCTATAGAATTAAGCTGAATTTTTTCAATTTCCAGTTTTCTGCTTTCAGAAGCGAGGAAAAGAAATCTAATCTCTTTCCCTTCATAACCTCTGAGACCCTCCAGAACCTCTGTCCAAAGGGCCGATTTAATATCCATATCCACAATTAAAAGCTTAACTTTAGTTCTCTGAAGATACTTCTCAATCTCAGTGATAGAATCACTGCTCATAATTTCCCATGTATCTTCAAGGGCAAATCTGATATCGCTAATCAAAGCTTCTGAATCAGAAAGCAGAACCAATTCAAACCTCACAATTACATAACACTCTTCAGTTCCTGAATTTCCGAGAATTCTCTCAATTTCAGGATGGCTTTATTCTGTATCTGTCTGACCCGCTCTCTGGTAATTGAAAATAGTTTTCCAATATCTTCCAGTGTCAGCGGTGCTTTTCCGTTAAGACCGAACCGAAGTTTTATTATTTCCCTTTCCCTCTCAGTCAGCTCATTAAGTGAATACTGAAGTATTTCCTTTACATTTATCCTGAAAAAATCTTCAAAAGGACCAATGTAATCTTCGCCAGAAATAAGCTCTGCCAGATTTGTACTGTTGTCATCATCTACTGTTGTATCCAGAGACGCTGTATCACCGGTACTGTTAAGAATGCTTTCTACCTTTTCTTCAGAAATATTAAGATAGTTTGCAATCTCAGAAGCTTTGGGATCTCTTCCAAGGTCCTGTGTCAGTTCTCTTGATGCTGAATAGAATTTTCTGGCGGAGTTAAGCACATGAACGGGTATTCGTATTGTACGGCCTTTGTCAGCTATCGATTTGATAATCGACTGTTGTATCCACCAGGTCCCGTAAGTTGAAAACTTACAGCCCTTCCGGTAATCAAAACGCTCAACCGCTTCTATAAGTCCGATATTGCCTTCGTTTATCAGATCGATAAGGTTAAGGCCCCTATGCTGATATTTTTTGGCGATAGAAACGACAAGCCTGAGATTACTTGTAATCAGATGATTTCTGTGGACTTCTGATTCCGCCTCCAGAAACGATCTTGCCTTGTCATATTCCTCACGACTAATTTCAGCGTACTGCAGTTTTTCATCAAGCTCCTGCAGACCTTTCTTTGTCTCGCTGATATTATACGCAAGATCCAACTCATCATTCCGGGACAGTAACGGATAAACCGAAATCTGCTTCAGATATGAAGACAGGGCATCTTTTTCTACCGATTCCTGCTCCCTTTCACTTTCACTGTCTATGTACCATACCTCATTCATGCTCACATAATTACACGGCTAAGACCATAAAAAAATCAGGTTAGTTTGAGATATGACATAAGAACCCGCCCCATTCGCTATAGGGGTTTCCCCTATAGCTGATACAGGTATTTGAATATCCTGTAAAGTTTTTGGAGTTTTGAAATTGCCTTATTTATTTAATCTTTTTTCTTTTCTTTCTAAGGCTTTCAGATTTGACAGGTGCTTCTGTGTTTTCAGCCTCTTTCAGGACCTGTTTTTTTCTGACATGATACAGAATTACACCGGTTAAAATCATAAACAGACAGAGGATCTGTCCTGTAGTAAAGTTTAGAAATGAGTTAAACAAGGCAGGATCCTCCGGGGCTGCTCCAAAATTAAGCGGAAAACCCATATCTGAATCCGGTTCTCTGAAGTATTCAATAAAAAAGCGGACTATACCGTAGCCGATGAGATAGAAACTAAGCATTGCCCCGTCGAATTTCTTTCTGTTTTTTAGAACAAACCACAACACAAGCCACAAAATAATACCTTCAAAGGCGGCCTCATATAGCTGTGAGGGGTGGCGGGGCAGATTAACCAGTCCGGATTCCGGCAGTTTCATACCTACCTCGGCGGCAACTCTCTGAACCCAGTCAAGTTTGACTGAGAATCTTCCGGCATGAGGAAAAACAATTCCCCATGATTTTGTTGTAACCCGGCCCCAGAGTTCTCCATTGATAAAGTTTCCAAGCCGGCCGAATGTATAACCCAGCGGAATGCCGGGAGCAGTAAAATCTGCCATCTTGAACCAGCTGATTTTTTTTATCCGGCAGAAAATAAGCGTACCGACAATCGCTCCGAAAACCCCGCCGTGGTAACTCATTCCCTGCAGTCCGGTAAACTGTCCGTTTCTGAAGGGTACAAATATCATCCAGGGGTGGGTGATATAATAGTGTTCTGGGTCATAAATTGTTGTAGCAAAGATCCTCGCACCAATAAGAAGTCCAAGGATACCCCAGAAAAAATAATTAACTATATCATCCTCTTTGAGGTTCGGTTTTTCATCTTTTATCTGTTTCTGCATCAGGAACCAGGCAATTCCAAACGCTATGAGATACATAAGGCTGTACCAGCGGATAGGAAACCCGGGGATTATTTCTGGCTTTATCCATGATGGAAAGTTTATAAATGCAAGCATTATTTCTCCTTCTGCTTATCTTCCTGCTGATTATAGGGAATTTTTTCGAGAAATCCGCTTTCTTCGTTGAAGATAATTTTTACTGATTTCTCTTTCTTTATTATATCAAGGGTTCTTCCGTGACTTTCAAATACAACTCCGGGAAAAACCTCTCCCCGTATGATTATTTCTGATGGAAAATGCTGCTCGAACCGTTCCTTCAGTGTGAAGATACGGACCCCTCGTTTTTCCATGATTTTCATTAATTTTACCTTCTCCTGCCTCAGCTTGTTCAACCCCTGAGAATCCTTTTCCTTCTCACAATTTCTCATCTCGGGATCAAGCTTAACAAGACGGTTTTTTATTTTTGTTATTTCTTTCTCTTCTATCTCAATCTGATCGGCAATCAGATAATCCTGACCGAAAGAAATCTCGGTTCTTGTACCGGAAAGAGAGCCTATATTTGCAGCTTCAATCCCCTTCCTTGCCTGAATTTTTCCGCCTACCAGGTATCCTTTCTCAGTCATAAGTCTTAGTTTTCCATTGCATTTTACCTTGCATCCGAAAACCGCATTCTTTACGATGATGTCTTCGACAGCCAGAAGCGTGGCTCTTTCAGCGAATGAAACTCTAATGGAATCTTTTGCCCGCAGCAGGGCCTTGCCGCCGCCCTTGATACCCTGATTGACTGTTATGGTTTTCTCAGACGAAAGCAGAGACATCTCCGAGTTCATTCCAATGTTTACATCACCGCCGGCCATAATGTAGAAACCGTTTTTTACGGTTCCTTTAACCTGAACATCTCCGCTGAATTTGATGTTGCCCACGCTGAAATCTACATCACCCTTAACGAAAAATCCCTCCTGGATCTCTATTTTATTATTTTCATAGATCAGCCTACCGGCCTTTTCAGCCATCAGGAAGGTATTGCCCTCTTCATCTTTTTCTTCAATGACGTTTGAACCGATTTCAACATTCAGCGGAGTCAGCTGTTTTGCAGGTAAAGTATTTCCAAGAACATCCCAGCCGTCCTCAGATTCCCCCTGAAGGACCTGAATCTCAGCCAGGATCTCACCCTTTTTAACATTAGTAATCCGGTTCTGGCTGCGGTAGTTCGCCTTCCCTTTTTCGTCGATGGAGACCTTGTTTCCATCAGCCATTTCAGCCAGAAACTTAAGTTTGTATTCTCCGGCATTCTTCGGAGCTTTTCCCATCGCAAACAGAGCTCCACCAACAGGCTCGCCGGTCCTGGCTTTTTCAACAGCACTCTTTACAAGATCAATATTTATTCCCGATTTAAGCCCGGCCTCGGCAATCTGCCTGTTAACCTCTTCAAGTGACGGGGGAATTCCGGTTCCGGCAGCAGGCTCAATAGAAAGGGTTGCAGTCATCTTGTCAGCAGCAACCTTTACTTCAATTTTTGCATCACGGTGTCCCCGGACACGGAGTATCGTTTTTCCTTCTGAATTGAAACATTCAAGAAGTCCGTCAATTTCAGAGATATACATACCCTTTTCAAAACGAACATTCTCAAGTGATTCAATTACAGCACCCTTTACAGAGGTCTCAATTTCATCTCCGAATACATCGGCACCCTTTTTCCCTGATGTTGAAAGAACAGAGGCAAGGTTCTGATCCTTTTTTACATTGGCTGCACCGCTGATATCTTTCGGATGGTAATCCGCGGCTGATGGAATATCCCTGAACGCGGCGGCATCCATTCCTCCGGCACGCTTTTTTATATCATCAACTGCGGCATCAGAAAGCAGTTTAAGCTCATATTCTACCGAACCGCCCTCTCCTTCCTCAGGCGGCGTTCCCTCACATAAAATGAAGCGGATGTCTTTTTCGGCACTTTTTTGAAAATCAAGAATCACTTCCTGAATTTTTTTAAGGTCCATTCCCTTCAGGCCACTGTTCTTAATTGTACTTCCAACTTCTTTCAGAACCAGAGGCTTGCCGGCACCTCGGCCCTTATGCATCACCATTTCGGCAACGAGCTTATCATCCGAGACTTCAATACTGAAATAACCGTCATCATCACTGCTAATAATGACATTCTTCAGAACTTTTCCGGCTACAGCGGCAGTGGATATAATCTGGCTGATCTTTTCAGTACCGACCAGGTCAGGTTCAGGACATCCCAGCATTTCCGCCCTTTTAATAATTTCAGCAGGGTCTGGAAGACTGACTTCCTCTCCTCCTGGATTGAAATTAAGAAGACAGGTGTTTTTATCTTTTGAAAGTTCCAGATTCCAGTCATGGCTTTTAAAAGGTATAACCTCAATCCAGTTCCATCCCCGGCGGACAATACCCGTTTCTGTCGCGATAATTGAACTGCCCTTCTTCTCGGTATTGGTTCCCAGCCAGAACTCATCTTCCTGAGATAGAGGCACAATAGGCTTTCCGTATACATCTTTACCGGGTTTACCGGGTTTTGCCGCTATTATATCTGCAAGTTTATCTTCTTTTTCAGCCCAGCCGGCCGAGATTACATCAGGAATCACATTAACCCTGACTTTTTTCTCTTTTTTAACGACATCCTTTACAGTCTCGGTTTTCTCTTTTCCAAAAGGAAGAAGCCCTTTTTTCTTAACAGTTTTTTCTACTGAAACCTTTTCTGTTTCAATATTCCAGATTTCAGGCGCTGCGGCATTTTTTAAAAACCGCTCAACGTCATCTTCCAGGCCTTCGGGGATTTTCAGCTCAACCCACTCCCGTTCTTCGGGAACGGGAAGCTCGGCATGATCACCCTCAGCTATGGTAATACTGATCTCATCCTTAGATTCGAGTAGCTTTTCAATTTTCTGTTCAAGTTCTTTTCTGTCAAAACCGTATGTGATTTTGTTTTCTGCGATCAGCCTGTTAAGGCCCTGTGCATCTATCTCTGTCCCGTTTTCATCCGGAACAAAATGAAGCACGGCAAGCAGAGCTTCATCATCTGTCTCAATGCTGATTCTGCCAAGAAGTTTTTGTTCGCCCGCCATACCTATATTTTGAAACCCTGCCTTGAAGCCGTCAGCAGCTTCGATTTAAGCAGGTTATTCTGCTTTTTTAGTACTGAAATTTCATACTGCTGACTTTTCACTGTCTCGATCAAATCCCCTTTTGTAAGGGTACCGCTGTGAAGCAGGTTTTCAAGCTCCTGTATTTTATAGTCAAAATCTATCTCTGCTTCCATTTCCGCATTCTGGTAGCTCTCCTCCATTGTCTGGATCTCCAGTGCGGACTGGTCTTCTATACTTTTCTGAAGTATTCTGTCTGTCATCCTGTAAACAGCCTGCGAAATTACAGATTCAGGTTTGTATTTGATTATTGGAAGTCTTGAATTAAGCGCTATATCCTGAAGATGATCCCTGTAGATAACGCCCAGATATTCCATTTCGACACCAAGATACTGCTCACATGAGCGTTTTATCTTTTCAGCCTTAACAGAGTCTTTCGGATCATCGATCATATTCATTACAATCATCGGCGAAAACGCGTTCATCTTTTTCTTTAATAAATTATATTTATCAGGATCAAGAGATTCAAGTTTTTCGAGTATTCCGGGAATATAGATCCTTTGCAGACCCTCGCCGTCAGCAGCAAGCTCATCAAGATAGGCCTTTGCAGGACTTTTTCCGGTAAAACCGGTAGAAATCATTCTGAATACTACGTTTTTCAGAAAAAGGTAGGCATTAAGTGTTGCTGTAAGAGCCGGTGCTGTAACAATTATTCCGGTACCTGACATCAGAAAGAAATCAAGGGTATTAAATGACGTTCCAGCACCGAGGTCAAGAATCAGAAAATCGGTATCAAGCTGACTTAAATGTTTTATCAGCTTCCGTTTCTGATTTGTCTGTATATTGGCAAGTCCGGGAATTTCAGCATCGCCGGGGATAAACTTCAGATTTTCATAACCGGAATCAAGCAGAATATCTTCAAACTCCACATTGTTTCTTGTAAGCCAGGTTCCTATACCTGCCTGGCTTCTTCCGGAGTCGAGCATCATATGCAGGTTTGAACCGCCCAGATCAAGGTCTGCAAGTACAGTTTTTTTACCGGCCTGAGCCAGGGCAATTGAAAGATTTACAGCGAGCAGAGATTTTCCGACACCGCCTTTTCCGCCTGCAACAGGTATAATTTTCATCTAATCCTCCGGTTATTGGGAAAGTATATCATGAAGAAAAAATCACGCAAAGCCTCAGAAAAAAACATGACTTGATGATTATCTTCTGTAACATTAAAATGAATACTGAAGAGGTTTTTATGAAAAACAAAGAAAGATCAATATGGCTGATAGTTACGATAGTACTTGCAGCTGCCCTGACTTTTTCCTTAATAAGTCCGGGAAGCTCTCTGCAGCTAAGCAGCCAAAAAAATAACGACTACCTTATCAGGCTCGGCAGGCTTTTCGACATTATCGAGCAAAATTTTGTAGAAGATGTCTCACCTGAAACACTTTATGAAGGTGCAGCAAAGGGAATGTTTGAAAGTCTGGAGGATCCCTACTCGGTTTATCTTACAGCAGACGATATGGAAGATTTTTCAGATACAACCACCGGAAGTTTCGGCGGTGTCGGAATGTTTATATCAAAGCAGAGCGGAAAAAGACCCGAGCTCACGGCAGATTCTCCTTTCAGAGACCGATATTTTGATTTCGTCGAGGTTATTTCACCGATCGAAGGCTCTCCGGCCTACCGTGCAGGAATATCCGCCGGTGATTTTATAATAGAAATTGACGGAGAATCGGCAGAAGGCCTTTCAACCGATGAAGTTGCCGACAGACTCAGGGGAGAGCCCGGAACCGAGGTAAGCTACAAGATCCGGAGACTGGGAAATATCGAACGAGAAATAACAGTCAAGCGTGAAGTAATTGAAGTACCGACTGTAAAATACGCAATGATCGATGATGAAACGGCCTATCTTAAAATTGTCCGCTGGACGCCCTATACCGAAGAGAGTGTAAAGGAAGCAGTTGCATTCTTCGAAAAATCCGGCTACGCGTACCTTGTTGTCGATGTCCGCGGAAATCCGGGCGGCCTGCTTTCGAGTGTTGTTGATACAGCAGATCTGTTTCTCGATAATGGAATGATAGTCAGTACCAAAAACCGGGATCAGATAAAGATTGAGGAATTTAAAGCAACCCGAAGAACTGATGTCGACGTAAGTATTCCTGTCATCCTCCTTATAGACCGAGGCTCGGCCTCTGCATCAGAAATCCTTGCAGGAGCACTTAAGGACAACGACCGGGCATATCTGATAGGCGAAACGTCCTTCGGAAAGGGTTCTGTTCAGCAGATAAGCGGTTTCGGAAACGGCGGATTCAAACTTACGACATCTAGATACTATACTCCATCAGGAATAAACATTGACCATATCGGTATTGAACCTCAGAAGGAAATTAAAGAAGAGGAACTTTCTGATGAAGAACTTCTGGCACTTGAAAAACTGATAGAAAATAATTATATACCCCTGTTTGTTGGAAAATATCCGGATGCAGGCGAAAACCGTATTTCAGCCTTTATTGAAGAACTGAAAGCAGAAGGAATTGATCTTGAAGATCGTCTGCTGAGACGGCTTATACGGGCTGAAATTAACAGAACCGAAAATGATCCTCCCATTTTTGACCTGGATTATGATATAGTACTACTGTACGCGGTTGACCTTTTCGAGTCTGGCGGGTACAAAGATTTAGATATTTTCAGATAAAGTAACAGGATAAAAATGAGACAGTTTGTATTGCCTGATGAATACATCGGGTCCGGACCTATTACGCTGACCGGAGAAGAATACCGTTATCTGACCAGGGTTCTTAGAATGGGCCCCGGCCAGATGTTCAACGGGGTAAACCAGGACGGGCGGAAATTTATTCTCACAATAAATGCTATGGATGAGATCAGCCTTACCGCCGA
The DNA here is from genome assembly GCA_965140585.1 of Spirochaetia bacterium. GTDB lineage: Bacteria > Spirochaetota > Spirochaetia > UBA9216 > UBA9216. The sequence continues at coordinate 414,844 of OZ223270.1, forward strand.
CTGCATTGAGGTTGAAGATGAAAGGGATTCTAAAGAAGATATGCCGGAAATCATTCTTATTCAGTGCCTTCCCAAGGGGAAGAAGCTTGAAATGATAATAAGACAGGCTGTAGAAGCAGGTGTAGGGATGGTGATCCCTGTACAGAGTGAAAACAGCGTACCGGTAATAAAGGAAGACCGCTCAGCCTTTAAAAATGAAAGACTTAAAAAGATTGCCGTTGAGGCTGCTCAGCAGAGCGGCAATAAGGGTGTTCCGACAATACTTTCACCGGTTAAGATGAAAGAACTTCCTGAACTTCTTCAGAAACTGGGTAAAAATTCCGGACAGAAACTTTTCTTTCATCAGGAACCGCTGGCCAACTGGTCTCTTCACAGGTACCTTATCGCGGATACTGAATCTGTTATTATTTTCATAGGTCCGGAAGGCGGCTTTTCAGAAAAAGAAACAGATTTTCTGCTTGCATCCGGATTCTATCCGGTATATCTTGGTGACAATATTCTGAGAACTGAAACAGCTGCGATATACGCGCTCGGAGCAGTAAAAACAATACTGCTGGAGAGGAAAGAGTGGAAAGCATACTGCCTGGAATAAAAAGAATCGACTTTCTTAAAGTCCCTGTAGATATAATTCCTGCTGAGGACCTTGAGGAAGTTTTTAAACATCTTGCTGACAACGGGAAGAAAAACCAGATTGTCCTGATAAATTTTTTTGATCTGATGAGAGCCAGACGCAATAAGGAATATTTGAAAACGCTCAATGAAGCTGCACTTGTAATTCCTACTGCAAAATCGATAATCAGCGGAATAAATTTTTTAAAAAAAGGTCAGGCCTTCCGATATAGACCCTTTGATTTTGTTATTAAAGCCCTGGGTGTTATGGAAATCCAGAAAAAATCTTTATACCTGATAGGCGGAAAAACACATTCGCTGCAGACAGTATTCAGCAATATGAAAATTTCATTCCCGGGTTTAAATATAGTCGGAAGGTATTCAGGCTACTATTCTGCAGCGATGGAAGAAAACATCCTCGTTGCAATTAAAAAAGCGGCACCGACGTTTCTGCTTGCCGGAAACGGCCTTAAGGGGAAGGATCGCTGGCTTAACCGGCATAGAGACAGTTTCAATCCCGGAATTTTTCTATGGTGTGCGGAGTGCTATGCAATTTTCAGCGGAAAAAAGGCAAAGGGATCAAAGAAAAGCTGGGAAAACGGCACTGAAGTAATTTCTGAAGTACTAAGAAACCCTCTGAAAATATTCAGAGTATTCATACGGCTTTACTACCTGATACTTTTAGTTATCTACAAAATTTCTTCAAAATAAAAACGATCCTACTCATACAATCGCATGTATTCATAAGCTTCACGAAGCCGTGGTTCCATATTTCTGGTTATAATACGGCCGGCCAGAGTTCTGATGACAGGGAAAAAACTCAGGGCGCCAATCAAATCGGTAATAAACCCCGGACAGAGCAGCATTATACCTCCGAAAAGAGCCCCGGCAAGAGAAAGCATTTCTCTCCCCGGATATAAGCCCTCTGCTGATTTTATTTTAATATGCTTAACAATGCCCCGGATATCACGGTATGCAAGAAAAAGACCTGCCAGACCGGTTAGTGCAGCAACGGCAAGGGTGAAATAGATACCCAGAAATTCTCCAAGAAATTGAATTAGCATTATTTCAGCAAGCGGAATTATCGATATAAGAAGCAGCATAAATGCCGATTTCAGGATGAAACCGGTATCCAGCATTTTAAGCAGAAATCTTGTATTCAACATAGGAAAAAAGATACCACAGCGTCAGAACTTGGGCAAGCAGGTGCGGATCAATGAACATCCATATGAGAGGCAGCGGGAATACACCAACCGGCATGAGTAGAGGTAAGAATAAAATCTTCAGACTTACAATAATCACCGAGTTTGGATCTAAGCCTGGAAACTGCCATATCAGCAGCTCTGGAGCCGTTTACACGGGTATTTAAGGCAGAATTAAGCAAATCCCGGTTTAAAAAAGTTCCCCGATACATCAGCAGCATCCGTAACACTGTTCGTTCGCTTTTACTTAGGAATATCCGGCAGGACTGCCTTAGTTCTTTATTATTCAAATGAATAAATCCTGAGGGCTTCAGATGTAACTCCCAGCCGGTCAAATAAAGTTTTTCTCTATCCAGCAGTTTACCGCATCTGGCAGTAAGTTCATCAGGAGTCCATGGCTCACATAAATAATCTGCAGCCCCGGCTGACATCGCAGCGCTTATATATTCATGGGGTCCGTATAGAATAACCGGGTTTAAGATCGCAAAAGATTCCGGTAAAGTCTTAAAGGCTGCAGTATTTAGAATATAAACAGAATATTTTTTCTTAAAATCGGGCTTTTCAGTAAAAAAAAACTGTATAGCCGGAAAACTCCGAATATACAGTTCTATTTTAGTCTTTGTTAATACGCTGCAGCCGGAAATATTAATCCTTGCAGCATCCAAAACGAATTATCCCAGAAAAACCTGTCCGGAATTATCTATCGCAAGGATTGTTCTGCATTCAGAACATCTGAACCGGCCGGCTCTGGTTGCACGAAGTCTTCTTGAACAAATGGGACACTGAAAAATCTTTGGAAAGACATCAGAGTTTCTAGTACCGCCATTTGCACCGAAAAAGTCAACAGCCTCATTAAGATTATCCTTGATATTAAAAAACTGGGAAAACCCTAAGAGCTGGAATACTTCATAAACCTTAGGCTGAATCTCAAGCAGAACGAGGTCTCCGCCTCTCGGCCTTACTGCCTTTAGAAATGCAGTAAAAGAACCTATACCGGTACTTGAAACGTAGTTAAGCCCGCTGCAATTAAAGATAAGTTTTGTAAAACCGGCTTCAATGGCCTTTGTAACTCTTTTCTGAAAGAAGTTAGAGTTATAAGTATCAATATATCCTGTCAGAAAAAGAACAAGACATCCTTCAACACCTTCGACACTCTGAAGTTTAATTCGGAGACTGTCATCTTTTTCTTCATCAAATCCGGTTACTATATCATTATTACTCATTGTTCCTCAACCCGTGTATAATTTTATCAGTCAAATCATAGTTTTTCAATACGATATTAAATTTATACTATATGATCGGATAGTTTTTCAAGAAATTTATAATTTATTTTTAATTTCTTGACCGATATGCCTTTAAATTTTAAAATTACGGTAATGAAAAAGCAAGCAATAAAAATATCAGCAGTTTTTTTCATCTTCATGGTTTTGACATGTTTTACGGTCGCAGCCGATCCTGCCGTCAATATGGCAGATCTTTCGATAACTATCAAGACCCTTGCAGATGCCGTAGCCGCTGGCAGCCCGCCTGAACCCGGAACACAGGTAATCCTGAACGGAACAGCAATATCAAGAATGGTTATAGAACCGGATCCTGCTAATTTTACCGGGCAGATTATTCTGGCAAACGGCAGCTGGATTAACTCAGATCAGGTTGTTATGAATAAATGCATAGTTCTACTTTCAGGAGCCGAATTTTCAAAGACAATTCCTGTAAGACGTTCCAGAACCGTTGATCCTGAAGAAATCGTATTAAATTCAGAAATACTGATAGCCGGTTATTTTGCAGGCACCGCCGAAACAGAGGAAGGTCTTCTTCCGGTTGTTGTGGCTACCGGAATACGAAAACTGTAAGAACACTCAGAAAATAATATCTGCCGCTAAAATCTTTTCTTTTTCAGCGGAACAGGCGCTTCTTAAAATAACATTATATAATTCTCTGACATTACCGGGCCAGTCGTAATCAAAAAGGATTTCATATCCGCTGTCACTCATTGTTACGTTCAATTGTAGAGCATCACTGATTTCAGAAAGAAAGCATTCAACAAGATCCGGTATATCCTCAATTCGCTCACGCAGCGGAGGAATATGCAGAACCAGGACCTTTATACGATGAAGCAGGTCCAGGCGGAAATTGCCATTTTTTACCTCTTCATCAAGATTCCTGTTAGTTGCAGAAATAAGCCTCACATCAACAGGAATCTCATTGTTTCCTCCGATCCTCTTAATGGTTTTTGTCTCAAGGGTTCTTAAAAATTCAACCTGCAGGGAAATATCAAGTTCTCCTATTTCATCAAGAAAAAGGCTGCCTTTATTCGCATGCTCAAAACAGCCCTTTCTTTTAACTGCACCTGTGAATGCTCCTGGTTCGGAGCCAAAGAGCTCTGTTCCGCAAATTCCTGAAGGAATAGCTCCGGCATTTAATGCATGAAATTTTTTCCTGGAACGTTGTGAATAGTCATGAATCAACCCAGCAACCAGTTCTTTTCCGGTACCGCTTTCACCTGTTATCAGCACTGGTGCAGGAAATTTTGCCAGTTTTATAATATCAAGCTTTAATTTCCTGATAGCCGGAGATTTTCCGATAATACGATCAATCTCCTTACCGGAAGAGTTCAGTATCTCATATCTTCCGCTGCACAGAACCCCGCCGAGAATCAATCTAAAAGTTTCCTGCAGACGCTCCAGATCATCAGGAATAATCAAATAATCAAGAACTCCCTCTTTCAGCAGTTTTACACCTGCTTTAGTATCCGGATTTCTTGTAAGGCATACAATCGGCGGCTGAGCAAAATATCTGCATGTTTTTCTAATAATCTTTATACAGCTGAGGACATCAACAACGGTTCCAGCCGCGATTAAATCAAACTCCCCGTCATCAATCAAGTTCAGGCCTTCCTGAAAAGATCTGACGGTTGTTACTATAAAATCCGCCGGAATAAAAGTCTGGAACAGCACACTGTCATTAAGATTACTCTCAATGTGTAATACTCTAATCATTTTAAATACAGTTTTTACAATTTAATATTATTTTATGTGTGCTATTCTAAATTGAAAAGATTAATCCTGCAAGGATTTTCATAATTCAGGCATACCACTTTGTGGGTATCAGTTCAATTTTACAGCAGTTCCATAAATAAGGAACTCTGCAGCCCCCTGCATCATACTGGTAGTAGCAAATTTCAAACCGACTATAGCATCTGCACCCAGAGATTCAGCATCTTCAATCAGCCTGTCTATTGCCTGCTCACGGGACTCTGCCATCATTTTTGTATAATCGGTAATTTCACCGCCAACGATGTTTTTAAATCCGGCCATAATATCTTTGCCCATGTGGCGGGCTCGGATAGTATTTCCCCGGACAAGCCCGAAAACCTTTACGATTTCTCTTCCGGGAACAGAATCAGTAGTTACAAGAATCATTCCGCTATCGCTCATTTAATAATCTCCCTGTATTTATCAGTCTTTCTTTCATTAATCCTGTCTGTCAACGCTGTTAAAAATAAGACTATAACGGAAACGATAGAACCTGCAACCAGTATTTTTATGAAAATTCCTTCAGTGTTATCCGTAAAAAACATAAAAAGCAGGTAGGCTATTATTAACAGATTAAAGCCCAGTACCATAAAAAATCCTAATCGACTTGTAAATTTGCGTTTTCTGCTTTTATAAAGTTTTTCCAACCACTCATCCTGCGGTGGTGCCGGAGTAAAACCGCTTAACTGTTTTTTCAGCTTCAGCATTGATTTATACTCTTCACGACATATATAACATGATTCTATATGATCTACGACTTCAGATATTTCACTTTCTTCCAGTTCATTATCGATAAGTGCCTGAGTTTTTAATTTTGCTTCATCACAATTCATATTCTGCCTCCAGTTTGCTTTTAAGTAGTTTTCTGGCATTGTAGAGCCTGGACATAACAGTCCCCTTTGGAATATCCAGAATATCTGCTATTTCTTCATATGAGCATTCATCAAAATGTTTCAGAATTATTATTTCGCGATGCTGAGGAGGAAGAGACATAACTGCCTTGTATATCTCTCGTTTTGACTCATCTCTAACCGCAGAGTCCTCAACTGAATCACGGCCTCTGCATAAATCGGGAAATTCCAGACTTGTTTCTGAGCTTGATTTCTTTTTGCTTCTATTTATACATAAATTCTTTGTAATTCTGTACAGCCATGGAAAGACCGGTCTGGACTGATCAAAGTTTTTAAAGTTACGCCAGGCTCTGTAAAACACTTCCTGAGTAATATCAGCTGCATCCTCACGATTAAAAACCATTCTGCACGCTGCCGCATAGACTCTCCGGTCATAGGCTCTGAATATACTTATAAATGCATCTCTGTCGCTCATACCTTATTATACACAGTTACAGACATGGAATATTCATTTTTTTTCCGGCATTCTTGCAATATGAATACCGGCATGATAAAATTCACTAATCATGAATAAAACTCTGTTACTGCCTTTTAAATTTATTCTAATTTTCGTTATCAGTATGGCAGTATTATGCCTTTTTATAATACTTCAGCGCTGGGGGATTAATACATCTCCTGATATTAACTTCCGTGTAAACCTTATTTATTATCTTCCCGGAGCTCTGAAAAGCAGTCTATTCCCCAGCCTCTCTACCGCAGTAATTCTTACAGTTTTTGACGACCCCAAAAACAGTGGAAGGTTTTTATCTATTATAATTATAGCCGTTTTGTCATTTCTTATATTATTTTTCGGGTTTAAAACAATTTCTCTTATTCAGGAAACTTCCACAGGGTACAGCTATCAACCGCTTCAGGCCGGTAAATTGCTGAGTACTGAGGAGGGTATTATCTATACTTCATCTGTTTCTGACAGCGGTTATTCAGGTGTTATTACCAGAAAACCCGGCCCGCAGAACCTTTTTCAATATTATCAGTCCGGATATATTAATCCTGAGAATACTGAAAAAATCATCCTTGATAACAACACATTTTTTGATATTGAACCCAGAAATCCTGAATATAATAATGTATTTAAATCAAGAGGTCTTTTAATGCAGTATTTTGGCGACCTCGAGTTCGTAACCGAATCTATTTATAAAACTGAAAGTTCAGGCAATAAAGATTTTATATTTATATCTGCAGCTTTCAGCTTATTTTTAGCCGTATGCCTGCTATTTCTTAATATTACAATCTGGCCGATGTTTAATATTATGCTGATCCTTTTTATCCATCGAATGGGATATTATATCTTCAGACTGTTTTCATCTGAACTGGATTTTATTACTGACACTTTTTTCGGAGGTAACATTCCATTTAATCTTCCGCTGATAACAATACTGGCAATATCGGTACTTATTTTGATAGTCGGTGTTTTGTTCAGACCATATAAAATAAAGAGGAACAACTGATATGAAAATGTCGCTTCCTAAACGCTTTCTTATTATCAGTATTTCATGCTATGCTGCTGCGTTTTTTCTTTTGATCGCCGTCAGTTTTTTCCAGTTTGCTCCGAAAGAAATTGATACAAGCTTCCGATCTGTATGGGTTTTCAATAACAGTATGCTTCTGTTCTTTAATAATCTGATATCTATACAGGGCCTTGCGGTTCTTCTTACTTTTTCTGTCTTCTACCCTACCGGAGAATACGGAATAAAAGCCCTTACATTAAAAGCATTTAATCAGACCGTCACAATAATTATTGTTATCCTGCTCTGTTTTACCGCACTGTTTTTTACCGGTAATGAAATATTCAAACCGGGAATATATTCACGACTGGACCTGCTGAAAATCCAGACGGAAACCAGCAGAACCTATTATGAGCAGGCTTTGAACTACCGGGAAGATAACGAACTTGTAAAAGCAAGGGAGATGATTGAAAGATTTCTTGCTGTAAAGCCGGAAGATACCGCCGGAGAAGAACTTTATGATGATATCATCGAAAGGATAAATATCCAGTTTGCGGAATCATCAGATGAAGACACTATAAGACCCGGTACCATCGAAACATCTGAATTAACCTACGATCAGGCTGTTCTGCTGGCAAGAAATTACCTTAAAAAAGATGATTTTTACTCAGCCTACTATTATGCCTCTATTGCTTCAGGGTTATCAAACTCTCCGAAAGAAGCGAAAGAACTTTCTGCACAAGCATGGATCGGGCTCTCTGAAGAGGCTCCCGACAGGGAGGAAGAAGAGGAGTACCAGCTTTTCAGCCGGAAAAAACATGGTGCAGAACTACTTCTCAGCGGACGGGCGATTGATGCATATTATCTTTATAAGGAACTTTCAGTTGATTATCCCAATGATCCCGATGTAATCAAGTATTTAAGGGAAAGCCTGTCTGCTGCTGTTAAGTTAACCTATTTTACTGACGACGCCGCAACTGCCCTGAAATTTCCAGGAATTATTGATATCTGCTTTATCAACTACAGCGACGAAACAGAAAAAGAAATTATTTATATTGAAAAAATGGTCAGGACTGCAGAGGGAATCTTCTATAAAGGGATAGAAGTACTTGATTTTAAAAGAGGCTCCGGAATTACCGGTCATTTCACTGCGCTTTACGGCAAAGCCGTCGGGGACCATATTGTCCTCAACGGAATAGACAGGGAAAACCCCAATATACGGGTTTATCCGGAGTATTTGGTAACTGATAAAATGCCGGAGATGTATAACACACTTAAACTATATCCTGCCCCCGAGCAGCTTCGAGGCTTAAGCGCCGATAAGAACATCTATAAAAAGCTGAACCTGCCTGAGCTTCTGGAATTTGAAAAAACAGTTGGCAGCTACGGATGGAATTCTCAGCAGATATATTTTGAAATATTCACGCGGATTCTTAATCCCTGCGGTTTTCTTCTTTTTTCTTTCCTAATGATTGCACTCGGATGGAAGTACAGAAGGGCACAGCGAAAATTCCCTCTTGCATCGTTTATACTGCTGCCGATAACAGTTTATATCACTTACCTGGCAGCGGAAACTTATACATTTACTATAAATACTATCGGAGCCTTCATGCTGCTCAGATTCGGAAGTACCTTTTCAATTGCTTTAACTGCGGTCAGCCAGGTTCTGCTGCTTTTAATCACATTCCTGATGATTTCCGGACTTAACTTAAAGGATGATTGACTCCCTGTTTAAAAAACATATCCTCAAAATTGCACTGCCTCTGATCGGAGTTATTTCAGGGCTGGGAATCTTCGGAATAATTTTCGGCCTGATAGCCGGTGTTTTTCTGGATACATTATTGTACGGCCTGATACAGAAAAACCGGATACTGCAGAAGTACACCCGGATAAGCCCTGATTCGGAATACGATAATGAAACCCTGAGACTGTCAGCATCCTATGTATTATGGGCTGTTTACAGTTTCAGCGGAATTCCTGATTCAGCCATTCAATACAGCACCCGGGAATTGTCTGATAGGATATCAATAGATGCAATCCACAATCTTGAAACACTAAAATATAAATTCAATGATGGGCAGAGCCTGCAAATAGCTGAATATTTCGGTAATCATGCAAATAAAGCTATCAAACGAACGATTGTAGAGCATCTGGGAGGCGCAGGATGGGCCAGTGTGATTACAAGAGCACCATCAATAAATAAGTCAAATATGGTGCTTAAAATAATTCATCTCGCAGGGTTAAGCAAATTAATTCTTGAAAGTCAAAACAGCGATAAAATAGAGGATGACTACCTGATACTCGGGCTTTCACCAGAAGCCGGCTGTGATGAAATAAAGAAGGTCTATCACCGGCTGGCTACAGAGTTTCATCCAGACAACAGCCATGGCCTCACCGAAACGGAAATAGAACTGAAGACAAAAGCCTTTATAAGGATAAAAGAAGCCTGCGACAGGCTTCTGGAGATATGCGATGAATGAACCAGGAGCCTTAGCCCTGGTTTCTAATTATCAACCCGCTGAATACGCGCGCCGAGAGAATTAAGCCTTTTGCATAGCTTTTCATAGCCGCGCTCAATCTGGTAGACATTTCCAATAACGCTCTGGCCCTCTGCACATAGAGCTGCTATTACCATTGCCATACCGGCACGGACATCCGGAGAAACCAGATATGAAGCTTTAAGCCTTGAGGGGCCGCTAACAACAGCCCTGTGCGGATCACAGAGTATAATTCTGGCACCCATGCCGATAAGCTTATCTACAAAAAACATTCGGGACTCGAACATCTTCTCATGAATAAGGATTGTTCCGTCGACCTGGGTTGCAACAACAGTCATTATGCTGGTCAAATCAGCCGGAAACCCGGGCCAGGGAGCATCGTCAATCTTGGGTATCATGCCGCCCATGTCCGGAACAACCTTCAGATCAAGCCCCTTGGGAATATGTATATCAGAACCGTCGGTTTCCCAGTGGATTCCCATTTTGGCAAAACCGAGCCTGGTCATCCGAAGATGTTCAGGAGCCGCTTTTTTGATTGTAAGCTCTCCTCGTGTAACAGCAGCGAGACCTATAAAAGAACCGACTTCCATAAAATCAGAACCTATATCGAACTGTGCGCCATGAAGCTTTCTAACACCATCTATATGCAGGACATTCGAACCAATTCCGGTAATATCAGCACCCATGGCATTAAGCATATTGCAGAGATCCTGAACGTGCGGTTCAGAGGCGGCATTGCGGATAATACTTTTACCCTTTGCCATGACAGCGGCCATTATTGCGTTTTCAGTTGCTGTTACCGAAGCTTCATCAAGGAAGATATCCTCTCCGACCAGCTTATTGGCAACAAGTTTGAAAACGCCATCAATTTCAACCCGAGCCCCAAGCTCGGTAAAGGCCATAAAGTGAGTGTCGAGTCTTCTACGGCCTATAACATCTCCCCCCGGCGGAGGCAGAATGACCTTTCCGGTTCGTGCAAGCAGAGGCCCTGCAAATAGAATGGAAGCGCGGATAGATCTGGCCTTCTCGGGCGGTATTTCACTTTTAGTGATATTCTGGGTCTTAACCCTATACCGTCCGTGAGAATCTTCTTTTACATCAGCACCCAGATCGGCAAGAATTTCAAGCATTACCCTTACATCTTCAATATCAGGAAGATTTCCCAGCAGGATTTCTTCATCTGTCAGTAGACAGGCGGCAATGCACGGCAGCGCAGCATTTTTGTTTCCGCTAGCTGTAATTTCTCCGTTAATAGGAAAGCTTCCGTCTATTATATATTTACTCAAAAAATTAACTCCTGGTTGCTATTGTCCCGGGCAGAAACAAAACTGCTTCTGCTGAAAAGGATTCTTGTTCATTTTCAAATTTGCAAGACATATCCGGCTCTCACCGTCTGCCGCAAACCTGACAGAAACCCTGTGGTTGAAATTACCGCGATCAGCATATGAAAACGGAGTCTCCATTATTTCAGGAAAAATAACCCCTGAAAAACCATCACGATCGAAAAAATTATCTTCTCCCCACTCTTCACTATCGGCAGGTTTAAAAATCTTTTCAAGGATTTCATGGTCTTTAAGACCTGCAGCCCTCAGTTTATCCAGATATTCGTCCTCAACAGCCATATCAAGAAACCCTGAATAATCTCCTGACCATAAAAGAGCAGAACACCTGTCAAAAAAAGTTTTCAGGTTTCTGACAATATTTGTATTTCTATATTCTGAAAATTCCCTGCTGTTCCATTTATACCATGTAAGAAAGGTTTCAAATCCTGTACCTTCCTCAAAACCCTGTTCATGAACAACAATATCAAGATATCCGTCTTTATCAATATCTTCAACAAGGGTGATTACAGATAGATTTTCTTCTATTGTAAAATGGGTAATTCCGTAACCGTTCAGAATTACTAGCTGCCGAACGATTCCTGCCCTCGTTCGGAACGATATATCCAGGCAATATGGAAAATCATTACCTATATGCACCTCAAGCTGAGACATACCATTCAGAACCTGCTGCCTTGCGACGGGTATTGTATACCTCAGATAGAGAGTTCCGTCAATCTGGTAAAAAACCAGTAGAAAATATCCATAATAATCTTTGTCTGAGCTGAACAGCCTGGAAGAATCTGAAAGCCTGGCGAAAGATGCATCCGTATCCTTGTCTCCTTCAACGGCAAGCAGAAGCAGATCATTAAATCCGTTTTTATCAAGATCATGCTCTATCATTAGAGGTGCCCTGTTTTCTGTTACTGTCCTCATATTCCATGGCACCAGATTCAGCGCAGATGAAATAAGTACAGGAGTTGTCAGCGGGACAGATTCCGGGCGGACTGACTCATCAGTAACAGGGTCAGGATTTATATTTTCTATGCCGGTATTTTCATTCTGAATAGATTCCGCATGCGAAACTTCCTGATTCTCTGCAGAAGAAGTATTTGCTGCAGGGTCAATTGTTTCATTCCCGGTCTCTATATTTGGAGCGGAATCATTTACATTATTGATATCTGCTGTAGCGCAGGACCAGAGGAGGAGCCCGAAGACAGTAAGCGACAAAAAGGGTGAAACTTTCCGCATCTGCTTAAATATACCAGCTTAGATTCCCACATTCAAGCCTTTGAAAAACAGAGTAAGTTCTGCTCTGCTTTACACTTATGGGAAAAAATGCTTAGATAGGCATACAGAAACCGTATAATCCATCTGGAGCATAATAATGAAAACAATGAAATTCGGGGGAAGCTCCGTAAAAGACGCAGAAAAGATTAGAAACGTAGCTTCAATTGTAATAGCTGAGTCAGAAAAGACCAAGGTAGCAGTTGTTCTGTCGGCCATGAAAGGTATCACAGATAACCTGCTTGAATGCGCCGATCTTGCAGTTCAGGGTAACATCGCCTATAAAACAATACTTAAAGATATAACCGAAAGAGAATTTACAGCCTTTGATGAGTTGATTGGAAAAGAGAACGAATCTGAAGCCAGAGTAAGCCTGTCAGAAATGCTTGAGGAGCTGAAAGAAATCCTTCTTGGTGTACAGATGGTGAAGGAATGCTCTGTCAGAAGCCAGGATCTGATTGTAAGCTTCGGTGAGCGCATGAACAATACTGTATGTGCCGCTTATCTTCGATCTGTCGGAATCAAAGCTACATATGTTGATACGAGAAAACTGATTCTAACAGATGATAATTTCGGCGCTGCCCGGGTAAACTATAAAGAAAGCTACATGCGGATAAGGGAGCACCTTTCAAGTATTGAGGGTATACCCGTAATAACAGGCTTCATAGGCGCTACCGAAGACGGAATAACTACAACACTCGGAAGAAACGGTTCGGATTTTACAGCATCCATTATAGCAGGTGCCACCGGTAGTGAAATTGTTGAAATCTGGACTGATGTTGACGGAGTTCTCAGTGCCGACCCCAGAATCGTTGAAGATGCATTTGTTATTCCGGAACTTACATACACCGATGCGATGGAGCTTTCATACTTCGGTGCAGAAGTTATACATCCGTATACAATGATTCCTGCTGTTGAGAAAAACATTCCAATTATAATAAAAAATACAATGAACCCTTCTGCACCCGGTACTGTTATTGCTGCGACAATCAAGCCGCACAGCAGACCGATAACCGGTATCGCTTCAGTAAAAGATACTGCAATCGTAAATATTGAAGGAAGCGGAATGACCGGAAAACCGGGGATTGCAGGCACCGTCTTCACCGCAATGGCTGAGGCAGGCATCAATATTATTATGATATCTCAGGCTTCAAGTGAACACAGCATCTGCCTAGTTCTGAAGGAAGCTCAGGCCATAAAGGCTGTTGAAATACTCAATGAAAAACTTGCTGTTTATATCAAGAATAAGAGAATTGAAGGTGTACAGATTAGAAAGGGACTGGAAATTGTAGCCGTTATCGGAGAAAGCATGATTGGAACTCCCGGTATTGCAGGCAAAATCTTCAGCGCTCTGGGTGAAGCAAGTGTTAACATCCTGGCAATTGCACAGGGCTCAAGTGAACGCAATATTTCATTTGTAGTAGATAAGGCTGATAAAAACCTCGCCCTTAATACCGTTCACAAGGCCTTTTTATAATTGAAAGTTTTCAAGGGAGAACTAAATGAAATTTTACAGTACCAGAAATAAAGACAGTAAGGTTACTTTTAAAGAAGCTATATTCAAAGGACTTGCACCTGACGGAGGGCTATATATGCCCGAAGTAATGCCGGATATGAAGGATATGCTTGATTCATTCGATGAAAACACTTCTTTCAATGAAATGGCGACCGAGGTTGCATACAGACTGCTTAGTGAAGAGCTTGATAAAGACGCTGTGAAAAGAATATGTGACAGGGCTTTTGATTTTATCCCTGCCCTCGTACAGCTTGATGATAATATCAGCATACTTGAGCTTTATCATGGTCCATCCTGCGCTTTCAAGGACTACGGTGCATCATTTCTTGCATCCTCTATGGAAGAATATCTTAAGACTGATGATCGCAAGGCTGTCATTCTTACTGCAACAAGCGGAGATACCGGCAGTGCGGTTGCACGTGCTTTTTATGATAAACAGAACATCGATGTAGTTATTCTGTATCCTTCAGGAAGAGTAAGTCCTCTTCAGGAGAAGCAGCTTACAACCCTTGGTAAGAATATCAAGGCGCTTGAAGTTAAAGGCTCCTTTGACGACTGCCAGCGAATGGTTAAAGAGGCTTTTATTGATCAGAAGCTTGCTGTTGATTATAACCTGACATCAGCAAACTCAATCAGTCTCGGCCGCCTTATTCCTCAGTCTTTCTACTACATCTGGGCCTGGGCACAGGCAAAAAACAGGGAAAACCTCTGGTTCTGTGTACCAAGCGGAAATTTCGGAAACCTGACTGCAGGGCTTATGGCTCATCGCTGGGGAATGGGAAATGAAGGTTTTATTGCAGCGACAAACATTAATGATGTAGTACCTGAGTACCTTAAAAAGGGAAAGTTCAGCCCGCGGGCATCACAGCTTACTCTGTCCAACGCAATGGACGTAGGAAACCCCAGCAACTTTGAGAGAATGCTTGAACTTTTTAATGAGTCACACAGTGAAATGTCAGGGCTTATTAAGGAAGAGGTTGTAACAGACACAGAAACAAAGAAGACTATAAAAGAAGTGCTTGAACAGAAGGGTTACGAGATGGATCCGCATACTGCGGTAGGATATCTTGCTTCAAAGCGTTTCACAGAAGCAAATAAGAATGCTCAGATTATCAGTCTTTCAACAGCACATCCGGGCAAGTTTACCGAAGTTTATGAGGAAGCAACCGGAAAAAAACCGGGACTCCCCCAAAGGCTTCAGGATGTAATGAAACTTGAAAAGAAGTCTGTTGTTGTTGATAATACAACTGAATCCCTGAAGGATTTCATCAAAACATCATTCTGATTATTCAGAATGGTTTATTCAACGTACATTCTAAGCAGTTTTTTACCGTCTGCTGATCTGAAGGGGTTCTTTTTGTTTTTCAGGAAGGATTTATAGGTTCGGCAGGCATCGTAATAGGGTTCCGGGCTCCTGAAGGTTGACAGCAGGTCGCATCTGAAGACTTCAAGGAGAATCGGAAACAGTGAAGAGGACATGTCCGATTCGATTCTATATGCCGGCAGTCGTGGAATTGCTGCCGGCAGCATATGTCTTTCTACCAGATAGCATACATTTTTTATCATCTCTGATTCAAAGCCAAGTTTTTTCATAAATCTAAAGGCAGTACTTGAACCAATCTGAGCATGCCGGTCAAAGCGGTTTCCGTCTGCCTGTTTAGAGTCTGGCTTGCCGATATCATGCAGCAGCAGTGCAAGCGACAATGTCAAATCAGTTGTTTTACGGTAGGAGAAGGTTTCAAGAGTATGCTTCCAGACATCTCCCTCGGGGTGATATTCCTTTGAATGATCAAGTCCGGATAAAGCCGCCAGCTCAGGCCAGAACTCATCGATAAAGCCTGTCTTTTTCAGAAAGGACAGGCCATTAGCCGGATTCTTTCCAGTCAGAATCTTTTCAAGCATCAGATTTTGATACAGAACCGAAGGCTCTTCCGAATAACCTGAGGTTCCGGTCATAACATTTTCAAGTAGCTCTTCGCTTAATGAAAAACCATATCTGGATATTAAAACCGCCGATTCAAGGTTCAGCCTCCAGCTGTATGACTGAAAACTGTCTGAAATCAGCCTGAGCTCACGCTTTCTAAGTTCCGGATAACATCCCGGTTTATCATAAAAAACATTCCGGCCGCTGTCATAAAGCAGGTTGCATACTGAAAAAGGGTGTTCCGGAACATCTTCAACAGAATCAATGCATTTGATATATATGCTTTCATCATTTTCAGTAAGCACAGCATCAGCTTCTTCAACTCCCGGATATTCAAGTTCATGGTCTTCCCCTGCAAGCTCAGCGAGATCCCCAATATAGTATGCAAACTTTGGTGTAATAGTATTTTGATCGTAGTATCGTTCAAGAGAGGAAATGCCGTAGAGCAGAGAATTCACTCAGTCCACCTTTGTTTTTATAGTTTCAGAGTGTACATTATACCAAGTGAGATATCGTAAATAAAGCGGTTTTCACCTTCCTGCGGCTTCCATATGCCGGCCTCACCGGAGACGACATCCTCAAGCGCCAGTTCATTCATCACATACCCAAGGGTACAGCCTAACGACAATGTGAAATTAAAGAGTTCTGCTTTAGCCTCAAAGACCGATTTAATTGTATGCTCTAAAACATCTTCATCAAGGAATTTAGAACCGGTATTATCGTGCCAGCTGTCTTCATGCCAGGGATTTGATGGAGATTTGCTTCCTGATATCACATACTCAAGACCGGCAAGATAATCAATTGGAATATTCTGAAAGAAATTCCATGTATTTGAATATTCAGCCTGAACTGCAGCACAGTTTTCACCGTATTTGAAACCAAGATAATTATCAGTGTAGTCAATTGCCCTTGTTTCTCCGTCCACAGTGTAGGTATCAAGAGGATAATAGGTGTACTGATAAGGATATACATTGTAATCTGAGCTTGTTGTATACGTGGACTCAAAGACATATTTCAAAGCAAGCGCGGCATCAAATGAAAACTTACCGTAATCCGTATTTATTCTACCGCCGCCAGCCCATGCCATTTTATGCGGCTGCCAGGGGTTGTCTTCATTAAGCCAGTGCAGATTGAAATCATCTATAAGCCATTGTCCGAAGTAGTACATATCTGCATAGTTATAGTCCGCAAAGAATCCCATAATATAGTTTTCATTGGATGTGGTTTCCCAGGGTCTGCCGTCTGAAATTTTTGTATACTGAATAAAATACTGCGGAATAGGGCTGATAAAATACTCTGCGTCAAATGAGCGGTCTACGTAAACGGCCGACTCCTGAAGCCCTATCCTGAAATCACCGATTTTAAGTCCGTAGACTTTTAGGTTAGCACCACGATCAACATCATAAATAGCAGAATTCTCGTTGAGACGTATCCACCTTGTTTCATAGAAAAAAAGTTTACCATCGTAGGAGAAATCGGCAATGAATGCGGGATTTTTATTACCGTTTACGAAGAGGGCATAATCAGAATCAAAAATATCCGAGTGTTCCTTCTGCCCTGCAGTAAAGGAAAAATCATTAAACCAGAAGCTAAGGTATCCGCTTCTCATCATTGAATAGTATCCGCCGACATCGCCCTCAGGCAGGGCAGCAGGGTCCGCTCCATATTTGCCGTCATTGGCCACAGCAAGATCCGCATTCAGCTGAAAATAAGGGAGTGTAAAATCAAGAATGAAATCTCCCTGATTGTAATATCCAACAGTATCGTTGATATGATTATCAATGGAGAAAGCAAGGTCGAGGAAACCTTTTTCAGAACTTGATGAATCTGTCTCTGATTCCACAGATTCTGATGAGAAGATAAATCCGGTAAATAATAAAAGAAAAGCGGGAAGTAAAAGTAGTTTTTTCATAGTTTTTCCTTATAAAAAGTCAATAAAGTTCTTCAGCGTGAAAATAACATGAGCAGCGATTTCAATATCATTCCGTTCTGCGCTTTCAATATGGTTATAGTTGTTTATTACAGACCAGTAAAAATCAGCGCCGAAGCTCAAGAACTCAAACATCTTATATGTACCGTACAGGTTAAAAATATGTGAGGCTTCCACCGTTCCGGTCGGAGTAATATCATCAGAAGCCGGAGCCCATGAGTCAGTGATCATTTTTTCACCCTGCTGAAGGTAGGTGTAATCAATGCCGACAGAATATTTATTCTGAACATCATATTTAAATGTTAAGTACCAGACTATTGAATCAGGGCCGTATTTATATCCAATAGGCTTTGTTATGTATTCATACTGATCAGTTACCAGAGACCAGTATCTTCTGACATTGTAATAATATGGAGAAGCTTTCCTATTATACATCCACGGAGAAGTCAAAACCCATTCAGCTCCGTATGACAAGTAGCCATCACCAAGCGGATAAGCACCCTTACCGCCTGCCATGTAGCCGAATACCGGAGGCCCGCCCCCACCATCACGATCAGATTCATATTCAGTAGCAAATTCATCCATAGCAACTTGTCCGTAAATATTGAAATATTTCCACGGATTAATTGAGACTTCTGCAGACAGCAATGAATTACATCTTTCCGTATCAAGCCAGTTGTGAAAGATCATCAAGTAATTCGAATCATGAATAAGACTGTAATCTTCATCAAAAGTTACTGATTCAGCTATTGCAGCCTGGACACGGCCGTCCCAGAAACGGGCTTCAAAGCGGTGCCCCATAAAGGCGGCATAATCTATGGACGTATCATCGTAACTGAATGGTTCCAGAACTGAATACACGCTGGTAAATGTGAAATTTTCTGATCTGAACTTCATCTGCAGAAAATCGTAATATGTGCTGTAGTCAGATAGCATCAGGTTACCCGAAAGACCGTTGCCCCATGAAAGCTGGTCGCGGCCGAAGTAAATATCCCACCATTCACCGCCGAATGATGAAACAGCCCGGAAGGGCGCGTAAATATCAATTCTTGGACTTGGATCGTCAAAGATCAGATTGGAATAGTTATAGGCCACATCTTCGGTATCAGGAGAAGTTACAGTTCTGTATTCCTCCTTCACCTCAATATCCATAATCATGTACAGAGACTCGGCAAACCAGAACTCCAGAGGTATATCAAGAAACGACGAGCGTTCATCATAGCCGTGATTCCACTCATAACTCTGAGCGGCTTCTTCTTCGGTGTCTTCCAGTTCAAAGTGATAAAAGCCTTCAGGAGTTAAAATGAGATCGGTATTGAACTGATAATTATCTTCATTCACAAGCAGCTCATCTTTTTCAATAAACTCCTGTATATTATCATAAGCCTGTTTTCCTGCCTCTGAAAGTTTCCGGTAGTGAACCTTTGATAAAGAATCTTTCACTTCCTGATAAGTCCAGGGTCTTGCAGTTTCCGGCTGAGCCAGCCCAGACTCGTAATAGAGATTATCAATCAAACGGTACAAATCAGAAGAAACAGGAAGTACCGTCCTCATATTCTGGGCAGATACTAATCCCGCAGTCAGACTTAATACAATGATCAGAATAAAGAAAATTGGTCGATTTCTGTTCACTTTTTAAACTCCGATATAAATTTATTATCTTTCGGTATAATTCTGTTCCATCCACTTAAGATACTCGCCGGATTTTACAGTCTCAATCCATTCCCGGTTTTCCAGATACCATTTAACGGTCTCTTTTAGGCCGGAATCAAAACTGTAAGCCTGCTTCCATTTGAGTTCAGTTTTCAGCCTGGAACAGTCGATTGCATAACGTCTGTCATGACCGGGTCTGTCCTTAACATAGGTTATCAGCTTTTTATAGTAAACCTTTTCCTTACCTTTCAGTTCTGCAACGATTTCACAGAGACTGTTAACCAGCCTGATATTCTCCCACTCGTTTTCACCGCCGATATTGTAGGAACGGCCGGTCTCTCCATCATTAACTATAGCCCAGACCGCGGAATTGTGATCTTCAACATAGAGCCAGTCGCGAACATTCTTACCGTCACCGTATACCGGCAGAGGTTTCTCTGTGACCATGTTTTCAATCATTACAGGGATTAGCTTCTCGGGAAACTGATAGGGGCCATAGTTGTTGGAGCAGTTTGAAAGGGTGATAGGCATTCCGTATGTGTGATTGTAGGCCCGCACAAGATGATCAGATGAAGCCTTGGCGGCAGAGTAAGGACTCCTCGGATCATATGGAGTATCCTCATGGAAATAGCCTTCATCTCCAAGACTTCCATAGACCTCATCGGTACTTACATGGTGGAAGAGCTTTCCTTCAAAATCACCCCAATGCTCCCGTGCTGACTCAAGGAGGTTGAATGTTCCGTTGATATTGGTTGTGATAAACTGTCCAGGCTCGGTAATTGAACGATCAACATGACTTTCAGCCGCAAGATGTATAATTGTGTCTATTTCATAATGCTTTATAACATTGTCAATTTCTGGTTTATCCCTGATGTCGACTTTTTCAAAGAAATACCGCTCACCGCCGAATTCTTTATCTATATCATAAAGGCTGTAGGGATTTCCTGCATAGGTAAGAGCATCAAGATTGATAATCTTTCCGTTAAAATCAGTCTTCTTAAACATATAGCGGATGAGGTTTGATCCGATAAATCCGGCACCGCCGGTCACGAGTATGTTAGTTAGTTTTCTCATAGTATTTTTATTCCTTTCTTTTTTATTTCCGGTATTATAGGAAGTTGTGAATTATCAAAATCATATTTGGAAAAGCCCAATGCATCAAAACGTATATCATATTCCTTTGCTTTGGCAAAAATTTCTCGTGGATTAAACTCATTTTCATCAACTATTACAGCCAAATCAATATCACTCCAGGAATCATAAGATCCTTCTGAATAAGAACCAAATAAAAAAATATTCTGGATTTTGTATTCTTTTTTTAACTCATCACAGAACCTTTTGATAGTTATACGAATGGAATCATCGATTTCAACCATTGATAAATCTCCTTTCCATTTTCTAAAATATATGCTGAACGTGTTTTATCAACATCTTTTGACAGAGACTTTATTCTCTCACCATATTTGCTTGCTATATAATAATATGATAGATCATTAAATAGTTCTTTTCTCTCTTCTTCAATTTTTATACCAAATCCATTTGCTAATCTTAATAAATCATGTATCCGCGGGACAGAAATACCATTATATTCATATAAAGCTTTTAGTGCTTTTTCAATACATTGTTGTACTGTAATTAAGACATAAAGATACCTGCCTGAATCATGCATGGATGATGCCGTCTCTATATCATATTCTGCATGTTCAATCCAGTTTTCCACTCTTGAAAACAGCTTATTACATTCCTTCAGAAATTTCTCAAGGCTTTCCTGCCAGGATTCAACCTGGTATCCAAAGACCTTTTTAACTTTTTCCTTGGAAAGAAGCGAATATTCAGGACGCTTTACCTTGGCTGGGAATTCATCGCTTGTACAGGTGGCAACATTGCATTCACTGGTAATCAGGCTCAGCTCGCTGCCTAACTTGTAGATTTCAGAGGCGAAGTCAAACCAGGTGCACTGATTTTCTCCGGACAGGTGATAAAGTCCGTATTCTCTTGAATCAGACTGGATTATTTTGCTGATTAGACCTGTAAGCAATCTTGTCCAGGTCGGAGAACCATGCTGATCATTAACTACCTTTATAGACTCACGGCTGTTCATAAGTTTTATCATTGTAAAGACGAAGTTGGGTCCGTACTGGCCATAGAGCCAGGCAGTCCGGATGATAAAATGCATGCTGTTACTGGCGGTAATTGCATTTTCACCTTCGAGTTTACTCCGGCCATAGACTGAGACTGGTTCTGTTTGTGCCTCTTCGGAAAGTGGAGTGCTGCTGCTACCGTCAAAGACGTAGTCCGTTGATATATGGATGACCGGTATTCCAAGCTCTGCGGATAGCTTACCGATATTCCCGGCACCGTCACGATTAAGCGCATAGGCTAATTCGCTTTCCTCCTCCGCCTTTTCAACTGCCGTATAGGCGGAACAGTTCACAATCCAGTCCGGTTTCTTTGCTTCCGCATATTCTTTCAATGCTTCAGGTTCAAGAATTGAGACTTCCCGGTCTGTTCCGCAGAAATCCAAGCCGGCCTGCTTAAACTCCTCAGACAGCTCTGTGCCGAGCATTCCCTTATTACCGATAATCCAGATCATTTTAAGTCCTTAAGAAATGGAAGTCTTTCATCTTTGTCAGAGACAGAGGGGATTATTCCATTCAACGGCCATTGCACAGCAACTTCGGGATCATTCCATTTGATCCCGCCGTCAGCTGTCGGTGCATACTCTGCAGTACATTTGTACAGAAAGTGGGTATTGTCTGTCAGTGTCAGAAAGCCGTGGGCAAACCCAGGAGGGATGTAAAACATCTTTCCGTTTTCCTCGGTTAACTCAACGCCAACCCATTTTCCATAAGTTCCCGACACTTTACGAAGATCAACTCCTACGTCCCAGACTGCACCTTTTACAACCCTCACAAGCTTTCCCTGGGCATGGGGGTCTGTCTGAAAATGCAAGCCTCTAAGAACACCCTTTGAAGAGAGAGAGTGGTTATCCTGAACAAAGTCTGCAGTTATTCCAGCGCTTACAAATTCAGACTTTTTATAAGTTTCCATAAAAAAACCGCGGTCATCGGGGAATTTCCGCGGTTCTATTATCACAAGTCCTTTAATATCAGTTTTAACAAAATTAAAAGGCATTATCGGATACTCCGTTTATTTCAATGTGTCAATGTAGTTTAGCAGATACTGTCCGTAAGTTGATTTTGCGAGAGAATCTGCAAGAGCCTGGAGCTGTTTCTTATCAATGAAGCCCATCTTATAAGCTATTTCCTCTATACAGGATATTTTAAGGCCTTGACGATCTTCTATAGTCTTAACGTAGTTTGTCGCATCAACAAGTGAATCGTGGGTTCCGGTATCAAGCCAGGCAAAACCACGGCCCATAAGCTGAACTTTTAGCTCGTTGATTTTGAGATATTCGTTATTAACTGTTGTGATCTCAAGCTCTCCGCGGGCCGAAGGTTTGATATTATGTGCAATATCAACAACCCTGTTATCATAAAAATAAAGGCCTACAACAGCATAATTTGATTTAGGTTCGGCTGGTTTTTCTTCAATGGATAAGGCAGTGCCGTTTTCATCAAAATCGACAACACCGTAGCGTTCGGGATCCTTAACCCAGTATCCGAATACTGTAGCCCCTGATTTCTGTGCTGCGGCTTCCTGAACCATCTGGGAAAAATGATGTCCGTAGAAGATATTATCACCAAGGATTAGACATACAGAGTCATCACCGACGAAATCCTTTCCGAGAATAAAAGCTTCTGCTAATCCATTCGGGGCATCCTGAATCCTATATTTAATATTCAAGCCAAGATGTGAACCGTCTTTGAATAATTCTTCAAACCTTGAAGTATCCTGAGGAGTTGATATTATCAGGATATCCTTGATGCCTGCCAGCATCAGTGTGGAAAGCGGGTAATAGATCATCGGCTTGTCATATACAGGAAGAAGCTGCTTGCAGACAACCTGTGTAGCTGGAAAAAGTCTGGTACCGGAACCTCCGGCAAGTATTATACCTTTCACTTTTTATACTCCTTAAAAATGTTATTTACGACCAACACCTTCATAGGTAAATCCCTCTTTTACTACAAGTTCGGGATCAAGAAGGTTTCTGGTATCAAGAATGATATTACTCTTCATAACCTCTTTTACTCTGGTGAGGTTTAATCCTCTGTACTCATTCCATTCAGTAATGATAATCAATGCATCAGCACCCTTTGCGGCATCGTAGGCGCTGTGACAGTACATGATATCAGGATAGAGTTTTGAAAAATTATCCATCCCCTTCGGATCATGTGCCTGAACAAGACCCTTTTCAGCAAGTATTTCTTTTACAATAGTAATCGCCGGACTTTCACGGATATCATCTGTCTGCTGTTTAAACGCAAGCCCCAGAACAGCTATTGTTTTGCCTTCGAGCCCGCCGGTAAGCTTTGACAGTTTTTCAACCATTCGTGTCTTCTGTTTCTCATTTGTTTCAATAACTGATTCAATCAGGTTCATCTGAACACCGTATTTTTTACCAAAACTTGCAATTGCCTTTGTATCCTTGGGAAAACAGCTTCCACCGTACCCGGGACCCGGATGCAGAAACTTGGGACTGATACGGCCGTCCATTCCCATTGATTTTGCTACCTGATGAATATCCGCACCTACCGCTTCCGATAAATTGGCAATTTCATTTATAAAGGTGATTTTTGTAGCAAGAAAAGCATTAGACGCGTATTTTATAAGCTCGGCTGTTTCAAGATTGCACCATACAAATGGAACACTTATCAGGTTCAGGCTGCGGTAAACTTCAAACATAACGTCTTTAGCCTTTTCGGTTGAATACCCAATAACGGTCCTGTCAGGATGAAAAAAGTCTTGTGTGGCACGGCCTTCCCTGAGGAATTCAGGGTTTGAAACAACATCGAAATCAGAATGCCCCACTTTCTCTTTGAGCGTCTCATAAATCCAGCGATTTGTTCCGACAGGCACGGTTGATTTTGTTACTACAACCTTATAACCAGTCATGTTCTGAGCTATAGATTCAAGAACAGCTTCAACATAGCTTAAATCCGCTTCCATGTTCGGCTTTTCAGGAGTTCCTACAGCGATAAAAATAACATCAGCTTCTTTAATAGCAGTGTTTATATCAGATGTAAAATCGAGTCGTCCCGATTCAAGGTTTCGTCTCAGGTAATCCTCAACACCCGGTTCGTATATTGGAGAAACTCCGTTTTTAAGAAGTTCAATCTTCTTTTCATCAAGGTCTACACCGGTTACCTGATTTCCGAAATCAGAAAGACCTACCGCGGCAATCAGACCTACATAGCCGGTTCCTACTACACATATTTTTTTTGCCATTTATTTAACCTCTTATTTTGGAAAGTATATATTGTTTTCATTTCAGGATCTTGAGATCTGTAATCCTTTATCAGAAAGATCCATATCTACAAACCGTGCCCGTTTATTTGGGGGATTTGCCGTCAAAATAGTCTTTATTTTTACCGCAGCATCAGGATCCTTGGCCACGATATACAGAAATCCGCCGCCGCCGGCTCCAGGAAGCTTATAACCTAAAGATAGATCATCAATAAGGTCGATAATTCCCTGAATGGCTTTATTATTTGTATCTTTATCTATTTCCTTATTCAGGTTCCAGGATCTTGCTATTTTTTTTCCATAAATATAAAAATCGCCTTTTTGAATTATCTCATAAGTACCTAAAGCATGCTGTTTCATTTCTTTTAGAATTCTGTAAGTTTTATTATCATTCAGAAACATGCCTTCGACTATTTCAGTGAGTATATTCTTGGCCACTCTTGTGATCCCTGTATAATATAACAGCATACAGTTCTTAAATTCAGGTTTTGTAAACAAAAAATCAGGCAGCCAGCGTATATCAGGAGTCTGGCTCCAGCCTCTTTCTGTATCAAGGAGTTTTACTCCCGGAACAACTCCGCCGTACTGATCCTGCCATCCGCCACCTGTTGTCAGTAGCTGCTCAAGGCCAAGCGTACGGTTACAGATTTCAACAGAATCCCAGCCCAGACCGCAGAAATCTGATAATGCCCCAAGAATCGTAGAGGCAAGGATTGAACTGGTTCCCATACCCGAGCCCTTCGGTATTGCCGCAAGAAAGGAGATTTCCAGACCTGAACCGAAATCATCAATCTGATTTTTTAAGGTTTTATACTCTCTTTCAGAGAACTCCGGAAGAAACCCACAAAGAGCGAGCGCCGCTTTAGGAATTGAAAATGGAGAACCTACCGTATTATACTGCCTGATTTCATCAAAATTACTGATTATTTCACGTGCGCCAAGATCAATTGAACGAAGGATAATCTCTTTCTGCTCTGAAGGTCTTATAAAAGCCTGCAGGGGAGGCTGCCCGTTCAGTTCAAGTGAGATATTTACTACACTACCGCCGTTTAAAATACAGTAAGGAGAAGTATCGGTCCAACCTCCGGCTAGGTCAATTCTCACAGGGCTTCTGCCCCAGACTATCTGATCTTCATACACATTAAGTACAGGATTCTGTTTAACTGATATGATTGATTTAAGGATAGCATTCTGCAGAGTACTGAAAGCTTTCTGATTATATTCAGAGCCAGCGGAATCATTTTTTGAAATCATTGACTGAAACATCATTTCCTGCATCAGAATTTCAGGCACTTCAGATTTTACAGGAGACAGACCATCTATATTATTTGAATTTTCAAGAATATACTTTGAAGTGTTTCTCAAATCAATCTGAAAAAAAACACTCTTATCAAAGTTCTTTCTGACAGCAGCAATATTTAAAATCATATATTCATTACGCTGTTTATTGATTTTTTCTATATCAGCTTTATTTAGGATATCCGCTGAGGATAATTTTTCGGCTTTATTCCACTTGTTTAAACATTCAGTATCCGGTGTTCCATATAGAAACCAGTCAATAAACCTATTATCAATATCTTTTAATGAAAAAATTGGAAATATTTTAGTATCATAAATATCCGAATTGGGATTGCCTTCGAATGAATCTAAATCAATTTCTCTAACCTTGCACCAATGAATAAAAGAATCGCTTAAGAATTTTGTTGATTCTGAATAAATAGACCCTTTAAATAAATCATCAATAAAATACGCCCTAAGACAATACCTGTCTTCTTTAATAGGAATCAGGTCAAAGCAAAATCCTTGTTCAAGTTTAATTCCAAAATTATTTTCAGGCAATCCGGTTATAATATTATTCTTAGTTAGAACAATTTTTTCATTTATAAAACTGTTCTCTATCCATATATTCTGATTTTCCGAATTTAGCCCGGTTTTAATAATACTGTTCTGTGTAAATATCGAGGGATGAGGCTTGATATTACGGCTCCAGATTTCCTGCTGATTATTTGTAATATTCTGGAGTTCAAGAGATGATTTAATTATTTCTTTATTAGTTCCAAAATGAAAAAAGCGACCGTCTTTTATCGTAAGTACAGCTGTCGTCAGTTTATTTATTTCCGGATCTTTAATCTTAGGATTGTGCCCCAAGGACAACCCTAAGGTCCCGTATAAATCATAAAATTCCGGGATATCATTTTTAAATTTCTCACTATCCAGATCGAATCCAGATTTATCCATCAATACCTGTATTGCATTATCACTTAAAATCCAGATACCTGTATCGATATAAAAAAGATTATCAATGATTAAATTTTTCAGATTTTCATGATCCGGCTTTTGAAGCATATACTCCAGTTTATCAGGCGAATCTCTTTTACAGACAAAAACTCCGTGATTCACAGCAATGGAAGGATCGATATTCATCCCTACACAGACTATATCCGCATCCGGAATTTTATCAAAATACTGCTCAGACCAGATTAGTGCATCTCCGCTGGCTATTATGGTATTAGAAGTTGCAGAACTAACAGAAATCAGATTATTAAGCAGTGGATACTGAAGGTTTATTAAAGTCTGATTAAACCGCTGAGCACGTTCCCACCTGAATACTGGACAGGGCAGAAAACTTTTTCCCATTGCTGCGTACGCAGGTAGTCTTCTGCTTTGTCCACCGCCGTGAACGATTATTTTCTTTTCACAAGAAAGATATTCACTGAAATTCGAGTCCTTATAGGAGGATAGCCAATCCTGATATATTATCCATGAGGTTCCGCCGCCCGACCCTATTTTCCTTTCTACAGGATCGGAACAGGCAAAATGCTTATATTCTTCATTTACGAGATGTTTGGAGTATTTTGCCGCCTTCTCAGGAAGCGAGAGAAGAAGTTTCATTTTTTATTTAAAAAATCTTTATATGCAGTTTTTATCCCTTCATCAAGAGAGACGGAGGGCTGCCAACCCAATTTATTCAGTTTTGATACATCGAGAAGTTTACGGGGTGTACCATTAGGCTTTGTAGTATCCCAGTTTATTTTACCGGTATAACCAACAATATTACCAACTTTTTCAGCTAAATCTTTTATCTGTAAATCTTCACCACAACCTATATTAACAAACTCCCCGGTTTCAGAGAAATTATAATTTTCCATAAGATAAATTACTGCATCTGCCAAATCTTCGGAATATAGAAACTCTCTATACGGGCTTCCGTCACCCCATAATGTTACTTCTGAATCGTTTTGTTTTGCTTCATGAAATTTCCTGATTAGAGCCGGAAGCACATGGGAATTTTCAGGATGGTAATTATCACCGGGACCATAGAGATTTGTAGGCATAACTGAAATGTAGTTGGTACCATACTGCTGATTATAATATCTGCAAAGTTTTATAGCTGAAATTTTGGCAATGGCATAAGCTTCATTTGTAATTTCAAGTTCTCCTGTTAGAAGGTATTCTTCTTTAAGAGGCTGCGGTGCCATTTTAGGATAAATACAGGATGACCCCAAATTAAGTAGTTTTTTAACCTTATATTTATAGGCTGAGTTTATTATATTCATTCCGATAGCTATGTTATTGTAAATAAAATTCGCAGGATACTCAGAATTAGCAAAAATTCCACCGACTTTTGCAGCTGCAAGAAAAACATATTCAGGTTTTTGTTCATCAAAAAAATCTTCCACATCTTTTTGACGAGTCAAATCCAATTCTAAATGAGTCCTAGCTATAATATTCTTATAGCCCTTGTGTTCAAGGCCTTTTATTATTGCAGAGCCGACCATTCCACGATGACCGGCGACATAAATTCTTGATTCTTTATTCATAAATTAAGCTTTTCTATTATCTTTCATTCTGTATCCGCCTTCTTTCAAATACAGTTCTTTTTCATTCTCTTTTAAATCTGAGTCAACCATCATTTTGACAAGCTGTTTAAAAGTAACTTTTGGATTCCAGTTCAACTCTGTTTTTGCTTTTGTTGGATCACCTAAAAGAAGATCTACCTCTGTAGGTCTGAAATATTGAGGATCTACTTTTACCAGGGGGTTTCCGGTAGTCATATCCTTACCAATCTCATTAACGCCTGAACCTTCCCACGCGATGTTTATATCAAGAATCTTAAAAGTCTCCTCTACGAACTCTCTAACTGTATGCATTTCCCCAGTAGCAATAACATAGTCTTCAGGTTTTTCCTGCTGAAGCATTAGCCACATAGCTTCTACATAATCTCCGGCAAATCCCCAGTCTCTTTTGGAGTTAAGGTTTCCAAGGAATAAAGTCTTCTGTAAGCCAAGTTTAATCCGACACGCCGCTCTTGTGATTTTTCTGGTTACAAAGGTTTCACCTCTTCGTGGACTTTCATGATTAAAAAGTATTCCATTGCATGCATACATATCATAGGCTTCACGGTAATTCTTGAAAATCCAAAACGCATACAATTTTGCGACTGCGTATGGGCTTCTCGGATAAAATGGAGTTGTTTCTTTTTGTGGAATTTCCTGAACCTTTCCGTATAGCTCACTTGTAGAAGCCTGATATATCCTCACCTTTTTTTCCATCCCAAGCAGTTTAACAGCTTCAAGTATTCTCAGAGCTCCAATAGCATCAGACTGAGCAGTATATTCAGGCACATCAAAAGAAACTCTTACATGACTCTGGGCCCCAAGGTTATATATTTCATCAGGCTGTATTTCCTGAATAAGGCGGATCAAATTTGTTGAATCTGTAAGATCCCCGTAATGAAGAATAAACTTTACATTTTCTTCATGCTGATCCTGGTATAGATGGTCTATTCTCTCTGTATTAAAAGAGGATGCTCGCCTTTTAATTCCATGAACTTCATATCCTTTCTCTAGTAGGAATTCTGCAAGATAAGATCCATCCTGTCCCGAAATGCCTGATATTAATGCTTTTTTCATTATCGCTCCAATTTATCTAATTATAAGCTGCTTTATTTTCGAAATAGGTTTTTTTAATGTAATACCGAATGGAGGACTCATCCCATTATCTATCCAGGACTGCCTACATTCTTTATTACTATTTATTATTGCCTTTAAGGAACTGTTACTGGCACCACCAATTCGCATTCTAACAAAGTATTCATCTAAGAAAACACTCTGCAATTTATATTTTTTTAAAACCCTCAGCATAAATTCATAATCTGCAGCTATTTTATATTTTAAACTAAAATATCCATATTTTTCATACACTTCTCTTTTTACAAAAAACCCTGGATGGGGCGGATGTGTTCCATTACTAAACATTTTTTCAGTGTAAGGTTCAGTTTTATAATTGCGTATTATTTTATTTGTATCGTCCTGATCTACACAAACTATATTGCCATAAACAATATCGCAATTACTCTTTTCGAAAGCGCTATATATTTTATTTAAAACAAATTCGTCATAAAATATATCATCAGAATTTAAAATTCCTATTATGTCACCCGTAGTATTCTTAATACCTTTATTCATGGCGTCATAAATGCCTCTGTCATGTTCTGATAAAAATTTTGATTTATAAACTTTTAAAATTTTAAAAGTAGCGTCATTAGATTTTCCGTCAACAATCAAATGCTCATAATTATCAAATACTTGACTTTTAACACTTCTTAAACAGTCTTCTATTGTTTTTTCACTATTAAATGTTGGAGTTATTATACTAATTTTCATATGAACCTATTTGTGAAATAAAATACTTTCTACTTTTTTTAGATATATCTCTTCTTTATAGTTTTCCAACGCGATTGTATTATTATAATTTGCTATTTTAATTTTTTCATTAATCGTCATTTTTTGGAACTTTTTTATAGCTTCGATAATACTATTGGTTGATTTTTTTTTAAGCTCAAATCCATTTTCAAGATCCTTAAAAACATCTTTAATTCCACCTTGATCTGTTGTCATCACCACATTGCCAGCTGCATACGCTTCTAATATTGAAATCGGTTGCCCCTCATATTTATAATATGTAGGGAGACAAAATACATGACTTTCTTTAAGTATTTTAGAGGCATTAAAGCTATCAAGCTTACCATAATACTTTACTGTATCACTAAAAAATTTTTTATAAGTTTCATAAATATTATTATTTTCAAATTCTCCAACAAAATTAAAATATACCTTTTTATCATCTTTAAAATATTTTGAAGCTTCTAATAAATAATTAAAGCCTTTACTTTCTATCAAATTACTGAGATATGTAATAATCAAAACATCCTTATTAAATTTATTTTTGATTTTTTCTTTTTCTAATAAAAAATAGTCAAGATAAAAATTTTCTACAACTTTTATTTTCTGATTATTTAATATTGGTGATAATTGATTTCTTAATGATTCTCCTAACACAATCCCAAAATCTACATTTTTATATATAACTTTATTTAAATTTTTCAAGATGCTTTTAGACAAAATTTGTTTACTAAATCCACCACCATGAAGGTGTACTATTACCTTTTTTTTTCTTAAAAGATATATATAAATTAAATCCTTCAAGTTTCCATATACAGATTGAGTAATCGTTATATAAGCATATTCACATACTTTTCTATTCAAATAAATAAACAATATTTTTTTAAAAACATTTTTAAATTGATTAATAGAAGCGTTCCCACTTGATAAATTATTTTTTGACATATCGATTTTAATTAATTCATAAGATCCTTCTAAATACTTATATAAACTATTACACGCAATGGATAATCCTGTATTGGGGGGAGGAAAAGAACCTATAAACATTATTTTATTCATTTATTAACCTTTTTAATTATTTTAGCAGGATTTCCTGCAATAATTACATTAGACGGAAAAACTCCCTTTACAACTGCACCTGCTCCAACCACTGAATTTTCTCCTATAAATGTACCTTTCAGAATTATAGATCTCATTCCGATAAATACATTGTTTCCTATAAAAACCTCTTTTCCTATTACATTTTTATTTTTTAATCTTCCTTCGGCTTCAATGGGGTGAAAGTCGTTATCAACAATCTTACACTCTGTTCCGATTAAACAATTATCAGATATAGTTATTTTCTCTATTGAATATATTTGCGATCCTGAAATACCGACATTATTTCCAATAACAATTTCTCCACTTCCCCTTGTGATTAAGTGTGTTCGATTTGAAATTCCTAATAAATTTGAATAAGAGGAACTATTGATAATTATTTTCTTGCCAAATTTTAAAGAACCTGATTTGGTCAATATTAATGTTAAACCGTTAAACTTAACATTTTTTTTATACTTAATTTTGTATAACAAAAAAACTATGATAAAATATATTTTTCGAAAAATCAATTTCATTTATTCTGGTCCTTTCATAAGCGTAATTCTACTAAATTGTTGATTTTAATATTCTTACTACAGTATGCTAAATATATAGGATAAAGAATATTTAAGGGAAAAAATTCGTTAATCGGAATACTTAACCCAATTAAAATAAAACTTAACAAAAAAATATATAATATTTTATTATTTCTTTCTCCCAAGATATATTTTAATGAAAGGAAAATGTTTAAAATTATAATGTATAATATTGGCACGAATCCATATTGCCAAAAAATAGAAGCATATATACTATCGTTAATTTTTGGTAATTGAACTTGAATACGATCTTTAAAATAACTATAAAAAAAGTTACTTCCATAGCCTGGAGCAACACCAGTAAATCCACCTTCCAAAAACGAACTTTTTATTAAATTAAATCTTGTAGAGAAGCTGATATCAAAATCACTTCTTCCAGATATTATAGGATATACATATAATAAAAATACTAATGCTATAAATATAGCTGGAATTAATAACAAAACAAAAACTCTTATTCTAATTTTTTGTAAAATTAGAACGCATAAATAGACGATAAATCCCATAGCACTTGAAATCATTACTAAAGTTAAACCAACAACTAAAACATAGATAACATTTTTTTTATTTAGATAATGACTAATCGCAATATAACTGAATATCAAAAAACCTGATGCAGGGGAAGGATAAAAAAAGAAACCACAGGCTCTCTTATTAAACCCAAAATAACCAGTTCCCCAGCTGTGTGTAAAAAAGTACTCAGCTGATATTGAAATAATAAGAATTATTTGAATCAGATATAATAATTTTGTAATTAATATTATATGATTGGAATTTATTGTGTTATAAAAGTAAATAAAAAGTATAAATGGAATTATCGTTCTAAAACCAATAAAAAAAATTAAATTTTTAGAGAAAAAAATATTTATAATTGAAATTACTAAACAAAATACTAAAATTATTTTATAAATAATTAAATTACAATTATCTTTTCTATTATTAAAAATAATATCAATAATTAAAATTATTAAAAGATATATAAAAACAAAATCTTTAATTGTTTTTAAATATTTTAAATTAATATCTAAATTAAATTTTAGCAAAAACTCCGTAATACCAAAAATAGGAGTTAATATAATTAGTATATAAATAAGTCGATAAGTATATTTATTCATATGTTAACTTCATAATCTAACGTTGCAATATCTTCTTGTATCTAAATTTTTCATCACCAACTAAGATATCATATTAAATATTTATTATATCATAATTTATTCTTAATTGATCACAAAGTTTACAAAACAACTTTCTTATACGATTATATTCTTTATAAACATGTGGAATAATAAAAATATTAACTTTTCCTTTTCTATATAAATGTAGATTTATTACTGCTGCACTGCCAAATGTATAAGTATCAATTATTTGATTTTGATCAATGATTAAAAAAAACATTTCAACTGGTATCTTTTGATCAATCTCAATTACATTTTCATATAAATCCGTTTTAATTTCAAATTTTTCTGTTGGATGCTTTTTTAGAATCACTAAATCATATTTTTTTGAATATACCATTTTATCTATAATTCTTTTATAATATTCAACAGAAAGATCATTGTCTTTTGTAGAACCTCCAATATTTGGTGAGGTCAATAAGATTGATATTCTTTTCTTATTTTTTAGTTCTAACCTCAAATCTGACAAACGATATTGTTTAAATAAAATATCCTGATACTTTTTATTATTAATAAATGAAAATATATTTAAAGGTTGTTTATAGTCGATTTTATTTTGTATTCTTTTTTTTCCTACATATTTATTTGGCATAGATAATCTAATTTCTTGTATATATTTTAAGCTACCTAAATATGATGATGGATAGTTAAAAACATAGGCTAAATTTTTAAAAAAATATAATAAATTTTTATGTTTATTTACATTGACATAATTTGCATATCCATCTTCATATAAAATAACATTTTTCCCTTCTTTATAAAATTTTTTTGCAAAAAAATACTCAAGACCAAACTCTGTTGAGATATATAATTCATCAAATTGATTGTCTATAATGTTCTTATATTTTTTAATTTCATTATTATTAAAATTAAAAAATAAGA
This sequence comes from Spirochaetia bacterium, assembly GCA_965140585.1. GTDB lineage: Bacteria > Spirochaetota > Spirochaetia > UBA9216 > UBA9216. The sequence goes on from OZ223270.1 coordinate 448,954, forward strand.
CACGTTCCAAAAAGGATTTTTCTTTTACTTTATTAATTGTATTAGCATCATCTATAAATACTACATTATCAAATAATTTTAATGATTTTATAATATTAATATAGTGTTCTGCTCCATTAAAATGATTTAAAACAATTAATTCATTAATATTTTCACTATCTTCATTTACGACGATTGATGCAATAACTAAAAGATGAGCCGGTTGAGATATAAAATATAATTTTTTTTTTATTTTTTTCAAAAGTTATAAAGTCCTATTCAATTATCTTGATGTGAGCCTTAAAATCAAATTATCAATTACAATATTTGTTTTAACAATTTTTTCTCTTTAATTACAATAATTGCTATTATTATATATACACAAGTAATTATTGCTCTATAAACAAAATTATTAAAATAATTACTAACTATAAGAGCCATAAATAAATTCAGGATGTATATTAATATTAATGGAAAAATTTTAAAAATTCTATTATATCTATTACTAATTAATACGGATATAATATTTCGTACAATATTAGAAATATAACTCGCAATAATAGCACCTTGGATACCGTAATTGGGAATCAAAAAATAATTTAATACAATATTTACAAATGCTGCTGATAAAGTTATTACTGGTATTAGTTTAGTATTATTATAATAAATTGAATGAATATAGATATAATAGAAAGTATTTAGTGCGATAGTAAAGACTAAGAACAAGACATAATCTAAAGAACTAGCATAGGCTTCTTTTACTAATAATCTATATCCTTCTTTTGAGAATATTGATATCCCAAAACTAAGAAATCCAATAAGTATCATAAAAATATATGAGGCACGTTTTAATATAAAAAAATTATTGTTTTTATAATTTTTATAAAACCACGGAGCATAGGATTTATTAAAGGCACTAATAAAAACTAAAAGAATATTGGCAAACTGAAATGCGAGATTATATATTCCTACTGATTCGGAATTAATATAACTATTTAAAAAAAATCTATCTATTGTACTCATCAATATTCCCGCAAGGCTATGTGGCAATAATGGCAATGAATAAGTAACTATTTCTTTTATTACGCTAAAATCATAATTGAATTTACAAATATTTAAATATTTATATATTGAAAAAGCCCCTAATATTACATTAGTTATTAAAAGTGCCAAAATCAAACCAAATACTTTCAATTTCAAAAGCACAACAAAGATCACAATCAAAATAATATTGATTACAGTATATAATAAATTTAAAAAAGCAATTTGATTTGATTTTTCTTTGGCAATTAAAATAGATTGATATAAATTTAAAAAACTATTTAAGATCCCAGCAACTATTATGATTATCAAGTAGGGTATAAATGGAATATCTGAATAAAATGAAAACTTTTCGATAATTTTAGAAAAAACAATACAAGATATTAAAATAACTATACTAAAAACAAAAACTACAATAAAAGAGTTAAAACAATATATTTCAAATTCATTTTTTTTATTATTTAAATGATATTTTCTAACGATTCCATCTGAAGTACCAAATAAAATTACAATGGATAATAAAATAAAAGAGGAATTTAGAATGCTATATATACCAAATTCATTAACAGCTAAATATGTTGTATATATTGGTATTAGAATGAAGCCACTAGCTTTTTGTACGACAGAAAGTATCGAAAAAATTGAAGCATTTTTAATTAATGAAGACATTCTTTTACTTTTAAAACAATTTTTCTACTAATGAGGCTATGACCATAAGAATTAAAATGATAACCATCAACTGTATAATTATCAATTTTTTCATTATCCTTAAAAATTTGAACTAATTCACAATTATCATAATTGTTTACTACCTCTTTTATAATATTATTATAAATCTTAATATTATACATAATATCTTCAGATTTACTAATCATCGACTCTCCAACAGGAGAAATCTCAATAAATAATATTTTTTTTATATTCAAATTTTGAGCTCTTTCACAATAAGATTTTACACTATTCTTGAATTCTACTACACTTGTATAAGTTCTTGTTTTTTTTCTTTTTCTAAGGATATTAAAAATGAATATTGTTATTCTTTGTATAGCCAGTGGTAAATTATTTATTATTTTATTCTCAAAATAACTCAATTTTCGCGGTGCGCAATCAACAATTCCTAATTGTATTAATACTATAGTAGGATTATAATATTCCAATAAATCTGGACCTTCTAGTTTTAATCTACTCATTAAGGAACCACGTTTAAATAATTCTACCCAATTAACATTAGTAACTATATTTTTTAAAGTATTTGGCCAACAATCTTTATATAATACTTTCTCTCTTGGCATTCCCATAGAATCAGTAATTATTAAACCAATTTGCTTATCCATTTTCAGATTAAAGAGATCCTTCTAATTTTTTTAAGTATTTTGAAAATTCATATATTTGTTCTTTTAATGTTTTTAAAGACTTCATCCCTTTTATAAAAAATTGTACTTCCAAAAATAACCCAGGTTTATATTTTTCATCCAAAGTGTAATCTATTCCACTGACATCTTTCACTACTATAGACCCTAAATCTTGAATCTGTAATTTTTCGAGTGGAGCAAAATAAAGCCTATGTTTATGAGTTAAAAACTCAAGCCGCCATCGCCCTGGCGCATTCCAGTTTGCTTGATAGTTAAATAATACACCATTTTTTGTAACACCCGCCCCAGAGTATCGAGCAGCTTGCGGATGCCAATCGATCTCTCCTTGACCAGCACTGTAACATGAAATCTCATTTGGTAAACCTCCCAAATAAAAAGCAAGATCTATTACATGGGAAGAATTAGCAATAAGCCATTGCTCTTTAACGCCTTCAGCTTTAGGAATATCTTTAATTTTATGACTCCATTCAGTAAATTCGAAATTAAACGATGTAAGACCGCCATCATTTTGAATTATTTCTTGTGCCTTTAAGACTGATGCATAAAAACGACGATTATAACCCAGATATATTTCAGCAGATCTTTCATTTGCATACTGCGATAAATATACAATCTGTTGATAGTTTAATCCACCTGGTTTCTCAACAAGGATATCTTTAACACCGGCATTAATAAGATCAATAGAACACTGGCATAATTGTTCAACACCTACTGCTACAATAGCTTTTTCAGGAAGCTGTGGATTTGTTAATAAAAATTCAGACAATCCGCCAATAAAGACATCGACTCCTGTTTCTTTTTTAAATTTTATTGCAGATTTTTCTCCGCGACCTATAATCTTTACAGTCAAATCAAGATCTGTCAGTACTTTATAATATTCAATGGCCATTGGCCCAGTTCCGATTAGCCAAACATTCATTTTATCCTCACGTTATTGGACAAAGATCTAATTCTTTTCCCAGAGATAGTTCGATATGTGATTGTATCTTTTCTATATAGTCAAGATGAATTTCCATCGATTCATCAAATTTTGTCAAGTCACAAACCCCTTTACTAATCAGCTTATCCGCAACAAGACCTGTCAAATCACTTTGAAATAAAAATGGTTCAGTAAATACTTTTGTATTCCCGAGCTCTTTAATTGAAACATTTCCAGTTGATTCGTTGATTATTACTTCAATTTCGTTTATTTCAAGGATTACCCTGATAGGAGCTGTGCCAGGTATAGATGATGATGTAATTTCAAAACCAAAATTACCATCATTACCAATTATGGTACCAGTTATCTCTTTATATCCTGAGCGTTTGCTATCAATAATTTTACTATCAAGCACATCCGTACTAATTGGAATCACCTTATATTTTGATAAAAAATAAAATAAATCTAAAAAATGAATTCCATTGCAAGCAAGTCCCCAATTATTACCAGTTACAATCATTTTTAGTTTTTCTATACTTTTAAAATACTCCGCAATTTTTAAATACAAAGGCTGTAATCTTCTCGGGCAATTTACCCAAGCAACACAACCATTCTGTTCAAGCAGCGTTTTTATCCTATAATAATCTTCAACTTTTTGAAAAAGGATTTTCTCAAAAATTACATTTGAAACTGATTTTGTGAATAAAATTCTTTCAGTAACCAATGCTCTAATATTTGCACCAGTTGCTATGACTGCAAGTATAAATTCAGTTTCCTCAATTTCAGCAATTGAGGGATGATATGACACAGAAATATTTGAATGTATTTCATTAGCTCTTTCTTTTGTAATATTCAATGAATTTTCATTCGGATCCACAACAAAAATGCGAACCGGGGTATTCATTTTTAAGAGGCCTTGTAGATGTCGACTTCCTAGCTGTCCAGCTCCTATAAGGATTATATTATTCTTCATAAAGTCCAACCATCATCTACTATAATATTTTGCCCATTAATATACTTTGAATCATCACTTATCAGAAAAGCAAGAGAGCCTACAACATCATCCGGATCTAACATTCCTTTATTCGAAGCATATTCTTTATATTTTCTTAAAAATGATTCAGGTTGATTAAGAAAGATGCCACCTAAAGACAGTGAATTACATCTAATATTTTCTCCTTTACAATACTTAGCAATATACTTTGTTAAATGGATCACGGCTGATTTTATTCCAGCATATTCGACCGGCATTGTAATGTTTGTTCCATCATAAATTTCAAACCGAGGTGCACTTACACCATATATAGATGAAATATTTATGATATTACCGTATCCCTGTTCTCGAAAAAATTTAACTGCTTTCTGGCATACAAGGAAATAGCCACCTAGGTGAAGGCTTATATTTTCACAAAAATCCGTATATGTAACGTCTTCAAATTTTCTACCATAATTCTTATTACGTGGATATGCATTATTAACAATACCATCTATTTTAAGTTTTCTGTCGGTAAAAAAATTAAATAAATCTTCAACCGACTTTTCTGAAGTTATATCAATAGGAAGAAAATCTACACCAAGATCTTTTGAAATTACTTCATTTTCAATTTTATCCAAATCAGCAATATAAACAGTATAACCAATCTGTTTAAGAGCTTTTGAGTAAGCCTGACCCATCTGACCACAGCCACCTGTTATAATTACATTTTTGTTTTTCAAAATAATTAAGCTCTCTTTTTGTTTAAAATATATTCAACAATCTCAAAATCCAATTCACAATCAATATCTTGAGACCTTTCCTCTGGCATGATATATAACCCCGTTTTATCTGTAAAGATAGAATCGCACTCTAATAGAGCATTCCTTTTCCATATATATATTGAAGCATTCATATCATAACATTTTGGTGAATCCTGACGTCTTAATACTTTTTTCACTAATTGCTTTGATAAAAAAACCCTTCCCAATTCATCACATTCAACCAAATTAAAATAAGGAGATCGTCTAGCTGGAGTTCCACTTATAAGTATATCATTATTGTTCTCTTTAAATTGATGAAAGGCATTTAATATATCTTCGACATTTCTTAATGGTGAAGTAGCATCTAGATCAACATGATATTTAAATTTCTCATTATAATAATTTTCAGCACTTAATAATGCATGTCGTATTACATCCAATTTCCCACTTGTATCAGATGCTAATTCCGCTGGTCGTTTAAAAATTACCTCAGCACCAGCTCTCTCTGCAGTTTTTAAAATTTCTTCAGAATCACTACTGACAATAATATGATTAAAAATATTAGCAGCAATTGCCTGTTCTATCGAATAAGTAATTAATGGTTTTCCATTTAACAATCTGACATTCTTATTTTTAACACCTTTAGAGCCACCCCTTGCACATATAGAGCATAAAACACTATCTTTATTCATTTCTATTCCTTATATCTTCTATCCAGGATAAAACATCGATACCATCTGCAAATGTAGCAAGTTCTTTCTTTTGATTCCCCGACAGAGCTTGCAAGTGCATATTTTTATAACTAACATTTATATCGTAAGGTTCTTCATATACAATTTCTTTTTGGCAGCCTTTGTCTGCACAAACTAATCTATTACTAAGTAAATCAGCAAAATAAGTATTACTATCTGTATTAATAATTATATTTCTCATAAATATTTTATTTAAATAATCAATAGTAATATTAAAAACAATACCTGATTGCAATATTCCAATTGATGAAAAATAATCATCTGAATTTATATATAGATTTGAAATTGTTTTATTAATTGAGCTGTAACTCTTAATATTTCCAAAAACCCAAATTAGATAATCTAACTCATGACTTAAATCAAGGAGAACACCACCTCCCCTTTCTTTAAAAGCACTGTATGTTTCAGAATAGTCTCTATCAGGACGCCAACTTGGTAAATATTGTCCCGTTTGAATATTTACACTTAAAATATGTTCATTTTCTGAAATTCTTTTAATCTTTTTAATTAAAGGATGGAAGCGTAAATTATAAGCAACATATATTTGATTATTTAAGGTTAAATTAAAAACTCTTAGTGAAAGAGGTTTTTCAACCAATATTATTTTTTCTTTAACTCTCTCGTTTAAATAAATTAACTGGTCTTCATGATCCGAGGTTATTGATGAAATTATAAAATAATCAAATAGATTTAAATTATTTATATCTTTTAAATCCAAATATGTCTTATATTCTTTGATATTCTGCTTTGTAACAATTTGAATCTCGGAGATTTCATCAATCTCAGAAAGAATATTCACATGTCGTTTGCCTATTGAGCCATATCCAACAACCAATACTTTCATATAAATTTACTTACCGCGCTTTTATATTCATCCCATTGACCAACATCAATATAATCATTTTCATTTACAGGGTATGTCATTACCTTCATTTCATTTTTTATTAATGTTTCAATTAAATGTGTCATATGGAAAAATTCATTATCCGGAATATATTCCCAGGCTTTACGCTCTAAAATATAAACACCTGTATTCACCGATATTGAATATTCCGGTTTTTCTCTTATATTTTTTACTCTTCCACCATTTTCAAACTCTACAACCCCGTATGGTATAGTTTGATGCTGAATAGAAGATAACATTGTTAATACTGCACCGGAGTCCTTATGAAACTTAATGACATCTGAATAGTCAGCTTTAACAATGATATCACAATTTGAGACAATAGATGTTTCAGGTGTATTTTCTAATAATTTCAAACTTGCTGCTGTACCCTGAAAAACTTTTTCTCTAAGAAAAGTTACATTATAATCTTTTTCTAACCCATTAAAGTATGCTTCAATAAGGTTACCCTTATAATTTACAGTCAAAAAGAAATCATTGATTTGATATTTTCTATACTCATCTATAATATGCTCTACCATTGTTTTTTGGCCAATAGGGATTAAGGGTTTAGGGAGAACATTTGTAAAGGGCTCCATTCTTGTCCCTTTACCACCAGCCATTATAATCACAGGAACATTTAGATGCTCATACTTTGCCTTTTCAATCGTTTTCACAGTTCCTGAGATAGTAAATATATCGATAACCTTTCCAACTTTATTTACTACTGGAGCAAAAATAATATCAAGATTATCCATTTCCTGATAAGCCTCAAATTTTTTAAACCCTTCATCTAATCGAAAAGTTTTTTTATTACAAGAGAATTCTACCTTTGATTCGAGATTTCCATTATTTAAAATATAACGCCTAACATCACCATCAGAAAAAGATCCAATTAATTTCTGTTCTTTATCAATTATAAATAATATTTTAGATGCAACTGCATCCAGTTTTTTCATCGCTTCTTTTACGCTTACATTTTTTTCTATAAGCAAATCTGTTAAATTGAATTCATGCATTACCAAACTTCCTTAACAATCATAAATGCCTCTGCATAATTCTCAGCAATAAAACTTCCCCTGTAAGTGGACAATGCCCTTATAACCTTTTCGCTCCTAGGAAATGGAGATTTCATTATTTCGGACTCATAAATTTTCATTGCTTTGATTTTGTCATTAATAAAACCTGTGATATTTACATAATAATTAGGCTTGAATATTCTTGATTCTATAGGAAATGCATTTTCTGTTTCACTTAAAGTCTCCATCATCAATATTTTTTTTATTGATGGATAACGAAAACTTTTAAAACAAGATGTTAACACTTTAAATATAACCTGGTGGTCACTATGAGCATCTCCATAATAAGGAACATAAATTATTTCAGGTTGTATTCTGTGTATAATTTCGGAGAAGTTATTAATTAATTCTCCAAAAGGTTGTAAATCTACTTTGGTAGTCGGAATATCAAGTTTAATTATCTCTGTAAATCCGTATATAGAGGCCACTTTTTTAATTTGTTCATTTCTATTTTCGATAAAATCCTTTGAATAACCTAATGTTTCATTAGCAGACGTTACTATTAACCAGTATATTTCATCACCAACATCCTTATGCTTAAAAAGTGTACCTCCACAACCTAAGGTTTCATCATCTGGATGTACTGCTACAACTAATACTTTACTCACTTCAAACCTCTATCAAAGACTTATTCTTGTGTATTAATGTCTAAAATATTTTGAATGATTTTATATGCCCTTGAACTGCTTTTTCCATCTCCATAAATATTTTTCATGGTCTGAATATTATCACCAAACTCTGAAGAAATAGCAGCCCTAATTGCTTCAAGAATATCACTTTTGCTACAACTTGTATGTAGGACATTTTTCCCACAGGTTCTTCCAGACTGTCGGCGTCCAACATTTACAACAGGAATAGGAACAGACGCAGCCTCCAGAATACCAGATGAGGAATTACCAATTATTACCTTTGCGTTCTTATATAACGAAATAAATTCACTACGACTGAGATTTTTATAAATATAAAAATCAGGATGATCATTGAGTTTTGTAATTGTTGAAATAACTCGTTCATTACCAGGATCGACATTAGGATAACTTATAAAAACTTTCAATCTGCTTTCTTTAAGAGCATCAACCAGGTTATCAATCTGGGCTTCAATCGAATACTCAGATTCCTCATACGGATGAAATATTACAACACAATAATCGCGAAACACCAGATCTGTGTTTAAGGAAATAGAAAGAGAATCAAGATTCATTTTTTTATTATTGATAAATCTATCCAGAGCCGGATTACCAATTACAAATATATTATTTGATTCAATTCCAAAACTTATTAAGCGAGTTTTATGTTCATTTAGGGTTACCATGTGATATTTAGAAAGCATAGATGTAGCATGTCTGATCTTATTATCAACAAATCCATTGAAAGATTGATCTCCCCCAAAAAAATGAACGACTGGAATATCAAGATAAACCCCAATTAATGCACCGACTATAACATCTTCTCTATCTCCTGTTACAAAAATAAGATTAGGAGAGTAGTTTTTTATAATATCAATGGAATTTTGAAGTAAAATACTTGCTGATTTTATTCTACTTTGTGGCGAATCGGAATTAATTAAAGTTTCAAGTTTTAAAAGAATTCTAAATCCATCATCCTCAATCTCACGAACGGAATTACCATAAGCTTTCGAGAGATGTGCTCCAGCTACCAACAATCTAAGCTCTATGTTCTTATCAGCATCTAAAAGTCGAAACAGATTAGACAACAAGTCATAATCTGATCTAATTGATGTAAAAGCTAATATTTTTTTCATAGTTCAATATACATCTGAATCAGCGAAGCGATAATGCCAATTCTTGATTAAGAATAAATCACCGGGAAGTTCTTTAAAAGGAATAACTCCAAAATAAGTACAGAACTCCTGTTCTAAGAATCCCAATTTCTCGAGAAGAAGATGTTCTTCAGAAAATAGGTTCGACCATATATTTATACTTTCGTATCCATCATTAAATACGGAGGTGCAAATTGATGTCCATAAATGAAGCTGATCTTCAAGTCTTTCACTAAAAAAAACTTCCATAATATCAATCGATGATTGATATTCCTTATAGACAAGATTTGCAATAATTTTTTCTTTACTGGAAATCTGTAAAACCCTATAATCTTTTGGCTGCTCAATGAAACGCCATTTTATATACTCAAGGCTTCGATTCAACAGAATCCTATTATCAGAGACCCATAGAGTATCAGTAAAATCTATATCCAACAATTCTTTATCAATCACTTTATAAACTTTCGATTCTTTTTTAAAACGAATTCTATCTAAACGAAAATTATTTAGAATTGACAAATCCTCCCAACCCATATGTTTTCTAAATCCAAAATGTGAATTATGATTTGCATAACCATATACACCTAAAAAACCATCATGCCGTAGTTCCTGAAAAAGTTTTTCAGAAAGCATCTTAAAAAGACCTCTTCCTTGGTAATCTGGGTGAGTCATTGTCATATTAGAGTGAGCAATTAATTTTGGACTTCCATCAATATGGATAAGCCCAGGAGATACCGCATAATATCCTGCCAGGACATCACTTTCAACACAATACGCTATATATACTTTATCAGTTACGGGGTTATTTAAAAATCTCCATTTCCAATATGCTTCATCCAGATCCTGCTTGAAACTTGCTTGGAAAGTTTTTTGTATCATATGAAATGGAATGGTTTTCTCATTAAATAATTGTATTTCCATATTACTCCCTAATAGAAATAGAATCCCTGTTTGGTCTTCCTTCCCAAGAATCCATCCTCAACCATCTTAATTAATGTCTGATGAGGCATAAATCTTCTATCTTGCGTCTCCGAATACAGCTCCTGAAGAATCTGAAGTGTTATATCATTTCCAATATAGTCACTTAATTCAAGCGGACCCATCGGAACATTCGTACCTAATTTCATTGCTTCGTCGATATCCTGTGCATTGATCTTTGAAGTATAAAAAAACTCTATCGCAAAGTTAATATAGTTAAATAAGAGATTATTTACGATATATCCCTGAATAGGCGGGAGCTCAATTACCTTTTTATCATCAAAAGAGGATAAAAATTTATAAATCCTTTGCTTTACATCATTTACGTTTTCTTTCAAAAAAGACAACTCAATTAATTTCATTTTTGTTGGGGGATTAAAGAAGTGAATACCTAAGAATCTGTCACGTGAAAAAAATCCACCTAATTTTTCTAATGACAGACTTGAAGTTGTTGATGCAAGAATGGCATTCTCTTTTAATACAGATTTTAATTGGATATAAATTTTCTGTTTTGTTTCATACCTTTCTTTGGTTGATTCAATTACTAAATCAACTTCATGTAAATCATTTAAATTGGTAGTGAAGTCGACTCTCTTAATAATTTGCTCAAACACTTCAAAGGATATTCTATTATATTTTACCTTCTTCTCAATATTCTCAATAAATTCTGACTGCTTTTTCTCAATATTTCTGAAATTATATGCTATGACATGTATTTTCTTCTCAGCCAAATATTCAACTAATTTAATGCCGATTGTTCCCAACCCAACTACACCAATTAACATATTAAATCCTCCTGAACATAAATACTACTTACTCTATGATAAATGAGCCTTACAGAATTTTACGAAAAATTATAAATTGATCATCTCATCCTTAGTAAAATCTCTATTTGCAACTCGTCCTAATACCTTAGCCCAAAGCATTGGAGAAAGTCCTGTACCAGGTCTTTTAGTTGTAATATTATTTTCAGAAAAAACATCTCCTTTTTTTATATCACATATAGCTGTAATGCTTTTTCTTGCAACTAAGGCATTTCTTTTCTCAGCTTCAGTACACTTTTTTATTTGAGATCCCATTCCTTTTTCAATGTTTCTTATTGCATTAACCATTATTTTTAATTCATCAGGATTTAAACTTGCTTTATGATCTGGTCCACTCAATGTGTTATCAATCGTTATATGCTTTTCAATTACTTCAGCACCTAAAGCAACAGCAGCTATTGGAAATTCTATACCCAACGTATGATCTGAATATCCAACTTGCAGTGCAAAAGCCTGTTTTAAAGTCTTCAAGACATTAAGATTTACATCCGCAGGCTGTGTTGGATATTCTGTATTACAATGCATAATGATAATTTTATTTCTATCTGTACCGTATGAAGTTAAAACATCAATCGCATGTTCAATTTCTGATAAAGTAGACATTCCTGTCGACATTATAATTTTTTCATTATATTGAGCTATTTTCCTTAAATATGGAAAGTTTGTTATTTCTCCTGATGGAATTTTCCAGAATGGTAGATTAAGTCCTTTTAGAAATTCAACTGAATCAAGGTCAAAAGCCGATGAACAAAATTGTATTCTATGATTATTACAATAATCAATTAACTCGAAATGCTGTTCTTGTGACAGAACCAACTTTTTTAACATATTTAGTTGTGTATCATTTTTTCCTGTATTCTTTTTTTGATAATCAGCCATTTTTGCAGATGAAGATGTTAATAGCTCAGGAACAAAAGTTTGAAATTTAATAAAATCGACACCCGCTTCTTCTGCTGCACATATTAATTCCTTTGCAAGTCCTATTTCACCATTATGATTAACACCTGCTTCAGCAATAATCAAAGTTTTTTTCATTATTTAATTTTCCTTGCCGGATTACCCAAATAAACTCCGGGGGTTTTTATTGTTTTCGTCACAACGGCACCCATGCCTATCAATGTATTATCCGGAATCCTAATTCCATTTCTTAAAATAGCCCCCGTACCAATCATACAATTATTCCCAATAGAACAATCACCATTTATAACAGCACCTGTAGAAATATGACAAAAATTACCAATTTTCACATCATGTTCAAGAAGAGCATTGCTATTTATTATACAATTCTTCCCAACTGATACTTCTGCATTAATTATAGCTCCAGAAAGAACAACTGACCCAACGCCTATCTTTGAATGTTTACTAACAACAGAAGAACTGGAGTGTATAACCGGAAGATCTGCATTTAAATAAATTAGTTTCTCGAATAGGCTAGAGCGAATAATATTATCAGCCTTAATTTGACCTATTGTAATAAAAAAGGAGAATCCCTTTCTAACGTAATCTTTAATCTCGTTATCTGTTCCTATAATATTATAACCGAGAATATTGTTACCAATTTTTTCAGGAACATCTAAAATACCAATTATTTTAAATAGATCCGTACCTTCAATTACCTCTATACAAGACTTACAGTGTCCCCCACCGCCGATTAATATTAAATTTTTCATATGCATGAACTTGGAATATTAACAAGGCAATCTTCCAGAATTTTTGAATTTATACTATCATTTAAAGGTTTTGTCTTATATATATCTAACTCATTCATTAAAGTCCAAACTGGTCTGGTCATTACGCCATTTGAATTAGAATATTCAAGAAAAGCCTCTCTTTCTTCTTTTGTTTTAAACTTGATTGCATTAAGCCAGTAATTCGATTTAGTACCTTCACGTTCTGTTATAAAATCTATTCTTTCAGAGTCAAAAAAAGTTTTATATTTTAGAGCAATTTCTCTTTTCGTTTTAATCATTTCAGGAAGACACTCTACCTGTGCACACCCAAGCGCCGCATTAATATTCGGCATTCTATAATTAAACCCTATCATATCATGCCGAAATTCCCAACGATGAGGAATCTTTGCTGTTGTAGTAATATGTTTTGCCAGATGTCCAAACGACTCATCATTAGTAATTATCATCCCACCGCCACCGGTAGTAATAGTTTTATTTCCATTGAAACTAAGAATTCCACACCTTCCAAATAATCCTGTATGAATTTCCCCTGAATAACTTCCGATTGATTCCGCTGCATCTTCAACTAAAGAAAGTCCCCATTCGTCACAGATCTCTTTTATCTCCTCAATCCTTACAGGATGTCCGAATGTATGCATTGGAACACATGCTGAAACTATTCTGCCAGTTTTTTGATTAACAATATCGGAATTTTCTTTTTTACAGTTATCTTCTAGGAATTTTCTCAAAGAATATGGCGACATACCCATTGTATCTATATCGACATCGACAAAAACCGGAGATGCTCCACAGTATGAAATAGCATTACAAGTAGCAATAAAGGTCAATGGCTGTGTAATAACTTCATTTCCAGGTTTAACTCCAACAAGATGAAGTGCTGCATGCAAAGCTGATGTACCATTTACAACTGCAACCGCCTTTTTGGCACCTGTAAATTTCTGAACATCCATTTCAAATTGATCTACAAATTTTCCAACAGATGAAACAAATGTAGAATCAATGCATTCATTTAAATACCGCTTCTCATTTCCATTAAAAACAGGAACATGAAGAGGGATATATTCTTCGGTATTATAAATTTCTCTAATAAAATTTATAATTTTTTTGAAATCAACCATTTATATACCTACATCTTATTATCAAGATTTTTTCCGGTTTCATTATGCCCAAAATTAGAGACTATTGAGGTAAATAGATCTATAAAATCTTTTTTATCCCAATTCTCGCTTACTCTTATTTTTTCAATCCCGGAAAGAAAATTTTCCAGTTCTTTTTGATTTTTTCTATTCGAATTTTTAACAATACCAAGAGTTTCAAATCTATTGAAATCAACAGACTCTTTATCAGTATAAAACTCTTCAAAATCCTTCTCGCCTGTTGTATCTGATGATGAAAAGAAACAGGGCCAGGTTCCATCATTCTTTTTTTCTAAAGCAATTTTTCTGGCTTCATCCTCTGTTTTACAGATTTCTGGAGTCAATCCCCTTGCCTGAAGGTATTTCTCTGCAATTGATGAAAATGTAACAAGATTCAAATCACTGCTTAGTTTTGGAAAAAAGATATCTCCATTATCACCTAAAATGGTGGACATAAGACAGAGCTGACCTGCTTCTTCAGGAATTACAAAATATCGTCTTACATCATTCGGAGCAGCGATTGGCTGATTCTTTAAAATCCTTTGACTAAAACCATGAAGTAAACTACCATCAGAAAAAGCCACATTTGCAAATCTGGCAGTGGATATCTTTATTCCTTTACTTTTTTCAATAAGAAACATTTCCATTATACGTTTCGAAGCACCCATCATATTAACCGGGTTTGCAGCCTTGTCCGTTGATACACAAAAATATTTTTTTGCACCTTGTTTTATAGCAAGATCAATAGTTTTAATTGTATTAATAATATTGGTATCTACCATTCGCATGAGGGTATAAGGATCTTTTTCACTGCGCACATGTTTTAATGCCGAAAGGTTCAAAACATAATCATATGGTCCTTCGATTTTAATCATTTTTTCAAAGGCAACAGATCCACAATCAAGAGCAAAAGTTTTAAAATCACCAGAAATGTATCCAAATGAACTTCGAATATCACGAACAAGTTCAACGAGATTATTTTCACTTATATCAACAACATGTAGAAGCTTAGGATTTCTTTTAAAAATTTCCTTTACAACAGCTTGTCCTATAGAACCTGCACCACCTATTACTAAAAACCTTGATTTTTTTACTTCATCAGTAAGAAATTCTTCATTAGAAATAACATCATTTTTTAATAAAGGTTTGGTTCGACCAATTATGTTTAAGATATCCATTTATTTACCTTATTTATTGTTTTTCCATTCTTTAAACAAAAACATCCTGCAGAAAAGTCACACCCTGCTTCTTCTCAGCATTATCTGGTATATAACTTTCCGCATATAGCCTGAATGTTTTTTCATTTATATCATGATCATTCCGGATTAATTTCAACCCGGATTTTATACATGCATACTCTACAATAAAATCAATATCACTTGCTCCGACCAGAACTATACTTTCATACCCGGTTGCCTTTATACCACCTATAAGTGTCTCAATCTTATCCCGGTAGTCAGCAACGTTCTTAAGTGTCCGCTTGAAATACTTATAGCTGCGTCTGGTAATCTCTTCAACACCGGAGGGTGTAACAACATATCGGATATTCCTGTTATTAACCTTCTTGACCATCAGCCAGCCCTTCTGAACAAGACGTTTTAGGATAGCGTTAGTCATCCCGAGTGACAGCTCTGATGTTCTGGCAAGCTCACGCTGGCTTAGTGGAGTTGAGGTGTTATGAATACTGTTTAAAATTTCTATTTCTTTTTCGTTCAAGGTATTATTCTAAACCTAAATACTTCAGCATTTAGGTTTTACCATAAGTATAAAGAAGTAATTTTAAAAAAATTACTTCAAACTAAAAATGACTACTAATCGAGTAGTCATTTTTAGTCAGGCACAATGAGTCCTTCCATTTTTGATTATAAAATGGAAAATATATATGGACCCAATTCTGTGCATTCGCCGCCGAAACAGACTGATATGAAATGAGAACTGGTATGTTTCTGTCATCGGTTAGTGTTCGATGTATGAACAATTATACCGCAATACAGGTCGATTTCAATAGAATTCGGATTAATATTCGGCTGAATTTACACATATCAATAAGAAATTGTTCGAATGCTGAACATAAATTTAGGAGTTTTATTCAGAATAAAAGATTTGTCCAATTCGATCGATATGATCAATTAGATCTTTATTATCAATATGCTCCATTACTGAAATATCTATCTTATAAGGAAGCATCAAGTTCTCCAGCTCTTCATCAATTTGAAAGAGAATATCAGTAGAAAGTCCATTTCCAATTAAAGTAAGATCTATATCTGAGACGGTATGAAACGTACCCTTGGATCTGGAGCCATAGATTAAAACTTTTTTTACTTGCGAGAATTATTAAAAAAACTCTGGATTTGAAGAATAGTATCTTCTTTTAAGCCAAACATTTTTAGATTATTTTTCCTGCTCTGCTAATAAGCGCATCTTCTTCAACAACTTTTCAAATTCATCATAAAAATTCTGAACCACAACTTCAATAATGTCTTCAGCGTTTTTTTTCATTATATGTATGCAAACTTTGATTCCTGCTTTGAATCATCTTCATCCAGGACTCACCATCCTCGATAAGACCATAGCTGAAGGCCTCTCTTACCGCATCTTTAGAACCAAAAATCTGTTTATTACCTCGATAATTAAAAAAATCTTTTATTGTATTCCATGCCAGTTCGTGAGTAAATTCAAAAGACTGAATAAGACCCTGTTTTTCAAGATCACTTAATTCTCTTATTTGAGATAATTTTACCGCATTTTCGAGCTGTTTAAGAGCTTTAATATAACTGTCCAGACTCTGAATCCAGCGGATATCTTTATTATCCATTGATTTTAATATTATAAAACAAACCTTTTCCATTCAAGCTGACAACCCTGAAAATTCAGCAGATACCCCACTTTGCAGCCGGCGATGTGCAAATAATTGATTAACGCTGATTCGCGAACTTGCCTTGTCCTTGAAAATAAGAAAACGGATAGTAAAATGAAAAATCTGCAGGAGGAGTATACTAACTATTTCCCTAATCTCTGCCTGCCATTACCCTATACAAATCAGTGTTTTCAGTGGCAAATACCATTCTGACAATACTTCACAAAAGAATCTGTTATTATATAAATTCCGTTTTGATTATCCTTTTACATCCTTCAAAGCAATTTTGAGATTTTTACAGGTTCTTATGAATATATCTTCTGAAAAAATAAGCATTGATTGAATCTCAATTTTTTCCGGAAGAAATTTATCGGAAATCGGGTATGCTTCAGATAGATGATAATCTGTTGCAATACCTAATTTTCTGACCTCTTCTTCAGAAAAATTCAGTTCACTTTCAAAATCATTATAAATTTCCAATAAATCATGTGTCTTTAAAACTTTTTTATTTTTATATGCGTAGTAGGTTTTTAAGGTTATTTCAATCGCGTAATGTATCTCTATAGCGATTATATCTGTAAAATGATCTGCATTCAGTAAAAGTTTTGCCGAACTAAGGTGATGCCAGGCCTTTATCAGCCATTCTTTAGCCGCTGTTTCGTTCATAAAGAATCTTTCCATTCTGAAGAATGTCTATCTTATAAAAATAATCTTTACGATTTAAAATTTTTACCGGGTCATCTGATAAAATATCAAACCCTATTTCATATTTTTTTATCAGTTTTCTAAGATTTAATCTGGCATCGACTCTGTAAGTTCTGGCTTTTTCGGCTGACAGATTTCCTTTTAGAAGCATAAGATCAATATCACTGTCATCATTCGGAGAGCCATTTGCATAACTGCCGAAAAGTATTATCTTTTCAGGATCCAAAGATTTGAGACTTTCTATGATTTCAGGCTTAATTTTTTCAATATCAACCATAATCTGAATATTATAAAACAAACCTTTTCCATTCAAGCTGACAGCCCTGAAAATTGAGCAGATAACCCACTTTACAGCCAGCGATATGCAGATAATTGATTAACTGTGCTGAATGCGCCTCTGAGAACTGTTTAACCGACTTTAGTTCAAGAATAACCTTGTTTTCATTAACAAGGTCCGCAAAATACTCACCCACACGGTTACCCTTGTATTCAACATTATAGGGCACATTGTCCCCAACCGATAACCTTATAACTTAAATCTTTGTACAGAACCATATCTGCCTCCTGCATTTTTATACAGAAGACACAGATCCGCTTTTCTGATTCTCAAGGATGAGCGTAAATCAGCAACGCTGATTCGCGAACTTGCCTTGTCCTTGAAAATAAGAAAACTGATAGTAAAATGAAAAATCTGCAGGAGGAATATACTAACTATTGCTCTAATAGCTGCCAGCCATTACCCTATATATACCAGTGTTTTCAGTGGCCAAATAACCGTAAACTCTGAGAGCTGCTACAATAGACTATATTTACTTCAGCAGAATTCCGGAGTCTTCGATTTCTGATTTTAATAGCGAGTTTGTATTTTTGTTATATTGAACAATATCAAAGGGGTATTCTATTCCGCGTCTTTCGATATCAGCCAAAAATATAATCTTTTTTTATTAAAGATTATTTTCCTGTCGTTATTTTTAACAGCAAGATCTATATCTCCATCTTTCTTTTTATCATCTGTTCTGCTGCCGAATAAATAAACCGGATCAACACCGAAGTTTTTTTGCTGATATTAGAATTTCAGATTTTAAAGTTTCAGTTAATCTCATAAGAAAAAGCCCTTTTGGATTTAGTATAAAGTTATTAATTCTATCGATCAAATCCTATTTAACTAAAACACAACCATCCCGATCACAGCCCCCGTCAGGATATATACCGGGGCCGGCAGCGGTTTGATTCTGTATGCGGCAAACAGGACAGCGAAAAGTATTAACGCAGGGATATTGATGCTGAAAGCCGGGGTGTCATTTAACAGGCTTTTAATGATCACATACCATGATGCAGAAGCAATAAGCCCAATGGCTGCCGGGCGGATACCCCACAGCACATTTTTAACGATTCTTTTTGAAGCATAATTCTTCATAAATGCAGCAATAAGAATGATAATTACTAGAGACGGAAGAACTATACCTGTAGTTGCAGCAAGAGACCCTTGAGCGGATGCAAGTTTGAAGCCGGTGTATGTTGCCATATTGATCCCTATCGGGCCCGGTGTCGACTGGCTTACGGCTATCATATCAATAAACTCATTGCCTCTAAGTAGCCCGCCGTCAACAACAGCAGTTTTTAGCAGAGGAAGGCTGGCCAGACCGCCGCCTATGGTAAAAAAGCCGATACGGATGAACATCAGAAACAGGTGAAGTATACTCATATTTTTTTCCTTTCAACTGTGCTCTTTATCAAGCCGACAGCAGCCCCGGCTATTATCACAGGTACAGGGGAAAAACTGAAAACAGCAGCAGCTATGAAGGCAGCCACTGAAATTATTACCTCAACCGGCGATCTCCATCCTTTTTTTACAAGACTGATAAGTGTATTAACCAGAAGAACCGAAACAGCCACCCTTATACCAAGGAAGGCTTTCTGAACCAGGGCAATTTCCTGAAACCTGGGCAGAAAAACAGCAATTATCATTATTATAATAAGGGAGGGGGTTACCATCCCGACAGTCGAAACAACAGCTCCCGGTATTCCTCGCTTTCTATATCCGACAAATGTTGCAGTATTGATAGCAATTATCCCAGGTGTTGCCTGTCCGATTGCATAGTAATCAAGCAGCTCTTCATCAGTCAGCCATCCTCTCTTTTCTATCAGCTCATCCCTGAGCATCGGAAGCATTACGTACCCGCCCCCTATGGAAAACAGGCCTATCCTGAAAAATAGAAAATACAGAAGAATAAGTTCGTTAAGCATAGACCCATATTACTTATTTGACAAAAGTTATAAAAGCCGGATTCTTGCATCAGCATAACTAAATATATTATTATCAGTAAATGAGCAATTTACAGGTTTACGGAATTGGAAACGTCCTGATTGACGTTGTAGTGCATGTTACTGATGAAGATTTGGCAGGCCTCGGGCTTGATAAGGGAATAATGAAACTCACCGAGGGTGAGGAAAGAAATAAAATAGTTGAATTTATCAAGACCAAGCAACCCGAGTTTCACTGCGGAGGGTCAGCACCCAACACAATCATTACACTGTCACAGCTTGGTATAAATGCAGCACTTTCAGGTAAAATTGGACCTGATGATTTAGGAGACCGCTACGAAAAACAGCTTAAGGACCATAATGTTACCTCCTACCTAAAACGCGGTGAAGGCAACACCGGGACAAGCATCATCATGGTAAGTCCCGATTCCGAACGGACAATGAACACCTCCCTTGAAATTAACCGTGAATACGGAATAGAGAACATACAGCCTGACGCAATTGCCGGGGCAGAATACCTCTATTTTACCGGGTATATGTGGGATACGGAATCGCAGAAGAACGCCCTGACTAAAGCAATCGAAATTGCCAAGGACGCGGGAACGAAAATAGTCTTTGATGCTGCCGACCCGTTTGCAGTCAACAGAAGTGAAGGTGAATTCTGCCGCCTTGTAGAAAACCATTTCGACATCGTATTTGCCAATGCTGAAGAAGCCAGGCTGATGTTCGGCTCTGACGATGTGGTTAAATGCACAGAAATGCTGTCTGAAATCTGCGATATTGCAGTCGTAAAAAACGGCGCACAAGGTTCAGTTGTCCGAAAGGGGGCTGAATCCTATCAAATTCCTGTATACAAAACGAAGGCTGTTGATACTACAGGAGCCGGAGATATCTACGCTGCTGGCTTTCTCTACGGACTGTGCACCGGAAAAAGCCTAGAGCGAAGCGGACATATCGCATCAAAACTTGCATCAGGCATTGTGGGCCAGGTAGGCGCCCAATTCACAGCAGAAAGACTGAAAAGTATCGAGATTTAATGTTTTTAATTATATGGATAATCAAGCGGCCGGAATTAGGCCGCTTTTTTAATCTATCAGATAACCGGTAAAGCCGATTCCATACCTGGTATATGACTCTTCACCAAAGACATAGGCTGCGTCAAAATAAAATCCGCCCAGAGATATTCGTGCTCCAAGTTCAGGATTAATATGATACACAGAACTTTCATCTGTAGAATGCAGCATCACAGCACCGCCGTAGGATCTGAATGCCAGGATTTTTCCAAGGCTCATGTCCGCGTAAACATGTATGGGAATATCTATGAGGGCCGTCTCTCCATTCCCATAATCATAGGTTAAATAGAGAAAACCAAGTTCTCCACCCGCCGAAAGAAACTTATTGACTCTGTAACCTGCACCAAGCAAGCCTCCTGCCCTGAAATAAGAAATAGAGCCTGGAAACTGAGAGGACTCTTCATCCCGGAGATTATATGCGTTGTAGTAGAGTCCTGCGGAGATATCGACGGTCAACCCGTCGGCCGTCGCAAACCCTGAAATAGACAGTGAGAGTATTGTGAGGATAATTGCCTTTTTCAAAATATGCTCCCTTTTTTAATTAGTCATTTTATAATTGTATTTATTATCGGAATATAATGCAAAAAAATAGCCGCCTTTTTCAAGACGGCTTTAAATTTTTATTGGAAGGTTTATTCTTCGCTGATCATCGAAATCTCAAGGCTGAGTTCCTCAAGCTGTGATTCTTCTACCGGACCCGGTGCATCGGACATCATACAGGTGGCCTTCTGTGTCTTTGGGAAGGCAATTACGTCTCTGATTGAATCTGTGCCGATGAAAAGCATCATGATTCTGTCCAGACCGAGGGCAAGTCCTGCATGAGGCGGCGCTCCGTACTGGAGGGCTTCAAGAAGGAAGCCGAACTTGAGTTTTGCTTCTTCTTCATCTATACCAAGCAGGCTGAATATCTTCTGCTGCATTACATTGTCGTGAATTCTCACTGAGCCTCCGCCTATTTCGTTTCCATTAAGAACAAGGTCGTATGCATTGGTTTTTACAGCAAAAACATCGGTATCAAGCAGTTCTTCGTCTTCCGGTCTCGGTGCAGTGAATGGATGATGCATTGAATTAGGTTTACCGTTGTCATCCTTTTCAAAAAGCGGGAAGTCAACAACCCAGAGAAAGTTGAACTCGTTCTTGTCGAGAAGACCGAGTTTTTCACCCATTAGAAGTCTGAGTGCGGCAAGGCTCTGGCAGACAACCTTTTCCTTGTCGGCAACAAATATCAGAACATCACCTGTTTCTGCTCCCATTCTTTCATAAAGAGCCTTGGACTCTTCCTCAGTAAAGAATTTAACAATCGGAGACTGGGGCCCGTCTGCATTTATCTTTATCCATGCAACACCCTTGCCCCGGAACGGTTTGATGTACGGGGTCATTTCATCAAGGTCTTTTCTACTAAGCTTGTCGGCAGCGCCCTTGAGGTTGATACAGCGAACGAGGCCCCCTGATGCTACAGCGTTTTTAAAAACACCGAAGCCTGAGTCTGAGAAAACATCGGAACAGTCAACGATCTCAAGGCCGAAACGAAGGTCCGGCTTATCGTTACCATATTTACGCATTGACTCTTCATAGCTGAGTCTCGGGAAAGGAAGTGCTATATCCTTATTAAAGATATCCTTCATCAGCTTTTTAAAGAGACCTTCGAGCATGTTGATGATATCGTCACGGTCAACAAAGGACATCTCAAGGTCAACCTGGGTAAACTCCGGCTGTCTGTCGGCGCGGAGGTCCTCATCCCTAAAACACTTGGCAATCTGGAAATATCTGTCGAAGCCTGAAATCATAAGAGTCTGCTTGAAAAGCTGGGGACTCTGGGGCAGCGCGTAGAACATTCCCGGGTTTACACGGCTTGGAACTAGATAGTCACGTGCGCCTTCGGGTGTTGATTTCTGAAGAATCGGAGTTTCAACCTCAACAAAATCATTATCAAGAAAGTAGTTGCGGATCATTCCGGTTACCTTACTTCTGAAGATCATGTTGTTCTGAAGCTGCTTTCCACGAAGATCGAGGTATCTGTGAACAAGCCTGGTCTCTGCGTTTACGCTCTCAGAATGCTGTACATCGAAGGGCGGAGTCTTTGATTTATTGAGAAGCTCAAAACTCTTTACGTAAACTTCAATATCACCGGTATCAAGGTTGGCATTCGCCATTCCTTCCGGTCTTGCCCTTACTTCACCCTCAACAGCAACTACAAACTGGCTTCTGAGTGTATGAGCCACGGCGTGAGCTTCCGGGGCAACCTGCGGATCAAAGACAATCTGGGTAAGCCCCCATCTGTCGTGGAGGTCGATAAAGGCAACGCCTCCGTGATCGCGGTAGTTTTCAACCCATCCGTTAAGAACGATGCTTTTGCCTGCATCTTCCTTTCTGAGCTGTCCGCAGTTATGTGTTCTCTTCAGTTTCATTATTTATCCTCTATAAGTTTGCTAATTATACTCTGTACCGATTGCGGATTGGCTGTTCCCTTGGTAGCAGCCATAACCTTTCCGACGACAAATCCCCTTGGTTTCTGATCACCGGCTTTAAGCTGCTCAACAACCTTCGGATTTTCATCAAGGACCTTTTTTACAATATCTTCGAGTGCGCCATCATCGGCACTCTGATCCCAACCCTTTTCTTTTATTATTGTATCGGGATCCTTGTCATCATTAAAAATTGCCTGCAGAGTTTGAGCGGCTATTTTACCATGAATTTTATTATCATCAAGCATTTTCAGAAGCGATGTAAACCTCTCCACTGTCAGCGCAGAAGCCTCTGTTCCAAGGTCGGCCTTCGACATTCCCTTACTGTTAAGCACCTTCGCAACGTTGCCCATTATCCACTTTGCGGCGCTTGAAGCATCGGCCCCGGCAGCAGCGACCTGTTCAAAATATTCTGCGCAGGTTTTCTCTTCGCAGAGGTAATCCGCCTGATCTTCGGTAAGGCCGAAATCCTTCACAAAGCGCTGCTTGCGGGCAAGCGGAAGCTCAGTAAGTGAATCTTCAATCATTGCGAAGAAGGCTTCATCCGGTCTGAAAGGCGGAAGGTCCGGCTCTGGAAAATAACGGTAGTCGTGGGCCTGTTCCTTACTTCTCATGCTTTCAGTGACTGAACGCTTTTCATCCCAGAGACGGGTTTCCTGAACAATTGTTCCGCCGCCGTTTATAACCTTTTCCTGCCGCTTTCGTTCATACATCAGGGCTTTGTTAACAAAGCTTGATGAGTTGAGGTTCTTTATTTCAACCTTTCTTCCAAGACCCTTGCCCGGAAGGTTGATTGAGATGTTTGCGTCGCAGCGCATCGATCCCTCTTCCATGTTTCCATCGCAGACGCCGAGATGTCTTACAGTACGTCTGAATGCCTGAAGAAAATCCTCGGCCTCATCACCGGTTTTAAACTCAGGCTCGGTAACGATCTCAAGAAGGCAGGTTCCGGCACGGTTGTAGTCGCAGTAGGACTTTCCGCCCTCGTGAATCATCTTTCCTGCATCCTCTTCAAGGTGAATCTCGTGAAAGTTTATCTTCTTGATTTCCCCGCCTGATTCGTATTCAAAGAAACCTTTCTGTCCAAATGGATTGGTAAACTGGGAAATCTGATAGTTCTTGGTTAAATCCGGATAAAAGTAGTTCTTTCTCTCAAAAACACCGTTTGTTGCCAGTTCACAGTTCATTGCGCGGCATACAATGTATGAGAGCTTTACGGCTTCTTCATTAAGCGCCGGCAGAACTCCAGGGTAGCCGAGACAGACCGGGCAGACATTGCTGTTCGGTTCATCTCCGAATTTGGATTTGCATCCGCAGAAGATCTTAGTCTCGGTAAGAAGCTGGATATGTATTTCAAGTCCTATAAACGTTTCGTATACTGACATCAGAGGGCCTCCATCTTTGCAGAACAGCTTGCCGGAGGAAGCACTTCTGCGAGTTTTTCAGCAGCCTTGAAGATTCTTTCCTCGGAAAAAACAGGCCCCATGAGCTGCATACCGACCGGAAGTCCGTTTTCAACCGATACCGGAACACTCATCGCCGGAATTCCGGCAAGGTTGGCCGCTACTGTAAACTTATCGGCAAGCTTCTGCTGGAACTGGTCAAGGCTCTGATCGCCGTGTTTGAATGCTGAAGTAGGGAATGCGGGCATCATGACAAGGTCCGCACTATTAAAAACTTCGTCAAACTCGTTTCTTATTGCGGTTCTTATCTTCTGGGCCTTTGTGTAATACTGATCCTGGAAGCCTGAACGCAGAACATAGGTTCCCATCAGAATTCTAAGCTTAACCTCATCACCGAAACCCTCATCGCGTGATTTTCTTACAAGATCTTCAAAGGCTTCTACACCGTCGCTTCTGTGACCGTATCGTACACCGTTGTAGCGTGCAAGGTTCGCACTGGCTTCACCCATTGCTATTGTATAGTAAGCGGCAATTCCGTAGTCGAGCATCGGAAGGCTTACCTTTTTAATCGTGTAGCCAATCTTTTCAAATGCTTCAACAGCCTTTTTATATGCCGCTTCAACCTCAGACTTAAGCCCAAGATCTCCACCAAGAACTGCGATAGTTTTTGATTCTTCCGAAGCAGGGATATGGTCAACCGAGGTCTGGTCCATACCGTCCTTGGCCTTGATGATATTAAAAACCGTTCTGGCGGTATCAACGCTTTCTGCAAGTACTCCTACAACTTCGAGAGAAGAGGCATAGGCGACAAGGCCGAAACGTGAAACAACGCCGTATGTGGGTTTTAGTCCGTATACGCCGCAGAAAGAAGCGGGCTGGCGTATTGATCCGCCTGTATCTGAACCAAGTGCAAAGGGAACAAGTCCCGCAGCAACAGCAGCAGCCGAACCGCCGCTTGAACCGCCGCAGACGCATTCGGTGTTCCAGGGGTTATTTGAAACGGCAAGCGCCGAATTATCAGAGGAAGACCCCATCCCGAACTCATCAAGATTAGCCTTACCCGCAACAACCGCTCCGGCATCCTTCAGTCTTTTAATCGCCGTGGCGTCATAGGGAGAAACAAAATCCTTGAGCATTTTGGATCCGCATGTAAGATGCAGACCTTCTACGGAAATATTATCCTTAACTCCGAAGGGAACTCCATCCAGAGCTCCGCCGGTTTTTCTGGAAGAAAATGCCTCTTCCCGTTCCTCGAACTCCAGAAAACTGGAGAACGGTTTATCATGTTCTTTAACGCCGGAAATATAGTCTTTCCAGTTTTTTACTGTAGTCATATTATCAACCTTTGTAATATCGGTGGATTATGTAAATTAAAGTACGTTGGGTATAACGATAAAATTATTTTCGTGCTCGGGGGCACGGTTAACAAGATCAACAGGATTATAATTATTTACTGCGTTATCATTGCGGAGAGCATTTTCTCTTACGAGTGCGTGAGTGGTCGGAGGAAGGTCATTTACATCGACTTTGTTCATCAGAGAGAAGTATTCAATCATCTCTGAGACCGCGGATCGAAGCCGGGTTTCTTCCTCTGCAGTCAGTTCAAGCTGAGCCTGTTCAGCAGTTATAATTAATTCGTCCTTTTCCATAACTAATGAATTTGACATAATGGGTTGTCAGTGTCAATATAGCGCGAGGTGATCTATTGAGCTGGTATGGATTTATTCAAAAATACTTCGGCCTGTTTTTCGGTCTGGGAATACTAATCGGACTGATTTTTTCCTCTGTTTTCGGCGGATATAAAAACCTCGTTCTGCCGCTGCTTGGAACTGTAATGCTGTTCACCTTTCTGTCTATAGATATCAGGCAGGCACTTTCAAATCTGAAGAAGTTTCACAACATTGCAGCGGTGTTCATCATCACCAAGGTGATCCTTCCCATCCTGCTTTATCATCTGGCAAAACCCCTTGGAGCTGATATTTCAATAGCCGTGTTCATGCTGTGCATCACTCCCTTTGCATCTATTTCACCTACACTTACCACTCTGCTTGAAGGAGATACCGAGTTTATCCTGCTTAACCAGATACTGATGACCCTTCTTGCCCCCTTTTATATGCCGATACTGATTATGCTGGTTCTCGGGGCTGAGGTTCAGCTGAATCCTGTGCAGATGGTTAAAACGCTGACCTATCTTATTTTTGTTCCATTCGCTCTGTCGCTTATAATCCGGCCTCTGCTGAAATCTGCGGTGCTTAAGACAAAAAAATACTTCGGGGCGATAAATATTCTGCTCATAATGGCTGTTATCTGCATCCTGCTTGCCACAGCCGCCGGCAGTATCCTTGAAAACCCGCTTCAGACCCTGCCCCAGCTTGGCTTAAGTTATCTTCTGGGAGTAATTCTGATACTCAGCGGTCTCTTCATCCCCTTCTTCCTTGATCGGAAAAAGCGAATCGGACTCTCTGTTTCTGTTCTGTACATGAACGTGGGGCTTACCGCAGTGGTTGCTTCAGGTTTTTTCAGCCCGGAAGTTCTGCTGTTTATTCTGATTTATGAAATACCGGTTAATACCCTGCCGACTCTGATGCGATCAGCAGCAGAACGATATAGAAAAAGAGATTAAAAGAGGGGCTTCTCGTTTTTAGGTGCGCCGATTGAGGATGGAGCTTCCGCCGGCTTTAGAAGAGTCCGCCTGCCTTTAAGTGAGCGTGAAAGGGTCAGCCTGTCTGCATACTCAAGATCCCCGCCTGCAGGAAGTCCGGAAGCAAGCTGGCTGATCCGAAGTCCCGATTTCTTAAGCAGATTAACCAGATACATTGCAGTCGTCTCACCCTCAACAGTCGGGTTTGTGGCAATGATTAGTTCTTCCGCCTTTCCGTTTTTAAGCCGGTTAAGAAGGTGACCGATTGTAAGCTCCTCAGGACCGATGCCGTCGATCGGGGAAATTACCCCCTTAAGAACATGGTAGTAGCCTTTGAAATCTCCTGTAGCCTCGATGGTCGTGATATCTTCCGGCTGTTCAACAATGCAGATCAGACTGTGATCACGGGAGGCATCGCTGCAGATATCACAGGGATCCTCCTCCGTGTAGTTTCCGCAGATAGAGCAGGTTTTAATGTTTTCCTGAATTCCGCCTATAAGTTCTGCAAGGTTGGATACCCAGACCGGGTCGGCTTTCAGAATATGATAGGCCATCCTACGGGCGCTTTTTGAACCTATTCCGGGAAGTTTAGAAAGATTTTTTACAAGAAGATCGAGACTGTTCAATTTCCGCCTTCTATCTTAAAACCCCATCATTTCCGGGGGAAGGTTCAGTTCGGAAGCAATGCTTGAAGCTTCCTGCTGTATTTTTTCCTTTATCTTGTTTGAAGCATCAGTAAATGCGGACAGAACAAGATCTTCAAGCAGTCCGATATCACTCGGATCAACCGCCTCGGGAGCTATCTTTACATCAAGCACCGAATACTGTCCGGTAAGGGTAATCTCAACCATCCCTCCGCCCGAAGATCCGGTTGCGGTTACATTGTTGAGTTTTCCCTGCATATCCTGCATCTTACTCTGCATTCCCTGCAGATTTTTTATCATATCCATCGGATTCATTTATTCACCACCCTGAATGACCTGGCCGCGGAAAACCTTTTTTACAGCATCAACATGTTCCTGATGATCCTGTCCGCTTTCCTCGTCGCGGTTGATCTTTACTACTTCAACCTCGATCTGGTATGACCTTCCGGTCTGTTCATTAATTATTTCGTTTATAACCTGTCTGTCGTTCTTTACGACCGAGGCTGTATATCCGTTTTCAAAACTCAAACAGAGTTTTCCGCCGTTAACGGTCCATCTCACCGACTGTTCTACCGCAGCAGCAAGTGTCAGCTTTCGCTTTCTGATGCCTTCAAGAATACGGCTCTTCTCATCAGAGCTGAATCCTCCGCTGCTTCCGGCCACTGTTGATTGAACAACAGCTGATGTCGGTTCCGGTGAGGCATAAGCCGGAGCTGCTTGTGCAGGAGCTGCGGGCATTGACGTTGGCGCTGCAGAGGGTGCTGCTTTTGCAGGAGCCGCTGCCTGAGCAGGAGGCTCAGAGACAGGCGGATCATCCACAAATCTTTCGTAGTAATCCTCATCCTCTTCATCATCGTCATAATCATCCGGATCAAAGGCCCCGCTTACAGCCGGCTTCTGCACAGGAGGAACCTGTGATTGAACTGAGGGCTGCTGAGACTGTGCCGGAGCCTGTCCGAACGGCTGAGCCTGGGGTTCAGGCCGTCCAAGCTTAACCGCAGGAGCTTCATCCTTAAGCTGAGGCGCATACTGTTCCGCATTCTCCTGTACCTGAAGCTGCACCGGCTGTGCGGGTGCTGAAGGTGCTGCTGCTGCCGGAGCAACCGGCCTTTCAACCTGAACCTGTGCCTGTACAGGAGCAGAAGGCTGAGCTACAGATTGAACAGCAGAAACTGAAACAGGAACGGCCTTTGCACCTGAAATAGCGCTGCTTTTCAAGGCTTCAAGCCTGTCGTATATCTCTGCCGGAGAAATCCATGTACTTATGTCTGAAAGAAGACTCAGAAGCAGCTCGAGCTCAAAGCGTTCGTTAAGCGAATAGCGGACATCCCTGTAAAACTTAAAAATTAGCTCAAGAGCCTTTTCAAGCTGGGGGCGGGAAAAAGTTCTTACCGCAGTATCAGAATATCTGGCCTTTGCATAGCCCAGCAGAGCCTCGCTGTCTGCACCGCTTTTGATAAAAAGCAGGCTTCTAAAGTATTCGGCAAGGTCTACAGCAAACTGCTCTACCGAAACTCCGCCGGCGATAATCTCCGAACAGAGTCTTATTACTTCCGCGGCATTCCTGCCGGCCATGGCCTCGGCAATTGTATTCATACTGTCCAGGCCGACCAGGCCCAGTTTCTCACGTATTATCTCAAGGTTGATATTTCCATCTGAAAAGGCTACAACCTGGTCAAAAAGCGTATAAGCATCACGCATCGAACCGGTAGCTTCCTTTGCTATCCAGAACAGCGCATCCTCTTCCGCAGCGACATTCATTTCGCGGCAGGCATCAGAAAGGCTGTTTTTAATCCTCTCCAGCCCAATCAGCCTGAAATTAAACTGCTGACAGCGTGAACGGATTGTTGCGGGAACCTTGTGAATCTCGGTTGTCGCAAAGATAAAGATGATATATGGAGGCGGCTCTTCGATAGTTTTCAAAAGCGCGTTAAATGCGCTGTTTGAAAGCATGTGAACCTCATCAATGATGTAAACCTTGTAGCGGCATGAATTCGGCGCAAAAAGCACCTCGTCCTTGATTTCACGGATATCGTTTACCGAAGTATTTGATGCTCCGTCAATCTCAATCACATCAAGGGCATTTCCCTTTGCTATCTCGGTACAGTTGCTGCAGACTCCGCAGGGTTCGGGTATCGGACCGTTTTCACAGTTGACCGCTTTGGCAAGAATTCTTGCTGCGGATGTTTTTCCGACGCCGCGTGGGCCTGAAAAAAGATAGGCGTGGGCAATCCTGCCTGCCTTAATCGAGTTCTTAATAGTTGAAACTACAAATTCCTGTCCGACCAGCTCTTCAAAGCCGGACGGACGACGTCTTGATGCGGTTACTTCATATGCCATACGCGAAAATTGTATATGATAATCGGGCCGTTATCAAGCTCGGAGTTGATCAGGATTCGGGCGTATCTGTGTTTATGCGGGTTTTACCGGGATGCAGATATCGAATATATGCTTCCCTTCGGGGTGTTCATTCGGATCATTTTTTGAGAGTTCGTAGCTCAGACCGTCAGCAGCTTCATAGCCGCTGTCAGGAAGCCAGTCAGCACAAACCCAGTTCCAGGCATCACCGTACTGATCAACATCAATCTCAAACTCTACCATCGCATACTTTCCGGCAGGCATAATCATCTTGCCAACCTCACCGCTGACCTCCGTATCAGGAGGTACAGTCAGGCAGACACTGGTTCGCAGCTTTGTTTCATCGGTAAGATTCGGATCATCATGGTAAACACTCATAACCTTTGTATCCGGAAAATTAAGCAGCTCCCGCGCTCCGGCCCATCTGAAAAGTTTATCATACAAACCGGCAAATAAAGCCTCATCCCCGGCATAGGGCCCGATATAACGCACATAGGCTACCGTCATATCCTCAACATTTTCTACTCTGACATTTCTGCCTTCTACTTTCATTCGGTTCCTCCGTTCATCAATAATCTTATGATCAAGATGATACGGCTTTGAGCCTGCCCCAGCTTCACAATCCTTGCCCAGCGTTTGTTCAATCTTGCTGTCTATTTTGCAATCCTTGCTGAGCAGACTTAAACGCCAGTCTGTTGCTGACTGCCCGTAATGATCACGGAAGCTTCTTGCAAAAACTGATGATGAACTGAAACCGCAGTCCAGTGCAATTTCAGTGATATTTTTCTCTGTACCGGCAAGCATCCGGGCAGCCTTTTCCAGCCTCAGTCTTTTAATAAAAACATTAAGAGGCTCCCCCATGAAGGCTGTGAATATCCTGTGGAAATGATAAGGTGAAAACAAAGCGACAGCCGCCAGTTGCTCAAGCTTCAGCTCCTCATCGAGGTGTGAATCTATATAGTCTATTACTCTGTTTATACGTTGTATGTAATCCTTACTGCTCACAGCGCTCCAGCCACTTTTTCACTTTTTCCCTGAACTCTCCGATTAAAAGTTCGAAATCAGGCTCTTCTGTTCCAGCCCAACGGAACTCAACATGTTCATCAGAAAGGTTAATATCGAAATTTTCTGTACTGCATTTATAAATAATTCCGGTGATGTGCCAGTTATCAAGAAAGACATTCCAGGTATCAACAAGAACCTCCGGGACAATTTTCATTCCGGTCTCTTCAAATACTTCCCGTATTACTGCCTGTTCGGCTGTCTCTCCGAATTCAAGATGTCCGCCCGGTAATTCCCAGACCGTGTTCCGTTCGGTATTGCGCCGAAGAATCAGAACATGGCCGTCAGGATCCTGAATTAATGCTTTAATTGAAAAAGTTATTCTCCTTCCCAAAACGTTTTTCTCCTGATTTTTTCTGGTTAAACAGTGTATCAGCAGATTCAAGATTTGAAAACTTTTATTGATTAGAAAGCGAAACTGCCTCCGATGCCGCAGGCTATTCCGCGCATCATCAGATAAGCATCGGCTGACTCAATCGTTTTAGCAGCGGTAAGTCCCGTTGAAGGTCCAGTAAGATAGGATGCAGTCAATGTAAGCGGATTATAAATATCCCTGTACTCTGCAAACAGATTAACAGTTACCTGTTTAATCTTTATACCAAGCGATCCTCCGGCAAGCCATCCGTAACCGAAGGGTGCACTGGCCGAAAACTCGGTAAAGCCGGCGTATTCATCCGCCGCCGCAACATCGTCTGCAGCCCAGCCTTCAAGCGGTGTAAGGGTAGCATTCCAGCTTCCGGCGCCTCCGCCGAATGCCTTAAGAACAACCGGGCCCATTTCTACTTTAAGCTGCAGCTTGATATATGCCAGGAAGTTATCGGCAATAAACCAGGGCTTTGAAGGCGATACCGCATTCCCGTCGACGGAAGCGCCCTCCACCATATAACCGTGAAATTTACAGTAATCAAAACCTACCGGAATTTCAAGAAACTTTCCAAGCCCCAAAGAGGTACTTAGACCTGAGGTTAATGCTACAGCTCCATCATCATACAGGTACAGACTTTCCGGCACAAATACCGAAATCTTGGTTCCCGCTTCCTCAGCAAAAACAGTACCGCCCAGAATAAGAACCGAAAAAACTAAAACAGTAATTTTTTTCATAAATTTTCTCCTACAGTAACCTAAGTATAGTTAACCGTAGAAGCAAAGCAAGCGGTAAAATACGCATTTAGAAACCTGTGGATAACCTGTGGATAAATTATGGAAATACATGTGAATAAAATTCTTCAAAATACAGTACCAAAGCCTCGAGGCTCTTATCAAACCTTGTAAATATTGAAGGCATATTGGAGAGAGCCGAAGGCTCGAATCAACGAGCCGCCTGAGAAGTCTTTCTAATATGCCTTTGGTATAAAAAAACGCCGCCAAGCTTACTGCGGCTCAGTAAAACACCACTGACCGCTGCTTCCTTCCGGACCTGACGGGGTTGGGTAGTGCATACTAGCACAGGGCCTGACGGCGAATAAACGGAGAGAGGGGGATTCGAACCCCCGGTACCTTTCGATACACACGCTTTCCAAGCGTGCGCCTTCGACCGCTCGGCCATCTCTCCAGATGTGAAATATTGATGTTTCTCCGAGTCCTAGCTTCGGAGAGAGAGGGATTCGAACCCTCGGTACAGCAAGCTGTACAACGGCTTTCGAGGCCGCCCGATTCAACCACTCTCGCATCTCTCCCAGATGACTGCAAAAAACTCTGCATATCACTGTGGTTGAGTTTTTTAGGAAAACTATGTTTTCATAAAAAATCTCAAAAAACAAAATTATTCCGTCAGGAATAATTTTGTTTAGTATACCCAAGAGGACTCGAACCTCCGACCTTTAGGTCCGCAACCTAACGCTCTATCCAGCTGAGCTATGGGTACATGGGAATAAGAAATCTGAGATTTCTTATTCTGAAATATTCAACAAAGTCGAATACTTCATGATTTATATTTAACTGATTTAACAGTAAAAAAAACGGAGAGGGAGGGATTCGAACCCTCGGTACCGTTACCAGTACAACTCCTTAGCAGGGAGCCCGATTCAACCACTCTCGCACCTCTCCGAATGAAACCAGCCCTTGCGGGCAAAATACGGAGAAGGTGGGATTCGAACCCACGGAACCTTGCGGCTCAACGGTTTTCAAGACCGCCTCCTTCGACCACTCGGACACCTCTCCATATTACAATAATTGTCGTGGGGTCTAATATATGAATCAATGGCAGTTTTGTCAATATTGATAAAGGTAAAAACAATAGGATACAGAAATTATAAGCCTAAACTATAATTCATTTTGAACACGAAAATCCGGAAAGAAAATATTAGACGTTTTTTACAGCTAACCTAAAACAATGTTATAATATGAAGCCTATCCAATATAATAATCAGAATTTTATAATAAACAGGAGAAAAAAATGAGTAGAATTAAAAAATTATTTTTTGTAGGCATGCTGATAGTAATATTGGCATCATGTGAACAGATGGTAGCAATCCCATGGTTAATGAATCCTGAAATTGTTGATACTGTTACTATTTATAATACTGTCGTATACAACCTTGATGATATCAGCTTATTTAGAATCGATTACGATTCCGAATTTGCCCAAACCGTCGATACAACAATTAATTTATCCTCAGAAGAAAGTTTAATCCCATTTGAATATACTGTATCTGTTAACTATTCAGATATTGAAGCAATAAATATTACCCAGCAAGATAAATGCTATACAGATGATGATGGAAATTATGCTTGGAGCATAAGTGCAGATGTTAGTTATGAGAAAAGCGATAGCTATTATCAACAGGAACTAATAGAAGAGCACGATGTTAAAGGCTCATTTATGGTACATATAAACTTAACATCCCTTCAGGAATCTTGTTATTCAGCATTAGCAGGAGATCAATATATTATTTATATACCAGTTATTTTTACCGTAGATTGTGCAGGTATTATTGAGGAACAGGAGGTCTTTTGCCAAATTCCGTTAACTTATTAATTTTAAATCAATAAAAATTCAGACACGTTAAAAATTGAAAATTCTAATCGGTAAAAAGATCGAAGAGTCGTTCAAGATCTTCCATAGAATAATATGATATTTCGATCTTTCCCTGATTAAGGCTTCCGTTAATATTTATCTTGGTTCCGAGCCTGTCAATCAGTTTCTCTTTTATAACTTCCAGTTCAGGAATTCTTTTTGCAGTTCCGGAAGCCTTTGACTTTGATGACTTCTTTCCAGATTCAGTGGCTCTCTGTCCTGCAAGTTTTTCAGCTTCTCTAACAGATAAACCTTCATCAAGTATTTTTTTGTGAAGTTCCGACATCTGCTTTGAAGTGTTCATCGAAAGGATCGCCCGTGCATGTCCGGCAGATACTGTTCCCTGAACCAGGGAATTCTGCACTTCTTCCGGAAGCTTCAGAAGTCTCAGGCTGTTGGCTACAGTTGAACGCTTTTTCCCGACCTTCTCTGCAAGTTCTTCCTGATTGAGATTTTCTATATCCATCAGCTCTTTATATGCTATGGCCTCTTCAATCGGGTTCAGATCTTCACGCTGAATATTTTCAATCAGGGCAATTTCAAGTTTTTCATTGTTAGTATAATTTCTCTCAATTACAGGCATCTCTTTCAAACCGGCAATCTTTGAAGCACGGTAGCGTCTCTCACCTGCAATAATGATGAACCTGTCACCTGACTTTTCAACTATGATAGGCTGAATAACACCCTTGTCTTTAATAGAAACCGCTAACTCACTTAGGGCTTCCTCATCGAAGCTTTTTCTCGGCTGATCAGGATTTGGGATTATACTTTCTATAGAAACAATAGTAATTCCGGAGGATGAGTTTACAGATGAGTCAACACTTTCATCTGCTCCGCCCATAAGGGCACTTAAGCCGCTTCCGAGTGCAGGGCGCTTAGACACGATCCATCACCTCCGCAGCAAGTTTTTCATAGCTTCGGGCACCAATACATGTCTTGTCATATAAGTTTACAGGAACGCCATGAGAAGGAGCTTCCGACAATCTTACATTTCTAGGGATTATGGTTCTGAACACCTTATCCTTGAAATAACCGGAAACCTCCTGGACTACTTCATTTGCAAGCCTTGTCCTGGAGTCGTACATTGTAAACAGGATACCGTCTATACTGAGATTTTTATTAAGTCCCTTCTGAACAGACTTAACAGTCTGAAGAAGAAGGCTGAGTCCTTCCAACGCAAAATATTCACACTGCAGAGGAATGATTACCGAATCCGCAGCAGCAAGCCCGTTAAGGGTAAGAACGCCGAGGGATGGAGGACAGTCAATAAAAACATAATCGTAATTGTTTTTAATTTTTGAAAGGCTGTTTTTAAGATAATACTCGCGATTCTCAAGGTTGATAAGCTCTACATTTGCACCGGTAAGATTTATATTGGAAGACAATATTTCCATATTATCCATCGCAGTTTTCTGAAGAGCTTCTTCAGGAGTTTTTTTACCAACTATAACTTCATATATACCGGCTTCATTTCTATCGGCCCCGACACAACTCGAAAGATTGCCCTGCGGATCAAAATCAACAAGCAGAACTTTTTTCCCGGCTTCAGCAACATAGGCTCCCAGATTTGCGGCGGTTGTAGTTTTACCTACTCCTCCCTTCTGGTTCGCGAATACAACAGTCTTTCCTTTCATGCAAAGTATTTTATACTGTATTGTTATTTTTGGTAAGAGGCAAAAAACTTTTCATCCTAAAAACAGCTATTATTGACGATCGCTTATCGTAATAGTAATATTAAACCAAGGAGTTCTCAGATGAAAGAAGCAGTTAGTGCGGCATTAGAGGATGTCAGACCGTCTCTCCAGGCAGACGGAGGCGACATTGAACTTGTCGATGTATCTGAAGACGGAGTTGTCTCTGTACAGCTCAAGGGAGCCTGTAACGGCTGTCCTATGTCTAAAATGACCCTTAAGCAGGGTGTTGAAAGGTATCTAAAAGAACAGGTACCCGGAGTAAAAGAAGTAGTAGAAGCCTGAAGTCATGGGCTGACTCATTCCGAGTCAGCTCTTTTTTTCTTTGTAAAAAACCAACAATCGATATATATTTAGAAAGATAGCTGTTATTTCCTATTTTTCTTAACTTTTAATGGAAATCAGCCGTAAATTAGAGAGATCTATGATTATTATTCTGTAAACGGGGAAGCATAGTGAATTCCGGAAATAACAGCTTTATTCAACTGATAAAAGAGATCCCAAAGGCAGAAATTCATCTTCATCTTGAAGGTCTGGTGAGTGCTGACAGCATTTGGAACCTTATCCAGGACAATAACCTTGACCTTGAGGGAATAAAAAAAAGAGAAGACTTAATTGAAAAATTTAAGGTTAAAAGTCTCGATGAGTTTATCGCACTGTTTATTAATGTAATACAATCCAGTTTTGTGAAAAACCAGGATGTCGCATACCTTATAAATGATGCCAAGGAATATCTTACAAGAAACAACATTAAGTATGCAGAAATATTTTTTGCAGTAACCAAATTTATTCAGACGGGTTTTTCATTTCCTTTTATGATGGATATTCTGGAAGCCGGGTCAAGAAAACTCTATGAAGAGTCCGGCATAACTGTCAAATGGCTGATTGATGTTTCCAGGACATTTGGACCGGAGAACGCCGAGAACAATCTGAATCTTGTTCTTGAAAACAGAAAACCAAGTGTAATCGGTATAGGCCTTGGAGGGGCGGAATCATCCGGACCGGCAGAGGATTACAGCGAGGTATTCAAAAAAGCTGAAGCTGAAGGCTTAAAAGTAGTTGCCCATGCCGGTGAGGATATAGGGCCCGAATCAATTACAGCAGCCCTCGATTACCTTAATGCAGCAAGAATTGGTCATGGAATAAGTGCAATTCAGGATGAAGCCCTTATGAACAGACTGGTTAAGGAACAGATTCCTCTTGAAATATGTCCAACAAGTAATCTTTTCACTAGAAAATTTGTGGAAAAAATTAAGGATCATCCTATAAAAGCTTTTTTTGATAAAGGAATCTATGTAACTCTTAATTCAGATGACCCTACTCTTTTTAACTCTGAACTTACAAATGAATATATAATGCTTTATAAAGAAGGTATTTTTGCCGAAAAAGAAATCTTAAAAATAATGAAAAACAATATTTTTTCCATTTTTGCTGAAGAGTCAGTAAAGAAACATCTCTGGTCTGAGGCGGAAAAGGTTATTTCCAAATACGGTTTCACGGAATAATGTTTCACGTGAAACAAAAAAAGGCTGACAAGAAATAATTCTTAGTCAGCCTTTTTTATATTCTTTTCAAATAAATACCGGGTTTCACCGGCATCCATTATTATTCATCATCAGAATCTTTAATAACTCTTGCTACTCCAATTACAGAATCCGGTTTATTAATATTTACGACTCTAACCCCAAGTGCAGACTTGCCCATAAGTGAAATATCTCCGCAGGCAAGTTTTAAGGTATTTCCCTGAGATGTAATACAAACCATTTCGTCTTCTTCCTTAACTTCCATCACACCGATAATTTCGCCGGTTTTGTCTGTTACCTTATAGGCAATCTGGCCTCTGGTTCCTCGTCCATGCGGGGTAAACTGATCATAGTTTGTACGTTTTCCATATCCGTATTCGCTGATGATCATCATCATTTCGTCTTCTCTGACACAGAGAATGCCTGCAAGCTCATCATTTCCTGAAAGCTTAATACCTGTTACACCTCTGGTTGCTCGGCCCATAGTCCTTACAGCAGACTCGTTGAATCGTAAAGCGCTTCCTTTCTTGGTTACAAGAAAGACTTCTTCATTACCTTTTGTAAGTATTGCACTTACAAGGGTATCTCCGTTGTCCAGTTTTACAGCTATAATTCCGCGTGTTTTAGCATTTGAGAAGTCAGAAGTTTTAACCTTTTTAACAATACCGCGTCTGGTTCCCATAAAGATGAACTCATCGTCTGTAAAATCTTTAAGGGAGACAATAGTTTTAATTTCTTCATCCGGCGAAATTGAGAGCAGAGCTTTAACCTGTGTTCCCCTTGCGGCTCTGGAACCTTCCGGTATTTCATGTATCTTCATCCAGTAGGCTTTTCCTACACTGGTGATGAAAAGTATATAATCATGGGTAGAGCCTACAAATAGATGTTCAATAAAGTCTTCATTCTTCAGATTAGCTGAGGATGAACCCTTTCCGCCCCTTCCCTGATTCTTATATGCTGTTACCGGAAGTCTTTTTATAAATCCCTTGCTGGAAATGAGGACAACCATATCCTCTTCCTTGATCATATCTTCTATATCAATTTTTTCAGCTTCTTCAAGAACAATTTCAGTTGTTCTTCCCTTTCCATATTTAACAGCTATTTCATCAGTCTCATCTTTTATAACACCAAGAATCTTGGACCCGTCAGACAGGAGGTCTTCGAGATAGGCAATTAAAGCCCTGATTTCTGCCAGTTCATCGAGTATCTTCTGAGTTTCGAGACTGGTAAGTTTCTGAAGTCTCATATCAAGAATAGCCTGAGCCTGCCTTTCAGAAAGTTTGAAGGTATCCATCAATGAGGTTCTGGCTATGTCGACTGTTTTCGAACTCTTTATTATCTTGATAACATCATCAATATTATCAAGAGCTATCTTGAGTCCAATGAGAATATGTTCCCTTTCCTTTGCCTTCTTCAGATCAAACTGGGTTCTTCTTGTAATAACTTCCTGTCGGTGTTCAACAAAGTATTTAATCTGATCCTTCAGGGTAAGAAGTTTAGGTTTTCCTTTTACAATAGCTAAAGCATTTACATTAAAGTTCTGCTGCAGCTGTGTCTGTGTAAAAAGGCGGTTTAAAACAACCCTGGGTATAGCGCCCCTTTTCAGCTCAATAACAATCCTGATACCGTCCCTGTCAGACTCATCCCTCAAGTCAGAAATACCTTCAAGCTTCTTGTCGGAAA
This sequence comes from Spirochaetia bacterium, assembly GCA_965140585.1. Taxonomy (GTDB): domain Bacteria; phylum Spirochaetota; class Spirochaetia; order UBA9216; family UBA9216. The sequence continues at coordinate 488,512 of OZ223270.1, forward strand.
CCAGGTCGGCAATCTTGGTAATAAGAGTAACTTTGTTAACCGCATAGGGAATTTCAGTAACAATAATTATATCTTTACCGGTTTTTGTAGTCTCAAGCGAACATCTCGCTCTTATTGTTACCCTGCCACGTCCTGTTTTATAGGCATTCTTGATACCTGTTTTTCCAAAGATGATACCTCTGGTTGGAAAATCAGGACCGCTGATATGCTCCATCAAACCTTCAATTGTAATTTCAGGATCATCAATATAAGCTTTTACAGCATTACTTACTTCTTCTAGATTATGCGGCGGCATGTTTGTTGCCATACCTACTGCAATTCCGCTTGCTCCGTTTATCAGAAGGTTTGGTATTGCTGCAGGCAGAACAAGCGGTTCCTGAAGTGAGTCATCATAGTTCGGCCCAAAATCAACCGTTTCCTTTTTAATGTCGTTTAGCAGTTCATCAGCAATCTTCTGGAGTTTTGCCTCTGTATATCTCATTGCTGCAGGAGGATCCCCATCTATAGATCCGAAGTTACCCTGTCCATTGACAAGTGGATATCGCATAGAAAAATCCTGTGCAAGTCTTACAAGAGCATCGTATATGGACTGGTCACCGTGAGGGTGATATTTACCAAGAACATCTCCAACTATTCTTCCGCACTTTTTATTAGGCCGGTCCGATTTCAGGCCCATTTCACTCATCGCATAGAGTATTCTTCGATGTACCGGTTTCAGTCCATCACGGACATCAGGAAGGGCCCTGCTGATGATTACTGACATTGCGTAATTGAGATAGGAGTTTTTCATCTCCTCCTCAATGGCAACTGGTATAACTTTTCCGGTTGTTTCCAATTTAGCCCCCGCTAAGTAAATTAGGTATTATACGTCAAGATTTGATACTAGAAGTGCATTATCTTCGATAAACTTTCTTCTTGGTTCTACCTGTTCTCCCATAAGGGTTGTGAATATATCATCGGCTTCAACTGCATCTTCAAGTTTTACCTGCATGATATTCCGGGACTCGGGGTTCATTGTTGTTTCCCAGAGCTGTTCCGGATTCATTTCACCTAGACCCTTATAGCGCTGTATATTTATTTTATCTTTATCTTCATTAAATGTAGAAAGAATTTTATCCCTTTCCACATCATCATATGCATACTGAACGTTCCTTCCAACTGAGACTTTATAAAGAGGCGGCATTGCAATATACACATGTCCGCGCTCAACAAGCTCGGTCATATATCTGAAAAAGAATGTCAACAGAAGTGTTCTAATATGTGAGCCGTCAACATCTGCATCAGCCATAATAATAACTTTGTGATACCTCAGTTTCGCTGCATTAAATTCCTTACCTGCGCTTGCGCCAAGAGCAGAGATAACCGGCATAAGCTTATCGTTAGACAGAACTTTATCAACTCTGGTTTTTTCAACATTGAGCATCTTTCCCCATAATGGAAGAATTGCCTGGAACTTTCGGTCTCTGCCCTGCTTTGCCGAACCACCTGCGGAATCTCCCTCTACAATATATATTTCGCACTGCGAAGGATCCTTCTGGCTGCAGTCTGCAAGCTTTCCTGGAAGACTGCTGCTTTCAAGAAAACTCTTCCTTCTGGTAAGTTCTCTTGCGCGGCGGGCTGCAGCTCGAGCCTTTGCTGCCATCACAGTTTTATCAAGAATACCATCCACAACTTCCGGATTTAATTCAAAATAATCGGTAAGCTGTTCGTTGACTATCGATTCGACAATTCCCTTTACATCTGAATTTCCAAGCTTTGTCTTAGTCTGTCCTTCAAACTGGGGATCCGGAACTTTAACTGAAATTACCGCTGTAATTCCTTCTCTTACATCATCACCGTTAAGGTTCTCATCAACCTTCTTTGATAGCTTTGATTTCTTTAGAAAATCATTAAGAGTTCTTGTCAGTGCCGATTTAAAACCGGCAAGATGAGTACCGCCTTCACGGGTATTTATATTGTTTACAAATGAAAAGATATTCTCGGCATAACCGTCGTTGTATTCAAAAGCTATTTCAACTCCTACTCTATCCTTTTCAGTTTCAATATAGATAGGTTCTTTATGAAGAGAAGTCTTATTTTTATTAAGATATTCTATAAATGATTTTAGTCCGCCCTCAAACTGGAAATCCTTTGTCTTGGGAACTGGAAGCCTGTTGTCACTGATTACTATTTTGATTCCTTTATTAAGGAATGCAAGTTCCCGGAGCCTCTGGGAAAGAACATCAAAGCTGTAGTTTACAGTTTCAAAGATAGTATCATCGGCCATAAACGAAACAATTGAGCCTCGATAATCAGTATCGCCTATAATTTTTACAGGCTCTTCAGGAGTTCCTCTATGGTACTTCTGAAAGTAAATTTTCCCCTCTCTGTGAACTTCAACTTCACAGGTTGTAGAAAGAGCATTTACAACTGAAACACCTACTCCGTGAAGACCGCCTGATACTTTATATGAATTCTTATCAAACTTTCCACCGGCATGAAGCCTTGTAAGTACAATTTCAAGTGCACTTACCTTTTCGACCGGATGTTCATCAACAGGGATTCCTCGTCCGTTATCCTTGACTACAATGTGGTTTCCTTTTTCTATAGATACTGTTATCTCAGAACAATAGCCGGCGAGTGCTTCATCAATACTGTTATCAACGATTTCGTAAACCAGGTGATGCAGTCCGTCCGGTCCGGTCGTACCGATATACATACCCGGCCTTTTTCTTACTGCTTCCAGACCTTTTAAAATTTGTATGTCCGAAGCGGAATAGTTTTCTTGCATGGTCCTTCCTGATTTTTGTATTTCTGGGTTTCTTTTAGAAGTCTATATTATATCTTTGTTAAAATAAAAAAACAAGCGTTGTGCTTCTTCAGCCAATTCTGAAATTACAAGAATTCCCTATGATATTTCTTGCAAAGAGATACGCTATAGATTAAAATAGCCAATTAAGTGCTTGAGCCTGTTTTTAGAAATGTTTTTAAGGCACTTACTTGTGTATAACTTGTGGATAACTTATTAAAAACTAATTATTTATACTGAATAAAATTATTCTGAGTTGATATATATAATTTTTATTTATATAGATTTGTAACTCATTATAATATATAGACTTATTCATCTATGCTTATTTTAATCCGGATTTTTACAGTTATCCGGATTTTTTTAACGCTATTTGATTTTTTAGTTACTTGTGGATAAGCTGTTAATAAAAGGATTAAACCTATGCCCGATAATGATGTATGGGATTGGAGCGGTTTCTGGTCTGAGACCCTCAATCAATTCAGGAACCGGATCACTGAACAGGAATGGGTCATGTGGTTCAGTAACCTTGAATATATTTCCGGTAATGAAAATACCATAAACATAGCAGTACCCTCTTCCTTCTATAAAGATCAAATCTCCCAGAGATACGGTAAAGAACTGGGACAGACTATAGAAGAAATATGCGGTAATGAACTTTCTATTATTTTTGAAGTTGTAAAAAAATCAAAAGATACACAGGAATCAAAAAGACAGCCTGTTTCAGAGCCCGATGAAATTGAAACCCCGGTAAAAAGGGATAAACCTGTATCAAAACCTCAGGTTAGAGTTAGAGAATCAGCACTGTCTGATTCCCATTATCAGCTTAATCCTGATTATACATTTGATACCTTTGTTATTGGAGAAAACAATTCATTCGCTGCCAACGCAGCCTATGCTATTTCCAAAAACCCTGGAACTGCATATAACCCCTGTCTTTTCTATGGGGGTGTAGGACTTGGAAAAACCCACCTTATTCAGTCTATAGGACATTCTGTTTTTGCAGATACTCCCGAACTGAAAATTGTTTATGTTACTGCCGAAACTTTCACCAATGAGTTTCTGGATCTTCTATCAAAGAAAAAGATCCAGCAGTTCAAAAATAAATACCGTACGGTAGATGTGCTTCTCATTGACGATATACATTTTCTTCAGGGAAAAGAAGCAACTCAGGAAGAGCTTTTTCATACCTTTAACGCATTGTATGAATCCAAGAAACAGATAGTATTTACCTGTGACCGTCCGGTATCGGAACTTAAAAACCTGGCAGACAGATTAAGAAGCCGGTTTGAACGCGGGCTTAATGTTGATCTGAAACCGCCTAACCTTGAAACTCGTCAGGCTATCCTCATGAGAAAGCTTGAAAACAGAAATATTCCAATATCGAGAGAAGTTATTGAACTCATCTGCCAGAATATAACTTCGAATGTAAGGGATCTGGAATCTGCACTCTTAAAGCTTGTAGCCTATTCTGAACTTGTTCATAAAGAAATAACCCTTGATATTGCCAAAGAACAGCTGAAAGACCATTTCACAGATATTGTGCAGGCTAATGTTTCTGTTGATCAGATACAGAGAATTGTTGCAGATTATTTTGGTGTAGGCATATCGGATCTGAAAAGTAAAAAAAGAACCAAGGCGGTTACTCTTCCAAGACAGGTTGCAATGTATATACTTCGTGAAATGACTGAGTATTCAACAACTGAGATTGGATATGAGTTCGGAGGCCGTGATCATACAACTGTTATGCATGCATGTCAGAGAATAGAAAGCAGAATGAAGACAGACTCTACACTTGAACCGGCTATTAATAACCTTATCAGGACTATTAAAGACGAGCGTAAAAACTAGAAAAATCTGTTGATATTCTGTTTATGAATTGCGGAAAATTTATTATTCTGTTAATAAATTGAATAACCGGTTAATAATTCTTGAAAGTTATTATTTTTATATTTTCTTATGTATATAGGATTTAACCGGGTTATTAACATATTAGAAGATATTACTATTATTACTTCTTAATTAATATATAATGTATAATTAGAGAATGTATAATTGTATTGAAGGAGATATCAATGAAATTTACTTGTGAAAAAAGCAATATAACAAGAGAAATATCCATAGCTCAGGAAATTATATCTTCCAAAAATGCCCTGTCTATTCTTTCAAATGTTCTTCTTGAAGCTGAAAATAATACTCTTTCAATCAAAGCTACCGATCTCAAAGTAGGTTTTGAAACCAGTATACCCGTAGATATCAGTATGCCCGGAAGCACTACTGTTTACTGTGATAAATTCTTGAGTATTCTAAGATCACTTCCTGACGGTGATATTGAATTTGAACTGAAAGACGGAAAGCTTTATATTAAACCCTTATTCAAGAAAATTAACTTTCAGCTCAAGAGTATTGCCTCGGAGCAGTATCCTGAAATGCAGAAAATATCAGACGACAGTTTCTTTGTAATGCCCCAGAAAGATCTTATCGAAATGATTACCCAGACGGTTTTTGCCGTTTCTGATGATGAAACAAGATATTTTATGAACGGTGTCTTCATGGAAAACACAGAAGGTAATCTGATTATGGTTGCCACTGACGGAAGAAGACTGTCCTTTATCAAAAAGAATACTGCTGGTACAGTAAAACCTTTCAGCGGAGTAATAATTCCGCCAAAAGTTCTTTTACTCATAAGCAAACTCTGCAGCGGTGAAGGCTCAATACAGGTCGCTGTGACAGAGAAAAACATATTCTTTAAGTTTGATAACCAGAAGATATCATCAAGCCTTATAGAAGGCCAGTTTCCCAATTACAACAGGGTTATTCCGGATAATCAGCAATACGATATCACAGTAAGAAGAGATGAACTTGTTGAAGCTGTTAAACGTGTTTCTCTGCTGGTAGAGAACAAATCCAGAAGAATATTTATGAACCTGGCTTCAGGAGTAATTGAGCTTAATTCCGAAGAAAGTGAAATCGGTGTGGCAAAAGAAGAAATTGAATGTGCTTTCGAGGGTCCTGAAACCACTATTGCACTTAATTATTCCTACCTTACCGACCCTCTGCGTGTCATCAACAATGAAAATGTAAGGATAAGGTTTTCTGAGCCTAATAAGGCCATAACAGTTCAGCCTGCAGAAGAAGCCGATTATTTTCACATTGTTATGCCGATGCAGCTTGACTGATACTGAATGAGTTTTAAAACTGTAAAAGTTTTTAATTTTCGAAACCTTAATAATTCAAGCATAAATTTTTCAGATAAAGATGTTTACCTGGTCGGTGAAAACGGCCAGGGTAAAACAAATTTTCTTGAAAGCATATATCTACTTTGTGTAGGCTCATCTTTCAGAACAAAAAATGAAAACATGTTTATTACATCAGGTCAGAAATCTATGTCTGTTTTCGGAGAATACCTCGATAAGGGTACTTTACGAAAAATACAGCTGAAAATTGAAAATGGACGTAAAAGTATTTCTGTTGATGGAGTCAGGCTGAAAGACAGAAAGGAACTTATTTCTGATTTTCCATGCATAGTATTTTCACATGATGATATTAATGTTGTAAACGGTGCCCCTGAAAAGCGCAGAATCTTTATGAATCAAACCATAAGTCTTTATGATTCTGATTATATTGATTCGCTTCGCCTTTATAACAGAGTTCTTAAGATAAGAAACCGTGTTCTGAAAGAAAAACGGATTGATTTGATTGATTTATATGATAATCAGCTTGCTGAGGCTGGGATAGTAATTCAGAAAAAGCGGATACAGCTGATAAATGATTTCAACTCTACATTTTCTTTTCTTTACCGGACTATAGCTTCAGCTGACATTGATTTAAAAATCAGATATTCATCCTCCTGGAAAAATAAACCGGAGCAGGAAGAAATTTTAGCTGAATTAAAAGAGCATCGTAAAAAAGATATTGATTATGCTCTTACAACTTCCGGCCCGCATCGTGACCGGATAGGTTTTTATAGCGGAAATCACAATTTTGCTTCAACTGCTTCGACTGGTCAGGTGAGGCTTATTTCTTTATCCCTAAAAGCTTCACAGGCAGTGTTTTTCTCGGTAAAAACAGGAAAACAGCCGATTCTGCTTTTAGATGATGTACTGCTTGAACTTGATCTTCAGAAACGTAAACGATTTCTTGAGAATCTTCCTGATTATAAACAGGCTTTTTTTACCTTTCTTCCTGATGAGGGGCTTGTTGATTTTAAAAAAAGCGGCCATCTTCACAGAGTCAGTAATGGCAATATTAATCTGGAGGAAGTATGAAAAAAGCTGCTGATTTAATAAAAATCATGATTGATAATATGATTCAGGATGAAAGTCAGCGTGAAGCTGTATCATTATTTTCATCCTGGTCGGAGATTGCCGGTATTGATGAAGGTGCGCATTCAAAGATTGAGGAGATAGAAAACGGCATAGTCTACGTTAAAGTAGATCACCCCGGCTGGCTTCAGAAGCTCGAATTTAAAAAAAGAACAATACTTAGAAAACTGCAGAAAAGTTATCCTGAATTGAAGTTAAAGGATGTCCGTATAAGACTTTAGATCTTGACATCTGCAGACTAAAAAACGTATACTACGGAACCTTAATGCAATTTAGAATCTAATTGATTATATTTTAATATATTTAACTGATATAACGATTTATACATAAGGAGCATCCCTGATGAAAAGAACATATCAGCCCAGCAAGGTGAAGAGAAATCGTAAATTCGGCTTCAGGGCGAGAATGGCAACAGCAGGCGGCAGAGCAATTCTTGCACGCAGAAGAAAAAAAGGCAGAAAGAAACTTTCTGTTGCTGATGAAAAGAAGCCTTACTAGACAAGAAAGACTTAAGAATCTTTCTGACATTAAAAATCTTTTTGCTTCCGGAAAGAAAGTTTCGGTTCCGGGAGCAAAACTGGTTTATTCCGGAAATAATCTTGGGTATTCAAGATTCATGGTTACCTTAATCAGGAAGTACGGTAATTCGGTTCAGCGGAACCGTGCTAAGAGAGTTGCTAGAGAAGTTTACAGGCTGAATAAAGATCGGCTGAAACCCGGATTTGATTTGGCCATCATTCTTTTTCCTTCTGCAGATTTCTATTCTGCAAGAGAAAACCAGATACTTGGATTATTAAAAAAAGCCAGGCTTTGCTCCGGCATGGGAGAATGACAGGATCATTATGAAAGAGCCGGTTAAAAAAACAATTATTGGGTCTATTAAATTTTATAAAAAATTTATATCGCCAATGCTTCCAGATACATGCCGGTACTACCCAACCTGTTCAAGTTACGCAATCACAGCAATAGAGAAATACGGACCCGGAAAAGGCAGCTATATGGCTGCCCGACGCATTTTAAGGTGTAATCCTTTTCATGCAGGCGGTTATGATCCGGTTCCCTGAAATAAAAAGGAGTAGCAATGGATAAGAAAACGCTATTAGCGATTATCCTTTCAACAGTTGTAATTTCCGCCGGATTCCTTATCCAGGCAAAATTTTTTCCTGCACCAGAGCAGGAGGTCGTAGAAGAAACAGCAGTAACCCAGACTGAAGAAGTTCAGCAGACAGAATCAGTGCAGAATATTCCAAAGAGTCAGTCTGCGTCTTCTAAAGAACTTATTTATACAGAAGATCAGGATGATATTATTGCCCAGAAAATAACTGCTGAAACTGAAAGATTCATCATTACATTTTCAAATGAAGGCGGAGTTTTAACTTCACTGAAGCTTAAAGAACATCTTGATATGGGCGAACCTCTTGAAATGATTTTTGCCGGAGACAGCGGTAAGGCTGCTTTTGAACTGTCATTCGGTGACTGGAAGGCCGTTCCTGTAGATGATAAGTTTAAATTCAGAAGAGTAGACGAATATACATTTGAGTTTTACAGAACCTACCTTGCACCTGCAGATTCTGAAGACAACAGGGTTCCTTTCATTCTTACAAAAACCTATAAATTTACTCCTGAAGACTATATGCTTGAGTTAAGAATTGGTATTGAAAACTCTGTGAATAAAATTCCGTCTCTTAACTTTGACGGTTATTCATATACTCTGAGTTTTGTACCACAGATTGGACCTGAGTTTACAAAACTTGATAACAGGTATTTTTACAGGCGTTTTTATACTTACGAAGGTAAAAAGGCCAGTGTTGAAAAAATAAAGGATAACTATCTTGTACTCGAAGACCGTGTAACATGGACCGGAGTTGCCGGTAAGTATTTTGCTGCGATAGCAGTTCCCGATGCAACACAGTATGAAATTACACTCTCCGAGATGGCTGAAGGAAGTCTTCCGCAAGGTAATGAAATTTACTTTTCAAGACCTCCGGTAAAGAGTTCTAACAATGAAGATGTTTTCAAGTTTTATATGGGACCGAAGCTTAAAAAATATCTTCTCCCTTACAATTCAGCTGATGAAAACGGCTTTGCTATGAAAGACCTTAATCTCGATGAAATTGAAGATTCCAGCTCAATTCTTGGATGGCTTGAATGGATTCTTCAGAAGATTCTAGTCCTTGCTTATAAGCTTATCCCCAATTACGGTATCGGAATTATCATTCTGACTATCATCATGAAGGTTGTACTCTTTCCATTTACAAAGAAGAGTTACCAGTCTACAGCTAAAATGTCTGCTCTCTCCCCGAAAATGGAAGAGCTGAAAGCTCAGTATAAAGACCAGCCTCAAAAACTTAATGCTGCAATGGGTGAGCTTTATAAGAAAGAAGGTGTCAGTCCAATGGGCGGATGTCTGCCTATGCTTCTGCAGTTTCCGGTTTTTATCGCCATGTACGGTCTTATGAACAAGTATTTTGAGTTTAGAGGTGCTGTATTCATTCCAGGATGGATTAATGACCTGGCAATGCCGGAATCAATTTTACACTTTGCAGGAACCCTGCCCTTACTTGGGTGGTCGGATTTAAGACTTCTTCCGATTATATTTGTAGGAACACAGATTCTGAGCCAGAAGATTATGCAGAGTAACCAGACCTCAGCAGCTGCCGGTAATATGAAGATGATGATGTACATGATGCCTGTTATGTTTTTCTTTATTCTTTATAATGCACCATCAGGATTGCTGGTTTACTGGATTTTTTCAAACCTTTTTACAATGTTACAGCAGATGTATACAAATAAGCATCTTAAACCTGCTGCAGCCGGTAAGGGCGGAGCTGATTTTAAAATTACAGGAAATGACAGTAATTCGGCAGATAATAAAAAAAAGGTTGCGCCTCCAGCCAAAAAGAAGCCGAAAAAAAAGGGTAAGCGCTAAAGAGAAAGTTATGTCTCTAAGGAGTTTAATATATGATCAAAGAATTTGAAGGTAAGACAGAGAAGGAGGCAATTGATAAAGCAGTAGAAGAACTTGGAATAGATCGGGAAGAATTCGACGTTGAAATTATAAACAAGCCGAAAAGCGGGTTATTCCGCAAAGGAAACGTCAAAATAAAGGTATATATCGGAGATTCTGAAGATTCAGCTGAAACCAGCATTGATGATTTTGAAAAACAGATTATTGATTACCTTGAAAAACTTATAGAGAAAATGGGTTTTCCGGGTAAAGGAAAAATCGTTTTCAGAGAAGAAAACAAGATTGGACTTGAAATTGAATCTCAGTATACAGGTATTTTAATTGGAAGAAAGGGAAAAAACCTTGATTCAATACAGCTTTTGCTGAATGTATATGCCGGAAGACTCGGCAGTGAATGCAGAATCATCCTTGATGCCGAGAATTACAGAGAGCGCCGTGAAGAAAACCTTGTTAAACTTGCTAAAAAAAGTGCTGAACAGGTTAGAAGAACCAGAGGTTCCAGATTACTTGAACCAATGAACCCTTTTGAAAGAAGACTTGTTCATACAACACTTAATGAACTGACAGATATTGATACTATCAGCGAAGGTGAAGGACTGTATAAACAGATAAGAGTTCTTTACCGTGGTGATGTTAGAAACTGATTAATTACTGCTAATTGCTTCCAGCCCCGCTTTTCCCGAAGCGGGGTTTTTTAATTAATAAAGAAAAGAATTAACTGTTTGGCGTGTGTTTCTTTGCAAGCTGGAAGAAGAAGCCTACTACTATAATCCATAGAACAATTGTAAGATTTATAATCCAGCCTGCCCCGCAAAGAGTCCAGGAAAAAACAGTTGCTGAAAGTAATATGCTTATGATGTATAATACAAGAAGAATCTGCTTTACACTTAGATTTCTGTCCATCAGTTTATGGTGTATATGCTCTCTGTCAGGAAAAAACATTGACTGACCTCTCATCTTTCTTCTGAGCATTGAAGTTAGAGTGTCCAGAACCGGGATAAAGATTAGACTGATAGCAATAATCAGAGACATATCTGTAATGCGGTTCATTTCAATAAGAGGCATAGTGGCTATGGCAAAACCTATGAACAGACTTCCTGAGTCACCCATAAAAATTTTTGCCGGCGGAAAATTAAATACTAGAAAACCAAGTATTGAACCGAACAGTGCAAATGCTACTATAGCTGTGGCGGTACTTCCGATTGAAATAGATATAAGTGCAGTAAAAAGTGCTGCAATAGCACTTAATCCACCGCTAAGCCCATCCATTCCGTCTATAAGATTGACCGCATTACATACACCAATAATCCAGACTCCGGTTAGTATATAGCCCAGAAACCCGATATCAAGGGTTACATTGATAAAGGGGATTCGTATCATTTCGAATGTGCGTCCCGGAATCATTATTATCAGCGTTGCGGCTATCTGTATTACAAACTTGATATACGGATTCAGACTCTTAAAATCATCAATGAGTCCAATTATATGTATCATTAGATAGGCTATAAAAAAGATAAGTATACGCTGAGGAGGAATATTAAGTCCGATTGCGCCGGATTTTATTGAAATAAGCATTCCAACAAGCAGACCTGCAGACATCGATATAAAAATCCCTATTCCTGCCAGCCGCGGAACATTTCCGGTATGAATCTTCCGGTGATCAATATCATCATACCATTCATTTTTGTGACTCAAATGAATGAGTATTGGTATTATTATTACACAAAAACCAAATGAAAGAAGTCCAGCGAGTATTAAAGGAAGACCATACATATAGACCAATATTAGTTCAGGTAATCCGCAGTGTCAATCATATATCTGTCCTTGTTTTTTTCATTATAGATCCTTATATTTAAAGGTACGGAGATATCTATCGTGGAATACAAAGTAAAAGACATAAATCTGGCCGACTGGGGCCGGAAAGAAATTGAGATCGCAGAACATGAAATGCCGGGCCTTATGGCGATCAGGGCAAAATATTCTAAGGAAAAACCGCTAAAAGGGCTTAGAATAACCGGTTCACTTCACATGACAATTCAGACAGCTGTGCTAATTGAGACTCTTGTAGAACTTGGAGCTGATGTAAGATGGGCAAGCTGCAATATTTTTTCAACCCAGGATCATGCTGCCGCAGCAATCGCTGTAGGTCGGCCGGAAAACGGCGGAACAGTTGATAATCCTAAGGGTGTTCCTGTCTTTGCCTGGAAGGGAGAAACGCTCGAAGAATACTGGGAGTGTACCCTTGATGCGCTTAGCTTTCCGGGAGGAAAGGGACCGAACCAGATCGTTGATGACGGAGGAGATGCAACCCTTCTTATTCACAAGGGCGTTGAACTTGAAGGTGGCGACGGATGGGTTAAGACGGCTTCAGCAAAGCACGAAGAGAAGGTAATTAAAGACCTCCTTCTTAAAGTAAACAGTGAAAATGCATCATTTTTCACGGATATGGCAAAAGAAATACGCGGCTGTTCCGAGGAAACAACAACTGGAGTTCACCGTCTTTACCATATGATGGAGGAAGGAAGCCTGTTATTTCCCGCTATAAACGTTAACGACAGTGTTACAAAGAGTAAGTTCGATAACCTCTACGGCTGCCGTGAATCACTTGCAGACGGTCTGAAGCGGGCAACCGATGTAATGATTGCTGGTAAGGTAGCTATTGTCTGCGGCTACGGAGACGTAGGCAAGGGCTGTGCGCAGTCGATGCGCGGATTCGGAGCCAGAGTCGTTGTAACCGAGATTGACCCCATATGCGCCCTTCAGGCCTCTATGGAGGGGTTTGAAGTAAGTACTGTTGAAGACACACTTGGAACCGGGGATATCTATGTTACAACAACCGGTAACAAGGATGTTATAACTGCTGATCACATGAGTAAAATGAAGGATCAGTCAATAGTCTGCAATATCGGTCACTTCGACAACGAGATTCAGGTTGATGAGCTGAATGCATGGAAGGGAATAGAAAAGATTAATGTTAAACCTCAGGTTGATAAATATGTCTATGCAGACGGTCATGAAATCTTTCTTCTTGCCGAAGGCAGGCTTGTGAACCTGGGTTGTGCAACAGGACATCCCTCATTTGTAATGTCGAACTCTTTTTCAAACCAGACGCTTGCTCAGATAGATTTAGCTGAAAATGACTATAAACCCGGAGTATACCGTCTTTCAAAGAAGCTTGATGAAGAAGTTGCCCGACTTCACCTTGAAAAGATAGGTGTAAAGCTTACTAAACTTTCAAAAGATCAGGCCGATTATATCGGAGTAGATGTAGAGGGTCCCTACAAACCTGAACACTACAGATACTGATTCGTTTTATAGATTTTCATATAAAGCTTTTCCGGTCCTTTGCTTACTTGAACCGGAAGAGCTTTTAAATAAGCATCTTGAAAAAGATGATCATTTTGTACCGGTTCCCATAACCGGGGCAATCTAAGGAGTAATAAAAAAATCACTTCCATGTAATTTTTTTATTTAAGAGAACTCAAATGTAATTTGATTTCTCCCTCCTCCTGATTCCGCATCCATGCGGAAAAAATAAGGAGAATAAAATGGAAAACAGAAACTATCTTTTCACTTCCGAATCGGTAGGTGAAGGTCATCCCGACAAACTATGTGATCAGATCTCTGATGCAGTCCTTGATGCATGTCTGGCAGATGATCCGCAGTCCAGAGTCGCCTGCGAAACCTTTACTACAACCGGCATGGTCCTTGTAGGCGGGGAAATTACCACTAACACCTATGTGGATGTGCAGGAAATAGCACGAGGAGTAGCAAAGAAGATCGGTTATGTGAAACCGGAATACGGTCTGGACTGTGAATCAATGGCGGTACTCAATACAATTCACAGCCAGTCGCCTGATATCTCACAGGGCGTTACCGACGGTGCAGGATTATACAAGGAGCAGGGAGCCGGAGATCAGGGAATGATGTTCGGTTTTGCCTGCAAGGAAACACCTGAACTTATGCCTGCACCTGTAATGTTTTCACATCAGATACTGCTGAAAGCTGCTGATATGAGAAAATCAGGAAAACTAATGTGGCTCAGGCCGGATTCAAAGAGCCAGGTAACAATTGAATATGAAGGATTCACACCAAAAAGAATCGATACTGTTGTAGTAAGCCACCAGCACGATGATGATGTTTCATATGAAGAGATAAAAGAAAGCATTATAAAGAAGATTATCAAACCGGTACTTGAGCCTACAGGGCTTCTTGCAGATGATACGAAGTTTTTCATCAACCCGACCGGACGTTTTGTAATTGGGGGCCCTCATGGAGACTCAGGACTTACCGGACGTAAAATCATAGTAGATACCTACGGCGGAATGGGCCGGCATGGAGGTGGAGCCTTCAGCGGTAAGGATCCTTCTAAGGTAGACCGATCGGCAGCATACATGGCACGTTATGTGGCCAAGAACATAGTATCTGCAGATCTGTGTGAACGATGTGAAGTTCAGCTTGCTTATGCTATAGGAGTTCCCTTTCCTGTTTCGGTAATGGTGGATACTTTCGGTACATCAAAGGTGCCTGAGGCAGTAATAGAGGCGGCAGCAGAAAAGGTTTTTGATCTTACCCCTGCTGGAATAATAAAAACTCTTGATCTTAAAAAACCGGTTTTTCAGGAGACCGCTGCCTACGGACATTTCGGCCGGGATATTTTTTCCTGGGAAAAAACTGATAAAGTAAAAGAATTATTGAAAGAAATAGGTTAGTTTTATTAAAAAATCCCCCATTCTGCTTGATCTTTGAACAGAAAGGGGGTATTTTTTAAAGATTATCGGTCATTGACCGATATTTTTACGGTTTTTTCTGTTTAAGAAGAATAAGTTTTAGAACGATGTTAAAAACTTATATTTTCTTGACAGCTAAAAATGGGGTTGGTATAATTACCCCTAAATAGTATGAAAAATGGGATACAAACGGGCCGTTGGCTTGATCCCAAAATTTTGGAGGAAGTGAAATAGTATGAAAAAAATAGCACTTGTCCTTGCACTTCTGATGGTAATCGGAATGGGCGCATTTGCTCAGGTTGAAGCCTTTGTTTATGCAGAAATGGATACTTATGTAAGTATCGATCTTGAAACAGAAGAACTCGCTCTTACAAACGCTCCGTTTGCAATGCTCCAGTTCAAATTCGGTGAAGATGTAGCAACTGAAGCTGGAGATGGTGTTTACGGTTCAATCGCTGTAAACAATCTTGAAGGTAACTACAGAGCATATGCCACAAGCGGCGACTGGTCAGATCTTACCTACGAAATGCACAGCGCAAAAGACCATTGGTCAGAAATGATCACTTGGGATGCAAGAATCGTTATGGGTCCTGCATACCTTAAAATTGATGGTGATGAAACTATCAGAGCAAGAAATGCAGTAGTTGCTAACGTAGTTGATGATTTCACACTTACCGGTATGGAACTTAAGGGTAACTATGTTTCTTTCTCAACAGATGCTTCTTTAGAAGCAGGTTATTCAGTTGAAAACGTAATGGACATCGCTGTAGAATTCGGCGTTGTTAACGGAACTTTCGACACAGCAGGATATGCTCTTGATGCAGCTGTTTCTGTTACTGCAGTTCCCGGCCTTGGTCTTGATGCTAACTTTGTTACAGCTTTCGGCGGAGTTCTTGATGGTTCTGATTCAGGTTTTGCTGTAAAAGTTGGTTATGATGTAGCTGTTGCTGAAATGACTCTTACTCCTTTTGTTGCATTTGATGGAATTCTTGGAACAGAGTTTGGTTTTGATATCGGTGGTGGTGCTACTCTCGGTTGGGATAGCGATAAGGGCGGAAAAGTTGCAAAAAGCGGATCTAATCCTCTTTCAAGATTTTTTGGAACTACAGATCAGTGGGTAGATGCAGGTCTTACTCTTGGTGGTGAATACTCATCAGCAACTGAAGATGTAAACGTTATGCTTTCTGCAGCATATGCTCCTGTTGAAAATTTGACAAGTATTGTTCTTGTTGAAGCAGGTTCACTTCTTAACACTGCAGTAATCGGTGTTGGAACTTATGTTGACTACACTGTAGGTGACATTGTACCTCATGTAGGTTTTAAATACACCGAAGCAGCAACATCACTTGATGCTGGTGTAAGTTACAGTGGAATTGATCATACAAAAATTTATGCTAACTACATCTCTGATGACTTAGCAAATGACAATGGCGCAATTACTATTGGTGCTGTTATCAGCAACTAGTCTTAATTAGTTACTTATAAGCCGCTTCTATGGAAGCGGCTTTTTTATGCTTTAATAAAAATATTAGTTATAGGAGACAGACAGGCATTCTATTCAGGTTAATTAAAAATAGAATTTAGTTTATATGCAATTAATTAATGCAATATCAAAACCTAAATGTTTAACTTTTTAAGTTTTGATATTTGCTATTGCTCGGAAATTATTTGTTTAAATAAAATAAATGATGTTTTACCAGAAGGATATTATAAGTTTCTCTCTTTTTTTATCTGATCCCAGGCATTTTGTATTTCAATAAACTTTGTTTTTGCAAGTTTCTGAAACTCTTCCGGAAGTCCCTTAGATGAAACCTTGTCAGGATGATATTCTGATACCAGTTTACGGTATGCTTTCTTAATCTTATCATTATTGTCGGAAGGACTGCATCCGAGGACTGAATAAGCAGATGACCCGGATGAATAAGAATTGTAGCTGTTTGATGAAGATGAATAAGATGTATATGGTGCTTTCATCTGTACAAATTGTTCGTCACTTATATGAAATATATGAACGGCATCTCTAATAAGTGTTTCTTCATCGGCACTTATTCCATTATCTTCATGAGCAACCCTAAGCATTATATCGATCATCAAGGTAAGTATCTGAGGCTGGAACCTGAACTCTCGGTAAAACTGGTTTGCAAACTGATAAAAGGTTTCAGAGGCATTAATTGCAGTATTAAAGATTCGAAGTGCGCTGTTTTTTGTAGCTGCATCCATCTTTAAATCCACATCCATGAATTCTTCAACTTTCTTTCTTTCTTTATCTGAAACATTACCGTCTACAGCAGCCAGTTTAGCTAGCATTGAAAAGGCTCCGACAAAGAATGTCATCTGATTATGCTGAGTACGGTTCATCCTGGTACCATACATGTTTGAATATTTATCGGAAAACTCTCCCTCAGTAAATTTGGAAGCCGATCCGGAAATAAAAGAACCGAATGCGGCACCGGCTATAGCCCCGATAGGCCCTCCGAAGAATAAACCAATAGTTCCGCCTATTAAAGTTCCTAGACAACTCAATTTATTACCTCACAAAAAAGGCGGACTGAATGTCCGCCTGAGTTTATAATTTATCTATAAGCATCGAACATTTACCCGAAGGAATAGGCAAAGTTTTTTTCTTCTGCTCATCAAGAATGTTTATTGTAAAATAGTAAAGCTTTTCAGATTCAAGTCTTATTTCCCAGCCTCTGCCACTCTTATTACTTAAAATGGTAATTAGATTTCTCTTTAAAGAAAGATTTTCTATTCCCATAATTTCAAGTGTCGGCATTATCCAGTCAACGGTTTTTCGAGGCAGACTTATATACAAACCAAGTATATTTTCTACCATCAGGGTAACCGTTGATAAAGCGGTATATGCAAGAAGAACAGGTCTTGGGAAACTGGCTTTATCACTCCATTTTGCAGGACCGTCTTTAGTAGGAAGATAAGCTTCAAAGATGTTACCTTTCTCTTTGCCTTCAGGATGAAGAGTATCAAGCATGAAATAAAGATGTCTGATAGAACATTCTCTTGCCAGTTCATATCTTGCGTACTTTTCAAGGCCCTTAACTACCATAAAGGTAAAAGGAGGTACAACTGAACCTCTATAACCTTCTCCGTCTTCACAGTATGCTGATTCAGATACCGCAAGTGTCGGAAAAGGATTATCTGTTCCAAAACTATTGGGATTTTTCAGATGTTCAATGAGAGCGTTGGCTCTGTCTTCATTCGGGATCTCTGCAAGAAGCGGCCAGAAGGAAGCTATGGTTTTAATTTTGACCTGGGATTCGTTTTTATCCAAATCATAGTAAATACCTTCTTCATCATTCCACATAAAAGATGAAATCCGTGTTTTTAATGAAAAATATTTCCGCTTATATTTGAAACTGAGTTCCTTGTCGTTTAGAATATCACCGATTTCTGACATATACAGAGCATTTACAGCCTGCTGTGCATTAAAATCTACCGGATAGAACATTCCATCACGCGGCGAATTTTCCATCAGGGTAGCTGCAAGAGGTACTGAATAAAGTCCGTTGCTCTGCTTGAATGTCTTTTCAAGCCATGAGAAATACTTCTCTAGATATACTATTATATCTTTAAGCCTCTTTTTATTCCCTTCTTTATGGTACAGATTATATTCTGCCCAGGAAAACAAGGGCGGATGCACGCATTCAGGATTATCATCAGTAAATACTGGCTTCCCGGTTTCTTCGCGGTAAATACCTCTTATTGCACCGCTTTCTTCCTGTTTAGCATAAAAAAGATCCAGTGAAGGGATCGCTGGAAACTGATTATTACTGTACACCAGGAAAAATGTTGAAAGACATGATTCAAACTGATTTATTGTTTCACTTTCTGGATAATTGAAATAGGTTTTCGGAAGTCCGTTTTTTGAATTTCCTTTTTTCCATGAGTCCTGAAGCCAGGCCCATGTTTTTTCATAAAGGTCTACAAAATCTTGATCGTAGAAATGAACAGCAGGGAAACCTTTCTTTACCAATTATTAAACCTCATTCTTAAAGTGTAGTCACATATAACTTATTATTTTATCATGAATAAATGTAGAATTGACCGTCATGACTATTATAAGATAATATAAAATATATCTCAAGTCAAATTGGAAAAAAGAGGAAAATCTGAAGATTACGTTTATTCTATGGGAAATTAAATTTGATGTCAATTACCGGCGATGATGAGTTAAAAAAATTTTTACCAGTTAATAAAAAAGATTTAAATAATTCAGGCTGGAAAGAGTGTGATTTTATTATAATCAGCGGTGACGCCTATGTAGATCATCCTTCTTTCGGTTCAGCAATCATTTCCAGGATTCTCGAAAAAGAAGGCTTTAGAGTTGGTATTATAAGTCAACCCGATTGGACGAATCCTGATTCAGTGAAAATACTCGGACGTCCACGACTTGCCTTTTTACTTACCTCAGGAAATATGGACTCGATGGTGAGCAATTATTCTTCTTCTCTAAGAAAAAGAAAAAACGATTCATATTCCCCTGGAGGAATCCCCGGGCGAAGACCTGATCGTGCCTTAATTGTGTATACATCTCTTGTTAAAGCTGCTTTTAAGGGAGTTCCAGTTGTCATAGGCGGGATAGAGGCATCACTTAGAAGACTTAGTCATTATGATTACTGGAGTGATAAGATAAGAAGGTCAGTATTAATTGATACCAAGGCTGATTTACTTGTTTATGGTATGGCGGAAAGACAGATTACAGAACTTGGAAAAAGACTTTCTGCCGGCATCCAAATTGGAGAAATTAGAGATATTCCGGGAACCGTTGTAAAGTTAAGCGAGAAAGATTTTAGTTATTATGCCGGGACGGCTGATAATCTGCTTCAACTACCTGAATACCAGGATATTTTAAAAGATAAAAATAAGTTTGCAGAGAGTTTTAGGATTCAGTATGAAAATACAAATCCTTTCTCTGCATCTATACTTGCAGAAAAAACTGATACTCAATGGGTTATTCAGAATCCTCCTCAAAAACCTCTTTCAACTGAAGAGCTTGATGCGGTTTACAATCTTCCTTTTACCAGGAAATATCATCATATGTATGAGAAGGATGGGGGGATTCCTGCTTTAAAGGAAGTAGAGTTTAGTCTTGCTGTAAACAGGGGATGTTTCGGTGCCTGCAGTTTCTGTGCTCTGGTCTTTCACCAGGGCAGGATTGTTCAGGCAAGATCGATTGAATCTATTATTTCGGAAGCAGAGCACATGGTGCAAAATCCTGAATTTAAGGGAATAATACATGATGCTGGCGGACCTACTGCTAATTTTTTCCATGCCTCATGTAAAAAACAGGAGAAACACGGCTCATGTCCCGACAGGGAATGCTTATTTCCTGAACCCTGTCCGAATCTTGATACAGATCACACTGAATATTTGAGACTCCTTCGAAGGCTGAGGAAGCTACCGGAAATTAAAAGAGTATTTATTCGATCCGGAATAAGATTCGATTATCTTATGGAAGCGGTAAAGCGGGAGAATAAATTAAATAAAACATCAGGTGAGGAATTCTTCAGCGATTTGTGTAAATATCATGTCAGCGGCCAGCTGAAAACTGCACCAGAACATGTTTCTGCGGGGGTTCTGAACCTTATGCGCAAGCCGGGAAACAGGGTTTACAGAGAGTTTGAAGATAAGTTCAGAGAAATAAATAAAATAGAAGGAAAAAAACAGTATATTATTCCCTATCTTATTTCCGGACATCCCGGTTCCGGGCTTAAAGAAGCTATTGAGCTGGCTGTTTATCTTAAAAAGCAGAAATTTATTCCTGATCAAGTTCAGGATTTCTACCCTACTCCTTCTACTATATCTACATGCATGTATTATTCAGGAATTAATCCTCTTAACGGGAAAAAGGTATATACTGCAAAAACACCGCAGGAAAAAGCCATGCAGCGTGCTCTGCTTCACTTTCATAAGCCGGAAAATCGAAAACTTGTCATAAAGGCATTGAAAGAAGTAGGCAGAACTGATCTAATAGGCAGCGGAAAAAACTGTCTTATCAGGTGATAAATGAAAAAATTAATTAAAGACCCTGTATATCCGGAATTATTGAAAATTGCTGGACCCATTGCTCTTCATAATCTGGTTATAAATTCTCTAAGCTTTATAGATACTTTTATGATTGGAAGGCTTGGTGAAACAGAGATTGCCGCAGTAGGCATTGGAAACCAGCTGTTTTTTCTTTATTCGCTTGTTCTTTTTGGAATAGGAAGCGGCTGTGGAGTTTTTGTATCTCAGTACTGGGGAAAAAAGGATTTTAACGGAATAAGAAGATCTGCCGGTCTTGGTGTTGTCTTCGGTTTAACAGCGGCATTGCCCTTTCTATTTCTATCGCTATTAATCCCAGTTCAGATTACTTCGATATTTTCTACAGATATCAGTGTTATCACTCCGGGTGCGGAATATCTTAAGATTGTCTCTTTAAGTTATATTTTTTCTTCTGTAAGTATTATTTTTGCACAGGTTCAGCGAAGTATTGAAAAGCCTGCTGTTCCTCTGCTTGTTTCACTCTGTGCCCTGGGAATCAACACAATTCTCAACTATCTTTTCATTTTCGGAAAGGCCGGTTTTCCAGCATGGGAAGTAAAGGGTGTTGCAATTGCAACTGTTATTTCCAGATTTATTGAATGCCTTCTTATGATATCGATTGTGTTTTTTAACAGGAAAAACCCGCTTAACGGAAAGCTGAAGGATTTTATAAGTTTTCCGGAAGGGTTTTTTCCAAGATTTATAAGGACAACTGCGCCTGTAATAATTAATGAATTATTCTGGTCGCTTGGAATGACTGTTTATAAGGCAGTTTACGGACGTCTGGGTACAGATTCTCTGGCTTCAGTGAATATTACAGAGGCTATAATGAATCTGATGTTTGTTGCGCTTATAGGCTCAGGCTTCGGAACGGCGGTAATAACCGGAAAAAAAATCGGTGAGCAGAAATATGATGAGGCCAGAAGAAACGGGGCAAAATTTGTAAAACTCGCCTTTATTGAAGGCCTTATCATGGCTGCGGTTACTCTTTTGCTTTGCAGGAAACTGCCTTCAGCCTTTAATGTTTCTCAGCATGTAAAAGACAATGCTTCAATTTTAATTATTATATATGCCGCCCTTCTTCCTTTTAAATCATTTAATATTCATACAATTGTCGGTGTTTTCAGGGGTGGTGGAGATACCCTGTTTGCAGCAGGTGCTGAAATATCCGGCGTATGGGCTGTAGGTGTGGTTCTTGCGTTAATTACAGGACTGTGGCTTCGTATGCCGGTATATTTCGTATTTGCTTTTGTGAATTGTGAAGAAATATATAAATTCCTGGTTGGGGTATGGAGAATGACTTCGGGTAAATGGCTGCATGATGTAACATGATCTTGTGTTACAAGCCATAAAAGCATTAAGATACTTCTGATAAGGAGAAATTATGTTAGTGCCTATCCTCAATTCCGATGAATCTTATGAATTAAATCCGCCGAAAATAGTAGCCCTGGGTCTTAATTATGATGAGCATATTAAAGAAAGCCTGTCTTTGAAAGCCAGGGGTCTCACTCCGGAAAGACCTTCTGAACCGGTAATCTTTCCCAAGGCTACATCTGCAATCATCGGAAATGGTGAAAATATTGTATTACCCTCTTTTCTCGGCGGTTACAGTTTTGAATCAGAAACCAGAACTGATTATGAGGCAGAACTGGCCTTTATTATCAAAAAAGACTGCCGGAATATCCGAAGAGAGGATGCTGCAGATTATATTTACGGGTTTACATGTCTTAATGATATAAGCCAGCGTAATCTTCAGACAGGTGATAAATCCGGATGGTTCAGAGGCAAATCGCTTGATACTTTCTGTCCTGTGGGTCCTGTAATAGTTCGTCCGGAAGATCTTTCAGATCCTCAGAATCTGAATATAGAGTGCCGGCTCAACGGGAAGATTGTGCAGAAAGGCAATACTTCTATGATGATTTTCGGTATTTATGAGATAATTGAGATTCTATCCTCCTGGTTTACTCTGAAAAAGGGAGATCTTATATCAACGGGTACCCCATCGGGTATTGGCCCTCTTTCTGCCGGAGATATAGTTGAGGTGGAAATTGAAGGAATAGGTATTCTTAAAAATCAGGTAATCGAAGAAGCTAAATAAGTACAGGAGTCAACCAGCATGAGTTTTTCAAAATTTGGTGAAAGATTTATTTCGGGTACCGGGATAAAAGATTTAATTGATGATCTTGGAAAATATGCCGGGCTGGAGGGTTCCTGTATGCTTGGCGGCGGAAATCCTGCAATTATTCCGGATGTCAGCAGTATCTGGAGAGATCGTATAAAAGAAATTGCCGCAGACCCTGAAAATCTGGACAGGATGCTCGGCCTGTATGATACTTCTATTGGAAAGATAGTATTCTTTGAGAAACTTGCTGAAATGCTTAATGCCGAATACGGCTGGCCTGTTACGGCTGAAAATATTGCTGTGGTAAACGGCAGTCAGACTTCATGCTTTCTTCTTTTTAACATGATTGCAGGAAGTAATACAGCAGGTGGGAAAAACCGCCTTCTTCTTCCTCTTATGCCGGAATATATCGGCTATGCTGATCAGTGTATCGATCCGGATTCTTTTGTATCATGCAGACCTGAGATAAACGAGAGTGGTAACCGGGAATTTAAATATTCAGTAAACTTTGACTGTCTTGATTACAGGGAAGTTAATGCAATTGTATCATCAAGACCTACTAACCCGACGGGTAATGTACTTACAGACTCAGAGGTTCAGCGATTAAGTGATATCGCAGAGGAAATGGAAATACCTCTGATTCTTGATAATGCATACGGACTGCCCTTTCCGGGAATAATTTTTGAAGATGTTAAACCTTTCTGGAACAATAATGTGATTTTAAGCATGAGTCTCTCCAAGATAGGTCTTCCCGCAACCCGAACCGGTATTATTATTGCAGATCGGAAGTATATTGAGGCAATTTCTGCAATGAGTGCTGTAGCAAGCCTTGCTCCGGGTGGAATAGGTCAGGAGATTGTATTGCCGATGCTTGAAGACCGATCAATTCTTAAGATCAGCCGCGATATAGTTATGCCTTTCTACCGTAATAAATCTGAAAAAACTATAGACTTTATTAAGGAAATATTCGGTTCCCGTTTTGATTTTTCCATACATAAAAGCGAGGGTGCAATCTTTCTGTGGATATGGTTCAGGAATCTCAAAGGCTCGTCTGTCGAACTTTACAACCGTCTTAAAAAACGCGGAGTAATTATTGTACCGGGAGAATATTTTTTCTTCGGGCTGCCGAAAGAAGATTCAGGATGGGCACACCGCAGACAGTGTATCAGGATTAATTATTCTCAGAATGAGATTGAAGTTAAACGGGGGCTGGAGATAATAGCTGAAGAGGCTGAAAAACTCTGCTGATTATCTGACGAGGAGATAATATGAAAAAATTCGGTACATTTAAAGGTGTTTTTGTTCCTTCAACCGAAGCAATTCTTGGAACAGTGCTTTTTCTGCTGATGCCGATGCTGACTGCAGATGTCGGTTTGTTTATGATGCTGGCAATAGTTTTTATTGCACATACTGTTACTCTTGCAACTTCGTCTTCTCTGTCGGATTGTGCCACAAACCTTAATAAAATATCAGGCGGCGGCATGTATGCGCTTTCAAAGCAGTCTCTTGGAAACGCTATGGGCGGTTCAATCGGTGTTATGCTTTATCTGGCCCAGGCTGCATCCATAGGGTTTTACTGTATAGGTTTTTCAGAACCTCTGCAGCCGATTCTTGCTCCTTTGCTTGCGAAAGTGATTCCAATATTTGCGCAGATTGATCCGGCATCGGTTCTTATTCAGAAACAGATTCTTGCCACAGTATTTATGCTTATCTTCTTTGTTATTGTTATGATAGGTGCTGATTTTACCCTGAAACTTCAGATTCTTATACTCTTTGTACTTTTTATCAGTGTTTTGACAATCTTCGCAGGGCCTCTTTTGAATATTGAATACAGCAGTACGGCGGTTTTTACTCCGGGTCTGAATTTAAGCGGGAACCGCACGATTACTATGGCTGTTTTCTTTTTTACCTTTACCCAGTTTTTTCCTGCTGTCACCGGAATAAGTACCGGAATAGGAATGAGCGGAGATTTAAAAGATCCCCGAAAAAGTATTGTCAAGGGAACCTTCAGTTCTATATTTATCACGATGGCGGTATACCTGGGTGCAGTATTTATTTATTCTGCCATAGATAAGAATATTCTTCTGACAGGTTACCAGGAAGGCAGTCCGGTCGGTGTTATTCTTACTGAACTCTTCGGCCTGGGTAAGCCTTTTCCTGCAAATCTTCCCGGTCTCATGATTTTAATGGGTATTCTTTTTGCAACATGTTCATCGGCGCTGAGCGTATTTATGACCGGACCGCGCACACTGCAGTTTCTGGCTAAAGACGGAATTCTGCCGGAAAAACTGATGTTTCTTAAAAATGATTTTAAGAAGGGCGGCACGGAACCCAGATACGCAATAATCGTTTCTTTCTTTATCGGCTTTGCTATAATCTGGATGGGAAGTATAAATTTTGCGTCGCTGGTTGTCGGTATTCTATTTTTAGTAGTTTATGGCTGGGTTAACGGGGCAGCCTTTCTTGAGCGCGTAAGTAAGAACCCGGCATTCAGGCCAACATTCAAAGGACACTGGCTTATTTCACTTTACGGTTTTGCCGCCTGTATTGCTGCAATCTGCCTTTTTAACTGGAAGGTCGGGTTGATAATATTTGTGAGTCAGTACATCATGTTTCGTCTGATTCTAAAATACAAGTCAAACGGACAGCTGGAAGGTGTCTGGTGGGGTTTTGTTTTCTCAATGATAACCCGTAACCTTTCAAGGCTTCAGAAGATTGTACAGGGAACAATGAACTGGAGACCGGTACTTACAGCATTTGCCTTTCCTGAATATCCTGAAGACTGCAGCGCTGTTGTACAGCTTTCTGAGCAGATTGCAGCCTATCAGGGGCTGGTTTCCTGCAATTTGCTTTCCCTGAACAGTAAGGATAACAGTGAAGGCAGCGGATTCTGTATTGATACTAATGTGCCTCTTGCGAATATAAGATCAGCCAATATGACTGAATCAATAATCACTATGCTGCAGGGCAGTAATGTAACCGGTATCAACAATAATACAGTACTTCTTGCGTACAACAGCCGGATTAACAACGTAAGTATAATCAAGGCCGTGCTTGATGCCGGGCAGAATATGCTGCTTTACAAGAGCGGTCAGAAACAGGCCGGTACACAGAGGCTTGATATATGGTGGCGCGGAGAACGCAATGGTAACCTGATGGTTCTGCTTGCTTATATTGTAAACAGGCACCTGAAAGACAACAGGCTTGCGCCCTACTCTATAAGAATTATCAGAAGGCTTGAAAAGGCTCAGCTTGAGGCTGAAGCAAGGGATGAAATTGATAATCTTCTGACTCTATCCAGGCTGGAGGGTGAGACCGTTATTCTTCCGTGGTCAGACAGGAATTTCATGGATATTCTTACAGAAACTTCACGAGGAGCGTCACTTGTAATGCTTGGACTTCCGGGTAACTATGAGAGCAGACGTAGCAGTGTTTTCAGGCTTAATGAGCTGTTTTTCGACAGGGAAATCAACAGCTACAAAGATATGCCGCCGATTTTATTTGTGAAGAGCCACCATGCAATGAATTTAATTGAGTCTTAATCATATTCTCTGTTCTGGAAGTATTCTTCCAGACAGAGCCCGTTTTCATATATTTCGGTTGCGATGGTTTTTCCGATAAAACGAAGGTGCCAGGGTTCATAGGTATATCCTGTTATCTCCTGCTTGTCTTCAGGGTAGCGGATGATAAAACCGAAGCTGTGAGCGTTTTCCTGAACCCAGATGCCAGGATCCGTATTTCCGAAACTCTGCTCCAGCTGGTAATTCATTTCGGGGCAGCTGATATCCATTGCAAGCCCGCTCTGATGTTCGCTTGTTCCGGGTTTTGCGCTGATTGTATCGGCATATTCTTTTCCATATGTACGAACATTTGCCTCATACAGACCTACTTGAGTACGATATGCCCTGTAGCCTGAGCGGGCATACAAGTCATATCCGCTTAGTTTTGCAGCGTCAAAGAGATCTGCTAGAGCCTCGGCGGCTTCTTTTCTAAGGTGATTAACTTCTTCAAAGCTAAGGATTGTGGGCACTGATACCCTGACCAGATCGGCAGGAATATAATCTCCGGGCAGTCTTCTATTTTTATTAACCAGAGTATCAAGCGCCTCCGCATCGGTGACAATGCCTTCTGCATCGATATAGTTTTCCGGGTCTTTTTTGATGTAGAAAAATGCGGAAGCCTGGTATTCACCAGCTGTAACGGTAAGCTCTGCAGTACTTCCGGACATTACGGAGTCTGCCGCTACTATTTCAATTATATATTCTGACTGGTCAGAATCTGTTTCATAACTTTT
This sequence comes from Spirochaetia bacterium, assembly GCA_965140585.1. GTDB lineage: Bacteria > Spirochaetota > Spirochaetia > UBA9216 > UBA9216. Next base: position 515,781 of record OZ223270.1, read on the forward strand.
TATAGTCAGTAAATTTCCCGCTGAAAATGATCGGTGATCGACAACCTCCGATTTTACTTGAAAACTGAGACTCAGATCTTCAAGTGTAGTAAACTCTGAGCTTCTTTCACCGTTTTTTACAGGATAAAGAGAAAGTTCTGCAGTTTCTCCGGGTCTTAGTGTAATATTACCTTTAGAAAACTCCAATGAATCAGGAGACTGAGCACTGCATGAAATAATTATTAAAACGGATAATATAAAAACCAATAATCTGTTAAGTCCCATACCTAGGACTTAACAGGAAATATCAAAAAAATCAAGACAACTAAAGCAGCAGAAACAGTCTTGATAGAATTAATGCTGCTGCCAGTACAACTAAAACAGGTTTTATCAGCCCCGAGAGTGATTTTGCGAGTCCGGTTTTAAAGTATTCATTAGAGACGATAAGACATACGTGAACCGGGGACATCAGCTGTCCGGCATGCCCGAAGGTATATGCCAGCACCGTTGTTGAGGCTACAAGTGCAAAATCAGGGTTTGTTCCTATGAGGCTCATTACAATCGGAAATGCGGCACCGACAGTTCCTATTGCTATACCGGTAGAAACTCCGCATAGAAAGGGAATTATCATGATAAGAATAAATGATGATATACCCGCATGTGAGAGCTCGTCGCTCATTACAGACATAAGGAGTCTGCCGTCGGGAAGGTTTCCCTCTATAAAGGCTCCGTAGATTCTTATCAGTGCTACAAGCACTACCATGTTAACTAGGCTTTTTGACAGCAGAATCTTTTTCCATGATGCCGGAGGAATGGGCTTTTTTATCTGCAGATATACTATAGCAGCAAGGATTCCGAGGCTTATCGGCAGATAGCGGGAAATATCTGTCATTCCCGGAAAAATGATGCTCAACCCTGCATAGAAGATAACAATTATGATAATGGGCATCAGCAGTATGATAATACTTTCTTTTCTTGAATGAAGGTCAGAGTTAGTTTTTTCTGCCTGTGCGGGGCGTCTGCGCATCAGAAAAAACCATGCACCGCTTACCGAGAAAAGAGTGACTGGAAACATAATCAGCATGAACTGCCATACTTCAAGGCCGGAAATATCAATTGCCAGTAGAACTCCAGGATACAGTGGCCACCAGTATTCCCAGACATGTCTGAACCAGTAATTAATTCTGGTTTTCTGAAAACCCTGATAATCACTGTTAGTGTCACAGCTGTCTACCAGCGGTGCAGAAAAAACGGCTCCGCCGGGCATCGGCAGCAGTCCTATAACGGCCGGCAGAATAGCCATTGAGGCTTCTCTTGAGAATCGGGCTGAGATTCCGGTAGAGAGGTCTGCCATTGCTCCTGATTCTTTCATCTGTGATGATAGAACCAAAATAATTATAACTACAAAAAGCAGAAACAGGTTGTTTATATCGGTAAATCGATCCAAAGAAATCCAAAGTGCTGTAATCGGGCTATGACCGCAGAGAAAGGCCAGAATTACTGTTCCGGCCAGAACTGCAGGAATCTGGCGGGATAACAATCTGTTGATAACAATTATTGCTATCAGAGATATAAGAATTTTTATTAAAACAGGAATAGACAACAATAATTGATACACAAATTTCTCCGGGATATTTTAATTTACCTCATATTATCAGCAGTCGCTGTTTTCATCAATTATCGCTGTTGTTAGTGTTGACTAATATACTTACTATTGGTATTTTTGAACTGAACCAGACAAAATAGAAGGAATGAAATGACGCCTGAAGATATGGATGTGAATACTGCAATTCCTCTTGATAAACTGAAACCGGGAAAAACCGCGCTGGTTGAGCGTATTACAGGCGGCAGACATCTGAGGCAGAAGCTGGTGAATCTTGGAATGCTCCCCGGTTCAGAAGTCAGTATCGTACGTTCAAACAGACTTGGTCCGATGGTTCTGAATGTGCAGGGTTCACAGATCATGCTTGGTGCAGGGATGGCATCAAAGATATATGTCCGGGAAAACTGAATATACAATTGCCTTTGTAGGAAACCCAAACAGCGGGAAAAGTACTCTTTTTAATGCTCTTACCGGAGCTCGTCAGCAGATTGGAAACTGGCCCGGTGTAACCGTTGAAAGAGTTGAAGGAAGTTACCTTTTTAACGATATAAAATACAGCCTGATTGACCTCCCCGGTATCTATTCCCTTACTCCGAATACCGAGGACGAAAGAGTTTCAAGAGACTATATTCTTGAAAATGATGCTGATCTGGTTGTAAATGTTGTCGATTCCTCCAATCTTGCAAGAAATCTCTATTTGACAGCACAGCTTATAGAAATGAAAGTTCCGGTTATTGTTGTTCTTAACATGATGGATCTTGCCAGGGCCAATGGATACAGTATCGATATTGAGCATCTGAGTGCTCACCTGAAATGCCCGGTTTTCGCTATGAGCGCAGTTGAACAGGCTGATGTTAGAAAGCTTCGGGAAAATTTGCTTTTTTATATCGAAAATAAAACAGTTTCTGATGCTGTAATCAAATATCCGAATGAAATTGAAGATCAGATAAAAAACTGGTCGGAAAAAATTGAAAACTCCGGTGTGAAATTCAGGCTTGATTTAAGATGGATGCTTCTCAGGGTAATTGAAGAGGATCACTGGATTACTGAAAAAATTACTAGAACCTCAATACTTGAAAAAGAAGAAATTGTTGCCGGAATAGAAAAGATTAAAACAATTCTTAATGAAGCTCCGGATATGGTTATAGCCGATTATGTCTACGGAGCTGTAAACGGTGTATGCCGTGAAGTGCTTCAAAAGGTTAAAACTGCAAAACCGGTTAGCGATAGAATTGATTCTGTGGTCATGCATCCGTTTCTGGGTGTGCCTGTTTTTCTTCTGGTAATGCTGCTGGTCTTTTTTGTTACTATTGAAATAGGGAATATTTTTGTCGACTGGTTTGATCAGCTTGCCGGTATTGTTTTTGTAGATGGTTTCGGATCTTTAATTTCGATGACAGGTGCTCCTGGCTGGGTGAGGTATCTGCTTGCAGATGGCGTAGGCTCGGGAATTCAGACAGTTATTTCCTTTATTCCCTTCGTATTTTTTATGTTTCTTATGCTTTCATTGCTTGAAGACTCGGGTTACATGGCACGGGCGGCTTTTGTTATGGATAAGTTCATGGGTAAACTTGGACTTCCGGGAAAGGCCTTTGTGCCGATGATTGTTGGCTTCGGCTGTACTGTCCCTGCAATATTGGCAACAAGGACACTAGATAACAAAAGAGACCGTATGATTACGGTTTTCATGGTACCGATGATGTCCTGCGGCGCAAAACTGCCGGTATATGCACTTTTTGCTGCTGCTTTTTTTCCGCACAGTACGGGATTTATCGTTTTCTCGCTTTATCTGGCCGGTATTCTTGTTGCAATTCTTTCAGGTCTTCTGATTAAATTTACACTGTTCAGCGGAGAGCCGTCACATCTGATTATGGAACTTCCCCGCTACCATGTACCGAGAGCCAGACATATACTCCTTCATACCTGGACCAGAGTGAAGGATTTTATAAAGAGGGCAGGTAAGGTTATTATTGTTGCTGTATTCCTCCTTTCAGTACTTTCCTCAATCACTATCAATGGAAAATTTGAGCCGCACAACACCGGAGATTCAGTTCTTTCGTCTGTCGGCAAGGTTCTAACCCCGGTATTTACTCCGATGGGAGTCTCTGAGGACAACTGGCCGGCTACTGTTGGTCTGTTTACCGGAATCCTTGCCAAGGAATCAATTGTCGGAACGCTGAGTGCTCTCTACAGTCAGACTGAATCGACTGAAGCTCATGAAAGCGGGTTTGCTGTATTAAGAAGCCGCTTTTCTTCCGCTGCAGCTTATGCTTATCTTTTATTTGTACTTCTGTATATGCCCTGCATTGCAGCCGTAAGTGCGGCTATGAAGGAAATAAGTGTTAAGTTCGGGCTTCTGCAGGCTTTTTACCTGACTATCGTTGCCTGGATATTTTCAACTCTTTTCTTTCAGATTGCTGAAGGACATAATCCGGTATTAATAATCATTCCTCTTTTAATCGTAATTCTTATCACTGCAGCTTTTAAGACGGCGGGAAACTACTTCCGCAGGCAGGATCGTTTGTATAAGGATCCTGTTGACGGTTGACAAAGCACTACTGCAGGCAGACAATTTAATAATACAGGTATATAATATTCCTACCACAGGGAGGACAAAATGAGTTTACACATTGGTGCGGATAAGGGCGTTATTGCTGATACCGTTTTAATGCCGGGAGATCCGTTGCGCGCAAAATATGCAGCTGAAAAATTTCTGGAAAATCCGGTTTGTCATAATAATGTTCGCGGAATGCTCGGATATACCGGAACCTACAAGGGAAAGAAAATTTCTATTCAGGGAAGTGGAATGGGGCAGCCTTCTATCGGTATTTATGCCTATGAGCTTATCAATGATTATGATGTTAAGACCATAATGAGAATAGGCTCCTGCGGATCTGTACAGCCTGAGATTGAATTAAGAGAAGTGATCATAGCAATGACGGCTTCCACAAATTCAGCAATCAACAAGGGTGTTTTTAAGGGAATGGATTTCTGTCCCTGCGCAGATCCCGAACTTTTTATCAATGCTGTCAATAAAGGAAAAGAACTGGGATTTAAGACCAGAGCTGGTAATATTCTTTCCTCTGATGTTTTTTATGATGATGATCCCGAAATCTGGAAACTATGGGCCAGATACGGAATTCTTGGAATTGAAATGGAGGCTTCTGCATTGTATTCACTTGCTGCAAAATTCGGAATAAAGGCACTGGCAATTTGTACTGTCAGCGACAGTATTGTAAATCAGACCCTATTGAGCAGTGAAGAGCGTGAAAAAACATTCGATGACATGATTATTCTTGCTCTCGAAACTGCACTTGTAACGGAGTAATCTTGAAACTTGAAAGTGAACTGGAAAATGCCAGGAAAAAATACAAGGAAACCAAGGCTGTAATTGAAAAACTGAAAAAATTCAAACGAAAGGATCTGGATGAACTTTTTTTCAGAGTTCATGACCAGGTTTTTGAGGATATCGACTGCAGGGAATGCGGAAACTGCTGTAAAACGCTGGGCCCCAGGGTAACCAACAGAGATATTCAGAAAATCAGCAAGTATATAAATATGAGGGCAGGGAAGGTTGTAAAGTTTTACCTTGATGTTGATGAAGACAACGATTTCGTTTTCAACCAGATGCCATGTCCCTTCCTGGAGGACGGGAATTTCTGTAAAATTTATGATGCCCGTCCGCGTGCCTGTGAAGAGTTTCCGCATACGGATCTGCCGAATATGCAGAAGAAACTTCACATTACACTGAAAAACAGCCTGGTTTGTCCGGCTGTATTCAGGATGATTGAATTAATTAAAGAAGAGATCTGATGGATAAACACAGAACTGCCAGGATAAAACAGGCTTCGGTAGCTGGAATCGCCGGAAACGGCTTCCTGGCGGTTCTGAAAATCACATTCGGAACTATTGGCGGCAGTGCGGCCCTTGTCGGTGCAGGTATAGATACTGCTACCGATATTATCTCTTCTCTGATCTCCCTATTTACAGCAAATATAATTTCAAAACCGCCTGATCGGGAACATCCCTACGGCCACGGACGGGCGGAAACCATTGCTGCAAAAATACTTTCATTCATTATCATCTTTGCGGGGGCACAGCTGCTTCTCTCTTCAATCACGGCTCTTTTCAGTCATGAAGAAAAAGCTATACCGCAGAACTTTGTAATCTATATTTCCGTAGTATCGATAGTAGGGAAGTTAATCCTCTTTCTGTACAAGATGAAAATAGGAAAAGAAATTAACAGTCAGATGGTGATTGCCGATGCGAAGAATATGAGAGCAGATATTGTGCTTTCGTCCTCTGTTCTTGCAGGTCTTTTTCTGGTGGAAATTACAAGGCTACCATTAATCGATTCAATCATGGCTATTGCAGTTGCCCTATGGATTCTTAAAAGCGGTTTATCCATATTCATGGAATCAAATGATGAGCTGATGGAAGGTTCCGGTGATACTGAAATATATAAGCAGGTCTTTGATATTCTAAGGGAGATAGAAGGTATATCGAACCCTCATCGTGTCAGAATAAGAAAAATAAACACGATGATTGTTATCGATCTGGATATAGAAGTTGACGGTACCATCAGTGTAAACCGTGGACATGCTCTGGCGGTAAAAGCTGAAAAGTCAATTATGCAAAAAATAGAAAATGTGTATGACATCATTGTACATGTTGAACCGGATGGTAATTTTGAGAATCAGGAACGCTACGGTTTGACAGAGCAAAGTCTGGATTAGTATAATTAATAGACATATAATTTCAGGAGTTAAATAATTTATGGTTGAACCCTTAAAAAAGAATAAGAATATGCAGAAACGCAGGGGTCCTGTGGTTCTAGTCATCATGGATGGTGTCGGATACGGCAAATATGAAGAAGGCGACGGTTTCAAGGCTGCAATGACCCAGAATCTTGATTCGCTGATGAGTGAATGGCCGACGGTAAAGATGAAGGCTCACGGAAAGGCTGTGGGGCTTCCTTCAGATGATGATATGGGCAATAGTGAAGTCGGTCATAATGCAATTGGCTGCGGCCGTGTTTTTGCCCAAGGTGCCCAGCTGGTATCTGATTCAATTGCAACAGGAAATATGTTCACAGGAGATACCTGGAAAAAACTAACCGGAAATTGTAAAACAGCCGGTTCTACGATGCATTTTATCGGACTTCTTTCGGACGGTAATGTACATTCCCATATCAGCCATCTAAAAAAGATGATTGAAAAGGCAAAGGAAGCCGGTGTTAAAACTGTAAGGGTTCATGCACTTTTAGATGGAAGAGATGTTGGAGAGACATCCGCTCTAGATTATTTCGATCCCTTTGAAGAGTACTGCAGTGAACTCAGTACTGACGGATTTTCTGCACGTATTGCCAGCGGCGGCGGTAGAATGGTAATCACCATGGATCGCTACGGTGCAAACTGGGATATGGTCCGGAAAGGATGGGAAACCCACATTCTCGGCGAGGGCAGAATGTTTGCCAGTCCTCATGAAGCTATCGAAACCCTCAGAGAAGAAACCGGTGCGATAGACCAGGATCTTCCTCCCTTTGTTATTGCAGAAAATGATAAGCCGGTTGGAACCATTGAAAACGGTGATTCTGTTGTTTTCTTCAACTTCAGAGGCGACCGTGCTCTTGAAATAACAAAGGCCTTCGAGGCAGGTGATGATTTCTCTGAATTTGACAGAAAAAGAAAACCGAAGGTTGAATATGCAGGTATGATGGAATATGACGGAGATCTTCATATTCCCGCACAGTACCTTGTTTCTCCTCCAGCTATAGATAGAACTATGGGTGAATACCTTGTTGCAAGCGGAGTTAAAAGTTTCGCTATCAGTGAAACCCAGAAATACGGACATGTAACTTACTTTTTCAACGGTAACAAGCTTGGTAAGTTCAGTGAAAGTCTTGAAACATATGAAGAAATTCATTCAGATGTTGTTCCCTTTGAACAGAGACCCTGGATGAAGTGCGCCGAGATAACCGATCGTGTTCTGGATGTAATTGCAGGAGGAGAATATGATTTTATCCGAATGAACTTTCCAAACGGCGACATGGTAGGACATACCGGAGTTTTTGAAGCGGTAGTCTGTTCAATGGAGGCTCTGGATCTCTGCATCGGTCGTATAAAGAAGGCTGTTGAAAAAGCCGGCGGGGTAATGATTGTTACGGCAGACCATGGAAATTCCGATGATATGTATGAACATGATAAAAAAACAGGTGATGTAAAACGGAATGCCAGCGGCTCTCCAAAGGCAAAAACCGCTCATTCATTAAATCCGGTTCCCTGTATTATCTTTGATCCGGAAGCAAAGGGTGAATACAGTAAAGAGCTTAAGGAAGGCCTTGGAATCAGTTCGCTTGCTGCCACTAGTATGGAATTCCTGGGGTTTGAGGCTCCGGAAGATTATGATAGTTCAGTTTTAGATTATAAATAAAAAGTGAGGAATTAATGAGCATAACAGAAGGTCTGAAACCGGAAGCATTCTGGAAACATTTCTATAATATTACCAGGATTCCCCGGGAATCGGGAAATGAGGCAGCAGTAAGAGAATATGTAAAGGCTTTTGCCGAGGAAAAAGGACTGGAATATTATATTGATTCGATCAAAAATATTATAGTTCGCCGGCCCGCCTCGCCGGGCTGTGAAAATAAAAAAGCTGTTGTCCTTCAGGGCCATCTTGATATGGTCTGTGAAAAGAACAGGGATAAGGTACATAATTTTGATAAGGACCCGATACCTGTAGTTATAGAAGGAGACTGGCTTAAGGCTGATGGTACAACGCTTGGGGCTGACAATGGAGTTGCAATCGCCGCCGGTCTGGCTGTTCTTGAATATGAAGGGCCTCTGGGCATGATTGAGGTTCTGCTTACCGTAGATGAAGAAACAGGCCTTACAGGCGCCCTTAATCTCGATCCTTCGATTGTAAAATCAAGAATAATGATTAATCTCGACTCAGAAGAGGATGGTTATATTTATATCGGTTGTGCCGGTGGTAAAAATACTGAAGGATGGATTCCTGTCAGTTTTGAAGAAGTCGATGCTGATGATTATACCGCTTTCCATATCGAGTTAAAAGGCTTAAAGGGCGGTCATTCAGGCTGTGAAATTCATATGGGCCTTGCAAATTCTCTTCAGCTTGGCGGGCGTTTTCTCTGGAATGCCGGAGAACGCTTTGAAACAAGACTTACTGCTGTTGAGGGCGGTGGAAAACATAACGCGATACCGCGTGAGTTTTTTGCGGACATCCTTGTTAAAAATTCTGATGTGGATGCTTTTATTGAATATTCTGAGCACTACAGACAAATAATTACTGCAGAATTTAAATACATAGAGAAGGATCTTCAGTTCTCTGTTGAAAAGATTTCTTCTAATCTAAAAACCGTTTATAAAAAATCTGATGAGAAAAAGATCTTGAATATGGTATATACAATGCCGAACGGTGTTATTTCAATGAGTCCTGTTATTAATGGTCTGGTTGAAACATCAACAAACCTTGCCAGGATTGAGCTTAAAGAAAATGAATTCTATGTTCTTACCTGTCAGCGTTCATCAAGTGACACCGAATGCGATGATATTGCCGATCGTATAAAGGCTTGTATTCTGCAGGCCGGAGGAAGAGCTGCTTTCAGTCATGAGTATCCCGGATGGGAACCCGACCGTAACTCTGTAATACTCAAAACATCCGAGAAGGTTTTTAAGGACCTTTATAGTAAGGAGCCCGTTATTACTGCCATTCATGCGGGACTTGAGTGCGGTGTTATCGGTAAAAAGTTTGAGAAATTGGATATGATCTCTATCGGTCCGGAACTTGCAGATGTGCATACGCCCGGAGAGAAGATGAAAATATCCACAGTATCAAAACTATGGGATTTTCTAATCAGAATACTCGAAAACGTCTAGAAAGGGAGTTTTAAAGTGGCGATGAAGAAATCCGGAGTTTTAAAAGTTATCTACGACACATCATTTCCGGTTAATAAACTGGTAATACATCCAAACACAGGCTTTGAACTTAATTTTATGCAGATAAAATACAACGCAAAAGCTTTCATCAATACAAATGTAGAATCATTTGTAAGCGGTGATGCGGAAGCATTTTGTGATGTAGAGATCTTTCTTCTGAATGAATGCAAGCAGGAAACAATTGAAATTGGTCTTAAAATGTGGCAGCAGTTGGATGAACCCGATAAAATCCTTCTTGTTTATGATGAAGAACAGAACCGTATTATGCTTGCGGGCGGAAAAAACTAAAAAAAAGCCGCTTTGGTATTCCTTTTACGGAGAATCAAAGCGGCTCACTTTTAAAACCATAAGTCTTAAAGATTGATATTACATAGCTTTTATTTCAGCAGCCATCCGGCGTACGCTTGCAATTGCATTTTCAATATCTTCATCAGATGGAGCTCCCTGCCATTCAGAAGGCTCCATACATTCCCAGTTAAGGCTTTCAGTAAGCTCTTTAAACTGTTTTTGTGCACCGCCGGACCATCCGTATGAGCCGAATCGGAAAACCTTTCTTTTTTTGACATGACTTCTGTCAAGAATATCAATTACATGAGCCATCGGTGGAAACATTCTGTATTCATAAGTGGGCATTCCGAAGATCAACCCTGCCGATTTCCATGCGTCGGCAAGAACCCATGAGGAATGTTCCTGTGGAACTCTGTGAACATGAATAGGTAAGCCTTCGGAAATAACTGCGTCAATTATAGGCTGAACAAGTCTTTCTGTATTGCCATACATACTTGACCATATCAGGGTTATTTCTTTTTCAGCATTTCCGTCATGGTAGGAGGCAAGTTTTCTGTAATACTCGATTATTTCGGATGGATTTTTACGGTATATAATTCCATGCGATGGAGCAATCACCTTGACGGGAAGTTTTTCAACTTTATCAATTGCCTTAAGAACAAAGCTTGAAAAAGTTGAAACTATATTGGAATAGTATCTGAGAGTTTCGCCCTCAAAGAATATTTTTTCTTCAGGAGTTAGCTGATCGTCAAACATGTGTTCTCCGACCTGTCCGAACATTCCGAATGCATCACATGAAAAAAGAACTCCGGTTGAGCTGTCGAATGTGACCATTGTTTCAGGCCAGTGTACATTCGGTGCATCTTCAAAAGCCAGAACCTTTCCGCCGCCCAGATCCAGACTGTCTCCACTGCCTACAATATTAACTTTGTCATCGAATTTGTAGAAGGCCTTAATGAGTGGCGCTGCTTTTTTTGAGCAGTAGATTTCAAGATTCGGGTTATTCTTTTTCATCTCGGCAAGGCTGCCAGTATGATCAGGTTCCATATGATTGATTATTAGATAATCCAGATCTTTGAGGGAGGTTCCGGCATCTGCCAGCTGTTCACTGATCTGTCCGACCGCTCCGTCCCAGTCCTTGACCAGATCGATCAGGGCTGTTTTCTCACCTTTAACAAGATAGGAGTTCAGGGAGACTCCGTGCGGGATCGGCCAAATTCCTTCAAAAAGGTCCTTATTGCCGATGTTGGCACTGATTCTATAAACTCCTTCTGCTATTGTCACCGCTTTCATGAAAAACTCCGTATTTAACGCTATTTTATTAAAATAATAATACTTAAATTAACGAAATACAAGAAGCGGCGGACAATTGTTCAATTCAGAGTTTTAATATATTCCACACCATTTCGTATTATATCCAGACCGAAGGCCCTTTCTATTTTTTCCCTTTTCCACATCGGATGGTTTTCAGGACTGATAAAGGCTTCCGGGTGCGGCATCAGACCAAGTATTCTTCCGGTAGGGTCACTGATACCAGCAATACTTTCAACAGACCCGTTCGGGTTATTTCTGTAGCGAAGAACATCAAGTCCCTGTTTCTTAATTTTACCAAGCAGTTCTTCTGATGCCGGAATAAAACGGCCTTCTCCATGACGGATAGGCAGATCAATTGCAGTAATATCCTTAAGCCATACGCATTTATTATCATCAAGACTTTCCAGAGTCACCCAGTCATCAATAAAGGTTCCGCACTCATTATGAACAAGGGTTACCTCAGGAGTCCAGCTTCCTGAGAGATTGGGCAGTACTCCCATCTTTACAAGAACCTGAAAGCCGTTGCAGATACCGATAATCAGGTTCCCGTCAGCTATGAATTTCTCCAGTTTTTCTTTCAGGTTCTTCCTGAACATGTGGGCGAATACAAGTCCTGAACCCAGATGGTCTCCGAAGGAGAATCCTCCCGGGAAGCCGAGTATTCGGTAATCATCAAGAATTGAGGGATCGGATATTAGATCGTTTATATGAACCAGGTCTGCTGAGGCTCCGGCCAGCCTGAAAGCTTCAGCCAGATCCCTGTCAGAGTTTATTCCAAATCCTGTTATGATACATGTCTTTACAGTCATAGTTTCTCCATTGTGTGTCAGCTGAAGCTTTTCCAGGACTTTTCGATATCGGAAAGTCCGGCCCGTAGACAGCAGCGGTCATTCATGCTGATTACAAGTTCAGATCCGTCATTAACACTGCCGATTTCAGCGAAGGCTGTTCCGCTCATTTCTTTTTCAAAAGCGGGCACATACGCCTCAGCGACTGTTACAACAAACCTTGAAGGTGTTTCACTGAACATCAGAACCGATGAGGAATATTCAGCCGTATCAGCCGGAATACTGTCGAGGCTGATTTCAGCACCGAGTCTTCCGCCGAGAGCGCATTCCGCAACGGCGCATGCAAGTCCTCCGTCTGAAAGGTCATGGCATGATGTGACAAGTGATTTCTGCATTGCAGAGTGGAGCTTTCTGTAAAGCGCCATTGCTTCATCAGTTTTTACAGCAGGGCAGGCACCAAGTTCGGAGCCTTCAAGCTTTTCAAAAAAGCTGCCGCCGAGTTCTCCGCGTGTTTCTCCGAGGATATAGATTTTATCTCCGGCTTTCTTGAAGTCGGATGTCATTGCTTTCTTTGAATCTTCAATAATTCCCATCTGGGAGATAAGCAGGGTCGGCCGTACCGGAATCTTCTTACCGCCCAGTTTGGATTCGTTTTTCATAGAATCTTTTCCGGAAATCAGGGGCATTCCGTAAGCGGTACATGCGTCTCTGAGCCCCTTGCAGGCACGGACAAGTTGTGCCATCCGGTACTTACCGTCAGGGTTTTCCGAACTTTCAACAGGATCCGGCCAGCAGAAGTTGTCGAGTGCGGATGTCTTTTCCGGATTTCCTCCAAGTGCTATATGAGCACGATAGGCCTCATCAACACCGCACATGGCCATGTTATAGGCGTCGGCGTCCCCGTATCTCGGGCAGACTCCGTGGGTAACGGTCACGCCGCGATCGGTTCCCGGTACCGGTTTGAGTACGGCTCCGTCAGAAGGAGCATCCGCCTCTTTCCCGATAAAGGGCTTGATCACCGACTGAGCAAGAACTTCATGATCGTACTGTCTAATCAATCCTTCCTTGGAGGCAATATTCGGTTCTGCCAGCAGTTTAAGCAGCATCTCCGAGTTTCCGCTGCAGTCATAGTTGCCAGCAGGTGCTTTTTTAACAAGTTCTCTTTCCGGAGTCCATTCTGCATTCAGAACCATTACGGGAAGGCCTTTGTGGAGGAATTCCATTTCAAGCATTCCAACAGATTTTCCACCGTATTTCAGATCTATATAACCACTGTCGGTAAATGTACCAATTGCAGTGGCTTCAACTCCGCGGGATTCTGCAAGTCTGATAAACTCTTCAAGAGTATCCTCTGAAATTGCAAGACTCATTCTTTCCTGGCTTTCCGACACCAGTATTTCCCATGGTGCAAGGCCTTCATATTTAAGCGGGCAGTCATCGAGGTTGATGATGATACCGTTGCTGTATTCTGCCATTTCTCCAAGTGAGGAGGATAGACCGCCGGCTCCATTATCGGTAAGCCCATTGTACAGACCCTTGTCTCTCGCCTCAATAAGGAAGTCGCTCATTTTTTTCTGGGTAATCGGGTCGCCAATCTGAACTGCAGAGGTCGGAGATTCCTCATCAAGAGCAAGCGATGAAAATGTCGCGCCATGTATACCGTCTTTACCGATTCTTCCGCCCAGCATTACTGCTGTATCACCCGGATTAATATGCTTAATCCATGAGCCCTCACCATCAATTTCTGCGGGAAGGATTCCGCCGGTACCGCAGAAAACAAGAGGTTTTCCGGTGTAGCTGTCGTCGAAGAGGAATCCGCCGCCTACTACAGGAATACCTGACTGGTTTCCACCGTCAACTATTCCGCGGTGTACACCTTCCATGATCTGCCTCGGGTGAAGCAGTCCCTTAGGTATATCGCTTTCAGGAGTGTTTACTTCTCCGAAGCATAGGTAGTTGGTGTTGAATATCGGCCTGGCACCCTTGCCTGTTCCAAGAAGATCACGGTTGACACCAACAATTCCGGTTATTGCCCCGCCATAGGGGTCAAGGGCTGATGGTGAGTTATGTGTTTCAACCTTGAAACAAATCAGGTTGTCATCATCGAAGACTATAACGCCGGAGTTGTCATGAAAAACGGATCGAAGGTAGTCTTTGACTTCTGAAACCTCATCGGTTGTTTTTTTAACGTATTCTTTGAATAGAGAGCTGATTTTCTCGCTTTTTCCTGTTGTTTTATCAAAGTATTCAACATCAGCATTAAGAATTTTATGTTTACAGTGTTCAGACCAGGTCTGTGCAATCATCTCAATTTCTACATCGGTCGGTCCTGCCGGAAGACCTTCTCTTTCTCTGATTGCACGGATGTCTGCCCGGTTGTAATAACCTTTAACGGCGTTCATCTCATCTGCAGTAAGAGCAAGCAGTCTTTCCTTTGAAAAAGCAATAAGCTGTTCATCTGTCATTTCTGATAAATCAAAATCCAGTATTTCAACAGGACTTGGGGTAATCGAGGCAGGATAAACCGAAGGAAAACGCATTCCGCTTTTCCACTCTTCTGATGAGATCATTACAGCCTGTTCAATAAGCGGGTTATAAAGATGCTTTTTGAGGTTTTCAAGCTGATCTCCGGACAATTTTCCGCTTTTTATAATCAGCTGTCTGGCTGTCTGTATCACTGCTTCAAGTGAAATCTTTTCTCCCAGTTCTGCAGAAAGGGCGCTTCTTGCTGTTATTGCGGTGGGATTTGTGACTCCAGTTTTATAGGAAATCTCTATGATATAATCCCATTCATCAGCATTAAGCGTCCCGGCATAGGGGCTTCCTGTATAAACTGTCTGTGCAACCGGATCGGAAAAGACGGAAGCAGCCGCCTCTTCAGTCAGTGAATCCAGTTCGGCAATATAGATATCCGCGATTGTTATTTTGTCGATTGATGCGGAAACAGATTTTCTGAGACTCCCGGCAAGCCTTAATGCTCGGCCGTCCAGTCCCGGGTCTTTAAACACTACTTCTGTTCTCATAATTTATGCAAATCGTACAGTAAAATATGCATATTTTCAATGCAGGAACTTTGTTTACAGCATTTAAAGATTGGAATAATCTTGAGTAAAATCCCTGCTTAACGGCTTGTCTAACGAAGGCTTTTTGAGTAATGTTGATCGAGTGGTGAATAAGTGATGCCTTTGTTTAATGATGGTTCCGTCGTATGTGATCTTTCGAGTACGGAAAAATATGCAGCTATCCATGAATTGATTACCCGCGCAGACGTTTTCAAAAAAATTGTTAACCCGTCACAGTTTGAAGAAATCGTAATTAAACGGGAGAAAAAGCTGTCTACCGGACTTGGACACGGGGTTGCCTTTGCACATGGAAAAACTGAGACTGTCGACGGTCTATATGTTGCGCTTGGAATCTCAAAAGACGGAATAGAGTATCAGTCCTTTGACGGAAAGCCTGTTCATCTCCTTTTTGTTGTAGCAAATCCGCCTGACGGGCATGCAGAATACCTGAAATTAATATCCGCTCTCAGCAAACTCATCAGAGATGATGCATTCAAGGAAAAGGTTCTCGCAATCAGAAATAACGTGATGCTTGAAAAGCTATTTAAAACATCACTGGAACAGTTACAGATGAAATGCTGATAAAAAAGAAACAGCCCGGATGGGGCTTTTTTTTTGCCATAATACTTTTTGCGGTTTAGAAATTTATTAGTATAAAAAAAATCCCTGAAAACTGCAGCTTCCAGGGATTGTAAACAATTCAAAACTAATCGAGCTTTTCAATATGCTCAGAGTTCGGGATAATCCAGAGTTGCAAAATAATCATCGACAGTTTCAGCTCTTCTGATTTTCTGCACAGAACCGTCTTCTTTAAGCAGAAGTTCTGCACTTCTAAGTTTTCCGTTGTAATTGAAGCCCATTGCATAGCCGTGAGCGCCGGTATCATGAATCACCACAATGTCCTCAGGTTCCATGACCGGTAGTTCACGGTCAATAGCAAACTTATCGTTGTTTTCACAGAGAGAGCCCGTAACATCGACAACTTCTTTTTCAGCGGAGTTTTCCTTTCCGATTACAGTAATGTGATGATAGGCTCCGTAGAGGGCCGGCCTCATAAGGTTGGCCATTGAGGCATCAAGTCCGATGAATTTCTTGTAGGTTTCCTTTCGGTGAAGAACCTTTGTTACAAGATAGCCGTAAGGGCCTGTAATCATTCTTCCGGATTCCATTACTATCTTGAGGCCGCTGTGGCCGTTTTTAACAATCTTCTGCTCATAGAGAGCCTTGATTCCGTCTGAAACCCTCTGTATATCAACAGCATCCTGTTCAGGCTTATAAGGAATTCCGAAACCTCCTCCGAGGTTAACAAAATCAAACTTGATTCCCAGCTCTGCAGACAGTTCAATAATCAGGTCGAAGAGGATATCAGCAGTTTCAACAAAGTATTCCCAGTTGAGCTCATTTGAAGCAACCATCGTATGAAGTCCGAAGCTTTTAACACCCTTGTCCTTCATTTTTTTGTATCCTGCAAAAAGCTGTTCTCGCGTAAATCCGTACTTAGCGTCCTCCGGCTTTCCGATAATTACATTTCCTTCCTTAAGCGGGCCCGGATTATATCTGAAACAGATTCCTTCCGGGATACCGGCTGTTTTCTCTAGATAATCGATGTGGCTGATATCGTCCAGATTGATTATTGCATCAAGGTTTTTTGCTTCAATGTATTCATTTGCCGGGGTATCATTCGAAGTAAACATAATTTCATTACCGGTCATTCCGACAGCCTTTGAAAGCATAAGCTCGGGTAATGATGAACAGTCAGCGCCCATCCCCTCATCTTTAAGTATGTCCATGAGATATGGGTTCGGAGCTGCCTTTACGGCATAGTAATTTTTGAATCCGCCGGGAACCCATTCGAAAGCCTTGTACAGGGCTTTGGCATTTGCTCTTATAGCTTTTTCATCATAGATATGAAAGGGTGTGGGATATTCTTTTGTAATTTCTTCAAGCCGTTCTTTTGAAAACGGCAGTGTTTTGTCACTCATTCTGACTCCTTGTTATTCAGCAGCTGCAGCAGAGATTGGCTGCAGCAATATTTTTTTTAAGCGCTAGTCTGCCCAGATCGCCACCGGCGTCTTTTGCAACAATTTCGCATTTTATCCTGAAAAGAAAATATGTCAATGGCAGCGCTTCACCGAAAAGGGTTTCGTAGTTACCCTGGCCCTTGCTTATAACCAGATCCGCATTATCAAGTGCTGATTTAAACTCGGCTGATGTTTTTGAAAGGACGGTCCCCGCTGCAGCACATCCGGAATTTATTACTCTGCAGAGTTCTGTTATCCCGCTTGTTTCAGCATCTTCTTCAAGTACATCGTTTAATGCAGGACCGCCTCTTACAACAAAGGTTATCCTCTTCTCCGGAAATTCCCTAAGTATTTCTTCAATAAACAAACGATCAAATACTATTTCACCGGCATTATCACCAAGATAAACAAGGTTTTCAGCTTCTTTCAATGAGGAATAGAAAGAATTGAACTGAAAAATATCATCATCACTGGCCGTTCCATTTTCCAGGTTTTTTAATACCGGTTTGGAAAGTATTTCATCCAGAGCGTCCTTAATGTTAAGGTTGGCGTTCACTCCGAAATCAATCAGATTACCTGCAATAGCAAGGCTGAGCGCCTCCTGCAGAGGATGTGCTGATAGATTAATCCTTTTCTTCAAATCGGGAACAAGGCTTAATGCCGCCATATTGCTTTTCCGTTTTATCTCCATATAGGGATCCCGGATTCCGGAATAGCTGTGAATAATTGAAGTCATTCTTGCGGCCATCTCTACCGGTGTGATCGGCTTAATCGCATCAGGGATTTCTCTAATCAGCTGGTAAAAACCTTTTTCAAGAACATCCTCTTCCAGCCCGCTTAGACGGGAAATTTTAAGATACTGGGATAGAAGACATACAGTACAGTCTGGTTTTGCTTTCATAATAAAGTGATGTTAGCCTATCCTAACCTAAAATTCAAGAAGGCCTGTACTTATGGGCTAATCTTGCGTTGTTTTTCTTTATAGGTTAATCTTGATATATGATAATAATTCCCGCAATAGATTTAATAGACGGCAAATGTGTAAGACTTTATAAAGGAAATTATGACAGCTCAACTGTCTATAATGAAGATCCTGTAGAAACCGCCAAAGAATTTGAACAGGCCGGTGCCGTCAGGATTCATATAGTCGATCTGGACGCGGCCAGGGGCGGCTCCAACAATAGAGATATAATAAAAAGAATAAAGAAGGAAGTTTCCTGCACGGTTGAAACCGGCGGCGGTATAAGAACTGAAGATGATATCAAAGAACTGATTGACTGCGGTATAGATCGGATGATTGCCGGAACGGTTTTCGCCAAAACTCCGGAAGTTGTTGCCGGATGGATTGAAACCTACGGTAAGAAGTTCATAGCCGGTATTGATGCTCTTAACGGTGAAGTCCGTGTTTCCGGCTGGGAGAAGGGTTCAGGTGTTTCGGACACTGAACTGTCCAGAAAGGCCGCCGAAATAGGAATAATCAGTATTATCTACACAAACATCGCTAAGGACGGAACCCTCAGCGGACCGGATCTTGAAAACACTATAAGAATAACAAAAGAATCCGGACTGCCCTCAATTCTTTCCGGTGGAATAAGCAGCATTGATGATCTGAGGGCTGTAGCGGAGAACAGTGAAGCATCCGGAATCCGCGGAATAATTACAGGAAAGGCTCTTTATGAAGGGCGTCTTGATCTGGTACAGGCTATAAAAGAATACCAGGATGAAGACTCAGATACAGGATGGTAGGAATTAATGGAAGATAAGGTAAAACCATATATTATTTTAAAAACAGGCGGAGGGTTGCTTACAGTCCTTCAGACAAATCAAAAGGGCTATAAAAAAAGCATAGAAAATAATCAAATATGGGCTGTTAACCCCGAAACAGAAAGGCTTCTGCCTGAAGATCTGGGCGGCAGGCCCACGGGATTCCGGGAACGGGACGGCTGGTATGAGGCCGACTACAGTATAGCTGTTTCTGAAGATGCTGCTGATACAGCTTCAGCAATTGAGGCCGGTCCTGTTGCTGAAGATGATTATTCATTTCTTGCAAGGCTTTTTGCCCTGATAAGTAAGAGAAAGCAGGAACTTCCTGAAGGTTCATATACAACGCATCTCTTCACATCCGGTGAAGAAAAAATCAGAAAAAAAACCGGAGAAGAGGCTGTTGAGCTTCTGCTGGCCCGCAGCCGGGAAGATATAATCTATGAATCAGCAGATCTCGTATATCACATGATGGTTTTTCTTGCAGAAAAAGGAATTGGTTTTGATGAAATTGTTTCCGAGCTTCAGAGCCGGGAATAGGGAGGAAGGATGAAATTAGGGACGATGGAATGGGATTATAAAAATAATCCGCTTCTGGCTGATGGAGCCTGGGGTACTGAACTTATAAAAAGAGGACTTGAGCAGGGCAACTGTCCAGAAGAATGGAATGTAATCAGGCCTGATGATGTGAAATCAATAGCGGAAGCATATGCGAAGGCCGGCAGCAACATTGTACTGACCAATACATTCGGCGGAAACCGCATAAAGCTGGAGCACTACGGATTTGCAGATCGTGTCCGGGAATTCAATATTGCCGGTGCGGAACTCTCAAAAGCCGGAGCAGGCGAGGGCGTCCTGATTGCCGGAGATATCAGTTCAACAGGAAAGATGCTGGTAATGGGAGAGGTTACTTCCGAACAGCTTTATGAGGTTTATGCCGAGCAGACCCTTGCTCTTAAAGAAGGCGGAGTAGATCTGATACTCGTTGAAACGATGACTGATATGGATGAAATGGCAATTGCCGTAAAGGCCGCTGCAACCGAGACCGGACTTCCGGTAATCTCTTCAATGACTTATGAAAAAATGAAGGACGGTACATACCGTACAATTATGGGAAATACAGCGGAAGCCTGTGTAAGGGCAGCGGCTGAAGCGGGTGCCGTTATTGCCGGTGCCAATTGCGGCAGCGGAATAAATGAGTATGTGGAACTGGCAAAGACTCTCTGCGAACTCAACATTCTTCCTGTCTGGATCAAGGCAAACGCCGGTCTGCCTGAGATGACTGAAAACGGTGTTGTTTACCGGATGAATACAGCAGATTTTGCCTCCTATATACCAGAACTATTGGAAGCCGGTGTTGCGGTTGTCGGCGGATGCTGCGGAACCACTCCGGAGTTCATCAAAGAGGTTAAATCGGTACTGGAGAAACATGCAAAGTAAATATCTGGAACGGCTTAAAAACGGAATGGTTCTCTTTGACAGCGCAATGGGGACCGCCCTTTATGAAAAAGGAGTTTTCATTAACCGCTGTTTTGAAGAAATAAATGTAACAAACCCGGAAAAGGTTCTGGAAATACATCTGAATAACCTTGAAGCCGGAGCACAGCTTCTTACTGTTAATTCCTTCGGTGCAAACTCTGTAAAACTCGGCGGCTATAACATGGCTGAAAGAACCGAGGAGTTTAACAGGGCCGCAGTCGGTATAGCAAAAGAGGCTATTGCTAAAAGCGGGATGGAGGATATCCTTATCGCCGGTTCTGTCGGCCCTCTGGGAAAGAGGATTGAGCCCTTCGGAAAGATGAAGAGGGAAGAAGCCTCAAAGGTTTTTATGGAGCAGATTTCTTATCTTTGCGATGCGGGAGTTGATCTTATCCTGCTTGAAACCTTCAGGGATATGGAAGAGCTGCTGCTGGCCGCAGCTGCTGCCCGTGCTGTTTCTATGGATGTTGCTGTCGAAGCACATTACAGCATGGGCCCTCCGTCAGGACATACCTCAGGAGGAGTTCTTGAAGACTACTCAACTGTCTATCTGAAGAAAGCTCTTGAGAAGGCGATAAGGCTTGATAACTGCCCGGATGTTGATGTAATAGGAACAAACTGCGGAGTAGGGCCCGCTGATATGCTTGAGATTCTCAATGCTGTCCGGACTCATGTCAAAAAACCCTTTGTTGTCATGCCCAATGCAGGCTTTCCCCGTGATGTGGACGGACGGCAGATTTATCTGGCCGACCCGGACTACTTCTCTGAATATGCGCTTAAATTCCTTGATGCCGGAGCTGCTGCGGTAGGCGGATGCTGCGGAACAACTCATGAACATATTAGAAAGATGGGAAAGGCCGTCCTGAACCTATCATCAGGGCGAAAGGCTTTTGCTTTCCAGCAGGTTGAAGAGTCTGCTCATGCTGAAGAACCCACCCCGCTGGGCGAGCGTTCCAAACTTGGCGCAAGGCTTGCCGCAGGTGAATGGGTTACTACAATTGAACTGATTCCGCCGATGGGAATTGATCTTACCCGGATAATTGATAGAACAAAGTCGCTGGCATTGCCGGAGGTTACCTGTGTTAACCTCCCCGACGGACCCCGTGCTTCCTCAAGAATATCTTCAATAATTACTACATTGGAGATTCTCAGAAATACAGATGTCGAACCCATTCTGCATTACTGCTGCCGTGATAAAAACCTGATTGCAATGCAGGCGGATCTGCTCGGCTGTGAGTCGGTCGGCATTAAGAACCTTCTTATCGTTACCGGGGATCCTCCAAAGGTGGGAAACTACCCGGATGTAACAGGTGTATTTGATGTTGATGCCATCGGGCTTCTGAGTCTTGCCTCACGGCTGAACACCGGAATAGACCTGGGCGGAACTCCGCTTGGCGGTAAGACTTCCTTTGTGAAGGGCGCGGGTGTAAACCCTGCTTCTGTTGCTCTGGATGTTGAGATTGAGCGTGCGTTCAGGAAAGCCGAAGCCGGTGCCGAGTATTTTATTACCCAGCCGGTTTTTGAAACTGATTTGATTCTGAATTTCATTGATTCGGTAAAGGATACCGGAGTTCCGGTAATCGTCGGAGTATGGCCGCTTGCGTCATACCGAAATGCACTCTTCCTGAATAACGAGGTTCCGGGAGTAAGCATTCCGGAACCAATCATGAAACGAATGGAAGAACGTCCTGATAAGGAAACGGCAAGAGCCGAGGGTGTAAAGATTGCAAGAGAAATTGTTGATGCAGTTCGTGCCTCCTCTGCCGGAATTCAGGTAAGTCCTCCCTTTGGAAATATACAGACTGCTCTAGATGTAATCAGAGATTAAAGAATAGGAGTTGTGTATGAAAACAAAGCAGAATATCAGCCTGCAGGAAATCACGGAAGATACTTTATCGGATATTCTTTCACTTGAAGTAAATGAAGCCCAGCAGCATCTGATCACAAGTAATGCTAAATCCATTGCCCAGGCCCACTTTTCCAGGTATTCCTGGATGAGAGCAGTCTATGCCGGTGAAGTAGCGGTCGGTTTTATCCTGCTCTATCTTGAACCTAATAAGCCCAGATATGAAATCTGGAGGTTTATGATAGACAAGGATTACCAGGGCCTTGGTTACGGACAGATTGCAATGGAGCTGGTTATTGAGTTTGTGAAGGATTTACCAGGCTGTACCGAAATCAATCTCTGCTATGTTCCTGAAAAGGGCAACTCTTCCGGCTTTTTTAAGAAGCTCGGCTTTGTTGATTCCGGAGAATTTCACGGAAATGAAAAAGAAATGAAACTGGAACTTCTTTGAAAAAGCTCGTTCTTATCCGTCATGCCTCCGCTGTGGATTACAGCACTGACGGTGATTTCGGGCGAATCCTTAAAAAGAAGGGAATAAGGCAGGCTGAAAAGCTTGCCCTGTACTTTTCGGAAAATAATATCTGCTGCGACCTCTTTGTTTCCAGTAATGCTGCCAGAGCAAGGGAAACTGCAGAAATTGTTTTTAATTCAATAGCCCGGGGCTGCGGTCTGCAGACCATGCATCTTTCCGAAGCGCTTTACCTGCCTTCCGCCGGTCAGCTTTTCGATTTTATTAATGAACTGGATGGCGACCCGGACAGTATTTTTCTTTGTTCACACAATAACGGAATAAGTGATTTCGCGCAGATTACCTGCTCAAAAGCGGGCATTATGATGCTGACAGGATCTGCTGTTATAATAGAATGTGACATTGAAAACTGGCAGAAGCTTGAACCTGGAAAGGGGCGTCTGCTGGAATTTATCTCCTGAATTAATAAAATCAGCTCTGCATTGCGTTAGCAATGCAAAAATAGAACTTTAAAAAACATATTGCGCTGTTTAAAGCTCTATTACATTACCTTCCCTGGCCAGATCTATTTTCATGCTGTAGTTTTGATATTTCTTCCGGTATAAATCAAGCAGCCCTTCAAGGTTTTCATCGTCCCTCTCCATAGCATGATGGAATAGAAACAGTTTCTTTACATCATTATCACCGGCATTTTTAATCGTCCATTCAAAAGAGGAGTGTCCCCAGCCTTTAAAGTTCTTTATCAGTTCATCCTGGGTGTACTGGCTGTCGTGTACAAGAACATCTGAGCCGGCATAGAAGTCGCACAATTCCTGGTTGGCCTCATCTGCAGCAAGCCGACCTTCTTCAGCAGCCATCTCATCATAGGACGGGTCTTCCGGATCTTCTGGAAAAAGATTGAAAAAAGGCTCGGTGTCATATGCTGTCGTAAAGGATTTTCCTTCATATTCGAAGCGGTAGCCAAGGGTAAGTATAGGATGATTGAGGTAATGAGTTTTTAATATCAGACCGTCGCCGAGGTCTATAACACCCTGCTGCAGATGGTGATATTTGATTGTTGCGCTCAACTCGGAGTGTTTAACCGGAAAATACCTGTATGAGAACTGATCAGAAATAATCTTCTCAAGGCCTTCCTCCTCATAAGTTACAGGTCCGTATATATCAATATTAATGCCTTTAATGTAAATAGGAGTGAAGTAGGGCAGGCCCATTATATGATCTGAATGTGTATGTGTAAGAAAAATGCGAATGTTCTTTGGACAGCCGTTTTTCATCAGCTGATTTCCAAGAAGGCGAATTCCTGAGCCGGCATCGATGATTATCAGTTCATCCCTGTCTCCGTATCTGAATTCTATACAGGCGGTGTTCCCCCCGATTCTAACTGTCCCGGGTCCCGGGCAGGGTGTGGAGCCTCTTACTCCCCAGAAACGGATTTTCATCTAAAACCTCCGGATTATTGGGAGAGCTTAAGGAAAACTCTCGCCTTATCAATTTCCGCCTTTATTTCATCCTGAAGCGGTTCAATCTCATCAAACTGTATGCCCAGCTGATTATATATTTCGGGTGCCGGTTCTACAGGGTGCCGGTTACCGGCGAATCCGCGTTCGAAATACAGAGAGGCAAAATCGGCGATAGATACAGCGTATACTACCTTTTTATGTTCACCATCATATTCACTGGAATTATGATGATATCTGGTTGCGTCCGCTATTCCGCCTTCAATTTTCCATGCGGATGAAATCATCTCGCCGGTTTCCTGATGGTCAAAGCCGAAAAGACTCATCTCAATCATGTGAAGTGAGGTTTTTTCCATATCTGATTTTGAAATGGCAGCGAGGTATTCATCAGGAAAACATCGGGTGATTGGTATCTTTCCTATATCATGCAGAAGTCCTGCAATGAAGTATTCTTCGAGGGTCTTCGGATCTGCTTTAATCTTTTTTGCTATCAGCTTGGAAATAACACCGGTACAGAGTGAATGCTCCCAAAAACCGTCCATATCAATAGGACCCTGAGGACCTTTTGATGACATGTTTGCAAGTATTGCTGTACTCAATGCAAGATTTTTAACCGTGTTAAGACCCAGCAGGATGATTGCTCTTACAAGGGAGTTGATCTTGTTCGGCCGGCTGTAATAGGCTGAATTAATCAGCTGCATTACTTTGCCCATAAGAACCGGATCCATGCTGATTATTTTATTCAGATCCGCAGGTGATGCTTTGGGATCATTGCAGACTTCCATTACCCTGGTTACTGTTGCCGGGAGGCTCGGCATTTTATTTATATAATTGGTAATTTTATTCTTCATCTTCATCTCCCTTTGCAGGTCCATTGAGTCTGCTGAGGATTGATTTCAACTTTTCACTTAATGCTGTGGCTATATTAGCATTAGGAAGCGAATTTGTTAAGTTATTTATGAAGCTGAATGTTTCACCAACCTTTTTCTTTGAAAGCGGAGGAGTATATTTTAAGGGGAAGGGCCCTTCTGTCTCTTCAATCGGCGTTTCGGTCTCTATCACCGCATCTGCTGTGTTCAGTTTTTTCAGAAGGCCCGGATCTCCGTGAAGTTTGGATTTAAGTGCTGCAAGTTTCAGCCTTTCTTCGCTGTATACATATTCTTTCTGTTTATCCTTAGGAAGAAAAGATGTAAGGCGATCCAGATAGCCGAATATATTTTCTTCCGGTTCCTCATCCTCTTCTTCTTCCTCGTCTTCAATAGGGACAAAATCTTCTGAATCAAAATCATCAACTTCCTCGGAAGCGTCGTCTTCGGTTTCAATCTCTTCTTCCGGTTCGGGCTCTTCCTCAGGTTCGGGATCCGGAGGCTGCTGTTTAATAATAATCGGGGATGTTTCAAGTTTTATTGTAAATGGATTTCCAAAACCGGGAAATCCTCCGGGTTCGCGCTTTATTTCCTCTTTAGTCTCTATTTCTTTTTTCTCGGGAAGTTCATCTTCTTCTTCAGGTTCCGGGATGAACTCGTCTTCATCGGTAATTGTGAGTGTTTCAGTGTCCTCATCGAAAAGGATAACCGGATCAATTCCACCGATATCCAGTATCGGAACATATTCATTGCCGATGTCTTTCAGTCCGTCAAACAGAAAGCTTTTTTCCTCATGTCCTATTGGATTATCGTCATAGCTGCTGAAAAGCGCTTCGAGATTCTTTTCCCACTCACGACTGTATTTTCTAGCATATTCGGAAGCCATTTCTTCATATAGCTGAAGATCAAGATTCAATTTATTTAAATCCAGGTTGTCTGTATTTTCATTTCTTAGTGTTGCCAGTTTTTCAGCGGTTTTAAGAGCTGTTTCTGTGTCTCCGGTCTCTCTTGCTGTCGCAGCCGTCTGTTCCAGGATTTCAATGTTGTCAGGATCCTGTTCAAGGATCCCCAGGAGAACAGATAGTGCTTTCTCATAATCTTCTTTTTCAAGATAAAGTCTGGATAGCAGCTTAGCCGTTTCCGCATCACCCGGTTTTTTCTGATATACTTTTTCGCATTCTTCTATCGCAGCGTCCAGTTTATTTTCGAACTTTAAAAGAAGGGCAAGCTGCATCCGGTTTTCATGCGATTCAGGATCTATCAGAAGACCTTTCCGGTATGTATTGATTGCCTTGCTTTTTTTTCCGCTGCGGTTCATCTGCCTGGCAAGAGAAAACCATGCACGGCTTTCCTCACTGTTGCGGTCAAGAACGTAGCGTATATGCTGAAAGGCTTCGTTGTATTTTCCGGTATCTATTAGAATATTTCCAAGCAGCAGACGGAGGTTCAGATTGTTTTCTTCATTTTCCAGATATGTCCGAAGAAGGTTTTCTGCCTTTTTATAATCTCTTCGTTTGAAATAAATTTCAGCAAGACTAGCCGCTGCAGGCGCATAATCAGGATGTCTGGTGATCAGATGATACAGTTTAAGCTCTGCCTCTTTTTCGTCTCCCTTTTTTAATAGAAGTTCGGCGGAGCGGCATTCAGCTTCACGGTTTTCCGGATCCAGTTCCAGGACTCTGTTGTAGACCCTGTCGGCTTCTCCCGGATTCTTGTCTCTGAGAATATCACCGAGGGCTAAAAGGCAGTCCTCCCACCCTGGATTTGCTTTTAATGCCTGACGGTATTCAGTCTCTGCCTTTCCGGGATTTCCAGTTTTCCGGTATAGATTTCCCAGGTTAAAATGAAGCGCCGGGTTGTTGGGATCTGCTGCAAGTCCGTCTTTAAGCAAGCTCTCAGCTTCATTTACCCGTCCTTTTTCCAGCAGCATGATAGCAAAATTATTGTAAGACTGTGTAAAGCTGCTGTCCTTCTGAATGGATAGCCGGTAAATCTGTTCGGCTTTTTCTGTATCACCGAGGCTTCGGTGGATATTTGCAATGTTGAATATTATATCTGCTCGATCTTTTGCCAGCTGGTAGGCTTTCTGGGCAGCGTCGAGGGCGGAGCGGTATTCACGTCGTTTCTGGTGCAGGAGTGCAATATTTATCCATGGTTCAGGATTTTTTGGTTCAAGTGCTATTATCCGGTCAAAAGATTCAAATGCATTTGAATACCGGTTCTGTCTTGCATAAACATTTCCCAGCATCAGCAGACTGTTTACATCTTTGTGATCTTCTTTGACCGCTCTTCTGCATAGTTTTTCCGCCCGAATAAGATCTCCGGTCATTACTGCATTTCTGGCCCTTGTGAGTAACTGGCTGCTCATTGATTAGTCCTGAGTAAGGCGGACGGCCTGGCACTAATTTCTTTAGAAAAGCGGCTTTCCTGAGGTTTTTCAGATGAATCATAGGATGTCACGGCAAAGTAGTAAATCTGACCGTTTTTAAGTCCGGTAAGGGTAATCTCGGTTCTGTCGCCTGTGTCGACCGGAGACGGCCCCTGGACGGATACTGAACTGAAATAGTATCCGGGCTTCTCCCCGTAGTAGACCTTATACCCGCTGATATCGGAATCGTTTACCCTGTTCCAGCTGAGTCTTACGCTTCCGTCTCTGCTTTCAGCAGTTATCTGCTCGGGCGGCAGCGGCGGAAGGTTTCTCTCATACTGAAGCCTGATTTCTGATAGGACAGGAGAATTCTTTCCTGTCCCGTCGGGGTAAAGATTCGCCTTAATCTGCACAAAACGACCTCTTACCGAAGGAGGGAGAAGCTGGTCAGGTTTAAACTGAACCCAGGCGGGTTTTGATGATAATGGATTGAAATAATCTTCTGAAATACGGTAGTAGTAAAAAATATCCGTTTTTCCAGGCTTTCTTTCAACCGTAGATATTTTCAGCAGTCTGCATCCGCTGTTCTGCAGATCAAATACAGAAGTTGAAGCTGAGCCTCCGGCTGTTCCAAATATAGATATATCCGGTTCTGAAAAGGCTCTGGTCAATCTAAGTTCATCCATATAGCCGGAATAGCTCTTTCCCAGGATGATATTTGCCGGTTTTTGATTTCCTATAACTGCCGCGAACATCTCTCCGGTTTCCCGCCCCGTCGAATTTGCATATGTATTAACCTCGGGGATTCCGTCAATCAGGTATTCAATCAGCCCTGTTTCACTATCATACCGGATAAGATGATGATGCCAGATTCCCGGGATCATAACGCCTGTAGATGTAAGTTCAATCATGGTTTCTGAGAAGTCTGCCGGCAGGAAGAAATTTTCAAATACCCAGTTCAGCCTGCGTCCCGATATAACACATAGAATGGTTTGCTGAAGTGTCATATCTCCGGATTTTATAGCTCCGCTCCACTGGAATATCTTCTCTCCCTCGGACAGCCGGATTGGATACAGCCAGAACTCAATGGAAAAATCGTTGATTTTTCCGTTTCCTGCAGCTAGCAGGGCGGCTCGTCCAGGTGAAAGCTCCACAAAGGCATTATCACCGGGAAAGGCTCCTGCCTGTTCACCAAGTTTTTTTTCCTTGCTAGTCGTAAGAATTCCCTGATTCCTGACCAGGGTATAATTTCCGCTTCTGTCCGCTATATTGCCATTGAAATGGAGGAGCATATCTGTGTCATCAGAAACCTGGTATTCGTTATTTTTCAGCTGAATGTTTGACATTCCCTGAGCCGATTCCGAGTAGGTAATATTATCTCTTATCCTTATCTGATCCCAGCTGCCGTTCCCGACAATAATTTCCTGTGAGAGTACGGCTGATGCTGATACCAGAAAGAATAAAAAGACTGTTATCAGTATTTTCTGTGTTTTAAACATATCTTCTCTTTAATAATCGGAAATAATTTTCTATTTCTGTATTACGTATTATTATAATTATATGGATAAGCTTAAAGCTGTAGCTGCTGAATTTCCAGGACTTCCCGGTGTTTATATCATGAAAAACAGTTCGGGGAAGGTAATCTATGTCGGAAAGGCTATTAATCTTAAAAAAAGGGTCAGTTCTTACTTTCTGGGGAAGAAGGATCCTAAAACGAGTGTTCTTGTAAAGAAGATCTCAACAATTGAACATATAGTCACTGATTCCGAGTACGAAGCCCTGCTTCTGGAAAACATACTGATAAAAAAATACAACCCCCGATATAACATTCGCCTAAAAGACGGAAAAACCTATCCTGTAATCAGAATTACAAATGAGGAATTTCCTCAGGTTTTTAAAACCAGGCGGATTATCCGTGACGGTTCCAAATATTTCGGCCCCTTTGCTTCGGCGGGACTGCTCAATGTTTACATGGACACAATTGAGAAGATTTTTCCGCTGAGGCGCTGCCGCGGTGCGCTGAAAAAGCGGCAGAATCCCTGTCTTTACTACCATATAGGCCGCTGCTCAGCTCCCTGTGCAGGGAAAATATCAGCCGAAGACTACGGCGGTATTATTGCCCAGGTTGAAGAGTTAATCTCCGGTGACAGTGAAGATCTGAAAAACTGGCTGAATGAGAGGATGCAGGAAGCCTCTGAAAAGCTGGAGTTTGAAAAGGCTGCCGGATTCAGGGATGCGATCATTGCTGCTGAATCGATTGAAAATGAGGCAGGCCAGAATATAATCGATTTTAACGAAATTACCCGTGATTATATTGCCTGTGATTCATGGAACGATAAATACACCTTTACTGTTCTTCAAATGAGAGGTGGAAAACTCACCGGACGGGAGTTATTTAGAAATGATTTTCCCGGTGGAGATGAAGAAGCTTTTGAACAGTTTGTTGTACAGTTCTATTCAGACGGGAACGAGATTCCCCGGCAGCTTTATTTTTCAAAGCTTTTTGATACTGTAAATCTGAAGAATTTCTTCATCTCGGAACTGGAACACGAAGTTGAGATGTTTTTTCCGGAGAATGGCAGGCATTTCTCGGTTGTAAAGATGGCTGAAGAAAATGCCCGGCAGGATATTCTCAAAAGAAAGAAGGATGCTGGTGATGTCGAGGGTCTGGAAAGACTTAAGGAAACGCTGGGTCTTAAGAAGATACCAGCCAGGATTGAGGGCTTTGATATAGCCCAGCTATCGGGGAAATATCCAGTTGCTTCTCTTATATCATTTGTTAACGGCATCCCTGATAAAACAGGATACAGACATTTCAATCTGAAGACTCTTGATGGAAAAATCGATGACTTTGCCTCCGTTCGTGAGGCTGTAACAAGGCGTTATACAAGGGTTCTGAACGAAGATCAGCCCCGACCCGATCTTGTACTGATCGACGGAGGCCCCGGTCAGGTAAGTGCGGCAAGAGGTGTTTTGAACGCGCTCGGTCTGGAAGATATTCCGGTTATCGGACTTGCCAAGAAGAATGAAGAAATATATATGGATAGATTCAGTAAACCGCTGAACCTGCCTGAAGGAGATCCTGCTTTGAAAATACTTCAGTATGTCAGGGATGAAACTCACCGCTTTGCTACCGGTTTGAACAAGAAGCACAGGGAGAGGGATTCGAGGTTTTCATTGCTGGAGGATGTTTCCGGCATCGGTCCTGCCAAAAGCAGGAAGCTGATGGAAACTTACGGTTCACTCAAGGGTATTGCCGCAGCAGGAAGGGCAGATGTGGCAAGAACCGCCGGGATCTCAGAGGCTGCCGCAGAAGCTCTTTTTGAAAAAATAAATAATGAAAAAATTTGACTTTTAGATCCAATTGGGCTAAATTTATATTGTAAGAGGTAATCAAGCCGAAAGGCTCTAAAATGCAACAAGGAGGAGATAATGACTCCACCTAAATGGAATCGCCGGTAATGAGCCGGCTTACAGCAGATGTTATAGAGAGAGGTCATAGACCTATAAAAGAGTGAGAATTCAGCAGTCGCAGAGAGACGCCTCTGAATTTTCTAAAGCCGGTAATCAGTCCGGCTTTTTTTTATCCTGTCAATATTTATACCTGAAAACCAAGCCTGTACTTAAAGAACAATTCTAAAAATTCTTTGATATTTTCCTTCATTCCATATATAGTTTGAATATAAAGAGCTGAAAATGAAAAAATATCTGAATATTCTTATTATTCTTTTAATTATGTCTGCTTCTGTTTTCGCGGAAGATATCAGCGTGCTGACTGTAAATGCCTGGCCTGGTCTTGATTACAGAGGCCTGATTTTTTCCGGTGAATTTGAAACCGATGAAGTGCGGAATTTCAGGACTGAAATACTTGAGAAAGAGCTAACTGATCTCAATCCTGATATTGCAGTAATTACAGGAGCCAACCCAGCTTCTGATTTCGCGGAACTTCTGTCAGAGCCTCTCGGGATGACGGCAGGTTACCGGATCTCACGGAGCGGTTTCAGGATTGGCTCTGTCGGCCTTCCGCTTAACCTTAAAGAAGGCAGCTTAATTCTTGTAGATAATGAATATCCCAGTGAGGATATGGATTATAAAAACCTTAATCGGGGTCTGTCATTTAAAAACTTTTCTGCTTTCTCAAAGAATATGCATCAGATTTACTGTCGAAAGGCGGTTATCGATAATACGACCGTTTTTATATTTGCTGTAGAATGGGAAGAATCTATCTTTGCAGATCGTGAGACTCTTTCTATGCTGATGGATGACTATCTGTCCGGAAAACTTGAAGCCGAGGCTTATGCCGAATGTATCGATGACGCAGTTAAAGGATCTGAAACAAGACTTAAGCAGGCGGAAGAAAGCCTGGCATTTATAAATAATATTGCAGGAGAAAATCCTGTAATACTTATGGGCAGTCTTAACGGACTACCAGGGAGCCCTGAAATAAGTCTGCTTAAAGATGCCGGGTTTACCGATGCTTTTGAATCTGCCGGCCGGGGTAATGGAAATACTCTGGACAGTGATCGAAACCCGAATATTGAAAAGGCCGGGGAAGCGGCTGTACAGGGCTCATATAGAACCGACTATATTATGATAAGGGGAGCTCAGCTTAAGGCGGTTTCTGCAAAGCTTGTATTTAACGAGGCTGTGTACGGTGTATTTCCTTCGAACCGTTTTGGTGTGCAGGCAACTGTCAGATTGACAGCCGCCCCTTCTTCTCGATAAGACAGTAGATATACATCTGAGCAGTAATTTCTTTCTGTTCCTGTCTTGCCGTTCTAAGCTTGATGTCGTATTCCGCAGTCAGTGAAATTATTCTTTCAATATCGCTTCTTTTATAGTGCTTCAGGGCTTCCGAGTAGGTTGCCTGGGCTTTTTTTCCTTTAATGCCTGATTTGAAGCAGGCGCTCTGAAAGCTTTCACCCATTTCAATTTCACGGGCCAGCCTGAGAAGATTTCTGAGCTGCCAGAGAAGGCCGCTGAGCAGCTGTACTGTATTGCTGTCGCTTCCAAGCATAATCTTCTGCAGAATATCAACAGATCCTGGAAAGTCGGTAGCTGCAATCCGGTTAAAGAGTGAGAATACATTCTCCTCTTTTCCATGGTAGAAGAAGGTTTCAATCTCATCTCTGCTAATGAATGCGCCTTCACCGAAAAATAATGCAAGCTTTTCACACTCTCTTTTCATATCTGCGGTATTGTTTTCAATTAGGTTCAGAAGCAGTTCTACAGCATCGGTATCTATGGAAATTCTACGGTTCTTGAAGAAGCCGGACAGCCAGCCCTTTTTCTGGTTGTCAAAAAGCTCCCAGAATATCTTTGAATTTTTTTTCGGGATGTGTTTCCCCAGACCGTTTTTCAGTGATGTTTCATCGGTCAGAAAGACTATTACTGTGTCAGGCGCAGGGTTTTTAAGATAAGCTCCGAACTCATCAGCTTCTGTTTTTTTAAGAAGTTCCGCCTGCCCGATAATAAATATTCTGGCGGCGGCAAAGAGAGAGCCGTTTTTTACCTGCGAAAGAATCTCCTGGATTGATGTCTCAAAAGGATAGAAACGGTGTGTTTCTGGGGCTTCTCCGTTTTTATCGGTAAGTCCGGTCTTTATCTGACTGAGAAATATCTGTTTTTCACCTTCTTCAGGCCCGGCAAGGAGCCAGCAGTGATCAGTCATAGTCCCTGACGATGCATTTAAGTTTACCAAGAACCTTTACGTTCTGTGTGTATATTGGAGGATAAACCGGGTTTTCTGCCTTAAGCTTGACCCTGTTTTTTTCCTTGAAGAATCTTTTCAGTGTATAGGCTTCGTCATTAACCATAGCTACGACAATATCTCCATTTTCTGCAGTTTGTCTGTGTGTGAAGATGGCAATATCACCGTCAAGGATACCAGCCTCCTGCATACTGTCTCCGCTAACGTGAAGTGCAAAGAATTTACCGCCTGAAAACCTGGCCGCCGGCATATTCAGCATACCTTCATAGTTTTCCTCAGCAAACAGAGGCAGCCCCGCAGCGACCTTTCCAAGTATCGGAATGTTTACTGTTTCAGGCTTGTTTTCATTTTCATTGTCGATAATCTCAATTGTTCTTGAACGGTTGCCGTCACACCGGATTCGGCCCTTTTTTTCCAGAGCCTTTATGTGATCGTACGCGCCTTTTACTGATATGTTAAATGATGCGGCCATCTCCCTGATAGTCGGCGGATAGCTGTGCTTATCGATATAGTATTTGATAAAATTGAGTGTCTCTTCCTGTCTTTTTGTCAGTCCCTTCATTTTAATATCTCAATTCCGAATTTCTTGATTTTACCATGCAGGTTGCTTGGATATATTCCCAGTTTCTGAGCAGTCTTAGCTACATTATAATCATTTTCTTCAAGTTTTTGAAGTATGAACATCCTCTCAAACTCATCTCTTGCCTCGGAAAGTTTCATCATTCCGAATTTTTTCATCACAGGATCAGATTCTTTCTTCTCTTCGGCTCCGGGATAAAGAAACTCCTTTGCAGATTTTTCAGAAATTACAGCTTCCCCTGTCATGATTGTAACACGCTCTACGAAGTTCTTCAGTTCGCGGACGTTTCCAGGCCAGGAATAATTCATAATTATTTCCATTGCTTCATCCGAAAACAAGCGTGGGGCGGTATTCTGAATTCCAGCCTGAAGCTTTACAAAATGTTCTACAAGAAGCGGAATATCTTCTTTTCGATCTTTAAGTGCCGGAACAAATATAGGCACAACATTGAGCCGGAAAAAAAGGTCTTCTCTGAAATTACCTGAAGCAATCTCTTCACGGATATCCTTGTTGGTAGCTGCTATTATCCGTACATCAACTGTAATGGTTTTTTCACTGCCGACACGTTCAAAGCGCATTTCCTGAATGGCTCGCAGAACCTTCGCCTGTGCGTTCAGCGACATATCAGCTACTTCGTCCAGAAACAGAGTCCCTCCGTCAGCCATTTCAAATTTACCTTTACGGTTCTCAACTGCACCGGTAAACGAGCCCTTCTCGTGACCGAAAAGCTCACTTTCGATCAGGGTATCGGGAATTGCCGCGCAGTTTACCTCAATAAAGGGCTTATCATTTCTCATCGAGCCCTGATGAATTCCATGGGCGACGAGTTCTTTACCGGTTCCATTGTCACCGGTAATCAGGATCTTTGCATCTGATTTTGCACTTTGTTCAATAGTCTTTCGTATAGCCTGGACTGCAGGACTTTCTCCGATAATTTCATTTAAATTGTCGGAGGGTGTTTTAGCCTTGAGTTTCTTGTTCTCGGTTTTAAGCGAGTTCATCGCTACCGCATTTCTGGCCAGAGTTATCAGCTTGTCTAGTGAAAGAGGCTTTTCAAGGAAATCAAAGGCTCCCAGTTTGACTGCCTTAACCGCGAGATCGATATTGGCATGACCGGATATAATTATGACCTCAATTTCAGGATAGTCTGTTTTGATTTTCTTAAGTACGTCTATACCTCCCATATTAGGGAGCCAGACATCAAGAATTACAAGATGGATAGGCTGGCTTGATAATATATTAAGGCCCTCAATACCGTCACCTGCATCATATACAGTGTACTTTTCATCTTCAAAAATATCCCGGAGAACTGTCCTGATTCCATTTTCATCATCGATGACAAGAATATTTGCCAAAATTCTACTCCACTGGAAGGTCTATAAAAAATGTAGTGCCATGACCCTTGTCTGTTTCAAACCAGATTTGTCCACGGTGATCGAAGATAATACGTTCAACAATAGGTAGACCAAGTCCGGATCCCTCTCTCTTGGTTGTGAAATAAGGATTGAAAACCTGTGAATAATCCTCAACATCAATACCGGAGCCTGAATCCTGAACCCTGATTCTACAGTAACTTGAATCACCCTTTCTGACAAGGTCGGTTTGGATATTAATTCGGCCTTCATTCCCTTCGATCGCCTCACAGGCGTTTTTAATCAAATTGAGAAACACACTTTTAAGAAGATCTGCATCTGCGGGAAGGTTTATAGATTCATCAATTCTCTCAAGATTGAAAATTATGCCGGGGTATGAGCTCTTATACAGTTCTGCTGCATCTTTTATTACAGCCGCTATCTGAATTGTCTGGAATACCGGAGCGGGGAGCTTGGAAAAATCCCGGAATTCCTTTAATAGGTTATCAAGGTAGTTAACCTCTGTAATTATTGCGACTATTGAAGGTTCAATTACCTTGATCAGATTTTCCGGATCGGTATGGTATTTTTTTAGAATTCTTTCAGCACTCAGTTTTATCGGCGTAAGAGGGTTTCTCAGTTCATGCGCAAGCTGTCTGGCGATATCCTGCCATGCCGTGATTTTTTCGGTTTGAAGAATTTTTTTTCTGGAGTTTTCAAGTTCTCCGATCATCATGTTGAATGAGCGGATAAGGTTTGAAAGCTCATCGCCGCTTCTTGTAAGAATACGGAATGAGTAATCTCCCTCTGTTACTTTCCTTGTCGCGCCCTCAAGGCTGACTATCGGACGGATAACTTCTTCACTCAGCAGGAATGAAATCAGCAGGGAAATCAGTATAAGGGGGATGGTAAAAAAGATATAAAAAATCATCAGCAGTAGTGAGAAGTCCTGCTGATTTTTCTGGTAATTGAGAAACACCTCTCGTGCGTCTGTAAGGGCCCGGGCAGTTTCGTCCAGGCTTTCAGGCAGGGCAATACTGATTATGGCGGCAAACTGCCTGCCGGCACTGATAAACTGCTGCTGATAACGTATGAGGCTCAGGTTCTCAAGATCTTCACGGGGCAGCATTCCACTGAAACCGGCAGGTCTTGTTTCGGAATCAATCAGCGCCGCTTCGAGTCCTTCGCTGAATACTTCATCACCTTCCTCATTAAAAATCTGAACTGCATCTATGCCTGGATTGGCGTTATTGATGTTGTACCAGGTTCGTCTCGGTGAGCGCACAAAATCCGAAAGCATATCATTGAGGATTGGGCTCTCCGCAAAATTCTCAAGGTTTTCAAGCTGATCATTGTAGTATGTAAGTGCCAGGTTGAGTCCGCCGCTGATTGCCTTGCCTATTTCCGGTGAAAACCAGGTGTTAATCGAAGTATTTACAAATTTCATAGATACTATACTCTGCGGAATTGAAGACATAAGTACGATCAGAGAGAAGAAGAGCATCAAATGTGTTTTAAGTTTGGAACCGGGAACGTTTTTCTTACGATCAAGAAAAAGCCGTCTGGTATTATAGATAACCGCTGCAAGCAGAAATCCGGGCAGTATTACGGCTGCAGGAATAATGATTAGGTTTGAAACACCCCGATCCGATGGCATATCTAGAAGGATTTGACCGATCAGAATTATTATAAGTACTATGAGTGTTAAATAAATCAGAACTACTGCGGCCAGGCCGGTGCCCGAAGCGCTTCGTCTTTTTTCATTCAGCATTTACAGAAACCCAGTCGGTTCGTGATTTTTCTGAAATCAGAAAGGGATCAAGCATCGCCAGCGGTGAAGGCCGTTTAAGAACATCAATTGCAGCCATGCACTCAACCTTAATAAGGTTTTCGTCACCGCATGATAAGGGGAGTTCGACCCTGCATGTGAAAAATTTTTGTATAAATTCAGCCGTCGTACTGCAGAAACTCATATTTCCGTCTCTGGTTATCATATAATTACCTGAAAGCGGATCGACTCGACCCTGGACTGTGGTTCGTATTTGTTCAGCCTTATCGAAAAGAGATGAGAGAAAACTAATATTTTTCTGATGATATCGAACCGAATAAATAATTTCTGCTCTGAAACCTTCGTTAATATTTTTTAAAATCACTTTTTCTTCTGTTGTCTGCAGGCTGATATCGATGTAACAGCCTGAATCCATCTTTATTAAACTGCTGCTTATATTATCACTGTAAATAATACCTGCGGATAATATAAATAATACAGCAGGAAGGAGTTTACGATGCGTTCTTACTCCTCCTCAAACCTGTTTTCAAAAAGTTTTACTATAGCGTCAAGCGCTTCCTGTTCATCAGAGCCTTCTGTTATAACCTTGATGACGGAATTATATCCGGCGCCCAGCGTGATAATTCCCATAATCGATTTGGCATTTATATTGTTATTTTCTTTCTCGAGAAATATCTGACTGTCAAATTCATTCGCTTTCTGTACTATAAGAGCCGCCGGTCTGGCGTGAATTCCTGCCCTGTTTTTGATTGTGACTTCCTGTGTAAGCATTCTTAACCTCTGTGTTTATTTTAAAGAAGATCGTTCCTGTCGTAGTATGCTGCCCTTGCGTTCTGGCCTTCAAGTCTTTTAAGAACATTCTGGTTGAACTCTTTCGCTGAATAATAGCCCAGTTTTTTAAGTCTTTCATTCATAGCAGCGGTTTCGATAATGATCGGTATATTTCTACCCGGTCTGACCGGAACGGTAATAACCGGAATCCCTACCCCAAGGTATTCGATTTCGGTTGTATTTGCGCCTAATCGGTCATAAACTTTATTTGAATCCCATTCTTCAAGTTCTACTACAAGCTGTACCTGTTTGCTGTCTCTGATAGCTCCGACACCGAAAAGATGGCTGATATTTAAAATACCGAGCCCTCTGATTTCCATATGATGACCGGCGATATCATTTACGCCTTTGCCGAGTATAAAATTACCGTTTACACAGCTCAGCTCTACGGCATCATCGGCAATAAGTCTGTGTCCGCGCTCTATGAGTTCGAGCGCTATTTCGCTTTTACCAATCCCGCTTTCACCCTTTATAAGTACGCCGATTCCGAAAACTTCAACAAGTGTTGCGTGAATAACCTGTTTTTCTGCAAAAACAGACATCAGGATTCTGAGCAGTCGCCTGGTAAAGTCTGAAGATGTCAGATCTGTTATCAGAATAGGAATTCCGGCTTCATCGGCTATATCGAGGAAGGCTTTTTCGGGTGAAAGACTGTGAGTAAAGATGCAGCAGGGAATCTTGTAGTTGAAGAACTTCCTGATGTTTTCAAGATCCCCTTCGCTGACCATCTTTCTGACATAGGCCGTTTCACCGTTACCGAATATCTGTATTCTGTTGTATTGAAAACCGTCGAAAAACCCTGAAAGGGTCAGTCCTGGACGGTTAATGTCCTGCTCTCTGATGGGAGAGGCCAGACCGGGACGGCCGCAAAGGCATTTCAGGTTGAGATCGCTGTGTTCTTTTAGATCCAGATCCAGAAGATCCAGAACGGTGAAAACGTTTGACGGCATATTTTAATGATCCTGTACTCTTTCCTTTTCTTTTGAAACTTTATTATCAAGCTTATTAAAAAGATTGTCTATACCTTTGAAAAGTTCGAAGGTGTTAACCTTCATATGCACCGAAGTGCCCCATTTAAAATTGACAGTGGCTTCAATATCATACCCATTCTTATCATGGGTCAGAGTGAGCAGAAGATCTATAATGTTTTCTTCAGCATATTCAAGTCTTTTTAATTTCTTTTCGATGTGCTCCCTTGTGTTATCACTGATATCGTAATGTACACCCTTAATATCTACGTTCATAGAAGCCTCCTAAAAAATATTAAAACGGAATTGATTTAATAAATTTCAAAACCGCTGTTACCTTGTGTATGATGAATCGATCTTCAATTCATTTCTGTATTTCGCTACCGTCCTCCTTGCTATATTGATTCCCTTCTTCTGAAGCATATCTGAAATTTTTTGATCCGAGAGTTTCTTTTCACCGGTATAATTATCTATAATTTCCTTGATTATTTCTTTTACTCCGCCTTTTGAAAACTGTGATCCCTGTGAGCCGGAGCCGGAAATAGAGTTGGAGAAAAAATATTTTAATGGAAAGATTCCCCATTCTGTCTGAATATATTTAGCATTTGAAATCCTGGAAACGGTTGTTTCATGTACAGAAACGGTTTCTGCTATGTCTCTGAGTGTAAGCGGCGCCAGGAACTTCGG
Organism: Spirochaetia bacterium; assembly: GCA_965140585.1. Classification (GTDB taxonomy): domain Bacteria; phylum Spirochaetota; class Spirochaetia; order UBA9216; family UBA9216. The sequence goes on from OZ223270.1 coordinate 554,957, forward strand.
ACCTTTAAGAAAGAAGTTGCGCTGGAAATCAATTATTGCATTGGCAATTTTTACAAGGGTTCGGCTTCTCTGGTTAACACTGCGAATGAACCACTGTGCCTCTGAAATATTGGAATTTACAAACTGTTTAACATCCTTGTCGCTTTCATTTTTTTCCTTCATCATCTTTTTAAAAAATGAATTAACGCCGAGGACAGGAATTTCTTCATCATTGAGTACAATTACAAACTCTCCCTCAACCTGTTTTACCAGCAGGTCGGGAATTACATAACGGACTGTTGTTGTTGAATATGCCCTGCCGGGAAAAGGGTTAAAGCGTTTAAGAAAGGTTAACAGCTCATTGACCTCGTCTTCGCTTATTCCCATTGTTTTGCTTATTTCTTTGATTTTTCCCTTTTCAAGCAGTTCAAGATGTTCAGAGATAAGTGGTTTCAGTTCTTCAGGTGCTTCCGGGTCAAGATCTATCTGGACAAGAAGTGATTCCCTGTAGCCGGATGTACATGTTCCGGGGGGATCGAAACTTCTGATTATTTCTAGAACATGTTCCAGGCTTCGGTGTTCATCAGCAGAAACAAGCATTTCGGGATTTTCAACATTAAATCCGTTTTCATCAAGGTTCTGTATTAAAAGTTCGCCAATTTCACGCTCTCTTTCAGACAGCCTCTGTACCCTAAGCTGCCAGAGTAGATTATCTGAAAGTGATTCAGGTCTGGTCAGGGTTCCTTCAATAAACTTCTGCTTTGCGTCGGAGGCTTCATTATCCAGATTGCCGGATCTGGTTGAAAATCCGGGATCTGATGAGTTCTCAAAGTACTCATAAGTTTCAGCATTCCGGCTTTCGGTATCTTCAAGAGAGACAGTCTGTTTTTCTGAGATAACTTCAAGAGCAGGGTTTTTTTCAAGTTCTTCCTGAATGCGGGCATTGAGTTCCTGTATCGGCATCGCCATCAGCTGTATCGACTGGTACATCTGCGGGCTTAACTTTAAGCGCTGTTCCTGAATTATTACAGGTTTCTGATATTGCAACCTGACCTCCGGTGTTTTAAAAGCAAAAGTAAACCTAATATAAATATGGTTTAGCGGGAATGATTTGTCAAGAAACTAATGAAACAACCTAATGCTGTTTCCTACATCCTGAAATCTTCGCCGAGATATATTTTCCTGGCTGTTTCATCTGCAAGGAGCTTGTCCCTGGAACCGGAAACCATTATCTCACCAAGATTTATGATATATGCACGGTCTGTGATCTCAAGAGTATCACGGACATTATGATCTGTAATAAGGATCCCTATTCCCATTTCTGAGAGGTTTTCGATTATCCGCTTTATTTCGTAGACTGCGATTGGGTCGATACCGGCAAAGGGTTCATCAAGAAGCAGAAAACGCGGTTCAATTGCAAGGGCTCTGGCAATTTCTGTACGTCGGCGCTCGCCTCCTGATAGTGTGAAGGCCTTCTGTTTTCGGATATGAGTAATTCCCAGCTGTTCAATCAGGTAATCCAGGTGTTCTTTTTTCTGTTCCTTTGAAAGGTCTTTCCTGGTTTCCAGTATTGCCCAGATATTCTGTTCAACAGATAGTTTTCTGAAAACAGAAGCTTCCTGCGGCAGATATGAAATGCCGGCTCTGGCTCGCTTATACATTGGGGAATGGGTGATATCATGCTGATCAAGCTGAATTTTTCCGGCAGAAGCGCGGATAAAACCTACGATCATATAGAATACAGTAGTTTTTCCGGCGCCATTAGGGCCGAGCAGGCCGACTATCTCTCCGTCCTTCATCGAAAAACTTACATCGAGAACAGCAGTCTTTTTACCGAAGGTCTTTTTGAGGCCTTCAACTTCAAGAGTAGATTTATTCTTTTTCAGAGGTGATTGATCCGCTGACATTTCCTTCCAGTTTTATTTCATCGGTATCGAGATCTATTACAATCCTGGTTGCAATGTAGGTGTCTCCCTTCCAGTATACACGCGGATTTCCAGTAAGTTCAAGGATGTTAGCATCTCTGTCGTAACCGGCATATTCAGAACGGCAGGTCATTTCCTGATTATCCGCAATTTTCAGTATCCGGACGCCAATCTGCAGGGTTGTGAATTTCTCTTTGCTTTTTTCTTCTATATAACCGCTTTTGGCAATCAGCTCATTTTTACGATCTTCCATTTCGGAATATCCTCGAACTACGATAACCTCGGTTGTTCTGTTGAATTTGAGGCTGCTGCAGGTGAGGGTTGTGTCATTTTCCATATCAATTACCGTGACATTTCCTGAACATTCAGCTATTTCAAAGTCCTGCCCATAAATCTCAATCAGATCGGCATGAATTTCCTTGTTGTTTGTAATTATTACAGCATTACCGGTCAGGGTTGTGTGTTCCCTGCCGCTGGCAAGAACGGCTTCGGTATTGTCAGCCGAGAAAGAAAACGTGTCTTTTTCGGCTGCTGCTTCGGTTTCTTCGGCAGGGATGTCTTCAGCAAGGGCCGGAGATAGTATCATAAATGCGGTCAGAAGGAGTCCCAATATTTTATTCACTGTTTACCCACCTTCCGGAGACTCCACTCTCAAACTTAATGGTTCTTGTATTGCTGTCGGCGTAAAATCCGGCACCTTCAATAGCACTGCTGTCGTCTTTTACTATCTTTACACTCTCGTCGCTTTTTCCGGTAAGCACTGACTTTTCATTGTCCCAGAAGAGGTAATCTCCCTCAAGGGTTGCGCTTTCTTCTTTTGAGTAGAAGTAGAGCCCTCCCCATATTTCGACGTTTTCGGTTTCGGTGAACATCAGGGCATTTTCGGCTTTTCCGTCGGTTATGATCTCGCCGTTTTTATCATATTCCTGAAAGTGAATGTTTTTAAAGTGGGTTTCTTTTTTCTTGCCGAACGACCACGATTCAGATGCTTCTATTAAAAAGGCAGGTGATGAATCTTTTACCATTACCTGTGTGAATTCGGTCAGAATAGTATCCGGAATATCCTCTTCAATCTCTTCAGCAATCATTGTTTCATCATAATTGAAGCGGCATCCGGTAAAGACCAAGATGTTGTAGAGTAGAAAGAGTGTTATACCAGTCTTTTTCACCATTTCTGATGATTATCGAAGAATTAAACAAAAAGATCAATGATATGGTATTTCTAAAAACTGCAGTTTTTAGAAGTTCGTAATAATTATTTAAGTTGACATTGCATTCTTTGATGACTAAACTTTAATTATCGCTTTATAACAGGTGTATGAATGAACCGCTTTCTAAGTGAAAAAGATTTTAATGATTTTAAAACTATGATTTATGATGCCAGCGGCATCTACTTCTCTGATTCGAATGCTACTATTCTTGAAAGCCGGCTTAAGGATCGTCTCAGGAAAATGAATCTGGAAACTCCCGGTGAGTATTATCAGTATATAAAGAAGAATGAGGGAGAACTTAAAGTTCTTCTTGATTCAGTTACAACAAACCTCACCAGATTTTTCCGTAATACGGCACATTTTCAGACATTTGAGAACTATGTAATTCCTGAACTGGTAGAACATAAAAAGAAATCAGGCTCGAATACAATAAAGCTCTGGAGTGCGGGCTGTTCCACTGGTGAGGAACCCTATTCTCTGGCAATGGCATTCCGGGAAAATCTTCCCCCCGGTTTCAAAGCTGAAATAACGGCCTCGGATCTAAGCCTTCAGTCATTGATGACTGCGAAAGAGGGCTTCTATTCTGATAATAAAATGAATGGTGTTCCTGAGAAATACCTAAATAAGTATTTTGAACGCAAAGATGGTGGTTACAAGGTTATTGATGATATTCGAAACAATATTAAGTTTGATTACCATAACCTGAAATTTGACAGCGGACAGAACGATCTGGATCTAATCTTCTGTAGAAATGTTATTATTTATTTTGATGAAGCGGCTCAGCAGGCAGTTATAGACAAGTTTTGGAATTCAATGAACAGGCATTCCTACCTTTTTATAGGTCACTCTGAGTCCCTGTTCGGTATGAAAACAGAATTTGAATTTTTAAAAACTGACTGGGCTTGTATTTACAGAAAGTTTAAATAGGAAGCAACAAAGAAATGTTGAACTCTGATGATATATCCGTGCTGATCTGTGATGATTCAGCACTCATGCGTAATTTAATCAGCAGAATGATAGAAAATACTGAAGGCCTTGCTGTTGCCGGAAAGGCTTTTAACGGCAAATTTGCCCTTGATAAGATTCCCAAGCTTAATCCGGATATTATAGTTCTGGACCTTGAAATGCCGGAAATGAATGGAATTGAATTCCTGAAAGAAAGAAAACGTCTGAATATTGAGATTCCTGTAGTGATTCTTTCTTCGGTTGCGAAGAAGGGTGCTGAGGTGACGATGCAGGCACTTTCTCTGGGCGCTTCTGATTTTATTATGAAGCCGACAGATACAAATAATCAGGATTTACATCAGATTGCCGGTCATATTGTTGATACACTGATTGCCTACGGATCCCGGTATAAAAAAACAAAGAAACCCCCGGCCTCCGGTAGTCCTTCATCCATTAGTTCAAGCAGTTCCATAAGAACTTCAACTTTCCAGCCGCCACCGCTGAGAACTTCTACGGCTGCGGCGGTTAAGGCTCCGACTCCGGCTGCTTCGAGGAAGATCACGGATAAGGTTGAGCTTGTAGTGATAGGTATTTCCACCGGCGGTCCTAATGCTTTGCGGGAAGTATTTAAAGAGATTGATCCGAAGCTTCCGGTACCAATTCTTGTTGTTCAGCATATGCCTGCCGGGTTTACAGAAGAATTTGCCCGAAGTCTCGATAAGATATGTCCGCTTGCAGTAAAGGAAGCCGCGGAAGGTGATATTATTAGTCCGGGACGTGTCCTGATAGCTCCGGGATCCGCTCATCTCAAGGTGGACAGGAAGCGTCTGGCCTCTGTTGCCATCCTTGATTATTCTGAGCCTGTAAACGGACATCGTCCTTCGGCTGATATCCTTTTTGCGTCAGCTGCCGAAGCATATGGCGGGAATGTCCTTGGTGTTATTATGACCGGAATGGGTAAGGACGGTGCAAAAGAACTTGGCACCCTTTACAATAAGGGTGCTGTAACGATTGGACAGGATGAAGAATCTTCGATTGTATACGGAATGCCCAGGGTTGCTTTTGAATCGGGATTTGTCGATTATCAGCTGCCTCTGGATCAGATTGCCGCGAAGATTTCTGAAATTGTAAACGAAAAACGTTAATCAAGTTTGCCGGTGATTACCGGCATTGCCTTCTTTCCTGATAATTTCCCTGTAATAAAAGTTATCCCGAATCCTGCGGCTATTCCTATCAAACCGAAAAGCACCTTAATGCCTTCTGATGGATTGGGAAGTATCTTTCCTGAAAGGAAGAAAAACAGGAAAAACAGAAGCAGCGGAAATATCATGACCATAAAGGCTGAGCCTATTGTTTTCCCTGTAGGCAGCTCCACCTCTACACGTGAGCCTGGTTCAAGCTCAAAATTGCTTCTGTTGTGAGCTTCAAATGTCTTCTGGCCCGCTGTGCATAATCCGCTTGCTGCACAAGACTTACAGCCCTCGGTATCGCTGCACGCCAGCGTTATAATGTCATTTTTTATATCAATTACTGTCGCTTTCTCCAGCATCCGGTACCTCCGCACATTCTTTTCTGATGCTTTTAATCGAAACAGCTTTATGGCTGTCATCAAACTCTATAATTACACCCTGAAGTTCAGGTTTTTTCCACGCATCCCTCGACCTTTCCGGGACCTGAGTAAGAAACTTCTGAAGTTCAATTTCCCGATCAAGCCCGCCGACAGATTCTATGCTACCGGTTCTTCCGGTGTCGCATATAGTTGCAGTTCCTCCTGGAAGGATCTGCTCATCCGCACTGAGTGCTTTGGTATGTGTTCCTGTGATTGCAGATATTTTTCCATCCATGTGATGAAACATGGTGTATTTTTCTGCTGTAGTGGCTGCATGGAAGTCCATGATGACAATGTCAGCATCCTCTTTGAGCCTTGCCGCCAAATCAGGCGCATAACTGAAAGGGTTGCTAAGGTGAATCCGGTTGAATCCTGACTGTCCAAGCATTGAAATCACACCGATTCTGGTCTCACCGGCATTGTAAATTCTCCAGCCGCGTCCGGGGTTTCCCGGAGGATAATTTGCAGGGCGGAGAATGTAAGGGGCTTTTATGATATGATCGACCATATCCTTTTTATAGTAACCCTTCTCTCCCAGGGTCTGACAGTCGATTCCCAGTTTCCGCATATATACAGAATGGTTTTTTCCAAGTCCGAAACCGCCGGTTACACCTTCGGTATTTGCAATTACGAAATCAATATTTTCCTCTTCCCTGATAACGGAAAGCAGTTTTTTGATGCAGAAGACGCCGGCTTTTCCGACGACTTCACCAATGCACAGAATGCGAGTACTCATACCTTTAAGATACAGAAAACCGGGATAAAAGGAAAGAGCGCGGAACTAATCCGCGCAACCTTCTGAGCCTGTAACGAATTCACTGAATTTATCGTTCAGATCATTAATTATTGAATCGAGTTCCACTGTTATATTCTGAAGATCTTCCATTGCTTCAACAACACCTAAAGCCTGCTTGAATATATTATTCATTCCGCCTTCAACCTCAGTTGAGTTGTCTTTAATCAAAAGAAGCGCCTTGTTCGAAGTTTCAATGCCGCGGTGCATATCGGCAGAGCTTGTGCTGACCTCTCCGGTAACGTCATTGATTTGTTCGGTTGATTCCATGATCTGAGTTCCGCCGATAGTCAGTTCGGAGACGGCACTTTCAATCTCAAGAAAGGCATTGACTGTTGATTCAACTTCATTTGAAATAGAGTCAAAAGTTTTAAGGGTATGACTCATGTTTTCAGAAGTATTTCTGATACCGTTGGTTATTTCTTTAATTAGTGAACTGATTGAACTTGACGACGCTCCTGCTGTTTCGGCTAGCTTCCTGATTTCTTCAGCTACTACTGCGAAACCTCTTCCGGATTCACCGGCATGTGCAGCCTCGATTGCAGCATTCATTGAAAGCAGGTTAGTCTGGGAAGCTATGTTGTTGATGGTTTCAGTCATTTCCTGGATGTTTGTGATTTTTTCAACAACGGTTGAGAATACAGATGAAGTGTTGTCGATCTGGAGTTTTCCTTCCTCAGCAATTTTTTTCAGAGATCCGGTTGAATCCTTCTTAACACGTGTGATGTTTCCGACGTTATTCAGCGACGCTATCATCTGGGTTATTGCCGCCGATGATTCCTCTACAAGAGAGCTCTGATTTGAGATAACCTTGTCAAATGACTCGGTATTTGTTGTAATCTGGGTCATTGCAGATGCGTTATCGTTGATTCTTGTGTTCATCTCTGTAAGCCTGAACTCCACATTCCGGATGCTTTCATTTATATTCTGGATTGATGCTGCCGTCGATTCAGTTCGGGTGATGATCTTGTCCTTTATAACATCAGTCTGAGCTACAGCATTCTGGATTTCAGATACAAGTTCACACTGTTTTTCCATGAAGATATTAAAGTTCCGGGCAACATCTCCAACCTCATCCTTACTGCTGATATCAAGCCGTCTTGTAAGATCAGCCTTGCCCTCTGCAATATTTTTTAATGATGTATTTACTTTCCGCAGAGGTGATATGATTCTGTTTATCAGAAGCGCTGTAATGGCCAGCAGGATGATAAGGGCAATAACTGAAGTAACGATAAACGACGTAAGAATGGGTTTAAGCCGGTTTTTATACACCGAGGTTGGAACCGCCGCGACAAGGAGTCCTGCCGCTGTTTTACGGAAAGAGGTGAATATTTCATTTTCCTTCCATATATAAGTAAAGCTTCCCTCTCCCATCTCAAATATTTTCATTGCAAAATCTAGTGTTGTCATATCATAACCGATCAACTCAGTGTTAACATGGTGTGTGCAGAGCTTGGTTTCCGGGTCAAGGATGTAGGCGTAGCCGCCTTCAGTGTATTTATAATTAGAGATGATTTTCTGAAGATCCGAAGCCTCAAGTACTGTCTGCAGCTCTTCCGGTTTCACTCCTATCTGGATAAAACCCTTACCGCCTTCACGGGCAACACCAATATACTGAAACAGGACATTATCGATAGCCCTTCTCTGGGGTTCCTGTGCTATTTCAAAGTCTGGATCCTGTAGCAGCTTCATGAAGGGGCGGCTTTGATCTCCGGAATTAAAATCGAACCCATAAAATCCCGGTGTTGTTCCGGCATAAAGTATTCCGTTTGAATCGGCAACATGTATTTCTTCGATTCCGACCTGTTCTGCCAGTTTCATCATGGCAGCGGTTCCGGGTGTTTCCGGAACGGCATCAATATAGCGGGCCACACTTCGGGCTATTCTTATGAAATTCCGATCCATTGATTCTTTCATTATGTCTGTAATGTTAAGCATTATATTTTCCTGGAATTCAATATCGTCCAGGGTACCAAGTGTTGAAACCTCCATAACATTGTCTATCTCGTCGGATATGTTGGTATACCCGATAAAAGATATGATTGCTTCGGCCGCTAACAGGATTACGGCGATGGGCAAAATGAGTTTGTAAATAATTTTCACGCAATCTCCTCCTATATCTTATATCGACTTCAGGCTAGTGCAGGTTTATTTTTTTTCAGCGTGAAATATACAACTGCCTTATATTGACAATCGTGAAAGTGTAGAGTAACATGTCATCCACAATGCCCAGGTGGTGAAATTGGTAGACACGCTAGGTTCAGGGTCTAGTGTCCGTGCGGACATGCTGGTTCGAGTCCAGTTCTGGGCAAATATAAACCCTTACGGGGGAAGAGATTAGGACGATTTCAGACGAAATCGTCTTTTTTTATTTAGGCGTCATTTTGTCACTGACGCCAGTATTGACGCCAATTGAAATGGTTTTAATGTAGAAAATTTTTAGAATTAAAATCTTTCACATAACCCTTCTTCTCTATGGTATTATTTGTATTGAAAAAAAAGTGTTAGAAGGGATATTTGTGTGACCATTATCTTGTTGATAGCTATTTGCCATCCTTGACGCTCAAAGTTTTCACGGAGGCTCAAATATGCAAATTGAAAAAGTTGAAATTAAAAACTTTCGTTCTATCAGGAAAGAAGAGATCGGATTCGATCTTCTCACCACTTTCATTGGAAGAAACGGTGTTGGCAAATCGACAGTCCTGCATGCTATCGAGTTTTTTTATACAATCAATGCGAAAATAGACATCGAGGATTTTCACGCAAAAGATACAAGCCAACCTATTTCTGTAGCAATTACTTACTCAGGTCTTTCTAATGCTGAGGCGAAGGAGTTTGCTTCTTATATCGCTGATAGTCGACTTACAGTGAAAAAGATGGCGTCTATTGAGAACGGCGAGGTTTCGCAGAAGTACTATGGAACGAGTTTGCAGATACCGCAATTCGCTGATGTTCTTTCACACAGTAAAAAATCTGAACAGACTACCGCATGGAAAGAGCTTGTTGATAGCGGACAATTAGAAGGCTTAACGGAGAAACCTCGAGCAGCCGACGCTATTCCTCCAATCATAGAGGCATATGAGGCAACACATCCTGAACTGCGACGTCCTGTAGAAAGGGAACAGCAGTTCTTTGGTCCTAGCAATGTGGGAGGAGGTAAGCTCGATAAGTATACGAAATTTGTGCTCGTCCCTGCGGTGCGAGAAGCCGCTGATGAATTGACAGATCGAAAAGGGGCTGTCACCAAGCTACTTGAGATGATTGTCTCGAGAAAAGTAAACTCACGTTCTGATATTATTAAATTCAAGAAAGAGTTCAATGAAAAATTGGAGACTCTTTTCTCTTCGGAGAATCTCTCCGAACTCCCTGAATTGGCAGAAGATATCACAAAAACGTTGGAGCTCTATGCACCAGGTACCGTTCTTCACCTTGAGTGGGAAGATCCCTCACTGCCTGAAATCAAGATTCCAGGAACTCTTGCATCTGTGGAGGAGGATGGATTTCAATCTGATATTTCCCGAAAAGGTCATGGACTTCAAAGATCGCTTATTCTGAGTTTGCTTCACCACCTCGCATTGTCGACTCCTGTTTCAGAGTCCGTCGAGGAAGAAGATGGGGGTGAAGAGGATCCAGAGATTGTTGATGATAGAATGGATCTTATTTTAGCTATTGAGGAACCGGAATTATACCAACATCCGTTGAGGAGCAGATTTCTCGTCTCCGTCCTCCGGGAACTGGCAAAACCTCAGGAAAACGATTCTGTTTCTGCTAACCAAATAATTTACACAAGTCATTCACCTTACTTTGTTGACCTCCGGCAGTTTGATAACCTTCGTGTAGTCCGAAAAATTGAGCAAGATATAGCTGAAGGAAGACCGGCCGAAACGAAAGTCCATTACTTTTCGACCTCTCAAGCAGCTGCCCGACTCCAAGAAATATGTCCTGATGTTAGAGAGAGCTTTACACCTGAGTCGTTCCTTGCCCATACAATGCCAGTGATGAACACGATTGTGAATGAGGGATTTTTCGCTGATGTGGTCCTCCTCGTCGAAGGGAACACCGAAGCCGCTCTTTTTTCCGCGCTTCAGGATGTACACTCAAGGAGTTGGTCACAACTTGGGATAGCAGTGGTTCCAGCATTTGGAAAAAACAATATTGATCGCCCTACTATTGTCTTTCGAGGTCTTGGTATTCCCACATACATCGTATTTGACGGTGACAAGTCCTGTGAAGGCAAAGATAGCGAGGCAAACACACGAGCAAAGAATATGCGTTACATGCGACTTGTTGGTGTAGAACCTGAAGGTTTTCCAAGAACACGAATCGAAGAGTCCTGGGCGGTTCTGGAAGACAAGACAGAGACTACCCTAAAGGCAGATCTTGGAACAGATATCTATACATCATTAAGAGCGAGGGTTGCAGAACAGCTTGGGTATGATAAACCTTCAGCAGTTTTAAAGAATAGTGAAGGCACCTACCTCTTTGTTACATGGCTATATGCTGAAGGCCATCGGCTTTCGACATTCGAACAAATTATACAAAGGGTGGAAAGAATGCAGCCTATGGGCAACTAAAGCATGTGAGTTATTTTGCCATTGCTTAATCAAAAGTCTACTTAAATAAAAATTCATGCTTATTGAAAGGGCAATATATTACACAATAATTTATGTGAGAGAGATGATGACATGACAGAGGATGAGAGATGGAATTATTTAGTTAAACTTGATGAGGAATTGCTCATCGGGGGAGTAATACTTTCCGAATGGTGTACTTTTATTGTAAAGGAGGCTGATACAGCATTTGCAAAAGGAGCATTTTTAGCGTCATTGCTTACTGTTGTTTCTGGAATAGAGACTTATCTGCGCTCAGAATATGAAGCTAACGATAAGTCATCGTTATATGAACTGATAGAAAATGCATCATTGGGTGAAGAGCTTATTCAAGAATTACATAGTCTACGAAAATATAGAAATAAATGGGTTCATGTTAATCACCCTTGGGAGGATGAAGAGATTATTCAAAATCCTGGAAAATATGAAAATGAAATCGAATTTAGAGCTATAGGCGCAATGAAAACCTTAAGAAAGGTATTATATGAAAATTCATGGATTTAAATGCAGCATAACAACTATCCATAACAGAAAATATTCGATACGTCCGTTTACATCTGAATGATTCTAATACAAATTGAAATGTGATTGTTCTGTTTGAATGGAGTAATTTTCCTATAACCAGATAATGGTGAGATAGAAAATTATTCTACCAATTCTACAATAGTTGTTATAGACTAATACTGTAATAATGAAACCAACAATTTTAAAATATGAAGAAGCCAAACCATATCTTGATGAAATAATTACAAATGCTGATAACAATCGTGTCTCTTTTGGGTTCATCTGTAAAAGTGCATATCCAGAAAGTATGGAGAAGGGGTTTTTATGGGTCTTAACATTGGATGAAGTTTATGTTGGGCATTTATTATTTGGTGGCAAATATCCAAGTTTAAAAATCTTTCAAATATATATTAATCCACGTTACCATAAAAAAGGATATGGAAAATTCCTGATTGAAAAATTTATTACCTATTCAAAAAATTTACATGTTCAAATTATATCAGTTAAAGTTGCTGCTGAGCTTCCTGCAAATACATTTTGGATTAACTGTGGTTTTCTATTTTTTAATCAAGAGGAGGGGCATGGAAATAGGCGCTTAGTGAACAAATATCTTTACGAAGTAGATAAGAACCAACTTTTTGAGAATGCAGGTGCAGAAGAAATAATTCCTCTTTCCAAATTGAAAAATGATAAATCTCCAATCTCAACAGTTCCAATATATGCGATTGACTTAAACGTTTTCTTTGATTATTTGAAAGATAGGGAGAATTGTGTTTACATTACAAATCTAATTTCAATGGCCATGTCTGGTCATGTGAGGATAGTTATAACAGCTGAGTTTATTGATGAATTAAAGAGGAATTCAATTGGCGAAGATCCTGTACTACGTTTTGCAGAACAGTTTAAGCGCTTACCGGAAGTAGACGTTAATCAGCATCAAGAATTATATAATAATATCTATAATTTGATATTTCCAGAAAAAAGGGATAAGACAAAGGTAAATGACAAATCTGATGTGAGCCATATAGTGGCATCTATTGTTAATGAGATCGATGGCTTTATAACTTCTGAGAAAAAGATTCTCAGGCAGTCAGAACATATTTTTAAAAATTACAAGTTACAAATATTGTCACCTTATGAATTGTATTCTGAGGATGGTGAAATTAATTCTCATGCTATAGATTTAGATAGTGAAGAAATCAATTTAGAAATATTACAAAAACCTTTTAATAATAATTCTAATCCTTTCATAGAACTATTATCACCTCGTGCATTAACAGAAATAAAGCAGTCTGATTATGAATATATACATAGCGTTAATGTGAGTGAAAATTGTATGGGGGTAATTGGAATTCAAAGAGTTCAGCAAAGGGTTTGTTTAATCAATGCTTTATTATTACTTGATGACAGTGCACCTAATATTTATTTGCTTATCGATAAATGTATGGATTTCATTTACGAATACGCAGCAAAGAAAGAGTATTGTCAATTATGTATTAAAGTGAAAAAGGATTCAGATGTTATGATTCAAACCCTTCAAGATCAATTATTCTTACGAAGTAATACTAATCATGAGTTCTTTTCTGAGTATGTCCGATTATTTGTAAACAAACAGATATTTCGGCAAGATTGGGAGCATCTTAATTCAATCTTGGAGTATTCTTTGAATTTAAAAGGACCCAATCATTTCCCATCTTATGATGAAATGATAAACAGTAGAATCGTTTTCTCAAAATCTAACATGAAGAAATATGGAATTAATTTGTTCGATTTTGAAACCTTCTTTTATCCCACAATTTTAATGTGCTCGAAGAGACCTGGAGTGATTATTCCAATTCACAAGAATTTTATTGAAGCATTTTTCCCGAAGCATATCAGTCAAGATGATTTATTTCCACATCATAGTGCATCTGTTTCTTGTGAAAAAGTATACTATAGGGCGCCTAAAAAGAGTACACATTTAGAAAAAGGTAAACTTGCTTTCTTTTACGAATCTGGGTTTAAAGGTGGCGCAAAAAAGATAATTGGATATGGCAGAATAACATCATCCCAGATTGTAGATATAGATGTTTTAAATAATAAATTTTATCGACAAGGAGTTCTATCCGAAATAAGTATAGAGGGACTTGCTACAAATGGAAAAATCCAAGTGATTACATTTAGCAATTTTCGGATATTTAAACATCCTGTTAGTTATAATTTATTAGAAAAAGAAAAAATAGTTACAGGTGCAAGATTAGTGACGGCGCAGGGAATAGATTTTAAGGATGTAAATAAAATCATGAAATACGGAAATAATGGAGCTTAACTATGGAAATCATGTTGTCTATCAAACCAAAATATATTCAAAAGATTCTTGCTGGAGAGAAAACTGTTGAGATTCGTTGCAGGAAAATGAATTTGCCAGTAAATACAAAGATTTGGTTATACTCTTCTTCTCCTGAAAAATCTATTGTAGGAAGGGCATCTGTTCTTGATTATAAATATGAAAAAAGAGAAGAAATCTGGTCAAATCATTTTGTTGAAACAGCAATTGATTCGGATGAGTATAGTCAGTATACAAAAAACAATGAGAAAGTAAGTGCAATTTTTTTAGGAAATGTACAACCTTTAAAAGAAAAAGTTCCACTTGATGTTGTAAGAACTGAAATAAAGGGATTCCAGCCACCACAATTTTATAAAATCATAGAAAGCAATTCCATATTAAATTCAGATTCTGAGTTCATTTCATAGTTCCTTCCATTGGGGAAATTTTTAGTGTTGCTTCTGCAATAGTGACACAAACTTGTCCCAACGATAGAACACACATTCTGAATGTGGAAAAGTTGCTACGTTAAAACCCTTCACACACATTCCTGTCTCTATGGCGTGCTATGGCTTTTTCAACTTTCAAGCACTCGAGCGGTAATATGAATGATGGAGGCCTCCTAAAACAGAGTCTTTTTTAATTGCCCCAATACCTAGAGGGTGATTCCCTACAGGAATTCCACCAACACCTTGATGGGGACGTAGGTGATTATAATAGGAAACATATGATTTTATAATATTCCGAACCTGCTTCTCTGAAAACAGAAGAAAATGATCCAGAGCTTCTCGTCGAATTGAACCGTTCAATCTTTCGACATATGCATTCATATTCGGAGCATAAGGACAGATATTCACTCCTGTAATTCCAAACCAACTATAATCGATAGATGTAAACTGTGCAGCATTGTCATGAATCAATGTCTTCTGTCCCTGAATATCCTCGGAAAACAGCTCAATCCGTTGTTTTACAAACTCCCGACATGGATTTTCAGTTAAATCTGACCGGATTATCTTTCTGGATTTCAGTTCAAGGATTATTAGCAGAAATAATCTTTTGCCGAATAGTGTGTCTATGGTCAAAAAGTCCATTGCAAACAAGGAATTCCAGTGGCTTTTAAGAAACTTTTTCCATGATCCTACCGGATGAATCTTACCCTGCTTTCTATATACTTGAATTATTCTATTCACTGTAGTCGGATTCAAATCAATACTGAGCTTTTTCAATTCATCAGCTATACGATGGCAGCCCCAGAGGCTATTGTCCTGTTTTATCTGAAAAATGAGTTCTTTGATTTCTTTTGATACTAGCTTTCTACCCGGTTTCACATGCTTGTAGGTCCAGAAGTTTTTAATGAATCTACGCTGCCAGTCTAGAAGAGTTGAGGGTTTGACAAGAGTTAGGTGGTTTGAAGCTCTTCTGGATAGTCAGAAAATTATGGTTAGAAACAGCCGATCCTTCATTCTCATGTTTGAATGCAGCTTTTGGCGATTTATCTGCCGTCTATAAACTTGATTCTCTTTTTTCAATGCCATCAAGGTGAAGATTAAGTCCTTGCGGTTGGAAAACAGGATTTTGAGCAAAGAATGGAGTAGAGTAGTCAGGAATTCAAACATACTTTATTATCGGCAGATGTAAAATGGAAAAATTTCCACATTAGTCGAAAAAGCCATAGCATGACCCAGGCGTGGAGGGGTGCAGGAATTATCCAGACAGGCCAGAGAAGAAGCTATGACTCTGGCCAGCCTGACCGATTAGGAATAGTCCCAGCGGAAAAATTTTAATGATAAGAATACTCCCAGAATCATCATTACCAGTAATAGGGCTATCTGAATGGGGAAGGCTCTGAAGGGCTGCCCCTGACTAATTCCATTCAGCAATACAATCCCCTGCCGCAAAGGGAGCAGTGAAGCGGCTTTCTGCAGCCAGTCCGGGAACACAGAATATGGAATGGTGGTGCCGGAGAAGAGCAGCATAGGAAAGTAGAGTATGCTACAGAGAACCCCGGCCTGTTTACTGTCCTTCGCCAAACTGGCGACAGTCATTCCCAAAGCGAAAATGGAAGCCAATACAAGCATCCAGGCTAAGGCAATAGACATAAAAGCACCCACAGGTTTGATCCCAAACAATAGAATTGCTATTAATGCAGTTAAAAGAGATGAAATAAGGGCTACCAGGAATTGTACCACCAGTTGAACCGATAGCAATAACCAGGGGGATGCGGGCGTAACCTGCAGCCTCTTAAGCACTTTCTTTTCCCGGTAGTCCGACAGAACTATAGGCAGCCCCATCAGTCCAACGGCGCATATTCCAATGGAAATTAATGCCCCAAAGGTCATTTCCAGCATGCTGCTAAATCCTTCAGGTGGATTATTGCGGTAAATCCATCCGATCAAAAGAGTTATTACAACAGGCATTATCAGGACAAATAGCATAACATCAGGGCTTCTTAAACTTAATTTCAATTCAATAGAACTCAATTTAAAGAATCGTTTCACGCCACTCCTCCTAAGAGATTCACATAGGATTCTTCCAGATTCTTCCCTTTACCCAAACAGGTAAGTTCTTCTATGCTCCCCTCCGCTAGAATTTCTCCTTTATTAATTAAAACGGCTCTTCCACAAAGAGTTTCTACTTCATCCATATAATGGGAAGTTAGAATCACGGTGGTACCAGATTTATTAAGTTGGATAATACGCTTCCAGACATCCCTACGGGCCAGGGGATCAAGCCCTGTGGTAAGTTCATCAAGGAAAAGAAGCTCTGGTCGATGCATACATGCCAGTAATATGGATAAACGCTGCCTCTCCCCTCCTGAGCAAGACACTACAGGAGTAAGAACTTTATCCATTAGTCCGAATTCATCCAGTAAATTCCTCCAATCAGGCTCTTCTTTGTAGAGACTGGAGATTGAATAGCACAATTCCCCCACTCGAATTCCGGCCTGATAGCTGGAATCCTGGAACTGAACGCCAACTTTCGAGAACAATGTTTTCCGGTCTGCAACAGGGTCCAGCCCCAGTATTTCCACCGATCCATGATCTTTTTTCCTTACTCCGAGAGCACATTCCAGAGCTGTACTTTTTCCGGCCCCGTTTGGTCCCAGAATTCCGAAAATCTCTCCCTTATTTACTTCAAGAGAAATTCCTTTTATCGCCTGAAGGTTCCCATAGCTTTTTTGAAGATTCTTTATTTTAAAAAATGACATTTCAAACCTCCTTTTTGATCACAGGGAGCTGGATCTCGGTCAACCATTCACGGTCCGATTCTTTATTCCAGATTCCGTCAATATAAGACTCCCTGGGATGATCAACTGGTTCGTATCCTTCCGCATCAATCCAGCTGAACAGGCGGTTATAGCTTTCACGCAAAGTGGAATAGGGGCCCATATGCATCAGGCAGGCGGCCTGCGCCACTTTCTTAATGGTCTTGAATTTCACCCTGTCCGATTCCTCGCAGGGGGCAATTACGGCCTCACAGATTTCGACATCTATATCCCTTTCCTTGTACTCACCATCGTGATAAATGGTAAAGCAGTAGAAGGGATCCCGGCAGACTGCTCCAACCGATTCCATATATTCCCCCATTTTGGGAACCACATCAAAATAGCTGTTATAATCGGGAACCCTGGTCCGCATGGAAGCCACCAGTACTTCCGGTAAAGATTTCAACAGGACTTCGTTTTTCATTTCTTTTTCTCCTTCCAATCGAACCAGATACTCCTGAACACGGTCTAAACGCTGTTTTTCCTGTTCAATGCTCTGTAGAATCTCTCCTTCCCTTTTTTTAAGAATCTGTTGGATTCTAGATTGACCTTTCATCAGGTCCTTAATTTCCGGTAGGGAGAAGCCTAGTTCTTTCAATATTAAAATGCGGCAGATCAGTGGCAATTGCGAGGTACTGTAGTACCGGTAACCGGTCCAGTCATCTACCCTGGCAGGTAGAAGAAGGCCGATTTTTTCATAATGCCTCAGTGTTTTTGGAGTTATCCGGTTGATTTTAGAAAATTCTCCGATGGAATACATCACATCCATTAAACTTCTCCTGCGCATGAGATATTTTCATTATAGAGTTTGTCCCAAGGGAAGAGTCAAGAAAGAAATGAGAATTTATTTTCGGCCATTAGCCAACAGGCTGTAATGACTGTGGTAGCGTTTACGCATTCCCATCCGGTTAAGCCATCCCAGAGGCTTGCTCGTGCTATGGCTTTTTACACTTTCAGGCACTCGAACGGTAATAATGGTGATGCAAGCCGCCTAAAATCTGCTTTTTCTTAATATTTCCGAAGCAAAAATCGCTATCTCCATCGGGAATTCTATCAATTCCCTGATGGGGACGATAATGATTATAATATTCTATATACTCCTGAATAATCTTCCGAACTTGTTTCTCAGAAAACAGCAGGAAATGGTCCAGTGATTCACGGCGGATGCTGCCGATGGTTCGTTCAATATAAGCATTCATATTTGGTGCAGCATAAGCGGTGTTTACCCCGTTGATTCCATAATCATTGTAATCGATGGTTGTGAATTGAGGTGTATTATCATAGATTAGGGTTTTCGTATCTGGAAATGTTTCTGTGAATAGCTGAATCCGTTGTTTGACGAATTCTCTTGTTGGTTGCTCAGTAAAATCAAAACGTACAATTCTTCTTGTTTTCAGTTCCAGAAAGAGCAGAAGATATAAACGTTTCCCAAGTAATGTGTCGATAGTCATGAAATCCATGCTGAAAAGAGAATCCCAATGTGATTTCAGAAATCTCTTCCAGCTGCCTATAGGCTGAATTTTACCTTGTTTTCTAAATGTCTGGATGATTCTGTTTACTGTCGTTGGATTAAGATCCATTCCTAATTTCTTGAGCTCGTCTGCAATTCGATGACAGCCCCAGAGCGGGTTATTGTGCTTCATTTCAAGTATTAGCTTTTTAATCTTGCTTGAAACAGGTTTTCTTCCTGGTGTTTTATGTTTATAAATCCAGAAATTTTTGATAAATCTTCGTTGCCAGTCGAGAAGGGTAGCGGGCTTGATGATTGTGAGGTGTCTGACGGCTCGTTTTGATATAGCAGATATAATTGTGAATAGAAAACGGTCGCTTCTTCTCATTGAATCCTGTTTTAGCTTCTGATTGAGTTGGCGCTTATAAATCTGGTTTTCTTTCTTAAGAATCATCAGAGTTATGATTAAATCTTTCCGGTTGGAGAATAATATTTTAAACAGGGATGTGAGTAGATAGAGAATGAAGTTGAACATGGATGATTATATCAGGTTTTAATGTAGAAGAATTTCCACATTGCTTAAAAAAGCCACAGGACGCGCAGCATTTGATCAGTACTATCTACTCATTGATGATGATAGAGCCTTAAAGATGGTCAATTATTTTCGTTACGGCACTGTTGATGAAACCGAGATTTGGTTAATGAAATATGGATTATCAATAGAAGATGCAGAACAAATCAAAGAATATATTTCAGAAATAAGTGCAGATGAGATAATTTTTAATGATGGTTTTTCTAATCTCGATGATGATAGATTAAAAGCTGTTGTAGAGAGGTATGTTTAATTGTTAAATAGAAAAACATCCACATTCATTTTATACGGATAAATCTGCTGCACCAACCATTAGCCCTGACGGGGCGAGCTAATGTAGATTAAGTATGAGTCTATATAATTGATATTATGCTATATGAAAGCTTAGGTTTTATGTCGTACATATAGATACTTTTTTCTAATCAAAATATAGAAAAATTTTGTCATTTGAGTTCATAGAGAAAAAACTACACTTCAAGGAAGGGCTCCCAAATTTAATTGTGGAAATATTTCTCAATTCAATTTCAAAGACATAGAGTGTAGTTATACAAATTATTTAATATTGACTTTATATTTTTTTGTATCACTATCAAGTAATAAAAATTGTTCTTCGATATTGTATTCTATTAGCTTTATACCATTTGAAATTTCATTGATGCTAATTGGAAAGATGAAATCAAACTGGTTGTCCTTCAGCATGTACTGTTGTTTTCCATTGGTGGAGATAGTTCCCAGATATGAAAAACGGGAAGTATCGTAGATTGAGACTGCCTGCTGTGGTACGATTTCTTCGATTTCAGCTGGTTGTAAATTGACTGCCTTATAAAACATCTTCTCCAAATAACTTGTAGAGATCTCCTTTTTGGGGGATATCTCTGTTGTTTTGGGTTCCATTTTGGAAGATATTAATTGAGAGGTAGTGACATTTTCAGTTTTTGTTGAATTGATAAATACCTCTGATGGAAAGATAAACAGAAATACAAGATATACAGCTGCCAACACAATCGCAGCGATTAGTATTGTTTTTATTATAATTGTAAACCTTTTCATTCAAGTTCCTCTTCATAACGGATATTGCTGATTATCTGTATGGTTCTTTGGCCCGAATTGCTTTCAGAACTGCTGCCCCCTGGGCGGTATGAATGCTTTATGTCGGGAATTTCTGCGATGATGATTTCGTGCCTCTGATTATTAGTTCTTATTGTTATCTTCCAGAACCAGGTTTTTGTTCCAAGATAATCGAAGATGATATGGGGTTCATCCTTAACTGAAAAGATGGATTCAAGCTCACTTGTGTCTATTTCGCTTCCGGTTCTTTGCTGGATAATCGTGTTATAGGTCCTATCAGGATAAGGCAAAGGATTATCACCAAAATCATAGGATAGGATTTCTTTAAGAAGCTCCTCAGGGATGAAATGAATATTCATAACAGGTATTGCACAAATGAATGGATATAGTTCGCTTATCGATGTCCCGAGTATGCTTTCAATCTCGTTGTTTGGGATGACGGTATCGTTAATCCTTGCCGTTTGTATTTTCCGTCTGAAGGATTCAGCCTCGAAGTCCCTGCCGGTTCTTGCCTCAAAAAGCCCGGTAAGCGCAAGCTCGTCTGCAATGTTGATGTTCATGTAGCTGTGGATGGTGATGAAGTTTTCAAGTCCTTCGTCGGAGAAGTATTCCTCCGACAGTATTTGCGGATTTGATATCAGACCGAGATCATGTCGTAACTGTTCAATCTCAGCCATCGTATGGCTGTCTTTAAAGATAAGTTTACCGATGCCGGTTTTATCCGTAAGCTCATCACGAAAGAAGTTTGGATTGAACCTGCTTGAACTATCGTTAAGCTCAATTGAAAGCTCTTCTGTATTTAGTGAACCGACGGTATCCCATACCGGATCTGTTGGTGAATCTGACCCGGGGGTATCATCGGAAAGAAGGCTTTCAATAATATCTTCAGTGATGTCCCGGATGAGCCTCTCCGTTTCGGTATCGGGAAGCTGTGTAACACTTCTTTTAGATGATGCAATGAGGTATGATAGTCCGATAAAAAGGATTGAAAGAAAAATTATCAGCATGAACGCGTACGGGGTAGCAAAGCCTTCCCGGAATGAATCAGCAGGCCTTCTACTCATTATCATCTCCGTAACGAAGGGAATGACTTCCGAAAAGAAGCTTATGCTCGTATGCATTACCGTTTGCATCAAAGAAGACGATATTTATCCCAGCAGGTATTTCATCGATAATCACCGGTTCAAACTGTCCGTTTTTCAGGTTTTTATAAACGATCTGTAGCTCATCATTTCTTTCAACGGATAATCCATCTTCACTGAATGAAAGTATTAGAAACGAATTCCTGTTACCGTTTAGGTAGGGGAGTTCAAGCTGTTCATTACTGCAGCCTGATTCAGGGTACTCTTCCCAGAAGGGGATCTGAATCTCATTGAATGAGTCTTTTAAAAGCATGCCTGCCTGCTTGGATTCGCGCAGGAAGATCTGCTTCTCCCTGACTGCATTGAAACTTGAAAAAAGCTTCTGGCCGCCTATGAACAGCAGGAGCGAACCAAGCGATAGAATAAACACTGCAATAACGGTTTCTGTAAGGGTGAAGCCTTCTTCAAGCCGGGAGTACTTATTCATCACAGTAAACAAACTTCTCAGTATCGAAGAGCTCATTGTTTGCTGCAAGGTACTCAAGGTATGCCGCTTCCTGCCTGACTGATAAGCGGATTATCGATGAATATAGGCCCGCGAACGAGAGGATGAAGGCCGAAATTATTAAAACGGCGATGAGGGAATCAAGCAGGATGTAGCCATGTGTAAGGCTATTGTGAAGTTTCTTTTTCTTCAATTTTCTGTTCCAGCTTCTTGACGGCATCGATCGAATATCCAGATTTTCTCAAAACTGCAATATATTCCTTGCTTTCGGAATATCTGCCCTCATAGTAGCTGCACACAGCAGCCAGGTAGTATAGCACTGGATCATCTTCATCTATCTTGAAAGCCCTGGAAAGCAGCTTCTCAGCTTTTTCATAATCACGTTTTTTGATATTTGATTCAATCTCATTCCTGAAATAGGCCATCGATGACATCTTAAGGTACAGTACCTGTTTGGGATCGAAAAAATCAATCTCGGTTTCTATTGTTTCGAATCCCGGCTTTGTGATGCTTATCTGGTATTGCCCCTCTTTCAGCTCCGGGATTATGAACCTCCCATCTATGTCAGTTGTGTATTCCTTATCGGAGTCGACCGTCACTGTTGCTCCGGCGACGGGGCTGCTGTAATTGTCGAATATGATTCCGGCAAGATTAGCCGGGAAGAAGTTTTCCGGTGTTGATGCACAGCCTGAAAAGATTAGCGCCAATACGGAAAAGATAATGTATCTCTTTTTCATGGGTTTTCCTTAGTAAAAGATTGAACGGTTACAAAATTGATCATCAAAGACAGGTTGTAGATGTTCTTTGCAGAATTATAGCTTAATGAAACCTGGTCGACATCGATCTTCTTTTTATAATTGTACAGGAACTGAAGGTATTCGAGGATGGACCTGATTTCGCCTTCGGCCGAAATATTGATCCGCTTTGGATCTGATGATTCGTTTGTGCTGTAATTACTTACCGTAACTCGCCTGTTCTTTGCAGCATCGATAACAATATCGCAGAACTCGTAAAACTTGATCTCATCCTCCGAGAAGAGGGAGGATGCAAGCTTATCATAGTTCTGCTGAGACTGCTCGAGTTCTTTTGATAGATCTATATACCCGGTTTGTACCGATGCAAGACTGATATTTTCATTGCCGAGCCTTGATAATTTTTCCTTATTGCTGTTTATGCTGTTAAGGTTCCAGCTGATAAAGAGTATTATGGGAACGAGCAGGGTGAGCATCAGAATCCTCAACATGAGCAGTCTTTGTCTATCCATTGAACCGCCCCGATAGTGAGAACCGAAACCCCTCATCATCGTCCTGAATCCTCTGAATGCTTACATCGGAGAACATCCCGTTTTTCGAAAGGCTGTCCGAAACATCGATTGGATTTCTGCTGACAGCTTCCATAGAGAAGGATTTGTTCTGTACCGATATCCTTCTGATCTTGATATCGCCCCCGACAATACTGTACAGCTCTGTTAAAAGTACATACGGACTGTTTATTTCTTCAGACTCAAATGCATCAATGCTAGATGTGATTTCTGAGATCTCTTTTTCCAGCTCGGTGTTCTGGGCCTGATACTGGACAATGCGGTTTTGCATTGAGATTCGTTTTGAAACCTCCGCATCTAAAAGTGCCGAGTACTTAAAACTGATGCCGCCAGCCAGCAGAAGCAGGATTGCGGCAAGAATATAGAATTCAATGAAGCTGAACGCCCTGCTATTTCTGATTCTTTTAAAACGGTTGAAATCCGTAAACCGGGGAGTTTTTAAAATCAGGCTTTGATCTAATTGCAGCGGGCTGTCCTCGGGCTTATCCAGGAATATCCATCTTGTGTTGATATCCGGAACTGATAATTCGGAAGCCCTCAGATCGCTCAACTGGGAACGCTGCGGTATTCCATCTTTTATGAAGATCCTCTCGATAAGTTTTCCATGGGAAATACAGAGGCATTCAATTTCATCAAGTTTTCCCGAAAGCTCCGGAAGTATGAATGCCGGAATCACCGGTTTTCTTTTTCCAAAATCAGCCGAAGCCGCCTTTGTGATAAAAACGATTACAGCGGTATTGGTTCCGAATATCCGGTAGATATATTCATATGCACCGTTGTTTCCAGGATATATGGAATGAATCTTTGAGTCTACGTAATCATCAAGAGATTGATTTTCCTTGTCTTTGGGTATATCCAGAAAGCGGACATCGTAATGCTCCCTGGATAAGATATAATCAGACATCAGTTATCCCAGGAGGTAATATCCTTGTTCAGATCTTCCCCGCCTTCAAGCCCGTCGGCTCCAAATGATCTTATCCCGAAGGGCAGTCCATTCGGACCGGGAACCGTGTACTCAAACTCGTTTCCCCACGGATCGGAAGGCACTTCCTTTTCAAGGTAGGGGCCGTTCCAGTCCTCGGGAACTGGTGAGATATTCGTCTTCTTCCACAGGGCATCGAGGCCCTGATCCTGTGAAGGAAACTGCTTGTTGTCAAAGAAGTAGGAGTTAAGTGCCAGACTCAGGTTTTCGATCTGGGTCCTGGCTGTAACAACCTTTGCCTTGTCTATGTATTTGAAGGCCATAAATCCTACAGAGCTTGTGAGTATTAAAACGATTGCAATGACAATCAATGTTTCAACGAAAGTCCAGCCTTCTTCAAGTTTCTTCTTTATCTCTTTCATAAAATCTCCAAATGTCTATGCTATCGTACCGAAGAGCGAAAACAGCGGCACAATAAAATTGAGGATGAGGTATATAATTATCGCTCCCACAAGGATGGTGAGCAGAGGTTCGATTACTCCAAGCAGTCTGGTCGTAAGGTTTTCAATCTCGGATTCGTAGTAGATTCTAAGCTGGGCGAATACAAGCTCCGTCTGTCCCGTATTCTCCCCGATACCAATCCACTGTATCATCCGCGAAGGAATTTCCTTATGGACAGAGAATGCCTTGTGAAGGCCACGGCCAGAAACGAGATCTCGGTTTACCGATGTGAATATCTCCTTAAGCCTTGCGTTGCTGCAAACCTCCTTTGCCTCAAGGACGGCAGAGGATAAAGGGATACCGTGCTTTGTGAGGGTTTCAACCGCAAAGGTAAAATTGAATATGTCTATTGTCTTAACAATATCAGAGACAAAAGGAAGCCTCAGTATCAGTTTATCCGTTGCCGATTTTACACGCTCAGCTCTCCGTCTGATAACCGCGGTTGCTGCAAACAGCAGGATTAGAAGGATTAACCCCAGACCCGTAAGCTTTAGCCCGGTTATTCTTGCCTGAAAGGATTCGAGCTGTGATCCATTTCCGGCAATCTCGCTAAACAGCTCCTCTATCTTTGGGATTCCGAAGAGCATCAGAAAGAAGAGCCCTGTAAAAAGCATTACAAGCACCATCAACGGATAGATGGAAGCGTTTATGAACTTGTCACGGACCTTTTTATTCCTTTCAAGGTAGGTCTTAAGTGTAGGCAGGATTGTGGATAATGAGCCTATCCGATCGCCGATGTTTACAAGCCCGCTGTACAATGGTGGAAGGCTGTAATTGCCCTTTTCGAAGAGGCTTGAAAGTGAGTTTCCCTTCTTTAGTCCCTGTTGGAGGTACTCAGTCAGTTCCCTAAGCCTCTTCCCTGATGTGAAGCTGTTAATCATTTGAATCGAGTTGTATACCGAAAGCCCCGAGTTAAGCAGAAGCGAGAGGTTTGATGTGAAATCAAGCAGCTCGCGTGTTTTAAGGCGTTTTGCTTTGTTATTGCTCATATCACCCTCTCGATTTCAGACAAGTCGGTGATGCCTTCGATAGTTTTTTGAAGCCCGTTTTTAAAAAGGACCGAAAACTCCTCTTTTTCAAGCTGTGCAGAAAGGATGTTGTTAGGAGAGTTTTTGACTATCAGATCCTCAAGCTCTGGGGATGTTACAAAGCTTTCCGCAACTGTGGTTCGTCCCGAATAGCCTGTATGGTTACATTTGGGGCAGCCCTGATGGTGAAAGCTTGAATCGGTTTCAAGTCCGTATTTTGCATAGATGGACCTTTGGGCGTTTGAGAGTTTCTTTTCTATTTTACAATCAGGGCAGAGAACCCTGACCAGCCTCTGGGCAACCGCGCCCCGAAGAACCGCCGCAAGCAGGTATGATTCGACCCCCATATTGATGAGCCTGTGAACGGATGATACGGCGTCATTCGTGTGAAGTGATGATAAAACAAGGTGCCCCGTCAGGGCGGCACGGACTGCAAGCTGGGCTGTGTCGGAATCCCTTATCTCACCGACCATTATGATATTAGGATCCTGTCGAAGAACCCTGCGAAGTAGCGAGTGGAATGTCAGCCCGATCTCATCGTTCGTCTGGATCTGATTAACACCGTCTATACGGTACTCGACTGGATCCTCGATTGTAACGATCTTGTTCGACTGGTGATCGAGGTTTCTGATAATTGCATTGAGACTGGTTGTCTTCCCCGAACCTGTAGGTCCGGTAAACAAAACGAGACCGTGAGGCTGGTTGTACAGCTCAATGATATTTTCCTTAACAGGGTCGGAGAATCCAAGATCATCGATGCCAAGAATAGCCCCCTTTCGGTTGAAGAGCCTTAGTACTATCGATTCTCCTCCGGTGATTGGGACTATTGAAAGCCTCATATCAAGCTCAACGCCTGCAATACTCACCGAAACGCGGCCGTCCTGAGGCAGTCTTCTTTCCATGATATTGAGATCGGCCATGATCTTGATTCTGCTTGATACCGGTGAGAAATATGATGCATCGTATTCCATCACCGGAACAAGTACTCCGTCAATCCGGTAGCGGATTGTAAGCCTGTCGCTACGGCCTTCGATGTGGATATCTGATGCTTTTTTCTGGATGGCCTCGATGAAGATCGAGTTGACCAGGTTGATTATAGGCGCGTCATCTGCAAAGGTGTCGATCTCTATATGGTTGTTTACGCCCGCAGAAGATTCGTAGCTCGAAGCCCCTGATAACGCCCTTCCGAGGTAAATTGTAAAATCTTCCGGTTCAATCTCTACAAACTCGACCTTTCCTCGATGAAAATCTTCTATCTCATCGAGCAGTTCCCGGCTATACGGTGGGCATATACCGACTATCGATAGTCCTTCGTTGTTTACTCCGAGCTGAAGCACCTTGTTTTTCTCCATGAACTTCACAGCATACTGCTCATGAAGCGGTGGAAGAGGTTCAAAATCCTTTATTGCGGCCTTTCGTATATTCATGATTCGGGGAAAAACTCTTCCGACAGCCTGGCTATCTCATCTTCGGGTGCAAGGGCTTCATCTCCTGCCTCATCCTCAACAAGGTAGGGTATGAGGTAAACTACAAACTCGGTGTTCTCTTCGGTATTGCTGATGCTCCTGAAAAGAAAGCCGATTAGAGGAATATCCCCAAGGATTGGAACTTTTGAAACAGATTCCGTAACTTCCTTCTGCATCAGCCCGCCTATTACTATAGGTTTTCCTGATGGTGTTCGAAGGTGAGTATTGATCACCCTTTCCGTGGTAGGAGGCAGCTCGTTTTCGCTGTTGCTGTCGGTATCGCTCTCCTTTGAAATGGTTGACTCCACCTCCATAGTGATCATGTTATCACCCGAAACCCAGCCTGTTATTTCCATGAACAGACCGGTTGAAATCTCGCTTGTGACACCCGTGTAGGTAACATCACCATCATCATCAACCTCGTACTCCTGATAGCGGTATGTGGAGCTGTTTTGGAAGCTGACCGTTTGTCCCGTAAGCCCATGCAGGGTAGTGTCTGCCATAACCTCGGCCGTGCTGTTGCTAAGAGCCGTGTTGAGCTCAACTGCAAAGAGGTAGCCGAATGTTGAGAGTATATCGAAATCAAGTGAAAGAAGGCTTCCAATCGCTCCAAGGAAGACCGATTCGCTGTCGTCATCGGATTCTGAGTTTGAAACGCTTATATCAAAATCGAGCCCCTTGCTTTTCTGGTACTGGATAATCATCAGCTTGTATCTTAGCTGTGGTTCAGGAACATCAATTTCGGCAACAAGCTGTTTAAGGTATTCCATTCTGGAAGTACTGCCTATGAAGTACACTGTGGACTGGCTTCCCGTATCCTTAAAATCATCGGAGGTGAACGGGGGCGGCGGGTTTCCAAGGAAATCCTCTGCCTTTAGATATTTAAAGGTAAGCACATGTGTTTCCCGTGGGACATCCATTGCATGAAGCAGGTTTTCTACTTCATTCTTCTGTTCCTTGGTATAGAAGCCAAGAAACGAATGTGCATCCTTGAGCACTATGGGCTGGGGTGCTTTCAGTCGCTGCGGGAATGACTCGATGGCTGTTGACGGCTCGATGAAATCAAGGGCGAAGGTGTAATACTGTTTATTGGTTTGAGGTTTGTCTATTGCCTTCAAGTAATCTTTAAGCGGCCTAAGTTCCTCAAGGCTTCCGCTCAGTATCAGGGAGTTGCGGTCGTTGTCTAGCTTGTAGAAACTGCTGGAACTAAGTAGATTAGGAAGCAGGCCTGGAACATCTTCTACTGAGAGGTAATTAAGCGGATAGTATTCGGATGATTTGTATTGCTTGAGGATATCCTGCCGGTTTATGTCAAACAGATAGTATATTTCGTTATGTACAGTATAATCACCGCCGGTCTGCACCAACAGCAGCCTCAGCAGGTCATCGAAGCTTTTATCCGTATATTCAAGGTCCTTAAGCGATGCGGAAGATTTGAAAAGAAGGACGTATTCCTTCCCGGCCTTGTCAAACAGTTCATCCAGGACGGAGAGTAGATCTCCACGTTCGATGTTTAGGTTGTAGCTGCCTTGACTGCTAAGGGTAATTGATTCTTCAGATGATTTATCAGAACCGGCACTCTGTGAAGCCTGTTGCCGCTTTATGTAATAATAATCGTTGTCTGTAAACAGTGAGTAATCGGTAAATCTTTCCACAATCATCGAAAGGAAACTTTCCGGTGTGATTACAATGCTGTTTAATGTAAGCCGTTCGGATGGCAGGGGATCAAAGAGTATTGTCTTCCCGATTGCCCTGGATGTCTCCTGAAGTATGTTAAACAGGTTTGCCTCGTTTGTTCTAATGGAAAATAGTCCTCTTGCTGGATCATAAACAGCATCAATTCTGGATATCGAGTACATCCTCTCGCCTATCTTTTTGTAGAAAAACCCATATTTTGTACTGAGACTGTCCATAGCTTCTTCAAATGTAGTATTTGAAAAACGGTAAGTGACTGTTCCAGTTACTGTTTCATCTGGAAGTATTGAATTTCCGGTTGCAGAACCAAGTGCTATTAGCACATCTGAGAGAGGTTTGTTTCTGAATTCAATATCATTAATCGGCTGTTGCGCTGAAACTGAAAAAATCAAAATAAAGAAAAAAAATACTAATAAAATGCTGATAAGCCGGGATTTTTGCATTTATAGATTTACCTTGTTAAATTAGTCTACAAATTATTTTATAGGTAGTCTCTTTGTCTGTCAATTTCTATGGAAATAAAAGGAATTATTAAAATATTCAAAATCAAGATTTTTGAGAAAATTATTGATCGAAGGTAAAACATGTGCTAATGTTTTGAGCAAATTCATTAATAATAAAGTTAATTTAAAATAGAAAGGAAAAAAATGACATCTTCTTATCTACCATTTAGTAGAAAGAGTATAATTGCACCAATAGTCATAAAAGGTGCAAAAGGTATTTTTAATTTTTTAATCTCAAAATTTAATACTACTTTTAGAGTTATCAGATACAAAATCGCGATTATACTTGCTGAAGTAATTGCAAATAACCAATTCCAGATTCCTAATAATACTGAGACAGATGCGGAAAGTATGGCATCCCCAAGACCCATTCCTCCTTTTGTAAGCAATCGAATAAAGAATAAGAATAAAAAACCTACAAAAATACGAATCAAAATTTGTAACAAATTTGAATTGTTAATCCAAGAATTAATACTCACAAGTATAAGTATTGCACAGTTTAAGGCAATTGGGATTTTGAGTGATTTAAGATCGAAAATTGCAACGATAATTAGGAGTAATATTACTATTGTCGATAATGTCATAATTTAATTTCCAAATATGTGGAATATATTGAATTATTTAAAATTATTAAAGTCTTGTTTTAAATGTTTATAAAATTATTGATTTTAAAAATGGAGATTTAAATGAAGAAAATTATATTACTATTTATTTTTGTACTATCAACTATATCAGGAATCTATGCCGGTATATTTTATGAAACTCGTAATTATGATTTCACAATTTCTCATAGTAAAAATTCATGTATTTCAGGTACTTCCAACTCACCAACTAATGCATGGGTACGATTAACTCTCTCTTCAACTGCAGTAGAATTAGATGCATATGATGTGGGAACCACTTTTACAATAACTGTTAATGGAAAGTCAACTTCAATACCCATAAATTGGGAGGGTGGTAGTATAATAATTGATATAATTATTCCAAAAGGGAAATATGTTAACATAAAAGCTAAAACAACTTACTTCAGTAATGAGTATTTGACTTTACGTCCAACTGCTAATGTGACAGCAGCTTTTAAAAAAGAATTAGTAGATGACAATAAACCCAAAGATGGTGCAGAAATACAAATCCCTGGCGGTTCTATTTATAATAAAACTGATTTTTATATATCTGCTGAGGCTGTAGATGCAGGAACATCCTCATACAATTACTTCCCATACGAGTCTTCTGGATTCGAGGAATTATCTGGAATTAAAAATTACATTTTTAAAGTAAAAAAATATATTAGCGATACTCAATCTACTACGATATTAGAAAATATTGAGGTGGTTAATAAGATTGTAAATCACCTATCTATACTAAATGATAATTTAATAGGAAGTGGGAAATATACAATAAGTGGAGTTGTCTATGATGCTAATGGGAATGGACCAACACCTTTGAATTCTAAGACTGTACTCATTGACGCGGATGCCCCATCAGCTCCTGAATCTATTTCCGTAAGCTATGATGGAGGTACAGATTCTGAGGATATCGTTCTTTCAGACCTAGGTAGCGAAAAGAATATTGGTTTTTATAGATCTCCTTTATATTTAAGTGCTTCTATTCCAACAGATAATCCTAATGACGCAGATTGTAGAAGTGGGATTGATTCTTATTCACAAACAATGAGAATAAATGAGACAGAATATGAAAAAGTATCAGTAGTGAATTTTTCTACAGCAGAAGAAGGTGGAAAATATGATGCAAGTGCCTATTATTTTGATAATGTAGGAAATAAAGGCAATGAAGCCTCTTTCAATTTCTACATTGATAATAAATCCCCCGATTCTCCAGAATTTCAAACTACTCCTAATTGTATTCCTGGTCCAAATGATAATAGCTTAATATTTGTCCCTGTAGATAATCAGGGATATTTAGCATGGGAACCCTCTGTGGATGGTACTGAAGAATGGCAAAGTGGAACAGATGAATATTCTTATAAACTTGAAATGGTTGATTCTGAGGCGAACTCTGCTTATTCAGCATCCATTGAAAATAGTAAAATTGAGTCCAACTCAGATGGATTATATCAGACTACCCCAGATGAGCTTTCCATGGGTTCTTATACACTGACTCTTAACGTCTCAGATAAAGTTGGGAATCAAATTGATATAAACACTAATAAATTTACTGTAAATGTTTCTTATGCTCCTGAACCAGTTGATGTGGATACAATAACTCTTGTTGATCAGGGAGATGGGGAATTTTCTCTTGAGTGGAACTATGACAATAATGATGGAGCTGAAGGTTATTGTTTTGATGTAAAGGTCTATAAAACAAGTTCTCCCAAGGATTCTTATGAAATCTGGAATTATGATGATAATACAACTCCTATTACTTGGAGTGAAGGAATAACTTACACTTGTTCCTTACCTGTAGATGATCTTCGAACCAAGGTTAAATATACAGCACGTGTATATGTCATGAATGCTGATGGTTTTCCGATGTATACTGATTTTGTATTTAACCTTCCAAATAAAGCAGCACAGCTAACTTCAGCTATGTTTGAAATACCAGAGAAAATGCAACTGTTCGGTAAAGGTTTTCCAGATTTTCGACTTAATAGTATTGACGATTCTGTTCTGCAAGATGATGAAGGGGATTTATTAGGTTTAAAATTGTTCTATAAAAACCAAGACTCAATTCTTTTCAATGAAATCAATGCAGGGATTCTAGGGGATAGCCCAGTAATAGAAATTAATGCTGATACGGATGGAACTCCCGAATTAAGTACTGGTGTATATGACTATTATCTAAATGTGGTTGAATATTATGAAGATTGGGATGGGGAGCTAAAATTCTGGAATGAGTTCGAAAGATGGCCGATAGCTGTTAATAATACATTTGTAGTGGATGGAAATGCTCCGAAAGGAACTCTTCTTGCGATGAGCAAGACAGATGATTATCTTACAATAAAGGCTACATCACTTAGTGATGGAAGTGGAGATACAGTCTCAGGTGTGTCTGAAATTGTTTTATGGAATGATGGAACGGGATATACAGGTGAAATAGTTGATTATAATTCTACTACTTTCGCTACTAACGTTGCTTCAGGTAAAGGGATAAGAGTTGCTATAGCCGATGGAGATGAAATTACAATTGAAGGCTGGCCGTTTGAAACAGAAGATGGTCGAGTAACAGCCAGTATGGTTGTAATAGATGATGTTGGTAATGAATCTGAAACGGTAAAGATTATTGAAGAAGGCACTAATCAAGCTCCAAGCATTGATGTTTATGTATCTGAAAAGACATTACGAGTTGGCGAAGTATGGGAATGCCCGGATAGTCCAGCTTTTTATGATGCTATCGATGGTGAAGGAGATGATCTCTCCTGGTATTGGGATTTCGGAGATGGGACAAGTAGTGAGGAAGAATATCCAATAAAGACATATACAGAAAGCGGGGAATATACTGTAGTCCTTACAGTTAGTGACTGGTGGGAGCAAAGTGATTCTGTCGAGTTCACTTTTTATGCTGAAAATACAACTGAAGGTACACTTTTAATAAGCGAGAACTGGAGTGGAGAACACACGCTAACCGGGGATGTAGTAATTCCGACCGGGTTAAGTTTGACAATTACTGAAGGTACGACAGTAATAACACCTGAGAATACCGGGATTGTAGTATCCGCTGGTGCAAGCCTAACTATTAGCGGAAGTGCAGATAATAAAGTGAATATTGGTCCAGTGCTGACAGTTGAGCCATATCCCTTTTGGAATGGTTTAGTTATAAATGGAATGTCGAATATTACCTTTACAAACTTGAAAAATGGAGTAAGAGCTATCGCCGCAGGTCCTGGTTCTACAGTTACTCTAGATGATTGTAATTTCATTGACAACAAAATCGGCCTGCACATTGTCGGAACGTCAGTAATCCTGTCAGGAGAAAATAGTTTTATCGGTAATTTATGGTATGGCATCAAGGAAGATTCAGTTATAGAACATCCGGATCTTAGTGGATGTCTATTTAATGATAATAAAAATGATTACTACCATCAGGACTTACTGATCCTAAATGGTGATGATCTTATTGAATATATTGGAAATTAAAAAAGGTGAGAGTAAAAATGAAAATGACAAGAAAAATATCAATTATTATAGTTTTATTATTTATATCACTGTTTAATGTCCATGCTGCGGCAGGAAATCTTGAGTTGAGTATAACAGGATCCTCCAATAATACTGATGTGTTGAATCCTGCTGAATATGCAGCAGATGATAATATGCTGACTTATTGGGCGCTTGACCCTGAAGAAACTAATGGCTGGTTTGAAGTCAGCCTGGATGAATTATCATGTATTTATGCAATAGAGCTTTCCGGAACACTTGATACCGAAAATGTTATCAACTTTGAATACAATTCAGATGGAATCTGGAAAAGTTTTATCAATACTGAAATTACTTCCATTGGCTCAAGTGGCGAATATATTGATCTATCTGGTTATAAAATAGTAACCGATAAAATCAGGGTTTATCTGCAAGGTGAAGATACGAGTTATAGTTTCATTGAAGAGTTTAGTATTTTTGGTGAAAGTTATTCTGATACATATCATAAATTGGGGATTAGTAATGTTAGCGGAGAGGAAAACATTTTCTACCCGTTATCAAATCTTACGGATGAGAATACAAAAACTTACTGGGAGACTGAAAGTATAGGTACCTGGATAGTAAGTATACTTCAGGGGGCTAAAAACTGGATAACTGACTGTTTTGAGACTGGTAACTTTAATTTTAGAAAAAGAAGCAGTTTATGGGAAGATGAAAACGGAGCAGTTATAAGTTTAGCGGAAACATCGACAATCTATCGAATAAAAGCTTATCTTTCGCAAGATTATTCAGGAAAGATAATACTCAATAAATTGGATGATGATGAGTGGACTGAAATTTCAGTAATAGAAGAAGGAACTGAACCGGGCTGGTATATTATTGATTTACCCGATGGGCTTAATACTGATTCTATTCAAATAATATCTGAGGATACGGACTGGTGGTCATTGTTCTTGGGCCTCGATACCGCAGAAATTACAGGACTTTGTGAAATAGAGTTCTGGGGAAAATCGGATTTACCTTCGAGTAAAGATCTAACGTTTTATACTGAAGATACTAACATAGTTGAAGGATTAAACAGTGTTTTCTCTACCTCTGAATCAGAAAATTATGAAGTTGAACTTGTTGTTGATGCAGACGCAGGTGATTTTACATGTATCGAACTAAATGGTACTCAAGTACAAATCCCTTTTATTCAGGAAATCGAGGGAGCTTTCTATTATCAGAGTATAATTGATAACGATTTACTCTGGAACGGAGACAACTTTTTAAGGTTAGAATCCTCTGATTATCACCTACTAAGTGGTTCGATAGTTGGTCTTTCTAAAGATGGAAGCCTTTCTTTCAGCGATGGCATAAAAGATTATTTTACAGCAGATTCAACCGGATATAATGAGATTGAATTTGATTCAGAAATTTCACTTGAAGAAGTTCTATTGACAACTAATGATGTTTCCAATGAGAGAGTTTATTACAGATCAGAAAATCAATGGTTTGAATTGGCCTGGAGTGGGGTAAGTGAGCATTCAGAAATATATTCAATTTTTCTTTCAGAATCAGGAAATAATACTAATCTGGTGGCTGATTGTATACGAATTGAAGGCTTGACATCAGGAGAGCAATACGGGGTTACTGTTAAAGGCAGTAGAATATCAGATAGTGCACCGCAGATTCAGATGTACTGGCCAAAAAATGGTGAAGTTATTGAACAAAGCGGACTGGGTACAATGTTCGCGGTAGGTTATGTCGATGATGAGAATGCTGTTATCACTGTTAATGATGAAGCAGCACAGAATATCGGTAACCTTTTCTGGATTGCAAATATGCCTGGTGATGTTATCACAGATGGTGAATATGCACTTCATATAGCTGCAACAGATTCAGAGGGAAGGACAACTGAGAAAACAATATACTGGTCTAATATTGACAGTAATGTCTACAATTGTGATCTCGGTGAAGATATTATTTATACTCTTGATGACAGTATCACAGTAGAAGGGGGTACAAATCCTTCTGCGACTGTTTATATAAATGATGAAATAGTTGACAGTAGTAGCCAGCGATATTCCAAAGATATTGAACTTGCTCCGGGACTTAATATTATTACGATTAAATTTGTTCATCGGACACAGGGGGTATTCGCACTTCTTCAAAGACGTATTTTTCTTGTCACAACAGAACCCGTTCTTGAAATTAGCCAGCCTAACGATATTGATTATATATCAGTACAGCAAATTGATGTGTCAGGAATTTTGTCAGTATCTGGAGCCTACGAAATTGAATGCGAAGGTTATAAAGTGCAAGATGATGGAACTTTGTTTACTGTTCCTTCAGTGACTCTTGTAAGTGGAGCCTACAATGATATTATAGTAACTTTAACCGATCAGTTTGGAAGAACATCAACCGATAGCGTATCTGTTTTCTGCGATATAAATGCTCCGGTGTTAACAGGTATAACACCAGAAAGCGGGTCAATATTATCTGAGAGTGTAAATACTTTTGTAATCACAACCTCAGATGAAAGTGAGCTTTCAGTTTTTATGGATGGACTGGTAGTACCTGGAGGAAGCGGAATATTTGAAAAGACTATTTCGCTTTTAGATGGGTTTTATTCTCTTTCTCTGGTTTTAAAAGATAAGGCTGGAAATACTACACAGGTTTATCTTGATTACACAGTGGATACTGTACCTCCGGTTGATTTTACAGTCGATGTAACCCCTGCTGGTTGGACCTCTGATAATCAGCCTATAATCAGTTTTGAAACAACAGATGCCACTTCCGGTGTTGATTGTTATGAGTTGTCAATTGATGAAGGCAGTTTCTATGTAATTGAAAGTCCATACCAGCTGCCAGTTCAGAGTGAAGGTGAGCATACAATTGCTGTGAGAGCTGTAGATAACGCAGGACATATGACATATTCATATGCAGAAACAAAAACAGATACAATTCCGCCTGATATTTTGACAGATATTGAGATTGTCCCAGGCAATGGTCAACTTGTCTTAAAATGGGAAGATGGAAATGATGATGTAATTGCATATGAAATCGTGCGTACTCCTGCCTGGGATTTAGATGAACAAATCAGAGTTGATCGAGCAGATGAGATACAGGAGTATCTTGATACAGAAGTTATAGACGGGAATACATATTCATATTTTATCAGATCTGTAGATAGAGCGGAGAATAAAGGTGTATTTTCAGCTGCAAATAGCGCGATACCTGGTATTGAGACTGAATTATTAATTGAAGATGGTATTACAAAGGTAGAGTATGAGACTGCTACTTTATATTTAAAGAAGGAAGGATTACCAGGGGATGCTGTTAGTGTAAGAATTGCTGAAGCAGATCCAGAATGGCAAACTGAAGCTGATGAAGATTTTGAACATGATTTTGTTGGTGCAGTATATAATTTTTCACTTCTTGACAGTAATGGAGAAGATGTATCATCCGGAGATGTTTTTTCTCAACCATACATTGGTATAATTGACTATAATCCCGAATTACTTCCAGAAGGCTTTAATGAAGAAAACTTAAGTGTATATACTTTTGATCGACGATGGGGTCGCTGGGAACGCATTGAGGATTGCTCAGTAGTTCCAGAGAGTAATCAGATTGTATTTACTTCAATGCATTTTTCAATGTATGCACCAGTAGCAACTTCAGTTCAGGATCTATCACCTGAGGAAATTGCTGATGCAGGATATTCTCCATTTGGCACTTATGTTAACCATGAAGGGTTTACTGTAAGTCCACAAGGAGGAAATGCTCACACAAGTATGACCGAACTTGTGCTAACCGGGCCAAGTGGTTTTGATTTTGAATTAAAACGATATTATGATTTGACCGTTGCAAAAATGGATACCAGAGCAGATATTCCTTCATGGGCAATAAAATATTTAGAAAACCAGGGTGATTATGCATACTCTATGGGTAAAGGTTGGAGGTTGAACCTTCCGTATATTAAAAATGCATCTTCACAACAGTATCTTGTGATGCCGGATGGAAGTATGT
This sequence comes from Spirochaetia bacterium, assembly GCA_965140585.1. Classification (GTDB taxonomy): domain Bacteria; phylum Spirochaetota; class Spirochaetia; order UBA9216; family UBA9216. The sequence continues at coordinate 592,338 of OZ223270.1, forward strand.
ATGGATTTGAATCCCTTGAATTAGAAGATTCATCAATAATCTCTACTAATAGAACACTTTATCTTGAAGGTCATACCGGAGAACATTTTAGTTTGATGGTTAAGCAATCAAAAAAGGAAGAAGAAGTATATTTTATTGGAGCAGAAGGTGTTGTTGAACATACATGGACTTCGCTTTATTACATCCTGACTTTAAATGATGGTACAAGATATGTAATGGATTCAAAAGGAAGAACAAAGAAGATATTGAGCCCTGAAAGTCTTGAACAACCAGGCTTTCTGGGATTCCTAAATCTTATGTCTGGATTTGAAGTTAATATCAGTTATGTAGACGATGGATATGAAATTTCACAGATTGAAGATTCAATTGGCAGGAAGATCAATTTTGAATACGCTGGGATAAGTGATTCACTCGCAGTCCCATATATCACAAAAATTAGTTTAGACTCAAATGATCCTTATGGAAGAAGTATTAGTTATACCCAAAATGATGGTTATTTAACTTCATGTACAGATGTAGGTGGAAGAACTTGGACATACAGCTATGATAATGCGTATTATATCGGAGGTGCATCAAATCCGATACCTTTTAATCTTACCGATGCTCTTGATGATTATTCAGATGATTCGGAACTTAATGATTTAATCGATAAATTATCAGAACCAACTTCAAATTATACTTATAAACCACTATATGCTATAGAAGGCTCTGGTAAAGGACGTATTGAAGTAACTTATGACACAGATAGTCAAAGTTTGGATGGTGAAGATTATTTAAAGGTAGTTACAAGACAAGTTGCTGTATTCAACGATCATGCAGCGGGAAGTGATGAAAGCGTCCGAGCAACTTGGTATGATTACAGTTTTACTTACAATGATGATATTGAAGGGTATTATCTTTCTAAAACTATAGTAAATGAATTAAATGATAACAGGTACACAGTTTATAATTATGAATACAGAAAACTTGTAGAAACATATTGGAATGAAACAGATGACGGAGAGATTGATGAAGTAACTGTTTATGCATCAGAGGATGCAGGAAATAGAATAAGTAGTACTATATTTTATGAGAAGATAAATAATGATATAGACAACCTTAGTCTTTTGAAAGATAAAAGCATAGAATATATTGCAGACACTGATATTAATCCTTCTGCTGAAACTATAAAGCATGGTAGTGGCAGTGATTACCTAACTATGAGTTATAGCTATGATGGATGGGGTAACAAGGAAACAGTCACAGAAGAAAATCACTCTAGTGGAAGAATACGGAAAAATATTACATATAGAATATTCTCAAGCGGAAATCAGGTGGTTGGTGCTTCTTTTAAAGATTATTCAAATAGCGGTTTAACTAATGGTAGTATCCCAGCGAGGATAAAGAGTCTTATTATCAAAGAGGAAATTGACAATTATTCACCTATTATTGTCTCAAATGGAACGGCTTCGAATGATGTTGGAACAGCAAAGAAGGAATATATATATTACTCTTATAACGACGATGGAAGGATAACTGGCAAAGCGATCTGGGATTCTTCAAATAATAAGTGGCAAAAAACTGACTATGTTTGGAATTCTGTTGGTGATATGACTCAGGTAACTAATCCTGATGGGCATATAATCGCATATACTTATGATGATGACCATTATCTGTCTGGTAAAACAGAGAAAGCAATTAAGGATGTAGATGGAAATTCATCTGATCTTAGTTGGCTATATGATTATGATTGGACGGGATGGAAAGTTAGTGAAACTGACCCAAAGAATCAAGTAATCACACTGACATATGACAAACTTGGAAGAATTACTAGTAAGAGTGAACCAGGTGATGCAGGTGGGATCTATAAAACCTCTGTAAGTTATAATGATAGTCTCGGAAGTTTAAGTTCTGTTATGACAGACTCATTTGGTAGAGAGGTAAAAAGAGAATATAATGATCTTGGTCAGATGGTAAAACAAAGTAGCTATATTGCTTCTGACAAAGCTGCAATTGTAGAGTTATCATATGATCGCTGGGGAAATGTTGTAGAAATGATAAATCCGAATATGCTGATGGATGATGCTGGCGATAAAAATGAGTATATAACCTATTATAGCTACAACGCCCTTGGTCGCCTGGACAAGATATCTTACCCATATGAATCTGATACCGGATCTGTATATAAGTCGATGGATTATAATTATAATACCAATACACTCACAATTACCGATGAAGAAGGTAATCAAACCGTAGAACTTTATGATATGAAAGGAAATATCCTAAAAAGAACTCAAAGTGTAGATGGTGAATCAATAATTACATCATTCTGGTATGATGGTTTAGGTAATATGATTGCACAACAGGGACCTATTTCTGATGCAGTAATTACTAACCAGTTTAACAGTTTAAATCAGTTGGTAAATGTAAAGCAACCCTCTGAAACATTTTATGAAAATGGTGTGTTAACTACCTCAAGGCCAGAAGTCTCTTATTATTATGATGAAAATGGAGATGTAGTTAAAGAATCAAAAATTGTATCGGATGGGGAGAGAATTACACTAACTGAATATGATGAGCTTGGAAGAACCATTGCAGTAGAGTATAAAGACGGAGATGAAGTTCTTGCGAGTGAAAAATATTATTATGATGAGTTAAACAACCTTGAGAAGAAAATAGATCCTAACAATCTTGTTACAAATTACACATATACACCAAGAAACAATATAAAAACAGAAACTGATCCTGAAGGTTGGAAGACATCATATGAATATTATGAGGATGGACTTATAAAAAGTACTATTGACCCAAGAGGGAATAGTGGGAATTACAGTGGGTTAGATTTTAAAGTAACATACAATTATGATAATTTAAAACGACTTACAAGTGCAGAGCTGCCCGCTAAAGTTGATGGAGGAGAAAGGCTTAAAATAACTTTTGAATATGATCTTTTAGGAAATCTTACTAAGCAAACCGGTATTGATGGTCTTGTGACAACATATGAATATACTCCAAGACGTTGGTTAAGATCTCAGAATGTAACCGGGGATGGTAAAAGTTATCTGACTGAGAACGAATATGATAAAAAAGGCAATATAACTAAAACAGTAGATCCTCGTGGTGAACGTATCGTAATGGACTATGATGAACTGGATAGGCTTATATATAAGAAATCCGCAGAAGATGATATCAATAGATTCGACTATGATGAGGCAGGAAATTTAATAGAATCATCATGGTATAAGAACGGAATTGAGATATCTGCAAGATATGATTATGATGATTATGGAAGGCTGTTGACCCAGTATCTACCAGTAGAGACTTCAGACAACAGTACTGATATTGAAAAAGCTCTTCTCTATGACCGGCTTGGAAATCTTACTAAAGAAACAGATGCTCTTGGAAATAGTGTCTACTATGAATATGACGGGTTAAATCGTTTAGTTCAGGAGACAAGTGATGCTGGTTTTACAAAAAGTTATGACTACGATGATGGCGGCAGGTTAATTGAGAGTATAGATGCAAATGGAAATGTTAGCAGCTATGGTTATAATGATCGTGGATTATTGCTAGTTAGAAATATAAATGGAATCAATGGGGCGAAATCGCTCACCTATGATTATGATGAGGCAGGAAACCTCAAATGGGCACAAGATGATAGTGTTTATACAGGTTATAATGGGGCGGAACCAGGATTAAATGGATCTTATATCCCGGATGTTTATGGTCGTATCAAAGCGGTTATGACCCAATTAGACGGGAATAATTTTGATATTGAGTATCAGTATAATATATCTGATCAATTAGTAGGGATTACGGGTCCAGATGGAAATACAGTAGATTACAGTTATAATCTGCTAGGAGAGATCTTGGATGTTGAAGGTTATTTATTATCAGCACCGGTATATGATGAAGGTGGATTAATTACATCAATCACAGCAGCAAACGGAGTATCTCTTGGTATAGAGTATGATGGTGAGGGTAGAATAACTGACAGGGTTTTTAATGGACAGGAAGAAAGTTTTGAAAAGAAGTATTATCTATCATATGATACAGCAGGAAATATCTCAACCTTAACCAACGCAAGTGGTGTTCAGAGCACTTATTCCTATGATATTAAAAATCAGCTGATCTCTGCATATTTAAGAGGTGGTTTTGGTATAGCTACTGAAAATACCACAAATCAGGAAACGGTAGCAATTGAAACCGATGATGTTAATGGTGAAGGGATTCTAGAAGAGGTCGATAAAACTGAGATTTCATTAGATCATGCAGCAGGAAGTATAGGTGTATCTCTTAATGGAAGTTATAAAGTTGCAAGAATATATCTTAATCCTGAAAGTGTTGATAATAGGGTAGAATCAGAAAATTTGAGAATATTCTTGAGTGCTGATAATACGGAAGGAAGCTATATTGAACAGACTGACTTCAGAATAAATGAAAATGAAGAAGGTGGTTTTGAAATAATTTTAAGACAACCAGTTACAGCTTCATTTGTCAAAGTTATGACTGATTTCAATGAACGGGATATAGATTATAACCCTGTAGATAATTCAGAATTTAAAGGGTCTCCGGAAGAAATAATAAAAGTATATCATTATCTCTCTCTGAGGATAGAAAAATATAATTACGACAATGCTGGCAATCGGACATCGGAAAAAGTAAGCTATGTGAGTGATGAGTTTAAGGGTGTAGATAAAACATATGAATATTATCCAAAAACAAATAGAGTACTAACCGATGGAAAATTTATATATCAGTATGATTCTAACGGAAATATTTTAGCGAAAGGTACAATGATTATAGTATCTGGAGTCGAAACAGCGATAAGTGATATCTCCGATTGGGCTCAATTTACTGATAGTACAAACAGTATAGAGTATGGAATCTCCGGAGAATTGTGGGAATATGAATATGATGTACTAAACAGACTAATTACTGTAAGTAAGAATGCGGAGGATGTTGCAAGTTATACTTACGATGCTAATGGTCTTAGAGTAAAGAAAGAGAAGGTTGGTGAATCTAAGTACTATAGCTTTGATCTAAACGGCAACGTTATCTATGAACAGGATCTTGATGGAACTTACAGTAAGTACGTGTATATTCGAACAACCCGTTTTGTTCGAGAAGATGGACATACCGATGGAACAGAAGCTGTTGAGCGATATTACTATCACACAGATCATCTTGGTTCGACGGTTATGATAACAGACGAAGCTGCTAAAGTAGTATGGGATAGTGAATATACGCCTTTTGGTGAGCTCAATGACGCTTACAAAAAAGATGAACAGATGGTACAATTTACCGGGAAAGATATGGATTTTGATACTGGGCTGTATTACTACAATGCCAGATGGTATGACCCGAACCTCGGCCGATTCACCACCGAAGACCCGATAAGAGACGGCCTAAACTGGTACATCTACGCTAATAATAATCCGTTGAAGTTTGTTGATCCGACTGGGTTGATGAGTGATGCAGCAGCTTTGGCTGCCGCTGAAGCCGATGTTGATATTGCTGATGCCGATAGTTCTTATGGACATACTACACCAACTCCTATCGAGAGATATGCTGAAGGTGATTATGACTCAGAGACAGAGTTTGGAGGTGCCTCAGCTACAGAATCTGAAAAAGAAAAGGCAGCTATGGATGAAACCATAGAACAATGGACTGAGAAGAATTTAGCCTCAGGTGCGGCTATCCCAACAAATGATGAATTTACAATTGCGAATATTGCCATCGGGGTTAAGCAATTAGTATCAGGAATATTGGAGAAAATCACAGGAGCTGGTGCTAAGAGTGCAGTTGCTTCAACCGGAAGAACTACTGCTAAGAGTCTCACTGAAAAATTAGCCATGGAACAAGCTGTTTCAAATCCAGCAGCAGGGAAAATCCTGCCTATAACTATGAATGATACAAAAAATGGATGGACTGCTGCCGAAGGTTGGGTTAAGATGAGCCAGAATATAAATGGTGTTGAAGTACATTATGTTAGAAATACTATTACAGGGATCGTTGCAGATTTCAAATTCAAATGAGGTTAGTATGAATGTTGGTGAATATTTAAAATCAGCCATAGCATTATGGAAGCAGACTGAATTAAAAGATGAGTGGTATTTCTCTAATTTACGTGATGAGCTAAGCAATAAATTAAGTAGTGAAAATGCTTTTATTGGAATAAATGAAATTATTCCCATTCTGTCAGAAGAAAAGGACAGTTATATATTTATTGAGCTTATTGAAATTATAATTTTTCTTGCACAAAAAAGTGAAACTACAGAATTACCTTTGGAGCTCTCTCATAATTGGGGAGATATTGCAGCAAGGTTAAAATCTCAAGATGAGTATGCTATATCAAAGTTAGATGAGTTAGTGACTTATTATCATTTAAAAGATTGAACATATGCATAATAGTTTTTGTGTTAATATTTAAGTTGTGTATTTTGATAACATTTGATTAAAACTTACCGTCCAAGGATTTCGTCTAACGCGTGTTAGACGAACCCGAAAGGGCGGTGAGGGGAACTGCATCGGCAGATTTTGTAACAACGGGCTGTTTTACGAAGTCTGCCGGTTAACTATATAAATCACCTTACAGTTTTAATGCCTCGAAAACGGTTTTAACTCAGGGCCTGAAAGTGCAGTTTCCCGAGCCGGTTTTGTGCGGGACAGAGAAGATACGCTTCATGTTGGGAGCAAATAAAGGTTGCAAGGGTACGCTGCGGTTTTATTTATTTTAATGATTTGATAGTTAGAGGAGTACCCTAAAAGTGCTTTATTTTTAAGGAATAGTAAGGATTGACAAGGAATAGTTAAGGTGTTAAGTTTATATATATAAAGGAATTATGGAGTTAGTAGGAACAGCAAGGAGTAATGACGCTAGGTTCAGGGTCTAGTGTCCGTGCGGACATGCTGGTTCGAGTCCAGTTCTGGGCAAATATAAACCCTTTCGGGGTAAGAGATTAGGGAGTTTGGTCAATTTGGCTGAACTCCTTTTTTTGTCCCAGAATATGAACTGACGCCAGTATTGACGCCAATTGAAGTAAACTGCGGAGCATTATCATTAATCAGTGTTATCTATTTGTTTTCAAAATCATCGACAGCCTATACATTAATGTCTGAAGAATTATTTATAATAGATGCTTTTTATATTCGGATGGGGTTATGCCGGTAATCTTTTTAAAGGCTGTGTTGAAGGCTGTCGGGTAAGTATTGGACAGCCTTTTTTTAATTCTCCTGTTCGAAAGACGCCGATAGCGTATGCCATGGCTTTTTTGACTTTTAAGCACTTGAACGATAGTAATGGTGGTCTAAGCCGTCTAAAATCTTCTTTGCCAGTCGAGAAGGGTAGCGGGCTTGATGATTGTGAGGTGTCTGACGGCTCGTTTTGATATAGCAGATATAATTGTGAATAGAAAACGGTCGCTTCTTCTCATTGAATCCTGTTTTAGCTTCTGATTGAGTTGGCGCTTATAAATCTGGTTTTCTTTCTTAAGAATCATCAGAGTTATGATTAAATCTTTCCGGTTGGAGAATAATATTTTAAACAGGGATGTGAGTAGATAGAGAATGAAGTTGAACATGGATGATTATATCAGGTTTTAATGTAGAAGAATTTCCACATTGCTTAAAAAAGCCACAGGACGGCGTTGTTCCGGGCAGTGTATTTCTGCCCGGTGACATTTTTTATCTTTTCCTGAAAAATTTTTTATAGACCAAATAATATAGCATGGTCAATGTTGAAGAAAGCAGCAGCCCTCCGGTTATATCTGTAAACCAATGTACACCCGAAAAAAGACGGCCAATTACAGTTACCGCAATAATCAAAACAGAAAAAGAGTCAGTTATCCAGAGAACCGGTTTTTTCTTCACACGGTTTTGTAATTGTAACATGGATGTCACCATAATGCAGACTACTATCATGGTATGGCTTGACGGGTATGATGCTTCAAGTTTTCCTTCTATAAGCACGGGGCGGTAATTTATTATAATTTCTTCAAAGAATATATAACATCCGATTACCGCCAGGTAAAAAATACCAAGCAGCAGAATATCTGAATCAACTTTTTTAAGGCTTCTGCGTCTGATTAGCTGAAATAATCCAAGGACGGCAAACCCGCAGGCAACGATAACGGCAGCCAGCCCAAGCCAGTCGGTAACATGATACCAGAAAAGATTTACGCCGAAAGTGTTAAAAACAAACTGGTTTAAAGCTGAAAGCCCAATTCGTGTCTCCATTGGCCCAATGGATTGTACATCAAAATTTTTTATAAAAAGTGTTAACACAAGAAATGCAATAAACAACATTGCTGTAATATAACCAAGTATTCGATTTTTCATTTTATTATCCTTTCTATTTAGTATTTCATGGTTAGAAGTAGGCCGGACGGCATTGCCTGAATCTTGAGAAAAGTCCCGCCGTCTCCAACAGCAATTTCAGTTTTCAGGTTCAGGCTGTGTGCCCAGGGAACTAAGAATCCGCAGGTAGCCCCTGCTGCTGCGCCCGCTATCACATCGGTTAAAAAATGGTTTCTGCTTGCAACACGGCATGCGGCGGTTGCGACTGCGGCAAGATATTAAGCACCTGTTATAGGTATTTTCCATTTTGAATCGGGAAAATATTCATTGAAAACGTATCCGGTAAAGACGGCTCCTGCGAAAGCCAATGTTGTATGTCCGGAAGGAAAGGGTTTATTCCAGTCGCAGTCATCAACTGCCTGCTGAGGATAACTGTTATAATACATAAAGGGCCTGGCCCTGTTGATACACAGCTTACCTATTTCTCTTGCCCCGTATGTAAGGGCTATGGTTTGTGTATACATTGTTCCGATATCGTCAACTACCATGGAATGAGGATTCATGAGTAACTTATCGAAACTGTTGACCTGTATCGGGTCATAGATGTTTCCGTCAAAATCGGAATGGTTTACTTTTTCAACCTTATCGAAATAAATAATCGTTCCATTCAATCCGGCTGCAGAGGCAATAATTGAGGTATCAAGAACCACGTTTAGGCTGAATGTTGATCCGGTTGATTCTCCTGCTGCACTGTCGAACGGGAACAAAGAAGCCGCAGTCAGCAAAATCAGCACGGCCGTCATGAAGATTTTTTCATACATTGTGTTACTCCTGTAAATCATTTTGAAGCAGTAATCCACAGAACAATTGGAGTAACCAGAAATATGTGTTTACATCGGCGATACTTTTCGTATCATTCTTTTTTCAGCAGGATAATAACCTTAAATAATAGCAGGCAGAATAGAAATGCAGTCCCGTAAGGCTGACGAATCATTATAAAAAACATAACTGAAAAGACGGACAACAGCGAAGAGACAATAATTTTCACCCTGAGCCAGATTGGATTTCTTATATTCTGCATGGCCAGTTCCATTACGCCGAATAATACAGTTGAAATAATCAGAGAATATACAATAATCAGGATTGGAAACGGAGCTTCAAAGGCAGGTAATGCTACATGTTCTACCTTGTTTTCAAGTTCGTTCCCGCAGCAAGGTAGAATGAACAGTAAGGCTGGCATAAGATCCAGAAACCCGAAAAACAGAGACCGGACGTTAATAGAAGTATCGCGGGTGTGATTCTCAGCAATAATAATCAGTTCATCAGTTGAAAGGAGGTCGTCAACCGATACTGAAAAAACCTTCGCTATCAGTTTAAGTGAATCAATATTTGGGTAGCCTCGTCCGGATTCCCATTTGGATACAGTAACCCTGGATACAAAAAGTTTTTCCGCCAACTGTTCCTGTGTAAGTTTGCTGCTCATCCTAAGCTGCTGTAGTTTTGAATTGAATTCCATCAGATCCTTTGCTAAAGTTTTTACCGGTTTTTATGCATTGATTATATCCTAATAAAAGGCGGATTCCAATTATTATGAGAAATAGTTTCTTAACTTCTAATATGCTCATAGGCAGGAAATGATCCAATGATTCATGGCGGATGCTGCCTGTGGGTTAGTTTTTTATATCTTGATGACAGTCAAGAATTTTTTGATGAATCGGCGTTGCCAGTCAAAAACTGTCTCTGGCTTGACTATAGTCATATGACGGATTGCTCTTTTAGATAGGGAGTTCAGCATAGCAAAGGTGAATTTATCAGATTTCTTTAAAATCAACCTCTTCTTCTGAAGATTGAGGTGGCGTCGATAGATTTCATTTTCTTTCTTGAGAAGAAGCATTGTTAGAATGACATTCTTTCTACTCTTGAAGAAGATTTTGAATACTGAATCAAGCAGTGATAACAGGAAGCTAAACATTCTTTAATTATCGGAATGTGGAGAATTTACCATATTATGGACTCATATGAGAAAAACTAACCCACGAGTTTTTAATATGAAACATTTTCCATATTTAGATAGATATCTTTGCCCGGGTGTAAAAAAAGATTTATTTAAATCAGCGAACTCTCTTCTTACCAAATTCATCCTCAATCTTTTCGGCTAAAAAGACTTTAAGAAGTGATTGGTAAGGAACGTCACGTTTGTTTGCCAGAATCTTTAAATCATCAATTAAGTCCAGGGGCAATCTGATAGAAATAGATTTTGTTGTGGGTTTCAGTTTAGGAAAGCGAGCTACCTGTGATTTTTCCCAGTTTAAATAGTCTGTTGAATCATGATCTTCCCAGAATTCGCGTTCTTCAATTTCATTTTCAAACTCAGGTAGTTCTATTTTGGTTGTCTTCATATACTCTGACCTCCCTTTTGGTCATTTCTCTTGCAGAAATAACTCTGATTTTATCAGAGCGAATAGTAAATACGATGAAAAGCAACCTATCATGATTTGTTTTTCCTAAAGCATAAAATCGCTCTTCTTTTTGCGAGTGCTTAAAATCACGTTTAACCACCAGAGGATGATTGAAGAAAATCTGCTCAGCCTCAGTGTCAAAAACATTATGTTTTCCAATATTTTTATAGAAATTATCCTCATCCCAATCGAATCCGACAATATTGGAAAAATCCACCTAAGCCCTCCCTGTCTGTATATAATCATAATATACATTAAAGTGCTATAATTGCAAAGCGTAAATATTAAATTTAATGTCGATAGAATTAATAATTTATTGACGCCTATACCGACGCCTTTATTATACAAACCCAGAAGGCTTGTATGGAAAACTGACCACATAACCTCTTCTTATGCTGTTATATACAGCAATATATGGACTACATAAGGACACGTACTGAGTTCAGGGTATAGTGTCTTTGTGGATGTGCTGGTTCGAGTCCAGTTCTGGGCATAAATAAACCCCGTGGGTTACTTTTATTCATCCTTACGCACTCGACCGGTAGTAATGATGGTGTAGTCCGGACAATATTTTCATTTTCTTGATTACCCCAGACTTTGCTTCAATTTCAGCATCAGGAATCTTATTGATTCCCTGGTGTATTCTCTGGTTATTATAATAAGCAATGAATTCCGAGATGATTTTCTGAACCTGCTTCTTAGAAATCAGAAGAAAATGATCGAGAGCTTCTCTTCGGATAGTTCCGTTTAATCTTTCAACATAGGTATTCATATTTGGTGAAGCAAGAGAGATGTTAACACCTTTAATTCCATAATCAGAATAATCAATTGCTTTTGATGATAGAGCTTTAATCAGTGCAAGACTGAACTTATCGTTTTTCTGAAACGCAGCTTCTTGTTCTGCAAGTTTGGATGCCGACTATAAATCTCATTCTCTTTCTTCGGTAATAGCATTGTGAAGCAGAACATGAGTTGATTATAACCAGGAATTTTAAAGTGGTAAATTTACCATATTACATCACACAAACAGTGCCGGATGTAAAAAAACCACGGGACGCGCTGTAACAGTGAAGATGTAAATCTATGAATATCTGGTTTATTCCTGATTCAGTGGTAGTATCTACATCTTCATTATCAGCTTCGACATCATTCATCTATAAAATAACAGAGTTGACTGTAAGAGTTTACGAATGAAAGCCATTCCTTAAAAATTTCCAACTCATATCCGCTTAATTGAACCTTCTGTTTGAGATACACCGCCTCGGCAATCTCGCCCTGCTCGTATTTTTCCTCAATCAACTTTGTTTCGTCGACGCTCAAATTCCTCCGGGACTCCAGGGTCTCCAGTTTGCGGCGACTGAATTCCAGGCTTGAGACGGTTTGGGATATCTGCATCTGTATCTTTTGCCGCACCTGCATCTCCCGGGCTCTGTAGGATTCCAATTCCGCTTCCTTATGTTCCTTTTCAGCTTTTGAAAGACCGGAATCCCACAAAGAGGTGCTCCCGGCAAGGGTTATATTCAAATCATAATCATCCTGCCGAAACCAGTCCTTTTCAACAAAAGGCACCCGTGCCCCGTTGTATGAAAAAGCGACCTTCAGCGCCAGATCCGGCCTGAAATTCCCTCCATTCTTGGCAACAGAGACTTCCTCTTCTTTAATCTTCGACGCCAGTGATAGCTGATTGAGCTGCCGGTTTTCAGACAATCCTGCAGCAACGGCATCCAGGCTTGAGGGAATCGGGAACAAATCCAGTTCAAGCTCTATACCGCTTAAATCAAGTCTGTCGGCTGAAAACGACGGATCGGCAATCAACTCCTGCATCATGAACAGAAGTTTCATTTTCTCGTTTGCAATATCATTCTTTGCTTCCTGAATATCCAGTTGGCTTCCTGAGACCGCCAGAAAATCTCCCGGTTCAATAAAACCCTTAAGATAATTCTCCTCCGTCAATCTTACAAGGTCTTCCGTCATCCCGCCCTGTCTATCCAGTATTGCTTCCATTTCTTCCATAATATAAAAGGAATAATAAAGGCTCTCAACTTTCGCCGTCAGTTCTTTAGTATAGTCATCTGCCGATAACATGTCGATTTCAGCCTGTATATTCATAATTTCCTGATAGCCGGCAAGCCGTCCCCATGTGAACAACGGCTGCTGAAGCTCGAGTTTAAAATCAAAATATCCAGGTTCACCACCATCCATTATCTTAATATTATCCATTCCGGAGGCATCAGGCATGATTGAACCGAATGCCGCCGAATCCAGATAAATAGGATCCTGAGGATTTCCAATCAGAGTGTAGCTCAGTGTTGAATCTATACTGGGCAGCCTCATAGCCTTTGCCTTTTTTATTTCGATTCGACTTAAATCCGCTTTTTTTTGTTTCTGCAGCAGATCATAGTTTGCGGATATCACAGCCTCGGTAAACTCGTCAACAGAGAGTGGGGCAGTACGGTTCCCGGTAGAAATCGCCGCCGCAGGAAAACCGCCTGAAAAAAACAGGAGAAAAGATAGAAATATGAGCAGCGGTATTCCCGCAGCTGGCTTAAAAAACATTGTTTGCAGCACAGTAGCTCCGTTAGTCCACATTGATCTCATGATATGCCTCATCATTGGATGACAACGTATAGGCATCCGAACCGTCGCTTACTACTTCACCGTCAACCGAAAGACTCAGCGCAACATCACTGGCATTACCTGTATAACTGCTGTCCTCCCAGGATATATCATCAATACTGAAATGTCCGGTTTCCGAGGTTGTATCATTAATACTTTTAGTCGATGTTACACCGCTGTATTCCCGGATTTTCCCGGTCTCGGGGTTTGTCAGGCTGATCTTGACGGTTTTACCGCTGACATATGCCCCTGAGGAAACATCATAAACTCTGCCGCTCAGACTCTGCGTAAAATCGGTCTGCTTAAGCTGAATATCATTCAGAACATTCAATTCGTCTGCGGTTATCACAGTTCGGTAAACTGGCTCCGTCGCGACACCGTCTCCATCCAGATCCGCATCCTCACTGATGTCCGAATCCCAATCGCTATCGGATGTATATCCGTCTAGGACAAATTCCAGCAGAAGACTGGTTGTTCCTATATTCTCCGCCTTATTTGGCATATACGGATACGATACCTGGCCTGAATAATCACCATATTCATCGGTGGTGAATGTGTAATCCGGCGAATCGCCATAAACTGCATTTATTACAGCGCTGCCTGAATATTCCCAGCTTTCTGGGACATATATATTCACTTCAACATTGCTGAGCGCTTCGGTATCATAGATGGAACCGGCGCCCCCAACCCAACTGGCAATATTTCCCTTGATATCCGCGGTGTTCACAGCACGGCTTATTCTGATTGGCGCCAGTGTGTTATTTACATCCGATACTATATAGATGGATGTATCACTCTTTGTCAGTCCGTAATCAGGATGATAGAAGATGAAGAAAATATCACGGCGATCAGCAGTTTTTCCATAAGCTGGGAAAATACTGTCCCAGATTATCCCGTTAAATGAAAAAGCCCCGTCAGAATCCGTAACCGTCGAGAGAAAATACCCGGCGTCAACCACCTCTTCTCCCGGCTGATCAGGCAGGCGTAATTCGGTTTCCCAGGCTGTGTAGTCAGCGGCCCAGTTATCAGCATCAATATAAAGATAAACAAGGGCCTCTGATATTCCGGAATCGGATTCCAGATTGTCAAACAACTCCTCGTCATGAAGCTCACCGGAAATGCTTCCGGTGAAGACTGAAGAACAGGATAAAAATACGATTGAAAACAGAAGTCCTGCGATTATCGCAACAACTGGGATTAATTTAATTTTCATGAGTGGATACCTCCGAGGTTATAGATACAGGTTTATTTTGCAATATACGTTCCTGGCGTCTTTCAATAAGATAATAAAGCACCGGAATCATAATCAGTGTTATCAGTGTTGAGGTTATAAGGCCCCCGAAGATCGCCTGCCCCAGGGGGGCGTAGATATCTGAGCCCTCTCCGCCGCCAAGGGCCATAGGCAGAACACCGAGCATTGTAGTAAAGGTCGTCATTAAAATCGGCTGAATACGGGAACTGCCTCCTTCAAGGATAGCCTCCATGAGTGGCATCTTCTTCTCGCGGCGCAGGAAGTTGGTATAGTCTACCAGTACTATTGCATTGTTCACAACAATACCGGCTAATGCGATGATCCCGAGAAAAGGGATCAGCGAGATTGTTGATCCGAAGGCTCTCAGGCTGGCTACAACCCCAATCAGGCAGAATGGGATTGAGGCCATTATGATCAGCGGCTGTATAAAGCGTTCGAACTGAATAACCATAACTACATATACCAGAAATACAGCTATCCCGAGCATCAGGAACAGCGGGCCGATCGAATCCGAAACCATCTCGGAAGCACCCTTAATCTCCCAGTTGACGCCGATGGGAAACTCGAACTCAGACAGAACATCGTTCATACGTGCGGTAATGGCTCCCGTCTCGTTAGTATTCATCATGCCGGATACCTCAACCGAGTAGAGCCTGTCAACCCGGGAGATACTTGTTACAGCCGGCTGTAATTCCATCTGGGAAAAGCTTGAAAAATTGATCATTTCTCCCTGGCTCGAAATGAGGCTGATTTTTTCGAAGGTTTCTTCGCTTACCGGCTGACCATGGACTTCTGATACAAGGTTGATATCATAGCTGTTATCTCCCGTTTCATACTTTCCTACAACCTCACCGTTAAAGAGGATCCTGTTAGTCAGACCGGCCTCGTATGGCGTGATGCCTAGAGAACCCATCTTTTCTAGCATCAAATCGGACACAATTTCTACGCCGCTTTGATTAACATTCATTTCGGTATTAATAATTGCCGGGTCCTGGGCCATCAGGCTCTCGATCGTTTTCCCCGCCCTGATAACCTCATTCAGATTATTACCCCGGGCCTGCACAATAAATCCATGGCCGCCGGCAGAAAGGGCCAGCAGGGCGTCGATACCCGCGTTCTGAACCCTGAATTCCGCATTGACTGTTTCCTTACTGAGGCTCTTTTGAAGCATATCAATAATTTCAAAAATACTGCGCTCCCTTTCACTCAGATCTGCAACCTTCACAAGCCCGTATGCTGAAGCATTCTCCACTATGAAGATATTGGACTTCAGCTCGGGAACCTCCCTGTAGACCAGCTGCTCGATCTCCTTTGTTTTCTCAACGGCATCCTCAAGCAGGTACCCGTCTGGGAATGTGACGGCGATCTCTAATTCCCCTGTATCGACCGGAGGAATAAATGATGTTCCTATCGTTGTCAGAGAGAAAATAGTAATCAGCAGTACGGCAATAGCCATAAATAAAACAAAGCTGGTATTCTTCATTGCCGCAAAAAGGATCTTTCTGTACCCGGTATCGAGATGCGCAAGAAATTGCCCCATCACTCCTGAGATTCTGTACCCGATACCGGACTGCTTCGGAGTTTTAAGCGTTCTTGAAGAAAGAAAGGGTATGATTACAATGGCCACCAATAGAGAGCCGACGAGTGCAAAAAGCAGTGTTTTTGAAATTGCTCCAAGGAAGATGCCGACGACGCCGGTTAAAAAAAGCAGGGGGATAAAAACACAGAGGGTGGTCGTTGTAGAAGCAACAACCGCTCCGCCGATTTCCGCTGTACCAATCGACGCCGCGTCTTCCCTCTTTTTACCGAGCTTGAAGTGCCTGGTTATATTTTCGAGAACGACTATGGAAGGATCGACCATCATACCGAGGGCTACCGTCAGGCCGGCAAGCGATAATAGATTCAATGACATACCGCCGATATTGAAGCCGATTATACAGATTAGAATACTCAGGGGTATTGAGATACCGATGATAATCGTAGCCCTGATATTATGCAGGAACAGGAAAATAACAAAGATGGCAAGCATCGTTCCAAGACAGGCCGACTGAACGACAGTTGAAATACTCATATTCGTCATCATGCTGTCGTTCTTGATTTCCTGAAAATGCACCTTGCCCCCTGTTTCGTCGGAAAGGGTTTCAAGAGCCGCTTCAATTTTCTCAATCAGCTTGATTGTGTCGCCGCCCTCTTTCCGGTAAACCTCAAGATAGGGAACCGGTTTTCCTCCGGACAGAATAACCTCCTCAGGCGGTGTCGGGATAAACGAGACATCGGCTATGTCCTTCAGGTAGACAAAACCGCCATCGTTATGACCCGTGACCAGATTCCTGATTTCCTGCAGATTTGAAAATTCCCCGCTGGTCCTGATATTGACTTCCCGGTTTCGATAGGTTTCAGAACCAGCCGGTATTGTTATATTGGTTCTCTGGAGCAGCTGGTATACATCCAATACCGATATACTCTTCGCTTCCATCTGTTCAAGATGAAGGGTAATGCGCAGCTCCTTGTAGCGCCCCCCGGTTAGTTCAAGCCTGTTGACATCCTTGATACTGGTAAGTGTCGGAATGACGGTATCTTCAATATAAGAAGTAACCTCATACTCATCGGCATCACTTTCAACGATAAAACTGTACACGGGCAGAAAGGTAGCGACGGATGTAACCGTTATTTCAGGGATACCGCTGATGTCTTCAGGAAGTTCGTCCGACACCATATTGATTTTTTCTCTGACAATCGGCAGCAGCGTATCGACTTCCTGGTCTTCGGGAAAGTTCATCGTTATTACGGATACGGAATCATATGAAACTGCTTTTATCTCCTTCAGGCCGGGTATGGTCGCGAGAGTATCTTCAAGGGGCTCAGTTACATCATCATTGACCTTCTCCGGGCCCACTCCGGGATATATAGTCACAACGCTCACCGTCGGCTGTTTGATATCCGGCAGAAAGGATGAGGTTATGGATGTAAATGATATAATACTGAAGAGGACTACGGTAACAAGCAGAATAATAATTATAACCGGATGCTTTATAGAAAAATCCGCTATTTTCATGAAGGGTCTCCCTGAACAACACGGACTTTCTGCCCGTCCTTTAGAAAGAAGAACCCCTCCCTTATAAAGCTGTAATCCTTGTATTCACCGGGGATCTGAATATAGTCCTCATTGGAAAACAGGAAGGGAAGCTCAAGACGATGAGCCTGCTCCGTCTCAGGATCAACGTACCAGACGATATTCCCTTCACTGAGGGTTTCTATCGGCAGATAATATACATCCGCAGCTGTATCGAGGGTGAACGAAACCTTCATGAACATCCCCGGGCGAAGATCGTCCGGGGGTTCAATAAATTCACATACTGTTTCGAAACTCATTGATGAGGGGTTGACCACCGGTGAGATATACCTGACTTTGGCGAGGTAGGGCTGATCAGGCCTGTCCGGTCGAGTGAGAGAGACCCGCATACTCCCGTTTTTTTTCAGAAAAAACTCATAATAATGATCCGGAACGGAAACCTTCAGGATCAAATCTTCTATAGTTCCTATGGTTAGAATAGGAACCTGGGATGAAACCAGTGAGCCTGTATCGGTATGTATATTCAGAACAACACCGCTTATCGGGGCTTTTATGTTCGAGAAACCGAACTGCAGCCTGGCCAGTTCATATTGTGCCTGATTTGATTCAAATGAAGCCTTCGCCTGTTCATAGACCTGCCGGCTTGTCGCCCTGGATTCATATAACTGAGACTGCCTTTCATATACGCTTTTAGACGTCAGATACGCGGTTTCCGCCTGACTTAGAGATAGCTGCAATTGCTCACTCTCTATACGCCCGATAATATCATCCTTGATGATGTAATCTCCGACCTCAACATTCAGTTCTTCAAGAGTCCCGGATGTTTTCGGCAGAAGATTGACCGTATCGTTGGACTCGAGATAGCCGTTTAGCGTATAACTCTTAATAAGATCTCCGAACTCTGGCTTTGTGATGCTGACGGGCAGAACTACTTCTTCTTTCTGCTTTTCCTGCTGATTGTTCTTTTGGTACCAGATTAGAATTACGATAACAACAAGAATAATTATTGAGATCAGCCTGAAATCTATTAATGGTTTCTTCTTATGCTCCATGCAATGTACTCCGTGCTCATAATGTAAATATTATTCTGTAAGTAATTGAAGTGACAGGTGTAATTAAAACTGTCATTAAATTAAAAGAAAGCTTTTCTTTTAAGCACATATCTGTAAAAATAAAGATTATGAAACGGAATCGCCCTTTCAATATGTATGAGCAGAATACCTGGCTGTTTATATTCAGACTCTGGGTGCTGTGTCGCCTGTTGATCTGGATCTTCAACGAACCCCTTGTATGGGTGCTTACCTTCGGCCGCGGAAACGGTCCGTTGACAGGGGGGAACCTTTATCTTGCTATATGGGCGGAATTAGTCGTAGTCATCTTAAGCTGGTTCCCTGCATTGAGAATAAAATTGGGCCGGCGGCATACCGACATCATGGTAGCAATTCATATTATCACTGTAATTTTTATAAACTATCTATGGAATTACGCCCCTTTAGAGATGGGCAACCTGAAATCAACCCAGTTATTGATATTAAACCGCGGCTGGAGCCTGTTCTTTCTGGTTTCTACAGTTTTACTTGCGTGGCAGTACAGGTTCAGAAGTGTCATCATATCGGTATCGGCAATGATTATCACAGATATACTTTTACTCTATATTAAGCTGCCATGGGATGTTTTTTCACAGATTGCACTGAGTTCGGTATTCAACTTCTTCGGACTGGCATTGATAGGATACATAATCTGCCTATTGGTTGTTCAGTTGAAATCCCGTAATAAATCACTGCACGACATGAATCGTAAACTGGCAAACCATGCAGCAACTATTGAAGAGCTGGCTATCAGTTGGGAGCGGAACCGCCTTGCCCAAGAACTTCATGATACTCTGGCCCATTCACTAAGCGCACTTGCCGTACAGATCGAAGCGGTTCGAAGCCTCTGGGACGTTGATAACGAGAAAGCATTCGGCCTGCTTAACCAGGCCGATGAAATCACACGCAACGGTCTCAGTGAAGCCCGCGGAGCATTGCAAGCGCTGAGAGCCGTTCCCTTACAGGATCTGGGATTGATAAACGCTCTTGAAAACCTGGCTGATGAATCAGCCGAACGCATTAACGCAACCCTCATCAAGGATATCCCCGATACACCAATTGCCGATATTTCGATGCACCTCGAACAGACAATTTACAGAATAGCACAGGAAAGCCTGGAAAATGTCGTCAGGCATTCCATGGCAAAGAATATTACATTACGCCTTACCCTTGTAGCTGAACAACCGGAATTCAAATCATTGATCATGGAGGTTTCCGACGACGGAATTGGTTTTGATATCGGGAATATACAGGAACCAATCGATCCAAATCAACAAAGATGGGGGTTGATCGGGTTACAGGAACGTGCCGCCCTGGTAGGCGGTTCATTGGATATCATCTCGAGTCCCGGGTCCGGAACCAGAATCCGGCTTCATATAAAGCTGGGAGAAACGGGGGAATCAAATGATCAGCATTCTTATTTGTGATGATCAATCCGTTGTAAGAGAGGGGGTGGCGGCTATAATAGGCTCCGATCCCGAAATAGAAAACATCAGTACGGCAAGCAGCGGCAGTGAAGCTATTGAAATCATCAAAATGAACCCTCCGGATATTGTGCTCATGGATTTAAACATGCCTGAAATGAACGGGATTCAGGCTACAAAGCTATTAAAACAGCTCTACCCAACGCTGCCTGTACTGATTCTCACAACCTACGCTCATGATGAATGGATCTTCGACGCTCTGAAAGCCGGGGCAGCGGGATATCTGCTGAAAGATACCCGGAAAGAAGAATTGCTGAAAGCAATCAAGGGTACTGTTTCAGGTCTTACGTTTCTTGATCCATCTATCGCAGGGCGGCTTTTAAAACAATTGCCCCAAATCGAGTTCTCCCGCCGGGACAGTTTCTCAAATGATTTCACGGAAAAAGAACTGGCAATCTTGAAATATATTGTAAAGGGATATACGAACCCGCAGATCGGAGAAAAATTATTTTTAGCACCCGGAACCGTGCGGAACTATGCCAGTGTTATTTTCGGCAAACTCGGCGTGTCCGACCGAACCCAGGCGGCAATCAAGGCTGTCCAGATGGGTCTGGTCGAGGCATGATAATTACCCAGATTGAACCGATTTCAGCATCAGGGATCATTCTATTTCCTTGATGCCTCCTCTGATTATTGTAATAGGAAACATCCCCAGAGATAATTTGCCTTCTTTATCTCAAGAATCAGCTTTTTGATATCATTGGTAATCGGTTTCCTACCAGGAGGATCCCCAAAATCAATAATTTACTGGAATATTAGTACTAATTATTGATTTCAGGTAAGCCATCAATAACACTTAAATTTATGGGTAGAATTGTTAGGTTTTACTTTCTGTCTAATCTTCTCTTAATTATATTCGCATTTTCAGTTTTCGGCACAGATTTTGAGAGACCCAAAGAGATACTAATTCTTAATTCATACCATCAGACTTATGACTGGACTGCTTCAATACTGAATGCAGTAACTGAAAGCATAAGTAAAGATTATCCTGATTTAGAGTATCAGATTGAATATATGGATACAAAAAGGCTGCAATCCGAAAGCTATTTTGAGTTTCTATTTGAACTATACAGTCTTAAATATAAGTCTTCCAGTTTCAATCTTGTTTTCACTACCGATGACCATGCTTTTCAGTTTATGTTGAAATATGGAGACTCTCTTTTTCCAGGAGTTCCGGTTGTATTCTCGGGAGTAAATTCCTTCAGTGAAGAAATGCTCGATGAGCATATTAATTATACAGGCGTTGTTGAAGACATCCAGATAAAAGAAACTATCGACATTGCCTTAACATTGCGTCCTGATACCGATTACATTTTTATCATAGGTGATAATTCATATACAGCAAGGGCCAACAAAGAAAGAGTTAAGCAGGTTGAATCTCTGTATCCTCCTCAGGAGCTGGCGTTCATTTATTCTAATGGTGACAACATAGACCGTGTAATTGACGAGTTAAACCCCCTCACTGATAGAGGAGTAATATTATGGTTTGGTTTTTTAATTGATGCTGATGGTAAACAATATAGTAACGATGAAACCCTGGAATTAATATCAGATTTATCAAAACTGCCAATTTTTAGTTGTTGGGATTTTACACTGAATCATGGTGCTGTCGGTGGATTAGTTACAAGTGGAATTGCTCAGGGAAGAAAATCCGCAGAATTAATAAAGGAGATTCTTTCCGGTATTAAGCCTCAGTATATTCCAGTAGTTACCAAGAGCCCAAATATGTATATGTTTGATAAAAAACTAATGGATAGATTCAATATCTCGCTTAAAGATCTTCCTGACAGCAGTTTTGTTATAAATAAACCTGATTCTTTTTTTAGTCAAAATAAAAAAATATTAGTATGGATTTTCGCGCTTTTTCTTCTCTTATGCCTGGTAATTATATTTCTGTTATTATATGTCCTTCAGAAAAAGAGAGCCCAAAAGAAATTATTTGCCATAAACTCTTTGCTTCGGTCAATTATTAATAGCCCTTCCGACATGAATATCTGGTCTGTAGACCAGGAATTCAAGTATACTTTTTTTAATGCAACTCATAAGAAAAGTATGAAAGCAGTCTGGGGTGTGGATATTGATATTGGTCATAATTTTTTTGACTATGTCGAAGCAAATTATCGTTCCACTGTTGAGTATAGATATGAAGGTGCATTAAATGGTGATGATTTCTATATAGTTACGGAAATATCAGGAAAAGATGGTTCTTCGGATTATTATGATAATTATTCCAGTCCAATTTACAATGAAGATAATGAAATTGTGGGGCTAACTGTTTTTGCAATCGAAATCACCAAAAGGAAAATGGCTGAAGACAGAATTTATGAATCTCTGAAGGAGAAAGAGATTTTATTAAAAGAGATTCATCACCGAGTAAAAAATAATCTTCAGATAGTTTCCAGCATGCTGAATCTGCAGAAACCAAATATTATTGATTCAAATGACAGAGATCTTTTGTGTGAAAGTATTAATAGAATAGATTCAATGTCCCTGATCCATGAACTTCTTTATAATTCAGAAAATTTAAGCAGCATTGATATGCAGGACTATTTTACCGATCTTGTTTCGAATATCAGCAATACAATTGAGGGGGCCCGGCAGCCCGTTTCAGTAATATTTAAAATTGATAAGATATCTTTGAATATAAATATCGCAGTTCCGCTAGGTCTTGTAAGTAATGAAATAATTACGAATTGCTATAAGCATGCTTTTTCGGGTATAGATAATCCCATGATAATAATTACAATGAGTATTGAGGATGATGAGTTACTTTTACTAAAGATAAAAGACAATGGAAACGGCTATAATACAGAATATAATTTAAAGAAGAGGGGGACTCTAGGCTTTGAGTTAATAAATGGTCTGACTGAGCAGGTCAATGGAGAATATGAAATGATTTCCCAAATTAATGGTCTTGAGTTTGTTTTCAGAATCCCCTTAAGTGCTGATTAGGTTAATTCGGTTCATCATATGGATACCAATACATCTAAGGTTTATATCACTCGAGTTAAATTATTATCTAATTAACAAATAGGTAATAGGGAAAAAAGTTGCAAAAAGCTTGGTCGTCCTGTAACTTTTTTCTATGTTCTGTGACTATAAAAAATCACCTATTTTATACAAGGACTATTGATGCTTTTTTAACAAAAAGAGATAAGAAGCCCACGCTCCAGGCAGCGATACTGCACCGGAGGGGCGCCTGACTATTACTAGGGTTTCAAACTCGTTAGATAGTGCATTCCGCCGTTAATTGAACTATCGATAGACTGGACAGGGTTCTTCGAAGTAAAGTCAAAGCCTGTAAACTTGGAAGAATCAGTAAGATCAATTGATTTGGAATCGGTGCTCGCATCCCCTTTCTCAACACCTGCACGACCTGAATTAAAGTAACAATTTTTAATGCTATCTTTATATCCTATAGTTCCGGCAAAACCTGATACTCCCATTCTTCGGATCACCTTTTACCGCCCCGGCGGCATTGCAGTTTAAAACCTGTTGCCCCGCCACTGCTAAGGGATGACCGACGGCATGTCCGACAAAGCCGCCGACGCTGCAACAAGCTATGCTGCTTTCGAAGACGGTAGAGCCTTAATCATCGACCATCTGCCTGCTTTCCCAGAGTAAAAATAATGGCTTGTACTCCTTGATTATTTTTCTGGGTGTGCAAGACTTGCTTGCGAATCAACCTTTGGAGTTTTTTTCTGTAGCGCTTGGAGAAGATGATTTTGAATACAGATTGGAGGAGTAAAATCAGGAATTTGAACATATTACATTAACGGCAGTCTTTAATAATGGAAGAATTTCCACATTAGTTGATTAAACTATAGCACGGGACACGATATGTTTCCTTGGTTCATTATTTCTTATTAATTTTTACCCATTCTTGAATTACATTCAATAATTCATTATCATAATCGGCATGTTCATATCCTAAAATATCCATTGAATATCCGGGATCAAGAAAAGCATCCATATATTGAAGTTTGGTAAATTTTCCAATATTCAAACCTCGCTCTATTCCTTGCAGCCGCAGGATAAATGCACTGATGATACCGAACATTTTAAATACGACTGAATATAAAGGTATTATAATTTTTTCTTTTTTTGTTGTTTCAAAATATTTCTTTGCAAAATCTGTCCATTTATAGTTTTTCCCACCGAGCGGGTATGCTTTACCACCTATACCTTGTTCGATTGCACCAATTGCTGCCTGTCCAACTTGAACAGCAGTTACGGCAGCTGTACCACCTTTCGTAAAGAAAAGAGTTACTTTCCCTGGTGTAGCAAGCATTGAAAACAGGAATGTCCAAGGGGGTACTTTACCCTCCTGAGTTCCTAATATATAGGGTAATTCCAAAACAAATGTATCAAATCCTGTACTTGTTTCTTTCAGAACAGCAATTCGTTGTTCTTTTCTTGTCTTTATATAAATATGGTTGCTTGCCAATCTTAACTTTGGAAATTTATTCTCAAAATAGGTAAAATAACTTCCCAGAACAACGATTTTTTTTACCCCAACAGCCTTAGCAATTTTAAGAATTTTCAAACATTTTTCTACATGATCTTGATGAAATTGTGGATAAGCAGGGCGTTTGTATGTTTGGCGATCGTCAATCCCCAATGCATATACGACCCCTTCTTGTCCGGCCAATATGTTACTTATCTCCTCATCCGTTAATTTATAAATATCACCCTTAACATGCCGTAGATTCTCATCAGAAATATTTGTCCTTTCAATATTACCCCGCGAAAGTATCGTAACATTATGACTACGTTTTAATGCTTCATTAGCAATATGAGATCCTAATAAACCGCTTCCACCAAAAATAAATATATTCATATCTGACCTTAACAATAATATACTAAAAAGATGGAAGATCAAGAAGAAAACTCACTATAGCTTCCGGTTCCAGCGCCCCATTCACGAAGATACTGCCATATGGCTGAATCCGAATCTTCAATTTTTGTGTTAATTAAGGTCAACTCGCGTCTCGATCCTTTGAATATTTCCGGATATTCATCAGCAGTTCTTACAGCCAGTCTGCCTCAGTTTTCTCATTAATATCATATATTGTCTATTTAGGTTTATGGGCACCACTCGGATGGACGGAGCTTATTCAATTAACATCATTCTTTTTATTCACAAATATATTGGGTATCAGTCATATAAGGAAATTGAAAGACTCAATGACCGGTACGCCCGGGCTGTGACTTTTTATACTTTTAGGTAATGCTCCGGTAATAATGGTGATGCAACCTTACCCCCTCCTGGCAGATCTCCCGAGGGTGTATATCAAAATATTTCGTTATCAGAGAATCCGATGGAAATAAACTACACCACGGGAGAGTTAAGTTAAAATATATCAGCCGTATTTTTTTTAAATTCAACTTCGGGATACAAAACAGATTGGTTTATTAGTAAATCGCTGTTTTTTCCCAACAAGTAGTAATCAAAGAAGGCGGAAAGATAAGCATTAACCAGGTCTAAACTATGTCGATATTCCACATCACCAGATAAATAATCACTAAAAAGCGGGGCATCAGAAAAACTAAAATGCATAAAGCCCTTAACATTCAGGTAATAAAAATCGCTTGAACTATGGCTTATAACCTGGCTCAGGTTTGACTTAAATTCCTTAATAAATGAGGGTGATGTTATTTCACCTTCCGAATCAGCTTTGGCTTTTTCAGCAGCTTCCAAGGTTTGAGAAGCTTGTAAATACATTAATGGAACGGAAATTCCGGTTTCACATACCGATCCCCACACTCCGCCTTCTTCGCTGAAAACAGCCTTAATGCGATCATCTTCCGAGGCTAATTGCAACACGGTTGCCCCACCCAAGGAATGACCAAAGGCAGCAATCTTTGTTGTATCGATCCGTTGGTTTAAGTTTAACTCAGGGTTGTCCTTATAGTTAAGAACATAATTCAAGGCAGTCTGAACATCTTTCACACGAATTTCTAACTCCTCAGGAACCGAATAATCACCCTCTTTAAATGCACCTTTAAAGCGATCCTCAGAACGTATTATTTGTCCGTCAGGAAAAATAACCGCCCCTGAGGTATAGGGATGATCTACTCCAACAACTATGTAACCCTTAGAAACTAAATGACTAATTTGAACCATACTCTGAAAGCGGGTTGAATTATTTCCTGGTGAAAATAATATTAACGGATAAGAAGTTCGAGCTTCACTTAATGGAACGTCAGCATACGTATTAGTTGGAATTTCATGCAGATAGTTAAAGCCCTTAGCTAATTTTGAATTAAGCGACTTTAAGACCTCTTCGATTTCTGTACCATACAAAACTGGACTTTTCCCCTCAATCGCAGACTTATCAACGGGGTACCAGAGCTGTATCATAAAGCGCCGTTTTTCACCGAGGGTTTTTGCATAAATATCTAACTGATCCTCATTAGTGAGTTCGATAGCTTTCGAACCAACAGCAAAACGACCTTCAGTTTTTGGAAAGTCAAAATTCCTATATAGGGTTTTACAAGAAACTAATGAAAGTATACTAACCATAAATATAAACATTAATTTATTTTTTTTCATTGCTGTCATCCTTTAATGTTTTTAATAAAATTTTATAAAATTCTTCTTGCGTAAACCGGGGACTTTCAAAAAATAAATCTCCGCGAAACCTAAACCCTAAATTCATGAGCACACAAAACTCAGCAATAGCCTGATTATTAATTCTTTTATCTACAAAGTCTAAGCTTTTCCCAAGTTCAATCCAGGTTTTTATAGCCTTTGTTGCTTTATCAAGAATATTCTTTAACAAATCAGAAACCTGAGATTCTTGATCTTGAGAAAATAGATATTTAAGAATCTTATTCACTGCAGAATCTGGATTGTTATAAGTACCAATATTTATTTGAAAAAGCTTTAAATATTCGTCTAAATCTTTTGGGTTTGATTGTAAAGAATCCAAAAACTGAGTTTCGTAGTTTTTTAATAAGTCTTCTAAAACAAGGGTAAATAACTCATTTTTATTTCGCACATAATGAAATATTCCACCTTTCGATAAACCACTGAGTTGTACTAAATCCTGAAAGGTAAAATTTGTACAGGATTTTTCATTGATAAGTTGTATAGTCGCGGAAATGATTACCTTTACACTCGCTTCCGGATTTTTTTGTCTTCCCATACTTGTCAAGATAACAAACCGGCGGTCGGTATGTCAAGTGAATTGAAGAGAAAGAGTTGAAAAGTGTTAGGCAAAAAATACTTCTATGTATTTGAGTATGAAACGAAAGAGCCCAGGGACATTTGGTTTTGTTCATTGGCAAAACAGGCTCGGTGTTTGCTCTATCAAGTGCCGATATCGTATTGTCTTATGGTAAACAGAAAAGCCGTAACTGCGTAATATCGTTTGATGAGATTAATAAAGCAATTCCGGGTCATATTTTTCCATCCACATTTTCTTCAGGAGTTCAAGATCTTCCTTGAATTCAATAGGTTTTTGAGTTTCATTCTTTTTTATAACCTCCACAATTTGCAGCTCAAATGCATCGCTTCCAAATAAGACCCAGTCAGCATTCATTTTAGGGTGGAAGCAGCTGTCAAATTGTTTTCCGCTTTCAAATCTGTTTTTAATAGCAGCAACATCAGCAGTTGCTCCCAAATATATCTTTCCATTTTCTGTATTCTTTATTACAAAAATGCCGCCAGTTTGTGTCCGAGCCTGCTCTTTATAATCATTAATAAGTTTCTTTTTCATTTCTTTGTTCATCTGATTAATACCCCATTTCCTTCAGTAAAGCCGACAGACGATGTAATCTTTCGCTCAGAAGCTCATCGTTTTTGTTCATTGCATCTCGCAAGAGGAAGATGTCCTCGTCAAGCATTGGATTATCCATACAGATTGACACATCCAGCGCGCCTCCCTGCAAAGCAACGCGATCAACCGTTGTTTTATTCTCATCGTACAGTTTCGGGTATTTATAGGCCTCTTGAAAATAGGCTTTTGATTTGCATACAAGAATAGCGAGATCAAGCACGCGGTGTAGCGGCATCTCTTCTGATTGTCTTGACCATTTCTCTCCTGTATACCGCCAAATTTTGGCCGACACATCGACCTTGCCACGGTCATTCCACTGTGCGAGTCCCACAGACAAACCCTTTGCATCCGAATTACCGGCACATCGACCGTCGATTTTATCATAATCCTCCGACACAATAACCGGTTTGTGCTTGAGTGTTGTAGGAATTTTCATCTTTTATCTCCGAAAAAATATTAGTAAGTTAGTAAATTAGTAAATACGAATGAAGTTTAACTCTGTTTATCATTAAATGTCAAGATGTGTGTTATAGCTTTATATGGTTTCAGGTTGATGGAATTGAAACAACCTAAAAATTAGTAAGGTGGATAATGTTTCACCCCGTGTTCAGTTTTTCTTGACAAATTTAATACTATGTATTATATATAAACCATACAGTCTAGACTGGAAGGTCTAAAGGGGGCTTTCATGACACGAAAATCAACAGATATAATTCTGGGTGCATTTACTCTTTTACTGACAATGCTTTTCATAATCATCACACTAAAAAATGATTCATTTTTTGAATGGGTTTTTAATCGTCATCATAACCAGCTAAGCTGGTATATACGTCCATTGTTTCTGATTCCGTTCTGCTTCTTTTCTTATAAAAGGAGTTTTACCGGAATAGGTATTACAATATTGGCACTATTTACCAGCATGTTCTGGTTTCCTGCTCCTGAAGCAGTTTCTGAGAAGGTAAATGAATTTCTTGCTATGGAAATGAGCTATCTTCATGGGTCCTGGAATTTAACCAGAATTATTTTTACATTAACAATTCCTGTTACATTTTTTCTTTTAGGTTATGCACTCTGGAAAAGAGAATTAAAAGCAGGACTTTTTGTCGTTGTACTTATGGCATTTCTAAAAATTGTCTGGAGCATAATGGAGGGCGGAGAATCCGGAACATCAATTCTTGTTCCTGCAATATTAGGATTAGTTATTTGTCTTGTATTAATTTATATCGGGTTTAAGATTCTTGAAAAGCGTAATAAAAACAAGGCTTAAAGGAAGGAGTCGATACTATGGAAAAGAAAATATGTATTATAACCGGAGCAAATGCGGGAATAGGTAAACAGGCGGCAATGCAGATTGCCGGAAAGGGCTATCATGTGATACTTGCATGCCGCAATAAATCAAGGGGTGAAGAAGCTCTGGATGAAATTAAAAAGGCCTTGCCTGCTGCGTCGCTTGAATTAATGATTGTCGATCTCAGATTAAGGGAATCGGTAATCAGATTTGCAGAAAAATATAGCAGTGAATATGATCATTTAGATGTACTTATACACAATGCTGCCGTTTTTAACGTAACACAGAAGACGAGGGAACTTACGGCAGAAGGCGTTGAAACAATTTGGGCGACAAATCATCTGGGTCCTGTTCTCCTTACTGAATTATTGAAAGATAAGCTGGAAAAAAGTGATAACGGGAGAGTCATTACAATCTCATCCAAGGGGCTGTTGGCCAAACCGCTGTTGAAAGTGGATCTGAATGATGCGGAGTTTAAGTCGAAAAAGTTTAATGTTGTAAATGCTTATTATCAATCCAAGATTGCACAGATCATGTATACCTACTGGCTGGCGGATAAGCTAAAGGATACCGGTATAACGGTAAATTGTATTCGTGTAACAGCGGTTAAGGTTGATATTTCGAGGCATCCTGATCTTTCAGCTTTTATGAAATGGGTATATTCAATGAAAGCCCGGAAAGCATTAAGCCCTGAAGTGATGGCGGAAACATACACTGACCTGGCTACCTCTCCGAAATACAGAAAAGCAACAGGAAAATACTATGATGAAAACAGTCTTGAGGTGGATTCCCCAAAATATTGCAGGAAAATGGAAAATATCAAGGCTGTGATGAAGCTTACAAATCATTATGTAACTGAACTGGAAGAAATATAGATGAGCAGACGTGAAATTAATGAAGAACAGCTATTTGATGAAGCGCTAAATGAATTTACAAAATACAGTTTTGACGAAGCTTCAATAAACAGAATAATAGCAAATGCAGGAATAGCAAAAGGATCCTTTTATTATAGATTTTCAAATAAATATGAACTTTATTTGTATTTATTAAAGGAAGCAAATAAAAAGAAATGGGAGTTTATAAAAGCTGATACAAGAAATGAGGAAGAAAGTATCGGGAGTGATATCTTTGCACTCTTTCTCAAACAAGCCGAGAGCGGCATGCGTTATGCAACAGCACACCCGAAGTTTCATAAACTGAGTAAAATGTTCTCTGCTGAGAAGGGTTCTGCAATTTATAAACAGGTTCTTCATGATCTGAAAATGGATGAAGAATCCGGTTTAAGCCAAATTATTGAAGGCTCATATAAGTCCGGAAACTTCAAGGATGAATATTCCTTTGAGTTTATAGATAAGCTTGTCACGTCATTATTCTATTCGTTCGATGATATTCTTTTTAAAAATGAGGAGTTTGAGCTTGAAAAGGCAATGTCGTTTCTGAAAGAGTTTATAAACTTTTTAAAATATGGTTTAAAAAATGAGAATCAGGATACTCAATAACAGCATCAAAGGATATTTTATGAACAAAAAAATAAAAGATAATTTTGTACGCTTTATTCCTGTATTTTTGTTTGTTGCCCTACTTGTTTTAACCGGTTGCGCAACAACTGTAGATCAGGTTAAGGATGATGAGCAACAGAAAGAAGTGCTTGGCTCTATGGTTTCAACAGAATATGGTCAGTTGTTAGGACAGGATGATGATGAAAATACATGGAGCTGGAAGGGCATCCCTTTTGCAAAGCCACCTGTCGGTGAACTGCGCTGGAAAGCCCCGGAGGATCCGGAACCATGGTCAGGTATAAAAGATGCTTCTGAGTTCAGCAATATTGGTGTTCAATATGACGGTAATCTTGCCGAAGGACAGAAGGTTATCGGTTCAGAAGATTGCCTCTATTTGAATATCTGGCGGCCCAGAAGCCAGGAGCGGGATCTGCCGGTATATTTCTGGATCCACGGCGGCGGTAACACCATAGGTTCTGCACGAGACAATGAGGGAATGAGTATTGCAGGACGGGGAAATATGATTGTAGTCACAGTCCAGTATCGTCTAGGTCCTTTCGGCTGGTTTACTCATCCTGATATGAGGACCGGCGGCAATGAGCTTGATAATTCAGGCAATTACGGCACCCTGGATATTATAAAGGCTCTTGAATGGGTACAGAAGAATATTTCTGCTTTCGGCGGCGATCCTGATAATGTAACGGTTGCAGGTGAATCTGCAGGAGGGCTGAATGTATTCACGATGATCATTTCACCGCTTTCGCGGGGGCTGTTTAATAAAGCCATGATTCAAAGCGGAGACTTCTGGACAACTACGATGGCTGACGCCGATAAAGACGGTACAAAAGTTCTCGAGACGATGCTTAAAGCCGATGAGCTCTCAGAAGTACCGGGAAATGATGTAGCCTCGTATCTAAGAAGTAAAAGCGCAGAAGAAATTATGAGCATCTACACACCGGGAGCGGCGGGCCTTATTGACCAGCGGCTGGGTGCCTACCTGGATGGAAGGGTCCTTCCTGAATCGGGTATAGCTGTTCTCTCTGATCCTTCGGGTTACAATCAGGTGCCCATGATTATCGGAGCTAACAAGGATGAGAGAAAACTCTTTAACTTTTTCTTCTTCACTGAAGAAAATGCCGAAGCCTATCAGGCCGAGATGGAAACACTGTCTGCTGAATGGATTCGAAACGGAGTGGATCGACCGGTGTCTATGATGAGCGAAAATGCAGGGCAACCGCCGATTTACGTCTACCAGTTCAATTACGGAAGTTACGATAAGGGAGGTTATAATCCATGGCCGACAGAACAACTTGCTATACAATTCGGCTCATGCCACGCTTTGGATATGCCGTTTTTCTGGAATGATTTTCCCTATGCTCCGTATTTCGCGCCTCTTTTTCGAGAAGATAACGCCGCCGGTTATAAGGACTTGAGTGACGCCATGATGAGCTATGTTGCTCAATTTGTACACAACGGAGACCCCGGTTCTGTAAATGGTCAGGTCTGGCAAGCCTGGAATACCAAAGCCGGATCTTCTAGGCGTATTCTGTTTAATGCAGACTCGGATACGGCCAAAATTGAAATGAATAATGAATAAAAATACTTTAATATGGAGGGCTTTTCATGAATAAAAAGATAATAAAAACAATCCCATTATTTCTAATCATCATTATTCTTACCGGATGTATGTCGACACCTCATGCCTATAAGGGCGAAAAATTACAGGAAGATGAGCTGGCATTATTATGGGGGGCCGGTGTAGGCGGGATACTGACTGTAACTGGAGTCAATGAGCGTGATGTAGACCCGTTTTTCGGTGGAGCAGTAACAGCATATGTCAAACCGGGTATCAATAAGGTGAGGTTCTTTTATACTTCAACAGATTATTCAACCAATATAAAGACTGATGTTGATTGGGAAGTCAGCTTCAATTGTGAAAAAAATCACACTTATATTTTTTATCCTTACTCCGAGGATGACAATGAATATTTTCTAATAGGACGTGATATGGGAACAGATTATGAATTTGATGAAAATAAACCCATGGGTTTTGTTCAGATTGAAGCTGAACAAAAAGGCAAGCCAGTAGAATTATTTGATAATGAGAAATAATTGCTCATGCTGATGATGTCGGAATCAGGTTCAATAAGAGCTTCGGGAATTAAAACCTGAAAGGCAATATTTTTATTGAACCTGGTTCCTGGACAGAGGAAGCTCTCGACGATCCAATTGACCTCCGGTTACAGATGCTCTGCCAGGTGTTTTGTGTTATAGTATTTAACAAGCCGGATAATTTTTCAGGTTCGTTCTTTTTCGATTTTTTTAAATATTTTAATAGCGGGACTTAAATTTCAAACTGTATAATGCTGCTTGTCCCGTTATCGTTATTAATCGTAAAAGTTCCATTGAGTTGCTCCGCCAGCATTTTTACAATGGTAAGCCCGAACCCGGATGTACTATTGATTTCATCACTCGTCTCTATACCAATCCCATTATCTTTTATAGTAAGCATAATAGTATTTTTAAATTTTTTAAGATCAATAATTACAGTTCCCCCATCCTTCCTGTTGAATGCATACTTAAATACATTTGTCATCAGTTCGTTAATAATGATGCCGACAAGAATAGCTTTTTTAGAACTAATGATGAAATCCATTATATTTCTTGTAATAGTAATATTCTTGACTTCAGGGAAAACTAGAACAAGTACATCAATCAGACTTTCAATATAGCTTTTGATGGAAACTTCCTGATAATCATTACTAATCAATAACTTTTCATAGAGGATACGGGTACTTTGAATACGTAGAATGGATTTTTGTAAAGCAGACTTAACTTCATCATTGGCAGCTGAATTTGCCTGCAAGGACAAAAGACCTTCTATTGTGGCAAAATTATTCTTTATACGGTGGTGAACTTCTGTAATCAGGGTTTCCTTTTCTAAAAGCTGTTGCCTAATTTCTTCTTCATTCTTCTTGCGTTCGGTGATGTCGAAACAATGTCCCATATATCCGATAAACTCGCCGTGGCTGTTGAAATTCGGTGTCCCCAAATCAAGAATAATTCTGTATTGACCGCTTGTATGGTGTAATCTGTATTCCATTTCGAAAGGTTCGCGTTTATCAAATGCGGCCACGTATGTTTCTAAACATCGGTCAAAATCATCCGGATGAACCCCTTCTGTCCAACCGTTACCCAGTTCCTGTTCCATCGTGCGGCCTGTAAATTCTAGCCACGGTTTGTTAAAATAGTTGCAAAGTTTATCGGTTCCAGATCTCCAGATTAGAGTTAATCCTGCATTAGCCATGTTTCTAAATTGCAATTCGCTTTCTTTAAGCTTATTTTCCAATCGCTTACGTTCACTAATATCTTCAAATACTGTTGCAAATTTACCTTTTTCAGGAGAAAAAATAGATATTAGAAAATGTTTCTCCATCGGCGGAAAATACACTTCAAATTGATCAATCTTTCCTGTTTCAGCGACCTTTGCATAAGTCTCCAAATATGGAGCCTCATCGGTCTGATAAACCTCTGTAGCTAATTTTCCAATAACATCTTTCTTTTTTAAGCGAAGAATTTGCTCATATCTATGATTTACATCCAGTATCTTATAATTTATTGCTTTGAGGGAATTGTCATAAACTATTTCATGCAGACATACACCGTCAATCATAGATTCAAAGAGTAAGCGGTGTTGTTTTTCACTTCTTTGTAAATCTTCTCTAATTTTGTACTCTTCTGATACATCCCTGAATACCAATACCACTCCGATGGTTAAACCATTGAGATTTATTATTGGAGCAGCTGAGTCAGCTATTTGATATTCTTTCTTATCTCTGGCAATGAGGACGGTATGATTGGCAAGCCCGATAATTTGACCGGTTTCCAATACTTTTCCAACTGGATTATCAATTGATTTACGGGTTTCTGCATTAATAATATTGAACACCTTTTTTAGAGGCATGCCAAATGCAGCTTCAAGATCCCATCCTGTTAACTTTTCTGCCACAGGATTCATATTAGAAACCATCCCTTTGGTATCTGTGGTAATAACTGCATCTCCTATGGAATTGAGAGTAATGACTAATTGTTGCCTATGTTTTTCAGTAATATTGTTAGCTTCAAAAAGCTTGAAAGCCATTTTTATGGAAGCATCAAGTACAGTAATAGAGGAGCTTTTTACGACATACCCGTAGGAAGTGATTCTTTCGGTCTTTTCAACAATCTCCGGTTCCATGTGACTCGATAGAAATACAATAGGTATGTTTTGATTCTTTAGAATTAATTCCGCGGCTTCTATTCCATCGATTCCTTTGCCTAAATCTATATCCATCAAGATAAGTTTTATTTCTGTGTTCTCTTTAGATAGTTCGATTGCGTTTTCTCCGGTGTTTGCATGAACTACCTTATAACCATACTCTTCAAGCTCTTGCTGTTGAGCCATTGCTACTAAAAATTCATCCTCAACAAGGAGCAATGTCTTTTTATTGTCATGTTTCATTATTAACTACCTATTGTATTCTCTGTGATAACCATAAATCTTAATGATAACAATTTCTCAATACATGTCAAATATTATAATAATTATTTCATGAGAGTCCGCGTCCTCCAAAAATCTCCTGATAGATAGTTCTCGCGAGTTAGTTTTTTACATCAAACATTAAAAGTTATTATAGTTTTTAATCCAGTCTCATTCTCCATTGTAAAACTACCGTTTAATTGTTGAACGAGCATTTTTATAAGCATTAGACCAAATCCTTTTGCTTTATCAATGTCAAAGCCCTCAGGAAGTCCGTTTCCGTTATCTTTGACAGTAAGAACAACATTTCCTGAATGCTCTTTAAGTACCACCTCAATTAAACCAAAATCTTTATTAGTAAATGAATATTTCATTATGTTAGTCAGAAGTTCGTTTACTATAAATCCAACAGGAATAAGTTGTTTTGAGTCGAGCATGAAATCATCAATCGATTTTTCAGTTC
Source organism: Spirochaetia bacterium (assembly GCA_965140585.1). Classification (GTDB taxonomy): domain Bacteria; phylum Spirochaetota; class Spirochaetia; order UBA9216; family UBA9216. The sequence continues at coordinate 628,140 of OZ223270.1, forward strand.
TAATATCAATATCTTTCGTGAAAAATTGTGCTAAATCATCAATTAAATTATCCAGATAAGTTTTACTTGATGCAGTTTTATAATTACCGGTAAGCAACATTTTTTCATACATTACCTTCATACTGTTTACTCTTACTACTGCATCATTCAAGGCAGAAATGGCTTCCGGGTTTGTTAAAGATTTGGATTGCAAAGATAATAGACTGGAAATACTGGCAAAATTATTTTTTATACGGTGATGAATCTCTTTGAGAATGAACTCTTTCTCTTCCAATTGGAGTTTTATTTTATTCCCCATAATTTTTCTATCGGTAATATCCTGTGTGAATCCAATTGCCCTGACCGGGTTGTCTGCTTCATCAAATTCAATCTCTGCTTTTTCCCGTACCCACTTCACGGTACCGTTAGATATAATGCGATGTTCGATATCATATGGTTCCTTCTCCAATCCTGCAATCCACATTTTATTAACAGACTCTAAGTCCTCAGGGTAGATATAATCCAGAAATATATCATAATTTATTTTTGTACCTATCGGGACACCAAAGATTTTATAATTTTCTTCTGTCCAGAATAAAATGTTATTTTTTATGTCCAGTTCCCAGGTTCCAATTTTTCCCAGTTCCTGCGCTTTGGAAAGATAGTATTGATTTTTTAATAAATTTGATTCTGCCTTCGCGCGATCTGCAAGCAACCTTGATTGTTTTATGGTACTGAAACTTAATGTTGAAATGATCTTTGCGAGCTTGGAGTAAAATTGCATGCCTACCTTTATCATATCTTTGCTGAATCGTGGTACCCGTTTGAGTGCAGCAAGATATTCTTCCTCGTCGAAACCATATTTCCGGGCATTTTTGCGGAAAAACGTTATATCCGGCACCTCTTCCTCGAGGAAATACTGACCCATAAAAATATTACCCACATGCCTTCCTCCAATTATAAGGGGGGTCACTGTGTCCCACATATTATTTTTACAGTGGTAAGATTTAAATGTTCCTTCCGGCACTCCTTGGGTGAGGATGGTATCACTTTCTATGCAATTTTTTCGTGTTTCAGGATTGCATCTGTGGAATTTCGTGCATATATCTTGCTAGCCAACGGCAATTAAAATTTTTCCGGATATATCTAGTACAGCCCCTAACATACCGGTTAGATTATAAAAATCTTCCATTAAACTCTGCAAAGCTTCAGTGTTAATTATGTCGGAGAGCTCAAGTGAATCAATCTCTCCATCTGTTTCTGTTAAAGCTTTAAGCTTGTTCTTTATAGTAGCTTCACTTTTTTTCAGCCTTTTTTCAGCAAGCTTTTGCTTGGTTATATCAGCGAAGTTGACAACAATCTTTTCAAGTTTATTGTCAACATTGAATAAAGGTTTAGCATTAACATTTAACCATGTAATGTCCTTTCTATCTGGACAGATTACTCCTGCTACATAATTCATTAACGGCTTTTGTGATGAAATTACTCTATTTACCGGGTAGTCCTCGAGCTTCATTGGAGTTGAATCTTCATAAATAAATTTCCATGCCGGGTCGGTTGCATTTTTACCAATTAATTGCTCTACTGTTAAACCGAGTAATTTAGAGGCTTCTGGATTGCTTAGTATAATATTCGAATCAATGTCATGTACTATTACCCCAACAAGAAGACCTTCCACTGTAGACTTGTATTCTTTTTCCGATTTTTGCAAATTAGCTTCTGTACATATAAGTGCATCATTTGTTACATTCAGTTTGCTATTGATTTCTTCAAGTTTATCTACAGTTACTCTTAAATCTTCATTAACTCGTTCAATTTGCATATTTCTTTTGTTTATTTCTATATGGGCGTTAAACAATTTAAAAGCCATCTTTATTGAAGCATCTATAACCGTTATACTTGAGCTTTTTACAACATATCCGTAGGAAGTTATTTTTTCAGTCTTCTCAACTATTTCCCGTTCCATATGGCTAGATAGAAATATAATAGGTAGATCTTGACTATTAAGGATTATCTTAGCAGCTTCAGTACCGTCTATTCCGGCCCCTAAGTCTATATCCATCAGGATTAGATCAATATCTCTATTCTCTTTAGATTGAGCAACAGCTTTTTTACCCGTATCAACTGTTAGAACAGTATAACCATATTTTTCCAGCTCCATTTTTTTTGCCATTGCGATTAAAGCTTCGTCTTCAACAAGCAGTAATATTTTTTTATTACTATCATCCAAACCAGCTATCCTCTAAAATGTTCTGAGATATTATTATAAAGTTTACTCTACCTTGATTTGGCATGCAAATTTTTAGTAAAAAAGATCTTTCTTCAAATAATTTTCAAAACAGATCTTGGTGATATATCTGGCTGAGAGGACATTCTTTCAGTTTTGTTGATAAATACCGGGAAATCGCTAAATAACACTTAAATGATAATAATAGGTTCATCATATCTTATAAAATAGTTATGAAACCAGAGTACAAGATGAAATCAATATTTATTATTTTTCTTTTTATACAGAAATCAAGTAATTGTTAAATGAACCGTCTTTTTATCCGCATGTTCTCTTTAAGCGTAAATTTATCTTTAGTATGATAATTATCTGACAAGCATATGAAGCGCGAAAATCCGATAGATATTATCGCGGTGAAAAAATGAAAGACCCTGAGATGTTTGCGGGACAGTTTCTTTTTTAGAAACGAGCCGCTGATAAACAGAAAGGTTACGGCAGTCAGTGTGAGTGCGCCCATTATAATTACATCCTTAATAAGACGTTGTTCCGTGATTATTTAATTTTGCTAATCCTCGAATTTATATCCTTGTTTTCGGATTGTTTTAATGTAAAAGGGTTCTGTTTTATCCTCACCAAGTTTCTGTCTGAGCCATGCTACGTGAACATCAACTGTTCTTGTCAGTGGCATTTTTTCATAGCCCCAAACACCATCAAGCAGATCGTCACGACTAAGAGTTTTGTTGCGGTTCTTGATAAAAAATTTTAATAGTCTGTACTCTTGAAAAGATAACTCCACTTGTCTGCTGTTTCTGAACAATGCCTTTTGTTTATAATCAAGTTTGAAAGGACCGAAGTTGTAATATTCCTCTTCAAAAGACTGATCTGCGGTTTTTCGTCTCAATAGAGCTTCAACCCTTGCAGACAGCTCGGTAAGATCAAAGGGTTTTACAAGATAATCGTCTGCACCCATTTTAAGGCCGAGAACCCTATCAATAACTTGTGATTTGGCAGATACCATCATGACAGGGATAGTAATTCCTGCGGCTCTGAGATCTCGGCAGATCTCCAGCCCGTCTTTTTCCGGAAGCATAACATCAAGCAGAATAATATCATAACCGCCTTTTCGGGCGGTATTCCAGCCTTCAAGTCCGTTTTCACAGCAGTCTACAGTATAGCCTTCTCCGCGTAGCCTGTCGCTTACAGTCAGCAGCATTCCGGGTTCATCTTCAACGAAAAGAATTCTGTGTTTATCCATCGTTTTCTCCATCATCAACTTCGTTTACAAGCCGCAGTATAAACTCCGTTCCTTCTCCCGGGAGAGATGTAATAGTTACAGAACCTCCGTGCAGCTCTGCCACCTGCTTTACAAGACTAAGACCAAGCCCGCTTCCCGGAGCGGCAAGTCTGTCAGCTTCACAGCCTCTGATAAAGGGATCAAAAATCTTCTTCTGTTCGTTCTTGCTTATACCCGGTCCGTTATCTGAAACTTTTACTTCTATAAAACGTCTATCATAAGAAAAATGCCGATCAGAAGATTCACGAATTGTTAATCGAACATATCCGCCTCGGTCTCCGTGAACAGTCGCATTCTGAAGAAGATTCGATATCGCGGCAAGAACGCCTTCCCTGTCGGCATTAAGCATGAGCCCCGGTTCTATTTTTGATTCAAACCTTATCCCTTTCTCCCTGCATAGAAGACTGAATCGCCTAATAAGCAATTCTGCCAACTCGTCAACCTGAAAAACCGTTTTATTGATTTTTCCAAGCTGAAAACCGGAATACATTAGGATCCCTTCAACCATCCCGCTTAGCCGGCGGCCTTCATCCACAATCATTTTCCCATACTTCTGTATATGCTCCGATTCTGTTACAAATCCCTCGGAAAGATTTGTTCCGGCATTGCAGATTACAGCAAGGGGGGTTCTAAGCTCATGAGAAACATTTGCAATAAAGGTTTGTTGTTCTTTCATGAGACCGGCTGTTCTGCGGTTATATCCAGCCAGAATGAACAACAGGACAATAAGAAGTACAACAGCTGCATAACTGAGTAAAATCGCGCCGAGTTGGATCCGGAGAGCCTCAAGTGTAACTGCCGTTTTATCTATACTAAAAACAGCCCAAACTGAGATTCCATCAATTTCGATGTTATTTCCGGGATCAAATGGATCAGAGGCTTCTTCTCCTGCATGATCACTCATTCTTACCCTCGCGGCTACAGAATAATTCAAACTTGCATCGTTTGTATAAATTTCCGGAATATCATAGCTCTCGGAAACAAAGCCTCCGTATCCGCCTGAATCAAACCTCAGGGAAGTCAATGGATAACCGTTTGATTCTGACTTAATGATTTCATCAGCCAGTTCCTGACCGCCCTCCTGAATCTCCAATGAAAAAAGCTGTCGCCCTGAGGTAGGGTTGCTTGTGACTTTAGCAGTAATTTCATCAGTAAACTGGTCACGCCATTTATTATAATCCAGCAAGATTAAACAGGTTCGGCTTTTTCCGGAGATTCGTATAAACGGTTTCTTTAAATCCGAGGTGCCGAAATACCGTGGGAGGGTATTCATATACTGAATTACAGCCTCTTGTTCTCCGGGCAAAGCTAAATAGGCTGTAATATTTTCTGGATATCCGTAAATGATTTTTCTGTTATGGCTATCTATATATATACTGTTTTCCCCGTCTTCTGTTTCTTCAGTTATAACTACCGCGGAAAGCATTTCGGGTTCCAAGCTGAATTCTTCCCAGAACTTCTGAATTTCCGGATACGCTCCGGTAATCCGTCCGATAAAATCATCTCCGTTGTAATCGAAATTAAAAAACAGCTGAATAAGCACATCCATTTCAATATAGTAATTATTAAACCATTCTACTTCCAGGTTTTCTAGTTCACTTTCCAGATAGTCCTTTTCATTCTGAACTGATTCAATCCGCCAGAGGCTGATAATTACAACAAGAACAGTACTGACGATAAGCATCAGAAGCCTTACCCATTTCATAAACACAGTTTAATCTATTCCAGTCTATGTCGGAAGCGAACAGTCATTGCTTTTTGTAATTCTTTACAAAGACTTTACAAAGGCTTAATGTGATTAACAGTTCCGGGGAGTAGATTTGTTTCAATAGGTGGAGGCATGATGAAAGCAAGAATAACAGCGATTGCAGCTATTTTGATTATATTGGTTATTAATTTATGGGCTGAAGAACTTGATCCTGAAGAGATTTTCTCGGCAGCTCTGGAAAAAGACTTAACAATGAAGACCCTTCTGCTTGAAAAAGAAACAGCAGCAATAAATATAGCCATTGAAGATCATAAATACGGTATGTCGTTCAGTGCCGGACTCAATGATGCAGGAACCTCAGTTGAAGCGTTGGGAAAATCCATTCCCCCGGTAATAAATATACAGCCTTTTATTGAACTAAAACTTCCGGAAACTGCAGGCACTACTATCAGGGCGGAACTGCCGGTAACCAGATCTTCAGGAGAAACAACGACAGAAGCTGCGGCCGGAATAAGCTTAGAGCAGGATCTAAACAGTTTATTTAAAATAGAGAAACAGAATACGGTAAAATTGATCAGCCGAAACCTTTCTGAGAGGGCTATGGAGCTGCGTATAAAATCAAGAAAGGCGGAGGTTGAACGTAAGGTTTTGGAGCTGATAAAATCACTTTTATCTCTTGAAAAGAGCATGATATCAAACCTGACCAGTCTCGATGAAAAAGAAACACTATTAAATAATATGCTGAATGCCGGAATGATTGCTCAGGGTAGCAGCAGCCATCTTTCACGCCTTATGGAGATTAGAGCTCTCGAAGGTGAAACTGAAGAAGTCAGGGCAGACTATACCGTAAAACTTTCAGAATTCGAACAATTTACGGGAATAAAGATAACCGAGGCTCCAAAGCTTCCGACAATAGACTTGCCCCAAAAAGAAATTGATGCTGTGCCTGATTCAATACGTACCTCTGAGTTGAATCTGGAGCTTCAAAAAGCCGAACTTGATGACTATACTTCCTCTGTTCCGCCGCAACTCAGTGCCAATGCGGCCGGAAGTCAGACATTTTCAGGCAACACAAAGCCCAACATTTCCGGCGGAGTAGGTGCTGTATTTGAGGACTTCTCCGTTTCATTAAGAGGAGTGTGGAATGAAAAAGACGGGGGCAGTCTTTCCGCCGGTGTCAGTCTCGGGCTAACAGATAAATCATTAAAATCTCTGAACAGGGAAATATATAGGCATAATATCGAAGTATCGGCGCTGAACCTTGAAATGAATAGACTGTATGCGGCTGATACGATTCGAAGTATAGTCTCCGAGATTAGTCGTATTGAAACAGCCTCTAAAAACCTGAAAATCAATGCTGAGTTTATTCGTAAATACCTTGATGAAATGGAAATCAAGCATAAACACGGACACATTCGTGAGCTGGAACTTACCAAGGCTCAGGATCAGGAAAAAATTATTGAGCTTGATGCGGAAATTCTTAATATCGACAGATATCTGTTGTCAAATACGATTTACTCACAAATGGAAAAGTGGTAAGCATGGAGTATAAAATGAGAAAAAATAATGTTAAATCTTTAATAATCATCGCGGCAGTTATTTTCCCAACGGTTCTCCTGGTAGGTTGTAGCAAATTGCCCTTTGGAAAAAAAGAGCAGGCGGTAGGCAGTTTCCAGAGTTCGACCGTAACTGTGGAAAAAATGGTGATTCAGGAAAGTGTTACAGTTTCTGGAAATATTCAACCCATGCAGGTCCGCGAACTTGGATTCAGCTCCGACGGGAAAATCACCGAGGTGTCTGTGGCTGAGGGCGATTATGTTACAGAAGGCACATTGCTGGCAAAGATAGATGCTAGTTCCGATGTTTATAATATTGAAGAAATGGAATATGAGCTTGAAGAAATGCGGTTTTTAGAATCACCCCGGAAGATTGCTTTAAAAGAAAAAAATCTCGAATCGTTAAAAGAGACACTTAAAAACAAAATTATTACAGCACCGTTTGACGGTGTCGTCGTTGAAATAAAGCATGAAGAAGGCGAGATAAATATTGCAGGCAGTGATGGCTATCTTATTAAGATTATCGATGACAGCAGCCTTAAGGCGGAGGTTGTTGTAGATGAACTGGATATTGCCAGAATTGAGGTGGGTCAAAAGGCAATTTTCAGTTTTGATGCCATTTCCGGGGAGACTTTTATAGGCAGAGTAGCCAAAATTGCTCATATCGGTCGTCTTAATGAAAACGGACTTCCTGTTATCGATGTAGAGCTGATTATCGATGATCCTGATCCAAGAGTTCTCATACCATACTCATTCAAGGTCGAGATTTTAACGACCGCTCCTGCAGAGTATCTTACCGTGCCTGAACAGGCCGTTATATGGGAAGACGATAAAACTTTTGTGAATATAATGAATAAAGACAGCGGACAGCCCCCGATCAAACGTGAGGTAAAGATCAGAGAATGGACAGACGGAAAAACAATCGTTCTTGAGGGAGTTAACGAGGGAGATTCGGTGATGATGAACACAATGAACGGCAACCTGGAAGGAGGGCTGCTTTGGATGTAGGTAATACTGGGATCCGGCTAGAGAATGTCAGAAGGGAATACCGGATGGGAGACAACATTGTTAACGCTCTCGACGGACTGTCTCTTGAGATTGAGTCTGGTGAACTGACCTCGATAATCGGTCCGTCGGGATCCGGTAAGTCGACTTTAATGAATATCATCGGCTGTCTTGACAGGCCTACTTCAGGGCGGGTTTTACTTGACGGTGAAGACATCTCACTTATGAACGATAAACAGCTCTCAAAAATACGTAACCGAAGTATCGGCTTTGTGTTTCAGCAGTTTAATCTTCTTCCAAAGCTGTCAATTCTTGAAAATGTTGAAACCCCTCTTATGTACGCCAGGGTGAAACCCTCACTGAGGAGAAAAAGGGCTGAAGAGGCTCTAATAAAGGTTGGACTCGGTGATAGGATTTCTCATAAACCAACTGAACTGTCCGGTGGACAGAAACAGCGTGCCGCTATAGCCCGTGCAATTGTGACCGAACCGAGTCTTCTTCTGGCTGATGAGCCGACCGGGGCTCTGGATACTATTACAGGTGATGTCATAATGGAGCTGTTCCGGCAGCTGAATGAAGAGGGGCGAACAATCATAATAGTAACTCATGATATGGAAGTAAGTGAAAAGTGCAGACGAATAATCAGGGTTCGTGATGGACGGCTGGAAGATGTGGAGGCAGCATGTTTGGGGAAAATATAAAACTTGCACTTAAAAATTTCATTACGAACAAGATGCGCACCCTGCTGTCGCTTCTCGGAATAATGATTGGGGTATCATCCGTTATTCTGATAACCACCCTGGGGAATAGTGCAACGTCGAATATAAAGGATGAGATTGCCAGCGGCGGTATGGATTTAATTATGATATACGGCGGATGGGGAAACGCCCGGAGCAGGGCGGTGTTTCATCCGGGCCTTGGAGAAGAGCTTACAGAAACTATCCCCGGAGTAATTGACTCCACGCCCAATTTTTCCAGCGGTGCTTTGGTAAAGAGCAGGCACAAGACAGCATCCTTCGGTCTTGGTTGTATATCTCCTTCCTATCAGAATGTATTTAATATTGAGATGGTCGCAGGCAGGTTCATTACACGGTCAGACTCTGTAAATAAATATCCGGGAGTTGTTCTGGGGAATAAAACAGCCCGTACTCTTTTTCCGGCCGGCGGTTCGGTGGGCAGTCCTCTGAAATTGATAATCGGAAACACTGCATATCAGTTTACGGTGTTAGGCGTTATGGGAAAAAAGGATTCCAATATGGGTGCTGATTTTGATAATGTAATTCTGATGGATCTTAACTATTACAGAAGTAGAATAGCAAGGGTTGATACGGTTGATTCGTTTTTTCTCAAGGCAGCTGATCCGGAGGCTGCGGCGCAGGTAAAATTAGAAGTTGAAGAATATCTTGCCTCAAAGACCTCGGAAAGAGACGCCTTCTGGGTCGAATCTCCATCATCTATTTCGGATATGTTTAATAAAGTAACCGGAACGCTTAATCTTGTACTTGCCTGCATTGCCGGGATATCCCTGCTTGTCGGTGGTATCGGTATTATGAACATTATGCTTGTTTCAGTAACTGAGCGAACCCGGGAAATTGGTATACGAAAAGCCATGGGGGCACCTTCGGGAGCAATAAGAGGGCAGTTTCTAACTGAATCTGTAGTACTTACCTTAATTGGCGGTGTGCTTGGTGTTCTTTTTGGAACAGGAATAGGCAGAATTGCTACGAACATTATGTCATGGAGTTTTTCCCCCGTACCTACAGCTTACGCACTGGCTATAGGATTCTCGGCAGTAATCGGAATATTTTTCGGATTATATCCGGCGGTACGCGCTTCAAAACTTGATCCTATTCAGGCATTAAACCGAGAGTAATCGTTTGGTTGAATCGACGCTGCCCGTCCTATAGTTAAATCTACTTTATAAAGAATCCCATGCGATCTTAAGAATTTTGGTCATGATCTATTCGGTTGAATAATCTTGTTGACGGTCATTCTTCTTGATCTTTGATTGAACTATAGGCCGGGCGTTGATGCGCTTCTGACTATCGTTTTACCCGTGCGTTTCCTTCCCAGATACTCCATATCTGATCTTCATCTAGTGGCTGGATATAGTCGTTGAGCATTGTGGTAGCCAGTGCACCGCTGGCCCAACCGAAGCTTATCCACTTTTCAGCATCCCAGCCCCGAAGGATTCCATAAAGCATTCCACCGACGAACCCGTCACCGCCGCCGATACGATCAAGGACGGTGATCTGCCGCGGTTCGGCGACATGCCACTGGTCATCGGCAAAAAGCAATGCTCCCCAGAGGTGATTGTTTGTGTCTTGTACCTGTCTAAGGGTGTTGGCGAATACTGAAGTCTTCGGAAACCTCTGCTTAGTCTTTCTAATCATCGTTTTAAAATTATCAATTTTTGAAATAAGGTCTCTACCCCCCTCTTCTGGCCCCTCTATTCCAAGGCAGAGTTGGAAATCTTCCTCATTCCCGACTAATATATCTGCCTCCCCGGCAATTTCAGCAAAAATTTCCCTGAGTTCGGTTTCCCTATTAATCCAGAAGGAAGCCCGATGGTTCAGGTCGAAAGAGATGGCCGTACCGTAATTTTGGGCAGCCCGGGCAATTTCAAGACAGAATCGGCCTGTATCAGGGGAGAGCGCGGCGATAAGACCTGAGATATGTACGAGCTGAACTCCCTCCCGGTTAAAGATTCTTTCAAGATCGAAGTCTTTTACATTTAAGATTCGCCCCACTTCTCCTGCCCGATCATTGTGTACCCGTGGTCCTCTTGAGCCATAACCGGAATCAGCAATGTTGAACTGGTGACGATATCCCCATGGGCCGCCCTGTTCAACATCAGGACCTTCGTAATCCATATGGCGGGAGGCCAGGTTGTCCTTAATAATGCATGCAATCGGGCTTCCTGCTACGAAATTGGTGAGGACTTTAACCGGTAAACCCAGGTGGGAAATTACGCTGGCGGCGTTGGTTTCAGCGCTTGTAACAGTCAGCTTAAAAGTATCGCTGGCGTGGATGGGCTGTCCCGCAGGGGGGGTAAGTCTGACGCCCATACTGGTTGGGATCAGCAGTGAGTATGCACAATTCTCTTTCAATTTTATAGGCATGTTCTGCTCCTGTATAATACGGTATTCACCGTAAGATTAGAGCTGCAAAGCAGCTTTAACGAGAGGGGGTATAATTTGCATCCTCCTCTCCTTGTTTATTCTTAGACTGAATAACCTAAACGGTTATTACTTCAATGCCGAGTTCTTGAAACTCTTCAACCATGGAAAAGGCCGAATCGGTGATAAGCACGTCGACGAGATCGGCTTTGGCGAATTTTGAGAATCCGCTTGCGTTAAGCTTGCTTGAATCCGCAAGAATTACTTTTCGCTTTGCAGCTTTCAGCATTATCTGCTTGCTCCGTCCCTCAAAGGTGTTCTGGGTTAGGAACTCTCCATCTGCGGTAAATGCACGGGCTCCAATGAAAGCAATATCGAATTGAAGCTGTCCCAGAGCATCCTCCGTCAGAGGGCCGATAAAAGAACCCCCTTCCTGTCTGAACTTTCCTCCCAGTGTAGTTAGAGATACGTCGCGGGAATCAGCCAGGACTTTCATGATCTCCAGATTATTGGTTATAACGTTAATTTGAAAGTTATAAATTTTCCTGGCCAGAAATAGATTTGTTGAGCCTGCGTCAATACAGACTGAATCACCCTCCCTGATTAATTCTGCCGCTTTGGCTGCAATATGATCCTTCTCTTCTGATCGAGCCTCCAATCTGCTGGAAACGCTGGGGATGGATCTTACATCCTGAACCAGCCGGGCACTGCCGTGAGACCTGAGAATGAGTCCGTATTCTTCCAGTTGCGACAGATCTTTTCTGATAGTTACATTGGATACACCGAGTCGTTCTGTCAATTCGGTTACCGACACCTGTCGCAGATTTTGAAGAAGACTCAGTATCTTATCTTGTCTGGGATTCTGTGCCACTTGCTATACCTCGTAGGTCGAGGAAGATACATTTCCTCCTGTACCGGTCCAGTTTGTGTGATGGAATTCTCCTCTCGGGCGATCAACCCTTTCGTAGGTGTGGGCACCGAAATAATCCCTCTGGGCCTGAAGAAGGTTTGCCGGCAGTCTCTCGCTGCGGTAGCCGTCGAAAAAAGCCAGAGCTGTGGATAAGGTTGGAACGGGAATCCCCAGTTCCACCGCCTTGGAGACAACTCTCCGAAGAGAGCCCTGGGTTTTGACTACGATGTCTTTAAAATAATCATCCGTCAAAAGGTTGGATAGCTCGGGGTTTTTCTCAAATGCTTCCTTGATTTTACCGAGGAAAACCGAACGGATAATACACCCCCCTCTCCACATCAGGGCGATACCTCCGTAATTGAGTTCCCAATCGTACTCTTTGGCGGCTTCTCTCATGAGCATAAATCCCTGAGCGTAAGAAATGATTTTTGCAAAGAGAAGCGCTTGTTCAAGGTCGACTGTAAAACTGCTTTTGTCCCCGGAAAAGTGAATATCCGGTCCTTTAAGAACTTTAGACGCGGCAACTCTTTCCTCTTTCAGAGCAGAAAGACAGCGGGAAAAGACTGCTTCTCCGATGAGGGTAACCGGCTGTCCAAGTTCCATTGCAGATATTCCTGTCCATTTCCCGGTCCCTTTCTGTCCGGCGGTATCCAGTATCTTTTCTACGAGAGGTGTGCCGTCTTCATCCTTATAGGCCATAATGTCCCGGGTAATTTCTATCAGGTAGGAATCAAGAGGCCCTTTATTCCATTCAGTGAAGATTCCATGCATTTCATCATGAGATAAGTTTAATCCGTCACGCATAAGCTGGTAGGCTTCAGTGATAAGCTGCATGTCGCCGTATTCGATGCCATTGTGAACCATCTTCACATAGTGTCCGGCCCCATCGGTTCCAACCCAGTCACAGCAGGCTTCACCGGAATCGGTTTTGGCGCTGATATCCTGGAAGATCTTTCTAATTTGAGACCACGCCTCCTTATTTCCTCCCGGCATAATGGACGGGCCTTTTCGCGCGCCTTCTTCTCCGCCTGAAACACCGGAGCCAATGAATAGAATTCCTTTGTCTTTAAGTATCCGGGTTCGCCTGTTAGAATCCATGAAGTGGCTGTTTCCGCCGTCGATGATGATGTCTCCTTCTTCCAGATAGGGTAGAAGGTTCTCGATGTATTGATCTACAACGGCACCGGCCTTAACCATTAACATTATACGTCTGGGTCTTGCCAGCTTGCTTACCAATTCCTCGATAGAGTCGGCCGGAACTATGGTTTTACCTGCCGCAGGTCCACTGATAAATTCTTCGGTTTTTTTATTAGTGCGGTTGTATACTGCTACAGTGTATCCGTGATCACTCATATTCAAAACCAGATTCTGCCCCATTACGGCCAGTCCTATTAATCCAATATCCGCTTTTTTCATGAAATCCTCCTAATCATCTGTAAAATTGCGTTTCATGGGCCCAAAGACCCAGAGCAGGATTCTGAATATAATAGAAATCCTCCCCTTCAGCGTCTCTGTGATACCCGTTCTGTTTATTTTCAACATCAAACAAGGTCATCATTTTTTTTAGATCGGCAAATTTGAATCCTGCCCCGTTTATTTCCTCCCGGGAAAGATGTCCCGGCGCATATGTAATGGAAAATCGTCCCTCGCCGGAACCGTGGATTAAATGGGCGGCAGCACTCAGATTTGATGAAAGTTCCCTGTTGTTTTTCACCGCTTCAAGGGTGGCTGGTGTTCCGTGATATCCATACTTTCTGATCAGCTTATCTATCTCCGCATCTTCTCCGAATTCCTTCAGGCCCGGTGCAAGAACGATCAGCTCTCCCCCGTCGGCCATAGCCATTCTTGTCCGGTAGATTGCTTTATTGCCGAGCCAGGTACTGCGGAATTCCCTGGGATCCAGGTAAACCACCGCTCTTTTCAATGGTTTCTCCATCATGTTGAAGTTCACCTCTTTGCTTAAAGACGCCGCTTTTTGGAAGCATTCGTAACCGTCGCCAATAAATAATCCTCTGACATGTAGTTTCCCGGTTTCATCGGGAGCTACCACCGTTTGGACATATAGAATGGGCAGATCGCCAGCAAAATGATCTGTTGCATAGTTAAGAACCTTTCGAACGGGGCTGTCGATTCTTCCCATGATCTTTTCCATGCCGTAGGCGGCTCCCAGGAAGTGGGATCTGTGAATTCCTTCGGCTCCGCCGGTCCCGACGAAGATGTTCTTGTTGTGATTGGCAAAGCCGATTACCTCGTGAGGAACCACCTGTCCTATTGAAAGTATGAGATCGAACCCCCCTTCCACAAGAAGTTTATTAATTTGTGCCGGCCAGTCATAGTCTACAGAACCCCCGGATACCTCCCGCACGAAATCTGCAGGAACACGACCGAGAGTGGTAAGATCAGTCCGCCATTTATGCGGGTGAAAGAGTTTATGATCCATTCCCGGAAACATTTCATTAATCTCTTCGCCGGTCATGGGATAATGCGTGCCAAGAGCCGGCATGACGTGTGTTAGTTTATCGCCCAGGTATTCACTTGCAGCTGCCGTTATAAAGCCCGCCCGACTATGTAATCGGGTAATATCGGGGGGGAGGGCCAAAACCTTTTTGATTCCCGTATGCTTTTCCAGGGCCGTTATCAAGCCGGATTTTATTTCGTCATCAGTGAGGGATATGTCCTTTCTTCCCTTTTCAAAGTAGAGCATATTATTCTCCTGGTTTTAGTATATGGGGTTGAGGCCCGGATTGTCCAGCCCTAAACTTACGAAAGGTTGCGAAATAAGAAATGAAAGATAATTTCGTTGACACTGAAGCAGGTTTGGTAAATAATAGATCAATAAAATTTTTGGAGGAAAAAATGCAACTGCAGAATGAAATAGCAATAATTACCGGGGGTACCGGGGCCATCGGCTCCAGTTTTGCCAGAGCCCTGCTGGAAGCGGGAGCAAAGGTGATTGTTATAGGCCGGGGTAAAACCAGACCTGTACAGGAAGCTGCGAACGCCATTGCCGAAGGCTGTGACGGAAAGGATCGAATTTTCGGATTACAGTGTGACGCTTCAAGCGAAGAAGAAATGATTGATGTTTTAAATAAAATCAAATCTGAAATCGGGATTCCAACTATTCTGGTTAATGCCGCCGGCGGAAACAAGGGAAAAGCTCCCTTTATTGAAATGGATGTAGACATCTTCAGTGAAGTGCTTCAGATGAACCTATTGGGCGGTCTGGTTGTTCCAACAAAACATGTGGCAGGTTTGTGGATAAAAGAGAAAATTGCCGGCACTGTAATTAACATCGCTTCTATGGCTTCTTATCTGCCTCTTTCCGGCGTTTGGGCGTACGGGGCTTCCAAGTCGGGTGTGATGAACCTTACTGCAGGTCTTGCCAAGGAATTCGCGCCTCACAATATTCGGGTTAATGGAATTGCACCGGGTTTTTTTGTCGGTAACCAGAACAGAGACCTTCTTTATAAAGATTATGAAAAGGGTATTCTGACGCCACGGGGACAGCAAATTATAGATCATACCCCATTTGGCCGGTTCGGAAAGCTGGAAGAACTTAATGGAACACTTATCTATCTCTGTGATAAGACTCAGTCTGGATTTGTTAATGGCGTGACCATCCCGGTAGATGGCGGATATCTGATCGATAACATATAGGATGCTTCAATGAAAAATTTCATGGACGACAACTTCATGCTTCATAGTGAGTTTGCGGAAAAACTCTATCATAAGTACGCTGCAGATATGCCAATTTTTGATTTTCACTCTCATCTTGTTCCGGAGCAGATAGCCGAAGATGCGAAATTTGAAAATCTGTATGAGATTTGGCTTGCCGGGGATCATTACAAGTGGAGGGCCATGAGAGCATTCGGCATTGAAGAGAGATTAATTACCGGAAAGGCTGAGCCGTATGAAAAGTTCCTGGCTTACGCCCGGATGATCTCTCATGCCATAGGAAATCCGTTATACCATTGGACTCATTTGGAACTGCAGCGTTATTTCGGTATAACCACACTTCTCAGTGAAGAAACTGCTGAGGAGATTTGGGCCGAGAGTTCCCGGATTTTGAAGGATGGAAATCTGGGCGCCCGGGATTTTCTGAAACTTTCTAATGTAAAGGCTCTATGTACCACCGATGATCCTGTTGATGACCTGGCGGCTCATAAGAGCTGCGCTGCTTCAGGATTCGACGTAAAGGTTCTTCCTACTTTCCGTCCTGACAGGGCTATGGCCTTTGACAAGCCTGAGCAGTATAGGACTTATCTTAAAAAGCTGGAAAAAGCAGCGAATATGTCCATATGCAGCTTTGATGATTTGATTCAGGCAATGGATAAGCGGCATGAATATTTCCATGAGATCGGCTGCAGGGTTTCCGATCATGCTTTGCCCTCATCTGTTTATGCGCCCGCAACCAGAGAGGAGTTATCGGGTCTCTTTTCCAAGGGGCTTAATAATCCCGGATCTCTTGACCCGGATGAGATTGAGCAGCTTCAAACTGCGGTACTCACCGAAGTAGCGATAATGAACCGTAAGCGGGATTGGACTATGCAGATACATATTGGGGCTCTGCGGAATAATAATTCCCGGGCTTTCAAAGCATTGGGACCTGATTCGGGGTATGATTCCATTAACGACGGCCCCATTGCGTATAAGCTTTCCCGTTTTCTTGACGGTGTTGAAGCAGGGCAGGGGCTCCCGAAGGTTATTCTCTACGTTCTTAACCCAGGTGATAACTACACCATTGCCTCTATGATTGGTAATTTTCAGGACGGTCAGATTGTCGGAAAAATCCAATTCGGCAGCGGCTGGTGGTTCAATGATCAGCGGGACGGCATGGAAGCGCAGATGAAGGCTTTGGCAAACCTCGGTTTAATCTCCCAGTTTGTAGGCATGCTTACCGATTCGCGCAGCTTTCTGAGCTTTCCCCGTCATGAGTACTTTCGTAGAATTCTCTGCAACCTGATAGGGGACTGGGTAGAGAAGGGAGAATTCCCACGGGATGAAAAGCTTTTAGGTAAAATGGTACAGAACATCTGTTTTAATAATGCCAGAGATTATTTTGGAATTATGATTTAAAAAATTTTAAGTCGTATAAAGCCTGAAATTATGTTTTCTTTTTAGAGAGATCATCTCTCACCTTTTTCAATGCGGATTCGATTGTGATATCTATATCGTAGTATCGGTATTCTCCCAAACGGCCGTCGAAATGAATTGATGCCGGAAAAAGGGGATTAGTTTGGTTGAATAATGAAATGAAAGAGCCGCTCGAAGATGAGCGGCCCACTTATTCTTATTCGGAAAGTGTGCGAGACATGAAAAAATCGTAAATAACGCCGGCAGCATCAAAATCCTGATTGTAGTTGCCGTTGCGTGATAAATCCATTCCGTTAAAATTAACCGGATCTTCGGTTCCCGTCAAAGTCATAATAGGTATTGGTTTTGCATTCGGAAATTCATCTATCAGGTTCCAGCCCGTCGTCATGATTATAGGAGCGACAGCGGCAAGGCGATTCTGCAGGTGACAGCTCAATGCAGCTGTCATTGCTCCGCCCATGGATACTCCGTGAACATACAGACGCTCGGTGTCCCCGTTTAGTTCACTAATGAAGACGTCAAAGAGTGTGGAAAGTTAATCCACAGCGTCAATGTTTTCAATGCCGAGCTTCTCCGATGTATTACCGTAATAGGTCGTATTTCAGGCGAGGTTGCCATGGGATAGATGATGATTGTTCCGTCCTGATCCGCTTTGCCGGATATCGTCGTATATGATAAATGAATGTATTCGATTGGTTGGTTGAATCCGTGAAGGATCATCATAATCGGATGCTTTTATGCAGGATTATAACCGTTGGGAGCATACATCATGAATTATCTTGTCATACCGTCGTGCTCAATAGACATTCTTCCGGTAATCTTTCTGAAAAGAGACTGGCTAAAAAAAAATTTGATGATATCAGTGAAGTTAGCTGTCGGGAACTCATTATAGAGATAGAATTATCTATTTTAGGTTAAAAAAATCCAATTAAACCGTAAAAGGAAAACGTATAATCCCTAAAAAGCTATGCTTAAAGTGTTGCTTTTCAGTTGAACATTGGAGATGCTTGTGATTAACCTGGCTGGAAAACCCTTTAATCTGGATGATACTCAAATTGAATGGGTTAAGAAAACTATTTCGGACATGACTACGGAAGAAAAAATCCGGCAATTATTTATACTTCTTGATTCCCGTCCGAATAAGGATGATGACATCATCCGTGAGACGGTCCGGGATACCGGCCAGGGAGGCTTAAGATGGCAGGGCGGCGATTCAAACGCCGTTTATGTCCAGAATATCAGCTATCAGAAACATAGCAAGTATCCTTTGCTGATTGCTGCGAACTGCGATGACGGGGGGAGCGGGGCTTTCCCCGACGGTACGTTTATTGCGACCGCCGCACAGGCTGCAGCCGGAAGCAGTGATGAAACCGCCTACCATATGGGGCTTGTCGCCGGCCGTGAGGCGGGAAGCGTCGGATGCAACTGGATGTTTAACCCTGTTGTTGATATCTACCTGAACTGGCGGAATAGTATAGTCAATACACGCTGCTTCGGCGATAATGCTGATACTGTCCTGCGAAACTCCAGGGCTTTTATCCGGGGCATAAAGGATGCCATGCCGCATATGGCAGTTTGTGCCAAGCATTTTCCAGGAGACGGGGTAGAGGAGCTGGATCATCACCTGGTTATGGGCGTTAACCATCTTGAAGTTAATGAATGGATGAGCAGTTTCGGCAAGGTCTACAGTGAACTCATACAGGACGGTATTGAAAGTGTGATGATCGGGCATTTTGCTTTTCCGGCTATGAGCAGGAAATTGAAGCCTGGACTTAAGGATAGTGAAATCCTTCCCGCGACAATATCCCCGGAGATTATAACCGGGTTACTGCGTGAAGAGCTCGGGTTTCAGGGTGTCGTTCTTACCGATGCTACTCATATGATAGGTTTATCCGCCGTGGAGTCAAGAGAGAAAGCTTTGCCGCTGGCCGTTGCTGCAGGTTGTGATATGATTCTTTTTGCGAATGATTTTGAGGAGGATGCAGGATTCATCAGACAGGGACTGCAGCGCGGTGTTGTGTCTGAGCAGCGGCTGGATGAAGCGGTAACCCGCATACTTGGTCTCAAGGCGAAGGTCAGGGCGACCGAACCTGATGTTTCCCTGCCTCCCGAATCGCTTAAGGTAAAATGGGTCGGATGCGATGAACACCGCTTCTATGCCGATAAAGCAGCGGATGAATGCACCACCCTTGTTAAAGACAGCGCGGGATATCTTCCCGTCGATCCTGCGGAAAAAAAACGGGCCCTGCTTGTATATGTTCCGAATATTCCAAACAGCAAGGCGTATAATGGAGATCCGGTAAAGGATATGCTTGTCGATGAGTTTGAGCGTGTTGGATTTCAGGTGACGGTATTTAAGAACTTTCATGACCTTGAATTAGAAAATGGTCCGTCGCCGATGAACTTCGTTAAAATGCTGGAGCCGGAATCGAGAGCGGATTTCAAGGAAAAATACGATGTGGTTTTTCTTGTAATAAATGTGAAGGGCTACGCGCAGGAAAATAATGTCCGTTTGCGCTGGAGTATCCATCACAGCAAGGAGATGCCGTGGTATATACCGGAGGTTCCTACAATAGCCATCAGTCTGAACTATACGAACCATCTTATTGATATTCCTCAGGTTAAAACGATGGTAAATGCCTATGCCGCCCAGCCGTCAAATATTCGCGCAGCCGTTGAAAAGATCTGCGGGAAGAGTGGTTTTAAGGGCAAGGCCAGCTCTACCGTTTTCTGTGACAGATGGGAGACAAGACTGTGAGCGATAAAAAAGATCTGCTAAAAAACTTCTCTAAAACACATGATTTCCTGGTTTGTATTGACTCAGACGGATGTGCTTTCGACTCTATGGATATAAAACATAAAGAATGCTTTGCTCCGAACTTTATAAATCACTGGGATCTTCAAGCTGTTGCCAGGCAGGCGCGTGAAGTCTGGGAGTTTGTGAACCTCTATTCCATCTCCAGGGGGATAAACCGTTTTCAGGCCGTGGTTACAGCGCTCGATCTTCTTGCAAGCCGTCCAAGCGTCAAGGAGCGGGGATATGTGAGTCCTGATCTAACTTCTTTACGAAACTGGATAAATCAAACAAAGGTACTGGCAAACTCGGAACTTGAGAAAGTTGTCGAAGCAACTTCTGACCCGGTTCTTAAAAAAGCCCTGGATTGGTCTCTCGGAGTCAACCGCTATGTGGAAGAGATCATAAGGGGCGTACCGCCGTTTAACGGTCTTCTTCCTGCGATGGAAAAAGCCTCGGAATTCGCAGACCTGATGGTTGTTTCAGCAACACCGCTTGAAGCATTGGAGCGGGAGTGGGAAGAGCATGGTTTGGTTGGATCTGTACAGGTTATTGCCGGACAGGAAATGGGGACGAAGGCTGAACATATAAAGACTGTTATGACCGGACGTTACGATAGGTTGAACGTTATTAAACTCGGCGATGCTCTGGGTGATCTCAAATCTGCTAAAGATAACGGAGTGCTGTTTTACCCCATTATACCGGGTAAGGGGGAAGAAAGCTGGGAGCGTTTTAAAGATGAAGCTCTGGACCTGTTCCTCAAGGGCGCTTACCGAGGCAAATATGAAGACAAGCTGATAGGTGAATTCGAAGATAGTCTCCCTGATACCCCTGAGTGGACTGATTAACTAACCGCCGGTTACATGGGTAGGCTTTTTTTCGTTTCAGCGGTCATGTGGTCACGGTAAACACTGGGAGGTTTACCTACCATTTTTTTGAAAATACGCGCGAAGTATCCCATGTCGAGAAAGCCAAGTTTAACAGAAATTTCTAAAAGAGTCTCTTTTGTATTTACCAACAGGTACTTTGCTTCTTCAATCTTTTGAGACCTGATAAACTCACCGACCGACATGTCGTATTCCTTTCGGAATTGACGGGCAAGATATGGGGGCGAGCAGGAAACATGTTTCGCCAGATCACTCAGGCTCAGTTTTTCATCAAGATGCGTAAGTATATACTCAGCGGTCTTTCGAACTATAAAGCTGTGGTTCGAAAGTGAGAATTTATGTACTGCCTCACAGTATGTCAGGCACATTTCTTTTCTTAAATTATCTAGCTCTTCCAGGGTTTTAGAGCGCTCAATTCTTCCCGAAAACTCGGATGAGATTCCATGAACATGAACAGGAAGCAGACCCCCGCGTTCAGCGCTTAGCCGAAGGATAGTGTTGAGAATAACGCTTCCGTTCTTGGCTTGCCTAAGGGGATTTTGAGGTATGCGTCTGATCATAGTCTTTGTAGGCGAGAAAGTCTTAAGAAACTCCCGCATCCCTTCCGTGTTTCCGGTGGATGCGTAACTTCGAATCTTTCTCTCCATTTCATACGACCTGTCGATGATCTCCATGTTCATCCTGTTAAGATCCTCATGGGCCGGGTTGTGGGTCGGTTCGGCTTCGGCCTGGGGAATTTCCAATAAAACCTTTTCACCCCTTTGATTTCCAGCTAACCGGATCAATTGTCCGATTGCCTGTATCTCCTTCTGGTTTAGAAGGGGGATTAAAAACTGCATGGCGATGTGGCGTTTTGTATTATCAGGTGGAGAAAATCCCTTTTCAAAGAAAGGCCCGCAGATCATCGTTCCGTTAAGAAATTTCGCATGAAGGTACGAAAGACCGTAATTATCACGGTAGAGTAGTGCAGGATCATTCGTTTTATGATTAAGATCCTTGATAGTTGAAATATCCAGTTCCGAATGGATAGCGCTTAAGTCGGTATTACCGGGTATGTGTTTCATGGTTTTCCCTTCCATGGAGAAAATCCAGATTTCCAGTCCGGTAAGCGACGAAATAATCGAGGATATAATTTCCATATTTGTACGTATTATAATATTGGAGGGAAAATGTCAATAATATCCTTTATTGTTAAAAAAAATCCATACAGGAATATGACATTACGTTATATTTGTAAAAGTTAAGGAGCCCTGAATGAGATCGTATTTTGCTCTGCGTGATAACTGGCGGGTTGCCGCTGCTGAAGCGGCTGGAAATTCTGTACCGGCCTTACCTGATAATGAATATAGCCCTGTCATAATTCCAGACGTTTGGAACAAGAATGATCCAGGCGCCGAAGGCCGCCGCTTGTATCGATGTGATTTTTATCTTGATGAAATTTCATCTGAAGGTTGTGCTTTCATCGAGTTTGCAGCAGTTGCAGGCGTATGTCGCGCATGGCTTAACGGTAAGTATCTTGGCGAGCATCGGGGAGGTTATTCACTTTTTCGTTTTGACATAAGCAGCAAGTTTCGGCAGGGGGAAAACACCCTCATAGTAAGTGCTGATAACCTTCGATATGATGATGTTTTACCCCTAGGCGGGGATTTCAACAATTACGGTGGGATCTACCGGGATGTAAGATTGATCTTTACAGATCGTCTGCATTTTGATCTTATGCATTTCGGAACGCTGGGAGTTGATATCAAACCCAGGACTAGCGGTGTTGTTGAACTTGAGGTGAGAATTGAGGGTGCTTCTGAAGATGAGTCCGCCCAGATCGAGTTTTTAATCCTTGACGGAGATGAGATTGTTTGCCGCAGTGTAAATGATATTTCAGACAGCAGTAAAAAGCTTACTGTTCGCGAGCCGAAACTGTGGAACGGAAAGGATTCCCCGTATCTGTATTCGGCCTGTTTTCGGATTTTGCGGAATTATGAAATTGTGGATGAAGTGAGTTTGAGCTTCGGCTTTCGAGATATTGCTATATCTCCGGAGCAGGGATTCTTACTGAATGGTGAAGTGTTCAGGATTAACGGTGTGTCAAAGCACCAGGATTGGGAAGGTGCGGGCTCATGTCCGACTGAAGGCCAGCTTGATACGGATCTGGAGCTGATACTTGAATCCGGTGCAAACTCCGTCAGGCTTTCGCATTATCAGCATCCGCAGTATTTTTATGATCTCTGTGACCGCGCCGGCCTCGTTGTCTGGGCTGAAATCCCATTGCTTAGTATGCCGGACGGTAATGATGGAGTCAGAAAAAACGCGTCATCCCAGCTTAAGGAATTAATACTACAGTGCAAACATCACCCGGCTATCTGTTTCTGGGGGCTTCAGAATGAGATAGCTCTAGCGGGAGAAAGCCTGGAGATGTACAGGGGGATGGAAGAGCTTCAGGCTCTTGCTAAGGAGCTGGATGACACCAGAATTACTGCCGGCGCAAACCTGTACACGGTTAAGAATAACAGTCCTCTCAACCGTGTAACCGATATGATCGGATATAATATCTATTTCGGCTGGTATTACGGCGAGACGCCGGATTTTGCTGATTTTATTGATAAGTTCCGCAAAGACAACCCGGATATCCCCCTGGGTATCTCTGAATATGGTGTAGACTGTAATACTGCTCTCCATTCCGCTTCTCCAAAGAGAAAGGATTACTCCGAGGAATTCCAGGCCTTGTACCATGAGACTGTTTATCCCTTTATAAAGGTCCGAGAATATCTCTGGGGTAGCTTCGTTTGGAATATGTTCGATTTCGGCAGTGTCCGACGGAAGGAAGGACGCCTTGAAGGGCTTAACGGAAAAGGGCTTGTCACTTTTGATAGGAAAACAAAAAAGGACAGTTTCTTCTACTATAAAGCGCAGTGGTCTAACGAGCCCTTTGTACATATTGCGTCAAGACGCTTTAAAATACGTACCGAAGAAAGTGTAAGCATTAAGGTATATTCGAATTTAAAGAGTGTTGTACTATCAGTAGATGGTTCAACGTGGCGGAAAAAAAGCATTACGGGTGTTTTTATTTTTAATGATATTCCGATGCGGATGGGCTCCAATACTATTTCGGCGGTTTCCGGAAAAGTTTCGGATAGTATTGTTATCATCCGCCGGGAATCGGTAGAAGAGAGCTATGTTTATAATGATCCCAATCCGGAAATCAATGTTAAAAACTGGTTCACACTGGCAGAAGGTGAGAACGAGCTTTTTCCGGAAGACCGGTATTCCATAATGGATTCGATAATTGATCTGAAATCTAATCCTGAAGTCTGGCAGATGCTAAAACAAGAGATCCCGAAAATTACTGATAATGAAAGAACGCAGGCTATGCCTGCAATCAGTCTATTTAGAGTTTTTAATTACATGAGTAAATACTTCTCGGAAGAACAGGTGAAATCGATCAATAATAAGCTAAGGAACTTTAAAAAATAATGATTCTGGTTCGTATTATCCTTTTGGGTTAAAGAATGTCCTAATATAAGGAGATCTAATTATTTACTATTCAACTATGAGTACGAATGATTCCGTCTATATTGAGTTTAAAAATATCACCAAACGTTTCGGCGCAACTACTGCGCTGGACAACGTCTCTTTTTCTATTGGTAAAGGCCGGGTTTGCGGCCTTGTTGGAGAGAACGGCAGCGGCAAATCCACGCTTTCACTCATACTCGCCGGAATAACGGCATCGACCGACGGTAAAATTTATTTTGATGGAAAGAATTGGTCTCCCTCTAATGTCCTTGACGCCCAGAAAAACGGGGTTGCAATGATTGTGCAGGAAATGGGAACAATTTCGAATGTGAGTGTTGCTGAAAATATATTTCTCGGCCAGGAGCTTATATTTGGAAGAGGTCCGTTTATAAACCGAACCAATATGTTTCGAGAAGCTCAGAAGCTTCTTGCAGAACTTGAAATAACCGATTTCCAGGCGGAAACACCAACATCCCGACTGGATGCTCAGGAAAGAAAGCTTCTAGAAATTGCTAAAGCTATGTACTGGGAACCGAACGTATTTATTATTGACGAAACGACAACGGCTTTATCCCATACGGGCAGGGAGCTGTTGTACCGGCTTATTAATAAAATGAAGGAGCAGGGAAACACTGTTCTTTTTATCAGCCATGACCTCGATGAGATGATGTCTCATTGTGATGAGCTTAATATTCTGCGTGACGGTCGTTTTATCGGTAAACTTGAAAAAGAAGCTTTCGATGAAGCTACGATCAAACAGATGATGGTCGGTCGTGAATTGTCCGGTAATTTCTACCGGAACGATACTGAAGGTTACGCCGAAGAAGTTGTCCTGACGGCCGACTGTATAACAACCCTCAATGATTTGCTCTGCTTTGATCTTGAGTTGCATAAGGGGGAAATCCTCGGAATCGGGGGATTGTCTAACTGCGGGATGCATACACTTGGAAAGGCGCTGTTTGGTATTGAAAAGGTTCTTGACGGTGAAGTGCGTACCGGTGATGGAACTTTAATCAAAAAGACTAAAACAGCGATAGACTGCGGAGTGGGTTATCTCTCCAAGGATCGTGATACAGAATCACTCGGGCTCCTCGGCACAATCCGTGAGAATATTCAAAGCACAGGCTACAAAATCAATCGGGGGCTCGGTCCATTTATTTCATTCGGAAAGGAAGCAGTTTATGTTAGGAATCAGGTATCGGGGTTATCAATCAAGATAGCTTCAGAAAACCATTTGGTTCAGACACTTTCAGGCGGAAACAAGCAGAAGGTAGTGTTCGGGAAATGGATGGCCGCTGATTCCAATATTCTGATTATGGACTGCCCGACGAGAGGTGTTGATGTCGGTGTAAAAGCCGCTATGTACAAACTCATGTATGATATGAAAAAAGCCGGCAAGTCCATCATTCTTATCAGCGAAGAATTACCGGAATTGATCGGAATGAGTGACCGGATTCTCATTATGAAAGACGGGGCTATCTCCTGCGAGGTTATGAGGAAAGACTTGGTTGGAGAGCAGGAGCTTATTGAGGCTATGATTTAGGGAGATGAATGGATAATGAAGAAAAAATTGATGCAGATACGTGAAAGTCTCTTGTTTTCCCGGTTAATGCCTGTATTTGTTCTCCTGCTGATCGCCGGATTCTTTGCCGTGACAGTGGGCAGCCGGTTTATGAGTTTTAGAAACTTCAAGCTTCTATTCAACCAGGCTCTTATAACCGGTACGGTAGCAACCGGAGCGGTTTATATCTTCGCAACTAATAACGTGAATATTGCCATGGGCGCCAGTGTTGCCCTGGTGTCTACCCTTGCGACTATGGTTTACCTGTCCACTGAATCGATAATTCTTATGATGGTTGTCTCCATTATTCTCGGTGTTCTTCTGATGATGCTTATGTCCGTTTTGAGTACGGTCCTGAAAGTGAGCGTTATGTTCGTTTCAATAGTCATGATGATGCTTTTAGCAGCAGTACAGCAGACTATTCTTGGAGCCAGTACATTGACCCTACCTTTTCAAATGACGATGGCTCTGTCGCAGGCTAACTTCACTCCAATTGCTTTTTCCGTCTTTTTTATTATCGCTGCAATAATCTTCCACTCTACGGCGGTAGGAAGGGCGATTCGTTTTATCGGGACCAATAAGGTTTGTGCTTCTCAGACGGGACTTTACGAAAGCAAATATCTGCTCTGGGCATTCTTTATTACCGGTATAGGTGTCGGCCTGGCTTCCATTATGACGATTATCAGGAGCGGAACCATCAGCGTCAACACCGCCGTAAGTCTTAATATGGATGTTGTGCTGTCTATTGTCCTAGGGGGGATGTCCATTTTTGGAGGAACCAGGTCATTCATATACGCCGGATTTCTCGGCGCTATAACCGTTACGGTATTAAATAACGGGTTATTGATGCTGGGCGTCAGCCCCATGATTTTACAGATGGTACGTGGAATTATTTTTTTGACCTTGATATTTATTGGTCAGAAGCGGCCGGATAGGCTACCTTCTCCAAAAATATAATAAATTAAATGGAGGGATTAGAATGAATCTAAAGAAAGGATTTTCTGTAGCTGTTTTGTTCCTGATGGTTCTCGGTGCTATGTTTGCCGGCGGCCAGCAGGAAGCAGGCGCTGAAACTCAGGAAACGTATACCATAGCAGTAGGTTGGTATGTCATCGATGCAAATACCCAGACGCGAATGAAATATCTGACGGAAGAGCTGGGGCCGGGCCTTGGACTGGAATTTATCTTCTCAGACGTAATTGATGACATAGGGGAAATGATTACCTTTATTGAAAACTCCTATTCTGCAGGTGCGGATGCTGTATACAGCACTATTACCGATTCGGAACAGATTGCGGCAAAATGTAATGAGCTTGGTCTTTATCTGACAACTACAACCTCACGATACGCGGAAGATATTGCCACTATGCCCTATAACCTTGGAATCACTGGCGTAGACTTGAAGAAAGTAAGCTCTGCATATGAAGAACTACTTAAGGCAAAACTGGATCCTTCCGAGCCGAAGAACTTCCTGATTATTTCGGGCGGAGCAGGTCTTGGTGTTACCTCTCATATTGAGGCTACCTCAACCATGCTCGCTCAGATTGAAAAGATCTACGGACTGAATTACAGTGAAGAAATTTCAGCTCTTACGAGATCCAGAGCCATTACAGATGTCGATACCGGTTCCGACATAAAGGTTACCATTGCCCCGGGGTTCCCCAATATGGACGGTTACGTACAGGGTATATCCAGCCTGCTTCAGTCTGGAGAATATGATGTAATGCTTTCTGTTTATCAGACAACAAATACCTTCGCTACCGCTGTAGAAGAGGTAGAGAAGGCTCTGAACAAGAACATTATAATCATGGGTACGGCATCGTTTGGACCGCAGACAAAGACAGCATTTGAAACCCTAGATCCCTCCGGTAATCCTTCTTTCGACGGGGCTGTTATCTCCGCACTCACAGCCCAGGACGCTTTCAGCATCATGATGCTCTATAATGCCCTGACCGGTCATGTCGATCTTATCAAGCCGGACGGCCGTGCAGCTATCTTCGGTGCCGGAATGCTGGTTGTTAAAAACCTGGAAGAATATCAGAAACTCGAGATGCTCGATACAGGCGCAGGAACCTGGACTTACACAGCCGACGAAATAAAGCAGCTTTGTGCTGAGTATAATCCTTCGGTTGAAACTGCTGACATCATCGCCGTTCTTGACCGTTTTTCAACTGAAGACCTGATCGAACGTCGCGGTTTCTAACAAATATTATCGAATAAGGTGGATGAATAGATGGAAAAAATGAAACAGCTTAAAGCAAAGATAAGAAACATTGTATTTGTGCTTTCCATCCCGGCAGCTGTGTATATTGTCATGGAAATGATTGTGTATTTCGGCGCCGACACCCACTTGCTAAACTCGGTCCTGGATGTGAGAAATCTCCTCCGGGACTTGGGTATTTCAACGTCAATAGCTTTTGGTCTTTCGCTCAATCTGGCGAGCGGTCGATTTGATCTCTCGTTGGGAGCCCAGCGATTGGTCGGTACAATCATCGGGGGCAATATAGCCGTGATGCTCGGTTTTAACGGAGTTCTTTTGCTGGTGATTTCAATGCTCTCCGGCCTGGTGTTCGGATTTATTGTGGGAATGGTATTTATCACCTTCCGTGTGCCGCCGGTTGTGCTTGGGATCGGCATGGCTCTTATCTATGAGAGTCTTGCCTTTGCGGCGTCCTCCGGGCAGGGGCTTCAGTTATTCGGCGTACCGAATATGGGAATACTGGTAAACCCGGCTTTTACCCTGGTTGTTCTTGGTCTCATTATGGTCGGTATGTATGTGCTCTTTTCATGGACAAAATTCAGGTATGAACTGAATGCTGTTCAGGGCTCCCAGAAGATCGCACACGAATCAGGTGTGAATATATTTCGTCATGTTGTAATCTGCTACACACTCGCCGGCGCACTGGTTTCAGTTTCAGGTGTTTTCAACGCGGCTTTTACAGGGTCAATGACTCCCACAATCGGTCTTACCAGTAACGGAGCGGTTGTCGCCATGTGCTTTCCCATGTTTATCGGAAATTACCTGGCCAGGAGATCAAACATGGCCGTTGGAATCCTTATGGGAACCCTTGCTCTGAAGTTTTTTGTCCTCGGTTTAACGGCCCTGAAACTGCCGTCGGCGCTGCAGTTAGCACTGAATATGTTTGCATTCATCGGGTTTCTGGTTTTCCTCGCCAATCAGGATGTCTTCAAAATTCGTCGTGCAAGGCACGCAAGAATAAAGGAAGCTGCTGCAATGAAACTAAGCTTGGGCAGGGCCTAGAAACGTTTTAACTCTTTGTTAAATACGGAGCAGAATAAATGTAGCCGAATATACTCATTTTTAATCCTGACCAGATGAGGCGTGATGCACTCGGCCATCTTGGAAGCGATGCAGCGATAATCCCTCATATTGATAAATTTGCTTCAGAAGATGCTGTTTCTTTCAGCAGCGCTTATAGTCAAAACCCGGTTTGTGTGCCCAGCCGCTGCAGTTTCCTTAGCGGTTTATATCCTCATGTCCGAGGGCATCGAACATTGAGTCACATGCTTCATCAGGATGAATCTTCTCTCTTTAAAGAATTGTTAGACGACGGTTATTATGTATGGATGAATCCCCGGAACGATTTTCTTCCTGCACAGAATGAAGGTGTTTTTGATGATACCTCTATATATGTATTAAGTGATCATGGTGATTATATAGGAGATTATGGGATTGCTGAGAAGATACAAAATACCTTTGAAGAATGCCTGGTAAATGTGCCGTTTATGATTAAACCTCAGAAATATGAGATTGCGCATACTAAAGCAACAATGATACGTTTAGAAAACTTTAAATATATTCGTCGTCTTTATGAGCAGGACAAAAGATTCAATTTTGAAATGATTAGGAACAGGGTGAAAAGATTATGTCCTGAACAACTGGTAGAGGAAGTACAGTCTGATATCAGGAATGGTGCAGATTTATTTCAGCTTTTACAGCGATTAAGGCAGATGAAATCTACATGATAATTAAGAATATATAGATTTTAGATCCTGATAGTTAGTTGGGTTGAACCCTTGCCCGTATGGGACCCTATGATACCGAAAGCATCGCAAGCCCGAAGTAGCCGTGGAAAGGGGCGGAGAACTGCCAGGAAATCGGCAAAATCTTTCATGTGAGACCTCCATATATTTTTTACTTTTAGTCAAAAATATCCTCATCTATTTATAGAAATCCCTGTATCCCCTTCCTCCGGGTTTACAATTATTCTCGTAAAGAGAATGTATTATCTGTTGAATGAAAACCGGCAGGTCACTTGCGGAATTTCTATCGGCGAGAACCTGTTGGAAATTTATCAAAATTCGACAGAGAACATGGTTCTACCATACGTGTGGAAACCAGCGTTTGATGCAAAGCAAAACT
The DNA here is from genome assembly GCA_965140585.1 of Spirochaetia bacterium. Lineage (GTDB taxonomy): Bacteria > Spirochaetota > Spirochaetia > UBA9216 > UBA9216. The sequence continues at coordinate 658,165 of OZ223270.1, forward strand.
AAATAGTGCTTCAGATTCCCCGGTATCTGGCCGGTGGGATCATGAAATAAAAAAACGGAGGAAAAAGAATGAAGAAATCTGTAAAAATTATGTTTTTCATTACTCTCGTGGCTATCGCCACACTTGTTATGTCATGCGTCAGTTCATCTGGTTCGGAACAAGCAGCCACCCAACATATGGATTCAGAATCTATATTGGTAGATGGTGGAAGTATTAGTGGAATTTATTCTGCTGATGGTAAAGTTAAAATTTTTAAGGGCATTCCTTTCGCGGCGCCACCGGTCGGTGATCTGCGATGGAAAGCTCCACAGCCTGTAATAGCATGGGATGGGGTCAAAGAGTGTAATGATTATTCAAATTATGCTTTTCAGAATCCTTTGGCTCCCTATGGACCTTATACGGCGGAATTTAAACCTGACTCGGAGAAAGTTCCCTCTGAAGACTGTCTTTATTTGAATGTCTGGACTAAAAATGAAAAAATGTCTGAAAAACTTCCCGTTGTAGTTTTCATTCATGGAGGCGGTAATACTTCGGGTACATCGGGTAGCTTTGTCTATGAAGGGGAGAATCTTGCCCGAAAAGATGTTGTTTTTGTAAGTATCAACTACAGATTGGGTCTTTTCGGTTTTCTTGCGCATCCGGAGTTATCAGCAGAATCCGAGGATGGTGTATCAGGGAATTACGCCATTCTGGATCAGATTGCTGCATTAAACTGGATTCAGAACAATATCGAAAAATTCGGGGGAGATCCGGATAATGTGACTCTCGTAGGGCAGTCTGCCGGTTCCATGGATATTCAGTACCTTATTTCTTCACCCATGGCCAAGGGCCTTTTTGATAATGCGGTTACCATGAGTGCTAACGTGATATTGGACTCCCTGCCGCCTTTAGCCGTAAAGGAAGAAGAAACAGTAAATTTGTTGAGTGGAAAAACTATTGATGAATTGAGGGCTATGGAACCGGAGGAATTGTTAAAGATCCGGTATAACGCCGTACCGGTTCTTGATGGTAAAGTTTTAGATAGAGATTTACTTGATTCTTACACAGAAGGCTCTGCCGGTGATGTTAATCTCATGACGGGTATGGTTACTCAGGACTCTGTACTGTTTCCTTTTCTCCCGAAAATTGGAGTCAAAAAGTTCTGGCTTCCGATGACAAGTATTTCCAAAGAAGATTACATATCTGTTGTTGAACAAACTCTTGGCCCATTGGCTGAAGAGGCTCTTGCTTTATACGCACCGAAATCATCTGAATGCATTGATCAGTATAATGAAATGAATCAGGATTATACGATGGCTTTACAGTCTTTTGTGGGAACTGTAAGAGAGATCAAGTATAAAAAATCAACATACATATATAAATTTACTCAGCTGATGCCTGGCCCTGAGGCGTCGCTTAATGGTGTTTTCCATACATCCGATGTTCCATACTGGTTGAATAATTTCTCACCTGTAAAAGCAGATTACTGGGCAGGTATCGATTATAAGATTGGCGATATTATGTCATCATATTTGGTGAATTTCGCTAAAACAGGAAATCCGAATGGCGCCGGACTTCCCGAGTGGGATTCTTTTAATCGTGAAGAGATATCCTATTTGAAAATTGGAGATCCGATTACGACTGTCAAATTCAGTACCGAAAAGTATAATTTCTGGAAAGAATATCTTTCAACTGCAGGATTGTAAATTCAGTATTGTCCCGGCATTTATATTTTAAATAAATGCCGGGACTAAATATTTTCTATTTTAAACAGCTTTTAGCGTGTGAATGTAAAAAGATAACCATCGGTCTTTTATATAACTCTGGGCAGGGTTGAACCCCCATACGGCATCACTATAATAGAAGCGTTCTTCCCAAGCCTTTCAAGTGCATCATCCAGAGCTTTTCCAACACTATTAAAAGGTTTCATAAAAATTGATTTTACAAGATCATCGTTTAACTCTGAAACAAGATAGATATCAGCATCTTCAAGAACCAGGGCAATAGCAGCTGCTTTATGTCCTCCTAATTGAAAATTCGATTTGATCCTTTTTATAAGTGACTGTGAATCCGGTGCAGAAAGCAGCCATTCTTCAAAAACATCCTCACCAAAACCTTCAGCACAGGAGCCGACCAATATAATTATCCCGCCTTTTCTTACAGCATGTTTTGCATTATCCAGAGCTTTTTGGGTTTGATATAAATTAAGATCTTTCGGTGCTCCGCCCTGTGAAACTATTACGATATCTGCACGAGACTTGATATTTTTCAGATAGAGTTTATCGAGAAAGTCACACCCTCTACGGTGAGCCTTGATGAAATCTCCGGCTACCGCAAATATAACCTTTTTATGTGCATCAAGTACCACATTAACAATAAAGTCTATAGGACATATCCGCCCGGCCTCTTCAATATCATCCCGGACAGGATTTCCTTCCAGCCGGCCGGCAATTGCTTCGGGCTGTATCATTTTACTGTGATTTGACTGTATTGCTCTTCGGGTAGATACGCCAGGCATGATTGCTTTTGCGCCTCCGCTGTATCCTGCAAAATAATGGTACTCAATATTTCCAAGACATATTCTTCTATCTGCTTCAGCTACTCTCCTAGTAATCTCCACAGGGGTTCCGCCCGATGTGACCCCCATTGTTATGATATCATTGGGATTTGAATCTACACAGTATATTTCCTTGACAATCTCTGAACCGGCAAGTTTCTCAAATTCCTGAATAGTATGATTCCGATGAATTCCAAGAGCGAAAACAACCGTTATATCCTCTTTTGCTATACCTGCAGATAATAATTCATCCAGTAAAACAGGCAATACAATAGAGGTCGGAAACGGTCTGGTAATATCACTTGTAATAATTACAATTTTCTCCCCCGGTTTTATAATGTTACTTATTCGTTCTGTACCTATAGGATTACGAATGGCCCGCAACACTTCCTCTTTACCGGAAGATAATATCTCTACGTCATTTGGTTCCAGTATATCAAGAATATTTTCCTCAGGAATCTCTACTTCCTGAGGGCTTTTTCCAAATCCTAGTGACAACTTCATAATCAGATCCTCATTCTTGCAACACCGCTTTCACGGGCAGCTTCAATTACTGCGCTCGAAACAGAGTCCTTAACCCTTGATTCAAATGCCTTTGGAATTATATATTCCGGACAAAGTTCAGAATCACTAACAAGCCCTGCCAGCGCATACGCAGCAGCTATCTTCATTTCATCATTTATATCAGAAGCCCTAACGTCAAGCGCACCACGGAAAATCCCCGGAAACGCCAAAACATTATTTATCTGATTGGGAAAATCACTTCTTCCGGTACCTACTACTGCAGCACCTGCGACCAGCGCCTGTTCAGGCATAATTTCAGGGGTAGGATTTGCCATAGGAAAGAGAATAGGCTCTTCTGCCATCGATTTCACCATTTCTGCAGTCACAGTACCCGGTGCTGATACTCCAATAAAAACATCTGCTCCCTTTATCACCTCTGTAAGGCTGCCTTTTTCTTTATTTTTATTAGTTATTAAAGATAACTCATCTTTTTCCGTATTAAGTCCTGACCGGCCGGTATAGATAGCGCCTTGCCTGTCGCACATAGTTACATTCTCAAGACCTAATGAGATAAGAAGTTTTATTATTGCTACACCCGCGGCACCAGCCCCGCTTGTTACGACCTTAATCTTTTTCAGTTCTTTCCCTGTTAGCTTCAATGCATTTATCATAGCAGCCAGAACAACGACAGCGGTTCCATGCTGATCATCATGAAAAATTGGAATATCACAGCGCTCTTTTAATTTTCGTTCTATCTCAAAGCAGCGAGGTGCTGATATATCTTCAAGGTTTATTCCGCCGAAACTACCCGCCAAAAGAGCGCAGGTTTCTACTATAGTATCAACCTCTTTGGAACGAATACATAGCGGAACAGCATCTACATTACCAAAACTTTTAAAAAGAACACATTTCCCTTCCATTACCGGCATTGCAGCTTCCGGTCCGATATCACCCAAGCCTAAAACTGCCGTACCGTCGGTAACTACAGCAACCGTATTCCATCGTCCCGTCAACTCATAACTTTTATCAGGATCTTTCTGTATTTCCAGACAAGGCTGGGCTACACCAGGAGTATAAGCAAGAGATAAATCTTCTTTTGTTGATACTTTCATTTTGGGAACAATCTCAAATTTTCCTCTCCATTCGGCGTGAAGCTTAAGAGATTCCTTTGCATAATCCATAATAACCCTCCAGGTATTTTTCTACTTAACTTATATTGAGAATATTGAATTTTGATCATTCCTTTAGGGAAGATTCACTAATAATAAAAACGTCATAGTAATCAGGGAATGCCTTCATCGTTTTGACATTCCCTGATAGTAACTGTGAATATGGGGGTAATTAAACTAATTAATAAAAAGGATATAAAATGGGTAAGAAAAGAATACTGAATATTGCTACTATGACAACTAAGGGTAATCCAGCTTTAAAATAATCAATAAGCTTATAACCTCCTGGACCCATTATCAAAGCCTGTGGAGGACTGGCCATTGGAGTTAATATTGATGTACAGCCGGCAATTAAAACTCCCATAACAAGAGCCCTGGGATCAACACCAATTTTTACACCAGCCACTGATACAAGTGGAATAAAAATCATAATTGTAGCGATATTTGACATAACCTGTGTCATTACTAATGGGACAAGGAAAAAAACAGCCATAATAATATATGGACTGGATGTATTTCCTAACATCAGGATTAGTTTCTCTGCGACCAAATCACCTGCGCCTGTTACTTTAATTGCATTAGATAATGGCAGTACACCTGCAAATAAAAATACTGTCGGCATATGAATGGAGGATAAAGCCTCATTTTCAGTTAAGACTCCAAAGATCACCAGAGCAACAGCACCAAAGGAGGCAAGTATAAACATATCTATTCCAAGCCGTTTGGAAAACAGCATTGAAACAATAGTTGCAATGATAATTATTATAGCAATCTTTTCCTTAGCAGGGCTTAAAGCCTGTGTTTTCTTTAATTTTATATTATCTTCAAAACTTTCATTTGGAATTTCGGGCAATAACTTCCATCCGATAAAAGACATATAAACAAGTGCAATCACCATAACAGGCAATCTGGCAATTGTAAAATCCCAGATGCCAAAAGGAACTGTTCCGCCAGCTTTCATCATGATATCACTGAAAGCCAGATTGCTTGCTCCCTGACCAAGGAATGTCATACCAGCTCCAACATTGGCAACACACATTGCAGGATAAAGCAGTCGGCTGCGGCTGGTTCCAATCTCATTCGCTATTCCAATTAATAGTGGCATCATTATCGCACCGGCGGCTGTCGCACTAGTTAAAACAGCAAGCAGTCCTGCTACAACACATGCAATCAATATCAAAGTTTTAGGTTTTTCTTTATAACTTATTACAATTGATTGCGTTCGGTCCAGGATGCTTGTTCTGGTTAACCCGGCACCTATAACAAACATTGCAACAAACATAACTACATTCTTGTTTACAAATCCTGATAAAGCTTCTGCCGGTGTTGAAACTTTTGTTAATATCAATGCCAGAATTATACCTGTTGAGATAACTGAAAAACGGATTTTACCTGAAATGAAAGCTGCTATTGTACACAGTAAAATAACAACTGTAATTTGTAATGGACTCATATTTTCAACCTCTTATTTTTACAACTTATTAATGCTTACACCTATATCATACCAGGCCCATGGTTCCGGAAGAAGAAAAGCTGCACCTGAAGATAATTTTTTAATGTTAACTGCAACTTCTTTGAAATATTCTTCCGTCTTCTCTTTCCCCCATCTTCTATATATAACATCCATATGAAATGGTATGATAAGTTGCGCATGATATTTTACAAATAATTCTGCCAGTTCTTCAGGAGTAACCTGGCCATCACCAAAAAGATCCGCTCCTCCTTTTCGTACTCCAGCCTGTCGGATGACAACATTTGGAGCATTCTGAAAACACCAGTCAAATATGCCATTGGAATAAGTCTGACCTGAAACGGTTAAGATCTTAAAGCTATTTTTTGTTGTAATCATATAATCCGTTGATTCAATATTTCCCCAGTCATCACATTCTTTATGTCCTGGAATTCCGAGTTCTTTCATTGCTATATCATTATCATCTGAATATAAGCGGGAACCTGTTGGATTATGTTTTGCCTGTAGTATATTTAATTTGAAATCATCTGTAACAATCTCTTGACCGGGATATACCGGAAAAATATTGTCATAGGAAATTTTATGAAATTTTAATATCGGAACAGTCGAATTACTGCCGGCAAAAACCTTGGAATTAAATTTTCTGACTAAGTCACCAAGATTGATATCATGATCAAAATGTGCATGTGTAAGCAGAATATAATCAGCACCTGTTATTTCATCAATCGAGTGCCCTTCCATATGAGGCCCTGTAAAGAATGGATCAATTATTATTACTTTTCCATTTTCGAGAACGATTTCATGCGCACATCCTGCATTAAATGTTCTTAGCTTAATACTTCTTGAAAACACCTGTTTCTCCTCCTAAATTGAAGTTGAATAAGTGTATTTCAAGAAATATCGTGCGTCAAATTCAATTTTTTCAAGAAATATCAACTTTTAGTCATCATTATCTGAAAAAAATTATTTTGAATATTTATCTATGAAAATATCCATTAAAATTTTTACATGATCGATTGAATGGTTCCGATTCCAAACCAGACATAATTCCCGTCTTTCCGGCTTTTCTCCAAAAGACAATGGAATAATTTTATCAATAAATTTTTCCGAAACTATTGGTTTATCCAGAGTAATCGTTATACCGAGATTATTTGCTACACATAAAAGTGACAAATCGACTGTTGGAACCTGAATATCTGTCTTTGGTTTAATATCATAACTTTGAAATACGTAATCAGAAAACTTCTTAATTTTTTGCTGAGGATACAGCATTATGAAATTTTCTTGCTCAAACAGCTTAATATCTACCCAGGGATATCTGAATTCTTTCTTAGTAACTGCTTTTTTGATCAATGGATGATTGGCGGGAACTGCTAAAACGAATTCCTCAAATGAAAGTTTTTGATATAGAAATTTATCCACACGGTTTTCAACCGTCATGATTGCAAAATCCAAGCGGCTGTCTTCAATCATTTTAAGTAGTTTAACTGTCGTGTTTCCAAAAAAAATAATATCTATTTCCGGATACTTTGATTTAAATTCAGGCATTATTTCTGAAATGATATTTTCAGACTGAATCAAAGGAAACCCAAAATGAATTCTTCCTGAGCGATGTTCAGCAATATCAATCATCTCATTATGCATTTTCTTCTGTAGGATTGAAATTTTTCTTGCACATTCAATATACCGTGTTCCAGCATATGTCAAATCAAATTTCTTTCCCACTCTGTCAAATAATGTAACGCCTAATTCCTGCTCTTTATTTTTTACAAACTTGCTTAATGCCGAAGGAGTGATACATAATTTTTCTGCAGCTCTGATAATACTTTTGTATTTTGCAACTTCAATTATATAATCGGTATTTCTATCCATAATCAATCCTTGTTTTACGAATCCATAAAATAAGTTTTTTTAAAACATATAATATCATAGTGCCTTCAAATTTTATATTTGATTTTTCATCAATCCCCTGATGTGGTCGTTGATGATTATAATAATCAACTTACGATTTGAAGATTCTCCGAATCTGTTTCTTTGAGAAAAGCAGAAAATGCTCCAGCGCTTCTCTTCCAATAGTTTCATTGACTTGCTCTACAAATGCATTCATATTTTGTGAAGCCAGAGAGATGTCAACATGCGGCTGAATAAGTCACTGCTTCCTGAATACTATTTACTGTTGTGTAATGAATATCAATGTGATTTTCTTCAGCTCATTATCAATCTTTTTATAATCTCAGAGATAGTTTTCCTTCTTCAAGAGCAACATTGTTAAAATAATGCTTTTCCTTTTTCTGAAAAATTTATTGAAAATTGATATGAGCAGAAAACATAAGAAGCTGAACATGATTTGATTATAACCAGGAGTTGTAATGTGGTAAATTTACCTAATAAAAACAGTCGAATGTCCCGGATGTAAAAAAAATAAACCACAGGTTCTTTTCCAAAATGAGTCTGGAAATTCAAATTGTAGTGTAATCCTTACAGAACACTTCGGTATAAGCTACATAAACTTCCCCAATCCTGACATTCGATTTCTAACCCCATCCACTAAACTTTTAGAAGAGAAATGAGGGGTATTATGCCTGTGCGGATAATCTATGAAAATAAAGCATGATTTCTTATCGGAATGTTGGTTGCCACATTGGTCTGTCATTCCGTCCCGGAATCGGTTACGGAGGGATGCTCCACATCAGCGAGTATGACCCGGGCTTAGGTTCTGCCTTTGGATTGTTCTATGACAGCCTGGTTAGCCTGTCGGTCTTTACTACCTATGCCCTGAATCCTGAACTGGAAATATATGTTAACCCCGAATTCCTCATGGTATTCGGCGCAGACGCCATGAATATGGTTATACCTCTGGGCATCGGCCTCCAGTTCAATCTGTAGAAAGGAGATTACTGTGAAACAATTCAATTCAATATCAAAGCAAGCGGTTCTATTTTTTGTTGTCGTGCTGGTGCTGAGCCTGGTAACAGCATCCTGCTCAGATTTTTTCACTCTGATGACGGTTGAAGAGGGAGTAGTATTAGAAGATGTCTACGCTTTCGAGCTATCCTCAGAGCATTACAACTATGGCGCTGCTGATAAGAATGGCAATCTGGTCTTATACAACATTGACGGGGATACTCCTCTCAGTGCTTCCATTATAACTCAGGACAACAGCACTCTAACAGTAGCATTCAATAATGACGGTTATCCTTCACGTATAATAACCGATGAATACATACTGCTTATGGACGGATGGGGTGACGGAACAGCAGACTTTGCAGTAATTAATGTGGCCGATGAATCCGTGGCGTACTACCCAAATACTCCAGTGGACTATACTCCCGAATCCAGCACTGATTCTTCAGCACGTCAGATCAATACCAGAGGATTGTTTGGTGATATAGGAAAGGGACTGAGAAATATCGGTAATGCCCTCAGGTCTGTTGCAACCGCAATTGCAGACTTCCCTATTCCCAACAATCCAATCACCACTATAATTACCGGTACCGTTAACACCTTGGCGAAGGTTGCCGATGTAACAGCCGACGGGCTGGTGGCAGTAGATGAGGTGCCATTTGAGAATTTCTTTGAAGACCCCATCGGCATAGCTTCTGAAGTGGTGACTATTGCAGCGGACACTGTTGCCGAAGTAGCTACCCTTGTAGCCGATACTGCGGTGGACCTCGTAAATGTATTTTTTGAAGTCGATACAGCTCCACCTGATCCGGTTACTGATCTTGCTGTTTCCAAACCTGAGGATGGAACCATTCGATTGAGCTGGACCCCGCCGGCTTCGGATTACGATCATGCAACAGTCTGGTATGGTGAAGGGACTGAAGCCAGTGCAGCTACCACTCAATTCACCGGCACAATAGATGCAGGCGGAGCTACCATTTCCGGACTGACAAACTACACAGATTATGTATTTGTGGTAAAAGCCCTGGACTATTTTGAGAATGAGAGCGAACCGGCGAGTATAAGCGACCATCCCTTCGACAGAACCCCTCCCGCGGAAGTCAGCGATGTGGTTGTAGCTCTATACGACAATACCTTCCGAATATTCTGGTCAGACCCGACAGATGCTGATTTCGACAGTATCAAGATCTATTATGGCCCCGGGAACACGGCGGACGATGCAACTACAGAATATACCGGAATCATAGATACCAGTTATCAGGATCCCGATATGGCCAGAAGTACTTTTACCGGTCTTTCAGAGGGCCAATACGCCATTGTCATCAAAACAGTTGATGATAAAGCCGTTCTGAACGGTAGTGCCAATGTCTCCGACGGATATCTTGTGACCCCATGGATGGTTTCCACCACCCCGACTTTAGCCACTGCATCTCCAGGATATGGAGAGCGGCAAAACTACGAAACCCTGGTATTTGACAACAAGCTTTGGATGATCGGTGGCTCCGGTGGATCAGCCCAGAATGAATTGCAAACTAGTGTGTACAGCTCGGTAAACGGGACGGATTGGGTTCTGGTAACGGATCAGCCTGAGTGGTATACCCAGCACCAACCTCTCGATCTGAACCAGGAAGACACTACCAAGTACGGAAGACAGAAATTTGCCTCAACCGTCTATGACGGAAAAATGTGGGTTATTGGTGGCACCTATGGAGATAACAGATTATTCGACGATGTGTGGTATTCAACCGACGGGGATACCTGGACTGCAGCCACCCACGAGGCCCCCTGGGGGCCCCAGGCCTATATAGATGCGCTGGAGTTCGATGGAAAACTATGGCTGTTTATCAATAATGACTCCATCTGGAGTACCAGCGATGGAAATACCTGGACAGAAGAAGCCTCCAGTGTGCCTTGGCTTACACGGGAACATGAAATTGTAGAATTCCAAGGGAAGCTTTGGCTCCTGGGCGGAGGTTATGATAACGGTCCAAGTCAACCGCTGTACTACAAGACCAATGATGTCTGGGTCTCTGAAGATGCTGTTACCTGGACTCAGGTAACCACAGATGGTTATTTTACCGAAGGTTCGGCTAACTATCACTATTGGGGGGCGGATATCTGGGAAGATCGGGCTGAATTTGCAGCTGCCGTTGCCTATGTCAGAATCTGGGTTATCGCCGGGCACCCCGCCAGCAACAGCCTGAAAGACATATGGAGCTCTGATGACGGCATTCACTGGGTCAATCTGGATGCTTCAAATGAAGCCACTTGGTACGACCGGGATGCACATACAGCCGAGTTTTTCGATGGAAAGCTCTTCTTCTTCGACGGCTATTCATTGAATTCGCTGATAGCAAACGACTCGACACCGGGAGATATCTGGTACTACTGATGTTGTGCCGCCGGGTTGGCATAAACAATTAGAATTGCCAATGGCCCAAAACGAAAGGGTAAATAAATTATAGGAGAATAAATAATGAAAGAAAAGCGAAACATTTTTATCGGAATATTGGTTGCAGCATTGGTATTGTTTGCTATCGGATGTGAAATACCGGGAACAGACGGAGACGGCAGTGACGGAGAAATTGCGGTTACCTTTGAAAGCGCAGTACAAACCGGTGGAACCGATGGCACAGCCGATTCAACAAGTCTGACGCTGACCTTCAGCGCCGATCCCGACACATTGGCAGCAAGCGATATCACGCTAACGGGAGCGACCAAGGGTACGCTTAGCGGTACAGGAACAACCAGGACACTAGCTATTTCAGCTATTACAGTGGGAAATGGGGAGACATTATCGATAGAGATAGCAGACCCAAGCGGGTACACCATAAGCGGCTCACCGCAAACTGCGGTGGTGTATAGAGATGTAACTTATGAGCTTGGAGACACTGGCCCAAGCGGAGTGGGGATTGTTTTTTATATAACAGATGGCGGACTGCATGGAATGGAAATTGCGCCTGAAGATCAGGGAAGCTCTGTAGCATGGAGCAATATAGACAATGCTTTTGTTAATGGTGTTGATTCATTACCTGCTGACATAGGTACAGGAGCTTCAAACACCGATGCAATAATTGCCCAGACTGGTCATACGGCCAGTGCAGCGCAGTTGTGTCATGATTATGCCGGCGGCGGTTTAACTGACTGGTATCTTCCATCGGAAAATGAACTACTCGAGCTTTATAAAATTTCTATGGGCGATCCTGCTGAAAATGAACATATATCGAATATTCCTGAACTAGATTATCGAAACCTTGGCATCTCTGTATGGTACTGGACATCTACCGAAAGTTCTTCTGATTCAGCCGAGCGCCTTCAGTTTGAATGGTCCGGTTCAGGTTCCAATTTAAAATGGAAAACCGTATCCATGAAAGTTCGTGCAGTACGAAGTTTTTAATGAAGGAGAATTAACTATGAAATCAAAACGAAACATTTTTATCGGAATGTTGGTTGCAGCATTGGTATTGTTTGCAATTGGATGTGAAATGCCGGGAACAGGTGGTGACGGAGGGGTCTCTCCAACAGCCGTCACCTTCGAGAGCGCGGTCCAAACCGGCGGTACGTCAGAAACTGCAGATTCTACAGGCTTAATACTGACATTCAGTGTTGACCCGACGACATTATCAGCAGATGACATTACGTTAACGGGAGCGACAAAGGGTGAGTTGACCGGTACCGGAACAACCAGAACACTGGCTATTTCAGCTATTACAGTGGGAAATGGGAAAACAGTATCTGTGGCAATCGCAGATCCAAGCGGATACACCATAAGCAGCTCACCGCAAACTGCGGTGGTGTATAGAGAAATAACCATCGGCATTGTTCATCAAGGTGGGGTTGTTGCTTATATTCTACAGGATGGCGACTCGGGATATGTAGCCGGTGAAATTCACGGTCTAATTGCATCAATGGCTGACTTGAGTGATGCCATTAAATGGAACAACGGAAGTAACATAGATACAACAGCAACAGGAACAGCAATCGGTACAGGGCAGGCTAACACTACTGCGATTGTAACTGCACAGGGGGCCGGAAGTTATGCGGCACAATTATGTGATGATTATATAAATACCGATACCGGGACAGGGGTTTACGACGATTGGTACTTGCCTGCGCGGTTTGAATTAGGTGTACTCCGAGAAAACCAAGCAGCTATCGGCGGCTTCACCTCCGATGGGGGGTATTGGTCCTCTTCAGAAATCAATAGTGTAACTGCATTTTCGGCAGATTTTGACTCAATGTCGTATTCTGGTACTTCGAAGGAAACCGATAAAATGGTTCGTGCAGTACGAAGCTTTTAATGAAGGAGAATTAATTATGAAAGAAAAGCGAAGAAGAGTAACACTTCTAGTAGTAATCTTCATTGCTGCTGCATCTGCGCTGGGAGCGCAAAGCCTCTCAGACGTTTACGTTGGCGCATCGGGCAGCATCCCTCTGGGGGATTACCGCAGCATATACAGCGTTGGGGCAGGAGCCCAGGCGGGAGTTACCGTCGAAGTTCCATTTCTTCCCGGATTGGGAGCAGGCGCTCAGTTAAGCGGATCCTACCAGTTCCCCGCCGGCTCGCAGATCAGTCTGCTCATCGATACAATTTGGCAGATAACGGCTAACTACGAAATCAGTCTGGATGACATTGGTCTGTCATTCCGTCCCGGAATCGGTTACGGAGGGATGCTACACATCAGCGAGTATGACCCGGGCTCAGGTTCTACTTTTGGATTGTTCTATGACAGCCTGGTTAGCCTGTCGGTCTTTACTACCTATGCCCTGAATCCTGATCTGGAAATATATGTTAACCCCGAATTCCTCATGGTATTCGGAGCAGACGCCATGAATATGGTTATACCTCTGGGTATTGGCCTCCAGTTCAATCTGTAGAAAGGAGATTACAGTGAAACAATTCAATTTAATATCAAAGCACGCGGTTCTATTTTTTGTTGTCGTGCTGGTGCTGAGCCTGGTAACAGCATCCTGCTCAGATTTTTTCACTCTGATGACGGGGACAGATTCGGAAGGGCAAGCTACAGATGCTGAGATAGTTGCAGACGATAAGGCTGCCCTTGATATTACATTTTCAGGGACTGATACGCTAACTTCAGTAACAGGCAATCTAACTTTACCGACATCCGGATCAGCCGGCTCCACTATCACATGGGCAAGTGATACAGAGACGGTAGTTGCAGCAGATGGAACAGTTACAAGACCTGCTTTTTCTGATGGTGATGCAACTGTGGTAATGACAGCTACGATTACTAATGGAACGGTGAGTGAAACAAAAACTTTTACTCTGACTGTAATTAAAGCAGATCCGATTACTTACTCTATCGGTGACATAGGTCCCAGCGGTGTAGGAATAGTCGTTTATATAAGCGATGGCGGGCTGCATGGACTGGAAGTAGCATCGGAAGATCAGGCAACTAGTGCAGCATGGAGCGATGTCACTGCTACTTTGATTGGAACAACACATACCGCTTCCGGAACCGGGTCTGCTAATACAGATGCCATTATAGGGCAGGATGGGCATACTGCCAGTGCGGCACAGATATGCAGAGATTACCATGGAGGAGGATTAACTGATTGGTATCTGCCATCTCAAGTTGAACTCATAAACCTAATTCCATCAAAGGATACAATTGGTATGGGAAGTGGCAATTATTGGAGTTCTTCCGAGGTCGATGAGGATGAGGCTTACGCAATACAGATGTGGAATCCATCGCAAACGGTGATTGATCCCTTTAAAAGTGCAACCGCTTTTAGAGTTCGAGCCATGCGGAGTTTCTGAAAATACGGCAATTGGGGGCGAAAGCCCCCAATTTTGTCGTTAAAAGGATTCAGCTGCCCTGGGGATTTTACAGATGAATAATAACAGAGTATAGTTGACTATATGAATATCCATTTCCCCAGTATCGGTTTTGCCTCTTTTGTGTTTTCGATTCTATCCGCATTGCTTATGATAATTGTTCGAAAAATAAATAAATCAGTGCCTGGAACCGGCCTATGGACTTTAGCCGCAGTTGTAAATGCAGTAATGTGGACACTTGTTATTGCTATCCGATCGGATAATTGGGAAATGGCAAATTTACTGCAGGGATCTTTAGTGCCTTTTCGTGATCTTCTGATTCTTGAAGGAGTTATTCTTTTTCGCGGAATTGGAAATTTCAGTAAACTCCGCTATTATCAGGTGATTGCAGCTGTTATTGTACTTTTCACACCGCTTGTCATTTTGGATATGGAGCTGGCAAGTTTTCTTTTCAGAGATTTTATATTATTCATCATTAGAGCGGGCATTGCGTCTATCCTCCTCTTCAGAGCGCGAAAAAGAGAATTCTGGATTCACGGGCTGACAGCCGTACCTGCATTCGTCCTTGCAATCGGTTCGTTGGTACGTTTTCTGGTTGTTCTTTCAGGAGATCCTCTATGGAGCAATCCTGAACATCCGGTGATGATAGTTCTGTTCTTTATTTCTTTTATATGGAATATGGAGTGGATTTTCGGTTTAACCATGGCCGTCAATCTGCGGGTCAGAAATGAATTGTCTGAGTTAAACAGACTCAAAGACCGTCTTTTTCAGGTGATTTCTCATGACCTTCGGGTGCCGATCAATAATTTCCGCAATCTTCTCACAGTCATTAACAATAATTCTGCAAAGATACCTGAAGAGGAGAAAAAGAAATACTACCAGGCCCTCGATCTTAATATTGATTCAGCAGATATGCTGATGGAAAATCTATTGGCTTTAGGTAATAAATATTCCGAAACCTCCGGCTGTAAAAAGGAAATTGCATCAATGCATGCTCTGATAAATGAAGCTGTAGGTTTTGTTAAAGCAGAAGCCGATAGGAAAGGGGTGGTTCTTGACCTGAAAGAAAATGAGGATATTACCGTTTTTATCGATCCTCACATGATTTCCGCGGTCATCAGAAATCTGCTCGCTAACGCCATTAAGTTTACCCATGCCGCAGGTACTGTGTCCGTTGGTTTTTCTATACTGGCGGATACTGTAGAAGTTGAGGTAGCAGACAACGGAATCGGAATATCAGAAGAGATCCTCGGGACAATTCGGGACGGGGCAGCTGAGTTTTCATCCTACGGTACTGAAGGGGAGTCGGGAACGGGAATCGGGTTGATGGTGTGCCGGTATTTTCTCGATAAACACGGATCAAGATTATCAATCTGTTCTGCTCCCGGGGAAGGTACCATTGTCACGTTCCATCTGGAGAGATACAAAAAATGAAGAAGATAATAATAGTTGATGATCATGTTCTGGTCCGGGCAGGTATGCGGACCATGCTCGAAGAGACGCGCAAATATAAGGTAATTGCCGACTATTCTGACGGCAATACTTTTTTGGCAGATGCTTCCGGGAGCGACGCAGATCTTGTACTCCTGGATATCTCAATGCCGGGCAGGAACGGTTTGGAAATCATTCATGAAATCAGAAAAAAGAACCAAAAGTTGCCAATCATAATCGTATCGATGTACAGTGAAAAAGAGTTTGCCGTAAAATCTATTAAGGCTGGTGCCAACGGGTATATCTCAAAGCGCAGCAGCAAGGATGAAATATTGACGGCTGTAGACGCTGTTTTTAAAGGCGGCATATACCTGACCGGTGACGGGCTGCACATGCTGCAGTCGCATTTCTCCGGCAGTGATCCCGACTATGGTGCTGATATGATTGAGTCTCTTTCCCCGAGGGAACAGGAAGTGTTTCGGCTGCTTTGTGAAGGGAAGGCAATAAAAGAGATTGCATATGATCTTACCCTATCCGACAGAACCGTCAGCACTTATAAAGCACGCATCATGGAAAAAACAGAAACGGAAAACCTCGTAGATCTAATCAAATTCGGCATCGAGCATGGGCTGGTGTAGTTTTATTCTATCGGTTTGGTTTTTAAGCACTGCTTCTGTAATAGTAATAGTGATGATGCAAACCGGACGATACCGGCAGTCTTTAATATGGAAGAATTTCTACATTAGTTGAAAAAACTATAGTATGCCTGGATATAGGTTTCCTTCTTTATTTCAAGAATTAGATTTTTTATGTCATTTGTTACAGATTTTCTGACAGCTTAGTAGAGTTATTTGATTGTGTTTGCCGGTGATTTTTATCAGAAATTATTAGATTAGTTGTACCATGACGGGAGCAGCATACTGCTAATAAATCAGCAGTATTAGCACGCTGCCGTATGATACATGTTGATTCCCTAAATCATTGTAGGGAATCGTTATATAACATCGATTAAACGGATCTAACTTTTCTGTTCGATCTGCAGGATCTTATGATTTTTTGAGAAGTATGATATAGCCTCCTTCATCTTTTCTGCCTGGGTTTCTAGCTCGTTTGAGGTTGCAGCCATCTCTTCTGCTGCTGCAGCGTTATCCTGAATAACCTGATCGAGCTGAGTGATTGATGTGCTTATCTGCTCGACACCGGTATACTGCTCCTTACTCGATGCACTTATCTCCTGTACCATCGCCGCGGTTTTACTGATATTCGGAACCATCTCTTTCAGCATATTGCCGGCCTTTTCAGCACTCGTGGAGGTTGTAGAGGCAAGGGCGGTTATTTCTCCGGCTGCTTCTTGGCTTCGCTGTGCAAGTTTGCCGACTTCAGCAGCTACAACCGCAAAGCCTTTTCCGTGCTCTCCTGCACGGGCGGCCTCTATCGCTGCATTAAGAGCAAGCATATTTGTCTGCCGGGCTATCTCATCGATGACCATTATCTTATCTGTTATGTCCTGCATAGCTGTTACTGCGTCGTCTACGGCAGCCCCGCTTTCCTTGGCAATGCGCTCTGATTCCCTGGCCAGTTTTTCTGTCTCAGCCGCATTCTCGGTACTGGACTGGATATTTGACCGCATTTCTTCCATGGAAGCGGAGACTTCTTCAGCGGATGAGGCCTGAATAGAATTCCCTTCACTGACCTTTTCCGCACCCGAGTTTATCTGCAGACTTGTTGTACTGACGCTGTCGGCGGCTTCTCTTACCTCACTGATAACCTCGGAGAGCTTTGCTCTCATCTCCTCCATTGACATCATAACAGTACCGATCTCATCCAGCCTTGTAACTCTGAATTCAACATCAAGATCACCGTCTTTCATTTTGTCCGAGGCAATTATTGCAGCGTCGAGGGGTTTGAAAACATATCTGAGGGCCAATATCACAATTACCGCAGCAATGACTGCGCCGATCACTCCAACAATGATAATAATAAAAAGAACCGATAAGGCTTGATCCTGAATCTCGGAAGAATCAAGTGTATTACAGATTATAAAATTAAAATCCTCGCTTCTATAGATTGCGGTAAATTTATGAACACCGCCCCAAGTATATTCTATTACATCTCCGTTATCCGCGGCCAGAATCTGTTTACCCCAATCATATGTCGGAAGATTGTTGTCGAAAATCTGGTTCTCGTCAGGATGTATGAATATAAGTCCTTCTTTTGTTATTAGAAACGGATACCCGTTTTTCCCGATGTGAATATTGCTTACAATTCCCTGCCCCATTCTACCTGCTTCAAGAGCATACCCGAGTATTCCAATTACAGAGCTGCCGTCGGTTACAGGCACTGTAATCAATTGAACTAGTCTGCCGCTTGTAGGCGAAAGTGCCGGCGCTGAAATAGTCTCCTCTCCGCGCAAGGCATTATCAATATTATCTTTATAGGAATCATTTCTGAACGTTTGTCCTACGGACTTTCCGCCAACACTGTCGACAAGTATTATGGAATCTTTCTCCGCACTGGATATAAACATGTTTTCAATATAACCGTTGGCATTATGAAAGGCGCTGAAAAAGCGGCTTATTTTGTCATATTCTCCGTTTTTAAAATATTCCATATAGGAATCGGCAAAGGTTTCCGCATATCTACTCGATTCCCTGTAATACTGTTCAAATCGCGATCCAACCTCCGTCTGAATATTAACCATTTGATTTAAATAAGATGCTTTAATTGTGCTATCTACTCTGGTAAATGTAAATAATCCCGATAATCCGACTAAGGCAACGATTACAGCGCATACTGATACAGTTAAAAACATTTTAGAATTACTTTTGCGTAGTCCCACTAGTATCCTCCTGAAATATTATGAAATATCTTATTAATATTCTTATAATTAATATTCTATTTATTTTATTGCCCCGTTCAAGCAAATCAGTAAAAAAAGATTTTTTTTATGGGAATTGAGGAATTCTGCATAATATGGTGTTAAATATTGAACCGAGTAGGGAGCATATGAAGCTGAATATGATTTGATTATCACCTGGAATTTTAAAGTCGTAAAATTACCATATAAGAGCTGTTTAAAGTGCCGGTTTAGAAAACTAACCCACGAGGTTTAATGAGGTAAGATGTCCCTATTAGTGTTAATAAAGCCATAGCACGAGACTCGTGATTTTATTCTTAGATATATATTAATTTTAGTTTTTTTTATCTTTTATATTAATGTTATGATATATATTATGAAAATAAGGTAAAATGCATAAAAACAAAACCAATACATCTGCTAATTTATCTGCCAAACTGGTTGTCTTTCAGAGAATCAATACAGTAAGAGAAGTGTCGATAATTGTCGGTCTAGTACTTTTGATTGCGACAGGAATCAATGAGGTTGTATTTAGTAACACAATGACGCTAAGAGAACTTGGCATAATGCTTTTGGCAATAATTCCTTTCTTTACAGCAGCCTTCATCAACGCATCACATCCTTTTAATAGCCGGATAAACTATCCTTTCTTGGGCATTCTTCCCTTTGTTGCTGTAGGTGCCAGCGCATTTTGCGGAAACCGACCCTTTACCGTTATGAATTCGATTCTTTGGCTCTATGTATGTTCGGGAATTTCATATAAACGTGCTTTTTTTCTTAATATTCTTTTACTTATATTCTATCTTGTTCTCGATTATTTTATCTCACACTTTACCGCTGAAATGCGCATCTATAGCAATATCTATCTTAACGGAGGCTCCGTATTCGGATTTATATCTGCCTATAATCAGCAGAATATTCAAGAGGAGCTTAAACATCAGCACAAACTTGCCGTAACATCAGCACAGGAACTTGAGGACAAGCTTAACTATAAAACCGAACTGTATACCGGGCTTGCACATGAAGTAAAAACACCGTTAACGATTATCAGACATTACTTTTCTAAATACAGAAAAAATAATAATGATTCAAGAGAACTGCAAATTCTTCAGGATAATCTGGATAAACTGGAAAGACAGATTGTTAATTTTCTCAAATATGAAAGAGAACATATCCTCTCAAGTGATTCTGAGAAAAATGAGGGACACGGGTACTGTGGCCTCAGCTCTCTCATCCAAAAGAATATTCCGCTTCTGCAATTATATTTCGAACGTAAAAATGTTAAGCTGTCTGCTGATATTGAACCTAATATTATCGTCGGCATAACCCAGATTGACTGCGAACACATCTTTCTAAACCTGATAGAGAACGCACTTAGATACACCCCCACAGGCGGCACTGTTTCCATCTTGCTCAACAAAGAGGGAGAACGCGCTTTATTAAAGATATCCGACACCGGAATCGGTATTGAACCTGAATACATCGACAAGATCTTTGAACCCCATATCCAGATAAAAGACATCAGTTCTTCGAAACAAGGATTTGGAATGGGTCTTTTTATTGTGAAGACTATTATAACGCGTGTAAACGGAAATATTAAGGTAGATTCAATACCGGGAGAGGGCTCACTGTTTACCGTAGCTCTTCCTGTAGAAGATTCAGTGGATGATGGTGGAACAGTATCAGACCTGATCCTCCCCATCAATTTCACAGGGGTTACGAAAGCAGAGAAAAAGATTAAATGCTACAACACTGAAGGCGAAGCACAAAAACTGATGATTGTTGAAGACAATGATGATCTTAGAGATTTTCTTGAAGAGTATCTTTCAGATGAATATGATGTGCTTTCCTTTAGAAACGGACAGCACGCATTATTCAATATAGATCAAGGCAATATACCCGATATAATTATCTCGGATATATACATGGATGAAATGGACGGACTGACCCTTTTGGACAACTTTAACGAACGCTTTCCAAAATCATCCGTTCCTTTTGTATTCATCTCTGCGGATGATACCGAAAGAATGCGTCTAACAGGACTCGGAAAGGGGGCCGTTGATTATATTGTAAAACCGTTTAGCCCTGAAGAATTGAGAATGAAGATTGCATTATGGCTGTCTCTTTTTTCTCCTCAAAAAGATGAAGAACTGGAAAGAATCAATAAGCTTTCAAATAAATACGGACTGACGGCTAAAGAAAATCAGATAGTCCTGATGATAACACAGGGACATTCAAGGAAGAAAATATCAGAAAAGCTTTTTATAAGTCTTAACACAGTCAAAACCCATATTACTTCAATCTATCAAAAATGCAATGTAAGCAGTAGAGATGAATTAATAGAATTCATCCGAAATATTCAAACAAAATAACTGAAAAGATGCATACTATATTATATAGATGATTGAAGAAGTCATTGCAACAAAGCTTTATCGACCGCATATAAAACAGAAGATCGTAAAGCGAAAAAGACTGATAAAAAAACTTAATAGTGGGTTTGACGGAAGTGTAATACTGGTTTCCGCACCGGCAGGCTTTGGAAAAACCACCGTGATTAGCGGCTGGATTGAGGACTGCCGACAGGCGGCGGCTTGGCTCTCAATCGACAAAGCCGATAATGATCCTGCGGTATTTCTGATTTATCTTGTTTCTGCCTTGCGAACAATCGACAGAAGAATCGGCGATACTCTACTTTCAACTCTTCAAGCCTCAGATTCTCCGGATGTCAGAAATGTGCTTGCGCGGATTATAAATGATCTATCCGCTGTGGAAGATGATGTGCTTCTGGTTATTGATGATTATCATTTAATTACATCGGCAAAGATCCATGATATCCTCATGTTTCTTATCGATCATATGCCCTCCAATATGTACTTAGTTATTTCGACAAGAGAAGATCCTCCTCTGAATCTTGTTCGCCTGCGCGGGGCAGGACAACTTTTAGAGCTGCGGGCAAAGGATTTGCGTTTTACTCTGCCGGAGATCGAGGAGTTTTTTTGCACGATTATGAATACAAACATTGCCAAAAACCAGCTCGAGGTGATAGAACAGCAGAGCGAGGGATGGATTGCCGGGCTCAAGCTTGCGGCTATATCCATGAAGGAAAGTAACGACCAAGAATCTTTAAATGATTTTTTTCAGGCAAGCAATCCTTATATAATGGATTACCTTGTGCAGGAAGTCTTAAAAAGGCAGCCTGAGGATATTCAGAATTTCCTCCTGGGGATATCGGTTCTGGACAGGTTTTGTGCGCCTCTGTGCGATGCAGTCTTGCGTCCCCTTTCTCTCGCCAGTCAAAGAACCCTTGAGCAGATCCAACAGAAAAATCTGTTCGTAATACCGGTCGATGATCAAGGTAAATGGTATAGATATCATCATCTTTTTAAGGCCGCCCTGTATAAAAAACTACAAAAACTCCATGCAGACTCGGAACCGGGAATCGAAGAATTTCATAAACGGGCTTCCGTGTGGTTTGAGGATAATCAGTTATATCCGGAAGCCCTTAATCACGCCGCAATGGCTAAGGATTACGATTCTGTCGTCAGATTAATATCAGACAGCAAGATACATATTCACAAAAAAACCGTTATGAGCAATGTCCTGAATATTTTAAACTCGCTGCCCCGGACAGTCTTTTCCGCATATCCGATACTTCAGATTGAAATCGCGACTGTGACGCTCGCAACCGGAAAAACCGATGGCGTAGAGGAAAACTTAGATGAAGCGGAAGATATTCTGCAGAAAAGTCCTGCAACAAAAACCAACCTCGATCTACAGGGGCGTATTGCCGCGGCAAGATCTACACTGGCGTTTACCAGTTATCAGTTTAACGAGATTATAAAGCAGTCCGAACTGGCATTGGAATTACTTGATAAACAAAGTCAAAGCCACCGGGCTACAGCTTTTTGGACAAAGGCGAATGCTCTCGAGTTGAGCGGGCGGGTTGAGGAGGCTGCGGCATTCTATGATAAAGCTTACGGCCTCAGCAGAAAGATCGGAAATACCTTTCTTCTCGGTCTTAGCCTGATAGGCAGGGCAAGGATTTGTGAATACAAGAATGATCTGCACGGAGCGGAAAAATTATTCAGTGAGGTAATAAAGTTGTTCAAGAACCATCTTATTCCCGTAGTCGGCGAGGCGTATATGGGGCTTGCACGTGTTCTATACCAATGGAATAGACTTGATGCAGCCTATGAAATAGTAAATAAAAGCCTTGAACTTACTAAGCTCTATGAAGAAAAGATGGATCGCTATATTGTATCCGAGGTTCTTATGGCTACCGTTTTACTTGCCATGAATGAAACGGATGATGCCGTTGAGATGCTGGAAAAGACTGCACTTGTTGTACGTCAAAAAAATTTCAGCATCAGATTTTCAGAAGTTGCTGCAGCCAGAACTCTTGCCTATCTTAGACAGGGACGCATTGATGAAGCAGAGAGTGCTGCCGACAGTACCGAGTTTCCTCTTCCGTCAGTTAAAGTTCTTATAGCCAAGGGACATTCGAAACAAGCTTTGATTTTGCTGGACGCATATAAAAAAGAGCTGTTAGAAAAGGGCTTTGAATTTGAATTGCTGAAAATAAATATACTTGAGGCCGAGGCCCTGAGTATTAATGGAAACAATGAGCAGTCGCTTCAGAATTTATCGGAAGCGCTGACAGTTGCCGAACACGGCGGTTTTATACGTCTTTTTGTCGATGAAGGCGATGTGATCAAAGAATTACTAATTGAACTCCGAACCCGACGGTTTAAATCGGGATATATAGACAGCATCCTTGACTCTTTCAATGAAGAAGCAAAGAGGCCGAATGCCTTAGCGAGCACAACTGTCGGGATTCTGGTTGAACCGTTAACACCCCGTGAGTTGGAAATACTGAATCTTATTGCTGAAGGACTTTCCAATCATCAGATTGCATCGAGTTTAAATCTTGCGCTTGATACCGTTAAAGGACATAACAGGAATATTTTCAGCAAGCTTCAAGCCGGCAGACGAACTGAGGCCGTTGCCAGGGCGAGAGCCATCGGACTTTTTAAAAAATAAAAAATCAACACTTTAGTGTCATCACAAAACCTCCTCATTATTACTATCTTAAAAGCCAAAATACTATATTGCTTTCGAGGTGTTTATATGGAAAAACGGAAAATTGTTCTTTCAAGCCTATGGATTTTTGTATTAATAAACATGATTTATGCGGATATTCTATCCCTTATGGATCCTTCCTCACCAATACGGAGCATAATGACAGGAGAGCCTGTTCCGACAGGCGGATTATTAGCCGGAGCTATACTAATGGAAACGGCTGTAGTAATGATTATTCTTTCACTGGTATTGAGGTATAAGGCAAACCGGTGGGTAACTTCTGTTATGTGTGTGATTAACACCTTTGCTGTTATTACAGGAGGCCATGGCAGTTATTATTTATTTTTTGCATCGGCAGAAGTATTATGTTTGGGTATAATTTTCTGGATGGCATGGACGAAGCCGAAACAAGAAGATGGCTGATTAGATTTCTTGATAGAGATATCATATAATTTTAATATGAAAACTGATTTTCAAGATGAAAAGTTAAATATCATAGGCAAGCTGGATACTCTCCGGAAACTGTCGGTAATTATCGGGTTTATTCTACTTTTAACTACATCATTCCTGGAATATTTTTTTTCCGATACAAGAACAACAGTACAATTCATTTTTATTCTTTTTGTTTCGATCCCCGTGTTTTCAGCTGGTTTGTATAATATATATCATCCGTTTAAGGGTAGGATACCCTATCCTTTCCTGGCCGTAATAGCTCCGCTTGCTGCAATTCTTGGGCTTATCGGCGGAAGCCTTCAATATACATATCCGCTTGGAATAGCCTTTGTGATTCTTTGGCTGTATGTAGGTATAGGCAGCTCTTATTGGCTCAGCCTTCTGCTTAATATCCTGATAATAGTATCCTATATTGTTGCGGATGTTTTCTATATTAAATATTCTATTGAATACAGGGCCTTTATTCTTATCTTTATCTTTGGAATCTCGCTAATAGGTTTTCTTGCGTCTTATATTCTGCAGAGTGTTCAGGAAGAACTTAATAAGCAGCATAAGATTGCTGTTTCATCTGCCAAAGATTTGGAGAAGGAGCTTCAGCGTAAGAGTGATATCTACACCACCCTGGCTCATGAAGTTAAAACGCCGCTTACGATAATAAGGCATTATTTTTCAAAGTATCGACAGAACAATGTTGATTCTGTTGAACTTAGAATCCTTCAGGATAATCTGGACAAACTAGAGCGTCAGATGGTCAGTTTGTTGAAATTTGAGCGTGAATTATTGAATTCGGAAAATGAAAATACGTCTATCAGTACAGGTGAGTGTAATATTGGCAATCTTGTTGAAAAGAATCTGCCTCTTCTAAGATCCTATTTTGCCAGAAAAGAAATATCGCTGGATGTTGAGCTTGAAGATGGGATGTTAATAAAGCTTTCTCAAATTGACGCTGAGCATGTACTGCTTAATCTATTGGAAAACGCTTTAAGATATACGGAATCTAAGGGCCGGGTTCGGCTTGAGATTAGATCCACAGATGAGTATCAGGTGTTATTGAGCATTTCTGATAACGGAATAGGTATAGATAAGACGTTAAGGGAGAGCATTTTTGAACCGTATGTCCAGATTGATGGAATCAAATCTTCAAAACAGGGCCTTGGTTTAGGCCTGGTTATTGTCAAGAAGATAGTCGAGCGCTGCGGCGGAAGTATCAGCGTCGAATCTGAACCCGGAGAAGGAACTGAGTTCCGGGTTTTGCTGCCAAAATCTGAAAAAATCGACTATGAACCTGCTTCGGCCTTTATTATTCCCTTTAATGCTGCCGGATATGATAAAGATGCTGTTGAGACTATAAAATCAAAAAACGGGAACTCCGGCAACAAGATTTTTATTGTTGAGGATAATGATGATCTTCGAAATTTTCTAACAGAGTATCTGTCCTCTGCCTTCCAAATAACTGCATTTTCTAATGGACAGCAGGCTCTTTCAGGAATGAGCAATGGAGATCTTCCTGAACTGATAGTTTCCGATGTTTATATGGATGAGATGGACGGACTTACTCTTTTAGATAATATAGAATCAAGATTCCATGATGCACATATTCCTTTTATTTTTATTTCAGCAGATGATACTGAACAAATGCGCTTAACCGGTTTGGGAAAGGGTGCTGTAGACTACATCGTAAAACCTTTCAATCCACAGGAACTCAAAACAAAAATCTCGACATGGATTTGTCTTTTGTCGGGTATGAAGGAATATGAAAAAGAAGTCATCAATATATTGGAATCAGAATACGGTCTAAGTCCGAGAGAAAATCAGGTAGCCGCAATGCTTATTCAAGGATTGTCCCGGAAAATGATCTCAGAAAGGCTTTTTATCAGTATGAATACCGTAAAAACCCATATCGCTTCGATATATCTAAAATGTATGGTTTCTAATAAAGAAGAGTTCATATTAAAATTCGAACAACCTTCGCCGGCATAAATAAAATAATAGACTGAAAATATCAAATTCACCTTTTTTGGGTGATGTGAAACCAATTGAGAGATGCTAATTTACTCTGCGTTATTAACTTCAGGAGAATAATATGAAAAGAGTTTTTGTTCCTATTGGGGTCCTCATGATTATAACATGCGGCTTTTTTCTGTCTTGTCAGCAGGATCAGTATATTGGTCAGAAAGGAACACCTATTGGCTCGGTTGATATAGACGGCGACGGAACTTCCGACGGTACTGCAATCGATGTTAACGGTGACGGCGCGGCGGATGGTGTTGATACCAATGGAGATGGAACAATCGATGATTCATGGTCGGATGAGTATAAGATTATCGACAATGCAAATGATACAGATACAACAGCTCCGGGAGATATCATTGACCTGAAGATGACATCTGTTGGATCTAAGGATTCTTCGCAACAGGCCATATTCAGTTGGAATGATCCTTCCGACAGCGATTTTTCTACTGTATCTGTTACCGTCTTTGACTGGACTACCGGTGATAATTGGACAGATTCCGTCAAGAAAGATGTAGAAACCTACAAACTCAGCAGCATTAATGACTTTGACCGATGTACTCTTACTTTTAAGACTGGGGACACTGCAGGCAATCTTTCATCAGGAAAGAGCTTTGATGTTTACTATCATGCAGATACTGCGGTTACCCCCACATATATTACCAGCGGAACAGATCTGCATACAAGCCTGACCAGTAATTTAAACGGTTACTACATCCTTGATGCCGATGTTGATCTTAACGGGGTAAGCTGGGCCCCTGTAGGACCTTTCACGGGAGTGCTGGACGGTAACGGCCATACAATTTCCAACCTGAACACTCTTGATATCTCTGATACCAATTTACATGACCTGGGGCTTTTCGGTGTGATTGAGTCAAACGCAATGGTTATGAACCTTAGATTGAAAGACCTCGCAATAGATATCAGCTCAAGTAATATTTACCGCGGCGGTAGTTTAGCCGGAATTAATGAAGGGAATATTGCAAATTGCAGCGCAACCGGAAGTATTGCGGCTACATCCAATACTCAGCTTGGAGGATTTCTTGGTAATAATAGCGGTGGTGCTATTGATAGATGTTATGCTTCTGTTAAGGTAACGACAGCGTCTATTTATGCCGGAGGGTTTGTTGCGCAAAACAATATATACGGTACAATCAAAAACTCATATGCCACCGGAGACGTCAGCAGCACTGCCGACTATTTGGGCGGCTTTGCCGGCGAATCCGGCGGAAGTTTTTCATATTGCTATTCATCCGGTCCGGTAAGTACAACACTTTCAAATCCATCATATAGGGGCGGATTTTGCGGATCATATACAAACTCTGCAACTTCCTATCGGATTTATTTTAATTCTAACTCAGATTCGACGCTTGTAGATAAACACGCTGTCGATATTGATCTCACAAATAAAGATTCTTTTACAGGTTTTTTTGATCTTATTCCCAACGCATGGTCAATCAGCAGCTCAGTTAACGGTGGTATGCCTTATATTACCAATCTTCAACCGTAGTTGGTCAAAAGGTATTTAAATTTTTTCAAGGAGTTTTGTAATGAAAATCAAAAACATCTTTATTGTATTTATTATTCTGTTTGGTCTGCTACTATGCAGTTGTCCGACGGGACCCGGAGATGAACTTCTGCCGGACAGCGGAACAACAAATACTGATCCGGATCCAACAGAAGATACCGGCTCACTTGACGGCAAGACTTTTTATTTTTCAGGCGTCAACGGTAGTGAACCCGGATACTGGACAGGTTCGAGCTGGACCGGGCTTAAATTTACAGATCCGGATGATACGGATTCGAATGTTGCAGATCCAGTTGCCCACAGCATTTTTATCAAGGATACTGATATCTATGTAACGGGTGATTATGAAAAGACAGACTGGAGCAGCACAACCGTAGAAGCTCGCCGGGGCGGATACTGGAAAAACAGCAACTTCACTGAGCTTCCTTCATATTTGGAGAATGAGAACCCTGCCGTTTTCGACTATCACAAGTGGGTTTATGCCTGGGACATTTTTGTCGGAGAAAAAACTTTCGTGATTGGAAAATCAAAAATGAGCAACAGCAATGCTGTTTTTCCCACTTCCAGCTATTGGCTGGACGACACAATAGGTAAATATAATGAAGAGAGCGATTACTGTACCAATCTTTCTGTCTACACGGATTCGGCAAGAACTCTCGATATTCTTACGGCAGGAGGATATTATGCAAATACGGCGACTGATCTCCGTCCCTGTGTTTGGATTTTCGACATTATTGATTCCGGTACAACCTCATTATCTCCTGATAAAGTTTCTCTGAAAGATTCGGAGGGGAATTACAAAGGGGGCGAGGTTAACAGCGTTGTTCTTGTTGATGTTGTTTATTATGATTCTTCAACTGACATCGTAGTAGGTTATGAATTATATGCTGGAGGAAGCTGCGACTCACAGGCCAGCGTCTGGCATGTAGAAATTGATGCGACAACTCTTCCGGAAAAAATAACACAAACAATTACCGTTCTTGATACCTCTGCGTCCATGGTGCATGAGGTTGTTAAAACCGAAAATAATCTCTACGCCGGCGGATACATCACCAACAACAGCGTAAAGGTCGCCGGTTACTGGAAGAACAGTGTATGGAACGCTCTGGGCAGCGGAACGGCCGACAGCGAGGTTATAAGCCTTGATGTCGCGGGCAGCGATGTCCTGGCTGGAGGTTACATCACTAACGGCAACGGAAAGGTAGCCGGTTACTGGTACAACGGAACATGGAACGCTTTGGGTGACGGCTCTCAAGCCTCCTATATAACGGATTCATGTGTAGCAGAATAGATCACGGATATAACAGGAGTTTTTATGAAAATAGCTAAACGAATGATGATCTTGAATATAATATTGGTGGCGGGACTTTTTACGGCCTGCAATACGGATCCGCTTATCGGTTCCACCGGAACGGCCCTGGGGGCCGTAGATGTTGACGGTGACGGAAATTTTAACGACGGAACGGCAATCGATGCAGACGGCGATGGAATCGCTGACGGTGTAGATTCCAGCGGCGACGGTGCAATAGATCTGCCCTGGTCTGATGATTATAAGATTGATCCTGCTGACGACGGAGGTTCAACAGCCCCTGATACAACCGCTCCCGGGGAGGTTGTGAATTTGAAGGCAACAAAGATGATTGATGAGGGATGGGGCAGTGAGGTCGTATTTACCTGGGATGATCCATCCGATAGTGATCTAGCGTATGTTATAATTACCTATGACACTATTAATAAAGATGGTGATTTCTCTTACATTCCCAAGGGTAAACTCACAACAACTTGCTGGTCTCAAAAGCCCAATACAATATCAAGTTATACTTTTCAGACTAAGGATAAAACCGGGAATTTATCCGAAGGTGTTACTGTAGAATTATTTGTGCCTACGGCACGAAATCTGGATATTACCTACGTCGACAACAATGATAACCTCAATACTTTGCTGAAGACTACCGGCTACTACATCCTCGAAGAAGATATAGTATTGAGTAATGACAGCAATCCAAACTGGACTCCGGTAGAAAAATTCAATGGAATCTTGTGGGGAAATGGACACAGTATTTCCAATGTTACAATCAATACTTCTGGCAGCTACGTCGGTTTCTTTTCCAGTTTCATGTATTCCGACTCAAATGCAGTCATCATTAGAGATCTTGTTCTTGATAATATTGAAGTTGAAACAGACAACGGCTATGCGGGGGCGCTTGTCGGTTTTGTCAGCAGTTCTGCAAGAATAATCAATTGCGGAGCAAAGGGTACTGTAACATCAACAGCAGATAAGGTAGGAGGCTTGTTGGGTTTTGCTGACTCAAATCCGGAAATCCGAAAATGTTATGCCGATGTCAATGTTACAGGAGCTGGAGTTGTGGGAGGTTTCGCCGGTTCCATCAATACTGCCACAGATTGTTATGCAGTCGGCACGGTGGATAAACCATCGTCGTCCGGCAGCGTCGGCGGCTTTGCCGGAGCGGTTACCGGTTCGGTTAAACAATGCTATGCAGCAGGGGAAGTAACCGGTACTTCGGGGAATGTATATGGTTTTGCCGGTAGTATCGGTAGTAGCGGTAGTATCACCAATTGTTACTATAATTCTGATTTAGCAGGGGTAAGCGTTACCGACGGAGATTCGGCTAAAAGTTCCAAATCCATTAATCTTACCAATAAATCCCTGTTTACCGGGTTTGACTTTACTTCGGATAACCCTGTGTGGTCTACCAATAGTTCGGTCAACAATGGAATGCCCTACCTGACGAGTTTGAAACCCTAGTAATAGTCAGTCCCCTTCCAGAGCAGTATCTCTGCCTGGAGAGGGGGCTATGTTATGCCCGTAATTGGAAGCGCCGATGGGCTTAGACCCGAATGCAGGCGGTAAACTCGAGAAGGTCGAATACAACTCAGTAATGCTTTATAAAATTCCCCTATAAGAAGTAATTACCCCGGTTTTATCAAGTCCTCAAAGATCATGAATACCTCTATTGGAAAAATGGGACTGAATAAACTGTTCTTGATGCTGCGGGTATGAAGTTCAGTACGGCATAATTGCGTGTTTTATATCTGTCAATGAATAATCACCCGTTACGGGTGAGTTCTAAGCATGCTTTTAAGAATATATTTAATCTCAAGAGATATATAAAAATATAAAAACCTAAAATCAGCAACAGGAGATATAGATGAAAAAAATGACATGGTTTTTAATTACAGTTATAATTATTGGCGGACTGCTTGCTTCATGTTCACCGGTTATCGGAGGAAGCGGAATCTCGATTGGTTCTGTAGATCTGGACGGAGACGGCATTGCCGATGCAACAGCAATAGATTTGGACGGCGACGATTTGCCTGACGGTGTTGATTCCGACGGCGACGGTACAATAGATCTGCCATGGTCTGATGATTTTAAGATAATTCCGACCGACGACGGAGATTCATCCGGGCCCGGTACAACAGACCCCGGTACAACAGACTCCGGAGAAGTGGTGAACCTGAAGGCAACTAAGATTACCAACGGAAACGGCTGTGCAGTCACGTTTACCTGGGAGGATCCCTCCGATAGTGATTTTATGTATGTTAGAGTTACTTACGATATCACTACGGGTAGTACTATGGAATGGGCAGACAAGGGTGACCTCACAGTAACTTTAGATAAACAAAAAACCAATTCAATATCAACCTACACGTTTCAAACGGTGGACGAAAACTGGAATTTCTCTGAAGGTATTACTTTAGAAGTATTTATACCTGCAGCAGGAGATTGGGATATTACCTACATTGACAACAAGGATAATCTGAATACTTTGCTGAACACTCCCGGCTACTACATCCTCGAAGAGGATATCATTCTAAATAATGACGGCAACCCAAACTGGACACCGGTAGAAAATTTCACGGGAATTTTGTGCGGAAATGGTCACAGCATCTCTAATGTTACGATTACTGACAAGGGAAGCAGCTCGTATTTTGGTTTTTTCTCCAATACAGGAGACGGCTCGGTTGTGAGAGACCTTGTCCTGAAAAACATCAATGTAACATCGAATAATGAAAGGTCGGGAACTCTGGCCGGATATGTTGGGACCGGCAGCCGTATAATCAATTGCGGAGCAAGCGGTACTGTAACATCAACGGCAAAATACACAGGCGGCTTGTTGGGATGGGTTGAAGAACAGTCGGTGATCCAATACTGTTATGCTGATGCCGATGTTGTAGGATCCAGATTTGTGGGCGGGTTTGCAGGTCAAATCTACAAAGCCAATGACTGTTATGCTCTTGGTAATGTGGAAGGTACATCCGAGGATAATCCAACCGGCAACGACGGAGACTGCGTCGGCGGCTTTGCCGGATATGTTCGCAATTCGGTTGAAAACTGCTATTCCGCCGGGGCGGTAAAAGGTGTTTTGTGGAATGTTCATGGTTTTGCTGGAATTTTCTATGAGATTAACAATTGTTACTTTAATTCAGAGCGTGCAGGTGTTATGAAAGGGGATGGGAGCTCAGATTCCAAATCGATTGTTCTTACTGATTTTACCAAGTTTGCCGGCTTTGACTTTACTTCGAAGAACCCTGTCTGGTCTATTGATAGTTCAATTAACGGTGGAATGCCCTATCTAACGAGTTTGAAACCATAGTGATATAGATCCCCTCTATGGTAATACATGTCTGCTTATAGATGGGGATTTGTCTTTTTGGGGATCGGAAATAATAAGTTTTGTGGATCAGATTTATCACTATAACCGATTGAATCGATTCTTTCTTTATTAAAGTTGAATTATGATGAAAATAAATCCAATGTGATTTTTAGAACTTTGACCAAGAGCCATTTGGTTGATTTTCGCCTATGTAATTCTATCGCAAGAAAACTATTAATCACAAGGAGATCCGATTAAAAGTTTTCTTGCTGAATCAGTAACTGCGTTAATCTTTGATGCCATGCTTGTTTTCTTTTCAATATCATAATCCGTAATGTAATGTACATCAAACAGTTTTTCCGTTTTATAGCCAGGGCGTAGAAAATTCAACCTCCCGAGACAACGACTCCATCCATCGAGCCAGATTGAGAGTAATTCTTTTCTTATATCTGTAACGTATATCACATTCGAGAGTTCTGCGAATTCCGGATATATCGCCTAAAATATTTTTTGAGCAGGTCAGTACGGCTTCATTAAACACCTCCTTTTCATTACATTATCAGGATATAGCGGAAAGTATTTTATAGAAGCCTCAATGAGATTCTGGAAGAAATGGGTTCCGAAAGAAACTTCGGGAACATAACCTCCCTTTTTTCTGGCAATTTCGATTAGCATGACGGTATTGTTAATATCAGAGTAGTTCCCCTTATTGAGTTTCCCTACTGCTTTTCGCCTACATCCATTGGGATAGGCGGTGGAGCACTATCCCGATACCCGGCCTGCGGTCTGCACTGGAGAAGATAAAGCCTGTTGTTGCTGTACGCAAACTCTACATCTACAATATTGTTCAGGCGTTCATTTAATTCATCTATTATTCTTTTTAATTTTGTGATAATTGATGTGTTTACTATAAATGATTCGAGTGTGAAAAACGAAGTCATCTGTTTCGGGATCGTTTTGATAGCGGTTTTTAATCTTTAATATATCGTCTTCAAATATCGAGTACAAATTCTTTATATCAGGAAAATAAACCGAACAACTACAGGTTGACAAGAAAAGTCGTTTGGGGTTTGGATTTATCCTCTAACGCAATAACGTACACGTACGATATTTAATAACTTAGGAGAAAAAATGAAAGGCTCCTTTTGGCTGGTTGTATCCATGATTGTCATCATGATCGGGGTGTTAGGTTTAAATCTCATCCAGTCTTCTGGTGGAAATGTGAAGATCAAGGAGATTAAGCTTATTTCCACAGGTGGGAGACAACATAATGCAAAAAATTTATATTCCTAAAGTATAATCAGCAGATAATAAATTACCCCTGATTGGGGTGTAATTGCTGGAAAATATGATGAATATTTTTTCAGACAACCTGATGTTTGGAATGATCCTGTAAGAATTCTTGAAAGCAAAGCAGCCTTGGAATTTATTAAGCAAGTTGATAAAAAGGCAACATGCAACAGGGCCTGTTGAGGATGGAAATAAATATAAAAGCGAAATAAACGGCAATTAATTTTTACGTGTTTATTATCAAGATCCGGAAATTCACCCACAGAATGTCTTTTCCAGAAAGACAGCCGCCAATGCTATTGACTTTTTCTTTCTAAACATTTTATTGAATATAGAATTATAAAGATGCATATGTATAAGTTTAAATGAGCTAAATTCAGATAAAAGTTTTTCGATGTTTTTAGTCTTAAAACTTATAAATTATTAAGAAATTTCTGTTCATAATATGAAAATTTCTTTATTGTATATTCAATAGAATAATTCTTATTTAGGAAGCATCATGTATAAAGTTAGAGTCGTATTTTTTTTACTACTGTTTCTGAGCCTTACTTTCAATACCAATGCTCAGAAACAAGATAATGATATTTATAAAGCTGATTATATTGAAGCATGCACGCTTATAGCTAAAAACTATATTTATTTAGAACCTAAATTGAACGTTTCCAGAGAGCAATTTCTGGCGGATCATCTTAAACATGCTGATGAAGTTAACTGGAACAACAATAAAACGATTTTTATTAAGGAAATGCAAAATCTCCGAATGCTTTTTCCCGATGGTCATTTCGGGATTGAGTTTAGTAATACTGTTTCTCCTATTAGGAAAGGAAAATTTTTAGGCTTCACTTGTTCTCTTAGTGATGATGGAAACATATATGTAGGAAGGATTTACCCTTTTTTTAGCAGTGTGCTTTCAAAAGGAGATATAATACTTGAATGGAACGATATAAGTATACATACTGAGATAGAACGTCTTGCTGAATTGGATCCTCAATCAACAGATTTTGCATCTTTAGAAAAAGCAGCAAGAATCTTAACGCTTGATTATCCATTTTATCCGCTTAGGTCCGACTATGATCCAGTAAAAATCAAATACTTGGAAAAAGACAGTGGGAAAATCAGAGAATGCACATTTATATGGGCTGATTGTTCAGCAACTACAGATTGGAAAAATGTAAGTGAAAATGAGATATTAGTTAACCCTAGCGGCATTCCTTCTCTTGAGACATTGCCTGCAGATTCTTTGTGGGTCAATGACAGATTGATTTATTATATAAGGAAATTAGATGACGAAGTCCTTGCTGTTCTTCATCCGAGGTCTTTTAATAGGTGGACTTTGGATGATCTGGATGAAACTTTCAAACGAATTAAAGAAGAATCTCCAACAATGCTTCTTCTAGACCTAAAAGACTCAGCAGGTGGATATTTTGACCAGGTGCTTTATTTATCGCATGCTCTAAATGTCAATAAACCGTTTCTGTTTAACTACGATGTGATAAATGAAAACACGGGATTCAGATCACAGGGAATTGATGATTTTTACGAAATCTCCTCAAAAATTCATCTTGAAAATATTTGGAAGGGTAGAACATATATAAGAATAAACCCTATAACTAAAAGTGCAGGGGATTTCTTTTCTCGTTGGATGCAGCTTAACCAACGTGCCGTTTTTATCGGTTCTCCAACTGCAGGAGCCGGTGGCGGAACTGATGAATTTATCCTCCAAAATACTAAAACAAGTATTTATTTTCCGCTAAGAGATAGAACTATTCAATCTGATGCATTCGGGATTGAAGGGCATTCAGTTCTGCCGGATGTCGACAAGAGTCTTGAATCGATAAAAATCATTGAAATGTTTGAAAACCAGTAATATTCAGTTATTTTACTGGAAATTTTTTATACATGAGCGGGAAGGATAATGTTGAAAACGGCACCTGCCTCGTCATTATTTGCTGCATAAAGATTCTCTCCGATTTTTCTTAGAGCATTCATTGAAAGAGACAATCCGGTTCCGGTATGCTCTTCTTCCTTCCCTGCCGCAATGCCCGATCCTCTATCGGTTATGCGGATTCTTATTTCCCGTGCGGCGGAGCAGGATTCAATTGTGATTAATCCGCCATGGGGAGAGAAAACAATGGCATTGTTAATGATCTGTTCGCAGGCATAATGAAGAGGAACCTGAAAGCCTGTCCATTTAAAGGCAGGGCCTGATTTTGTGAGCATAATGCTTACACCTTTCTTCTGTTAAAGGCAAATATAGTTCTGAACGGTTCTCTCTAAAAAGCTGTTTATATGGACTGTTTCGGGAAGCGGTCCTGTGGCGAATAATTCCAAAGCAGGACTATGGACTCTGATGAATTTGTCAATTCGCAAAAGGTTCTTCTTGATAATCCGGGAAAAGATAGTTCTTTTTCCGCATTTTTCCCATCCCTAAGCACCTGAGCTCCAAAATGATGAGTAAAAAGAGTCTCCCGATGTCTCTTTAAGACCATTCATCAGGAACCAGTCGGTTGAATGAGATCTTGCCTCCTGAAAGTCCAATTATTCACATAAGGAACTATAAATAACCGGATGTTTATTATATCTACTCATTTGGGAATATATTTATATAAAAACTTGAAATCCGCCTGCTACTTTCATAAAATTAAATAAATTATTGAGTTGATAATACTTAAAGGATTTTGCATCTTACAAAGAATCATCATTGCTGATGTATTAAATTCAACAAGGGAAATCAACAGGAGGATTAGTTTATGAAAAATAACAGGTTTCTTTTGTTACTTTTGATCGGCATAATAGTCATTATCGCAGTGACTATTTTTATGGTCTTGATGATTGAGCGGGATGTTATAGAACCGATTATTGCAATGATAGTGATTCCTGCTGCGACAATTATTCAGGGAGTATTCATTTTTAATAACTATCGAGAGACTCGAAATTGGTATAATCAATTGCTAGATCTTATCCCTCAGCCTATTTCAGTTACCGACATGAAGATGAGATGGACCTTTATAAACAAGCCTGTTGAAGACATGCTCCAGTTGAAGAGGGGAAAGGTCCTTGGAAAACATTGTTCAAATTGGGGAGCAAAGATCTGTAACACCGAGGATTGTGGTATTCATTGTCTTAGAAACGGCAACTCAAAAACAAGCTTTGATCAGCTGGGTATGAATTTCAAGGTTGATACAAATTATTTATACAACACCAGGGGCAAGAAATCAGGCCATATTGAAGTAGTCGGAGAGGTTACCGAAAAGGTACAGTTGGATCAGTTGAAAGTGAGACTCCGTACCGATGTAAACGAATTAGTTGATAATTTAACAAACGGTTCTTCAAAACTTGCTGCATCCTCTGAAGAGGTAAGTGCTTCTATTGAGGAAATATCAGCATCTCTCAATCAAAACTCTGAAAACTCTTCAAGCACAGAGCAAAAAGCGAGGGCTGTAGCGGGTGAGGCTGAAACCTCTGGAACCGCTCTGGAACAGTCGATACAGGCAGTTAACGAAATTGTAGAGAAGAATACAATAATTCAGGAAATAGCGAGACAGACAAATCTTCTTGCATTAAACGCGGCAATTGAGGCGGCACGAGCCGGTGAGGCCGGAAAGGGCTTTGCCGTTGTAGCCGGAGAAGTAAAGAAACTGGCAGAAAGAAGTCAACTTGCAGCCAATGAAATAGAAGGCCTTATCAAGTCTACAAGGGATATTACAAACAACGCTGGTGAGAGCATAAGGATGCTGATACCCAATGTTAAAGAAACAGCCGAGTTGGTTAAAGAGATAAACCAAACGACCCAGGAACAGAGATCAAGCATGGAACAAATTTCGATAGCGATTCAATCAGTTAGTAATTTTGCGATGGAATCAAATTCTATATCTGAGCAATTACAGAGCATGTTTAGTGAACTTGAGAATTTCGGAGAGCAGAAAATGATTGAAGAACTTTAATAAGAGGATGATGTGAAATATACCGATATGGTCCGTGCGTTTTTTTTATACATCCTTAAGCACTTGAGCAGTAGTAATGATGGTGTACCCCGGACAATATCTTCATTTTCTTGATTATACCAGAACATTCTTGTATATCAGCATCAGGCATCTTATTGATGCCCCGATGCATCCTCTGATTGTTATACAAATACCCGACACACTACAGCCAAAAACACAACCTTCTCAAAACAGCTGGAATATCCCCGGCATTCTGGTTCTGGAAAGATGTTTTCGATCTATTAACATATTAAAAAGGCGGGGTTTCATTCTACAGATGTTCCCAGCCTGGAAGAGAAAATAAATCCGAATCATTTGTCACAAAAGTTTATTGTATACATCAGACAACCCTCCCAATTCCAGGTGCAGAATAACCTTGAAAGCCGGCGGCTTCAGTACAAAATAAAGAAAAGGATAGTGGATTTAAGATGGAATAATGTTGAAGTCATAGACGATGAGTTTGGTCAATCCGCTTCTGGGACCGTTTTGCGTACAGGAGATTTGAAAGGATGGTATCTGAACTCCATCGGGAAAATTTATCAGCAATTGGTCCTTTGGTGAAAAATTGCCTTCCACTTTTCATTCTTCATTTTCCATATCGAGCTGCAATTTATCATTGACCTGGAGTTCTTTTTGACTTTTGCAGCAATATAAATTAATAATTTACAATCTTCAGAAAGGTTGATTAATTGAGGTTCGTCACTTGTGATATATAAAATTCCGTCGATTTCTTTAAGTATCTGTCCGACCTGATAAATACTCTGGACTCCGGTCTCACTGATCTCAATACAATTATTTTCAGTTAATTCCATTATCATTTTGGCGTCATTTCTAATTTCATTTCTCATTAGTTTTTCTTCGTTATACAGAATCTCTTTTTTTATTTGTTTCTCATTCAATTCCATATTATGCCCTTTGCTTAGATACAATGTTAATCAGTTCACACCGTGTAAATGAAATCTTCCGATGCAAATTTGGAACTCCCTGAATACTTGATTCAGGAAGTTTGAGAGACCTGATATTTTGTTATTCTGACTCAAATTTTTCCGAATTCTCTACATCTGGTTTACGTGTGTCTCTATGGATGGAAAATTGAATGAAACCCCAGATAAGCCCTGCGGCAATTAAGGATAGGACGCCGATCCACGGAACTATTCCCAATAAGTATAAAATCAAACTGGATAAGCCGAATATGATGCCTGTCAACCCCAAATAGACCAGGAGCCAGACCCATAGTTTCTTGTTTTCTAAAGATTTCAGTAATCTTTTT
Organism: Spirochaetia bacterium; assembly: GCA_965140585.1. Taxonomy (GTDB): domain Bacteria; phylum Spirochaetota; class Spirochaetia; order UBA9216; family UBA9216. The sequence continues at coordinate 697,069 of OZ223270.1, forward strand.
CCCATTACACTGTTCATAAAAATCTCCAAATACTTGTATGGTATTTAAACAGGTTTTAATCAATAATTTAAGCAGCTCACACAGAATAGAAAAACTTTGTTAACTCATAATGTGTACAAGCTCTCAGTTTTGATACCTAATTTCTGTCTTTAGCTGCATTGACCTTTATTTCACGGCCTGAAACTTCCTTTCCGTTTAATGCTTTAGTTGCCTCTTCAGCGGATGAATCTTTCAGCATTTCTACAAATGCAAACCCCTTGGATCGGTTTGTCATTTTATCAGTTATGATATTTACTGCATTCACTTCCCCGTACTCTGAGAAAAGGTCTTTCAGTTCAGACTCCTTAACTGTAAAATCGAGGTTTCCTACATAAAGTTTTTTCGACATAATTACTCCTGCCCCGAATCTGTTCGGGAATACGTTAATTAACCAGTGAGACAGATGATTCTTGGTTATTCTCGCTGATTAGTAAAAGATTATAAAAAGGCAGGATAGAAAGGATCTATATGCTTCTTTAAAAAAGAAAAACATTTCAACTATAATAAGAAAGATACCTATATGTGGTTCTAATTGATAGTATAACAACGATGGAATAAAATCAAGTTGGCAACTCTTCAATCAAAATTGTATGTCAGTTGTTGTTCAATCAGTTTTCAAACCACAACATATTTTTTGTGCCGTTTACGGAACTTATGGAAAATGTGCCGTGTAACTGTTTGGTCATTGCTTTTATAAGCATAAGTCCGAAGCCATTGGACTTATTAATATCAAATCCGGCCGGTAACCCAATTCCGTCGTCCTTTATAATTAAATTTATTAATGATTTATCTCGTTTCAATGAAATATCTATTTTACCTTTTTGGTCGTTATTGAATGCATATTTAAAGGAATTCGAGATCATTTCATTTACAATTGCGCCAAGAGGAAAAATCTTTTTTATATCAAGAATAAAATCATCAACTTCAACACTAATTGTAATTTTATGATTTTCCGGAATGATTTTCAGAATTGAATCAATCAAATCTTCAATATAATGTTTAACGGACAGTTCGCCGTAGCCGTCACCGGGCAGAAGTTTGTCATATACTTGGTACATGGCCTCTACCCGGTTTATCGTCTCATAAAGTATATTTTTTGCCTCGATATTGGAAACCCGATAGGCTTCAAGAAGCAAACTGCTCTTAATAGAATTAATATTATTCTTTATTCTGTGATGTACTTCTTTCAGGATGGTTGTCTTTTCATCAAGTTTATTCTGAGTCAAATCTATTGCTGATTTACGGGTCGTGATATCTTCCATTGCGATAAGTATTAGATTCTGTTCTCCTATAATTTTTTGAGCGTTTAGAAGCATTGTTTTTTTACCGGCTAGATCGATTTCTATTTCATAATCTTTAATCATCACTCTTTCAGGAAGGATATTCTCGACAAGTGTTTTCAGTTCCGGGATATTCCATAGTCCATAACCTATTTTGTAGAGAGATTCACCGATTATTTCATGGGGAATAAGCTTAAAAGTTGAATAGAAGGATTGGTTTACATATAGGATGTGAATATTCATATCAAGAATTATCAGAGGTTCCCGTATAGTATTTATGATATTCTCGAAGTGGATTAATACTGTTTTATCATTTTCAAGGGCATAAGAAGAGAATTTAGTGATTTTATTCACCTGATATTCATCCAAACAATTATTTTCCCCTACTTGCATTATACACTATGTATATAGATCTGGGAATTGGGCTATAGATGTTAAGGGTACATTATAACAGGTAGTTTACTAACATTTGTTATCAGGTTGCATAAATGAAGTTTATAGCTTAGGCTTACAGTCGTAAAGAGGTTGCAAAAAATCATAATGGCCATAGCCGTAAACAGAAAAAGTAATAAATTCTATCCGGACTCCAAGCGGGTCATCGCGCGTTTTTATATGCCGGGAGGCGACGGCAGGGCTGAGTTTATTATAAAAAAGGTAATGTCACTCGATGAAGAAGAGGTTAAAATTACTTTCTCGGGCATTCTAAGAGATTTTACACATCGGCACAGAAATATTACCAAGGTTTTTGACAAACATTTTAATAATATTATACACATTCTTCGTGATTTAAAGATTGAGCCCGAATCACTTTCTTTAAATCGCCAGTTATTAATCGGCGCCTATTTTTCTCATGAATATTCCATCGAATCTGCTGCTTTTTTCAACCCGTCAATTGTAGAAGATCCGGATCAATCAAATCTTGAGGAAGGAGAGAGGAGGATTATTGTAAGTTTTCGTGCTACAGGAGAAGGTCATGTTTCATCGATTGTATTCAGAAGTGGAATTATAAATAAGTATAATGAATTGATATTTAAACCGGTGAATCTATTTGTTGAACAGCCGGAAATTATAAAAACACCGCAATATGACAAGGTAACCTTTCTGTTGAAGCTGGATGAAATGAATATTCATAAAGACATTGTTGAACTGATAATGGACAGGCTTGCAGATCAGTTTTCTTATGAGGAGTTACAGAAAGCTATTCATAATTGTGCAATGAAAGTTGAATTATCGTACTCTCAAAAAAAAGTAATTCAGTCAATAGTCTGGTTAGCTGAGGCAAATTATGAAATAAATTTTTCTTTGTATACCTCAATTGCCGAAAGGGTAATTTTTCCCGTTTCAGCCTTTGAAAAAAACGGGATTGAGGACGCCAGGTTCGTCAGATTTACCGAAGATAACAAAAAAGTGATGTATTACGCTACTTTCACTGCATATAATGGGTTTGCAATCCTGCCTAAGCTGTTGGAAACCGAAGATTTTTATCACTTCAAAGTCTATCCTATATTGGGAGCCTGTGCTCAGAATAAGGGAATGGCCCTTTTTCCCAGAAAAATAAACGGGCAATATGCAATGATCTCCCGTGTCGACGGGTTCAGAAACTATATAATGTATTCGGATGATATTCAGGAATGGCAGCAGGCTGAAGTAATTGAAGAACCGGAGAATCCCTGGGAATTTGTACAGATTGGAAACTGCGGATCGCCGGTTGAAACGCAAAATGGATGGCTGTTGGTTACCCATGGGGTCGGCCCGATGCGTAAATACTGCCTGGGGATCACCTTGCTTGATTTGAATAATCCAGCCAAAGTTATATGTCATCTTGATGAACCGTTGTTGATACCCAATGATGAAGAGCGTGAGGGATATGTTCCGAATGTAGTATATTCCTGCGGGGCAATAATTCATAATAATGAATTGATTGTTCCCTATGCAATGTCTGATTCGCTTTCTTCCTTCTTCTCGGTATCTCTGGATGTACTTTTTACCAAATTACTCAAGTAAGGATAGTTTCATAAAGTTTTATATACGACCGTATCATCTTTTCCCGGGAGAAATTTTGTTTGGCCCAGTTCATACAGAATATTCTGTCAATCTTGCCGACATCTCCAAGTGCTCTTACGGCTTCATCTATTGAACCCACAAGAAAACCGCATTTTTGGTCTACTATCAATTCAGGCATAGATCCCTTGTTAAAGGCAACAACCGGAGTTCCGCATAACAATGATTCAGCAACGCTCATGCCGAAGGGTTCATTAAAACTGATGGGATGAAGCAGGGCGTATGCCCCGCCAAGAAGTTCATTCCTTTTTTCAGGCCCGGAGTTACCGGTAAAAACAATGTCTTCGCGTAAAAAGGGCTCTACACATTTTTTAAAATATTCCCGGTCCTGAATAATACCGGAAATAATTAGTTTCATGCCGAATTTTTCCGCTATTTTTATAGCTTCGTAAGTGCCTTTATCCGGGTGAATCCTGCCGAAATAAAGCAAATAGTCTCCGGCTTTCTCACTGAATGAGAAATCATCCGTTTTTATTCCATTATATACTGTCGCAAGATAATCAAGTTCAGGGCTTCTGTCTGAATTGCTTATCGATACATAAAAATTAGAATCGTTGTATTTTTTGTAGACAGGAATAATCCTCGGAGAAGAAAAGCCGTGAATAGTTGTAATCATCGGTGTATTTATCAGCCTGGAGTATGATAACGGTAAAAAATCATAATTATTATGTATGATGTCAAATTCTCCGGCATGTTCCATCAGGTTTGCGATGTGGAGGCATTCCCACACCTTCGGATCAATGGTTTTATCTTCTTCATACGGCCGTTCGCAAACAGATGACAGCTTGCCGGATGTTATGGAATCTCCGGTTGCAAAGAGAGTAACATCATGGCCCTCTTTCATAAGTCCTTCGGCGATATTCGACGCGACCTGTTCCCAGGGACCGTAATGCCTGGGCGGGGTTCTCCAGCAGATTGGGGCCAGAACGGCGATTCTCACAGTCTAGTGCCTGAAAGAATCGTCAGGTGGGCAATTAAAAATGCGAGAATACTCTCGGCTCCCTGATTCCTGTTAACTCCGTTGCTTTTCAGTCCGTCGTTGCAACCGTGGGTTTCAAAATCATATATAGGAATGCGAAGATCGTTTTCGCCTAAAAACCACATGAATGAATCAAACATTTTTCTTAAATATTGATTGTCCAGAGTAACTTCAAAGGCCTGAGAGTACATTAATACCATAGCCATTGCATCAATAGGCTGTTGATCATATTTTGATCTGATGCCGCCGATATTATACCATCCTTCCGATCCTACAAGAGACAGGTAACCTTCCTTGAAAACGACCTCTTCCAGAAAGTTCATTGTATCCATTGCGACACTTAAAACCTTTTCATTTCCGGTTATTCTGAAAGAATGAAATAATGCAAAAGGAATAATTCCGTTATCATAGGATAAACCTGGCTCGAACCAGAGCCAGTCCCCGGTCTTTTCTGTTTCGTACCTGGTAACAATTTTGGCCGTCAGAGAGTTGAGTATTTCAGTCATATCTTCATCCCAGGGAAATCTGTTCATCCACGCGCAGATCCCGACGAGAGTATTCGCGATTCCCCTTATTGAAGTTAATTTTTTAAAACCTGATGAAGCTTTCATGAACATTTCTTTACCCAATTCAAAATAAGCTTCATTCGGAGGATTTTTTACAAGCTCCCCGATTGCCCATATCGTACGTCCGAAAGAATCCTCGGAACCTTTTTCATCAAGAAAGCTTCTTTCGAAACTCAAAAAATTTCTGAAAGTGCCGTCCTCATTCTGCATATATTGAATATAACTTAAATAATTCGACATTAAATCCAGAACTTCAATCTCTTTCATCTGGTTATAAACCATAATTGCCATCAGCAAAGCCCGTGCATTATCATCAAGACAATATCCGTCTCTGAATCTGGGAATATTGTAGAGCGAATGTTGAAGAATGCCGATTCTGTCGGTCAATTTATTTACATGCCCGAGGTTAAACTTCGGAAGCAGCAAAGGATTAATTATTAATTCCTGCTGATCTGCTATTCTGGAATAAGATTCTATTGCTTTTGCTGTCAGGTGCAGATACGTTTTCCCTATTTCGGACCAGACGGTATTTTTCCCGTAAAGATAGGCACATTTTCTTAACGTCGCAAGATATTCAGGATTTTCAATAAGTTTGTTGAGTATTTCCGTCAATTTATCGGAGTCGTTGAAATCGAATAATATACCGCGTTTATCCGCTAATAATTCTTTGGCGTGCCAATATGGAGTCGAAACAACTGCGGCACCCGCTCCTACTGCGTATGACAGAGTCCCGCTTGTTATCTGGACTTCATTTAAATATGGTGTAATGTAAATATCGGACGCCGTAAGGTAGCCAAGCAATTCTTCAGTACTTACAAATCGATCATCGAAATATACATGATCTGTAAGGTTGTTTTTTCGAACCAGGAGTTTGAGATAATTTCTGTATTCTTCTCCGGAGGATTTAACAACAGCCGGATGGGTTTTTCCCAGTATCATATATAAAACTTCCGGATGTCTTTTTACTACTTCAGGAAGTGCATTAATTACAGTTTCTATTCCTTTGTTTCGACTCAATAGGCCGAATGTCAGAAGAGTTTTCCTATCTTCAAGATGTAATTTTTTTTTATAATAATTGTTCTGTGTAAAATCAAAATCAGGGACACCGTGTTCAATTACATCAATTTTTTCAAGAGGTATTTCATAAATATTTGTCAAAAACTCGACAGCCAGCCTGCTCATTACGACTATTTTTTCCGCGCGTTTTCCAATCTCGTGGACAATATTTTTTTCATTGTAGGAGGGATCTCTCAGTACGGTATGGAATATCACAATCAGGGGAATATCCAGTCTGTAAATTAGAGGCAGGATAAAAACTCCGCTGTTCCCTCCGAATATTCCGAATTCATGCTGCAGAACACAAACATCTGCATCACTGAAGTTAATATACTTAACAGCTTCAAGATAATCTTTAGCATGATTTTTATTTATTACATACTTAACCTCTTCAGGGTATACATACTCCTGATCATTTATTGCAATTACAAAGGCTTCCGCCTGAATGTTCTTTTCTTTCTTGTTTTTAATTAGAGATGTGATAAAGTCTTTGGTGAACGATGCAATTCCGCATTGCCGCGGAGGATAATTACCTATGCAGGCTATTCTAATTTTTTTTCATAGATCTGATGATACCTCTGTCAGTGATGATAAACAAGACGGCAGTACTGTTGCGTAATTAGTTTGGAGCAATCTCTCTTCTGTTTTTTAACCATTATTATGAAACTTGGTTGAGACGCCTAACAAGTAATCCAAGAATAAACCCTCCCGCCCCGGTTAAGACCAAAAGAAGAATTACCGGCGCCTCACCGGAAAACCAGAGAAAACGAGTTTGGACAGGGGTTGTGTTTTGTATAACTATCAATAACAGGGCGAGGCTCACCCCAAATATTAACACCAATTTAATTTTACGCATCTTTGTTTCCTCCAAGCCGGTTCTTTATATTTTGATAATTGCTATTCTAGAAGCAGTTCCAAAAACCCCGAAAGCATTCAGAAAAAATAAAATAGCTATGACTACAATAAATATATTCAGGATCTTCCTGACTTTTAAATGCATCGGATTATAGTTATTGTTCAGCCAAAGAACCACTCCACCAACAACCATTATTATTAATAACTCCAACAGCAGCATATGCTTACCTCCTTATTCACACGATATTTACTCTTTCTCTTCAAGCTTTTTTTCTTTCGGCACCTTCGGATATGCTAAAGTTCCCCAAATTATACCGATAGCTATGATTACTATGATAGGTATCCACCATAGCTGAGACATGAGATACATTGCGGTATAAAATATGCCGAATAGAACCCCACTCAGAATTATATACGCGATCCAGAACGCCCATATCGGTTTGTTCGATAAAAACGAGCTGAAACCCTTCTGTGCCGTTTTGCCCGCTTCGTTGATTTCCATATAAAACTCCTTTCATTTCTGTATAAATACAAGTTATTCCTTTTCCCGGCCATAGTCTGTTCGGTAGCGCACAGACGAAAAAAATTGAAATGAATATATTCCGATTATGATTAGTACAAAGATAGATAAAACAGATTCGCTCAACCTTGGGTTGGTAGTTTCGGTTCGCGGCAGTGTCGTAGACATAAGGTTTACTTCCCGGCTGCCTGCCATCTATTCTTTATTGCACGCGGATAACGGGAAGATCGCAATCGAGGTGTTGAAGCAACTGAACGAGCATCTGGTTCGGGGTATCGCCCTGACTCCTGCACAAGGGCTTTCCCGCGGGGACCTCGTGGAAGATTCCGGAGGAACCTTGATGGCCCCCGTCGGCGCGGGAATTCTCTCGCGTATGTTCGACGTATTCGGAAACGCGATAGACAGACAGGATGAACCCTCGGATATCCGGTGGAAGTCGGTACATCAGGCACCGCCATCTCTGGCAAGGCACTCTCCCTCGTCAGAGATCTTTGAAACGGGAATCAAGGTAATCGACGTTCTTGTTCCTCTCGAGCGAGGCGGCAAGGCGGGGCTTTTCGGCGGGGCGGGTGTCGGGAAGACGGTGCTGCTCACGGAAATGATCCACAACATGATCGGACACCAGGAAGGAGTCAGTATTTTTTGCGGCATCGGCGAACGTTGCCGTGAGGGTGAAGAACTTTACCGGGAAATGAAGGACGCTGGCGTGCTGCCTAGCATGGTTATGGTGTTCGCCCAGATGAATGAACCTCCCGGCAGCCGTTTCCGCGTGGGCCACGCGGCGCTCACAATGGCCGAGTATTTCCGTGACGACGAACACCGCGACGTCCTGCTCCTGGTCGACAATATTTTTCGTTTCATCCAGGCCGGATCCGAAGTATCGGGATTATTGGGGCAGATGCCTTCCCGTTTGGGCTACCAGCCTACGATGGGCACCGAATTGGCTCAATTGGAAGAACGGATCGCCAATACCGATACCGGAGCCGTCACGTCGATACAGGCTGTATACGTTCCTGCGGACGATTTTACCGATCCCGCAGCTGTGCATACCTTCTCCCATCTTTCGTCTTCCATCGTCCTCTCGCGCAAGCGTGCAAGCCAGGGTCTTTATCCGGCGATCGATCCGCTGCAGTCCAGTTCAAAGATGGCAACTCCGCTCATCATTGGAGAGCGTCATTACCGTCTGGCTCAGGAAATTCGTGAAACCCTCGCAAAATATGAAGGACTCAAGGATATAATCGCAATGCTGGGAATAGAAACAACTGTCCTCGCAAGATAGGGGCGTCGTCGTTCGGGCCCGCCGTTTGGAACGTTTCCTCACCCAGCCGTTTTTCACCACTGAAAAATTCACCGGACTTAACGGTAAGCTTGTCGGGCTTTCTGAATCGCTGGACGGCTGTGAAAGAATTCTGAAAGACGAATTCAAGGATTACCCTGAACGGGCTTTTTATATGATCGGCGGAATTGATGAAGCAAAGGAAAAAAGCGGAACAGGAGGTCACTCATGCCGGCTAAATCGCTGATGAATCTTAAAATTCTGATGCCTTTCGGTGTCTTCGCGACAGAAAACGGGGGTCACCCGTATCGTCGCTGATACGGGGGGGGGGATCGTATGGAATTCTACCCCGTAGAATGGACTGCGTAGCCGCACTTATTCCGGGGATCCTCGAATATGAAATTGGTGATGACGGTGAGACATTCCTCGCTGTCGATAGTGGAATATTGATTAAGACTGGTTTTTAATGTACTTGTTTCCGTGCGTAATGCTATCGGAGGATTGGACCTTCAACAGCTGCAGGAGACCGTTGAACAGGATTTCATGGTCCTTAACGAACGCGAACAAAACGTCCGCTTGGTGATGTCCAAAATGGAGAGCGCTTTTCATCCACCGTATTGCCGCATTCGACCATGGATAAGCATGAAAAAAAACTCACTTGCCCGGATAATCCGCGCCAAGGCATTGCGCAAGATCAGGGCTAAGCATAGAGGTGTACATGGCGTCTGGTACGGTTTGGGGATGATGGGTCTTATAGGTTGGTCCGTGACTGTACCGACTCTACTCGGTGCATCTCTCGGTTTCTGGATCGATAAGCGCTTTCCTGGAAGTATTTCATGGACCTTGACGATTTTAATTCTTGGTCTGATTGCCGGTTGCGCCAATGCCTGGCACTGGGTACGGAAGGAAAGCGCGGAAATGGATGGGGAGGATATTGATGATTGACATTGTTAGGATGCTATCGGTTTTTTCTTGCGGGTCTTTTGCTGGGCGGTTTCTTTTTCGCCGGTCTTTTTTGGACGATCAGGCAAGGACTCTTAGCAAACCATCCTGCGTTCTGGTTTATTGGAAGCTCTTTTGTGCGCATTGCAGTCGTTCTGGGCGGTTTCTACTTGATCTCAGCCGGACAATGGCAGCGGTTGGTGGTCTGCACTGCGGGATTCTTTATCGCTCGCGTTGTCATGATTAGATTAACCCGCATGCCGACAAAGCCAAGTTCGACCAAGCAGGAGGTCGGAGATGCGCCTTAGTCCAGACGAACTCATATTTTGGGAATACGGCTTCGTCAAACTCAACGCCACCATAGTTTTCACCTGGGGCTTGATGCTTGTCCTGGTGGTCGTATCAATAATCATCACGCGGAAATTATCGGTTACCAAAAAAAGATCCCGCGCTCAGAATCTTCTGGAAATCATTGTAACAGGAATCGAAAAAACAAATTGAAGAGGTCGGCCTTCCCCATCCGCGAAAATACATGATTTTTCTGGGTACGCTTTTTTCTTTTCATTGCGTCTGCCAGTCTCTTCACGATAATTCCGGGTTACGAACCGCCGACGGGATCTCTTTCGACTACGGTAACACTGGCCACAGGCGTATTCATAGCAGTCCCCTATTTCGGTATCTCGGAACAGGGCTTGGGGAATTACCTCAAAACCTACATAAAACCGACATTCATCATGCTACCGTTCAATATCATCAGCGAGCTTTCGAGAACGCTGGCTCTGGCAGTGCGTTTATTCGGAAACATGATGAGCGGCGCGATGATCATCGCTATTCTGCTTACCATTTCACCCTTCATATTTCCCATCATCATGACGCTTCTGGGCTTGCTCACCGGAATGGTACAAGCCTACATTTTCAGCATTTTGGCAGCGGTGTATATCGTCGCCGCGACACGGATCCGCAAACCAAAAACGGAAACCGTTAAATAATAAAGGAGGAGTTACGTATGGACAGAATGACCATTATCGCCGTTGCGTCGATCATCATCGCAGGCATCACTACCGGTTTCGGAACCATGGGACCCGCACTGGCGGAAGGAAGGGCCGTTGCGAAAGCATTGAGTTCTCTTGCTCAGCAACCCGACGCTTCCTCAACCATTACCCGGACATTATTCGTCGGCCTCGCGATGATCGAATCGACCGCGATTTACTGCTTCGTGGTATCAATGATTCTTATATTCGCCAATCCCTTCTGGAATCATGTCATTGCCGTCGTAGCGAAGTAGCGCCATGAACATAGATTGGTTCACAGTCGTCGCGCAGGCAGTCAACCTCATCATCCTTCTTTTGTTGATGAAGCGCTTCCTTTATAAACCTATCCTCCATGCTATCGATGAGCGGGAAAAGCGGATTGCCGAAAAAATTGGATTACGCTGAAACGAAAAAAAACTCGGCACAGAAACAGAAGGAAGAGTATGACCGGAAGACCGAGGATCTAAATCGGCAAAGCGCTGTTTTTCTTAAAAAAGCTCAGGATGAAGGACAGGCAGAGAGGCTGCGGCTTCTGAAAGAAGCTCGGGAAGCGGCGGAAGATTTGAGCACAAAACGGCGTGAAGCGTTGGTCACGGAAGAAAAAACCTTGCGCAAAGAGGTCAGTCGACGGATTCAGAACGAGGTACTTGCAATCGCACGAAAGGTATTGACGGACCTTGCAGGAGCGAGCCTGGAAGAACAGATGGTGGGAGCTTTCACCAAGCGCTTGTGTAATCAGGATGATGTGAAAATAAAGACTCTGACTTCCTCTTTGAAAGCACAGCCAGGAAAGATTACCCTTCGTACAGCCTTCGATATTTCTCCGGAACTGCGGACCTCTACCGAGGCGTCGATCAAGGAGATCGTCGGAACGAAACAGGAGGTTACCTTTGAGACTGCCTCCGAATTGATAAACGGTATAGAACTCAGCGTCAACGGACAGAAAATTGCCTGGAGTGTTGCCGACTATCTATCTTCGGTATCGGAAGGTTTTGAAGATCTTTTGAAAGAGCAAAGCCGATGATCTCGGAAACAAAGAGCCTTCAGGGCGATTACGATAATGCGTTCTCGGGAATGGATCAAATGCGTAAAGCGTTCGTACCGCAGCTTGAACTCAAGGAAGTGGGGAAGATCACGGAAGTCTCGACCGGTATAGCCAAAGTTTCGGGACTCCCCGGCGTCGGCTTGGAGGAGCTAATCCGCTTCCCCGGCGATGTGCTCGGTATCGCGTTCAATGTTGACGCTGAAGAAATAGGAGTTGTCATGCTCGGAGAATACTCTCACCTGCACGCGGGGGATGAAGTCCGGCGTACAGGCCGGGTCATGGACGTCGTAGTAGGCGATGAATTGCTCGGCAGGGTCATAGATCCTCTGGGACGTCCGCTTGACGGAAGCGGTACGGTAGCTTCAAGCGCCAGACTTCCCGTTGAGCGGCCCGCCGCGCATATCATGGACCGCGCTCCCGTCACAGAGCCGCTTTCAACAGGACTCAAAGTCATCGATGCGCTCATTCCCATCGGCCGCGGACAGCGCGAGCTGATCCTTGGCGACCGGCAAACTGGCAAGACAGCTATTGCGATCGACGCTATCCTCAACCAGAGGGACCGTGGAGTTTTGTGTGTGTATTGTGCGATAGGCCAACGTGCATCGGCTGTTGCGAAAACCGTCGCGACTCTTCGGGAGAAA
>OZ223271.1:0-23472 GCA_965140585.1 Spirochaetia bacterium
GCATTTACAGGAAACAAATTTGAATTCAGAATGGTGCCTTCATCTCTGTCGATTTCAGGACCGAATACTGCAATCAATACTGCAGTTGCTGAAATACTTTCAGAGTTTGCAGACAGGCTTGAAGGGGCCGGCGACAAAAATGCGGAAATTGCCGCTATTGTTAAAGAAACATACAAGGCGCATAAGAAGGTTATCTTTAACGGAAACGGTTATTCCGATGAATGGGTTGTTGAAGCTGAAAAGCGCGGATTGCCCAATATTAAATCAACTATTGAAGCTCTTCCTGTATTTGAAAGCACTGAATCTGTTGAACTTTTTGGAAAGCACGGTGTTTTCTCCAAAGAGGAACTTGAGTCACGTGTTGAAATATACCTTGAAGTATATGCACAGCAGATTAATGTTGAGGCTAAGCTTATGGTTGAGATTGCAGAGCGCAAGATTTATCCTGCGGCAGCTGCATATGTAAAAGAGCTCAGTGAAACAGCACTGGCATTAAAAGAAGTGGTATCCGGAGCTGATCTTTCAGCCTTTACCGGAACTATCAAGAGCCTCAGTGAACAGCTTAGCGGACTTGTTGTTAAGTACACTGAACTTAAAGCTCTTATCGAAAAAGCAGGGAATGCTGAAGAGGTTGCAGAATCTGCATCAATCTTCAGAAATGAAGTTTTTGTTAAAATGGGTGAACTCAGAGAGTATGGAGATGCTCTCGAAGGACTTCTCCCGAAAGAAAAATGGCCTTTCCCTGATTACGAGGACCTCCTTTTCAGGCTTTAGGAACTCTCCTGAGCTGTTGATATCTCCATATTTGTCTTGCCGGCGCATTGCGCCGGCTCTTTTTTAGACACTCATTTTTCACATATCTAATGTATCTTTACGAAATTTTCGAAATATCTCCAGGAAAAATTTGACAGGTGATTGGAAAAGGGTTTACAATTTATGCACACGTTTGCATAAGGTTGATCACTAAATGACTATAAAAGAGCTTGCAAAGATTGCCGGTCTCAGTCATTCGACTGTATCCCGGAGTCTAAACGACAGCCCTCTGATTTCAGAGAAAACGAAGCAGAGGGTGAAAAAACTTGCTCAGCAGTACAACTTTGAACTTAATGCAAACGCCAGGGGTTTAATAACAAACCGTACCGGTACCATCGGAATTATTTTTCCTGCTTTGAATGATAAGTTCCGGAATCTTCAATACCTTGGCAGCTTGATGAACAGCCTGCGCTACACGATTGAAGAAGACCAGTACGACAGCATTATCACCTTTCCGAAGAACCCCAAGACCGGAAGAAGCAATATAAGCAAATTAATCAGGCAGAAAAAAGTGGACGGGCTTCTTCTTGTTGTTCAGGATATTGAGAGAGAAGACTGGAGCAGTCTGCAGGAATCGGGACTTCCCTTTGTTTCTCTTCATTTCAAATGGCAGAATGAACTTCAGCGCGGAATAAACTTTGTGTATCCGGACAATTACCGGGGCGGATACCTTGCCACTGAATGCCTTCTAAAGGCCGGTTGCAGAAAAATCATGTGCCTGTCCGAGGTTGGCGGACTGTATGAGTTTGTAGAAAGGGTAAGAGGCTACCGAACTGCTCTCAGTGACTGGGGGATTGAGCCAAAGGAATCGGATATCGGCTATGGGATCAGCGGATTCGATTATGGATACAATTACATAATTGAACATGCTGACAGGCTTAAAGATTATGATGGTCTTTTTGCACAGGCTGATATGATCGCAATCGGAGCGATGGAGGCGATGAAAAGTCTTGGAGTAAATATTCCGGGGGATATTTCAGTTGTAGGATACGATGATATTGACCTTGATTATTTTTTCCGGCCGAGACTGACGACTATTCATCAGCCAAAGGAGCGGCATACTGAGATAGCCTGCCGCAGACTTATAGAAATGATTGAGAATCCGGAGGCCGAGGGGCTGGTTCAGGAGGTTATTGAACCGACTCTGCTGATGAGAGAGTCCTGTATTCTTTAAGGAGTAAAGCTGTATGGGTAATGCACACGTTTGCATAGATAAGAAGTGGTGGAAAGAATCAATAGTATATCAAATCTATCCTCGTAGTTTTTATGATTCCAACGGCGACGGCATTGGTGATCTTCGAGGAATAATTGAAAAGATAGATTATATCAGCTCTCTGGGAATAGATGTTATCTGGCTGAATCCGGTCTACGAGTCGCCTAATGATGATAATGGATATGATATAAGCAATTATTTCGGAATAATGCAGGAATTCGGAAGTATGAGTGACTGGGAGGAACTTCTCTCTGCTGTTCATGCACATGGAATGAAACTGATTATGGACCTGGTCGTGAACCATACATCTGATGAGCATCAGTGGTTTGTTCAGTCCAGGTCTTCCAGGGAAAACCGCTATCGTGATTACTATATCTGGCATGATGCTGTTGACGGTCATGAACCCAGTGACTGGGGATCTCATTTTTCCGGCTCGGCCTGGCAGTGGGATGAGCAGACCGGACAATACTATCTGCATCTGTTTACCAGAAAGCAGCCGGACCTGAACTGGGAGAATGAAGCGGTACGCAAAGATGTTTTTACGATGATGAGGTGGTGGCTGGACAAGGGGATTGACGGTTTTCGTATGGATACTATAAACATGCTTTCAAAAGTTCCCGGATTTCCTTCCGTCGAAAAGAAATTTAATGGTAAATTCCGTTATGCAGGGAAGTATTTTAATAACGGTCCTAGAATTCATGAGTTTTTGAAGGAAATGAACCGGAAAACCCTGTCGGATTACGACATCATGACCGTCGGCGAGTGTCCGGATGTATCCCCCGAAACAGCGTTGAAGTATGTCGCACCGGAGGAAAAAGAGCTCAATATGCTATTTCAATTCGAGCATATGAGTGTGGATTATATAAACGGAAGCAAATGGGATATGATTCCCTTTGATCTGGTTAAATTTAAATCGGTCATCTCAAAATGGCAGACCGGAATGCACGGCAGAGGCTGGAACAGCAACTATCTGATGAACCATGATCAGCCCAGGGCTGTTTCGCGTTATGGAAATGAAGGTCGTTATCGTAAAGAATCTGCGAAAATGCTGCTTGCTTTTACTCTTACACTCGAAGGAACGCCTTATATTTATCAAGGCGAAGAGATTGGTATGATAAATTCAGGTCTGACTGACATCAGTCAGTATCGGGATGTAGAAGTTAAAAATCATTATAAAGAAGTTCAGGCTGCCGGAGGTGATACCTCTGCTGCAGTAAAAAGATATATGAAAATGAGCCGGGATAATGCAAGAACCCCTATGCAGTGGTCCGGTTCTCTCAATGCCGGATTTTCAACCGGGACCCCCTGGATTGAACCCGGTCACAGCTGGAAAGAAATCAATGTGGAGAAAGATCTGTCAGAGCCCGACTCTGTAATTGAATTCTTTCGAAAGGCAGTGAGTTTGAGAAAGAAGAATGAAGAGCTGATTTATGGAAGCTACGAAATTCTTGCAGAGAAACATTCTGCTATCTTTGCCTATCATAGAAAACTCGAAAAGAACATTTCAACAGTCATCCTTAATTTCAGCACGGAAGAAATCAGTCTTAATACCGATGAACTGCTGCAGTTAAAAACTGCAGCCGAAACCGGTGAACTAATGCTCTGTAACTATAGTGATCTGCTTCCGGATGAAAAAACAGTGATTAGACCCTTCGAAGTAAGGGTATATAAAAAGATCAATAATTAAGGAGTGACACATGAAAAAGATGAGAGTTTTATGGACCATCCTGGTGATGCTTTTGACCGTATCCGGCCTTGCATTTGCCGGCGGTTCACAGGAACCTGCAGAGGAAGCGCCGGCTGTCGAGGCCGCAGATGGTGGTATGGTAACACTGAATATCGCTACAGGAAGCGTCGGAACAGAATACGAACTGCTTCAGAAACAGATTAAGCGCTATGAGGCTTCCCACCCCAATATCAAGATCAATGCTCTTGATACTCCGGACCTCGCAACCGATAGACTCGGCCTGTACCTGCAGTTCTTTGAGGCAAAGAGTTCCGAGCTTGATATCTACATGATAGATGTTATATGGCCCGGAGATTTGGCTGAACATTTTGTAGATCTGTATAAGTACGGTGCAAAGGCGCAGGCTTCTGAGCATTTTCCTGCAATTGTTAAAAACAACACCGTTGACGGAAAACTGGTTGGAATGCCCTGGTTTACCGATGCCGGACTTCTTTACTACAGAAAAGATCTGCTTGAAAAATACGGTTACAATAATCCTCCTGCAACCTGGGATGAGCTTACTGCAATGTCTAAAAAAATTCAGGATGGTGAAAGAAAAGCCGGTAACCAGGATTTCTGGGGATATGTATGGCAGGGTAACGCTTATGAAGGACTTACCTGCGACGCTCTTGAATGGGTTTATTCAAACGGCGGAGGCACTATAGTAAGCGCTGACAAGAAGATTACAATCAACAATCCGGCTGCGGTTGAAGCAATTGAAATGGCGGCTTCATGGGTAGGTACAATATCACCTGCAGGCGTTACCGGTTTCGGTGAAGAAGATTCCCGTGCAGTATGGCAGGCTGGAAACGCAGCATTTATGAGAAACTGGCCCTACGCATACGGACTGGGAAATGCCGATGATTCAGTAATAAAAGGTAAATTTGATGTTGTACCCCTTCCAAGCGGAAAATCAGGCCACGGCGCTGCAGCACTCGGCGGATGGCAGCTGGGTGTAAGCAAGTATTCAAAGAATCCTCAGGCTGCTGTTGATTTCCTCCTCTGGCTCACCGGGAAGGAAGAGCAGAAATTCAAGGCTATCGAAGGCAGCAACAATCCAACCTTCAAGGCTGTATATGATGATCCTGAACTTGAGCAGAAGATGCCATTTATGATCAAGCTTTACGATGTATTTATGAACGCAGCAGCAAGACCATCAACTGCAACAGCACCGAAATATAATGAAACTTCAGTTGCGTTTTTTACCGCAGTACATTCAGTGCTGACAGGTGAAATGGATGCCGCAACTGCTCTGGAAGAGCTTGAACTTGATCTTGAGGATCTGCTCGGTTATCCGACTGGAGCTCCTCAGAAATAAAACATTTCCAATACCCTGAATCGGGGCCATTAAAATTTCCGGCGGAGGAGCTAATCTTTCGCCGGATAAATTTTCAGGAGAATGGAATGAAAAACATGATTAATAAACAGTCAGCCCTTTCGCACAATGAGGCCAGACTCGCCATAATGCTTCTGGTGCCGACCTTCCTTGTTCTTATTGTAATAGCTTTTTATCCTCTTGGTTCTGTCTTTGTTACAAGTATGACTGATCGGGTTTTTGCCAGTTCTGAGCAGCAGAATTTTGTCGGCGTACAGAATTATCGAAAACTGATGAGCATAACGGTTAAGGAACTTCCCCGGGTAATTGATGAAAAAACCGGTAAAGAAGTATTTGAACGCCCTGTCAGAGTCCTGCCAAGGGAGCCTTTTAGATACAAGGAGTTAAAACAGTTCAATTTTCTGGGGAAACGTTATGTTATAGGAGCAACCGACAGGGAATTTGTCCGCTCGGTTACGGATACTCTGACATTTACTGTTGCATCAGTGCTTATTGAAACCATTCTGGGGCTTGTCGTAGCGCTTGTTCTAAATATGAAATTCAAAGGCCGTGGGATCATGCGGGCTGTAATGCTTGTTCCCTGGGCTATACCCACAGCTGTCTCTTCAAGAATATGGGAGTGGATGTTTGCTTCATCAAGAATCGGTTTTTTCAATGTCCTGTTCCAGTCTCTGGGCTGGTTTGACGGTCAGTTTGCCTTTATTACAAATTCCGCCAGTCAGCTCTGGGTTATGGTTACTATTGATGTCTGGAAAACAACACCCTTCATGGCTCTTTTAATTCTGGCCGGACTGCAGCTTATGCCGGGCCAGATGTATGAGGCTGCAAGAGTGGACGGAGCCGGTAAAATCAGGCAGTTCTTTACACTGACGCTGCCGTTGCTCAGGCCGACACTGGCGGTTGCCCTGATATTCAGAACCCTTGATGCGCTCAGGGTTTTTGACCTCTTCCAGATTGTACTTGCCCAGAAAAGATACTCGATGGCAAGTTTTACCTACTACCAGCTAATTGATAACCAGGCTATGGGATACTCATCAGCCTCCAGTGTAATAATTTTTACAATAATTCTGATATTTACCGTTATTTATATAAAAATGGTCGGTGGAGTAGGGGGCAGCAATGACTAGTAAAGCCGGAAAAATAACCGGAAAGGTTCTTTTCTACCTTCTGCTGATATTTATTTTTATTGAAATGATCTTTCCTTTTTACTGGGCGGTTATTTCATCGTTCAAGACCGAAGCTCAGTTGATGATGACACCTGCAACAATGCTCCCGCGGGATCCGGAAACTCTCAGGTTTTCAATGACCTTTCAGAATTTCAGAGCCGTATTCGGTAATAAGGCATTCTTGCACGGACTTGGAAACAGTGCTGTTGTTGCAGTTTCGGTAACTCTGCTGTCGCTGTGCTTCGGTTCATTTGCAGCCTTTGCCTTCGGTAAACTTCGTTTCAGATTCAAGAATGCATCACTTTATGTAATTCTTGCTATGACCATGTTCCCCCAGGTTTCGGTTCTTACAGGGCTGTATGCAGTAGTCAGGGCTTTGAATATATCTGCTGTTCCGGGGATGATTTTTACTTATCTGCTTTTCACATTACCCTTTACTGTATGGGTGCTGACTAACTTCTTCCGCGGCCTTCCTGATTCACTACTGCAGGCTGCACAGGTTGACGGGGCAACCCCCTTTCAAAGCTTTTTCAAAATACTGCTGCCGCTTACAGCTCCGGCTCTTGTTACAACCGGACTTCTTGCATTTATCCAGGCCTGGAATGAGTATCTCTTCGCGCTCACCTTTACTTCCTTTGAGCCTGAGTCAAGAACCGTGCCTGTAGTAATTGCCCTGTTCTCCGGTGAGGTTGCCTATCAGCAGCCCTTCGGTGAAATAATGGCCGCGGCGATACTTGTGACGATTCCGCTGCTTGTTCTGGTCTTTATTTTCCAGAAAAAGATTGTGGAAGGACTCACATCGGGGGCTGTGAAAGGATAGATATGAAAAGCGGATCAAAGCAAATATCCGGATTCCCTGCATACCCATGGAAGATAACAGAAACTCAATATATCCCGGCAGGACTTGAAAAAAATGCAACAATATTTTTTCTCGGAAACGGATATATGGGAATCCGGGGCGGACGTGAGGAAGCTGACGGTTCAGACGGAGCCTCTCACAAAGGGCTGTTCATTAACGGATTTTATGAAACATCGCCCCAAGTCTACGGTGAATCAGCCTTCGGTTTTCCGGATAAAAAGCAGGCTATGCTCAGTCTTCCGGATCAAACTGACATCTGTTTTTATATAAACGCGGATTGCTTTTCACTTGATGATGGCGAAATCCTGTCCTACAGCAGAACCCTCGATATGTCTGAAGGGCTGCTTTTGCGGGATATAAAATGGAAGTCTCCATCAGGAATAATTGTTGATTATCAAAGTACACGATGTGTTTCTCTTGTCAGGCCGCACTGTGCAGTACTCAGTATTCAGGTCCGTTTGCCCGAATTACCGGCGGATATCAGGCTTGTTTCAAAGACTTGGCTAAAGACCGTTTCTCACCGGGAGAATAAAAGTGATCCGCGTACCGGTGCAGGATTCGGGCATCAGGCTCTTAAGCTGCAGGAGGTTAAAGCTGAAGGCTCATCGATGTCCGCAGAATTTAAAACCCGTAACAGTAATCTTGTATTCAGCTGTGCAGCAGGGCATCAGACTGATGAATACCTTGAGTTATTATCCTGCGAAAAGGGTGAGGACAGTATAGAGTTTACTTTTACCGGAACCGAAATTCCCGGTTTCAAAATCGATCGCTTCATAGCCTGCTGTACATCAACTGATATTGATAAGTCATCCCCTTTGATTCGGGCGGAAAAAGAACTTGAAGATATAATGAATGAGGGGGCTGACAGAATAATAAGCGAGCACCGTGAGCATGTTGCCGGATTCTGGGAGCGTTCGGATCTGCAGATTGAAGGTGATGATTCTCTGCAGCAGGGAATACGTTTCAACCTTTTTTCAGTGTATCAATCCGCAGGACGTGACGGGCGCCGTAATATAGCAGCGAAGGGCTTAAGCGGCGAGGGTTATGAGGGGCATTACTTCTGGGATACCGAGATCTATGTTCTGCCCTTTATGTTTTATACAAGTCCGGGGATTGCGGGGAAACTTCTTGAATACCGCTACAGCATCCTTGATGCTGCAAGGGCCCGGGCAGAGACAATGAACGAGTCCGGAGCTCTTTTCCCCTGGCGAACTATTAACGGTGAGGAAGCCTCTGCTTATTTTCCTGCAGGAACTGCCCAGTATCATATTAACGCCGATATCGCCTATGGGGTACAGAAATATGTCGAGGTTTCAGCAGATTATGATTTTCTAATTGCCTGCGGAGCAGAGATACTGTTTGAAACTGCCCGGATGTGGATGAGCCTGGGGTTTTTCAGTCCGGACGGAGACAGCTTTCGTATAAACGGGGTAACCGGGCCGGATGAGTATACCGCAATTGTGAACAATAATTTTTTTACAAATATAATGGCTGCTAATAATCTGGAGTATGCGGTAATAACTGCGGATTTTCTGCAGAAGACTGAGACGGAAAAACTCGGCCAGCTGAAAGCGAGGCTTAAGCTTGAAACCTCTGAGATTGCTTCATGGAGAAGAGCTTTTCAAAATATGTATCTTCCCTATGATGCCGAACTTGGGATTTATTGTCAGGATGATGCTTTTCTGCTGAAAGAGGTCTGGGATTTTAAGAACACACCAGAAGATAAATATCCGCTCCTTCTTCATTTTCATCCTCTGGTTATCTATCGCCATCAGGTTTTGAAGCAGCCTGATGTTGTACTTGCAGAATTTCTGCTGGGTAACCGTTTCCCTCCTGATCAGAAGAAACGTGATTTCGATTATTATAATGCTATCACAACCGGAGACTCATCACTTGCTCCATGTGTACAGAGTATAATGGCTTCCGAACTTGGATATTCCGAAATGGCTTATGACTACTTTATAAAGACAGCCCGTATGGATCTGGATGATGTTAACGGAAATGTCTCAGATGGAGTACACATTGCAGCTATGGGAGGCACCTGGCTTTCAATAGTTTGCGGATTTGCAGGGATGAGAGATTATAACGGCTTTCTTTCGTTTGCTCCTGCAATTCCAAAGAGATGGAAGAGTATTTCATTCCGGCTAAAGAAGGAAGCTGAGGTGCTGGGTATATATCTTTCACAGGCTGAGACGGAATATGAACTGCTTGAAGGGTTCAGCATTACTTTCTCACATAATGGTGAAGAGTGCCGTCTTAAATCCGGTGAATCTGTTGTGATAAAAAACTGATGCGGTTTTTACTGCAAAATTCATCAGGCCGTATTATGCTGTAAGTATATGGAAATTCAGAATCCTTCTATCCTGCTGCCTTTCTCTCCTGCTGAAAATGTCCTTGAATCACGTGATTTTTTCATTTACCTCAGGCCAGAAACAAACGGCGTAGAGATCGAAAGCCTTATAATGAGGGCAGCGAGAGAGGAAGAGAATTGCCGGGACCGCTTCAGTCTGGTGTATCTGGCAAATTTTCCCGGAGGATTTATCTCGCAAAATGGTCTTGTTGAGCATCATTACCGGATAAGACTTCTTTTTGCGCTTAAAGGGAAGTCTCTGTTTACAAAATATATGAAGAAGGTTTTTAAAGCCTATTACCGTAGATCTTTTGAGAAAGCGGAGATAGTCGGACCCTATGACGCAATGAAGCAGCTGAATCTAAGTGAAGAAGAGCTTTTTAACCTGTGGGTGCAGCCATCGGATATGCTTGTAATAAACGGGCAGACAATTAAAAGATACAAAAACCTTTTCATTCTCAATTACGATATTCCGGCTCTTCTTAACCGTAATGACCGCCATACCGATATTGCAGTTATGGTTTTCCGGGCGGCAGGCAATAATGGTGAAATCAGAAACCTTATCAATGCGATTGAATCAAGACTTTCTGAATCGGGTATTATAAATACAAAATCATCCTCCGGTAGAGTTTTTCACTATTCCAAGGGGCCTTTCGAAGAACTGCTGGATAGTACCGGATTTCTTTATGATACATCCATCAGAAATATTCCGCTCTCTGAAACCACTTTCGGCAGATATCTCATTGGCAAGGGTTTAGAGATGAATGAAATTGAGGGCTGCCTCCGGCATCCGATTATGTATTTCAGAAAGGGTGACGGTCGGTTTATAGAAAATGATATTTATACTTACACAAGGGATCTGAGTTATGATGAAGCCTGGGAAAGGCTGCAGTCGGTTTATGTTCAGAGATATCTGATTTAAAAAAAAGAACCCCTCCCTGTTGGTGTGGGAGGGGGCTGGAGGGTGAGGATTTGTGAAGACTATTTCGCCTTGATTGTTATAGTCTTCGGCTGTGCCTTAGGAATCTTTCTGATATTGAGAACCAGAAGTCCATCCTTGAATAGTGCTTCTATATTATCTTTATCCGCCTCTTTGGGCAGGACAAATGTTCTGGTGAAATTTCTGCTGTTTCTTTCCCTGATAAGAAATTTTACTTCTTCTTTTTCTTCAGATTTCTTTTCTGTTTCTGCAGTTTCTGCAGCGGAAATTGTCAGCAGATTATTGTCGATTTTAATTTCAACGTCATCTTTTCCGTATCCCGGCAGTTCAACGCTAAGTTTATATCCGCCTTCTTCTTCGATTACATCAACGGCGGGGAACCTGGAAGCTTTGTAGCTGCTGCTGTTAGGTGTGAACAATGAATCCATCATCTTGTCCATCTCATTAAAAATACTCATTGTCTTTGGTCTGTATGTTGTTATTGCTGTCATTTTACAACTCCTTAATTGTTTTCGTTTTTACATTTAATACTAAGCATGATCCGTGCCAAAAGTTGTAAAAATGAGAGCCTGTAGGGGTGGGGAAGGTGAAATTTACAAAATAATATCTGGTTCAGGCTGAAAAGGCCGAGTTTAAGGGCTTTTTAATTCTTTTTTTAAGCCTGATGAGCAATGGTTTATTAGCTTTTGTACAATAAATGAACAAAAAATTAGGCTGAATAATGCTTATATGTGTCAATATGACAATTCAGGTGCAGATTAGCCGGCGGTTGTGTCGAAATGACCCATATAACGTATTCAGCTGTGCAAAATGGGCCATCATTTCTCCCTGCTTGCTGATATATAGTATAAAGAGTATAATTGCTGCATGAAATTTGAAGAATTAAATCTAAATGAAGACATCATGACGGGCATCAGAGACGCCGGATTTACTGAATGCATGCCCGCACAGGAAAAAACTTTCAAGGCCGTATTTGAAGGAAAAGATGTCACCGTACAGTCACAGACAGGAACAGGAAAAACCGCGGCCTTCCTCATTTCCATTTATCAATTATTTTTATCAGACAGCGTTGAAAAGAAAAAAGCATTGATCATTGTCCCTACCAGAGAATTAGCCGTACAGATTGAAGAGGAATCTGAAATTTTGGGGAAAGCGCTGCAATACAAAACAGTAAGTATCTACGGCGGAGTAGGATATAAAAAACAGCTTGAAAATCTTAAAGCCGGTGCTGATCTGGTTGTCGGAACACCCGGAAGACTTCTGGATCTTGAGAAGTCGAACAGTATAAATTTTAAGGAATTCGGAGTTCTTGTTATTGATGAAGCCGACAGGCTATTTGATATGGGCTTTCTCCCCGATTTAAGGAAGATGCTCAGACGTATGCCACCGCCGGCAGAAAGACGTACCATGCTTTTCAGTGCGACACTGAATACCAGAGTACTCAATCTTGCATGGGATCAGATGAATGAATATGAAGAGATCAAAATAGAGCCTGAAAAGATGACTGTGGAGGAAATCAGTCAGGAGCTATATCATGTTGCTTCCCATGAAAAATTCAATCTTCTGCTTGGTATACTCAAAAAAGAATCATTTGAAAACATGATTATCTTCTGTAATACAAAGCACAAGGCTGTTGAGGTAGCGAAGCGTCTTGAGGTGAACGGCTACAAATGTAAATTTCTGATGGGTGATTTGCCTCAGAAGAAAAGGCTGGAAGTTATTCAAAGCATGAAGGCTGGAAATATTCAGATCCTTGTAGCGACCGATGTTGCGGCAAGGGGGCTTCATGTTGATGATCTTCCTGTAGTAATTAACTATGACCTTCCCGAAGACTATGAAAACTATGTTCATCGAATCGGCCGAACTGCAAGGGCAGGAAAATCAGGCAGAGCAATTTCACTTGCATGTGAGCAGTATGTTTTTCATCTCCCTGCAATTGAAGGGTATATCGGCGATAAGATATCTGTAATGATTGCAGATGATGATTTATTTGCCGAAGATGCCAGTGCCGATATGAAATTTAATACCAGAAGCTATGACGATGAGCGCAGAGGCGGCGGGTCCAGGAACAGCAGCCAGCGGAACGGAAGGAACTCCGGCAGGCGAAATGATTCGAGAGGCGGACGCTCCGGCAGCGGAGGCGGAGGTGATCGACGCAGACGTGAAGGTTCAGATCGTCCTAGACCCGAAGGACAAAGAAGAAATCCTGAACGAAGCGGTTCCTCATCTGGATATAAGGATAGAGAAAAAGCGGCAGGTTCACGTACCGGGAACAGGCACAGCGAAAACGGAAACGGCAGCCGGAAAAATAACTATAACCGAAGAGGTCCTGACAATAAAAAAAGAGACTTTGTTAAAAAGCCCGAATCATCTTCAAGCATGGAAGACAGACTTGCCTACTACAAGGCTAAATACGGTGAAGATTTTAAGCCGTCCGAGGAGATGATGAAAAAGTCAGGAGCAAAATCTGCTCCCAAAAAATCCGCTCCGAAGAAAAACAACCAGAAAAAACCGGTTGTTCCAGCACCGTCCGCTTCTGCAGCTCCCGAAAAGACAGGTTTTTTCAAAAAACTTTTCGGCAAAAAAAAATAAAAACAGATTGTTAATCCGTATTATAATTGACGGATGAATACAGAAAAGAAATACATTATAGCTGTGGATGCCGGGTCAACGGGTATCCGCAGTATCCTTTTTAATAAATCCGGCGTGATTGTCAAGCGGGAGTATGAAAAAACTCCTGCTGAGCATCCGGAACCCGGAGCCACCGAGCATGATCCGCAGCTTCTCTGGAAAGCCCTTGTAGATACAGTTAATTCAATCTTTGCCGACGGCAGTGTTAAACCTGAAGAAGTAGCCGCAATCGGAATAACCAATCAGCGATCCAGTTTCTGTATCTGGGACAGGGAGAGCGGAGAACCCTATACCAAATTTATCAACTGGCAGGATGTTAGAGCTGCTGAAACAATTGCTGCAATGAACCGTAACCCTGTCTGGGTTGCTCTTCGGGGCACAATGAAACTTTTCAGCAGGCTGATAAAAAGTACCATATTGATTGCGACATCAATGCTTGTTCTGAATACTGATCACACTATAGGAAAGGTGAGGTGGCTTTTCAATATCAGGCCTGACCTTGAAAAGAAATGCAGATCCGGTTCTGCGGTTTTCGGGACTATTGATACCTGGTTTATCTACAAGCTGACCGGAGGGAAGAATCATCTCACTGATTATACAAATGCCGCCTCAACTGCCATGTTTAACCCCTTTGATCTTAAATGGAACAATATTTATTTGAATATCTTCAAGCTTCCGATGAAAATGCTCCCTGAGGTGAGAGATACCAATGGGAATTTCGGAGTTACTGATAAGGCTCTTTTCGGCGCAGAAATTCCCATAATGGCGGCAGTCGGAGATCAGCAGTCTTCGCTTTTCGGGCATGGATGCTATAACGAGGGAGATGTTAAATGCTCACTGGGTTCAGGTTCCTTTGTCTGTGTAAACGTGGGCAGTAAGGGGAAAGTCTCAAGGCGCGGGCTTTTTCCGCTTGTGGCCTGGGTAATTAACGGCGAACCGACATATATGCTCGAAGGGCAGGTGGCTACTGCCGGCACACTGATAGACTGGCTTGCTCACGGAATAGGCCTGTCCGATACACCTGTAGAGCTGGACCGGCTTGCCGGGGAATGTGAAGATTCAGAAGGCGTTTACTTTGTACCTACTCCTACAGGCATCAGATTCCCGTATTTTGTACCGGGAGCCAAGGCTTCAATCCTGGGTCTGTCGCTGCAGACACACAGAAGACATGTTGCAAGGGCTGTGCTCGAAGGAATAGCATTGCGGGTTGTTGATATCCTTGAAGGAGTCGAAAAAGATGCTCATACACAGATTAATGAAATAATGACTGACGGCGGAGTCAGCAAATCCGATGTATTGATGCAGTGTCTCGCCGATTATTCAGGCTGCAGGGTTGAGAGGTCTCCCGAGTCGGATATGACTGCTGCCGGAGCTGCTTATCTTGCCGGCCTTTCCTGCGGTTTCTGGGAGGATTACAGGGAGCTGCTTTCAATGCATCGTGGCTATGTAAGCTTTAAACCCTTCATTTCAGAAAAGCAGCGTCATGAAAAGATCCGTCACTGGAAGGATATTCTGAAAGAGCTTTTGAAGATTAAGCTATGAATTAAAGCGGCAGAACTTTCTGATTGCAGCAGCCACTGCCGCAGTCCTGTTTGAGCCTGCGTTTCTGAATCTGGCACGCATGGACCGGGGTGCTTCATCGACAACCCATCCAGATCCGGCCCATTCAATCAGATCTTCATCATTATAATCGTTTCCAATGGCAAGACATTCTGATGGTCCAAGTTTGAAGCGTTTGGCGAAGCGTTCTGCTGCAGCGGATTTTGAGACATCACTGCTGAAAACTTCTACCCAGATGCTATTATTATCAATCGGAGAAGTAGTTCTTATTACTGAGGCCTGTGGAAGTGATTCACGTAACCTTGAGATTTCTGTTTCCGGAAGGCCTGAATCTTCAGGTTCGGTGAATGGCAGAACGCCTAAAAGCTGGCAGGGGCCGCAGCTGCAGAGGTGCTGGATCGTCTCAAGCTCGGAAAGATATCCTTCAGAGCTCATGCCTGTAGAAAACTCCTGATAAGTATTGATCCGCCGGTAAAAATCCGGGTTTACAAAACCGTTTGCCTTGATATAGATCATACGGTGGTTATCCGGGACAGGTTGATGGATCATGAAATCTATTCCATCGTTGAAGAGTCTTTCTGCCGCTCTGAATGCGGTTTCCGGATCGAGATTTGTTGATTCAATCAGGCGCTCATGCAGTTCTGAAGTTTTTTTTCCGAAATCATTCATGTCCAGCACTCCGGCACCGGAAGAAAATATGATAAAATCAGTATAGATTTGAAGCGGCGGTGAAAATTCAGCTGTTGCCCGCTGAATTGAAAACAGATTTCTTCCGGTGGCAATGACTGCAAGGTAGCCTGCGTCCCGGGCCTTCTGCAGGGTTCTGATGTCCTCGGGGTGAATCCTTTTATCCGGCCCGAAAAGAGTTCCGTCAAAATCCAGGAATATAATCCCCCTGGGCTCAGAAAATTTCATAACTTGTTGTAGTAATCGGGGCTCTCAGGTTGTCGAGAACGCTTTCCAGAAGTACGCCCTCACGAAGCGGGTATTCATGTCCGAAGCTGGCACGAATTGCCTGAGAGACAAACTGAACGCCGCGATCCATTGCTATGGGAAGGCTGTTCCCATGAAGAAGACTGCCGGTTATGACGCTGGTAAATATATCTCCGGTTCCCGGGAAATAGGCGGGAATATAGGTGCACTGAACCTCCCAGAATCTGTCGGCCTTTTTTTCATAACCTGCAACAGAGGTTGATTCCGGTCGACCGGCAACAGGAATGCTTGTAATTATTACTATTTCAGGCCCGGATTCGGAAAGCCGTTTAAGCCATGACTTTGTTTTGTCAGAGGTAAAGGCTGTCTTTATTTCTTCAGGGTTCTCATCTAGAAGCAGAGCCGCCTCGGTTATATTCGGGGTTATGACATGTGCTTTTTTTACTAGATTTTTCATCTCTCTGACCATGTCTGCAGATATGGTAGCGTAGCATATGCCGTCGTCGCCCAGAACCGGATCGATAACGATAATCTGCTCACAATTTCTGAAGTCGTCAATAAATCTGCCTACAATATCAACCTGAGCCGGAGATCCCAGAAATCCGCTGTATATTGCATCAAAATGGATTTCCAGACTCTTCCAATGGGCTATATATTTTTCCATTTCCGGAGTGAAGTCGACAAAATGATATCCTTCAAATTCACTTGTATGGGTGGACAGTATAGCGGTTGGGACTGGGCAAACCTGGATTCCCATTGTTGAGAGAATAGGTATAACTGTAGTGAGTGAAGATCTGCCGAAACCGGAAAGGTCATGGATTGCGGCTGTTCTTGGAACTGGATTTCTGCGGTACATGGATTGAGCATAAAACAAACTGAAGCTCCAGTCAATCTTGCCGATTATAAAAAAGAGGGCAGGGTTTTTGTCTTGAAATAACTTTAAATACCTATTATCCTGATTCTGCATGTATTTGAAGTTCCCTTTACTTTGGAGGGAGAGGAATGTTTGGATTAAAAAAAGATAAAAGTCAGATTGAGGATCTTCTGAGAGAGATTCGCGCTGAATACGAGACATATATAATAAAATTTAAAAAGACTCAGCGGATTAAACAGGAATTTGAGTACCGCTACCGAGACGCTGTTGAGTACCGGATGGACCTTCTTCGTTTTCTGAATGCTGAAAGAGAAGCCCTGGCAGCTCTTATTGCAAAAGCTGAAGCTAAAAATCAGCCTGAGAAAACAGTGAAGAATGAAAAGTCTCAAGGTAAAACGGCTGTGAGTGACCGGGAAGGCCTGTCTGATATTACCGATGACCATGAAAAAACTGAAAAAAGCACAGAAAAGGTAAAAAGCTATGCGGATCGAATGATTGAAGAATTTGCAGCCCGCATTGACAAATACCCTGAAATTATTATTCACAGCGATGCTTCAAATGAAATGAAAAAGCTCTTCGGGGCGCTTTCCTGTATAGAGAAAGATTACTGGTCACTGGTTGACCGGATTCTGAGAAATCAGAACGGATCCAGGCGTTTCTGGGAGTCTGTTGATATTGAACCTGAAATAAACAGGCTGTGCAGACCCGGTCTGGAAGGAATTCCCTCGGCTCTTACCACTTATTACCGCCTGCTTGAACGTCTTCCGCGCGATTACAATGAAATTGAGCGGGAGGAGAAGCGAAGTCTTCTCGCTGCGGCTTCTCTTCTAAAAAAACTGCAGGATGAAGTGATTAGGGCAATAGACGGAGGCAAAGGGCTTGATAAGGAAGCCAAAGAGCATCTTTCTGAAGCCAGGGTATACATCGACGGCATGATGGATGACTTCCGGCTTAAAGATCTTGCACGCCTCACCTGAGGCGCCCTCACCTGAGGCGCCCTCACCTGAACTTTCAGTGGAACTGCCTCTTCTTTGAACACTTCTTCTCAGGGTGAATAGACTGCATCAGTATTTATTGCACCGAAACTTGAACCGCTGGTAGGTGTTATATGCCAGTCTGCAGAGCTGTCTGTATCCGCAGGGCCTGAGCCCCGGCAGATTGATCTGGTTGCGGTTGAATCATCCGGATTTATCCCGTCTTCAGGCTTTGGGTAGTCTGTATAGCTGCCTGTGGGTGATTTCCAGCCTTCTTCGGTATATAGCTGAAGTACTTTTTCCAGTGTAGAGCTGCTGCCGAAACCGGAATAATCCTCATCTGATGCTGAGGTTCTGTTCGAATACATCACCCCGTCTAAAAGCTTTCCTCCATGTGATGAGTATAGCGTAATTACACCATTGTTGCCCGACAGGCCTCCCCCTCCTGGGACCCAGAAATCCCTGGCTGTATCTGATGCATCCAGACCTCCGGATTCATCAACAGCTTCCAGTACTTCGTCTGATTCTTCGGGTATACCCTGCGGTTTAAAGTGAATTATGATGTAATCTCCGCTATTTACTTCGCAGCTCGGAAACACAAAATTATCATCAGGATCTTCGGGAGTTCCTTCTATAATCCACATACCGGCGGTGTTTCCGGCAGTTTTTATAAAAAGTTCAACCATATCAGGGTGAGTTGAAGAACCCTGAGTTATGAATTCATTTATTATTACCTCAGGCAGTCTGGGATTGTAGCCGTAAAAGGGAGCAATGAAAGACATTGAGTTGCCTTTTTCATCGTTGACTGATGCTTCTATGCTGTATTGTTTTCCGGGCTCCTGTTTTTCCGGAAATTCTACTGTTAATGTCTCTTCGCTGACGGTGTATGAAGCTTCTCCGCAGTCAGGGCTTATCACCGGGCTGTTTCCAATTTTGATATTCTCATTGAACAGAAGTTTTATGCCGTTTTCATCTTCGCTGATTATTTCAAGCAGTTCAGGCGGGTAGAGATCTGTATCTGCAAAATTTCTCAGATCGGTCACCGGTCCGCATGAAATGATTTGAAGCATGGAAAATAAAGTAGAAAAAACAAGTCCGATTTTCATTTATCTGTACTCCCTGTAATTATTTAAATGAAATAATTTCATACAGCTTCATGTTTGCATTCAATTTGTTTTGCGATATACTTGGAGTAATTATTTTTGTAAAAGAGGCTTTTTATGTGCGGAATAGTTGGATACTGCGGAGACAGGGATGCTGCCGGAATCCTTGTTGAGGGTTTACGGAGGCTGGAATACAGGGGTTATGATTCAGCGGGAATCAGTGTCGGAAACGACGGGAAACTTACTGTTATTAAAAGGAAAGGAAAGATCAGTAATCTGCAGGAGATCCTTCCTGATTCAGTTCCAGGGAACTTCGGTATCGGTCATACCCGGTGGGCAACCCACGGCGAGGTTAATGATACAAACGCCCATCCGCACACTAATACTGCTGGTGATATTACGATTGTTCATAATGGTATCATTGAAAATTATATAAGCCTGAGAAACAAACTTGCCGCTGAAGGTGTTGTTTTCAGGACAGAGACCGATTCAGAGGTAATTGCCCACCTGGTAAGTAAATACTATGAAGGCGATCTTGAAAAGGCTGTTAAGACTTCGCTTAAGTTTTTGAAGGGAACCTATGGTATTGTAGCTATTCATGCCAATGAGCCTGGCCGGCTGATTGGTGCCAGAAACGGTTCTCCGCTGGTTCTTGGAATCGGTGAAGGCGAGATGTTTCTTGCTTCCGATGTAACAGCCATGATGGCATATACCAAACAGGTTGTTTACATGGAAGACGGCGATGTTGTTGTTGTTGATAAGAACGGTTTCAGGACCACTGATATCCGTGATAATGAGAGAGATAAGCAGGTAAGTACCGTAGGCTGGGATATTGGTGAGATTGAAAAAGACGGTTTTCCTACATTTATGGAAAAAGAGATCTTTGAACAGCCTGAGTCTATCCTTCGCGGTATGAAGGGACGTCTCGATCAGGATCAGGGGACAGCAAAGCTCGGCGGCCTCAATCTTTCAACCAAAGAGCTTCGTGTTGTAAACAGGGTCATAATACTCGCTGCAGGAACCTCATATTACGCCTCAATGGTCTGTGCCCATCTGCTTGAAAAGATTGCGAGAATTCCTGCCAGTGCAGAACTGAGTTCTGAAATCAGGTATAAGAATCCCATTGTAGAACCGGGAACTCTTTATTTTGTAGTATCACAGTCCGGTGAAACTGCCGACTCTCTTTATGCTATGCGCGAGCTTCAGAGAAAGGGCGCTACGGTTCTGGGTATATGTAATGTTGTAGGTTCTACAATACCGAGAGAGTCTGACGGCGGTGTTTACATTCACAGCGGTCCTGAAATTGCAGTAGCCTCAACCAAGGCATTTACTTCCCAGATGACCGCAATGTATATGTTCTCACTCATTATGGCCAGAATGCGCGATATGTCCCTTGAGGACGGTCAGAAGATTGTAAAGGCCATGTCTTTAGTGCCGGAGCAGATTAATCAGATTTTTGAACAGCGCGAAGATATTAAAAAGATTGCTGAAAAATATGCCGACTGCACGTCATTTTTCTTCCTCGGCCGCGGACTTACTTATCCGATTGCTCTTGAAGGAGCTTTAAAGCTCAAGGAGATATCATACATTCATGCTGAAGGTTACTCTGCCGGAGAGCTCAAGCATGGTCCTATAGCCCTGATAAATGAGGTTACCCCAAGTGTATTTCTTGTTCCCGATGACCAGCTGAGAGAAAAGGTTATCTCTAATATCAAGGAAGTTAAAGCCAGAAAGGGGCCGGTAATTGCAATAGCGGTTGAAGGTGATGCTGAAGTTGCCGAGATTGTTGATGATGTTATATATGTACCCAAGGCCCATGAACTGATGTATCCGTACCTGATGGTTGTTCCTCTTCAGCTATACGCATACTTTACTGCTCTGAAGCTTGAAAGAAACGTAGACCAGCCGAGAAACCTTGCAAAATCTGTAACTGTCGAGTGACAGCTCGAGTAGTTTTACTATAAACCAGAATCCGGAGAAACTGATTCCCATGGATTGGAATCAGTTTCTTTTTTTATTATTCCCAAACATCCAGTTTCCGGTTCGTATAATAATACATATAATCCTTTTGCCCAATTTCTCTCACAACTTTGCATGGTACTCCGAATGCTACAACGCTTTCAGGTATATCATTGGTAACCACACTTCCGGCCCCTATGACAGTATTTTTCCCAATATTTATACAAGGCATTATTTGTGCAGCCTTCGCCAATTTCAGCAAATACTTCTTTTAAAAGCTTTTGTCTCTTTTCAATTTCTGTAGGCAATGTCAGATTGTATTCAATCATCTTATTTTGATATATATGCTGATCTCCCAATAATTCAGGGTCATCGTATCGGTAAGGTAATCCTTCTTTTTTCTTTTTTTATTATCCATGGAAAACCCTCCATCAAGTGATTCTTTTCTTATTATTCAGCATAAAATTATAAAAAATTGAAGAAAAGCAGGCCATAACACAATTTCAACACATTTGATTCTTATCTTCAAGTGAAATTTATACTGGAGGATACATATGAATGATACAAAGAATCAGATCATGATTTTAAAATTACCGCTGATTGCAGCAGCGTTTTGTTTGTTCTGTCCAATGCTGTTGGAGCCGGAACAATTGAGGAAGATGCAGCAGCAGTAACATCAGAAGCAGAGGAAACAACTTTGACTCCCAGACAGCAAAGCGTCATCACAATTTCTGCCTTCACAGCTAATGGCAACAGTGAAAATCCTGCGCTGATAATTGGAACACCCTTCTGAGGAATCAAGGAACAGGGCTTTGTTACAGTTGCCTTCGATGAATCATTTAACGGCGGAAGCGGCGGGTTTGCTCTGACTGATTTTGAGATGCTGAAGGAAGGATCTGCATTTGAGAGAGTTCTGCGATACAGATCTGAAACAATAGCTCTGGAAATTGGTATTCCCATCGCTTATGCTGCTTGAAAAGCCTACATCGTTTTGTAAGAGACTCTTGATCAGCTTCAGACTGATCTGGATATGAACAGAATCCAGCTGATACGACTATCCGTAATCCTTACCGTAATATCTGCCGTTATTGCCACACTTCTGTCAACTTATTTTGTGAAGCCTATCAGGATACTGAAGAGAACCGTGGATCTTCTGGCAAAAGGAGAGCTGGAAGCAATTCCGGGACTCAAATTGAAGGATGAGCTTGGAGATCTCTCTGATTCAGTAGAGGAACTGGGCAAGGCGCTGCAGCGGGTTGATTTGCTGCATAAAGAGGTAATAGCCAATTTATCACCTGAGTTTCAGTCACCGCTTGCTCTAATATCGGGATATGCCGAGATGGTAAGTGATATACTTGATTATTCTCAGCTTCAGGCCGGATATATAAAACTCAAGCGTGACTGGTACAACCTATATGAGAGTGTAGAGGCAGAAAGGGATCACTGCTCACTGGCATCACTATCAATATTGAAAGCCCGGCTGAAAATATTCCTATTTTTGCGGTTTTCTTCGTAAAGAGTTCGCTGTAAAGATCCCTAATATGATGAGAACTGCACTGAATAAATGAATAATGGTAATTGATTCTTTAAGTACAAAGAATGCAAGCAGGCCTGAAAAAAGCGGGAGAGTATAGTAAATCATCCCGGATTTGCAGGTCCGATATTTTCTATCGATTTGCTCCATAAAATAAATGCGATAAGGGATGCGAATATACCAACATACAGAATGGAAAGCTCTGTAGTAGAGTCAAAAGATGTATGAGGTGAGGCGGCAGCCTTCCATATATAAAAAGGAGAGAGAAAAATCAAGCCGGTGATGAATGTGATCATTTGAAGAGAGAAAACGCTGAGCCCATTCGGTTTCCGTTTCAGTAAAATACTGTATGCCGCGAATGTGAATGCGGCAATAAGCATCCAGAGATCACCGATGGCAAATGAGATATCCGTCAGTTTTGAGATATCTCCTTGTGTAACAAGAAGTACTATTCCTGTTACAACAATAATGATTCCAATCAGTTTGTTAACTGTTATAGATTCTTTAAAGAATATCCGGGAAAGAATTACTATGAAGATCGGGTTGGTAATTGAGATGAGCGACAGGTTTAAAGCTGTCGTTGTACGGCCTGCAAAATAGATGAGTGTGTTGAATATGGTTATACCGAGAACTGATGTAATTATAAGATATGGGATATTCTTCTTCAAAATATGCCATTCGGCAATCATCGGTTTCAGACCAAGCGGAAGGAAGAATAATACGGCTGTTGCCCATCGCCAGAATGCAAGTTCCAGAGGGTGAATGCTGTCACTGAGCCCGCGTGCAATAATGAAATTGCCTGATCATATTACAGTTGCCCCGACTGCATATAAGTATCCCTTCGCGTTTATTTTATTCATCTTAAATTAACCCTTGTATATAATGCAGATTGCTGAGCTGAAAATGTATCATATACATGAGAACCAAGGAAGGCTTGTAAAATTAAAAGTGATACAGGGGTGATTCGGTGGTTTTTTCTGCTTCTTTATCAAAATTAATCCCGCAAACGATGATTACATCAGGGGGTTAATTATTCACATGATACAGCGGTTAATTCAGAAAGCCGTACCCCGCTAAACAATTGAAGGATTCCTGATTTCACATAGAATAATTTATCTGATATAATCAGTATCAATGAAAAGAAAAATTATCAGTCTGATTGCAGTCCTCCTTTTTTCATATTCAGTTCAGGTTATTGCTGAAGATGACGGGAGTATTGCCGTTCTTGCCCGAGGACCGGTATATCATGAGGGGATTGAGTTTTTGGATGTTAATGCGCTGCCGTCCCGGTATGGAGAGTATCATGTCGGGGAGGGGACTGTTCGAATTTACTATACAGAAGAATCGATCTATTTTTCAGAGCTGTGGAAGCGTGCAGAATGTTCCTCTGAATCATATCTTCTGCGTGATTCCGTCAGTGCAGAAAGCCCGGGAGTTGTCGCTGCAATTGAGGATGATAGAGGCTGGACTGCTTTTCTTGAGTTTTCAGAACCGTCAATAA
>OZ223272.1:0-557880 GCA_965140585.1 Spirochaetia bacterium
CCAATCTCGGCCGCAAGTGCTTTTACAGTATCCATCAGCAGATCTGCCCTGAACAACCCTGTTGATAATTCCAAGCCTAAGAGCTTCGGCTGTATCTATCATCCTGGTAAAGACCAGTTCCTTGGCTGCAGCCTTCCGGTCGGTAAGTCTCTTGCTGCCGCCGAAGCCGGGAATGATGCCGAGGGTGGTCTCGGGCAGCCCGAGTTTTGCGGTATCTGCAGCATATGCAAAATCACACGACAGTACAAGTTCAAGCCCGCCGCCCAGAGCATAGCCGTTCACGCCGCAATTACAGGAATCGGAAGGTTATCGATCGCAGCGAAAACACGGTTACCGAACCTTGAAAAATCGGCGGCATCAACGGGGTTCATGCTGCTCATCTCTTTAATATCGGCACCCGCAACGAAGGCCTTGCCCTCTCCGGTAATTATCAGCGCCCGGAGAGACCTGTCGGCAGCTGCAGCTTTTTTAACCTCTGTAACAGCTTCCCCAAGCTCAGTCAGAGCCTGAGAGTTAAGGGCATTCAGGGTTTCCGGACTGCAGAAAGTGATAACCGCAGTGCCGCCGGCTATTTCAAGTTTGAGTTTGGTATATTCCATCAGTCATTCCTCTTCAGTGCAGCGCTCAGC
Organism: Spirochaetia bacterium; assembly: GCA_965140585.1. Classification (GTDB taxonomy): domain Bacteria; phylum Spirochaetota; class Spirochaetia; order UBA9216; family UBA9216. Next base: position 630 of record OZ223272.1, read on the forward strand.
TCATCTCTGAAATCGGGGATGGGCGATGTTTATAAGCTCCTGTGCTCGCTGTGAGTTCGATTTGCCTTTGAGCGCTGCAATACCATATTCTGTTACAATGTAATCAACATCATGACGCGAGGTAGTCACGCAGGCTCCCGCTTTCAATAAGGGAGTAATTCTTGAAATCTGTCCACCCTTTCCAGTTGAAGGGAAGGCAATTATCGACTTTCCACCTTCTGAATGCATGGCTGCCCGGACAAAGTCCACCTGTCCGCCGACGGCGGAAAACTGATTCGGACCAATCATATCAGCACAGACCCTGTCCGTAGAGGTCTACCTCAATAGCAGAGTTTATTGAGATGAGTTTATTCAGATGACCGGCAACAAGCACATTATTGGTATAGTCCACCGGCTTCATCATGACCGCCGGGTTGTTGTTGGCAAAGTCGTAAAGGCGTTTTGTGCCCATGAGAAAGGTCGCAACAAATTTCCCCGGATTGAGATTATTGAAGCGGTTGGTCACAACGCCCTTTTCATAAAGATCGACAACGCCGTCCGAGAACATTTCGGAGTGAATGCCCAGATCTTTTTTCCCTGTAAGAAAATGGAGGGCTGCATCGGGAATTGCGCCTATGCCCAGCTGAAGGTTCGCACCGTCGGGGACAAGCTCTGCAACATAGCTGCCTATCTTCTGCTCTACCTCGGTAATCTTGGGGAGAGGAATTTCAATAGGATCATAATCAGTTTCAATAAGATAGTCGATCTCTGAAACATGAATGAACGAACCGAAGGTGCGCGGCATCCTGCTGTTCACTTCAGCCACTACAACACGGGCGGACTGAGTAGCCTGCAGCGTATAGTCGACCGAGATTCCGTAGCTCATGAATCCGTGCTCATCAGGCGGTGATACCATGATCATCGCAACGTCACAGTCGATCGTCTTCTCACGAAAGCGTCTGGGCAGCTCGGAAAAATAACAGGGAATGAAGTCCGCCCGGCCTCGTTCACCGAGCCCCTTGTAGGGCCACCGGCAAAGATTGTAGTGTGCCGGAAGGTTCCCTCGTATTCCGGGCTGCAGTATGAACAGTCATGCAGGGGCACCATGTGAAAAACCCTTACATCCTTAAGCCGGTCGGCCTGGCTTACCATCTCTGAAGTGAGTTTTACAGGAACGCCGGCACAGTGTCCCAACACTACCTGATCCCCGGATTTCACCGCAGCGGACACCGCAGATGCGGCATCCGTCAGTTTCTTCTTATAAAGACTTTCCAGTCCTTCATAGTGCACCTCAGTCCTTTATTCCTGCAAGGTTTTTAGCGTATTCCTTCTTGCGCTGGACATCGGCCTGTCTTGCAATCATAATCCGCTGAGCCTGGGGAGAACCTGCCCCATGCATTGACTCGGTAAGGTAGCCAACAGCTGCTCTTCCCATTGTAAGGTTTTCAATTAGGCGGAGAACCTTCATTCTCTCTACCGTATCGGTTCCTTCCGCTCCTGCGAGGTACTTTTTTACAAGATCGGCTGTTGCCGGGTTTTTAAGGTCCTTTGCATGCGGCATGGTAACCATGAGGCCGCCGGCAATGTCCTGAAGAAGTCTTGCAATTTCATAGGGAAAACGGGTTACATTCTGCTTGCAGACATTGGCCAGAAGAAGGTCGATAAGGTAGTTTCCCGCCTTCATCTTCTTTCCAAGCCATGCACATGCTGCTGCGCTTGACCATATGGTTTCATTAAGATGGTTCATCTCAACAATTTTATCTTTTACATGTGAAGCCCTTGCTGCACCGTTGTACTCGGCAATAAGCTGTGCGGCTCCAATTGCAACATCACCGACACCGGTCTTGCATGCATAGCTTGAGCGGTGGTAGCCTGCAAATCTTTCAACAAGCATTCCTGAGAAATCATATTCACCGTCCATGAAGACCCTGTCCCATGGAACAAATACATTATCGAAAACCATCAGTGCTTCCTGGCCGCCGAAGTTGGGGCTTCCAGCGTCCATGTTGTCACCATCCGGATCTTCGATCAGCCTTGTGTCGCATGACTGACGTCCGTAGATGTATGTAATTCCCGGATCATCTGATTCTACAGCGCAGCAGACGGCCCATTCCTTATCCTCTTCAGTCATCGTAATAGTAGGCATCACCAGTGCATGATGAGAATTGATACAGCCGGTCTGATGGGCCTTTGCACCCTTTATGACGATACCGTCTTCCCTTCTTTCAACCACATGAACATAGAGATCCGGATCTGAAAGCTGACTCGGTCTCTTTCCGCGATCACCCTTGGGGTCTGTCATACATCCGTCGACGACCAGATCCTTTTCTTCAACCTCAAGCATGTATTTCTTAAAACGCTCGTGGTAGTTTGTTCCGTATTTTTCATCCATTTCATATGTAGTAGAAAACGTAGCGTTGAATGCATCCATTCCAACGCAGCGCTGAAAGCAGGTGCCGCATTTCTGACCGAGAAGTCTCTGCATTCCAACTTTTTATAGAGGTCTTCCGGACTCTGGTGAAGGTGGCAAAAACGGTTGATGGTCTTGCCTGAAAGAGCCGATGTAGCTGTCAGATCGTCGCGGTATTTAGAATCTTCAGCCAGTTCATATGTGAGCGCAATTGAATTAATTGATGCCGCGATTATGGGGTGATCATAGGGATTATCAATTTTCTCCCCTGCCATGTAAACGTTTAGAGGCCTTCTGTTTCTAAGGCTTGCTCTGTACTCTTTTCCTGTCATTAATGCCATAATAGTTCTCCTAAAAGTCAATTATCATTGTTCTTATGCTGTGATCATCAAGGTCGTAAAAATAAGCAAGATGTCTGTGTATCAGTTTGATTACACCCTTCAACATCACGCTCTTTGAGCTTATCAACCATATCAAAATGAAGTTCGATCATCTTCAGACTGATTTCGGTATTTTTATAGATAACAAACTGGAGCAGTCTTATCTTGAGATAAAGCTCTTCAATAATTTTAACAAGATTGTCGTTCTTTCCGATCTTTGCCAGACTCAGATGGAAATCACATTCAAGCCTGATCCAGTTATATATATCCCCGGACTTGGCAGTTTCCAGACACTGCTGGGCAATAAGCCTCAGTTCGTCAAAGTCGGCATTGCTCCCGTGACGGACTGCAAGCTGAACCGCAACTGTATCAAGTGCAATTCGGGTAAAGCCGAGGTCTGAGATCTCTTTTCTGCCGAATGTACATACTTCGGCACTGCGGTGAAGGGAAAGATTCACAATTCCCTCCTTTGCAAGCCTCTGAATCGCCTCGGTTACCGGTGTACGGCTGACACCAAGCTTTTTTGACAGTGCATCCACCGAAATACGCTCACCGCAGGCAATATCCTGCCTGAGAATCATCTCGGAGATCTGTTCATATACTTTGTCGCCCAGTTTCTGTCTCTCTGCCATTAGTTATCAGCCTATGACCTTCGCAAGTGCTCTGCTGAATCGTTCAAGGGCATCATCCATTTCATCTTTAGTAACAACCAGCGGCGGTATCCATCTGATAATATTGCCGAAAGTTCCGCAGTTCAGCATAATCAACTTCTCCTCGAAGGCCGCCTTAATCACAGCTTTTACCGTGTCGGCGTCCGGTTTTCCATCCTTTATAAACTCAGTTGCAACCATACAACCCAGGCCCCGGACATCCGCTATAACCGGATATTTCTGCTGAAGCTTTTTGAGGCCGTCCATCAGCTGGGCACCGCGCTCGGCAGCATTCTGATCCAGCTTCTCTTCTTTCATTACACGGATTGTTGCAGCAGCTGCGGCGCAGGCAAGTGTGTTGCCAGAATAGGTTCCGCCATGACTTCCGGGAACCCATTTTTCCTGCAGCTCACGCTTGTAGGCAATTCCGGAAATAGGGACGCCTGATCCAAGCCCTTTTGCCATTGTCATGATGTCCGGCAGAACATTTTCATGCTGGACAGCAAAGAACTTACCCGTTCTGCAGAATCCTGACTGAACCTCATCGGCAATCATCATTATGCCGTGCTCGTCGCAGATATCCCTCACCGCCTGCAGAAAGCCCTTTGGAGGCACGACGTAGCCGCCTTCACCAAGTACCGGCTCGATAATGATGGCAGCAGTCTCGGAGGGCTTCGTCTGTCCAAGCAGAACCCTTTTTAATTCCTTAACGGCAAAGTCATAGGTTGTCTGATCATCCCAGTCGTAGTAGAAGGAATATGGATAGGGCGATACGTATATACCTGAAACCAGAGGAGCATAACCCTCCCTGTAGATTGTCTTGCTTGTTGTCATTGCCATTGTAAGATGGGTACGCCCGTGAAAGCTGCCGTTAAAAACAATCACATTAGGACGTCCGGTGGCATGCTTTGCAAGTTTCACTGCACCTTCAACAGCCTCGGCACCGCTGCTTGCAAAAAAGAAAGTATCAAGTCCTGCTGGAACAACCGTTTTCAGTTCATTTACCAGGTCAGCAACAGGCTGGTGGTAGACGATATTGAACTGCCCGAAAATCATAGATTCAGACTGTTTCTTTATAGCTTCAACAACCTTCGGGTGGCAGTGTCCGGTATTTGTCACGCCTATTCCGCTGGTGAAATCCAGGTAGGAATTGCCTTCTTTATCGTAAAACCAGCAGCCCTTTGCATGATCTGCAAGGATTCCTGTTGAATGAGTCCATACTGATGAAATTTCACCAATCTCTGATGGATGCATCATATTCTCCTTAATTGTATGGGATATTTTTAAATATTATACACTTCTATCATATTGCATGCAATTTTTATTTGCACATTTTTTCTTTTTTTAATATTCAATTGACACTTTCAGCCCTACAGGTAAAATTCTGCTAAATTTCAAGGAGGCTGCAATGTCAGGCTTTATGGTATTAATGATTATATATGTTGCTGCAGGAACAGGGATTGCTGTTTACGCGGGAAGAGCAAGAAGCAGCAATTCGCAGGAATCCTATTTCATAGGCGGAAGGGGAATTCACTGGATAGTAAGTGCACTTACCTATGCCGCAACAACCTATTCATCCTTTATGATGGTCGGACTTGTCGGGCTATCCTATTCAACCGGAATCGGGTCCATGATTTTTGAGCTGGCCTACCTTGTTGCTACGGTAATACTACTCTCAATATACGGGAAGAAAATATGGAAGATAAGCCGTGATGAGGGAATGGTTTCTCCGATGGAACTTTTCTCTTCAAAATTCGGAAAACCGTCCGGCACCGCAGGAGCAATAGTGTCGGTATTGGCACTGGTTCCATATACTGCAGCCCAGGTAATCGGACTTTCCATTATTTTCGGTAATTTCGGAATAAGCTACGGTACAGGTGTGGTTGTGGCTGCAGTTCTAATATGCATCTGGTCTCTTATAGGCGGACTGCGGGGCGTGGCACTGACCGACGCTGTTCAGGGCCTGTTTATGATTGCGGTAGCAGTGATAGCCCTGCTATGGGCCGGGGACAGCTTCGGCGGTTTTGAAACTTCAACCTTCCCCAACAAGGTATGGACTCCCGTATTTTTTATCAACATGACCCTTCCCTGGGCCTTTTTTGCGCTCACGAACCCGCAGGTTGTACAGAGGCTGTTCATTATTAAAGATAAAAGCGGATTTAGAAAGATGATTATTCTTTTCGCTGTTGTCGGTACAGCATATACGCTTATCACCTGCCTCATAGGTTTCGCTGCCAAATACGGCACAATTAACGGAAACCTTGCTGAAATAACCGGCCGCGATAATGTAATTATCGGACTTATCGGATTGATGGGCAAAGGCCTTGGAATGGCTGTGGCGCTCAGTATTGTTTTTGCCAGTATATCAACTTCCAATTCCATCATACTGACACTTTCTTCCATGGTTACAAGAGATATAACCCGCAATACCAGAAACCTCTGGTATGGACGTGTCTTTATTATAATCATTACTGCGTCTGTAGCGGTTTTCGCGTTCAGAAAGACTGCATATATAGTTGAACTTTCGGTATCAACATCAAGGATTCTGATGTGCTTTCTGCCGCTGTTCTTCGATATCTTCCACTTTAAGAAAGGAGGCAGAGTAACCGGCCTGATTACAATAATCGGAGGAGCCGCCCTGAGCATAGTGTTCAGCCGAATGGGCTTTGCCCTCAGCTCTGTCTGGACACTTGCCGGATCATTCGGATGCTATTTCATCGGCGTTCTGATTGACTCAAAGATAAATGTCCCTCAGAAAACAGAATAAACAATCAGGGCCAACCGGAAATTTCCGGAACCAGCCCTGTTCGTTGCCGATATGCAAGTAAACAGTTAAAATTTTTTCATTTATTGATGAGTAAAATAATTAATTATATAATGTGGCAATGAAAAAAGACGGAATCAGAACCAGTTTGGTCAAAACTGCAATCTCAGTTTCAGCGGTACTGATACCCGCAATAATCTTTACAGCGAATCAGTTCATACTGCAGGTTTTCAAACCGGCAAATCAGAGTATTTCCGTTAAGATCGGTTTTGCACTGCAGCCCTCTATTTACCTTCTGTTTCTAATATCTGCTCTGATTCAGATGATTATCATTCTCCAGTTTTTAAAACCGCTGTTCACCTATATCAAATCCGCAGAAAATTATTCCAGGGCACGTAAAGCAAGTCTTAGAGTACCATGGCTGCTGATCCTTACAAATACAGGATTATGGCTGGCAGCGATTACCCTTTTTTACGGAATGCAGGGATTTAAAACCGGAGGAGGAGTTCCCTACCTCTGGAGCCTCTCAACAAACAGTATTTCAGGCTGCATGAGTGCAGTCACAGCAGCACTTGTTATAAACAGAATTTTAATACCTGCAAAAATAAAGCTCGATATGACAGAAATGCAGAACGGAGAAAGCGACGTTTTCGTACGGATAAAAATGATTCTCATAATGGCAACCTGCTTTACTTACACTATTCTCATACTAATTTACGCGTCACGATACTTCTCTGTTTCTTATGAAACCGGACTTTCCGTCATTACAAAAAATTATTCAGTAGTGCTTGCCGGCCTTTCATTGCTCGGATTTATACCTCTCTGCATCAACACTGTACTGGCCCTGACCGAGGACCGGATACAGAAAAAACAGCTGCTGCGAAAAATGGAGGACCTTGCAAAAGGGAGCGGAGATCTGACCAAAAAGGTAACTCTATTTAATTTTGACGATACGGGAAGAATCGCCTCGGAAATTAACAGCTTCATAGAAAAAATCAGGCTTCTTGTCATAAAAGTCGATCAAACAGGCCGTCAGGTTTCAGAAACATCCGTCCTCACAGGAAAAATACTTCAGGATCTTTTTGATGCAACAAAAAAACTGCTCGATTCAATCGGCCGTATCGATATTGAAATGTCAAACCAGGAAAAGGAAATCGGACAGACCAGGTCAGTTTTAAATAATTTTTTCGGCTCACTTTCAATTATTTCCGGAAACATTGAAGAACAGGCAGCCTCGGTTGAACAGACTTCAAGTGCCATCGAGGAAATGGCTGCATCTATCAAGGCTGAAAACGAAGCAGCCAGGGAAGTAGAAAAACTTACATCGAATCTGACGGAAATAACTTCCAGCGGCAGTGAACATATCAGCAATCTGATAGGTTCAATCAGACGTGTCGAGGACTCCTCCATTCATGTCGAGGAGATTCTGGAGCATCTGCATCTCTTATCAGAACAGATTGATATTCTGGCCATAAATGCTGCAATTGAAGCAGCTCATGCCGGAGATTCCGGGAAAGGTTTTGCTGTAGTTGCAGATGAAATCCGAAGACTTTCAGAAAACAGTTCCGAAAAATCAACTGGAATATCAAATCTGATAAAAGAAATGCTTGAAGCCATAGAAGATGGAAATGATATGACAATGCAGGCAGACAGTTCATTCAGCGAGATTAAAAATACAGTCGAACTGACATTCAGCCATTTTCATAACATATACCGTGCAATTGAAGAAGAAACTACTGGAATTGAAGAAATGCTGCAGACCTCAGTGAAACTGGTATCGATTACTGAGGATCTTAAAAATCTTTCTTCCGAGCAGACATCTAACACGGGGATAATGAGAGATAGTATTGAAAATGTATTTAGCGGTTTTTCTGTTATTAAGAGTTCCGTCATGGATCAGAAAGAAAACCGTGAATTGATAACCAAAGCGCTTGAAGAGATGAGCCGGATAACAACAGCCAATATTAAAAAGGTAGATGAGCTGAACTCACTTCTTAAAGAGTTCTCTCTGTATGAGAAAGAATGAAAAAAAATTATTCTCATTTCATGGCAGTTCTTTCAAGCCCAGCTCTCTTAAAAACTTGTTGTGTTTTGCCTTTGCATCATTTATCTTCTTTTCAATATCAACAAGCTCTTTATTGACTTCTTCAATATCGATAATCGGCTCAGGTTTTGCGGTGCTCACATACCTTGAAATATTGAGATTGTATTCATTCTTTTCAATTTCTGTCATCGGTACACACCTGGAATAACGCTCTTCTTCCTTTCGATACTGGTAGGTATCAATAACTTTATTCAGGTGTTCTTCCGACAGATAATTCTGACCCTTCCCTTTTTCAAAATATTCACTGGCATTGATAAACAGGACATCATCAAACTTCTTACATTTTTTCAGAACAAGAATACAAACCGGAATACCCGTAGAGAAAAAGAGATTGGCAGGCAGACCAATAACTGTGTCGATATTTCCATCTTTTAGCAGTTTTGTACGTATCCGCTCTTCAACTCCACTGCGAAATAAAACACCATGCGGTAGGATTATCGCCATGGTGCCTTCTTCGCTCAAAAAATGAAAACCGTGCAGGAGGAAGGCAAAATCGGCAGCAGATTTCGGCGCAAGTCCGTAACTTTTAAACCTGAAATCATCAGCAAGCGATTCATTAGGTTCCCACCTGTAACTGAAAGGAGGGTTGGCAACTACAGCATCACATTCCAACTTTTTGGCCGGATTCATTTCATTTAAGATGTCCCAGTCATTGAGAAGGGAATCTCCATGGTGAATTTGAAACTCTGAATCTTTCAGTCCATGGAGCAGCATGTTCATTCGTGCAAGGTTGTAGGTAGTGATATTTTTTTCCTGACCAAATATCTGGCCGATATTATTCGGTCCAAGCTGCTTTCTTACGTTTAAAAGAAGAGAACCGGAACCACATGCAAAATCGAGAACTTTTTTGAGCTTCTTTTTTTTGCCGGATGCGGGATTTTGACTGTCGAGCGTAACAATGCGGGATAGAATGCTGGACATCTGCTGCGGTGTATAAAACTCACCAGCCTTTTTACCGGAACCTGAAGCAAATTGTCCAATCAGGTATTCATATGCATCACCCAGGATGTCGCTTTCAGTTGAAAACTCGGAAAGCCCTTCAGCAATTTTGGTTACAATCGTGCAGAGCTTGGCGTTTCGGGCAGTATAGTTTTTACCAAGTTTTTCCGAGTCCAGGTTGATTTCCGAAAACAGCCCTTGAAAAGTGCTTTCAAAGGAGTCATTTTCAACATGCTTAAATCCTGCCTGCAATGTTTTTAAGAGGTCATCGCTCTGGGTTCTGGCAAGCTCATAAATGCTGCTCCAGAGATATTCGGGTTTGATAACATAGTGGATTTTGCGGCGCATCTGCTTTTCAAAGACATCAGTGTCAGCCTTATTTTCATCATACCAGACCGAAAGAGGTGTTCTTTTATCGTCCTCTTTCAAAACCGGATAATCTTTTCCAAGCTCCTTTGCTGCAGCTGTTTCATAGTTGTCGGAAAGGTAGCGCAAGAACAGGAATGAAAGCATATAATCACGGAAGTCATCGGCGTTCATGGCTCCGCGGAGCTGATCGGCAATCTTCCAGAGTGTGGTGCCTAATTGTCTTTGTATTGTATCAGTCATATTGTTCAGTCCTTTTTCGTGTGGTCCGTGTATTTCATGGTTCATATATCATCAGCGGAAGTGAAAAGCCCCTGCATCAAGCCTTTTTTATAGATTTTAAGTGTTTCGATTTTATCGGTTTGAGCCCTGATGAGTTCATCGAGGGATGAGAGGCAATCGGCTATTTTTTGTTGTTCAGCTGTAATAGGTACATTTATATTCAACTTTTGCAGTTGACTTGCATATAGATGGACCACTGAAATTCCTTGAACCAGCTGCGAAATTGCTATTCTTTTTCCATTGTTTAAGTAATAAGCAAGAAAAACTCCATTCAATTTAGAACGTATAATATTAATATCACTGCCCAACGCAATGTCACTTTTCAGAACACATGACGCAGTTGCAATATCTTCCTTTGTTTCTCCAGAGGCAGGAATGATCACATCATTTACTTTACTAAAAATTAATTCATCAGATAAAACATTTGTAAATGATATGACTGAATTTATAGTCTCATTGTAGCGTGTGTATAATTCACCATATCTAATACATGGCCATTTTCCATCTGGGGAAATATCTGCTTTAGCAATCCCTTTACCTTTCGAAAATGATGCAATTTTCCCAAGAGTATTCTCCTCCCACAAACCATTTTTCCTAAACTCTGGAAACTGCCATTCCGGAACGCTTTCACCCTCAGCAGGAAAGAGCTTTTGCAACAGCCCCTTTTTATGGGTTTTGTATGTTTCGAGTTTATCCGCTTCAGTAGTAATGAGTTCATCAAGAGACGTGAGACAATCAGCAATTTTTTGCTGTTCGTTTGGTTTGGGTACAACTAATTTCCCACCTAAAACAGCAAAGTTATTAACCTTCATGTCATTTTTTGCACCTTTACGAACAATTGGCTGTAAATAACTATTCAAGTTAAAGTCATTTGAAAAATAATGATCTAAATAGGTTGAGTTTCCTTTCTTTGTGGGATGGTAGACTGCATAAAGTGTAGAGACGATGCCCGGCTTGCCTTTATTTTCTTTTATGATTCCAAAAGGATTCAGTTTTAACGGACTTTTTGTATAAACAATATCACCAGTCTCAACTACATGATAATCTTTTACGCTAAGACCGGCATATGAGCGTCCAAGCAATTCAATTTGATTTACACAACCATATTCTCCTGATACGGAAAGGACCTGTTCTTTACTGTATTTTAAATCACGATTCCGTGTTTTATTTTCAGTTAGTAGTTCACTCAAAGGCAATTCTTCCCACTCCCCACTATCCCTGAACTCAGGAAATCTATACCTCGGCACTAACGCCTTCTTATTCTTACTCATCTTTCTCTTCCCATGCTTGTTCAATTAAAAGTTCATGCAGTTTTTCCCGGATAAGCTTTTTATCGGGCAGCTTTAATTGATATTCGGCTATCAAAGCGGGTGATAAATTACGGGAAAGGGCGTATTCCACGACTTCATCGTCCTTGTCACGGCAAAGAAGAATGCCTATACTCGGGTTTTCATGAGCCTTTTTAACGTCCCTGTCCAGAGCTTCCAGATAAAAATTAAGCTGTCCCAGGTGGTCGGGTTTAAACTTGCCTATTTTCAATTCAAACGCTATCAGAGCAGAAAGCTCCCTGTGGAAAAATAAAAGATCAATATAAAAATCCTGGTTGCCAACCTGCAGGCGGTATTCTTCACTTATAAAGATAAAATCTTTTCCAAGCTCAAGAATAAAGTTCTTCATATTTCTCACAAGCGATCTTTTAACCTCATTTTCATTGTGAGTCTCCGGCAACCCTAAAAACTCAAGCACATAGTTATCTTTAAAAATATGACCGATGCCAAAATGAGATTCTCTCAACACAGGTGAGAGTTTTGTACTGCCGAAAATTGCCCGTTCAAAGTAGGCTGAATCAATTTGCCGTTCCAGTTCACGTTTGCTCAGCTTGTTCTCAATTACCATTTTAATATAGAATTCCCTTTCCGCATCTGTTTTACAGCGTGAAAAGATAGTAAGATTATGCGACCAGGGCAATTCTCTCACCAGCGGTGAGAGTTTTTCATTCTCATGGTAGGTTTCAAAAAACTGCTTCATACGCCAGAGGTTTTTATCACTGAAACCTTTTATTCCCGGATCATTTTCATTGATATATCGGGCCAGTTCACTTACAACACTTTTACCCCAGGAAGCTGATTTTACCTTATTACTGATGTACTCCCCTATCTGCCAGTATAATTCAATAAGTGTAGTATTGATCTGACTATATGCTTTCTGCCGCTGCAGGTGTATCAGCTTAAGAAGGGCATCAAAATCATTTTGCATAACACTATCTTTACTCATATGCACCCAATCCGGCAATCTCCCTCCCGCCTGCCAGCTTTTTTAACAGCGAGATCAGATCTTCCATTAATTCCAGCTCCTTCTTTGTCCGCTCTTTCCAGCTTAGCTCAAGAGGTTCCAGTAAATCGCTTAGCTTCTCGCCGTCAAATACCATACGCTCGATAATTTCATCAACAAAAGCCTGTAATACCTGAGCATCAAGTCCATATTTACGTGCAGTATCTGCCATTTCTTTCGCGGCTTTTTCAGTCTTGAACTTCTGATAACCGTCTTTTATTTCCTTTTCATTGAGGGCTTCACCGGCTTTCAGGGTATTGATGTATGCAATAATATCTTCCCGCTCTTCCATCAGATTGGCACTGGAACAAAGCATACCAACCAGCTGTTCGCGGTTCATCTTCTGCTTCTTTGGCTCACTCTGGGTGAATTTGGAAATGAGAGACATAATATAGTCATAGTCGATGATTGCCGAGGAGAACAGTATAAACTCAAAATCCAACTGTGCAACCTCAGAATCAGGATCGGTAGTGGATTTTTGCTGCTGTTCCTTTAGCTTATGGGCAATTTCGATATAAGAACTCCTGAATGAGCGTAATTGATCCTCTGATATAAGCTCATTCATCTGCTCTTTCTGTTCAATAGTCAAATCTGTATACTGATCCAACTGTGTTTTAAGGCGCTGAACTTCCTTAAACTGATTTATAAAACTTATACGGGCAGTATCACCTTTGAGGTTATAGACTTCTTCCGGCTCGCATGCCAGCTCCTTGTCTTTCATAAAAGCATCCAATGCGGAAACTGCTTTTTTATACTTTTCAATTACAACAGGAGCCGGATCAACCAGCCATATTGCTTTCGATTTCCCTGTCTCCTCGCCGGAAAAAAGTGCTATAGCAGCATCCACTTCCTTAGTCTGGCTTCTGAAATCAAGAATATTGCCATAGGGTTTAGTATCGTTTAACACACGGTTTGTTCTTGAGAATGCCTGTATCAAACCATGCTGCTTTAGATTCTTATCAACGTACAGGGTATTCAGATACTTTGAATCAAAACCGGTTAAAAGCATATCAACCACTATTGTCAAATCGATCTTATTTTTATGGGGATAATCGGCATTGCTGTATTTATGATCTTTGATTCTTTTTTGAACATCCTGATAGTACAAATCAAATTCATTTATCCGATGATTAGTACCGTACTGCTCATTATAATCAGCAATAATGGCTTTTAAAGCCTCTTTCTTTTTCTCCGGATCCTGTTCATTATCTGCTTTTTCCTGAGGCAGATCTTCCTGAATCTGCTGAACATCCCTGTTTCCTTCTGCAGGCGGAGAAAAGACGCAAGCGATGTTCAGGGGGCGATAATTGTCATCATGCTGCATACTTTTTATCTGGATTGCTTTAAAAAGTTCATAATACTCTATGGCATCATTTATGGATCCCGTAGCAAGCAGGGCATTGAATCGCCTTGTATTGGTAGCGGCATCGTGTTTTTCCATTATGGATTCCACAACCGCCTTTTTATTAGCTGCATCTGATGATGCGGCTTTTTTCTTGTCATCAGGTTTAAAATAGTCAACATGAAAGCGCAGAACATTCCCGTCATCAATCGCATTAGTAATGGTATATGCATGCAGAAGTTTTTCAAAAATATCTTCGGTAGTTTTGTATGATGCCTGGGTTCCATCAATCTGCCTGTATGTTGCGTTTTCCTCAAATATAGGAGTACCTGTGAATCCGAAAAGCTGTGCCTTGGGGAAAAATTCTTTTATAGCCTTGTGATTATCCCCGAACTGTGAACGGTGGCATTCATCGAAGATGATAACGATCCTTTTATTCCTTAGCGGCATCAACCTTTCCTTATAGGTCAGTTTACCGCTTTCTTTGCTATTCCGATTACGCTTACTGTTTTCATCCAGGGCGAGACCAAGTTTCTGGATGGTAGAGACGATAACCTTATCAGAATAATCCTCTGACAACAGGCGCTGTACCAGTGTTTCTGTATTCGTGTTCTCTTCAACACAGCCTTCCTGAAACTTATTAAATTCTTCCCTTGTCTGTTTATCGAGGTCTTTCCGGTCAACCACAAACAGGCATTTCTCAATGTCCGGATTATCCTTCAACAGGGTTGATGCCTTGAAAGATGTCAGTGTTTTCCCGCTTCCGGTGGTATGCCAGATGTATCCATTGCCCCGGTTCTGATGAATGCAGTCCACAATAGCCTTTACTGCATAGATCTGATAGGGTCTCATGATCATCAGTTTCTGTTCGCTCACCACAAGTACCATATAACGGCTAATCAATTGGCCCAGCGTACATTTGGCAAGAAATTTCTCGGCAAAATCGTGTAGATGAGTAATTTTTTTATTGGCTTCATTAGCTAGCTGATAAATTGGTAAAAATCTTTCATCCGCATTAAATGCAAAATGATCTTTATGGTTATTGGCAAAATAGTAGGTATTGCTTTCATTACTGACAATAAAAAGCTGCATAAAACAAAGCAGAGAGTTTGTATAGCCGTTGCCCGGATCGTTTTTATATTCAACTATCTGCTCCATCGCCCGTTTGGGTGTAATTTGTAGGGTTTTAAGTTCAATCTGAACAGCAGGAACCCCGTTGATTAAAATGACTACATCATATCGATGATGGCTGTTTTCCGTATTCATTCGCAGCTGATTGATGACTTCGAACTCGTTTTTACACCAGTCTTTAATGTTTACAAGTGTATACTGAAGTGGCGTATCGTCATCTCGGCGAAAAGTGTTTGTTTCCCGCAACGTTTTAGCTGCTGTGAATACATCCGCAGTAATAATTTCATCCCTTAGCCTTGCGAACTCGGAATCACTCAGATTTACTTTATTGAGTTTTTGAAAATGGTCCCGAAAATTGACTTCAAGAGATGCTTTATCCCGTATGTCATTACGATATGTGTATTTAAGGTCTTTTAGTTTTAAAATAAAATCTTCTTCAATCTGCTGTTCTTTTTTCATTGCATTATAATAACAGATATTATGCCTTTCTGCATTTGCATTGATTCGATTTTCTTCTACATAGATCTAAGATTGCTCTTACATATTAATAAGCATATATTATATATATGAAAATAGTATCTCTCATGCATAAAGTAATTTTCTCTGCAATTTCACTGATATACACAGCCTTTTTTCCAATGCTTTGGCGTAAATACCGGAAGGTTATAAACACTAATAAAGCTCACCTTGGTCCGGAAAGCTCAAGCATTCTCGACATAGGCTGCGGAACAGGTGCTTTTACATATGCCCTCACACTTGAAGGTTACCGGGCTTCGGGGACAGATATCTCAGGACCGATGATGCTGATGGCCAGAAAGAAAAAACTTAACTGTGTTAAGGGAGATATACTTGAGGGCCTCCCCTTTGAAGATAAATCCTTTGACACTGTTACGGCCGCTTTTGTAGCACATGGAATGCGCGGCAGACTGAGAAGAGAGTTTTATTCCGAAGCCTTCCGTATTGCGAAGAATACGGTAATAATCCATGACTACCAAGGCAGACACGCCATCCTTCCGGTACTTCTGATTGAGATTCTTGAACTTCTTATAGGGGCGGATTATTTCGGATTCAGGAAGAATGTAATGAAAGAACTCTCTGAATACTCAGATGACATTCAGACTTTGGCTGTGACAGAATCTTCAGGCTGGTATATTTGTAAAGTTTAAGTAAATAAATGAAAGCTTTTATTGAATTCGTGATCAATTACAACTAAATTTAAGCCATATGGAAGAAGAAGAAATCAGAGAAATATTTCATGACCTTAAAAATGACCTCGCCACCATGACTGCAATGGTCAATCTGCATAAGATATATACGAAAACTATTCCGGCGGAGCAGCTTTTAGCCTGCCTGCAGAACAGGCAGATGGTGATATCCACAGCTTATGAAAAACTGTATCACGGCGGAGATTACAGGTATGTCAACGTCATGGAATTGATATATGATATAGTAAGCAGGCTTCAGAGAATCTGTTCCAACCGGCATCCGGGGGTAAAAGTTGAGAAGGAAATTGACAATATCAGAGTTCCTTTCAAAACAGCCCTCCCTATTGCCCAGATTATCTCTGAACTGGTAACAAACAGCTATTTTCATGCCTTTGACTACACAAAGGGCGGAGGCCTCATAAATTTTAAGCTAAACTTTGAAGACGAAAAAATAATCCTTGATTACAGAGACAACGGCAGAGGACTGGAATCAGACTATGATCCTACCAGTTCGCATACTCTCGGGATGCAGTTTATAATCTCTCTGGCAAAGCAACTTGGAACGAGAATGGAATTCCCTGATGACATAAAGGGATTTCATGCACATATGGAGATCAATAAACCCGACAGGAAAGAATAAAGACTTTTTTTGATCACGGCGGGATTCGAACCCACGGCCTCCTCCTCCGGAGGGAGGCGCTCTATCCAGCTGAGCTACGTGACCAGGTGAGTAAACCATACCTCTGCGTAATAATACTGTCAATCCCTATTTTTATTGTTAAAATATTACCTCAAAGGTGTCGTTCATTATATAATGAAAGCATCTTTTATCCGGAGAAAACTATGACTCTTAAGATTAGATATAATGCACCGCTGACTCTGACATTTGCAATTATTGCATCCATCCTTGTCCTGGTTGATCAGCTGCTGAATACCCACTTCATTCCCACATACTTCATGGTGCCCGGCAAGGGCATTTTCAATACATCGGATCCCATCGACTGGATTACCCTTTTTACTCATACCCTGGGTCACTCTGGATGGAACCACCTTCTGTCGAATATGGCTCTGCTTCTGCTTCTGGGTCCTGCACTGGAAGAAAAATACGGTTCGGTCTCGCTTTTTATCATGATCTTTGTGACAGCTATTGTAACCGGACTGCTGAACGCATTCTTCTTTCCAACGGCATTGCTTGGAGCAAGCGGAATAGTATTCATGATGATACTCCTTTCTTCGTTCACAAATAACCGCAACGGAGAGATTCCGCTCACATTTGTCCTTATTCTGGTGCTTTATCTTGCTACCGAAGCAATCAATGCCTTCAGACATGACGATATTTCCCAGTTTGCCCACCTTATAGGCGGATTCTGCGGAAGTATATTCGGTTTTATAAAGCCTGCCAGGAGATAAAAGACTCAGATTGAAAAGCCTGTGCTTTTCTGTTATGCTGTCTGAATGATAGACAGACTTGACGAAATAGAAGAAAGATATAATTCACTCGAAACTCAGATAAGTGATCCTGATATAATGAAGGATCTCAAAAAATATAAAGAAATTGCCCAGGAGCACAGCCACCTTCAGGAAGTAGTTACCGAGATCAGGGTTTACAAGAAACTCTCTCAGGAGCTTGAGGATGCAAATCTTCTAATAGAAGAAGAGACTGATCCCGAAATGAAGGAAATGGCAAAGGAAGAAGTCAAGGGTCTCGAAGATGGACTGGAAGAATCCGAGCAGAAACTGAAAACTCTGCTTATTCCAAAGGATCCTCTGGACAGCAAGAACACTATCATGGAAATTAGAGCAGGAACCGGCGGTGATGAAGCAGCCCTGTTTGCTGCAGACCTTTTCCGGATGTATTCAAGACTGTCTGAAACCAGGGGCTGGAAACTTGAAGTAATGTCAACCAATGAAATAAACCTCGGCGGTTTCAAGGAAATAATCTTTTCAATAAGCGGCAAGAATGTCTACGGAGATTTAAAATATGAAAGCGGTGTTCACCGTGTACAGCGAGTCCCGTCCACAGAATCCGGCGGAAGGGTTCATACTTCGGCAGTAACCGTTGCGGTGCTTCCTGAAGCTGAAGATACTGATATCGATATCAAAACCGAAGATCTCAAGATTGATGTATTCCGCTCTTCAGGTCCCGGAGGCCAGAGCGTTAACACTACAGACTCTGCAGTTAGAATTACCCACCTTCCCACCGGCGTTGTTGTTACCTGTCAGGATGAAAAGTCCCAGATCAAGAACAAGGCGAAGGCTCTGAGAGTTCTCCGTTCAAGACTGCTCGAAGCCGAGGAAGCTAAAAAAGCCAAGGAAAGAGCTGATGCCCGTAAAACGCAGGTAGGCTCCGGAGACCGCTCAGAACGTATCAGGACATACAACTTCCCCCAGAACAGGCTTACCGACCACAGAATAAACCTTACCCTTTACCGGCTGGACTACATCATTGAAGGTGATATGAACGAGGTAATTGAAGCCCTGAAACTGAGTGACAGGGAAGAATACCTGAAAGCAACCCAGTAAAAACTGAATATGACATACAGAGAACTTCTTGCAGAAGGAACCGGGATTCTTGAAGGCTGCAAAACAATATTCTGCGATACGCCTTCACTTGATTCTTCGGTTCTTCTTGCATTTGCCACCGGTATAAGCCGGGAAAAACTGCTTGCTTCCTACTCAGATACAATACCTGAAGATACAGCAGACACTTTCAGAAATTTAATTAAAAAACGAACCGAAGGCTATCCTGTTTCATACATCCGGGGTGTCAAGGAATTCTACGGCAGGGATTTTTACGTTGATGAACGAGTCCTTGTTCCAAGACCGGAAACTGAAATAATGGTAGAAAGAGTCATTGAAATTGCCGCGGATCTGAAAGCCAACAGAAACGGTGAAACTGTAAGGATTCTGGACCTCTGTACCGGCTCGGGATGCATAGCCGTTACACTAAAGAAGGAAATCCCCTATGCGGAAATCACTGCTTCAGATATTTCTGCCGAAGCACTTGAAACCGCCCGAAAGAACAGCAGGCATCTTTACGCCTCTATCAGCTTTATAGAGAGTGACCTTTTTGAAAACATCCGTGGAAAATATGATATCATTGTGACGAATCCGCCCTACGTGGAAGCGGAAGTCTGTGACGAAATGCAGGCTCAGAACTGGCCCGAACCGAGACTCGCCCTCGACGGAGGAACGGACGGACTTGATATTATCAGAATAATTGTTGAATCTTCTATGGATTATCTGACCGATAATAGCTATCTTTTAATAGAAGCCGGATGGAAACATTCAGAAGAAATCCGGAATTTGATGAAAGATGCCGGGTTTACCGGAACAGATACTTTAACAGACCTTGCAGGCAAGGACAGAGTTACATTCGGAAGATGCTGTGGATCACAAGATAACGAAATTCGAGAATAAACTTTCAAATTACCGGCCAACTGAAAGAGCCAGAATTATGAAGGCCGTACTATGGGCTCAGACAAAACACGGAGACCAGAAACGGGCCAGCGGCGAGCCTTTTTTCATACATCCCCTGACAGTTGCTGAATTCCTGGTAGATCTGGGAATGGACTATGAAACGGTTATTGCAGCACTGCTTCATGATGTACTTGAAGATACAAGCACCTCTGAAACTGAAATGCGCAAGGAGTTCGGCCGCCAGGTTGTTGCCCTTGTTGACGGCGTTACCAAGATTTCCATCGTAAAAGCCAAGAGCAAGACCATCCAGGAAACCGAGACAATGCGGAAGATGCTGATCGCAATGACCAAGGACATTAGGGTCATTATTATCAAGCTGGCGGACAAACTGCACAATATGAAAACCCTTCAGTATCTTCCCGAAGCCAAACGGAAATCAATAGCAAACGAATGTCTGGAAATTTATGCGCCTCTTGCAGGCAGACTGGGGATCTCGGGACTTAAAACAGATCTTGAGGATCTGGCTCTGAAACATCTGAGACCGGAAGTATATAAGCAGCTGAGTGAGACTATCAGTACTCTTAAAAATGAAAACATAAACTACCTTAAGAAGGTTGAACGCGATATTCTGAAGGCAACCCACGCGGAAGGTGTGCAGATTGAAGTAGAGACCAGGGCAAAGCATATCTATTCGGTATACCGGAAGATGAAAAAGCGCAAAAAGGCCCTTGATGAAATAAACGATCTTCTTGCAATCCGGATACTCTGCAACACCCCTAACGAGTGCTACACGATACTTGGGATTGTGCACAGGCTGTGGCCGCCTATCGAAGGCCGTTTCAAAGACTACATTGCAATGCCCAAATCGAATCAGTACCGCAGCCTGCATACAACGGTTATGTGCAACGAGGGAAGAAAGCTCGAGGTGCAGATCCGCTCATATGCAATGCACTATACCGCTGAATACGGGGTTGCAGCACACTGGATATACAAGGGCGCAGACTCAAACGACAAGGCCAAGCCGGAAGATTTGGCAATTATAAACAAGCTAAAACGCTGGAATGAACTGCATATTCCTCAGGTCGAGTTCTGGGATGAAATCAAGGGAGAGCTGTTAAAGGATTCAATCTATGTGTTCACACCGCGCGGTCATATAGTTGAACTGGCCAAGGATGCCACGCCGATTGACTTCGCATATCACATCCACACCGAGGTCGGGAACCACTGTATCGGGGCCAAGGCTGACGGAGTGATAATTCCGCTGAGCACTCCGCTTCGGAATACCCAGGTCGTCGAGGTCCTTACCTCAAACAAGGGCAAGCCTAACATCAACTGGCTCAGACTTGCCAAGACTTCCAAAGCTAAAAACAAGATCAGACAGTATCTCAACAAGCACAACGAAGATCTTATAATAGAAAAAAATATCATTGCAAAGCACAAGGCTCCTGCTGAAGTACATGAAACCAAGGTTAATGAACATGCCGCCGCTGAAAAGCATACTGATTCAGTATCATCTGATATTATCAAAAGGGTAATAAACTCAACCAAGGTTGTTTTTAAAATCGGTGATGAAAAAAATATGATGATCAGCCTTGCGAACTGCTGCAATCCAGTGACGGGAGACAGCATTATAGGCTACGTTTCGAGAGGCAGAGGTATTATAGTTCACCGTAAAGACTGTCCGAACCTGAAAAACATCAAAGAGTTCGAAGAGCGGAGTATTGATGTTGAATGGGAGGCTGTATCACCGATAACTTCAAGGCGCTTTGAAGTCGTTTCGAAAATAACCAACGACCTATTCTCCGAAATTGAGGGATCGGTACGAAAATACGGCGGTCATTTGATTGAAGGCAAGCTTGAGGAAAACGACAAAGGCAACCTGAAGGGCAGCTTTACGATGGAAATGACAAGGGACGTCGAATACAAACAGGTTCTAAAAAGCATAAGACTTATCCCTTCAGTACTGAATATAAGACCACTTTCATAAAGGCAGGATTATGGTAAACCTTTCACATGTCAGAATAATACTCGAGAACCCTCAATCGGCAAAAAAACATAGGCTCAGTATGCAGGGCAATGAAGAACATGGGCTTCAGCAAACTCTATATTGCCGGGAGCATTCCCGAAGACTTTGAAAAGGCTGCAGTCACGGCTATCCATGCCTCCGATATCCTGGAACAAGCTGTTATCACTGAATCTGTGGAAAAGGCACTTGAAGGAACCGTCTACTCTGCTGCAATCTCAAGAAGACGAGGCAAGAAAAGGAAATATTTCAGCATCTCACCCGAAAATCTGGCTGATGCCGTACTTCCGCTCTGTACGGCAGAAGAGGAAGCAGGGTCAACAGAGAGCCGGATAGCTATAGTATTCGGAAACGAGGTATCCGGTCTCAATGAGCACGATTTGGGTCTATGCAACACAGCGGTAAGGATACAGTCATCAGACCTCTTTCCCTCGCTTAACCTGTCACATGCAGTACAGCTTATCACCTACGTAATCTACCACGAAGCCCTCAAGGAGAAAGAGTTCAAGGGCTACCGACCGATAAACCGGGAGGAGCTCGAGGTCCTTACCTCTGAGATTGCAGGGAATTTGAAAAACATAGGTTTTTTCAAACAGGTTGATGATTCTGATATGAAAAGCTTTTTCAGGGATATTTTTGCCAGGGCCGGAGTATCAGCCGGTGAGGCAAAGAGGCTAAAGAATATATTTTCCAAGATTGAAGGTCTGTCCAAAAATTAAAAGTGCTTGTTTAGTAGGATTTCTACAAAAGCACTTCCCTTATATGGCTGCTGAAACGTTCATGATCGATCTCACCCTCAAGCAGAAGTGATATCAGTTTTCTTATCTGCTCAGGAAAGGCATCCCAGTACTTCTTCTTCCAGCCGGGAATCTCCTCTTCCATGCGGATCTGCTCGGCAGGGGACATGGCACCCAGGCTGTATTCTACAAACTGATCAACCATCTGTACAAGTAAACCGCCGGGAAGCCCCCCCCCCTGCAGACCGCCTCCTGCAGCACCGGCAGAAGAAGTCTTCGCACGCCGAGGCTTCCCTCCTGCTGATTCAGGCATGAACTCACCCAAAAGCTCCTGCACCTGGGCTTCACTGAGCTCAGGCGCATTCTGCCTGATTATATTTGCCGCAAAATTGGCAGCCATTTCCGATATTGTATTTTTGGACATTTCCACCTGTTCGGATATCCGGGAGGCAGATTCAGATGCAATCCGTCCGGGATTGACACCCATATGCCTTCCCCTGCCCGGCTCACTGAGTCTTTTATGCAGAGCCGCCTGAATAACTTCAAGCTCATCAGCTTCTGCAATATTGAGAATAAATTCAACTATTTTGTAAAGTCTGTCCTGCATCAGGCTGCTTCCTGTCTTTTTTCTTATCCGAGAAATACATCACTGTAAAACCGGCCGCCGCTATCATAGCAAGAATAAAACACAGAGGCCATACCATCTCAACTGAAGCAATTTCGATAAAAGCACCCACAAGGAAGGGAGAAAGAGCCTGCCCGGTCCCCATAATTATCGGCACTATCGAATTGATTCTGCCCCGGTGACTCATCGGAGTATGATTGGCGATAAAAACATCGATATTTGTAGCACCAAGTATTTCGCCGGTTGTCCAGATAAAGGCTGTAATAATGATCAGGGCAAATGTCTTTGCAAAATAGATAGCACCGAATCCGAAGGCATAAAGTACTGCAGTCAGAGCGGTTGCCAGTATAGGCTTCATGTTCTTTGTAGCCGATATTATCAGAGTCGTTCCGGCTATAACCACAACGGCGTTAAAACTCATGGCCGAACCGAAGAGCATCGGCCCGTCGGTTCCGAAGGTATCGTTCATAAAGATCGGCAGTGAAAAAGACATCTGGGCATATACAAAGTTCAGAAGCATTACAAGAAACACAAACCACAGAAGTATCGGACGCTGAAAAAGGACCTTGAAGACGCTGCCCTCAACTGCATGTTCCGACGAATTACCGCCTTTCTCTGCCTCTGCCATACTGGCACGCAGCTGCTCACTGTCGGGTTTGGTTTCGGCTACAAGAAATATAACAAGCATCACAGAAATAAAAGTTGTGATTGCATCACCGGCAAACAGCCATCTGGTGTGATTATTGTACAGAAATCCGGCAAGAAGCGGACCGACAGCAAAGCCGATATTATGTCCCAGATACAATAGTGAAAAAGCAGCCTTTCTGTTTTCAGGCCGGCTCAGATCGAAAACCATAGCCTGGCTCGTTGGATGGACAACACCCATGAAAAACTCTGCTCCTATAATAAAAAATGGTATAAGCTGCTGATTTTTCAGGAAGGCACAGGATAGAAAGCATGCGGCAGAACAGAGCTGAGCTGTAACCAGCAGTTTCTTACGGCCGATATGGTCGGACAGTTTACCGCCGATAAGGGAGCCGGGAACAAAGCTTGTGCTGCAGACCATCAGAATTACTCCGGCATCCTTTGCCGAGTAGCCGAGTTTATTGGTTAAAAGGAGTGTTAAGAAGGGATAAACAAAAAAACCAAGACTGTTAATTATCCTGGCAAAAAAAAGGACATATATACTGCGTTCAAGTCCTGAGTAGATCATGAACGGTCGTTTAATTATTTCTATGGCTTTCATCAGCCTCCTGTTTCTTTCTTAAGCAGCCCGAACCTTTCGATGATAGGAAGATGCTGTGTACATGCCTGTTCACAGCGGCCGCATTCTATACATTTTTCAAGATCATTCATACTTACATGCCAGTGCCAGCGGATACGTTGCTCCGCAGTCTCCGGACTTTTGAGTATAACATGATTATAGGCTTCCATGTATGCCCAGACCTTAATATCTTCGGGACATACATTACAGTAGCCGCAGCTTGTGCACAGGCTTTGAAATTCATCCCGGATCTTCAGCTTCAGCTCTTCAATTCCGGCCGGATTTCCGGCTTTGAAACTATCAACAGCTGCTGCGGCCTGACTTATGTGTTCTTTTCTGCCGAAGCCGACCAGAGCTGTTGTAATTGATGGATCAGAAAGCAGAAAATGCAGAGCGCTGTCGACAATATTTTCATCAGGACTGTTCTTAAGAAAAGAGAAGGTATCGGGATTATTTACTATGGTGCCGCCTCCAAGAGGATTCATTATAACCACTCCCATATTTTTTTCGGCAGCAGCTCGCAGACCTTCTTCACGGAAAGGAAAGTTTACAGCGGAATATCCTAGGGTAATACCGTCAAAATCTTCTTCTGCAAGCAAATTCCTGATCTCGCCGCCGTTCATATGGGTCGAAATACAGATATGATCGGCAAGCCCCTCCTCACGTATCTTCCTGAATTCTTCAAGTACACCGGAGCTCCTTCGCTTTTCAAAATCTTCGGGTGACATAACACACCAGACATGATAAAAGTCCAGCTTATCGAGCCCCATTCGGGAAAGAGAATGTTCCAGATCTCCACGGATCACTGAGGGTTTTGAGGCGGCGCTTTTAGAAGAAACATAGAATTTCTGTCCGGATCTTTTCATCTGCTCAAAAGCAAGGCCGAATATTTTTTCTGATTTACCGTGCAGGTAGGCAGGCGCTGTATCGAAGTAATTTATTCCAAGCTCAGAAGCGTACAAAAGCATTTCAGCGGACTTCTCCAGCTCCCGGGTATTTTCAAAGCGCATGCCTCCAAAACCTATCACCGAGAGCTTCTTACCGGTCTTTCCATATTCCCTGTACAGCATTTTAGAACCCCAAAAAAAGTAAAGGTAAATAAAAAGTCAGAAACTTTTTATTTACCTACCGTAGATTTAAATGAGTTTTTTAATAATTCTATAAATAATAGAATTATTAAAAACACTCAAAATCAAAACTAAAACCCAACCGGGGTTTTAGTTTTGATCAGACATTAAACTTGAAATGCATTACATCGCCGTCTTTAACAACGTAATTTTTTCCTTCCTGTCTGAGTTTTCCGGCCTTTCTTATTGCGTCTTCCGAACGGAGCGAGAAGAGGTCATCGCAGTGATATACTTCAGCCTTGATAAAGCCCTTCTGAAAATCAGTATGGATTACACCGGCAGCTTCGGGAGCGAGAGCTCCGGCTTTGAATGTCCAGGCTCTGTTTTCATCGGCGCCGGCAGTAAAGTAAGTTCTCAGTCCCAGAGCTGCGTAAGCCTTGTGAATGAGCCTTGCAAGCCCCGATTCCTCAAGCCCTGCTTCCTGCAGAAACTCAGCCTTTTCCTCATCGGTTTCAAGTGCGGCAATATCAGCTTCAAGAGCGCCGCAGATAACCTCAACCTCTGTTTCTTCAGCAGCGGCTATAGCCTTCACAGCCTTTACATAGTCGTTTTCTTCGGTGAGGCCGGCTTCATCCACGTTGCAGAGGTACATCTGCTTTTTCATAGTGATAAGCTGAAGCTCTTTAACTGCTTCCGCCTGATCTTCAGTCAGTTCAACGGCTCTTGCCGGGGTTCCCTCAGAAAGAGCATCCCTGAGTTTTTCAAGAGCAGGAAGGATAAGTGTAGTCTTTTTTACAATATCCTTGTCCGGTGAGCGCAAATTCTTTGCTGATTTCTCAAGTCTCTTTTCGACGGTTGAAAGATCGGCCAGGGCAAGTTCGATATTAATCGTTTCAATATCGGATGCTGGATCGATCTTTCCGCTTACGTGTGTAATGTCCTCATCTTCGAAGCATCTTACGACATGAATAATTACACCAACCTGCCTTATATGTGAAAGGAACTGGTTTCCAAGCCCCTCCCCTTTTGAAGCACCCTTTACAAGGCCGGCGATGTCTACGAATTCGACTACAGCCGGAATCTTTTTGGCAGGTACGATAATTTCCGATATTTTTTCAAGCCGTTCATCAGGTACATTCACGATTCCGACATTCGGATCGATCGTACAGAACGGATAATTAGCTGCTTCCGCAGGTGCAGATGTAAGAGCAGAAAAAATAGTAGATTTTCCGACATTCGGAAGTCCAACTATCCCGCAGTTAAGACCCATATATAATATCCTCCACGATATTTCGTTATAAATACATTAAAAGTGCGATAAGAATTCCAAGAAGGCCGCCGAAAAAAACCTGCGGAAGAGTATGTCCCAGCAGGGTTCCGAGTGTTTTAGGCTCAAATCCGTCCTTGAAAAGACTCTCAAGCTGGCTTGTCAGCTCGTTTATCAGTTTGGCATGCTCGCCTGCAGCTCTTCTGATTCCGCATGCATCATACATTACAACTACCGCAAGAACAGTTGCAATGGCAAACTCCGGACTGCCCAGGCCTTCTGTCAGTCCGACAGCGGTCGCAAGCGCTGTTACTGCAGCAGAATGCGATGAAGGCATTCCACCGGTCCCCCGCAGCCTGGAGACTTTGAGTGTCCGTTCTGAAATAAGAACTGTAAGGACCTTAAGTACCTGTGCAGAAACGAGAGCTATTAAAACTGTCCATAATGCCTTGTTTACTATCAGATCGTGCAAAACAGACTCCGTGCAAAGGGTTCATTAAAAAACTGCAGTTCTTTAATGTATACCTAAGATTTATAGAAGTTAATTTATTTCGATGGAATAAATTAACTTCTGGAAAGCCTGAATAGCCCCATAAAAGTATATCCAAGCTTTCAGATTATAATGCTTATGGGTTTTCATGAAAAGCCTTCAGTCACGTATTCTTGACGATTTCACGAACGAGGGACAGTGCTTCCCTGTTGCCTGATAGAGTGATACCGAGGGCAGCTGCTTCCCCTTAAAACCGAACATCGTACAGGAACGCGGGAATACAGGATCCCAGCTTACCTTAAAATATTCACATTTCAGACAGTTTGGTGCCCTCTCCGGTGCTGCAGATCCATTGTTCATATTTAGAATATCGTCTGTTCATGCTATATTATCAAGGAGGAGAGGGCATATGTTAAGTGAAAGTGAACTGAGGCGGTATTCGAGACAGCTTCATCTGGATGATGGGATTAAGATTGATCAGGAAAGGCTTAAAGATTCACGTGTCATGATAGCCGGTGCAGGAGGTCTTGGAAGTCCTGTTTCTATGTACCTGGCTGCTGCCGGGGTCGGAACACTTGTTATATGCGACAATGATGAGGTGGAACTATCCAATCTCAACCGCCAGATTCTTCACAGAACAGCCGGCATCGGCAGGCTGAAAACAGATTCAGCAGCAGAAAGGCTCAGTGGGCTAATTCCTGAAATAAGTATAATAACCTATAACACAGATATTTCAGACAGTATTGAAGAAGCCGCGGCAAACTGCGATTTAATCATAGACTGTCTGGACAATATCGCTACTCGTTATGTTATAAACGGCTACTGCATGAAACACGGTGTCCCCCTCCTCCACGGCGGGGTTCGGGGACTTGCCGGACAGGTTTCAATGCTCATGCCGCCTGAAACAGCCTGTCTGAGGTTGCATATTCCCTGAAGACATCGGAAATAAAAACCCGATACCGATCCTCGGCTCAACAGCCGGAATAACAGGTTCAATCCAGGCAACCGAAGCAGTCAAATACCTGTGTACAAAAAAAAGCAGCCTGAAAAACAGGCTGCTGATATTCGACGGAACCGAATGGGAGTTTACAAGCATTGAGCTTTCAAAGAACCCGGCCTGTCCGGCATGCGGAATGTCCGGAAAATGAAATAAAACTCCAATCCATAAAATTCGCCCTACTCCTCTCCCTCAGGCAGAAGCTCAACCATCACATAGGATTCAGGAGTAAAGAACTGAGCCACTGTATCGACAATACTTTCAGCACTAATTTTATCCCGGAATTCCTCTGGTGTGAGTTGATCATCAGGATCATCACCGAATGCAATCGCAGTTTCCAGGTGATCAAGCCAGTAGCTGTTTTCAAGAACTTCCTTTTCAAACGCCCTTCTGTACTGCTCCTCCTGCCGGAGTATATAGTTTTCATCAAGGTTTCCTGCTGACACATCAGCAATTGTACTGAAGATTTCGGCTGCAAGCTCATCCGCTCTTTCAGGTTCACATCCGAAGTTTACAGATACCTGCCAGGTTGCTGCCGGAATTCTTTTCAAAGATGCCGAAACCGCAATATGGTACGTTCCAGAAAGCTGTTCACGGATTCGTTCACGGAGTATTGTCTCCATAACGGAAGCGGCAGTATCAAGCTGCAGATCTGTATTTTCATCCCATTCCGACAGCTCACCGCTGAACACAATGACTACACGGCTCTGCGGCTCGAGACCCTTCACGACCTTCTCTGAAATAATCCCCTCAGGTGCGCGCACGCCTAGATCAACCGCAGTCTCTTCAGCATTTCCTGCAGGAAGACCGCCGACATAAGTTAGAATTTCCTGCAGAATATTTCTGCTGTGAAGATTTCCGGTGAATACAAATACAAAGTCATCTGCACCGCTGAAACGGTCTGCATATACACGTGCAGCTGCTTCAGTCTGAAACATAGGAAGGCTGGTACTGTCCAGGGGACGGCTTCTGAAATCATTATTTGTGAGAATCTCTCCCAGCCTGTCGTAGAATACATTTGCGGGATCAGCCTTTCGGTTTTCTATAATACTCTCAAGCCGGGTGCTCAGGTTCTGCCGAACCGACTCATCAAATAGAGGCTGTTCAAAATACAGATAAAGAAGCTCAAAGAATGTTTTTGATTCCTCCGGTGAAAAACTGCCGGTAAAGCCCTCTGAATTTGATGCAATATAGGGACTGAGTTTAACTGTTGTTCCTGCAAGTTTTTTCTGCAGCGCTACGGCATCAAATTCGCCCAGTCCGCTCTGAGACTGCAGCAGCGGAGCATATCTTCCTGAAATAAAATCCTCATCAGTTACAAGAGATAGTCCTCCATGACTGAAAGCTGAGAAAAGGATTTCATCCTCCCTGAAATCAGTATCCTTTAGAACAACATCGGCTCCGTTGGAAAGATGAAGGAGCACGGCTCCTGATTCCGGAAATTCGGCTGCCGATTCAACAGCACCGGGTACGGGTACATCGGAAACAAGCTCACCCTCCGACTGTTCATCAATATAGGCTTCAATTTCAAGCTCCGAAGAAGCCTCAAGTATAGCAAGCAGTTCATCTTCAGAAGGAACTGAAGCGCCTTCCGGATATGCAACTGTTACCAGTCTTCCTTCTGCAGGCATCATTGATGAAGCATAGGCATTAATTTCCTCAAGGCTTATCGAGGGAACAAACTGCTGGTAAAGATCATATTCGCCTGCAATACCCGGCATGAATACACCTTCAAGATAATATTCAATTAGCTCCCGGGCAAAGCCGGAGGACTGCAGGTTATCGCGGTCTCTGTAATATTTTTCAATGTTTCTAAGGTAATCAGCCTTTGTTCTCTCAAGCTCGGTCGCGGTAAAGCCATAGCGGACGGCCCGTTCAAGCTCGGTTACTATTCCTGAAAGGGCAGCTTCCACTGCATCTGTATCAGCCGAAGCATAACAGCTTACCGACTCACTGGCCCTGACAAGGCTGCCGGTTCCGCCGCCTGCTCCAATAAACGGAGGCTCCGGAGATCTGGCAACTTCATCGAGTCTTGAGTTGAACATTGTCCAGGTTATTGATTCAAGAAGCATCCGGCGGAAGTCAAGATCGGTGCGCTGACTTGCAGGAGCTCCGGTGGCCGCGGATATTTCAACCGAGGCGTAGGGCAGCTCGGGGTCGGGAATCATGCAGACGCTGTCTTCCTTATTTGCCGGAATACTCATTACAGGACGTTCAACATCGGTCTCCGGAGCTTTAAATGAAAAATACTGCTTTACCAGCTCTTCGGCATATTCGGGCTCCATATCACCGACAACAACTACTGACATCAGTTCCGGCCTGTACCATTTTTCATAAAAATCACGCAACCTCTGCGTGGGTGCATTCATCACAACATCCATCTTTCCGATGGGAAGTCTTTCAGCATACTCAGATCCCTTAAAAAGAGCGGGAATCAGTTTATCCATGATTCGGCCCGAAGCCCCGCGCCCAAGACGCCATTCCTCCTGAATAACTCCGCGCTCAAGTTCAATTTCCTCGTCCTCATAGCTGACAAGATGGGCCCAGTCTTCAAGAACCTGAAAGGCATTATGAATGATTTCATCATCGTCGGTGGGTATTTCCAGCATATAGACGGTTTCATCAAAGCTGGTATACGCATTGATTTCTGGACCGAAGGCCATACCTATTGATTCAAGATAATCTACAAGGGCTGATTTTTCGAAATGCTCGGTGCCGTTAAAGGCCATATGCTCACAGAAATGAGCAAGCCCCTGCTGGTCATCCTCTTCAAGTACAGAGCCGGCGTTTACAACCAGTCTCAGCGAGGCTCTGTTCTCCGGCTCACTGTTTTTCCGGACATACCAGGTAAGACCGTTATCAAGAACTCCGGTACTGACAAGCGGGTCCAGGGGAAGCAGCATTCCTTCAGACTTCTGCTCCCCAGATAAAGCCCCCGTATCAGTCTCAGATGGGGTAACGCATCCTGCTATTATAAAAACCAGCAGTAATGACAATAGTAATGTGCAGATTTTTTTCATGTACATAAATTTCTCCGATATTCAGCTTGGTAATTAAAAATACTTTTGCTATAATCATATGATAAAAAACAATGAATGTGAATGATGTGTATCATCAAATTGATGACCAGAACGTCGAGATTCATCAAAATCTTTTAAACGAACCGGAAAAATATATTTCAGAGGCGCAGCGGAACGCCGATCTTGCTGAAAGAAATGATTACAGCTACGGCAGAGCGGAAGCTTTTCTGAATATAGGGGCTTGTTATCTGATTTTATGTAATCCAGATGCTGCAATACCTCATCTCGAACAGGCTCTTGACCTTTTCAGGCTTGATTCCGACCGAAGGAGTCTGCATGGAGAGATGGCGGCGCGCAATGAACTTGGCCGGGCCGAGTTTTCCAAGGGCAATTACGAATCTTCACTGAACCAATACTTTATTTCACTGACACAGAGCGAGATGCATCAGGATATCGACATTCAGGCACAGACTCTGAACGCGATCGGCGATATCCACCGCATGATTAACAATACGGAAGAAGCCCTCCGTTACTTTCACCAGGCACAGAATGTTGCAGCCTTTGTAGAAAACCCTGTTTTGAAAGCCGAGATTACTATAAATCTGGGTAAATCAGCTCTTGACTCCAATGATATGGAATCTGCAAAAGAATATTTTCAAAGTGTTCTTGATTCGAACGAGCTAAGCGACTTCGGAATAATAACAGCATCAGCTATGCTGGGCAGCGCCAGAGTTCAGATACACAGGAACAAACTCCAGGATGCAGAAAATAAACTCGAGAATGCTCTGAAACTGTTTTCAGATATCGGTCATGATTTCGGCAAAGCTGAATGCTTTTACCGGATTGGAGAGATTAAAATAATACGGCAGGATTTTGATAAGGCTCTGAACTTTATTGATGAAGCTGAATCAATTGCAGTAAAACAGAATCTGCAGGATCTGCTTAGACGCTGTATGAAACGCAGGGCCCATATCAGCAGGCATCTGGGTGATTTCAAAAAAGCCTATGAATACTTCTTAAGGTTTTATGAATTCGAACAGATTCAGAAAAATGACGGGCTCAAAAACAGACTGAGAAAGATCTCAATTCTTTATGAAACAGAGCATACCGAAACAGAGAAAGAATCCTACAGGATGAGATTTCTGGAGATGGAACGCTCAAATAAAGAAATCAAGATTATCAACCGTATAGGCAGGGAAATAACATCATCACTTGATCCGGAAGAAATCCTTCACAGAACCTATGAAAGCCTGGGAGAATTTCTTGAGATGACATCTTTCGGCATAGCGCTGCTTGATAGAAAAGAAAACAACCTTACAATGAAATTCTTCATTGAGAACGGCAAGAGGATGCAGCCTCTGATTCTTAAAATGGATGATAAAACAAGCCTCTCTGTCTGGTGTATTACCAACGAAAAACCCGTACTTTTCTCAACAACAGCCGAAACCGGGAAATACCTAAAAAACTGGAGAAACCGTTTCAATGTTGAAATAAACTCTGCAATATTTCTACCCATACTGCACGGCCGTGAAATACTCGGATGCCTGACTGTCCAGAGTACATTTGAACATTCATATACCGAAGCTAACCTGAACCTGCTTGGTGCGGTTGCATCATTCATTGCTGTAGCACTGGATAATTCAAAAGCCCATACAGAGCTTAATATGCTGAACAAGATAGTTACTGATGAAAAGGTTAATCTTGAAATTGCCTACCGAAGAATCAGCCACATGGCCAATCATGATGCCCTGACAGATTTACCGAACAGACATCTGTTAAGAGAGCTTATTAAAAACGGAATAAAAATGGCTGATCGGGACAGTACAAAACTTGCCGTACTTTATATGGATCTTGATTCATTCAAACAGGTCAATGATACCCTGGGCCATGATGCCGGTGACGAGCTGCTGAAAACAGTCTCACAGAGGATTAAAAATGCCCTTAGAACCTCGGACACCGTAGCCAGAATAGGCGGGGATGAATTTATAGCCGTCATTTATAATATTGGAACAGTTGAAAATGTACGTTCTGTTGCTGAAAAAATAATTGAAACAGTGCACTCGGACATCATTCTTAAAGATATTAAGTACAATGTAGGGACAAGCATAGGCGCCTCTATTTATCCTGATGATGAAGTTAATATGGAAGAACTTATAAGAAAGGCTGATGCAGCAATGTATGCGGCAAAAAATTCAGGTAAAAACCGGACTGTCTTTCATTCCGACAGCCCGGCTGAAATTTCTAACGTGTAAGATTTCTGTATTTAATTCTATGCGGTCTGTCCGCTTCAATTCCAAGACGTTTTTTACGGTTCTCTTCGTACTCGGTATAATTTCCCTCAAAGAAAAATACCTGGCTGTCACCCTCAAAAGCAAGAATATGCGTCGTAATTCTGTCCAGAAACCAGCGGTCGTGGCTTATAACAGCAACACAGCCTGCATAGGAATTAATTGCTTCTTCAAGTGCCCTAATAGTATTAACATCAAGGTCGTTAGTCGGTTCGTCAAGAAGCAGAAGATTGGAACCTTCCTTCAGCATCAGTGCAAGCTGCACCCTGTTCCTTTCTCCACCGGAGAGAACCCCTATCTTCTTCTGCTGATCAGCACCCTGGAAATTAAACTGAGCTGCATAGGCTCTGGAGTTAAGCTCTCTGTTTCCCAGTTTCATTGTTTCATGTCCGCCGGAGATCTGCTCCCAGACGGATTTGTCCGGATCAAGGATTTCCCGCATCTGGTCGACATGGGCAATCTTCACAGTCTGACCAACGGTAATCTTTCCCTCATCCGGAGTCTCTGAGCCGGTAATCATCCTGAACAGGGTTGTTTTACCTGCACCGTTGGGACCGATGATTCCGATAATTGCTCCTGGCGGGATGGACATATCAAGCCCTTCGATGAGTATTTTATCGTCATATGATTTTTTAAGTCCTTCAGTCTCAATTACAATGTCACCAAGACGCGGTCCCTGCGGAATGAAAATCTGAAGTTTTGATTCCTTTTCGGATGTATTCTGATTTAATAGCTGCTCATAGGAATTAATCCTGGCTTTGGCTTTGGCATGACGGCCCTTTGGACTCATCCGAATCCATTCAAGCTCGTTCTGCAGAGTTTTCTGGCGGGCGGATTCCTGCTTCTCCTCCTGGGCCAGACGCTGCTGTTTCTGCTCAAGCCATGAGGAATAGTTCCCTTTCCAGGGTATGCCCTTTCCGCGGTCAAGCTCAAGAATCCAGCCGGCAACGTTATCAAGGAAATACCTGTCGTGCGTTACTGCAATTACCGTTCCCTCGTATTTCTGAAGATGCTGTTCAAGCCATCCTACAGTTTCAGCATCAAGATGGTTGGTGGGCTCATCAAGCAGCAGGATGTCAGGTTTCTGAAGAAGCAGTCTGCAGAGGGCAACACGTCTTTTCTCACCGCCTGATAGAATCCCGGTTTTAACATCTTCAGGCGGACATCTCAACGCATCCATTGCCATTTCAAGCCTTGAATCGAGATCCCAGGCTCCGAGATCTTCCAGCCTGTCCTGAACAACTCCCTGCCTTTCCAGTAGTTTGTTCATTTCATCATCATCCATCGGCTCGGCGAATTTCTCATTGATGCTGTCGTATTCAGTCAGCAGATCAACAGTTTCCTGTACACCCTGCTGTACAATTTCCTTTACGGTCATTTCAGGATCAAGATAGGGTTCCTGCTCCAGGTATCCTATGGTGAAGCCCTCGGATATTACAGTCTCGCCCTGAATTTCCTTATCTACTCCCGCAAGAATTTTAAGAAGCGTAGATTTACCCGATCCGTTTAAACCGAGAACACCGATCTTTGCACCGTAAAAATAGGACAGGTATATGTCCTTGAGAATAACCTTCTGGTTGATGGTCTTACTGACCCCGACCATTGAATATATGATCTTTTCAGCTTCGTTCGCCATTTATTCCTCCAAATATATTTTATAGCTTTTCTTTATGCATTTTGTTAAGCAGTTTTAATTCCTTTACCGCCATCGGCAGGGTGAGGATAAAACTCAGAATATCAGCAAGAGGCTGTGCAATTGCCACACCGTTGATTCCAATAAACCGGGGAAGAATCAGCATAGCCGGGATAAGAAAAAGCCCCTGCCTTGCCGATGAAAGAACTCCGGCCTGAAGCCCCTTTCCATGAGCCTGAAACATTGCAGCAAAGCAGTTCTGAACTCCGACAAAGATAAGGGTAATACTGGCGAATCGCATGAATTTTATTCCGGCTGTCATCACCTCCGGATCGGAGGTAAAAATCCCTACAATAAATCTGGTAAAAACCAGAAAAACTGTTGACATAAAAAGCCCGAAAACGGTGTTCCAGGAGACCGCCTTTTTAACCGTTTGAATTACCCTGTCATACTGCCTTGCGCCGTAATTGAATCCGGCAAGAGGCTGAAGGCCCTGTCCTATACCGAAGAAAACCATCATAGTCAGTGAAACGACCCGCAGAGTAATTCCCACTCCGGCAACCGCGTAGTCGCCGAACATGGATGCGGCAAGATTTGTAACTCCCATTGCACCGCTTGTAAGAAGCTGTCTGATTAATGTCGGGGTTCCGATAGCCATAATCTGTTTGTACATAGCCGCTGTAGGTGAAAAATCCTTCAGCCGCAGCTTAAGGATGCCTTTTGAGAAAACAAAATATCGGAGAAGGTAGAGCGTGCTTATAAGCTGGGCAGTAATGGTTGCAGCGGCTGCACCGGCAAGCCCCATCTTAAAAACAAACATAAAAACGGGATCAAGAATCATGTTAAGACCGCCGCCTAATATCAAGCCGCGGCTGCTGTAACCGGCAGCACCTTCGGCACGAAGCATATTGTTCAGGCACATGTTTATAATCTGAAAAACCGAACCGCCGATGATAATCCTGCCGTAAATTACAGCCCTGTCCATTATGGAATCGGTTGCCCCGAAAATCCGGAGTAAAGGTACAATGAAAATATTGCCAAGCACGGCGAAGGCTATTCCAATAACCAGGGTTGTATAGAAGGCGGTTGAAGCCGAAGCCCTTGCTTCTTTGGGCTTTTCCTCACCGAGCTTTCTTGAAATCATTGAACCGGCCCCCATGCCGAAAGTCAGTCCGATTGCTCCGATAAGCATAAATATCGGAAAAACGACTGCAGAAGCGCCTATTGAAGGTGTATCATTTAACAGGCCAATAAAAGCGGTATCTACTACATTGTAAACGGCATTAACAAGCATGGCTGTTGCGGCGGGGACGGCAAGGTTTCTGAGTGCGGCGCCAATATTCCCGCTTCGAAGCATTTCGGTTCGTTCATTTTTATCCATATGAAATTCAGGATACTTGGCGATGAAAAACAAATCAAGTAATATGAGGAAAGTATTTTCGGAGTTGCCGATGATTGAGAACACTTATCTGGATAAATTTAAAAATCTGCCTGAAGACCCTGCCGCCGAGGCTATAAAACAGACAGCCGGAGAACTTGAAATGCTCAGCTTCAGCCCTACACTACTGATAGATACACCTGATTTTCTGTTCTTCACAAAGACCGGAATTATAGCTGAAGCAGAAAGAGTTGCAGGGTTTCCGGATGAAAAACTGCCTGAGTTCAGCAATGAAAGTTTTAATGATTCAAATGATTTCCGCAGAAAGCACATTGATCTTCTATATTATTACTACGAGCTTCTCTCAAGGCTAAGACTTAATATACCGGAAGCCTGGGACTATGTGCATGAACTTTATGAGGATGACTGAGCAGATTTGATGATGTAAATCATTTTCTAATCATTACATCTTCATACAGTGCAAGATGCCAGCCTTCAAGGTTCGAGAAGGCTTTTCGTTCCGGGCTTTTAATCGTCCCTATGCCTGAAGTTTCAAGAAATTTTCTGATAGTCTGAATTCTTTTATATATTTTCTGGTAATGGGCACAGGAACTGGCTTTGCAGCCAAGGGAACAGCCCTCTGCGGTTTCGGGCTCAAGGTGCTCAAGGATTTCGGAACAGTAGAGGGTCTCATCGTCCTTGGTAAGCAGCATTTTAAGTATTTCCATATTTGTCTCACTCAACCCTGCAAGCAGAGGTCTGCCCATAAAAAGAACACTGCCGTTTCTCTGTTCAAGAAGCTTTCCGGGCAGGGTAAAAAATATTACTGACAGCACAAAGAATATAATCAGAAGAATACGGTCGGCCATGACGGCCAGGATATCAGGTATAAACCTGTCTGTTGCCTGAAACCCGGCAGACAGGGGCATATCCCTGGAAATAGAGAGAATAACCATAAAAAACCAGATCAGCCAGTAAATAATGCCTGAAGTTCTGTCCCTGTTTATCAGTCTGCCGCTTCTGAATTCCACCGCGGGGACCCCTAGAAGAAAAATAATCGTACATATAACAAAATTACGAATTCCCGAGAAGAGCGCAAATATTTCATCATGCCGGTTAAGAGAGTAAGCAAGAAAAAACAGAAACACTGCAGAAATAATCTGTGTCCGGAAGATAATTTTCCGTTTTCTGATAAACAGAGGCAGAACCAGAATAGATAAGACCATGCAGAAGAGAATAATAAATTTCATACGGCTGTTTACCGGTGTCTCGAAGGCGAAAAGCAGGGAACCGCTGACCGCAATGATTACGGAAAGGATAAACCAGACAGGACCAGGTTTTTTCCTTGGTTTCACAGTATTCAGAACAGCTTTTTCTGAAAGAAGGGCTGAAAAACTACCTTCGGTAATATCCCTGAACACAGATTTTGTCCTTCTATGTTCTACAGCAACATCAGGATAGAGAATAAGACCCCAGCCTTCCTCAACCACATTACGTTTGTTTTCGGGGGGGATAATCATGCCAATACCGTAGTTCTCGAGTTTCTTTCCAAGATCAGTTACATAGCGATAGACTGCAGCGTATCCGGGACACAGCGACGCCTTGCAGGCGGCAACGTCATCACAATTCATGCCTTTAAGATCCGCCCCAGTGCTCCGGAAATAATCACGGCAGCGTATATTCCTGCCCTGCTCCACAGCAGCAGTCAGCATCTGTATCTGGGGCTCGTTAAATGAGGCGGTAATATCCTCATTCCTGAAGAAGAGTCTGCCTTTGAAAAAAATCAGCTTCTTTGAGGCGCTGCTTTTCAGGTTCATCAGAA
Source organism: Spirochaetia bacterium (assembly GCA_965140585.1). Lineage (GTDB taxonomy): Bacteria > Spirochaetota > Spirochaetia > UBA9216 > UBA9216. The sequence continues at coordinate 38,544 of OZ223272.1, forward strand.
ACAGTACGGCCGGAATATAATTGGCGGCCTCATAAAACCCCGAAACAAGCTTCCAGGGTTCAGCTATCTGATGGCTGGAAAATAGAAAATAGATTCTCATAAATAGAAGCATCAGCGAGTATGATGCAAGCAGAATGATGATAAAATTCAATCCGCGGATCAGCTGGTCAAAGACCTGCCGCCTGAAGAAACGGAAAATCAGGCTGTAACTCAGAGCAAGAAGCGGGCCCGGATAGTAGAATAAAAACATGGAATAGTAAGCTCTGTCGAGTAGAAATCCGGAGGCAGTTCCTGTTGCTGCAATCCAGAAAAATATAAGTATTGAAAATCCGACAACCCTGCTTCTGGATTTTATACAGAAAAGAATCAGAATGAGTCCAAACTGGATAAAAAACAGGAATAGACTGTACGCCGCCGAAAACCCGTTTCGTCCATCCATTGTCAGCCCTGTAATCAGTACGGGAATAGAGGAGTATAAGGAAAGAAGTACGGATATAATTGAAGGCTTTCGCATCAGCTGCCCCTTCCGCCGAATGCCAGTCTTGCTACAATTATCGGAGTGATAAAAAACAGGACTGACAGGACACCGTACTCAGGATATGTTATTGCAATAATTACTGCTGCAAAGCTGGCCGGAAGAGCGTCGGCATAATAGGGTTTGAATACATCAATAAGGTATCGGAAAAAAGAACGGCCTTCTTCAAGTCTGTAAAAAAGGGCGTTGAAAACACAGGAAACCAGAAAGAAAACAGGGGCGGTGATTAAAGCCGGAAGGATGGAGGTTCCTCCTGCTGCAGCCGCTGTATATATGTAGAGCCGATCCACCAAAAAAAGAATTATTATAAAATGCGAAACATTAAAAATAGTCAGTCTGGGCGGTGTTGTAAGAATATAACTGAGGCCTTTCTCCTGTTTTCGTACGGTAAAAAGTGCTGTAGCAAGTATGCAGAACAAAGAAGCAACAGGCCCGCCGGAGAGGTAGGCTCCGAAAAAAACAGCCTCTATTGTTGAGATATAGATGTTTCCGCTGGAAATATACACCGAGAAGGATTCACTTAAAACAGCAAGAACAGACCAGACGATAATAACAGAGATACTGTAATCGGCAGGCTGACTTCCTGAAAAAATAAGAATTGCGCACAGAACAGCTGCTGTGGAAATAATGATAAGAAAAAGCAGAGCGCCGCGCGGATAAACATTCATAAATCAAAACTCCACAACTCGTTTCCGGACGAATTTGTAAAGAAACATGTTAAACAAAGCTGAAACGGAAAGCTGCGTCCTGCCTCTATGATACATTTTCAAAAGGACAACAGTCAACAAAAACGCAAAAGTATCGGGAGAAAAATTATGAACCGGAGCAAAAAGTGCAGTTTTAAAGAAACTAAAATTTAAAATATGGCAGTCAAGGCTGAATATAAACAGCCGGATTTAATCGCCCTGTTGAAGAAAGAAGCCTCCAGAACTATACTGACTGATGTAAATCCGGAGGCATCTTTTTATGGACAGCAGTCTTTCATCATTACTTTCAAATCTCGGCCTTGGCAACTCTCTTGCTGGTATTCTGAGTATACTTCTTCTTTTTGCCGGACTGATTTTAGCAAGCCTTATCCTTAATTTTATAATCAGCAGAATTGTAATATCAATTCTTTCCCGCACGGTTAAACGCACGAAAACAAAGTGGGATGACATACTGCTTGAAACAGGGCTTTTTCAGAAGGCTGTAAAGATAGTCCCCGGACTGTTTCTATATTTCAGCTTTCCCCTTGTTTTCCGGGAAGCCGGCAGCCTTGAATCATGGTTTCAGAGACTGGTACTTGCCTACATAATCCTTGTTGTTCTGAATGTATTCAACTCCTTTCTTACCGGAGTAAACCGAATATATACTACCTATGATATTTCCAAAAACAGGCCAATCAAGGGCTACCTGCAGATCGTCAGAGTCATTGCCGCCATTATGGTGATTGTTCTGGTCATCTCGATCCTGATCGACCGATCAGCCCTCGGATTGCTGTCGGGAATCGGAGCCCTTTCGGCAGTTCTTATGCTGGTATTCAAGGATTCAATACTCGGGCTTGTAGCCGCCATTCAGCTGTCGGGAAACGATATGGTAAGAATCGGCGACTGGATTAGCGTGCCGGACCAGGGCGCGGACGGTGATGTAATTGATATCAAGCTCCAGACAGTTACCGTACAGAATTTCGATAAAACCATAGTAAGTGTGCCCATCTACAATCTAATTTCAGGTTCATTTACAAACTGGCGCGGGATGAGTGAATCCGGCGGGCGAAGGATAAAGAGGCATATTAATATAGATATGAACAGCGTTAAATTCTGCACTGATGACATGCTGGAAGATTTCCGGCAAATTGATCTCATTAGTGATTTCATACCAAAGAAAAAAGAAGAGATTGATGCCCATAATGCAGGAAAGGGGGTCAATACCGCCCGCGAACTCAACGGACGTCGGATGACCAACCTGGGAGTCTTCAGGGCCTACCTTGCAGCTTACCTGCGGGATAATCCAGCCATACACGAAAATATGACCTTCCTTGTCCGCCAGCTTCAGCCGACCGACAAGGGTATCCCGTTGGAAATATACGTATTCAGCCGTGACCAGGTCTGGGCGAACTACGAAAACATACAGGCAGATATATTCGATCATATACTTGCCTCAATACCCTTCTTCGAGCTTGCAGTGTTTCAGTCTCCATCAAGCCTTGATTTCAGAAAGAGTTTTGCCGGGAAATAATCAACTTAGTTGTTTCCGTACGATAGTACTCTCAATTTATTGAAAAGTGACATTCTTTATAATATCCATATCATAAAGAATGTTAATTTTGAGAGGAAAGTAATATGAAAAAAACTATCATCCTTATTTTATGCTTTTTAACAGTATTATTCTCAGCATGCGATCCAGACGCCGGAGCGGATCTGCCTGAAGAAAAACCGACCGAATCTACAGGCACACCTGCTCCGACACCCAGTGTATCCGAGCCTATCGTGTACTGTGCCGGGATAGACGGAACAACCGGAGTCTACTGGAAGGATAACGGTTATGATGCCATAGAACTGGTAGTCCTTGAACACGGATGGACTTCCGGTGCTGAATCAGACTCTACTGTGAACGATATATTGGTTTCCGACGGAAAAGTATACATGGCAGGAGTCTATTTGGACACAGATACTCCATATCCGCAGGCAAGTCTGTGGACTGCTGACACTGATACTTCCTCACCAAATATAGTCAGAACTACTCTGTCTAATGACAATAAACAAGCAGAGGCTAAAGCTGTTTTTGTCTACAGCACCGATGTTTATATATGCGGCTCAGGAGAGAGAGATACAAGCACTTCAAAGGCCATGTACTGGAAAGACAGGGAAATAAAGGAAGTCATCGGTGCCCCGGAAGGTTCACATGCTGTGGCAATCGCGGTTCCCAGCGCCAATGTTTACACAGCAGGTTCTCATGGTATTGAATCCTACACTGCAACAAACGGACCGACTACCACTGTAGCCGCTTATTGGATGGACAATATTAAGTATGATCTTACAAATGGGTCAGAAAATGCCCATGTATATGATATGACAGCTGTACGATAGGAATCACAGTGTTTAAAGGGTAAAGTAAAAGCCTGCGGCAGTCTCCGCAGATTTTCTTTATTGACGGACTCAAAAATATCTCCTATTGTTTTAGGGGAGAAAAACAATTTAATGGAATCCCGAAAACTAAAAGTATATCTTTTTTATCAGTATTAAGCGTATCTGCAGCAGCAATTCTTATATTCACCGTAAAGAAGTCTGATTTTACAGCATTGGTTCCGGCAGATATCATCATCTGGACTATTGCAGCTGTACTAAGCGAATCACTCGCAATCTATTATGTGAACGGCAGCTTCTTTATCTCACCGATAGAAGCTGTTTTCTGCGGATGCCTCCTGTCCTGCGGACCGCTAACCGCGGCAATCACAATATCTCTTACTTTTCTGTTAATAATAACAAAGGATGAAAACCGCTTTTGGCATGTCTTTAACACAGCAGGAAGATATATACTGTTAAATATATCGCATCATATACTGATTATGCTTGTTCTGTATCATGGCTATCATTTTATGACTACTTCAACAGCAAAGTTTCAGATCATTACTGCGATGATTATTGCACCTTTATTCTTTACTCCATCCTGTTTGATCAATGCATTTTTCTACAAGGTTGAAGACGGAGAACCTGTCAAGCAGGCCTTCCTTGATATGTTCGATCCTTATTATCAGACTGCTGTTCCGGCAAGCCTTGCAGCGGTAATAATTGCTATGGCATATGCAGAATACAGATATTTTGCAATTCTGATACTCATTTCACCATTTATTGTAACACTTATCACGATGAGATCGGAAGCGAGGAAAAGCCGTTGAAACTCCTGCTTATTTTATACACCTCACTTCCGGCTCTGATAGCAGCAGTAATTTCAGCAGATAATTTATTTGTAAACGTATCAGGCACAGCCCTTTTTATCCTGCAAATAGTTATTGAGTTCTTTCTTCTCAACCTGGAAAAGAAACGTCCCCTTATTATTATGACTTCAGTGCTTGCAGCGTTTTTTTCAGCCATAGTGATCTTTAGCGGATTTATTCATCAATTGATTTATTTCAGACTTTTAATCAATCTATACCCGGGCCCTCTTCTTACAATTATCTTTGTTCTGATATTTAAACTTTCCCGTTCCCAGGATTTCTCAAAGCCGTCAAAAGGGCTGAACCGCCTTATACTTCTTCTCTTTTCGTATTCAGCTATGCTCATAATATTGCTGATACATAGCCTCCTGCAGACACCGTTGTCTGCAGGAGAAACTCTGTTGAAGCTTTATGAGGCTTTTAACTATCTACCAGCCGTTTACTTTCTATGGAAGCTTAAAAACGCATTCCTTTCACACATATTTATCGAAAATGATGAGATCAGATATAGAAACGAAGATATTTCGTCATTTTTCAGCGAAATAGAATTATCAATCCTGAAAAAACTTATTACAGGAAGCGGAAGAATCCGATGCCGTGACATTGTTCCCATATTAAACAATAATAATGAACGCAGACAGTTTAACTGTTCTCCGGGCTCCAAGCTGGCAACAGACTGTCCAGCCTATCCGATTATATACAGGTATATAAAAAGTCTTGATAAAAACCTCGGAAACCTGAGCATTGGAATGATTATTCCGCCTGAAAACAGAAAAAATGTGATTGAACTGGGCTTGTTCTTCAAGCCGGAAAAGGGTGTTCAGATTGTTAAGCGCAGGCCTTTTCCATTGCGAATTCCTGTTGTCAGTGAAGTATACAAGTCAGAGTCCCGGACTGATTCGGGATTGATAACCATGCTCCTGCTTTGCATTACCGGCAGCTCCGCGCTGGCTGTTGAAGCCGTATACGGAGCAGAAGGAACACTGACCGGGGTTATCGTACCGCTTCTGATTGCAGCATTCTGTTTCATTATTATTTTTACGCTGGGCAGACCGGTAAAAGTAACAGGAAAATCCATAATAATTTCGATTAACTCGTTGGTAATAACTACGTTTTTATTTATTAGTATACTCTCAGAACAGGAAGTTCTGATGCTGGCGATGAAAGCAATTGTACTATTCGTTCTTTGCTTGTTCCCAGTCTTGAGAAGCGCAGTAATATCAGCATGCTGAGAGAAAGAGCCTCCGACTGGCTATTCTGGCTCATATGGTTTTATATGGTGCTGCTGGCACTGTTTATTGAACCCGGGCTCACATTCGGCATCAGCAGCACTGGAATGAATCCCCCTATATTCCTGTCATTCTTCATTAACAGAATAATGTTACTACTGCTGTTCTCTCTTTCTGCACGATTCTTCAGTATGCCTCAAAAACCTCTTGTCATTAAAGATTCCATTCTGTAATTGAACGAACGACCGCTTCCTGCCTGTTCCGGAAAGGATAATTTTATAATTATTAGAGAATTCATAAACAATCATGAAGCACCCCTTCATTGCTACCGAATTCTGGACATGCTGAATAAAGAAGAAAGATCAGACTGCGGCGGGTACTGTAAATCGAGTATCTGCCCCCACTACCAGAAAATTTATAAAAGGATACAAACAATACGGAAATATTTTCAAACCACGGGAATAGGAACAGTGACAAGCCCGGAGCGGAAGGCTGAATCACATCTGGAAGGATGGAGCCTTGTTCTGTATGATGATGTCTATATAAAGTAAAACCTTCGGAAACGGCTTATGAACGATATGAGGCGGTATATCCACAACAAGGCTGAACTGATATACTTGGACCATGAAAATAGCAGAAAAGACAACAGTAACGTTAAACTACATTTTAAAGGCAAAAGACGGCACCGTCCTGGAAACTACCAGTGAACAGGGTCCTGTAACAATACTCTTCGGTCACGAAATGTTCCCCAAGGCGGTAGAAGCAGCACTTGAAGGAAAATCAGCCGGAGATTCCGTGACAATTGAACTCGAAGCAAAAGACGGCTTCGGCGAAGTAATTGATGAATACATTGCCCAGGTTCCGATTTCTGAATTTGATCAGCCTGAAAACCTTGAGGTTGGAATAGATATTATTGCCAGCGACGGTGAAAAAGAGATGATTGTGACGGTAAAAGCAATTGACGACGACATGGTTACAATTGATGCCAATCACCCTTTTGCCGGAATGGATATCACCTTTGAAATGGGTGTAATGGAAGTCCGTGAAACAACAGAGGAAGACCTGGCCCACTTTTATCATGACCATGATCACGAATGCGGCTGCGGATGCGGTCATGAAGGTGATGATGACTGCGGCGACGGCTGTGGTGATGAAGGCTGCTGCGGAAGCTGCGGCTGAAAAGAAAACTGCAGGCGCTTTCCTGCTGTTTACAGAGTCTGGAGGATAGGATAATATTATCGGGATTTACTACTTTTAATAATACATCAGGGATAAATCCCTGATGTAGAATTTCACTATAATTCCAGTACAATTGGGAAATTTTCTATTTTAACTGGATTAAACCACCAACATTATCGTTCAAGCTCGTAAGAATATAATAAATCAAGCCGAGAGCATGTCTAATAAAATGGAAATATTGCTAAATTTTTGAAAAATTGATTCTATTTTCTTCGCCACAGTCCATCATCTGCATACTCTTCATTTATTAAAAATAAATCAACTTTGGTATTCTTTATCGATACAGGAAAATTTAACTGCATGACTTATACACACCTCATAGCGCTCATAAATCCGTTTTCTAACCCCCTCGACACCAATTACGAAAGCATTTGCGTCTCCATCTTTTCTATTTCTATTTATCTCTGCCAATTTGAGCAAGTCACATAGGTGTGGGTGGGGGTTGAGATAAACATCACAGTTATTTTCCTTACAATATTCCCAGGTCTGTACACAACTATCAGCAAAAAGTAATGCCTGGGAAACAGCCCATTGAACACTGTAAGGGTAACCGTCCTTTCCCGGATACACACCAGGTCCGAATACACCATACCCCCCAAAAAACATAATTCTATGTTTTTGCCCTCTATCCATAACTTCAAAGGAATAATTTAAGCATCCAGGAGTATGTCCCGGTGCAGAGACTACTTCAATTTTGTGTTCTCCAAAAGTAAAGACATCACCATCATCGACGAACTTTGTGATATGAGGCATCCTCTGCTCTTCCTGTTCACGGTTATCAACTGCCCAGACCATAAACGAAGCATCTTCTTTACTTAGAGCTACTTCACAACCGGTTCTAATGCGGACTTTATCGGCCCCCATATAATGATCAAAATGGCCATGTGTTATAAACAGTGTTAATATTTTCTCATTTTCAAATCCAAGTTTTTTTAATCCCGGAATCAGAAATTCATCATCTGCGTCGTATTTATCCATGGCCTCAAATATTATAAGGCCCTCTGTTGTTTTTAATATAAAAAATCCCACCAATTTATTTCCAACAAAGAAAAAATCATCAAAAAGTTTAACTGGTTCGATTGGTTGAAATAAAGCAGGATCAAAATCATGTTTAACAGTATTTTTAGAATTTGCCATTCTTTAATTTCCTTCAAGCTTTTAACGGTATTTTTGTTAAGTCAGAACGAATCTATGATGCCCGATTACACTGTTGATCATTTAAATTTTATCAAGGAATATTATCGATAAACCTGAAGAATACTTTAAAACATCCTAAACTCAACACCCTAAAAGATGCTGCAGGCTTTATAAAATATTTCAACTAAAGCAATCCCTGATTGAAAGGACGTTCTGAATGAACAAGAATAGAGCGTTTGATAATAATTCTAATGAAAGCAAAGTTCGATCACTATTTCATTTAGAAATAGTGATCGAGTTATTATTATTTTAATCCTTCTAACAATTTTTCATACAAATCTGGGTCATCGACTATAGACTTTGTTAAAAGTATTGATTCCTGCGAGGCTTTTACCATATTGTTTCTAAAATCATCACTAACCTCACACTCAATCAAACCAAATTCATCAATTAACTGTTTATGAAAACCATCCTGTTCTTCTCTAGAAATATTAAAATCAAAATGTGTGTTCTCGACAGAAACCAACTCAATTATGTTTTGATATTCAACAGGGAAACTGTCATATAGATCTTTATTAATCATTAGTTCCATACTAGGCATCATATGATTAGTAGAGATGAGGTATTTTTGCTGTTCTGCAAGTTTTGCTACAACAAATACGGCGTATGCATTCTCACAGGCATCAACCAATCCCTGCTGTAACCCCATATACAATTCACCAAAAGATAATGGAGTTGGATTTGCGCCTAAAGATCTCCAAAACAACATTCTCGCCTCTGACTGGGGAGTTCTAACCTTCAACCCTTTTAAATCATTCAAATTATATACAGGTTTGTTTGAGCTTAAATTCATTGAATCAACAATCTTAACGGTTAATAGTTTAAAACCCTTCTTTTCATAATAACTATTTAGCAAATCACGGAACGGGCTCTTTATAATTACATTTTCAATTTTTTTAGTATCATAGCCTGCAAATAAAAATGGCGTATCAAATATTGCCGACTGAGGAATAATTGTTGAATGTGTGGACCCTGACTGATAAATCATTGAAATATTACCTGCCAGACATGAAGCTATTAATTCTGAATCATTTCCTAATTGTCCACCGGCATATAAATCAACGGTCATCTTTCCATCACTTGCAGATTCGAGCAGGTCCTTGAAGTTTTTCATAACTGTATATGCACTTGACATCTCGGGAGCACTGGTTGCCATAGTTAGATTGAATGTGGGTCCATCACTTGATAAAGCAGGAACTTCAGTATCACCTATTACTTTTATAGCGGCTGCTTCTTTTTCCGGTTTAACAACCTCTGCTTCCTTTTCCTTTGAACAACTGAAAAATAAAGTAAAAATTGACAATGATAATAATAGTATTAAAATTCTTTTCATATATTAAAACTCTCCTTGAATCAAATCTGAGCTAAGCTCAAAATAAGGTTTTTCAACCTCCTAATTTGACTAATAATGCAGTCAAAAGCATCTTGTCAATTCGTAAATATTTTTAAGGAAACAATCAAACCATATAAACTCCTCCTGCTTTAAATTATGAAAATTGATTTTCAAACATTTATATATTTACACTCATAGTAGCCATAAACTCAATTGAGGAATAAATGTGATTAAAAATAAGGCAACAATCAAAGTGATAATAAAAGGTATTGATGATCTACCAATCTCAAGAGGTGATAACTTAACCATAGGACTTGTTATAAAAAGGGTCACGCCAAATGGAGGTGTTACAAATCCCACAGCCATGTTTACAACCATAATAATTCCAAGATGAACGGGATCAACACCAATACTTGTAGCTAGCGGAAGAATCATAGGGGCAAGTATCATTAAGGCAGGACCGGTATCCATAACCATCCCAATAAAAAGCAATACAACATTGAGCATTATCAGAATACTGATCTTAGATGTAAAATTATTGGAAATTAGAAGCGCCAGCTCTGTAGGAATTTTCAATAAAGTTAAAATCCTTCCAAAAGCAACAGCGACAGCCAACATCAATGCTAACGGAGCCATAACCTTACAGGACTCACCTAGTATATTAAACACCTGATTAATACGAATAGTTTTATAAACAAAAATTGAAATGATTAAAGAATATAAAACCGATATTACGGCGACCTCTGTCGGCGTAACAATACCACTATATATTCCGCCAAGTAAGATTACCGGTGTAAGCAATGCCCAGAAACTATCTTTAAAAAGCCTGAAAAACCCCAGCCTCTTTAAATCATTTACCTGATTATCAATCTTCTCTCTATCTTCACCTTTTATTATACAATAGACGACTACATATCCAATCAAACAAAGCGCAATAATTATTCCCGGAATAATCCCTGCAATAAACATCTTGCCAATCGATACCCCAGTTGCCAAACCATATAGGATAAAAGGAATACTTGGAGGGATTATTACACCGAGACCGGCAGATGAAGCAACAAGCGCGCCGGCAAATTTCTTTTCATATCCCATGGATAATAAAATTGGAATAGTCATTGCACCGACAGCAGCGCATGTTGCTGTTCCGGAACCGGAAATTGCACCATAAAAAAGACAAGTTACAACAACCGCACTTGGAATGCCACCAGGCACTCTACCTAGCCAATATGCAAAAACATTAAAGATTTTTTCTGAGATCCTTCCCTTTGCCATAATCATTCCGGAAAGAATAAATAATGGTGCTGCAATTATGCTTGTGTTATCACCTGCTCCGATGATTCCTCTTAAAACGAACTGCAGGTCACCTATAAAATGAGGATTAATCAATCCTGGAAGAATCGATGAAATCCCAAGCACTACAACCAAAGGAACGCCGATTACAACTCCGACAATAAAAAATATTACAACCGCTAGTGTCATTATACAACTCCTGCCTTTTTCTTAAACTCGCCAACTAGACGTTGAACATATCGAAAAGTACTTAATCCGAACCCTACAGATATTGCAGAATGTACATAATACATAGGGATTTTCATCACGACGCTGTACTCACCGGTTTTATATACGTTAGAGACAGTTTTAAAAGTATTAAGAAAAATGAAAGCTGAGAAACATAGGCCTAAGGTAACTGTCAACTTCATCAGTATCCTCTGGACCCTTTCCGGTAGCATTTTCGTTACAGAATCCACTCTGAGATCAATATTCAGATGAATACTGTATGAAAAGGCGATAAACATAAACCAAATAAAACAATATCGACTCAATTCTTCCGGCCAGGCCAGAGAATTATTAAAGAAATAACGCATGACTATTTGTAAAAACATAGCCACAATAATTGTTGTAAGAAAAATTACAAGTAATAATTTTTCTATATTGGTATTTAACCAACGTATCACTGTCATACAACCACCCTCTCTTAATTATTATTGATTATCTGAATGTTTTCAAATAATCCGACATTTGACTTTTTGAATATTGAACCTCAACCTGTTCCTTGCTTAATTTTCGAAATTCATTAAACCCTTCTCTCAACTCTGTTAAAAATCTTTGCCATTCTGCAGGATCAATAAAGGCTTTTTTATCTCCACTAAACAACTTATTTCTTTTAACAAAAGTATCGTTATGGAAAGGATGATTTCCCAATGTGATATCCACTTTCTCATTCCACACTTTTTCAATGGAATCAAGAAAAATTTCTTTCATTGACAGAGGCAACTTATTTTTTGTCAATAGTTCATCGGTAAGAGCACTAAATCCTGAACCACCATAGATACCGGCAGTATATTCTTGTTCGCAATCCTTAACACTCCAAAAATGAGACATTGTTCCCTTCGTGTGTCCTGGAGTCAGAACACACCGAATTTTCGTGTTCCCCAATTCAACAATATCTCCATCCTTTAAAAGAACATCCGGATGGAAGCTTTCATTATACTGACCAAGAGAATTATTCATCCATTCATAAAAATCAGGATTCTCTTTCATATCATCAGCATCGATTTTACTGATAAAAACTTTTGCACCAGTTAGATATACTAAGGCATTAACAGAGCCATAATGATCTACATGGGCATGTGATACAATGATATATTTTAGATCCTCAAGATCAAATCCTGCGCTCCAAATATTATTTATAAGATAAGCTATTTCCGGTAGTCCTGGAGTATCCAGAAGAATTAACCCCTCTCCTGTATCTATCAGATGTGATGATTCCAATGCATTACCTACATAATATAGATTACCTGCTATACAAAAAGGTTTTTCAGATAATAAATATGTTTGCTTTAAATATTTTTCAGGCGGCATCATATTTCCAAATTTATTAATATGACTCAAGCAACGCTCCTTAATCCTTGCAATTTACCGATACTCATATATAATTAGTTATATCTAAAGCATACATGGGAATGTATCGGTATAATAATCATAATTTTATATTTTAATTATATTTTGATTATTATTTATTCTAAAACGAGTTAAAGCATCAAACAATGTATAATATTTCATATTCATATAACTAAAAATATATAAGCAAGGCAGAAGGAGAATATAGAAAGACAATGGAAATCCACCAACTGGAGAACTTCCTGCAATTGGCAAAATATGAAAATGTATCACTGACTGCAGATTTTCTGAATATTTCACAACCTGCCCTCAGTAAATGTCTATCATCAATCGAGCAGGAAGTGGGTGTAAAACTATTCAATCGTGCCGGCCGCAAGATAATTCTCAATGAACATGGAAGAATATTCGCAAAATATGCAGAGCAGACAATCTCTTCATTAAAAGAAGGAATGTTTGTAACACAAAGACTTAATAAAACAATACTTGGAACCCTCACAATTGGGTTACATAGTTACGGTCCTACCATTTTTCAGTGCCTGTCTGAATTTTCACAACTCAATCCACAGATAAACATACAGCTTATTAGTTCTTATGATTCTAGCTCAAAACTTTCTCTTGAACACATGGATCTGGTTCTCTGCTCTACTACAGATAATTTCTACTCTGAAAAGAACAGCTTTTGGATTACTCAACCTCTGTTTAAAGAACGTTATGTATTGGTCTTATCTTCATTATTCAGATCTTACCCGGCAGAGAAAAAAAGTATTAATTTACTTGAGTTCAGGGACGACCCATTTATCGTAATGCCTCAAAATGAAATCTTTTCTGATCTTACCTATAAATACTGCAATGAAGCAGGATTTATACCAAACGCATTATATGAGGTAGATGGGTTTATAATGAAATTAAAATTTTTACAAGCCGGTCATTGCGTTGCCATCCTGCCGGAATCATGCTTACAGGATGCAATAACATTTGATCCTCAATTACAATGTTTTCAGATAGAGAATTTCCCCTGCGAAAGGACAATTCTTATAAAAAGACATAAAGAAAATTTTACTTCAGAAACCGCAGAACTGTTTTGGGATTTTTTAATGGAGCATTTTAATATTAAAAATTAACGAAAGAAAAACCTTATGTCTTATAGTTCATTTCTTATCTGGCTCTATACAGCTATAAAATGCACCTCGACTTCCCTCCGGAAAAAGCCGCTAAGCTGGGGTTTGAATAATCAATCTGATATAGAGATTGCATTTACATAGGAGAAGCGTTCCAAAAACGACAGAGGCTCCGACGATGTACAGCCGTAAAAGCGGGCAGAATCTTTTTCATTGGAGTATTCAAAGCCACACCAGCTATCAAGGTATGAAAAATCTGCAATCCATAGTTTGTTCGGTCGAGTAGCTTAAAATTTCCGATTATCCAGATCCAATGGACGATCAGCTTTTTTATCTGGAATTGTCGTTCTGACACACTTGCCACGAATAACTCCCCTTACTCCAAGGTCTTTCATAAAACGCGCTACTGTGCATCTGGCGGCATCATGCAACTTACGGTTCAGCTGTCTCCAAACAGTATATGGACTTCAAACAATTTACAAATTATTGTAATGCTGGCATTTACTTCGTTACCCGAATAGAGAAAAGAATGCAGTAATGACTCAGATCTGGACAGCTATGATAATATATGAATCTGCTTAGAACATTTTTTAATATCGTTTGAATCAAGACAAAGGCAGTGAGTATCGCTACTTTTGTCTTTGTAAGTCTCAGTGCGGCAGTGATGCTGAAATCCAATTCTCAAACCTTCCCCTGGGTAAACTGGTGGCTGATGCTTGCTGCAACCCTGGCTGTATATATGGGGACCGCCGGGTTTAATACTCATTTTAATTTTCTGCACGGTGTCAACAGGCGGGAAAACAACTTCGAAGCAGAAAAAGTACTTCTCCATAATGTAGTCTCTCCAGCCCGAGCTTTTTATACCTCGGTAGTTTTATTTCTAATTGCTGTACTAATATTTATGTTTTTTCAGATAAATAAAAGGGGGTTTTCATCAGTGACAAAGGGGGCTTTATGGGCTCCATCCTGATAATATACCTGCTTGGAACACTTGCTTTGAGCTATCCGATGATGCTCAAGCTTTTGTCCTGATTTCAGATGTCTATAATTTAACCTCCGCCTATAAGCGGGAAAATAGATAATGTGTCATTTTCTTTAAGATGGTGTTCAAGGTTGACTCTGATTCCATTAAGAAAAATGATTGCCGCATCCTCTTCGGCAATGCCGAGCAGTCTTACTGCAGTTTTTATATCTGCATTTTCGGGTAGAATTTGTAATTGTTCTTTCTCCTGATTGATTCGGAGAGTGGCGAATAATTTCACTTTAATCTGCATCAGAAAGCCTCTTCTTAATCTTGAAATTAGCACTATTCCCCTGATTTTTCCCATAAAATCCAAATGCAATCCGATAGGGCCCCGGACAGCCGGGAGGGAGAAGAGCCACTCTATCTCCAGGATGGATATGATATTCCAGGGCCTGGACAAAGCCGTTTACAAATATTACCTCTATCTCATTCGGTGAGATCTCAAGCTTGTCAACCAATTCTAAACCTGTGATCGCTTTTTCTATATCAAGATATAAAGGGATAGTTCCGTACTTTTTTTTTATGTATGAATAAAGATGCAGGAATCCTCTTATTTCAATCATTCTATTGCTGCGCATTGCCAACGGCTTAAGCCTCCATGCAGGTTGCGACTCGAATTCATCAAAGTCTGTTCATTCAATTGATAAATCAGCCGGGTAACAGCCCGGCTGATTTCTGGTTGCTTCTTTCTATGATGTCAGAAATTATAGACTTCGTCTATTTCTTCAGGAGTAAAATCCCAGACAGCATTGTGCGGGGGCACCGGTTCATATTCAAAGAACTCAGGCAGTCGATCATGGGCATTGGTGAAACCGGCCTTTTTGTTAAAATTACGTTCGACTTTAAGAACGGATTCACCTAGCTTGTCTACATCTGCCGAAGTCAATGAAATTCCGTATTGTGCATTTATCATATCGATCAGCGCCTGATATCCGCCGGGATTATCAGCTATACCAAAGTATACAAATAAGCACATACCGGTGCTGTCGACTGCCGCGGTCCCTATTTGCATGGCTCGGGCGTATTCAACTTGTCCGTCTTTCTTCAGCGGGTCAATATCAGCTCCGACTTTTAATATATTACCTGAAATACAGTACCCTGCAGTATGATCAGCTCCCATTGGAGTCGTTGCATATGTTAAGCCTATGCCCTTTACGGAACGGGGGTCATAGGCCGGTATTGCCTGGCCTTTTACTGTCGGGACTCTGTATAAACCGCATAATTTCCCTACGGCTTCACATCCTCCGCCTATAATCCTTGCAAGCGGCGTCGGTTCCGCCATTTGTTTGACAATTTCCAGAGCAGCCTTTCCGTCGCCCCACGGCAGCAAGCCTCCTTCCATAGCAGTGGCGATTGCAACTGCAGTCTCAATACTGTCTATTCCTATATCATCCATGGCCTGATCCATGTAAGCGATATCGTCCAGATCTTTAATTCCGGCATCTGCACCCAGGCCCCAGATTGTTTCATATTCGAATCCGCTTGTAATGTACTTGCCTTGTTTGTCGGGATACCACTGAGAGCACCTGATTATACATCCGTTATGGCATCCGTGAGAAACCTTGCCGTCGCCTCCGCGTTCGCTAATTGTAGCATTTAATGTTTCACCGCAAATGTTATCATTGTGTTCTATTCGGCCTTCCGTAAAGTTTTTAGCCGGAAGTCCGCCGGCTTCATTAAGAATATTAACTAGAACATCTGTTCCGTATGCGGCAAGGCCCTGACCGGCTACCGGGTGGTCCATAAGAGCTTTTGCAAATATTTTCGAAGCGGCTCTAAATTTTTCCGGATCTGCAACAGGAACTTTTTGTGCACCTTCAGCATCGAAAACTACAGCTTTTACTTTCTTTGAACCAAGAACTGCGCCAAGACCTCCTCGGCCGGCACTTCGAATATTTCCGTCCGGATCTTTAAACGAAATATTTGCGGCCGGCAGTCTGTATTCTCCCGCAGGTCCGGCTAAACCGATACCGACCTTTTTGCCGTATTTTTCACTTAATATTTTGATAGCCTCATAGTTACCGCAGCCGTTTAGAATTTCAGCCGGAGATTCTTCAATTGTAACGCCTTCCATGTCGATTTTTATAATATAGAACTGGTCGCCGTCGGGCATGCCTTCAATTATTAGAGCCCGGATGCCCATCTTTGCCATTTGCTGTGACACGACACCGCCGGTATTGCATTCTTTTATAGTGCCGGTTAATGGACTCTTTGCTCCGACGGAAAGACGTCCTGAGTTTGGTGCGGATGTTCCGCTGAGCAGGCCAGGAGCAAATATCAGCTTGTTATTTCTGCCCAGAGGATGGCAAGTCGGTTTTACCTCGTCATTTACGAAATTGGAAGTCAGCGCTCTGCCGCCGAAACCTGAATATTTTTCAGGTACCGGTTCAATAACCGACTCTCTTGTTGTCATGTTTACTCTGATAAATTTGTTCATACGTTACCTCAATATGTTCCTTTTTTTGTCGTTGCTGTAATAAGAGCAATAATGAGGCCAAGTATGGTGAAGCAGTCATATCTCATGTATAATTACTTTTTTATGTGGTTTTTGGCATTAATATCTGTAAATTTAGTAGAATTCAGAGAAAATTTTTAACCGTTTTCTGCAAATAGTGTTCCATACTGGAATAGTTCTTAGTGTTTAGCTGTATCGTATTGGAACAGTGTTCCATTTAGGCGCAGATTATTCCATAGTTTTTAATCTTACGATACAATGTATTGCGGCCGATTCTGAGATGCCTGGCGGAAATTGTTATGTTATAATTATTTTCTTCAAGTACTCGTTTGATATGTTGCTCCTCCACTTCGTCCAGAGTTTCAGGCTGAACGTCCTGAACCTGTTTTTCGATATTAATGTCTTGATCTGAATGAATCGCGGAAAACGAAAGCGGTATTTTTTCGGAGTTTATCATCAGTTCAATAACATTTTCCAGCTCACGGATATTCCCGGGCCAGCTGTAATTACAAAATCTGTTCATCTGTTCAGGTGAGATTGTTATTTCACGTTTATTGATTTTCTTAGATATTTTTTTGCTGTAGTAATCTATCAGTAACGGAATATCTTCCCTGCGTTCCCTTAATCCCGGGAGTTTGATTGGGAGTACATTTAATCTGTAAAATAAATCTTTTCTGAAAAAGCCGTCCTGGATTTCAGTTTCTAAATCTTTATTTTTTGCGGCAATTATTCTGACGTTAATCGGAATGTTCTCATTTCCTCCGAGCCTGGTGACGACTCCATCTTCTATAACCCTCAGGAGCTTGACCTGCATATCAAGCGGCATCTCGCCTATTTCATCCAGAAACAATGTTCCTCCGTCGGCGATTTCAAATTTGCCGGCTTGACCGCCTTTTCGTGCACCGGTGAAAGCTCCGTCATTGTATCCGAATAATTCGGACTCGATTAGGGTCCTTTGGATGGCTCCGCAATTTAAAACAACGAATGTTTCCTCTTTTCTCAAGCTATAA
Source organism: Spirochaetia bacterium (assembly GCA_965140585.1). GTDB lineage: Bacteria > Spirochaetota > Spirochaetia > UBA9216 > UBA9216. The sequence continues at coordinate 56,501 of OZ223272.1, forward strand.
TTATGAATTGACTGATCTAAAATTTCTTTCCCGGTACCGCTTTCGCCTGTAATAAGAATAGTCGAATTGCTGTCGGCAACTTTTTTTGTAAAATCTATTGCCTCGGTGAAGGCCTTTGATACTCCGGCCATTTTTTCAAATGTATATATTGCTTTGCGTCCGATAATATCGTTTGCATGCTTCCTGACCCGTCTGACATCTTTAACAGTAATAATTATCGCAGATACAGAGCCGTCGGTATACGTAACCGGGTATGCGCTTACATTAAAATAGATATTATTTTTCTTTGTATTCAACAACAGATCTCTGTTCAGAAAATCTTCTCTTGAAATTGCAGCCTTTTTAATTTCTTCCTATGCAGGAATAACTGATGAAACAGAATGAGTTAACAGAAAACTTTTATCTGTAGCCAGTAGATTCTGATTTTGAGAGTTTGCAGTTAGTATTTCTCCGCCAAGGCTGCATGAGAGTATTCCAGCCTGAATTGAGTCCATCAGTTTTTCAATGAAAAGATTATTGTGCATCAACTTGTCGTTGTTTTTTTTTAATTTTAAAGTTTTTTCAATTGCATTGACTGCGGCAATAACCATTCCCAGTGTATAGCTGTTTACATTTTTTATATTGCCTGTAAGATCAAGTGCGCCTATTATTTCTCCGTCGGAATCTCTTATGGGAGCTCCGGAACATGTTCAGCGGTGATACGGCTTTATAAAATGCTCTTTTCCGGAAACCTGTACAGGAAAGCATTCAACCAGTGCGGTTCCCATGGCATTGGTGCCGATACTTTTCTCATCCATAAATGCACCCGGCACCATCTTCAACGCGAAGGCATCCTCAAGAATATCATCATCGCCGACAACACTCAGAATACAGCCTTCTTCATCAGTCAGAATGGAAAAGAAGCTTGTGCCTTTAAGAAAGTTGCAAAGTTGCCCGATAAAAGGTTCGGCAACTAAAATAAGATTTCTTTTTTTCTGAAGACATTCTTCAAGTTCTTTGCCTTTAAGTATTCTTTTACTGTATATACGCTCTGAATCAAGTCAGTATTCTATGCATCTGGAAAACGAGGGTGATATATAATCATTCTTTACTGATTGCTCCATGTTCATAAACACTATGATACAAATAGTCAATTCTCAAATCAAGGCTGGATTATTTGATTAATAAAATAATAATATACTGTTGATAAATATTACCTGATATGAAACAAACGGCGTGTTAAATAGAGTCAGGAGGCATTATGTCGCTTTATACAGCAGTAATGACTTTTGCCCTGATTATGGATGATAGGAATAGCTGCATTTCTATCAATCAAAATTTTGCGAAACGTAGCAGAAACAGGACTAAAAATCCGGAAAACCGACTGGCCTTTGTACTTTGTTCCAAAGAACTGTCAGCTGTAATTGATTTGTATCAAATCACACCCATCAAAAATATAAAGAGTCTCTTCAAAGTACTGATTATATTGGGTGTGAAATAAAACCTTTCCCATGAAAGACTCATATCGCAGTTTCTTCAGACTGACAGGAGCTCTCGAAATATACTCTGATAGATTTACTCTTGCCTTATCTTTCAAAATATGGACCGAGTTGTCAATGCTGAATCAAGAGTTTTTCCATGACAGCAGATTTCCGGCTGCTTCTTTGTGAAATTCTTTGATGATACTGAAAATCAACCGGGAAATATCCGCAAATAACTTTCAGTTATTCCTGAAGAAAACACATAAAGCTTTGGGAACAAGGATAATTCATGCTATCCCGTATTTATAAATGTATCTAGGTTCGCGTTTGATTCTCAGCCGCACCTTGTCGTTTGGATAGAATGAAATGAATATACACCTTACGCCTTCCTCTTGGATCATTGCTTTTATCGCAGGATGTACAGCAGGTTGAGGCCCGCTCCCGTCCAGTAGTCTCCCTTTCCGAATCCGCTGAATTTAAGTTCAAGGCTGAGTCCGGAGCCTTCAAAGCAGAAGAAGCTCAAGCCTATTCCTGCATCAAGATTAAAGCGGAAATCCGGAATAAGATTATCATAGAGGGTCAGATAGGGGCCGGCAGTTGCGAATAGATGAAATCTAAACAGCGGGCCCGCTGCGGCATTTAGCTGAACCGCGGGGCATAGCGGAATATACATCGGGAAGAATTCCGGAATAAACGGTCGCCGCATTGAATTGGCGCCTTCAAGGAGTAATCCGCTCTTGATTCCAAGATCCAGGCCGAGGCATACCGGTGAATCTTCCGGGGACCTTAAAATATTGTAGTATCCGCTGATTAGAAGGCCCTCGTTCACCGACATCACGCTTGAAAAATCGCTGTACATTTCAATAGCGAGTCCGGTCCGAAGTTCAATATCATTTTGTATCCCCAGGCTGAAAAGGTTAGCGGTTCCCGCAAGCAGGATTAGTAGTATTATTACTTTCTTTTTCATTATTGCCCTCTCCCGTAATCCAAAAGTATTTTGATGATGTCATAATAGGTGTATGGAAAATCAAACTCACCGCTGGTCAGAATTACGGCACCTGTTCCGCTCTCCTTTGACAGGAATACTCCGGTCCTCGTGCCATCCATTCCGCCTGTATGATGTATCATGTGTTCTCCGCCGTATGTGAAACCAGTCGGCTTCCATATATAGCAGTAATCGCTGCTCTGCATCGACAGCATCAGCTCTGTCGTTTCTTCTTGAAGTATCCTTTCGCCGTTACAGAGGCCCTTGTTGAAGAATATTGAAGCAAGTGAGGCGAAATCCCCTGATGAACAGGAAAAGAACCCCGCGGGAAAGGCTGAACCTGTATAGGCTTCAAGATCAGCATGATCGTAATCTGACGGGAATGCCATATCAGCTGCATGTTGCGGAAGCAGATTCCATCCGCCGTCTATTCCGAGAGGTTCAATGATATTGTATTCGCAGTATTCCTCAAAGGGCATGCCCGATACCCGCTGGACAATGAGACCCGCGAGCGTAATCGCCATGTTTGAATATTCTGAAAGGCCGGCGGGGCCTTCTTCCGTGAAGTTCTTTATATCATCATACCATCTGCCGTCTTCAGAAAAATAACCTGCGCAGGCCTCCGAAAGCCCGGGAATCTGCTTTGAGGAGGGATCATATGAAGTGAAATCTCCTTCAATTACCGTCCAGTTATCCCTTATTCCCGAGCTGTGGGTCAGCAGCATATGCATCGTTATGGCTGTGTCGGGAAAATCCGGATGCCTGACGCTGAAGGGCAGGTAATCATTGACATCACCTTGCAGATCGATTAATCCCCTCTCATAGAGCTGCATAACTGCCGTTCCGGTAATGACCTTCGTCAGCGATGCCAGCCTGAAGATCGTCTCATTATCGGTTTCATGTTCATCTTTGCTGCTGATTCGGCCGAAGGCTCTAGACCAGATTACTCCGGTCTCATCGAATATTGCTATTGATGCAGCAGATACGTGAAGCGCGTTTAAGCGGGCTTCAATTTTTTTAATAATCAGCTCGTCGCTGCTGTTAAGTCTGCATCCCTGAAAGAGCAGCAAGATGATTGCTGTAGATATCATTATAGCTATGATTTTTCTAGTCATCTGTTAACCTCGTCATTTTCATCTATGTATGGATAAATTTCCTCTCCGCAGATGGGCATGCGAGGCCCTAGCTCCTGTCTGAAGTACAGGGGCAGCCCCCGGGCGGTAAGGAAAGAGTTTGTAAGGGGATTGTCCTTCTGGTGGTGAATGTGAAGATGAGGTTCGCTGCTGTTTCCCGAATTACCGACGCGTCCGAGAAAATCCCCCTCTGATACATGTTCGCCCTCTTCCACGACTATTGAATCCTTCATGAAATGAGCCAGCAGAAGGTAGGTCCCGCTCTGATCCAGCTTCAGATAGATGAAGTTTCCCTTCATGTCCCGGAACTTAACCGGAAAGTCTCCTGGAGGGTGATCCGGCAGATCGTTTCTCATCTGAACGACTGTTCCCGAAACCGGTGAGACAATCTCGAGACCGTAGATCCCGTAGTCATTCAGATTGGAGCTTCCGACGGACGCGGGAAGCTTGATGATATCGTATGCCCATCGCTCTACCGGAACAACAACATGGTAGTTAGTCTCAAGGCTGTCTCCTCCCCAGCCCGTCAGAACCCTCTCGGTAAAGGGTGATCGAACCGATACCGCCGTTTCTGTTTTTTTGATATCGGCCGGAAAGGCTATACTGCCGATTCCCAGGAACCATAGAAGAGGCCAGATTGCAATAATCGATAGAACCATAGTCAGTATTGAAAATATCTCCGGTCCGCGCCTTCGTATTATTCTCATAACGGAAATTGTGAGAAAGATTATTCCCGTTATCCCGAAAGCCTGAATAAGCCACCAGGATAAAACGGCGGGCCTTCCTCCGACAAGCAGGATTATTGCCCACAGGCAAACCATGGGGGCTGAAAGTAGTATCAGGATACCCCTGTTTCTATGAATCATATAACACTCCTCTGATTCAGATAACGGAAAGTTATCCGGAAGAAGGTGTTATGTCGTCCGAACCTATAAATCCGGACTATATATTCTTAATTTTTTCTCTGTAAGCCGATGGGGTTTTACCGGTATGCTCTTTGAAGAATGAATAGAATACACTTTTTGAATTAAACCCCGCTTCAAGAGAGAGGGCCAGAACGGACAGCTGATCATAATCCCTGGAATGCATAAGCCTGATAACTTCCTCCACCCTGTATTTATTGATGAAGGAGTGAAAATTATCATTCCGTCCCTTGTTGATGATCTGAGAAAGGCTGTGAACACTCATTCCGGTCGCAGCTGCCAGATCGGGCAGAGATATGTCGTCCAGATAGGGCTTTTGGTTCTCCATGTAGGATTCTATGCGGCTCAGGAGTCTTGCTGTTTCTCCTTCTGTAAGGCGGTTCTTCCCGTATCTTTCCCCCGGAGGATTAATTATCTCCGGCTGAAGCAGGGCAAAGAAACTGACGGTTATAATGAAGGCGATCTCAATAATATCTATAACCTGATAGTTATACTGAAATTCCGGGTTTGCGCTTTCAATGATACGCGAGACTATATCGGTAAGCGAAATGAAAATTACGAAGCATATGAGGGCGCTGAACCACAGAAGTCTTTTCCGGTTAAAATCCGAATAATATGTTTTCAGACTACCGCGGTAGGCCTTCAGCATGAAAAGGGTTTTAAAAAAGCAGAACAGCATATAGGTATAGCTTGCCGTGAACAGGAGTCGGCTTGGAAAAAGGTAATCTTCCAGACTGCTGACGGGTGATAGAAGATTTTGAATTAATTGCACCGCCGTATAAACAAGCATGAGAGCCGATGGCATCAGATAGAGCAAGCCTCGTCTTTCGTCCGCGAAGCCGGTAGCCGCCGAAAAATAAAGTAGAAGCAGGGGGCCTGACAGCAGAAGAAGCAGAAAAGTCAGATTAGAATAGAATATAACCGCCCATGCCTCGACATCCACCCTTCTGGTAGAAGCCATACTTAAAAGGAGAAAGGCTGATAAAGCCAGAAGGTAGGCCGAAAAATATATATTACCCCTGTTGTTTCTTTTCCTTAAAAGAAAGATTAGAGAAAGAAGCGCGGAAAGAATAATCCCTGTGAAAAGCAAATTCTGATAAAGCTCCATGAGATACAATCTATATCGGAAGAAGAATTTAAATCAAGGCGGAAACATTCCATCCTTTACCTGTCTATTGATTTGTCACTCTGACTTTCATGGTATTAATTGAGGTTTAAGTAGTAAATGAAAGATGATATGTTTCCCGCCCGGATAAAATCCCGGTTAATCGGAAGCATAGAGGTTACAGATCTATTCCCAGCCGCATTGTCATTCTTCTTACGCTACTGATCTCCATTATATAATGCTTAATTCCATAAAGGTTAATGTGACAATCGGTAATATCACATGTCGTTTAATGCCCGGAATACTTCGTTATATTGACTCTTTCCATCCGAACTTTATTTATTTAAAGAAAGGAGCTCAATAAGTTTCGAAGCAGCTTTTTTCAAATAGCGGTTCCGGTTCCAGGCAACACCGGCTTCGATTTCCAGATGCTCCGCAAGCGGGATCACAGCGACAGATTTAAGTTTTTGTGCCAAATCTGCGAAGAAAAAGGTTACGCCCATTCCTTCTTTAACAAGTCCGGCCACAGTGCCTATCTAACTCGAAGAAAAAACAATTTTCGGGTCAAATTTCAACCTTGCACACTCACTCATAATCAGCTTTCTTGTGTACGTGTCTTCATGAAAGAGAATAAAAGATTCATCTTTTAAATCCAGAAGGGAGACCTCCTGTTTACCGGCGAAGCGGTGGGTCAGCGGCAGACAGACAAGGATTTCTCCCCTGCAGATCAGCCGATGCGCGAGTGAAGGAGCAAGATTTCTGCTTATTAGAATCCCCAGATCGAACTCACCTTTTTCCAGAAGTGTAGATATACTCAATGAGCCCTCTTCGATGACTTCCATTTCAACCTTTGGATTACTTCTCTGGAATTCAGCCAGTTTTGCGGGAAACAATACACTCATCATCGGTGTTATGCCGATTTGCAAACGGCCCTGAGGCTCATCTGGGTAATCAAACATCATATTTTTCGTTTCTGAAACCAGCGAAAGGATCCGTTCCACTTGCACGAGCATCTGTCGCCCCTCCTGTGTAATAGAAATCCTTTTGTTGATTCGGTGTAAAAGTGCGAGTCCTAATTCTGCTTCAAGCTGCTCAATACCGACCGTTACGGACGGCTGAGAAACATTAAGAGATTCAGCGGCTTTGGTGCTGAAGGCTGCTGCGGAAGCTGCGGCTGAAAAGAAAACTGCAGGCGCTTTCCTGCTGTTTACAGAGTCTGGAGGCTAAGATAATATTATCGGGATTTACTACTTTTAATAATACATCAGGGATAAATCCCTGATGTAGAATTTCACTATAATTCCAGTACAATTGGGAAATTTTTTATTTTAACTGGATTAAACCACCAACATTATCGTTCAAGCTCGTAAGAATATAATAAATCAAGCCGAGAGCATGATTTATAAAATGGAAATATTGCTAAATTTCTGAAAAATTGATTCTATTTCTTCGCCACAGCCCATCATCTGCATACTCTTCATTTATTAAAAAATAAATCAACTTTGGTATTCTTTATCGATACAGGAAAATTTAACTGCATGACCTATACACACCTCATAGCGCTCATAAATCCGTTTTCTAACCCCCTCGACACCAATTACGAAAGCATTTGCGTCTTCATCTTTTCGATTTCTATTTTCCTCTGCCAATTTGAGCAAGTCACATAGGTGTGGGTGGGGGTTGAGATAAACATCACAGTTATTTGCTTTACAATATTCCCAGGTCTGTACACAACTATCAGCAAAAAGTAATGCCTGAGAAACAGCCCATTGAACACTGTAAGGGTAACCGTCCTTTCCCGGATACACACCAGGTCCGAATACACCATACCCCCCAAAAAACATAATTCTATGTTTTTGCCCTCTATCCATAACTTCAAAGGAATAATTTAAGCATCCAGGAGTATGTCCCGGCGCAGATAATACTTCAATTTTGTGTTCTCCAAAAGTAAAGACATCACCATCATCAACGAACTTTGTGATATGAGGCATCCTCTGCTCTTCCTGTTCACGGTTATCAACTGCCCAGACCATAAACGAAGCATCTTCTTTACTTAGAGCTACTTCACAACCGGTTCTAATGCGGACTTTATCGGCCCCCATATAATGATCAAAATGGCCATGTGTTATAAACAGTGTTAATATTTTCTCATTTTCAAATCCAAGTTTTTTTAATCCCGGAATCAGAAATTCATCATCTGCACCGTATTTATCCATGGCTTCAAACAAGATAAGGCCTTCGTTGGTTTTTAAAATATAAAAACCGACCAACTTGTTCCCTACAAAGAAAAAATCATCAAAAAGTTTAACTGGTTCGATCGGTTGGAATAAGGATGGATCGAAATCATGTTTTACATTGTTGTCAGAGGCTGCCATTATGCAATTTTCTCCTTATTATAAATAGTCTGAAAATAAGATGACCCTCCCCGGATTATCCGGGTCGGGTCAAAGATAGATTTGATTGTATGGTTCTTCAATCAAAATATTGATTTGGTTAGTGTATGCTGAAATAAAACGGAATCCATATAATCGAAACTATAGCAGACAATGCAATTACCGGAGCACTGAATTTTATCATTTCTTTCATACTATATCCCCCAAGCTGGTATGCTACCAGAGAACTTGGCGAAGAAAGCGGAGTCCCGAAACTTGCAAGAGCGGAACCGTCAATTGCACATACAAGAGGTGCCGCATTTATTCCATGCTGCATACCTGCAACTATGGCAATTGGGGTAAAAATGTTAATCAAACCCATGTTATCCAAAAATTGAGTCAATATGACAAGGATGACAAATAGTCCGGCAATTACTACAATTAAGCTGCCGCTGCTGAAGATACCTGACATGGCGATCGCAAGCATCTCACCCGCACCGCTTTTTCCTATAGCCGTTACCAACGCAAGCATAAGTCCCATAAAAAAGATCAATGGCCAATGAACACTTTTAAATGCTTCGCGCTCAGTCTGTACGCCAATTAGAACACTGATAATTGCTGCAACTGTAGAAATTAGAGCGATATCCACACCAATCTGCCTGCTGATGCCCATTAAAACCATAGTTGCGAGAAAAAGCACATATATCACTTTTTCCTTCCAGGGCGGCAGTTCAGATTTTTTTAAAACCGTGTTTTCATGATCAAAAGAATCAGTTTTGGCTAAATGTCTTTTGGGTAACAACTTATAACCAATAAATATTACATACAAAAGGACAATGATAGTTCCGGGCAATCTGGATAAACTTAGATCCCAGAAACCCAATTCACCTACGCCTCCAACATTTGCAATTATTTGGTTTTTCATCAGGAACATACTTGCAGCTGAGCCAATCGGAAGAGCCATTAAGCCGGCCTGTGCCCCTACTGAAGCCGGCAGAACGAGTATAGTCGGTGATATATCTACTTCATCAGCAAGAGCAATAAGGAGCGGCAATACTGTAATCATTGAAGTAACTCCACCGATAAACTGACATAAGATGAAGGGAATTACAGTAGCAGCCACTAACAGGATTCTCACACTGCCGCCTTTAAAATTCCGAATCAACCCGGCAATATTAACAAGTATATTTGTTTTTAAAAGAGCTCCTACGAGAATCATCATGCCTACCATAACTATGATATTTCGACTGACAAAATTTTCAAATACTTCTGTTGTATTTAAAACCCCCGTCACCCATAAAAACGCAACACTGATAGCAGTTGCTACTGAAGCCGGGAGCTTCCCAGTCAACAACATTACTGCAACAAATACAAAAGCTGCCAATGTAAAAATCAAATCTAAATTACCTTCCATTTTACCTCCAAATTTTCAGGATTATTATTAATCCTGCCTTATCCTAATTGTGTGAAATGATAAATAATGATTTGCTTAGTCGACCAGCATCTTTATTCGAATCTTACATTCACAATATTCAGGTGTCAATTCTGAAAAATATATACTAGTATGACATTTCAGAATGGAATCTTTCAAAATAATTGAAGATTTCAGCAAGAGCGTTTGTCCATCCGGTTTGATGTGCGCCGCCTCCAACAACCTGATATTCAACAGGTACACCCTTTTTAAGAAGATATGGATATCCCTCTCTGAATGTATATTGTGCATCAAATTCATCCTCACTGGATATCAAAAGTAAAAATGCCGTTTTTTTAGACTTTAGATTATCTGTGTCTAAAAAGGTTGCTGTAGTCATACCTCCAGAGCACACTGCAGCACGAAAAAAAGGACTTTCAATACACGAAACTTGCTGAAAAATCCCCATGCTTCCGCCGGAATTTCCAAGTGCATACATATTTTTGGAATCAATATTGTACCTGTTCATTGCATCCTGTATTTGGAGTAATACGGATTTTTCTGCGATATCACACCATTGCTTCTCATTGTCTGTTAAACCGCATGGATTGGGCGTTGATGGAGAAATCGAACAATATCCCGGAGGTAATTTTGAAGCACCGAAAAAAGTAAATTTACGATAGCTGCAGAGTGATAATAAAATATACCCGTATCTTTCCGCATATCGCGAGATTTCATGGCTTGTATGATTGAACATATAGTTTTGATTAGAATCTCCACCATGAAAGCACACTAAGGTCTTATTAGGAGTGTCAGGGTTGTACGAAAAAGGTATATACATCCGATAGGGGATAATTCTCCGAGCCTCTTCATTCCACAAAGAATAATCCTGGTAACCATAAAATTTAATATGCAAACGATCTTCTAGTGCTTTAAGTTTAAATCTGGAAGGAAACGTTTCTGTAACGGGGGCGTCTGAATCGATCGCAATTATTGCAATATTTTCATCTTGTTCACCTTCCCTATTCATAGAACCGCACATAGCAGAGAAGACATCAATGTATGTTATTCCATTTTCTATAATCACATCTTCTATAGCTAAACTGATCTCTTTGGTATTTTTCAGCGGATGAGCGTATTTAATACTCACTTGTTTGTCATCTTTTTTAAAATCTAAATATGGTGCATATATGCGGCGTACGTCTTCAGCAGCCAGATATATCGCTTTCCCTTTTATAAACGGGCTGTAAACCGGCTGATACAGGTATGTATCTAAAAATATCGTTATATTTTTATTTTCTTTAATAAAAATTGCATACTGAAAATCATATGCGTATTCTTTCCCCTTCGGTGCTGCAGGTATACTCATACATCCTCCTTTTATATGTGAAATTATTATTCAAGTATTCGTTTAATTCCTTTTTCAAAATTTTCGTTTCCCGTCAAAGAAATCATTTTCCTTTCTTCCCTACCTATCTCAAATACATTCATTAAGTCTTTATCATACGGCTCCCATAAATTTTTGTTTGTATAATTAGGATCTCCGGTTTTCATGAAATTCGCCCAGTAATCCGCCAACTCATTTGACAACTCCCAGTCCCGCCCTGTATAAGGCCGGAAAGAACGGTTCAAAGTCTGAAAAACATAGTGATGTTCAACTGAATGGTGTGCATCGGCAGCTCCGGGAGGGACGTTTGAGAAGTAATACAGGTAACAGGGTTTTCTGTTGAGACGGTTATTGTTTTCCGCGAAAGCCAGATTATTTATTGTAATTTCAGGGAATTCATCACAGGTTGAGCCTAACATGTAATCAATTTCGGGATATTCGCCATTCTTAAAAAGTTCAGTAACAGGTTCGGGGAATAAAGTTCCGTCATCAATCGGAGAGAACCTCATATACCCCCCCATCAGAGAGGGTGTATCGTTCTCATTAATTCTAACACTGTTGAAACGCGAGCAGGCTTCAAGAATATCACCGGAAGATAACTTTCTGGCTTCTGATATTGATGAAACACTCAGCATCTTAAAAAAGTGTGCCCCGACCTCTTCTGCCCGCTCTAAAGAAGAAGACCAATATGAATAAACTTTTCGTATACCTCCACCGCTCTGCATTATCGCACGATGAAATAAGCCTTTGCTTGCTGGAGCAACACAGAGGTTTGCAACACTGGATGCCCCTCCGCTTTGCCCAAACAGAGTAATGCATTCGGGGTCACCACCAAAGGCTATAATATTCTCTTTAACCCAGTTCAAAGCTGCAATCTGATCTTTAACACCATAATTACCTGAAACACCGTTTTGCTCGGCACTTAACTCAGGATGCGCTAAATAACCGAAAACATTCAATCGATAAGCGATTGTAACCATAATTACACCCCGCTTGCAAAACCCCTCTCCATCATAACAATTCAGGTAACTATAACCGCTCTGATGCCCCCCGCCGTGGATATAAACAGCTACCGGCAGTTTTTCTTCAGGGGCTTTCGCCGGAGTCCAGATATTCAAGTAAAGGCAATCTTCACTTTTGTCATAGTTGCCGACATAAAATTCTGTAGAAACTATGCCGCCGCCTTCTGAAGCCTTTTCTTCCTGCATTGCCTTTGGACCAAACTTGTAACATTGGCGAACTCCCTCCCAGGGCTTAACCGGCTGAGGGTCTTTCCATCGGAAATCCCCCACTGGAGGCTCTGCAAACGGTACACCGCGGAAGACAGAAAACATTTGATTGGATGCAGGCAAACCTTCTACCAACCCTGCAGTTGTTTTCGCTTTAATTAATGCCATGCGTCCTCCTTATCTTTAAACTATTAATTTATATCATCATATGATCACGCTGGCTATCATCCAATTTTCATGGTAGTATAACTAAATCTTCATCTGATAAGGTGGTTTGATTTTGGATACTCGGCTTCTTGAATATTTTCTGACCCTTTGCGAACAAGAACACATTTCAAGTACAGCAGCAGTTTTAGGAATCTCTCAGCCTGCATTAAGCAAAAGTATTTCAAAATTAGAAGAAGAAATTGGCATTAAACTATTTGATCGTCATAAAAATCATATCAGGATTAATGATTATGGAAGAATATTTGCCGAACGTGCAAGAAACATTCTCGCGGAACTACGAAACGGAATTGATGAAATACACCAATCAAAATATGATTACTGCGGAGAGATCAGAATCATCTGCCGAGCATTTGTTGACAGTATCAACGACTGCATTTTAGCCTATTGCAAATTGAATCCAAGGATAAAAATTAATATTACTCAATCCGGTGATTCTGAGAACAACTTCGGTAAACAACCTGACTTTATTTTAACAACTCAATATGATTCGATTCTAAGCACCAAAGGAGATCTTGTATGGCTCCCTCACCCACTATTATCTGAGTCATATCGAATTCTGATTTCCCCTAGATATCGCAAATATTCGGGGGATGTGACATCACTCTCTATAAAAGAACTGGAAGATGATTTATTTGTTATCTTACCTGAAGTCACAGTTTTTTATACCGACATAACTTACAAGCTAAGCAAAGCTGCCGGGTTTTCTCCGAAAATCATCTGCAAAACTGAAGACTTTATAACCAAAATGCGGTTCGTAGATTCTGGATTAGGCATCTGTATACTGCCTGAATGCTGCTTAAGAATTGCTGAGCAAATTTCTCCTGACATCCAAATTTTCAATATAAAAGATTTTAATACACAGAGGACTTTATTTCTGTTAAGTCAGAATGAATCCATGATGTCCGAATGCTCTGCTGATTTCTTGGATTATGTGAAGGAATATTATTGCACACTGTAGATTCTATTCTGGATAGCCACTTGTCAATAGTAACACTACGCAAGTCATATGAAGTCTACCCTGTAGGCTATAGTAGTTTTATTGCTTAACAATTTTTGGCATGTAACGGATTATATTGCTTTCCGAATCCCAGCATAAAGCCGCTTTCACTAAGGAACAATAAAATATTTATTTAAATAGCAAACTTCACACCAAACCAAATCCTTATCAAACTTATAATATTTATCCTTTTTCCTTGACCCCTCAATGCTCAGTAATTAAATTCAATATAGATTTAACTATAAAGAGGGGTAAATATATAATGAATATGTTAACCGAAAACAGACTACCTGTTCTTCCCCTCAAAGGCACCGTGCTGATGCATGGGGGACAGACTGAACTAATTATTACAGGTACGGCATCGGCATTATTTGACCGAATGACTCGTTCAGGACAGCATAACGCCATTGCTGTCACAATTAAAGATTATGATGAAAACAAAAATTTAAAAGAAGAGGACTTCCACAGGACAGGAGTCTTTGTAAACATAACCGCAGCAATAAAGGGTGATGATCACATCAAACTCAAAATGGATCTAATTGAAAGGGCATATATCAAAGAGTTTTTCTTTGAAGATTCCGATGTCTATGCCGGTTATGAGCTGCAGCCCGACACACCCGATCTTTCTGATGTTGAGCAGCTCGAAATGCTCGATTATATGAAGAAACTTGCACATGAAATTGCTGAAAACTTCCGCGGTTCTGTTTCGATGCTGAAAATTCTTGACCGCATTGATACTGTTACTAAAATGATCGGGTTTTCGGTACAGTATCTGAGTATGACAATCGCTGAAAAGCAGGAATTACTTGAAGAACGCTCGCTGCATAAACGGGGTATCAAGTTTATTGATGATCTGCTGAAACAGAAGGAATCAGTTAAACTGCAGATCGAGATGGCCCAGAAATTCAATGAGAACACAAACAACCAGTATCGAAAGGCCATGCTGCGTGAACAGCTGAAAGAGATACAGAAGGAGCTCAACGAAGACAGTCCGTCAAAGAAAAAGAAAGACTACCGTCAGATGATAAACGAGGCGGAACTTCCCGAGGATATCCGAACCTCTGCACTTGAGGAAGTGGACAAGCTTGAAGCTCAGGGTCCGAACGGTCATGAAGAGGGAATGATCAGAACATATCTTGATCTTATTCTTTCCCTCCCCTGGTTTAAGGGACCTGAAAAAGCAATTGACCTTGAAAAGGCCAGAAAGATCCTGGATGAACAGCATTACGGCCTTGATAAAGTGAAGGAAAGAATAATCCAGCATCTTGCTGTTCTCAAACTTACTGATAAAAAACGCGGAACAATACTTCTTCTTGAAGGACCTCCCGGAACAGGAAAAACCAGCCTTGGAAGAAGCATAGCGGAAGCCCTCGGTAGAAAGTACGTGAGAATAAGTCTGGGCGGAGTAAAAGATGAAGCTGAAATACGGGGACACAGACGTACCTATATCGGAGCTCTGCCGGGCAGGGTTATAAGCGGAATGAAGAAGGCAGGAGAGAAAGACCCTGTATTTGTACTTGATGAAATAGACAAGCTGATGGCCGCATACAACGGTGATCCTGCAAGCGCACTGCTTGAAGTGCTGGATCCGGAGCAGAACAACAGTTTTACAGATCATTACCTCGATCTACCCTACGATCTTTCAGACGTTTTCTTTATCGCAACGGCAAATTCCGTAAGCTCCATTCCGGGACCGCTTCTGGACAGGATGGAAGTTATATCAATCTCAAGCTATACAAATCTTGAGAAATATCACATCGCGGTTGACCATTTAATTCCTGAAGTTCTTGAAGAACACGGAATAACCGCAGATCAGCTTCAGTTTGAAGAATCTGCAGTAAATGCGGTAATCTCAGATTACACCAGGGAAGCCGGAGTACGAGGACTAAAAAAGAAGCTTGCAGCGGTGGCAAGAAAGGCCACTGAAAAAATTGCAGCGGAGGGGCCTGAAACAAAGATTTCAGTAAAGGCAGAAGACCTTGAGGAAATTCTGGGACACAAGACTGTAAGACTGGAAGATGCCCTTAAGCACATAACTCCGGGTATTGTTACCGGTCTGGCATGGACACCAGTTGGCGGAGATATTCTGTTTATAGAGAGTACCTTCATGCCCGGCAGCGGGGAACTGATACTGACCGGTCAGCTTGGCGATGTCATGAAGGAATCTGCAAGGATTTCAGTAAGCCTTATACGCTCAAGAATGGCGAATCAGATTCATCACTTTAAATTTAATGAGAATGATCTGCATATTCATGTACCCTCAGGAAGCACCCCGAAGGACGGTCCGTCAGCAGGTATAACTCTATTCACATCGCTGGCTTCGCTTCTTACAGGAAAAACTGTGGATCCTGAAACAGCGATGACCGGAGAGATAACCCTTCGCGGTTCTGTTCTGCCTGTTGGCGGAATAAAAGAAAAAGTCCTTGCGGCGCACAGGGCTGGAATAAAGAAGATAATAATGTCTGCCGAAAACAGGCAGGACCTGAAGGATATTCCCGAAGAGGTCCGCGAGAGCCTTGAGTTTGTTTTTATAGAGACCATTGAGGATCTTATAAAGGAAGCACTGGATATTGAACTACCCGGACCCCAGATTCTCTACATGCACAGTGATAGCACAAAAAACGTAAATTTTTCCAATTAACTTATCCCCTCCGGTATGCTATGATCATACCGGAGATTTATTACCGATGAAAACAATTAATAAAATAGAAGAAACTCTTGCAAGACTGACACTTGAAGAGAAAGCTCTGCTTTGTTCCGGTTCAGGCTCATGGCACCTACGGGGTATAGAACACGCCGGAATTCCGGAAATCCAGATCTGCGACGGCCCTCATGGTTTACGCAGACAGAATGAAACCGGAGGCGGAGCGGTGCTGGCCAAAAGCGATCCGGCAACATGCTTTCCTACCGCGGCGGCTCTTGCTGCAAGCTGGAACCGTGAGCTCCTGCGCATTGTCGGGTCTGCGATTGCTGAAGAATGTATTGCTTCAGATGTTTCGGTAATTCTAGGTCCCGGTGCCAATATAAAGCGAAGTCCTCTCTGCGGCAGGAACTTTGAGTACTACTCTGAAGACCCCTTTCTGAGCGGAGAACTTGCTGCAGCACAGATCATTGGAACTCAGGAAAAGGGAATCGGTACATCCTTGAAGCACTATGCTGCAAATAATCAGGAATATCTCCGAATGACTATCGATGCTCTGGTTGATGAAAGGGCTCTGCACGAAATATATCTTTCAGGTTTTGAAAGAGCAGTCAAGCAGGCTGAACCATGGACTGTGATGTGTGCATACAACAGCCTCAATGGAGACTTTGCAAGCGAGAACCATCGTCTGCTCACTGAAGTCCTTCGGAAAGACTGGGGTTTTAAAGGCAGCCTGGTAACGGACTGGGGAGCCTGCAATGACAGGGTAAAAGGCCTGGAAGCAGGCCAGGATATTGAGATGCCCTGGTCTGGTGATGACAATACAAATGAGATAGTACGGGCGGTGAATGAGGGCCGGTTAGAGGAAGAACTGCTGGACCAGGCGGTAGGGAGAGTCCTTGAGCTTATATTCCGGTCTGATGAACAGAAAAAAAACTTCACAGTAAAAACAAATATCCTTGAGATCAATCATAAAATTGCAGCAGAGGCGGCGTCTGAGTGCATCATCCTTTTGAAGAATACAGGTTCTGTCCTCCCCCTCTCGCCCGATGATAAAATACTTGTATGCGGAGCTTTTGCCCGGGAGCCAAGATATCAGGGAGCCGGGAGTTCAAGAATAAATCCTTCAAAATTAACTCTCTTTATAGAAGAAATCAGAAAATCCTACCCCGAAGCTGTTTTTTCGGAGGGATACAGCGACAACAGCCTGAACGTCGATGATATGCTGATAAGTGAAGCTGTCATCAAGGCAGGTGATGCAGATAAGATAATAGTAACAGCAGGTCTTCCGGATGAATTTGAATCGGAAGGATTTGACCGTGGTCATTTAAACCTGCCGGAAAGTCACAACAGGCTGATTTCCGAACTGGTGAAAACAGGCAAACCGGTAATTGTATGCCTCAGCAACGGCGGGCCGGTTGAAATGCCCTGGAACGGTGATGTGCAGGCGGTTGTTGAATGCTACCTGGCAGGTCAGGCCGGAGCCGAGGCACTTGTGAATATACTGACGGGCAAAGTTAATCCTTCCGGCAAGCTTGCAGAAACCTTCCCTGTAAAACTTTCGGACAGTCCATGTTATGAATATTTTCCCGGAGGACCTCGTCAGGTTGAGTACAGGGAATCGATTTATGTCGGCTACCGTTATTACACAACAGCAGGAGTCGCTCCGCTTTATCCATTCGGGCACGGACTCTCTTATACCGGCTTCAGCTATGAAAAACTGTCGGTTACTGCACTGGACACCGGGAAGCATGAATATCAGGTAAAAGTCAGAGTTAAAAACACAGGTTCATGTTATGGCAGGGAAACAGTTCAACTGTATGTCAAACCGCCGAAATCTTTTATAGACCGTCCTGAAATTGAACTTAAAGGTTTTGAAAAGACAGGACTGGCTCCAGGTGAAGAGGCTGAACTTGTAATGAGCCTTGATGAGCGGAGCTTTGCATATTTTTCAGCGATGAAAGGCCGCTGGATCACAATTACCGGCACCTATGAAATCCATATCGGGGCCTCATCGGAAGATATCCGGCTTAAGACTCAGATTGAAATAGACGGTGAGTCTCAGGAAGCTTCCACGGCGGATTCTGACAGATACAGGCGGATAAAAGACAATCCGAAAGATATTCACGGTATCAGCACTTCAGATTTCGAAAAGCGATACGGGAAACAGCTTCCTGAAAACCGCCTGCCGCCTCTGATAAACAGGAATACTACCCTGACAGATTTCACAAGAACCTTGACCGGAAAACTCTTCATGATTGTAGTAAATAAGATGAACGGTTCTGTTGATGATATCGATGAAAACTCGGCCGGAATGTATGATGCCATGACTAAAGAAATGCCGCTGCGCGGACTGGCATTTCTTGGAGGCGATATTCTGAACCTTGAGATGGTGGATGCCCTGATAGAAATGGGAAATGGAAAGTTTTTCAAGGGACTTTTCAGACTTATAAAAGCGTTTCTAAAAAACCGCAGATAGACCCATCAGGTCAATCCTGATATTATTTAATTGTGAAGAAGGCAATTATAATTATATTTTTAATAATACTCATACCAGCAACTGTTTTTGCACATCCGCATATGTTTATCGACATGAAACTAAAACCGGTTATAAGAGAAAGCTGTTTTGAAGGCGTTTATATATACTGGGTTTTTGATATGGTTTTTACCGGAAATGTACTGATGGACAACGGGATAGGATGGAAGGAAGAACTGACTCCAGGAGATATAGAGATCATCAGAGACACTTCTTTCGTTAACCTAAAAAACTTCAACTATTTCACGTTCTTCAATATAGATGGAAAAATAAGTCCGGCTGAGAACTTTTCAGATTTCACGGCATTCATGACAGAGAACCGGCTCGGATATGAGTTTTTCCTTCCGGTAAACAATACCGAACCTGTCAAGCTCAGGGATGACGGTATGATTCGTGTCGCAGTTTATGATGAGAGTTTTTTCTGTGATATCGCATATATTAAAGAAGAGCCTGTTGTTGTTGATTCTGACGGCAGTTTTGATATTTCCTGGGAACTATCCGAAAATAAGGATGCTCCGATCTTCTATGATAATTCAACCCAGATGGTCTCAAGAGAGGGTGCAGTCTATTCCGGCCAGACCTTTCCGACAGAGCTGATAATTGAGACAGCCGGCAGATAATCATAATGCCTGAAAAATCAGCAATATTCATCAGCATCATACTGATAGCCTTCTGCGCTGTTTTTTCAGCCGCCGCACAGCAGAACCCCTTCCTGTCCTCCACCTCAGAAAACGATCAGCTAGAGCCTGCAGAGACAAATAATTCATCCTCTGCATCCGGACAGATAAAAACGCCTGGATTCACGCTGCAGAATACAGAGCTGATGCAGAAAATAAAAACAGTCCAGAAAAAACTGCAGGCATCGATCTCCGGATTCATCGCTGATTATAAATCAGGAAAAAACGAATCAGGACTCTGGTTGATTCTTCTATTATCGTTTGCCTACGGGTTTCTTCACGCTCTGGGGCCCGGACATCGCAAGGTGGTACTCTTTTCGTATTTTCTGACTTCCCCGTCAAAATGGAAAAAAGGAATGGCGGCAGGATTTCTGACAGCTGTACTGCATGCCTTTTCCGCAATCGTAATCATAGGCGGCCTCTACTTCATTACTGCAAAGGCTCTGTCCAGACGCTTTAATGACATCGCTCCGATGATAGAAAAGGCAAGCTATATCCTGGTACTTATTCTTGGCCTCTTCCTGCTTGTTACGTCCCTCGCGGAATATATCAAAAAGCGTCATAAAGCTGAAACCGATAACCGGAACATCATCTTCCTGATAATCATCTCGGGACTCGTCCCCTGCCCCGGCGCCGCCGCAATAATGATATTTTCATTCGGTTTCGGAGTTCCGCTGCTTGGAATACTCTCTGCATCTGCAATGTCTGCCGGAATGGGCGCCCTGCTCGCAATTATTCCTCCCGCAGCTGTAATTCTGCGGAACCGGGTATCGGCTATAGGAAAAGGGGACTTCGGCCTCAACCCGGAGCTTGCCCATTTATTACTTACATCCGCCGGGGCCTTTATACTGATACTAAGCGGACTGTTTTTTCTAATTTAGAAAAGACCTGTTCAGCGGCATCAATTCCGGACTTGTATATGAAGCAGAAAAAGAGGCCGCTCTCAAATTCGCATCGCTGAATCAAAGCAGATAAGATTTTTCTAAATCGCCCGTCTTGAAACTTCACGCCTTATATTGATAAGATTGCATAAAGAATTAGCATTTCATACAAAAACAAGAAGGCGAGTTTAATGGATAAATACTTTCTTGGAATTGATAATGGCGGTACGGTATGCAAAGCTGGTGTATATCGTATTGACGGTACCGTAATGTCAATTGCCGGCAGAAAGGTTGAATTTTTTTACCCGGAACACGGCCATACCGAAAAAGATATGAGTGCATTCCGCGAATCAAACATAGCCGTAATGAGAGAAGCCCTAGAGACTAGCGGAGTTGCAGCAGATGATATAGCAGGTATTTCACAGACAGGATACGGTAACGGAATATATCTTGCAGGAGATGATGGCGAGCTTGTATATAATGGAATAATGTCTACGGATTCAAGGGCTGAATCATATATTGAGAAATGGCATAAAGATGGAACCTTCAATAAAATAAATGATAAAACCCTTCAATCGCTCTGGGCCGGCCAGCCTGTTGCTCTACTAAGGTGGTTCAAAGAACATAAACCCGAAATAATTGAAAAAACCAAATGGGTTTTCATGTGCAAGGACTATGTCCGCTTTCTTCTCACAGGCGAAGCATATTCAGAAATAACAGATTATTCCGGAACCTGTCTTCTTAATCAAAAAACGGGTCAATTTGATTTAGAACTGCTGGAAGAATTCGGCCTTTCCGATATTTGTGAAAAACTTCCCCCGCTAAGAAGATCTACAGATAACTGCGGATTTCTAATAACCGATGTTGCAAAGGAAACAGGCTTAAAAGAGGGAACACCGGTAGCTGCAGGTTTGTTTGATATCCATGCATGCGCCATTGCCACAGGACTAACATCGGAGAAGGCTCTCACCGTAATTGCCGGAACATGGAGTATTAATGAATATATCAGCAGAGAACCTGTCGGAACCCATGAAATATTCATGAACAGTACCTACTGCCTCCCGGGATACTGGCTGGTAACAGAGGCAAGCCCTACATCCGCATCAAATCTTGAGTGGTTTATGAAAAACCTTTTAGAAAGTGATGACTATGAATATGCCAGCCGTTTAGTTGATTCAGTTCGGCCTGAAGATTCTGAGCTTATTTTTTTTCCTTTTATATTTAAAAGCAATATTGCGACTGAAATGACATCCAGTTTTATAGGGCTTAAGGGCTGGCATGCAAGACCGCATCTGCTGAGAGCTGTGTTTGAGGGAGTTGTATTCGGACACAAACTGCATATTGACAAGTTACTCAAATACAGGGACAAACCTGAGATAATTAAGATTTCGGGAGGAGCATCAAAGTCCGATGTCTGGGTACAAATGTTTGCAGATATTTTAGATATACCGGTGCAGATTACCAGTGCAGAAGAACTGGGTACACTGGGTGCTGCAATGACAGCTGCTGTAGGTTCAGGATTTTATGCATCACTTTATGAAGCCGCAGAATCAATGGTTAAGATTTCAAAAACATTTTATCCTGACAGTTCACATACCAGGATATACAATCACAAATTTATATTATTCATGAAGTACCTTGAAGCTGTGGGTTCTGTTTGATTATATATATGAAAAGTGCTGCAGCTGCAGCACATAAACTTCAAATTAATCTTCAGGATATAAAATAATTTTAAGTGCTTTTCTTTGTCTAACCAGGTCAAAGGCTTCCCTGAATTCAGATATGCCCATTTTATGAGAAATCATAGACTTAAGATCTATAATTCCTGCCTCCAGCAGGTTAATAGAATTTTTCCATGACAGCCAGTCATAACCAAAATGGCCCTTTATACTAACGCCTTTATCAATCACAGGATCAAGCGAGTAGGAAAAAGGATTTGAATCATAGCCAATTTTAACAATTTCACCGCCGGCTCTTGTAATATCAACTGCCTTTCTAAGTACGGCATTTATCCCTGCCCCGTCAATGGTTAATGCAACACCTTCTCCATCTGTCAGTATATTTATCTTATCATCAACATCTTCTTTATCTGAAATGATTATATCTGTTGCTCCAAGTTTCTTTGCAATCTCAAATCTCCCCGTATCAGAGGACAGACCGATAGCAATTATCCTGGAAGCACCTGCTACCTTCATAGCCTGAATACTGTTTAATCCTAAAGGACCGACACCAAAAACCGCACCAACCTCTCCGGGAAGCATATTTGCTTCCTGACATACTGCTTTATATCCGTTACAGCATGGATCCAGGATAGCAGCCTCTTCAAAAGAGACATTATCGGGTATACGAATCAGGCTCTGAGGAAAGACTTTAAGTGTATCTCCATAAATTTTAACGTATTTGGCAAAGCCTCCATCCATACCATAACCAAGCCCTAGACGATCCGGGCATACAAGATAATTCGCTGTTCCGCAGGCATAACACTTGCCGCAGACATAACCTGTATTATCGGATACTACCCTGTCACCGACTTTCCAGTCCCTGACATTTTTTCCTATCTCTGCTATAACTCCCGAAAACTCATGCCCAAGGATTACCGGCGGTCTAAGAAGATTTTCATGGCCGCCGTCATCAAAAGCAATATCAGTTCCGCAGGACACCTGCAGCCTTAACTTCGAGAAGTATATCGTCATCACCTATCGCCGGAATATTCCGCTCCCGAATTTCGGTTTCACCCTTTCCATATCCATATTTTACAACTGCTTTCATTTCTTCTTCCTGATTTAAAATAAATGGAGCTTCGGCCTGAACCGAAGCCCCTGAATACTATTTTCCGAATGCTGCAAGATACTCCGCTACATTGGCCTGAGTAAGACCAATCATGTTGATGTAGTTTTCCTTAATCTCAGGTTTTCCGCCTCTGATAAGAGTTAAAGCTGCATCAAAAGCAAGACTTCCTTCAAGTTTTGCATCCTGAAATACTGTATATTCCATCTTGCCTTCATCAATTGCTTTACAGGCATCATAGATTGCATCAATTCCAGTCACAATAACGTCATCAAGCATGCCTTCTGCCTCGAGAGCCTGAATAGCGCCCAGAGCCATCTCATCGTTATGAGCTATTACAGCATCAATTTTTCCGCCGAAGTCCTGAATATAATTTTCCATCAGCTCCAATGCGCCTTCTCTTGTCCAGTTTGCAGTCTTGATATCAAGAGCTGTCACGCCTGGATGCGCATCGAGCATATTCTTCACGCCTTCTCTTCGGTCAACTGTTGCTGAATAACCTTCTGCTCCCTCGAGAACTATACAATTGAAATTTTCACCTAGCTGGCTGATTACATATTCAACCATCATCTCACCAGCTCTTACATCATCGGGACCTGCATAAGCATCAATCTTGTCCGTAGGAATTCTCATATTGACACCGACAAAGGGGATTCCCGCTTCATTTGCAGCTTCCACACCCTGAACCATTGAATAAACATCAGCAGCTCCGATAATGATCGCATCTACATCCTGAGCAATGAAGTTATCAACATGTGATAACTGTGTTACAGCATCCCATTTTGCATCAAGTACTATAAGCTCAACACCTTCTTTATCCGCTTTCTCCTGCATTGCTTCTGTCATTAAAGTTGCGAACTCCGAAAGCCAGTAGATTGAATATCCGATTACTATTTTATCATCGCCGGCTGATTCCTGATCTCCTCCTGCAAATACTGATGCTGAACTGCACAGAAGTATTGCAACCATAAATAAAACGAACATTCCTTTTTTCATCCTA
Organism: Spirochaetia bacterium; assembly: GCA_965140585.1. Lineage (GTDB taxonomy): Bacteria > Spirochaetota > Spirochaetia > UBA9216 > UBA9216. The sequence continues at coordinate 80,253 of OZ223272.1, forward strand.
ATACACTCCTTAACAAAATTTGTTTCTGTTCGATCAGTGATTAAAAATCCTATGATTTATAAAATCACCCGTTTAATATTTTCAGATACCTCCTTTATTTTTATTCTTCACATCCCTCACGTCCAAAGAGGTCTTTGAAAGTATTGGAGATGTGTTTAAATAAATCCCTTTCATTCCTGACTGAATCTATCAGAACGGCAAATACAATAACACAGCCCTGAACAATCTGCTGAGTGTATGACTGTATATTCATTAAATCCATTCCATTGGAAATTAGTCCGATAATCAGCACACCAATAACAGTTCCCCATATACTGCCCTTGCCACCGGCAAGACTTGTTCCGCCGAGTACAACGGCTGCAATAGCTTCCATTTCATATCCCTGTGCAACCTGAGGCAGTCCGGCACTAACCCTTGAAGTCAGAACCACTGAGGCAAGGCCGGTGAAAAAGCCGGCAAGGGTGTATACTCCCAGCTTCACAAGCCTTACATTTATACCCGAAATTTTTGCAGCATTTTCATTACCGCCTATTGCATATATGTACCGGCCGAATGATGTATAGGTTAGAATAATGAATGTAAATATAATCGCTACTATCAGTATCCATGTGGGCAGGGGCAGACCGAGAAATGAGCCCTTTCCTATTACGAGAAATGATTTTATTACACCTGATACAGGCTTGCCATTTGAAAAAATAAAGGCACTTCCTCGGGCTATTGTCATCATTGCAAGTGTCATGATGAATGGAGCTATCTTTAGATAAGAGACAAAAAATCCTGACACTACACCGACAATCACCGCAAGGCCTATTGCCGCAGGAATTGCAAGCCACCAGTATGAATGTGCTTCGTTCGCAATCGTTGCTGCTACGACACTTGAAAAGGCAATAACAGAACCGACGCTTAAATCAATTCCTCCTGTCAGAATTACTAAAGTCATTCCGGTTGCAACAAGGCCGTTTATACTGACCTGCCGAAGGACATTAAGAAGATTCTTAGTCTTCAGAAAGGTATCTCCGGTAGTAATCACAAAAAAAGCAAATATAACAGCCAGAACCAGCACCATATTATAATCAAGTAAAAGTCTTCCTATTGAAGAGTTATACCTTTTTGAACTCTCAATTTTAATCACAATATCTCCTCCGAAATTTCAACTTAAAGTTGCATAATGCATAATCTTTTCCTGAGTGATATCATCTGCTGATAATTCACCCATTGCTTCGCCCTCTCTCAGAACAAGAACCCTGTCGCACATTCCAATTACTTCCTCCATTTCGGAAGATATAAAAATTACAGCCTTTCCCTGCTCTGCCTGTTCAGAAATATGATGGTAGAAATCACTTTTTGCAGCTATATCAATTCCCCTTGTCGGCTCATCGAATATGATGATGTCACAGTCCCTTGACAGCCATTTGGAAAGAACGACCTTTTGTTGATTACCGCCGCTCAGGTTTTCCACATCCTGGGAAAGATTCGGCGTTTTGATTTTAAGAAGCTTTTTATATTTTTCAGATTCATCTGAAATCTTTCTCCAGTCCAGAAAAGCAAGCCTTTTTGATTTAAAGGATTTATGATTCGACAAAACAATATTATCCTTGATATTCATCCCCATTATCAGACCTTTAAGTTTTCTGTCATCAGTAATCAGACCTATCCCGTTGCTTATTGCCTTAACCGGACTGGTTATTCTTTTTTTCTGACCTTTGATAATAAGAGAACCTTTTTCAATCTGATTAATACCGAATATTGCTTCAACAATTTCTGTTCTTCCGGCTCCCATTAATCCTGCAAGGCCAAGAATCTCTCCAGCTCTAACCTGAAAAGAAATATTCCTGAAAACACCCGGTATTGAAATATCCTTTACTTCAAGCAGAACATCTCCGTCGCTATTCCGGTTTCGCTTCGGATACACATCAACTACATCTCTATCGACCATATGCTTAATCAGAACATTGCGTTCAACTTCTGTGTCATTAAAATGAGCAACTAGCTTTCCGTCCCGAAGAACCGTTATCTCGTCCGCAATTTCATATATCTCATCGAGTTTGTGGGATATATAAATTATGGAATGACCCTTGCTGATAATATTCCTGATCAGCTGAAATAAAACTTCTGTTTCTGTTTCTGTTATTGCTGAAGTCGGCTCATCCATAATGAAGATTCTTGAATCATAGGATACAGCCTTGGCTATTTCACACATCTGCATTTCTGCAACTGTGAGGTCTCTCATTTTCTTTAACGGAGATATGTTAAGACCTACTTCTGCAAGAAGTTTTTTTGTCTGTGAACTGTTTTGTTTCCTGTTAAGAAAAATATTTCCCTTACGCTTGAACTCACGGCCAAGGAACATATTTTCAGCTACCGTCATCTCCTGAACATTAATCATTTCCTGATGAATTATTGATATCCCGCATTCAATCGCATTCTTTCTGTTTGCAAATCTTCGCTTCTCACCATCGATAATCATTTCACCGGAATCAGCCTGGGTTTCACCCGCTAATATCTTCATCAGAGTTGATTTACCCGCACCGTTCTCCCCTAACAGTGCATGAACAGTGCCGGGTCTTACACGGATAGAAACTTTATCCAGGGCCTGAACTCCAATATAGGATTTTGAAATATCACACATCTCCAGCAGATATTCATTCTTCATTCAATCAAACACCTTCCCTTAAAATCTACAGCAGTTCACCTGCCAGTAATTCATCGATAACAAGAATATTGAAATAGTCCTGGTCAACTGTGAGTTTAATGATTCCGCTTTTTTCTTTTCCGGCGGCTACACAAATCAGGTTGTCGGCTTTTTTCAGTATTGAAATAGGAATACCCATATACAGGTCGTGCTTACTCCAGTTAATCTCGTTACCCTCACTATTAATAAAAACTCCTGCAATGTCTCCTACCGCATCAAGTCCGGTAAGCTCCTGATAATCTTCATCGGTAATTACTCCGGATTTATATGTTGTTGAATCTTCACTAAAAGCGCTTACACTGATGATGTTAATATTCGATTTCTTTGCCATCTGAATAAGATTCATATTATTCTCATCCTGCTTCAGCTCTTTTTTAGCTTCAAGACTCTGAACATAATACGGAGCATTCAGAATGCAGTGCTCGGCCCTTATCTTCTGACATATTTTAATGATTATACCGGTTGGAGTTTTCATTTCTCCGTTTCTGGCATAAAAGCCTCCGGTAAGTTCCAGCACCGTGCAGTCCTCTCTGTTCTGGTAGCTGAGGTGATCTGCAAATTTGCTGATAGTATTGCCCCAGGAAACACCGAGTATCCCATTCTCGGGAAGAATTCCCATGACATATTTAGCCAGAAATTTAGCGACAAGATCATCTCCCGAGAAATCCTGTGAATTCTCAAGTACAACACAATCTTTCAGATTATATTTTTCTTTCAGCCTCTTACTCATATCCAGATTAATTCTGTCAGGAGTTCTTATCTGAATCTGTACTATTCCTTTATCTTCAGCCTCCTTGATCATCCTGGAAATCACCATAGCGTTAGTGTTAAACATATTGGATATTTCTTTCTGCTTGATTTTGTCTACGTAATACAGCTTGGCTACCATAGCTAAAGTGAAATCATCAATTTCCACAGCACTCTCCTGAGAAATAACAAATCTGTTTGTTATTTATAACACATCTGTTATTTTTAAATTTATTATATGGGCACAGATAAAATCTGTCAATTTTTTTATAGTCTTTTTTCTCAAAAAAAAAGAGGCTGAATTCCTGAGAATCAGCCTCTTTACCATAGATGTTATATATTCTGCAATGTTACTCCCCCAGCAGTTCCTTAACAACTGAGCAGACTTTAGCCTTGATATTACTGCCAGCGGCGTATTCTTCAGTCACGTTCTTAACAATATGCGAGCCTACAATTGCCGCATTGCAATAGGCTTCAAGGGTTTCCACCTGGGCTGCTGTTTTTATTCCGAAGCCGGCCATAATATTTACATTGTACTTTTTCACCTGGTCAAGAAAGCCGAGGTTGAATGAGTCGAGTTTAGTTTCCTGGCCGGTGATTCCGCTTCTGAGTGCCACGTATATCCACTCGGGCCTTTCTGTCATTATCGATTCAAGCCGTTCAGGTGAAACATCCGGTACAACAACGGGGACAACGCTTATTCCGGCTCTGCGTCCTGCCTCGTACAGCCCCTCATCCATCCCCGGAGTGAGGTCGGGAATTATGAGTCCGGTTACACCGTATTCAACCGCTTTTTTTACGAAGTTTTCGACGCCCATGTTAAAAACTATCCCTGAATAGCTCATTATATAGACCGGTACATCAGCGTAGGCCTTAATCCGTTTTACCAGTTCAAAGGCATCTGTTACCCGAAAGCCCTTTTCAAGCGATTTGCGGCAGGCAAGCTCAATTACCGGGCCGTCTGCGGAGGGGTCGCTGTAGGGTATCTGCATTTCAAGGGCATATGCCCCTCCGTCTATAAGGCCGGCAGCAGTCTGGAAAGATGATTCGATATCCGGGTAGCCGGCAATAAAGTGTGTTACAAGTTTCATTTAATCCTCCCGCTTTCTTCAATCAGGTATTCTTTCCAGTTCGCTCCGTCAAGAACGGGAGCTGAAATAAAAATATCCTTGTCCCCCCTGCCCGACATGTTGACAACAATATTTTTTCCCGGCCCCAGTTCTTTTGCCAGATTCATTGCTCCGGCCCCGGCATGTGATGATTCCATCGCAAAAATGACACCCTCGTGTTTTGCAAAAAACTTGAGGGCATCAAGAGCCTCGGTATCGGTTGCGCTTCTGAACTCAATTCTTCCGGTATTTCCAAGGTGAGCCAGCTGGGGACCGATGCCCGGATAATCAAGACCGGCGGAAATTGAATGAGTAGGCAGGACCTGGCCGTCGTCATCTACCAGGAAAAAACTCTTGTAGCCCTGAACAATGCCGGGCTTGCCGGAGTCGTCCATACGAACGGCATTGTTTCCCCAGCCGTTTCCGCGGCCTCCGGCCTCAACACCGACAAGCCTGGGTTCATCCTTTTCAAGGAAGGGGCTGAAAAAACCGATTGCGTTTGATCCGCCGCCGACACAGGCGACCATTGCATCAATTTTAAAATCTGCCTGCTCGCTTACCTCGTTCCCGATTACCGACTGAAACTCGCGGACCATATCAGGATAGGGAGACGGACCGAGGGCGGAACCGAGCAGATAGTGGGTGTTGCCGTAGCTTGCCGTCCAGTCGCGGAAGGCCTCGTTCACAGCATCCTTCAGGGTACAGCTTCCCGAATCGACACCCCGGACTTCGGCTCCGAAGAGCTCCATCCAGTAAACATTCGGACGCTGACGGCGCATGTCCTCGGTTCCCATATAGATGACGCATTCAAGCCCCAGGCGGGCACAGGCTGATGCCGTAGCAACACCGTGCTGCCCGGCGCCGGTTTCAGCAATAACCCGGGTCTTGCCCATCCGCTTTGCAAGCAGGGCCTGCCCGGCCGCATTGTTTATCTTATGGGCGCCGGTATTGGCAAGCCCCTCAAGTTTTATGTAGATATCCGCGCCGCCGAGTGCCTTAGTGGCATTTACCGCGTGAAGCAGCGGCGTGGGACGGCCGATAAATTCTTTCTGAAACTTCTTAAAATCAGCAATGAACTCAGGGTCGCTGATCGCTTCAAGGTATGCGGCCTCAAGTTCTTCATGAGGCTTCCGAAGGACTTCAGGAACATAACGTCCACCGAAATCTCCGAAGTAATTATTGTATTTTTCCATATCAGCCTACTCCTTGTTCTATCTGCTGAAACAGGGCTTCCAGTTTTTGGTGATCTTTTATGCCCGGAGAGGATTCCACTCCGCTTGAAATATCTATCAGCGCCGGGCTGTATTCACGGATTAATCCGCAAACATTATCCGGGTTTATTCCGCCTGCAAGCCAAAGCGCCCGCTTTCCGGCTACTGCCGAAACGAATTCTGGTTCAATCTGCTTTCCGGTTCCGCCGTGAGCTTCTTTACTAAATGCATCAATAAGCACTGCGGCGCCCGGAGCCTCGGCGGCAGCGGCGGCAGTATCCTTATCCTTGATACGAAAGGCCTTGTACCCCGGATACTTCAAATAGCTCTCCGGACCCTCATCACCGTGAAACTGAATGGCATCAAGAGCTCCCGATTCAAGCAGTTCCAGGTACTGCTGTGGCAGTTCTTCGTCCCGCTTAAGTACAACAACCCCGACTTTCATTATTCCTATATCACTGCAGGAGTTTATAAAATCGGCATCTACCTTACGGGGCGAATCTGCAAGAATGAAGCCGGCCATATCAGCTCCAAGCTCCTTAACCTTAATCAAATCCTCGCGCCTTGTGATTCCGCAGATTTTCACCAGAGGCCGACCAGGCCTGTACCGGTTGCAAAGTTCAGTCCAGAAGGCGAATCGACCGTTGGCACATTCAGGGATGAACTTCTCAAGCAGGGTCTTTGTAAACTCAGGGTTTCTTACTGCCGATTCACCTACAAGCACTCCGGCAAATCCGCTGCCCGTCACAAAATCAATATCGTATTCAGTTTTTATTCCCGATTCATAAACCACCCTGCATGGCCAGTTTATCATCGATCTAATTTTAAGCGGCTGAAGAGGGTCGATTGTAAAGTTCTTCAGGTTACGGCTGTTTATTCCGGTCAGCTCAGGTTTAAAACTTTCTGCTTTTAACACATCATCCTGATCATGAAGTTCAACAAGTGCTGTAATTCCAAGTTCACCACAACGCTGATACATTGCAGTAAAAATATCAGTCTCAAGCAGTGAAGCAATAAGCAGACAGGCATCTGCACCCGCCCGGTAGCTGATGTCGATATCCTCTACACTGACCAGGAAATCTTTTCGCAGAACCGCTACATGCGGAAAGGCTTTCTTAACCTTAATCAGATCGGTAAGCGAACCTCTGAAGTAGTTCTGCTCAGTCAGAATACTGATATTACGGACACCCGCCTTGTAGTATTTTCTTGCGAGCTCTACCGGATCAAGTGAGGTGTCTATATTCTTTACTGACGGAGATTTACGTTTTATCTCGCAGATAACCGGGGATATGCCCAGGAAGGAGGTCAGGGGAACTTCACGTTCTTCGGGCAACTCAATTCCCTGTGCCGGGCCAAGCCTTTTTATGTCCTCAATCCTGCGGGCAGTTATTTCGGCTCTGATATCCAGAGCCCCCATAGGCCTGTTATCTTTAGCCGGATTATTCAACTCTTTCCTCCAGCAGGATGCTGCTTCTGATTAGTGACTCGAGCTTCTTTTTAACAGCTCCGGATTCAAGAACCTTTTTTGCCTTCTCATATCCCTCGGTGATAGATTCGGCATTGCCGGTGACAACCATGGCAGCTCCGGCATTTAGCAGACAGGCTGCCTTTATGGCAGCTGGACCTGCGCCTTCGACTATACTTCTGCCGATAACAGCATTTTCATCAGCCAGACCGCCTTTCAGATCATCAAGGGTAAAACCCTCAATTCCGGCTTCCTTCGGATCAAAAATAAAATCATTCTCAACACCGTCATTATCGATCATGAAAATCCTTGTCGGAGCTGCAGGCGATATTTCATCAAGCCCGTCATTGCTGTGGACCGTCATTACCCGTTTAGCACCAAGCATCTTCATAGCCCTCGCCATAACAGGGCAGAGCTCATTATTATATACGCCGATTAGAAGATATGCAGCCTCGGCAGGATTAACCAGTGGGCCGAGCAGGTTCATTATTGTTTTAACGCCCATCTCTCTGCGTACCGGAGCCGCGTGGGCCATAGCCTTGTGAAAGAGAGGGGCAAATAGAAATGCAAACTGTTCCTTTTCAAGAAGCTCAGTCGATTTCTCAGGACTCAAGTTGTAGCGGATTCCCATTTCCCGGTAGAAATCAGCACTTCCGCTTTTTGAACTTACCGCACGGTTGCCATGCTTTGCAACGGTAATTCCTGACGCTGCAAGAATGAGCGCGGAGAGGGAGCTTATGTTGAAAGTGTGGTGTCCGTCTCCGCCGGTACCGACTATATCAAGGACATCAGATGAGGTTTCAAGATGAACTTTTTTACGTTTTAAAACTTCTGCACATCCGGCGATTTCATCTGCAGCTATCCCCTTGCAGTTGAGTGCTGAGAGAACAGCCGCTGTATAGGCCGGGTTAAGAGAGCCTTCGGTCAGCTCATCCATGAAATCGGCAGCTTCCTTCCTGCTTAAATCCTCACCCTTCTGAACCTTGACCAGCAGGGCTGTCTTATCCAGAGGTTCAAGCTTATACCGCAGAAAATTCTTTAAAATGATTTTACCGGCATCAATACATCCGATTGATTCAGGATGAAACTGGACACCTTCAATCACGTAATCCTTGTGCCGCAGTCCCATTATTTCACCGTCGGCGCTCTCGGCGGTAATCTCCAGGCATTCCGGCAGGGTTGAGCGTTCGGCAGCAAGTGAATGATAGCGCGTAAAATCGGCTGATGCAGGGAGGTTTCTGAAAAGCCCTCTGCCATCCAGAGATATGCTTTCAACTTTTCCGTGAACGATATTCTTTGCACTGACTATCCGCCCGCCGAAACTTTCGGCAATGGCCTGATGTCCAAGGCAGATACCTAGGATTGGAATCTTTCCGGCAAAGTGATTGATGGCCTCGATTGAAATACCTGCATCTGCAGGGGTTCCCGGGCCCGGAGAAATAATCAGACTTTCAGGATTAAGTTTTTCAATCTCTTTGACGGTAATCCTGTTGTTTCTGAAAACCTGTACCGGGGTCTCGGTAAGTTTTGATAGTTCCTGAAAGACGTTGTATGTGAAAGAATCATAGTTATCAATTATTACAATCATATTCCTGCCTCACACCTGTATTCCGGCGGCAAGAGCGGCCGCCCTGAGTTTTTCATTGGTTTCTTCAAGTTCACGTTCGGGGTTGGAATCAAAAACGATTCCTCCGCCGGCCTGCAGATACAGTCTGTCGTGGCGCTTGAGCCCACTGCGGATTGTTATGCAGGTATCGATATCCCCGGAGGAATCCATATAACCGACAAGGCCGGCATAAAAGCTGCGGTTGAATTTTTCAATTCTGGAGATGGTTTCTATAGCCTGGATCTTGGGTGCGCCGGAGACGGTTCCCGCCGGAAAGCTTGCCCTTACAGCATCTGTGCTGTCCTTATCATCCCGAAGCTCACCTTCAACCTGAGAGACTATATGCATCACCTTGGAGTATTTCTCTATCACCATGTATTCAGTTACTTTTACAGTTCCGGTTTTACATACCCTACCAAGGTCGTTACGGGCAAGATCTATTAGCATAAGATGTTCCGCACGTTCCTTTTCATCTGCCAGAAGTTCATCTGCCAGAGCAATATCCTCGGCTTCGTTCTTACCTCTTCGACGGGTACCCGCTATCGGACGGATAGTTACTTTGCCGTTTTTCACTTTGATATGAACCTCGGGTGAAGCTCCGTAGAGCTGGTACTCACCGAAATCCAGAAAGAAAAGATAGGGGGATGGATTTGATGAGCGAAGGTTGCGGTATGCATCAATTGCCTGCATATCGGTTTTTATCTCAAGCCTTCGGGAAGGTACACCCTGAAGAAGATTCCCCTTAATCACCTCGTCCCGGATTATCCTGACATTCTTTTTGTATTCCTCTTCTACAGCCTTCGATGAAACAATTTCAGCAGGGTCCGTCTTCGGCGGTTCAGCCATGTAGTTGAAGTTGAGATCAAATATCTTGCTTTCTACTTTCTTAAGTTCCTTCTCGAGATCGACCTCGTATCCGGGGTAGTTGATAATCAGGATGTAGATTTCATCAGTGTAGTGATCGAAGATAAGAAAATCGTTTCCGAAGAGAAAGCAGGCATCAGGAAGTCCGAGCTGATCCGAGCGTTCAACAAAGTTTATGTCATCACAGAACCTTGCGAACTCGAATGATAAAAAGCCTATTCCGCCGGATGGAAAGGGAAAATCGTGTTCAACGCCCTTGTGAAAAAGGGCAAATTTCTTCACTGAATCAAGAATATCGCGGCCGCCGTTGACTATCTTTTTCTTCCGGCCGTCTGTCGTAACAAGTGCGCAGTCTGTTCCTTTCTGAACAATACGGAATGCTTCTTTAATAAGAAGGATGGAATATCGCTCACGTCCCTTGCTCAGCGATGATGATTCAAGTATTACAGCAGCATTAAGCTTCTGCGCGAGGGCAAAGGGTGTAAACTTCTCGCCCGGTATTTTTTTGACCATGTGCATCTGTCGCATAAAATCTCCCGGTTTCTACCTATAGAAACGTTATTGTATATAGAAACATAGAGTTTTTATCCTAAACTGTCAAGAAGCAGATAAAAAAAAGGACCTTCTTAATACAACAAATGTATCAAAAAGGCCCATGTATATATCAGCACCCGCTGTTATGCTTGTCGTTTTATATGCTGCAGATGGTCAATTGATACTGCAAAAAGGAGAATAATACCCTTGATAAGATCCTGCCAGTATACAGATACATCAAGAAGAATAAGTGAACTGGTTATGATTGACAGAAGGGCGATTCCGAGGATTGATCCGAATACGGTTCCCTCGCCTCCGGTAAGGCTGGCTCCGCCGATAACGGCAGCGGAAATTGCAGTCATTTCAAGACCTACTCCGAATCCGGGGGTAGAGGCACCGAATCGGGCCATATAGATGATACCGGCCAGACCGGCAAGCAGTGAGCAGAGTGTGCTCACTCCGATCTTAACCCGGTTGATTCTTATACCTGAAAACTTTGCAGCCTTTTCATTACTTCCGGTATAGAATACTTTCCGGAGCAGGGTTGAGTTTCTAAGCATGTAATCACTGAGTATTACTATCACAAGAAAGATTATGATTACAAAGGGAAAGGGTCCGATTGTTCCCTGTCCGAGAAACTTGAAGCTTGAAGGAAGTGTGAAAAGGGATAAAGGCGTTCCCTGTGTGATTACAAAGCATGCTCCGCGGGCAATGCCCATAAATGCCAGTGTCGTAATAAAGTGGACCAGCCCTACCCTGGTAACCAGAATGCCCATTATTGCACCTATTCCGCCGGTTATTACCAGGGCAATTATACTTGCAAGCCAGGGATCAACACCAAGAAGGAACAGCTTTCCGGCAATACACATTGCCAGACACATTACAGCACCTACGGAAAGGTCGATTCCGCCCAGAACCAGCATTACAGTCATTCCGACAACAACGATACCTTCGGTTGCAAATGAAAGGAATATAGCCTTCCAGTTGTTCCAGGTCATGAAATAAGGCGACAGAAAATTCATCAGAATACATACACCTATGATAATCAGAATAAGGGTTCCTTCCCGAAAGCCCTTAATCTTTGTAAAAATCCGGTTTAATACAGCCAAGCGGTTGTTTGCAATTTCACTCATTATCTTCTCCCTTATTCCATCTTTTCCAGACCGGAAGCCATATGGATTATTTTCTTTTCGTTTATATCTTCGCCGGTAATAATACCGCAGTTTGTACCCTCGTGCATAACCAGAACACGATCGCTCATTCCTATGAGTTCGGGCAATTCTGATGAAATCATTATAACCCCGATTCCCTCACAGGTGAGAGTTCTTATCAGCTTATGAATTTCAGATTTGGCTCCGACATCGATTCCCCTTGTAGGTTCATCCATGATTACAACCTTCGGATTGACCGAAAGAAGCTTGGCAATAAGAACCTTCTGCTGGTTTCCTCCCGACAGTGATGAAGCATGCTGAGACAGACTGGCATATTTAACGTTCAGTTTCCCGGCAAATTCGGCTGCCTGTTTCTTCTCCTTGGAAACATCAACCATCCCGCTCGTGGAAACCTGATCAAGATTCAACGCCGAGATATTAAGCTGGATGGACTTTTCCAGAAATACACCCTCCACCTTGCGATCCTCGGTGAGATAAACTATGCCGTGGTTGATGGCATCCTGATAGCTGTTGATTTTTATTTCTTTACCGTTGAAAAACGTACGGCCTTCAATTTTCGGAAAGAGTCCACATACAGCCTTAACAATTTCGCTTCGGCCGGCTCCTATCAGTCCAGAAAGACCCAGGATTTCCCCCTTATGCAGGGTAAAGGAGATATCTTTAAACCTGTTTCCATCAGAGAAATTTTCAATCTTCAGCAGTTCATCCTGCTCGGTGCAAACACCATGAAACTTCGGCGGATACAAATCGGATATTTCCCGGCCGACCATTCTGCTGACAACTTCCTTCGAGTCAGTCTCGGAAATATTGAGCTCTCCGCAATAGGTGCCGTCTCTGAGTATCGCAACTCTGTCGCACTGTGAGAAGATTTCTGCCATTCTGTGGCTTATATATATAATACTGATCCCGTTTCTTTTAAGCTCTTTCATAATTGTGAACAAAGCATCTGTTTCAGCTTCGGTCAGTGCGGCCGTAGGCTCATCCAGAATCAGTATTTTACAGTCAAGACTTAAAGCTTTCGCAATTTCTACTATCTGCTGCTTTGAAATTGAGAGTTCACTGACAACCTTGCGGGGATCAACATCTCCAAGCGGTTTCAGAATTTCAGCAGCTCTTTTATATAGATCCTTGTAATTAACAAATTTACTTTTAGTATTATTGAGCTCTGCCATAAAAACATTTTCAGCTACAGTGACATGCTGACAGAGCGCTATTTCCTGATGGACAAAGCCTATTCCATGTAACTGAGCATCCAGCGGATTTCTGATCTGCACTTCTTCTCCATCAATGCGGATAGAACCCTCATCAGGAAGAAGTACACCGTCTATTATGTTCATCAGGGTGGATTTCCCTGCGCCGTTCTCGCCTACCAGGGCCAGAACTTCACCTTTTTTAAGCCCCAGGCTTACATTATCAAGTGCCCGTGTACCCGGAAAATCCTTTACTATCCCCTCTACTTCCAGTACAAAATTATCACTCAATTACTTCCTCCGTAGTAATGATAAGAAAGCCGCACCCTCAGATGAGGATACGGCCTGAAAATTCTGATTATTCGTTGATACCTTTGGTGCCTCTTCTCTTGAGATACTTGTCCCAGTAGAAGTTGTCAGCATTGTCTTTTGTAACAACGGCAAGGCCGTTATCAAGCAGAGGTATACCGGTAGGGTTGTAGCCTGCATCTTTGTAGTCATTCATCGGATCAACCATGTCTGAATGCTTTGCAAGATAAAGCAGAAGCATTCCGTAGTATCCCTGAAGACCCTGGTTCGGGTTGAGAGCAGCAAACATTTCACCGGCTTTGAGCATATCAAGAACCTTTGCATTAACGTCAACACACATTACCCTGATGCCTGTTCCAAGTTCTTTGGCAGCCTGAGCAGCACCCATTCCTGAACTGGCTTCCGGCATGAAAACACCGCCGAGGTTCGGATGAGCCTGAGCCATTGTCATAAGAGCCTGGTATGCCTTGTTCGGATCCTGGTTTGTAGCAGCTCTGGCAACAACTTTCATGTTGGGATATGCAGTTTCAATTCTTTCGATAAATGCCTTAACACGCTTGTCGTGGTTATCCTGTCCCGGATTTTCAAGAACAGCAACTTCACCTTTTTCTCCCATATCCTTAGCGATTGTATCGGCAGCAAAACTACCTTCTCTTGTGTTGTCGGAAGTTATGTAGGAAACACGCTTTGAATTGGGTGAGTCAGCAGCAAATGTAACAACAGGAATTCCCATTTCTGCGGCTCTGTTGATAGGTTCAATGAATGCATCCGGATTCATCGGGTGAAGAAGGATACCGGCAGGTTTTTTAGCAAGAATCTGCTCAAATACAGCAAGCTGTTTGTTAACATCGTATTCAGGAGTACCTGTATAAACAGTATCAACTCCAAGCTGCTGTCCGGCCTGCTTCATCATTTCATAAACGGGGAACCAGTATTCTACACCTGACACCATAACACACATATAATATGTTTCACTGGGGTCGCCGATAAAAGGTGAACTAACCTCTTCTGCATCAGCAGCTGCAGGTGCGGCTGCTGCCTCTTCTTTTGCACAGCCGCTAAACCCCAGCAGCGCAAACACTGTCAGTACTGCAAGTACAAGAGCAAGAACTTTACTAGTCTTCATAATCTCTCTCCTTTTATTATTGAATTATTTTATGACATTTGTCAAAATGTATATATGCAGTAAGCATGCCAAAAATCTGAAAAACAGCTAAGTCACACATTCAGAATAAGTTAACAGATTCCGGGAAAATCTGTCAAAAATAATGTGTTCAGAATCTGGACAGATCTGTTCGAATTACATGTTCAGAAAATGTTCACTTCCCAGTTTGGTAAAGTTTTATCTTTGAAGGCTTAAAAAACCGTGTTAAAGTATTTCCACCGATGAGCAGAATTTTAATACTTGATGATAATCAGAAGATTCTTGATACCCTCTCGCGTAATTTCGGTTCTGTAGGAATAGAATGCGCTACAGCTCCGGATATAAGCACCGCTTCGGGAATTCTCCAGTGCTGTCCGATTGATCTTGCAATTGTTGATATCAAGATCGGAGAGGAAAGCGGCATTGACGCGCTGACTATGATCAAAAAAATGATACCGGATCTTCCGGTTCTGATGATAACCGGATTCGCCACAGTTGAAACAGCTGTTCAGGCAATAAAACTAGGTGCGAAGGAATACCTCAAAAAACCTGTAAGATTCCCTACCCTGCTGGAACAGGTAAAATCACTGCTCAGCGAGGAAGCCAGAGAGCTGCCTGCAATTCCCGAGATACAGACCCGTAACAGCAGAATGGTTGACGTAATAAAGAAATCACTGAAGCTGGCACAATCAAACCTGTCGGTACTTATCCTCGGAGAAAGCGGCACCGGAAAAGAACTGCTTGCCGACCTCATACATAAATACTCTCCAAGAGAAGAAAAGAACTTCGTAAAGATAAACTGTGCCGCCTTTCCGGAATCACTGCTGGACAACGAACTCTTCGGTCACGAGAAGGGCGCCTACACCGGAGCAAATGACTGCTTCAAGGGCGTTTTTGAACAGGCCGATAACGGCTCTCTCTTCCTGGATGAACTTGGGGACATGCCCCTATCTATTCAGGCAAAGATCCTCCGGGCCATTCAGGAAAATGAAATAAGACGACTGGGCGGTAAGGAAATCATAAAGATTAACGTCCGCTTCATAGCGGCTACAAACAGGAATCTTGAAGAACTTGTTTCCGACAAGCTTTTTAGAAGCGACCTGTACTACAGACTCAACTGCGCCTCTGTTTATATTCCGCCGCTTAGAGATCGGAAGGAGGATATCCCCCTGCTGATCGATTACTTTCTCAACCGTTATTCTGATGAGGAAGCAAAACCACGTGTTTCAATTTCCGACCAGGCTATGGAACTGCTTCTGAATTATGACTGGCCGGGAAATGTGAGAGAGCTGAAAGCCGCCGTCAATTACGGTGCAACAATATGTTCAAATGGAATCATGCTTCCTGAAGATCTGCCCATGTCTCATCCGGTAAAAACTATTGAGGAAACAGCCACACTCACTCCGGTTATGGCGGTTGAAAAAGAACTTATAATCAAAACTCTAATCAGAAACTCCTATAATAAAAAGAAAGCAGCAGAGGAACTCAGCATTTCAAGAACAACCCTGTACAGCAAGATGACTAAATACGGTATTACAGATGTCCTCTGATACGAACATTATAGAACTAAAGAAAATCTGTTTAAATTACGGCCAGACAAGTGTACTGCGCAAGATTGATTTCAGCGTCCGCAAGGGTGAGATTCATGCAGTCATAGGAGAGCATGGTGCGGGCAAGTCTTCACTGGCAATGATCCTTTCCGGCCATGTAAAACCCGATTCCGGACAGCTGTTCTGGGATGCCAGTCAGACTGCATATTTTCAGCCCGGTTCTGCAAAGGAGCAGGGAATTGAGATAGTTATGCAGGAAATTGAGCAGTATGAGAGGCTCTCAATCGCGCAGAACCTTTTTGCCAACGATCCCCGCTTCTTCATGAATAGTTTTTTCACAAACAAGGAACTGAATAAAAAGGCTGATGATTTTTTTGACTCACTCGGATTCAATTTCCGCAGCCACCGAAGACTAAGCACTCTCAAGGATACCGAGAAGGTTCTGCTGGAACTGCTCAAGCACCTTCACACAGACCCTGCGCTTCTGATACTTGATGAAACCTTTGAAAAGATGACAGCAGTCGATATAAACAGAATCATTCCCGAACTGAAAAAGAGAAAAGAGCAAGGCACAAGCATTATTTTCATAACCCATCGAATTGATGATGTCTACACCTTTGCCGACCGGGTATCGGTAATACGAAACGGAAGGATTCTTACTACCGAATCCATCAAAAATATCGACAAGATCAATCTGATAAAACTGGCCTACACTCAGGTTGTACAGGAAAGCAGTCTGGACACTACCACCCAGGAGTTCTATCAGCTTCTGAAATACAACAGGGCCATCCTAGAAAACCTGCCGATGAACCTGATTGTAGTGGATGAGTACCGGATACTCAGGCTGCTTAACAACAATGCAAAGACTTACTTCTCAATCGGCGATAAGCCTGTTATAGGTCAGAGCATTGATGAGTTTTTCAAACTTAACGGTAACCCTGAAATCCTTGAATCGGTTTTTGAATCACTTAAAAAAAGGCAGCTTGAAACCTTCACCGTCCGGCTCAAACACAACAGCGGAAACGAGACCATCAATACAATAACCACCTACCCCATCTACGACGGAACGATGTACATTGGCAGTATGATAATTGTCGGGGACATCACCGAGCAGGAATCACTAAGAGAGAAACTTAACTTTTCAGAAAAACTGGGGTCAGTCGGACTGCTTGCAGCAGGGGTATCCCATGAAATCAACAACCCGCTTGAGATAATAGTCAATGAAATTGACTATCTGAGGACCATGCTTCCGGATGGCCGGCTGGACAAAGTGCTTGATAACATAGAGGAAGAGGTTGAAAGTATCGTACAGATTGTGAGCAACCTGGTATCATTCAGCGACAGTGCAAGTGAAAAGACCGAGATAATTGATCTATCCGAAGTACTTGGTCACATTATCCAGCTTATCTCCTATAATGCAAAAAAAAGAAATATTGAAATTAAATATACAGATCCTGAATCAGCATTTCTGGTTGCCTGCAACCGGACAGAGGTAAAGCAGATTATTCTCAACATCATCAAAAACAGTTTTGAAGCGGTTAACAGCGAAGGCAGACTTGAAATATCACTTACATCAGTTTCTGAAGACGGAATCAGCTATGCAAAGATGGTATTCAGGGATACCGGCCCCGGAATAAGCGAGGATGATAAAAAGAATATTTTCCTGCCGTTTTTCTCAAAGAAAAACGCAACAGGAAACAACCTGGGGCTCGGACTGTCAGTATCTTACGGAATAGTTAATAAAATGAACGGTAAAATCACCGTTGAAAACCATCCGGAATCGGGCTGTGTATTTACAATACTGATTCCTCATCTCACCTGAATTTCTGACATATGTTTTAACATTTGTCATTTTATTTGACATACGACATGAACCATGTTAAATTATCGCATCCTACTAAAAACCACAGGAGAAGATAATGTACGAAAAAGAGAAAAATGAACTCATTAAAACAGGCCAGGCGCTGAAAGAATACAACCTCATTGCACTTTCAGGAGGGAATGTCAGCAGCAGAATGCCTGATAACAAAATACTTGTAACTCCTTCAGGCATGGCATACGACACCATGGTTGCAGATGATATTGTTGTTATGGATTTAGACGGAAAAATAATTGAGGGAACAAGAAGACCTTCAGTTGATTCTATAGCACTCCTACATGTTTATAAAAACATGGAAAGAGTAAACGCAATTATCCACACTCATCAGGTATATGCAACTGCAGTCGGCATGGTATACGACAAGGTGCCCAATGCTGTAACAACACTTGCTAACGCATGTGCCGGAGAGGTTCATGTAGCCCCTTTCAGCTCGGCGGCAAGCCTTGCGATGGGTGAAGAAACCGTGGACAATATCGGAGATTCAAATGCGGTAATCCTTAAAAACCACGGTGTTATCACTGTAGGAAAAACAATAAAGGAAGCTCTTTACGCTGCAGTATATCTTGAAGATGCTGTAAAAACTCTCTTCGTCGCAAAATCGATGGGCGAGCCGGTTCTTCTCACAGATGCACAGTTTGTAGAAGCAGTTAATGTTTTTAAAGATTACGGACAGTCAAAATAACAATTATGAATATTGATAATTACCAGTTCGGACTTTATGAGAAAGCCGTGCCCGAAGGAATGGAATGGCCACGGCTGCTTGATTATGCCGGTGATGCCGGATTCAGTTTTGTCGAAATATCGGTAGATGAGAGCGACTACAGACTTTCAAGGATGAACTGGTCTCTGAGTGAAAAAAAAGATTTTGTAAAGGCGGTGCTCAATTCAGGCCTGAAAGTTCCTACAATGTGTCTCAGCGGGCATCGCCGTTATCCGATCGGAAGCTGCTATGAAGATATCCGTGCCGCCGGCATGAAGCTGATGTTCGATGCGATAGACTTTGCATCCGACACAGGGATAAGGATTGTGCAGCTTGCCGGCTACGACGCGGCATATGAGGAGGAGAGTACTCAGCAATCGCAGGATAACTACCTTTCCAATCTTGAAAAATCACTCCGCTATGCAGAGAAGCGCGGGGTAACCCTCGCTATTGAAAATATGGGCATAATTTTCATGCCCTCCATAGAACGCGTTATGACCTATGTAAAAATGTTTGACTCCCCCTATCTTCAGGCTTACCCCGATCTGGGAAACAGTTCGGCAATGGGCAATGATATAGTTCTTGATCTGGCATCTGCCAGGGGCCATATTGCAGCCATGCATATAAAGGATACAACTCCCGGTGTGGTAAGAAGAATCCCCTTCGGCAAAGGCACTGTGGATTTCCGGCGGGCATCGGAAGCAGTAAAGACTGCGGAATTCAAGGGGATGATAGTTATTGAGATGTGGGCTGATGAAAGCACTGACACAATGGAAGAGCTTAAAGCCGCAAAGAATTTCGTAATAGAGAATATGTTTTAAGAGGTGTGTTGATGAGAAAGTTATTTATGGGAATAGACAACGGCGGAACGGTCTGCAAGGTCGGCATTTACGATTTAAAAGGCAATGAGATATCAATTGCCAGCAGAAAGGTGGAAATGCTCTATCCGGAATCGGGTCATACCGAAAAGGATCTGAAAGATTTCTGGAATGCCAATGTAGAAGCTATTAAAGAAGCTCTCTCACAGGCTGAAATATCACCTGCTGAAATTGCAGGAATTTCACAGACCGGTCATGGAAACGGAATGTTTCTGATTGATGAAAACGGTAATGATGTTATGAACGGTATAATCTCTACCGACATGCGAGCCAAATCTTATGTTGATAACTGGTACAGTGACGGGACCTTTGAAAAAATCAACAAAAAGACCCTTCAGTCAATCTGGGCGGCCCAGCCTGTCGCACTTGTAAACTGGTTTAAGGACAATAAGCCCTCTATTATAGAAAAAACCCGCTGGATCCTGATGTGCAAGGACTATATCCGCTTTAAACTGACCGGTGAAGTATATGCAGAAATAACCGACTATTCCGGAACAAATATGGTGAATGTACTGACCGGAAACTATGATGAAGATCTTCTTGCTGATTTCGGTATCGCGGAAATCCTTCCAAAGCTTCCGCCGCTTAAAAACTCTACAGACATCTGCGGCTATATTTCAGAAAGTACTGCCGCGGCAACCGGGCTCAAGGCTGGAACTCCGGTAATGGGTGGGTTCTTTGACATCCATGCCGGCGCAATAGCAACCGGACTTACCGACGATCAGGACCTTACTGTAATTGCAGGAACCTGGAGTATAAACGAGTTTATTAGCAGTTCACCGGTAGGCGCCGAAGAGCTGTTTATGACAAGCATTTACGGCATCCCCGGCTACTGGCTTGTAACCGAGGCAAGTCCAACATCTGCATCAAATCTTGAATGGTTTATGAACAGTATAATAGAGAGTTCCGACTATGATGCGGCAAACAAACTTGTTGAATCAGTAAAACCTGATGAATCAGACCTTATATTTTTTCCTTATCTGTTCGGATCTAACCTGAAAGAAGAAATGTCTTCGAGTTTTATAGGTCTCTACGGATGGCACACTAGAGCCCATATGCTTCGGGCTATCTATGAGGGAGTAGTGTTCGGACACAGACTTCATATCGACAAGCTGCTTAAATACCGGGACAAACCCAGAAAAATAAGAATATCCGGCGGCGCTTCGAAATCAAAGGAATGGGTTCAGATCTTTGCAGATATTCTCGGACTTCCGGTAGAAATAACCGAGGGTGATGAACTTGGAACCCTTGGAGCATCAATGGGAGCCGCTGTTGGCGCAGGAACCTATAAAGATCTTGCAGAAGCAGCCGGAGAAATGGTAAGAGTCTCCAGGATTATAGAACCTATAAAAGAAAACACGGCTATTTATGAAAGGAAATTTCAGCTGTTTAAAAAGTATCTTGAAGCAGTAAAATAGCATAATTTGAATCAGCTTGAAGATTCTCATGCGATACTGGTATAATCAGATCTTCAGAGGTGCTCAGTGGATAAACAGCTGCTATACAATGTCGCCAGAATGTATTATCTGGAAGGAAAAAAACAGGAAGAAATTGCCTCAATCATAAACCGCTCAAGATCATCGATCTCGATGTTCCTCACTCAGGCAAGGGAGGCGGGAATTGTCGAAATCAAACTGAGAAACCCGCTGGGAAACAATGAGGCTTTAGCCTCAAGACTTATTGAGAAATACGGCCTTGAACGCTGTTTTGTAGTCCCCACATCTATAAGAGATTCCAACCTGCTGCTTAAACTTGCCGCTGAAAGGGCAATTGAGATATTCAATGAAGAACTGCTGCCCGGCCTTAACATCGGTATTGCATGGGGTCGCACCTGCTATGAATTCATGACCCAGTACTACAATGATGAGAATACATATATAGACTTAAACATTGTTCCACTCATCGGAGGAAGCAATCGTGCCCATAAGCGATTTCAGATAAATGAAATGGTCCGTGATTTTGCCGAAAAGCTGAATGGCACCCCTAACTTCATACATGCTCCGGCAATGGCTGAAAGCCTTGAAGATCTGCAGCTGTACAAAAACAGCTCTATGATGAAAAAGATTGTCCAGTACTGGGATACCCTCGATATAGCCGTCACATCGATAGGGGTACCGCCTTCAGATACTACAGATGAAATATGGAGGAAGTACCTCGATCTTGAAGATGATAAATCCCCTGTATTCAATAATGCAGTAGGAGATATCTGCGGCTGGCCCTTCGATAAGGATGGTAATTTTCTGTCGGGCGATGCAACAGAACTGCTAATGGTATGCAGCCATGAACAGCTTAAAAAAATACCTAAGGTTATCTGCATAGTTGCCGGGCTTGAAAAAGCCAAGGCTGTTTCTGCAGGACTGAAATCAAGGATATTCAGTCATCTCATTATTGATGAACAGACAGCACTCGCCGTATTAAACAACTGAACTCCGGCCGTTGAATCTTAAATTATTTCTTGAATATTCTATTGACAGTCAGTCCTCAATATTTACACAATAAAACGAGGAGAAAATAATGTTAGATATACCTGAAAAAGTCAGGCTGGAAATCCGCAGGGACCAGCGCAACGAGATAGAAGCCCATCTTATTTACAGCAGCATTGCCGCTTCATGCAAAAACCCTGAGAATGCGAAAATTCTTAAAACTATAGCTGCTGATGAAAAAAAGCACTATGACTACCTGAAAAAATTCTCAGGGATGGATATAAAACCAAGATTCCTGTATGTACTGATTTTCAAAATAATTGCCAGGATACTTGGACTGACATTCGCTTTCAAACTGCTTGAAAACGGTGAGCAGGAAGCTCATGAGGGATATTCTTTAATAGAAGAATATCTGCCCGAACTTAAGCAGGTCATCGAAGAAGAGGAACGGCATGAACGTGAACTCATCGATATGCTCAATGAAAAACGCCTTAACTATATAGGGTCAATAGTTCTTGGACTCAATGATGCCCTTGTCGAGCTTACAGGTGCACTTGCAGGCTACACCTTCGCAATACAGGACAGCAGAAACATTGCCCTTCTCGGTCTGATTACCGGTATATCCGCATCACTCTCAATGGCTGCAAGTGAATATCTTTCCAAGAGAGAGGAAAAGGAGGAAGGGGGATTCAGTTCGAGTATTTATACAGGTCTGGCCTATATAATAACTGTTACCCTTCTGATACTTCCCTTCCTTATCATCCCCAATCCGTTCATTGATCTTGGAATAACAATAGCTATAGCTGTGCTTATCATCCTGTTCTTTAATTTCTATATTTCAGTCGCCAAAGACCTTGATTTCAAGAGCAGGTTCCTTGAGATGGCCGGAATAAGTATCGGTGTTGCAATAATATCGTTTGGAATCGGCTGGGCGGTAAGAACCTTTCTGGGATTCGAGCTGTAAACTATCCAGTAAAACAAAATCCCGGGAACTCTTGCTTCCCGGGATTTAAACGGAATCTAATAATTCAGCTACATATAATCAGGCAATATGCATTCCGCCGTCAACCGAAAGCGCCTGCCCTGTGATCATTCCTGAAAAATCCGAGCAAAGCCATACAGCTGCCCTTGCAACATCGAGGGTTGTTCCAAGCTTTCCCATGGGGATCACATGCTCTTTAAGAAGGTTCTCCTCCTCGGGATTTGTTTCAAGTGTATTATTCATAAGATTGGTGCCCGCTGTAGGCCCCGGACAGACAACATTAACCCTAATTCCGTTTCTGGCATTCTCAATTGCAGCTGTTCTGGTAATTGCTATAACTGCACTCTTGCTCGGACCGTAGGCGCCGAAATTCGGTGCCATTTTTAAACCGCCGATAGAAGCTGTGTTCACAATAGCTCCGCTGCCCTGCTTCTGCATCTGCTTAAGCTCATGCTTAAGGCAGAAAAATACCCCCTTCAGGTTTGTATTCATTATATGGTCCCAGTTTTCTTCGGATACTTCAGTAAGGGGAACATGCGGAATACGTACTCCGTCGGGACCGATCCCTGCATTATTGAATGCACAGTCCAGCTTTCCGTACTTAGCTACAGTCCCTGCAACCAGTTTTTCCACGGAAGCTTCAGAGCCTACATCGCACTGAATAAAAAAAGCCTCTCCGCCCTTTTCTTTTATCATTGAAACGGTCTCTTCACCGCCTTTTATGTTGTTTGCAGTTGATACAACTACCTTTGCGCCGAGCTCAGCGAACTCAAGAGCTGCCGCTCTGCCCATCCCTGAAGCTCCACCTGTGATAAGAACAACTTTACCCTTTATATCAGCCGGCATTTTCATACTCCTTTCATTTTCTGAAAAACAGTATATCAGTGCAATCCTTCTGTTCAAAATGTCTTTTTCATCCTATCGTTATGCTGTGCAGGTAATAACTTTCAGCAGCTTCAGAAAAATCCTATAAACCAAGAGTTTCAATCAGCCTGTCTTCACCTGCAAGCCACTCTCTGATGAAGGCAATGAACATCTCAGCTGACTTTGAAATAACATAGCCCTTGTGATAGGCCACTCCAATCATGGCCGGCGGAATATCATCCATAACCTTAAGAACACTGATATGATGATCTCCGTTTTGAGATACAAGTTTTGCAAACTGCGGGATGGGAACAAAGGCAATACCGGCATTCCCTTCAATAAGCTGAAATATCAAATCCGAACTTTCAACCTCAAAGGCCACATCGGGTTCGAAGCCCTGTTCGATACAGATATCTCTGAGTTTTCCAAGGTTAAGTCTGGTACTGTCGCAGATAAACTTCTCATCACGAAGCCGGCTGATGTGAATCTCGCCTTCTTCCGCAAGCGGATGCGACTCATTTAAAAGAATTACATATTCTTTGCACCCTAAAAGCTCAAAAATAATGCGTTCATCTTTAATTTCCTGACTTGTAATTGCGATATTAAGGGAACGATCCAGCAGATGTTCTATTATAGTATTAAAAGAATGGCTTAGCTGCCTTATTCCGATTTCAGGATGCTGAAGCGAAAACTGCTTTAGAAGGTCGGGCAGAAAATCATCAATTGAACATGCAAGCGACAGTGTCCCCTGACTTGTTTCAAATAGACGCTGCACAGTCTGAACCCCGGTAGTCAACTCCGAAAAGGCAACCTCAACGCTGGAAAGAAAAACCCGTCCGTATTCGTTGAGTGTAATCTTGCCCTTGCGGTGATCGAATAATTGAACCCCGATTTCTTCTTCAAGCCGGGCTATGCTCTTGCTGATATTAGGCTGAGTTACAAATAGTATTTCCGAAGCCTTTGAAACATTTCCCGTCTTTGCAACAGTCTGAAAATAACGCAGCTGACTAAATTCCATAGGAAATCTTATCACATTTTTCTCAATATGTCGTTAAAGGAATACCGATATACTGGAATTTATATTTTGAGCATTCCCAATGCGGGTTTATACTCATCGTACACAGAATCCGGATCTGGTAGATATCTCAAAATTAATCACTGGAGGTCTATTTTTATGAGTGATCAGCTTGCTTATAAAAACAATAAGACTGCAGCAGATACCAGAAGTAACTTCGGATCAAAGGGATGGCTTATGATCATCTATGCAGGGATTCTGTTTTACTTCTATGCCGGTACATGCACAGACGGTCTGAATATAATAGTAAGAAATTTTGCGGCGGCGCACAATCTGGAAATGCACCGTCTGCTCGCCTTGACCACTCCTGCATGCTGGGCAGGTCTTGCCGGAGCGGTCTTATGGGCATGGTTTGTCGATAAGTTCGGAACAAGAAAAGGAGCACTTGTAACCGGAATTATCGGGGGCATCTGCTTTATGCTTTATGGGGCTGTGAGTACTGAACGTGGATTTTTCATCGTTACCGCTCTTGTAAACTTCATGGGTATGGGCTTCTGCCATACCGTTGCAAATGCGCTGATGGCAAAATGGTTCCCCATGAAAAAGGGACTCGCTTTGGGCTGGGCGACAATGGGGCAGAACCTTGCATCAGCCACATTTATCCCGCTTCTCATCCTGTTTATTACCCTTGTCTCACTCAACGGCTCATTCTATCTGATGGGCGGAATGCTTGCGGCTGTAGGGATTATAGGATGGTTTCTGATAAGGGATACGCCCGAAGAAATGGGCTGTGCACCCGATAACGGCTCCTTTACAAAGGAGGAGATTGAAGCAAATCTTAAAGAGATCCGGGAATACAATTCTCTCTGGACACCTAAAAAACTTGTTGCAAACAAGCAGATTTGGCTTATAGGTATCGGATTCGGAATCTATATTCTTGTTACGGTTTCTCTGATAAGCCAGATGATTCCAAGACTTATCGGTTCAGGTTTCAGTGAGCTGAAAGCTACTGGAATGATGACAACAGCAGCAATCTGCGGACTGCTGGGCAGCTACGCAACAGGATGGCTGGATCAGAAGATAGGAACTAAGAAAGCTTCTATAATCTACGGATTCTGGTATCTTATCGCTCTGGTTCTCTGCGCCCTGCCTGCAAAGACATTTACCCTTTACGGATCGGTAATCTTCATAGGCGTTGGCATAGGCGGAATCGGAAACCTCTTTCCGTCAATGGCCTCAACGGTATTCGGACGCTTCGACTTCGTTAGAGCCATGGGAGTTCTAAATCCCATAACATCAATAGTAAGATCCTTTGCATTTATCATAATTGCATTCGGCCTGTCAAAACTAGGAGGCTATGCCGGGGCATACGCAATAATCGCTGTTCTCGATGTGATTGCAATAATTATTATTTCAAGAATCGACAGTACCTGTATAGGAAAGCGGTAAGTTCCGCATTAATTCAGCCTGCCGGAAGATTCCCCCTTCGGCAGGCTGCTCTATATTAAATCAAATAGAAAATTTAATAGAATTATTTGATTATAATCAACACTATCTTATATTTTCCATGAAAATTATATATACTTGTCTTAATATTTTTAAGGGTTTTACAATAAGACAATTTAATGGTATACTGCTGGTATGCCGACTGGTGAAAAGCAGATGTTTGAAAAGAAAGAATTAAAATCAGATGTTGTGTACAATAAACTTAAAAACCTAATTATAGATAATAAACTTCAACAAGGCAGCCCTCTTTCAGAACGAAAAATTTGTGAAATGATTGAAACCAGCAGGACTCCAGTTCGCGAAGCTCTAAAACGAATGCATAATGAAGGTTTCGTTGATTTTACTCCTGAATACGGAGCTTTTGTTTCAAAGGTAACCTACGACCAGGTTATTCAAGTATACGATATCAGAGAAATGCTTGAGGCACTAGCAGTGCGTTCATTCACAAAAACCACTAATGAAGTCGAGTTGAAGGTTCTTAACGAGATTTTCGATTCACTCGAGTCTACAACAAAAAATCATAATTATTCAGAAAGCCTCGAGATAGATTTGAAATTCCATCACTTCATTATAGATAGATGTAGAAATGAGATGCTTCAAAGATTATTGAAATCAATCTTTGAACACACTGATAGAATAATCAAACTCACCCATTACAGTGACGAATGGGCATTAGAGTCTATTGAAGCTCACCGTAAAATACTTAAGGCGATAAACAGCAGAGATCTTGATGAGGTTGAAATTGAAATGCGCCAACACGTAAAACAAGCGCGTGAACGGCAACTACGAAGCTGGATGCAGCATTAAATACTGCATCCTCTGGCTTTTCTTACAGACTGTCCCCGAATAAATCAAGTTTTTTTCTACACAATACAGCCGCATCATCAGGGTTCATGCTGTAAATTTGGTCATCAAAAAGTTCGAGAGAAAAATAACCCTTGTACCCATTATCTAAAGCACATTTCACCCACCCTGCGGCATCCGCAATACCGTCCCCCGGAAAAACTCTGGTTTGAGCTACATGAAGTTGTTC
Organism: Spirochaetia bacterium; assembly: GCA_965140585.1. Classification (GTDB taxonomy): domain Bacteria; phylum Spirochaetota; class Spirochaetia; order UBA9216; family UBA9216. Next base: position 107,126 of record OZ223272.1, read on the forward strand.
ATTAGGAAGGTTCGGGGTGTCATCTATGTGAAATAATCCTATATCTGCATCTATACCATCGAGCTGCCTGGAGCCGAAACCGTTATAATGCAGATTATGAATATCAGGCACAATTGTAAGGTTTTTTAGCCCGTTTCCGGCAAGAACTTCATTAATCTCCTCAGGTTCTCCTATGATGAAATCGGGATAGTTTATAGGCTCGAACATGGTTTTAATATTGAAAGAATCAAACTGTTCCTTCACCTGCATAAGTCTCTTTTGATAAAGATTTATGATTTTAGTTTTCGGAGGCAGTTCCCCGTATTTAACATTCCATCTTCCGGAAGGGACTACAACAGCAGGACAATCAATGAGAGTACATAACTGGCCAATCAAATCCGTCTCAGCCTCTAGCGCTTTCAGATTGCTCTCAGGAACCAGGAAAATATCCTCATAGGCGTTCAGCGACAGTATCTCCAAACCATTACATGCTTTCTTAAGCTCTGCAACAGAAACAAAGCGCAGCGAATCCTTTAACTTCGCATAACTTATTTCAACCGCTTTAAATCCCGCATCCCTGCATGCGGAAAAATATTCAATCAAATCACATTGAATAATTGTATTCTCATTTACAGCAAATTGTATATCTAAACTCATATTATAATCCTGGTAGAAAAAATAAGCGGCAGAAAAGTCTGCCGCAATAGATAGAATTAGAAAGTAAGCATTACCTTTCTTGCAATATCCTTATGATGAACCGCCATATCAAAGGCATCATGGATCTTCTCAAAAGGAAAATGGTGTGTATTCAGTGCTGCAAAATCATATTTATCTTTAATTGTAGACATGAATCTGATTGTTCGGGGAAACCAAAGTTTTGTTCCACCGGAACCCCGAATGGTTAAAGTTTTCCATATAACTTTCCCTAACTCGACCGGCACTTTTCGACCTATTGAATGACCAACAACACCAATCCTTGCATTATGTGCAGAAATATCAAATATTGATGCTATTCCGATATCATTTCCTGAACACTCAATGACTACGGAGGCTCCTTTCCCATCGGATTCCGCCTTTACCATCTCTTCGATATTTCCAGCCGCAGGATCAAGAACAACATCTGCACCATATTTTAGAGCGTTTTCCCTTCGTGCTTCTATAGGATCAATAACTATTACTTTTGCCCCGGATTCCTTGCAGACCATGGCTGCAGTAAGCCCGATAGGACCTCCACCGACAATAGCACATACATCCGAAGCATCCGGATTGCAGCCATTGCCCCAGACTCCCCAGTATCCTACATTGAATGTTTCAACCCATGCACCAAGCTCATAATCCCAGTCCTGCGGAATAACATGGGTATATTTCTCTTCAAGGATCATATACTCACCCATTCCACCGGGAGAATTCGGCATAAACCCTGTCTCACGCATATTCAGACATGCTGAGGGCATTTTATCATCTTTACAATTTGCACAATTTCCGCATGCAAGGACACAGTCGCCGACTATCTTATCCCCAACCTTCACTGAGGTTACCTCGCTTCCAACAGCAGCACATTCACCGGCAAACTCATGCCCCGGGGTATAAGGAGCAATATCGTAACGGCCTTCTGCAGAATCGCCCTCGAAGCATTCAACGTCAGATCCGCAGATTCCACATGCTTTCATTTTAAAAAGAACCTGATCGGGTTTTAGTTCCGGCAGTTCTACTTCTTCTACTCTAAGGTCCTCAGGACCATGTAAAAACGCAATTTTTGCTTTCATATCCATCTCTCCTATTCTGATTTATTAACGTCTGGGATAATCTGTACTGACCAGAACTTTTCCCGCAGTAATTTTCATACCATCTTCAATGTCTTCCAGGTTGTAACGACCGGTACACATCTTCCTCATATCTATACGGCCCGAGGCCATCAGAGCAATAACATCACTATAGATACCTGAACCGGATTGTCCATTTGAACCGATGATGGCTGCCGCATTCCATTGCCAGTAAAAAGTTTCAACTGGAGTTGCACCTATAGGATGGCTTATCTGTATAGTCTTTCCTCCTATCGCAAGAGCCTTAGCCATTACAGGATATGTAAATTTAGTAGCACCGGCACACTCTACGAACATTGATATCCCCTGCCCGTTGGTAAGATCCATCAGCATATCAGCCTGCTCAAGAGCATCTTTGTAGTCCTGCGGATTAAAAACATAATCAGCACCGCAATCCCTGGCTAAAGCCTGTCTTTCAGGAATTGTTTCAAAAACAATTAACTTTGCAGCACCGGCTGTTTTCATTAAAGAGATAGCTGATAAACCGATTGGCCCTGCTCCAAATACAACAACATGACCACCTGGACGTATTCCTCCGCCCCTTACAAACAGCCCGTTGTATGCAACTCCGGTAGGTTCTATCATTGCACCAAGTTCAAAAGCTGTCTTCTTATCACCGTAAAAATTAACGATATCATTCAGAAGGTAACAGTATTTTGCTTTAACTTTTACATATTCAGCAAAGCCACCGTCATATGTCAGTCCCGGTTCTTCAAGATTTCTGCACTGGTTGAACATTCCTCGTCTGCAGGCATCACATTCGCCACACCAGTTCATTGATTCAACACTGACAAGATCACCTTTTCTAAGGCTGGTGACGGCACTTCCGACTTCCACAACTTCGCCTGAAAATTCATGTCCGGTTATGATAGGGTACTTGGAATGCCCGTCATAAAGAGAATATCCCTGTTCATCCCGCTTAAGCAGATGTGCATCCGTTCCGCAAATACCAGCCGCACCAACTTTTAATATTATCTCATCCGGATTACTAATTTTCGGTTCCGGCCTGTCAGTTACGCTTGAACGGATATCCTTCCATATCTGATTACCCCGTAAGGCTCTCTGTGTATTCCTTTCTTTCTCAGAAACACGGTATCCGTCTTTAGGAACCCAATCAGCCTCTACATAAAAAGCTCTCATTTTGAAGCCTCCACTATTTGTATGATACTAAAAACAATTTATAAATATTGCCTGATCGTACTGATAGCAGTCTTTGCACAAGCATAACTATCAGGCAGAGGCAGAACTTCTACCCCAAGATATCTAATATCAGGTAATTTTTTTGCAGTCTGGATAATTGAACTAAAATCAATATGCCCCATACCGGGAGCCAGCCGGTTACTGTCCGCACAATGCAATGCTCCAATATATTCCCGGGCGTCTTCAAGGGCTTCAGTAAATGATATCTCTTCAATGTTCATATGGAAAGTATCAGGGAGAATTCTAAGTGCTTTGGAATTAATCTTTTCAGCAACTTTCAAAGATTCTTCGACTGTATTAAAAATATTAGCCTCATAGCGATTGATGGATTCAAGGAGCAGAATTACCCCCATCTTTTCCGCGTATTCTACCAGCTCAGTAACAGCCTCCATGCCCTTTTCATACTGCGCAAGATTTCCTGTATTATCAAGACTGCCCTTTATCCCCCCCAAAATTACATTAGCTGAACTTTTTGATGCCAGATCAATATGGGATTTTAGCCTTTCAACTGCTCCAACTCTGTGAGCCGTCGCAGAACTGAATAATGAAAGATTATCTTCTATAAAACTCTGCCCGGTAGCTACTGAGATTAATTCAAGATCATGCTTTTCAAGCATTTTAAAAAGCAGTTCAGAATCAATATCATTTGAAGTCCTCAAGCTTAATTCAATACCATCATAACCGAGTTCTTTCAGACTCATGAAACCCTGTTCAAGATCCCCCGCAAACAGCAGGGGACCGAATTTTGTTTTATTTGGAGTTACACTCGCAGCTATCTTCATATTAAGACCTATGTAGGATACCCGAGAGTATATATATGCTTTCCGCCATTAACCGGGCCTTTAATAACATCCTCAATTTCTTCTTTGTTACGCATGGTCATAGCCTCTATCGGCGGAAGTTTTCCAGCTGGATACATTTCCATGATATCGTTATGAAGCTTTTCCAGATAATCAAGAATAGCATAAACACCGGGTCGGGCCTTCTCTGGATCTGCAAGTGTAGCATCACCCACTACACCTTCAGGTGTTGAAACAACTTCTATAGCTGAAGCACCTACCTGACACCAGAAATCAATTGGAGATTCTTCCTTATATACACTGCCTGATTTATTGATATGGCCCTTTGGAAAAATCGACATCGGAGTTGTTTTTTGAGCAAACTCCTGATCAATGAGTTCCGGGAAAAGAGCCATTGAGTATGATGTTTCAACTTCATCCGCATGAATAAACGGAGTATCAAAAACACCTCCGTGAGCCTTATCTCTAAGAAATTCAGGTATTACAAACCACCAGTTTACATTTACTAATATGGAAGGAACCTGGTATTTTTTAGCAAACTGATGAATCGCGAGAGGAATTACATAATCCTGTCCATGACCGTTTAAAAGAATAATCTTTCTGAATCCTGAATTCCAGAATCCTGCTATTACCGCCCTGATATATGCGGCTAAATCTTCTTCCGGAACAACGATGGTACCCGGCATACCAAGATGATGAAATGGATGAGAGCCGTACCATATTGGTTCCGCAACAGTACACCCAACCTTTTGAGCTATAGCCTCTGCCAGTCTGGATACAAGAAATGTATCTTCACCTGAACAGGCATTTAAACCATGATTCTCTGTACTGCCTATAGGCAGAATTAGTAAATCATTCTTTTTTAATCTTTCTTCGATTTGATGACCGTTCATTGTCTGATAGTAAAGACCTGTGGGTCTTTCCATGTGACCGCCTTCCGGCGGTATTGTCCAATTACTCATAACTAACTCCTTATTATTAGGCTACAGAATCCTGTAAAATTAAGTATCTTGAATATAGTAACCTAATTTCATCTTACTGGCATACCAATTGTATACCATAATTTCAAAAGTCAAGCCTCACAATCCAATAAATTATTTAGGCTAAAGTACTTCAGAGATTAAAACTGGTCGGTTTTCCTCTATTGATTTTTTTGCGGCTAAACCCATTACAACAGGCATTATTGCATCCTGATACCCGCATGGACTATTTCCACCCTCGTTCAGGTATTTTATGAATCTTGTAACCTCTTCTGCATAGGCATCGAAATATCTTTCGAGAAAGAAATAATGCGGTTTATCCTGAACAACACCGTCTATAGTACTGGTATATACTCTTGAAGGAGCATCATTTTCAGTTTGACTGCAGCCTTTGGAACCAAAAACCTCTACACGTTGATCGTATCCGTAAACGGCTTTTCTTGAGTTATCAATTACTCCCAATGCTCCGTTTTTGAACTTAATATTCACTATAGCTGTATCAACATCACCGGCTTTACCTATCTCTTCATCTATCAGAACAGCTCCGCTTGCGAATATACTTTCAGCCTCACTATCCATGAGGAATCTGGCCATATCAAAATCGTGAATCATCATATCCAAGAATAATCCTCCCGAAACTTTCACGTAGGCAAGAGATGGCGGAGCAGGATCTCTTGATGCAATCTTAAGAAGCTGCGGCTCACCAATTGTTCCTGCATCTATAACATCTTTTATTCTGCTGAAATTATGATCAAATCTTCTGTTAAATCCGATCTGAAATTTTACTCCTGATTTTTTAACAATATCGAGAGTTTTCTTTATACGTTCGAGATCAAAATCAACAGGTTTTTCACAAAAAATATGTTTTCCTGCATTGGCTGCACGAATAATCAAATCTGAATGTGTATCAGTAGATGAACAGATTAGAACCGCTTCAATCTCCATATCAGTAAAAATATCATCCACATTCTTTGAAACATTAGGGACTCCAATCTCTGCAGCAAATTCTTTCATCTCACTGTTAAGATACGGATCTGCAATCGTTTTTATAGTGGCACCAGGAATTCGCTGCATAACACTCTTCCCATGCACCCGTCCTATTTTTCCGGCACCTATCATTCCTAGTATTATTTTCTTCTTCATAGTTTATTCTCCCCTAGCCTGTTTTTTACTGGAATAAATATCAAACCATACAGCTATTACAAGAATTGCCCCCTTAACCATGTACTGCCAGTAAGCATCAAGATTCATCATGCTCATACCGTTATCAATTGACGCCATAAAGAAAGCACCTAGAATAGCTCCTGCAACCTTTCCGGAACCGCCATTCATACTTGCACCACCGATTACGGCTGCAGCAATAGCATCAAGTTCCATATTCATACCCGCAGTCGGAGTACCGGCATTTAATCTTGCAGAGAGAATAATTCCCGCAATTGCAGCCATCATTCCGTTAAGGATGTACACTATAACCAAGTTTCTCTGAACTTTTATTCCTGAAAACAAAGTTGCTTCCAGATTTCCACCCATAGCATACACACTTCGGCCAAAAACTGTTTTTTCTGCTATTATGGTAAAAATTACAACAAGTATAAGCATTATCAAAACCGGCACAGGCATTCCCTGATAACTATTAAGAATGTAGACAACTCCAAGAACAAGGGCACAAACTATCAGTGTTTTAATGATAAACCTGAGCATAGACTCCAAGGCAAATCCATATTTTATTCTTGAACGCCTGTTTAAGATCTGAAGAGCTATAAAAACACCACATACAATGATGCTAAGAATCCATCCAACCATTTTGGGCACATACGACTGCCCAAGCATTTTATAAACTTCAGCAAAAGGTGCAATTGAAATACCTTTTGTAATTGCAAGAAGAACACCTCTGAACATCAACAAACCGCCCAGAGTAACAATAAAAGCAGGTACTCCCAAATATGATATTATAAATCCCTGGATAAAACCGATTGCTATACCACTGATTAAAACAATCAATATCGTCCAATAGGGACCTACCCCATTCCAAACATGCAGTGCTGCAGCCATGCCGCCAAGAGCACCCATGACGGATCCTACGGAAAGATCTATATTTCCTGTAATTATTACCAAAACCATACCGGTACCAAGAATACCGACTATAGCCATCTGTCTCGTTAAATTAGATATATTTCTGGCAAGAAGAAACTTACCATCAGTCATAAATGTAAATAAAATCCAAATAAGAAACAGAGCACCAATCATTACATAATTGCGCAGGTCAATACTCTTTGACTTTAGCTCCTTATCAGCCATTATTACCTCCAATTGAAGCATTCATTATTTTTTCCTGTGTAGCTTCATGGTATTCAAATTCACCTGTCAACTGGCCTTGACTCATTACAACGATTCTATCGCTCATCCCCAGAATCTCTTCCATTTCAGATGAGATCATTATGATTACTACACCAGCATCAACCAGGTGATTCATTATTTTATATATTTCGTACTTTGCGCCTACATCGATACCCCTGGTAGGCTCATCAAGAATTAAAACTTTAGGAGAAGTCATTAAAGCTTTTTGCAGAACTACCTTCTGCTGATTTCCACCACTCAGAGTTTTAACTTCAACCTCAACCGAACTGGTCTTAGTCTTTAAATTTTTTACATATTCATTGGTGGTATGAACTTCTTTATTGGCATCAACAAATCCGTAGATCGAAATCTTATCCAATGATGCAAGGGTTGTATTCTCCTTAACATCCATACCGAGAACCAAGCCGTATCGTTTTCTGTCTTCAGTTACCAGAAAAATACCGTTCTTGAGGGCATCAACAGTATTTTCAATTTTGACCTTATTACCATTAATATATACATCACCTTTCTTGGCTCCGGCAAAAGCTCCAAATATACTTGTAAAAAATTCAGTTCTGCCAGCTCCCATTAATCCTGCAACCCCAAGTATTTCACCTTTATAAGCCTTAAGATTAACCTCTTTTATCAGTTGCTTTCCCGGAACATTAGGATCTTTGACACTGTAATTTCTGATATCAAGAACAAGATCCCCCCTGTTATGTTTTTCACGGGGGAAAAGATTGGAAAGTTCCCGTCCAACCATCATTGAGATAATATCTTTTTTGGTAATTTTATCTATTACACTGCTGCCAATAGTTTGTCCGTCTCGAATAACCGTAACATCATCAGCAATTCTCATAACTTCATCAAGTTTATGAGAGATATAAATACAAGTAATTCCCTTAGCCCGCAACCCGTCAATAATACCTAAAAGGGTATCAACCTCTTTTTCAGTCAATGCAGCCGTCGGTTCATCCAAAATTAAAATTCTGGCATTACGGGCAAGTGCTTTCGCAATTTCTACCAGTTGCTGCTGTCCGATACCCAGGTTAATAACCTTTTCATTTGGATCAATCTCATGTCCACTCTTATCAGATTTCCGGCCAAGACCTACCTGCTCAAGAAGCGTTCTTGTTTCTGCAAATATTTTATCCCACTGAATGAATCCGTTTTTAACCGGATAATTACCCAGAAAAATATTTTCTCCTACACTTAATTTCGGAATTAACTCCAGTTCCTGATGGATACAGACAATACCTTTTTTTTCTGCATATGAGGTGTTCACAAAAGAACAATCTTCACCGTCTACAATTATTTTACCATCATAGGAACCCGCGGGGTGAACTCCACACATAACCTTTATTAGCGTTGATTTTCCAGCACCATTTTCACCGCAGATGGCATGTACTGTTGCTTTTCTGACATTCACACTCACGTCATCCAAAGCCACTACTCCCGGAAAAACTTTGGTGATGTTCTCCATACTTAAGACATAATTGCTCATCCCTGATAACCCCTTGATAATTTTGTATCAGAGGGTTGAATCCCTCTGATACAGTGTAAAATTAAAGTTTTGGCCACTGATCTTTTGGAACGTTCTTATAAACATCCTCAAGCTTATGAAAACCGTCTTTAATTATGATATCAACCATGTTATCTTTATCTACAGCAATAACATCTACAGAAAATGAGTCAACATCTTTGGTACCGTTATTGAGCTTTGTCCATACACCGAGAGAACTATCCATTGAACTCATGGGGTCCTTACCCTGGGCAAGTGCAACAGCAAGTTCAATAGCAGCAAGATTTAGTTTTGCAAGCGGTTTATATACGGTTCCTGTCTGAAGACCTTCAACGATCCTCTGGCAGGCGGCAATATCCGCATCCTGTCCGGCAATAGGAACCTTTCCAGCCAGCCCCTGAGCAGCAAGCGCCTGTACAGCACCACCAGCAGTACCATCGTTTGAAGCTATGACGGCCTGAATATCATTATCAGCAAGTGTTAAGCCATTTTCAGCATGCTTAAGAGCTTCACTTGGAGCCCAGCCCTTACACCACTGTTCAAGAACAATATTGATGTCACCTCTGTCAATGTATGGTTGAAGCACTTTCTTCTGTCCTTCATAAACAAGATGTGCATTAAAATCTTCCGGACCGCCTTTTAACCAGATGTAGTTACCCTTTGGAGCTTTATTGACTACAAATTCTGCCTCTTTTTCTCCAACCTTCACTGAATCAAAAGTGATATAGAAATCAAGGTCTCCGTTTCTTACAAGCCGGTCATAAGCAATAACAGGAATACCTGCTTCATGTGCAGGGCCAACAACGGTTCCAACCGCTTCAGAATCAAGGGCCTGAACTATAAGCACATCAACACCCATAACTATCAGGTTTTCACACTGAGAAACCTGTTTCTGGGCATCATCCTCAGCTGACTGGACATAGATATCAATACCATGAGCATCACCATATGCCTTGAACATATCAATCTCTCTCTGCCAGCGCTCCTGTTTCAGCGTACCGATAGATATACCGATTTTGATTTTACCATCATCAGCTTTTTCCTGCTGACCGGTTGCGAATGTGTAACCGCCTAACACCAGAACGGAAACCAATAGAATAATTGCAATTCTGAGTCCTTTTTTCATATAATCCTCCTAAGATTGTTGTAATATTCCAATAGCGTACCACTGGTATACCATCATGTCAAGGAATTATTTTACATCATTTCAGGAAATCTTAGTTCGGCAGGCTGCTCTATTTATTTGCAGAAGCTCTCCGCTGACTGTACTCCTCGTCTGTTTCCAGCCGCTCACCCCAGAGGTTCAGCACTGCTGTTCCGTATTCATCATCGACCTCAAGTTTAAGGTTGATGTAATCTGCAAACTCCTCTGAAAGTGAGCTGAAAATATTCTGTGCTTCTTCAAGACTCACACCGTTCAGCTCATAGAGAACAGGCTTCAGTCTTACGGGAATCATACGGCGCTCCCTGCTTTCAGGAGCGGAGTTTTCGTAGTCATATCCTGAAACAACTGTTCCGTCGGCAAGAGTTACACGGTAGCCCTGATTTAGGGTGGTATTTCCTAAAACAAGATATCTGCTCATTCCAAAATCGGTATCAGGATGCTTGAATAAAAATTTTTTAAAATCCCGTCCCGGGAAAAAATGAGCCAGAGGGTTCATAGACGGAGAGGTCCCGTCATTTTCGAATATCCATCTGTGCCACTTGGCATTTCCTCCCTCGGAATCCGGAATATAACCTATTATATTACCGGTAAATACCATTCCAAAGGCTCTTATTGAAATAGTGGTACGATCCTTAAAAACCGGATTCGCCTGCCGGGCACGTTCGTTCATCTGCGTCTCCGGTTTAATTATAAAACAGAATATATACAAAAAAAAAGCCTGCAGAGGGAATTCCCTGCAGGCAGATACTCATTTTAAAATTGAATGACAGCGTCGATTATATTGTTGTTCCGTGAGATACGTACATAACCTGAGCTGTAACGGCTTTGGAGGCATCACTTGCAAAGAAGAGAATTGCTTCTGCCTGATCCTCAGCCTGAGCCTCCGGAACAGAAAGGTCGAGGTGCTGTGCGCACTTATCGGCAAACTCCATATAGAAGTGCTTGAATGCTTCAGGAGCGTTAAGCGGTGTAGGAGTAGGTCCGGGACCAACAGCGTTACATCTGATGCCTGTCGCTGAATACTGGAGACCGATATTCTTGGTCATTGCGTTAACAGCAGATTTTGCTGCGCTGTATGAAATACCGGCAAGCCCCATGGCACCGATTGAAGAAACATTAACAATAGAACCTGTCCCAACCTTTTCCATGTGCTCAAGTGTATACTTGCTCATGTAGTAAACTGAGAACTGGTCAATCAGACATACTTCCATGTACCAGTCTTCAGTACACTTGTTAATAGGCATGTGCTTGTCTGCAATACCGGCATTGTTAACCAGTACATCTATCTTTCCGTATCTTTCAATAGTTGCGTCAACAACCTTGTGACAGTCTTCCTGCTTTGAAACATCAGCCTGAACAGCCATTATTTCGCCGCCTGCTGCTGTAATTTCTTCAACAGCTTTTTTGTTTTCCGCCTCTCTTCTACCGCAGATAACAACTTTTGCACCTTCCCTGCAGAAGAGTTTTGCTGTTGCAAGTCCGATTCCGGAGTTTCCACCAGTAACAATTGCAATTTTATCCTGTAAGCGTCCCATTTATTATTCCTCCAAATATTAGGTATTTGTGTTTTTAACCATAGTAAAGATGAGTACACAAATGTTAGTTAAATTCTTCAATTCTGTCAATGAATAAAAATTGCAATCTTCATACCTTTCAAGTTATTAAACCCGCATTGAAGCATGGTATGCTTCCTGGTTAGCATGGTAAAAAGTCCGACCCTTTGATACACAGTCCCCAATCAAAAAGACATCATTACCATACCGTCCAAGAAGCTCCAGCCCAAGCGCATTATCCGGCTCAACGCCCAGGGCATTGACGCAGGTATCCGCCTTATAAATTTCTTTCCTTCCCTCAGGATCGAAAACCTCCACACCTGAATTTGAAAAGGATACTATTCTCCGCTCACCTACCAGCTTCACACCGAAGCGTTTAAGATGCTCGAAGAGATCCGCCTTGTTAAAAATAGGCATATCAACACAGAATTCATTCACCGGTATCATATCGATCACAGTGACATCCTTTCCTTCCATTGCGAGGGTCAGTGCACATTCAAGGCCCGACAGCCCGCCTCCGCAGACAACAACCAGCTTACCTGTTTCCGTCCTGTGAGACTCAACATCAATCACGGATTTCACATTTTCACCCTCAATCCCCGGTATCGGCGGAACAAGATAGTTCGAACCTGTAGCAACAATTACTGCATCAGGACTCTCCTTAGCAACAAGCTCTGCTGATACTTCTGTATTAAATCTGATATCGGCACCGCAGGACATGGTCGTCCTGATATTCCAGTCAAGATAGTTTCTCAGATATTCCTTGAAGGGTGCAGCCGTGGCATCTTTTAAAAGACCGCCGAGAGAATCACTTTTTTCATATAGACTTACACTGTGCCCCAGGGCGGTAAGAGTCTGCGCCGCCATCATTCCGCCGGGGCCGCCGCCAACAACCATTACTTTTTTCCGTTTTTCAGGTGCAAGAGCTTCAATACTGCCTGCAACACCCATTCGCGGATTGACTGCACAGCGCATTGAAGTACCATAGGCATTCGCATTCCCGCACTGATCACAGCGGGTACATGGTCTGATATCCTCAACCCTTCCATCTACTGATTTGTGAATCAAATCACCGTCCGCCATATAGGATTTGGCAATAGCAACAATGTCAGCCTTGCCGGACGCGATGATTTCCTCAGCTTCTGCAAGTGAAGTGATATTTCCAACGACGGCAACAGGAATCTTCAGCCTTTTTTTCGCCTCGGCAGCAAAGGCAACATTAAGCTGTCTTCCCTTGAAATATGTAGGGATGGTATAGACCGCAGCTGTAAAGTCAAAGATGCTTCCGCGTGAAATATGTACAATATCAATATACTGCTGTGCCGCTTCCATGAAGTCGAGCGACTCATCAAGCTGAAGCCCTTCAGGGCTATCCTCTTGGGCGGAAACCCTTATCTCAATGACCATCTCTTCACCGACCGCATCCCTCACAGCCTTAAGAACCTCAAGCGGCCATCTGCGGCGGTTCTCCGGAGTACCGCCGTATTCATCGGTCCGTACATTGCTTGCAGGAGACAGAAACTGGGCAATGAGGTTGTTATGGGCGCAATGAAGCATGATTATGCGGAACCCCGCTTTTTTACATCTTACAGCGCAGTCGACATAACGGCCCTTCATATAATCCATATCGGCCCTGTCCATTTCTTTCAGATGGGTTTCTTCCGGGTTCAGCGGACGGGAGGCAGATACAGCAAGCACAGGCGGGCAGTCTATGTTCTGTCTTGAACCTCTTCCGGCATGTGCAAGTTCAACGGATATCTCGGCTCCGTTATATCGTGCAGCTTCTACCAGCTGGTTCATACCATGTATGTTGTCATCGGAATTAACGTTCATTTCGCAGAGCCATGCCGAGTCATTTTCATGGGTAACAGGAGTATCGCCAACAGTCACATATGCAACCCCGGTTTTAGCCTGCCATTCCATGAATTCAAGCATTTCTTCAGTCATATCGCCGTTCGGAGCACATTTCAATACTACAGTAGGTGCATACTGCAGCCTGTTTTTAAGTGTCACACCCTTTATAGTCAACGGTTGGAACACGTGAGCATACCGTCTAATATCTTTCATATTTCCTCCCTGGAAGTTTTCATGCTTCATGCTAACGCAAAGAGAGGGAAAGTCAAAATGGTTATTTCATAGTAATGTTATAACTGCAGCGATATAATTATCGTGAAGGCGGGCAGTTTATCCAGATTGCGACCGATTCACCGTCGGATACATTTGTGATTCGGTGGGGTTTTGAAGAATCAATATAGATGGAATCACCTGCCCCTAAAGTGTATTCATCATCACCAGTCTCGACCCTGAACCGCCCCTTAACGACAATCCCGCATTCTTCACCGCTGTGTTTATGATGAAAACCCGAAGTTCCATCCTCTTCAAAGGTGCTTTCAAGAACTTCGAACTTATGACAGGAAACGTTTCGGGTAAGAAGCGAATAAGATACGCCGTCTCTTGTTTCAAGCTTCTGTCTTTCACTTTTCCTGACAACTGGATGAGGGTCATCGATGTCTTCAAAGAAGGCTGTTAAAGGAGTATTCAGAATTGATGCTATCTGGGCAAGTGTTTTTATGGACGGTGTAACCTTGTTGTTTTCGATCTGACTGATAAGGCTTCTGGTAAGATTCAGCCTGTCGGCAATGTCCTTTATAGTAAGCTCTTTATCTTTCCTGATTTTTTTTATTCTTTTTCCAATGTTCTGAAGAATATCGTCCATATCTGAATATACATCAGAAGCAATTAGTATGAAAAGGTCATCGGGATCTACACAACTACTATTAACAATGCCGCCCGCTTTCACTAAAATAGCCGGTATGCAAATACGAACTAATAAAATTTTTACTCTAATATTTTTAACAGCAGTTTTATCTGCCGGCAGCCTTTTTGCTCTCGGACAGACTGAATATGAACGTGTAAATGACAGCTTTCTTGCCATCGGAACAACCTGCAGTATCAGCATCGATGCCGATACAAAAGGCAGAGTTGCCGGTACAGATAATTTACAGGCATCAGATATATTTTCTGAAATCAGGACCCTGGTTGATGATATTGAGCAGCAGATGAGTGTGACAATTGCGGACAGCACTGCAAATAAAGTTAACAAGGCTGCAGGCCTTCAACCGGTTGAGATTTCCGCCGACTTCTACAAAGTACTTTCAGAGGGCCTTCAGTTCTCTGAGAAAAGCGGAGGAACCTTCGACATAACCATAGGGCCTCTTGTAAGCCTCTGGGGAATAGGAAGTGAAGATGCAAGAGTTCCCTCAAAAGCAGAAATAAATGCAGCACTTGAACTGGTTGACTATAACAGACTCAGTCTCACATCAGACAGCGGAAAATACTATGCATTCCTTGAAACTGAAAAAATGAAACTTGAACCGGGCGGAGTAGCCAAAGGGTTTTCAGCCGATAAAATAGCCGAATACCTTCATTCCGTGGGTGTTTCATCATCGCTTATAAACCTTGGAGGAAATGTACTTGCATTGGGTACAAAACTCGACGGCTCGGAATGGCGGATTGGAATCCAGAATCCGGATACATCAAGGGGTGAATACATCGGAGTCCTTTCCATCAGTAATAAAGCAGTAGTTTCCTCAGGTAAATATGAACGCTTCTTTATAGAAGATGACAGACGTTACCACCATATCTTAAGCACTAAGGATGGATACCCGGTTGAAAACGGAATAGCCCAGGTGTCAATAATCTGCCCTGTATCAATGCAGGCTGATGCAATGTCTACCACAGTTTTCTCCCTCGGTGTAGAGGCAGGCCTGGCTCTTGTTGAAGAAATGCCGGACACAGAAGCAATTATTCTGATGGAAAATAAGGATATGTACCTCACAAGCGGGCTGGGAGACAGTTTCAGCCTCACTGATACGAGCTACAACGAGGTCGGGAGATAAAAAATGGCAGTAAAAGATCTTCAGGGATTTATTAAACTTCTTGAAAAAAAGGGCGAACTCAAAAGGGTTTCCACAGAAGTCGACAGCTACCTTGAAATAACCGAGATTGCCGACCGGGTTGTAAAAGAGGGCGGACCTGCCCTTCTTTTTGAGAATGTAAAAGGCTCGGAATACCCGGTTTTCATTAATGGGTTCGGAACCTATGACAGGCTCAATCTTGCTTTCGGAATAGAGTCTATCGATGATTTTGCTGATCAGATTACAGATCTTCTTGATGTAAGCAGCTATATGGGACTCATCGACAAAATAAAATCGATACCCAAACTGGCCAGAATGCTGGATGTTTTCCCCAGACCGGTTGTCGGCCCCGCAGCCTGTCAGCAGGTGGTGGAGGAGCCGGACCTCGATACACTACCGGTACTGCACTGCTGGCCCCAGGACGGCGGACCTTTCATGACTCTGCCGCTTGTTTTCACAAGGGATCCGGATACCGGACAGCAGAACATAGGCATGTACCGGATGCAGGTATTTTCCAAAAATACAACGGGAATGCACTGGCACCTGCACAAAGACGGCCGTGAAATATATGAAAAATACCGTAAAGCCGGAAAGAAAATGCCGGTATCGGTAGCCCTCGGCTGTGATCCCGCAATCATCTATTCTGCAACTGCACCTCTGCCGGCTATCATCGATGAAATAATGTTTGCAGGTTTCCTGCGCAAGGCGGCTGTTGAGCAGGTAAAATGTATAACAAACGATATCAAAGTTCCGGCAAATGCCGAGTTTATCCTCGAAGGCTGGGTGGATCCTGCCGAGCCTCATGTGCTTGAAGGCCCCTTCGGTGATCACACCGGATACTATTCACTCACAGACTACTACCCGGTTTTTCATGTTGAAAAGATCACCCGTAAGAAAAAGCCGGTTTTCCCGGCTACCATCGTCGGCAAGCCACCGATGGAGGACTGCTATCTGGCAAAACTTACCGAGAGAACCTTTCTTCCGCTTATAAAGATGATAAACCCCGAGATCGTAGACATCAACTTCCCGCTGGAGGGTGTTTTTCACAGCTGTGTAATTGTCTCTATAGATAAGAAATACCCCGGCCATGCCAAGAAAGTCATGAATGCAATCTGGGGCAGCGGTCAGATGATGTACACAAAAATGATCATCGTCGTAGATAAGAACATCAATCCCTCGGATATATCTACTGTAATGTGGAAGGTCTTCAACAATATTGATGCAAGACGCGACCTGCTTATTACCGAAGGCCCGCTGGATGCACTGGATCATGCATCGCCCCTGCCCCATTACGGAAGCAGGCTTGGAATAGATGCCACTAAAAAGTGGCCTGAAGAAGGCCACCCGCGTGAATGGCCTGATGACATCGAGATGACGGATGAAGTCAAAGCAATGGTCGACAAAAAGTGGTCTGAATATGGCCTTTAAAAAACTGAAGCTGTATGCGGAAATGGTGATGTTTTCGCATACGCTTTTTTCGCTTCCCGTAACACTTGCGGCAATGCTCATGGCTGCACATGGCTTCCCCGGATGGAAAACGTTCATCTGGATAGTGCTGGCATTTACCGGCGGAAGAAACGCTGCGAATGCCATTAACCGGATAGTTGACCGCAATATCGATGCAAGAAATCCCAGAACTGCCGGGCGGCACCTTCCGTCGGGAAAACTTCACCGGCGTGATGCCCTTGCTGTCGCAGTAGCCGGAATGATACTGCTTACCCTTTCAGCGTTCATGCTCAACTGGCTCTGTGTAGTACTTCTTCCGCTGGCCGCCGGAATATTCATACTCTACTCCTATACAAAACGTTTCACATGGCTCTGCCATATAATTCTGGGTGCGGCCTGTGCCGGCGGAGCATTTGGTGCATGGGTAGGGGTAACCGCAGGAGCTGAACTTACAACCTTCGTTCTGGCTGCGGCCAACGCCGCCTGGGTTGCTGGATTTGATGTAATTTATGCGATTCAGGATATCAACTTTGACCGTGCTGAAGGCCTCTACTCAATACCCTCCGTCTTCGGAGAAAAACTGGCAAGACTCGGTGCGGCCGGTATGCATGCTGCATCGGTACTGCTTATGGCAGTCACCGGCTGCCTTCAGGGGCTGGGTATTATCTATTATGCGGGAGTCGGAATCATCACAGCCCTGTTTATCTTTGAACATTTGCTGATTCTGCCTGAAAGAGTTAAAAAAGATTCAAGACTGATTAACTTCGCCGCATACAACATCAACCAGATAATCGGTGTGACTTTCCTTCTTTTTACCGCGCTTGATCTTTTGCTTTAACCATAAAAAGACTTCTCCCGGTACAAAACGCCCCCGTTGATGCTCCAGATATAACTGTCTGCCCCGGACTTTGCTCATATAATACGACTCGTGTGAAGACTCAAACATAAACACCCCTTTTATTATAAAAATGATCCAATGTTAGATTTCTTTCTAATATTAGATCTATATCTTATATTAATCTATTGATTTAGAACATTTTCGAAATTTTATATTAGATATATTTCTAATTAGTGATAAAATAGCGAATGGAGTTTATATATAACCAGGCAATTGATTTCATTTGTGCTGTTCTGCATTATGCACTCCGGAATGAAACCGCTGAAAAGAAAACATTCCTGGGTTTGAAAGGAATAGAATCTGTGCAGGAATGGATTGATATAACAGAGAAGAATATTTCACCTTTTCTTGAGAGTGATATTGAATTACTTGTGAAAAAAATACCTCAGACAAGCTGGCTTCTTATTGAAACTGTAATATCCAATGAAGGTTGCAGCACAGCAGCCGGGTTCCTGGATATTCTGAACAGCCTCACACCAGAGTATATACAGACCAGGATAAAAAACATTTTAAATCTTCCTCAGGACAAAGTAGTTTCGTATGAGAATATTTTAGCAATTCTGCCGGAGATTTCATCTTCAGAGAACTCACCTGAGGAAACTGCCAGACTCATCTCATCATTCCTCACTACTCCCGCAGACTTTCTCAAACGTCTTAAAAATCTGTATAAAATCTTCTATTCAGATTTCTACAGTCAGACAGAGATTAACAATAATGAGCAGATTAAAAGTCTTTTCATTTGGCATAAAGAAAGATTTGAACAGGATGAAATCTCATATCTTAACGGTGCAACAAGGGAGCTCTTCAACAATTTCTTTGAGACTAAACAGGGGTTAAACTGTATCTATTTCTCATTCTTTCTGGATACAAGTTCGTATCTTTCGACAGATATGCCCATGGTGATAATCGGAGCGGGAACAAAGGACATATTGAATAATCAATCCGACAACAGAAAAACAGACATACTGTTTTCTGTTCTTGGAGACAGCAAAAGACTTGAAATTCTGCGACTCGTTTCAATAAGACCCTGGTTCAGCAATGAACTGGCAACTCATTTCAGAATAACCCCGGCGACAATGTCATATCATCTAAACAAAATGGTGTCATCGAGAATATTGAGTATAAAACCGGGTAGCGGCAGGCGCTATTACTATATTGTTAATAAGCAAGAACTTGCCCGCTATCTTCAGGCTGCGAGCAGGGAACTTCTAAACACTGTATCAGTGTAAATTTACTTTATGATCATGTTGCGGCCATTTTCTTTTGCGTAGTACAGCAGGTTATCTGCACGCTTAATCATCCGGTCAAAATCTTCACCGAAATTTTCCACTACACCGCCGCTCACGGTAACACAGAAGACATCATTGAAGTCCCAGCACATACATTCAATATTCTCTTTTATCCTGTTTGAAATAATGTAGGCATTTGCAAGATCCGTTTCCGGAAAGATCATCAGAAATTCTTCTCCCCCATACCTGCCGAAATAGTAGGACTCCCGCAGAGCCTCCTTAACTCTTTTAGAAATTTCAACAAGCACCTTATCTCCTGCTGGATGGCCGTATTTATCGTTTATATCCTTAAAAAATCTATATCAAACATTAATACTGATAATTTACTTTCGTAGCGGGTCGATCTGACAATCTCCTTTACCAAGGTATCTGAGATATATTTTCTGTTGTATATCCGGGTCAATCCGTCGATAATTGCCATCTGATGCAGAGTTAAAAGGGCTTCTTCGGCCGCATCTTCCTTAATCTTCAAATCATCAATCATTGTATTAAGATAATTTGTTAGTTCGCCGAACCCGGTACCGTATTCAACTTCGATCTTTCCGGTTTCCCTGAAATTCCAGCTTTATATTATCTTTCCAACCGAATTGGACAGCTCAAGAATGCTGGAGCTTGTTCCATGCTCGGCAATATTCAGGACTATCTCCTTAAATGCCGGAGATACCCTCAGCGGAGAAAATCTGTTTATTATTTTCATCAGGAGGAGCGTTACCCCAGGCCCTGTGAACGAAAACCGGATATATAAATGCTGAAGTAAGAAAAGACATCAGGTATGTGCTGAATTTCGAATACTCAGCTACCGCTCCTGAATCAATCGCAGCTGTTGTTCCGACAAAAACTGCCTGAAAAACAAAAAAGGCGGCCTTCCAGTTATCCATTTCAAAAATTCACAAAGAAGTCGCTTATACCTATGATTCCGTGAAATGATTCACCGAACATTAGCCGGAACCTATAAACCAGAAAGCCGCAACCGAAACAATAAAATCAGACATATTCTTGATTGCAACGTTAATTGACTTCATTGCCCGTGTAAGACCTGTCTCAAGAGCCATAAAGCCCGGCTGCATCAGAAGAACAGGCCTGGCCGAGATAATAACCCAGAGAACATCACTCATGTTCTTCAACAGTATCATCCATAATCAGTATTTACTAATTTCTAGAAAAATATACCATTCCGACATTATTGTCGAACAGCTCATTTTTTAATACTATTTCGTATGATTTTTCTTGCTCACGACAGTTGTTCTGCATTATGATCTTAATATGGAAAGAGAAAAACTTCAAAAATACATTGAGGAACTCAGGGCAGAGCTAGAAAAACTGCAGGACAGCGATACCGAAGCCTCCTCACGCCTGAATACTCTATTGAAAAATATCGAAACTTCCGTCGAAAACGATTTTCCGCATTCTGCGGAGATAGGAACATCCGTGCAGGATAACCTCAAATACTTTGAAGCGACCCACCCTGTTATCACCGAGGCACTTAACCGCATAGCGACCTTATTCAGCAATATGGGAATCTAAGTTCGTATCACTTCTTAATTTTTAATACCCCTTAAATAAAGATAATAAAATATCTTAATACTATTGACACAATTCTGTTTAGGTATTATTTTATCGATATATTAAGACCGGTTATTGAGAGGTATAAAATGACTCAGAAAATAAACCAAGCAAAACTCATGGAATTCATGCTGACAGAAGAAGGCCTGCACTTTGAATCAAATGAAGACTGGAACGTAATAGCCGAGCACGTGAACGTTCATCATCAGTTTCTGATTGAACAGCTGGGCGGATATGTAACTTACAGCCAGGCACTTTACTCCTGGTATGAGAACATCTACGAGGCGCTGAAACTCGGTATTGAAATCAGCAACCTCAATTTGAAGTTTAATAAAATGAGCTCAGGCGAACTTTACATTGCTGTTTCTGATCACTGGTACAACCTTAAAGTAAACAACCCAGAAATTAACGCTGTTGAGGCTGTAAAAGATTATGCAGCTCTGAACAAGCCCGAAAAAAGAAGTATTATCCGCAATATTATTGAAAATACTGCAGAAATGT
Organism: Spirochaetia bacterium; assembly: GCA_965140585.1. Lineage (GTDB taxonomy): Bacteria > Spirochaetota > Spirochaetia > UBA9216 > UBA9216. The sequence continues at coordinate 128,099 of OZ223272.1, forward strand.
ATTCAATACCCAGAAACACCTTTGCGGATGTATTTATTACAGCGGTTTACGGAAATCTCACCGTAAAGCCAAAGACCAAAAGAACATTCACCGGAAGAAAACGCGCTGCTTAATACTGACTACTTGAAAATATAAAGGGTGGTTCTAAGCTGAAGATTTATATTATATTTAAGCTATGAGCAATGAAAACGGAAACAGAAAGATTCTGACGGCAATCACAGGAGCCAGCGGCTCAATATATGCACTCAGACTTTTAGAGGAACTGTGGAAAGCCGGATGTGATATTCACCTCGTGTTCTCAGAAACCGGAGCAGATGTCTTCAAGTTCGAAACAGATATTGATGCTGCAGATATAATCGGGTGGATTGAAAATATTAGTTCGCAGGGCTCTCCGGCCATATCAGTGCACGATAATAAAAACCTCTTCGCAGGCCCTGCAAGCGGATCATTTGGAATAGAATCGATGGTGATAGTTCCATGCAGCATGTCCACACTCGGATCGGTTGCAAACGGAACTCTTCAGACGCTTATCGGCAGGGCGGCAGATGTCTGCCTGAAGGAAAAACGGCAGCTCATCACCGTGCCGAGAGAAACTCCATACAACCGAATCCACATGAAGAATATGCTGGCACTCGATGAGGCCGGCGCAACTATTCTGCCTGCATCCCCCGGTTTCTACACCCAGCCCCGCACTCTCATTGATGCAGTCAATTTTGTAACAGCCAGAATCCTGGACCACCTAGGCATCGAAAACAGCCTGAGCAAACGCTGGGGAGAGTAACCGCCTGTTTTTCAGAGCACAGATTTTTTTACTTGAATATGATTCTAACGGCATGAATTATCTCATGATGCGGCGGCACAGACTTAACCAATGTAACTTTCAATTCAGCTTCGAATGCCGGAAAGATTTCCGGACGGATAACTCAGAAAACTACGGAATCTAAAAGCTCAATCAGCGAACTCGATGCTGTGTAAGCAGTCTTGGAACAAGACTTACAGTTCTCACACCTATATCATTTACTCTGCCTCCGGGCTTCCCCCTTCTTGCAGGAATGATAGGTACCGGAAAGGGTGAGAAATTATGGGATATTCCATTTCAGACAGCCTATAATTACAATGATGCAGATAGTCTGGAAGACACAATGAATGTCGATTTTGTAGCTGATGTTCCATCTATGATTACAGCCGAGACCTGGCTTGGCGTCAATGATTCATTAGAATTGAAGATTGATCCAGGCGAGATTGAAACATCATCTTTTACAGGAATCGAGACATTTAACCTCACATTAGAACCCTATATTACAGTGGATGTTCCAGGTTACACAGTCGACGAATGGTCGGATATTGAAGAAACAGATATCAGTACAGGAGACCCTACCGGTAGATATTCTATCCAATTGATTCTGGGATAAATTCAGTCTCACAGCAGAATAGATATCAGCCAATACATACGGCCGGAAACATTCACTTCCGGCCATATTTACTCTATTTGCACTGAAACCTCAGAACCGTTTTAAGCTTGGCAGGCTCCGTCTTCCGTGCATCTGACAGATATATCTCACGGTGATTCTTTGACAGCCGTTCAACACCAATGCTTTCAGCATACTCTTCCATCATAGCAAAGCTTTCCGGTTCATCATCATAGGGACCATTGTGCAGCATCTGAATGCATTGCCCTTCTGCCAGAGTTTGGAAATCTGCCTTATCCAGAAGTTCATGAGGCTTGTTTTTCTTTACACGTTCTATCGTTTCCAGAGCATACTCATCAGTCACAAAATCAGGTTGACGAATCATCAGGGTAAAAGCCAGCTGATCCTTATCCAGACTTCCGCTATAATCGGCAATGCCCTTCTCAGTCAGGCTCCACACCCCCTCAAGCGGATAAACTGTATATTCGAAATATCCCTCCGGCGCTAACCCCTTCTTCGGACTCATCCGGACAGCATATGACAGCGAGTAAAGAACACCGATATATTCACCGAAAGCCGCATCATTGGGGTTTCCTTCCCCGCTGACAGTGAAAAATTTCATTTCGGGGATTTCAATAATTTCCGGTTTATTTTTAGGAAGGTAAAACTGCTTTTCCTGTTTTTTCCATTCATGTTTCATATTTTTCACTCCTGTTAAAACGAGGATAATACAGTATATACGACAGCACTATGTCATAGTTAAAAATTATTATTGTTTTTTATAACTCATCATGTTCGAGAAAGGAATAATAGCCCTTAGTATTAAAGATGATATGATCAAGAAAATTAAGCCTTAACATATCAGATGCATTCTGAAGCATTCTGGTGACTCTAAAATCTTCATCACTTGGTAAAATTTCACCTTGCGGATGATTATGTGCAACAATTATGGCAGAAGCCCTTTCAGATAAGACATCAGCAAAAACTTCCCTGGGATGTACTTGCGTTTTGTTAACAAGGCCAATGGTGACAACACGAATACTCATTACTTCATGAGCCCCATTTATGGAAACACAAAGAAAATGTTCCTGTTTTCTGTCGGAGTAATGCTGTATTAAAGGCAGAACATCTGCCGGGAACTTAATTTTCAAACCTTCAGGTTTAATTCGTCTTCTTACAAACTCAAAAGCTGCATCTATTGTTGCAGCCTTCGCAGAACCAATACCATTAACATCAATTATATCATTAGCCGAAAAAGAAAGTCCTTTTTCATCGATAATTTTAACGATTTTACTGGATAATGATAGAACATCCTCATTTTTCGATCCCTTACCAAGAATAATTGCAAGTAATTCCTGGTCTGATAATGATGATGAGCCGCTATGAAGAAGTTTTTCTCTGGGACGATCGGCAAGTGGAATATCTTTTATTCGTTTCATTTCAGGAGGAGATTTTTTCAGGAATAAAGATTATATCTTTGCTGCTGTAGACTTCCACCACCTGTCCTGATAGATAGGAATCATCAAATATTACAAAATTATCACCTGAGCCAAGAGAACTTTTAAAGATAATCCCGTCATACCCGTTATCTTTGATTAATTCGCAGAGGTATTGTGTAGGTAAGTACTCAAAATCTTTCATATAAGGAAGAACCGGGATAGAAAGTGCTACACTAAGGTGATTAAGAAATGGAATAAACTCAGTATAAATCATAGATAAATCATCATGCACGAATGGAGAAATGCTTTTTCCAGGGTTTCTTAAATCAATCATTTTTAAATTATTATCAAGAGAAAAAGAAGCTACATATACAATTTCGCTCTTATACGGTCTGGTCTCTGAAATAGCAGTAGTTACATCACTTGCACCATAGAAATATGAGATGCCCTTCGGGTTTGCCCTCCCATCTGGGGCTTTTCCTTCAGGAGGTTTTCCCATCTTATCTATCGAGTATGGACTACCATCGCCTTTCAACCTGGCTCTATAAATATAATCAGGAATACAACTCTTATCTAATTCCAAATACCCGATAAGCAGTATTAATTGTTCCTGCTCTATTTTCTTCTGAGGGAAGAAGCGATTCCGATGCCGTAATTCCCTGGAAAACTCTTCCCAATTTTTAATAAATTGACTTTCGACATTTTCAGGGGCTTTTACTTTCAATTGAATCAGGTTTTCATCATCCATTATACTGGTTAATAATTGCTCAACAACAGTACTATCTAAAGATTCATTAAAGATATGCCAGTCTTCCTGAAGTAAACCTGCAAGAGGAAGGCCGTCCTCTGAAACTTGATAAAAATCAATGACGGGTAGAAACAGATCCATCAATTCAACTGCATTTATAAATGAAACTGAGGCTGTACTATTGCAAAAAGAGCATGTGCCCCTGTTAGTCGAAAAGGTTTCGATATGTCTTTTGATAAAACTATCGTTAAAACAATCAGGACAGCATAACACCTTAGTTTATTCCCCTTAGATATTCAGCAACCAGTTCAACATGGTGCTGCATCGAAAGCTTTTTTACATATCCTAAACCTGGGAAATGTTTATGTTCGAAAAGTTTGAGATATTCACCAAGAGCCCTGGATTTAAAAATCTTTGAATCAGGTCTGTAAACTTCATCAACCAGTTTCTGCAGGGCTTCAAGAAACTTACCGCCGGGATTGGTGGGAGAATCGGTCTGATCTGATATGAAATGATAAATAAACATGTCATCATCCTTATCATCATCAATATAAGTCAGATGAATTGCCACAGCATAGGCGGGTCCTCCGGAATCACGGAATTCATCTCCCACAATCAGAAAATCACCGAAGCCATCCATCCCTTCATCCGGAAAAGTAATGTGCAGATCAGAGAAATGCTCGAACGGAGGATACTGGGAGTTTTTCTTCTGTATACGAAACCCGTCCCGAATGAGAATTCGCTGTACACCTTCCTGTTTAAACTGTCTCTGATAAAGCTTGCTTGTCTGTTCCTCAATAAAAACATGTCTCTTGATACTCATATTCCCATCAACGACTTTTACCAAATCCTTACCGTTGGTATAACCGTAATGGATTAATGATACATTGCGGTGCTGTTTACCCTCAAGAAATCCAGTTAGTTCATCTAATTCTGATCCGGCATGTAAAACAAAACCAAGTGATGTAACTTTATTATCCTTCATAATTTCATCAAGTAAATCATCGGGAATAATCTCATGGGAGCTGTAATCGCCAACCTGCGGATTAACTACAAGTGTATGCACAACTCCATTTTTTACCAACTCGGATACGGCTTTTAACAAGGCCGTCGAACTGAACTTTACAGGTTCGATTATGGGATGTATGTAATTTTCCTTAAAAAAAGCAGCATTACCCCGAAGCAGAATCAGCTCATTCTGCTTTCCTCTTAGAAACGGATAGTACATTAATTACTCCCTATTCTGATATAACAATTTTTCTTACCTCTGCATCATATTTATCTGATAAAGCATTCAGCTTTTGTAAATTACCTGCATTATTAATAATATAAGCATACAAAGATTCCGGAGCTCTATTCAGTAAGGTTTCAATTGCAGATTTCTTATCACGATTTTTAAGAACATCAAAGGTTTTGTCATGGATGATTTCAGGATCCTGACGGCAGAACATTGCCCTGCATTCATCGAATATCCGGGTATTGGGAACATCAGGAACGTAGCCGTAAATACTTTTTATAACTTCAAGATACTCATTCTTTCTTAAAGAATTGAACAGAAATTCGGGTCTAACATTATGTTTATTGGAGATAGATATTTTATGGATTTGAATCGTACAATCATCTGAAATACATAATATTCCAACATGAGCGGGCAATTTCCCATCCAGTTGCTCAGTCTGAGCCTGTGAGGTAACAACATATATATTATCAAAAACATTACCATAGGCTTCAATCTGATCATCAAGCCGCCTGAAAGAATCAAACTGCGATTTAATTTCGTAGACAGTTGAAGTACCGTTTAAAATAACAACATCAGCCCGGCGCTTTCCTACACGGAATTCGTTAAGCATCCAAGAGTTCTGAAGTGAATGTCTTTTTAATAGCAGTTCCCTGGTAATTTCATTTTTATAAAGATATTCATTTCGGTAATTCAATGAAAGAAGGCTATAAATATCGTTTAGAAATGAACGAAACGACTGTGAAAGATCGATTCTATTTATCAGATTGCTGTTTTGAAGCACTTCATACAGATAATCGGAGAATCCATTCTCAGCTATCTTATCAAGAACAAGGGGAGTAAAAATTCGGCTTAGCGGGTTTAAATAACAGGGATCAACGACTAAATCAGACAATTACCGGCCTCCTTTTGTTCAATGATAATTACGATGCTGTTCTTTATTTAAATTATACCATCACTAATTACTTTTTCGATCTTTTAGTTGATTTCTTAACAGCCTTTAATTCTGCTTCCATCTTTGCCTTCTCTTCCATTATTCGTTCCAGCAGTCTCTCAGCGGGTTCATCATTTGGATCCTGCGGCACAAGCTCGCCCCGAAAAGCCTTGGCAAGAACAGACTGAGAAAGCTTATCAACTCTTGACTTTGCTTCATTGTAATGAGCTTCGACCTTATCCGCCAGAGCAAAGAGTTTATCAACCTGTTTCACGATTTCTTTTTGTTCCTCGAGGGGAGGGAGATAAATTGACGTATCCATTACTATTGCTTGATTAATTTTTGGCATACTTCCAGCAGTGCCAGTAGCATTACTTCGAAAATAATCAAGAGTTTGATAACTTTGTAGCGACAAGACAAGAAAAGAAGGTAATACTAATTCTTTATTAGCTTTAACTTTCATCATAAGATCAGGATATATAAATTCATAACTGTTTCCGTTATAGATTGCTGAAATACCCACATAATTAATTGAATTACTTCGCTGTATTAAAATATCATCTTTTTCTAACCATAAATAAGAATCATTTTGTATATCTTCATCAATATATTTAAAACAAGAACTATCAAATGTTCCTGATGTTGTCGCAGTAAGGCTAAGTGATTTAACTGGAGTTTCATACTTCACTGCAGTTGGGGAATATCCATTTCTAGGTTTGCCAATGATGATATCAATAAGTGGTACTACTTTAGATTCTACCTCGGTATGCTCTTCCCGCCACTTCTCAGTTAGCCTTCCAGTTACTGCTGCTGTCAAGACTGATTGCCGGTAGCGTTTCATAATAACAGGAACCTTCTCCAACCGCTCTTTCACTGTCTCAATCCGTGGCATAATAGAATCAAGCTTGGCTACAATACGTTTTTGCTCGTTAAGGGGAGGGAATAAAATCGAAAAACCTACTAAATTTTCAATTGTTACCTGTGGTTGTGCAGTGCCTGTAACAATAGTGCTTTTATCACTATTGTATAATGAATAATACAAAAACTTATTACAATTATAATACTCAGCAGGTAATTCTATAATAAGAGAATTAGATGTTATGTAACACTTTGGAGGTGAAATATTTATAACACCACTATTTGCTCCACGACAAGATATTAATACTTGGGGTTTTTCATATAGGTATTCATTATAATACCCAATAATCGAGTTGGCGCCAAAAACTGGATATTTACCAATATCATATAGTTGATTTTTAGACAAACCTTTCCCGTAAGCAATATTTGCTATCTTAGTAATTGCGACTTCAACCCATCCGCTCGGAAGGCCCTCACTCATTCAGTTTCCTCCGCCTCAATCTCATCCAGTATCAGCTGTAGCTCATCAACACAGGCGCTAAGTTCGGTAATGGCATCCGCAACCAATAGCTGCGGGTCGGGCAGTGAATTGGGATCTTCAAGGTTTTCATCCTTCAGCCAGCTAATATCGAGGTTGAAGTTACGATCTTTAATCTGTGAATAAGCAAATTTTCTGAACCGGCCTTCTTCGCCAAGATCTTTACGCCTGGACTGCCCGTTTGGATCTTCGCCATAACAGACTTCAAAGTCCTCAAACATGGCCGGAGTAAGAGGTCTGTCCTTCTTTGTTACTCCGGGAATATTGGTGCGGCAGTCATATATCCAGGTTTCTTCTGTCTTAAGTCCTTTCTGAAAGAAGAGAACGTTTGCCTTTACTCCCTGACTGTATGGGGTGAATGTGCCATTGGGAAGACGCAGTACCGTATGTACATTGCAGTCTTCCATCAGGTACTTGATAACATCTCCTGCCTGGTCTGCAAAAAGAACGTTATCCGGTAAAACCATAGCAGCCCGTCCGCCGGGTTTTAGAATAGTAACAACATGCTGAATAAAATTAAGCTGCTTGTTACTGGTGCTCACTGTAAAATCATCACGGACCGGGGCCTGGTTTGCTCCCTTTGTTCCAAAAGGAGGATTAGTCAGAATACAGTCATAGCGTTCGCCTCGATCCGGCTCATAGATGCTGTCTCCAAGATAGATCTGCGGTTCCAGCCCATGCAGAAAAAGATTCATTAGAGCAAGTCTCCGCGGTCTGGGAACCAGTTCCTGACCATAGTAGGTTTCTTTTTTTATTCTAAGCACGTCCTTACGTTCGAGAGCACCTTTGGTTATTTCCATAAGCCACTCATAAGCAGCCATCAAAAATCCTGATGTCCCGCAGGCTGGGTCACATATCTTGTAATCTTTGGCAGTTCTTGGGTCAGGCTGCATAACCTTTATAATAGATTGAATAAGAGGCCGCGGGGTAAAATACTGCCCTGCCCCCTTCTTGCCTTCTGCCGCGGACCTCTCAAGCAGGCCCTCAAAGGCTGCACCCTTTACATCAACATCCATTGAAGACCAGTCTTCTTCATCTATCATATTGATAACGCGTTTAAGGTTTACCGGATTGGTAAAACGGGGCATAGCCTGTGTAAAAATATCTCCAAGAAGGCCGGATTGTCTGCTTAAAGCCCTTAGAATCTGAGAAAAGGCATCAAGCAGCTCGGTACCAGATTTTTCAGTAAAGGGTGTCCAGGAACAATCAAGAACTATTTTCTCTTTGTTCTCTTCATATTCAACTTTAGATAGGTCAATTCCCTTCTCATGTGACATCTTTAGAAACATAAGATAGGTAAGCTGTTCGATATAATCACCGTAATCAATACCGTCATGGCGTAGGGTACTGCAGAACCCCCAGAGTTTATTTACTACATCCGACATGTTAATTCCTTATTTAAGCTGCAAGAGTTGTGTTTATTTCATTGATCAATGATTCAAAATCAGTCCCAAAAATCTGTTTTGCCTTGGATAATCCGCCGTGACGTTCAAAAACCGGCATTATTTCAAAATCTTCACTTGAAATAGCAAGGTTTTCTATCAAGTGCTCTTTGATATAGGCAAGCCATTCAAGCTGTTCGTCATTAAAAGCATGGGCATTAACAATTTTACCGACAGCCTTTTCTACCCTTTCCTTTGCAGAAAACAACAGATCTTCCTCATTGGAGGCATGTTTTATCATTGATATGATATCGGCAAGTGGTTTTTTATAAACCAACTCATGCCCTCGCTGCAGATCTCTTTCTGAAAAATCACTCTTTTTGAGCTTATCACGCAGCTCATCAAGAGCATCAGTATTCCATCCGGATGGTCTGGAAAGAAGGATCTCAATTGCGTCTATATGTTCCGGATTATTCCGTACAAACTCATCAAAGAGCTTCAGATAATCTTCAGGTTTTTGGTAATCTCCACCAACGCGGAATAAAACTTCATGCTCAACTGTGTCTTTGATATCATATCCCTTTAAAAAGATCTTCCCCGGACGAGGATAATCTTCCAGCAGCTTCTGAAAATCCTTGTTCCTGAGAAGGTTCATGGTTTCAGTAAAGTTATTTTTAAGATTTTCTTTTAACCCATCGGCAAAAGCCTTTATATCACCGTCCGGAATATATTTCGAAAAAGCTTCCCGTGCTTCTGCACCCATGTTGTTCTCAATCCGGCGCAGCCTTTTTATAAGCCTGCTGGTATTATAATCTCTGTCACGGTTATCATAGATACGTTCAATGATTTCGCTTATCGGAACTGTTTCACTCTGGATGTTGACCTTGAAATCGGTTGTGTTTTTAAAATATTCAATCAAACTGCCGTCAAAGCAATCGAAGATAGTAAACTTTTCCTTATGGATTTCAGGACATTTGCGGGTTCCCCGCCCCAGCATCTGAACCCACATGATACGTGATTTGACGACACGCATAAATACAACCATTTCTATAGCCGGAATATCGACACCTGTTGTAAGCATATCAACTGTTACGACAATCTTAGGTTCGGGACGGTTTCGGAACTGACGAATCTTCTGTAATGGACGGTCAACAGTAGGGCTGCCAGTTATCTTCATTACAAAATCATCACCCTTCCCAAAGATTTCTTTGCATGTATTCACTACTTCATCGGCATGCGAAACGTGCGGCAGGTCATTTACAGCAAAGATCAGCATTTTAGGAAAGCGATGGTATTTTTGTTCATGCTCATCTGTATAGACTTTGATAGCAGTGATTATTTTTCTGATACTGTCAGGCGAGGTGATTTTCTGCTCTATCTCACCGGCACTGAATTCCCGTTCATCCTCCAGCTCATCAAGCTGTTCGGCACCAGTTACCGTATCAATTTCACCAACCAGTTCACCCTCTTTCAGAAAAGCACCGTTGATATGGATATCTGATTTAATCTTGACCGCATCGTAATCAACTAAATGCCCCTGAAGAACAGCCTGCTCAGTGCTGTATGTAAACACCTTGTTCTTAAACAAAGCCAGAGTATGAGTTGCAGGAGTAGCTGTAAGCCCAATCTTAACCGCATCAAAATAATCCATGACATACTTCCAGCGCCCCGTCTCTTTAGCAGAATAGCCTCGGTGGCATTCATCGGCAATGATTATATCGAAAGTATTAATAGGTATATCCAGCTTGTTTGCTTCTACATCATACTCAAAATCGCTTACGGCTTCTTTACCCAAAAGGTTTATAGACATCCTCTGAATTGTAGAGACGTAGATGAATGCATGCTTTTCCTGGGGATTTGTTAGATAGGCTTCCGGTAAGACCTGCGGATCAAACTTTGTATCTTCATCAAGATCTTCACGTTTAAATTTCTGACTGTAAACCTCATAATCCTGATTTAATTTTAAGCCTTCCGGTGTTTCAAAGGCACAGATAGCCGAAACTGCCTGTGCCGCAAGGGCCCGCCTATCAACAAGAAAGAGAATACGCTTTGCATAACCTGATTTAAGTAAACGGTAAATTGATGAGACCAGAGTGAATGTCTTACCTGTACCGGTAGCCATTGCGATTAGCATAGTTTTTTTGCCGTTGCAGATTGCATTTTCAATAGCCTCAACTGCCTCAATCTGGTAAGGACGCAGCCTGGATATTTCTGAAACCGGCCGTTCATCAAACCATTTTTCAGACTGTTCAATATCACGGTTGTATTTATCAAGCAGCGCCTGCGGAGAATGAAAATCTGCTATCTGATAAGAGTTATTTTCTCTCTTTCTTACATCAAGATGAAAAATAAGCTCTCCGTTTGTTGAATATAAAAAAGGAACCTTATATTCCCTCCACTGACCGACTGTCTCAGGGACACCCTTAGAATAGCGCTTTGCCTGTTCAAGAACATTTTCAGCCCCGACAGATAATTTCTTCGCTTCTATAATTCCAAGCAGCTTTCCCTGCACAAAAAGCGCATAATCAGCAGGGCCAGTCTCAGTTGGATATTCTTCAACAGCATGGGCAGATAAAGCGGATATGTCCATTCCATTGAAGAATGGCACAATTTCCCAGTTAAGCAGTGGCGAAGTTAGTTTCGTATCTATTCTTTTCTTTCGGGTTTTAGCTTCTGATTCATTCATTTATAGACTTTTCCTATCTGGTTGAAATACAAACCAAAAAGAATTATACCAAATATTCATCAGATATTGAAATCAAAAATCCTCTAAAATCGCTCCCCGCCCTTACCTGATATAATTCGTGGCCACCCCTCTCCCCCTATAAGAGGCCTAAACAACAAGACGCTTCCATTCAAGGCTTGAGACCTGAAAGTTTACAAGTAAACCAAGTTTGCAGCCTGAAATATGCAGATAATTGATAAGCTGGGCAGTGTGTTCAGGGGCCAACGTCTTTACAGACTTGAGTTCTATAATTACTTTGTTTTCTACAACAAGATCAGCAAAATACTCACCTACCGTTTCCCCCCTGTATTTAACTGTAAACGGAACATTGTACCCCGTACTTAAACCAGCAGCCTTTAGCTCATAATAAAGCGCATTATGATAGCACTGCTCAAGCAGCCCGGGGCCAAGCCCACTGTGAACTGCCATACAGCAGCCGATAATTTGAAAAGAAAGCTCTTTGTGAACCATACCGGTCCTCCTTCGTTTTCTTTCCGTAAATACGAAGTTCACTTTTTCGGAGGTCAAGGATTTGCCGAAGGCAAACTTGCTGCAGTCCTTGACCGGAGAAAAATGAACAGTAAAATTAAAAGAACGAAGGAACCATATTGAATAGCCTGGCCCTCCCTTCTCCCGCTCCTCAATCCTCTAAAATCGCTCCCCGCCCTTACCCGATAAAATTCGTGGCCAAGGATTCTACAAATTAATCACCAAATACTACCCGCTATAGCCAGATACCTGCTTGCATCAACAATATTGTCTGACTAAAATCAGATAATATGAATAATATTGAGATTATGCGGGAATTCAACCGCACCGTAACCCGAAGCATTGGTATATTCAACGGACAGTATCTCGGCCGGCCAAGGCCTCTGGCTGCCTCGCGATTAATCTATGAAATAGGCACACAAGGGGCGGAGATACGCTCACTGAGGGACAGGCTCGGCGTTGATTCAGGCTACATGTCACGCCTGCTTCGTATGCTTGAAAAGGAATCACTGATTAATATTGAACCGTCTCCAAAGGATCGAAGAATTCGGCAGGTCCAGCTGACCGGAGCGGGAATTCTTGAACTGAAGGAACTGAACAGACTTTCAGATCTTGAGATGACAACATTACTGAAAAAACTGCCTGAAAAAAAACAGCAGCTTCTTACCGAAGCAATGAAAACAGTCGAACAGCTGCTTGAAACAGCTGCTGTTCAATTGATAAGAGTCGAAGAATCTGATACCCGGGCCCAGAAAGCTCTTGAATCGTACTATTCTGAACTTTCAGACAGATTCGGGAGGCACTTCGATCCGGGACAAATGGAGAACGGTATATTTTTTATTGTGGAGCTTCATGGAGAAACAGTCGGATGCGGAGCTGTGGTGATGTATCCTGATTTTGCCGAGGTGAAAAGAATGTGGGTAGCTCCGTCATGCAGAGGCCGGGGAATCGCTTCAAAAATACTTACACAGCTTGAAGAAGAAGCCCTCCGGGCCGGACAAAAAACCGTCCGGCTGGATACCAACGATAATCTGAACGAAGCAAAGGCTATGTATCGCAGATACGGTTATCATGAAATTAAAAGGTATAATGACAATCCATTCGCTCAGCATTTCTATGAAAAGGTTATTGCGCCCTGAACTATGCTAAAACTCTCTCCCGGTAGATAATATCCAGAGCTATTTCAATGGCCTTGGTTATCGCGACCCCGCAGGATGGATGTTTGATATTGTACTCATTTCCGTTTTCATTATCCATGCTAGGTACAAAATTCAGCTCCTCGGGCATATCCCAGCTGAAAGATTCAAGCTCAGACTCCAGTATGTCCTCACAGAGCGTAGTGCTCAGTAAATCCTTAAATCTTGCGACAAATTCCTCAGTAAGCTCCCCGAGCTTTTGATCACGGGCGGTTTCATCAGCATTCTTTTTCAAAGATTCCGCTCCGAATTCCAGCCCCAACGCTACTCCGGCGGCAGTAACAGCACCGCAAAGCTGCCCATGCCTCATCCCTCCGCCCATAGCGGCCATTATTTTAAGAGCCATAGACTCATCAAGACCGATATAAGGCGCTATCCCGCACAGACAGGCCTGTGAACAGTGATTATTAAGGCTCTTTGTCTGGAGCCCCAGGCTGCATGCCTTATAAATTAATTCAGCTTTTTTACTCTCGACTAAATTTTCCATCTTAAAATCCTCTTAAATCTCTCCCAGCCCTTTCCAAATATACAATTCGTGGCTAAACCACTATTTCCCCATATTCTCAAGAAAAGCGTACAAATCAGGGGCACGTTTTTTAAGGTTGATCACATTAAGATTCGTATCTGTCCAGCCGTGCATGGTCTTACCGGTGGCAAGCAGTTCACCGTCATCCTTGCGTCTAACCTCATAGGCCATGGCAAATCTTGCTATCGTAAGTTTTTCAACAATACACTTAACGATGATTCTTTCACTGTATTTTGCGCCAGCCATGTAATCGCATTCAAGATGCGAAAGTGGAGTCATAATTCCCTCAGATTCTATTCTCGTATACGGGTATCCGGCTTTCTCAAGCATATCAGTTCGGGCAGCTTCAAACCATATGGGATATACAGAATGGTGAACGACACCCATCTGATCAGTCTCAGCATATCTAACAATTATTTCAGTTTCTGTCATGCGCTGAGATTATCACGATTTTATTTGCCAGTCAAACTTTCAAATCCATATTATGGCTTTCTTTATAATGCGATGATTTTATAAATCCCATGTTCTCATACAAACATGATGCAGGTTCGCTGTCTGTATATAAACGAATCCGGTAAAAATTTTCTGAAGCATGTTCTATAATCCGGGTCAGCAGCAGCTTTCCAAAGCCCTGACGCCGGTATGCCTCACATACAAACAAATGCCTGACCCTCCCAAGATGCAAATCATCAGCATAGGGATCAATATTTAAGCCGCATATTCCTACACAATTATCTCCTGCAAAAAGACCGAGAAGTAATTCACCTTTTCGGTTAAATCTGTTTTTTCCAGAAAACCATTCATCAATAGCTGATACAACAAATGGGAAATCTGCCGCAGTCCTGTCTTTCAACAGGCTTGATAAACAGGTATAATTCGCTTCCGTAATCTGCTTAATTTTGCAATCCACGGTTATATAATATACCCTTAAAGAATATGGGTTAAGCCCGGACTGAGGGGCTTGAACTATTTATTATTTATTTTGTAATAATTACTAATCAACATTTTCTAACATGGAGATTCGAATGTATAAAAAATTTCTTTTGGTACTTCTGATGCTTATGCTCACAGTATTTGCTTTTTCAGCAGGAAATTCAGAAAAAAGTACAGATATCAATAAAGTTGAACAGATAACTCACATTCGTCTTGGAGTTCTTCCGGACGTTGATTCAATACCATTTGTTATAGCCGATCTTAACGGCTACTATGCAGAAGAAGGAATTGAAGTTGAAATAATGCAGTTCAAAAACCCCAACGACAGGGATGCAGCCTTTCAGGCAGGAGAAATAGATCTGGTGATTTCGGATCTGCTTGCCGCTGCATTTTCTGTGAACGGAGGCTTTGACGTCCGGGCCGTTGCGGCTACAAACGGTTCATATAAACTGCTCACATCAGCAGAATCGGGAATTACATCCATAAGCGATCTTACCGGTAAAAGCATAGGTATCTCAAAGAATACAATAATCGAATATGCAACCGATAAAATGCTCAAAGCGGGCGGATTATCCGATTCAGTTATTGTTAAGGAAATTATCCCCCAGATTCCCGTCAGACTTGAACTTCTTTCAAACAGCAAGATTGACGGAGCAACCCTCGCAGAACCGCTTGCGACTGTATCGGTAACTTCCGGAGCAAATGTGCTCACATCTACCGATAAACTCGGTATCAATCCGGGAATTCTGCTTGCGGGAACCGACTACGCAGCCGAAAACAGCGAGGCATTAACTGCTCTTTTTACAGCCTACAACAAGGCGGTTGATTATCTCATCGAAACAGATAAAAATGAGTACATCGACAGCATTATAATCGAGATGGGATTTCCTCCGGCAGCAAAGGAAGTCATGGAACTTCCGGCATACACAAAGGCAGCAGCCCCTCCGGAGAAGGAAGTAAAAGAGGTAATCGAATGGCTGAGCTCAAGACAGCTTATCAAAAAAGAATACTCATACGGGGAGCTGGTAGATACATCCTACCTGCCCTGATTTTATCCTCATTTTTCTTCCTTTGGGAAACAGCGGCAGTACTGGCAGATACGCCCTTGCTGCCGCGATTCTCTGACAGCATCTACAATATTCCATTCAGCCCCGGACTTATCAAGCACATGCTTTACAGTCTCTGCAGAATAGCCGCCGGCAGCCTGATAGCAGCACTGATTGGGATACCTGCAGGTATTGCTGCCGGTATCCGCGGCCGCAGGCTTAGCAGACCTTCAGGAAAAGGCTTCATAAGCATTGCCTCCTACCTGCTCTACCCCCTTCCCAAAACGGCCCTGATTCCGATATTCGTACTGGCCTTCGGGATAGGAGAGTTTTCAAAAGTACTTCTTATCACCTTTTCGCTTGTCTTCCAGATTATCATCAGCGTCAGGGACAGCACCGCCGGGATTGATGAAAGCTACTATAAATCCCTGCAGGCTTCCGGAGGTGGTAAAACGGATGAGTTGAGGTATCTGATCATGCCGGCAGTGCTTCCGGGGCTGTTTTCAACATTACGGATTTCAGCAGGAATCTCAGTGGCAGTACTTTTTTTCTCTGAATATTTCGGAACAACCTATGGTATGGGCTTCTATATAATGGACTCACGGGTACGGATGAATTACACGGATCTATACAGCGGTATCCTGGTACTAACTTTTATTAGCGGAGTAATTTTTGGAACAATCAGGCTGGCAGAGGGACTGATGTGCAGATGGAATACTCGAAAGGACTCAGGCCTTCCACTTTAATAGCCGTTTTTCAGCTAAATCAATAATTATAAAAAGTGCCAATCCCGATACGGCAGACAGCAAAATCGCCAGAGCCATCGCCCTATAATCGAGCCTGGACCAGCTTTCAATTACCAGTCTGCCGAGTCCGTAGCCTCTGGTGATAGAAGCTTCTGTAAAAAAAAGCACCGCAAAAGCAGCCCCTACTCCGATCCTCAACGAGGTGAATATTGACGGCAGAGCTGCCGGCAGATAAAGGAATATGAATCTCTGAAAACGACCGGCACCGGCTGAATCAATGGAAACCCTGTATTCATACGGAAGCCCTCGAATGCTGTCAATTACAGTAATTAGGGTCTGAAAAAAAACAACAAGGGCTGCAGTCATTATTCTGGCAGCATCATTAAGTCCGAAAACAAGCAGTGCAAGCGGGAAAAGCGCTATTTTTGGGATGGAGTACAGAAACATGATAAGCGGTGAAAACAGTCTACATAGAAAAGGTTTTGTTCCGGTAAACACCGCTGCCGGAACTGCTGCTGCAACTGCAATTAACAAAGAAACTAATATTCTTCCCAGAGAGAAGGCCACAGCTGAGACAATTTCAGAAAAAGCAGGAAGATCACCCATACTTCAGCCTTTTTCTGAGCTCCTTCACAGTCGAAAAGTACTGATCATCAAGGCGGACATCAGGCCTGCCCCATGAAGGATTGGGCAGCTCGTCAAAGACTGCACCATTATCAGTTTTTTTCATAATCATCAGACGGGAGCCCATGTAAACGGCTTCCTCGACACTGTGCGTCACCATTATCATCATCAGCTTATGCTGCATGATTACATCCTTCACCATATCCTGCAGATGCTCCCTGCTTATAGCGTCGAGAGCCGAAAATGGCTCATCCATCAGAAGAACCTCCGGTTTGGCTACTATTGCTCTTGCGATTGCCACCCGCTGCTGTTCGCCGCCGCTGAGGTTCGACGGATACTCCTTTTCCTTTAGTTCAAGCCCGAGCTCCCTAAGTATATCCATAACCCGGCCCCGGGAATCGGCAGATGCAGCCCTGCCTCTGAAACCGCCTTTTATTCTGAGACTCAGAGACGCATTTTCAAAAACAGTCATCCATGGAAAAAGTCCGTAATTCTGAAGTATAAGCCCAACCCTGGAATCCCCGCGCTGAAGCGGCATTCCATCCAGTCTTACACTGCCGACAGAGGGACTGAGCAATCCCGAGGCTGTCAGGACCAGAGTAGACTTCCCGCAGCCGGAAGCTCCCACTATGCTAACCGAATCTCCCGGAACAAAGGAATATGAGAGGTCATCAAAAATAATATTGTCACCATATGCAGCTCTGCAGCCGCTTATTTCAAGCATTTTCCACCCGAATTTAAAAGTTTTTTCGATAAATTATTACCTAAAAGCTTACCTTTTTCAATATTTATTATATAGTATACCGCACATGTTTAAAGGCCAATTGAAACCATTTGACTATATTATTGCCGCGGTTTCTGTTCTTGCTATCGTACTTCTTTCGATTATGATCTACACGGACAACTCCTCGGCAGCCAGACTCATTATTGACAGTGATGAAGGTCAGTATATCTACCCCCTTGATAGGGATGCGGAATTTGATATTGAAGGACCGATCGGGCATTCGCACATTGTGATAAAAGACGGTAAAGCCAGTATTTCAGACTCGCCGTGTGAAGATAAGCTCTGTGTACTCATGGGTGATATTTCCAAGCCGGGACACTGGGCAGCATGCCTGCCCAACAGAATATTCATTTCGATTGAAGGAGGTTCTCAGGATGAAGAAATCGACGATCTCAGTTACTGATACTGCCATCCTTGCAGCCTTCTGCATGTTTCTCTCTGTTATTGAATACTTGATCCCCAAACCAATGCCCTTCATGCGGCTTGGACTTGCAAATCTGCCGATTCTGATTTCACTTGGAGTTTTCCCGGTTTCGGGAGTTTTTCTTCTGGCCCTGCTGAAGATTCTCGGGCAGGGACTGATAAACGGGACACTTTTTTCATATATCTTTCTGTTCTCAGCAGCCGGAACATTTGCCAGCACAGCAGTCATGCTTATAGTTTTCTATGTACTGAAAAAGCGGGTTTCCTATGTAGGTATAAGCATTGCAGGGGCAATGGCTTCAAATGCAGTACAGCTGCTGTTTGCACGGGCCGTCATTTTCGGACAGGCTGCTGTACTTATTGCGCCGCCCTTTCTTGCGGTGGGCCTTGCTACATCGATACTGCTTGGACTGTTCACAGCCAGGTTTACAGCTGTATCGGAGTGGTATGCCGGTTTTTCTGCCGGAAGCCTGAAAGCAGCTGATATTGAAATATCTGTTAATAAATCACATTATCCGAAGTTCAAATTCATCTGCGGGCTTATAATGATCCCGGCTTTTGTTTTTCAGCCGAATCTGCTGCTGATCACTTTCGAGGCTGTATTATTCATGATTCTTTCAGGTATATCTGGAAAAAGGATACGTCTTCTGCCGAATATTATCATGCTGGCAGGTATTACTGCGGCAAACCTTATAACGCCTATCGGTTATGTACTGGCCGAAATAGGTCCTGTAAAAATCACAGCGGGAGCACTGGCATCGGGGCTGCAGAAATCCTTCATGCTGATCGGACTCATATACATCTCACGGTACTCAATCAGGCAGGGGCTGAGCTTTCCCGGACGGATAGGCAGCCTTGTCTCTCTTGTATTCTACTATTTTGAACGGATTACCGAGGGCGAAAGGCTTGGAAAGGAAGGTCTTTTCTCAAAACTTGATCAGAAGATCCTGGCACTCTACAGCGCCGGAAACAAGACTGGAGCCTCAGATACAAAAAAACCGGGAGCAAAAGCCCCCGGATATATATTTTCAATTATTCTGATACTGATTATATGGTTCCTGCTGTTTGCAGGTGTAATCATCAATAGCGGTATCTGAATCCGCCTCCGCCCATAAAGCCGCCGCTTACCGGAATCACAGAGTCAAATTCCCATGCTCCGCCGTAACCGATTTCAACAGGAATTGAAAAGTGATCAAAAAGTACCACCTCAAAACCCACGCCAACGGCAAGAGCCGCACCGGGCATAAATGTCGGAGAGGATTCCCCGCTGTACTTGTATGCAGTAAATGTTTCAGTACTGTTGGCAGGGTCTTCCACAAAGGATATTTCTGCACCAACTGTTCCTATATGAGTCAGGTTTCCGAAAAGATAAAGCGCTCCGGCAAGCCAGTCGTCATATGAATCTTCATAAAGCATGTAGAACACTTCAGCACCGAGATTATATGTCAGTATATCTGCAGTAGTTGAAGAGCCGTCATCTGAATATGCATTATCAGCATATCCGTCATAATACATAAATCCGCCTGTAATCTGGTAGCCTAGGCGTCCATTCCAGTCCTGAAAGCTTATCCCCATCATTCCAATAGAATTTGCGTAAAACCCCAGTGACTGATCGTATTTATCAAACACATTTTCTTCTTCAGCGAACACAAAGACTCCGCTTATCAGCAGCAGAACAAGAAGTAAGGCCAATTTTTTAACTTTCATCTCTGTCTTTCTCCATATTTTTTATACTAAGTGTCTTACGGCGCCAGCTCATCGGGGCGCCGCTCCGGAATACTGCCCGGTTCAGCTCCGCTTTTTATAAAATCTTCAGACATGTAAAGTGCGCAGTAACAGTGCCCGTACTCTTTAATATCGTCGGCACAATACGAACATGGGCAGATTACATCCCTGTCTTTTTCTCTCTCACCCCAGGCCTCTCGGCAGGGGCACTGAAAATATCCGTAACGGTTATAATTAACCAGCAGCCCCTCTGCAATAGACAGGTGAAAATCCTCTTCAGGATTCACTGCCCAGCCGTGCATGGAGGCAGCATTACGGGTAAACTTAACAACATCATCGAGATTCATTTCCTTTTTAGCCATCAGGCGCCCAGCTCCTTTTCCCAGTCGGCCTGTTTGAAACCCGAAATGTAATGATCATCGTTAACTATAAGAAAAGGATAGAGAATATCAGGTGTAAATCTCTTTTTAATCTCATTCTTAATCTTCATTCTCTCATCCCTGTCCAGTTTATCCACATCCACAAAATGATAGGCATAATTCCCTTCATTCAGAAAAGTCTTCGCCTTTCTGCAGAATCCGCATGTTGAGAGCCCCAGGAAAACAAGCTCCTTATCATTCTTCTCACCTTCAACTCTTGTAAAATCATTCAAATCCATCATTGATGTAATATACCTCTCTTTATTATTATTTCAAAACCGCTGAAGCATTTTTATGGATATCCCATTAAGCATATCATGCTATCCACCCAAAAAATACTTTAGTTTACATTATCTGAAATAATATTCAGAGTATCAAGGCTCGAATCTGCCGGACCGTGAAAGTGTCTTTTTCCAGCCTTAAGCTGCTTTATAAACTCAAAGATCTCATCTGTCATCACCTCACCCGGATAAATCACAGGAATTCCCGGCGGATAGGGAGCTATCATCTCTCCCAAAACAGCACCCCTCGCCTGCTCAAATGAAACCTGCTTTTTCGGAGAAAACCAGGCCTTTCGCGGAGTAAGAACTGCTTCCGGGATTTCGGGCACAACAGTCTTTTCTGCACTGCCCTTCTGCCTTTTTATCTGCGGATCAGATGCAATATTTTTTAATGCACCTACAAAAACCTCAGCCTCCTTCCTGCTGCTATAAGGGCTCACTATGGCCAGAATATTTGCATCATCAGCGTATTCAACATCTATCCGGTAATCATCCCAGAGGATTCTGCGCATATCATATCCGTTTATTCCGGAAGCAGCTGTATTGATGATTACCCTGCATGGATCCATAGCAGTAATCCCCCTGCTGCCTGTCATCTCCATAGATATAAACTTGAACACACCAGAGCTTTTAATCTGTTCCTTAATAAATTCAGAATTTTCACAGGCAAAATCCCAATCCGCTTCGCCTGAATGCTGCAGCTGCCAACGGGCGGCATCGATACTGATCATAAGAGGGTACGATGGGCTTGTGCTCTGAGTCATTCGAAGAGCTGAGTTCAGCCGTTCATATGATAGATTGGAATTTTCTGCAAGATGAAGTATAGAAGCCTGAGTCATGGCTCCCGCAGTCTTGTGAATGCTCTGGACACATGCGTCTGAGCCTAGCTCAAGGGCTCCGGCGGGCATTCTGCTGCTGAAGTAATAATGAACCCCGTGAGCCTCATCTACAAGCACAGGAATGCCTTTTTTATGGACAATATCTGTAATACCCTTTAAATCACTGCAGAAGCCGTGGTAGGTGGGACTTAGGGCAAATACGGCCTTAGAGTCAGGATTGGCATCAAGTGCGGTCTTTACCGTCTGCGGAAGCATTCCGCAGTAGAGACTGAACTCTGCATCATATTCAGGCTTCACATATACCGGCTCAGCTCCGGAGAATATCAGCCCGTACATCACAGATTTATGAGAGTTTCGGGGGATGATGATTTTCTCACCTTCACCGGCGGCAGCCATAATCATCGATTCGTTTCCGCAGCTTGAACCGTTAATCAGAAAAAAACTGTGTCCGGCTCTGAAGGCTTCCGCGGCAAGTCTCTGAGCTTCCGCTATAGCAGCTTCAGGACTGTGCAGGTCATCTGTCAGCGGGGTTTCTGTAAGGTCAAGCCTGAAAAACCCTGCTTCTGCAGCCCTGCTGAAGGGTTCAGGGATACCTCTTTCCGCCCGGTGCCCGGGAATACGGAAACTTGCCTTAACTTCACTGGAATATCTGTCTGCAGCCCGGAGGACCGGAATATCTTTATAATCATCAGCCATATTGTCACCTCAGGCGTATTCTGCATTTTATTGGATGTTTTGTACATTATTGCATCAGGCATGCTTATAAAAAAGAGACCGGCGGAAGAACAAAACTTGCTCATCCGCCGGTATATTTAGAAGGAGAATTAATGAAACCCGGGCGCCCCGTTAAGGAGAAAACTGTATGGAGGGGGACGGGCCGCCCGAAAAAACTATATAAAACACTGTCCTTGTGTGTTTTCCTAATCCTTGACTATCCCGATGATAGCCTCTCTGTTACCGCGGTAAACTCTCAGCATTACTTCAGAATCTTCAGAATCATTCATTTTGCTGTAGAACTCGCCAAGGTCCTTAATCCGGTCATTGTCAACTCGGAGTATAATATCCCCTGTCCTGAGTCCGGCTGTTTCTGCAGGGCTTCCCTTTGTAACATTGGCAACAACGACGCTTCCCTTTTTGGTATCAAGATTCAGTGACTGTCTGACTTCATCTGTTGCTTCAACTACTGTCAGTCCGGGCCACACATTTATGCTTCCATCATCCGCAATGTTCTTCTCATCATCACGTCTGCCGATCTTAAGACTGACATTCTGTTTCTTGCCGTCCCTGTAAAGTTCGAAAGTAGTCCATCTGTCGGGTTCAAGGTTTCCGATAATCTTTACAAGGTCGTTCCTGTTGCTTACTTCTCTGTTGTTTACCTTTGTTATAAAATCGCCTGGAAGAAGACCGCCATCCTCAGCAGGGGAATTAATAAATACATCATTTATGAAGGCTCCGTCTATTCCTTTGAGGTCAAGACTGTTCTTGCTGTCGTCGCTAATATCTCTTACATTTACACCGAGCCATCCGTAGGTCACGCTGCCTGATTCAATGAAATCATTGATAGCCTTCTTGGCGTTATTGATAGGTATTGCGAATCCAAGCCCCTGGCTTCCGCCGGACTGGGTAGCAATCCATGAATTGACGCCGATAACCTCACCTTTCAGGTTTACAAGCGCTCCGCCGCTGTTGCCCGGGTTGATAGCTGCATCAGTCTGGATATAGTCTGTAAAGCTTCCGCCCTGAATTATCTCATCAGACTCCCGGCCTACAGCGCTGACGATGCCCGCGGTAAATGTAGATTCAAAACCCATGGGATTTCCGACCGCAAACACCCAGTCACCTACATAGAGTTCATCTGAATCTCCGAGGACTGCGACAGGAAGGTCTTCCCTGGTTTCAATTTTAATAAGAGCAAGGTCCCGTCTCGGATCACTTCCGACAAGTTCCGCGTCGTATTCACGGCCGTCATATAGAGTGACCTGAATCTCATCCGCACCGTTGACAACATGGTGATTTGTAAGAATATATCCCTTGCTGCCGTCATGCCGTACAATTACACCGGACCCCAGGCCCTGCTGTCTGTATTCACGTGGCTGAATGTTCTGATTGTTCTGGTCCTGATTACCGAAGAAAAAATTAAAGGCATCAGGAAGAG
This sequence comes from Spirochaetia bacterium, assembly GCA_965140585.1. GTDB lineage: Bacteria > Spirochaetota > Spirochaetia > UBA9216 > UBA9216. The sequence continues at coordinate 151,555 of OZ223272.1, forward strand.
CCTGAGTCTTAACGACATTTACAACATTCACTTCCACGACTACCGGCAGAGTCTCACTCGCAACGTCTCTGAAACTCTGCTGATAGGCCGCAGCCACATCATAACTGGAAGTTGAACTGCTGCCGACCGAGCCGGTTCTCTGTGCAAAGACTGTTCCAGCAGAAACCAGACTTATAAGTATCACTGCTGAAACAATAAAAAGTTTTTTGTTTCCTTTTCTGTTTTCCATTTTTCGCTCCTGTTTATTGGCTGACATTTCAGAAGTTCGCTGCTTCAACATCAACCTGCAGTGTTAATTTCTGATGATAAGTTATAACAGTAACCTTACACCAGCATTGCAGAAACATTACAATTTAGTAATAATCAGGGAATATGAATCAGAATAAATTGAATCTTGCACAAAAAGTACCTTTCTATTACGGCTGGATAGTAGTTCCGGTAGCAGTTATAGGTGTAATAATGACACTTCCCGGCCAGACCGCCGGATTCAGCGCATTTACTGAGCCTGTTCTGGCTCTATCGGGACTGGGACGAACCCAGCTTTCCTTCACATATATGGCCGGAACCATAACAAGCGGCTTCATACTTCCCTTTATGGGACCGCTGCTGGACCGTTTCGGAGCCCGATATTTCATGGGTTTTGCGACGATAGGGCTCGGACTGGTGCTCTTTCTTTTAAGCCGTATTGATGTAAACGCAGCATGGCTCATGGGAGTCTTCCCTGATGCGCCTTCAGCTCTAATCTATATTATCCTCCTTGTCCCCGGACTTTTCGGTATAAGATTCTTCGGACAGGGCCTTATGAGTATGACCTCAAATACAATGGTATCAAGATGGTTCAGCAGATCCAGAGGAAAGGCAATTGCGGTTGTAGGCGTATTCAACAGCCTGGCCTTCGCCTCTGCTCCGGCAGTGCTAAATTCGATAGTTAATGCAGCAGGCTGGAAAAACGCATGGATGCTTCTTGCAATAACAGTCGGACTGGGAATGACAATGCTTGCTCTGCTTTTCTACCGGGACAGTCCGGAAGCCTGCGGGATACATGTTGAGGGTTCAAGCGACAGTAACCCGCTTGTGATTGACGGAACACCGCTTAAGCAGGCTCTCCGGACAAGAGCTTTCTGGGTGATTGCTGCTGCAGTGTCAATCCATTCCTTTGTCTTCACCGGAATAACCTTTCATATTCAGGCTCTGGGAATTCAGTCGGGCTTATCCATTGAAAAAACAGTTTCCATATTTCTGCCTATTTCATTCATCTCAATTCCGCTGAGTTTTCTGGGCTCATGGCTCAGCGACAGAATAAAGATCAAATATATTGTATTTTTTATGCTTGCAGGACAGATAATCGGATTTGTATCGCTTTTCTTTTTCAATACATCCGCAGGATTTATTATGGCTATTGTCGGGCTTGGAATCGGTTCATCCATGTTCGGCCCTGTTAATGCAACTGCCATGCCCGCCTATTTCGGAAGAAAGCATCTGGGCTCTATTAACGGAGTGCTGGTATCGGCCGGTGTTATTGCAAGCTCGCTGGGGCCGGTTTTTATGTCTTTTATCAACGATATGACCGGAGCGCTCAGATACGGAGCTGTTATTGCCTCAGTGCTGCCTGTAATAGTGCTGTTTCTTGCGCTCGGGATGGAAAATCAGCCTCGTTCAGATGCTCCGCTCAGACAGGGAGACCGGTAATTTCGACTGTATACTCGCGGCCCAGAAAAACACTGGTTCCGTCGCTGGTGGCTGAAATACGGTTTTCAACACTCCAATTAATCCCGGTTTCAGCAGTCCCGGCGGCAGCAGCATCTGTTCTTATGACTTCAGCCAGTTTTTCCTCCAGATAGTCACAAGCCTCGTCATAGTCATCAAACTGTTTCAGCTCGCCGGTTCCGTTCACAAGAAAGCCTCCTCCAGAGGCAGGGGAGACCGAAGCATCCCTGCGGACTGTAACCATACTGCACACAGCTCCTACGGCGTTTGCGACATCCGCATCTTCGGGAATAACAAGATGGGAACCCAGCAGTTCTGACAAACCTTTTAAAAGCCATCCTGCCGCGGCACCTACACCAATCAGGTCGGTATTAAGGGACGGAGTCAGCGCGAGGGCTCTTGAGCCGCCTTTAAGCCTAGAGAGGAGGTTCCTGAATGTAGCGTTACCGGAGAGGTTTTCAGCCTCATCGCCGGGTATATCAAGTTCCTGAATTACAAGAGTACGCAGAAGGTTATCGGTTACAGATTTAAATACATCTGCAGTGAAAACCTCAGACTCGGTTCCCCATATTTCAGAATACAGCTCAAGCACCTGCTTCGATATTTCAGACGGCCATAAACTTACCTCACCGGAGGCAGTCAGCAGATCAGTCGGAGTCAGCCCGTAGCGCAGAATAACCGCCGAAGTCTCCAATCTTGCAGTATTAAGGATTTTCCACAACCCGTGGTTTATCCGGTGAGAAAGTTCCATTACCGAAAACGGACGTTCTGAAAGAATATCAATCATAGCGGTTTCTTCTTTTGTAAGTTCAAATTCCGGTTTTCTGCCGGTCAGGGCAAGGATTTCCATCGGTACAGTATTTACAAAGTAGTCGTACTGAAGACTGCTGATATATTCCACAGCATCCTCATGACCGGAAATTTCAAAAAGCCTCCCGACAGGAGCAACGCGCCTTGGACCGGTTTTAAGTTCCCTGCTGTCGATGACAATACGACTGTCTCCGCCGGTACCAAGGGTAGCCATGTCTACTGCCTTGATATGCGTTTTCCACCTGCCAACTCTGGCGCCCTCTTCGGTCAGTCTTATCACGCCGTTTTTGATAAGTCCGATGTCAGAGGTTGTTCCGCCGACATCAATTACAAGGGCGTCGGCACTTCCGGAGAGAAATCTTGCACCGGCAATACTTGCGGCAGGGCCTGAAAGCGTAGTTTCAATAGGGTGCTCAACCGCCCGTGCGCAGCTCATAAGCGAACCGTCGCCGCGGACTATCATTACCGAGCCTGATATCTGAAGCTCCGTCAGGGCTGCCTGCAGCTCCTTGATAAACTGTTCAAGAAGGGGAATAATTCCGGCGTTGAGAACCGCAGTATTTGCCCGCACAAAGAAATTAAGCGTGCTCGACAGTTCATGGCCGCAGCAGACGCCCAGCCCTGTTTCATCCTCTATTATCTTCTTAATCTGCAGCTCATGGGCCGGGTTAACAGTGCTCCCGTAGCCGGAAACAGCAAAGGCACCGACCTGATCATTTTTAACAAGCTCAGAGGCAGCCGCCCTGATCTGCTGTGCATCAACTTTTTCAAGTTCATCACCCTGTATCGACAGCCTTCCCTTTACTTTTCTGTACGGAGAGTGTGAGATCTGTTTTGCTGTAGCATCCCCCAGAGGCATAAGAAGCAGTCCTACTTTCTGGCCGGCATTTTCAACTATTGCGTTTGTAGCCAGAGTGGTTGAAACAACAGTTATTATTATCTGCGGCAGGAGTTCCGGCGGGAGCTTCTTAACCGCCTCAACGATTCCGAGGGTGTAGTTCCATCTTGTTGTAGGAGACTTTGCCCGGGCAATAACCTTACGGCTTTCGAAATCATATATGACAGCATCGGTATAGGTTCCGCCGGCGTCAATGCCGAGGCCTATCCCCTGGACTCTGGATTTAACACCATCGACGGCATCGCCCGCACTGTACTCAGTGTCTCTGTTCTCAGTTCCGCTGTTCAAAGGTGCGCCTTTGCCAGGAACCGGACGGTCCCAGAGCTTTTTACTGCCGCTGCCCGGGTCATAGGAATAGAGTCCGTATTTTAGCGGATCAAAGGCGGTGATGTGTCCAGGAGGAACTACAAGAATCTCATCATCGGTTGACTCGGTCTTCAGCATACGCAGAAAGAGATGGTCGCTGCCCTTTACCCTTTCAAACTTCCAGCCAAGTTCATCCGCAAGGTCTCTGGTATAATCCTCATATTCGCTGCTTTTCTCGGTTCCGGTCTCGATAAAAACCGACCGGGTGTAGTTCTTTTTCCATGAATTGAGAAATGAGTATATTTCCTCGGCATTATCCCTGCCGTATTTTCTCTTTATTGAATCAAATCCAGCGCTTATGTCCCAGTTGCCTTCAACAGGTCGGTCTCCGCGTTTTTTAACCGCCATGGGCTGGGTTTTATAATCATACCAGCCCCGGGTCATATAAAAAGTTCCGGGATTCCCGGCAAACTGCTTACGGTATCTCTTATCTGAACCCAGAAACATGGCAATACAGTCATGAACCCTCGGAATGATAAGCGGTATGCTGCCTGCAGTAATTCCGGTCGTTCCCCGGCCGCAGAGTCCGTAGCCTATGACAAGCGCATCATAATTACGGCCCTCATTTTTCAGCTCTTCTGCACGGTCAATTGCCGCCTGAAGCTCAGAGTGCAGCACATGAGGCTGCTCATGCAATCCCGCTTCAAGGTATTCTTCATCTATCGTAACGCCTGCTCTTTCGGCTGCAGCCTTAAGCTCACTGTCCAGTACACTGCAGGCAATAATTCGTATATATCTTCCCATGAGAAAATTATAATACGAGCTTTGTCAATTGGATTGGATTATTCAGTCAGTATCTTGTAAATTATTGTCCGTTGTTATAAGCGGGAATATCACCCTGAAATCTGAACCCTGCCCCGGAGTACTGAAGACCTCTGCCCGGCCGTCGTGTGCGGTGACTATAGCGTTTACAAGGCTAAGGCCCAGACCGAGACCGTTCATGGAGGATTTCCCCCTGTACAGGCGTTCCCATATTCTCGAAACATCCTCTTCGGCAATTCCTTCACCGTCATCTTTAACTGAAATAACAGCTTCATCAGAAACAGCGGAGACCGACACCATAACTTCACCGCCGGATTTTCCGTATTTTACCGCATTATCAAGCAGATTGCCCGTAACCTGCCTGAAACGATCCTGATCTGCTGTAATCTCTCCGTCCCAGCTGTCATCTGAAATTGTTATCCGCATCCCGCGATCCTCGGCCAGGATGGAATAGACATCACTTGCCTCGCGGATAACATCAAGAGGTGCAAATCGGCTGAGATTAAGACGCAGGGTTCCGGTTTCCGCCTCGGATATATCCATCAGCATGCTCATCATCCGAAGCAGGGTGTCGGATTCTTCGACCGCTTTTTCAAGTGCTGTCTGAAGCATTTCCGGATCGGCGGAGTGTCCGCCCGATAAGCTTAAAGCCTGTTCCGCAATCATCCTGAACCTTGTGATCGGCGTCCGCAAATCATGGGCAACGGTATCAAGAGCACCCTTCATCCCGTTCACAAGGTTTTCTATTCTTTCAAGCATCCGGTTGAATGACAGAGACAGTTCATTCAGCTCGCTGCCGTTTGTTTCGATTTCAATACGCCGCTGGATTTTTCCGGTCATGATGATATCGGCCACTGTCGATTCAAGCCGCCGAACCGGTTTGAGGTATCGATATGAAATGAGAAATCCTGCTGCAAAGCTTACAAAAATCAGCACCAGAAAGGCGGCGACAAAGCTTTTTGACAGCATCTCCATAATCCGTCGCCGGGTTTCATCGCTTATACCGACCTGAAGGAAATATCCGTCGGAAAGCCTTATGGTGCCTGTCTCCAGGATATACTTGTGTGAAGGTGAGCGCAGAACCTTGAAACTTCCCGGATCGGGCGGATCGCTTTCCAGTGTACTGAAGTTGAAACTCTCCCAGCGCTGAGGAGTTTCAAGAAGATAGGTGCTGTTAAACTCATCAGATATACGCACAAAAAAAGGCGCTTCTCCGGGAAGTATAGTATTAACATCAACACTCTCTGCAAGAAGATCCAGACCGCCGGACCGCTCAATAGCCCAGTATCCAAGAAGCCGGACCTGTAGACTTGTGCGGTCCTCCTGACGGAGTGTTGTGTAGATATAAATGAAAACAAAAAGATAGAGAACTATAGCGGTCAGCCAGAAAACCGCACCGAAGATAGCGGTTAATTTGAGATTGCCGCGGAGGCTTTTATTTATCGCGGAAAACATAACCTACGCCGCGAATTGTATGAATGAGTTTCTTTTCTGATTCCCGGTCAACCTTGCTTCGAAGCCTTGAAACAAGAACATCAACAACATTGGTCTGGGGATCAAAGTCATAGTTCCAGATGTGCTCCATAATCATGGTTTTTGACAGTACCACATCCTTGTTGCGCATGAAATATTCAAGAAGCGAAAATTCTTTCGGATTGAGATCAAGATGTTCCCCATCCCGGATAACCTCTCTGGTAACTATATTCAGCGACAGACCCGATGATTCAAGCAGGGTGGCTTCCGGCTTAATAGCTGAGCGTCTAAGCAGCGCCTGAAGGCGGGCAAGAAGTTCTGAAAAGGAAAACGGCTTTACCAGATAGTCATCGCCGCCCTTCTGAAGACCGAGAACCCTGTCATCAACGGAACGTTTGGCGCTTAAAACCATGATGGGCAGATGATTTCCCGTACCGCGGAGCTGCTCGATGACAGAAATTCCGTCGATCCCCGGAAGCATGATATCAATTACAGCTGCATCAAACTCGCTGTTCTGCAGCATTGACAGGCCTTCCTCTCCGGTAAGCGAATGCTCAACTGTGTATCCGGCTTCCTTCAGTCCTTTTTTCAGGAAATCGGCTATAGTTTGGTCGTCTTCAATGATCATTATACGCATGAACTAAAGATATCATGAGAATCCTATTCTTTAAATATGACAATTAAACGAATATAGTTTATATTATGATAATGCAGATAGTAGATTTGGCTCTGGATTTGGTTCTGACCCTTATTCCTTTTCTCATATGGTATTACAGGGGTCAGAGCAGGGATTTTTTCCCTTCGATGGAGGATGCGCCTCCTGAAAACATACTGCCTTCGGAAATAGGCTACCTCCTTACAGGTAAAACCTCGGACATGGAAATAGCAGTAATAATTCTGAACTGGGCGGAAAACGGTTACATCCGCATTCACAGCGGAGTTGATTTTCACATTCAGAAACTTAAAGACCTCCCCTACAATGCCCGGCAGTATGAAATTTATCTTTTTGACAACCTTTTCAACCGCTACGGCGACGGAGAGATTTTCAGAAGAGTTAACATCATCTCGGCAATCTACGGGCGGATACGCAGGACAAGGGGAAAGCTTGTCAAACATTTCACATCAAACCCCGAGTTCAGACTTTACTCTGCCGACAGTGCTAAAAACATTGTCCTGGTCGGATTTTTTGCACTTCTGCCGGTTGCAAAGCTGCTTATCATCGAGATGGTTCTGCTGCGCAATACATTCAGATTCGGCCCCGGAATAACAATATCCATAAGCGCCTTCATCCTTGTTGCGCTTTATTTTATCAGTTTTCTGCTTGCAAGACCCAAACAGCTGCGTACAGATAAAGCCTGGCTTTTTATCATGTTTGCACTGATACTCAGTACAGGTCTTGCGATACTTCTAACTGCCTTCATGATCATCGGAGGCGGCACAAGCGGTTTCAGATATGTATTTTCTGTAATAACAGCGTTTATCATCACCATTGTAATGAACATGATGACCAGGATGACATCATACGGAGAGCAGCAGTACGAACATGCCCTGGGTTTCAGAAACTATATCCTGAACGCCAACGATGATGCGCTTAAGCAGTCATCTGAAAAAGACAGCAGTCTTTTCTTCAGGTTGATGCCCTACGCCGTTTCAATGAAAATTTCCAGGCAGTGGGCGAGACATTTTGATCCGATTGAACTGAAAGTACCGGACTGGATTGTGATACCCGGAAAAACATCGTTGACAGCAACTGATTTTGATCGTGAAATCATCAATCTGCTGCGCGGAATAAGAAAATCCTTCTTCAGGAAGTAATATGAAAAAGTTTACAGCATTTCTTCTCATTTCGGCCGTAACAGTTTTATCTTTAGCGGCACAGACAAACCAGTTCCCCCCGGGAATGGACTGGAAAAAGATTGAAGCCGATAATTTCACACTGATCTTTCCAGCTGATATGACTGATACGGCCATGGAAACAGCCCAATTATTCGACTACATATACGATACGGACGCTTACAGCCTCAAAACGAAACCCGGACGCTGGCAGGTTGTGCTGAACAATACCTACACGATAAGCAACGGCTATGTAGCATCCGCCCCCGAGCACTCAATGCTGTACAGTCTTCCGCCGCAGGGTTCAACACTCAGCGGAACATCAGACTGGCTTGAGTTTGTGTGGATTCATGAACTGCGGCATATTGTTCAGAATGAAAAACTCAACCGGGGGTTCACAGCCTTTGCAGCCTTCCTCTTCGGGGAATACGGCTCAGCAGCCATGTCACATTTTGCAATACCCTCCTGGGTATGGGAGGGAGATGCCGTTATCACAGAAACCCTTCTCACGGACTCCGGACGTGGCAGGCTCCCAGGATTTGAACGCGGGCTGCGGACCCAGGTCTTAAGCGGCGAGGCTCCTGATTATTCACAGGCGATGCTTGGTTCATCGGGCAGCTACTTTCCAAATTATTATGTAAACGGCTACCATCTGGCCGCCTACATCCGTGATAAATACGGGATTGAAAAGTTCAACCTTATTCTTGAAACTGCAGCCGATTTCTCCTTTGTACCGACAATTCTCAACCTGTCGGTAAAGAAATACACAGGAAAGAGTATAAACACGCTGTGGAAGGCCTGCCTTTCTGATCTTGAAGAAAAATGGACGAAGCAGAAATTTAATTATCAAAGATCACCGCTACAGGAAGTTTACAGGCCTGAGAAAGACAGCTATCAGAATATATATCCTGTTGGAACAGGCGAAACAGGTGAAGTTTACACCTACAACACTTCATACTCACGCCGGCCCTGGCTTGGCGTAATAGGGGCGGACGGCAAAAACACAAGGCTTAAAACAATAAATCCCGCCGACCGGAACATTTCATTTCAAAACGGAGTATTCTGCTGGAGCGAGGTGACCGGTGATCTGCGCTGGGGGAACCTGAGTTACGGTGAAATAAGGCGCTATGTACCTGCAACCGGTGAATACAGACTCATAACTGACAAAACAAGGTATTTCTCTCCTTCGCTTTCCCCGGATACCCAAAAAATTGCGGTTGTGGAAATACTTGAAGACTGCTCAGAAAACCTTGTGATTTTGGATTCTGACAGCGGAGAATTGATTAAAAAATACAGCCTTCCGGAAGGAAGCTCCAATTTCCAGACATGCTGGAGCACCGACGGAAGATCTGTTATCCTTTTAAGGCAGCAGGACTGGAGAAAATCCATAGTCCAGATTTATGCAGAGACAGGAAAGTCCCGGATTCTGCTTAACGACGCTGATTATGACATCTCCGGCCCGGCAGCATCCAAAGATTACCTGTATTTTATTTCGACTGCAGCCGGAATAGAGGAGGTGCATGCGGTAGACCTCGTTACCGGTGAGCTGTACAGGGCGGCAGGAAGCAGCTTCGGACTGTCAAATCCGGTTCCTGCGGCAAACGGGCTTATTGCGGCTGATTATACTCTCGGAGGCTATCGTCCGGTGATGCTTGATTCAGCAGAAATTGAACTTATACCCGCTTCCGGCATTGAGAATCACCATGTCGATTACTTTACCGGGCTTGTAGAGCAGGAAAACGGGACAAAATATCCCGAAAATCTGGGTGAGGCAAAGGCTCAGAGCTCTGATTACACTGTCAGCGATTACAGCCCCTTCCTTGGAGCCTTCAATTTTCACAGCCGCGGACTCGCTACTTCAACCTTCACAGGAGCGATCCTGGCCTACATGCAGGCCGATGATATCCTGGGGTATACATCGACTATGCTCGGCGCAGGTTATAACCCGGAATCAGCCGAACTTGCCGCATCATTATCAGGATGGTACGGCGGACTGTGGCCGGTTCTGGTCTACGGTATTGAAACCGGGACTCCGGCCTTATCACCGGGAAGTTATTTTAATACAACAGCCTATACAGGAGTAATGCTTCCCTTTAATTTTTCCTCAGGAAATATACTGAGATCTCTTTATACGCAGACAACCCTGCTTGCAAATCTAAATGACAGTTACAGTCCCGACCTGCTGACAGTGCTTCAGAACAACCTGTCGCTTTCTGTCTATGAATATCAGGCAGTGAAAGATCTGATTCCACGGACAGGATTTACACTTGATGCAACATGGTATTTAAGCCTGGATCCGGCCTACTACAATTACATTTTCAGCAGGCTGGAAACCTATCTGCCTTCCATATTTGAAAATCACGGCATAATGGCAGGAATCGAAGCCGGTCTGAACCTCGATTCGGAGCGTTATAATTTAGCATCATGGACGGCGCCCAGAGCTATCACTGCATCAGATTACGGCTACACGGCAATGTATACAGCAACACTCGACTATATGTTCCCGCTGGCCTATCCTGATTTCTCACTGGGCAGCCTCTTCTATCTTCAGAGAATTTGGACTGATATTTTTCTTGATACAAGTTTCTGCTATAGCAGCATGACTCCAACTTCCTTCACTCCCGATGAACTGCTTCAGACAACGGGAATAGAGCTGTGGTTTGATTACAATATTCTGTTCACGGAAGTTGAACTTAGCTCAGGCATCAGATTTGCATACAACACGCAGAACGGGACATTCACCCTTCAGGACACCGTTCTGCTTTTGGGATTCAGCTGGTAGGAAGGATTGGAACTGCCTAAGCTTCCGCTATGAAAGAAGCTTAGGCGTTGACAGTTCTTTTTAAAGGCTGCAGCAGCCCTTTACAGAGGTAACTGCTGACGGTTTTCCTTTATCTCATCACCGAACTCGGCAGCAAGTTCATTTATTACAGAATCAGGACCCATCACTACTGTAACCGAACCCTTCATATTTTCTTTCAGCCTGATAGCGGCATCCATAATATCCTCGGTAGTGGTACCAAGCATGGCCTCTCTCTTCTGCTGACGCAGTTCGTCGGTTATGCTATAGAGTTCCCGCCTGAAACCGATGAGGCTCTGCTCTCCCGGGCTCAGGGGTTTTGCATCCTTACCGACGACTGTAATGATAGCTTTCTTCAGGTCTTTGTACTTGTACCGTCCGGAAATTGCCGAATCAAAGGCTGCCCTGGTTGCATTGATATTCTTTCCGGGGGCAGGGTCCCTGTAAGTAGACAGGGTAAACAGACCTTCGGTTCCGTTTACCGCGGCATATACACCGTAAGCGCCGTTTTTCATCCGTACCTCTTCCCAGAGATAGTTTGTTTTAAGTAGATGTCCGAGCAGGGTTTCGTGGGAATGTTCTTCGGTTCCAAGCTTTGAGCACGGAAAGGCCGCCGCTGTGTAGCAGATTGATGAAGGAACCGCAAGTGAAGCCATAGAAAAAGCCGGTTCATTTTTAAGCGGGGTTCCGGCAGCCTTACGCTGACGGACAGATTCACGGCCGTCAATTTTCTTCAGAAAATCAACTATCCCATCTTTTACCATGCCGACGGAACCCTCTTCACAGGTAATATTGAATGAGATTCTTCCCGGAGCAAAGAGTTCATCTCTGATTTCAAGCAGTTTTTTACCTATCTGGGGAATCGATTTTTCAAGATCTGCGGCCAGACCGTTTATGTAGAGATACTGCCTTGTTCCACGCCATTCATCCTCACGTTCAAGAACCCGGTCAAACTCGGCGCCTGCTTTAACAGCACAGAATGAATGCCCGGCAGGAATAATGCTTGATTTGAAATCGTTCTTCATCTCAAGCAGCAGGTCTTTAATCCTGGTTTCATCTCCGATGAGGGATTTCAGAAAAAGATCAGATGTAAGTTTCATTGCCTCATCAAAATCAGATTCAAGAGCTTTCAGCCTGAAAAAGAGGTAATCTTTTCTTTTCGGATCTTTCCCTGCTGTCCGGCTTGACTCCAGGAAGGTATACAGCCCCCCGGTAATCATTGAAAGCTTGACAGCGACCTCGTCATAGGTCATATCAGGCAGCGCCGATGAGCATATCATCCTGCTGAAGAAGGGTAGAAGCATTCCGTCTTCGTCCTCGATATCCCGTACATCAATTGCCAGATCGAGGTAGACAATTCCGTTTGTAAAAAGCTTATGGGAATAAAGCGGAACTCCGCTGAAGGTCTCCTGATCGGTTTTTATTTTCCGTATTTCAAGCGGAAGGTCTTCGAGATCGAGGGTGGGAATCAGATCCGCATTTTTATCATCAGGCTGTTCCTGAAAGTTCTGAAATGATTCAAGTTTTTCATCCTGGGAGGAGGCTTCTTCAGCAGTATAGGAGCCTCTCCGCTTCTCAACAGCTGCCTCGATATCACTGTCCATACGGCTGTTATGTCCGGCATCCGGAACAACTGAAAGAGTAATTCTGTTGGGATTGTCGATGAACCAGGTCTTGAGCATCCTGCTGAAATAGGCGCTGTCATCAGCTATTCTTCGCTTAAGTTCCTCCATACTCGATTCATAAACCATTGTATGTGAGGGAGAAGCCTCATGAAGCCAGCCCTTAAGCGAACGGCCCATCAGTCTGAGGCCGAAAGGGGCTCCGCCCTTTATCTCGCGGTTTCTGAACTCAACCTTGTGAATTGCTCCAGTGAGCGAATCAGCGGGAATACCGTTTGCGGCCATGTCCTCAAGCAGATCCATGATCAGCTTTTCAAAATCCTCCCTTGATTCGGCTTTTGCACCGCGTATTCCTATGGAAAAAACTATCTCGCGCAGATCGGTTTCAATTCCGCTCACTGGGCTAAGATCCTCTCCGAGTCCGGATTCAACAACGGCCTTGTAGACCGGAGCTCCCATGTTTCCAAGAAGCGCTTCGGCAAGGACCTCAAAGGCAAGGATGTTTATGGGTTCACCCACACCCGCTGTTTTCCAGTTCATGGTTATTGTGGCAAGATCGTCACCTTCACCCTCCTCATCAAAAGGACAGGTGATTGTTTCAACCACAGGAGCGGACCAGCCCGGCTGCAGATTAAGCTCCTCTGCCGGTTCCGCCTTTGCTGTGAAATCACTGAGAAAGTTTTCTTCAATGAAAGCCAGCTGCTTGTCGGTATCTATATCGCCGTAAAGGAAGATCCGGCAGTTTGAAGGATGATAGTAACGTTTGTGAAAGGCGACAAAGGCCTCATATGTAAGCGATGGTATAGCCGATGGCTCTCCGCCGCTGTCGAAGCGGTAGGGAGTATCGGGGAAAAGCTTCCGGTATGAATACTCGGAAGCAATTGAGTCATGGTTTGAGTAAGCGCCCTTCATCTCGTTGAATACAACGCCCTGCGGCAGTATGCCTCCGTTTCCGTCCTTTTCAAAGCGGATCCCTTCCTGCATAAAAATTTCCTCTTTCAGCAGCGGAAAGAAAACGGCGTCTCCGTAGACACTCATCAAGTTGAAGTAGTCGCGTTCAACAGTTGATGCCGCCGGGAAGACAGTCTTATCGGGATAAGTCATCGCGTTGAGAAAGGTGTTCATGCTTCCGTTCATCATCGCAAGGAAGGGGTCCTTTATCGGATACTTCCTAGAGCCGCTTAGAACACAGTGCTCAAGAATGTGGGGAAGCCCGGTATCATCATAGGGCGGAGTCTTGAAAATGAAGGAGAAAAGATTCTCCTTATCGTCATTCATTACATGGTACAGGTCCAGGCCTGTCTTTTCATGTGTGAAGCGGAAACCTTTACCTTTGTATTCAGGAAGGTCATCAATCTCTGTTGATATAAATCCGTGGTGTTTTTCTCCGATTCTGTACATCAATATCTGTCTAACCTTTCTGTCCTATGTATTTTATCCGCTTCAGAAGAGCAGAGAACTTGTCTATATCGCATTTTGTAATCACATCGGCATGACCGCCGAATTTTTCATCCTTTACTGAGGCTCCACGCCTCACATCGCTCTGATCGAGTATTATTCCAAGATTCATTTTTTCTGATTCTGTAACCGATGAAGGATCTATAACACAGGCCATGGCGAGCGGATCAGGAAAGGAGATAAGCCTCTTTCCGTAAACGCTTTCCTTGTAATCCATGTAGAAGCTCTGGAGATCGAGAAAAAGCTGTCCTGCAGCGGATCCGCCCATATCAAGGGCATCAAATTCCTCTTCGGTGTAAATCATATCCATAACAGCATCCCAGGTAAGGATGCTGACCGGAAGACCGGCAGAGAGACAGAAGGCGATTGCCTCCGGATCATAGGCGAAGTTAAACTCGGCATGGGGTGTCACATTCCCCGGACCGACGGCACCGCCCATCATCACTATTTCTCCAAGAAGGTCCTTCAGCTGCGGGTACAGATTAAGCGCTATGGCAATATTTGTAAGCGGCCCGAGGGTCACCAGGGTCATTCCCCTGTTTTCCTCCGCGGTTTTAAGCAGTCCTTCAACAGCATTCAGTGCATCAATGCTTTTTGCCGAAGCATCAAGCTTGACATTACCAAGGCCGCTGGCTCCGTGTATATTATCTGATCGGATTTCGTTTCTGACAAATGGAAACGCAGCCCCTCTGAATACCGGAACATCGGTCCGGCCGGAAAACGAAAGAAGCCCGCATACGTTATTTACAACATTATCAAGGCTTGTATTGCCTGCAACACAGCTTATTCCGGCAACTTCAAGTTCCGGAGCCGCAAGAGCCATCATAATGGCTACAGCATCATCGATACCGCAATCGGTGTCTATAAAAACAGTTTTTTTCTGCATAATCTATCCCTGGGGAACGCCCTTCATTGAAAGGGAGATCCTTTTCCTCTTTTCATCTACGGCAAGAACCTTAACCTGAACGTACTGGCCGACCTTTAGAATATCGGACGGGTTTTTTATAAAATGCTCCGATATTTCACTGATGTGAACCAGTCCGTCCTGATGAACTCCGGTATCAACAAAGGCACCGAAGGCCGCAACGTTTGTAACTATACCGTTAACAACTATTCCCACCTTCAGATCGGACATCGTTTCAATACCCTCGCTGAAGCTGAAAAACCTGTATTCATCCCGCGGATCCCGTCCCGGCTTTTTAAGCTCGGCAATAATATCGTTCACAGTGGGCAGACCGGCGCTTTCACTAATATAATCACGCGGTACAAGGGAATCAATTTTTTTAGGATCGTTCATAAGCTCTGCCACAGAACAGCCGCTGTTTTTAGCCATCTTCTCTACAATCGGGTAGCTTTCAGGGTGGACACCGCTTGAATCAAGTGGATTCTTACCATTGTTGATGCGCAGGAAGCCTGCCGCCTGCTGATAGACCTTATCGCCTACCCCGCCTACCTTCAGAAGCTGTTCACGTTCTTTAAAGCTTCCGGTCTTTTCACGGTTCTTTACGATTGCATCAGCAGTCTTTCTGCTGAGTCCGGAAACATACGAAAGCAGTTCGCTGCTGGCGGTATTCAGTTCAACACCAACGGAGTTAACGCATGATACAACTACATCATCAAGCCCCTTCTTAAGAAGCTTTGAATCTACATCGTGCTGATACTGGCCGACCCCGATTGAACCCGGGTCGATCTTTACAAGCTCGGCAAGCGGATCCATCAGGCGCCGCCCGATTGAGACGGCTCCCCGGACTGTAACGTCCTGGTCAGGAAACTCACGCCGTGCAGCCTCGGAGGCGGAATAAACAGAAGCGCCGCTTTCATTAACCGATTCTATAATCACCGTCGACCCGGCGAATACCGAGCGCAGAAAAGCCTCCGTCTCTCTTCCGCCTGTTCCGTTGCCGACAGCAACGACCTCAGTCTTATACTTTGAGGCCATGGACAGCAGCTTGCACTCGGCATCCGCTGTTTTATTGTGGGGCGGAAGGGGGTAAATGACATCATGCTCCAGAAGGGCTCCCTCTGCGCCGAGAACTACAACCTTGCAGCCTGTCCGAAGCCCCGGGTCGACAGCAATCATTCTCCTGGCCCCCAGTGGGGCTGCCATAAGAAGATTGCGCACGTTCTCGGCAAAGACCGAAACAGCCTCGGTATCGGCGCTCAGTTTGGCCGCTTTCTTTGTTTCAGTTTCAAGTGAGGGGGCAATAAGCCTGCCGTAGGCATCAGCCGAAGCCGCCCTGATAAAATCCGAACAGGCTGGGTTCTTACTCCCGTTCTGCTTTTGGATCGAGTCATGAAACTCACGGTTAATAATCTTCAGGGCGGGCTCTTCATCAGGCAGGATGTGCCATCGTAGAAAGCCCTCATCAGCCCCGCGCATTACAGCCAGAAAGCGGTGTGAAGGGATGCCTGAAACACGCTGGGAAAAATCAAAATAGTCCTGGTATTTGGCCGCCTCTTCCTTTTTTTTCACTACAACCTGTGAACTTAGAACAGCATCGCGTTCAAAGAGTTCCCGAAGCTTTCCGCGGACGGCGCTGCTCTCGGATACTTTCTCGGCAATGATGTCGGATGCACCTGCAAGGGCCTCGTCTGCAGATTCAACCCCCTTTTCAGGGTTGATGAAAGCTTCAGCGTCCTTCGGCAGGCTGCAGCTGAATGACAGGATTGCCTCGGCAAGAGGAGTAAGCCCCTTCTCCGCCGCAACAGAGGCTCTGGTTTTCTTTTTCGGGCGGTAGGGAAGGTATAGATCTTCCAGTTCATTCAGAGTCATTACAGCATCAATGGCGGCGGCAAGCTCATCAGTCAGAAGCTCCCGTTCTTTCAGGGAGGAAAGAATTGCTTCACGTCTTTTTTCAAAGGCGGCAATTTCCTCAAGCCTGTCCCTGACCGCTATTATCTGAACCTCATCGAGGTTTCCTGTAGCCTCTTTTCTGTATCGTGCAATAAAGGGAACAGTCGCCCCCTCTTCAAGAAGTCCCGAAACTGCAATAACGCCCCTGACGGGGACGCCGGTATCGGCCGAAGCCTGCTTAAAATATCTGTCATCCATAGAGCAACATTAAAGCGCAGATGGTTGGAATTTGCAATAAGCGGGATTAAGAAGAAAAGCCTCTCTGACAGTCTGAATTTGAGCTTATCAGAGAGGCTTGAAATTTATTTTTTAATAGAAGAAACAGAAACGGAATTCTTACCGGTCAGTAATTCAGGTGATACCCCGAGACTGTCTCCCATAAGGTTTTTGATCAGTTCATTTTTTGTCATATCAACAGCATGGGGATGAATAGCGCTGATAGGCTGATGCCCGCCTTCCATTCCTGTAACGACAGATACATTATCAACATTAAAGAGAGTGAGAGTCTCGGCAAATGGCTGAATAAGCTTGCTGAAGTTCTCAATAAGATAGGCTGTAGCACCCTTTTCACCCTGTGAGGCAATAATATCTATAGTCTCTTTCAGCTGATCGATGACAGCCTGCTCTTCACCTCTAATTTCTGCAGACTTGATTTTTGCCTCAAGAATCATCTTTTCCTTCTCTGCAAGAGCAGGAGTAACAACCTCGGCCTCAAGCTTCTTTCTAAGCATCACTACACGCTCTTTTTCAGATTCGATCTTAGTTTTAAGACCGGCAACCTCCGCATCTGCGGCTTTCTGAACACCCTCGATACCGACCAGCCCGCGCTGTTCCTCCTCGGCAACCGCAACACGTGTTTCGGCAACCATGTTCTCATACATATTTGTGTATTTCCGGACTTCTATTTCAGTCCGGCGCTTTTCCTCTTCTTCAACCGATTTGGCCTGAGATTCAGCCTTTGCAATTCTGGCCTGGCATTCGGCATATACAGTCTGGATACGTTTAAGAAGTGCAATGTAGAGTTCAGGATCTTCAACACCTTCAAGGCGGTGATCATCAACATCTGCTATATTCATCGTTGCAATTTCAAGACCGATGTTTTCAAGATCAGTCTTACAGACATTTATCATGTTGGAAACAAGCTGATCCTTATCCTGCATAACCTGTTCAGGGGTCATGGATGCAATTACATCCCTGAGGTGTCCCTCGATGATATCACTTGCAACCTCTTTAAGATTATCGGGATGATCTATCATTGAAAGCAGGCGTGTAACAGCCTTGTCCCGGCCCTGGGCGGATGATGCAATTGAAAAACTTACTGTAGCCTTAACATTCAACGGAACTACTCCGTCGGCAATAGAGGACTTCACAACAACATCTATTGTATAAGGCATTAGATTTACAGTGGTATAGCGGTGAAAAAGCGGTATTATAAATGCCCGTCCACCCGAAAGAGTGGTAAATCCGGCCTTGCCGCCCTTACCTGCAATAATACCAAGTTTATTTCCCCCGATGATCTTCATCCGTGTTATCAGCTGGATAAAAAGAGTGATAAGAATAAGTAATATCAGTGTAACGGTAAACAGCATCATTTTGCAGCCTCCTTTTTACCCATAAGTTCAGGTATATTGATTCCCATTCCCTCCTGAAAGTGTTTCAGAAAGGTAACAAAGGCGGCAGGACCGCGGTTAACTGCACCTGAAAATCCGGTTTTTTCATCCATAACCAGAAAATTGTTCACACCGGCTTTTCCTGCAGACTGCTTGTAGGCATCATAAAGAAAGGGAAGCTGATTCATGAACAGAACCATGTTTCCAACATCTCCGGCCTTCTTCAGCAGTTCAGTCTTCTGGCGCAGCATGGAGTTTCGGGTTCCCTCAACAATTCGAATTGCCTCGTTTTCTCCCTCAGCCAGGATTTCTGAGGCTTGACTCTTGGCTTCAGCATCAAGAACCACCTCGGTCTGGTTCCGCAGTTTCCTAAGCTCGACATGCTCGGACTGAACACGGGTCTGGCCCTCATTCTGGGCCTTCTCTATGCCGTTATCTGCAAGCAGCTTTTTCTCGACTATCAGGTTTTCACTCTCCTTCCTGTAGAGCTCAACCTTCTGCCGGGCCGCTATTATTGCTTCCTCTGCCTTTTTTCTGGCCAGGGTAATAATTCTGTTACTGTCCGATTCCGCCTGCTCAGCCTCGGCCTTCAGACGGGCTTCCTCTATAGCAACCTCTTTCTGCTTTGACGAAAGAGTTTTCTGAGCAAGGTTTGCTATATAGTTGGAGGTGTCCCAGATATTCTGAAAGGACACTGAAACGACCTTCATTCCGAAGGTTGACAGATCGCTGTCGATATCCCGCACAAGCTCTTCGCGGAACTCGGCTCTTGATCCCTCGGTATCGCTTGATTCGGGATCAGCATTCTTCATACCTATGGCCTCCTGCGGAGTTGCCTTGTTAAGCGCGCCACGGAAATTTCCTATCAGGGTCCGCTGGATCTGTTCCTGAATCTCCTCACGGCTTTTACCCAGCAGTTTTTCGACAGCAGTGTAAACCATTGCACTGTCGTCGGTGTCAATACAGACACAAGCTGTCGCATCGGCGCCTACCGTAATACCGTTGGCGGAATTAACGCCCTCCACCCGTACGTTGATCGGGTAAATTCCCAAATCAAGCTGTCTTGCCTCCTGAAAATACGGGACCACTGTGGTTCTTCCGCGGACAACGGAGAACCCGTAGGTCTTGCCGTCACGTCTACTTTTCCGCCCGTTGACTACAATCAGGATATGGGGCAGCGCCACCTTGATAAATGCCTTTAAGATCAGGATGAGCAGAAAAAATACAACAATCGCCGCTATTGCCGGAAATATCGAACCGCCCCCCTGTCCAAGTAATTCAGTGATAATATCCACTTTTTGCCTCCTAAAGCTTCTTTATTCCTTCGCTGTATGAACGATAAGATCATCACCCGAAGAATCAACAACATAAACTATAGTCCCGGCCGGATAAACTGTTCCGGGATCCTTTCCGCGTGCGTAAAGGTCATGATAGCTGCCGCCGCTTTTTACACGTATTCGGCCGAGCTTTCCCCTTGGTATGGTTACCAGCACTTCAGCCTGAGCCAGCATCAGCTCACCGGCCTTTACCTGTGAATCAAGGACATTCCGCTGAAGCCGCATCACAAACTTTACAATAATCAGTATTACGATTCCCGCGCCTGCACTCCAGAGGATTGTGCTTATAAAAGAGTGCCCCGTCAGGCTTCCGAAAACTCCGACAGCCCCGAAACCGAGTGCGAAATATACAACGGATCTCAGAAAATTCAGAGCACTGTAAACCCACCTTCCGCTGCGGAGATCAGGCAGAAGAACTCCGTCATCACTTGCGTCCAGGTCGCTGGAGTCATCATCGCCGGCATTGTATCCAATGCCTTCATCAGCACTTATATCGCCAATATCATCGCCGCTGTCGGCTGAAATATCTCCAGAATCATCCCCCGTAAAATCACTATCAGCACCGTCATCAGAGATGATATCGGAGATATCATCTCCGCTTCCATGATCCGAACCGATAAGACCGAGCATATCAATTAAAATAACACCGAAACCGAAGATTAGCGCAAACAGATAAATACCGAACATTTTTCAAACTCCTGCCAATTTTAATATTAATACATGATATGAAATGAATTATTCACCGTCAATTGTATTTATTTATAGAGTATACAAGGACAGGAGAATTTTATTACAATTGATATATGGCCGGATTAGAAAAAAACATCAGCAGATATGAGCTTTTCAGACGACGTTCACAGCTCATCACAGCCATTAGAAATTTTTTAACAGAATCAGGCTATCTGGAGGCTGAAGTACCTATCCTCGCCCCGTCCGTCATCCCGGAAGGTCCTATTGAACTTTTTAAAACGGAATACCGGAACCCATACGGAGTATCGAAGGATATGTACCTGCTTCCATCGCCTGAATACTATCTGAAACAGCTGATAGCCGACGGATGCGGTGACATTTTTAATATTTCAAAGTGTTTCAGAAACAGCGAACAGATAGGCCGCATACACAATCCCGAGTTCTCTATGCTTGAGTACTACACTATGGAAGCTGATGCCGAAGATTCGATAAGAATTACCGAAAAGCTTTTTTCGAGGCTGCTTGATTTTGTACAGGAGCAGTGGCCGGAGACTGTAAAAAAATCAGAATGGCTCCGTCCGCCCTTCACTAGAATTTCAATGACTGAAGCTTTTGAAAAACATGCGGCTCTTGATATAAGTGATTTCTGTACCGGAAAAATGAGTAAAGAAGAAGAGATTGCCGCCATGATTAGGGCTGCAGAAGGACTCGGCCTGAGCTGCAGCGGAGCTGGAAGTTCTGCTGAAAACTCTGATTACAGCTGGGAAGAGCTATTCAACCTGATATTTGTTCATTCTGTAGAGCCAAATCTTGATTCAGAAAGACCGCTTGTTCTTTATGACTACCCTTCAGGGATCCCGACACTTGCAAAACCATCTAAAATCCCCGGCCGCCTTCAGAGATGGGAACTCTATGCAGGAGGGGTCGAGCTTGCCAACTGCTACTCGGAAGAGACTGACTATGAGCGTGCTGTTGATTTTTTCAGAAAGGAAAACGAGGAGAAGCAGGCGGCTCTTGTATCGCTTAAAGCAGATGAATCATGGTGTGAAATCTTTAAAAAAGGGTTTCCCGACTGTTCAGGAGTGGCTCTTGGAATAGACCGCCTTATGATGCTTATACTTGATTCTTCATCGCTTGAGGGGGTGATTTTGTTCCCCTTTTCTGCTATAATTTAGTTTACGGACATCGTTACAGCCTTATCTAACAGGCCTGCGCGGTGTCCTCTTAATTCTCTGAAAGGACATATGATGATAAAAGCAGGACAAATTGATAAAGGAACCTTTCTCCTTCTGAAAGGATACCCCTACCTCGTTGCAGAGAGGGAATTTGTAAACCCCGGTAAGGGCTCAGCCTTCGTCAGGCTGAAACTGAAGAACCTGATTGACGGTTCTGTTCTCAAAGAAACAATGAAAAGCCAGGACAACGTTGAAGATATTACAGTCGAAGACAAAGACTGTCAGTACCTCTACTCGGACGGTGAAAACTACCACTTCATGGACAATGAGACCTTCGAGCAGTTCGAAATACCCGTCGTTACAATGCAGGAACAGGGCCTCTACATGAAAGACGGCGAAACTTACAAGGTAATCATCTACGATGGAAAACCGATTGATATCAAGATTCCATACAAAGTCGTATATGAAGTAACCGAGGCTGCTGAAGCACTCAAGGGCGATACTGTAACAGGTGCAACCAAGGTTGTAACAGTTGAAACAGGCCTTAAAGTAAAAGTACCCATCTTCATCAAACAGGGCGAAAGAATCCTTGTTAACACCGAAACCGGGGAGTATGTAGAACGGGTAAACAACTAAAGTTCGACAACAAATACATTAACCGGATAGCTGAATCAAAGTTTATGGGAGAGAAGCTGCGTTTTTATCTCTCTCATGGACTGTTCAGCAGCTTCAGTATCGATGCCGGAACAATGCTGCTTTTAAAAACTGTAGCCCAGCATCTGAATCCTGAAAATTATACTTCCATACTTGATTCCGGCTGCGGCACCGGAGTCATTGCAATAAGTCTTAAAAAGAAATTTCCCCTTCTTCAGGTTACAGCATCCGATCGCGATGCTCTTGCCCTGCAGTTTACATCAATGAACACAAAACTCAACGGCATGCCTGCAGACAGTATCAGCATAATTCCCGGTCTTCTTCCAGGCAGCCTTGAATCTGAAGAGAAACAGGACGGCAGATACGATCTTATTCTATCCAATATTCCTGCGAAGGCCGGAAATCCGGTTATTGCCGATTTCATTCAGAACTGCGGCTATCACCTTAATAATGACGGAATTGCAGCAGTTGTAATAGTTGAGCCGCTGAGTGATTTTACAGAGAATGAAATCAAGGCTTGCGGAGCCGAACTGCTCTACAGCGAAAAAACTCCTCAATATACGGTATTTCATTTCAAACCTGCAGATCTATACCGTAACAGAACCAGGACGCTTTCCTTTGAAAAACTTTACGGCCGAACTGTTTCAGGCAGCGGATTCACGGGTTTCTACGGACTTCCCGAATTCGACTCGGTTTCCTATGCTTCGGAACTCCTTATTGATACATTAAAGGATTCAGCAAGGGCAGGTAAAATCCTGTTCTGGAACCCCGGTCAGGGTCATATTACATCAGCTTATTCAGCCCTGAACGGTACGGAGAACGCCGAAATTATACTTGCCGGAAACGATCTTCTCCAGTTAAAGGCAGCTGCTTTTAATCTTGGAGAACGTAAATCATCAAACCTTCATCTTCCTGTATACTCTGAACTTTCAATGCACCCGGGGTTTGAAGGCAGCATAAAGGAAATCGCTGCTGTTCCGCTATTTGTACCAGGAGCAGATGCGGAAGCTGAAATAATTGAAACATCCTTAAAAATACTTTCTCCGGGCGGAAAATTGATCATCGCCGGCAAAAGCTCAGATATGGCAAAAATTGAAAGGGTGAAAGGCAGTTTCAGCATTATTTTCAGCAGAAAATACCGCGGATTCAGAGTAATGGTGCTAAAATCCCGACCAAACCGATAAATAATACCTTTATTATTTGGACTTATTACCTTATAATTTTTCATAATCTAAAAAGGTCAGGCTAAGGAGACTTTTCAAATGAGAATAACAACTAAGGGAAGATACGGATTACGGGCAATCCTGAAACTGGCGGAGCAGGAAGACGGAAAACCTGTTTCAATCAGCTCAATTGCCGCCGAAGAAGATATTTCACCGGAGTTCCTTGAGCAGATTTTTTATAAAATGAAAAAATCAGGAATAATAAAATCTACCAGAGGCCCCGGAGGCGGATTCAGTCTTTCAAGACCGGTAGATCAGATTACAATTGAAGATTTACTTATTTCGGTCGGAGAACCTGTCATGCTGACACCCTGCTCAACAGATGACTGTAAAAAAGACTGTGACAGAACCGAAAATTGTAAGGCCTACACAATATGGAATGATATAAGCGATCATATCAATGAATATTTCAGAACACTTACAATAAAAGATATAATCGAAAAAAACCTTGCTAAAGTCTAAGCCGGATTTTTTTTGTTGATATAAATCGATATCGTATTAAAATTAAGTTATGAGCTTCCTAATAGGGATTGAGATTGATAATAGTCATGTAGCCTGGATGCACTCGCCTGACGGAAAGGGTAAATCCAGACTCAATCTCACAACACTTTCAGATTATCAGCATACCGCGATTCTGAATTTCTATGTGAAAACCGACTCCAGAAAAATCAGACTCATTTCTGAAACTATAAATAATATTCCGCCGGCAAAGGCAGGTGATCCCCTTATAACTGTAGAATCCGAACTTGTTAAGAGACGGATGAACTACAGCATTTATCTGAACAACAGGTTTATCCGCAAATCAACAGTAAAAATCCCAAAGGAAGCAGTAAAAAAAGACAGATCGGTCATTATTCCGGTATCTATTGCTGCAGTTATCATTCTGCTTCTATTTGCACTTTTTTTACTTCCTGTAAGCCCATTAAGTATTTTTTCTTCCGACAGTATATTTTCTGCAGGAAGAAACCGCAGTTCAGTATCTGAAACCAGAAAGCAGGCTCAAACTTCTATTCCTGACCGGAAAATTGAGGATACAACACCAGCGACAGCTAAGCCGGCAGTTACAAAACCTGAAATATCAAGAACTGCAGAGGAAAAAACTGCCGAAGCAGAGCAGCTGGGCCGGCAGCAGACTTCTCCTGAAAAAACTGAAGAAGCTCCAGTGATTACACAGGAGAAACCGACGGAAGAACCCGCAACAGCTCCGGAACCGGCCCCGCCCGTCCCTGTAACAATAGTAATTGACAAGCAGCTCACCGTAAATTTCCTGCCGGATAATGCAGATTTGACAGCAGAGGCCAGGAATAAGATAATTGAATTTGTAAAGCAGTTACCTACCGGGGACAATACCGACCTTGATATGATTCAGATTGATATTACAGGACATTGCGCAAGGTTTGGAACAGAAAGCGGGCGAGTTGAGCTCAGTGAAGCAAGAGCCGCCAACACAAGAGAATTCCTGCTTTCAATATGGAAGGTTCCAACCGATGCAAAGATCGAAGGATATGGAGCAGCACGGCCTGTGACCATGGAAAAGGATAAACAGTATCTGAACCGACGGGCCGAAATACACATTACCGGGAGCGTGACTGAAGAACCAATAAAACAAGACTAAGGAGTTTTTTATGCAGAAGAATGTGGGATTTGTTTCTTTCCGGATAGCAGGAACAGATGGAGTAAGCCTGGAAATTGCAAAATGGGCTGATGTTTTTGAGAGAAACGGCTGGACCTGTTATTACTTTGCGGAAGAACTGGACACACCTGCCGAAAGATCCTTCGTATCCAAATACGCACATTTCAAAAATCCTGTTATAGACGAAATCAACAAGAAGATATACGGACGCTCAGTAAGAGATCCGGAACTTACAGCAAAGATACATCATTACCGAAAACGTATCAAAGAAGAACTCTATCAGTTTGTAGAAAAATTCAATATTGATCTTCTTATTCCCCAGAATGCGGTTACCATACCGCTGAATATCTCACTTGCTCTGGCTATTACCGAAATGATCGGTGAAACCGGAATAAAAACAATTGCCCATCATCATGACTTCTTCTGGGAAAGAAAAAGATTCCTTCGAAACTGTGTCTGGGATTACTTCAATATGGCTTTTCCTCCGCATCTGCCTTCAATTGAGCATGTCGTTATCAATACATCCGGCCAGAACCAGCTGGCACTACGTACCGGAATTTCATCAACCCTGATTCCTAATGTCATGGATTTCAACAAGCCTGCACCGGGAATTGATGACTATAATAAGGATATGAGGGAGGCTCTGGGGATAAGTGATGATGAGATACTTATTCTGCAGCCAACCAGGGTAGTTCAGCGAAAGGGTATTGAGCATGCTATAGAACTGGTAAGCAGGCTGGGTGAAAAAGCGGTATTCGTAATCTCACACGCATCAGGTGATGAAGGCCATGAATATGAAAACCGGGTCAGGGAATACGCGAACCTGATGAAAATCAAAGCCATATTTGTTTCCGATCTCATTGCTGAAAAACGAGAAATAAAAGATGGTAAAAAGATCTACACCCTGCAGGATATTTATCCGCATGCCGATTTTGTAACCTACCCCTCACTTATCGAAGGATTTGGAAATGCATTCCTTGAAACCCTTTACTTTAAGAAACCTATTCTTGTTAACAATTATTCTATCTACTTCACTGATATAAAGCCCAAGGGATTCGATGTCATAGAAATGGATGACTTTATAACAGACGAAACAGTAAAACGGGTTAAGGAAATCCTGACAGATGAAGAAAAACGGAAAACGATGGTCGAAACCAACTTTGATCTTGCAAGATGCTTCTATTCATATGAGGTGCTCGAGGAGAAGCTTTTGGATCTGATCACAAGGTTCTGGGGCGCAAATCAGGCATGTTCCTGCAGCGATAATAATTCTTGACAATTTTTGTAAGTTTTTTCTTGACATATTAGCCATAACTAACTATATTATACATATAGAAATCAGGTATACGGAGGTTAGTTATGACTGATAAAGATAGAATGAAAGAACTTCTTGAACACAGCTTGTTAATGCCTTTCGTTGGTAGTTCACCATTTCATGGTGAGCCTGAGAAATATCGAAAATTTAAAAGTTCTAAAGAAGGAATTCCTGAATACCCTGCCATGGGATTTACACTTTACGGGTAGGAATTCTAATTGAGTCCATCCGACCCTCTCTCCTCCTGAGACAGGCTGTTGTCAGCAGCCTGTCTTTTCTTTTATACAGACATTTATTTGAAGAGAGCCTCGGCTTCTTTAACGGTTTTTGCATAGAGGGCCTGTGACATGAAGGCGTTACAGTCATCGAGAGTCCAGCCTGAAATCATATTTTTCAGTTCAGGAATGCGCAGCGGGTCGACGCTTACTTTTCTGATCCCCAAGCCTATTAGATATTTTAATATTCCCGGTTCACCGGCAGCCTCGCCGCATACTGAAAGTTCTGTACCGGCAGCAAGAGCACCCTCGGTTATTCTTTTCAGTGAGCGTAGAATTGCAGGGTGGCAGGGCTTGAACATTCCTCTGACCATTTCATTTGTACGGTCTACTGCCAGAGTATACATAATAAGGTCATTGGTACCTATGCTCAAAAAATCCGCAGCTTCGGCAAGATCGTCAATAGCCTCAACGGCAGCCGGGAGCTCAACCATCGCGCCCAGTTCCGGACTTAGGTTTGCGGGAGCTCCATCATTTTTAAGAAGATCGATGCACTTTTCGACAAGCCCCTTGGCCTCCAGAAATTCGTCAACACTTGAAACCATGGGAAACATAATCTTAAGTTTGAACCCCTCTCCGGCCCTGAGCATTGCGCGAATCTGGTCCTGAAACAGTTCAGGATGGCCGAGTGAAAAACGTATTCCGCGAAAGCCAAGAAAGGGGTTGGCTTCGGAAGTGTTGGATGCATATCCGGGAATCTTATCGCCTCCGATATCAAGTGTCCGAAGAATGCACTCACGGCCTTCGGCACGCTGGAGTATTTTACGGTAAATACGGCACTGTTCTTCTTCTGAAGGAAATTCATTTCTAATTATAAAGGGAAATTCACTTCTGTAGAGACCGACTCCTTCAGCCTTAACATTGACTGCGGTTTTTATATCATGAGTTATATTTATATTTGCAAAAACCTTAATTCGCTCACCATCAGCAGTAAAGGTCTGCTCAGGTATTGCAGAGAAATCTTCAAAAGCCTTTTTACCAAGCCTTGTCGCATAACTTTCCACAATGTCTCTGGACGGATTAACGTGTAGAAGCCCCATTCGGGTATCCATAAAAAGCTCGGAACCTCCCGGAATGGATAGTACACGTCGGTCTCCGGTAATAAGCATGGGAAAACCCAAAGATCTTGCAAGAATGGAAATATGAGCTGTAATACCCATTCCGTAGAGAACAAGGCCCTGTGAACGCTGAAGCCAGATCTTCACCAGTTCGGAAGGGAAAATATCTTCGGCTATTACTATATTGTGAGAATAATCCGCGTGATCCAGTGATTCTCCGTAAAGGTTAGCCAGAAGCCGGTGTTCAAGATCACGGAGATCCTGAACCTTTTCCTGAATACCGGGCAGGTCGGACTTCTCAAATATATCGGAATACTGTGAAACAATCCTGCGCACGGATTCATCAGCCTTGAAACCAGCTTCAATAAGCTGTCTCATCTGGCCTGTAAAATTATCGTCACGGAGCATCAGAAAGTGTGCAGTAAAGATCATTCCCGCCACATCTGCAAGAGATTCATCTATCGAAGACTGCAGCTCTTCAAGCTGGTTCATTGACAGCTCAAGGGCTCTGTCAAAGGCTGTAAGATTTACATCTGTACAGCAGGTGTCATCTTCACTGTCCCTGCAGCTCTGCAGTTTATCACCGGGAACAAGTGATTGATAACTCACATTACTCTGGGCCCTTCTGACATTCAGCAGAAAGGCTTCTCCCCGGACGGTTCCCGTTGAAGCTCCGGTTCCCCTTATACTCAGATTGTAAAATTCACTTGAAAGATCTTTTTTTGCCGCAGAAAGACTCATCAGCCATTCTGAGTTTTCAATTGAAGCAGCAAGCTGTGAGGCGATAGCTTTCAGAGCGGCAGTATCACGCCGGCTGAAGTAGTTAGGTTCACGGTGCTGAATTGTAATCACACCGATCCTGTTAAGACCTTTTCGTATGGGTACAGCAAGAAAGGCTTCAAACTGTTCCTCATATATATCCTGAAAGAATTTAAAGTTCGGATTTTTTGACGCGCTGGCTTCCCTGATTGGTCTCAGTTCCTGAAGGGCAGTTCCGGTTATCCCCTCACCCATCTTGAGCCTTACAGCCCCGATCGATGAGGGAGACAGGCCTACTGTTGCACGCAGTACGAGTTCTTCAGACTTATTATCATACAAATAAATGGAGCATACGTCAGCGCTCATATGCTCCGCAACCATCTCTACAATATCCTGCAGGAGGTTTGAAAGACTGCTTTTTTTATCAAAAACCGAGGCAAGCTCAGCTGTACTTACAATAAGATCAATATTATCTCTTCTTCCATTCATACGGAAGATATAATATCAGATTATTCACGAATCAGCCACAAAACTTCCCATGGTTCAAGTAAAATATTTTCACCGTTAAACCTGCTGCTTCCCGGCAGAAAAGCCGTATCGGTAATTATATCACGCATAGCAGAGTGCCCAATCTTCTGCTCCTGCTGCTTTGATGAAAGGTTTACAAGACAGAGAACCTTTTCACCTTTTTCATCAGATTCCCGCTCAAAAGCGAGTACAGATTCGGCTGAACTTACAATATTGAAGGCTGATGATGGATGAAAGGCCATATTCTGACGTCTGGCCGCAAGCATTCTCCGGTATCCGCTGAAAACAAGGGCTCTGAAAGATGCAGGATCGGCAAGCTCTGCAGTAACTTCATCAAAATCAAGCTTCTGCCTGTTTATGGTCCGGTTCATTCCGGTTACAGACACGCCTTCTTTCCAGTTGCCTGATCCTATCAGACTATGTACATAGATTCCGGGAACTCCCGGAAATCCGAGAAGGATTGACTGTGAAGCAAGAAATTTCCGGGAACGTGAGTCTGCAGGAAGATTTTTTTCCGCAACCGCGTCACAGTAGTTTACATTCATTTCATAGGGAATATCCCCGGTAGCTGTAGCTTTGTAAGAAATAAGGCCGCCCCTGTTTTTAACACTGGCGATCAGCCCGTCAAGTTCATCCTCAGTCAGTATGCCCCTGGCAGGAAGAACCCCTACTCCGTCATGAGAAGCAAGAAAGTTGAAATAGGTAGTTCTGCCGTCAGGCGGCGGAAGCTCAGAAGCCCAGGCCTTCAGATGACCAGAGTCCTCCCTTAGAAAGGCGTCAAGAACCATCGGCGGAAGGGCAAACTGGTAGATCATCTGGGCTTCGTCGGTGCCGTTACCGAAATATGAGATGTTTTCCTTGTGGGGAACATTGGTTTCAGTAATAATTACAACCCAGGGTACAAACTCATCAACAACAGCCCTGAAAAGCTGTACAGCTGCGTGCGTTTTAGGATGGTGCAGACATGAGTGGCCAAGTTCCTTCCACAGATAGGCGATAGCATCGAGTCTGATAACCTGAATGCCCTTCTGAACGTGAAACAGAAAAACGTCAATCATCTCAAGCATGATATCGGGATTTCCGAAATTCAAATCGACCTGATCGGCACTGAAGGTTGTCCATACATGCTTTTTACCCTCTGCGGTGTCGAAGGCCGTCAGCAGAGGCAAAGCCCTCGGACGGAAAACCATCGACACATCAGTATCTTCCGGGACATCAATAAAGTACTCTTTGTATTTGCCATCACAGGCCAGGTAGGACTTAAACCATTCAGAGCTTGCAGAGCAGTGGTTAAGCACCAGATCGCTCATCAGTTTAAAGTTTTTACCGATCCCTTCCACGTCATCCCAGTCTCCCCAGTCAGGATTAACTTCCATATAGTCGACTATTGAAAATCCGTCATCAGATGTATACGGAAAAAATGGCAGTATATGAACACCGGAAAGAAAGTCGGAAGTTTCCTGTTTAAAAAACTCACCCAGAGTCTTCATATGCGACTGGCCTTTCTTCTGAAACTGGTCCCCGTAGGTAATTACAAAAGCATCCTTCTCATCAAGCGGCAGAAGTCCCGTACCACAGTTGGAAGGTTTTTCGATGTTTGTCATTCGACGGGACACAAGAGCTTCAAGGCGGTTTTCTGTTTCTTTCCCGACATCTTCACCATAGATAAATGTTAAAAGTTCTCTTATCTTTGTATTCATATTTAAAGTTTAACGGATACGGGTAGAAAATCAACTCATTATTGCAGCCTGTGCATAAACAGCTTGTAATTTAACCTGATATTAATTTAGAATCGGAAGCGGAGGAGCTTCTGAACGGCTTTACTGTTTTTCATTACCATCTTCTTCCCGGCGGCGTAACAAGTGTAATAATGCTCGGAATAAACTCCCTTCTAAAATACTATCCCGAACCGGTGAAGATCAGCATCGCAACCGGAATTGAAGAAAATACCGAAAAGGTAAAAAACGGCCTGCACAGGCCTGATGATGTTAATATCAAGGTAATACCGGAAATCTATTATCGTGACTCCAGCCTCAGCTTCGGCAAAAAAGAGGTAAAGGCTCTTTCAGAAAAACTGCTTAAAAACTTCAGCGGCACGGTCTGGTGGATTCATAATTTCCAACTTGGAAAGAACCCGCTTTTTACTGCTGCAGTACTGTATACTATTAGAAATTATCCTCATCAGAAGTTCATACTGCACATTCACGACTTTCCCGAATGCGCCCGGTACGATAACCTTGAAGCCATCAGCATTCCGCTGATTGGAGATCCCTACCCTGTACTACCCAACGTGGTCTACTGCCTTATCAACAGCAGAGACAGGGACAAGCTGATTGCTGCGGGTATTCCTGAAAAACAGGTATTGCTGCTGAATAACCCTGTGGAAAGCACAGAACCTGTAGAGAAACCTTCTGAACAGCAAAGGCTGAAACTTAGAAATGATCTGTTTGCCTACTTTAGAAAGGATTTCCCGGGACTTTCTGAAGATGGAAAGATCCTCTTCTACCCGGTAAGATCGATACGGAGGAAGAATATTCTTGAGGCTGGTCTTATTGCCTCGGCATCAGAAGCTGATGTAAATCTGATAGTAAGCCTTCCCGGCGTCTCATCCCAGGAAAGGCAGTATTCTGATTTGTGCGCTGAAAGTTTCTCAAACGGACTTATTCCCGGTATTTTCGGAACAGGACTCGTAAGAGATAACAGCATCCCCTCATATGAACAGATGCCTGGAATATCAGACTTGATTGTTTCCACATCAGTTCAGGAAGGCTTCGGTTACCTTTTTATTAATTCAGTCCAGTGGCAGATTCCGCTGTTTGCAAGAAGTCTTGAGACCATGGGCGGACTTGAACCTCTGTTAAGAAATCATGAAAACTGTTTTTATGACAGGTTTGATGTTCCAGTTGATGGTGAAACGATCCAGGCACTTAAAGCGATGTACTTGAAAAAACTAGAAGGTATTTCAGGATACCTCACAGATTCAAGAATTTCCGCACTAAAAGAAAATATTGAATCTGAGTTCACAGCTGAAACAACTGATTTTGCATATCTTTCGGTTGAAGAACAGTTGAACTGCCTTAAAAAGGCTGCCGGCTCTGCTGATTATCGAAAGACTCTAAATGAACTGAACAGAAAAACTTTCAGTGAACTTTACAGGCTCCTGAATACGGATGATGCCGGAATTTTTCCCGATACAAACGGCTTCAGCCCGGAGAACCACGCATTGACTATTAAAAAGGCTGCGGATATTCTAAACGCAGACTACGAGGCATCCCGAACCGGAAAACCGGCGCAGGTACAGAAAAATCTTATTGACGGATTTACCGGACTGGACAACATGAGGCTCTTATATGACTATTAAAAAAACTCTGGTTTTAATATTTTCCCTTTTTATTTCCACACAGGCATTCGCCGCATCTCAGGACAATCTGAAGGTCAGCCTTGTATTCAACGGTCCGGCCGATGAGCTGTATTCCTGGTGGGGGCATGTAGCAATAGTAATTGAAGATGTTTCAAACGGACATGCCCGCTACTACGACTACGGCAACTTCAGTTTTGATCAGGACTCTTTTGTAAGAAACTTTGTTATGGGCCGACTTTTTTTTCTTAAAATGGCATCAAATCCCGGAGGCCAGTACAGATACGGTATAATGCTTAACCGTGATATTACCCGGTATGAGCTGAACCTGAGCAGGGAACAGGCCTCAGCCCTCAGGGATTTTCTTGAGGAGGAAATCAAGCCCGATAACCGGATCTATCTGTATGATCACTTCTATGATAACTGCTCAACAAGAATCCGTGATGCAATAGATATGGTTCTCGACGGAGAACTGCACGCTGCCTCGCTTGATAAATCAGAGTATACAATAAGAGAGGACTTCAGACGCTTTACCACCGGAAGCCCCTATATGGACTGGCTGCTGAATTTTGCCATCAACGGTTCAATAGACCGCGAAATCCTTGTATGGGATGAAATGTACCTTCCGGCGGAGCTGGAGAAAAACATTAAAACCCTGGTGATCACAGATTCAAAGGGAGAATCAGTTCCCCTGGTAGCCAGCAGGGAAGTTCTTAACGAAGCCCAGGGCAGAGTTGAAATACCCGAACATGCCAAGGCAGCCTGGCCGCTGGGTCTGCTTTCCGGAATTATGGGCGCCGTAATTTCTGCTGTGCTTCTTCTTGCCGGACGAAGAAACAACCTGTTCAACAGATTATTCGGTATTTTCAGCGCCATGCTTTCACTTGCCCTGGCGCTTACAGGCTCACTGCTTTTATTTATGGCTCTGTTTACAGACCATGCTTTTTCATACTGGAATCAGAACCTGCTTTTCATTAACCCGTTTCTGTTCGTAACACTCATCCATTCAATCAGGGTTGCGGCAGGTAAAAAGTCTGCGTATATAAGCCTTCGCAGGTGCTGGAACGTCACTGCAGCATGTACAATTATTGCACTGCTTCTAAAAATCATTCCTGCAATATATCAGGCTAATATGACCAGTATCATATTCATGATTCTTCCTGCAGTAACAATTTCTGCACTAATGTCAAGAAAAAAATCCTTTGTCTGATATTTAGCTCAGATGTGCCTCGATCCTTGTATCTTTTACCTCAAACCACTATAATAATTGAACAACAATAAATTTAATTTTTGGAAGGGATACAAATGGCTGATAAGAAAATGGTTACCATTGACGGTAATAGTGCAGCTGCGCATGTGGCCTATGCTTTCAGCGAAGTTGCTGCTATTTACCCGATTACACCATCGTCTCCTATGGGAGAATACGCTGATTCCTGGGCATCCACAGGAAGAGAAAACGTTTACGGAAAAATTGTAGACGTTATGGAAATGCAGTCCGAGGCCGGAGCAGCAGGTGCTGTTCACGGAGCACTTAGCGGTGGCGCTCTTACCACTACTTTTACTGCATCTCAGGGTCTGCTTCTGATGATTCCGAATATGCATAAGATTGCCGGAGAAATGCTTCCGACAGTTTTCCATGTTTCTGCAAGATCACTTGCTGCACAGTCACTCTCAATCTTCGGAGATCACTCCGACGTAATGTCAACAAGAAACACCGGTTTCGCAATGACTGCTGCATCAAACATCCAGGAAACAATGGATATGGCTCTTGTTGCTCATCTTGCAACACTTAAATCAGAGATACCATTCCTTGCATTTTTCGACGGATTCAGAACTTCACACGAGATCATGAAGGTTGAAGAGATATCATACGCTGATATCAAATCACTGATTGAACCCAAATACATCGAGAAGTTCCGCTCAAGAGCAATGAAACCTGAAGCACCTATTGTTAAGGTTGCTGCTCAGAACCCTGATGTTTACTTCCAGGGTCGCGAAACTTCAAACAACTACTACGACGCTGTTCCTGGAATTGTACAGGAATACATGGACAAGGTTGCCAAAATTACCGGCCGCCAGTATCACCTTTTTGATTATGTCGGAGCTCCTGATGCTGAAAAAATCATCATCGCTATGGGAAGCGCCTGCGATACTATCGAATTAACTGTTAATGCCCTTGTTGCAAAGGGTGAAAAAGTCGGAGCCATCAAGGTAAGACTTTATCGACCATTCTCTGTGGAAGCATTTGTTGATGCTATTCCTGCAAGTGTTAAGAAAATCGCTGTTCTTGACCGAACTAAAGAGCCCGGATCACTTGGTGAACCACTCTTCCTCGATGTTGCTGCTGTTCTTGCAGGAAAAGACATCAAGGTAGTCGGCGGACGCTACGGTCTTTCTTCAAAAGAATTCACACCGTCTCATGTTAAAGCCGTTCTTGATCACCTTGACGGAGCAGCTTTCAACGGATTCACAGTCGGAATCAAAGACGATGTAAGCAATAAATCAATCGACGTTAAGGAAGAAATTGATGCAATTCCTTCAGACGTTGTTTCCTGTATGTTCTGGGGTCTGGGTTCAGACGGTACAGTAGGTGCGAACAAAAACTCAATCAAAATCATCGGTGACAACACTGATATGAACGCACAGGGATACTTTGACTATGACTCAAAGAAGTCAGGAGGTATCACAGTTTCTCACCTTAGATTCGGAAAGAGCAAGGTTAACTTTCCATGGCTCATTACAAAGGCAGACTTTGTTGCATGTTCAAACCCCGCTTATATCGGACGATACGACATGCTCGGGCCTCTCAAGGAAGGCGGAGTATTCCTCCTGAACGCATTGGTTCCTGCAGATGAGGTATTCTACACCCTCACTGAAGAAGAACAGCAGATAATGATCGATAAAAAGATCAACTTCTACTGCATGAACGCGTATGACGTTGCTGAAGAAGTAGGTCTAGGTAACAGAACAAATACTGTAATGCAGGCTGCGTTCTTCAAGATTTCAGGTATTCTTCCTGAAAAAGAAGCAATTGACCTGATGAAGGCTGCTGCAAAGAAAACTTTCGCAAAGAAGGGTGACGATATCGTTAAGATGAACTGGAACGCTATTGATCAGTCAGCTGCAGCTCTCAAGAAAGTTGAAGTTCCTGCATCATTACCCGGAAAGTGCTATACAGCACCCAAGCTGATTAAAGACGATGCGGATGATTTTGCAAAGAACATTGTTGAAAAAATAATGCACCTCAAGGGCAATGACATCCCTGTTTCACAGATGTCATACGATGGTACACTTCCTACCGGAACAACTAAGCTTGAAAAGCGCGGTGTTGCACCACGTGTTCCGAACTGGCTTGGTGAAAACTGTATTCAGTGTAACCAGTGTGTTCAGTCATGTCCCCATGCTGCAATAAGAACAAAGATGATCGAAACTGATAAAATGGCAGGGGCTCCTGATACTTTTGATGCTGTTAAATACAAGGCATCCAAAGACAAGGAATACATGTACAAGATTCAGATGTTCATCGAAGACTGTCAGGGATGCGGTGTATGTATTGAAACATGTCCTGCAAAGACAAAGGCTCTTGAATGGAGTACCCTTGAAGTTGAAAGAGCTGCAGGCGAAACTGCAAACGAAGCTTTCTTTGAGACACTACCCTACGGTGCACTTGACGGATCATCAGAAGAAAATGTTAAGGGAATGCAGTTCAGACAGCCTCTGTTCGAGTTCTCCGGAGCATGTGCCGGTTGTGGAGAGACTCCGTATGTTAAACTTGTAACTCAGGTCTGCGGAGACAGAATGGTTGTTGCAAATGCAACAGGATGTTCTTCAATTTACGGCGGAACTTTCCCGACTATTCCTTACACAAAGAAACCCAACGGACGCGGTCCTGCATGGGGCAACTCACTTTTCGAAGACAATGCTGAATATGGTTTCGGTATGAGACTCGCTGTAGACTCAAACAGGGACCTCCTTAAACTCAAAGCAGAAAAAGCTCTCCAGCTTGGACTTAAGGGTGCTGCAGCAGATGCTCTTAAAAAACAGCTGGAAATGTGGACGTCTGTAGAACAGACTGCAATTGACGGTCAGGATGCTCTTGGTGTACTTCTTGAAGCTGAGGCTGCAAAGGCTTCAGGAGAGATGAAAGAAACTCTCGACAAGATGGTTGAACTTAAAGACTATTTTGTTGACAAGAGTGTATGGATTCTCGGCGGTGACGGATGGGCATATGACATCGGTTACGGCGGTGTTGACCACGTAGTAGCCATGGGCAAGAATGTCAACATCCTTGTTATGGATACAGAGGTTTACTCAAACACCGGTGGACAGGCATCAAAGGCCACTCCGATTGCCGCAGTTGCAAAGTTTGCTAATGCAGGTATGCAGCTTACAAAGAAGAACATGGGCTTCATGTGTATGAGCTACGGCTATGTATATGTTGCATCCATTTCAATGGGAGCAAACAGGGCACAGGCTCAGAAAGCGATCATGGAAGCTGAAGCATATGATGGACCTTCAATCATCTTCGCATACGCACCATGTATCAACCACGGTATCGATATGTCAAAGTCACAGGCTGAAGCAAAACGTGCTGTTGAAGCAGGCTACTGGCCGCTTTACAGATACAACCCTGCACTTGAAGAAGGCAAGAGGTTCAACTGGGAAACAAAAGATCCTACAGCTTCATTTCAGGACTTCATCAGAAGTGAAAGAAGGTACACAGCTCTTCAGGCAACCAACCCCGACCATGCAGAGGAACTCTTTGCACTGGCAGAAGAGGATGCAAAGAAGAGAATGGACTTCTACAAAAAGCTTGGCGAAATAATGTAATCGAAGCTTCGCTTCAATTACATTCAGAAGTTTCGGTACTACCGAAACTTCACTACATCAAGCAATCATTACAGCCGCAGACTTTATGGTTTGCGGCTTTTTTTAGTTTTTTTCATTTTACTTATATTAATTTTGTAATACTTCGTTATTGACTGTATTCCTTACTTTACCTATCATTCTGCAGAAACAAAATCTTTCGACCTTTCATATTCAGAAGGATTACTCACATGCTGTTACAACTGCTTAACATATTCGGTAAAATACTGCTGCTGCTCGCATTCGGATTCGTTCTTTCAAAAAAAGGGATAATGAAGATAAAAATGAGGGACAGCCTCTCTGAACTGCTGGTAAAGATTATTCTACCGGTAAACATCATACATGCTTCCGGACAGATATTTTCAAAAGAAAATGCCATGGGCATGCTTTTAGTTTTTCTGATAAGTTCAGCCTATTTTTTATTATTTCTAGTAACCCTGAGCATTGTCACCAGAAAGCTGAAGGTAAATAAAAGGTTTAGAAGTGTTTTTATAAATGTAATGGTATTCGCCAATGTCGGATTCATAGGGTTCCCTCTTCTTGGAGAGATGTTCGGAAAAACAGGAACTCTCTATACGGTTGCCTATAATATGAGTTTTCAACTGTTTTTCTTTTCCTACGGACTGATGCTTTTGACAGGAAAAGAAAAGATAAGTATAAGAAATCTGTTCAGCAATAAAACATTGTATGTATCAATATTCTCTATAATAATTTACTTATCAGGATTAAGATTTCCCGATTTCATACAGTATACACTGGGTTCAATCGGCGGTATGATGGTTCCGCTGTCCATGATGCTCATCGGCTGGGAAATAGCAAACTCCAATTTTAAGGAAATCCTCTGTGATCGCTATGCTTATATAGTTTCTGCAATGAGGCTTATCTTCATTCCCCTGACACTTGCAGTAATCCTGAAATTACTGAATATTGATCCGATCACTGCCTCTTCAGCAGTAATACTATCTGCCCTGCCCTCCGGCTCACTTACGGTAATAATGTCTCAGGCGGAGAATAACGACTCGGCCTTCTCGACCTGGGCAGTTGCCTAGAGCACTATACTGATGCTTCCAACACTGCCGCTAATTTTCCTCTTTGTTCAGTATTTTTTTACAGAATAAAAATGGAATCAGCTGCCTATAATAACCTCATCTCCGTCCCAGCTGAACTTAGAGTTAAGTCCTGCTTTTTCGGTTATCTTCTTCACATAGTCAAAAACTATTTCACCCCATTCATCCTTTTTAACAACCATGGGGACGCCCTCCTTGTTCACGACCATCGGTATATACCCCGTTTCTGCTATGGCTCCATCTTTGATAGTACATTTAGCTGTAATGCAGAGCTTGGCCTCGGGGTGAAAATGATAGGTTGGATACTCGGGATCCGGAACAAAACCAAAGCGCTCACTCCGTGTCCGTGCCAACTCTTCAGGATCAAAAAACTTGTTTTTATTTCCGTTTTTTGCCTTGAAATCGGGCATTAGTGAGGGCACCCATGCAATGAAATTTCCAAGACTGTGAAAGATTGTCTTTCCTTTGTAGATTTCATTTCCGTGAAGGATATGCTGATGGCTTGAGAAGATAACATCAGCACCTGCATCAATTGCCGCATAGCAGATAATCTGCTCATAATCGGCTAGTTTTACGGGTTTGTGAACAAGCCCCTTGTGAAGATAAAGACATAGAACATCACACTTTTTTTCAGATCAGATATTTCCGCAAGCATAAGGCTGAAACTTTTAGGCTCAGGCCATGAATTGATTATGGATGGTGTACCGCCAGGATTGGCTACATCACCAAGTTCGTAATGTGTTATTATATCAAGCTTCGCACAGCCGGCCTTCTCAGGACCGGCAGTCATGATTTTCGGTCCTGTGCAGTTGTAACTCAGAAACCCGACCCTTGTCCCCTCCTTATCAATTATCACCGGGCGCCTGGCTTCAACAATATTTCTTCCTCCGCCGAAATACGGAACAGAGTTGTAATCAAGCCAGTTTACAGTTTCATAAACTCCAGTCTCTTTTGCATCATAGATATGATTTCCTGCAAGTGAAATAAGATCAAAATATTTAGCAATAGGTTTAAGGTTGTCAGTCTCAAGGTTAAGATCAGCCAGTTCAGGAGCACTATTACTGTACGGGACTTCAAGCTGTCCTACCCTGATATCAGCAGTATCAAGTACCGGTCCGACAGATGAAAAAAACTTTTCGGGGTCCTCCCCAAGAATTATGTCTCCCGCTGCAAGCGTGGTTATTGATTTGTTGACCATATTTCATTCTCTCTCCACAGTGATAGGCTTGTAATCTATAATTATTTCAATGCTAAAACAGTTTAGCATAACTATAAACAGATTAAACGAAGATTTTACATCCTGTCAAATTATTTTTGAAATTCTGTATGACCTGACAGCAATTAAGCTGATTATTCACATTTCTGGACAGCTATCCCTGAAAAACACATGTGTATCGATGATTTTTGTCTTTGGTTTGGCCATGGAATCAACTAGAAGTTCGGCCATCATCTTTAAAGCCTCTGAATTGATTAGCTCATAATCATGATGAATAGTAGTAATAGTTGGAGAACTGATTTCTGCAATCATGGCAGATCCATAGGCAATTACTTCCATATCAGACGGAATATCAATTCCTGTATCTTTTAAAGCACTGATCAGATTGTAGGCTATAAGATCGTTCTGAACAAAGATCCCTTTTGAACGATTGCCGAGTTCAAGAATTTTTTCAGAACACCATTTACCTACATCAGGATTTAGAACGTTCTTCAGCTTAAGATTAAGATTTTCCGGAATCTCTAATTCAATTACAGAAATTCCCTTTTGTTCACAGGTTTCTGAAAAACTGTCCTTCCTGCGGGCAATATTGGTATGTATGTTGGAACGCTTCTCAGTAATCAACACAGCACTGCTCATACCTTTTTTAGAAAAAACTTCAGCTGCAAGATTACCCGCTTTCGCGTTATCTACCTTAATCACCGAATGTTTATCAGAATCACCATAAAGCAGAATAAGCGGTGTTGAGATATTGAGGTCATTCAGAAAAGCCAAGTCATCAGCAGAAATAGGGGGTACAAGAATGCCATTATAACCTGTATTAAAAAAAACACTGGAATATTTACTCAATGCGCCTTCTTCAAAAGGAATAATAGAAAACCTCATTTCCGGGATTTTTCCGCTACTAATCAGCGTTTGCGCCTTATCAATAAAATTATTCAGAAATGAAAAATGCTGATAGGGAGACCAGAGTATAGCTATTTCAGGAGAAGAGATGAGAGCTGTTTTACTGGTCAGCTTCCTCGCGGCTACATTTGGTATATAGCCCAGAGCACTAGCTGTCTTTCTGATATTATCAATGGTTTTTTTTGCGATTCGCATTTTCTCACCTTTGCCGTTAAGAACAAAGGAAACGGTAGATGGAGAAACCCCGGCAGCTTTTGCCACATCATAAATACTTGCCATAATTAGCTTCAGTATACCAGACATTACATAATTACTGTCAACTACGATTTTGACATAGAATTTTATGATGAATGCGATAAAATATAAGTGTTGAGTTTTGTCTTCAAAGAGAATAAAATGGATAATATGGAGAAGCACTATAAAAGCACCGTCAAAACCGTTTTTCTTCTGCTGATATTTCTCTTATCTGCAGGGTTTAATGTATACGGCCAGATTGATAAACCTGTTTTAACTGTACTCGACTTCAGAGTCAGTCAGGTTTCTGAGCAGGAAGCTCTTATTCTAACCGATTTTCTGTCCGGGCATCTTGTTGCGACAGCAAAGTACAGAGTCATAGACAGAACCCAGCGGGAAACCATCCTGAGTGAACTGCAGTTTTCATACGGAGGCTGTACAGATGAAAGCTGTCAGCTAGAAGTTGGTAGACTGCTTGCTGCTCAATACATTGTAATTGGAAGTCTCGGCCGAATCGGATCGAGAATGATTTTGAACATGAGCCTTGTAGAGGTTGAAACCGGCGAGACAAAGAACAGTGTCTCAGGTAAATACGCTGATCTTGATGAGCTTGTTGATGATAGTGAAACAATCGTTGCCCGACTTACAGGAGCTGAGGTTCCTACAGTTGCTACAACTCCCGCACAGCCCAAGGAACCTGAACCGGCAGAGGAACCAAGTGCAATGATAGGCGGAAGCTCAGGTTCTGATGATACAGGAATGGTCGATGTAAGCAAAGACAGCACATCGGTCAGAACGGCATCTTCATCAAAACCCAAATCTGATGCACGTTTCAGATTCGATATTGGCGCTCAGTTAGGCGGAGCTTTCGATGCCTACGATACTCTGGCCTGGGGCTTATATGCCGGAGGTCTTATCCCGTTTGGCGAAGCATTCGGAATGGGTATATATATTGATACTATGGCTCCGATTGACTATACCGAGGACACTGATATCCTGATCGGAACAAACTTTTACTTTGGAAATCCTGAAAGCATTGCTCTTGGTCTTGGTGCCGAGGTCAGCCCGCAGCTGGGCAGCGCTTTTTCCACATCTTTTATCGGAGTGACCGGAACTCTTTATATTGCAGGACTGAGCCTGCGTGTTTTCTATACAGAAACAGCCTTTGACGGAGTTGTAATACTGCTGGGCGCAGGATTGTATTTCTGATAATTAGTATAATCTGAACATAGAAAAAGGCTGCATTTCTGCAGCCTTTTTTATTGGGACCTATTGATAATTCCAGTTACAGGAACTGCTCATACCTTTATAAACGGTTCTCCGTTGAATTCCTTAACAGCTTCTATCATTGCGGCAAGGTTTCTGATTGGGGTCATTGCCTGAACATTATGAATGGTATTGAATACAAAGCCTCCGTCTTTTGAGAAAACCTCGCAGGTTTTAAGAACTTCAGCACGGACTTCTTCGGGAGTTCCGAATGGAAGAGTCTTCTGAGTATCCACTCCCCCGCCCCAGAAAACTACATCATTTCCATATTCATTTTTCAGCATATTCATATCCATATCCGAGGCTGTCCATTGAACCGGGTTGATAATATCAAAACCGGTCTCAATAATTTCGCGCAGAAGAGGTCTTATCGAACCGCAGGAATGCTTAAAGACTTTCCAGTTGGTATTCTCATGTATCCATTTATTAATTCGGACATAATAAGGAGCGTAGAGTGAAGTGAAAGTTTCCACTGAACAAAATGGACCATTCTGCGTACCGAAATCATTTCCGCAGATATAGGCCGTCTGTATCACATCACCTAGAACTGAATGAATTTTCTTAAGATTATCGATGGCAATATCAGTCTGCCGGGTAAAAATTTCGTGCAGAAAATCCTGCCTCATTGCTGTTGACATATACCATTCAGTCACATCCCTTATACCCTTGGGGTCCTTCAGTCCGGGCCCGGGAACGCAGGCTATATCGCCTATAGCAGTCCCCCCCAGATTTCCGACAACATAATAATCAGAATCCTTCAGGCCAGATGCAGCATCAGCATAGTAAGCCAGGTCCTTGTCAGAAACCGGGCTGAATTCCTCAAGGTTATCCTCAACCTTAAGGTCACCTTCAACAATCGGCTTCTGCCGGATTGTTGAGTCAAAGAAAAATCCTCCCTCAGGCATAATTGCAGCCGGAGGATAACCGGTATCACCGCCGGCATATATTGAAAGAGCACCTGAATCTTCAGTTACTACAAAGCCCTCAGGAACCATAAGTTTCTGTCCCCAGGGTGCAGTCCACGGACGGTAATTTTCATTTTCAAAACCATACATGGTCCATGGACTCCAGAGAGGCTTTGTGTCTATTCCTAAAGCCTCGCGAAGGTCATCGTCTATTTCTCCGAGCATCTGGTATGGTTCGAATACTTTGACCGGTTTATTATCGAGGCTGTAAAATTTTCTCAGTTCTTCAACCATCGTCACATGGATTCCTGTAGTAGGAAATCCGCCGAAATCAACAGGGATAGGGCCTGACTGATGATTTACTGCTGTCTGTATTTTCTGTTTTGAGTTCACTTTATCTCCTCTCTCTTTTAGAATAAATTGTCAGAACAATAAGAATAACAGCCCCGTATACTATCTGCCTTCCGCCCTCGCCGGATTTCAGGCTGACCATAATACTGTTCAGGGTTGTTAAAACAATTGTTCCTGCTACTGCTCCCAGATAGCTTCCAGTTCCGCCGGAGAGGGCAACACCGCCTATTACTGCAGCAGCTATAGTCGGCATAACATATGCAGAGCCCAGATCCAGATAGGAAGTTCCTGTATAACCTAGAAGACATATACCGGCCACAGCAGAGATCATTCCGCTGAAACCGTAAACAAAAAATCTTGTTCTTTTTGTCCTTATACCGGAAAGTTCAGCGGTTGTCCGGTTGGCACCCATTCCATATACTATTTTACCTGTTTTAGTGTATTCAAGCAGCAGAACCCCGGCAATAATAATAATAATCCATATAAAAAGAATATTCGGGACTGCTCCGCTGCGGCCTGAACCTGCTGCGACAAGCAGTGAAGAGGCCCTCCCCTTCGGCTGCCCTCCGGTATAAACAAGGGCTATCCCCTGAACTACACTGGACATTGCAAGAGTCATAACCAGGGGCGGTATTTTAAGAAAGGAAATACCGGCTCCGTTTACAAGACCTATCGCAAAGCCTGCAGCAAGTACAGCAATCAATGCCGGAACAAGCCTACTATTGCTTCCGGCCATTATCTGTGAAGCCATAACAGTACTGAGTGAAA
Source organism: Spirochaetia bacterium (assembly GCA_965140585.1). GTDB lineage: Bacteria > Spirochaetota > Spirochaetia > UBA9216 > UBA9216. Next base: position 195,332 of record OZ223272.1, read on the forward strand.
TTATACTTCCTACGGAAAGATCGATTCCCTCACCGCCTGAAATTATTATCAAAGTCTGAGCAAGAACCACTATACCCAGAAATGAAGACAGGCCCAGCACATTCATAAGATGATCAGGATGCAGGAACCCACGGTTGATTACTCCGCCTGCAAGAAACAGCAGCACAGCCATTATAAATGCTGCTGCTACCCTGTTTTCCATAAGCTGCCTGATACGGCCGGTGCCTGCTGAAAGAATTTGTGTATTTGACATATCAGATCCCCTCCTTCATCGGACTGATTTTCAGGTTGGGTATTATTGCAACCCCGAGTGCCAGAATAATAATTATTCCCCGGATAAGCTCCTGATACAGTGAAGGGATATTTGCAAAAAAGACAACATTAGTCAGAAATCCGAAGACAAGAGCCCCGGCGGCTGCTCCGGTCAGATTGCCCTTTCCTCCGCTGAATGAAACTCCGCCTACAATGACAGCAGCAACTGACTGCAGGGTAAAGGGCTGGCCGATTGATGCATCCCCGGAGGCAGCCTGGCAGGTTACTGCGACTGCTGCAAGAGATGTAAAAAATCCGCTTAACATATATGCCTTGAATTTCACAGACAATACCTTAATTCCGCTTGCATCTGCCGCTTTTTCATTTCCGCCTACTGCAAAAATATAACGGTAGAGAGGCCGTCTGCTTACGGCGAACCAGACAAGAAATGCTATTGCCACGAGAATAAGCGGTGCTGGAATGAACAGCAGCATTTTCTTGTAAAGACGGTAAAACGATGCAGGAATATAACCGCCGGGCTGCGGCATAATTATAAGAGCTATGCCGAACCAGATGGAAGATGTAGCGAAGGTTGATACCATAGCCGGAAGCTTCAGGATTCCTATTGTTACGCCGTTTACAACACCGATTAAAAGCCCTATAAGGACTGCGGCAATAAGAGCCGCAATTATTGAACCGGCGGAATCCCTCATCATCACAGACATCACAACATTAATCAAAGTAACAGCAGCACCTATGGAAAGGTCTATAGTTCCAAGCAGTATTGCCACGCCCTGTGCCATAGCAACGAGAACCAGAGGTGTGAATGTCGCCGAGTTTATCCTGAAGGCTATCGGATTGAAAAACCTCGGCTGAAGGAATGCATTTATAACTACCAGAATAAGAAGGACTGCAAAAACCGGAAAAATTGTACTGGTTTTGAATTTTACGAAAAGTTTACCCATTTACGACCTCCTCTCTTGCAGAACAGCCCATATTGAGAGCATGAGATACAAGTATTTCATCAGTCAGACAGTCATTTTCAAGGTCCTGAACTATACAGCCCTCAAACATTACACAAATTCGATCGCAGAGCGAAATCAGTTCTGTATTATCACTCGCAAAAAGAATCACAGAAGTGCCTTCCTCTGCCAGCTCTCTTACAACATTATAAAGTTCCTCTTTTGCATGCACATCAACACCCTTTGCCGGATCGCTGAGCAGCAGCACCGAAGGTTTGAGCGACAGCCATTTACCCACAACAACCTTCTGCTGGTTTCCTCCGCTGAGTTCAGAAACCTTCTGCTTTTCATCCCTCGCTGCGACTGATAGTTTCTTCATCACAGAAACAGCATCCTCGCGAATTTTCCTTTTATTCAGAAGCCCCCTGTGTTCCCGGCCGCTGAACTGCGGAAAAACAATATTGCTCATAATGTCATGCTGGGTAAACAGACCTTCTTCGTTACGGTCACCTGGGACCAGTACTATACCCTGTGCTATAGCCTGCTTAGGATGCCTGATATGAAGCGGCATCCCGCTGATACTGAAACACTCATATGATGAGGAGAGGTATCCGGATAAAGCAAGAAGCAGTTCTTCCTGCCCCTGACCCTGAAGACCGGAGATACCGACTATCTCACCCTTTCTGACACTCAGGTTTATATCCTTCAGTACCCCCCTGACTGTGAGGTTTCTGATATTGAGAACCTCATCCTTGATTCGCTGATCAGCAGGCATAATCTCTCTTTCTTCACATCCTGCCGATTCTCCGGTAATCAGGGAAACTATCTTCAGCTCATCCTTCCCCTCTTCTTCGAAATCTACGTCTCCCACACTTACACCGTTTCTGAAAACAGTGATCGAGTCGCATATCTGAAAAACCTCCCACATTCGGTGAGAAATAAAGATCATGGCCATATCCTTTTTGAGCCGTTTTAATACTTCAAAAAGCTTCCGGACTTCTTCCTGCTCAAGAGCTGCAGTAGGCTCATCCAGAATCAGGATCTCAGGTTTTTTATAAAAAGCCTTTGATATTTCCACAATCTGTTTTTCTGCCGGTGACAGACTTCCCGCTTTCGCATCAAGATCTATTGTATCTGAAAATTCTTTAAGAACAGATGCAGCACGCTGTCTTGAATCTTTCTCATCTGCAAATCAAACGGGTTTAAGAGACTCGGCACCAAGACAGATATTCTGCCACACAGTCAGCTCCGGAATCAGACTCAGGTGCTGGTGTACCATTGAAATCTTCATTGCGGCGGCGTCAGCCGGAGAATTTATGCCTGCAGGTTCACCTTTGAAAAACAGCTCTCCGCCGCTGGGCTGATAGATACCCGTAATAATTCTCGAAACTGTCGTCTTTCCGGATCCGTTAGCCCCGAGAAGACCGCATATACAGCCTTTGTATATCCGGAGATTTGCATCGGACAAGGCTGTAACACCGCCGAAATATTTACTTATACCACGGGCTTCAAACAGAATAGAATCCTGTGAAATCATATAAATTGTCTCCTAATTCAGTTAAGACGCGGGGGAGGAAGCCTCCCCCTAAAAGTGTTACTTGAACAATGCGTCCAGTTCTTCTTCCGTAAGCCACTCATCAATAAAGTAAGCATCGGGTTCAAACTGGTATTCATCAAAATATGTATCCAGATTATCGTTCTTTACATGGTCCTTTACGTTGTAGTAAAGATAGTTTTCATCCTCGATAAGACCTTCTTTGAGTTCTTTACCAAGAAGCATTCTTACACCTACACCAAGCGCTGTTGCACCGATTCCGGGAGGATTGTTCTGACCGTATGATGAGAATCCCTGAGCATCTTTCAGCTCTTTCCATTTTTTGACATAGCCCATCATAAGCTCACCTGTAACCACAGGAACTTCACGTCCGGCAGCAATAAAAGCATTTACTGTACCGAGGGCCATACCATCCTGGGTAAGAACTCCGTCAATTTCAGGATATGAGGTAAGAAGGTTTGAAACCACCTGCTGAGCGCTTGCCTGGTCCCAGTTTCCGTTTACTTCTGTGAGAACATTGATGCCGGGATATTTTTTAAGCACATCATGCATTCCTCTGAGTCTGTTTACATTAGCCGGGTGTCCTGCAATACCGCTTACAATTACAATATTGCCTTCCCCGCCAAGTTCATCGCAGAACCACTGAGCAAGATTCGCACCCCACTTAACCTGATCAATAACGATATTGATTGCGTAAGGACTTGTAACAGGTGCATCAAGTGCTATTACCGGAATTCCCAGATCATTAGCTTCTTCAATTACAGGATTAAGAGCCGTTTCCGAGTTAGGATCAATAAGAAGAAGATCCACACCCATTGCAATCATGTTTCTGATCTGACCAATCTGATTGTTGGTATCAAGACCTGCATTCTGAATGATGATTTCACTTATCCAGCCCTTACCCTTATAGTATGCGGCGAGGTCTTCAACTGAATCAATCATCTGTGTTCTCCAGCCGTTACCAATGTAACCGTTGCTGAAACCTACAACAAAACCTCCATCTGCTTTTTCCTGCTGACCTTCAGCAAGAACCATTCCTCCGGTGACAGCAAGCATCACCAGCGCCGCCAGGATCATGACAGCTGTTCTTTTCATACACTCCTCCAAATATTGAGTAGATTGAATTTTTCAACTGGAACAGCTATAATGAAGGGTCTTAATTCTTCGTTGTTCTGTATGCTGTCTGCTCTACCATGTTCCCGCATGAAGCAGTCGCGTACAGGACGGCGATGTTCCAGTTTGATTTCATTTTAGCACCCTACTTTCTTCAGTACTCCGTCAACAAAATTCTTTGCAGTAGGAATATAGTCTTCCTCAAGATGTTCAATTATTACCGGAATATTAGGATATAACTGAGACAGTCTCTTGAAGTAGAGTTCATAATTTAGCGAACCAGTTCCGGGAGCCGGAAGTTCTACAGCACCTGCGCCTCTGAATGTATGGGCTTCTGATGCATCAAGGTCGGCATGTTTTTCAACTGTGTTCTCGGCTCTTTTACAGTCCTTGGCATGTGCAATTTTAATCTTGTCTGCTACAGAATCAAAAATCCTGTTAAGAGTCAGATCCATATGATCTATATTTGAATCATCAAAATAGTTTGTCGGATCCATCAGGAGTCCCATTGCAGGATGATTGATGTCGGTAAAGAGTCTGTTAACTTCATCTATTGAACCGATTACATTGTTAACATAATTTTCTACCAGAAAAACAGCACCGTGATCATAAGCTTCCTGAACAAGCTCGGAAATTACTTTTACGCATTCCTCATAACCTTCTTCAGTCTTATTTTTAGGATGGTGTACCCAGTCACTCTCGGTATTATAGGTTCCTGTTTCAGAAATTACATACGGAGTACCAAGATCTCTTGCATTTCTGATTATCTCTTTAAGGTAATCAACACGTCTTTTTCTTTCATCAAGGTCAGGATGAATAATATTGGTATATCCTGAAATTGCACAAACCGGAAGATTTGCATCCCTGAAAGCATCTCTTACTTTATGACAATTCTGCTTCGTAATATTTCCCGCGGAAAAGTCTATGTCTTTAAAAGACAGATCCAGCTGAACAGTCTGGAAGCCGTTTTCTTTAAGGCATTTAATTGACTTATCAAGTGTGTACGGAAAATAACCATTAAAAATTCCTACTGAAAGCATTTAATATCTCCTAATTTATTTTTGACAGTATCTCTTCTAGTTTTACTGTTCTTTCCTCTTTAATTGAAAGGTAACTTGCGTCAACCGCAGCCAGTGTCTTAAGATTGTCAGTTCCACTGATTTCAGGTTCACAGTCATCTTCGATAGCCCTTAGAAGCTGCGCCATTGTTCCCTGGAAGGCATCGGGAAACCAGAACTTGTTCCATCTTGGTCTAAACCATTGATTAGGAAACTGCTTTGTGGTGAAATCAATGGTGCTGGGAGTTGGGCTTGAAGCGAACCAGTTTATTGTTCCCTGTGCTATTCCCTCTGTACCTTCGACACGCCACCTGATGTAATAATCCTGCTCGGCTCCCTCGGTTGGTCCTGCCCAGACATCATCAAGAGTCGTTGCCATAAAATCATTGGCATACTTGTAGGTTACCTGGGAAATTCCGTCTATGTGCTCGAATGTGGTTCTAGGGTCTTTTCTGGTAACCGCTGTAATTTTTTCAGGATCACCGAAAAGGTACCTGAATGCATCAAGGTGGTGTACACCCATATTAAGAATTTCAATCCGATCATATTTTGTCAGAAATTTCTGCCAGTGTGGTATTGCTCTCATGTCGATTGTAGCCAGTACTGGTTCACCAAGGTATCCGCGATCAAGGACCGTCTTCAGAGCTCTGATTGACTGGTCATACCGCATATTTGAATTAACTGCCAACTTGACACCCGCATCCTTACAAAGCTTTACAATCTGCACAGCCTCATCAAGATTCATTGCGATCGGTTTCTGTGTGAGAATACCCTTTATATGGGAACTTTCTTTTACTGCAGCCATGATTATTTCAAGCTGCTGATCCGGCGGGTATGCTATATCAAGTACCTCAATTTCCGGATCTTTAACAAGTTCCTGCCAGCTGTCGTAGACTGTCGGAATGCTGTGCAACTGAGCTACAGCATCTGCATTTGCCCTGGTTCTTGATGCAATGGCTACGGGGTTAAATCCTGCATCACGGTAGGCAACCAGATGACAGTCTCGCATAATAAAACCTGCACCGACACAGCCGATTCGAAAATCTTTGCGTTTTGGCATCTCTGGATCAATATTGAGATCCAGGTTAAAATCTGCTTTTGCCATAAATCCTCCTGTTCTTTATTTTTAACATTCTCAGAATGTATTTAAACCTGATTAGAGCTTCAGCTCGATCTTTGTAAACGCTTGCTCAACGGCGGCTTCAGGAGAGAGTTCACCTCTCACCGATTTATGTATTGCCTCACCAAGGATAATTTCAAAATCTTTTTCTGATAGTTTTCCGTGTGTGGTGATTTTAGAGATATCTCTCTTTCTGCTCGTCTTAAAACTCTCAAGAGCCTTGGGCAGCCATGGATAAATTGAGAGAAGCTCTGAACTCTTGTACAGAGATATTGAAGCAGTTGAACCGCCTAAAATAGTCTGAGGTATAGCCAGCTCCTTGGAAACCGCCCATTTAATAAAATTAATAGCCTCATCTTTGTTTCCTGAATCTGAGTTGACCGCTATAGACCAGCCGCCGAGCATCGGACATCCGCCGGGGATTATATCGTAACCAATTTTTCCTACAATATCGGAATCAGTCAAATCTGCAAGATCTGTAGCGTGGGCAATAAACAGAATCATCATTGCAGCATTTCCGGAAATAAACTCATGCACCTGTTCATCCCACCAGTAATCTGCAGAATCAGGATGAGCATACTTATAGCTTTCGGTATAAATCTTGAGGGCTTTGACTATTGCGGAACGGTCATGAGCCGCACGACCGCTTTTATCAAGAATCTCGCCCCCGTAAGCCCACATTCGAGGAAGGAATTCACATACAGCCCCGCTGTAAATTTTCCCACCAAGCGTTGTTCCATAAAGAACCGGTGATTCCGGATTTATACTTCGGGTAAAAAACTCCGAGATGAGATTATATTCTGCCCATGTCCTCGGGATATTAAGATCAAAACCATATTTTTCACGGAACATGAGTTTGTTTGAAGGGTCATCAAACAGGTCCCGCCTATAATACAGAAGCTGAGTTCCGAACATAAACGGCATTGCATAGATACCATCTTCATATTCAGAATATGCCGAAAGAACTCCCGGAATAAATGTTTCTGCTATGGGTTCAATATTCTCAATATATCCGGAGAGATTAAGAAGAGCTCCGCTCTGAGCGAGTTCTGTCAGCCAGGGAATATCAACCTGAAATACATCATATTTTTTTCTAAGCTCAGGGTCATTTATGATAGAAGAGAGCTCACTGTATTCGAAACTGTCAAACTCGAGCTCTACCCCGTATTTTTGCCTGAAATCCGGAATCAGACTCTTCAGAGCCCGGAACGATGGACTGTTAAGCATTAGAATTTTCAGAGAGGTATTCTCCGAATTTTCTAAATGCCACATTTTACCTCTATTACCCTCTGCGGGCATATTTTTAATTGTAAGATGCTTCGAATCGAAGGCGGTGTTGCTTTCGATCTCCTCAAGCAGTAGTTCGGCAGCTTTTTCTCCAAGGGTAATCGGTCTTCTTGCAATCCTGAAAAAATCACCTACAGGAACTTCTGTCCAGTTTTCCTCTGACAGAGAATAAAGCAGCGGCAGCGAATCTTGCTCAACGGCCTGCATATCAAGAGCCTTAATTACTCCGTGAACAAGAGGCGTCCCGGTACAAATAACAGCACCTGGAAGCGAATTTCTCTGCAGGTATTTAGTGAAATGTCTGAATGAGTTTTCCTTATTGTAATTTATTGAAAGTACAGCTGATTTAATATTTGCATTGCTTACTTCAGAACAGGCTTTCCTGTATGCATCAATACACTGATGTTCATTTGAATACTGTGAAGGACCTGTAATAAGTAATACATCTGTAATTCCATTTTCTATTATTTCGGAAGCTGTTCTGAAGATCGAACTGTAGTTATCAAACTCAACAAGATGGTATTCACCGTCCTTGACTGCTCTTTCAATAAAGGTCAGCGCTGTACCTGATTCGGCAAGCTGCTCAAAAACCTGTGAATTTTCAGGCTGGCATGTAGAAATAATCAGACCATCAGTTCGCAGATTGAGAATCCTCTCAATAACAGCGTTTTCCTTTGCAGGAATGTCAGAGGTTGTATACAGACTTACCGTATAGCCGTGCTGGGAAAGGACTCTTTCAACACCTGTAAATATAGCCGATTTAACAGGGTCAATTATATCCGGCAAAACCACACCAACGTTCATAGTTCTGCTGGTTTTCAGGCTTCGGGCAGCTTAATGGGGTTTGTAATTCAGCTTTTCTATTGCTTCCTGAACCCGCCGGACTTTCTCAGGATTAACAGCATTCCGTGCATTAAGCACATTTGATACTGTTCCCAGTGATACTCCGGCCAGTTTTGCAACATCTTTTATAGTACTCATTCCTACACCATCGAAATTAATGAATCGTATTTTGAAACGTTTCAATTATTATGTGAGGACTTTCTCTTTATGTCAACAAAAATTTCACATTTACGTACATTTTTATACAAGAAGAAGAGGCGAGGGTGTCGTCTTTTTGGAATAATTTAATTATTTTGCAATGAAAGGTACTGAATTATTGCAATCAGCGTATTTTCTCAGCCAGCCAGGCAATATTTTCAGATAGTGCATTCATAACAGTTACAGCCTCGGTATCTTCTGCAAAATCACCTTCTGCTGTTGACAGGCTGACATTCCAGTAGGTCGAACCAGGCACAATCATTTCCTGAATTAAAAAGAAGTTATTTATAGAATGAAAGACATTCATGGTACCGGCCCTTCTTGCAGGACTTACAGAGGCTCCGATTTTCCTTCGAAGCAAACCCTGAGCTCGGCAGATTCGGCCGGCACGGTCAATAAGAGCCTTTGTTTCAGCAGTCATGGAAGAAAAATACGTAGGTGAACCGATCAGGACTACATCAGATTCGTCCATTTTACCAATACATTCATTAATACAGTCATCATTAAAAACACAGCGTTTCTCCGGATGAGTCTTACACCAGTCACACGCATTACATCCGCGGATAAGCCGGCCTCCAAGCTGGTAGAGTTCGGTCTCAAAACCCTTTCCTGCCAGATTAACAAGCACCTGATTAAGCATTGCTGCAGTATTTCCATTCTTCCTCGGGCTTCCATTAAACGCAGTGACTTTCATGAGTAATCTCCTAAATTAGCTGTTTAACCAGAAGAACCTGGTTTCCCTTTTTGTTATATTCCATCCGATCAAAAACGGCACTTGTCATGAGAATTCCCCGTCCATGCAGAAGCCCCTGCTGGTTAACCTCATTCTTCACCCTCTCCATGATTTTAGCATAGTCAAATCCCTTCCCCATATCAGTTATGCGGTAGATAACCTTCTTATCATCGAGAGAGTAGTCGATAATAACTTTCCGATCACGGCACTCGGGATTCAGTCTCTTTTCCTTCATAAAATCAAAAAGACGTCCTTCTTCCTGAGCCCTTGTCTTCTCATCAAATGACACATCAAGATTACCGTGCTCCATTGCATTTACAATCATCTCCTGAAGTCCCATTTTCACCATCATGATATCCGACTTTTCAAGGTATTTTTTCAGGTTGGATGTAAGCCGGTCAACAACATCACCTACCAGTACAACATAGTTATCGACTGTCAGCGACAGACGCTCATTATCTATAAATCCGGACAGACTGGAACCTGACGCCGGCCAGGCCCTGCCGATCAGTTCCAAACTCTCAGCCTGGAAGCAGTCAAACCTGAAATGATATTCAACCGGTTCAAATGTAACAGGATCCCGCAGGTAGGTATTAAACGAAGTCCGGCTCCCGGGATCCCTGAGGTTCATCAGCTGTTCATGAATAAACTGGTTATTAATTTCCGATTCCACATCGGATTTATAGATACAGTTCAGAAAATTTACCGGGGCTTCTCCAAGCTCAAAAAGTTTCTCACCCTTCTGATTCGCGGAAATAATCTCAAGCTCAGGCGAAAGCGTAAATACTATTTCTTCAGCTACTTCAAGCAGCAGCTTGTACCGGCTTTCAGTAAGTCTCAGGCTTTGATTGCTTTTCAGCAGTTTATTGTGAGTTGAAAAATAATCGATAAAAACAGCAGACAGGAAAAAAAGCATCATCAGCGTCGAACCAAAGGTGAATCTTGAAAAACGCAGACCATTAAAAATAAAGTTCCTTCCGGTGTAAAAATACTGGAGATCATCTATCCCTCCCAGCATTGAACAGACTATTCCAAGCATAAGCATAAGGCTCTTCAGTCGGCCCTTATCCTTTACGGTGTAGGAAATTGAATAAACCAGAGAGACTGCAATAAATGCGGCAAGAAAAATATCACGATACATATACATAGGGCCTTCAAGACCCCTTGTAAAATCACCCGGCGTCAGAGAGGGGGTAGTTGAAGCTTCGTTGATAGAAATCATCAAATCGGGTTTAATAAGAGTCAGAGCGGTAAAGAAAAGGCCCGAGGCTATTCCGAACCACATAAAAACTTTCAGAAATCCGTTCATTATCCCCTTGGCCGGAAATGATGTGTATAGAAAATAGGGAAGCAGGAAATAGAGTATAAAAATAGTAATCTGCTCATAGCGATGAAGGTATCGGCCCAAGACAGTATTTCCGTACCATCCCTGCACCATAATAAGGATTTCAAAAAGAACAAAAAAAGCAACATCAAGGGTCATCAGAGTTCCGGAGTAGAAGCTTTTCTCTCTCGTTCTGGCGTAGAAAAGTATATATACAACTGATGAAAGAAGAAGTACGGTTAAACAGCTAACAGAAACTGTTATTTGCAGCGCATCTCCAAGGGATCCTTTGAACATGTTTTATTCTCCTGAAAATTATACGAAATGTATTTTTAAAACTAAACCCACAATGATATTATATCACAATGAACCTTGAAAGCATATTGAAGACGGTAAAAGAAACCAAAGAACTTTTAATTGAAAACGGAAGTATCAGCAAGTCAGCAAATCTGTTTAAAAAGCACTGGCCGGCTGCAATGGCCATGATCATTGCAGACAGCAATACATGGAATATTGCCGGAAAATATGTATTCAGCAGGATGGAGGAAGCCGGAATTCTGCTGGCTGAACCTGTGATATATCCGGTTCCTCCAATGCTCCATGCCGATTATTCCCATGTCATGGAAATAGCAGCTTCAGCATCGGAGTCATCGGACTGCATACTGGTAGCCGTCGGATCAGGAACAGTTAATGATCTGGTTAAAAGAGCGTCTTTTGAACTTGGAAAAACATACTTCTGCATAGGGACAGCAGCGTCAATGGACGGCTACTGTTCCTCAGGTGCAGCCCTTGTTAAAAACGGCCGTAAGCAGACTCTGGAATGTCCGGCTCCGGCTGTAATTCTTGCTGATCCGGTGGTTCTGTCTACTGCCCCGCTTAAAGCTTCCGCGGCGGGATTCGGAGATCTGGCCAGCAAGATTACCGCTGGTGCAGACTGGATACTGGCTGATTTTACCGAAAATGATCCTATTGAACAGTTTGTGTGGGATATCGTACAGCCGAACCTTGACCGCTGGCTTTCGGAACCTGAAAAAGCTGGAGCCGGAGACAGCGAAGCGCTTTCAAGAGTATTTGAGGGACTGAACTTCAGCGGACTGGCAATGCAGGTACTTGGACGCTCGAGGGCTGCATCAGGCGCCGAGCATATGTACAGCCATGTATGGGAAATGAGCGGTCATACAGGAGCAGACGGCAATCCGGTTTCGCACGGTTTTCAGGTATCAGTAGGTATCATGTGTGTTGCAGCCCTCTATGATGAAGTTTTCAAATTGGAGAGCTCCGATATTGATGTGACCCAAATATGTGCAGCCTACCCCTCACCGGAAATGAGGAAAAAAGAAGTCACGATGCTTATGAAGCACCTGCCTTCATGGGAGGAATATATCGATTTGAACAGGGCTAAATATACTCCGGAAACTGAAATTGAAAACAGACTGCAGAAGATAAAGAACAATTGGGACAGCCTACGGAGCAAAGTCAGGGCAAAGCTGCCGGATTACCCGACAATGAAGAAAATGCTGGAAGCAGCCGGATGCCCGGTCAGGCCGGAAGATATCAATCTGGATCGAAATAAGGCGGTAGACACATACTACAGTGCACAATGCCTGCGTAACCGCTATACAATACTCGATTTGGCCTGGGAGCTTGGAATACTGGAAACCTGCGTCGAGAGGATTAGAAATAACCCGGAATATCTTTAAGTCCTGATAAACAGCTCACGGTTAATCTCACTGAAATCAGAAATAAACTGACTGATCCCTGTGACCATTTTAAAATCATCATGATGGTGCTCCGCCGGACCCGAAATTATGAGATAGCCGGCACCTGCTTTTGAAGCTGACAAAGCACCGTAGTATGTATCATCAACAACCACTGTCTCAGATGGAATCAACCCCAGCACCTGGGCAGCCTTTATATATATATCCGGCTCCGGTTTGTTTTTCACAGTACCGTCATTGCATTGAAACAGCTCAACATCAAACCACTTGTCCAGATTCAAAGACTCTATATAAAAGTTCAGATTTATAGGATCCGAACCGGTAGCAATTGTTGCCGGGATTTTTGAATCATGTATAAAATTAAGAAAATCCTCAACTCCCGGTGCAAATCTGTATATCTCGGGATGCTCAATACAGGCAGCCCTGTATGCCGATTCTTTCCTTTCAGAAAGTTCATAAAGTTCAGCACCCCTTATAGGCTTGTCAAACAGACGTGTAAGAATATCCTCGGTAGTTCTGCCGTGAATAGTATTAACGTAATCTTTTTCAGTTATCTTGATGCCGAAATCGGCACAGAACTTTATCCAGCCCTCCTGATGAAGAGGAGTATCCCACACAAGAGTTCCGTTAAAATCGAGAATCACACCTTTATATTTCATGAACTGATATTAGCAGTTTAAGATGAAAGAATAAATCAGTATGAGGAGTCTCCCCAGTCTATCTTTGCTTCTATTACTGATGCAAGAGCCTCCATGTCATCATCATTGTGATACAGAAGCGGAGCTGATTCTACAACAGTTTTATCTTCGCTGTTTTTAAAGAATACAGCCTTATGATGGGCGGACTCCAATGCCACGGTTTCACTGCCGAAAGGATCGGTGAGGCTAAGACTTCCATTACAGGCACAGACATAGGTGTTATCAGCATCAAGAACCTTTACAAAGAATGATGTCCCGCGTACGCCGGCCGCAACACTCTCAGTTCTAACCTTGAAGTACTCGTCTTTGGTTAGCCTGGCAAGTTTATTGAACACGGCACCGAATGCGCCCTGCTTTATAAAAATTTCAGGATTTGATGTATCTATTTTAATTTCAGCAATGGTTGATTCCATGACCTTGAAAACATTGCCCGATTCAAAAACAACTTCACAGTATGAAAACTCACCTGTAACAATCCGGGCACCATAGGGAATAGACATTCCTATTTCTGCAGGCCGACTGTTCACTTCAACATCTCCTTCAAGGTAAACAAGCTGTCCTTTTACCGGACCCTGGGGAGAAGAAACCTGAGTCTCAGCCTCTGCAGTTCCCGAGGCAAAGACTATAACCGGCAGAAGCATTATTGATAGTATGAAGATTATTTTTCTCATAAAAACCTCACAGACATTTATTAGCTCACTTATCAACTATAAACGCCAGGAGGTGATTTTACAAGTTATTCCCGTGAAGATTCATTTCACAGGTTTAAAAACTGAACAGGGCACCCTGTTTTCAAGAATATCTGAAATTGAATAATTTCCGTTTGCAATAATTGCAGGAATTCCTTTTTTTGTTATCATATCGGCGGCATGGACCTTGGAGAGCATTCCGCCAAGCCCGAGTTCACTTTTGCCGACAGCAGCCATTTTAAGAATTGAGTCATCAATTTTATCGACCGCAGTAATAAGTTCGGGCTTCTTACCCCCGGCATCGGCGGAATTAGGATTTCCGTCATAGAGCCCGTCAACATTTGTCAGAATAAGGGCTTTATCAACACCGGAAGCAATAGAAACAAAGGCTGCAAGGATATCATTATCTGTAAAGTTGCCTTCAGAATCAAACTCTTCTTTATTAGTCATGTCATTTTCGTTGATAATAGGAATCACGTCATCGTCCAGATAATGGTTGATGATCTCCTTGATGGTTTCAACCTCACCGGGATTGTCAAAATTATGGTGAGTAAGCAGCATCTGAGCAGTGAAAATGTATTTCTCTTTAAAAAGGTCCTTATAATACTTGCTAAGCCGGACCTGCCCTATTCCGGACAGCATCTGAAGGCTGAGTGTATCGGAAGGGCGTTTTCGAATACTTTTAACTTCCATTCCGGCCGCAACAGCACCGGAGCTGACGATTATAGGACGAACACCTTCCCTGTACAGAAAAGCCAGTTCATCAACCTTCTTCTTGAGCCAGTTATAGTCTATTCTGTTATCCCTGCTGATCAGGGCACTTCCAATCTTAACAAGAAGCTTCATTATAAATCCTTATGGGTGAATTCCTTTTCACCATCCGCGTAGGGTTTAACACAGTGTCCGTCACCTGTGACAAAGTACTTGTAGATAGTAAGACCTTCAAGACCGACAGGTCCGCGGGAATGAATTTTACCGGTTGAGATTCCTACCTCAGCTCCGAAACCGTATCGGAATCCGTCAGCAAACCTGGTTGAACAGTTTTTCATAACCGAACTTGAATCTACGTTGGCCATAAAATATGCAGCATGGCTCTCATTGGTTGTGAGGATGCAGTCAGTATGGTGACTGCCGTGAGTATTGATAAAAACTACAGCATCTTCAAGGCTGTCGATAACCTTTACAGAAAGAATAAGCTCGTTATATTCGGTATCCCAGTCTTCGTCTGAAGCTGCTTCAACATCAATAAGCTTTCTGGTTTCCTCATCGCCAAGAAGTTGAACTTCCGGCATCTTTCCGGGAAGCTTTGGAATAATTTCAGAGGCCGAATCCTTATGAACAAGGAGAGTCTCAATTGCGTTGCACACTGCCGGGTATTGGCACTTTGCGTCTCTGATCAGGTCAAGGCTCTTTTCCATCTCAAAACTGCTGTCCACGAACATATGGCAGATTCCGTCGGAATGACCCATTACTGGGATTCGGGTATTCTTCATAATGTAGCGTACAAGCTGGTTTGATCCCCTTGGAATCATTAAATCGATGTACTGATCAAGAGCCAGCAGGGCGCTTATATCCTCACGGCTTTCTACCAGCATAATAGTATTTCTAAAAACAGAGTCAGTAGTCTCAACAGCCTCAACAATAACCGAAGAAAGAATCCTGTTTGAGTTCAGCGCCTCACTGCCGCCTTTCAAAATAACTGTATTACCTGATTTTACGCAAAGCCCTGCAATCTGAACAAGAGCGTCAGGACGTGATTCAAAAATAACTCCGATAAGCCCGATGGGAACGCTGACTCTTTTAAGAAGAAGGCCCTCATCAAGTTCACGCTCCAGTGTGGGTTTACCGAGAGGATCGGGCAGTGATTCAAGTGATTCAAGACCGGCAGCCATCTGCTCAATCTTCTTCTCTGTAAGAGATAGCCTCTTTACAAGGGCCTGTCCGAGACTGTTTTTCTCAGCCGCCTCAAGATCAAGCTTATTTGCTTCTATTATCTCTGCCGTTTTTGCTCTAAGTGCAGCGGCAATGTTCTTCAACGCCTTATTTCTAAGTTCACAGTCCGCAGCTGCAAGTCTGTATGATGATTCTTTTAATGCCTTTGTCTGTTCTATCAGGTTCATTTTCCAAGCTCCATGCTTCTTTCGATTGTTCTTGCAACTGTTGCTGCAATCACTTCCTTATAATCTGAAGATTCCAAAATCTCCCGTCCTGCCACAGTAGTTCCGTTTGGAGAACTTACCATCTTAACCAGTTCTTCCGGGGTCATTTTTTTCTGCTGAAGAAGTGCTGCGGTCCCCTTCATTGTCTGTATTGCCAGCTCCGTAGACATTTCCGGGCTGAGCCCCCCTGCAACACCGGCCTCAATAAAAGCTTCCGCAATACGGGCAAAATATGCAGGACCTGAACCGGAAACCCCTGTAACAGTATCTATCAGCTCTTCCCTGACTTCAACCGCTGTTCCGGCTGCAGAAAGCAGCTTCTGTACAAGCTCAAGATCTTCAGCGGTCACAAGCTTTCCGGCGGTATAACCGGCAGCCATTTCACCGACAAGACAGGGTGTATTAGGCATAACCCTTACAATCCTTGCCTCAGGCATGGCTTTCTCATAGAAATCAAGTTTCAATCCTGCAGCTATGGTGATAAACAGTCCCCTGCTTTTTTCAAGCGGTTTGATAACATCTGCCATCATCTGAGGTTTTACAGAAAGAAAAACAGCATCACAGCTGCCTGAAAGTGATTCAACAGAATCTGCCGGTTCAACGGATGAGAAACTGTCTTTAAAAAGTCTGATTCTTTCCTGGCTGATATCAAAAGGAACAATCACAGCATCAGCGAATGATTCAGAAATCGCACCGGCGAGGGCAAAAGCCATATTTCCGGCACCTATAAAACCTGTTCGAAGCATAATAACCACCTGAGATTAATTGTATTCAAAATGTAATATAAACAGAAAAGATTGTAAATGGCAGCAGTTTCAGAGCAAAAAAACGGAGACTGAACAGCGCATTCCTGCCCTGTAGTCTCCGTGATATCAACTTAATTTCTAAATCAGGCAGTTCGCTTCTTTGCTCTCTGAGCCGAAATATAATCAGTAAGAGTTGTTGTGCTTAGTGCGAAAAGCAGTACAAAACCCTTAATCATTATCTGAATATATTCACCGATTCCTACCATAACAAAGGTAGCCCCTATTGCCATGATACCTAGAGTTGAAACCTGCCTGAATATATTTATAACATTCGGAACAGTCAGAAATGTATCGCTGGAAACTGAAAACAAGAATACAACAACTATAAGGGCTATATAAATGCTGACACTCTGTAATTTAATTCCTTTTTTCAAGTTGCGCCTTCCTCAAATTGGCAGCTTTGAAAAACTGCAGTTTTTCAAAGCCCACCTTAGATTTAAAATCATTTATCACCGGATTCCATATCCAGCAGTTTATTTTTATCAAATTCATCTTTTTTCATAGAGCCGACCTGGTCTCCTTCAGCCATAACTATCAGCCGGTCTGACATACCAAGCAGCTCTTCCATCTTTGAAGAAATCATAATTATAGATTTACCCGCTTCTACAAGGCCGTTCATAATCTTGTAGATTTCCTGCTTTGCACCTACATCGATACCACGGGTGGGTTCATCGAAGATAAGTATGTCGGATTCAGTAACCAGCCATTTTGCAAGGACAACCTTCTGCTGATTTTCTCCACTCAGATTTTTAACCAGCTGTTCATGCGACGGAGATTTTATCATCAGATCTGCCGACTGTCGGTCAATAATCTCCTGCTCTTTTGCGGTATCCATTATGATGCCCTTTCGGAGCTTTTTGAGTATGGTCAGGGTAATATTATGCCTGACGGATTTTTCAAGAAGGACACCCTGCTGCTTCCGGTCTTCCGGAATAAGGGCAATGCCCTGACTGACAGCATCCTTAGGTGAGTTAATGGAAACAGTCTTTCCGTTTCTGAATATACTTCCGCTGTCCGGACGTTCCGCCCCGTAAATCAGGCGAACAAGTTCTGTTCTTCCAGCGCCAACCAGACCGGCCAGCCCCAGGATTTCGCCTTTTTTCAAATCAAAACTAACATTCCTGACTCCGTTTCCAGTCAGGTTCTCAACCCTCAGAACTTCATCGCCTATCACCACATTCCGTTCCGGGTATGATTCTGAAACTTCCCGGCCTACCATATAGCTGATAAGATCCTTTCGGCTTGTATCTTCGATATTAAGGGTTTTAATCTTTTTCCCGTCCCGCATTACAGTAACCCTGTCAGCCAGACTGAATATCTCCTCCATTCGATGGGAGACATAGATAACAAGAACACCCTCAGCCTTTAATCGGCGTATCAGTTTAAACAGAACCTCAGTCTCTGCTGTTGTTAGAGCAGCAGTGGGCTCATCCATAATCAGGACCTTTACATCCTTTGAGATAGCCTTGGCAATCTCGACAAGCTGCATATATGCGACAGTTAAATCCTTAACTCTAATTTCAGGATCTATCTGAATATTAAGGAATTCAAAAATTGACCTCGTCTTTTCGATCATCCCCTTTTTATCAAGAAACAAGCCCTTCTTCTTATAATCTCAGAGAAATATATTCTCATATACTGCAAGATCGGAAGCAAGGTTAAATTCCTGATAAACGACTTCGATGCCTTTCTTCTTTATAAGTTCCGGTGAAATATTTTCTATCTTTTCATTCTCGAAAACAAGATTTCCACATTCAGGTTTAATTGCTCCGGCAATCACCTTAATCATTGTGGACTTACCCGCTCCATTTTCTCCGACAAGGGCATGAACTTCTGCTTTATTAAAATCAACAGATACATCATCAATGGCAACAACACCGGGATAAAGTTTAGTTACATTTTCCAATGATAATAAAAGGTCTGACAAAGGCTCCCTCCTTATGATGAGCGGCTTCATGCTGTTTGATTTTGATAAAACAGTCTCCCCTTTTTCAGGGGAGACAATCTTAAATCTGAAAATTAACTGTTCAGCTTTCTTATTTATATTATTTTGTATATTCGCTGATATTGTCAATTGAGACAGGAATTACTCCCATAACAATTATGTCTTCGATAGGCTGATTTGTAGCGAGTTTATGGACGATGTCCATTGTCATAACACCGGAAACCTTTGAATCACAGTCAACTGTTCCCCTGTATGCAGAAACCTTTGCAATATTGGCTACAGCAACTTCTGAAAGATCACTTCCGAAAATTGCAAAATTCTCATCATCCTTACCTGCTGCCTTAACCGCTTCATAGGCGCCGAGAGCCGGTCCGTCACTTATACTTACAATAACATTAAGATTCGGATCTTTCTGAAGGAATATATCGGCAAGGTTTGCACCGTTAGCACTGTCAATGGCAGAACCCTTAACTACAATTTCCGCAGCGGGAGCAGTGGCACTAAGTGCATCACGAATACCGTCAGCTCTGTCAATAAGAACCTGAACTACAGGAAACTCAATAAGACCTACACTTGCTTTTCCGCCTGAGTTCTCATTGATCCATTCACCAGCCATGGTTCCACTTGCTTTACCAACAGCATAGTTGTCATTCTTGTACCAGCAGTCATAATTATTAAGCCCTATACCGTATGCAATAATTTTGATTCCCTGGTCCATTGCTTCTTTAGCAACCTTTGACATTGATTCTGCATCAAGAGCCTGAATGATAATTACATCACACTTTGCAGCAATGAAGTTCTGAACTGAATTAATCTGTTTGTCCGGATCACCGGCAGCATCACTGAGCAGCAGATCGATTCCAAGCTTGTCAGCCTATACCTTTGCATCAGAAGCCATCTGAGCAATTACTGTATCGGCAAGGTTGATAAGTGAAAAGCCTGCTTTGATTGTAGGCGCGGAACCACCGTCTTTACCCTCTGAGTCGCCATTTGCCCAGACCATTGAAACTGATAAAATCAGTATTACAAGTAGAATACTGATTTTTTCAAGTTAACTCCTCCTCTGTTTGGATTGCAAAATTATATACCCATCATGCGCATTTCGCAAGTATCTTTTTGTTTTTTTCTTTCTTTTTGATAATTTTTATAAAATGAATGATTATTTTCAGACTAAATAATCATATTGTTTTGATTCAAATTAAGAGATTCCGTTCACGGATTCTGCTGTGCTTCAGTTAGTGAGATGATAATAAAAATATTAACTTGAAATCCCGTCAGGAAAGTATGACTTCAATACCCTTTTCAGCAAGCTGCTTTTTGATAGAGTCAGGACAGCCTGTATCTGTCACCACAACATCGACCTTATTCAATTCGGAGCTGATAAAATTTGAAACATTTCCAAGCTTTGAAGAATCGGCCAGAACTATTACCTTGCCATGAGTATTTTCTATCATTGCCTGATTGATACTGCATTCCTGATAATTACTGGTTGTAAGACCTCTTTCCAGGTCCAGACCGTTTGTTCCGAGAAATGTATGGTTACTATAGAAGTTTTTAAGCGTATTTATTGGAATCTCACCGACAAAACTCCTGGACTGTTCGCGGTATTCCCCGCCTAAAAACATAAATTCGACCAGGGGATCATGTTCACAGTCTATTGCAGCAGCATTGTTCGTGATTATTTTAACCCTTTTATTTCTGAGAGCCTTAATAAAGAATAGAAGGGTTGAACCTGAGTTCATGAAAATTATCTCACCATCCTGAACAAGCTCAACAGCCTTCTCTGCTATGCGCTTTTTTTCCATTACATTCAGAATATCTTTTTCATTGAATTGACGCTCGGGGACCTGCTCAACTCTCTGATTCATCGGCAGGGCTCCGCCGTGGGTTCTTACAAGAAAACCACGCTGATCAAGTACATCGAGGTCCCTTCTTATTGTAACTGCAGAAACATCAAGAGCCTCTGCAAGTTCATCAACACTGACGCTTCCCTTGTCTTTTAAAATATCAAGAATTCTGAGGTGTCTGTTATATACGAATGATCGACTGTTCATATTGTTCATATTAAATTGATTATATTGCTCATTTCAGGTAAAATCAACTCCAATGTTTGAAATTGTCACTATTGATACAGGAACTACAAGTATACGAGGCATTCTCTTTGACCAATACGGTAAACAGATGCATGTCTGCCAGTTCGAAAAACCTCCCATCTATCATAAAAACGGATGGGTTGAACAGGATCCGCAGACCTGGCTGACAAAACTCTTTGAAATACTGAAGGATTTAAAAGCAAAGGCCGATTCCGCAGGAACCGATATCTCTGCAGTATCACTTACCTCACAGCGTTCTTCAGTAATTCCTGTAGACAATAGCGGAAAAGCATATATACCCCGCAATCATGTGGCAGGAGAAGAGAACAGAGTACTGCTGTGACTCCTTAAAAGAAGCTGAGGCTGACGTCTACAGAAGATGCGGCATGAGAATTTCCCCGGTATTCTCAGCTCCGAAAATAAACTGGATAAAAGATAATAAACCAGAAATTTACAGTAGCACTTACAAGTTCATTGGAATACAGGAT
The DNA here is from genome assembly GCA_965140585.1 of Spirochaetia bacterium. Lineage (GTDB taxonomy): Bacteria > Spirochaetota > Spirochaetia > UBA9216 > UBA9216. The sequence continues at coordinate 216,373 of OZ223272.1, forward strand.
CTGCTGCTTAATGCCCTGACAGGAAATTTTGTTACCGATGCAAGCCTTGCAAGCAGAACCTGCCTTCTCAATCTGCAGTCAAAACAGTGGGACAGGGAACTGATGCAAATCTTTGATATAGAAGAAGATAAGCTTTGCAGTATTATTGAACCCGGCTCATCCGCAGGCGGACTGAGCGCAGAGGCGGCAGGGCTTTCGGGCCTTAGACAGAGTATTCCTGTTATTTCGGCCGGAGGCGATCAGCAGTGCGCGGCTCTCGGACAGGGCATGTTCGACAGCTCTACAGTAGTAGCAAATACCGGAACAGGTTCATATCTAATCGGCTTAACTGCTGAGCCTGTGTTCGATCCGGACATGCGCCTTTCCTGCAATGTTTCTGCAGTGAAAAACAGTTTCATAATAGAGGCATCGGTACTCACCACCGGCTCAATCTACAGGTGGTTTTCAGAAAATTTCTACGACGGCAGCAAGAATTTTGAACTGCTCAACTCGGATGTTGAGCAAACCCCGGCCGGTGCAAACGGAGTACTTCTGCTGCCCTACTTCAAAGACGCAGGTTCACCCATGTGGGAACCTTCTGCTACAGGCTCATTCCACGGCCTTACACTCGCAACCTCCAAAGCTGACATGTGCAAAGCTGTAATAGAAAGCATTGCATTTGAGCTTGCTGACAACCTGAATCTTTTTTCAGATTTCATACCGGATATTCGAACAATATCAACAGCAGGAGGAATGACATCTTTCAGCCTTTTTAACCAGATTCAGGCAGATGCTGCCAACCGGAAAGTGATAAGATACCAATCTGATGAAGCGACATCGCTGGGAGCCTGGATATCAGCTGCATACGGGCTTGGACACTTTCCGGATTATAAAACAGCCTTTCAATCTGCAGTAGATGAGAAGCGATGCAGAGTCTTTGACCCGATAAGCAGTAATACTGAAATTTATTCAGGACTCATAAAAAAGAGGCAAAAACTTCTTAAAATCATTAAAAACAGCAATTTATACGATATCCTGACCGATTAGACAGTCTACCCTGTCTTGACAATAAAAGTTACGGCACCTATTATCAGATAACTTTTATCTTTGAGGCAGAGCCCATGTTTGAATCAGTCAGAGGAAATAAAATCTCAAGTGAAATAATTTTTCAAATCCGGAATATGATCTTCAAAGGTAAATTAAACCCAGGCGACAGACTGCCTCCCGAAAATATCCTTACAGAACAGTTCAACGTAAGCAGACAGACTTTAAGAGAAGCACTGCGTGCGCTTGAGTTTATCGGACTGATAGAAATCAAGAAGGGTGCTGCCGGAGGTCCCTGTATAGCAGAAGTTGACAGTGTTGTTCCCCAGGAAATGCTTGCAAACTTTCTGTACTTCAAGAATCTCAGCGTAAACCAGGTTTGTGACTTCCGGAAAACAATCGAACCCACTGCGGCAAGAATGGCAGCGGAATTGATCACCGATGAACAGCTTGAAGAGCTGAGACGTATAGTAGAAACCTCAAAAAAAATAGATTTTCAAAACGCCGAAATATGGAAAACCGGACGATACGACCTGATTTTTCATAAGATAATCGGACAGGCCAGCCAGAATCCACTGTTTATCATAATTATCGAATTCCTTGAAAATGTCATGGAAGAACTGAAGGTGAACCACATCATCAAACAGGAAGAATATGTGGAAATTTTCAGGTCTCATGAACAGATTTACTCTGCACTTAAAAACAGGGATGCCGACACTGCAGCCAGGGTAATGTATGACCACATAGTATCTGTTCAGGAGTACCTTAATGCCACAGGCGACCGCGGAGTCTGGGAAAATCCCAAAGCTTAATCTCAATTTTTTCAGCATTTAACTTTTTCTCACCTATTTTTTCCTTATAAAAAACAATATCTCACCATCATAAATCCTTACCTATCAGATAAATATTCTACTTTCCTTCTTTTTGACCGAATGGGTTCAATAAAATTTGACAGATACTTTAAATAGTGCAATAATTACAATCATTACAATTTTTTTTAATCTTCAAAAGGAGGCCGAAGCTTTGGAAAGCATGAAACAAAATTTAGTTGGGATTGTCGGTGCAAAGAATGTTATCGATAGTCCGGAAGTAATTGAAAGTTATTCTAAAGACGAAAGTTTTGCTACACCTATTAAACCGTTCTTTGTTGTAAAACCCGAAAACGCAGAACAGGTAGAAAAATTAGTTAAGTGGGCAAACGAATCAAAAACGCCGCTTGTACCGGTAAGTTCAGGTGCACCCCACTTTAAGGGTGATACTGTACCAAGCGCACCACAGTCAATAATTGTTGATCTCAGCGGTATGAACAAGATTATCAACATTAACCGCCAGCAGAGAATGATTGTTATTGAGCCTGGAGTAACCTACGCTCAGCTGCAGCCCGCCCTGGCAAAAGAAGGACTGACTCTCCCAACTTCTATAGCACCAAAAGCAAACAAATCGGTTATAACCAGTGTTCTTGAAATGGAACCAAGACTGAACAGTGTTCATCAGTTCAACTATACTGAACCTATCAGATGTACAGAAGTTACATTTGGTGACGGTCATCAGATTTACACCGGTGAAGCCGGAAACGGTCCTAAGGATCTGCAGAAGCAGTGGGATCTCGGAAAATGGCAGGTTCATTCAAACGGACCCAACATGACTGATATGCTCCGAATGGTTATGCAGGCTCAGGGTAGCATGGGAATTGTTACATGGGCATCCATGAAATGTGAACTTCTCCCTACCATAAACAAGATGTACATGGTTCCTGCCAAGAAATCTACCGATCTTGAAGACTTTGTCTACAAAACACTCAGATTCAGATTCAGTGACAAGCTTTTCGTTATGAACAAAGCCTACCTTGCAAGCCTGATGGGCGAATCAAAGGAAGAGATTGCGTCTTTAAAGGCTGAGCTTCCTGCATGGGTAGCCCCTGTTGGAATTTCTGCTGATATTCTCCTTCCGGAAATGAAGGTAAAGGCACAGGAAGAAGACATTGCTGACATAGCACAGGAATGCGGACTTCAGTTCCTCAAAGCAGTTCCTGGAGCAGCAGGCGAAGATGTACTTGCAAAAGTTGCAAAACCATCAGGAGAAAAGTACTGGAAACAGACTCAGAAAGGTTCTTTCCAGGACATCTTCTTTGTAACCACTCTCGACAAGACTTCAACATTCATCAACAAGATGTATGAAATGGCTATAGATGCAGGTTACCCGACTGAAGACCTTGGTGTATATATCCAGCCTCAGCACATGGGCACTTCTGTACACCTTGAATTCAGTCTGCCTTATAACAAGGAAAACGCAAAAGAGGCTAAAAAAGTAAAAGCTCTCTACGTTGCAGCAAGTAAGGAAATGTCAAAACTCGGCGGTTACTACGCACGACCATACGACATCTGGGCCGGCATTCAGCTTAATAAGGATGCTCAGACATACAAGGTCCTCAGGGATCTTAAAGATGTTTTCGATCCGAACAACATCATGAATACTGGAAAACTTACAATAAAATAATATTAGAAACGGAGGAAATGAGCATGGCCTTAAAAGATCATAGAGCTATGATGGAACGATGCAGCAGCTGCGCAAGCTGTAAATTCATTCCTTTTGATAAAATTAAAAGCCTGAGATTTGGAGAAAACTGTCCAAGTATCGGTTATTATAATTTCATGACCTACTCTGCACGCGGTCGTTACCAGTTAAGCCAGAGTCTTCTTGACGGAAGAGCTGAGCTGAACGACAAGGCAGCAGAAGTGATTCATTCATGTACTTCCTGCGGTGCATGTGACACTATGTGTAAGGTTACAAGATACAACCTTGAACCGCTTGAGCACAATATCGAACAGAAAGCATACGCTGTTGAAAAGGGTGTAGTTCTTGAAGGACAGAAACCTGTAATTGAAAACCTTAAAAAAGAAAACAGCATGATTCCAGGAACAAAGAAAGCAAACAGATCGGACTGGGCAAAAGATCTTAAGATGAAAGATCTTTTCAAGGAACAGGGTGAAGTTGCATTCTTCCCAGGATGTAAATACAGCTACGATGAAAAACTTCAGAAAGTTGCCCAGAATGCAGTAAAACTTCTTCAGAGCGCGGGCGTTGATCTCGGGTACCTTGGTGCTGCAGACAACTGCTGTGCAGGAAGATCACATCAGATGGGCTTTTTCGATGAGTTCAAGGACAGAGCTGACTCAAACATCAAGGCTTTTAAGAAAGCCGGCGTTAGAACAATCGTTACTCCATGTTCCGACTGTTACCACGCTTTCAAAAGACAGTATGCAAAACTCGGTTTCGAAGTTGAAGTTCTTCACGTAGTAGAATACATCGACAGACTTATCGAAGATGGCAAAATCAAGTTCACAAAATCTGTTGATATGACAGTTACCTACCATGATCCATGTCACCTTGGAAGACTCGGTGAAAAATATGAAGAATGGAACGGTGTTGAAAAGAAAATCTTCAACCAGATTCAGATTTGGGAACCAAGACGACCTAGATACAACGGTGCTCATGGAATCTATGATGCTCCGAGAAAGATCCTTGAAGCAATTCCCGGTGTTAAACTTAACGAAATGGAAAGAATCAGGGAATACTCATGGTGCTGTGGTGCAGGCGGCGGATGTAACGAATCCAATCCTGAATTCTCAAAATGGACCGCAGGCGAGAGAGTAGCCGAAGCAAATGCAACCGGCGCTGATGCAATGGTTACAGCTTGCCCCTGGTGTAAGGATAACTTCACAGGTACCGCAGATGAAGACGGCAACACAATCGATGTTCTGGATATCATCGAGCTTGTACAGCAGGCACTTTAATAGGAGGTAAAATAATGGCTTTTTCAAGAGAAATATACCAGGCCCTTGAAGATATTGTAGGAAAAAGAAACGTTTCTGAAGATATCGGGGTATGTGAAACATATAGAAGTATTCCATCACAGAGTTCAGCTCACTATGGACCATCAGCAGTCTGGACTCCAATCCCACAGGCAGTAATTCTTCCTTCAACAACAGAAGAAGTTCAGCAGATAGTTAAATTATGCAACAAGCACGATATTGAATTCAAAGCTGCTTCCACTTTCTGGTCAACAATGGGCCACATCGGTTCAGACTACGGGCTTCAGATTGACCTCAGAAGAATGAAAAGCGTTGAAATTGATGTTAAAAACATGACAGCAGTCATTGAGCCCTATGCAATTGCAGCTACAGTTCAGGCAGAAGCAATGAAAGTGGGACTCAACCTGAATATCCCCGGTGTAGGATGTTCAAGTTCAACACTTGCAAGTACTGCAGGCTGGGTTGGATTCGGTCCCGGAACAATTTTCATGGGTTCAACTCCTGAAAACCTTCTGGCATCAGAATGGATTCTTCCTAACGGAGAGCTTCTTAAAACAGGTTCACTTGGATCAAGTGATGACTGGTTCTGCGGCGAAGGCCCCGGACCAAGCCAGAGAGGTATGCTCAGAGGTACTTTCGGAACTGCAGGTACATCAGGTATCTGTACAAAGATGGCAGTAAGACTTCACCCATGGCCGGGTCCGAAAGACTTCCCGACAAGAGGAACAATACCCGCATACAGAGCCGATTTCGGTGACAACTTCAAATGCTACACAATGTGTTTCCCGGACTGGAAGGCATGGGCGCGAAGTGTTCAGTACTTCCATGAGAGTGACGTACTCTACCTTGGTCACAGACAGTTCAGCATGTTCGGTAGAAATCTTAAGGCAGCAATGCTCAAGATTATCAACAGCCCTGAACTCCAGCTTTCAGACCTTGAAACAGTACTTGCAGACCCTGTGATCCAGAAAGAAAACGAAAGTATGAAACTCGATTATCATATCGTAATTGCCGGTATGACTCAGAGAGACTTTGAATACAAGGAAGCAGCAGTTGACTACATCCTCGAGCAGACTGGCGGATGGAAGAATGAAATGATGCTTGATAAGGATATGATGGACTATGCCCTTCTTTACCTTACAAGACTCGGTCATAAGAACCTTAACTATGTTATGTGCGGTGCTTATGAAGGGACATTCGGTCTTGCTTCTAACGTATGGAAAACTATCGAAGTTATCGAAGATGCAGTTGCAATAAAGAGAAAGTGGGAACTTGAGCATGACTCAATCGCAGCCACCGGTGGTGACTCAGCAATGGGTTCAACATCCGGTATCGGAGGCGGTGGAGCTACAGGCTGGGAGTTCTTTACAAACTTCGACTCATATGACAAAAACTCCGTTAAAGGCACATGTGATTTTATGGACGGCAATCAGGAATTCCACAACAAGCACAGCTTCGGACCTGACTTCTGTAGATGGAACTCTGATGTACGCCATATGAACGGATACAGCTTTACCCAGGAAGAGCACGATGAACTCATGATTAAGGCCGCTCAGCCTTGGGTATATGCTTACCAGTACAAGATGCGGAAAGCAATTAACCCGAAAAACCTGTGCGGAAGCTACTTCAGGACACTTACCCCTGAAAAGCTTGAAGCATTGGAGAAATAAGTAGATTCTTTGAATCGTCGCCCGAACAATTTTGAAAGGAGATGCCCATTAGGGCATCTCCTTTTTTATGCTTTGAATCGTATATTGAAAAGTCCAGTCTCTGGCAGAGCGGGTACCAGTATAGGAACTCTGGAAGTGCAGCATCCTCAAAATCCCTGAAAATCTCCCGCCACTTATCATCATCAAGAGTCGTATTCATAGGCTCGATGTATTTGCTGTAGTACTCATCATAGTTTTCATACTGATCAATGTGGTTGTAGGTAATCATCAAAGTTTCCGATGTATAGTTCCAGAGTAATTTCTACATCGGCAAGGTTCCTCTTCATAACTTCACCAGGGCATTACTGAGAATTGTATAGATATCAGCCTCAACAGCCTGTCTTATTTTGAGACCTTTAAGAGCCTTGCTGTAACCATTAAAACCAATCAGGAATGCATTTTCCTGCAGAGCAGAATAAACCTTGAAATCATCACCATTCTGAACATTTTTAACATCGGTTCCGATAGGTGCATAATGGAAGAATACTGCTGCAAGAGCAATAGCAACAAACAGCTTAACAGTTAAACCGGACTTTTTGTTCTGCAGACATCTGTCGCGTAAGCACATCTTGCAGCAAACCGACATCCAGGAGGGGGATTAATAAAGGAACGGCCGAGAGCAGAGCCTGGGTATACGGATGTACCGGATTTTTGAAAAACTCTTCATTATCAGCATATTCAACGGTCTGCCCCAGATACATGACCATAATGTTATCTGATATTTCCTTCCTGGTACAGCTTTTAGCAATAACCAGAGGCTCAGAGATTATCTGATAGACTGTCATTCCGGGATTCACCGATAAATACGGATCCTGAAAGATGATCTGCATCTCCCTGCGTAGCTTACTCAGCTCTTTTCTTGATACCTTTGTAATATCATTGTCGCGGTATAAGAGTTCACCGTCGGCATTCTCAAGCAGATGAATGAGAACCCTACCAAGCATAGATTTACCGCAGCCTGATTCACCTACAACACCAAGGGGTTCCCCTGTCTTGATTGAGAAGCTGACATTATCGACAGCATGAAGATAGCCGTTTCTTGTTTCAAAATATTTCTTTAAGTTCTTTATTTCGCTCAAATTACTCATCTGCAATCCTTTCCTTTTGGGCACAATAAACAGCGAACAAAATGACCGTCCGATATTTCTACAAGTTCCGGTTCTGTATGAGATTCTGAAATCTCCTTCAGAAATTAATCCTTTCATATACTTTACGTACTGGTAGTAAATAGGCTTATCCAGATCATATTTAGCATTCCATTATGCTCTCTGTTCATCACTGGCTGTTACATCAAGTACAACATCAGCAGGGTCACCGAGTGAAAAAACTACAGTGCAAAAACAATAGCGGAAACACCTAAAAGGACAGGGATCATCATTAAAATACGTTTGATTATGTATTGAAGCAATTGGCATTCACCTTGCACAAACTATTATTCGAGCTGAAAAAAATTGATCTTTTTAGCAGTTATGAGATCCATATTATAGTCAAACTTTTCATTTTGATTATTTATGAGCATAATTTGCTATTCTGCCTTAAAAAGGCAAAAAAATCAGCAAACTAATCTATATCCGAACTTTCACTGATTAGTAGGGAGAATAATATCAGAATAAATCCGATAATTGCCTGAAATGAGAAACGTTCATGAAGAAAAATCGCCGACAGGACAAGAGCAAAAACTGATTCAAATGAATACAGGATTGATGCCCTGGAGGCTTCCAGATATTTCATTGCCACGTTTGAAAGCAGATGGCAGACAAGGGAACCAAGCACAATAATATAGAGCATCTGGGAGATCTCATATGCTCCCCACTGAATCGAAGGTGCTGACTCAAAACCAAGAAATACTAATAGTGAGAATACTCCGGCTGCAAACATTTCATAAAACGTCAGGTTAATAGGAACATAGATTTTTGAATAATGATCAAAGCCGATGATTCCGCCGGCATAGAAGACGGCAGCACCGAGAGTAAGGATATCGCCGGGGTTAAATTTGAGACCGTTCTCGAGGGATATAAACGCAACCCCGACTATACAGACAAGAGCACTTATAAAAGCTCTGACGCCCGGACTCTTTCCTTTCAAAATCCAAACTGCAAAGGGGACGATCACAACATAAACCGATGTGAGAAAACCTGATTTACTTGCAGTTGTATATTGAATACCTATAGTCTGCAGGGCGAAACCGCCGAAGAGGAAAACACCGAGAATAATTCCTGCCTTTATTTCCTGAATACTGGTCTTAATAATTGATTTTCTGAAAATTAAAAAAAGAATAACACTGGCCGACAGAAAACGGACAGCGTTAATCCAGTTCGGAGGCAGATATGCAACAGCATCCTTTACAACAACATACTCTCCGCCCCATAAAAAAGCAGAGATAAGAAGAAATATTTCAGCCTTGCGGCCGCTTTTATTAAGTTTGAGAACGCCCATAATGAATTTTAAGCCTCCATTGAAGTATCAGATTAGTCAGAGTCATCACAAGCCAGTACAGCTGAACTCCGGAGGGCATATTGTAAATAACAAGGAACATGAGAACCGGAATAACATAGGACATAATATGCATGCTTCCCACAGAATCCTGGGGAGCCTGAATATATCTTGACTGAATTATTGAAATACCAAGTATTATTAAGGGAAGAATTCTTAATTTTGTCCAGCCCGCTACAGGAATTGTAAAAGGTGAAAAATTCCAAATATATTCGGGAATGGAGATATCGGGAATCCAACCCGGAATGAAGACAGCAGATCTGAAATCGATGTCGGTCAGAAGAAGTATATACAGAAGAATAAAAACCGGAAGATGAATTATCATAGGCAGAAAACTGGAGCGCGGTTTTACATCGTTTTTTTCAAAAAGCGCCAGAACTTCCTGATTCATCTTTTCGGTATTCCATTGAAACTGCTTCTTTAATTCCGATATTTTCGGACCAAGAAGCTGCATTCGTATCGCATTTCCATATGTACGTCGTGATAGTGGAAATATCGCAGCCTGTACCGCAAGGACAAGTATAATTATTCCAATGCCATAATTGGGAATGATTCTGTATAGGAGATTCAGAATCACATGGACAATACCCGAAAGTATATCGGTAAACGAATCACTGCCGGAAAGAAGCTTCAGATTTAGATCTGCGGTACTGATTCCTCCGCTTTCATAACTATCGTATCCCGAGAGCACTGCTGAATCCTTCGGCCCATAATATACGAGATATGTATCATCGACAGAACCTCCGTCACCCCTTCTCTGAATATAAAAACTGTTCTGCTTAACAAGACCGTCAAGCGAACTGTCCACCCAGATCGCTGAATAACCAAGGCTGACAGGCGCTACAACACCTGCAAAATACCGGCCCTCTACGCCCATCCATTTAAAACTTCCTTCAAGTTCAAGATATTCCTTGGTTTCGGGAACAGCGAGATTCTTCTTTTCACCCTCGCTTTCCAGACAGAAATACCGGTAAACATAACTTCGTTCAGTTTCCTGAAACCCGGGCCCCAGCTGCGGACCGAATCCCAAACTGTAAATATTACCGGCTGAATCCTGCGGTAATGAATAGTCCTGTTCAGGATTAATTTTAAGATTGAATCGGAACATATAATCAGAATCATCAAAATAATAGTTCAGGACAACCCGGAATCGCTCAGAATCAGATATATAATCAGTGTAAAAGGAGACCCCGTCCTCAAGTTCCTTTACTCTATACGGGCCGTTTAATTCATACCCTTCAAAACCGCCGGCTGAAAGCCTGAAAGGATAGAGACCGCTTTCATCTGAATAAACCAGATCTGTCGGTTTTCCGTCCGGTTCTTCATAATCCTTTAAAAGCAGCGAATGAAGGGTTCCGTCATTGAGATTAAAGACAGCAGTCAGCAGGTCTGTTTCGTAACTGTAGTAGCCTGATTTTTTCGGGGAGACCGATTTATAAAAACTGTTTTTATCAGACGGATGCTCTTCAGCAGTTTCAACTAATGCAGCAGGAGACGGTTCAACATCAGATTGGGATTCCCTATCGGGAAGAAAGAAAGTGTTGTAGATGTATACCGTGATAAAAATGACGGCAATGCTTAGAATGCCGGTAAGCCATATTCTTCTGTTCATTAATTGTTCAGCCTCCGCACAGAGTGTTTATAACCTCTATTTCAGCCTCGTCAGGGATACAAAAACCGTCCCGTTCCGCTTTAGCAACATTAACGCCGTTTACCCTGACAATTACCCGTGGATTGCTGATTGTATAACCAATAGCAGAATATATTTCTGAAAACAAAATATTTGCCTTCCATTCTACCGGTTTTCCATTGACAATAAGCACACTAATCCCCCGCAAATAATGCTGTATCTATTTATACCATAGATTTATACATTTTCTCTGATTTCAAACTGATATTGCTCTGAAATGACGAAAAACAGAATTGCAAAGATGATAAGTTGATTTATAATAAATCATACTCCGAGCTGACCTTCCTGCAGGGCGAATCTCAGTCTATGGAAGCAGGCCGCCAGGGTTGAACCGGAAACAGTTCAGCCTTCCAATCTTGAGAAGGAGAATATCATTTAAGGAGGGGTTATGCCCTTAAAATTCGATCTTTCAGGGTGTACCGGCTGTAAACTCTGTCAGCTCGCCTGCTCGGCCGGACATTACGGAGTATTCAATCCGGAAAAAGCAAGATTAAAGATGATCCATGAATACAATGATGACGGTATTAAAATAGCATCCAAACATTGTATTATGTGCCGTAAATGCGAAAAAGTCTGTCCTGAAAATGCAATTACAAGCAACGGTCAGTGGATCATAGTGGATGAAGCCAAATGTATCGGCTGCGGAACCTGTGTAAGAAACTGTCCTACAAAGATAATCTTTTTAGATGAAAAAAAATCAGTAATCTGTGATCTCTGCGGAGGAGAACCCGCCTGCATAGAGTGGTGTCCTAAAGGCGTAATATCACTCAAAGAAAAGAAGGGGGCTTCAGCATGAACAGTCTGATGGGAAAAATGCTGAATGTAGACTTATCAGCAGGTAAGATTGTAGCAGCAGACACACCGAAAGAATGGGTAGAACTGTATACCGGACAGAAAGGACTTGCATCAAGAATCCTAATGGAAGGTTTTGATCCTAAAATTGATGCTTTTTCAGAAGAAAACAAGGTCGTACTTGCCAGCTCAATAATGGGCGGAACCATTGTCTCATGCTCTTCAAAGCTGGCAATGGCTACGAAATCTCCCCTTACCGGGACAATATCCGACGGATCTGTGGGCGGCCATACCGGTGCCGAGCTTAAATATTCCGGTTATGACGCGGTAAGTATTACCGGCAAGGCAGAGAAGCTGTCCTATCTTTATATAACCGATAAAAAGACAGAGCTCAGAGATGCAGCAGCGCTCAAGGGGCTCGGCTGCTTTGAAACCGACAAGATTATAAAGGAAGAGATCGGCGATGATGAATTAAAGATTCTGGCAATCGGTCCTGCCGGTGAGAATCTAGTACTTTATTCCTGCGTTTCATCTGAAAAATACCGCCAGCTTGGACGCGGTGGAATGGCTGCTGTTATGGGAAGTAAAAATCTCAAAGCAATCGTAATTCGCGGTAAAAAGGGTGTCGGGGCAGCGGACATGAAAGGTCTTCTTGATTATACAAAGGAAGTAATTGTCAGAGATGAGGTTATTTCTGCTGATAATGAAATATATGACCTTGGAACAACCTGTCTTGTAGACTACAGCCAGGAATCGGGACTTCTGCCGACCAGAAACTTCCAGGAAGGAAGATTCGAAGATTCAGATAAAATCAACGGACAGTCATTCAAGGATGTCCGTAAAAATAAAAAAGCATGCTTTTCATGCGGCATTGCCTGCGGAAACTATGTGGTTGACGGCCGGGCATCGGTTGAAGGTCCTGAATATGAAAGTATCGCAATCGGCGGTTCTTCACTCGGGATTGGAAAAAGGGAAAAGGTAATCGAGTTTAACTCTGTCTGTGATGATCTTGGTCTGGATACCATTTCTGCCGGAGGAACCATAGCCTACATGATGGAAGCCACTGAAAAAGGTATCCATGATTTCGGAATCCGTTTCGGAGAGGCAGACAAGGCAATTGAAATGCTTGGCACAATAGCGCACAGAAAAGGCCTTGGTGATGAGGCAGCGTCAGGCTCAAAGGCTCTTGCAAAAAAATACGGCGGAGAAGAGTTCGCAATGCAGGTTAAAGGAATGGAGCTTCCCGGTTATGATCCGCGCGGCTCATGGGCCATGGGAATTGCATATGTAACCGCCCCCCGTGGCGGCTGCCACATGTCAGCCTACCCCATCGCGCTCGAAGCCTGGGGCGAGCTTGACCCATTTACCTTTGAGGGAAAGGGCAAACTTGTGGCCGACATGCAGAACTCACAGTTCTGTAAATTCTCCATGGGAGTATGCGACTTCTGGCCCATTGAAGACGACACTCTGGGCAGACTTTTCGAGCTCAGCTACGGCGGTGAATGGCCGGCCGACAAGGTGTACAAAACCGGCGAACGTGTATTCAATCTGCAGAGAATGTTTAACATAATGGCCGGCTTCGACCGGACCGAGGACAGGCTTCCCGAAAGGTTCCATAAGGAACTGCTGAAGGCCGGCCCTCCCAAGGATATCGCCTACACATCCGAAGCATTCAACAAAGCGATGGACGAGTACTATGAATACCGGGGATGGGATGAAAGAGGCCGACCGACAGTTGAAAAGCTTGAGGAACTCGGTATTGAAAATGAATTTATTGAAGCTTATAAAGCTGCTTTATGATAGAAGAAAACAAATATTATAACCTCTGCTGTATCGTTTGATGCGGCAGAGTTTTTTTGTTTCAAATCTTTTGTTTTTAATTCCGTTAATGAGATCCGTATAAATTCACCTATAATACTCTGGGAGCTTCAATTCCCTTTTCCTTACCATAAGAACAGACAGATTCCCATACACCATTAGTCAGGGGAATCCCTTCATCTTCGGCTCTGATTTCATTTAATTTTTCTTTGAGCCCGGCATAATAAACTCTTTCTGCACCCTCAGCAGGTTTTGCGGTACGAATGGAATGAAGCATGCTATCCATATCAATTTTAAATTCCACCAAGTCTCTGAACATATCAATTCTTATCGCACCAAAAAAGTGTGTTACACGGGCAGAGGTTTCTTCAGTATCAGCTACATTTATTCCGAAGTCTCCGCCCGACAGAAGTGCTGTGAAAATATCAACCATTACAGCCAGCCCGAACCCCTTATGACCTCCGAAAGTCTCACCCTCCCCTCCAAGCGGAAGCAAACCACCTCCAGTTCTATCCAGCATCCCTGAAAGCAGACTTGCCGGATCTGTTGCTGTTAAACCAAGTTGATTTACAGCCCAACCGGCAGGGAGTTCTTTATTTTCCCGATCATAAACTTCAACCTTTCCACGCGGAATTGCAGTGGTTGACATATCAAGAACAAAGGCATGTTCATTCCCTGCCGGGACAGCTATTGAAATAGGGTTAGTTCCAAACATAACGTCTCTTCCGAAGGTTGGAACTCCCAAGGCAGCAGTATTTGTCATGCAGATACCGATCATATCTTTCTCAAGAGCCATCATCGAATAATATCCTGCAATTCCAAAATGGTTGGAATCCCGCACTGATGCAAAGGCGGATCCCTGCTTTTCAGCTTTTTTAAGAACTTCCTTCATAGCACTAAAACTTACCGGTGCGCCCATTGCACCTCCGGCATCGTAAACAATTGAAGATGGTGTTTCCCGCAATACTGAAGGTATCACTGATGGAAGCATTATCCCGTGCTCTATACCGTTAAGATACCGCCAGAGACGGGCAACCCCATGGGAAGGAATCCCCCTTGCATCAGCCGTTGTTAGAACATCCGCTGTGATTTCAGCATGCTCTAAGGAAAGATCGTATGATTGAAAAATCTGAGCGACATAATGCCTTAATTCTGTTCTGTTTATTTTTACCATATTTCTGACTCTTCCCCATAAATTTTAAAAAGTTTAAGATACTAATTGAGTTTGATCGAGTTCATACTTTCCAGGAGATGCAGTCTCATAACCTTTGCAGCTTCAAGGCTGTTTCCTTCTTTTAAGTATTTTAAAATATCATGATGTTCATTTATTGTATTCTCGATCCTTAAAGCGGCAATTTCTGAATTTCCTTCATCATAGCTCCTCCACAATTCTATAAGTTGTCGAGTGATAAATGAGTAAAGAGAGATTAACACCGGACTTTTTGAATACCGAATTATTTCGAGATGAAAAAAAATATCATCTTCTACGGCTCTTATACTTTCTTTTGAATTTGCACAGAAGAGTTCATTAGCATGCAGTATTGAATTCAGTTCATCATCATTAATTCTTTCTGCTGCAAGCTCAACCGCTCTTGTTTCAAGCAGAATTCTTGTATCCATTAATGATACCGGATCGATAATTTCTCTGATATCAAGAATGTTTTCAATCAATCCGATAATGATCCTGGAATCTATTTCTGCAATGAATGTCCCGTTTTGAGGTTTTGTTTCGAGAACCCCATACAATTCAAGTTTTTTAAAAGCAGCTTTTATTTGCTGTTTGGCCACACCAAGGCTCTTCTGAAGACTCAGCTCTGAAGGTAGCTGCTCTCCGGGTTCAAGCTGTCCAGTCTTAACTAGCTCAAGTATCTGCTTGATTATTAAATCAGGAATTTGCGGAATTTCTATTTTATCAAATTTGGACATACGACCTCTGCATAGTTACTAATCGACTAATCTATTAGCTACTATAATCTAACGATCATCCCATAATTTGTCAAGTTCGGGAATTAATAGATAGAATTTTTCATTTTCCTTTCAGCCTGTATAATGAAACAATTATCAGAATCATTGCACCTTCTACAATCATTCTGCCGGCTTCTGGAACATTCATCATTACAAGAACATTAAAAAGAAAACGGACTATAAAGGTTCCTGCTATGGTTCCAGCAAGACTTCCTATGCCGGCAAAAAACTCAATGCCACCGATTACTGATGCTGCGATAGAACCCATTGTATAAATATCAGTAAACCGGAGCGTCGGTGTTCCAAGATAACCCAGAAGAAGAAGCCCGGCAAGTACAGCAAATATGTCGCAGATAATATACGAAGAAACCTGCACACGAACCGGTTTTATACCGGAAAACCAGGCAGCCTGAAAGTTATTTCCGGTTGCATAGATCTTTCTTCCAAATGTTGTTTTAGAGAGAATAAAAACCATACTCAATGCTACCAGGATCCATATTATTCCTGTAATAGGTACATTATTAAGTACCATCTTTTTGCCAAGGGTCTGAAGAATAGATGGGGCTGCGGCGCTCATCATTCCTCCCCCGAAAATATAAATAGCGCCATAAAGAATGGAACTGGTTCCCAGTGTCATTATAATTGGTGATATTTTAAACTTTGCAACACCAATACCGTTTACAAATCCAATAACAGCACCAGCAACTATGCAAAGCAGAGCAACAGGCAAAAATCTTGAATTTGAGGATTCCATAAACTTTCCGCCGTAGATTATCACCATGAACATAATGTTGCCCACAGAAATATCCATTCCTCCGCTCAGCATGACAATACCTTGACCAAGAGCAACAATACCAAGAATAGAAGCTTCCCTGAGAACATTTTTAAGATTATTGGCACTTACTGATACCGGCATAAGAATTCCGGCAATAAAAAGCAGAATAATTAAAGTAAGAAAAACCATTGAAGTCCTTCTTGTTAGTATCTCTTTAACCTTATCGGCTTTACTGATGTAATTTACAGTTGAGTTCATACAGATCCTTTAACAAAAAATAAAGAGGCCGGTGCTTAAGCACCGGCACAACAACGCGATTTATTTATACCATTCCTTAAGTATTTCATGAGGAACAGAAGTTGCCACCCAGATTGAATCCGGCAGATCCTGGATTACATAACTTTCTACTGTATCATCAGTTACTGTTGGCGGCGGATAAAGAATTGTCTTAACAACCGATTCACCCATCAGGACAGAAATAACAGTATTCAAACCTTCTGTAGCAATCCAGGAAGGATAGGTCGGACTGATGCTGGAAAAGCCTTCTGCTTTATGTGCTGCCCAGTATTTATAGAACCCATTATAATCCTCACCGGTAACGAGGACATTCTTGATACCTTTTTCTTCACAGACCTCGGCTGCAGCAAGAGACATCTGACCGCCGCAGCTCCAGATACCATCAACATCAGGATTGGCAGTTAAAAGACTTTCTGAAACTCGGCGTCCTTCATCATATGCCCATTTACCCTGTGCCTCTCCGACAATTTTGATATCTGGATATTTATCAAGAACCGGCTTTGCGCCTCTTTCCCATCTCCCAACATCAGCAGCGGCACCTGCAACTCCCCGAAGAGCAAGGACCTTCCCCTTTGGTTCGCCGTATCTTTCAGTCAGCTTTTCAACAAGCCACTCAGCGCCCAGTCGTCCAAATGCCTGAGCATCTGTTGCTCTGTATGCAGTATATTTGCTTCCGTCATATTCACCAAGAACTATGATTACTGGAATTCCCTGATCGTAGAGTTTATCGACTACTGGAATTATTGCAGAAGGAGAAGTCGGTGAAATTACTATTCCATCTATCCCCTTCGCCATCATATCTTCGATGTCGGAAATCTGTTTTGATACATCAAACTGAGCTTCTGTAACATATAATTCATCTATAACAGTTCCGAACTTCTCTTCAGCAACCCATTTAAAAGCATTTATACTCTGAATATCAAAAGAAATTCCGCCGCCATGAAACGAATAACCGATTTTATACCCCGGCTGTTTTTTATATTTACCCATGTCGGTAAATTCAAGTGCAGCCCCTCCTCTGGCAGCTTCAACTGCTTTCTCCTGTACAGCCTCACTTGCAGTATTGGATTCACCTCCGGCAGAACTGTTGCTGCAGCCGCTTAAGGCCAGCATCAGAACCAGTACCAGCAATACAATTACTGAACCAATCTTTTTCATCAAAATCTCCTCGTAAATAGTATTTAATATAGATATCTCTATATATAACCCAATCAATTGATCATTTTAGTCAGCTTCAACTCTTCATTCTTCTGCATCTTTAATTCGGAATAGCCAACTACTAGAAGAAGGATAATCCCCCTGATAACTTGCTGCCAGAAAATATTAAAATTAAGAAGATTAAATATATTCCCAAGCATCACAACAAGAATCACGCCAAGAACAGTGCCGGCGGCTCCGCCTTTTCCTCCTGTTAACGCAGTTCCGCCAAGAACCGCTGCAGTTATCGATTCCATCTGAAATGGATTTCCAACACTTGGATCACCACAGCTCATCCTTGCCGCCATATAAAGACCGCTAAGTGAGGCAAAAAAACCGCTGAGAATATAAGCTGATATCATTATCCTGTCTGCATTTATTCCGGCCAGTCTTGCAGCTTCAAAATTTCCGCCTATTGCATATAGATGCCTTCCGAAGACGGTCTTTCTCAGAATAACTATACTCAAAATTGTTATTACTGCGAATAAAATTACCGCGGTTGAGGGGATCGGCCCAATCTTGTAAGTAATAAAGTTAACAAACTCAATAGGAATTATCCCGCCGGGATAAGGCCTGATGTAGAGGCTTATACCGCCGATGATTATATTTGTACTCAGAGTTACTAGAAATGGATTTACTTTCAGCTTTGTAACAGCGAGACCATTCACAAGACCTGCAGAAAGACCTGCGGAAACAGAAATCAGTGCCCCCAGGCCAATGCTGTACTGCATGAATGTTGATGCTATTGCCGTAGACAAAGATAAAACTGAACTAACTGATAGATCAATTCCTGCCGTAAGAAGAACAAGCGTCTGCCCGATCGATACGGAAAGAAGAGGTACTGATCTGCATATCAGGTTGGAGATATTACCGGAAGTCCTGAAACCGGGTATTAAAATAAAAATAATAATTATCAATGCGGATATTCCGAGATATGTCCCGGCCTGTGATTTTCCACCGAAAAGTTTTTTCACAATTGATTTATATCCGGTTCCCATTCAGTTCACCCCTACCGCAGCTTTCAGAATTTTTTCTTCTGTTGCCTCTTCTCTTAATAAGTCACTTACTATCCGTCCCTTATGCATCACGATGATACGATCGCACAAGCCGAGTAGTTCCAGCATATCGCTAGTGACCATTACTATTCCCTTGCCTTCATCGTCAGCAAGCCTTCGTGCAATCTGATATATTTCCGCCTTTGCGCCAACATCAACACCAAGAGTCGGTTCCATCATCAGAACAATATCAGGATTATTGTTAAGCCATTTGCCAATAACAATTTTCTGCTGGTTACCGCCGCTGAGAAAATTCACCTGGGTGGAAACTGAGGAAGTTTTGATTTTCAGTTCATTTATATTTTTTTCTACAGTCCTCTTTTCCTTCCTGCTGTTAATGACTCCGAATCTCTGTCTTTTCTTAAGAGTGGTAAGGCTGAGGTTTTCATTTACACTAAGCTGAAGACACAATCCTTCATCGCCCCGCTTGTCCGTTATCAGTGCTATTCCGGCATCTATCGCATTGTTAGGATTATTTATTTTTTTTATTTTTGTATTGATACAGACGGAACCTGAATCTTTTTTAAAACTGCCAAACACCGTTCGAAGAAGAGTATCCTGACCGTTTCCTTCCAGTCCAGCGACTCCGAGAATTTCACCCTTTCTGAGATTAAAGCAAATATCCGAGAGGACCCTTCCTCTGTTTAAATTTGAAACATTCAGTATATCTTCACCGAAAGAACTGCCATCTTTTTTTGATGGAAACAAAGCACCAAGCTCCCGGCCTATCATAAACCTTATTACTTCATCAAGATTTGTATTTTCAACATCAACAGTTGTTACGTTGCGACCGTCCTTTAAAACTGAAAGTCTGTCTGCAATCTGAAAAATCTCCTCAAGATGGTGTGAAATATATATGATTGTAGTACCCTCTTTTTTCAAATTTCTGAGAGCCTCAAAAAAATCTTCTACTTCCTTCGCTCCAAGCGGAGCTGTCGGTTCGTCGACTATAAGTACTTTCGGTTTTTTAATAAGTGCCTTTGCAATCTGCACAAGCTTCTGATTTGTAGAATCAAGCCCGGCTACAAGGTCTGAAGGATTTATATCAGCACCAATTTTAGCCAATACTGCTCCAGCTTCCTTTTTCATAGCCGAAGAGCTTACAAAGCGGTACCTGTTTCTTTTTTCCTGTCCAAGGTAGATATTCTCAGCTACACTCATATACGGAACAAGGATGAGTTCCTGATGAATAATTTCTATTCCCTGCTGCTGAGCATGATGGGGTGATTTCAAAGTTAATGATTCTCCGTCAAGTAGGATCTCTCCGGTGTCAGGCGTATAGACCCCACCCAGGATTTTTATAAGTGTAGATTTACCCGCACCATTCTCACCGAGCAGAGCATGAATTTCACCACGTCTGCAGCTGAAATCAACTGAATCAAGAGCCATGACTCCAGGAAAATTTTTAGTGATTGCCTGCATTTGGACAATTAGTTCATTCATCAAATTATAAATCTCCCTACATCCGATCTATTCTTCCGCCATCGACAGGAAGAACTGTACCGGTTATAAAAGAGGATTCATCCGATGCAAAAAAACAGACAGCAGAAGCCACATCATCTGGACTTCCAAGTCTTTTCATCATTGTCATTTCAGTTGAACGTTTTAGTTTCTTTTCAACTTCATCTTTAGTCTGGTCTTGATAGGTAAGGGCGGTAATGATTTCACCTGGAGCAACCGCATTTACATTGATATTCCATTCTCCAAGCTCTCTTGCAGCTGTCTTTGTAAAATTATTAACTGCAGCTTTTGCTGCTGAATAGCTTGCAAAACCCGGCATATAGACGCCATCAGCAGACATCGATGAAACATTTATAATCTTACCGTATTTACTTTTTTTCATAATTGCCGCTGCATGCTGTGTGCAAAACACAAGGCCTTTCAAATCTACACGCTGTATAAAGTCCCAATCCTCTTCATCCATTTCATGGAAAAGGGCAGGACGGATAGTTCCTGCATTATTTACAAGAATATCAAGCTTTCCGAACTTTTTTTCGAATATGTTAAACAGGTTTTGGATATCAGTTATTTTTGTGATATCCGTTTTTACTGTCAGACATGTTCCTCCGAATTCCAGAATTTGATTCTTTACTGAATCCATAGCCTTTTCATTTCTGTTGGCAATAGCAACTAAGGCTCCCTGCCTTGCAAGACTTACAGCGATTGCTGCACCAATCCCCTGTCCGCCTCCGGTTACAAGGGCAACCTTTCCTGAAAACTTCTCCAAAGGACAACCTCTTCTGTACTGTTTTTATAACAAAAATATATCTTCTTTTACAACATTATTATTGTTATATAAAAAGAATTTTTTTCTTTTTTACAAGATTAGCATAGTTATATAGATTGTCAAGGAAATATTTTCTTTTTTAGGCGTGTACAAGAATTGTATTTGGAAATTTATTCTTTTAATGAACTTCGGGATTAAGGAATCCGCTTTTCTGCAATGCTTCGATCAGACCTGTGAGATAACTTACAGCAAGAGCTCTGTCATATAGGCCATATCCAGATTTACGCTCCTCATCCCAGATATTTCTTCCATGATCTACTCTGATAAGTCCTGAGTAATCATTTTCATAAAGAATTTTTACAAGCCTGAACATATCAAGATCTCCATAATCTGAATTGTGGGCAGTTTCATGAAATTCTTTTTCACCAGTTATGAGAATGTTTCTAAAATGGACATAATTTACTTTTTTTCGTTCAAGCAGCTTTTTGAGCATAGCATACACATCATTATCTGAACGGGCTGCTAAAGTTCCCGTACAAAAAGCGATTCCATTGCTTGGACTCTCAATTAAGCCTACAGCCCTATCGAGACTATCCGCAGTTCCAAGCGGCCTTATAATTCCAAGAGCATCCCAGGGCGGATCATCTGGATGCAGAGCCAGTTTTATCCCCAGCTCTTCAGCTACAGGCACAACTGCGTTAAGGAAATATGAAAGATTATGCCAGAATTCCTCTGAGGTTATTCTGGAACTTTCTTTTAAAACATCTGGAAGCTGAGTCGGCGTGTATGTCTGACTCCAGTCGGGCAATCCAGTAAAAATATCAATTTTATCAACATCAGAATGATTATAAGCATTTGACACAGAATCATCTGCAAGCCTGATTGACAGATCTGTACGAAGCCAGTCAACTGCCAGCATAAAATTATAGCACACAAGACTGACACCGTTTTCGGCAAACTGTTTAAGATTTTCACACCACACATCAATATATTTGTCCCGGTCGGACTTGCCCAGTTTTATATCCTCGTGAACGGGGAGACTTTCTACACAGTCAAATGAAAAGCCATATTCCTCTATATGCATCTTCAGATTCTGAATATGGTTTTCCGGTATAACCTCTTCAGCCGGCGTATTAAAAAAAGATCCGACTATTGAAGAGATGCCAGGGATCTGGTTGATATATTTAATTGGAATAGAGTCACTGGGGCCGTACCATCTAAATCCTATTTCCATAATGCCTCTTTAATGTGGGTAATATTGTAATATTATATAGTAAAATTCAATTTTCAGGTACAAATATAAATCATCAGTGAACCTCTAAAAACATTATTAGAGGTTCACCGAAATGATTAAGAAAGTATATCAAAGAAATCCACGGAGGATTCAATTATTGCAAACTGCGGCAGAGTATTCTTTATCGCAAATTCATGCATTTCAGCAGTCCAGGAAGCACAGCAGTCTTCAAGGACACGTATTTCATAGTTCAACTCAGAACCGTATCGTGCTGTACTTTCAACAACAAAGTTGGTAGCAACTCCGGCAAGATACAGCCTTTCAATACCTGCAGCACGCAGCATCTGATCCAGGTTTGTGTAAGAAAAGGAGCTGGTATTATAATTACGCAGAACAATATCCTTTCCTGTCGGTTTTATTACGTCAGGATTTTCAACACCCCATGTTCCTTCCAGAAATGAATTACTGCACCTGGCAGCATCACAAATAGGCAATGTATTGCCCTTAAGTTCCGGATACCCCTTGCTGAAAGCATTGTTTACAAAAACTACCATCATATCTTCAACCCGGGCTTTCTCAAGAACAGCTGCAATTTTTTTTAAAACATTCTGTCGCTCTACTTCGGCAAAGGCTCCTGAGTCATTATAAAGACCATCAGGATCAACAATATCATTCTGGCAGTGCATAACAAGAAGAGCACACTTTTTTGCGTACTTATTCATACACACTACTCCCTATTCCGGATCGGCTACCGGATTTTTACATCTGAGCTCAATTCCTTCAATCTCAATCTCTACAACATCACCATCAAACATTGGTTTTACATTAAATGGGGTGCCGGTTGAAATAATATCTCCCGGAAACAGCGTTCGGCTCTGAGAAAAATATGAAACGATGTATGCAGCGTTAAAGAGCAGATCCGAAGTATTTCCCTCCTGGACTTTTTCACCATTCAGATATGTTCTGACAACTGCGTTATCAGGATCTATATCGGTATCAATAATCGGGCCAAAGGAAGTGAATGTATCAAAACTCTTGCTGTATGTAACCTGTGTAGAATTGTAGCTCATCTCACGTTCAGTAACATCATTGAGCGGTGTTATACCCAGGATGTGCTGTTTAGCTTCTTCAACACTTACATTTTTTATCTTATTTTTAATAACAAGAGCCATTTCTCCTTCATAGTCTACCCTCTTTGCAACCTGAGGTCGAACGATTGCCTCTCCCGGATTAATAACGCCTGTAACAGGTTTCATAAAATTCGCAGGAAGTTCAGGTGTAGGTAGATCAAGCTCTGCAATATGTTTCTTGAAATTAAGCCCAACACAGTAAAGATTAGTTGGTTCACAGGGATAGAGTAAAGCAACTTCACTTGCATTAACTTTTTCTTCTTTGACAGAAAAATCTGAATAGATTGATCCTTCAATCCTGCTGATCACTCCATTGTCATAGGACCCATAACAGACGGTTCCATCTTTTTTTTTGTAACGTACAATCTTCATCTAACTCTCCTAATTTATGGTCTAACTATATTTATTGGTTGCGTCCCTGTAATTAATGCTTTAGCATTGATTGCGGTCAAACGCCGGTTATCTATGAGCGACTGTTCAGAATAAAATGCTGAATGAGGTGATATGATACAATTTGGTAGAGAAAACAGCGGATTATCTGATGGATTCCAGTCAGGGTGTTTTGAAGGTTCGTCCTCAGTATCATCCAGACCAGCACCGACTATCCAACCTTCTGATAAAGCTTTATACAGAGCCTTGTTTTCTACAAGCTTACCTCTTGAACAATTTACCAGAACTGCGTTCTTTTTCATCATACCAAGACGTTTTTCTTCTATTATATGATGTGTTGATTCATTATAGGGACACATCACATTCACGATATCAGCTTCCCGAACAAGATCATCCAGCTCTACTTTTTGTACGCCCATTGATGCCATATAATTTTCAGAAATATATGGATCATAGCTGATCACCTGCATACCGCAGCCCATGATTTTTCTTGCAATGTTCTGAGCTATTTTCCCGAACCCTATTAATCCCCAAATGGTTTGTCGAAACCGCTTGATCGGCTGCACAGCATCCTGATATTTCCAGCTCCCGTTCTTTGTAGCATGGTCATAGAGAGGCAGCCGCCTTGCCAAAGACAGTCCCATTGCAATACTGTGTTCTGCGACCTCTTCAATACAAAAATCGGGAATGTTAGTCAGGATCATGCCGTTGTCATACACGGCCTGAACATCAACCGTATCCACACCAATCCCATATCTGCAAATACCAATACAGTGATCAAGAGTTTCCAAAGTCTCCCTCGTAACCTTTGCATACCTTGTCATCAGAACATCAGCATCTTTAGCCAACTCTCCTAGACCTTCGCCGGTATTGCACTGAAGTCCTATGACCTCCGCACCTGCTGGTTCAAGAATACTTTTTTCTATTTCAAGATCTTCATAGTCATAATCACTTATATAAACTTTGAACACATTTCCCTCCCGTTCATCCTTTCAAAACCGGCATTACCTCACCTGCATGATTTATAACAGTGATACTGGCTCCAGGCCCTTTTATACTCATAGCTTTTTCAATCGCATCCTGTACTGTCCCAAACTTTTCAAACCCCAGCCTATTGGCAGCTTCTTTTCCTATACCAGTTGAGACCATAAAAGCTGTTCTATTTCCGGAAATCACTCTGCCGACATGAAGAATATGCGCTGCTACAGTCAGATCAGAAAAAGAACCGTCCTCAACCATCCGCATTACCTTCTCTGGATTTGAATATCCAAGTTCACCTACTTCAGGATGTTCTTCAGCTATTCCTTCACGGCTAGGGGTAACCAGGATTAAAATTCCATCTTCTTTCAAAGCTAAATCTGCGGAATAAACACCCTTAGATGATTGCCACATATTCATATGAGAGGGATAGGCATCAGAAATTACAATATCAGCGAGTTCTTTTATTTCACATCCGTAGACATCTTCCGAAGCTCTGCAGCCGGCTTTATGTGCTTTCACCGGATCACCGCAGACACAGAGATAAACG
This sequence comes from Spirochaetia bacterium, assembly GCA_965140585.1. Lineage (GTDB taxonomy): Bacteria > Spirochaetota > Spirochaetia > UBA9216 > UBA9216. The sequence goes on from OZ223272.1 coordinate 241,508, forward strand.
TTTCCGTTCCCTGCCTGTACAGTGTTGAAAATAAATTTCAGACCAGCTTCAACTCCAACACGATCAATTTCACGTCTGACAGGATTATCAATTTTGCCCATAATGTCGATACCGGAGAAATCTCTGGCACTCAGCCAATGAGTCTGCCCTGTTGTTACAGCCCCACAAACTCCAGGCTGTACTATTTTTGCACCACCGGAGTATCCGGCAACTCTGTGCGGAACGATATGCCCTACACCGATTACAAAATCAGCTTCAACAAGCATTCTATTAATCACAATTTCAGTACCATTCTCTGTTTTTCCAATCTCGATAAGATGTTCATTGTCGTACCACAGATGATCATTAACTTTGAAATTAGAGGTAACCCATTCTCCGTACTTGGATATTTTTTCTCCATCAGTCATTGCCCTGTGAGTTCCTGAAGCAACCAGCAGTTCTATTTGTTCTTTCTTTACCCCAGCTGACTCAATTTCCTGTATTAAAATAGGAAGTATCTGCTCAGCAGGAGTCATCCTAGTATAATCATCTACAAGAATTAGAACTTTCTCTTCACCTCCAAGCATTTCTGAAAGACGGGGAGTACCTACCGGATTCTTCAATGCTTCTTTTATCAGAATGTCTATTGAGCGAGAATCCATCCGGACATCATTAGGCTTTATAATAGTGAGGATTCGGTCTTCTGGAATCATCGCACCAGGAATATCTTCATGCGGAAACTTCAGATTGAACATAAAATTAACCTCTTAAAGTAGGGGAAGAACTAAGCCTTCCCCGTTTTCTTTAAAGCATCTGGAGACGTACCAGTTCTTTTTTAATGGCATTAACTTCGTCTGCAGTTGCAGGGACAAAGGGCTTTCTCGGATAAGCTTTAATAATTCCCCGTATTTCCAGCATTGCATAAACGGCAAGCTGAGTGGATCTTGCAAGATACATAACATCTCGCAGTTCGTTGATCTTAAACTGGGTCTCACCACAGGCTTTCATATCCCAACGCATACCCTCTTCAAACATCTGTTTATTAATTTCGGGGAAGGCATTGGCAAGTCCCGGAATAAAGGCTTCACATCCAAGAACCCTTGCTGAAGCAAACATCGCCTCGGTGCCCAGAGCGACATCAAATGATTCATCTTTTAGAACTCTGTGGTATGAGGCATGTGTGAGGATATTAAATGTAGCATCCTTTACTCCTGCGAGACCTCTTGCCTTTAACTTTTTAACAGTATCAAGTCCAATTTCGTATCCCTGAAATCCAGGATTGTTATACAGGTACACAGGGATTTTAACGGACTCTATCAGATCAGTATAGAAATCAATCAGATCATCTTCGTTATGGGAAAAGTAAAATGGTCCAACTGCTGCCACAGCATCAACTCCGGAAGCTTCAGCATGTTTTGCCAGTTCAACAGACTCAATATTATTTGTTGTACCAATCATAGGTATTACGGGAATATCACCTTTAGTAATAGCAATTGTCTCTTCAACAACTTTTTTTCTCTCATCAAGATTCATCATCGGACCGGCTCCGTAAGAACCGGTAATGAATAAACCATCAACTTCATCTTTTAGAAACTTAACGAGAGTTTTTAGACCTTCAACATCAAGTTCTCCGTCTTCCTTAAATGGTGTAAGCATAGGGGGAGTAACCCCTTTCATTTTAAACATATACTGCTCCTTCTAAAAAGTTTTATTTTCGAGTAAGTAATAATTTTCCGGTAAATACGGGTTAATTTACCCTGTAAACCGGTCTTCCATTTGTAAGCATTTCATAGACGTTAGCAGCAACTTTCCGCTGAAGCTCTGCAATAGATGTCTCGGAGTACCACCCCAGATGAGGGGTTACAGTTACGCGTTCAGGATACTTCAGAAGTTTAGAGATGTTGTAATCAGCATCCTGCCCTTCAAGAACATCTAGACTCGCATAACGAATTTTTCCGGATACAAGAGACTTAATCAGAGCGTCCTCATCAATCAATCCGCCTCTTGAAGTATTAACAATGCACGAACCATCTTTCATTTTTATAAAAGCATCATGGCTGAACATGTGTTCTGTTTTATTATTTAATGGAGCATGAATGGAGATAAGATCAGATTGCTCCAGGACTTCATTGAGTGACACAAACTCTATCCAAGGCCAGGATTCCTTATCTGTAAAAGCCGGGTCAAAAGCAAGAATTCTGCAATCGTACGCTTTAAGTTTTTCAGCGGTACGTCGTCCAATATTTCCAAATGCAATCAGGCCAATAGTGCTTTCTGAAATTCTTTTTAAAGGCTTAATTGATTCATACTTCCAGCTGTTTTTGTGTATAAGATAGTTCGCATGAGATAACGCTCGAAAGCAATTAAGGATATGAGACATGGCCGTATCTGAAACTTCTTCGATGCAGTAATCAGGTACATTTGATACAGCTATACCTTTATCGTTAGCAGCTTCAATATCTACCACATCAACTCCAATGGCATAACGTGCAATAATCTTACACTTCTCCATTGCTTCTATCACTCTGCGGTTTATCTTTGCAAACTGAATAATAACGGCATCGGCATCCTGAACATAAGGTATTAGTTCTTCAGACTCAATAATTCCGCCTGATTTGATTTTTGTAAGATCAACAATCTCAACACTATCAAGCTTATTCAGGATTTCAAGCTCGGCTGAATTATCAGGATAATAGTAATCGGTGAAAACAATTTTAAAACTCATCAGAGGACACCCGCCTTCTTAAGTATGTCTATAGCCCCCTTAATGTTAAGCATGTCAATATCTGCAACATCAGTTATTGCATCAACATTCCCCTTCCAGTTCATTTTATTTTTAAGGATATGTGAATAAATATCACAACGTCCTTTGTGTCCGACAAGGATAATATCTGAGTCCATGGGAAGCCCCATTTCATCAAACTGCTTGAGAGAATGCATATCTTCTGCAGCAATTAGAGATTCAACAAATAGTTTACGTTCATACCATTTTGTTTTAAGAAGAACATCAAGAAATCTGGTCATAAGAAGAGACCTTAGAAACCCTCCGGTTTCTACCCATTTGAAACCATAATCAATTACTCCTGTATCAAAATAATTTTCCGGTTCAGCTTCCCCTTCAGGTCCTTCTATCGATTTACCGAGAAAAGTTTCCTTCTTGATGGCTTCGTATACCTGACCTGACAAAGTAGTCAAACTGCTTAAAACCTTACCCTCATGGCTCATTGATATGAACTTTGTATGAGACGACAGTATTACCATTATGAAAGGAAGTTTAAAATTATATGCTGCCAGCATTCCGGCTACCTGAACTTCCTCACCCCTCATAAAATCAAGCATTCCAACTTGCTCAGGTTTTGTATTACCGGGATCAAATTTGTTTTTAATTCCAGGAATAAAATAAATTGGAATATCGAGCGGGAACACTTCCATATCATGGACTTTTTTTAATCCTGCAGCCAACTCATCAGGCCCGGCAGGAACCCATAGATGAGGAATCTCAATTAGACCAATTTCAGATGTAATCATCCCTGCACTTACAGCGAATTCTATATCCTGTAATTTCAAACCGGCGTTTTCAACTGCCTCAAGAAAGGCTTCCTTCAGACCGTTTTTTAATGCATCCTTACTTCCGGTCATTGATGTATCACGAACACCGACCTTACGGACACCCTTGCCGATAATTTTTTCATTTTCATCTATAATATAAACTCTTGAGTTTGTTGTTCCGCAGTCTATTGATGCAAAATACATAAAACCTCCTATTTCCCATTCTTTTTCTTTCTGTAATAGATCATAATCATTATAAGAACTATAAATCCGTTAGCCATCTTCCTTCCTGCTTCAGGCATTTTTATTACTGTCAGAATACCTTCAAGCATAATTATTATAAGTGCTCCAGCAACGGTACCAACATAGCCGCCTTTACCTCCCGTCATTGCAGTTCCTCCAATAACGACAGCAGTAATAGACCACATTGTGTATTCCTTTCCAGAATCAAGAAAAGCCCGCGAAGTATTTCCTGAAAGTAAAAATCCAGTGAGCGCTGCGATCATTCCGCTTAAAGCATAAACAAGCGAACGCAGCTTCTTGACTTTTATACCTGTAAATCTGGCAGCAACCGGATTCATTCCAAGATGATATATCTTGCGGCCGGTGACCGTCCCCCTTAAAAACAATACGGTTATTATAGTGAGCAATAGCCATATCCATACAATAGAGGGAAGCCCTCCGAAAGCACCTGCTCCTAGCCTTTCAAGTATTGGAGAAGCCAATCCCTTTGGAGCCCCCTTTATTGAGATAAGCATTACCCCGCTGACAAGTGAACTAGTTGCAAGCGTCATAACCAGTGGTGAGATATTCAAATATGAAACCCCCAGTCCGTTAACCAGACCGAAAAGAGCACCAATTAGCATTACAAGTAATAGTGCCCATATTGTGTTTGAGTTCTGGGCATTAACAAAAAGACACCCGTAAATCTGCCCCATAGTAATAAGATTACCGATACTAAGATCTATTCCCCCAGTCAGAATTACCATAGTTTGACCTATTGAACAGATTCCGACAAAGGCAGCAGTTCTTAAAATATCCTTAATATGAGAAACTGAAGCGAATCCGTCTGAAATAATCTCCCCGATGATGAACATAGCAATTATAACAAGGTATAGAAGAACAAGTATCTTATTCCGTATAACTGTATCTTTTATTGACTGCTGATTAATTCTCTGCTGTATAATCATTTTGAACCGACCTTAAGTAATCTGCGTATTCTGCTTTTATTAATTTTGGGACCTGAACCTTCGTTATTCATCGAAGTAAGTGTAAGAGCAATTATTATGACCAACCCCTTGGCAACAAACTGGTAGAATGTGGAAACTCCAACCAGATTTAAAATATTATCTATTAAATAGAAAATGTAAGCCGCTCCCAGTATTCCAGTAACTCCCCCGCGTCCTCCCGATAGAGCAACTCCACCGATTACTGCGACGGCAATAGAATTCATAACATATGGATCCCCTACCAGAGGATCGGCTGATATCATCATTGCAGAGAGAAACATACCGGCAAGTGCCGCATATATACCACTGATTCCGTAAGTGAGAATTTCTATCTTCTTCACCGGAATACCTGATTCAAGAGCAACTTCTTTATTGCCGCCTACAGCATAAACAGAACGTCCGAAGACTGTATTTTTCAAAACGGCTCCGGTTAGAAAAATTACTGCGATTATTATTATCAGAGGTACTGGTATAAGTCCAAAAAGTTTTCCTGTTACTCCATGATAGACTGACATGGATATTTCGCCACCAGGCACATCCATTATAAGTAAAGTAACACCGTACCAGATAGTACTTGTCGCAAGCGTAACTATAAACGGTGGAAAACCCCAGTGTGAAATTATAAATCCATTGGAAAGACCTATAAGCAGGCCTACTATTACGGGAACAGTCAGCCACAGAAGAATATTCAATGGAGTATCAACAAATGGAAGATTTGCGGCAACAACATTACATAACCCGATAATAGCACCGACCGATAAATCAATTCCTCCTGTCAAAAGGACAAACATCTGCGCTATACCTGCCATTAGAAGCGGTGTTATTCTGGTGAAAAGATTTACATTGTTAGCCCAGGTAAAAAACCTCGGCTGCAGCAAACATGCCAATATATAAATCAAAACTGCTATAATATAAACTGGAATATAAATTAATCGATCACGCTGCTTAACCTTCATGCTCTTACCTCATCGCCATCTATATCAAGTACTGAAACAGCGGCTTTCATAATATTTTCCTCGGTGATTTCAGCTCCCGTCAGCTCTGCGGTAAACCTGCAGTTATTCATAACAAGGACTTTATCACTGACACCAATCAGCTCGAGCATATCGCTTGTATACATCAGCACTGCTGTATTTTTGCCGGCTATTTCTCTGATAATTCTGTATATTTGCTGTTTTGTTCCTACATCCACACCTTTTGTAGGTTCTATAAGAATAATTACTTCAGGATTTCCTACAAGCCACTTACCAAGAACGAGCTTCTGCATATTTCCACCGGAGAGTGATTCGGCGTTTTGATATTCAGAGCTGATTTTAACAGACAGTTCTTTAACCATTTTTGCTACCGCAGCCTGCTCTTCATTTCTTTTTATAAAACCCATTTTTTTACGCTTATCAAGCGTGGCAGCAGATATATTCTCATAAACTGAGGCACCAAGAAAAACGCCTTCTTCCCCGCGGTTTTCAGGTATTAAAGCCATTCCGGCTTTTACAGCATCTGACTGGTTATGAATAATTCTTTCAGTACCGTTAATTAAAATCCTAAGCTCTTCAACATGTTCAAGACCGAACATAGACTGAAGAAGTTTAATCTGCCCCTGCCCCTGCAATCCACCGATACCAAGGACTTCCCCTTCTTGTATATTGAGTGCAACCGGCTTTTCTTCCGGATTAAACTTAACCGACATCGAGAATATTTCATTTTCTGAAAGTTTTTCAGCCTTGGGCGGAAAGATATCTTTCAAATCACGGCCGACCATTTTTGATATAAGTTTATTCTCATCAAACTCTGAAATCTGATCAGTAACAACTTTTTTACCATCTTTCATTATGGTAACCCGATCCGCAAGCTCAAAGATCTCTTCAAGGCGATGTGATATATATATTATCGCCTTTCCCTCTTTCTTAAGTTTATTAACAATCTGAAAAAGAATCTTTACCTCATCTTTTGATAGAGATGCTGTAGGTTCATCAAAAATAATAATTTTAGGATTCTGTGACAGGACTTTTCCGATCTCAACCATTTGCCTGACAGCCATAGGAAGACCCGATACAAGCTCTTCCGGATCAAGCTCAAGGTTAACATTCTTCAGAACATCCACGGCTCTGCCGTTCACTTTCTTCCAGTCAATACGCCCATTTTTCCTTGGCCACATACCCATGGAAATATTTTCAGCTACCGAAAAATCAGGAAGCAGTGAAAGTTCCTGATAAACAACGCCAATACCCTTCCTTCGGGATTCAGCATTTGTAGACAGGGAACATTTTTCTCCTTCAATGATTATCTGTCCTGTCTCAGGCTGGTGAACACCGGCAAGCATCTTCATCAAAGTGCTCTTACCTGCTCCATTTTCTCCAACAAGACAATGGACCTCACCTGATCTGCAGTCGAAACTCACCTTATCAACTGCCCTGTTCCCGGGAAAGTCTTTAACAACTTCAATCATTTCCAGCATAATTCTATTACTTTCCATTAAGTTCATCTTCCTAAATTGTGTTCCCGGTTTTTAGCCGGGAACACAGGTTAATATCAGTTCTCAAAAATTGCTTTGATTCGATCATCAGGGAGCTGAGAATTACACCAGAAACTGTCTGAAAGTTCAGGTTTAACATACTCATCAATTGTATCAGATGTAATTGTGGGAATTGGAATTACCTGAGTTTTAGGAACGGTCTTTCCATCAAGAGCATCAACTGCAACCTGCATAGCTTTTGCACTGATCCATGTAGGCATACTTGTAGCAATTGAATCAAATCCTGTACCTTCATCTTTCAGTTTCTTCCACACCTTAAGAAAACCGTTTCCATCTTCACCTGTTACAGGAGGAATAGTAAGACCACGTTCGTAGTACGATTTTACAACAGCTTCACTCATTGCACCGCCCTGAGACCATACCCCGTCAATCTTTACATTGGAAGCAAGTATATTTTCCATAGCTCTTTTTGCTTTAGCAAAATCCCAGTCCGCATATACTTCATTCACAATTTCAATTTCAGGGTACTTATTAAGTACTGATAATGCACCTTCATAACGTTCGGCTGAAATTGAAACACCTTTTGTTCCGTTAAAAGCAACGACTTTACCTTTGCCGCCCATAGCCTTGGCCAGCCATTCACCCTGAACCCGACCAAATTCAACCTGGTCTACAGTAACTCGTGCAGTAATGTTGTCTGTATCAATCTTTCCATCAAACTCAATTACAATAATACCGGCTGCTACTGCTTTATCAACTACCGGAATGAGAGCCTTTGGATTCATAGGAGTTATACAGATTGCATCAACGCCTCTTGCAATAAGGTCTTCAATATCCGAAATCTGCTTTGAAACATCGTCATTTGCTTCTGTTGTCACAAGCTCTTTAATCTTCGGGTTTATTGAAGCTTCATATCTTGCTTCTTCCATCATCTGAACACGCCATGAGTTTCCAAGACTGTAATTACTCAGACCAATCACATAACCGTCACTGCTTCCTGATGCAGCTTCCTGCTGACCTCCGGCAAATACAAAGCCGCCGGCCAAAACCAGTACACATAGTACTAACGCTAAACGTTTAAACATTTAATCCCTCCTGAGAAAATAATATTCCGGTCTTTCCGGATATTTTTATATAATAGCTACAGCTCTACAGGGAGCTCCTTCTCTTCCCTCCAGTTTAAGCGGAAGAGCAATAATTAAAATCTTTTTTTTATCCGGCAGCTTCTCGAGGTTAGCCAGATTTTCAACTATTGGAATACCGGCTTCAAACAGAGTTTTATGTGCAGGACTGTCGGGGCTGCCAACAGGATCGACCGCCGTGGCATCTGTCATATAACAGGATATTTCTTTTTCCACCAGAACACTTACCAGTTCAGATGAAGGCCATGAATACGATGAATTGTATAATGATGTCTCTGCATATTTACCAACACCGGTTTCGATTAGGAAAATGGATTTTTCATCAAGGGAATCAAGCGAAGGTTCAATATCTTCAGGGCCGAAAGCCTTCCCTTCCTTTCCGCTTTTCAGTCTGAAAACTTGCGTCTCGCCATAAAAACGCTCGAGCCCAATCCTGTCTATAGGTTCTCCATTAGATGTAAAGTGCAATGGTGAATCAACATGTGTTCCGGTGTGGACAAGCATAGACATCTTTGTCAAATTATAACCTTCTGAATTAAACCTGCCCCTCCATTCATAAACAGGACGATCGTTCCCCGGATACACAAGCATTTTTTCCGACAGTGAATAAGTCAAATCGATGATGCGGCCCATTAATTATCTCCCCAGATTGCCAGCTTCTCACCGCATTTTTCCAGAACGGTATCGGGGATAGCAGGTCCCGGTGTACAACCTGGAATATGAATTGTGTCCGGATGATTTCTATATTTTTCAGGAGCACAATCACCTATAACAAAATACGGCCCCTGCTTTAAATGCTCTTCAAAATGAACATCATCTGCATTGAAACCGATCATAAATGTCGGTTTACCGTTTCGTTCGACAATCTTTTCCCACAAGCCATCCTTTTCCCAGAATAAAGCAGGACCAATAAACCAGACAAAACAGCCTGGACACATCCCGCCGATAATCATATTACATGGGAACCGGTTATATAAAACTTCAACAGGTTTCTCAATATGAATGGATAGATCCTTTATCTCCGGACCTATTAGAATAATGCGGTTCCTTTCTATTTCTCCGGTGCCATCAAGGTAGGCGGTCCAGGGGAATATCAATTCATTTCTATCGATTGATAAAAGCTCAGAACAAATACTGTCGCTGGCTACTGGATCATTTGATGCAACCAGAACTCCTAGAAATCTTGGAGTAGAAAGATCAGGACCATCACCCTCACCAACGATTACAGCATCTGTAAAACACAGCTGTTCAGGTATTAGCTTATGCACCTCAGATACAAGTTTCGGAAGCTGCCCCTGATGGTATTTTAATCTTGTTCTCTGATCTATCAATCCAACCCAGTTTTTAACTGAACCGGTCATAGCTCCAAAACGATGTGTTTTAAGCTTTGCAAAATTAATTACAGTATCAGCATCGAGCATCTTTGAAGGAAGTGTGATTGACGATAGAATATCACTAAAAGGCATTTTAACCTGACGCCGTTCTGCGGGGTCATCGATATTAACCAACTCCGCACCTGCAGCCTTCACTTCCTTCCCCATTCCTGTAGCATCAAGAGCTTCTGAGCTTTTTGCAAAACCTGCCGAGGAATCACCAATATAAACGGTTTTAACTCCACGCTCCTTAAGAATAGAAGTTAGAGCTGCAACAAAACGTGGTTCAGTTGTAATACTATCCCTTGCGGTAGAACTTAGCAGCAGATTTGGTTTTATGAAAACAGTTCCTGTAGAAGGAATTTCAACTCCTGCACTCTCTAGATTACCTAAGGCTTCCTTCACCATTAAATAAAAATCAGTATTACTGTAGGAAAGTGTATTAGACTTTACTATTGTGACTATTGACTTCTTTTCAGCAGCTTTTCTTTGCAGCCCCTTGGTCATTCCGCAACCTCCACAGCAATTGTTACTGGAGAACCATCCAGACCTGACAGCCTCAGTGGAAATCCATACACCTTTGCAGGAACACAGCCTAAAAGAAGTCCTGTGTTTACATCCTCGTAGATAAGAAGTGTTCTTTCCCTGGATACTTTTTTATCCAGCAATGCCCGATGCACCGGAAAATCCTGCTTAGGACCAAGAACTGAACTTTCTATGCTAAGTGTATCAATAGCTACTGCCTTTAATTCAGGGAGTTCATTACGTAAAAAAAGTGCAGCTTCTTCAGATAGAGCAGGAAAATCATCTGCATAAACCTTCCCGTCTTCCCTGTGGCTGCAGTAGCCTGTATGAAAAAAAATAATATCTGAACTGTAAACCTGTTCATATTCTTTAATCTGCTCAACTGAAATCAGGCCTGATTTATTCAATGGACATTCAATCAGAAGAGGTTTTGAGAATATAAAATCAGATATGGGGATCATATCAATGGTGAGTCCTTCATTGTCAAAATGGAATGGAGCATCAACATGAGTGCCTGCATGGATATAATGGTGTATAACTGATGTGTTGCAGGGATCTCCGTTGTTCATCACATTTATTTTTTTGAAACTATCAAGCGGGCTTCCCGGGTAGACGGGAATGCTTTCTGAAAGGCTGTATGATAATTCTAAAAGCATTACTCCTCCAAATCTGTTAAAAAAAAGAATTTTTTTCTTTTTTTTAACAGATTATCATATTTTTACCCTATGTCAAGAGAAATATTTTCTTTTTTAGAAATATTTTTATTTACTTGAAGTTCAGAACACACTACAAAAAATTTGTTCTATCGAAGTATCGTTAGATTTAAGAATGAAATCACATACTTCACGAACAGCTCCAGCTCCCCCTCTACGCGAAGTGATAAAATCTGCTTCAGCCTTAACTATATCTAACGCATTCTTTACTGCTACACCTATTTCGGAAACTCTTATCAGCGGAAGATCTATTTCATCATCGCCGATGTAGCAAATCTTTTCTGTATCGATATTTAGCGTGGACATTAGTTCTTTGTAAGTATTAATTTTATCTTTTTTCCCCATATAAATGTAATCAATACCAAGCTCATTTGCCCTGATTTCAGTAACTTTAGACTTCCTGGCTGAAATAACTGCTACATCTATTCCAATCCTTCTTACAGCATGAATACCGATTCCGTCCAGGGCAGAAAAATTTCTGCCCTCAGTTCCGTCTGAATTTATTTTAATAATTCCATCTGTGAGAACTCCATCAACATCGAGAATTAATAGTCGAATTTTTTTCCATTTTTCAGAATTAACTAGTTTTTTCACAATAATACGTCCTTTTATATGGCTGAAATTTACCGGATCATAAACTGAAAAGAAAAAAATTTCTATAATTTAGTTTACATATTAATTTTTATACAATATGATGGAATACGGATTTAATATGGGAAGCGTTCCAGTACTAGCAATTATTAATGAGAAATATGACGAACTCACAAGGATGCAGCAGAAAATAGCTGATTATATCCGTAAAAATTCATCCGAAGTTATTCGTATGTCTATTTCGGATCTTGCCGAAGCAACCGGAAATAAAAGTGAATCATCAATAGTCCGTTTCTATAGAATACTAGGCTTCTCAGGTTATCACGACTTTAAAGTTGCGTTGGCAACTGAAATAGCCGGTAAATCTTTTTACCACACTTATTCAGAGCTTACTGAAAATGACAATGTCTCTACTGTAAAAGAAAAACTGTATAACGGAATAATTAAAACACTGCACGACAATTTCAACATGCTTAACGATGAACTGCTTGAAAAAGCGGTAAATATTATACTAAAAGCTAAAAGGTTATTCTTTCTCGGCTACGGACAGTCTGGATATCTTTGTGAAAATGCCCAGTTCAAGTTTACCCGTCTTGGATATAACTGTTTCTACAGTCCCGACAGCCACTATAATTCAATGCTTCTTTCAGAGGCTCAGGAAGGAGATGTCATATTCTCCATATCCTTCTCAGGGCTAACCAAGGATGTAATAGTTCCTATACAGCAGTCTAAACCTGCAGCCAAAATAATAGCTCTTACCGGTTCAGCAAAATCACCGCTTGGTCAGCTGGCAGATGTGTGTCTAGTGTCCCACACTGAAGAACTTAATTACAGGACAGATGCAATGATAGCCAGGCATGTTCAAAACATGATACTAGATATTATCTATATTTCTGTAACAATCCAGCTTGGTGATTCAGTGGTAAACAGACTTAACACGATTAAACAGGCTTTTTCGTATCTGAAATACTAGGCACCTCCGGATGAGGCATTTCAAACCCGGTTTATTAGTCCCGATTTTTTTTATGATTTGCTTCTGGGCGCTTACACCCGTTGCTATTGCTTACGTAAAAATCAATTTCTCGCTACCTTTTCAGATATGGATTCGTTATTGTGCATCCTGCATTGTTCTTTGGTCAGTGATTCTTTTTAATAAAAATCTAAGAGAATCTCTTTCAAAAAATAAAACGGCCCTGAAGAATTACCTGAGAAAAGCTTTTATTACAGCCTTATGTACTTTATCATTTCAACTCCTTTACACATACTGCTTTTTTTTAATCCAGCCGACTTTCGGGATACTTCTGTATCAGTCACAAGCGCTTTTCTCTCTGCTGCTTGGAGCTCTTATAATAAAAGAAGAACGGAGATACCTGCAGTCAGGAAAAACAATCATCGGACTGCTCCTCACTGTTGCAGGAGCCACTACAGTTATACTTTTTTCATCATCGGGTATTAAAGTGTCTTTAAATTTAGGAATTTTAATGGCAGTACTTGCAGCCTTTTCCTGGGCACTTGTAGGGCTTACGAACCGTTTATGGCTTACACATTATTTCCATCCTGTGATTAATGTAACAATAGTCTTCAGTATTGTAAGCCTGATGCTTACACCTGCAGCATTCGTGGCTGCTCCCCCAGTATCCGGAAACCCGAATATTCTTAAGTGGATAATTCTTATCGGTTCCGGGTTACTGGGGGTGGCAGGAGGACAGGGACTATTTTATTACATACTTCCCAGGATAGGATTGATTCCGGCAGCACTGGTGCAGCTCCTTGTCCCGTTTATAACTGGAATTTTCTCATATCTTATCTTAGGTGAGCTTATGAATATAATACAAATTTTCGGGGGAATATGTCTCCTTTCAGGCTGTGCGGTTATCATTGCACAAAAAGCAAAATAACTTAATATGTCCCCATATATGGCTGACCAGTATGAGCAGTCAGTCCTCCATCAATCGGCAGGTTTACGCCATTGATAAAATCAGATTTTCTTGATGCCAGAAAGACAACTGCATTTGCAACATCAACCGGTTCAGCAATGTAATGTACCGGATAGGCTGCTTTGAATTTATCTTCTGCGCCCACAACAGAGCTGAATGTATTTTCAACAATTTCAGTTCTTATTATTCCCGGACATACAGCATTAACCCTGATTCCCTTATCAGCATAATCAAGTGCCATACATCTGGTCATGTTGGTGATTGCACCCTTTGCTGTATTATACGCAACCATATCTGTATCCCCTAAAAGGCCTGAAACTGATGACATATTGATTATCGAACCCCATTGATTTTCGAGCATCTGAGGAAGAAAATAATATGAACAGAGATAAACACCCCGCACATCTATATTCATGATACGATCCCAATCTTCAGGCTTTGTTTCATGCAGTTTTCCAGCCTGATGAATTCCGGCATTATTAAAAAGGATCTCACAGTTCCCAAATTCAGTTTTTACAAAGTCTGCCAGCTTACGCACATCATCTTCATTACTTACATCACCGCTAAAAAAGCGGACTTCTCCCGGAAAATTTCTGCTTTTTATTTCCTGAATCAGTTCATGCCCTCTCTGATCACGCCGTCCATTAAAAACGACCCTTGCGCCTTCCTCCACAAACCTTAGCACGGTTGCTTTTCCAATACCAGAAGTTCCGCCTGTTATCACACTAATTTTCTCTTTCAATTCCATCTTTATCAAAGACCTCCTTTTTTGATATTGAATTAGAAATATTTTTCATGTTAACATAATATATATACTATTTTTGGAAATTTTTTCTTTTTTTTTATAAATTTTATACACATGCGGGGAACCAATGTTAATCAAAGCAATTAGAGTTAATGAATACGGAAGTCCGGAAGTTCTTAAACAGGAAGAAATAGTTCTTCCTGAACCGGGCCCTGATGAAGTAATTGTACAGATTCATGCAGCCGGCGTTAATCCTGTAGATACCTATCAACGTTCTGCCAGCCGTGGATATAAGCCGAAACTGCCCTACACCCCGGGGCTTGATGGTGCCGGTATGATTATTAATACAGGTGCAAATGTATCAGCCTTTAAAAACGGAGATAAGGTATATATAGCAGGTCACAGCAGTGGAACCTATGCAGAGGCTGCTGTTGTTAAAGAAAATAAAATCTACCATATCCCTGAGACTCTGAATTGTATGGAAGGAGCCGCCCTTTTCGTTAATTATTTTACAGCCTGCAGAGCCCTGTTTCAAAGAGGCTCATTGATTGAGGATGAAAGAGTACTTGTACACGGAGCAAGCGGAGGAGTAGGTCTTGCAGCACTCCAGATGCTTAAGTGGAAAAACATAGATATAACAGCAACTGCAGGGACAAAAGACGGCGTTGAACTTATCAAAAGTCTTGGTATAAAAAACATTCTGAACCACAGGGCCCCTGAACATTCCACTGAAATGGAAGCTTGCTGCAGAAACGGTTTTGATGTCATTCTTGAGATGAGCTCTGATAAGAACCTGCAGACAGATCTTGAATTGATTACTGAAGGGGGAAGAGTTCTTATAGTGGGAAGCGGCGGAACAGTGACTATTGACCCCAGAAAATTGATGAGATCGGATGGAGATATCAGAGGAGTTATGCTGTTCAGTACTCCTAAAAAAGATATGGATAAAATTGCTCAAATGATTGCATCAGCAGCATCCGAAGGAGCAGTAAAACCCGTGATCCGCAAAGTATTCAGTCTTTCTGAAGCAGATAAAGCCCACACAATGGTAAGTTCAAAAGGGGCAGCAGGAAAAATTATTCTTAGAATTTAATGATATAGGTTTTTTATATACCATTACACAAAAGACATCATTACAACCCAAAGCTATTGTATTATGTTATACTGATAGCCGGAGGAGATGATGGAATTAACGCAGTTAAAATATTTTAAAGCAGTAGCGGAACTCCAGCATTTCATCAATGCAGCCGAACAGCTTCATATTTCCCAACCGTCACTAAGCAAGGCCATTGCCAATCTTGAAGAAGAGCTTGGAACCAATCTATTTGAACGGGACAAGAAATCTGTATATCTTAATGAATTCGGCAAATGCCTCTATAAACATGTTAAAAAGGTTTTTGATCAGCTTGCAGAAGCAGAGATGGAAATCAAGGATATGAATATCGGAGCACACGGAGATGTAAGGGTCGCTTCATCTTTTGAGCTTACCGAACCAAATCCGATTCTTGAAAATTCATGGAAATTCTATATGGATCACCCTCAGATTCATTTTCATTTTTATCAGCAGAGCACTGAGCAGATCCTCAACCTGCTGGAAACAAGGTTTATTGATTTTTCATTATGCACAAAAGATGAGCTTAATCTGCCGCAGATCAAATGGAATCATCTGTATTCCGAAGAACTTTTTCTGCAGACAGCTGAGGGTTCCAGATTCAGTGAACGGGAATCTGTAAGGCTGGAAGAGCTCAGTAATGAAAATTTCATAATTGATAAAATTGCCCCGAAAAGGAAGATTCACTTCACCACCTCTGCAGGCAGGCCGGGTTCTCTCCAAAAATAGCGTTTGAAGGGAACTCTGTTAAAATGACAGGGCAGGCTGTTGTCAGAGGATAAGGAGTTTCGTTTGTATCAAGAACAAGAAAGGAAAGAGTCCTTGCATCCCCCAGAACCGAAGACTGGGAAAAAAAGCTTTTGTTTATACCGATAGAAAATGATTACAGCATCAAGGAGATAGGCATAGCGCATCTAATAGATAAACGCCTCTCAGCCGCTGCAAAGCTGTATCTGGAAAACCTTCTTGAATCATTCAGCAGTTACACGTCTTAAGTTATAAAAAAAGCCTCAGATAAACCGGCTGTGTTTTGTCTGAGGCTTTCCCACAATAAATATCAGCTATTTAATAATCAATATGACCTCTGGAATAATCACTGTATTCCTTAACCAGGGCATCCCAGTTTTTAGGAAGATCAATCTTTGTACAGGAGGGACCGCCATGATCTCCGCCGCCTGCAAGAACTGCCATCATTGGACCTGCCATTCCGCCTCCGACAACTGCAAACATATGCCGACTGCTCCAGAATATTCTTGTAGGAGCCTTCATATCCTCAGGCAGCGGAACATGCTCAGGCTCATGCATGTTACCAACAAGCCACTGAATATCAACATCCTCACCCGGAACTCTTGCGTATTCAACGATGTAATCCATAACCTTCTTTTTAGTCCAGCCGGCATCGGCAAACATCTTCGCTGCTATAGGAGAGAAGATCAGAATAAGTCCCGGATCCCATCCAAGCGGGTTGATCTTACAAATCCCCTTAAGAAATGCAGCGGGACTTCCCTTCTGAAAAACCCTGTGCTCCTGCGGCCATGACATTGTAACAGCAGAGTCGGTTTCAGCAAATCCGAAATCCATATGAAGAGGCTGCCATGGATTCATCTCGGTGTTGTCACCCATGCAGTATCCGATCCTGAACTCATGCCCCATTTCCGCAAGATCCTCTATGCCTGGTCTTACACCGCCGATGTTCATGAGGATATTTCCATAGGCACGTGCAATTGCAGTATTTGCTTTATAATATGGCGACAGGAAGTTTCCGTCCACATTCAGGTTAATATCACGGACAATTGGACCGCTGAGGGTAAGCATGGGCCCCCAGGTTGACTGGATGCATGTCCAGCCTTCAAAGAATATCTTCTCATCAAGCGAACCCTTAACAGCAGATATTAGTACCGGTAGATATGTAGGAAGACAGGCGGCCATAACTGCATTTACTGCAATCTTTTCAACAGTTGCTTTGCCCATCATCGGTGGGATTTCTGCAACTACATAGTCGGCTGGAAGATCAGTTCCCCGAAGCATTTCATCAACGGCTTCTCTTGTGGGCATCAGTATCGGAGATCCCGTTGCTCCATCCGTTTTTATAAAATATTCTATTAATTTCTTCGGAAGTTCCCGTATAAGTTCCGGTTGCAAGACTCTGTTCAAGTACTGCAGGATCTGCTTCCTGTTTATTGAGCGGCTTGGTAAGGCCTTCAACCATCCAGTCTGTAATCATGGACAGGTCGTCTTTCAATGCCTCTGAAACCAGCTCCTGAGTAACATGACCGCGGACACGGTCTACCTGAATATCATATTTGTATATCCTCATATCAGGAACTTTCTTTGTAGTAACTCCGCGGACACCATTTCCAAAGGTCCGCTCTGTCGTAAGCATTACACAGGGTTTTCCAAGTTTTTCAATATATGCTGTATTATAACCTTGGAACAGGGCGCTTGACGGAACGCTGCCGTAAAAACTTATTACTGTGTCCACCCCTTCAAGCCATGTATGAAACTCAGGAAGAAACTCTTTATTCTGACTGAGTTCAGGAAGTTCTACCAGGTATCTTATATGGGAAAATTTTAAATTTTTATATCTGCGGCTTAATTCTTTCTCAACCTCTTTGAGCATATATTCGGAATTAATCATAAAATCACCGAACATTCCGATTGTTTTTCCTTCAAGATCTTCAAGCCTTGGACTCAGCCCTCTAATTTCAGACCAGTCTACTTCCGCCCAGGGGCTGAGCACTTCAAATGTGCTCATTTATTACTCCAATATCAATATTGAAGAAATTATAATGGTGGAGAAATATAGTGTCCAATTCTAAAAAATCATTGAATTGATAGCTTGAATCTATTGAATAGGCAGTTCAAACCAGACTGAAAGCCCCTTAGGGCTGTTGTTGAAGGCCCCGACACAGCCTCCGAATGCCTCGATAATTCTTTTACTGATAGAAAGGCCCAGACCTCTTCCGCCGGACTCTCTGTTTTCTGGAAAAGTCAACTCTGTAAAAACGCTCGAAGATTTTTTCAGTATCACCTTCGGGAACGCCCTCCCCTTCGTCTGTTATGATAACCCTGACATATGAATGACCGGCTCGCTCAGTCCTGCCTTCTGAAAGGGAAACAGATACTGTGGTATCAGACGGGGCATACTTGTGAGCATTGCCAATTATGTTTCTGAGAACCTGTCTCAGCTTCTCCTCTTCTGCTGTAACAAAAACTTATTCGTACAAGCTGTCCAGATTAAGAGGAATCCCCTTGTCTTCAAACAGGGGACGAAGCTTAACACAGGTTTCATCAAGAAGTCCTGATAAAGATATCCGGTCCATATTCATTCCGGCAGCACCTGATTCCAGATCACTTAATAAACGAAGGTCTGAGATAAGTCCTGTCAGAATTCTGGTTTCTTCATAAAGGCTTTTCATCCGCTCTTCATCTGCTGTATATACTCCGTCAATTATCATCTCAAGATTAGCCTGTATAACACTCACAGGAGGCCGCAGTTCATGAGCAATATCAGAGAGCAGCGTCTGCCTTGAGTTCTCGGTTTTCTGGAGCCTGTCCGCCATGTGATTATAATTCTCAGCCAGGCTGCCTATTTCGTTTCTGCCTACGACATCAACCCTGGCTGAAAGATCTCCTGATGTTATTTTCTTAACTGCAGAATCAAGTTCAGTAATGGGCTTAGCAAATCTGGAAGCCAGAAGCGTTCCTGAAACAACAGCAAGAATGATACCCAGAAGCACTGATATACCTGTAGATGCAGTTACAGCCTTAATAAAGGTCAGCTCCTGAGGATTATAATCCTGTGTGATCATCGATTTGAAAAATATATATCCGATTGTATCGTCATCTATCAGAATTTCTTCGCCCTGATCTGTTTTCATTTTCTGCGGAAGCTTGTCATCGGGGGTTCCGTCCCGCTGTTCAAGTCCTGAGAAAACTACAGCTCCCTGTTTGTCGGTTATAACTATCGGAATCTCAGAATCTTTGGGGTGCCTCCGGTCAAAGGTTCTGTCTGCGGTTCCGTTATATGTATCAGGATCACTTTTTATCCTTTCAAGATATTGCTCAATACCATCGAGTGTACCGTTTTCACTGCAGTAGGCTGAAATTGATTCCGCATAGTTTTTTTTGCTATCGCAATATCATTCTTTTCAACTAGATCATCAAAATTTTTATTTAAGGAGATTCTTACTATAAGATATGTCGCAAGGCTGCTGAGTATCAGAATTACAGCAAGCCCTGCAAACAGTTCATTTCTAATTTTCATTCTTTTACCTTGTATCCTACACCCCAGACAGTCAGGATGATATTCGGGTCAGAAGGATTATCCTCAATAAGTTTCCGCAGATTTTTAATATGTACATCAATCGTTCTCTCATATCCTTCATATTCATATCCGCTCAAAACCTGAATCAGTTCGCCGCGAGTGAAAACCTGCCGGGAGACTGGAACAGAAGGTGTAGCAGCTCAAACTGAGCTGAGGTCAGGGTGACTTCCTTTCCGCCTTTTGTAACTCTACGCTTTGAGCTGTCTATCTCAATTTCATTCAGTTTAATCAATGATGATGCTTCAGCAGCATCTGATACAGCGACAGCTCTTCTGAGTACCGCCCTTATTCTTGCACATAATTCTCTCACACTGAAAGGCTTTGTCATATAATCATCCGCACCAATCTCAAGCCCCAGAAGCTTATCTGCCTCCGAGTCTCTGGAGGTAAGCATTATAATGGGGGTTCCGGAGGAAGTTCTGATTCGTCTGGCAACTTCCAGACCGTCCAGGCCCGGAAGCATAAGATCAAGAACTATTAAATCAGGTTTCCCGGATTCATGCAGTTTGAGGGCATCGATTCCGTTAAAGCACTGCACCGCCTCCTACCCCAGCGACAGCAGATAATCTTTTATCAGATCATTCAGTTTTTTTCATCCTCAACTACAAGAATCTTTTCCATATCAGAATCCCCTTAATATTTTTCAGCCTGCACAGATACCGCAGCCGATACAGCTGGAACACCCGGCATAACCGGTACCGGCTGTGGACGCAGAAACATCTGCTTCACTTACTTCCCGCGTTTCCCCATGGTAGTCTCGGCCGCCCCCGGAACCATGAGGGGTGTCCTCCGCCCTGGCTTGAAATCGATGATGCAAGAACCAGGCCTCCGCTGAACACTGCCGCGGCAGCTATCGGGGCAAGGACTTTTGGAATATCAGCCTTCCCCATCTTTGACGAAAGCGCGCCGTCAACAGGACAGGCATTCACACATTCCTGGCAGCCTAAGCATTCCGCCGTAGTGACTTTTTCAAGATTGGCGACATCAATATTCATAGGACATGCCCTTGAACAGAGCGTACAGCCTGAACATTTATCCTGATTACGGACAATCCTGTTAGGACTTAACTTTGATAATATAGCATACCATGCACCTGCGGGACAGATATATTTACAGAAGCCCGTCCCATAAAGAATGCAAATATCAGAATTGCAAAAAAGAAGATATAAGAGCCCGGATTTCTAAGAAAAGCGGCAGAAAATCCCTGCCCCTTGAATATCCCCATCGTTGCAATAAACGGATCAGCTTTTATCATCCAGTGTCCGCCAATCAAACCAGCAAAGACTACGAATGCCGCCAGCACCGGATATTTAAACCATCGTAAGACCTTATCCGCTTTTTCGGGGATTCTCAGTTTCTTCCTTGACTTCTTAGGAAGAACCAGCCTGCCGATCTTTTCAAATAACTCCTGCAGCGCTCCCATTGGACAGACGTAACCGCAATATGCCCGTATGAATATAATGGAAAAAACCGACATTATCAAAAACAGTATCACCATACCTGAAAACAAGCCTGCAATAGTGAACCCCGTATTGAAAACACCAGTAAAAAACATTTCAAAGCCGCCGATTGGACAAATAGCATGCTCCGAAACTACTCCTGAAATAAACAGGAAGAATACTGTACTTGTAGCAAGAACAGCCCATCTGATAAGCCTTGCCGGCTTTATCTTCTTTAATTTCATATGTACCCTCTCTCTCGTTATTTACAGGAGAGAGGATGACTGGAATTTGTAAACGAAATGTGAACGGGTGATGTAGAAAATATTTTTTTAATTAAACTTTTTTAAATACAATAATAAAACTGGCGGTTTTCCCAAAAATCAAACCAGTCAGATAAATTTAGTGGAATTCATCTCCAATCCTTAACCGAACATCGGCGGTTTAACCGGATAATCCTGAATAGGCACATCTTCTGTAGAGAAAACCATTTCTCCGTTTTCATTTTTTACTATTATATATTTAAGCCATTCCTTATTATCCATCTGAGGATAATCTTCACGCAAGAACCATCCACGTGATTCTTTTCTCATCGAGGCGGCCCTGAACTGCATCTCTGCGGAAAGAACCATTGCCTCAGCCTCATGACAGTTGCAAAGTCCATGAGGATCATCGGCTTTAAGCTTTGGAATCATGGCCTTTGCCTTTTCAATTTTACGAAGACCGATATCAAGCCTGTGCTGACTCATGTAGACGCTGTATTCGACAGGACCTATGGCCTCCCTGACAGCAGTCATAAGTTCTTCAGCTTCAACACCTTCATTCCTTAATAAAGGCGCTACAGCCCTGTCTATGCATTCCTGAACCTGGGTCTGACTGACAGCGCAGAGTTCATTACGGGAGTTATAATCAGAAACTGATTCTGCAACCAGCAGTCCGTTAAAAACAGCGTTCAGGATTCCTGAACCACGGTTTCTTCCGGGAGGCGCAGGGACAGCCCCCGGAGAAGCTGATCCGCAGTAGCTTATATCACCTATTGCATAAAGGCCTGGAATAGTTGTCTGCATATCATGTCCGACTTTGACCGGAGACTGTTCACCAACAAGGCACATCACAACTTCCTTGTTATCGCCATCTTCTGCAGCAGCTTTTCCGTATATCTTTTTCCATACTTTTATACCGTAGGGTCTATCCCATACATGGGAAGTTGTAAACAGTGCATCACCATGGGCGGTCACTTCATATTCATCAATATGAATCGAAACAGGGCCTTTGCCGGCAGCCATCTGATTATACCACTCCCGTACCGCGGTAGAAGAGATATCCGCTTCAGGGAAGCGTCTGAAGTTTTTTGTTATATTCTCTCCAAGAGCGTTGTACATCACATTTTCTGAAAATACTGCGTCATGGTGATTCTTTGACTTATACTGCTGTGCAAAGTTCCCAAACTCAACATTGCGCATTTCAGCACCGGCTCTGTAAGCTGCAGCTATTCCGTCACCACGGCTATTCCACATCGGCATAATTTTATAGTTCTGACTGCCTGTTGCAAGAATTACAGTCTTTGCATTAATAGTATAAAAGGTTCCCTCAAGCAGACTATATCCGACAGCACCGACGGCCTTTCCTTCGTTGAGAAGAATATCTGATAAAACAACTTTATCCAGCAGCTCAACACCAAGCTTTTTAGCAGTCTTTCTGACATTAACAGTTATATCAAGATCAACACCTATCATTCCTGTCAGCGGACCTGTAGGCATAACCTTCAAACTTCCATCCTCGTTATAGGGGACATTTACACCCCAGTCCGAAAGTTTTTCGATCATCTCGTTATTCATGCTGACATATTTGTGAAGCAGTTTCTGATCACCAAGATATGCTCCGACATTGTGCGCATGATATTCCACAAACTGATCCGGAGTGCAGCGGTTAAAATCAAAATACTGAAGTACTCCTCCACCGCGATTAGCCTTTCCACTCCATCCGGTTGTATTTTTTTCCATTATCAGAACGCTTAATTTATCATCAAGCTCTTTAGTACGCACCGCTGCAGACAGACCAGCTATTCCGCCTCCTACAACCAGCACATCAACTGTCATATTCTTATTTTCAGGTTTCATATTATTTACTCTCCAATTTCCTATTGGCTATCCTATCGGTATGCATCAAAATTCTGATAGACTCTTTCGCCCTCAAAATCTATAACTACTTCAATACAGTCTTTAGGGCATAAAGCTTCGCAATAGGTGCAATGAACGCAGTCTTCAACATACTTGAATACTGGTAATTTTTTATTCTCATCCCAGCGTATGACGTCAACAAAGCATGATTTGTAGCAGACCTTGCAGCCTATGCAGGTTGAAGGATTAAAATTTATTTTATGGTTTGCCATGCAGCAGTTCTCCTTGTCTTTCTAAAAGTAATTTTTTTCCTCAGCGTAAACTCTGGGAAGCAGTGATGCCAGATTGGTAAACTCTTTTATATTATGAAGAAGAAGAGCCATAGGACCCATCGGAGGCATTCTGAATCCGTCCGGAAGAGCTTTTACATCTCTGCCGTTTTCGAATGTCCACCCCATCCAGAATCTGGTTCTAAGCTCAACGCCACCATCTATTTCTCTGATAAAATGACACATGATGGTTTCGGGACTTGCGAATGGAGGATGACCAATACCGTTACCCTTTGCGCACACTATTGTACCGCAGGCTTCTGTACCGTATTTGGTCATATCAAATCCAAGGTCCCCCGGATATTTAAAATTGATACTCAGGTGTTCAGGCCCCATACCCACATCTTCTATTACGTGATGAGTAGTATCCCAGTATTTTTCTTTAATGCTTAAATCAGGATCATGTGCCCTGACTTTCTGCATCGATTCTGCCTGATAATGATCTTCATGATTCCAGATGGAGTATCGAAGATTATCAAGTCCATGCCAGGCGAACCACCAGTCAAACATTTCTACCGTTACACCAGGCATCATTGTATGATTTGCAACAAAACCGGTACCGTCTTCCATCACACAGTATCCGACTTCAATATCCAGATATCCCGGATTAAACAAGTCATTTCTATCCTTGAATTTTAATGCTCTCCGGGGGTCAACAGGCCCCATTAATACTTCCTGGTATTTTTCCTTAGGAGCCTCAGCCATTTCCTCGTTAAAATATTTAAAATATGTTTTTTCTTTATCCTGTTCAGTAACAGGGACCAAACCCTGATTAACCATTGCCATAATTACTCCTTTGATAAGAACAGCAGTTCCCCGAAGACATTGACTCTCCGGGCAAGCTGCTCAGATTCGGTATTAAAATTCCATTACTTTCGTTATATTCAATGTCATTCAGCTTTATTCAGCCCGAGAATCTGCCGTGCCTCATCAGGAGTTGCAACTTCTTTTCCAAATTCGGTTATAAGTCTTTTTGCTCTTTCGACAAACTGTACATTCGATTCAGCCGGAACTCCCTTCTGGTATAGAACATTATCTTCAAATCCTACCCGGACATGACCGCCGAGAGCGATTGTTGTATACAGCAGAGGCATATGTCCCTTGCCGATTCCAAAGCCACCCCAGGTACATCCTTCGGGGAGTAATCCATGAAGATAAACCAGATTCTCAACTGTTGCCGGCATTCCTCCGGCCGCACCCATACAAAGCTGAAAATGCAGTGGAGCTTTTAATATCCCCTTCTTCAGATAATAAAGAGCATTTGACAGCATTCCGACATCAAATATTTCAATTTCAGGCTTAATGTTAAATTCCTGCATGGTAGCACCGAGCTTTTCAAGAAACCTAGGACTGTTTTCAAAAACTGAGGTATTCAGCCAGTTCATTGAGCCGCAGTCATACGAAGCCATCTCCGGCTTCAGTTCTTTTATATGAACCATCCTCTCTTCATCAGTCAAACCAAGCTGTCCGGAAGTTGTGAGGTTGATAACAATGTCACAATCAGTGGCTCTTATAAGCTCAACGGTTTCCTTAAACTTTTCAAAACTCATTGATGATTTATCATTATCATCCCTCACGTGGATATGTGAAACCGATGCTCCGGCTTTCCAGCATGCATAGACATCATCTGCAATTTCCTGCGGCTGAAGAGGCACATTAGGGTTTTCATTTTTTGTAGGCCACGCACCAGTATGCGCAACTGTAAGTATTACTTTATTATCCAAATCACTCATAATTATCCCCGTTAAATATTTCCGCCGTAGGTATATACCCTGTCAGGAACATCATTTAGATCAGCCTCGTCGATTTCTGCGACACATCTAACCATTGAGCCGTCACCAAGATACCATCGAAGAGGAAAGCAGTAGAAACGGAATCTTTTTCCGCTAACTTTATCTAGATCACCGCCGAGATTTTCAACACCGACAATTCCGTGTCCCAGCATCTGCTTGTGACAGGGCTCCCATGTTCCCCAGCATCCAATGGCTTCAAGGTCGCCGTACTTTGCATCATAAGCTTCCTGCCCGTGAACTTTTATATATGTGAATTTGTCAAACTCAGCATAAGCTTCTTCTCCGAACTGTTCGATATATTCTTCAGTAATCGGTTTTCCAGATGCTCCTATAAGGTTCATCTTTGTCATTCCATTATTACCCATTGCAGTATGCAGAGGATGATCAAGGGCCTGAGTATCATTGGCTACGCATTTAACCTTATGCTTAACAAACCACTTGCCGGCTTCTACGCCAGTGCCGCATGCGTAGTGATAATATTCTTTTGAATCATCAAACTTTCGATGCATCCCTGTATTCAGGCAGACAACCATGCCTTCCAGTTCAGCAGGCTTAATTCCGACTTTCTCACATGCCGCTTCAAGGTGCTTAGGTCCTATAAGGCCCCATCTCTCAATTTCGATCGGAAGACATACAGCATCGCCTGTATAAGCATCAACAGGCATCTCATGTGTGTAGCGGGCTCTTCTGCCGTCGAACTCTTTTTCCATTACATGCCGCGGTGCGTCTGCGTGAGTTCCGGTATGCATGGTACATGTTATTTTCTGAGTAAGAACTCCGCCCTTTGCCATTGTATGATTATTATCAATTACAGGCTTATCAAAATAAGGCCACCTTGGTATTTCCGCACTGAACGGATGTGTTAAATCTACAAATATTTTTTTTCCCATAATATTACTCCAAATAATTTAAAATAATTAGTCATTAAAATGAGGATAAAACTTACCCTCCGCCTTTAATTAAAAATAATCCTTTTCATTGGTTCCCTGCTGCTTAATCAGATACTCCTGGAGAGCTCTTTTAGATGCAGCAATTTTCTTGTCATCCCAATCGTAAAATCCTTTCCCTGATTTAAAACCGATTGTGCCTTTGTCTATCATCTCCCTCAGCAGTGGAGACGGTTCTGTAGCGTTTTCAATATGCTTTAATATGTAGCTGTGAATATTCCAGGTTAATTCTGTTCCAACCATGTCGGAGTTTTCAATCGGAGCCAGGATTGGAAGCCTGAAACCGAAACTGTACCGAATTGCATCATCTACTGTTTTAGGATCAGCTATTCCCCTCTCTACGATTGATATAGCCTCGCGCCATAGCGCATGCTGCAGTCTATTTGCGACAAACCCCGGAACATCTTTTTTAACATGAATTGGTTTTCTTCCACATTCAGAAAGAAGCTCCATTGTAATCTGCACAGTCTCATCTGAAGTGTCAGATGCAGGAACAACTTCTACCAGCGGAATAAGGTAAGGGGGATTCCAGAAGTGAGTTCCTATAATCCTATCCCTTTTTTCTGATGTCGAAGCAATTTCCGTAATACTAATTACAGAGGTATTAGTGGCAAGAACAGTTTCAGGTTTGCAGAGTTTATCAAGCTTTTGAAAAAATTCCTGTTTAAGTTCCAGCTTCTCTCCAATAGCTTCTATAACGAAATCTGCATCAACCACTGCTTTCTCAAAATCATCAGTTGTTGTTACTTTTGAAATAATAGACGCTATGCTCTCATGACTGCCTATTCCATTGTCCGCCATGAGAGAAAGATTGCCTTTTATTTGTTCAACAACTCCCGGAAGGACTTCAGCACGACGGGCCCAGACTGTAACCGAATAACCCTTTGATGCAAAAATCTGTGCGACCCCGGGACCCATCATGCCAGCCCCGAGGATTGTAATTTTCTTTATATCTGAAATCATCATACCTAGTTAGCCCAGTATCCGCCGTCAGTAGCTATATTAGCCCCGGTCATAAAATCACTTGATTTTGATGCAAGAAAAATACACGGGCCGACAAAATCTTCAGGTTCGCCCAGTCTTCCAACAGGAAGTCTTTTTAGAAAGTTTTTGTAGACCTCACTTTCAGGATCAAACATCCATTCTGTAAGTTCTGATCTGAATACTGTCGGATTGATGGTGTTTACGTTAATTTTATATTTGGCAGTCCATTCACAGGCAAGAGACTGTGCCATCAAATCGATTCCGGCTTTTGCTGTACAATAGCCGGTATAATTAGCCATTCCCATTTTCGACCTTGCAGAAGACACAAGAATAACCTTTCCGCCCTTTCCCTGCTCAATCATCTGCTTCCCTGCATATTTACAGAATAGCCAAGTACCCTGAACATCGGAGTCCATAATTTTTTTCCACTCCGATAAATCCTGCTCAACTATCGGCTGGGGATGATTATATCCTGCAGCCGTTACAAGTACATTTATCTCTCCGAATGTCTTAACTGCTGAGTTAATAATCTTTATTACATCTTCTTCTTTAGCAGGATCTCCAGCCTCAGAAGCGCATTCTATACCGGCACTTTTTAATTCATCACAAAGAGCTTTATTTTTAGACTCATTTCGACCGGTTACAAAAACTTTCATACCGGCATGGCCGTAGCCGAAAGCAATTTCACGGCCCAGAGCTCCGGTAGCTCCGGTAATTACAGCGACTTTATTTTTTACATCAAATAAATTAGTTACAAAATCTGTTTTCATCAAACTACTCCTGAAATCTAGTAATTAACGATAACCAGCATTGAAGCCGGGAAATTTGTTTCGTTAATCAGTGAACGTCCTTCATTAGGACCGATGAAGATTGAATCATTTTTTTTCAGTACAATCTTTTCTTTCTTGTCTTTTGTGTATACTGTCAGCTCACCCTCAAGTACATAATAGATTTTTTCAGTTAGTGAATCTTCATATGCATAATCGGCTCCACCTCCAGGAAGAAAATGACTCAGTCCCATCCAGAACTTTTGAGCATTTGATTCATCTTTTCCGTGAAGCCTCATTGCTGTCATTTTAAAATGTCCCGGAGCATCATAAGTACTGCACTCTTCAACTTGTCTTTTTTTCATATTTTATCCTCCAAGGTTCAAAAATTAATTTTTAACACTCTGTATGTTTAACTGTTAGTTTTTTACTTTTATTAAAAATAAGTTTTTAAGATTATGTTCCGGCTTTTTCCAGCCGTCAACACAACTTATTACACTAAAAACTGTATCTTTTTATTTTTTTGTCATAATTTCCAACAGTTTATATTTTTTTAACTGTAATTTTTTATCCTTTAAAAAACAGCCCGCCTGAATTATCTAAGCGGGCGCTTCTGCTTTTAACTCTTTTTGCTTCAGCCCAGTCCGGGAAACAGCATGAACATCACAGCTGCAATAACAGTACCGACAAGGGTATAGGCAACTGTCATAAGAAAAACCGGCAGATATCCTTCCTTATGCTTAATCTTTGACAGACCAAGTATCAGAAGGACAAATCCATTAGCAGGCAGTGTTTCAAATGTAGTGGAAGCAAGGGCGACTACTCGTGCAATTCCGGGAATATTTGGAATCATTCCGCTTTGCCCTACAATTCCCATAATAATCGGAATTGATATAAAAATAGCTGCGGGCGGAGAAGAAGTTAAAGCAACAACTATGCTGATTACGATAATTGCTGCGATCATATAATGTACCTGCATACCGTAGAAGATTCCAATTACCATTCCAAAGGCTGCGGTAGAAGCAATTACAGCAGCAAGTCCTGATGGTGTTACTATAGAGATAAGCGCATTAGGATATTCCCCTGCACCGGTATTAATTGAATTTATAATAGCTTTTCCAAGAGTTATTTCACTGCAGCCGTCACCTCGTGAAACCATATATTTAAACATCAGAATTATTGCAAGTATTATTCCTGCACCCAGAGCAATTAAAACTTCATGAAATACAAGAAATAAAATAAAGACTACAAGCAGAGGTATCAAAGCGACCCAGAAATTGGGAAGTTCTCTATTTTCAACAGGAGGGCAGTAGGCTTCTCCCATCTCGAACTTATCTCCTTTCGCTTTTGATTTTATAATTAACCGTACCACAGTAAAATAGCTCAATACAGCAATAATTATTACTGAAACAAACCCGGGAACAAGACCGGCTGTAGGCGATATTTCAATACCCTGAGCCTTTAAGGCCTGCATAACCATAATATTAATATGCTGAGGCGCTCCCGGAGCAGCAATAAAAGGCGCCCCCAGGCACAGCAGTGCCGGCACGAACTTTCTCGGTATATCAGTCTTTTCAGCTACAACCATTATTATCGGGAATAGTGTAAACACAACAACAAAAGCATCCACTCCGCCGAAAGTAAAGATCGCACTTACTATAAGAATAACAAAAACTGCAGCCTTTACCTGACCTTCACCCTTTCTGGGCAGTACAAATTTATTTACAAGAGTAACCGCAATTGATGATGCCGCACCGGTTTCTGCATATACTTTACCGAATACCGCCCCCATAAAAATCAGAGAGAATAGACTTATAATTACATCTGTCATTCCACTCACGTAATTATTTGCTATTGCTGTAACCGGATTCAGCTGATTAAATATAGCAACAATGACAGCACAGACCGGCGCTACCCACAGAGTGGACCATCCTTTATACGCCAGGACAAGAAAAAGTACGATACCGATAATTATACCGGCAAGACCCAATAGTTCCATCGAACCCTCCAAATAATACTTCTAAAAGTTTTCAGAAATTATCCGCTGACTATTTTCCGCCGTCAACGCAACTAATTATTGTGCTATATGTAATTTTTTGATATTTTAAAAAACCTTAATATGCAATCCTGAGGTATACTGTAATTAATTAACTTACAAACGGAGATAAGAATGAGAGTGCAGCATGACATAACAAATTATGACAACAGTGGAAGCTTTATGAAAATCTCGCTGCACAAGCTAAAAAATGTTTTCAGGCATTGCCATGACAGCATTGAACTTCTGTTTATCCTATCTGGAAAAATTTCAATATACAGCAACAATAAAACCCACATGCTTAATGAAGATGATGTCTACCTAATAAACAGGAATGAGCTTCACGAACTTCAATCCAGCGGCTGTGTTCTTATAAAATTAGAAATTAATTCTGCATTTTTCAATGCACCTGATTCTCCATTTCCAGCAGATGCCAGATTCAACTGTAACTCTTCGGCACATCACGATAAAATGATTTTCTATAATCTGAAAGTTCTGATAGCAAAACTCGTTAAAAAAAATACGGAGAATGGTAAATTTCTTGAAATTATAAATAAGGCTTATCTATATGAACTGTTTTACGAACTTATGAATAATTTTCGAATAACCAGCAGAGAAGAACCATCTGCAGACTTAAAATTATACGACAGAACCAACCGTATAATTAATTATATCAATACAAATTATTCATCCTACATATCGCTTGAATCACTTGCAGAGAAGGAAAATTTATCAGTGCCTTATCTTTCCCGTTTTTTTAAAGAACAGACAGGACAGACATTTAAAAATTACCTTAACAAAATTCGTCTGCTTCACGGAGTTAATGAACTTATTTCAACCGACAAGAATATATCAGAAATTGCTGAAGAAGCTGGTTTTTCAAATGCGAGATCCTTTGTTGCTGTATTCAAGGAAGAATATGACGACAATCCAAACGCATACAGAAAAAACAATTACCTTCATTTTGCACA
Organism: Spirochaetia bacterium; assembly: GCA_965140585.1. Lineage (GTDB taxonomy): Bacteria > Spirochaetota > Spirochaetia > UBA9216 > UBA9216. Next base: position 272,587 of record OZ223272.1, read on the forward strand.
CAAGCCGGAGAACCTCGACTATACTCAGATTGAAAAAAGTGATTATCTTAAAAACCTCACTAGATACCTTAACACCGATATCACATCCATGCTTCCGATAAAAACCGAATGGGACACAATAACAAGCGGAATAATAAATGTAAAAAAAAGCTGCAGGGAACTTACACATAATTTTAAAAAGATTTTCTCATTCGGGGACGGCAGGGCAATTCTTTATGCTGAAATCCAGGAGATGCTGATAGAGATGCAGCGGGACATTGGTTTTGAATACATTCTTTTTCATGGTCTTTTTGACAAGTCAGTGGCTCAATACCTGCTTTCAGATGACAAAGAATATTTGTTCAATTTCAACAGAATTGACAAGATTCTTGAATTTATACTTTCAATTAATCTGAAACCTTTTTTAAAACTGGGGATAGAATTCAAAGAGACTTCTTACATATCAGAGCTACTCAGAAACCCTTCAGTAATAAACTCGTCACTTGATAAGTGGTATCAGTTTATTACTGAATTCTTAATGCATATAGAATGGAGATTCGGAAAAGAGGAAGTTTCCTCCTGGAAGTTCTGCCTGCAGGAAGAATATGACAGAAATAAACTTCTCATTAATCACAAAACTGAAGACCGTTATAAGCAGCTGTATCTTACAACCTTCAAAGCTATTAAATCTCATAATACTGCTATTAAATTCGGACCGTCTCCGCTAATGCCCTATATGATGATTGATACACCAATATTATCCGAGTTCCTCGAATTCTTTAACCGCTATAAATGCATGCCTGATTTTTTTACTTTTAAATATTTCCCGGTAATTGCTGAAGCCTCGGAAAAGAGAACCAGATTTTTGCTTGATAAAAACCCAGATTCTCTGCAGACTTTTATAAATAAAATCATGGAACAGCTGAACATAAAAAAAACCTTTGCAATTCCAATCTACCTTTCTGACTGGAATTCATCAACCTCAAATGTGGATCTACTTAACGACACTTGTTTCAAAGCTGCTTATATAGTTAGAAATATTGCAAAAAACTATGACAGGCTTGACAGTTTTGGATACTGGATACTCTCAGATTTTAATCTGGATCTTGAGACAGGTGATAAATTATTTCACGGTGGACTTGGTCTTTTTACAAAGAACGGTATAAAAAAACCATCATACTACGCTCTTTCATTTCTAAGCAGATTGGGAAACAAACTTATAGATTCAGGTGAGTGCTATATGGTAACCGGAAGCGAAACCGGTTATCAGATTATTGCATATAATTATTCACATTATTCACAGCTATATGCAGAAGGCGAAAGATTCGACATGACATTTTCTGAAAGATACACACCATTCCATCAAACCCGAAATATTGAACTACGGCTGAATCTTTCAAAAATAACAAATGGAGAATATACGCAAAAAAGGTACAGGGTGAACAGAAAGAGCGGAAGCTGCTTTGATATGTGGACAAGAATGTTCTCACAGGAAATTTACAGCAGGGATGATATTAACATACTGAAACAGCATTCCAGCCCTTTCTACCAGATGCAGACAATTAACATCACTAATACAAGTCTGACTGTGAATATGGAACTTGAACCTCATGAAATACAGCTGATTCTTATTGAAAAAATTTAATTTTGTATCCAGTATGCCGTTAAAATATTCAGGAGAAATAGAAAAATATTTCCCCATTTGAAGGGAAGCAATCAGCGCATTAAAATCAGATACCTGTAGTTTATTTTTTGTTCTAATTCGTCTGTACAGACTTTCCGGATAAAGATATTTATGATCATCAAGTAGAGCTATTGAATCCTCTGCAATATCAAACTCACAAACCCTGCTCTCACTGCTCCAGCTATGTTTTGATGACACCATAATTTTTGCCGGATAGGTCCTGTACTTCACAACCTTACAACCTGACCAGTTTTCAAAATCATTTGTTGCTGTTATACATAAATCTATTTCTCTGTTCAGAAGCATAGAGTGCAGCTTCGACATCTCACCTGAAGTGATATTGAAATCAAAATTTTGATTGTAACATCTAAAGGCATTGATGACAGGGTTAACAAAACTGGAAGTTGGAAGCAGTGTAAAAAAACCGACTCTTATAACATCTGAATTGATACAGAATCCGCTTCTAATTTCGGTAATCGCATTATCCCAAAGAAGCTTAACTGCATTAAACTTTTCATATGCTGACTCCCCTTCAGATGTAAGCCTGACAGACTTTGTAGTACGTTCAAAAAGTCTGCTGCCTCATGAAAATTGAGTGTTTCTGCAAGTATCAGAAAATATTCGACACGCCTGAATTCCATACACAATCGAGTATATCATGATATTTTTTATATGCGAGAATTTCTTTGTGTTAACTTAAGGTTAACAATCAGTAACTTAATGTAAATTCACAAATCATTCATCCGGGAATACAATTTATTGAAAAATAACTAGGAGAAGAAGAATGAATAAATTCGAAAAAATAGAAAACGCAATAAATTTAAAACCTTTAAAAAATATTTCCGATATTCCAGGCTACCCGATGATCATTACTTATGCAGCAGTACCCGCCGGAAAAACTCAGGCAGAGATTTTTAAAGATAACAGTTCATGGATGGATGCCCTGGTTAAGTGCTATGAGGAAATAGGATCAATACCTGATGTAGTATTCCCTATGAACCCTCTTGATACTTCTTTTATAGAACAGCTGAAAGTTCGAATCCCCGGAAAAGAACTTGAAGATGATGAACTGTTTCAGTTCCTTGAGGAAGAGCTTATGTGCATGGATGATTATAAAAAAATAATTAAAAAAGGAATGTCAGCATGGCAGCTTCCATTTGTTGCGTCCATCCAGAACCCGCCCTTCACCGGAATGATGAAAAACATGAAGGTTATTTCAAGATTTATTAAAATTGGTAAAAACCTCAAGGCAAACAGAATCTTCTGGGAAAAACAGGGGGGTTCCTGTAATGTTTCATAACGGTACGGCTCCTGCATTTGATACTTTTTCTATGAGCCGAAGTATGGAGAAATTTTTCTACGATCTTTATGATGAACCGGAGCTTATAAAGAAAGCCTGCGCAGCTGCTACGCCTGAAATAATAAAAACAGCCCTTAAATGCGCAAAAAAAGGCGACAGGATCGCAGTATATGCAATGAGATCTTCTGCCACCTCCGTCTCTCCGCAGATGGGAACTGGCTTCCGATGCAGCCCTACTTTCAGCAGGTTACCAAAGAAAGCTGTATTATTGAGCTGGACAGGAATACAGACATCAGTGAAGCAAAGAAAATTCTTAGCGGTTATCAGTGCATCCGCGGAGATTTACCAGGATCTATTCTTGCCTTCGTGACTGAAAAAGAAACTGAGGATTACTGCAGCATGCTTATAGAATTAGCGATAGAAGTCGGGATGATTATAGGCTCTGGATGCGAAGTCCCTATAAACACCAGGATTGAAAATATTAGAGCCTTAGTTAACTGTAAAAAGGTTTCGGTTTAATTCAAAGAAAGCTCCAAACAAACCTCAGTCCCCTCTCCTGGGGCTGTTTTGATAGAAAGAGTTCCGCCAAGTTTTTCTGTATGCCTTTTAATCAATGTAAGCCCGAGGCCGGCACCCTTTTCATTACCTGTACCGCGTGTGGACTTATGAACAATCCTGCTTGATTTAAGCGGATCAAAATCCATACCTGTCCCGTGATCACGAAAGGTTAAAAAAACAGAACCTTCATGCTGACGTGCATCTACTTCAATACTTCCTCCCTGATAGGAGAACTTGACAGCATTGGAAAGAATATTCCTGGCTAATATCATAAATGATTCACGCTCTATCAGCAGCTCAATATCCGGCTCTGCAGTAATCTTCAAATCAAGTTTCTTTGCATTTATATACGGAGCGAGGAGCTCTCCGGACTCAGCAAGCATTTGTTTTAGACTGCAGTTCTCCTTTTTGATTTCGGTACCGCCCATTTCAAGCCTGGACCACTCAAGCAGATTAGACACAAGGATGGCACCGGTGTCAACAGCCATCCTCAACTCACCGACGTATTCCTTTCGTTCAGGTTCTGACATTTGCTCATAATCATCATCAAGCCCCTGAATTACTCCTGTAATACCTCCGAACATTCCTGACAGATCATGTGAGATTACTGAAAATAATCCGGATTTCAGTTCATCAGCCCTTTCCAGTTCATTTTTTCGGGTATTCAATTCATTAAAAATAGTCAGATAAGGTTCAGATATGCTTTTCTGTATTACAGCCCGGTATAGAAAATAAAAAGAAATTATCTTTGCAAAATGTCCTAGCATATTTGAAAAGCCGTAGTTGCTTGCATAGAAGGTGAAGGATAATTCTGAAACAACAGTGAATGCAATTGAGAGATTGAGCATCCTGTATATTCCCGCTATAAATTTTCTACGTTTTCTGAATGCCGTAAAAAGTGAAAAAAGCAGGAGAATAATTATCACATACTCGCTGTATAATTTAAATGAGGTCTGTCCATGTCCTTCTACAAAACATACAGGGAAAATACCGGAAAAAAATATCGAATGAATCAGTATAATGGTTATCACCAGATATATAAAAAAGACAACGGATGTTCTGATTTTATTTCTGCGCCCTACAAAACTGAGCGAAACAATAAAAGTTAATGCTTCCAGCATCCTTGCCGCTACCCAAAGCTGGTTTGCATAGTACTCATAATCGGGAAATATATTCATCCCCTTATATCCAAGAGTATGCAGAAGATCCAGAAAGGCTATAAACAAATAGGCTATACCAAGGATAACCATATATCTCGCACTTAGATAATTCCTGCTGTTCCAAACCAGAATAAATATAGAGAAGGCTATAACTATACCAAATATTTCAGTCAGGGCGTGAAACAGCAGATAATTTCTACTCTGTATGATAAATAAACTCATTATTGAGAAGAACAGTATAATCAGGGATGAAATTTTTATCTTTCTATCTGACTCGGCAGGTGAATCCATAAAAGGAATTTTAGTTTATTCCCGGGGTTGATTCAACTTCTTTCAGTGAATAAGATTAGAAATCATTATATTTTGGAGATTGTACTTATGGATAACAAGGTCATTCTGATAAACGGCTACACTAACGAGGAGACTCTTAAAATAATGCGGGCTATAAAGGCGGTTCTTGAAGATCCCACAGAGGTAGCCTTTGCCATGGGAACAGAAACCAACCGGACCTGGGTGGTGAATGACCTGCTTAAAGAAGTCTCAGAAGAACATGAATATATGAAAAACAACCCTCCGGGACAGCATCAGAAAGGCTGATTTACATTAAAAATATATGCGTTCCCACAGGGACGTATAACATCAACACTAAAGAATAATATTTGCTATATACTATAAAAAATAAATATTCATATATATATCTTATGTTTACATATATTATCAGCTGTATTTTTGATGATTTAATTAATTTTCAAGTTTTAGGTTGACAAATATTCTGAATACTGTTTAAATATAAACATCTTAACACAAGGAGACAGATTTGATGATTAGAGTAATTACATGCGTCACAGCGCTTTCTTATTTTAATTTTGTTTCATCGGAGAATCTGTCGTAACCTTGATTTATATAGCAGTTGGTTGCCGTGATTCTCTGAATCACGGCTTTTTTTTTGCTGTATTACAGCCGGAAGCCGTAGACTTTACCAGTTTGCGGCTTTTTTTTCATCCGGAACATATCCCCGGATGATGTCAAAAAGGAGAGATAAAATGTGTGCAGACGGTTATGACTACAGAACGGCTGCAGGGCTTCACAAGGACCGGCTTCGTGAAGCAGAATCAATCAGACTGGCTAAGAGAGCCAAATTGGCCTCTAAGGCTGCAATTGCAGATTCCCCTGCGATAGCAGTCAGCCGGATGGCGGAACCAACAGTGTTAAAGACCGCCGCAGAGAGCATCAGAATTTCGCTTGGCAGAAAACTAATTTCGCTTGGTGAGAAACTGATTGAAGCCTGATTCGTCCACGACGAGGACTCATTAAAAGTGAGGGGGAATAATGAAATGAATAGAGGAATTTTTTAATTAAGACTTAAACTTGAGCTGACCGGAGAACTCTCGGTCAGCTCTTTATATTTAGAGATAATTTCAAAACTAATCGAGTTTAAACGAAATTCTATACCTTACAATTTTTGTTGACATATATATTGTTATATATTAGCATCCTGAGATGAAGAAATCGACCAATGTAATCCGCATCTCAATACTTGCAGCAGTACTATTGCTTACTACAATTCAGGGACGGCTTCATGCTATTCTGAAGCTGTTTCCTCCTGTTGATGCATTCTGCCCCTTCGGAGGACTTGAAGCAGTTTACGGACTTATCAAATACGATGCCATGATTAGGAAAATTGCCTTAAGCAGTTTTATCCTGTTAGGAGCTGTTTTAATTACGGCGTTATTTTTCAGACGAAGTTTCTGCGGCAATATTTGTCCGCTCGGATTTCTTCAAGAAATATCTGCAAAGATAGGAAGAAAGTTCTTTGTAAAAAGAAAGCCGATTCCCTCTGTTATTGACCGTAAACTGAGATACCTAAAATACGTTATTCTTGCTGTTGTAATAGCAGGAACCTGGTACACGATGAATTTGATTTTCAGACCCTGGGACCCATGGGCTGCCTACCATCATATAGGCTCGGATGAACTGTTTGCTGAATATCTTTTCGGTGTGATTATACTGGCTCTTTCGGTAGTAGTATCATTTTTTGACGATCGTTTCTTCTGTAAATATTTGTGCCCCATGGGCGCATTCCTGGCTCCCGTATCCAGAATTGGTATCTTTAAAATCCGCAATGACAGAGAGAAATGCATTTCATGCGGATGCTGCGATCATATCTGTCAGATGAACATTCCAATCGCGGATAAAACCGTAATTACATCAGCGGAATGTATTTCCTGTATGGAATGTGTAGAAATATGTCCTGTAGATTCGCTCTCTGTTGAAGCCCCGTCTGCCGGTGAGAAAAAAAGAAACCTTAAACCGTCCCTGCTTATAATTCTCACAGCTTCTGTATTTGTAATTGTTATTGCAGTAACTACATTAACTGGAAGCTATGTATGGAAGGCTCCGACCGGACTCCCTCACAAAACAGAAAGACTGCTGCTTGGACCTGCACAGATAAAAGACAACAATAATTTTATTGATATCATTCAGATATACCGGATAAGCCCCGACTATATAATTTCCGAATGGAACATAGGAGAAGAGGAATTATCAGAACCATTTGAGGATCTGGGAATTGATCCGAAATTTGTCAGAGATTTTGTTGAAAAAATATACAGTGAAGCGGGACTTGATCCTAAAAATCTACTCGGAGGCGGAGGCCGCGGACAGCATTAAATAATAAACCTGATTATTAAAAAGCCGCTGCAAACTATAGTTTTAAGCGGCTTTTATTATTATCAGAGTTCGGGAATTTCAGGTTTGAAGTTTCTCCAGTCAGGAACCTTGAACCCTGCAGGGAATTCCGATTCATTGAATGGCAGCCAGGTCTGGTTACGGCCTATAAAAAGAATCTTTCCCCGGACTATAAGGTTGCCGTCTTCCTTCCAGAGCTCACAGTCATATATACCCGGCTTTTTTTCTTCATCACCAGGATCCATAATCTTTCCGCCGCCCCATTTTTTCTTTTTATCTTTCATCTCCCAGATGATAGTAAGACCGTTAAAAGCCGGCTCACCTTTAAGAAAAGGAGATTTCTTTTCCTGCCGGTAGAGATCATCCTCTATAACTCCGAAATCATCGAATGAACAGAGAACCCGTCCGTAAATCATTCCATTATACTTATAGATGGCAACAACACCCTTTGGATTACCGGTTTCATCATCAATAGTCTTCCATAATCCCGTAATATCTTCCGCCTGGGCAAATACCATCGCTGGAAGAAGCAGTCCGGTCAGAAGTATCAGAAACAGAAATAGCGTTCTTGTTTTCATAATGTTCTCCTTTTAGATTATCCTCAATTTTATGACAGCTTGTAGAATTTTACAATTAAATTATCCGGAGCGGGTAAAAAGCGAAAAATAATTATCAAACAAAAATTTGGGCTGCCCTACAACGTAAGACAGCCCGGGTATTTTTTAAGGGGGTAGAAAACTACTTCCTTAAAGGAGACTGATCTTAACTCAAAGCTCGGTAAGCTTTGAGTTAAGATAGAATTATGTTTAACAAATAAATTGTTAAACATAATTCATTTACATTCAATGAAACGATTTCAAAAGTTTCTAACTTTTGAAATCGCTTTATATTTTTTAGTACAGTCTGGTCTCAACAATCTCATCTACGAGGATGTCAAGTTTGGCTGCTTCGGAAAGGTAATATTCCCTTTCTTTTGTTTCAAGAACCTCAGGCGGGAAACATCCCTTTGTTGTAATTACATCGTTCACAAACATCTTTGTGAAAAGGAATGCTGCCTGACCTGTAAGGTAGGATTCATGTGTGATGCCTGCTTTTTCAAAAGCTTCTGTAAGGCCCGGAGCTAAGCAGTAGAGGTCGATTCGAACCTTTCTTCCGTCTTTAACACCCTCAACCCTGACAAGAAAAACTCCGTCTTCTGAAACCATACCTTCATCAAGAACAGCCTTGATTTCATCGGCATACTTGGGAGCCGGAGGTGTTAGCTTTGAAACTATATCCATAGGTACGATTTCTGTACCCTTAACTTCAATTTTTTCATCTGAGAGCAGACCCATTTTGTAAAGTGATTCTGCAAGCTCAAGTCCCGGACCTCCGTAACGGAAGTTAACTTCCTTAACGCCCTTGAGAACCTTGCCGGAGAGAAGTCCCATTGTTACAGGTTCTTCGTGCTCGTGGTCAACCATTCTCTTCTCGCCTACACCTTTGAACTCAGTCATCTGAGGATTGTTGAATGGAGGAACTTTTACAAACTCACCGTCTTTATAAAGAATCGGTTCTGCAGCCATATCGCCGAAAGCAGTCTGCGGAGACCACCAGAACGGAATAAATTTCTTTGACCATATTTCATCGTAAACAAAGATATCAATTTTGTCACAGCTGTCGAGTTTTTCAACTCCGTGCCGTGTAAGCACATTCGCCATTCCGGGCGCCGAACCGGTATTAATGAGAGCAGTAAGCCCCTTTGCAGCAAACTCATCATTTCTGTTGAGACAGCGCTTTACAGCTGAAACGAAATCCAGATCGCTTACCGGACCTGAAGCGAGATCCTGGTAGCATGCACCGACTGCAAGTGCGGCATCCATCACATTCATGTTAAAGTTAGGATCGAGTCCGTTTACAATTAAATCACAACCCTCTGCTGCTTTTATAATTTCATCAGTATTCTTTGCATTAAGCTGCACAGCCTTTGCCTTTGTCAGCTGGGCGGCAATACTTTCGGCGGCTTTCTGGTCATAATCAGCACAGATTACCTCAGCTACATTTTTCTCTTCATCAAGTCTTCTTGCAATAGTACTTCCCTGTGCACCTACACCGACAACTATTACCTTTTTCATGTTCTTTTACCTCAAAATAAACCTTTACGGCCGTTTGTTCAGACAGAAACCTGCCTATTTATTATAATTTAGCAGATCCGGTGCTATCACCGGATCCGCAATTAATACTGATGGAAATGTCTGATACTTCCATATTGGACTTATCAGATTTTACTCTTTATCATGCAGCCTTTTCAGCTGAGCCTTTGCACCCTGAACATACCAGAATATAAGACATATAGGACCTATGATAGAAACGGCTCCCATAATATAACAAGTTACATTCCAACCCATTAAACTGCCTCCTCTACGGTCTTTTTGCCAAGAGCATTTGCAACCAGGTAAATGATTATTACCGTAGGAACAATTATAAGAATACCCTGCTCCTGCCAGATCTCAAACTTACCGACTTTAACAAGATATACTTCCCAGTCATCACTCCATGTTCCGAAGAAGTTAGACCAGATGTACCAGACAACTGAAAGTATCAGACCTACAGCTGTTGACAAAGTACCGGCAATCTTTTTAACCGGTTTCTTACTGAATGCTCCAAAGTATACCGGAACCAGAGCAACTGAAAGAATAATGGTTGCCTGGAAGACCCATACTTCCATTATAGCATCAAAGGTGAATGAAAGACCTATGGACAGAGCCGCAGAAAGCAGCATTCCAAGCTTGGTCATCTTTTCAACCTTGTCAGAGTCAGCCTTCGGATTGATGGTATTCTTGTAAATATCATATCCGATAACACCGCCTGCAACCAAGAAGTATGAATCTGCAGTTGACATTGCCGCAGCAAAAACACCAGCAACAAAAACACCCAGAATACCGACGGGAAGATACTGTCCGCAAACTGCAAACAGTGCCTGATTGGCTTCAACTTCGGGAATAATCCCAAGCCCTATTGCGGCTGCTCCAAGTATACCCAGGAATGTGACGCACCAGTCAAACGACAGCCACATCGGAACCCCTGCAGCAAAAGCCTTTTTAATTTCCTTAGGTCCTGCTGACGCAAAAACCCTCTGGAAGAATGCAGGCTCTGCAAGCACTGCAAAAGCAGTGATTGAATACGAAACCAGAGTCCATGGACTCAGGTAGCCTGCCCCCGCACTGAAGAAATAGCTGGCATCTTCGGCGCTTCCGGTCCACTCGATCAGACCGTTAAAGACATTTTCATACCCGCCTATTGCCTTCCAGCCGATTATAAGTGCGATACCGACTGTGATCATCATTGAGATGAACTGTATAAAGTCGGTCATTGTTACCGCCCACAGACCTCCGGTGATCGTATAGATCAGTACCAGGGCGGCACCTATAAGAATTCCTGCCCAGATAGGCATTCCGGTTATCAGATTCAGGATAAATCCGATTCCCATCATTTCCATTGTGTTGGTCGAATACAGGAAAGCAGCAATGGAAGTGAAAATACCTGCTGGTTTTCCGTACTTCTTAAACGCAATATCCTGCATTGTCGTTCCGTCCGGAAACAGCTCCTTGAATTTCGGCGCCAGGAACGCCATTACTACATACAGTGCCGTATAAGGCAGCGAGTATGCAAAGAAAGCGGATATTCCTTCATAGAACCCAACCTCTGATGTTCCAAAAAGGGTATCCAGCCCGTAGAATGTTGATACCAGGGTTCCTACAAGCAATGGTGCTGTAAGAGTCCTGCCGGCCATGAAATAGTCATCGAATCCCTGCTTCTTTTTCGAGAAATAAAACCCGACAAAGAGCATGAACGCAATGTACAGTCCCAGAATCAACCAATCCAGGACATGCAGTTGTACTACTGAACCGTTCAATAATCTCCTCCTGTCTTAATATAGATTGACTAATCATTCTATAAATAATGGCTGTCTCATCTCTGACACAGCCATGTTAAAGGAGTGATAATTGAGTACACCCCCTATTCAGGGGTTGTCATTTATATTCTACCAGTCTGCAAGAACTTCTTTTACTGCTTCTTCAAAAGCATTAAGTGAGAATTCTGCATCCTCATCAGTATGGCAGGAAGAAATGAACCAGGGTTCTCTTGAATCATGGTCGGGCATAAGTCCCTTTTCCATACATTTATCGATTATAGCACTGTAAAGTTCATGATCTCCGTCTGCCCAGTCCTGGTACTCAATACATTCATCCTTATCGGTGAAAATAATACCCGGCATTGCATCAGGGCCCTGGACTACATAGTTAACACCTGCTTTATCAAGTATCTTCTTGAAGCCTTCCTTTAGGAGTTTTCCATGATGGTTCACTTTATCAAGCTCTCCGGCAGCCATAAGATCAAGAACCTTATCTGCAGCAGCCATTGAAACAACGTTTGAACCGTAGGTTCCGCCGTGAGGAATCTTTCCGGGCCCTACTTCACCCATGATCTCTTCTTTACCGGCGATTGCTGCAACAGGAAAACCGTTACCAAGACACTTTGCATAAGTTACAAGGTCGGCTTTAACATTGAAGTATTCCTGTGCCCCGCCCGGAGCTATACGGAATCCGGTTTTAACCTCGTCCATGATCATTACGATACCGTATTCGTCACATTTCTTTCTGATAAAATCAAGGAAGCCCGGCTGCGGCATAATTGAAGCCTGGTTACCGAGAAGCGGTTCTACAATAATACACGCTATATCATGCCATTTTTCATGAAGCTTTCTTTCGAGAAGCTCAAAATCGTTAAAAGGCAGTGACCACACAAGGTCGCTAATAAGTGCAGGAATACCGGAGCCCTGTGGTACAAGAAACGGAGAGTTTCTGTAACCTACTCCTGATACAGGCGGATAAGTATTCCAAAGTGTATAATCATGGAAGCCGTGGTAGGCTCCGTCAAATTTCAGAACATCATTTCTGTCGGTAAATGCCCTTGCAATTCTGATTGCACCCATAGTTGCTTCTGTACCGGTATTTGTAAATCTAACAAGATCAACACCAGTCATAGCTCTAATCTTCTCAGCAACACTGATTTCATAGGGGTTGGTCATTGCAAAGCAGTTACCCATACTCATAGCTTCCGTTACGTATTCAGTGATTTCTTCTCTAGCATGTCCGAGAATAACAGGACCGAAGCCCAGCCTGTAATCGACATACTTGTTGTCATCCTGGTCCCAGAGATAGGCGCCTTTCGCATTCTTTACGACGAGTGTTTTGTCATCACCCCAGTACCTGAAGTTCGATGATACACCGCCAGGAATTGATTTTTTTGCCCGTTCAAACATTGCTCTGCTTTTAGGACCGCTATTCATTTATTCGTACCTCATTATAAAAAGATTGTCATTTGTTTAATTTTATACAATAATATCCTATCACAGCTCTGAACAGATTATGACACAGCCCTGTCATTTACGGAATTTGCTGTAAAATGAGGTGAAATTATGCCGGGATCAAGGGAATACCTACCACCGGAAATCAAGAAAGTGCACTCACGCACTAGACTTTTTAGGTTTTTCGAAGAAAAACGAGTTATTTTTATCGAAGGCGCACCTGGTCAGGGAAAGACCACTGCCGCTATCGACTACATCAATTCCGAAGATAAAGAATGTATATGGAATACTCTCGATGACTGGGACCTTGACTACAAGGTTTTCCTCGATTATCTGGAAAGCTATATCAGAGCGTTTACCGGCAATCCGGCGGATGACAAAGCGCCCTATCTGGTAAAAGAAGAGCGTGACATTCTTGAAGACGTAGAGGATTTCTGCGAGAGGGTCATAGATCTGATACCGGATGATCTCTTCATTGTCTTTGATAAATACGAGGTTGTAAACAGCAATCAGGAAGTATCGACCGCTTTTGAGCACCTGCTTGATATGCTGATAGAGAAAGCCAGAATAATAATACTTACCAGGGAAGCTCCCGAACTTTCTCTGGCTCACATCCGCTCACGTAAAGAACTGACCGAACTGAAAAACCGGGATCTGGCATTCAGCCGTGAAGAAATTCGCGATCTGCTGTACAGCGTTTACGACATGAGTTTTGATTCAATAGTTCTAGACCGGCTTCTTGAAGTAACCGACGGATGGATCACAGGAATCATCTTTCTGATGGAAAAACTCTGTACCCTTAACAGAAAAGAAGGGGAAGCTCTGCTTGAGAATTTCCTGCATGATAAGGGAACTCCGGAACTTGATGACTTTTTTGAATCACAGGTTCTTGCAAGACTTGATGATGATCTTATTCCGCAGCTGTATAAGCTCAGCTGCGTTCATGAGTTTACGCCTGAACTGGTTGAAGCTCTTACCGGCGTCAGCGGGCTCGATTTCATAGAGATGCTGCAGAATAAAAACCTGTTCGTCTGGAGTGATGAACCCATAAAATACATGTATGGATTCAATCCGCTGTTTCAAACCTATCTGAAATATGAATTCGATGAAATGCCTGAGGATGACAGACGGCAGACGCTTATCGATGCCGCGGCTTACTATAAAGAAGAGGAAGACGATCCTTATACACCGATTATGTATCTGGCGGAAGCAGGCGAACTTGAACGCGCAAAAACCGAACTTATTGAACTGTCCGAAGAACTTATAAAAAACAACGAGCATGAAGCCATACACGAGGTACTTAATTACTTTCCCGAAGAAATGAGAGAGGAAGACCCCTATCTGGCCTATTATGAAGCAGTTGTTAAAAACCTGATGCAGCCGGAAACCTCAAGAAAAAAACTGCTGAAGCTGCTATACGTATTCAGAAGCATGGGCGAGCACAACAAGGAAGCGTCCATATACGCAGTACTTCTGACCAACTATTTCTTCTTCCAGACAAACGCCGAGACAGTCGGGAATATAATCAATATGGCGGAAGACTTCCTTATAACCAGCGGAAGTCAGATAAACCAGGACCAGAAGGAACTGCTTGAAGCTCTTATCCCTCTCGGACAATGGTGGAGTGGAGCTTCACGGGAAAAAGCATTTGAAATTGCACTCCGGGCAGAGGAAATGTCCAATAAGATCAACAATGAAGAGGCTTTTCTCTGTTCACGGCTTGTTCTGTCAAAGATATACATATCCAGAGGTGAATTTGACCAGGCCATGGGACTGCTTGAAAACACCGAAAAGATGTTTTCAGAGGGAACACTTCACCTGTATAAATACTACAACAGCCTGCTGAGCTTTTATATGGGAGACATTTTCTTCTATAAAGGGGAAATTCCCGCAGCTATCAACAGAATACACAAAGCCATATCAAGCTCCGGCAAAGATTTTGCATTCAGGCCCTATCTGTATCTGAATCTGGTTTTCTATAATCTTTATACACATAACACCGAGAAAGCTGACAGCCATTATGCACACCTCAAAGACAGTGATACAGGTGAAAACCTTTATCTTCTCTATAATATCAACTTCCTGTTTGAGATGCTCCTGGCCTACAGAAACAATAATGTCCACCGAACTGAATACTACTGCAACCGGCTTATGGAAAAAGAGAATGAAAAGCTTCTGAATGCAGATTTCCCATTCAGTCATATAGCCCTGGCAGAGGTGAGCATTTTCGCCGGAAACGGACAGAAAAGCAGAAAAATCCTCAGCAAACTCCTGCAGAAAATCAACAGCAGTAATGCCCCCTATTCATTTGCAACGGCAAAAGCCCTGCTGGGTTATATCTGCAGTAAGGAAGGCGATCCTTCCGGGGCTGATGAGCATTTCAGAGAAATGGAAGATGTCATCTTAAAACGGAAATACACAAACCTTGACGTCTGCTCTCCGGAGCTGCTCAAGGAAATCTCCGAACTCAGCGGACACAGGGCCTTCGAAAATTTTCCGAGACTGAAGGATGAAAAGCAGTTTGAGGAGCTTTCAAATACCCAGTATGACCTTGAGATTGAAACGCTTGGAAGCTTCAAGGTTTTTGTTTTCGGGAAAGAAATATCGGCCGATTTGCTCGGCGGACAGAAAAGGGTAATGGATCTGCTGAAACTTCTGGTGGTTTACCGTAAAAACGGAGTTATGAAGGAACGTCTGTATGAGCTTTTCTGGCCGCGCTATTCCTATAAGAGTGCCAGAGACAACCTTAATACCATCATCTACCGCCTTCGTAAACTGCTCAACGATAAAACTGATTTCCTGTCCACCGATGTGAACTCCATTAGGTTCAAGGAAAACACTGCAATCACCGATGTTGACCGCTTCCTTGAATACATAGAGATGGGAGCAGATGCAGAAAAGAAGAACAACTTTGATCATGCCATAATAATGTACAAATCGGCCATCGAGACGTATAAGGGTGATTTTCTTGAAAGCGACCTTTACTACGACTTTATCCGTGATGAAAGGGAAAACCTTAAAAGCCGTTACCGGAACCTTCTTTTCAAGATGACAATACTTTCTATCAACACCGCCGGCTTCAGAGAGGCTCTTGAGTGGGCAAAGATTCTAATTGATGCCGATCCGCTCTGTGAACCGGCCTATCGACTGCTGATGATCGCAAGCGCTGCAGTCGGAAACAGAAGCGAAATACCCAGATTATTCGACAAACTTAATAAGAAACTACAGACCTACTACAAGGTTACAGCCGATGAAAAAACAGTGAACCTTAAAGATCGGCTTCTTTCCGGCGAAAAACCGGATGAATCAATGTGGAAGGATGAAACAATAATTTAAAACTGCTGTACAGGGAACAGTTACAGGCCGGCCAGCTTCTTCTTGAGGTCACGGACTGTTCCCTGCTTCAGAGTCAGTCGCTGCTTTAGCTCGGTTATAAATGTATTTGAATTTTCATCTCCCCGGACTTCGATAAAATCAGCCTTCCTGACTGTAACATCACCGTCAATACCGAAACCTACCATAGCGGTACCGTTAAATTCCTTTCGGGCATCTTCACAGCGCATGTTATCCATGGTTTCAACAGCATCAAGCCAGTCATCAAGAAAAGAAGAAATATCAGAAGCAGTCAGTTCCGTATAGGGTTTACCGTAACGCTGTTCAAGCTGCTCGGTATTCCAGGCAAGCTCATATGAGGCATAATTCTCATAAATCTGCTTGAAGCCCTGCCCCACCTCGTTCAACTCTTTTAATTCACCCTTCTCAATCCTTCCATACAGCTCCTCAAGCGCAGCTTCAGGTGCAATCATTCCTGAGAGATCAAGCCACTTCGACTTACCCAGAGGATTTCCTGAGCCCAGAAGCTTTCTGAGATCATCAATACTGCTGTATTCATTGAATCGAAGCAGGGTTACAAGCGCATTTCCAACAAACCTTGTAATACCAAGCTCGTAATAATCGATCCCCCTGGCAAGAGATGTGCGTGCAATTCTTACACCGTTATGGTAGTACTTCTGGGTTGAATGTCCCGAGCTTTCTCTGAGATTTTCCAGCAGATATTTACCGCTTATCATCTTCTGCACCGTATAGGGTGTAAGCAGATGAAATGTAATGTTATCAAGAATATCAGTATCAATTCTCTGATCGCGTCTGGGCCACTTTTTGGAGTCGCGGATAGTTCCGACACTCTTTATATTTACCCCGGGAACAAGGACGCTTTCATCGTCATCTTCAAGAAGGTAGCTGAACGGAAAATCTGAGGTATCCGGATTTGCAGTATGTCTTCCCATTACAAGAGTAAAGGCTCCGATTCTTGCCGGGAAAAGGATATACGAATTGGATGTGGTTTTCGTCCCTCTTTCCAGAATCCCCTGATGCACAGGTCCCAGCTTGTAGAGGTGATTGCTCTGGTTTGAGGCCGAACCGGCGTTCATAAAAGAGTAAAACCCTGCAATAAGCAGTGTACTTTTGTGATGGGTAACAGTATAGGGCCCGGCAAAAACAGAACAGGCCTCACCGTGAAAACCTCCGCAGTTTGCAAAAAATACAGAGTTCTCGGCTGAATACTGTTTTGAAAGCTCAGTAGCCTGCCCGATGAAACATTTGTCCAGAATTACACCGTCCGTCACGCTGCAGCCGGAAGCCATAATAAAATCATCAGCTATTACACCGGCGCCGACGGTTGTCGGAGCGGTTTTATTACTGTTCACCGTTCCGTTGTTAAGTCTCACTATCCCGTAAAGCTCGGCATACTCACCGACCTTGACATTACGGATATTTCCGCAGTTGGAAATCTTTGAGCCCCGGCCGATTATTCCGGTATGGGAAGTAACCTTTTTCGAATAATCATCAATGAGCGTCCGCAGCCCGTCAATCAGTTTTATCCTGTGACGGTAGAAGGCAATTACATAGGCCTCATGAGCCGAGAGTCGGTCATATATGGGAACTTCCCTGCCGCCGGCTTCGTTTATGACAGAAGCCCTTACCCCGTTTCCAAAGGATGAGTCTTCTGTAACTTCCAGGGTATTAACATCATCAATAATAACATCACTTTCAATTATATAGTTTGATATATAATTAGAGACATTGCGTATATACACATTGTCTTTGATGACACAATTATGAAGCACAGAATTATAAACCCCGCTGGTTCTGATAATTCCGCTGGTGGTCTCAAACTTCTTTTCCATCAAGCCGAGCCTGATGTCGCCGTGAAATATTGTGTGCTTGAATCTCTGCGGATCGAAGCCGTTTTCCGAAGCAAGGACTCGTTCCCACTCTTCAGAAGAGCAGCCTCGCTCCTCCATTATCCTAATTTCTTCTTTTGTCAGCTTTCGGTATGATTCAGGCACAGGAAACCTCTATATTTATTTATTCTAAGTTTAATTAATAGCATTGAAGTCAGCAGATATCAATAATTATCTGATTTAAGAGAATCAGATGTATTCATCCCCGAAGCTCTTTTCAACCTCATCATAGAGATTTTTAATATCCTGTGCCCTATCTTTGGGACATACAAGGGTAGCCTTTTTTGTCCTGATAATAATCATATCCTCAAGGCCTATCCCGGTTATAAGATGCTCAGGATCATCGGAAACTGCAAGAACACCGCGACAGTCTGTGAAAACAGATTGCGCTGATGAGCTGCGGTTATCATCCGCATCAGCTTCACAGGTTTCTGCATAAGAGGGCCAGGAACCTATATCAAGCCAGCTTAGCGGCATGGGCACGGCAGCAATAGTCATATCAGGATCTGCTGATGCAGGTTCCATTACAGCAAAATCCACACTTATTTTTTTCAGTTCAGGATAAATCCTGCTGATAACTGAATCAAAATCCTGTGTACCGTATGCCTCTCCGAGTTCGGTAATCCGGCTGTAAATTTCAGGTTCGTATTTTTTTACACAGTTCAGAAGAGTTGAGGCCTTCCATACAAACATTCCGCTGTTCCAGAGGTATGATTCAGGTCCGGCGGCAATGTAGGAAGCAGCAGTTTCAAGATCAGGTTTTTCCTTGAATCTTTTAAGCGTCTTTGCAGTTGAAGAGCCCTGAAGATTTTCTCCAAGTTCAAGGTATCCAAACCCGGTTGCAGGATGATCCGGAGTAATACCGAAGGTTACCAGGGTATTGTCGGAACTCTCTGCAATCCGGTAACCCTCTTCAACTATCTCACGGAATTTATCTTCGGGCTGAATGATATGATCTGCAGTAAAAACACCTATTACCGCATCTTTATCCAGTTTATGTATGACGGCAGCACTATAGGCAAGAGCGTTCAGGGTGTCGCGTC
This sequence comes from Spirochaetia bacterium, assembly GCA_965140585.1. Classification (GTDB taxonomy): domain Bacteria; phylum Spirochaetota; class Spirochaetia; order UBA9216; family UBA9216. The sequence goes on from OZ223272.1 coordinate 291,592, forward strand.
CGACAGGCTCTCCGATAAAACGTCCGGCTCCCATCCCGGGAATCCTTGATATAATCATATCCATATGCGCGCTTCCGGCGCAGATAAATCTGTGATTATTCTCGACAAGACCTTCAAGCCGCTCATAGGCAATCTGAAGGAGACTTTTTCCATTAACAAAGGGTATCAGCTGCTTTGGCTGTGAACCAGTACTCATAGGCCATAATCTTGTGCCCTTTCCGCCTGCTATAATTAGTGCATATCTCATTGTATGATGATAAAATAATTCTAATTTGATGTCAAACGCCGGCTGGACGCCGGTGAGGAAAGCTAAAATAATTAATAGGGGTACAATATGCTAAAAGGTATTTCACCGGTTATATCACCGGAACTTCTTAAAATTCTGCAGGAAATGGGTCACGGAGACACTATAGTGATAGGAGATGCCAACTTTCCGTCCGCATCGATGGCTCAGAGACTTGTAAGAGCTGACGGGCACAGTGTTCCTGTCCTGCTTGAAGCTATACTGCAGCTATTTCCACTGGATACCTATGCTGAATATCAGGTAGGCCTTATGGAAGTAACACCGGGAGATCCTACAGTCCCCGTAATCTGGGATGAATACAAGAAGATAATTGCAAAACATGAAAATTTTGATGTCCAGTACGAGTATATAGAACGGTTTGAGTATTACGAGAGAGCAAAACAGGCATTCGCAGTACTCGCTAGTGGAGAAACCGCACTTTATGCAAATATCATACTGAAGAAGGGTGTAATTTCTTAAAAATTATTACAAATATATTTTTATCGGTATTTGACTTTTCATATGATTTCCACTATACTCCAGTATAAATAACCAACCTTTTATATCAGGTATGGAACTCAAAGGAGATGCACATGAAGAAATTAGTATCAATCTTCATCGTTTTGGCCGTTCTGCTTACAGCTTCTGCAGTTTTTGCTGAAGGACAGCAGGAAGGCGCAGCTGCCGCTTACACAGACGGCGTATATTTTGCACAGGAAGACGCTTTTGCAGGTTCCGGCTACAAGTACTTTGTAGTTGTTACAGTAAACGGCGGAAAAATTACTGATGCATACTGGGGCGGAACAAACATTCAGCCAAACGGTGACAAGAGAAGAATGTCAGAAAACAAACAGTACGGAATGGTTAAATTCGGTAAGGCTGCTTCATACTGGTACGAACAGGCTGAAGCTGCAGAGAAATGGCTTATTGCAAACCAGAATCCGGCAGCAATGAAATATACAGATGACCATGGACATACAGATATGCTTAAAACCGACGGCGGTGCAGGTGTTTCAATCCATGTTGTTGAATTCTTTACTCTTGTTGAAAAAGCTCTTTCCAGTACAGCTGTACCGGCAGGAAACTTCAAGGCTAAAGATTATGTTGTAAATGTTAAACTTCCTGCTGGAAACACAGGTTGGGCAACAGCAGCAGACTTCATTGTTGCAAACGGAACTATTGTTGATGTTAACTACAACTCAGTTTACTCAAACAAGCCCGCTGCAGACGGTAAAGATGCAGCTTACTTCGGAAAAGATGCAAATGGAAAAGTTGATGCAAACGCTCCGTTATCCAAGGACCAGATCGGCGAAGTCTACGGCATGAAGAAAGCAGGTTCACAGTTCGAGTGGAACGAGCAGGCTGCCAAGGTTGAGGATTACATCCTTAAAAACCAGGCAATCATGGCTGTGAATGCAGACGGTAAAACTGATGCGATTGCAGGCGTAAGCGTTCATGTTAACGAATTCGTAGAGATTTTCAACAAAGCTTTTAAATAAGCTGACTTTACAAGTTATTCACAGGGCAGATCAGCAGATAATTCTGATCTGCCCTTTTTTTATCCTGTCACCGCTTCCGCTTTTCACTCAAAACCGCTTTACATAGGCATGACAGTATGGGGCTTTTCCGTTATTAAGGTAATAGTCCTGATGGTAGTCCTCGGCCGGCCAGAAAGCTCCGGAAGGCTCAAGCTCCGTTGCAACAGCGTATCCCTTTTCAGTCAGAATGTTTATCAGCTCCTGTGCAGCTGCTTTCTGGGTCTCATTTTCATAAAAAACCCTTGAAAGATACTGCTCGCCAATGTCCGGCCCCTGACCATTAGTCTGTTCAGGATCATGAATTTCAAAAAACAGCGTTGCAAGTTCTCGGTATGTGACCACATCAGGATCATAGAGGACCTCAATTGCTTCTACATGTCCTGTATCGGTATAACAGACCTCCTTATAAGTAGGAAACGCCTTATGACCGCCTGTATAGCCTACGGTTGTACCGATAACACCTTCAAGTCTGTTGAAGTAGTGTTCAACTCCCCAGAAACAGCCGCCGGCGAATACTGCACGGCCGGTCTCACCTTCAGCTGGAATAAAATCCATAGAGAGAGAATTGACGCAGTGTCTGGTATTTTTTTCTGTAAAGCCTTCTCCTGTAAAAACATGGCCCAGGTGAGCCCCGCATTCCGCACACAGAATCTCGGTCCGGCTGCCGTCTGCATCGGTCTGCCGCCGAACTGCGCCATCAATATCATCATCAAAACTCGGCCAGCCGCAGCCGGAATCGAATTTCGTAACCGATTCATAAAGCGGAGTCCTGCAGCGCCTGCAGACATATGTACCGGTCTCATGATAATCCCAGAACTCGCCTGTAAACGGCCGCTCCGTAGCCTTTTCCTCTATTACCCTGTATGAATTTATATCCAATCTGCTGTTAAGAAGATCTTTTGATTCACTGCTCACTATTACCTCCTCTGTGTTTTCCGGTGTTCCAGATGAGAATACCGGAAAAACCGCAAGAAAAAACAAACCAAGGGATGTTACTGCCCTAAAGTATTTATTTGATTTCATATTAGTAATTTACTAAGGTATTCACTTCAGGAAAAGAAAAAACCATCATAATGTATAAACGCATTATTTTTTTCACTATTCATTTTTAACATCATAATTGCTATAATTGAAGGATGAAGAAGCTTTCAATAATTCTGCTGCCCCTGATTATCGCACTGACATCCTGTATGTCATTTAACGATTTCTGGAACCAGTCCTCAAAACAGTACAAATCAGAATCTCCGATAAATTTCTCATCCTCCGATATATGTGAAGCGGTTAACACCTATCCGAGAAACGGCAACCCGGTGTTTTTCGCATCAGTTCAGAGAATGAGCAACAGGGAGCTTGAAGAAGAGGCAGCGCTGCGGAAGGCGGCAGATCAGGCATCACGTTATTATTCAGTTAATGTTGTGTCTAAATTCTACAGCGAAAAGGTGAATACATCGTTCAGATACATGGACGATCTTGATGCTTCATGGGATTTGAACCTTTCCGGGTCGCTTTATGAAGATCTCAGTATTATTGAAAGCTGGCAGGACAATTATGGAAGCTATGTACTTGCAGAACTTCAGGGACATGCACCTCCTGTAATTATATCGCCCAGATCTGCAGACAAAGAACCTTCATGGATTAACAATACTCCGGAAATTCCCGGATATATCACAAGTGTTGGAATAACACTGCAGAAAGGCTACGTGGCCGACTCGTTTGAAGCTGCTGAAGAGCAGGCTCTTGCCCAGATGGCTAAACAGATCTCAATCAGTGTATCAAACGGACAGGTAAAACTTGAAAACTCTATTGGAACCGTAACGACACAGAGTAATCTTGAAATAGCCGAGGCCAGCATACAGGGTTTTTACATCCTGGACCGCTGGCGAACTCCCGACAGCAGATACTACTACGCTCTGGCCGTCTGTCCTGCAGATAAAAACAGGTCAGATGACTGAGTTTTCAAAAGCAGTAATTTGTATAATAAGCGCAATTCCCGAAGGCCGTGTTGAGACCTATGGAAGCATAGCCGTAAAGGCAGGAAATCCCAGGGCGGCAAGGCAGGTATCAAGACTTCTGCACAGTTCAAGCGGGAAACACGGCCTGCCCTGGCACAGAGTGATAAACTCAGGCGGCAGGATTTCTCTTACCGGCAGCGGAGCCGACCTGCAGAGGCAGCTTCTTGAAAGCGAAGGCGTAATTTTCGACAAAAGCGGGAAGGTGGATTTGGAGATATTTTGTGAATAAAGCAACCTCAGTAAGACCTGTAAAATTCATCAGTATTGACGGACAAATATGCAGAATAGCACTGGTTGCAGCCGCATTCTTCTATCTGCTTGACTCAATGCTGCCTGCTGACTTTTCTTTAATTACCGGATGGCTGGGCATTGTAATAATATTAACCGGAATCCCGCTCACAAAAAAATCATATTTAAAACCGGCAGCAGTTTTCATTACTCTTTCTGCATTTCTGCTTATTTACGAGGGCATCAGCTTTTCCACCGTAATCAATGGAGTCAATTCGATGCTCGCAATAGCAGCAATAATGACTGCACTTCAGCTGTTTCTTATCCCGATACGTGCAGGCCGGTATGATGAGACTCTGGAAAGGTATCTGAAAGGTCGCTTCAGCAGTGAATCGGGGCTTTTCAGTTTTGTCAGTTTTATTTCACATATAGTCGGAAGTTTCATGCTGTTCGGTACAGTACCGATGATTTACACTTTTTTCGGAAAACCTATAAAAGATCTGGTAAAAGATCCGGCCCGGTTTGCCGTGACCGCTATCGGCAGGAGCTTCACTCTGGTAACCCTGTGGGCCCCCGGAGCAGTCAGTGTAGTTCTGGTTCTGGAAAGTACAGGAGCGGAATGGATGAAGGTAATTCCGGTTACCCTTCTGCTGACCATTGTTGGTTTTGCTTCTTCAATTCTGCTTGAAAGCTCGACGGCCCTCAAGGGGCAAAAAATCACAATCTCTGAGGCTCCTGAACCTGATGTGAAAAAAGCCGATACCAAAAAGATTTATATTCTCGTGGCTGTTTCTTTGATTCTTCTGGCAGGAGTTATGCTCCTGGACATTGTAAACCTGCTTACAGGCTCTTCCAGGGTTATACTGGTAGGAATCATAACCGCGGCAGCCTGGACGGCTTTTCACAGAAAAAAAAGGATAATAAAAGAAGCATTCTCCGAATACTGGAACAGCTCATTGAAAGTAGTACCTGATCTTTCTGTACTCTTTCTTTCAATGGGGATATTTACCAAGGTAATTCAGGCATCATCATTTATAGAAATTTTCAGCAGCTGGGTTATAAATACTGCAGGCTCTCTTGGACAGTTCAATTTTCTGATTGTTACGCCATTTATTGTAATCCTGTCGCTTACAGGTATACATCCGCTCATGGGCGTAGGCCTACTCGGCTCTCTGCTTTCTGCCGCACTTCCGGGATATTCCACAATGATTGCCCTAGGACTGCTGCTTGGAAGTGCAATATCTTATTCGGTATCGCCATTCGCGGGAACAATTATTACCCTTTCAAGGTTCGCGGGATGCTCTTCAGTAAAGGCAGCCTTCAACTGGAACGGAATGTTCTCGCTGATCTTTTTTATTGAAGGGCTCATTATCCTGTCGGTAACAGCCCTTATTCTTTAGCAGTCAAGAAAAACTTCAGACCTCACATTCTTTCAGCTCCAGAGACTGCTTCCGCTTGAAAATATTCTTTGTCATGCATGTCATCCATTTCCAGTGCAGGATCAGATGTCCAAGTACCCCTGCTGCCATGATAATGCTGCTTATCGTGTGCATATCTTTTATAAACCAGCGGTCCATTCCAAGAACGGTAACAGCAGCATGGATGTTCCGGCCGCCCCGGTAACCGTCTCCGGAACCGATAAACAGCAGAACTATCCCGCTGAACGCCGACAGCAGAAATCCAAGTCCGATGGCTACATCCACTATATAATTAACCTTGCCTCTGCTTATTCCCTGCTTCATATTAAAGCCTCCTGTATTTCTTATACACAGATAATAAAGCTCCAAATTGAACGGTTTATGCAGAAATTTAAAAGATTTTGAGGAGAGCAATTTAAATAATTAATGTTATTATTTACCCCGGAGGAACGAATGGGAGAAACAGTAAGATTCGGTGTTTCAATGGACAGTGAGATGGTCGAGCTGCTTGACCGGTTCACTATTGAACAGGGGCATGAAAACCGCTCGGAGACTATCCGAAGTCTGGTAAGGCAGGCCCTTGTTGAAACAAATTCAGGCGATGCTGATCCCGAGATAATAGGTACTGTAACGCTTCTTTATCACCACTCCACCCGCCTTCCACGTGTTCTGGTTGAAAACTACCCGTCGGTACAAATTACCGCAAATATTCAGCTTCATGCTGACACCGACATCCGCATTAAAGTTCTGGTTGTCAGAGGCAGGGGTTCGGAAGTTCATGCATGGGCACAAAAACTTCTTTCAAGCAAAAAGATAATCGGAAAACTTGCAGTTACTGCAACAGATGAATTGTTTAAAGAATTACTTTAGACCTTTTTATAATTGACTTCAACTGAAAAAAATAATACCTTATCATTAAGTAGCACGTTTTTATATTTTCGTGTCACTTCTTGTACTGAATAACACCGTATTCAGAAAAAACTAACTGAGTTTACAAGAAGCTCAATCTCATAAAAACCTTGGAGGTATCTATTTTGACATTCTCAGGACAAAAACGTCTGCATTCAAACATCACAAGGCTGATGATGCTCTGTCTTATTTTTACTGCAGGAAGTTTCAGTCTCTTTGCATCCGCGCAGCAGGAGGAACCTGCAGCACAAACCCCGTCCACACTGACGGACATGCGCGGCCGTGAGATCGAAGTTCCGGAAAATATCGACGGAATAATTGCACTTGATGCGGGCTCACTCAGGCTGCTTTGCTACATGGGTGAGACGGATAGAATTATTGCCGTTGAAGACGCCGGGCACGGGAGAGAAAAATCCCCGTACGGCTTCTTTTCACTGGCGACATACCGGATTGCTTTTCCGGAGCTTAAAAATCTTCCAAGCATCGGGAATAAGGAAAATCATGAAGGAATTATTGCTGCAGCTCCCGACATCATAATATCATCTACAGTAGACGCCGCACAGCTTGACCAGCTGCAGCAGATACTCGGGATTCCGGTATTCGGGGTAGATGTAGATGTTGAACTCTACGATACTGAACTGTTCTACCGTCAGCTGGATACACTGGGTAGTCTTCTTAGTAAGCAAGCCCGGGCGGAAGAGCTCATTACCGGAATTGAAGAATCATTGACAGATCTGAAGGACCGCAAATCAGAGGTTACAAATCCCGTAAAAGCCTATTCCGGAGGAATGATGTATTACGGACCGGCCGATCTGCTCAGAACAACAGGTGACTACCTCCCCTTCAGCTTAAGCGGGGCAGAAAATGTAATGCCGACCAACCCGGCCGGAAATCTGCAGCCCTACATGACATCACTTGAAGATCTTATTTCAGCAGCACCCGATTACGTATTTATAGATTCAGCCAATATAAATCTGTCAAAACAGGGTTTTGAGACAAACCGGGAAGTACTTGAAGAACAGGTTCCGGCATTCACCAACCGGCAGGTTTATTCAACCTTTGTTTATAAATATTACGGAACAAACTGGGAAAATCAGCTTATCAACGTTTACTATGCCGGCAAGATTCTTTACCCGGAAATATACGGCGATTTCACAATTGAAGATAAGGCCGAGGAAATATGGGAATTATTTTTTAATGTTCCGCTTAATTTTACAACCGTTACAGAACAGCAGAAGGGCGGACCTGCACAGGTTGACTGGTTTAACTGAGTATGAATATCTACAGCTCTTACAAAAAAGAGCAAAGTAAGCGCATTCTTTTCATATCGGCAGCAGGAGTCATTCTTGCTGCCCTTGTTGTTTTTTCAGCATCTGCAGGAACTATCAGAATTCCTCCGAAAGATGTGCTTGCCTATGTTTTCCGCTTCGATAATTCAGGCACAGGCCGCATAGTCTGGGATGTAAGAATGCCCCGTATTATTGCAGCCATGCTGGTCGGAGCCGGTCTTTCACTCTCAGGAACTGTAATGCAGTCGGTCCTGCGAAACCCGCTGGCCTCACCATATACTCTGGGGCTTTCAAGCGCGGCGGCCTTCGGAGCTTCATTTGCAATAGTATTTCTCGGTGCAGGGACGGGAACTACCTCAACTATCATTATCAGCAGTTCATTTACAGTCGCCGCTTCTGCGTTTTTCTTCTGCGCAGTTTCTACAGTAGCCATTCTGCTGCTGACAGTATTCACCAGGATTTCGGCTGAGAGTATGGTCCTTGCCGGAATTGCGATAGGGTCTCTTTTTTCCGCCGGACTGACTTTAATGCAGTACCTGGCAGACAGCGTACAACTGGCAAGCATCGTCTCCTGGACTTTCGGAGATCTAGGCAGGGCGAACAACCGCGTGCTTGTAATCACAGCTTCTGTACTCATTCCGCTGTTCATTGCATTTTTTTATTTCCGGTGGGATTTCAATGCCCTTGATACCGGAGAGGATACGGCTAAAAGTCTTGGAATTAAGACAGGAGCCCTGCGTATTGCGGGAATGGCAGCAGCCTCTATGATCTCGGCGGTCATAGTATCTTTTTTCGGAACCATAGCATTTATAGGTCTTTTGGGTCCCCACATTGCCCGAAGGCTGCTTGGTTCAGACCACCGGTTTCTGCTTATCAGCTCTCCGCTGATTGGCGCAATAATACTTCTAGCCGCCGACACAGCAGCAAGAACAGTATTAACCCCGATGGTTCTTCCCGTAGGCATCCTTACCTCAATCTGCGGCGGGCCGCTCTTTATATATTTACTTGTGGCAGGAAGGAACAGATGATTCTTAAGGTAGACGGTCTGAGTTTTGCTTATAAAAGCCGCCGGGTTATTGATGATGCAGGCTTTGAACTCAAAGAGGGCGAAATACTTTCAATTCTCGGTCCGAACGGCGCGGGAAAAACGACTCTTCTAAAATGCCTCAACCTCATACTTTCTCCTGACAGGGGCACAGTTTTAATTGACGGAAAAAACTGCCGTGATATCGGCCATGGTGAAATGGCCAGAAAGACAGGCCTTGTAGCCCAGCATTCCGAACCCGTCAGAATGAAGGTATATGATTTGGTTCTGCTTGGAAGAAAACCTCACTTTCACTGGTCTCCGCGAAAAGAAGATCATACCATAGTTGAAGAAGCTATCAAGCTGATGGGCCTGGAAGAGCTTGCACTCCGCTATGCCGACGAGTTAAGCGGCGGGGAGTTCCAGCTTGTCCAGATAGTCCGGGCTCTTGCCCAGAGCCCCAGACTGATACTTTTTGATGAACCGACAAGCAGTCTGGACATCAGTCACCAGCATCAGCTTATGGCAAGAATCAGCACCTTAATCCACTCAAAACCGATGGCTGCCGTAATGACAATGCACGACATTAATCTTGCGCTCCGCTACTCAGATAAATTTCTGCTTATCAGGGAAGGCCGGGTACATGCTGCAGGCGGGAAAGAGATAATAAATCCTGAGAATATTAAAGAGGTTTACGGGATGGAATCTGCTGTAACAGAGGCCTGCGGACATACAATCGTTATTCCGGTTTGATATGGAAAACCTCAATGTCTGAAATAGTAAAAACTGTCGAATTTCAGCTTCAACGATATCCTCTTTCAAGACTGAAAGATATCTACAAAAGCTTCTTTCAGGATGAGTTCGGTCCGGGTCATATACTTGAAGCTCCGGAAGAGGCCATTAACTATCTTAAAAAGGAGCTTTCCACTGCAAAAAGCCAGAGCCGTTATGAAGCGGAGCTCTGCGGAACCGGAAAACACTTTTGCCGTATATCTTTAGATCTAATCATAGACGGCAGAATCAGTTTAGACCGGTATTTCTCTGAATTCATTTCCGGTGCAGCAGACTTCGCCCTCCCTGAAATTGGAGAGTGGAAAATCAAATGGAATAATATACTGGAGAAACTGAAACCTTTGAGCCATGTAATCAACAACTTCGATGAGGATTCTGTATTTATACTCAGGAACCTTGAAGAAGGAAAGTATGCAATGCACCACAGCAGTCTGTATAGACAGGCATATGATCCTCATTACCGGATTTTTAGAATCAGTAATTCAAATTTTGATATTTCGTAAAAAGAAGGCGCCGGAAACCGTGAAGGGCTTCCGGCGCAAAGTGAAGGAATACAAAATGAAATTATAAAGTATGGGACATTCGGTTAATTACCTCGTCCTGAATACCGTCTGTAAGGCGTGTGAAGTAGGCACTGTAGCCTGCAACCCGAACAACCAATTCAGGATGATCCTCGGGATGAACCTTTGCATCAACCATATCTTCACGGTTAACAATATTAAACTGAATATGCTTACCGCCGTTAGTCAGGTAGGTCTTAATCAAGGCCCCGAGTTTCTTTAAATCACTTTCAGTTTTCATGTTCGTAGGATGAAACTTCATGTTCATCAGTGTTCCCTGGTAGGGATCCTGGTTGACTTTCATGGCACTCTTGAAAACTGCTGTAGGTCCGTGGACATCCTGACCATGATCGGGAGACAATGAAGCATCTGCAAGAATCTCTCCGCCCTTTCTTCCATCTGCAGTAGCTCCTGTACAGGCGCCGCCGGGCTGATGTGCAGAAATTGAAATTGCGTTCGGCTTGAGCGAATCACCATAGGCGCATGGCAGGCTGTGGCAGGTATCGGCATGGAGCTGATAAACTTCTGCAACCATTGCATCAACTTCAGAATCATCGTTACCGTATTTGGGCACTGCAGCAAAATCAGTCTGCATTTCTTCATATCCAACCCAGTCTGCATCAAGGGCTTCCATCAGCTGCTTCATGGTGTATTTCTTTTCATCGAAGACAAGCTTCTTGATGGCGTACATGGCGTTACCTGTATTTACACCGCCGACTGCGCCGAGAACCGCACCGTTTTCAAAATCAAAACGGCGGTTAAACATATCCTTACCAACCTTGACCCCGTCTTTCATAAGTGAAGATCTGAAGACATCCGGAAAGAGATCACGCTCTGCTATAAGCTCTACGTTGATTCGCTCATTTGCCATGCTCATCAGATGTTTTATCTGGGCATGCATTGCAGCCTTGAACTCATCAAAGGTTTTCATTTCAGTGACATCGCCTGTCTGCATACCGACCATTTCCTCTGTATAGCGGCAGTATCCGTTATGCATGCAGATATCCATAGCCTGGGGTATGATAAAAAAGCAGGCTACCTGAGTTCTGGTTACAGAAGGAACGTTGGCATCAACACAACCTGTTGCTACATAATCTCTGGCAACTTCAATCGAAAGCTTGTTTTTGTCGCTCTGTGAAGTAAAGAAGTTGATGTTTGATTCATCACCGAGAAAGGCTGGAAGACCGAGTCCGCTTCTTACGCACTCAAGCGCCTTAACCATCAGTTTTTCAGGAGTTCCTTTATGAACACGGACAGTTATGGTGTGGTGGGGAAGATGCGTATCGAGTGCCGCATCAAGAAGAAGATAGCTCAGCTCATTTGTAGCATCGCTGCCGTCAGCCTTCTGACCGCCGATTGTCCAGTTATACCACTTTGCCATACCCGCATTCTTTGCCCTGTTTGCCTTTCCTGATACACGGTTGATTTTCATAACTTTGCAGCGCATGATTTCAAGGAGTTCGAGAATCTTATCGTCATCGCTTCGGCCGCTGTCGATATCGGCCTTATAGAAGGGATACATGTACTGATCAAAACGGCCGGCTGTTGATGTAGGTGAAGGACATACGAGCAGGAAGGTAAACCAGAAAGACTGCAGTGCTTCATGGAATGTTTCAGCAGGTTCATATGGAACCTTGCGGCAGATTCTGGCCATCTCGACAAGTTCAGACTTTCTGTCGGCATTGCTTTCAGCCTCAGCCATCTTCTCGGCAAGATCAGCATAACGGCCTGCAAAGCGGACCCATGCTTCATAAACAATGATTATACCTTCCCAGAAGTTTCTCTTTTCGATTGCATCTGAAGAATCATAGCGGAGGTCAAGAAGACACTGCTTTGCTTCTTCAATTACAGACTTTGCTCCGCCGTTAAGGATACGTGAGTAGTCAATTCCAACCAGAGAAAAGCCCGGGCCCAGACCGTATCCTGACATTGCAAATCCGCCGCCGGAACCTCCGGTTCTGTCCTTCCATGGAGGAAGTATTGTTCCTGATTTCATGAAAGGCCATAGACGTTCTGTCATTCCGAGAGATTTACCCATTGTCTCAACCAGGTTGCTGTTGAGTGAATTTCCGGCAAAGCGTTCGTTGAGTTCGTAAAGTTCTTTCTCATCTTCAGGATCGATGGTATAGATTTCACTTTTAAGCGACTCTACTTCATCCTGTGTCCAAACGCCGTATTCATACTGCATCTCAAGACCGAAGGGCTTGCTTGCACCTGAGCCGCAGAGTAAGTCATCCTCTTCAATAAATATATCAATGTTATCAAGAATATGTGCGTGCAGTTTTGATCGGCGCAGCAGCATCGGCTCTCCGGCTGTCATATCCAGCGACTCATTTGCCAGCCTGAACAGCTGAATACACAGCGGATATTTATTGACCCGCAGACTTTCTTTCATTCGTTCAACACGACCTGTCATAGTAAACCCCTTATTTATGCATTAATTGCGATTTAAATTTTCTATGTAATAAATCAGTTGGCTAAGCCTAACATGTTTATTCTTTAAATAAAAACAAATCATCCCCGGAAAATTAAAGTCTGTGACATGCATACAAACAGCCTTCCGGGTAATGTGCTCATTGCATATGCAAAAGCATATGTTCTAAGCAATAATAACCTCATCCCCTTCTATGCTGTACGCAGTTTCTATATTCATCATCTGATCAATATTCTTCATGTAATCAAATATAGTATTAAATAGCGGATCATCATTCTTCACCGCGTAGGGCTTGAAATCATCAGGAATGTAGACCGGAATATAGGAGACGCGATCTATCTTTTTGTCTTTAACTGAAATCTTGGCTATCATTGAATAGTAGCAGTCTTCAGGGAAGGTCTTTGCCGCGTTGCCGGTGCCGAATCCCTTGCGTATCTTGGCCATCTCCTGATGTTTTTTTGACGTACGCATATCCTGACGCAGAGTTTTTTTATCGCGTTCCATTTTATCAGGGTCGGTCATTGCAAAATTGCCCAGTGAATAGAAGATAACCTTACCCTTGTAGACTTCGATAGGTTTGAGGATATGAGCATGGTGCCCCAGAATTAGATCCGCCCCGGCATCAATTGCTTCATATGCATATTCTCTCTGATACTCGGCAATCTCGGCCTTGGTAAAATGAATACCCCAATGCATTGAAACAACAACTATATCAGCCTGCTTTTTAGCCTGAGCAATATCATCAAGCAGATGCACCTTGTCCTGTTTGTGAGCCCAGCTGTGCACTCTGCAGGGTGTTCCCGGCTGATCATGCTCTATCTGCTCATAGTATGTATGCCCGCGTGCAGGGTTAACACCGGGACGGGCTTCCTGCGCCCAGTAATCCTGCGGCAGTATTGTGCAGTAGCCGAGAAAGGCAATCTTTGTTCCGTCACGCTCAATCACTGAAAAGCGGCGGGCGTCTTCTTCGTTTTCACCGGCGCCGATAACTTCCATACCTGCATTCCTCAGATAATCAACTGTATTAAGGAAATGAAAACGGCCGTAGTCAAGCGAGTGGTTTGAGGCGAATGATACTATATCAAAGCCGGCATCCTTAAGCACCGGAGCTACTTTCGGATCTGAAGAGCAGGGCATTCGAGCCTGTGAAGCAGCAAATGGAAACAGGTCATCAATTTTTTCATCGATGAGAACGGTTTCAAGCTGACCGAATGTAATATCAGCATCCTGAAGTATTGGTGCAACATGGTCGTACAGACCATCATAGTATCCCATTCCCGGAATATTATCTCCTACCCCCAGAATGGTTATGTTTTCTTTATTCATATATTTAATCCTTATTAAAGAAGTTCTGTAAACTCGCAGATGTTTTTACAGTCTTCGAGAGTTCTGATTGAAGATTTCAGCAGGTCAAGTTCCTGCTGAGTCTTAGGGTTAACTGCATTTTGTGCGCAGGAATCAAACTTCAGAGCAAACATGTTTTCATCCATCGGATTCTCAGGAGTACCGAAGGGGTTTGTAACCATGCGTTCAAATGTACCTACGGCGGTTTCGATAACAACCTTAGTCCAGGCCTCCTTTCCCCGCTGCCAGTCTTCCATATATGTATAATCGATAAGTGAAGCCAGAGCCCTGACTTGCTTATCCTGAAGGTTTTCCTTACTGAAACTGTTTAAATCAACATTCCCCTTGATTAGAGCTGTAGCCATTGTAAAGGGAATACTGAACTTCCCAATTATTGATGATTCGGGATTCCGTCTTTCATCAAGCGGCTCAAAAAGCATTTTGTTCTGAGCTCCGATTGAGACCTGAATATGTTTTATGTCTTCAGCCTTTACATTCTCTTCTTTCGCAATAATTGAAGCTGCGGTGATTGATGAATGAGTTCCCAAACAGCAGGGCCATACCTTGAATGTAAGATCGCCTGCCTCGTAATGAATACCCAGACCGTCAAAGGCCTTCTCTGCGGTATAGTTGTCATGAAGAAATGCATGATAAAAGCCAAGCTCCCCTTCAAGCGGGGCATCAAAACCAGTAAGCCCCTCCCGGGCCATACAGCAGGCGACAATAGCATTTCTGGCAGTAAAGGATTCACGAATGGACCTTAGAGCAGTATTCGGATTGTTGACGAGCTCACTACTGCAGGTGCTTTGACAGAGATTAAAAGAAAAAGCGCTTACAATCTGCTCAGCATTTAAACCCATAATCTTTGCAACAGCCGCGGTTGCTCCGTAGGATGAATAGATTGTGGGGATGTAAAATCCGTACTCAAGTGTATTAACATCGGCTGCCAGGGCAATGCGGACTGCAACCTCGCTTCCGAGCACCAGGGCTTCAAGAAGTTTTTTGCCTGATACGTTTCCCATCGTCTCTGCCATTGCCAGAGCTGCAGGAAAACTTGATGAGTTTGAATGGATTGTGCTTCGTAAATGAGTATCTCCGAAATCCAGAGAGTGCGCCATTGAAGCATTGGCAAACGCCGCCCAGGCTGCGGGCAGACGTTCCCGGAATCCTATTACAGCAGCTTCCCCGCTTCCTCCGGCCGACAGTTCCTTCGCAATTTTAAGCATCTGGCTGCAGCCGTCCCCCAGACCGGAAGCGCCGAGTGTAATTGCCACGGCATCCATCACCGATTTCTTCTGAGTCTCTATAACACGCGGATCAATATCATCATATACAGTTTCTGCCACAAATTCTGCGAGAGTATGGGAAAGGTTCATAAAGACTCCTGGTAATCTTTTATTTCTTTTAATACAGGGAAGCCCTTAGGGCTTCCCCAATTGGTTTTATTTTTAAATGTTAAGCGGGGGATTATTTTGCCATTTCAACAATATCTTTAATTATTGGATCAAGTCTGTTCCATTCATCCATAACTTCTTTACCCGGCCATGTGTAGTACTTTGAAGTTCCGCCGTTAATAAGAGTTCTCTCATAGTAATCACCCTCTGTCTCTGCGCCGAGAGCATCAATGACTTCTGCAATTTGAGCAACAATTTCATCAGGAGTGGCTGCCGGAGCTACGAACATTGAGCGGTTGGGAATAGCAAGAGCCTTGCCTTTTTCTTCACCGAAAACATCGATAAGTGTAGGAACACTCATGATGATGTCCTTTTCTTCACCGTCTTTGTAGTAGGAATAATCAGCATTGTCACGTGAGTTGATGATTGCCTTAACCTTGTCATCCTTGAGGTAGCCGCTGGCTGCCCATTCATCAAGAATAATTATATTTATATTTCCGCCTAAAAGGCCGGCAGAGGCATCTGCATTTGTAGTTGAAACCCATCTGATATCTTTTGCTACGCCGGTTCCGTTAAACAGACCCTTCATTTTGATATCCATAACTTTTCCGGCAATAGAGGCTACTGTTACTTTTCCGGGGTTGGCTTTTGCATATGCTGCAAGTTCTTCCCAGTTGCTGTAGGGCTGATTTGCTTGAGTTACGAGAATACATCCTGAATCCGGATAGGGCTGAATAGCTCCGCATACAAGCTTAAACTGGCTTGTATCGCAGGGGTTAACTGACCACAGACCACTGTAGTAGTTTGCAATACAGTTCATACCGATAAGCATAAGAGTCTGTCCGTCCGGATCAGCATGAACAAGCTGGGTAGCAAGGTTGGCCCCGCCGCCTGTATCGTTGTTCTCAATTCGAACTGTTGCACCTGTCTTGTCTGTAATCCAGTCTGCTACTGTATGGATATTGATATCGGTCCTTGAACCGACAGCATAACCTGCCAGAATTGTAATGTCACCATTGGGCCATGATGCTGATTCAGAAGATTTAGCTGATGAACCTTCTGCGGATTTTGTTTTGTCACAACCGGAGAGACTGAAGATCAGTCCAACTGCTATGAGTAATACAATTACCTTTTTCATTTCTTCCTCCAAATTTATATTCAAATACAGGTTGCCCTGTTATTTGCGAAGATTTTTAAAATTTCCATTTATTTGACTGCTGCCGCAGCTTTTCTTTCGGCTATGGCCTTCTTGATAACAGGTCCCACGAAACCGTATATAAGAACACCAAGTCCTACTATGATAAATACGCAGGATATAGGTCTGCGGAAAAACTCTGAAAAACCGTTTATTGAATAATTCAGCCCCCTTCTGATATTAAGTTCAAGCATGGGCGAAAGTATGAATGCCATCAGAAAAGGCAGACTCGGCACCCCGAAGACATCCATAACTATCCCCAGCAGACAGAAGAACAGCGCGACCATCAGACCGAAGAAGCTTCCTGTAGTCATGAAAGCACCGGTCAAAGCCAGAATTACAACCATTGAATAGAGGTAGTGATAGGGAATCTTCAGCAGAGCTGGAAAGGTCTTCATACAGAATGTTTCATACAGAAGACAGATTACTGCAGCAATAAGGGCTGCAATAAAAATGATGTAAACGATCATCGGCTGTTCACGCATGAACATCGGACCTACGTTTATTCCCTTAACATTCAGGGCAGTAATAAACTGAACATTGGCCGCGTCTCCGGGAATACCCAGTGCGATAAGCGGAATAAGAGCACCGCCGATTGCGGAGTTCTTGGCAATTTCGGGACAGAGAACACCGGCAATCTCACCCTTGCCCCATTTGGACTTGTCCTTTGCAAGCATTCTCTCGGTGGAATAGCCCATAACAGAGGCAACAGGACCGCCGAGGCCCGGAAGGAATCCTACAACAGCACCGAGGATCCAGGATCTCAGTACGGGAAGTTTATTCTTTGAAAGGTCTTTTCCGGGCCACTTGTACCCGCCGACCTTGATATCGATTTTCTGTTCAGTCTTACTTGCCCTCGCATATTCAAGTAGAATAATCTTGGCGGCAAAAAGGCCAAGCATTACGCTGATAAGGTTCAGGCCCTTTAGGAACTCAAGACGTCCGAAAAGTAAAAAACGTCCGCTTGCATTTATGGGGTCTTCACCGATTGAAGCCAGAAAGATTGCAAGGCCTACACCAATCATACTCTTTACGAGGTTGCCTTTGGACAGTCCTACAACCATCAGAATTGCGCAGAAACATAAGGCGGCATATTCCCATGGCCCAAGTTTAACCGCCCATATTGCAATGCCGCGGCAGGCAAAGATTGCAAGGATGATTGAAGGGAAGGTTCCCAGAAAGTTAACTGTTACCGCTGCGCTTAAGGGGCGGACAGGGTCTCCCTGCTTGGTAAACTCGTACCCGTCCCAGACCGTTGCCAGCGAAGAGGCAGTGCCTGGAATTCCCAGAAGAATTGAACCGATACATCCGCCGGACATACCTCCTATTACAATTGAAATAAACAGCGCCAGAACCAGGTTGGTATCCAGACGATAGGCTATAGGTAATAAAATTACCATCAACGTTGAGCTTCCCAGGCCGGGAATAGCTCCAAGCACGATTCCGCCCAGGGCTCCCGCTATTATGTATATAAGTCCTGTAGGCGTAAAAATATTATGCAGTGCACCAAAAATTAAATCCATTATTTCCATTATTTTTTATCCTCAGTAGAGAAGTTTAAATACCAAACCTTCGGGAAGCCTTGCGTTAAGACCTACAACATACGCAAGGTATACACAAACGCTGGCAATTACCGCATAGATAAGGCTTTTCAGAATACGCTTTTTCAGCTCAAGCTCCTTCAGCGACAGCCTGCTCATAAGAAAGGTAAGAGTGAAGGCAATAATCGGAAGAGAGAGCATAAATCCCAGAAGGAAAAACAGAAGAGCAACTCCGATATAAACACCGAACATGGTAAGTGCCGAGAGCCACTGTTTACGGGTAAGGAAGGTACCCGCCACCTTACCAGGCTTGATAATCAGCGCAATTCCGCAGATAAGCATAATTGCGGCACCGGTCATCGGGAACATTTTGGGACCCGGGTCACCGTCATATCCTGAAGCCCTGAGCTGCATTGAAAGAATAGTAATCAACGCAGCAATCACAATAGTAGCAACACCAAGGATAAAATCTTTCTTGTTTTTTATATATTCAGTCATTTTGAAATTTCCGTTTTAAATAGTTTGGGTCTGAGCGCAGCACGAGGCGGGCAATTCATGTAGATCTCCTTTAATAAAAATTTTCTTTTCCTTTGATTCTCAGGCTAACACGTTTTAGTTTTTCCTTAAAAATCATTTTTTAAAGACGCCCGATAACCTGTGATAAAAGCACATTAATGGAAGTAATTTTTGTACTTTTCGCACACCGGCCTGCTCAAACGGTTTAATTCGACAAAACCAGCGATTAAGAATATAATCAAGCCTTAAGTTCCGTTTTTAAACATTCAGGAGTACAAAAACAATGCTTTATCTGTCATATCTATTCCAGCATCTGAGGCAGTGCACCGTTTACGCCGATGAAAAGAACCTGCCGGAAACATGCCCGCAGGAAGTTGATTTTATAGATGATCAGAAAAGCCTTTGCGCAGATAAGACATGGATAGGCGCGGGCGAGGAAACAGTAAGAAATCTTCAAAATGCCGAAATTGAACCCGGTACTGTAATTTTTATATGTGAACACAAATCAAATTATGTGATCCTGAACAAGAATCCTGAAATTACGGTTATATACCTTTCCTGTCCGCGGACGAACCTTTTTATTATGATCAACAAAATACTCACTCTCAGGCAGATCTGGCTTGATAAATATGCCACAGCTGATGATCAGTCCTTATACGCAATGCTTAATCTGACATCCGATTTTGCAGAATCTCCGGTCATTCTGCTGAATCCGAATTACCGCATCGTACTCAGCTGCAAATTGGAAGAAAGCAAATTTCTAGCCGGACATCTGGACCAGACAGGAGCTCTCCCAAAAAAAATTGCAGACTCTATTTTTATAAACAGATCGGAGAAGCATTTACCGGTTGAATACAAGGTAGCCGAGAGCGGTATTCGCCTTTACGGATACCGGATATATCACGAGGATCAGCTTGTTAGTGTTATCTTGATTGAAAGCAGCATTGAACAGACCGAGATTGACTGCAGGGGATTATGCGTCTGTGCCGGACAGGCGATTCACCGCCACATACTGCCGGCCAATTCGCTGAAGCTTGGAACCTATACAAAGGACTTCAGACAGTTCTGGATGGAAATAATGGATCAAAGCCTGACCCAGACCTTCGAGATAATTCAGAGACTGAGGCTGATGCCCTTTCCAATTGAAACCTTTGTCCGCGTGATTGTTGTAACATTCCGGAATAAAAACACAAAGCAGACGCCCTCAAGTTTTATATTTGCACAGCTGCGCGAAGTGTTTCCGGACTGCAATATGACGATTCACGAGAATGAGGTTGTGATTCTTCAAACCTATCCACAGCGGACATTCAACCTAAACCTTGACACAAAAAGGCTTGAAACCATTCTTGAGCGGCACAACGGTTTCATTGGGATAAGCAACGGAACCAGGGATTTCGGAAACCTGCGCTCACTCTATATTCTGGCAAAAAACACAATTCCGCTGGCCTGCGAACTTAGGGAGAACCTAAAAGAGAGGATATTCTTTTACGAGGAGTTCTGGATATATACCGCAATAGATATGTGCGCTCACAGGTTTTACGAACTTCATCACCATAACGACATAGTCTATCTGATTCATCCGGCGGTTGTGCACCTGACCAGATACGACAGGGATCATAACACAAACCTTAGGGACACCCTGTTTTATTATCTGCTGAATGACCGCAACCTGGTAAAAACAGCGGCGGTTACCTATGCTCACAGAAATACAGTCATAAATAAGGTTAATAAAATCAACAAACTCATTGAGCTTGATCTTGAGGACGGCATTCTGCGTCAGCGTATTATATTCTCATGCCAAATGATAAGGTATCATGAAAAGTACATGAAACGCGAACTGAAGATATAAGGTTCCCCGGATTAAGAAAAATTATTCCTGCACATATCGACAATCTCGTCCCTGCGGTCAACGCCCAGCTTGTCCCTGATATGCTTCATATGCTCTTTAAGTGTATAGGGTGAGATCCCGAGCCTTTCAGCCAATGCTCTGTCCCTTTCCCGGTAAACAACCAGAGCCTCAATAACCTCCATCTCTCTGGGAGTAATACCCATGGAGTCAAGATCGGCAGGCTGGGTCAGCTGTCTGTACACCAGATCAAGATCATCAAGCTTGTTCTGCAGGCGGGTCCGCTCCATCTCTATCCGGCTCAGTTTATTTTCAGCCTCGGTTGTTAATTTTACGTAATAGATTATTTCATTTGAATAGATAGTGTATAGGACACCTATAAAGACAAGGATATACATTATTGCATCCAGGCCGGCATTCCAGTGCACCACACCGCTCTGAAGCCTTGCAGCAATTTCAATAATAACAAATATTATACCTATAAATAGAAATATCTTTAAAAGGGGCTTCTTCTCAAAGAGACCGTAGCGGAAACCGATTATCAAAGCAAGGATAACCAGGCCCAGTCCATGGAAGGAATTATAAACATCAAGAATTGCAATTGCACCTACAAGAAAGAAGATACACAGCTGAACATACCTTAAGAAATTGATGTCCTTAAGTGAAGTTAAGAAGGTAATGATTGAAACTGCAAGTATAACGCTTACGGAAGGATACAGCAGTGCATCAAGAACTGAGACTCTTTGCAAAAGACCGACAAAGTTAATAATTACAACAAGCATCCCAAGAGAGGAAACTATGTAGGCGATTCTTTTTTGTACCTTAAAAACCGAAGATTTTTTAGCTGATATCCCAGAAGCCATCGACATCTCCTGAACTCAAAATTTCATCCATTTCAGGACTTTCTACATTTTGTATTTCAGTGAGAAGTTGAGTTTCAACTGCCGAAGCATCCCATTTACCGGCAGAAACAGGATTATACTTCCCCTTAGCTCCGTCGGAGTCGGTATCCTTCACGTGGTTGCGCAGACTCTGAAGTGCAAGCAGAGCCATTCCTCTTTTTATGATCTTTTCATCACCGCCCTGAAAATTCGATATATTGAACAGCCTGGCATAGACATCCTGATCATCAAGGTCATTATGTTCAAAAACAGATTTTCCCGCGGCCCTGGCAATATGGTATACAGCAAGATTCGCAACCGAGGTCCTCATTGGCTGTGAACAGCCGGCCAGAAAGGGGATTGCGGCAATAAGCTTTGCAGTTTTGTTTTCTGATAATTTCTTACTTTCATCAGCACTGAAACCGAATGAAGAAGAAACAACAGAAACTATGCTTTCCCATTGCCCGTCCGTGAACCCTGCTGAACTTGAATTTTCCAAAGTACCCATGAAAACCTCCCGAAAATCTAAATAGATTATAAACGGGATAAGCATTTTTAGTCACTATGTTTTATTCAATATATAGACAAACTTCACCCATAAGCCCCGCAGCTTCAGTTACATACTCCGGGGTGAAGGCCGCACCGGAGGGATGAAAATCTTCCCAGCTTATTCTGCTGCAGACATCTGCAGATCTGTGAAGCGGCCCAAGAAGGTTGCGAAGGTTTCCGACTATCTCAATTTCAACCGAGACAAGCCCGGCTGTAGGGGCAATTTTACCACTGACGTCAATATCCGTCTCACGAAGGGCAAAGACAGGCTGATTTCCGCCAATTCTAATTACGGCAAGAGCACCGCGGAACTCACCCAGGTGAAGCATCAGCCGTCGACCCTCAGAAGCCTTAATCTCAGGCAGTGCTGCTGCAGGAATTTCATACTGGTAGATACAGCTGCCCGGGTAATGCTTCAGCCCCTGAAGCGACCAGTCTCCCCGCTCAAGAACCGACGGCATTTCGATAATGCGGCGGGACGGGCTGACCCCGAAACTTCCTGTAATGTAGATATCTTCAAGCTCGGTTGATGAGCAGTACATCAGATCTATTTCAAGCACATTCTCACCGGCTACAAGCGCAGGAATCCGGTGCTTGATAAAATCTTCATCGATAAACCACTGTTCTGTCTGTTCACAGGCCCTGGAATTACAGCTGATTTTCATCCCTGCGGATTTTTCAACTGCCGCAAAGACTTCTCTCTCGGGGATGCAGTCCGCGGTAAAAGAGAACCGCAATGAAAGCGGATACTCTTTTTTATCATCAATCCAGAGGTAGCGCTGGGGTGCACCGTTGTAGTGGACAGCCTGCATGCCAAAACGTTCGCGGATAATCTTCTGAGCCTGCCATACCGGCAGCTCATCACTCCATGCCTCATCGGCAATTCTGAAACTGCAGATATCAAGGGTAAGATCGTTTTCACTTGTAAGCCTGACAGGAGAGACAGCGGGAAATCCGTAAACAAGCTCAACAGAATCATGGGGATGCCGATAGTAGAGCGAAAGAGCCTGGGATACTTCAGGTTCAGCGGTCTCATCAATAAAAAAGACCACAGTTTCCTCTGCTTCAAATGAGAGCCTGCAGTTCATTCCGCCCTGATTATCAAGTTCAACAGGAACTATGGACTGATCTCCGGAAAGCAGATCAAGCCGGGTAAGCCTTCCCCTGTCGGCGAATTTCAGAATAAGTCCATCAAGTTTTTCAGCAGCGGTATTTACAATTGTAACAGCCCTGCCCGTTTCAAGGGTACGGGTCATCGAAAGCAGCCGGTCACAGTCGGTTCCGAATCCGTCACATATCCGCACCGGCCTTTGAACCATGGATGACATCAAGGAGACAAGCTCCCCTAAACGGCCTGCAGGATGTACGCGGAAATGACCTGTAAGCTCTGCTATCTTTCCGGATTTTTCAGCATCAACGTATTCAGGATAGGGAGTCATCCAGAAGATATGCCCCCCTGATTCAAGAAACCCGCTTAGAAGCTCAATGGTAGAGGCCATCAGAGTCTGAAGCGGCGGAACTATTACATAAGAATACCGGTGGTAACCAACCTGCAGTTTATCTCCACTTACGGCCGCGGAATCTTTCATGATAAGCTCATCACCGAAATCAAAATCAAACTGACGGGCAAGAAGTTGATGTGTCAGCTGGTTGTAGTAGTCGCCTTCGCGATTGAGATTCATCAGATGCCCATCAAGCCAGCCCATGTTCATGTACACTTTTGAAAGATCTTCATCAGCAGAACTGCCCGACTTCATCCAGAACGTTCCCACCGGATGAATCATGAGGATATCGCGGTGAACCTCCCCGGAGGTCGTGCAGACACCCAGGCGTGCAAAGTAGTCTTCCATAAAATGAGAATATTCCCAGAATGTTGACTGATAGTTGAAAGCCGGCGGATAATCACGCTTTCTGCAGCCGCTTATCGAGTAAAGAGTCAGATGCTGACACCTTTTGTTGACACCCATCACATACTGCCAGTCTCCAAGACGTTTCTGACCGGCAAAAGAGAACTCCCAGCCGGTGCATCCGTACATCTCTGACAGGACCATTTCGCGGCGGAACTGGTTGGCAACGCTTGTACACTGTTTTACCGTAAGATACTCACTGCGCTGATCACCAAGCAGGTCTATTCCGGGAGCATGCATATAGCGGTAGTGCGGCATAACCGCCCCGTTGCAGCGGACGCCGTAGCCGAGATCGTTTTCATAAAGCATATGGCCGGTAAGTTTTACATCATGCCCTTCACACCAGTCATAGAGCTGTCTTGTATATGAAGAAACAAAGATTTCGGTAAGTGTAAGCCAGTAATCATAGCGGGCCTTTCCCGAGCCTTCGCCCTTAAAGAAAAGAAACGGCAGGATGCCTAAAATCTCATATCCGCGGGATTCTTTAAAATACTGTGAAAAAGAATCGGTCCATGGAAGCCAGGGCCGCCCCTGTGTAAAATTCGCGAAAAAGTCACAGACGTTGGGTTCATCAGTAAAAAAGCCCTTGATTGCCGTGCCGAGTTTTTCACCGAAGCGGTCGGCATAAGCCTTATGGGTTTTATTCAAAAACAGGCGGACCGCTTCCGGGTTCATGTTATCGCTTGGCGCAGAGCCGTTATACCATTCCGAGGGGCCTGAGAGCTCTCTTCTGAAAACCAGAAAGCGCTTTTCTTCACCGGGGCCAGCGTAGGGCTCAGCAGGGAAGACCGCTAGAATATCGGCGTCGTTGGAGGGGGTTTTGTTTGTGCTTATTTCAAGGGTCAGTGCTTTGGCTGAAAAATGCTGCGGATTGGCAGCGCTTACCGCCCCCCCGACACTGCCGGAGGGCCAGGTGTCCTCATCATAGATCCAGACTTCCATGCCAGATTTTTCGGCATGATTCAGGGCTGCATCTGTACAGTCCATCCACTCATCTGAAAGGTACTCTGTTTCAAGCCCTTCCCGTGAATGAATGAAAAAGCCGCCTATGCCCTGCTCTTTCATCAGATCAATCTGACCGGTAAGCCTTTCGGGCCGGAGTGAATCGTTCCAGGCCCAGAAGGGTGCTGAACGGTACTTCGGTGAAGCCTCGTTCAGCCTTTTGTTTATCTCATCGAGTGTATCCATCTGCTGTTATCAGGACATGAACCTGTTCGGAATTGCCATAACAATATCCGGAATGTAGGTAATTGCCAGAAGAACCGCAATCATAACCAGAATCATCGGAATAATTTCACGTATAACGCCGCTTATCTTTGTTTTTCCCAGTCCGGCAACAATGAAGAGCAGCATTCCGAATGGAGGTGTTGAAAGACCTATCATCATATTGAAACAGATTATTACACCGAAATGTACAAGGTCGATTCCGAATGCATTAACAAGCGGAAGAACCATCGGAACAAATACAAGCTGTATGGTGCTCACATCAAGGACACAGCCCAAAAGCAGAAAGATAACATTAACAACCATGAGGAAGACGTATTTGTTTTCGGTAATTCCCATTACAACGCCTGCAATAGCACGGGGAACCTGTTCAAGAGCGATGATATATGAGAAAAGCATTGAAGTACCTGCAAGAAGTGCAAGGGTTGCTGTATTGGCAGCGCTTTTCTTGATGATTCTCCAGAACTTTTCAGGTCCGAGGTTCCGGTAGATAATGATTGAAATAATTATCGCATAACTCGAGGCAAGAGCTCCGGCTTCGGTCGGGGTTACGATACCGAGGTAGATTCCGCCGAGAAGGAGGACTACTGTAAAAAGTGCGGGAATTGCACTGATTGAAACCCTGATAAACTGACGTATCGCCATCATCTCACCGCGCGGATATTTACGTTTTGCAGAAACAATAGCTACATAGCCTGCAAGCATCAGAGAAAGGATGATTCCGGGAATCATACCGCCCATGAAAAGCTTGCCGATTGAAGCGCCTGAAAGCATTGCATAGATAACCATCGGGATACTCGGCGGAAATATAGGGCCGACTGTAGCGGATGCCGCTGTAAGTGCACAGCTGAAAGAAGAGTCATAGCCCTCTTTTTTCATCTGTTCAATTTCCATCAGTCCGATTCCGGAAGCATCTGCAATAGCTGAACCTGTCATCCCTGAAAAAATCAGTGATGCAGCTACATTAACCTGGGCTGTTCCGCCCCGCAGACGACCGAAAAGACCGTTACAGAATTTGAACAGCTTGTCGGTAATTTCGCCCTCGTTCATGACGTTAGCCATAAATATAAACAGGGGCGCCGCAAGCATTGTATAGTTTGAGAACATGTTTCCCGACATAACCGTAAAAACCTGCTCGAGACTTCTTCCGCTCAGAAGGAAGTAACTGATCGACGCTGCAAGCATCGCCATTGAAACGGGCATTCTGATGATGAAACAGAGAGCCAGAATCAGAAAAAGAATAAGTACTACGTTCATTTCTGTTCACCTTCCTTCCTGATGATTTCCGTCTGAAATTTTTTCACATGCTTCCAGCAGTCAAGCAGACTCCTTACAAGCATTTCGGCAAACATATAGATAAGCGGAGAGAATACAATTGTATACGGCAGCTTAAGAACGCCGGTTACCATCTTCTTTGCCAATAGAGAGTGGATTGACGGAATGAATACAGTAATCAGCAATATGCCGAGAGTCAGACTGCTGATAATATCAAAAACAATCTTTACTCCGGGTCTTACATGATCATAAACCAGACCGAACACAACGTGCTCATCATTCTGCATTGCCTTGCCGACTCCGAAGAACATCGTCCACATATAAGCCAGAATACTTATTTCATACGCCCAGGGAACGGGAGCCTTTAAAACATATCTTGAGACAATTGTTACCATGAAGGTGACAAAAATCAAAAGAAACGTCAGGTTTGGAAGAACAGTCCCAAGTAAGTACATAACTGCTTTTCCGATCTTCTTTATCAGATCCATTTCCTACATCCTACCTATAAATTTGCCTTAGAAAAATTAAGGAGGACCTCCGCAGGGAAGGTCTCTCCTTTAAAGAATAATTTGTTAAAATTTGATTCGCCAGTTTTTATTCTGCCATGGCCTGCACTTTTTCATACAGATCCATATCCCATGTTGAAGTCATAGCTTCATTTGCTGCGTATGCAGCCTGTACATTTGCTCTGAACTCTGCAATATCAGGGTGAGTTACAGTCATGCCTTCGCCCTCGAAGAACTCAACAAGGCTGTTTTCACGTGAAATTCTTTCCTGATCGTTGAAAGCAATTGCGTAAGTCATAGCTTCCATTACTGCATCCTGCTGTTCAGTAGTCATCATGTTCCATTTGTCCAGGTTAACACAGGGCATAATAGAATCGATTACATGGTTTGTAATAGCAAGATATTTTGTTACCTCATAGAACTTTGCGCTTTCCACTGTAGGGAGGGGGTTATCCTGTCCGCCTACGGCACCGGTTTGAAGAGCTGTGTAGAGTTCGCTGAAAGACAGAGGCGTCGGGTTAGCACCGAGAGCCTTTCCGAGGAAGAGCCATGATTCCGAACCGGGCATTCTGAGGAGTACGCCGTTCATATCAGCATAGCTGTTGATTTTCTTGTCTTTTGTATTTACTACACGTGAACCGAGGTACATGCTTCCAAGCGGCTGAAGGCCGAGTTCCTGTACAGCTGGCCATATGTTTTCTTTTGCCAAATCGCCGTTAAGCACCTTAGTCATATGATCGTAAGAGCTGAAGAAGTAGCCTGAACCGAACATGCTGAATGAAGGAATCTGTGTAGCAAAAGTCGGGAATGAGATATATGCCATGTCAGCCTGACCGCTGATAAGTGCATCGTATTCATTTTCCTGTGTGAAAAGTGTAGCGCTGTCATAAACCTTAACTTCAACAGAACCGCCGGTAAGTTCTTTTACCTTGTCTGCGAAAACGTACATTGCTTCAGTGTGTGAATCACCGGGTATTGAAACTGAAGTGAAAATGAGTTCTACGGGTTTAGCAGCGTCTTTTTCCTGTGATCCGCCTGCAAACAGCAGCATTCCTGCTCCAAGCATCAGAACAAGCATTACCAATCCAATCTTTTTCATAAATTGCTCCTTTAGTTGAATCTATTATCTCCCCTGTCTGGGGTTAATTCCAAATTCCAATCTGAGATCTCATCAGGTTGATCGATCTTCTCATCTGTTCTATCTCCATCTGGCGGTTAGGAGTGAACTGTGTAAAATCCTGAACCCTGCTGAACAGATTAATATTTAATCCGTCAAGTTCCATATGGTACTTGGCGTTAACCGGATACATCTGACATTCAATAGTGCTTGCAAAGCCTAGCAGGTCCTGAAGAACTTCCGCTTTTTTAGGCTCCTTCTCGAAATTGGCGCAGAGCCAGCTGTAAAGATCAGCATGAAAATTAGCCATGATACCGCTGTATCCGGCAGCTCCCATTTTCAGGCTCTCAAGCAGTGTTGCTGCATTTGCGTTAAATATTTTTAGAGGTGTTCCGTCAACTGCGTTGAGTTTTGCCTTCAGTTCGGGCAGGCTGCAGCAGGTGTCTTTAAGAAAACTGAATTTCCCGGTCTGAGCACACCATGAAAGCAGTTCCGGCGACATAAGTCTTTTATAAGGCTGCGGACATTCATAAATTCCAAAGCTGTCAGCCTTAACTCCGTTAATAAGCGCCTCTATGTTCTTTTTGGCAACGTCATCGCCCTCATCAGCAGCTGCAAACTGGTTAGAGATAAAAACATAGGAATCGGCTCCGGCATCAACAACAGCCTGGGCTTCCTCTATCTGTTCATCTATTGTCGGAGCAACATGTCCGGAGACAACTATACCCAGCCCCTTCGGCCTGTTTTTAATTATAAATGAAGCCAGTGTCAGCCGTTCTTCCTTTGACAATTTAAACATCTCACTTGACTGACATACGGCAAAGATACCGGTCACACGGCCCGCAGCATACCATTCAAGCATCTCAATTACACCGTCATAATCGATTTTATTATCTTCCGTATACGGTGTAAGCATTACCGGCCATACACCATTTGAAATTGAATTGCTCATCCTCAAGATCCTTCCTGTATGAATCCATATTTTTATTAGTGGTTCGGATTCATCTGTAGTATAATAGTGTGTGCTTAAATTGGACATTCAGGATTATCTTTAGTACTTTTCCAAACATCAGGAGGGGAATTTTAATGCTGGAAATCATAGACGAGTACTGCTGGGAGAAACATAACAAGGTTATAACTCTTGACCAGCACGGTATTTCCGGTCTGAAAAACTTTGCACACTGGAATATGCCAACAGCATCACTGCCTACCCCGCTTCATATTCATTCCGACATAATTGAGATTCACTGTCTGATCAAGGGAAAACGAAGCTGTCATGTTGATGATAAGGATTATACTATCACCGGAAACGAGATGTTCATCTCATTCCCCTTTGAGCCCCATTATACCAGCAGTATTGATTTAAGCCCCTGTTCGTTTTTTGCACTCCAGATTGATACAAGCAGAAAGAAGCAGCTTCTTGGTCTCAATGAAACATACTCGCTGGCTCTATACAACATACTCAGTAGCCTGGAATACCGGCACCTGCGCTTTCCCTCAACCGATCAGAAGCTTCTAAGCCTTGCATTCAGCAATATCAGCGATAACGACCCCCTCTCCCTCATGCAGGGGGTTCAGTATCTGTGTACCTTCCTTTTCAAGGTTCCAGAGTTCATTCCTGTACGAAAGCAGAAGAAAAATATTACAGATGAGAACATTAAACGGGCTGTTGATATCATTGACAGGGACTTTCAGGAACCTCTGCAGCTTAAAGAACTTGCGGCTATATCCGGCTATTCCCTGTCCAGATTTAAAAGTAAATTCAAGGAAATTGTAGGCTTTCCGCCGGCTAACTATATAACCTTCAAAAAGCTCGAATGGGCCAAGCAGCAGCTTGCAGAAACCGATCTGCCTGTAACCCAGATTGCCCTTGATGCGGGTTTTTCATCGAGCAACTACTTCTGTACAGTGTTTCATAATTCAACACAGTACACCCCGAGCGAATTCAGAAAGACCTACCATGCAGCCTGCAAGGATGAAGAGGAATGAAAGCCTTCATTGACAAATAAAAACTTGACCTTCCCACAATAGGATCCGTGATAATTGCCTCCGGAGGAAGGGGTTTTATGAATGATAGAATAAAAAGGCTCAGGGAAGCTTTAAGAGTAGATAAGTTTTCAATTTGTGTAGAGAAAGCAGAAATAGTTTTAAAATCTTTCAAGCAGAATGACGGATGGCCGCAGATAGTCAGACGTGCACAGGCAACCGCCGATTATCTTGACAACAAAACTATCTTCATCGAACCGGATGAACTTATAATCGGAAATATTGCCAGCAAGCCGATGGGCATGGAGATGGGCTCAGGCGGCCCGGGGTGGCCGGATGATGATCTCGACGATCTGCTGTCCGGAGGACAGATATATCTCTCGGAAAAGGATAGAAAAACCATCCGCAGCATGGATGATTATTGCAGCGGAAAGGGGCGGACACAGGATGAACGCCAGGGCTTCCATTATAATGATGAGCGGCTGTGGCCTTTTATCAAACGCGGTTTTCTCTGCCCGCCCTGGGAACGCAAAGATCTTGGACGCGGACAGGGAGCTGCCGGAATGGGCTGGGGCCTGTGAATGGGCCCGACAACTTTGAACTGTCCTGACTACGGAAGAATCATACATACAGGAATCAGCCCCTTTATAGAAGAGGCCCGTCAGAAACTACTTGAACTCCGTTATTATGATGCAGAATCAGTAACAAAAGCCAATTTTTACAAGGCATCCCTGATTGCGCTTCCGACGATAATTAGACTGGCCGGACGCTACGCTGATCTGACCGAAACCATGGCCAATGACGAAAATGATGAAAAGCGGAAAAAAGAACTTATTCAGATCGCTGAAATCTGCCGGCATATCCCCGGGCGTCCGTATGGATCAGTACCTCTGGCCCCTGTACAAGTCTGATCTCGAAGAAGGCAGAATCACGAAGGATGAGGCTCTTGAACTTTTCGAATGCCTCAGATTAAAGATAATGCAGCTTAATTTTGTGGGCGGCGGTAAAATCCAGCGTGAAAAATAGGCTGGAATGGCCCGCTGGCATAATTTTATTATAGGAGGCTGCGACAGCGACGGAAAGGACGCGACCAATGAATTATCGTATCTCATGCTTGACGCCGCGCTTGACTGCCAGATACCTCACCATACGCTTACCATGCGGGTCGGGAAGGACTCTCCTATTGATTTTATAGCCAAAGGAATGGAGGTCGTTAGAACCGGTGCGGGAATGCCCGCGTTTATATCTGAAGACAGTTATATCAACTTTATAACAAAGCAGGGAATTCCGGGTGAGGAAGCCCGGGAGTTTGCAATTGCCGGATGCATGGATCTTATGCTCCCAGGAAAATCCCGATACCAGGCTTTCGGAATGAGCATAATACCGATGTACCTTGAAACTGCACTCTATAACGGTCGCGAACCGAAAAGCGGTGAACTTCTCGGCCTTGAAACAGGCGAGTTTGAATCATTTGAGAACTTCGAGGATTTCTACCGGGCATTTCTTGAACAGTGCAGACATTTTATAGGGATGGTCGTTGAGGAACACAATATCCTGCTGATGGTCCAGAGGGAACTCTACCCGGATGTAGTTACGAGCGCATTTCTTCACGATGCCATGAAAGTGGGACGGGACGGCCTGGATCGAAGACTGCCCTTTGAAAACGGTTCTGCTATCAATGTAATAGGTATGGCCAACACAGTAGATTCACTGGCCGTCGTTAAAAAGCTCGTATTTGAAGACAAAAGCATTCCCGCCGATACCATGATTAAAGCCCTTCGGGCGAACTGGGAAGGATACGAAGATTTAAGAAAACTCTGTCTTGATTCACCGAAGTACGGTAACAACGACGCCTTTGTGGATGACCTGGCAGGCAGATTCTGGCATGATTTTGGCGAAATAGTTCAGGAGTACACTTCAATTTTTGATGCGAAGGTATTGCCCACAGCAATATCAATCACTGCTCATGCCCCCGGCGGCGCAATGACAAGTGCAACACCGGACGGCCGTAAAGACGGAGAAACCTTTGCGGACGGCTCAATTTCTCCGGTTCAGGGTATGGATAGAAAAGGCCCGCTTGCAGCCCTTCAGAGTGCCATGAAGCTCCCTCAGGATGAGTATATGGCCACGCTTCTGAACATGAAGTTCCATCCGGGAACCCTGAAAACAGATGAGGATCTCAAGAAGCTTGCATCAATGGTAAAAATATATCTTGTAAGCGGAGGAAAGCAGATCCAGCTGAACATCATCAGCCGGGAAACCCTGGAAGCGGCAAAGATTGAAAAAGATAAGTACAGGGATTTGATAATCCGTGTAGCAGGGTACAGCACATATTATGTAACCTTAACATCCAGAGTTCAGGATGAAATAATTGCCCGGACAGAACAGGCAATTTAGCAAAATAAGAACTATAAAAAAGGGAGCTGACTAAGAACTAATCTTAGCCAGCTCTTTTTTTTTAATTCATATCAGGTTAATACAGGTGACAGCTTACTTTATGGTTCTCACCCTGCACTGATTCTTTCGGCGCTTCACTTAAGCACTTATCGAAGGCCTGAGGGCATCTGTCGGCAAAACGGCAGCGGTTATCAAGCAGGCTGTAGTCCACCGGGACAAAACCCTTAATAGGAATATCCTCCTCCTTTAATGAGGGGTCCGTACATGGAACTGCCGCAATCAGCGCCTTTGTGTAGGGATGCATCGGAGACTGAAGAATTGTCTCAGTCGGTCCGGACTCCATTACAGCACCGAGGTAGAGGATTGATATCCGGTCGCAGATATACCTTGCAGTTGACAGGTCATGGGTTATATACAGAAATGATATATTATGCTCATCCCTTATTTTCTTCAGCAGTTTGAGGATTCCGATCCTGATTGAAACATCAAGCATTGAAACAGGCTCGTCGGCAACTATGAACTCAGGCTTCAGCACAAGAACCCTTGCCATGCTCACCCTCTGAAGCTGCCCGCCGCTCATCGATGCCGGATATTTTGATAAAAAAACATCGGGGTCCAGGCCTACATCACGAAGAACATCTTCAATCATCTGTGCTTCCTCTTCCTTCGATGAAGCAAGATGGTGGGTCCGTACCGACTGCGCTATAATATCGTAGACGGAACGCCTCGGGTTAAGCGAACCGAAGGGATCCTGAAATATCATCTGCATCTTCTGCCTGGCGTCTTTAAGCTGCCTCCGGTTCAGAGAGGTTATATCCATACCGCAGACATTTATCTCCCCGGATGTGGGTTCCACCAGCCTGAGTATTGTCCGCCCCAGGGTCGATTTACCGCAACCGGACTCCCCTACTACGCCGAGGATCTCCCCGCGCCCGATTGAAAGTGAAATACCGTCCACGGCTTTAATTATATTATTACGGGAATTAAATTCCTTCTTAAGAGATCTTGTTACAAGTACAGGTTCAGTCATTTTTATCTCCGTATAGGTGGCAGAGCACAGTCCGGCCGTCAACCCTATATTCTGCCGGTTCCTTTTCCCTGCAGACAGGCATTGCTTTTTCGCAGCGTTCGGCGAAGCGGCAGCCCTTAGGGGGGTTAATCAGATCCGGCGGACTTCCGGGAATACTGTAGAGTTCCTGCTTTTCACCCAGAATACTCGGATAAGATTTTACAAGGGCCTCGCTGTAGGGATGAAGCGGCTTTTTAAACAGCTGAGCTGTTTCGGTCTTTTCGACTATCTTACCGCCGTACATGACAGCGGTCTGACTGCAGGTTTCAGAGACTACGGCGAGATCGTGGGCGATGAAAATCGTAGTTAAATCCAGCTCTGCCTTCAGATCCTTCAGAAGAGTAAGAAGCTGACGCTGAACAATTACATCAAGCCCGGTAATAGGTTCATCAAGAATAAGCAGTCCCGGCCTGCATGCTGTTGCAATTGCGATAATCGTCCGCTGCTTCATTCCTCCGCTGAACTGGTGCGGATAGCTTCTGAACCTTCCGGAATCAAGACCGACCAGTTCAAGCTGTTCATTCGCACGTTGAACTGCTTCGGCGTTGGAAACTCCCTCATGATTTTTGATAATCTCGGTAATCTGATCGCCTATCCGCATAACCGGATTAAGTGCATGCTGGGCCTGCTGGCGTACAATCGCTATATCCTTTCCCCGGATTTTTTTAAAGTCCTGCTCGGAATACGAAAGCAGATCCTTTCCCTCAAATACAATACTTCCACCCGCAATAAATCCGGGAGGCTGCACCATTCTGATTAGTGCACTTGCAGTGGTTGATTTTCCGCAGCCTGATTCACCGATAAAACCGATGGTCTCACCTTTCTCAAGAGAAAAACTTATATTTTCAACAGCCTTTGCTGTTCCGCTCTGTGTTTCATAATGAACACTGAGGTTAGTAACTTCAAGTAATGCCATAGTATCCTCCTATAATCCCTTTGACCTGCGGTATCCGGGATTGAGAATATCGTTGATAGCAGTACCCAGAAATGTAAACCCGAGTATTATCATTACGATAAAGACAATCGGAGGAGCGATCCACCAGGGGGCCTTTGCAAGCAGCCCGGAGGCAAAGGCAAAATGAAGCATCATTCCCCAGCTCACGGATGTAACATCGCCAAGCCCCAGAAAGCTCAGGACCGATTCCGAGTAGATAGCGTTAGTTACCATAAGAATTGCCTGGGCAAACATCAGCGGAAGAACACCCGGAAGGATGTCTATGAACATAAGATATGCATCACCGGAACCTATACAGCGTGATGCCTCAATGAATGGTCTTTCCTTAAGAGACAGAACCTGTGAGCGCACAATTCTTGCCGTGGAGGGCCAGCTTATAAGAGACACAACAAGGATGATGGTCCAGAGGCTGGGTCCCAGAACGGCTGCAAGCACAATCATCAGCGGCAGTCCGGGAAGCATCATGAAAAAATCAATTATACGTCCCAGTATCAGATCCACAGCTCCGCCGAAATAACCGGACACAAGACCGATAACCGATCCGGTAACAACAGTTATAAGCGCGGCAATAAAACCGATTAAAAGCGATATTCTTGCCCCGTACAGAGTCTGACTCCAGACATCACGAGCCATATCATCTGTTCCGAAAAAATTAACAGTGTTAGGTGCAAGCAGGGCATTCGCAGCCTCTCCCGATTTCTGCGGATCAACCGTATGCAGGAAGGGTGCAAAGACAGCGAATATCAGAATAAGCAGAATAAGAAAAAGACCGATACGCCCCTTCGGGTGAATAAGTATCTGCTTAAAGAATACTTTTGCCGTGAGTTTTGTTTCTCTCATAATCAATGCTCCCTTCCGATTCGGGGATCAATGTACACATAGAGAAGGTCCATTATAAAGTTGGCCAGAACTATTGAAACCGCAAACACCAGGAACAGCCCCTGAAGAAGAGGATAGTCTCTTTTCATAACGGCTTCATAGGTAAGCCGTCCGATTCCAGGCCAGGAAAAAACGGTCTCGGCCTCTATCACACCGGCAAGAGCCAGCCCGATATTTACTTCGGTAATTGTGGCGATCGGCAGCATTGCATTTCTAAGCGCGTGCTTTCTTAGAACCTGTCCGTCCGGAAGTCCTTTTGAGTGGGCAGTCTGGATGAACTCTTCATGCATTACATCAAGCATGGAGGAGCGCGTAAGGATGATGTATTCGCCGAAGTACCACAGAAGTATTGAAAACACCGGCAGCACCATATGCTTTGCGACATCCAGAGCGTAACGGATTCCGGTATATCCGGTTGCAGGGGTTTTAATACCTCCGAAAGGAAGTACTGGAACCAGATATGCAAAAATAAGCAGAAGTACTATCCCCAGTGCAAACTTTGGAACAGAGTAGAGTGTAAGCGAAGCGGTAAGAATCACCGAATCGAGTTTCGATCCGTTTCGCCATCCTGCAATAGCCCCGAGAAATATTCCCAGAATTATTGCAAGTCCAAGGGATGTAAGAACCAGAAGCAGAGTTGCCGGAACCCGCTCCATAATAATAGATAGAACCGGTTTCTTTTTCCAGAATGATTCACCCAGATCCCCTTTTGCAATATTTTTTACATATACAGCAAACTGGTAGCTTATCGGCTTGTCAAGTCCGTATTTCTGTTTCTGCAGCTCAAACTGCGCCTCACTGCTTCTGGGATCATGAAACATCATTCTGATGGGATCACCCGGAGCAAGGCGGAAGATAATAAAGTTCAGACATAAAACTGCAAAAACAGTTATCACCATGCCTATAACCTTTTTTAGAATATATTTATTCATCAGGTACCTCGGAATTAAAAGAAGGCCCGGCGTTAATACCGGGCCTTGAAACGATATCTATTTTGGATGGACGCTTGAGAAGGTCCAGGGGTTGATGTAGGAAGTAAGGCCTCCCATACTCTGAACCCAGCCCTCAAGTCTGTCTGTTCTGACAGGGTCAAGGCTTTCAGGTCTTACAAGAAGTCCGTAGGGAAGGTCCTCGGCAAGTATTGCCTGAAGCTGTTTGATATAAGCCTTCTGTGTTTCATAATCAGGAGCAGATATCATCTTTGCAAGAATCTCATCATACTCAGGATTTGCATATGCTGCGGTATTCCATCCGGTCTGGCTGTCTGCGTAATTCCATACCCAGTTTCCATTGGGACCCGGATCGCCGTAAGCAATGGCAGCCTGGTATCCGTCTGATTTAGCAGAAACGATAAACTCCCAGTAAGTGGCAAGGTCAACAGCCTTTACTGTAACTTCAATTCCCGATCTGAGCAGATTCTCCTTAATAAGTGATGCCATCTTTACATCTGCAGTTGCACTGGATGAAACCATCAGCTCAATGTTGACGTTTTCACCGGTCGCAGGATCATTGCGCAAACCGTCGCCGTCGGTATCTGTATAACCGGAAGCATCAAGAAGAGCCGCAGCCTTATCAAGGTCGTTATCATAAACCGGAATCTGGTCATTGTATGTGTCCATTTCAGGATAGATGAAACTGTTGGCTTTCTCGGCATAACCCATATAAACAAGGTCGATGATATTATTTTTATCGATGCTGTACATGAAGGCCTTTCTAAAGTCCTTGTCTGCAAGTGGAGTTGCTGAATAAGTGTTGAATGAAATCCAGAGGTTGTTAAGACCTGGAGATCTTATAACGCTTATATTTGGATCCTTATCAAGATCGGCGGCAATCTGGGGGCTCGCACCTGTTGATGTTATCATATCGATTTCACCGCTTTTAAGTGCAGCATACAAAGCATCATCACTTCCGAAAGTTTGGAAGACAATCTCATCAACACCTGCTTTCTCACCCCAATAGTTTTCATCGGCTTCAAGCCAGAGATATTCTGAAGGAGCAAACTCCTTAACCTTGAACGGCCCGTTTCCGACAGGGGCCTCATTCGGGTAATCAGAAAAGGTATCCTTATAGGGTTCAAAAATATGTTTAGGGAGGATTGGTGTCCACAGCGGGATTGGATATTTACCGTCGTTTACAGCTGCATTAAGAACAATCTTTACAGTCTTGTCATCAATGGCCTCCCAGCTTGCAACATCAGTACCGGGGCCGAGGTATGTAGCGGGTATTGCCTTCGGCAGATAATAGAGCGAAAAGCCTACATCATCGGCAGTTACCGGAGTTCCGTCCTGCCAAACGGCATCTTCATTGAGATGAAAAATCCAGGTAATGTGATCTTTTGTTTCCCAGCTTGTTGCCAGCAGCGGAACCGGATCGTAATCGGGTGAAGGCCCGATGCCCCAAAGCTGATTATAAACTATGTGCCAGAATTCAAGGCCCATGTAGGAGGTCTTCCAGGCCATATCCACAGCCAGAGAATCAAGAGCTTCACCGTCTCTGAAACCTACGGTCAGTCTGACTTTTTCATTTTTTACTTCCTGAGATCCTCCGGCATATGCGAATATTCCGAATAACAACAGAAACAGAATTGAGATCGTGATTATCCTGCGTAAAGGATTTCGATGTGTGTTCATTAAGCACTCCTCAACTAATGTTTTTATATATAAACAGATCCCCCGTGTCGGGTAGATCGGTCCATTCAAAATTAAATTTTTCAGATGCGGCCTTTACAGGCAGGTAGGCCTCTTCCTCTCCCTGCTCCAGATCGATAAACAGCGCACCGTCTTTCCTTACGGCAACAGGCCGTATAACCTGCCCGCCTGTAAAGCCTATACAGAAAACCTGTCCGGCCATTGTATAGATATCAGGAGCCCTTTCGGCCGACTCACGCTTTCGGCCCCACTCCCGGATACGCAGATCATGAAGCCAGAACTTATCCAGAACCTGGCCGGCAAGGCTGATCAGCTTATCTGCAAAAGCGAATGACAGAGCCCCGGCAGTCTGTGCATTCCCGGCAAAAGCAGCATCCTCAGACATGGAGTCCAGAACTTCATTCTCAAATGAACTGAAAACCTGTTCAGCTATTGGATGAAATTCCTGATACTTTCCGAAGGCATGAAGGTCAACCTCTTCAAAGAGTCTGGCCGCTTCAATGCCGGAAAATGCAGGATGGAGCTCTTTCATTCCGGGAAAGTAGGGAACGTAGGCTGAAAATGTCGGAACGCCGACCAGTCCATACATGATTCCTGCAGGCTGGTCCTTTGAGCCGGAATTAAAGACTGCCGAGCCCAGTGTTTTTTCATATGCAGTGTCGCAGCATATCTGCCTTATGAAAACCGGGGAACGCAGAAAGCCTTCTTCCGGCATGTCGTCAAGCCATTCTCCGCCGTCAAAATCATCACGGTAAAAAGAGGTTGAATGCCAGGGGGTCTGATTAAACGCAAGCCTGCTGCCGTCGGGCAGAACAAACTCATCAAGTTGATCCCGGCTTACTTCCATCATATCTGCAACTGTAACAGGTCCCGAGGCGGCTTTTTTCTGCATTAGCTCATCAGCCCTGTTCTGTCTCACAATGCTTGAAAAAATATCAGGACGGGGAGCCTGATGTTTATGAAGATAGCCGCTTCCTGAATAGACTTCCCTGAAATTAAGCTGTTCACCCCTTCCTATCCAGCCCTTTGAAAAAGCATAATCCTCCAGATCAGCTGAGCAGAGATCCCATTCATTTTCAATAATATAACTGTTTGCATGTGCTCCAACCTGGTCCCTGTATCTCTTTGCGGCCCAGTGATACCCGGAAGCTTCAATGAGCCAGACCTCTTCAGGGTCACCTATGACATAGCTCATGCTCGTCTCGGCAAAGCCGTATTTCTCAGCTGTTTTTGCAACCAGCTCTACCCCCTCTCCTGCAGAGGACGCGAAATCAAGAACTATGCGGTTATAATCGAAGCCGCCCAGCAGTCCCGGCCTGTCCTCATCCTCGCGTCCGGGAGTTGCCAGAAGACTGATTGAAACACCGGCGTCGTTTATTCCCATATGCGGTGCCCAGTATGACATGCATCGCTGACCGACCCATGGTATCCTTTTTTTTCCCGAAAATTGAGCAAGATCCCCGCTGTAAAAATCACTGTCTGAAATCCCGTCTGAAAGAACCATCTGCATATACCAGTGAGAATCAATATCACCGTTTTTAACCACCAGAGTTTCTCCGTCCTTTGACAGGGCCCCGGAAGAAAATGCAACCGTACAGCCGGCTCTCTTAATAATCCTGTTATTATTTAAATACGACATAATACCCGCAGCTTTATACAAATTTTACATACTTCAAATTTAAATCTGAAGTACTTTTGTAAGAATTATTCCATAAATTAGATTGTTATGTCAAACAATCAATGGAGATAATTTGATAAATAGTATATTTTGTATTAAATATTAACTTTTTCAAATTTTATGCGGGAGGCAGGCATGAGCGATACTCTGAATGCAAAACTTAATTTCAATACCGAGGCGGGAGGTACAGCGGATTCTTCAGCAGGATACTCGGTGAATGTCCTGCAGAAAGAAAATAGTCTAAAACCCTATGACATGCTTCTGATGGCGCTCGGCTCCTGCATGTACGCAACATTCGAAGAAGTTTTTAAAAAAATGCGCATCAGTTGTGAATCAACTGATATTGAAATAGAGGGAGAAAAACGTGATGAGGTGCCTAAGTTTCTTAGATACTGCCGTGTTAAATTTACAGTAAGGGGAGCAGACAATCCGAAGAAATTTGAGCGGGCCTTCGATCTCGCTGCAAAATACTGTTCAATCTTTCAAACCCTCAGCAAGGTGGCAGAGATGTCTACCGAGATTGAATTTACCGAACAGGCATAAAAAAAGCTGCCAGAGTGTATTAACCCGGCAGCCTTCAGTTAGTTGATTCCGATAAATCCTTCAACACTAAAAATGAAGGCTCATGGACTGATTGAGATAAGGTTTTATCTCGGGAGTAGATATAATATCTTCCCAGTTGTCGTAATTCTTTACCATTACGTCATGGCCGTTCAGGCTTGTGAACAGCGCTTTAATCTTTCTTATAGTTTTCATATCGTCACCTCATATATCTATGAAATTATCTTATATCGATAAAATAATACTAATTATAAAAACAATCAAGAGAATTTATATTTTTTTCTTGACAAATATGCATACATCCCCATTAGTTATAATTTTGACCATATTTTTATAAAAAAAGGCCTGTATGGTAAAAACATACAAGCCTATAATTGAATTATTTGGTTTATTTATTAGATATTCAGTGCAGCGTAGAATCCTTCCTTGGTACACCACTCAACAGTTCTCGGCTTCACACAGTCTCCAATTTCATGAAAATCGTCGGCACAGTTCATAAAACTGTCCGCCAGAGCCTGAAGCGGCCTTAACCCCACCGCAAGCAGAACACTGTCAGTTTCCACCTCGGCAGACTGTCCGTCAATTTCATAAATGACAGAGCCTTCAGCGATTTTGGTGCAGACAGCGTTCAGAATTACATTGATTTTATCAGCATGGTTACGGGCTTCAACAAGAAGCTCATCACGATGAGTCTTGGAAGCGTCTCCGGCAAGCTCGGACATCATCTCAATAATTGTAACCTCATG
The DNA here is from genome assembly GCA_965140585.1 of Spirochaetia bacterium. GTDB lineage: Bacteria > Spirochaetota > Spirochaetia > UBA9216 > UBA9216. The sequence goes on from OZ223272.1 coordinate 332,293, forward strand.
ACCGAGCCTCTCAAGGTGGACTGCCGTCTCAAGACCAACCTGGCCTCCTCCGATAACAGTAACTTTCTTTCCAAGTTTATCCTCATGCCCTACAGCGGACACGGCAGTTATGGCATTTTCAACTCCCGGAATTGAGGATGGGATAACGGGTTCAGAACCCACAGCGGCAACAACCGAATCAAAGCCTTTAACCATTTCAGGAGTAGCCTCAGTATTCATCTTAACCGTTACGGGGCTTTTCTTAAGCTGTTCAACAAGCCAGTTTTTATAGTTGGCAAGCGGCCATTTAAAGGGAATATGATCTGCATACTCAAGCAGCCCGCCAAGAGTATCAGTTTTCTCAAAAAGAGTGACCTCATGTCCAAGTTCAGCAGCCTGCATTGCGGTAAACATGCCTGCCGGACCTCCGCCTATTACAGCAACCTTCTTTCTTTCAGTTGTCAGAGGAACTCTTTCAATTGCCTCTTCCAGCCCGCAGCGCGGGTTTACAGCACAAAGCAGATGCTGTGCATAGTTGTCAGAGTCATGACATCGCATACATTTGATACAGGGAGTAACATCATCCGCACAGCCCTCCAGAGTCTTCTTAATCCAGTCGGGGTCGGCAAAGAACTGCCGGGCGACCATGATGAAGTCGGCCTTGCCGGCGGCAAGAATATCCTCACAGTCCTGAAGTTTGGTAATTCCGCCTATTGCAGTAACAAAGCACTTATCGATCTTACCTGACTTCTTCCAGCCTTCGGCAATATAAACATTGGGATTCGGCGGGAGGAATCCGCAGGGATGCGTCCATGTCATCCAGTCGGGATTATGCATACCGGCACTGGCCTGAAGGATATCGCAGTATTCCTGAAGTATTTCCGCTATACGAATTCCCTCCTCCTGATCAATACCGCCCTTCTCAAACTCATCTCCGGACATTCTGATGTCAATAATAAAATCATTACCGCAGGCAGCCCTGATACCTTCGAGGATTTCTACTATATAATGGCAGCGGTTTTCAGTTGAGCCTCCGTATTCATCAGTCCTATTATTAGTTATGGGGCTTAAGAACTGAGCAATAGGGATACTGTGCCCAAAATGAAGCATTACACCGTCAAAACCTGTTTTCTTTATAACAGCAGAGGTTTCAATATACTCGTCGCGAAACCAGTCCATCTTTTCTTTTGGAATTTCGCGGCCGATTGGAGGTGACCCCATGATGGAACATCCATCGGATACGGTATAGCCGTCAGGGAATACTCCGATAAGCTCCATGGTACATTTAGCACCGTAAAGATGGATTCTTTCAGTCAGATCAACCAGACGGTTTGTCTTGTTTCCCATCTTGGTGTCCCATGAACAGTGCAGGCCGTCGTTGAACGCGCCGCCGAGACTCACACCTGCGCAGGTTACCAGACCTGCACCCGCAATTGCCCGCTGTTCAAAGAAACGAAGTCCCTCCTCTGTCGGATAAGGCTGCCCCGAAGAGGAACTGTGAATTGTACTGGGTGCTGAGATTATTCTATTTTTAAGCACTACACCGCCCACACGGACAGGTGAAAATACATGCGGAAACTGTTTCATCTATTATTACTCCATTAAATTAAAGACTCGGGTCTATTAATACTTTAAGATGCCCTTTGCGGCTTTCGGCACCGATATACTTTTCAACAGCATCATCAAGACTGAGTACACCTGTCACCATTCCGGGAAATGAAATCTTTCCTGCAGCAAGCATTTCAAGGTACATAATAACTTCTTCCTCTGTGTAGACAAAGGTGAAAAGTAAATCCGGCTCAAAAATTGAGAAACGGCCCGGAGTAATTTCAAAGGGCTCGTTGATTGTTCCGATTACCACAACCTGTCCGCCGGGTTTTACCGCCTGAAAAACACAGTTGTTGAAACTTGCATGATTTCCCGCGCACTCAAAGACAACATCGGCACCTACCGGTGTTCCAAGAATCTTTTTGATCTCGCCACCGAGATCATTACACTTCTTTGAGTTAATAAAGTAATCGGCCCCGTACTGTTTAAGAATCGGTTCCTTCTCATCAGAAGTACCGAGAACAATAATCCTGTTAGCACCGCCCGCCTTCAGAAACTGTATTGCAGCAAGACCTATCGGTCCGGTTCCGCTGACCACGACATTATCACCGATTTTGAAGGTTGATTTTCTGATACCGTGAAGGGCAACACAGATTACATCAAACAGGACTGCATCCTTCATATCAACTTCATCGGGAATCTTAATCAACATTGTGTGTGCTGCATCACGCACAAGAAAGTATTCGCAGTAACCGCCGTCCGGACCGCCGATACCAGGTGTATTGGGGAAACCGTTTATGCAGATATTGGTCTTCCCTTCTTTACATGACGGACAGATTTCAGCACAGGCTGTCGGAGGTCCGCAAAGCAGTTTATCACCGACAGCAAAGTCGGCAACACCCTCTCCTACCTCCACAACAGTACCGGCATTTTCATGACCGAGAACCATAGGTAGCTGGATAAATGGAGGATAATGTCCTGCATAAAATTCCACATCGGTACCGCAGATACCGGCATAATTCATCTTTACAACAAGCTGATTAGGACCAGGATGCGGTACAGGACGGTCCTCAAGTCTAAGGTCGCCGGGACCGTATAATGCTAAAGCTTTCATTCTATTTTTATCTCCTCAAATAGTGTTAGGTAATTTTTTTGATATTTAAACACTATTAAAGTCTATTTTTATCCATATGATAGCATTCTGCAGTTTGTTAGTGAAATATTTATTTCGGCGGGAATAATATACTAAAAGGAATAACTGATTTTACTGATAAAAAACTTTACAATTCTTATATTCGAATTGTAAGATCTATGAGTGAATAAAATAATCAAGATTCTGGCCCTGCTGTTTGGGATCTCCTTTATAGTTTTACTTTTTTTTTCAGTCCGCCTTCTTCTGCAGTCACCCTTTGTTTCTGAGAACAATAAAAATGCAGCAGAAGAGAAGATGTACCACTATGCCTTTTTTCTTCCTGCAGAAAATTCTTCCTATTTCAGCAGATTAAAAGAAGGTGCCATTGAGGCCGCAGAATCGAGGGGCTGTGCAATCAGCTTCCATTCAATAGATTCCGATCCGCTCAGTTTTGAAATGGCCAGATATTCCGGGTTTGACGGATTTGGTCTGTATCTTTATGAAAAAGACCGGAGCAAACTTCAGTATGTATCTGAAATTCTTAAAGAAGGCTTTCCTGTAGTTCAGATCGAAAATGAAATAATTCAGGGGACCGACTCTATTTTCATCGGAACAAATAATTTTGATGTAGGAAAAGGAATAGGACAGCTGGCTCTTGATACCGGAATCGACAAACTGAATATGGTTCTTGTATACAGTAAAAAAAGTCCCGGAGTCCTGTCCGACAGGAACCTTGTTGAAATGGGTCTGAAAACTGTTCTCGGAAATAAATTATCCGTATTAAACACGGAAGAAACAAGCTTAAATCCTCTTGCCACCGGAATGCTTGCCTATGATTTATTAAGAAAAGATCCTTCAATTGATATTATTGCGCTCACAGATGCCAATGACACTCTAATGACAGTCCAAACTATTATTGATATGAATCTCGTCGGAAAGGTCCAGATAATCGGCTTTGGGGAACATGAAACAATAAAATCATATATCGAAAAAGGAGTGCTTCTAGGCAGTATAGTCAGAAACCCGTACCGCATAGGTTTTTCAACTGTAATGGCCCTGAAAGAACTTAATACGAACGGTTACACATCTGCCTATGCAGATACAGGCATTACCATACTTTCAGGAAAGACAAATGAATAATTCAATAAAAAACAGACTGTTGCTCTATTTTACGATCAGTATGGTAATCATTGTGATTTCTCTGGGCCTTGTCTTTTACAACTCTCTGAAAATTCAGAATATAGCAGACAAGCGTTTTGAAGACGAACAGTTTCTTCAGGAAATTCAGACGCATCTGACTGATATCCAGGAGCCTCTTGAGAATTACCTGACCACCTACTCTTCCTCATCACTTTCAAAACTCCTGTATAAAATAGAAATATTAAATGAATCAATTCCAATTCAGCGCAAAATAACCGCGAATGATTCAGATCTGATAAAACGGGAATTGTCTTTTTTACTTGAAAATTATTTAATCCAGTTAAACCAGATTATTGAACAGAAACGCGGGCACAGGGTGAAGGAGTATACCGAAAACTATCAAAACCTTTACAACCTGTATACTTACATAACCGATAAAATAAATTACGCAAGTCTGCTTGGTTTCCGCGTCCAATTGGAAGAATACAGAAATTTTCTGAACCTTTTTCGCCGGATGCAGCTTTACAGCATTATTCAGATACTGCTTGCCACAGCATTCTCGTTTACACTTCTCATGCAGACTATTAATAATATTGTAACCCCGATGTACGAGTTATCACTCATGGCCGGCAAACTTTCAAATGGTGAATTTGACATACCTGACATGCATTTTGATTCTGTAAATGAAGTCAATCAGGTTTCGGAAGCCTTTAATGATATGAAACTGAATATCCGCCAGTTTGTTGAAGAGCTTCATGAACAGAAAGAAATGGAACAGGAGATTATGACGGAGCGAGTTAGAAATTTAAAAATGGAACAGATGCTGAAAAGGATGGAATTGTACACACTTCAGGCACAAATGAATCCTCACTTCCTGTTTAATACAATCAATACAGGAGTACAGTTAGCTATAGTAGAGAATGCAGACAGAACGGCTGAGTTTATGGAAAGTCTTGCAGCCCTTTTCCGGTATAATATCAGAGAAAAACAGTTTTTCGTCCCGCTGCGCCATGAGCTTGACGGTTTGAAATCTTATTACAACATACTGAAAATCAGATTTCCAAAAACGCTGAATTTCGTTTTAAATGTCGATGAAGAACTCCTCGATAAATACACATGCCCGTCAATGATACTGCAGCCTCTTGTAGAGAATTCAGTACTTCATGCTTTTAAAAACAAGGAAGGCATAGGAACGATTACGGTTCATATCAGTTTCGACGATCCAGTTCTGCTGATTTCAGTTCAGGACGACGGGGATGGTATTCCCGAAAAAACGGTCAGGAAATTATTATTTTCGCATATTCATGATTACCAGTTCAGTTCCAAAGTAATGGGATTGGAAAATGTTATCCAGCGATGTTATTTCTTTTACCCTGATCATAAGGATGTCATAAATATAAAATCTCATCCCAACGAAGGAACAAACATTGAGATTAGAATACATACCGAGGTTCAGCCATGTATCAAATTATGATAGTTGATGATGAAGAACCTGTTTTAGACAGTTTTGCATTCATACTCAGCAACAATACAACAGACTTTGAACTTTGCGCAAAAGCAAGGTCGGGAACAGAAGCAGTCAGGCTGATATATGAGCTCTCACCCGATCTTGTTTTCATGGATATACAAATGCCCGGAATAAATGGAATTGATGCGATCGAACAAGTCAGGAAAAGTTTTCCCAAGACCGTATTTATTCTGGCTACTGCATATGAGCGTTTTGATATAGCTCAAAAAGCAATCCCTCTGGGTGTTTTCAGCTATATTGTCAAACCGATTTCTCGACAGAGACTCCTTGACGAACTTTCGAGAGTAAAAATCCATCTTGACAATTTAAGAGAAATGGAGCTAAGGAGTCTCGAAGATACCCAGCTTCTGAAGAAAACAAAGAATGAAGAGACCAAGCGTTTTTTATGCGGCTTAATGTGGCGAGACCACAATGAAAATGACTGGATCCGGTTTTTAAGTCTATTTTCAATAAACAGTGACCGCGGTTCAATTTATCTGCTCGAAGCCACAGGCGATATTTCTGAAGACATAAAAAATTCAAACTACGAAATTATCAAAGAAAAAATACAATATAAATTCTTCTGCCTCAGTACAATCGTTGCAGGCAGAATGCTCATTTTCTTTCCTGAAGAAAAAAGTTTAAACAAACTGGATTTTTATCTTGATGACATTATAAAAAAACTAAGCCCCTATACTTTTATCCAGGGCAAGGGCGGGGTTTATCCCCTAACCTCACTGCACAGGTCTTTCTCTGAAGCATTCCAGCCTTTTGCAATAGCTTCTGAAAAAGAAGAGACCTATTTCCCTGGCTGGGAAAAAATCAAGTCAGTATGCAACAGCATCATAGACACAAAGAATGAAAATGCTAAAAATATTTTTGAAGAGTTCTGGATTGAGATATTTAATAAACTCAGCTTCCAGGTAGCTCTGGGGAAAATGGTTTCATTATTTTCTCTTGTATTAAGCAGAATAGATAAACAGGTTTTAATTTCTTCTAACTTTAATTTTGATCCGGCTGAAGAAATAATGGTCTTGACCTCTGTAGAAGAATGGCAGCGATGGTCTTCTCAAATTTTTGAAAGCCTTAGAATGCATATACAGCTGGGAAAAGACCAGTCTTACCCAAAACCGCTTATCGCTGCGATTGTTTATATAAGGGAAAATTTCCAGAAACCTATACAGCTTTCAATGGTAGCAGAGGCCTGTAATGTCACAAGCAGTTATCTAAGCAGGTTGTTTAAAGAGTATTTAGGCACTAATTTTGTTGATTATATAAATCAGTTTCGACTCAATAAAGCCATCACATTGCTTGAAGGAAAAAAATATGCCATTAAGGAAGTTGCGTCTCTGGTTGGATATCAGGATCCAAATTATTTCAGCAGAATATTCAGGCGCCACATGGGCATATCACCCTCAGATCTGGAAAAAGAAGGTTTATAATAATGATAAAAAAAGGGATTATATTTATTGTATTAATTCTAATTGTCTCAGTTTCATGTAGTAAAAAGGAAGAGGATAAATCAGGCGTTCGCATAGGCTTTTCTGCTGCCTCGGATACATTTCTTCTTGAACGCTGGGATCGTGATATTAAGATATTCATGGCCGCAGCAAGAGAGTATGACGCCGAAGTAATTTTCGCAAAATCACCCGGGAATGCAATGGGACAGATACCACAGATACAGTATTTACTTGAACAGGATATAGATGTCCTGGTCGTTATTCCCGAAGATATGGAAATGCTTTCCGGAATAATTAAAAAAATATTAGATAAAGGTATTCCCGTCTTATCATATGACAGACCTGTCATGAATGTCCCGATTACCGGGTATGTTTCTTTTGATAATAAAGAAGTCGGAAGACTGCTTGCACGAGCACTGCTGAAGGCCAGCCCGCGCGGCAATTATTTAATTATAAACGGTTCTGTCCGCGACAACAACAGCTATGAAGTAAACAAGGGACTCCATCAAATCCTGGATCCTTATTTGAGAAGTGGAGAAATCAAACTCGTTGAGGAAATATGGCTTGAGGAGTGGAGTTTTGATGAAGCTACAAAAAAGATTGGAGCAGTCCTTGAAAGAACACAGGATATCCAGGCAATCTCTGGAGCCAACGATATGATAGCGGAAGCTGCAATCCGGCTTCTCTCAGAAAGACGCCTAGCCGGTCAGGTAGCCGTTGTAGGGCAGGATGCTGACCTACTCTCCTGCCAGAGAATAATGGAAGGCACACAGCTGATTACAGTATACAAACCCATTGCTCTTCTGGCAGAACGGGCAGCTCAACTGGCAGTAAATATGGCCAGAAATGAAACTCCGGAACCGGATCAGTATATAGACAATAACAGCGGCAGAGATATTCCGTTCTTCGTTGAAACTCCAATTGCTGTAGATAAAGAGAAAATGGATGAGACCGTAATAAAGGATGGATTTCATTCAAAAGATGATGTTTACCGCAAAATTACACCCTGAATTATAAAATTGTCCTATATTTTTTTAACTAATTTTACTCAATGTCAATAATAGCCTATCCATATCAGATAAGTCCTGTATCGGATTCATAATATCCCTATTAAAATTAATACAGTAATCAAAAGCCCATTTTATTAATCTTGAATTGATTAACTGCCTGATTGTAGTTTTTCAATATATTTATTCGATAAGGCAGAATTAGTTAAGAGGTGTTTTTTGGAGAAAAATTTAATATTGCAGATGAAGTCAATCACAAAGACATTTCCGGGTGTTAAAGCACTTGAAGAAGTGGATATATCTGTAGAAAACGGAGAAATCCATTTTATAGTCGGTGAAAACGGCGCCGGGAAATCAACTTTGATGAAGGTGTTAAGCGGAATCTATCCCTATGGAGATTATGACGGAGATATTATCTTTGATGGAAAAATAAAACATTTTCACGGAATAAAAGATTCCGTAAATGTCGGAATTGTAATTATAAATCAGGAACTGGAACTTTTTCCCAATCTAACCGTATATGAAAACGTTTTTGTCGGTCATGAACTAAATAATAAATTCTCTTTAATGGACTGGGACAGAACAAAAAAAGAAGCGAAGAAATACCTGGATATGGTAGGTATTAATGTTGATTTATACAGTCTGGTCGGTTCATTGGGAGTTGGAAAGCAGCAGTTGATCGAAATTGCAAAGGCATTAAGCCAGAATGTAAAGTTGCTTATTTTAGATGAACCTACTGCGGCTTTAAACGAAGACGACAGCGCTAATCTGTTACAGCTGCTGGTAAACCTCAAAAAAGAAGGCATCACTTCAATTATGATTTCTCATAAATTGAAAGAAGTAGAAGCGGTTGCCGACTCTATTACGGTTTTACGTGACGGCAAAACCGTTGCCAGAATGACAAAAGCTGAGATAAATGAACGTGAAATAATTAAAAACATGGTGGGCCGTGAGATCGATGACATATTTCCTAAAAGACCTGAATACAAAGGCGGGAATGTTGTTCTCGAAACTGTTCATTTTAATGCTTTTGATACCAACATTAACCGGTACCTTGTTAATGATTCGAACATAAAAATCCGTCAGGGTGAAGTGGTTGGATTTGCCGGCTTAATGGGCGCGGGAAGAACAGAACTTGCACACAGCATTTTTGGAAATCCAAAAAAATATAAAATTACAGGTTCGACGATTGTCTTTGGAAAAGCAGTAAAACTATCTTCACCAAAAAAAGCCATTGCGCACGGTATCGCTTATGTTTCTGAAGACAGAAAAAATGACGGATTGATACTCAGCGAAACTATAGGACAGAATATTACCATTTCTTCGTTAAAAAAAATATCCAAAATGGGAGTAATAGATTTCTTCAAACAAAATAAGTACGCAGAGAAGTATGTAAAAGATATCGGCATTAAGACCCCGTCAATTCTGCAGCAGGTCCAAAACCTCAGCGGAGGAAACCAGCAGAAGGTCCAGGTAAGTAAGTGGTTATTTATTGAACCCAAAATCCTGATTCTTGACGAACCGACACGCGGAATCGATGTCGGAGCAAAATATGAAATATACACAATTATTAATGATTTAGTGGCACAGGGTATGAGCATAATGATAATTTCCTCGGAGCTGCCGGAGATTCTGGGGATGTGTGACAGAGTTTATGTCATCTCAGAAGGTGTGCAAACTGCTGAATTTGATATTAAAGATGCAACTGCGGAAAAAATAATGGCAAGCGCAACAATTTAGGAGAGGTTGATGATAGAAAATAAAAATATTTTAGAAAAAGCGGCCTGGCATATTTACAAATATTTCCTCACGCTTATTTCAATGCTGAGAACCAATATCAGAGATTATGGAATGTTCATAGCATTGGTGGTTATATTCATTGTGTTCGGTTTCATGACAAACGGAATATTCCTTGGACCATTTAACTTTACAAACCTTTTAAATCAGACCGCTTATGTAGCGGTTCTGGCTGTTGGAATGACGCTTGTTATTGTCACAAGACAGATTGATTTATCAGTTGGTTATATAGGTGCTTTTCTTGGGGCCTATGTTGTAGTCGCTGTTGAAACCGGAGGCCAGTCGGTAATAGTTGCCCTACTTGGCGCATTGGCAATAACCGTATTCGTTGGTGCTATAAAAGGATACTTCATCGCCAAAATCAAAGTACCTTCTTTTGTGGTAACACTTGCCGGTATGTTTATTTTCAAAGGTTTCCTGATGATACAAACCGGCAACAGAACAATCTCAACTACAAATGATTTTTTTATCAAAGTAGGTACAGGCTACTTACCTACAGTCGAAGTAGGAGGATATGATATTGTTTCCATTATTGTCGGAAGCATAATCCTGATCTTTGCTTTGCTATCAGGAATATTGAGGCGAAACAAAAACAGAAAACTGAATATCCCAAGTGAAAAAATAGAATTATTCATCACAAAGCTGCTTCTGCTGACCGCAGTTATCGGTTATTTAACCTATGTTTTCAGTGCCAACAAAGGCATTTCATACCTGCTGCTGATTACAGTTGCCGTTGTAGCTATCTACTTTTTCATGACAACACAAACGACACTTGGCAGAAGAATTTATGCCGTAGGCGGAAGCCCTGAAGCTGCAGAGCTGTCAGGTATAAATGTAGAAGGCATATTAATAATAGTATTTATTTCGATGGGAATATTGGCAATGATCTCCGGCGTAATGTATGTATCCAGGCTTGAAAACGCTTCACCCAAACACGGTCCGTTCTGGGAGTTATATGCAATAGCAGCGGCATTTATCGGAGGCTCAAGTGCCAGCGGCGGCGTTGGCAAAGTCGTTAACGGCGTAATAGGCGCAATAGTAATGATGTCGCTGAAAAACGGAATGGCGCTTGCAGGTATAGATGCAAACATAGAACCGATTATATTAGGCGGAGTATTACTTCTTGCTGTTGTATTTGATATTTATACAAGAAATGTCAACCCTGTAGATTTAGTCGGAATACATTACGCAAAAAAAGTATATAAGAAAGAATTTGAAGCAGACAAAATGAACTTTGCAGAAGCCAAAGCTGAGCTCAAAGCAGCGAAAAAAGAAAACCGCACAGACCTTATAGATTTTGAATATAAGTATACAAACGCATTAGGAGCATACAACAAGATTAAAGATAAAATCAGAGGCAGCATTGAAACTGATTTTATCAAATAACATTTTTTAATTTGAAATTAAAGTTCAATATGAAATATTGAACTTTAATGATATCAAAAAATAATTTGCAGAAAATATTGTATCTGTAAATTGTAATGTTTCATAGGAGGTTTACATGAAACGTTTTCTATTCACTGTGCTTATCCTGGCTTTAGTATCAGGGTTTGCTTTTGCAGGCGGTGCGCAGGAATCTGCCGGAATTAAAATTGGAGTTGTTTTACCTGACGCTTCAGAAGAAAGATGGGCTAACCAGGATGGTAAGTTCTTCCTTGAAGACCTGGAAGCATTAGGACCCGATTATCCGTTTGAGATTTTATTCTCAGAAGGTGATGAAGCCAAAGAAAAACAGAACGTTGAAGCTTTAATAGCCAAAGGTGCTAAGGTAATTATTATTACATCACAGGGCTCCGGTGCTTCTGCGGTTGCAGCCGCACATGCTGAAGATGTTGTAGTAATTGCACATGACAGAATGGCAAAAGGCTCTTCAGACGTAGCAGATTACTATACAACATTCAACAGCTGGAATGTTGGTAGAGCAATGGGAAAACACCTTGTAGACGCTGCTAAAGCAGAAGGCTGCTCTTCATCCAACAAGGGTGATCTGGCAATCTTTGCCGGACGTGTTGCTGACTGGCCAAATGCAACATACTTCTTCGGCGGTGCTTTTGAAGAATTACAGCCCAACCTTGATATGTTCAACATAGTAAACCAGGACCCCGCTGCATTCAAGAAGCTGGCGCTGTACACAGAAGCTACATTTAACGATGCTGCAAAAGATGCTCTTCAGGCAGCAATGCAGCCAATCGATACCGACTGGAATCCTGAAACTGCAGGAATTAAAGCAGCCGGTGTTGTTGCACAGATCAAACCTACTTCAGACAAGGTGTTTGTACTGGCTCCGAATGACGACACTTCTGCTGCAATCCGACAGGAATTTGCCAAAATGTCAACTCCCTATGCCAAGTACTACACTACAGGTCAGGATGCTTCAAACGTTACTTTAGCAAGTCTGATGGGAGACACAGTAACAGGAAAGGGAACTCAGACAATGACAGTATTCAAGGATGTATCAAAATTAGTAAAAGATTCTGTTACTATCGCCAAAAATGTCGTTGACGGTGTTGACGGATTAAAGGGTGTAACCAGCGGACCTTCAATTGACGGGGCAAAAACTGCTTATTCACCAATTGATACTCTATTGGCAACAAATCCACAGTTAACCTATGATACAATCTTTGCTACAGGCTACAAAGATGAAAATCATCCGGATTTCGCAGACATCGATTTCAGTCCTTACAAATAATTGATTTTAGAATTATGTTCAACGGGTGTGTCTTATTGGAAGACACACCCGTTTTTATTTAAATTAAGCACTCTTAATAAAACAATTATCAGAAAACCGGTCAGCCATTAACCTGAAACATTTTTCTTCTGCAATTTCAGACCGACCATACTTTTTATAGAAGCTCAAAGAGCTCACAAACATTATCCAATTCATCAAAATGATTTATCATATCATAGATGGAATCGACCTGTTTATCAGTATAGGGTTTTCTTGCGAAAGACATGCAGCTTCTAAACTTATCAAGCATATGCTGTTCACTCATCGGATTCTCTCTACAGCCGAGAGGATGATTAACAGTTTTGTTAAACTGCCCCTTCTTTGTTCTTATAGTTATATCAGTTAGCTTATTCTCTTCTTTGGTAAGCTCAGTATCAATTTTATAACGAACTTTACTGCCCAGCTCATAGATTTCGCGGTCATCAAGTCTTTCCTGAGAAAAACTATGTAGGTCGACTTTTCCGTATTTAAGCAGTGTACCAAGAACAAACGGTATACTAAATTTGGCCATTGCCGCAGTCTTCGGGTTATATTTGATTTCTCTGGCCTCAAGGACCATTCGTCCTACTTCATGTAAAGTAAGATGAATTTCTTCAATATCTTCAGTTTTTATATCATTTTCTTCTGTTATAAACTGTACACCTTCTATTGATGTATGAGTAGCTCTGCAGCAGGGCCATGGTTTAAAACTGATATACTCACTCTGAAAAACCTTTCCAAGACCTTCAAGAACTTTATCCGGTGTATACGCATCACGTACATAGGCGTGAAATTACCCGTTGTCTCCACCGAAGGCATCATTAAATTTTGTTGAAATTCTCTTTGCGGCCGTCAGCACAGAAAGTACTGAAGCTTGTGCAGCAAATCCGTCACGGATCGATCTTATTACCGACTCTGAGCTGAACGCAGCCTCTCCGCTCGATGTCACCTGACTCATGTTCATAGCAATTGAATCAAGAGTCTGCTCTTCGCTTAAACCGAGAAAATTGCACGCTCCAATGACAGCACTCATTCCGCCGTGTATTGGCGGCATATTCCACCCATATTTCAGGACATCCTCACTAATGCCAAAATCAAGCCGGCAGCATATGTCACTGGCTGCAACAAGAGCAGTTAAAAAATCCTTTCCGCTTTTTGTCCCCTCATATTCAGCAAGTGCCACCATTACAGGCATTGAAACCTCATTGGGATGAACCAATGCAAGCTCATGTGAATCTTCGAAATCAAGGAAGTGCGATAAAGCACCGTTTGCAAGGGCTGCCGTCATTGGAGTTGTTTTGCGCATGCTTGAAAACATGGTGCAGTTACCGGGGCCTCCAAGCTCAAACGCGGTATCATAGACGGCATGAATGCCCCTGTCAGCTCCGGTGGCTGCAATCATACAGGCAATTGAATCGGCTATTGATTTCTTTTGTACCTCTATTACTGATTTAGATAGATCCTTATAACGTAAATTCGCCGCGTGCTTTACAAGTCTAATAGTAATGTTCATAAAAAGCCTTTGTTATGGAGTCTGCTCAAACATTCTTCTTAGAAGAATAGCAAAACCATGAGTTAAATAGCTGCACATATCAGAGCAGTACAGGACACCGTCATTTTCAGAATATTTAAATCCCATCACCGTTTAAAGAGTTGGCTCCTTTTTCAGAATCAAAATAATATTTTGGAAAATCTGTATCAGGAAGAGGCCAGCTCTTTTCAAATCGCCATGAATCATCACCCATAATATGATGTCCTTTTTTATATACACAGCCGGTATCTTCTGTCCCTGATATAACCATCATGGGCACCTCTTTAAATTTTTCATATGGTAAATATTCAAGCATCGGCAGAGCCCCTGCCGGGAGTGCCTGTTCTAAACATTTTAGGTTTTTCAGGTGGATTAAGTGTTTATTTTGTTCGATACTACCTTAGCCGAATATAAGCAAATTGATTCTATATTAAGGTGAAAATAATTAAAAGCAATAAAGTAATCGAGGGCATAGTACCCGTAATGATTACCCCTTTTACCAAGGACAACCGGATAGATTATAAAAGCCTTGAGAGAATCGTAGAATGGTATATAAAAATGGGAGCAGATGCTCTGTTTGCAGTATGTCAATCAAGTGAGATGCAGCATCTATCTCTAAGCGAACGAGCAGAACTGGCCCGAACCGTAGTAAAGTACGTTGATGGGCGAATTCCTGTTGTAGCGAGCGGCCATATCAGTGATGACCCATATGATCAAATCGAGGAATTAACAGCTGCAGTTGATTCCGGAGCCGATGGAATAGTACTGGTATCAAATCACCTGGATCCTCACCAACGCGGAACAGAAACCTTCATAGGGAACCTGAACTGGTTAATCGACAAGCTGCCCCGGGATATTCCTTTAGGAATGTATGAATGTCCGGCTCCGTTCCGCAGGCTGCTCACCGATGATGAGTTGAAATATATGGCAGATACCGGACGCTTCAACATGATTAAGGATGTATCTTGTGATCTTGAAACAATCAAGAGGCGTGTCCGGATAACAAAAGAATCAGGAATTTCCATCTTAAATGCTAATGCCGCTATTGCATGGGATGCCATGAAAGCAGGTTCAAAGGGGTTCAACGGAGTACTTGCTAACTTTCACGCGGACCTCTATAAGTGGTTATATACCAACGGGGAGAAATATCCTGAAGAAGCTGAAGAGCTGGCTACATTTCTCATACTCGCTGCATGTACTGAGTCCTACGGATATCCGGTTCTTGCTAAAATGTATCATAAGCAAATTGGAAATTTTGACACTGTTAAATCGAGGGCTATAACCTATGATGTATATGAAAGAGTATGGGCAATTGAACCGATTCTTAATAAACTTTCACAGGGAACTGAGTTTCACAGAGAAAAGATTAAGAATCTGAAGTAGAAATCAAGATTCGGCAAATAATATTGAGCAACTTCAAATTTATTAACAAATGAGCCGCCTGTAGACAAACACATTTCAATTAATCTCTATAGAAGCTTAGCTTTATTGTTAGTTTACGATTGGGTATAAGAAAAAGAAACTAATCATCATTGATTAATCTCTTATCATTTACTGGTTGCAGCAGAGAACCGAAGGTTCTCCGAGGACTTGCCTTTCAAACCTCGACATCCTGACTCGGTTTTCCAGGCCGCCTCTGGAAGCTGCCGCAGCCATCCGGGCTGCTATTCCTCGCCGGCTCGGCGCTTCCTCCGGTTCAAGTCCTCTCTTTCTGAGTACAGATAAAAAAAGACTATCCTGTTCGGATAGCCTTTTCTTATCTGCAGCAGAGAGGACTTGAACCTCCACGAGCGAACGCCCACTAGCCCCTCAAGCTAGCGTGTCTACCAATTCCACCACTGCTGCTTAATGCTCGGATAATTTAGTTTATTTTATCGATTTAGTCAACCAGTTACAGGTGATATCTTGCACCAAATCCAAGTCTCAAATTGATATAAACACTGATGTCCGTTGAAGTATCAAGGTATACAGCCGGTCCGAAAAGCAGGTCAAAATACAGCGAAAGCGGGCCAGATTCATACACGGTTTTATTGCTCATAAGCAGTACATCAAAGTAATGTCCGGTCCATGAAAGAGGAAAATTATATTTGAGCTTTAACCCGAGAGATGTAGGATTATGAATAATAGAAACACCGGCGGGAAAGTATATACCCTGCTGAAGTTCATCCATAATATTAAATTGATAAAGAAATCCGCCAAAAGGCGTAACGGTAAGAGTTCTGTCAAGAAACGTAATTGGCATGCCCAGTTCCGCAGAAAGTCCCGGAATAATGAAGGTACTGCCGGCTCCTATCTGAAAATCAAGAGACACTCCGTTTTCCGGAAGTGAAGCGAACTCCTGTCCCGAAACTGCTTCAGGCTCAGAAGAAAGTTCCTGAGCCTGAATAAATGTTAAGCAGGATAAAAAAATCAGAATAAGAATTATTTTCTTATAATTATGCATCTAGCGTCTGCGACGGCCTCTGCTTCTACGGCTTCCGCCTGTCAGCAGAATTACCAGCCCCAGAACAGCACCAACTGCACCGCTTCCCATAAAGATAATTGCCTGGGTCTCTGCGTCAGTGCTTCCCACAAACGCCTTCTCAAGCGAGTTCATAACTGATGACTGCAGATTATTATACAGATATATTCCGTATACACCTACAACGATACCAACCGCAAGAATAACAATTCCAATAATCAGTCTAAGTTGACTTTTGGCCATAATAGCTCCTGATAATAGATTATCCTTTATACTATCACATATTGCGCCAGAATTTATAGTTCTCTTTTTCAATTACATCAAATGAAGGCATCGGAAAGAAAACCTCTTTATCAGGTGATGCAAACATGAAGCCATGTCTAATCTGCCTGAATGATTTGTTCTTGAAAGAGAAATCTATACTCAATCCCTTTGTATGCTTCGGAGTGCTTTTAATCTCAAAAATTGCATCTCTGAGTTTTGAAGGATGAACACTCGGAAGAGGATTAGGCATAAGCGGATTGGCCTCAAAATCGTTTAGAAAATCAGCAATATTAAGGTCAAACTGAGTGTAGAGCATCTTTGGAGCGCCCTTGTTGTTGTCGGGATCAGTTATCCACTTGCCGTACTCACTGAAGTTTGAACTTGACAGTACAAGCATTTTAAGCGGAGCAATCTCAGCAAAGATCCTTAAAAAATCCGGCTGATGCACTGCGTCATATTCTGCCGGAGAAAGCGGGTAACAGGATCCGTCAGAATTGGCAAGGTGAAGGTGCTTTATTGCATCAAAATCAACATGCTCAAGAACCCTGTAAGTGCTGATAAACTTTGTAGCCTTGGGTCTGCCGTCTTCATGCGGAACCAGAGCCTCAAAACCCTTATCAATATCGAAGTAAGGATTACGGAAATCGGTATCAATTTCTGCAAAGATCAGTTTACCATCATAATACCTTGTTGAGCCGGAACTGTAATGTCTGGCAAACTTTGAAGGTTCATACTGTGATGCTACAAGAGCCTGATTTGGATGACAGATCATGTAAAGGTATCTGCCGTACATATAATCAACCATAAATTAAATTACCCCCAGAACGATTTTAACATAGGTGCGATAACAAGCGAAACCATAGACATCAATTTAATGAGAATATTTATTGACGGTCCGGCTGTATCCTTAAACGGGTCACCGACAGTATCACCTACAACGGCAGCCTTATGAGCATCAGAGCCTTTTCCGCCGCTTCCGCCGGCTTCTATCATCTTTTTGGCATTATCCCAGGCACCGCCTGCATTTGACATAAAAATAGCAAGAACAACGCCTGATGCGGTTACACCGGTAAGAAGTCCGATAAGCATGTCAGGTCCGCCGGTAAAGCCTACAACAATTGGAGTCATTATTGAAACAACACCCGGCAGAATCATTTCCTTAAGAGCAGCCTGAGTACTGATATCAACACATCGTTTGTAGTCAGGTTCTTCTTCATCGTTAAGGATACCCGGTTTTTCTCTGAACTGTCTTCTAACCTCTTCAATCATCTTGTAGGCGGCTTTACCTACAGCATTCATCGCCATTGATGAGAAAAGATAGGGAATAACCGCACCAAGAAGAATACCGACAAGAACAGGAATATTTGTAAGGTCTACACTGGATATGCCTGACTGTTCCTTGAACGAAGTAAAAAGGATGATTGCAGTGAGAGCTGCTGAGCCTATAGCAAAACCCTTTCCAATGGCGGCAGTAGTATTTCCAACCGCATCAAGATTATCGGTGATATCCCTTACCTCAGGCGGAAACTCCGACATTTCTGCAAGACCGCCCGCATTATCAGCAATAGGTCCGTATGCATCAACAGCAAGCTGAATACCGAGTGTAATGAGCATACCTACTGCAGCAATACCAACGCCGTAAAGTCCGGCGAGTGCAAAACTTGTCCATATAGCTGCGCCTATAATAATGATTGCAGGAAAGGCACTTACCATTCCAACACCAAGCCCTGTGATAAGAGTTGTTGCGGGGCCTGTTTCACAGGATTTCATGATCGAAGTAACAGGTTTTGTACCTGTACCTGTGAAATACTCAGTCATAAGGCCAATAATAACACCGGCAGCAAGTCCAATTACGCATGATCCGAAAATATGGTATATTCCGGCACCGCCATTAAAAGTAGCATCACCGATAAAGAATTTCAGTACTACAAAAGTCATTGCAGTAGCAAGAAGTCCTGCTCCGAAGGTTCCGGCATTAAGCGCTTTCTGCGGATTCTTGCCGGGCTTGGTTCTAACAAACAAAGTACCAATAAGAGATGCAGCGACACCGACAGTAACCAGGATCAGCGGAAGAAGCATCATCTTAATCTTAAGTGCATCCTCTGCAACTATAGTAAGACCAAGAATCATTGAACCAGCAATTGAACCGACGAATGACTCAAAAAGGTCTGCACCCATTCCGGCAACATCACCGACATTATCACCTACGTTATCCGCAATAGTAGCCGGGTTACGTGGATCATCTTCAGGAATACCAGCCTCAACCTTTCCTACAAGGTCCGCACCGACATCTGCAGCTTTGGTGAAGATACCTCCGCCTACACGTGAAAAAAGTGCAATGGAAGACGCACCAAGCGAAAAACCTGTTACAATTGGAAGGATTACAGAGGAAAGAGTATCAACATCTTCACCAAACAGATTGGTTGTAACAACGAGAACAATAAAAAGTCCCATCAGTGCAAGACCTACAACACTCATTCCCATGACGCTTCCGCCCGAGAAAGCAACTTTAAGAGCACCGTTGAGCCCCTTATCTTTAGCTGCCTGAGTTGTTCTTGAGTTGGAAGCTGTCGCAACCTTCATTCCGATAAACCCTGCAAGTGCAGAACAAAGCGCCCCTAATATAAAAGACAGAGACTGAAGCCTGATAGCACCCTTATTACCGATAGCAAGAAAAGCCGCTACCAGTACAACAAAAGGTACCAGAACCTTGTATTCTCTGCTTAAAAAGGCCATGGCTCCTTCAGCTACATATCCACCGATCTTCTTTAAGGTTTCATTGCTGACTTCCTGCCGGTAAATCCACCTTGATCTTAGAAGCGCATATGCAAGAGCCAGTAAGCTGCCTATAAGGACAGCATAAAGTACATATTGAATTTCCATTTACAACTCCCGTATTACATTTACGTCGGAATATTATTAGCTTGCGGATATTTGTGCAATAGCTTGAACAAATATTCACTAAATTTAATGATTTTTTGTTCATTGTTGCGGACATATGACCATTCTTGTCTAAAATCGAGTTTCAACATAAAATAATGTCCAATGAAAAACTACCTAAAATCAGTCAATTTTTTAACCACTAAATCAGCTATAACTGTTGTAACAATTCTTTTTATAGTTATAGAAGTAGCCTTTGCAGTTCTAATGAACAGACTTGAAGCCGCCTGCGGAACTTCACTCATACCTGACATGAAAATAGGCGTGACACCCCAGCAGCTTATAAGTTTGTTTGATGCATATAAAACAGATGGAACTGTCACTTACAGAATTATTAGATCAATAGATTTTCTTTTTCCGGCAGTATATGCATTAATGCTTTCTATTATTCTAAATTTTATTTATCGTATAAAATACAGCGAACCGGCAAATTACCGCTGGATTCTTCTTACTCCGTTATTCGGTGCAATCTTTGACTATACCGAAAATGTAACGCTGATAATATTAAATTTTTCACATAATTTAATCAATAATTACAGTGCGATTATTCTAGGCGTATTCACAGCTTTAAAATTCATTCTGCTTGGCCTAAGTATATTTCTTGCTGTTACCGGCGCGATTTCCAACTTTAAAGGCAGCGACAGCGCCTTTTTGACTATGAATCCTTTCAGGAGAAATAAAAAAGATTGAATAGCAGTGTTTTATTTTTTAAAGCCGAGGATAATACTGAAATCTGTTATCACCTCTGTAAACCATCATTCCCGGTTAAAGCCCGCGGACTTATGATAATACTTCACGGTATGGGCGAATATAAGGAAAGATATCTATATACAGCACAATATCTGTGCTCAAGAGGATTCATCTGTATAATTCCCGACTTAAGAGGTCATGGTGATTCAAAAGCAGAAAACACCTCTATTTCGAGTATTGTAAATGATGTATATATTCTTCACACTCTAATAAAAAGCGAGTATCCCAAACTTACATTGCATATTCTCGGACACAGTTTTGGTTCTTTTATCACACTTCAGTATGCCGTCAATTACGGTACATCTTTAAACGGGATAATACTTTCCGGAACAGGCGGTATTTCCCAGTTAAAGACTTTCGCCGGACTGTTTATAGCCGGTCTGACTGGCGGATGGTATAAGAGTAAAAAAAACAGTTTGCTCGTAAATTTTTTAAGCTTTGCTGATTTTAACCGCAGAATCAAACATCCGAAAACTTTTTTCGATTGGATATGCTCCGATGAAAAGGTAGTTGAAGATTTTATTGAAAATCGCGGTCGGGGACTCGCAATGTACAGCTCTTCATTCTATTTGGACCTTATAGAACTGATGAAAGAAATACATTCTTCAAAAAATCTGAAAAGAATCCCGGAGAATACATCAATCCTGCTTATATCCGGAACAGAAGACCCAGTAGGAAGATATGGTAAAGAGGTTAAAAAATTAGGCGACAGTCTACGTTCATCAGGAAACAATGATGTAACTATAAAAGTCTACAAAGGCGCCCGCCACGAAATACTGAATGAACCTTTAAAAGATGAGGTTTTGGCTGATATTCAGGACTGGCTTAATATCCGCCTGTGAATATTCTACTCCTCTGTAAATCTGACCGTTAGTGGCCATAAGATAGTTCCAGGCAGCTGGTTTACATCAATATCAACACCTTCATCTGTCCATGCACCAGAGTATAATAACTCTTTTTCAGATCCAATACCCCATAGTTCGACATCATCCAGGGTTAAATCAGATTCTGCAGCTATTTCAGCTGTCACCATATTATCTGCACCATTATCTTTAGAGCCGTCACGGTATTCGAAAAATACAGTATATTCAGTTTCATTAATTAAAAGAATTGAATTACCGGATAAATTGCATCCAAATAAAATAAATGATATAAGGATAAGAATTAATAAATTTAACTTTTTCATATTTTTTCTCCAGGAATTATTTTAACTTCAATTAATAAATAAGTACAGTTCATTTTAGCGGTATTCAAATTCTAAGAATGATAGTCTCTTTTTTACTTTAACAGATCACAAAACTAAGCTACCAACTTTTTATTAAATATAAAAAAAGCCTGGCAGAGACGCCGAAGGCTTCTCCAATGACCGGAGAAAGTAGCGTTGCTACTATTTATTCTCAGCCATCCTTCCAGACTATCTATTATCTCTAAGCACTCAATTTTACTTGAGAACTTTCTCTGAAGTTTGGTGTTACCAAACTTCAAGTTCTTCTTAGGTCTTATATTTTATTTTCGCAGAACAGAAGTTCTGTGAAAATAAAAAAAGCCTGGCGATGACCTACTCTCCCGCTAACGCAGTACCATCGGCGAAGAGGGGCTTAACTTCCGTGTTCGGAATGGGAACGGGTGGGTCCCCCTCTCTATTATCACCAGACTAATTATTCAAAAATAATTTATCGAAATGGATGTTTTACTCGCAGAGTAAAACTCCATTATGATTTTACAAAGTAAAATCATACAGGGATTGAGTATTGGGCACGATAGGTTGCTATTCACAGGACTCTATAGTCCATGCAGCCTATTGGCTCAATTCTCTGGGAATTGATTAAGGGGAAATATGGTCAAGCCTCACGGATAATTAGTACCGGTCAGCTGAATGTATTACTACACTTACACTTCCGGCCTATCAACCAGATCTTCTCTCTGGTTCCTTCAGTCACTTCAAGAGTGAAGGGATATCTCATCTTGAGGAGGGCTTCCCACTTAGATGCTTTCAGCGGTTATCCCATCCGAACGTAGCTACCCAGCACTTACCGTTGGCACGATAACTGGTACACTAGAGGTTCGTCCACATCGGTCCTCTCGTACTAAATGCAGCTCCTCTCAAATATCCAACGCCTGTGGCAGATAGGGACCGAACTGTCTCGCGACGTTCTGAACCCAGCTCACGTACCGCTTTAATTGGCGAACAGCCAAACCCTTGGGACCTGCTCCAGCCCCAGGATGCGATGAGCCGACATCGAGGTGCCAAACTTTGCCGTCGATATGAACTCTTGGGCAAAATCAGCCTGTTATCCCCGGAGTACCTTTTGTCCGTTAAGCGACGGCCCTTCCACGCGGGACCGCCGGATCACTAAGACCTACTTTCGTACCTGCTCGACTTGTAAGTCTCGCAGTCAAGCAACCTTATGCCTTTGCACTTACACACTGATTTCCAACCAGCGCAAGGTTACCTTCGCGCGCCTCCGTTACTCTTTAGGAGGCGACCGCCCCAGTCAAACCGCCCACCATACATTGTCCAGATACCCGATTAGGGCACCCGTTAGAAACGTAACCTGATAAGGGTGGTATTTCACCAACGACTCCATACAGTCTAACGACCATACTTCTTAGTCTCCCACCTATCCTACACATAACAGGCCACATTTCAATGTAAAGCTGCAGTAAAGGTTCACGGGGTCTTTCCGTCTAACCACAGGTAATCGGCATCTTCACCGATACTTCAATTTCACCGGATCTCACGTTGAGACAGCGGGCAATTCGTTACACCATTCGTGCGGGTCGGAACTTACCCGACAAGGAATTTCGCTACCTTAGGACCGTTATAGTTACGGCCGCCGTTTACTGGGGCTTCAATTCGAAGCTTCGCGCAAGCGCTAACATCTCCTCTTAACCTTCCAGCACCGGGCAGGTGTCAGTCCGTATACTTCTCTTTACAGATTCGCACAGACCTGTGTTTTTGGTAAACAGTCGATTGCCCCATTTCTCTGCAACCCCCAACAAACTTGTATTGCTACTCATCCATCAGGGGCCATACTTCTCCCTAAGTTACGTATGCATTTTGCCGAGTTCCTTAACGTGAGTTCTTCCGTACGCCTTAGAATACTCATCCCACCTACCTGTGTCGGTTTGCGGTACGGTCCCTCTTAATCTGAAGCTTAGAAACTATTTCTTGGCACCTTGACTCCACACACTTCGCTTTGCCGTAGCTCCACTCGTCTTAACAACTCACATCAAGTAGCGGATTTTCCTACTACCTTCATCTGCTTGTTGCTTAAACCCGGACAACCATCGCCGGGATGTGCTTCACCTCATGCGTCATTCCATCGCAATTAAGAGAGGTACGGGAATATTAACCCGTTTCCCATCGACTACGCTTTTCAGCCTCGCCTTAGGGGCCGACTAACCCTTGGGAAGATTACCTTAACCCTGGAAACCTTAGGTTTTCGGCGGATGGGGATCTCACCCATCTTTTCGTTACTCATACCTGCATTCTCTCTTCTGATACCTCCAGCAGACCTTACAGTCCACCTTCAACGGCCTACAGAATGCTCCCCTACCCACTAAATAAATTAGTGACGTAGCTTCGGTTCCATGCTTAGCCCCGTTACATTATCGGCGCCTATCTACTCGACCAGTGAGCTATTACGCACTCTTTAAAGGGGTGGCTGCTTCTAAGCCAACCTCCTGGCTGTCTCTGCAAATAGACTTCCTTTTCCACTTAGCATGAATTAGAGACCTTAGCTGACGTTCTGGGCTCTTTCCCTCTCGACCACGAATCTTATCACCCGTAGTCTGACTCCCATATATTGATTATTGGCATTCGGAGTTTGATTGAGTTCGGTACCCGGTGAAGGGCCCTAGCCCATTCAGTGCTCTACCTCCAATAATATCCATATGAGGCTAGCCCTAAAGCTATTTCGGGGAGTACCAGCTATCTCCAAGTTTGATTAGCCTTTCACTCCGATCCACAGTTCATCCCTGCCTTTTTTAACAGACTAGGGTTCGGTCCTCCACTTTGTGTTACCAAAGCTTCAACCTGACCATGGATAGATCACTTGGCTTCGGGTCTACCGCATGCAACTAGACGCCCTATTCAGACTCGGTTTCCCTTCGGCTTCGGAACTTCAATTCCTTAACCTTGCTACATACGGTAACTCGCAGGCACATTCTACAAAAGGCACGCCGTCAGGCCTAAGCCCTCCGACCGCTTGTAAGTCTACGGTTTCAGGTTCTATTTCACTCCGCTCCCGCGGTACTTTTCACCTTTCCCTCACGGTACTATGCGCTATCGGTAGCTGTCGTGTATTTAGCCTTGGAAAGTGGTCTTCCCAGATTCAAGCAGGATTTCACGTGTCCCGCCCTACTCAAGGTGCTTACACACGAAGGCATATTTATTTAAAGTACGGGACTTTCACCCACTTTGGTCTCCCTTTCCAGTAGAGTTCCTATATAAATACGCTTTGTAACTTCGCGAGAGCTCTTACAAACTCTCCTGTAAGCCCTTACAACCCCGTCAATGCAACGGTGTAAGCCTATCACACACTAACGGTTTGGGCTCTTCCCATTTCGCTCGCCGCTACTTTGGGAATCTCTTTTGATTTCTTTTCCTTCAGGTACTTAGATGGTTCAGTTCCCTGAGTATTCCTCCATACAGCTATGTATTCACTGTACAGTGACAGTTATTCTAAACTGCCGGGTTACCCCATTCGGACATCTGCGGATTATCGGATGTTTGCTCCTCCCCGCAGCTTTTCGCAGCTTACCACGTCCTTCTTCGACAGACAGCTCCAAGGCATCCACCGTAGACCCTTATTCGCTTGACCATATTACCTCTTAACCCTTCCCTATACTTATCCACTCCCTGTTATATGGATAAGTTTTCAAAACTGTATTATTTCAACAGTCTTTATCTATTTTAAAGAACAATGAAAACATAAGGTTTTCAGTATCTTGCCTACTTAAAGGCCCGAAAAAATCAGCTATTACTTATAGAAGCAATAGCCTACTTAAATTGGGCCTGACAAGAGTTGAACTTGTGACCTCACGCTTATCAGGCGTGCGCTCTAACCAACTGAGCTACAGGCCCATTAAAGTACCAAAGCACTTTAAAGTATAAAAAAGGAAGAAAGAGAACGGAGATGCAGCAAGCTGCATCTCGGAAATATAGCAAGCTATATTTCGCTGTGTTGTTTTTGCCTAACAGGCTGTTTTTCCATGACTATTAAAGCGTTAAAGCTTGTAAACAAACTCTAAGCTAAGTTTTAAACCGAAGTTTTCTAACTTAGTCACGTTCCTTTCACATTGAAAGGAGGTGATCCAGCCGCACTTTCCAGTACGGCTACCTTGTTACGACTTCACCCCCCTTACCAGGCATACCTTCGGCAGCGTCCTCCTTACGGTTAGACTACCGACTTCGGGTACCCCCAACTCGGGTGGTGTGACGGGCGGTGTGTACAAGGCCCGGGAACGTATTCACCGCATCATGCTGATATGCGATTACTAGCGATTCCAACTTCATGGAGTCGAGTTTCAGACTCCAATCCGTACTGAGACAGGCTTTCTGCGATTTGCTCCACCTCGCGGCTTCGCGGCGCTCTGTACCTGCCATTGTAGCACGTGTGTAGCCCAGGATATAAGGGCCATGATGACTTGACGTCGTCCCCACCTTCCTCCGGTTTGTCACCGGCAGTATCATCTGAGTCCCCAACTTAATGCTGGCAACAGATAACAGGGGTTGCGCTCGTTGCGGGACTTAACCCAACACTTCACAGCACGAGCTGACGACAGCCATGCAGCACCTGTATACAGGCCCCGAAGGGCTAATATATCTCTATATTATTCCTGTATATGTCAAACCCTGGTAAGGTTCCTCGCGTATCATCGAATTAAACCACATGCTCCACCGCTTGTGCGGGCCCCCGTCAATTCCTTTGAGTTTCACCCTTGCGAGCATACTCCCCAGGCGGTGCACTTAACGCGTTAGCTACGGCACTGAGGATATCTCCCCAACACCTAGTGCACATCGTTTACAGTGTGGACTACCAGGGTATCTAATCCTGTTCGCTCCCCACACTTTCGCGTATCAGCGTCAGTATATGGCCAGAAGCTCGCCTTCGCCACCGGTATTCTTCCAGATATCTACAGATTTCACCCCTACACCTGGAATTCTAGCTTCCCTTCCTATACTCTAGATTGGCAGTTTCCAATGCGTTTTCCCAGTTGAGCCGGGATATTTCACACCAGACTTGCCATTCCGCCTACACGCCCTTTACGCCCAATGAATCCGAACAACGCTTGCCCCTTACGTGTTACCGCGGCTGCTGGCACGTAATTAGCCGGGGCTTATTCCTTGCTTAACGTCATCTAAGAGTCATTCCCTACTCTTATTATTCCTCCACAAGAAAAGAACTTTACAACCTTTCGGCCTTCATCGTTCACGCGGCGTCGCTCCGTCAGACTTTCGTCCATTGCGGAAGATTCTTAGCTGCTGCCTCCCGTAGGAGTCTGGGCCGTATCTCAGTCCCAGTGTGGCCGGTCACCCTCTCAGGCCGGCTATTCATCGTCGCCTTGGTAGGCCTTTACCCCACCAACTAGCTAATGAACCGCAAGCTCATCTGTAAACGAGGCCTTAGCCCCTTTCCTTAATAAGTTCCCACTTACCAAGCGTATTCGGTATTACCCTGTGTTTCCACAGGCTATCCCCAATTTACAGGCAGATTACTTACGTGTTACTCACCCGTTCGCCACTCTCATTCAGTGCAAGCACTGAAATCCCGTTCGACTTGCATGCTTAAAACGCGCCGCCAGCGTTCGTTCTGAGCCAGGATCAAACTCTCCATGATATAATTTGCTAAACATAAAGTTCAGCAATTTTAATCCTAACAATTGACGGTTCGCACTATCTACTATATTTCAAGTAGCTCAGTATCAAACCTACTTAACACAGGCTCTCTTTCCTTCCCTAATATCTGTTTTAGAACAATGAACGCGACAATAACTCATCATTATCAGCGCGGAGGTACATACTACCAATTACCGTTATTTGTGTCAAGAAACGAAACCGTTATTCTCTGACTTTTCTCAGTCAGTTTCAAACAATTTGTTGTTCTGACGTGTGATGATGAATATATAGAAAAGGCCTTTTTATGTCAACAGAATCCTAAAAAATCTTTGATAAAATTCACGAATTTATCAGTTTTTCTATTAAATTAAATTCTTTCAAAATAACCAGTTAGCTAAACACGAAAAAGCTAAAGTATGCTCAAAACTATGCCGAAATACAAGAATTTATGACCATATCACTTTGATAAAAATACCTGTCAAAATTCAGCATGAAGAGGGAGCTGCCAGTACCCTACATCTATCCACTTGCCAAACTTATAGCCGACTTCATAAATATGGCCGACTTTTTTAAAACCGTAACGTTCATGAAGTTTAACACTCTTTTCATTCGGTAAAGCAATAATTCCGGTAGCCGAATGAAAGTTCCGATGCTTCAGTTCTTCAAGCAGAGACTGCATAAGCGCAGAACCTGCACCCTGCCGCTGACGATCCTTATCAACATAAATTGAAAGTTCAACCGTAAACCGGTAAGCCTCACGGGGACGAAAACGGGCAGCATAAGCATAGCCGATAACCTCACCTTCATGTTCGTACACAAAATAAGGAAAGGTCTCTGAGATACCTGCTATCCTCGCCTGCATCTCATCGACTGTCAAAGATAGTTCTTCAAAGGTAATTACCGTATTTTCAACATAGTAATTATAAATACTGCAGATTCGTTCAGAATCTGCAGAAGTAACAGGTCGTATCATTTACTTTTTCTGTCCGTAATAGGCACCGGGACCATGCTTCCTGAGGTAATGCTTATCAAGCAGCACCTGCTGCATCGGCTCAATACCGCCTTCGGTAAACAATGTGCAATGCCAGGCCATCATGGCGACTTCCTCAAGTACAACAGCATTTTCAACTGCATTCTTTGGTGATTTCCCCCATGTAAAGGGGCCGTGACTGTTCACAAGAACAGCGGGAATCTGATTAGGGTCAAGATCTTTAAATCTTTCTATAATTACGGTACCTGTATTCTTTTCGTACTCAGTTTTAATTTCTTCAGAAGTCATTTTTCGTGTGCAGGGGATCTCACCGTAATAATAATCAGCATGAGTTGTTCCAAGGGCGGGAACGCCTGCTCCGCACTGTGAAAAAATAGTCGCCCACCGGCTGTGTGTATGCACTATACCGCTGATATCACTGAATTCCTTGTACAGCTCAACGTGAGTCGGGGTGTCGGATGATGGATTAAGATCTCCTTCAACCTTTTTCCCGTCAAGATCCACAACAACCATGTCTGAAGCTTTCATATCAGAATAACTGACACCGGACGGTTTTATAACAACAAGGCCTTTTTCCCGATCAATTCCGGAAACATTTCCCCATGTAAAGGTGATTAATTTATATTCAGGCAGCTCAAGGTTTGCCCTGAACACTTCTTCTTTAAGTTCTTCTAACATAAGCACTACTCCTGTATTTTTTCCGAGTATAACATATTTCCTTGCCTTATAGATACTATCAGGGTTAGAATATGTTAACGTACACGCAAGGAACAGCTTCTCAATGCCGAAAAAATTTGCATATATCGCATCAGCAATAATCGCCGCATTTATAATCATTAGTATCATACAGTGCAGAACTCTGACCGGAGTCCCGGAAACCGTTGATAACAGCGACGGCATAATTCTGGGCTTTTCACAGATTGGAGCTGAAAGCGCCTGGCGGAAATGCAACACAGAATCAATTAAAAATGCAGCCGGAGAAAGCGGCGTCCAGCTGCTTTTTGAAAACGCCGAACAAAAGCAGGAGAACCAGATAAAGGCACTGCGCTCATTTATTGCCTACCAGGTTGATGTAATAGCCTTCGTACCGATAGTTGCAACCGGATGGGATAATATTCTGATTGAAGCCAGGGATGCAGGCATTCCTGTTCTTATTACAGACAGAAAGATCAAAACCGCAGATGAAAATCTTTATGCCGGGTTTATCGGCACAGATAGTGAACAGGAAGGTCGGAATGCAGCTGCTTTTCTGATTAAAAAATTCGGACTGTATATAGAAGGAAACCGCACATCCGGGAAAAAGATCCGGGTTATTGAAATAACAGGAACCGAAGGTTCATCAGTAGCTACCGGAAGAGCTTCCGGATTCAGAGACGGGATTTCAGAGCATCCTGAAATTGAGATTATCTACAGCATATCAGGAGACTTTCTTCGATCAAAGGGTTATGAATTAATGGTTCAGATTCTTGAAAACATCGAGGACATAGACGTCCTGTACTCCCACAATGACGGCATGGCTCTGGGGGCCATCGATTCTATGCATGAGCGGGGAATTAAACCCGGAACGGATATTGTCATTATCAGCATAGACGCGGAACAGGCGGCCATAGATGCACTGGAACGAGGTGAAATCAACTGTGTTATTGAATGCAACCCTAAAACAGGCCCCGAAATTATATCACTTAGCCGGCAGCTGGCAAGGGGAGAAACAATTCCAAGGCTGATACATGTAAAAGAAGAGGTTTTTACCGAATGGGATGATTTATCCGCGCTTGTCCCAAGGGGTTACTGAGATGAAACCCCCATCTGAAGCAGCAATATCAGCCGGAAAAAGAAAAACCGCAAGCATAAGACAGATACTGCAGAGCTCATACATCGTAATTATCTGCCTTATGCTCATAGCCCCGGTAATAAGCATTGCCTCAAGCTGGCTTCAGATTGCACGATATGACAGAACTATAACAAACGTAAGCCAGACGAACAGACTGAACCAGATTGTAAAAACAGAGATTTCCAACGAAATATGGGATATCGTTGCAGGCAGCCGGGGATTCGATGAAGGCAGGCAGTATGAAATACTCTACGACATAAGCCGCCGGCTTGATTTAATATTTAAAAATACAGAAATTACCGAAAACAGGAGAATGCTTGAAGTAGCAGGCCGGGCTCTGGATACACTGACCAGATACGTTGACAGGCTGGGGTACCAGATACAGGAGCAATATCCCGTAACCGAAAACGAAGAGATTCTGGATGAAATACGGGGCGTATCAGAGCTTATATCCGACATACTGCAGGAGTTCATAGTACTGGAAATTGAAGCAGCTTCAATTACAAATGAAAACATAAAGCAGATATCGGTTATGCTTTCCATCCTGCAAATAATGATAGTAATTTTTGTAATGCTTTTTTCCATTTTTACTCAGCGCTATGTATCAACAACCATAAACCTTCCGATAAGAGAGCTCGAAAATTTATCCAGTGAGATTGCATCGGGAAACCTGGCCGCAAGAGCAGATCAGCCGCACGTAGAGGAACTGGATAACCTGACTGAAAACCTGAATATCATGGCAGAGAAGATTAAGAAACTTATAGAAGCCAATATCGAGGAACAGAAAAACTTTCAGAAATCTGAAATGAAAGCGCTTCAGGCACAGATTACTCCGCATTTCCTCTATAATACTCTTGATACAATAGTCTGGCTGGCTGAAGGCCGCAGGCATGATGAGGTTATCGATGTTGCCAGAAATTTTTCAAGCTTCTTCCGGACCACACTTAATAAAGGACGCGACTGGACCTCAGTCAAAAACGAATATGAACATGCCTGTAACTATCTTAGCATACAAAAGGTCCGTTACCGGGACATTCTGAACTATGAGATAGAATTCGATGAATCCATGATGCAGGAATCTATGCTGAAACTGCTTCTTCAACCCATAGTCGAGAATGCCCTGTACCATGGAATAAAAAACAAAAGAGGTCGCGGAAATCTTCTGGTCAAAGGATGGCGTGAAAACGGATTTCTACGCTTTCGGGTTGATGACGACGGTATTGGAATACAGCCTGAGCGGCTTGAGGATATCAAGCATCAAATGAACAGCGAGGCGGATCATTCGGCCGTAGGTGATGTTTACGGGCTTTATAACGTGAACAAGCGTCTTGAGCTTTACTACAATGGACGGGCGGCACTTGAAATTCAAAGTGAGTATTTAAAAGGGACTTCTGTTACTTTCAGGGTTCCGGAGGTTGAAAATGTATAGTGTATTTCTTGTTGAGGATGAGATAGTCACACGGGAAGGAATTAGAAACAGCATCCCTTGGGAAAATACCCGCTACACCCTTGCGGGAGAGGCCCCGGACGGAGAAATGGCCCTGCATGCGCTTAGAGACATCAAACCCGACATTCTGATCACCGACATTAAAATGCCATTTATGGACGGTCTGACCCTTGCCAGAATAATCAAAAAAGATCAGCCCTGGCTTAAAATAATCATTCTTTCCGGACATGATGAATTCCAGTACGCAAAGGAAGCAATCTCTATAGGGATTGAGGAATATCTCTTAAAACCCATATCTGCCGCGGAAATGATATCCACACTGGACAGAGTCGCAGACAGACTTACCGAGGAAAGACGAAGGCTGAATGATCTTGAAAATCTAAAAAAGAAAGTCAGTACAACAGAAGAGCTGATGAAAGAAAAATGGCTGAGTAGACTGGTCACAGGCCAGACCGATTCAGTCAATGCTATTGAAACTGCAATGGAATACGGGATAGACCTTATCAGCAGGGGATATGTATGCATGATAACCGAGTTTTATCCGGCCGGAGATGATTATTCAAAATACAGTCTTGCCCGAGAGGTCATAAATGCTACCCTCAATGGCCGATCCGATGTAATTTCATTTCCTCTGAGCCAGGCAAAGCAGATACTTCTGGTGAAAACAGCGGCTGAAACCCCGGATGACGGCCTCTATACACTGGCACAGGCGGTTAAGTTCGAAACTGAAAGAAAGACCGGATGCCCGGTTTCCATCGGCATAGGGACCAGAGCAGAGCACATCAGTGAAATAGTTTATTCCTACACTTCTGCAGACAGGCTGATCCGCTATATGAATATTTCAGGCAAGAGGAACATACTCGGGACAGATGATTTAAACTGGGCAA
Source organism: Spirochaetia bacterium (assembly GCA_965140585.1). Taxonomy (GTDB): domain Bacteria; phylum Spirochaetota; class Spirochaetia; order UBA9216; family UBA9216. Next base: position 364,516 of record OZ223272.1, read on the forward strand.
TGACTGTAAAGAAGCTTCAGGTAGAGAACGGACATCTCACCGGACAGCTTAAAAGCATCGATTTCGGGGATATTGAAGATTTCACGCAATCGTACCTGAAGCTGACAGGAAACAGCGATAACCCTGATACTAACCGGAATTTTCTTTTCCTGCTTCTTAAGGATCTCATCGATTCAGTCTGCGAACTGACAAAAGAAATTGGCGGCAGCCCGGCCGGGATAATCACGGAGCTTGATACACATGAAAAAATGCTTGAAGCTTCGGCTTCCGAATCAATTTTCAGGGGACAGATAAAATCGATGCTCGAGAGATGGATCAATTTCAGGAATTCGATTATCGGGAAAAAGCACAATATCCGGATCCAGGAAGCCAAGCAGTACATTAAAAAGAATTTCATGAGTCAGGACATCTCGCTTAACTCTGTCGCCTCTTTCGTAAATGTCAGCCCAAATCATTTCAGCACTATATTCTCACAGGAGGTCGGAAAAACCTTCATTGAGTACCTCACCGCCATCCGGATGGAACACGCCTGCAGGCTTCTTCTTGAAAGCAGTATGAAATGTTCCGACATTGCCTATGAAGCAGGATACAGCGACCCGCACTACTTCAGCTTTATCTTCAAGAAGAATATGGGAATCTCCCCAAAGGAGTACCGGTCATCCGCGGCAGTAAGAACCTGAATTTTAGCAAATGGTTCAACTTCTACTAACCCGTCCAGCCTGCACCGGCTTTCTTCCGGACAGCAAGAATTACGCTTTGAAGCAGGATAAAAAAGCACAGCATAAGCCCTATAGTAATACTCTGCCAGTAGGGCTCTCTTAAACCCGAGGCAATAACTATATTGCTTATAGTCTTCAGTGAAAGAACCCCGAACAGTGTACCGACAACACTCCCCACTCCGCCGGTAAGCAGAGTCCCGCCGATAATTGATGAGGCTATAGCCTGAATTTCAGCCTGAGTGGCATTTGCGGCATTACCGGCACCAGTGTGCAGCAGATAAATATAGCCGCCTATACCGGCAAGCAGACCGCTGAGCAGGTATGCGAAAAATCTTGTGCGCTTCACATTGATACCCAGCATAAGGGCGCTCTGGCTGTTTCCGCCTACAGCGTATAGATTGCGTCCGAATCTGGTCCACCTCAGAGCGGCCCATATCAGCACAACTATCAAAACGGCCACAATTACTCCGGGCTCCACCCTTACAGGTATAAAGTTACCCGTTTTTCCATAGGAACCGATCCCCGGAACTATCAGCCTGAAATTCTTGAGGGCGAGAAACGCCTCATTGGTCACGGTTCTGGGAACCTTGCTTACAATTGTGGTAAGGCCCTTGGTAAAAAACATCCCCCCGAGAGTAACAATAAACGGCTGAATTTCCAGATAGGAGATCAGAAACCCCTGAATTCCTCCGATTGCAAGCCCCATTCCAAGTGCGAGAACAATCGACCCTGCAATTCCGAAACCGAAATCTTCTATACAGACAACGCTGGTCATTGTGACCAGGGCAATCATTCCTCCTACCGAAATATCTATGCCCGCGGCTATCATTACAACAGTAAGCCCGCAGGAGACAATTATAAGATAGGCATTATTATTGAACATATCAAAAAACTGCTGAGGATTAAGAAACCCGCCGCCCCAGATTATCATTGCAAGGACATACATCGCGACAAAAGCGCTTATTGTGATTGTAAGCAGCAACGCGGTGTTAGAGACAGGCTCTTTAAGTTTTTTACCGGATTTTTTATTCAGCATATCAGTTACCCTCCGTCAGCTTCATTGATTTTGTGAACAGCCTTTCTCGCAGCTGCTTTGCATATTTCTGAACTACAGGCGAACCGATAATTACTATAGCAATGATAACTACAGCCTTGTAGGCTTTTACGGCTGTGGAGGAAACCTTCATGGCATACAGTGTGATAGTGAGTGCCTGAATGATATAAGCGCCGATTACCGAACCGGCCAGCCTGAATTTACCCCCGCTTAAGGCATTACCGCCTATCGCAACAGCAAGTATGGCATCCATTTCAATATCCAGGAGGATGGTTTCATGGTTAATCAATCCTATTCGGCTCACATTAATGGCCCCGGCGAAGGCAACACAGACTCCGAGAATCATGAATGACAGGAGTTTTATCATCACAGGGTTAATACCGTTCAGGCGGGCAGCCTTTTCATTTATACCGACAGACTGAGTGTACAGCCCAAGATTTGTAAATTTCAGCGCAAGAGTCACAAGTATTCCGAATACCGCGACAATCAGGATTGGACTGGGGATAGGGATCCCCGGAATAAAACTGCCTATGTAGCCAAGCAGAGGACTTTCAACGTTCGGCGTCGCCCCTCCGTTTATCCAGTAGGCAATAGGCCGGCCGGCAGTAAACAGAATCAGGGATGCGATCATTGGCTGGATATTGAAAAAGGATACAAGTGAACCGGTAAAAAGGGCAAAAAGAATTGCTACAATGCAGGCCGCAAGAAGGGCCAGAAGAATAACCGGCATTGTAATTTCGTTTGCGCGCAGGACCTTCACAAAGACACTGCCTGCAATTGCGGCTGCGGCTCCGACACTGATATCCTGCCCCTTTGTTGCTGAGGTAACCATAGTCATTGCAATTGCCAGAATAGCCAGCTCGGAAGCACCGTTAAGGATACTGATAAGGTTTCCGGAAAGTACTGTATTTCCATAGTTATTTGTGATAACTCTTATCGAAAAGAAACTAACATCCCTGAATAAATTAAAAATGACAATCAGAAAGAGGGCAAACAGAGGAATAGCCAGCTGCGACCGGGTAAGTTTTTTAAACAGGCTCTTAATCATTCCGGTCAGCCTCCCCCGCAATTGTATGCATAATACTGGTCTGAGTCATATCCTCTCCGTATAGTTCACCTACTATGTTTCTGTCTCTCATAACAATCAACCTGGAGCAGGTGGCGAGCATTTCCTCAATTTCAGACGAAATAAAAGTGACGCTTACCCCCTCTTCCGCCAGCTGAAGAACGAGTTTCTGGATCTCGATCTTGGTTCCTACATCAATTCCACGGGTTGGTTCATCAAGGATGAGATACTGCGGATTTGTCAGAAGCCAGCGTGCAAGAATAGCCTTCTGCTGATTCCCCCCTGACAGAGATTTAATAGGAGTATCTGTTGAGGCGGTTTTTATTCCCAGCATTTTGATATATTTATCCGCGAAGTTTTCGGCCTCGGCTCTCGAAAAGGGCCGGAAAAAACCTTTTAAAACCTGCAGGGCAAGTATGATATTCTCACGGACTGACAGGTCTTCAATGATACCGTCAAGTTTACGGTCTTCCGGCAGATAGCCGATTCCGTGTTTCATTGAATCCTTTGGTTTTGAAATCCTTGCATCCTTCCCGTTGATTTTTATCCTGCCGCCGGTAATGCGATCTGCACCGAATATGGCCCGTACGCTTTCGCTTCGGCCGGATCCGAGCAATCCGGTAAAACCGTTCACCTCACCTTTGCGAATTTTAAAGTCAAAAGGCTTTGTACCTTCTGCACTGGACAGCCCTTCAGCCTCGTACACGACCGGTATATCTTCTGAAGCGACCGCTTTCCTGCGTTCCTGCAGCTCTGATATATCATCAAGATCCTTACCCATCATCGCAGATATAAGTTCAATACGCGGCAGGTCCTTTATATTGTAGGCGCCGACCAGCTCGCCGTTTCTAAGCACCGTTATTCTGTCACAGACTTCATACACCTGCTCAAGAAAATGCGTAATAAAAATTATTCCGACACCGCGCTTCTTAAGATCCCGCATCAGCGAAAACAGAAGTTCAACTTCCTGCTCATCAAGCGAGGATGTAGGCTCATCAAGGATAAGAATTTTACAGTCCATATCAACAGCGCGGGCAACCGCCACCATCTGCTGCACAGCAAGTGAGCAGGCCCCGAGCTGCCTGGATCCATTAGCGGGAATATTAAGCCGCTTGAGAATTGCATCGGCCTTTTTCTCCATTAAACGCCAGTTCACAAAACGATAATTACCCCGTCCGATAAACATGTTTTCAGCTACAGTAAGATTCGGACACAGGGTTATCTCCTGATAAACAGTACTGATGCCCAGATTCTGGGCATCCTGCGGAGATTTAATCGTCAGATCCCGTTCAATTCCGGCCATCCTTATCTGCCCGGAATCTTTCTGGTAAACACCGGTAAGAACCTTTACCAGCGTTGATTTACCGGCACCGTTCTCTCCCATTAAAGCATGAATTTCTCCCCGGCACAGGGTAAAATCCACATTATGCAAAGCCCTTACACCCGGAAAGCGCTTTCCGATTCCGCGCATGGACAATACGATGTCATTATTCATTAGTCTCAACCCGCCTTTAAAAATAACGGCGCGGAGCATGCCTGAAATTCATGCATACTTCGCGCCCCAATCAGCATCCGTCCTTAGAATGCCTTCAGCAATCAGTCACCCAGACCGTATGTATCTATATCTTTCTGAGTAATTGTCTTTGCATCAAATCCCTTTTCTTCTGAGATAACTTTCTTTGAAGGAAGTGTTCCGCCGCCTTCAATTTTTTTAATCATTCCATCAATTACCGAGGCCTGAAACGGACTGCACTGTCCATCATAATTCCAGTTGCCTGCAAGCAGTTCGCGAAGGGCCCACTTGTTGCAGTCAAAACCCATAACAACAACATCCTTGTCAACACCGTGAGTGATACCGGCATCATCAAGAGCAGCTACTGCACCTTTTGCCATGCCGTCATTTTCAGCATATATAACATTGAATGCTTCGCCTGAGTTTATTACTGATTCAACGATTTTCTTTGCCTCAGCTTCATCCCAGGTTGCAGTCTGCTGGGCAACCTTGTTCATCTTTCCGGCTTTAAATTCTGCCTCAAGAGCATTTGTACGGCCGATCTGGGCATCACTTCCCATTGCGCCCTGAATGTGAATAACGTTGTATTCAGAGAGTTTCTGAGTCTTGAGCCACTTAACAGCAGTATCACCCTGGTTTGCCATGTCTGAAACTACAGCAGCCTCATAAAGGTCGGGACTGGCGTTGAGCATCCGGTCAAACAGAAACACTCTGATACCTGCTTCTTTTGCATTTGCAAGGACTGAATCCCAGCCGTCAGTTGCAGCTGCAGAAAGAAGAATATAGTCAACCTTGTCGTTTATGAACTGACTTGCGGCATTCAGCTGCTCATCATTTTTAAGGCTGTAAAAGCTTGAAACTTCGTACCCGTTTGCCTCGGTGAATACCTTTTCAAAATCTGCTACATTTGCAGCACGGTATCCTGATTCGGACGGCGGGTTGTTTATGATTCCGACTTTAATAAGACCTGAATCCTGCTGGCCTCCTGCAAAAAGCGCAAACGGGCTTAATACAAGAAGTATGCCCAAAACACATAAAATTTTTCTGTTCATAGAACCTCCTGAGTTTTATATGATTTTAGGACTGCATCGACCGGAAGTACATGAACTATCTTATCGACTTTGTTTGGACATTTTACGGCAGGTCCCCCGCGTCAGGCTATTCCGTCGAAAAAGTTGATTTTTTTATGCTGAACCTGGATTTTTTTACGGTTTTTATAACTGCGCAAAAAATCCTGAATATATCTCATGAGTCCATAAAAAAAGCCCCGGACCTATTCAGCCCGGGGCTCTGATTATTCTATGTTGATTACACTCCGCCTGAAAAAGCTCTCATCGTGTAATACAGGTCATTCCATTTCAGTTCATTCCTGAAGCTGCCTATTTCTGTTCCCTTCTTTATTACAGCTATTTCAATTCCAAGCATTTCAGAATAATCGGTCAGCATTTCTGTTGTTACATCTTTGCTGAAGGCAGTATGATGGGCACCTCCGCCGAGAATCCAGGCTTCTGCGGCTGTTGAAAGGTCAGGAAGAGGTTTCCACATAGCTCTTGCAACCGGCAGTTTCGGAAAACTGCTTTCAGGTTTAACAGCCTCAACCTCGTTTACCAGAAGCCTGAAGCGGTTTCCCATATCCATCAGCGACGCATTAAGTGCGGCGCCTGCAGGGACATCAAAAACCATTCTTACAGGATCATCCTTTCCCCCGATATCAAGCGGATGACATTCAATTCTTACATCGCTTTTTCCTGCGATAGTCGGGCAGACTTCAAGCATGTGGGCGCCGAGCACCATCTGGTTTGCGGGATCCATATGATAGGTGTAATCTTCCATAAAGGAAGTACCGCCGGTAAGTCCATTTCCCATAACCTTCATGCTGTGAACCAGAGCAGAGGTTTTCCAGTCGCCCTCGGCTCCAAATCCGTAGCCCTTCTCCATCGCCCGCTGGCAGGCAAGCCCCGGAAGCTGGCTTACTCCGGTCAGATCCTCGAAGGTGGTGGTGAAAGCGGAAAACCCGCCCTTCACAAGAAAGTTATCCAGGCCGGCATCAAGCTTTGCAGCATCACGAAGCATACCTGCCTGAGAACCGCCGGGCAGAAGTTCTTTTGCAATTTTATAGCTTCCGCTGTATTCGGAAACCAGCTCATCAATCCTGCTTTCAGGGACGGCATCAACCTCAGCGGCAAGTTCGGCTATTCCGTATCCGTAGACATCGTATCCAAGAGATATCTGGGCAGCAACCTTGTCGCCCTCGGTAACCGCAACATCGCGCATATTGTCCCCGAACCTGGCTACCTTCATGCTCTTTTGATCGCTTACCGCGGCAGCGGCTCTAATCCAGGCATCAACACGCTTTAAAACCTTTTCATCCTTCCAGTAACCTGCAACAACCTTTCTTGCTATTTTCATTCTGGTATTGATGAAACCGTGCTCCCTTCCGCCGTGAGCAGACTGGTTTAGATTCATAAAATCCATATCGATCTCATTCCAGGGGATGTCTCGGTTGTACTGGGTATGCAGATGCAGCATGGGCTTTGTCATTACATTAAGACCATTAATCCACATCTTTGATGGCGAGAATGTGTGCATCCACAGAACAACACCCGCACACTGCGCATCTGCACTGGCTTCAACACAAAACTTTGTAATCTCTGCCGGTGTGGTCAGTATTCCCCTGAACTCCACAGGCGCGGAAAGAAGCGGACTGTCATTCAGGCTGCCTGCAATCTCCTTTGTATGCCTCTCAACTTCCCGGAGAGTCTCTTCTCCGTAGAGGTGCTGACTTCCAGACACCATCCATATTTTGATATTTTCATACGCTTTCATATCATCCCTCCATATTCCATATGAAACCTTAAAAGGTATTAAGATTCTCTTTTGTTATTATATTCATTGGAAGATACACCTCTCCCGGAGCAGAACCGCCCAGAACCACTGCATCATAAAGGAGCTTCATGCCCCTGTAAGCCTGCTCTTCCGGCTGCTGGGTTATGATGAAATTGATAACTTCCTCGTCAATCAGATTCCGCCTTTCAGAAATCAGATCATATCCGATAAGCGGAATTGAGCTGAATTGCTCACCGCGGGATTTGAGCCAGGAGCCGAAATAGTATACCGATGAATCAGGAACAAAAATTCCGGCGGGAAGATTTTTCTCTGTTTTAAAAAAACGATCCAGATGCCGATGATAATCTGCTTCATCATCGGAGCCCGTATTAATGGTTTTAATTCTGCAGGACAATCCCTTTGTTTCAAGGAACGTCCTGAACCCCTCAACCCTGCCGCGGATATGTTCGTTGTGACCCGGCGGCTCCGCGATCAGCAGATATCCCTCTAAATCGACTGCAATCATATGCATAAGCTTTGCCGAAAGAGCTCCGCTGCTTCGGGAGTCCTGTCCTATATAAGTGAGCCGTCTGCCGAAATCCCGGTTGTCAGTATCTATCAGGACACAGGCGGGTTTTATATCATCAGCGGAAATGCTGCAGTTATCATGAAAGACCGGCGCAATCAGAAATCCGTTTGACTGCAGGTGCTTAATCCGGTCAATAACCTCATTGCAGGAGGCTTCAGAATACCTGTCAAACCTGATAATCTCGATTTCACGGCAGAGGGACCCCAGCTCCTGTACAGCCTTTGCAATCCCGCTGTATACTGTTTTCCAGTACCCTGCATCCTGATGATCCTGCGGCAAAATAACAGTCAGCGAGATATTCCCTGCCTTTTTCAGCCCCCGCGCATGCATATTCGGAGAGTATTCAAGTTCCTGCATCACAAGCCGGACCTTCTCTGCAGTGGAGTCTGAAAAGCGCCCCCTGTTGTGAATAATCCGGTCAACTGTGCCTATAGAGACTCCTGCAGCATCTGCAACATCTTTTATCGTAGCCATGAAAACATCCTGCGTTATCGTTAACGCAATTTTAAGACATAAAAACATGGATGTCAAATTAAATTTGACTTATGATTAAGAAGATATTAGAATGCGTTCTCGTTAACGCTATTAGGGAGGAAATAATGAATAATTCCGAAATTTCAAAGCTGATCAGTGAAGGCAGAGCCTTCCTTGGCATAGAACTAGGTTCAACCCGAATCAAGGCCGTACTCATTTCAGAAGACGGAACACCTCTTGCAGCCGGAACTCACGGCTGGGAAAACACACTTACAGACGGAATATGGTCCTACCCTCTGGAGGAGGTAATCAGCGGCCTTCAGTCATGTTACGCAGACTTAAAGCGGGATGTAAAAGAACAATACGGAACCATACTTAAATCTGCGGCGGCAATGGGCATAAGCGCCATGATGCACGGATACATTGCACTTGACAAAAACAACAGGCTTCTGGTTCCTTTCAGAACGTGGAGAAATAATATTACACAGCAGGCTTCAGAAGAGTTGACCGAACTTTTTCAGTACCCTATTCCCCAGAGATGGAGCATCGCCCATCTTTATCAGGCCATACTGAAGGGGGAGTCTCATCTTCCCGAACTTAATTCAATAAACACACTTGCCGGCTGGGTGCATGAACAGCTGACAGGAAAAAGAGTTCTCGGCGTCGGCGACGCTTCAGGAATGTTTCCAATTGATACTGCAGAATGCAATTTCAATGCTTCAATGATTGCTGCCTTTGACTCAAAGGTTTCTGACAGGGGGTTCAGCTGGAAACTCGGCGGAATTCTTCCCGAGGTTCTTCCCGCAGGTACTAATGCAGGAATGCTGACAGCCGATGGAGCTGCAATACTTGATCCTTCTGGAGCTCTTCAAGCAGGAATCCCCCTTTGCCCGCCCGAGGGAGACGCAGGAACCGGAATGGTTGCAACAAACAGTGTTAAAGCCAGAACAGGAAACGTATCGGCAGGAACCTCTGTATTTGCAATGATTGTTCTTGAGAAGGACCTTGCCAAACTTCACCATGAACTTGATCTGATCACAACTCCGTCCGGAGACCTTGTGGCAATGGCTCATTCCAACAACTGCAGTACTGAATACAGCGCCTGGATAGACTTCCTTGGTGAAGCAGCCGGCATACTGGGCGCCGAGATTGACGGCGGAAAGCTGTATGACACCATGATGAAGCTTGCGCTTACCGGCGATCGTGACTGCGGTGGGCTTCTGGCTTACGGCTATCACTCAGGTGAACATGTAACCGGCTTCTCTGAGGGCCGGCCGCTTTTCGTCCGGAACCCGGAAAGCAAATTTACCGTAGCTAACTTTGTCCGAGCCCAGCTTTTTACATCACTCTGTGCACTCAGGACAGGGCTTAATATACTGTTCAACGAAGAGAACGTGACTGTTAGTGAAATTAAGGGGCACGGAGGATTCTTCAAAACTGAGGGAGTCGGAGAACGGATAATGGCCGCAGCATGCGGAACTCCAGTTTCTGTGCTTAAAACTGCCGGGGAAGGCGGTGCCTGGGGCATAGCGCTTCTAGCGGCCTACCTCAAGCAGAAGGAAAACAGTACCGGTCTTTCAGATTTTCTTGAGAAGGTTTTCGCAGACGACAGCAGTACGGCGGTCAGCCCCGATCCGGAAGATGTAGAGGGCTTTAATGAATTTTTTAAACGCTATACGGCCGGCCTGCCTATAGAACAGGCTGCAGTTGATAATCTGAAATAAGCTCTGCCGCTGCAGGAACAGCCCCCTGCCGCCTTACAGCCTGTCAGTTTTTAACAAAGACTGACAGGTAGTAGGTATCCGAAATCTCTTCAAATGAAGTTTTGCTGAAACCTCCCGAATTAAAATAGGAAGCAAGAGCGTCAGAGCTTACCCGGTGTTCCAGGGGAGGCCCCTCCGCAGTTTCTTTTTTCTGAAACTCCACAACAGCCGCCCGCCCGCCGGGCTTTAAAAGCCTTGCTATTTCCTGAATCCAGCTCTCAGGGTTTTCAAACTCATGGAACACAAAGGATATAAAAACAAGATCAGCACAGTGGCTTTCAACCGGAACATTATCCTCTGAAGACATCACTATTTTCAGATTTCCCTTGTATCCGTCCGCTCTTTTGGCAAGCTCATCAAGCATATCCTGTGCTATATCAGCAGCAATCACTCTTCCCGAATCACCGGTAAGCGCTGCAGCCGGTATTGAGAAATAGCCTATACCTGCACCTACATCAATCATGGTATCACCGGACTTCAATCCGACCTTTTCAAGAATAAGTTCCGGCGGAAGTTTTTTACGCCTGTCTGCGTTATCGAGTTTATGAAATGCTTTGGAATTAATTTTATACGCCATATCTATTCTCCCTGGACCTGATACCAGAGCTTTCTAGTCCGGGGTCCTGTATCACATTCAACGAGAAAAACATTCTGCCATGGTCCAAGCAGTACTTCGCCGTTCAGAACAGGAATCGAAAGTGAGTGCTGAAGCAGAAGCGAACGCAGATGACTTGAACCGTTGTCATCGTGCCAGGTTTCGTGATGGCGGTAGGGTGTACCGTCAGCGAATCCTTCGCCATACGGCATATTCATAGCAGAATCAAACATGTACTGCAGATCGTGATTCAGAATCCCAGGCTCATCCTCAGTGACAATGAGAGCGGCAACACAGCCTGCTACAAAAATCATTGCATAACCCTCGGTTATTCCGCTTTCAGCAACTGCAGCTCTAATATCAGCATCAATTTTAATGGTGGACATCCGGCCCTTCAAACCGTAATCTTTATCCTTTGTAAAAACAGCCATATATAAAATATATTGTAATCAATTCTTTGCGGCAATCAATGTTTCGGCAATTGTCAGCAGAATTACCTTGCGGCTGTAAGTGGCGCCGGAGACTGCATCAATATCAAGTCCCTGTTTTTCCAGAACCATAGCAGGTACAGCATCGGCAGCGCCGCCCTGCCCGTTCCGGTGCTTGAGCAGCTTAATATCTGTAACCCTGCCGCTTTCTGCCACAGCCTCAATCTCAACAACTATGGGAAATGCGTTTTTGCTTCCATGATAGGTGCCGTCGGGTATCTGTGAAAAATCAACTTCAGGAACCTCCTGTACAACCAGATACTCAAGGTTCTTTTCCATTGAACTTATTATCACTCTTCCCGTAATGACTGCAGCCAGCACAATTACTATTATGACTGCCGGAATTATAATAATCCTTTTCTTCATCATTTATCTCCTGAAATTCTGCTCTGAAGCCAGTCTGCAATAGCCGCCTCAGCCATTATTACCGTCATTTTACCATGAGGTCCGTCGGTTACAGTCAAAAATGTTTTATCAGGGCATTTCCACCTGTTGAATATTTCCATACAGCTGCTCTTTTCAATTATACTGTCCGCGCTTCCGTATACAAGCAGGAGCGGCAGATCAATATCCTCAGCACGCTCCGCCATTGTGTCCATCATCTTTTTTGACTGCAGCATCATATACATACTGAAATATTTCACGAGCAGCGGATCTTCAGAGCGTTCAACTGCTTCGCGGCGCTCCTCCGGGTTTTCAATAAGCGAGGGGTCTCCGGCCATGTTTACAACAGGTTTATGCGGCGCAAAAATCATATAAGAGGCATACTTTATATATTCAAAAAAAGACGGGGTCATACCCTTTGAGGCTTTCATCCTCAGAGGCGGATTTACAAGAATTATGCCGCTTACCTGCGGCAGTCTCTGAGCAAGGAGCATGGCAACAGCACAGGACATGCTGTGACCATAGAAAAAAGCACGGTGACCGGGGGGCTGATGCCCAAGATCCGCAGCAACAGTCTCGGTATAATCGTCTATAAAAACATCAAAATTCCTGAGAGAACCTCTTGCGCCTTCTGAATATCCGGTACCGGTTGGATGGATAACAACAACACGGTATACACCGCCGCTTAAAAGCATGATGACATCCATTTCAGAATTATGATTTATTCCGGTTATCCCGGAGAGGATATAAACAGTTGCGCAGGCAGTCCCGGATGGAAGATATTCATAACTGTAAATGAGATTTCCGCTGGATGCGGTATAAAAACTACCTCCGTCCTCAGGCGGAAACTCAGGAGTTCCGGAAGAAGGAATTCCGCTGCATGCGCACATAATCAATATCCCTGTTAGAATGAAATAATACCTTGTTTTCATAAAAAAAGCGGACTTTCATATCAAGCCCGCTGTTTAAACACATCAGCCATAAGATACTGTCACTGCTGTATGATTTATTCAATAAAGTCGATGCTGGCCTTATCCTGAAGAAGAGGTACAACCCTTGCAAGTACGCCCTGGTGGTAGGGATGTTTCTGGTATTCTTCAAGTTTCGCGTAATTCTCGTGGCTTGTCATTAGAACAAAGTCTCTGCTGGAATAGGGAGAATCTACTGTCTCGCCTACTATGACATCAAGTACAGCCGGAATATTCCCCTTCATTCCAAGGAAGGTTTCCTTCAGGATCCCGATATTCTCAGCCTTCGGTTCTTTTACATTCCATACGACAACGTGTTTTAACATAATTCCCGCCTTAGTTAACTGCTATATTTATAAGTCTAATTCTGCGTCTTATATGACTTTATTGTAAAGACCTAACCCTTCAGTGTTCTGACAAAATCGGACATTTTTCAGCATTTCGGTTAATCCGTCTTAAGAAATCCTAATTTGAAAGTAATTTCAATTCCAGATAATTGCTTATGTAGGCAAGATAATCCATACCGGCGGTCAGCATTGAGGGGTGCTGGCAGTTTCTGAACATCTTTACATCACAGAGAGGGATTTTCTCTTTCAAACCTAGATAAATATCCCTTAAATTCGGGAGGTATTCATCTTCCACAGAACCGGTAAACAAAACGGGTATTGAAAGCTGGGAAAGGTCTTTATGAAAAAAGCGGCGCAGGTTGCGGTGATGCTCGAGCGTTACAGCAGTATCATTTGTGATGACATTGTTCCAGTTTTTTCCGTGCATAAGAAACCAGAAGAACCTGTTAAGAAGATTTCTTCTTGCTGTCAGCCTCTCATTTTCAAGGTTTTCTACATAAGCGTCCAGCGAAACTTCACCTTCAAAAGAATCAGCTATTACGCAGCTTATTGTATCCGGATGCTCAAGCGCAAGATTCAGTGCAATCAGAGCCCCTCCGCTGTAGCCGGATACAATCACCTTCTGAAGTTCAAGCTGAAGAATCAGATTATAAAGCGCCCTTGAGTTTTCAAACCAGAAATCTACCGGCCAGTTCTCCAGTTTTTCAGAACGTCCGTGTCCCGGAAGATCCGGTGAAATTACCCTGAAATTTTCCGAAAGTTTTTTAATAATCGGGCTGTGCATGCGTGAAGAAACAGAATTTCCGTGAATAATCAGCAGCGGAGGTCCGTTGCCGCACTCGGAATAATAGACTTTCTTATTATGATATGTAAAAAATGCCAATCGATGTTTCCTCTTTTTTACATGAGTACGTCAGGTTGTAAATTATCGCCATTCTACCACATGATAATATCAGAGAGCAACTAATCTCTGTTTTCATCTCCGGAATACAGACGGCTGCAGTTTTTTCCGGAAGCTTTGGCATCATAAAGGGCTGTATCGGCATGTGTATATGCTTCATCAAAGGTCGGTTCACAGGCGCCGTCCACAACAACACCGCCGAGTGAAATGGTTACAACGCTGTTTTTTTCACGGGGATGAGTTATACCCAGGCCGGCTACCGAATGTCTAATCATCTCCATTATTTCCATCAGCTGGGCATCAGTTTCAGAGAGGACAATTACCGCGAATTCCTCACCGCCTACCCTGAATACCTTATCAGTATTACGCTGCATGACAGACCGCACTGACTGGGATATTTCCCTGAGGACCCGGTCGCCCTCCTGATGTCCATTCATATCATTAAGAAACTTAAACCAGTCAACATCAAAGAAAATCAGGGCAAATTTAGTCTGCTTACGTTCCGCCCGGGAGAGCTCTTCATTCAGAACCTGATCAAAAACCCTGCGGTTCCATAAACCGGTAAGGGGGTCTTCGGTCGACAGAGTCTCAACTCTCCGGTATGCATGGAACAGTTGATTCAGAATTACAATACTGATAATCAGAAAGGCCGCAATCAAAAGAAAGGGCAAAGATTTAAGAAAGGCCTGCAGAATCATTTCGCTTTTTGAAGCATAAACTGCCAGAAACCAGTCCGGATCTTCGAGTTTGGTATAGGACAGGAAAGTACTATCCTGCTCGTATGAGAACTTCGATTCATCCAAAGCAGTAAAATCGGGAACAAAAGGCGGCTCATCCTCTTTAACTATAAGCGTGCCGTCTGAAGCAAAGAGAAAAACCTTTGAATGGGGTACATGATAGCGGTTTATCAGCCAGTTAAGCCTGCTGACGCTGATATCAAGACTGATCGCGCCCATATATCTATCGCCTGCATAAACGGGTGTACTGAGAGTAACCATATAACCCTTTCCTGCTTCATCTAGATAGAGAGGCGTCCACACTACTCTTCGTTCGGGATTCTGTTCCGGCCTTGCATAAGTTACAAAATCCATATTCTGTATCTTTTCTGAATAGAAAAAATCATCCGTTCCGACTCTCGGAAATAGATACATAAAACCGTTTTCTGAGGTGTAGTATATCCATGGAGTTTCAGGATCCCGCTCAATCACAGTCCTGAATATAGAGGTCAGCGACAAAGCCATATCCATTTCCGCAATTATGTCCGGATCGGTTATTTTTGAAACATCGAGACCTGTAATATTGCCTATTGTTTTTGAATTGTAGCCTGGAGGAATATCAAGGGTGAAGCCGTTCTTTCCATCAACAGGCCTCAGGAAAGGCCTGAGATCAGCTGACAGCTGCTGCTTACCGCTAAGGTAATCTTCGGCCATCCGCCTGAGAGCTTTTATAGTATGGGTACGGATACTGAACTCATGCTCAAATAAAAGTGACAGCCTTTCAGTATCTTCAAGAACAATCCACTTCTGGCGATCATATTCAGTATAAAAGGAATTGGCAGCAGCAATTACAGAAACCAGTATTGCAATACAGGCTGTTACCAGTATCAATAGAATTTTCGGCCGTCCCTGCTTCTGTCGCATTTCGGAAACATTATCCATATCTATAAGTATAATGATAAAAGATAAAAATCATAAGAAATAATAATTTAAAGTTGACTATAACGTAAGGTGATAGTTTATTATTTTTTCAGGAGCAGAAGAATGAGTCTAAAAACCAAAGAAGCAGCTGTAATATCCGGAGTAAGCATACGGACACTTCATCATTATGATTATACAGGACTTCTGAAACCCTCGGGCCACACCGAAAAGGGATACAGACTTTATTCAGATTCTGATTTAGCTAGACTGCAGCAGATTCTGTTTTTCAGGGAACTTGATTTTCCACTGTCCGAGATTGGAGAAATACTCAACTCTGACGGTTCGAAGAGAATGGAAATACTGAAAATGCAGAAACAGCTCCTTGAAATGAAGATGAATAGGCTGGCCGGCATCATCAGAAATATTGAGCAGACAATATCACTTGAATCAGAGGGAGAAACTATGAACAGCAAAGACAGATTTGAGTCTTTCAGTATGAAAGAAATTGAAGAGCACCGAAGAAAATACACCGACGAAGTAAAAGAAAAATACGGCAGCACTGATGCATACCTGCAGAGCAGTATGAAAACAACCGGATATTCTGAAAAAGACTGGAAAGATATTATGACAAGAGGAAATACTATACTCAGAGAAATGAGTGAACTGATGAATCTGGACCCTGATGATGCTGATGTTCAGGCAGCAGTAAAGAAATGGCAGCAGCACATCACAGACAGCTATTATAACTGCAGCATTGAGATTCTAAGAGGACTTGGGAAAATGTACATCGTGGATGAAAGATTTAAAAAGAATATCGATAAAACTGCAGAGGGTCTGGCAGATTTTATGAGCAGGGCCATAAAAGTGTACTGCTCAGATAATAAACAGAAGGTCTGAGAATCTTTTCTTCAGTACCGAATTTGGGCTGTCAGCAGGGAACGGGCCGACAGCCGGCTTCCTGCTCTTTTCTTATCTGCATGATATCGTAGCTTGTAATTCTGTTCTTACCCTTTGATTTTGCGTCATAGAGGGCGTCATCAGCCTGATTGCAAAGCTCTTCAAACCCGGAATTATTTGATTCCGACAGCACAGTAATACCGATACTGATGGTAAATCTTATTTCCATTGCTCTGTATTCGATGATTTTACGGTGACTTATAACCCGCAGTTCTTCAGCTATCTTAAATGCTCCCTTAAGGTCTGTCTCATCAAGCAGCAGGACAAACTCTTCACCGCCGACTCTTCCTGCTACATCGCTCTTTCGCAGACGCTGGTAGAGCAGCTCTCCGAATTCCTGCAGAACAAGATCTCCTGCAGCATGCCCGAAATTGTCGTTAATCTTTTTAAAATCATCAATATCAATATAGACTACAGCCAGCTTTCTGAGATTCCTGGACGCGGAATTGTAAAGACTTTCAGCAACCCTCAAAAAAGCGCCCCGGTTATACAGACCTGTTAGTGAATCATACGTGGCAAGGTATCCCAGCTCCTCTTTAAGCCGGTTAATCTTCTGAAGCAAACCTATTGTAAACCACATGCTTATTGATGACAGAATTCCCGGAATCAAAATAGCCAGAGCCATACCGTAGAATGTGAGTTCATGACCAATGATAACTGAAACTGATGCCCAGATAAGAAGAGAAGCAGACATTGCTGTAGTTGAAATTATTCCTACGGCGACTTGCCGTTTTAGAGCAATTAATTTTTCTCCCAGCATAGTTCCCCCCGGGACAGAATACTATGAATATTCCCCGGGGTCAATTTGTATGAAAACTCAAACCGTCAAAAGTTTCTTATTATCCTTTAAAATTCCGGTCAACGGCTGTCCCCAGTAGATAACCTCGACACCAAGGCCTTCAAGAATCTCTGTCACCCCAAGCTGGTCCGCGCAGGAACGGCAGGCCGACACGTGCACACCACCCTCTATCAGAAGCTTTATCTGCTCCTGTACGGCTGCTGATTCAGATGTCAGCTTTGCCGTACTTCCCCAGATAATAATTGTAACCTTATCCCACCAGCCCTTGAGCAGTGCGTTTTTTGAATACATGCAGACCATTTTTTCAAATGCAAGTTCATCGGCATTCGTCCACAGAATAAATAATTCATCCATGATTATTCTTACTCCTTTTATTCATTGATTTTTCGTAGATATAAATCCATTGTTCAACTGTGACTTTTGCACACAATTCTTCGATAAGTTTAAAAGGGATTTCATCAGGATATTTAAAACGTATACAGCTCTTCCCCATATTTATTTTGTGTCTGTAGCCGAGAGATTCGTATTCTCCGGTAAACCAGTCAAAAAGCTCTTTATCTGCATAAATTCCTGAATGATACAGGGCGAAGTAGCTGCTCTGAGCTGCAAGGTTGATGAACGGCAGGGGAAGCTCTCTACCGGTGTGATATCCCTTCGGATAGAGGGAAAGAGGAACAACCCAGCCTATCATTTTATATGACAGGCATTCTTCGAATCCGGAAGGAATACCACGCCTAACAGCATCAGCTATCTGTATAAGCATGCTCCTTCGAGGTTCGGGGAAGCTTTCAATATATTCACTGACTGTCTTAATTTCAGCCAAAGGATACTCCCGTTAAAAATTACCTATCATCAAATATAATATACATTATCATTCCGGTAAACTTTTTGTTTTGACATATTCGATATAATCTCCTGATTTAATTCGCTCGAGACATGAAACATCGCGGTTATAAATATAAATCCAGCAGAAATATTTCCGCCCGCTGTCGGAGAGGGCTGTAATGGTTTTACGCAGATACTCCTTTGGATGTGGAAAATTATCGGTTATTTCCTCATATTCATCAAGAAATCCGAGAACTTCAGGATTAGTGCCGATATGGTAGATGTCTCCCCGGACTTTTTCTTCAGGATTAAAAGACTCAGTCATGGCGGGAAAAACCTTCACATTGTACAGCCGCCCGCAAACGGAGGCAGATCCTTCATATTCAGACAGACCTTCAAGAATTGTATTTTTGTCAAAGCCCGGATACTTTCTCAGGGTTCCGTATACAAATACATATTCGGGATTTTTGTCAGCCGACAGAGTCTCACCCTTTACCAGCCAGGAGAAACCGAATGCAGCCAGAGCTGTGGTTTCAAGCCAGAATATCGGCCTGAACCGGGCGATTTTATCGAATACATATGCAGGCAGAAGGTTGCAGACTGCGAGCAGCAGAAGCGACACAAAAATAAAAATTCCGCATGTACGGTAAATTCTGTTTCTGTTCAGTTTTGCTTTTAGAAGAGGCGCTTTCTGATTCGTTTTCACAAACAGAAAAAAGGAAATAATTGATAGAAGCAGAAAAAATACTGCCGCTGAGGTGAAATGCACTGCGGTAACGGCTGCAGGTGAAAGAAAACTGAAAAGATAGTTCACTTTGATACTGCTCTCATTCATTGCCGGAAAGACAGCAATAAGAAAAGCAGCGAACCCCGCAATTGAGCTTATTATATTATCAGCTTCGGAATATCCCTTATAGGTGATAAGAAATACCGAGAAGCTGCAGAGCACAGCAACAAGCAGGTCTCCCGAATTGGAAAAATAGTAACTGCTTATTGAAGGACCCAGAGAGTAGACTCCTGACATCAGAGTGGACAGATACAGCATAAGCGGAAGCCCCATCCCGAGAATACCCAGTATCCTTCTAAGTGTCTTATAGGAAATAAGCATATTAGCATCGTTTTTTACATTCACAGACATTCACCCTGCCCCGTTTTTCTGTCAGTATAATACAGAAGATATTTTTGAAAAAGGATACGCCATGAGCAGCTATGAATATATTGTAAGCGCCTGTCTTGCAGGAATTAATTGCCGGTACGACGGAAGAAACACTCTCGATCCCGATGCGGCAAAACTGGTTGCTGAGGGGCGGGCATTACCGGTCTGCCCCGAACTTCTCGGAGGACTCCCCGCTCCTCGTGAATCATCGGAGATAGTTAGAACACCCGAAGGAAGCAAAAAAGTTATGACGGCTTCCGGAGAAGATGTATCGGAAGCATTTATAAAGGGAGCGAGAGCAACCCTCGAAATATGCAGAACCTGCGGTATAACAAAGGCAATCCTGCAGCAGCGCAGCCCTTCCTGCGGATGCGGGACTGTTTACGACGGAAGCTTCAGCGGAAAAACAATTGAAGGAATGGGAGTCACTGCCTCACTGCTCTCCTCCGCAGGAATTGAGATTTTAAGCTGAGCAGAGAGACTGTCTCTATCAGGCAGTATCGATCTTAATCATATTGGCTTCCCTGCTGGTCAGCAGCGGAATGCCTGTAACATAAACAACCTTATCACCCGAAGTAATATATCCAAGTTTCAACGCCATGTCCCTGGCCATTCGAAGCGTTTCATCGGTATCAGCCACATCCTTAATGAGCTCGGCCTGAACGCCCCAGACAATATTGAGCCGGCGGAGTGTCTGCTCACTTTGAGAAAAGGCGACAATTGGAACATTCGGCCTGTACATTGACAGCATCTGGGCTGTCTTACCCGACTTGGTGATTGTGATTATTGCCTTGGCATCGGCTTCGGCTGCAATCAGACAGGCGGAATGACAGATGTTCTCTGCATCGGTATTGCCCCTGTGCATTCGCCGGAGTCTTGAGGGATCAAATTCAAGGGTTCGGCTTTCAGCGGCATGAATGATATCATCCATAGTCCGAACTGCTCCCAGAGGATAGGCTCCGACCGAGGTTTCTCCGCTGAGCATTACCGTATCGGTTCCGTCAAATACGGCATTCGCAACATCACTTGCTTCAGCCCTTGTGGGCCGAGGATTGTTTATCATGGATTCAAGCATCTGGGTCGCCGTTATTACAGGTTTGTTGGCGTCGATACACTTGCTGATTATCATTTTCTGTAAAACCGGGACTTCCTGCGGCGGCATCTCAACCCCCAGGTCGCCTCTTGCCACCATTACCATGTCGGTTTCAGCAATAATTGCATCAATATCCCTTATAGCTTCAGGCTTCTCAATTTGGCAATGATCGGCAGATTCCTGTTTCGTTCCTTAAGCAGCCATCTGAGCTCACGTATATCATTGGCATCCCTTACAAACGAGAGGGCAATGAAATCAACATCCTGCTTAACTATAAAATCAAGATCCTGGCGATCTTTCTCGGTTATAGCTGAAACGCTTACATTTACATTAGGAAGATTCATTCCCTTTCTGGACTTTACCCTGCCGCCGTCGATAACCTGACAGATTACATCACTGCCGGAAGCTTCCTGCACAACAAGCTGAAGAAGTCCATCGTCAATAAGAATACGGTCAGCAGGTTTCACATCGGCAGCCAGCGAGGTAAAATCGGTAGGAATAACCTTGTGCGGGCCTGAGTAAGCTTCATGACTGGTTGAAATAACAACAGTCTCACCTGTTTCAATATCAAACTCTTCATCGATCTTGCTTAAGCGGATCTTGGGACCGCACAGATCTGCAAGTATTGCAACTGCATTGTCGGCAAGCTTTGCCCCTTCCTTAACTGCAGCAATACTGGCAGCATGCTCCTCATAGCTTCCGTGGCTGAAGTTTATCCTTATAACATCAAGCCCCGCCCTGATCATATCCGCAATTATTTCCGGCTTATTTGTGGCCGGACCGATCGTTCCGATTATTTTTGTTCTGGCGAAATGTGTATCTCTTTTCATAACAACCTTATTCTAATAGATCACGAAGAAGAATGCAAAAATATTACTTTATTACTGAGAGCTCAGACTATCAGCAGATTACTTTTATGCCTGCTGTTCATTCGGAGCATGGTTTTAACAAGAAAAGATTTCCTGTACTCGACAGCCCTTGCAGATCTCCTGCACTTTTTTACACAGGCAAAGCACCTCAGACAAAGAGCCTCATCAATTGAAAAATCTTCCCTGACAGCCCCCGCCGGGCAGACCTTCCTGCAGATGCCGCAGCTGTTGCAGAGCCTGTTAATAACCGGCGGCTTTGTGAACATGGACGCGCTGCCCTCAGGCAGGATTCTGGCAGTAAGCGGAAGCCTTCCCGGAATCAGCGAAGAATCAAGTCCTGCTCCCGAACCGGCAGCAGCCTTCTGTATGAACACGCCGCCCAGTTCCCGGGCTTCTGCCAGATCAATATCAGACGGGCGCCCGGCCCCTGGAGCTATACTTCCTGAAGAAAAAGAATGCTCCCCGATAAACGCCCCGGCGGCATAAACACAGGCACCGGAAGTTACGCAGATTCCCTCAAGGTCTTTCAGGCTCATCCCGTAACCAACGTTTCCATATACACTGATTATCAGCACAGGCCGTCCGTGCGCTTGAAGTAAGAAGAGACATTCAGCTGCTATTTTGGGAATGTGTTCCTCGTAGACAGGCATACCTATTATCAGAAGATCTTCAGATACTTTCGGAATAAATTCCGATCTTAACTCAGCCGTAGTGATATCCGAATACCTTATATCGGAAAGCCCTGTACCTTCTGCCGCGGCCATTACAACCGCCCGGGTTGTTCCGGTAGGAGAAAAATAAACGGCTCTGACTGATCGATTGCGGTCGGTTACATCCATTTCTGAATCTCTATAATATTGCCTTCGGGATCACGGGCATAAACTACATGTATCTCACCGGCGCCCTTCACTCCGGTTCTGACAATATCACCCACAAGTGAACCTCCGTTTTCAATTATCAGAGCGGCGTACTTCTCAACATCATCAACGGAAAAAGCTATGTGGGCAAATCCGGGCATATTAATCTGCTTCACCGGATCTGAGGAATTACTGTCATACTGAAAAACTTCAAGGGTCGGACCTTCTGCTCCGCCGCCCGGGAGTTTAAGGTGTATTCCATTTATCCTGGCATTATCCAGCCCGGTGAGATAATCAAGCCATTCACCGGATAGGTCCCGCTCCGGGGGCTTCGGGGTACAGCCTAGGACGTCTACATAAAAGCCGGCGAGTTTTTTCCAGTCTTCAGCAACTACATTAACATGGGTAAATTTTATTTCTGACATCAGATATTTCCTATTTCTTAACTTTTTTCAGGTTTTCTTCCCTGCGGAATTTAACTATATCACTAATCAGCTGTTCCGGAAGGGGTTCGTCCAGGGGAAACTGTACTGAACCTTTGGCGTATTTGTATTCAGATATACGCTCCGGAAACCTTGAAATACCGCTGGGCGCCGGGTAAAAACCGATATGCCCCTTGTAACCGGCAAAGTGAACCAGATTTCCATTAAGAAAAAAGGTGGGCATACCGTAGCTGATTTTTTCTGAAGCTTCCGGAGCGGCAGCCCTGATAAGCTCTCTCATCCTCACTAGCAGCTCCCTTGTTTCAGGCGGAAAACCGGAAATATAATCATCAATTTCACTCATACAGCGCCTCCGGAACTTATAGTTCCAGGTTAATAATACAGCTGCTGCACAGGTATTCAAAGCCATTTTTACGGTACATTTCAACAGCGCTGTTATCGCTGTCAACAATGATGAACATGTACTGGGCTCCTTTGTCCGCAGAGAATCCGGAAGCATATGCAAGAATTGTTGTCCCGCAGCCCTGGTGCTGAAATTCCTCAAGTACATCAAAATCTTCAAGGTTCGCAGCATTCCCGTGGATAAACAGGTCGCAGTTGCCTACATTTGCATCACCGGAAGTACAGACCAGATGATTAATTTCCGACTGGAAGTCCCGGTAGACAGGGAGTTTCCGGTCGAATCGGCGGCCGGCAAACCCGGCATATTCCGGTCCGAATGCAGCAATGTCGATATCTCTCCCACGCACATAATGTTCATTTGTATCGGCAAGCCTGCATAAAGCATCCGGATTACCTCCGGCAGCAGCAACCTTCTCAAGAGATGCATACATGACAAACTGTTCAGATATTTCAGCACCCGGCAGCTCTTCTTTAATATCAAAAGGAGATTTATCGAATAACTCAATCTGAAGCATAGCCTGCTCCATTGCCTTCCGGTAAGTCTGCTCCTCGTCATATGCTTTCTTTAGTTTTTCCTGCGGACCGTCAAACCAGAGGAAATTGTGGCAGAACATATCCGGAATATTTTTATCATTGAACCGGATGCCGTATTCCAGCCTTTTCGACGATTGAGCCTACAGAAATACACAAAGAATGAATACTGTAGGGAATAAACCAGCCACGGATCCTTCCCATCATTCCCACAGATGAGACAATAACAGTTCCCATCATGCTTTTTACTCTAAAAGGGTCGGAAAGCATGATACGCCAGATGACCAGACGCAGTCTCTGCGGAAGCATGGAAAAAAGCCTGACCGAAGCCTTCGAGCTGTCCTGCTTACCGAGAACAAAATCTCCTTCATCATTTATTTCAGTATTCCGGCGTCTTCTATTTCCTGATCTATCTGTGCGACTGTTTTTTCGTTAACTTTTCTCAGAACCATGGGGATTGGGACAGCCTGGCCGTCAACCAGCTTCTCCACCATGATAGATATATCCACATCGTCGAAGATCACAAGCTCTTTTTGTTTTTTTAAACAGGCATGTACTTCGGGGAACTTTGAGGCCGCAGCGGCAATACATTTAACGATCCATGAATTGAAAGTGAGGCTGAATTTCCTGCTTCATTTTTCCCAGTTTTTCAGAGCTTCACGGACCGAGCGGTTCATTTCAAGAGAAAACTCGCTTGCAAACTTCCGGCCGAAGATCCTGCACCCGAGATTCCCTTCAGGATAGCTGTGTGGCTTATCTCCATGCTCCCACTTTTCCATATTATCCATCAGGTGAAGAAGCTTCTCTTTGTCTGTTTCCGGGTAGGAATTTTCAAAAACAACAAAGTCCTGGTCATACCTGGGTACAAGCCTACGCTTTGAGGCGGCTTCAGTTGGATACCCGAAACAGAGCAGGGTAACAGGAAAGGTATATTCGGGAAGCTTAAACAGATCACGGTGAAATTCATAGTTTTCCATGATATCGCCGATGTAGCATGAACCGATGCCTAGCGATTCGGCCGCCGCAACCGCGGTCTGGGCAGCAATCAGCGCATCGTTTACAGCCAGCAGAAGATCACCCTCCTGAGGTTTCCTGAAATCAAGGCCTTCAGCAGCGGCATAGTCTTCTGCTCCGCTGGCGATGAAGTAATCATATATCCGCTGATAATCAGCAAGAAAAAGCAGAACAAGGGGCGCTTTTGCAATGAAGGGCTGGTTATCACAGCTTACGGCCAGCTTATCCTTAACAGCCTGATCACTTACATCAATTACTGAATACAACATCAAATTCCCGGCGGTAGGAGCCCGCATTGTACAATCCAGAATAAGCTGTCTGGTATCAGCATCTATGAGTTTATCTGAGTAACTTCGAACCGAATGGCGCTGCAGAAGCAGGTCTATTGTGTTTTTCATTTAAGAGCTCCTATTTCCTTAATAGCCTGATCTCTCTTCTGTTTTTCGCCCTTTCGAAAACTGAGAAAATCAGTACGGGTTACAATTCCCTTAAGTTTACGATCCTCCACTACAGGCAGGTGGCCGATGTTGTGTTCCAGCATAAGGTCGTCTATCTCGCGTACAGTGGTTCCAGGATCAGCACAGACTATCTTCTTTGTCATATAACCCTTTACCGGGGCATGCATCTGATCAGCTTTTCGGCCTTTCATAATATCTCTGAGTGTAAGAAAACCCACCACAAAGCCCTGTTCATCCAGCACCGGGGCGCCGGTATGGGAAATGGCTTCAAGGGTTCTGGATGCTTCAAGAAGGGAAACCTCCTGTTTCAGAGTTATTACATCTTCGGTCATTATATCAAGAGCAGTGTATGCAGGTATCAGGCTGGTCTTAATAAGGGCAAGCATCTGGTTGTACACTTCCTGACCGTCCTCTGTTTTCACAACTCCTGAAGCAGCCTGGGTATGTCCTCCGCCGCCGAACCGGGAAAGAATTTCATTTATCTTGATGTTGGGCTTGCGGTTTCGGGCAACTATCAGAAGTTTCTTCCTTTTGGGAACATAGAAAAATGCAAAATATACTTCCGCATTTTCAACCTCAAATATCTTTTCAACAACAGCATTTACACCTTCAGATTCCTGGTCGAGAACTGTATAGCTTGTGATAACAAAATGGCCGAGGATGTCATGGTATTCGATAGCATTGAGTACCTGATGAAAAAGGCTGACCTGAATTTTCTTTCGGAGCGGCTGAAGAAAATGAGAGACAAGTTTAAGCTCAGCACCGCAGTCAATCAGGTATGAGGCACAGCTGAAATCTTCGCAGCTGACATTCTGATGAGTGAAGTTGCCGGTATCAGCGTAAATCCCGGTCAGTGCAATGGTTGCATCTTCGGGAGAAATTTTGATGCCCCTTTTTATAACTTCCATGGCAAGAAGCGTTGTATTGGCACCATAGGGTTTATCATGAATCAAGGCACCAACAATATCCTTATCATCAGCGGGATGATGATCGAAAACCTCGATTTCGAGTTCAGGGTTGGATATATACTGCATGTATTCCGCGATTCGGCCGGAAGTACGGGTATCAACGACAATCATCTTTTCAACATGCTCTTCCTTCAAATCAATCGGGTTGGCAAATGCCAGATGATTCTGATAGAGATTCTGCAGATTCTTTGCCACAGGATGAATCAGCCTGCTTTTAACCGGTACATAATCGGGATAAATATACCTTGCAAGCACAATCGATCCTATGCAGTCTAAATCCATATTGCTGTGACCAACGATAATCTTCATAATAACTCCGCAAATTTGATTTCAGATGACTATTTGAATAGGATTATATTACATAGGAACTGAAAATGAAAATTATTTCAAAGATAATACTCATTATGATATTCGGATTTATTTTAATAATCGGAATTTCAGCGTTTCTGCTCGCATTGCACTATGCAGAATGTGTTAAAAAGGCTCTTATAGACCCGGAACAAAATATATTCTCAGAACCGACAATCATTTTTATTATTAAACTTATAATCTTTTGGCTGGTCAGCACTATTCTGATGTCACTCACGATAACCTTTCTGGTAAGCAGGAATATAATCTATCCGCTTAAGATCATCGGAGCGGCAATCAGGACAAAAAGAAGCATCCGGGAAGAGAAGGTCAGAAACAATCCTGATTTTGCTGAAATAACCCAGTTGTTCAATGAGGGAGTTCTAAATGAGAGAGCCCTTAGGGAAGCCCAGATTCAGGGTGAGATAGGCCACTGCTTTTATAATATTGATAAAAAAGAGTTTTATGACTATTCGGATCAGCTGAAAGAGATATTTGAAACGAAAAATCTTAAAGAAAGTAAATACCAGGAAGTAGAGAACCTTTTCAGCATGATGCTTCCCTCAAACCAGGAAGAACTCACCATCAGACTTAGCAGCAATGAGAAGGTACTGGAATTTGATTTTGAAGTGGAAATAAATAAAAAAATCAAATCTCTTCATTCAAAGATCAAACCTATTTCATGGTCCAAGGAAGGCATTCCGCTGGTACTCTTTGCAACTATCCAGGACATCTCCAAAAGAGTTCAGACAGAGAAGGATTTGAGAAGATTCAACCAGGAACTCAGTGACAAGGAAAATCAGCTTGCCAGAGCCGAAAGAATGGCAACAATAGGTAGAATATCGGCCGGGGTTGCACATGAAATAAACAATCCTGTAAGTTTTATTCAGAATAACCTGACTGCCATGCAGGGCTATTTTGAAGTAGTAAAAAAACTGAAAAGAATGGCCGAAAGCGGCTGTACCGAGGGTGACTATGAAAGCCTGGACAACGATGAAGACGTCAACTTTGTTCTTGAGGATATAGATAAAAGCATTATTGAATCTCTTGACGGATGTTCGAGAATATCCTCAATTGTGAAAAGCCTTAAGACCTTTGCAAGACCGGACATGAAGGAAAAAATAAAGGCCGACATAAACGAAGCACTTCAAAGTACGCTCAATATCGCAAATAACGAGATTAAATACCACTGCACTGTAAAAACTGATTTCGGCAGACTTCCCGATCTGATATGCTATCCGGGCGAACTTAATCAGGTATTTCTGAACCTCATAGTAAACGCGTCACAGGCAATAAAGGAAAAAGGTATAATTGAAGTAAGCACCCTATACGATGCAGCGAGTGACGAGATAGTTATCAAAGTCTGTGATAACGGAGAGGGGATAAAAGAAGATAATATCAGCAAACTTTTTGATCCATTTTTTACAACAAAACCGCCTGGAAAGGGTTCAGGCCTCGGATTATCGATTTCCCAGCAGATAATTGAAAAACACAGGGGTACAATTTCAGCAGAAAACAGGAAGGATGGAGGGGCCTGTTTTATTATCAGGCTTCCGGTTACTAATGCTGCCTGAGCTCTGACAAATCATTCTTCCGATGACGGCTTTTAAGCTCCTTTTTCATGATATACATCAGCTCATCAGCCTTCT
Source organism: Spirochaetia bacterium (assembly GCA_965140585.1). GTDB lineage: Bacteria > Spirochaetota > Spirochaetia > UBA9216 > UBA9216. The sequence continues at coordinate 392,209 of OZ223272.1, forward strand.
TTATCAGCTCGTCATAGCCTTCACCATTTTCAGGACAGAATGCTACACCATAGCTGAAATAACAGGCAATTTTCTGCCCGTCCTGCATAACAAGCGGATTATCAACCAGACTACGCTGTATCTCCGACAGCCTCTCGATAAACTGGGCCGACTGTGAAGAAAAAAAGCAGATTGCAAACTCATCACCGCCCAGTCTTGCCAGAAGATCCGTTCCCCTGAGACTTGCCTTAAGTACAGAGATGAATTTTATTATCAGTTTGTCTCCGGCAGAATGTCCCCATAAATCATTAACGGTTTTAAGATCATTGATATCCATCAGAACGATGCAGCACGATTCATATTCATATCTATTCTTCAGAAATTTACGGACCTGTTCCTCGAATGCTCCGCGGCTGGCGACATCTGTCATTGGATCATGATTGGCCTTATGTTCTATAGTGTTGTAAAGAAGCTGGTTCTCAAGGGCAATCTGAAGCTGAAGCCTGAAATACTCGATACTCTTTGCATCATCCTCTTCAAACACACTATCTTTACTGCTCATTATGATAATGACTCCGTAAAACTCTTCATTCACAAAAATTGGAGTCTCAATCACTGATTTACATTCAATATCGGAACAGAACTGAAGAAGCCCGCGCCCGTCATAGTTGTGAAGGTTATTAATAATAGCCGTGCGGTCTATCATTCGTTTGTATTTCTGCCAGAAAAAAGTCTCGGCAGCCGGGACCCTTAGAATACTGGTGTTATCAATTCTGCAGCCGATTGAGGCCGCAGTTTCAAAGCCGTCTTCCCCGCTGTACCGCAGTATTATTCCGGATTCGGCGGAATCAATTGAAGCTATAGCAGCATCAAGAACAAGTGTATAGAAATTCTGCAGATCCTTGAGCTGTGACAGATTGAGGCTGATATCCAGCAGGTAATCCTTCAGCTTGTAAAGCTTGTTGTTATAATCCATACCGCTCATGAATACCGACATCTCCAGCACCTGATAAATCCAGAAAGCATCCACACATTCTGCCGGCGGGATAATCAGGATAAGAACAGCAATACATCGTCCGTCGGATCTAATCAGATTTGCTTTAAGAAATTTATCATGATTTCTGATAGTAAGAGCCTCACAGCGGTTTTTGAGTATTCGTTTTTTACTGTAGATAAGTTCATTGTAGGATTCAGCTGTAAAGAGGTTCTCAATTCCAAGATATTTTACCGATTCAGAATCATATCCGGTAAGTTCGAGAAAAGACTGATTGGAATCTATAACAATCCCGTTTTCTTCAACAAACAGGCCGCCTGGAGATTCACTGATAAACTGTTGATAAAGAGACTCTTTCATTAGATGTAATAAAATTATAAGATAGTCACCCGGACAATGCAAAAAAAACCATGTTTTTTCATGATTTTTGAACTATCTTGTATTGAATATCTTTTCGGAGGAATGATGCGCAGAATTATCCCTGTTAACAGCGGCTGGAAATTTAAAAAAGATGAGTTTCCGGATGATGCCTTTACAATAGTTGACATACCCCATACTAATCTTGAACTTCCGCTCAACTGTTTCGATGAAGAAGATTATCAGTTTAAAAGCACATATCAAAAAGAACTTGCAATACTGCCCGAATACAGGGGCAAACGCCTGTTCCTCGATTTTGAGGGAGTTATGCTCACTGCTGAAGTTTTTATAAACGGAACTCAGGCGGGTGAACACAGGGGCGGATTCACTCCTTTCTCTGTTGAAATTACCGATCTTGTAGAATACGGAAAGGACAACATACTCATAGTAAAAACAGATGCGTCTGAAAATAAGGATATCCCCCCATTCGGCAAGGTCGTTGACTATCTGACATTCGGAGGCATTTACCGTGAAGTATTCCTTCGCGTTAACGAGTGCATCTATGTTGAAGACACCTTTATCGTTACAGACCGTTTACTCGAGGAGACAAAGGATATCGCTGTAGAGCTGACAACACACAGCCTCAGAGCAGGAGATAATTTCGCTGTCAGCATTGTGGTTTTCCGCCGGGATGATCCCGCTGATGTTAAAATTACAAGAAAAACCATTCTGAAAGATGTTAAAGCCGGTCGAAACGTTCACTATATACGGCTTGATGATATTGCCGGTATCGAATTATGGGATATTAAAAACCCTGTACTTTATAATTTTGAGATAATTTTGTCAGAGAATGATGCTGTGATGGATGAAGTCCAGATCACTACCGGATTCAGACATGCGGTGTTCCGCCCGGACGGTTTCTATCTCAACGGACGCTTCCTCAGAATCAGGGGGCTGAACAGACATCAGTCTTTTCCTTACGCAGGCTATGCAATGCCGGAACGGGTACAGAAGCAGGATGCCGATATACTGAAATATGAAATGGGTTTGAATCTTGTCCGAACCTCTCACTATCCTCAATCCAGGCATTTTCACGATCGCTGCGATGAGATAGGACTGCTGGTCTTTGAAGAATTGCCTGGCTGGCAGTATATTGGCGGTGAAGTCTGGAAAGAAAACGCGGTAAACAGCCTGAAAGAGATGATTATCCGAGACAGGAACAGACCATCGGTTATCATCTGGGGAGTCAGAATCAATGAGTCGCAGGATGATCACGATTTTTACACCCGGACAAACAGCCTGGCAAGGGAACTTGACCCGACAAGACAGACCGGCGGTGTGAGATACATTGAAAACAGCGAGCTGCTGGAAGACGTGTATACCATGAACGATTTCGTCCACAGCGGAAATATCGATCCTGAGAAGATCCTGAGAACTCCCGAAAAAGTTACCAAACTCAAAAAGGGCGGAAAATGTCCTGTCCCCTATCTGGTCACTGAATACAACGGCCACATGTATCCAACCAAACGCTTTGACAATGAGGAACGTACAAGAGAGCACGCACTGAGGCATCTGAGGGTAATCGACAGGGTTGGACTTGATAAGAGCATAAGCGGAACAATTGGCTGGTGCGCCTTTGATTATAATACCCACAGAGAATTCGGAAGCGGCGACAGAATATGCTATCACGGTGTTTCCGACATGTTCAGAATTCCGAAGACTGCTGCTGCAGTTTACTCAAGCCAGAAGGATCCATCGGAGGGGATTGTACTTGAACCGGCTACATTGTTTGCAAAAGGCGAACGAAGCGCGGCAAGTCTGCTTCCCATTGAGGTATATACAAACTGTGATTTTATTAAACTTTACAGAAACGGAAATGAAATAGGAAACTTCTATCCTGCCAGGGATGAGTTTCCCGGAATTGATCATCCGCCGATAATCATTAAAGACTTTGTAGGCAAGCAGCTTGATAATTCAGATTTTTCAGAAAAAGATGTTGCCTTGATCAGAAAAATGATCAGTTATGTAATGCTCAACGGAGAGGAGGCTCTAAAACCTTCCCACATGCTGAAGCTCGGCATATTCATGAAGAAATACAATCTTAAATATGAAGATATTGTTTCACTCTTTCTTAAGTTCAGTGCAGGATGGGGAGACAGCGAAGACGTATTCGAGATTGCAGGATATGTAAAGCAGGAAGAGGTTGTCCGCAGACGCTTCGGTTCCGGAAGCCTCCATCAGCTTTATATCAAAGCCGATTCAGACACCCTTGAGTCAAACCGCTCAAGCTGGGATGCAGTCAGGCTTGAGTTCCGGCTGCTCGATCAGTTCGAAAACATACTGCCCTTCTGTTCAGACTACCTGAAGTTAGAGATATCCGGACCTGCAGAGATAATCGGCCCGAAACTCACATCATTTACCGGCGGAGTTGCCGCTGCATGGATAAGGACAACAGGCAGCCCCGGAACCGTCACCGTTAAAGCTGAATGTTCAAGGATGACATCGGAAGAGATTACAATAACCGTTTTGTAGCCGACCTTATGATGAAGAATCAGGCTTCTGAATAGAAATCCTCAAGATCCTTATAAAATTCCAGCCTGCTGTCTGTTCTGGCATAGAACATATGCCCTCCGCTGTAATGTTTTACGGTAAGATTTTTCTTCAGGTCTTCGGGCAGATTCATCTGCGCCGTAATACGATCGGTCGCAAAATATGGAGTGACCAGATCGAAAGTACCATGAGTAATAAAGACCTTCATACCGGTATTCAGGCTGATCCCGTACCTTAGCTCATCAGCCGAACCTACCCGGCGCTCAAGGGCATGCTGCTTGGTATCAACATCCCAGCTTTCATTAACTTTCATGCTCAGAAGCTCGTAGTCACGTTCGGTATCGAGACCGATTTCCTTGCGCAGCTGAGTATTAATACCGGCCGCAAAAACACGGTCGAGCATGTTCAGCGTCGGCTCCGGCCCCTCATACCCATCCTTTTCGGGCGTCGGGTCATCAACAGCAAGGCTGCTGTCATAAAGCCCAAGTATTTTCCGCTCGTTTCTAAGCAGATTCCTGGCAAAGAAATCAAAACCAAGGCGTCCCCGGTTTCTTTCAAGTACTTCTGCCTGGATTCCGGTATATCGTGCAGCCTCGGCAATTATTTTTCTTCTTCTGGGAGCCGGAATCATGTCGCCTGAGACAAGATATGGCAGAAGCTCTGTAATGACAAAAGACTCAGCCTTTTTTCTGACGGCTCCAAGACTGTCCTGCTTTCCCATTTTTGCGGATTTTCCATGAGATGCGGCTGCTCCGGCCATAACCGGAAAGGTATCCACCCAGTGTAGAGCATCGTATGAAGACCCGCTGAGCAAATTAAACTCCAGAGCCGGTGAGATAAGAACAGCCCCCCTGATTCCAACACCGTAATCCTGCTGCAGCATTTTTACGAGCCTGGCTACCCGGAAACCTCCATAGCTTTCTCCTGCCAGATAAACAGGACTGTCCCATCTGCTGTATTTTGAAAGGTATTTTCTTACGAATTCACAAAGCGATTCAAGGTCTCGTACAACTTTCCAGTATTCGTCCTTTTCTTCACCGCCGGGAAATTTTTCTCCGTTTTTAGCTGATTCAGCACCATCCTTCTCGATCAGACGGCTGAAGCCGGTTCCTATCGGGTCGATGAAAACAAGATCGGTAAAATTCAGCCAGGTTTCCTCATTATCAGACAGTTTATAAGGGGGAGCCGCCGGAATTCCGTTATCCTGCAGCTCAACCCGTTTCGGACCTGCAGCTCCCATATGAAGATACACTGAGGAGGCTCCCGGACCGCCATTAAAAACAAAGGTCACAGGCCTGTCAGAAGTATCCTCTGCAACCTTGGAATAACGGACAAAGAACATCTCTGCACGTGGTTTTTCATCCTTTCGCAGTATTATCCAGTCCGCTTCAGCTTCATAGTCATAGCCGCCTGCAGATGTATTAATATTTTTAAGTATCCTGGCTCCTTTGAGCTGTGAATTTTTAACGTTGTTTTCTTTTGATTCTTCCTGCAAAATTCTCTCCTAAAGTCGTTCCGCCGAAACAGCAGAATTTATTTTCAACCGGCAAGTCCCGGAAGGAGGCCTTTAAGCCCGTTTGTAAAGATTATGAATGCAAGGCTGATGAGTATAATTCCGCCTATTCTTGTAACAACAGCACCGCTGCTTCCATGCATCCGAGCAGAAAGCGGGCTGGAGAAAAAGTAGGTGGCAAAAATGATTATACCATGAATGATAATTACAACAGACATGGCCAGCCTGTCGGCGATGCTGACAACCATTCGGGCATGGGTTACAACCATGGAGATACTTCCCGCTCCCATTGTAAGCGGAAAAACAAGCGGTGAAATCACCAGAGTTTCCCAGCCCTCATCAGGGTTATCGTCAGTCTTAACCCTTTTTCTCGGGGAGCGCCCCTCCATGATCATCGGAAGCGATGTAAGAATAAGGATTAGTCCGCCTCCCGCGGCAAGGGCGTCCACGGAAATTCCCATGGCCTTAAGCAGAGCTTCACCCGCCCATGCAGTTACGACAAGGAAAATGGCTGAATACAGCGCAATCCGGAAGGCCATCTTCTTCTGAATGCGCCGTGACATGCTTCCGGTAAGAGTCACATAAGGACCGATACATGCCATCGGACTGAAGATGGCAAACAGTGCAACCTGAAAAAGAGCGAGGTCGCGGATACTGAAACTTAATTCCATAGCCCGAATTATAATGCGTATTGTCTGGACATTAAAGTGGTTTTTTGATATTCTCTTCCATACTTATCATATGGTGTTGTGCCTTTGGCGCGGCTCAGTTGAACAAGTAAGAAATATGGCGCCGTACCCAAGTGGTAAGGGAGAGGTCTGCAAAACCTTGATGCAGCGGTTCGAATCCGCTCGGCGCCTCTAATATTCAAAAAATGGTCAGAAGTAACTTCTGACCATTTTTTTTCATCATTCGGCATTATAGGCAGTGTCTTTTTAATCATTGTTTTACAATTGATCTCTTGATTATTTTTCAAAATATAAATACCTTTAAATTATGTTTAGCGAAGATTCTGACTGGAAAACTTTTTATAACGAAGCGAAAGGCTATCACAAAACCTTAAACGGCTGCCTTAAGCGCCCCAAAGTGTTTATTCCCGTGATTGTATCCAACATAGCGGCTATGTGCATCGAGAAGTATTTCATGGCAGCCTTCATGTACAGGGGCGTTCTGCCGGCAAACCATACCATGGCAGATTTTATTGAAACTGCAGCAGAAGTGAAGGAACTTTCTCCCGAACTTGTTGAAATTATGGAATACATGGATTCTATTCAGATGATCTGTTCATTTTTCAACGTAAAAACAGTTGAGCCGGAAGAAAAGGACATTCCCCGTTTTATCAAGGCTGCCGATATGGTTGCGGAATACGTTGACGGAATTATAGGTTCTGCGGTTCCTGTGTAGAAAGCTCAGACATCCATAGTTGCGGCTGTAAGAATTATCTCCTTTGTGGCCTCTTCTCTTTTCAGCTCCTTTGCTATCCGGCCTCCGGCCAGAACAAGGATACGGTCCGACATCCCCAGAATTTCTTCAATCTCCGATGAGATAAAGATGATGGCAGCTCCCTTCGAAACTATTTCATTCATGACGTTATAAATATCCACCTTTGAAGCTGCATCAACTCCGCGGGTAGGTTCATCCATGATGTAAATCGGGGAGCGGTTCATAAGCCACTTTCCAAGCATTACCTTCTGCTGATTGCCTCCCGAATAATCGCCAATCAGATCATTCTGCTTTCCCGGTTTAATTTTCAGAATCTCAACATATTCATGGGTCAGCTGGCTCATAAAAAGCTTGTTCAGAAACAGCCTGTTTACAAAGCGCCTCAGGGTTGCGCTGGTCATATTACGCTGCAGATCATGCTTTGAAAAAATGCCGTTCTTTATCCGGTCTTCGGGAATCAGTGAAATACCACAGGACATAGCCGCCTGCGGATGAGAAAAGTTCACAATACCGCCGCCAATTTTAATTTCCCCGCTGGTAGGCTGAACAGCACCGAAGAGGCAGTTTGCAAGCAGAGTCCGTCCCGATCCCATAAGCCCGGTCACCCCCAGGATTTCTCCCTGACGCAGATCAAAGTTAACACCTTTGAGAATCGGTTCAAACACAAGATCGGTTACAGAGAGGACTATTCTTCCCCTGGGACCGGAGATCTTCGGATACTTTTCCTGATGAACATCACCGGACATCATATTAATCAGACTTTCATTACGAACAGAATCACAGTCCGAAGTTGCAATTACCCGGCCACGGTGCATAACCGATACCCGATCTCCCACCTCTGCTATCTCATCAAGCCGGTGCGAGATGTAAAAGATTCCCTTGTTCATGGACTTCAGCTTACGGACAATATTAAAAAGGACTTCTCTTTCAGGCTGTGAAAGAGCGGAAGAGGGTTCATCAAAGATGATTATATCAGCATCCGAAATATAACTCTTTACAACAAAAACCATCTGCCGTTCCGCGTATCCGAGTTTAAAGAACTTCTCCATCGGATCTATAGAAAGGCCAAGCTCCCTGAAGACTTCACCGCATTTGAAAATCAGCTCATTTACATTAAAAATTCCCAGGCCCCTGCTTACCTTCGGAAGATCACCCATAAAAAGGTTCTCGGCAACACTGAGATTTTCGAAATACTGAACTTCCTGATGGAGGTAGTAAATTCCCAGCTTCCGGGCATCCCTGATATCCCTGAAGAAAACCGGAGACCCGCTGATTTTGATTTCACCGCTGTCATGCGGAAACCATCCCGCAATCAGCTTCATCATCGTTGATTTACCGGAGCCGTTTTCTCCGACAAGTACGTGCACTTCTCCGCGGTACAGATCTATATCAATATTCTGAAGGTTGAACCCGTTGAATTCCTTTGAGATATTCTTCAGCTCAAGCAGCGGAGAAGATTTTATATTCATTCGCAGCCTTCAAACGCCTCCATGGAAGTGTACATCGGAACTCCCGATGAAAATATCTGCGACTTGAAAGAATCTTCAAGATCCGGATCTGAAACAAGCCCCTGGGCTATTCGGATATCTCCAAGTCTGAAAAACGCATTATGCGAGAAGCGTCCGGATGGACATACAATTATTGAATTGCCGGCCATAGCTTTGGCTTCAAGGATAAAATCAGCCTTCTCCTGACTGCTCACAGACATGTGCATGTCGCTGCTTATACCGTCAACCTCTATAAAAAGCCTGTTAACAAAAAACTTGTTGAGGTTGGAAATGGTCATCGAACCGAAAACGGCAAACTCCTCCTGATCAAGTGTCCCTCCCAGCAGTACAACCTTATTCTGCTGCTGCCCGGTAAGCAGGGCGGCGCAAGCAACATCATTGGTTAGAATTGTGAGGTTTGAGCGTTCATTCAGTCTTGAAGCAATACAACGGTTCACTTCACCATTTGTGAGCATTATCACATCACCATCGGCAATCATGCGCATTGCGATTGCAACAATTTCATCGTGAGTTTCGGATGCAGTACTTTTGGAAAGTATCTGGTTGAGACTGGTGTCCGAATCGGGCCGGTTAATAACCGCCCCGCCGTGGGTTCTTGTAAGCCAGCCTTCGGCTTCAAGCCGTTCAAGATCACGCCTTACTGTTACTTCAGACACTCCAAGCAGGCTGCTTAGAGTCTGGACCTGAGCCTGTCCGTGTTCCTCAAGATGCATTTTAATAAGTCTAGTTCTTTCAATTGCGTACACTTAAGCTCTCCAGTACCGGAATATTCTATCATGGAATCATATTCGCGCAAAATAATATACAGATTTTTCTTGACAGATAAAAAAACCGGTCCTATGATTTAATCATATTCGTAACCAAACGATTACGTTTTTATTACATTACAGACCGTTTGGTTGCTGAAATTATACCATTTGGAGGAAAAAATGAAAAGGATTGTAACTATCCTGACAGCAGCTCTTGTTTTGCTGACAGCAGTTATGCCGGTGTTTGCAGGAGGAGAACAGGAGAGCAAACAGCAAATCGTAGGTGTGGCAATGCCGACACAGTCATCACAGAGATGGATCCAGGACGGCGGATACATGAAAGAAATCCTGGAGGAAAGAGGCTACAAGGTAGACCTGCAGTACGCCGAGGATAATATCGATGCACAGGTAAACCAGATTGAGAACATGATAGTTAAAGGTGCCGACTGCCTGGTTATTGCCGCCATCGACGGTGCCGCTCTGTTCAATGTTCTTGAGCAGGCAGCAAAGAATGACGTAAAAGTTATTTCCTATGACAGACTTATCGTAAACTCACCCCACGTAAGCTACTACGCAACATTTGACAACTTCAAAGTAGGTGTTCTTCAGGGAGGATATATTGTAGACGCTCTGAACCTGAAATCCGGTGCAGGCCCATTCAATATTGAGCTTTTTGCGGGTTCTCCTGACGATACAAACGCATATTACTTCTTTGACGGCGCAATGAGCCAGCTTCAGCCCTACATTGACAAGGGTCAGCTTAAAGTTGTTTCAGGCCAGACAAACTTCGACCAGGTTGCAACACTCAGATGGGACGGAATTGTCGCACAGCAGAGAATGGATAACCTGCTTGCCGCTTTTTACACAGATAAAAACGTTGATGCAGTTCTTTCTCCGTATGACGGTCTGTCAATCGGTATCCTTTCAGCTCTTAAGTCCGTTGGATACGGAAAAACAAAAGATCTTCCTATTGTAACAGGACAGGACGCTGAAATCCCTTCAGTAAAATCAATACTCGCCGGAGAGCAGGCTTCAACAGTATTCAAGGACACAAGAACTCTCGCAAAACGCGCTTCAGATATGGTTGATGCTGTGCTGCAGGGAAAAGAACCTGAAATCAACGACAGAAAAACCTACGACAACGGAACCGGTATAGTTCCATCATTCCTTGAAACTCCGGTTTCTGTAGACATCAGCAACTGGGAAGCAGCACTGATCGACACAGGCTACTATACCAAGGCAGATCTGGGGATGTGATTTTTCTTGAGTTTGATGTTTGGAGATTTTATAATTCAATAGAATGACAGTATATATCGCCGGTCATAAAGCCGGCGATATCCATCTGTACAGATCGGGAGAATCATAGGAACAATGGCAAATACCATTCTGGAAATGCGCAACATAACAAAAAAATTCTCAGGGGTAACTGCTCTTAATAATGTCGGACTTACAGTTATGGATGATGAAATCCATGCCCTGGTTGGAGAAAACGGTGCGGGTAAATCAACCCTGATGAAGGTACTTTCCGGAGTTCACCCGCATGGAAGTTATGAAGGCGAAATACTGCTTGAAGGCAGTGAATGCACTTTTAAGAATATTAAGGACAGTGAAAAACTGGGAATAGTTATTATTCATCAGGAACTGGCCCTTATACCATACCTGTCAATCGCTGAGAACATCTTCCTCGGGAACGAGGTGAACAATGCCGGTGTTATCGATTGGAATCACACTATAAGCAAGGCGGCTGCCCTGCTAAGAAAAGTTGGACTGGATGAAAATCCTACCACTCTGATCGGGAACATCGGAGTTGGAAAACAGCAGCTTGTTGAAATAGCGAAGGCTCTTTCCAAAGATGTAAAGCTGCTTATTCTTGATGAACCTACAGCAGCCCTGAACGACGAGGAATCACAGAAACTTCTGAAACTGTTAATCGACTTAAAATCCCATGGGGTTACATCCATCCTGATAAGCCACAAGCTTAATGAGGTGGAACAGATTGCAGATCAGATTACCGTGATACGCGATGGAAAAGTTATCGAAACCCTGAACAGAAAAGAACACGACTTTAACGAGGACAGGATAATCAAAAGCATGGTCGGCCGGGAGATTACCGACCGCTGGCCTGAACGCAGCAATACAATCGGAGATGAAGTATTCAAGGTTGAAGACTGGACGGTATATCACCCTCAGCAGGAGGGCAGAAAAGTAGTCAACGCTGTATCATTCAACATCAAAGCCGGTGAGGTTGTCGGATTTGCCGGACTCATGGGAGCAGGAAGAACCGAAATAGCAATGAGCCTGTTCGGTAAATCATACGGACAGAAACACTCCGGAAGGATATTCAAGCAGGGCAGAGAAATAAGACTGAACACCGTCAATGAGTCTATAGACCAGGGGGTGGTTTACCTGACTGAAGACCGTAAGAATTATGGTCTTGTGCTGATTAACGATATAAAAACAAATATCTGCCTAGCAAATTTGAAACGGATCTCCCAGAACGGAGTTCTGAATCTCAACGAGGAAATCGTTCAGTCGGACGATTACCGAAAAAAACTTGCCCTCCGCTGTACCGGCCTGGAACAGACTGTCGAGAGTCTTTCGGGAGGTAACCAGCAGAAGGTTGTACTGAGCAAGTGGCTTATGGCTCAGCCTGATGTACTTATGCTTGATGAACCGACAAGGGGCATCGATGTTGGAGCAAAATATGAAATCTACACTATCATCAATAAACTTGCCTCGGAAGGCAAATCAATACTCATGATAAGTTCCGAGCTTCCGGAGCTTCTGGGTATGTGCGACAGAATCTATGTAATCAACGAAGGAGAGGTGGCTGACTGCATAGACAGGGAGAACGCTTCACAGGAGAGCATAATGAAGGCAATTATGGCTCACCAGAAAATGAAAAGAAAAGGGGGAAATATTTAAATGAACCAGTTAACAGCATACTTTAAGAACAACCTCCGGCAGAACGGAATGGTTATGGCTCTTATTTTTATAATGATTCTGTTCCAGATCCTGACCGGCGGCATTCTGTTCAGATCAATGAACGTAAATAACCTTGTGCTTCAGAATGCATATGTAATGATACTGGCCACAGGAATGCTTCTATGCATTCTGACCGGCAATATTGACCTGTCCATAGGTTCGGTAGTTGCTTTTGTCGGCGCCGTTGCGGCAGTAATGATGGTTGACTGGGGATTTCCTGTTCCACTGACAATTCTCGTAGCACTGATTATCGGTATCCTTGTCGGGGCCTTTCACGGCTACTTTATTGCCTACATGCATATTCCCGCATTTATTGTTACCCTTGCCGGAATGCTTATCTGGCGCGGACTGACCATGGTAATTCTGAAGGGTCAGACAAAATCACCATTTGAAACAAGCTTCCAGGCCCTTGCAGCAGGGTATCTGCCGGGAGGCAACCTGCACTTCGGCGGATTCAACGCTATTGCAATAATACTCGGTATTGTTGTTTCAATTCTCTTTATCATAAATCTGATAGGTTCAAGAAAGAACAAGATAAAATACGGCTTCGAAGTCGTCTCATTCTGGATAGAGCTGATAAAAATCGGTTTTATAATTCTTGCTATAAACCTGCTCACCTTCAGCCTGGCAGACTACAACGGTATTCCAATTGTCCTTATACTTCTGGTAGGACTAATACTGCTGTACACATTCATTACCCAGAGGACCATAATCGGAAGACATATATATGCCCTTGGAGGAAACGAGAAGGCCGCAAGGCTTTCCGGGGTAAAGACCCAGAGAGTTATGTTCCTTGTTTATACAAATATGGGTCTGCTTTCTGCTCTTGCAGGTATAATCGTAGCCGGAAGACTCAACGCAGCCGGACCAAAAGCCGGAACCAATTTCGAGCTTGACGCTATTGCCTCCTGCTTTATAGGCGGTGCATCCGCATCCGGCGGAGTGGGAACCATTATAGGGGCCATTATCGGAGGTCTTGTTATGGGAATTCTCAACAACGGAATGTCCATCATGGGCGTCAGCGTAGACTGGCAGCAGACCATCAAGGGGGTTGTACTGCTTCTGGCAGTTATCTTTGATGTTGCGACAAAGAAGAAGAGTCTGGCAAGCTGATCATTGAATTTTGTTTTACATAAAGAGCTGAGGCAGTGTGCGCTCAGCTCTTTTTTTATGCGATGTCAGCAGTGCATCAGCTCTTTATTGTTCTCATACAGCTTCCGGTATTTAAGAAACTGCTCTGCATAGAGTTCTGAATTTACGGGATTCGGAGAATATGTCTTATCAGAATACTTTACATGTCTTGAACAGGCTTCCTCTATCGATGAAAAGATCCCCGTTCCGCTTCCGGCAACAATACAGGCGCCCATACAAGACTGTTCCGGCGTTGTACATATCTCAATCTCAGTATTAAAGATATCCGCCTGCATCTGCAGCCAGAGCGGACTTGCGGTTCCGCCTCCCGCAGCTATCAGTCTATCCGGTTTCACACCAATTTCCTTCAGGATTGCCAGGGAATCATTAAGGCTGAAAACAACCCCCTCCATCACTGCGCGGCAGAGGGTATTCTGCTCATGTCCAAGCTTAAGGCCGAAAAACATGCCGCTTGCCGCCGGATCCATATGAGGGGTTCGCTCCCCGGTAAGGTAGGGCAGAAATATGACGCCTCCGCTTCCCGGAGGCACTTCAGCGGCGGATCTAATCAGCTGTTCATAGGATGCGGAGGTCCTTAGTATTCCGTTTTTAAGCCATTTCAGAGATATGCCTCCGCAGAGAATTGCCCCGAAGACCGAATATGCATCATCCACCGCATGGCAGAAGGTGTGGGTTCTAAGCTTAGGATCATAGATACCGCTTCTGCTGAGTGCGGCAACCTGGCCGGAAGTTCCGATATTAGAAGTGACTATACCTTCCTTCACTGCACCGTTGCCTATACTCTGCGCCTGCTGATCTCCCGAGCCGTGGACAACAGGGATTCCCTCACGCAGTCCGGATTCTGCAGAAGCGACTTTAGTTACCGTTCCTGCTGTCATGGAAGAAGCGGAGAGCGTCGGAAACATCGAACTGTCGATATCAAGCCTGTCCAGCAGATCAAAGGCCCAGTTTTTATCCGGCATGGAAAATGCCGCCGAAGCAGAGGCATCGGAATATTCACAGCCGGCAATACTGGTCAGCCTGAACCGGATATAATCTTTGGGAAGCATAATTTTATCAATTTTTGAGTAGATTTCAGACCTGTTTCTTTTCATCCACAGTAAGGTCGGCAAGGCAAATCCGACAGGCACTGGATTACGGAATAGTTCAGCGGTTTTTTCAGGAGGATAGACCGATTCTATTTCCGCGGCTTCAGCAGCAGCACGCTGATCCAGCCATATAACCGCCGGATACAGAGGCCTTCCGTCCCGGCCGAGCATCACTAAACCGTGCATCTGCGAGGCAAAGCCGATTGCAGACACTGCATCAAAGTCTTTTCTGAAACCGGCCTTAAGCTCGGCCAGACATTCCAGTATACGCCGCCACCACAGCTCGAGAGATTGCTCCGCCCAGCCGATTTGCGGAATAGCAACATCATAGCCCCGTGAGGCTGATGAAATGATCCCCCGGTCTGAGTCAAGCAGCATTGTTTTAACATTCGAGGTCCCTAGATCAATACCTAGTATCACAGCCATAAGCAGTTCCTTATAGCAGAATATTAGCACTGCCGGATAGGGCGGTCAAATTTTTAATCAGATCCGGCTTCAGTCTATAATCTTAATCCCGAAGTCATTCAGAAGATTCAGAACCTCCGGCGCATCAAAGACAGCCTTTTTAATATTGTTGTTCAGAGGGCTTATCGCATATCCTGAAGCCTTAACAAAACTGCAGCGTTCAAGATTGGTATTATGGAACAGAGTTTCCCTGAAAGTCGACCCCGAAAAATCAGAACCGGTAAGCATAGTATCCTGAAAATAGCATTCACTTATCTCACATCCAATGAACTGGGTATCCCTGATTTTCATACCCGTAAAATTGCAGCTTACAAGCCGGCAGCCGGAAAAACTGACTTCAAATGCAAAGGGGTTTGAATTAAAAAAAGGCATCCCCATTAGCTTCGAATCAATGAATTTAACATCACAGAACTTGGCATCACTGATATTTACATTGGAAAGGTTGCATCCTGTAAAGCTGCATCTTTCAAACTCGCAGCCTCCGAAATCGGCGTTCGAAAAATCAATATTCAGAAACTCACGGTTGTAATATGTCTCGCCGGGTACAACTGCCGGACTTTCTTCCGGAAGCTCGCCGGGGACGCCTTCCTCACTGTCCTCAGGCTCACTGAAAAGTTCGTTCTGCATCTCTACTCCTGTAAATCAACCGTTCCGGATGTGACCATAACGCAGTTTCCGCCTATATGCGCGGAGACAACCTTTCCCTCTTTTTTCAAAGCCCTGGCCTTTAGCAGACTGGGGCGGCCCATCTCAATCCCCTGCCCTATTCGAAAATCAATTCTGCAGCTGTCATTTGGTTCAAGGCTTGCAAGGTATGCGGCAAGTGCACAGTTGGCGCTTCCCGTTGCCGGGTCTTCAAATATACCATCAAGCGGGGCGAACATCCTGGTACGAAGATCGTATTCATCGTTGGAACGCACATAGAGATGGATATTCATATGTTCATCCACTGTCTTTAGCTCCTTCATGGCAGACAGATCCGGCTCGGCACGTCGGAGGGCATCAACTGAAACAAGCTCGGTCATCAGAAAAGGAAAACCAACCGAAGCCTGCTCAGGCATATGAACAGAGGTTTTTATATCGCCAGGCGACAGACCGACGGACTGAGCAACCTGTTCCGGAGCAAGCGTGATACCGGTGCTGAAAGCTTCAGGGGCTTCCAGTTCACATATATAACTTTCACCGCTTTTCCTGAATGAAACCGGGACCATCCCGGCCGGCTCTTCAAAAAGAAGAGGCTTTGATTCATCAGCTTCCGCATAGCCTTCAGATAGCAGAACAAAGGCAGTTCCGACATTCGGATGGCCGGCAAAAGGGACCTCCCTCTCGGGAGTGAAGATTCTAACCCTCCTGCTACCGCCTTTTTCCGGAGGCAGGACAAAGGTGCATTCTGAAAAGTTGAACTCCCGCGTCAGCTGCTGCATCTGTGCGGAACTCAGGCCTCGAGCCTCGGGAAACACTGCAAGCTGGTTGCCTCCGAACATCCTGTCTGTAAATACATCACATGTATGAAATCTGTATTTCATTTTTTAATCCTCACAGCACCGGCCAGTTCGTAAACCGGCCACTGTTCCAGCCGGTAAATATAAAGAATACCGATTACAGCCTGGACAGCTCCGATAACAAAAAATATAACATGCAGCGAAACAATTCCCTGCAGAATTATACACTGAATAATGATCCAGAGAGCAAGTACTGCACCTATAGCGGCAGTGCCGTACCCTTTGAATTCAGGAAGCAGTCTGGTAAGAAAAATCACCAGCAGGTTTCCCAGCCCCAGGACTATAAACAGAAAAAGTCCGGGTACCAGAAAAGTTTCAAAGGGGCCAAGCTTAAGAGTCCCGGACGGCATCCCCATAGGATTAAACGGATCAGCAAGAGCTCCGAACCCGCCGCCGCATGCACCAAGACCGACAAGAAGATGCAGAAAAATTCTCAGACCTTCAATTACTTTCATCAATCGCCTCCCAGGCGGCCTTCCGCCCTTAAATAATATGCAAGAGCAATCATCATAGTACCATTGCCGTACTCTGAGCTTCCCATGCGGTTTATCACAGTTTCAGCCGGGACAAGATCAAAGTCAACAAATTCTGTTTCATCAAGTTCCTGCCCGCCTCTATGTACAAGCTCCTCCGCGAGGAATACAGTGAATTTATTCATAAAAAAGGCAGGATTAGGGTTAACGCTTCCCAGCCAGGTAAGTTTATCCGAACTGTAGCCGGTCTCCTCAAGAAGCTCTCTTGCCGCAGATGATTCAGGCTCCTCTCCCGGCTCAACGGTTCCTGCCGGGAACTCCGTGGTTATCTCTTTGGAGCCGTGCCGGTACTGTCTTACCATAAGAAAGTATTTACCGTCTGCCTTCTCAATAACCGGGATCACGGTTACCCAGCCGGGGGCTTCCAGCAGATAGGCCCTTGAGACATTCTTATCACTTGAGGTTCTCATGGAGGTATGTATCTTAAAAATCTTGCAGTCTACCATCTCCTCCCTGGAATTCTCAGTCCAGGTAAGATGTTTTTCATTTTCTATGGACTCAAATACTCCCAGACAGTCTTCACGCACCCGGAACCCGCGCTGTGTATCGGGAAGTTTTGCTGCAATATCATCAAGATATCCGCTTCTATGAATTATCCGCAGTGATTCCCGGTGGTTAAGATCCTTAATCCAGCTGAGCTGAACAAAAACAAAATCCTGGACACTCTGCAGGTTTTTAAAGGAGATTCTGCCGGTCTCTGTGTATTCATTGAAGACGGCATCGCATATATCATCAGCCTCGGGAAGAAAAAATGTGACCGACTGATCCTTATCAGGGTTGTTGTCGCCATAGTACTCACTCAGTACACGGTAGATATCAATCTTGTCGGCATCTCTTGTAAGCTCGGTGAAAAACAGCTGTTCGGGAGTAAGTCCGCCGGGAACAATCTTTGCATTATGATGGGCAACAGCGGTGTATATAACATCACGATCCTTTTCTTCAAGCCGTTCCAGAACTCCTTCCTGTTTCAGAACCTTAACTCCCAGAGCACCGTGGTCCTCGGATTTTATATCCATGTATGTGCCGTATTTCTTAAACTGCTCAAATCGGCCGCAGTCATGAAGAAGCGAACAAAGGATGGCAAGCTGTCTCTGCCGTCCTTCAAGCTTCAGGGCATCAGCAAGCTTCTCAGCGGCATCAACAACCTTGTATGTGTGATTAATTTTGAGTCTGATATTATGAACAAGGCTTTTATCGCCTGAGCAGAAGCTTTCAGAATATGTTTTAAACCAGTCCTCAATCTGCCGGATAAGAGTATTCTCTATCATCTGTACCCCTGAAATAGTAGTAGTTATCGTCCTTCCTTATAATCTCACATCCGTCGGGAAGTGTCACCTTCCCTCCGCCTCCGGGAAGATCAACAGCAAACTTAGGCATTGCCATTCCGGAAATCATCGTCCGCAGTTCAGATACTATCTTCAATGACTTTTTCAGAGGCACACGCAGATGAGAAGTCCCACCGGCAAGATCCCCCTGAAAAAGGTAATAGGGCTTCACTCCGGCTGCGAGAAGCGCTCTAAAAAGGCGGGCAAGCTGCTCCGGAGAATCATTTACACCGCGTAACAGCACAGTCTGGTTAAGAACCGGGACTCCGGCTTTAATCAATTCTTTAACAGCGGCGGCGGCTTCAGCTGTTACCTCGACAGCGGTATTGAAATGGGTAACCATCCAGATTCCGCTGAAACCGCTTAGCATAGAAGTAAACTCCGGGGTGATTCGTGAAGGAAGCACCACAGGCATCCTGGAGCAGAGCCTGATGATCATGCCGGGACGGACAGCCTTAATACTGTTTATTATCTCAAATAGCTTTTCATCTGAGAGTGTCAGCGGATCACCGCCTGAAAGCAGAATCTCGCCAATTTCAGAATGAGCGGCAATATATTCGCAGATGGTCTTAAGTTCCGTCGGCTTCAGAGCTCCGGATAACTGACCGGAAAACTCACGGCGAAAGCAGTGCCGGCAGAAGACTCCGCAGCTGTCGGCAGTCAGGATAAGCGCCCGGTCGGAATAGCGGTGTATGAATCTGCTGCAGGGAGAATATTTTTCTTCACCAAGGGGATCTTTCAGTTCATCCGGCGTGCTGCTGTATTCCGGCACGGACGGGATCGCCTGCCTGAGAACCGCCAGCCTGTCAGATTCCTGAAGTCCCTCTCTGAACGCGAGGCCAAGATAATAGCGGGTGACCGCAAATGGAAGACAAGAACGCCCTCCTTCCGGTTTTACAGCAAGCCAGCGCTCAAGTTCTGATACAGGTGAGAAGGCATCTATTGAGACGAATTCGTATTCTCTCAGTGCATCAATCAGTCCGGAAATATCGTTAATCCGGTTCTGCAGAGCTTTTTTCCAGTCGGAATATTCTTTAAGCATATAAGGCAGATAATATCATAAAGGTGAATATTAACTCTATCCTAACCGCTTTAAAATCATTTCTTGACAAACCTTATCCATGGTTTTAAGGTTAATCATCATTTTAAAAGAAGGTAATTATGGACAGTAAAAAAGAAGGAATGAAAGCCTATTACGGCATCACCTTTCTAATCGGCCTGGGATTTTTCACTATGGGCCTTATGGATCCCCTTTATGATACCTATGTTCCCATGTTCCTGCGGAACTACCTCTCATCCGACGGGCTTGTCGGCGGAATTATGGGAATTGATAACTTCTTCGCAATCCTGCTGATTCCCGTTTTCTCGGCTCTGTCCGACAGGACCAGGACACCGATAGGACGGAGGATGCCTTTCATCATTGTAACCCTGCCTGCAACTGCAATTCTGTTTTCACTGATGCCGACTGCGGCTCTTAAATCGATGATGTTTCTTATCATCTGTATATTCTTCCTGAACCTGTTCAAACAGGCGGCAAGAGGTCCTGTTGTAGCTCTTATGCCGGATATAATCCCGGGAGAATATCGGTCGGAGGCAAACGGCGTTATCAACACCATGGGCGGAATAGCAGCCATCGTGGGAACGGTCGCCCTTGCAAAGCTGTACGATGTAAAAGTACGAATACCGCTCTTCGGCGACAGCGTTGTCCCCTTTGAGACAACCGTAGCCGGCAGGGAGTCAACCTACATCGGAAAACTCCCCTTTGTGCTTGCAGGAGTTCTGGTAATTGTTGCGGTTCTTCTGCTTTTCTTCTTCGTAAAGGAAAAGAAAAACCCCGAGGGCTCGGAAGAGGAAAGTGCACCGGTATTTAAATCTCTTAAACTGATTCTTGCAGCGGAAGATAAGAGCGCGCTGTTCATACTCATATCACTGCTTCTGTGGTTCATTGGCTATCAGGGTGTGCTTCCCTGGGTCGGCATCTATTCAAAGGAATACCTCGGGCTTTCACCTGGAACAGCAGCACTTTCATCAGGAATGGTTGGAATAGCCTACGCCCTTTTCGCAATACCGTCAGGTGTTATAGCTCATAAAGTCGGCAGAAAAAAAGCTATCAGATTCTCACTTGTAGTAATTGCAGTTGTACTGCTTCTCTGCTTTCTACACCATCCGATTACAACAGCGCTGGGATTTTCACAGACAGCAAGCTATCTCAGTTTCTGGGTACTTCTCTTCCTTTTCGGAATGTTCTGGGTTTCAATTGTAACAAACTCATTCCCGATGCTCTGGCAGATGGCCACATACAAGGATATGGGGATTTACACAGGACTTTATTATTTCTTCTCACAGGCCGCAGGTATTGTAGCCCCTGTATTGACCGGAGGGCTCAGAGACCTCTTCGGAGACAGGATTATTTTTATCAATGCAGCTGTATTCATGGCCATTGCCTTCCTGGTTATGGGCAAGGTAAATAAGGGAGAACCCGAAACACTGAAAGATAAATGAGTCTATTAAGCAGACTTAAACAAAAGGCTTCTGACATTAAAAAAAAGACTGCAGTGCTCTATATTGCACTGCAGTCTCCTGATACAGGGCTTCCTGCAAAAATAATGGCAGTAATCACAATAGCCTATGCAATGAGCCCTGTAGATCTGATTCCGGACTTCATACCGGTACTCGGCCTGCTTGATGATCTAATCCTGCTGCCTTTATTCATAATGCTTACAATAAAGCTGATTCCGGAGCATGTACTGGCTGAAGCTGAAAAGCAGGCTGATGAAAATCCGCCTGATCTTAAAAAAAACAAGACAGCCGCAACAGTAATAATACTGCTTTGGACTGCCCTGTTTGCAATGCTTATATTTAGAATAATTTCACTGACTGCAGATTAAATGCTTATTTCACCTTCGGTGTAGGTATTATTCAAATACCAGTTGGAAACCTTACTCATTGCCCAGGGTGAATAAATACCTATAGTGATGATACATAAAAGCCCCTGGCCCCAGAGCAGCAGAAAACCCTTTCCGGCTGTGCCTTCAAAGCCTCCGTTACCGACAAGCTCGCCCTCGCTGTTGTAGATATTCGAACCTGCCACTATATAACGGTAAATTTTAACAATTGCTGCAGGGTAGTAAATACCTGCTGTTATGATGGTTAAAAGTATCTGAGATACAAGGAAGCCGGCAAAGGAGCCCATTGACTTTTCAAATCGTACATTAAGACCGCTGTAGCGGATATTCACAATCCATGCGGCATAATAGTAGATAAAAGGAATCATTACCAGGAAGATGAATATTATAAACATAAAGGTTGAAACAGCTACAGTACCGCTGTAGAAATACGGGTCGTATGAGCGGGCCATGAAAAATACATAAATACCGGTCAGGACAAGAACCGGAAGCAGGAAAGCCAGGAGAAAATATTTTAAAAGTTTTCCCGGTCGACTAAGCAGTTCTCCGTCTTTTCCATTCAGATGTATGTTTGACAGGTAATAATTCATATAGCCCTTAAGATACCAGGGCGAATAGATTCCGAGAGTTATCATTGTGAGAAGCAGCCACTTTATCAGTTTGGGAGCAAACTCTCTGATGCTTCCGGAAAACTCAAACTCAGAGCCCAGAAATCTGACATGACTAACCGCATATGCCACAAAGGCAAAGCCTAAGAGTGCTGAAAGAAAGGAATAAATTATCTCCATAATAACCGACAGGGCAGGTACCGATTCATTCATTGCCGTCGAACCGACAGCCAGTATCAGAATCGGAATATAAAACAGGATGAAGGTTTTAAAAAACCCCTTTCCCCTGATTTCCGCCTCGAAATTATTTTTCATAGTTAATCTCCTTATTGTTTCTATGATAGACAATATACAGCAATAAGTACAATCTTCAGGTACTTTTATTCAGGATTTCAGCTGACTACAAAAACAAAAAAAATCGGCCCGCTTGCGCGGAACCGATAGAACCCAAATTTATGAGCCTCTGCGGCGGGTTACCGGCAGTGCCCTTTTTCCCTATTTAGTAACGTAAACCTCTGAAATGTAACTGCTTTCAAAGCCACGAATCCCCTTGATCCATTCAAGGAATTTACCGGCTTCCTGCTTTTCGGTGTAAGGTCCGAGCCTGACACGGTAATAACTGCTTCCGTTTACTTCAGTGGTAGTTATTGTGCAGGTTATACCTTCTTCAAAAAGCCGTTCCTTAACATCGGTAGCCTTTCCAAGTGAAGAAAATGAACCGGCCTGAATCCAGTACTCGGTTGTTCTGACAGCCTGTCTCTCTGTTGTCTTCGTTTCGGGAGCCTTAACAGGAGCAGCTGCAGCAGGTGTACTGACAACCGGTCTTGCGGCGACAGCCTGCTTATCCTGAACAACCTGTGGAAGCTCAAGAGTAATTTCCCTGCTGGCTGCAGTTCCTTCAGAATTTCCTGAGTCTTCAGACCGTGTATTCTCCGGCATACCGTAAACAAGCTCTTCGGATGTTACAACGAAGTCTTCTGATGCATCCTTGTTTTCTTCAAGATCGGTAAAAACCTCATCCTTTCTGACCCACTCAACCGGATCAAAACCTGATTTGCCCGCTAAAGATGCATTATTATTGGCGGCACCAGCCCCGGCGGTTGCTCTGTCGTCAGGCAGAAACCAGAAGAATCCGATTCCGACAACAACAAGTACCATTACACCAAGCGCAAAAATTATCCACAGGGTTTTTCTATCTTCCATTTCGTCCCTTCTGTTCTATTTCCTCAAGCAGGGTTCTGACTTTACTGTCCAGAAGATCAGTTCCGTCAGAATTCCTTATAGTATAAGTATCGACATATTTCCTTAATGGTTGAGCTTTGAGTGAACGCTGTGACCAAATTCTTTTAAGTACGGCCGACAGCCCCATATTATCACGCTTAAGGGCCCTGGAGATTCTGATAAGAAGCGGTGCATTAACCCAGATAACTGCCGAACACAGTACATGCAGCTTCATATGAAGAAGGATTGCAGCATTGATAATCACATGCTCTATTCCATCAGCCTGATATTCTGATATAAGCTGCTGTGTCTTCTCGACCATCCACGGATGGCTGATTGATTCAAGCTTTGCGAGCATTGACGGATCAGAGAAAACTACAGCGCCGAGCTTCCGGCGGTTAACACTGCCGTCAGTATCAATGATATCAGCTCCGAAAGCCTCTACAATTTTTGAGCTGTTTTCAGCAAGGGCCTGATGTCCCAGCTTATCAACATCGATAACAGCAGCGCCTGTCGCTTCGAGAACTGCAGATACAGCATTTTTCCCAGCGCAGTATTTGCCGGTAAGTCCGATCACCATTAATGCATGTCTCCCCAGCAGGCGCCGGTCTCAACATTGACCCTCAGCGGAATATCCAGTTTGTAGACCGATTCCATAACTGATTTCACAAGGGTTTCCATCTCGGCAATCTCATCTTCGGGAACCTCAAATATGAGTTCATCATGAACCTGAAGCAGCAGTCTGGATTTCAGCTTTCTCTGCTCGAGTTCCTTATCGAGTGCAAGCATTGCCATTTTGACGATATCGGCGGCAGAGCCCTGGATCGGGGTATTCAGCGCAATTCGCTCAGCACCTGCCCTCTCGGTGGCGTTTCTGCTGTTTATGCCGTGAATAAAGCGTTCATGCCCCATTATTGTGTGAACAATTCCTGTGGAGCCTGCTTCATCGGCAATCTTTTCTATATATTCCTTTATCCGTTTGTATCTGGCAAAATACGCACCGATAAACTCATCAGCTGTCTTTCGGGGAATCTTGAGTTCCCTCGACAGCCTGAATGCCGACATACCGTACATAACGCCGAAATTGATGGTTTTGGCCACACGCCGCTGATCGGCAGTGACAAATTCCGGAAAGACATCGAAAATAAGAGCTGCTGTCTGCTTATGAACATCCTCTCCCTCAAGGAAGGCTCTCTTAAGTCCCTCATCCCCGGAAAGGTGTGCCAGAACAACCAGCTCAATCTGGGAATAGTCGGCGCTCAGGAATCTGCATCCTTCAGCGGGGATGAATGCCTCCCTTATCTTTCTGCCGTTATCAGTTTTTACCGGAATATTCTGCAGATTAGGGTCCTTGGAAGAAAGGCGGCCGGTTGCAGTTCCGGTCTGGATAAACTGGGTATGAATGCGTCCTGTTCCGCCGTTTACCAAGGCAGGAAGGGTATCGACATAGGTTGATTTAAGTTTTGAAAGACTGCGGTTCTCGAGTATTTTCTCGGGAACGGGATCCTGTTCGGCCAGTATTTCGAGAACCTGAACATTGGTTGAATATCCGGTCTTGGTCTTCTTAATCGGTTTGAGTCCCCGCTTTTCAAAAAGGACTTCCTGCAGCTGTTTGGTGGAGTTGATATTAAACTCCATTCCGCATAGTTCATATATTTCATTCTGAATAGTCTCAAGCTGTTCACCAAGGATAACCCCGAAATCAGAGAGAAGCTTAGTATCTATGATAATACCTCTAAGCTCCATCTCTGCAAGAACGGTCACCAGGGGAAGTTCAATATCATTATAAAGCTTCATCATTTTCCGCTCTTTTAGTTCGGGTTCAAAGCATTTATACAGCCTGAAGGTGATGTCGGTATCTTCAGCCGCATAGTTTACGGCATTTTCAAGGGTAACCTTGTCAAAAATCTCATTCTTCGGCACAACGTCATCGTAGTGGATGGTCTGGTAACCGATTGCACGCTCGGCAAGCAGGTCCATATTAAACTGACCAAGACTGCTGTCCAGCATCCAGGCTGCTATCATCGTATCAAAGCAGATACCTTTAATCTGAATGCCCCAGCGCTTGAGGACCTTGTAATCGTATTTAATATTCTGCCCGACAACTTTAAAACCTTCATCTTCAAGAAGCGGCTTCAGAACCTTTCTGACATCCTCATCAGCAAAATAATCTTTTACTTCACCTGATTCATCAGCAGCGCGAAGCGGAATATACCAGCCGGATCCTGCTTCAATGCTGATTGAAAAGCCTATCGGAACCGCTGATACAGAATCGAGGCTGTCGGTTTCACAGTCAAAGGCAAACAGACCGGCCTTCCTGACCTGCCGGGTAAGCTTTTCAAGCGCAGCAGTATCGGTAATCGCCTCATACTTTCCCTTGCCGGCAAAGACTGAGTGCTTCTGTGCAAGTCCTGAGATTCCTGTAAACAGCGGGTCTCCGCCGTACAGCCGCTCTGGCGATTTTGCCGCTTCCTTTTTACCATCGGCTTTGCTTCCAGTTACTGCAGAGCCTGCAGTATCGCCGTTTTCTCCGGAAAGCTTGTCGGCAACGCTTGTAACCTCGTATTCACGAAGAAGCACAGCTCCGTCAGCAGGCTTCCAGTCCGAAGCTGAAAGTGATTCAATGCTGAGCTCCAGACCGCAGTCGGGCTTGAGCGTTACAAGTTCACGGCTGAGGTAGGCGTTTTCCCTGCTCTCTTCGAGCTTCTTTTTAACCGAGGCGGTCTGAGAATCGAGGTTGGCATAAACCCCGTCAAGATCGCCGAACTCGGACAGAAGTTTTACTGCTGTTTTTGGGCCTATTCCACGTACACCGGGAACATTATCAGCCTGGTCGCCGGTGAGGGCAAGGTAGTCGATTATCTTTTCCGGTCCGACGCCCCATTCCTCTTCAACCTCGGGAAGCCCGAGTATTTTATATTCACCCTTGTCCGGTTTCATTATTCTGACCTTATCATCAACAAGCTGAAGAAGGTCCTTATCGCCGGTTATTATGTAGCAGGGCCGTTCCTCGGCAGAGGCCATCCCGGCAAAATAGGCAATAATATCATCAGCCTCAAAACGGTCCTTGCGGACTATCTTCAGGTTCATGGCTTCAAGTACCTTTTCAATCACCGGAATCTGGGCGTGCAGATCATCCGGCGCCTTTTCACGGTTGGCTTTGTACTCTGGATACTGTTCATGTCTGAATGTCGGGACCCTTGAATCAAGCACAACGGCAAAGTATTCCGGTTTAAATGTCTCAAAGAGGTTTGCAATGCTTCTGAAAAAACCGAAGACTGCTGAGGTGTTTTCACCCTTCGAGTTGATGAGTGGTCTGTTGATAAATGCAAAATAGGAACGGTAAATAAGGCTGTACCCGTCAAGAAGGTAGACGGCCCTGTTGTTTTCTTTCATATCTTTATATCCAATTGGTTAGGGTTATCCCCTGAATAATATATCCTTCGGGCAAATTTAGGAAGTCTGGACCTCTCAATACGGTTCTTTAATGCCGACATCTTTTCAGAAAGAAGCACTATATTAGCCTCTCCACGTTCGGAGGCCTGTTTTCTAAGATCATCTATTTCCCCATAAAGGCGGCTTATTTCGCTGTTTTGAGGTAAACTTCCGTCTTTATAATCAAAAAGCAGTGCATTGCAGGTCTTCGTGTACGAGATGATTTTTTCTACCTGTGATTTTTCCAAATCGGTATGAATGCAGAGTTTCTCCTGATCTCCTGCAAGAATATCCTCCTGTTCAAAGGCCAGAATATCCATGAGGGTGAGGTAGCTTTGTTTTAATTCTTCAAGGTATTTAAAAAGATTGAGCAGAAAACTGCCGGAATCAGACATTATCCTGCAATATTAATACCAGTTGAGGCCTGAGGCGCATTTGCTCCGGCTTTCTGAAAAACCTGCTGCCAGGCATCCTTCAAATCCTTCATCATGATAATGATGGATTTTACCGGTTCAGCATCCTTTTTGACGTTTGCAAGCATAAGTTCCCGGTTGAAAAATATATAAAGGCTGTAGAGATTCTTGGCAATCTCGCCGCCCCTGTCAAAATCGAGCGAGACCATTAGCTCGGTGATAATATCCTGGGCCTTTATAAGGGCATTATTAATCTGGTCGATCTGCGGCTTGGCAGACTCAAGGGCGGAAACAGCTGTTTCCATCTGCCGCACTGCCTCCGTGTACAGCATTAATACCAGTTTGCCCTGACTGGCTGTCTTAATGTTTGTTTCACGGTACGCATTCAACGGATTTAGATTGCTCAAGATTCCATCTCCCTGTCTGATTTACTGCCCAAGGACAGATTATTTATAATTATCGGTGATTTCAAAAGACCCTTTAGAGATCTTTTATCTTTTTTTAAAGATTTTACAAATCACCTTCTTGCCCGGTCTATAAGCACGCTTACCGGAACAACCGAATATCCCTGTTCAATAAGGTCGTTCAGAAGCAGTTCAAGACTGGCAAATAATGGTTCGGTTCCGTCGGTGGATTCACCGAGTCTGATTGGGATGATCGAGCCGGGTTTCTTCTTGTTCATAATGGTTTCGATCATTTCTGCAACACTCAGACCCTGACTGCTCAGGCCTCTTACATCCCATACCCACTCAAGCGGATCAATATCACGGTTGATATAGGTATAGTTCATTTCCTTGGATGCATCAATAATATCGCTGCTAACAACGTAATAAGGTGCATGCCAAAGCAACGCAAGCTCCTCCCCAGTTAAAGCATAGTAGTCATCCTCGTTCCGGGCAAGGCCTCTTTTGATAAATTCTTTATCAAGCCTGTATCTTGCATCAGTCATGTTAAAATATGAATAGAAAAGTGAGCCGATTTCATGAGAAGAATTTGCAAGTTCCTGGACTGCCTCAGGATTTCTACGCATAAAATTACCATTCACAAAAAAAGTGGCGCTGATATCGTAATGATCAAGCACATTAAGAACCTCAGTAAGGCCCTCTGCTGAATCAATAGCGTTGAATACTATTGAAATTTCCCTTCTGCGGATTCGTGAGCCGTGGGAGAAATTGTCGAAGTTTATATCATCGTCTCTTGCAGGAAAGGCTTCGTATTCTGATTCAGGATAGGGAAAGAGCGCTTCAGTACCGAAGCTGTCCAGCTTTCTCATCATTATCATATTCTGGTAGGGCCCTGCTGTCTGATCCTGGGTATAAACGCGGTATTTGTCCGACACTGAGACAGGAACCTCTTCATCAAGACTGAAAACACGCTTCCACCCTGTTTCCTTGTCGAGTATAAACAGATTTCCGTTAGAAGATGCGTACACGGAGCCTGATTTTGTGTAACCGGAGGAATCTGCCTGTGAAACGGTAAGAACGGTCGAACTGTCGGTGTAAATATCATATTTTTCTGTGGAATATTTTCCGGTAATCAGCAGCTCGGAATCGGATATCCAGAAGGATTTTATAGGACTGTCAAACTTCAATGTGCCCGAGGTACTCCAGGTCTTATAATCCTTGAAGGCTATTCTGTCATTGTAGAGAACCGCAACAGTCTCGGAATTCATGGACAGCTCAAGGTCCGTGACGTTCTCTTCTGGAATCTGCTTAAATTCAAGCGGTTTATCGGTGTAACGAAGGTCAAACCTGAAAACAGAGGTTTTCTGGGATCCTCCCTCAATTCGTGTTGTCAGAATAGTGACTATATCGCTTGTGGGCCAGACAACTTTTTTAAGCCTTGTATTTCTGGGCAGGTAAAGATACGGCAGCGAAACAACATCACCTGTTGAGATATAGTTTGAGTTTTTAAGAAAATAAAGGAAGATATTGCTTCCGGCTTTATTGAATATGATCTTTTCTCCGTCGGGAGATACATAGAAGCTGTCAAATGCCGGATCGAAATCAAAGGGAATCTTGCCCGAAATTTCACCGATCTCCATGAGCTCACGGTAAAGGGAGGTTGTGAACAGCTGAGCTGGAATTATCTTGTATATGACGGAGTCTGAGAGATAAAAAAGTTCTTTACCGGCCGACCAGCGTACATTTGAAATCAGGCCCTTGCCTATCTTCCTGAACTCTTCAGCCAGAGTCTTACCGGCATAGTACTGCTCAAGAGAGTAATAGAATACCTCTCCGCCCTTGCTGTAGACGAAAAACTCCGAATCCGGAGCCCAGAGAACTACTTCATCGCTGTAAGTGAGGTCGAGATTATCTGATATTACGGTTTCCGTTCCCTGAGCTACATCATATAGAATAAGCGATGCATAGCCATGGGAAACAGGCTGCAGATATGCGAGGTAGCGGCCGTCCGGTGACGGGTGCGAAGGAAACATCTTTCCTTCCTTTATCTGTTTGCCCTCAATGAATCCGGGATATGATTTTATGACCTCAAAACCGGAGAAATCGCTTTTAGTCCTGAACAGACCGTATCGGTTGCGGATCTGGAGTGTATTGCCGCCGTCAAGCATTACGGCTTCTTCGGGGAAGATAGTCAGCTGGGAAAAATCCCTATCATCAAGATTTACATCAAAAAGGGTTGAGTAGCGTCCGAAACCAGGGCACTCAAGCTCTGCGCTGAAAAGTAGATTCTCTCCTTCACCGAATACAGGTGTCTTAAAAAGCACCTGAGCATTGAGAGAAACAGCAAAAATAATAAGAAACGGCAGCAGAAAAAAGGATTTCTTCATATCTATGAAATTTTCGGCATGCTTAGGCTTAGTGTACAGTAAAAAATGTGATCTTCTTTCAAAACCGGCAGTGTTTTAAGCGCGGCTGATCACTTCTTTGAGAGTATAAATGTATCAAGTTCAGACTCAATATCAATAAGCCTGAGTGACAGATTTTCCAGTCTGAGCAGTGCATCCCCATAGACAACCTCTTCCAGTCTGTCAAAAGACTCTCCAATACTTTGTCTGAGTTCATCAATGGAGCTTACTGGGCTTCCGCAATGCGGACAGAAATTATAACCTTCTTCCAACTGACCGTCACATTCCGTACATTTCATCTCAGTTATCCTCTCTATATAAAATATAGAAAATTCAAAATACAGATGCAAGTAAGCTTCCGGCAAAACTCGGTCAGTTTTGCAAAAAGCTCCCTTGCATTAAATTTACTCTAAAGCAATTGCGCGGCAAGTTCCGCGAGAGCACTTCGCTCGGTATGAGTAAGAGTAATATGCCCGTAAATCTGCTGGCCCTTGAAAGCTTCAACCAGATAGGAAAGTCCGTTCGAGTTTGTATCAAGATAAGGGCTGTCAATCTGGTAGGGATCGCCGGTGAGGATAACCTTGGTATTCTTTCCGGCCCTGCTGACTATGGTTTTAATCTCGTGAGGAGTTAGATTCTGGGCTTCATCTATGATGATATACTGTTCAGGCAGCGAACGTCCGCGGATATATGTCAGGCCCTCAACTTCGAGAAGATTGTTCTTGATAAACCAGTCAACGCCCTTCTCATCATCCTTTTTCCGGTTGATTCCGAGAATATACTCCAGATTATCGAATATCGGCTGCATCCAGTGAGACAGCTTTTCTCCCTTGTCTCCGGGCAGATAACCTATGTCCTTACCCATTGGAATTACCGGCCGAGAGACAAGCATCCGGTTATACTTTGCTTCATCAATAACCTTCGCAAGCCCGGAAGCAAGGGCCAGAAGGGTTTTTCCCGTTCCGGCCTGTCCTACCAGGGTAACCAGTGATACAGTTTCATCAAGCAGAAGCTCAAAGGCCATCTTCTGTTCCGGATTAAGCGGCTTGATGCCGTAAACGGAATGACGCCTGGCCGGAAGCATTCTGAGCTCATTATTCTGACTGAAATACCGGCCGATCAGGGTCTCGCCGTCGTCGGAAGCCTTCATCACCACAAACTCGTTGCTTCGCAAAGAATCCCGCCACTCAATTCGCTTATCATTCCTGAATTTTTCAAATGTATCCCGGGAAACCTGGACTTCCCGCCAGCCCTGGTAGAGCGATTTTATATCAATCTTCTGCTTTTCATAGTCAACAGCCTTCAGTCCAAGCGCCTCGGCCTTTACGCGGGCGTTTATATCCTTCGAGACTAAAAAGACCCGCCTGCCCTGCGCCTGAAGATCCAGCGCTGTCTGAATGATACGGTTATCCGCCTTCTGGGCAGCAAGCTCGGGAGGCATTGTGGATGCACCGGCTCTGAGAACCTTGAGTATGGAACCGTTCTCCATTTTAATTCCGTTGCTTAGGGAGCCTCCTCTTGCCGCCTGGGCATCGAGGAATCGGATTGCATGCCTGGCACTGCGTCCTTTTTCATCGCTGAAACGCTTCAGGCTGTCAAGCTCCTCAAGCACTGCAAGCGGAATGACAACCTCGTTATCCTTGAATGAAAGGATGGCATCAGGCTTGTGAATAAACACATTGGTGTCTATTACAAAGGTTTTAATTGAATCGCCGGATTTTCTGCTGTCTTTACCGTTCTTTTCGATAGTTTCATTTGACATAGAGGCCTCCTAAAAAAGAAAGATATTCCCTGTATTAATGATACTACCGCTTTTTCAGCAAAGCAATAAACTTAATATTATTAACCAGTAATAAACGAACCGCTCTATTGTTAAATAATAGAGCGGCTTATTACGGAAGCATTTTTTAAATGATAAAAACTTTTAAACCAGATTGATGTACATTGTTGAACTGGCAACTGCCATAAGTGTGAATACTATGGTATTCAGAAATGCACCGGTAAAAACATTGTTTGTCTTTTCCAGCATTTTCTTGGTTATGATAGTTGCAATAAAAAGCATTACTACGAAGCCGAGAAGTACAATACTGTTTAATGCAACGGTTGGCCAGGCGGCTTTTCCAAACAGAAAAATTCCGCCGTACTCGCCAATCAGAAACAGTATAAGTCCGCCGATATTAATTGCATAAGATGTAAGGTAACCCTTTACTCCTTTAAGGTAACTGCTGTTTGTATTCACCTGCAGTGCTATACCGTTGAAGAAGTAATAGAGAAAGAAGAACGGCATATATCTTAATGCCGAGAAGAAATGATCGGAATTAAAAGCCCTTACAGCAACAAGCCACAGTCTGAAGTCTGTTTTTAATAACGCATCTATAATAAAAAGAATAATAAACCCGACAGCTGCTGATATTATTGCAACCAATAAGGCTTTCAGGATGTTCTTTAAATTAACCGCTATTCCATACTGTTTCAAATCCATTCCGGCCGGTTTATTGATTGTAAGATACACAATGGTCAGAATAAGAAAGGTTACAGCAGCAACAAATAAGGCCCAGAAAACAACTGCATTTGTCTGCGGTTCATTGAAATACGGACTCAGCTTGAAAAGGTTTCCTGCACCAATAGTTAAACCGAATACAATGAATGCAGCTGCAGCGGCAATAATCCATCCGAAAAATGATTTCTCATCCTTGCTTTTAGCTATTGTCACAATGGCTATAATAATTGCAGCAGCAAATATTACAAGTGCAGCTACTCTTATCTGTGAAAGTCCAAGGGGCAGTTTCCCCATCAGGGTGGCATAATATACAGCGGGGAAAAGAGCACTAAATGCCGTTATCAGCCAGAAAACAACTTTTCTTTTTTTAGTATCAGGTCCGGCAAACTCTTTGATAGATTCTGATTTTACTGAACTGAAAAACGGAATTTTAAGCAGAAGCTGTACAAGCGGAACGAAAAGCATGAAAAAACCTATTAACGCAATAAACTCTGCATACTCCTTCAAGCGCCATATTTGTCCGTCGCCTTTGACGGCCGATGCAGGAGCATAATCTTTAAATGCTTCTGTGTAAAACTGAATCTGATAACCGGTTGATTCTTTAGAGAAATGGTTCCAAGGATGTGTTTCATTTGGTTCATAGATAATCCGCTTTCCGCCCGCTGCTGTTGTAAAAAAGGTCCCTTTAGCAGGGTTTGCAGGATTTCCCAGAAACTGTTTACCGGTAGCGGTCTGTGAATAATTCTTTTTTACCATTGTTTCACCGGTTGCGTAGGCGTTTTCATCAAAGAAGAATTCATCATACTGCCCGGCAATGGCGCCCGCAACCCGGCTGGCTAAACTCATATCAATGGCTTCAGCGTTTACACCAAGATAAGAAGACCATCGGTAATCAGAACCTGCAGTCAGAACTGCATGTATCTTGCGTACTGCCGGCTTTCCTTCAGCAAGGTCTTTCTGATATGCCTGTTCGTCAGAGAAAGATGCCATAGTAGAGGAAAAGCCGCCCATGGAATGACCGCTTACACCTATTATTCCGTTACCGGATTTATCTTTTAAGACATAGGGCTGTTTATATATGTATTGAACGGCATCATAAATCGCAGTAGTCCAGAATGAGAAAAACGGATTTCCCAGCGGAACACTGTCAAGATATGAATCACCGTGAGCGTACATATCAAGTGCAAGGACAACATAGCCTCTTCTTGACATTTCAATAGCCGGAGCATCCTGCATTTCTTTTGCATTAAGGTAACCATGTGTGGTTACGATTGCAGGGCGAGGATCGCCCGGACCGGCACCTTTCGGCATGTAAAGCAAGCCGTTCAGTAATCCTTTATCAGTTCTGAAAGAAATTTCCGTCACCTGCACTTTATATCCCGATGTGTTGAATAAGTGTGCAAAGAAACTTCCAACCAAGATCAACATGAGTGCAATAGCCAGCCATGTTTGCGGTTTTTTAACCGTACTCTTCATAATCCCTCCATAATAAATCAATATTTGATCAACATCAGATTTCCTGATTAATAATCTGCCGGCAATCTTCCTAAACAAATTCCAAATGGTCATATACGTATGTGAAAATAACCCCCAGCGCATGCGCGCCGGCATCCGGAAACCCGAGACTTCGCTCACCTGCAGTTCCGGCCCTGCCCATACGGGCGGTAATATGCTCGGTCTTTCTTGCGCCCTCAACGGCCTGTCCGGCAAATTCTTTCAGTGCAGAATTCAGTTTCATTTTATTTTCAGCTGACACAGCCAGACTGTCCACAGCAGGGACCAATGCATCAATTAAAGTTTTGTCACCGACAACAGCCCCGCGGCCGAATGATCTTTCGCCCGTTTTCTGAATACCCGCTACAGCTGCAGCCATCATCTGCGAGAAGGTGCTGATATCCATTTCAGTTTTATCATCTGCAAATTTTCCTGCTGCTCTGAAGGCACTGCCCCATATCGGACCTGAAGCACCCCCGCAGTATTCCATAATTATCAGCGCAGATGCATTTAAAAAGGATCCGATGCTGACTGCTTCTTCATCAAGTATTTCATGCCATTCATTTTTTAACTGACGAAAGCCTTTTGAAACACTCATTCCGAAATCACCGTCACCGGCATGTGAATCCAGTTCACAAAAAGCAACCTCGTTTTTTATTATACACTCACTTATGCAATCGACCATATAAATAATATTATTCAGGCTGATCTTCCCTCCGTGAATAACCGCATAGTCAGAACTTGTCTCGATACAGTATTTTCCTTTCTTCCGGTTCTTAATCTCGTTCAACTCACCTGGTTCAGTATGACGGACTTCAGCAGCATCAACCATCTTGAATCCCGGAGCATTACAGGGACTGAGAAGATATTTCTTCATCACATCATCCAGTTTCAAAATGGAAACCGAAGCCCCCGCCATATCAATGCTGGTCATATAATTGCCGACAAAAATTTTCAATACTTTCAAATTCATTTCAGACAGCAGGCACTGAATTGAATAGTTCAATACATATAATTCCTGCAGCGGGGTGCTGCCGAATCCATTTATCAGAACAGCAACCTCGTCATTTTCAGAGAGTTTAAGTTCGCCGGCAAGCTGATCCACAATTCGTTTTGCCAGGATATCTGAAGTAGCTATTTTTTCCCTTTTTATTCCGGGTTCACCGTGTATCCCGACTCCGAATTCTATTTCATCTTCCAGAAGACTGAATGTAGGGCTGCCTTTGGCTGGGACAGTACACGAACTTAGAGCAAACCCCAGACTTTTTACATTGCTTATTACTTTTTCAGCAATATTCTTTACTTCTGAAAGGGTTTTACCATCTTCAGCAGCGGCACCTGATATTTTATGCACGAAAAAGGTTCCGGCAACGCCTCTGCGGCCGACCGTATATAAACTGTCATTCACGGCAACATCATCATCCACTACAACATAATCAACATTTATTCCGTCTTCCTGAGCCAGAAACGCGGCATTCTTGAAATTCATTATGTCGCCGCTGTAATTTTTTATAATAAGCAGCGTTCCTTTTCCTCCTGCCGATTCCCTGATAGCCTGATAAACCTGTATTTGTGAAGGAGAGGCAAAAACATCTCCGCATACGGCAGCATCAAGCAGTCCTTCTCCTACGAAACCTGCATGCGCCGGCTCATGCCCGCTGCCGCCGCCGCTAATGAGACTGACCTTGTTTCTATCCTTACTTCTTCTCGATATAATTTTGTACTTTTGATTTAAGTCCAGTTCCGGATGCGCAAGGGCGATGCCTCTGCACATTTCCATCACAACATCTTCAGGATTATTAATGATTTTTTTCACAATCTACTCCTGAAAGCTGTTTTTTCTTTTAAAGTCGGAGCCGATGCTGTCAGCTGTGATAATTGCTCCTGCAACCATTTCAGCAGTAACAGAAAAAGGCATTGAATGCACAGATTCCTCAGGAATACATGCTTTTTCCGAAACCGCGGCAAGAGTTTCCCCGGAAATCTTATTTACACCCAGATCAGCCAGACATACCGGCAGACCAACGGAAAGACAGAATTCAAGAACATCTTCAATTTCTTTAGTCGGAGCATTTTCAAGAATTAATTGTGCGATAGTCCCGAAGGCTACTTTTTCACCATGGTAATACTTATGTGTTTCTTCAATTATTGTAAGACCATCATGTATGGCATGAGCTCCAGCCAGACCTCCGCTCTCAAAACCAAGACCTGAAAGAAGAATGTTTGCCTCAACCACATTTTCCAGAGCCGCTGTAACAACATTACTATCACATGCCTTTTTTGCTTTCAGACCGTCTTCAAGCAGGGTCTGATAGCACAGTGAGGCAAGGGCAAATGCCGCTTTTGTACCCTTGGCTTCCAGGCGGCTGTCCTGACGGGCTCCGCATGGCAATCCTGCATTTACATTAGAATTTGAACGCAGTGTAGCTCTTGCTTCAAAATAGGTTGAGAGTGCATCTCCCATTCCTGAGACAAGAAATCTTGCCGGAGCATTCGCGATAATTGTTGTATCAATTAATACAACTCCGGGATTCTGTTTGAAGTATGCATAATCTTCAAAAGCACCGTCTTCTGTATAAATTACTGCAGAATGGCTGGTGGGAGCATCTGTTGCTGCAATTGTGGGAACGATGATCAAGGCATCACCTTTAGCCACGCATTTGGCCGTATCAATTGCCTTGCCGCCTCCCAGACCTATAGTACAGCTGCAGTTTTTTTCTTTCGCCAGTGTTTCAAGTCTTTTTATTTCATTCCTGGAACACTCTCCCTTAAAATTACTTTGTACAAGCTCGATATCATATTTCTCAGCTGTTGCATCAAGTTTATCTTTTACTCTTTCCACATCTTCCCTGTGTGCGATAAGCAGGGCGGATTTTCCATGTTCCTTGATGAAGAAGCCAAGATTCAACAGCTCGTCTTCACCCTGAATATATTTAGATGGGCATATAAATGCTTTTCTCATTATTTTCCTCCAGATAAAACCCTTTGTGTAAATTTATTAAGCGCTTAATAATTCAGGAATATTATATGGCTGGAAATTTACAATTGTCATTATTGGAAAAAACTGTTTAATGTAAATTATTAATAGTAATTTTATGACATTAATTCAGGATATGAAATTATTATGCTGGTTTAAATATCCATAATCGTAGCACGAAAGTTCTCGCGGTATTTTTTAGGAGTAATCCCTTTTAA
This sequence comes from Spirochaetia bacterium, assembly GCA_965140585.1. Taxonomy (GTDB): domain Bacteria; phylum Spirochaetota; class Spirochaetia; order UBA9216; family UBA9216. The sequence goes on from OZ223272.1 coordinate 428,933, forward strand.
ATTCTTAAAGATTTTATTGAAGTATCCGCATTCTTCATAACCCAGGTGATATGCTATTTCATTTATCTGCATATCAGTAATCTCCAGCAGACTGCAGGCCTCTTCAACCTTAACAAGGTTTACATATTGAGGAACTGTACAGTTCAGTTTTTTTCGAAACTGTCTGCTGAAATAACCTGTACTGTAGTTGCATAATTCTGCAAGCTTATCGAGCTCAATTTTTCCTCTGATATTTTCTTTTATGTATTTAACAGCAGGGGATAAACTTTCATCGACATCACCGGGGAGCTTATGTATTCTCCTTGAATCAATTTTCTTATCTTCAGCCTGCTGATTCATTTTATTATCAATCATCCGGGAATTAAAATATTCAGAGATCTTCTGAAATGTTTTAATTTTATATTCAATAAATCCCAGAATTGTATATGAAAGGTCAACAATAAACTCGAGGGAATACCTGGGAAGCTTATAGTAAGCATTTCTAAGTTCATCATTATATTCAAGAATTTTCAGTCTGCTCTCTTCAAAAAGCATTTTTTCCAGGTCTTTGGAGCTTTGTATATCATCAAGAAAAACCTGTCCTGCCATTATTGCTCCCAGATAATGATTATTGACCACTATGGGAACGGCAAGATCAATAATGCCCATATGGCATAAATAGATATAAGGTTTTTTTAATCTGGCGGCTTCCAATCCACCCCGGGCATCACATTTTTCACAGAGTTTACTGAAGGAGGCGTTTCTTCTAATCATGGTACAGAACTCGGTACAGTTGCTATGCCTTGTAACAGGTTTACCTGTATAATCCGAGGTTATAATCGCGAATCCTGTTAATTTTGAAATGTCATCCTGAAATTGCTGAAAATCTTCCAAATTTAAAAAGCGATCCAGATCATCCAGATAGTTAGATACATTCATTCCAACCCCTCACAATCTAATAGTTATACTAAACTTTTTTATTCCGGGAGTATAGCATGATATAATTACATAAAAGCATGGAGCTTAAAAATGAAACGTTTCTTTATTTTCATCACTGCATTGTGGATACTAATCACACTGGCCTGCGATCCGAACCCCTCCCCGGAACTTTCAACTGAGTATCCAAAGATTACCAAGCTTTTTACTCCTGCAGCATACAGCGGACCGGGCAGGAATATTTCATCAATTCCGGTAGTTTCAAGTGATTCAAGACTTATTCTTGACTGCAGCTTTACAGATAATTTTGAAGCTGATGCGTACTTCGATCTCCCCTATGTGTTTACCGACGACGGGATGCTTCCCCCATACCTTTTACTCAGCATAACCAAGGGCTCCGACACTATCAAATATTATCTTCCGGTCGGCAGCGATACATTAAGAATATGGCTAAGGCAGGGTGAAGGTTTCTACAATGTATCAATCTATAAAATAGTGGAAATCCATTCCATGAGCGCCTTCGGAGTAATCTACAGTTTTACATATTCGGGAACAGCTGTAACATCCTTCACTGTAACAAATACAAACAGCGAGGACGGTACTTTCATTTACCCATCCCCGGAGGTTCAGTCTGATGAATCCGAAATACTTTCCGCAGCCGAAAACTTCAGCGGAGAAACAGCTGATGAACTGATAAAAGAGATACATGATTATATAGTTCTTTCACTTAAATACGACTCTGATTCCGTAGATAATTCAATACGCCGAAAACAGGACGCCCTTACTGTTCTTGACTATCAGGCAGCAGTTTGTGACGGCTATTCAAACCTGTTCATGGCACTGCTTCGGGCCAGAGGGATTCCGGCCCAATACATAAGCGGCGGAAATCATGCATGGACAAGAGTCTGTAACGGAACCGTATGGAAGGAAATCGACACTACATGGGATGATCCTATCACATATATCTCTGGACACCCGAACAGCGGGACAAGCGATTTTCCGGACGGGGAAAACCTTAAGTATACTTATTTCTGGAAGGAAAGTTTCTCCGACCATACATACGAGGACTATTCAACTACAAGAGCAATACTCCCGCAGCAGGACGGAGATTTTATTACTGAGGTTTACTCAGCAGTTTATTGAGTTAATAGCTGCTGTAAAGCGCGTTGACTTCAGCGGCTGTCAGTGTCCGGTCATAAAGGATTACATCATCAATACAACCGTTGAGAAAGTAATCATCATCTCCCGAACCGATCAGGATAGGACCTGAAAGATCACGTATATCGGCGCTGCATCCTGAAATGAGTTCCCGATCATTGTTGATGTAGAGCATCAGATGATATCCGTCATATGTCAAAACAAAATGGTACCATGTATCGGCCGTGAATCCAGCATTAATATAATCAACTTCTTCTACTCTTCCGTTATTTACTCCGAACCATATATGACCTGAGCTAAGGACGGGATATATAAAGAAGCCCGAGTTTGCCCAGTTAACCAGCTCTGGAGAATCTGCATCCGATTCTGAACTGACATATGCCCATAATGCCACAGAGAATGAGTTGTCACCGAATGCAACCTCCGGAGTTGAAAGAGTTGTAAGTTCGTCAAACAATCCGCTTGCAGTCCCTTCTTTATAATTTACAGTATCATATGCCTCTGTACCGGAATCCGATTCAGTGACAGTAAGATCATAGTTTCCGGTTTCATCATCAATATTACTGTCAAAATTCCATCTTGCAATGTACCCGCTAAAAACAGTGTCGCCGTTGTCGTCGGTACTGCAGGATACAGCCGTAAAAATCAATGCAAGGCCCGCAAGCAGACAGAGCAGTTTTATTTTAGTAAGTCTCAAATTTCTTCCTCCTGTTGGATATGAGCTATAATATACATCATCCGGTTTATTTGTTCACGTTAAAAATTAAGCAGATTCCCGACACCCTGTTTGACAGCATCCTTTGCAGCATCCAGCTGCTTCTGAGCCTCGGCCTTTGCCTTTTCCTCGGCAATCTTTTTTATCTGAGCCTCGGTTTCCTTAATCTTTGTATCTGCAAGCTGCCGATAGGAACCGATATCCTTTTTAATATCTTCAAGCTGAGAAACATAGCTCTCAATCTCCGTCCGATACCTGTCAACCTCGGCAAGAGGTTCCTTCAGCCGTTTATCCAGCTCCTCACGCAAAAGTGACACGGCTTCGTCGGCGCCCTCATCAAGCAGCTCCTTTACAGTATCTCCCAGAACATCATCCATGCTTGTCTTAAGACTCAAATCCAGACCGCCGGCCCCGGAATATGAAAAACCGCCCTGTACTGCAAAAGGACGTACCTTATCAAGACTGCTCAGAAGGAGTCTGTATCCGATATTGTTTTCATCTACAGGCTTAAAAGCAAGATCTTCTGAGTTGATGCTTATATTACCAGAGTAGCTTCCGCCGGAGTAGACGGCTGAAGAGGCAACCGCAGCATTTCCCGAAACCGAGCTTATTCCGATATCCGTAAGATCAATTGGTGATGAGATTGAAAGGCCGTCCGTGCTGAAGGCCATGTCTTCTGTCGAAAGCCGTATTAAGGTTTCAGCTCCGTTCTGCATTTCCCAGCCCAGCTCAAGCGTCGGAACTTCCTGAGTTTGACCATCACCGCTGCTTATATTGCTTAGCACGGCATTATAATTAAAATCATCCTCGATACCAGCGGCATATGCGCTTACCAGCCTGAAGAAAGGCTGATCAGCATCAGGATCTGCAAGTCTTCGCGGATTACGTCTCTGCGGCCTTTCTTCCCTTTCCCTGTCGGTTATGGCCTTAAAGCGCCTGTAATATTCAAGGCCGGTATTTATCTTCTCGAGATATGAACGTATCGGTAGTCCCAGGCTGTCTTCAACAAGTGATGATATCCAGTCCAGCCCCTGGTCTTTCGGAAGCTGTATCAGGGATTCTACATAGCTGTAATCATCCTGAACACTGGCAATTAGACTGTCCGACATTTCTTTCAGCTCGGAAATCTGCCTCCCGGCCTCAGCAGTCAGAGTTTCAATTTCCTTATAATCGGATACACTCTTATTGTAGATTGTATTGAGTTCTTTAAGGCTTTCTGTAGCCTTTGCCACTGTACTGAAGCTGTTTTTATTAATTGATGTAAGATATTTAACCTTCGGAGACCATTCTTCAAGCTTAGAACCCCACTCATCAGCCGAATCCTTCCATTTTTCAATATCGCCTTTTATCTCATCGGCTGCGGTTCCGGCCGCCTGTATTGAAGCAAGCCTATCCAGCTGTTCATCAAGGATAGCTTCAGCATCAATTTCGCCGCTGACAGCCTGAAAGCCTGCAGACATTTTGCTGATAATGTCAGAACCGGCGTCTTTTATTGAACCCGCTATGCCTTCACCGCCTTCTCCGGAGGAGCTTTCAGCATCAGCGGAATCAGCAGGTGCAGAGTCAGTCTGCGGAATAACTGCAGCGCTATCTCTCGGGGTGTTACGCAGAAGCTCACTGAAGCCCATTTCAGTAATAAGAACCCGACCCTTAAGCAGACCGGCAATATCAGCAGAGGCGCTGATCCCGCGAATCTCCGCCAGATTCATCATTGCATTATCAGGATTCGCAATAACCAGACTGTCTGCGCTGAGCTCTCCGTTAAGAATATTCAAATTCACACCGCTTATATCCGTTTCGGTTTCAAACACAGAGCTCAGGCTGTTTTCAACAAAACGTTCAATGAGCGGATTTTTGAAAAACAGGGTAAATACTACTGCAGCTGCCGCTATCAGAACAATTATTATCAGCAGAATAAAGCTGACAGCCTTCCGGTTTGCCTTGATTACCTTTCCAAGATCCTTGAGCCTTGCAATATCTTTTTTCTCTACCAGCTCAGGATTTACCCTGACTGTCTCGCCCTCGGTAACCGCAATCCGTTTTAAAAACTCCAGATCATCTTTAAGATATATCTTGCCAAGATACTTTTTTTCCCATGCTTTTGATGGAACCGGCTTTCTGAAAATTGAAGGAAGTTTCACAGGTTTTTTGTTCATACCGGCCTCCTAATGAAACATTCCGCCGTACTGATTGACGGCACCGGCAAATCGGTTTACGAAGGGCGCCTTCCTGATAAGGACCATCAGCCTGCTTTTTGCAAGGGCGGGAGCAACCTTTGCCCTGAAGAGCTTTGCAAGCAACAGAACGATAACAAACACAGGAATCCAGAGCGCAAGACCGGCGGCAAAGCCTCCGACAAGCAGTGAATTATTAAAATCAAACAGAATGAGTACCGGGATATCAAGAGAGTCATATATAAGAGCCGAGACAGCTGGAATATTCATTATTTTCCATCCGACAGGTTCAATAAGCGGATCTGCAAGGGGAATAATCAGCTTGAACAGTATTAGAAATGCAAACTCCAGACCGTAGTTGATTCTGAACAGCATTGTAATAATAAACAGGCAGAGCCACGTAAGGTTAAATGCCGGCATCATTGCAAGCATGAGCGCGAATGATACTGCAGCGGCTACAGACTGAGGTTTTGAGTTTGAATTAAGAGCTGCAATAAGCTTTGCCAGAGGCTTGATAAGAAAATTCATTTATAAATCCGCCTTTTTGATAGACTGCGTCCAATAATAACATACTTTATATATTGTATTCACTATTATTTCTTCAATACAATTGTAGACTAAGCATACTTCAGACTGTAGAATAGGGGATAGATGATCCAGACCAGAATGATTTACGACATAGTCTTAGTGCTGATCTTTTCCACACTATTCGCAGTGATTATTTCAAGCATCAACTCCTGGAGAAGACAACAACACCCCAGACTGTTCTGGACCATGATTGTAAGCAGTGCCACGATTGTATATATTGCGGGTATTCTGCTGGGAAACTACCTTCAGCTTGCCAATATAGTCTTTGCCGACAGCAGTCTCAAACTTTTTAATGATGATACTTACTGGAGTCTTGTATTCGCGTTCTTCAAACTGGCTCTTATTGCAATAATGCTTTACGGAATAAACCACCTTACAGTGCATTTCCTGCCTATTCAGGTCAAACGCCGAAACAAGCTCGTGCTTCTGTTTATTCTTGTAATCTTTGTTCTTCTGCTTATTTTCCTGATAATTATTAAAAAACAGGCTTCCGACCAGCTGTTCCTCAACGCCGGAGCTGTTACAGACGGGTTCATATTCCCGCTTGCATGTCTTGTTGCCGGATCACAGGCTGTTACCCTTTTTATAACCTTCCTTGTTACTAAGGATCCCGAAAAGAAAAAGGAGAACCTTAAGGGCCTGATAATTCTGGCTCCATATCTGATACTGTCGCTTGTTGACATTATTGTCCTTGCGAACAGCAGTGCTCAGGCATATGTACGTTTTTCCTACATGGCAATATTGCCTTTGGTAGTCATCAGTTTTCTCGATTTCAGGGCAAAGCCCGGAGCAAAGGAAGCTTCGGCAATACAAAACAGCGACAGACTTGATAATATCTGTGAAAAGTTCGGTATTTCAGACAGGGAAAAAGATGTACTCAACCTGGTAATACAGGGAGAGGATCACAAAAACATTGCCGATAAACTATTTATTTCCGTCAACACGGTAAAAACTCATTTGCAGAATATCTACAAGAAGATGAAAGTTTCCGGAAAACTGCAGCTGATGTTACGTGTAAACTCCATAACAGATTAAAAAAGGCTGAGAGGAAGCAACCGTCTCAGCCCTGCATTTAATTAAAGACAGCTTTTATTTTTCTCTCGGATAAGGCCATCCGATCACACCGCCTTCAAGAACCTTTACGTTGGTATATCCAAGCCCCTTAAGTATGCATGCGCCCTCATAACCTCTCAGAGAAATCTTGCAGTAGAGGATAATCTCCTGATTTTTATCTTTCGGGAGAGTATCGGCCTTCTTTCTGATCATTCCAAGCGGCAGAAGGGTCTCGCCTATTCCAAGGCGCATCTGCTCAAACTCATCGGGTCCTCTAACATCAAGCAGGTACAGTTTTTCTCCTGCATTATTACGTTCATAAACTTCCGTTGCGGAGATGCCTGTCATTCTGCCCAGAAATTTATTCTGAAGAACATGAGCCGCCGCAATAAAGTTATCGATAGCCGGGGAGAAAGGCGGTGCATAGGGAAGGTCCAGATTAACCAGATCATGCACGCACATCCCGGCCTGTATAGCCATGGCACCCGTTGAAATACGCTTGGAAACATCACCGGTTCCCACCGCCTGAATTCCAAGCAGTTTTCCGGTTGTCTTATCAGCAACCAGTTTGATAATCACAGGCATTGCACCCATGAAACCGGGTTTATCAGGTGAGGCCTGAATGGCTGTGAGGATGTTTGAGTATCCCAGTTTTTTTGCCTGGCTCACGGAAAGGCCTGAGCTTCCAGCGGTGTAGTCGAAAACCTTGCAGATACCCGTACCGATCATTCCCTTGTATTCAGCATTGTTTCCAAGCACCATGTTCTGGGCGGCAACCCTTCCCTGAAGATTTGCCGCGTCGCCCATCGGCCAGTGCGACTTGTTATGCGTAACCAGGTTTGTCACCTCAACACAGTCGCCGCCGGCATAAATGTCAGGATCAGAGGTCTGCATGAAAGAATTAACTGATATTCCGCCCCTGAGTCCCACTTCAAGACCGGCGGATGCTGCAAGTGCAGAATTAGGCCGTACACCTATTGAAACTACAGCAAGATCGCATTCAAGCTCTTCACCGTTTGACAGTTTTACACCGGTTAATTTCCCGTCATCGCCAAGAAACTCCGAGACGCCGATTCCTGTTATCACATCACTGCCCTTGGTTCTTATGTGGTTTTCAACATGCTTTGCCATTTCCCAGTCAAGGAAGGAAAGGATCTGATCCATCATCTCAACCACAGTTATCTCTACTCCGGCAAGTTCCAGGGCTTCACAGGTTTCTATACCGATCAAACCGCCTCCGACTATTACGGCTTTCTTCAGACTGCCTTCATTCAGACGTTTTTTGAGATACATTGCATCTTCCATGCTCTGAAGTGTTGTAACCCCCTCAAGATCCTTGCCCGGCAGAGGCGGAACAACCGGATTTGCTCCGGTGGCAAGAAAAAGTTTTGAATACTCCTGGGTAGATTCAACTCCGGTGGTAACATTCATCATTCTGAGTTTTTTTGCCTGCCGGTCAATATCGGTAACCTCAGTTCCGGTAATTGCCTTGATGTTCTTCACATTCATAAAGAATCCCGGGTCTCTGGGAACTCCGGTAGGCGTTGCAATAAGCTGGCCCGGGTCGTCGAATACCCCACCAACAAAATACGGATATCCGCATGACGCCATTGAAAGAAAGTTTCCTTTCTGAATCATTACAATTTCCGCTTCAGGGTCCATTCTCCTGATCTTCGAAGCGGCCTTCGGGCCGGCAGCTGATCCGCCGACGATTACATATGGTCCTGACATTTCTGCCTCCTGTAAATTTTGAGCACTAAATACTGCAGCCTATAGTGCTGCCCATATCTTAGTGTTTTAATAATGTTATATCGATATATATTGATTTATATATACACAGTGTACAACAGGAGATCATATCTGTAAAGATAAAGATTAATTTTATTAGGAACAGCTTAGATTACTAGTATTACTTGAATGTCACAGACGTTTGTATTTGTGGGTCCGGTTTTAAGCAGCGAATTCGTAAGTTCAAGTGCATGGTAGCTGTCGTTGTCTTTCAGAAACGAAAGAAGATCAACCTGCTCGGCATTATGAAGTATATCACTGCAGACCAGTCCGCCGGCCGCATCAGTAGGCCCGTCGTTTCCATCAGTTGCTCCGGAAAGAAAAGCGATTCTGCTCCACAAGTCCGGTTTCTGCTTCAGTTCAGTCATAAAAGCAAGAGCCATCTCCTGGTTTCGACCGCCGAGACCTGTTCCGTGGAGGATTACAGTTGTTTCACCGCCTGCAATAATGCAGGCAGGCAGACCGCTGATATTGTCATGTGCTGTTAGATCGGAAGCTATCCCGAAGTAGAATTTCGCCGCTTCCCTGGCTTCACCTGTGATCCTTGAAGAGAGAATTGTAGTATTGTATCCCAGCTCCTCTGCCTTATTATGTGCTGCTTTGAGTGCAAGATAATTAGAACCCACAAGCACGTTATCGGTTTTGCTGAAAACTTCATCTCCGGCTTTTGGAGTATCCGGGGTGTTCCCTGCCTGGCCTGAGAGCAGGAAGCGTATAACAGACTTCGGAAGGTCGTCTTCAAGATCGTATTTTTTTATAAGATCAAAAACATCATCATATGCCGTATTATCCGGGGCTGTCATTCCGGAAGCAATGGAACTCAGGTCATCGCCTACTACATCAGAGAGGATAAGGTTAACTGATCTTGCGGGATACATAAGAGCGGCAAGTCTTCCGCCCTTAACCCCTGACAGATGCTTTCTAAAGCAGTTAATCTCCTGGATCTCGGCTCCGCAGGCAAGAAGCTGCTTTGTGACTTCCTGCTTATCAGCAAGGCTGAGAGTGAAATCCTCATCCTTATACGGCTTGCACAGCAGGGCTGAACCTCCGCCGGATATAAGATTGATTATAAGGGTATTTTCATCAGCATCGGAGCAGAGCTTTATCATCTCATCAGCAGCCTGAATGCTGTTCTCATCGGGAACCGGATGGCCTGATTCGATCAGCCTGACGTGTTTCAGATCTTCAGTATGTCCGTATTTTACAACGATCAGGCCGCCGTTTATCCGGCTGCCGAGCACGGCTTCAGCGGCAAGAGCCATTCTTGCCGAAGCCTTCCCTACTCCAAGCAGCAGCAGTCTGGAGTAATCATCCAGATTAATGCTCAGTTCGCTGCCGTCTGCCGAAATCTTCAGAATACTGCCATCGAGTTTCATTCTATCATGGATCAGTTTTTCCGGATCTACAACTTCAAGCCCCGCCATGAAGATCTCCCTGGCGTCATTGTGCATTATTTTTTCAATATTCATTTTATTCTCCAAGAAAAGTGATCATGGCTTCAGTAATCTGCAGATGCTGTTCTTCCTTTGTTATGGAAGCCTCGTTGTCTCCGTTTTGCGGGCCGTAGGAACCGAAACCGGAGTGATTACCGCCTTCTATCTCTATAGTAGTAAATCCATCAGGCAGAAGATAGTCGGCCGCTGCAATTTCCTCAGGGGTGGCTACACCGTCAAGGCTGCCGCGGATTGAAAGTACATCAATTCCGGTATTGCCGCTCAAGTCCCAGTCCGCCGACGGGTAGGAAGCCCAGAAGGCAATCCCTGTGAACTGATCAGGATTTCGGAAAACCACCCCCGAAGCCATTGCACCGCCCAGTGAATGTCCGGCTATCCAGTAATCCCTTCCGGGAAAATCTTCCATAACATCAAGGGCAGCATTCTGCTTAAAGACAGCCAGGTCGAAGGGCATCTTTACAAGCACTGTGGTAATACCTTCAGATGCAATCATAGTCAGAACAGGCAGATAGGCAGTCTCATCGACAAGCCCGCCGGGATAGAAAATGAGCAGCTTTGAATCAACAGCACCGCTGTCGGCCTCAATGAGGTAGTATTCTGAAAGCTCAGAAACAGAAACTCCTGCCGCAAGGTCCGAATCAGAATAATCAGGCGCAAGAGAGCAGGAGCTCAGTAAAAGAAGGGAAATTAAAAGTACGAGTATTCCCGGTTTCATTTTAGAACCGGGAAATTCTGCTTACATTGTATTTTTCAAGAATTTTAATACCGTGCTGTACATCCTCAACCTTGAAGATAATCACGGCCTTATCCGAATTACTCTCAAGTGAGGAATAGAGGTACTCAATGTTAACCCCGTTTTCATCGAAAATCTTCATCACATGGGCAAGTCCGCCCGGAGTGTCGCCGACCTCAACTCCTAAAACAAGGTTTTCCTTGGCTGTGAAACCGTTCTTTTCAAGAAGAGCCAGGGTTTCATCCGGTTTGTCTATAATTATCCTGAGAATTCCGAAATCAGCGGTGTCGGCTATACTTATCGCGCGAAGGTTGAATCCCGCTTCTCCGAGCAATCCGGATACCTCGGCCAGCCGGCCTGATTTATTTTCAAGAAAAACTGATATCTGCTTTAAAGCCATAATGCCTCCTAAAATATGCTGTCCTAGAGATTTCTCTTATCGATGACTCTTTTGGCTTTTCCGATGCTTCTTTCAATAGTCTTTGGTTCAACAAGTTTGATTGTCGCATTCACCCCAAGCCTGTTTTTCATCTCTCCCTTGATCTTTGAGCGAAGACTTTCCATATTTTTGGTTTCATCCGAGAAGAACTGTTCCTTCACTTCCACCCAGACTTCAACTTCATCAAGATGCTTCTGTCCCCGGTCAACAACTATCTGGTAATGCGGCTGTGTTTCCTCCATCTGAACAAGGATTTCCTCGATCTGGGTCGGGAACACATTCACACCCCTGATAATCAGCATATCATCGGTCCTGCCCATAAGTCTATGCATTTTTACCGATGTTCTGCCGCAGGCACATTTCCCTCTGCTAAGGTAAGTGATGTCGCGTGTTCGGTAACGGAGAATGGGAGTACCCTGCTTTGTAAGGGTTGTAAAAACCAGTTCACCCTTCTCACCGTCAGGCAGCACCTCTCCGCTTATCGGATCGATAATTTCAGGATAAAAGAGGTCTTCATTTACGTGGAGACCGTCCTTGCATTCGCATTCATTTGCGACACCCGGGCCGATAATTTCGGTAAGTCCGTAGATATCAAAGGCATCCAGGTGAAGCTGAGCCTCCATTTCCTTTCTCATTTCCTCTGTCCAGGGTTCCGCTCCGAAACATCCGGCCTTAACCTTCATATCCTTCATAGAGAAGCCGTTCTCCGCAGCAAACTCGGCAATATAAAGCGAGTATGAGGGCGTACAGGTAAGAAAGGTTGTGCCGAAGTCTTTCATTACAGTAAGCTGGCGCGCTGTATTACCGCCTGAGATGGGAATAACATTAGCACCGATTGTCCTTGCTCCGTAGTGCACACCAAGACCGCCTGTAAAAAGACCGTATCCGTAGGCATTCTGAATTACATCATTCTTTCCGGCACCGGCCATGGTAAGACAGCGGGCCATGCATTCACCCCAGATATCTATATCCTTCTGTGTGTAGGCATCGACAACGGGAGTTCCTGTGGTTCCGGAGGACTGATGTATCTCAACAATTTCTGATTCATCTACGGCAAGCAGCCCATAGGGGTATGTCTCACGCATTTCATCCTTTGTAGTAAAAGGAAGTTTTGAAATATCCTTAATATCCTGGATGTCAGAAGGTTTAACACCAAGTTCATCAAATTTTTTTTTATAGAAAGGAACCTTTGCGTAAAGGTTCTCTGCAAGTTTTGCGAGACTTTCAGTCTGTACTTTTTCAAGCTCAGCCTGGGGCATTGTCTCCATTTTTTCATTCCAAATCATATCTTACTCCTTCTGTCATTCCGGTTATTCCGTAACGCAGTATTCTAACAACGTAGGTCCAGTCATTAAGGTAATCTTCCTTAATCTTCTCGATATCCGTTTCGGTTTCGATTTCAGATATAAAATCATACCTTGTTTTCATAATGAACCATGATACTAAATCCATTGCCCGTCTCTTCGGTATATTTATTGAAGAAAAGTCGCAGTCGTCGAAAAGCCGGCTGAAGTGGGTACTGCCTATTTCGAGAACCTTTTTCTCAAGCTTCCGGTCGCTGATCTTATGGGTATTTACAATCAACGAAACATACTTGGGGTTACTTATATAGAAATCTATAGCCAGGCTGGCATAGAGAAACATACGATCAATCAGCGATGCCGGAAGTTCCTTCCCTTCATGTCTGGCTTCCCAGGCAAGATGGGCTGAAATTCTATCATAACCGTATTTCACTATGTACAGAAAAAGCTCTTCCTTGCTGGAGGTATACTCGTAAAGGCCGCCCTTTGAGATGCCCGCCTTTTTAATGATTCTGTCGGTAGAACTTTTCTCGTAGGAATAACTGCCGAACTCGTTCACACAGGCGTTTATGATACGCTGTTTTTTCTCCCTGGGGAGCCTTTCAAAAGTAGATTTCATATAGTTTATTGATTAATCCGACTAAACGGTCAGAATTATATTAAGCTCAGTGTGAAAAAAAATCAACAACGAAATCAAATTGACTATATATGAGTTCGCCCCTCGACAACCGGATGTTAATTATTCTATATTTCATATATGGACAAAGTTTACCTTATTGGAATATGCGGAGGCTCAGGCTCCGGAAAGACTACAATCGTTAAACAGATTGAGAAAATTGTACCGGATTTTGTTTTTATACCGCAGGATAATTATTACAAATCAGCTGAGTATATCAACAATCAGAATATTACAGCCTTCAATTTCGACCACCCCGACGCCTTTGACAACGATCTGCTGATAAGTCAGTTAAAAGATCTTAAAAAAGGAAGGGCCGTGGACATGCCCCTGTATGACTTTGTTCATCACCGCAGAGCCGATGAAACAGTAAGGGTTGAACCGCGGAAGGTAATTATTTTTGAAGGAATCATGATCTATTCCGACAGAAAAGTCCGGGACCTTATCGATCTGAAGCTCTTTGTCGATACCCCAAGCGACATCCGCTTTATACGCAGAATGAAGCGAGACATAGAAGAACGCGGCCGTACAATGGAATCGGTAGTCACCCAGTATATGGAAGTGGTCCGCCCCGGACATATCGAATTCATCGAACCGACAAAAACCTTTGCGGACCTAATAATCCCTGAAGGCGGATATAATCAGACAGCACTTGAAGTACTAACTGCCTTTATAAAGACAAATCTTATATGAGCGAACATAGATTATTTGCAACCTGCCCCGTTTATCTGGAAGAACTTCTTAAAGAAGAAGTTCTAACCTTCGGCGGCAGAGATCCAAAAGTAGTACATGGCGGTGTTGAGTTTCAGGGAAGCCTTGAAAGCGCATACAGCATCTGCCTATGGTCGCGGACTGCCAACAGGCTGCTGCTTCCTGTTCTTGATTTTGAAGCAATTGCTCCCGAAGACATTAAAAAGGCTGTTGAAGAGTTTGCATGGGAGAATTTCTTTAACCTTACATCAAGTATTGCCGTAACCTCCACAATATCAAAATCAAAAATCTGCACACCCGATTACTCCGCCCTGCTTGTAAAGGACGGAATAGTGGACAGGGCAAGAAACCTGACAGGAACCAGGCCCGCAGTTGATACAAAAAATCCGGATGCCCGCCTTCACCTTCATATAAGGCTTAAACAGGCTTCAGTGAGCATAGACCTGTCAGGCGAACCGCTGCACAGGCGCGGCTACCGGCTCAGCGCTGCAAAGGCAGCTGTACGCGAAAATACAGCCGCCGCGGTGCTAATGCGTGCAGGATGGAACACTTTCGCGGCAGAAGAATCATGCCGCCCCTTTCTGGACCCTATGTGCGGCTCGGGAACCCTGCTTATTGAGGCTGCGATGATAGCAGCGGACATGGCACCCGCCATTGACCGGAAATACTTCGGATTCATGAAACTTAAAAATTTCCAGGCCCCGCTCTGGGAAAAGATCCAAGCTGGTGCTCAGAGACGCCGAACTGAGGGACTTGAAATTGTGCGTAAATGCAGCGCTCCGCTTTTTTACGGCAGGGACAGTGAAGGCTTTGCGGTACGCACAGCAATTAACAATATCAAGGCCAGTCCTGCAGCCGATCTCTGGAATGACGGATATTTTGACATATCGAAGGCTGATTTTTTCAAGGATGATAAACCTGCAATACCGCATCCTGGACTTCTGGCAGTAAATCCGCCATACGGAGAAAGACTCGGCAAGGATCAGAACATGCTGATGTTCTATGGACGTCTTGGCGAACATATTAAAAAAAGCTTTCCCGGCTGGAATATTTCAATCTTGACAGGAGACAGACAGCTGTCAGAAGCTACCGGCCTTAAAGCCGATAAAATCAATACCGTTTATAACGGCGGAATCCGTTGTTCACTTTCGCATTTCAGGATTTACGAAAAGCAGGAAGAGGCCCAGACCGACGCTGGTGCTGAATCACCCTCAAAGCAGCAGGAAAAATCTGCAAAAAAGCCTGCCTGGCCTTCATTTGAAGAACTCAGCCCCGGAGCACAAATGCTGTACAACCGGCTGAAAAAGAACTCAAAGAACCTGAAAAAGTGGCTTAAGAACACAGGACTTGAATGCTACCGGCTTTATGACGCTGATATGCCGGAATATTCGGTAGCGGTTGATATCTATCCGCCCAATGCCGTTGTTCAGGAATATGCACCTCCGAAAACAATCGATCCTGTGGCTGCTGCCGGACGTCTGCGTGAAGCGCTTTCCGCCGTATCAGCCTACCTTGAACTGCCCGAGAAATCAGTTGTTCTGAAACAGCGAAAAAGACAGAAGGGCTCAAGCCAGTACACCAAAAAAGAAGAAAACCGTTACGGCACTCAGAAACTCATTATGAAAGAACACGGGCTGAAGTTTCTGATCGACCTGAACAACTACCTTGATACCGGTATTTTCCTGGACAGCCGGCCTCTCCGTATGCGTATCAGAGAACTGGCCGATGATAAAACCTTTCTGAATCTTTTCTGCTATACAGGGACAGCCTCTGTGTATGCGGCTGCAGGCGGAGCTTACGCCACAACATCAGTAGACACCTCAAGGACTTACCTCGACTGGGCAGAAGAGAATATGAAACTCAACAAATTTGATTCAGGAAATCACAGTTTTGCGAGGGAAGACTGCATGCAATGGCTTAAATCGAGTATTGGTGAATATGATTTAATCTTTCTTGATCCTCCAACTTTCTCCAACTCCAAGGACAGGGATGATATATTCGACATTCAAAGAGATCATGTAAATCTTATACGGCTGACTGCATCACGACTCAGTTCTGACGGAACCCTGATCTTCTGCAATAATTATCGAAAATTTCAAATGGATGCGGAGCTTTCCACTGATTTTGAAATTAAAGAGATCTCGGAACAGACCATAGATCCCGATTTTAAAAGGAATTACCGCATCCACAGAAGCTGGGAAATTAAGCACAGAAAATAAATTTGCAATTCCGGAATTTGCTATTCTCCTGGGCCTTTACTAAGATTTAATTAGAAAGGAATAAATAGGAGAAAAGATGTTTTTATCATCATCTGTTAAAAATAAACATATATTTTCGTATGCAGGCATGGCGGTAGTCATAAGCCTGATAATGAGCACAGCAGCATACATTGGTTCAATTCGTATTCTTGAAAACGAAGTGGGAAAAACTCTTCAGCGGGAAGCCGATCTGATGGCTCAGACCTATGAATCATGGGTGGACCTTCAGCTTGGTCAGCTTGAAGTTGTAGCTGCAAATTTTGATTTTGACTTCAGTCCGGAAATTGAACAGCAACTGCTTCAGGAAGCAGAACGCTTAGGTTTCAACTCAATGTCTGCCGCAGATATTTTCGGTAATCTCCATGTCTCCGGAGGTCCGGTAATCGATATTTCCAACCGAGCCTATCTTCAGAAACTTTTCAAAACCGGAAAATCAGTTGTTTCGAATCCGGTATTCAGTGCGGTAAAGGGCGAAGAAGATCTTCTGATTGTTCTGTTTGCGGCCCCTATCTATAGGAACGGGAAACTGTTCGGAGCGCTCATCGGACAGCGCAACGCTGAATACCTCAGTGAAAAAATCAATACCATCTTCTATGGCGATGATGCTCTGAACATGGTTCTCTCTGAGGAAGGCATTCCCATTGCCAGTACAAACCTGGAGATGGTTCAGCTGCAGAAGTCAATTTTTGAAATGGCGGATGAAAACAGCACAATGCAGCCGCTGTCCCTGCTGGCTGAAAAGATGACAGCCGGAGAACGGGGGATCCTGACAATAAAAATGGGAGGCACCTCTATAATTTCAGCATATTCCCCCATCCCGAAATATAACTGGAGTGTCTCAATAGGTTCACCTCAGGATGTTGCTTTTGCTCCGGTAAATGGATTGAAAAACATATTTATTGGAATATCTCTTACTATGGTAATCGCCGGTATACTCATCTCAGTTCTTGTAGGAACAGCATTTGCAAAACCGGTGCAACTCATTGCCGAAACAATTAAGGGCATTGCCAGCGGTGAAGGAGATCTTACTAAAAGAATTGAAATTGACCGCAAAGATGAAATCGGCAGGCTTGCCGGCGGTTTCAATCATTTTGTGGAAAATCTCCATAAAATAGTCAGTTCACTTAAACAGACTCAGGAGGCTCTGGGAGGTATCGGCGAAAGGCTCGCTAACAGCTCTTATGACACAGCAAGCGCAATCAGTGAGATTCTTGCTAATATTGAAGGAGTAAGAAGACAGTCCTCCCACCAGGCAGAGAGCACCAATTCAGCTTCGGAGGCTGTCAGTGAGATGGCAAACAGTATCAGCAGCCTTGAATCAATGATCGACAGTCAGGTTTCCGGCAGTGTGGAATCATCCGCCGCGGTTGAACAGATGGTAAGTAATATTGCATCAGTTACCGAGACTGTCGAGAAGATGGCTGAAAAGTTCAGCATGCTGACCGAAGAAGCATCAATCGGCAAGGTCAAACAATCCGCAGTTGATTCGAGCGTCCGGGAAATTGCCAGTCAGTCAGAGCTGCTGATGGAGGCAAATGAAGTAATTGCCGGAATAGCTTCACAGACCAACCTGCTGGCTATGAATGCCGCAATTGAAGCCGCGCACGCAGGAGAGGCGGGCAAGGGTTTCTCTGTTGTTGCCGATGAGATAAGAAGGCTCTCGGAAACCTCGGCGGAACAGTCAAGAAGCATCGGATCGGAACTTGGCAAGATATCTCAAACAATTGCCGAGGTTGTAGAGACATCCCGTGAATCAGAGACAGTTTTTGCCTCGATAACTTCAGAAATAGATACGACAGACATTCTGGTTAAACAGATTGAAAGGGCAATGGCCGAGCAGCGGGAAGGCTCAAAACAGGTTCTGATTGCATTGTCCGAAATAAACGATATCGGTGAGAACGTAAAAGCCATGGCCGGAAGGGTGAACAACAGTGCCGGTGAAGCTCTCAGCGCAATGCAGGATCTTAAACAGACTTCATCTACAGTGCTCGGCAGTATGGATGAAATGGCTACCGGGACCCAGCAGATAAATCAGTCATCACAGGAAGTATCAACACTTTCGGATGAAATGAACAGGAACATCAGCGAGATGGAAGAGGTAATCGGACGCTTTAAAGTTTAAAATCAATCATCAGGGTTTTACCGTCCCTTGTAGACTCATCATTGGCAAACACCAGGGGCTTCCCACCGCCCATAGGGTTTTCCACAGAAATTCCCAGAGTATATTCTCCGGCAGCAGGAATATCCCATTCGATCTCGGCCGAAAAATCATAGCCGGAATCACCCGGCAGGATTGTAGTGATGTCCCAGTCCGCAGTTGTCTCTGCAACAGCATTTCCTGCAGCATCAAAAACTTCAAGTGTAACCGGCCACTTATAATAAAACGGAGCAACACCTGTGTTTATGAATTTGCAGGAAACCGACAGGCCTGAGCCTGAATCGCTTATCTTTATATGCTGAACTGATATTGTATATCCAAGCCTGGCCGAACCGTTCTCGGCCCTTTCCTGCTTTGCAGAACTCCAGGACGGGAAACTTTCAAATACTTCATAATTGAGAAGCCAGGAAGCATGTGTCTGTTCAACACATTTCGTATAATTTTCTGACTTAAGCGGCGGCAGCAGGTTAAATATATCAGCCTGAATATCAGGGTAAAGTTCGCCTCCTATAGGTTTGGTCTTCCATGCATCTATCTCACCCGAATCAGCCATTATCTGCAGAAAACTCCAGTCTTCCTCCGGAAGAGTTTCATAGGCGAAGCTGTCATCGTGGTAACCTGTTGATATTCCGTCGGCTTTGTGGCCGGGATACCTCAGCAGGATCTCAGTATCAGGAAAAGCATCATTCATGGCAGTAATGACCCTGAGCTGGGTATCCCGTGAAGCAAACCAGTCATCATGCGGATAGGTATGCCATTCACCCCAGAAGCCGAGAATTCCAATTGTGATAAAACCTATACGAGGGTCACCGTTATATACCCGGCCCAGTTCCTCAATTAAATCCTCAACAGGACCAATCAGGTCTTCATCATCATAATCGGGAGATATTCCTCCGCCGTAATCGGTATAGGAATTTGTTGTGATATTAGAAAGAATAAAAGAAGGAATACCGGTTTCGAGATCAGGATAATCAAGATAAAGCCTGAACACAGCCTGATGTCCCCGGCCTGCAATCTCATTCAGCAGCGGTTCTATTCCGCTGTCAAAGGTAAAACTTGCCGGACCGTCCATTAAGGCATTCATTGGAACATAAAACCACTCAAGGCTGCATGGAAAATTAAAATCCTGGTCGTAATAAGGCATGAATCCTTTGAGCGGGTTATCAATCGGGGCGGCCTCTTCGGAAACACTCAGATCAGCATCAACCGGAAGGCTGTAAACCTGCCACTGAAAACCCGCGCAGGCGCTCAAAATTATTATAAAAAATAGAACAACAGAACCGGCTAAAACAATCTTTCTCATGGTTTCAAGTATATCAGATAACTATTTCAGTATCTTGCCGAAATAACTCCGCCGGCTTCAAAAACAGGGTCATAATCAGGATCGGCTGCAATCTTTACAGACCCCATAACTTCAAGTGAGAAAATATCAAAGAGGTCGGTTTTCACTGAGGCGGCAAGACTGCTTGCGCCAAGAACTTCAATAAACGGATTAACCGAAGAATCCCCTTCAACAAAGTCGGATGAGGAAGCATTGAGACCTATACGCAATGAGTCAACCGGATAAAAAGCAAGTTCGGCAGCATAATTATACAGAAGGTTTCCGTTGTCATCATAGAGGACTGCAATTTCAGGGGTTGTTGAAAGCCACATGCCGTTGGAGAGATCCATTACAGATTTCATCCTTGCTGTGATTATGCCCACGTCGGCGGCAAGGTAGGAATATATGGTCGAATCCCAGTCTGTCTTGTAAAAAAGATCCGGCTGCAGATATCCCCATCCCAGAGAAATTTCAGTTTCCGGAAAGATATAGTAACCGGCTCTAAGAGCAAGGATATGATACCTTAGGACTGCAACGGTGGTTTCATCTGTTTTCCACCTTATCCGCTTGTCTTCCAGTGGTATTTCAACAATCAGAGGAAAACCGTCATAGACCCACCTCAGATCAAGATCAAAGCCTACCGTTGTATTGTCCAGGCTGTTGACGGTATCATCGATTGAAGTCTGTTTGAGATTGGTAAAAAACTGTGCCTGAATATCAGCCCATCCGACCTGGTTGAGAAAGGCGGCTTCTTCCGAAGGGGCTCCATTCCGTTCAACCCTTCCAAAATAAAAAGTAAAATCAGGATTGGTATTAAACTCACCGGAACTCTGATCAAATGTATAGTTCATTCCCGTTCCGCATTCAAACATAAACGAATCCTTCGATGAAAACACATCAATGCCAAAAGCTGAGACCGTGCTCATGGCAAGAAGGAATAGTGATATAGCCTTTTTAATCCTCATTTTTAATCCTCCATTTTCGTTTGATATAATAATATCACAATCCGGAGAGATATCTTGCGGTGTTAATATTGCGTACGGTCATCTGCCGGTAATGTTTATGCCCGGCCAGCTTGCTGAGCTGACTTTTATTCTGATTTTTTCTTTCAACATGCCAGAGCACTGCACCCGGGGTATAGCTGATATCAAGGTATTCTCTTTTAACCGGAAGTTCATCAATAATCTCCGGGTAATCGATAGCTGAGAAAAGAAAGGCTACATCTGTTTTCTGCTCTGAGTCATTCTGCCAGGTTTCAGGAATTTGAGACACAATCCGCTTAATCTCATCCTGCAAAATAACCAGCGTCGGCACCTCAAAGCCGAACTCGTCCTCAATCAGCTTCATAATAATCCCGGTAAGTTCACCGGCTTCCCTGTCAGAGTTAAAAATCACATTCCCCGAGTTAAGATATGTCTCGGCACCGCTAAGCGAAGCTTCTTCAAAAAGTTTACGGAGAATCTTCATATCGACCTTCCGTTTCCCGCCTACATTTATTCCTCTTAAGAGTGCTGTATATTTCATTTTTAAATTATATCACAGAGCCTTGGCTTAATGTCAGCAATCATTGAGTTTAACAAACTGCTTAAAACTATCAATAAACGCTGCAGGAGAGCTGCTGCTGTATACAAAATACAGCTCCCTGATAAGAGGACCGAAGGCCAGCGGGCAGGTCTTGATTGAACCTAAAATCAGTTCTTTTTCAATTGCGGTCCGGGACATTACCGAGCATCCGTATCCTGCTTCTACAAGCGATTTGATTGCACTCAAACTGCCTACTTCCATAATAACTGTTTCCTCAGGCAGGTGCACACTATGTTCTTTAAGATACTCCTCCCAGTAATACCTCGTACCGGAACCCAGCTCTCTGAGAATCAACCGGGCACCTGAAAGCTCTTTCAGTCCTGCAGCAGAACAACCGGGTGGGATATAAGCATCAGTACCAATAAAAACCATCTCATCCTTTATAAAAAGTTCTGAGTAATATTTATCCTTTGGAAATGGACCTTCAACCATTGCCAAATCAATAGTCCCCTCATCAAGAAGCCGGAGTATCTCCCTTGTGTTTTCAATCCTTATAACAAGTTCCAGCTGCGGGTTAATCTGACGGTATTTTCCGATGTATGACGGCAGGATATACTCACCGATGGTCAGCGTAGCGCCTATTGTATAACGCTTCTTCGAGCCCAGCATGTTCTGAAGACCTTTTTCAAGACCGGCACTTATATTCCGCACCTGCTTAGCGGCCTCAAGTACCATATTTCCGGCACCAGTCAAACTCAGCTTTCTGCCTCTGTGTTCAAACAGAGGCACACCGTAAATATATTCAAGAGCTTTAATATGCTGGGATACTGCAGACTGGGTCAATCCAAGGCTATCTGCAGCCTTCAGAAGAGTACCCTTTTCAACAACTGCAATCAGTGTTTTTATACGATAGTCAAGCATAGGTGAATGATAGGCAAATAAGGCTGAAAAGTAAAGTTATTCTTAAGTTTAATGAAAATAATATAAATTTTAGTTAATTATTATTTCTTATATAATTCATAGAACCCAAAGGAGACCATGATGCTGAAAATATTACCCGGCCTGGGTATCTGTATTACTGTTGCCCTGATTTCACTCTTTACAGCCGAATACTTCATTATCGGCGGCGTCACAATTGCCATACTTGCCGGAATAATAATCGGAAACCTGATAAAGATACCTGCACGCCTTACAAGCGGAATAAAATTCTCTGAGAAAAAATTACTTCCTGTGGCAATTGCCCTTATGGGCTTCAGTCTTAATTACACAATACTCATAGAGCTGGGACTGCCCGTCATCATCATGATTATATGCGGCGTTGCCTTTACCATAAGCTTTTCAATGTTTACAGGAAGGCTGCTTGGAATGGACAGAGAGCTTAACCTTCTGGTTGGAATAGGCAACGCAGTCTGTGGGAGCTCCGCAATTGCAGCAGCCCAGGGCGTCATTAAAACTAAAGATGAGTACGCAGGCATATCGATAGGAATCATCAATCTGCTTGGAACCCTTGGCATTTTTCTGCTGCCGTTCCTCGCCCTTATACTTCCAGGGTTTTCCGACAGGGAATCAGGAATGCTTATAGGCAATACACTTCAGGCGGTTGGCCAGGTTACAGCCGCCGGATTTTCAATTGGTGATGAACCTGGGAAAATTGCTACAATAGTAAAAATGGGCAGGGTTCTGCTGATATCTCCGATAGTTCTTCTGCTCAATTTCCGAAAAAACGGAAAAACTAAATCTGCCGGTAAGATTCCGGGAATACCTGTTTACATCCTGCTGTTTATATTATTTTCCATAGTGTCATCAACAGGAATAATTCCTGCCCGGTTAATTTCAATTTTAAAGTGGATTTCGGAGTTTAGCCTGATAACTGCAATGGCGGCGACAGGAATGAATATCAGGTTTAAGACACTGCTTACAAGCGGCAAAAAAGCCCTGCTTACAGGATTCATAACTTTCGGCGGACAGATCGTATTCTCGACAGCGATGATTTACCTTTTAAATTATTTGTTTTAGAAGATATTCCAGAAACATTGTATCTCTGATTACCCAGCGGGGGAAATCGGTTTTTGATTCAATTATTTTTTTATTGTTTTTAACCGCTGATTTTATATCAACCCAGATCGGAGTAAACTCCAGCTCTTTTTCGTATTGGTCCAGATTCTGTCCTGAGGTCCTGATATTTGATATACCGCAACGGTAATAGATAGAATCCATCCTGAAAAAATCAAGGGCCTCTTCCACAGGAGCATCATACTCGGCAATATGCCCGAGCAGCTCACCAACTTCAGTGCCGTCAAGTCCGCATTCTTCTCGTACTTCACGAACAAGAGCCTGCTGATGGCTCTCTCCTTCTTCAATTCCGCCGCCGGGGAATTTGTAATCGCCGTTAACACCTGAGTGAATCATAAGGATACTGCGGTTCCGAACAATTACAGCCCTGACTGCCGTTCTTACATGCCCCTTCCCGTCGACTTTTAATCCCTCTTTATGAAATATAACTTTTTCCATTAAATAACCTTTTTAGTGTTTTCAGCAAAGACGCATTTGATAGCCCTTCTTGGATGTTCCGTCAAATCCTATTTTCTCATAAAACCGGTGTGCATCTTCACGTTCTGAACTGCTGAGAAGCATAACCTTATAGCAGTTCTGTTCACGGGTAAGCTCAACAGCTTTTATTATTACGTTCCGGGCGTAGCCCTGTCTGCGGAAAGCCGGGTCGGTTACCACATTCTCAATTACGGCGTAGGGCCGCTGGTTTCTGGTGATGTTGGGAATAACCGAGACCGTACAGGAAGAAACTGCCTGTCCAGCGGCATAGGCTATCAGGCAGCTGATTTTCGGGTCTTTAATAATCTGAAGCCAGGTATCCGCATAATGGCCTGAATTGGAGTAATCCTCATCAGGATGCAGCTGTGCATACAGTTTCAGAACATCCTCCAGATCACCTTCTTCTGCGGTTTTTATCAATACCGGCATTTCTTAACCTTGGAGAACTCCGAGGGCGCCAAGAGCATGAAATGTAATTGCTCCGCAGTTTCTGCACGCTATTATTGCCACAGGAACAGAAGCCCCTTCCATATCAGTCCCGCTGTTTATATCATCCTGCAATATCACTTTTGAAAAACTGTTCATGACAGTAAAGTTTTCTGTTCCGCATCTGTGACATGGAAGCAATGCCTTTTTTTCATTAAGCAGTCTGATTATTTCATTCTTATCTATTTTCATGATTGTACTCCTTGATTGCCGGCTCCAGTATACGGTTCTGCTTAGTATCTCTCAAGGGGACAGCCTCTCTTTTCAAAGTTCATCCTGATAATCAAGCCTTACGAATCTATAACCTTCAGAGCGAAGACCGGTTATAATTAGTCTCACTGATTCAACAAACTCTTGCGCATCAGAATCTTTGCCGTCATGAAGATAGATCACAGCACATGGTCCTGCATTTTCAATAACCTCGGCTGCAACTTTTTCCGAATCAAACGGTCTGATATATTCAGAGGACGGATCAAAGGAACCGGTCACAAGAGTTTTATCCATTGCTTTAAGAACCAGCGGCAGAACAATATATTTTGAAGAATATGGCGGCTGAAAATACTGAATATTAATCTGGCCTGCTGATTTAATAAGACCGTCGGTCTTGGTTATCTGATTTCTGACAAAACTGAAAGATTTAAAAATCATTCGCGGGTGGTCATAAGAGTGATTTCCTATGAGATGTCCCTTTTCATACACCTGCCGGGCGATATCAAGATATCTTTCTATATTTTCACCAAGCATAAAAAAAGAAGCTTTAACATTATTTTCTTCAAGCATAGTTAAAAGAGCAGGCGTTCTTTTCTCAGACGGGCCGTCATCAAAAGTAAGTGCGACAACTTTTTCATCTCCGGCAAGCCGGTACAAAGGGCGAATAAACAGGGCATTCTGCCAAGACCTGCTGTACTGAAATGAAGCAGCTGCAGCTATTACGAGAACAAATACAGTCAGAAGACCGGCGATAATTATTCTTTTCATTTACTCATTGGAACATACCACAATCTTACTTTAAAAGTAAGCAGGCCTTTCTTTACAGCCGGATCGTCGGAGGCAAACTTTTCAATTTCTTCCATGGAAACACCCTCTTCTGCAATCATCATCCCTCCGGAATCTGCATCAGAAAAGGGTCCACCCATTCGAAGTTTCCCTGACTCCATCAGCTTTGAATAATGTTCTACATGTTCAATAATTCCAGGCTGATTTCTAAAATCAAATTCATCCTGCCAATTTGGTCCCGGATAATGAAAGACTACACAATGCATTCCCATAATTCACTCCTGATTGAATAATACTAAGTTCCTGCTTCGCAGGAAACTAAAACATATCGTTTATTTTTATCTTTGGATGATGGTATTTAACGCCGGGGGCTCTGCTCCAGTACTGTATAGCTCCATTAGGGCACCATTCATCACAGGCAAAACACACTTCACACCTGTGCATGAATTGGGGACTTCCATTTATTATTTCAATATTTTTTACAGGACATATCCTTGCACAGATTCCGCATCCAATACAATTATCATTTATTTTAATACTTCTATCTGTCAGAGGTAATAATTCATTACAGATTAAAGAAGGGTTAACCTCTTCTGCATATCCTCTCACGCTGTTTAATGTAGCATTTGTCATTATTTTAAAAAGGGGCTGTATTATAAAATTGAATAATGTATTCGAAATTTCAAATTGCCCCCTGTGCTGCTTCCAATTTGTTTACTGATTTTTTGTAATTTTGACTCGGCTTGCGTTAATATATGCTGAGTTCTTTTTTCTATAGGAACCGGGATATGTTCATAATCAAGGTTATTCATCGGAAGCCGCAGTGAAAATCTTCTTTCCAACCTGCTCCCAGCCGATTCAATTATTTTTTTCAGCTTTATCAATGAAGGATCGGCGTTTACTATTTCATATCCTCCGCATGTCCAGACAGCGGTTATCTTTTTCAATTCTATATCCTCAATTGCCCTAACGAACCTTTCTACAATCAGAGGAACTCCGCAAGCAGCAGCCAGATATGACGGAAAGACAATAATTATTCGTTCGGCCAGTACAGTATTATCAGAGCTCTTCAGGAACTGAGGTATTGAGATTACTATAAAATTATTTTCTGTCCCTATCATTCTGGCTGTGTACAGACAGTTTCCTGTACCGGAAAAATAATAAATTTCAGTACTCAATCAATAAACTCCGGTAATATCTGATTCATACTGGTAGGCAACAAGGCCATTGCCGCAACCAAATCTATTGCCTTTGTTCTAATTTCCGGATTTATATTTTCAATAAGATTCAAAATATAGTCTTCGACTATTGGTCGAGCCATAGCCTGATCCTCTTTGAAAATATATATTACAGTATCAGTATAACCCTGTACCATCCTGCCTGGAAACAGATTGTTTGTGTTTTCATTTGTAATGTATGTGCATACACCTTCTGAAGAAAGCAGAGATCGAAGCATCAGTTTATCTGATTGTGCAAAAATTCGAACAAACGGGATAATATCTTTACCCTCTGAATTTTCAATAAATTCCTGATTATAATCAAGCGCTTCATCCTCTAATCTTTCATGGGTACCGATGCTTTTTGATTTTTTATTTTTATAAAAACCAACAATCATTATTATTGCTATTGCCAGAAAAATCAAAACAGCATTACTCATAAAACCTCTCTTTTACTGAAACGCAAAGTGATTCACTTACTTCCTGTTATATAAAAGCAGGAATGATAAATCGTGTAATAATATCATGGGTTATTAGCCTTATCAGGTATTCCAACGTTTCTAATTTTCTCGAAAAACTCTGACAGTTTTCCATTAACTTTTGTGTATACATATTCTTGCATTTTTTCCTCCTCTGAAATCATTCAAAAACAGTTTTATATGATTAAATCGATATTTATTACTGTCAAATAGTATCATAGTAACAATATTTGACATAGTTTTTTATCTAATCACCTCTTTCAATAAATAGTACATTTATATCCCTTCTTCGCCCGTCGGCCGGAGGTCCGGGCGTCTTCTTCTTGTCGGGCTCATTGCACATAACGTCTGCGGTTATATGACGTTTGGCGCAGCCAAATGTGCCGCAGGCCGAGGCCGAATGGCCGATGCAAATAACCGCTGTTATATAAAGTACTTGGGCTCACTAGTTTCTTCCCCAAAAGACAAGGACGTATTTTGGGATCCAATATTAATCTACTTCTTTTCTCTTCAACTCTTACTCTTCAATCTCTTTATTTCAATAATGTTCCTAACTTTATCATAGAATATTAAATATTTGTTTTTTTGTTAATATTGTAGATCATTAAAAATTCCTCTTCATTCTCACCTATTATTTGGAACCCTATGTTTTGATACATCTTTAAAGCGTAGTTATCTTTTTGTACAGCTAAACTTGCTTTCTTAAAACCTTTATCTCTTAATAATTTCAACATTGAAATCATCAAAGAAGTACCAATTCCATATCCTCTAAAATCTTTTAGAATCGATATTGCGAACTCTGGAGTTTTATCATCTATATTCCCAAAGCCTTTGATTTGTTCGGATAATATCCTAACCCAAACACAGCCTATTATTTCTTTTTCATATTCTGCTACTAAGCAATAATCTGATTCTTTTCCAAACTCCGCAATATAAACCTGAAGTTCAGGCTTTTTAATTATATCTTTTGGCAGTCGATCCTTATTATTCTTTTGAAATATTGCCTCGTAGAGAAAATTGTCTAATACATAAATTTCCGATGTTTTAATGTTTCTAATCTTGTAGTTGATTTGATTCTTTTTCATAATTTCTCAATAATTTCTATCATAAAATTTTTCAATCCTTCTCTTACCCTTTTTCTCTTTTTCTTCACGAGCCAGGACGGCGAGTGCTGAATCCTCTTCGCCCAAGTATTTCATATAACGTCCCGGGGTTAAGCGAAGTTGCGAAGCAATTTGGGCGCAGGCCGAAGGGCCGGAGCCGCTTAACCCCTGTTATCTGAAGTATTGTGGCTTAAGCCGTAATTACAGGACGTAATTACGGCTTTCTTCTCTACGATAACTCTCGAGCTTCTCTAATAACATCAAGAATTTCTTTGGTTGTAACTTTACTTTTAATTCCTGGAACATCAAATGGCGATTTGCTTTCATTTTTAGTAAGCGGTACAATCTTAAATCTGCTTCCATCCTTCTTTGCTATTATGACATCTTCTTCTGCTGCCATATTCAATATTGAAGCAAAATTCTGCCTAGCTTCTGAATAATTAAAAACTCTCATTCAGACCTCCAATAAGTGGACTCCTAAATCATTAGCCACTTCTTTCATTCTATTATCCAAACTCAACAAACTGCATTTGTATCGTTTTGCTATTTCCAAATAATACGCATCGTAAGCATATATTCCATAATCTGCTGCTATTACTAATGAGTTTTGAATATTAACATCAATCAAACGCACTGGTATTTTCTGAAATATTGAATAACAATCAATTATTTGACTCTTATCTAATCTATTTCTTTTATACATTACAGATAGAGCGTTTCCCACTTCGAAAGGTAAAACAACCGGTGATATCAGATCATCTTCCTGAGTTAATCCAATTATTTTGCTTTTTTCCGGCTCATCGAGAATTACTGCTAAATATATGTTTGCATCTACCAATATACTCATGTGTACATTGTACAACACTTTTTAAATTTTATCAATCTTAATTCTTTCTAACGAGCCAAGGAAGGCGAGTTTCTTCAAACCACAATATTTCGGATAACGTTCTGAGAATAGGCGAAGTTGGCCACAGGCCAATTTGGGTGAAGCGAAGCGGAACCGCCTATTCTCTGTTACAGGAAGTTGATTGAGCTACCTTAGTTCAATCGATAACGTAAAAAATCTTTCGCACATTTAAAAAATAATGGAAAAGGTCCTCAAGAAGGTTTAATATTTTTTCACCACAAAAAATGAACCAAAGAGAGGACCTTTATGGCAACAAATGAGCCAGGTAAAATTATACAAATAGATGAGCATTTAGTCCAATCACAATTGAAAGAAGTTGTGAGAGACACTGTTGAAGAAACTCTGAATTCTTTGCTCGATGCAGAAGCTGACAGGCTTTGCGGAGCAGAAAAATACGAGCGAACTGATGCACGTAAAGATACCCGTGCTGGCTATTACAAACGAAACCTTGATACATCTGCCGGTCGCGTTGAACTCAAAATGCCTAAGCTAAGAAATCTGCCTTTTGAAACAGCAATTGTCGAACGGTATAAGCGCCGAGAGGCTTCGGTTGAAGAGTCTCTGATTGAGATGTATCTGGCCGGAGTTTCTGTTCGTCGAGTTGAAGATATTACCGAAGCACTCTGGGGAACCAAGGTTTCATCAGGTACTGTAAGTAATTTAAATAAACAGATTTATGAGTAAATAGAAGCTTGGCGGAACAGACCTATCAAGGAGTATTACCTTTATGTTTATCTCGATGGCATAGTATTGAAGCGCTCCTGGGCTGGAGAAGTTAGAAATGTATCAGTTTTGGTGGCTATAGGGGTCTCAGAGAGCGGTTATCGTGAAATAATTGGTGTTGCCGAGGGAGCAAAAGAGGATAAAGCAGGCTGGAGTGACTTCCTGAAGTTCTTGAAATCCCGAAGGCTTAAAGATGTTAAATTGATTATCTCTGATAAGTGTATGGGCCTTGTAGAATCGATCTGTGAATACTTCCCCGAATCCAGATGGCAACGCTGTGTAGTGCATTATTACCGCAATGTTTTTTCTGTAGTACCTCGTGGAAAAATGCGAGAAGTTGCTGCAATGCTTAAAGCAATTCATGCTCAAGAAGATAGAGATGAGGCATTGAAAAAGGCTTCATATGTAGCTAAGAAACTTGAAGATATGAAACTTCACAAAGCATCGAAAAAGGTATCTGAATGTATCCATGAAACCCTTGAATACATGTTCTTCCCAGAACAGCACTGGCAAAGAATTAAGACGAATAATCCACTGGAACGGATCATGCGGGAAATCCGAAGGCGTACCCGAGTAGTTGGTAATTTCCCTGATGGAAATTCTGCTCTTATGCTGGTCTCTGCTCGGCTCCGACATATTGCCGGAACAAAATGGGGCACAAAAAAATACTTGAACACTGCTCTTTTGAAGGAGTATGATTACATAGAAAAGGAGGTACTTGCATAGCATCTTCTTGAGGACCAAATCTGAAAGTGCGAAAGATTTTAAGCGCTACCGTTCAATCATCATACCACAACCAAATTTTTCTGTTGGTCTCTTGAAGAAACCAAATTTCTCATAAAATTCTTCTTTTCCTTTTGCTGCCATTAAAGTGATATAAGAATTTTCTGGAGCATTTTCTTCGAGATAAAGCATTATGCTATTCATTATTTTTGCACCAATTTTCTTTCCTCGAAAGTCAGGCTTTACAATTATGTCAGAAATAAAATATATAAAGCCTTTATCACCTACAATTCGTCCCATTCCAATTAATTCAGAATCAGCATAAGCTGTCACACAATATTCTGTATTACTTAATGATATCTGTATTGAGTGATCCGGCGGTAAAGGCCATCCAACAGATTTTCTAAGTTCTTTAAATGATGTCAAAGTTATTATTTCTTTTCTGATCTCAATTTTCATTAAAGTCCTCAATCAATTTCCTATAACGTCCCGGGTTAAGCGAAGCTGAAGTGCTACTACAGGAGAGTTTTGCGAATGCGCAAAACCGACTGAACTTGCTCTGCTTCTTCGTAAGCTTCAGTTTGGGTGAGGCCGTATGGCCGAACCGCTTAACCCTTGTTATCTGCTGTGAACCAGCGTTCCAGACCGTATAACGGAGTTAGGTCTGAAAATTCTTCATTCTTATATACTCCAATCTTCGATTTTTAACCCTTTCACTCTTTCGAATTCTTTAACATTGTTTGTTACAAATATTAATTCTTTATTTAAAGCTTGTGCAGCTAATAACATATCTATTGGACCTATAATCCGACCTTGTTTTCTTAAATCTGTCTTTAACCTTCCATAATCTATAGCATCTGAATCATCGAAATTTAAAATATTAAAAATCGATAAGAATTTTAGCAATGCAATACGATTATTCTCAATCTTTTGACTATTTTCAACTCCAAACTCTAATTCAGCAACTGTTAGGGATGATATGTAGATTCCATCTGAAATCTTTTCTTTCAATTTCTTTAAAACCGATTCTGGTCTTTTTTTAATTGCGAAAATACAAATATTTGTATCTAATAAATACATTAGAAACTTTCCCTTTCTTGATTCTTTCCCTGTTCTCTTCCTGTATCCATAAAATCATCCGAAAACTCATTAATCCCTTCAACGAATATTTCCCATAACTTCTCATGTGGAAATAATAAAACAGCATCACCGTGCTTTTGAATATAAACTTCATCTCCTCTGAACTGGTACTCTTTTGGTAACCTAACTGCTTGAGATCTGCCATTCATAAATATTTTTGCTGTTTGCATATTATCACCTCTATATTAAATATATACCTTGATATATACCTTGTCAAACATTACTTTATCCAAAATCTATTATTTTCTTAATCGCCCGTCGGCCGGAGGTCCGGGCGTCTTCTCTTCGCTGGTTTATTGCAGATAACGTTCCAGGGTTATACGACGTTCGGCGCAGCCCGTAGGCCGAATGGCCGGAGCGTGTAACCCTTGTTATGCGCTTTGAGCCTGACATCCAGACCGTTCAACGGAGTTAGGTCTGGATTCTTCTTTAATATCGCTCTTCTCTATTTCTTCTATCTATATCCTTCTCAATCTCTTTAATCATATCATAGTATTCTGAATCAATTGAGAATTTTACACTAACTTCTTTTCCATCCTTCTTATATAATATAATAAAATAAGTATTAGAACCTATCATATTAATATTCTTCTCTTCTAAATATTCCACATTTCTTTTTTCAATAATTTCAATATTTTTTTTAAAAATATTGATTATAAGAAATTTTTCATTACCCCAATATACAATCTTTATTTTTCGATATGTAAATAAATAAATGCATAAATAAACAACAACCACCAAAATGAAAAATGGTAAAAAACTATTTTTTATAAATCCAAATGAATACATTAAAAAATATCCAATAATTATTATTGGAAGCAAATATTTAATAACAAAATGCGAATCATTTGAGACTTTCCTATAACCATCATTAATTAAATTAACGTTATCATCTTTGCTGATTTTATATTCCATTTTTAAAAAATCAATTATTCTTTTTATTATATTCATTATTAATTATCCCTTTCTAAAAAACTTTGTATTCTTATGTTCTTAAAGTATTAAAAATCAATTTAAACAATCATTTTTGTTAAACACTATAGTATTTTTCATTTTTCCTTCTTTCTCGCCCGTCGGCCGAAGGTCCGGGCATCTTACTCTTGTTAGGCTCATTGCGTATAACGTTCCGGGGTTATGTGACGTACGGCGCCAAGCCGTATGTGGCGCAGCCCGAGGAGCGTATAGCGACGAAGCACATAGCCCCTGTTATCTGCTGTATTTTCGCCTCTTCGACCAGGCCGTACGGCGGGGCCAGGCTGGGTTCTTAAAATCCTCTTTACTTCTAATTATATCTTCTCGTTCCTATTCTTCTAAACAGAAAACCTCCAATACAAGTATCTTCATATTTCGTACCTGGATATACATCATCAATTCTAATTATTACTTCCTGATCGCAGAATACTTTGGTATCGATAAATTGAGGATTAGCGGTATCTTCTATCTCATAGGCCCGCTCAATATCCTTATCTTTACTAATGATAGTAAACTTTTTTAATCTTGAATTTTCTGAATACAGTCGTGGTGAATCAAATGATATGTATCCATTAATTATATAAAATCCATCAATTATGCCCTTATCACCAGAGAAATGTGTTAAATTCATATAAATTTCTTCACCTAAACCATTTCCAGAAGCAGCTTCAGCCCATGGATGTTTTAGATCAATATAAATTAAATTTTGCGCTTCATAATCAACCTTCTCTTCGGTTAAATGCGAACTCGAGGTAATTCTTGTAGATAATGATGCGAAACGGTATTTCTTTAAAAATTCTTGTGTAGCCCCAATAAAGATGGCACTATTTGTCTTATTTAATTGTTCTGACATATAAACTAATAGTAATTCATCATTCTCAAGAAGCAATAGCTTTCTTTCCCCATTCACTGTTAAGTAATTAAACCCATTAACCTTTTCTATCTCATAATCTTCGTATAAAACTTCGGAAGGTATTTCGTATGAAACAGCATTTTCATACTTTGAATTAATTCCCACACCTGCTTCATTATCCAATCTAAATTGCTGATCACTTATTTCTATTCTTAAATCATCACCAAAAAATGGATCTTCATAATAAAAGGGATTATCAATTTGTGCGTAAATCATTTCTAAAGTGAAAAACAATATTGATATACTGATTAACTTTTTCACATCTTCTCCAATATTTTCATTTTTAATCATCAAAATATGATTACACTTTCTTAATAGCCCGTCGGCCGGAGGTCCGGGTGTCTTCCTCTTTGCGGGGGCATTTCAGCTAACGTTCCAGGGTTACACGACGTTGGCGCAGCCGAATGTGGCGCAGCCCAGAGGCCGAATGGCCGAAGCGTGTAACCCTTGTTATCTGCTTTGAACCCGTCATCCAGACCGTTCAACGGAGTTAGGTCTGGATTCTTCCTCTCTTCCTCTCTTCCTCTCTTCCTCTCTTCCTCTCTTCCTCTCTTCCTCTCTTCCTCTCTTCCTCTCTTCCTCTCTTCCTCTCTTCCTCTCTTCCTCTCTTCCTCTCTTCCTCTCTTCCTCTCTTCCTCTCTTCCTCTCTTCCTCTCTTCCTCTCTTCCTCTCTTCCTCTCTTCCTCTCTTCCTGTCGATAAAATCAATTCTTTCCCAACTATTTCAAGTTAAAGACTTATCAATCGCCTCTCTAATTTTTAAAATCTCTTGGAGCTTTCTTTCCCTTAATATTTCAATAAATTTATCAGCTTCACCTTCATCAAATTTTATTTCAACTTCTTGTATATTATTTTTATTATTTTCAAAAGTAAGTTTAACTATTCTTTCATCAATTTTTACTATATCTTTTATTTTTAAAATCTTAACACTTTTGCCATATACTTCTAAAATTATTAGATCTTCACTGATTATGACATTATACCTTCTTATTAAGATAGGGGCCAAAGATTTACCCAACACATAAACGCTTATTATGAATGATATAAATATTGCTTTTATCTCAAACCGACTCGGAAAAACTTTATAAACCACAAAAAAACTAGCAATAATCATCCCAAATTCAACAAGCCCAACTTTTCTTATTTCTTTTGGCTGATAAAATGTATATCTTCCATTTTTATATTTATACATATTGCTTATTCCTTAGCTATATTTATAAAATTGTAACTATCATTTATTTATAACTCAAAAACCACATACAAAATCTTCGCCCGTCGGCCGGAGGTCCGGGCGTCCTCTTTCCTGACGGGTTCATTGCTTATAACGTTCTGAGAATGTGCGAAGTCGCCGCAGGCGATTTGGGTGAAGCGAAGCGAAACCGCATATTCGCTGTTATGTGTCGTTTTTTTGGTTTCGGTGAAATTTAAACACATATGCATACGCTTTTTTTGTAAAATTTTCTCCTACCATTTTTTTCTGGACTTCCTCTAAATCAATTGGAGTATTGTCGTCTTTTATAAAATACTCATCTAAATCTGTATCAGTAATACTGAACTTGTCTCCATTTCGTTTAATTATAGCAATTAACTCATACTCTTCATCCGCATAGGCGAGACTTGCATCACCATGGCTATTATTACAGACTAATATGCCTTGATTTTTTAAGTATTTTTTACAGGATTGTGAAATAAAACCGGCATAAAATGAAAATAAAATATCGAATGAATACATATCAATTGGTAATTCACTTGAAAAATCAGCTTGAAATGCTTGAATCGTAGGATCTTCCTCATAGCTTTTATTGAGTTTGATAAAATTTAAGACTTTTTCATCTTCAAAGAACTTTGAAATTCTTTTATCCGAATCAATATATGTCATTTCACGAATATAAAATGAAGGAGAAATATGTACAAAACTGCCAGGATAAATACCTTTTGTAGGATTGTATAAGTTCTTTATATTTTCAAATAATTTTTTTCGTTCATCTTTTTTGTCAATAAAGTATTGCTTATATAACTTCGGTATTTCTAATTCTTTCATTTAATCTCCAAAAAATGACACATAACGTTCCGGGGTTATATGACGTTTGGCGAAGCCAAATGTGCCACAGGCCGAGCCCGAACAGGCGAAGCATATAGCCGCTGTTATGTGCTTTGTGCCCAACATCCAGACCGTTCAACGGAGTTAGGTCTGGATTCCTCATTCTATACAACGGTTTATCTTCACTGAAATCTTGAAATTTTTCAGTTTTCATATTTTTAAATGCCTATTATTGAAAAGCAGGAATGATAAATCTTTTCATAATATCATCATCGTATGACCCTCGTACAAAATTTTCTGCAGTAATAACAACAACCAAGTTTAAGTCCTCGATAATAATTATTCGTTGACCTCCCCAACCTTTAGCGGCTATTGCCCTATATTTTTTTTCATTAACATTATAATTTTTAATCCACCAATAATATCCATATTCATCCCAATTGTTATCATTAGTTGAAATATGTGTTGTAGTGGATTCTTCTATCCAATCTGCATCTATAATTCGCTGATCATTCCAAATTCCATTTGCCAATACAATTTGACCAATTTTGGCTATATCAATGGGACGTAATAGAAGTCCTCCCGCCGCGTTTTGACGACCGTCTATTTGTTTGTACCAATATGCGTTTTTTATACCTAATTTAGAAAATGAGCTTTTACCAGCAGAATCCGCAAGGGATGTTGCGCCCGTCGCATTCTTGATTATTTCGCCTATTACAGTAACATATCCT
This sequence comes from Spirochaetia bacterium, assembly GCA_965140585.1. Taxonomy (GTDB): domain Bacteria; phylum Spirochaetota; class Spirochaetia; order UBA9216; family UBA9216. The sequence continues at coordinate 464,879 of OZ223272.1, forward strand.
CCACTATATGTAAAAACCTTTCCAGGCTCGTATAAAGAAGGAATTGAAAGAACAAACTCAACCGAGTCATTGCTACTCATCTCTCTATTACGAATGTTATCTGAATCATTGTATGAGATATTCCACTCATTCCAAGCCAATCCAGCTGACATGGTTAATAAGTCTTTAATTGTAATTTTTTCTTTTTCGCCAGTAAGAATTGACTTGTACTCTGGTAAGTATTTACTGATGGGATCATCAACACTGTCAATATAACCTTGAGCTATTGCGTCTCCTAAAAGCAGGGATGTAAAGCTTTTACTGATGGACTGCATCTGGTGTGGCTCTTCCTGGCTCCATCCACGAAAATATTCTTCCACAACTAACTTTCCATTTTTCATTACTAACAAACTGTTTTGTTTCCCGAAATATCCATTTTTGAGTTTTTCGATCAAATCATTTATTGATACTACGTCACCATTAACCTCGGCTACTGTACCAGTTTTGATTTCGATTTGTGATTCTTCTTCTGTTTCGCTTGCATCGATTTTGATCAAATTATCAATTGATTTGTAAATAGCTTCATTATATTCAGTTATAGGTATTTCCAATCTTGTAAGACTTATGTCGATACCATTTTCTTCGAATGACAAATCTTGATATTTTTTATTTTTCAAATTATTGAAACGACCATCTACAGGATAATTTTTCAAACGAAAGTTGATATCGTTCTCTATAATTATTTCATCTTTAACCCTCCAATCATTTATATACAGTTTCCCATTTCGTTCCTTAATGACTACTTTATAAACTTCATTTGAACGATCAGAGTATATGCCAACATACTTTGAGTTGTCACCATTATTTGTGCATGAACATAACGCTATTAATAAAAATAGTAGACTTAATTTGACTAATTTCATGTAAATAACTCCTTTGTTAAATATTTCTCTTCGCCCGTCGGCCGGAGGTCCGGGCGTCTTACTCTTGTTGGGCTCATTGCACATAACGTCCCGGGGTTATACGACGTTCGGCAAAGCCGAATGTGGCGCAGCCCGAAGCCCGAATGGGCGGAGCGTATAGCCCCTGTTATGCGACGTCGCCTTTATTAGAGAAAGATTCCGATCAATCAAACGATCTAAATAATCTCCTCTTACCATTTCTACCCAATATTCTATTCGCCCTTTGCGACTTTCACAATCATTTTTATTTCACCTGCAAGTCAACGAGCAAAGTGAGTGTGGCAGACTTGCCAAACTGAAAAAACCTGTCATGCCCACGAAGCAGATTTTGATAATTATAAGCCAATACTTTTTCTTTAACGTCAGAACAAACATCGTCCAACGCAACGACCTTCTTATAACAACAACCAAATCAAAATCCAAAATCTTCCTCATTCCAGGGCGAATTGAATATTGCAAACTATTTGGTAATCACTTATGGTTCGGAACTTTCTCCACCCCAAGATCATGCTCCGGCGATGTCCGCATAACGTTCCGGGGTTATGTGACGTACGGCTTAAGCCGTATGTGGCGCAGCCCGAGGAGCGCATAGCGACGAAGCACATAGCCCCTGTTAGACGATGTCACGAACCTTCTTCAAAGCCAAGCAACACGGATGTTGTTTGGCTTTAATCTATTAACATTTCTTGTAGTATATTCTTGACGAGTTCAACTTCTTTTTTAGTTATTTTCCCTATTTTTTTTATTAGTCTCTTCTTATCAACAGTTCGCAGCTGATCTAAAACAATCCATCCTTCTTTCTTCTCAAATTTTATTGACACCCGCGTCGGATAAGGATGTGATTTCGTAGTCATCGGAGCAATTATAATTGTCTGAATTGACTCATTCATTTCATTTGGTGAAATCACTAAACAAGGTCTTGTCTTTTTAATTTCATGGCCAACTGTGGGATCTAAGTTTATTAAAAATACTTCATATTGATGAATTACCATTCCCATTCAAAATCATCCTGATCAGTTAAATTGTCCACAAGTAATGAATCATCCTTATTTTGATGCATCTTCATAAACTCTTCAGACCATCCTTCTCTTGGCTTTTTCTTTATAGGTCTAATCAGTATTTCTGTATTATGCACTTCTAACTCTACTTTTTCTTCTATATTTAACTGTTGCAAAATGCTTTTAGGAATTCGTATCCCTTTTGAATTACCTATAGGAACCACTGAAACTAACATAATTCACCTCATTATTGTAATTATATAGTAATTACTCCAATTCGTCAATCTTTGCTTGCCAGGGATGGTAAGCATCCTCTTTCTCTTAGGTTCGTGATTTCGTCTAACGTCCCGGGGTTAAGCGAAGTTGCGCAGCAATTTAGGCGCAGGCCGAAGGGCCGGAGCCGCTTAACCCCTGTTATGCGACGTCGCCTTTATTAGAGAAAGATTCCGATCAATCAAACGATCTAAATAATCTCCTCTTACCATTTCTACCAAATATTCTATTCGCCCTTGGCGACTTTCACAATCATTTTTATTTCACCAGCAAGTCAACGAGCAAAGCGAGTGTGGCAGACTTGCCAAACGGAAAAACCTGTCATGCCCACGAAGCAGATTTTGATGATTATAAGCCAATACTTTTTCTTTAACGTCAGAACAAACATCGTCCAACGCAACGACCTTCTTCTAACAACAACCAAATCAAAATCCAAAATCTTCATCATTCCAGGGCGAATTGAATATTGTAAACTATTTGGTAATCACTTTTGGTTCGGAACTTTCTCCACCCCAAGATCATGCTTCGGCGATGTCCGCATAACGTCCCGCGGTTATGTGATGTTTTGTGCTCGGCCCTACAGGCCGATTGGCAACTCTTTTGCATACAGCGCCTTTACCTCACATCTTTCTCCACTTCGCAAAAGTGATGCCAAAACAAAATATGCCGGAGGCCAAGGAGCGTTTAGCGACGCCGCACATAGCCGCTGTTATACGCCGTCACAAAATAAAGAAAGTTGTACATCATCTTCACAACCTAAAATTTTAGTTCACATTTCAAACTTATTTAATATTCTATTCGACCATACTGTCTTTCACAATCTTTTTTATTTACTCCGCAAAATAACGAGCTTTGCGAGTGGGCCAGTTTTGCATAAACGTTTCTGCATGCCCCAGCCCCGTACAGATTTTGATTATTCCAAAGCCAAAACTCTTTCATAGAACGTCAGAAAAAAGTCATTGTTTGAAATTTTTCTTCATCAAAACAAAAATCAAAATCTGAAATCAGATCTTAGTCGAACAGAATATTGCCAACTTATTATTTCATTATTTAAGCGCAGCAACTTTCTTCCACCCCATATCCTTGCCCAAAGTGATGGAGTATAACGTCCCGGGGTTATGTGACGTACGGCGATAGCCGTATGTGGCGCAGCCCGAGGAGCGCATAGCGACGACGCACATAGCCCCTGTTATAAGCAGTAAGCCAGGCATCCAGACCGTCCAACGGAGTTAGGTCTGGATTCTCTCATGTCTTTGTTTTATTAACCTTACTTTCTAAGGTTAAATCAATGAAATATTCCTTTATTATCAATTTGCTCTTTTTCGAGATAGCCACCGAAAACCCATCCAATTAATTCACCTTTTTTTATATATACCCATGGGTATTCCATATCATCAATATTATAAGCTAAAGGACTTACCCCAAGCATTTGTACTTCATCATTTTCTTGAAGCAATCCAATAATATTTGAATTTGTATTTGCTTCACTTCGTATTCTTAAATTCTTTGTATTACAATACCCTTTATATGGGCGAGAATATCTATAATCTATAGAATATGCTCCTTTACTCTTCAATATCTTTACATATTCAGAATTTTCTCCATATTTACTAACAGCAATGGCTAAAGTTGTCTTAAAATCATTCAATAAATTGATTTTATCTATTTTTACATTCATACTAATAAATATCTCAAAAGCTTCTAAATTGTTAGCTTCTAATGCTTCTTTTAATAAATCTACACTCAAGTAATTCATACTACTTGGGTCAAATCCATTTTCTATACACAATTTTAAAAACTTATTATTTTTTTCAATGATGGAATATAAAATTAATGTTTGAGGAAGATCTTCATCTGGCAACTCATCATATAAAGGAACCGCCCCAAGATTCAAAAAAAACTGAATTAATTCCTCATTATTATTTTGACATGCGTAATACAAAGGAGTTTTCAAAACAGGATAGTATTCTTCCTCGAAATAGTTTATTTCCAAACCATCTTCTATAAATAGTTTAACTATTTCAGTTCTATTTTTCTCAAGAGCAGTTCTAAAAAATCTTACTTTTTCTGATGGTTCAATAAAATAATTGATTCTATTCTGATTTTCAAAAATCTCCTCCATCTTCATTATATCATTTTTAACAATTGCATCTCTCACTTCATCTGAATAATTAAATCTTTCAGCATATATTATTACACCGACTAACATAAAGAATAAAATCAATATCTTTTTCATTTAATCTCCTTTTTGAAATTCAGTCTTATCGCCCGTCGGCCGGAGGCCCGGGCGTCTTCCTCTTGCCTGGCTTATTGCTTATAACGTCCCGGGGTTATACGACGTTCGGCAAAGCCGAATGTGGCGCAGCCCGAAGCCCGAATGGGCGGAGCGTATAGCCCCTGTTATGCGACGTCGCCTTTATTAGAGAAAGATTCCGATCAATCAAACGATCTAAATAATCTCCTCTTACCATTTCTACCCAATATTCTATTCGCCCTTTGCGACTTTCACAATCATTTTTATTTCACCTGCAAGTCAACGAGCAAAGCGAGTGTGGCAGACTTGCCAAACGGAAAAAACCTGTCATGCCCACGAAGCAGATTTTGATAATTATAAGCCAATACTTTTTCTTTAACGTCAGAACAAACATCGTCCAACGCAACGACCTTCTTCTAACAACAACCAAATCTAAATCCAAAATCTTCCTCATTCCAGGGCGAATTGAATATTTCAAACTATTTGGTAATCACTTATGGTTCGGAACTTTCTCCACCCCAAGATCATGCTCCGGCGATGTCCGCATAACGTCCCGGGGTTATACGACGTTCGGCAAAGCCGAATGTGGCGCAGCCCGAAGCCCGAATGGGCGGAGCGTATAGCCCCTGTTATGCGACGTCGCCTTTATTAGAGAAAGATTCCGATCAATCAAACGATATAAATAATCTCCTCTTACCATTTCTACCCAATATTCTATTCGCCCTTTGCGACTTTCACAATCATTTTTATTTCACCTGCAAGTCAACGAGCAAAGCGAGTGTGGCAGACTTGCCAAACGGAAAAAACCTGTCATGCCCACGAAGCAGATTTTGATAATTATAAGCCAATACTTTTTCTTTAACGTCAGAACAAACATCGTCCAACGCAACGACCTTCTTCTAACAACAACCAAATCAAAATCCAAAATCTTCCTCATTCCAGGGCGAATTGAATATTGCAAACTATTTGGTAATCACTTATGGTTCGGAACTTTCTCCACCCCAAGATCATGCTCCGGCGATGTCCGCATAACGTCCCGCGGTTATATGACGTTCGGCGTAGCCGAATGTGCCGCAGGCCGAGCCCGAATGGGCGAAGCAAATAACCGCTGTTATATGCTTTGGGCTCAACATCCAGACCGTTCAACGGAGTTAGGTCTGGATTCTTCTTTCTTTAAAATTAACTAATCTTTCTTTTATCTACTAATTGTCCTGTAATATATTTATGAAGAACACTTTTTACAAAGGTTTGATATTTCAACCCTTCACTATCTGCGAATTCTTTAATCTTTTCCAATTCAAACTCATCAATTCTAATATTCATTTTTGTTTCTTTTTTTCTAAATTCACGAGCAGCACTTTTAAACATTTTCTGTCTTTCAACCGTAGGCTTAGAAATATTTTGAATATCTATACTTTTTAAAGATTCTGCTAAATCTTTTTCTTCATCATCTAAATATTTACCATCATTCATCTTTTACCTCCTCTATTAAATATAAGAAATCTCTATTTGGAAAAATTGTCTTTAAAAAAATTTCTTCTTCATCTAATACATACGGGACACAATATGTATAATCATTTAAATTTACTACCATAATCATTTGATTTGGGTATTTTTCCCGGTTCGGATGCTGAAAATCTAAAAGAACGCCTTCATTCTCTATTACTTCAATTATCTGATTAAATGTTATTCCTCGAGTCTTAAATAACAACTCATTCTTTTCAGCATTAAAATTGAACACCATATTATCAGTATACCCCCATTGTGCGCACATAGTCAATCTATTTTAATTTAATCTAATCTTGACTCTACGCCCGTCGGCCGGAGGTCCGGGCGTCTTTTTCTTGTTGAGCCCATTGCATATAACGTCCGCGGTTATGTGATGTTTTGTGGTCGGCCCTACAGGCCGATTGGCAACTCTTTTGCATTCAGCGCCTTTACCCTCTATCTTGCTACTACTTCGCAAAAGTGATGCCAAAACAAAATATGCCGCAGGCCAAGGAGCGTTTAGCGACGCCGCACATAGCCGCTGTTATACGCCGTCACAAAATAAAGAAAGTTGTTTATCATCATCACAATCTAAACAATTCTTTTACTTTTCAAATATCTATAATATTCTATTCGACCATACTGACTTTCACAATCTTTTTTATTTACTCCGCAAAATAACGAGCTTTGCGAGTGGGCCAGTTTTGCATAAACGTTTCTGCATGCCCCAGCCCCGTACAGATTTTGATAATTCCAAAGCCAAAACTCTTTCATAAAACGTCAGAAAAAAGTCGTTGTTTGAATTTTTTCTTCATCAAAATAAAAATCAAAATCTGAAATCAGATCTTAGTCGAACAGAATATTGCCAACTTATTATTTCATTATTAAGTGCAGCAACTTTCTTCCACCCAATATCCTTGCCAAAGTGATGGAGTATAACGTCCCGGGGTTATACGACGTTCGGCAAAGCCGAATGTGGCGCAGCCCGAAGCCCGAATGGGCGGAGCGTATAGCCCCTGTTATGCGACGTCGCCTTTATTAGAGAAAGATTTCGATCAATCAAACGATCTAAATAATCTCCTCTTACCATTTCTACCCAATATTCTATTCGCCCTTTGCGACTTTCACAATCATTTTTATCTCACCTGCAAGTCAACGAGCAAAGCGAGTGTGGCAGACTTGCCAAACGGAAAAAACCTGTCATGCCCACGAAGCAGATTTTGATAATTATAAGCCAATACTTTTTCTTTAACGTCAGAACAAACATAGTCCAACGCAACGACCTTCTTCTAACAACAACCAAATCTAAATCCAAAATCTTCCTCATTCCAGGGCGAATTGAATATTGCAAACTATTTGGTAATCACTTATGGTTCGGAACTTTCTCCACCCCAAGATCATGCTCCGGCGATGTCCGCATAACGTCCCGGGGTTATGTGACGTATGGCGAAAGCCGTATGTGGCGGAGCCCGAGGAGCGTATAGCGACGAAGCACATAGCCCCTGTTATCTGCAGTGTTTCCGCCTCTTCGGCCAGACCGTTCGGCGGAGCCAGGACTGGCCTCTTTCCTAATCTATTCTCCTCTTCTCAGCTTTTCAAATTCATAAACACTTTTGAATTAATTAAAAATATATTGATAACCCTAACGGTAAGACGAAGAAACTATCTTCTCCACCATCATAAATTTCATTTGTGATATAATTAGCTTTTAAATACATGAATAATTTCCATTTTTCAACAATCATAAACTGAAGCTGCATTCCACCAATCAAGTACAGCTCACTAAACGCATTTTCTCCCGGATGAAAATCAGTTCCAATTCCAGCTTGTAATAATGCATTCAATCTTGGAGTAAACTCTAACGAATATCGATAAGTTGTAGAAATTATTGATTGTGGACCCCAATGCCCTGATAACATTAAAATATTATTATTAATTTTATATCCAACACAAGTTTCAGAATATGCAAAAACACCATCAAAAGATTCTTCTTCAAGTGGTATACTTGTAACTCCTCCTAATTCAAAAACAACCTTATTTTCTCCGAAAGCGAACGAATTACTCAACAATAACATTAAAAAAACAAATACCTTTTTCATAATTTTTCTTCCTCTATAATTTTTATAAATTTGTATTTAATATATCACCTTTAATTAAAGATGCTTGAAATTTCTATATTTTCTTCGCCCGTCGGCCGGAGGTCCGGGCGTCTTCCTCTTGGCGGAAACATTGCAGATAACGTCCCGGGGTTATGTGACGTTCGGCAAAGCCGAATGTGGCGGAGCCCGAGGAGCGTATAGCGACGAAGCACATAGCCCCTGTTATCTGCTTTGTTTCCGCCTCTTCGACCAGACCGTACGGTGGAGCCAGGGCTAGTCTCTTTTAACCCTTAACTACAATCTTTGTTCCAACCCCACCTTCTTTATATATTTCTCTTAATTCTTCTCTAAAATAATCTATTCCAAGATCTCCAGAACTATGCATTGGATATAACATTTTTAAAGGTAGCTCTTGAAATCTTTTTTTAGTAAATTCTAATAATTCCTCATTGGCCTGATATAATTGTAAACCACCGATTATAGCAATTATATTATCATCACCATTCTTCTTAATATGTTCTATAGTATTTACTATTCCCGAATGACAACAACCACATACTATGATTTTTTTATTTTCTTCAAGTTCAATCACCAAAGAAATATCATCATCTATCTCATCCTGTTTTTCTTTTCCATTTTCTCTTGTAACAACTTGTTTTAATATTGGATTGAGATCTTCTACCTTATTCGTCCTTGATATTTCTCCAGTAGTCCAGATATATTCATTCAAATTATAACGTTCTTTACTCTCGTATATTCTTCCCCTATTTCTTAGCTCATTAATTTTGGATAATTCTTTAATTCCAACGTTATTTTCTGAGCCATCATCTAATTTTAAGATTTTTTCGTTAAATATGCCTGGATGGCAGATTATTTTTGTTTTTTCATTTGAATTATTGTAAGCATATAATAGCCCTCCTGTATGATCAAAATGACCATGACTAAGAACTATATAATCTATATCACTAATCTCTAAACCCAGCTTTTTGAGATTAACTTCTAATCTTTCATTTTCAGGTCCTGTATCAAACAATATTTTAATAATGCTTCCATCATCGAATAAGTTTTCTATTAATGCAGAAAAACCACCGGGAGCATATTCATCTCCAATTAAGGATTTATTATCAACTATAATTGTAATATTCACTTTTTTGATCATTTATATACTCACCTCTTTTCCATATTCTATGTACCAATAATTTAAATTACACTTTCTAATAGCCCGTCGGCCGGAGGTCCGGGCGTCTTTCTCTTGGCGGAAACATTGCAGATAACGTCCCGGGCATATGCGAAGTTGGCCGCAGGCCAATTTGGGCGAAGGGGCTTGACCCCGTAGCCGCATGTGCCCTGTTATGCGACGTCGCCTTTATTAGAGAAAGATTCCGATCAATCAAACGATCTAAATAATCTCCTCTTACCATTTCTACCCAATATTCTATTCGCCCTTTGCGACTTTCACAATCATTTTTATTTCACCTGCAAGTCAACGAGCAAAGCGAGTGTGGCAGACTTGCCAAACGGAAAAAACCTGTCATGCCCACGAAGCAGATTTTGATAATTATAAGCCAATACTTTTTCTTTAACGTCAGAACAAACATCGTCCAACGCAACGACCTTCTTCTAACAACAACCAAATCAAAATCCAAAATCTTCCTCATTCCAGGGCGAATTGAATATTGCAAACTATTTGGTAATCACTTATGGTTCGGAACTTTCTCCACCCCAAGATCATGCTCCGGCGATGTCCGCATAACGTCCCGGGGTTATGTGACGTACGGCGAAGCCGTATGTGGCGCAGCCCGAGGAGCGCATAGCGACGATGCACATAGCCCCTGTTATCTGAAGTGCCCCCGCTCTTCAACCCAACCGCACGGCGGAGTCAAGGTTGGGTTTCTTTGAACATCTTCAACATTTCTTTTAATCAATTATTTTCCCCATCAATAACGCTCCATAGTATCTTCCATTTATTAAGAACTCACGCTTTTGATTTCCTTCTACCTCAAAACCAATTTTTTCATATAATTTAACAGCCCTGAAATTATCTTCTTTTACTTTTAAATTAATCTTAGTTTTATCATTCTGTTTAGCCCATAATAATAGAGAAGAAATCATTTCAGTTGCAATCCCTTCTCCCCAATATTGCTTTAAAACATAAACACTAAACTCACCAACATGTTTATTTCTTTTTCGCCCACCTGATATAAAATATAAACTTCCTATAATTTCGTCCTTATATTCTGCAACTATACAATAATGATTTGAGCTATCTATACAATCCTGAACAAGTTCCTTTTCTCTTTCAAATGTTGATATTATTTCTCCAGCACTAAAAGATAATTCATCTGATTCAGTTGCAATTTTATCCATTAAGATTTTTCTCTTCTCGATATCGTATGATTCAATCTTTCTAATATTATAATCCATTTCTTCTTCTTTTTTATTCACTCTCAGATTTTACCATTTTTTTTGAAATAATCTAAAACTCTTTTTCGCCCGTCGGCCGGAGGTCCGGGCGATTTCTCCCAAGGGGGCATTTCAGATAACGGCCCCAGCATAACCGAAGTTGAAGTGCAACCAAAGGAGTGTTTTGCCCAAAGAGCAAAACCGACTGTCCCTGCTCTCCTTCTCCGCAAGCTTCAATTTGGGTGGAGGCCGAATGGCCGGAACCGGTTATGGTGTGTTATGTGCTTTGAGCCCGACATCCAGACCGTTCAACGGAGTTAGGTCTGGATTCTTCATTTATCCAGCTTAAAATTACATTTAATGAAATTAAAAACATCAAATAATTTTCTTATAAACTGTATCTTTTTTATCCATAATATTTATTTGTAATGATATCATAAAGCTCCTTTTTATATGATTCAGCTTTATTTATAAAAGCTTTTTCAACTAATTCTTTTTTCTTTTCATTATTTAAACCTGGAAGATTCGTCATATTAAGCAATCTCTTCAATTCTTCATCAGATAAAACTCGTACAACCCAATCTAAATCTTCATTAGCCAAAGCTTTCATTATTTTCTTCTTGATTTTTCGGTTGTACTCAACGGTTTTTATTTTTTCTATAAAATTAATTATTCCATATTTAACCAAATCGTACATTAAGGCACCGGTCACAGAAAAGATTAAGGCTTGAATGACATAGTCACCTTCTCCTCCTTTCTCTTCTGGCATTTCAAGTGTGAGATCTAGTAATCTCTTTAAATATCTATATTTCTCATTATCACAATTATAAAAAGAATTAACAATTTCAATTTCGATTTTATGTACTTGGGAAAGATTATCTATTTCTTCTAAACTTATCAATGCAACTTCTTTAATAGCGAGATCTATTTCCCTTTTTAATTCTTTCCAAAAATAATCGTAGAAATAATACCCCATACTCATTTGTATTTCTATGATAAATTCTTCCTCGCAAACTTCACATTTAACATTCATCTTTAACTTTTCTTGAAAAGTCTCTATTAAGATTTCACTTATATCCACTATTTCTATTTCTTCATTTTTATATTCTTCATGCAATGATTTGATAAAGGAAACAGTTTTTTTATTAATATTCTCATAATAATTATTCAACAAATCTATACTGTCAAAAACAACAAACTTTCCAGAATTAAAAATATATTTAACAGATTCATCTAATGGCTTTAGTTTTTTACTTCTACATTTTGGACATTGATTATCATAAAACATTTCATTAACCCCTTCCTTTATTTATAATCTTTTCTCTTCGCCCGTCGGCCGGAGGTCCGGGCGTCTTCTTCTTGTCGGGCTCATTGCACATAACGTTCCGGGGTTATACGACGTTCGGCGCAGCCGAATGTGGCGCAGCCCGGAGCCCGAATGGGCGGAGCGTATAGCCCCTGTTATGTTCAGTAAAAAGGCAGGCCTCCAACTTTAAAGGAGAACTTGTACACGGATGTACAAGTTCTCTCTTTTCATCTTCAAATTCATACATTAAATGCATTTCCTTTTCCTAAATTACATTCTCTACACTTTGTTTCTAAATTCTCAGGAATGGTTTCTCCTCCTTTTGACCAAGGAAGAATATGATCAACATGTAATTCAACACCCAATTCTTTCATTGGACTTCTACCACATTTCTTACATGTAAATCCATCTCGCATCAATATCTTAAAACGTAACCTATCTGAAATTTCTCGTTTTGTTTTATGAACTATTTGCTGCTTTGATTCTTGCTTAATGATTTCATCTTTCTTTTCTTCGACATCTTCTTCGCTATCATCAGCATTTATAAAAACAACAAATTGTTCTAAAGCTTTCATCCATGAACCGAATCGACTCTCATATGGTTTTGTAGAAAATGCAGAAAGTGGCTTTTTTATTTCTGAATATCTCGGTTGTCTCCCAAGTTTTATCCAAACATTTTCTATGTTCTTAAATAATTCTTTTTCCGTAATATTCACTTTTCTATTTATTCTTAATCCTGCTTTCTCTAATGCATCAGTCCAAGACCCAAATCTATTTTGCAACGTATGATGATTATATTTTCCATACTGTTCATATTCCGCAATTGTAACACTATCTTTTTCTAATGTTTTTGATACTTTCTTTAAATCTTCTAATAATTTTTCATCTGAGATATTCCTATTGTATTCTTCTAATTCAAACATCATTTTCTCATTATACCTTTTTTGGGCCAGGACGGCCCAAAAACACCCTCCGAAGCCGCCTTTTTATTGAACATAACGTCCGCGGTTATGTGATGTTTTGTGGTCGGCCCTACAGGCCGATTGGCAACTCTTTTGCATTCAGCGCCTTTACCCTCTATCTTTCTCCATTTCGCAAAAGTGGTGACAAAACAAAATATGCCGCAGGCCAAGGAGCGTCTAGCGACGCCGCACATAGCCGCTGTTATACGCCGTCACAAAATAAAGAAAGTTGTACATCATCTTCACAATCTAAACATTTCTTTCACATTTCAAACTTCTTTAATATTCTATTCGACCATACTGACTTTCACAATCTTTTTTATTTACTCCGCAAAATAACGAGCTTTGCGAGTGGGCCAGTTTTGCATAAACGTTTCTGTATGCCCCAGCCCCGTACAGATTTTGATAATTCCAAAGCCAAAACTCTTTCATAGAACGTCAGAAAAAAGTCATTGTTTGAAATTTTTCTTCATCAAAACAAAAATCAAAATCTGAAATCAGATCTTAGTCGAACAGAATATTGCCAACTTATTATTTCATTATTTAAGCGCAGCAACTTTCTTCCACCCCATATCCTTGCCCAAAGTGATGGAGTATAACGTCCCGGGGTTAAGCGAAGTTGCGCAGCAATTTAGGCGTAGGCCGAATGGCCGGAGCCGCTTAACCCCTGTTATGCGACGTCGCTTTTTATTAGAGAAAGATTCCGATCAATCAAGTGATCTAAAAGAATCTCCACTTCTTATTTCTACCCAATATTCTATTCGCCCTTTGCGACTTTCTCAATCATTTTTATTTTATCTGCAAGTCAACGAGCATAGCGAGTGAAGCAGACTTGCTGAACGGAACAACCTGCTGCGCCCGCGAAGCAGATTTTGATAATTATAAGCCAATACTTTTTCTTTAACGTCAGAACAAACATCGTCCAACGCAACGACCTTCTTCTAACAACCAAATCAAAATCCAAAATCTTCCTCATTCCAGGGCGAATTGAATATTGTAAACTATTTGGTAATCACTTGTGGTTCGGAACTTTCTCCACCCCAAGATCATGCTCCTGCGATGTCCGCATAACGTCCCGGGGTTATATGACGTTTTTATTTTTCTTAATTTTACCACCAATTACCCGTATTTACCAATTATAAACTATTGCTTCATGTCTGTGCATTTAACGACGATTTGAGTAGCAAAATCGGCCGAGTCTTCGAGGCATGGCGCAGTTCTGGAACGTAGCGCGATCAGCGCGAAGTGTCTTTAGCCAGAACTGTGACAAAGATTTTGACTACTCCAAATCTCTTGTTAAATGCTTACACCCAACTTACCCAAATCATAAAATAAAAATGTGGCGCAGCCCGAGGAGCTTATAGCGACGAGCAAATAACCCCTGTTATAGGCAGTAAGCGCCTCTTTGATTACATGTAGTGAGGCACGGATGCCGAACGGTAATCTTGCTATCTTTTCTGCTATTCTCCTCTATCTATGTTCATCATACTATTCTTATATTCTTTAGATGCATTTGAAACATTCATTTCTGGATATACCAATAAACCATCGAAAACAACCTTTGGTTCTATTTCAATAGTATCTCGATAAAATCCAAAAATAATTCTTTCATTAATTGGAGCATATTTAAAATCGAGAAAAGCATAACGACTACTGTCCTTTTCTCCAATTAATTTCATTAAATTTTCTTCTTTAGAGTTTTTTACAAAATCAAATTGAAAAGTTTCTGAATCTGCCCAATTATCCTTAAATTCACCTTTCAACCCAAGAGTTAAAATATGATATAATTCTTCACTTCCATATTTATTTTGCATTTTTTCTCCTATAACTTGTAATCCTTCAATTCCAAGATTCCATTGATTCTTTTTTTGAGCATGCCACAATCCGCAATTTATAATAATTTTATCATTTGGTCGAAGCTGTTCAATCTTATTACTAATTTGTTCAAACATAGCTTCTTCTCTAAATTCCCAAGAATAATTCTTTTTATATTCCAGCGTTTTCAATTCGAATTTAGTCATTTCTATCAATGTATTAACAACTTCTGTATTTATAGTATTTTTATATAGTGATAATACGTTCAAATAATTTCTTAATATTTCTTCATAATTAGAAGATGAATGTTCGAGCGTCTGGCTACTTTCAAGTAAATTAATATCTTCTATTTCATTTAGATTCAGGATGGTAATTACTGCATTCTTAAAAACATCATCTTTATGATTTAGATCAAAACATGAAATTGATATCATTGCTTTATTATTCTTCTTTAATTCAGCATTTATATTTCTTACTTCTAATAAAATATCTTTATGTAATCCTAATATAAGGTCATCAAGTATGAACGATTCATCTTTTACATATAAATCATATATATAGGAGTTTGCATCCATATCTTCTATCAAAAGATATCTATACCCTTCTTCATAAGCACTTTTTATTATAAGAGATAACATTAAAACATGCTCTTCAATATAATGAGTTTCACCTATAAAGATGATTCGATTCTTTGAAAAAGCGGTTAATAAATTTTCTGGTAAATTCGATATTGATTTTGGCTTATCAAAATATGAGGCTTCACTAACATATTTTCGTTCTGGAGATTGTTGCTTGGTTGTGCAACTAAAAAGTATTAATAAAATCAAAATAAGAGCTGTAAACTTTTTTAACATTTTATATATCCTTCATTCTTAAATGTTTGAGCCATGGACGGCTCAAACTCTTATTCTTAATTACTCTTGGCGCTTATTGACTATAACGTTCCAGGGTTATACGACGTTCGGCAAAGCCGAATGTGGCGCAGCCCGGAGGCCGTATGGCCGGAGCGAATAACCCTTGTTATAGGCAGTAAGCGCCTCTTTGATTACATGTAGTGAGGCACGGATGCCGAACGGAAATCTTTCTTCTTAATCTTTCTTCTTAATCTTTCTTCTTAATCTTTCTTCTTAATCTTTCTTCTTAATCTTTCTTCTTAATCTTTCTTCTTAATCTTTCTTCTTAATCTTTCTTCTTAATCTTTCTTCTTAATCTTTCTTCTTAATCTTTCTTCTTAATCTTTCTTCTTAATCTTTCTTCTTAATCTTTCTTCTTAATCTTTCTTCTTAACAACATCTTCATAAATCATTGAAACAGCATCTGGAATGGATAAGTTTGAATTAATTCTGCTCTCAGAAATAATTCCAATCAAATCTTCTTCTCTCCACCACTTCCTCATATCCTCTTCTCCAAAATCAGAACTATTTGATTTCGATTTATGTCGTCGTATTGTCTCTTCAAAAGATAAATCATAATAATAAGCAAATATTTCAGAGTCAAATTCTTCTATTGCTTTTTTAAATAATCTAAGATAATAATCTGAGTATAAAATACCTTCTAAAATTACAAATTCTGAATTTCTCTTTCCATATTTAATTAATTCCTCTAAAAGTGGGATTGCCTTATTTTCAATTCTATCATGAACCCATAACATCTCTCTTCTTATATAATCCTGAGAAATCATCATAGTATTTCGACCCAATTTTCTTTGTAATGATTTTGCTAAGGAAGTTTTTCCACTTCCTGAATTACCTCTAATAATTATTAGCTTTGACATCTACTTTTTATTTCCCTCTTAGAATCCGCCACGGAAGGCGGATTTCTTTCTTCTCGAAAAATCTTGGCGCTTATTGCCTATAACGTTCCAGGGTTATACGACGTTCGGCAAAGCCGAATGTGGCGCAGCCCGGAGGTCGTATGGCCGGAGCGAATAACCCTTGTTATAGGCAGTAAGCGCCTCTTTGATTACATGTAGTGAGGCACGGATGCCGAACGGAAATCTTTCTTCTTAACAACGTCTTCATAAATCATTGAAACAGCATCTGGAATGGATAAGTCTGAATTAATTCTGCTCTCAGAAATAATTCCAATCAAATCTTCTTCTCTCCACCACTTCCTCATATCCTCTTCTCCAAAATCAGAACTATTTGATTTCGATTTATGTCGTCGTATTGTCTCTTCAAAAGATAAATCATAATAATAAGCAAATATTTCAGAGTCAAATTCTTCTATTGCTTTTTTAAATAATCTAAGATAATAATCTGAGTATAAAATACCTTCTAAAATTACAAATTCTGAATTTCTCTTTCCATATTTAATTAATTCCTCTAAAAGTGGGATTGCCTTATTTTCAATTCTATCATGAACCCATAACATCTCTCTTCTTATATAATCCTGAGAAATCATCATAGTATTTCGACCCAATTTTCTTTGTAATGATTTTGCTAAGGAAGTTTTTCCACTTCCTGAATTACCTCTAATAATTATTAGCTTTGACATCTACTTTTTATTTCCCTCTTAGAATCCGCCACGGAAGGCGGATTTCTTTCTTCTCGAAAAATCTTGGCGCTTATTGCCTATAACGTTCCAGGGTTATACGACGTTCGGCAAAGCCGAATGTGGCGCAGCCCGGAGGCCGTATGGCCGGAGCGAATAACCCTTGTTATAGGCAGTAAGCGCCTCTTTGATTACATGTAGTGAGGCACGGATGCCGAACGGAAATCTTTCTTCTTAATCTTTCTTCTTAATCTTTCTTCTTAATCTTTCTTCTTAATCTTTCTTCTTAATCTTTCTTCTTAATCTTTCTTCTTAATCTTTCTTCTTAATCTTTCTTCTTAATCTTTCTTCTTAATCTTTCTTCTTAACAACATCTTCATAAATCATTGAAACAGCATCTGGAATGGATAAGTTTGAATTAATTCTGCTCTCAGAAATAATTCCAATCAAATCTTCTTCTCTCCACCACTTCCTCATATCCTCTTCTCCAAAATCAGAACTATTTGATTTCGATTTATGTCGTCGTATTGTCTCTTCAAAAGATAAATCATAATAATAAGCAAATATTTCAGAGTCAAATTCTTCTATTGCTTTTTTAAATAATCTAAGATAATAATCTGAGTATAAAATACCTTCTAAAATTACAAATTCTGAATTTCTCTTTCCATATTTAATTAATTCCTCTAAAAGTGGGATTGCCTTATTTTCAATTCTATCATGAACCCATAACATCTCTCTTCTTATATAATCCTGAGAAATCATCATAGTATTTCGACCCAATTTTCTTTGTAATGATTTTGCTAAGGAAGTTTTTCCACTTCCTGAATTACCTCTAATAATTATTAGCTTTGACATCTACTTTTTATTTCCCTCTTAGAATCCGCCACGGAAGGCGGATTTCTTTCTTCTCGAAAAATCTTGGCGCTTATTGCCTATAACGTCCCGGGGTTATACGACGTTCGGCAAAGCCGAATGTGGCGCAGCCCGAAGCCCGAATGGGCGGAGCGTATAGCCCCTGTTATGCGACGTCGCCTTTATTAGAGAAAGATTCCGACCAATCAAACGATCTAAATAATCTCCTCTTACCATTTCTACCCAATATTCTATTCGCCCTTTGCGACTTTCACAATCATTTTTATTTTACCTGCAAGTCAACGAGCAAAGCGAGTGTGGCAGACTTGCCAAACGGAAAAACCTGTCATGCCCACGAAGCAGATTTTGATAATTATAAGCCAATACTTTTTCTTTAACGTCAGAACAAACATCGTCCAGCGCAACGACCTTCTTTTAACAACCAAATCAAAATCCAAAATCTTCCTCATTCCAGGGCGAATTGAATATTGTAAACTATTTGGTAATCACTTGTGGTTCGGAACTTTCTCCACCCCAAGATCATGCTCCTGCGATGTCCGCATAACGTCCCGGGGTTATACGACGTTCGGCAAAGCCGAATGTGGCGCAGCCCGAAGCCCGAATGGGCGGAGCGTATAGCCCCTGTTATGCGACGTCGCCTTTATTAGAGAAAGATTCCGATCAATCAAACGATCTAAATAATCTCCTCTTACCATTTCTACCCAATATTCTATTCGCCCTTTGCGACTTTCACAATCATTTTTTTTCACCTGCAAGTTAACGAGCAAAGCGAGTGTGGCAGACTTGCCAAACGGAAAAACCTGTCATGCCCACGAAGCAGATTTTGATAATTATAAGCCAATACTTTTTCTTTAACGTCAGAACAAACATCGTCCAACGCAACAACCTTCTTCTAACAACAACCAAATCAAAATCCAAAATCTTCCTCATTCCAGGGCGAATTAAATATTGCAAACTATTTGGTAATCACTTATGGTTCGGAACTTTCTCCACCCCAAGATCATGCTCCGGCGATGTCCGCATAACGTCCGCGGTTATGTGATGTTTTGTGGTCGGGCCCTACAGGCCGATTGGCAACTCTTTTGCATTCAGCGCCTTTACCCTCTATCTTGCTACTACTTCGCAAAAGTGGTGACAAAGCAAAATATGCCGCAGGCCAAGGAGCGTTTAGCGACGCCGCACATAGCCGCTGTTATACGCCGTCACAGAATAAAGAAAGTTGTACATCATCTTCATAATCTAAACATTTATTTCACATTTCAAACTTCTTTAATATTCTATTCGACCATACTGACTTTCACAATCTTTTTTATTTACTCCGCAAAATAACGAGCTTTGCGAGTGGGCCAGTTTTGCATAAACGTTTCTGCATGCCCCAGCCCCGTACAGATTTTGATTATTCCAAAGCCAAAACTCTTTCATAGAACGTCAGAAAAAAGTCATTGTTTGAAATTTTTCTTCATCAAAATAGAAATCAAAATCTGAAATCATATCTTAGTCGAAGAGAATATTGCCAACTTATTATTTCATTATTAAGCGCAGCAACTTTCTTCCACCCAATATCCTTGCCCAAAGTGATGGAGTATAACGTCCGTGGTTAAGCGAAGCTGATGCGCAACTAAAGGAGTGTTTTGCGAATGCGCAAAACCGACTGACCCTGCTCTACTTCTCCGTAAGCTTCAGTTTGGGTGAAAGCGCCATGGCGCTTTCACCGCTTAACCATTGTTATGTGCTTTGAGCCCGACATCCAGACCGTTCAACGGAGTTAGGTCTGGATTCTTCTTTTCTTTTCCCAGGATTCTGAAAATAATCAATACTGCTGTAAACACGTATTATGTTTTATAATCCTATTACTCTATTCCAATCTGCAATATACATATAAATTCTTTGAAATTCTGATGGTAGTAGCATTCTATTATGTGCTATAAAATTTCTTGTTTTTTCAAGTTCATCCATTCTTTGTTTTAACCAATGTTGCGATGGTATCAAGGTTTCAAAAAAATGCCAAAACTCAATCATAATTTGAGACAGCATTCCAAAATCTATAAAACCAAGAAGATCAGATTTTTCACCTTCTAACCAACTATCTTTTAAAGCGGATTCCTGACGTCTTTGAGCATGATCTTTTATTCTATTTGGAATCGAATCCCACCAATTTACCCCGATATTTTCCTGTAATGTTTCTCGAATTAGATCTCTTATTTCATTTTCAAAACAAAATATTAAACTATATAAACGAGACATTTCTAGTGCTTTATTTCTCCTATTAATCGAGAAAGGAGAGATAACCTCATTTGTTAAATCTATCTCAGTTCTCGAATCAGAAGCCCCTATTTGTATTCCTGCTTTTTGAAATTTATTTGCTTCAGATTCAAACATTAACCCTCGAAAAAGATAATCTCTTAAATCTTTAGTCAATTAAATGCTCCTTAACACTTTTAAATATTGCGTTATAAACTTCTATATCTTTTGTTGCTGGTAAATGTATCTGAATATTATAATGTAATGAAGTTTGACTGATCTTCCTTTCAATTGACTCAATTTTTTCTGGCTCGATTTCTTCTTTCTCATTATCATTATCTTCTACTATTTTTGTCTCTTCAACTACATCAGAATTTATATCTGCAAATTCTAATAGTGAATAAAATGTTTTCATCATCAATTCTGCATTGCGTTCTGAAGTATTATGAGTACTTTTAAACTTACCTTTTATTAATTCTTTATCTTTATCTTCAGGATATCTGCTAATAGTAAAAATATCCGAATATGCCTCTTTAATTGCTTTGCCCAAGATTTTTCGTGATAAAGCTTCATTTCTAAATTCTTTATATTCATCAGTTGGTGATCCATCCTCTGTTAAAAACCCTAAAGCTTTTAATAATGGAATAAATGCTCTATGATTAGTCGAAGTAAATCCTATATCTTTCAAATGCTGATTAGTAAATTTCCCAGGAGCTTGTCCTTGTTTTATTTTATTAAAAAAATCTCCTAATTGACCATAAACTTGCAGCGGAATATTTGCCAAACTCATATTCTCTCCCTTTATTTAAATTATTTCATATATATAACATTATAACGCTAAAATAATAATTTGGATCCTTAAAAATCACAACTTAAACATTCTCTCTTCGCCCGTCGGCCGGAGGTCCGGGCGTCTTCCTCTTGTCGGGCTCATTGCACATAACGTCCCGCGGTTATGTGATGTTTTGTGCTCGGCCCTACAGGCCGATTGGCAACTCTTTTGCATTCAGCGCCTTTACCCTCTATCTTTCTCCATTTCGCAAAAGTGGTGACAAAACAAAATATGCCGCAGGCCAAGGAGCGTCTAGCGACGCCGCACATAGCCGCTGTTATACGCCGTCACAAAATAAAGAAAGTTGTACATCATCTTCACAATCTAAACATTTCTTTCACATTTCAAACTTCTTTAATATTCTATTCGACCATACTGACTTTCACAATCTTTTTTATTTACTTCGCAAAATAACGAGCTTTGCGAGTGGGCCAGTTTTGCATAAACGTTTCTGCATGCCCCAGCCCCGTACAGATTTTGATTATTCCAAAGCCAAAACTCTTTCATAGAACGTCAGAAAAAAGTCGTTGTTTGAAATTTTTCTTCATCAAAACAAAAATCAAAATCTGAAATCAGATCTTAGTCGAACAGAATATTGCAAACTTATTATTTCATTATTTAAGCGCAGCAACTTTCTTCCACCCCATATCCTTGCCAAAAGTGATGGAGTATAACGTCCCGGGGTTATACGACGTTCGGCAAAGCCGAATGTGGCGCAGCCCGAAGCCCGAATGGGCGGAGCGTATAGCCCCTGTTATGCGACGTCGCCTTTATTAGAGAAAGATTCCGATCAATCAAACGATCTAAATAATCTCCTCTTACCATTTCTACCCAATATTCTATTCGCCCTTTGCGACTTTCACAATCATTTTTATTTCACCTGCAAGTCAACGAGCAAAGTGAGTGTGGCAGACTTGCCAAACTGAAAAAACCTGTCATGCCCACGAAGCAGATTTTGATAATTATAAGCCAATACTTTTTCTTTAACGTCAGAACAAACATCGTCCAACGCAACGACCTTCTTATAACAACAACCAAATCAAAATCCAAAATCTTCCTCATTCCAGGGCGAATTGAATATTGCAAACTATTTGGTAATCACTTATGGTTCGGAACTTTCTCCACCCCAAGATCATGCTCCGGCGATGTCCGCATAACTCAGAATTATAAACTGGAATATCGTGCATATAACCCTCTAGATCCAGTACTTATAAACCTGTTATTCATAATAACCCGTCCAGTGGACTATTTATATTTTTTAGGTCTTTAGTACTTACATGTGTATAAATCTGTGTTGTTTTTGGATCACGATGGCCTAAGAGCTCCTGAATATATCTGAGGTCTGTACCGTTTTCCAACAGGTGAGTGGCAAAGGCATGTCTTAAAGAATGTATACTTACATTTTTTTCAATACCTGTTGCTTCGATAGCTTTATAAAAGGCGTTCTGTGCAGATCTTGTAGCAAGATGGGTATCCGCACCTGCACTGCCAGGAAAAAGCCATGTATGTACCATCACTTTGGATCTGTATTCATTAATCATATGAATAATCTCAGTTGAAAGCATTACATATCTATCTTTTCGTCCTTTTGCCTGCCTGATATGAATTACTTTCCTATCGGTGTCAATATCCTGCAACTGTATTATAACTGCTTCGCTTACTCGGAGACCTGCAGAGTATATTAATGATAATAGCAATCGGTGCTTAATATTCGGCGGAGATGTTATAATCTTCTTTACTTCTTCCCTGGATAGAATATCCGGATACTTCTTTTCTTTTTTCGGCATGGGAATCGATGCTGCAGGATTAAACAGACCGCCTAGATATCCGTATTTATAATAGCATTTCAGGGCGCTCACACATTGTACAAAGTATGTTCTTGAGCATCCTGCAAGTGTCCGCATTTTCTCAAGATATATTTTAATATCCTCTGTCGTAACCTCTGAAGGATAAAGTTCTGTTCTTTCAAAGAACCACTTCAGCTGCATCTTATATGTTTCGATAGTATGAGGACTATAGTCTCTAAGCTTTAGATACTGCAGCATCTTTTCCAGATAGCGGTTATGAGACGGTTCCTGATTTTCGAGAGACTTCTCATCCACATTAAACCTGCCGGTTTTATACAATGACAAAAGAAAGTGCTGCATATTTGCATCTGTATCCGGAAATGTCCATTTTTTATTTGCCGGCTGCCATTGTCTTCCCGGTATTGTACGTACAATATCAAGAACCTGAGCATCGAAAGGGAAAAATATACCTATTTTATTATTTTCTTCATAAACGATTTCAACTGCCAATACTTTATCCGTTTTTATTTTATATTAGCAGACCTATGCCGAATCAGCAATAAAATTTAAGTACACGAAGAGCCCTCAGAGTATTCCATCGGCCTGGTTTACCTGCCTGCTCAAAATTTGTGTGGACCTGCCCCGGCAGGGAGGCCTGGGCGTTCCAGTGACCGGGAGGTTTTTGCTTGCTTTTGATTATAGCTATAGCTTCATCCATAGCCGGGGCGTAAAGCGTTTCCGAATACCTGAAATAATCCATTGCCCGCAGAATGTCATAACGCCATCTCGGCGGATACGGAAAACGGAGGAAATCTTTCTTAATTATTTCACCTGTTCGATCTGAACGGAACAGTCTGTGCCGAAAGATAAAATCACGAATCCCGCCGAGAGAGCTTTTGATTTCATCGGCTCGGTAGGAGTAACCGTTTTTCAGGTATTCGGTGAAACCTTCGGCTACGGAAAGACTGGAATGCAGTGAGCTGTGAACAGCACCTTTGCGGTTAAACTGACAGTTATATCCGCCGTCTGGAAGTCTCTGATCAAGCATATAATCAATTACTGATACAAGCTTTTCAGGATCAGCATTAAAATAGCAGGCATAATTCAGAAACATCCCGTTTAAACAGACGTCACTCTGTTTTACAGATCCGGGCGGATTTATTCCGCCATCTCCGCCTTTTTCTTCCTTAAGAAGCATTTCAACAGTTTCCTGCACTGCAGGAGTTTCAGTAGGAATGCACAGGTTGCGTAAATCCAGCAGCGTATAGTGGGTAGATGTCCATTTGGGCTGATAGAACTTCAGGCCCCAGTGACCGTCAGGACGCTGTGCATCAAGAAGAATTTTACCCCACCCCCCGGCAGCGGCTTTTATCTGAAGTTCAGGTCTGTCTGTATCAAGAAGGTCACGGTAGGTCTGATATGCGATCGAGGCATCGCCTTCAAGAAGCCATCTGATTATCTCATCCACTTCATATCCTCCCGTCACAGTCAGCTGATGCTTTTTATAAGCACATCAGCAATTTCTACAAAGCCGCTTCCTCCTCTTGAGTCTGCGATGTAGGCAGGACGGTGGACGAGCATATCATCAAAGTCGCGGATATTTGCTACGGCGAAGGAGTAAGGCAGGAAGTTAAACATAGGCTCATCGTTGGGAGAGTCTCCGCAGAAGACGGAGGATTTTTTAAAAGCTTCTGAATCAAGGCCGTAGCGGTATTTCATAAATAGCCCCGCCATTCCTATCTTTGAATAATCACCGAACCAGGTGTTTACGTGTATTGAGCTGACCTTGGCTATCGCGCCCTGGGCCTCACATATATCCTTAATCCGGCCGGCCGCTTCATAGCCGAGCCTCGGAGGATCCTCGTTGAAATCAATTGCAAGATCATAGATTCTTGCAAACTGATCTTTTGCTTTTCGGACCAGGGGAATTTCAGTCTTTACCGCATCGTATACATCATCAAGCTTCTTTCTCACATCGGTATCAGCAACTGACGGGTGTGTGTAGGTCTTAAGCTGATGGTCTTCAAAATAGTAGACAAAGGCACCGTTCTCACCTATTACTGCATCAACAGGCCACTGGCGGATTATCATATCGCACCAGCCTGCCGGACGTCCGGTTACAGGGATCACTGTAAAGCCCGTATCATGCAGCTTCCACAGGGCTGAATATGCATCTGCGCCCAGTTTCCCTTCCTCTGTCAGGGTATCATCGATATCAGTAAGTACATACTTTATCTTTTGAGGGCAGTCTGAAAGAAAATCTTTTACATTTTTCACTTTGATGCATTTCCTTGTGCAGGGATTTGTACACAGCTCCCCGCAGCAATACAGGGCTGCGGGGAGCTGTGTTCCGGACTGGACGGCTGCTGCTCTGCAGCTGTTCAGCACTTGTGCTTCAGCTGCCCTTCAGGACTTTCCGGGCACTTGCAAAATAGGTGAGAAAGGAAAGAGCTGAGGAGATAGCTGCCAGCGCAAAAAGTATATAGGTTACAGTTCCGAACAGAGGCATCCAGTCGGGATAGTATTCAAGCCTGTTGAACGATGTAACAAGAAGTCCTGCTATACCGGCTATTGTATAGGTGATTGCCTTGGCCTTGCCCCAGATGCTTGCCGCCATTGCGGTGCCCTTACCCATCATCATCATACGAAGAAAGGTGATTCCGAGCTCACGATAGATGATAATTACAAAGGCCCAGAGGGGCATGATTCCGGTAAAGGTAAAGCATATAAAGAAGGTTACCCGGCTTATTACGTCCGAAAACGGGTCGAGGATCTTGCCGAGATCAGTAACCATGTTGTATTTTCTGGCGATGTGTCCGTCCAGCGCATCGGATATTTCCATGAGCACGAAAAGCGGAAGCATTATCGCTACTGACAAACCCATGAAACTGCCGGTCTGCTCTGGAAGCATGTAGATAATGATAAATACCGGCGCTAAGATGATTCTGAAAACGGTTATTTTAGTTGGAAGATTCATGATATGAGGGTATTAGTATTTTCATATATTGTCAACGCAGAGGCCGGGCAGCTGTGTTACTTCTGCACTAAAGAGTAACTCCGTACTTAAACAATGCTATTTCCCTGATTCCGTTTTGTTCGGCGGCTGTTTCTTCTTCGTTTACAACCGCGACCAGCCGGTCAAGCAGCAGTTCTGCTTGAAATCTTAAGGGTGGGAATAAACCCTCCAATCGGAGTTCCTCTTCCAGTTGAAAAAAGCACCAGCTGGCAGCCTGAGGTGCCTAGCAGGGAGGTTGCAACAATATCGTTCCCCGGAGCATGCAGCAGATTAAGCCCCTGCCTCGAAATCCGTTCCTCCATCCCTACAATATCAGCTATTGCCGAACTTCCGGCTTTTCTGATGCATCCCAGCGACTTCTCTTCAAGTGTGGTAATGCCTCCGTCCTTGTTGCCCGGAGACGGATTTTCATAAACCGGCTGATTGTGAGCCGTATAGTGAGCCTTCCACTGATCTATCATTTCTGCAGTCCGGCTGAACATTTCGTCATCAGGACACAGTTTTAGCAGCACATTTTCGGCTCCGAACCTCCGCACAAGAACTCCTCCCGCATTAGGGTGCAGAACAAGGTTTTGAAGCAGTGTTCTGGCACGGGCATGATCATCACCAAGCTGGGACCACCATAGGGATGGGGGAAGCTGAAAATCCCGTCGATTCCCGGCTAGGTCCGCCCGTCAAGTTCAGCCCTGCAAAATATGGCAAGTGCGGCAAGAGACAGGGACCTAAGAGGCGGAAGCTTGCCGTCCTTACGGTTGTATTCAAGAAACTGCGGTAGAAGCCTCGTCTTGAACTTGGTCATTAAATTATGTGATATTGAAAGAAGCTGATGATGTATAAATGGATTTTTGAACCTGGCAACCACACTATCCGCATATTGCTTCAGTTCAGCTTCAAGAAGACGCCTCAAAAACTCTGAAAGTTTGCTGTCTGGAACAGAAGCCCCTACCGTCTCAAAGCTGCAAAGCCAAGCAACCGGAACCAGTGCAGTATGACATCCATTTAAAATTCCAACCCTTCTCTGTTTATAGGGCTTTAAATCATCCACAACCTTACATCAAGTCCGCTGCTGGCAAGTTTAAGTTCCTCCCCAACCTCGGCAGGAACCAGGATCACAAACAAATGAAAATATTCGCCGGCTGTTATGAAATTATCTTTATAACCAAGCTCCTTCTCGAGTACCTGAGCCTGTTCATGTGGATAATCGGTAACAACACGGTCTACGAGGGTCGAACAGAAAGTATTTGAGTTCAATAGCCATTTGGTGAATCCATTTTCAAGGGTTCCATATACCGGCATATTTAAGCACAATTTCCTTAAGGACTTCTCCGTTACAATCAATGAGCTCACAGGGTATCAGGCTCAAGCCCGATTCAGCCGAACCCGTTACATAGATCGATATAACAAAGGGTACAAACCAAAATCCCAACGAAATCTACAGAATGCTGAGGGGCCTTGATGATCGGCGATACATAAGCAGAGATTCGGCAACAGGCTGCTATCAGATGACGCTTAAACTGTACAACCTCTCGCACTGCCACTCTCCTCGCCCAGGACAATCCGGAACACCGGCTGAACAGTGTCTTCTATCCGGCGTTCATCTTCGAGACTTCATCGAACATGCTGACATACTTCTTGTTTCTGGCAAACGAATACAGAACCTTGTAGCCGTCTTTCACTCTTTCGTTGAATATTTCTCTCATCCTTTTATCCATTTCACGCCTGGTTGTAAATGAATAAACGCGTTCGCGTCCGCTTCCCTGATTCATACCGTAGATCGAAGTGAATGAATACTTACTGAACAATGTAGGCTGACGGTCATGGACCGAGTAGTATCTGAGACTTCCGTCTTCTTCTGGTTTGTAGAATGTTATCAGCATATATTACTGTATCGGGCACGCTCCTCAATAGCGTGAGCATCATTTTATCAGTCAATTCTTTTTTTTATGGCCGGCAGACCGTCGGAATTGAATGACAAATCATATCGGACTCCGGGAACCGGATAGAGGGGTCCTGCACTTTCAGTTACAAGAATAAAGCCCGGAATCCGTCCGAAAAGCTGCCTGATCTTACCCGCCGGAGCGCTCTCAGAATCTCCGGTTTCCGCAGC
This sequence comes from Spirochaetia bacterium, assembly GCA_965140585.1. Classification (GTDB taxonomy): domain Bacteria; phylum Spirochaetota; class Spirochaetia; order UBA9216; family UBA9216. Next base: position 492,767 of record OZ223272.1, read on the forward strand.
AGCAAGCTGTAAATGCAGAGGCTCATATATTGCCCCTGTTTTGGACAGGAAAAACCACGGCGGAAGTTCAAGCATCCTGATTTCAGGATAGATCCCTCCAGCGCCGAATTCAAGTACATCCTGATTATTTTGCGGATCTTCACTCAATATTGTGGTTTTATCGCCGCCGCCTGAAAGAAGTGTAAAACTGCAGAGGTTCTGTCCCGGTTGAACCGGCGACCAGGAGGCGAAACTGTAATAAAAAATAAAAAGAGCCGCAAAAAACAGCGAGAACACCGGAATACCCACAAAGCGCCAAAACCTGACACAGAGAAAGCCTGAGGCAGTAAGTACTCCGAACCAGAGAAGAAGCATCCTGTAATTCCAGAAGCTGTAGCTGCTCAAAAATATTCCGAAGGTAAGAAAGAGAATTGATAAACTGATAAATAGTACAGCCGCAACCGGATGCCTCTGCGGCTTTCTGTAGCTGAAAAAACTGATTCCGCTGCCCAGAGCAAAACCGGCCAGAGTCAGCCACAGGTACTGATTTTCGGGATTAATTCCCGCGAAGTCCATAGATTCCGCCGAATTTATCCCGCAGGTAGTCTGTAAAGTAGATGGCGTTCAAATCCTCTCCTGTGACTCTTCTGCAGAGTGCGGAGGCAGGGTAAACCATACCGTGGCTGTGGATATTATCACGCAGCCACCCAAGTATTGTACCAAGATCGCCTGATTCTAATATTCCATCCACGTCTCCAAGCTGCTTTTTCATACTGTTGAGGAACTGGGCGCCGTAGAGGTTTCCAAGAGCATAGGTCGGGAAATAACCGATCAGTCCCGCAGACCAGTGTACATCCTGAAGCACGCCTTCGGAATCGTTGGCCGGGGTGATGCCAAGAAATTTCTTCATCCTTCTGTTCCATTCATCAGGAAGATCTGAAACCTTGAGGTTTCCGGCAAGAACTTCCTTTTCAAGTTCAAAGCGAAGCACTACATGAAGACTGTAGGTTACCTCATCAGCCTCAATACGTATAAACGACGGAGTCACCTTGTTAACGGCTTTATAGAATGTTTCCACGTCCACGCCCTTAGTCTGCTCAGGAAAGAGCTTTGAAAACTCAGGATAAAAATGCTTCCAGAACGGAAGGCTCCGGCCTACCAGGTTTTCCCAGAAACGTGACTGTGATTCATGAATACCAAGTGATACACCGGTACCGAGGATTCCGCCTTTCAGATTATCGCCTACGCCTAGTTCATAGAGGGCATGTCCGCATTCGTGGATATTGCTGAACACACCGCTCATTACGAGTTTTTCATCGTAGCGGGTGGTTATTCTCACATCATCTGCACCAAGAGTTGTTGTGAAGGGGTGTGCCGAAATATCAAGCCTGCCCCGTTTTTCAGGGTATCCCATCCGATCTATAAGCATACGGCCGAACTGATCCTGCAGATCTGTCGGATAGCTTTTCTCCAGAAAGGACGAGTCGGGAGCCCCGGCCTTTTTAATATCCGCAACCAGGACGGAAAGTTCCGCAGCAAGGGGTGTAAACACCTTTTCAACCTCGGCGGCTGTCATCCAGGGTTCATATTCATCAAGCAGGGCATCATAGGGATGTTCTTTATAGCCAAGTTTCTCAGCCTTCTGATGGTTGAGCTCATATATCTTTGTAAGAGAATCCTCAAATATGCTGAAATCAGCCTTCTTTCTTGCCTCAACCCAGACCTGATGTGAAATACCCGTCTGTTTTGCAAGTTCGGTTACAAGACTTTCAGGCAACTTCGAAGCGTGACTATACAGCCGGAACATTTCACGGACAAAGGCCTTGTCCGCAGTATCAAAATCACCCTTGCCCTCGGGTTTGCCTTCTTCTGCGCCGAGAAACGACAGCAGACGTCCGATTTCAGGTGAAGTTATTTTTCTGTGTGTTAATCCTTCAAAAAGTGCAAGCTGGTCGGCGCGTTCTTCGGCACCGTCTTCAGGCATCTGGGTTTCCATATCCCATTCAAGTACGGCCTGGGCGTGCTGCATTAAATAAATCTCTCGCCCTAGCTGTTTAAGGTTTGACAGGCTCTCTTTCATCTCAATCTCCGATACACATGCCCTCTTTTCCGGTATTCTCAAATAGGTATTGCCGGAGGGCTGAAGCGTATGTATATTTTACTGATAAATTCGTAAAAATACAAATTTTTAGAGGTATTAATGAACAAAAGCTCTGTAACAAACCTTATAGCTGCAGCAGTAATTGCTGCAGGATACATCATAGCCGCCCGACTGGATCCGGTGTGGGGGGAAAGGATTAGAAGTATAGGCTTCTTTGCACTTTCGGGAGCCCTTACAAACTGGCTTGCGATTTTCATGCTGTTTGAAAAGGTTCCCGGACTCTATGGTTCCGGTGTAATTCCGGCTCATTTTATTGAGATAAAGGTATGGATCAAGGAACTTGTAATGGATCAGTTTTTTACGACTGAAAATCTGCACAAGTATTTCAGCGAAGGCCAGGACATGATCCTCGAATCGATAGACTTTGAGTCAGCAGTCGACAAAGTCGACTATGACAAGATTTACGACACAGTAAAGAAAGAGATTCTTTCAAGCGGATTTGGAAGCATGCTATCGATGTTCGGGGGCGACGGCCTGTTTGAAAAGTACAGAGGCAAGTTTAAGGAAAAAATCAGGGAATATCTGCTTGAAGAGGTTGCACACCCCAAGTTTATCAAGGGTATTCTCGAATCCGGGAATTTCGACCTCTCCGCAGTAATAAAAGACAAGGTTGACGGTATCGTTCAGGGAAGACTTGATGAACTTACACCAAAGATGGTAAAGGAACTGGTAAAAGAGATGATGAGAAGGCATCTTGGATGGCTTGTTGTCTGGGGAGGCGTCTTCGGCGGCCTTATTGGCTTTGTAATGAGCTATTTAAAATAAACTGAATTGTTCATTTTAAATTGCAAAATGCGTTTTATTATTAAATTAACGATTCCGCAGCTTTGCAAGAAGACCCTGCTTTGGAGCCTTTTCCGTTTTAGCTGAAGCACCCGCTGTCGGTGAACCGGAAAGCTGGGAATCATGCTCAATTGCGGTCTCCGCAGCACGGGCCTCACGGGTTTCCTGACTGCGGGCATCGGTTATCCAGCCGCTTCCGGCGGCCGGAGTAATCCTTTTTGTAAAAACCTTTGAACCGTCAAGGCTTCGGCCGTTTTCCTCTTCACATTCCCGAAGGACTATCTGCCAGGCCGGAGCAAAGCCTGGAGCCTGAAGCGACATCTTCTCTACAGCATCCTGGTATATCCGAAGCTGAAGGTTTTCCTTCCTGCCGGCCTTCTGTGAAAGATTGGAAATGGATGACTGAAGGTTTGCATTCTTTATCCGCAGTGATTCAATTTCCTTCCGCATCCGGTCTATCGACTCGGAATCAAGGTCAATTCTGCTTGTTAGGGTATGTTTAAGCCCCCGAATAACCTTTTTACTGCGGGATTTGAGCACCAGTATCCTGATTCCGAATATCAGCCAGGCAAGAATAAACCCGGCAGCAAAGGAATATACAATGGTATGATCAATGGGGCCAACTTCAAAAACAGGTACTGACAATTTTATCTCCTTGGTAATATCCTTCACGGATATTAATCAAATATACTTCAGAATACACCGTTCATCAAATCAAAAAAAACCGGGTCCATTTCGAACCCGGTGATTATTATGCGTTATCTAAAGCTGCTCAATCAGCCTTTATTTTCAATTGCCTCGTTCAGTTGTTTCATAAAATCAGCAAATGGAACACCGTTAGTCTGTTTTCCGGAACGGAATCTTACAGAGACCGCACCTTCTTCAGCCTCTTTCTCACCCAGAACCAGCATATAGGGAATCTTCTGATTCTGTGCATTTCTAATCTTTGCGTTCATGCGATCATCTGAAAGATCAGTTTCAACCCTTATTCCTGCGGCTCTCAGTTCGGCTGCCACCTTCTTTGCATATTCATCAAAAGCTGCAGCAACAGGAATAACTTCAACCTGGACGGGAGCAAGCCACACAGGGAAGGCTCCGCCGAAGTGCTCGATAAGCACGCCGAAGAACCTTTCGATAGATCCCAGAAGTGCACGGTGAATCATGTAGGGCTGTTTTTCCTTACCATCCTGATCAACGAAGGTCATTTTAAACCTTTCAGGAAGGTTGAAGTCAAATTGTATTGTTGACAGCTGCCAGGCGCGGCCCATGGCATCCTTTATCTTGATATCGATTTTCGGACCGTAGAATGCTCCACCTCCCTCGTCAACCTCATACTCAAGACCTTCTTTTACAATAGCCTTCCTGAGTGATTCGGTTGCTGCTTCCCATTTGGACTCATCACCAACACTCTTTCCACCGCCCGGCTTGGTTGACAGGTAGGCCTTAAACTCGGTAAATCCGAAAGATTTAAGCATATATAGCGAGAACCGCAGCGTTTCTGCTATCTCATCTTCCATCTGATCCGGTGTACAGAAAATATGCGCATCATCTTGGGTAAATCCCCGGACACGCATCAGTCCGTGAAGAACTCCTGATTTCTCATAACGGTAAACGGTTCCAAGCTCCGCCCATCTGCAGGGAAGATCACGGTAGCTGTGCTTCTTGTTGTTGTAGATCATTATATGGAAGGGGCAGTTCATCGGCTTGGCGTAGTAGTCGCTTGCGTCCATTTCCATGGAGTTAAACATCCCCTCTTTGTAGAAATCAAGGTGTCCGGAAGTTTCCCAGAGCCAGGATTTACCTACATGCGGGGTATAAACCATCTCATAACCGTTTTTATAGTGCTCTTTTCTCCAGAAATCTTCAATTGCGAGTCTGATTCTTGCACCCTTGGGATGCCAGTAAACCATTCCGGGACCGGCTTCCTCATGAAGACTGAACAGCTCCAGTTCTTTCCCAAGCTTTCTGTGGTCGCGTTTTTCCATCTCTTCAAGATGCTGCAGATGCATCCTAAGTTCCTTCGGGTTACTCCAGGCTGTACCGTATATACGCTGAAGCATCGGTCTGCTTTCATCACCCCGCCAGTATGCCCCGGCTATGGAAAGAAGCTTGAATGACTGAGGATTAAGTTTTCCGGTATTTTCAACATGGGGACCGCGGCAGAGATCTGTGAACCCACCCTGGTTGTAGGTTGTAATAACCGCATCTTCAGGAAGGTCATTGATCAGCTCAACCTTGTAGGGCTGATCCTTGAAAAGCTCAAGGGCCTCCGCCTTTGAGACTTCAGTTCTTACAAACTCTTTCTTTTCCTTCATTATTTCCTGCATAACCTTTGTAATTTCTTCAAGGTCATCAGGACCGATTGAGCGCGGCAGATCGAAGTCATAATAGAATCCGTTTTCTATAGACGGTCCGATTGCTATTCGGGCTTCGGGAAACAGTTTTAAAACAGCCTCCGCCATTACATGCGCTGTAGAGTGCCTTATTAATTCAAGTTTTTCGTTTTTTTCTTCTGCCATATTTATCTCCCCGGCAGGCAAGGTTATAAAATTCAAAAAAGCCCTTACGCCTGCCATCCTTACGTATTATGCAAGGACGAAAAGCATAAGGGCTCTTTCAAGCCGTTTCGCTATCCGCGGTTCCACCTTACTTCGTCAGATAAAAACAGGTTTAAGAAAACTTGTTTTTATCCACGCACCTTATGGAAGATTTTTACGTGTCGTCCACGGCCCGGAATAATTGCAGAAATAGACGGGCAGAGTCCTTAAGGACTTTGGCCGGATTTTTCCACGTTCCTGCGGGCAGCTCGGGAGTGGTTTTGGGCGGGCAGTCATCAGCACCTTCCAGCCTGTGGGTGCTTTCTCTATCGATAACTGTAACCGCTTACTCGTCTCCGTCTATGCTGTTATTTATAATATGCTAATTTGAATCCAAAGTGTCAAGACAATCAATAATTCAGAAGCTGAATCTCGCCGTCAATTATTGTGTAGGCAGTCATTCCGCTGGTACAGTCACCGTACTTATCGAAAGAGTAGTCAAGATTCACACCGCTGTATCGACCTTTACTGATTATTTCATTCTTAATCCTGCCGGGATCCATCTTTTTTTCAGTAACTGCTGTTTGGTAAAGAAGCTTTACCAGATCATAGTTTTTAACAGATTGAAAGGTCGGTTCTGTACCGAATCTTTCATGGTATACATTCACAAAATCGGCATATGCATCAGATTCCGAATCGCCGCCGTTCGAAACAATCGCAACGACCCCTTCCACTGCCTGACCGCCGTTTTCAATAAATTCATTGGATAAACCCCAGGGGGCAATCAGCTTAAGCCTGGGCCTGGCACTCATGTGCTGAAAAATAAGGGCTGAATCAAATGGATTGGCGATAACAAGAACGGTATCCGGTGCAATGTCGGAGGCCTGTGCAGCAATATCTTTGAAATTCGGATTGTTCAGTGTATTGTAGATAATCCGGGAAATCATTTTCGGGAGTCCCGAACCATTCAGCTGTTTGACGAAGCTCTCGGAAAGGCTTTGTGAATACATCTGATTACTGCCGTCAGCAATTATTAATGCGTTTGTGACTCCATTCTCTGAAGCATACTTTCCAAGAACAGTACCAAAGGTAGAAGACGAAACCTCTGTTCTTATAAGATTATCATCCTTGCCTGTAAAGACTTCTGAGGACACCGTTGATGAAAGAGCCAGAACATCGCTTCCGTCAATCAGATCGGCGGCCTCTCCATAGTTTGAACTTACAACCGCCATAACCAGAAACTTGACATCCTCTTCAAGAAGTTCCTTAACCCTGCCTTTTATAATATCCCGATCACTTTCGTCATCTTTAATAGTTAATGCAATTTTCAGTTCATTTTCATTGTTTATCTCTTCTACTGCAAGCAGAGCCCCGTTTCTGGCAGAGGTAAGCAGGGATGAGTATTTTCCGGTCAAACTTACAACCATTCCTATGCTTAAAGACCGTTCACCGGAACCGCATGATAGAAGGAGAATCAGAATAACAAAAACAGTTAACTTTTTCGTAAATACATTCCTCAAAGTAGACTTACTTTAATAATAGTATGATAATTTAGATTATGCAAAGAGTCATAAAAAGTTTCAGGCTTCAGCTTCTTACAGGAATGATACTATTCTCATTTTTTGCAGTTCTAATCTCACTTATACTGGTAATTTCAACAGACAGGATTTATAAAAAGCGGATGATGTCTGAAATAGACAGTCTGACTGAAATAGTGAGTCAAAGTATTGATCATAACTTTTATATACCGGTCAGTTATCTTAAAGGTATCAGAACTTATTTCAATGAACATTATGAGCTCGGCCAGAGTTCTGATGACCCCTGCTTTATTTCGGATATGATAGAATATACGCAAACTTTTGAGGCAATTGCGCTAGTAGATGAGAAGGGAGAAGTATCTGATATGTGGCCCTTCGAAGAGAATTTTCTCGGGATTGATATTACCAACCAGCCCTTCTACAAAAAGGACCTTGCGCCCGATGAAGTTTACTGGTCGGGCAGCTTTCTATCATTTATTTCCGGAGCACCCACAATTGCCATGTCCACAAGATGTGATGCCGGCATTCTGATAGCCTTCTATAATATGAAACAGCTGGAACAGTATATTTCCATAGAAGTTGAGTATGAATCGGATTTTATTGCTATTCTTGACAGCAGGGGGAATATTGTTACCCAGTCCAGGAATTCAGACAAACTTATCGGAAACCTTAACAACCTTCCTGCGATCCAGAACTCAATAAGTGGAGATTACGGAACCTCAATTAACTATCTCTTCAATAAAAAAGGACTGGTCAGTGTAAAAAAAACAGATATCAGCGGATATATGATCCTTGTCTTCAAGGATTATGATCTGATGTACCGTAAAATATATATTGTTACAACCTCACTGCTCCTCTCAATTATTTTCATTGCAGCGGTCTTTACCACTATAGCTTTTCTTATTATAAGGAGATTTTTTCTGCCTCTTTCAGAATTTCAGTTATCGATGAGCAGTGCCGCCTCTGGCAGATACGATCAGATGAAACCCGCTGCCTACAGTGAATTTCAGTCCCTTGCCAACAGTTTCTCAAAAATGATAAATAAAATTCAAAGCAGGGAAACTTCGCTAAATGAGGCAATTTCAGAAAGAGAAACACTGCTTTCAGAGCTGAATCACCGGACAAAAAACAACATGCAGATGATAATAGCCCTAATGCAGCTCTATGAAAATCAGTACCAGGATGCGGATCCTCAGCAGATTCTGAAAAAAATCAAATCCAAAATTGAATCCATAGCCCTTATACACGAAAATTTTTATAATTCAGCAGAGCTCTCACATATAAATTTTAAAAACTATATAACCGAGCTTGTCCCAATTCTGATTTACAGCTTTACGCCCCCTTCAAAGCAGATAGAGTATCATATTGTTTCGGGAGAGCTGCATCTGCTCATCGATTATTCCATTCCGCTTGGACTGGTAATTAATGAGCTGATTATGAACAGTCTTAAATATGCTTTTAATGAAACAGACAATGGATTGATAGAAATAGATGTAAAAATCTGCGAAGAGAATACACTGGAAGTCCGGTACCGGGATAACGGACCGGGGCTGTCTGCCGGATTTGATATAGAAACAACAGAATCACTAGGCCTGTCAATAATTAACAATCTTGTAACATCACAACTTAACGGAACTCTTACATTTCCGGATGATGCACATTTTTCATGTATAATCCGAATTAATCTGGAAACCTATAACCAGCGAATCTGAGTTTAACTGATAACCGAAATCTTCTTTATACCGTCAGGAACAGTATATACACCAAGAAGTTTCTTCATATCATCAATTTCAGAGAGCGTGGCTCCGCTTTTTTCATTGTAGGCATTCAGGACATATTTAAGATCATCCCCGTTATCATCAAAAAGCGCTGAACAGAAAGCAGCACGGTACAGACCCTTATCTGCCAGCGCTTTTGTACCAAGCTTTCCATATTCCTTTTTGGCCTTTCCGTCGATGATTGCCGACTCACCCTGGAATCCGATTGAAAACACAAATTCTTCTCTGGTCATACTTTCACCCCTTCAAAAAAAAGCCCCGCCCAAAACCGGGCAGGGCTGTATAAATCATTCTATCAACCAATCAAAAAGCCTGATTGATCGTATTTTTAATTGGTCATTATGGACGTTTTGTACGGAAATCCATTTCCGGACAAATACTCCAAAAACAAAAAAGCTAAGCTTTTTTGTTTACATCATTCCGCCCATTCCGCCCATTCCGGGAGCGCCTGCAGGCATTGCAGGTTCATCGGCAGGAAGGTCGGTGATTGCACATTCTGTAGTAAGGAGGAGGCTTGCAATAGAAGCTGCGTTCTGAAGTGCGCTTCTCGTAACCTTAGCCGGGTCAATAATACCAGCCTTGATCATGTCTTCCCATACCATTGATGCAGCATTGAAACCGATGCCTTTCTTTTCATTCTTTGCCTTGTCGGCAACGATAGCACCGTCGAGACCTGCGTTTTCAGCAATCTGTCTGATAGGCTCTTCAAGAGCTCTCTTAACAATCTTGAATCCAACGAGTTCGTCATCAGCAAGTCCAGTTTCATCTGCTTTTTCAAGTGAAGAAACAGCCTGAATAAGAGTAAGTCCACCGCCGGGGATGATTCCCTCTTCGATAGCTGCTCTTGTAGCTGAAAGAGCGTCTTCAACTCTGTGTTTCTTCTCTTTGAGCTCAACTTCTGTAGCTGCACCTACATTGATAACTGCAACACCGCCTGCAAGCTTTGCAAGTCTTTCCTGAAGCTTCTCTCTGTCATAGTCGCTTGATGTATCTTCAATCTGGTTTTTAATCTGACCGATTCTGTCCTTAAGATCAGAAGCCTTGCCTGCACCATTTATGATGGTTGTATTTTCTTTTTCAACCTTAACAGTTTTTGCTGTACCAAGCTGCTCCATCTCTGCAGATTCCAACTTAAGTCCGATATCTTCAGAAATAACTTCACCGCCGGTAAGAATAGCAATATCTTCGAGCATTGCTTTTCTTCTGTCGCCGAAACCGGGAGCCTTAACAGCTACTGCATTAAGAGTGCCTCTCATGTTGTTTACAACGAGGGTTGCAAGAGCTTCGCCTTCAACATCTTCAGCGATGATAAGGATTGGCTTGCCTGTCTGAGCAACCTTCTCAAGAATAGGAAGAAGCTCTTTCATGTTTGAGATTTTCTTGTCATAGATAAGAATGAAAGGATCATCGAGAACTGCAGTCATTGTATCTCTGTTAGTTGCAAAGTAAGCTGAGAGGTAGCCTCTGTCAAACTGCATACCTTCAACAAAGTCGGTAGTTGTTTCGATAGTCTTTGATTCTTCAACAGTGATGACACCGTCTTTTCCGACTTTCTCCATTGCGTTTGCAATTTCTTCACCGATTTCTCTATCGTTGTTAGCAGAAATGGTTGCAACCTGTGCAATCTCTTCTTTGTCTTTGATTTCTTTAGCTGCTTTTTTGATTTCTTCTACAGCAATCTCAACAGCCTTATCGATTCCGCGTTTGATTCCCATCGGATTGATACCGGCGGCAACGCTTTTCATACCTTCTTTTGCAATTGAGTAAGCAAGAACAGTAGCGGTTGTTGTACCGTCACCTGCTACATCATTTGTCTTTGTTGCAACTTCTTTAAGAAGCTGCGCACCCATATTCTCAAAGGGATCTTCAAGTTCTACTTCTCTTGCAACGGATACACCGTCTTTTGTTACAGTAGGGGCACCGAATTTTTTGTCAAGAAGAACATTTCTTCCCTTCGGGCCGAGGGTTACTTTTACAGCATTTGAAAGCTTTTCAACACCGATTGCAAGTGACTTTCTGGCTTCTTCATCAAACTTTAACTGCTTTGCCATTTATATTACCTCTCTTATTTTTGGTTTTACCAGCTGCGGATGACAAAGAAGCAGATATCTGCCTTCTGTCTGATAAAACTCCGCAAATACCCCCCGACATAGTGGAGGTTTCTTTTCTGTATGAATTTTCTGTTATTAAGATACAAATATTAATACTGATCATCAACAGAAAAATTAAAAAATTTTTGCAGTAATTGTATTTAGTAAATATATGCTTGACTTTATATCCTTTTCGGTGCAAAAAATAAAGCGATGGCTGTTAAAAATCCGGAAAATATACTTTTAATCGTAAGATTCTTCTCAGAATTCAGCGAAAAGCTGCCGGAAATGACTGAAAAACTGTCGGAACTTCTGGCTGAAGATTCTTCAGGGCTGATTCCGGGCTCGGTGGCACTCAATATACCTGCTGATCCGGAAACGCTTGCAGTTTCAGAGAAAGCGGGATTCCATATACTGCCGTCAGGAAAGAAAGGCTTACCGCTTCTCAACCTGCCTGCAGGGGATATTGATGCAGAAATTGATGTGCTAGGTCCTTACATCATGCCGGCAGCCGCAGACTGCTGCAATACCACCCTTTTAAATAAGCTTACAGAAAAAAAACTGAGCCTGCTCTGTATCAGAAAAATCGGAAACAAACCGGTTCTGACACTGACAGATGCTGAAAAGGAAATCAGTATTCCTGCCTTAATTGTAAATGCAGCTGCTGAATCAGGAAAACTTACGGCCGTTCTTTCAGAACTGAAAAATACAGGAAACACTGCGGCTCTGGTTTTTGATTATTACCCGGGGGATGATGAAAAGTTTTCTGAATTCCTTAATATACTTAAACTTAAATTCCTAAGGAAAAACAGGATTAACTTTATTGCTCCTGAAGCTCTCAAGCAGATTAGCACTGAAGCACTTTCAAAAATCTCAGCGCTCCCATGCTCAGGCCCGGCTTCAACCCCGCTTTTTCGGAGCAGGATGATTCCCGAGAACAGCTTTTCATCTGTCGCATCCGCAGCCGGAGCAAGAACACTTGTTGCCAACATGAGCGGACAGACCCAGCTGGCCGGAGAGAAGATAAATCTTCACTTTTACAGAGGCAGACCGACTGGAGTTTCCTGTTCAAAGCTCAGTATTCTCAACTGGACCGGAGGCGGCGCCTCAATCAAAACCTCGGAAGGGGTTTTCAAGTACACAAATGAAAGTGCTTTTTCATTCGAAGACGAAGATGAGTACGGAATGCGTACTCTTCAGTATCCCGAAAAACTCAGCCAGGATAGCCGAATCATCACAGATTTTTATTTTTCAGATAATTTTGACGATCCTCTTATTTCAATATTTTCTGATTACCCGGAACTTCCGGATGATTCTGTAGTTTATGAGGCATCCCTTTGCGAAATACCTCTTTTCGATCTGAGACGCGGAGAAATCAAAATTGAATATTCATCTTCCGACGGAAGTTCAGGTTCGGCAGAACCGGGCAGAGGGATCGGTAAATGGCTCATTCCCGGAAACAGGTTTACACTTAAATCGGGAAAACGTATTGTTGAAATCAGTTATTATAGCGATACGAACGGAATCAACCCGGGACTGCCGGTGAAAATTGCCGGCCACAGGGGCAGGCGGTACTTTTTCGTTAACCCGGGCGGTAACTACTATCCGGTGCCTGCCTGGTTCTACAGCGGACACCGCGATCACATACAGTTCAGCTTCAAAGCCGTTGAAATCTGATTAAACTATCAGCTCGCCGCTTGAGTATTCACAGGACTTACCGTTTACATCAATCAATAAAGCACCGCTTAAACCTACTCCTGCCATGACTCCGCTTACAACAGCTCCCGAAGCCCCCGAGGAGAAATCATCAGGCATGCCTGTTCTGAATTCAACATTTTCTCCAATGCGGTAAAGCCGTTTTTCCAGCCTTGCCTGCCACTGATTCTCAGAAACAGTACTTTGAAGTTTTTCAAGAAACAGCTGAAGCAGTCGGTTACCATAAGGTCCGTATCCGGGTCCGTCTGCTGATTCATAGTATAATGCTTCTCCGGAAGTCACCGGCTTTCCCGAACCGGAAAGAAGCTCCATACTGGTTGCGGGTCTTCTGAATCCCTCATCATGTTTTTCAAGCCTGAGATTAATACCGACACCGGCGTAAATGAACCTTCCCGAAGCCTCGCATAATATTCCGCATATTTTACGGCCGTCCGCCAGAACATCATTAGGCCACTTGATTGAAACAGTCCCCTTCGGAGTCCCTGCAAACTCTTCGATCGCCTCAGCCGCGGCAATACCGCATAGAAGGGGTAAAAGAGTAAACGGCTTATCACCCATAGCAGGGTTAATATGATCCTGATGAAATATCACTGTAAAAAGAAGACTTCCGCCGTGCTCCGACTCCCAGCGCCTGCCGTCTATTCTGCCGCGGCCGCTGTTCTGGAATCCTGCCGCAATTACCGAACCGGAGGGCGCCTCATCACGCGCAAGAACACGGGCATCACTCATGGTTGATTCAGTTTCACCAATATACCAGACCGGGGATTGTTTACCATTGACAGAGAACGGGTTAATTATATCAGGAATAAGCTCATACATTATCGGATCTCTGAATTATTCCGCCGCCAATGACGAGCTCTCCGTCATAAAAGACTGCTGACTGGCCGGGGGTGGCTACGGCCGGAGATTCAAGACGAACCTCAAACCTGTCATCACCTGCGGGAGTAATCTGTGCGGCATATTCTGTTGAATTGTATCTGACCTGAACTTTGCATTCCAGCTGCTTTACAGGTTTGTCTATAAACCAGTTTGTATCAGAAATAACAAAATCATCAGTGCCCTGCTCTTCCTTCCGGCCTACAACTACACGGTTATCCGCGGGGTCAATCGAGACAACATACCAGGGGCCGTTACCCAGCCCAAGACCCTTGCGCTGACCGATTGTATAGTGAAGGAACCCTCTCGACGGCCCCAGCTTCTTCCCGCTTGTATCACAGATTGTTCCGGGATGATCATTTTTATCCAGAACATCTGAAGGAAGGTAGCGCTTCATGAATTTTATATAATCATCATCTATAAAACAGATATCCTGACTTTCCTTGATGGCCTTGCCGAAGAATCCGTGTTCATCAGCTATATCCTTGATTCTCTCCTTGGTGTACTCTCCAAGCGGAAAAATACAGTGCTGCAGAACTTCACGCTTTATTCGATAAAGCATGTAGGACTGATCTTTTGACGGGTCGGCTGCCTTACGAAGGAACAGCCTGCCGTCTGACTCTGCAGTACGGACATAATGACCCGTGCAGAAGTAAAAATCCCCGGCCGATGCCCCCTCCTTTTCACAGGCGATATTGAGGCAGCTGCGGTAAAACTCGCTGAATCGGACCCTCTCATTGCAGCGTACACAGGGGTTGGGAGTCATCCCGGAAAGATAGTTTCCGGCAAAATCATCCATAACACTTTTCCGGAAAAGGCTCTCAAGATCGACTACATGGTAATTTATACCGAGCCTGCTGCAGACATTGCCCGCCCTTTCCTGAAGACCGGGACTCGAAAGCCTCAGCTCATCCCACCAGTGGGTAACTCCGAATATTTTATTGTCAGGATAAATCTCCCGGAAGCCGGGATCATTTTTAAGAAGCCAGGCGGCAGCGCTTGAATCCACCCCGCCGCTCATTGCTACAGCAGTTATCATTTTTCAAATATAGTATTAATGGAGACAAAAAAAAAGCGGCTGTAAAAACAGCCGCCTGCTGGGTAGAATTACATTGTTAACGAAAAGGTTCCGGATTCACCGCTAAGGACATAGCCATTAACAGTTCCAGTACAATCATAGGTTGCAATTGCGGATGTACTGCTGTCAGAAAGAGTCATCGAATAATCCAAGGAATTAACAACATCTATTTCAATATCAGTATCAAGATCCGCTCCGGTTATATGGAGGGTATCATCATCTCTAGTATAAAAGAGCAACTTGTAACTGTATGTGTAGGTAGTGAGATTAACGATCGTGAATGCATAGGTATACTCATAATACATTGTACCATCAAGAGTATATACAGTGGAATTATCATCCTCATCAGTATAGGCTACCTCATAATCTGTGAAAGATACAGAAAATGTACCTACAGCATTGGTTAAACTATCCTCACCGTCATAATCTGAAGAATATACAAATTCAGCTACTCCACCACCGCTCTGTTCATAAGTAAATGTATTATCTACCGTTGCACCTAATCCGCGACTTCCAGCACTGTCATCTACTTCATTAAACCCTGAAGATAAAACCTGTACTGTTTTTACTGCAGTAGCTTCATCCATTTCATCAATATTTCCACAGGATGATAACCCCAGGATTATTGCAACAATACTTGTTAATATAAGAAATCGTTTCATATTTCCCTCCATAAAAAACGTTTATTCTTTTATCGATTAATATAACACCCTTTTCACAGGAAACAAATGAGTTTCTACTCACTTTAATATTTACATACAGTTTACCCATTTTTTACACTCCCCGGATCTACATTAAATACATACAGAAACAGGGAGTTGAAATGAAAAAGAAATCACACTTTAACCCGAAACACATTCTGCTTCTTCTTTTTACGGCTTCAGCTGTGCTGTTTACATCATGCCTGACAGACAAAGAAGAAGAAAATAATCAGCCGTCCATGCAGCAGCCTCCGCAGGACGGAATGCTGGGTCCTCCACCGGGAGTACATGCTGATAAGCAGCATATTGCGGCACTGCTTAAAGGGCTGTATACGCTTGACGGTGGTGAAGACTCTCGCAGCGGTGCTCGTAACTAAAGGCTTAAACATCAGCCTTAAAAGCAAAAATATTGTTACGACAGAGGGTTCGAAGCCGCGTGTGTGTAAGGACGAAACCCAGTTCATCAACCGGAATTCTGCTGGAGTCGTCTCCGGACAGATGGGATACTGATAGAAACAACGGAAACAGGCTGGTTCCCGCTTTTATCTCTGATGCCGATTTCTGCTCATTATGGGGTCAGGAAAATCTGTTATATTTTTGATTAATTCTTGAATGACGGTTATACTCAGCCCATGTATCAGATAACTTTCTTTGTACCCAAAGAACAGGCCGAAGAGGTCAAAGAGGCGATGTTTGCAGCAGGTGCCGGTGCGATGGGTGAGTACTCAAACTGCAGCTGGGAAATTGAAGGAACCGGCCAGTTTAAGCCGCTTTCAGAAAGCACTCCGTTTATAGGCGAGCGCAACAGCCTTTCAAGGATTCCCGAGTTGCGTGTTGAAATGATGTGTCTTGATGAATGCATTGAAGCGGCGCTTAAGGCTCTTGTAGACACGCATCCGTATGAAGTTCCCGCCTACTTTGCGGTTAAATTCTCAACTCTTGAAGATTTCCCCGAGGGGGTGGCGGAAGACCGGCCCGGCGTACCCGGCGGAGTATAAACGAGCCGGGAGCTGTACGGCGGATTAAACCGGGCTGTAGACAGGGGGAGACTTCCCCCTCTTAGATTCTCCGGATTTTATTTATTGTCCGGGGTAGTAGCCTTATCAAAGGCGCGGAGGATGGTCATTGCCTCTTCATTGCTTGAGCCGCAGAACTCCGGTGTCGGGGTGAAGTTGCGGCAGGCTGAGGGGTAATCGGGGCTGTTCCAGATTGTACAGAGTCCGTGCTCATCAAGATTGACGCAGCGGACGCCACCGGGTTTACCTTCGGGCATTCCTGGTATTGCCTGGGAAATTGAAGCTTCAATACAGCATGCGGCACAGCCTTTGCGGCATTCCATTTTATCCTCCGATGCCGCGATTATCTCATCTTTTTTCTATAAATACTACTTGATACAAACCGATAATAGGCGTATATTTATGCACACTTTGGTATATTTATACATTGGGGTTGATTATGCAGAAAACACAGCGGTTTGAGGCGGTAAGAAAGATCATTCGTGAAAAACGGATAGAAAGTCAGGAACAGCTGCTTAACGAGCTGCACCGGAAGGGCTTCGACGTAACCCAGGCTACCCTGTCCAGGGATCTGAAACAGCTGAAGGTTGCAAAGGTTCCCGACGGAGTATCAGGCTACAAGTATACAATACCCGAGTACCAGAAACCGCAGAGGGAGGCAGGTGCCGCCTCTGTATATATAGAAGATTTGCGGAGAGGCTTTGTATCACTTGCCTTTTCTGGCAATATATGTGTAATTTCAACACTTGAAGGTCATGCGAACAGCGTGGCTTCGGCCATCGATAATATCGAAGTCCCGGGGATACTGGGAACTCTGGCCGGTGACGATACAATCATGGCGGTACTGTCGGAAGGCAGCGATCGCAGGGAAATTGAAGATTTTTTCAGGGGGATAGAATGAAAGCAGCGATACTCGGAGCAACAGGTTATACGGGAATGATCCTGCTGAGGCTTCTTGCTGATCATCCGGATATTACAGAAATCATACCGGTCTCATCATCGAGCGCCGGAAAGCATATAAAAGAAATCGACCCGGGCGTATACACTGCCCTTGCTGCAAAGACTGCGGCAACCGGCGGATGCACGACAACCGTAGCCGAGGCGGTTAAGGCAGGGCCGGATGTTGTATTTGCAGCGCTTCCGCATCTTGAATCTGCAAAGATATGCGAACCATTCTTCGGCAAGGCTGTCATCATTGACCTTTCAGCCGACTTCAGGATCAAAAATCATGATACATTTTTCAAGGCATACGGGGTTGCTCCCGAACGTCCGGACCTGCTTGAGAAGGCAGTATACGGACTGTCTGAAATTTATACCGATGAGATCAAAAAAGCGGACCTGGTTGCAAACCCCGGCTGCTACCCTACATCTGTACTGCTTCCCACTCTTCCGATTGTTAAGGAGTTCGGACTGAAAGGCAGGGTGATAATCAATTCGCTTTCAGGAGTTTCCGGGGCCGGGAAAAAGGCTGCGGTTAACAACCTCTTCGTTGAACGGACCGAAAACTGCGGCGCATATGCTCCCGGAACCTCGCACAGGCACCAGCCCGAGATCAAGCAGGAACTTGACCGCAATGCCGATGTGGCCCTGCCGGTTCTTTTTACACCGCACCTTGTTCCGCTGAAACGGGGCATGGAATCAACTATAATTGTAGAACCTGCGAAGCAGCTTTCAGATGCCGATATTGCAGCTGTATACGAGAAATACTACGGCGCAAGCCCCTTCGTTGAGGCTGACGGCGGCAGGCTGCCGCAGAGCCGTGATGTCTGGGGTTCAAACTCATGCCGAATCAGCTGGAAAGTTGAGGACGGGGTTTTGATGCTTTTCTCGGTTATAGACAACCTCGTGAAGGGCGCATCGGGACAGGCCGTGCAGAACATGAACATCCGCTTCGGATTAAACGAAACTGCAGGTCTCAAGATCTACGGGGAACTTTAATGGAAACAGTACTCATCAAAATAGGCGGAAGGGCGGCTTCTGAGACAGAGGCGCTTAAGGCTCTGGCATCAGAGATGGCTGAGCTGTCATCAGAATACAGCTTCATACTCGTGCACGGCGGAGGAGCCGAGGTTACAAAGGTGTCGGAAGTCTTCGGCCTGAAGGCTGTTTTTGAAAACGGAGTAAGAAAAACGACGCCGGAGGAGATGGACATCGTGGACATGGTCCTGGCCGGCAAGATGAATAAATACATTGTACGGCTCTTTGCCTCTATCGGGGTGAAAGCTGTAGGAGTCAGCGGCTGCGACGGCGCGGTATTTACCGGTAAATCTGTTGCAGCCGGATCCAGAACCGGGGCTGTTACCGGGACCTCACCGGAACTGCTTAAGCTTCTGGTTGATGGCGGCTACATGCCGGTAATGTCGTCGGTTTCGATGGATGATGCGGGAACAGCCCTCAATATCAATGCCGATGACGCGGCGCTTGCGGTTGCCTGTTCAATGCCTGCGGACAGGCTAGTGTTCATATCGGACATCCCCGGAATACTGAAAGACGGAAAGGTGATTACAAACCTAACCCCGGCGCAGGCGGAGGCCGAGATAGAAGCAGGGGTTATTGCCGGCGGCATGATACCGAAGGTTCGTTCATCGGCCGGAGCTCTGGCAGAGGGAGTAGGCTCGGTAACTATCGGCGGATACAATGAAAGCGGAGATCTCGCTAAGCTTCTTGAACGCAGCGAGGGAACAAACATACACAAATAATACTAAGACAGGAATATATATTATGGAACACATGGAAAAATATGAAGTAACGACGGAAGCATACGATGTTCCCTACCCCAACAACTATACGGTCCCTTTCCATATCTTTGAACATGGAAAAGGCTGTTATGTATACGACAAGGCAGGGAAGGAATACCTTGATTTCGGAA
Organism: Spirochaetia bacterium; assembly: GCA_965140585.1. Classification (GTDB taxonomy): domain Bacteria; phylum Spirochaetota; class Spirochaetia; order UBA9216; family UBA9216. The sequence goes on from OZ223272.1 coordinate 511,889, forward strand.
GCGGGATAGCGGTAAACGCCCTCGGACACGGCAGGGATGACCTTGCACTTACCGCATATGAGCAGATGAAGAAACTGATTCACGTTTCGAACCTCTACACAACCGAGCCGACCCTCGAACTCGGCTTCAAGCTGACATCCTCAGGCAATTTCGAAGCGGTTCATTTCGGTAACAGCGGCTCTGAAGCGAACGAGGCTGCAATAAAGTACGCAAGAGTCTATTCGCTGCGGACAAAGGGAGAAGGACATCACAAACTGCTGTCCTTCACCAACGCCTTTCACGGAAGGACTCTCGGGGCGCTCAGCTGCACACCGACCCCCAAGTACCAGGAGCCCTTCGGGCCGCTTGTACCGGGTATTGAAACCTGCACATATAACGATGCGGCTGAACTTGAGAAGGTACTTGACGACAGCTTTGCAGCAGTAATCGTTGAACCGGTACAGGGCGAGGGCGGCCTGACCGTGATGACTGCGGAGTTTGCCGCAAAGCTCAACGAACTGTGTAAAAAGTTCGATGTAATTCTTATTGCAGATGAGGTTCAGACAGGAATTGGCCGTACCGGCTTTCCATATGCCTCATCAATCGTAGGGCTTGAACCGGATATAATCACCCTGTCAAAACCCCTCGCGGGAGGACTCCCGCTTTCTGCAACACTGATACCCAAAAAGGTTAACAAGATCATCCACGCGGGAGAGCATGGAACCACCTTCGGAGGCGGACCTGTTACCTGCGCCGTTGCAAACAAGGTTCTGGATATCATCTTTACTCCTGATTTCCTTGCTGATGTACAGGCCAAGGGCGAATACCTTGCTGAAGGTCTGAAAGCTCTTTCCGACAAGTACGAGGCAGCCGGCGAAGTGAAGGGCCTTGGAATGCTTCGGGGCCTGGCAATCGGGACAGCCGACGAGGAAGGAATGACACTCTGCGGAAAGGTCATATCCGAGGGTAAGGAGAAGGGGCTGCTGTTGCTTCGTTCAGGAAAAAATATCCTGCGCATAGCACCTCCGCTTGTTATAACAAAGGAAGAAATAGACAAAGGTCTTAACATAATTGAAAGCATTTTAAAGGAGATTCAGAATGGCTGACAAAGAAATAAAGAAAATAGTACTCGCCTACTCCGGCGGACTCGACACTTCAATAATCATCCCCTGGCTGAAGGAAAACTACAACGATGCTGAGATCATCGGCTGCTGCACCAACGTCGGCCAGGATGAAGACTGGGACGGAATGGAAGAGAAGGCGCTTAAATCAGGCGCAAGCAAACTCTACATCAAGGACATCAAGGATGAATTTGCGGAAGACTTCCTGTTCAAAATCATCCGTGCCGGTGCAAAATACGAAGGCAAGTACCTGCTTGGTACATCAATCGCAAGACCCCTTCAGGCAAAGCACATCGCAGAGGTAGCTCTCGCTGAAGGTGCCGACGCAATCTGCCACGGATGTACAGGCAAGGGCAACGACCAGGTTCGTTTCGAACTTACTTTCAAGGCACTTGCGCCCCACCTCAAGGTAATTGCTCCCTGGAGAATATGGGACATCACAAGCCGTGAACAGGCCATCGACTATGCAAAGGCACACAACGTTCCGCTTGGAAATATCACAAAGAAGAACATCTACTCACGCGACTGGAACATCTGGCACATGAGCCATGAGGGCGGTGATCTGGAAGATCCGTGGAACAGACCGAAAGAGGAAATGTTCCAGCTTACAAAGTCACCCGCTGACGCACCCGATGCTGAAACAGAGATCACAATTGACTTTGAAAAATCATTCCCTGTTGCCCTCAACGGCAAGAAGATGAGCGGATTTGAAATCATTGCTGAGCTCAACAAGATTGGCGCTGCAAACGGAATCGGACGTTCCGACCTGGTTGAAACCCGTGTTGTTGGAATGAAAAGCCGCGGTGTTTACGAGACTCCGGCAGGAGAGATCCTTTACAAGGCTGTCCGCGAACTTGAAATGCTCACAATGGACTACGATACACTGAGCATGAAAGACACTTTAAGCCTCAAGTACGCGGACCTCGTATACTGCGGAAAGTGGTTCACCCCGGTAAGAGAATCAATCGATGCATACATGGATAAGGCTGCCGAATACACAACCGGTTCTGTAAGGCTTGTCCTCTACAAGGGAAATGTAATCATAGCCGGAAGGAAATCACCCTACTCCATCTACATCGAGGATCTTGCCTCATTCGGAGAGAGTGCCTACGATCATCATGATGCAACCGGATTCATCAATCTTTACGGTCTTTCAACAGGTGTAACAGCCATGGTGCACAAGAACGTAAATGTTTCCGGCGGACAGGTTGAGGAGATAGTTGCCACTGCGGCGACCTTCCACGACAAATAATCCAGGAAATAAATATGGAAAATATCATTATGCGGCGGGCAACCGCCGATGATGTTGACAGCATCTATAATCTTACATCTGGCATGGCAGCACAGGGGCTTATGCTTATGCGCAGCAAGTACAAGATAGTCACAACACTGACTACATACTTTGTAGCCGAGGACAGTGAAAGCAAGAAGATCGTAGCCTGCGGTTCGCTTGCTCCGCTTTGGACCGACCTCTGCGAGGTATGCGCCCTTGCCGTCCATCCGGTCTGGCAGGGAAAGGGGCTTGGAAAAAAGCTGGTCCTGGAACTGATTGAAGAAGCAAAATGGATAAGAATTCCCAGGGTCATAACCCTGACCTATCAGGTGAAGTTCTTTCAGAAGCTCGGGTTTACTATTGTGGACAAGAACGAGTTCCCCAGAAAGCTCTGGCGTGAATGTCTTGAGTGTCCTAAACTCGAAGCCTGTGATGAAACAGCACTGGTGATAGATACCGATTTGAGCTGATTTATCAGCGTAAGAATTTGAGGCATGGATGACTCAATCCATGCTTTTTTTATACAGTTTCAATCTTAAATACTGATTGACCGTTTATTCATCTGGAAGTATGATTCATGAAGGTATCATGAATGAGTAGTTTCCAATCACTTGACCGGGCAATTGAAATTCTGTTTGTCTTTACAAACACCACTCCGCATATGACCGCTGAAGAGATAGCGGCAAAAGCAAACCTGCCCAGAGGCAGCATATACAGATACATCAATGCCCTTATGGAAAACGGGCTCATTGAAAGATGTCCGAACAGCAATAAATTCCAACTTGGCTACAAGCTCTTATATTTTCAATCTGTCATACATCAAAATGATGTTCTGGAAGATATCGCCCTTCCGTACATGCGGAAAATACACGAAGCTACATCCGAAACCGTCCAGCTTGCGCTATACAGAGACGGAATGGCAATCCCCATCGAAGCAATTGAATCTACGGCTTCTGTACGGGTAGCGCCTCCTATTGGCAAAATGGTACCTCTTCACGCAGGAGCCAATAACAAGGTAATACTGGCATTCCGACCGGATGAAGAAATAAAACAGATTCTAAGTAAACCAGTTGAAAAATTCACAGAATCTTCTCCCGTTGATCCGGAGCAGATATGGGAAAATATCAGGACTATAAGAAAAGACGGCTACGCTTACTCCTGTGAAGAAATGCATTATGGAGCATACGGTATCTCGGCCCCTATTCTCGACCGTAACGGTCATGCGATTGCCAGCATCGGAGTCTCCGGTCCCATAATAAGAATTTCAGACGAAATGAGAAAATCAGTCAAAGACATTCTTATAAAGGCAACTACAGAAATATCAGATCGTTTCAGATTCAGTAAATAAACCCAGACCTATTTTAATCACACATTGAGAGCAATATTCACAGCAGAAATTCACGACTCCTGAACTTCAGCATAAAATAAAATTGACAGGTTAATTATATTATCATAGAATGATAACCGTGTTCACATAGTGATAAAGGAGTTCGATTAATTCTATGAGAAAAGACTCAAAAGGACAGCCAATAGAAACGTATTTGAATCTGGCCACGACTTTTGTTCTGATTCTGATGCTCACGCTTCAAATTCTTGCAAGATTTGTTTTCCACAAATCAATAGCCTGGACTGAAGAAGTATCAAGAATCGCATTTGTCTGGCTGGTTTATTCAGCAATGGTGTATGCCGCAGGTATGGATAAACATATCCGGCTTACTTTCTTCCTGATGAAAATACCAAAAGCTGGGCAGAAAATAGTACTTACACTAGCCGATACACTCTGGCTGGCCATGAATGTACTTATTACCTACCAAAGTATTTTCTATATCATCCGTCTATTTAAATTTCCCTATATCTCTCAAACACTGGGAATCAATCTTGTCTGGGTTTATTTTATTGTCCCGATAGGATTCGGCCTTAAATCGTTCAGAATCATCCAATGCATGATTGGCAGGTTTAAAAACGATATTGAACTTTACGACTCAAGAATGGATATGTAGGGAGTATTGATATGAGCATAGTTTTATTAATGGTAATCGGTCTTATTTTATTCCTGATAATTGGCCTCCCGGTAGCTGTAAGTCTTGGAACAACAGCCTTGATCGGACTGATTGGAAAAGGAATTCCACTTGAATACATTGCAAAGACAGCATACAACGCTGTTGATTCATTCACTGTAATAGCAATTCCCATGTTTATCCTTTCGGGCGCTATCATGGAAAAAGGAGGTCTGACAAGAAGGCTGGTTAATTTTGCCAAATCATGTGTCGGAAATACAAGCGGCGGCCTGGCAATCGTAACAGTTCTTACCTGCACGATGTTCGCAGCAATTTCAGGTTCCGGTCCAGCTACAACAGCAGCAATCGGTTCTATTCTTGTTCCCGCAATGATTCATGAAGGATATGGAAAAGATTTCGCAGGCAGCGTCGCAGCCTGTTCCGGCGGCATAGGAGTTGTAATACCTCCAAGCATACTGATGATTATGTATGGAGTAGCCGCGGAACAGTCAATAACAACATTATTCATGGCCGGTGTAATACCGGGGCTGCTTCTTGCTGTCTTTCTTATCGGAACTGTAAAACTGATAAGCTGGAAAAGAGGCTACAGCTCAAAAGAAAATGAACAGAGAAATGTAAAATCATTTTTTAAGAGCCTGGCTGATGCAAAGTGGGCACTGCTTTCACCGGTAATAATTCTTGGAGGCATTTACGGTGGAATCTTCACAGTTACCGAAGCATCCATAGTCTCAGTTCTTTACGCGTTATTCATCAGCACAGTAGTTTACAGGGAACTGACCTGGAAAACCTTGAAAGAGACAATTCTCTACATGGCAAGAATGACGGGAACAGTGCTTGTCATCCTCATGTTCGGAACAATCTTCGGCCGTGTTCTCACAATCTATCAGGTACCGCAGCAGGTTTCAGAAGCACTTATTACCACGATTAAAAACCCGGTAGTACTGATTCTTCTGATCGATCTCATGCTGCTGTTTATCGGGATGTGGATGGAGAGTATTACACAGATAGTCATCTTGACTCCTCTTCTTCTCCCGGCTGTGGTCGCAGCAGGAGTTCATCCAATTCAATTCGGAATCATGTTTACTATTGCCTGCGAAATAGGATATGAGACACCTCCGCTCGGAGTAAATCTTTTTGTAGCTAGCGAGCTGGCGGAAACGACTATAGAAGGAATAAGCAGAGAGGCTGTAGTTCTCGCTCTGGCAGAAATTGCGGCGCTTGTCCTGGTAAGCCTTATCCCTGAAATATCACTCTTTCTCCCTAAACTACTGGGAATGATATAGGCATTTGTTTTTATTAACACCAAATAAATTTTTTATAAGGAGTATTTTGATGAAAAGAGTACTGTTGGCGGTTTTATTTATAGCCGTTGTATTGGGAAGTGTGTTTGCCTCCGGCGAACAGGAAAACGGAGGTGAAAAAACTTACACAATTAAATTGAGCCATTCAAACACCGAGCAGGATCAAATTGGTCAGGCATCTGATCTGTTTAAAGCAAAGCTTGAAGAGTACAGCAACGGAAGAATCAAGGTAGAAGTCTACCCGATGAGTCAGCTTGGAACAGAACAGGAAAACGTTCAGGATGTAGCATCAGGAAGTATTGAAGCAGCTATCATTTATACAGGAAACTATAAACCATTCGCACCGTCATGCGGTGTATTAATGCTTCCATATATCTTTAAAAACAATACAGAAGCCTGGAATGGAATGGATTCTATAGCCGGGGAACTCAATGAAAGAGTAATCGCTGAATCAGGTACCAGAATAATTGGCTATTTTGACCGTGGTTTCAGATACCTCACTAACTCAAAAAAACCTGTTAATACCATCGAAGATCTTAAAGGTCTGAAGATTCGAGTATCCAAGGTTGATATTGCTATAGAAACATTCAAAGCATGGGGTCTTGAACCGGTGCCTATGGCATGGGCTGAAGTACCAACTGCGCTTCAGCAGAAAGTAATAGACGGACAGGAAAACCCATACGCTACAATATGCAGCCAGAAATTCTATGAAACTCAGGACTATGTTACAGAGATTCACTACCTGATATGGACAGGACCTATTATTATCAACAATGCTTTTTATGAAAGCCTTCCTGCAGATCTTCAGGCTGCTGTTGATAAAGCCGGACAGGAAGCTGCCCAGTTCGCCAGAGACTTTGCAACAGAAAGTGAAAATAACGCAAAAAAGATCGTTGAAGAAAAAGGCATGATTCTCAACGGCCCCCCTGCTGATGAAGAAGTATGGCAGAAAAAAGCCCAGGAAATATGGCCGATGTTTTATGAAGGCGTTGGCGGAGAAGACTGGGTAGAAAAAGCCCTTTCTTTGATGGGTAAATAAATCCATTTAAGTGAACCGGTATATCGCCGGTTCACATATTAACTTTACAGGAAGAATTATGAAGGAAACCCGAATATTTGACATAAAAGGGAGAAGTTGTATTATAACAGGGGCAGGAGGAGCAATCTGTGGAACTTTGGCTCAGGCACTTGGTTCTGAAGGAGCCGAAATTGCAGTCCTGGATATCAATAAAGAAAATGCGGAAGCAATCGCCCACAACATTGATCTGGCCGGAGGAAAAGCACTCCCCTATGTCTGCAATGTTCTGGACAGGGAGAATCTCTTGTCAGTAAATGAATCTATAATAAAAGAGATAGGTTCTCCCGATTTTCTTATAAATGGTGCAGGAGGCAACAACCCCGGTGGCAGCACCGATCATGAATATTATGACACAGCTCCTGACTCAATATCATTCAATGACCTATCATACGAAGGGATGCTTAAAACATTCCAGCTGAACTATTTTGGAACAGTTCTTCCTATTCAAGTGTTTTCAAAAGGAATGCTTGAAAGAAAAAAAGGATCAATTATAAACTTTGCATCGGCGAGTTCAATGACACCTCTGACCAAGGTTGTAAGTTATTCTTCGGCAAAGGCGGCAATTGCCAATCTGACTAAATGGCTGGCTGTTCATTATTCTCCCTACAATGTCAGAGTTAACGCTCTTGCACCGGGTTTTATAATGACCGAACAGCTTAAATTCCTCCATATAGATTCCAATGGTAACTATACCGAAAGAGCAAAAAAAGTAGTAGAACACACTCCGTTTAAACGTTACGGTGAGGCTGAAGAATTAGTTGGTGCTGTTTTATGGCTCCTTTCTGATGCAGCATCTTTTACAACAGGTTCGGTTATACCTGTTGATGGGGGCTTTACATCCTACTCGATTTAAATATTTAATCATATAGCAAACAATCAAGAGGAGACAAAACATGAGCAGCAGAACAGCACTCGTAACAGGCTGTGCAGGCCCGATGGGGCAGGCATTTGCCGAAAGACTGATGGGAAACGGACACAAGGTAATCGCCGTTGATTTGAATGATGAGAAACTCAATGAGTTTGCGGCTAAATTCCCCGGAAAATGCTTCGCATACAAAGTGGACGTATCCAGTGAACAGGACGTAATAGATCTGGCTGAAAAGGTAAAAGCTGAACCTGGCAGCCCTGACATCCTTGTAAACAATGCCGGTATACTTACAAACAACAAAATAGCATCTACCAGCTATGCAGAATGGCAGAAGGTAATGGCAGTAAACCTGTCAGGACCATTCCTGCTGTGCAAATACCTGCTTCCGGCAATGCTTGAGAAGGGCTGGGGCAGAATTATCAACATAAGCAGCCTTGCTGCAAAATCAGGCGGAATCACCGCAGGAACAGCCTACAGCACCAGCAAGGGAGGCGTAATGTCGCTGACCTACTCGCTTGCAATGGAAACTGCAGGCACAGGCGTCACTGTAAACGGAATCGCCCCCGCATATGTGAAAACTCCGATGGTAACCGAACAGCTGACCGAAGCAGAACGGGCAGCAATTATAGAAAAAATCCCTGTAAAGCGCTTCTGCGAACCTTCTGAGGTTGCCGCCCTTGTGGCATTTCTTGCAGGAGAAGAGGCAGGCTTCATTACAGGTGAAATTGTCGATCAGAACGGCGGACTTCTTTTCGACTGATATCCGCTTACTGCAGAATACATCAGCCTCCGGAAACGGACCTTCAGTCTTTGGAGGCTTTTTATTATAAAATTACAGCCTGAATTGACTTGATCTTTATTTTTAATCAATACATTCTTCAATTATGAGCGATATAAAAGTAAATGAAATTCCGGGGATGTTTGAAGGCCCTATCCGGCCTCTGCTTCTCAAACTGTCTATCCCCATGTTTGCCGGGATGATCGTCCAGGTTCTGTACAATGTTACAGACACCTTCTGGGTTGCAAGAATAGACCTTGCCGACCCCTCGTATATGGGAGGTACAGCCCTTGTATTCCCCCTTATATTCTTTTTTATGGCCCTCGGAAACGGTCTTACAGTGGGAGTGAGTTCACTGGTGGCAAGAGCCATTGGTGAAAAAAACGGAAAAGTTCTGGGAACAACAGCAGAATCAGGCATGTTCATAAGCCTCATACTCTCTATACTTTCACTTGGAATAATACTGCCCTTTGCACCGCAGCTGCTGAAGATACTAGGAGCAGAAGGTGATTACTATGCACACGGCCTTGAATATCTCCGCTATATAATCCCGGCCGGACCGGTTATCTTCTTTGCCATGATCTTTCAGGGCATACTTCAGGGTGAAGGACTAATGAAATACGTCATGAACGCGATGGTAATTGGAACAGTCCTCAATATAGCGCTTGATCCTGTCTTCATCTTCCTGCTGAAGATGGATGTACGCGGCGCTGCCATAGCAACAGTCATTGCACAGGCAGTCTCAATGGTCTATATAGTCAGTGTTTTTCTGAAGAATAAGTCATCAATCAAAATAGAATGGTCCAAGTCAAATATCAAAGGCGGAACAATTAAGGATATCCTCGCAATAGGAATACCCCAGTCTTTTGCAATGATCATAATGTCCATGAGTTTTCTGATTTTCAACAGAATAGTTATTAACATCGATGCTCTTGCCCTCACTGCATTCGCACTCTGCGGCAGGTTTGAACAGCTCATGCTGATGCCGGCCTTCGCCTTAGGTGCTGCAATAGTTACAATTGTCGGACAGAATTCAGGCCGTGGAAACTTCGGTAGAATCCGGGAAACTATGAAAGATGCATGGCTTATGGGGCTCATTGCAGTCGGAGTCCTGACAGGGCTGATGGTCGGATTTGCACCATGGATCTTCAGACCCTTTACAGACGTTGACAAGGTTCTCTGGTATGCGGTGATGCAGTACAGAGTCCTCGGAATTTCCTATCTCACAGCACTTGTAGGAATAATCGGCCGCTCATTTTTCCAGGCAATCGGTTATCCGCTGCCGGCTCTTTTTCTGACGCTGCTGCGTTTGATTCTTATAGCAATACCGGTTATGCTTATTCTTATATACGTTTTCAATCTGGGGATCTGGGGTGTCTGGCTGGGTCTTGCAGCAGGAAGTGTTGTATCAATGATTATTGCAATAATTTTTGTTAACAGGACAATCAGCCGGCTTGAAAGCGGAAAGATAAAAGTTCACCGCGTTTGAAAATCCGTTTGTATACTGTAATTTTTCATGCTACCATTCAAGAAAAATTTATATGAGGGAAGAAATGAAAAAAACTATAATTGTCCTTTTTCTGGCCTTGGCAGTATTCGCAGGATGCAAGAATTTTACAATCACAACCCCTGCAACTTCAGCAGGCATTCAGGGGGACTGGCTGCTTGAAAAAGTAAGCGGTACAGCCTGTGCCGGAGGAATTCTGGAGTATTCAATTGAAGGTGATGTTGGTGATTATACCATTGGAACAATCTACTGCAGCTCAAACGGAGCGTCTTTCGACTATGAATATGATGATACCGACAGCACAATTACCATAACAGGTGCTGATGCTGCCGGTGCCGGGCTTTTAGACGGCGAATACTACGTATTCATTGATGAAGAGGAGATGGCCTGGGAGCTTGTAACAGATTCTTCATTCACTGCATACGAATTCTCGGCACAATAATCAATCTGAAATCGATCGTATGGATGCACCGAGTATCCATACGATCTCATCCATTACCATTGTAATACCATATCCATACAAAAGACCTGTTGTCACCCTCAGCAGATTATTACTCTCATAATCAGTATACTTCTGGACCAGACCGTCAACGGCAAGAGGGGTCATCATCAATCCGTGAAGAAGAATACTTCCCAGGCTGTCGTTAAGGCTTTCACGTCCAAGCTCTCCCCGGGCATCCCTGAACGGAAACACCGAAGCCCCCAGAACTTTTCCGACATTTATACCCATGCAGCGTGCACAGACAGGCATTGGGTAGCTGTCAAGATAAAATGATCGATCAGGCAGCTGATGGCAGAGCCAGCTGTTATAATAATAGATATACCATCCCGCATTGCTCTCATGTATATAGGGCCCTGTAAAGATCAGTGCTGTATGCACTGTAAAAACACCTGCATACAATGAACGGAAGACCACCTGTTCAGGAAAGGAGGGCTCAGTCCCGGCTGCAGCTGCATGGAGAAAAAGAGCAAAGAAAACAAATGCAAGAATCGGCTTCTTCATCCATGTATTATATACAGCAGGCATTGATTTTGCTAAGATTAAATGTATAAAATTATTATAAAAAAGGAGTTAGACATGTCTGATTTCAGCTATGAAATTGTTAAAAATATTGGAACCATATCAGAGTCGGCAAAGGGATGGAAAAAAGAACTCAATCTTGTATCATGGAACGGAAGGGAGCCCAAATATGATATCAGAGACTGGTCGGCCGATCACCAGAAAATGGGCAAGGGCATCACTCTCAGCGAGGCTGAGCTTAAGGCTCTTGCATCCCTGGCTTCTGAATTATAAAACCGGAGGAGATCATGAATTTTATTAACCTTGATAAGACCAAAACTTACAGCAAACTAATGGAACTGAAGGCGCCGTCACTGAAAGCGGTAATAAGTCCGGAAAGAATTGCAGCATATTCAATCAAAGCTGCAGCGGGGCTGACATACAACTATTCTGCCAAAACTGTCGATGAGACAATCATCGATACCCTTGGAGAACTGGCTCTTGAACAGGAACTCATTCAGAAATACATGAGCATACTCAAAGGCGAGCGGATGAATACAGGTGAGAACCGTATGGTGCTTCATCAGCTGACCCGCGGAATCACAGTAGCTCCGGTTTCCGAGAACGAACAGAATCTTGCTGATTTTTACGTTGAACAGCAGAAAAAGACCGCTGATTTTGCAAAGGCCGTTCACAGCGGAGCAATAAAGGGATCAACCGGGAAAGAATTTGATACTGTAGTGCAGATTGGCATCGGCGGATCGGATCTTGGTCCAAGGGCGCTTTATCTTGCGCTTGAGGGATGGGCTGAGGTCAATAATAAAGCTGTTATGGACGCTCTGTTTATCTCAAACGTTGACCCTGATGACGCAACCGCGGTCGCCTCATCAATAGATCCTGAAACAACCCTTTTTATTCTAGTATCAAAAAGCGGAACAACCCAGGAAACCCTTACAAACCGCGACTTTGTTCTCGAAATTATCAAACAGTCCGGAACAGAAGGTCTGGATCCGTCAAAACACATGATAGCGGTAACAAGCCAAACCAGCCCTATGGCAGGCTCCGACATGTTTCTCGACAGTTTTTATATCGATGATTACATCGGCGGAAGATACTCATCAACCAGTGCAGTAGGCGGGGTGGTTCTGAGTCTGGCTTACGGCGCAGACAGTTTTTCAGCCCTGCTGGCCGGTGCGCATGAGGCCGATGTTATGGCGCTTGAGGCTGATATAAGAGAAAACGCAGCCCTCATGGATGCCATGATCGGACTTTTTGAACGAAACATAATGAACTTGCCTTCTACAGCGGTACTTCCCTACTCCCAGGCACTTTCCCGATTTCCGGCTCACCTTCAGCAGCTTGATATGGAAAGCAACGGAAAATCTGTAAACAGAAACGGTGAACCCATAGCATACAGCACAGGCCCTGTTATTTTCGGTGAACCGGGAACAAACGGACAGCACAGTTTTTATCAGCTGCTTCACCAGGGAACCGATATAGTGCCGCTGCAGTTTATCGGCTTTAAGAACTCTCAGAGAGGTTTCGACCTTGAAATTGAAGGCTCAACCAGCCAGCAGAAACTCAATGCTAACCTAGCGGCCCAGATAACAGCCTTTGCACTTGGCCAGAAAAACGCAAACCCCAATAAAAACTTCAGCGGTGAACGTCCGTCAAGTCTTCTCTGGGGTTCGGATCTTAACCCTGAATCACTTGGGGCTCTGCTTGCCCACTTCGAGAACAAGGTAATGTTCCAGGGCCTTGCATGGAACATCAACTCCTTTGACCAGGAAGGTGTTCAGCTTGGTAAGGTTCTGGCCAAAAAACTGCTGGACAACAACGGAGCCGGAGCTGACGCGGTTCTCAAGGCCTATTATCAGATTCTAAACGACTAAATCCCGCAAAAATGCATGTTTAACGGCCGGAGGTACTTTTCAGTCTCCGGCCGATTTATTTATTGAATTTTTCTCATAGACAGTTGATAATGTAGGGATGCTTAATAGAAATTTTGTAGAAACCATAAAACAGAGCCTTACTGAGAACTGGGACAGGCCCTGCTTTTCAAATTACGGTGAAGAGATCTTTTACTACCGTGACGTTGCCGAGAGTATACTCACTTTTCACGAAGCCTTCAGGATAAACGGAATAGAACCCGGCAATAAGATTGCAGTCTGCGGAAGAAATTCCGTCAACTGGGCAAAGACATATCTGGCCGCTGTGACATACGGCGCTGTAATAGTACCGGTACTCCCGGACTTTTCAGCAGCAGATATCACAAACATTATCAATCATTCTGAAGCCCGCTTCTTCTTCGCTGCAGATTATATCTGGAAGAATCTCAAAACGGAAGAAATGCCGAATCTTGAGCTGGTAATCAACCTTGAAGATTTCGCAATAATAAAAGCCGGCGAAAAGTATGATTCAGAGGTACTTCTTCACGCCCGTGCAGCACTTGAGAAGAAATACCCCGGCGGACTCACCCCGGAATCGGTACAGTTTGATGAAATTTCAAACGATACCCTCGAATCAATAGTTTATACATCAGGAACAACCGGATTTTCAAAGGGTGTAATGCTTAACCACAACTGTATGATTGCAAACGTTGACTATGCGCAGCATAACATAGCGCTTAAAGCCGGAGACAAGATTGTCAGTTTTCTGCCGGTTGCACACAGTTTCGGCTGCGCATTCGAGTTCCTTTTCCCTTTCAATACGGGCTGCCATATAACTTTCCTGCACAAGAGGGTTTCTCCTCAGCTGATAATGAAGGCTTTCGGGGAAATCAGTCCAAGGCTCATCCTTTCAGTTCCGCTTGTTATTGAAAAAATATACTTCAAACAGCTGAAACCGATTTTGAATAAACCATATGCTAAACTCCCGTTTATAAAGCAGATCCTCGACAGGGTCATTTACAAGAAGCTCACCGCTACTTTCGGCGGAAACTTTATATCAATTGTCATAGGAGCAGCAGCGTTCAACCCGGAAGTTGAAGCCTTCCTCAGCAGGATCAAATTCAGATTTACTGTAGGCTATGGAATGACCGAATGCGGACCGCTTATCAGCTACATGCCCTGGGATATCTATAAAAGCGCTTCTGCAGGCCGTATTATAAATCACCTCGAATGTAAAATAGATTCTGAGGATCCGCAGAATGTCCTGGGTGAAATATGCGTTCGCGGCGAGAACGTAATGCTCGGCTACTATAAAAATGAAGAGGCAACCGCCCAGTCCATCGACAAGGACGGATGGCTCCATACCGGAGACATGGGAACCCTCGATCCGGACGGAACAGTCTATATCAAGGGCCGCTGCAAGAACATGCTGCTGGGACCTGCCGGACAGAACATCTACCCTGAAGAAATTGAAGCAAAACTGAATAATTCAGACATTATTGCAGACTCTTTGGTAATATCACGTGATCACCGGATCATCGCAATCGTATACGCAGATCCTGACTACATCGAATCAAAAAGTCTTTCCGATGCCGATGTGGATAAGGCATTATATGATGCAATGAAAACACTAAATAAAGAACTTCCTTCCTATTCAACTCTGGTAGCCATAGAAAGAAGGAAAGAGGAATTCCAGAAAACACCTACTGCAAAAATTAAACGATACCTCTACGAATAAAAATAACAGCTGTCTAATAATATCGGGAGCATCCTTCACTAAGGGAGCTCCCGTTTTATATAATCCTTGACCCCTTCATAAATAGAATATAAAATAATCCCGTTATTCTTCCGAACCCTGATACCTAAAAATCACAATATTTAAGGAATGAGGGTCGAAGGGCTGTTCCGGAAACAGAACAGCCTCCCGTGTTTGGAAAGGAAGTGGGATGCTCAAAAAATCGATTCTTGTTCTCTTATTGATCTCAGCCTCAGCAAGCGTCAGTGCTCTTGATTTCACCCTGAATGGAAAACTCTGGAAATCTTTTACATCTGAAAACCTTCATACACTCAGCTATCCGGTACCTGCAGAGGACAATAAGGCTGTTGGAATATCTATCGATGAGCTCTTCCCTCCTATGTATGAAGCATGGAAAATAAATATTTCAATTGACGGCGGCCTGATAGAAAAAAAAGAAAATCAGCTTGCCGATCTGCTTCCCCGGATTTATCTGACAGAAACAGATTCAGGATGGGCACTTAAAGGTCCCGGATGGACTGTCGAGGATGTTCAGGGCATTGATTTACGAGGTGAAAAGCTGATTACCTCAAAGCTTGAAATATGGACAAACTGGGAAGGTGAAGATCTTCTGAAAGAAGAAATCAGCAGATATGCAGAGCTGCATAACATCAGCATAAACACGGTTTCCGTTCCCCGGCCCGACTCCAAACTCATTGCCGTTTCAGGCGGAGGAGGAAGCGTTCCCGATATAATAATGGTTCAATCGACCTATATGGAAAGTCTTTCGAAATCGGAAAGTATACAGAACCTTGATTACATGTATCCGGAAGGACTTATAAAAGAAGGCCGGGAGGTTTTCAGTCTTGACGGAAAAACCTGGGCGGTCCCATTTTACTATGATGCCCAGATGATGTTCATCAACACCGGGCTGATGGATACTCCAAAAAACAGCTGGACAACGAAAGACTATGAAACTTATGCCTCGCAGTTAAAAGCCCGGGGAATAATTCCGTCGGCATGGAACGCCTACTCATCATCTTTTCTTATCCCCTTTCAGATAAGCTTCGGTAAAAAGACGCTGATTGAACCTGACGGCTCGGTAATCATAAATGATGAGGCAAATATCAGATCACTT
Organism: Spirochaetia bacterium; assembly: GCA_965140585.1. Taxonomy (GTDB): domain Bacteria; phylum Spirochaetota; class Spirochaetia; order UBA9216; family UBA9216. The sequence continues at coordinate 527,574 of OZ223272.1, forward strand.
AAGTATATTCTTAGCCTGCAGGGGAGGGGCCTGATGGAGCCGATGGAACGTGATGCCATGACATCGATGTTTGTATCAGGAGATGTTGGTATGATCATAAGCGCCTCATACAGCATTCCCTATTTTGAAAAGCTTGGCATACCCTTTGAGGCAGTGCCGCTGCCGATCAACTCCGAAACCGGAATCCGGCTTTCAGGCCTTCTTGATTTCAAGGGTTTTGCAGTGCCTAAAAAAAGCCGCAATACCGCCGCAGCCGTCAGACTGATCGAATATCTCTGCGGAGCAGGCGTTCAGCAGAGATTTACCGCAGCCGTTTCAAAACTTCCCGCATCAGAAGAAGCACTGAAGCTTGCCGCAGATGCAAACAGATACATGAAGCAACTGACCATCGGATCGGAAACCGGGACAATAATCCCACCGGATCAGGCTTTTGGAATATATAAGAATACAATGTGGAAAATGCTTAGATTCGCGCTTTCAGGAAGGATGTCTCCTGAAGCTGTCTTGGAACAGACTCAGAAGATTATAAATAACAACTTACAGCAAAAAAAGGAGATAGAATGAAACTGACTGTAAAAACATTATTATCAGTTCTGCTGCTTGCCGCACTGCTCATCAGCGGCTGCACCACAGCATCACAAAGCCCCTCAGGCCTTGTAATTGAAGAAACAGAAGCTGACGCAGTCGCACATGCGACCCCTAAGGGAACCGGATGGATAATCAGTATCAGCGGTGTCAGAGAAGATGAAATTTGGGAATCCAATTTCGAAAAATGGAAGGAAATGGAAGGCTCGGAATACGGTGAATACATGTTCCAGCTTAAAGGTGAAGATACAAGCTTCATGGCCATCCCTTTTAAAAACATCATTGCCATGGTTGATGATCCTGATGCGACAATGCCCTACGCATTTGATGCTGAACTTTGGAAATCAGGATATCAAATAACTTTTACAGCTTCCGACGGATATTCAGCTACAATCAACACTGCAGATTTTGCAGTGGAAGATCTCTACATAGCAGATGCAATGCGGGGTGAAAAAGTAGCTCCCATGTTGACCGGAAATATTTCAACTCAGTTCTGGGTAAAAGAACTCGCTTCAATTACAGCAGATCTTAAACCGGTTTCACTTGCTGAAAACAATTTTGAACTAATCCTTGACATCGGCGAAAAACATGCCGTTAAAACAATCGCAGAGCTTGAAAAGCTTCCCTACTACATTGAGGACAAGGGGAACTACACCAACAGCTATGACAATAATTTCCAGTATATATGGGGAGGAGTAAAGATTGTCGATCTTATAGAAGAATATGCATCGCTTACACCTGAAATGACGGTAGTAATCGAGGCAATGGACGGTTATGCCATGACCTACAGTGCTTCGCAGCTTCTGGACAACTCTGACGGCGACTGGATTCTTGCCTTCAAGGAAAACGGCGAATACATGCCCGAAGATCCCGGTTATATCCGGCTTGTAAAGGTAGGACCCAACAACCCCAATATCACAGGACATGTTTCTGCACGGATGATAAAGAAGATCATCATCAAGGATGTAGCATTCAAGGATTTCAGCCTCGATCTTATACAGAACGGCAGGACTGAGGTAATGGACAGACAGACTCTTCAGAGCGGAGTTACAACTTCACGAACAAAGGTTGCCTTCTTCAATAAAAAGGCCGGTGAGGCTGTGGAATACCTGGGCATTCCCGTATACGTGCTTCTTGAAAGGTACACCGACTATAAGACTGTAACCGTACAGGCCGCCGACGGATACTCTATTAGTCTCAATGCCGCCGAGCTTGCAGGAAACGATGATGTAATTATTGCAATGTTCTACGGCGATGAGAGCGAACTTTCCGAAAGTGAATTCCCGCTCGTTATAGTGTGGGATCAGGATGCAGCCATTGTACCGGCAGGAATCAAGGCGGTAAGAAACATTTCTGCCCTGATTCTTGAATAAAAACAGCTTATTAAAAAACATATACTACTTTATCCCCGTCCTGCTTCTTACGGCAGCGGCGGGGATTGCTCCCTTTATTGAAGCCTTTCAGACTTCTTTTTATCATGATATTTACGGGCAGAAAACATTCGCCGGACTCGAAAACTATTTCTTCCTGAGGCAGGACAGCGGATTCCGGCTAAGTGTAAACATAACAGCGCTATGGTCGATCGGCTCCGCGCTTTTGAGTGTCTTTACCGGTTTTATCCTTGCATCAATGATGACATCGGTAAAAAAACTTTCAAAATTACTCTACGGGGCATTGCTGATTCCCTGGGGTATTCCAGTTTACATAGCCGTACCGCTCTGGAGGGCGCTTATTCACGGCAACGGGGGAAATTCAGTCTTCACGGAACTCTTCGGACTCAGTTTCAACCTGATGATGGATCCGGCTGCGGGTTTTATATCCTGTCTTGCTGTGAACCTCTGGCTTACACTGCCGTTCACTGTTTTTATAATTCACGGAGCAATAAGCCGCATTCCGGTTACCATGAAAGAAGCCGCTGAAGTTGACGGGGCTGATCGGATAACAGTTTCCATGCATGTTATAATGCCTCAGATCAAAAATGTCCTGATCACTATGGGAATACTCAACTTCATCAAGGCATTCAAGGAATTTTCAGTTCCCTTTCTGATGACAGCCGGCGGCCCGCCGCTGCTCAGCGGTATCACAGACCGGTTTATTATCGGTGCAGTTACAACCCTCGATGTCTTCATATATGATATCTTCAATACAACTGAGGACATGGGAATTTCATCCGCATACTCAGTGATGACGGCAGGTCTGATTATTTTACTCATTGCGGTGTGGTATATCTCTGGTTCATCAAAGAAATCAGCAGCATTCCGATTTAGAATACTTTCAGTATCCACAGCCCTTATACAGCTTATATTCTCCGGCCTTTCCGGAGGGCTTCCTGCTCTGGGCTACCTCACCGGCCTTATTAACAGAAAACTTTTTTACATTTCAGCATTAATTCATTTCATTTTTATCTGCATCAAAACAGCTCATAACGGATTTCTTTCCGGTTTTGATCCGGGAATTATCCCGGCTGTCTACACTGCCGTATGGGTAGTACTTCAGCACAGAAGAAATCCTGAAAACCGGAAAACTTCAATACAACCGATAATTCGCGGACTCAAACTGCCTGCAGCCGGTTTATCGCTGGCGGCCTCAGGCCTGATCATTGTTTCGTCTGCTGTAATTATTTACCTGCTGCTATGGATGAGCTTTTCAGGAATCAGTGCCTGCTTTATCGACGGTTTTCTGCCTCCATCGCCGGGTATTGAAAGCTACCGTGAGGCTTTCAGCGAACATAACATTATATACTACTTTAAAAACACAATAATTGTTTCAGCCCTTACCGGAGTTCTAACTCCTCTTGTCTGCTTCCCGGCAGCAATGTATCTTAACAGCAGAGGCAAGGTCTTTACCGGAACAGTTCTTGCAGCCATACAGCTTATAAGTATTGCCGGAGGAATGCATTCCCTTATACCTCTTTATGAGATATTCAGAAAGGCGGGACTTGTTAATTCCTTCACTCCTCTGATAATAATCGGAACCTATCATGCAGTTCCCGTTGCAATCTTCACAATTACAGCATGGCTTGATCGTATGCCCGATTCTTTCAGGGATGCAGCTCTGGTGGAAGGAATGAAGCCGTTCGGATATCTCATAAGAGTACTGATGCCGCTGTCAATTCCTGTGATTGTCACTTCGTTTATGGCAGCCTTTATATCGGCCTGGAATTCTTTCATGGTGCCGCTTATCTTTCTGAATGAGGAACGTCTCTACACCATAAGCATCAAAATATACTCTCTGATAGGAAGCATTGCATCCGGAACACCTTCCTGGAATATATTTGCAGCGGTATCTGTTCTTAACTGTCTGATTATTGTTTTTATTTTCTCATGGTTTAGAAAACCGGCGGGAAAAACCGGTATTTCAGAGGTTATGGATTAATCGTTAGTACTTCGGGTAAATTATTTTTTCTTGCTGTAATGCTGCAGCAGCTGAACAAAATAATAACTTTTCTTGTAGATTGCTGAAAGACGCTCATCAACCAGACCATCCATCGCATTTTCAATTTCTTTCCAGTTTGTTATCAGTTCATGCGGTTTTTTATGAAAATCTTCAATAACCATCTTCAGACTTTTTGCAAGAGCTATGAGGTGAAGACCGGTTGTATTTATCATACCCGCGGCTTCCTGATTCACATCCTTAAGCTCCTTCCTGAGTTTGGTTATATGTGATTTATCCGCATCACGCCTTTTCAGAAGCTTCGAAAGTTCGGCGCCTTTTGCCCCTTCTTCAGAAAGGTTCTCATCAAATTTTACAACCTCATCTGCAACAGCCATCAGTCCATAGAAAGCTTCCGAAAGCTGCTGTGAGTTTATATTTGTTGTCCACTTCCCCCTGATTATCAGGATGTCGCTTACTTCTCTGATATCCTTCTTGCAGTAATCGACAAGGAAGGCTTTCAGATAGTTCATCGGTGCTATGTAAATATATCCTCCCAGCATCTTCTTCTCGAACGCAAGGTTAGCCTTTTCTGTATAGTGATTCATTCTTGATACAGCAGATGTTCCGAAAACCTTGAAGGCAAGATCATCGAGCTTACTCTTCTGCTGTTCTTTCATGATTTTCTGAATTATAAGCTCAGCCTGGCTTTTAAGCTTTGTAAGATAGTCCTCAACTATTCTGTTTGCCGGCCGGGCGACTTGATAACTGTAGGAAGGGTTTTTATCAATGCTCTTTATTATCAGTTCAAGAACCTTTGAGGTTCTTACATCCCTGAGTTTTCTCAACTGCTTTGTCCATTCACTTCTGTTAAGCACTTCCGCACCCTTATATGCGCTAAGGACATCAAAAAGGTCATTCCAGTCGGCATCCAGTTCAAGAAAGGGTATCAGCGTCAGAAAGTCCTTAAGATCTTCGGATACATACTCGCCGTTTATATCCTCAAATCTGGGGCTGTAATTAAAATCATTTTCAGGGAATCTGGAATCAAATTTCCGCAGGAAGAAATAAAAGTCAAATGAAATAAAATCAACGAAGACAGCCATAAGGTTATAAGTTGAATTAATTGATTTCACCTTGGCTGTATCAAAAAATGAGAAGAAATTAACCAGATTGTTTTTAAGTTCATCAGCCACAGCCTTGATATTACCGTTATTCTGCTTGATAGCTTCACGAATCGCAGATTCATCAAAACTGTCACGGATCTCAACCTGTTTTTCATTAAGGGAATTCTCAATAATTATTGTTTTCAGAACGACTGAAGATTCGGCGTGATCCAGAAGAAGTTTGGTGGGTCCGATAACACGGTAAAAATCATAGAAGAACTTTGCCATAGCAGAGAGTGCTTCTACTGATTTAGGTTTGTAAAACTTGAATTTGCTCTTTTTAAGTTGTTTGTCAATCTCTTTAAGGAGCCGCTTCTTTTCTTTTTCAGGATCAGCGGATCTTCCAATTAGAGACAGTATCTTTTCAAGAAAACCGGAACCATCGCTCAACCGGGAACCCTCCTGCGTAATGTTATTTTAAAAAGAGGCCGCTGTCAATCACAGAAAAAATTCCTTCGTTATGTTCCTGTTCTAATTACCCTAGTTAGCAGAATTTTGGCAATGAGTCCAAGCACTATCCCAGCCAAATCCGCTGCAAAATCGGCCAGTTCCGGGCTTCGTCCGGTAAAAGACTGTATAAATTCCATCAATATACCGTAACCAGCAAGCATGAGCACACAAACCAGAACTCCGGTGATTTTCTTTCTGAATTCAGGAAGGGACATTAACAAAAGCATCGATAAAACTGCATAAGCAGCGGCGTGCTCAGCTTTGTCGATATATTCAAATGAGCCTGGAAGTTTCGGCGGTGACGGAATCAGCGAGAGAACAGTTACTGAAGCAAGACAGACAAGAAAAAGTATGAAGCTAAGTTTTTTTACAGTCACGGTTTACAATAGATATAAAAGAAGATTCAGTCAATCAGGCTTGTATTGACAAATAAAATCCTGAAAGATATCCTCCGTAATATGAATAACTTGGCAGTTGAATTGAATAAGATTCTGGAAAAAACATGCGCATATGAATTGCTCTCCGACTACGGGAAAAGAATGTACTTCCCGGCTGGCATTGCAGCCCAGTCAGCAGAAGCAGGAAAAAAGGCAAAAACCTATAATGCGACTATCGGTATGGCTATCAGCAAGGGTGAAGCCATAGAATTACCGTCCCTGAGGAAACTTCTTCCCGAACTCAGCCCCGCAGAGGCTGTTACCTATGCTCCGACCGGAGGAGATGCAAATCTCATCAAACTCTGGAAAGAAGATATGGTCAGAAAGAATCCGGCTGTAAATCCTGAGAAGATATCAAACCCTGTAGTTGTTCCCGGACTTACAAACGGAATATCCCAGCTCATGGATCTTTTTGTCGATGAAGGCGAATCAGTTGTAATCCCTGATATGTTCTGGGGAAACTACAGACTGATGATTGAAGAAAGAAGATGCGCCTCTATAGCTGGGTTTCCTTTTTTCAATGCTGAAGGCGGACTCAATATCGCCGGTTTTGTTGAAACAATCAAGAAAACCGCAGTTAACAAGAAGTCTGTGATGATTGTAAACTTTCCGAACAATCCTACAGGATATTCTCCAAGCAAGGCTGAGGCGACTGAACTTAAAAATGAACTGGTAAAGCTTGCTGAAGACGGATATAAGCTTGCTGTAATAACCGACGATGCATACTTCGGCCTCTTCTTTGAAGAAGATACATACAAAAGCTCACTGTTCAATGAACTCTATGATGCACATGAAAACATCCTTGCAATAAAGGTTGACGGCGCTACAAAAGAACACTTCGTATGGGGATTCAGGGTAGGTTTTGTAACCTTCGGCGCAAAAGGAATGGATGCTGAGGCATGCAAGGCTATTGAAACAAAACTGTCCGCTTCTCTTAGATGTACAGTATCAAACTGTTCAAGACCGGCTCAGAGCCTCCTTCTAAAGGCCATGCAGAGCCCCTCCTACAGCAGTGAAAAAGCAGCATATGAAGAAGAGATCAAGGATCGATACATTAAAATAAAGGGAATCCTTGAAAAGCACAGTGACGATCCTGTACTTGAAGCACTTCCTTTCAACTCAGGATACTTTATGAGTTTTAAGATGAAAAAAGGAAGCGCAGAGCAGCTTCGTAAAAACCTGCTTGACGGTGAGGGTATCGGAACAATTTCTATTCAGGATAAGTATCTAAGAATCGCATTCTCTGCGGTTGATATTGAAGATATTGATGATCTATACGCAAGGATATTTGCAGCAGCCGGAAAGCTTTAAAGAAATCCGGCGTTAAATCCAGAGCATCTCACGGAAAAACGTTTTCCCTGAGATGTTTTTTTTATTCCGGAACGAGCAGCTTTCCGACTTCCTGAAGCTCGGACATCCTGGAATAAACCGGCATCCGGCCTTTTGCTTCCAGCTTATCCATCTCTATCGTTTTCATATAAAGTTCATTGACCATATCGGCAAGAATTCCGAGATTATCATTAAAATTACAGATTGCCATATCCATCAGAAGCTTTTCATTTCCGCTAGCCCTGCTGCTTCCGAGAATAAACCTGAGATTCGGAGCAACATCTTTCCTTACCTTTCTGATAAAAACAGCCAGATTGTAGATTCCATCGTAGAGTTCGGCAAAGCTGTATCCCTGCATCCTCTCATAATCGGAAATCTCGGTAATTTTTTCTATCTTTTCCCAGGCGCCCTTTTCAATGGTAATGTCGTTAAAGGCCTTTCTAAGATAGCGGTTCCCTATGTTCTGTTTATAGTGTTCGCTGATTCTTTCAACAATATTAATAATTTGTGTATTTTTCGCCGCCATTCTCTTCTCCGTGAAAAATATTATAGCAGATCAGTTTTAAAAAGTCGCCCCTGAAAAGTTTTGCGTGCTGACAATTCACGTCTTACAAGATCATAGAATTCAGTCTTCTTCATAAAACCAAGGGGAGCCGCCAGCTGACTGCTGCTGCTGTCACAGGTCAGTCTCATTATCATTGTTTCAAGAGGCATGCGTTCAATTGCTCCGATTGTGTATTCCAGATGCATGGCGGTATCGGGAGCATCAACCTCTCCTTTTTGAAACTCACGGTAAAGAGGACTGTTAACCGGAATATGAAGGTTATGAAATTTCACACCTTCCGGATGAAGCGAGGCCGTATATTCGCAGCTTGCAAAAATATCTTCCTCGGACTCTCCGGGAAGCCCGAAGATAAGGTGAACCGCTATCTTGATTCCCCTGGAGCGCAGAAGATTGAAAGCTTTTTCAAAGTCTTCCACAGAATGTCCCCGATTAATCCTTTCCAGCGTTTTATTATGCGCCGACTGAAGCCCCAGCTCGACCCACACATCAAGTCCTTTCCCACGATAGGAGGCAAGCAGATCGGCAACATCTTCATCTACACAGTCGGGGCGGGTTGAGACTATCAGCTCGCTGTAAGGATTCAGAGAGAGGCTGTAATCATAAATTTCCTTAAGCCGCTCCACAGGGGCGTAGGTTCCCGAAAAGGCCTGAAAGTACAGCAGAAAAACCTCTGCCCGATAGCGTTTTTTAAGAAAAGCTGTAGCTTTTTCAGTCTGCACAGCAATATCAGCGAATAAATCCGCAAGCGGCGCATCCTCAAATGCATCCTGGGTGCGCTGATACATAGCCCGGGCCCCGAAGGCATCGCAGTAGCTGCATCCGGGAGACTGCCGTCCGCCGTCCCTGTTGGGGCATGAAAACCCGGCATCAACACCAACCCTGAATGCCGGGACTCCATACCGTTTTTTTAGATATGCACTGTAGCTGTAGAATAGATTTCTGTTCACAGCCTATTATCCACCTAATACGGCGGGATTGACAACCCTGCTGCATACGCTTAAATTTAGCGGCAGATGAAAAGAATCATATTTACTTTTTTAACACTCAACGTGATGATGCTTTCAGGCTGTTTTCTCATAGATAACAAGACAGCCATTCTAAGCACCGACCGGCCGGAAGTCGCTGCCTATGTAGAGATCTTCAATGCTTCCCAGTCAGAATACCGGATAGAACTAGTTTACTCGGAACAGCCATGGGACAGCCGAACTCTTTATTCACAGGATGCTCCTGATATAGTGATTTCCCGAAACCTGGCGGCGAACACTGTAATAACAGCATTCAATCCGCTTACAAAGCTGATTGAAAAAGAGCTTTTTGATCCCTCAACTCTGTACCAGCCTCTGTATGCAACCGGAACCAGAGAAGGCGTACCCTATGTACTGCCTTTATCCTTCAACCTTCCTGCAGTTATATACCGTCAGGGAGCTGTAGATACAAGAGGCTCCGCACTGATAATAACACCTGAGCAGATGAAAAGCATTTCCGGAGATTTTAATTCAAAATCCACCGACAGATTCAGAGTTAAGGGATTTGTTCCATCCTGGTCTGAGGACTTCATATACTACAACTCTGTCATCCAGGGCACATCCTATGGTGAAACAGCAGACGGCTCTACCATCTGGAACAACGAGAATCTTACAGCCTCTGCAGAGTTCTGCCGGGACTGGACCGAAAATCTCAATTCCGGATACGCCGAGGAAACCGATTTTACCCTTACCTACTGCTATGATCCTGGATATAAACTGCTTAACGCTGAACGCATAGGCTTTTCTTTCACAACACTTCGTGATTTTCTGAGCATTCCTGCTGAAGAACGTACAAGCCTTGAGTTCAAATGGTTCGGCGGTGATGGTTTCATACCGGTCTGTGATGATATCAACTATATTGGAATTCCAAAAGAATCATCCAAAAAGAAAACCGCCGAGGCTTTTCTGGTCTGGATGCTTTCGGCCGACACGCAGAGAACCCTGCTTGAATCAGCACAGTTTAAAAGACTAAGGGTTTTCGGCATCTGCGACGGCCTCTCTACCATAAGCGAAATAAACGAAAAGGTTATTCCCGAATATTATACAAGGCTGATAGGTCTGATTCCCCCTTCAGAATACCTGCGGGTACCGGCTTCACTTCCTGCTGACTGGGATGAAATAAGGGACGGAGTATTCATTCCCTGGCTTATGGATCAGATATCAGAAACACCCCGGATGCCGGCTGTTTCTGACCGGCTCAGAACATGGCTGCTGCAGGAGAAGAAAAACTGATGAACAAACCGGTATCACTTAAATTCCTTGAAACCGCACGCAGTGCCGGTATCTCAGCCGCCTTTGCCGAATCTATTACCGCCGGCAATCTCACATCTGAACTTGTGCAGTACCCGGGAGCTTCCGCCGTACTTCGAGGCGGGGTAACGGCCTACTCAAACGAGGTGAAGCGCTCGGTTCTGGGCGTTCAGCAGAGCACACTTGATGCCTACGGTGCTGTATCTTCGCAGACTGTTACCGAAATGCTTAAAGGACTGTCTGAACAAATCAGGGCCGATATCTACGCGGCTGTTTCAGGAGTCGCAGGTCCTGACGGGGGAACTGTAGAAAAGCCGGTCGGTACCGTCGATATAGGCTTCATGTTCAGGGATAAGCTGACAACTGAAAGAGTTATTTTCTCCGGAACCCGTGAGGAAATCATAAAAGCTTGTGTTGAACATGTTTACACAAGACTGCTTGAAGAGGTCGAGAAAGCTTGCAGCAGCAAATTGCAGCAATAGCTGTTCCCCCTGTATTCGATTTTTACTTCACACCTTCGAGGGCATCAGCTCTTGGAGCCCGGACAGTTAAAACCATACTTGAACATTACGGTTTTGAAACGGAACTTTTTAATTTTCCGGCCCTCAGAAAGCGGGGCAGTAGACAGCCCCTGCCCGATGAGTTAAGCCATTTAAAACCTCATATAATAGAAAATGAAACAGGGCCCCTGTCATTTTTCACAAAGTATCAGCGTTTCGGTCCCGACTATCATGAATGTGCAGAAATGATAAAATCCTGCGGAGCCGATTATCTGTTCATATCCTGCTTCGCATGGGCATACGCCGAATCAACACTAAAGCTTGCCGAAGCAGTCAAAAACATTTCACCCGAAGTCAGGATAATTGCAGGAGGTGCCGGGGTCACAGTTAACCCTGTATACTTCGCAGACTGCCCTGACATAGACCAGGTTCTATGCGGAGAGGCCGAGAAAGTCCTCGGCGATTTCCTGAAACATGAAGCGGGAATTTCCGGCAGTCTGTATGAATCGGAATTACAGCCCTTTATTCCTTCAGCAGCAGTGAATGAAGGAAGGGGAAAACAGGGGACAACACGGGTAACGCTTTCAGTAAGCAGGGGCTGTCCGAACCGCTGCAGTTTCTGCTCAAACTTCCTGGTTCACGGACGTGAGTTCAGAAAACTGCCAATACCGGCAGTCGAAGATATGCTGAAATCCTTAAGACTGAAGGGCCCGCTTCATTTCAATTTTGAGGATGACAACCTTCTTGCCGACAAATCCTACTTCATAGCTCTGCTGGAATTGCTTGGAACAAGATATCCCGGTTCGATATTCACAGCCGAGAACGGCCTTGAATACAACCTGCTAAGCCCCCAACTCACAAGACAGCTGATAGGGCTTGGTTTCAGAAGTTTCAACCTTTCAATGGCCTCCTCAGATTTAATACTTCTTGATTCCCAGAACCGGCCGTCTACGCCCGGAAGGCTTAAGGAAATATCCGGAGTCCTGCAGGTCCGGAATATCCTGTCCACTGTTTACTTTATCTGTGGAATGAAGAATGAAACTATTGACTCTACAGCTTCAAACCTCATAGCCCTTCATAACATGCCGGTTCTCACCGGAATAAGCATGTTCTACCCGGTCCCGGGCCTTCCCGGTTTTGAGAATCCGGAAATCTTCAGCAAGTACAAGCCCTTTCTATGCGCAGGCAGTTCTGCCTGGCCCTGGAACAACTCTCTCTCCACTGCCGGACTGATAACCGCATTCAGACTCGCAAGGCTGTCAAATATGATTAAAACTCTTACAGCACAAATTCCCGGAACCAGGCACGATAAAATCCAGGAACAGGACAGCCGGCTTGTGAAAGAAATTTTCAGAGAGAGAAGACTCAAAACCATCAGAGGAAAAGAGATAACAGATATTCCGGAAGCTGAAAACAAGCTGGTTGAGACCTTCCTTGAACAGGCTCTCAGACCGGGGCTACTTGACTAATTTCACTGCTTCAATATAGGATCGGCTCATCTATCTTTGCCTTTTTACAAGCATTCAGGGAGTATATAATGAACACGGAAAGAATCGGTGTAGCCGTAATAGGCTGCGGAGTTGTGGGCGGCGCAACAGCAAATCTACTTGTTAAAGACAGTGAACTCCTTACCAAGAAAACCGGAAAAGAACTATTTTTGAAATATATCGTTGATGTCAATTTCAGCAGGGCCGAAGAAATGGGTCTGGACTCTGCTCTTTTTGAATCAGACATAAATAAAGTTCTTGCTGATGAGGAAGTTAAAATCTGTGTGGAACTCATCGGCGGAACTACCATTGCAAAAACAATGACCGAGAAGATTCTCAAAACCGGAAGAACCGTGGTTACTGCCAACAAGGCTCTTCTTGCCCTTCACGGTCAGGAACTCATGGCGGTTGCAAGAGAAAACAACGCAGCAATAGGCTTTGAAGCATCATGCGGCGGAGGAATCCCGATCATCAGGGCGTTAATGGACGGCCTTCTTGCAAACAGAATCGACGCCTTCTACGGTATTGTTAACGGTACCTGCAACTATATTCTTACAGAGATGATCCAGAAGGGGCAGAGCTATGCCGATGCCCTTGCCGATGCACAGAGAGACGGACTTGCTGAAGCCGATCCGACCCTCGACGTAACCGGCGGAGACTCGTCCCACAAACTCGCAATTATGTCGGCACTTTCATTCGGAAAGAGCATTGACTACAGTAAAATCTCGGTTCATGGAATCGATACTCTGGACCTTCAGGATGTTAAATACGGTCAGGAACTGGGCTATATTGTCAAGCTTCTTGCTATTGCTCAAAGAAAGGACAATGGCTTAAGCCTCAGAATCAGTCCGGCCTTTATTTCAAAGGAACATCCCCTGGCATGGGTATCAGGCCCATTCAACGCGGTAAGCGTTTACGGCAGCAACGTAGGGCATACCATGTACTATGGACGCGGAGCAGGCGGATCCCCCACAGCTTCTGCTGTTATGGCTGATGTAATATCGGCAGCACTCGGCATCACCCAGCTTCAGTTCAACAGCCTTGGACTCTGGCCTGATCAGACCGAACCTGCCGTTCAGCTTCCGGTGGAGGAATTTGAAAGCAGGTATTACCTTAGAGCAATGATTGAGGATGAGCCCGGAATGCTGGGCAGACTGGCTACAATACTCGCCGATCACGACATCAGCATCGCATCAGCTCTTCAGAAGGAGCCGGCCTCACCGAAAAGTAAGGAAGTTCCTCTGGTAATCACAACTCACGACACCAGCGAGGGAAGTATGCGGAAGGCTGTAGCTGCAATCGAGAACCTTAGCGGCGTAAGCGGAAAACCGGTTTTTATCGGTATCGTTGATGAACATGAAGAGTTCAACAGATAAACAGCTGAGTTTAACCCTCAAATAATAAATTACAAGCCTCTGCATAATGCAGGGGCTTTTTTTACTGATATGAAAAATACCGGATTAAATTGGATTAAAGACTAAAGGGAAGAATCGGATCGATTGCAGCAAGCAGTGCAACAAGGATCAGGGCTGGAAGAAAATTGGCAGTCTTTATATCCTTCAGTTTCAGAAGATTGATACCTATCATTATAATCATTATCCCGCCGAGTCCGGATATTTCGGAAATTACAAGCTGTGGTATGAAATCACCGAAGAAGACAGCAAGAAGAGTCAGTCCGCCCTGAATAACCAGTACGGTAATAATGGAAAAAGCCACACCTATACCCATTCCGGCAGCAAAAATAATTGATGAAATACCGTCCATAACCGACTTGGTCAGAAGCAGGTCGTATTCCTTTGCAACTCCAGCCCGTATTGAACCGACAATTGTCATTGCTCCTATGCAGAAGAGGATCGAACCGTTAAGAAACCCGTGTGCAAAGGCTCCGGTTTTTTCGGATGACTTCCGGCTGAATCTTTTTTCAAGAAAACTGCCGAATTTCATAATAGCTCCGTCGATGTTCATCAGGTAGCCGATATAGCCGCCGAGCGTAATCGAAATTACCACATACAGGGTCTTTGTGTACTCAAAGCACATTCTGATCCCGATCACCATAGAGATCATCCCGATTCCCATAAAAAGCACCTCATTGTGCTCTGTTTTAACCCGATCCCCAAGCTTTACCCCGATCACCGACCCGATCAGGATTGTTAGACAATTGATAAATGTTGCTATCATATCCCCGATAATAACTTTTTTGTGGTATAATGTGAATAATATAAATGATGGACGTGAGTTTTTTGTTATCAGCAATATTAACTGACAAATCGCTCAGCAAACCCTTAATAATTACAATAAAACAGTCGATTAATAATGTAGATAATATAAAAAAAGGGGGATTCCATGGGAACCGCTCAGGCAACTAAGATGAATGACATCGTTGAGTCAGCTGAATCTATCTCGGAAAACAAGATCTACTGCGCCAATTGTGTACACTGCAAACTAGTAAGAACAAAAACAGGTGCAGGCGGGCAATACTGTCTGAGAGTAAGATGCGATGCCGGCATGTGGCGGAAAAAGCTTGGAGAGGAAAAAGTATACAAATACTTTACCGTAGCAAGAAGAAGCCCTGATTCCTGCAGTCATTATGAGCCGATGGGAGATCCCAAGGAATTTATCAAAGAACTCAAAAAGACACTGCCGATCAAGGATGAGGTTTACACAAGCCTTTATTAATCCTAATATATCTTCATGAAAAGAAGATTCATATTAGCTGCAGCAGTACTGCTGGCCTTAACAGCTTCATGCACAACAACCGAAACTGTAATCGATGAAAATCTCAGTCCGGGTGAATACTTCAGACTCGCCCAGACTGCATCAAGCGACTATGATGACTATTCCACAGCGCTCGCTTATTATGAAGCTTTCATAAAAAGATATCCTGATGATGCAATAATGATCATTGAGGCCGAATATGAAATTGCTTTCCTTTATTACAAGATGGGTGATAAAACTACAGCCGAAAAACTCTTTAATGAAATAATTGACAAGTACAGCAGACCAGAGGCTGCAATTCTTCCTGCATGGCCTAGAGTTTTATCATCGAAGATGCTCGACAAACTGAACAACTCTACTGCGGCAGAATAATAGTAGTTATTTCAATATCAAAAGCTTCAGCATCATCATAAACCATTTCTTTAGTAACCTTACCCCGCGGTCTTTCGTGGGGTGGGGCATCTCCGATTAGAATAAGCTTGCGATCTTCTGCCTGCCATGAAAAAGCATGTATTCCTTCATAGAGAGCTTCATATACAGCCTCTGGAATATCTCTTCCGCCGAAAACGGTAGTCCTGTTAAGGACCGCCTGCACGGTATTGAAATCGGACTGAAAGGGCCTGACCCTGGTAAGATATTCATCGTGATAGTCCCTGTAGAGAACCATTCCAAAACGAAAATGACTGTAACCGGCTGTAATCTCCTTAAGCATAGGAACCAGTTCTTTTTTAAGGAATGGAATATCATTTTCCATGCTTGCGGTTGTATCAAGAGCAAGAACCAGATCAAGACTGCCGCTGTCGACATCGTCCAGAATCTCACCGAGAACTCTAAGGATATCTTCCTCACCAAGACATTTTATAGCCTCACCCCGGCCTTCCTCTGCAATTTCCTCATAGCTTTCCAGTGTATCTTCCATATAATTACCCTCGGGAGGTCCGGGAAGCGGAACCTGCTCTACAGCTATTATAAAGGGATTGTCCTTGAAGCCTGCTGCATAATCGGCATACTTATTTCCGAAAGCCCTGATACTGAGGTAGGTACCGTCAACGACAAGGATTTCACCGCTGCGGCTCCATGAATAACCGTAGACTACAATGTAGGGTATAAATATTCTGAACGCGTCTCCAAAACCTTCCAGATATTCGGGGGTGGAATCGATAAGCGAATAAAGTTTCTTTTCAGGATCGAGAAACTCACCGTTAAGCATCCGCTTCTCATCACCGTTGTACTTGTTGTATTCGGGAGCCCTTAGGGCATATGAGGCAGCCTGCTTCTGTGGATCAGCCGTTGATTCGGTAAGAAGAATGGAGCCTATCCCCTCCTTTGCCTTAACCCACAGAAAATATCCGCCTTCAATAGTCTGTTCAATCCGGAGATCCTCAACACCTATACTCAGGTCCTGCGCCGCAGAGGGAAGGATCTGTACAGCAATCATTAAAAGAAAAATTACAGCCTTTCTCATATCTATAAGTATCGGCGCGGGACTGCCGGTTTACAAGTTGTAAATTAAAAGAGACATCAGCCGGCCTGTGCAGCAGTTTTCTTATTACTTCCTGCCTTAGCCCCCCAGCTGTTCTGACCAATTATAACACCTGCCAGAACAACAGCGGCGGCGGCAGTTTGTACCGGAGTAAGCCCCTCTCCCAGTATGAGCCAGCCGGTAATAATTGTAATCACCGGGACGAGGTTGATGAATGATGATGCCTTTGAAGCATCAATCCTGCTTATTCCCCAGTTATACATACCGAAGGCGCCGAGCGTTACGAATGTACCCAGAAAAACCATTAGAATAATCAGCTGAGGAGTCCAGACCGCAGTTCCGCTGTGCACAAGGCCGGCGGCTCCGGGAAGAAAAAACAGGGTGCCTGCAAGGGCTTGAAATGCAGTAAGCGTCCATGGGTTATATCGTCTGCTCAACTTTTTGATTATAAGCATATTTCCTGCGGCAAAAAGCATGGCCGCAGCCTCAAGCAGGTTTCCTATGACAGGATTTGCAGCCTTCTCATCATGCCCCTGAAACATAGTAAGAAAGATAACCCCTCCAACCGAAAGCAAAAGCCCTGTAACGGTAAACATGCTTATACGTTCATTGAACATAAACCTTGCGCCTATAGCAACAAGAACAGGAACCGAAGCGGCAATAACACCCGCCTGACTTGAGGTTGTAAGAGTAAGGGCATTTGATTCAAACAGAAAATACAGGCAGGGCTGAAACAGCACCATCGGAATTATATATCGAAGATCTCTTATTTGAAAATCCTTCGGCCTGAGTTTTCCGAAAAAGGGAATCAGGACAATCAGGGCTGTGAGCATTCTTGTAAATACTACGGTTGTAGGCGGCAGAACCCTCAGTACAATTCGCATTGCAACAAATGAGCAGCCCCATAGAATTACAGCAGCCATTATTGCTGTTACCGAAATCGCTGTACTCTTACTATTATTGTTCTGCATCATATGTCTCTCCATCGCCTTTGATTAGGATGCATTCTATTACTGTGATAATTTTTTTTATTGGAGAAAATTGCTGTCTGAGTGCAGATACTGCCTGGGTGTTGCACCGGTGTAGGTTCTGAATGTATTTGTCAGATGGCTCTGATCACTGAAACCGGAGGCAAGAGCTACCTCGGAAAAGGGCATACCGCTTCGGATAAGTCTTCCGGCTGCAACCAGTCTTTTCTGAACCCTGTATGCATGAGGAGATATACCGTAATGCTGTTTGAATGTTCTAAGGAAGTGATAACTGCTTAAGCCGGCTTCGGCAGCAGCTTCCTCAAGCCCTATTTTCCTATCAAGCTCCGATGAAAGCAGCTCCGCCGCCCGTCTCAAAGCCGGAACATTTCCTGCAAGGGATTCAGCCGCCCCGGGGCTTGCTGTATATCCTTTGATCAGCCTGCCTATAAACTCAAGTCCCGCAGTCTCAGCCGCCAGGCTGTCCACTGAATATCTGACAACATTTACAAGACTGCTGAAGCCGGCAGAAAGTTCGCTGTCACTGATAATAACGCTCTCAAACTCGGGAAGATCAACCGGCAGATCTCCGTAGAGGCAGCTGAAATTCCGCATTGCCTCATTGCTGATATACATCATGGTGTAGGTATAGCATTCTCCGGGCCTGGGGATTCCGGAGTGAACCTGCCCCGGGTTGATGACCGCGATATCTCCTGGTTTAACAAATGAACTCTCATCAAACCTGCCGTTCCATGAATTACCGCCGCGGTTCATCAGACCTACAGCATAGAAATCATCATGAGAGTGCTTCGGAAATGAGTGCTGCATGTCTATACTCAGACACAATTCAATTCCGTTTACTGCGGGGTTTCTGAAGTATGATACATTGTTCAGGTTGTTCACACTTTGATAATAAAAAACCGCGGTATATGCAGTCAAGATCCCTTAGCCCCGCCAAATAGACAAAGGACATGATTTTGAATAGTATTACAGTAATTACAGCCAAGGAGTTATGATGAAAGTAATAATAGGAAACGATCACGGTGCAGTGGAACTTAAAAACAGGATTATTCTGCACCTTGAAAAAAAGGGATATGAGGTAGAAAACATCGGTGTCGATACTGCCGATTCGGTAGACTATCCCGATATGGCCGAAAAAGCCTGTACAAAATTCCTGGCAGGAGGTTATGACTACGGAATAGTATGCTGCGGAACCGGAATCGGAATATCAATTTCAGCAAACAAAATAAACGGAATACGCTGCGCTCTTCCCCAGGACTGCTTTGCATCACAGATGGCAAGAGAGCATAACAATGTCAACTTTATAGCCTTCGGCGGAAGAATCGAATACAAAGACAGCATTGAGGATATGCTTGATTCCTTTTTTGATAATAAATTCGAAGGCGACCGGCACCAGAAAAGGGTTGATAAAATCATGGCCCTTGAAAGCAGATAATACTGCCTGAACAATAGCCTTATCTAAAAAACCGGAACAGTGAATGAAGCTCCTGCCCTGGAGGTTTCACTTTCCGGTTTTTCTGCCTTTTGTGGTGTTTTATTTTTTTAGTGTTTTTATAAGCTTCACAGCTTCTGAAGTGAGCCTTGTTATTTCATCGAACTTACCGCTTGAAATGAGCTCGGCTTTTACCATCCAGCTGCCTCCGCATGCAAGGATTTTGTCATACGCAAGGTAGTCCAGCAGATTCGAAGAATCTATTCCGCCGGTAGGCATATATTTCACGTCATAAACTGCACCCATTGCTTTCAACATTTTGAGACCGCCCGCAGCCTCTGCCGGAAAGAATTTCAGCACTTCAAGTCCGCGGCTCAGCCCCATCTCAACCTGTGTCGGATTTGTAACGCCCGGAACAACAGGAATCTGCCGTGAAATACAGTAATCCACAACCTCGGGATTAAATCCGGGAGATACAATAAATGAGGCTCCTGCATTTATTGCCTTCTCTACATTCTTGACATTCAGAACAGTTCCGGCCCCGATAAGCATATCCTTATGCTCCCGAACCATGAGGCTGATAGCCTCTTCTGCAGCAGCAGTTCTGAATGTAACCTCGGCAACCGGAAGCCCCCCGTCTTTCAGGGCCTGGCCCAGACTGACCGCATCAGCGGCATTTTCTATTTTTACAACCGGCACAAGTTTCAGTTCTGATATCCGATTAAATAAATTATCCATAATTTCAGCTTCTCCTTGCACTTACATTACTTAAAAGAATTCAATTTTTCAACAGAACATACGCTGCCGGAGCTCTGCCGACCATTTTTTCTCAGTGATTGTCTCACATAGTGAAACTGTGATAGAAGTCGGTCAAACCCGTACAGTCCGGAATTTTTATTCAGCCCGGTGTTGTTTTTCTGGGGATATCGGTTATCCTGTAATCAGGATAAAAATTAAACCCAAGGAGAAAAACATGACCCTGATAATTTTAGCAGCACTGGTCATTTTAATCGCAATAATAATCACAGCAGTATATAACAGCTTTGTAGGAATCAGAAACAAGGCTGAGGAAGCGTTTGCGACGATGGATGCATACCTGAAAAAAAGATGGGATCTGATTCCCAACCTTGTCGAGACAGTCAAAGGATATGCAGCCCATGAAAAAGAAACCCTTGAGGCGGTCATAAATGCAAGAAACATGGCAGTCAGCTCCAGCAACCTGGGCGAACTCAAACAGAACGAACAGGCTCTTTCCGCCGGCCTGAAAAGCTTGTTTGCACTAAGCGAAAGCTACCCCGACCTAAAGGCCAATGAAAACTTTATAAATCTTCAGAACCAGCTTCAGGCTGTTGAAAACGACATCCTGCAGGCAAGAAAATATTACAATGCAGTGGTAAGGCAGTACAACACTAAGAAAGAACTCTTTCCCCAGTCATTGATTGCATCGATGATGCACCTGGAAAAGAAGGAATATTTTGACATAGATGAGTCCGAGCGCGGCAGCGTAAAGGTATCATTCTGATGAAAATATCACTGCCCCTGAAAAGACTTGCACTTACAGTACTTTTATTAACAGCGGTTCTGCTGCCGCTCACTGCAGATGAATTCTTCATCATTGACCATTATTACATTGACATCCGGGCAAATGAGAACAATTCCTATGATATCACCGAGATCATCGATGTCGAGTTCCAGGCGGAACGGCACGGTATCTACCGGAATATTCCGCGCTCCACATATGACGGCCATCCGGTAAAGATTTCAGACATAAATGTAGAAGGCTTTCAGAGTAAAACAAAAAGATCGGGTAAAGATCTGGTCATCCGAATAGGTTCTGCAGACAGCTATGTTAATGGACTGCAGAAGTATGAAATAAGCTATAGCTATGATATAGGCGATGACCGCAACCCGGACATGGATGAGCTCTACTATAATCTGATCGGCGCTCAATGGGACACCATAATCAAGGAAGCAGAATTCCGTATTGAGATGCCCTTTGATTTTGATAAAAGCCGGCTTAATTTCACTACCGGCCCAATAGGCAGTACTGATAATTCAAATGTGGAATGGAAGGTCAGCGGCAAAGTCATTACCGGCAGAACAAAGTCAATGCTCGACTACTACGATGGACTTACCGTTGCCCTCTCGCTCCCTGAAGGTTACTGGGAGAATCCGGTCCACCATATTGATTTCAAGAAACTGTTTTTCACTATCTTCGGACTGCCGCTTCAGGCTCTGGTAATAATCCTCACCGGGCTTCTGTGGTTTTTTAAGGGCCGCGACAACAAGCTCTATCCATCGGTTGAATTCGACGCTCCGGAGGGTCTGACTCCTGCAGAAATCGGCTATATCATAGACGGCAGCGTTGACAGTAAGGATGTAACAGCACTCCTGATTTACTGGGCGGACAGGGGATACATCGAGATTGAAGATAAAACAAGCGGTGAGGGCCTTTTTGCCAAAAAAAACATGCTGATCACAAAGAATAAGGAGCTCGGAAGCGAAGCATACTCATATGAGAAATACATGTTCAAGAAGCTGTTTAAAACATACGGCGATGGAAGCTCGGTAGAAACGAAAGACCTCGTCAATAAATTCTATTCAACTGTAAATGAAACAGGCCGCAGGGTTAAAAAGAGCTTCACAGATAATAAGGAAAGGCGTATTTATGAAAAGAAGACCGGAAAATACACCTTCCTCGGCGGGTTGCTGGCCGCCCTGCCTGTAATAATAATGACGGTTCAGGGTTTCTCGGGGCTTTCAGGCACAGGAGGCCCTCCGTCGGTGTTAGGAATACCTTTCAGCATGTTCATCCTTATTCCGGCTTTTCTTATAAGTTCCGCGATTGTTCCATCAGCCGGAGCATCCGGGAGTATGAGAAGATCATCATTATTTTTCGGGCTTATCTTCGGGATTATCTCCCACAGCATATTTCTGTTCATCATGGTATTCGAGGGTCGTGTTCCACTTGAAGTCTTTATTGGCGCTGTACTCAGCTGTTACATTTCAGCAGTATTCGTTCATCTAATGCCTAAAAGAACAAAACGCGGTGACGAGATCCTCGAAAAGGTTCTTGGATTCAGGGAATTTATAAAAACGGCGGAAAAGGAAAAGCTTGAGACTATGTTTGAAAGCAATCCGGAATACTACTACAATATTCTACCCTACGCCCTAGTATTCGGACTCACCAGGAAATGGGCAGAACATTTTGAAGGGATGACAATCGAGCCCCCTACATGGTACCATAGCTACAGAAAAACTTCGTTTTCACCGGTTGGGTTTGCAGATAATCTTCAGACAGGATTCAACACTCTCAACAGCTCGATGAATTCCTCTCCTTCCTCATCTGGAGGAGGCAGTTCATCAGGGGGCTCATCGGGAGGCGGTTCCGGCGGCGGAGGCGGAGGAAGCTGGTAGGAATAAAATGAGCATAATTAAACTTGTAGCATGCGATATGGACGGAACCCTGCTGAACAGCAGCAAACATATATCAGAGGGCAATATCGCCGCAGTAAAAAAACTTGAAAAAGCCGGAGTTCAGTTTGTAATTGCAACCGGACGGCATGATTCGATGATCAGGCACTATATTGATGAACTTGAGATCGATATGCCGGTAATTTCCTGCAACGGGGCAATAGTCCGGAACCCGGTCTCAAAGCAGAGATACGGAGCCCGGCCGCTGACTAAAGAACAGACAGAATCAATTATCGAAATATCCAGAGAATATGGAACTGATTTCCATATCTATGCTGACAATACGATCTACGGAAAGAGCGCCACAAACAAAATACTGCTTTACCAGAAACTGAATGCCGGCCTTCCCGAAGATCGCCGCGTAAAAATGTTCGTTGACCCGGATTACACAAACTTTATCAGAAACACTGAAGAAGATCTTTTTAAAGTTCTTGTAATTCCCGAAGACCTCTCCATGATGGATGAAATAAAACAGAAGATAGAGGCAGAATGCGGAGTACAGGTTACACGATCAGACTATAACCTGCTTGATATCATGCAGAGCGGAATAACCAAGGAAGAAGGGTTGAAAACACTTTGCGGAGCTCTTGGTATTGGAATTGAAGAAGCTGCTGTTATCGGTGATGAGTTCAATGATCTTGAAATGTTCAGGGGCGCCGGAACTTCAATTGCTGTCGCAAATGCGATTGATCTGATCAAGGAAGCTGCCAGCTTTGTAACAGAGGCCGACAACAACCATGACGGGGTTGCTGAAGCTATATCGATTATCTTAAAGCAGTAGTATCAGCCGAATACTTTCTCAAGTGCTGATTCAAGAATAGAGTCCTTTACAGGCTTAAGCAGGTAATCCACCGGCTCAACCTTCATGGCCCTACTTTTCATATCCTCACTTGAGTAGGCTGTAAGATAGATTACAGGAGTATCGCGAATCAGACGGACCCTTGTAGCGGCATCAACACCGTCTATAAAACTGTCCAGTCTGATATCCATAATGATTAGGTCAGGACTGTGCCGAAGCACCGCCTGTATAACTTCATTACCGTCTGCTATGATTTCAGGTACATTGTAGCCCATGGCTTCAAGCCGCTCTTTTAACGCAAGCCCCTCAATTGGTTCGTCCTCGACAACGAGGATCTTGTGCTGATTCATAGTACAAATTATATTTCATAACTGTAAAAATATCTACAATTATGCTAAGGTTATACATGCTGCTTAATTTCAAGGGAAATACGCTGCTTCTTAAATTTCACAAGAAACTCTTTGCTGATCACCCTCTGAATTCAACAGTAATCGGCTATCTCATCTATGCTGCGGCAATGCTGCTGTTAGTCAATCACCTTGGTGTTTCAAGCAACTTTATAATAATCATCCCCCTTATTTCGGCAGCACTTGCATACGGACTGCCGGGCGGAGCAATAGCAGGAGCAACAGGACTTCCGCTTAACCTGCTGTTTTTCAACATGTTCGGAAGCATGGAATACGCCCCGGCAAGCTTATTTGTTACTGAAATTTCAGGAATTATACTCGGCACAGCCATAGGATACCTCTCCGAATACTTCCGGACTATTGATAACGCGCGAAAAGAACTGGCAGAAGCGCTTGAATCAAATCAGCTGCTTCTAAACGAGCTTAACCACCGTGTAAAGAACAATCTGAACATCATCAAGGATCTGCTTCAGCTTCAGCTCACCCGATCAGAGAGTCCAGAGTTCATTGAAGAGGGAAAGAAAATTATCGAGCGCGTGCACAGCATAGCCTTAACACATGAGTTTCTGCACTCCAGGGATCAGTCACTGAAATCAAACATTGACAATTTCATCCGTGAACTGATTAATAATATTACTGAAATCTACGACACAAAGAACGTAAACATTGAGTCGGATATTCATACCGGTAATCTTGCACTATCAAATAAACAGCTGACATTTTTAGGTCTTATTATAAATGAGGTTATATGCAACTCATTAAAGTATGCTGCCTCGGAAGATAATGAGCTGAAGCTGAATATCGCTATTTTTATCGAGAGCTCATATCTGCAGCTCAGAATCCAGGATAACGGACCCGGTTTTTCTCAGGATGAACTTGTAGGAAACAAGGGACTTGGCCTTCTGCTGATTAGTTCTATAAGCAGGACGCTGAAGGCTGAATACTCATTTAAGCAGGACAGCGGATGTCTTTTCGAGCTGAGTTTTAATCTAAGCGGCGGAAGCAGGGCGGATGATGAATGAATAAAACCATTATCCGTATTCTCGCGGTTGTCCTGGGGCTAGCGGTCTTCCTGGTACTGAAAATAACACTGAATGAAATAATTAAACCGGAGGGTTTAATCCTTGCAGAGGGGTGGACGCTGATTGAAGAATCCGGAACAAAAAAAGTCAATCTGCCCGATTTCCACAGAATAAAAAAAGCCGGAACAGTCCGGTACAGAACAAGCTTCACCTACAGCCGGGATGAAGATTTAACACTGATGCTGCTGCGAGTACCCGGAAATTCACTCCGGGTTTTTATGAACGGCACCCTACTGGGGCAGATTGGAACACCCGACGACAGCAGCTCAAAATTTAAAAACTATGCATTTACGGTAAGACTTCCGTCGCAGAACAAGAAACAGAATATCCTTGAAATTGAACAGACGGTAGATTTCGTTCAGGGGTTTCCTATTCCGCCCTTTGTCATTCCTTCGTCTGATGCAGTATACCGAAAAGGTCTGATTAATTTTATATACGACAGCCTGCTTCAGTTTTTCATCGGTGGCGTAATAACCATAGGGATTATTCTTATTGGTGTATATTACAAAACCGGCAAAAAGCTTAGAGCTTATCTGTTTATAGGCCTTGGCTCAGCACTTTCAGCTGTGTACTGTCTTGATTTTCTTCACTTTGACACACTGTTCACATCATCAATCCTGCTTAACCTGAGCAAGATCTTCTTCATAAGCGGTTTTATAGCATGCAACCTTTTTGTTCTGGGACTGAACATACTTACATATAATTCCAGATTCATAAGAGTTCTGCAGTATCCGTTTATGATTATTACTGCGACAGCCTTTATATTCAGTCCAGACAGACACATTCTTGATTTTTTTCTTCAGATTCTGAACGGACTGCTTCTTATTGATGTTGTGATTATTGCCATAATGGGGCTGAACCTCTTAAAGAAAAGCAGTGTGATGCTGATACCTGCAATAGTTGTAGCTTCAACGCTATTTGATGCTGTCTATATAACCTTCACAACAACCCCGAGTCCGTTCATTATTCAATACGGTATTGCCTTCTCAACACTTTTCTTCTGCGCAGATCTTATTTTAAATTACTCGAAATTATGCTCAGAAAATACAGTGCTGTTCACCTCGGCGCATAAGGATGCTCTGACAAATGCCTATAACCGGAAGGTTCTTGATCAGCTGAAACCTTCATCCTTTGATACAGCGGCAGTAGTTGATCTTGATGATTTTAAAACATACAACGATACATACGGGCATCTCAAAGGTGATGAGCTTCTTAAACACTTTGTAAAAACTGCAAACAAAAATTTCAGGGAATCAGACATCATAGTCAGACTGGGAGGAGATGAATTTCTCATCCTGCTTAAAGGTCCGGACAGTGTAGGAGCAGAGGCTATCATATCCAGAATCAGGGAAGAATTCATGGAACTTCACAGTTACGGCTTCTCCTACGGAATAGCAAAAATGAGGGAATCAATCAGCCGGACTTTTGACATAGCCGATACGGAAATGTACCGGATGAAAAAATCTGTTAAAAATAAAATGGAAGGTCTTTTAAATGAAGAATAAGTTCAGGATAGTATTTATCTCCGGAAAACTCGGAGATGTTGACGGAGTCTCACTTGAAGTTGAAAAATGGGTTGATGTACTTATAAAAGAGGGACACGAAATATATGCAATAGCAGGAAAATTCAGCTCCAACCTCAAAGCTGTTCCGGAAGAAAGACGACTCTGTATTGATGAAATTAGATTTGATTCTTCGCATCAGCATGAATACGAACATCTTTTCTTCCCATATCTCAACAAGTTTCAGACTTATATTTCAGAAGAAAAGCTTCATACAGCAATAGAGGAAATGAATCATAAAAGCAGCTATATCGCCGACAGCATTTTCGATTTTATCCAGCAAAATTCAATCGATGTACTGGTTGCCCAGAATACAAATGCGATGCCGATGTCCCTGCTCAGCGGACTGGCAGTCTACAAGCTTTGCGGCGAAAAGCGAATTGCAACAATCTTTCATCATCATGACTTCTGGTGGGAACGAAGCCGGTTCAGCAACAGCGCAATTGAAACTCTTCTTTCAAGAACAATGCCCCCGCAGGTACCGGGCGTAGAACACATAGTTCTTTCAACCTATGCAGCGCATATCCTTCGCTCAATCAAAAGGGTACAGCCTCGGATTATTCCGAACTGTGAAGACTTTGAGAATCCTGTCGTCAGGGATGATTACAATCAGGATTTCAGAAAAGAACTCGGATTCAACGAGGATGACATCCTTGTCCTGCAGCCGACCCGGATAGTCCCACGGAAACACATAGAGGACTCAGTAAGGTTTGTCGGAAAGCTCGGAATGAGGTACCCCGAAATAAGAAGAAAGCTTCATCTTATAATCTCGCTGTATCAGGGAGACGAGCCTGATGAAAATTACATTGCACTAATCAAGAGTCTGGCAGAACAGTTTGAAGTTCCGCTTCATTTCATCTCAGACAGAGTTTCTTCCGCCCGCGGCAAAAACGAAATGGGACAGAAGCTGTACACCAACCGTGATGTTCTGGCCAACGCAGATTTTGTAACATATCTGCCGGTCTGGGAAGGATTCGGTAATGCCTTCCTGGAAGCAGTAGCAGCAAGGGTTCCGGTTGTGGTTACCACATATCTGGTTTATAAAACCGACATCAGAAACCGGGATTTCAAGACAATTGAAATAACCGATAACTATGATGATAACAATCAGCTGATCATTCCGGATCGGGCGCTTGATAAAATTTACGACATCATTACGAATCCTGCTAAAAAAGAAAAAATGGTTAACCATAACTTTGATGTGGGAGAACGCTTTTTCAGCTATGAAACCCTTAAAGACTGCCTTCTTAAACTGTTTGATGATTACTCATACGAGATTCTGGCTAACAGAAAGAGAATTCAGAAAAGCCGGGCAGAATTTTCTGTTTAGCCTACGGACAGCCTGAATGAAACCCTATTCACTTTTAAGAAAGCCGAATTACTGGATCACCGGATTTCTGATTTTTATAGTTATATTTCTTATTCTTAAAACAAGTATAAAACCCGAAGGCTTTGTACTGGAAGAAAACTGGGAGCTTGAGCTTAACGGGCAAAAAACAGAAGTTGAAATCCCCGGACAGATGTCTGTTGAGACTCTTACAATGGCAAGGTACATAAACACCTTCAATATTGACGACGCGTCGGAAAAAGCAATAGTAATCAGCCGGATTCCAGGGAATGCTCTTAAAATATTTTTAAACGGAAATCTTATCGGCAGTATCGGAGATGCAAATAATCCAACGGCCAGGTTCTGGAATATGGTTCAGATATTTCCAGCCTTCGGGAATCTTAAACAGGGAAGCAATACCCTGGTGATTGAGCAGTATACCAATATTACGCACGGAATGACCTCGGCTCCGATGATACTCGATTATCAGAGAGCACTTTCAAAAACAAACACTGCCAACTTTTTTTATGTTACCCTGATACGGCTCATGATCGGAGCGGGGCTGCTTGTAGGTACAATAATGCTTCTTATAGCGGCTCTTACTGAAACCGGCAAAAAAACTTATATCCTCATGGGCTGTGCAACTGTTTTCGCGTCCATCTACTGTATTGATTATCTTTATTTTGAACACCTGTTTAATCAAAGCTTTCTGCTTCTAAGCGATAAAATACTTCTGCTTTCCGGATTTCTGGCTTTAAACATTTTCACAGCAGGCGTTAACAACATAACCATCAACAGCAGGGTGATAAGGTATACTCAGTATCCCTTAAGCATAATCCCCGCCCTCCTTTTCCTTTTCAGCCCGACACTTCCTGAACTGATACGTTTTTTTCACTTTGTTAACCCTGCCCTGATTATCAACGGAGTCTTCATTGCTGTAATGCTTTTACATCTTGAAGAGAAGGATTACATAATGCTGATTCCCTCGATACTGATCCTGTGTACCGTTGGAAATTCTTTCTATGTCAGCATGATTAATCCGAATGCTCCCTACACAATTCAGTACGGAGCTCTATTCAGTACAGTCTTTTTCAGTGCAGACCTTATAATCAAGTATACAAATATTCACACCGAAAACTCAAAACTCCGTTATTTTGCCCAGACAGATCCGTTAACCGGCGCCTTCAACAGAAACATAATTGAATCTATAAAAAGGGAAAACTGGACTTCTGCGATAGTCGTTGATTTCGATAATTTCAAGGAATACAACGACAACTTCGGCCACAAGCTTGGAGATGAACTGCTGTGCAGTTTTGTAAACCGCGCAAAAGAGAATCTACGGACTTCAGACCTCGTTATCAGAATAGGCGGTGATGAATTTCTTATTCTGCTTAAGGAAAATGATGCGGCCAACGCCGAAACTATTATCAGAAGAATCCACGACCAGTTTTATTACGAATACGATGCAGAGTTCTCCTATGGAGTTCAGACTATAGAACATGATATAACCAACTCATTTCACAAGGCAGACATCTCTATGTATCAAAATAAGCGGGCGAGAAAAAAACGTAATACCCCGTCCTGACAGGGGTTAAACACAGCTGTTATAAACAGCCCTGAAATCATCTGCCGTATAGCCTTTGGCCCCCCACTGCGCGGCAAGCGTCACAGCCTGCTCAGTCATCGTATCAATATCCGGATTATCTATACCAAGCTCCTTCATTGAAAGCGGACAGCCTATTTTTTTTATCCAGGATTCGTAAGCTGAGATGACAGCTTCACAATCCGGCTGTCCTTCCATCATCAGAATATCTTTTCCGAACTTGATGATGCGGCTGCTTAGTTCATTTTTTTTTAATTATCATATTTTTTATCCTGCTTTTTTTATCTATTGTCAAAATTTATGTGACTAATAAATTCATTCTTAAGCTTTGGAATATGTTCATTTTATAATATCGTAACAAAATTATTAAAGACTATTTAAAGAAAATCCCTTATTTTAAAACTATGTTAATGATTTTAAAACACGAATTATTACTAATATTTAATACATTTATGATGACGATTAAAAATAAGTGAAATAAAAACCTATAGAATAACAAAAGAAAGGATTATTAAATTATTTTGGGAATGCTATAGAAAAATTAGGGGACAAACTTACAAGTTAAACGTAATTTATATCATCCAAAATTGATAAAAAACTGTCTTCTTAAGCACAAGCCAATCAATAAAGTACTAGTCCTCCGAAAAGCAATTTTTATTATGACAATAACTTAAAAGTTTGGGTTATAAACGGAAAACCTGCTGAAGAAACTGAAGATGTTGGTGCTAAGATTATTAACAAAGAGCAAATTTAGAATAAAGATAATCAATAAAGCATTTTTCCCCCACCAAAAAAAATAATTTCTTAGAATTAGCGTATATTAGTTTTAAATATAATTTAGTTCTAGATAAAGAAGAAAAAAAAGTAGAAGAAGAAGCACAAATTATTTAAAATACTGCAACTAAGATTTCTAATCCTTTTGGAAAACCAAGCGATTAAAATTAAAAGGCAAGCGGAAAAGTAACTACTGGAAATCGTTAAAAAAAAAAAATATCTAATAAAATAGATATTTGGCTTGAATTTTATCATAAAATTATTAAAAATTATTATTATTATTTTTAATTTACTTTTATTTGTTGAGTACTTTTTTAATGTACTGTCAATATTTTGCTAAATTCATAAAATATTTTGCCATAACGAAAACATTTTTCAAATCCTTAAAACTATTCTTATGATATGACTGCTTTGAAAAATTCTTTTTTTTCACCTTAAATACAAACAAATAAATTTGATTATTTAAAATAAAGACCAATGGTTTCAAATGAAA
>OZ223273.1:0-19488 GCA_965140585.1 Spirochaetia bacterium
ACAGCTTTCTGATTTCACCGCGGGAATTGAAGCCGCTCTGGAGAAAAATCGTAAAGGCGAAAGCCGCAGAATCAGCGCTGTAATTCCCGTTCACACAGGCGGCTGCCTCTGCAGCATGAAGGTTATAAACGAAATGGCAGCTGCAGAGGGAATTGCCGTAATAGAAGACGGAGCACATCTGCAGCCGGAGCCGGATGCTCTCTCGGACAGCAGAACGATGCTTGTGTATTCATTCTATGCTACAAAATGCATTGCTACCGGTGAAGGCGGAATGGTAATCACTGATAATGAAGAAGCTGCCGCCCGGATGAAGCTGATGCGTTTTCACGGATTTGACAGGGAGGCCTGGAACAGGTATCAGAGCAAAGGAAAAAAACTCCTGGGAATACGACATTGCCGCCCCGGGCTTTAAATATAATCTGACCGATATCGCTTCTTCTATAGGACTGGTTCAGCTTAAAAAAGCCGGGACTATGAAAGCCCGAAGGGAGGAGATTGCACGCAGATACAACGAAGCCTTCTCCGACTGCGGTTTTATCAGGCTGCCTCCCTCCCCCGTACAGAACTCCTGGCACCTCTATATTGCCGGTCTTATTCCCGGCAGGCTCAACATAGATCGGGATGAGTTTGTTTTCAGGCTCGGGGAACTTGGAATAGGCACATCGGTTCATTATAAACCCCTCCATCTTATGAGTTATTATAAAAAAAGATACGGTTTTAAGCCTGAAGACTTTCCCAACAGCCTCAACAGGTTTAAAAATTCATTTAGCCTGCCGATTTACCCGGGTTTGACGGATGATGATATTTCGAGGATAATCAAGGCAGTACTTGATACGGGCACTAAATCATTCAGGAGAGTTTAATGCCGGATACCCATAAAGGTAAAAAATTTATCTGTGATTATTATACAGCCGGAATGACTGTAATCAGGATAATACGCTCATCAGTAAGATCCGGTATTATCAAATCAGTCACCATCCCTGAAATGCCTGAGGGCTACGGCATAATTGATCATTCAGGCATACCGGGTGATGCGGATCTTCATGTTTTCAACAGAAGCATGCCGGTTTTATGCAACGGAAGAGTAAACTACTTGGGCGAAGCTGTTCTGCTGCTATACGGTCCTGATGAAAGAGATCTTGATGACTTTGCTTCTGAAATAGTTATTGAATATGAAGAAACGGAACAGCATCTTGAATTTGATGATTTTGATCAGCAGCAGGTTGACCGTGAATGCCTTTACACAAAGGGCAAACCTGCAAAGAATTTCAGCAAAGCCGCTAAAGTAGTAGAAGAAACATACCGGACAGCGCCCCAGCATCATTATGATCTGGAACCTCAGGGAGCTACTGCTGTCAGAATCGGCGACAGTATCGAACTCATAAGCGCGACCCAATGGCCTTTTAATGTAAGGGATAACGTCGCATCCGTGATAGGAATAAAACCGGCAGAGGTCACCATCAAGGTGCCCTCCATGGGAAAAACCCACAGCGGAAAGCTTTGGTACGCAGGCCTGCTGGCCAGCTATTCGGCACTTGTAACCTGGAAAACAGGCAGCCCCTCAATATGCCTTCTGACTAAAAAGGATTCCATTCTCTACACCCCGGGAAGAGCCGAAACAGTAATCACACATAAAACAGGAATGGATGAAAGCGGGCAGATTATCTGCAGAAGCATTGATATATCCCTCAACACCGGAGCCTACCCAATGCTTTCTGATGAGGTTGTGAACAGACTCTGTTTTTCAGCATCAGGAGTCTATAAAGTCCCCGCACTTGAAGTAAAAGCCAGAACCGTAATCACAAACAGGTCTCCTGCAGGAGCCTTCAATGGAATGGGCTTCCACCAGGGCTTTCTGGCAGCAGAGATACACAATAACAGGCTTGCTGCAGAATCAAACCTCGATACCCTGGAATGGCGGGTCAAAAATATTGCACAGTCATACAGCCAGCTTCCCATAGGCTGGGAAAACCGTAAAAACCTGCATTTAAAAAACCTGCTTGAGATGGTGGCTTCAGCCTCAGACTTCAGTCGCAAACAGGCTTCATATACGCTTGTGAACAGGGACCTGAACAAGTTTTCCGGTAATAGACGCGGAATAGGAATATCTCTCTGCTGTCAAGGCAACGGATTCATGGGCAGAATAGAGGAAAACGAAAAATATACTGTTTCAGTACGGCTGGACAAGGAAGGAAAACTTTCAATAATGACTTCGGCAGTACCGGAAAATTTTCAGACGACCGCCCTCTGGAAAAAAATTGCGGGGGATATTCTGGAGCTTGAGACCGATGACGTTCTGATAGAATCAACAAGCACTTCACTGGTTCCGGATTCCGGTCCCTCACTGTTTTCACGAAATATCACCGTAATCACTTCACTGATAGAAAAGTGCTGCAACGCCATAAAAAAAAGCCGGTTCAGGCTGCCCCTTCCTATAGAAGTTAAACGAAGCTACAGACTTTCGGGAAGCAGCAGCTGGGATCCTGAAACTTTCACCGGAACCCCTTTTTCAACAGTATCCTGGGGAGCTGCAGTTGTAGAAACAGCAACAGACCCGATCAGCATGGATACAACGGTGCGTGGCGTCTGGCTTGCTGTTGACTGCGGCAAGGTTGTTGATGAAACCCTGGCCCGGGCAGAACTGGAAACCGAAATATACCGATCTATAATGCGGACGCTTTTCCCCATTTCTGAAATCCGGCACCACGACAGCAGCATACCCGCTGCACCTCCGCAGCCTCTGAATCATATACCTATACGGATCGAGTTTCTTAAAAGCAGAGATCCCAAGCCTGGAGGTATAGGCGATCTCCCTGACTGTCTGATTCCTGCTGCTGTGACCTCTGCAATCAACATGGGCTTGGGGATACAGACCAGCGATCTGCCGTCATCGCCCGAGCAGCTTTTTCATTTCTTTGACAGCAAGACTATTCCAGCGGAGATAAAAAATGACGATTGATTTTTCACTGAACGGGAAAAAAGTATCTGTTGATGCTCCGCCGGAAAAAAGACTTATTGATGTAATTCGTGAGGATTTCGGACTGACTCAGACCAAAAAAGCATGTACAAGCGGAGAATGCGGAAGCTGTACAGTTCTGCTTGACGGCCAGCCGGTCCCGTCATGTCAGGTTCCGGTCTTTACGATACGGGCAAAACGAATTATCACCATCGAGGGATTTTCCCAGACTAAAGATTACACAGACATCATTGAAGCCCTGACTGCTGAAAAGTGCATTCCCTGCCCCTACTGTTTTTCAGGCAAGGTGCTGGCGGTTCACAGACTGATTGAAAACAGGCGGGAGCCAGAAATGAATGATATAATGCTGCTGTTATCCGATCATGTATGCAACTGCACTCCGGTTTCAAGCTTTTTACAGGCCGTAAAACGTGCATTCAGGAACAGGGAGTTCAGGGGAGAACGCAGAAGATGATGAAAAACCGCCGTTCTCCCCTGGTCTATTACCCGAAAACCGTAAATGAACTTCTCACACTTTATAAATCCATGCCCGACAGCATGGTATACGCAGGCGGGACCGGTATTATGAGCAGCCGTGTAGAGAAGTACCCCAATCTCAACAGGAATATACTTTTTCTTTCCAGGATTGAAGAGCTTGCAGCTATCCGGCGTTCTGAAGGTTACCTTGAGATAGGAGCCTGCGCTAAACTGAACCGGATACTTGGAATCGGAGAACATGTTCTAAAGCCGGCTCTTTACAGAGCGCTGCAGAGCATTGGCACAAATGAAATCAGGAATCTCGCAACAATAGGCGGAAATCTATGCAGCAGTTACCGGATTAAATCACTGCATCCGCTTTTCATCCTGCTTGACGTAAGACTGGAACTCAAAAAACACGGAGGCTCCCGCTGGGTTACCATGCGGAAATTTGACAATCCGGAAACCGGGCTGCAGCCTGGTGAAATTCTCACAAGAATCAGAATCCCATTTAATAATTATAATTTCCAGAAATTTATGATAAGCGGCAATCTTAAATGCGATTTCCCCGGAGTACTTACATTCTGCAGCCTTGCAAATATTCAGAAAGAGGTCCTGACCGAAATAAAGTTTTCTGCAGGCTATGAAAACGACGGAATATTCAGGGCAAGGGAATTTGAAGACGCTCTTTCGGGCAGAAAACTGCCTATTTTCGGAATCCCGGAGGAACCGGTGTTCAACAGGCTTGCCACAGCACTTAAAAACCAGAGTCCTCCCCTTTCGCTGTTTCATCAGCAGCAGATTGAAGGCCTGCTTCTCTCCTTTATCCACTACCTCAATGACCTTATTTAAACAAGTCACATGCAAGTTCTTATTGAATAAATGACCTATCTCGGGGTAATATTTTGTGGTGAATAATATACCCGATTTCGTTCACCTTCATACACATACTGATTATTCACTTCTCGACGGAGCTTCCTCCATAAAGAAGATTGTCGCTAAAGCTGTATCCCTGGGGATGAAGCATGCTGCCATTACCGACCATGGAAACATGTTCGGTGCACTCCGCTTCTATGAGGAATGCAAATCAGCCGGAATCAACCCGGTAGTCGGATGTGAGCTATATGTCGCCCCCGGTTCACGCTTTGTTAAATCAGGTTCCGAAACAGGAAATAAATACAACCACCTGATTCTTCTGGCTAAAAGCGAGAAAGGATACCGGAATCTCATAGAGCTGAGCTCAGCCGGATATACTGAGGGCTTCTACTACAAACCGAGGATTGATGATGAGATCCTTGAGAAATACTGTGGTGATCTGATCTGCTCAAGCGCATGTCTTGCCGGAGAAATACCCTCGCTGATAATGTTGGGTAAAAATGATCAGGCCATGGAAAAAGCCGGTTTTTACAACGAACTCTTCGGTAAAGGCAACTTCTACCTGGAACTGCAGGATCATGGAATTCCTGAGCAGAGGACCGTCAACAAGGCAATAATCGAAATATCGAAAAAAACCGGTATACCGATGATTGCAACCAACGACAGTCACTACATCGACCGTGAGGACGCCAATGCGCAGGATATTCTGCTATGTATAGGAACCGGACGGCATAAGAACGAAACTAACAGAATGACCTTCGATACCCAGGAATTCTATTTCAAGAATCAGCAGGAGATGTATGAGATATTCCGTGAAGTACCCGAAGCCCTTTCAAATACTGTAGAACTCGCTGAAAAATGCAATATAGATATCAAATATCCGGGACCGCTTCTGCCGGTTTACGATATTCCGGCCCCGCATAAAGGACCCGGAGATTACCTGAGAGCCCTTACCTATGAAGGACTTGAGTTCCGCTATCCCGGCTACGGACCTGAAATCAAGGAAAGGGCCGACTTTGAACTTGATACGATTATTTCAATGGACTTCCCCAGTTACTTTCTTATTGTCTGGGACTTTATCCACTGGGCACACGAGAATGATATTCCGGTAGGGCCTGGACGTGGCTCGGGAGCAGGCTCAATTGTCGCATATGCACTTAGAATTACGGACATCGATCCGCTCAAGTACGAACTTCTCTTTGAGCGATTTCTCAACCCTGAACGAGTATCGATGCCTGACTTTGATATCGACTTCTGCTTCGAAAGACGGCAGGAGGTTATCAATTACGTAACAGAGAAGTACGGTAAGGAAAAAGTCGGACAGATCATAACCTTTGGAACTCTTAAAACAAAAGCAGTTCTCAAGGACGTCGCCAGAGTACTGGATATCCCTTTTTCTGAATCGGATGCAATTTCAAAGCTTGTTCCAAATGAACTGAAAATGAGCCTGAATAAGGCCCTTGAAATGGAACCGAAACTCAAGGAATATTCAGAGCGCGGCGGAATTTACAACGAACTTTTTGACACAGCCAGAAGGCTTGAGGGCTTAAGCCGTCATGCATCAACACACGCAGCGGGTATAGTTATCGGGCAGACAAAACTGACTGATTACGTCCCGCTCTACCGTGATAAGACGGGTGCAATTTCCACCCAGTATACGATGGACCAGATTGAACCTCAGGGACTTGTAAAGATGGACTTCCTGGGGCTTAAGACCCTGACACTTATCAAAAACACAGAGACCCTTGTCAGGAAAAAAATTCCTGATTTCTCTATCGAAAACATTCCCGAGGATGACGATCCAACCTTCAAGATGCTCAGTGAAGGAAAGAGTACCTGTATCTTCCAGTTTGAAAGTTCCGGAATGCAGGGGATTCTTAAGCAGGCCCAGCCTAACTCAATTGAAGACCTTATAGCATTGAATGCCCTGTACAGACCGGGGCCAATGCAGTACATACCCCAGTTTATCGACAGTAAAAGCGGAAAAACCCCGATTACCTACCCGGACCCGGCTCTCGAGGAAACTCTCAAGCCGACCTACGGTGTAATCGTATATCAGGAACAGGTAATGAAGGTCGCCCAGATAATCGGCGGCTTTTCACTGGGAAAAGCGGATATTCTGCGCCGTGCGATGGGTAAGAAAAAAGAAAAAGAAATGGATAAGATGAAGATCGAGTTCATCGAGGGCGCTGTAGCACAGGGCCTCGACAAGAAGCACGCTGACAACATCTTTGAAATGCTTAAACCCTTTGCCGGATACGGATTCAATAAATCCCACGCTGCGGCCTACTCCGTTCTGGCCTATCAGACAGCCTACCTGAAGGCAAACTTTCCTGCTGAATTTATGGCGGCAAACCTTACTAACGAAATCAACAGCCCCGACAAGCTTACACAGTATATTGCCGAGGCAAACGGTATGGGTATCGAACTATGCCCGCCGGATATGAACCTCTCCGATATGAAATTCACAGTTGTCGATGACAAGATCATCTACGGACTGATCGGTATTAAAAATGTCGGTGAAGCTGCTGTTGAGGAAATTCTCAAACAGCGTGAGAAGGGCGGAAAATTCAAGAGCTTCATCGATTTCATCGAGCGGGTCGATCTGAAGACTGTTAACCGGAAGGTTATCGAAACAAGCATACAGACCGGACTTTTCGACTCGTTGGGAGAAAACCGTGCGACATTGATGCACAATCTCGACAGGATTCTCGAATTTACCAGCCGGTCCAAGGCGGATCAGGGTGTCGGCCAGACCTCCCTCTTCGATGATCCGGAACATACCGAATTTCATTCAATTGAACTCGAACCTGTAGAGGAATGGCCCAAAAAGGAACTTCTTAATTTTGAAAAAGACTTCCTGGGATTCTACTGCAGCGGCCATCCCATGGACAGCTACAGGAAGATGTGGGAGAAAGTCACAAATATAGACCTTTCCAACCTTGAACGGGCAAGCAACGGTAAAAAATACAAGCTTATCGGCATGATAAAGACATTCCGTTCGCTGATTACCAAAAAAGGTGATAAAATGGCCTTTGCGGAGCTGGAGGATTTCAGGGGTTCAATTGAGACTGTTATCTTCCCTAAGACGCTGGCAGCATATGAAACAATGATCCGTACAGATGAAGTTTACGGTTTTGAAGGAGAATTCGACAATACCAGAGGTAAGCCTACTTTGAAACTTGAGAAAATACTTCAGCCTGAGGAGATAGACGGGGCATCAACGGCTGAACTTCATATACGTCTCTGCGGAAGCAACGGTGATGAGGAAAGTCTGTATGAACTGAGAAATACCCTCATTCATTTTACCGGAAGCAGCCCGGTTTATCTGCATATAAACGGGAACCGGAGTGAGACAATTATTAAGGCGTCAAACCAGATACTGGTGAACCCGACAAATGAACTGTTTGAGACAATGAAAGCGAAAGCCGAAGTTACGGACATATGGAAAGAATAAAAATCTAAGATATATCGGAGTACATTTATGATTATGATAATGAAAATACTAAACGCAGTTTTGTCAGTTTACATGATACTGCTTATTATACGGGTAATGCTTACCTGGTTCAGAAGCGCCCAGGTCGGTTCGTTTTACACCTACCTTGCACGAATTACAGACCCCTACCTTAACCTTTTCAGGAGATTTTCCTTCCTGCGAATCGGAATGATGGATTTCTCACCGATACTCGGTTTTGTTATCCTGGGAATACTGATAAACATAATCAACAGTATTGCCACATACGGAAGCATCACAATCGGAATTATCCTGGCCATCCTTATCAGCGGCATATGGTCTATAATTTCTGTAATTCTTTTTCTGATGATCATTCTGTCTGTAATCAGACTCATTGCTGTTTTTACGAACAGCGCAGGATTTCTCGCCCAGATGTCAGCAGGAATTGATGCAGTACTCGAACCCATTACCTCATGGGTACGGAAGGTAATATTCAGAAACAAATTTACTCCCTATTCAACCCAGTTAGGAATAGCCCTGGCAATTCTGATTGCTGCAAACATAGGCGGAAAATATCTTTTCGGATACCTGATGAACCTGGCCGCCGGTCTGCCCTTCTGACAAGAAAGGGGAATAATGTTTCAGGAAGAGCTTAAGCAGTCTGTCGGGCGTCTGCAGGGTATAGGACCAAAGACCTCGGCCGCACTGTCAAGGATCGGTATCCATTCTGTAAGCGACATCCTGAAATACTACCCGAGAAGTTATGAGAACCGGCTCGATGAGGTGGATTTCACTGCAGCTTTCAAATCATCAGGACAAACCATTGTTAACACCTCCGCGACAGTGACGGCTCACGAGTACTTCGGCTGGGGAAAAAAGCAGACTCTGAAAATTCTTCTAAATGATAATAAGGGGATTCCCGCATCGCTTATATGCTTCGGGCGCAATTTTCTTGCCGAAAAACTGAAGGAAGGAACATCTGTCCTTGTTTTCGGAACTTTCAGCGTACGGTACAACGAACTGCAGAGTACAGCTTTTGATTTTGAAATAATACCCGAGCTCTTTGATATCACCGCAAAGCAGCTTTCCGCGCGGAATATATCAGACAGCTTTGGAAGAATACTTCCTGTCTACCCCCTGACTTCCGGGCTTACACAGAAAGGCCTCCGCAAGGCCGTCAGAAACGCGGTAGACCAGTACGGCAAGTTTATTTCCACAGAACTGCCGGAAAACATTATATTATCCAACGGTCTTATGTCAAAAGCCGATGCCGTCGAAAAGATACATTTTCCGGAAAGAACCGAAGATACGGCTAAGGCTGAACTTACACTTAAATACGAGGAGCTCTTTCACTTTCAGATGGCTGCAGCCAGAAGAGCACTCAAACGCAGGGAGGCAGGCAGACGCAGCAAAACCGGAATTCACCATCCGGAGAGGAATCTGCATCTGAAGCTGATAGACAGCCTGCCGTTCAGCCTTACCGACGGCCAGAATCAGGCTATTGATGAGATTCTTGAAGATCTTGATTCTGAGCGGCCGATGGCCAGGCTGCTTCAGGGGGATGTAGGCTGCGGAAAAACTCTTGTGGCCTTCATTTCAGCTTTAAGGTGCATCGAAAACGGGATGCAGTGTGCATTTATGGCGCCTACGGAACTGCTTGCGAGGCAGCATGCCGATAATGCTGACAGGCTGCTTTCACCCCTCGGAATCAGGGTGGCACTTTTAAGCGGTTCGGTAAAAAAGGACAAAAGAGAACTTCTTCTCAAAGCGCTGACCAACGGAGAAGTTGATCTGCTGATTGGCACTCATGCACTTTTCGGTGACGACATAAACTTCAAAAAACTTGGGCTTGCAGTAATTGATGAGCAGCAGCGATTCGGCGTGCTTCAGCGTACTGCCCTCTCGGAAAAAAATACGGCCGCAGATCTTCTGCTGATGACTGCGACTCCCATTCCCCGAACCCTGGCAATGACGGTTTTCGGTGATATGGATGTTACAACCATTAAGTCTATGCCGCCGGGCCGCTCGCCGGTTGAGACACACCTTGCGGCACTCGGACGTGAGGAGAAGGTCTATCAATTCATAAAAAAACAGCTGTCCAAAGGCCGGCAGGCTTACTTTGTGTATCCGCTTATAAGCAGTTCGGATAAAATAGAACTGAAAGATGCCGAGTCAATGTTCAGTTCACTGAAGGATGAGATTTTTCCGGAACACAGAGTCGAACTCATACACTCAAGAATAGATGAAAACGAAAAAAAGAAAATCATGGATGAATTTCATGCGGGAGAGGTACGAATACTTGTAGCAACAAGCGTTGTTGAAGTAGGGGTCGATGTACCCAATGCAAACTGTATGGTGATTGAGCATGCCGAGCGTTTCGGCCTATCAGCTCTGCATCAGCTTCGCGGAAGAGTCGGCCGTGGAGAACATCAGTCATATGCCTTTCTGGTATACAGCCCGGAACTCACTGAGGCGGGAACTGCAAGACTGAAGGTAATGAAGGAAAGCACTGACGGTTTTCTGATTGCAGAGGAGGACCTGCGTATCCGCGGTCCCGGAGATCTGGCGGGCAGCGCCCAGTCCGGCTTCATGCCCTTCACAATTGCAGACCTTAATACCGACTTCGATCTTCTTAAAAAAGCAAGAGTTGATGTCAGGCAGCTGATGGATACTGATCCGGGACTGCTTCAGCCGCAGAATTCAGTACTTAGAAAACTGTTTGAAACCTGCCCGCCGTTCAGCAACATGATTTCAGGAGAATAGAATGCGTATCACAGGCGGAAACTACAAAGGCAGAATTATCCAGTGTCCCAAAGGCATCATAAGACCGGCTATGGACAGGATGCGGGAATCACTTTTCTCAATTCTTGGAAACATCAGCGGAGACTCATTTCTCGATCTGTTTTCAGGGTCAGGATGCGTCGGCATTGAAGCCGCCAGCAGAGGTGCGGAACCGGTGGTGCTTGTAGAGAAGGATTTCAAAAAAAAGTCCGTTATAATAAAAAATATGAGCATTGCCGAAGAGGAAATTTCG
The DNA here is from genome assembly GCA_965140585.1 of Spirochaetia bacterium. Lineage (GTDB taxonomy): Bacteria > Spirochaetota > Spirochaetia > UBA9216 > UBA9216. The sequence goes on from OZ223273.1 coordinate 10,798, forward strand.
CTTAAGATGATGTCGGCCGAAAAATACATGTCAATCTGTAAACGCAGCTTCGATCTGGTTTATATGGACCCGCCCTTTCCGATGGACGGAAAAATCAAGCTCGTAGAAAAAGCCTCATCAGAAGACATTCTTGCTTCCGGCGGAACGCTGATGATTCACTATCCTTCAGAGGAAAAATGGCCCGAAAAAGTCGGCGATTTCACCATAACCGACCGGAGAACGTACGGACGCTCCATCCTGCTGTTTTTCAGGCGGTTGTCTTAGGATCCGTAAATCTGATATTATAGAGCATGAATAATAAGACAATGATGAAGGTTCCCCAGGGTTCAGAAAGTTTCTTTTTTGAGGAAGCATTTATTCACCGGAAAATTACAGAAACCCTCCAGAACCTGTTTAACTCCTGGGGTTATCTGCCTGTAGAAACCCCGGTTTTCGATCTTTACGATGTCTACAGGGAGCTCATTCCCTCCGGAGATGATGAAAGAATTTACAGGCTGATAGATCGTGACGGTGATCTACTTATGCTCCGCTCTGATATAACACTTTTTCTTGCCCGACAGATGGGTCTGATTCTATCAGAGGAGGATCTTCCCGTTAGAGTTTGCTATTCAGACAGCATCCTCAGACATCAGGACTCAGAAGATATTTCACACAACGAGTTCTACCAGACCGGTGTTGAGCTTATAGGCAGAGGCGGCTTCCGCGGAGATATGGAGATACTCCTTCTTCTTGCAGAAACTGTAAATCTGCTTGAAATTCCTGTTAAAGTTCATCTGGGTTCACATGCTCTGTTTAACCTTATGTTCGCCGGATTCTCCGAAAAAAAGAGACTGGGACTTCAGAAAGCCATAAGCCTGCGCGATTTTGATAGGGTTGCTGAAATAACGGGAGAAGAAACCGGCGAATACGGAAGCAGAAAAATTGCAAAACTTTTCGGCTTCATAGGCGGCAGCAAAGATTTCACCGACTTCATCAATGAGAATAAAGACAGTTTCCATATAGATATCTATGAAGAACTCAAGTATCTGAACAGCCTTGTATCATCACTTGAAAACACAGGCTTCTCAGACATTTTCACACTTGATCTTTCAGAAATTGGAAACCAGGCCTACCATACCGGTATCGTTTTTCAGGTATACATGGATGAAGTAGACTCTGCGGTTATTTCCGGCGGTAGATACGACAACCTGCTTCTGAACTTCGGAATTAACGCTCCGTCGGTAGGTTTTTCATTGCTTCAGAGAAAGATAGAACCGGGGATAGGAAACAGAAAACGCTTTGCACCGCCGGCAGACATATTTGTTGCAGATGATGAAAATGTCATTGAAGCTTTCAGGAAAGCGCTCGAACTCCGGAAAGAAGGAAAAATAGCAGTAATATGAACAATAATCAGCCATTACTTTTCGCTCTGCCCAAAGGCAGACTCATGGAACAGACACAGGAAATGCTTGCCACAATGGGCATTGATTTTTCTTTTGATAACAGAAAGCTTGTTGCAGATGATAAAGATGGAAACCTGAGGTTCTTTCTGGTAAAAAACTCGGATCTTCCTACATATATTAATCACGGAATCGCAGGTCTCGGGATTTGCGGTTCGGATGTCATCTATGAATCCGGTCACGATTTTTATAAACTTCACACCTTCTCATTCGGTGGGACAAAGATGTGTCTCGCAGGTTTGAAGGATAACCACAACTCAGGAAATGAAGCTTCACTCAAGGTTGCAACAAAGTTTACCAAATTCACCAGCGACTATTATCACAAGGCCGGCAAACCGGTTCAGGTGATTAAACTAAACGGGTCTGTTGAACTTGGACCTGTTCTGGGGCTTGCTCCATATATTGTTGATCTTGTTGAAACAGGAAATACACTGAAAGCAAATAATCTTGAGGTTATTAGAGAGCTTGCCCCTATCAGTGTTCATCTGATTGCTAATCCTGCTTATTACAAACTTAACTATAAGCGGATAAATAAATTTGTCGATGATATTATCAAAGGGGAAGCTCGATGGCTGGAAGAAAAGCAGAAGTAATCAGAAAAACTAAAGAAACAGATATAAAACTCACAGTTGATCTTGATTTAAAGGGAATTAAACCGGAAATAAGCACCGGAGTCCCTTTTTTTGACCATATGCTGTACTCTATGTCTTATCATGGCGGCTTTTTCCTGAAAATTGATGCTGCCGGAGATATTGAAGTAGATCCCCATCATCTTGTGGAAGATACAGGACTGGTTTTGGGCGAAGCTTTTCGGCAGGCAGCTGAAAAAGGCGGCCCCTTAAGCCGCTTCGGACATTTCATTGTACCTATGGATGACTCACTTTCTGAAGTCACCGTTGATGCCTGTGGACGCCCCTATCTAGTATACCGGGCGGAATATCCTCAACAGCTTGCCGGAAATTTTGATTTAAGTCTGGTTAAAGAGTTTATGAAGGCATTTTCCGACAGAGCTGGGCTAAACCTTCACGCTGAATGCCGCTATGGTGAAAACGGTCATCACATGGTTGAGGCTCTCTTCAAGGCACTTGGCAAGGCGCTTGGGCATGCCTATGCACTTTCGGGCAGCATTGAAGAGCTTTCTACAAAAGGTACCTTATCAAAATAGTAGCCGATTATATATAATTGTTGATTTTATATGGAATATTTACTATAGTTTAAATTGATGCCGGGTAATTTTGAACGTATATTGAAAAATATACCACAAGAGGGTTTTTTAAAACTCACCAAAGATGATCCAATAGCGATTACCAGCGAACAGAAAGCTGCACTAATCAGAAAAGGCAACGATTTTTTCAACAGCGGAGAATTTGAGAAAGCAAAACGGGTATTTATAACCACAGGATATTCGGATGGTTTAATAAGAATCGGTGACTGGTACTATGAAAAAAAAGACCATCTTGAAGCTCTCCGGATGTACTGGCTTGCCCCGGCCCCTGACAAGATCGAAAAATGCACCATAGAAGTTGCCAATGCTTTAAAAAAATGGATTAAAGATGATTATTGAATAATAAGGATGGTAAGATGTCAGCACTATCAAATGAACCTGATTTCATGGAGGAGAATTTCACAGACAGCAATGATCCCGAAAATGAAATTCTGAATGAAATTTCAGAACTTTCCAAAAGAGGTTACCAACTTCTAAAGGAAAATCTGATTGAGGAAGCGGAGGATTGTTTTTATCAGATTCTTGATAAGGATGAACTTAACAACTACGCACTTGTAGGTCTCGGTGATTCAGCCAGAAAAAAAAGTGACTTCAGACAGGCTATAGTCTACTATCAGAAATGTCTGGATAACCATCCCGGAAATAATTACGCATTATTCGGTCTTGCTGACTGCTACAAAGCCCTTAACAAATACAATCAGGCCATTAAAATCTGGGAAGAATATCTTCAGCATGATGATTCAAATATAACAGTATTAACCAGAGTTGCAGATGCCTACCGAAAGGTTCGGGATTTCAAGAAATCTAGAGAAATCTATCTTAAAGTTCTTGAAATGGAAGAAAATAACGCCTATGCACTTATAGGTCTTGGCCATCTTCACTATGATTTCAGAGAATATCGTGATGCTCTGAAATACTGGGAGCGAATGTACGAAATCAATAAGGATAATGTTGATATCAGGGTACTCACTTCTCTTGGTAACTGTCACAGAAAACTGAGAACCTTTGAAAAAGGAACCCAGTATTTCGACAAGGCGCTGGAACTTGAACCCAATAACTTCTATGCCCTTTTCGGAATGGCCGACTGCTACCGCGGTATGAATGCCCATGCAAAATCACTTGAATACTGGGATAAAATCCTTAAAAAAGACCCGGAAAACAAGGTTATCCTCACCAGAGCCGGAGATGCCTATCGAAATCTTGAAGAGTTCGATCTTGCAGAAGATTACTATAGCCGTGCACTGAATATCGAGTTCGATGTATATGCTATTTTGGGCCTTGCTCTTATAAACAAGCTTCGCGGCAACTACGAGAATGCCATAGAGAGCCTTCGGGGCCTTCTCAAGAATGATCCGAAAAATCACCGGCTTTATACTGAAATAGCCGAATGCTATATGCATCTTGGAGATAGAAACAAGGCTATTGAAACTCTTGCAGAATTTCAGAAACTCGGTCTGAGAAACGCCTTTGTTTCCAATCTGCTCGACAGGCTCAGAGGCGGTAATTTCTGATCTGAATGACAGAATTTGAATTTAATTCTGCAGCCGGCAGTCTGCCGGAGCAGATAAGTAAAATAACCGGAAGCGGCCCCGCCTACAGAGGCCGCCAGATATTTGATTGGATATGGAAGGGTGCTCAGACATTTACCGAGATGACCAACCTCCCTGCCGGGATTCGTTCTGAACTTGACGACAGACTTTCGCTTTATTCCTCAAAAATTCTCGAAAAACATGAAGATAATGACAATACTGTGAAACTGCTGATAGAGCTTTATGACGGGGCGCGCATTGAGACCGTACTGCTTACGGATGAGACAGGAAGAAAGACTGCATGCCTGTCTTCCCAGGTCGGCTGTGCTATGGGCTGTAAATTCTGCCGTACGGCACTGATGGGATTGAAACGTAACCTTCGTTCCGAAGAAATCATTGAGCAGTTCCTGCATCTTAAAAACAGCTACGGAGATATCAGCAATATTGTCTACATGGGGATGGGTGAACCTCTTAACAACTACGACGAATTTAAGAAGTCGGTTGCACTATTTACAAGGAAAGACATGCCCGGGCTCAGTCCGAGGCGAATAACAGTTTCAACCTGCGGCATAGTCTCAGGAATTAAGAAAATTGCAGCTGAACTGCCGGCGCTGAGGCTTGCAGTATCGCTTGTTAGCGCCGATCCGAAGAAAAGGCTGTCGCTGATGCCTGTAACCGCAGGAAACAGCCTGGATGAACTTAAAGAGGCGCTGATAGTATTTCAGAAGGCATCAGGAAAGAGGCTGACGCTCGAATGTGCAATAATGTGCGGCATCAACGACGCTATAGCGGATGCAGCAGGAATTGCCCGCTGGGTATCAGGACTTAATGCCATAGTAAATGTAATTCCCTGGAACAGGGCTGATGATATAGATTTTTCCGAACCGGATGAGAAATCTATTGAAGCATTCTGTGCTGTACTGGAAAAAAGCGGTGTCCCTGTTACAAGAAGATACCGCCGCGGCCGCGGACTCAACGCCGCCTGCGGTCAGCTGGCTACCTGAACATTCAAATCATTCCCAAGCGGATACGCCCTGCCGGGCGCATCAAAAAAAAGGACTGATTTTGGAAAAATCAGTCCTTTTCAATATCAGTTTATAAATCAGCCCTGTTCAAGAACCGCCCGGATTCTCCGGACTCCTGATGATGAAGACTGTTCTTTCTGTATTTTAAAATGGCCCATGCCTCCGGTATGTTCAACATGGGGTCCGCCGCATACCTCCTTGGAATAATCTCCAATGGTATACACCTTGACCTTCTCTTCATACTTATCGCCGAAGAAAGCTATAGCACCCTCGCTCTTTGCCTTCTCAAGATCCATAATTTCCATGCTCACCGGAAGGTCGCGTTTGATCTGCTCATTAACCATATCTTCAACTTTCTGGATCTCTTCAGGAGTCATCTTATCATGATGACTGAAGTCGAAACGGAGTCTCTCACTGGTTATATTACTGCCCTTCTGCTGTACATGTTCGCCTAGAACTGTTCTAAGAGCTTTATGAAGCAGATGAGTTGCAGTGTGAAGAGCTGTAGTCAGCTCTGAATGATCAGAAAGCCCGCCCTTGAAGGCTTTCTCGGCACCCTGCTTGGACAGTTCCTGATGCTTTTTGAAAGCTGCATCAAAGCCTTCACGGTCTACGGTGAACTCGTGTTCAGCTGCAAGCTCCTCGGTAATTTCAACCGGAAAGCCGTATGTGTCATAAAGCTTAAATGCCAGTCGGCCGGGAATAATCCGTTTTGAACTCTTCATCAGGTTCGGAAGAAGCTTTTCAAACTCCTGTTCCCCCTTCTGGAGGGTTTTCAGGAATTTTTCCTCTTCATCCTTCATCTCCCTGAGAATAAAGTCATTGTTTCTCTCAAGTTCAGGATAAATGCCCTTATAAGTATCGATAACCATTGCGGCAATAGCGGTCAGGAAGGTTCCGTCTATTCCGAGTTTGCGTCCATGCCTCATTGCCCGGCGGATGAGCCGTCGGAGGATATACCCCTGCCCTACGTTTGAAGGAGCAATACCTCGATCATCGCCAAGGATCATTGTTGAAGTTTTTACGTGGTCGGTGATAATCCTGATTGAAACATCAGTATCCTCATCTTCTCCGTATTTCTTACCGGAAATATTCTCTACGGCAGCGATAAGCGGCGTAAATGTTTCTGTTTCATATACTGATTTCTTACCCTGCAGAATTGCGGAGGTTCTTTCAATCCCCATACCGGTATCTACACACTGTCTGCTCATCTGAACATAGCTTCCGGCTTCCTGCTTGTTGTACTGCATGAAAACATCGTTCCAGATCTCAAAGTATTTACCGCATGAACATCCCGGACGGCAGTCATCCCCGCAGGAATCACGGCCGGTATCTATGAACATCTCGGAATCAGGTCCGCAGGGACCAGTCTGTCCCGCAGGCCCCCACCAGTTATCTTCACGTGGCAGGAAATATATTCTTTCTTCGGGAATACCAAGTTCGCGCCATACATTGGCTGATGTCTCATCACGTTCAACGGTATCATCGCCGGCAAATACAGTTACCGAAAGTTTGTCCACATTAATGCCAAGCCATTCAGAGCTGGTAAGAAACTCATAGCTCATGCGTATTGCTTCTTCTTTAAAGTAGTCGCCGAGAGACCAGTTTCCGAGCATTTCGAAGAATGTCAGATGATGGGGATCACCGACCGCGTCTATATCGCCTGTTCTGATACATTTCTGAAAGTTTACCAGTCTGGTGCCTGCAGGGTGGGTTTCACCGAGGATATAAGGCACCAGCGGATGCATTCCGGCGGTTGTGAAAAGCACTGTCGGATCGTTTTCCGGAATCAGTGATTTTCCTGATATTTCCTTATGGTTCTTTGATTTAAAAAATTCAAGATATTTGGTTCGAAGTTCATTTCCAGTCATGCTAAGATAGTATTTATGATGGACCCTAGTGTCAAGATTGATTAATAAGACATGGTTGAGCTTTTTTTAAAACTCGGGTTGTTTTAAAAAAAAGCTCCGGATAAACTGTAGATAAAATGAGAACTGAAAGTATTTTTGACATTTACTATAAAAACGGATATGCGTGGCTCACTGTGTACCCAAGGGATGATTCCAGAACTGTCTACCCGGAGGATATTACCGGAAGGCTGCATCTTCTGGGAATAGATAATGTACGGCGCCAGGTGATAATTGATATCATTGACTCAGGCGACGGAACACCCCACCCTCTCACAGAGTGGCCTGAAGGCCGGCATCTTGCCCCGGAAATAACTGTAGAAATCTCTGATGACCTGATGACTGCATGGATTACTGTGAAAGCAGGGAAACAGGGCGGAGAGCCTCTGAGTACTGAAATGCTTAGATCCGCACTTAAAGACGCCGGAGTCATCTACGGCATTGATGATGATGTACTTAAAACTGTTTCCTTCCGGGGCATTTACAATCAGAAGGTAGCGGCTGCTCATGGGATCGAAGCTGTTGATGAAAAGGCAGCTGAACCTGAATATTTCTTTGTAACTGACAGACTCAAACCCTTCCGTGAGCTTGAATTTAACCGGATTGATCTCAAGGAGCTCAATTTCATCCAGAACAAGCAGGCGGGCGACGTACTCGCAGTCCTGGGAACACCGGTAAAAGCCGCGGAAGGCGCGACATCACCGGTGCAGTGCTTGAACCCTTAAGAGGCACCATTGCCCAAAACTTTGAAGCCGGAGAGGGGGCTCTGCTTGCAGAGGACGGGAAATCCATCACAGCAGAAATTGACGGCAACGTGAGGCTGTCCGAGGGCGCAGTAACCGTTGATAAACTCATTGCAGTTGAGAATGTCGATTATTCCAACGGAAACATGGACTTCAACGGCTCAATCGATATAAGCGGCAGAATTGCCGACGGTTTCACAGTAAAAGCTGCAGGCGATGTACAGATAGGCAAGTCACTGAGCAGGGTTGATATTTCATGCGAGGGAGATCTTATTCTTAAGGCAGGGATTTCCGGCAATGATGAAGGGAAAATCTATTGCGGCGGGAATCTGTATGCGAAATATATAGAGAGCGCCAATGTAACCTGCAGGGGAAATATAATAGTCGAAGAGGCAGTCATGCACTCACGAATAAAGGCTGACGGGGACATCCTGCTTACCGGGAAAAGAGCGGAAATATTCGGGGGAAGGATATGCGCCGGAGGCAATATCAAGTGCAAAAAACTGGGCTCGATAAACGAACCGGTCACCGAGATTTTTCCCGGTGTAGACATAGAGAGGTTCAGCCTGCTTGAGGAGCATCAGGATGCGGTGAGTTCGATGAATAAACGGCTGAACGAACTCGATACAACGCTGAGGCAGCTTAAGAATGCCTTGTTAAAAGTTGAAGACCAGGAAATCCCCAGACAGAAGGTTTTAACAGCCATAGACCAGCTATCTGCAGAGTCGGAAGAGATAAATAAAAGGCTCAGCAATGAACTCAGGGATCTTCATGAACTTAAAAAAGACCTGACGGCAATGAAGCCTCCACCGTTTCTGTAGAC